>NZ_BAAGAJ010000002.1:0-4800000 GCF_047159535.1 Krasilnikovia sp. MM14-A1259
CGTCTGGCCGGCAGCAGCGATAGAAGATGTGGGAGCGGGTCACCCGGTGGATTCGTCGCCTTGCCCGGGTGACCCGTTCCTGCAGACAAGCCGTCGAGCAGGCTGAAGGTCAGTTCTCAGAAGTAGTCGTGCAGTGTCGGCGCAGGGCCGGTGGCCGCGGTGCGCAGCAACTCGTCGGTGTCATCGTCTCCGCCGGTCAGGAAGCCGCTGCGGCGTAGCTGTTGCGGCGTCGCCGCGCCCGCGAACCAGGAAGCCAGACCGCGCGGCGTCAGCCGGACGGTGCCCGCGCCGCCGGGCTCCAGCCGGCCGTCCCCGCCGGAGAGCACCAGCCGGTGGCGGCCCTGGTGCCACGGGCAGACGTCGTCGGTCAGCTCCAGGTCGACCTCGCCGGTCAGGTGCCGCGGCCAGCCACGGGCAGCGACCGCGCCGGGCGCGTCGACGACACGCAGCATCCACGGCTGCGTGGACTCGGGTTTGGCGTCACCGCGTGCCAGCAGCGACCACACCGGATCGGCGGCGCCCAAACGGATCACGGTGGTCGGCGCGACGCTGGCCCAGCCGCCGAGCATCGCCAGCAGCGTACGCGTCGCCTCGGGCGTCAGCCCGATCAGATCGTCCACGGTGAGCTTGCCGGTCGCGTCGTAGCCGGGACCGCGGTCCCACCTGGCGTACCCGACGATGGTGCCGCTGTCGTCAACGGCGACGGTGTAGCCGTGGTAGTCGGCCAGCTGCTGCGCCGGGGTCGCCCCGAAGATGGGCCCGGAACGCTCCATCATGGCGGTGCTGGCCCGCGCCGCCTCGCGGTAGATCTCGCCGACGGCCGGGATGTCGGCCTCGGTCGCCGGCCGCAGTGTCGTGTGGGCATCGGGGCGAATTTCGGCCAGCACCCGGGTCGGCGCCGTGTGGTAGACCAGCGCGCCGACCTCCTCCCAGCCCAGTGCCCGATACGGTGCCGGGGTGGTGTCGAACAGCGTGCTGATCACCGCGCCCCGTTCCCGGGCGCCCTGCAGCAGCTGGGTCAGCACGAGCCGGCCCAGGCCCCGCCCACGCAGCTCGGGCGAGGTGGCCACGCTGGCCACGCCGCTGGTCGGCACGATCCGGCCGCCGAACCACTGGCCCTGCTCGCGGTCCACCGCCTTGGCGACGATCCGCCCGGCCGGGTCGAAGACACCGAGCGTCCGCCGGCCGGGGGAGTCTGAGGTCCAGCCTTCCGGCATGGGTTGCTCGTGGTACCCGAACGCGAGGCTCCCGAGGTCCCACGCGAGCTGCTGATCCTGCGGCCCGAGCAGCCTTACCTGGTACGTCACACCAGACATCCTGCCAGCAGCCCCGGTTATCGGACGCCTGTCCCCCCACGCGTCCCGCAATTCGGAGGGCGCGTGCAGCTCGGCATTGATCTTGATGTGGTCCACGGGCAGCATGGGGCCATGACCGACTGGCGTAACGATCGGATCGGCTCCGCCCTCCGCGGCGAGAATCCCACCGTGCTGGCACATCTGCCGGGCGGATTCGCGGTCATCGGAGACGTGCAGTGGCTGCCCGGATACTGCCTGCTGCTTGCCGATGACCCGCAGGTGCAGCGCCTGAGCGATCTTCAGCGATCGGCCCGATCAGCGTTCCTGGACAGCATGGACCGGCTGGGCGAGGCCGTCGAGCGCGCCTGCGCCGAGCGCGATCCGGCATTTCGCCGAGTGAACCTCGAGATCCTCGGCAACACCGATCCCTACCTGCACGCGCACATCTGGCCTCGATACGAGTGGGAACCGTCGAGTCTGGTCGGCATGCCCGTCTGGCTCTACCCGCCGGAGAACTGGCGTGATCCCACGACAGCCCTCGGCCCGCAACACGACGGGCTGCGCGCCGCGATCACCAGCCACCTCGCCGACGCGTGAGGAACAACGGCTGGCGGTTCGGCGGAGGCGGAGGTTCGGTGCTGTCTCTCACAGGGGGCTGAGAAGGAGTATGCGTGCGTGACATTCCCCGCATCGTCTGGACCCTCGCCGCCGGACGTTTCGTCAATGCCGCCGGCACTTTCATGTCCTTCTACCTGTTTCTGTACCTCACCGGCCCACGGCACCTGTCGATCGGCTACGCGGGTCTGATCAGCGGTGGTCTGGGCGCGGGCATGCTGGTCGGCAACTTCACCGGCGGCCGGTTCGGCGACCACTTCGGACACCGCCGGACACTACTGGTCGCGTCGGCTTTCGTCGGGCTGGGCACCCTGGCCGTCCCATGGCTGCCGTCGGCGGTTCTCGCGGTGGGCATGCCGCTGCTGGGCTACGCCGGCGCGACCGCGGGAGTGTCGCAGGGCGCGCTGGTCGCCCTCGCCGTGCCCGCCGGTGACCGCCGGCGTTCGGTGGCGGTCACCCGGGCGGCATTCAACGCCGGCTGCGTCATCGGGCCACCGCTGGGCGCGCTGCTCTCTGCGTACAACTTCACCTGGCTCTTCGTCATCGACGGCATCGTCACCCTGCTGGTGCGGGCGGCGACCGCGCGGTTGCTGCCCACCGAGGCGCCGCCGGCCCCGCGCGGCGTCCGGGCCCACGGCCTGTGGCGCAGCGTACGCGCGGACCGCGCCCTGCTGATCCTGCTGCCGGCGATCGTGGTCGTGGACATCGTCTACCGGCAGCTCTACTCGACCCTGCCGGTGTACCTCCGCGACCACGGGCAGCCCGTCGGCCTCTACGCGGCACTCATCGCCCTGGGCTCCGGGATGATCCTCATCCTGGAGATCCCCGCGACGATGGCGCTCCGCAGGCTGCCCGCGCTGAGCATCATCGGTGCCGGATACACCCTCGTCGGACTCGGCTTCGCGCTGTTCGGCCTCGGCACCGCCGTATGGCTGGCCATCGCCGCGATGATCGTGCTCACGGTGGGGGAGATCCTCTACAAGACGACCGCCACCGCGCACGTACTGGACGCCGCCCCGCCGCATCTGGTCGGCCAGTACCAGGGGCTCTACACCGGGGCAGCGACCAGCGGCAGCATGCTCGCCCCACCTGTCGGCGCATTCATCTACAGCGTCGCCCCCGCAGCGCTGTGGCCCGCGTGCGCCGCCGCCGCCATCGGAGCCGGCGTACTCGCCTGGCGTTCCGGACTGATCGCCACCCCGGCGCAGGAACAGGCGCCGCACGCCGCGCCCGAACCCGCACCGTAGTTCCTTCCGACACCGGGCTCTGGAAGCAACAACCCCTTGGGGTGCCGTTCAAACCTTGAGCGGGCGGGCTTGGAGCGGGCCATGAACGACCGAGCGCTGGGAGCTAGCCACGCTCTCGACCCGGCAGGGGTGCCCCGCGGAGGAACGCCTCGTATACGTCACGGACATCATCGTCGATCTCGGGTCGGATGTTGCTGTAGCGCGTGTCGGCCTGGTCACGGCGCGGCCCGGAAAGCCAGTATTCCTCGTGCGTTTCGACGTCGTAGAAGTTGGCGTCGAACATGCCCGGCCAGCGGCGGAGGGTCTTGTCGCGCCAGTAGGCCGTCTTCCAGCTCTTGTTGAAGCGCACACGGCTGATCCAAGCGGGTCCTTTGTCGGTGTCGTGCCCGGTTTTCACTGTACGAACATCACTCGCTCGGCCATGAAGATCATCGTCCGGCGGATCTCCTCGGCGCGCATCGCCATTACGCAGCGGCGCTTTGGCAGTCGCTTGGTCCTTGGCCTCGCTTGTTGAGCTCTGGAAACCGGTTGACGGCCACATGTGCGGTCCTTCAGCATGTGCCCATGATCTGAATCGCGTGAGGCCTGACGTGTGGACGCCTGCAGCCCGTTTGGGTGGGGCCGTGCGTCTCATGGGTGTGCCCGCGAGTCGTTCCTTCTTCTTCCCCGCAGTGCAGCCCCGAGGCTGCTGCGTGCGCCAGCATGTCTCCGAGGAGTTTGATGAGTTCTCCACGTGTTCCCGTTTTGTGGCTGTTTGGCCCGTCCGGGGTCGGCAAGACCACGGTTGCCCGCGAGATCGCGGCCCGGCTTGGCAGCTCAGGTGTCAAGGCCGCGCTCGTGGATACCGACATGATTGGGCTGTGCCGTCCGGAGAGCGCTGACGATCCGGAACACCACCGTCTCAAGGCGCGCAATCTCGCCGCGTTGTGGTCGGTCCTGCACGCCGCTGGGGCGCAGTGTCTGCTGCTGGCCGGCGGTGTCGAGCACGCCGGTCAGCTGGCCCTCTATGTCCACAACATCGCGGGCGCTGAGCTGACGGTGTGCCAGCTCAGCCTGGGCGAGGCCGACCACCGTGCTCGGATCATGGAACGCAACGGCCGGTCGGTGGCCTGGATCGACGATCTGATCGAGGAAGGAAAGGACTTGGACCACAACGATTTCACCGACGTGCGGGTCGATACCGGCGGGCTGTCGGTGGGTGAGTCGGCCGAGCGGATCCTGGATGCTGCCGGACGTTGGCCGGTGATCGCGTGAGCGCCGTGCCGATTCTGTGGCTGCACGACCCGACCGCCGGCGACGGCAAGTCCTGGGTGGGGTGGGAGCTGTTGATGCAGACGTCACAGGCGGGGGTCAAGACCGCCTACGTCGATCTGGAATATCTCGGTGTCTTCGAGCCGGCGCCGCAGCATGACCCCGGCAATCACCAGCTGAAGATCAAGCTGCTGGCCGCGCAATGGCCGGCGTATCAGGCCGCCGGTGTTCGGTGCCTGGTCGCGTTCACCGCGACCGGGGTCACGGGGGTCACCGACGCCCTCAGCGACGCCATCCCCGGGGCTGCGGTCACCACCTGCCGCACCGACACCGCCGAGACGGTGAACGACCTGCCCGATGACGCCGCGGCGGATCTGCACCTGGACATCACCGGGGTCGACGGCGACACGGTCGCCGAGCAGATCAGGGCGGCGGCCGGTAACTGGCCGTTCCGGGATCTGGGGCTCTGACGGTGTCTGATCTGAGGGCCCTGGGCATTCTGCTCATCACCGGGATGCCCGGGGCCGGGAAGTCGACGGTGTCCCGGCTGGTCGCCCAACGCCTGTCCCGCGCGGCCCGCGTCGACGGCGACACGGTCGGCGAGATGGTCCTCAGCGGACGGGTGAAGTTCTTCGAAGAGCCGGCCGACGAAGCCGCCCGTCAAACCGAGTTGACGCACCGTAACCTGTGCTCGCTGGCTGCCCACTTCTTCGATGCCGGCTTCACCCCGCTGATCGACGGGGTGATCTCGCAGCGCACCGAACTTGAGCGGTTCGTGAAGCTGCTCACCCCGCGTCCTGTGTTCCTGGTCGTCCTGGCGCCAGGCATCGACGTCTGCCGTCACCGCAACCGCGTGCGGGATCCCGCGGACAGGTTCGACTTCGACGGATACGGCGAACTGGACGCGCAGATGCGCAACGAACTCGGCGGCAGTGGCTGGTGGTTCGATACCTCCGGCCTCCGCGAGGATGAGACCGCTGATCTCCTGATCTCCGAAGCGGCCTGGCGAGCTCCGGTTTGTACGCCGTAGGACTACGTAGCGGACTCTGTCGCATGCCGTAGGTGCTTTGGAGGGACCGGATCGGACTGTCAACGGCTCTTCGGCGCTTCGCGGCCGAGAGTAAAGCGGGCCCCTGAATTGATCTTGGCGTGGCGAGACAGGCACTTACCTTGTGCTTTAACCTCCAGCTACGACCTGTCGTCGCTTCGGAGCAGTCCGCTGCGTCAGCAACGGCGACTGCAGCGAGTGTCGGCCGGCGCGCCGGGACGTGGGCAGAGACGAGACCAAGCGCGCGTTCTCTGTGGCATGTCCGTGCACCTGTTCAAGCCAGGTGTCAGGGCAACGGGTGCACGGGTGTTACCTGCCGCAGGTGGACGAGTATGTCCAGGGCTGCGGGTAGGTTGTCGACGGTGAGGTGTTCGACGGCGTCTCGGGCGGGGTCGTAGATGCCGCTGATCACGCGGACCGTCGCGGGTGCGTTCCAGTAGCGGTGGAGGTCGGGGGTTCGCAGATCGAGCCAGAGTGCTGACTGGGCTGCTGCGCCGAGTCGGGCGTCGAGCCAGTCCGGCGCCGGTGCGGGGACGGCGGCGATGCCGAGGTCGCCGTGGTGGAAGCCGATTGCCGCGGCGACGTATCCGGGGCCGTACTGCTCGCGCAGCACGGTGCCGACGGTGAGTTGAGGGCCGTGCGTGGGTGCCATGCCGAGGGTCACCGGCGTTGCCGTGGTGTGCGCGATGCTGTCCCAATAGGCTACGCGGACGCCGGTCCGCCGCTGGTGGCTGGCAATCGCTGCGGCCCAGGTGCGGGCGTCTCCTGCGTAGTCGTCGCGTCCCGCGACGCTGCGTTCGTGGAAGTCGGCGATGCGGCGCATCAGCGGCAAGATGTCCTGGTCCGGTAGTTGTTCGACGATGGCGAGCGCGTCGCGGGCGTGTTCGGCGAAGGGTCGGCCCGGGTGGGTGCCGCGCGCGCGTTGTACGTGTTCGTCGGTCTGGTGTGCGGTGCGGATGGGTTCTAGGTGGGCGGCGAGCACAGCCAACCGGCGTGGGGCAGCGTCACGAACGTGGTCGAGCACGGTGTCGTAGTCCGCGGGTCGTGCCTGGGCGGGCTTCACACCGAAAATCCGGATCGAGCGGTCCGGATGATCGTGGTTAAAGGAGCGGATCCAGTCGAGTGCCGTGGCCATCTCCGCGGTACGCCATGGGCGCCAGGCGTCGGCCAGTGCCGCTGCGGCGGTTCCGGCTGCGCCGGTGACGTACGTGTCGAGCGCCGCGGCGGCGCGGGCGTCGTCCTGCACGGCGAGCGCCCGGAAGCCATGCCGCCGGGCCAGACGGCGGAAGAGTTGCTCGCGTACTCCGAAGGTTTGGTGGGCGAATCTGGTGGACTCGCCGAGCCCGGCGATCGTCGCGCCGGCGCCGATCGCGTCCGCCAGCTTGTCGAGCGCCCCGTTGGACAGTGGGTCGGCCAAGCTGGTCATGCCGCGGTCCCGACGCGAACCGGGGTCAGTGCACGCGACCAGACCACCACGTCGTCCAGCATGGCCGTGAGGGTCTGGCGCTGGTGAGGGCCGGGTTCGAACTCGCCCGGTTCGGTGGCGTCGGAGAACGTGAAGTCATGGTGCAGTGACAACGCCACCTGCGTGCGGACGGTGGCGACCCGCAGTTCGGCCAGGATGAGCCGTAGGTGCTCGATCGCGCGCGCGGCGCCGTGCAGGCCGTAGCCGACGAAGCCGGCCGCCTTGTTGTTCCATTCGGCGTAGAGGAAGTCCAGAGCGTTCTTCAGCGCGGCTGGGATCGAATGGTTGTACTCCGGTGTCACGAACACGAAGCCGTCGAAGCGGGCGACGGTCTGGGCCCAGTGGACGGTATGCGCGTTGCCGTATCGGCCGAACAGAGCCGGTTGCGGCTCGTCGAGCATCGGCAGAGCAAAGTCGGCCAGATCGACGATGTCGAATCCCACCGCAGGATGTTCCCGCGCCGCCTCCGCGGCGACCCATTCGGCGACGAGGCGACCGCGGCGGCCGGGACGCGTGCTGCCGACGACGATACCGATCTGAACCATGACTACTCCCCAGGAATCAATTACACCGATCGGTGTAGACACTACTGCGATCGGTGTAGTTGATGCAAGCTCCGGTGCAACGGACTAGAGTTGATCGCCGTGACTGGCGGAAAGAAGGTCGTGGGTCAGCCCGACAAGCGTCGGGCCATCCTGGCCGGAGCGCTGAGACTCTTCGCCCGCGACGGCTACACCCGCGCCAGCCTGGACGCGATCGCCACCGAGGCGGGCGTTTCCAACCGCACCATCTACAACCACTTCACCGACAAGGCCGACCTGTTCCAGGCCGTGATCCACGACAGCACTGAGCGTGTCGCGAGCACGATGGTCGACATCATCGACCGCCACCTCAGCAAAGTTGTCAACCTCGAATCGGACCTGATCGACTTCGGGGTGGCCTGGCTCGGCGTCCTCACCTCCGACCTGGCCCCGCATTTCGCGCTCATCCGCCAGATCAATGCCGAGAAGGAGCATGTCCCCGCCGCCGCACTGCAGCTCTGGCGGCGAACCGGCCCGGAGCGCACCCGCCACGAGCTGGCCCAACGCCTGTGTCGCATCGCCGAGCACGCTGAGCTGACGATGGACGACCCCACCCGCGCGGCGGGGCATCTGATGCTGCTCATCTCCGCCGACAATCTCATCGACCCTGATGACCTGCACGACCAGCGTGAGACCAAAGCGATGATCACCGCTGGAGTGCAGGCCTTCCTGCACGGTTACGAGCGCCAGGCCATGCGCTGACCCCTAACGGACACGGCGCAGGGACTGTCTCGGTTCCCGGTTCTGGCGCGAGAAGCGTGATCGATGCCCGACGATGACTCCCGCGACGCTGCCGAGTCAGGACGGGTTCGGCATTGGCTCATCCATGAGGTCCAGTTCCACCAGGCGGGCGATCAACATCTGGATCGCGGAGGCACATCGACCTGCGTCTAGGGCGGTGAACCATGCCACTTCCGCGATCTCGCCGATCGCTACCGGCGCTGCGTCACTCGGGCCAGTGAAGCAGACGAGCCGGACGTCGGTATCTGGTCGGCCGTACGCGGCGGTGACGATCTCAGTGAGCAGCGTCAGATCGTCCGTGTGCAGATCGATGCCGACTTCCTCGGCGACCTCACGGACCGTGGCTTCCTCCAGCGTTTCGCCAGGCTCCGGCACGCCACCGGGGAGGAAGTACACATCTTGGCCGTGCGGCCGCACGACAAGCAGCCGTCGGTGACGGATGCAGACCCACGTCGCCGCGGTCACAACTGAGGCTGACACAACCCCGACCCTACGGCTGGCCCGCAGTGATGATCAATCACGCTTTTCGCGCCAGAGCCCCGTTCCCACGACCGAAGCCAGCATGCCGAAGACGACGTCACGCTCCCTGGTGTCCTTTGCCATCGAGGTGTGTCCCTCGTTCCAGCGAACTTTGTTCCCGTGAGGGTTTGTGCCATCGAACTCTGTCCGCTGGGTTGAAACGATCGGCTGCTGAGCGGGCGGGTCGAGGCTGAAGGGGATGGTTTCGGCGCGGCGGCTCGAGGCGGCGACGGCCGAGCCACCCTGTTCAGCGGACGTCACCCGGCCACCATGAGGATCAGGGCGTGCCGAAGGTGACACGGCTGATGACCTCGGCGATGCAGGCCAAACGTTCCCGCGCGTCCACCTCGACGGTGACCTTCTGGGTGGTGGTCACCTGCAGTGCATCGCCGGCGTCGGAGACGCCGTCGAGGTGGGTGGTGCAGCGGATTCGGGATCCCACTCGCACCGGGTGCACGAAACGTACGCGATTAGATCCGTAATTGACCGCCGCGACCGCGCCTTCGAGGCGGTAGGTCTCCCATGCGAAGCGTGGCAGGAGCGCCAAGGTCAGGTAACCGTGGGCAATCGTCGACCCGAACGGCCCGTCCGCGGCCCTGGCTTGATCGACATGGATCCACTGGTAGTCGTCGGTGGCTTTTGCGAAGAGGTCGATGCGATCCTGATCGATGGTCAGCCACTCGCTCGTGCCGAGACTGGTGCCTGCGGCGGCGCGGAGCTCATCGGCACTACCGAAGATCTTCATGCCGCCAGTCTCGCGCATCGGCGCGATCCTTCCACCGGTGCGGTGCAACACAGGCGAATGAGCAGAATCGACCGGCATCGGCTCGCCTTGGATCAGACCGAGGGAGGGACTGGATGCACGGTTGTGGGCCTGCCCCGCTTTGACGGACATCCGAGATCAGGAGCCTGGTCGGCTCCGGGAGGATGTCCAGCATCATGGAGAGCATGGGTAAGAAACGGCCTCGGCCTCGTCGGTCGTTCACGCCGGAGTTCAAGGCCGAGATCGTCGAGTTGTGTCAGCGCGGGGACCGCACGATTCGGCAGGTCAGTCAGGATTTCGATCTGACCGAGACCGCGGTGCGGGACTGGGTCAAGCAGGCTGACCTCGACACCGGGGCCCGCACTGACGGGCTGACCTCGGATGAGCGGGCCGAACTCGCCGCGCTGCGGCGGGAGAACCGTAGGTTGCGCGAGGACGTTGACATTCTCAAGCGGGCCACGGCTTTCTTCGCCAACGAGACCCGGTGAACGTGTACCCGTTCATCGAGGCGGAGCAGGCCGGCAAGCACAACGTCAAGCGTGCGTGCGAGCTGATGCAGGTCTCCCGGTCCGCCTACTACCAGCACACCAGCGACCAGCAGAGCGACCGGGACCGCGTCGACCAGGTACTGGTCGAGAAGATCACCGTCGTGCACGCCCAATCTCGGGGCACGTACGGAGCGCCGCGGGTCCACGCCGAGCTCGCCGCCCACGGGCTACGGCACGGCCGTAAACGCGTCGCCCGGCTGATGCGCACCGCTGGAATCCGGGGCAGATGTCCGCGCCGGTGGCGGACCACCACCATCGCGGATCCGGCCGCGGCAGCCCGGCCCGACCTGGTGCAACGCGACTTCGCCACCGACCCGGCCGCGATAGATAGCCGCTGGTGCGGCGACATCACCTACATCAACACGTGGCAGGGCTGGCTGTATCTGGCCACCGTCATCGATCTGGCCTCACGCCGGGTCGTGGGCTGGGCCGTCGCCGACCACCTCAAGACCGACCTCGTCGACGCCGCCCTGACCGACGCCCTGACCCGGCGTCGACCCGCCCGTGGGCTGGTGTTCCACGCCGACCGCGGCTGCCAATACACCAGCGCTCAGCATGCCCGCCTCGCCGCACGGCACGAGGTACGGCTCTCGAACAGCAGGCGAGGGCAATGCTGGGACAACGCGGTCGCCGAGTCGTTCTTCGCCACCATCAAGACCGAGCTGCTGCACCGACAGCCGTGGCCCACCCACGCCGCAGCCCGACAAGCAATCTTCGAATACGTCGAAGGCTGGTACAACACCCGCCGCCGGCACTCGACCCTCGGCTACCTCAGCCCCGCCGAATACGAAGCGACCCACTGCCATCAACCAGCAGCCCAGGCCGCCTAGATAAGATCAACACATCGACCCTGTCCGCTGAAACGGGTCAAGCCCATTGATCAACGCAATCGGCTGGACTACGCCAGGAGCGACCTTCCTGAGCAGGGTGTCCAGGGCGGCGCGAGGCGCGCCGCTGCCCCCTTCGCGGACAAGCTTCGATGGCAAGGATCCCGTCTGGAACATGATCCAATGACGCGGACAAACTTCGTTGGCAACGGACACCTGGCCGAGCGCATCCGCTCCTCGGCAAATCCGTGTACTCGTCGGACGGCCCCGCGCCGTGGCGGCTGTGACTCGGCGTAACCCGGTCCGGTGTGTGGTGACGGGGCTGCGCCAGCCGCGTCCGGGCCGTATCGATGCTCGTTGTGTCAGTCATGGCGGGCCAACCGGAGACACTCGATGTGCTGGCGGGTTTCCGTGAACAGTTCTACCGAGGCCTGAGCCGGCGGGCGAACGCGTTGTTCGAGCTGACCGAGGCGCTGTTGTGCACCGACGGGCCAGTTCCCTCGCACCGGAGCACCGACGTGGCCACGGCGCCTTGTATGACGCGCTCAGCCGCGATTCTTGATGACGGCCTCGCCTGCGTTTGCGGCAGCTTGGTAGAAGCGCTTCAACTCGTCGAAAACCTCCCATAGCGGGCTGGCTTCGGGCGTATCCGGGCCGGGATCCCAGCTGGCGAACGAGTACACGCAGAGGTCGCCGTCGGTCCTCATCCTCGGCAGCCGTGTAGCGAGCAGCTCACCGAACGGCACCGCGTCGAGGTACGCCGCCACCGCGACGACATCGGCGGGAGCCAGCAGCGTCATGGTGCCGGCCCCGCTGCTCCACTCCAGCCGGACGCTGCCGTCCTCAACGACGTAGGTGGCGGGCGGCTGCCCACCGCTCTCCTGCCCGGTGAGCAGGACGTGCAGCGTGTGCCAGGCCCGATGGGTGTGGATCTGCTCGGTCGGGCGGATCTCGGAATCGTCGTCCCAGAAGATGTCGATTGCCCGCCTGGCCGGGTCCGGGCTGGCGGCGATCACCGTCATTCCGTCTGCGGGAATTCGGGCCAGCCACGTCCAGATGCCCACCGGGTTCCTCACGTCGTCACCAGGATGACCGCGGCCGGTCGTTGCCCCGGGCGGCGATGCGCCAGAACCGTACCTTCCCTGGCCTGGCCGGGTGCCAGCGGCGGGCAGGTTCTGGTCGGACCGGCCCGAGGCAGGTGGCCGCTGTGTCGACACCGACGAGCAATCGCGGTCGCAATTCGGCTCTCACGAACGAAGCCACAGGACCGACCACATTAGGATGCCGGCAGGTCGGGACCTGACGGAGGCTACGGATGCGCGCGGGGAAGCTCTGGTGGCGTGTCGCCGTGACGGCGGCCGTGATTCCGGTCCTTGGTGTCGTCGAGTTCGCGTTCGGCCGGCCCTTCTGGCTCGGCGTGATCCAGGGTTCGATCGTCGCGGGTCTCCTCTGGCTGGGCACCTACCGGCGTGCCGGGGCGCAGGCTGCCTCCGAGCAGCAGGCTTCGACCGGGTCCGCCGAGCGTGGCGGCGCTGGAAAGCCGGGCTGCGAAGGATAGGACTTCGGTCTTGTGCTGCGTTGCATCCACTGCTCGACGTTCGAGCTGGTCCGCTTCGCAGTACTTCGCTCTTGTCGGTGGTGCTGAGCACGGCGAGCGTGGCCGGAACTCACGCCAAGCCGGCGAGTACGTGGACGCTGACGGCCACGAACGGACGCTGGTTGACGATGCGATGTCGCCCAGGCGTGAGCAGACGACCGAATCCTGACCGAAGCTGGTGAATGGCGGCAGGTTCACCGTCGTCGTGCGGCTGGACCAGCTCGACCAACTCGCCGCGCATGACATGCACGGCGCCGGCTCCATCATGCGCGTGGAAATGAGTTCCCTGCCCCGGAAGCCAGGTCGTCAGCCACACCTCGTACTCGGGGAGGTCGACGAGTCGAACCGACCAGCGCCTCCCGGGACGAAACCGTGGTGCGACCGGCCACTCGTACGGCTCCGCAGCGAACCTATGGGCGATCGCCAGGCAGTCAATCCGGGACGCCGATGTCATCGCCGCCCCCTGGGCCCGGTTCCACGTCGGTCATCTGCGTTCCCGAAATCCCGGGGTTCTGTTCCGGCCAGGGCGACGATGTCCGGACCGGCGGAACCGTTCATGTTCTTCCTGCTGCGACCCTTTTCACTGGTCTCCTGCACCGTCGCCCATCCTTTCGATTCCGCGCCAAGTGACGTGATCCTCGGTCCCACGGACAGGGATCGCGCGACTCTGTGACCCGCCCGGCGGCGAGAGCTTCGGGTTGATCGATCCCGGGTCTCGGCCGACCGGTCTGCAACGAGGATGCTCGCGGAGTTTGGTGCCTTCCTCTACCTGTCGGCCCGGACCCCTATGCCATTGGGGGGAGATTTGGGTTCCCGGCGGGGGCCCAGCCTGCGCCGATGTTCGTGGCGACTGGTCGCTCGTGTTCCGCATGTCGCAGGGCGTGGGCTGCGCCTGCGACCGCCGATGTCCGACCTGTGGTCATGTCGGGTGGCCGGTGCTCTACCGAATGGGAGAGGCAGTCGAGTCATCGGATAGATGAGTGGTGTCGCGGCATCTGCCATCCTCCTCGTGGATGACTTGCCCCGCGCATACCGAAACTGCGCCCATTTCTTGGTCCTGATCATTGGGCATTCCCGAATACTGATGATCCCCGTGCCGATCGGTTCGGGGCATGTGGCGTTCCACATATTTCTGGTGTCAAAAAAAAGATTTGCAGATCGTTGAACCAAACGTTTGGCGTCGGCCGTATAACCGGCCAGTGGCAATGCAAATCAAGCCAAGTGTGAGGGATGTGAAACCATGCGCACAGGCAGGACGAGAAAGCCAATCAAGATTGCCGTCATCGTGGCCGTCGCGGCGGCTACCGGGGCAGTAGCCAGCATTCCGGCAATCAGCTCTGCGGGAGAGAACGGTGGTGCCGGGCGGAACAACTGCGTCCTCCGGCCGGTCGGCGCGAACGGCGCGGGCGCCCGCAACAACCAGGGTGCCCAAGCTGGACAGGGCGGTGCCGGCGGGCAGCGCGGGCAGGCCACGGGGGCCAACCAGGGCAACGGGAACAATCAGCAAGGCGGAGGCAACAATCAGAAGGGCAATGGGAACGACCAGCAGGGCAACGGGAACCAGCGTGGCAACGCGGGACAAAATCAAGGGCAGGGCAACGACCAGGCGCGGCAACGCGCGAACGCGGCGCGGCAGGCCTTCTTCGCGCAGTTGAAGCGGTTCCGTGCGGCTCGGGCTCAGGCGCAGGCGGCAGTGCAAGCCTTCCGGAAGGCGCAGCGCAACGCTGCGGCGAACCCGGGTGACGCGGCGGCTCAGCAGGCGGTTCAGAACACCAAGGCCGCGGCCCAGGCGGCAATCGCGCGGTTCCGGAGCGAGCGGGCCGCGGCCCTCCGCGCGCTGCGTCAGGCCCGCCAGGCGGTGGCCCAGAACCAGAACGGCCAGAACCAGAACGGCCAGAACCAGAACGGCCAGAACCAGAACGGCCAGAACCAGAACGGCCAGAACCAGAACGGCCAGAACCAGAACGGCCAGAACCAGAACGGCCAGAACCAGAACGGCCAGAACCAGAACGGCCAGAACCAGAACGGCCAGAACCAGAACGGCCAGAACCAGAACGGCCAGAACCAGAACGGCCAGAACCAGAACGGCCAGAACCAGAACGGCCAGAACCAGAACGGCCAGAACCAGAACGGCCAGAACCAGAACGGCCAGAACCAGAACGGCCAGAACCAGAACGGCCAGAACCAGAACGGCCAGAACCAGAACGGCCAGAACCAGAACGGCCAGAACCAGAACGGCCAGAACCAGAACGGCCAGAACCAGAACGGCCAGCGTCGCTGCAACGGCCAGTCCCAGAACAACCGAAACCAGAACAATGGCGCCCAGAACGCCGGGAACAATGGCCAGGGCAACAACCATGGTAGCCAGAACCAGGGCAGTCAGGCGGGAAGCGGGAACCGTACCGACTCCGCCGGCGCGGCGCAGACGATGGATGATCTTGAACGAGCCGCGGACACCGACGGTCTGCGCAATGTCACCTCCCCTGACATTGATGCGGGTCGCCGATAACGGGCGGCGTCAGGGGCCGGATACCGCCGGGCGGTTCGCCCGGCGGTATCCGGCGGCCCGATCCGCGTACGGTCAACAGGCAACGATGGTCATGTCGGATGAACCATCGAACCGGCTGCTCCCGTATTGACTGGCGTGAGGCGGATACTGGCTCAACGCGGTCCGGCGGTCGCGCGTGAGCTGGGTCTGGGCGTTCTGCTCGCCGCAATCATCTGGGGGTCGGCGCGGCTGTCGTCCGACCCGGCATGGACGTTCATCGAATGTGCGCCCGAATCGCCCCTGATCTGGGCGCCCATGAGCGGTGCAGTCGTTCTGGTGCTTCTCGGCGCGAAATATCCGTCGGTGTCCCTCGTCGGTGCCGCCGGACTGTTCGGTGTCTGGCCGGTGTCCGGCTGCCTGTTGGCGCTCACTGCATTCCGGGCCGCCGCGGAATCCCGGCCGACACGCCGGCTGGCCGCATTCGGCTTGGCCGTCGTCGCCGACTTCGGCGCGGCCTTTGCCTCCGCCCAGTACGGCTGGTCGATCGTCGCTGTCGGTCACGCCGTGGCTCTGATCGTCTGCCTTGGACTACCGGTCGGCGTGCAGCTGTTGCTGGGCAAGGCGGATCGGCTTGTCGGTGCCCTACGCGAGCGCGCCCATTACCTCGAGGAGAACTACCGGCTGGCGCATTCGGCGGCACGACTGCAGGAACGCTCCCGCATCGCTCAGGAGATGCACGACGAGCTCGGTCACCGGCTGAGTCTCATCGCCCTGCACGCCGGCGCGCTGGAGCTCGCCACGGCACAGCAGGCCCCCGCCGGAGCCGACCAGGCCCGCCTGATCCGTAGCACGGTGCAGTCGGCGATGCGGGAGCTGCGTACGTCGCTGGGCATCCTGCGCGCCGCAGAGCCGGTGGAGGCGCAACTGCGGCCAGTGCAGGAGACCGGCACTCAGGCCGACCTGGCCCGGTTGGTGGACGAATCACGCTCGGCAGGGGTGCCGGTCGACCTGACCTGGCACGGGGACGATCTCAGCGGTGTCGCCCTGCCCGTCCGGCAGGCGGCGCACCGGTTGGTGCGGGAGAGCCTGACGAACATTCATCGGCATGCGCCCGGGGCCGCGGCGACCGTGCAGATCGATCGCAGTCGCGACCGGATCCGGATCCTGATCGGCAACGGCCGGCCGTCGGCGCCGGCACCCGCGGTCCGGGGCACCCGGCGTGGCCTGGTTGGCGTGCAGGAGCGGGTGCGTCTGCTTAACGGGGATTTCGCCGCCGGACCGACGCCCGACGGCGGTTTTCAGGTGCGGGCCGAACTTCCCCTGACGGACGTTCCCGTGACCGGCGGACCGGAGGAAGCCCTGCCGGCGGGGAACCCGGGCAGGACCGCGCCGCCGTTCCTCGGCCCTCGGCACGCCCGCGGCGGGCTGCGACGGCTCCGGGATGCCCGTGGCGTCGCGGCGGTTCTGGCCGCGGGTTTGCTCGGCGTACCCGCGCTCGTCTCGGTCGTGCTCGACGCGGCATCGATCCTGGTGCCGGGCACCGACCCGTACGATTCGCCGGAGGAACCCGTCCGCATCGGCATGACCCAAGCCGACGTGATGTCGGCCATCGGCGAGGACGATCCGGTTGCCCGGCTGGCCGCCAAGGCGATCGAGACGCGCCCGCCGGCCGGGGCGGCGTGCGTGTACGCCCAGCAGTGGGACGACGTCGGGCGGATCATCCGGTACTGCTTCCAGGGCGACCGCCTGGTCGTCAAGGACGAGTTCCCCATCACCACAGGTTCGTGAGGCTGACATCTGTATGACCAACGCTGCCGTCCGACCGGTCCGGATCCTGCTCGCCGACGACGAGGCGCTGGTCCGTGCCGGTCTGCGCCTGGTCCTGGGTCACGCCGATGACCTGGAGGTGGTCGCCGAGGCGGGCACCGGAGCGGAGGCCGTCGACCTCGTGGCTCGCCACGACATCGATGTGGTGCTCATGGACGTACGGATGCCCGAGATGGACGGCCTCACCGCGGCCGAGCAACTGTCCGCCCGCGCCCCGTCGGTGCAGGTCCTGATGTTGACGACGTTCGGCGAGGACGAGTACGTGGCACGGGCCCTGCTGGCAGGAGCCGCGGGATTCCTGCTCAAGGACACCGGCCCGGAGGAACTCATCCACGCCGTCCGCGCCGCTGCCGAAGGGCATGCCATTCTCTCGCCGCGGATCACCCGGGAGTTGATCGACCGGTACGTCGTCACCAGCGCAAGCCAGATCGCCGAAGCCCGCCACCTGGTGAACCAGCTGACCGGACGCGAGCGTGACGTCCTGGGCATGATCGGCCTCGGATTGTCGAACGCGGAGGCCGGGAAGCGGCTCTACATGGGTGAAGGCACCGTCAAGACGCACGTGCGGCACATCTTGACGAAGCTCCGCTGCGCCAATCGGGTCCAGGCCGCCATCCTCGCCCGCGACGCCGGCCTGCGGCCGGGCAGATGAGACGATGTTCCCGGACACCCGGTCCACGCGATCATGGAATTGATGTCGGACGATAGTGTTCCGGCATGGGGGCACGGCATGAACCGGATCGGGGGGCGGGGGAGCCGTTCGTCGGGCGGCAGGAGGAGACGTCGCTTCTGCGCTCGGCTCTGGCGCTGGCTGACGGGGGCACCGCCCAGATCGTGGACGTGGTGGGCGAGCCGGGCATCGGCAAGACCCGGTTGCTGAGCGAGCTCACCGACCTCGCCGGCGGCGCCGGGCACCTCGCGCTGTGCGGTCGCGCCACGGAGTTCGAGCAGGAGATCCCGCTCGCCGTCGTCGTCCACGCCCTGGGCGCAATCCTGCAGGAGCGGGGGGCGTGGCTGCGGCAACGGCTGGCCGCCACGGACCTGGCCCAGCTCGCCGACCTGCTGCCCGGGCACGTGACGGGTACCGAGGTGACCGGCGATGTCCGGCTGACCCGGTATCACGGTTTCCGCGCGTTGCGTTGCCTGCTGGAGGTCCTCGCCGAACCGGCCGGTCTCGTGCTCGTCCTGGATGACGTGCACTGGGCCGATCCGACCTCGGTCGAACTGCTCGAGCACCTCGTCCGGCAGCCGCCGTCCGGGCGCATCGTGATCGCGTTGGGTTACCGGCCCGCCCAGGTGCCGGCGCGGCTGGCCGGCGCCCTTGCCGAGACCCGCGGCGACCGGGTGCATCACGTGCGACCGCGTCCGCTGTCGCGCGGCGAGGCGACGGAGCTGCTGGGCCGGGACCTTAGCCGGAGGACGTCGGACCGGTGGTACCGGATCAGCGGCGGCAACCCGTTGTACCTGCAGGCGCTGCGGCACAGCGACGACAGCGGGGCGGTGGTCGACGCGGGCGATGACCACGCGGAGCCCGGTGCGTTGCCGCGCCGGGTGTGGGCGGCGTTGTCCGCCGAGGTCGCGGCACTCGCCCCGGTCGCGCGGCGGGCCGTGCAGGCGGCCGCGGTCGCGGGAGACGAGTTCGAACCGGCCTTGGTGGGCGCGGTGGCACAGACCGATGTGTACGACGTGCTGTGCGCGCTCGACGACCTGGTCGCCCGTGATCTGGTGCGGCCCGACGCCACCGGCATCCGGTTCTGCTTCCGGCATCCGCTCGTACGGAAGGTGATCCATCATTCGGCCGCCGCGGGCTGGCGGGTCGGCGCGCACGCCCGGGCGGCGGCGTATCTCGCGCGAGCGGGTGCACCGGCCGAGGATCAGGCGCCGCACGTCGCCAGGTCGGCCGCGTTCGGCGACGTGTCCGCCATTCGTACGCTGGTGCGGGCGGCCGACTCGGCCGGCGCGCGGGCGCCGGCCTCGGCGGTGGCCTGGTTGGATGCCGCTTTGCGGCTGCTGCCCGACTCTCGGACCGCCGCCGGCGGCGGGGAACCCGACGGTGTGCCGTCCCGCGCCGAGCTGCTCCGCGAGCTTGCGTACCGGCAGGGGGCGGCGGGCCGGCTCCACGAGTCCCGCGAGACCATGCGTGGACTCCTCGCGTTGCTGCCGCCGACCGCCGCCGGGCGGATCGACTGCGTCGTGTACAGCGCGCTTCTGGACCGGACGCGCGGGCGTACGGATGCCGCACGCGCGCTGCTCGCGGCCGAGCTCGCTCTCCGGCCCGACCTCGCCGCGCCGGAGGCGGTCGCGCTGCAACTGAAGCTCGGGTTGTACGCGATCATGCAGGACGAACTCGACGCTGCGCAGCAGTACCTCAGGCGGGTGTTGCATGCTGCGGACGGGCAGCCGGAAGCCGTGATCGCCCGCGCATTGTGGTCGATGATGGGCGTCGCGGACCCCGGCCCGGCGGCGCCCGACGGCCCCGCGACGCCCACGGCCGGCCTGGGCACCGCACTGCTCGATGCACTGCCCGACGAGCGGATCGCGCGCCAGATCGAGGTGTTCGTGTCGTTGTGCTGGGCGCAGTTGTACACCGCCGGACTTCCCGAGTCGCTGCGCCACCTGGACCGGTGCGCACAGGTCGCGACGGACTCGGGTCAGAGTCTTCTGCTGCCGTACGTGCTGGCGGCGAAGTCGTTCGTCCTGGCGCGGGTGGGGCGGCTGGCTGAGGCGTCGGCCGCCGCGGTCGAGGGTGCCGACCTGGCCCGGCTGCTCGGCGCGTCGGACGGCCTGGCGGTGACGCTGCTCAGCCACTGCTGGACGCTGCGGTGCAGCGGCGACCACGACGACGCGGTCCGGGTCGGCCGGCAGGCCGTGGCGGCCGCGGACGAAAGCCGGAGTTGGACCGTCACCGCGCGCGCGATGCTGGGCTTCGCGCGAATCAGCGCCGGTGACGTCGAAGCCGGACGGGCGGAGCTGGAGGCGGCGGGGGGCCCGGACCTCGTGCGGCTGTTCCCGCACAACCGGTTGATCGCCTGCACCGTACTGGCGGAGGAGGCGGCCCGCCGGGGGAACGCCGGCCGGGCGCAGCACTGGGCCGACCTGGCCGACGGCGTTCCCGATCCCGGTCACGGGGTCGGACCGGGCCTCGCCGCGCTGGCCGCGGCGTACGCAATGGGCGTCGCGCGGCCCGCGGACGCGGCCGTGCGGGCCAGGACGGCCGCCGCGCAGCTCGCGGCGAGCGGCCTGCATTTCGAGGCGGGCCGCGCGTGGCTGCTGGCGGGCGGGTACGCCGCGCGGATCGGCGACCGCACGGAAGCCCACGACGCACTGGCCCGCGCCGAGCTGGCCGGGGAGCGCTGCGGCGCCCGGGCCCTGCACGCCGAGGCCGCACAGCTCCGCCGGCACCTCGACGCCGACGATGCGCCGCCGGCGGACCTGACGCGACGTGAGTCGATGGTGCTGGCGTTGCTCGCCAAGGGCATCACCGCGGACGCGATCGCACACCGGCTGTCGATCTCGCCGCGTACCGTCCACAAACATCTCGAGCATCTGTACCGAAAGCTGGGGACGGCCGACCGCATGTCTGCGGTGCTGCGCGCGACAGACCTGGGGCTGCTCCACCGCTGACGCGGCCGTACGCAGAACCAGGAATGGCCCACGCCCGCGGCGACCGTGGCGATGGTCAGCGGCGGGCGAACCGGAGTGGCAGGCTCTCGGGCCCGTAGAGTGCGGTGGGCGGTCGCCACGGCACGGGACCGGTGATCGACGGTGGCCCCAGCCGGCCCGTGAGCGCGATCAGCGACTCGGCGATCTCGGCGCGGGCGGTCGCGGCTCCGAGGCAGAAGTGCGGGCCACCGCCGAAGGTCAGGTGCTGCGTCTCGCGGGGGAGGGTGATGTCGAAACGGTCGCCGTCGCGCAGCACGCGAGGGTCGCGGCTGGTCGCCTGCGTCCCGAGCATCAGGAACGTCCCCGCGGGAATGTGGACGCCGTGCAGGTCGAAGTCCTCCACCGCGAACCGGAAGTTGGTCGGCACCGACGGTGCCCAGCGCATGACCTCCTCCACCGCCTGTGGCACGAGTTCCGGACGCGCACCCAGCAGCCGCCACTGGTCGGGGTACGCGGCGAAGGTCGCCAGGGCCAGGCCGAGCTGGTTGCGCGTGGTGTCGTGCCCGGCGAACACGAGGGTCACCGCGAGGTTGCGCAGGTCCGGCGTGCTCAGGCGGTCCCCGCTTTCCTCGGCGGCGATCAGCGCCGACAGGAGGTCTTCGCGCGGATCGGTGCGGCGCTGCTCGATCAGCGAGTCCACGTACGCGTGCAGCCCGACAACGGCCTCCTCCACCCGGGCGCGCACCTGCGGCAGAGTGAAGCTGAACACCAGCCCGACATCCGTCGACCAGCGCCGGAACAGGTCGTAATCGTCTGCCGGGACACCGAGCAGCGCGGACATCACCCGCACCGGCATCGGGTCGGCGAAATCCGCCATGAACTCGCACACGTCGCGCTCCGCGAGCGTTCCGGTCAGCTCCGCCGCGACGTCGCGCATGAAGGGCCGCAGGTCTTCGATCATGCGCGGTGCGAACGCCTTGCTCACCAGCCGCCGCAGCCGCAGGTGGTCCGTTCCCTGCCGGTGCAGGATCATCGGTACGAACCAGTCGCGCAGCGGCCCGTCCGAGATGCCCATGAGGTCGAGGAAGCGTTGCCCGTTCTGCGCGAGCCGTGGGTCGCGGAGCAGTTGATGCATCTCGGCGTACCGCAGCACGATGAGGCCCATGGGTGTGGTCGCGCACCAGCTCGCTTCGCGTGCGGCGGCGACCGCCGGGGAGTCGAACCGGAAGTCCGGGGCGGTGATGTCGAGGAACGGCAGGTCCACGATCGGGGTGCTCGTCATCGGTGCTCCTGACGGAACCAATAGAAAGACATGGATGGATGCTGCCGTCACCGTATCCGCACGGGTGCGTCGGCGATACCCGCAGTGACCGATTTCGCCCGCACCGGGTCGCCTGCTGAGACAGGCTCAAGGACGGGCTCACCGTGGCGCCCTGGGCGGTGCCGGACCGGGGGTGGTTTCGTTGGATGGCAGCGCGACCGGCGCCGAGGAGCTTTCGGCTGCCCTGCTGGCATTGGAGGACCGGTTCACGGGGGACGCCGAGGCCGGCTACGCCGCGGCGGTGGAGTGGGAACGTCAGGCTGCCGCCCTGGGCGACGAGGGCCTTCGCGCTCGTGCCCACCTCTGCCAGATCATCATGCTGCAGCGGACCGGCGACGTCCCTGCGGCCGCGCGGCGGATCTACAGCGTCCACGATTGGGCGCTGCGGCACGGCGATCGCCGGCTGCAGGCCCGCGTCCATCTGGCGTGGGCGAACATCGAGCAGCTGTCCGGTAACGCGGCAAAGTTCCTGCAGCACGCGCTGAGTGCGGTGGAACTGCTCGACGAGACCGCCACCCCGTACATGCAGATCCTGCACCGGACCAGGCTGGCCGACGCGCTCGCGCTCAACGGTGAGATGGATGCGGCCCGGCTGCGATTCCGCCAGGCCGAGGCGCTGGCCCGGGAACTGCAGCAGTGGGAGCGGCTCACCATGGTGCTCAACAACTGGGCGTACGCCGAGTACGACGCCGCGGACTTCCTGCGGGCCCGCGAGATCGCCGGCCGGATGCAGGAGCACGCCGCGGCGCACGGCTTCGATCTGCACGCCACCGAGCTGGACACGATCGGCGTGATCCAGATCGAGAACGGCGAGTACGCCCAGGCGGAGCAGACGATGCTGGCGTGCATCGCCCGCCGCGAAGCCGGGCAGAGCGACGTCGCCGACGATCTGGCCGACTACCTGCTCACCCTGGCCCGCGCCCAGCGCGGTCTCGGCGCCATCGACCACGCCCAGGCGAGCCTGGACGCCTCCCGCGTACTGTGCCTCGAATCCGACCTGCACGCGGTCCTGGCCCGGGTGCACCAGGAACAAGCCGAACTGCACGCCGCCCGTGGGGAGCATGCCGAGGCGTTCGCGGCGCTGAAGCTTTCCTTCGCCGCGCGGGCGAACGCGCTCGCGCGGCAGGAACAGGACGGCGCACTGACCCGGCACGCGAGGTTCGAGACCGCCGAAGCGCGGGAGGACGCCGACCGTTTCCGCGAGCAGGCCCGCCGCGACCCGCTCACCGGGCTGCGCAATCGTCGCTACGTCGACGAGGAACTACCCGCCCTCATCTCCGCCGACCCGGACCTGAGCGTGGCGATCGTCGACATCGACCACTTCAAACGGATCAACGACCAGCTCTCCCACGACACCGGCGATCAGGTTCTCGTCCAGGTCGCGAAGCTCCTGGAGACCGAACTGGCCGCCGTGGCCCCGGAAGGGTTCACCGCCCGGCTCGGTGGTGAGGAATTCCTCCTCGTGCTGCCCGCCACCCCGATCACCCTGGCCGTCCGGCAGCTGGATCGGATCCGGCGCACCATCAGCGAGCACGACTGGCACGACACCACCCGCGCGCTGCCGGTCACCGTCAGCATCGGCGTCGCCGGTGTCGGCGAAACGGACCCGCGCAGCCCGTCCTCCTTACTGTCCACTGCGGACCGCAACCTCTACGCGGCCAAACATGCCGGGCGCAACCGCGTCGTGGCCGGGCAGGAGCCGGAGCGCCGGCGCCGCGCCTACCGCGACCGTGACGCACCCGGAACACACGGAATCCCGGGAGAGTCCTGAGTGGACCCTCCCGGGATGCGCACCGTCAGTCGTTGTTCGTGATCGTCACGGTGCCCGCGGCGGTTCCCAGGGAGAAGCCTCCGCCGGGGTTCGACAGGGTGACCGTGAATGCCTCGTTGGGCTCCCTGACCGTGTCGCCGACCACCTGCACCGGCACGCTGAGGAACCGGAAGCCGGGCGGGAAGGTGAGGGTGCCCGACGTGGTGACGTAGTCGCCGGGTGCCACGGCGGTGCCGTTCCTGGTCGCGAACGAGACGCTCACCGGGAACGGTGCGTCGGTGTTGAGCGACACCGGCACGGTGACCGTCTTGGTGCCGGAGTTGCCCTCCACCACGGTGGCGGTGCCCACGCTGACCTTCGGGTCGGTCAGGCTGTACCGGATCACGTCGAAGCCCTGCGCGCCGTTGGCGCCGTCGACCGCCACCCGGTACTCGGTGCCGGCCTTGGCCGCGAACACGATCCGGGCGCGGGTGTTGCCCGGCTGCTGGTCGTTGTTCTGCGCGACCAGTCTGAGGGCGCCGAAGCCCGTCCCCGCGTACGCCGCGATCCGGCTGTCGAAGCCGCCCTGCACGGCGGCGAACTCGGCGATGCCGTTGGCCGGCGCCACCCACCGGTACCAGATGGAGTGGGCGGCGGCCTGCCCCGCGTGCGCGGGCTCGCCGGGCTCGGCCGAAGCCCCGTCGATGTCCGCGCCGACGGCCAGGAACGAGCCCGTGGGCCCGGGCAGGGTCTGCGCGGCGGCGAGATCGTCGTTGCCCGTCCACGTCAGTTTGAAGCTGCCGGTGTTGCTGCCGAACCCGTCGACCGCGATCTTGTATTCGATGCCCTTCGTGGCCTTGAAGACGACCTGGCTCTGCCGGGTGCCCTGGGCGTCGTCGTTCTCGGCGACCGGTGTCAGGGCGCTGAGGCTGCTGCCGGTGTAGACCGACAGGACCGTGTCGAGGCTGGTGTTGCCGTTGATCGTACGGAAGATCGCCTTGCCGGTCGCGGGAGCGGTCCATCTGTACCACAGGGAGGCATGGGCTGGCGTACCCGCGTGCGCCGGCTCCCCGGGCTCGGCGGTCGCGCCGTTGTCGTTACGGCCACCGACCGCATCGTTGGTGCCGGGCAGGAACTGCGCGAAGGCGAAATTGTCGTTCGCCGGCCCGGCGAGGGCCGGCGTGGCCGCCAGCGTGGAGCCGGCCAGCCCGGCCGTGATGATCGTGGCGAGGCCGGCGAAGACGCTTCGACGATTGGTGAGCATGGTACCCGCTTTCGTGTGGTGCCGCGCTTGTTCGCGGTCTGTAACCACCCTCGGCTGTCGCGCCCCTCAGTGCCTGAGTAGGCATTGCTCAGAGATTCGAGCCGCCGATCCGACAGCGTGCCGGGGTATCAGGGCCGGTGGGACAATGACCTCGGCTCCTGCGCATGACCGGCCGCGGCGAAGGCCGCGCGCATGCCAGGGCGGCATGACCGGCCTCGATCCGACGAGGGGGCACCTCGTGGCACGGCGTCTGTCGTCCACGGTTCTCGACTACGCCGCCGACGCGCCGCTGGTGGGCCGCGGGGCGGAGCTGGCGGCGCTCGGCGTGGCCGTGCGCGGTGACGCGGGCGCGGTCCTGGTGGTCGGCGACGCGGGGATGGGTAAAACCCGGCTGGCCGGGGAGTGCCTGGCCCGCCACACCCCGCCCGGTGCGCGGGCGTTGCGGGTACTCGGCACGCGGGCGGCCGCGACGCTGCCACTGGGCACGCTCGCACCGCTGCTGCCACGGCTCGCCGTACCGGACGCGATGCTGCTGCCCGCCGCCCGGCAGGCGCTGCTGGCAGCCGGGCGGGGCCGCCGGATCATCCTGCTCGTGGACGACGCCCACCACGTGGACGTCGTCTCCGCCGTTCTGGTCCAGCAACTGGTCACCGCCGGAAAGATCGTCGCGCTGCTCACCGCCCGCAGCGGGCAACGGTTGCCCGATCCGCTCGACGCGTTGTGGCGCGACGGGCGGGCCGTACGGGTCGAACTGGCGCCGATCGGCGACGAGGACATGCAACGCCTGGCCGGTGAACTTCTGCCGGGCGGGATCGACCTGTTCACGGCCCGGGAACTGGTGCACCTTGCCGCCGGCAACCCGCTCACGCTGAAGGAGATCGTTGCCGCCGCCCGCCGCGACGGCGTACTGCACCACGAAACCGGTCGCGGCTGGCTGGCCACCGGCCCCATCCGGGCACCACGGCACGTGGTGGACGTGATCGCCGAGCGGGTGGCCACGCTGGCCGCCGACCAGCGGGACGCACTGTGCGTCGTGGCGCTCGGGGAACCTCTCGAACGCGCGATCGCGGTCCGGCTGGTGGGCACGGACGCGCTGGACGGGCTGGAGGATGCGGGCCTGATCACGGTCGGCGCGGGTCGTGAGCGGTGCGACGTACGCCTGGCCCACCCGTTGTTCGGTGAGGCCGCCACCCGCGACCTGCCGACCGGCCGACGCCGGGCCTGGTTCGCCCGGCTGGCCGGCGCGCTCGCCGCGGCGGGCGTCCGCCGCGACGATGATCTCGTCCGGCTGGCCGACTGGCGGCTCGCCGCCGCGGAACCGGGTGAGGCCACGCTGCTGCTGGGCGCCGCCAAGCGCAGCCTGGCCCTGCACGACCTGCGGTCCGTGATGCGGTTCTCCGCCGCGGCGCACGCCGCGGGCGGCGGCGCCGCAGCAGCGTTCTACCTCGGGTACGCCGAGTCCCGGACCGGCGAGTTCGCCTCCGCCGAGGAACACCTCGCCGCCGCGATGCGCGCCGCGGACCGTCCCGAGCTGGTGTCTGTGATCGGCATCTCCCGCAGCGACAACCTCTTCGGCGGCCTCGCCGACTGGCCCGCCGCGACCGAGGTCATCGAACGGACCGAACGCCGGCTGACCGGTACCCCGCAGGGGGACGAGGCGCGGGCCCAGCACGCACGCATGCTCTGGCTGCACGGCGAATCGGCGGCGGCCTTCGAGACGATTGCTGCGCTCATGACGGTGCCGGACAGCCGGCCCTGGGTACTCGGCGCAGTCCTGCAGGGCGTGGCCCTGCCCTGGGACGCCCGGCCCCTGGACGCTCTGGAGGTCGCCGAGCGGGCCCGGCCGGTGCACGACCGGCTGTGGCAGCAGGAGATGATCCAGTTCCCGCCGCACGTCCATGACCTGGGCAGACTGTTTGCGTTGATCTTCGCGGGTCGCCTGGACGAGGCCGCGGAGCTGGCCGCCGGCGTGTGGGCCGACGCGTCGCGCACCGACCTCGTCCCGGACCTGGGCCTGCTCGCCATGCTGACCGGCTACGTCGCCAAGGAACGCGGTCGGCTCGGCGAGGCGCGCCGCTGGCTGACCCGGTCGATCGAGATCTACGAACGCGGCGGGCCCACCCGGATCCGCTGGCCCCTGTCGCTGCTGGTCGACGCGGAGGTGGACGCCGGGTCGCTCGCGGCGGCCCACCGCGCTGCCGCGCGTCTGCGGGCACTGACCGACGGCCCGATCCGCAACACGGCCGGCATGGAGGAGATCTTCCTCGCGCGGCTCGCCGCCGCGGACGGGCACCGGGCGCAGGCTGAAGCCGCGTTGCGCTCGGTCGGCCACCGCCACCAGCCGCCCGGCGCGCGCACCATCGCGGTGTACGCCGCCCACGCCCTGGCCCGCATCGGCTGCCCGGACGCGGGAGCCGAACTCGCCGGCCAGCTCCGCCCACACGTCCAGGGGGACCTGTTGCAGGCGAAGCTGGCGTTCGCCACCGCGGCCGCCGGCGGCGACCCCGAGCGGCTGTGCGCCGCCGCGGAGTCGTTCGCCCGCCTCGGCGCCTGCCCGTACGCCGCAGAGTCCTTCGGCGAGGCGGCCCTGCGCTTCACCCGCACCGGGCACCGACGCCAGGCCACCCGTTGCGACAATCACGCCCAGGCCAACTGGCAACGGTGTGACCAGGTGCGGGCACCGGCTCTCGTCGGCGCGGAGCCCGCGGTGGCGCCGCTGACGTCGCGGGAGCGAGAGATCGCGCTGCTCGCCGCACGCCGGCTGTCCAGCCGCGAGATCGGCGAACGGCTCCACCTGTCGGTGCGTACCGTCGACAACCACCTGCAGAGCTGCTATCGCAAGCTGGGCATCAGCGGCCGCAGCGAGCTGGGTGATCCACAGGTCCGGTAGGTACGGGCCTTCTCATCGGTCGGGACTCCCGGCCGATGAGACTGAGGTGAACCGGTTCGGGGTGAATGGCAGCGCGGCTGGCGCGGAGGAACTGTCGGCCGCCCTGCTCGCCATGGAGGACCGAGTCACCGTGAACGCCACCGCCGGGTACGCGGCCGCGGTGGATCTCGAACGGCGGGCCGAGGCTCTGGGTGACCAGACCCTGCTCATGCGGGCCCGGCTGCTCTGGACCGACATGTTGAGGCGCACCGGTGACCTTCCCGGAGCCGCCCGGCATATCAAGGGAATCCACGCCTGGGCGCGCAAGCACGGCGACCGTCAGCTGCAGGCGCGGACCCACCTCGTGCAGACGGACATCGAACGGCTGTCCGGCAACGGAGCCAAAGCCTTGCAGCACGCGCAGAGCGCGGTCGAGCTGCTCGACGAGACGGCCACCGTACACATGCGGGTCTGGCACCGTCTCCGGCTGGCCGACGTGCTGGCCGCCAACGGCGACATGGAC
The DNA here is from genome assembly GCF_047159535.1 of Krasilnikovia sp. MM14-A1259. Classification (NCBI taxonomy): domain Bacteria; kingdom Bacillati; phylum Actinomycetota; class Actinomycetes; order Micromonosporales; family Micromonosporaceae; genus Krasilnikovia; species Krasilnikovia sp. MM14-A1259. The sequence goes on from NZ_BAAGAJ010000002.1 coordinate 28,143, forward strand.
GCGGCGCGGCTGCGTTACCGCCAGACCGAGGAACTGGCCTGGGAGCTCCATCAATGGGAACGGCTCACCATCGTCCTGAACAACTGGGCCTACGGCGAGTACCAGGCCGGTGATTTCCCGCGGGCCTGGGAGGTCGCGCAGCGGATGCAGGAGCACGCCGTAGCGCGCGGCTACCACCTCGAACCGAGTGCGTTGGAGACGATCGGGGCGATCCAGATCGCCAACGGTCAGTACATCCAGGCGGAGCAGACGATGCAGGTGTGCATCGCCCGCTACAAAGGCTCCGGGCCCAACGAAGCCGACGAAATGGCCGAGTACCTGCTGACGTTGGCCCGAGCCCAGCGCGGTCTCGGCGCGACCGACCGGGCCCTGGCGAACCTGACCGCCGCCCAGACGCTGTGCACCGAGCGGGGCCTGCGGAAGATCCTGTCGCGGGTGCAGCAGGAGAGGGCCGAGTTGCACGCCGCCCAGGGTGAGCACACCGAGGCGAGCGTGCCGGAAGAAAGTCTGTCCTTTCCGCAACGTAAGCCCGTGCGCTTCGTCCTGCGCTCGCTGCTCCGGACCCACCGGGCCCGGCAGGGAGGCCGCGCCGCCCGCTGAGCGACCCGCCATTGGTTGCCATCATTCCCTCAAGTGGGAAAGGCGCCGACCGATTTGGCGGGCGTGACCAAGCGAGGACAGGCCGTCGCGCTCACCGCGGTGGCGATCGCCTGCATCTTGGTCGCCGTGTTCGAGCCCGGCCCGCTGGGCGATGCGGCCTATCTGTGTACGTACGTGCCGCTGTGCTTCCTCGGCTGGCGTGCCGTGCGCCGCCGGGCCGTGGCACACCGCCGGGCGTGGCTGCTGATCGCCTTGGCGTCGACGATGAACTGCCTCGGCGACGGCTTCACCGACGCGTCCTGGTACCTCTGGGACAGCTCGAACACCTGGGGCAAGGGTCTGGCCTGGGCAGCACACGCTTCGTACGTCGCGGGTTACGCCGCCCTCACCACCGGTGTGATCAAGATGGCGCGGCGGCGGACCGCAGGTCCACTGAGGCCGCTGTTCCTCGACGTGGCAACGCTCGTCACCGCGCTCACGGTGGTCGCCTGGGACGCACTCATCGCCCCGCAGCTGCGCGCCGGGATGGCCTCGCCGAACGACGTGATGGATTCCTTGTATCCGCTGTTCGACGTGGCCCTGATCGCCTGCATCCTGCTGCTGATCCTCGGCCCGGGCGCCCGCGGCGCGTCCACCCGGCTGCTCGTCGCCTCGGCGTCCATCAGTCTGACCTTCGACCTCGCCAACAACGTCCTGTACCGGTGGTTCGACAACGACCAGGTCACCCGGCTGCTGGGTCTGCTGCTGCTCGGCAACGCCCTGCTGGTGTTCGCCGTGCTGCATTCCGAGGGTGCACGGGTGCAGGACAGGGCCGGCCACGACGACGGCTCGGCGTTGCACCCGGCCCGGATGCTGTTCCTGGGTGCCGCCCTGGTTGCGGCCCCGCTGTCGGGCCTGGTCGAGAGCCGGCCCAGTACCTCCGAGCGGATCCTGCAAATCGCCGCCACGCTGATCTGTACCGGGCTGGTTCTGGCGCGGATCTCCGGCGCGGTCCGTGCGCAGCACCAGGCCCAGCGGCAGCTGACCTTCCATGCCGAACACGACGCGCTCACCGGGTTGCTCAACCGGCGCTGCTTCCAGGCCCGGCTGGAACGGCTGCTGGACAGTGCCGACGGCGGGGTCGCGCTGCTCTACCTCGACCTGGACGGGTTCAAGACCGTCAACGACACCGCCGGGCACGAGGCCGGCGATGCGGTCCTGGTCGCGGTCGCGCGGCGGCTCACCGCAGCAGTACGGTCCAGCGACCTGATCGCCCGGCTCGGCGGTGACGAGTTCGTCGTGGCCTGCACGGGCGTGCCCCCCGGGGACGGTGGCCGGGAGCTCGCCGATCGGCTGGTCCAGCACGTGAGCCAACCCGTGCCGTACGGCGACGCCGAGTACCGGGTCGGCGCCAGCATCGGCATTGCCTGGTCGGACGTTCCGGCGTCGGGCGCTGCGGGGGCCCAGCGGCTGCTGCGCGTCGCGGACAAGGCGATGTACGACGCGAAGCGGCTCGGTCGGGGGCGGTGGAGCTTCGCCGACGTACCGGCGACCGCGTGCGTCCCCGCCGGCCTGCCGTCGTCCTGAGCTCTTGACACGATCGCCGTCAGGCGCGGGGAACCTGCTGCTCGGATTCCGGCGACGGCTTCTCGACGTAGTGGAAGATCGTCCAGTAGAAGATGCCGATCATGATGCCGCCGCCGACGATGTTTCCCAGGGTGACCGGTGCCAGGTTGTGCAGCAGGAAGTCGGGCCAGGTCAGGTCCGCGTAGTTCGCCTGGTTGAGCCCCGCGTCGCGCCAGAAGTCGGCACCGGCCGTTTCCTTGATCAGAAGGCCGAGCGGCACCATGAACATGTTGGCCACCGAGTGCTCGAAGCCGGCGGCCACGAAGAGGGCAATCGGCATGGTGACGGCGAGGATCTTGTCGGTGGTCGTGCGGCCGGAGTAACCGGCCCAGACCGCGAGGCACACCATGAGGTTGCACAGCACGCCGAGAGTGAAGGCCTGAAGAAAAGTGTGCTGAAGCTTGGCCTGCGAGGTGTTCAGTACGACCGCGCCCCAGCCGCCGTGCGCGTTGTGCCAGGTACCGGCGACGTAGACGAGGGCGACGATGGTCAGCGCGCCGAGGAAGTTCGCCACGTAGACGGTGCCCCAGTTGCCGAGCAACTGGCCCCAGGTGATGCGTCCGCTGGCCCGCGCGGTGAGCGTCAGTGTCGACGACGTGAACAACTCCGCGCCGGTCAGCACGACCAGCACCAGACCGGTGGCGAACACGATGCCGCCCAGAATGCGGGGCCCGCCCGACCAGGCCACGCTGGACGCCCCGACCTGGCTGGTGATGTAGAAGACGAACCCCAACGCGATGTACCCACCGGCGGTGAGGCCGAGCAGGAAGGACTTCAGTGGCTTGCCGGTCGCCTTGGCGTAGGCGGCGTCCTCGGCTGCCTGCGCCATTTGCGCAGGGCTGAGCATGAACGGCTCTGATTTGGCAGCCCCGGACACGTTCGTAGGTTAGGGCGGGCCGGGAGCCTCGCGGGCCGGAATGGCCGACTCGCAGGGACCGTCCGTCGCGAAGGGTGGGCAGGGCTTACCGACCTCGAACGTTCTGCGAACGGCCGCAGGGCGTTGACGGGGCAGCCTGGAGCTGCAACGGCCGACGGCGAACAGGACGGTCATGGCATCTCACGGTTCGCACTCGAGACACCACGTGGTCACATGCGTGCTCGCCGGGCTCGTCGTGGCCGCGACGCTGCTCCTGGTGGTCGGGCCGCGGGCGGCCCGGGCCCTGGGCAGGCCGCGTTCCCCGGCCGCCTCCGCGCCTTCGCTGTCCCGGGTCTCGGGTTCCCAGCAGCGCCCTGCCACCCGGCAGCGCGCGGAGACGCCGTCCGCCTCGCCGTCGCCCTCACGCTCCGGGGCCTACCGTGTGGTGGGGCTGGGCGACTCGGTTCCAGCCGGGGATGAGTGCGACTGCACCTCGTACGTTTCTCTGGTCGGCCGGCATGAGGCCCAGCGCCGGGGCGGCAGCGCGGTCGTGGCGAACCTCGCCCAGGGCGGCCTGACCACCGCCGGCCTGCTCGACCAGCTGGAGGATTCTTCCGTACGCCACCAGATCTCCGCCGCAAACCTGGTCATCGTCACCATCGGGGCGAACGACTTCGACCCGGATCCGGTCGCCGACGACTCGTGCAGGGCCCCCGACGTCAGCTGTTTCCGATCCACCCTGCGGCAGCAGGCTGCCCAGCTCGACGCGGTACTCGAGAAGGTCGACGGACTGCTGGGCGACCGTTCCGCGACTGTCCTGATCACCGGATACTGGAACGTCTTCCTCGACGGCGACGTGGCCGCCGCCAACGGCGACGACTATGTGCGCAACAGCATCGCGCTCACGCAAACGGAGAACGCCCAGATCGCCGCGGCCGCTCAGGCTCGGGGAGCCACCTACGTGGACCTGCTCACCGCGTTCAAGGGTGCCTCCGGAACGAAGGACGACACACCTTTGCTGGCTGACGACGGCGACCACCCCAACGCCGCCGGCCACGCCAAGATCGCCGAAGCCTTGGAGTCGGTTCTCGCGTCGCGTTGAGCGTCGGTACCGGTGTCGTCGCGGCCCGAACGACACCACGACATCGACGCCTGGCGAAACACGACGCAGGGCCCGGCGAGGGAAGGTCGGTGTCCCGTGGGACTCGTGGGGCGCGCTGGCACAGGGCGCAGGCGGGGGCGGCTGGGATGTCGTGGGGGTGCTGGGACGCGCTGACGTCGGCCCTGTTGCTCAAGCCGGGCTGCTGTCGGCCGATCAGACTGCGGTGAACCAGCGGGACGCTGACGCGGCGGATGGCACCCCGGCTGGGGCCGAGCAGCTGTCTGCCGCCCTGCTTGCGCTGGAGGACCGGGTCGTCGTCGACGCCGCGGCGGGGTACGCCGCCGCGGTGCACCTCGAACGGCGGGCCGCCGCCCTGGGCGACGAGGCCCTGCTGATGCGGGCCCGCCTGTGCTGGATCGACATGCTCCGGCGCACCGGCGACGTCTCGGGCGCTGCCCGGCAGATCAAAAGCGTCCGTGCGTGGGCGCGTAAGCACGGTGACCGTCGGTTGCAGGCCCGTACCCACCTGGTGCAGGCGACCATCGAGCGGCTGTCCGGCCACCAGGACAAGTACCTGCAGCACGCGCGGAGCGCGGTGGAGCTGCTGGACGAGACGGCCACCGCACACATGCAGATCTGGCACCGCCTCCGGCTTGCCCATGCGCTCGCCGAGAACGGCGACATGGGCGCGGCGCGTTCGCGGTACCGCGAGGCTGAGGACCTGGCCCGCAGGTTGCAGGACTGGCAACGGATCATCGTGGTGCTGAACAACTGGGCCTATGCCGAGTACAAATCGGGTGACTTTCCGCAGGCCGCGGAGATCGCGCGGCGGATGCAGGACCATGCCGTCGCGCGCGGGTTCCACCTTGACGCGGATGCGCTGGACACGATCGCGGCGATCCAGATCGCCAACGGCGAGTACGCCGAGGCGGAGCAGACGATGCAGGTGTGCATCGCCCGGTACAAGGGGGCCGGGGCCAACGATGCCGACGAGATGGCCGAGTACCTGCTGACCCTGGCCCAGGCGCAGCGCGGTCTCGGGGCGACGGAACGGGCCCTGGTGAGCTTGGACGCCGCCCACCGGCAGTGTACGGAGCGTGGCCTGCAGAAGATCCTGGCCCGGGTGTACGAGGAGAAGGCCGAGCTGCATGCCGCCCGGGGTGAGCACACCGAGGCGCAGGCCGCGACCCGGGCCTTCATCACGGCCCGCGAGCGCTTGGCGGCGCCGCGGCGAAATCCCGTGCACGTCATGCGGCGAGTGATCTCGCGGGCCGGTCGAGTCCTGCACGGGAACCGGCCCGTCGGGTAGATGGGTGCGTCACCTTTCGGGGTCACCTGATCCGGTCGGGCAGGGGGCGAACGGCGACTGCCGCCGCCGCGGGGGCGTCACCGATGTCGGCCAGGGGAGGAGCTGGGGTTCGTTTGCCCAGGTCGGGGCCGGTCAGCGGCGGGTTTGGCGCAGTGCGGCGGCGGGCAATTCGACGGTGATACCGGGCTTCGGAGTCTCCACGCCGGCGCCCGAAATGGCCGTCGGCCCGGTCGTGCACCACGGCGCAATCGGTGCCGCGAGGTTATGGTGCAGTGCGGCATACCGTGGTCGGGAACGAGGAGGAACCGGGTGGCGGACGCTTCGAGGGTGGAAGACCTTCAGCCCGGTGATCACGCCTGTCTGATGTTCTCCGACAGCGAGGAGCGCCTCGACCTCGTGGCGGCGTTCGCCCGGGTCGGGCTGCGGCATGACCAGCAGGTGCTGTGCCTGACCGATACGATCCCGCCGGCCGAGTTTCGCGCGCAGCTGGCCGAGCGCGGGCTGGCGGTGCACGACGCCGTGGACAGTGGACAGCTTCACGTGGCCGGCGCCGCCGAGCTGTTCCTCGCCGACGGTTCATTCGGCGCCGAGCGGGTGGCGGCGCGGCTGGCCGGGCGCATCGCGCAGGCCCGGGACGGGGGATTCGCCGGGCTGTGGGTCACCGCCGACATGTGCTGGGCGTTGCGGCCGGTGGCCGGCATCGAGGAGCTGATGACGTACGAATCGCAGGTCAGTCAGCTGCTGTCGGACGGCCGCGCGACCGCGGTCTGCCAGTACGACCGGCAGTGCTTCGACGCGGTGACCCTGGCCGGTGTCGCGGCCAACCACGAGCGGGCACTGGCGGCGGTGACCTACCACGACGACGCGTTGCTGCGCATCTGCCGCCAGTACGCGCCGCCCGGCATCCGGGTCGCAGGGGAGATCGACTACCGGGGGGTCGAGCCACTGACCCGGGCTTTGACCGAGGCGCTGGCCCTGGACGAGCACATCGACGTCAACCTGCTCGGATTGAGCTTCATCGACGGCAGCGCGGCCGGTGCGCTGGCCCAGGCCGCCGCGGCCGTGCCGAACGGCTCGCGGATGAGCGTGCGGTGCCGCGCGCAGGCCGGCAAGGTGCTGCGGGCTCTGGGCATCGCGGACGCCCCGGGGGTGCAACTGGTGGTCGCCGATGACCAGTAACCCCGGCGTTCCCGTGCACGGCAAGCCTCCCGAGGAAGCCGCGACGCCCCTGGTGTTGCTCGACGAGCCGTTCGCAATCAAGGACCTGACCGCGCTGCGGCAAGCGGTCGCCGCCCACGCCGGCCGCACCCGCCTGTCCCCGGATCGGGTCGCTGACCTGGTGCTCATCGCCTCCGAGCTGACCAGCAACGCCGTGCGCCACGGCGGCGGCCACGGGCGGCTCCGCCTGTGGACCACCGACACCGCCGCGTGTTGTCAGGTCACCGACGACGGACCCGGCCTGCCGGCCACCTACCAGTTCCCCGAACGGTCTCCTGACCTGGCCACGGCCGGTGGCCGCGGCCTGTGGCTGGTGCTGTACTTCAGCGACTCGATCAGCGTCGAGCACACCGGTGAGCGTGGCGTGGCCATCACCGCCACCATGAACCTGCCGCAGCATTGACCCATCGCGCTCACCCTGTGTAGGGCCGCGACTCCGGAAGGCCATATTTTCCACGCTCGACGTCGCCGCTGGTCGGGCGGCGTTCGGATTCGGTCGGAGTTCGCGTACGGGCCTGGCGTGTGTCCCACGATCAAGGACAAGCACCCCGATCCCTGAGATGAGGATCGCCTGTCCTTCGTAGCCTATCTGCGCTGGGGAAAGCCATGGTGACGGAAGATCAAGGTCCGGGCGGTTGCGCTGTCGCCCCGGACGACGCTGAAATGGTGGCGCTGCGCCATCTCAACGACGTTCACGGGCCGGTCCTGTTGGCCTACATCACTCGCCTCACCAGAGGCAACATCCACTGGGCGCAGGACATCCTGCAGGAAACGTGTCTGCGGGCCTGGCGCAATCCGGACGCCCGTAACAGTGACGGCAAGTGGAGCCGCGCGTGGCTGTTCACGGTCGCCCGCCGGATCACCATCGACCATGTTCGGGCGGTCCAGGCACGCCCGCCGGAATATCTCGACGAGCGTATCGATGCACACCGCGGCGGCATCGGCGACGAGTTCGAGCGGCACCTGGACCGGCGGGAGGTCCGTGAGGCCATGGCCGAGCTGCCGGAGCGGCAGCAACGCATCCTGATCGAAATCTACTTCCGGGAGCGCTCCGTGGAAGAGGCGGCCGCGATTCTCGGCATCCCCGCCGGAACCGTGAAGTCGAGAACGTTCTACGCGCTCAAGGCGCTGCGTGAACAACTGGTCGGGCGCGGCTTCTGGGCTGCCGGGACGACCCGGATCCCGGCAGGGGCCCGGCGCGTATGACGGCTGCCCGGTGCCTGTGCGGTTCAGTCGTCAGCCGCACACCGCTGCGGCAGGTCGTGAACCTCGCGCCACAGGCATCCGTTGTGGAACGCAACCGTCGACCCTGACCTCGAGCCGGAAAGGTGACCCCTCATGCCGTGGACCAACGACTACCAGCAGAGCCGCGCACAGATGCTGCAGGACATCAACGCGCTTTCCAGCCAGTCCAACACCAACCGGAAAGCCAGCAAGGCCGGCATCCTCCTCCACTTCCACTACCGGGACCCGGTGACCAGCGAGAAGAGGGTATTGACGCGCGCGACCGGCGTGTACCTCAGTGGTAAGGCAGCGAACGAGCAGACCCCCGCCAACCAGCTGCAGCATCCGCAGTCCGAGGAGGCCAAGCGGGAGGCGGAACACATGGCGGACCGCAGGGCGCGCGACATCGTCCTCGACGTCGTCGAGCAGGGGATCCAGCCGTACAAGGTCACGGCCGACCTGCTTGGCGACAAGGGCAGCTGCGACCGCTGTGCCTTCACCATGCAGACGCTGGCCGACGACCTGGCGAACTATTTCCCCACCGCCCGCGACGAGGTCAAACTCAACGCCTTCTATCTGCGTTCGAACCAGTTTCCGGCGGACCATGCGGCCTACGTGGGCCGACAGGGACGGTCCACCTACGGCAGTGGCAGCGCTGAGCCGGTACGCATCGGCACCACCCAGGTGTGGCGCGACACCTTCATTCCCGGGGAGACCGACCATCGCCGTCCGGCGGACCCGCAGGCGGTCGGACGTGGCAGTGTCTCCTCCTACACGGACCGTTCGCCGTACACCTCGTCGTACGAGGGCGGCTCGGGTCGCAGCACCTCGCCGGGGTCGTCGTCCGGTGGCGGTGGCGACTACCCGTCGTCCGGGCAGGGCAGCGGCCACAGCTCCGAATCGGAGACCTCCCGCTGGTCCAACGAGGCCACCCATTCGTCGAACTATCTTCCCGGCAACAACGCGACCGGCCGGGTGAGCCACGCGAACACGCCGCTGGACCTCAGCTCCATGAGCCTCGGTCCCACCTTCAGCAAGGATTTCAAGACCGTCGTCGCCGACGGGGCGACGTACACGAAGACGGCCCAGGTGGGGAACCTGCACGCCTACGCGCACAGCAAGACCGGGGATCTCGGTCTCTGGGACGCCCGAACCTCCGACTGGACGGCCTATCCCGGCTTCAACGCCAAGGAGTGGGTCCGCCAGCAGGCGGCGGGCGCCAGCGCGGGGAAGAGTGCCGGGGAGCCGAGCCGGAGCCACGCAGAGTCCTCCACGTCGTCGACCCGGCACCACAAGTCCAAGGAACACAAGAAGAAGCACGTGAGCGGCAAATGACGACGGCCGGGAGTCTCCACGGGAAAGTCGCGGTCGTCACCGGTGGCAGCCGGGGCATCGGGGCGGCCGTCGCGGCCCGGTACGCGACCGCGGGCGCGGGCGTCGTCATCGGCTACCACCGCGCTGTCGACGCCGCCCACAAACTGGCCGCCCAGCTCACGGCAACCGGAGCCAGGTGCGTGGCGCTGCACGCCGATGTCGCCGACCCGCAGCAGACCGTACGGCTGATCGACCAGGCCGTGGACACGTTCGGCAGTCTCGACATCCTGGCCTCCTGCGCGGGCATCAACCACTTCGGCGGCCTGACCGAGCTCACCCCGGCGGACTTCGACCGCGTCTTCGCGGTCAACACCCGCGGCCAGCTCATCGCGGCCCAGCAGGCCGCCCGCCGGATGAGTGACGGCGGGCGCATCATCCTCACCTCCTCCAACGCCGCCCGCCGGACGATCTTCGAACACGCCCTGTACGCCGCGAGCAAGTCGGCGGTCGAGGCCATGGTGCGATGCCTGTCCGTCGAGCTCGGCCGGCGCGGAATCACGATCAACGCCGTGGCCCCCGGTGCCACCGCCACCGACATGGCGGCCAACAACGCGGCGAAATACCAGCCGCCCGGGATGAACCTGCCCGCCGAGAAGTGGCTCGCCCTGAGCTACGCCCTGGGCCGGATCGCCACCCCCGCCGAGGTCGCCGGGGCGTACGCCTTCCTCGCCGGCGCGGACGCCGCCTACATCACGGGTCGCACGCTGCCGGTCGAGGGCTGCGTCTTCTGACACCAGGGGGTGACACAGTGGCCATACTCTGCAAACCCGCGGTCGCGGTGCCGGAAAACGTCGTCACGCTGCAGGACACGTTGGACCTGACCGAACGCCTGCACGCCGGGCATCCCCAGCTCGCCCTGATACTCCGGCTGATCCGCAACACCGGCGTCCGCAAACGCCACATCGTCCAGCCGCTCGACCGTACGCTGAAGCATCCCGGACTCGCCGAGCGCAACCGCATCTACGCGGCCGAGTCGAGGAAACGCACGCCCGCCGTCATCCTGGATGCGCTGGCCAGCGCCGAGCTCACCACGGACGATGTCGACGCCATCATCTACGTCTCCTGCACCGGGTTCCTGATGCCCTCACTCACCGCGTGGCTGATCAACGAGCTCGGGTTCCGCAGCAACACCCGGCAGATCCCCATCGCTCAGCTCGGGTGCGCGGCGGGCGGCGCCGCGATCAACCGGGCCCACGACTTCTGCCGCGCATACCCCGGCAGCAACGTCCTGATCGTCTCGTGCGAGTTGTGCTCGCTGTGCTACCAGCCCACCGACGTCGGCGTCGGGAACCTGCTCAGCGCCGGGTTGTTCGGCGACGCGGTCGCCGCGGCCGTGGTCCGCGGCAGCGGTGGCGTCGGCGTCTCGCTGGAACGCAACAGCAGCCACCTGATCCCGCACACCGAGGATTGGATCTCGTACGCGGTGCGCTCCACCGGTTTCCACTTCCAGCTGGACCGCCGCGTGCCGGGCACCATGGAACCGATGGCGCCGGTGCTGCGTGCGCTCGCCACCGCCCACGGGTGGGACGCCGGCGACCTCGGCTTCTACATCGTGCACGCCGGCGGGCCGCGCATCCTCGACGACCTGAGCAAGTTCCTGGGCGTGCACCCCGACGCGTTCCGCCACAGCCGGGCAACCCTGACCGAGTACGGCAACATCGCCAGCGCGGTCGTGCTCGACGCGCTGGCCCGGCTGTTCGACGACGGCGGCGCCGGGGCCGGGGCGACCGGCCTCATCGCGGGCTTCGGACCCGGGATCACGGCCGAGATGGCGCTGGGCACGTGGGCCGGCGGCGCGGCCGGGCCGGGCGTCGACGAACTTCTGCGCACCTGACCCGACGGGAAGGCGGACCGATCCATGCCCCCAGACGACACCCGGATGCGCGAAGCGCTGTGGGCCTCCCGCGACCCGGCGTCGTTCGGCCCCGACATCCGGGCCGCCGCGCGGCAGACCATCGACCAGGACCTGCGCCGGAACCGCTGGGTGGCCCGGACGGGCCGAACCCTCCGCGCGGGAGCGGGCGATGTCGCCCGCTGGATGCGCCGGGCGTTCTCCCGGGGGCGTACCGGGCAGACGGTTCCAGGGGCTCCTGCCGCGAGCCCGGGGCGGGAAGCCCCGGGCGTGAGCAGCGGCCGCAAGACGTTCGAGCGGATGGTTCGCCTGATGCGCGCGGTACGCAATCTTGTCCGGTGGCTGCGCCGACGCGCGTCGCAGCCCGCCGACGTCCACGGCGCCGGGCAGCCGGCCCCCGAGCTCTGGTTCCCGCAGCCGCTGGCGCAGCGGATCATGAACCGCCCGGTTCCCGGCGAGCGGTACATGCGGTCGCTGCCGCCGGAACTCGGCCGTCGAGCCGCGATCGCCCAGGCGATCGAACTCACCATCCGCCAGGACCCGAAACTGGCCGCGCTGCACGCAGACGGCCGGATGACCGGCGCCGCGCAGTTCCTCGCCGCGGTCGACAGGGACATCGACCGGCACACCTCCGCCACGCCGCCCCTTCCGGCACAGGATCCGCAACGGGTGTCGATGTGGGGCGACGAGGTCCGGCGCGGCATCGCCCGGGCGTCCGCCGCACCGGCCGGGGATCCTGCCACGGCAGGGCCCGCCGATGGGGTTCAGGCCCAGGCGGCGCGGATGCGTACGGCCCGTCCGGACGGCGTGGCGCGGTCCCCGTCCAACCCGTCGGCGGCCTCGGCGGCCGTGCGCCGCTCGTCGAGCTCGGCCAACACGCCACGCCGGTGACCCGGCCCTGAACCGGGCTCTGGCCGGCCATTCGGCCTACGCACGGAGCATTCGCCTGCTTCAGGGGGATGGCGTTCGCATGGTCCTGACGGAACAGACGAAACCCGGCGCAGGACGCGACGATCCAACAGCGGCGTTTCCCTGGGCGGCATTGCCGTCCGCGGTCAGCGGGCTACCCATCCGGCCTCAGGGGAACCTGATGGCTGACCCTCCACACGCGCGACCCGAGAGATACGGGTGAGCGCGCCCAGCGACCACACGAACGGCCACCACGCCGCATCACCCCATTGACGACCTCAATACACCGAGATGTGTACGTGGTTGGTGTGCCAGCCCGACGGATCGTTGCCGCCGAACGGGTTGTTGTAGGCGTGCCAGCCCTGGGCCCGGGTCCAGATGCGGCGGAACCAGATGACGTACATGATGCCGAACCGGTCCGCGTTCGACACGGCCCAGGTGGCCAGCGCGTCGCCCCGCGCCCGTTGCGCCCCGGTGGCCTCACCGCCGCTGGTCATCATGAAGTCGCAGGCGCGGCCCTTCGGGTGTTCGCCGTGGTCGTCGACCCGCCAGCAGCCGGCCTCGGGATAACCCACGGCTGCGACGGCCCGGACCAGCTGAGCCGTCCGAGGGGTCAGGCAGCCGTGGCCCGTCGTCGGGTCCGGGCGGATGCTGCACGCCTCCGGCGGCCACGAACTGTCGGCGCTGCGCGGCGCCGATCCGGCACCGGCCGGCGTGAGGTTCGCACAGTCCAGGTCCACGCCCCCGAGGTCGCGGACCGCGGCGATCGCGGTGGCGGTGTGCTTGGCGTACGCATCGGGGTAGGCGCTGCGCTGCACGGTCTGCGCGGCCTGAGTGAGCTCCATGCTCTCCCAGCCGCCCACCTTGAGCAGCGCCGTGTAGAACGAATTCGCGGCATGCCCCGCGTCGTTGACCTGCTCCCGCGTACCCCACGCCGGGGGCGTCTGCTGGAAGATGCCCGACGAGCCGAACGCATCGGGCTCCGGATGGGCGTGCAGCGCACTCTCCTGCGCGGCGGTGGCGATGGCGACCGCCCAGCCGCGCGGCGGCACCCCGCGCTGCCGTCCGACGTCGACGATCAGCCGCGCCGTGGCCTGCTGCTCGACGTCGAGTTGCCAGGCGGTGCCCTGCGGCGCCAGGCAGTCGGCGGCCGTGCCGGCGAGCGCCGGTTTCCCGGACTCGACCAGGGCGATCGTGGTCAATGGCAGCAACACGCTCAGCGTGGCGCCGCCGACGAGTACGGCGGCGCGCCTCACGGCCGCCTGCCCGCTGTGTTGAACATGGGTCCTCCGAACCGGGTGCGGTCGGTGCGCGGACGCTACAACGCGGCTCGGCCGGGCGGAGTTCACCGGTCCGGCCGGTGGATGGATCCGCCGCGCACGCGAACCCCGGTCGACGGCCTGGATCCGCCGTTCCGGTGAACCACCCGGGGCGCCGGGCCGTCACGGGGCCGGACCAGTCCTCGCGTCGAGCGGTCTGGACCGGCCGGGAGGAACGACATGACACTGCATGCGAGCGACCTTTTCCCCAACGCACAGCGGGCGCGCCACTACGGCACCCCGCCGCCGGATGCTGCCTCCGCGTCGTCGTCCACGCCGGATCCCGCTGGGCTCACCCCGGCACGGCTGCCGGAACCCGCTGTGCCCGCGCCGGAATCCACGCCGGGGTTCGCGCCGCCGGGTGCCTCCGAGCCCTTGGAGCAGGCACCCGCCGCGCCGGAACAGTCGCCCGGTGAGCCGTTCACCGGCACGTCGCCGAGCGCGCCGGGCGGACCGTCGCCGGCTGCCTACCGCACGGATCTGCCCGAATGGGCCGGACCCGCCGCCGACGTGCTCGGCGATGAACCGTACGACGCGTTCGTCCGCCGGGTCACCGGGGGCGGCCGCTCCGCGCGCCGCCCGTGGCGCGAGCGACTGCGGCGTACGCCCGGGCGCCGAACCGCGGCACCCGCACGGGAAGCGCCGCCGCCCGCCGACCCGGCCGTGATCCGGCTGCCGGTCACGCGGACCTCGATGGTCACGGTCTGCAGCCCGGCGGCCGGGGCGGGCCGTACCTCGGTCACGCTCATGCTCGCCGCGACGCTGGGCCGGTACCGCAACGGGCGCACGCTGGCGTGGGAGGCGGCCGGCGGGGACGGCTCACTGGGCCGGCAGGCGGGGGCGAAACCCGTGTTCCGCGGCAGCATCCGTGACCTGCCGTACGTGCCCGGCGCCGGCTTCGACGTGCTGGACGGCGACAACTACGCCGAGGACCGCGACCGGCCGTTCGAGTGGCTGTACGCGATGCTGAGCCGCAGCTACGACATCCTCGTCCTCGACTCCGGCAGCGACCTGCGCGCACCGGCCTGGTCCGAGGTTACCCGGCGGGCGGACCAGCTGGTCGTCCCGGTCACGGTCCGCGCCGACTGCGTCGAGGCGGGGTTGTGGACCGTACGTGAATCGGCGGCCCGCTCCGCGATCGCCGTGCTGTCGTGCACCGAACCGCAGACCGACCCGGACCGGATCCGGCGGATCGCCGAACGCTTCGCGGCGATGCCGTGCGAGGTGGTCGTCGTCCCGTTCGACGAATGCCTGAGCCGGGCCGGATCGGCGCCCTACCGCGAGATCGGCGACCCGGCGCGCCAGGCCTACCTGAGCGTCGCGACCACCGTGATGCGTTCCCTGACCACCGCCTGACGACGAGGAGTAGCACGTTGACGTCCGACACCCCGCTGGCCCGCGTGCCCGGCGACAAGGTCACCAATCCGCTCGACGGAGTGACACCCGACATGGGCATCCTCGGGCCCGCGTTCGGCCACACCTGGGCCCGGGTCGCGGGCGCGGTCTGGGCCCTGCTCATCGCCGCCGCGGTCTTCTACCTCGCCGCCGGCTTCCTCGCAATGGCCCAGGCCAAGCGGGTCGGCAACGCACACATGATCACCGAGGCGACCGGGGACGTGAAGATCCGCGCGGTGGCGCTGGCCGGTCTCGTGGGGCTGCCGGTGATCGTCGGTGCGATCATCACGACGGTCGGCTGAGCACCATGCCGAACCTCGCATTCGCTCGGCTGTCGGCGGCCGTCGCTGCACCAATGCTGGTCGTCGGCATTCTGGTCACGCTGCTGTGGGTGACACCGCAGGACGGTGGCCAACCGGCCAGCCAGGCCGGGGCATACGGCTTCTCCGGCGGGCCGCCCACGATCGACCACCCGGAACCGGAGACTCTGCCAACCGGTTCCGTGGCCTTCGACGGCGTGGCAAGCCGGACCGGGCCTGCCGGTTTGCCCCTGGGCTTTCCGCACTCGACCATCGGCGCGGTGGCGGCCGGAACGGCCTGGCTGACGGTCATCGAGGGCGCGGGCGTACTGGACTCGGCCCGCCGTCCCGTGCTGCTGTCATCGCTGGGCGATACGCAGGTCGCGGCTGCGGTCGGTGATCGGATCGCCGCCCGCGCCGAGGCTCTCGGCCTGCCCGGGGACGGGCAGCCCCCGTCCGGACACGTGCTGGCGGTGGCCCGGCCGGAGTTCGGTGCCTACCGCCTGATCGAGGACGGCACCTCCATGGTTCGCATCGAGGTGTGGTACCCGTACCAGCTCGCCGTCGTGGCCGACGGTGCGCCGCCGCCCCGGGTGCGGTGGTTCCGGGCTCAGGTTGCGCTGCGCTGGGACGCAGCGCGAGACGACTGGCAGTTGGCCTCGGACATCACCGTTGCGGACGGGCCGGATCCCGGAGAGACGCGCCCATCCTTCGTCGCCCGGACCGCGGCCCTCGCGGCGTTCGGCCCGCGCTGGCAGCTGTACGCCGACACACAGGAGTAGACATGGGGGCACTGGTGGAATCACCCACGGCCGGACCGGGCGGCGGCTCACTGGACACGGCGATGGCCGATGCTGCCGCGTTCCTTGGCCGCAGCCTCTCGTCGCTGCTGGGCACCACGTTCACGGAACTGTCGCACGTCGCGTCGCCGGACATCGGGTCGCGGCAGTTCCTGTCGACGTACGCGGCCGGCGCCGGCATCGCCATGTTCGTCCTGGTGGTCATGCTGGCGCGGCTGTTCCACCGCGCCTCGTCGGGGGATCTGAGCGGGCATTCGATGGCCGAGTCGCTGTGGCGGTGGGTGCCCACCGCGATGCTGCTGGTGCTGTTCGCGCCGGCCGTGGGGCAGCTGATCGTGCAGCTGACCGACGCCGCCACGGCCAGCATCACCGGCTACTTCGCCGCCGACGTCGGCCCGCTGCCCGGCAAGTTGACCTCGATGGTGGTCATCTCCGACCCGGATGCGCTGCCGGGCGGCCCGATCGTGGCGCTGCTGGTGATGGCGCTGGCGTTCGTGGGGCTGGCCGGCATGGTCGGCGGGCTCACCGCGCAGACGCTGGTGCTGTACCTCACCGGCGCGGTCATGGCGGTCTCCTTCGTGGCGCTGATCGACCCGGCCACCCGCAGCCGGGCGTTGCGGCTGCCGGCGACCTGGCTGGCGCTGCTGCTGGCCAAGCCGTTGCTGTTCTTTCTGATCGGTACGGTCGCCCGGATCAGCGGGTCGGTCTTCACCGCCCGTCCCGGCGCCGACCCGGGCTGGCGGATCCTGATGCCGGCGCTGATGGGGGCGTTGACCCTGCTGTTCGTCGGGTTGGCCCCGTGGACGCTGATCAGGATGGCGCCGCGCCTGCCGGTCTCGGCCGCCGACCGGTACGGGCGGACCCGGCGCGGCCTCACAGGCGTTCAGGGGCAGGCGCCGAGCGCGACCATGCGGCAGATGTCGCACCGCCGGATGAGCGCGCTGCCGGTACCGGTGGCCGGACCGCCCGGCCCGACGGCGGTGACCGGGCGGCCGGTGACACACCCGGCCCGGCCCGCGGTGACCGGCCGGGCCGCCGGGCGGATCCCGGCACCGGCCGGCACCGATCCCCGCACCGCACCGGGCGGCACCGATCCCCGCACCGCACCGGGCGGCCCCGAAACGCGAACCGCACCGCACAGTGCCGAACCCCGGACCGCGCCGGCCGGCCGACGGCCCGCGTCACAGGACGCCGCACGCCGGTCCGATCCGGACTCCCTGCCCCCCTTCGGTGAGCAGGCGATCGACATGGCGCCGCCACCCGAACCCACCCGCTGGAGCGCCGCGCGATGACCACAGAGATGCGCACCGCACGACTGGGCGGCGAACTGCGCCGCCGTACCATGCTCGGCGGTGCCCGCAGCCGCATCGGCAACGTCATCCTGGCCGGCGCGCTCGTCGTGGGGACGCTGCTGGCCGTCACGGTCGGCGGGCCGGCCGGGATCGCCTCGGCGCTGCTGCTGTTCACCCCGCTGTTCGCGCTGACCCGGCAGAACCCGGTGACCGGCCGGTCGCCGGGCCGGGAGTTCGCGCTCGCGGTGCGCTGGCGGCTGCGCCGCCGCCGCGGCGAGACCACACTGGTGCCGCTGCACCTGGCCCCGCCGGTTGCCGCCCCGGCAACCCGGCAGCAGCGCCGCGCGGTACGCGCCTGGGCTCGGTCCATCCGCGACGAAGCGCCCGGCCTCGAAGGCGTCGAATGGCTCGGCGTCGACGGGCAGCCCGGTACGGTGCTGCTGCACCGCCCGCCCGGCGAACCCCGGTACCTGTCGGTGGCGTTGGAGGTGGACGGGCAGGCGCCGGGGCTGCGTACCGACAAGGACTACGACCAGGCGGCCGCCGCGTACGGGCGGCTGCTGGGCCGGCTCGCCCGCGACAGTGGACTGATCGGCGGAATCCAGTCGGTGACCCGGATCGTGCCGCTCGACTCCGCCGCGCACGAGCAGTGGGCGGCCGGGCACGTCGACCCGGCCGCCCCGGAGCTGCTGCTCAGCTCGTACGCCGAACTGGTGCGGATGACCGCGGGCGCGACCGAGATGGTGCGGCACTACCTGGCCGTACGGATGCCGTTGTCCGCAGCGTTCCTGCAGGAGGCCGCCGCGTGCGGGCCGGGTGAGGAGGGAATAGCCCGGCTGGCGCTGGCCCAGGCGCGCTGGGTCGCGTCGCTGGCCGCCTCGGCCGGGCTGCGGCAGCCGCGGATCCTGTCCGCGCATCACCTGGCCGCACTCCTGCGGCACCTGCAGAACCCGGACTTCCCGATCGACCAGACCGTCGACGTGTCGCCGACGACATGGCTGCGCGGGCAGCGCGCCGAACGGCACGGCACGGTCGTCGACGAGCGGTGGTGGCACCGCGTCGCGGCGATCCCGCGGTCGGCGGTGACCGCCGAGCCGGTCGGCTCCCGGTGGATCGCGCCGCTGCTGTACGGCATGGCGGCGCCGGTGCACCGCACCATCAGCCTGTGCGTCACGGTGCAGCCCGCCGCGCAGGCCCGCCGCCGCGCCCGCCAGGACCTGACGATGGACGTCGGGCAGGGCGAGGAGACCGCCCGCCGCGGGGCGATCGACGACGGCACCCAGGCCGTGCAGCTGTCGGCGTCCGCGCAGCGCCTCGCGGATCTGCAACCGGGCTCGGGCATCCACGGCGCGCAGTGGACCGGGTGGGTGTCGGTCAGCGCGCCCAGCGCCGACGCGGTCCTCCAGGCGTCCACCCGCATCGGTGACGCCGCCGACGAGTGCGGCATCGCCCAGCTCGACTGGCTCGGCTGCCGGCATGACGAGGCGCTTCCGGCCACCTGGCCGGTCTGGCGCGGAACGGAGATCGCACCGTGACCGGTCCGGACGTCGACATGCTGCGGCCGCAGGCGTGGCGGTGGCGCCGCTCGCCCGTACTGGGCCGGCTCGGCCTGTACGCGCCGCGGGTGCCCGGGATCCCCAGCACCACCCGGCAGGCGGAGGTGCTGTGCACCGCCATCTCGGCGCCACCCACCGCGGTGGAAGGGCTGATCAACGGCATCGACCTGACGACCGGCCAGCCGGTCTACCACGACCCGTTCACCGCGTACGAGAAGAAGGTGGTCTCCTCGCCCAACGTGGTGGTCCTCGGCGACCTCGGCAAGGGCAAGTCGAGCCTGCTCAAGACCGTGTTCGTGGTACGGCAGCTCACGTTCCGGCGGCGCCGGGCGGTCGTCGCCGACCGTAAGGACCAGAACGGCGAGGGCGAGTTCAGCGAGATCTGCCGGCAGCTCGGCGGCCGGCCGATCCGGTTCGAGCTGGGCGGGGGCGGCAGCCGGATCAACCTGCTGGACCCGGTGATCAACGTGTCGGCGGACGCGTCGACGACCGTCGCCGGGCAGCTGCAGCTGCTGCGGGCCGTGGTGCAGGTGGCGTCCGGGCGGCCGGTGGATTCGTGGCAGGGCGCGGCGTTGCGGGCCGCGCACCTGCGGGCCCTGCAGGTCGCCGACGACGAGGGCCGGGTCCCGGTGCTGCAGGACGTCGTGCAGGCGCTGACCGCGCCGCCGCCGGTGGCGAAGTTCGGCGGACTGGACACCCCGGGCGCCCGGCAGAGCTGGGCGGACGCGGCGCTGACCATGCGGTTCGACCTGGAACGGCTGATCGGCGACGACCTGGCGGGACTGTTCGACGGCCCCACGTCGCCGGACGTGACGCTTTCCGAACGGCTCACCTCGTTCGACCTGTCGCAGCTGCCCGCGGACGGGCCCGCGGTCCCGCTGGTGATGACCGTGGTCAACACGTGGCTGACCAATCTGCTGCGGCGCGAACGGGGCTGGCTGACCACGTTCGTGGCGGAGGAGGGATGGCATCTGGCCGAAGGCGTCGGCGCCCGGATCTTCCAGCGCAACAGCAAACTGTCGCGCGGCATCGGCCTGGCCAACGTGGTGGCTTTGCACCACGCCTCGGACATCCCGGCCGACTCGCCCGCGATCAGCATGCTGCAGGAGGCCGGCACGGTGTACCTGTACGCCCAGGGCCGGGCCGCCGACGCCCAGCGATGCATCGACCTCTACTCGCTGCCCGCGCACCTGCTGGACGACCTGATGTCGCTGCCGCAGGGCATCTGCCTGTTGCGGATCGACACCGGTGCGCCCATCGCCATGCAGCATCTGCGGTCGCGGTGGGAGACGGCCATCACCGACACGGACGGGGCCATGGGCGGCCACGCGAGCGGGGCGGCGAATCCGTGAACCCGAAGTGCCTCTGGTCCGTTGTAGCAGGTCGACCCGACCGGGACCCTCGAAGGGCGGTATTCGCATGCGTACGTTCCTCCGTCCGGCCTGCGGCCTCGCGGTGGCCGTGGGGTTCGCCGTGCTGCTGGTCGCCGCACCGGCGTCGGCCGGCGGCATCGCCAAGAAGGACGGTGGCGGGCAGGCCACCGTGAACGTGAAGAACAACGGCGGCGCGTTCGTCGTGCGGTTCTGCCTCAAGACCACCACCACGATGAAGCGGGCGCGCGGCAGCGACCGGTCGTGTTCCGGCTGGCTGGCGGTCAACAATTCCGCGACGCTGCGCGCCGACACCACCGACACGCTCGACGAGGTCTTCCTGGACACCGAGGTCGACAAGTTCTTCGGCACCGAGACCAGGGACGACAAGCTGATCACCGGTGCTACGGACTGCGAGGTCTCGGGCACCACGGAGAACTGGCCGATCCGGTGCAACACGCCGAAGGCGCCGGCCGTACCGGTCAGCGCGCCGGCGGTCGCCCCGTTCGCGATCAGCCCCACCGACCCCAACGATCCCGCGATGAGCCTGCTCAACCTGCTCGCCTGGTGCGTGACGGCGGCGGCGGTCGCCGGGCTGATCGTCACCGGCATGAACATGGCCCTGCAGATGCGCCGCGGCGAGCCGGGCGAGTTCTCCGAGCACTGGCGCGGCTTCCTCTACGTGGGCGCGGCCTGCCTGATCGGGGCGACCGCGGGTCCGGTGGTGTCGTTCCTCGGACTTCCCTACTGAGCCGGCTACCGAGCCGGCTCCCTTACCGACCGCCGTACGACCCACCTGAGCCAGGGAGGCAGACGTGGTGATTCGCCGATCCAGCACCGGCGACCGGGATGAACGGCGCTTCTGGAAGCGGCGGGGCTGGCAGCTGTCCGCGGGGTTCGTCGCCGTCGTGCTGGTCTTCGGGGCGTCCGCGGTGTTCCGCCACGATGGCGAGCCGCGGAGCGCCGCCGGGCCGCCGGTGACGGCCGGGCCGCTGGCGCAGTCGCTGAGCCCCGGGCAGACCCGGCCCGAGGGCTGCCGTACGGACGACTCGGACCAGTCGCCGCCCACCGGGCCGCCGGGCGATGTGACCTGGCGGCCGCTCAACGGCGGGTCGGTGCCGGTGTCGGCGTCCGCCGGGCCGCTGCGCGACGACGGGCCGGTCCTGTGGTGTTTCGCGCACACCCCGCGCGGCGCCGTCCTGGCGGCCACGGTCATCCCGAGGCAGCTGAGCGGGCCACGGTGGCGCGCGGTCGTCGCGCAGCAGGTGGTGGCGGGCAACCCGCGGGACATGTTCGCGGCGATGCGCGCGTCGATTCCCGACACCCCGCCGCAGTACATCGCCCGGACCGTGGCGGGTTTCCTGCTGCAGGACTACTCCCCGGACCTGGCGACCGTACGGCTGCTGATCAAGGACGGTCAGGGGCATTTCTCGAGGGTCGACTACACGATGGCCTTCGCCGGCGGGGACTGGAAGATCCAACCGCTGTCGGGAGGTGACCTGTACTCGGCGGAATCGCCGGTGCCGGACCCCGCCGGTTTCGTCATGTGGAGGAGCTGAGATGGCCGCCTGCAGTTCCGGAGACGCCACGTACGGTGGCGCGTTCGGCTGGGTCAGCGATCTCGCCGACAACGGCGTCGGCGGGGTGCTGCGCACGATCGCGTACTCGATCGTCAACGCCGGCATCCAGATGATGCAGAAGATCAACGACGTGCCCACCCTCGGACCGAAGGGGGAGGAGAACGCCGGGCGCATCACCGACCAGGTCAAGTGGCTGGTCGTCGCGATCGCGGTGGCGTCGCTGCTGTTCGCCGCGGCCCGCATGGCGCTGGACCGCAAGGGCGAGGCGGGCACGACCGCCCTCAAGGGCATCGTACGGATGATCCTGGTCGCGGGCGCCTCCACGTACGTGGTCACGAACCTCGCCACGCTGTCGGACAACTACACCGCCCACCTGTTCAAGGTGTCGATCGACCAGCTGACGTTCGTGATGTCGCGCTGCGGCAACGTCGATCTGGCGACGTTCCTGCTGATCGTCGTGGGTCTGCTGCTGATCCTGTCGGCACTGGTCCAGATCGTCATGCTGTACCTGCGCCTCGGCGTGATGGTGATGCTGTTCGGCACGCTCCCGCTGGCCGCCGCGTCGTCGATGACGCAGTGGGGCGGCGGCTGGTGGCGTAAACACCTCGCCTGGATGGTCGCGTGGCTGGTCTACAAGCCCGCGGTCGCCCTCGTACTGTATGGCGCGGTGGTGATGATCTCCACCGACGGCGGTGCCGACGCCGCCCAGCAGAAGATCGCCGGATGCGGCTTGCTGCTGCTGTCCACGGTGGCCATGCCTGCGCTGCTGCGACTGATCGTGCCCGCCGCGGCGGCGCTGGGCTCCGGTGACGGCATGGCGGCCGCGGTCGGCGCCGGCGGTGCCGCTGCGGGTGCCGCCGCGGCGATGGTCGGCAAGGGCGCCGGGTTCGCCCAGGGGTTCGCTGGTGCGGCCCGCGGCGCGGCCACCGGTGCCGCCTCCGCGGGCAGCGGCGGAGGCAGTGGCGGCGGGGCGGGCGGCGGTGGCGGCGCGGGCCGCTCCGGACAGTCGGGCGGCGGTTCCGGTGGGTCGGCGTCCCCCGGTGTGGGCATGCGGGGCCTGGGCGCCATCGCCGGGGCCGCCGGGATGGCCGCCGGGGCGGTGCGCGTCGCCGCCCAGGGCACCCAGACGGCCGCGACCGGCGCGACCCAGGCGTACTCGACGCTCAGCAGCCTCGGCAATGGCGCGGCGCCGGGCGTCCACGACGACGACGGCAGTAACCACCAGCGCTGACCCCGGCCGCGGCGGACCCGGCTCTCCCCAGGGACCGCCGCGGCCGGACCCGCCCGCCCGACGAGTGGAATCGAGCCGAACGAATGAGCAAGAAGGACACCACGCAGAACCTGATGTGGATGGTCTGGGTGCTGCTCGGTTCCGGTGGGCTGTTCATGCTGCTGCTGTGCGGCGTGGTCGGTCTCATCATCATCGTCTGGGCGGCCCTCTCGCCGGGCCTCTGAACGGCCACGTCACGTGCGGCCGGCCTGAACGGGCGCGCACACCGCGCCGTGGTGACACCAGCAACGTTGCTTCGGACACCGAGGAGGCATGAATGCCAGAGGTAGCCGAGGGCCGCGACCAGCCGCCGGCCGCGCCCCCGCCCCCGTCCGTCCCCGCCGCCGGTGCCGACACGCCCGCCGCAGGGTCCGAACCCGCCGCGCCCGCCGCCGGGTCCGACGCGGCCGCGAGCGGGCCGGTGTCGATGGAGGACCGGGCGCGACAGCTCGCCTCCGCGGTGTGGGAGCACTGGCAGAGGTATGGCTCGTGGGGCACCCAGCAGGGCGGCGCACTGGCCAGCCTCGTCGCGGAGAAGACCGGTGGCAGCGGTTCGAGGCCGGTACAGCTCACGGTGCTGTCGGCGAGCGTGGCCGACGCCCTGGCGAAGGCGGTCGACCATCTCGGCAAGGCCGAGTACTTCGGCGCAGCCGTCTACGTCGGCCACGCCGCCAACAACTTCGCCGCCATCTACGACGTGGCCGTCGGCAACGAGAAGAGCGAAGTCCACGGCCTGGTCACCTACGGTCTCGACACGACCAAGAACGTCGTCGACAAGGCGTACGAATGGTTCACGGACCGGCGGACCCAGCAGGAACAGGCCCGCCGCAGCGCGGACCCCGAAGCGGCGACCGCCCCCGTCGCGCTGCAGGCGGTAGCCGCCGCCGGGACGTCGACCAGAGCGCCGCAGGCGCCGCCGCCGACCCGTACGGGGTCCGCGAGCCCGCCTTCCGGCGACCTGCGGCGCCGGCAGACCGCGCCGGTGGCACCTCCGCCCGCGCGGCGCGCCCCCGGCGGACGCTAGTGGGCGCCCCGGCGGAACACGGCCCGCGCGATCTGGCGGCCGGCGCGATCCAGGGCCTGCGCGACCTGGCGTCCGGCGCGGTCGCGGACCGCGATGTCCCCGCCCGCGCCGACGCGGCCCGCCATGTCCTCGCCGCCCGGCTGCGCAGTGCGCGCAGCGAGTTCGCGCAGCAGCAGGCGAGGTCCGACAAGGAAGAGTTCGACGACAAGGTCACCGCCCACGGCGATCCCGCCAAGGCGGGGGAGTGGCGCGAACGTGCCGCGAGCTACTCGTACCGGGACCGGGCCGCCCACAGGGTGCTGGCCGCCGCCGCGGCGCTGCCGAGCATCCGCCCGGTGGCCGCGTCCGCGGTGGCGCGGCACGGCCTGCCGAAGCGCGCGGCGTCGGCCCGTCAACAACGGCGCCGCTAGCAACCTCCGACACCATGGGAGAAGTCATGCAGCCTCTCGACCAGGACACCCGGGCCGAGCCGCCCGAACCGTTCTTCATCCTCTACCTGAGCGGCGACGAGTACGCCGAGGAACTGGGCAGGCTCACGTTCTGGGTGGAGCATCTGCTGCTGCCGGTCTACGGCGCCGAAGTGACGTCGCAGTCACCCTGGTGCCCGCAGTGGCATCAGCACACCGAGGCGATCGGCCACCTGCACGCGCTCTGGCTCGGATGGCAGGCGAAGACCGGCGCGGAGGCCGACGCGATGGGTCCGCTGGAATGGCATCGGGACTGGCTGGGTCCGATCATGGAGGTGCTGCGCCACCCGTCCGGCCCGTTCGCCGGCTGCAAACCGGGCATGCACCGGGCGAAGGAACGGCCGACCGTCGAGCCCGCCGCGGAGCTCCTGAACGGCATGCCAGGACCCGTACGATGACCGGTGTGGTTGTGGAGCGATGACGGCTGAACTCAACGGCGGCGGGCCGCACGCCGTGCACCTGGTCGGGGCGTACTACCTGGACGCGCTCGACGACCGGGAGGCGGAGGCGGTCCGCAATCACCTCGACCATTGCGCGCCCTGCCGCACCGTCGCCGACGAGATGGTGGAGACCATCGCCGCGATGGCCGTGCTGTTCGAGCCGGACGACATCGCGCGCGCGGGCGAGGCGGACGCCGACGAGGACCAGGAGGACCCCCCGCCGGACTGACCAGCGGCGGCCACACCGCTTCCAAGAAGTTCGTGAATCCGTGAACCCGGCCCACCGGACACCCGTTGTGCGGTCGACCACGGTGCAGCACGAACGACGGAAGGGGTGTCCCGGTGAGAGCCAACACTGCCTCCCCGCCCGGGCCGGAGGAGGGGCCGGCAGCGGGCGGGATGTCCGGCCACGGGTCGCACCCGCCGAGGCACCTGCACAGCCTGCCGACGCCGGCCTGGACCCAGCCGACCACGGCGCTGCCGTCGCTGCGGGGCCGGGCGAGCATGCCGGCCGGGTACGACGTCGCGCCGGGAACCCCGGTCAGCACGCTGCCGACCCGGGAACCCGCGCAGACGCAACCGGCCACGCCCGGGCGGGCGGCGCGCAGCGGCGGCGGCGAGGGTTCCGGTGGGGACGGCGGGCCGGGTGGAAAGCCGAGCATCTGCTGGGTCGCGGCGCACGGCGGTGCGGGCGCCACCACGCTGGCGGCGGCCGTCGGCGGCGTCGACGTCGGCTGCCGCTGGCCCGACCCGTTCCGTGACGAACCGGCCCGCGTCCTGTTGGTGGCCCGGACGAACGCCGGTGGCATGCGGGCGGCGTCGCAGGCGCTCAACGCCATCCGGGAAGGGCGGCACCCCGCCGGCATGGCGATCACCGGACTGGTGCTCGTCGCGGACGCCCCCGGGCGCCTGCCGCGGGATCTGGTCCGCCGGATCAAGGTGCTGCGGGCCTGCATACCGGTGTGGCGGGTGCCGTGGGTGCCGCAGTGGCGCCTGGGCAAGCAGGCCGACCGGCTGCCGTCACAGGTGGCCAAGCTCGGCGCGCTCATTCCGTCGCTGCAGCGCACCGAGCTGCGCTGAGCCCGCCGGGCACGCACGCACATTCACCAGAACCGGAGGAGAAATGTCGATGTCCTTTCACAGTGTGCTGGCGCGCCTCGTCCCTGCAGACGTGCCGCAGCCCACCTCGGGCGGGTCCGCCCCCGGCCCGCTGGTCACGTACGTCACGACCGCGCTGAACCTGGTCGCCTGGGCCGGCACCGCGGCCGGGGTGGTCGGGGTCCTGGTCACCGGCGCGATGATGGCCATCTCCCACAAGCGCGGTGAGAGTTCGGAACACATGAGCCGGCTCGGCATGGTGCTGGGCGGCTGCATTCTCGTCGCCACGGCCGGGCCGATCGTCAGCTGGTTCTTCGGCGGCGGCGGCACCGGCGGCGCACCCACCAAGTAACCCGGCCGGGAGAGAGGCGTTTGCTCATGACCACGGAGACGTACAAGACTCCGACGTACGGCAACTGGCGGCGGCCCCGCAAGGCCGGGCTGGGTCCACTGGGGCTGGTCGGCACGGTCGGCACGTTCGGCGGACTGGTCGTGACGCTGCTCGCCTCGATGATCTCGCTGCGCGCCGCGATCGTGGTGGCCGTACCGATCGCGATCGGGGTGGCGCCGCTGGCGATCCGTACGCAGGACGGCCGCAACGTCTACAACATGGCCGGGTTGCGGGTGAGCTGGCTGCGCCGCAAGTCCAAACGGCAGCACGTGTACGCGTCCGGGCCGCTGTCCACCCGTCCGGGCGGCCGCTTCCGGCCGCCGGGCATGCTCAGCGACGTCACCATGCTGGAGGGCCGCGACCCGTACGACCGCCCGTTCGGGGTGCTGCACCACAAGCACCGCAACCTGTTCACGGTTGTGATCAGCTGCGAACCGGACGGCGGGTCGCTCGTCGACTCCGACCAGGTGGACATCTGGGTCGCCATGTGGGGTGAATGGCTGTCCCGGCTGGCGCACGAGCCCGGGCTGCGCGGTGCGTCCGTGGTCGTCGAGACCGCCCCGGACCCGGGGACCCGGCTCGCCACCGAGGTGCTGACCCGGATCTCCCCGGACGCCCCGCCGGCCGCGCGGGCCGTGATGGAGGAGGTCGTCGCCGGCTACCCGGACGCGTCGTCCGAGATGAACACGTACATCACGCTGACGTACGCCCCGGTGGGCGGCAGCCGCCGCGACCAGGAGGAGATGCTCACCGATCTCGCGTTGCGGCTGCACGGCGTACTCAACGGGCTGATCTCCGCCGGAGGTGGCTCCGCGGAGCCGCTGTCGGCGGAGCGGATCGCCGAGGTGGTCCGGGTCGCCTACGACCCGGCGGTCTCCTCCGACGTGCTGGACGTGCGCGCCCAGCAGGGCGGGACCGGCCTGGAGTGGTCCGACGCCGGGCCCGCCGCCACGGTGGAGACGGTCACCAGCTACCAGCACGACTCCGGCGTCTCCCGGAGCTGGCTGCTGACCATGGCGCCGCGCGGTACGGTCCGCGCCGGCATCCTGCGCAGCCTGCTCGGCCCGGTGTCCGGGATCCGCCGCAAGCGGGTGGCGCTGATCTACCGCCCGATCGACCCGGCCACCTCGGCCCGCCTGGTCGAGGCGGACCGGCGGGCGGCGCAGTTCATGGCGAACTCGACCCGGGGCCTGGTCCGCGCGCGGGCGGTCTCGGAGGTGCAGGCCGCCGAGCAGACCGCCGCCGAGGAGGCCACCGGTGCCGGTCTGGTCGAGTTCTCCGCGGTGGTGACGTTGACGGTCGATTCGCTCGCCGAGGTCGCCGAGGCCAACACGACGATGCGCAACCTGCTCGGCGCGACCCGGATCTCGATGCGGCCGGCCGACCGGATGCAGGCGGCCGCGTTCACCTGCGCGCTGCCGGTCGGGCTGCTGCCGTGGGAGCAGACGATGGTGCCGCACCAGCTGAAGGAGGCCCTGTGACCGACATCCTCACGCGGCTGCGGGTGCACGACCCCGGGTCGGGTTTCGCCAAGGGCGCGTCCGGCCCCACCACCGCGCTGCACGGCCTGGCGGTCCCGCCCGAACAGGAGCAGGACCGGGAACTCGACGAGACCGGCAAGCCCCGGGCCCGCCGGAAGGCTCGCAAGGCGCAGGCGCGGGGGCTGCTCGTGGAGAACCGGCACATGCAGCGGCTCGCGGACGGCGACCGCGAGGACAGCGTCCCGCACCGCGGTTCCCCCGTTCTCGGCGGCGGCCGGGTCGCGACGCTGGATCCGCCCACGATGTGGCGGGCGACCACGGTGCAGGCGTGCGGGCTGTGGCCGTTCGCGTCCGGGTCCGGCGCCCCGATGACCGGGGTGCCGCTGGGTCAGCACCTCAGCACGGGCGCGACGGTGTGCGGGGATCCGCTCAACTGGTTCACTCGTGCCCGCTACATCTCCAACCCGTCGCTGTTCATGCTCGGCATGCCCGGCCTGGGCAAGTCGACGCTGATCAACCGGATGCTGATCGGGCTGGCCGCGCAGGGTGTCGTGCCGCTGGTCCTGGGTGACCTCAAGCCCGACTACGCGGACACCGTGCGCGCCCTGGGCGGGCAGGTCATCTCCATCGGCCGCGGGGTGGGCGGCCTGAACGTCCTCGACCCGGGGGCGATGGGCGCGGCGGCCGCCCGGATCGGCGGCCGGGCCGGCGAGGCTCTGGCCGCGGAGACTCACGGGCGGGTGCTGAACATAGTGGCGGCGCTGCTCACCATCGTGCGGGGCGCGCCGATCAGCGACCACGAGCAGTCCGTGCTGTCCGCCTGCCTGCGGCACCTGCGCGAACGTACGCCGCAGGGCGGCACGTTCTACCTGCCCGACCTGCTGCGGGTCCTCGAGGAGGGGCCGCCCCGGGTCCGGCAGGTCACGTTGGACCGTGGCCAGGAAGCGCGGTACCGCGACGCGGTCGACCCGCTGCACCGGTCGCTGCTCGGCATCCTGGACGGTCCGCTGGGCGACACGTTCGCCTCCGAGACCTCGACGCACGTCGACCCCGACGCGACCGCGGTGTGCATCGACATCTCCCGCATCGGTGAGGCCGACGGCCAGCTCACCGCGGCGGCCATGCTGGCGGCCTGGTCCGACGGGCTCGGTACGGCAGCCGCGTCGCACGCGCTGGCCGATGCGGGTCTGGCGCCGCGTCGGTGGTTCTTCACCATCCTGGACGAGCTGTGGCGCCCGATGCGGGCCGCGTCCGGCATCGTCGACCGCATCGACGCGCTGACCCGGCTGAACCGGTCCCTCGGTCTGGCCGACGCGAAGATCACGCACACGCTGAAGGACGCCGAGGCGCTGGGCACCGAGGCGGACAAGGCCAAGGCCCGGGGCTTCGTCGAGCGCGCCGGCATGGTCGCCTGCGCGGGCCTGCCCCGCGCGGAGATGGAGGAACTGGGCAAGGTGGTGGGTTTGTCCCGGCGCGAGATCGAGCTGGTCTCGTCCTGGTCGTCGCCGCCGGGGTGGGCGCAGAACGGCGCCAACGAGGAGCCGCCCGGCCGCGGCCGCTTCCTGATCAAGGTCGGCGGGCGGCCCGGCGTCCCGATCCGGGTGGCGATCACGGACACCGAACGTCACCTGCACGACACCAACACCCGCTGGGTGTCGAACGGCTACAGCGAGCGGGTGGCCGAGGAGCGGGCCGCGCACCGGGCCGCGCTGGCGGCCGGCGACGTGGCCGAGCCGGGGTTCGCATGAGCGGCGCAGCGGGCGGGCGCGGCCCCGGCGGCGAGTTCCTGCCGTGGCTCATCCCCGGGTTCGCGCTGCTCAACCTGGTCGTGTTCGGTGTGCTGTGGCTCGGCGGCACGATCGGCGCCGCGGTCACCGGGCAGGGGTGGCACCCGCCGCCGTTCGCGGGCCGGGTCTACCTTGACCTGATCGTCGGCGCCCCGCACCGGGTGTGGCCGGGCGCCCCCGGGTGGGCGGTCTACGGCACCGCGGCCGTCCTGCTCCTGCTCGCCGTGCCGCCCGCGGTGCTGGTGGCGCGGCGGATGTACCGCCGGGCCGGGCGTACCAAGGGGTTGGCCCGGCGCAGCGAGCTGCACGGCATGACCCCGCAAGGCATCGAGGCCCGGGCGCGTGACCTGCGCCCGTCGCTCTCCGGTGTCCGGCGGCTGCACCCCGACGACACCGGCAACCTGCTCGGCGACCTCGACCCGGCCGGGCCGGAACTTCGCTCCTCCTTCGAGGACGTGGAACTCGACCTGATGGCGCCGCGCGCCGGCAAGTCCACCGGCATCGCCATCCCGCGGCTTCTGCGGGCCCGCGGCTGCGTGCTGCTCACCTCGAACAAGTCCGACGTCTTCACGGTCACCCGGCAGGAACGCGCGAAGGCGGGGCGGGTCTGGACGTTCGACCCGCAGGGCATCGCGCACGCCCCCCGCGAGATGTGGTGGGACATGCTGGCCGACTGCGACACCATCGAGGGCGCCCGCCGGCTGTCCGGGCACTTCGTCAGCTCGGTCAACGACGACGCGTCCAAGAAGGACTTCTGGATCTCCGCGGCGCAGAACACGCTGACCGCGCTGTTCCTCGCCGCGGCTCGCGGCGGCGCGCCGGTCACCGACCTGCTCGCCTGGCTCGCCGACCCCGCCGACCGGACCCCGATCGACCTGCTGCGGCAAGTCGGCATGCCCGCCATGGCCGAGCAACTGCAGGGCACCGTACGCGGTGCCGTCGAGACACGTGACGGCATCTACGAGACGGCCCGGCAGTGCGTGGCGTGCCTGCTCGACCCGGGCATCCTTGCCTGGGTGACCCCGGACCACCGGCTGCCGCAGTTCCTGCCCGAGCAGCACGTCATGAGCCGGGACACGCTGTACCTGCTGTCCAAGGACGGCGGCGGGTCGGCGGCCGGCGTCATCGCGGGCCTGGCCGACGCCACGATGCGCGCCGGTGTGGTCGCCGCGGAACGGATGGGCGGCCGGCTGGACCCGCCGATGACCGCCGTGCTGGACGAGGCCGCCAACGTGTGCCGCATCTCCGATCTGCCCGACCTCTACAGCCATCTCGGCTCGCGCGGCATCTACGTGGTCACGCTCCTGCAGAGCTACCGCCAGGGCGTACGGGTCTGGGGTGAGCCGGGAATGGACGCGCTGTGGAGCGCCGCCACGGTCAAACTGCTCGGTGCCGGGCTCGACGACGCCGACTTCGTCGACAAGATCGCCCGGCTGGTCGGCCAGCACGACGTCCGGACGGCCAGCTACTCGCGTAGCCGGGACGGGTCGTCGCGTTCCGTCTCGTACCGTCAGGAGCAGGTGTTGCCGGCCGACAAGATCCGCGCCCTGCCCAAGGGCACGGCGCTGCTGCTGGCGACCGGTGTGCGGCCCGCGCTGATCCGGCTGCGGCCGTGGTACAAGGAGCCGGATGCCGCACCGATCTCCGCCGCGGCGAAGCAGGAGGTCCAGGCGATCACGGAGCGGGCGGCGGCGAGCTGGGAGAACCGGCGTCGCTGGCCGCGGCAGGTCGCGACCGTTCCTCCCGTGGACGGTCGGTGAAATCCGCCGCGGGCCGCTGAACTTTCCCGGCGCGCGGGACGTCCCGCTGGTGACTCGCTTGTGGACATGAGGAGGACGTACGCCATGAGTCTCAATCAGGCACCGCTGCTCGATCTGGTCAACGGGATCAAACGCTCGAAGACACTGGCCGCGGCGGTGGATCTCGACCTGTTCACCTGGCTGGCCGGTGGCCGCTCGGCCACGGTGACGGAGTTCGCCGCCGAGTACGGCCTGAGCCAGCGCCCGGCCGATCTGCTCCTGACCGCGCTGGTGTCGATCGGCCTGCTGGACAAGGACGGCGACCGGTACGCGAACTCGGCGCTGAGTGAACGGTTCCTGGTCGCCGGGAAGCCGGACTACTTCGGTGGATACGTGCAGCTCTACGACCGGAAGATCTATCCGGGCTGGCTCGACGTGTCGCGTGCGTTGCGCAACAACCGGCCCACCGCCTGGGACCCGGCTGTGCAGGACAGCCTGTTCAGCGAGCACGACGCGCTGGTCATGGAGACGTTCTGGGAGGGGATGCATGCCATCGCGGGGATGACCGCGCGGGCTCTGGCCGACGTCTACGACTTTGCCCCGTTCCGGAGGCTGCTGGACGTGGGCGGCGGATCGGGTGGCTTCCCGATCGCCTTGTGTGAGCGCTATCCGGGGCTTTCCGCGACCGTGCACGACCTGCCGCACGTGTGTCCGATCGCGGCCGAGAAGGTCGAAGCGGCGGGCCTGGAGAACAGGATCCGGACCGTCGCCGGTGACTTCGCCAAGGATGCGGCGCTGCCGGCGGGACATGACGTCATCCTGCTGAGCCAGATCCTGCACGACCACGGCGAGGCGTCGAATCGCGCCCTGCTCAAGAAGTGCTGGGATGCCCTGCCACCCGGCGGTGCGGTGGTCATCGTCGAGTTTGTGCTCGACACCGACCGGACCGGCCCGCCGGAGGCCGCGCTGATGGGAATGACCATGCTGGTGGTCACTCCCGAGGGCAAGAACTGTTCGGACGCCGAGTACGCGTCCTGGCTCGCCGAGGCCGGATTCGTCGACCTGAAGGCCGTACGGTTCGAGGCCGCCGGCGCCAACGGTGCCGTCATCGCCCGCAAGCCGGCCGTCTGATGGGCGGCTCACGCCTGACCAAGGTGATGACCGTGGTGGGCACGCGGCCGGAGATCATCCGGCTGTCCCGCGTCATCAGCCGCCTCGACCGCACCGTCGCGCACGTCCTGGTGCACACCGGCCAGAACTGGGATCCGATGCTCAGCGACGTCTTCTTCGACGAGCTGGAGCTGCGCCGCCCGGACCGCTTCCTCGGCGTGGACACGTCCAGCCTGGGCACGGTGCTTGGCGGGGTCCTCGCGGGTATCGAGCAGGCCATCACCGAGGAACGGCCCGACGCGCTGCTCGTGCTGGGCGACACGAACAGCTGTATCGCCGCGCTGATGGCCCGCCGGATGAAGGTCCCCGTCTACCACATGGAGGCCGGCAACCGGTACTTCGACCTCAACGTGCCGGAGGAGACCAACCGGCGCATGGTCGACCACGTCAGCGACTTCAACCTGGTCTACACCGAGCACGCCCGCCGTAACCTGCTCGCCGAGGGCCTGCACCCGCGCCGCATCATGCACACCGGCTCACCGATGCGTGAGGTCCTGGAGCACTACCGCCCGAAGATCGACGCCAGTACGGTGCTGCGCCGCCTCGAACTGGAACCCGGCGGCTATTTCCTGGTCAGCGCACACCGCGAGGAGAACGTCGACGACCCGGTACGCCTCGGCAGGCTGGTGTCCTGCCTGCGGGCGGTACGCGACGAGTGGGACCTGCCCGTGCTCGTGTCCACCCATCCGCGCACGCGTAAGCGGCTGGAACAGCGTGCCGACGACCCGTCGACGCTGGAAGGCATCGTCCTCCACGACCCGTTCGGGTTCCCGGATTACGTACGTCTGCAGCTGAGTGCCCGGTGCACGTTGTCGGACAGCGGTACGGTCAGTGAGGAGTCGGCGATCCTGCGTTTCCCGGCGGTCCTGCTGCGCGACTCGACCGAACGGCCCGAGGCCCTGGAGAGCGGATCGATCGTCCTGTCCGGCCTGGGCGCCGAGGACGTGCTCGACGCGATCAAGACCCGGACCGGACCGGACGACCGGGACTGTCCCGCGGACTACGAGGTCACGGACACGTCGACGCGAGTGGTCAACGCCGTGCTGTCGACGGCGCGCAGGCACCACGAGTGGGCCGGCATCCGCAGGCGGGTCCCGGCCGCGGGGGAGGCGTGACTGAGTTGTCCGATTGACCAGCAATAACCGATTGCTCCAGCATCAGTGGCGACATTGGGCAGCCTTGCTACTGTCAGGCTTCCTTCGAGAAACCGTCGAAGCTGGTGGAGCGTGGTGGGGTTGTCGACCGGACTGTTCGCGGGGTTGCCCGACCCGGGCCGGGCGTCGACGCTCGACGAGCTGTCCGCCTGCCTGCGGGCACTCAAAGTTTGGGCCGGTAACCGGTCATATGAGGCGATCACGGCGCGGGTGAACGCCGGACGGCTGGAGGCGGAGGTCGTCGGCAAGACGACCGTGGTGGACTGCTTCCGGCCGGGCCGGCGCCGGATAGACGCCGATCTCGTGGTCGCCGTGGTGGATGTCCTGCACCCCGACCCGGGATACGTTCACCAATGGCGTCAGGCGCTGCGCGTGGTCGCCGGCCAGGCCAAAGCCGCCACCCAGGTCCGGGTGCAGGACATTCTGCCGCAGGACCTGCCGGAGTTCGCCGGCCGCCGCCCCGACATCGACGCGGTACGGCAGATCGTGCAGGACCGCGCGCGGGAGAGCTCGACCGTGGTGATCTCCGCGTTCGAGGGCATGGCCGGTGTCGGCAAGACCAAACTCGCCATCCACCTGGGGCATGTGCTGGCCGGCGAGCGCGGATTCGACCGGGTGATGTTCGTCAATCTGCGCGGATTCCACCACGACCCGGCGCAGCCGCCGGCGGATCCGGCAGCCGTACTGGACGGGTTCCTCCGACTGCTGGGTGTGCCCGGCCAGCAGATCCCCCATCGGCTGCACGATCGGGTGAGTCTCTACCGGAGGCGGCTGGCCGGCATCCGGTGCCTGATCGTGCTGGACAACGCGGCGAACGAGGAACAGGTCCGGCCGCTGCTGCCGGTGACGGCCGGGTGCGTCACGCTGGTGACCAGCCGCCGCAGCCTGTCCGAGCTGGACGCGGTGAGCCGTTACCCGGTGGACGTGTTCACCGAAGCCGAAGCGGTGCAGTACCTCGCGACCGCCGCACCCGACATCCTGGCCGGCGACGACCCCGGCGCCGCGGTGCGTATCGCCCACCGATGCGGATACCTCCCGCTCGCGCTGGCCCTGGTCGCCGGGCAGTTGCACGCCAAGCCCGGCTGGACGCTCACCGACCACGCCGACCGGCTCGACGAACGCCACCAGGGCCGTCGGCTCGACTCTGCGGTCGAGCTCGCCTTCGACGTCTCCTACCGCGGCCTGCCGGCCGGGGAGCGGCGGCTGTTGCGCCTGCTCGCCCAGCACCCCGGGCAGGACTTCGACGCGTACGCGGCGGCCGCCGCCACGGACACCGACGTCGCCACGGCGCAGTCCCGCCTGCACCGGCTGTGCACCGAGCACCTGCTGCAGTCGACCGGACCCGGGCGGTACACGCTGCACGACCTGCTGCGGGCGTTCGCCGCCACCCGGGCGGCCGACGAGGACCGTCTGACCGACCGGAACGCGGCCCTGACCCGGCTGCTGGACCATTACCGGGCCACCGCGACCGCCGCGGCGAACCATCTCGAACCGGCTGCGGCCCCCCTCCCGCCGCAGGGTCCGACGCTGGTCGACCTGCTCGAGCTGAGCGACGCCCTGCGGTGGCTCGACGCGGAACGCGCCAACCTCCTCGCCGTGTCGCGATTCGCGGCCGACCAGGACTGGCCCGCCCACGCCATCGACCTCAGCACCATCCTGCGCCGCTACCTGGTCGGTTTCGGCACGCATTCCGAGACCTTGAGCGTGCACCTGCAGGCGGCCGAGGCGGCGGAACGCATCGGCGACGACTCCGGCCAGGCCAAGGCGACTCTGAACGCGGCCGGCGTCTACCTGCATCAGGGGCGGCAGGCGGAGGCCCTGGAAACGTCCGAGCAGGCGCTGCAGCTGTTCCGGAAGATCGACGACCAGTTCATGCAGGCCGCGGCGCTCAACAGCCTGGGGATCGCCGAGCGGCACGGGGGGCAATACCAGGACGCGATCAGCCACTTCCAGGAGTCGGTGGATCTGCAGCGTCGACTGGGCATCAGCACCTGGCAGGGCACACCGTTGACCAACCTCGGCGTCGTCGAGTACCGGATGGGCCGGTACCACGATGCCCTCCAGCACTACCGGGAGGCGCTGTGTCTCGTCCGGGAACAGGGCGACCGCCTCACCGAGCTGAACCTGCTGGCCCTGATCGGCGAGGTCGAGCTGGCCCTGGGCCGGTGCGACGAGGCGGACCAGCGCCTCGCCCGGGTGCTCGACACCGCCCGGGAACTCCAGTACGAGTACATCGAGGGCAGCGTCCTGATCACGGTCGGTTGCCTGCACGTCGCACGCGGCGACCTCCGGCAGGCCGACACCGCGTTCCGGGACGCGCTCAGCATCTGCCGCAACACCGGCGACCGGCACAACGAGGCCGGTGCCCACAACGGGCTCGGCGAGCTGGCCCAGGCGCGCGGCCGTTTCGACGAGGCCGTCACGGAACACACGAGGGCTCTCACGGTGGCCGTCGAGGTGGACCAGCAGGCGCTGGCGCACGCCGGGCTGGGACGGGCCCGGCAGGCCCTCGGCGACCACGACGAGGCCCGCCGGCGCTACCGGAAGGCGCAGGAGATCTGGGCCCGGCTGAATCCGGCGAAGGCCGACCAGGTCGCCGCGCTGCTGGCGGCTCTTTGACGGACGGCACGACAGGGTCTACGGGTTGCGGGACAGCCATTGCCGCCGGTGCAGTGCGTTGCGGCGGGCCGCCTCGGCGCGGCTCACCTGACTGACCGGCTCGGTGCACCACCCGGCGAGCCGTTCGGTCATCGCCGCGACGAACCGCTGTCCGACCGGCGACAGTACGTTGGCGGCGGTCAGCTCCTCGGTGGCCCGCGTCGTCGCGGTGTGCCATCGCACGAACTCCACTTCGGCCTCGGCCCGCCCCTCGGGATCAGTTCTTCTGAACAGTTCCCGCCGCCAGAAGCCGGTCACGCCGAGGTGCGCGTACGCGCCGTGCAGCAGCGCTCCGGGAGGCCGTGGATCCGAGCGCCATGGCGCGTAGAACCGGCCGGTGGCGCCCGGCCGGATCAGCGGGAACAGGTCCATCATCGCGGACAGTTTGGCGTGCTGCACCTCGTGCGCGAGCGTGGCTGCCACCGCGTACGCGTCCGG
Organism: Krasilnikovia sp. MM14-A1259; assembly: GCF_047159535.1. Classification (NCBI taxonomy): domain Bacteria; kingdom Bacillati; phylum Actinomycetota; class Actinomycetes; order Micromonosporales; family Micromonosporaceae; genus Krasilnikovia; species Krasilnikovia sp. MM14-A1259. The sequence goes on from NZ_BAAGAJ010000002.1 coordinate 64,920, forward strand.
TGGGGGAGACATGACCAGCATGCCGAATCCGTGCCGCAGAGTGGCGCTGGAGTAGCCCAGACCCGCACGTGCCTGCGGCACCAGGATGGACATGGTTGCGGCCACCTCGTCTGCCACGTCCGGATGGTCATGCGCGAGGCGGTGCCAGCCGGCTCCGATCCATTCGTGCCAGCGGCGGAGCCCGTGACGGTCGGTGGCCGGCGTCGCGTCGCCCGCGACCGTGGCGAGCAGACGCGGTGCGGTGGTGACGATGCGCAGGTCGAGGCAGCGGCCGGCAGCTTCGGCCCGGATTCGCGACGGCGGGTCGTCCGGGGCGACGAACTGGCCGATGATCGCGGCCAGCCCGCCGGGATCGATGTCGTCCGATGCCGTCTTCGCCTCCAGGCCGAACGCGGTGTGCAGCGCCCAGAGGCCGGTGAGCGGGGAGGCGATCAGCCGTCTCGCGACCGACGGGGCCCGTTCGGTCATGCGGCGCAGCATTCGGTAGCTGCGGGCCGCGGCCGTCGCCCCCGGATGGCCGTGCCGTGCGGCCGAGGCAACCACCGTCCGTATGAGCAGGAGGTTCTTGCTGTACTGCGCGCGGTGGAACAGCTCGATGATCGGTACGCCGCCGCCCCCGCCACCGAGCTCATGCACTGCGGATTCCGGCAGCTCGAACCTCCGGAGTGGAGGCGAGGACCGACGCCTCATCTATCGGATCTTAGCGGCATCTACCGCCAACGAGGCAAGGCAGATCGACATCGGTGAGAACGGAGGATTTCTCCTATCCTCTGTCTCGTGTGGCCGCCGAAACATCCCGACAGATGGTGGATGATCAATGGATCTAGAGGACGTGCCGTGCCTCATCTCGGATCTTGTGGATCTGGCCGGGGCCAGTCTGCGGCGGGTCGATGACATGCCCGAGTCCGCGCTGCTGGCGGGCCTGCGCCGCATTCTGGGCGAGGCGGGCGACCTGACCGAGCGGTACCAGGCGTTCGACAACTTCTCCGAACCGCACCACGGGCCACGGGCCTCAGACGATCCGGTCCGGTAGGGTCGCAAGCGCCAGTGCGCGGTCGAGTCGCGGAGACAACATGATCGTCAAGGACCCGCTCATTGTGAATCCGCTCCCATCACCTTTGAGCATCTCGTTCCTCGCCCCGTCGAGCAATACGGGGCGGACCAGCGCGGTGACCAATCTGGCCTGGCTACTCGCCCGCCGCGGGCGCAATACCGTGGTGCTTGAACTGAGCACCGAGGGCGCTCAGGTGCACGACTATCTCGGGCCGTTCTTCGCCGAGGCCGTCACCACGAAGCAGCTGTTCGGTCCCCGCGCCGCCGAACTGCTGGACGTCTCGGGACGCACGGATGCGACCGCCTGCCGTTACCTCGTCGGGCCGGGCCGTCTCGACGTGGTGCGCACGCGCACCTTCGGCGTCGAGATCGCCCAGGATCTGCGCGAAACGCTGCACGAGGCGCCGTACGACTACATTCTCGTCGACGCCTCCACAGAGAACTCCGCTTCCACACTCGCCGCGACGGCGGTGTTCTCGGATCGGGTGGCGGTCTGCCTGCGTCCGAAAAGCAGCAGCGTACGGGAGGCCGCGCGGCTCACCGAGCGGCTGTTCGACCAGCGGCCGGTGAACTTTCCGCCGGTGCTCGTGGCAGGGCACTTCGGGGCTGACGCGGAGCAGGCTGATCGCAGCCTGGCAGACATCGACCGCGAGTTCGGGCCGTTGCTCGGCGGCGGCAGCAGTTCGCTGGTCACGTTGCCGTCCCAGCCCTACTACGACTACCTGGCGCTGCTCAAGGAGCCGGCCGGCTCGCCGCTGCGCGACGCTTACACCCGGCTGGCCACGGCGCTGACGCAGCAAGATCCGGCCGCCCCGTGTGACGTGTCCGCGAGCCTGAGCAATCGTTACGTGGTGGCGATGGACCTCAGGGCCGGCTCCGGGCGGATGGACGGGCTGCGTGAGCGGATGCAGGTCCACTTCCACCCCGCCGACCAGTACTGGACGGAGTGGTTGTCCCGGCAGTTGGGGGAGAACGGCATCAAGGTCGAGCCCTGCCCGACCACCGGCACGTCCCCTCGGCCGGCCGACCGCCCGGTCGTCGTGGTGACCTCGCGGGCGTACGGCCTTGCCGAGGTGAACATGACGCTCGCCGCGTGGGCGGCGGACGGTGCCACTCCGGAACTGATCGTGGTGGCACTTCCCGGCGGCGCGGTCCCGACCGGCGGTCCACCGTTCACGGTGGTGGATCTGACCGACGAGCCGTCGGAAGAGGCCGCCACCAGCAGGCTGTTCGGGGCACTGGGCATGGCCGGCGCGGCCCACCCCGCGGCCGGGGGTCCGCGACGCCTGTTCGCCGGGCCGGAGCGCGTCAACGCGATCCCGGCGCAGGAAACGCCGTTCCTCGGCCGCGATCACGAGATCGGCGTGCTGCGCGAGCACCTGTCCCACGGGCACCGGGTGGTGGTGCGAGCACCGGGCGGGATGGGCAAGACTGCGCTGGCCCGGGAGTACTACGAGCGCTTCGCGGCCGACTACGACACGGTGTGGTGGATTCCCGCACACGACGTCCGCGCGGTTCGGCGGACGCTGATGAGACTGGGCGACGACCTCGCCGTGCGGCCGCGCGGCGACATGGTTGCCGCGACGCTCGAGGTGCTGGGCGCGGATCACCGAACGCCCGGGGTTGCTGCGCCCGGCAGATGGCTGCTGGTGTACGACGGTGTCACCGATCTAGAGGTGCTGAACGGCCTGTGTCCGGCAGGCGGCAACGGCCACGTCGTGATCACCACGCAGGACGAGGCGAGTGTGGTGACGGGCAGCGCCCTGGCCCTCGGCCGACTGGACCACAAGGAGCTGGTCAACGGGCTGATCGCTCTGGTGGAGGACGTGACCAAGGGCCAGGCGGCGCTGACGGAGGACGCGGCCGTCGAGCTCGTCCGAGCGGTGCGGGGTGCCCCGATGGGGGTGCGGCTGGCCTGCACCTACCTGCGGCGGATCCTGACGGGTCGGCAGCCGCAATCCGGAGCCGTGGTGACGACCGCGGCCGAGCTGCTGCGTACGGCCGTGGAGGCGCTCCGGACGACCGCCACTCAGAACGGGCTGGAAGGTCTGCTCACGCTCGTTCTCGAGCTGCTGCACCAGGATCCGTACGGAGTGCGGGCGCATCGCCTCGCGGAGATGTGCGGGTTTCTTTCGCCGGCCGGAGTCGACGTGCGGCTGTGGCACGCGCCCGCAATGCTCGAACAGTTCGCCCGAGCGTCGGGCGGTGACGACGGCACGGACGTCACCGCGGACGACATCGACCGGACGATCTGGACCGGCACCGCATTCGGGCTTCTGTCGTTCCGGTGGCAGGATCTTCAGCCGCTGCGCACGGTGCCTGCCCTGCAACGAATGCTGCTGGACCGGATGACGCCCGAGGACCGGGTGGAACGCTGTCGTCAGGTACGGCGCGGGCTGGCCGGGGTGGCGAACGCCTTGCCGTGGGAGGCGGACACCCGGATGCGGACGTCCGAGGCGAGGTGGACCGCCGCCATTCACGCCGAGCTGCAGCGGCACCTGGCTGCTTGTGCCGCGTTCGAGGACGACGAGCTGAGCACGCGGCAGTGGGTGGTGCGCCAGTTCCGCTATCTGATCCGGACCGCCGACCAGGCCAACCTGCGATACGCCGCGCCTCTGCTCACCGATATCCTCGAGCGTTGGCGCGCCGCTCATCCGACCGACCTGCTCACGTTGCGGCTGGCCAATGAGCTGACCAACGTGCTGCGCGGTCTCGGCCGTTACCGCGAAGCGCTCTCATTGGACGAGCTCATGCTGCGCCAGTTCGTGGCCCCGCTGCGCCGCGACCACTTCCGTATCCTCGTCGTGCGCCGGGGGATAGCAGCCGACCAGCGCGCGTTGGGGCAGTTCGCCACTGCATTGGCGCTGGACCAGGCGACCTGGAAGTTCGTCCACGACACGCACGGGTCCGAGCATCCGGAGACGTTGACGACGGGCCACAACCTCGCGGTTTCGCAGTTCCTCGCGGGTCAGGTGGCGGTTGCCCTGGTGACCGAGCAGCAGGTGCACGAAGGGCGGCGCCGGATCCTCGGCGAGACTGCCCGCCAGAGCATGTGGTCGGAGATGGAAATCGGGATCTACACCCGCGAGCTCGGCGCTTTCGAGGCTGCCGCGAGCCTGCTCCTGGTGTCGGACAAGAGGATGCAGCAGGCCGGCCTGCCCCGGCAGCACACGCTGCGGTTGCGGGCTCGGCGGCACTGGGCGATTGCGCACAGGCTGGCCGGCAACGCGCCGGAGTCGCCGGGGCCGTTGCAGATGATCCTGCAGGCGTACGAGGATCTGTTCGGACCGGACCATCCACAAAGCTGGGCCACGCGGCTGAGCGTGGCCGCCGAGGAGTACGACGCGGGCCACGCCACCCGCGCGGCGGAGCTGGCCAGTAGCGTCCTCGCGCACTACGAGGCGGACCTGGGCGAGCACCCGTTCACCGCGGCTGCCCGAGCCAACACCGCCGTTTACCTGCAGGGGGCAGGCATGCACGCGGACGCGGCGGCGCACGCGCGCCGCGCGCACGAGGGGCTGTTGCGCCTGCTCGGCGAACCGCACCCCTGGACGATCAGCGCACTGCTCGGTCGGGTGCTGGTCGAGGCGGAGCAGCAGAACCACGTGGCGGCCGCCGGGCTCGCCGAGGAGGCGTACGGGCTGGCGTGGGAGTTCCTTCCCAACCATCGGGGCATGCCCCGGCACCCCCACGTGCAGCTTGCCACGGAGTGGCATCGCCGCCTGCAGGACGACCAGGCAATCAATCTTCCCGTCGACTGGCCGATCGACGTCCGACGATACATTGAGATCACAATCCCGGAGACGTGACCACTTGCCTACAGACATCCCCGCGAGTGGATGACAGAGTTGCCCCAGTACGTCACCATGCGTGGTGCGGCGGTGCCGGACTGCGATGCGAGTCGGCCAGGAGGACTGGATGAGCATCCCCGAGGTGCAGGAGCCACCCGAGGTCCCACACACCGACGATGGCGGACGCACGACGGAGCGCACCGCACCCCACATCGGTGACACCATGGGAGCGACCCGCGGCATCTTCCGCCAGTACATGGCCGGTGTGCCACACCTTCGTCGCCTGGCCCACTACACGCACACCGACTGGGACTTCTCTGTCGGCTCAACGGGCGACCTCGACTATGACACGATCGGGTGCAATGTGGTCGCTGCGCTGACCCGGGTGAACGATCTACTGGCGCCGGTCGGCACCGGCGCGTTGATCCGCACGGTCGTCCATGGCAGTCGCGGCGCACTGATCTGCGCGTCGATCGTGGAAGGCGAGCAGGTGGTGGCGGTTGCGCCGGACCCGACGAGCCGGCAGTCGCTGCGCGACGAGCCAACCCGGCTGGCCGACATGGCGGTGGCCGCCATGGTCACCGAGATCCGCGACAGCTTCGGTCAGCGGCCCCAGGCCCCGGGCGGATACGGCCGCGACGAGGTCCCCGACCCGTTCGCGTGGACGCCGCCCGACGCTGGTTCTGCCCTCGAGTCCCGTATCCGCGCGGTCCTCGATCCGGTGGAACTCCAATATGTCGCGGTCCTGTACGACGGCAGCATGGAACTGGTCCGCGACGTGTTCGACGAGCCTGCGGCGGAGGTGTATTTCCGCGCCGGATACACGCCCGCCGTGCGACGTGACTTCTACGCCCGCTTTCTGCCCACGCTGGAGAGGCACGCGCAGGAGATCGGCGGCATCGTCAACCCGGCGGTCGGCCGGGGCCTGCGCCGGCTGGTGCTCGACGTCCAACGAGGCGCCATCTACTACTACCGGGTGGATCCGCGGACGTATCTGGTCGGGGTCACGCTCAACCAGGACCGGGTGCCGCACGCCGACCTCAAGACCGAGTGGCTCAGCCGTCCGCCGTCCGCGGAGGTTCCATGATCGCCGAGGTGGGCAGGTTCCTGACCGGTCTCCGCCGACGCTTTGGGGCCTCACCGACCCTGACCGACCTCGGCCGTCTGGCGGCATTCTTCGCGGTGGTCATGATCGGCGCCTCGACCGCGCGGTGGCTCGGCGCCACCGATCTGATCCACTCGACCGCGTACGCGGTCGGCGCGTCCGTCCTGCTCGCGGTCGGGTTGTTCGCCAGCACGTCCGGCATCAGCCTGGACCAGGCACGCAGCGACGCCACGCTGGTGCTGCTCGCCGTCACGGTCGGCGTACTCGCCAAGACCGCGATCATCGCCGGCCTCATGTGGGCTGTCTTCCGCCGGCCCGAGATGGCGATCCTGGGGGTCGTCGTGGCGCAGATCGACCCGCTGTCGGTTGTCGCGATCCGGAAGCGCTCCCGGCTGTCGCCGCGGGCGCAGAACATCCTTGCGGCCTGGTCCTCGTTCGACGACCCGATCACCGTTCTCATGACCATGTACCTGGCTGCGTGGCTGTTCGCCGGCACGGCCGGAGGGACGCTGGACACCGTGTCCGGGACCGGCTCGGCGCCGCTGCAGCTTCTCCTCAACGCGGCGCTGGCGCTGGTCGCGTACGTGCTGTGGCGCGCCACTGGCGCGCGCCGAGCCACCGGCATGCACCGGCGCCGATGGCTCATCCTTCAGCGCGCACTGCTGCTCGTTGTCGCCGTGGTGGCGGTGTGGCGCACCCTCATGCTGGGCCTCGCGACGACCGGACTGTTCTTCCGCCCTGGACTCACGACATTTCTCGAGCGGGCCACACGCATCGGCTTCTGGCTCGCCGCGTTGGCGGTCGGCCTCGGAATCACGCACGGCGTCGGCCTGCGCGCCGGCCTGGTGCTCGGCGCTGCAGCGTTCGGGTCGCAGGTCCTGGTGGGTTACGTGCTCACCGTGCGGTTACCTCGGGCCGACCGGATCGACCTGGCGCTCGGTCACCAGAACGGCATCACCGCGATCGTCCTGGCTCTGCTGTTGGAGCCCCGGATCCCGGGTACGGTCGCCGTGGTCGGGCCGGCCGTGGTCGTGGTGAATCTGCTGCACGGGGTGACCAATGGGGTGTGGGCCCGGCTGCGGCGCCGCGCCGTCCAGCCGTCACCGGTACGGTCAGCCGACCACTCGGTGAAGGCGGTCGCGTAGGGCGTGCCGAACCCGCCCGCCCAGCCCCTCGAAGGCCTCCGGGACGGTGCGGCGCTGGCTCGTCGACCGGCCCGTGTCCGCGTGTGGCGTGAGTTCCGCCAGGCCGGCCACAGTGAGCCCCGGCAGCTCCTCACACATTCGATCGAAGGTCTGGCACACCAGGGCGAGCTGGTCCCAGAGTCGCTCGTCGGATTCCCGCCCGATCGCGCGCTCGTACCACACCTCGATCGCACTGCGCAGCGCGGCGAGTAGCCGATCCAGCAGGAAACCGGTCCCGGCGGCGCGCTGCACCTCGGGAGAAGCCAGCCGGTCGACCCGGAACGGAACGGGCCCGGGGTCGCGGTCGACCCGCATCGCCTCCCGAAACGTCGCATCCATGTCGGCGAGTTGATACAGCGCGCCTTCGGCGTCCGCGAACAGGGCGGTGACCTCATCCGGGAGCGGTGCTTCGGCCGACGGCGGCTGCGGGGAGCGGCTCGCCTCCACGGCGTGCAGGCGGTCCAGGATCCTCGCGAACTGGCGATTGACGTTGACCTGGAAACCCGCCAGTTGCGTGGAGGTCTGGCCGAGCAGACGGTAGACATTGGTCTGCTGACGGACGACCCGGTCGAGCACCGCCCCGTCCACGGCACGATCGACTCCCGGCGGCCCGGGCGGGAGCAGCCGGTCGACGGCCGACTTGAACGCCCCCGCGAAGTCCTCGCCGAACTGCGAAATCTCCGCTCGCAGTGGACGCCCGCCCATGTCTCGCGTCAGCTCGATGACGTACTCGTTCGAGACCAGGCCGGTCACGACGAGGATGATCTGAACGTTGCCCGGTCCCTCGCGCAGTGCGGCCGCGTGGTTGCGCAGGCGCGCGGTGGCGTCGGCGCTGAGGACGAAGTCCGTGATGAGCACCGCACAGTGTGCGTCTTCACCGATCTCGATCCAGTAGTCGACCGGCACACCGGGTTGCCCGACGCGCCGATCGATCAGGTACGGCCAGCCGGAAGCGCTGAGCACGCTCTCGATCTCGCGGTGCACGATCGCGGTGAGGTTGACGTCGTACTCGCCACGGACGGCCTCGCGGACCATTGCCGGATTGATGTCGACACCCTTGGCGACCGCGGTCTCATACAGCCTGCGGCCGATCCGGACCACGGTCCGCGCCACGCCGCCGACGAGGTCCACAAGATACTCGATGGTCGTCGGCGTGAACGGGGCGAGCGCGGCCACACCCGAGTCCTCCGGTCGTCCGCGGGTGATGATCGCGGTCGCGTCCATGGCGGTGAAGGGCCGCATGCGCACCGGTTGACCGATGCGCTGCTTGATCGACGGCCGCAATGACTCCACCGATTCCGGGACACCGGCCAGCAACAGGAATCCACCGGCCCTGATGAAGATCTCGAGGAACTGCTGGAAGGAACTCATCACGTCAGCGTCAGGCCGGTCACGCCGGAGCAAGATCTGCTCCAGTTCGTCGATGACCAGCAAGAAGGGGATCCGGGCATGCCCGTACAGCAGGGTGAAGACGCCCATGGCCTGCAGGGCCAACGATTCCGTGCTGATCGTCTGCCCGATACCGCGTTCGCGCAGCACGGGGTCGGGTGCGTGGCCGAGCAGCCATTCGCGCACGGACGCCTCGAACTCGGGCCGCAACAGCAGGGTGAGTGAGAGGGCGAACTCCGGCTGCGAGGTGACGCGTTCCAGCCGTTGCCGCAACGCCTCCAGGAAGTCACTCTGCGCGAGGCCGTAGCGTTCGACCACGCTGACGGGATCGAGGATCCCCCGGTCCAGATCGGCGGCCACGCGCGCGGTCAGTTCGGAGCTGCGCAGCGACTCGGCCACGATGTCCGAGTAGACCCGCCGCACCAGGTCGGGCAACTCGCTCGGAAAGGGAATCAGCAGTTTTTCGGCGAAGTCCTCATAAAGCTCGACGAACGTCTGATTGCGAGCCAGCACGTACATCGTGTGGATTGGGCCGTCGGCTGTTGCCCGGGCCTGGTTCAGTACGTGCTGCGCGAGATAGGTCTTGCCCATGCCGTGCTCGCCCGTGACCGCGAGGATTCGGCCGCCATTGCCCGGCAATGCCGCCAGATAGTCCGAAACGGACCGTGTCGCCTCCTCGATCGCAGGAGTGGGAATGGTGAAGCCGTCCGGGTCGTACATCGACCCCAGTGGCACCGGTACGAAGGGATTCGCGCCGTGGTCCGGACGGCGTTCACTCGCGCCCATTGCCCACCGGTCCTCCGTCACAGTTCCTTGGCCATCTGATAGTGGAACTCCAGCACGTAATCCCAGGTTATTGCGGCCGGTACGTTCGACGACTGCTGCAGACTTTCGTACATCACATAAAGGAACTTTTGGAATTCCCTGATCGACTGGCGACGCGCAGATATCATCCTTTCCACCACATCCGGTTCGAGAAGCGGTCGTTCGTTCGTATGGCCACTGAGTTGAAATCTGTGTTCGACGAACGCCCGTCCATGGCCCCTGGTGAGCGGGCCGACCTCCAGAACGATCGGAAGGCCGCGGTCGGTACGGTCCAGACGGGACTGCACGGTGTCGAGGCCGTGCTTGCCCCGCAACTCGCAGAAAAGCAGCAGTCCGGGGTGGGCGTATTGCGCGTACTCCACGACCTCCTCGATGCGTTCCGTCCACGGGAGCCGGACAACGACGACCACGTTGTCGGCGAGATGCAGGGACAGGCGCGAGTAGAGGGTGGCAGGTTTCTCGCGCAGCTGTTGCAGGTCACTGTCGTCGATCGTCACCATGCCGCGGCGACGAAGCGCATCCCGCAGGTAGCCGGCGACCTGGTTGATCCGGGCGTCCATGCTGTCGGTGACCCCGGCCTGCCAACGGGCGTCCACTGCGACCGACTGCAGGCCCGCGGCCTCGATGTCGGTCTGCGCTTGCCAGGCGCACCGGTTGATCAGGGACGACTTGCCGCAGCCGTCCATGCCCATCGCCACGACCAACTGACCTCCCCTCATCAACTCGCTCGGGTCGGGGACGGCCCGGGTGAATTGCCGGAAAGCACCTTGAGTGTTGTCGACGGCTACGTACTGCTTCAAGACCTCGACGGGGTCGCCGCTCAAGGGATCGAGCGGGTCCCGGGGGTCCTGACGGCCGGGCAGTGAGAATGGATTCACATTCATCTCAGGGGGTTCGACTCCTCGTGACCTGCGCCTTCGGGGCAGCGGCGGGTAGGCGCCTCACGCTGCGGTCATTCCGTCCGTGCATGTCGGCCACGGCCTCCGCCTCGACTGTCAGATCGTCAACAGCGGCACGGAGATCGTCAGCCAGACCCGGGTCGATCCTGCCGACCCGCTTGACGATGTCCACGTCCAGGTCCTCGAGTCGCTTACGCAACGCGCGAGACCGATCCCCGTAGCCATCGGCGGCGGCGACCGGCCCCAGCGCCGCGATCAACGCCAGACGGCATTCCTGCATCCGTGCGCGGAGCTCCAGCGCGGCATCTGCCGTCGTGGACCTGGCCGCCAGATAGGCGTTCGCGGACTGAGCGAAGTGCAGCGCGGCGCGGCGCAGCGCCTCCACCTCCGATTGGCGGGCGGTGTTGGCCTCCTTGCGGGTGGCGAGCCGGTTCGTGAGCCAAGCGCCGAGGGCGACCGGGACGGCGGCCGTGAGCAGAGCGAGACCGGTGGTGACCCCTTCGCTCACCCCGCCGGCCGACGAGGGCGCGCGCGGACCTTTCGCTGCGGCGGTGAACGCCGCGCAGGCTCGTCGGAAATCGTCGCCGGTCTTCTCGTCGGTACGCCAGTCGCGCAACGCCATCGTGGTCCTGCGCACGAGCACCCTGTCCGGCTCCCGCTCGACCGGGTCTCCGAGCTTCAAATCGGACGCCGCGCGCAGGAAGTCCGCGCGATGCTGCGGGGACAGGCAGAATACCGCCTGGGCATCCTCGGTCGCCGTGTCGGCGCCACCTCGCAGGAGGAGGACGGTCAGGAACGCCGCCACGGCGGTCAGACCGCTCGCCACGCCGATCCACACGCCGGGGCGCCGAAGGCGATCGATCCTCCACACGGGCGGTAACTCTAGCGCCGTCGCATGATCAATGTTGTCCGCGATCTGTTCCGTGCCGACCTCGACAAGGCCGAGGACTCTGGCTGCGGCTCCCCTTGCAGGGAATGCGCGCTGGTGGTAATGCAGCCACAGACCACTGTGGAAGATGGCGGCTCACCACTGATGGGACGTCGCGGGCGAGTGCCGGTTGACCCTCAGCGAGCTGGTGTGGCCGAAGACCGACGACACCGCGACCCGGCCCGGGCCGACCAGCCGCAGCCAGATCGTGCGCTGGCTGAACGCCTGGCGCGCCGAGGCGGTGGGCGCGCGTTGCGGATACTCCACGTGCAGATGGACGGTGACCGATATGTCGCGATAGAGCAGCGCTCCCGGTTGTACCAGCACGGTCTCGCCCGGCGCGAGGTCACGCAGGAACGTGTTGCCGGGTGCGTGCAGCAGGATCAGGCCGGGCGTCTGCTGGGCCGCGAAGATGTCGCCGTACTGGCCGACCGGGAAATGCGTCTCCCGGTCGTCGCCGGAGCCGGTGATGTACCAGATGCCGGTCGGCTGCCAGGTGTAGCTGATGTTGCCGGTGGCGGTCAGGAACCGGTGCTCGCGCGTCCAGATCTGCCGGCCCGGCATCAGCGGCAGCGCCACCATCTCGCCCGCCCGATCGCCGGACAGGGCGATCCGGCCCGGCCCGCGCGCCTCCATCATGATCAGCGGCAGGCCGGACATCATCCGCTTCCACCCGCCGGCGAGCGACGTGCTCGACAGGCGGACGTTCGGCTCGGTCCAGAGCAGCGAATGGTGCGAGAAGAAGATCCAGTCCGGCTCGGCCAGCGCGAAGTCGGCGACCGGCACGTACGTGCCCTCGATCTGGACCCGGGACTGGCCGAACTGGATCCGGGCCATGTCCTTGATCGGGGGCTGTTCGACCCAGCCCGAGCGCGAGATGGCGGTCCGGATGTCCAGCGCCGCCCCGCAGCTCGGGCAGGAGGTGCCGCCGGCGGGATGCACCATCCGGCAGTAGCGGCAGGTGACGTGACCTTCGGGAATGGTCATCTGGTCACGCCGCATGGTGGTGGACGTACATCGACTGGATGCCCACCCGGCCCGGGCCGGTCATCTCGGCCAGATACATCCCTCGGCGCAGCAGGCCGGTCTTGACCGGCATCTGTACCGCCTGCATGGTCACCGACGCGTCCTTGTAGAGGAAGCCGCCCGGCTCGACCAGGATTCTCTCGCCGGGCCGCAGCCAGCGTTCGAGGACGTTGCCGTTGCCGTGCAGCATGAGCAGGCCCGGCGCGCCCGCGGTGACGAACCGGTCCAGGTACATACCGTTGCCGCCGTGCAGCACGTTGGCCAGCCCTTGGATCCGCACGAAGGAGAACCCGATCGTGTTGCTGGCCAGCAGGAACGCGTGCTCGCGCACGTCCAGCTCCATGCCCGGGTGCAGCGGCAGCACCACCAGTTCCCCCGGCGCGTCACGGGAGAACGCGACCCGGCCCGGCCCGTACGCCATGGTCAGCACGAACGGCATCCCGCCGAAGAGCCGCCGGACCCCACCCTGTGTCGGCACGGCCACGACCGGGGTGGCCTCGTCCTTCCAGAGCAGGACGTGGTGTTCGAAGTACACCGCATCGCCGTGCGCCAGCGTGATCTCGGCCACCGGCACCAGCTCGCCCTCGACCTGCACGGTCGAGTTGGCGAACCGGAACTCGGTCATGTCCCGCAACCGAGGCGCCTGTCGCCACCCGGAGTCACTGACCACGTTCCTGACGTCCAGCGGCGCGCCGCAGGTCAGACAGGACGTGGTGCCGGGCGTGTTCTGCAGCCGGCACCATTGGCATTCGATGCGATCCACGGCGCGGAACGTAGCAGAGCGATGCCTGCGCCCATGTCGGCGGACCAGCGCCGGCCATGGATCGGCCGGGATCACTGCCGCTTGGATCGAGCGGTTCAGATGATCGGGCCGGCTTCTCGCCGGCCCTCAGGAGGGTTTGGGGGCGTCGCGGTAGCGCCGAGCCCCCGGGTGGGGCGGCGGGTTGTTGACGACACGGTCGCGGCCGGCGTGTTTGGCGGCGTACAGATTGCGGTCGGCGTCGGCGAGCATGCCGGATTGGGTGGCATTCGCCGTGGAGGCGGTGGTGGTCGACCCTATGCTGACGGTGACCGGCAGGTCCCCGGTCACGGGTCGCCAGTCGTGGTTGCGGATGGCCAGGCGCATGTTGTCCAGATGGGTTGCCGCGTCGGCGGGGCCGGCATGGGGCAGGACGAGCAGGAACTCCTCGCCGCCCATGCGGGCGACGAAGCCGGCGTCGCTGATCTGCGGCAGCGCGTCGGTCAGGAGGGTGGCCACGGTCGTGAGGACCTCGTCGCCGACGCCGTGGGAGAGCGTGTCGTTGATGCGTTTGAAGTGGTCCAGGTCGGCCAGGGCGATCGTCAGGGGTGTCCCGCCGAGGCGGGCGTGTTCGATCATGGCGGGCAGGTGCTCGTCGACGTAGCGGCGGTTGCGCAGACCGGTGAGGGGGTCCGTGCGGGCCTGGTCACGGAACTGGGCGGCCTGGGTGCGCGCTTCGGTGGTTTCGAACATGGCCTGACGCGTACGGGCCTGGGCTTCCAGCTGCGCGCTGCGCAGCCTCTCCACCGCGGCGTTGGCCTCCTTGAGGGTTTGGAACGCGCGGGCGTGGTCGCCGGTGGCGGCGTGCAGTTCGGCCTGCTCCTGCAGGGTCTGGGCGGCGAACTCGGCGAGCCCGTGTTCGGTGCACAGCGCGTGAGTGCGGTCCAGGCTCTCTTGAGCCAGGTCGGCCTTGCCCAGGTGCCGCTGCGCCTTGGCCAGCGTGAGCAGGGACTCGGCCTGCCCGTAGCAGTCGGCGACGCCGGCGCTCTCGTGCACCCGCAGGCAGCCCTGAATCGTCTGCTCGGCTTCGGCGTACCGGCCGAGCGCGATCTGCGCCACGGCGAGGGTGTCGATCTCCTCCGGGCGCAGCAGAGCCAGGTCGAACGCGGTGCCCGGTGCGGTGACCGCGGCCATCAGCCGCTCCAGCGTCTCCCACGCCCGCTGCGGCTCGCCGGCCTGCAACTCCGCGTACGCGCGATGGTTGAGCGCCATGCGCTGCCACCGGAGGTCGCCGATGTCGACGGCGAGGTGCTCGGCCTGCTGGAGTCGCTTCAGCGCCTCGGCGTGGGAGTCCACCGATGCCAGGGCCAGCGCGAACTGCAACAGGCAGCCCACGCGGATGCCCGTGGGGGTGTCGTCGCCGAGCAGTTCCACCGCGCTGACCGCGTGGGCGAGGACGGCCGCCGCGTCACCGAGCTCGAAATGCAGCGAGCTGAGTACGGAATGACTGCGGATCAGCAGTTCCCGGCGATTGTTCTCGGTCGCCCACCGGTGCACCTCCTGAGCCGTGCGTGCCACCTCGGCGAACTCTCCGTCCCGCCGGCCCCGCAGGCGGGCGGTGAGCATGCGGGCGCGCTGCCACAGCTCGATGTCGCCGAGCTCGGCGGCCTCCCGCTCGATCTCGGCGGGCCGGGCCCGCAGCGCGGCGTCCAGCCCGTCCCACGGGACCGCCTCGATGGCGATCAGGTCGGCGAGCAGCTGCTGTGCCCGCTCGCCGGCGGCCGGCCCGTCCTGGTTCACACCCTCAGGCTGCCACGGTCGTCGCTGACGGGGGCGAGCTGAGCCGGACGCGGCAACGGGATCGACCGCTCACACGGTGATCACGACCTTGCCGCGGACGTGGCCGTCGAGCATGTGCCGGATGGCGGCGGCAGTCTCGGCCAGCGGGTACGTGCGGTCGACCGCGGCGGTGAGGTCGCCTGACGCGCACAGGTGCGCGAGCGCGCCGAGGTCTGTGGCGTTCTCCGAGGTGAGGAACGAGCCGAGCCGCTGGCCGACGAACCCGGAGAGCAGCTGCGCCCGGAGCTGGCGGTCGGTGCCACCGAGCCAGCGCCCGCCGGTCTCGCCGCCCACGATGACGAGCCGCCCGGTGGCGGTGAGGGCGCGGCGCAGGTCGGCCAGGCGTCGGTTGCCGCCGGTGTCGATGATGACGTCGTACTGCGTCCCGCCGTCGAGGGCGTCCTCGCGGGTGTAGTCGACCACGCGGTCGGCGCCCAGGCTGCGGACCAGGCCCACCTTGGTGGTGCTGCAGACCCCGGTGACCTCGGCGCCGTCGGCCTTGGCGAGCTGGACCGCGAAGGCGCCGACCCCACCGGACGCGCCGAGCACGAGCACTTTCTGCCCGGCGGTCACCCGCGCATGGTTGCGGACGGCCTGCAGCGCGGTGAGACCGGAGACGCCGAGCGTTGCCGCCTGCGCGAACGACAGGTTCGCGGGCTTCTTGGCGAGCTTGTCGGCGCGCGCGCAGGCGTACTCGGCGAAGGTGGCGGCGCCGACGCCGAGCACCTCGTCGCCCGGTTCGAGGCCCGTGACGTCGGCGCCGACCGCCGCGACCACGCCGGCCAGCGCCCGGCCCGGGTTGGCGTTCTTGGGCCGGCGCAGGCCGAACCCGGCGGCCCGGACCGGATACGGCAGCCCGGCCATCATGTGCCAGGTGCCGCGATCGACGCTGGCGGCGCAGACCCGCACCAGCACCTCACCCGGACCGATCTGCGGCCGGGCGGTCTCCGCGCACCGCAGCAGGCCCTCCGGCGCGGCGCCGTAGCGGTCCTGGACGACGGCGCGCATGGTCGGCACCGCGCCGGACGGGGTGTGGCCCTGGGTGGGGTCGTGCCTGGTCATGGTGTTCATTTCGCCCTCCATCACGGTGTCCTTACGCCGTAAGGATGAGCCTTACGATGTAAGGTGTCAAGGCCGACGAGAGGATCCGCCCGATGGCCGAACGGACCAGCCGCCCCCGCGCCGCCCGGACACCGCTGACCCGCGACGCGGTGCTGCACGCTGCGGTGACGCTCGCCGATCAGGGCGGGCTCGCCGCGCTCACCATGCGCAAGCTGGGCGAGTCCGTCGGTGTCGAGGCGATGTCGCTGTACACCCACGTGGCCGGCAAGGAGGACCTGCTCGACGGGATGATCGACGTGGTGTTCGGCGAACTCGACCTGCCGGACGCCGGAGGCGACTGGCGTGGCCCGATGCGGCAGCGGGCGATCGCGATCCGCCAGGCGCTGACCCGCCACCGCTGGGCGATCGGCCTGATGGAATCCCGCACCAACCCCGGACCGGCCACGCTGCGCCACCACGACGCCGTCCTCGGCTGCCTGCGCGCGGGCGGCTTCACCCTCGCGCTGGCCGCGCACGCGTACTCACTGTTGGACAGCTACATCTACGGCTTCGCGCTGCAGGAGCGCGGGCTCCCGTTCGACACTCCGGAGCAGACGGCGGAGCTGGCCCAGGTGATGCTGGCTCAGTTCCCGGCCGACCAGTACCCCCATCTGGCAGAGTTCACGCGCGAGCACGTGCTGCGGCCCGGTTACGACTACGGCGAGGAGTTCACGTACGGGCTCGACCTGATCCTCGATGGGCTCGAACGGGCCGCGAACGCCGGCCATCGCCTGCAGCGTTGACTCCGGCGCTTCCGGGCTTCACCGCAGGATTCCGGTGTGGCCGAGGGAGTAGCGGCCGGGCTGGGGCCACACGCAGAGTCCGTGCGGTTCGGCGCCGACCCTGATGCGGGCGAGCAGGTGGCCGTCGGTGGCGCGGATCGCGTAGACCTCGTGGTGGTAGCGGCCGGACAGCCACAGGACCGTCCCGTCGGCGGACAGCCCGCCCATGTCGGGGCTCGCGTGTCCGGGGATCCGCCAGGTGTGTTCGACGGTGCGGGTCGCGAAGGAGATGACGGAGATGGTCCCGGCGCCGCGGTTGGTGACGTACAGGTGCCGCGAGTCGCGGCTGGGGTAGAGCCCGTGGGCGCCGTCGCCGGTCGGCAGGAAGGCGGGGGTGGTGAACCGGTCGCCGTCGAGCAGCCAGACTCCGCTGGTCTCCATGTCGGCGACATACCAGGTACGCCCGTCCGGGGCGATCTTGATGTCCTGGGGCATGGGGTGCTCGCCGGGCAGGTGCATCCGGGCGATGATCCGCTGTGCTGCGGTGTCGATCTTGAGCAGGTCGCCGGAGAACTCGCAGGTGACGATGAAGTAGCGCCCGTCGGGCGAGAAGTCGGCGTGGTTGACGCCGCCGCAGTTCACCGGCAGGACGCGCGCGACGGCCATGGTGTGCGGGTCGCGGAACACGATGTTGCGGTGGGCCTCGGCCATCACGATCGCGTACCGCCCATCGGGCGTGAAGTAGAGGTTGTACGGATCGTCGACGGGGACCGCACGGCCGAAGGTGCCGGTACGGGCGTCGATCGGGGTCAGCGAGTGTCCGATGTCGTTGTTGACCCAGAGTGTCCTCAGGTCCCACGAGGGGACGACGTGCTGGGGTCCGTGACCGACCGGGACCGTGCGGATGACCCGGTAGGTGCGCGGGTCGATGATCGACACGGTGTTGCCGGCGAAGTTCGGCACGTACACCAGCTGCCGGTCGTGGCGTACTTGCGGCGACAGCTGGCCGGGCCGGTCGGCGGCGTACACGTCGTGGGGGTCCAGTGGTGGCGGCATGCCGGGCAGGACCGGCCCGGGCTGTGCCGGTGGTGGGGCTGCGGGCGTGCTCGCCGACGGCCGGGCCGGTCCGGCCGCCGGCGCGGCCGCGGACGGCTGACAGGCGGCACAGAGCATGGCGAGGACGGACAGGGCGGCCAGTGGGGCGCGACGGGGGGTCATGTGATCAGCTCACTCATGGTCACGGGTGTCAGCCCGCGTCGGCGTAGGCCGCCCAGCAGCGCCGGAATCGCCGCGACGGTCGCCTCGTGACCGAGGTGGAGACTGACGATCGAGCCGCCTTGTACTGCGCGGAGGGTGGTGCGCACGATGGCGTCCGGTGCCGGGTCGGTGTAGTCGAGCGAGTCGACGTCGTAGGACAGGCAGGTAGCGTATCCCGCCGCGGCGGCCTGGGACCGGATCATCGGGGTGGCGTGGCGGGTCCGGGAGGGACGGAACCACCGTCCGATGGAGCCGGTCGCGGCGGTCAGCGCCTGGGCGCAGTCGTGGATCTCGGCGTATGCCTGTTCCGGGGCCATGGCGGAGATGTCGGCGTGGTGCTGGGTGTGGTTTCCGAGCTCGTGGCCGTCGGCGAGGATGCGCTGGGCGAGGGTGTGCTGGGTGCCCAGCCAGGAACCCACCGCCAGGACGGTGACGCGGGCCCCGCCCCGGTCCAGTTCGTCGAGCAGCCGCCCGGCGAGCACGGGGTCGCCCTGGCCGTGGAACGTCAATGCCACCGTGCGGCTGTCCCGGGGGCCGTGGCTGATCTCGCGGGCCGTACCCGGTGCCCTGGTCGTCGCCTGCGGCACTGGCGGCGGTGGTGACGAGGCTGCGGGGGTGTCGGCCGGCGGGCGGGTCGGCCCGGAGCAGCCGGAAAGAATCGAGCCGGCGGCGAGAGCGGTTGCTGCCCGGAGGGCGTCGCGACGGTCCACCCTGAGCACGCTAGGTGCTCCGACCTGAAGAGACGCTGAGACCGCCGCACCCCGTGGGTTCGGCCGTGCCACTGACGGCCTGCGATGTCACCCTGCCGGGTGCACTCCTCGGCCGGGCTGCCGCAGGAGCAGTGCCAGGGTGGCGTGGTGCAGCGTCCAGACGCCCAGGGTCCGGTAGCCGCGGCGGAGCGTCGTGCGCAGGTCGGGCCGTGCGGCGGCCGGATCGCGCTCAGTTCCGTACGTGAACAGCCAGATCCGGTCTGCCTGGCCGACGTGCGCGCCGGGATCGGGGTATTCCTGGGCGTGCAGCGTGCCGACGTCGGCAGCCGGGCGTTGCAGCAGCAGGTCACGAGGTTGGCCCGGGTCGTCGCGCAGGTAGTACGCGAGGCCGGCGCGCATGGTCCTTGAGTGGGCCGTGTAGATGATCCCGTCGCCGGGTTGCTGGTAGCGGTCGACGAGCTGCGCAGCGGTGCGGTAGTCGCTGCCGTTCTTGGCCGTCGCGCCGCGCACCGCCCGCTGGTCCGGGACCACCGCGAGGCCGAGCACCGCGAGCGCGGTCGCGAGCTGCAGCGCGAGCGTTCGCCGGCTGCGCCACCCGGCGGGGGCGTGGCTCGGGCCGAACGGCTGTACCAGCCCGGCTGCCGCCAGCAGTGCCAGCGGTGCGAGCACGATCAGCAGGTACCGGACGACCCAGTACGGTGCGACCAGCACCGACAGGGTTGCGAGGACGGCGACCGGCACGAGCGCCATGACCGTCAACTCCGTGACGTGCCGGCGTGGTTGCCAGACCGCGAGGATCGCCAGCCCGATCAGCAGCCATCCGGCGGGTACCGAACCGAGCAGCATGCCGGGGAACTTCCACAAACCGCCGCTGGTCAGCGGCTCGACCCAGGCCAACTGCGTGCCACGCTCGTGCAGTCCCAGCCACAGCAGCGGTGTCAGGGCGGCCAGCGCGCACCCGACCGTTGTGCCCCAGGCGATCAGGATGCGCCGGGTGCGGTGCTGGGCGATGACGACCAGGTGCGCGGCGAGGGTGGTGAGGGCGATGACGTGGCTGAGTCCGAGCAGCAGGACTGTTGTGCCGTAGGCGATCCAGCGGGCGGGTCGCGGCTGGTGCACGGCCCGGTGCAGGAGAAGCAGGGCCAGCAGGGCGAAGAAGCAGGCGAATGCGTACGGGCGGGCCTCGGCGGCGTAGCGGGAAGTGTTCGGCATCAGGCACAGCAGCAGGCCGGCGACCGTGCCGGTGAGTGGTCCGAAGTAGCGGCGGCCGAGTTCGCCGGTCAGGGCGACCGCGGTACCCATCGCGAGAATCGACGGCAGGCGTAGGGCGATCTCGCTGGTGCCCGCGAGCGCGGTCCAGTAGTGGATGAACAGGTAGTAGGCGCCGAAGACGGCGTCGACCTGATGGATCAGGTGCCACAGTTGGGCCGGGGTCCGCGTCGCGGCGTCCGCTGTCGCGATCTCGTCCCAGCTCAGCACGGGACGCCCGGCCTGGATCAGGGCGATCCCGATCATCAGCAGGCCCGGACCTACCGACGGGCCGAGAAGCGTCAGCCAGTGCGGTACGCCCCGGCGGGTGCGGATACCCATCCGGTCCGGCAGCGGCCGTATCCGCCACGGGGCGGCAACCTTCCGGCCGCGCCTGGACCCCAGCATTCCGACCATAGGTTCAGCCTCTCCGCCCGGACACTCGCGGAGGGTCAATACAACAGATCGCGGCTGAAAAAACGATGAGAGGCTCAGCGCACGTGACACCCCCGCGGTGCTTTGTGCGAAGGCGCCCGGACCGCCCGCTCGATGGCCTCCGCGTTCCGGCTGTCACCCGGGCGGGTCATGCGAGTGCTGCGGGCCGGCGGAAGGAGAATGCGGCCAGTGCGGTCGCCGAAACCAGCACCGCCACGACAACGATCCAGCTGACCACGAACGGGGTGGCCAGGATGCCGTGATCGCCGCGGAACCCTGCCGGATCATGGGAGCGCACCTGCAAACCCCACACCACCGCGGCGATCGTGGCCACGGCCATCCCGGCGGCCACGATCATCCGGGCAACCGGGTCCAGCCGGGCCGGTTGCGCCGCCGGTACACGACGCAGGACCTCACTGGCGGCCCACGCGGTCGCGGTCACCACCCCGATCGTGGCTGCTGCGATCAGCACGAAACCGGCGACATCGGGTGCCGACCGCACCTCATGGCCGGCCGTGATTGCCAGCGCCAGCCGGAGAATTCCGTACCAGGCAGCAGCTCCCACGATGGGGACCGCCACGAACTTCCACACGTCGCCGTGACCCCCACGGATCAACGCGAGCGCGGTAGGCGCCGCCGCGATCATCAAGGCGAGCATGGCCGCTGCTGCGGCGAGAACCATCAGCGCGTACATGCCGCGCGCAGCGTCGCTGACGTCCTCAGCCAGCTTGGCGAAACCAAGGCCACCTACCGTGAACAGCCCGGCAGCCCACACCACTGCGGTCATCGGGGAACCACGGGACACGATTGCACCTCCATGCGCACGCACGGCTCCGGACAAGGAATCCACGACCAGGAGCGGGTGGCGGCGTATGCCCAGGTCGCACAGCAGTTGGGCATACTCCTCGCCGTAGCGGCGACGCCACCCGGCGGGATAGCAAGCCACCAACGCCCGCACCAGCAGGCCGTCGGCGCTCACGCCGGGGCCGTCCCGAGCCGGTCCAGGCTCAACGCGGCGAGCCGCTGCATCCGCGTCGCCTGGGACGACAACTCAGCCGCGCCGGCAGCCGTCAACCGATAAGGCCGGCGGCGCCCGTCCGCCGGCAACCCTTCGATCAAGCCGCCCTTCTCCAGCCGCGAGAGCGCTGCGTACAACGTTCCCGGGCCAAGGGTTACGCCGACCTCGCCGGCGATGTCGGCAGTGATGGCGTAGCCGTGCTTCGCGCCATCGGCCAGGCTGGCCAGGATCAGCAAGCCCGGCTCGGCCCAGCGGCCAAGGTCGTCCATCTGCCGGTTCCTCCGTCCATCGCTATATCGCCCAACGTACTACGTCGGGCGATATAGCGCCAGTCCCGGGGCTGCGCCGAAATCTGACTGCGGCAAGCTGAGTCGCCTTCGGAATTGCTGGCGTCGGTGAGGGTGCGCGAATCCGGCGTGTGAATTGGATCTACGGCGCGGCGCGCCATCGTCGACGTCGGCACGATGAAGCACACAATGGAGATCATCAGTCAGGCTCACGATATCGGAGTTGACGTGAATCCCATTCGGCATCTTGTGTTTTCCATCGTCGCTACGGGTGTGGTGTCGGCAACCGCAATCACACCCGCGGTTGCCGCCCCGCAGGTTCCGCAACACACCGTCGCCGAGGTCCAGGCGAAGGTCAACGCGAAGGTGGCACATATCGTGAGCCACCTGGCCGTGCTGCGGCCCCGCGTCGCGGCGAACAAGCGCTACACCGTGGCGCAGAAGACCTTGCTCGATGCCGATATCGTCGCTGTGCTGAACGCCGCCGTGGCCGCACGGACGAAGATCGATTCCGATACCACGATGGACCAGATCCGTGCGGATCGCCCGCTGTTGGTGGCCCTTCACGACAAGCGCATCAAGCTCAAAACCGATCTCGCTGCCGCACGCGCCCACTGAAACATTCGTCCCCTGTGGACGTCTGCCGTGGAATAGCGGCGTCCTCGGTGCTCTGTTTTGAGGTTCCGGGTCGAGGTCAGCCTCGACCCGGACGTTCCGCTCCGTCGCCACGGCCGTGATGCTGCTGTCCGGACCGACATCGGTGCTGGGCCTTGCCGCGCTGTACGAGGCCGGTCTGATCGTCGCGTTCACCGCCGGGGTGCTCCCGCCGCGGCGGCGACCGCTGCGGTGCTGATCTACCGGCTGTTGTCGTGCTGGGCGGCATTACCGGTCGGACCGGTGTGCTGGGCTGGGCTGCGCCGCACAGCCGTGTGCGGGGTTCCCGCATAGGCCCGGGTGGGGGCCCGTCGGCTCGGCCGGAGAACCGTGCAGTGGCTTGCTCGCCTACATTGGGCCTGCTAGGGGAGGTGTGCCCATGTTCGGATGGTGGCGGCGCGACAGCGAACAGCAGGCGGAGGAGCGCCGTCGGGAGTCCGTCGTCCGCGCGCTGCGGGCCCCTCCGGAGCCGATCGAGACGCGTGGGCCTCGGCGCTGGCGCGGGATCGCGCCGGAATGGCACGACTGGCTCCGCCGTTCGGAGACGGGCGTGGAGGTGTGCACGCGGTGGCAGGAGGCGGACGAGTACCGGTTTCTGCTGGGTGATGACGCGTACCGTGATCAGCTGCTGCAGGTGTTGGCGCGCGCGGCCCCCCGCGACTGTGCTGCGGCGGGTTTCGGCTGCACGCGGCGCAGCGACCGGAGGTGCCGCGCACCGGAGATCTGTTCCCAGGAACGCGGCACGGTGGCCGGCGATGAGGTGCGGCGGGAAGGACCACTGCCGGGCGCGTGCGATGCGTTCCACGGTGAGTGGGGACGTCATCTGCGGCTGTCGGTGAGGTTCAGCGCCGGGGAGCGGCATCGTGCCGTTCTGTGGGCCGACTCGCGAGAGCCGGTGACCCTGTGGGTGGACGGTCGGCGGGTCGGCGAGCGGCGTCCGATCGACGACTACGGCTGGTGGGTCGACGACCGGTTCTTCGTGCTGCAGGTCGAGGGGCCGGAGGAACACCCCGAGCAGACGGGCGTCGTGGGGGCGCTGGCCTGCAAGATCAAGTCCGTACTGGTCTACGATGCGGACCGGCAAGTGGAACACCTGTTCGAGCCGCGTGACGATCAGGTGTGGATCGATCCTGTGGTCGAGCGTCACGGCGACGAGCTGCACGTGCACCCGGACGCCGCCCATGAGGCCGCGAGTCCGCCGGACCAGGTCATGCGGATCACCTGACGACGTTTCCTGGCGAGCGTGTGCCCAGCCCCGCCGCCCATGGCGCAAACACTCGACGGCCGGGGTGTCGTGGTGGCGTGCCCCGGAGGCTCACCGATGGGCGGAGACCAGACCGGCTTCGTACGCGATGATCACCAGGTGCACCCGGTCGCGGGCATCGAGTTTGGTCAGCAGCCGGGTCACGTACGACTTGGCCGTGGCAACGCTGATCGACAGCCGCGCGGCGATCTCGGCGTTCGGCAGGCCGGTGCCGACCAGCTGAAGCACCTGCCGTTCGCGGTCGGTGATCCCGCTGAGCGTGCGCGGGGGGACTGCCGTGCCCGGCGGCCGCCGAACGACGTCGTTGATCAGTCGGCGGGTCACACTCGGCGCGATCAGGCTGTCCCCGGAGGCGACCACCCGGATCGCGGTCAGGATGTCGTGCACGGCCATGTCCTTGACCAGGAAGCCGGAGGCCCCGGCGTGGAGGGCGCCGTAGACGCTCTCGTCGTCGTCGAACGTGGTGAGCACCAGCACGCGCGCGTTCGTCGTGCTCCGGGTGATGCGACGGGTCGCCTCGATGCCGTCCATCCCCGGCATACGCAGATCCATCATCACCACGTCGGGGCGCAGCCGGTCGGCCAGCCGCACCGCGTCAGCTCCGGTGCCTGCCTCGCCGACGACCTCCATGTCCTCGGCGGACGCAACGGACGTCCGCAACGCGGTCCGGATCAAGGGCTGATCGTCGGCCACGACCACGCGGATCGACATCATGCTCCCGTGCACATCGGCAGCCGGGCGGACACGCGGAATCCCCCGTTGGGGCGGGGCTGCGCGCAGAAGTCACCGTGCAGCAGGCCGACGCGTTCGCTCATGCCGATGAGGCCGAACCCGGCGCCGGTGGTGTCGGCCACGCCCGTACCGTCGTCGAGCACTTCGATGACGAGCTCCTCATCCTGATATTCGACCGTCACGCGACACGTACGGGCGCCGGCGTGCCGTACCACGTTGGTGATCGCCTCCTGGATGATCCGGTACGCAGCGATGTCGACCTCGGGCGGGAGGGCTCGCCGATCACCCTGCCAGCGCAGCTCGACCGGCAGGCCGGCCTCGCTGGTCTCGGTCGCAAGGCGCTTCACGTCGGCGAGCCCGGGCACGGTGCTGGGATGCTCCGGAGGTGTCTCGCGCAGCGCCACCAGCATTCGCCGCAGACCGGCGAGCGTTTCCCGGCCGGCCACCTCGATATTGTGCAGCGCCTGCCGAGCCACCTCCGGCTGGGTGTCGACGACCAGGTTCGCGGACCCGGCCTGCAGTGCGACGATCCCGATGTTGTGCGCCACCATGTCGTGCAGCTCGCGTGCGATCCGCAGCCGCTCGGCGTTGATCGCATCGGTGGCGATCCGTGCTCGCAACGCCACGGCGTGTTCGCGCCGCTCGTGCACCGATCGGCCGATCAGCCAGGCCACCGCCGCGGC
The DNA here is from genome assembly GCF_047159535.1 of Krasilnikovia sp. MM14-A1259. Taxonomy (NCBI): domain Bacteria; kingdom Bacillati; phylum Actinomycetota; class Actinomycetes; order Micromonosporales; family Micromonosporaceae; genus Krasilnikovia; species Krasilnikovia sp. MM14-A1259. The sequence continues at coordinate 89,809 of NZ_BAAGAJ010000002.1, forward strand.
AAGCATCACCAGCAGCATCTCCACGATTGCCACACCCCACCCGAAGGCGAGCCGGATGCCCTGGTAGGCCACGAACAGCCCGGCAGCCGTCAGGCCGCCCGCGACGGCGGTCCGCCGGTGACGGGTGGCCGCGATGAACGCCAGCGCCACGTAGAACGCGAAGTACTGCGGCAGCGGGATGCTGCCGAGGTCGCCCGCCGACGCGCCGCACGCCCCGCCGGCCAGCAGCAGAACGAGCCCGAAGGCCGGCTGACGGCCGACGATCGCCGCGCCGAGCAGGGCGATGGCCGTCGCGCCGCCCAGCACCAGCAGGGCAACGTGCCAGCGGTCCGGCGCGGCGCCCGGCGGGCGGGGCAGCCGCAGGGCGATCAGTAGCGAGTACGCCAAAGCCACGAACCAGCTCAATGCCGTCCAGACGCCCGGCGTCCAGCCCTTCCAGGACAGGGATGGGGACGCGGCAGCTGACACGGGTCCCAGCGTAGAGCCCGTCGCACGCGGCGTCGTCCGACCGTGGGTGTACACCCTGGGTTGCCCTTGCCTCGTCGAACTGCACTCCACGGTTGATGTGCCACCCGTGTCGCCGAACCACGATGGACTCGTGATCGAAGCGACGAACCTGACAAAACGGTACGGCGACAAGACCGCCGTGAACGGCCTCACCTTCACCGTCCGTCCCGGCTCCGTCACCGGATTCCTCGGACCCAACGGTGCCGGGAAGAGCACCACGCTGCGCATGATCCTGGGTCTCCACACCCCGACCAGCGGGCGGGTAACCGTTGACGGACGCGACTTCCGGGGCCTTCCACGCGGTCTTCGCCACGTCGGCGCGCTGCTGGACGCGGGCGACGTGCACGGTGGGCGTACCGCGATCGCGCAGCTGGCCGCGCTCGCCCGCAGCAACCGCATCCCGCGCCGACGCGTCGACGAGGTGATCGACCTCGTCGGGCTCGCCAGTGCGGCTCACCGGCGCATCGGCACGTTCTCACTCGGGATGCGGCAACGACTCGGCATCGCCACGGCCCTGCTCGGCGACCCTCCGGTACTGCTGTTCGACGAGCCTCTCAACGGTCTCGACCCCGAAGGCGTCCGGTGGATCCGCAACCTTTTCCGTCAACTGGCCACGGAGGGGCGCACGGTCTTCGTGTCTAGCCACCTGATGAGCGAGATGGAGAGCACCGCCGACCAACTCGTCGTGATCGGCCGTGGCGAGCTGATAGCGGCGGAAAGTACGGCGGCCTTCGCGGCCCGCGGAACCGGGTTCCGTGTGCGGGTCCGCACCCCGCAGGCGGAGGCGTTCACGGCGATTCTGAGGCGGGCCGGGGCACGGGCCGAGCACCGGGGCGGTGAGCTGCTCGACATCACCGGCCTGACCGCGGAGGAGGTCGGCGAGCTCGCGTTCGAACACCACGTGATGGTGCGCGAACTGTCCACCCGCACGGCTTCGCTGGAGGCGGCGTTCATGCAGCTCACGGCGGACAGCGTCGAACATTTCGCGCGCGATGCGGGACCCTGCGACATCGACGAGGAGTACGTACCATGACCAACCTTGCGACCACACCGCACGCCGCCGCGCCCACGACCCGATCCCGCGCCCGCTTCATCGACGTCATCGCATCGGAGTGGATGAAGCTGTGGTCACTGCGTTCCACCTTCTGGGTGCTCCTGCTCAGCGCGCTCGGTGCCATCGTCGTCAACCTCAACGCCGCGTACGCCGACTACCGCAACTACCCGGACTACGACGCCGTGACCCGTGCCGCCTTCACCCCCGCGTGGGCGGCGTGGGATGCGTTCACCTCCATCGCCGCCACACTGGTGATCCTCGCGATGAGCTCGGTCGGCGCGATCAGCGTCGTGGGCGAGTACAGCACCGGCCAGAACCGCACCTCGTTCGCCGCGGTGCCTGCCCGGGGCGCGGTGGTGACCGCCAAGATCGTCGTGATGACGGTCGTGACCACCACGTTCGGCGCCGCGGTGGCCGGCGTCTCGTTCTGGGCCACCCAGGCCATCCTGTCCGGACGGCACGCCGGAATCTCCCTCGGCGAGCCGGGCGCCCTACGACTGGTCGTCGGGTCGGCGCTGCTGGCGCCACTGTCCGCACTCATCGGCATGGCACTCGGCGCACTGATCCGGACCACCGCCGCCACCATCGTCACCGCGACGCTGCTGCTGTTGATCCTGCCCACGGCCATGAACGACAACAAGTACTGGGCTGCCCTGCTCGCGCACACCCTGCCCCGGGTGGCCTGGGGCCGGCTCACCGAAATCCAGCCAGGCGCGGGCCCGGCCACCATCGCTTCCTTTCCGTGGACGGCCGGGGGAGCCTGGACCGTCTACGCCGCATGGGCGGCGGCATCGATCCTCGTTGCTGTCGTCAGCGTGCAACGCCGTGACCAGTGATGCGTTCCGACCGGATGGTGTGCTGCGGAACAGCGGCCAGTTCGCGGACATCGTCGACATGGTGTCATCACGGATACACGATCCGATGCGAGGCTTCGATGGACGTCAATGTGTCGTTCCCGGCCCGCCGTACGGCAGGCCGGAGCCGGCACCGACTCTCCGGAGGGATCGCAATGAGAGTGTCCAGACGCCTGTCGGCCCTGGCGGTCGCGCTGGCGGCCGGCATAGCCCTGGTCGCGCCGGCCTCCGGCGCGCAGGCCGCACCCGCGGCGCACACACCCGGATTCAGCAACGCACAGGCACAGGCCGGCGCGTCGATCGAATCCACCGTCGGGTCGGTGGCCCTCGACGGCACCCGCCCGTACGTGTTCGTGATCGGCGGCGACGGCAACCTGTGGGTCAACTGGTGGAGCGGTTCCTCCTGGTACTGGAGCAACGAGGGACGGCCCGCCGGCGCCACGATCGCCGCCGGCATCGGGGTCACCGCGCTGGACAACGCCAGCCGGCCCTACGTGTTCGTCCGCGGCAGCGACGGTGCACTGTGGACGCACTGGTGGAGCGGATCCGCGTGGAGCTGGAGCAGCCTCGGTGCGCCGAGCGGCACCTCCATCGGCGCCGGGGTCGGGGTCGTCGCGGTGAACGGCACCCGGCCGTACGTGTTCGTGCGCGGTGGTGACGGCAACCTGTGGGTCGACTGGTGGACCGGGTCCGCGTGGGTCTGGTCCAACCAGGGGCGCCCCCGCGATGTCGCGCTGCGCCCCGGCGGCAACGTCATGGCGCTCGACAACGCGGCCCGGCCGTACGTGTTCGTCCGCGGCGGCGACGGGAACCTGTGGGTGAACTGGTGGAGCGGTTCGGCGTGGTACTGGTCCAACCAGGGCCGCCCGTCCGGCACCACGATCGACGCGCAGATCGGTGCCGTGGCGGTGAGCGGCAGCCAGCCGTTCGTGTTCGTGCGCGGTGGTGACGGCAATCTGTGGGTGAACTGGTGGAGCGGTTCGGCGTGGTACTGGTCCAACCAGGGCCGCCCCTCGGGCACCTCGTTCGACGCGGGCATCGGTGCGGTGGCGGTGGACGGCACCCGGCCGTTCGTGTTCGTGCGCGGTGGTGACGGCAATCTCTGGGTGAACTGGTGGAGCGGTTCGGCGTGGAACTGGTCCAACCAGGGCCGCCCGTCGAGCACCGCGCTGCGGGCGGACGGCAGTGTGCTCGCCGTCGACAACGCCAGCCGACCGTACGCCTTCGCGGTCGGTGGGGACGAGAACCTGTGGGTCAACTGGTGGAGCGGCTTCGCCTGGAACTGGAGCAACCAGAGCGCCCCGTAGCCACGTCCCGCATCCGCGGACCAGGCCCGGCGGCGCGCCGGACCTGGTCCGTCACGGCACCGCATGTCACCCGAACAAGTGACATGCGTGGTCCGGGGCGGCGTGCAGGCCTACGGTTGCCCGGTAGTCCGGCCTGCCGCCGGAGAGGCGAAGCTTCGAGGAGGAGCTTCATGTCCCTGCGCATCGAGCGTTGGCGCGGGTCGGGTGTGATCCGGCCGTTGCTCGTACTGGCGGTCGCGACGATCGGGCTCGGGCTCGACTATCTCGCCTGGACGCTGCTCGGGCCGCTCGGCCTGAGCCTGTCCGGGATGGGCGGCCTGGGCGAGGTCGGCGGCCCGGTGTGGTTCGGCGCCGTGGTCGCGGCGGCCGGGCTCCTGGCCGGTGTCCCCGCCGGAGTGTGGGCGGATCGCTTCGGCGCAGGACGCGTGGTCGCCGCGCTGTCCGCGGGGTCCGCGGTCGCCGTGCTCGGCCTCGCTGCGGTGCACACGATGTCGGAATGGGTCGCCGTCGGCGTCCTCACCGCGGTGGCGGGCACGACCTTCGGCGCCGGCGGCGCCGCGGTCCTCCAGATGTACGCGGCACGCAGGCGCGGGCTGGCGCTCGGCATGTACGGCGCCGGGACCGCCCTCGCCTCCGCGGTTGCCGTCATCACCCGGCCGGTGTTCGCCATCGACGGGGACGAGCGCCTCCTCGGCCTGGCCATCCTGCTCGGCTGCTACGCCCTGCTCGCCCGGGCCGTCCTGCCGAACCGGCCGGATCCGGCCGCCCGACGGGTCCGGCCGCGCAGCGAGATCGGCACGTTGCTGAGGACCCCGGCGATCAAGCACCTCTCCGCCTGGTATGCGGTGTCCTTCGGCGGCACCGTCGCCTTCGACCTCTACCTGCCGCGATACCTGCACCACGGGTACGGCTTGACGATCGGTACCGCGTCGGTCTTCGCCGGAGTGTGCTTCGGCCTGACCGCGTTGAGCTGCCCGCTGGGCAGCTGGTGGTGTCGTCGCCGGCAGCCGGTGACGCTGCTCGTCGCCTGCCACGCCGCGATCGCGGTGGTGCTGTTCATGCTGGCCTTCCCGCCGCCGTCGATCGCGGTCCCGATGCTGCTGCTCGGCATCCTGGCGGTGAGTCTGGGCGGGATCGGCGGCGTGGCGCTCAGCTTGCTCGGCGGCAGCGTCCCGGTCGGCCGGGCCGCCGCCACGCTCGCAGTGGTGTGCGCAGTCGCCGGGCTGTTGGGCCTGCTGCCCCCGCTGCTGCTGGCATCGGTCGATCGCCTCGACGGCTCGTACGCGATCGCCTTGACACTGCTCGCCGTCGCCGCGCTGGCGGCCGCCGTTCGCCTGCACCGCCGCCGCCGGTGGATCAGCGCTGCCGCCAACTTCCCGGCGATCGCGACGCCCGGACTCGGCACCGCGACCACCGTCGTCGCCGTGTCGGCACGGGACATCGGCTCACACATCACCGAGGTCGTGCGGGCCTTGAGCTCGCTCGCCGGCAACGACGAGCTGACCATCGCGTACGCCACCACCACCGGGCACGACGGCGGCGACCTGGTGGCCGCGCTGCGCGAACAGCTGCCCGGCCACAGCGTGCTGGCCGTGGTGACCGCCGCCCCGCCGCACCCGCACGAGCAGGACCTCATCGCCGACCTGCTCAACAGCGGTGCGGTGCCGGTCGCGGTCCTGCCGGACGCCGACCCGGCCCCGAGCGCCCTTGCCCTCGCCGCCTACCTGGACGCCGACCAGGTGCTGTCCGTGACCGCCCAGCAGACGCTGCGGCTGGGCACACCGGTCCGGTCGCTGAGCGGCGGCGGCACTCCGGCTTAGGGCTTGTCTCAGGCGTGCGCGAGGCTCAGGTCGTGCGCCGGCTGAGCGGATGTGATCCGGCCAGAATTCTCCAGTTCGATCCGCGGACACCGACGACGGGATCGAGGACGGCCACCGAGAGCACGAGCGGGCTGCCGGTCGGCGACGACTACGCTCCCGTGCATGACGGCACATGACGGCAAGCCGGCGGCGGGATCTGACGGCGACAGCGCTCGGAATTCGAGTCAGGCGTGGCAGGAGCTCGCTGCGGACTACGAGCAGGCGCGTGCCCGGGACGACTCGCTGGACCGGCTCGTCGAGTGGCCGGCAGAGCGGGACCTTCTCGGTGATGTCGCCGGACGCTCGATTCTCGACCTGGGCTGCGGCAACGGCGGCAAGCTTGCGGAGCTCGTCCGCGACGGCGCAGTCGCCTGCGCCGGCGTCGATATCAGCGGAAACTTCGCCGCCTCCGCGCCGGCCGGTTGCGAGCTGATTCAGGGTGACCTGTCCGATCCAGACTCGTTGCCGGAGCTGAGTGGTCGCACGTTCGATCGGATTCTGTTCCTGCAGTCGTTCGGCTACGCCAAGGACCCGGTGCGCACGTTGCGTGCCGCGCGAGCGTTGTTGAGCCGAGACGGATTCATCCTGCTCACCAGGACTCAGCCCATCCGGTACGCCGTCGAACGCGCCGAAAAGAACGGGACCACGTTGGGCGAAGAGTACTTTTCCCAGGCCGACTACACCTACCGCACCGGCTGGAATGAGCACATCGCGCTGACGAAACGCACCTACACCATGTCCGACCTGCTCAACGTGTTCAGCGCGGCAGGACTGTGGATCGAGACCGCCCGCGAGCCCCAACTCGACGAGGAAGCCGGGCGCCGCTACCCGCACAAGCAGGCGTGGATGAACAAGTACCTGGGCATCCTGATCTTCAAGCTGCGGCCCTTGGCCCCGCCTGCAGGCGGCCCACAGCGATGACACCGAGCTAAATCAGCTGGCTCGTGAGGAACAGGGTGGTTCCGTGCACCGGGTCCACTTCCTTGCGCTCGGTCTCGGTGAACCCGACCTTGGCAAGCACTCGGCGGGACGCAGCGTTCCAATCCCAGACCGTGGCCGACAGGCGGGCGTACCCGGACGATCTCGCCCAGTCCATAACCGCCACCGAGGCTTCGGTCGCATAGCCCTGCCGCCAGAATCGGCGCAGTAGCTCGAACGCCAGTTCCGGTTCCCCTTCCGATCCCCGCCCGCCGTCGGTCAGCCCGCAGTAGCCGATCACGTCACCGGTGGCCTTACGCTCGATCGCCAACAACCCGATCGGCGACGGCTGGCTCGTACGGATCAAATCCGCGAGCTCCGCGACCGTCGGGTTTCCGTCCGCGTCGATACGACGGTGCGGCGGCACGCGTGGATCACGTTCGGTCCACAGCTCCCGCTGAACGGCCGCCTCGGCCACCCGCCAGCGCCTGAGCAGCAGGCGATCCGTCTCGAGCACGACCTCGCTGCCCGGAGTCGCTGCGGCCGCCATGACAGCAACTCTCTCATGGCCATACCCCACGCAGGCGTGCTCATCTACCAGAGGGGTCGTCACCGTGCGTGGCGCGGGGGCGAGTCGTGCCTCGCCACCCGGTGACGATCGAGTCGCCGTAGAACACGACGGTCGGATGGTTCAGTGCGTGCGGGGAGGTTGCTGGATGCTATCGACACCGTTGGCCGCCGAAGAGGCGGACCGCGATGCCCGATCGTGGTTTGTCCGGGCCCGGGACCTGGCCAAACACGGATGGAGCTTAGGCTAGGCTCGGCTACCCGTCCCCGGCCCCGGAGCGATCCCATGTCCCCAGCCCGCGTAGCACTCCTCGGCGCAGTCGCTGGCCTGACCATCTTCCTCGGCCTGCCCATCGGCCGGCTCCGAGCGCCCGCCCCACGATTGCGCGCGCTGCTCAACGCGGGCGCCGTCGGTGTACTGCTGTTCCTGCTGTGGGACGTCCTGGCGCACGCCTGGGAACCGATCGACGCCGCGCTCGCCGATCACCATTTCGGCCCGGCCGCCGGGTACGGCCTGGTCATGGCGGCCGGGATCACCGTCGGCCTGCCCGGGCTGGTGTACTTCGACCGATGGATCGCCCAACGTGGCGCCGCCGGGCCCACCGCGGCGGCCGCCCCGCCGCTGGTGGCGGCCGCGACCGGCAGCGCGAGTCACCTCACGGAGGGTCAGGCCCCGGCGAACGGCGTCGGGCCTTCCCGCCCCGGCCCGGCCGGGACCGGCGCGGCCGGCCGGCTCGCGCTGCTCATCGCGGTGGGGATCGGGCTGCACAACTTCGCCGAGGGTCTCGCGATCGGCAACTCGGCGGCCAAGGGTGAGCTGGCGCTGGCACTGCTGCTGATCATCGGATTCGGGCTGCACAACGCAACCGAGGGGTTCGGCATCGTCGCGCCGATGGCAGCGGGCGGGATCCGGCCGTCGTGGGGCTACCTCGCCCTGCTCGGACTCATCGGGGGCGGCCCGACGTTCCTGGGCACTCTGGTCGGGCAGCGTTTCACCAGCGATCCGGTCAGTGTGGCGTTCCTGGCCCTGGCCGCCGGATCGATCCTCTACGTGGTGATCGAGCTGCTCGCCGTCGGGCGGCGGATGGCCGCCAAGGAGATCACGACCTGGGGCATCCTCGCGGGTCTGCTGCTCGGCTTCCTCACCGACGCGATCGTGACCGCCGCGGGAGCCTGACCCCGGCGCAGGCGTTGCCCCGCGGTCCTAACCTCTTGGTCGATCACATCGGCCTTCGGAGGAGACGGCACATTGACGGGTACGTCGGCGGCACTGCACGCGACCGTGACGGTCTCGGTCCTGGCCGGGACGCCCGTCACCTGGCGGGCGATCCGTGCTGACCTCCGGGATCAGCCGAACCAGGTCCGGCGGTGGCACCGCCCCGGCTGGTGGCTGGCTGTGGTCGTCGCCCTACTCTTCGTCAACCAGGTCATGTTCACCGTGTACGCGCTGCGCGTCCGTCACGGGGACATGTCGTACCTGGGCGGATACGTGCCGGCCGGTTGGTTCGAGCTGGCCGACGGCCCGGCGATGAAGTGGCTGGCCGGCCACACACCGGCCCCGCAACTGTTCGCGGTGTGCGCGCTGCGGGTGCCGTCCCTGCTGGAACTGCCGCTCGGCATGCTCGCCTATCTGACCATCGTCAACTGGCTCGACCCGCGTTGGTACCGGCGGCTCACGACACCCGCCGTCATCGCGCTCACCTCCGCGTCGTACTCCATCACCTTCGGGCTGATCGAGTGGGCGATGCACACGGCGTACACGATGCAGGACCTTGTCCTGCGCGCCGTGAGCGGCGTGATCACCGCGCTCGCTGTGATCCGGCTCGGTCGGCGCGCCCCGGTGTCGCCGGATGCCGTCGGCCCGCGCAGCGCCACCGACCTGCTGGCCTTCGCTGCCTCGACCGCCGCCCTCGGCTACCTGATCCTCGCCCTCTACGACAGCGTCCTGCTCTACAGCATGGGCCGGGTCGACGACCACCTGCCCGGGGCGGCGGTGGCCGCCGTGGTGCTCGCCGGGTCGCGTCTCGCCGCGCGCCGGCGTCATGGCGCGGCCCCGGGCGGCGCCTGCCTGGATGCTCTGACCACCGGCCTGTCCTGGTGGCTGGCCCTGTTCCTGATCCCGGCGCTGGCCATCCGGTACGAACTCGGCTTCGGCTCGCGCCTGTTCGCCGCCGCAGCGGGCCTGCTGGTCATCGCCGCGGCCACGATCGCGGCGATGACCGAGGTGTACGGGCGGCTGCCGGTGACCGGGCGGGCCGAAGCGGCCCGCCGCTGGTCGCTCGGTCTGGCCGTGGCCGCCCTGGTTGCGGCGCTCGCCGCCGGTTTCGGGCTGGCGGTTCCCGCGAACCACTCGGAGATCCACCTGTTGTGGGCGGCGGCCCTGTTCGTCCTCGCGGCGACCCTGGTCTGCGCCGCCTGGGATCGCAGGACGCCAGCTCCCGCTGAGCATGGGATGCCTGGCGGTCAGGGTTGCGCGCCATGATCACCGGAATCATGCCAGTGGGTGCGAAAAGGCCCACCTCGCGTCGGGCCTAAAGTCCCTGTTGGACCGCAGGCGGGCGATGGCACGCTGGCGCTGAATGCGACCGGGATGGATGCCCCTGAAGGGTGTGACATGACCACGCTCGATCAGCCAGCGGACGAATCCATTCGGCAGTTCAGTGTGGAAATTCCCAAGGACGCGCTCGACGATCTGCGTCGTCGCCTGGCGGCAACCCGCTGGCCGAGCAGGGAGGTTGTCGGCAACCGCGCGCAGGGGGTGCAGCTCGCCACGATGCAGGCGCTGCACCAGTACTGGGCGACAGAGTACGACGGACGGCGGGTCGCATCCCGGCTGAACGCACTGCCGCAGTTCACCACCGAGATCGACGGCGTGGTCATCCACTTCGTACACGTCAGGTCCGGGCACCGGGACGCGCTACCGCTGATCATGACGCACGGCTGGCCGGGTTCGGTCATCGAGATGCTCGACTCGGTCGGCCCGCTCACCGACCCCACCGCGCACGGCGGCGCCGCCGCTGACGCGTTCCACCTCGTGCTGCCGTCCCTGCCCGGGTACGGCTTCTCGGGAGAGCCGGCCGAACCCGGGTGGGATCTCGTGCGGACCGCGCGGGCATGGTCGGAACTCATGCGCCGGCTCGGCTACGACCGCTACGTGGCCCAGGGCGGTGACGTCGGCGCCGGCATCACCGACGCGATGGGACGCCTGGGCCCGGACGGGCTGGCCGGGATCCACACCAACCTGCTTGTGCCCGCGCTCAACGATCCGGCAACACTGCCGAACGCCACGGACGCGGAACGCGCGGCGCTTGCCGCGATCAAGACCTTTCAGACCAGCGGGAACGGCTATTTCGTGGAGATGGCCACCCGGCCGCAGACCATCGGGTACGCGCTGCTGGACTCGCCGGCCGCCCTCGCCGCCTGGATGATCGACCATGACACCGACGCTTACTACAAGATCGCCCGCGCGTTCGTCGACGACGAGCCCTCCGGCAACCTCACCCGGGACCACATTCTCGACAACATCACGACTTACTGGCTGACCGGTACCGGCGCATCCGCAGCCCGGTCGTACTGGGAGGCGTACGGTCCGGACTCACCCTCCGCGGGCAGCCGGCCGCTCCCACCGCCCCGGATTCCGGTCGGCTTCAGCACTTTCCCCGGCGAGATCTGGCGAACGCCACGTAGCTGGGCCGAGAAGTCTTACCCTACGCTCAACTACTTCGGCGAGGCCGGACAAGGCGGTCATTTCGCTGCCTGGGAGGAGCCCGAATTGTTCGCGGCGGAACTGCGGGCCGCATTCCGTCCGCTGCGATGACCGCCGGTCCCGACCGCTGGCGAACGGAAGAGGTCAACCATGAAAATCGTCGTTGTCGGGGGCACCGGCCTGATCGGTTCGCGACTCGTGTCGAGACTCGGTGAGCAGGGCCACGAGATGGTGGTGGCAGCTCCGAGCACCGGGGTCAACACGCTCACCGGCGACGGCCTCGCCGACGTGCTGGACGGTGCGTCCGTGGTGATCGATGTGTCCAACTCACCGTCCTTCGAGGACACCGCGGTGATGAGGTTCTTCGAGACCTCCACGCGTAATCTGCTCGCCGCCGAAACCCTTGCCGGTGTCGCCCACCACGTTGCCCTGTCGGTCGTGGGGACGGAGCGGCTGCCCGAGAGTGGTTACCTTCGGGCGAAGCTCGCTCAGGAACAGCTGATCGAGAAGTCACCGGTCCCGTATTCGATCGTGCGCGCGACACAGTTCTTCGAGTTCGTGGGCAGCATCGCCGACGCTGCCACCGCCGACGGCGCGGTCCGTGTGCCCCCGGTGTTGTTCCAGCCCATCGCGGGCGACGACGTCGCCCAGGCGGTCGCCCGCGTCGCGATCGGATCACCATTGAACGGCAGGGTCGACGTCGCCGGGCCCGAGCGGTTCCGGATGGACGAATTCTTCCGGGAGGCCCTGGCCGCCCGGCACGACGCTCGTGTGGTCGTCACGGATTCCCGGGCTCGGTACTTCGGCGCCGATCTGAGCGAGGGATCCTTGGTGCCGGGCGCAGACGCGATCCTCGCCGAGACCCGCTACCGCGACTGGCCCGGTCGAGAGGCGGTAGGTAGGTAGCTCTCCGGACGGCCGGGCGCCACATTGGCCGGGTGGCCCTCCAGGGCCGCCCGCGGTTGATCTCCGCCGGTTCGGTGTCAGGCCACCCTGCCGTCACGGCGGAGCCATCGAACCAGCGCAACCTGTCGATGTGAACCGCTTCACAGTCATTCGATACGTGGGTCTGGCCGGCGCGCTCGCGCTGTCGATCGCAGCTTTTCTCGGTGGTGCGTTGCCGGGCGGTGACCTGGCGTCCACACCGATGAGTGTTGCCCGCGGGCCACACGGGGGCCTGATCCTGTGCTGCTGGCTGGCGGGCAACGCCGCGCTGACGGCGGCGTGGTGGGCGGCGCGTTCCGGTGTGCCGTCGGTGCGGTGGGTGGCTGCCACCATCACGATGTGGCTGCTGCCCTTCATCGTGGTGCCGCCGACGGGCAGCAGGGACGTCTACTCGTACGCCTGTCAGGGCTACCTCTTCGCCAACGGCCTCAGTCCGTACGAGGTGGGGGTGGCGACGCTGCCGTGTCCCTGGCTCGATTCCGTCGCGCCGATCTGGCGTGACACCCCGGCGCCGTACGGTCCGCTGTTCATGTTGCTGGCGGTCGCGACGGTGAAAGTCGGTGGCTCACTCGGGCCCGTCATCGCGTTGTGGCGGGTGATCGCCGTGGTCGGCGTCGTGGCGACCGCCGTGTGCCTGCCGACCCTCGCCCGTCGGTGCGGAGTGCCGGCCGAGCGGGCCTTGTGGACCGCGCTGGCCGGTCCGGTCGTGGGTGTCCATCTGCTCGGCGGAGCGCACGGCGACGCGTTGATGCTGGGCCTGATCATGTCCGCACTGGCGCTGCTCGTGACCCGTGCCGGCCGTCCGGCCGGTGTGCTGGCTGCGGGGGCGTTGCTCGGGCTCGCGGTCGCGGTCAAGGTGTCGGCGCTGGTCGTGCTGCCGTTCGCGGCGCTGGCCGCGGTGGCAGGACCGGTGCGATTCCGTACGCTGCTGCGCGACGGCGGATGGCTGTGCGCCGGGTCGGTGAGCGCGATGGGGGCGGTGACGGCCGTCAGCGGGCTGGGCGTGGGGTGGATCGCCGGGCTCGGGCACGCCGGCGACCTGGTCCAGTTCACGTCGCCGCCGACCGCGGTCGGAATGACCCTCACCTACGCGGGACGGCTCGTCGTGCCCGGGGCGGATGCCGTTCCGGCGATCCGGGGGATCGCTCTGGCGTTGCTGGTCGCGTTCCTGATGGCCCTGTGGTGGGGCATCGCGTCTCGGCGGGGCGACGTGCCTCGGGCCGCATTGCACGGCGCCGCGCTCGCCCTCGCCGCCACGGTGAGCCTCGCCCCGTCCTTCCACCCCTGGTACGTGACCTGGCCGCTGGTGCTGCTGGCCGCGACGACGATCCATACCGATCTGATCATGGCCGTCGCCGCGGCGTCGGCGTTCCTGGTGCTGCCGGATGGAAGCGGACTTGCCCGCTTCGCGAAATTTCCGGGCGCCCCGTTGATGACCGCGCTGGTCGTGGTCTTCCTGGTGGTGCGCAGCCGCGAGGTGTTGCGCAATCGCGGACTCGACACCGTGCCGTACGTTGGCGATCATGCTCGAAGGACTCGCCCAGGTGCCGTGGGCTGATCTGCAACACGCGTACGGTTGCGCCGCTGACGTCCCGGACCTGATTCGCGCGCTGCGCTCGCCGGACTCCGACGCGCGCGAGGAGGCGCTCTGGGAGCTGTACGGCAACATCTTCCACGAGGGCAGCCGCTACGAGGCCAGCGCGTACGCGGTGCCGTTCCTGCTGGAGCTGGCCGCGGATCCGGACACGCCCGACCGCGGCGAGATCGTGGAGCTGCTGACGGCGCTGGCGATCGGTTCCGACGAGCCGTGGCTCCCCGGCGGCTTCCCGGTCGCCGAGTACCGGCGGTTCACGTCGGCGGGCGAGCAGCTCGTCCAGGATGGCGTCGAACAGGACTCGCTCGATGGCGAGCAGCGTCGGCAGGTGCGGGCGTACTACGAGCTGCGGGCATACGACGCGGTCCGGGCGGGCGCACCGACGCTGGTCGCGCTGGTGACCGATCGCGATCCGTCCGTGCGGGCGGCGGCCGCGTACGCATTGGGGTGGCTCCCGGAGGAATCGGGCGTCAGCGTGCCGGCGCTGACCGCCGCGGTCGCCGATCCGGAGCCCCGGGTGGCGGCGGTTGCACTGGTCGCGCTCGGCCTGCTCGGCGCGGACGACGACGCCACCGCCCGGGTCGTCGAGGCGGCGCTGGCCGACGAACGGGACATGGTGCGCTGGGGCGCGGCGATCGCGCTGGCCGGCCTGCGTGGCCCCGACGCCGATCCGCGGGTCGTCGCCGAACTGGTGCACTGGGTCGGCACGGACACCGACTACGAATCCGGCATTCCGTGCCTTGCCGGCGATATGCCCGGGTACGCGGGCCAGGCGCTCGGCCAGCTCGGCGAGGCCCACGCGGAGACCGCCCTCGACGCGCTGCTCGCCCGTCTGCGGACGGTGACCGGCGGCCCGCCGGTGCTGCCGGTCCTGAGCGCGGCGTTGAGCTGGGCTTTTCCGGACGGCCAGGTCGACGACGGTACGCCGTTCGCCGCGCTCGACGAACGGCAGCAGCGTCTGGTGCGGGTGCTCGCCGAGTCGCCGGCCGCGTGGAAGTGGGACGACGGTGACTTCGGCAACGTCTCGGTGATGATCAGCAATTACGGTCTGCCGTACGGCTTCCAGGCCGTGTGCGCCTACATTCCGTGAGTGCGGCGTTCAGACACGTCAGATCTGGGCAGGGTTGATGCCGTCGATGGCGACCGGCAGATGGCGCGGCCCGCGCAGGACCGGGTTGGTGCGGTACGGCGGAGGGTCGACGATCAGGCGCGGGTTGACCAGTCGGCGGGCCAGTTCGGTGAGCGCGATCTGGGTTTCCAGCCGGGCCAGCGGCGCCCCGAAGCAGTAGTGGATGCCGCCGCCGAAGCCGAGGTGCTGGTTGGTGTCGCGGGCGAGGCCGAACCGGTCGGGGTTGAACCGGTCGGGATCGAAGCGGTCGGGATCGCGGACGTTGGCGGGATCGCGGCTGCCGGAGGCCAGGACCAGCACGACCCGGGAGCCCTTGGGAATGGTGGTGCCGGCGATCTCGATGTCGTCGAGCGCGGCGCGCCACGGGACGAAGTGCACCGGGGGCTCGTAGCGCAGAAGTTCCTCGACCAGGTGGATGGCCAACTCGGGGTCGCGGCGCAACCGGTCGAGTACCTCGGGATGCCGCAGCAGGGTGAGCATGCCGTTGCTGATCAGGTTGACGGTGGTCTCGTGTCCGGCGATCAGCAGCAGGAACGCGGTGGACAGCAGCTGTTCGTCGGTCATGCGTCCCTCGGGGCCGTCGTCGGTGGCCAGCGCGGAGAGCAGATCGGCGCCCGGTGCCCGCCGGTGAGTGTCGACGAGACCGGCGAAGAACTGGCTCATCTCCCGTACAGCTGCGGCGCGGTCGCGCTGGACCTCGGCGGCGTTTGCCACGCCCGGGTCGAGGGCGGCAACCATCGCCTCGACCCAGACGTGGAAGCGGGGCTCGTCCTCGCGCGGTACGCCGAGCAGTTCGCAGATCACCGTGACCGGGAACGGATAGGCGACCTGGTCGACGATGTCGACTTCGGTCTGACCGGCGAGGCCGTCGATCAGCCCGGCGACCATCCGGCGCAGGTCCGCAGCCATCCCGTCGACGCGGTCGGGGGAGTGGGGCGGGCCGAAATGCCGCGTCGCCAGGCGTCGCAGCCGGTCGTGGTCGGGTGGATCGCGGAGGATGAAGCTCGGCGGCAGGCCCGGTAGCTCCTCGGACACCGTGGCGGACTCGGGCAGGTTGTGCGGGTTGGAACTGATCCTCGGATCGTGCAGCAGCTCGACGATCTCGCGGTAGGTGGAGACGACGTAGCTGCCGTCCTCCTGGCGGGCCACCGGCGTCTTGCGCAACTCGGCGTAGAGCGGGTACGGATCGGCGCGGTTGGCGTGGTCGAGGATCTGCGCGAAGACGCTCGGCGGCGCGGTCATCGCCATGGCGGCCTCCTTCGGGCTGGTGGACTCGTGCGACGGTCTCGATGGGGAGTCACTGCGGCAGCAGGGTGGCGCGCCGGTCGGCGGGGTCGTATCCGGTGAGCACGACGGTGGCGTCCTGGGTGGGGATCGGCTGGGCGGGGAACCCGGCCGGGACCGGACGGATGTCGGCGGGCTGGTCGACGGTGTGCAGCGCGGGCGGGAACGGCGCGCCGCGTTCGATCTGCCGCTGGTAGAACTCCAGCCACTTGGACTGGTTGAACGTGACTGCGCCGACCAGGCGGCCGCGGCGTCCGTACGCGGCGACGAAGCGGCGGTCGGCGACCGAGCCCTGGGTGATGACCACCTCGTCCGCGATGCTGGGCACCCCGACGGACTTGATCTCGATTCCGAACTGGGTGGACCAGAAGATCGGCACGGCCAGGTGCGGCCAGCGTGCCGCCTGGCTGCTGATCATGTTGTGGGCGGCGACCTCGGCCTGGCTGACCGCGTTGCCCCAGTGCTCCAGGGCGAGGAACTGGTAGCCGAACAGCGGCTGCGGGGCCCGGGCGATGTCGCCGGCGACGAAGACGTCGTCGGTGACCAGGCCGTTGGCGTCGAAGGCGCGGCAGCCCGCGTCACAGGCCACCCCCCACCGGCCGGCCGCGAGCCCTGATCCGGCAAGCCACTCGACGTTGCGGACCCCGCCGAGCGCGGCCACCGCCACGTCGACGTCGAGGGTGCTTCCGTCGGAGAGCCGGGCGCGGCGCAGCCGGCCGTTGTCTCCCTCCAGCGCGGCCACCTTGACGCCGGTGCGCAGGTCGACGCCGGCGGCGCGGTGCATGTCGGCGGCCACCGCGCCGATCACCCCGCCCAACGCGGCGACCAGCGGCGCCGGGCCGGCCTCGACCACGGTGACCGGCAGGTCGAGCTCGCGGCATACCGAAGCGACCTCCGAGCCGGTGAACCCCGCACCGATGACCAGTACCCGGCCGGGCCGCGCGGCCAGCGACCGCCGCAGTCCGTCGGCATCCTCGCGGGTGCGCAGCACGAACACCCCTTGCAGTGCCGCCTCGGCCGGATCCGGCCACGGCCGGGCGCGGACTCCGGTCGCGATCAGGAGCCGGTCGAAGGGGACGGTTGTCTCGTCGGCCAGCCGGACCTGCTTGCCGGCCAGGTCCAGGCCGGTTGCCGCGACGCCGAGCCGCCAGTCGGCGTCGATGGCCTGGCGTCGGGGCAGCCCGGTGTGCTCGGGCGACACCCAGCCCTCCTGGACCTGCTTGGACAGCGGGGGCCGATCGTACGGGTCGCAGGGTTCGTCACCGATGACGGTCAGCGAGCCGGTGAACCCCTCATAGCGCAGGGCGCCGGCGGCCCGCGCCCCGGCCAGCGAAGCCCCGACGATGACGATCCGTCCGGTCTTCAAGAACTCCTCGTCCATGCCGGCGCGGCGCGCTGCGACGGCGGTGCGCTCCCCGTTCTCGGCCGGCCCTCGGTCGAGGACGATCGCCTGCACCGGGCAGGCGGCGGCCGCCCGCAACACCCGTTCGCGCATGTCGTCGCTGGGATCGGGGTCGTACAGCAGGGCCTCGCCATCGCCGTGCATGGTGAAGACGCTCGGGGCCAGGAAGGCGCACTGCGCGTAGCCCTGGCACCGGGTGAGGTCAACGACGAGCTTCATCTCGGCGCTCTCCCTTCGGGCGGGGATTCGATGGGACCGGCGGCGGGCATCCCGACGCTGCCCGTTTCCGTACGGGACGTCCGGCGCGCCGCTGGGCGCCGGGTCATGGTGTGTCTTCGCTCATCTCCGCGGCACCACCCGCGTCGGATGAGCAGATATGTTCGCGTACCGGCTCAGGAGCAGCCACGAAGGTGCCGGGGGCTGCCGAAGACGTCACGGGCCAGAGCGGCCGAGGTACACGGATCGGACAAGCACGCCGGAATTGCGCGCGGCAGCGCCCGTCATCTCACCCGGTCGGGATGATGCGCTCAACCTGCGGCGGCCCGTCGAGTCGCGCGTCCATCATGGAGGCGCGAATCCTGTCGTGGACGACCTGGGGAGGCCGCATGCACCCCGACAAGACCGTGACGCCGCTCCGCCGTGACCGAGCCACGGTCCGCCGCACAGATGATCATTCACCGGTGATCCACTTTGTCGTTGGTCCCGGTACAGCACTCATGCCTGCGACGCCCCTACGTTCCTGGCCATGAAACCACGACTGCGTTCGGGCGTGCTCGTCGCGCTCACCGTCACGACGATCGCCATCGGCGCACCCGCCGCTGCTTACGGCGCTGCGCCGCAGGCGGTGTCGTCGGTCGCCGGGCACGCCCTGCCGCCCTACCAGACCTGGATCGCGGACGTGACTGCCGTGACGAACGAGGCACAGCGCTACCTCGCCGGACGCCTGCCCGACGCGTCGGTGAAACCGGCGATCGTGATCGACATCGACAACACCGCCCTGGAGACCACGTACCGGCCGGGCCTGGTCTCGCCCGCGACCGGGCCGGTCCTGGCGCTGGCGCGGCAGGCCGCCGCGGACGGCGCCGCGGTCTTCTTCATCACCGCCAGGCCCCAGGTGCTGGGCTGGCAGACCGCGATCAACCTCAGGGGCGCCGGCTACCCTGTCACCGATGCCTACCTGCGTCCGTGGTTCAACACCCAGCCGGACGCCGAGTTCAAGACCGCGACGCGCAAGCGGATCGAGGATTCCGGCTACCGCATCGTGGCCAACATCGGCAACAACCCGAGTGACCTGTCCGGCGGTTTCGCCGAGCGCACGTTCAAGCTGCCGGACTACGACGGCCAGCTGATCTGATCCGCCCCGTCGTAGGGGACTCACGGTCGATGGCGTCGACGCCCGGTCGCCTTGTGGCTGACCGCGGCGCCGCCGGGATCAGTCCCGGCGGCGCAGCACCACCAGGGCGTGTCCGGGGACATCGAGGGTCCCGCCCGCCTTGCCTGCCCTGCGCCGAGCGGCAAGCAGCGGATCCGCGGTGTCGATGACGATCTCCCAGGACCGGCCGTAGCCCCGGTCGGGCAGGGTGAACGTAGTCTGCTCGGCGAGCGGATTGAACAGCAGCAGGAACGAGTCGTCGACGATCGGCTCGCCCAGCGCATCACGCTCGGGGATGCCCTGGCCGTTGAGGAAGACCGTCATGGTCGCGTTCGGTGCGGACCAGTCGTCGGGCGTCATGGGTGTCCCGTCGCGGCACAACCAGGCAATGTCCGGCAGCTTCGCGTCCGCGACCGGCTCACCGGTGAAGAAGCGACGACGCCGGAACAGCGGATGCTCGGCGCGCAGCCGGGTGAGCTGCTGGGTGAAACGGGTCAGGACCTCCTGGTCGCGGGCGCCCGCCCAGTCCACCCAGCTAAGCTCGCTGTCGTGGCAGTAGACGTTGTTGTTGCCGTGCTGGGTACGGCCGAGCTCGTCGCCGTGGGAGATCATGGGCACGCCCTGGGACAGCAACATCGTGGCGAGCAGGTTGCGCTGCTGCCGTTCCCGTAGTTCCTTGACCTCCGGCTGGTCCGTGGGTCCCTCGACGCCGCAGTTCCAGGACCGGTTGTAGGTTTCCCCGTCGCGGTTGTCCTCGCCGTTGTCCTCGTTGTGCTTCTCGTTGTACGACACCAGGTCGGTGAGTGTGAAGCCGTCGTGCGCGGTGACGAAGTTGATGGACGCGATCGGGCGGCGCCCGTCGATCTCGTACAGGTCCGAGGATCCGCTGAAGCGTGAGGCGAGTTCCCCGAGGCTGCCCGGGGCGCCGCGCCAGAAGTCACGTACGGTGTCGCGGTACTTGCCGTTCCATTCCGTCCACAGCGGCGGAAAGCCACCCACCTGGTAACCGCCGTCGCCGACGTCCCATGGCTCGGCGATCAGCTTGACCTGGCTCACGATCGGATCCTGGTTGACCAGGTCGAAGAATGCGGCCAGGCGGTCGACCTCGTGGAATTCGCGGGCCAGCGATGCCGCCAGGTCGAAGCGGAATCCGTCGACGTGCATCTCGGTCACCCAGTAGCGCAGCGAGTCCATGATCAGCCGCAGCGACTCGTGGTGGCGGACGTTGAGGCTGTTGCCGGTACCCGTGGTGTCGTAGTAATAGCGCTTGTCCTCGTCGACCAGCCGGTAGTAGGCGGGGTTGTCGATGCCCCGGAACGACAATGTCGGGCCGAGACGATCGCCTTCGGCGGTGTGGTTGTAGACGACGTCGAGGATGACCTCGATGCCGGCCCGGTGCAGCGCCTTGACCATCGCCTTGAACTCCTGCACCTGCCCGCCGTAGCCGCCGAACGAGGCGTAGCCGTTGTGCGGGGCGAAGAAGCCGATCGTGTTGTAACCCCAGTAGTTGGTCAGGCCCCGGTCGATCAGCGCGCGGTCGTGCACGAACTGGTGCACCGGCATGAGTTCCACCGCGGTCACACCGAGCCGCCGGAAATGCTCGATCATCACCGGGTGGGCCAGCCCCGAGTACGTGCCACGCACGTCCTCCGGCACCCCGGGATGCCGCATGGTCATGCCTTTGACGTGCACCTCGTAGATGACGGTCTGGTGGAACGGCACCCGTAGCGGGGTGTCGTTGGCCCAGTCGAAGAACGGGTTGATGACCACGGAACGCATCGCGTACGGCGCGCTGTCGGTGTCGTCGTAGGAATCCGGGTCCCCGATCCGGTACGAGTACAGCGAGTCGTTCCACTCGTTGTTCCCGTCGATCGCCTTGGCGTACGGGTCGAGTAGCAGTTTGCTGGGGTTGCAGCGCAGCCCGGCGGCGGGCTCGTACGGGCCGTGCACCCGGTAGCCGTAGCGCTGGCCGGGCACGATCCTCGGCAGGTAGCCGTGCCACACCAGGGCCTCGCGCTCGGGTAGGTCGATCCGGGTCTCGACGTTGTCGTCGTCGAACAGGCACAGCTCGACCCGCTCGGCGACCTCGGAGAACAACGCGAAGTTGACACCGCCACCGTCGTAGGTGGCGCCGAGGGGGTACGGGTTTCCGGGCCACACCTTCATCGGCCCATCAGATCAGGCCGCGCCGCACCTTGCCAGGACGTCTGACGTGGATGTTTACCGGCGCGTAACGAAGTTTCCATCTCCCGGCCGGACCGGTTCGCTGAACTGGCCGCGGAATGCGGCCGGCATGCGGTCGCGGAAAGGACAACTGTGATGCGAATCCGTACGCGGCGAATCGGGCGGGCCGGGCTGGTGGCCGTACCGGTGCTCTCCGCGCTTGCCCTGGTCGCGGGCGCGGCACCGGCGCAGAGTTTCGATTCGGCCGATGCGGCTCGCGGTGCCGTCAGCCGTGGCCACGCCCGCAATGTGATCATGCTGCTGGGCGATGGCATGGGCGATTCGGAGATCACCATCGCGCGCAACTACGCCAAGGGCGCGGCCGGTCGCCTGGCCATGGACACGCTGCCCCTGACGGGCGAATACACCACGTACGCGGTGCAGAAGGCGGACCCGACCAAGCCGGAATACGTCACCGACTCGGCCGCCTCCGGCACCGGCTGGTCGACCGGGCACAAGACCTACAACGGGGCGATCTCGGTGACCCCGGACGGCAAGCCGCAGCCCACCATCCTCGAACAGGCGAAGAGCGCCGGCTACCGGACCGGTGACATCACCACCGCCGAGCTGACCGACGCCACCCCGGCAGTACTGGCCTCGCACGTGGTCGACCGGTCCTGCCAGGGCCCGGCCAACATGGCCGCCTGCCCGGCCAACGACAAGGCGAACGGCGGCCCCGGCTCGATCGCCGAGCAGGAGGTCCAGACCGGCGCCGACGTGCTCATGGGCGGCGGCAAGCAGCGCTTCGACCAGAGCGTGACGGCCGGTCCGTTCACCGGCAAGACCGTGACCGACCAGGCGAAGGCCGCCGGGTACACGGTCGTCACGGACAACGCCGGACTGGCCGCCACCCACCGTAACCAGCGGGTGCTGGGCCTGTTCTCCGCGGGCAACATGGACCTGGAGTGGACCGGCCCGCTCGCGGCACCGTTCCCGGCGAACACCACCCCGGTGGCGTGTACCCAGTCCAACCCGGCGCGCCCGGCCACCATGCCGCACCTGTCCGACATGACCCGCAAGGCGATCGACCTGCTCGACGCCAAGTCCGCCGGTTACCGCGACAAGGGCTTCTTCCTCCAGGTCGAGGGCGCTTCGATCGACAAGCAGGATCACGCCGCCAACCCGTGCGGCCAGATCGGCGAGACCGTCGAGTTCGACCGGTCGATCGCGGTCGCGCTGGACTACGCCCGTAGCCACCGCGACACCCTGGTCGTCGTCACCGCCGACCATGGGCACACCAGTCAGATCATCGAGTACCCGCAGACCAGCACGCACCACAGCCCGGGCGCCATCGCCACGCTCCTGACCGCCGACGGCGCGCCGATGGTGGTCAACTACGCGACCGTCTCCGGGGCGCCGAGCTCCTCGCAGGACCACACCGGCACCGAGGTCCGCATCGCTGCCCAGGGCCCGCAGGCCTACCGCGTACTGGGTGTCACCAACCAGACCGACCTGTTCACCACGTTCCGCGCAGCCCTCAACCTGCACTGAACCCGTGCCTCGGCGGTGGCCCGACCGGGGGGGCCACCGCCGAGGCCACGCACGTGCGCAGCGAACGCAAACGACCGCCTGCAACGATCGGCAGGCGGTCGTGGTGAGCTACATCTCGGTCACCCACTGTTTACGCCATTGATGTAATTGAGTGGCTAGTGTGGTGGTATGACCGCTCCCAATGACTCCGACCGGTTGGTCCGCGACGCTCGCCGACTCGCCGGGCTGCTCCTCGCGGATCTCCCGGAGCGGTGGCGGCACACCGCCGGGGTGGCGCGGCGGGCCGAGCGGCTGGCAGGCACCGTCGATCCCGCTGATGTGGGCCTGCTGGTGGCGTCGGCCTGGTTGCACGACATCGGGTATGCCGCGTCGTTACGTGGCTTCGGTTTCCATCCCCTCGACGGGGCGCAGTATCTGCGCGCACACGGCTGGCCGTCCAGGCTGGTGGGCCTGGTCGCCCATCACTCGGAAGCGTTGCTCGTCGCCCGGGTGCGCGGCCTGGCCGACCACCTGACCTGTTTTCCGCATGAGCAGTCTGCGGTGAGCGACGCGGTGACGGCCGCGGACCAGGCGGTCGGGCCTGACGGGCGGCCGATGAGTATCGACGAGCGCCTGACCGACATGCTGCGCCGGCACGGATCCGATTCCCCCAACGCGATGGTGCATCCGCAGCGTGCGCCGCTGCTGCGCGCGGCCGTTCGCCGTGTGGAACTACGACAGGCAGGCAAGACCGTTCCGACGATCGCCGAGTTCGCGTTGGTCAGGCCCTGATCCTCGGCCGAAGGCCTTCGGCAGTCACTGTGGTGCTCCGGCGGCCCCGTCGGGCGGTGGATCGGCCAGGGGCCAGCCGCCCGCGGCGAGCCGTGCGGACACCCGGGCGACGTCCTCGGGCGCGGCCGGCTGCAGCACCGAGTCGTGGATCATGTTCTCGATGTCGTCGGTGCTCACCGGGTCGTCGTTGAGAATGGCCTGGTCGGCCAGGTCTTGAGCAATCTTGCGGACCTCGGGCTCGGTCAGCTTGCGGCGCAGCAGCCCGAACAGCACCACATAGTCCTGGCGTGGCACGCCGGCGGGATAACCCCTGCGCAACCACTCCACCGCGCGGTCGAGAAAGTTCGCCCTCAGCTCGCCCACCGGCGCTCCTCACTTGTCCACGATCGTCGGGATGCCATTGCTGAAGCTCAGCTTCATGCCCAGCCCGGACACCACGATGTACAGGATGCCGAGCAGCGCCCCGAGCGCCACGACGGCGAACAGCAACCAGCCGATCACGGTGCCGATCGGGTGCGCCCGCGGACCCGGGGCGTCCGCGCGGTGGTTCTCGGCATCCCCGCCGGCGCCGTACGCCATGGCCCGGATGCCGAGGCCGAACAGTGCGGGCAGACCGGCACCGAGCACCAGGCCCGCGATCAGCACCCGCCACGCGCCTTGCAAGGACAGTTCCAGGGTGTGCATGACCGGAATCCCCTCAGCTGGCGACGCCGGCCGGCACCGGTTGCGCCGGTGGACGATCGTCGTGCCACTCGTCGTTGACGTTGGCGGCATCCACCGGGGCGCGCCGGGAGCGCTGCCACATGAAGAAGGAGAACGCGATGAGCAGCGCGAAGATCACCAACGCGCCGATCTCGCCGCCGATCAGGTGGGCCAGCCACCACATGACCGCGCCGGTCACGGCGGCCGCCGGCATCGTGAGCAGCCAGGCGACGACCATCCGTCCGGCGACCCGCCACCGCACGTACGCCCCGGGACGGCCCACGCCGCTGCCCATGATCGACCCGGTGGCGACCTGCGTGGTGGACAGTGCGAACCCGAGGTGGCTGGAGGAGAGGATGACCGCGGCGGAGGACGATTCGGCGGCCATGCCTTGAGGCGGGGCGATCTCGACCAGACCCTTGCCGACCGTACGGATGATCCGCCAGCCGCCGAGGTAGGTGCCCAGCGCGATGGACAGGGCGCAGGACGTCTTCACCCAGAACGGGATGCTGCCGGTGTCGGTCCAATAGCCGGAGGCGATCAGCGCGAGCGTGATGACGCCCATGGTCTTCTGCGCGTCGTTGGTGCCGTGTGCCAGGGACACCAGCGAGGCGCTGCCGATCTGTCCCCATCGGAACCCGCGGTCGGCGAACCGTTTCGCGACGCCCATCGTCGCCCGGTAGACCAGCCAGGTGCCCACGGTGGCGACGATGCCGGCGATCACCGGGGACAGGATTGCGGGTATCAGAACCTTGCCGACCACGCCGTCGAGCTTCTTGCCGTTGCCGACCCAGTTGACGCCGGCCCAGCCGAGCCCTGCGATCGTGGCGCCGATCAGCCCGCCGAACAGCGCGTGTGACGAGCTCGACGGCAGGCCGAGCAGCCAGGTCACCAGGTTCCACATGATGGCGCCGACCAGCCCGGCCAGCACGATCAGCAGCAGGTCCAGGCCGCCGTTGGAGACCAGATCCTGCCGGGGTGCGCCGGTCGCACTCTGGATTTTCACGACGGCGTTGGTGACGGTCAGGGCCACCTCGACGGACAGGAACGCGCCGATCAGGTTCAGCACTCCGGACAGTGCCACCGCGACCTTCGGTCGCAGCGCTCCCGTGGCGATGGAGGTGGCCATCGCGTTGGCGGTGTCGTGGAACCCGTTGGTGAAGTCGAACCCGAGCGCGGTGACGATCACCAAGGCAAGAATCACGGCGGTTTGGCTCACCCCCGCATCGTCATGCCGTTGCGGGAGAAGGGAAAGTGGTGGAGACCCGTCGAGCCAAGAGTTTCACTGAGGGTCGCCGCGTCGTCACATTGATCGACGGACATTGCGATCCAGCAACCCTGTCCCGGGAAAGTCCCCCGGGACAGGGTTGTCGAGCATGACGTCAGTCGGAGTCCGTCGAGGGGAGGTAGGCGCCGGGTACGTTCCCCGGCGCGAGGATCGCGTGCTCACCGGGGTACGGCTTCGCCCAGTCGTGCGCCTGGTACCACGTGAAATGGTTCATCTGCGCGGGGTTCGCGAAGTCGGGCCGGGCGTTCGGGCCGCCCAGCCGTTGCTGCTTCTTCCAGGCATCCCACTGCGCCGCGAGCCGCCGCTCGCCGGCCGGCACCGCGCCCGACGGCGGGGCCGCGGCACGGGGGTCCAGCGGTGCCGGGGTGTCGACGCCGCACGGCGGCGGGGTCGCCAGGCCCAGGGTCAGCGAGGTGCGGTTGGGCAGCGCGGTGAACGGCGTGAGGTCCGCCCGTTCGGTGAACGCCGCCCGCATCGGGGTGGCCGCGCTGTCCTTCTGGTTCATCGGCTGGATGCCGAGGATCTGCTCGATGGTCCGGATCATCGTGATCTGGGAGTAGAAGTGGCTGTCGACGACGCCGTGCACCGCCCACGGGCTGATGATCTGGATCGGGGCGCGGTGGCCGTCGACGTGGTCGAGGCCGGCCTGCGAGTCGTCCTCGACCAGGAAGATCGCCGAGTCCTTCCAGTAGCGACTGTGCGAGATGGTGTCGACCACCCGGCCGACCGCGAGGTCGTTGTCCGCGACCTGAGCGGCGGCGTTCGGCGGGCCGCCGGTGTGGTCGCTGGAGAACCAGAACATGTTCAGGTTCGCCGGCCCGTTCTTCTGGAAGTCACGCTTCCAGATCTCGTACCGGTAGATGTCGGGGACGTCGGTGTCGAACTTCGGGAAACCGGCGACCGACACCGCGTTGAGCGACGGGATCGGCGACGACGAGAGCATCGGGTACGTGGTGTCGTTGCCTGTCGACGCCATGGTCTTGGTGTCGCAGTACAGGTTCTGCCAGGTGGCGCCGGACGGCTTGGTCAGGAACTGGTGGAATTCGCCGAAGTCGCGCACGGTCTTCCCGGCTGCCTGCGCACCGGTCCACAGGAAGCCGGTCCGCTGGTGACCCAGCGCGTCGTCCTCGGTGTCGTAGCTGCGGATGTATTCACCGGCCGAGGACTCGGTGTATTCCGGATCGTCCGCCTGCATCAGCCAGTTGTGCCCCTCGGCCGAGTTCGTGCCGATGTCGTACGTGTTGTCGAACAGCCCGAACTGCCGCTCCATCGCGTGCTGGTTCGGCGTCACGTTCTCGCCGAACTCGGTCAGCGCCGGGTCGCGCTCGCCCCGCGACTCATCACCGAAAAGCTGGTCGTACGTACGGTTCTCCTTGACGATCAGGAAGACGTGCTTGATCGACGACGGGTCGCCGAGCCGTCGCGGAACCGGCACACGCCGCGCCGTGCCCGTGCCCTTGACGATCGAGCCGGGGGTCCAGCCGTTCTGGCGGAAGACCGCGGCTGTCCCGGCCCTGATGGCCTGGTCGTCGGGGAGCGTGAAACGCTGGAGACTCGACGTCGTGTCGTGGGTGTTGTGCCCGCCCTTGGTGGTGGGGCGGCGGGCGTCGATGCCGCGGGTGTTGGACACCAAGACGTTGTCGCCGACCGTGGCGATCTCGGCGGGGAAGTAGTCGGTAGGCAGCAGGCCGACGTAACTGACCGGCTCCCGGGCGGACGTGTACCGGTACACCGCGACCGCGTTGGCGCGGCCGAGAGTGACCAGCAGGTGACCGTCGCCGGTGAGCGTGACGGCGTCGGGTTCGTAGCCCACCGATGCCTGCGGCCACGGCTGGGTGGCGACGGTCTGCACGACCGCGTCGACGGCCGTGTCGATGACCGAGACGTCGTTGCTGGCCGTGTTGGTGACGAACAGCGTCTTGTTGCGGGCGTACAGGGCGGTCGGGTGCAGGCCGACGTCGATGCTGCGTACCGCGGCTGCCGGGTTTGCCAGGTCGATGACGCTGACCGTGCCGGTGGTGGTGGCAGCGGTCACCGGGTCCGCGGGTACCGGCGTGTTGTACGAGTTGATCGTGGTGTCGCCGGGCCTCGCCGGGCGCCCGCCCTCGTTGCTGACATAGAGCTTGGTCCCGACCACGACCATGCCCCGCGGGGCGTTGCCCACGGCCCAGCTGCGTTGGATGGCCCCGGACGCCGCGTCGATGGCGACCACCCGGTTCTGGCCGTTGACCGCGGCGTACACGGTGGCGCCGTCGGCGGAGAACACCGCCTGCGACGCGAGCGCGTGCCTGGGGCCGTCCGGCGGGATCGCGACGAACGTGGGGTTGGCGAGGGTCCCGTCGGCGTTCACGGTGAACCTGCGGTAGCCGTCGGCCTGCCCGAGCCACAGCCGGGTGCCGTCGGGGGAGTACGCGGGGCCCTCCTGGCCCACGTCGTTGCCGCTGATCCGCAGATCCGCCGCCGCATTGTTGCCGACGAGCTGCTGCACCTTCCACGTCGTCAGGTCCACGATGACCAGCGCCATCCCACCGTCGGCGACCGTTGCCGCGAGGTGGGTGCCGTCCGGGCTCACCGCCGACGACATGATCTTTCCGTTGTTGACGACCAGGCGGGTACCGACCGGATCGATGTACTGGTCCGCGGAGACGACCTGACCCCGGTCGGTCTCCTGGCCGACCTGGTCGTTGCCGAACCGGTCCGTCGACGCGAACGCGATGCCGGCGCCCGCGGTGACGACGACGGCGGTGGTTGCGGCGGCGACCGCGAATGCCCGGTGGCCGACGTGCGTCCGGCTCCAACGGCCGTTCCCAGCGGGCCGACGGCGGCGTTCTACCTGCATGAATTATCCCTTCGGCGTGGTCGGGAGCAGTGCGACGGTGCCGTCGAACTGCCAGAGCGGATTCGGTGCATCCCCGGTCGCGGTGCGGACCAGGAAGTACCCGTTCACCTCCTTCGGCCCGTCACCATCGGCCGTGTACCGCCCGTCCGGGGCGATGTCGAGCTGGTAGGTGGCCGACCCCACGGCCGCGATACCGGGCAGGTGCCAGGAGACGACGCACCGCCAGTCGTTGCCCGCTCCCTGAGGGGCGAGCCGGCCGCCGCCCTTCGTACACGCCGCGGTGGCCTGCAACTGCGCCTCCGTGACGTCCGGCCGGTGCAGCTGCGCGGTCTGCCGCCGGTACAGGTGGCCGAAGGCCGTGGCGACCGCACGCTGCACCTTGTCCTGATCGATCCCGGAGCCCGTGGCGCCGGTTCCCGCGGCAGCGACCGCCACCGTCACGGCCAGCAACCCGGCCAGTGGCAGGAGACCGGCGGTGAGCGCACGGCGAGGCGAGCCGTCGAACGACAGGTCGGTGAAGTCGCGCCGCACGAACAGCCGGTACGCCAGCGCCGTCGCGGCCACCACCCACACCAGGCTGACCACGACGCCGATCAGCAGCGGGCCGAGCTGCCCCGGGCTGGTGAACAGCCCGTTCCAGGCGGTGAAGGCGTAGCCGGGCAGTGCCAGACGTACGGGGACGGGCAGCGGCAGCAGCTGGGCGAGCTGCAACGCCAGCGCGACGAAGACGGGCAGCAGCAGACCCATCGGGGACCGCCCCAACGCGACGGACCCGAGCAGCCCGATCGCGGCGAGCGCCAGCGTCGGGGCCAGCACGCACATCCAAGCAAGCAGCACCTTGCCCGCGGCGTCGGCCGGCGCCAGCTCGTGGCCGTCGAGACCGACGAGCGGCTGGTCGCCGACCGCCATGGCTCCGCCGGTCACGCTGGACACGGCCAGCCCGGCGGTCAGCAGCAGGATCACGGTCGCGCCGGCCAGGGACTTCGCCGCGAAGATCCGCCGCGGCGACCGGACCGCCACGAGCAGGTGACGCCAGGTGCCGAGCCGGTCCTCGATCGCGAACACGTCGCCGGCCACCACCGAGGTCATCAGCGGCAGCGCCCAGGTGCCCGCGAAACCGAGCACCACCAGCGGGCCGGCCCATCCGGTCGCGTGCATCCACCGGCCGAACAGGGTGTCGACGGGAAGCGTGCTCTGCCGGCTCACCGCCACGACGAACAGTGCCGGCGCGAGCCAGCAGGCCAGGGCCAGCAGTCGGATCCGCCACTGGGCGAGCAGCTTGACCAGCTCGAACCGGTAGCCACGGACCACCGGGACACGCCGTCCCACCACCGCGTGCGAGACGGTCGCGGTCACCGGCCGGCGCCCGTCTGCCTGTCAAGGGCGAGTTCCTGCTGCGCGGTGAGAGCGACGAACGCGGCCTCCAGCGGCGACATCACCGGTGCGAGCTCGCGCACGGCGATACCGGAATGGACCAGCCGGACCACCAGCTCGTCGAGGGCAGGCACCAGCGCGCTTACGACGATCACCTCGCCGTCGTCATGGCCGCCGACCACACCGATCCCGGTGATGTCGGCGACGATGCGACGGGCGGCCGGCGGATCGGAGGCGACCACCCGGTAGTCGAGCGCACCGTTCTCCGAGACCAGCTTGCTCAGCGGACCGGAGAAGACGGCCCGTCCGGTGACGAGGATGGTGACCTCGTGACACAGCGCCTCGACATCGTCCATGCGATGGCTCGACAACACGACGCCGGCTCCGCCGTTCGCCAGCCGCGACAGAACACTGTGGATGAGCCTCTTGCCGACCGGGTCGAGACCATTGGACGGTTCGTCGAGTACGAGCAGGCGGGGCCTGGTGAGCAGGGCGGCGGCGAGGCCGAGTCGCTGGCGCATGCCGAGGGAGAATCCCTGCGCCCGGTCGTCGGCGACGTCGGCGAGGCCGACCTCGTCGAGCGCCTCGTCGATCCGCGCCGCTGCCCCGCCGAGGCCGCGCAGCGAGGCCAGCGCGGCGAGGTTCTGCCGGGCGGTGAGCCAGGGATACAGCCCGGGACCGTCCACGAACCCGGCGACCCCCTCCGGTGCGTCGAGGGCCCGCCGGACCGGCGTACCCAAGATCTCCAGACGACCGGTGTCGGCGACGGCCAGGCCCAGCAGCAGGCCCAGCAGCGTCGTCTTGCCGGCACCGTTCGGCCCGACCAGGCCGTGGATCTGCCCCTGCGCCACGTCCAGGTCGACACCGTCGAGCGCGACGATCTCGCCGAAACATTTCGTGATCCCGCGCGCCCGCACTGCCAGTCGATGGGTGTTCACAGTGCCCTGCCTTCATCAATTTCGATGAACGTAGGAAAGGTGTACGACGCGGATGGGGGCCGTTTGTTGAATGCACAGGAAACGGCAGGCGACAGAAATCTTATTGTTCTCGATGGGTGTGTCGGATCACCACATTGTCGCGCCGATGTCAGATCGTCCCGGACGGATGATGCGGCGCCGCGACCGTGACGCGACCTTGGGTGCAACGGCCCCGACGTCCGGTGAAGGAGATCCACCGTGTACACGTTCGACGCCAGCGTTTCCAGCGCGGTGAGCGCCGCGGACGGCCGACGGGCCGCTGCGGCCGGACCGCTGTCGCCGCAAGGGCTGGACCGGATACAGCGATTCTGGGACGCCGCCAACTACCTGACCGTCGCGCAGATCTACCTGCAGGACAACCCGCTGCTGCGGGAACCGCTGCGTCCCGAGCACGTCAAGCCTCGACTGCTCGGCCACTGGGGCACCTCACCGGGGCTGAGCCTGATCTACGTCCACCTGAACCGTCTGATCACTGAACGTGACGCCGACGTGATCTACCTGGCCGGCCCCGGTCACGGCGGCCCGGCCCTGGTCGGCCTCGCCTATCTCGAAGGCACGTACACGGAGGTGTATCCGGAGGTCACCCGGGACGCGGGCGGCATGCGCCTGCTGTGCCGCCGATTCTCCACTCCGGGCGGCGTTCCCAGCCATGTCAGCGTGCAGACGCCGGGCTCGATCCACGAGGGCGGCGAGCTGGGGTACGTGCTGTCGCACGCGTTCGGCGCCGCGTTCGACAATCCGGAGCTCGTCGTGGCCGCGGTCGTCGGCGACGGCGAAGCGGAGTCCGGTCCGCTCGCCGGGGCGTGGCGCGGCACCGCCTTCCTCAACCCGGTCCGCGACGGGGCGGTCCTGCCGATCCTGCACCTCAACGGCTACAAGATCAGCGGACCGGCGATCCTGGGCCGCGAATCCGACGACACCATCCGCGCCTTCCTGCAGGGCAACGGCTACGAAGCGCACTTCGTCGCGGGCGACGACCCGGCGCAGGTGCACCAGGCGTTCGCCGCCACGCTGGACGCCTGCTACGACCGGATCCGTACGATCCAGGACTCGGCGCGCCGCCTCGGCCTGCGCGAACGCCCACGCTGGCCGGCCATCGTGCTGCGCACGCCCAAGGGCTGGACCGGGCCGAAGGAGGTGGACGGGCGGCCCGCCGCGGGCACGTTCCGGTCGCACCAGGTGCCGATGACGGACACCCGGACGAACCCGGCCCACCTTGCGCTGCTGGAGCAGTGGCTACGCTCGTACCGGCCGGAGCGGTTGTTCGACGACGGCGGCCGGCTGATCCCCGAACTGGCCGGCCTCGCACCCCACGGCGACCGGCGGATGAGCGCCAACCCGCACACCAACGGCGGCCGGGTCCTCGTCGACCTGGACATTCCGAACTTCCGCGACTACGCGATCGACGTGGACCCCAAACAGCCCGCGGTGATCCGGCAGGAATCCACGCGCCAGCTCGGCAAGATGCTGCGCGACATCTACGCCCGCAACGCCGGCGCGGCGAACTTCCGCCTGTTCTGCCCCGACGAGACGAACTCGAACCGCCTCGGCAACGTCTTCGAGGTCGAGAACCGTTGCTTCGTCGGGCCCACCCTCGACATCGACGACCACCTGTCACCGGACGGGCGGGTCATGGAGGTGCTCAGCGAGCATCTCTGCGAGGGCTGGCTGGAGGCTTACACGCTGACCGGCCGGCACGGCCTGTTCGCCACGTACGAGGCGTTCGCGATGGTGGCCGCCTCGATGGTCGTCCAGCACGCCAAGTGGCTGCAGGAGGCGGTGAACCTGCCGTGGCGTGCACCGGTCCCGTCGTTGAACATCCTGCTCACCTCGACCTGCTGGCGTAACGACCACAACGGTTTCAGCCACCAGGGACCCGGCCTGATCGACGTCATGCTCTCCAAGCGGGGCACGGTGACGCGGATCTACCTGCCGCCGGACGCCAACTGCCTGCTCTCGGTCGCGGACCACTGCCTGCGCAGCCGCAACTACGTGAACCTCATCGTGCAGGACAAGCAGCCGCAACTGCAGTACCTGGACATGGATCAGGCCATTGAGCACTGCGCGAAAGGCGCGTCGATCTGGCACCGGGCGAGCAACGACGACGGCGCCGAACCGGACGTCGTGCTGGGGTGCGCGGGCGACATCCCCACCATGGAGACGGTGGCCGCCGCGGCCTATCTTCGCAAGCATGTGCCGGATCTGCGGGTCCGGGTGGTCAACGTGGTCAACCTGATGCGCCTGTTCCCGGCCCAGCTGCATCCGCACGGCAGCACCGAGCAGGAGTTCGTGGAGTGGTTCACCGCCGACAAGCCGGTCGTCTTCGCGTTCCACGGCTACCAGCGGGCCATCCACGAAATCGTGCACGGCCAGCCCGATGTCGACCGCATTCACGTACGCGGGTTCAACGAGCAGGGCACCACCACCACGCCGTTCCAGATGGTCGCGATGAACGAGATGAGCCGTTTCCACCTGGCCGCGGAGGCGATCCGCCGTACGCCGCGGCTGCGCGATCGCGCCGCGCCCCTGCTTGCCGAGTGCGACGCCCGGATCGCCGGGGCCGCCGCCTACGCCCGCGAGCATTTCGAGGACCAGCCGGAGATCCGCGACTGGACCTGGACGGAGTGACCGTGATTCCCGCCATCGATGAAACGATCCGGATCGCGGCGGTGCTGGCCGACGTGGACGGCACCCTGGTCACGAAGCAGAAGACGCTGACCTCACGCACCATCGACGTGGTACGGCGGCTCGACGAACGGGGTGTGCTGTTCGCGATCACCAGCGGGCGGCCACCGCGCGGCATGCGCATGCTCGTCGAACCGCTGGGCATGCACATGCCGATGGCGGCGTTCAACGGCGGGGTGATCATGTTGCCGGACATGACGGTCTTCGACGAGCGCGACATCCCGGCGGACGTCGCATCCGGGGTGATCGAGACCTGCCGGGCGCATGGCCTCCACGTGTGGATCTACACCGCCACCGAGTGGTACGTGACGGACGCGCACGCCCCGCACGTGGACCGCGAGGCCCGGACATGCCGGTTCCCGCCCACGGTCGTGCCGAACTACGACCCGTTCCTCGACCGCATCGTCAAGATCGTCGGGGTCAGTGACGATCACGACCTGGTGGCGCGCGCTGAGCTCGCCGTACAGCTGGAGTTCGACGCCCTGGTCTCGGCCGCGCGTTCCCAGCCCCACTACCTGGACGTCACGCACCCGACGGCCAACAAGGGCGTCGTCGTCGACCGGCTGTCGTTCCGGTTCAAGGTGCCGCGGGAACAGATCGCCACGTTCGGCGACCAGCCCAACGACGTGCTGATGTTTCGGCGCAGCGGCATCAGCATCGCCATGGGCAACGCGAGCGAGGAAGTGCGGCGGCACGCCACCCATGTCACGGCATCGAACGAACAGGACGGCTTCGCCGACGCGGTCGAACGGTACGTCCTGCCCAGGGCAGTCCCCGCACCCGTCTGATCAGGGGGAGGTGCGGGTCAGCCGGTCGGCGACGATGCCCGCGGGTTCGTCCGCGAGGACGATCGTGTAGTGGTTGGTGCCGGGAACGACTTCCGCCCGGAGCCCCGCCATCCGCGCCCAGTGCTGCACGACGGGTTCGGGCATCATTCCGGGTTCCCGATCGAGCGCGTCACGCGGTGCGTACAGCAGGCTCGTCGGCACCATCAACCGCAGCAGATCGTTGCCGAACAACGCGGCGTTGGCGATGACGTCGCGGCCGTCGCCGACGGCCGCGTCCGGGTTCACCCGGGATCGGATCGCGCCCGGTTCGCCGGTAGCGTCGTACCGGACGTACGCCTCCAGGTCACCGTTCCATCCGGCCGACAGTGCGGGGTGGGCGCGGAAGCTCGCCACGTAGCTTTCCGTGGATTCGAAGGTCCGCCGAAGCCTGGCCATCGCAGGGCCGACCGTGGCCTGAAGGAGCTGGTCCGGATCGACGTGGGCGGGGACCGGCAGCGGCAGGCCGCCGTCGATGAGCACGAGACGTTCGACGAAATCCGGGAGGGCGACGGCGGAGCGCAGCGCGACGTACGCGCCCATCGAGTGCCCGGTGAGGACAACGGGAGTGCCGAGCTGACGAACCACCGTGCACACGTCAGCCGCATGGGCGTCGATGCCGTACGGACCGGGCAGCATGTCGCTACCGCCGCGGCCACGCAGGTCGAGTGCGACGAGGCTCCAGTCGGCCGGCAGGTGCCGCGCGATCGGGCGGAACTGCATGCCGGAGGCGGTGATGCCGTGCACGGCGAGCACGAGCCGCGCGCCCGTGCCGAAGCGCAGCGCGTTCAGGTCACCGCCGGTGACTCTGAACGTGAGGGTCTGCATGGCCGGATCAACCTCCCGTGGCAGGTGCGGACACCGCGCCGGCGACCCGCAATGCGTACCGCACGAACGCGTCGGCGATCTGGTCGCGGGTGTAGGGCTGATCCGGACCGAACCAGGAGGCGACGCGGATGCCCATGCTGCTGATCGCGACCTGCGTCAAGGTGACGTCGTCGGTGTCGAACACCTTCTGACGCACGCCGGCCTCCAGTACCTGCCGCGCGAGATCGCGGCTCTGCTCGCGCACGGCCAGGGCAGGCGCGGCGCACTCGCGGCTCAGCGCGTGCGTCTCCTGGTTGGCGACCAGCGCCAGCAAGGGGAAGTCCGCATGCACCAGGACCTGGGTACGCACCAGCGCGGCCAGCTGACGCACCGGATCGGTGCCCGCCTCCGCCAGCGCCTCCTGCAATTGTTTGTGCAACTGTTCGTGACCAAGCAGAACCAGCTCGGCGAGGATCTGTTCCTTGGACGGGTAGTGCGAGTACAACGTCGCGGAGTTGATGCCCACCCCGGCGGCGATGTCGCGGATCGACGTGCCGTGATAGCCGAACTCGGCGAACAGCTTCAGCGCGGAGTGCAGGATGCGCCCGCGCGTACCCGGCGGGGTCGTACCGTCCGGCAGTCGGACCGCGACCGCGTTGAGCCGTCGGGGATCCCAGCCCGGTTGCGCCACCAGACCCACCTCCATGTTGCAAAAGTGCGAACAACTCGTTGACACGTCGGGTGTGGACACCGCATAGTGACCGCCATCACTTCCTGCCAACCAATCGATTGGCAGGCTAGCAGAGAGGATCCCCTCGTGTCTGCACCGTCCACAGGCCGCCTCTCCCCACGTTCGGACCGCCCCGCCGGCCGCCGGCACCCGCTGCCGCCATGCCCCAACGCTCGTCAACGGGTCGGTCGGCGCGCCCTGGCCGCGCTCATCGCCGGTGTTCTCGGCCTGATGGCTGGCCCGGTGGGCGCCGTACCGGCCCAGGCCGCGGCGCACTCAGGTCGGGCGCAAGGCGCACCAGGCCTGCCCCGGCTCACCATCACCGCCTCGTACGTCACCGGCATCTCGTCCGGTGGCTACATGGCCTCGCAACTACAGGTCGCGTACTCCGGCATCTTCCGGGGCGCCGGGACGTTCGGCGCCGGGCCGTACTACTGCGGCAACGGCAACATCCTGCTCCTGGCGACCCAATGCGGCACTGACCTGACCGGGCTGGACGTCACGGCCCTGGAGGACACGGCCGGCCGGTGGGGCGCCGAGGGCAAGATCGATCCACTGGGCAACCTGGCCCGCATACCGGTCTACGTCTACCACGGCACCCTCGACCCATTGATCTCCCGGCACGTCAGCGACGCCGGTGTCGAGTTCTACCGGCACTTCGGAGCCGACGTCCGGTATCACGCAAGCGACCTGGCAGGCCACGGGTGGCCCAGCCCGCTGGGCATCCTGCCGTGCCCCCTGACCGCGTACCCGTTCCTGATCGACTGTGGCAACGACCCGGAAGGCGAGATGCTGACCCACTGGCTCGGCCACGTCAACCCGGCCAACCGCGGCCCGCTCGCGAGCACGGTCACCCACTTCGACCAGGACCGCTACGTTCCCGGCGGCTCCGCCCAGTGGTACAGCATGGCGTCCGACGCCCTGGCGTACATCCCGCCGGCCTGTGCGGCGGGCCGCCCGTGCAAGCTCGTTGTCGCGCTGCACGGCTGCGTGAGCGACACGACCTTCGTGGGCGAGATGTTCCCGAAATACTCTTATCTGGACAACTATGCCGACACGAACAACCTGGTGATCCTCTATCCCCAGACCTCGATCAGTCTGCTCCGCGGCAATCCGCTGGGGTGCTGGGACTGGTGGGGGTTCACCGGGGCGGAATTCGCCACCAGGAACGGGCCACAGATGCAGGCCATCGTGAACATGGTGCACGCTCTGGGCGGATGATCCACCGAATTGCCCGCGACGGCCACCACGTGCGCTGGTGTTGTCGGCCCCGCGTGGCCGGTGGGAGCGTGCGGTGGCTCCGGCGGGCATGGCGGTGCCCGCCGGAGCCACCCGTTCAGGCCGGCGGCGTGTAGGTCGGGACGTTCGCGTCGATGATGTGCTGGTGGAACTGGAAAACGTCGGGGTCTTCAGGATCGACGGTGACGCTGACCCAGTGGTTCTGGTACTCGCCGAACGTGGTGACACGGGTGAAGTTCTCGACGACGTTCGCCCCGGCCGCCCCGGCGGCGTTCGTGGTGGCGTAGTCCGTGAGCGGCTTGTCCACCTCGAAGCTGTGGCTGTCGCCGTTGACCAGCACGACCGGCCCGTCGAAGGCGACGGTCTGCGTGAACAGCTCCTTCTTGGTGTCAGCAAAATGGGTCACGGTCGCGCCGGGGTCCCACATGTCGGCCTGGATGACGACCATGACGCCGCGCGAGTGATCAGCCTTCGCGGCGGCGAACCCGTCACGGAGCCACTGCAGATTCGCGGCGTTGCGCGCCGCGTACTCGGCCTGTGCCTCGGCGGCCGGGCCGTCCTTGCCGCCGAGGGAGAAGTTGTTGTCGCTGCCGGGAATGTTCAGTCCGATGTAGGTGACCGGTCCTTTGCGCCAGCGGACGTTCTCCGGGTACTGGGCGCTCTGGCGGGTCAGCTTGATAGTCCTCCGACCGAGGCTGCGGTCGGTCGGGTAGAACAGGCTCCGCTCGTACGCGAGCCGGTCGTTGGAGTCCGAGACCTTGCCGCCCTGGATGGTGGTGCGGTCGCAGTCGGTCCACTCGTTGTCGCCGGGGACCACAACGACGGGGTCTTTCAGGGTTGCCCACTTCGCGAGCGCGTACTTGTAGATGTCCGGGTGGGTCGCGTCCGCGACCGCGTTCTCCGGCGTGGGGTTGGCCGGGTCGCTGGGGTGCGGGTCGGCGTAGCAGGGCTCGCTGCCGTTCTTGGCGTCGCCGTCGAAGACGCTGAACGCCAGATCGTGCTCGTTCATGTCCGCCAGGACGGCGGGGTAGTGGTCGCGGCCGTACGCCGCGTACGGCATGTCACCGAAGAGCCCGACCTCGTAGGTGTCGCCGGAATCGTCGTCCTGGCCTCGGATATGGTTTGCGGCCGCGACGCCGGGGACCATCAGGGTCGCGGCGGCCGCGATGGCGGCAAGTGATTTGCGCATGGCGGCACGGTGGTCGACGTCGACAAACCCGTGGTTCCACTGAGGTGCATGGCGGGTAAACAACGACGTCAACCACGATCATGTAGCCGTTCGGGGGACGCCGATCGGGATTGCGCCACCGAGTATCGGTCGTGTGCGCGCCAAGTGACGCTACCGGACGGCCCGGATTTGTTGTATTGCGAAGCCTGCCGGCCGGCTCTGTGTGGATCCTCAGGCGGCGACTTGGTCGCGGCCGCAGCGCTTTGCCTGGTAGAGGTTGGCGTCGGCGGTGTCGACGAGTTCGTGGGCAGGCGTGCCGGGAGTGTGGTTGGCGACGCCGACGCTGATGCTGACCCGTAGTCCGGGCAGGTCGTCGTAGGTGGTGGCGCTGATGCTGGCGCGGATGCGTTCGGCGACGTGGCGGGCGCCGGCGGGGTCGGTGCGGAGAAAGACGACGAATTCGTCGCCGGCGTAGCGGATCGGAACGTCGTCGGCGCGGCAGTTGGCGCGCAGGATCGCGGCGATGTCGCGCAGGACGGCGTCGCCGGCGCTGTGCGAATAGCTGTCGTTGATGGCTTTGAACTTGTCGACATCGATGAAGAGCAGTGCGGTGGGTGTCGGCATGTGGCCGGTGTCGAGGTCGGTGAGGAGCTGGTCGAAGCGGCGCCGGTTGCCGAGGCCGGTGAGGGGGTCGTGCAGGGAGGCGGCTTCGGCGGCGCGACGGGCCTGCTCCTGTTCCTCGCGGTGGCGGGCCTGCCTGAGCATGGCGAGGCGTTGCAGGCGGAGATGCCAGAGTCGGTGGGTCTGTCGTTCGATCACGTGCCGCAGGTCGCGGCTGGCGTGTTCACCGACTTCGTCGGCCGCGAGTCGGGCCAGTTCGTGGTCGACGATGAGGCCCAGGGTGTCGGATCCGCTGACCTCGACGATCTCGGCGGCCGCGACCATCTCCCGCCGGGCGGCGGTCAGGTCACCGCAGTCGCGCAGCGCGAGGCCCAGCGCCAGGTGTGCGGGCCAGGCTGCGTGCGGGTCGCCGTCGCGGCGCAACGGGAGCACGACGTCGGTGGCGAGTTGCCGCGCCCGGTCCAGCTCGCCGAGCTTGGCCAGCGCCAAGGCGTGCAGCGCGACAAACGGCATGGCCACTTCCTGGTCGCCGCGGCACGCGTACGCCTCAGCCCAGCGCGCGAAGCTGGCGGCGGCGGTCCGGATCCGTGACCTGGCCTGCTGGTGGTCGCCGAGTTGGTCGAGCCGCAGCCCCCACCGCAGCAGCATCTCGGCGTAGATGAGTTCGATGCTGGCGGACATCTCGACCCGCTCCGGCACCATCCAGCGCATCAGCTGCTCGTAGGTGGCGTGCGCCGTCTCGTAGAGGTCCGCTCCGGTGGCGGCGCGCACCAGGGACCCCATCGCCGCCACGTACCGCTCGTTGCGCACGGTGGTCTGCTCCAGCAGCAGGCCCGCCCGGGCCAGGTGGCTCATCGCCTCGCCGACCCGGTCCACGCGCAGGAACAGGTCGGCCAGATCGGCGAGCGTCTTGGCCACGGCGATCGTGGAACCGGTGGATTCGTGATGGCTCAGCAGCTGCTCGCCGACCACGGTGGCTTCCGGGAACCGGCCCAGGTACACGTACGCGTACAGGCGGCATTGCAGCAGGAACCCGGTGGTCTTGGTGTCGCCGAACGCCCGGGCCATCGGTTCGAAGATCGCCAGGGCGTCCAGCGCCTCGGGCACCCGGCCACTCTGCGACAGCAGGTGGACCTGTTCGGCCAGGCGGTCCAGCGGGCCGTAGGCGGACATCGGGACAGGCAGCAGCGCCTCATCCGCCCGGTCGCCCACCGCCGCCTCCGTACCCGTCAGGGCGGCGTCAACGTACGCGGCCCATGCTCCTGTTCGGCCGGATTCTGTCTGTTCTGAGCGATTGTCGTATCGCCGTTCGTCCTGTGATGCCCTATGCAGCCGGGCAGGCCGTATCGACGAGAATGCGGGCGGCGGCCTTGGCGGCGGCGGGGGTGGCCGGGTCGGCGTCGAGCACTCCGGCGGCGAGGCCGCCGTCGAGCAGCAGGCTCAGCTGGCGGGCCAGGTCGTCGGGGGCGGCGGCGCCCGCGCGGCGTGCCAGATCGGCCATCCAGGCGCGCACGACCGTCTTGTGTTCGACGGTACGGGCGTGCACCTCGCTGCCGTCCGCGCGCTCGGCGGCGGTGTTGATGAAGGCGCAGCCGTGGTAGCCCTCGCGACGACAGGCGGATTCGAGCGCGTCGAACATGGCCACCATTTGTTCGCGGGGGTCGTCGCCGGACGCGCGGGCGGCTGCTCGCAGCTGGCCGAACCAGGCTTGGTCGGCCCGGTCGAGGTAGGCCAGCACGAGATCGTCCTTGCGGGGGAAGTGCTTGTAGAGCGTCGCCTTGGCGACTCCTGACTCGGCGATGACCGTGTCGACGCCGACGCCGCGGGGGCCGTGCGCGTAGAACAACTGGAACGCCGTGTCGAGGATTCGTTCGCGTGCGGGTTGCCGCACGCCGTCCGCTGCTGCCGCCATGGCGTTCTCCTCTCCGTCCGCCCAAGCCTACAGACAAGTCTGTTACCAGCGGTTTCTGTGTCCCTGATGACTCATGCCGTCAGCCAGCTGGCGGGTAGACAGACCTGTCTGTTAGCCTCCGTCTCAAGTACCCCACTTCAAGGAGCAACCATGAAGATCGCTGTTCTGGGCACCGGCATGGTCGGCCGGGCCATTGCCGCGCGGCTGGCCGAGCTCGGCAACGACGTGACCGTCGGCACCCGTGACGTGGCCGCCACGCTGGCACGCACCGAGCCCGACGGGATGGGCAACCCGCCGTTCTCCGCGTGGGCCGCCGCGCACCCGGCCGTCACGCCGGCCGCCTTCGCCGACGCGGCGGCCGAGGCCGAGCTGGTCATCAGCGCCACCTCGGGTGCCGCGTCGCTCGACGCCCTGCACGCCGCAGGCGCCGGGAATCTGGCCGGCAAAGTCGTCCTGGACATCGCCAACCCCCTGGACTTCTCACACGGCGTGCCGCCGACCCTGTTCGTCAAGGACACCGACTCGCTCGGTGAGCAGATCCAGCGCACTTTCCCGGACGCACGAGTGGTCAAGACGCTGAACACCATGAACGCCGCACTGATGGCGAACCCACGCCAGCTGGCCGACGGAGACCACACGGCCTTCGTCTCCGGGAACGACAGTGCGGCTAAGAAGGTCGCCACCGAGCTGCTCGCCTCGCTCGGCCACCGGGACATCATCGATCTCGGTGACATCACCACAGCCCGGGGCACCGAGATGTTGCTGTCCGTGTGGCTGCGGCTGTTCAGCGCCCTGGGCACCCCGAACTTCAACTTCAAGATCGTTCGGTGAGCGCGGTAGCGCGTACCTATGGGGCGGTCGTGGGGTGCCAGCCGGCTACCTCGGCCGCTGCCGCCTGACGCCGGACACAAGCCGGAGCGGTTGAGCGCCGGGGCCACGCTTTTGCGCGAGCGCCCCGGCGCCGGGCGTGGATCAGCTGGTCGGCAGGGCTGCTCGGTGCGCCGCCCGACGTGCCGGGACCGGCAGCCAGCGGACCAGTTCGGCGGTGCGCGGGTTGGAGCCGTACACCAGCAAGGTGAGGAAGATGCCGTAGACCGGCAGGTGGCCGAGCATCTCGGTACCGCCGAACAGCAGCAGGGTGGCATTGAACGGGATGCCGGCGACCAGCACCGCGACCTGCGGCAGGGCACCCGAGATGACCAGCAGGCCGAAGAGCAGCTCGGTGGCGCCGGCAACCGCGACGAAGGTGTCCGCGGGAACGTGGATGCCGACCAAGGCGAACACGTCGAGCTGCGGGAACAGCCGCAGGGTCTCGCGGGCCAGCGCCGGATTGGCCAGCTTCTCCGCGAACGCCAAGGTGATCAGCGCACCGCCCGCCCCGAGGCGCAGCGCCAGCAGCGCCCGCCGCAGCGCTTCGGCGCTCGGTTCGACCCGGCCGAACGCGGCGTCTGAAGGCGGCACGAACGCGAGGAAGACAGCGACGCCGAGCAGGTCCATCGCTGAGAGCAGACCCACCGGTCCGGTGACGAGCAGGGCGAGCGGGCCGCCCAGGGCCAGCGCGATCGCGGCCGGGCGCAGCCGTACGCCCGTGATGAACCAGACCCCGAGCGCGCCTTCCACCAACAGCAGCGCGGAGCCCCCGACGAGGTGCTCGACCTCCAGGTCGTGGGTGAGGAAGTGCCCCGTGACCGCGGCCGCGAGCAGGGACACCCCGAGGTGCACGGCCAGCAGCCTCGGCACGTACGGCACCAGCCGGCCGAGCGGGTGCAGCACCCGCAGCTCCGGGGTGGGCAGGAACTTCCGGGCCGCCCATCGCCAGCCGGCGGCCGCCGCCACCACAGCGATGATCAGGGTCAGCGTCAGTGGACGCCACACGAACGCCCACTCGGTCGGGTAGCTGTCGGGGCCGGGCACGAACCACTTCTCGTGCGCGGCCGCCGGGGCGGGAATCGACAGCAGCGCTGCGGCAGTGGCGACGACCGCACCGCTGCGTACCCAGGTGGCCTGCACCATGCTCACTTCCGTTCGATGATCGCGATTCTGGCACCCCTTCCTACGGCAGCCCATCGCCACGGTCGAGAGATCGGGGCCGAGTCGGGACCATGGTCCCGGGCGTCCGGGACCTGCGCCCGGGCAGCCAGTGCACGCCAGCCGACGGCTGTGGATTCATCCGGACGTCCGTGGTCAAAGGGTGTGTTGAGCCTGCTGCTGGCAGCGCCAGCCGCCAGGACTGCCGGGTGCCGCTGATCGATGGTGAAGCCAGAGTTCGGCTTGAGGTGAGGTTGAGGTTTGCCGTCGATTGTTGGTGGTGTAAGCCACTGCTGTACCGCTCCACGACGGGACCGTCACGAGCCGCCCCTCTCAACTGCCTTCGGGGTAGCGCCGCTCATTACGGCCCATCAAAAGCCACACGGGGTGGACTGCGCCGCACCGGACGGGCCGAGGCCCGCGAGCGCGGCGCCTGGCAGTGGCCATGCCACGACCGCCCGGCACGCGCCGGGCGGTCGTGGCATGACAGCGTCCGCTGGTTCGGGTTGGTCAGTCCACGCGCACTGGCGTCCGTCCGCGATGATCAAGATGTGAGCACTCCGCGCGTCTACCGGCACCGGCCGTTCCTGGCCGCCTGCGCGGCGTGCCTGGTCTTCGACACCGTTGGAATCGGTCAGCTCCTCACCTGGGCTGCCCACCACCCCGACCTCGACTCCGTCCTGCGAGCCGCGCTGGGCATCCTGCTCCTTCTGGCGTTCGCGGCCTTCCTGGTGCTCAGCTGGCGGGTCCGCACGATCGTCGACGACACCGGCATCACCCAGCACTGGATTACCCGCAGCTACCGAATGCCCTACGCCGAGATCACCGCGATCGAGCAGGAACACGTTTGGCAACGCTGGTTCCTGCGCGTGCGCTGCGGCGAGAAGACCTTCGAGATCATCCCGTGCCACACCGTGCTCTCCCACGCTTTCAGCGGCGCCATCGGGCCACCTCGGGCACTGCTGGCCGCGCGCGACGACATCGAGCGGAGCAACGCGGGCACGGCCGCGAGCCCGGTGGCGCACGGCTGACCAGGCAAGCCCCCGGCCGCCGACGATCACTGTCTGTCGAGGCCGTGGTCAGGGGATGAAGCGCACCTCGGTGAAGGCCGGGTTCGGGCCGTCGAGCAGGGGCTGCCGCCGCAGGTGAAATCCCTGGCGTGCGCCGGCCTGGGTCAAGCACACTCTGACCATGCCCG
Source organism: Krasilnikovia sp. MM14-A1259 (assembly GCF_047159535.1). Lineage (NCBI taxonomy): Bacteria > Bacillati > Actinomycetota > Actinomycetes > Micromonosporales > Micromonosporaceae > Krasilnikovia > Krasilnikovia sp. MM14-A1259. The sequence continues at coordinate 133,184 of NZ_BAAGAJ010000002.1, forward strand.
ATGCAACCCTCACCGTCACCGATTTGATGGCTGCTCTTGCGCAGGGCCAGCGGATCAAATTCTTGTTCTTCTGGGGCCACCAGCCCGAACGTGACGGCAGCATCGGCGGAGGATGCTTGAGCCAATGGTGGCCTGCACCGTTCACCCTCGACGGGCATTCGTTCGCCACCGCGGAGCACTACATGATGTGGCGCAAGGCCACCCTGTTCGGTGACGACGCCATGGCCCAGCGGATTCTCGCTGCGCCACACCCGCACGCGGCCAAGGCACTCGGCAGCCGAGTCACCGGATTCGACGAAAAAACGTGGGCCGAGCAACGATTCCCGATCGTGATGGCCGGCAACCTGGCCAAGTTCGGTCAGCACGCCCCATTGAGGGCGTTCCTGATCGGCACCGGCCCGCGGGTTCTTGTCGAGGCCAGCCCGGTGGACCGGATCTGGGGGATCGGCCTCACCCGCGACGACCCCGCAGCCACTGATCCATCCCAGTGGCAGGGTCAGAACCTTCTCGGATTCGCGTTGATGCATGTTCGTGACGTCCTGGACAACAAGTCGCAGCCACGGTGAGCGCCGGACGCCACGGATTCGCCGCTGTCATCGCGGGCTGTGGCACGGTTGTCACGCTCGGTCGGGTTCAGTCCACTCGGACCAGTGCCGCCGTCGCGTTGTCGTCGCCGATCTGGAGGCTGTCGCTGAGCAGGGTCTGCACCGCCGTTTGCGGGCTGTTCGCTTCGTCCTTGAGCACCTGGCTCAGACGTTCGTATCTCACCTGGTCGGAGATCCCGTCGGTGCACAGCAGAAACAGGTCACCGGAGCGCAGGCCGACATTGACCAGATCCGGTTCCGGCGCATCAGGATGCCCGACGTACCGGGTCAGCTGATAGCGGGCCGCGCGGGCCTGCGGCGAGTCAGGAGTGAACCAGCCGTGCAAGGTGCCGAGCCAGGCGATGGTGTGGTCGACGGTGAGTAGCTCCAGCAGGCCGTCGCGGAGTCGGTAGGCCCGCGAGTCGCCCAACTGCACTAGCCAGGCCGCGCAGTCATCCGCGGCCGGATCGGCGACGAAGGCCGTGAGCGTGCACCCGGTCAGATCGGGCAGGCCGTGACCTGCCCTGCGTACCGCCTGCTGGACGTCGGCCACCGCGGCGCGCAGCGCTGCCGGCCCGCCGGCGGACACGGCGTGCCGGACGAAGACGTCCACTGCGGTACGTCCGGCCGCCCGGCTGCCGGGACCGTCGCCCATCCCGTCCGCCACTACCGCGAGCGGTCGAGTGCCGTCCAGGTGTACCACGTCATAGTTGTCGCGATACCGGTTGCCGACGACGCTCCCGGCAGCGGCGGTCAACCGTTGACCCCCGACCACCCACGTCACCGTGTTGATCTCCACCTGAATCGCCTCCGTTCGCCAGGCTAGCGCCGCGGCTCCCACCGGACGGAGAGGACCTGCACTGCGGCCAAGGCCCGCTCGGGTTCCATCCACAGAAGCTTCTGGAGGGTCTGCGGCGGCCTCGTCGAACAGATCGGTGGACCCTCCACGTGATGGATGAACCAGGACGAGGTGCTCACGATGGACGCCACCCGCATTTCGGTGGAGGAGCAGTCGCTGCTGCCTATGCGCTGCCCGACTCCCCGAAACCTTAAAACCCGCGAATTCGCATCGCATTCGCATCCGAATCGCATTTGCGCCAATCAATGGACGCTCCACTGTGGCTGCGCACCTGATCGGAACCAGCGCGACCGAGGTAACCGGGCTTGCCCACACCGGCGATGACCTCGTGGAGGCGGTCTGCTGGGAGGACGGCTGGGAGGTCCGGCGCCACGTGGCACGGGGGGCACCTCTGAGGGCTGCGCGTACCGTTAGGTGTCATGCGCCGCTGGATCGCCCCCGCCGTCATCGCACTGACCGGCGCTGTGCTCGCCGCCGTCGCCGACTCCGTGACCGCACTGGTCGTCTGCCTACTCGGAGCGGTCCTCGTTTCCCCTCTGGTGTTCCCGTTCCCGCTGACCGATGCGATGGCCCGGGACCGCAGCGCGAAGGACGGCCGCGCAATCATCTACTGGCGTCCCGGCTGCCCGTTCTGCCTGCGCCTCCGCTTCGCTCTGCTGGGTCGCCGTGCTCACTGGGTGGACATCTGGCGTGACCCGGGGGCGGCGGCAGCGGTCCGGGCGGTCGCGGATGGCAACGAAACGGTCCCGACGGTCATCCTGGCGGGCGCCGCGTACGTGAACCCGGACCCGCGCTGGCTGCGCGGTGCTCTAGCGTACTGACGACTTTCCCGGGGGCCGATTCCGGGAGTCGGGAAGCCCGCCTGTCAGTGCCTGACCGGCTCGCTATTTCCCGGGCCGTCTCTGCCCTGAATTCTCCTACCGTGACCCGCCGTCTTCCCTGCTCACGCGGAATGGACTAAGGCAGGTCCGTCCTCCACAACGGACTCCTGTTCTTGAGAACCTGCGCCTCGGCGAACCGAGTTCGTCTGGGAATTGGACGGCCGCCGCCGTCCGGCCATAGGGCTCTGGACCGTTCGGGCGCACGGCTCCCGCCGGGAGCGCATCCGGCCCGAATCAGGCGACGGCGATTCTGCCTCGGCGGTCCTCGACGGCGAAATCCCGGCGGGCACAACGCGAGCCTCGGCACCGTCGGCCACGACGCACATCTGCTCACGTCCGCGGGGGCCGCAACCCCACCCGCTGTCCGGGACGGTCGTGGTCATGTGAAGGCGTGAGCGCCCGCACGGGTGCGTCGCCACTCAAGTACCCGCGAGACGCGCCGATCGGTCTGTGCGGAGTGCGCCGTCCAGGGGCGGGCACTGGACGGGGCGGGAGTGACAATCGTGACGGGTGACGGCGCGGCGGAAGACCTGGCAGCTCAACTCAGCGCGATGGAGCACCGGTCCCGCTATGACGGCAATCTTGCGGAGACCCTCGCGGCGGCTCGCCGGATTGAAGCGGCGGCCCGTCGACTGGGCCGGACCGACCTGCAGATGCGTGGCCAACTGGTGCAGGGTGACGTGCTCGGCCGTAGGGGCCAGACCCCGGCCAGCGGCCGCATCTTCCGTAAGGTCAACCGCTGGGCGATCGCGCGGGGCGACACGCACCTGCTGGCACTCAGCCACCGCCGGCTGTCGCTGTTCTTCGGGCAGCTCGGCGACTTCCCGCTGGCGCTGGAACACGCAGTTAAGAGCATGGAGGCGATCGAGGCCCTGGGCGACCAGGCCGTCGACGTTCTGCGGTTCCGGTGCACGATGACGTTGGCGGACGCGCTTGCCGACAGCGGAGACGTGCCGTCCGCGCGCATGCGGTACGCAGACGCCCAGGCCCTGGTCGCGGCGACCGACCGGGTCCGGGACCGGATCCTGGTGTGGAACAACATCGCCTACACCGAATACGAGGCTGGCGACACCGACGCCGCGCTGCGCGCCGTCGACGCCGTGCGGAGTCTCGCCGCGGAGCACCGGCTCAGCCTCGACTACAACAGTCTCGACACCGCGGCGCGGGTGTGGCTGCAAGTCGGCCGGTACGCCGACGCGGTGGAGGTGCTGCAGCCGGTCCTCGACGACGCCTACGCGCGGCAGCACGAGGAGATCGACTCCCGAGCCGACGGCCTTCTGACCTTGACTGAGGCCTACCGGGGGCTGGGTGACCTCGACGCGGCACGAGCGACGCTGACGGTCTGCCGGCAGCTGTGCCAGCAGCGAGGTCTGGCCGGCGTCCTGGTGCAGACGCAGCGGGAGGAGGCTGAAATCCTCGCCGCTCTGGGGCTGCTCGCCGAGGCGTTCGCCTGCTTCAAGGCGTACCACGCCGCCGCGATGGCGCAGTACTCCGCCGAGCGCGACGCGCGTGCCCAGACGATGCAGGCGATCTACGAAGCGAACGAGGCCCGCCGTGCGGGGCGGCGCGCCCTCGCGCAGGCCCTGAGCGATCCGCTCACCGGCCTGTACAACCGCCGCTTCGTCGACGCCGAGCTGCCCCTGCTACTCGATGGCGCCACCGCCAGCCGGACCCTGCTGTCGGTGGCGCTGGTCGACCTCGACCACTTCAAGAGGATCAACGACACGTGTTCGCACGAGGTCGGTGACAAGGTACTCCAGGTGGTGTCCGCGCTGCTGGCCGATGTCGTCGGCCAGCCCACGGACGGCCTCGCCCCGCTGGCGGGACGTCGCTCGTCGACCGGCTTCGCCGCCCGCCTGGGTGGCGAAGAGTTCCTGCTCGTGCTACCAGGCACCGACGCCGACCGGGCCTTCGCCCGGCTGGAGGAACTTCGCCGGGCCGTGCGGGAGTACGACTGGCGCCCGATCACCGGAGCGGTGCCGGTGAGCGCGAGCATCGGCGTGACCACCAGCCGGGCCGGTGATGGCCAGGCGAGCCTGCTGCGACGCGCCGACGCGAACCTCTACCTCGCCAAGGGCTCCGGGCGCGATCGTACGATCGCCGACTCGGATCAGTGCGCCGCGCCGAGCGGCGCTGCGGGTGGTGACGGCGAGCCGACCCACCTCTGAGGTGCGCCTCGGGACCGGCGGCCCGACCGGGGGCGACGTCCCGCTCGCCGCCTATCTGAGTCAGGGTCGAATCCCGGCCGAAACACCTGGAACGTTTCCCGGTAGTCCCGGCCCTGCGCGATCACGGCACCGAACACGGACGAGAACGTGTGCCGAGGTACATCCAGCCAGTCCGCCCACGTCCCCTACTCGCGGGCCTCGGTGAGCAGACACTCGCCGACATCGAAGACGACAGCTCGAATTGTGGAACGAGCCTGACTCTTCACCGATCGCGGCTGGCATCGGGCGCTGCCCGTCGGAGGCGGGGCAGATGTCGTCGCTCAACGGCGCGCCCGGACTGGCAGTGCTGTCCAGGGCTGCTACATGTCGTGCGGCAGGGCCACCTTGGCCGCGGTCTCGGTCGTGTTGCGGGCGAGGGCTTCGCGGGCGCCGTCCGGGCCGAGAGCACGCTCGGCCAGCCGGACTTCCGCTCCCTCTGGTGGGCCAGGAAGCGGTCGACGTCTCCGTAGCGGTCCAGGAACGGCACGGCCTCCCGCCGGATGCTCTCGTAGATGACGGCCATCACCGGTTCGTAGCCCGCCACGGTGTCCGGCCCCGGGAACACCCCGTCGAGCTGGTGTGAGCAGGTGTAGCCGTCCGCTCTCGGCACCGCGAGCAACCAGACGATCAACCCACCTGCCGACGTCCACGTGATCAGCCCTTCAGCAACGCCATCGCCGGCCATGCCGCCACAGCGCCCAGCCCGCGGCGAGCAACCACAGCCCCATGGCCAGCGCAGACAGTGGCCGGGGGCGGGGAGGCTGCTTCACGCGGCGATCTTAGGTTGATGTCACACACCACCGACTCCACCGGGCGGTCAGGCCCCTTCCTCCGGCGGGGATCTTCGACAGAGATGGGGCCCGCCCGTCACCACCGCGAGCGGGAATCTTGGGTCATCGGGGGTCAGCACAGGGCAAACGATTCCGGAATGACAAAGCGCCGACCTGCGTTTCCGCTGATCGGCGCTTCAGAAGCCCGCTCGGGCGGTGGTGGCCTGGGGCGGGGTCGAACCGCCGACCTTCCGATTTCAGGCAGGTACTGAACTCGCGCCCGGGATCCCTTCGGCAGATGGGCACTCGGTCGGCTAACCGATCGTCCTGCTAGCCGTCATGCCAGGCAGGGTCCGGCCATGCCTCGACCTCTTGACCAGCCCTGAGCGCGATGACGAAGTCCGGCCCAGTCCGCGGTTCGTCGTCCGGCCCGTCCAGGTCACCATCTGGATCTATTACTTGCACGATTTCGCAGCAGTACACGCCGGATGGAAGGGCGAGCACCTGGTCTCGCTGGTGTAGCTCAGGAAGCCGAAGGTCGCGATCCATGGCGGCCATCGTGAGGGACTCGTAGTTCGTCAAATGCAGTTGACCGGCCGAGACCCGTATCGGTCCAGTGACGCGCCGGAATCCCGTCAGCGGCGCTGCCTTACCTACCACGATATCGACCGTCCAGATATCCCCACGGCCCGTTCCCCACAGGAGAAGCGACCGCTTGGCCATGGCGGTCCGAAAGTGAGCAAAGATCGTGTCATATGTCCAGTCCGGGTCCACGAAGCCCTGATACGCGTGCTGGTCGAGCAGCGCCAGGAAACCCGAGTCATCTGCGACCTCGAACCTCCGACCCACGTTCCCCACTGTCGCCTCCACCCACGCAGGACCTCCGGCCCGCGCCACGGTACCGCCCGCTGACGGCAACGACGACGGCCGGCGGGGCGGGGGAGCGGTCGACCGTGAACGAGTCGCGGCTCCCCAACGCCCTCGCCGCAACCAACCCGCGAGGCTGATGTCGGTGAGGCCGGCCGGGCCTGCCTTCAGGTGTTCTGGAACGGCTCAAATGCAGGCACATCCGGCCCGGAGGATTGACGACCCTGGCTGGGTGGGAATACCAGCGGACGAAGAAGGAGGCACCCCAATGTCCCCCACTCTCGTGATCATTCTCGTCGTCGTCGTCGTCGTGTTGCTGGTGATCGCCGCGATCGTGTTCGGCGTACACGCCAGCCGCCGCAGGAGGCTGCAGAAGACCTTCGGACCCGAGTACGACCGTGTCGTCGGCGACGCGGACAGCCGTACGGCGGGCGAGCGGGAGCTCGAGGAGCGCCGCAAGCGGCACGCCGGGCTCGAGCTCAAGGCGCTGTCGGCGCAGAACAAGGCGCGCTACTCGGCCGCGTGGGAAGAAGTGCAAATCCAGTTCGTGGACGCGCCCGAGCAGGCCGTCGCGACGGCCGACGAGCTGGTGACCCGGCTGATCGCCGAACGCGGCTACCCCACCGGTGACTACGACGAGCAGCTCGCCACCCTGTCCGTCGCGCACGCGCGCACACTCGGGCACTACCGCGACGCCCACGCGATCAGCGAACGCTCCCGCATCGGCGAGGCGGAGACCGAGGATCTCCGTCAGGCCCTGGTGCACTACCGCGCCCTGTTCGCGGACCTGCTCGGCGAGAACCCGGTGCGGTCCGAGGGCGCCGCCCCGGGCACCGAGCCGGACGTCCCGTCCCAGAAGACCGATGACCACGACAGCGACGTCGCGGTTCCCCGTCGCGACGCCACGAGCCGCTGAGGAGTCCGACGATGCGTTTCTTCACCAATGACGCCCGCGAGTCCACCGACGACGCAGCGCCTGGCGAGCGCCCGGAGCGGGTGCAGTCCGAGCCTGTGGCGGTGCCGGGCCAGCGGCCCTCCTCGCCCTGGTCCGACGCCCCGGCGGACGAGGCGCGCGACAGCGCCGGCCGGGACCGCCCGGGTCCGGACCGGGAGGACGACCCCGACCGCACCCAGTTCCCCGAGCCCGGCCCGCAGCCGACCACCTACGCCGCCTCCACCGGGGGAGGCGCGGTCGCCGCGTCCGCGACGGCGAACCCGATCGACCATCGCAGGGACGCCACGGATCGGGATACCGACGCCGCCGCCGGCGCGGCCGACGACCGCAGCGTCGCACGAGGTGAAGGGGTGGTCGAGTCGCCGTCGGAGTCCAACACGACCACCTATCCGCCCGACACCACCGGAAGCTCGGACGAGGACCCGACCGGCGTGGCGCTCGACGACCGCGGCACCCCCGAGCACCCGCAGGCCAAGGACGCCGACGGCGACCACGATCCCGCCCCGGCGCCGGCGCCCGATGACGAGGTCGGCCCTGAGGACGCGAGGGAGGTGGCCCCGGTGACCGTGCCCGCCGCAGACCAGCCGGACTCCTTGTTCGCCGCTGCCGACACGCAGGGCCTGCAGGAACGGTGGCGCGAAGTGCAGCTCCGCTTCGTCGACAGCCCGAAGGAGGTCACGGCCGAGGCCGCCGCGCTGGTCGAGGAGGCCGTCGACAAGCTCACCGCCGGCCTGCGGTCGCGCAAGGACAGCCTCGGAGGCGAGAGCGACGACACCGAGGCGCTGCGGGTACAGCTCCGCGGCTACCGCGACATCCTGCACCGCATTCTCAGCCTCTGATTCCCGCGGCCCCGGGAAGCTGGGCGGGGCGCGTGCGCGCCGCCCGCCTGGTCTGCCTGCTGTTTGCTGCAGACGCGTGGCCGGATGACGGACGCGAGGCGCCGCCGGACGTGGTAGTCGGCGGCGCCCCGCCTCGTCAGCTCACTCGTCGCCGTCCCCGTCGTCGGGGCGGGTGGTCGGGACCGTCGGGACTTGCATCAGGTAGCGCAGCGCGCCATCGAAGTCGGCGCCTCGGGCCTTGGCGGTGCGGGCGAGGATGTCGAACACCTCGTCGCTGATCTCGATGATGCGCCATCCGGGTGCGGGGGTGGTCATCGTGGTTCCTCCTGGTCGTGATGGGTTCGGTGCCCGGTGCTCTGAGCACCGCACCCACATCCATGCCGATCGGTGCCGAGGCATCAAGTCGACAGCGGCGCACTGGCAGGCAGGTCCGGCGAGGCCGCGCCGGATCACGCCGGTGCGCGGTCGGAGGTTCGAGCCTGAGGTCTGCGCACGCGGTGAAGGAGAGGACCTTCTCCCCGCCCCTGAGTTAGCCGAGCGCATCGGCGGGAGCGAGGATGGCCCAGGCGCTGGACACACCCTGGATGTCCATGTTGACCTGGACCGGTGGGCCGGGCAACGATGTGCCCACGCCGTCGAGATGGGGGGCGCCGTCGCAAGGGATCGTGATGCTGGCGATTGTGGTGGTGCCAGCATGGCTCACGGTAAAGGTGGCCTTATTCGAGCCCGCGCAGGCGGCCTTGAGCGCGTATTCGGTTCCAGCTTTCGCCGCCTTCGTGGAGTGCGTGCTGGTGCTGAAGGTGCCGTCGAACTCGTAACGAGCGAGTTCGTCAGGGACCGATGACGGCGGCTTTACCGGTGTGACAGTACTCGCCTGCGGCGATGGGTGCCCTGTAGGTGATTCGCTGGGATTGGCGGTGCAGCCGAGGAGCGGCAGGACCAGCAAGAGAGTCGCGATCGTGGTGATACGCATCCTCGGATCATGTCAGGGCTCGGCCGACAGGATTCGGCTTTCGTGTCCGTGGCGGGTGCAATCCGACAGATCCGATCCGGCGGATGTAATCCGACGATGTGATCGAGCTGCGCGGCGCGGTGAGTGACCGTCCTTGAACTTCAAGATCGGATTTTCGCCGGTCGGACGCGCGCGGCGTGAGAGGACGTCCGGGCGGCGGACGCTGGTGAACGATGGGATCCACGAGGGGCGGAGATACCTGCGCGACGACCACAGGGTGCCTCAGGCCGGGCGTTCGACGATCATGCCGTGCGGGTTAGCGACGCGAGTCAGACCTTGCTCTCGCGCGATGGTCTGGTAGGTCCGGATCCGGGTGCACAGCAGGTAAATGCCGAGGGCCGCGGCGAGCAGGACGGGGATGTCGAACTCGGCGACCGGATCGACCAGGCGTGTCACCTGGGTGTGGACCGGTGGGTGGCTGTTGCTGACAAACCCCGGAACCGTCGGCAGCACACACGCGATCACCAGGAAGATCAGCAGGGAGGTGCTGGCCGAGACGATCAACGCAAGGGGCAGCAGCCGATGGCCGGCCCGGCGCGGCCGCGCCCGGCCACCGCCGGGATGGCCACGAGGATGGCGCCCAGCGCCGTGCTGTTTACCGATCGCGATTGCCGGGACGGCGAGCACGAGGGCGGTCCACCCGGCAGCCACGGCCACTGCGGCCCGCAGCGCTGGCGCGATCATCCTCAGCACGACCGACGACCACCGATCGATAGCTGCCCCGACCGCGACAATCTGCCGATGAGCCCCCCGGCCCAGCTCAAGGCCGCGCCGAGAATCCCCAGCCCGACAGTGAGGAACACGGCCGGTCCGACCAGTTCGTGGTTGATGTACTCCCTCATGGAACCAGCATTACTATGGGCGAATCCGTCGATTTTCGCCGACTGCTGGGCGACGATGTCGAGCCAGACATTGTCAACGACCACGAAGGTGGCGACGGTCAGTGCGCCGATCATCGAACCCGCGAGGAGACCGGCCAGGATCCGACCCTTGCGGCCGGCGCCGTCGCGAGCCGCGAGCGTCCCGGTCAGGAACAACGCCGCGAAGACACACAGGTACGAGACCCCAACGGAGATAGCGTCGCCGTCGGTCTTCGAGGGGAGCACCACATTGCTGATGAGGATCTCGCCGGCCAGGCCGAGCCAGAGAACACCGGCGATCACCATGCCACGCTTGATCGCCTTCCGATCAGAAATTTGCACAGCGACTCCTTGCTACTTGCGGCTGTCGAGGTCGTCGCCGGTGTCCGACGGTCGAGGGCGAGCCCGACAGCCCCGTCCGTGGGCGGCCAGATCGTGCGTCGACGCTGCTCATGACCATCAGGCTAAATGCTGTGAGCGTCGCAGGCACCGAGGTGCGAGCACCCATACCTTCGCGACCCACGCCGATTCCGCATGGCCCGGTGGACGACCCGGCCGCGTTCCGCGACTTCACCGTGGCGAACTGGCCGACGGTCGAGGCGAAACTGCGTACCCGAGCCGTCCAGACCAACGAGGCTGGGCGCTGCGCGCTGCTGCTGCCTGTGCTGGCCGCCCTGCCGCAGCCTCTCGCCCTGCTGGAAGTCGGTGCCGCCGCCGGACTGGGCCTCTACCCCGACCGCTACAGCTACCGGTACGGCGACCACGAAATCGGCACGGAGGGCCCGGTCCTCGACTGCGCGCTCACCGGGACCGTCCCACCGGACCAGGCTACCCGACGTGGTGTGGCGGGCCGGCCTGGACCTGAACCCGCTGCAGGTCACCAACCCCGCCGACGTCTCCTGGCTGGAGGCACTCATCTGGCCAGAACACCACCATCGCCGCGAACGCCTTCACGCCGCGGCCGCCGTCGCCGCCGCGGACCCACCTGTGCTCGTGCGCGGCGATCTCGTCGACGACCTTCCGGCCCTGGCAGCACGGGCGCCGGCGGACGCGACCCTGGTCGTGTTCCACACCTCGGTGCTGTATCAAGTGCCGGCCGTGCGCTGCCGCGCGTTCACCGACCTGGTACGTGGCCTTCCCGGGCACTGGATCTCGGTCGAAGGCCCGGACGTGCTGCCCCACGACGACCTCCCGCCCGCACCAACCCAGACGCTGCACAACGTGCTCGCGCTTGACGGCGTGCCGCTGGCCTGGACCCGGGGCCACGGGCAGGCGATGGCATGGTTCGCGTGACGGGCAACGACCGTGCGCTCCTCGCGTTCCGGGCCGAGGCTGACGCTCTCCTCGCCGCGCTGGGCGATCTCACCCCGTCGGATTGGGAACGAGCCACCCGTTGCCCACCGTGGCGGGTCCGCGACGTCGTGGGCCATGTGATCACGGTGCTGGCACGCGTACCGGACATGATTGGCGCGCCAGCACCCCCACAGCCGGATACGACCGCCACCGGCTACTACAGACCCGACCACCGCTTCAGCGACACGGCCAACGCCACCCGGGTGGAGACAGCGCGGGACCGCGCGGCCGGTCTCGACCCGGCCACGGTCGTGCAGGGCCTGTCGGCGACAGTGACCGCCGTGGTCACGGCCTGCAGCCGCGAACGCCCCGGCCGGGTCGTGCAGACCCGGCACGGCGATGCGATGCTGTTGACGGACTTCCTCACCACCCGCGTGGTCGAGCTGGCCGTCCACGGTCTCGACGTCGCCGACGCGCTGCACGAACGGCCATGGCTGACGGCAGCCGCCGCGCACCAGCTCCAGCAGCTACTCTTCGGCCCGGACTGGAAGTCCGCGGTCAGCATGCTCGGATGGGACCCGGTGACGCTGCTCCGCAAGACCACCGGCCGCACGCCGGTCACCTCGGAGGATTCGGCCGATCTGGCAAGGGCCGGGCTACGCGGGGCCCTCGCATTCGGCTGAGCGCGGGCGGTTCGAAGACAACCCGCGCCCGCACCTGCCGGAATCCGGTGCGTTCCAGTTCCGCCAGCACGGTCACACGGAAGGCATCGACATCGGCGACCACCTCACGGGCGCCGTCTGACGCCAGTACCCGGACCGCATCGGCCAGCAGGTCGCCGCGGACGGCCTGCTCGAGCAGCCCGAGGTATGCCAGCAGCGGATAGCAAGCTTGTCCGGCGGTGCCGGCCAGGCCAACGGGCTCTGCGCCGTCGAGCGCGATGCGCCAATGACCGGGTGGGCCGGTCAGCCAGGCGAGCGGGTCGGTGGCCAGATCCACTCCGGCGACCGTCCGTGCGGCCTCCTGGCCGGTCAGGACGTCAGGCGCGGTGATTCGGGCAACCAGGGCGTTGATCTCCGCCGCATCGTCCGCCGGGCGGAAGGTGTATCGGCCGGAGGGCGCGGGCAAGGGCGTACCCGCCCAGGTGCAACGGAGCCGCTCTCCGCGCTCGACCAACCCGGCCAGCCTGGCCGCCGCCATCGGCGCCATGACCACCGAGCGTACGTCGGGTCGGCGCCGCCAGTGGGCTGGCACCGCAGCGTAGTACACGGTGGAGCCGCCGAGCGCTTCGTGAGCGGCGTGGAGCAGCGCGGCGCCGACCTCAGGTTCGGCGACCAGGTCGAATCTGTCCAGCCACGGCGCGCCGACCGCACCCGGCGGCAGAGCCCACGCCGCCCGGCCGACCACCTGGCCGGCCTGGAGCGCGACCCAGGTGCGCTCGGGGCGGTAGCCGCCGGCAGCGATTCCGTCGGCGTAGCCGACGTGGCGCAGCTGGGGGAGCGGGTCGGGCATGGAGTCGAACAGCTGTTCCTCGCCCGCGACGAGCGGACGGATGACAATCGCGGTCATGAGTGGATCCTCCGGAAGGCGAACGCCCCGGGTCAGATCCACGTGTACGCCGGCACGCGGAGGGGGCGCAGAACATCGGACATTGTTCTGACCTCCTCTCGGCTCGACGGCGTGCCGCAGAAACTACGCGATGCCCTCGCCAACCCGCAACTCCGTGCCGGAAGGCGAACGAACCTGCGTTCGCGAAGTGAAGTTCGTGGACATCGTGATCGAGCATCACGCATCGCACCACGCTGCTTGCTCGCATCCGATGTAGATGGACCGAATGGCATGACGACCGACGAGCTCGACCTGCTCGTGAACACCCGGCATCTGCCCGCCTTGCGCAGCCTCGAGCCGGGCCGCGACTTCAGCCTCGAGCAGACCGTCCTGCTGCTGCAGTCTCCGCTGGTCTTGCGGTTGATCAGGTTGAGCCTGGTGAACAACCAGCTCGGCGACGGTCTCGCCCGCCAGCTGGAATCGGCCGATCGCCTGCGCCTGACCGGGCTGAATCTGCATGGCAACGACATCGGTGCAGGCGCCCGTGAGTCATTGGCTGAGGCGCCACAGTTCACCGATACCGTGATCCGGTACCGCTGCGGAGCGCGCGGCTGCCGATGGTGCTGACCGGTTCTCGGGCCGCGGCATGAGCGGATGCTCTGGTGTCGGTCGCGGACGTCGGATACCCCGCCACATGCGACACTGCGCGGATGGACGACGAGTTGGCGGCGGCGGTGGCGCGAGTCCGGGAAGCCTTCGTCCATTACCCGCGCCGGGCGGTCCTCGAGGGTTGTCCGCACTGCCGGCCCCAGGTTCCCGTCGATGAAGGGAACCTGTTCTCGCTGACCATCCGGCTGGGCAATACGGTCGGCGACCGTGACGATGTCAAGGCTCTCCTGCCCGTTCTGCTGGAGCGACTGGTCACCTCCGGCGGGCTCGATCCGGCCATCGTCCTGGCCAAGCTGCCGCAGGAGCAATGGCGCACCTGGCCCGAAGCCGAGCAAGACGCCGTCCACGGTTACCTCGACAGTGTTTGGCGATCCCTGCTGGCGGAGTACCCGTCGCGGGTCAGGTGCTTCGCTGACGCGGCCACCTTCCTCGACGCGGCCGCCGCCACCGGCGAGAGCGTCAGCCGGTTCCTCGACGCCTGGGACGCAACCTCCGGTTCGTCTGCGGACCGCCACTTGGCCGACCTCGTGACGCGGTGCGCCTTCGCGGGCCGGCGGGCGCCCGCCGAGAAGGCCTGGCTACACCGCGAGGCCGTACGCGCCCGGCTGTACTGCGCGTTTGAGCGCGAGCACGACACACCCTGGGCGGACGACCTGGCGCGTGCCTGCGACCTCATCGGCGCGTGAAGGCACGACAGCAGTTCAGCTCTCCACGGAGATCCCGGCAATGTGTCGACGGCCGGTACGGTACCGCCGTGACCCTGGACCGGCTCAAGGATCGGCTTCGTGCCCTGTTCCGCCGAAACCTGGGCATACCCGGCGATGTCTCCGGGCCGGTCTGGTCCGCCGTCGGCAACATCCTCGGGGCGCTGACCGGCGTTGCCATTCAGATGTTCGCCACGTTGGCACTCGAGGGCGCGATCGTCTCGACGATACGGGGAGACCGCGACGGGGTTCTCCTACGGTTGTTGATGTTCCTCGGCGGGCTGCTGCTGGTGGCATGGCTGGTCAGCCGAATCACTCGGACCGCGTACACAGTGAGCACCCGCCAGGTGGTCCTGCGCGTCGATGTGCTCTCAGTTCCGCACTTCGTCGCCGATCTCGCCTGGACGTCGCTGGGTGTCGCGTGGCTGCACAGTTCGTTGACCACACCCGATCAGACGCAGCCACCCGATGCCGCCTTCCGCTACGGCGGGCCGGCGGTGCTGCTCGGCCTCGCCGTGGGACTGCTCGTTCTGCGGGGCTGGACCCGAGCATCGACCCGGGGTACCGACAGCTGACGCGAGGTCCGCGCATCGCCCACACACGTCCGACGTCGCTTCCCGGCCATCGACTTCATGGGCAACTGGAGCTGCTGCTTCGTTGAGGCTTCCTCCGACTGGCGGCGGTCTTGGTGATGCCCAGGCCGCGGGTCCTGATCGGCGCGGCCATAGCGATTGATACCAGTCAGCCGCAGCCCCAAACGTCGTCGCTCGCCGCCAAGAAGCGCCCGTCCGGCGAGAAACTCATGGCAAGCACTGATGCGGTCAGGCCGGACAGCGTCCGCCGGACGGCGAGCGACGCCGGATCCCGCAGTTCGACCGTCCCGTCGTCGCGCCCGTTGGCGAGGACCGCACCGTCCGGAGCCACCGCCACGCCCCAAAAGTCGTTGCCCCCGCTGGGCTCGTGGCGGGCCGTGGTGCCTACCGCCGTCAGCAGATCATCGACGGCCGCCGCCGCGATCACCCTCCCGTCCCGGCTGGCCGCGACCTGAAGCGCCACGCCGGCCACCCGGTCGCTGCGCATCGGGACGGAGAACTGGCTGGTCAGCATTTCGTCGTCACACCCGCCGCGATACAGATGGGCCAGGCTCGACCTCGTCACCGTACGTGATGAGGACGTCGCGGGAATCCGGGATCGCCGCTACCCGCCGCGCCTCCTGCAGCGCGCCAGGCCCGGAGGCCCCCTTCAAGCTCTTTCGTAGGATCGTCGGATGGTGGAGAGCGAACGCCGGGTCGTCCTCTGGAGCACGTCAGTGCTCGGGATCATTGCCCTACTGAGGCGGGACGGCAGGCTTGTCTTCGAGGGCCAGGATCTCAACCCTGACAACCCGTGGGGCGGCTGCGAATACGAGTACGCCATCACGGTTGAGCCCGCCGACGTGCCGCGGGTCGTGGCCGCGCTGGGCGGCGCCGAGAGCGACGACGTACTGGCGCTTCTGAAGGCCAACGCGGAGCGGGTCGTCACGACTGGTGAGAAGAGTTGGTTGCTCGGCCTGGGTATCGAGCCCGGCTTCTGGTCCCGGGTGGGCGACTGAGCGCACCCGTCCCGTTCAGTAGCGAGGGACGTGGCCCGGGGCCGGTCCGAGGGTCAGGGCCATTCGGTATCGAACCAGCTGATTCCCGCGTCGGTGTCGACCCACAGCGCGGGCGGGTCTGCGCGCCATCCGCAGTCCCAAGCGGTGTCGTCCAGCCAGGTCATCGTTACGCAGCTCCAGGTGATGGTGTCCCAGATCCGTACGGGGCCGTGCCACTCGGTGGTGGCCAGCCACCGCCCGTCCGGTGAGATTGCGCCGGAGATTGCGCCGGCGATCAGTTCCATGGGCTCACCGATCGACAGACATCGCTCACCGTCCTCGACGTACGGGGTCAGCGTGACGATGTCGGCGGTCGTGCCGTACTGGTTGGCGTGGATGCCGATCGTCACCAGCCAGCGGCCGTCCGGGGCCACTTCGCACAGCCGCATCGTCCCGTAGTGCCCGGCCCTGCCCAGAATCCGGTCGTCGGCACTGTCTCGCAGCGTGACCCGCCCGCCGTCGAGCGTGCCGACCCAACTGCCGTCCGGCGAGCTCACCCGTTCGGCGGTCCGCATCCGGCGGTCGTCGCGGCGCGACACCGCCGACCCGCCACCGCGGGTGTCCCAGAACCGAACCGTGCGGGCGAAGCCGTCCAGGACGGCCAGCCACGAGCCGTCCGGGGCAGCCACCCAGCTGGTGACCGCGTCCGAACTGTCCAGCTCGGCGCGGACCGTCCAGCGATCGGCGTCCCACAACCGGATCGGCCCGTCGTTCTCGGCGGTGGCCAGCCAGGAACCGTCCGGGGCGGCGAGGCAGTGCCGCACCTCGCCGTCCAGTGTGGCGATCGGCTGCCACGTGTCCGGGTCCCATACCCGGGCCGGGCCGTCTCGGCCGCTGGGGGTGGCCAGCCACGCACCGGTGGCCGGTGCGGCACCGGTCTGGTCCCATGTCGGGCCGAGCACGGCGAGCGCGGATCCGGTCGCGGTGTCCCAGACCCTTATCTCCTGGTCGCCGACGGTCGCCGCGAGCCACGAGCCGTGGGCGGGCACGATCCAGCCTTTCGGGTACGGGCTGTCGCGGGCGAGCACGGCCCGCAACGCGCCGGTACCGGTGTCCCACAGCCGCAGCGTGCCGTCCCCGCAGCCGGTCACCAGCCACGACCCGTCCGGCGCCGCCGCCTCGACGAAGACCGGGGCGGTGTCGTCGTGGGGGAGCACCGCCAGCGGTTCGCCGCGGGCCGGGTCGCGAATGGTCACATCGGCCCAGCGGCTGGTGGCCAGCCACGTACCCGGGCCGGGGATCGCGAACACGGACGCGCCGGCCTTCGGCAGGCTGACCCGCAGCTCCCCGCTCGTACTGTCGAACAGTCGTACCGTCCGGTCGTAGCCTGCCGTCGCGAGCCAGGAGCCGTCGGCGGCGGCAACATGACCGGCGTCCGCCGCATCGATGGTGGCCAGCGGCGCGGCTTCGCCGGTACGCCACAGCCGGACCGTGCCAGGTAGGGCCCGGTCGGCCAGCCAGGACCCGTCCGGCGCGGCTACCGGCGCGAACCCGTCGGTGCTCAGACGCAGTCGACCGGTCGCGACCTCCCAGATCCGCGCCCCGTCATTACCGGTGACACCCAGCCACAAGCCGTCCGGGCCGACCAGGCAGCTCTGTTGCCCGGCACCGGCGGGCAGGACCCGCAGCAGTCCCCGCGCGGCGCGCGGCGGCGTCCGGGCCCTGAGCCGGGGCAGCGCCGCCGATGCCGCAATGGAGGCGGCGACCCGGTCGGTATGCAGATCGGCGCCGTACAGCAGGTTCACCAGAAGGTCGCTGACCGTGTCGCGGACGTCGGCCGCGACGCGTCGGCTGGCCGGGGTGAGCTGCCCACCGCCGTCTACCGACGGGCCCGCGAGGTCCCATTCCCGGGCCGCCTCCAGCTGGTGCGCCGAACGGGCCAGCACCCCGGCGAGATCAGCCGCCCAGGGCTGTCCCATCGCGGCCAACTCGGCCTGGGCCGCGCCCACGCCCCGGGTGCGGATCGTGGCCACCACGCGCGTCAGACTGTCGGCATCGCGTCCGTCGCGGTTCTGCTCGCCGGGCGCCGCTGTCGGGGGCACGCACCGGGCGCAGGTGGCCTGCTCGACGCGGGTGCCGACGGCGGGGTCGCTCACGCCACGAGAATTTGAAGGCAGGTCAGCTCCCACGCCGACCAGGCTAGTTGGCCCTCCCACCATCAACGCGGATGCGGTCGTGCTCAGCCTGGACAAGGAGCCCCAGATCCCACCCGAGGCTCTGGCCAATGCCGAGGACATCACGCGGCGGGGACCGGAGGGCAGGTAGTCGCCAGCGCAGGTCGCGGGTACCTCAGCGCAACCCGAAGCCCACCGCGGTGCCTCCCACGGTGACCATCAGAGTCTGATCCGCCACGGTCAGGTCCGGCGGGATTCCCGATTTACCCAGGTTCATCATGACCCCGGCAAGGGATGTCGCGACAGCTCCGCCGTGACGATCGACGACCACCAGAGAACGCAGGTCGCCTGCGGCGAGGAACAACCGGGTGCCCGACGCTGCCACGTCGCCGAGCGACTGGTTCAGCCTGGCCCGCCACACCGCCGCACCGTCTGCGACCCGGCGGGTCGTCGTCTGCTGCGGCGCCGACTCGGTACGGTCAACCGTTTCGATCAGCAGGTCGTCCACGGCGTCGATCCGCCCGGTCGGGTCGGACGCCTGCTTCCAGCGGACGGAGCCGTCGGCGCCGTACGCGATGAGCTGCACTTTGGCGTCGCGGGTCGTGCCATTGGCACTGTCGACGGTCTCCTGAACGACCACCGGCTGACCGGCCGCGGTAGCCACCACCGTCCGGTGCTCAATCGGGTTGGCTGAGGTCGGCATCGGGTGACGCCATGCCACATGACCATCGCCCAGATCCAGCGCGCGTGTCTCCGCCAGGCTGCGGGATTCCTCGGCGTACACCGGGCTCAGGACCAGCAGGCCACCCGAGGCGGTGACGGTGGCGGGCACGCCCACCGTCGCGTGCCACCGCATCTGGCCGGTGGCTGCCGTCAACCCGACCAGATCGGCGCCCTGACCGAATACGACGACGACGGCCCCACCGGTGGCCAGCAGCGTCACGCTCTCGTCGGAGCCGGTGGTGGGAAACGGCACCTGCGTTCCCCAACGCACGTGTCCGTTTGCGGCGTCGATCCCACATACCACGGCTACGGTCTGGGTGGTGTCGCCGTGCCGGACCTGCTGGGGCACGGAGGTGACGACCGTTGTCCCGACCACGACCGGCGCTGGGACTTCCACGAACGAGCCCGCGACCGGCAGCTCGCCACTCGACGCGCGCGCCCACCGGTCGGCGGGGTTGCGTACGGACACGCCACCGACCGTCCAGGAAGCCGCTCCCGATTGGCCCGCGATGACCAACCGGTCCGGGCCGGCGAACTTGACCGTGCCTCCCATGGTGTCCGGCCTGACCCACCAGGCGGCCGGGCCCACTCGCGCGTCGCCGCGGAACGCGGCCGCAGTTGTGACGAAATTGTCCGAATCCTGCTGGTCCCGGCGATGCAGCACCGGAAGCTGGGCAGCCCCGGCCGCCGGCAGCGCGGAGTCACACCTGGCGGTACCGGCCTCCACGGCCTGTCGGCCGCCGGACGGTGCCGACGCGACCGTTTCGCGTCGGCAGCCACCCGACGCGCCGACCAGCAACGCAGCCACCATCCCGGCAGCAGCCAGCCGAGTACGTTTTATCAACCCGTGTCCCCATTCGAGTTTTCCGACACGGTAGAGGGGCGTGGCAAGCCGGCAGCGTCCACGTCACCGGTTGACGTGCGGTCCATCTTCGGCGACCGCACCGGGGCCGCCTCGATGCGGGTAGAACGGCTGAAGGGCGTAAAGTCTTACCGTCGTTTGGTCGGGCTGTGAGGCTGTGGTGCGTCAACGTCCTGACAGGTCGGTGCGGACTCCCTACCACCCGGCGCGGTGAACTACCCGGCAACCGGGGCCGGGGCTTGTCGCGCGGCCGCGTGTTCCACCTCCAGCAGGCTCATCTCGTGGCGTTCAGCCTCGTACGCCGCACGCCCGCCGCGCAGCCCGAACAGTCGCTTGGACACCAGCAGGTAGACCACCGCTGCCACATTGATCACCAGCGCGGCGACCCGGAACCAGGTCAGCCGCTCGGTCAGCTCGTAGATCTCGATCGGCAGCCCGAGCGACGTGGCGATCAGTGCAAAGTACTCGCCCCAGCGCTTGAGGAGCCACAGGCCGGTGCCTTCGACGAGTTGCAGTGCCGCGTACACAATCAGGGCGATCGCGACCCAGAGCAGCGTGTCCGAACGGGCCTCGACGACGTGCCGGATCGTCGCCACGATCGTCGAGTTCTCCAGGTTCCAGCCGATCTTGTCGGTGAATGGCTTGAGCAGCGGGATGTCCTCGTGGAACGCGCGTTCGATGGCGTCTCGGCTGCCGCGGAACCGGATCACGCCGTAGCCGGCGGCGAGCACGAGGGCGCCCTTGGTGAAGCGCTCCAGGGCCAGCAGCCGCAGGATGATCGTGTCGCGCAGCGCCCGGCCACGCGGCACGAGCGGCGCGTCGGCGGCCGGGCCGGTCATCCGGGGCTCGCCCAGAACGAAGTCGCC
This sequence comes from Krasilnikovia sp. MM14-A1259, assembly GCF_047159535.1. NCBI lineage: Bacteria > Bacillati > Actinomycetota > Actinomycetes > Micromonosporales > Micromonosporaceae > Krasilnikovia > Krasilnikovia sp. MM14-A1259. Next base: position 153,427 of record NZ_BAAGAJ010000002.1, read on the forward strand.
GCAGCGCAGGCAACGCCACGCCACGCCCAGCGCGGTTTGCGCGTTCAGGCGGGCGCGGAGGTCCTCCTCGGTCGGCGCGTACGTCAGGTGTCCGCGACGGCCGCAGACCCACAGATTCACATCCACAGCTCAGTTGATACACCATGCGGTCACGCGCCGAGGCGTGCCAGCCCTGCTGCATCTATTGGGCGCAGCAATTCGGGTGCCGCTGGTGGCCGAGCCGCAAACGCCGCAGCAGGGCACCGTTGGCCGTCGCCGTGACGAGTTGGCCTCGGGCCCGGCAGGGCAGCGGTCGATGTGATGGATGAGCCGCTGCGTGACACGCCGCTCGCGTTCGCCGGAATGTGCGTACGGGAGCGTGAGTGAACGCGAGAGACAACTGCCGGGTGCCGGTATCCGTGGCGTCCGGCGAATTGTCTAGAGAGTCAGATAACCGCGCGAGAAGCCGGTGGCGACCGCGGCCGCCCGGTCGCTCACGCCGAGCTTGGCGTAGAGGTGTAGCAGGTGGGTCTTGACCGTGGCCTCGCTGATGAAGAGCAGTTTCGCTGCTTCACGGTTGCTCTTGCCTTGGGCGAGCAGTCGCAGGATTTCGAGCTCGCGCTGGGACGGCGGGTCCGAAGCGGGTTGACGCATCTGGCCCATCAGGCGGGTCGCGACGGTGGGGGACAATACTGCCTGCCCTTGCGCGGCTGCCTCGACCGCCCGGAACAGGTCCTCCTGCCGGGCGTCCTTGAGCAGGTAGCCCGTGGCGCCGGCCTCGATGGCGGGTAGTACGTCGCTGTCGGTGTCGTATGTGGTGAGTACCAGTACCCGGGAGAGGATGCCGAGGCGGGTGAGTTCCTTGATCGCGGCGACCCCGTCGGTTCTCGGCATCCGCAGGTCCATCAGGATCACATCGGGCCGTAGCCGCTCCGCGGCGATGACGGCCTCTGCGCCGTCACCGGCCTCGCCGAGGACCTCGAAGCGCGGGTCGGCGCTGAACATGCCGCGCAGCCCGTCCCGTACGACGGGGTGATCGTCGACGATCAAGAGCGAGATCAATCCGTACCTCCTGCCGAGATGGCGGGTACGGTCGCCGAGATCGCCGTACCGCCGCCTGGTTCCGACTCGATTTCCAACCGCCCTGCGAGCCGCTGCATGCGCTGCCGCATGCCGGGCAGGCCAAACCCGCTGTCGCGGGAACCGGCGCCGCGGTTTGCGCGCGGATCGAAGCCCACCCCGTCGTCGCATACGTCGAGAGAGACCACGTCCCTCATGTATGACAAGGTCAGCCGGACCTGGCTTGCGCGCGCGTGCTTGGCGACGTTGGCCAGGGCCTCCTGGGCCGTTCGCAGCAGCGCCACCTCGATGTCGGTGTGCATCGGCCGGACCTCGCCGGTGGTTGTCAGCGCTGCATCGATGACGTTGACCTCCGACCACCGTCTGGCCACCTCGGTGATGGCGTCCGGTAGACGCGCCTCGGCGAGCACCGTCGGCTGCACCGCGTAGACGGTCCGCCGGGCCTCGGTGAGGCTCTCGCGGGCGAGGTTCGTCGCGTTCGTCAGATGCCTGCGCAGTGTCGTGGGCTCATCCAAGCTCTGCTCGGCGGCCTGAAGTTGGGTGAGAATGCCGGCCAGGCTCTGCGCGAGCGTGTCGTGGATGTCATGAGCGATCCGCTGCCGCTCGTCGAGCACACCGGCCTCCCGGGCCCGTAGCATCAGCTGGGTGTGCAGGCTGGCGTTTTCCGCCAGTGCGGCCTCCAGCTTCTCGTTGGCCTTGCGCACCTCGACGAGCGCCTTGCGCTGCATGTCACTGCGGTGGGTCGCCATGTCCACGAAATAGAAAAGGGCGCCGGCCAGGATCGCGGAGAGTGCCCCGACAGCGAGCCAGCCACCCCATAGCCCGTCGTTGTTGATGCTGGCCACGCCGCCCATGAAGGCGGCCGCGGAGATCATCGCGGTGGCGGCGCCGCCGGCATACCGCCAGCGTCCATGCAGGTACTGAAACGCTTGGGGGTAGCCGACAAAGGCGAAGAAGCCGTACCAGGGAGCGATCGCCACCAGACCCGCGGTCTGCAGCAGGAGCCCGGTGTAGTACAGGGCCATCAGCGGCCGGTTCTGGTGCAGTTCCGGGTGGAGCGTATGGAACCCGAGCATCCAGAACGCGGCCGTGATGGAGAGGCCGAGCACTGTCGCGAGCTGCATCGGCTCGTGCCACAGTGGTTGAAGGAGGGTGACGAAGACACCGATCACCAGGAGGAAGTACGGCAGGACCTTGAGGGCCGTGTTTCCCTTGTTCTCCCAGCGGTCGAACTCCTCACGCAGTTCGGCCTCGATGGTCACCGGTTACTCCCAGCGGAAGTAGCGGGCGGCCAGGCCGCCGGCCATGATGGTCCAGGCTAGCAGGACGGCGAGGTGGAGTGCGCTGGGCCAGTGACCGTTGGTCGCGTCCTGGAGTGCTTGAACACCGGCGCCCAGCGGAGTGAGATCGCTCACGGTGCGCAGTGCGTCGTTCATGGCGGCGCGAGGCAGCCAGAGTCCTGCGAAGAACATCAGCGGAAAGAAGACCAGCGATCCGATGGCGCTGGCGCTCTTCGCCGTGGGGCTGAGGGCGGCGACGAGCAGACCGATGGCGAACATGGCGCACGCGACGAGGAGATAGGTGATGAGGTATGCGGGAATCTGCGTAGGCAGGTGGACGTGGAAGGCGAATTTGCCGATGGTGAGGATGGTGACCATCGTGATGATGGAAAGTGTCGTGGCCATGAGCAGCTGCGCGCCGATCATGAGGATCGGTTTGACAGGCGTGGTGCGGAGCCGACGGAGTACGCCCTTCTCACGGTACGAGGCGAAGAGCTGGGACAGTCCGCTGAGAGCAAACAGCGAGATGCCCATGGCCACAACGATGGGCAGGTAGACGTCGATCGGGCGAAGGCCACCGAGAGCGCTGTCGGGTTCACGCATGGAAGGAATGAGGCCGAGAATCACGAGCAAAATGGGCGCGAATGCAACGGCGAAGAAGAAGACGATGGGTTCGCGGAAGAACAGTTTCGTCTCGGTGGTGGTGAGTCTGGTCAGCGCGGACATGGTGGGTCTCCTTGGTGCGACGGTCAGGCGTCGATGCTGCGGCCGGTGAGGGCGACGAAAGCGTCGTCGAGGGTGGCCTGTTCGACCCGCAGGTCATCGGCGATGATTCCGTTCTGGGCCAGAGTGGTTGTCACGGCGAGCAAAAGGTTTCCGGTACCGGTCACGACGAGTTGACTGCCGGCCCGTTCGACGCTGGTGACCTCGGGGAGCGCGGTGAGGATCGTGTGGTCGACCGGAGCGGAGGGCCGTAGGCGGATCTTCTGGTTCTTGTCGACCTGCGCGATGAGACCGGCGGGGGTGTCGAGCGCGACGACCCGGCCGCTGTCGATCACGGCAAGGCGGTCGCAGAGGCGTTCGGCTTCTTCCATAAAATGGGTGACGAGCAGAACGGTGACGCCACGGTCACGGATGCGCTCGATCAAATCCCAGGCGTCGCGGCGGGCGTTCGGGTCCAGGCCGGTGGTGACTTCGTCGAGGATCGCGACCTTGGGGTTGCCAACCAGGGCGAGAGCGATGGACAGGCGTTGCTTCTGACCGCCGGACAGTCCGCGGTAGCGGGCATTGATTTTGCCGGTCAGGCTCAGGTCGTCGAGGAGCTGCCGCCAGTCGGCAGGATTGCGGTAGAACGACGCGTAGAGCTGCATGGCCTCGCCGACCTTGAGTCGGTCGGGCAGTTCGCTTTCCTGCAGCTGCGCGCCGAGGACCTGCCGAAGTTCCGGATCACCGCTCTGGGTGTCGATGCCACAGACGGTGATCGTGCCGCCGTCGGCTTTGCGCAGGCCCTCGATGCACTCGACAGTGGTGGTCTTTCCGGCGCCGTTAGGGCCGAGAATCCCGAAGATCTCACCAGGCTGGACCGAGAAGCTGACCCTGTTGACCGCGGTGTACTCGCCGTAACGCTTGACGAGGTCGTTTACCTCGATGATTGCCATGCGTACAGCCTGCCCGCGACCACGGTGCTGACGAATCGACAAGCCGGCTACGGCAGGCACAGGCCGGGACTGACGGCGGCATCAACCGATCGGTGGATGCTTGGCTCATCCCTCAGCGACGCCGGGCACGGAAGTCGTCCTCGGTCGGCGCGTACGTCAGGTGTCGGCGACGGTCGCAGATACACCAGGGTCGCGAGCCGATGTCACGAAGCGATCCGGATAAGACCGGATCCCGGGCAGTAAGGGGACCTTTCCCATCTACCCGGTGTCGTCGATGGGCGTTGCGGGTGAGGAGAGCCGGTACGGTTCCCAGCGGCGGCCATGGTGTCGCCTTTGCCTGCGAAGAATGACGGACGGAGTGGGGGACATGTCCACATATATGGGTGCTGCTTGGCTGGATCTGACGGATGGAGTCGATGCGTCCGCGCAGTTGGCCGAGGTGCGTTGGCTGCTTGAGGGCACCCCGGAGGTGACCGCCTGGGTTCGGGAAACACCGGGCGGCGGTCGCATCGAGCTGGCATCCGATGATGTGGAGTATGCGGAGTTGGCTTCCCTGGTCGCGAGCATCATGGAGGAGACCCCGGCGATCCGTCGCGCCGTGATCGCTCTCGACCACGACGAGTATGGCGCCGAACACATCGTGCTGGTCACCGTCGATGGGGAGCCGCGTCGGGTGCACCATGTCTACGTTTACCCCCGGGACGCGGAGACGGGTGAGCCTTATGTCGAGGGCGAGCCCACCCTGACCGACGTTCCGCCCCTTGCTGCGCCCGAGCCCAGCGACGATCCGGGTGCTGTCGTCGATGGACGCGAGGCCCGGGCGTCCCTGGCGCGGCTGTTCGACATCCCGGTCGAGCTGGTGGAGAAAGCTGCGGTCAAGGCGGCGTCCGCACATGAAGATTTGATGACCGTCGGTGCGCCTTTCGCCGCGTGGCACGAGGTGCTGAATGTGCAATGGATCGGCGAGAGTGGCGCCGAGTGGGTCGACCTGAGGTCGGACAAGTAGACCGGAAGAAGGAACTCTCAGTCGCCGCCATTCCCGCAGACGCCGCGCAACCCATCTGCCGGGGGTGGGCGGACCGTATCGTCGTCGAGGCATCGGATCATCGCGGTGGGGTTCGGTGGCGGCTGTTCTCGGCGATGTGACGGAGTGTGGCGCGAAGGTCCGCTGACTGTGGACCGAAGAGTCGACTGTCGACCTCTTGGGCGATCGTCACTGCCTGCGCTGTGAGTTCCCGTCCGGCGGGGGTAAGGCGGATCCGTACGGATCGGCCGTCGGATTCGTGGGCGACGCGGCGGATCAGCCCGTTGTCGACCAGGGTGCGCATCACTTTGGAGGCCATGGTGCGGTCCGCGCCGGCCAGGTCGGCGATCTGCTGCTGGGTGGCCGGTCCGTCCTGGTGTTCCAGCCATCCAGCAGAGGCGAGCAGCAGGAACTGCGTCGGGGTGAGGCCGAGCGGAGCGAGCTGGGCGTCGAATTCGGCGCGCCAGGCGAGAGCGGCATGGTGCAGCCAGAATCCCGGTGACAGCAGCGGCCCGGACTGCGCCGCCGTCATTCCGCGACGTCCGCGGCTCGACGTGATGCCTCTGCCTGCAGTGCGGTAAACGTCTTGAGCATGTCGCGGCGGATGCGTGGGCCGAAGTAGAGCCGGAACAATGGCACGAGCGGCCCGGTCACGTGCACGGTCTTCACGCAACGGACCTTCCGGTCGCCGACCAGGTCGAACGTGTTGACACCGGAGAGCGTGCCGCCGGGCAACCCGCACTCCGAGGCCCACCGTCGTCGGTCCTGCACTTCGGTGAGTGTCCAGGTGGTGGCCGGCCCGCCTCGTGGCTTGGACCAGCCGGTCGTACCCGTGACGAACGGACCGTCTAGGCGAGCGTCCAGCTCGTGCGGATCCCAGCTTGACCAGCCTTTGACGTCGGTCATGATCTCCCACACGGTGTCCAGGTCACCGGTGATGACGGCCTGCGCGGTGATCTCATACATCGACTTCTCCTCACCTTGTTGGTGCGCCAACGATATTAGTTGCCGCGCCAACAAGCAAGTCGGGCCTGGATTGGTGACCGTTCGCGAACGGATCTGCCCGGCCCGGCCGGCTGCTCAGCCTGATACGAGCCGACCATTCGCGCGGGGCGCTGGATGTCAAGAGGCGCGCTGAGCGGAACGACCTGATCGAAGCGATCGTCGAAGCGGCCTTGGTTGTCTACGGTCCAGGACACGACCATCTCGGGCTGGCTGGCAAGCAGCGCTGCCATACGTGGCTCGTCCCAGGTGCTGTCCGGCAAGACCCATCCGTCGTTGTCGGCGTCGACGGTCTGGCGTCCGCGCCGCGCCAACTCGTTAAGCAGCGTGTTCTTCCACTCACCCGACATCCCCGTGACCGGTACCCGCGCCGTGCAGTGACCCTAGAGGCTGGCGGCCGGCTGGCCGGTGGCCGCGTCGCTCCGACGTGTGCTGAGGTGGGGATGTGGAACGCCCACTGTTCGACCCCCACATCCGCCTGGAATTCGACCCGGGAGCCGCATGGAGGCTATGTCACATCCGATCTTCGCCTGGTACTACCAGCGCGTCAGCGTCACCATGGACCGCGCCGGCGGCGCCGAACACCGCGCCGCTCTGACCGCCGGCCTGACCGGGCCGGTCATCGAGGTCGGCGCCGGCAACGGCCGCATGTTCGCCCACTACCCACCCCAGGTCACCCGCGTCGTCGCCGTCGAACCGGAACCCCGGCTTCGCGCGGCCGCCGAAGAGGCCGCCCGCACCGCACCGGTCCCGGTCACCGTCGTCGACGGACTCGCCGACGCGCTACCCGGCGCCGACGGCGAGTACGACGCCGCCGTCACAGCCCTGGTGCTGTGCACCGTACCCGACCAGAGCACCGCCCTGGCCGAGATCCGCCGCGTGGTGCGCCCCGGCGGACAACTGCGCTTCTTCGAACACGTCGCCGCCGACCACCCCGGCACGCTGCACCGGATTCAGCGACTCGTCGACGCCACCGTGTGGCCGCGCCTGCTCGCCGGCTGCCACACCAGCCGCGACACCCTCACCGCCATCCGCTCCGCCGGGTTCACGATCGACGACGTACACCACTTCCGCTTCCCGCCAGGGCCGCCCAGCCCCGCCGCCCCGCACATCCGCGGCACTGCCACCCGCCCCATCACGGAGACCACCTCATGACCGCACGCAATCAGGAACCCATCACGGTCTACAGCCGACCCGGCTGCCCCTACTGCCTGCGGCTACGCCTGGGCCTCCCGGCTTCGCCGAATCGCCTTCACCGAAACCAACATCTGGTCCGATCCTGAGGCGGCTGCCACCGTACGTGCCGTCGCCGACGGCAACGAAACCGTGCCCACCGTCCACGTCGCCGGGCAGTGGTTGGTCAACCCGTCCGCGGCACGTGTCGCCAAGCTCGCCCACCGTTGACACGTCATGCAGCCAAAAGGGTCGCGCAGCCGCGTCGCCTCTTGCACCGCATAAGAACAGCATGGCGAGGCTCCCGGCCGGGCTTCGGTCCTGGCGGACAGCTATCCTATGTGGAGTTCCGTCTTTGGCCCGCTACACGTGCAGCTCACCTGGGCGGAGCCGACCCTTTTGGCATTGCTGACGGTATTCGTTGAATATATGCCGGGCCAGCGGCGGCGGAAACAGTGCGGCGATTCCTGCCCCCACGATGCCGCGGCAGTTCACGTCGTGTGCCCGGGCGGGCAAGCCGTCGGCATCGCGAGGATTCGAGCGGTCACGGCGCTGGGCGCGGCGAGAAGGCGCCGCGCCCAGCGCCAGCCGACATCTCCTGACGTGTGCCAATTCATGTCGATACCAACCGCGCCGTCCGCGTCGGCTCACCGAGCTAGATCACCGGCCCACCGCTCAGGACGGCAGCCCGGTTGTCAACGGCCGGAACATCCTCGCCGACGCGGTCTCCGCCGCGTACCTCAAGGCGGACATGAGGGTCACCTTTGTCGACGGTTCGATGTTCGAGAGTGACGAAATCCACTGCGGCGCGAACGTGCTGCGGGACGCCATCAGCCCGTGGCGGCCCGATCCGTAGCGCGCACACCCTCACGCAGCGCCGCCGCCCGGCATGACACCGGGCGGCCCGATGCCGTTCGGCGGGCGTTCACCGGGGAGAACCCTTGACAGCGGCAGACACTATACGGCTGCAAACCGGCACCATGACCCAACGATCCCGTTCGACCTTGTCGCGGCCACGTCCGCACCACCGCCCATCCGTCCGCACGCACCTGACCAACGATCTCGGTAAATGTCATCCAATACCTGCCTTTCGCCCAAGCCATGTCCACCGACCTGACGGCCCGACCCGCCACGCCGTCCACCGATCCGCAGAAGCGGCCGAATCTGCGGATCATGGCCGCGGTCGCCGTAGTCGCGGCTGCCGCGGCGGCGGTCTACCTGGCTGCGGCACCGATGGGCATCGACCTGGCCGCACAGACCGCGTACGCCGACTTCTGGGTCCGCCACGGCGCGGCCGCCCTGAACTTCGGCTGGTACGGCGGGGTCTCGCCGTTCGGGTACAGCCTGGTCACCCCGGAACTCATGGGCTGGCTGGGGGGCGGCACGACCGGGGCCCGGGCCCTCGGCGCGATCGCCGCCGTCACCGCCACCCTGCTACTCGCCGCGCTGCTGATCCGCACACACGCGTCCCGGCCACTGCTCGCCGCGCTGCTCGGGGCGGTCGGCGTGTTCGGCAACATCGTCTCGGGGCGGGTCACGTTCACCGCCGGTCTGGTGTTCGCGCTGGGCGCCCTGCTCGCGCTGACCTGGTCGCGACCGTGGCGGAGACGCACGGCCGCCGTGGTCGGCGGCGTCCTCGCCGCGGCGACCAGTCCCGTCGTCGGCCTGTTCACCGGCCTGGCAGGCGTCGCCCTGCTGCTGGCCGCAGGTTGGCGGCGGTCCGAGAATCCGGGCTTCCAGGGGCGGCGCGTCGACGGGCTGCTGCTGGCCACCGCCGCGGCGGTCCCGACCCTGGGGATGGCCGCGCTGTTCGGCGCGGGCGGACCCATGAACACCATCGGCTCCGACACCCTCCGGTCGTGCACCGTGAGCCTGCTGGTGGCGCTGCTTGTCCCACGCCCCGCGATCCGAATCGGCGCGCTGCTGAGCGCGGCCGGTGTCGTCGCCGCGAGCATCCTCACCACCCCGGTCGGCCTCAACGCCGGGCGGTTGTCGGCGACGTTTGCGCTGGCGATCCTGGCCGGGTACGCGACCCGGCCCGCCCTGCTCCGGGTCCCCTTCCCGGCCAGCAGGGCACCGCGGACCGCCGCGGTCGCGGTCCTGGTGGGCGCGGTCGCCATCTGGCAGCACCCGGTGTCGGTCAGCGACCTGCGTAGCGTCGGCGATCCCACGTCGTCCCCGGCCTACTTCGCGCCGCTGCTGGACGAACTGGCCCGTGATCAGCCGCAGGGTCGCGTCGAAGTTGTGCCCACCGTCCACTACTGGGAAGCGGCCTACGTGCCCGGCACCGCACCGCTGGCCCGAGGCTGGCTGCGGCAGGCCGACACCGTACACAACGCGGTCTTCTTCCACGGCCGGCTCACCGCGTCCAGCTACCTGCGCTGGCTGAAGGACACCGGGGTCTCACTGGTCGCGCTCGCCGACGCGCCGTCGGCGTCGGTTGCCGGGCAGGAGGCCGCACTCGTCCGGTCCAGGCAGTCCTACCTGCGCAAAATCTGGCACAGCGAACACTGGACCCTGTACGCGGTAGCCGGCGCGCCGGCGATCGTGGCCGGGGCGACCCTGGTGTCGGGGACGGACGGCGCTGTGGTGCTCGACGTGACCTCGCCCGGCAGCGTGTCGCTCAAGGTGCGGTGGTCGCGATGGCTCGCCGTCACGGGCCCCGACGGCTGCCTGGCACCTGCCGCCGAAGGCTGGACTGCGCTGACGGCGCGGCTTCCCGGGCGGTACACCGTGACGGGATCACTGGTCGCCGGACCCCGCTGCTGACCATTCAGTTCCGTTCCCGACGCGGCGGGCGGCCCGTCGACACGACAGCCGCATAAGCCTCGGCCGTCCAGTAACGCTGGCGGGGGACGCGAAGTGCCTTCTGATCTGGAACGATGGGACATGTCTAGGGTTCCATCTGTCCGTCTCGGAAGGCACTTCCAGGGTGCAGAGACACAAACACCCTCTCGTTCCCAGTGACACCGCGGCACGCAAATACGCTGAACAGCCGGCACTGGCCGATGCCTACTGCCCCTCCGGGAACAGGCAGCAGCCAGGGGCTCGTTGCCACCAGCCGCGAGGAGCGGATCTGACTTGGCCCGCATCCGCACGATGCTGAGTCCGTAGCCGACGGCCCTACTCACCGTCCTGTGCATCGATCAGGTCGAGGTCGCGGATGCAGAAGCCGTGGTGCTCGAAGGTCTCGTTGAGCAGTGTGCCGAGGCACTGCCGCACCGAACGGCCCCGAGCGTACGGCGGCCAGACATTGTCGTCGGGCACCGGCGCCCGTGCTGCGAGCTGCACAGCGGTGACCTTGTCGAGCCAGGCCCCGAGCTCGGCGGCCTGCGCGTCACGCACCCTCACGATCTCGTCCAGGGTCGGATCGAGCGAGAGATCAAGCCCGTGCGCTCCACGGTAGGGCTCGACAGTCGGTCCGATGCCCATCGGCGTGAACAGCTCCGTCGAGCCCAGGCAGCAGCGGCGGAACCACGAGTCATGGACGAAGACCAGATGGCGCATCGTCTGCACCGCCGACCACTCGTCGTTGACGCTGCGACGCTCGATGCCGGGCGTACGGCGGATCCGCTCGATCGTGGCGGCCCAGCCAGCATCAAGCCGACGCGACGCCTCGCGCAGCTCGGCAGGGTCTTCGGAGCGGATCAGCATCCGCACCGGATGACGCCGGTCGAGCTCCGCCTCGACGAACTCCATGACCTCGACACCGTTCACCACAAGGTTGGTGACGAGCCCGTCGATCACGGCATCCTGCATGACGACACCGATCAGTCGTGCCCCGGTCAGATCGCACTCGCGGAACTCCGCACCATGCAGGTCCTCATCGACATATCTCGTCATGCTCCGCATATTAGGGCCGAGCACCGACAAGCAGCCTGGCTTCGGTCGTAGAAACGGGGCCCGAATGAGCGCCTCACTTGGACCCAGGATTGAGAGGTGCATCATGATCGATGTGTGTGAGTTTGGGTACCAGGTGGCCAGGCCGCGTAGTGCCAGCCGGACGGTGCCCGCGGCGCCCGGCTCCAGCCGGGCGTTCCCGCCGGTCGCCAGGCATCCGAGCTGAACATCGGGCGGTGAACTGCATAACGGTACCGCCGGGTTGCGGCGGCTAGGGTCACGAACGGTGGTTCGGCACCGGGGCCGAACACCGACCATGGCAGGAGACCCCATGACGACATCGCCAGTCACCGTCACCGTCACCGGTGCTGCTGGTCAGATCGGCTACGCCCTGTTGTTCAGGATTGCCTCGGGGCAGCTGTTGGGCGAGGGCGTGCCGGTCCGGCTGCGGCTGCTGGAAATTCCGGCGGCCGTCCGGGCCGCCGAGGGTGCGGCGATGGAGCTCGACGACGCCGCGTTCCCTTTGCTGGCCGGTGTGGACGTGTTCGACGACCCGAAGCGTGCCTTCGAGGGCGTCAACGTCGCGTTGCTCGTCGGGGCGCGCCCGCGTACCAAGGGCATGGAGCGAAAGGACCTCTTGGCGGCCAACGGCGGGATCTTCGGGCCGCAGGGCGCGGCGATCAACTCCGGTGCTGCCGATGATGTACGGGTGCTCGTCGTCGGAAACCCGGCCAACACCAACGCGTTGATCGCCCGTAGTCACGCGCCGGACGTGCCGGCCGACCGGTTCACCGCGATGACCCGACTCGACCACAACAGGGCCATCGCTCAGTTGTCGCGCAAGCTCCAGACCTCGGTGTCGGAGCTGCGGCGGCTGACCATCTGGGGCAACCACTCAGCCACTCAATATCCGGACGTTTTCCATGCCGAGGCCGGTGGGAAGCGGGTGGCGGACCGCGTGGACGAGGCGTGGCTGGCGGGCGAGTTCATCCCGCGGGTGGCCAAGCGGGGCGCGGAAATCATTGAGGTCCGAGGCGCGTCGTCCGCTGCCTCCGCCGCGTCGGCAGCCGTCGACCATGTGTACGACTGGGTCCATGGCACCGCAGAGGGCGACTGGACGTCCGCCGCGGTGGCTTCGGACGGCTCGTACGGCGTCCCGGAGGGGCTGATCTCATCATTCCCCGTGGTCGCGCGTGACGGCCGTTTCGAGATCGTCAAGGGCCTGAACATCAACGAGTTCTCGCGGAGTCGCATGGACGCGTCCGTGCAGGAACTCCTCGAGGAACAGACCGCAGTGCAGCGCCTCGGGCTGATCTGAGGACCTTCGACCGACGGCGCTGCGGGGCGCCGCCGTCCACACAGGATGAGCGGTCAGCGGCCGCATGCTCGCCCACCCATCGGTCCACTCCACAGTGCATCTCGGCCATACGTCCGTTTTACATCGATCTTCTACTATGCGTGTTTGGCGGCGACGTCGCCGCTTTGTCGATGGAAGGGACAGCGATGCCACCTCTCGCCAGACACATTCTGATCGCGGGGGCGGCCGGGCTGCTGCTGAGCGGCTCGGTTGTCGGACCGGCAACCGCCGCGGAAAGCTCCGCCTCCGCCACGACCAGCGCGCTCGAGCGCAAGCGCGTGGACTCCGTGAAGACGCCCACGCTCGGCTGGTACAAGTGCTTCGACACGGCCGAATGTGCCACGACCCGGCTCCCGCTCGACTACGACAACCCCAAGGGCGGCACCACCGAGATCGCGATCCTTCGGATCAAGGCCAAGGACCAGAAACACAAGATCGGCAGCCTGTTCCTCAACCCCGGCGGACCAGGAGGGTCCGGTACCGACATCGCCCGTGCCGCCCCCTCCTTCCTCTCTGACTCGCTGTTGCAGCACTTCGACATCGTGGGAATCGACCCGCGCGGCATCGCCGCCAGCACGAACGTCCGATGCTGGAGCTCGGTCAAGGATCAGACCGCGGTGCTGCAGGACATGAACGTCGCCTTCCCGTGGGGCACCACAGAGGAGGCCAAGTACGTCAATGCCGCCAAGAAGTTCGGCAAGGCGTGCTCGAGCACCGGCAAGCCACTGACCGGCGCGATGTCGACCGCTGAAGTCGTCCGAGACATGGACGTGCTGCGTCGCGCCGTCGGCGACAAGAAGCTGACCTACCTGGGCTTCAGCTACGGCACCGCAATCGGACAGTACTACGCCAACATGTTCCCCGACCGCTTCCGGGCGATCGTCGTGGACGGCGTGCTCGACCCGGAGCACTGGGTCGGTACCAAGAAGACCGCGAACCAGGAGCAGGACGAGCGACTGCGTTCGGCCGACGGCGCCTACCGTGCGCTGCAGGAGATCCTGCAGCGCTGCGACAAGGCCGGCCCGAAATACTGCGTGTTCTCCGACGGCGACCCGGCCGCCAGGTTCGCCACCATCGCGGACGCGCTGCGCAAGAAGCCGTTGGTGATCAAGGACGACTCCGGCACCTACACCATCACGTACGCCGACTTCATCGGCGGCGTACTCGGCTCGCTGTACGGCACCGACGCCGGCGACGGCGTCACTCAGACCGCGCAGCAGGTATGGGATCTGCTCTACCCGCCGTCCCCGGCCGTCGCAGACGCGGCGAAGACCCAGCTGATCAAACGGATTCGCGACATGCGCGGTAAGGCATCCCGCGACTTCCCCTACGCCAACGACACCGAGGCCTTCTCCGGCGTACTTTGCACTGACGCGCTGCATCCCGCAGATGCGAGCCAGTGGCCGGCGCTGATGGCCAAGGCCGACAAGCGTGCACCCTACTTCGGCCGGGCATGGGGATGGTCGAGCGCGCCCTGCGCCCGCAACACCTGGACCGTGCGCGACGAAGACGCCTACACCGGGCCGTGGACCACCCGGACCGCCGCGCCGGTGCTCGTGGTCGGTGCCAAGTGGGATCCGGCGACCAACTACGACGACGCGGTGTCTGCCGCCAAGCGGCTGCCGAACAGTCAGCTGCTGTCGAACACCAACTGGGGTCACACGTCGTACGGCACGTCCGACTGTGCTACCAACGCGATCGACACCTACCTGCTCAACGCCATCCTGCCGGCCAAGGGTGCGCTGTGCGAAGGAAAGTACCAGCCGTTCACCACGCCGCTGCCCACCGACCCCGGTGCTGCCTCGCTGCGGGCGGCCCCGGTGCAGCCGGTCCGGCCGCCGGTCGCGGCCCCGCTGCCGATCTCAGTGCTCAACGGCAACCGGTAAGCCAGAGGCGCCCCGGGCCGCGGCGGCCCGGGGCGCCACGCCCAACAGTCCGCACCGGACTGCTGGGCACGGGATCGAAGACGACCTGAGCGTCGTCCTGTGCGGGCCACAGCCCCCAGCGCAGCCGGTCGCGGCCCCCGCGCCCGGGAGCACCCGGTCCAGGCTCGCTAAGGACATACGATTCGATCGTGATGACGTCACCGGGCACGATTCGAGTCGCGATCCAGATCCCACCGTCGCGGGCCGACTATGCGGCAATCCGACGGGCGGCCGCGGAAGCCGACGCGCTCGGTGCTGACGCGGTTTTCAACTGGGACCATTTCTTCCCGCTCGGCAAGGACACGTCCGGCAAACATTTCGAGTGCTGGACCGTGCTCGGGGCGTGGGCCGAGTCCACCCACCGCGCCGAGATCGGCGCGCTGGTCAGCTGCGTTGCCTTCCGCAACCCCGATCTGCTCGCCGACATGGCCCGCACGGTCGATCACATCAGCGACGGCCGGCTGATCCTCGGCCTCGGCGCGGGCTTCCGGGAGTGGGAGGCCAAGGAGTATGGCTTCGAGTTCGGTTCACCGGCTCAGCGTGTTCGGGAACTGGGCGAGGCTTTGGAACGCATCCAACGCCGATTGGCTCTCCTCAACCCCGGTCCGATCCGGAAGGTGCCGATTCTGGTGGCCGCCGACGGGCCGAAAGCACTGCGACTGGTGGCCCGGTACGCCGACATTTGGCAGACCTTCGCCGAGGACGACGTCTTCAGCGAGAAGTCGCGTCAACTCGACCGATTCTGCGACGAAGTGCAGCGCGATCCGGGCACGATCGAACGGTCGGTGTTCGTCGACGGCGACCCGTGGACCATCGGCGAACGGCTGCGTGAGCGCGGCGCCGGCATGTTCACCCTGATGACACGGGGGCCGGAATTCGACCTGGACGAGCTGCAGCGCTGGCTCGCCTGGCGCGACGAGCTGAACGCCCAACTGTCACGGTCGCCGAGGTGACCGATCTGCTCGAGGATGCCCCATCCGCTGCTGACTCATCACTGTTCGTTCACAATGCCCTCGCGGCGTCCGGATCAGTGCCGCCGCCTGACCCACCGAGCCCGAGCACTGTTGACCGCGCCAGCCCACGACAGCACTAACGCCGTGCAGGTGGGCGGGAGGGCGTTAGGTGTCACTGGTTACCATCCACAGCGATCGCTGCCCATGACCGGAAAGGGCACACTGCGAGGAAAACGGGTGCATCGTGAATCGGGGGCGCTGGGGCAAGGCCGTCCTTGCCGGCTGGGGGTGTGGCAGGGGCCTCGCCGTGTGCCTGTTCGGGGTCTACCTCGCGCTCTGGGTGACGGGAGCCGCCCAGGCATGGGCGTTTACGGGCGCCCACGACCGGGCCTGTATCACCACCATGAGCGTCGTCGCGCATGAGGACGACGACCTGCTCTTCATCAACCCGGCGATCCAGCACGATATCGCCGCAGGGCGCTGCGTGATCACTGTCTTCGTCACCGCGGGCGACGACGGGCAAGGCGACGCCTATTGGCAGACCCGCGAGCAGGGCCCGATGGCGGCCTACGCGGCCATGGCCGGCGTCGCCGACCACTGGATCGAGAACGACCTGCGGGTCGACGGGCGACTGCTGACCCGCCGTCAACTGCCCGCTACCCGGATCAGTTTGGTCTTTCTGCGCCTGCCCGACGGATCCAGCGGCACCCTGCGCCGCCACGAGTCCCTGTACGCGTTGTGGGTCGGGCGAGTACGCACCGTGCATCCGCTCGACTCCAGCAGGTCATACACCCTGAAACGTGTGATTCATACCTTGACCGGGTTGATGAATCACTACCAGCCCACCGACATCCGCACGCTCGACTACGTGCACCCCTTTCGCGACGGCGACCATACCGATCACCACATCGTGGGCCACCTGACGTCCGCCGCCCAGGCCGCCTACCGTCTCCCACACCGGATGACCGGCTACATGGGCTACCCGATCGCGAAGCTGCCGGTCAACCTTTCCCGGGCGGACCGCGACCAGAAGCTGGCCGCCTTTCTGGCGTACGCCCCGTACGACCGCCGCGTCTGCCAAACCGAGCAGGTGTGCCTGCACAACAGCTACGCGCCCCGCTTTTCGCACAGCTACCGCGTCGGCGCCGCGGTCAGCGACGACGTCCCCACCCCGCCACCGGTCGACGTCCCGCGCATGCCCCGCCCCGTCAGCGAGCCGAGTCAGCAAATACCCAAACCACGCAATTGGCGCCTGCGGGCAATCCTGCGGCGAACCCGGTCCCGAGGCGAACGCGCCGCTCGCTGACCAATTGCGCCGTGTAGGAGCCGGCGGCCAGCGCGTGCGCGATGCACGCCCGGACGCACCGTGGGATCGGGACCCGCGACGGCCGCGGCCGTCGCGGGTCGTTTGCGGATACGCGCTGCCCCCGTTGTACTGCAGCGCGGATTCGCCGTGATGCCCTCTCGGAATCGCCCTTCCCGTGGGCTAATCCTGGGACTCGGGGATGTCCAGCGTGAGCTGGTGTCGTTCCCCCGGGTGGTTTCCGTCAGTCGCGGTCTGTTCGGCGAGCTGGCGGATCTGCTGTTCGCGCCCCGCCGTTTGATGGCGGGTCTGCATGGTCTTCCACGTCATTGCCGCCATCAGTACGGCGACCGCGATGAGCAGCGACATCAGGGTCCAAATAGCGATGAGTCTCTTGCTCGACAAGGGGATGGCGGTGCCGTGCATCCCTTCCAGGAGGTCCGAGTGGAGCAGCAGCACCGGTCCGAGCAGCACCACAGCGGGCCACCAGGCCCGCCGGTCACGGTGGGAGGTGAGGACCACCCCCGTGACGATCGTTGCCAGGGTCAGGATCAGCCCGGCAGCGGGCAGCGCCTCGCTCTGCGGTCCGACCAGCACGGCCAACGCGGCGGCCGCGATCGCGGGCGCAACAACGACCGCGGTGCTGCGGTAGCTGCGGCGGTTGGGTGCGGCCAGGGCCACCATGCCGAGCGCGACCTGAGGTGCGAGGACAGATACCTCTGGCAGGCCGAGTGAGGTCGACGCGGCGGCGGCGAGCATCGCGGTCGTCATGGTGAGCGCGACCGCGACCACCCATCGGCCGTAGCCGGCCAGTGCGGCCAGCGGGGCAAGCAGCCAACTGATCCATGCCAGACCGGTGAGTGCGGCGGACGGCGTTGCCGGATCCCAGTCGGCGAAGCCGTTGGTGATGAGTCCTATGCCGGTCATCCAGACCGCCGCCAGCACGGTGGTCGTCATCAGGGCGAACGTGCCGGCGATAGGCAGGGCATCGGCGAGACCGAGGGCGTTGCGCGCCCGCAGGTGCTGGCGCAGGCCGCCGGTCATCAGGTCGACGACGTCACCGGGCCGGGGCCAGCGCTGGCCGTTCCGCGCGAGATCCATGTAGGTCTCGACGGTCTCGGCGCCGCGGTCGGCCCGGTCGGCGGCGGGGTACCAGCGCAGGAGTCTGGTGTAGCGCTCCCGCAGCACGGCCGTCATGCCAGGCCACCGGCGAGGCGTGTACGGGTCGGCGCGGTCGCCGGTCGCGGTGCCCGAGCGGCGTCGAGGCGGCTGGTCGCGGCCTCGACGGCGCGGCGCATGCGTTCGGTCTCGGTGCGCAGCAGCGTGGTTCCCTGGTCGGTCAGGCGATAGTACTTGCGGGCGCGGCCGTCGATGATTTCGCTGCGGTCCAGCGTCACCAGTCCGTCGTCGGCGAGCCGGTCGAGGGAGCCGTACAGCGTGCCGGGCCGCAGCGACAGCCGACCCTGCGACAACTCGGTGACCTCGAGGATCAGGCCGTAGCCGTGCATGGGCCCCTTGGCCAGGGCGGTCAGGATCAGGAACGTTGGCTCCTGGAGCGGCGTCTTCACGGCGCACAAGATATCGGCGCGAGGATACCTTCGCAAGGAAGATATCCTCGGGATGTGAGCCGGCCTGGCCGAAAAGACGCCCGCAGCGGGCGTCGGTCTCCGAGCCGCGCCGATGCAGCTGACGGCTCCCGCCGACACCAATGGTGAACGGTTGGTCACTGTCCGTGCATGCGACTACGCGGGCAACGTCGGGCAGCGCACGACGGTGGTCCGCTTCGACACCTTGTCCCCGCAGGTCTCGATCGTCTCGCCGGGCCAGGGCGCGGTGCTGCGCAATCCCGTGGACATCGTCGTCACCACGGACCCGGACGTCACCGCGGTAACGGCCTCGGGTGGTGTCCCGATGATCCGCCAGCCGGGCACCAACCTCTGGAAAGCGACAATCCACGTCACGGAATTCGAGGGCGTGTTCTCAATCGACGCGCAGGACGCCGCGGGCAACATCGGCTCAGCGAATTGGTACGGCCGGATCGATGACTCGGGCCCGACCGTCGCGACTGTCACGCCGGCACGCCAGGCGCGGCTGCAAGGCACCTTCACCACGACGCTCAGCGACGTCCAGGACGTGTCGGGGGTGGCGAGGGCGGAACTCTGGTCGAACGGCAGGTACGTCGGCGTGGACACTGCCGCGCCCTACTCACTGCCGGTCAAGACCGGCACCTACAGCGGAACACCAAGAATCGGCCCAGGACGACGAAGGTGCAGGTCCGGGCGTAACGACAAGGTCGGCAACGTGCGCTATGCGAGCACCCGCACCTGGTACCGGGGCTGAAATCCCAGTAGTCGTTGACGTCAGAGCTCCACTTCAGACCAATTCGTCCCGGATCGACTCCAGGTCGAAGATGCGTACGGGTGGCTGACCACGGCCCGTGCCGTGCCACAGGTGGGCCGGCAGGGTTGCCAGCAACACCACGCGCAGCTCCTCGTGCCGACTGAACTTCGCATGCATCGCGTCGCGCATCACCGCATGTTTGCGCTCGTCCCACTGCCGCAGCTGGGCGGCGTCCAACAGCACAAGCTTGCGGTTCCTCCGCGCCGTCGCACCATCGCCACGCGCCAGATCGGTGCCGCTCTCCACGGCAAACCCCTTGGCCAGCTCCGGATCCACCAAGGCGATCTTCGCCGCCTGGAACGCGTGCTCGACCGTACGATACGTACGCTCGCCAAGCGTGATGTCGGCCGGCCAGAAGTTCGACAGCATCCGTCGCCAATGCTGCACGCCCGCCAGCGCGGCATAGCGGGCCGGGTCGGCAACCTGCTCGTGGACTCCCTGCCCGGGCGGCGGGTCGGCGGATCCGGAGAAAAAGTACAAGCGATCCTCAGTCGTGTTCACGCCCGGCACGCTACGGCCTGGGTACGACAGAAACACCGCACGAGCGCAGCGACACAGCTCCCGGAAAACACCACCACCGGGAAACCGCCGACCAGTACGAAAGTCCTGGTCCGCCCACACATGGCGCGGACAATCGCGACAGCCGTCCACGCGGTATTTCGACGTTCGCCAACCTCTCGGCGGCGATGTCCGTTAGCCGATGCCGGATCCGGGCGGCCGGGAGGTCTGGCAACAAGAGACCGATCTCACGATCAGGCCGGATTTCGTTGCCGCACCGTGATTTCCGTGGCTAGCGTCGCCACGTCCGCCAATGCGGGCCCCGTGGACGATAACGCCGAATCCAGGCCGTCGTAGCTCGGGCATTCCTCAACCAGGCCTGGAGCGGGGGACCCATACGTTCCTCGGCGCGCTGCAGCGCGCCTCGGGGTGAAGCCGCACTTTGCGGCCGGGCAACTCAGCCCGAACCCGACAGCTGACCTCGCAGGCGTGGAGGTTCTCTGTCATGGCACAGTTCCGAAAGCCCGCCCGCCTGATGCTGGGCGTGATCGCGGCCGGTGTCACCGGCACCGTGGCCCTGCTCGGGCCCGCCGCTCCGGCGTCCGCGTCCAGCGTCAATTGGGACGCCATCGCAAAGTGCGAGTCCGGCGGCAGGTGGCATGTCAACACCGGTAACGGCTACTACGGTGGGCTGCAGTTCAGCCGCGGCACCTGGGCCGGACACGGCGGCACGAAGTACGCCGGCACCGCCGACAAGGCCACTCGGGAGCAGCAGATCGCGGTCGCCGAGCATGTCCTGCGCTCCCAGGGCATCCACGCATGGCCGGTGTGTGGCGCGAAGGCGGGCTCCTCGACGCCACACCGGACGGCCGCGCACAAGGCCGGCAAGGCACATCGCGCGCACAAGGCGCCCCGGGCCCACAAGGCACATCGGGCCCACAAGGCCCAGGCCCACGGGCGGGTCCACATCGTACGTGTTGGCGAGACGCTGGCGTCGATCGCGGAGAAGCACCACATCAAGGGCGGCTGGCGCACGCTGTTCAAACTGAACCGCGGTGTTCTGGGCGGCAACCCGCACCTGATCCGTCCGGGCCAGCACCTGGCCCTGTGATCGTGGACGGCCGCCCTGGCATATCCGGCCGGGGCGGCCGTCCACGTCACCGGCCGGGGATGCCCGCGACGCCGGCCGTGATCGCCGGTTCGACCCGGACCGCGCATGCGGTGCAGCCAAGCGTCCACACGCTCAATGGTCCGGCGAGATGCCTGCACGCCGGGTGTCACCTGCGCGGCTCACCGGTCGACCCGCAGGCCGCCGACAACCGCGAGCAGAAGCGACTCGCCGAGCCGGTCGCGGTACCTGAACACCTCCGCCGACGGCGGCCCACCGGTGCTGCTCAACAGGAGCTCGACGGACACGACGTTGTGCCCAACCAGGGCACGCTCGGACAGCACCGTCGACACCACCGCCAAGGTGCGGACCCGCCCGGTGATGGTGAAGTCGGTGCGATACGCGGGATACGACACGACCGGGGCGGCCCCTCGCACGTACCCGCCCTCCAACACGCCGGTGTCAGCCACCGGCGACGGGATGGTGAGGTGCGCGCACCGGTCAACCAACTCCTGATCGCTTCGGAAGTCACGGACCGGCGTCACATACGACGTGATGCCGAGAGTGACCGTCACCTCCGGGTGGGGGCCCACCGAAATCTTGTACTTCTGCGCGGCGTCCACAGTGTGGGGACGCGTTCGCTCAGCCGCTGCCTGGCGGACGAGCGTCGCACGGCACGTCTCTGGCCGTACTGGGGGGATCGTCCCGCCACGGGAGTCCGTTGCGACACGCCGATGCCCGGCCGGCAGCAGCCGGTCGGCAGCGGTGGTCAGCGCCGCGGTGGCCGCGGCGTCGTCGAGCAGACGACCCGGGTCACCGCCCCCGGCCTCGGTGGCGGGTGCAGGCGGCGCGGAGGGAACCGCGACAACGGCGTCCGGGTCGCGGACGGGGGTCGTGTCGACAGAGGCCAGGTAGTTCGACCAGTCGTGCGGGCCGACGGCCAGCGGTGGCAGGATGCCGCCGACCAGCGTCACGCTGAAGGTCCCGACGAGCACAACCGTGGCGAGCGCGGCAACGCGGCCGGTGGCCGGGCGCTGCGCCCGCCGCCGACGCCGGTCCACAAGCCGCACGCCCGCCAGCAGCGCCGGCAACGTCAGGACGGTCGCGACGAACAGCTGCCACACCGGCCAGGCCACCGCGTCCAGCAGCACGTCCAGGCTGCGTCCGCGGCCACCGGCGGCGGCGACCCCGAACGTCACCGCGCCGGCCAAGGCAGCGGTGACGAACCCGCCGGCCAGTGCGGCAGGGATTGCGGGCATCACCGGAGCGCCCGCCGCAACCCCACCGCGGCGAACGGACAGCAGCACTGCCAGGACCACCCAGCCGGCAGAGGCGCAAATCATGGACCGCTGACTGATCAGTACGAACAGCTGGTCGTCGGAGTTTGCGGAGTCGATCCGGAGTTGCCAGGTCAACCCGGCGGCGATCCCGCCGGTGAGCGCCGCGACACCGATCACCCGCACCGCGACCGGAACGGCCACGGCACCGCGGCGAAACGCGGCAAGTCCACAACCGACCAGAATGAGCGGCGGTGCCCACCGCCACTCCCACAGCCCGGCGCCCATCAGCATGGTCCGAATACGACCCGCGTCGCCGTCCCGCAAGTATCCGACAAGGACCCAGATCGATGCGGTGAACGTGGTGGTCCACGCGATCGCGCCCGCCAGGACCGCGCTCAACGCCCGGGCCGCGTTCGCCGACACCGCGAGCCCGGCGGTCAGAACCGCGACGCCGGCCGCGACCACGGCCACCGTCGCGGCACCCAGAATGAGATGATCCGCGAACTGGGCCTGCCAGACCCCGGGGGAGGTCCTGGTGGCCTGTCCAGGGACCTGGATCAAGAAGCCCACGACGGTGCCGAGCACGGCGCCGGCCACTGGACCGGACCAGGTCGGCGCGCCGTGCGCCGCCGTGGACTGGTGCGCCCGGCGCCGCCACGCCGGGACGATCACACCCGCCCACAACAGACTCCCGGCGGCCGTCGCGAGGTTGAGCGGCAGCCGGGCGTGCCACGCCAGGCCCGGAACCGCCAGAACCGTGTAGGCGGTCTGCACCGTCATCATCGCCAGTAGTGCGGTGACGGCACTGACGGCGAACCCGCCTTCCCACCGGTCCGATGCGGTCGGGTCGGGTTCGGCCCGCACCGCTGGAGGCGGATGCACCCGCCCCACCCGCCGGAGCCATTCCGCCTGTCCCGCCTGGCCGGGGCGCGCCAAGGCGTCGGCGCCGAGGACTTCGCGCAGCGCATCGGGGTCGCCGAGAACCTCCCGCGCGTAGTGGTCCGCTGCGAGCTCTCGCCGGCGCAGCAGCGCCGCCCGCAGGCCGAGCATCATCACCGAAAGCGCAACCGCCACCACGAACGAGGGCAGGTATTCGACGAGCAGCCCCGCGCGCTGGTGGGGCCAGCGCACCAGCGGGCTCAGCGCCGCGAGCAGCACCGGCACGCTCAGCCAACCGGTCCACCACACCGCCGCGGCCCAGGACACGTCCCGGGACCGTACGTGGGCGAGCTCGTGCAGCACCAGCACGTCGAACCGCGCAGGCTCCAGATACGCGTGGCCCAACGGCAACACGACCCGTGGCGCCGCGAACGGCAACCCGGTGGTGAACGCCTGCCGCCCGGATGCGTACGGTGCGATGAGAACGAGCCGGGGACGCCGCCGCCCGGTCAGACCCAACAGGTCGCACCAGGCCGCGAAGCGTGCCGCAGCCCATCCCGCCGCGACGGTGCGCGCCGGGAGAACCACGTCGCGCGACAGCCGCCACCGCACCAGCAGCGTGCCGCCGACCATCAGAAGCACGGCGGCCACCGGCAGCAGGACGCCGCCGGCCAGCATGACCAGGCTCTGGTCGCGGGCGTTCGGCGCGGTGCAGGTGCGGATCCGCTCCCGGACCTCCGGGCTGCGCTGCCACGGCGAATCGAGCCGTTGCAGGGCCGTCCAGTCGATCCCCTGCTCGCTCAGGCAGCGGACCGCGGCGGCCGGTTCCCTCGCGCTGTACGCGTCGCGCATCGCGGCCGCGGCGCCGCCACCCAACAGCACCAGCGCAAACGTCACCAGGACGTACATCGATGCGAGGCGGCGCGGCGCGGCGACCGTCGGCGAGCCGGTGACCGCAGGCGAGAGCCGCGGGAATGCGGCCGTGCTAGTCATCGACGTGGACGGCATCCGCCATCGCTCGGCACAGGGCGCCGTATATCGCGTCGGCCAGCATCGCCGCCTCAGCCTCGTTGAGCCCGAGCATCGTCCCGTGCCGCACGCACGCCGATCGCAGGGCTTCCGCCTGGTCCGCATCGAGCGTCACCCGGGCTCTTGGGATGGCGTCTCGGCGCCGCGACCACCACGCGCGCCGAAACCACCGACGCCGGCCACGCCACGCGGCGACCGTCGCGACGCCCAGCACCTCCGCCGACGCGCCGAGCAGGACCGGGCCCACCACCTCGGCGATCAGCACCGGTTCGATCCCGGACCCGACCGATCCGCCGGTCCCGCCGTGGCGCCGACGAATGGTGCCGGCTTCCCACTGCACCGTGGCCGCGGTGAAAAGGTCGATCTGGTCGGGCGCGGCGGCCGCCACGGCCGCGTACGCCAGATCTCCCCACTCGACGGTCACCGTGTGGCCGGTGGCGGAACGCGAGCGACCATTCGATCCGTGCGCAGCGCGTTCAGTCACATGATCTCCCCGTGACGGCTTGATGTCAGTGCGTACAGGATAGACGGAGGCCACCCGGCCACCACCACCTGGCGTGACGGATTGATGACCTTGTGGCACGACTCCGTTCATGCCCCGGCCCGGGCATTCCGGTCGCGCCGCGATGCCCGACCCTCGACCATGCGAGCACTGGCCGGCGGGAAAACTCGGTGGCGGCCGTCACCGCGGCCGTGTGACCCTGGCGATCGCCCCCGCCAATCGCGGCAGACGGGTATAGAACGGCATCGACCACGACGAGGAGTGACAATGCGAGCAACGTCCACGCTCCGGACCCTTGACCGTCCTACCGTGGAGTTGCGCCTTGTCCCTGGTGAATCTCGGAATCGTCGCCCATGTTGATGCCGGAAAGACCAGCCTGACCGAACGCCTGCTGTACGAGGCCGGAGCCGTCTCCCGGCCCGGAAGCGTGGACGCCGGCACGACACGCACCGACTCGATGGAGTTGGAACGCCGCCGCGGCATCACCATCCGGGCGGCCGTCACGTCGATCAGCCTCGGTGATCTGACCATCAACCTGCTGGACACACCGGGCCACCCCGACTTCATCGCGGAAGTCGAGCGGTCCCTGGCCGTACTTGATGCCGCGGTGCTCGTGGTCTCCAGCGTGGAAGGCGTCCAGCCGCAGACCGTCGCCATCTGGCGGGCGCTGCGCCGCATCGGCGTACCGACGGTGTTCTTCCTCAACAAGGTGGATCGCCGCGGCGCCGACGTCGACCGGGTTCTCGCCCAGGTACGCGAGCGGCTCGCGGCGCCCGCGGTCATGCTCACCGCGGTCACCGGTCAGGGAGGCCGGGAGGCCCGGGTCCGAGCCATCGACCTCAGCTCCGAACCGGTGGTGGAACAGGTGGCGGAGGTCGACGACTCGGTGGCGGCCCGCTGGCTGACGGGCGAGCCGGCCCGCGTGCGTGACGTCCGGATCGCGATCCGGCACGCGGTGCGCCATGCCGAGCTCAGCCCGGTGGCGTGCGGCTCGGCGATCACCGGAGCCGGTGTGCCGCACCTGCGCCACATCCTGGCCCGCCTGCTGCCGCGCTGCGAGGAGCGGGACGGTCCGCTGGCGGGCACGGTCTTCGCCGTCGACCGCGACGACCACGGCCGCCGAGCATGGCTGCGTCTGTGGTCCGGAAGCCTGCGCGTACGCGATCGGGTGCAGGTCGCCGGAACCCGCCCGCAGACGGTGACCCAGATCGCCGTCAGCGAGCCCGCCGGCGTCCTGGTGCGCCCGTCGGCGTCCGCCGGTCAGATCGCAGCCGTACGCGGCCTGTCGGCCCGGATCGGCCAGCACGTCGGGAGCCCGCCGCGCCGGAACGCCTATCAGTTCCCGCCGCCGACCCGGCAGGCGCTCGTCGAGCCCGTCGACCCGGCGCAGCGACTGACGATGTTCGCCGGCCTCGCCGAGCTGGCCGACGAGGATCCGCTGGTGGACCTGCGGCTCGACGAGCAGCAGGCGGAGGCGGTGATCCGCCTGCACGGCGAGGTCCAGAAGGAGGTGGTGGCCGCACTCCTGGAGGACCGGTACGGCGTCCGGGTCAGGTTCTCGGGCACGCTGACGGCCTGCATCGAACGGGTCGTGGGCACCGGCTCCGCCGAGGACCGGATCAAGGAGTGCGGCAACCCGTACCTGGCCGGGATCGGGTTGCGTATCGACGCTGCCGAGGTCGGACACGGGATCGAGTTCCGTACGGGGAACGAACCGGGCCGGCTGCCCCCGGCGTTCATCGCCGCCACGGAGCAGGGTGTGCGGGCCGCGCTCCGCCACGGCCTCCACGGCTGGCCCGTCACCGACTGCACGGTCACCATGACGTCCTCGCAGTACTGGCCGCGGCAGAGCAGGCCGCACCAGAAGTTCGACAAGTCGATCTCCAGCGTGGCAGCGGACTTCCGCAACCTCGCCCCCGTCGTGGTGACCGCGGCGCTGCGCGAGGCCGGTGCCCGGGTGTGCCAGCCGATCGAGCGCTTCGACGTCAACGTTGCACACCACACGGTGGACGCGGTGATGGCACTGCTCGGCCGGCTCGGCGCGGTCGTTCTCGACACCGCGGCCGCCGGCGGATACCTCGAGGTCAGGGGCACCTTGCCGTCGTCGCGGGTGCCGCAGGTCGTCGGGGCTCTGCCCGACCTCACCGGCGGCGAGGCCGTCCTGACCACCCAGTTCGACCACTACGCGCCGGTCACCGGCGAGGAGCCGCCGGTGCTGCCCCGGCACGGGCCCGACCCGAGTGACCGGGAAGGATGGTTCCGCGCCGTACCCCGGTAGGCGGCGGCGTTTGGGCGCGACCGTTACCGTGTCGCCGTGATGATCCACTCGCCGGGATCCGGCCAGGAGTCGGAGGGCAGTCAGGTCCTGGGTGGCCGCTACCGCCTGTTGCGGCGCATCGGCAGCGGAGGGATGGGTGTGGTGTGGCTGGCTCGCGACGAGCTGCTGCACCGCGAGGTGGCGATCAAGGAGCTGTACTACCGCGGCGGCACCTCGGAGCGCAGCCACACCGACGGATATCGGCGCACACTGCGCGAGGCACGCGCGGCCGCCGCGCTGAACCACCGCAACATCGTCTCCGTGTACGACGTTCTCGACCACGACGACCGGCCGTGGATCGTCATGGAGCTGCTGCCCGGCCGTTCGCTGAAGGACATCGTGGCCGAGGACGGCCCGTTGCCGGTCGAACGGGTCGTCGAAATCGGACGGCAGCTGCTGTCGGCGCTGGCCGGCGCGCACGCCGCCGGAATCACCCACCGCGACGTGAAGCCCGCGAACGTGCTGGTCGGCGACGACGACGTGGTGTGGCTGACCGACTTCGGGCTCGCCACGATGCCGGACGCGGAGACCATCACCGAGACCGGCGCGGTGCTCGGCACCCCCGGATACCTGGCGCCCGAGCAGGTCAACGGCGGCGCACCGGGCCCGCCCGCGGACGTGTTCGGGGTCGGCGCCACCCTGTACCACGCGATCGAGGGGGTCGGGCCGTTCCATCGTTCCGGCCTGTTGCCCATGCTGGCCGCGTACGCCCGTCATGACCTGCGCCCGGCCCGCAACGCCGGCGCGCTGGAACCGGCCCTGCAACGCCTGCTTGCCGCCGACCCGGCCGATCGTCCCACCGCCGACCAGGCGTGCCAGATGCTGCAGGACCGTGCCCTTCGGCGGCCGCGGCGGTCCCGGCGGCTCATCTTCACGGATGGGGCCGCCTGGCGGCAGGCGGCACGGACGTTCCAGGTCGTCGGGGCAATGTTGATGTTGGCCCTCGGCCTGCACCGCGTCGGTATGCCCCACCTCGAAGAGCTCAAGCTGAACGCGGCGGTCCGCGCCGACGGCCTGGCGCTGGTCGACGGGTTCGACTGGATCCGCGTGTCGAGCTGGGCGCTGGTGTTCTGGGCCGTGCTGACCCGGCACCGCCGCACGGCGGCCGGGCTGGCGGTGCCGGCGGCGGCTCTTGAGGTCGTGCGGGTCGCCTCCTGGTATCCGGAGTCGCCGGTCCACTTCCTGGATTCCGCCTGGTGGATGACCGCGGCAGTGACAGTCGCGGCCACCTCGGCGTGGCTTCTCCGCGGTGAGCCCGCCGAACGGCCGGGCTCGCTGCGGTGGTTCGGGGCAGCGTACGCCGCCGCGGCGCTCGCGAGCCTCTGCGACATGTGGCAGGGCCGGGATCCCAGCCAATGGCATTTCGTCGGCGGGAACGTCGTCTATCTCGGGGTCCCGTGGTATCTGCTCGCTGCCGGGCTCGCCGGGTGGGGAGTGTGGCGCCTGGGCGGTTCGGTCCGTCGCCGGCTGCTGGCGGTGGCCGCACCCGTGTGGGGCATGGCGGCGATGGTGAACTACGGATTCCCCGGCTTCATGGCGTCCAGCCCGCGGTTCTCCCCGCCGGTGATGCTCGAACCGGTGCAGTGGATCGTCCTGGCCGTGACGCCGGTGCTGGCGCTCGTCCTGGCGGCGTCCGCGGTGACCCGCTGGGAGCGTTCCCGATCCTGATCTCCGCCACGAACCGGGAACGGCGCCGGTAGCGATCCCGCCAGGGGAGATGGCGCGACGCGTCAGGCCACGGGGGCCGGTTCCAGCAGAAACACCTCGGCCGGCCCGGCGCGGAACGCACGGTTGGCGGCGTCGGCTTCGCGCATGTGCTCGGAGGCGTCGTGCGCCTGCAGGGCCTCCGCCGATGCCCACTCCTCGATCAGTACAAAGCGGTCCGGGTCGTCCGCGACAGCATGGAGGTCGTAGCGCAGACAGCCGGGCTCGGCCCGCACCACCGGCGCCAGCGTGGCAAACGCTGCCCGCTGGTCGACGCCTCGTCCGGGCTGGGTCTGGATGAGCACGATGGCTCGCAGCGGCAAAGACATGTGACGGAGCCTAGGTGGGCCGGCCGGAGGCGCCACCGAATTCCCGCCGACCCGCCGTCAGCGGACAAGAGCACCGTTGCCACGACTGTTGGTTCCGGCGACGACACGTCGACAAGAGACGGTGCGTCCGGCGTTGACCGATTTCGATGTACGGCCGTGGGTGCCCCTTACGGAACCCGAACATCTTCCGCGTACAGTCCTGACCCGGCTCGGGTCTTCTGCCGTGGTCGGTTCCCGACCGTCCCTTTGAGACTTTGCAGGAGAGCTCGAATGCGAACTAGCTATGCCCGTCGGCGTGCCCTTGCCGTGCCGTTGGCGGTCGCGACCATGGCCGCCGGGTTGCTGGCCTCATCCGCACCGACCCAGGCGGCCACCACCCAGGACGCCGTCGACAGCCATTGGCTCGGACTCGGATACAACCAGGACCCGCTCTACCGCGTCGGCCAGACCGGCGACGGCAACGACAAGACCACCGGCGACCAGGTGTGGACGAACGAGGCGTTCGACCAGATGGCCGACCGTGCCGACTTCATCCGGCCCGGCCTGGTCCGCATCATGATCAACCGCGGATGGTTCGACGCCGGCGCCGGCAAGCCGTACAAGTGGACGAGCCCCCAGATGCAGAACGTCTTCCGGGTTCTGGACCACTACAAGCAGCAGCACGTCAGCGTGGTGACCGGCATGTGGGGCATGGCCGACGCCTTCCCGACCGACGAGGGCGCGAAGCTTCAGGCCGACCTGATGCACAAGTTCGTCGTCGACCAGGGCTACGGCAACATCGTGCGCTACATCGGCATCAACGAACCGAACAGCGGCGCGGGCCTCAAGTACGCCGACTGGGCCGCGGGCAACGCGAAGCTGCATGCGGCGTTCGACGCCGCCCATCTGGACAAGGACCTCATCGGCGGGCCGGACACCGCGGAGGCCGGGATCTCCGCCCAGGACGGTGACCTGGGCCTGATGTCGGTGCCCGTGGCCAACGCCACCGCCAAGCAGACCCTCGTCTGGCACAAGCCCGGCCTGACCAGCTTCACTGCCCGCCTCTACCGCACGCCCGACGAGGTCGGCTACACCTGGACGTTCCAGGCATCGAAGGACGGCTCCTCGTGGAAGGACGTCGACATCCAGCAGACGGCACCGGTCGAGACCTCCGCCACCACGGCCTGGTGGGGCGTCGACGTCTCCGCGCGTGACGTGCCGGCCGGCACGAACTTCCTCCAGCTCACGATGAAGAAGTACCAGCAGGGCGAGCACCCCGTCGAGCGGGCCGTCTCGTCGGTCACCATCAACACGCCGACGGGGACGTTCACGGATCCGATGAACGACCTCAGCCTGACCTCGGACCACAGCACAGGCTGGACGTACCCGGGCGGCTCGCAGCAGAACGACTGGTGGCTGCAGTCGGCGCTGGACCATGCGGTGGCGCAGGAGGAAGCCCACTTCTACGACCACGAAGTGGACCTCGGCACACCCGCCGAATACCCCGAGGGCGTGCTGAAGGAAGCGGTGCGGCAGCTCAAGGCCGCCAGCGGGGGCCGTTCGGTGATCCTCGGCGAGACCGGCATGAAGGCGCCCGGCGACGACTCCGACCCGGGCGGCAAGACCTACGACTTCACCAGCGAGTACGAGCACGGCGTACGGATGGCCGACCTCGCGGTGCAGGAGGCCCGGGCCGGGCTGGACGGCGCCATGTCGTGGTGCCTCGACGGCTACGCTCCCGACACCCAGTGCGGCATGTGGGACCACACCCAGACCGTCGAGAAGCAGGCGCTGCGTCACTGGTTCTACACCTGGAGCCTGCTCTGCCGGTACCTGCCGGCCGACTCGCAGATCTACGCGCCCCAGCAGCCGGCCGGCGTGCGGGTGCTCAAGGCGAAGCTGCCGGCGTCGGCCGGTGGCGGCTGGACGTTCGTACTGGTCAACCGCACCGCCACGACGGCCAAGGTGACGATGACCGCGCAGACCGGCGGGAACATCACGCTGAACAAGTACGTCTACAGCGACGGTAACGAGAAGGTCGACGCGAAGGGCTTCCCGGTGCCGTCCGACAGGCTCACCGCGAGCTTCGACAACGGTCACGATCTGACCGTGGGCCCGGATTCGGTCGTGGTGTTCACGACGGCTTCCTGACCGGCGCGCGGGGGGTCGGCGTCACGCCGGCCCCCCGCGTACGGCGTCGCGGACACGGGGGAGCGACCGATCGGGGCGGGCAACCAGGGCGCCACGCTGGGTGACGGTTGTCGGGTGAACCGGATCTCGGACAAGCCGTCAGGGTGATCCCGTGGCACCGAGCGGCCCGACATCAACCGTCCGGCCCATGTCGCGTAACAACGGCGGCCGACATCGACCGTCCGGGCAGAAATGTCCGCGGATCTACATAGGTGCCCGTGCCGTCCCCTGCGTCGTGGCGATCGCCGCTATTTTGCCGCCATGATGATCGCCGTCTCGGCCACGATCGCGGTCCTAGCTGTCACCGTCCTGCTTTCGTTCGTCGTGGTCTCCTGGGCGAAGCGACGCAATGCCCGGTCGCGCCAGGACTCCGGGAATCTCACGCTGGCTCTCACGGTGGTAGGGCTGGTCATCGCCTCGGTTGGCCTCCCGGCCTCGGTGTTCCTCGGTATCCGGCAGATCCAGCAAGGTGGTTCCCCATCGAAGCCGGGCGCAGTCGTCTCCGGCCCTGACGTGTCGCGCAGCCAGGTCCCGCCGGCGAGTCGCTCCGCGCGGGGGACCGGGGGTGAAGGCCCGGGTGACGGTGGCGGGCAGACGGACGGCAGCCCGGCGCCGGATGGCGGCGAGGTCGTGCGGATCGTCAACGTCGCCAACCAGGACGGCTGCGCGAACGTGACGGTACGGGTCACGAAGGCGTCGCCGCAGGGACGCCGGCTGATCCTCGTCTCGAACTACAACCAGCGGACTCTGTGGCAGCTCAAGGCCGAACTACGGCCCGGAACAGGCGACCAGACGTTCTGCGTCGACCTGCGTCTGTCGGGGCGCGGGACGTGGCGCGACTTCCTTGTCGCCAGCGTCAACGACGTGACCGAGCAGGCGTGGGAAGCGAGCCGGACTCAGTCGTTGGGCGACCCTCCGGCTGGGACCGGCTGGGTGACGCAGCCCTGGACCCACGAGTGGCCCGGCACCGCCTGACCGGAGTCGTCGTGAGGGTGGTGACGGCCGAGCGTGGTAGCACCCGGAGTTACCCGGTGCTCGCCAACGAGGCGCGTGACGGCGGTCAGGTCAGCAACTCCTGCACCGCGCGCCGTAGCGTGGTTGCGCGATACGGCTTGAGCAGATATTTGGTGTCGGCAGCCTTCATCCGCGACACGTCCGAGACGTGTGTCAGTGCCGTCGAGAAGACGGCCGGCAGCCGGGGTTCGCGGTGCCGTAGCAGGTTCAGCAGGTAGATCCCGTCATGTCCGGGCAGCCCGATGTCCAGTACGGCGGCCTGTGGCATGCCGTAGCGGCCGACGACGTCCAGCGCCGTCTCGGCGCTGCCGGCGGTGACCACCGCGTATCCGTCCGTGCGGAGCCACCACGCCACAAGATCTTGAATGTCGCGGTCGTCGTCGACCGAGGGCCCCGAGGGTCGAGGCCCTGGCGCGCCGGGGCGCCGGCCGTAGCAGCGGAGCTCCCCTTCGGGTGGGTGCACCGACGAAACTTCCTCGCCACCGCGCAACCCGCCGATATTGCGTCTTGCTGACGGTCGTTGGTGATGCAATATTGTTCGGCAAGTGGCTGTCGTCACAGACGGCACGCAACGACGGCAACTGACGACATTCCCTACTCGCGCTGTCCGGCTTCCGGCGCCCTCCCGTGCCGACCCGGTGATTCATCGCCTGGCCCCGGCACGGCGCACGTGCAGAGCAGGAAGGGTGTGGTGGGTGATGCGGGAGACCGCGGACGCGACCGTCGGGCGGCCGTACTGGAACCCGAAGACCGAATGCATGCCCCGCGAGCAGCTGCGGTCGCTGCAACTGGCCAAGCTCCGTACGGTCGCCGAGTGGGCCCAGGCCCGCAGCCCGTTCTACCGGCGCAGCTTCGCCGCGGCGAAATTCGACCCCGGTCAGCTGCGGACGCTCGACGACATCCAGCGCATCCCGTTCCTGACCCGGGAGCAGTGGATGCACAGCCAGGACGAGCGCCCACCGTACGGTGAGCTGCCGGTCGCCGGCGCCGAGGCCGCGATCCGTCTGCACACGACCAGCGGCACCTCCGGCTCGACGCCGCTGCGGGCGCTGGACTCCCGTAAGGACTGGGCGTGGGCGGCGGAGATGTGGGCGTACGCGCTGTGGGGCATCGGTGTGCGCGCCACCGACATCGGCTACGTCGCGTTCGGGTACGGCTCGTTCATCGGTTTCTGGGGTTTGCACAACGGCCTGGAGAAGGTCGGTGCGCTGACCATCCCGGGCGGCGCGCAGACCACCGCGGCCCGGGTTCGCCAGATCGTCGACTTCGGCGCGACCGTGGTCGCGACGACCCCGACGTACGCGATGCGCATGGCCCAGGAGGCCGAGTCGCTCGGCATCGACCTGCCCGGTTCGGCGGTGTCCCGGCTCGTCCTGTCCGGCGAGCCCGCCGGCTCGATCGTGGAGACCAAGACGCTGATCGAGCGGCAGTGGGGGGCGAAGGCGTTCGACACGGCCGGCATGACCGAGGTG
Organism: Krasilnikovia sp. MM14-A1259; assembly: GCF_047159535.1. NCBI lineage: Bacteria > Bacillati > Actinomycetota > Actinomycetes > Micromonosporales > Micromonosporaceae > Krasilnikovia > Krasilnikovia sp. MM14-A1259. The sequence continues at coordinate 186,702 of NZ_BAAGAJ010000002.1, forward strand.
TCGACCATCTTCATGTTCGAGCCGGAGAACCAGCCGGGTGGCTGCCACATCATCGAGGACCACTTCATCGAGGAGGTCATCGATCCGCAGACGGGCAACCTGCTCGGGTACGGGGAGCGGGGCGAGCGGGTGTGCACGTCGTTCGGCCGCAGCATGATCCCGCTGTTGCGGTACCGCACCGCCGACCTCGTGGTCCGCCAGCCGGCCGCCGCCGCGGGCAACGGCCGTACCTGGGACCTGTACGAGGGCGGCATCGTGGGCCGGGCCGACGACATGAAGCTGGTGCGGGGCACCAACGTGTATCCGGGTGCGATCGAGGCGATCCTGCGTACGCATGACGGGATCGAGGAGTTCCAGATCCGTATCGAGCGGCGCGGAGCCCGCGACGAGGTCGTGCTCCAGGTGGAACCGCATCCGCGGTTCGACGACGCGGCCTGGACCGCGCTGGCCGAGGTGCTGGTGGTGGAGCTGGCCGAAGCGCACGAGGGGCTGCTGTTCATTCTCGAACGTGCCGCCACCGGTGCCCTGCCCCGGTTCGAACTCAAGGCCAAACGCCTGTCCGATCTGCGCCCGGCGGGCGCGCACACGACGGTGCGGACATGAGCATCCCATCGGCGAGAGGACCGGCCGTGCCCCGGGATCTGCTGGACAACCCGCTCACCGCCGAGGAGCGCAAGCTGCTCGACGTGTACCGGCTGCTGCGCGAGCTCGCCCGCGAGGCGCCGACGCCCTGTGTCGCGGCGAACGTCCGCGCGGCGCTGGCGCCGATCGCGATCGCGGTGACCGATCTCGGCCTGAGCTTCGAGCACCTGCTCGACGAGGGCTGCTGAGATGCGTGCCGGGTTCGGGCCGCCGAGCGGATGACATGCGTACGGGGATCAGGCCGCCGGGCGGATCAGCCGCTCGTCGGGGATCACCGCGACGCCGAGGATCTCGATGAGCGCCTCCGGCTGCCACAGCGCGGTGCAGCCGATGCCGGCCATGGCCGGGTAGACAGGCCCGGCCATCTCGCGCCAGACCGTGCCGATCTCTCGGCCGTGAGCCTGGTAGTCGGGGATGTCGGTGAGGTAGATCGTGATGCTGACCAGATCCTCAGGGATGCCGCCCGCGGCGCGCAGCGTCGTGAGTACGTTGCCGAACGCCTGCCGGAACTGGGCCACGATTCCGCCCGGGACGATCCGCATCTCGGCGTCGAGGGCTGTCTGCCCGCCCAGATGGAGGGTGTTGCCGGCGAGCGTGCCGTGCGAGTACCCGCTGGGTGCCGGCAGGGATGGCGGGTTGATCGCCAGTGGTCCGGGCGTCATGGCGGCTCCTCACCGTTTCCGGGCGCGAGCTCAATCCGCCCGCACTTATAGACTTTATCTGACGGTCGTGAGAGTTTGGCTATACGGTTTCGTCAGGGATCGAGGAGATGCCCGGTGAACTTCGAGGGATACCAGCTCGAGGGCGACGCCACCCTCTACCGGCTGCCGGACGGCAGCCTCGGGCCGGTCGTGACCCGTGCCGGCCAGGAAGACGTCCAGACCATGTCGTCCGGGGGAGCGGTCCGGATCTCGGGGGTGAGCATCCAGCACACCCCGGCCCGCAAGCTGTGGTACGGCAAGGTCCTCAACCAGGCCGGTTTCCGCTCACTGCCGCACCACCACGGCGAGGCCGAGACCGGCGGCTACGTCCTGTCCGGCAAGGCCCGCATCTACTACGGCGACCACTTCGCCCAGTACGTCGACCTGGAGACCGGCGACTGGGTGTTCGTTCCGCCGTTCCTGCCGCACGTCGAATGCAACATGTCCACCACCGAGGAGCTGACCTGGCTCACCACGCGTACGCCGGAGAATCTGGTGGTCAACCTGGCCGACGTCCTGGACGAGGACCTGACCGGGTTCCGGCGCACGTGAACACGACCATCACCTCCGGCACCCTGACCGCGGCGATCTCCCTGGCCCCGGTGCCGCCGCAGCTGTTCGACGAGGCGTACGAGGCGACGACTCAGCCGTGCCCGTGGCCCAAGGCGTACGGCGGTGACCTGGTCGCCCAGGCCGCCACCGCGGTGATGCGCTCGGTCGGCACCGACCGCCGGCTGCACTCCATGCACAGCTACTTCCTGCGCCCGGCACAGATCGGCGCCACCGTGCGGTACGAGGTGGAACGGCTGCGCGACGGCCGCGGCTACTCCACCCGCCAGGTCCGGGCGTTCCAGGACGGCAAGGCCATCTACGCCGGACTCGCGTCGTTCCACACCGGCGAGCCCGGCGGCAGCTACCTCAGCACCGCACCCCTGAACATCCCGGCGCCCGAGACCCTGCCGTCGTCCGCCGAGGTGCTGCGGCACGCGGAGCCCGGCACCGCGGCCGCAGGCACCATGACCGACGCGGCCAAGGCGTACTGGTCCGGCGGGCGCAGCTTCGACCTGCGCCACGTTCCCGGCCCGGTCTATCTGAGCGTCGACGGGGCCGTCACCGGCCACCAGGCGGTCTGGATCAAGCCGTTCGACCCGCTGCGCGACGTACCCGGCCTGACGTCGGACGACCGCGACCGGGCCGCACTCGCGTACGTCTGCGACTACACCATCCTCGAACCGGTCCTGCGTGTCCTCGGCCTGCCCTGGGCCCGGCCCGGCCTGGTCACGGCCAGCCTGGACCACGCCATGTGGTTCCACCGCACCGGCCCGGTCGACGGATGGCTGCTCTACCTGCAGGAGGCCGTCGCCATCGAGCACGGCCGCGGCCTCGGCGCGGGCCGCTTCTTCACCCGAGACGGCGTCCACCTGGCCACCGTCGTCCAGGAAGGCCTCATCCGGGCCGCCTCACCTTCCTAGGGACCACCATGCGCATCGCCGTCGTCGGAGGTGGCCCGGCCGGGCTGTACTTCTCCGCCCTGATGAAGCAGCTCGACCCCGCCCACCACATCACCGTCTGGGAACGCAACGCCCCCGACGACACGTTCGGCTTCGGCGTGGTGTTCTCCGACGAGACTCTCGGCGGTATCGAGAACGCCGACGCCGCGTTCTACGCGACGATGGCGGCCCGGTTCGCGCGCTGGACCGACATCGACATCCACCTCGACGGGCAACGCCACACCGTAGGCGGGCAGGGCTTCGCCGCCATGAGCCGCCAGGAGCTGCTCGCACTGCTCCAGCAGCGGTGCGCCGCCCTCGGTGTCACCACCCATTTCCGTACGCCTGCGCCGGACGTCGACCAGCTGCGCGGGCACTACGACCTGGTCATCGCCAGCGACGGCAGCAACTCCCAGATCCGGGCCCGGTACGCCGACGACTTCCAGCCCTCGCTGGACGCACGCCACAACAGATACATCTGGCTCGGCACCGATCTCGTCTTCGAGGCGTTCCAGTTCTTCGTCAAACAGACGCGCTGGGGCACCATGCAGGTCCACGGCTACCCGTACTCCGAAACCGGGTCCACGTTCATCGTCGAGATGCACGAGGACGTGTGGCGCGCCGCCGGCTTCGATGTCACCGAGGACGTCGTGCTGCCGCCCGGTACCTCCGACGAGTTCGCCGTCGCCCGGATCCGGGAGCTGTTCGACGCCGAGCTCGGCGGGCACCGGCTGCTCGGCAACAACTCCAAATGGCTCGCCTTCACCACGGTCCGCAACACGCGCTGGACCAGCGGCAACGTGGTGTTGCTCGGCGACGCCGCGCACACCGCCCACTTCTCCATCGGCTCCGGCACGAAGCTGGCCATGGAGGACGCCCTGGCCCTGGCCGCCTGTCTGCACGAGCACCCCGACCGGGACACGGCGCTGGCCGCCTACGAGTCGGAACGCCGGCCCGTGGTCGAGTCGACCCAGCGGGCCGCGCAGGCCTCGCTGGAATGGTTCGAGAACATCGGCGTCTACGCCCGCCAGGACCCGATCGAGTTCTGCTTCAACCTGATCACCAGGTCACGCCGCATCACGTTCGACAACCTGCGCGCCCGCGACGAGCAGTTCGCCCGGCGAATCGGCGGCCGGTTCGCCGAACGCACCGGCGCCGCATGTCCCGCGGACACACCGGCCATGTTCCAGCCGTTCCAGCTGGGCCCACTGCGGCTGAAGAACCGCATCCTGGTCTCCGCCATGGACATGTACTCGGCCGTCGACGGCGTACCGGGCGACCTCCACCTGGTGCATCTCGGTTCCAAAGCGCTCGGCGGCGCGGCGCTCGTCATGACCGAGATGGTCTGCGTCTCCGCGCAGGGCCGCATCACCCCCGGCTGCACCGGACTGTGGACCGGCGAGCAGGAGCAGCAGTGGCGGCGCATCGTCGACTTCGTCCACGCCCGTTCGACCGCCCGCATCGGGGTGCAGCTGGGCCACTCGGGGCGCAAGGGCTCGACCAAACTCATGTGGGACGGCATGGACGACCCGCTGCCCGACGGCGGGTGGGACATCATCGGACCCTCACCGCTGCCGTACGGGCCCGGATCGGCGACGCCGCGTGAGATGACCCGCGCCGGCCTGGTCCGGGTCCGCGACGAATTCGTCGCCGCCGCCGAGCGTGCCGCCGCGTGCGGCTTCGACGTCCTCGAACTGCACTGCGCCCACGGATACCTGCTCTCGTCGTTCCTGTCGCCCGTGGCGAACCAGCGCGGCGACGAGTACGGCGGCAGCATCGAGAACCGGCTGCGCTATCCGCTGGAAGTCTTCGATGCCGTCGCGGCCGTATGGCCGCGCGACCGGCCGATACTGGTGCGCATCTCGGCCACCGACTGGGTTCCGGACGGCAACACCGCCGACGATGCGGTCCGGATCGCCGCCGCGTTCATCGCGCACGGCGCCCACGGCATCGACGTCTCCACCGGCCAGGTCACCAAGAACGAGAAGCCGGCGTACGGGCGCAGTTATCAGACACCGTTCGCCGACCGCATCCGGCACGAGGCTGCCGCCGGTACCGGCGCGGCCGTGATCGCGGTCGGTGCCATCTCGTCCTATGACGACGTCAACTCGATCCTGCTCGCCGGCCGCGCGGACCTGTGCGCGCTGGGCCGCACACACCTGTACGACCCGCAGTGGACGTTGCACGCCGCCGCCGAACAGGAGTACCGCGGCGCCGGGGCGGACTGGCCGGTGCAGTTCGCGGCGGGCAGCCGGCGGCCGCCCACCGCCCGTACCGATGCGATCCGCCCCCGCCTGTCCCTGATCCGCGCGGAAACCACCGGCGACGACGTCCACGTACGCTGGCGGCCGTCCATCGGCTCCGCGCAGCCGGCGGACCGATGAGCTCGGCCTTCCGTGCGCTCCCCGGGCACCGGCCGCGACGTCGGCGATGCGTAGCATCCGCGCCATGAAGGCGGACTCCGCATCGGCTCCAGCCACCGGCCGCGACGTCCGTCTCGCCCAGCTGATCCTGACGGTCTTCGGGCTGTACGCCCGCGCCGAACACAACTGGCTGTCGGTGGCATCCGTGGTCCGCCTGATGGCGGATCTGGGCGTGGACGGTCAGGCGGTCCGCTCCGCCGTCTCCCGGCTGAAACGCCGCGGCGTGCTCGACAGTGTCCGCCACGACGGAGCCGCGGGGTACGCCCTCGCCGACTCCACGGTCGAACTCCTGGCCGAGGGGGACGTGCGGATCTTCCAGCGTGCCCGGGCCGTCCCCACCGACGGCTGGCTGATGGTCGTGTTCTCGGTGCCGGAGTCGGAACGCGAGAAACGCCACGCGCTGCGCACCAGCCTGACCCGGCTGGGCTTCGGCACCGCCGCCCCCGGGGTGTGGATCGCGCCGGGAAACCTCGCGACCGAAACCCGGCACACCCTCGACCGCCGCGGACTTTCCACCTACGTCGACATCTTCACCGGCGACTACTACGCCTTCGGCGACCTGCGCTCGAAGATCCGCACGTGGTGGGACCTCGACGAGCTCGCCGGACTGTACGCCGATTTCCTCCAGCAGCACCGCCCGCTGCTCGACCGCATCAGCGCCGGTGCGGCCCCGCCGCTGGACGCATTCACCGCGTACGTTCCGATGCTCACCGAATGGCGCCGCCTGCCCTACCGCGACCCCGGCCTCCCGCTGGCCCTGCTGCCCCCCGGCTGGAACGGAGTGACAGCCGAAGCGTTGTTTCACGAGCTGAACACGGCGCTGAGCGCCGCGGCCCGGGAACACGCACTCGCGGTGATCCGCCGCAGCCCCGTGTGACTGATCTCGGATACCGGGACGGTTGCCTTCGAGCTACACGCGCGTATAGTCGACTGCGACAGCGGCCAGTAGACCATACGTGTGTATAAGGAGGTGCGCGATGGTGCGCCCGGCGGGAGACCCGGCGTTCGAGGACCTGACGGCCCGGGCGCGGATCAGGGACGCGGCAATCCGCCTGATCGCCGAGCGCGGCACCGACGCCACCACGATCCGTGACATCGCCGGGGAAGCGGGCGTGTCATCCGGCCTGGTCCGGCACCACTTCGGGTCGAAGGAGGCACTGCGCGAGGCGTGTGACACCTACGCCCTGGACCGGGTGGTGAAGATCAAGGAAGAGCTGCTGGTCGAGGGTCAGGTGGCCAACCCCAGCTTCCTGCCGTCGGTGCATCCGACGATCGTGCTGCTGTACAAGTACGTCACCCGCGCCCTGCTCGACGGCTCGCCCGCCGCCGCCGCCATGTTCGACGAGATGGTGACCGTGACCGAGACATGGGTGAAGCGACTGGCCCCGGACGTCACCGAGGATCTCCGCGCCTACGCCGCGGTGCTGGTCGGCATGCAGTCCGGGATCCTCGCCATGCATGAGCACGTGTCCCGGGCGCTGGGCGTCGACATGTTCACCGCCGAGGGCCACGTGCGCCTGGCCAACGCGCTGGCCGACTTCTACTCGCATCCGCTGATCGACGCCGAGTTCGCTGCCCGGGCCCGCGCGGCGATGGAGCCGTTGCGCACACCCCACCCGCCGAGCGCCACGGGAGCCGACCCCGCGGCTGAAGGAGCATGAATCATGTCCGAGGCGATCCGCGTTGACGCACTGGTCAAGTCGTTCGGGCGCACCCGCGCGCTCGACGGTCTCGACCTGACCGTGCAGACCGGGGAAGTCCACGGCTTCCTCGGGCCCAACGGCGCCGGGAAGTCCACGACCATCCGGATCCTGCTCGGGCTGCTGCGCTCCGACGCCGGCACCGCCCGACTGCTCGGCGGCGACCCGTGGCACGACACGGCGACACTGCACCGCCGGCTGGCGTACGTGCCCGGCGACGTGACCCTGTGGCCCAACCTGACCGGCGGTGAGGTCATCGACCTGCTCGGCCGGCTCCGCGGCGGGCTCAACAGACAACGCCGTACCGAACTGCTGGAGCGCTTCGACCTCGACCCGCGCAAGAAGGGCCGCGCGTACTCCAAGGGCAACCGGCAGAAGGTGGCGTTGATCGCCGCCCTCGCCTCCGATGTGGAACTGCTCATCCTCGACGAACCGACCTCCGGCCTCGACCCGCTCATGGAGGAGGTCTTCCGCGAGGTGATCCGCGAGGGCCAGCAGCGCGACGGCCGTACGGTCCTGCTGTCCAGCCACATCCTCGCCGAGGTGGAGGCGCTGTGTGACCGGGTCACCATCATCCGCGACGGGCGGACTGTCGAGACCGGCACGCTCGCCCAGCTGCGACACCTGACCCGTACCTCGATCCAGGCCGGCCTCGCCGGTCCGGCGGCCGGCCTCGCAGCGCTGCCCGGCGTACACGACCTACAGACCCACAACGGCACGGTGCGCTTCGACGTCGACAACGCCGCGCTCGACACGGTGCTGCGCGAACTCACCGCGGTCGGCATACGCAGCCTCACCAGCCAGCCACCCACCCTGGAAGAGTTGTTCCTGCGCCACTACGACCGCGCTGCCGAGGCCGCGAAACCCACCGAGGCGACCCGGTGAACACGCTGACCGGCACCCGCATCCTCGTACGCCTGGCACTGCGCCTCGACCGCGTACGGCTGACCGTGTGGATCATCGGACTCGCCGTCATGCCGATGGGGACCGCGGCGAACTACCTCAAGCTCTACCCCACCCAGGCGGACCTCGACGCAGTCACCGGCGTCCTCGCCAACCCGTCACTCGTCGCGCTGAGCGGCCCCCTGTTCGCCAAGTCGATCGGTGCACTCACCACCTGGAAGATCGGCGCCACCGAATTCATCCTCGTGGCCCTGATGAGCCTGCTCACCGTCGTGCGGCACACCCGTACCGAAGAGGAGACCGGCCGCCTGGAACTCATCGGCGCCACCGTGGTGGGCCGCCGTGCGCCGCTGACCGCCGCGCTGATCGTGGCCGCGCTTGCCAACCTCGCCATCGCGGTGCTGGCCGCGCTCGGCCTGATGGCGACCGGGCTGCCGGTGGCCGGCTCCGTGGCGTTCGGCCTCGCGACCGCACTGGTGGGACTGCTGTTCGCCGCGGTCGCGGCCACCACCGCGCAGCTCACCCGCAGCGGCCGCGCGGCCAGTGGGATCGCCAGCGCCGTGCTGGCCGGCGCCTACCTGCTGCGAGCCGTCGGCGACACCGGGCCGACCTGGCTGACGTGGTTGTCCCCGCTGGGCTGGGCGCTGCACCTGCGGCCCTACGCGGACGAACGGTGGCCGGTGACCGCGCTGTCCGCCGGCTTCTCGGTGCTGTTCGCCGCGGTGGGCTACGTGCTGGTGGCCCGCCGCGACGTCGGCGCCGGGCTGCTGCCGGAGCGGTTGGGCCCGGCGCAAGCGGCGCCGTCGCTGGGAAGCCCGCTCGCGCTGGCCTGGCGGCTGCACCGGGGTCTGCTCCTTGGCTGGCTCGTCGCGCTCCTGCTGACCGGGGCGGTCATGGGTGGCGCCGCGGCCGGCATCGCCGATCTCAAGTCGCCCAACCAGCAGCTCACCGACATCCTGACCCGCATGGGCGGCAGCGCAGGTCTGACCGACGCGTTCCTCGCCGCGATCTTCGGCATCATCGGCATGACCGCCAGCGCCTACACCATCCACGCGACGCTGCGGCTGCGCCAGGAGGAAACCGCCGGGCACGCCGAGGTCCTGCTGGCCACGCCGGTCGGGCGGCTGCGCTGGGCGGCAAGCCACCTGGTGTTCGCACTGCTCGGCACGGCGCTGCTGCTGGCCGCCGCGGGCGTCACCGGCGGACTTGCGTACGGTGCGCAGGTCCACGACATCGGCGGCCAGTTCGGGCGGGTGCTCGGGGCCGCGCTGGTGCAGCTGCCCGCCACGTGGGTCCTCGCCGGGCTCGGCGTCGCCCTGATCGGCCTGGCCCCGAGGGTCAGCACCGCGGCATGGGCCGGGCTCATCGTCTCGGCGCTGCTGTTCGAACTCGGTGCATTGTTCGGGCTCAGCCAGTGGATCGTCGATCTCAGCCCGTTCGCGCACGTGCCGAAGCTGCCCGGCAGCGCGTTCACCGCGGCACCGGTGGTGTGGCTCGTCGCCGTCGCGGTCGCTCTCGGTGCGGCAGGTCTGGCGGGACTGCGCCGCCGCGACATCCCGCAGACCTGAGCTGCGTGGCGCCACGCCTGCTGGGTTCACCCACACGAGGGGGCGGTCGAGGCGCGGCCCTGACCAGGACGGCACTGGTCAGGGCCGCACGTTCATCGATGAGACGACGAACGAGACTGCGGTCAGAGCGTGGAGGCCAGCTGTGAGGTCGTCGCGGCGGCCGAGTACTGGCCATAGGTCGCCTGGACGGCGGCCTGGGCCGGAGCGCTGCTGCTTGCCGACTGGTTCAGCTGATTGTCGAACGCCAGGCGTGAGAACTGGTGCTCGTGCCGGTGCTGCGCGGGGCCGGCGATGAGTTTGTCGGCCAGGGCACCCGCCTGGTCGGCGCTCAGCGACGTGTCGGCCTTGGTCAGGGCGCTGGTCAGGGTGGTCCTGAGGGTGTCGGCGTCCATGCCCTGGGCGGCCGCGACATCGGTGAGGCTCTTGCCGCTCTGCAGGCTGGACGTGAGTTCGTCCGAGCTGATCCCGAGCGTGCTGGCCAGCGAATCCATGGCGGCGCCGATCGCCGGTGGCGGGCCACCCTTGCCGCCGGGCGGCGGTCCGTCCGGGCCGCCGTGGCCACGCTGGGGACCGGCGACGATCCGCTGCGCGATCTCGGTGGCCTTGTCGGTCGACAGCGAGGAGTCCGCGCTGCTCAGGGCGTTGCTGATCGCGGAGGTCAGGGTGTCGGTGCTGACGCCCTTGCTCTGCGCCAGAGACGTCATGCTCTGCCCGCTCTTCAGCGCGCTACGCAGGTCGGAGGTGCTCATTCCGAGCGCCTGGGCTGCAGCGTCGAACGCTTTGCGCCGGACGCCGTGCCCGCGGTCGGATTGCTGGGTCTGCCAGGTCGCGTTCGTGGTGCTGCCGGTGACTGCGGTGATGCTCAATTCGACTCCCGGTCCGAGGGGTTCTTGTCGGTCGGGATATCGCATCGGCGCGTCCATCGCCCCCACGAGGTGATCTCCAGGAACGCACAGCAAGACACAGGTTGCCCTCAGGTTCGTTCCGGCGCGCCACGATGTGCCGGTGCGGCCGAGGTTGACCCGACCCCCGGGGCGGACACGTTCGGCGACCTGACTGCCGGGACATTCCGGCGATGCGACCCTGTGGCGGTGGGTGATGTCGCGCGGTCCGTCGTGAAACCGGGGAGATCGGTGCTGCCGCCGGTGCGGTACCTGGGGCCGCTCAGCGTCGGCGCGCTGGCCGTCGCGTTCGCGGGCCTCTGGATCGTGGCCGGCCCGCCGGACGGCGGTTGGGCCTCGTTCGCCGGGCAGCTCGCCGGCGCCGAAGCCGTGCTGTGCATGTCTCTGGCCATGGTGTTGATCTCGCTGCTGCCCGCGGTCGAGACCTGGTTCGACGGCATCGACCGGGCCGCGATCTGGCACCGTCGCCTGTCCGTCGCCGGCCTGGTGCTGCTGGCACCTCACACTCTGTTCTCGTCCGGGCACCATGCGCCTCCTCCGCCCGGCGCCCCGATGAGCCATCATGGCGGCGGCTCGGACGTCGGCGGTCTGCTGGCCCAGGTCGGAGTGTGGGGCCTTCTCGCGCTGTCGGCGTGGGCGATCGCGCCGCGCTGGCGCACGATGCTGCCCGGGGGCGGCCCGTACCTGGCCCAGGCCGTCGACCGCCTCGCGGAGGTCCCCGCGGTGCAGCGGGTGCAGGCCGCCTGCCGGTGGATCTTCGGCGGGTACGAGCGCTGGCGGGCGCTGCACCGGCTGACCGGCCTGTTCCTGGCTGCCGCGTTCGTGCACGGTCTGCTCGACGGCACGGTGTTCGGCTCGGCGGTGCTGCGCGGGGCCTACATCGCCGCCGGCGGTATCGGGCTGGCCTTCTACGTCTACCGGGAGGTGGTCGCCCGCCACCTGACCGCCCTGCACGACTACCAGGTCGCGGCGGTGATCACGGTCGGGGAGGGTCTGACCGAGATCGCCCTCGCCCCACTGGGCCGGCCGATCGCCTTCACCCCGGGCCAGTTCGCGATGCTCTTCCTGGAGACCGGCGCCGGGTGGCGACGCCACCCCTTCACCATCTCCAGCGCACCCCACGAACAGCTCCTGCGCTTCACCGTCAAGGCACTCGGCGACGACACCACCCGCATGCAGACCCTCGTCCAACCCGGCATGCCGGCCATCGTCGGCGGCCCGCACGGCCGCTTCGACCGGGCCCGCGGCACCGACCGGCAACTCTGGATCGCCGGGGGCATCGGCATCACACCGTTCCTGAGCTGGCTGCGCGCGCTCGACCAGCAAACGGCGCCCGGCCAGGTCGACCTGTTCTACAGCACCCAGGGCGGGGCGCCCTTCGCCAACGAGATCACCGCCATCGCCCGCGCGCACCCCACGATCAGCGTGCATCTGCACGACACGGCCACCAGCGGCTACCTGACCGCCGACGCCGTCCTGACGGCGATCGACGACGACCCGCGCCGGCTCTCGGTCTTCCTCTGCGGCCCTCGCGCCATGGTCGACAGCTTCGTCCGCCGATTCCGTCAGGCCGGCGTTCGCAGCAGAAACATCCACCGCGAGCACTTCGACTGGCGCTGACCCACCTCACGGTCAGAGACAGACGCAACTCGGCTGTACGCCGCCCGAAACACCTGGGCGTGACGCTCCCTTGTGTGCATCCGCAGCGCGCCCGCTGGTGGCGGGCTGGGTACCGGCGAGCGTGCATAATCGCGAATCCGCCGGTAACGCCAGTTCCCGGACCATTGACGCCCGAGCCGCTGCCTGACGGCTTGTAGCCTGCATCCCCGTGACGAAACCCTTGCGCGACGATGATCCGCGACAGATCGGTTCCTATCAGTTGCTGGCCCGGCTCGGTGAGGGCGGCATGGGCGCGGTCTACCTGGCACAGGATCTCGATGGGCGGCAGGTCGCGCTGAAGCGGATCCGCCCGGAACTCGGCGCCAACCCCGAGTTCCGGGCACGGTTCCGCAGCGAGGTGAACCGGGCCCGCCAGGTGCCCCCGTTCTGCACCGCCGCGGTGCTGGACGCCGATCCGGATCACCCGACGCCGTACCTCGTCGTCGAGTACGTGGAGGGTTCCGATCTGGGGCAGCTGATCCGGCGCAATGGGCCCCTGCGCGGCGGAAACCTGCACAGCGTGGCTGTCGGGGTCGCGACCGCACTCGCTGCGATCCACAGTGCCGGTGTGATCCACCGCGACCTCAAACCGAACAATGTGCTGTTCTCCGTGGGCACCCCCAAGGTGATCGACTTCGGAATCGCACGGGCGGCGGACTCCGCAACCGAACTGACCCGGCCGGACCAGATGGTCGGCACGGTCCCCTACATGGCCCCGGAACGCTTCGCGTCCGGCGACGAGCGCCGCCCCGACGGACCAGCTGCAGACATCTTCGCCTGGGGAGTCCTTGTTGCTTACGCGGCGACCGGCCGCACACCGTTCGAGGCCGGCGACCCGGCCTCCACCGCCGCAAAGATCCTCACGCAGGAACCGGACCTCACCGGGGTGCCCGGCCCGCTGCGCGGCCCGGTCACCGCCGCCCTCGCGAAGAACCCGGACGACCGCCCGACAGCCTCCGAACTGCTGGACGGCCTGCTTACCGTGGGCGACCTCGCCCAGCCGTGGCGCCGCCCCTCAGCGCAAAGCCGTCCACGCTCCCGCCGGACGGCCACGCTGCTCGCCGTCGCCGGGGTGGCGCTGCTCGCCGTCGTGGCCGGGGTTGCCGGCATAGGACACTGGCGGTCGCCGACCCGCAGCGCGGCGGCCGCACCGCCGGGCACCCTCACCCCGCCGCCCAACCGCTTCGCCGAGGACTTCCTCGACACCCCCTCCACAGAGGACGGCTGGCGCCCGGCGTCCGGCTGTCGCGTCCAGGACGACGGCCTCGCGATCCTTCCGCACAACACGCCAACTCAACGGTGTCCCGGCCCGTTCAACGCGAGCAACATGGTCCTCACGGTCGACGTCCTACCGGCGGGAAACGCCTACTGCCCGGCGATCTGGCTGCGGACGGGTGCGGACAGAAGCCTCCTGATCAGGTTGTGCCCTGACCTGATCAGAGCCGGTTCCGCCAGCCCCGACTACGGGAACGGTCTTGATTTCGCCGAGGCGAAACCGGTCATGGACGACCCGCTGGAGTGGCATCGAGTTCTGATTGTCGCGAACGGCCCGTACCTGGACGTCTCGGTGGACGGCCGGCGGCAGCTGCACAGTGACAAGGCCACCCCACAAGCGGCCGGCGGGCTCGCCCTCGGCGTCGCTCTCGGCGCCGACGGTGTGCTCTCCGCCCAGGATGTCGATGACCCAGGCGCCACGTTCCGCAACATGCACGTGCTGCGGCTCTGAAGACCTGCTGGTGGACACCGACTACCGTACGGAACGCCGATCCCGGGCGGCGCGGGTTGCCCGGCGATCGGAGGTCAATAGCCGTCGGCAGGCAACAAAAGGGGGCGTAGGTGTCCGAGCATCGGATCCCTGGTACCGAGGCGGAAACCGGCCTACCCGCCGCATGTCCGTGCGGGCACGACTCGATTGCGGTCCCCGAGACCGACGATGCTGCGATGGAGCTCTCCCGGGACCGGTACCGGGAGCAGCTTGAGCTCGTGGAGTTCAACCAAGATCGTTTTGTGGGCGTGTACAGATGCCGCCTGTGCGGATGTTTCTGGGCAGAACGCTCGTTCGATTCCGGGCACGTATTCGCGTTCTACGTTCATCCGATCCACACCGACGACCCGCACGCCTGGATCGCCCACAGCGAAGACCTACGACTTCGGCCGAGGTCGTGGCGCGGCTAGTGGATCTCGACCTGCCGTCGCCCCCTCGCCGCGCCCGATGACGTGATGCTGCAGGGGCTCGATCCCGCCACCGGCACGGGCGAGTGCGCGACGCCGGGGTTGGCTTAGCATTGACGCACGTCTATTGCGTGGCTACCTTCACGAGAGTGACAACGTTGTCACTCGGCGGATGCCCGTCGATCCCCATCAGATCGGTTCCCCCGACAAACCGATCCTCGAGGAGGCGGATCCATGATTCCCCTGCCCGCACATACTCCGTCGCCCGGCATACAGGACCGGCATCGCGCCGGCCGGCCGGTCGCCGCGCTCCTCGGAGCCGGAGCCGGAATCGCCCTGGCCGCAGCATTCACCACCCCCGTCCTGGCCGCCCCGGCGACGGGTCATCGCGCCGCGGCGCTGGTGACGTCGCCGGCCACTCTGGTCAACCCGTTCATCGGTACGTCGAACGACGCCGACGACTTCCCCGGCGCCGACGTGCCGTTCGGCATGGTGCAGTGGAGCCCCGACACGCCCACGCGCCCATCGGGCGGCGGATACGAGTACAAAGACTCGTCCATCACCGGTTTCAGCCTCACCCACATAGCCGGGCCCGGCTGCGGCGCGGCCGGTGATGTACCGGTGCTGCCCACCGTGGGTGCGGTCAACAACGCGGCCACCGATGCCTTCTCGCACGCCAACGAGTCGGCGTCGGCCGGCACGTACAAGGTCACGCTCGACAATCAGGTGACCACCGAACTGACCGCCACGACCCGCAGCGGCATGGCGCGTTTCACCTTCCCGTCGACCACGCAGGCGAATCTGATTTTCAAGCTGACGGGCAGTCAGACCGGCGCGAGCAACACCCAGTTCACCGTGGTCTCGAACACCGAGGTCAGTGGCCAGGTCACGTCCGGACGGTTCTGCGGCGCGGGAAACACGTACACGGTGTATTTCGACATGGTCTTCGACCATGCCTTCACCAGCCAGGGCGTCACTGCGGCCACTGGCACCAACAGCCTGGCGCCGAGCTCCGGCACACGGGCGTCCAAGAATGCGGCCGAGACGCCCAACAAGCCCCGGCTGCACGGCACGATGCCGAAGCCCCGGGCCCCGAAGGCCGTCTCCTCGCAGGCCGCCGCCTCCGCCGCGCACGTCACGTTCGACACCACGTCCAACCGCGTGGTGCAGGCCAAGGTCGGCGTCTCCTACGTGTCGG
Organism: Krasilnikovia sp. MM14-A1259; assembly: GCF_047159535.1. Taxonomy (NCBI): domain Bacteria; kingdom Bacillati; phylum Actinomycetota; class Actinomycetes; order Micromonosporales; family Micromonosporaceae; genus Krasilnikovia; species Krasilnikovia sp. MM14-A1259. The sequence continues at coordinate 202,060 of NZ_BAAGAJ010000002.1, forward strand.
TCGCGGGAGCGGTCGCCAACCGTACGGCCGAAAACCCCGCCTGGAGCTTCGAGGGCACGCGCGATGCCGCCCAGAGTGCCTGGAACTCGTTGCTCGGCAGGGTGCAGATCGCCGGCGGCACCTCGGACCAGCAAACGATCTTCTACACTGCGCTGTACCATTCGCTGCTGCACCCCAACGTCATCAGCGACACGAACGGCCAGTACTACGGATTCGACGGCCGGACGCACACCGTCGACTCCGGACATGCCGCCGCCTACGCGAACTACTCCGGCTGGGACGTCTACCGTTCCCAGGCCCAGCTCGAAGCCCTGGTGGCGCCGCAGGTCGCCTCCGACACCGCGCAATCGATGATCGACGACTACGCGCAGACCGGCCTGCTGCCCAAGTGGTCGGAGAACAACGGCGAATCGTACGTGATGGTCGGCGACCCCGCCGACGGCATCATCGCCGGCTACTACGCCTTCGGCGCCCGTGACTTCGACACCACGACCGCACTGGCCGACATGGTCAAGCAGGCCAGCGTCACCAACAACGCCCGGCCCGGCCTGAACTACCTGACCACGCCGGGCTACGAGCCCCACAACGGCACGTACGGCTGCTGCAACTTCTACGGTCCCGTCGCCACCACGTTGGAGTACAACACCGCCGACTTCGCCGTCTCCGCGTTCGCCGGCGCGCTCGGTGACACCGCGAACCAGCAGAAGTTCGCCGACCGCGCGCAGGGCTGGCGTAACGTACTCAACCCGGCCTCCGGCTTCGTGCAGCCCCGCAACGCCGACGGCAGCTGGGTGAAGGACTTCGATCCCACCAGCGGCGACGACATGGTCGAGGCCGACTCGTGGATCTACACCGGCATGGTCCCGTTCAACGTCGCCGGCCTGGCCCGCGCCAAGGGCGGCAACACCGTCATGAACCACTACCTCGACACCGTGCTGCGCAGCTACACCGGCGACAACGGCTACGCCTGGGTCGGCAACGAACCCAGCATCGAACTGCCCTGGGAATACGACTACACCGGGCAGCCGTACAAGACGCAGGGCACTGTACGGTCCATCCAGGACGCCATCTGGAGCAACACCCCGCGGGGCCTGGCCGACGGCAACGACGACCTCGGCGAGATGAGCTCGTGGTACGTGTGGTCCGCGCTCGGCATGTACCCGATGACCCCGGGCACCTCCGACCTCGCCCTCGGCTCACCACTGTTCACCCAGGCCGTGGTCACCCTGCCGTCGGGCAACACCTTGACGATCAACGGCGACGGCGCCGCCGACAACGCCCCGTACGCGCAGTCCGCCACGTGGAACGGCACGTCATGGAACAACGCCTACGCACCCACCACCGCCATCACCTCCGGAGGCACTCTCACTTACACCCTCGGCACCACGGCCAACACGTCGTGGGCGACCGCACCGGCCGCCGCTCCGCCCTCGTACGGCGGCAGCGTCGCCGCGCCGGCCCAGCCGCGGGCCGGGGTCATCACGTCCGGCGCCGGCGCGAACCTCTGCGTCGATGCCGCCCAGTCCGGCACCGCGAACGGCACCGCGGCGCAGATCTGGGGCTGCAACGGCACCTACGCTCAGGACTGGACGGTCGCGGGTGACGACACGCTGAGAGTGCTCGGCAAATGCCTCGATGTCTCCAGCAGCGGCACCGCCGACGGCACGAAGGTCCAGCTGTGGGGCTGCAACGGCACCGGCGCGCAGAAATGGTCCCCCGGCGCCAACGGCTCACTGGTGAACCCGCAGTCCGGCAAATGCCTGGACGACCCGAGTGCATCCACCGTCAACGGCGCCCGGCTGCAGATCTACACCTGCAACGGCACCGCCGCCCAGAACTGGACGCTGCCGAGCTGACGGTCAGCGCGCGGCAGGGGAGAGCGGCACAAATCGGATGGCCGCATCCGTCCCGCGGGTGACGTCAGTCCCGGCTCACCCGCGGGAGGATGGCCCGTACCTCGTAGCCGCCCCCGGCGGTCGGCCCGGCGCTGAACTGGCCGCCCAGCGTCTCCGCGCGCTCCCGCATGCCGACCACCCCGTGACCGGTGCCGGGTGCCTGATGGACCGGCACCCCGGTGGCCCGGCCGTTGACGACGCGCAGTTCCAGGTCGTCGTGTCCGCCGCGGATCGCGATCTGTACCCGGGCGGCGGGCGCATGCCGGCGCGCGTTGGACAGGCATTCCTGCACGATCCGGTACACCGACAGGCCCACGGTCGCGGCGACCGGCGCGGGGCCTGGCTCCAGAACGAGTTCGACGTCCATGCCAGAACGGGCTGCCTCCGCGACGAGCTCGTCGAGACCCGCCATGTCGGGCTGCGGGGCACGGTCGGGCTCCGGCGTCTCGCTGCGCAGCACGCCCAGCAGGCGGCGCATCTCGGTCAGCCCTTCCCGCGCCGCGGTCGCGATCTCCGCGAACTCGTCGCGTACCTCCGGGCTCGACCCGGGCCGCCGGTAGGGCGCGGTCTCCGCCCGGACGGCGATGAGCGACATGTGGTGCGCCACGAGGTCGTGCATCTCGCGCGCGATCCGGGCCCGTTCCTCCAGCACGGCCCGGCGGGCCTGCTCCTGCTCGCTGCGCTGTTCCTCGCGGGCCAGTGCGCCCTGCACCTCTCGGCGGGCCCGGATCTGGTCGCCCGCGACCGCGAACACGGTCAGCAGCAGCACCGTGCCGGGCACCGCGGATCGGCCGACGAGCAGCGTGACCGGCACCACCGCGGAGGCCCACAGCGAGATCAGGACGGTGCGCTGCACCCGCGTGCTGGCGAGCAGGAAGACCCCGGCGAGGATCAGCGGCTGCACCGGATGCCAGGGCCACGGCGACTCCGGGTCGCCCAGCGGCAACACTGCGGTACCGAACGCGGTCACCCACCCGAGGCGCCACGCCAACAGCGGCCGGGTCAGCACGATCGCGCAGGGCAGCGCGATGAGGACGCCCAACCCGAGTGACAGCACCATCGGCGTGTCGACAGCCGAGCCGATGCTGGCGAGCAGGATCAGGGCGACCAGGAAGGCCACCGCGCGGGACAGATTCTGCTGCCACCGTCGCGGCGCCGGGACCACAGGCTCCGGACCGAAGGCCAACAACAGCAGCGAACGGCTCGCCCGCCGCACCGCATCCAGCACCCCGGCGCCACCCGCCGGCGTCCGGTCGTGCTCCTCGCGTGCGCCACTCACCCGCAGCAGCATAGCGATGCACGCCCACGGACCTGTTCGCCCTCGGCGGCCATGAGCCGGGTCACCGCGCCCGGAAGAAGATCATCGGATTGCGGTGGCCCGCATGCACCGGCTCCGCGAGACCGAGCGCGCGTTTGACGTCGACGATCGTTTCGTACGCCTGGCGGGCGGCCCGCGGCGCGGCCGTGAACGGAACGATCCCGCGGTCACGTAGCCACCCGAGCACGACCGGTCCCTCGCTGAACGGCCCGACCTGGAGGCGCTGGTGGACGTCGTGCACGCTGACCGGCACGCCGGGACGGACGTGAGGCAACACCTGCGCGGTGTACCAGCGGGCAAAACGGGCGGTGTGGGCGGCGTCGATGAACAGATAGTCGACCGTGCTGGGCCGCAGTTGTCCGTCCTGCCGCACGTCACCCTGGTGGAACGTCCAGCGCCCGGCCGCCAGGTCGGCGGGAACGGTCCGGCGTACGTGGTCCACGATGTCGTACGAGTGCAGCCGGCCCGCCCCGTTGTCGCGCAACGCGCGCAGCAGCCAAGTCGTCGACCAGCCGTAGAACGTGCCGATCTCCGCGACGAGCGACGGGCGCACGTCGCGGACCAGCAGATACGTGATCTCCGCTTCGATGTCGTCGAGGCGCGCCCGCATCCGTGGCTCATCGACGCCGAGGAGGCCCCGTTGCTCCTCGCGGACCCGGGCGAGGTCGTCCGCGTACGCCGCGTACAGATCCACGACGCGGGCCACGTCGAGCGGGCGGTCCGTGCCGAGCGGATGAGCGTGTGCTTCGGTCATGTGCTTTTCTCCTCACCGTGGGGTGTGGTGCATGTCGCCGGAGAGCCCGGCGGTGGTCTCGGCGCCCCCGTGGCGTCGAGTCGTCGTCACGTCCATGTCGGGCCGTTCGGTGCTGCTCGTCGCCGTCCGGCGTTGTCGCACCGGCCGCTCCGCACCGCGGAACAGCGCCCAGAGCAGACCCAGGACCAGTAGGAACGCGGGCAGCCAGGCGCACCGGTGGACGATCCAGGCCGCGTCGCGCGGCGCGTCCAGCAGGCCCGGCGGCGCACCGGCCAGCACCCGGCCGGCCCCGGCCACGACCATCAGCGCGGTCTGGTGCCAGACGAAGACGGTCATCGCGGACAGGTTCAGCACCACGACCGCCGCCCAGCACGCCGGCCGCCGCAGCAGCCGTTCCGCGAGCGGCCGCACCAGCAGCGCCAGGCCGATCTGCATCAGCGTGTGCGCGACGGTGAGCAACGACGGCGGGTCAAGGTTGGATCGGCCGGATCCGGGAACGCCAACCATGCTCGCCGGGTAGCCGGCGCCGAGAACAAGCAGCCCGCAGACCACGACCGCCACGCCGACCATGCCCGCCGCGACGCGACACGGCGGCGGCCCGTACCGGGCGACCAGAACCCCGATCAGGAACGGCACCAGCCAGCCGGCCACCACATTGACCAGGGCAACCGATCCGGGGAGATCCGGCCAGACGCCGAACCGCAGCGCGTCGACACCGGCGACCACGGCCACCGGTACGGCGACGGCCCACGCCCCGGCGCGCCGGCACACCGACTGCAGCAGCGGCGTGCACGCCAGAAGGACCAGAAGCACCAGCAGGAACCACAGCGGACTGACCGCCAGTTTCCCGACGGTGTGCAGGGTCTGCGCCGGCATCCCCACCGTGGCGAGTACGGCCAGCGCGACCGCCCACACCACGACGAACACCGCGACCGGGCGGACCAGCCTGGCCACGCGGCCCGCCCACCACCGGCCGGACCCGTGCCCGCGGCGGGTCGCCGCGGCCAGGCTGCGGGCCGCGGCGAAGCCGGACGCGAAGAAGAACAGTCCGAGTGTCTGCAGCAGCCACGTCGCCGGCGCCAGCCCGGGCATCTGTTGCAGGGGACTGCGCTGGGCGAACGCGCCGTGGTCGGTCACCGTCAGGCCGGTCACGAACCAGTGCCCGGTGACCACACCGAGCATGGCGACCGCGCGCAGACCGTCGATGAACCGGTCCCGTCCGGCGGGCGTCGCCTCGGACAACCGTACGGTCCAGCCGTGTGTCGCGGCGCTCACCGGGCGTCTCCGGCTTCGCTGAGCGCGATGCCCGCCATCGCCCGCAACGCCGAGCTGCCGTCGACGAAGTAGCCGTCGTGCCCGTCGACGCCCCCGGTGGGCAACGCCAGCGCCCCGAAATCCGGCTCCCAGGGGAGCCGGCCGTGGCCCACCCCGAACAGCTGCACCCCGGGGATGCGCCGGGTCCAGTCGTTGGGGGCGCTGCCGGCCCACACCTGGGCGTGGGAGTGCAGGTCGGCGACGGTGGACGCGCCGCCCATCCCGGGGCTGCCGATGGCCACCAGGTCATGGACGTGGGCACTCAACCCGGCCGCGGCCAGGCCCGCCACGGTCGACCCGTAACTGTGCCCGATCACCGTGATCGTTGCCCCGGGACGGGCCGTGACGAGACCGTCGACGAACCGGTCGAGCGCCGCGGCCCCGGCGACGGCCCGGTCCTCCCGCAACGCATCACGGCGTACGCCCTCCGGCGGGTCGTAGCCCAGCCAGGGGATCACCGCGACGTGGGCCGACGGCTTCCGGGTGCGGATCTGGTCGTACAGCTGATGCGCCTGCCACGAGGGCGCCCGCCGCAACCGCCCACCGTGGCCGGTGTCGAAGTTGGCCAGCACGTTGTCGACGCCCGGCACGAGGACGACGATCCGGTCGGCGGTGCCCAGGTCGCCGATGACCTCGGCGATGCGGCCGTCGCCGGCCCGGTCGTACAGAAGGATCTGCCGCCCGGCGAACCCGGGGGCGAGGATGTGGTTGGCGCGGTACCGAAGCCGGACCGGCGCCCCGTCGAGACGTCCGACGATGTCCGGGTACCGGTCGGTGAGATCCTCGGCCGACCCGGCCGGCACGCGGGCGAAGAACCCGGCGACCGTGGACGGCGTGGCGCTCGTGGGGTCGGGCGGCGACAGCGGCTCGGCGAGCCACTGCGCCCGGTGCGGCATCTGGGCTGCCGCAGGTGCTTCGGCGGGGCCGAACAGCCCGGTGGCGGGGAGCCCGAGCAGGGTCGAGACGACGGCGGAGGTGACGACACCGACCACCCGCCTGGTACGCGTGATCCCGATGCTGACCATGACTGCCTCCCGATCGCCAACCGACGATCAGGAAGCTAGGTGGGTGAATGTGGCACGGGCGTCACGCTGTGGCGGGACTTCGCGGCTAGCTCCGTGGAGCTACGCCTGCGGCGCGATCAGACCGCTCTCGTACGCCAGGACGACGGCCTGGGCCCGGTCTCGCAGATTCAGCTTCGTGAAGATGCGACCGACGTGGGTCTTCACGGTCTGCTCGGCCACGGTCAGCACGTCCGCGATCTCCGCGTTGGACTGGCCGCGCGCGATGAGCGTGAGCACCTCCGTTTCGCGGGGCGTGAGCGCGTTGAGCGACAGCACCTTGGGGCGTGGCCCCTGGCGGGCGGCGAACTCCTCGATCAGCTTGCGGGTGATCGACGGGGCGAGGAGGCTTTCGCCCGCCGCCACCACCCGTACGGCGCGGACGAGCTCGCTGCCGGGCGCGTCCTTGAGCAGGAATCCGCTGGCGCCGGCGCGCAACGCCTCGAAGACGTAGTCGTCGAGGTCGAACGTGGTGAGCATGATGATCCTTGGGCGGTGCAGTCCGGGGCCGACATCGAGGATCTGGCGCAGCGCCTCCAGCCCGTCCATCACCGGCATGCGGATGTCCATGAGGATCACGTCCGGAGCCTGTTCGCGGGCGCGGGCGACCGCCTGCGCCCCGTCCGCGGCGTCCGCCACGACGGTGATGTCCGCCTGCGCGTTGAGCAGGGCGGCGAACCCTTCGCGCACCATGGCCTGGTCGTCGACGATCAGCAACTTGATGGTCATGCACTCCCTCGCACGACCCGACTATAGATGCCAGGTGATCACGGGTACGTCCGTGCAAGGCGCGACGGGCGCCCCCATTTACAGGTGACGAATCGATGAATTACGATCCCATAACGCAAGGGATCGAACATTATCCATCAGGTTCGCACGTAGGAGCTTCCCGTGGATCGTCGTGCCCTTCTGACCTCAGCGGCGGCCGTGGCCGCGGTTGCGCCCTTCCTCGGCGGTGACGCGGCGCACGCTGCCGCATCCGGGTACGTGACCAACCGGGCGCCGCTGCGGCCGGAGGCGTTCATCAAGCTGGCGCCGGGGGCGACAAAGGCCCGCGGGTGGCTCGCGACGCAGCTGAATCACCAGCTCAACGGGCTCAACGGGCGGATGGTGGAGGTCTCGCACTTCCTGCAGTACGACCGCACGGGCTGGATCAACCCCGGCCTGGCCGGCTGGGAGGAACTGCCGTACTGGCTCAAGGGCTACGCGAGCCTGGGCTACGTCACCGGCGACGCCCACACGCAGGCGCAAACCGCGAAATGGGTCAGCGGCATCCTGGCGACGCAGGCGAGCGACGGCTACTTCGGCCCGGCCGGTCTGCGCACGAGCCTCAACGGCGTACCGGACTTCTGGCCGCACATGCCGATGCTGCACGCGCTGCGCACGTACGGCGAGTTCACCGGCGACACGACGATCGTGCCCGCCTTCACGAGGTTCTTCCAGTTCATGAACGCGCAGGGCGCGAGCGCCTTCAACCAGAGCTGGGGCGCGCAGCGCTGGGCCGACACGCTGGAAGTCGTGTACTGGACGTACAACCGTACCGGTGACGGCTTCCTACTCGACCTGGCCCGGAAGATCCACGCCAATTCGGCCGACTACCTCGACAACCTGCCGACGCTGCACAACGTGAACCTGGCACAGGGCTTCCGCGAGCCGGCCGTGTACGCGGTGCTCAGCGGAAACCCGGCGCACCGGCAGGCGACGTACCACGACTACGACACCATCATGCGCACGTACGGCCAGTTCGCCGGCGGCGGCTTCGCCGGCGACGAGAACGCGCGGCCCGGCTTCGGTGACCCGCGGCAAGGATTCGAGACGTGCGGGATCGTCGAGTTCATGGCCAGTCACGAGAGCCTGACGCGGATCACGGGCGACCCGCTGTGGGGTGACCGTACGGAGAACCTCGCGTTCAACTCGCTGCCCGCGGCACTGGACCCGCGGCAGCAGGGCGTCCACTACATCACCAGCGCGAACAGCATCGCGCTGCTGGACCGGCCGGGGCACGCGGGCCAGTTCCAGAACTCGTTCGCGATGCAGGCGTACATGCCGGGCATCGACGAGTACCGGTGCTGCCCGCACAACTACGGCATGGGCTGGCCGTACTACGTCGAGGAGATGTGGGTCGCGACGCCGGACGGCGGGCTCGCGGCGACCCTGCACGGACCGTCGACCGTCACCGCGAAGGTGGCCGACGGGACCACCGTGTCGATCACCGCGGACACGGTGTACCCGTTCGGGGACACCATCACCTACACGGTGACGACACCGAAACCGCTGGCGTTCCCGGTGTCCCTGCGCGTGCCGGGATGGTGTGCGAGTCCACACCTCACGGTGAACGGTGCGGCGGTGAGCGTGCCGGCCGGCCCGGCGTACGCAAGGATCAGCCGGACCTGGGCGGACGGTGACCGGATCGTCCTGAAAATGCCGATGCGGGCCAGGACACAGACATGGACCGCGAACCACGGGTCCGTGTCGGTGAACTACGGCGCGCTGACGTTCTCGCTGGCGATCACCGAGAACTGGTCGCAGACGGGCGGCACGGCGGCGTGGCCGACCAGCGAGGTGCGGCCCGGCTCGGCATGGAACTACGGACTGGACGGCGCGACGCAGTTCGCCGTGACGACCGGGCTGGGCGACACGAACGACCCGTTCACCGCGGCGAACGCGCCGATCCGGATCACGACCCCGGCGCGGAAGATCCCGGGCTGGCAACCGGACGCGGACACGATCGTGACGACCCTGCAGGACAGCCCGACGCCGTCGAACGAGCCGGTCGAGCAGGTCACGCTGATCCCGATGGGCGCCGCGCGCCTGCGGATCACGTCGTTCCCGACGGTCACCTGACGACCTGGGCCTCGCCGACCAGCGCTGGCGGATCACCCCCGCCTGACTGTCCCTGCCGCTGGGGCGTGGGGTTGGCACAGAATCGGGATTCGCGAGAGTCTGCGCCTCTTGAAGATGGTGGAACGCACATCGACAAGAGGAAGACACACATATGCGTCCCGGGAACTTGATCGCCCACGTCCTGGTCGTCGGCCTCATCGCCGGCGGGACCGCGGCCTGCGCCGACAAGCCTGCCGCCACACCGCCCGGCGGCTCACCGTCCTCCGTCACCGCCTCGGCTCCGGGGGCACCGTCGTCGTCGCCGTCGGAGTCAGCGAGTCCCGCCGCGTCCCGGCCGTCGTCGTCCGCCGCGACCCGGACCACGGCCGCGAAGGCCAAGCGTTCCGGCTCAGGGGATGCCCGGTCCGGCACGCAGTACGCGATCCTGACGTCGAGCAAGGTGTCAACCCGGCAGATCACCTACGACCTGATCGACTGGTACGAGGGGAAGGAGGCCGTGAAGGCGTGCGCCGAGGACGGCGTCAAGCCGGCAGAGAACGACTACTGCCTGGGGTACTACAGCCGCAACCACAACAAGCAGCTCCGCACACTCACGGTTGATCCCGACGCCCCGATCCGCATCATGGACACGGGTACGTGGAAGTCGGTCGACCTCGCCACGTTCCTCAAGAAGGTCGGCAACGACACGGTGATCCGCTTCGACGTCGACGCCAACCGGATCATGAAGCTCGATCAGATCTACCTTCCCTGACGCCGTCGTGATCGCCTCCCGCCGCCGGCCGGGCGGGTCTCGCACTCCCTGTCCGTCGATGGGATCGTCGGTGCGCGAGTGTGGACCCACGTGGTCGCTGGAGGGAGGCGATCGGCATGGATCGTCCAGTGCAGATCGAGGTCGTCTCGGGCGGTCCGGTCCGGGTCGTCCTCGCCGGATCCGTGATCATGGTGCGGCACGACGACGTGCTGTCGCAGGTGGAGCGGGCTCTCAAGGCCGCGCACGGCACGCGGGTTCTCATCGACCTGACCGAGGTCACCGCGCTGGACTCGTCGGGGGCCGCCCTGCTGGTCCTCACCCGGCGGCTCGCCACCCGGTCCGGCGCCGAGTTCCACGTGCAGGGGGCGCGTCCCGAGATCCTGCAGCATCTGCACATGATGGGCCTGACCACGTTGTTCGGACTGCGATCGGCCGACGACGACAGATCGAGCGCCGGCGCGGCCGCGGAAGCGCCCGATGTGGCCGCGGAACCCGTGCATGTTCTCGGGCAGCCGTTCGATCGGGAGGGCATCCAGGCGATCCGGGACCGCCTGTTGAGCTATGCCACGAGTTGCGGCCTGTCCGCATTCGATCGGTACCGGCTGTTGCTCGCGACGACGGAGATCATGACCAACGCGGTGCTTCACGGCGGCGGCCGGGGAACCATCAACGTCGAACGCCTGGACGACCGGCTGCTGCTCCGGATCACCGACCACGGTCCCGGCATTCCACGCCGGCACCACACTCGAAATTCTCGTCCGCGCCCGGGCCGGGTCCGCTCTGCCGGCCTGTGGCTGGCCCGGCAGATCTGCCTGCAGGTCGACATCGACAGCGGGCCTGGCGGCACCACCGTCCTCCTGACGTACGCCCTGCCCGCGAACACCGAGTAGAGCATGGATCCGGCACTGGTCACCCGTCACCACGTGAGCGAACCGGACGAGGCCCCGGCCTGTGCCCCGCAGCCGCTGGCCTTCCTGCTGACGGCGTACCGGATTCTCGGGCAGTCGCTGAGCCTGCACCGCAGTGCCCGCGCCGCGATCCGGCTGCCGGTTCCCGCGCTGGCCGAGGCTGCCGCGCTGATCCTTGTCGTCGGCCCGCAGCGGGCGCACTGGTGGACGACGGACGGTCGCGCGGCGGTGACCGGAGCGGAACGGATGCCGGTCCGGTCGGCGGACGCGCCGCCGGACGGCCTGCCGGACTGGATCCAGGCCGCGCTCACCGTCGCGGACGGGCCCTGGGTGCGACCGGTGCGCTCCGGACGGTGGGTCCTGCCCGACGGCGCGGAGCACGACGGGCACGGTGTGGTCGTCCGGCTGCCGTGCGATCACCTGTGCCAGGGCGTGCTGGTGCTGCTGCGTGACGCGGATCGCCCAGCCTTCGACGACGCGGACCGATCTCTGGCCGTCCAGTACGCCGAGCCGGTCGGCCGTGCCGTGACGGCGGCTCTGCTCTACCGGGATCAGGTTCAGGTCGCCGATGCACTGCGCGCGGCGTTGCGGCCCGCGCCGCTGCCGTCCGTCGCCGGCCTCGACATGGCGACGGCGTACCGGCCGGCGCGCGAGGCGATGCACGTGAGCGGCGACATCGTGCACGTCGAGCCGCTCGCCGCCGGTGGCGTCCTGTGCATCGTGGGCGACGTCTGCGGCAAGGGCGTCGACGCGGCGGTGGCCGGTGGCCTGCTCCGGCAGTCCATGCTGATCCTGTGCCGGGTCACCGGGCAGCCGCTGGACATCCTCGCCGTGCTCAACGACGCCTCCTTCGACACCGGCAGTGCGGCGGCGACCCAGTTCACCACGGTGGTCGTCGGCTCGGTCCGGGCGACGCCGGGCGGGGGAGCCCTTCTACGGCTGGCGGCGGGTGGTCACCTTCCACCGTTGGTGGTGCGGCGGACCGGCGAGGTGGAAGCGGTGCACATCGGCGGCATGATGCTCGGCGCCGACGTGCCGGGGAAGTTCGCGGAGGCCGTCGTCTGGCTTGCCCCCGGCGAGACCTGCGTCCTCTACACCGACGGGGTGACCGAGGCCCGCGAACCGGCGGGGGAGATGTTCGGCCCGGATCGGCTTGCCGCGCTGCTGACCGGTCATGCCGATGCACCGGCCGCCGTGGTGGCGGAGCGGATCGAGCAACGCGTCGTCGACTGGCTGGCCGGTGCCCACCACGACGACATCGCGGTTCTCGTCGTGCGGGCGCTGCCGGCTGGTCCGCTTCGAGGAGGAGCACGATGACCGAGATGACCCACCCGGAGTGTCCGACCTTGCTGAGGCATGTCCTGGCCGCCGACGAGCCGGCCGCGTTCCGGCTCGCGCACCATCTCATCGATACGGGAACCGGCCCGGAGGAGTTCCTGCTGCATGTGATCGCGCCGGTCCAGGCGACCATCGGCGAACTGTGGGCACGCAACCGGGTGTCGGTGGCCGAGGAACATGTGGCGAGCTACATCAACGGGCGCCTGACCGTCGTCTGCGCCCTGGCCGAGCCGCCACCGCGGCGTCCTGACAGGCTCCTCGTCGTCTGCCCGGACGGCGAGTGGCACACTCTGCCCTCCCGGCTGCTCGCCGAGACGCTCCGTCTGCGCGGCTTCCCGGTCGGCTTCCTCGGGGCCAGCGTCCCGGCCGCACATCTGGCGTCGTACCTGCAACAGCACGAACCGGCCGCGGTGCTGCTGAGCATCTCGCTGCCCGTCCGCCTGCCCTCCGCCCACCGGTCGGTCACGGCGGCGCGGCAGGCCGGCGTGCCGGTTCTGTGCGGCGGCCTGGGATTCGGCGACACCGCGCGGTGGGCGTATCGCCTGGGTGCGGAGGGATGGGCCGGCGACGCGGTCGAGGCCGCCGCGGTGCTGGAGGACTGGCCGCGGCCCCAGGCGGCCCGCACCGGGCTCGACCACCTGGCCGACGACGAGTACGACCGGCTGATCCGCGGTACGCCCGAGCTGGTCGACGGCGCCCTGTCCACCCTGGACGCGCGATTTCCGCCGATGCGCAGCTACACCCGCCGGCAGCGGGACGCGACCGTCGCGGACCTGGGCCACATCGCGGCCTTCCTGGCCACCGCCGTGTATGTCGACGATGAGGCGTTGTTCGCCCGGTTCATGGCATGGCTGGCCGATCTACTTGCCGCCCGGCACGTGTCGCCCACCAGCGCCGACCTGGTCGTGGAGCACCTGCAGGAAGTACTGCACGATCGCACCCGTACCGCGCGGATGCTGGCCGCCGGCCGGGCCGCACTCCAGGGCCGTCTGCAGTGACGGGTCCACCCGACCGCCTGCCGCTACCTGGTTCGTATGCGGCTGTCCAGTTCCGGCAGCCCATCACCGGACAGCTCGGCGAGCGGGGCGCGACGGCCGGTCAGCGCCAGCATCACCGCTTCGGCAGTGCCCCGAATCAGCGGACCGCTGCCCCATGACCATTCCAGGTCCGTGGCCTCGAACCGCAGTCCCGCGGGCCGGCTCTTCGGAACGAATCCCACCGCTCGGCCTCCGATCAGAAAGTCCAGGGACACGCGGAGGCGCTCGGGTCGCAGGTCGTGCGGGATTCCCAGCGGCCGACGGATGTCCTGCCCATGTATCTGCAGGTCGGTGAGCTGGCCGGGGTATCCGACCACCGGCGGGCGAAACGGATTCTCCGCGTTCGCCCGCAACATCGCGGCCAATTCGCCGGCAGGGCGTTCCGCCATCAGGGCGGCGAGTCGGGCATTGGCCAGATGGATGTGGAAACCGCTGCGAACCAGCGCGCCCAGCACGGAGGCCTTCGAGGAGGCAACTGCCGCGACGAGGTGACCGACCACCTCTTTCACACTCCAGGCCTCGCAGAGACTGCGCGTCCTGAGCTGCTCCGAATCCAACGACTCGACGAGATCGGCCATCCGGCGCCGTTCGTCGGCGATCATTCCCATGATGTCCACCTGCGGACATTATCGTGCGGCGGGCCTCCCATCTCGCCGTCGCCGGAGGGCATCTGGCCGGCGGCCGGTGACATCGAGGTTCGCATCGCCGTCATCCACAACATGCACTGCACTCTGCAGTGACCGCGCCTGCCGACTACCCACCGGCGAGCACCCCGGCCAGCTCCCTGGCGGCGCCCGTATCGGTCGCCGCCGCCGTGCGCAGCGCCGCGACCGCGTCGTCGCGGCGTCCCTGGTCCCACAGCAGCAACGCCCTGGTGCGCTGGTAGATCGGGATGTTCACCTCGGCCAGCAGATCGATCGCAGTTGCCCGGGCCTGCGCCGCCTCGGTGTTGCCGAACTGGAAGCTCCACCTGTGTCGCGACTGCCGGACGAGGTTGCGGTGCAGCCATTCGTCGGGTCCGACATCGTCCAGCAAGGCCACCGCGGCCCGGATGTCATGCCTGCTCCACCACACCAGCGCGACCCAGGCCAGCTGCCGGCGCACCTCGTCCCGGGCGGACCGGCGCCACGGGTCGACGTAGCGCTCGACCAGGTTCTCCCCGCGGGAAGCCAGCCAGCGCTCGACGCGGAGGACGTCGTCGCGCCACACGGGCACGTCGGGCAGCGTCAGCAGCGCCTCCGGAAGCGTCACCAGCGCCTCGGCCAGACGACCTTGGCCGGCGAGCAGCCGGGCCAGCCGCCGCTGCGCGCCGGGAATGCCCGCGGCCGCCAACGGCCGCATGGCATCGATGGCTGCTGTGATCTCACGCCGCCTGACCAGCCAATCAGCCCAGGCCCAGCGCGATGCGCGGTCGCCGTGCCCAGCGCGCCGCCGGAGTACGTCAACGCGCCCGGTTCGAGCCAGCCAGGCCGCCATCTGCCGGGCCGCCTGCGGGTCGCCGGCCCCCGCCCAGCGACGCAATTCGTCGATGCGCCCCGCACGCATCATCCGTCGGGCGGTCCGCTGATGAAACGGCTCATTCTCGGCCCTGGCGTCCACGCCACGATCATCCACTCCGGGCGCAACCGCGGTATCTGGCCGCAGACACCGGAGGGTCGTGAGCTATCCGGGCTGAACGGTGACCGTGAACTCGGTCGCCTGCGGGCTGACGGCCCGGCCCTCGTCGTCGACCATGGCGGTGACACTCAGTCCGGCTTCGGAACACATCGCCTCGAAACGCTCCGTGCCGTACCAATGGAGATTCCATTCACGTTCGATGCTGTCGGTGGCATTCGGAGTGATCCGCTCGTATCGGGTCGTGGTGACCCGGTTCCGTGCCGTTTCGTCATAGACCTCCGAGACGGCCGTATAGCGAAGCACCGTGCCGTCGGCTTCGATGGCCTCCCGTGTCACGCCGAACTCGTCCGAGAGAGTCGGCTCCGGGATCCACAGCGGTATGAGCGCCGCGCCGTCACTGGTCAGGTGTTCGCGGATCGCCCGGAGTGCTTGTAGTGCCGTCTCGTCATCAGGCAGCAGATTGAAAGTGGGGCCCGCCAGATAGATCGAGCGATATCGTTTCGGCAGCGACATCTGCTCCATCCTCTGGTGATGCAGCGTGACGTCGATGCCGGTGGCAGCAGCATTGATCCGGCAACGCTCGAGCATGTCACCGGACGAGTCCAGACCCTCGACATCGAGGCCTTTTCGGCGCAACGTCAGGAGAGGCTCCCCGTCGCCACAACCAATCTCCAGGCCAGGCTCTCCCACGGCCGTCACGAATTGGGCGTACGGTTCTGCGTCGAATCGGGCCGCCTTGAACTTCGCGTACACCTCGACGACAATTCCGGTGTAAAGTCCGCTGCTTCCATGATGACGACAGGCTACCGGTTCTCCGGCTGAAGCCCTGGAATCGCACTACCCGTGCGCCGATGATGGACATCCGGGCGGAAAAGCGCGGGCCGTCGCGCGGACTTTCCGCGATACTGGCCCGCGTGGACGAGGTTCAGGTCGTGGTTGCTCACTCCGAGCGGGTGACGCTGCGCGTCGGGGACGTCTTCCTCAAGGTGGACGCCGACCCGGCACGCCTGGACGCCGAGGCTGAGGCGATGGCCGCGGCGCCGATCCCGACGGCTCCGATCCTGTGGCGCAAACCGTCGGTGATAGCGCTCGGCGCCCTCCCCGGCAAGGCCCTCGGCCGGCTCGGCGAGCCGTCGCCCGCCTCACCCGCAGCCTGGGCCGCCGCAGGTGCCGCCGCCCGCACTCTGCACGATGCGCCGCCACCCGCGCGCCGCGGCCGCAGCGCCGACTCGCTGGTCCGGGCGGAGCTGGAATCCGAGTGTGAACTACTTGTCGCGAACGGAATCCTCCCCGCCGACCTGGTCGCCCGCAACCGTCAGGTCGCTGAGGCCGCCTTCCGCCCGTTCACCCCGGCGTTCGCCCATGGCGACTTCCAAATCACCCACGTCTTCACCGACGGCGATCGGGTCACCGGCGTGCTCGACTGGTCCGAGGCCGGCCATGGCGACGCGATGTTCGACCTTGCCACGCTGACGCTGGGCCACGAGGACCGCCTCGCCGACGTCCTCGCCGGCTACGGCTCCGCCGCCGACCCGGCCGCCATCCGCGCCTGGTGGTCCCTGCGCAGTCTCCTCAACGTCCGCTGGCTCGCCGAACATGGCTTCGACCCGTTCGCCCCGGGCTGCGAGGTCGACGTCCTCAAAGGTCGCATGTAACCGACCGGCTTCCGCCTCCCTCCGTGCGGCACACCCGCTCAGCTCCTGCTGCGCTGGTTGCGGACAAGGGCGAGCAGCGTCGCGTGTGTAGGTTCGTCGGCGGCCACGACAAGGCCTCCTCTGCCGGTGTGAAGAGGCTGGCCGTCGATCCCGGTGACGACACAGCCTGCTGCCTGGCAGAGGGCGATCCCAGCGGTGAAGTGAACGCTGTCGCGCAGGTGTCCGTCGGTGACGTTTGCGGCGCGGCGGCCGGTGGCGACCCAGGCCACGGCCAGGGTGGTGGAAACCATGCGGGGGCGGAACTGTTCGATGAAGCCGTCGTCGGCGAGCATCCGGGCAGCCAGAAAGGCGTCCTTGTGGGGAAATGGCGGATCAAGATTGACATCGACCAGCCTCGACTCCGCCGACGGGGCGAGTCTCTCATCCACGCCAGCGCCACGCAGGTACGCGGCGGTCCCGTCGGTCCAGAACACCTCCCCGGTGAACGGGTCGGCCGAGGCGGCCACCGTGACACTCGCCCTGTCTTGGAGAGCCACGTTGACGGAGCACAGCAGGTTTCTCACGGCGTTAGTTCAACGTGCCGCACAACGGGTCCACCAACCACATGCGCCCGTTCCCATCGAGACCTGTGCGCCCGCTCTCCTCGCCCAGCACCAGATCGTCCGGACGCGCCGTACGCAGGACGTCGACGATGGCTTTCTCGGCTTCGATGTCCGCGGTCGTGGCGAAGTCCCCGGCGGTTTTGTGGAAGCGGGTCAGCGACGCCCCGAAGTGTGAGCGGACGACCTCGGCTCCGGCATTCACTGCCTGGATGACCAGTGCCTGATCGGTGATCGACATGGAGAAACCATATTGGTTGATCGGCTGAGGGTGCGGGGGGTGGAGGTGCGCCATGACATCTACCCGGACGAGGGTCACGGCATGACCAAGACGGCAAACCAGATCCAGGCCTGGTCGGACGTGGGCGCGTTCCTGGTCGCGTACGTGGGGAGCCGGCCGGCGTCGCGTTGAATCGGCGCGGATTCTCCTCGAGTGGCGACGGTCGCTGAGGGATAGTCTGCGCGTGGACGCCGGACGACTCTGACCGGTGGCATCGCGGGAGATCCGGGTACCGGCACCGCGGGAGCAAACAGCACCGGAGGTGTCAGGGCAGTGCGGATTGAGCTGGTCACCGGCGACATCACCACTGAAGACGTCGATGCCGTGGTGAACGCGGCGAACTCGTCGCTGCTGGGCGGCGGCGGAGTCGATGGAGCGATTCACCGCAGGGGCGGCCCGGCGATTCTGGAAGAGTGCCGTGCTTTGCGGGCCAGCAAGTTCGGGCGGGGGCTGCCTGTCGGGCAGGCAGTGGCGACCACCGCCGGTCGGCTGCCCGCCCGGTGGGTCATCCACACGGTCGGACCCGTTTTCAGCACGGACGAGGACCGTGCCCCTCTGCTCCGCAGCTGTTACACGTCGTCGCTGGCGGTCGCCGCCGGTCTGGGCGCCCAATCGGTCGCGTTCCCGTTGATCTCCTCCGGCGTGTACCGGTGGCCGAAAGAGGATGCTGTCGTCCAGGCATTGGCAGCCCTGCGGACCGGTCCGGCCGCCGTGCAGACGGTCCGCCTCGTGCTCTTCGACGAGGCGACGCGCCGAACCGCGGAGCGTGTCTTCCAGGCCGATCGCGACTGATGCAGAGGACTTATGCATAGGAATTTGCATAAGTCCTCTGCATCGATAGCCTAAGCGCATGGAACCGTTGTCGAACGCGCTTGTGGCAAGCCCGGAACTGATGCGTCTGATCGCCCATCCGCTGCGCATGCGGATCGTCGGATCCCTGCGCGTGGACGGGGCCGCGACGTCCGCGATCCTGGCGCGCCGGCTCGGGACCGACAGCGGGCAGACGAGTCACCACCTGCGGCTGCTGGCCCGGCACGGCCTCGTGGAAGAGGCGACGGAGCGCGGCAAGGGCGCACACGGCCGGGAGCGTTGGTGGAAGGCGGTGCACGACTCGACCCTGTGGGCCAGCTCCGGCGTCGGTGGCGCCGAAGCGATGACGGCCGTCCAACGCACCGCCCGGGCGATCTGGGACCAGACGATCGATACGTTCCACCAGGAGGTCGCCACCCAGAAGTGGAGCGCAGCCTGGCAGCGGGCCGCCGCGAGTTCCGACTACGTCATCCGGACGACTCCCGAGCGGCTGGAACGGCTCTGCCTCGACATCGAGCGGCTGATCCGTGAGTCCGACCTCGGCGACACGACCGAGGCGGACGCAGAAAAGGTGCTGGTGGTCCTGCACGCGCACCCGCATCGTGAGTCGCGATGACCACCCTGTGGCGCAATCGCGAGTTCACTCTGCTGTGGAGCTCGCAGTCGCTGTCCGACCTCGGGACCGGTGTCGCGTCCCTGGCGCTGTCATTGCTCGTACTGGTGGAGACCGGATCGGCGGTCGGCGCAGGCCTGGTCGGCACCGTCTCCATGGTGGCCCGGCTCGTGATCCGGCTGCCGGGCGGAGTGCTCGTCGACCGGTACGACCGCCGCCGTGTGATGGTGGTCTGCGACGCGCTGCGCGTCGCCGCGTTCACGGCGTTGAGTCTGGCGGTCCTCGCCGGCCAGGTCAGCCTCTGGTTGATTCTCGCGGTCGCCCTGGTCGACTCGTCAGCCGGCGCGATCTTCGGTGCGGCTGAGGACGCGTCGCTGCGCAGCATCGTGCCCGTGGAGCAGCTCCCGGCCGCGGTCGCGCGCAACGAGGCCCGCTCGTACGGGACCTCACTGGCGGGGCCACCTCTGGGCGGATTCCTCTTCGGGCTGGGCCACGCCGTCCCGTTCCTCGGCAATGCGCTCTCGTACCTGGTGTCCGTCGTGGCCGTGCTTCGAATCCGCAGACCGCTGCAGGGGGAGAGGGAAGAACAGCCACAGGCGTACGGCGCGGCGCTCGCCGAAGGGATCGGTTTCGTCTTCGCCAACCCGTTTCTGCGCGCGCTTCTGCTGATCGCCGCGCCACTCAACTTCGCCATCGGGGGCGTACTGTTCACGGTCGTCGTGGCGCTGCAACGCAACGGGACGCCACCCGCGGTCATCGGCCTGACCGAAACGATCGTTGCGGTCGGCGGTCTGCTGGGCGCCGTCTTCGCGCCGGCCCTGCAGAGCCGGCTCACTCTGCCCGGCCTCGTCCGTGTCATCTGTTGGGCGGCGGCGGTGCTTCTGGCCGGTTCCGCGCTGCTGATCTCGAACATCGGGGCGGCCGTGCCGCTGGCGTTTGCCGTTTTCCTTGGTCCCGCATGCAACGCGGCGCTGTTCGGCTATCAGGCCGCCATCACGCCGGACCGCCTGCAGGGCCGGGTGATCAGCATCGTCATGGTGGTCGCCACGTCGATGGCGGCCATGGCGCCGATGGCTGGCGGCGCCATGGTGGCTACCTGGTCGCCATCCACCGCCGTGCTGGTCTTCGCGGCCGCGGTCGTGGGGTCCGCGCTGACGGCGACGTTCAGCAGCGGTCTGCGGCAGGCCGTCGAAGAGCCGGCCGAGGTAGCGCTCAGCTGACGTCGAGACGTGCGTCGCGGCCCGGACGGGCGGAACCTGCGGACGGTGCCGAAGCCGGTGAACGCCGCCGCGGGTCGTGACGACTCTGCCGATGTCCCAGGGTCTGCATAGGAGAGTGGGCTGGTTCCGGCGGCGTACGCACAACTGCGTATCCCGGTTCGCCCCGGCCCCGCCATACATTGATCTCGCCGCATTTCCTATGACCGGATGCGGTTCGCCGGCAGTCATACCGGCGACATCGAGAGGGAGAATGTTGATGCGAAAGTTGTCCGCGAGGGCAGGTCTCGTGCTGGCCGGGAGTGTCGTGGCGACGCTCGCCGCCGCACCCGCGGCGCAGGCGTCCACCACACATGTCGTTTCGGCGGCCCAGGCGAGCGGCTGCGAAGTCGTGATCACCTCGGTGAAGGCCCTGGAGCTTCAGGAGACGGTGAACGACGAGACCTACTTGAAGGTTGGCGACGAATCCACCAAGGCGGTCAAGTTCGTCGAAGGACAGACGCACAGCGGCTCGGCCTTTACCCCCGCCGCCGCGATCAGGGAGTACATCCCGTTCGGCGGTAACGTGCGCATCCAGGTTTGGGAGTACGACAAGAAGGACGACCCCGACGAGCTGATCGGCACGACGTACGCCTATTGCACACCCGGCTCGTACCATGCAGAACTCAAGGGCAACGGAGCCGACTACCTCGTCAAATTCGACGTGACCCGCGCGTAGTTGAGGCGGCGGACGCCGGGCATCCTGACAGGGCGCCCGGCGTCCGCGCGATCGGGTCACCCTACAGATTGCACTGCTCAGTGCCGTCCGGCGTGCTCGACATGCCTCCGCCCTGGGCGGGTGCGCCAGTGGTCCATCACAGGCGTGCCGTCGTCCCGCCCACGTCTTTCCCGGCACGACGGAGTGAGCCGGCGCCGTGTGCGAGGTCTGGTGGCTGTTGTCCCGTGTTTCCGGTTTCGGGCCACGACCGCCGGGCCGAGTCCGGACAAGTCGGTGCCCGCATGGCGGCGCCTTCCTGCCACGACGCCGGAGAATGTCTGCGACCATGACGAGGTACACCATGGGCCGGTGAGCCCTGGGCCGGTAGGTGCCCGGAGGTGGCGATGGCAAGTGCGGCGCTGCCGGTGCGGCGCTGGCTTCGCAGTGCTGACACGATGCTGGGGCAGGTTCGCACGCTCTACCTCGGCATCGTTCTCGCCTTGCCCCTGTTCGGCCTCTGGCACATGTTCGCGGCACCCGTCGTGCCGGCGCTGGCGGGTGAGGCCGCCGGTCTGCTGCTCGTCGGCTGGCTGTATCTGGGCTATCGGCGGGGGCGTTTCCCCGCGTGGAGCTGGGTCGGCGAGGGCGCCTGCGTCTGTCTGGCAGCCGGGACCAGCGGCTACGGCGTCCTCATCGGTCTGTCTCTCGCCTGGATCGGTTTCCGGTCTCTCTACGGGCCCTTGCCCGAGAAGTCTCTCGCCGCGGTCGTGCTCTGTGCGCTCATGGGTTTCGGCGTCCTGGTCCTCGATGTGCCCCTCGGCTATGCCCTTCCGCTGCTGTTCGCGCTTCTGCTCCTGCTCGCGATCAACCACCTGCTGGCGTCCATCTGCCGCATCCGGGACGGCATTTCGCACCGTACGCGCATCGTGGCGTCGGCCGGCACCGGCCTTGTCGCCGCGACGACCCGGGCCGACGCGATGGAGGTGACGCTGCAGGCTGCACTCGGCATGCACCGCGCTGTGGGCTCCGCGCTCATTCTCACCATCCTCGGGCGGTCGTTGCGTGTCGTCGCTGCGGGCGGCCGGGTGGGTGCGGAGGTGCGGGGCAGGGTCACCAAGCTTTCCGGGATGCCCGCGCAGGCGAGGGATGCGCTGCGGCCGGGCGGATATGCCGGCGTCACCGGTGCGGCCGCTGCCGCGGCCTGCGAGGCGCTGCAGATGCCCGCGCATCCGGGCCTGGTGATCGCGCCCCTGACCGCACACGGGGATGTCTTCGGCGCACTCGTGCTCGTGCTCGACCGGAGTCCGGACGACGATCTGCGACAGATGCTGACCACCCTGGCGGACTGGACGGCTCTCACCCTCGACCAGCTGCTGATCCGCTCGCGGCTCAGCATCGTCGTCGACAACTCGCCGGATGCGCTGATCCTCGCGCGGGAGGACGGCAACATCCGCTTCGTCAATCCGGCGGCGGCCGCACTTCTCGGCTGCGCCCCGGGCGATCTGCTCGGTCTCAACCTCTTCTCGCTGGTGCACGGCGACGACGTGGCCGCGTTGCGCGACGTCCAGCCGGCGGCGACGCCCGTCGTGCCGTGCCGGATCCACGGCCCCCACGACCTCGGATGGGCGAACGTCGAGGCCCAGGTGAAGCCCGTGATCGAGCACGACGGGTCACGCAGTCTCGTCTTCACTGCGCGGGACGTGTCCGAGCAGCACCGGCTGGAGCTGGAACTGCGGCACGCGCAGAAACTCGAGTCGGTCGGGCGGCTCGCCGCCGGCATCGCGCACGAGATCAACACCCCGATCCAGTTCGTCGGGGACAACGTACGTTTCCTCCAGACGGCTTTCGCGGACCTGGACCGGCTGTGTGCCGTCTACCGCGACCTGGCCGCCGTGGTACCGGATCCCGCCGAGGCGGCGACCGCGGTGCGCAAGGCCGAGGACGTGGCCGCCGACATCGATGTCGAGTTCCTGATGGAGGAGGTGCCGACCGCCATCACGCAGACGCTCGACGGCGTCGACCGGGTGGCGAACATCGTGCGGGCGATGAAGGCGTTCGGCCATCCCGGCATGGAGGTGAAGGCCAGGTCGGACCTGAACGAGGCGATCCGCAACACCCTTGTCGTCGCGGCCAACGAGATCAAGTACGTCGCCGACGTCGAGGTCGACTACGGGGACCTGCCGCTCGTGTACTGCCATCTCGGCGACATCAATCAGGTCGTACTGAATCTCGTGGTCAACGCGGCCCACGCGATCACCGCGGCACAGCGTGGCCGGGGCACGATCCGGGTGCGCACCCGCCTCGACGGCGGGTACGCCGTCATCGAGGTCGCCGACACCGGCACGGGGGTGGCGCCGGAGATCGCCGACAAGATCTTCGACCACTTCTTCACGACCAAGGACGTGGGCGTCGGGACCGGCCAGGGGCTGGCCCTCGTGCGTACGCTGGTGACCGACCGGCACGGCGGGACGATCGACTTCACCAGCGAGGTGGGGGAGGGAACGGTCTTCACGGTACGGCTGCCGGTCGCCGGCAACGACGATCCCAGTGAGCACGGTGACCGGGTGGAGGCGGCGGTGTGACCGCGCGGCCGTGCATCCTTTTCGTCGACGACGAACCGCGTATCCTCGCCGGTCTGCGCCGCATGCTGCGCGTGCACCGCGACCGCTGGGACATGTGCTTCGCCGACGGCGGCGAAGAGGCGTTGGCGGCAATGCAGGAACGCCCGTGCGATGTGATCGTCTCCGATTACCGGATGCCGGGCATGGACGGTGCGCAGCTGC
The DNA here is from genome assembly GCF_047159535.1 of Krasilnikovia sp. MM14-A1259. Taxonomy (NCBI): domain Bacteria; kingdom Bacillati; phylum Actinomycetota; class Actinomycetes; order Micromonosporales; family Micromonosporaceae; genus Krasilnikovia; species Krasilnikovia sp. MM14-A1259. Next base: position 225,551 of record NZ_BAAGAJ010000002.1, read on the forward strand.
TGGAACGGGTTCGGGACCGGTATCCGCGAACGGCCCGGGTGATCCTCTCGGGCCAGACCGACGAGGCCAATCTGCCCAGGATCATGGCGCTGGCCCACGAGTTCCTCACCAAGCCGAGCACACCGGAGCAGCTGACCGCCGCGATCGAGCGCCTCATCGGCGGCGGTGACCGGGCCGGCATCCAGGCGTTGCCCAGCCCGCCTGCGGTGCTGGTCGAACTGATCCACGCCCTGCAGTCCGACGACGCGTCGGCCCGGTCCGTCGGCGACGTCATCGAGGGCGACCCCGCCGCCTCGGCCAAGGTGTTGCAACTGGTGAACTCGTCCGGCTACGCGATCGGCCGCCGGGTCAGCGACGTCGGCCAGGCCGTGGCGATGCTCGGCGTGCACACGGTGCGCGGCCTGGTGATGATGCACGACCTGATCCGTACGTTCGACGTCTCCGGGGATCTGCCCGTCACCTGGATGGACGCGCTCACGATGCATTCGGTGGAGACGTCCCGGCTGTGCCGGATGATGGCTGCGGGCACCGACTGGGAGAACCCCGCGGCCACCGCCGGACTGCTGCATGAGGTGGGGCAGTTGGTCCTCGCGTCGTCGCGGCCACGGGAGTTCGCCAGAACGCTGAAGGTGTGGCGGGAATCCGCCACGGAGGAACGCGAGGACACTTCGCTGTGCGCGGCCGAGGCGGCGATCCTCGACGCGTGTCACACCGACATCGGGGCCGACCTGTTGCGTTACTGGGGCCTGCCGGATCCGGTGGTGGACGCGGTGCTCGGTCATGCGGCCACCGAGCAGCTTGCCGCCGCCGTGGACCCGCGCACCGCCGTCGCGCTGGCGCACCGGGTGGTGGAGGCAGATCTGGGCCCGGTCTGCGGCATGCTCGGCGGTGCGGAGGTCGACGAGGAGGCGCTCGACGAGAGGGCTCGCGCGGCGGTCAGCCGTTGGCGGTGGGAACGCTCGCGGACCCCGCGCTGACGTCGCCCGCGTCCCGTACGGTCAGCGGTTCCCGGACACCGTCTTCCAACGTAGCCATGTTCTCCAGGCGCGCGATGAGGCCGACCGTGATCTCCTGGCCGGCGTCGACCAACGTGTCGCCCGACCCGCTGACCACGGCCGCGGCCAGCACCATGCCGGGCTTCAGCTCTGCGATGGCGACGTCGCGGGTCGCCGCGGACGCCGGTTCCGGGGTGCCCCCCAGGGCGGCCAGCATGGCGGGATCGTAGTACCGGGCGTTGTCCCGCAACTCGCCGACTGCGTCCGCCGGTGACAGCCCCCGGGTCAGCAACGCGTCGTGGTCCACCAGCAGCCGCAGCAACCGCGCACCGAAGGGGATCCGGGCGCCCACCACGCCGTCGCGCGGCAGCCCGGAACCGTCGAATCCCTTGCGGGAGCTGCGGATCGCGTCGACCACCGGGTCCATCCGGGGAATCGGGGAGATCAGCTTCTCGGCGACCGCGGGCAGTTGATCCACCATGCCCTGCTCCGCCTGGTCCAGCTGGGCACCGCTGTTGAGCTTGTCGGCCACGTTGGGGGGCAGGGACACGACGCCCAGCTGTGACATCTCGACGGCCAGCTCGACCGCCCAGCGGTCCTCCACCTCCATCTGGTCCAGAATCGTGGCCGCCACTTGACGCATCCGCGTCGCGCGGCCGAACGCGGCCGGGCTGACGAGCGACAGGACATCGGTCAACGCCTTGACGCTGCCCCGCAACGTACGTTCCAGCAGCTCCTTCTCCGCGGTGACCAGGCGGTGCTGCGCCACGCACTCGCGCAAGGTGGTGATCATGTCTTCGGAGTCGACCGGCTTGAGCAACATGCGGTAGACCTGCCCCTGGTTCACGGCCTCGGCGGCGTCGGCGAGGCTGGTGTGCCCGGTGAGCAGCACCCGCGTGCTCGTCGGCGCGGCCTTCGCTGCGGCAGCCAGGAACTCGGCGCCGTTGATGCCGGGCATCAGGAAGTCGGAGACGATCACCTCGAACGGCTGGCCCGGCTTGAGCGCGAACAGCCCGTTCGCGGCGCCTACCGCGGTTTCGACCTCGAAATTGCGGCGTAGCTGCCGCCGAAGCCCGTCGAGAATGTGGGGCTCGTCGTCGACCAACAGGATCCGGGGTCTGTCGACAGCACTCGTCATCTGGCCCCCCGGGGTGTGGATCACCCGAATATACCTGATAACGGTCCTTTGGGGCGCAGGCTTGAGCGCACCGGGTCAGCCGCCGGACGGCGTCGCGCTCGCTTGCGGGCTGCCCGACTGGGCCAGCGCCCGTTCCGCAGCCGCGATGGTGGCCGCGTCCACCTGCCCCGTCGGCGCGACGCCGAGATCCTTCTGGAACGACTTGAGCGCCTCGGTCAGCGCCGGAGTCCATACCCCGTCGACCGGACCCGTCCAATGCCCGGCCAGCTTCAGCGTCTGCTGTACCGCCGCCGTGGAGGCGGTCGCCTGGTCGGCGGCTTCGCTGCCCTTGGCTGCCAGCTCGGCTTGCAACGCGGCAGTGGTGGCCTTGTCCATCGCGCCGGTCACCGGCAGACCTTTCTTCTGCTGAAGGGCCTTCACGGCATCGACGGTCGACGGGCCGTACACGCCGTCCACCTCGCCCTTGTAGTACCCCGCGTCGGCGAGCGACTTCTGCAGCGCCGTGGTGTAGTCACGCACCGCGGCCTCAGCCTTCTCCTGCTGCTCGCCGGTCAGGCAGCCGGCCTGCGCGAACAGCGTCAGCCACGACATCTCCAGCGCCACCGCAGCGGCGTTGAACTGCTCGGCCGCCTGGGCCAGCGGCGTCTGGTCGGTGATGCCCTGCTGCGCCGCGGTGAAATCGGCGTCGGCCTGTTTCACCCGGTTCACGGTGGCGGCGGGCACGGTGGGTGACGAATGTGAGGCAGACGCAGAGCCGGCCGGCACCGACGGCGAGCCGGACAGTCTCGCGAGCGCTGACTGGGCTTCGGTGAGGTCCTTCTCCGCGGTCGCCACCTGGTCCTTGGCGGCCGTCACAGCCTCGGCGCTCGCCACGACGTCGGTCCGCGGATCGGTCAGGTCGGCCCCGGCGTTCTTCACGTCACCCACGGTCGGCGCCGTGCTGTGGAGGACGTCTCCGTAACGGTCCAGCGCGGTCAGATACGTCGCGGTGGAGGTGCAGAACGCGGTCGTCTTGGCGGTCAGGTCGGACCGGGCCTCATCGAGCGCCTTCTGTTTCTCCGCGACCTCGGATTCGGCCCGGCGTTTCGCCACGTCGCCGTTCCCGCCGCCTCCGCCGCACCCAGCGACCGCGGCCGCGACCAGCGCGGCCAGCAGGGCGGGGCCGACGCGCCGGCGGCGTTCAGCGACGGCCATGGCGGCGGGGGAGCGCGGCCGTGTCCGCCCCGGTGGGCACGCGGCCCCACATGAGTACGCCCGTCATGCGGTCCAGCGTCGGCGTACGCGGGCGGGGCGGGATCACCCAGGGTGGATGAAACGGGCGACAATTTAGCCCGAAAAGTGGGTACTCCCACGCACATTGGCGACATGTGCCATCCAGCGAACTACGCTTGCGGGAACACAGGCCGGCCACAGCGGGTCCACGGTTGGCCCTCAGAAGATCAGGGCAACGTTTCGACATGGTTGCACACTCCCCGCGCGTCGGCCGCGCGACCGGGCTCACGGCCGCCGGTCTCCTCGTGGCCGCTTCGATGCTGCTCGTCTTCGGCCCACACGCAGCCCCGGCGTTGGTCCGGTCGGACGCCACGTGGCACGCCGGGGAGCAGCCCCCGTCACCGGCCACACCGTCGCCGCCGTCCGGCTCATATCGGGTGATCGGTCTGGGTGACTCGGTGCCGGCCGGCGCCGCGTGCGACTGCACCCCGTACGTTTCGCTCGTGGGCACCCACGAGGCCGCGCGCAAGAACATGACCGCGACCGTCGCCAACCTCGCCGAGAACGGCCTGACCACCTCGGGCCTGCTCACCCAGCTCAACGACCCGGACGTGGGCCGCGAGGTCGCCGCCGCGGATCTGGTCATCATCACGGTCGGCGCGAACGACTTCGACACCGACTCGGTCGCCGACGAGGCCTGCAGCGGCCCCGGCCTCGACTGCTTCCAGCCGGCCCTGAAACAACAAGCTCCGCAGCTCAGCGCCGTGTTCGGCAAGGTGAACGAGCTCCTCGACGGCCGGTCGGCGACGGTCGTGGTGACGGGCTACTGGAACGTCTTCCTCGACGGCGACGTGGCGGCCGACCTCGGCGCCGACTACGTACACAACAGCACCTCGCTCACGCTCGCCGAGAACGCCCAGATCGCCGCCAGCGCCCAAGGCCTGGGCGCCACGTACGTCGACATCTACGCCCCTTTCAAAGGCGCTTCCGGTACGGACGACGACACCTCGCTGCTGGCCGACGACGGTGACCATCCCAACGCCACCGGCCACCACAAGATCGCCGATGCGATGGAGGCCGTACTCGCCACGGCCTGACCGCGCCACGCCCGCCCGGTTGTCTGCGCCCGCGGCCGACGAGACCTAGGTTTGACGCATGACGACACTTGCCGGCCGCACGATCACGGCCCTGCGCCACGAGCACGACGCCCTGGCGGGCACGGTCCCCGCGCTGTCCGCCGCGCAACTCACCGGCGCATCCGGCGCCGCCAAGTGGACCATCGCCGATGTCCTCTCACACCTGGGCAGCGGCGCCGAGATCACCCACGCGGCGCTGAAGGCGGGGCTGGGCGAGGCGGAACCGCCCGCGCAGGACTTCAACCAGGGCGTCTGGGACCGGTGGAACGCGCTGAGCCCCTCCGACCAGGCCGCTGGATGCCTGCGTTCCGACAACGCACTGGTCACGGCGCTCGAAGCGGTGCCGGAGGGACGCCACGACGACCTCGAGGTCTCGGTCGGCTTCCTGCCCGACCCGCTTCCGCTCGCGGCGTTCGCCGCCCTGCGGCTCAGCGAGGTGGCCCAGCACAGCTGGGACGCCCGCGTCGGCATCGACCCGGCGGCGGCCCTGAGCGCCGAGTCCGCCGGGCTGCTCGCCGAGCACCTCAGCGGCAGCCTCGGCTTCCTGCTCGGCTTCATCGGCAAAGCGGAGGCGGCCCCCGAGCACGCCGTCGTCGACATCACCGGCACGCCATACCGCATCGCCCTCGACGACGGGGCCCGGCTCACGACGGAGAATCTGCCGACCACGGCCACGTTCGCCGGGCCGCTGGAATCCGCGCTGCGCCTCATCTACGGCCGGCTCGGCCCCGAGCACACCCCGGCAGGCCTTGCGGTGACCGGGAACATCTCGCTCGACCAGCTACGCGCGGTCTTCCCCGGCTTCTGACCGCGCTCGCCCCGACGGCTCCTACGAGCCGAACTTCACCCTGACCTTGGGCCCGTTGAAGGTGCCGTCGGCAATCTGCAGGTACGCGAGACTCGTGTCGGCCGGCACGTCGAACACCAGAAGCTGATCGACTGTCTTCCCTGGATCGATCGGCTCGCTGAGAGCGTCTTTCCCCTTGTTGACGTAACGCTCCGCGGTCGAGTTCCGGTCGAGCCGGCGTTCCGTCGGGCTCGTGGCCTCCAGGCTCCAGGTCCGATACGTGTCGGTCTTCTCGCCGACGTTCTTCACCGAGAAGGACACCACGCAGAACTTGCCCTTGGCCTTCTCGGTCTCGCTGTCGTCGTACGAGGTCGCCGGATCATCGGGCTGGGTGATCGTCTGCTTGGTGCAGTCGACGCTGCGAACCGTCGCGTCGAACGACTCGACCCGCGCCGCAGTCCCCACGTTCACCTCGTCCACCCCGCCGAACGCACCGAACAGTGTGGACCAGAGATTCGGCACCACGAGGACACCGACCACCGCGAGAATCCCCACCGTGAAGATCAACACCACCACCCTCTGGCGGCGGACCACCATCGGCGTCTGCGTGAACGTACGGGAGGTGCTGATCGTGATGGCCGGCATGGCAGCGCCACCCGTGCTGAACGGCCAGCCGGCCGCGGAGGGCTGCGACGCGGGGAGGGGGACCTCCCGCCGGCAGTATCCACATCGCATGACACCGGCGTCCTGGTCGACCTCCATCCCGGCTCCGCAGGACGGGCAGGTGGACGACACGGGCGCGGACGGCGCCGGGCCGGTCATCGGGGCATCAGCAGCGATGTGCCGGCGATGAATGCGCCGCGAATCCCATCCAGCATTGCCATACCGACCTACCCCGACATCTCCGAGCCGGCCGGTGTTCGGCCCGCGTCAACGGACCGGATGATATCAACCGTGATCAACGTCAGTGCTTGCCGTCGGGGTCGCAGTACTCGACCTCGTCGGTGTTCCGGAACGGGCCGAGGATGATGCCCCGCCGGAACGGCATCCCCTGGGGCATGTCGTCGGCGGCAGCCTCCATGGTGAACTGCTGCACGACCTTGAGCGCACGCCCGCCGATGGTCACCGGCCGGCGCACCTCGTACAGCGCCGACCAGGGGCACTCGTAGTAGCAGGTGCCGTTCTTCCTGGCTCGCACCGGAGCCACGTCACCGGCGGCGAGCGCGGTGTCGATCTCCGCTTTGAGCGTCAGCGTGGCAGCCGGATCCGGATCCCACTCCCACATCTCCGTGATCGCCTGCACCGCCCGCGGGTCGCGCTGCCACTGCCCCAGGGTGGCCGGGTCGGTCAGGCACCACGGGTCGAACCGCGCCCCGCCCGGCAGCGTGGCGATGTCCGGGCGAACGGGCGGGCGCAACGCCCGGTAGTTGTCGAGCAGTTGCGGCATGGCGGCCAGCTGTCCGGCGTGGAACCACAGCTCCAGCGCGTGCTTGAGGTTGTTCTCGATCAGCTCGTGCAGCGAGGGGTGGTGGCGCTGCGTACGCAATCCGATCGCGTAGTCGGTGGCGGCGGCCGCCTCCGCGGCCAACTGCTTGAGCTGATTGACCGCCGCGCGCCGGTTCTCCGGTACGCCCGCCTTCTCCAGCGCGAACACCGTCACGTCGACGTGTTCGCGGACCGGCGGAATCGCGGCCAGCAGGGCGGCCAGGTGCTCGGGCGGGCACGGCTCCACCTCGGCCCACGCCGGCAGACCGGCCGGCAACGTGAGCTCGCGGCTGATGTCGTAGTCCGGGTTCGCCCTTGCCTGGCGGGCACGCGACACCCAGCTCTCGACCGCGGCGAACCACCGCGACGTCTGGTCGTAGGTGACCGGTGGCACGAAACCCACCGTGCCGGGCTTGGCGGCGTAGTCGGCGTCGAGCAGCGTCTCGCCGAGCGTCTGCAACACGAACGCGTTCCACGCGGCCAGATTCTGGCTGCCGGCCGACGCGGGTGCGGCCCACAAGGACGACCCGGTGGCTGCCATCTCACTGCGGACCTTCTCCGCGGCCATCAGTTCGCCGTACGCGACCCGTCCGGCGGCCCGCATCGCCTCCAGCAGAGCCGCGTCGCGCTCCCCGCCGAGCGACGCCCGCATCTTCGTCATCAACGTGGGGCGCAGCGGGTCGGCCATCAAGTCCTCCGTCGGTATATCGATGCGGCGTTCACGATAGCGAGGGCCCGCATGGGGGGCCGGTGCTCCGCTACGCCGTACCGGCGCCGGCCGGCCGGTATCGCTCGCCGTGGGAGTCGCCGCAGTGCCCGCGCGGATCGGCCGGGTCGACCTCGTAGCCCGTCGACCGGGCCGGGTCGGTGTCGGCGTGATCGACCTGCAGCGTGCTGTGCGTGATCCGGTAGTCGCGGCGCAGCAGCCGCTCGATGCTGTCGCGGACGGCGTGGCAGTCCAGCCCTTCCGCCACCAGCACGTGCGCCGACAGTGCCGGCTGTCCCGAGGTGATCTGCCAGACGTGCAGGTCGTGCACCTCGACGACGCCCGGCACCTCGCTCAGCCGGGCACCCAGTTCCGGCGGGTCGATGCCGCTGGGCGCAGCCTCCAGGAAGATCTTTCCCGACTCGCGGACCAGGCCGATGCCGGCCTTCACCATCAGCACCACCACGATCAGCGTCGCGATCGGGTCGGCCCGGGTGAACCCGGTCAGCAGCATGACGGCACCCGCGACCGCGGTCGCGATGAACGCGAACAGGTCGTTCACAATGTGCTGGAATGCGCCCTCGACGTTGAGGCTGGACCGGTTGGCGCGGCTGATCGCCCACGCTGCCGCCAGGTTGAAGGCGATGCCGGCCAGCGCCGTGACCAGCACCAGCCCGCCGGCGACCGCGGGCGGATCGATCAGCCGCTGGACCGCCTCGGCGCCCAGCCACACGGCCAGGATCAGCATGGTGAGCCCGTTCGCCTGCGCGGAGAGGATCTCCGCCCGCTTCAGGCCGAACGTGAAACCGCCCTTCGGCGGGCGCGCGGCCAGTCGCATGGCGACCAGCGCCAGCACGATCGACCCGGCGTCGGTGAGCATGTGCGCCGCGTCGGACAGCAGCGCGAGCGACCGGGCGGCCAGGCCGACCACGACCTCGCCGACCATGAATACGCCGATGAGTCCCAGCGCCAGGCTCAGCCACCGGCGGTCCGCATCGGCGGACACCCCGTGGCTGTGCCCGCCATGTCCGTGCCCGGCGTGACCGTGGCCGTGCGGATCGTGACCGTGGCCGTGCCCGTCATGCCCGTGGTCGTCGTGTCGGTGGTCCATGCCGTCGCGCCTCCCCGCTGCGTGCCACAGCGGACCGTACGCTATCGGCGGCGCGAGCGCGGGACGGTCACCACGGGGCGCGCCACCCGCCGTGCCCGGCCACGAGCGCGTCGGCGCCGGCCGGTCCCCAGGTGCCCGGCGCGTACGGCTGCACCGCGGGCGGCACGGTGATGAGCGGCTGCACAATCCGCCACGTCTCCTCCACGCCGTCCTGCCGCTGGAACCGGGTGCTGTTGCCCAGCAGCGCGGCGTGCAGCAGGACCTCGTACGGCGTCGGCCCCTCACCGCCCTCCTCGGCGAAGCCCATGTCCAAGGTGATGGACTCCGCCCCCGGGGCGTCCGAACGGTGCGCCTGCAACCGGAACCGGATGCCGGTGAACGGATCGAGCTTGATGACCAGTTCGTCCGGGTCGGGATTGTGGAAGCCGGGCAGCCGCAGGCCGAGCCGCGGCGGCCGGCGGAAGATCAGCCGGAACTCGGTCTGGGTCACTGGCATCCGCTTGCCCGTACGCAGGAAGAACGGCACCCCCGACCAGCGCCAGTTGTCAATCTCCAGCCGCAGCGCCGTGTACGTCTCCGTCGTCGAGTCGGGGGCGACCCCGGGGATGCTGCGGTACCCGTCGTACTGGCCGCGTACGCACTGCGCAGGGTCGGCGTCCAGGACCGCACGCCACAGCGCCACCTGCGCGTTCTTGACGATGTCGGGTTCGTGGCCGGCCGGCGCTTCCATCGCGCCGGCGGCGACGACCTGCATGAGGTGGTTGACGACGACGTCGCGCAGCGCCCCCACCGGGTCGTAGAAGTGTCCGCGATCCTCGACCCCGAAACTCTCCAGCATGGTGATGTGGACACACTCGATGTAGTTGCGGTTCCACACCGGCTCCAACATCGCGTTCGCGAAGCGGAAGAACACCAGCTCCTCAAGCCCCATCTTCCCGAGGAAATGGTCGATCCGGTACAGCTGAGACTCGTCGATGTACTGGTGGATCTCCTCGGCCAGCCCGATCGCCGAAGCGAGGTCGTGGCCGAACGGCTTCTCCACCACCACCCGCCCCGAGCGCACCAGCCCCGCCCTGGCCAGCCCCTCGGCGACCCGCCCGAACAGGAACGGCGGTATCTCCAGATAGAACACGGGGACCGCGGCGCTGCCGATCGCGTCCGCCACCCGCTGATACGTGGCAGGATCGCCGAAGTCGCCACTCAGATACGACATCCGGCCCGTGAGCCGGCCGAACGTGTCCTCCTCCACCTTCTCCCCGGCGCCCTCGATCGCCGCCCGGGCGTGCGCGACGAGATCGTCCTGGCTCCACCCGTCGACCGCGACGCCGACGATCGGGCAGTCGAGCAGGCCGCGCAGCTCCAGCCGGTACAGCGAACGGAACGTCATCACCTTGGCGAGGTCGCCGCTGATGCCGAAGATGACCAGGACGTCGGCGCGCTGCGGCGCGCTCCTGCGAGGTACGGGTGCCATAGCTCTGCTCCGGCGGTCTGGCGGCGCGGCCCGGTCAGCCGGCGCTGCGGCGGATTCGCGGTTCGTCAATCGTCGACGGGTCGAGCAGCGCCGCCGAGCGGTGCGCGGGGCGCAGGTAGAAGTCGTCCGCCCAGCTGACGAACGCGTTCAGCTCGGCACCCGCGTTGGCCAGCAATTGCGCGTGCACCCCGAGCCAGGCGGCGAACGCCAGCCGTCCGTTCAGCTCGTGGCGGTGCGGTCCGATCTCCGCGACTGCGGCCTTGCGGCCGATCATCGCCATGATGCCCTTGTCCTTGTACCGGAACGGTTGCCGGCCGGCGCCCTCGATGTCGGCGATGATGTTCCCGGCGGCCCAGTCGCCGGTCTGCTGGGCCACACTGCCCAGCTGGGGGAGGGCGGTGCCGTCGCCGTTCGGGACGTTCGCGACGTCGCCGAGCGCGTACACCGCGGGGAACCCGGGCACGGTCAGGTCGGGGTGCACGTCGATGCGGCCGCCGTGGCCCTGCGGCAGACCCGACCGGAACGCCAGCGGCGCGGCCATCTCGCCGCCGCCCCACACCACGAGACGGCTGGGGATGCGCGTGCCGTCGCCGAGCGTGACGCCGCGGTCGGTCACCTCCCGGACGGACACCCCCAGGCGTACGTCGATGCCGCGGCGGTGCAGCTGCCTGGCGGCGTACGTGTGGGCCTCGTCGGAGAACGCGGTGAGCAGCATGTGCGCGAGGTCGACCAGCACCACCTTCGCGCCCGCGACGGCCAGATGCGGGTACACGTGCGGCATCACCTCGTGCACCAGCTCGGCGACCGCGCCCGCGGTCTCTACGCCGGTCGGCCCGCCGCCGACCACCACGAACGTGAGCGCGCCCTCGTCGACCAGCTCCGGCTTCGCCGCGGCGTCGCGGAACAGTTCCAGCAGCCGGGTGCGGACCCGTTCGGCGTCGTCGAGGCTGTACAGCGGCAGGGCGTACGTATCCGCGCCGGGTGTGTGGAAGAAGTTCGGCTGCGCGCCGACGCCGAGGACCAGGACGTCGCCCTGGACGGTGCTGTCGTCGGCGAGTGTCACGGTGCGCTGCCGCGGATCGAGCGCGACCACCTCGGCCGTGCGCGCCTCGACGTTGCGATGCCGCGCGAACATCTCGGCCAGGTCGAACCGGATGTCGCGTGGGGCGAGCTCGGCGGTCGCGATCTGGTACAGCAGCGGCTGGAACTGGTGGTACCCCCGGCCGTCGAGGATCGTGACGTGGGCGCGGGGTTCACCGGCGAGCCGCCGGGCGCAGGCGACCCCGGCGAAGCCCGCGCCGACGATGACCACGCGGGTCGGCCCGTGTGCGGCGTCGGCGGACGTCGGCATCCGTGCCATGCGGTGGCTCCTTCCGGCTCGGAGCGTGGCGCGAGTGTTCCGGCCTTGGGCGTGGCGCGATGGTGTGCCGGTCGGACCCGGCGCGGCGTCATCCGCGGCGAGTGAGAGACGTGCGGCACGTGCACGGGTGCCGGACGGCGCAGGTGACCCGGCTCGACGAGGGGGCCTCGTTCCGATCGCAGGCCCGGCATCGGCGACCGCCGATTCATTCGCGCCGGATGGTATCCCCGGCGGCGCCCGCGACGACCGTGGGCGATGCACCAGGCCCCGTACCGTGGTGGAGGTCGACGATGGCAGCGGTAGGTACGTCGTGACCGGGGTGGCCCTGCTGGCGGAGCCGGCGCAACTGCTTCCGGCGCGCGAGCAGATGGCCCTGACGCTGATGTTCCACATCATCCTGGTGCCGCTGGGCGTGGCCCTGCCCACGATGATGCTGATCGCCAACTACAAGGGTCTGCGACGCAATGACCCGGTGGCGCTCACCCTGGCCCGGCGCTGGTCACACGCGGCCGGTCTGACGTTCGCCGTGGGCGCCGCGTCGGGCACCGTGCTGTCGTTCGAGATGGGTCTGTTGTGGCCCGGGCTCACCGGCCGGTTCGGCGAGGTGTTCGGGTTGCCGTTCGCGATCGAGGGCATCGCGTTCTTCCTCGAGGCGATCCTGGTGGCCGTCTACATATACGGGTGGCGGCGGATGCGGCCCTGGACGCACTTCTGGCTGGGCCTGCCGATCCCGTTCATCGCGCTCGCGGGGGCGTTCTCCATCATCTCCGCGAACGCGTGGATGAACATGCCCGCCGGGTTCACGCTCGGCCCCGACGGGCAGCTCACGAACATCGACCCGGGCGCAGCGATCCTGAACCGGGCCCTGCCGTACGAGCTGACCCACTTCGTGCTCGCCGCGTACATGGCGGCCGGGTTCACGGTGGCCTCCGTGTACGCGGTCGGCTGGCTGCGCGGCCGGCGCGACCGGTACCACCGGCTGGGGATCCTCATCCCGTTCACCGTCGCGGCCGTGCTCACCCCGGTGCAGTTCGTCGTCGGTGACCTGGCTGCGGTCGCCGTCTTCCACGACCAGCCGGCGAAGTTCGCCGCCATGGAGGTCGTCACCACCTCCGGCGGCCACCAGCCGGAAATCCTGTACGGGGTCTACGACAGCGCGACCAACACGGTGCGCGGCGGTGTGCGCATCGCCGGGCTGGACTCCTGGCTGGCCGGCGGCAGCGTCGACACGTACGTGCCGGGGCTCGACGGCGTCGCCGCCGCCGACCGGCCGTCGAACGTCACGATCGTGCACTGGGCGTTCGACACGATGGCCGGCATCGGCACCGTGCTGATCCCGCTGGCGCTCTGGTTCGGCGTCGCCTACTGGCGCCGGCGCGACGTGCCGCGGTCCCGGCTGTTCCTCTGGTGCGCCGCCGCAGCGGGGGCGCTCACGTACGTCGCTGTCGAGGCCGGCTGGATCGTGACCGAGGTGGGCCGCCAGCCGTGGATCGTCTACCAGGTGCTGCGGACGTCCGACGCGGTCACCCATGCCGACGGTGTGTGGGTCAGCTTCACGGTCGTGCTGGCGCTGTACCTCGTGCTCGGCATCGGCACGGTAGCCGTACTGCGGGCCATGTCGCGGCGCTGGCGGCACACCGACCGCACGATCGACGAGGACGCCGTGTACGGCCCGCGCCCGGCAGCCACCCCGGAGGCCGGGCGATGACCGCGGCCACCGCGGTCGCGGCCGTCCTGGTGCTCGCCATCACCGCGTACGCCTGCTCCGGGCTCGCCGACTACGGCGCCGGCTTCTGGGACCTGACCGCCGGTGGGCGCGTCCGCGGGCAGCGCCCCCGGGCGCTCATCGACACGGCCGTCACCCCGGTGTGGGAAGCCAACCACGTGTGGCTGATCTACGTGCTCGTGCTGTGCTGGACCGCGTTCGGCAGCACGTTCGCGTCCATCATGTCCACGCTGTTCATTCCGCTGGCGGTGGCCGCGCTCGGCATCGTGCTGCGCGCGGCCAGTTTCGCGATGCGCAAGGACGCGGCGCGGGCCCGGGTACGCCACGTCGCCGGGTGGCTGTTCGGCGTCGGGTCGCTGCTCACCCCGTTCTTCCTGGGCGCGACGCTCGGCGCGGTCGTCACCGGGCGGGTGCCGCCGGGCAACGCCGCCGGCGACGAGTTCACCAGCTGGCTGAACGTCACGTCGGTGCTGCTCGGACTGCTCGCCGTCGGGATCGGCGCGTTCGCCTCCGCGGTGTATCTGCTCGCCGAGACGCACCGGCGCGAGGTGTCCGAGCTGACCGGGTACTTCCGCGTCCGGGCGCTGTGCGCGGGGGCCGCCGGTGTGATGCTCGGCGCGGGCGCGCTGATCTCGTTGCGGGTCGACCAGCGGCAGATGTTCGACCGCGTGGTCGAGCGCGGATGGTGGCTGATCCTGCTGGGCCTGCTCGGGCTCGGCGCCGCGTTGCTGCTCGCCGTGCGCGGCACGGTACGCGGGCTGCGGCTCGTGGCCGCGGCGGGCATTGCCGCCCTGGTGTGGACGTGGGCGGTGGCGCAGTACCCGTACCTGTTGCCGTTCGGGCTGACGATCAGCGCGGGCGCGGCGGCGACCGCGACTCTGCACTGGGTGCTCGCCTGGTTCGGGGTGGCGCTGCTGCTGGTCGTGCCGGCGCTGTCCCTGTTGTACGTGCTCGACCAGCGCAGCGTCCTGGGTGAGGATCCGACGACCTCGCGCGACGGCCACGACACCGGTACGTCCGCGGGGCCGGTCCCGCATCACCGGCTGAGCTGATCCTCAGTGCAGTCGTTCGGCGAGGTGGTCGCCGACGCGCAACGCGTTGGCGATGGCGGTCAGGGACGGGTTCACGGCACCGATGCTGGGGAAGAAGCTGGTGTCGACCACGTACAGGTTGTCCACGTCGTGTGCCCGGCAGTTGGGGTCCAGCGCCGAGCTGTGCGGGTCGGTGCCGAAGCGGACCGTGCCGGCCTGGTGGGCGGTCGCCCCGATCGGCATGCCCTTGTGCAGGTAGATGCTGTGGTCGAGGAGCTTGTGCGGGTGCATCCCGAGCTCGCCGAGCAGGCCCGCCAGCTTGTGCCGCAGCCGTGTGACCCCCTCGATGTTGTTCCTCTCGTCGAGGGTGAGCCGGATGCGGCCGTCGGCGTCGAGCGTGACGCGGTTGTCCGGGTCGGGCAGATCCTCGCCGCACAGCCAGAAGTCGACCGCATGGTGTGCCAGCACGTCGAACGGCATCTCGGGGGAGACCCGGCCGGCCCAGCGCGGGGCGTTCGCCCGGATCTGCTCGCCGTCGGACTTGCCCAGCATCTGGATACCGCCCAGCGGGTAGTCCCAGTCGTCGGCGCCCAGGTACCAGTCGTTGAGCGCCAGCGTCTTCTGGAAGCGTGTCGGGTTGGGTTCGCGCGAGACCGCCATCAGGGCCAGGTTGTTGTGCCGCAGGTAATGCCGGCCGACCACGTCGGAGCTGTTGGCCAGCCCGCGGGGGTGCCGGTCGCTCGCCGAGCGCAGAAGCAGCGCCGCCGAGTTCACCGCACCACAGGAGACGACGACGATGTCCGCATGCAGATGCAGGACCGAGCCGTCGCCGAGCCGGGTCACCACGGCGGTGACCGTACGGCCCGCCGGATCGGTGTCGAGCCGTTCCACGTACGCGTTCGTGAGCAGGCGGACGTTGTCGTGTGCCAGGGCCGGATCGACGCAGACGACCTGCGCGTCGGACTTCGCGCCGACCAGGCAGGGGAAACCGTCGACGCGGTCGCAGCGGATGCATACGCTGCCCCGGGTCGCCCGTCCCTGCGCGTCCTGCGTCAGATTGACCCCGATCGGCAGGTGGAACGGATGCCTGCCGAGCTTCTCCAGGCTGTCACTGAGCTCCTGGATGCGCGGCTCGTGCTGGACCGGCGGGAAGGGGTACGGGCCGCTCGCCGGCCCCTCGGTGGGATCCTCCCCGTGCTCGCCGTGCACCAGGTACAACTGCTCGGCCTGCGTGTAGTACGGCTCGAAGTCCTCGTATCGCAGCGGCCAGGCAGGTGAGATCCCGCCGTGGTGGCGCAGCTCGCCGAAGTCCTGCGGTCGCAGGCGGAACAGCGCCGCCCCGTAGAACTTGGTGTTACCGCCGACGTAGTAGTTCACCTCGGGCGGGAACTCGTTGCCGTGCCGGTCGAGCCAGAACTCGGGGGCGCGGTAGCTGCCCTTGACGAAGACCGTCCCGGAATCCCAGTTGTCCCGCTCCCGGGGCAGGTAGTCGCCGCGTTCCAGCATCAGGATCGTTTTTCCGGTGCGGGCCAGCCGGTGCGCCAGGGTGCCGCCCCCGGCGCCGGTGCCGATCACGATCACATCGAAGTGTTGGGCGTCCATCACTCGATCCCTCCGTCGTTTGCCCTACGGGTCGGATCGTGCCCGGGCGTCCTCGGCGTGGTACGCGGCGAGGAGCCCGTCCTCGTCCTCCTTCCTCGGGAACAGGAAGTACACGATCGCGGCGCCGGCCACGATCGCGGTGATCCCGGCCGCGTACGCCCAGTCCGCGCCGGACAGGAACGACGACCGCGCCGCGGCGGTGATCTGAGCGGAGTACTGGGGATAGGTCTGGGCGGCGTCCGCCGCACTGGAGAACGAGCGGGTGAGCATGTTCTGCATGCTGGTGCTGACCTGCTGCCGGTCTGGGGACGCGGCGATCGCGGCGGAGAACGCCGACGCGTAGCCCGCCGTGAGCAGCGCCCCGAACACCGACTGGAGGATTGCGCCGCCCAGGTCGCGCTGCAGGTCCGCGGTGCCTGACGCCATCCCGGCGCGCTGTACGGGCACCGAGCCGGTCAGCGAGTGCGACGCCGGGGTGCCGGCGAACCCCACACCGGCGCCGACGAACGCGTACGCCATACCGATCTGCCAGTAGGCGCTTCCCTGCCCCCAGAGCAGCAGCATCCAGGCGAACGCGAGCAGCAGGAACACGTACCCGGTGAGCAGCGTGAACCGGGCGCCGCGCGTCTCGACGAGCCGGGCCGAGCTCGGGGCGACCAGGACCATGATGACGACCGCCGGCAGGAATGCCGTCCCGGCTTCCAGGGTCGAATAGCCCAGCACGTTCTGCAGGTACTGCTGGCTGATGAACGCCGAACCCATCAGCGACCCGAACACGATGACCCCCGCGCAGGCGGCGACCCAGAAGATGCGGCGTCCGGCGACGTGCAGGTCGTAGAGCGGGTTGCGGGCGCGCCGCTGCCGGAGCACGAAGCCGGCGAGCGCGGCGAGCGCGACCGCGGCGAGGCCCAGGGCGAGGGCGCCCTTGCCCGGCACCGGCGCGAAGTTGATCGCCAGGATGAGCGTGCCCACCACGATCACCGACAGGACGCCGCCGCCGTTGTCGACCGGGTCAGTGGTCTCGTGCACGTGGCCGGGCACGAGGAGGAACGCCAGCACCAGAGCGAACGCCGCCAGCGGCAGCGTGACCAGGAAAACCGAGCCCCACCAGAAGCTTTGCAGCAGCGCACCGGCGACCAGCGGCCCGAGCGCGGCGATCCCGCCGCCGACCGCCGACCACAGGGCGATCGCCCTGGTCCGGCCCGGGCCGGACCACAGCGCCGTGATCAGCGCCAGCGTGGTCGGATATGCCATTCCCGCGGACAGCCCGCCGAGCACCCGGGCCGCGAACAGGACACCGTCCGAGGGGGCGTACGCCGCGAGAAGGCAGGCCGGCACGGACAGGACCATGCCGGCCAGGAGCATCAGTTTGCGGCCGTACCGGTCGCCGAGCGCACCCAGGTAGAGCACGGACGCGGCCAGGCCCAGGGAGTACCCGACGGCGATCAGGTCGAGAGTGGTCTGCGACGAGTCGAACGTCCGGCCGATCGAGGGCAGGGCGACGTTGGCCACGGACAGATTCAGGTTCGCGACGGCCGCCACGGCGATCAGCGACATCAGCACCAGACCGGCGCGGGCCGGTGCGGCGGACGGTGCGGGCTTGACCGTACGCGAGACATGCGCGGCGTCGGCCATCCAGGTCATCTCCTCACCCGTCGACGCCGGGGCGGAGCCCGGGCACGTCACCGACTGTGGAATGACCCGACCGGCATCACATCGCCTGCCGCGGATGAGAACCGACGCTACGTACGCGGGGTGGTGACTACTTCCACAGCACGCCGTCGTCCTCGTGCTCGCGCACGCGGTACGCGATCATGCGGCGCAGCAGGTCGGCCGGCGGCGGGCTGCCGTACGGCAGCTTGACCGTGCCCTTGCCGGTCTCCACATCGCCGAGTTCGCTGTCGAAGGCTTCGCGCGTGCTGGGGGTGAAGGTGAAATTGGCGTGCTTCGCGTGGCCGCTGACCACGAACAGGATCGTCCCCGACGGGTGGACCCACGCAGGGTGGCCCCACTTGATGACCTCGTCCGCAGCAGGCACGGCCCCCCGGGCGAGCGTGTGCAGTTCCTCGAGCAGCACGCGGGCCGCGCCGGAGAACCCGTCGAGGTACTCGCCGACCGTCTGGGGCTTGTTCACGGCATCAGTCTGGCAGGTGTCCCCGCGTTCCGGATCATCCTCGGCCCGCCGGCGCGTTCCGGGCCGCGCCGCGCGACCGGCTGCGCAGCGGGGAACTGGGCTTGGACGCGGCCAGCGGATCCCAGTCGGGCCCGACCGGGGTGAGTTTGGCCGGATCGGCGATCACGGCACCCGCTTTGACCTCGGCGCTGAGCGGGCGGCGAAGGATCGCGCCTGCCGTGCCCAGCCCGCTGCTGACGGCGCCGACGATGCCGTTGCCCCAGGTGGTGCTGGCACCGGTGAGCCACAGACCGCGGATCTCGGTACGCGGGCCCGGCCGGCGTGGCCCGATCTGGTCGGCGGCCATTTCGATGCCGTAGCTGGACCCGAGGCTGGACCAGGTGAACCGCTCGTGGGTGACCGGGCTGGACGCCTCCTGCCAGACGATGTGCTGGCGCAGGTGGGGGATCAGGGTAGTGGCGCGGTCGATCAGCTGCTCGGTGAGGCGTTCCTTGAGCGCGAGGTAGTCCGGGTCCTTGCGGTAGCCGTCACCGCCGGGCCAGAACGTGCCCTGCGGCGCGAGGCACATCACTTCGAGCGTGCTGTGCCCCGGCGGGGCGGCGTGCGGGTTCCCCGGGTCCTTGGTCGTGGCGGACGTGAGGAAGATCGGCAGCTCGTCCGGGATGCGTCCCTCGTACGCGTTGCGGTACACACCCTCGGTGTCGGTGTGCGGATAGCACCAGTACGTGCTGTTGGGCAGCTGGTCGGCGAGGTCGATGTCGAGTCCGAGGTAGACGCTGAACAGCGGCAGCGCCATCCGGTACTTCTCCACCCGGGCCACGGTGCTCGGCGTCAGGTGTTCGCGGCCGACGAGGTCGAGGTAGGTGCGTTTGAGATCGGCACCCGACACGACGATGGGGGCGTGGATCGTCTCGCCCCCGGCGAGCCGGACCCCGACCGCGGCGCCGTCCTCGATCAGGATGTCCGTGACGGAAGCCTTCGTGCGTACCTGGCCGCCGTGGGTCTGGATCACGTCGATGAGGTGGGCCGGGACGACCTGGCCACCGCCGCGCGGGTACCAGGCGCCGCCGGTGAGGTAGTGGTCGAGGAAGCCACCGTGCAGCGCGACCGACGTCCGCGACGGGGGCGCTCCGTAGTCGCCGGACTCGCCGACGATCACCGCCCGAGCCAGCGGGCTCAGCCGGCACGCGGCGAACAGCCAGTTCAGCGGCAGCTGCCCGACCGTGGCGATGGTCGGTGCCGTACGGGCGAACCGCAGCAGGTCCCGGACGCTGCGCTTGGGCAGCACGGCGGTGCGCAACTCGGCGCCGATGCGCCGCAGGATGCCGACGCACAGCCGCAGGCCGCGTTCCTGACCGGGGAACGCCTCGATCAGCCGGGCCAGGTAGGTGTCCCAGTCACTGGGCACCCGGAACGTGAGACCGGGGAACACCAGCGTGGAGTGCCCGTCGGGGTCGAGCTGGCGGAACTCGATCCGGTCGTCGAGCCCGAGGCCACGCAGCGCGGCCGTCATCCGGCCGCCCGGGTGGCATTCGCCGATGTAGTGCATGCCGACGTCGAACTCGTACCGATTGCCCTTGCGGCGGAAGACCTGGCTGCAGCCGCCGGCGACCTGGTTCTGCTCCAGCACCAGGGTGCGCTTGCCGGCGGCGGTGAGATAGGCGGCGCAGGTGAGCCCGCCGAGGCCGGAGCCGATGACGATCGCGTCCCAGTCGTTCATGACGACACCTCCGCCCGCCACTATAGCGGCCGATATAGCAAGCGCTATAGCGGTAGGGTGGCGCGGTGATCGAGCGTCGTGGCAACCCCGAAGTGCGGGTCCGCCTGCTGGAAGGCGCCGCCCGCCTGCTCGCCGAGGAAGGCCCCTCGGCGCTCACCCTGCGCCGGGTCGCCACGGAGGCCGACACCTCGACCATGGCCGTGTACACCCACTTCGGGTCGATGGCCGATCTCGCCCATGCGGTGGTCGGCGAAGGCTTCGCCCGGCTGGGCGTGCTGCTCGCCGAGGTGCCCCGCACGGACGACGCGATCACCGACCTGGCGGGCCTGGCCCGCGCCTACCTGGCCAACGCCCGACAGAACCCCCATCTGTACGCCGTCATGTTCGGCACCGCCCCACTCGGGGGGTACCGCCCCCAGGCCACGGACGAGCGTGCGCAGGGCCAGTACACGTTCGACGAGGTCGTGGAGGCATCCCGCCGCGCCGTGGACCAAGGGCGGCTCACGCCCGCCGAGCCGCAGGCGATCGCCAGCCAGCTGTGGACCGCGATGCACGGCTACGTGACGCTGGACGTCGCCGGATTCTTCGGCAAGGGCGGCGTCGAACATGTCCTCGTGCCGATGTTCGTGAGCCTGCTCGGCGGTCTGGGCGCCGACCCGGACGCCACCCTCACATCGATCAGGACACTCGCCACGAACTGAGCAGCCGCAGATCGCCCGGCGGCGTCGTCCGCGCGTCATTGGACGGACAGCCGCATCTTCGGGCCGCTCTGGCACTGTTTGCCGACCTGGTTCACAGCGCCGGCGGCGGACCGGTGGCGGATGTGGGCTGCGGACCGGGACACGTGACCGCCCACCTGCAGAGGCTTGGAGTGGACGCCTTCGGCATCGACCTCTCACCGGCGATGATTGACATCGCTCGGCGTGACCACCCCGGGCTGCGGTTCGAGGTCGGTTCGATGACGGACCTCCAGCTTGCCGACGCCTCGATCGCCGCCGTGCTCGCCTTCTGGTCGCTGATCCACATCCCGGACGACGAGATCGCTACGGTCCTCGGCCACATCCGGCGCGTCCTGCGCCCCGGCGGGCCGGTGTTGATCGGGTTCCATGTCGGCGACCAGTCTCGGCTGAAAACCGAAGGCTACGGCGGCCACCCGATGAAGGTGTACGTCCATCGGCGGCAGCCCGACCGAGTCGCTGTCTGGCTGCGCGACGCCGGATTCACGGTCGACGCGCAGATGGTCATCGGCCCTGATGAGGTCGTTGCCGGAGCGGTCCTCATCGCGCACCGTCAGCCCTGACCGCGGAACGGGGACGGTGAGCAGCCGAGATGTGCCCTCGTCCAAGTCGCCGGGTGGACTCACCCGCCTATCGTCGCCGCCGTGGGCATTCACTGGTGGTGGTATGCCGAGACACTGGTCGACGGCGACTGGAAGCTCTGGCCGGAGCGTACGGCGGCCGAGGTGGGCCGGCCGCGTGAGCTGCTATTCGTGTCCGGCCGCCGCAGGGTGATGGACCTGTTCGTCGGGCCGCAGCCACTGTTTTCCATGAACACCGAGCTGCCCACCCAACCGCCGGATTCCGAATATCTCGGCTACGCCCAGCAGCACCACGATGACGAATACGGTCCGACGTACTGGTGTGACTTCGAGGATCTGCTCGTCGAGGAATGGACGACTTGCAGGATTCTGGTGACAGCGGAGGTGCCGGCATGGCAGGCGCCGTTGTTCACCGACGGGGCCAGTGCCTTCCCGGAGCGGGCGTTGCGCGAGGCCGGACTTTCGCGGCCGGACGTCGACCAGCTGCGAGACGGGCGGCCCACCGGTACAGGCATCGACCGGACCTGGGGTAGGGCGCCCCGGAACATGGATGCCGTGGAACGCGTGCGCGCCGTCCCGGTGACCTGGAGCGACACGGTGGCGGGACTGTTTGGTCAGCACGCGCTGGCGGCGTTCGAGTTCCTGCGCTCGCGTCCCGGCGACCGGCGGCGGGTCTTTGTGCGGAGGGGCTAACGAGGACCTTCACCAGATCGGGCGGTGGCTCCGGAGCCGTCGATCACCGTCGCCCGGACGGACCTGGCGGGTACCGGGTGAAACGGCGAGGCCCAGTACCTGGGTGCGGAGGGTGTTCGCGACCTTCCGGCTCGTCGACTGCCACGTGCGGCAGTGTGCCTGACGAATCTCAAGATCGACCGCGGCGGCGAACCAAGGATCTGCCATCGATTACTGAGGTGCACTTGCGCCAATAGGTTTGCTGTGGAAACCTATTGGCATGACTACCGAATCGGTGCCCGCCGGCGGCGACCCGCACCGGCTGCTCTCTGATGTGCACACCCTGACCCGCCAGGTCCGCCTCGACCGGAGGGTCACCTGGGCCGCGCTCCTGGTGCTGGGCGCGGCGACTCTGTTCGGGATCCCGTTCGACTGGTTCGGCATGATGGTGCACTGCCACGCCGACGGCGGCTGCGAATTCGCGCGGCGCGGGGTCCTGTACTACTGGCCGTGGGCGCTGCCCGCCGCGTACGCGATCATTGCGATGTTGTACGCGCGAGTGGCCCGGCAGCGAGGGCTCGGCGCGCGCGTCCTGCCGTACGCGATCACCGGCGCGCTCACGACACTGCTGTTCACCGCCGCCTGGGTGGCGGCTGCTCTCTACCTTCCGGGCCACCCGCCGCCGTTCAACCCGCTCCCGTACTGGTGGTTCGTGCTGGACCGGCTGGTCAGCCCGTGGGGCCTGATCGGCGTCGCCCTGCTGGTGCTGGCCTGGCTGGAGCGCCATCTCGCGCTGCTGGCGTTCGGCCTCGGCTACCTGGCGTTGGTGCTGTTCGTGCTGCCGATGGGCGACGGGTTCGCCTCGCCACTCTTCGGCATCCGGGCCGGGATGGCGCTGCCGCAGCTCATCGTCGGCGTCGTGCTGTTGCTGAGTGCGGCCGGTTTCGCGCGCGCAGCCCGCCGGCGGCAGCGGTGACCGCCGTGACCGATTCGCCGGATCCGGACGCCGCGCACCCGGTTATCGGGCTGGACGAGATGGTGCACCAGCGGGTGCGTCTGGGCATTCTCGCCATCGCGCACGAGGCCCGCCGGGTCGAGTTCGGCTACCTGCGCACCCAGCTCGGCCTCACCGCCGGAAACCTCTCCAAGCATCTGAGCGTGCTCGAGGAGGCCGGCCTGATCGCGGTGGAGAAGGGCTACGAGGGCCGGCGGGGCCGCACCTGGATCACTCTCACTGCGGCCGGCGTCGCCGCGCTCGCCGAGGAGATCGGCCGGCTGAAGCAGCTCATCGCACGAGTCGAGACCACCCCAGAGGGCCGATGATCACCGCACCTTGCCGTCGGAGTCGGCGCGGCACTGTGTTCACTTCGACGGCAAGGTGGCGGAACCTGACGGGGCGCTCGACGGGTCGGTCAGCCTTCGGGGACCTGTGACGGCCCTCGCACCGAAGGGTGTGCATGCGGGGTTGCCTGGCATTAGTTATAGGAACACAATAGTTGTGTGAACATAACCAACCGCGAAACCAGACCTGCCCTCGTGCTGATCATCTGCTCCATGAGCATCCTGCTGGTCAGCCTGGACACCACCATCGTCAACATCGCGCTCCCGGCGATCCGGTCCAGCCTGGGTGCGTCGCTCAGCGGCCTGCAGTGGACGATCGACGGCTACACGCTGGTGCTGGCCTCATTGCTGATGCTCTCCGGTTCGCTCGGCGACCGCCTCGGGCGCCGCCGCGTCTTCCAGGCCGGGCTGGCGCTGTTCACCCTCGGCTCGCTGCTCTGCGGCCTTGCGCCCAGCCTCGGCTGGCTGATCGCGTTCCGGGTGTTGCAGGCTGTCGGCGGCTCGATGCTCAGCCCGGTCGCCATGGCCATCGTCGTCAACACGTTCAGCGACCCGAAGCAGCGTGCACGGGCGATCGGCGTGTGGGGCGGCGTCGTCGGGGTGAGCATGGCGCTGGGCCCGATCCTCGGCGGGACGCTGGTCGAACGGGTCGGCTGGCCGTCGATCTTCTGGGTGAACGTACCGATCGGCGTCGCCGCGCTCGTCCTGACCCGGCTGTTCGTCCCGGAATCGCGGGCGGCGGCTGCCCGCGCCGCCGACCCGGCCGGGCAGATCCTGGTCCTGGTTCTGCTCGGGACGCTGACGTACGCGATCATCGACGCTCCGCGGCGCGGCTGGCTCGCGACCGGCACGCTGGCGCTGTTCGGTGTCGCGGTGGCCGCCGCGGTCACGCTCGGGGTGGTCGAGCCCCGCCGCCGCGCGCCACTGATCGACTTCAGGTTCTTCCGTTCGGTGCCGTTCACCGCCGCGACGCTGACCGCGGTGGCCGCGTTCGCGACGCTCGGCGCGTTCCTGTTCGTCAACACGCTCTACCTGCAGAGTGCGCTGGGCTACTCGCCGGTCGTGGCCGGGTTGTTCACGCTGCCGATGGCTGTGACCTCAGCGGTGTTCGCCCCGGTGTCGGGTCGCCTGGTCGCGGCGCGGGGCGCCCGGCTGCCGCTGGTGCTCGCCGGGATCTTCACCGCGTCCGGCGCGGCGTTGCTCATCGACCTCGCGCCGGATACGTCCCACGCGCGGCTGTTCGCCGCCTATACCCTCATCGGCATGGGGTTCGGCCTGGTCAACGCACCGATTACGAACACGGCGACGTCCGGCATGCCCCGTGCCCGCGCCGGGGTGGCGTCGGCCACCGCGTCAACGAGCCGCCAGGTCGGCGTCTCGCTGGGGGTGGCGATCGGCGGCTCGCTGATCGCCGGTGCGTCCGGCGCGCAGTTCACCGCGGACAGCCACGCGGTCTGGGCGGGGATGATCGGCTGCGGCGTGGTGATCGTGCTGCTGGGCGTACTCTCCACCGGACGGACGGCCGCACGGACCGCCGCGCGCACCAGCTATCTGTTGGAGGCAGAGGTGACCGATGCCCAGCAGCGCACCGCCGCCGCTGCCTGAGACCCCGGCCGAGGTCTGGGCACTGATGCGGGAGCTCGTCGACCGGTACTCGCCGCGACACCAGCTGCGTGCCCAACTCGGCGACGGGCTCGGCAAGGGCCGGAAGAAGATCATGGTGCTGGTGCAGTTGGAAGCGGGGCCGCTCACCGCCGGTGACATCGCCGAGGCGCACGGGATCGACCGTCCATACGCGACCGCGATCGTCGACCAGCTGGAGGCCGACGGGCTGGCCGAGCGGACCGCCGACCCCGCCGACCGTCGTCGCAAGCTGGTCGCGCTCACGCCGAAGGGTCGCACCGCGGCGGCGGCCGCGACGCAGATCATCCAGACCCCTCCGGGCGCTCTGGCCGGGCTGAGCCGCGCCGAGCTGACCCAACTCGGCGCGATCCTGGCCCGGCTCTCCGCGGCCGGTTCCTGACCGGAGCGCCGTACAAATAGGACGGGTTTCCGGCAGTTGACGATTGACGCCGCTCGATCTTGCATATCGAGCCCCGTTGATGAAGATTCCTCTGTGAAGCGTGCACGCCACCCCTCGTGGCACGTCTTAAGGGGAGGATCAAGGCATTGTCGCCTAAATCTCGGGTCACCCGACCCCGCCTGCTGATGGCCGTCGGCGCGACCACGGTCGCCGTCATCGGACTCGTCCCGGCCGCCTCGGTCGCCGCCCCACCGGGCGGCGGACCCCGCCCGGTGCCATACCGGCATCATCTGGACATCGCGCAGCAGCGAAGTGCGCATGGCCACGGCAAGGCCAAGGCCTCGAGCGCCGCCAAGGACGAGGACTCCGACACCGAGGATCCGGAGGAGATCGCCGAGCAGGCGGAACAGTACGCCGAAGCGCGCAGCGCTCCCGGCGTCGTCGCTCCCGGCGCTTACACGGCCGCCTGGCAGGCACTGCAGAGCATGCCGACGACCGCGGGGCGCTGGCAGCACGTGACGAACCGGCCGTACGACGGTGACGATCCGCGTTACCGCGACGTCAACAGCAACTCGTCCGGCGGCGCCGGGCAGGTCACCGGTCGCATCACCGGGCTGGCCGCCGACGACCACGGGTACGTGTACGCCGGCGCCGCCAACGGCGGTGTGTGGCGTTCG
Organism: Krasilnikovia sp. MM14-A1259; assembly: GCF_047159535.1. Classification (NCBI taxonomy): domain Bacteria; kingdom Bacillati; phylum Actinomycetota; class Actinomycetes; order Micromonosporales; family Micromonosporaceae; genus Krasilnikovia; species Krasilnikovia sp. MM14-A1259. The sequence goes on from NZ_BAAGAJ010000002.1 coordinate 251,196, forward strand.
CGCGCCGGCGGCGGCCACTGGCAGCCGATCGCCGACGGGCTGCCGTCGCCGTCCACCGGTGACCTGCGCCTGGACGCCAAGAACCGGCTGTGGTACGCCACCGGCGAAGCCAACACCGGCGGTACCGCGTTCGTGGGCAGCGGCGTGTACGTGCTGCGCGACCCGCGGCGCGGCAGCTTCTCGCCGGGCGACCGGGTCGGCGGCACCGAACTGGAGAGCAGCGTCATCCGGGCGCTGCGCTTCTTCGGCGACCGCGTGTGGGCGGCCACGAACCACGGCGCCTACAGCCACTCGGTGACGAACCTGTCCGGCCCCTGGACGCGGGAGTTCGCGCCCAACCCGGACTACCTGCCGGGCGGTGTGAAGGCGGCCGAGCCGAACGCGCCGTACAAGAACATCATCAACGACATCGCCGCGGACCCGAAGGACCCCACGAAGGTCGTCATCGCCGCCGGATGGCGCAGCGGTGACACGTACAACGGCTTCTACACCCGGGCCGACGGGGCCTGGCAGCGCACCACGCTGACCGGTGACATCGCCTCGGACGCCGCCAACGTCGGCGCTGTCACGTTCGCGGCCGCCGCCGACGGGTCGAAGTACTACGCCATCGAGCAGTCCCCGACCCAGCTCAGCACCAACCCGGACAGCAACCTGCAGGGCATCTACGTGTCCAGCTCCGGGTCACCGTCCGGCCCGTGGACCCTGGCGGCCGACTACAAGAAGCTGGCGGCGTCCGGGTCGGCGCTGACCGACCCGGGCTACATGCCCGGTGTTCAGGCCTGGTACAACCAGTTCCTCCAGGTGGACCCGAACGACCCGAACCACGTGTACATGGGACTGGAAGAGGTCTTCGAGTCGGTCGACGGCGGCCGGAGCTGGGGCGTGCCCGGCCCGTACTGGAACTTCGGCTTCCCCTGCTGGAGCATCGACCCCGGCAAGCGGACCGGTGACTGCTTCCCGACCACCCACTCCGACCAGCACGCGGTGGCGATCGGCTCGTCCCACGGCAGCGCGTACGTCGTGGTCGGCAACGACGGCGGCGCCTACCGCCGCCCGCTGTACGGTGCCGTGGACCCGGCCGGGCACGCGCGCGACTGGACCTCGCTCAACGACGGCTCGATCGATGCGCTGCAGTACTACTCGGTCGGCGCGGGCCGTGACGGCAAGGGCGTCGCGGTCTCCGGTGGGCTGCAGGACAACGGAGAGTCGATCCTGCGCCCGGGTGACCGGGTGATGGGCTCCAACTTCGGCGGCGACGGCGGGGACACCATCGTCGACCCGGCCAACGGCTGCAACATCGCCGAGGAGTACGTGTACCTCGCGGTGTGGGTCACCAACAACTGCGCGGTGAACGACGGCGCGTGGAGCACCGACCCCACCAAGGCGACCAGTTACGACGTCGCACCGCCGGACCACGCGACCAACGAGGCCCGATTCATCGCCCCGTTGACCCAGGACCCCCGCAATGCCGACACGTGGATCGCCGGTGGCCGTCACGTGTGGCTGAACACCAAGGGTTACGCGATCCGCGCCGGCGCCGACTGGACCAGCCTGTTCGACCTCGGCGCGGGGCACGCGGCCACGGCCGTGGCCACCTCGGGCGGCAGGGTGTACGCCGGCTGGTGCGGCCCCTGCAACAACCAGGGTTTCACCCGTGGCATCGCGACCGGCCACACCGACGGCACCGGTTGGCACCAAGTCGTCCTGCCCGTCGATGCGACCGTGCCGAACAGGTACGTCTCCGGCTTCGACGTCGACCCCGCGGACCCGAACCACGTGGTCGTCGCCATCAACGGCTTCTCCCGCCGCTGGACCGAGGGACCGGGCGCCGGCATCGGCCACGTCTTCGAATCCCGCGACGCCGGGACGACCTGGACCGACATCTCCACCAACCTGCCCGACATCCCGGCCGACTCCGTCAGGTACGTCGGCGACGGCGCTCTCGTGGCCGCCACCGACAACGCGGTCTTCTTCCGGGCCGCCCACTCGCGCACCTGGTACGTGCTCGGGCGTGGCATCCCCACCACGACGACGCTGCAGCTCAAGACCGACCCGAGCGGCCGGTACCTGTACGCGGCGACGCACGGCCGGGGCATCTGGTCGTTCGACCTGCACCAGGTGGACTGCGGTCGGTGACACGGAGGTAGCGCGACGGGGTCCGGTCCGTACGGACCGGGCCCCGCCCGTACGCCGGGGGCTACTGTCCGGCCGATCCGCGCATCGCGAGGGCAATCTCGGCGCCACGGCCTGCGGGCACGTCGGTGCGTCGTCCGGGCCGGCAGCTCAGCGGGCAGGATCCCGTGACGATGCAGCCGACCCGGGTGCGGGCGAAAGGTCCGGCTGGTGGGCGGCGGGTGACCGCCCGACGGTGGTGAGCACGGTGTCGAGCAGGATGCGCGCGGCCGTCGACGTCTGATGTGGTGTCGCGGCGGCCGTGGGGAACGTCGGCGCCGGGCCGGCGAGCGCGATGGCGCACAGCTGCCGGGGCTTCGCGGTGGCGACGGTCGACGGCACGACCGCCACCCCCAGCCCGTGGGCGACGAGGTCGAGCAGCGCGTCGGTGTCGCCGACCTCGAACGGCACGGCACGACCGAGGCCGTGCCGGGTCAGGAACGCGTCGAGGACGGTACGTGAGCCCCAGCCGGGCGGGTAGTCGACGAACGTCTCGTCGGCGAGCTCGTCCAAGCGCACCGACTGCCGGCCGGCCAGCGGGTGCTGTGGGCTGCAGACGAACACCATCGGTACGTCGTCGAGCGGGGTCAGCCGCACACCGGGCCGGGAACCGGTGGGGCAGACGAAAGCCAGGTCGAGCTCCCCGGCGATGACCTGTTCCAGCAGCGTGGTCGACGCCGACTGGACGAGACGGATCTCGACGTCGGGATGGGCCGCGTGGAAGGCCGACAGCGCCTCGGGCAGGGCCGGGCGGTAGCACTGCAGGATCCCGACCGTCAGACGGCCCCGGATCACGCCGGTCAGCGCGGCGACCGCGGCGCGGGCGGCGTCCGCGGCGGCCAGCGTGCGCCGGGCCTCGGCGAGGAGGGCCTCGCCTTCCGCGGTGAGGCGCACGCTGCGGGTGCTGCGAAGGAACAGTCGCGCGCCCAGTTCCCGCTCCAGGGCCTGGATCGACGCTGACAGCCCGGACTGGGCGATGTGCAGCCGCCGGGCGGCGCGGGTGAAGTGCCGTTCCTCGGCCGCCGCGACGAAGTGCTCGAGCTGACGCAACTCCATGGCGACTCCCATTAATCATCAGCAGTGCTGAGACAGATCCGATTCTTCTGTTGGACAGGTTAACGCGGGCGTTGGGAGGCTGGCCGTCATGCCGACGCTTTCACCGCGTACCGTCCTGCCTCCGGGCCTTGTCTGGCTACTCACGGTCACCACCGGGCTGTGCGTGGCCACCATGTACTACTGCCAGCCCCTGCTGCCCGACATCCGCGACGGCCTGCATCTGTCCGCGGGCGCCGCCGGCCTGCTGGTGTCGGCGACGCAGCTCGGGTACGTGGCCGGCCTGGCCTTCGTCGTACCCCTCGGCGATCTGGTCGACCGGCGCCGGCTGCTTCCCGCGATGGTGGCCGCGCTCGGGCTCTGCCTCGTCGCGGCGGCAGCCGCACCCAACGGGGCGGTCCTGCTCACCGCGTCCGTCGCGATCGGCGTGCTGTCGGTCGGCGCGCAGGTCAGCGTGGCGTTCGCCGCGACGCTGGCCGGTGACCACGAGCGGGGCCGAATCGTCGGCACCGTGATGAGTGGCCTGTTGCTGGGGATCCTGTCGGCCCGCACCCTCGCGGGCTACCTGGCCGCGGCGGGCGGCTGGCGTACGCCGTTCGCGGCGGCGGCCGTGGTGATGCTGATCCTGGCCGTGGTGCTGCGGGCCCACCTGCCCGACGACGGCCGCCGTGGCAGCTCGGTGGCAGGGGACTATCCGCGCCTGCTGGCCTCCGTGGTGACGCTGCTGCGCCAGGAGCCGCTTCTTCGGGTACGCGCCGCGTACGGCGCGGCGGCGTTCGGCGCCTTCAGCGCGCTGTGGACCCCGCTGGCATTCCTGCTCGCCGGCGCGCCGTACCACTACCCGACGACCACGGTCGGCCTGTTCGGCCTGCTCGGGCTGCTCGGCGCGCTCGTGGCCGCGCCCGCCGGACGCGCTGCCGACCGCGGCCACGCGTCCGCCACCACCGCGGTCACGACACTTCTGCTGCTGCTCGCATGGATCCCGATCGGCCTCGGCCGCCATCACCTGGCCGCGTTGATCGTCGGCGTTCTGCTGCTCGACCTCGCCGTCCAGGGCCTGCACATCACCAATCAGAGCCAGATCTACCGGCTGCGGCCCGCCGCTCGCAGCCGGGTCACCGCCGCGTACATGACCGTCTACTTCATCGGCGGCATCGCGGGCTCCACCAGCGCCACGTTCGCCTACGCCCGCGGCGGCTGGGCAGCGGTCAGCGTGGTCGGCGCGGCCTTCGGCGCCCTCGCGACCGCGCTCTGGATCACCCAGACCCGCCGCACCGCCGCACCCGGGCCACGGTCGACCGGCCCTGACACTGCGCCGGCCGGACGGACGACAGCGGATCAGGACTGTACGACGAGCTGTTAGGCGGTCCCGGTGCCGGGTGCTCCGGCGAAGCGGAAACGTCGCACCTCCTGCGGCCAGCCGCAGGCCACCGCGATCTTGCCGGCCCACAGCCTGGCGGCTTCCTCGTCGGCCACGTCCACGACGGCGAAGCCGCCGAGGTGCTCCTTGGTCTCGACGAAGGGGCCGTCGGTGAACACGGGCGTGCCGCTCGACGCATCGACGCTGCACACGGGCGCGGCGTCGTCCAGTCCGCCGGTGAAGATGAGGACCCCGGCCGCCTTCATCTCAGCCCTCAGCGCGCGGGCGGCCGTGGCCGCCTTGCGGAACTGTTCGTCCGTCAGCTCGGGCACCCACTCGTCGTTGAACGCGATGAGGTATTCGGTCATCTCTCCTCCTTGTGGCGGCCCGGCCCCGGTGGCCGGACACCACCGGAATTGTCCCCTCGCCGATGCGCGGTCTGCGGGAGCACAGTTGCTGGAGGCGAACGATGGCGCCCGCCGATAACTGACAGGCCCTTTACGTGATCGGCTAACGTGGGCCGCCGTAGCCAGGTGGAAGGGGACCCGTGCCGAACCGGAACCGCACGAACCAAGCCCAGGACGAACGCCGCAGGTCGCCGCTCTGGGCGAAGGTCTCGCTGGCGCTGGGCATCGTGCTGGTGGTCTTGAGCGGGAGCACGTTTGTGGTCGCCAAGGTTGCGGAGAGCAAGGTCAACGACGCGATTCCCGATCACCGGCTGGCCGGCCCGGCGGGCGTGGCCGTGAAGCACGCCGAGATCAAGGGGGCCAAGAACATCCTGCTGGCCAGCCTGGACACCCGGCCGAGCTGGTCCGAGACGCACGAGGCGAGCCACACCGACTCGATCATCATCCTGCACGTCGCGGCCGACCACTCGCTGGCGTACATGCTGTCCATCCCGCGCGACACCCTGGTGGAGATCCCCAAGTACGACAACGGGAAGTACCAGAACGCCGAGCACAAAGACAAGATCAACTCGGCGTTCGCGTACGGCAGCATGGGGCTTGACGGTGACGCCGCCATCACGCACGGCATGACACTGCTGACCGAAACGGTCCAGAAGCAGTTCGGCATCACGCCGGACGCCGAGGCGGTCATCAACTATGCCGGTTTCACCCAGATCGTGCAGCTGCTCGGCAAGGTCTGCATGTACGTCGACGAGAACGTCACGTCGATCCACGTCGGGCACACCGCGGACGGTCAGCGGGCCGTCCCGTACAAGACCAACAACGCCGGGATCATCCAGTACCACATCGCGGGCGTCACCCCGAACAAGTACTCCATCGGCAACCACTGCTTCACCCCGACCGAGGCGCTCGACTACGCGCGCCAGCGCGACCTGCTCTCCAAGAAGGACGGCGACTACGGCCGCCAGCGGCACCAGCAGCAACTGCTCAAGGCGACCCTGAAGACCGCCGTCAGCGAGGGCCTGAACTCGCCGACCAAGCTGCCCGGCCTGCTCACCGCGATCGGCAAGGCGATGACCGTGTTCCAGCAGGGCATTTCCCTCGAGGACTGGGCATTCGGCCTGAAGGACATCAAACCCGACAACATCATCACGCTGAGGACCAACGACGGCAAGTTCGACCCCGTCGACGCCCCGGCGGGCGTGGGTTCCGCCGAAGGCCTCACTCCGGACAGCCTGGCGATGTTCCAGGCCGCCAAGGACGACACGATGGAAGAATTCGTGCGCGCCCACCCCACGTGGGTCGCCAACAACTGACCGCGGGACACCTGGGCCCGTCCCCGATCATCATGCGATGGTGCCACGAGCCGGCTACCAGGTCGTGAGCAGCAGGTGGTTGACCGTCAGCGCGACGGCGGCCTGCGTGGCCAGCCATATCCGGCGGTCGCCGGCCGGTATCAGGGCGACCCCGGCCATGAGCCACACCCCGAACGGCAGCCAGATGCGTTCCACCTCGGCCTTGCTGTAGCCGGACAGGTCGGCGGCAACGATGGCCGCGGCGGCGGCGAGCGGCAGCAGCCAGCGACCGTGTGTGCCCGGGCCGGTACCCCGCATGCCGACCACGGCCGCCCGCCCGGCATTCCGGCTCCACGCCCGGAAACCGCCTGTGCCGGAGCGCCCCAGGCCGCGTACCCCCGCACACGCGCGCCAACCGGCGGACGCCGCGCGGCGCAGCACGACCGCGGCGACCGGGCCGGCGGCCACGGCCAGGACCGCGAGATCGGCCCACACCCAGTAGCCGTACGGGCGCCGGCTCGCCAGGCCCTGGTAGTAGCGCACGACGACGAGGTCGTAGCCGGTCAGCCAGTCGAACCCGGCGGCCGTGAACCCGGCCGCCACCAGCACCGCACCGGCAGCGGCCCACCACGCGGTACGCCGCTGCGGGCCGGCCAGGATCAGCACGGCCACGACGATCGGCGCCATCAGGACCAGACCGTAGGACAGGTAACAGCCGAACGCCAGCAACGCGCCACCGGCGAATGCCGCACCCGCAACCCTGCGGGCGACGCCGTGCGCCAGCAGCGCGACACTCGCCGCGGTCACCCCGGCGAACAGGCCGTCGGCGGACACGCCGGACCAGACCGCCCCGGGAAACACCACCACGAACGGCACCACGGCACGCGCCGCCTCGTCCGTACCGAGCAGCCGCACCGTATGCGGCACGGCGACCGCCACCAGCGCGGCGACCAGCATGCACAGCACACCGGCCGCGGCGCCGCCACCCAGCCCGGCCCGGTCGAGCCACACGAAGACCAGCAGGGCCCCGGGCGGGTGACCGGCCACATGGGTGGTCCACGAGTCCGGCTGGAAGTCGAGGATCCGCGCCGCGAAACCGCGCAGCATGGCGGGAATGCTGGTGACCCCGGGCACCTCGTGCAGATACTCGTAGCGTGTGGTCAGACGGCCCGCGACGCCGCGCTGCCAGCCGTCGACCAGCGCCAGCGACGACGTCCACGCCACCGCGGTCGCGTAGGCCAGGGCCAGCAGCGAGCGCCACGGCAGACGGGCGGCCAGTTCAGGACCGCGCCAGCACACCAGTACGGCCACAGCCATCGCCAGTGGCGTACCGGGGCCGGCGTGCGGGAGCCACTGCGCGAACAGCGGCGCCGCGCTCGCGTGCACCGGGCGCCCCAGCAGGTACAGCGTCGCGCCCACGGCGGCGGCCACAGCGAACAGGCTCAGGGCGGCGACGGCGGCGATGACGTCGGCTCGCGCCGGGCCGCCGCCCAGCCGGCCGGCGCCCGCCACCCATGCGGGTCCGGCCGCCTGGTCCCCGGGCTGCGGCCTCATCCGCGCAGTGCTGCGCGGGCGAACTCGGCGACCCCGTCCGCGAGACCGACCTGCGCCCGAAAACCGAGTTCGGCCGCGGCGCGCGCCGGTGCGGCGACGACGTGGCGTACGTCGCCGAGCCGGAATTCGCCGGTGACCACCGGGGCCGGTCCACCCGAGGCCAGGGCCAGTCCGGCGGCCAGATCGCCGATCGTGGCCGCACGTCCGGAGGCGATGTTGTACGCGCGGAAGCCGCCGCGGGTGCCGGTCGCCGCCACCGCGGCGAGGTTCGCCGACGCCACGTCACGAACGTGTACGAAGTCGCGGCGCTGACCGCCGTCCTCGAACACGCGCGGCGCCCGCCCGGCCTCCAACGCCGACCGGAAGATCGCCGCAACCCCGCTGTACGGGGTGTCGCGTGGCATGCCCGGCCCGTACACGTTGTGGTATCGCAGCGCCACGACGGCACCGCCGGTCTGCCGGGCCCACGCCGCGGCCAGGTGCTCCTGGGCGACCTTGGTGGCGGCGTACACGCTGCGCGGGTCCAGCGGCGTGTCCTCGTCGACCAGGCCCGGTGCGAGAGCGGCATCGCAGCTGGTGCAGGTGGGGTCGAAACGACCGGCGGTCAGATCGGCGACGGTGCGCGGCGCGGGGCGTACCGGGCCGTGCCGCGGGCACTCGTACGTGCCTTCGCCGTAGACGACCATGGAGCTGGCGAGCACCAGCCGGGGGATGCGGGCCCGGGCCATCTCGGCAAGCAGGACGGCGGTGCCGAGGTCGTTGCAGCCGACGTACTCGGGCAGGTCGCCGAGGTCGACGCCGAGCCCCACCATGGCCGCCTGGTGAACCACCACGTCGATGCCGGCCAGTACGCCGGCCAGGGCGGCCCGGTCGCGCAGGTCGACCCGGTGCAGCGGAGCCCCGGCGACCGTGTCCTTCAGCGGTTCGCGGTGGGCGCCGGGATGACCACAGTCCACCACGGACACGTGATGGCCGGCGTCGTGCAGGGCCGCGACGACATGGGTTCCGATGAAACCGGCTCCGCCGGTCACGAGTATGCGGGTCACCCGCCGACCGTAGGGCCGGATCGGTGCCGCCGGGCCCGTTCCTGGCCGGCCGTCAGGGGTTCGTAAGAACCGCCGCCCACGTCACCGTTCCGTAAGACCTTGTCATCACCGCGTAAGCCCTTCGGGGCCGGACCGCGCATAGCGTCCGGCGTCATGACCGATGTGGTTCTTCCCTGCCGGAACGAGGCGGCAGCCCTGCCGGCCCTGCTGGCCCGCATGCCCCCGGGGTACCGGCCGATCGTGGTGGACAACGGCTCGACCGACGGTTCCGCCGCGGTGGCCCGCGCCCACGGCGCCGACGTGATCAGCGTGTCCGAGCCCGGGTACGGCGCTGCCGTGCACGCCGGTGTGCTGGCGGCCGACCCGGACGACGGGGTGGTGTGCGTGATGGACGCCGACGGCAGCTTCGACCCGGCCCAGCTGCCCCGGGTGGCCGTCCCCGTACGCGGGGGCGCGGCGCGGCTGGGAGTCGGCCGTCGCCGCCCGGCCGCCCGGGCGGCGTGGCCGCTGCACGCCCGGGCCGCCAACGCCGCCCTCGCCTGGCGGCTGCGCCGTACGTGTGGTCTGCCCGTGCACGACATCGGCCCGGTCCGGGCCGTGCGCCGCGACGACCTGCTGGCGCTGCGGCTGCGCGACCGGCGTTTCGGCTACCCGCTGGAGTTGCTGATCGCGGCCGGGCGGGCGGGCTGGCCGGTGCTGGAGGTCGACGTCGACTACCACCCGCGGGCCGCCGGCACCCGCTCGAAGGTGACTGGCACGGTGCGTGGCACGCTGCGCGCGGTGCGGGACATGAGCGCGGTGCTCGCCCGGTGAACGCGACCCGCTCGCCGCGGATCCTGGTCCTGGCGAAGGCGCCGGTGCCCGGACGGGTCAAGACGCGGCTGTGCCCACCCTGCACACCCGTGCAGGCGGCCCGGGTCGCCGCTGCTGCCCTGGGCGACACGCTCGGCACGGTCACCGCATCCGCGGCCCGCGCCCGCGTCCTGGTCGTCGACGGCGCATATGTGGCCCCGCCGGGATGGGAGACTCTCGCGCAGTGCGGCGGCCCGCTCGGCGAACGCCTGGCCAACGCGTTCACGGACACGCCGGGAGCCCCGGCCGTCCTGATCGGCATGGACACGCCCCAGCTCAGCGCCGCGCAGGTCGACGCCGCCCTGGCGCCGCTGGGCGCGGCCGGCGGCCCGGACGCGGTGCTCGGCCCGGCCGTCGACGGCGGATGGTGGGCGCTGGGTCTGCGCGATCCCGGCCACGCCGAGGTTCTGCGGACGATCCCCACCTCCACATCGGACACCGCGAGCCGCACGTTGGCCGCGCTGCGCGGCCGCGGCCTGCACGTGCATCTGCTGCCCCGGTTGCGCGACGTCGACACCGCGCCCGACGCCCACGCGGTGGCCGCCCTGTGCCCGCCCGGCAGCCGGTTCGCTGCCGCCGTCGCAGCCGACGTCCCGGTACGGACGGGAGCTGCCCGGTGAACGCCGCCGACGTCTTCGACGCCGCCATCGCCCGGGCGGCCGCGGGCCGTCCCGCCGCGTTCACCGCCCGGCACCCGGGTGGCGGAACACACCGGTTCGACCCCGGCGCCTGGTGCCGGGACGCGATCGCCGGAGACGCGGCACTGCTCGACCGGTGCACCGGTACCACGCTCGACATCGGCTGTGGTCCCGGCCGGCTCACCAGCGCCCTGACCGGCGCGGGCCGACCGGCGCTCGGCATCGACATCAGCGCCACCGCGGTACGCCTGGCCCGCCGCCGCGGCGCGGTCGCGCTGCGCCGCGACGTCTACGACCCGGTGCCCGGCACCGGCCGCTGGCGGCATCTGCTGCTGGCCGACGGCAACATCGGCATCGGCGGCGACCCGCACCGGCTGCTGCGCCGCTGCCGCGGGCTGCTCGCCACCGACGGTCGCCTGCACACGGAGCTGGCGCCGCCGGGCACCCCCGCCTGGTCGGGTGCGGCGACCGTACGGAATCCGGCCGGTACCGGCAGCGCCCTGAAGTGGGCCTGTGTCCCCGTCGACGACCTCCCCGCGCTGGCCGCAGCCACCGCGTTGCGCATCCTCGGCACCTGGACGGAGGCAGGACGATGGTTCGCCACCCTGACGCCCCACTGAACGAACGCCGCCGGCGCGCCCGATGGTGGCTGGCACCCCTGCCGCCCCCACCGGCGGCCCTGCGCCGGGGACCGCTGCGCCCGGACGCGTTCCCGTCACCGCTGCGATCGACCCGGCTGACCAGCCGGCTCGGTATTGCGCTCGGTGTGGCGTTCGGCGTCTGCTTCCTCACGGGTCTGCTCAGCCATCTCATCCAGCACCCGCCGGGCTGGTTCATCTGGCCGTCGCGGCCGGTGTGGCTCTACCGGCTCACCCAGGGTGTCCACGTGGCGACCGGCCTGGCCTCGGTGCCGCTGCTCGGGGTCAAACTGTGGTCGGTCTACCCGCGGCTGTTCACCTGGCCGCCCGTACGGTCGGTTGCGCACGCGGCCGAACGCGCAAGTGTCGGCGTGCTCGTCGCGGCGGCGCTGTTCCAGGTGATCGGCGGCGTGCTGAACATCTCCCGCTGGTACGCGCCGATGCCGTTCTTCTTCACCACAGGGCACTACTGGGTCGGCTGGCTCGCGGCCGGAGCACTGCTGGTGCACGTCGGCGTACAGCTGCCGGTCGTCACCGCTGCCCTCGCCCGCCCCCAGCCGCCGGACCTCCCACCGCGGCGGGCCGAAGCCGCGGTCGCCGAGGCCGCGGTCGACGAGTCCGCCGCCGACCCAGCGGTCGCGCGGCGGGGGATGAGCCGACGCGGGCTGCTCACGGCGACCGCCGCCGCGGCCGGGCTGATCACCGTCACGACTGTCGGGGAGACGATCCGGCCGCTGTCCGGTCTCGCGGTGCTCGCCCCGCGGCGCCCCGACGTCGGACCACAGCGCGTGCCGGTGAACAAGAGCGCCGACGGCGCCGGGGTGCGCGCTGCCGCGCTGGATCCGTCGTACCGGCTGCTGGTCGACGGCCCCGGCGGGCACCTGAGCCTGGACGTCGCCGCCCTGAACGCCCTGCCGCAGCACACCGCGGACCTGCCGATCGCCTGCGTGGAGGGCTGGAGCGCGACCGCGACGTGGACGGGCGTACGCCTGGCGGACCTGGTGGCGCTCGTCGGCGCCGACCCGGCTCGGGCCACGGTACTGGTGGAGTCGTTGCAGGCGGCCGGCCGGTACCGGAGCTCCACCGTGCCGCCGCAGCTGACCCGTGACCCGCTGACGCTGATCGCGCTGCGGGTCGGCGGCGAACCCCTGCACATCGACCACGGGCATCCGGCGAGGCTGATCGCCCCGAACCGGCCCGGCGTGCTGCAGACCAAGTGGATCGGCCGGATCGCCGTGGGCGGGCCGCGATGACGACCCGGGTCGTACTGATCGGCGCCGGGCTGCTGGCCATGGCGTACGCGGCCGGCGGCGCCCTCACCGACCCCGGCCTGGACGTGCGTGGCGTGCTGCTGTTCCTGACCGGGGTGCTGATCGCCCACGACGCCGTGTGGATGCTGGCCGTGCTGGGCACCGGGGCTGCCTTGGCGCGCCTGGTCCCGCCCCGGCACCGGCCCGCGGTACGCGCCGCGGCGATCAGCGCCGCCGCGCTCACCGTCGTGGCGTTCCCCCTCGTCACCGGTGCCGGACGGGCGGTGGACAACCCCTCGGTGCTGCCCCTGCCGTACGGCCGGAACCTGGCCGCCGTGCTGCTCGTGATCGCCGCCGCGACGCTGCTGACGCGCCTGCGGCGCCCCCGGCGAGGCCGGCCGGCGGCGGGCCGTAAGAAATCCGAAAGACCCGGCGACCAGGGCCCGGGACCCGTGGATGGGTAGCGTGACCCGGATGGGACATCGGGTACTGGTGGTCGACGACGATCCGACGGTCAGCGACGTCGTCCGGCGCTACCTGGAGCAGGCCGGCTGTGAGGTCCGGCTCGCCGCCGACGGCGCCGACGGCCTCGCCGCGATCGCCGCCGAGCAGCCCGACCTCGTCGTCCTCGACGTCATGATGCCCGGTATCGACGGCCTGGAGGTGTGCCGCCGGGTCCGGCGGCAGCTGCCGGGCCTGCCGGTGGTCATGCTCACCGCCCTGGGCGAGGAGGCCGACCGCATCCTCGGGCTGGAGGTCGGCGCAGACGACTACGTGACCAAACCGTTCTCCCCCCGCGAACTCGTGCTGCGTATCCGGTCGGTGCTGCGCCGCACCGCCGGGGCGGCGAGTCCCGCGATCCCGGTGAAGCTGGCCGACGCGGAGCTGACCGTCGACACGGCGCGCCGCATCGCGGAGCTGGACGGCGCGCCGTTGGCGCTGACCGTCCGCGAGTTCGACCTGCTGGTGTTCCTCATGCGCCACCCCGGGCACGCGTGGTCCCGCGCGGAGCTGCTCGACAAGGTGTGGGGCTGGCAGTTCGGCGACCAGTCCACCGTCACCGTCCACGTCCGGCGGCTGCGCGAGAAGATCGAGCAGGATCCGGCCGATCCCCGGCGCATCCGCACCGTCTGGGGCGTCGGTTACCGGTACGACCCGCTCGACGACGGGGACCGCCGATGAACGACATGCTGCTCATCGGGCTCTACGCGCTCGCCGCCGGGGGCGTCGTCGGGCTGGCCGGTGCGGCGGCGTTGCGGCTGCTGCGCGGCGCGTCGATCCTCGTACACATCCTGGTGCTGTTGGTGGTCACGGTGCTGGCCGTGGTCGCCGGTGTCGGCACGGTCGCCCGGGCCATGTTCCTGTCCGCCCACGACCTGAAGGTCGTGCTGGTCACGGTGAGCGCCGCCGCGGTGATCAGCCTCGCCCTCGGGGCGGTATTCGGCCGCCGGCTGGCCGCGTCCGCCGTGTGGGCGCAGGCCGCCCGGGAACGGGAACGGCGGCTGGAGGCCGGCCGCCGCGAACTCGTCGCGTGGGTGTCGCACGACCTGCGTACGCCGTTGGCCGGGCTGCGGGCGATGGCCGAAGCCCTGGAGGACCGCATCATCGACGACCCGGCCACGGTCGACGAGTACCACCGGCGGATCCGGGTCGAGACCGGCCGCATGACCCGGCTCGTCGACGACCTGTTCGAGCTGTCCCGGATCAACGCGGGCGCGCTGCGGCTCATCCCCACCACCGTGCCGCTGGGCGACGTGGTGTCCGACGCGATCGCCGGCGTCGCCCCGCTCGCCGCTCGCCGGAAGATCCACGTGGTCGCCGCGGACAGCGGCTGGCCCGCGGTGCGCGCGGGCGAACGCGAACTCGCCCGGGTCGTCAGCAACCTCCTGATCAACTCCGTCCGGTACACCCCGGAGGACGGCACCGTGCAGATCACCGCCGGCCACGAACGCGACAACGTGTGGCTGGCCGTCTCCGACACCTGCGGCGGCATCCCCGACAACGACCTGGACCGCGTCTTCGACGTGGCGTTCCGCGGTGAACGCTCCCGCACCCCCGGCGCGGCCGACTCCGGCGGCGGGGGAGGGCTCGGCCTGGCGATCGTCCGCGGCCTGGTCGAGGCCCACGGTGGACACGTGAACGTCCGCAACACCGACCGCGGATGCCGCTTCGAGGTACGCCTGCCCGCCGCCTGATCCCACCGCTCACCCGAAGTGGTTAACGATCTTCAAAAGGCCCGCGCTCGCACACCGCGCCCCGCATGCTCAACGGGTGATCACACGCCGACCCGGAAGGGCACCGATGCGACGCCTCACCATGCTTGCTTGTGGACTCGCGGTTGCCGGTTCCACCTTCCTCGCCGCCCCCGCCCATGCGCAGTCGTCGCGTCATGCGGTGTTCGTGCAGCTCAACGGCCTCGCCGGCAACAGCGTGCAGGCATACCAGCGGGCGCGCAACGGCACCCTGACGTCGGCGGGCCGTTACGCGACCGGTGGCCTGGGCGGCGCGGAGGTGCAGGCCACGGTGGACCCGCTGGCGTCGCAGGGATCGCTGGTCTACGACGCGCCCCACCACCGCCTGTACGCCGTCAACGCGGGCAGCGACACCCTGACGGTGTTCGACGTCGACGGTGCGCGGCTGACCCGCCGCCAGGTGGTGGGCTCCGGCGGCGCGTTCCCGGTCAGCATCGCCGTACGCGGTGACCTCCTGTACGCGCTCAACGCCGGCGCCGACGGCTCCGTGCAGGGCTTCCAGATCACCCGGGCCGGTCTGGCGCCCCTGTCGTACGCGCACCGCTCCCTGCGCCTGGCAAACGCGAACCCGCCGGTGTTCATCAGCGCCCCCGCCCAGGTCGGCATCAGCCCGGACGCGCGTCACCTCGTGGTCACCACCAAGAACCACAACACGATCGACGTGTTCGCCCTGGACCGCGACGGGCGCCCGCACGGCGACGCCGTCGTCACCCCCACGCTCACCCCGGTGCCGTTCGCGTTCGACTTCACCCGGCAGGGGATCGTCGTCACCGAGGTGGGCACGTCGGCCGTGACCCACTACCGGCTGCGCGCCGACGGGACGCTGACGCCGCTCAGTTCCGTGGCCGACGGCCAGGTGGCCCTGTGCTGGATCCAGGCCCTGGCCGGTCACCTGTACGGGGCCAACGCCGGCAGCGGCACCGTCTCCGGATTCGAGCTCGGCGCCACCGGCCGGGTCACGCTGGCTCCGCGCAACGGGGGAGTAGCGGCCCGCCCCGGCGGCGCCCCGATCGACATGACCGCCACGGGTGGCTACCTGTACGTGCAGAACCCCGGCACCGGCCGCATCGACGGATACCGGGCGGCCGCCGACGGCACCCTGACCCCGGTCACGACGGTCAGTGGGCTGCCCGCCCCCGGAATGGAAGGGATCGCCGCCAGCTGACGGTTCACAGCATCGCCGGGACGATGTGCTCGCCGTACGCGTCCAGCGTCGACTCCTTCGCGTCATGCTGCAGGTAGACGGCGAACTGGTCGACGCCCAGATCCTTGAGTTCGTTCAGCCGTTTGAGGTGGTTCTCGACCGGGCCGAGCACGCAGAACCGGTCGACCACCTCGTCCGGCACGAATGTGGCGTGCGAGTTCCCGGCCCGCCCGTGTTCGGCGTAGTCGTAGCCCTGCCGTCCCCGGATGTAGTCCGTCAGCACCTGCGGCACGGCGCCGTCGCCGCCGTAGCGGGCGACGATGTCCGCGACGTGGTTGCCGACCATGCCGCCGAACCAGCGGGTCTGGTCGCGCTGATGCGCGATGTCGTCACCCACATAGGCGGGCGCGGCCACGCAGAACTTGATCGCCGCCGGGTCGCGGCCCGCCTTCGCGGCTGCGGCGCGGACCGCACCGATCATCCATTCCGCGATGTCCGGGTCGGCGAGCTGCAGGATGTAGCCGTCACCCACCTCGCCGGCCACGGCCAGAGCCTTGGGACCGTACGCGGCCACCCAGACGTCGAGCCGGCTGTCCGGCGCCCACGCGAACCGCAACTGCCGGTCGCGCAACGTCACCTCTTCCCCGTTGCCCAGCCCCCGGATCACCTGTACGGCCTCCCGCAACTGCGCCAGCGTCTGCGGCTGCGCGCCGAGCACCCGCAGTGCCGAGTCGCCCCGGCCGATGCCGCAGATGGTGCGGTTGCCGTACATCTCGTTGAGCGTGGCGAACAACGACGCGGTGACCGTCCAGTCGCGGGTGCCGGGGTTGGTCACCATCGGCCCGACGACCACGCGGGACGTCTCGTCCAGGATCTTGGAGTAGATGACGAACGGCTCCTGCCAGAGCACGTGCGAGTCGAACGTCCACACGTGACTGAACCCGGCCGCGTCCGCCTTCTTCGCCAGCTCGACCACGCCCCGCGCGGGCGGGTCGTTCTGCAACACGACCCCGATGTCCATGCTCCTGGCAGGCATTGCTCACCGCACTTTCGGGAAGCCGAGGTCGACCTCGGAGGTGGCCGGGCCGGGCCACCGGGAGGTGACGACCTTGCCGCGGGTGTAGAACTGGATGCCGTCGGGGCCGTACATGTGCAGGTCGCCGAAGAGCGACGACTTCCAGCCGCCGAAGCTGTAGTAGGCGACCGGGACCGGCACCGGCACGTTGACGCCGACCATGCCGCACACCACGTCGTACTGGAACTGCCGGGCCGCGCCGCCGTCGCGGGTGAAGATGGCGCACCCGTTGCCGAACTCGTTGGCATTGACCAGATGCAGCGCCTCGTCGTACGTGTCGACCCGTACGACCGACAGCACGGGACCGAAGATCTCGTCGGTGTACAACGGCGAGTCGGTCGGCACCTTGTCCACCAGGGACGCTCCGAGGAAGAAACCCGGCCCCTGCGCGATCGGTTCGTTGCGGCCGTCGACGACGACGTCGACACCGGCGTGGTCGAGATACGCCGCCACCTTGTCGCGGTGTTCGCGACTGATCAGCGGGCCCATCTCGGCGGCGGGATCGGTGGCCGGGCCGACCGCGATCCGGCCGATCCGCTCGGTGATCGCGGCGACCAGCGGGTCGGCGCTGCCGCCGACCGCCACGACGACCGAGATGGCCATGCAACGTTCCCCGGCGGAGCCGTACCCGGCGGAGACCGCGGCGTCGGCGGCCGCGGCGATGTCCGCGTCCGGCAGCACGACCATGTGGTTCTTCGCGCCGCCCAGTGCCTGCACCCGCTTGCCCGCGGCGGTGCCGCGCTCATAGATCGACTTCGCCACCGGGGTGGACCCGACGAAGCTGAGCGCCTGCACGTCCGGGTGCGCGATGAGTGCCTCCACCGCGGTGACGTCGCCCTGGACCACGTTGAACACGCCGTCCGGCAGACCGGCCTGGTGCAGCAGGTCGGCCAGCAGCAGCGACACCGACGGGTCCTTCTCGCTGGGCTTGAGCACGAACGTGTTGCCGCACACCAGCGCGTTCGCGAACATCCACATCGGCACCATGGCCGGGAAGTTGAACGGGGTGATCCCGGCGACCACCCCCAGCGGCTGCCGGATCGAGTACACGTCCACGCCGTTCGACGCCTGTTCGCTGTACCCGCCCTTGAGCAGGTGCGGCGCGCCGGTGGCGAACTCGATGTTCTCCAGGCCGCGGGCCACCTCACCCTCGGCGTCGGCCACGGTCTTGCCATGCTCCGCGCTGACCAGCGACGCGATCTCCTTGCGGTTCGCGTCGACCAGCTCACGGAAGCGGAACATCACCTCGGCGCGCCGGCTCAGCGACTGCGCCCGCCATTGCGGGTACGCGGCCAGCGCGGCCGCCACCGCCGCGCCGGTCTCGTCCGTGGTGGCCGCGACCACGTACGCCTGCTGCTCACCGGTGGCCGGGTCCCAGACCGGCAACCGCCGTCCGCTCGTACCCGGCACGGTGTGGCCGTTGATCCAATGATCGATCGCGCGCATGCGCCCCCCTTTTAGAGCAGGTAGTCGGAAAGCCCGCGCTTGACGAAACGGCCGTGACCGGCCCGGCCGGTGTAGGTGCCGCCGCGCGCGACGACCGTGCCGCGGGACAGGACGGTGTCGACGCCGCCGTCGATCTCCCAGCCCTCCCACGCGGAGTGGTCCATGTTCATGTGATGCGTCTCGACGCTGATCCGGGTGCGCGCGTGCGGGTCGTAGATGACGATGTCGGCGTCCGAGCCGGGCGCGATGACGCCCTTCTTCGGGTACAGGCCGAACATCCGCGCGGGCGTGGTCGCGATCGTCTCGACCCAGCGGGCCAGTGACAGCTTGCCGTCGACGACACCTTGGTAGAGCAGGTCGACGCGGTGCTCGACGCCACCGATCCCGTTCGGGATCTTGGAGAAGTCGCCGAGACCCAGCTCCTTCTGGTCCTTCATGCAGAACGGGCAGTGGTCCGTGGAGACCACGGACAGGTCGTTGGTACGCAACCCCTGCCACAGGTCGGCGCGGTGGCTCTCCTTGCCCGACCGCAGCGGCGTCGAGCACACCCACTTGGCGCCCTCGAAGCCGGGCGCGCCGAGCTGGTCCTCCAGCGTCAGGTACAGGTACTGCGGGCAGGTCTCGGCGAACACGTTGCGGCCCAGGTCGCGAGCCGCCTTGACCTGTTCGAGGGCCTTGGACGCGGACAGGTGCACGATGTACAGCGGGCAGTCGGAGGCCACCGCGGCCAGCCAGATCGCCCGGCTGGTCGCCTCGGCCTCCAGCTCCTGCGGCCGGGTCAGGCCGTGGAAGACCGGGTCCGTCTCGCCGCGCTGCAGGGCCTGCTGGACCAGGACGTCGATAGCCGGGCCGTTCTCCGCATGCATCATGATCATCGACCCGTTGGCGCGGGCCTTCTGCATCGCCCGCAGGATCTGCCCGTCGTCGCTGTAGAACACCCCCGGGTACGCCATGAACAGCTTGAAGCTGCTGATGCCCTCGTCGGTGACGAGCCGGTCCATGGCCTTGAGCGACTCGTCGTCGACGCCGCCCAGGATCATGTGGAACGCGTAGTCGATGTGGCAGTTGCCGTCGGCCTTGGCGTGCCAGGCGGCCAGGCTGTCGTGCACGACCTCGCCGTAGCGCTGCACCGCGAAGTCGATGATCGTGGTGGTGCCGCCGATCGCGGCGGCCCGGGTGCCGGTGTCGAACGTGTCGCTGGCCTCGGTGCCGCCGAACGGCAACTGCATGTGGGTGTGCGCGTCGATGGCGCCGGGGATGACGTACTTGCCGGTGGCGTCGATCGTCTCGACGTCGGACGGGCCGCGGCCCGGGGCGTACAGCGCGGCGATCGTCTCGCCGTCGACGAGTACGTCGGCGTGGTGGGCCCCGGTGGGGCCGATGACCAGGCCGCCCTTGATCAGCGTGGTCACGGGTTCACCAGTCCCTGGTAGCTGTCGGGGCGGCGGTCGCGGTAGAACTGCCAGCGGTCGCGCACGGTGCCCAGCAGGCTCATGTCCAGGTCGCGGACGACCAGCTCCGGGTGGTGCGTGTCGGCGACCTCGCCGACGAACTTGCCCTCCGGGTCGACGAAGTACGACTGGCCGTAGAAGTCGTTGTCGCCCAGGTCCTCGATGCCGGTCCGGTTGATCGCACCGACGAAGTACTCGTTGGCCACCGCGCTGGCCGGCTGCTCCAGCTGCCACAGGTAGCTGGACAGGCCGCGACTGGTGGCGGACGGGTTGAACACGATCTGGGCGCCGTTCAGGCCCAGGGCACGCCAGCCCTCCGGGAAGTGCCGGTCGTAGCAGATGTACACGCCGACCTTGCCGACCGCGGTGTCGAACACCGGGTAGCCGAGATTGCCGGGCCGGAAGTAGAACTTCTCCCAGAACCCTTTGACCTGCGGGATGTGGTGCTTGCGGTACTTGCCCAGGTACGAGCCGTCGGCGTCGACGACCGCCGCGGTGTTGTACAGGACGCCGGGCTGCTCCTGCTCGTACATGGGCAGGACCATCACCATGCCGAGTTCGGCGGCCAGGGCCTGGAAACGTTCGGTGGTGGGGCCGGGGATCGCTTCGGCGTACTCGTAGAACTTCGCGTCCTGGACCTGGCAGAAGTACGGGCCATAGAACAGCTCCTGGAAGCAGATCACCTTCGCGCCCTGGGCGGCCGCCTCCCGGGCATAGTCCTCGTGCGCCTTGATCATCGATTCTTTGTCGCCCGTCCAGTTGGTCTGGACGAGAGCGGCCCGAACGACACCGGTCATGGAGTAGCCCCTCCTCGGTACGGCGTGGATCACCCTGTGATCGTCCGACCGTCCGTCGTCCGCTCCTGGCTTGACATCGGGGCCGGATACCGTAGGACACTACGACACAGAATCTGGCGTACAAAGACCCTACTGCTACGAAATGTTTGGGGAGCCGTACCTTGCTCGCGCTCATCGCGGAGGCCGTCGACGACCGCAGCGCCCGCGGAATCGCGGCCGCCGTGAGCCGTCTGGTCACCGCGGGCACCCTGGTCGCGGGCACCCGCCTGCCCACGGTGCGGGACGTGGCCCGGTCGCTGGGAGTCAGCCCGACCACGGTCAGCGAGGCGTGGGGGAGCCTGGCGCGCGCCGGGGCGATCCAGACCCGGGGACGGTCCGGGACGTTCGTGACCGGTGCGGTATCCGGGCGCACCCGCCTGCGGTACGCGCAACTCGGCAGCACCTCGGCCGGACTGCCGTGGGACCTGTCCACCGGCGTACCCGATCATGATCTGTTGCCGGACGTGACCGCCGCGCTGCGCCGCATCGGTGACGGCCGGCTGACGACCAGCTATCTCGACGCCCCGGTTCTGCCGGCGTTGCATGCCGCGCTGCTGCAGCGGTGGCCGTTCACGCCGCAGCGGCTGACCGTGGTCGACGGCGCGATGGACGCCCTGGACCGGATCATCGGTGCCGCCGTGCGGTTCGGCGACCATGTGCTGGTGGAGAACCCGGCGTTCCCGCCGCTGCTCGACCTGCTGGACGCGGCCGGGGCGACCGTGGTCGGGGTTCCGCTGGACTCGGGCGGCCTGTCGGTCGCCGCCCTGACCGAGGCGCTGTCCCAGTGCGATCCGGTGGCGCTGTTCCTGCAACCGCGGGCCCACAACCCGACCGGGGTGAGCATGTCGCCCACGCGGGCCCGGGAGCTGGCGGCCGTGCTGGCCGGGCATCCGCGGGTGACGGTCGTCGAGGACGACCACGCCGGCGACATCGCGACCGCGCCCCCGGCCAGCCTCGGCACCCACCTGGACGGCCGGACCGTACACGTGGCCGGCTTCTCCAAGAGCCACGGGCCGGACCTGCGGCTGGCCGCGGTCGGTGGCCCGGCCGACCTGATCGACGCGGTGGCCGACCGCCGCCTGCTCGGCCCCGGCTGGTCCAGCCGCATCCTGCAGGCCGTCCTGCTCGACCTGCTGACCTCGCCGGACACGATCGCCACGGTCGCGAAGGCGCGCGACGAGTACGCCCGGCGCCGCGCCGCCCTGCTGTCCGCGCTGGCCGAACGCGGCGTGCCCGCCGACGCCGCGGACGGCATCAACCTGTGGCTGCCGGTCGACGACCAGCAGCGGGCGATGGTCACCCTCGCCGGGCACGGCATCGGCGTCGCCCCGGGTACGCCGTTCCTGGTGTCCCCGGCCGGCGGCGGAGACCATGTCCGGCTGACCGTGGGCCTGGTCCGCGACGGCTTCGACGACCTCGCCGACGTGCTGGCCGCGGCGGCCGGCCCGGCCGGCGGCAACGGCTCCGGTTCCCGAGCCCGCCCGCACCCGCGAGGCTGGCGCTGACGAAAGGTTGCGCGATGACGGACGACCTGCTGGCCCGGCACCGGGCCGTGCTGCCCGCATGGATGCCGCTGTACTACGGCGAGGAACCGCTGGAGATCGTCTCCGGCTCGGGACGCCGGGTGGTCGACGCCGCCGGGCGCTCCTACCTCGACTTCTTCGGCGGCGTCCTGACCAACATGATCGGGTACGACATCCCGGAGATCTCCGCGGCGGTGACCGAGCAACTCGCCACCGGCGTCGTGCACACCTCCACGCTGTACCTGATCCGCCAGCAGGTGGAGCTGGCCGAGAAGATCGCCCGGCTCTCCGGGATCCCGGACGCGCGGGTGTTCTTCACCAACTCCGGCACCGAGGCGAACGAGACCGCGCTGCTGATGGCCACCAACATCCGGCGCTCCAACCAGATCCTCGCGGTCAAGAACAGCTACCACGGCCGGACGTTCGCCACCATGGCGATCACCGGCCACCGCAGCTGGTCGGCCAGCTCACTGAGCCCGTTGCAGGTGGCCTGGCTGCCGTCGGGCGACCGGGTACGCGGGCGCATGCACGGCCTCTCCGACGCCGACCACATCGAGGTCGCCGTCGACGAGCTGCGCGAGGTGCTCGCCACGGTCACCGCGGGCGACGTCGCCGCGCTCATCGCGGAGCCGATCCAGGGCGTCGGCGGATTCGTCCACGCGCCCGACGGGCTGCTCGGGGCGTACAAGAAGGAGCTGGACGCGCACGGCATCCTGCTCATCGCGGACGAGGTGCAGACCGGGTGGGGGCGTACCGGCGCCCACTTCTGGGGCTACCAGGCGCACAACGTGGAACCGGACCTGATCACGTTCGCCAAGGGCATCGGCAACGGGTTCGCGCTCGGCGGCGTCGTCGGCCGTGCCGCGGTGATGAACGCGGTCCCGGCGATCAGCTTCTCCACGTACGGCGGCAACCCGATCTCCACCGCGGCGGGCAACGCCGTCCTGGACTATCTGCTCGACCACGATCTGCAGGCCAACGCCCACCGGGTGGGCGCGGTCCTGCTCGACGGGCTGCGTACGGCACTGGCGTCCAGCGGCATCGTCGCCGAGGTGCGCGGCCGGGGATTGATGATCGGCATCGAGTTCGTCCGCCGCAGCAGCATCGAGCCGGACGCGGCCGCCGCCACCGCGGTGTTCGACGCCTGCCGCCGTTCCGGTCTGCTGGTCGGCAAGGGCGGCCTGTACGGCAACGTGCTGCGGATGGGTCCGCCGCTCACGCTGACCGAGGACGAGGCCCGCGAGGGGCTGGCCATTCTCGTCGAGGCGATCAGGACCGTGGAGGCCGCCGAAGTCCACTGATCTCGCCAGACAGAGAACTAGTTGTCAGATTGGAAACTAGTTGCTAGCTTGACCACATGAGTGATCAGGCAGCCCCCGACATGGGTGACAACGTCTTCGACACCGCACAGGCCCGCGCCGCACTCGACGCCGCCGAGCGGGCATCCACCGCCGGTCGTCGGACCGCGGGCCGGTGGGCCCGGCGCTACCTGCTCGGCTTCGGCGCGGTGTCCGCCGGCTCCGTGCTGGCCGTCTGGGCGATCTCGCCCTGGGTGTCGTCCGCGTGGTGGGGGGTGGGGTATGCCCTGCTGGTCCTGCTGTTCACGGTCTGGCTGAGGCGGCAACCGGTCCGGGCGATACCCCGGCGCGTGCTCTTTCTGACCATCGTGGCCTGGGGCATCGTGTTCGGCGCCACGATGTCGTTCGGCCTCGACTACCCGGTGGCGTATCCGATCGGCGCCGCCGCCGGATTCTCGGTGTGGGCGGCGGCCGCCTGGTGGGTGGGCCGGTGACCGGCGCGCACCCGCGCCACCGCCTCGATCCGCTGATCCACGCCCCGATCCGGCTGTCCATCGTGGCGTACCTGTCCGAAGTGGACCGTGCTGAGTTCGCGCTGGTCCGCGACGCGGTGGAACTGACCGCGGCAGCGCTGTCCAAGCAGGTCTCCCTGCTGGAGGAGGCCGGTTACGTCACGGTCGAGAAGGGCTACGTGGGCAAGCGGCCGCGCACCTGGCTCGCCCTCGCGCCAACGGGCCGGGAGGCGCTGGCGCGCCACCTGGCCGCGCTGCGCGCCATCGCCGAAGGGCAGTCGCGGTGACCCCGTGAACGGTCGTGGGCGCCGTCGTCTTTCGCGTACGGCTCGCGGCGTAGGGTTTCGTCATGGATGCTCGCCCCCTGACATTGATGGCAGTGCACGCGCACCCCGACGACGAGGCCACCGGCACCGGCGGTGTCCTCGCCCGCTACGCGGCCGAGGGGATCACGACCGTCCTGGTCACCTGCACCGACGGCCGCTGCGGCGACGGACCGGGCGGCGTCAAACCCGGTGACCCCGGGCACGACCCGCTGGCGGTGGCCGCGATGCGCCGCACCGAGCTCGAAGCGAGCTGCGCCGAGCTGAAGGTCACGCACCTGGAAATGCTCGATTATGCGGACTCCGGGATGATGGGCTGGCCCACCAACGACGCGCCCGGCTCCTTCTGGGGTACCCCGGTCGCCGACGGGGCGCAGCGGCTCGCCGAGCTCCTCCGACGCTACGAGCCGGACGTCGTCGTCACGTACGACGAGAACGGCTTCTACGGCCACCCGGACCACATCCAGGCGCACCGCATCACCATGGAAGCGGTCGCCCTGACCGGCATCCCCGCCAAGGTGTACTGGACCACCGCCCCGCACTCGGCGATGGCCGCGATGGGCGAGGTGATGCGCGAGTTCGGCGTCGACTGGGACGAAGCCGGGATCGACGAGAAGGACGGTGTGCCCCAGCTCGGCCTGCCCGACGAACAGATCACCACCTGGGTGGACACCCGGGCGTTCAGTGGGCAGAAGTACGACTCGCTGGCCGCGCACGCCAGCCAGAGCGAGAACGTCCTGTTCCTGCGCATGGGTATGGAACGGTTCCGCGAACTGATGGGCGTCGAGACGTTCCTGCGGGTGCACGACAGCACCGGCGCTGCACTACCCGAGGACGACCTGTTCGCCGGGCTGCGCTGACGTGAGCAGGACGGTGGCCAGGTCGTACTCCCGGACCGCCTCCTCGAGCTCCGGCACGGTCGGCACCCGGCCGGTGTCGGTCGTCAGACCCGTCTGGCGTTGCGTGCCCTTCCATCCGATTTCCTCGATCATCCGGCGCAGTGTGTCCGCCACGGACGCGGGCACGTCGTCGAGTTCGGCGTGCATCGGCTGGCGGTGACCCGCATGCGTCACCTCGATGTCGGCGCCGCCGCGGAGATTGGCCCGCCAGCGGTGTTGGGTGACGACGACGAACCGGCCGTCGAGGTCGACGTACCCGACCGGGATGTCGTAGCGATGGCCGGTCCTGCGGCCGGTGACGTGGAGGATGAGGAGCGCGCCGTCCACGGCCCGGTGCAACGGGGACCTCAACGTGGCGCGTACCGCCGGGTTGATCAGGTTGATGAGGCGTTGCGGGGGAAGCCTGCGACCGATGGTGGTGGGCATCCTGATCACCGTCCTGCCGGTGACGCGGCGGGTACGTTCCCGTCCCTCCACTCGATCCTCCCCGTTCGGGAGATCACGAGGTGGAGTCCTCGGTCCTGACTTCGGCGGGCTGGAAGCCACATCCGGGAAGGGGCGGCCACCGTTTCGCACGGCGACCGGGACGCGTCGAGTTTTCGCACGATGGCGGAGGCGTGCCTCAGGGCCAGAGCCTGCCGGTACGGTTCCGTCGCCGGCGCGCCGCGGTGGTGAGGACGATACCGAGAGCGGTCACCGTCAGGGCGGCGAGGGCGGTCACGGCGACGGGCGGGCCGGTGACCGGCATGGTGGTCACGGCCGCCGCCGCGCCTGCCGCCGTCACGGCTCGCGACCAGCGGGCTTGTTGCCGGTCGCCGTCGGGTGAGTCCGCGGTGGCGGTGGCGATGTTGACGATTTCGCGCGAGGTCACATCGCCGCTGGTTGCCGCGTAGGTGGCGGTGCACACGATGGACCGGCCGGGCGCCACCGGTGCGGGCGGACAGGTGACCGGCGCGACGATGGGGTCCGTGACGGCCACGTCGGTCAGGGTGACGTTGCCGGTGTTGGTGACCTGGAACGTGTACCGGATCTGTTCGCCGTCATTGGCGAGGTTGTCGCCGTTGGTGTCGACCAGGTGGGCCTGCTTGACGACGGTCAGGGCCGCTGCCCGGGCGGTGGGCATGGTGGTCTGCGCGGGTTCGCTGCGCACCAGTTGGCCGGCCAGGGCGACTGGCCGCGTGACGGCGGTGGTCTGCGCGCCGCCGGCCGGGGCGGTGCCTTGCGCGGTCGCGGTGTTGTAGACAGCCCCGCTGTCGATGTCGGCCTGCGTCACGCGGTACGAGACACGGCACAGGACGTCGGCACGCGGTGCGAGGGCCGTGGCCGGGCATGCCACTGCGCCGATCGGGTGGTCGGTGAGCGTGATGTCGGTCAGGGTGACGTTGCCGGTGTTCGTGACGGTGTACGCGTACCGCACCGCTTCGCCGAGGTCCGCGGTGCCACTGCTGTTCGCGTCTTGCAGGTCGCCCGACTTGGTCAGGCCGATCGACGGTGTCGCCGCCACGGTGTCGATGTCGTCGGTCGCGAGCGGGCTGTCGATGTCCGGCCCGGTCGGCGGTGTGCCGGTGGCATGCGCCTCGTTGTGCACGGCCCCGGCATCGACGTCGGCCTGGACCACCGTGTACGTCGCGGTGCAGCTCATCGTCGCGCCCGGGGTGAGGGCGCCGCCCGGGCAGCTGACCGCGCCGATCCGGGGATCGTCGGCGGTCACGCCGGTGAGCGTGACATTGCCGCTGTTGATGATGGTGAACGTGTAGTCGACGGTCTGCCCGACGTCGGCGAGCCCGGCGACGCCGCCGGGGCCGGGCGGGCCGAGCACGTGCGCCTTGCTCAGCACGAGGCCCGGCGCGGGGATGTTGGAGAGGATGTCGTGCACGGCGGGGTTGCTCGTCGTCGTACCGGTCGGGGTGTTCGCGTCGGCGGTCGCCTCGTTGTGCACGGTGTCGGCGAGCACGTCGGCTTGGGTGACCGTGTAGCCGGCGGTGCAGGTGATGGACGTCGCGGGCGGCAGGGGACCGGGTGGGCAGGTGATCGGGGCGGCCTTGGGGTCGTCCACGGTGACGCCGGTGAGCGTGGTGTTCCCGCGGTTGGTCACGGTGTACGTGTAGTCGACGGTCTCGTTCTCGTCGGCCACGCCGTTGCCGTCCACGTCGTTCAGCGCGCCGGTCTTGTCGAGGCCGATGCCGGACAGGTGCGGCACGGTGTCGATGTCCAGGACCGCGGTGTTGCTGGTGACCGCGCCGGGCAGCAGGGACGTGGCGGTGGCGTTCGCCGTGTTGTGCACCACCCCGGCATCCACGTCGGCCTGCGTGACCGGGTACGGATCGGCGGTGCAGGTCATCGACTGGCCCGGCAGCAGTGCCGCCGGCGGCGGGCAGGTCACCGGGCCGGCCGACGGGTCGGACACCGCGATCGTGCTGGCGGTGATGGTGCCCGTGTTGGTCACGATGAACCGGTACGAGATGGTGTCGCCGACGTCGGCCAGGGCGGCGCCGCCGTCGATCGTGGCGTGCTTGTCCAGCGCGAGGCCGGCCACGGGCACGTTGGAGGCGACGTTCACGTCGACCGCGGGGCTGGCCACGTCGCCGTTGTCGAACGGGTCGGTGCCGTGGGCGGTGGCACTGTTGTGGATCTGGTGCGCGACGACGTCCGCGGAGACGACCAGGTGGTTGCCGGTGCACGTGGTGCTGGCCCCGGGTGCGAGCGCGGCGGCGCAGCTGATCGTGCCGAGCTGCGAGTCGTCGACCGTGATGTTGCTGAGGGTGACCGTGCCGCGGTTGGTGACGGTGAACGTGTACCCGATGGTCTCGCCGACGTCTGCCAGACCGTTCGGGGTGGCGTTCTCCTGCAAGGTGGCCGTCTTGGCCAGTGCGAGCGCGCTGCTGTGGTTGGCCTGCAGCTCGGCGGTGGCGGTGTGGGTCACCGCGGTGTCGCTGGGGTCCAGCGCCTGGACCGTTGCCGTGTTCTGGGTCGTCGCGCCGACCCGGTCCACGTCGGCCTGGGTGACGACGTGGGGCGCGGCGGTGCAGGTCATGTGGTTTGGTGCGGTGGGATCCAGGGTGGTCAGCGGGCAGGTGACCGGGCCCAGTTTCGGGTCGGTGACCGCTATGGCGTGCAGGGTGGCGTTGCCGACGTTGGTGACCTCGAACGTGAAGGTGATCTGTTCGCCGACGTCCGCCAGGTCGTTGCCGTTGGTGTCGTCGAGCGTGGCTCGCTTGACCAGCACGATCGCGGGGGCGTTCTTCGGCGTGGGGACGTCTGTGCTCGCCGTGCTGGTCACGTCGGGGCCGGACGGTGGGGTGCCGAGCGCGGTGGCGTCGTTGTGGGCGACATCGGCGTCCACGTCCGCCTGGATGACGGTGTAGGTCTCGGGGGTGCAGGTCATCTGCGCGTTCGGTGCCAGGGTGGTGGAGGGGCAGGTGACCGCGCCGACCGTGGCGTCGTTGATCCGTACGTTGGTCAGCGTGGTGTTGCCGGTGTTGCGGATCCCGAACGTGTAGACGATCTGCTCGCCGAGGTCGGCGACGGCGTCGCCGTTGGTGTCCTGCAGGGTCGCTGTCTTCCTGATGAGGATCGAGGGGGCGTACACCGGAGTGAGCACGTTCGCGGAGACGGGCTGGCTGCTGATCGCCGCCCCGGTGGGCGGCGACGCCGTAGCCGTCGCCTGGTTGTGGACGGCGTCGGCGACGATGTCGGCGTTGGTCACCGTGTAGCCGGCCGAGCAGGTGGTCGTGGCACCGGGCGGCAGCGCCGCGCCGGGGCAGGACACGGGCCCCACCTTCGGGTCCGCGACGGTGACCGCGGTCAGTGTGACGTTGCCGGCGTTGCGCAGCTGGAACTGATACGCGATCTGCTCGCCGAGGTCCGCGAGGTTGTTGCCGTTCGTGTCGGTCAGGGTCGCCGTTTTGGTCAGTGTCACGGCGGGCTCGCGGGCGGGCGTCGCGGTGTCGGTCGTGGCGGCCATGCTGACCGTGTCGGGCCCGCTCGGCGGTGTTCCCCGGGCGGTGGCGCTGTTGTGGACCATGCCCGCGTCGACGTCCGCCTGGCGGACGGTGTACTGCCGGGTGCAGGTCGTGGTCGCGGCCGGGGCGAGGGTGGTGACCGGGCAGGTCACCGGGCCGACCTTCGTGTCGGTCACGCCGACCGCGGTGAGGGTGGCGTTTCCGGTGTTGGTCACGGCGAACGTGTAGGCGATCGTTTCACCGACGTCCGCGAGGCCGTTGCCGTTGGCGTCGGTCAGCGCGGCGGTCTTCGTGAGGCCGATGTTCGGGGCGTACACCGGTGTCGGGGTGCGGGTCTCGGCGGGCAGGCTGGTCGCGACCGTGCCGTTGGGCGCGGTGCCGCGGGCGGTGGCGACATTGTGTACGTCGTCCGCCACCACGTCCGCGTCGGCGACGGTGTAGGCGCCGGTGCACTGCATCTGGGCCTGCGGCGCCAGCGTCGTGCCGGGGCAGGTGATGGTGCCGGCCTTCGGGTCGGTGACGGCGACCGCGGTCAGGGTGACGTTGCCCGTGTTGCGGGCCGTGAAGGTGTAGTCGATCCGCTCGCCGAGGTCGGCGAGCTTGTTGGTGTTGCCGTCGGCCAGCGTGGCCGTCTTGGCCAGGGTGAGCGAGACCTTCGGCGCGGGGGTGGCGGTGTCGGTGGCAGCCGGGGCGCTGACGACCGTACCGCCGGCGGGAGGTGTGCCCTGCGCGGTGGCCGAGTTGTGCACGACCCCGGCGTCCGCGTCGGCCTGGGTCACGGTGTACGCCGCCGTGCAGGTCGTCGCCGCGCCCGGGGCCAGGCTCGTGGCCGCGCAGTTGACCGTACCGAGCTTCGGGTCGGTGACGCCGACGCCGGTGAGCGCGACGTTGCCGGTGTTGGTCACCCGGAAGGTGTAGTCGATCCGCTCGCCCGGTTCGGCCAGCCCGTCGCCGCTGGTGTCCGTCAGCGCCGCGGTCTTGGTCAACGTCAGCGACGGTGCGGGCGTGATCGGGACGGTAACCGTGGACGGGTTCGACGTGATGCCGCTCCCGGCGGCAGCGGTCGCGGTGTTGCTGTAGGTGGGGTTCAACGCGTCCGCAGCGGTGATCACGTGGCTGCCCTTGCAGACCATCTGACTGCCCGGGTCCCCGGCCGCGGTCAGCGTGGTGCGGGGGCAGGTGATGCCGCTGACTCCCGGGTCGGTCACCTGGACCCCGGTCAGCTGCGCGACGCTGGTGTTGACCACCACAAACTCGTAGGGCACCAGGTCGCCGGGGCCGTAGCTGGCCGGCTGGGTGGTGGTCCGGTCGACCTGCTTCGTCAGGCTCAGCGTGCCCAGCGGGGTGACGCTGTTGACCACCATGTCGCGGATCAGGTGCACGTCGGTGGACCCGCCGGTGCTGGCGGTGAAACCGAACTTGTAGGTGGGTGGCACGTCCCTGGTCGCCGTGCGGGTCAGTACGGTGCGGAAGCCGGCGCCATCGGAGAAGTCGATCTCGACGGTCAGGGTGGGGCGCAGGCCGGGGCTGACCGTGATCCGTACGGGCCGGGCCGCCGCCGCAGGCCCGACCAGGCTTCGCAGCGAGCCGGGCAGGGTCGACGCGCTGCCGGACGTGGAGCTCGTCACGTAGCAGTATCCGATGGTTCCCTCGCCCGGCCCGCGAAGGGTCACGGTGTTGGGAATGCGGCCGTACGGCGACGGGGGAGCGCATCCGGCACCTTTGCCGAAATTGTCGGCGACGAAGTTGCCGTAAGAGTCGAATCCCACGCCCATGAAGGCGCCGTGCACGCCCGGTGCGCCGGTCTGCTGCGCGTAGCCCAGCGACCCGCCCGGAGCGCCCACACTGGTCAGTTCGGTGGAGCCGTCGGTGAGGAAGAACGCGATGCCGTCCGCCGCGCTGCCCGCGTACTGGTATTGAGTGAACGTGACGACCAGACCGCCGCCGGCGGGCAAGGGGCGGTTGTAGACGATGCCCCCGGCACGGTTGTTCGTGGCGTCGGTCAGCTGCAGGTAGCCGGGTACGGTCCCGGTCTGCGGAGCGCGGTTGCGCAGCGCGCACCGGGCCAGTCCGGACCGCCCGGCGGGCGCGGTCGCGGACGACGCACCGGTGAGGCATGCGTCGTTGAGCGGCAGAACGCCCGGGTCGGCGACCGACGCGCCCTGGAAACTCTCGTCGAACAGCAACGAACCGGCCGCCGCCACCGCGGGCGTGACCCGCACCGCCAGACCACCTGCCGTCGTCGCGGCCAGCAGCAGTCCCGCCCCGGCCACCGCAACAACCCGCCGCCAGTCCATCACCACGCCCGGCACACCGCCTCATACGCCTCTGAAGCACCAAAATGCGATTTCGAGGTCAATCCGTACGAAGGATATGCAGCGGGTCGATCTTCCTGCGGAAAAATACGACATGCGTCATCCGCCGAAGACCCGCCGGAGGCAGCGCCACCACAACCGGCTCGGCCGGCTGGAACCCATGATCCGCCATTGAGACTCGTGCCGGGATGACCGCATTACGCCGGTGGCCCGCCCGTGTCCGCCAAGGTCATCAATTCGACGCGTCGGGGCCTCCGCCCCGAGTGCCAATTCCTCAGCTCAACCTTTCGTCTGACGATATGACCGCGAGGGATCGATGAGGACCGGGGGGACCGCGTGAGCGACGTCGAGGCGCCTGGACGCCGCTTGTCCGCGGGCAGCCGTCTGGAGCTGACCGATCTCGACGTCGGCGCCGAGATCGGTCGCGGTGCCGCAGCCTCCGTGTTCCGGGCGGAGCGCCACGGCCGGCCGTACGCCCTCAAACAGCAGCGCGGCGCGGCCGGGCACGAGTCGGAGGCGCTGGCTGCCTTCCGGCGCGAGGCCGCCCTGATGGCGTGCGTCGACCATCCCGGCCTGGTGCGTACCCGCGCCGTCGGCCTGTACGACGGACGCCCGGCTCTGGTCACGGACCTGGTCGACGGCGCCTCCCTGGCCGACCTCCTGGCCGGCGGCGTGCTGGACCAGGCGCGCGTGGTCACGCTGGGCGCGGAAATCGCCCACGCGCTGGCCGCCGCCCATCAGGCCGGCCTGGTGCACCGCGACTTGAAGCCGCACAACGTCATGGTGCCGCGCTCCGGACCGGCCATGCTGATCGACTTCGGTCTGGCCGCCCGCGCCGGCAAGGCGGTTGCCGAGGACAGCGCGGTCGGCACGTTCATCTACAGCTCGCCAGAGCAGACCGGGATGCTCAAGCGCCCGGTCGACAGCCGCTCCGACCTGTACTCGCTCGGGGCCGTACTGTTCGAGTGCCTGGCCGGGAACCCGCCCTACCGGAGCTCGGACGTCGGCGCGCTGCTGCGCCAGCACGCCGCCGCACCCATCCCGGACGTACGCAAGATCCGCCCGGACGTCGACCCGGAGCTCGCCGAGATCGTCACCCGCCTGCTCGCCAAGGACCCCGACGACCGGTTCGGCTCGGCCATCGAACTGCTCGCCGCGCTGCGCCGCTGCTCCGCCGACGTGGCGCCCGGCGCGCCGACGATCTGGCCCCTGTACGGCCGCGACGCGCAACTGTCGGCACTGACGTCCCGGTGGGCCGGGGCGCGCGCCGGCGCCGGTGGCGTCGCCGTGGTCCACGGCCCGGGCGGGCTCGGGAAGACGAGCCTGATCGAAGCGGTCACCGCCGCCGCCGATGCCGCGCTGGTCCTCGACCTCCGCTGCGGCCCGGACGACACCGTGCCGCTGTCGGCGCTGCGCGAGGCGCTCGACCGCCGTATCCAGCAGTGGCGGGCCCTGCCCGCCGCCGAGTGGGCCGCGACCGCGCAGACCGTCCGGGAGTCGGCGATGGTGGCCGGCGCCGGCCTGATCAAGCCGCTGTCGGCGGGCTTGGCCGACCTGCTCGCGGACGTTCCGGACATCGCCACGGAGGGCCGCGACGAGCAGTTCGTCCACGCGGTCGCGACGTTCCTGATCGAACTGTCCGTTCGCCTCGGCCCTGCCCTGCTCAGCATCGACGACGCGCACTGGCTCGACGACACCGGCCGTCGCGTACTGGCTCATCTGGACCGTGGGCCGGGTGAGGCACCCCTGCTGGTGCTCGTCGCCGTCGCCCACGACGGAGTTACGGCCCCCTTCATCGCCGGGGCCGACCCGGTGCTGGCGCTCGGGGCGCTGCCCGACGACGACATGGCCGCGCTGGTTGCCTCCCGGCTGCCCGGGGCCCCGGTTCCCGCCGGGCTGGCCGCACACATCACCGGCCGTTCCGGCGGCGTGCCCTTGTCCGCGGTCGAGTATCTGCGGCGACTCATCGACGATGGACTGCTGGTGCCGCACTGGGACACCTGGCAGCTCGACGAGGAGGGCCTGGACGCGCTGCCGATCCCGGCCGACGGCCTCGACCTGGTCGTGTCCCGGCTCGACGAGCTGACGTACGCCGAACGTTCCGTCCTGGCCGTCGCGGCCGCCGTGGGCAGCCGGTTCGACCTCGACTTCGTGACCTCGGCGGGTGGGTTCTCCGCGGACGAGGTCGCCGCGGCCGTGGAGGCGGCCATCGGCCGCCGGGTGGTGGAGGCTCGCGCCGGTGGCCGGTACGGCTTCGTCTACCCGGCCGTCCGGCGGGCCCTGCTGGCCACGTTGGACCCCGCCGACCGCCGCGGCCTGCACGCGCGGATCGCCCGCAAGCTCGAAATGCTCTACCCGGCGGACCGCGAGGCCGACCACGTCTACGTCGTCGCCGGACACTACGCGCAGGCCGGCGCGGCAGACGAGGCCGAATCGGTGTACCGCACCAGCGTGGCGGCCGGCCGGCAGGCACTGGCCGACCAGGCGCCCGCCGAGGCCGTCACGTTCCTGGAGCAGGCCGAGAGCGCCGCGGAATCCCACGGGCTGCCGGTCGCCGTCGACACTCACCACCTGCTCGCCACGGCGTACCTGCGGGCCGGGCGGCTCACGCAGGCGCGGGAACGGCTCGACCTGGCGCTCGCGCGATCCGACGATCCGTGGCAGCGGGCGTCGCTGTGGACGACCCTCGCCGAGCTGCACAACGTCAGCTACGCCGACGAGGACGCGGCCAAGGCCGTCTTCGCCGGGCTGGCGGAGATCGGGCGGCCGCTGCCGCGCAACAAGCTGGCCCGCGTGCTGTCGGGGTTCGTTCCCGCGCTCGGGGCGGCGGTGATCCGGCGCACCGGCATCGGGTTCGGTACCGTACGCGGCCGGCGACGCGAGGAGTACCTCGTCCGGGCCCGGCTGCTGGACACCGGCGCCTACTCCGCCGCGCTGGGCATGCGGCTGGACGAGGTGGCCGCGTTCGCGCAGCGCGCCCTGTTCGTGGCGAACCGGCTCGGTCCGGGTGCCCCGCTCACCCGCGCCTACGGCATGGTGGGCTTCATCGCGGTGATGGTCCGGCTGCGGGGCATCGGCCTGCGCTGCTTCGCCCGCGCGGCCCGCTACGCCGCCGAGCTGGCAGACCCGGCCCTCGTCGCGTACGTCGACTTCACGCGCACCATGGGCCTGCTGTTCTCCGGCTCCGGCGACTCCGGCCGCGAATGGGAGGAGATGCTGGACCGGCACGCCCGGTGGCTGGAGCCGGCACAGTTCATCGCCGGTGTGGCCACCGCCGGGATGCGCCAGGTGCTGCGCGGCAATCCGCGCGAAGCGCAGGCCTGCTATGAGCGGGCCATCGCCGTGCTGCCGCCCGGGCGGGAGATCAGCGGCACCACCCTCGCGGCCCTGTCGGTCATGATCCCGGCCCAGCAGGGCCACCTGGGCGAGGCCGCCGCCGCGCTGGCCGACCTGCAGGCGTCGTTCGACCACGACACGGCGAGCATTCAGCAGCGCCGCACCCTGGTGCTGGCCACCATGCATTCGCTGGTCGAGCAGGGCGAGTTCGGGGAGCTGTTCGAGGCGGCCGCCGCCGACTTCGAACGGTACGCCGCCGGCGGCGAGCTGATGACCCACCACAACTGGTGCTACACCTACCTCGCGTACGGCCGCCTGACCCAGTGCCGGCAGGCATCCGGGCCGGACGCCAAGCTCCTGGGTGCCGCCCACGCCGCCGTACGCGACCTCGGCCGGCACACCGCCACGTCGCTGCTGCGGGCGGCGCACGGGATCACCCGGGCGGCCCTGCTGCTGCTCGAGGGCAAGTACGCCGCGGTCCTGCGCCTGTGCGACCGCATCGAACGCAAGGCGCGGCCGCTCGACTCGCCGCTGGTCGCGTTCGAGATCGCTCGTCTGCGCGCCCGGGTGCTGCACCGTACCGGCATCACCGGGGAGGCCGAGCGGCAGGCACAGTGGGCGCACATGATCGCGACCCGGTACGGCCTGGAGGGCCGGGCACGTCAGGTCCGCGCAGAGTTCGGCATCACCGACGCCACCTCCGCCTCACCCGGCACGCGGCTGGGGGAGCGGGCCACGCGTACGGTCGTCAGCCGGCGCATGGAAGCCCTCCAGCAGGTCAGCATCGCCGCCGCCTCGGTCCTCGACCCGGACCGGCTGGCGCGGATCGCGCTGGACGAGACGCTGCGCATCCTCGGCGCCGAGCGGGCGCTGATGTTCCTGGTCGACGACGGAGGCCAGGTCCGCCCGTTCGTGGGCCGTGACGCCGTCGGCAGCGACCTCGACGCGGTCAGCGACTACGGCTCCAGCCTGGTCCACCGCGTCGCGGACACCGGCGAGGCGCTCGTGGTGACCGGCACCGAACAAGGCGCGGCACTCGGCTCCGAGAGCGTGGTGGTGCACGGCCTGCGCAGCATCATGGTCGCTCCGGTGCAGATCAAGGGCCGGCTCATCGGCATCGTCTACCTGGACAGCCGGATGGCGCGCGGCATCTTCACCGAGGACGACGTGGAGGTGCTGACCGCGATCACCAGCCACGTCGCCGTGTCCCTGGAGACCGCCCGCGCCGCCCAGCTCGACCTCGCCGTGCGTACCGCGCGCCAGCAGCAGGAGCTGGCGGAGACGCTGCGCGCCAGCCTCGCCGAACTGACCACGATCCTCGACCCGGCGCAGCTGCTGCGTCAGCTGTTCGCGACCCTGCACACCCAGCTCGGTGCGACCACCGCCGTCCTGCTGCGTGGCAGCGACATGCTGACCGTCACAGACCTGGCCGGACCGGCACCCGGGCCGGTCGGCGGCAGCGTGGACCCGGGCACCGACCCGGCGTGGGCACATCTTCGCGCCGGGGGGTCCGTGACGGTGCTGCGCGGCGGCAAGGCGCCGGCCGCCGTCGCCGATCTGGTCGGCGTCCACCCGACGACGCTCGTGGTGCCGCTGGTCAACCGGGACGGTCCGGTCGGCGTGGTGCTTCTGGCCGGGCCGGCGTTCGACGACACCGCACGGAATGTGGCTGCAACGCTGACCGGTCAGGGCATGACTGCGTACGACAATGCGCAGCTGTTCACCCGGGTGCAGGAGCTGGCCACCACGGACGAGCTGACCGGTGTGCACAACCGCCGGCACTTCTTCTCGCTGGCGACGGCGCTGGTCGGTGTGGCACGGCGCAACGGCCACGGGCTCAGCGCGGCCATGCTCGACATCGACAACTTCAAAAAGATCAACGACACGTACGGGCACGGCGTGGGCGACGACGTCATCCGCGAGGTCGCCCATCGCATCGCCGCCGCCCTCAGGGAGTCCGACGTCCTCGGCCGCTACGGCGGCGAGGAGTTCGCGGTGGTCCTGCCGGGCAACGCCGAGGTCGACGTCGCCCCGCTCGAACGGATCCGGTTGGCCGTGGCGTCGGAGCCGGTGGCCACCCGCGACGGTCCGGTTTCCGTGACCATCAGCATCGGCCTGGCCGGCCTCGACATGCGCGACGACGGCCTCGATCAGCTGCTTGCCCGCGCGGACCATGCCCTCTACCAGGCGAAGACGGGCGGCCGTAACCAGGTGATCGCCGTCTAACGGGTAAGTGGTGGCATAGTTGCCCGTCTTGCGGTGCGCTTCGGGCATCGGGACCTATGACGGGGTGGCTGCCCGCGCTGCACTGCGTACGGCGCAGCGCGGGGTCCCTGGGCGGTCGGCATTACGGCCCGTCCCGAGAATCGGACATCACGGCACGAGCCTGCCCGCCCGCCGGTCCGTCGCCGCGGCGACGGACGCGGCATCCCAGGTTCAGCCGATCGGGGCAAGGTGATCGGAGGTCCGTGGGCGTCGTTGGATTGCCGGCGGTGTGTCAGCTTGGCTGGTGGTGGAGAAAGCGGCGGATCTGTTCCCGGCCGAACAGCAGGATGTCTCCGGCGCCGGGCGATGGGCGGTCGATCCATAACTCCTCGAGTGCGGGGAGGCTCGCCAGGGGCGTGAGGTCGTCCAGTGCGCGGCAGCCCTGAAGTGTGAGTACTCGCAGGCGTGGCAGTCCGGCCAGCCCGGCCACGCTGGTCAACGCCGCGCAGCTTCTGAGGTTGACGCGCTCCAGCGTCGGCACGGTGGCCAGGTCGTCCACCTGCCCCAGGCGCACGCACCCGCGCAGGTCCAGGTGCCGCAACCGGGGCGCCTGGGTCAGACCTCGGAGATCCGCGACGCCGGTGCCGCTCAGGTTCAGCGTGTCGACCCGAATGCCGCGCAGCGGCGCCGTGTCGACGAGTACGGAGTTGCTCAGATCCAGCTCCTGCAGGTCTGGCAACGCGGTGACCAGATCTGACCATCGTCCGTCGTGGACCTCGCGCAGGCTCAGTTGCCGCAGCGCGGGAAGGTGAGCCAGCAACTGTGGCCGGGCCGGCACGTCCAACCGCACCCGCGTGCACTTGTCCAGGCCGGTTCGTGCGTACCACCGCTGACGTGCCTCGCCGTCCTCCGGCCCGCCGTAGTACGCCTCCACGCTCGCCCGCGACTGATGCTCGGCCTTGAGGGCCTGCGCCGCCACGGTCACCCGGCTCCCCTCGTCGCACGCGTCGAGCAGCGGACCGGCCGCTGCCGGGTCGTCGTCCAGCAGCCCCCAGAACGCCCGATGCATGATCATCGGCATCGACATAGCGGTGGGCGGCCGGGTCGACAGGCGGGCCACGGTGCCGTGACCGGTCAACACGTACAGGCCGTCCGGTGCCGCTGCCAGCCAGACCAGCTCCCCGGTCGTTCGCCGCCCGCCGGGCTTGTGCTCGGCCGGCGGGGGAACGAGCAGGTCGGGCTTGTACGACCACAGACGCCGCCCGTCACTGTCGTAGGCCAGAATCTGGTCGCCGTCGGCCACGTATCGCACTCCGGCGACCGAGCACTCGGTGTGCCGGGGCGCAGGGTCGAACCCGGTCGATGGTGGCCAATGGGGCGGTGTCTCCGGGGCAACGGCCAACGGTTCAGCCTCCCCGGTGTCAGCGGCCAGGAACTCCGACGACACCAACGGCGCCTCCCACCACTCGTTGTAATACTCCCAGTAGTAGGTGGCCCGCATCGTCGTGTCGCCGGACTTCTTCGAGGAGGTCCTCCGCGCACCAGTGCCGATCGACATCGACGCCTGGAGGGCACCACGCGGCTCGGCCACCAGACTGGATCTATTCACCTGGCTGGCCTACACCATATTCAGCCTCAGACAGCCGGTATTCATCACCTACGAAAAGCTTCGCCAGCACTTCGGCACCACCGACGCCGACGACCGACACGCGCGCTACAACTTCAAGAGGCTCATCCTCAAACACCTGGCCAAGGTCCGCGTCGTCTACCCCGAAGCCCGCATCGAGGAGACTCCCGACGGACTGTGGCTGCGCCCAAGCCCACCACACGTCCCGATCAAGGGCACCCACGAGTTGCGCCGCGAAGCCCGCGCCCAGACCGCCGATGCCCGCTATGCCGCAGCGCTCGCCACAGACAAGGGACTGCTCCCGACAAAAGTCCCAACCGTCCGCAGGCCCCAAACGGCGAACGGGTGTCTCGGCCTGACGGCGGATCCGGACCTCCGCGCGGCATCTGCCTGACCGGCGGGGCTGTTGTCTGGTCTTCTGGGGCGGTTGGGGACGGGTTCGGGCACGCCAACACGCCAACACGCACGTGTACGCCGACAGCCACAGTCATTAGCCGAAACAGAGCGGCCCGCACCGGCGCCGGTGACCACGGCATCGAGTCACGCTCCGTAGATCCCCGACCGGGTTACGGTCGGGGGACCTGTGTGCGCTTCTGGCCGATGAGCGGATGCATTGAGGTTGCGGGTGCTGATGCTTCGCCGTCCATGAACATGCGCCGGTCGTAGCATCTCCAGCCGGTAGGGTCGCGGGGTGACAACGAGCGCCGGTCCCGGGGCTGACCGCCCACGGGAGCAGCGGCGGTGGACGTGGGAGCATCCAATCGGCCCGCGCTGGCTGCTCCTTGGCGACGTCGGCTTCGAGGGCTCCTACGAGGACGACATCCCGCTGGCGCTGTGTGCGGAGATCCAAGGACTGTTCGTCGACCTGCCGCCTCGACCGCGGGAGCGGTTCACGCTTGTCGGTTGTACCCCGGACGGCGCGCTTGCCGACCTGCTCGATCGGCTGCCCGCCGAGGCACTCGGCACCGAACGTGCCTGGCTGGGTGACATCTCGATAATGGCGCCCCCGTCAAACTCGCCGCCGTCCTGGTGGGGCGAGGACCTCGGCGACGTCGTCGTGCTCGCTCAACGGCCGAATACCACGAGGCCGGAAGCCGTGGACATCGATCTCGGCGGGTTCGTCCACGTCTACGACCGCACGGACGCGGTGGCACGTCCCGGCGAGGTCAACGAATTCGTCCTTCTGGGCCGAAACGAGGTGCGCTACGGCACGTGTCGGGACGTCACCGGCGTGTTCCGCGAGCAAGCCGCACCGCCGGTGCCGCAGATCCGGCTGCTCGGTTGCCGACCGGAAGCTCCATTGCTGACCGCGCTCGGCGCGGTCGGGCAGTCGACCAAGGCCGCCCAGCGTCGTCGCCGGATCCGCGCCGAGGTGTACATGGTGGCCGCAGATGGTTCGGTCAGCCGGGTGATCGACGCGGTGGTGTCCGGAACGGTCGACGCAGGCGAGCCGTCGCGGCTCGGTGCCGAACTCCTCGACGTGACCGTCGCCAGCGACCCTCGGGCACCGCTGCCGCGAGGGATCCTCGGCATCCTGGAGCATTGGTACACCGGACGGCCCGCCGAGAAGAATTTGTGGGCCGGCTACGACCGGGAGCTGCGCCACCACTGGGCCGGAGTGGCCCTCGCCCACCGCTCCGATGCGGCAGACCGGCCGGCCGGCACCACGTACGACCTCGACGGCCGGTTCGTGACCGACATCGAAGGGTTCTACTGCGCGCTCGGCGAAGCGATCAACGGCCCCGGGGGATACTTCGGCTGGAACCTCGACGCGCTCGACGACTGTCTCGCCGGGAGATTCGGGGCGCGGCCACCGTTTCGGCTGGTGTGGCACGACTCGGCCGTCGCCCGCGAGCGCCTCGTCGCCGGCTACGACCCGCGTCGGCTGGGTCCGGCGATCACCTTGGAGTACCTGCTGGACACGCTCGAGGCGCACCATATCGAGATCGACTTGCGCTGAGCCCACCGCCCACGTTGGCTCAGCAACCCCCGACGATCGATAGGCTGCGGACTCGGTCCGCGGACTGGACCTTCAGATCCGCATATTCATGACCGCGAATGCTGCTGCGATCACGGTGCATCGAGCGATGGCCGCGGCCTCGTCCGGCTCAGTTGCCTGCGATCGCGGCTACATGCTCTCGGTAGGCGGCGGAGGCAAGGAACTCGGTGAGGGCTGGACGGGCATACGCCGCCAGATCCAGTTCCAGGACCTGCGCGGCGGGCACGAACACCATCGCCCGCCCCTCGCCGAGGACGACGTCCTGCTGACGGGCCGAGGTCCGGCCGTGAAAGAGGAACCCGTACAGCGGGCTGGCCGGCATCGGACCCTCCCAGAACGGCCCTAAGCTGGCAACACGCAGGCCGGTTTCCTCCCACAGCTCACGATGGGCCGCTTCCAAAGGCGCCTCGCCGGGCTCAGCCACGCCAGCGGGGAAGGCCCACTGCTCAGGAAACGTCGGCGCATGTTCGTCACGCTGCTGCAGCAGCAACGCCGCGTCGGCGCCAACCAGAAGAACGCCCGCTACGAATTTCTGCATGAGCACGGATGATAGGCGCTGTTGATCATCTGCCCCTCCCCGCCAGCGGCCGCGACTCTCGTCCAGGCTGTGGCACTGCGCCCGGAGGTTAAACGGCAAGCTGAGGGGTGAGAGACCGACGTGGCGGCGCACCCCACACGTGCGTGGGGAGGACGAGAGCAGTACCCGGGTCTGCCCGTACGGCGACGGCACACCCCCACGTACGTGGGGAGGACACCTACCGCGACGGCCGCTGCCAGCTCGTCACCGGCACACCCCCACGTGCGTGAGGAGGACTAGACGAAGGGTGCGGCCGACGCCGTACAGCACCCACCCGATCCGGGCCGCCGTGGCGGCGAACAGCAAGCCGAGCAGGAAGAACACGATGCCCGCCATGGCGAGCGGTCGACCGCAGCGCCGATCTCAGTTCCTCCAGATCCACCATCACGGCCTTCCGACCGAAGGCACCGCTCATTGATCACAGCATCAACATCTGCTCGAAGAACGACGGATCCCTGTACGACCCCTCATCTTCGTGCCAGGCCGGCGGGCCGGACACCACGAAGTTCCTGCCCTCCCCATCGAGCAGGTAAAGGCCACCACGGAAAACCCCACCGACCTTCGAGACAAGGTCATCACGTCGGCCGCCATCGGCTTCGATAATCTCCAAGCCGTCCAGGTCCGGCTCGAGCAGCATGCGCGAGACCTGCCCGAACACGACGTCGATCCGGGTGTGATGGAGGTCGTCCTTGGCGCTGCGTAACAGGAGTACTCGGTGGCTGACCGAATACCGCCACACCTGAAAATGGCGGGTGGATTGGTACAGCAGACTCATTTCAGTCACCTACCTCAGACTCGCCCAGTCCGGCTCCGGCATTTCAGCCGCAGGAACTTCCTTGTTCCCGAGATAGAACTTCACACTTCGCCAGTCACGGTATCCGAGCCGGACGTAGAAGCCCAGCTGACCCAACTCCCAGTCCGTGGCACCCCAGGCGCCGGGAGTCTTCGCCAGCTTGTAGGAGTTGAGAAACTTTGCCATCGGCGTGTTTCCGTCCAGCCCATCGAGTGCGATATGCAACTCGGTGTCCGAGTCCTTGATGGCATCGTTGACGAGTTCTTGCCACTTGGCTAGCCCGGTCTCCGGATTCACCGCAGCCAAAGCCGGGTCGTTGAACGTCTTTGCATCGATGTTCATCTCGCGCAGCTTTGCTACCAGTGCCTCGGAGTGCTTGTTTACCCCGAAAACGACCGTACGGCCGCAGTTGTGCACAAGGATGGGCACCTTGCCGGCGAGCACATAGTACGTGTGGAGGTCGGCGACCGTGAGGTTGTGCATGCTCTGGTCGCCGTTGAAGTTGCGAACCGCGGTGACAGCGGTGGCCTTGCCGTGCGTGGTGGCAAGGGTGGCGCCTGCTCGGAGTTGTCCGGCCTCGGTCCAGGTTCTGGTTCCGAAATTCCAGAATGGGTGGTGCGCGGTGGTGTGCAGGACAGCTTGCTGACCGTCAGGCTGTTCGACGGTGAGGTCGGTCAGTTCGGTGTCGTCACTGGTGATGAGGTCGGTGACGGGTTCACTGACGGTGTCCCCAGTGGGACCAGCGGCCGGGTCGGTGGCTAGTACGTGGTCGCCGACCCGGATGTCGGCGATGGGTTTGGTGGTGGTGCCGTCGCCGAGCAGGACACGCGTGTCGGGGGTGAAGCTGTTGCCGCGCGTGAGGCAGGCCTTGGCGAGGTCTTGCAGGCCTTTGATGACC
The DNA here is from genome assembly GCF_047159535.1 of Krasilnikovia sp. MM14-A1259. Taxonomy (NCBI): domain Bacteria; kingdom Bacillati; phylum Actinomycetota; class Actinomycetes; order Micromonosporales; family Micromonosporaceae; genus Krasilnikovia; species Krasilnikovia sp. MM14-A1259. The sequence goes on from NZ_BAAGAJ010000002.1 coordinate 293,932, forward strand.
GGGTTGTCTTTGAGGTTGCGCAGGGCGTTCTCGACGGTTTGAATGCCCTTGAGCTTGATTGCTTTGGACATGGCTGCGAGTTCGTCGGGGCTGAAGGTGACCTTCAGTTTGCCGCCGAGCGATTCGGTGAGTTCGACGATGCGGGCGGTGGTGGAAGCGCCGAGTTCCTTGATGGCGTTGAGGAGTCCGCCTTCCCCGAAACGTGCGAGGCCGACGATCAGGTCTTTCGCGGAGATGTTGGCGATGCTTTTGAGCGTCGCCTTGGTGACGGTACCCAGACTGGCGAGTTTCGCGATGGATCCTTCACCGTCGGTGAGTCCAATGGTGACGATGTCGAACGCGGTCTCCCCGGCAGCGTATTGCCAGTCCTTCTTCCAGTCGTCCCAGTGCAGCAGCTGCTTGGGATCGCTGAACATCTTCTGATAGCCCATGACGAGCTCGAAGCAGACCCTCTCCCCGTCCGGCAGGGCGGAGGTGTCCGGCACGGTGTCGCCATGCGCCGGGCCCGAGGGCATGCCCCGCAGGCCATATACCGCGCAGTTGTCCATGGTCCACGCCCCTTGGACCATGCCGATCGCGCTGTCGATATAGCCCTTCGAAATCTGGGGGTTCGGGTTGAACTTACTGATCCAGTCCCCTTGTTCGCGGAGCCACGTGAAGAACTGGGTTTCGGTGGCTTGCTGCTCCGCGTTGTGGGCCTGCCACATCTGACTGTGCAGCGTCTCGGCCATGTTGGCGATGCCCTCGGCGGTGCCCCAGACCCCGTCGCTGATCTGGGTGACCGAGTCGCTCACCGCGGCGATCTTCTTGGCTAGGGAATCAGCGTTGAAGGCGGCGTCGCGGGCCTTGCCCGCGTAGAGGGCTGCCCCGTTGGCGGCCTGCTGCGCGACACCAGCGTCCCGCCCGGCCTGCTCGGCCATGTCCACAGCGCCGGCTGCCCAGTCCCCGGCCTCGTTTGCCGCATCGCCCGCGGCCCCGGCGGCGCCAACCGTGGCCTGGGCGTCTTTACTCGCCTCGCGCGCCGCGTCAATGGCGTCCTTGCTGGCTTTCACGGCGCGGCCGGCCGCCTCCGCGGCCTTCTGCGCCGCCACGTACGCAGGTTTGACCTGTGCGGCGGCCTTGGCGGCCATGTCGGCGGCGTGGGTGGCGGCGGCCGCGGCGTCGTCGGCGTGTTTCTGCGCGGCGGTGGCCTGCTGCTCGCCGATGAGCAGGGCGTTATTGGCCAGATCGATCGCGAACGCGGCATCGCTGTCGGTGTCGGCGTACACCGACCCCAAGTCGATGGCGGCAGCGGCGGGATCAGCGATCCCGGCGGCGGAAATACGCGCTTCGAGGGCGGCCCGGCCGGAGACCCGGGACTGGAAAGCCGCGATCGCGGACTGCCGGACCGCGTCCTGGGCAGCCTTGCTGGTCAGATCAGCGTCGGCGTGCGCGGCGGAGGCCCGGTTGATGGCCTCCCGGGCGGCCCGCACAGAGGCCCGCGCGTCGGCGTTGGCCTTGTTCGCATCGTTGATCGCCTTGACCGCGGCGGCCTGCGCGTCCGCGGCGTCCTGCCGGGCCAGAGCGGCTTCGTTGGCCGCGGCCCGGGCATCCGCCGCGGCGGCCGCGGCGGCTGCCGCGGCACGGCGGGCGTCCGCGGCCGCGGCACTCGCCTCGCCGGCGGCCGCCTTCGCGTCCGCGTGGGACTGGTCGGCAGCCTTGCGTGAGGTGGCGGCGTCAGTCTTGAGCCGGGCCGCGTCGTCCCGCAGCTTCTGCATGTCCGCCGTACCGGGGCAGCCGTTGCCGGTACCCGGGTGCTGGCAGTTGGTCTCCGCCTGAATTCTGCGGGCCTCGGCCAGCTGCGCCTCGATCTCCTTGGCCTTGGTGTTCTCGTTGTTCTGCTGGGCCTTCTCACTGAGCGCCTTGGCCCGGTTGGCGATGCCGAGGAACCGTTGCCCCGCTGCCAACGATTCTTCCTGGGACTTCTTCGCCGCGCTGGCCTTGGTCGACACAATGTTGTGCTGATCGATGGCGTGCCGGGCGGCGTTGTACGCCCGGCTCTGCTGCATGACCGCCGCCGCGGTGGCCGCCCGGGCGACGTCGCGTTGCCGGCGCGCATCGTTGTAGTAGCCGGCCGCGTTGTCGGCGTGCGTCTTGGCGCTGTCGGCGTCCTTCTCCGCGCGCAGCCGCTGGGTGTGGGCGTCCTGGGCGGCGGCCTGCGCGCCGGCGGCAAGCTTCTCGGCTCGGTCGGCGAGCTTCTCCGCGGCGGCCTGCTCCCGCTCGGCGGCCTGCCGGTACTTGACGGCGTTGTCCGCGTCCACCGTGGCATTACGGTCCGCGTCCAAGGTCTTGCCGGCGGCCTCGGTGGCCTCGGCGGCGTGGCAGGCGGTTTCGGCGGCCTGCTTCGCGGCGGTCCCGGCGTCGGCCTGCGCCTGGATCACGTCGGCCCAAGCGATGCCATGCGACAGACCGGTGTCCTGCAGCGTCTTCGCCTGCACCGCTGCGACACCGGCGTGCGCGGTGACCTGGTCAGCGTTACGGCCGGCACTCGCGGCGTCCGTGCAGGCCTGCGTGCGCAATGCGGTCAGGTCCGCGGTGTGGGTCTTGTTGCCGGCCTTGCGCAACGGCAGGTCCGCCGCGTAGGTGGCGTCGGCGGTCTTGGCGTCCTTGTTCGCCAGCCCCATCGACAGGGCCGCCTGGGTCAGCGCCTTGGTGGCGGTGATGCTCTCCTCGATGATCCGCTTCTGGGCGTTCGCGGCCTGCGTGGCCCGCCGCGCCAGGTCGGTCAGGTCGTCGACGGCCTTCGACCGGGCGGCGAGCGCCTCGGTGATCTGTTTCTGGGTGTCCGCGTCGTGTTGGCTCGCGGCTTTGTAGCCGTCGGTGTAGAAGTTCTCGATCACGGCAGGGTCGTCGCTGTCCAGGGCAGCCTGCCCGAGGGACTGCACCTCGTAGCCGCCCTGGTCGACGAGCTGTTCCACCCGGGCCCGGATCGTCTTGGCCTTGTCCGCCGCGCTCAGTGCGTCCTGCTTGTCGGCCAGCTCCGCCGCGGCCTTGCCGGTGGCGACGAACGCGGCGATCTTCTCGTCGTCGGTGCCCGCGAGCAGGGCCTTGGCCTTCTCCCGCACCGACGGGGTGCCGGTCTCGGCCCACTCCTGGAGCAGGTACCGGTCACGTTCGGCCTGATCTTTTTTGCGCTGCTCGCCGGCCTTGCGGTACACCGGCAGCCCGTTGTCCAGGAAGTCCTTGATCTTCGCCGGGTCGTTGGTTGCCAGCACCGCCTTCGCGGCCTCACGCACGTCTGGGTCTTCGTCGTAGTCGGCCAGGTCCTGCGCCAGCATCCGATCAAGCCCGGCGTCATCGACCGGGTCATCGGTGGGCAGCTTGTCCTGCGGTTGCCCCGCCAGCAGCTGCTGCAACGCCTGCTCCAGGGTTACCGCCCGCGGCCGGGCGGCGGCCACGGCCACCGGCGGCGCCGCGACCGCGGCATGCGGTGCCACCACCATCGCGGCCAGCCCTGCCGCGATTCCCGCGACCACGCGCAGCCGCCACCGCTTCACCGACGAAGACCTCACAAGAACCATCCCCGAACAATCAATCAATGCAAGAACGCAGGAAGAAACGCGCGCAGGACGCCGCGCATGAACGAACCCTTTGCGGACAAGGGGGCCCCGGAATCACCACCCGGGGACGTCGCGTCCGGCTGGTCAGTGACCCGAGCCGGCGGGGCTCACGAGCGCACCTTTCGGCACGGATCGTTGAGCCACGTCCACCGATCGACGCCAGCACCAGAAAGCCACTGAGAAACCCCCGTTGGAACGACACCGACCCACAGGCAGCCATCCGGCGTCCAGCAACAGGACACGAAGCCGCGGGTTGAGGGCCCCAGTCTTACCAGCAACCTCACAGCTATCAATGACCGATAGCGCCGTACCCAGCATGGTTTCGGGCGATAAACTCTCGGAAATCGCGGTGTGGATCACACCAGCAATGGTGAACCCTGCGGTCCTGCCCTCACGGCATGTGTACGGGTGGGCCACCCTGCCCCATTTGCATCGGTCGAACCCTGGTGTCGGATTCTCGATAGGCCCCATGCCGCGCCCGGTGCGATTCGGTGTCGAGGGGACCCGCCGCCAGGAGTTGCTGGTAAGTGGGAGTCAGTCCTCGTATCGATCACGGACGGCCAGCGGGATTTCGAGGATCGTGAGGGCGTCGGCCCAGCGATCCTGGTTATCGGCTCGGCCCGAACGGGTGCGTTCTACGTGATCGGCGAAGTGGAACTTCATCTTGTGGTATGCGCCGGCGTGACCCGAGGCACGCTCAACGTCGATCTTACGTAGAGCCGATACCGGATACACCGCGCTCGTGCCGTTGGCCCGAGACACCTCAATCTCGCTTGGCCGGGCCGCTGGAACAAGCCTGACCCGTACCACCGACCGCGTGTCGTACTGCCAGAAGGTCAGCGTGGCCGCGGCGAAAAGGAAGTACGTGACCGGCGCCACCAGTAGTGCGGCCAGTGACATACGCGAGCCTCGGGCGCAATCCAGCAACAGCAGCGGAGCTTCGAAGGCCAAGCCCAGCCCGAGGATGGCCCCCAAGCCCCGGGGGTAGCGGTCGGCGTCGTCGGCGAACCAGTCGAGATCTTGGGGTTCGTCCATGCCGTCATGATGACCATGGCCAGCAAGTCCGGCGGCGCCGCGAACCCCCGCAGCTGAAACACCAAGCAGTCTCGTCCGTGACGTCTACGCTCCGGCGGCGCTGATGGACGCTTCGGCGGCGGCCTTGTCGACGCCGAGGCCGGCGAGGACACCCGTGCCGTCCTCGAGTTCGAGAAGCGCGAGCAGGATGTGCTCGGTGCCCACGAAGTTGTGGTTCATCCGCAGGGCCTCCCGGAACGTCAACTCCAGGGCCTTCTTGGCGTGCGCGTCGAACGGGATGAGTGCAGGCACGGAATCGGCTGCCGCCGGCAGCGTCGCGACGGCGGTCTGCCGGACGGCGTCGAGCGACACGCCTTGCGCGACGATCGTCCGGGCGCCGACCGAGTCCGGGTCCGCCACCAGGCCGAGCACCAGGTGAGCCACGCTGATCTGGCTGTTGTTCCTGGTGCGGGCCTCTTCCTGGGATGTGATGACGACCTTCCGGGCTCGTTCGGTGAAGCGGCTGAACCCCTGGCTGGCGTCGAGGTCCGGCGTGTCGCCCTTGGCGACGAACCGCTTCTGGGCGGCTTGTTTGGTGACACCCATGCTGCGGCCGATCTCCGTCCAGGAGGCGCCGGAGCGGCGCGCCTGGTCCACGAAGTGCCCGATCAGGTGATCCGCGACGTCACCGAGGTGGTCGGCGGCCAGCACTGCGTCGCTGAGCTGGTCGAGGGCGTCGGTGTGGGCCTTCTTGATGGCGTCGATCAGGTCGTCGAGCCGGACCGAGCTGGTGATGGATTCAGGTGTGGTCATGGGGTCAACCATAGGTTGACGCTGCCGTGCAGTCAACCCATGGTTGACGGTCATGGCGACGTCATCCCTCTCCTTCGTCGCCGTCGTTCTTTCCCCGGCCGTGTCTGTCCTCGCCCGTTGCGGCCTTCTGATGTTTCGGGTGCGGCCCAGGGGGAGACGTGGTCGACACTGTCACAGAGAAGACGGCCTGGCATGTCGTGCCGTTGAGCTGGAACCGGTCTGGCAGCGAGGCCGTGTTTCGGTAGGTGGCGTCGAATCCGGCGGGGATGGAGGCGCCGGGCTCCACGGTGCCGCCTTGCGCCTGCACCGATCGGCCCGACTGGTTCCACTGCGCGGCCCAACCGCGGACGATGTGCTGCTCGGTGGGGAAGGGGAACGTCAGCCGCCAGTTCGTCATGCGCGTCCGGCCGGTATTGGCGATCGTGACGGCGGTGGTGAACCGGCCGTTGCCGGTGTGGCGCATGGCGTAGCGGACGGAGCACTGCGGCTCCGGCGGACTCACCGGAGCGGCAGCGGCCGGACCGGGCAGGCCCGCGGCGTCACGATTTCCGGATTCCTGGCCGAATCCGACGAGGCCGAGCGCCGTGGCGGTCACCAGCACAACCGCGGCGGCCAGCGGCCAGGCGACCCGCCGACGCGGAGGCCGTGATTCCCCACCGGCCGTGGCGTCCGGGTCCTCCGGTGCGTCCGGGGCGAGCATCGCAGGTGTCACGCCCGCCACCCGGCCGAGGACCGCTGCCGCCTCCAACGCCGTGGGCCGGGCATCAGGGTGCTTGACCAGGCACTGCCGGCACAGCTCGGCCACCTCGGGCGGGAGCCCGTCGACGGGCGGCAGTGCCGCCGGTTCGTCGTAGAGATGCGCTCTCAGCATTTCGGTGGTGGTGGAAGCGCGCCAGGGCAGGCGCCCGGTCAGCATGCGATAGAGCAGCAGTCCCAGCGCGTACACGTCGGTGGCGCCGTGCACCGTTCCGCCGTCGAGCCGCTCCGGGGCCAGATAGGCCGGCGTCCCGAGCAGTTCGCCGTCGTGTCGGTCGGCGTCGCCGATGCCGGCGGAGATTCCGAAGTCGACCAGTTTCACGCCGTGCCCGGTCACCATCACGTTGCTGGGCTTGACGTCACGGTGAGCGATGTCCCGCTCATGCGCGGCGGCCAGCGCGGCCGCGACCTGGGCGCCCACCAGGACCGCCACCCGCCACGGCAGCGGCCCGCCGGTGAGCAGCTGTTCGAGCGAACGTCCCTCGACGAGTTCCATCACGACGTACGGCAATGATCGTCCGTCATCGAACCGCTGCTGGCCGTAGTCGTGGACTTCGACGATGTGGGGGTGTCGCAGGCGGGCCGCCGCTCGTGCTTCCAGATGGATGCGATGTACCAGGTGCGTGTCCAGGGCGAGCTGGGGCGAGAGGAGCTTGACCGCCACATCCCGTCCGAGCACGTCGTCGTGGGCACGCCAGACCACCGACATCCCGCCCTGGCCCAGGCGGTCCACCAGCCGGTACCGGCCGTCCAGCACGTACGCATGCTCCATGGCCATGCCCTTGCCCGGCACGCCGGGCCGGAAAACGATCCACATCGAGGGAGTTCTGCCGGGCTGGACTGGACACGCCCGTCGATGACCGTCGGTGGCGGGCTTGTCCTAGACTGCCCCGGCGTAGCTGGCTAGGCACCACGGGGAGAAAATGACGCAGAGCGATGACCGGGCTGCGCCCGGTCCGACGCCGGCCGTCCGGCCGTTTCCGCCGTCGCAGATCGCGCTGCTGATGGCCGCCTGCGTCCTGCTCGGCATCGGCACCCGGGTCGCGCTGTTCGGGCATGTCAGCGACGACTTCCGGAAGTACCTCCTGCCGTGGTGGCAGTTCATCACCAGCCACGGCGGCTACCGCGCGCTGCGCGACAACTTCGCCAACTACAACGTGCCGTACCTGTACATCCTGGTGGCCCTCACCTACCTCACCGGGCATGTGCTCGCCGCCATCAAGGCGGTCTCGGTGCTCTTCGACGCAGCCCTGGCGGTGCTCACCTACGTCATCGTCCACCGAAGCGGACGCAGCCCCCGGGTGGCCGGGTTCGCCGGCCTGGGCGTGTTCTTGCTGCCCACGGTGGTGCTCAACAGCGCGATGTGGGGTCAGTGCGACTCGATCTATGCCGCGTTCACCCTGGCCGGCCTGGTGTTCCTGATGCTGCGCCGCCCCTGGCTGGCCTGTGCGGCCTTCGGCGCGGCGTACGCGTTCAAACAGCAGGCCCTGTTCGTTTTCCCACTGCTGCTCGTGCTGGCCCTGCGCCGCGAGCTGCCCTGGCGGACGCTGTCCGCGATTCCCGCGGTGTTTCTGCTGCTGGACGTGCCGGCCCTGCTGCTCGGCCGGCCGATCGGCGACCTGGTGACCGTCTACGCGGCGCAGGCCCGGGCGGAGTCGACGCTCACCGCGCTGGCGCCCTCGGCGTACGCCCTGGTCCCGCACCCCTCCGAGGCCGCGATCGGGCCGCTGCGCATCGCCGGCACACTGCTCGCCGGGGCGGTGGTGCTGCTGATGGTCGGGCTCATCGCCAGCACCCGGGAGGTGCTGAACCCGGCCCGGCTGGTGCTCGTCGCCACCACGTTCGCCATCGCCGTGCCGTTCCTGCTGCCCGGCATGCACGAACGCTACTTCTTCCTGGCCGACGTGCTCAGCGTCGCCGCCGCGTTCCTGCGGGCCCGCCGGTTGTGGTATCTGCCGCTGCTGGTGCAATACGCCTCGCTGGCGTCGTACGCGCCGTACCTGTTCGGGCACGAGGGCGAGCCGCAGTCGCCGCTGCCGGCGCTGGCGATGCTGGCCGCCCTCGTCGTCATGTCGATCCACCTTGTCCGGGAGTTGCGGCTCGGTCCCGCCCGGCCCGGCACGGCCGGTGAGCAGACCCGCGACCGCGCCGCACGGCCGGACACGGTCCGCGGACGGTAGGCCGTCGCGGGCAGCGGCGGCCCTCACCTCCCGCCGGCAGCGAACCGCCCGGCCTTCCCGCCGGCCTCACTTGGCGATCAGGAGCAGCACCGCGCGGCCGTGCAACAGGTACGTGGCGCCCTGCGCGCCGACCGCGGTCTCCGCGCCCGGGTCGGCGACCTGGCCGGCGCCTTCGGCCCAGGTCGACGTGTCGGTGACGCGGTACCAGGACTGGCCGGCGGGCGGCGCCGGGAGTGTGAACGTCACGTCGCCCGACCAGCCGTTGTAGCCCACGTAGAGGGCGGCGGCGGTGTCGCCCAGTTCGGTGCCGTCGTAGCGCCACGCGAGCGCGTGGTTGTCGCCGTTGCTCCAGTACGCCGCGTCGGGTGCCGTGGCGCCGGGGGTGAACCAGTCGAGCTGGCCGAGGCCGTTGCCGTTGCCGTCGGCGGCCGAGTAGAAGGTCAGCGGCCGCAGCGCGGCATGTGCTTTCCGGAAGGCGATCATCCGCTGGGCGTACGTCCGGAAGTTCGCCTCGTCGGCGGTCAACGACCAGTTCAGCCAGTTCGCCGCACTGTCCACATTGTACGAGTTGTTGTTGCAGTTGATGCTGCGCAGCATCTCGTCGCCGCCGGTGATCAGCGGCGTGCCGCCGGAGAGCATGAGGAACGCGAGCCCGTTGCGCGCCGCCTTGCGCTGGTCCGCGGCGATGTTGCCCTGATCCCAGGACCTGTTGTCGTCACTGCCGCCGTCGGACGGGCCGTACGGCCACGGCTGGTTGTTGTTCTTCCCGTTGCAGCTGTAGAGGTCCTTGAGCGTGAAACCGTCGTGCACGACCATGATGTCGATGGAGTTCCACGGTTTGCGGCCGTCGCCGGCGTAGAGATCCGAGGAGCCCGCGAAACGGGTCGCGAGGTCGCCGGGGGTCACCGTGGCGACGCCGAGCTGGTTCTGGTCGGCCCGCAGCGTGTCGCGGAAGATGCCGTTCCACTCCGACCACCCGGGCGGCAGGTTCCCCACCTGGTAGGTGCCGGGCCCGATGGCCCAGGGCTCGGCGATCCAGTCCACGCCGGTGCCGCCGCCGGCCGGGCGGGCCGGCATCTCGGCGGTGAGCCGGTTCAGTGCGGTCGCCGGGTTCGTGCGGCTGTAGCTGTAGCAGCCGTGCTGGCAGGTGTTGCCGAGCACCGTGGCGAGATCGAACCGGAGGCCGTCCACCCCGAGGTCGTTCTTCCAGTACGCGACCGAGTCCACGATCAGGTTCTGTGCGGTGGCGTTGAACGTGTTGAACGTGTGCCCCAGACCCGTCACGTCCATCTCGCCCTGATGATCGCTGGTCAGCGAGTAGTACGTGGGGTTGTCCAGGCCGCGCCACGAGAACAGGGGATAGACGGTCTTGTCGGCGGGAACGGCCCGGCCCCCCTCGGCGGTGTGGTTGTAGACGACATCGACGAAAACCTTGATCCCGGCGTCGTGGAACGCCTTCACCATCGCCTTCACCTCGCGGGTCGGTCCGCCGGGCGAGGTGTCGGACGAGTAGTGGCGGTCCGGCGCGAAGAAGTTCAGCGTCTGGTAGCCCCAGTAGTTGTCGCCGCTCGTACTCGAGGGGTCGGTGTCGTTGCCGTCGTTCTGGGTTTCCTGCAACGGAAGGAACTCCACCGCTGTGACGCCCAGCGCGGAGAGGTAGCCGGCCTTGAGCGCGGCACCCGCGTAGGTGCCCCGGACGCCCGCCGGAACTCCGGGGTCGTTCCTGGTGAGGCCGCGCAGGTTCACCTCGTACATGATGTCGTCCTTGAACGCCCGGGTCGGTTTCGTTCCCGTGCTGGTGGCGTCGGTCGCGAGCACGATGCCCTTCGGCGCGATGGTGCCGGTGTCGACACCTCGCCGCGCCGATCCGGTGGCGTAGTCCGTCGCCGCCGGGTCCTTGATCGCGGTGTCGTGGCTGATCTCCCGCGCGTACGGGTCGAGCAGCAGCTTGTTGGGGTTGAAACGGTCCCCGGCGGCGTCGACGTCGGAGACGAAACCGATCTGCGAACCCTTGGCCCAGGCGCCGTCGTAGGGCCAGTTCGGGCCCCACGCCCGGTATCCGTAGTAGATCGTGGCGGACACGCCGGCGGCCCGCAGGGTGGCGACGCTGACCGTCGCCGACCAGACCCCGGACGCGTCGCGGGTGAGCACATAGGACGCCTTCTCCTGCTGGCCGGTCGCTGCGGCGTACACGTAGACCGCGATCCGGGTGGCGTGCGCGGAGAAGACGCGGAACGTCACGTTGGCGCCGGTGCCGTCGTAACGCCCGCCGAGCTTCTGGGCGTCGATGCCGGCGTGCGCGACATCGGGCAGGACGGCCAGCCCGGCCAGTGCGAGCAACGTCGTGAAGAGAGCGCAGAGCAGTCGCCGCATGACTGACTCCCGACTGTGAGGGGGACGGCGCGGGGATGGGCTCTGCAAGCGCTTGAGAGATTACGAAAAAAGTTACAACCTTGTTTCAGGAACGTCAATGGATGTCGCTCAGCCGCGGCGCCGCAGCACACGGCGCAGGTCCTCACGCACCGGCACACCCGTACGATCATCCATCTGCCGCAACGCCACCGCCCCGACCGCGATGCCGAGGGCGCCCGCGCCGAGGAACAGCAGGCGGCTGCTCGCCAGCGCGATCGCGTGATCGCCGAACCGCAGCTGACGCGACGACCCCAGCCCCACGAGCGCGCTCGACGCCGACACCGCCAGCATGAGCACGGCCCGCGCGGTGGTCTGCACGAACGCGAAGACCCGGCCCCGCACGTCGTCGGCCACCTCAGCGCCGATCAGCGTGATACCGGACAGGAACGCCGCACCGGCACCGAACCCGACAACCAGCACCTCGGCGATCGCACCGGACAGCCGGGGGGTGACGGCCAGCAGCATCACCGCGGTGCCCGCGAGCATCACGGACAGGGCGAACGTCCGCCGCCGCGACAACGGCCCGGCCAGCCGCGGGCCGGCCGTCACACCCAGCCCGAAACCGGCGAACAGCCCCGCGAACAGCAACGCGAACGTGGCGTCACCGCCGCCGAGGGAACGGGCGTAGAACTTGGCCGTGCCCACGATGATCCCCGCGCCGCCGAACGCGCCGAGCAGGCCGATCAGCAGGCCCCGCAGCAACGGTGTCCCGGACAGGTACCGCCAGCCCGCGGCGAGCGCCCGCCGCGGATGCTCCCGCGTGGCGGACCGCTCACCCCGGCCGGAGAGCTCCGGCACCCCGAACCAGACGACCAGCGCGGAAGCCAGGAACGTGAGCGCGTCGAAGTAGAGGGCGTACCCGGTGGCGTCGGTGCGCCCGATGCTGGGCAGTTCGAGCAGCCCGGCGAACGCCAGCGCGGCGAGCACCGGCGTCACCGCGTACGTCGTGGCGATCGTGAGCTGGTTGGCGGCCTCCAGCCGGTCGCGGGGGATCAGGTTGGGCACCGCGGCCTCCTTCGCCGGGTTCCAGATCATCGCCGCGACCTGAGCCGAGAACGCCGCCGCCGCAGCCCACCCCACGATCATCGCGGGGCCGGTGAGCAGCACCCCGGCCAGCGGGATAGAGGCGAACAGCAGGAAGCGCGCCACGTCCGCGTACGCCATCGTGCGCCGCCGGTCGAAACGGTCGGCGAGGACGCCGGCCAGCGGACCCAGGATCAGCGACGGCAGCAGCTGTACCGCGACGACGCCGCCGAAGGCGGCCCCCTGACCGGCCGAGGACGACAGCTGGCCCGCGGCGAACGTGGACGCGCCGAGCAGGCCCAGCCAGTCGCCCAGCGACGACAGGCCGAACACCAGCCACAGGCGGCGGAACGGCCGCAACCGAACCACGTCCGCCAGCGCAGACTCACGGGGCACCCGAACGCGGGCCACGCCGACAACCATGTCCCGCGCCGGGCGGCCGGGCCAGAGCCGAAGGTCACCACGATCCACGCCCGGCATCGGTCCCCGCAGAACGGGACCTTCGCCCCTGATCGGCGGGCCGCGACCGAGATCGGATGGGGACCGTGAGCGCTCGTGAGGCGCAGTGTTCAGCCGTTGACGTGGGGAGAGATCATGAGCGCGGACCCGGCCGTCCTCGTCGGTACCGATGGATCCGAGGGCGCGCAGGCCGCGGTCCGGTGGGCCGCGGTCGAAGCGGTACGCCGCGACACCGACCTGATCATCCTGCACGCCCACGACGAGTCCTGGGCCCGGCTACCGCGCGACCGGGGACGCCAGGCCCGCTTCGCACCCGCCGCCGTCATCGACCTCACCGGTAACGAGGCCGAGGCGGTCGTTTCCGCGGCACGAGCCGCGGCCCAGGCGATCGCTCCCCGCCTCGCGGTGCACACCGAGGTCGTCGCCGGAGATCCGGTCCAGGCACTGCTGAGCCGGGCCCCCGAGGTCGGCGTGATCGTCGTCGGCCATCGCGGCCGGGACGGCTTCACCAGCCTCATGCTGGGCTCGGTCAGCCAGCGCGTCGCCACGCACTCCGCGTGCCCCACCGTGGTCGTGCGGGGCCGCGACATGGCCATCGGCGGGCCCGTGGTGGTCGGTGTCGACGGCTCGGCCGACAGCGATCACGTGCTGGAGGCGGCGTTCACCGCGGCCGCTGCGCGCCGTGCCCCGCTGCTGGCGATCCTGGCGTACCCGATGCTGTTGCCCGCGGTCGGCTTCGGGGCGCCGTCACCGATACCGGTGGAACTGGAGCAGCTTCAGTCCGACGCGGAGCAGGAACTGGAACAATCGCTGGCGCCCTGGCGGGCGAAGTTCCCCGAGGTGACGGTCCAGACCCGGGTCACCGGTGGTGGTGCCGCACGCCAGCTGGTCGGCGCGTCCCATTCCGCCCAGCTGGTGGTGGTCGGCAGTCACGGATCGGGCGTCGTGACCGGGGTGTTGCTGGGCTCGGTGAGCTTGCAGGTTCTGCATCACGCCGACTGCCCGGTACTGGTGGCCCGCGCGGTGACCTCGGACCGTACGGCCAGCCGCCCTCCGCTCAGTACCTGACGCTGCACGGGCGATCGGGATCGGTCAGCGAAACGCCCTTGGCTTCCAGGATCTCCTCGAACGTGTCGAATCCCTTGTCCACGATGAATCGCCGTTCCGCGTCGTAGATCGGCTGCACCTGGTGCAGCCACACGGTCCCGGAGCCCGTCTCCGTGCTGACGAAACGCCCGCCCCAGGCGTACGGGTGGACGATGACCACATGCGGCATCCGCTCGGCGAGTGACTGCAGATCGTCCTGCATGCTGATCGCCTGGCCGACCGTCGCCCCGTGCCGCGGCGCGAATCCCCGGTCCATCATGGTGAACGCAAGGTCGGCCAGCGCCCCATCGAGCCGCAGGTCAGGCGAGCGCAGCGCGCTGACCAGCTCCGACCGCCGCGGCGACCCGCCGTCGGCGAAGTCGTGGTGGGCCAGCCCGAACGTGCACCAGGTGGTGACGCCCGGTTTGGGACAGTCGGCAACCTCCATCACGCCGAGCTTCCGATCCAGATCCGTGCGGTGCGGCAGGGACATGCGGTGGACCGCACCGAACGCGGCCACCTGCTCCTCCAGGTAGTCGGCGAGACGATCGACGTCGTCGTTCGGCAGACGCATGGTGACCTCCGACGGGATAGCAGCGCCCGCTACCGTAGCGTGCGCCCGCCGCAGATCCCTCCCACGTACCTGTTGTCACCCGGCAGTGAGCACCTGCGCCGGGGGACGCCGGGGGGCGCTGGATCCGCCCTCGGTGTGGCCGAGCTGGAACAGCATCTGCGGGTGCCCGGCGCCGGCCAGGTGCTTGAGTTCGGCCCGGAGGACCGGAATCTCCAGTGGCTGCGTGTAGAGGGCGGCGTGAACGCCGTGGTTCGCGGCGTGCAGCAGCATGCGTTGCAGCGCCTGACCGGCGCGCAGCCAGGCCCGCGGGTCGTCGCGGCCGGTGGTCAGCAGCATCGTGGTCGGCCAGCGGTGCCGCAGCGGGATCGTGGTCGACGTCGGTGTGCCCGGCCCCAGCGCGCGGGGCGTGAACCGGCCGGGCCCCGCGTCGACCCCGCCGGCGACCTTGGTGAGGCCGTCACGCTGGGAGCTGCCCGGCGGGCGCAGCCAGCGATCCAGCTCAGCCCGCATGGCGGGCTGGCGGTCCTGCGCCCGCTGCGCCTTGGCGGTCAGATGGGCCACCTGGCGCAGCGTGTGGTCGTCGTCGAGCACGATCGCGCGGCAGCCGGCCCGGCTGGCGAGCCGCCGCAGGCGGACCAGCAGCCCGGGGGCGACGGGAACGTCGTCGAACGGGCCGCGATGGGTGTGCCGTTCGAGGACGGTGGCGAACATGTCCAGCTCCAGCGTGCTGGTCTCGTACGCCGGGCCCACGGCGACCCGGGCCACCAGGGTCCGGTGGGCGGGATCGGGCCAGCGGCGTACCCAGGGCTGATGGCCGAGCCACCGCACCCCGAGCATCAGCGTCGCCAGCGCCGCGCCGCAGCTGATGATCAGCTCGCGTCCGGCCGGATCGACGATCGGCAGGCGGCGTCTCGGGTCGGCCCACAGTTCGACCCCGCCGTCCGGGCGGTGCACGAAGCGCCACGGCTGGGTGTTGTGCACCGACGGTGCGCGGACCGCGGCGCCGACGAGAAACTCGGCGAGGTCGAAATCGACGATCGACCGCATCATGCTCGCAACCTCCTTCGGGTACCGCAGATGCTCAGAGTCATCCGTAGTACCTCCGCGAACCAGGGTCGTTCGGCCTTCGGTTCGCCGGCTCTACGCAGAACGCGACCTGCGGACCCTGGAAACGTCAACGGCCCGCCCCGGGAGTCCGGGACGGGCCGTTGTGCGTACGGATCAGGGGGAAGCGGTGCCGTAGACGGCGAGCTCCGTGGAATCCATGAACTTGCAGCCGCTGTAATAGTCCGCATCCGGGGTGCTGCACACGCCCATGTCCTGCGCCTGACTCGACAGCATCGTGTACCGCACGTACTGCACTCCGGACGTGCCCGCGCTCAGCGTGACCTGGTTGGCCCGGTTCCGATCGGCGGACGTGAACTGGCCGTTGGCCGCCACCGTCCAGGTCGTGCCGTCGGGGGACGTCTCGATCCGGAACTTGCCGGTCGAGGCGCTACCGGCGTCACCGCAGGTCGCGGTCCCGTCGAGCGTCAGCTCGGTGATGTCGACGGCACGCGGCAGCTTGAGCACCACGTTGTAGCCGCTCGGATCGGTGACCTCGGAGCCCCAGCCGGTGCCGTACGACTGGTCGAACAGGTGCTGCGGGCCGCAGCCGGACGTGGTGAGGTCCGGGCCGGTGAAGCTCGTGACGCTGCTGCCTCCGCCGGTGGCGGCCCAGTTGCGGCGCAGCGACCAGCTGACCAGGTTCGTCCGGGCACTGACGGAGACCGTCTTGGCCACGGAGTCGTACCCGGCGCCCTTGACGAACACCTTCGGGTACGTGCCCGGCCGCAGGTTGTAGATCACGTACGTGCCGTCGGCCGCCGTGGTGGCCGCGTAGTCGTTGGTGAAGCCGGAGCTGTGGCCGCTGAACGTGACGGTCGCGCCGGCCACCGCCGCACCGGTGTCGGCGTCGACGACCCTGCCCTTCACCGCGCCGCGCGGGGTCTTGGCCGCGGGCGGCAGGGAGAAGTCCTCGACCACATCGGTGTCGGTGCCGTCCACGGCACCGGCGTAGAAGCCCATGCCGCGGTGGGCGAAGACCTGCCAGATCTTCGTCTGCAGCCGGCCACGGTTGGTGACGAGGTCGGCCTGCAGGATGGAGTTGCGCTGGTCGAGGAACGACGGCTTGGCGGGCGACAGCTCCATCGCCCGGGTCACCAGCATCTCGGCCTTGTTGCTGCCGATCGCCTTGCGCAGGTCCCACAGGGTCTGCGCCCAGATCTCGCCGTCGGTGTGCACGTCGGGACCACCTTCGTAGATGTGGCCGTAGTCGCCGTACGTGTAGCCGCCCGGGCCCGCGGTCGGGGTGCCGGGGCAGAACCTGGACCTGCTCTCGACCGAGCAGTCCATCGGCTCGCTGCGCAGCGTTGCACCGCCGAACATGTACTTGCCGACGAGGACGTCGCCGGTCTTCGGGGTGTCCTTCTCGTAGCCCTTGGCCACGAAGTAGTCCTGCGTGTACCAGTCACTCCACGCTTCGCCCATGGCCCGCGACTGGGCGACGGTCAGCGTCGAGACGCCGTTCGCGTCCACCACGAGACGGTTGGACAGACCGTGGGTGTACTCGTGGAACACCGTGTCGGCCTCGTCGCTGGAGTTGCCGGCGAGCGATTCGTCGTACGGGTCGTTGGGGTCCGACCACAGGTACATCTGCATCCTGGGCGGCGTGCCGTCCGGCGGCGTGCTCATGTTCGCGTTGCTGATGTGGTCGGCGTCCGGCAGGCCGTTGTTCGTGTCCGCGCCGTCGAGGGCCTGACCCTGCACGGCGTCGTGGTCGATCGCCTCGAAGTTGCCCGCCTTGCGGGTGAAGCCGATCGGTCCGGTCGCCAGGTGGTCGTGCCACACACCGAGCAGGTAGTACAGCTCCACCGAGGACTGGCTACGGTTCTTCTGCCACGAGTACGGGACGGCCGGGTTCCAGGAGCACTTGAACGCCGCCCGGCACTTGCCGCCCACCTGCTTGCTGAAGTCCGTGAACAGGTACCGCCAGGTGCCGTTGACGGTCGGCTTGATCTCGTCGGACGGGTTGGCCACGTTGTCGTCGTTGACGTCGGTGTAGACGTGCGCGATGTTGCCGGCCAGCCGGGTCGCACCGTTCGGCAGCCATTTGCGCAGGTCGACGGCGACCTGCTTGCCGCCGGACGGGGCGCCCGGGTAGTTGGGCCAGACGAGCGCGGTGTCCTGGGCGACCGTGCTCTGCCGGAACAGGACCGTGCCGTTCTGGGCGTCGATGACGTGAATCCAGCCCTCGTCCGCCGCGACGGTCTGCCACGCCAGGCGCGGGCCGGTGGCGGTCTGGAACATGACCAGCTTCGCGGAGCCGTTGTCGGAGAACGTGGTGGTCTCAGTCACGCCGGCGGCCCGGCCGACGGGCTTGGCCGCGGAGTCGCCGTGGACGTTCTCGACCGCGGCGGCGCGCGCCTTCTCGGCGCTGAGCTTGGCCCTGCCCGGGCTGCTCGGCAGGTCCGCGACCGGTGAGCCGTCGACCTGAATGAGCCGCCCGTCTTTGGTGACGTGGGCCTTGACGCCGTTGCCGAACACCGGCACACCGCCCACGCTCTGGGTGAAGCTGAGGTGGTGGGTGCCCGCGAGGTCGACGTAGTCGCGGCGCAGCGTGAGCCGGCCGACCTCGGCGGCGCTGAGGCCGAACACCGCGGAGTTCGCCTTCACGTAGTTCAGGGCAACCTTGACCGGGTCGAGGCGGCTCGCTCCGGTGAGGAACCCGTCGAGTTTGGCGACGCGGCGCGGCGTACCCGTGGCGCGGTCCATGTCGACGATGCCCTGCGCGCCGAGCTTGTTCTGCAGCTTGCGGACCGGGCTGTCCGGTTCGGCCGCCGTGGCCAGTCGCCGCACCGCGACGCTGACGCTCCTGGTCGTGACTTCCGGCTGCCGGGCCTGGTCGGTGTTCAGCGTGTCGCGGGAGTCGTAGTCGGCGAGCGCCTCGCGCTCGGCCGGCCGGTCCGCGACGTGAATGGCCTCGGCCGGCTCCGGTGCGGAGTTCGCCTGCGCGGTCAGTCCGCCCGCGATCAGGACGGCGCCGCCCGCAGCTGCTGCCCACCATCGCCGGTTCCGCGACGACGCTGACAACGGTCTCATGCACAGGCCCCTTTCGGCCGGATCAGGTGGCAGCATCCGCCCCCGGGCACGTTGCGCCGGGAACCCAGCTCATCCGGAGAGCGTTCATCGGCGTCATGCGCCGGAGCACCAGAGCAATTCCGATTCCGCTACCAACTGGCAACCGGGATGGGACGAGGTCAGCGAGACCCGCTTGCGAAGTTTGTGAGCTTGGTCATGACCGTGGATCTGTAGGTCGCCTGGTCCGGCGGGTGCTCACCTCGCGAACGTGGCGAGGATCGCACGGTGCGGCCCGCTCGCGTCACGCAGATTTTTTCTGCAGCGAATAAAGTCCGGCCGCCCGCAAGTCACTCCCACACCCGAGGATGATCGTGTCAACCACCCGGCGATCGATAGCCGCCGTCGTGTCCGCCGTACTGTCAGCCGGCGTCGTGGCGCTCGCGCCCCCGGCGGCCTCGGCCGCGGATCCCGTCTACAAGGACCCGTCACAGCCCGTCGCTGCCCGTGTCGAGGATCTGCTGCACCGCATGACCCTGGACGACAAGATCGGCCAGATGGTCCAGGCGGAGCGGCACAACGCCACACCCGCCGACGTCCGCGACCTTCGCCTCGGCTCCATGCTGGCCGGTGGCGGCGAAGGACCCGAGCCGCAGTCCCCGCAGGTCTGGGCCGACCTGTACGACAGCTACCAGCGCGCCGCGCTGGAGACCCCGCTGGGCATCCCCATCATGTTCGGCATCGACGCCGTGCACGGCGCCAACCACGTGTACGGCGGCACGATCTTCCCGCACAACGTCGGGCTCGGCGCGACTCGCGACCCGGCCCTGGCGGAACGAATCGGCCGCGTCACCGCCACCGAGGTGGCAGCGACCGGCATCGACTGGACGTTCTCGCCGTGCCTGTGCGTCGCCCGCGACGACCACTGGGGCCGGGTGTACGAGTCGTTCGGTGAGACGCCGGCGAACCCGAGCGCGATGACCAGCCTCATCACCGGCTTGCAGGGCCCGTCGCTGAATGCGCCGACGTCGATCCTTGCCACTGCCAAGCACTACGTCGGCGACGGAGGCACGGCCGGGGGCGTCGATCAGGGCGACGCCCGGATCAGCGAGGAGGAACTGCGGGCCATCCACCTCGCCCCGTTCCGCGAAGCGGTCAACCGCAACGTGGCCAGCGTGATGGTGTCCTACTCCAGCTGGAACGGGCAGAAGCTGCACGGCGACAAGTACCTCATCACCGACGTTCTCAAGGGCGAGCTCGGCTTCAAGGGCATCGTGATCACCGACTGGGACGGCGTCGCACGGCTGGACGACAACTTCGTCTACACGCCCGAGAAGGTCCGGACCGGCGTGAACGCCGGCATCGACGTCTTCATGGTCCCCGAGAACTACTGGTACAAGGAATTCATCCGGCTGCTGCGCAACGAGGTGAACGCGGGCACCGTGTCCCAGGCGCGCATCGACGACGCCGTCAGCCGCATCCTCACGAAGAAGTTCGAACTCGGGCTGTTCGAGCATCCGTTCACCGACCGCAGCCTGGCCTCCACCGTGGGCAGCCCGGAGCACCGCGCCGTCGCCCGCGAAGCCGTACAGAAATCGCAGGTCGTCCTGAAGAACAACGGCATCCTGCCGCTGGCGAAGGCGCCCGGCAAGGTCTTCGTCGCGGGCAAGTCGGCCCACAACATCGGCTTCCAGAGCGGCGGCTGGACGATGAAATGGCAGGGCGTCGACGGGCCGAGCACCCCGGGAACCACCGTGCTGCAGGGCATCCGGAACACGGTCACGCCCGGCACCACCGTCACGTACGACCGCGAGGGCGACGGCGTCGACTCCTCCTACACGGCCGCGATCGCCGTCGTCGGCGAGAAGCCGTACGCCGAGGAGTACGGCGACCGCACCGACGACCTGCGACTCGACGCCGAGGACCGGGCGCTGCTCGCCAAACTCAAGGCGTCCGGCGTTCCGGTCGTCACCGTACTGATCTCCGGCCGTCCCCTCGACGTCACCGCCGAGCTGCCGGACATGTCGGCGCTGGTCGCGGGCTGGCTGCCCGGCACCGAAGGCCAGGGCGTGGCCGACGTGCTGTTCGGCGCGGTCCGGCCGACCGGCAAGCTGCCGGTGAGCTGGGCACGAGACGTCACCCAGCAGCCGATCAACGACGGCGACGGCAAGACGCCGCTGTTCCCGTACGGATTCGGCCTGACCTACGACCCGGTCATCCCGCTGCCGCCCGCGCCCGCGCCGAACGTCGAACCGTGACCGCTCAACTCGCTGAGGTTCCCATGACACGCATTCTCCTCGCCGCCGGCGCCGCGCTGGCGTTCCTGCTCCCCGCACCCGCGGCGGCCGCCGCGGCAACGCCGTCCTGCTCCGTGCAGATCGTCGCCCACGAGGACGACGACCTGCTGTTCATGAACCCCGACATCCAGCGGGACATCCGCGCGGACAAGTGCGTCCGGACGGCTTACATCACCGCCGGCGACGCGGGCCGCGACATCGGGTACTGGTCCGCGCGGGAAAGCGGCGAGCGGGCGGCCTACGCGACGATGGCGGGCCGCCCCAACGAATGGTCCGACGCGACCACCACCGTGCAGGGCCGCGAACTGCACGTGTCCCGCCTGACCGGGACGCAGGTCGAGCTGGTCTTCCTGCGCGTGCCCGACGGCTTCGACGGCAGCGGCTCTGACCGCTACGGCGCCCAGAGCCTGCAGAAGCTCTGGGAGGGCCGGATCGGGCGCATCACCACCGTGGACGGCGCCGCCGGGTACACCCGCGACGAGCTCATCTCCGTCCTGCAGGGACTGCTCGCCGACGCGGGCGCGGACGTCGTCCGGCTGCAGGACTTCCGCGGCGACAGCGGGCCGATCGGCGTCGACGGCGGCGACCGGGACCACCACGACCACCACGCTGCCGCGTACTTCGCGTACGCCGCGCAGCGGCTGCTCACCACGCCGCACCGCACGGCCGCGTACCGCGGCTACTCGATCAGCGAGCTGCCCGCCAACGTCACGGGCGCCGACCAGGAGCTGAAGAAGGCGACGTTCTATGCGTACGGCGCATACGACGAACTCCTCGGGTGCAAGGACGACGCCTCGTGCGACGCGGACCCGACCGCGGGCGGCGGTCCGTCGGTCTACCGCCCGTGGCTTTCCCGCCAGTACGAGGTCCCCGGGCCCGCCGCGGACGGCACGGTCGAGCTGCGCGCCGTGAGCACGCGCTGCCTGGAGGTTTCCGACTCCGCCGTGGTCCGGCTCTGGGATTGTGGGGGAGCGGCGAACCAGCGGTGGACGTTCACCGCGGACGGTGCGCTGCGCGGGTTCACGGACAAGTGCCTCGACGCCGACCCGGCGAGTCCGGCCGTACGGATCGGGGACTGCACCGGCGCCGCCGCGCAGCGGTGGACCCTCACCGGCGCGGGCGAACTGCGCGGCCTCGACGACCGCTGCCTCGACCTGCGGGACGCCGACCTGCCCAACGGCACCCCGGCCGAGCTGCACGCGTGCACCGGCGAACCCCGCCAGAAGTGGCGCGTGGTCTGACCCCCGCAGCAGCGGTGATCTTGTCCACAAGGTCGGCATCGACGCCGGTTGCCCCGTAGGCTCCGACCCGGCCGAAAAGCGGCGTCGACCTGTTGCAGGTGGCGACCAGTCGGGGGAGAGGCGGGACTTCGTGGGTGCGCTCGACGCGGCACAGATCCTCGGGGCGGGGTTGGCGGCCGGGGCCATCAACACACTCGTGGGATCCGGAACGCTGATCACCTTCCCGATGCTGCTCGCCCTCGGATATCCACCGGTGGTGGCGAACGCGTCCAACACCGTCGGACTCGTGCCCGCGTCGTTCGCCGGTGCGTACGGCTACCGCGCCGACCTGGCCACACAGCGGCACCTGCTGCCGCGGCTCGGTGCCGCTTCCCTGGCCGGCGGGGTGGTCGGCGCCGCGTTGCTGCTGGTCCTGCCGGCCATCGCGTTCCGCGCCATCGTGCCGGTACTGATCTGCCTCGCCCTGGTGCTGGTCGTCCTGCAGCCCTGGCTGGCCCGGACGCTGCGGCGCCGCACTGCCGACCGGGCGCCGGCGACCGAGGCCGGGACGCTGCTGACGAAGCCGGTGACCAGGGCCGGGGCGTTGCTGACGTCCGGCGTGTTCGCGACCGGCGTGTACGGCGGCTACTTCGGTGCCGCGCAGGGCGTGCTGCTGCTCGGGCTGCTCGGTGTCCTACTGCCGGTCGGCCTGCAGCAGGTCAACGGCGTCAAGAACGTCCTGGCCGGCATCGTCAACGGCGTGGCCGCGGTCGTCTTCGTGGCCGCCGGCACCGTGGCCTGGCAGCCGGCGCTGCTCATCGCCGCCGGCTCGATCGTCGGGGGAGTGCTCGCCGCCCGCTACGGCCGCCGGCTGCCCGATGCCGCACTACGGGCCGTCATCGTCGTCGTGGGACTCGTCGCCGTCGTCCGGATGGTCGGCGCATTGCTGTGACCGGCGGTCGCTGGGGCGCCCTACGGTGCGGTGGCCTCGTCGTCCCGCTCGAACGCCGTGCGCGCCCAGCCCGTGATGTCGCTGAGCGAGGTACCCGGCCCGAACAGCGCCGCCACCCCGAGCTTGCGCAGCTCCGCCGCGTCGTCGTCCGGGATGATCCCGCCGCCGAACACCACGATGTCCGCCGCGTCCGCCGCCCGCAGCCGCCGCAGCACCTCCGCGAACAGCGTGTTGTGCGCACCGGACAGGACGGACAACCCGATCGCGTCCGCGTCCTCCTGGATCGCGGTGTCGACGATCTGCTGCGGCGTCTGGTGAAGTCCGGTGTAGACCACTTCCATGCCCGCGTCCCGCAGGGCGCGGGCCACCACCTTGGCGCCCCGATCATGACCGTCCAGGCCGGGCTTGGCCACCACGACGCGTACCGGTGCCGGCATGACCACGTCTCCTCTCAGAAAGCGTCCGCCGGGGTGTGGGTGCCCCACACCGCGCGCAACGCGTCGCACACCTCGCCGACCGTGGCCCGCGCCTTCAGGGCTTCCCGCATCGGGTAGAGGACATTGTCGGTACCCGCGGCGGCCCTGCGCAGCCCGTCCAGCGCCGCGGCCACCGCCGTGCCGCTGCGCTCGGCCCGCAGCGCGGCCAGGCGTTTGCGCTGCATCACCTCGATCGAGGGATCCACCCGCAGCGGCGCGTACGCCTCCTCCTCGTCGAGCTGGAAGCGGTTGACGCCGACCACCACACGCTCGCCCGCGTCGGTCTGCAACGCCATCCGGTACGCGTTCTGCTCGATCTCACTCTTCTGCAGTCCCCGCTCGATCGCGTGGACCGCGCCACCGGCGTTCGCGACGTCCCGCATCAACCCGGTGATCGCGGTGTCCAGCTCGTCGGTCAGCGACTCCATGAAGTACGACCCGGCGAACGGGTCGACCGTGGCCGTCACATCCGTCTCGTACGCCAGCACCTGCTGGGTCCGCAACGCCAGCCGCGCCGACTTCTCCGTCGGCAGCGCGATCGCCTCGTCGAACGAGTTGGTGTGCAACGACTGGGTGCCGCCGAGCACCGCGCCGAGCGCCTGCGCGGTAACCCGGACCAGGTTCACCTCCGGCTGCTGCGCGGTCAGCTGCACCCCGGCGGTCTGGGTGTGGAACCGCAGCATCATCGACTTCGGGTTCGTGGCGCCGAACTCGTCGCGCATCATCCGGGCCCAGATCCGACGGGCGGCGCGGAACTTCGCGATCTCCTCCAGCAGCGTCGTGCGCGCCACGAAGAAGAACGACAGACGGGGTGCGAAGTCGTCGACGTCCATCCCGGCGGCGACCGCGGTGCGGACGTACTCGGCGCCGTTCGCCAGCGTGAACGCGATCTCCTGTGCGGGCGAGGCACCGGCCTCGGCCATGTGGTAGCCGGAGATCGAGATGGTGTTCCATCGCGGGATCTCGGCGCGGCAGTACTGGAAGATGTCCGCGACCAGCCGCAGCGACGGCTTCGGCGGGAAGATGTACGTCCCCCGGGCGATGTACTCCTTGAGCACGTCGTTCTGGATCGTCCCGGTCAGCTTCCCGGCCGTGGTGCCCTGCTCCTCGGCGACCAGTTGGTACAGCAGGAGCAGCACCGCGGCCGGCGCGTTGATCGTCATCGAGGTAGAGACCCGGTCGAGCGGGATGCCGTCGAACAGCACCCGCATGTCCTCGATGGAGTCGATGGCCACCCCGACCTTGCCGACCTCACCGGCGGCCAGCTCGGCGTCCGAGTCATAGCCCATCTGGGTCGGCAGGTCGAACGCCACGGACAGGCCGTTCGTCCCGTTCCGGATGAGCTGGTGATAACGGGCGTTGGACTCCGCGGCGTCACCGAACCCGGCGTACTGCCGCATGGTCCACGGCTTGCCGGTGTACATGGTGCCGTACACGCCCCGGGTGAACGGGTAGCCGCCCGGGTCGCCGAGCTGCTCGCCGGGCTGCCATCCGGCGAGCGACTCCGGGCCGTACACCGGGGCGAGAGGCAGGCCCGACTCGGCAGTCCGCGTCATGATTGCGTCCTCTCGAGGAGTCGACCGAGACACCCACTACCGGATCACGCGCGTCCGATCTGCGCGACCCCTGCGTAACCCCTATCCCGCCGCGGGCCGGGTCCGCGTCACTTGCGGAACGCCGGGCCGCGGGTGATGACAGCGGCGGCGATGACCGGGATCATGCAGACGGTCTGGATGGCGGCGTACCACAGGGGGCAGACGCCCGGGATCAGGTCGACCACGATGATGGCGATCGGCATGATCAGGGTCAGGGTGCGCACCCGGTCGAACGACTTCTGCGAGCCGCGGGCGGCGTTGAGGCTCATCCGGTACAGCAGGATCGCGATGAGGGGCAGCAGGACACCGCGGACCCACATGAACGTGTTGACGGTGTGGCCGGTGACCGCCATGGCGGCGACGCCGGTCAGGGCGAGGGCGCTCAGCACGGTGTAGACCTTGAAGCTCGTGACGAGCTTGCCGAAGGCGCGCGCAGCGGCCGGGGTCGTGGCGGCGGCGGTCTGGGGGGTCAGCGTGTTCTCCATGCCGAGGACACTACGGAGCGCCCGGGGCGGTCGATATCCGTCTGGACCGAGGGTCGGGTGGGGCCAGCCCCACTTCCCGGCGGGTCCGGTGTGCAGTTGCACGATCGGGCTCACGACCGCCGGATCGGGCAGGATCGGGTTCCCCCAGCAACCGAGCGGGGAAGGCCGCCGGGACGCAGGACCACCGCGTCCAACTGCACGTTCATCCCGATTCCACCTCCGACACCTGCTCCGTAGCTTCGTGGCATGGCGCGACAGACCAAGACCAAGACCAAGCCCTCGGGGGCCCGGACCGGCAGCCCGCGGGTACAGGCGGCGTTCAACGGACTCAAGAGCTGCTTCAAGGCGTACGCCGTGCTGAGTGCCCTCGCCCTGGCCGGCATCGCCGCGATGGCCGCCACGGGCCACGTCATCAACACGTTCATGTGGGTCCGCGGTGTCCTGCTGCCCCTCATCGCGATCCTGCTGTACCGGATGAGCGTCAACGCCGCCCGCGGCTCGTACAAGTCGTTCGACCGGGTGCGCACGGTCACCCTGATCATGCCGATCGCCATCATCGGCGTCGACCTGATCCCCGGCGTCTGCCCGCGCTGGTACCTGGCCGTCCAAACCGTCTGCATGATCCCGGTCATCGCCGCGGCCGTCATCACCCGCCGCCCGATCCTGCGCAACGCCCTGCCCAAACCGCGCTGAATCGCCGGCCGGAGCGCCCGGAACGCGGTTGAACAACGCGATCCGGCGATCCCCGTTCCGCCTACCATGTGCCCTGCCCCTGACGTGCCGCGGCCGCCAGGCGGCTTTTCGTGCGTCGTGCGATCACGCGTGCCGTCGTTTCGGGGCTCTGCTCAACGCTGACTCGTACCGGTCCGCCGGGCGGGTCGGCCTTCTGCCATCCCTGCGAGAAAGGAATGCCAAGTGTCGGTCATTGAACTGTCGATGGGCTCCTGGATATCCGCCGCGGTCGGTGTCGCGGCCCGTCTCGGCATCGCCGACGAGCTGGCCACCCAGCCGCGTACGGACGCCGAACTCGCCGTGACCCTGGGCGTCTCGCGCGACAGCCTGGAGGCCGTCCTGTCTGCCCTGCTCATGGTGGGCGTCTTCGCCCGCGACGAGGACGGCCGGTACCGCAACTCGGAGGGCTCCGAACAGCTCAGAACGGACCACCCGCAGTCGTTGCGGCACATGTGCATGCTGCTCACCGGTCTCTACGCCCAGGGCTGCGGCTCCTTGCTGGAGGCGGTGCAGACCGGCAAGCCGGCCCTGAACGCCCGCTACGGCATGGGCCTCTACGAATATCTGGAGCAGGACGCCGAGACCGCCCGGATCTTCGACCGGGCGATGCAGGAGGTCGCACGTCCCGTCGCCGCCGTCCTGGCCGAGCACCTGCCGCTGGAGAACGTGCGGACCATCGTCGACGTCGGCGGCGGCAACGGCGAACTGCTCAAGGGAATCCTCGCCGTCCACCCGCAGCTCACCGGGATCTGCGTCGACCGCGCGGACACCTGCCGGCGGGCCGAGCAGGCCCTGCGGGAATCAGGCGACGAGGACCTGCTCGGGCGACTGTCGTTCCAGGCCGCGGACATCTTCCAGGAATGCCCGAGCGGCGGCGACATCTACCTGCTGAAGAACGTGCTGCACGACTGGAACACGGAAACCGCCGTCCAGATCCTGCGCAGCATCAGCACGGCCATGCGGGACCGGCCCGCAGACGCCGTGCCGCCGCTGCTCGTCGTCATGGACCCGGTGCGTGAGTACGACCAGGGCGCCGCGCTCCGGCCGCTGATCAAGATGGTGATCGGCGAGCAGGGCACCGGCGAGCGCACCGAGGCCGACATCCGCCGGGAGACCGCGGCCGCCGGGCTCCAGGTGATCTCGATCAGCCAGCTCCCGGCCGACCTCGCCGCCGTCGCCTGCGTTCTGGCATAGCGGGCTCCGGCACCGAGTGGTATCGGCCCCGGTCCGGGGGCCGCGAAAGACGTGTACGACCGAGGAGAGGCGGGGTCATGGCCGAGGAGACAGCCGAGACGCCGGAGTTCAGCGAACTCGACGAGCAGTCGCTGGCCATCGTCGGCATGAGCTGCCGGTACCCCGGCGGTGTCCAGTCGCCGGAGGACCTGTGGCAGCTCGTGATCGACGAACGGGACGTCATCTCGTCCTTCCCGTCGGACCGCGGCTGGGACCTCGCCGCCCTCCACGACGCCGACCCGAGCCGGCCGGGGACCAGCTACGTCGACCGGGGCGGCTTCCTCGACGACGTCGCAGGCTTCGACGCGGGGTTCTTCGGGATCGGCCCGCGCGAGGCCACCCACATGGACCCGCAGCAGCGCCTGCTGCTCGAGGCGTCGTGGGAGGCGCTGGAACGGGCCGGCCTGGAACCGCAGGACCTGCGCGGCACCCGTACCGGGGTGTTCGTCGGCGCCGAGCCGCGCGAGTACGGACCCCGCCTGACCGACACGCACGACGGCAGCGAGGCGTACCGGCTGACCGGCACCACCACCAGCCTGATGTCCGGTCGCATCTCCTACGCGCTGGGGCTGCACGGCCCGACCGTCACCGTGGACACCTCGGTCTCCAGCTCACTGGTGGCCCTGCACCTCGCCGCGCAGGCTCTGCGCCACGGCGAATGCACCATGGCGATCGCCGGCGGCGTGTCGGTGATGTCGTCGCCCGGCAACTTCCTGGCGTTCAGCCGCCTGCGCGCGCTGGCCCCGGACGCCCGCGCCAAGGTGTTCTCGGCAACGGCCGACGGCACCGTCTGGTCGGAGGGCGTCGGCATGCTCGTCCTCGAACGACTGCCGGACGCGATCCGCCACGGCCACCGCATCCTCGCCGTGCTGCGTGGTTCCGCCATCAACTCCGACGGTGCCAGCGCAAGCCTCACCGCCCCGAACGGTGACGCCCAGCAGGCCGTGATCCGCCAGGCGCTGGCCAGTGCCGGGCTGACCGCCGCGGACGTGGACGCGGTCGAGGCCCACGGCACCGGGACGGCGCTGGGTGACCGCACCGAGGCCGGCGCGCTCGCCGCCGCGTACGGTGCGCATCGCGCGCCCGGAAGCGCGCCGCTGGCGATCGGATCGCTCAAGTCCAACATCGGGCACACGCAGGCCGCCGCCGGTGTCGGCGGCGTGATCAAGGCCGTGATGGCGTTGCGCCACGGCATCCTGCCGCGATCGCTGCACTTCGACGAGCCCAACCCGCACATCGACTGGGCGTCGTCCGGGCTCGCCGTGCTCGACCAGGCCCGGCCGTGGCCGCAGACCGGCCGCCCGCGCCGCGCCGGAGTGTCCTCCTTCGGCCTGAGCGGCACCAACGCCCACGTCATCCTGGAGCAGGCGCCCGAGCCCGCCGAGCCTTCCCCGGCACGGACCGAGCCCGCCGGGCCGGCCGGGCCTTCTCCGGTCGACGGGCCGACGGTCTGGCTGGTGTCCGGGCGGACCGGGGACGGTCTGCGCGCGCAGGCGAATCGGCTGGCCGAGTTCGCCGCCGACCGGGACCCGGCGGACGTCGCCTGGTCCCTCGCCGCGCGGCGGCACGGCCACCAGCATCGGGCCGTCGTCGTCGGAACCGGCGCCGACGATCTGCTCGCCGGCCTGCGGCACGTCACGGTCGGCCGGCCCGCGGCCTCGGTGGTCACCGGTACGGCCGATCGCGCCGACGGCCTGCCGGTCGTGTTCGTCTTCCCGGGCCAGGGCTCGCAGTGGCTCGGCATGGGCCGCGAACTGGCCGCATCTTCGCCGGTCTTCGCGGCCCGGCTGGCCGAATGCGCCCACGCGCTCGCGCCGTACGTCGATTGGAACCTCGCCGACGTCCTGGCCGGCCGAAACGATGCCCCGGACCTCGACCGCGACGACGTCGTGCAGCCCGCGCTGTGGGCCGTGATGGTCTCGCTGGCCGCGGTGTGGCAGGCGGCCGGGGTGACCCCGGACGCCGTCGTCGGGCACTCCCAGGGCGAGATCGCCGCGGCATGCGTCGCCGGGATCCTGTCGCTGGCCGACGCGGCGAAGGTCGTCGCACTGCGCAGCCAGGTGATCCGGGGCGTGGCCGGCCGCGGCGGCCTGCTGTCGCTCGCCGAGTCCGCCCAGGCCGCGCAGGCCCGGCTGGACCGCCTCGGCGGCGTGCTCGCGGTCCTCAACGGCCCGCAGGCGGTCGTCGTGTCCGGCGAGCCTGCCACGTTGCAGGCGATCGTGGAGGACTGCGAACGCGACGGCGTCCGTACCAGGGTCCTGCCGATCGACTACGCCTCGCACAGCCCGCAGATGGACGCGGTCCGCGACGAGATGTCGACGGTCCTGGCGGGACTGCGGCCCTCGGCGGGCACGGTGCCGATGCTGTCGTCGGTCACCGGCGAGTTCCTGGACGGCACCACCGCCGACGCCGGTTACTGGTTCCGTAACCTGCGCGAACCGGTCCGGTTCGCTCCGGCCGTGGAAACGCTCGACCGGGCCGGATACCGGGTGTTCGTCGAGGTGTCCCCGCATCCGGTGCTGACCGGGCCGATCACCGCCACGGTGGAACACGCCGCGCCGGGCGCCGAGCCCGTGGTGACCGGCACGCTGCGCCGCGACGACGGCGGGCGCCACCGGATGCTGACCGCCCTGGCCGCGCTGCACGTCCGCGGCGTCCCGGTGAACTGGTCGCCGATGCTGGCCCCTGCCCGGCAGATCGACCTGCCCACCTACGCGTTCGCCCACCGGCGCTTCTGGCTCGACGCGGCGCCCGTCACGGCGCCCGCGCCCGCGCAGGCGCCCGCGGAGTCGGGCGTCGCGCTGACCGCCGCCGAGATCGTGGAACTGGTGCAGGACCACGCCGCCGCCGTGCTCGGCCACACCGCGTCCGGCGAGGTGGAACCCGGCCGTACCTTCAAGGACATCGGCCTCGACTCCGTCGCCGGGGTGGAGCTGCGCAGCCGCCTGAACACCGCGACCGGGCTGGCCATGCCGACCAGCCTGATCTTCGACCATCCGACGCCGGCCCTGCTGGCCGAGTTCATCCGCGCGCAGCTGTCGGGGGCCGCCGACGACGGCGCGGCGCCGGACGTGACCCACGGCGCGGTGGCCGCGGACCCGATCGTGATCGTCGGCATGAGCTGCCGGCTGCCCGGTGACGTTTCCGACCCGGAAGCGCTGTGGGAGCTGCTCGCCGCGGGCGGCGACGCGATCGGTGACCTCCCGGCCGACCGCGGCTGGGACGTGGACGAGTTGCGTACCGGCGCGGCGCGCCGCGGGGGATACCTGACCGGCGCGGCGGACTTCGACCCCGCGTTCTTCGGGATCAGCCCGCGCGAGGCCCTGGCGATGGACCCGCAGCAGCGGCTGCTGCTCGAAACGTCGTGGGAGGCGCTGGAACGCGCCGGCATCGACCCGCAACCGCTGCACGGCTCGCAGACCGGCGTCTTCGTCGGCGCGGCCGCGTCGGGATACGGGACCGGCTTCCACCCGGAGCTGGAGGGCCACCTGCAGACCGGCAGCGCGACCAGCGTGATCTCCGGCCGCGTGGCGTACACGCTCGGCCTGGAAGGCCCGGCGGTCACGGTCGACACCGCGTGCTCGTCCTCGCTGGTGGCGTTGCACCTCGCCGTTCAGGCACTGCGGGCGGGGGAGTGCACCCTGGCCCTGGCCGGGGGCGTCACCGTGCACGCCACCCCGTCGTGGCTGACCTGGTTCACCCGGCAGCAGGGACTCGCGTCGGACGGGCGCTGCAAGGCGTTCTCCGCCGACGCCGACGGCATGGGGATGGCCGAGGGCGCCGGCGTGGTCGTGCTCGAACGGCTCTCCGACGCGCGCCGGCTCGGGCACCGCGTACTCGCCGTGGTCCGCGGCAGCGCGGTCAACCAGGACGGCGCATCCAACGGCCTGACGGCCCCGAACGGGCGCTCGCAGCAGCGGGTGATCCGGGCCGCACTGGCCAACGCCGGGCTGGCCACCGGCGACGTGGACGCCGTGGAGGCGCACGGCACCGGAACGTCGCTCGGCGACCCGATCGAGGCGCAGGCGCTGCTGGCGACGTACGGGCGGGACCGCGACGCGCAGCGGCCGCTGTTGCTGGGCACGTTGAAGTCCAACATCGGGCACACCCAGTGGGCCGCCGGCATCGCCGGGGTCATCAAGATGGTGCTGGCACTGCGGCACGACAACCTTCCCCGTACGCTGCACGCCGCGCAGCCGTCGCCGCACGTGGACTGGTCGCCCGGCACCGTACGGCTGCTGAACGAACCGCAACAGTGGCCGGACAACGGGCGGCCCCGCCGCGGCGGCGTGTCCGCGTTCGGGATCAGCGGCACCAATGCGCACGTGATTCTGGAGCAGGCCCCCGCAGTGGCGGAGCCGACGCCGGAACCGGCGCCCCGGCTGCCCGTGGCGCCGTGGCCGGTCTCGGCCCGCAGCGCCGACGGGACGCACGCCCAGCTGCAGCGGTTGCGCGACTTCGCGGCGGCCCACCCCGACCTGGATCCGGTGGATGTCGGTTGGTCGTTGGCGATGACGCGGGCGCAGTTGCCGCATCGGGCGGTGTTGCTGGGTGGCGAGCCGGTGGCGTCGGGTGTTGCGGGGTCGTTGGGCAAGGTCGGTTTTGTTTTCACGGGCCAGGGGGCGCAGCGGGTCGGCATGGGCCGGGACCTGCATGAAGCGTTCCCGGTCTTCGCGGATGCGTTCGATGCGGTGTGCGCGGGTGTTGCGGAGCATCTGGACGGGTCGTTGACCCAGGTGATCGCTGGTGAGGCTGGTGACCTGGATCAGACGGTGTGGGCGCAGTCTGGTCTGTTCGCGGTCGAGGTGGCCCTGTTCCGGTTGTTGGAGTCGTGGGGTGTTGCTCCGGCCGCGTTGGCCGGTCATTCGGTGGGTGAGTTGGCGGCGGCGCATGTTGCCGGGGTGTGGTCGCTGGCGGATGCGTGTGCGGTGGTGGCGGCGCGGGGCCGGTTGATGCAGGCACTGCCCGCCGGTGGGGCGATGGTCGCGGTCGCGGCTTCCGAGGCCGAGGTTCGTGCGGTGATCGGTGACCGGCCGGGTGTTGACATCGCCGCGGTCAACGGGCCGCGGGCGGTGGTGGTTTCCGGTGTGGAGTCGGCTGTTGAGGCGGTGGCCGAGCGGTTCGTGGCGCAGGGGACCAAGACCCGGCGGCTGACGGTGTCGCATGCGTTCCACTCGGCGTTGATGGAGCCGATGCTGGCCGAGTTCGCGCGGGTGACCGCGTCGGTGTCGTACGGGACGCCGCGGATCGCCGGGATCTCGACGGTGACCGGGCGGCCGGTGACCGACGAGTGGACCGATCCCGGCTATTGGGTGCGTCAGGTTCGCGAGGCTGTCCGGTTCGGTGACGCGGTGGCCGGGATGCGGGCGGCGGGTGTGCGTACGTTCGTGGAGGTCGGCCCGGACGCCGCCCTGACCGCGACCGGGGCGGCGAGCGCCGGTGCGGAGGAGTTGTGGGCGCCGCTGTTGCGCCGCGACCGCGACGAGGCGGTCACGTTGCTGACCGCGGTGGCGAATCTGTACGTGCGGGGTGCGGAGATCGACTGGGCGCGGCTGTTCGCCGGGGGCCGCCGGGTGGACCTGCCGACCTACGCCTTCCAGCGGCAGCGGTACTGGCTGCGACCGCGCGGCCTCGGCCAGGCCCGTGACCTGGGACTGAGCGCCCCCGAGCACCCGCTGCTCGGCGCGACCGTCGAGCTGGCCGCAGGTGACGGCCTGGTCCTGACCGGACGGCTGTCGCTGCGCGACCAGTCGTGGCTGGCCGACCACGTCGTCGACGGACGGGTCATCGTCCCCGGAGCGGCTCTGGTCGACATGGCGGTCCGGGCCGGCGACGAGGCCGCCACCCCCCGGCTGACTGAAATGATCATCGAGCAGCCGCTGGTGCTGCCACCCTCCGGCGCCCGGCAGATCCGGGTGACCGTCGGCGAGACCGGTGCGGAAGGCACCCGGGACGTGGCGATCCACTCCCGCGCCGAGAACGACGGCGGCGCGTGGACCCGGCACGTCTCCGGCGTGGTGGCCGCCGACACCGGCACCGACGACGTCGACACCGCCGCCGCGCTGCTCACCTGGCCGCCGGCCGGCGCCACCGAGCAGGACTTGACGGACTTCTATCCCACGCTGGCCCGCCACGGCCTGACCTACGGCCCGGCGTTCCAGGGCGTGCAGCAGGCGTGGCGCCGCGGCGACGAGTTCTTCGCCGACGTCGCGATCGGCGAGGGCACCGACACGTCCGGATTCTGCCTGCACCCGGTGCTGCTCGACGCCGCGCTGCACCTCGTCGCCGGTGGCGGCCGCGACGAGCAGGGCCGGTCGCGTCCGCTGCTGCCGTTCGCGTTCGGCGACGTCGTCATCCACGCGAGCGGCGCCTCCACCGCCCGGGTCCGGGTCGCGCCGGCGTCCGGGGGCGACGGAATCTCGGTGACCCTGGCCGACCGCAGCGGCGGCCTGATCGCGACCGTCGGATCGCTGATCCTGCGGGCGCTTCCGGCCGGCGGCACCACCACCACCGGCGGCGACGTCGTCTTCGGTCTGGACTGGATTCCGGTCGCGGCCGCCACCGAGACGACGACCGAGCACTGGGCCGTCGTGGGCCAGAACCCAGCCGGCCTGGCCGGGCTGCCCGAGTACGCCGACGTCCCCGCGCTGCTGACCGCGGTCGACAACGGCGCCCCCGTGCCGAACGTCGTCGTCCTCGCCGTCCACCCGGGACCCGGCGCGGTGCCGGAGACCACGCGGTCGGTCACCGAGGGCATCCTGGGCGCGCTGCAACATTTCGTACGGGCGGAGGCGCTGAACAGCGCCCGGCTGCTCGTGGTGACCGAGCGGGCCGTCGACTGCGACGCCGGCGGCGTGAACGTCACCGGCGCCGGGGTGTGGGGGCTGGTCCGTACCGCCCAGTCGGAGTATCCGGGCGTCCTCGTCCTGGCCGATCTCGACGGCGATCCCGCCGCCGCCGGGCTGCTGCCCGCCGTGATGGCCTGCGGCGAACCGCAGGTCGCGGTCCGTGCCGGACGGCTCTTGACGCCGCGGCTCGCCCGGCCGGCTTCCGCGCTGCCGGTGCCGCCCGAGGCCGGGGCCTGGCGGCTCGACATCCACGAACGGGGCACGCTGGACGGTGTCCGCCTGGCCGCGACCGATGCCGCGGACCGGCCGCTGGCCGCCGGCGAGGTACGTGTGGGCGTGCGAGCAGCCGGCGTGAACTTCCGGGACGTGCTCAACGTACTGGACATGTACCCCGGCGACGCCGGCCGCCTCGGCCTGGAGGGCGCGGGCGTCGTACTGGACGTGGGCGACGGCGTCCGCGGCCTGCGCCCCGGTGACCGGGTGATGGGCCTGTTCTCCGGCGCCTTCGGACCGGTCGCCGTGACCGACGCCCGGCTGGTGGCGCCCGTGCCCGCCGGGTGGACACTGGCCGAGGCGGCCGCCGCCCCGGTCGTCTACCTGACCGCCTGGCATGCGCTCGTGAATGTGGCCCGGCTGGGCGCCGGCGAATCCGTGCTGATCCACGCCGCCGCGGGCGGCGTGGGCACCGCGGCCGTCCAGGTGGCACACCACCTCGGCGCGCACATCTACGGTACGGCCAGTCCCGCCAAGTGGGCCCAGCTGCGCGAGTGGGGCCTGGACGACGCACACCTGGCGTCCTCACGCACCCTCGACTTCGAGGCGAAGTTCCGGGCCGCGACCGGCACCGGTGTCGACGTCGTGCTGGATTCGCTGGCCGGCGAGTTCGTCGACGCGTCGCTGCGGCTGGCGGCCGGCGGGCGGTTCGTCGAGATCGGCAAGACCGACATCCGGGACGCCGCCCAGGTCGCGGCCGACCACCGGGGCCTGGCGTACGCGGCGTTCGACCTGCTCGAACTGGACCCGGATCTGATCGCCGCGATGCTGGCCGACCTGGGTGATCTGTTCGCCCGCGGCGTGCTCCGCCCGTTGCCGGTGACCTGCTGGGACGTGCGGCAGGCGCCGGCCGCCTTGCGCTACCTGAGCCACGCCCGCAACGTCGGCAAGGTCGTCCTCACCGTCCCGGCGCCGGCGCACCGCGGCGGAACCACCCTGGTCACCGGCGCGCCGGGCGCACTCGGCGACCTCGTCGCCCGGCACCTGGCAACCACCGGCCAGACCGACGACCTGCTCCTGCTCTCGCGGCGCGGCCCGGCCGCACCCGGCGCCGGGGAACTCGCCGCCGCGCTGGCCGTTCAGGGCATCGGCGCCCGGCTGGTCGCCGCGGACGTCGCCGACCACGACCAGCTCGCGGCCGTGATCGCCGCCGTGCCCGCCACCTCCCCGGTGCGCCGGGTGATCCACGCCGCAGGTGCGCTGGCCGACGGCGCCCTGCACACCCTGACCGCGGAACGGCTGGCGACCGTACTAGCGCCGAAGGTGGACGGGGCCTGGCATCTGCACCGCCTCACCGAACACCTGGACTTGGACAGCTTCCAGCTCTTCTCGTCCGTCTCCGGGCTGTGGGGCAACCCGGGCCAGGGCGGGTACGCCGCCGCGAACACGTTCCTGGACGCGCTGGCCGCGTACCGCCGCCACGCCGGACTGCCGGCCACCTCGGTGGCCTGGGGTCCCTGGCGGCTCGACGACCCGTCCGCCGGCGGCATGGCCGCCGGCCTCGCCGACGCCGACTGGCAGCGCTGGGCCCGGCAGGGCTTTGCGCCCTTGGCCGCCGCCGACGGCATCGGCGTCCTGGACGCCGCGGCCGGTCTCGGCCACGCGCTGCTGGTCGGCGCCCGCCTGGACCTGAACCCGCGCCGCCTCGGGGAGACCCCGCCCGCCCTGTTGAAGGGCCTGATCACCGCGCACACCCCGACCCGCCGCACGGTCGGACCGGCCCAGCCCGCCGCGGACGGCGGGTTCGCCGGCCGGCTCGCCGCCCTGCCGGCGGCGGACCGCGAGGAAGCCGTCCTCGAACTGGTCCGCGGTCAGGTCGCGCTGGTCCTCGGAATGTCCGGTCCCGAGGCGGTGGAGAGCACCCGTACGTTCAAGGAACTCGGCATCGACTCGCTGACCGGCGTCGAGCTGCGCAACCGGCTGATCTCCGCCACCGGCCTGCGCCTTCCGGCCGGCGTCGTCTTCGACTACCCGACCCCGCACCTGCTCGCCGGTTGCGTGCGGTCCGGCCTGCTGCCGGAGGGCACCGACTCGGCCGCGCCGGCCCAACCGACCGGCCCGGCGGACGACGACCCCCTCGTGATCGTGGGCATGGCCTGCCGGTTCGCGGGCGGCATCGGATCACCCGGCGACCTCTGGCGGGTCGTCTCCGAGGGAATCGACACCACCGGACCGTTCCCGCACGACCGCGGACCACTGTGGACGGACGTCTATGACGCCGACCCCGCCGCGCCCGGCAAGAGCCACTGCCGGGAAGGCTCGTTCCTGTATGACGCTGGTGATTTTGATGCGGAGTTTTTTGGGATTTCTCCGCGTGAGGCGTTGGGGATGGATCCGCAGCAGCGGTTGTTGTTGGAGTCGTCGTGGGAGGCGTTGGAGGATGCGGGTATTGATCCTTTGGTGTTGCGGGGGAGTTTGACGGGTGTTTTTGCGGGTTTGATTTATCACGATTATGGGGTGGGTGGTCGTGTTCCGGTTGAGGTTGAGGGTTATGTGAGTACGGGTTCGTCGGCGGGGGTGGCGTCGGGTCGGGTGTCGTATGCGCTGGGTTTGGAGGGGCCGGCGGTGACGGTGGATACGGCGTGTTCGTCGTCGTTGGTGGCGTTGCATTTGGCGGGGCAGGCGTTGCGGTCGGGTGAGTGTGATTTGGCGTTGGCTGGTGGTGTGACGGTGATGGCGACGCCGGGGACGTTTGTGGAGTTTTCGCGGCAGGGTGGGTTGGCGGTTGATGGGCGGTGTAAGGCGTTTGCGGAGGGGGCGGATGGTACGGGTTGGGGTGAGGGTGTTGGTGTGGTGGTGTTGGAGCGGTTGTCGGATGCGCGGCGTCATGGGCGTCGGGTGTTGGCGGTGTTGCGGGGGTCGGCGGTTAATCAGGATGGTGCGTCGAATGGTTTGACGGCGCCGAATGGGCCGGCGCAGCAGCGGGTGATTCGGGCGGCGTTGGTTTCTGGTGGGTTGTCGGTTTCTGATGTGGATGTGGTGGAGGGGCATGGGACGGGGACTCGGTTGGGTGATCCGATTGAGGCGGAGGCGTTGTTGGCGACGTATGGGCGGGGTCGTGTTGGTGGGCCGGTGTTGTTGGGGTCGGTGAAGTCGAATATTGGTCATACGCAGGCGGCTGCGGGTGTGGCTGGTGTGATCAAGGTGGTGGAGGCGATGCGGCGTGGGGTGGTGCCGGCGTCGTTGCATGTGGATGGTTTGTCGTCGCATGTGCAGTGGGGTGCCGGTGGGGTGGAGTTGGTGCGGGAGGCGCGGTTGTGGCCGGTGGTGGGTCGGCCGCGGCGGGCTGGGGTGTCGTCGTTTGGTTTTTCGGGGACGAACGCGCATGTGATCGTGGAACAGGCCCCCGATTCGGAAGAGGAGCGGGAACAGCGGGATCGGGCGCCGATGTCGGTGGTGCCGTGGGTTGTCTCCGCTCGTAGTGCCGAGCGGATTGCGGCGCAGGTCGAGCGGTTGAACGAGTTCGTCGCGGCGCGGCCGGAGTTGGACCCGGTGGATGTGGGTTGGTCGTTGGCGATGACGCGGGCGCAGTTGCCGCATCGAACCGTGCTGCTGGGTGGCGAGCCGGTGGCGTCCGGTGTTGCGGGGTCATTGGGCAAGGTCGGTTTCGTCTTCACCGGCCAGGGGGCGCAGCGCGTCGGCATGGGCCGGGCGCTTTACCAGACCTTCCCCGTGTTCGCGGACGCGTTCGACGCGGTGTGCGCGGGCTTGGCGGAGCATCTGGACGGATCGTTGACCGACGTGATCGCTGGTGAGGCTGGTGACCTGGATCAGACGGTGTGGGCGCAGTCTGGGTTGTTCGCGGTGGAGGTGGCCCTGTTCCGGTTGTTGGAGTCGTGGGGTGTCGCGCCTGCGGTGGTGGCCGGTCATTCGGTGGGTGAGTTGGCGGCGGCGCATGTTGCCGGGGTGTGGTCGTTGTCTGACGCCTGCGCGGTCGTGGCCGCCCGGGGCCGGTTGATGCAGGGACTCCCGGCCGGTGGGGCGATGCTTGCGGTCGAGGCCACTGAGGCTGAAGTCAGCGTCGTGATCGGTGACCTTTCCGGTGTCGACGTTGCCGCGGTGAACGGGCCGCGGGCGGTGGTGGTTTCCGGTGTGGAGCCGGCCATCGACGAGGTGGCCGAGCGGTTCGCGGCGCAGGGGGTGCGGACTCGGCGGTTGCGGGTGTCGCATGCGTTCCACTCGGCGTTGATGGAGCCGATGCTGGCCGAGTTCGCGCGGGTGACCGCGTCGGTGTCGTACGGGACGCCGACGATTGCCGGGATCTCGACCGTGACCGGCCACGCGGTCACCGATGAGTGGACCGATCCCGGGTACTGGGTGCGTCAGGTTCGCGAGGCTGTCCGGTTCGGTGACGCGGTGGCCGGGATGCGGGCGGCGGGTGTGCGTACGTTTGTGGAGGTCGGCCCGGACGCGGCGTTGACCGCTGCGGGATCGGTGTCCGCCGGTGCGGATGAGGTTTGGCTTCCTGCGTTGCGGCGGGGGCGGGATGAGGCGGTCACGTTGCTGACCGCGGTGGCGAATCTGCACGTGCGGGGCGCGGAGATCGACTGGGCGCGGCTGTTCGCCGGGGGTCGCCGGGTGGAC
Source organism: Krasilnikovia sp. MM14-A1259 (assembly GCF_047159535.1). Lineage (NCBI taxonomy): Bacteria > Bacillati > Actinomycetota > Actinomycetes > Micromonosporales > Micromonosporaceae > Krasilnikovia > Krasilnikovia sp. MM14-A1259. Next base: position 332,659 of record NZ_BAAGAJ010000002.1, read on the forward strand.
CTGCCGACCTACGCCTTCCACCGCCAGCGGTACTGGCTCAACGCGGTCGCCGGAGACAGCGGCATCGCCGAACTCGGCCAGAGCGGTGCAGCGCATCCGCTGCTCGGCGCGAGCGTGACCATGGCCGCCAGCGGCGGTCTGATGCTGACCGGACGGCTGTCGACAGCGACGCAGCCGTGGCTGGCCGACCACGTGGTCGCCGGGCAGGTGATCGTGCCGGGAACGGCGCTGGTCGAGATGGCCGGACGAGCCGGCGACGAGATCGGCCACAGCCGCGTCGCTGAGCTGGTCGTCGAGGCGCCCCTGGTGCTGCCCGCCCGCGGCGGGACACGGATCCAGGTCACCGTCGGCGCGGCCGACGACGCGGGGGACCGTACCGTCGCGATCCACTCGCAGGCCGAGGAGACGTCGACGCCGCAGGTGTGGACCTGCCATGCCACCGGTGTCCTGACCTTGGCCCCCGAGAGCGGCCCGCCGATTTCCGGCATGGCGCAATGGCCGCCGGCCGGTGCCGTCGAAGAGGACGTGGACGACCTGTATCCGGCGCTCACGCGGACCGGGCTCACCTACGGGCCGGTGTTCCGGGCGGTGTCCCGGGCCTGGCGGCGCGGCGGCGAGATCTTCGCCGAGGTCAGCCTCGACCGCGAGGTGGACGTGTCCGGCTTCGCGGTGCACCCGGCGTTGCTCGACGCGGCGCTGCACCTGCTCGGGCTTGAGGAGTCCGGCGGAGACGGACCCCGGGTTCCGTTCGCCTGGAACGACGTCGTCGTGCACGCCACGGGCGCGGTCGCGGCCCGGGTCCGGCTGGCGCCTGCGGAGACGGGCGCGGGCATGTCGGTCACGCTCGCCGACGACGCCGGGGAGCCGATCGTCTCGGTCGGCACACTCGTCCTGCGCACGCTGCCGGCCACCGGGCTCGGCGCCGCCGCCACGGTTGCCCAGGAGGCGCTCTTCGAGATCGCCTGGCGGCCGGCTCGCGCCGGTGACGAGGAACAGAGCAGGGCGGCGGCCGACGTCGAGCGGTGGTGCGTGCTCGGCGGGCAGTTCCCCGGCCTTCGCCGGTACGCCGACATGTCCGAGCTGGTCGCGGCCGTGACGGCAGGTGCTACGGCACCGGAAGTTCTCGTGCTGCCGTGCCCGCCCGGCGACGCCCGGCAGACCGCGGCGGCTGCCCGGGATCTGGCCGCGACCACGCTGACATCGCTCCAAGCGTGGTTGAGCACGGAGGCACTTGCCGGTACGCGGCTGCTGGTCGTGACCGAGCGGGCGGTCGACGCCGGCCCGGGCGTGGTGCCGAACCCGGTGACCTCTGCCGCGCCGGGCCTGGTGCGGGTGGCCATGGCGGAGAACCCGGACCGGATCGTGCTCGCCGACGTCGAGAACCTTGCCGACTCAGCAGGTCTGCCCGCGCTCCTGGCCGCCGGGGTGCGGTCCGGGGAACCGGAGTTCGCCGTCCGCAGCGGTGAGATCCGGGTACCACGACTCGTTGCGGCGAGCGCCGCACTGTCGGTTCCGGACGCGCCGGGATGGCGGCTCGATTTCACCGGACGCGGGACGTTGGACAACCTCGTGCTGGCGCCGGTCGAGCATCGGCCGCTCGGCGTGGGCGAGGTCCGGGTGTCGCTGCGAGCGGCGGGGGTGAACTTCCGGGACGTGCTGAACGTGCTGGGCATGTACCCGGGCGATGCGGGGCTGCTCGGTCTGGAGGGCGCCGGCATCGTGGTCGAGGTGGGCCCCGCAGTGACCGGCCTGCAGCCCGGTGACCGGGTGATGGGTCTGTTCTCCGGCGCGTTCACCAGGACGGCGGTTGCCGACGCGCGGCTGCTGGCTCCTGTTCCCGTGGGCTGGTCATGGGCGGAGGCCGCCGCGGCGCCGGTGGTGTATCTGACCGCCTGGTACGCGCTGGTCGAGCTGGCCGGTCTGCGACGGGGGGAGTCGATCCTGATTCACGCTGCGGCCGGTGGTGTGGGTATCGCGGCTGTCCGGCTCGCTCGTCACCTCGGAGCCGAGGTGTTCGGCACGGCAAGCCCGGGGAAGTGGCCGACGCTGCTCGGCCTGGGTCTACCGGAGACGCGGGTGGCCTCGTCGCGGACGCTGGACTTCGAGGCCGCATTCCGTACGGTGACCGGCGGGGCCGGTGTGGACGTGGTCCTGGACTCCCTCGCAGGGGAGTTCGTGGACGCGTCACTGCGGCTCGCGGCCGGGCCGGGCGGCCGGTTCGTGGAGATGGGCAAGACCGACATCCGTGACCCGCAACAGGTCGCCCGGGATCATGACGGACTGGTCTACCAGGCGTTCGACCTGTTCGGCACCGATCCCGACCTGATAGCGAAGATGTTCGCGGCGCTGACGGAGCTGTTCGATCAGCGTGTGTTGACGCCGTTGCCGGTGGCGTGCTGGGACGTGCGGCGCGCCCCGGAAGCATTCCGGCACCTGAGCCAGGCACGCCACGTCGGCAAGGTCGTGCTCACCGTCCCTCACCCCGGCACCGGCGGCGCGGTGCTGGTGACCGGCGCCTCGGGCGCGTTGGGCAGCCTGGTCGCCCGCGACCTGGCGACGCGGGGAACCCGGTCGCTGGTGTTGCTGAGCCGGCAGGGTCCGGCGGCCGGCGGGATGGTCGCGCTGGTCGCCGAGCTTGCGGCCGCGGGTGCGGCGATTCAGGTGTACGCGGGTGACGTCGCGGATCGCGACGAGCTGGCCGGTGTGCTGGCCGGGATCGAGTTGAGCGGTGTGGTGCACGCCGCCGGGGTGCTGGGCGACGGTGTGCTGGCGTCGTTGACGCCGGAACGCCTGGACGCGGTGATGCGGCCGAAGGTCGACGGCGCCTGGAATCTGCACGAGCTGACCCGGGACCGGGACCTGGATTCCCTCGTCCTGTTCTCCTCGGTTGCCGGCCTGTGGGGTAACCCCGGTCAGGGCAACTACGCGGCGGCGAACACGTTCCTGGACGGGCTGGCGGCGTACCGCAACGGGCTGGGCCTGCCCGCGACCTCGCTGGCGTGGGGGCCGTGGCAGGTCGACGCCGGTGGCATGGCCGGCACGCTCACCGACGCCGAGCGGCAGCGGCTGGCACGGCAGGGACTTGCGCCGCTGATCGAGACGGACGGGCTGGCCCTGCTGGACGCTTCCGGTCGTACCGGAAGGGGGTTGTCGGTGGCTGCCCGGCTCGCCCCCGGATCGCTGCCGGCACCACCGCCCCTGCTCTCCGAGGTGATCCGCAGGGCCGGCCGACGCAAGGCGGTCCCCGGGGCGGTCGGCGCCGGCACGCTGGCCGACCGGCTCGCGGCGATGACCGTGGCCGCGCAGGAAGCGGCGCTGCTGGAACTGGTGCAGGTGCAGGCCGCCAACGTGCTCGGCCTGCCCGGCGCGGATTCGGTCAGCGACCGGGACTCGTTCAAGAACCTGGGCATCGACTCGCTGACCTCGCTGGAGCTGCGCAACCGGCTCAACGGCGCCACGGGGCTGCGGTTGTCGGCGACGGTCGTGTTCGACTACCCGACGCCGTCGTCGATGGCCGGCCATCTGCGAACGGAACTGGCCGGATCCGCAGTGGAGGCCGCGCCCGTGACGCCCGCGCCGGTCGCGATCGCCACCGACGACGACCGGCTGGCGATCGTGGGCATCGGCTGCCGGTTCCCCGGCGGGGTGCGGTCACGAGCCGACTTCTGGGACCTCGTGATGTCCGGCAAGGACACCGTCGCGGCATTCCCGCAGGACCGCGGGTCGGTGTGGCAGGAGGTGTACGACGCCGACCCGGACGCCGCCGGCAAGAGCTACTCGGCGCAAGGTGCCTTCCTGTATGACGCTGGTGATTTTGATGCGGAGTTTTTTGGGATTTCTCCGCGTGAGGCGTTGGGGATGGATCCGCAGCAGCGGTTGTTGTTGGAGTCGTCGTGGGAGGCGTTGGAGGATGCGGGTATTGATCCTTTGGTGTTGCGGGGGAGTTTGACGGGTGTTTTTGCGGGTTTGATTTATCACGATTATGGGGTGGGTGGTCGTGTTCCGGTTGAGGTTGAGGGTTATGTGAGTACGGGTTCGTCGGCGGGGGTGGCGTCGGGTCGGGTGTCGTATGCGCTGGGTTTGGAGGGGCCGGCGGTGACGGTGGATACGGCGTGTTCGTCGTCGTTGGTGGCGTTGCATTTGGCGGGGCAGGCGTTGCGGTCGGGTGAGTGTGATTTGGCGTTGGCTGGTGGTGTGACGGTGATGGCGACGCCGGGGACGTTTGTGGAGTTTTCGCGGCAGGGTGGGTTGGCGGTTGATGGGCGGTGTAAGGCGTTTGCGGAGGGGGCGGATGGTACGGGTTGGGGTGAGGGTGTTGGTGTGGTGGTGTTGGAGCGGTTGTCGGATGCGCGGCGTCATGGGCGTCGGGTGTTGGCGGTGTTGCGGGGGTCGGCGGTTAATCAGGATGGTGCGTCGAATGGTTTGACGGCGCCGAATGGGCCGGCGCAGCAGCGGGTGATTCGGGCGGCGTTGGTTTCTGGTGGGTTGTCGGTTTCTGATGTGGATGTGGTGGAGGGGCATGGGACGGGGACTCGGTTGGGTGATCCGATTGAGGCGGAGGCGTTGTTGGCGACGTATGGGCGGGGTCGTGTTGGTGGGCCGGTGTTGTTGGGGTCGGTGAAGTCGAATATTGGTCATACGCAGGCGGCTGCGGGTGTGGCTGGTGTGATCAAGGTGGTGGAGGCGATGCGGCGTGGGGTGGTGCCGGCGTCGTTGCATGTGGATGGTTTGTCGTCGCATGTGCAGTGGGGTGCCGGTGGGGTGGAGTTGGTGCGGGAGGCGCGGTTGTGGCCGGTGGTGGGTCGGCCGCGGCGGGCTGGGGTGTCGTCGTTTGGTTTTTCGGGGACGAACGCGCATGTGATCGTGGAACAGGCCCCCGATTCGGAAGAGGAGCGGGAACAGCGGGATCGGGCGCCGATGTCGGTGGTGCCGTGGGTTGTCTCCGCTCGTAGTGCCGAGCGGATTGCGGCGCAGGTCGAGCGGTTGAACGAGTTCGTCGCGGCGCGGCCGGAGTTGGACCCGGTGGATGTGGGTTGGTCGTTGGCGATGACGCGGGCGCAGTTGCCGCATCGAACCGTGCTGCTGGGTGGCGAGCCGGTGGCGTCCGGTGTTGCGGGGTCATTGGGCAAGGTCGGTTTCGTCTTCACCGGCCAGGGGGCGCAGCGCGTCGGCATGGGCCGGGCGCTTTACCAGACCTTCCCCGTGTTCGCGGACGCGTTCGACGCGGTGTGCGCGGGCTTGGCGGAGCATCTGGACGGATCGTTGACCGACGTGATCGCTGGTGAGGCTGGTGACCTGGATCAGACGGTGTGGGCGCAGTCTGGGTTGTTCGCGGTGGAGGTGGCCCTGTTCCGGTTGTTGGAGTCGTGGGGTGTCGCGCCTGCGGTGGTGGCCGGTCATTCGGTGGGTGAGTTGGCGGCGGCGCATGTTGCCGGGGTGTGGTCGTTGTCTGACGCCTGCGCGGTCGTGGCCGCCCGGGGCCGGTTGATGCAGGGACTCCCGGCCGGTGGGGCGATGCTTGCGGTCGAGGCCACTGAGGCTGAAGTCAGCGTCGTGATCGGTGACCTTTCCGGTGTCGACGTTGCCGCGGTGAACGGGCCGCGGGCGGTGGTGGTTTCCGGTGTGGAGCCGGCCATCGACGAGGTGGCCGAGCGGTTCGCGGCGCAGGGGGTGCGGACTCGGCGGTTGCGGGTGTCGCATGCGTTCCACTCGGCGTTGATGGAGCCGATGCTGGCCGAGTTCGCGCGGGTGACCGCGTCGGTGTCGTACGGGACGCCGACGATTGCCGGGATCTCGACCGTGACCGGCCACGCGGTCACCGATGAGTGGACCGATCCCGGGTACTGGGTGCGTCAGGTTCGCGAGGCTGTCCGGTTCGGTGACGCGGTGGCCGGGATGCGGGCGGCGGGTGTGCGTACGTTTGTGGAGGTCGGCCCGGACGCGGCGTTGACCGCTGCGGGATCGGTGTCCGCCGGTGCGGATGAGGTTTGGCTTCCTGCGTTGCGGCGGGGGCGGGATGAGGCGGTCACGTTGCTGACCGCGGTGGCGAATCTGCACGTGCGGGGCGCGGAGATCGACTGGGCGCGGCTGTTCGCCGGGGGTCGCCGGGTGGACCTGCCGACCTACGCCTTCCACCGCCAGCGGTACTGGCTCAACACCGACGTACACACCGACACCACCGAACTCGGCCACCCGTTCCTGGCCGCCGCGCTGGACCTGCCCGCGGGTGCCGGGTACGTCCTCACCGGGCGCCTGTCGACAGCGGCCCAGCCGTGGCTCGCCGACCACGTGGTCGCCGGTCAGGTCGTGGTCCCCGGCGCGGCGCTGATCGAGATGGCGATGCGGGCCGGTGACGAGGTGGGCTGTTCCCGGTTGCGCGAGCTGGTCATCCAGAAACCGCTGGCGTTGCCGGCAGCGGAGACCACCCGGATCCAGGTCACCATCGCCGAACCCGACCGCGACGGCGGACGCGCGATCGTCATCTACTCGCGCCGCGACGGCGAACGGGGCGACTGGACCGCCCACGCGACCGGCGTGATCAGCGACGACGTCGACGGGGCCGCGGAGACCGCCGCGGCGCCGTGGCCGCCGGCCGGGGCGGCGCCCGAGGATCTCAGTGGCTTCTACCCGGAGCTGGCCGAGTCCGGCCTGGCGTACGGTCCGGCGTTCCGAGGGGTACGGGCGGCATGGCGCCGCGGCGACGAACTCTTCGCCGAGGTGACGATCCCGGACGGGCTGGACGTCTCCGGGCTGGACCTGCACCCCGTGCTCCTGGACGCCGCCCTGCACCTGCTGAGCCGATCCGGCGTGGCCACCGACGGGTCCGGCCCGGTGCTGCCGTTCGCCTGGAACGACGTGATCGTGCACTCCACCGGCGCGTCCCGCGCCCGGGTACGGCTCGCCCCGGCGGACGGGGCCGAGGGCATGTCGGTGACCCTGACCGACGAGACCGGTCGGCCGATCGCGTCCGTGGGCTCTCTGGTGTTGCGTACGCTGCCGGCCGCACCGAACGCCGCGGCCGCCGAGCACGACTCGCTCTACGAGCTGGGCTGGGTGCCCGCACCGGCCGCCGAGGCGGTCGGTGCTGACCTGCGCCGCTGGGCAGTGCTCGGCGCCCACCCGGTGATCGCGGCCGGCCTGCCCGGCGCCGTCCACCATCCGGATCTCGCCGCCCTCACCGCGGCCGTGGCCGGCGGTGACCCGGCACCGGAGACCATCGTCCTGCCCTGCTTCCCGGCCGGCACCGCGGATGTTGCCGACGTGGCACGCGCCGCGATCGCCGAGACCCTTGCCGTGCTGCAGACGTGGCTGGCCGAGGAAACCCTGACCGAAACGCGGCTGGTGCTGCTCACCGCGCACGCGGTGGACAGCGGGGACGCGGCCGTCGACGTCGCCGCGACCGGCATCTGGGGCCTGGGCCGGGTGGCCCAGGCGGAGAACCCGGGCCGGATCGTGCTCGTCGACCTCGACCGGGCGCCGTCCGGCAACGAGTTCGCCGAACCGCTGGCCGCGGCAATGTCGCTGGCCGAGTCCCAGGTGTCCGTCCGGCTCGGGCAGCTGCTGGTGCCGCGGCTGTCGCGGGTGACCACCGGGCTGCCGGTTCCGGCCACGCCGGGATGGCGACTCGACTTCCACGGTCGTGGCACGGTGGACAATCTGGTGTTGTCGCCGGTGGAGGCTCGGCCGCTGCGTACGGGTGAGGTCCGGGTGTCGTTGCGGGCCGCGGGGGTGAACTTCCGCGACGTACTGAACGTCCTCGGCATGTACCCGGGTGACGCGGGCCTTCTCGGCCTGGAGGGTGCCGGTGTCGTCGTGGAGGTCGGTCCGGGGGTGACGGGCCTGAACCCGGGTGACCGGGTGATGGGTCTGTTCTCGGGGGCGTTCACGTCGAGCGCTGTCGCGGATGCGCGGTTGTTGGCGCCCGTTCCGGAAGGGTGGTCGTGGGCGCAGGCCGCGGCGGCACCGGTGGTGTTCCTGACGGCGTGGTACGCGTTGGTGGAATTGGCAGGTGTGCGGCGTGGTGAGTCGGTGCTGATTCACGCGGCCGCCGGCGGTGTCGGTATCGCGGCGGTGCAGCTGGCCCAGCATCTCGGCGCCGACGTGTACGCGACGGCCAGCCCCGGCAAGTGGCCGGTGGTACGCGCGCTGGGCGTGCCCGACAGCCGCATCGCATCGTCGCGGACCCTCGAGTTCGAGGACCGGTTCCCTGCCGTCGACGTGGTCCTGGACTCCCTCGCGGGGGAGTTCGTGGACGCGTCGCTGCGGCTTGCTGCCGGGCCCGGCGGCCGGTTCGTGGAGATGGGCAAGACTGACGTCCGCGACCCCGAGCAGGTAGCCCGCGATCACGACGGCTTGCAGTATCAGGCGTTCGATTTGCTGGAGTCCCCCCCGGAGTTGTTGGAGTCGATGTTCGCGGCGTTGTCGGGGTTGTTCGATCGCGGTGTGCTGCGGCCGTTGCCGGTGGCGTGCTGGGACGTGCGGCGGGCGTCGGAGGCGTTCCGGTATCTGAGTCAGGCTCGGCACGTGGGCAAGGTCGTTCTGACGTTGCCATCCGGGTCGGGTTCGGACGGTGCGGTACTGGTGACCGGCGCGTCGGGGGCGTTGGGTGGCTTGGTCGCCCGGCATCTGGTGGCGCAGGGCACCGGTTCGCTGGTGTTGTTGAGCCGGCGCGGCCCGGCGGCGCCGGGGATGCCGGCGCTGGCGGCGGAGCTCGCTGCCGGTGGCGCCACGGTTCGGGTCTGTGCCGGTGACGTGGCAGACCGGGATGAGTTGGCCGGGGTGCTGTCCGGGGTGCGGCTCTCCGGTGTGGTGCATGCCGCGGGCGTGCTGGATGACGGTGTGCTCGGGTCGTTGACGACGCAGCGGGTGGATGCGGTGTTGCGGCCGAAGGTGGACGGTGCGTGGAACCTGCACGTGCTGACCCGTGATCTCGCCCTGGATTCGTTCGTGGTGTTCTCGTCCGTGGCCGGGTTGTGGGGAAACCCTGGTCAGGGTTCCTATGCGGCGGCGAACACGTTCTTGGACGGGCTGGCGGCGTATCGCAACGGGCTGGGCCTGCCCGCGACCTCGGTGGCGTGGGGTCCGTGGCAGGTGGATGCCGGCGGCATGGCGGGGACGCTGACCGCTGGTGAGCGGCAGCGGTTGTCCCGGTTGGGTCTGGCGGCATTGAGCGAGGCTGATGGCCTGGGCTTGTGGGGCGTCGCGGGCGATGCGGGCAAGGGCTTGCTGGTGGCGGCGCGGCTGGCGTTGGGCGCGATGGAAGCGCCGCCGCCGTTGCTGTCCGACCTGATCCGCAAGACCGGCCGTCCGACCCGCCGATCCGCGGGCGTCACCGAGAGCAGCGGAAACGACCTCGCCGCACGGCTGGCCGCGATGGGCGCCGCCGACCGGGAAGGCACCCTGCGCGACGTCGTGCAGACCCAGGCGGCGCTGGTGCTGGGGATGTCGGGCCCGGACGCGGTGGCCGCCGGCCGATCGTTCCGGGAACTCGGGTTCGACTCGCTGACCTCCGTCGAACTGCGCAACCGCCTCGGCGGCGCCACCGGCCTGCGCCTGCCGGCCACGGTGGTCTTCGACCACCCCACACCGGAGACACTGGCCGCGTACCTCGGCGCGCAACTCGGTGGCGCCGAGACCGAGGAGACGACCGTACTGGCAGCGTTCTCGGGCCTGGAGACCGTCGAGTCGTCACTGGACAAGGTTCTGGCGGACGACGCGGCCCGGGCCAAGGTCACCGCACGCGTCAAGAAGCTGCTGGCGCAGTTGAGCGCGATGGAGGACACCGACGACGAGGGTTCGGTGGCCGACCGGATCCAGTCCGCGGACGACGACGACATCTTCGACTTCATCGACAAGGAGCTGGGGATCTGACGCAGAAACAGCGGTGCCCCCGGAGTCGCTCCGGGGGCACCGCTGTTCGTCGTGCCGAGATCAGAGCTGGGAACGCAGGACCTTCGTCACGGCCGCGGCCTCGTCGCTGAGGAAGAAGTGGCCGCCGGCGAAGACGTGCACGTCGCACGCCCCGGTGGTGTGCCGGGCCCACGCCTGCGCCTCCGCCACGGTCGTCTTCGGGTCGCGGTCGCCGGTCAGCACCGTGATGTCGGCCTGCACGACGGCCTCCGCGGGAGCGCTGTACCGCTCGGCCGCCTTGTAGTCGGCGCGCAACGCGGGCAGCGCCGCACGCATCAGCTCGTCGTCGTCGAGCAGCATCGAGTTGGTGCCGTTGAGCTTGCGGACCTCGGCCAGGATGGCGTCGTCGCCCAGCGTGTGTGTCTTCTCGTCGCGCAGCTCCGACGGGGCACGGCGGCCCGAGGCGAACAGCCGCACCGGGCGCTGGCCCGCGGCCTCCAGCCGGCGGACGACCTCGAAACCGAGCGAGGCGCCCATGCTGTGACCGAAGATGCTCACCGGCAGGTCGGAGGGGCCGCCCAGCACGTCGGCGACCCGGTCGGCCAGCACCGCCAGGTCGTCGATGGCCGGTTCGGTACGGCGGTCCTGCCGACCCGGGTACTGCACCGCGACGACGTCGACATCCGGACTCAGGGCCCGCGCGAGCGGGAGATAATAGGCCGCCGAACCGCCTGCGTGCGGAAGGCACACGAGCCGGGCGGACGGGGTGGTGGCCGGGCGATAACGACGCAGCCACAGGCTTTCGGTCGTGTCGGTGATAGTCATTCCGCTCCAGTGCCGGTCGATAGGTTGCCTCGATGATGATCCGGCCATTGACCTGAGCCGGATCGCACTGCAGGCTAACAATCGCTGTGAATCGCATCAACGGGGCCGTAAGCGCAGTCCCGGGCGCATGGGTTCAACTGCAAAAATTGTGCAGTTGAACACCCGCGAAGACCACTTTGTTCAGTTGAAACAGCGCGGTTGTCACCCTTGGTGAAGCGCGTTAAGGTCCCCTCACCGGTCGACCTCGTTCCGGTTTGTGCGTGACAATCAAAGGAGTGATGAGCGGTGGGACACATCTTCACACTGGTCCTCAACCGACAGCTCACCGGCGAGGAGATCGACTCGCTGCGTGCGGCCGGCTGCCAGAGCGCGACGTTCGGGACCGACTCGCTGCCGACCAACGCCGACGTGACGGTCGCACGGCTGGACTTCGACGACACCGAGTCGCCGTCTCTGGCCGAGGCCATCCAGTCGGCCATGGACGCCGTCAAGACCGTTCCCGACCTCACCATTCCGGGGCTCACCGTGCCCGCCGTGGTGCGGGCCGACACGGACGTCGTGGCCGGTGAGGTCGTCGACACCGCCGAGCGGGAGCCGGTCACCGCGGACCTCTGACCGCCACGGCGGCAACAGGCTGTTCAACCAGCTCGTGTTGCGGGCGGGCAAACTACTCAATAGGTTGGCGAAATGACGGATGCGCAGGCCCCAGACGGGGATATGAGAGTCTCGAACACGGATCGGGACCAGGTTGTGCAGCTGCTTCAGGAGGCGTACGCCGAGGGTCGCCTCACCCTGGACGAGTGCGAGAGCCGGTCCGAGGCCGCCCGCGCGGCAGTCGTCTTCAAGGAGCTGGCGGCGCTCACCACCGACCTGCCCACGGCCGCTGCCGCGGAGCCGGACACGGTAACGGCCGACCTGATGCGGATCGACCGCCGCTTCGGCAACGTGGTCCGCGAAGGACCGTGGGTGGTCCCGCGCCGCATCGAGGTGAGCATCGCCGCGGCCAACGTACGGCTGGACTTCACCGAGGCCGTCATCAATGTGGACACCGTCGAGCTGGACGTCGACCTGGGCCTCGGCAGCGAGCTGGCGCTGGTGACCCAGCCGGGTGTCAAGGTCGTCGCCGAGAGCCTGGACGCGCGGCAGGGCGACTTCAAGAACCAGACGCAGGACGACGGCACCACGCCCGTGTTCCTCCGGGTGGAGGTGTCCGGCCGGCTCCGCGGCGGCGGCGACCTCATCGTCCGGTCCCCGAAGCGCAACTTCGACCAGCGCATGCGTCCGGACCGCGCCACCTGATCCGAACCACCTCCCCCGAATCGAGCGCGGCCCCGCTGTACGGCGAGGCCGCGCTCGATGTTTGACCTGACGGTTTCGGTGTTCAACTGAGCTGTTTGCGGCACCGGGTGCGGCGCAGATACTTTGCTACAACCGGGTGACCCGACGTGTGTTTCCATCGGTCGGGTATCACCACGCGCGCGATAACGCTTTCCGCGGGTATCGCATTTCCAAATCGGCATGTCCTCGGTGACCTGGGGTGGCGGGAACAAATATGGCCAACGAAGAGAAGTTTCGCGATTATCTCAAGCTGGTCACGGCGAATCTTCGCCAGACCCGCCGCCGGCTCGCCGAGGTCGAGGAGCGGAGTCAGGAACCCATCGCGATCGTCGGAATGGGTTGCCGCTTTCCGGGCGGCGCGCAGAATCCCGACGAGCTGTGGAATCAGCTCGCTTCGGGCACCGACGCGATCGGACCGTTCCCGCATGACCGGGGCTGGGACAACGACACCCTCTACGACCCCGACCCGGACCACCCCGGCACCTCCTACGCACGGCACGGCGGATTCCTGTACGACGCTGCCGAATTCGACGCGAACTTCTTCGGGATCAGCCCCCGCGAAGCCCTGATGATGGACCCGCAGCAGCGCCAGCTGTTGGAGGTCTCCTGGGAAGCGCTGGAACGCACCGGGATCAACCCGGCCAGCCTGCGCGGCACCCCCACCGGCGTCTTCATCGGCGGCTACTCCTCGGGTTACGGCATGAACCCGGACCCGGAGGCCGGTGGCTCGGAAGGCCACATGCTGACCGGTGTCGCAGGCAGCGTCCTGTCCGGCCGGGTGTCGTTCACGTTCGGATTCGAAGGCCCCGCCGTCACGGTGGACACCGCCTGCTCCTCGTCGCTGGTCGCCCTGCACATGGCCGTGCAGGCACTGCGCGGCGGCGAATGCTCGCTCGCTCTGGTCGGCGGCACCACCGTGATCGCCACCCCGGCGGTGTTCGTCGGCTTCTCCCGGCAGCGAGGCATGTCGGTGGACGGGCGGTGCAAGTCGTTCAGCGCCTCCGCCGAGGGTTCCGGATGGGCCGAGGGCGTCGGCGTGGTCGTGGCCGAGCGGCTCTCCGACGCCCGCCGCAACGGGCACCGGATCCTCGCGGTGGTCCGCGGTTCCGCGGTCAACCAGGACGGTGCGTCCAACGGGCTGACCGCCCCGAACGGCCCGTCCCAGCAGCGGGTCATCCGCGCCGCACTGGCCAACGCGCGCCTGTCCGCTTCCGACGTCGACGTCGTCGAGGCCCACGGGTCGGCCACCACGCTCGGCGACCCGATCGAAGCCGAGGCGCTGATCGCCACGTACGGACAGGAACGCCCGAACGGACAGCCGCTGTGGCTCGGCTCCGTGAAGTCGAACATCGGCCACGCCCAGGCCGCCGCCGGTGTCGCCGGTGTCATCAAGATGGTCCTCGCACTGCAGAACGAGCAGTTGCCCGCCACGCTGCACGCGGACCGGCCGACCTCGCACGTGGACTGGTCGGCCGGTGAGGTGCGGCTGTTGCAGGAGCCGGTGGCGTGGCCCGCGGGGGATCGGGTGCGCCGTGCGGGCGTGTCCGCGTTCGGGATGAGCGGCACCAACGTGCACGTCCTCCTCGAAGAGGCGCCGGCCGTCAGCGCGACCGTGGTGGAGTCACCGGACGAGGACGACGAGGACGACGCCCCGATCGAGGCCGAGGACACGGCCCCGGAGTTGCCCGTGCTGCGGGCAGGCGACTTCGCCGCGTGGCCGGTGTCGGCGCGTTCGTCCGCAAGTCTGGAGCGGCAGGCGGGCCGCCTGCGGGAGTGGGTGGCCGCGCATCCGGACACGGCGCTCGGTGATGTGGGTTGGTCCCTGGCCGCATCCCGGTCGGTGTTCGAGCATCGCGCAGTGGCGCTCGGTGGGGACCGGCCGGCGTTGTCGGACTGTCTCGGCACGCTTGCCACCGCCGGCTCCGCGGCGGGTGTGGTCTCTGGCGTTTCGGGTACGGGTGTCCGCCCGGTGTTCGTGTTCGCCGGTCAGGGTTCGCAGTGGGTGGGGATGGGCCGTCGGCTGCTGGCCGAGTCGCCGGTGTTCGCGGCGAGGCTCGCCGAGTGTGAGCGTGCTCTGGCGCCGCTGGTGGACTGGTCGCTGTCGGAGAAGCTGTCCAGTGGTGACTCGTTGGACACCGCTGATGTGGTGCAGCCGGTGTTGTGGGCGGTGATGGTGTCCCTCGCCGCGGTGTGGGAGGCGTCCGGCGTGACCCCGCAGGCCGTGGTCGGCCACTCGCAGGGTGAGATCGCCGCGGCGACGGTGGCGGGTCTGCTCAGCGTCGAAGACGCCGCCCGGGTGGTGGTGGCCCGGTCGCGGGCGTTGTCGAGTCTGTCGGTGTCGGGGTCGATGGTGTCGGTCGTCATGCCGTCTGCCGCGGTCGAGGAACTCGTGCGGCAGTGGGACGGTCGTCTGTCGGTGGCGGCGGTGAACGGCCCGGCGACCGTGGTCGTCTCGGGCGAGCAGGAGGCGCTGGCCGAGTTCGAGCGGACGCTGGCGCGTCAGCGTGTGTTGCGGTGGCGGGTTCCGGAGACGGATTTTGTGGCGCATTCCCCGCTGGTCGAGCCGCTCGAAGCGGTCCTGGCGGCGGAGTTGGCGGACATTGCGGTGTTGCCGGGCCGGGTGCCGATGGTGTCGACGGTGACCGGTGACTGGCTGGGGGACACTCCGGTCGATGCGGCGTACTGGTTCTCGAATCTGCGGCGGATGGTGCGGTTCGAGCAGGCGGTGCGGGTGTTGGTCGGCGCGGGGCATACCGCGTTCGTGGAGGTGTCGCCGCATCCGGTGCTGACCGCGGCGATCGAGGAGACCGCGGAGGGTGTGTCCACGGTGGGCACGCTGGAGCGCGACCACGACGACGCCGCCCGGGTCCTGAAATCGCTGGCGCAGGCGTGGGTTGCGGGGCTGCCGGTGGATTGGAAGGCCGTCCTGCCCGCGGGTGAGCTGGTCGACCTGCCCACCTACGCGTTCGACCACGACCGGTACTGGCTCCGGTCCGCACCCGCCACCGTGCCCGGCACCCCGGACCGGAATCCGGCCGCCGACTGGCGCTATCGGGTCACCTGGGCGCCGATCAACAGCACCGGCCCCGCCACGCTGACCGGCACGTGGCTCGTCGTCACCGCCCCCGGACAGGCCCGCCCCGACATCACCGCCGCCCTGGAGGCCCGTGGCGCCGAGGTCGTCGCGGTCGACGACTCCGCCGACCTGTCGCCGTACCGTGAAGTCACGGGTGTCGTCTCGCTGCTCGCCCTCGACGAGACGCCGACGCCCGACTTCCCGGCCGTCACCCGCGGCCTCGCGGCCACGCTCGCCCTGCTGCAGGCGCTCGACGAGGCCGGTGTGGACGCCCCGCGCTGGGTCCTCACCTCCGCAGCGGTGACCACCGGCCCGGACGACGCCGCCCCCAGCCCGGCGCAGGCCCAGATCTGGGGGCTCGGCCGCGTCGCCGCCCTCGAACAACCGGACCGCTGGGGCGGCCTGATCGACCTGCCCGCCGTCCTCGACGACAAGGCTGCCGCCCGGCTCGCCGCTGTGCTCGCCGGCACCGGCGAGGACCAGGTCGCGATCCGCCCGTCCGGCCTCCTCGCCCGGCGCCTGACCCGCGCCCCGCAGACCCGCACCGCCGGCCGGACCTGGCAGCCCCGCGGCACCACGCTGGTCACCGGCGGGACCGGCGCCGCTCCCGAACACACCGTTCGCTGGCTTGCTTCCCGCGCCGCACCCCGGATCGTGCTGATCGACCGGCTCGAGACGCGCACCGCGCGCCTCGCCGCCGAACTGGCCGCCGCGGGCACCGGAGTCGACGTGGTCGCCGCCGACTGCGGCGACCGGTCCACGCTCACCGGCCTGCTGACCTGGATCGGCCCGGAACTGACCGCGGTGGTGCACACCGCCGAGGCCATCGACGACGGCCCGCTCAGCGACCTCGGCGTCCCCGAGCTGGCCTCGGTGCTGGCCGCCACGGCGGGCAGTGCGGCGCTGCTCGACGAACTCACCGGCGACCTGGACGCGTTCGTGCTGTTCTCGTCCGTCGCCGCGGTGTGGGGCGGCGGGCAGCAGCCCGCCTTCTCGGCCGCGAACGCCTCCCTGGACGCGCTGGCCGAACGGCGGATCGCCGCCGGGAAACCGGCCACCGCGATCGCCTGGGGCCCGTGGCGCGACGGGTCGATGAGCTCCGGAGCCGACGGCGTCCGGCTGGAACGGCGCGGCCTGCGGCTGATGGCGCCCGACTCGGCGATCGCCCTGCTGGCGTACGCCGTCGACAGCGGCGAGGCGCCCGTAACTGTCGCCGACGTGGACTGGGCGCGCTTCGTCCCGCCGTTCACGCTGCGGCGGCCCAGCCCGCTCATCGAGAGCCTGCCCGACGTGCGGCAGACACTGGTCGACAGCGCCGCCGCCGACACCGCCGCGGACACCGGCCCGGACGCCGGGACGCCGCTGCGGCAGCAGCTGGCCGGCCAGTCCGCGGCCGAACAGGAACGCACCCTGGTCAGCCTGGTCCGGTCCGTGGCCGCCGCCGTGCTCGAACACGCCTCCGGTGAGGCGATCGGCAGCAGCCGCGCGTTCAGCGACCTCGGCTTCGACTCGCTGACCGCGGTCGAACTGCGTAACCGGCTCAGCGCCGCCACCGGACTCAGACTGCCCGCCACACTGCTGTTCGACTACCCGACCCCGGCCGTGCTCGCCGGATACCTGCGCGACGAACTGCTGGGCGTCCAGGACGGCAGCGCAGCAGGCCCGGTGTTCACCGCGGCCGCCGACGACGACCCGGTCGCGATCGTGGGCATGGCCTGCCGCTTCCCCGGCAGCGTCCGAACCCCGGAGCACCTCTGGGAACTGCTGTCCACCGGAACGGACGCGATCGGCGCGTTCCCCCAGGACCGCGGCTGGGACCTGGACAACCTCTACGACCCGGACCCGGATCAGGTCGGTACGGCGTACGTCCGCCAGGGCGGCTTCGTCTAC
Source organism: Krasilnikovia sp. MM14-A1259 (assembly GCF_047159535.1). Classification (NCBI taxonomy): domain Bacteria; kingdom Bacillati; phylum Actinomycetota; class Actinomycetes; order Micromonosporales; family Micromonosporaceae; genus Krasilnikovia; species Krasilnikovia sp. MM14-A1259. The sequence continues at coordinate 349,637 of NZ_BAAGAJ010000002.1, forward strand.
GACGCGACCGAGTTCGACAGCGGGTTCTTCGGCATCAGCCCCCGCGAAGCGCTCGCCATGGACCCCCAGCAGCGGCTGCTGCTGGAGGTGTCTTGGGAGGCTCTGGAACGCGCCGGCCTCGACCAGTCCGCGCTGCGCGGCAGCCGCACCGGTGTGTTCGCCGGCGGCAGCTTCGCCGGGTACGGCATCTCCGCGGACACCGACAGCGTCGAGGCGCACCTGCTCACCGGCACCACGACCAGCGTGCTGTCCGGCCGCATCTCGTACACGTTCGGCCTCGAAGGCCCGGCCGTGACGGTCGACACCGCCTGCTCGTCGGCGCTGGTCGCGGTGTACCTGGCCGGTCAGGCCCTGCGTTCCGGGGAATGCTCACTGGCGGTGGCCGGCGGCGCGTTCGTGGCGGCCACCCCCGACCTGTTCGTCTGGACCAGCCGCCAGCGCGGCCTCGCCCCGGACGGCCGGTCCAAGTCGTTCGGCGCCGCCGCCGACGGCATGGGCATCGCCGAAGGCGCCGGCATGGTGGTGCTGGAACGCCTCTCCGACGCCCGCCGCAACGGCCACCCCGTACTGGCGGTCATCCGCGGCTCCGCGATCAACCAGGACGGCGCGTCCAACGGGCTGACCGCCCCGAACGGCCCGTCGCAGCAGCGCGTCATCCGCGCCGCGCTGGCCAGCGCACAGCTCACCCCCGCCGACGTGGACGTGGTCGAGGCACACGGCTCCGGCACCGTACTCGGCGACCCGATCGAGGCCCAGGCGGTGATCGCCGCGTACGGCCAGGACCGGCCGCAGGGCCGGCCGCTGTGGCTCGGCTCGGTCAAGTCCAACATCGGCCACGCCCAGGCCGCGGCCGGCATCGGCGGCCTGATCAAGATGGTGCTGGCGCTCCAGCACCGGCAGCTCCCCAAGACGCTGCACTCCCAGGAAGCCTCCCCGCACGTGGACTGGTCGGCCGGCGACGTCCGGCTGCTGACCGAGGCCCGGCCGTGGTCCACCGACGACGGGCGGCCGCGCCGCGCCGGCATCTCCTCGTTCGGGGTCAGCGGCACCAACGCCCACCTCATCATCGAGGAACCCGCCGACGAACCCGCGGCGCAGACCGGCGCCCCCGCCGGCCCCGGGATCCTTGACCAGTCGGACGTCCTCGCCTGGCCGGTGTCCGCGCGTACCGCGGAGGGCCTGCGGATGCAGGCGGCCCGCCTTCTCGAGTACGTCACCACCCGGCCCGGACTGGACCCGGCCGACGTGGCCCGCTCGCTGGCCACCACCCGTTCGCTGTTCGAATACCGCACCGTGGTCACCGGCGCCGGCCGCGACGAGCTGATCGCCGGCCTGACCGCGGTCGCCGCGGGCGAGACACCCGCCGGCGTCGTCACCGGCCTGGCCGCGGCCGACGACGAGGGCGAACCGGTCTTCGTCTTCCCCGGCCAGGGCGCCCAGTATGTCGCCATGGGCCGCGAACTGGCGGCCTGCTCCCCGGTCTTCGCCGCCCGCCTGGCCGACTGCGAGCAGGCCCTCGCCCGGTACGTCGACTGGTCCCTCACCGACGTGCTCCGCGGCGCCGAGGGCGCCCCCGAACTGGAGCGTGCGGACGTCGTCCAGCCCGCACTGTGGGCGGTCCTCGTGTCGCTGGCCGCGGTCTGGGAGGCCGCGGGCGTCACCCCCGGAGCCGTGGTCGGCCACTCGCAGGGCGAGATCGCCGCGGCCACCGTGGCCGGGATCCTGACCCTGGACGACGCCGCCAAGGTGGTGGCCGTGCGCAGCCAGGCCCTCAGCGCCCTCGGCACCGGCGGCGGCATGCTCTCCGTGGTGATGCCCGACGCCGCCGTCCGCGAACTGCTCGAACCGTGGGGCGACCGGCTGTCCGTGGCGGCGGTCAACGGCCCCGCGGCCACCGTCGTGTCCGGCGAGACCGAGGCACTGGCCGAGTTCGAGGCGGCGCTGTCGCGGCGGCGGGTGCTGCGCTGGCGCATCCCGGTGACCGACTTCGTGGCCCACTCGGCCGGGATCGACGGCATCGCCGCCACCCTCGTCGAGAGCCTGGCCGGCATCCAGCCCGCCGAGGCGCGCATCCCGATGTTCTCCACCGTCGAGTGCCGCTTCGTGGAAGGCCCCGAGCTCGGCCCGGACTACTGGTTCGCCAACGTCCGCCGCACCGTCCGCTTCGCCGAGGCGATCCGCGAGCTCGCCGCTGCGGGCAACCGTACGTTCCTGGAAGTCTCCCCGCAGCCGGTGCTGACCACCGGGATCGCCGAGACGATCGAGGAACTGGGCGCGCCCGGCACACCGGTGATCACCGGAACGCTGGAACGAGAGCACGCCGGTGCCCGGCGGCTCCTGGAGTCCTTCGCCCGCCTGCACGTGTCCGGGACGCCGGTCGACTGGACCGCGGTCCTCACCGGCGGGCAGCGCACCGACCTGCCCACGTATGCGTTCCAGCGGCAGCGGTTCTGGCTCCACCAGTCCCGGGCGGCCGCGCCGCGCACCCGCCGGGCCGACGGCACCGTGACCGAGGCCGAAGCGCTGTTCTGGGACGCGGTCGAGAACACGGACCTGCGACAGCTCACCGACACGCTCGCGGTCGACGCCGCGCGCCCGTTCGGCGAGGTGATCCCGGCGCTGGCGTCCTGGCGGCGGCGCGAACACGAACGCGACGCCACCGGCACCTGGCGCTACCGGGTCACCTGGGCGCCGGTCACCGACCCGCCCCCGGCGGTCCCGGCCGGGAACTGGCTGGTCGTGGTCCCGGCGAACCTGCCCGAATCCACGGCCGCGCTCGCTCAGGCCTGCGTGCGGGCACTCAGCGTACGGGGTGTGCAGGCTCGCGTGATCGAGGTCGCCGCGGGCACCGCCGGCCGCGAGGACCTGGCCGCCGAACTCGGCGCCACCCCGCCGGCCGGGGTGTTCTCCCTGCTGGCGCTGGACGAGACGCCCGCCGCGGGCAGCCCGTTCGTCCCGGCCGGTCTCGCCGCCACCCTCGCCGTGCTGCAGGCGATGACCGACGCGGAACTCGCCGTGCCACTGTGGACGGCCACCAGCGGCGCGATCTCCAGCGGCCCCGGCGACCCGACCACCCACCCGATCCAGACCCAGACCTGGGGCCTCGGCCGGGTCATCGCCCTGGAACAGCCGGAGCGCTGGGGCGGTCTCATCGACCTGCCCGCGGTGCTCGACGACCGGGCCGCCGCCCGCCTCTGCACGGTCCTGGCCGGCTGCGACGAGGACCAGGTGGCGATCCGGCCCGCCGGGATCCTCGGCCGCCGGCTCGGCCGGGCACCCCAGCCTCGGCAGACGGGCACCTGGGCGCCGCGGGGCACCGTACTGATCACCGGCGGAACCGGCGCCATCGGCGGGCACGTCGCCCGCTGGCTGGCCGACCGGGAACGGGCCGGCTCGGAGCCCGTACGCATCGTGCTGGCCGCCCGGTCCGGACCGGCCGCGGCGGGCGCCGCGCACCTGGCCGCGGACCTGGCCACCGCCGGCACCCACGTCGAGGTCACCGCGTGCGACAGCGCCGAACGCGCCGACCTCGCCGCGCTGATCGACCGCATCCAGGCCGGCGGGCCGCCGCTGACCGCGGTCGTGCACGCCGCGGGCGTGCTCGCCGACGGTGTGCTCGACCGGCTGGACACCGACCGCCTGGCGGCCGCGCTCGCGGCCAAAGCCGGCGGCGCGGTCCACCTCGACGAGCTGACCGCCGACCTCGACCTGGACCAGTTCGTCATGTTCTCCTCGGCCGCGGCCACGTTCGGCGGCGCCGGGCAGGCCAACTACGCCGCCGCGAACGCGTTCCTGGACGGGCTGGCCGAGAACCGCCGCGCCCGCGGCCGGACCGCGCTCACCGTGGCCTGGGGCCCATGGGCCGGCGACGGCGTCTCCCAGGCCAGCGAGGCGGCCCGCCAGCGGCTGCGCCGCAACCGCTGGGAGGTCCTGATGGAGCCGCGGCTCGCGGTCAAGGCACTCGGCCAGGCCCTGGCCGGTCCGGACACCGTGATGACCGTGATGCACCTCGACTGGCCCGCGCTCGCCGCCGCCCCCGGCGCGGCGGAACTGCTGCGGGTGCCGTTCCTGCGCGACCTGCCGGACGCCCAGACGCTGGCGGCGTCCCTGCACACCGCAGACACCGGCCCGAAGGCCGAGGGTGAACTCGTCCAGCGGCTGGCCGGACTGTCCCGCACCGAACAGGACCGGGTGCTGGTCGACACGATCCGGGACGCGGCCGCCGGGGTGCTCGGCTACTCCGGCGCGGAGCAGGTCGAACCGAGCCGCGCGTTCAGCGAGCTCGGCTTCGACTCGCTGACCGCGGTCGAACTGCGCAACCGGATCGCCGCCGACACCGGCCTGCAACTACCGGCCACCCTGCTGTTCGACTACCCGTCGCCGATGATCTTGGCCGAGCACCTGCGCGGCGAACTGCTCGGGGCGCTCGCCGACAACGCCGCGGCACCCGCCGCGACCGCGGCCCCGGCCGCCGACGGCGAGCCGCTCGCCATCGTCGGCATGAGCTGCCGGTTCCCCGGAGAGGTGAACAGCCCGGACCGGCTGTGGCAGTTGCTCGCCGCGGGCGGCGACGGTGTCTCCACGTTCCCGGAGGACCGCGGCTGGAATACCGCCGCCCTGTTCGACCCCGACCCCGGCACCGTCGGCACGACGTACTCCCGCGAGGGCGGCTTCCTGCACCAGGCGACCGAGTTCGACCCCGGGTTCTTCGGCATCAGCCCGCGCGAGGCGGTCGCCATGGACCCGCAGCAGCGCCTCGTGCTGGAACTGGCCTGGGAGGCCGTCGAGTCGGCCGGGCTCGACCCGGCCGCCCAGCGGGGCGCACGCACCGGGGTGTTCATCGGCGGCTACTCGTCGAGCTACGCCGTGGCCAGCATGCAGCTCGCCGCCGCCAGCGGGGCCGCGCACCACGAGGGCCACCTGGTCACCGGCAACGCGACCAGCATCATCTCCGGCCGCGTCTCGTACACGCTGGGCCTGGAAGGTCCCGCGGTCACGGTCGACACGGCCTGCTCGTCGTCGCTGGTGGCGCTGCACATGGCCGGTCAGGCGCTGCGCTCCGGTGAGTGCTCCATGGCCCTGGTCGGCGGCGTCTCGGTGATGGCCACCCCGTGGGAGATGGTCGCGTTCGCGCGGCAGCGCGGCCTGGCCTCGGACGGCCGGTCCAAGGCGTTCTCCGCCGACGCGGACGGCATGGGCATGGGTGAGGGCGCCGGCATGCTGGTGCTGGAACGCCTGTCCGACGCCCGCCGCCACGGACACCAGGTCCTGGCGGTGGTACGCGGCTCGGCGATCAACCAGGACGGCGCCTCGAACGGCCTGACCGCCCCGAACGGCCCCTCGCAGCAGCGGGTCATCCGGGCCGCGCTGGCCAGCGCGGACCTGACGCCGTCCGATGTGGATGTGGTGGAGGCGCACGGCACCGGCACCCCGCTGGGTGACCCGATCGAGGCGCAGGCGCTGATGGCCACGTACGGCCGGGAGCGCCCCGACGACCGGCCGCTGTGGCTGGGCTCGGTCAAGTCGAACCTGGGTCACACGCAGGCCGCCGCCGGTGTCGCCGGCATCATCAAGATGGTCCTGGCACTGCGGCACGGACAGATGCCCCGCACGCTGCACGCCGCGGTGCCGTCGCCGCACATCGACTGGACCGCCGGCGAGGTGCGCCTGCTGCAGGAGCCGGTGGCCTGGCCGTCCGGTGAGCGGGTGCGCCGCGCGGGTGTCTCGGCGTTCGGCATCAGCGGCACCAACGCACACGTGATCATTGAGGAGGCGCCTGCCGAGGTGGTCGCCACCGAGCCCGAGGTTCGTACCCCGGTGTTGCCGGGCGCCGGCGCGCTGCTGGTGTCCGGGCGGTCGGCCGAGGCGCTGGCCGGTCAGGCGGGGCGGCTGCGGGAGTGGCTGACCGCGTACCCCGAACTGGCGCCCGAGGACGTGGCGTGGTCGCTGGCGACGACCCGGTCGGTGTTCGAGCACCGCGCGGTCGTGCTCGGCACCGAACGCGACGACCTGCTCAGCGCGCTGGCGAACCTGGCCACCGGCCAGGACGCCGCCCCGGTGGTGACGGGTGTCGCCCGGCCGGACGTCCGCGTCGGCTTGATCTTCGCCGGTCAGGGTTCGCAGTGGTCGGGGATGGGTCGTTCCCTGTACGAGGGCAGTGCGGTGTTCGCCGAGGCGTTCGACGAGGTGTGCGCTCTGCTCGACGTGCCGGTGCGTGATCTGGTGCTGGGTGCCGACGGTGTCGACGAGTCGTTGGCCGATCAGACGTTGTATGCGCAGACCGGGTTGTTCGCGTTCGAGGTGGCGTTGGCCGCGGTGGTGAAGGCGGCCGGGGTGACCGCGCACGCGGTGGTCGGACATTCCGTCGGTGAGATCGCGGCGGCGTATGTGGCGGGGGTGTTGTCGTTGCCGGATGCGTGTCGTCTGGTGGCGGCGCGGGCCCGGGCGATGCAGGAGTGTCCTGCGGGCGGCGCGATGGCGGCGATCAACGCCCCTGAAGCCGACGTGGTCGCGTCCCTCGTGGACGGTGTGGAGGTCGCGTCGGTCAACGGCCCGGACTCGGTGGTCGTGTCCGGCGACCTCGAAGCCGTGCGGCGGATCCTGGAGCACTGGCACGCGCGGGGCCGCCGCGTCAGCCAGCTGCGGGTCAGCCACGCGTTCCATTCGGCGGCGATGGAACCTGCCCTCGCGTCTCTCGCCGACGTCGCGGCCGGGCTTGACCACCGGCGGCCGACGGTGTTGTGGGCGGGCGCTCTGGACGGCTCGCTGGTCGGCGAGCCCGGTAGCGACTACTGGGCGGCGCAGACCCGGGGTGCGGTGCGGTTCGGCGACGCGCTGCAGACGCTGGTGGACCAGGGCATCTCGGTGTTCCTGGAAGTCGGGCCGGACGGTTCACTGTCGGCGCTGGGCCCCGACGGCGGCGTGTTCATTCCGCTCCAGCGCCGAAACGGAGGCGATCTGCTGACCGGCCTGGCCCGGGCGTACGTGCACGGTGCCGGCGTGGACTGGACCGCGCTGCTGCCGACCGGAAAGCGGGTCGGCCTGCCGACGTACGCGTTCCAGCACGACCGGTACTGGCCGGAAGGAGTCCTCGCCGCGCCCACGGCTCGCGGCACGACCGACGCCGAGGCCGAATTCTGGGCCGCGGTCGACAACGGCGACCTGGCCGGACTCGCCGACACCCTCGACCTGCCGGACCAGCAGGCCGGCGAACTGCTGCCCGCGCTGGCGTCGTGGCGCCGCCGCGAACAGGAACGCTCCGTGACCGCCGGGTGGCGCTACCGGGTCAGCTGGGAACCGGTCGCCGACACCGCACCGGGCGTGCTCAGCGGGCGCTGGGTCGTGGTGACCGGCTCGGCCGACGAACTCACCCGCGCCTGCGCGGACGTGCTCACCGGACGCGGGGCCGACGTGACCGTGCTGGAGACCGGCGAGACGACCGATCAGGCCCGGCTCGCCGAGAGCATCGGGGCACTCGTACCCGAGAACGGGCTCTCCGGGGTGCTGTCGCTGCTGGCCCTGGACGAGACGCCGACGGCCGACCACCCGGCGCTGGCGAACGGCCTGGCCGGAACGCAGACCCTGATCCAGGCCCTGATCACCCTGAGGGCCGACGCGCCGCTGTGGATGGTCACCCGCGGCGCGGTCGCGGCAGTCCCCGGCGACACCCTGGCCAGCCCGGTGCAGGCCCAGGCGTGGGGCATCGGACGGGTCTCCGCCCTGGAACACCCCGACCACGGCGGCGGCCTGATCGACCTGCCCGCGGAGTTCGACGAACGGACCGCCGCGCAGCTCGCCGAGGTTCTGGCCGGAATCGGCGAGGACCAGGTCGCGATCCGGCCCGCCGGAATCCTCGGCCGTCGACTGGTGCACGCCCCGCTGCCCGGTGGCGTCGCCGAACCGTGGCGGCCCCGCGGCACCGTACTGATCACCGGCGGCACCGGCGCCATCGCGGGGCACGTCGCCCGCTGGCTGGCCGACCGCGACGCGCCACGGCTGGTCCTGACCAGCCGTTCCGGGCCGGGGGCCGGCAACGCCGCGGCCCTGGCCGCGGAACTGGCCACGGCCGGCTCCCGGGTCGACGTGATCAGCTGCGACGCCGGCGACGAAGCGGCCCTGGCCGGCGCGGTCGCCCGCATCGGCACCGACGGGCCGCCGCTGACCGCGGTGATGCACACGGCCGGCCTGGGCCAGAACACTGCCCTGGACGAAACGTCGATGGCGGAGCTCGCCACCGTCGTCACGGCCAAGACCGCGGGCGCCGCCATCCTCGACCGGGCCACCGCGGACCTCGACCTGGACGCGTTCGTGATGTTCTCGTCCATCTCGGCCACCTGGGGCAGCGGCCTGCAGGGCGGCTACGCGGCCGCGAACACGTTCCTCGACGCCCTGGCGGAGAACCGCTTGCACCGGGGCCTGCCCGCCACGTCGGTGGCGTGGGGCCCGTGGGCCGGCGGCGGCATGACCGACGTGGAGGACGCGGACGCCATGCAGCGGCGCGGCGTCCAGCTGATGCGGCCCGAACACGCCGTGCAGGCACTCGCCCAGGTGCTCGACCGCCGCGAGGGACTGATGACGGTCGCCGACGTCGACTGGGCGCGGTTCGCGCCGCCGTTCACCATGCGCCGGTCCAGCCCGCTGATCGAAAGCCTGCCCGAGGTCGTCGAGGCGCTGGCCGCGAACGAGAACCGCACCGGCCCGGCGGGCAGCGAAGCTGGCAGCGAACTCGCACGCCAGCTGGCCGGGCTGTCGCCGGACGAGCAGGACCGGCTGCTGACCGACCTGGTCCGCACGCACGCCGCCGTCGTCCTCGGCCACGCCGGCATCGAGACCGTCGAGGCCGACCGGGCGTTCACCGATCTGGGCGCCGACTCGCTGACCGCGGTGGAGCTGCGCGACCGGCTGACCGCGGCCACCGGGCTGTACCTGCCCAGCACGCTGCTGTTCGACTACCCGACCCCGGCCGCGCTCGCCGCGTACCTGCGCGCCACGCAGAACAACGAGACCAGCCCGGCCGAGCCCGTACTCGCCGAGCTGGAAAAGCTGGACGGCATGCTCGCCGCGATCACCGGTGGCGCCGATTCGGCCCAGATCACCAACCGGCTCGAGGTCGTGCTCGCCAAGTGGAAAGAGTCCCTGACCCGGGACACCACGGCCAGCGTGGCCGACAAGCTCGAGTCGTCGACCGACGACGAAGTCTTCGACTTCATCGAAAAAGAGCTCGGCATCAACTGACGAACCGGACCCGCGACTTCCTCGACGAGGTGACGTAATACATGGAAGACAAGCTCCGTTACTTCCTCAAGCGGGTGACCGCCAACCTGCACGAGACGCGACAGCGTCTCCACGAGGTGGAAACGGCCAGCGGGGAGCCCATCGCCATCATCGGCATGGGCTGCCGGTTCCCCGGCGAGGTGCACAGCCCTGAGGACCTGTGGGAGCTGCTGGCCAACGGCACCGACGCGGTCGCCGCGCTGCCGCAGGACCGCGGGTGGGACCTCGGCGATCCGGACGACCCCGACACGGGGGGCGCCCGAGTGCGTTCCGGCGGCTTCCTGTACGACGCCACCGGGTTCGACGCCGGCTTCTTCGGGATCAGCCCGCGTGAGGCGTTGACGATGGACCCGCAGCAGCGGCTGCTGCTGGAGGTCGCCTGGGAAGCCCTGGAACGGTCCACGATCGACCCGGCGTCGCTGCGCGGCACCAGCACCGGCGTGTTCGCCGGCGCCTCCGCCTCCGGGTACGCGTGGATGAGCAGCAAGCAGGGCGAGCACGACGGCCACACCATGACCGGCAACGCGACCAGCATCCTGTCCGGCCGGGTGTCGTACACCCTGGGCCTGGAGGGCCCGGCCGTCACGGTCGACACCGCCTGCTCGTCGGCGCTGGTCGCCCTGCACCTGGCGGTGCAGTCGCTGCGCGGCGGCGAGTGCTCCCTGGCGCTCGTCGGCGGCGCGTTCGTCGCGGCGACCCCGGTGCTGTTCACCGACTTCAACGAGTCGCTCGGCCTGTCCCCGGACGGGCGCTGCAAGACGTTCGCCGAGTCGGCCGACGGCATGGGCGTGGCCGAGGGCGTCGGCGTCCTGGTCGTCGAACGCCTCTCCGAGGCGCGGCGCAACGGGCACAAGATCCTCGCGGTGGTCCGCGGTTCCGCGGTCAACCAGGACGGCGCGTCCAACGGCCTGACCGCCCCGAACGGCCCCTCGCAGCAGCGGGTCATCCGGGCCGCGCTGGCCGGCGCGAAACTGTCTGCCTCCGACGTGGACGTGGTCGAAGCCCACGGCACCGGCACCCCGCTGGGCGACCCGATCGAAGCGCAGGCGCTGCTGGCCACGTACGGCCGGGAGCGCGGCGACCAGCCGCCGCTGTGGCTCGGCTCGGTGAAGTCCAACATCGGTCACGCCCAGCAGGCGGCCGGCATGGCCGGTGTCATCAAGATGGTCCTCGCACTGCAGAACGAGAAGCTGCCCGCCACGCTGCACGCCGACCAGCCGACCTCGCACGTGGACTGGTCGGCCGGTGAGGTGCGGCTGTTGCAGGACCCGGTGGCGTGGCCCGCGGGGGAGCGGGTGCGCCGTGCGGGCGTGTCCGGGTTCGGGATGAGCGGCACCAACGTGCACGTGATCCTGGAGGAGGCACCCACCGCCGTCGCGGCCGAGGAGTCCCCGGCCGAGGACGACGACGGGCTCGCCGAGGCGGTCGCGGACGCCGACGGGACCGGCGAGGCGGCGTCCGAGCCGGCCCGGCTGCCCGTACTGCGGGCGGGCGACGTCAGCGCGTGGCCGGTGTCGGCGCGTTCGGCCGCCAGCCTGGAGCGGCAGGTGGAGCGGCTGCGGGCCTGGGTGGCCGCGCACCCAGGCACGGCACCGGGCGACGTCGGCTGGTCGCTGGCCGCATCGCGGTCGGTGTTCGAGTACCGCGCGGTCACGGTCGGTGATTCCCCGCTGTCCGGCGTTGCCCGTACGGGTGTCCGCCCGGTGTTCGTGTTTGCCGGACAGGGTTCGCAGTGGGCGGGCATGGGCCGTCAGCTGCTGGCCGAGTCGCCGGTGTTCGCGGCCAAGCTCGCCGAGTGTGAGCGTGCTCTGACACCGCTGGTGGACTGGTCGCTGTCGGAGAAGCTGACCAGCGCCGCAACGCTGGACACGGCCGATGTGGTGCAGCCGGTGTTGTGGGCGGTGATGGTGTCCCTCGCCGCGGTGTGGGAGGCGTCCGGCGTGACCCCGCAGGCCGTGGTCGGCCACTCGCAGGGTGAGATCGCCGCGGCGACGGTGGCGGGTCTGCTCAGCGTCGAAGACGCCGCCCGGGTGGTGGTGGCCCGGTCGCGGGCGTTGTCGAGTCTGTCGGTGTCCGGGTCGATGGTGTCGGTCGTCATGCCGTCGGCCGCCGTCGAGGAACTGGTCGAGCGGTGGGACGGCCGCCTGTCCGTGGCCGCGATCAACGGCCCCGCAACCGTCGTCGTCTCCGGCGAGCCGGACGCCCTGGAGGAGTTCGAGCGGGAGCTCGCCCGTCAGCACGTCCTGCGGTGGCGGGTCCCGGAGACCGACTTCGTCGCGCATTCCCCCGTGGTCGAACCGCTGGAGTCGGTTCTGGCCGCGGAACTGGCCGGGATCACGGTGTTGCCGGGCCGGGTGCCGATGGTGTCGACCGTGACCGGTGACTGGCTGGGCGACACCCCGGTCGATGCGGCGTACTGGTACGCCAACCTGCGGCGGATGGTGCGGTTCGAGCAGGCCGTGCGGGTGCTGGTCGAGGCCGGGCACACCGCGTTCGTGGAGGTGTCGCCGCATCCGGTGCTGACCGCGGCGATCGAGGAGACCGCGGAGGGTGTGTCCACGGTGGGCACGCTGGAGCGCGACCACGACGACACGGCCCGGGTCCTGAAATCGCTGGGGCAGGCGTGGGTTGCGGGGCTGCCGGTGGATTGGAAGGCCGTCCTGCCCGCGGGTGAGCTGGTCGACCTGCCCACCTACGCATTCGACCACCACCGCTACTGGCTGGAGCCCGCCACCGACAGCCCCGACACGGCCGGATCCGGGCTCGGCACCGTCGCCGAAGCACGCTTCTGGGCCGCCGTCGAAGGCGGCGACCGCGCCCACATCGCCGAAGTCCTGGAGATCGAGGACCAGCACCACCTCGACGAGGTGCTGCCCGCACTGGCGTCGTGGCGCCGCCGCGAACAGGACCGCTCGCTCACCGCCAACTGGCGCTACCGGGTGACCTGGACCCCGGTCCCCGAACCCCGCACCACCGCACTCACCGGTACCTGGCTCGTCATCGCCGCCGCCGGACAGGGCCGCCCCGACGTCACCGCCGCCCTGGAGGCCCGCGGCGCCGACGTCGTCGCGATCGAACTCCCCGCCGACCGGGACCGGATCACCACCGAGCTGTACGACCTCGGCACCGACGTGGGCGACGTGACCGGCATCGTCACCCTGCTCGCGCTGGACGAGTCCCCGCTGCCGGAGTTCCCGGCGGTCAGCCAGGGACTCGCCGCGACCCTGGCGGTGCTGCAGACGTTCGACCAGATCGGCCTGGACGCCCCGCGCTGGGTCCTCACCTGCGGTGCGGTCGCCACCGCACCCGGCGACCCGCTGCCCAGCCCCACCCAGGCCCAGGCTTGGGGACTCGGCCGCGTCGTCGGCCTGGAGAACCCCGACCGCTGGGGCGGCCTGATCGACCTGCCCGCCGTCCTCGACGCCAAGGCTGCCGCCCGGCTCGCCGCCGTGCTCGCCGGCACCGGCGAGGACCAGGTCGCGATCCGCCCGTCCGGCATCATCGGCCGGCGCCTCACCCAGGCCCCGCGGCCCCGCAACGCCGCCGAGCGGTGGACGCCCCGCGGCAGCACCCTGATCACCGGCGGCACCGGCGCGATCGGTGGCCACGTGGCCCGCTGGCTCGCCGAACGGGGCGCGCCCCGCCTCGTGCTGACCAGCCGCTCCGGCCCGGCCGCCGCCGGCGTACCGGCCCTGGCGGCGCAGTTGGCGACCGCCGGCGCCCGCGTCGACGTCCTGGCCGGCGACGCCGGGATCCGGCCCGACCTGGCCGCCGTCCTGTCCCGCATCGACGCGACCGGCCCGCAACTGTCGGCCGTCATGCACACGGCCGGCATCGGCCCCACCGCCCCCGTCGCCGGCACCACACCGGAACTCCTGGCGGCAGTGCTCGGCGCCAAGGCGACCGCCGCGGCGCACCTGCACGAGCTGACCCGGGACCGGGACCTGGACGCGTTCGTGCTGTTCTCGTCGATCTCGGCGACGTGGGGCAGTGGCCTGCAGTCGGCGTACGCGGCGGCGAACACCTATCTGGACGCGCTCGCCGAGCACCGGCGTGGTCTGGGCCTGCCGGCCACCTCGGTGGCGTGGGGCCCGTGGGGTGGCGGCGGCATGACCGACGCGGAAGGCGCCGCCCAGGGCGTACGGCGAGGTCTGATGACCATGGAGCCGCGGCACGCCGTACGCGCCCTGGCCCAGATCCTCGACGCGGGCGAAGGCCAGGTCACGATCGCCGACGTCGACTGGAACCGGTTCGCACCGCCGTTCACGCTGCGCCGCCCCAGCCCCCTGATCGCCGACCTGCCCGCGGTCAAACGTGTCCTGGACAGCGGACCCGCGGCGCCCGGCGCCGAAGCGGACGGCGGCTCCGACCTCAAACGGCAACTGGCCGGCCTGTCCCGCGCCGACCGCCTCCGCACCCTGGTCGGCCTGGTGCAGTCGCACGCCGCCGCCGTCCTGGACTACCCGAGCCCGGACGCGGTCGACGCCCACCGCGCGTTCAGCGACCTCGGCTTCGACTCGCTGACCGCGGTCCAGCTCCGGAACCGGCTCAGCGGCGCCGCCGACCTGCAGTTGCCCGCCACCCTGCTGTTCGACGCGCCCACCCCGACCGCCGCCGCCGAATTCCTGCTGGCCCAGCTGGGCGACGCACCCGGCGCAGCCCCGGCCGCCCCGATCGCCGCGGCGGTCAGCGACGAACCGATCGCGATCGTCGGCATGGCCTGCCGGTACCCCGGCGGCTCGGACAGCCCCGACGACCTGTGGAAGGTCGTCGCCGCGGGCACCGACGCCATCGCGGCGCTGCCGGAGAACCGCGGCTGGCGCCTGCAGGACCTCTCCGACCCCGGGTACGCCGGCGACGCCGTACGATCCGGCGGTTTCGTCTACGACGCCGACGGGTTCGACGCCGGATTCTTCGGGATCAGCCCCCGCGAGGCGTTGACCATGGACCCGCAGCAGCGCCTGCTGCTGGAGGTCGCGTGGGAGGCCCTCGAACGCGCCGGGATCGACCCCGCATCGATGCACGGCTCCGCCACCGGCGTGTTCGCCGGCGCCTCCGCCTCCGGATACGGCTGGAGCGCGGGCCTGCAGGGCCGCCTCGACGGGCACCTCGTCACCGGCATCTCGACCAGTGTCGTGTCCGGCCGGGTGTCGTACACCCTGGGCCTGGAGGGCCCGGCCGTCACCGTGGACACCGCCTGCTCGTCGTCGCTGGTCGCGCTGCACCTGGCCACCCAGGCCCTGCGGTCGGGCGAATGCACCACCGCGCTGGCCGGCGGTGTCATGGTGGCCGCGAACCCGCTCCTGTTCGACCAGTTCAGCCGCCAGATGGGCCTCGCACCGGACGGGCGCTGCAAGCCGTTCTCCGCGTCGGCCGACGGCATGGGCCTCGGCGAGGGCGCCGGCATGCTCGTCCTGGAACGCCTGTCCGACGCCCAGCGCAACGGGCACAGGATCCTCGCGATCGTCCGCGGTTCCGCGGTCAACCAGGACGGCGCGTCCAACGGCCTGACCGCCCCGAACGGCCCCTCGCAGCAGCGGGTCATCCGGGCCGCGCTGGCCAGCGCCCAGCTGTCCGCCTCCGACGTGGACGTGGTCGAGGCGCACGGCACCGGCACGGTGCTCGGCGACCCGATCGAGGCGCAGGCGCTGCTGGCCACGTACGGCCAGGAGCGCGGCGACCAGCCGCCGCTGTGGCTCGGCTCGCTCAAATCCAACATCGGTCACACCCAGGCCGCCGCCGGCGTCGCGGGCGTCATCAAGATGGTCCTGGCGCTGCAGAACCAGCAGATTCCCGCCACCCTGCACGCCGGCGAGCCGTCGCCGCACATCGACTGGTCGGCCGGCGACGTGCGGCTGCTGCAGGAGCCGGTGCCGTGGCCGGCCGGTGAGCGGGTCCGCCGCGCCGGCATCTCCTCGTTCGGCATGAGCGGCACCAACGTGCACCTCATCCTGGAGGAGGCGCCCGCCGAGTCGCCCGCCACACCCGACCGCGACCCGGCCGGACCGCCGGTGGTGCAGAGCGCCGCGGTGTGCGCATGGCCGGTTTCGGCGCGTTCGGCGGTCAGCCTGGCCGGTCAGGCGGGTCGTCTGCGGGAGTGGGTGGCTGCGCATCCGGGCGCGGTGCCGGGTGATGTGGGCTGGTCTCTGGCGGTGTCGCGGTCGGTGTTCGAGCATCGTGCGGTCGTGTTCGGCGAGGACCGGCCCGCGTTGATCGACGGTCTCGGCACGCTCGCCACCGCCGGCTCCGCGGCGGGTGTGGTCTCTGGCGTTTCGGGTACGGGTGTCCGCCCGGTGTTCGTGTTCGCCGGTCAGGGTTCGCAGTGGGTGGGGATGGGCCGTCGGCTGCTGGCCGAGTCGCCGGTGTTCGCGGCGAGGCTCGCCGAGTGTGAGCGTGCTCTGGCGCCGCTGGTGGACTGGTCGCTGTCGGAGAAGCTGTCCAGTGGTGACTCGTTGGACACCGCTGATGTGGTGCAGCCGGTGTTGTGGGCGGTGATGGTGTCCCTCGCCGCGGTGTGGGAGGCGTCCGGCGTGACCCCGCAGGCCGTGGTCGGCCACTCGCAGGGTGAGATCGCCGCGGCGACGGTGGCGGGTCTGCTCAGCGTCGAAGACGCCGCCCGGGTGGTGGTGGCCCGGTCGCGGGCGTTGTCGAGTCTGTCGGTGTCGGGGTCGATGGTGTCGGTCGTCATGCCGTCTGCCGCGGTCGAGGAACTCGTGCGGCAGTGGGACGGTCGTCTGTCGGTGGCGGCGGTGAACGGCCCGGCGACCGTGGTCGTCTCGGGCGAGCAGGAGGCGCTGGCCGAGTTCGAGCGGACGCTGGCGCGTCAGCGCGTGTTGCGGTGGCGGGTTCCGGAGACGGATTTTGTGGCGCATTCCCCGCTGGTCGAGCCGCTCGAAGCGGTCCTGGCGGCGGAGTTGGCGGACATTGCGGTGTTGCCGGGCCGGGTGCCGATGCTGTCGACGGTGACCGGTGACTGGCTGGGGGACACTCCGGTCGATGCGGCGTACTGGTACGCCAACCTGCGGCGGATGGTGCGGTTCGAGCAGGCGGTGCGGGTGCTGGTCGGCGCGGGGCATACCGCGTTCGTGGAGGTGTCGCCGCATCCGGTGCTGACCGCGGCGATCGAGGAGACCGCGGAGGGTGTGTCCACGGTGGGCACGCTGGAGCGCGACCACGACGATGCCGCCCGGGTCCTGAAATCGCTGGCGCAGGCGTGGGTTTCGGGGCTGCCGGTGGATTGGAAGGCCGTCCTGCCCGCGGGTGAGCTGGTCGACCTGCCCACCTACGCGTTCCAGCACCAGCCGTACTGGCTGGAACCGACCCCGACCGCGGACACCCCCTCGGACGGCGCCGCCGTCGACACCGAGTTCTGGGCCGCCATCGAGAACGCCGACCTCAGCCGGCTCGGCGACACCCTCGCCATCGACACCGCCCGTCCCATCGCCGACCTGCTGCCCGCGCTGGCGTCGTGGCGCCGCCGCGAACAGGACCGCTCACTCACCGCCGGCTGGCGGTACCGGGCGACCTGGACACCGGTCCCGGACACCGGCGCGGGCGCGCTGACCGGGGCGTGGCTGGTGCTGCGTCCCGAAGGAACCCGGACGGACGTGGCCGACGCCCTGGCCGCCCGCGGCGCCGAGGTCACCGTCGTCGACGTCCCGGCCGGGGTCACCGGCTCGGCAGAGCTGAACTCCCTGCTGACCGGCGCCCTGCCGGACAATGCCGTGACCGCGGGTGTGGTCTCGCTGCTCGGCCTGGACGAAACAGCTGTGCCCGGCACGCCGGTGGTGAGCCGCGGCCTCGCGGCGACGCTCGGACTGACCCAGGCCCTTGGCGACGCGGGCATCGACGCGCCACTGTGGGTGCTGACCTGCGGCGCGGTGGCCGCCGGGCCGGGCGAGACCCTGACCAGCCCCGTCCAGGCGCAGCTGTGGGGGCTCGGCCGCGTGATCGCCCTGGAGTACCCGGAACGCTGGGGCGGCCTGGTCGACGTTCCCGCCGTACTCGACGAGCGGGCCGGCGGACGGCTGGTCAGTGTGCTCGCCGACCGGGGCGAGGACCAGGCCGCGATCCGGACGACCGCGGTCCTCGGCCGCCGCCTCGCCCACCTCCCGGCGCCGCGCACCCCGGCCGGGCCGTGGACGCCCCGCGGCAGCACCCTGGTCACCGGCGGCACCGGCGCCATCGCCGGCCACGTCGCCCACTGGCTGGCCGAACGGGGTGCACCCCGGGTCGTGCTGACCAGCCGGACCGGCGCCGCCGCCGACGGCGTGCCCGCACGGGCGGCGCGACTGGCCACCGAGGGCACCCGGGTGGACGTGGTGACCTGCGACATCGGCGACCGTGCCGCCCTGTCCGGGCTGCTGGACTGGATCGACACGGGAGGACCGGAACTGTCCACGGTGCTGCACACCGCGGGCATCGGCCCGGCCGCCGCGGTCAGCGACACCACCACCGGTGACCTGTCCCGCATCCTGGCCGCGAAGGCGGCCGGCGCCACGCATCTGCACGAGCTGACCCGCGACCGGGACCTGGATGCGTTCGTGCTGTTCTCGTCGATCTCGGCGACGTGGGGCAGTGGCCTGCAGTCCGCGTACGCGGCGGCGAACACGTATCTGGACGCGCTCGCCGAGCACCGGCGTGGTCTGGGCCTGCCGGCCACCTCGGTGGCGTGGGGCCCGTGGGGTGGCGGCGGCATGACCGACGAACAGGGGGCCGCCCAGGGTGCACGCCGCGGACTGTCGGTCATGCAGCCGGACCAGGCGGTTCAGGCCCTGGCCCAGATCGTGGACGCCGGCGAAGGCCTCGTGACGATCGCCGACGTCGACTGGGACCGGTTCGCGCCGCCGTTCACGCTGCGCCGCCCCAGCCCTCTGATCGGTGACCTGCCCGCGGTCAAGCAGGCACTGGCAGCCGCCGAACCGGCCGCGGCCGAAGCGAACCCGGACGCCGGTGCGGCGCTGCGGCAGCGGTTGGCGGGCCAGCCCAAGGTGGAGCAGCAGCGCATGCTGGTTTCGCTGGTGCAGGCACAGGCCGCCGGTGTGCTCGACTACCCGAGCCCCGATCTGGTCGAGGCGACCCGCGCGTTCAGCGACCTCGGCTTCGATTCGCTGACCGCAGTTGAACTGCGTAATCGCATCAGCGCCGCCACTGACCTGCAGCTACCGGCCACCCTGCTGTTCGACTGTCCCAATCCGACCGCGCTCGCCGACTATCTTTGGCACCAACTGTTCCAGGGTGAATTGATGCCGGTGTCGCTGGTGCAGGAGGTCGACCGACTCGGTTCCCTCCTGGCCGACGCAAAGCCGGACAGCGACACGATCCCACTGATTTTGGAGCGTCTGCAGGGACTTGTCGCCCAGTGGACGGCGAGTACGACGTCAACGAAGCACGAGGTAGTCGCGGAGAAAATCGGGGCCGCCACCGACGACGAGATTTTCGACTTCATTCACCGAGAACTCGGCCGGTAGGGACACCCGATATCGCGCGTTCCTGGCCTCCATAGTTCGAGCGAGTGAGGTTCCGTGGCGAACGAAGAAACCCTCCGTGATTACCTCAAATGGGCGACCACGAACCTGCACGAGACGCGCGAGCGACTCCGCGAGGCCGAGGAACGCAACCACGAACCGATCGCCATCGTCGGGATCGGATGCCGTTTCCCCGGCGGGACCCAGGATCCGGAAGGGTTCTGGGCCCTGCTGGAGTCCGGCGCCGACGCGGTCGCCGGATTCCCCGGTGACCGCGGCTGGAACATCGAAGAGATCTACGCGCAGGACCCGGACGGCACCTCGCAGGTCCGCGAGGCCGGGTTCATGCACCACGCGAGCGGCTTCGACGCGGGCTTCTTCGGCATCAGCCCGCGCGAAGCCGTCGCGATGGACCCGCAGCAGCGGCTGCTGCTGGAGGTCTCCTGGGAAGCCCTGGAACACGCCGGCATCGACCCGGCGTCGCTGCGCGGCTCACTGACCGGCGTCTTCGCCGGGGCCTCGCTCTCCGGGTACGGCTTCACCCCGGGCGTGGAAGAGGACATGGACGGTCACCTGATGACCGGCACCTCGACCAGCATCATCTCCGGCCGCGTCTCGTACACGCTCGGTCTGGAAGGTCCCGCGGTCACGGTCGACACGGCCTGCTCGTCGTCGCTGGTCGCGCTGCACGTGGCCGGACAGGCGCTGCGCTCCGGCGAATGCACGCTGGCGCTCGCCGGTGGCGTCACCGTGACCGCCAGCCCGATCATGTTCACCCAGTTCTCCCGGCAGCTCGGGCTCGCCCGCGACGGCCGGTGCAAGGCGTTCTCCGCGCAGGCCGACGGCATGGGCGTCTCCGAGGGTGTCGGCATGGTCGTCCTGGAACGACTCTCCGACGCCCGCCGCAACGGCCACCGCGTGCTCGCGGTCGTCCGCGGTTCGGCGATCAACCAGGACGGCGCCTCGAACGGCCTGACCGCCCCCAACGGACCGTCGCAGCAGCGGGTCATCCGCGCGGCGCTGGCCAGCGGGCGCCTGTCGACCAGCGACGTGGACGTGGTCGAGGCGCACGGCACCGGCACCCCGCTGGGTGACCCGATCGAAGCGCAGGCGCTGCTCGCCACGTACGGTCAGGATCGCGCCGGCCAGGCGCCGCTGTGGCTCGGCACGGTGAAATCCAACATCGGCCACACGCAGGCCGCCGCCGGCATCGCCGGCGTGATCAAGATGGTGCTGGCGCTGCAGCACCAGCAGCTCCCGCGGACCCTGCACGCCGCCGAACTGTCCCCACACATCCACTGGGCGGCGGGCGAGGTGCGGCTGCTGCAGGAGCCGGTGGCCTGGCCTGCCGGGGAGCGGGTGCGACGCGCGGGCGTGTCGTCGTTCGGCATCAGCGGCACCAACGCGCACGTGATTCTCGAGGAGGCGCCGGCGGAGACCGGCGAACCGGCCGCTCCGGCCGAGGTCCGGACGCCGGTGATCTCCGGGGTGGCCGCCTGGCTGCTGTCCGGCCGGTCCGCCCAGGGCCTGGCCGGTCAGGCGAGCCGGCTGTGGGAGTGGACGGGAGCGCGTCCGCAGCTGGCGCCCGCGGACGTGGCGTGGTCGCTGGCCACGACCCGGTCGGCGTTCGACCACCGGGCGGTCCTGCTCGGCGGCGACCGCGACGAGCTGGTGAACGTGGCCGCAGGCCAGCCCTCCCCGTCGGTGGTGGCGGGGGTGGCGCGGCCTGCCGTGCGGGTCGGTCTGATTTTCGCGGGTCAGGGTTCGCAGTGGTCGGGGATGGGTCGTTCCCTGTACGAGGGCAGTGCGGTGTTCGCCGAGGCGTTCGACGAGGTGTGCGCTCTGCTCGACGTTCCGGTGCGTGATCTGGTGCTGGGTGCCGACGGTGTCGACGAGTCGGTGGCCGATCAGACGTTGTATGCGCAGACGGGGTTGTTCGCGTTTGAGGTGGCGTTGGCGGCGGTGGTGAAGGCGGCCGGGGTGACGGCGCATGCGGTGGTGGGTCATTCCGTTGGTGAGATCGCGGCGGCGTATGTGGCGGGGGTGTTGTCGTTGCCGGATGCGTGTCGTCTGGTGGCGGCGCGGGCCCGGGCGATGCAGGAGTGTCCCGCGGGTGGGGCGATGGCGGCGATCAACGTGGCCGAGGCCGACGTGGTTGCCACGTTGGTTGATGGTGTGGAGGTCGCGTCGGTCAATGGCCCGGAGTCGGTGGTGGTTTCGGGTGCGGCCGAGGGTGTTGCGCGGGTTTTGGACCATTGGCGTGCGCAGGGCTGCCGGGTCAAACAGCTACGGGTCAGTCATGCGTTCCATTCGGCGGCGATGGAACCGGCCCTGGCTGAGCTTGGTGAGGCAGCGGCGGGGCTGGACCATCGGCGGCCGACGGTGTTGTGGGCGGGTGCTCTCGACGGCGGGCTCGTCCACGAGCCTGGCAGTGACTACTGGGCGGCGCAGACTCGGGGGGCGGTGCGGTTCGGCGACGCGCTGCGCACGCTGGTGGACCAGGGCATCTCGGTGTTCCTGGAGGTCGGGCCGGACGGCTCGCTGTCGTCGCTGGGCCCGGACGGTGCCGTGTGCGTTCCGTTGCAGCGGCGCAAGGAGGCCGAGGGCAGCCTGCTGACCGGGCTCGCCCGGGCGTACGTGCACGGCGTGACCGTCGACTGGAGCACACTGCTGCCGTCCGGTGAGCGGGTCGGCCTGCCCACGTACGCGTTCCAGCACGAGCAGTACTGGCTGAAGACCGGCAGCCCCACCGCCAAGACGGCCGGTACGGGCGTGGGCTCGGCCGCCGAGGAGCAGTTCTGGGCCGCCGTCGAGCGTGGCGACCTGACCCGGCTGACCGAGACGCTTTCCGTGGACGGGCAGCGTACGTTCGAAGAAGCGCTGCCCGCACTCGCTCGGTGGCGGCGCGAGGAACGGGACCGCTCGCTGACCGCCGGATGGCGGTACCGGACGACGTGGGCACCGGTCACCGACCCGGGCGCGGGCCTGCTGTCCGGCACATGGCTGGTGGTGACCGGAACCGGGCAACCCGCCGACGACGTGGTCGCAGCGCTGACGGCCCGAGGCGCCGAAGCGTCGGCGATCGACGCCACGGCCGACTTCGCCTCGTTCGGTGACGTTGCGGGCGTCGTGTCGCTGCTGGGACTCGACGAGTCGCCGATGCCGGAGTTCCCGGCCGTCCCGCAAGGTCTCGCGGCGACATTGGCCCTGGTCCAGGCGCTCGGCGCCGCCGGAGTCGACGCTCCGTTGTGGCTGGTCACCCGCGGTGCGGTCGCCGCCGGTCCGGGCGAGGCGCTGACCAGCCCGGTACAGGCGCAGATCTGGGGTCTCGGCCGGGTCGTCGCCATGGAACACCCGGACCGCTGGGGCGGCTTGATCGACCTGCCGCCCGTGCTCGACGACCGCGCCGGCCTCCGCCTGGCGGCGGTGCTGGCCGGATGCGACGAGGACCAGGCCGCGATCCGTACGGCCGGGGTCCTGGGCCGCCGCCTCGTGCGGGCCGCGCAGCCGCGGGCATCCGCCGAGGGCTGGCGGCCGCGCGGCGACGTACTGATCACCGGTGGCACCGGCGCGATCGCCGGGCACGTCAGTCGCTGGCTCGCCGAACGCGGCACGTCCCGCCTGGTGCTGACCAGCCGTTCCGGGCCGGCGGCCACCGGCGTCGCCGCGCACGCGGCGGGACTGGCCGCGGCCGGCTCGCGGGTCGACGTGATCGCCGCCGACGTCAGCAACCGGGACGACGTGACCGGCCTGCTGGCGTGGACCGGATCGGCGCTGTCGTCGGTGCTGCACACCGCCGGGGTTCTCGACGACGGCGTGGTGGAACGGCTGTCACCGTCCCGCCTGGAAACCAGCCTGCGTGCCAAGGCGGCCAGTGCCGCATTGCTCGACGAACTGACCGCCGGCTTCGACCTGGACGCGTTCGTCCTCTTCTCGTCGTCCGCCTCCGTGCTCGGCGCCGCCGGGCAGGGCAACTACGCCGCCGCGAACGCGTACCTGGACGGCCTCGCCGAGAACCGGCGCAGCCGCGGACTTCCCGCGCTGGCCGTGTGCTGGGGCGCCTGGGACGGCGCCGGACTGGCCGGCGCGAACGACGTCGTCCGGCAACGCACCCAGCAGGGACCCATGCCCGCCATGGACCCGCAGCTCGCCGTGCGCGCGCTCGGCGAGGCCCTGGAGGGCACCGACCCGGTGCTCACCGTGATGGACGTGAACTGGACACAGCTCGCGGCCGCCCCGAACGCCGGGAACCTGTCCGACATGCCGCTGGTCCGGGACCTGCCGGAGATCCGGCAGTTCACCACTGCCGCCACCGGCCCGGCGACCGTGGTCCACGGCCAGGGCGAGCTGTCGCAGCGCCTCGCCGGCCTCGACCGCGCCGGCCAGCAGCGCGCGCTCGCGGACCTCGTACGGGTCGAGGCGGCCGCCGTGCTGGGCTACTCGTCGTTCGAGGCCATCGAGGCCGACCGCGCCTTCAACGAGCTGGGCTTCGACTCGCTGACCGCCGTCGAGCTGCGCAACGGGCTGAACGCGGCAACCGGCCTGCGGCTGCCCACCACCCTGATCTTCGACTACCCGAACTCCGTGGCCCTCGCCGCCCACCTGCGCACCGAGCTGGCCGGTGAACTGGCCACCACCCCGGCGACCCCGGAAACGGCCGCGCTTGCGGCCACCGACGACGACCCGATGGTGATCGTCGGCATGAGCTGCCGGTTCCCGGGCGGCACGAGCACCCCGGAACGCCTGTGGGAGCTGTTGTCCACCGGCGGCGACGCGGTCGGCGACGTACCCACCGACCGCGGCTGGGACCTGGACGGCCTGTTCGACCCGGACCCGGACCACGAGGGTACGGCGTACGCCCAGCAGGGCGGCTTCCTCACCGACGTGGCCGAGTTCGACGCCGGGTTCTTCGGTATCAGCCCCCGCGAAGCGCTCGCCATGGACCCGCAGCAGCGGCTCCTGCTGGAAGTCTCCTGGGAGGCCCTGGAACACGCCGGGATCGACCCGAAGGCCCTGCGTGGCAGCGCCACCGGCGTCTTCGCCGGTGGCTACGGCTCTGGCTACGCGATGGTCGCCGCGCTCATGGACGCGCAGACCCCGGGCCTCGAAGGCAACGGGCACCTGATGACCGGCAATGCCACCAGCGTGCTGTCCGGCCGGGTGTCGTACGCGCTGGGCCTGGAAGGTCCCGCGGTCACGGTCGACACGGCCTGCTCGTCGTCGCTGGTCGCGCTGCACCTGGCCGGTCAGGCGCTGCGTTCCGGCGAGTGCTCCCTCGCGCTCGTCGGCGGCGTCACCATCATGGCGACACCGTGGGAGCTGCTCGGCTTCTCCGAGCAGCGGGGACTCGCCGCGGACGGGCGGTCCAAGGCGTTCTCCGCGGACGCGGACGGCATGGGCATGGCCGAGGGCGCGGGCATGCTCGTGGTCGAGCGGCTGTCGGACGCCCAGCGCAACGGGCACCCGATCCTCGCGGTCGTGCGGGGTTCGGCCATCAACCAGGACGGCGCCTCCAACGGGCTGACCGCCCCGAACGGGCCGTCGCAGCAGCGGGTCATCCGCGCCGCCCTGGCCGGAGCGCGGCTCGCACCCTCCGATGTGGACGTCGTGGAGGCGCACGGCACCGGCACCACCCTGGGTGACCCGATCGAGGCGCAGGCGCTGCTCGCCACGTACGGTCAGGACCGTGCCGGGCAGGCGCCGCTGTGGCTGGGCTCGGTCAAGTCGAACCTGGGCCACACGCAGGCCGCCGCCGGTGTCGCCGGTGTGATGAAGATGATCCTTGCCATGCGGCACGGCCTCCTGCCGCGCACGCTGCACGCCGGAATCCGGTCCCCGCACGTGGACTGGTCGGCCGGCGACGTCGCACTGCTGCAGGAACCGGTCGCATGGCCCGCCGGCGAGCGTGTCCGCCGGGCCGGCGTGTCCGCGTTCGGCATCAGCGGCACCAACGCCCACGTGATCATCGAGGAGCCGCCCGCCGAGACCGCCACCGCGGCAGCGCCCCGGACGCCGGTGCTCTCGGACGGCAGCGCGTGGATCGTCTCGGGCCGGTCGGCGCAGAGCCTCGCCTCACAGGCCGGCCGGCTGCGGGAATGGGTGCTGACCCGGCCCGAGCTCGCCCCGGCGGACGTGGCGTCGTCGCTGGCCGCGACCCGCTCGCTGTTCGAACACCGGGCCGTCGCGCTCGGCCGCGACCGCGACGGGCTGCTGGCGGGACTCGCATCCGTGGCGACCGCTCAGGATTCCCCCTCGGTGGTGTCGGGGGTGGCGCGGCCCGGCGTTCAGGTCGGCCTGATCTTTGCGGGTCAGGGTTCGCAGTGGTCGGGCATGGGTCGTTCCCTGTACGAGAACAGCCCGGTGTTCGCCGAGACATTCGATCAGGTGTGCGGCCTGTTGGAGCTCGAGCTCGGTGTCTCGGTGCGGGATCTCGTGCTGGGCGCCGAGGGTGTCGACGAGTCTCTTGCCGACCAGACCCTGTACGCGCAGACCGGGTTGTTCGCCTTCGAGGTGGCACTGGCAGCGGTGGTGAACGCCGCTGGTGTGACGGTGCATGCGGTGGTCGGTCACTCCGTCGGCGAGATCGCTGCGGCGTACGTCGCGGGGGTTTTGTCTCTGCCGGATGCGTGCCGTCTCGTGGCGGTGCGGGCTCGGGCGATGCAGGCCCTGCCGTCGGGTGGGGCGATGGCGGCGATCAACGCCGCCGAGGTCGATGTGGTGGCGTCTCTGGTTGATGGTGTGGAGATCGCGTCGGTCAACGGCCCGGACTCGGTGGTGGTCTCCGGTGAGGCCGAGGCCGTGCAGCAGGTCTTGGAGTATTGGCGTGGTCAGGGCCGCCGGGTTCGCCAGTTGCGGGTCAGTCACGCGTTCCACTCGGCCGCGATGGAACCGGCCCTGGCGTCCCTCGGCGAGGTCGCGGCCGGGCTGGACCACCAGCGGCCGACGCTGCTGTGGGCGGGTGCCCTTGGCGGCGCGCTGGTCGGCGAGCCTGCCGGCGACTACTGGGCGGCACAGACCCGGGGAGCCGTGCGGTTCGGTGATGCCCTGAGGACCCTGGTGGACCAGGGCGTGTCGGTGTTCCTGGAGGTCGGGCCGGACGGTTCGCTGTCGTCGCTGGGCCCGGACACCGCGGTGTGCGTTCCGCTGCAGCGGCGCAAGGAAGGCGAGGGCGGCCTGCTCACCGGGCTGGCCCGCGCGTTCGTGAACGGCGTGACCGTGGACTGGAGCGCGCTGCTGCCGGCCGGGGAGCGGGTCGGCCTGCCCACGTACGCGTTCCAGCACGAGCGGTACTGGCCGCAGGGGCTGCTCACCCTTCCGACCGTCGGCGCTGCCGCGGGAACCGGCGCGGAGACCGAGTTCTGGACCGCGGTCGACAACGGCGACGTGACCGGACTCGCGCAAACCCTGGACCTGCCGGACCGGTCCGTCGGCGAACTGCTTCCCGCGCTGGTCGCGTGGCGCAACCGGTCGCAGACCGCGGACTGGCGGTACCGCACGAAGTGGACACGGGTCGCCGACCCCGACTTTGCCGTGCTGAGCGGGCGCTGGCTGGTCGTGGGCTCCGGTCAGGCCGCCGACGACGTGGCGGCCGCGCTGGGAACCCATGGCGCCGAGGTCGTGACGATCGAGGGTCCGGCGGAGGTGCCGTCGTCCGGTGCGGTGGCGGGTGTCATCTCCCTGCTGGGTCTGGACGAGTCGCCGATGCCGGAGTTCCCGGAGGTCGCGCAGGGTCTCGCGGGGACACTTGCGCTGATCCAGGCGCTCGGCGACGCCGGTTCCGATGCGCCCTTGTGGGTGACCACGCGGGGCGCGGTTGCCTCCGGCGTGACCAGCCCGGTGCAGGCGCAAGCGTGGGGTCTCGGCCGGGTCGTTGCGCTGGAGCACCCGGACCGCTGGGGCGGCCTCATCGACCTGCCCGCGGTCCTCGACGAGCGGGCGGCCTCCCGCCTGGCGGCGGTGCTGGCCGGGTGCGGCGAGGACCAGGTCGCGATCCGCCCGGAAGGCATCCTCGGCCGCCGCTTGACCCGGGCGCCACGGCCGCGCGGCTCAGCCGACGGTTGGCGGCCGCGCGGCGACGTGCTGATCACCGGTGGCACCGGCGCGATCGCCGGGCACGTCAGCCGCTGGCTCGCCGAACGCGGCACGTCGCGCCTGGTCCTGACCAGCCGTTCCGGCCCGTCGGCCGCGGGCGTTGCCGAGCTCGCCGCGGAACTGGCGACCACAGGTTCCCGGGTCGACGTGGTCGCCGCCGACGCGAGTGACCGTGCCGAACTCTCGGGTCTGCTGGCCTGGACCGGTCCGGGCCTGTCGTCGGTGCTGCACACCGCCGGTGCCCTGGACGACGGTGTCGTGGCACGACAGTCGCCGGCCCGCCTCGCCACGGTCCTGCGGGCCAAGGCCGTCGGCGCGGCGCTGCTCGACGTGCTGACCGAGGACCTGAACCTCGACGACTTCATCCTGTTCTCCTCCTCCGCATCGACGCTCGGCACCGCCGGGCAGGGCAACTACGCGGCCGCCAACGCGTACCTCGACGCGCTCGCCGAGAACCGGCGGGAGCGGGGCCTGCCCGCGCTGACGGTCTGCTGGGGCGCGTGGGCCGGCGGCGGCTTCGCCCAGTCCAGCGACGCCGTACGGGCCCGGGTCGGCCAGGGCGCGATGCCGCCCATGGATCCGCGGCTCGCGGCCCGCGCGCTCGGCGAAGCAATCACCGGCGGCGACGCCGTGCTGACCGTGATGGACGTGGACTGGGCCAAGCTGGCCGCCGCACCCGATGCCGCCCACCTGCGCGCCATGCCGCTGGTCCGGGACCTGCCCGAGATCCGTAACCTGCCCGCCGCCGCGACACCCGCTCTGGTGCCGTCGCGCGGTGAACTGGCCCAGAGCCTGACCGGGCTCAACCCGTCCGAGCAGGAACGAATCCTGACCGACCTGGTCCGCTCCGAAGCCGCACTGGTCCTCGGGCACACCTCGGCGGACGCGGTCGCGCCGCAGCGGGCGTTCCAGGGACTCGGATTCGACTCGCTGACCGCGGTCGAACTGCGCAACCGGCTGAACGCGGCGACCGGGCTGCGGCTGCCCGCGACCCTGATCTTCGACTACCCGACCGCGGCCGACGTGGCCGTCCACCTGCGTACCGAACTCGCCGGCGACCTCGCCCCCAGCGCGTCCCCGGCCGGGATCACCGGCGTGGCGGCCGACGAGCCCATCGCCATCGTGGGCATGGCCTGCCGCTTCCCGGGTGGCGCGGCCGGCCCGGACGAACTGTGGCAGCTGCTGATCAGCGGCACCGACGCGATCGGTGACGCACCCCGCAACCGGGGCTGGGACCTGGACGGCATGTTCGACGCGGACCCGGACCACGCCGGTACGGCGTACGTCGCGCAGGGCGGCTTCCTGACCGGCGCCCCCGAGTTCGACGCCGCGTTCTTCGGCATCAGCCCCCGCGAGGCGTTCGCCATGGACCCGCAGCAGCGGCTCCTGCTCGAAGTCTCCTGGGAGGCCCTGGAACGCGCCGGCATCGACCCGACCACGCTCAAGGGCAGCCCGACCGGTGTCTTCGCCGGCGGCTACGGCTCCGGCTACGGCACGGTCCTCGCGCTCGTCGGCGACGGCACCTCCGGACTGGAAGGCCACATGATGACCGGCAGCGCCACCAGCGTGCTGTCCGGCCGCGTGTCGTACGCGCTGGGCCTGGAAGGTCCCGCGGTCACGGTCGACACGGCCTGCTCGTCGTCGCTGGTCGCGCTGCACCTGGCCGGTCAGGCGCTGCGGTCCGGGGAGTGCTCCCTCGCCCTGGCCGGCGGTGTCACGATCATGGCGACACCGTGGGAGATGGTGGGCTTCTCCCAGCAGCGCGGCCTGGCCACCAACGGGCGCTCCAAGGCGTTCGCGGCCGACGCGGACGGCATGGGCATGGCCGAGGGCGTCGGCATGCTGGTCGTGGAACGCCTGTCGGACGCCCAGCGCAACGGGCACAACGTCCTGGCCGTCATCCGGGGCTCCGCCGTCAACCAGGACGGCGCCTCGAACGGTCTCACCGCACCGAACGGCCCGTCCCAGCAGCGTGTGATCCAGACAGCCCTCGCCAACGCGCGACTGACACCCTCCGACGTGGACGTGGTGGAGGCGCACGGCACCGGCACGTCACTCGGCGACCCGATCGAGGCGCAGGCGCTGATGGCCACGTACGGCCGGGAGCGCCCCGCGGACCGGCCGCTGTGGCTGGGCTCGGTCAAGTCGAACCTGGGTCACACGCAGGCCGCCGCCGGTGTCGCCGGCGTGATGAAAATGGTCCTCGCCCTGCAGCACAGCCGGCTGCCGCGCACGCTGCACGCCGCGGTGCCGTCGCCGCACATCGACTGGACCGCCGGCGACGTCCGGCTGCTGCAGGAGCCGGTGGCCTGGCCCGCCGGGGAGCGGGTCCGCCGGGCCGGGGTCTCCTCGTTCGGTATCAGCGGCACCAACGCACACGTGATCATCGAGGAAGCCCCCGCTCCGGCCGAGCTTCCGGCCGACGGGAGGACCCGCGTACTGTCCGCCGTCTCCCCGTGGCTGCTGTCCGGACAGTCGGCGCACGCCCTGGCCGGTCAGGCCGGCCGGCTGCGGGAGTGGGTGCTGGCCCGGCCCGAGCTTGCGCCGAGCGACGTGGCGTCGGCGCTGGCGACGACCCGGACAGCGTTCGAGCACCGCGCCGTGATCCTCGGCGACGACCGCGGTGACTTCCTCGCGAACCTCGCGAACCTGGCGACCGGCCAGCACTCCCCATCGGTGATTTCGGGCGTGGCGCGGCCTGCCGTGCGGGTCGGTCTGATTTTCGCGGGTCAGGGTTCGCAGTGGTCGGGGATGGGTCGTTCCCTGTACGAGGGCAGTGCGGTGTTCGCCGAGGCGTTCGACGAGGTGTGCGCTCTGCTCGACGTTCCGGTGCGTGATCTGGTGCTGGGTGCTGACGGTGTCGACGGGTCGGTGGCCGATCAGACGTTGTATGCGCAGACGGGGTTGTTCGCGTTTGAGGTGGCGTTGGCGGCGGTGGTGAAGGCGGCCGGGGTGACGGCGCATGCGGTGGTGGGTCATTCCGTTGGTGAGATCGCGGCGGCGTATGTGGCGGGGGTGTTGTCGTTGCCGGATGCGTGTCGTCTGGTGGCGGCGCGGGCCCGGGCGATGCAGGAGTGTCCCGCGGGTGGGGCGATGGCGGCGATCAACGTGGCCGAGGCCGACGTGGTTGCCACGTTGGTTGATGGTGTGGAGGTCGCGTCGGTCAATGGCCCGGAGTCGGTGGTGGTTTCGGGTGCGGCCGAGGGTGTTGCGCGGGTTTTGGACCATTGGCGTGCGCAGGGCTGCCGGGTCAAACAGCTACGGGTCAGTCATGCGTTCCATTCGGCGGCGATGGAACCGGCCCTGGCTGAGCTTGGTGAGGTAGCGGCGGGGCTGGACCATCGGCGGCCGACGGTGTTGTGGGCGGGCGCTCTGGACGGTGCGTTGGTCGGCGAGCCCGGTAGTGACTATTGGGCGGCGCAGACCCGGGGAGCGGTCCGGTTCGGCGACGCGCTGGCAACGCTCGTGGACCAGGGCATCTCGGTGTTCCTGGAAGTCGGGCCGGACGGCTCGCTGTCGGCGCTGGGCCCCGACGGTGCCGTGTTCATTCCGCTCCAGCGCCGAAACGACGGCGATCTGCTGACCGGCCTGGCCCGGGCGTACGTGCACGGTGTCGGCCTGGACTGGAGCACACTGCTGCCGTCCGGCGCGCGCGTCGATCTGCCGACGTACGCGTTCCAGCACGAGCAGTACTGGCCGCAGGGGCTGCTGACCATGCCGACCCCCGGGTCCGCAGTCTCCACCGGCGCCGACGGCGAGATCTGGAGCGCGGTCGACCACGGCGACCTGGCCGGACTCGCCGACACCCTGGGCCTGCCGGAGCCGCAGGTCAGTGACCTGCTGCCGGCACTGGTCGCGTGGCGCCGCCGGTCGCAGACCGCGGACTGGCGGTACCGGACCATCTGGGTGCCCGTCACCGACCCGGACCTCCATTTGCTCAGTGGTCGCTGGCTGGTCGTGGGCTGCGGTCAATCCGCCACCGACGTGGCGGGTGCCCTGCGGGCCCATGGGGCCGAGGTCGTGGCGATCGACGGTCCGGCCGAGCTGTCGCCGGTCGCAGAGGTGGCGGGTGTCGTCTCGTTGCTGGGCCTGGACGAGTCGGCGATGCCCGAGTTCCCGGAGGTCGCGCAGGGTCTCGCGGGGACACTTGCGCTGATCCAGGCGCTCGGCGACGCCGGGGTGAACGCGCCGCTGTGGGTGACCACGCGGGGTGCGGTTGCCGGGGACATGATCAGCCCGGTGCAGGCGCAGGTGTGGGGTCTCGGCCGGGTCGTGGCCTGGGAGCACCCGGACCGCTGGGGCGGCCTCATCGACCTGCCCGCGGTCCTCGACGAGCGTGCGGGTTCCCGCCTCGCGGCGGTGCTGGCCGGGTGCGGCGAGGACCAGGTCGCGATCCGCCCGGAAGGTATCCTCGGCCACCGGCTGACCCGGGCGCCGCGGCCCCGGGCATCGGCCGAGGGTTGGCGGCCTCGCGGCGACGTGCTGATCACCGGTGGCACCGGCGCGATCGCCGGGCACGTCAGCCGCTGGCTCGCCGAACGCGGCGCGCCTCGGCTGGTCCTGACCAGCCGATCCGGCCCCGCCGCCGCGGGCGCTGCCGCGCTCGCCGCCGAACTGGCGACCGCAGGCTCCCGGATCGACCTGGTCGCCGCGGACGTGAGCGACCGCGCCGAGCTTTCCGGCCTGCTGGCGTGGACCGGACCCGGGCTGTCGTCGGTACTGCACACCGCGGGCGTCCTGGACGACGGTGTCGTGGCACGACAGTCGCCGGCCCGCCTCGCCACGGTCCTGCGGGCCAAGGCGGCCGGCGCGGACCTGCTGGACGAGCTGACCGCCGACCTGGCCCTGGACGACTTCGTCCTGTTCTCGTCCGCCGCGTCGATGCTCGGCACGGCCGGACAGGGCAACTACGCAGCCGCCAACGCCCACCTCAACGCGATCGCCGAGAACCGGCGCGCCCGAGGGCTCGCCGGTCTGGCCGTGTGCTGGGGCGCCTGGGCCGGTGGCGGCTTCGCCCAGTCCAGCGACGCCGTACGGGCCCGGGTCGGCCGGGGCGCGATGCCGCCCATGGACCCCCGCCTGGCGGTGCGCGCCCTGGGCGAAGCACTGACCGGCGCCGAAGCGGTGCTGACCGTCATGGACGTGGACTGGCCCCAACTGGCCGGTGCGGACCTTCGCGACATGCCGCTGGTCCGGGACCTGCCCGAGATCCGCAACCTGCCCGCGGCCGCGACCCCCGCCACGGTGCCGTCGCGCGGTGAACTGGCCCAGAGCCTGGCCGGGCTGAGCCCGGCCGAGCAGGAACGAACGCTGACCGACCTGGTCCGCTCCGAAGCCGCACTGGTCCTCGGGCACGCGTCCGCCGACCCGGTCGCGGCCCGCAAGGCGTTCAAGGAACTCGGCATCGACTCGCTGACCGCGGTCGAACTGCGTAACCGGCTGAGCGTCGTCAGCGGGCTCCGATTGCCGGCGACGTTGGTCTTCGACTACCCCACCCCGCTGGCGTTGGCCCTGTTCCTGCGCGACGAACTGGTCGGCGCAGTGGGCACGGGAGACACCTCCGCCGCCGCGATCGCCGCGGGGACGGACGAGCCGATCGCGATCGTCGGCCTGGGCTGCCGCTTCCCGGGTGGCGCGGCCACCCCGGACCGGTTCTGGCGGCTGCTGAGCGAGGGCCGGGACGCGGTTTCCGGGTTCCCCGGCGACCGCGGCTGGGACCTCGACGAGCTCTACGACCCGGATCGGGACAACGACGGCACGTCGTACGTCGCCCAGGGCGGCTTCCTTTCCGGGGCCGCCGAC
Organism: Krasilnikovia sp. MM14-A1259; assembly: GCF_047159535.1. NCBI lineage: Bacteria > Bacillati > Actinomycetota > Actinomycetes > Micromonosporales > Micromonosporaceae > Krasilnikovia > Krasilnikovia sp. MM14-A1259. The sequence continues at coordinate 382,270 of NZ_BAAGAJ010000002.1, forward strand.
TTCGACGCGGAGTTCTTCGGGATCAGCCCGCGTGAGGCGCTGGCGATGGACCCGCAGCAGCGGCTGCTGCTGGAACTGTCGTGGGAGGCCCTGGAACGGGCGGGCATCGACCCGGACACCCTGCGGGGCAGCCCGACCGGCGTGTTCGCGGGCGGCTACAGCTCGAACTACAACCTCGCGATGGCGCTCGCGGACGGCGGCGACAACGCCGGGGTCGAGGGCCACATGATGACCGGCAACGCCACCAGTGTGCTGTCCGGCCGCGTGTCCTACGCGCTGGGCCTGGAAGGCCCCGCGGTGACGGTGGACACGGCGTGTTCGTCGTCGCTGGTGGCGTTGCACCTGGCGGTGCAGGCGCTGCGGGCGGGGGAGTGCTCCCTGGCCCTGGCCGGTGGGGTCACGGTGATGGCCACCCCGACGATCTTCATCGACTTCTCGCGGCAGCAGGGGCTGTCGGTGGACGGGCGGTGCCGGGCGTTCTCGGCGGACGCGGACGGGACCGGCTGGGGTGAGGGCGCCGGTGTGCTGGTGGTGGAGCGGCTGTCGGACGCGCAGCGTCTCGGTCATCCGGTTTTGGCGGTGGTGCGGGGTTCGGCGGTGAATCAGGATGGTGCGTCGAATGGTTTGACGGCGCCGAACGGGCCGTCGCAGCAGCGGGTGATCCGGGCGGCGTTGGCCAGTGCCGGGCTGGCTGCCGCTGATGTGGACGTGGTGGAGGCGCATGGCACGGGTACCACGTTGGGTGATCCGATCGAGGCGCAGGCGTTGCTGGCGACGTACGGTCAGGGTCGGCTGGAGGGTCGTCCGGTGTGGTTGGGTTCGGTGAAGTCGAACATCGGTCATACGCAGGCCGCGGCCGGTGTCGCTGGGCTGATCAAGATGGTGCTGGCGTTGCAGCACGGTGAGCTGCCGCGCACCCTGCACGCGGGCGTCCCGTCGCCGCACATCGACTGGTCGGCCGGTGAGGTCCGGCTGCTGAACGAGCCGGTGTCCTGGACCGGGAACGGCCGGGTGCGCCGGGCGGGTGTGTCGTCGTTCGGGATGAGCGGCACCAACGCGCACGTGATCCTGGAAGAGGCCCCCGCGGACGACGTTGCGGATCCCGAGGAGCCGACCCCGGTGGTGTCGGGTGCGGGTGCGTGGGTGATCTCGGGCCGGTCGGCGGACGGCCTCGCCGCCCAGGCGGAGCGGCTCTGGACGTGGACGAACGAGCGTCTGGAGCTGACCGCCGCAGATGTGGCGTGGTCGCTGGCGTCGACGCGATCGTTCTTCGAGCACCGGGCGGTGGTGGTCGGCCACGATCGCGACGAGTTGGCGGCGGGTCTCGCTGATCTGAGCGGGCCGGTGGTGTCCGGTGTGGCGCGGGGTCAGGCCCGGTCGGTGTTCGTGTTCCCGGGTCAGGGTTCTCAGTGGGTCGGCATGGGCCGCGAGCTGGCGTCGGTTTCGCCGGTGTTCGCCGCGCGGTTGGCGGAGTGTGAGCGGGCGCTGTCGCCGTATGTGGGCTGGTCGTTGACGGAGATGTTGTCCGGTGATGGTCAGTGGACGGATGCGGATGTGGTGCAGCCGTTGTTGTGGGCGGTGATGGTGTCGCTGGCCGCGGTGTGGGAGTCGGCGGGCGTCGTCCCGGATGCGGTGGTGGGTCACTCCCAGGGTGAGATCGCGGCGGCCACGGTCGCCGGGATGCTCAGCCTGGAGGATGCGGCACGGGTGGTGGCGTTGCGGTCGCAGACACTGCGGGCGCTCTCGGGTGCGGGCGGGATGATGTCGGTCGCGGCGTCTGCTGAAACCGTCGAGCCTCGCTTGGACGCGCGGGCCTCGCTGGCGGCGGTGAACGGTCCGGCGTCGGTGGTGGTGTCTGGTGAGCCGGATGCGTTGCAGGAGTTGCAGGCGGCCTTCGAGGCTGAGGGCGTTCGGGCGCGGATGGTGGCGGTGGATTACGCGTCGCACGGGCCTCAGGTGGATGTTCTGGAGCGGGAGATCCTGTCGGTTCTTGAGGGGATCAGTCCGCGTGCGGGTCGGGTGCCGATGGTGTCGGCGATGTCGGGCGAGACCCTGACGGGCGCGGAGCTGGATGCGGCGTACTGGTTTGCGAGCCTGCGTAATCCGGTGCAGTTCGAGCGGGCGGTGCGGACGCTGGCTGGTGGCGGGCATGACTTGTTCGTCGAGGTGACGCCGCATCCGGTGCTGCTCGGCTCGATCGGTGACACCCTCGACGACGTGGCCGGCCACGCCGGTCCGGGGGCCGTCCCGGGTGCGGTGTGTGGCACGTTGCGCCGCGACGACGGCGGCGCGACCCGGCTGGTGACGTCGCTGGCGGAGGCGTTCGTCGCGGGCGCGCCGGTGGACTGGACCCGGGTCCTTCCGTCCGCGGCCACGGTGGAACTGCCGACGTACGCGTTCCGGCACGAGCGGTACTGGCCGAAGGGCCGTCTGACGATGCCCGCGGCGGGTTCGGGCGGGGACCCGGTGTCGCTGGGCCTGGCGGCGGCGAGCCACCCGCTCCTGGGCGCGGTGGTCGAGCTGGCCGACGGCGCCGGACTGCTCTGCACGGGCCGGTTGTCCGTGCGGTCCCAGCCGTGGCTGGCCGACCACACCGTCGGCGGGCTGGTGCTGTTGCCGGGCACCGCGTTCGTGGAACTGGCGGTTCGGGCGGGTGACCAGGTCGGCTGCGGTCTGCTGGAGGAGTTGACGCTGCAGGCGCCGCTGGTCATCCCGGCCGACGGCGGCGGAGTCCAGGTCCAGGTCGTACTCGGCACAGAAGACGGCCATGGACGCCGTGACGTGCAGGTGTTCGCTCGCCCGGACGCCGCGGAGACGACGTGGGTGCAGCACGCCACCGGCACGCTGGCCCCCGCGCCGCGGGACGCCGACCCAGACGCGGACCTGTCGGTGTGGCCACCGCTCGGCGCCGAGCCGATCGACGTCAGCGACCTCTACACCACCCGCCTGAGCGGCATCTACGGTCCCGCGTTCCACGCCCTGCGGGGCGCGTGGAAGCGCGGCGACGACCTGTACGCCGAAGTGGCACTCCCCGACGAGGTGACCGCGGGCGCCTTCGGAATCCACCCGGTGCTGCTGGACGGCGTGATGCACGCCGCAGCCCTCACCGGCGACGACGACTCGGGCCTGCGGATGCCGTTCGCCTGGACCGGCGTCCGGCTGTATGCCGAGGGCGCGTCGGTGCTGCGAGCCCGGCTGCGCCGCGACGGCGACGGCGTGACCCTGACCGCGGCCGACACCGCGGGAGCCCCGGTCGTCTCGGTGGCGTCGCTGATCTCCCGGCCGGTGCCGGTCGACAAGCTCCACGGCACTCCCGGCGGCGTGCCGGACGCGCTGTACGCGGTGGAGTGGGTGCCGGTCAGCCCGGCTGACAACGTCACCGCGGATGAATGGGTGCTGCTCGGCACCGACCGGTTCGACGTGACCGCGGCGCTGGGCGTGACCGCCCGCTTCGACGACGTGGCGGGTGTCGCCGCCGCGGTCGAGGCCGGTGAGGTCCGCCCGGGCGCAGTGCTGGTGTCCGTCGGCGGCACCGACGACGTGATCGACGGCACCCGGCTGGCCGCCGTGCAGGCGCTGGAGCTGGCGCAGCGCTGGCTCGACGAGGACGGCTTGGAGTCGGTGCCGCTGGTGGTGCTGACCCGGGGCGCGGTGGCCGCGGTGGCCGGTGAGGGCGTACGCGACCTGGCCGGCGCGGCGGCGTGGGGCCTGCTGCGGTCGGCGCAGTCGGAGAACCCGGGGCGTCTGATCCTGGCCGACCTGCCCGACGCCGACCTGCCGCTCGCTGCGCTGGCTTCCGGGCTCGCTTCCGGCGAGCCGGAGCTCGCCCTGCGCGCAGACTCCGCGTACGGGCGTCGTCTGATCCGCCCGTCGAACGCCGATCCGTCCGTACCCTCCGGTGCGGCCGGCACGATCCTGGTGACCGGCGGGACCGGCACGCTGGGCGGGCTGGTCGCCAAGCACTTCGCGACCACCGGGCGGGCCGGCGGCGTGGTCCTGATGAGCCGATCCGGTCCTGGCGCGGCCGACGTCGCGACCACCGTGGCGGACATCGCCGCCGACGGCGCGTGGGTGCGGGTGGTGGCCGGCGACGTCGCCGACCGGGACACCCTGTCGGCCGTCATGGACGCGATCCCGGCCGAAACGCCGCTGCGGTCGGTGTTCCACGCGGCCGGGGTCATCGACGACGGCGTGGTCGCGACACTGACCGGGGACCGGCTGGCCGCGGTGATGCGCCCCAAGGCCGACGCGGCCTGGCACCTGCACGAACTGACCAGTGGCCTGGACCTGGACCACTTCGTGATGTTCTCCTCGGCGGCGGCCGCCTTCGGCTCACCGGGGCAGGGCAACTACGTCGCGGCCAACAGCTTCCTGGACGGCCTGGCCGGCCACCGGCGCGCCGCCGGACTGCCCGGCCTGTCACTGCAGTGGGGTCCGTGGGTGCACGAGGCGGGCATCGGCCGGAACCTGGACGAGGTCTCACTGTCCCGCATCTCGCGCGCCGGTTTGGCGGCGCTCGGGGCCGCGGAAGGCCTGGCCGTGCTCGACGCGGCCCTGGCCCGGCCGGAGGCCGTGCTCATGCCCGCCCGCATCGACCTGGCCGGCCTGCGTGAGCAGGCCGCCGAGCTGGGTGAGATCCCGCCGCTGTGGCGGGCGCTGGCCGGTGGCCGTCCGGCCCGGACGCGCCGGGCCGCGGCAGGTGCCACCGCGGTGTCCGGAGACGACGCGCAGGAGTTGCGGCGGCGGCTGGCGGCGATGTCTGTGGTCGAGCGGGATCGGTTCTTGTTGGATCTGGTGCAGCGTCGGGTGGCGGCGGTGTTGGGTCATGCGTCGGTGGATCGGATCGAGGCGGGTCGGGCGTTCACGGATCTGGGGTTTGATTCGTTGACCGCGGTGGATCTGCGGAATCGTTTGCGGTTCGATACCGGGTTGCGGTTGCCGGCGACGTTGGTGTTCGACTATCCGACGCCGGCCGCGTTGGCGGGGTTGTTGCGAACCGAGCTCGTGGGCGACACGGCGGCCGAGACCGTCACCCCGATGATCACCAGCGTGGGACTGGACGAACCTGTCGCGATCGTGGGCATGGCGTGCCGGTTCCCCGGCGGCGCCAACAACCCCGACGAACTGTGGCAGTTGCTCCGCACGGGTGTCGACGCGATCGGGCCGTTCCCGGTCGACCGCGGCTGGGACCTGGACGCCCTCTACGACCCGGACGCCGCCGACAGCACCACCGTCGGGACCTCGTACACGCGGGCGGGCGGCTTCGTCAGCGAGGCCGGCGCGTTCGACGCGGGAGTCTTCGGGATCAGCCCGCGGGAAGCACTCGCCATGGACCCGCAGCAGCGGCTGCTGCTGGAGACGTCCTGGGAGGCCTTGGAAAGGGCCGGGATCGACCCGCGCCGCCTGCGCGGCTCCGACACCGGCGCCTTCATCGGCGGCTACAGCTCGGGGTACGCGAGCATGAGCCTGGAGACCGGCGCCGAGGGCATCGCCGCGCATCTGATGACCGGTAACGCGCCGAGCATTCTGTCGGGTCGGTTGTCGTACACGTTCGGTCTGGAGGGGCCGGCGGTGACGGTGGATACGGCGTGTTCGTCGTCGTTGGTGGCGTTGCATTTGGCGGTGCAGGCGTTGCGGGCGGGGGAGTGTTCGCTGGCTCTTGCTGGTGGTGTGACGTTGATGGTGACGCCGGATGGGTTTATCGGGTTTTCGCAGGCGCGTGGTTTGGCGGTGGATGGGCGTTCGAAGGCGTTCGGGGCGGACGCGGATGGTATGGGTATGGCCGAGGGTGTGGGCATGCTGGTGGTGGAGCGGTTGTCGGATGCGCGGCGGCTTGGGCATCGGGTGCTGGCGGTGGTGCGGGGTTCGGCGGTGAATCAGGATGGTGCGTCGAACGGGATCACTGCGCCGAACGGTCCGTCGCAGCAGCGGGTCATCCGCGCCGCGCTCGCCGGGGCGCAGCTGACCACCGCCGACATCGATGTGGTGGAGGCACACGGCACGGGCACCACGCTCGGTGACCCGATTGAGGCGCAGGCGCTGCTGGCGACGTACGGTCGGGGGCGGCCGCAGGATCGGCCGGTGTGGCTCGGGTCGGTGAAGTCGAACATCGGCCACACCCAGGCCGCGGCCGGTGTCGCAGGGGTCATGAAGATGGTCCTTGCGCTGCAGCACGATGAGCTGCCCCGCACACTGCACGCCGATGTGCCGTCGCCGCACATCGACTGGACCACCGGTGACGTCCGGCTGTTGACCGAGCCGAAACCCTGGCCCTCCGGCGGGCGGGTCCGCCGTGCGGGTGTGTCGTCGTTCGGGATGAGCGGCACCAACGCGCATGTGATCCTGGAGGAGGCTCCGGCCTCGGAACCGGCGCAGGTGGAGGCCGCTGCTGCGGCCGAGCAGGGCGCGTTGGCCGGGGACGAGACCGGCGACGGTGTCGTCGTTGCTGGTGCCTCGACCGCGTGGGTGGTGTCCGGGCGTTCGGCGCAGGGTTTGACTGCGCAGGTGGGCCGGCTGCGGGAGTGGCTGGGTGCCCGCCCGGATCTGGACGCGGCCGATGTGGCGTGGTCGCTGGCGTCGACCCGGTCGGTGTTCGAGCACCGGGCCGTGGTGATCGGCGACGGCCCGGAGGAACTTGCTGCGGGGCTGGGCGGTCCCACGGTGACGGGTGCGGCTCGTTCGGGCACGCGGTCGGTGTTCGTGTTCCCGGGTCAGGGTTCACAGTGGGTCGGCATGGGCCGGGATCTCGCCGCGGTGAGCCCGGTGTTCGCCGCGCGCCTCGCGGAGTGTGAGCGGGCGCTGGCCCCGTATGTGGGCTGGTCGTTGACCGACATGCTGTCGGGTTCGGACAACTGGGCTGACGCTGACGTCATTCAACCGCTGTTGTGGGCGGTGATGGTGTCGCTGGCCGCGGTGTGGGAGGCCGCGGGTGTCACCCCGGATGCGGTGGTGGGTCACTCGCAGGGTGAGATCGCGGCGGCCACGGTCGCCGGGATGCTCAGCCTGGAGGATGCGGCACGGGTGGTGGCGTTGCGGTCGCAGACACTGCGGGCGCTCTCGGGTGCGGGCGGGATGATGTCGGTCGCGGCGTCCGCCGCAACGGTCGCGCCTCGCTTGGACGAGCGGACCTCGCTGGCGGCGGTGAACGGTCCTGCGTCGGTGGTGGTGTCTGGTGAGCCGGACGCTCTGCAGGAGCTCCAGGCGGCCTTCGAGGCCGAGGGTGTCCGGGCGCGGATGGTGGCGGTGGATTACGCGTCGCACGGGCCTCAGGTGGATGTTCTGGAGCGGGAGATCCTGTCGGTTCTTGAGGGGATCAGTCCGCGTGCGGGTCGGGTGCCGATGGTGTCGGCGATGTCCGGGGAGACCCTGACCGGCACGGAGCTGGATGCCGCGTACTGGTTTGCGAGCCTGCGTAATCCGGTGCAGTTCGAGCGGGCGGTGCGGACTTTGGCTGGTGGCGGGCATGACTTGTTCGTCGAGGTGACGCCGCATCCGGTGTTGCTGGGTGCGATCGGTGACACGGTGGAGGATGCGGTCGTGACGGGCACGTTGCGCCGTGACGACGGTGGCGCGACCCGGTTGCTGACGTCGCTGGCGGAGGCGTTCGTTGCGGGTGCGTCCGTGGACTGGACGCGGGTGCTTCCGGCCGCGGCCACGGTGGAACTGCCGACGTACGCGTTCCGGCACGAACGGTACTGGCCGGAAGGCACCCTGGCCCTGCCGACGAGCGGACAGAGCCGGGCCACCGACCGGGCCGGGACCGGCTCGGAGGCCGAGGCCCGCTTCTGGGCGGCCGTCGAGGGCGGCGACCTCTCCGACCTGGCGCTCGACGGCAGCCGCCCGCTCCAGGACCTGCTGCCCGCGCTGGCATCGTGGCGCCGCCGCGAGCAGGACCGGTCCGTCACCGCGAACTGGCGGTACCGGGTCGGCTGGTCGCCGGTGGCCGAACCCGACCCCGGTGCGCTGAACGGTTCGTGGCTGCTGGTGACCGGTCCAGCCGGCACGGATCGCGCACGTGAACTGGAGCGCGTTCTGGCGTCGCGCGGTGCCGACGTGCGGCTGATCGAGGTGCCCGCCGACGCGACCGAGCGCGGCGACCTGGCCGGGCTGATCGGCGACACGGGCGCGGTGACGGGCGTACTGTCACTGCTCGCGCTGGACGAGGAACCGCTGCCGGACTTCCCGGTCGTGCCCCGAGGCCTGGCGACGACGCTCGCCCTGGTGCAGGCGCTCGGCGATCTCGACGTGGACGCGCCGCTGTGGCTCGCCACCGTAGGCGCGGTCGCGGCAGCTCCGGGCGAGACCCTAACCAGCCCGATCCAGGCCCAGATCGGCGGCCTCGGCCGCGTCGTGGCCGTCGAACACCCGGACCGCTGGGGCGGCCTGATCGACCTGCCCGACGTGCTCGACGAGCGGGCCGGAGCCCGGCTCGTCGCGGTCCTCGCCGGATGCGGGGAGCAGGAGGTCGCGCTGCGCCCCGCCGCGATCCTGGGCCGCCGCATGACCCACGCCCCGCAGCCCCGTGACGACCGTGCGTGGAAACCCCGCGGCGGTGTGCTGATCACCGGTGGTACCGGCGCGATCGGGGGGCATGTGGCGCGCTGGTTGGCGGGTCATGAGGCGTCGCGGTTGATTTTGACGAGTCGTTCCGGGCCGTCGGCGTCCGGTGCGGCGGCGCTGGCAGCCGAACTGGCGTCGGCCGGTGCCCGGACCGACATCGTGGCCGCCGACGCGGGCGACCGCGCCGACCTGACCGGCCTGCTGGCGTGGACCGGCTCCACCGGCCCGGACGTGTCGGCGGTGATGCATACCGCTGGCGTACTCGACGATGGCGTGGTGGAGCGGCAGTCGCCGCAGCGGTTGGCGACGGTGTTGGCGGCGAAGGCGGTCAGTGCGGCGTTGCTGGACGAGTTGACCGGCGATCTCGACTTGGATGCGTTCGTGTTGTTCTCGTCGGCGGCGTCGACGTTGGGTTCGGCGGGTCAGGGCAACTATGCGGCGGCGAACGCGTATCTGGATGCGTTGGCGGAGGATCGTCGGAGCCGTGGTCTGGCGGGGTTGTCGGTGGCGTGGGGTTTGTGGGGTGGTGGTGGTCTGGCCGAGTCGAAGGAGGCCATCCGCAACCGCATGCAACGCATGCCCATGCCCGCCATGGACCCACAGCTCGCCGTCCGGGCACTGTTCGAGGCCCTGCAAGGCGGGGACACCGCACTGACCGTGATGGACGTCGACTGGGCGCAACTGACCTCCGCACCCGGCGCCGGTGGCTGGCGGGACCGGCCCCTCGTCCGCGATCTGCCCGAGATCCGGCAGCTCGCCGCCGCACCGGCCGCGACAACCGGCGAACCGGCCTTGAACGAGGACGAGCTGTCCCGGAAGCTCGCCGGGCTGTCCCGCGTGGAGCAGGAACGGGTCCTCACCGACCTGGTGCGCGCCGAGGCCGCCGTGGTGCTGGGATACCCGTCCCCGGACCGCGTCCAGCCGGGCACCACCTTCAAAGAACTGGGCTTCGACTCGCTCAGCGGTGTCGAACTGCGCAACCGGCTCAACCCGGCCACCGGGCTGCGGCTGCCCGCCACGCTGGTGTTCGACTACCCGACGCCGCAGGCGTTCGCGGCCTGGCTGCTGACCGAGCTCGCGCCCGAGGAGAGCGTGTCCGTACCCGTCCTCGACGAGCTCGGCCGCCTCGAAGCCGCCGTCCAGGCCAGGCCGGCCGACGAGTCCCTGCGGGACGAACTCGCCGAACGCCTGCGCCGCCTCCTGGAGTCCATCGGCACCTCGGCTGCGGACAAGAGCCGCAGCGAACGCGAGGCCGAACTCGGCGCCGCCACCGACGACGAGCTGTTCGCTCTCGTCGAGGAACTCGAATGAGCGCCGCGACTCCGTCCCCGAGCACACCGCAGTACGCCACATCAGGGAGCCACACCATGACCACGTCTAATGAGGACAAGCTTCGGGCGTACCTGAAGCGGGCCATCGCGGACGCCCAGGACGCCCGGGCCCGGCTGCACGAGGTGGAGGCTCGGGCCGCCGAGCCGCTGGCGATCGTCGGGCTCAGCTGCCGGTTTCCCGGCGGCGCGGGCACCCCGGAACAGTTCTGGGAGCTGCTGGCCGCCGGAGGTGACGCGGTCGGCGCGCTGCCCACCGACCGCGGCTGGGACATCGAGCACCTGTACGACCCGGCCGACGGGCCCACGACGGCCCAGTCCGGTGCGTTCCTGACCGACGCCACCACGTTCGACGCCGGGTTCTTCGGCATCAGCCCGCGCGAGGCGTCGGCGATGGACCCGCAGCAGCGGCTGCTGCTCGAAGTCTCCTGGGAGGCCCTGGAACGCGCCGGCATCGACCCGGCCGGGCTGCGCGGCAGCACCACCGGCGTGTTCGCCGGTGGCTTCGCCTCCGGCTACCTGATGCTGGCCGGCCAGGCCGCCGCCGAAACCGGGTCCGGCGCCGAAAAACACCTGATGACCGGCAACGCGACCAGCGTGCTGTCCGGGCGGATCTCGTACGTGCTGGGCCTGGAAGGACCGGCCGTCTCGGTCGACACCGCCTGCTCGTCGTCCCTGGTGGCGCTGCACCTGGCGGTCCAGTCGCTACGGGCCGGCGAGTGCTCCCTGGCCCTGGCCGGCGGCGCCACGGTGATGGTCACACCGGGCATGTTCATCGAATTCTCCCGCCAGCAGGGCCTGTCGTCCGACGGCCGGTGCCGGGCGTTCTCCGACGACGCCGACGGGACAGGCTGGGGCGAGGGCGCGGGCATGCTCGTGCTGGAGCGCCTTTCCGACGCCCGGCGCAACGGCCACCCGGTCCTCGCCGTGATCCGCGGCTCGGCCATCAACCAGGACGGCGCATCCAACGGCATCACCGCCCCGAACGGCCCCTCCCAGCAGCGGGTCATCCGGGCCGCGCTGGCCAACGCCCGCCTGTCGGGCGCCGACGTGGACGTCGTCGAGGCGCACGGCACCGGCACCACGCTGGGCGACCCGATCGAGGCACAGGCGCTGCTCGCCACGTACGGGCGGGACCGGGCCGGGCAGGTGCCGCTGTGGCTCGGCACGGTGAAGTCGAACATCGGTCACACGCAGGCCGCCGCCGGTGTCGCCGGCGTGATCAAGATGGTGCTGGCACTGCAGAACGGCAAGCTGCCCGCCACCCTGCACGCCGAGGAGCCGTCCTCGCACATCGACTGGACCGCCGGTGACGTGCGCCTGCTGCGGGAGCCGGTGGCGTGGCCGTCCGGTGAACGGGTGCGCCGTGCAGGTGTGTCGGCGTTCGGCATCAGCGGCACCAACGCGCACGTCATCGTCGAGGAGGCACCGGCCGAGGAGGACACCGCCGCGCCCGAGGCACGTACCCCGGTGGTGTCGGACGCCGCCGCGTGGCTGGTGTCCGCCCGCTCCGCCGAAGGGCTCGCCGGTCAGGCCGGCCGGCTGCGGGAGTGGGTGCTGGCGCATCCCGAGACCGCCCCGGCGGACGTGGCGTGGTCGCTGGCCACGACCCGGTCGAAGCTCGAACATCGGGCCGTCGTGGTCGGCAAGGAACGCGACGACCTGCTCGGCGCGCTGGCGAACCTGGCGACCGGCCAGACCACGAAGTCCGTGACCGACGGGGTGGCGCGGCCTGCCGTGCGGGTCGGTCTGATTTTCGCGGGTCAGGGTTCGCAGTGGTCGGGGATGGGTCGTTCCCTGTACGAGGGCAGTGCGGTGTTCGCCGAGGCGTTCGACGAGGTGTGCGCTCTGCTCGACGTTCCGGTGCGTGATCTGGTGCTGGGTGCTGACGGTGTCGACGGGTCGGTGGCCGATCAGACGTTGTATGCGCAGACGGGGTTGTTCGCGTTTGAGGTGGCGTTGGCCGCGGTGGTGAAGGCGGCCGGGGTGACGGCGCATGCGGTGGTGGGTCATTCCGTTGGTGAGATCGCGGCGGCGTATGTGGCGGGGGTTCTGTCGTTGCCGGATGCGTGTCGTCTGGTGGCGGCGCGGGCCCGGGCGATGCAGGAGTGTCCCGCGGGTGGGGCGATGGCGGCGATCAACGTGGCCGAGGCCGACGTGGTTGCCACGTTGGTTGATGGTGTGGAGGTCGCGTCGGTCAATGGCCCGGAGTCGGTGGTGGTTTCGGGTGCGGCCGAGGGTGTTGCGCGGGTTCTGGAGCATTGGCGTGCGCAGGGCTGCCGGGTCAAACAGCTACGGGTCAGTCACGCGTTCCATTCGGCGGCGATGGAACCGGCCCTCGCGTCCCTGGACGACGTTGCGGCGGGGCTTCCCCACCACCGGCCGACGCTGTTGTGGGCGGGAGCTCTGGACGGTGCGTTGGTCGGCGAGCCCGGTGGTGGCTACTGGGCGGCGCAGACCCGGGGAGCCGTGCGGTTCGGCGACGCGCTGGCGACCCTCGCGGGTCAGGGCGTGTCGGTGTTCCTGGAAGTCGGGCCGGACGGCTCGCTGTCGTCGCTCGGCCCCGACGCGGTCGCCGGGATCGGCGGCGACGAAGGCGTGTTCATCCCGCTGCAACGGCGCAAGCAGGCCGAGGGCAACCTGCTGACCGGGCTCGCCCGCGCGTACGTGCACGGCGTGACCGTCGACTGGAGCACACTGCTGCCGTCCGGTGAGCGGATCGGCCTGCCCACGTACGCGTTCCAGCGCGAACGGTACTGGCCGGAACGCTCGACGGCCGGGCCCGACACCGGCACGGGCGCCGAGGCCGAATTCTGGACCGCGGTCGACAACGGTGACCTGTCCGGACTCGCCGACGCGCTCGATCTGCCGGATCAGCAGGTCGGCGACCTGATGCCGGCGCTGGCGTCGTGGCGCCGCCGCGCACAGGACCGTTCGGTGACCGCCGGCTGGCGCTACCAGGTGAGCTGGGCGCCGTTGACCGAGCCCGACCACGTACGCCTGACCGGGCGCTGGCTGGTCGTGGGCGCCGGACAAGCCGCCGAGGAGGTGGCGGCGGCCCTGACGGCACGCGGCGCCGTGGTCGTGGCCATTGCCGGTCCGGCCGATCTTTCGCCGGCCGGCGACGTGGCCGGCGTCGTCTCCCTGCTCGGGTTGGACGAGGCGCCGACACCGGAGTTCCCCGAGGTCCCGCAAGGTCTCGCGGCGACCCTCGCCCTGGTCCAGGCGCTCGGCGCCGCCGGAATCGGAGCTCCGTTGTGGCTGGTCACCCGCGGTGCGGTCGCCGCCGGTCCGGGCGAGGCGCTGACCAGCCCGGTGCAGGCGCAGATCTGGGGTCTCGGCCGGGTCGTGGCGCTGGAGCACCCGGACCGCTGGGGCGGCCTGATCGACCTGCCGCCGGTGACCGACGAGCGCGCGGGCCGCAAGCTCGCCGCGGTACTCGCCGGTGTCGGCGAGGACCAGGTGGTGATCCGCGCGTCCGCGATCCTCGGCCGGCGCCTGACCCGGCCCTCGCGTTTCCGCGGGTCGGCCGACGACTGGCGGACCGGCGGCAGCACGTTGATCACCGGCGGCACCGGCGCGATCGGCGGGCACGTGGCCCGCTGGCTCGCCGCGCACCACGCCCCCCGGCTCGTTCTGACCAGCCGTTCCGGCCCGGCCGCCCCGGGCGCCGCGACGCTGGCGGCCGCGCTGGCGACGGCCGGTTCCCGTACCGACATCGTGGCCGCCGACGTGAGTCACCGCGCCGACGTGACCGGCCTGCTGGCGTGGACCGGGGCCACCGGCCCGACCGTGTCGGCCGTGATGCACACCGCAGGCGTCCTCGACGACGGCGTGGTCGAGCGGCAGTCCCCGGCGCGGCTGGCCACGGTCCTGCGGGCCAAGGCCACCAGCGCGGACCTGCTCGACGAGCTGACCGCCGACCTGGACCTGGACGCGTTCGTGCTGTTCTCGTCGGTGGCCGCGACGCTGGGCGCTGCCGGGCAGGGCAACTACGCGGCGGCCAACGCGTACCTGGACGCGCTGGCCGAGAACCGGCGCGCCCGCGGGAAGACCGGCCTGTCGATCGCCTGGGGCGTGTGGGGCGGTGGCGGCTTCGCCGAGTCCTCCGAGGCGGTCCGGGCCCGTACCCAACGCCTGCCGATGCCTGCCATGGATCCGCAACTGGCCGTACGCGCCCTCTTCGAAGCCGTGCAGGGCGCCACCGGCGTGCTGGCCGTGATGGATGTCGACTGGGCGCAGCTGGCCACCGGTCCGGGAGCCGGCGAACTGCGGCAGGCGCCGCTGGTCCGTGACCTGCCCGAGGTGCGCAGACTCCCGGCCGCCGCGACGACGACCGTACGGATCGAAGGCGCGCTGGCGCAGCGGCTGACCGGACTGAACCCGGCCGAGCAGGAACGCCTGCTCACCGATGTGGTCCGTGCCGAGGTGGCGCTGGTGCTGGGCCACGCGTCGGCGGAGGCGGTGGCGGCCCGGCGGGCGTTCAAGGAGCTCGGTTTCGACTCGCTGACCGCGGTCGAGCTGCGCAACCGGCTGAACACCGCGACCGGTCTGCGGCTGCCCGCCACGCTGATCTTCGACTACCCCACCCCGCTGGTGCTGGCCCAGTTCCTGCGCGGTGAGCTGACCGGGCAGCCCGGCGCCGTGGCGGCCGGGAGCACGGTCACGGCGACGGCGCTGGACGAGCCGATCGCGATCGTCGGCCTGGGCTGCCGGTTCCCGGGTGGCGCGGCCACCCCGGACCGGTTCTGGCGGCTGCTCAGTGAGGGCCGGGACGCGGTTTCCGGGTTCCCCGGCGACCGCGGCTGGGACCTCGACGACATCTCGTACGCCGCTCAGGGCGGCTTCCTCGACGAGGTCGCCGACTTCGACGCGGACTTCTTCGGGATCAGCCCGCGTGAGGCGCTGGCGATGGACCCGCAGCAGCGGCTGCTGCTGGAACTGTCGTGGGAGGCCCTGGAACGGGCGGGCATCGACCCGGACACCCTGCGGGGCAGCTCGACCGGCGTGTTCGCCGGTGGGTTCAGCTCCGGCTACAACCTGGCGATGGCGCTGACCGGTGGCGCCGCCACCGCGGGCGTCGAGGGCCACATGCTGACCGGCAACGCCACCAGTGTGCTGTCCGGCCGCGTGTCCTACGCGCTGGGCCTGGAAGGCCCGGCCGTGACGGTCGATACGGCGTGTTCGTCGTCGCTGGTGGCGTTGCACCTGGCGGTGCAGGCGCTGCGGGCAGGGGAGTGCTCGCTCGCCCTGGCCGGTGGCGTGACCGTGATGGCCACGCCGAACACGTTCGCGGATTTCTCGCGGCAGCAGGGGCTGTCGGTGGACGGGCGGTGCCGGGCGTTCTCGGCGGACGCGGACGGGACCGGCTGGGGTGAGGGCGCGGGTGTGCTGGTGGTGGAGCGGCTGTCGGACGCGCAGCGTCTTGGTCATCCGGTTTTGGCGGTGGTGCGGGGTTCGGCGGTGAATCAGGATGGTGCGTCGAATGGTTTGACGGCGCCGAACGGGCCGTCGCAGCAGCGGGTGATCCGGGCGGCGTTGGCCAGTGCCGGGCTGGTTGCGGCTGATGTGGATGTGGTGGAGGCGCATGGCACGGGTACCACGTTGGGTGATCCGATCGAGGCGCAGGCGTTGCTGGCGACGTACGGTCAGGGTCGGCTGGAGGGTCGTCCGGTGTGGTTGGGTTCGGTGAAGTCGAACATCGGTCATACGCAGGCCGCGGCCGGTGTCGCTGGGCTGATCAAGATGGTGCTGGCGTTGCAGCACGGTGAGCTGCCGCGCACCCTGCACGCGGACGTCCCGTCGCCGCACATCGACTGGTCGGCCGGTGAGGTCCGGCTGCTGAACGAGCCGGTGTCCTGGACCGGGAACGGCCGGGTGCGCCGGGCGGGTGTGTCGTCGTTCGGGATGAGCGGCACCAACGCGCACGTGATCCTGGAAGAGGCCCCCGCGGACGACGTTGCGGATCCCGAGGAGCCGACCCCGGTGGTGTCGGGTGCGGGTGCGTGGGTGATCTCGGGCCGGTCGGCGGACGGCCTCGCCGCCCAGGCGGAGCGGCTCTGGACGTGGACGAACGAGCGTCCGGAGCTGACCACCGCGGACGTGGCCTGGTCACTCGTCAGGACCCGGTCGACTCTCGAGCACCGGGCGGTGGTGATCGGCAGCGATCGCGACGAGTTGGCCGCGGGTCTCGCTGATCTGAGCGGGCCGGTGGTGTCCGGTGTGGCGCGTGGACCGGCCCGGCCGGTGTTCGTGTTCCCGGGCCAGGGTTCTCAGTGGGTCGGCATGGGCCGGGATCTCGCCGCGGTGAGCCCGGTGTTCGCCGCGCGCCTCGCCGAGTGTGAGCAGGCGCTGGCCCCGCATGTCGGTTGGTCATTGACCGACATGCTGTCGCGTGAGGATCAGTGGACCGACGCGGATGTGGTGCAGCCGTTGTTGTGGGCGGTGATGGTGTCGCTCGCTGCGGTGTGGGAGTCGGCGGGCGTCGTCCCGGATGCGGTGGTGGGTCACTCGCAGGGTGAGATCGCGGCGGCCACGGTCGCCGGGATGCTCAGCTTGGAGGACGCCGCGAAGGTGGTGGCGTTGCGGTCGCAGACGTTGCGGGCGATCTCCGGTGCGGGCGCGATGATGTCGGTCGCGTTGTCGGCGGCAGCGGTCGAGCCGCGTCTGCACACACGGGTCGCACTGGCGGCGGTCAACGGTCCCGAATCCGTGGTGCTGTCCGGTGAACCGGGCGCTCTGCAGGAGCTGCAGGCGCGGTTCGAGGCCGAGGGCGTCCGCGCCCGGATGGTCGCGGTGGACTACGCGTCGCACGGGCCTCAGGTCGACCCGCTGGAGCGGGACATTCTTGCGGCCTTGGACGGGATCAGCCCGCAGCCGGGTCGGGTGCCGATGGTGTCGGCGATGTCCGGCGACACCCTGACCGGCACGGAACTCGACGCCGTGTACTGGTATGCGAGCCTGCGTAATCCGGTGCAGTTCGAGCGGGCGGTGCGGACGCTGGCCGGTTCGGGGCATGACCTGTTCATCGAGGTCACACCACACCCGGTGTTGCTGGGTGCGATCGGTGACACCCTCGACGACGTGGCCGGCCACGCCGGTCCCGGGGCCGTCCCGGGTGCGGTGTGTGGCACGTTGCGCCGCGACGACGGCGGGGTGACCCGGCTGGTGACCTCGTTCGCGGAAGCGTTCGTCGCGGGCGCGGCCGTCGACTGGACGCGGGTCCTTCCCGTCGCGGCCACGGTGGAACTGCCGACGTACGCGTTCCGGCACGAGCGGTACTGGCCCCAGGGGCGGCTGACGCTCCCCGCGGCGGGCACCGGAGGAGACCCGGTGTCGCTGGGCCAGGCCGCGCTCGGCCACCCGCTGCTCGGCGCGGCGGTCGAACTCCCCGGCGGCGAGATCGTCTGCACCGGCCGGTTGTCCGTGCGGTCCCAGCCGTGGCTGGCCGACCACACCGTCGGCGGGCTGATGCTGCTGCCCGGCACCGCGTTCGTCGAACTGGCCGTCCGAGCCGGTGACCAGGCCGGCTGCGGTGTCCTGGAGGAACTGACGCTGCAGGCCCCGCTGGTCGTCCCGGCCGACGGCGGCGTCCAGGTCCAGGTCGTCCTCGGCACCGAGGACGAGCAGGGCCGTCGCGGCGTCGAGATCTTCTCCCGCCCGGACGAGCCGGGCACGTCGTGGGCACCGCACGCCTCCGGCACGCTGACCCCCGCGCCGCAGGAGACGGCGACGGACCCGGACCTCACCGCATGGCCACCACGGGACGCGGACGCGGTCGACCTCACCGATTTTTACCGTACGCGGCTGAGCGCCATCTACGGCCCGGCCTTCCACGGCCTGCAGTCCGTGTGGCGCCGCGGCGACGACCTGTACGCCGACGTGGCGCTCCCTGACGAGGTGGCCGCGGACGCAGGCGCCTTCGGGATCCATCCGGTACTGCTGGACGCCGCCATGCACGCCGCCGTGCTCACCGGCGACGTCGACTCGGGCGTACGGATGCCGTTCGCCTGGACCGGTGTGCAACTGCATGCCGCCGGAGCATCGGTGCTCCGGGTACGGCTGCGCCGCAACGGCGACGACAGCCTGACCCTCACGGCGGCCGACACCACCGGCGCCCCCGTCGTCTCGGTGGCGTCCCTGCTGAGCCGCCCGGTCACGGCCCCGCCGGAGCCCGCGGCGAGCGACGCGCTGTACACCTGCGACTGGGTGCCGGTCACCCTCGCCGAGAGCGACGCGCCGGACGACTGGGCGCTGCTCGGCGCCGACCGCTTCGGCGCCGCCGGAACCCTGCCGGTCCACGCCGGTGTCGACGACGTCGTCACGGCGGCAACCACGCCCAGCGTGGTGGTCCTGTGCGTGGCCGGCGAGGACACCGGCGAACGCCACGTCGGCGAGGCCGCCCGGCAGACCGCCGGTTCCGTGCTCGCACTGGTGCAGGAATGGCTGGCCGAACCGGCCGTCGACGCCGTACCGCTGCTGGTCCTGACCCGCGGCGCGGTCGCCGCCGCCGACGGCGAGGGCGTACGCGACCTGGCCGGTGCGGCGGTATGGGGCCTGCTGCGCTCGGCGCAGTCGGAGAACCCGGGCCGGCTGATCCTGGCCGACCTGCTGGACTCCGACGTCGACGCGGCCACGCTGGCCGCGGTGCTCGGCAGCGGCGAACCGGAGGTGGCGCTGCGCGGACCCGTGGCGTACGGCCGCCGGATCGTCCGTCCGGCGGCGACCGAGGCCGTCCCGGACTCCGGCGAGACCGGCACGATCCTGGTCACCGGCGGCACCGGCACCCTCGGCGGGCTGGTCGCCGCGCATCTGGTGGCGACCGGACGGGCCCGCGGCGTGACGCTGCTGAGCCGTTCCGGGCCGGCCTCCGCCGGCGCGCCGGCGCTGGCCGCCGACCTGGCGACCGCCGGTGCCCGGGTGCAGGTGATCGCCGCTGACGCCGCCGACCGGGACGCCCTGGCCGCCGTGCTGGCGACGATCCCGGCGGACCTCCCGCTGCGGTCCGTGTTCCACGCGGCCGGGGTGATCGACGACGGCGTGGTCGCGACGCTGACACCGGAGCGCCTGGCCGCGGTGATGCGGCCGAAGACCGACGCCGCGTGGTACCTGCACGAGCTGACCAGTTCCCTGGAACTGGACCACTTCGTGATGTTCTCTTCGGCTGCGGCGACGTTCGGTGCCGCGGGCCAGGGCAACTACGTTGCGGCGAACAGCTTCCTGGACGGCCTGGCGTCGTACCGGCAGGCGACCGGGCTGGCCGGTCTGTCGCTGCAGTGGGGTCCGTGGGTGCACGAGGCGGGCATCGGCCGGAACCTGGACGAGGTGTCGCTGTCCCGCATCTCCCGGTCGGGTCTGTCCGCCATGGGCGCCGCGGAGGGCCTGGGCGTTTTCGACCGGGCGCTGACCCGGCCGGAAGCGGTGCTGATCCCGGCACGGCTCGATCTGGAGACGCTGCGCCGGCAGGCCGCGGACTCGGGCGAGGTGCCGCCGCTGTGGCGGGTGCTGTCCGGTGTCCGGCCCGCCGCGGCGCGGCGCACTGCCGCGGGCGCTGCCGTCTCCACCGGTGAGGTGGAGGAGTTGCGGCGGCGGCTGGCGGCGATGTCTGTGGTCGAGCGGGATCGGTTCTTGTTGGATCTGGTGCAGCGTCGGGTGGCGGCGGTGTTGGGTCATGCGTCGGTGGATCGGATCGAGGCGGGTCGGGCGTTCACGGATCTGGGGTTTGATTCGTTGACCGCGGTGGATCTGCGGAATCGTCTGCGGTTCGATACCGGGTTGCGGTTGCCGGCGACGTTGGTGTTCGACTATCCGACGCCGGCCGCGTTGGCGGTGCTGTTGCGCACCGAGCTCGTGGGCGACACGGCAGCCGAGACCGACACTCCGGTTTACGCGAGCGCGGGCCTGGATGAGCCGGTCGCCATCGTGGGCATGGCGTGCCGCTTCCCCGGCGGTGTGAGCAGCCCCGACGAGCTGTGGCAGGTGCTCACCGCCGGCACGGACACGATTGGGTCGTTCCCCGTCGACCGCGGCTGGGACCTGGACGCCCTCTACGACGCGGACAGCGGCACGGTCGGGACGTCGTACACCCGCAAGGGTGGCTTCGTCAGCGAGGCCAGCGCGTTCGACGCCGGGTTCTTCAGCATCAGCCCGCGCGAAGCCGTCGCCATGGACCCGCAGCAGCGACTGCTGCTGGAGACGTCCTGGGAGGCCTTGGAAAGGGCCGGGATCGACCCGCGCCGGCTGCGCGGGACGCAGACGGGTGCGTTCATCGGCGGCTACAGCTCCGGGTACGCCGCCATGAGTCACGAAGGCAGCGACGAGTTCGAGGGCATCGCCGCGCACCTGATGACCGGTAACGCGACCAGCGTCCTGTCGGGTCGGTTGTCGTACACGTTCGGTCTGGAGGGGCCGGCGGTGACGGTGGATACGGCGTGTTCGTCGTCGTTGGTGGCGTTGCATTTGGCGGTGCAGGCGTTGCGGGCGGGGGAGTGTTCGCTGGCTCTTGCTGGTGGTGTGACGTTGATGGTGACGCCGGATGGGTTTATCGGGTTTTCGCAGGCGCGTGGTTTGGCGGTGGATGGGCGTTCGAAGGCGTTCGGGGCGGACGCGGATGGTATGGGTATGGCCGAGGGTGTGGGCATGCTGGTGGTGGAGCGGTTGTCGGATGCGCGGCGGCTTGGGCATCGGGTGCTGGCGGTGGTGCGGGGTTCGGCGGTGAATCAGGATGGTGCGTCGAACGGGATCACTGCGCCGAACGGTCCGTCGCAGCAGCGGGTCATCCGCGCCGCGCTCGCCGGGGCGCAGCTGACCACCGCCGACATCGATGTGGTGGAGGCACACGGCACGGGCACCACGCTCGGTGACCCGATTGAGGCGCAGGCGCTGCTGGCGACGTACGGTCGGGGGCGGCCGCAGGATCGGCCGGTGTGGCTCGGGTCGGTGAAGTCGAACATCGGCCACACCCAGGCCGCGGCCGGTGTCGCAGGGGTCATGAAGATGGTCCTTGCGCTGCAGCACGATGAGCTGCCCCGCACACTGTTCGCCGATGTGCCGTCGCCGCACATCGACTGGACCGCGGGCGACGTCCGGCTGTTGAACGAGCCGATCGCGTGGCCGTCGGGTGAGCGAGTGCGCCGGGCCGGTGTGTCGTCGTTCGGGATGAGCGGCACCAACGCGCACGTGATCCTCGAAGAAGCTCCCGCCCACTCGCCTGATGAGCGGGCCGAGGAACACACGCCGGTGGTTGCGGCCTCGACCGCATGGGTGGTCTCCGGTCGCTCAGCGCAGGGCCTGGACGGCCAGGCGGCCCGGCTGAGGGAGTGGCTGACCGCCCGTCCGGAGCCGACCGCCGCCGACGTGGCGTGGTCCCTGGCGTCGACACGGTCGTTCTTCGAACATCGGGCCGTGGTGATCGGCGGTGACCGTGGTGAACTGGCCGCGGGTCTCGCCGATCTGAGCGGGCCGGCGGTCACGGGTGTGGCGCGCTCGCAGCCGGGGACGGTGTTCGTGTTCCCGGGTCAGGGTTCCCAGTGGGTCGGCATGGGCCGCGAGCTGGCGTCGGTTTCGCCGGTGTTCGCCGCCAGGCTGGGCGAGTGTGAGCGGGCGCTGGCGCCGTATGTCGGCTGGTCGCTGACGGAGATGCTGTCCAGTGATGGTCAGTGGACTGACGCGGATGTGGTGCAGCCGTTGTTGTGGGCGGTGATGGTTTCCCTCGCAGCCGTGTGGGAGGCCGCAGGCGTCACCCCGGACGCGGTCGTCGGGCACTCGCAAGGCGAGATCGCTGCCGCCACGGTCGCCGGGATGCTCAGCGTGGAAGACGCGGCGAAGGTCGTGGCTCTGCGGTCGCAGACACTGAAGGCGATTTCCGGTGCGGGCGGGATGATGTCGGTCGCGGCGTCCGCCGCCACGGTCGAGCCGCGTCTCGGCGGGCGGGTGGCGTTGGCGGCGGTGAACGGTCCGGCGTCGGTGGTGGTGTCGGGTGAGCCGGACGCTCTGCAGGAGTTGCAGGCGGCGTTCGAGGCTGAGGGTGTCCGGGCGCGGATGGTGGCGGTGGATTACGCGTCGCATGGGCCGCAGGTGGATGTCCTGGAGGAAGAGATCCTGTCAGTCCTTGCTTCGGTGGCGCCGCGTGCGGGTCGGGTGCCGATGGTGTCGGCGATGTCCGGGGAGACCCTGACCGGCACGGAGCTGGATGCCGCGTACTGGTATGCGAGCCTGCGTAATCCGGTGCAGTTCGAGCGGGCGGTGCGGACGCTGGCCGGTTCGGGGCATGACTTGTTCGTCGAGGTCACACCGCATCCGGTGTTGCTGGGTGCGATCGGCGACACGGTGGAGGATGCGGTCGTGACGGGCACGTTGCGCCGTGACGACGGTGGCGCGACCCGGTTGCTGACGTCGCTGGCGGAGGCGTTCGTTGCAGGTGCGTCCGTGGACTGGACGCGGGTCCTTCCGGCCGCGGCCACGGTGGAACTGCCGACCTACGCGTTCCGGCACGAGCGGTACTGGCCGCAGGGCGCCGCTGTTCAGGCCGTGACCGCTTCCACCGCGGGCACCCCCGCGGAGGCGGAGTTCTGGACGGCCGTCGAGAACGGCGACGTCGCCCAGCTCGCCGACACCCTCGAACTGCCGGACCGGCAGACCATCGGCGAGCTGCTGCCGGCCCTGACCTCGTGGCGTCGCCGCGAGCAGGACCGGTCGGTCACCGCGAACTGGCGGTACCGGGTCGGCTGGTCGCCCGTGGCCGAACCCGACCCCGGGGTGCTCAGCGGATCGTGGCTTGTGGTGGCCGGTCCGGCCAGTGCAGGCCGGGCACGGGAGTGCGAGCACATCCTGACCTCGCGGGGCGCCGACGTGCGGCTGATCGAGGTGCCCGCCGGGGCGACCGGGCGCGACGACCTGGCCGGGCTGATCGGCGAACCGGGCCCCGTGGCGGGCGTACTCTCCCTGCTCGCGGTCGACGAGGAATACCTGCCGGACTTCCCGATCGTCCCGCGCGGTCTGGCCGCGACGCTCGCCCTGGTGCAGGCGCTCGGCGATCTGGACGTGGAAGCGCCGCTGTGGGTGGCCACGTGCGGGGCGATCGCCGGCGCGCCGGGCGAGTCGCCGGCCAGCCTGGTGCAGGCGCAGACCTGGGGCCTGGGCCGGGTGGTCGGCATCGAGCACGGGGACCGCTGGGGCGGCCTGATCGACCTGCCCGAGGTGCTCGACGACCGGGCCGGTGCCCGGCTGGTGGCGGTGCTGTCGCACCTGGACGAGGACCAGACCACGATCCGCCCGTCCGGGATCCTCGGGCGGCGACTGTCGCGGGCGGCACTGCCGCGCGGCGCGGCCGACGACTGGCGTACCCGCGGCGGTGTGCTGATCACCGGTGGCACCGGCGCGATCGGTGGGCATGTGGCGCGCTGGCTGGCGGGCCACGAGACATCGCGGCTGATCTTGACGAGTCGTTCCGGGCCGTCGGCGTCCGGTGCGGCGGCTTTGGCGGCCGAGTTGGCGATCGCGGGTGCGGACGTCGATGTGGTGGCGTGTGACGCGGGTGACCGTGGCGAGCTGGCCGGGTTGCTGGCGTGGACGTCCACATCGGGTGTGCCGGTGTCGGCGGTGATGCATACCGCTGGCGTACTCGACGATGGCGTGGTGGAGCGGCAGTCGCCGGAACGGTTGGCGACGGTGTTGGCGGCGAAGGCGGTCAGTGCGGCGTTGCTGGACGAGTTGACCGGCGACCTCGACTTGGATGCGTTCGTGTTGTTCTCGTCGGCGGCGTCGACGTTGGGTTCGGCGGGTCAGGGCAACTATGCGGCGGCGAACGCGTATCTGGATGCGTTGGCGGAGGATCGTCGGAGCCGTGGTCTGGCGGGGTTGTCGGTGGCGTGGGGTTTGTGGGGTGGTGGTGGTCTGGCCGAGTCGAAGGAGGCCATCCGCAACCGCATGCAACGCCTGCCGCTGCCACCGATGGATCCGCAACTGGGTGTCCGGGCGCTGTTCGAAGCGTTGCAGGGCAACGACGCCGTACTCACCGTGATGGACGTCGACTGGCCGCAGATGCTGGCCGGCTCCGACCTGGCGACCCGGCCGTTCGTCCGGGACATCCCCGAGGTCCGGCAGCTCGCCGCCGCATCGGCCGCGAAGACCACCGAACCGGCGATGGACGAGGACGAACTGGCCCGCCGGCTCAGCCGGCTGACCCGCCCCGAACAGGAACGGCTGCTGGCCGACCTGGTACGCACCGAAGCGGCCAAGGCGCTGGGCCACGGCTCCGCGGACGACGTGCAGGCGCGTACGTCGTTCAAGGATCTGGGCTTCGACTCGCTCAGCGGTGTCGAACTGCGCAACCGGCTCAACACGGCCACCGGGCTGCGGTTGCCGGCCACGCTGGTGTTCGACTATCCGACGCCGCAGGCGTTCGCGGCCTGGCTGCTGACCGAGCTCGCGCCCGGGGAGAAGGTGTCCGTACCCATCCTCGACGACCTCGACCGGCTCGAAGCCGGGCTGGCCGCGGCGCGTGCCGACCAGTCCGTGCACGAGGACGTGACGCGTCGGCTGCGCACGATTCTGTCCAAGTGGATCGGGGACCGGCAGCACGATCCCGAGCCGGAAAAAGAAGCAGTTGAACTTCGATCCGCAACACCGGATCAACTGTTTGACTACCTCGACAAGGAACTCGGTCTGTCGAGCTGACCCTCCCGACTCGGTCCTGAACAAAAGCACGAAGGTACGGGAGCTGCGGCCCACAGCCGAGCTCCCGTACCTCCTTTTTCGAGCTCGCTGACGGCATGGTTGTGTTAAGGGGCACTGTGGACAAGCAAGATAAGCTCTTCGACTACCTCAAGAAGACCGCAGCCGAGCTCCAGGAGACGCGCCGGCGTCTGCACACGTTCGAGGCGGGCGCCCACGAGCCGCTGGCGATCGTCGGCATGGCGTGCCGGCTGCCGGGCGGCGCGGACACCCCGCAGCAGTTCTGGGACCTGCTCGCCGCCGGCGGTGACGGCATCGGCGAATTCCCGGACGACCGTGGATGGGACCTGGAGAACATCTACGACCCGGACCCGACGAAGTCCGGCTCGATCACCAAGTCCGGCGGATTCATGCGGGACGCGAGCGGCTTCGACTCGCAGTTCTTCCGGATCAGCCCGCGCGAGGCGATGGCGATGGATCCGCAGCAGCGGATCCTCATGGAGGTCTGCTGGGAGGCGCTGGAGCACTCCGGCATCGACGCCGAGAACCTGCGCGGCACCAAGACCGGTGTGTTCGTCGGCGGCTTCACGTCGAACTACGCGGTGAGCCTGGCGATGTCGGACGAGGGCCTCGGCGAGTACGAGGGCCACATGATGACCGGCAACCTGACCAGCGTCATGTCCGGCCGGGTGGCGTACGCGCTGGGCCTGGAAGGCACCGCGCTGACCGTCGACACCGCGTGCTCGTCGTCGCTGGTCGCGCTGCACCTCGCCTGCCAGGCCGTCCGGTCCGGTGAGTGCACGACCGCGCTGGCCGGCGGCATCACCGTCCTGGTCAACCCGGGCAACTTCTTCGAGTTCTCCCGCCAGCAGGGTCTGGCCGCCGACGGCCGCTGCCGCGCGTTCTCCGCGGACGCGAGCGGCACCGGCTGGTCCGAGGGCGCCGGCATGATCGTCATCGAGCGGCTGTCCGACGCCCGCCGCCAGGGACACCACGTGCTCGCCGTGATCCGCGGCTCCGCGGCCAACCAGGACGGGGCGTCCAACGGCCTGACCGCCCCGAACGGCCCGTCGCAGCAGCGCGTCATCCAGGCCGCGCTGGCCAATGCCCAGCTGTCCGCCGCGGACGTGGACGTGGTCGAGGCGCACGGCACGGCCACCACGCTCGGCGACCCGATCGAGGCGCAGGCGTTGCTGAACACGTACGGCCAGGAGCGGCCGGACGGGCGGCCGCTGTGGCTGGGTTCCGCGAAGTCGAACATCGGCCACACCCAGGCCGCGGCCGGCGTGGCCGGCGTCATGAAGATGGTCCTCGCCCTGCAGAACGGCCTGCTGCCGCAGACGCTGCACGTGACCGAGCCGACCCCGTTCGTGGACTGGGACGCGGGCGACGTCAAGCTCCTGACCGCAGCGGTGCCCTGGCCGGCCGGGGAGCGGGTGCGCCGCGCGGGCGTGTCCGCGTTCGGTGGCAGCGGCACCAACGTACACATGATCCTGGAAGAGGCGCCGGCCGCCGACGACGCCCAGCCGGACGAGGCCGCCGCCGAGCCGGTGGTGTCCGGGGCCCGCGCCTGGCTGGTGTCCGGCCGGTCCGCGGACGGCCTGTCGGCGCAGGCCGTGCAGTTGCACGAGTGGGCGGCCGGGCGGGCAGACCTCGACGCGGCCGAGGTGGCGTGGTCGCTGGCGACCACCCGGTCGGCGTTCGAGCACCGCGCCGTGGTGGTCGGCGGCGACCGTACCGAACTGCTGTCCGGCTTGGCCAACCTGGCCGGCGGGGTGGCCGACGGTGCCGTCGTCTCCGGAGTGGTGCGCGACGACGCGCGGCCGGTGTTCGTGTTCCCCGGCCAGGGATCGCAGTGGCTCGGCATGGGACGCGAGCTCGCCGAGACCAGCCCGGTGTTCCAGGCCCGGCTGGCCGAGTGCGAGCAGGCCCTGGCGCCGTACGTCGACTGGTCGCTGACCGCGGTGCTGTCCGGCGCGGACGCGGCGCCGGACTGGAACGACGCCGACGTGGTGCAGCCGCTGCTGTGGGCGGTCATGGTCTCGCTCGCCGCGGTCTGGGAGGCCGCCGGTGTCACGCCGCACGCCGTGGTGGGCCACTCGCAGGGTGAGATCGCGGCCGCGACCGTGGCCGGGATGCTGAGCATCGAGGACGCCGCCAAGGTGGTGGCGCTGCGGTCGCAGACGCTGCGCGCGATCCGCGGCGCCGGCGGCATGCTGTCCGTGGCCGAGCCGGTCGCGGCGCTCGAACAGCGCCTCGGCTGGTGGGGCGAGCGCATCTCGGTCGCCGCGGTGAACGGCCCGGCCGCGACCGTGCTCTCCGGCGAGCCGGAAGCCCTGGAGGAGCTGAATTCCGCGCTGGAGGCCGAGGGAATCCGGGCCCGGATGGTGGCCGTCGACTACGCCTCGCACGGGCCCCAGGTGCAGGCGCTGGAGCAGGAGATCCTGTCCGCCCTGGCCGGGGTGACGCCCCGCGCGGGCCGGGTGCCGATGGTGTCCGCGATGTCCGGCGAGACCCTGACCGGCACCGAGCTGGACGCCGCGTACTGGTACGCCAGCCTGCGCAACCCGGTGCACTTCGAGCGGGCCGTGCGGACCCTGGCCGGCCAGGGCCACCAGGTGTTCATCGAGGTGTCCCCGCACCCGGTCCTGATGGGCGCGATGAACGACACGTGCGCGGACGCGGCTGAGGCCGCCGGCCCCGGTGTCGTCGCCGCCGCGGTGTGCGGAACGCTGCGCCGCGACGACGGCGGGAGCAGCCGCGTGGTCACCTCGTTCGCCGAGGCGTTCGTGCAGGGCGCCCCGGTCGACTGGGCCGCGGTGCTGCCCGCCACGGCGTGGCTGGAGCTGCCGACGTACGCGTTCCGGCGCACCCGGTACTGGCCGGAGGGCCTGCTGCTGCTGGACGACCGGATCGGCGGCGGCCGCGGCGACGCGGTGTCGCTGGGCCTGGGCTCGGTGGGGCACCCGTTCCTCGGTGCGGCGGTCGAACTCGCCGGCGGGGCGGGACTGGTCTGCACGGGCCGGGTGTCGTTGCGTACCCAGCCGTGGCTGGCCGACCACGCGGTCGGCGGGGTGGTGCTGCTGCCCAGCACCGGCTTCGTGGAGCTGGCGGTCCGCGCCGGTGACCAGGCCGGCTGCGGAGTCCTCGAAGAACTGACGCTGCAAACGCCGATGGCGCTGCCCGCCGACGGCGGCGCGGTCCAGGTGCAGGTGGTCGTCGCCGGCCCGGACGCCGCGGGCCGCCGCGCCGTCGAGATCTACGGCCGGGCCGACGACGCGGCCGCACCGGACTGGGTGCGGCACGCGAGCGGGACGCTGTCCCCGGCGACCACCCCCGCCCCGGCCGACGACGACCTGCAGACGTGGCCGCCGCGCGACGCCCAGCCGGTGGACATCACCGACGTGTACGCGGTGCACCTCTCGGACGTGTACGGGCCCGCGTTCCAAGGCCTGCGGGCCGCCTGGCGCCGCGGCGCGGACATCTTCGCCGAGGTGGCGCTCCCCGAGGAACTGCTCCCGCAGGCCGGCTCGTACGACCTGCACCCGGCGCTGCTGGACGCGGCACTGCACGGCACCGTGCTGGAGGCTGTCGACGCGGCCGCATCCGGCGAGCCGGGGCAGCTGCGCATGCCGTTCGCCTGGACCGACGTGGAACTGCACGCCACCGGCGCCTCGGTGCTGCGGGTCCGGCTGCGCCGCACCGCACAGGGCGGACTGTCGCTGACCGCGGCGGACACGACCGGCGCCGTGGTGGTGTCGGTCGGTTCGCTGGTGCACCGCCCCGTGTCGGTGGACCAGCTGCGCACCGCCGACAACGCACTCGCCGAATCGTTGTTCGTCCAGCAGTGGGTGCCCGTCGCCGGGTCCGCGGTCACGGACCGGGAGTGGGCACTGTTCGGCCCCGACCACCTCGGCCTGGCCGACGGCCTGACGGCCGCGGGCGTGGCAGTACGGGCCTACGACGACCTCGCGGCGCTCGCCGCGGCGGCGGAGCACGGCGACATCGACCCCGCCCTGGTCCTGACGGTCGTCGGCGACCCCGGCGACGACGCCGCCCTGCCGGACCGGGTACGCCGCGGCGCGACGTCCGCGCTGGCACTGGCCCACGCGTGGCTCGACGAGCAGCGCCTCGACACCGCCCGCCTGGTGATCGTCACCCGTGGCGCGGTCGCCGCCGTGGACGGCGACGAGATCACCGACCTCATCGCGGCAACCGCACGTGGTCTGCTGCGCTCCGCGCAGGCGGAGTACCCGGACCGGCTGATCCTGGCCGACCTGCCGGCCACCGAGCCGGGCGCGCAGGCCGAGGTGCTGCCGTCCGTCGTGGACAGCGGCGAGCCGGAACTGGTCGTCCGGGACCGGACCGCGTACGGCCGCCGCCTGACCCGCCCCGCCGGCGAACTGGCGCCGGCCGAGTGGCCGTCCGACACCGCCGCCGGCCGCGCGTTGCTGGTGACCGGCGGCACGGGCACCCTGGGCGGCCTGGTCGCCCGGCATTTCGTGGCCACCGGCCGGGCCGCCGGCGTGGTCCTGCTCAGCCGCTCCGGCCCGGCCGCGGCGGGCTGCGCCACGCTGGCCGCCGAGGTGGCCCGGCTCGGGGGCTGGGTGCGCGTGGTCGCCTGCGACTCGGCCGACCGCGACGCGCTGGCCGCCGTCCTCGCCACCATCCCGGACGACTGCCCGCTCGGCTCGGTCGTGCACTCCGCGGGCGTCGTCGACGACGGCGTGATCGCGCTGCTGACCCCGGACCGGCTGGACACCGTCCTGCGGCCCAAGGTCGACGCGGCCTGGCACCTGCACGAACTCACCGCCGGGATGGACCTGGACCACTTCGTCACGTTCTCGTCGGCGGCGGCCACGTTCGGCGCGCCCGGCCAGGGCAGCTACGTGGCGGCCAACTCGTTCCTGGACGCGCTGGCCGCGTACCGGCGCACGGCCGGCCTGGCCGGCATGTCGCTGCAGCTCGGCCCGTGGGCGCACGACGCCGGGATCGGACGCAACCTGGACGAGCGGGCACTGGCCCGCATCGACCAGAGCTTCGTGCCGCTGGGCGCCGACGAGGGCCTGGTCGTCATGGACGTGGCCCTGGCACGCGACGAGGCCGTGCTGATGCCGGCCCGGATGGACCTCGCCGCGCTGCGGGCACAGGCCGCGCGGGCCAGCCGGGCCACCGACATCCCGACGCTGTGGCGGTCGCTGGCCGGTCCGGCCACCACCCGGCGTACGGCGGCCTCGGCGGCAGCGGACGCCCCCGGCAGCCCCGGCGAGGGCCTGCGGCGGCAGCTCGCGTCCGTGGCCGGCCCGGACCGCGACCGGCTGCTGCTGGACCTGGTGTGCGCGCAGGTCGCGGCGGTCCTCGGGTACGGCAACGGCACCGTGGTCGAGGCCGGCCGGGCGTTCACCGACCTGGGTTTCGACTCGCTGACCGCGGTGGACATGCGCAACCGGCTCAGCGCAGAGACCGGGCTGCGGCTGCCGGCCACGCTGGTGTTCGACTACCCGAACCCGGTCGCCCTGGTCACGATGCTGCGCGAGGAACTGACCGGCGACCTGCCCGCCGTGGCCGCCACTCCCGCCGCCCCGGTACCGGCCGCGGCCGACGAGCCGATCGCGGTCGTCGGCATGGCCTGCCGGTTCCCCGGCGGCGCGGTCGGACCGGACGAACTGTGGCAGGTGCTGGAAACCGGCACCGACGTGATCGGCCCGCTGCCGCTGGACCGCGGCTGGGACCTCGACGCCCTGTACGACCCGGACGGCGAGCGCAGCGGCACCATGTACACCCAGGCCGGCGGTTTCGTCCGCGACGCGAGCGGCTTCGACGCCCCGTTCTTCGGGATCAGCCCCCGCGAGGCCCTGGCCATGGACCCGCAGCAGCGGCTGCTGCTGGAGACCTCGTGGGAGGCCCTGGAACGGGCCGGCATCGACCCGGCCACGCTGCGCGGCAGCCGGACCGGCGCGTTCGTCGGCGGCTCCGCCTCCGGGTACGGCATCGACGCCGCACTAGAAGAGGCCGGGGTCGCCGAGACCCACCTGATGACCGGCACCGCCGCCAGCGTCATGTCCGGCCGGCTGTCGTACGCCCTCGGCCTCGAAGGCCCGGCCGTCACCGTGGACACCGCCTGCTCCTCCGGCCTGGTCGCACTGCACATGGCCAGCCAGGCCATCCGGGCCGGCGAATGCTCCCTGGCCCTGGTCGGTGGCGTCGCCGTCGCCGTCAGCCCCGCGGTGTTCGTCGCGTTCTCCCAGGCCAAGGGCGTGTCGGTGGACGGCCGCTGCAAGTCGTTCGCGGCGGACGCCGACGGTTCGGGCTTCTCCGAGGGCGTCGGCATGATCGTGCTCGAACGGCTGTCCGACGCCCAGCGCAACGGGCACAAGGTCCTCGCGGTCGTCCGCGGCTCCGCGGTCAACCAGGACGGTGCCTCCAACGGCCTGACCGCACCCAACGGCCCGTCGCAGCAGCGGGTCATCCGCGCCGCCCTGGCCAACGCCGGCGTCACCGCGGACGACATCGACGTGGTCGAGGCGCACGGCTCGGCGACCACGCTCGGCGACCCGATCGAGGCGCAGGCGCTGATCGCGACGTACGGGCAGGACCGCCCCGAGGACCGTCCCCTGTGGCTGGGTTCGGTCAAGTCCAACATCGGGCACACCCAGACCGCCGCCGGCTCGGCCGGGATCATCAAGATGGTGCTGGCGCTGCAGAACCAGCGGATGCCGCGAACCCTGCACGCCGAGGAGCCGACCCCGCACGTCGACTGGTCGGCCGGGACCGTCCGGCTGCTGCACGAGCCGGTGCAGTGGCCTGCCGGCGGCGGGCGGATCCGCCGCGCCGGCGTCTCCGCGTTCGGCATGAGCGGCACCAACGTGCACGTCATCCTCGAAGAGGCGCCGGCCGCCGAGCAGCCGCCCGCGGCCGACGACCGGGCCCCGCTGGTCACCGGAGCCACCGCGTGGACGGTCTCCTCCCGTACCGCCGACGGGCTCACCGCGCAGGCGGACCGGCTCCGGGACTGGGTGACCGCGCGTCCCCAGCTCGACCCGGCCGAGGTGGCGTGGTCGCTGGCGTCGACCCGGTCGGCGTTCGAGCACCGCGCGGTCGTGGTGGGCGGCGACCGCGAGGAGTTGACCGCCGGGCTGCTCAGTGTGGCCGAGCGGGCGCGTTCCCGGTCGGTGGTCACCGGCGTGACCCGGGCGAACGGGCGGACCGCGTTCATCTTCGCGGGCCAGGGGACCCAGTGGATCGGCATGGGCCGGGACATGCAGGCCGCCAGCCCGGTGTTCGCCGCCCGCCTCGCCGAGTGCGAGCGGGCGCTCACGCCGTACGTGGAATGGTCCCTGTCCGATGTGCTGTCCGGCGCCGACGGCGCGCCGGAACTGGCCGCGGCCGACGTCGTGCAGCCGGTCCTGTGGGCCGTCATGGTGTCGCTGGCCGCGGTCTGGCAGGCCGCCGGCATCCGCCCGGACGCCGTGCTCGGCCACTCCCAGGGGGAGATCGCGGCCGCGACGGTCGCCGGCATGCTGTCGCTCGACGACGCCGCCCGCGTCGTCGCGGTACGGTCCCGGGCGCTGACCGGGCTGTCCGTGCAGGGCTCGATGGTGTCCGTCGTGATGCCGGCGGAGCCGGTACGCGAACTCGCCGAGCGGTGGGGCGACCGGCTGTCGCTGGCCGCCGTGAACAGCCCGGCCGCGTCGGTGGTCTCCGGGCATCCGGACGCGCTCGCCGAGTTCGAACGTGAGCTGGCCGCGCGCCACGTGATGCGGTGGCGGATCCCGGCGACCGACTTCGTGGCGCACTCCCCGGCGGTGGAGCCGCTGGCCGGGCTGCTGCACGATGAACTCGCCACGATCACCCCCCGCGCCGGGCAGGTGCCGATGGTCTCCACGGTCACCGGCGAATGGGTGTCCGGCGAGGAACTGGACGCCGCCTACTGGTACGCGAACCTGCGCCGGATGGTCCGCTTCGAACAGGCCGTGCGAGTGCTGCTCGGCAGCGGCTACGGCGCGTTCGTCGAGGTCTCCCCGCACCCGGTGCTGACCGCCGCGACGACCGAGACCGCCGAGGACGCCGGATCCGCCGACACGCTGGTCGTGGGCACCCTCGAACGCGACAACGGCGGCGCGGCCCGCATGCTCACCTCACTGGCCCAGGCCCACGTGGGCGGGCTGCCGGTCGACTGGACCGCCGTCCTGCCCGCCGCGGGCCGCGCCGACCTGCCCACGTACGCGTTCCAGCACCAGCGGTACTGGCTGGAGCCGGCGTCCGCGGCCACACCCGGCGCCGGTACGGGCACGCCCGCCGAGGACGCGTTCTGGGCCGCCGTCGAGGGCAACGACCTGGCCCGCCTCGCCGACACCCTGGCGATCCCGAACCCGACCCAGCTCAGCGACGTGGTGCCCGCGCTGGCGTCCTGGCGCCGCCGCGAGCAGCAACGGTCGGCGACCGCGAACTGGCGCTACCGGATCGCGTGGGCGCCCGTGACCGAATCCGGCCCCGCCCGGCTCACCGGGCAGTGGCTCGTCGTGACCCCGGCCGGGACGAACCCGGAACTGAGCCGCGACTGCGTGACCGCCCTCGCTGCCCGCGGCGCCCAGCCCGTGGTCGTCGACGTGCCCGCGGACATCACCGACCGGGACGCCATGGCCGGACTGCTCGCCGACACGCTGCGCCGCACCGGCACCGACCCGGCCGCGCCGCTCGGCGCGGTGTCGCTGCTGGCCCTGGACGAGACCCCGCTGCCCGCCCACCCGGCGGTGCCCCGCGGACTCGCCGCCACCCTCGCACTCACCCAGGCCCTCGGCGACACCGGGGTCCTCGCCCCGCTCTGGCTGCTCACCCGCGGCGCCGTCACCTCCGGGCCCGGCGAGCTACTCACCAGCCCGCTGCAGGCGCAGACCTGGGGCTTCGGCCGGGTCGTCGCACTGGAGTACCCGGACCGCTGGGGCGGCATGATCGACCTGCCGGCCGTACTCGACGACCGGGCCGGCGCGCGGCTCGCGACCGTCCTGGCCGGATGCGACGAGAACCAGGTCATGATCCGGCCCGCCGGGATCATGGGCCGCCGGATGACCCGCGCCCCGCAGCCGGCGACCAGCGGCCGGTGGAGTCCCGAGCACGGCAGCACACTGATCACCGGCGGCAACGGCGCCCTCGCCGGGCACGTGGCCCGCTGGCTGGCCGGCAGCGGCGCGGACCGGCTGGTGCTGACCAGCCGTTCCGGACCGTCCGGCCGCGACGTCGCGGCGCACGCCGCCGGGCTGGCCGCGCACGGCAGCCGGGTCGACGTACTGACGTGCGACGTCAGCGACCGGGCCGAGCTCGCCGCACTGATCGACCGGACTCGCCGGGACGGCACGCCACTGTCCGCAGTGGTGCACACGGCCGGCGTACTGGACGACGGTGTGATCGACCGGCTGAGCGCCGAGCGCCTCGACACCGTACTGGCGGCCAAGGCCGCGAGCGCGGCGTACCTGGACGAGCTGACCGCCGAACTGGACCTGGACGCGTTCGTGCTGTTCTCGTCCGTGGTCGCCACCACCGGCGGGCCCGGCCAGGCCAACTACGCCGCCGCGAACGCGTACCTGGACGCGGTCGCCGAGCACCGGCGCGGCCGCGGCCTGCCGGCCCTCGCCGTGGCGTGGGGCCCGTGGTCCGGCGGCGGTGTCGCCCAGGGCAGCGAGGCCGCCCGGCAGCGGCTGGCCCGCAACCAGTGGGAGGGTCTGATGGACCCGGACCTGGCGGTTCGGGCCCTGGGCGAGGCGCTCGACGGCGCCGACACGATGCTGACCGTCACCAACATCGACTGGCCGCTGATCCTGCAGGACCCGCAGAGCGCGTCCGGTCTGCTGCAGGTGCCCGTGATGCGGGACCTCCCGGAGATCCACCAGCTCGCCGCGGCCCTGAAGAACGGCGCGGCCACTGCAGAGCCGCAGAAGGACCTGGCCCGCCGGATCGCCGGGGAAACCCCGGCAGCGCAGCGCCGGATCCTGACCGACCTGATCCGGGCCGCCGCCGCGAACGTCCTCGGCTTCGCGTCCCCGGACGAGGTCGACGCCGGCCGCGCGTTCAGCGACTTCGGGTTCGACTCGCTGACCTCGGTCGAGCTGCGCAACGACTTGATGAAGTCCACCGAGCTGCGGCTGCCGGCCACCCTGCTGTTCGACTACCCGAACCCGACGGTGCTGGCCGAGTACCTGCAGACCGAACTGCTCGGCGCGGTCACGGACGCCGCCCCGGCAACGGTCGGGCCGGCCCTGGCGGCGGGCGGTGACGACATCGCCATCGTCGGCCTGAGCTGTCGCTACCCCGGCGGCGTGGCCGACCCGGACAGCATGTGGGCGCTGCTCACCTCCGGCGGCGACGCCATCAGTGGCTTCCCGGACGACCGCGGCTGGGACCTGGATGCGCTCGCCTCCGGATCCGGGTACGCGTCGTACGTCCAGGCCGGCGGCTTCATCCAGGGCATGAGCGAGTTCGACGCCGGATTCTTCGGCATCAGCCCCCGCGAAGCCCTCGCCATGGACCCGCAGCAGCGCCTGCTGCTGGAGGTCTCCTGGGAGGCGCTGGAACGGGCCGGCATCGACCCGCAGACGCTGCGCGGCAGCGCCACCGGCGTGTTCGCCGGCGGCTACGCCTCCGGGTACGGCATCGGCGCCGACCTCGACGGCGCCGCGCACCTGATCACCGGCAACGCCACCAGCGTGCTGTCGGGCCGGGTCTCGTACGCCCTGGGCCTGGAGGGCCCGGCGGTCACGGTCGACACCGCCTGCTCGTCGTCGCTGGTCGCCCTGCACCTGGCCGCGCAGGCGCTGCGTTCCGGCGAGTGCGCGATGGCCCTGGCCGGCGGCATCACGGTGCTGGTCACCCCGGACGGCTTCGTCGGGTTCAGCGAGCAGAGCGGACTGGCCCGCGACGGCCGCTGCAAGGCGTTCTCGGCCCAGGCGGACGGCATGGGCTTCGCCGAGGGCGCCGGCATGATCGTCCTGGAACGGCTCTCCGACGCCCGCCGCAACGGCCACACCGTCCTCGCGGTGCTGCGTGGCTCGGCGATCAACCAGGACGGCGCATCCAACGGGCTGACCGCCCCGAACGGGCCGTCGCAGCAGCGGGTCATCCGGGCGGCGCTGGCCAACGCGGGCCTTACCGCGTCCGATGTGGACGTGGTGGAGGCGCACGGCACCGGCACCAAGCTGGGCGACCCGATCGAGGCGCAGGCGCTGCTCGCCACGTACGGCCAGCAGCGCCCGCAGGACCGGCCGCTGCTGCTCGGCTCGGTGAAGTCGAACATCGGCCACACCCAGGCCGCGGCCGGCGTGGCCGGGGTCATCAAGATGGTCCTCGCGCTGCAGCACCAGCACCTGCCGCGGACGCTGCACGCGGACGAGCCGTCGCCGCACGTGGACTGGTCCGCGGGCGAGGTCCGGCTGCTGAACGAGCCGGTGCCGTGGACCGCCGGCGACCGCCCCCGGCGTGCGGGTGTGTCGTCGTTCGGCCTGAGCGGCACCAACGCGCACGTGATCCTGGAAGAGGCTCCCGCGGCGCCGGAGGCACCGGCCCCCGAGGAGCGGACCCCGCTGGTCACCGCCGCGGGCGCCTGGGTGGTCTCGGGCCGGTCCGCCGACGGGCTCACCGGTCAGGCGGCCCGGTTGCGCGACTGGATGACGTTGCGGCCGGGGCTGGACCCCGCCGGTGTGGCGTGGTCGCTGGCGACGACCCGGTCCGCCTTCGAGCACCGCGCGGTGATCGTCGGCGACGGTGCGGACCAGCCGGTCGCCGGGCTGGACAGCGTGGCCACCGGGCTGCCGTCCGGATCGGTGATTTCGGGTACGGCACGACCGGGCGTGCGGTCGGTGTTCGTGTTCCCGGGTCAGGGTTCGCAGTGGGTCGGCATGGGTTGCGAACTGGCGTCGGACTCGCCGGTGTTCGCCGCGCGCCTGGCCGAGTGTGAGCAGGCTCTGGCGCCGTATGTCGAGTGGTCGTTGGCCGACATGTTGTCGCGTGAGGATCAGTGGACCGACGCGGATGTGGTGCAGCCGTTGCTGTGGGCGGTGATGGTGTCCCTGGCTGCGGTGTGGGAGGCCGCGGGGGTTGCCCCGGATGCGGTGGTGGGTCATTCGCAGGGTGAGATCGCCGCGGCGACGGTGGCGGGGATGCTCAGTCTGGACGACGCGGCGCGGGTGGTGGCGTTGCGGTCGCAGACACTGCGGGCGCTCTCGGGTGCGGGCGGCATGATGTCGGTCGCGGCGTCTGCTGAGTCGGTCGAGCCGCTTCTGGACGCGCGGGTGTCGCTGGCGGCCGTCAACGGCCCGGCGTCGGTGGTGGTGTCCGGCGAGCCCGAAGCGTTGGAGGAGCTGCAAGCTCAGTTCGAGGCTGACGGCGTCCGTGCCCGGATGGTCGCGGTGGACTACGCGTCCCACGGGCCTCAGGTGGACGTCCTGGAGCAGAAGATCCTGTCAGTCCTTGAGGGGATCAGTCCGCGTGCAGGCCGGGTACCGATGGTGTCGGCAATGTCCGGCGAGACCCTGACCGGCACCGAGCTGGACGCGGCGTACTGGTTTGCGAGCCTGCGTAACCCGGTGCAGTTCGAGCGGGCCGTGCGGACCCTGGCGGGTCTCGGCCACCAGGTGTTCGTCGAGGTCACGCCGCATCCGGTGTTGCTGGGTGCGATCGGTGACACGGTGCAGGACGCGGTCGTGACCGGGACGTTGCGCCGCGACGACGGCGGCGCGACCCGGTTGCTGACATCCCTCGCCGAGGCGTTCGTCGCGGGTGCGGCGGTCGACTGGACGCGGGTGCTTCCGGCCGCGGCCACGGTGGAACTGCCGACGTACGCGTTCCAGCACGTGCGGTACTGGCCGAAACCGCTGACCCAGACCGCAGGGGACCCGGCCTCCCTCGGCCTGGGCGCGGTGGACCACCCGCTGCTCGGCGCCGCGGTGGAACTCGCCGGCGGCGCGGGCGTGGTGTGCACCGGGCGGCTGTCGGTGCGTACCCAGCCGTGGCTGGCCGACCACGCGGTCGGCGGGGTGGTGCTGCTGCCCGGCACCGGATTCGTCGAACTGGCCGTCCGGGCCGGCGACCAGGTCGGCTGCGGCCAGCTGGAGGAGCTGACCCTGCAGGCCCCGCTGGTCATCCCGGCCGACGGCGGCGGAGTCCACATCCAGGTGGTGGTGACCGCGGACGACGGCACCGGCCGGCGCGGGTTCGAGATCTTCTCCCGCCCCGACGAGCCCGGCACGCAACAGCCGTGGGTGCGGCACGCCGGCGGCCAGGTCGCCCCGGCCGTCGACGCCGGCCTCCCGGCGGACGACCTCACCGTCTGGCCGCCGCGCGACGCCACCCCGGTCGACATCACCGGCCTGTACGACTCGCTGGGCGCCTCCTACCAGTACGGGCCGGCGTTCCAGGCCCTGCGCACGGTGTGGCGCCGCGGCGCGGACATCTTCGCCGAGGTGGCACTGCCCGACGACGTGGCGCGCGACGCCGCGGCGTTCGGCCTGCACCCGGCGCTGCTCGACGGGGTGCTGCACGCCGGCTTCCTGGCCGGCGAGCCGGCCGACGCCGCGCGGCCCGGTCAGGTGCGGCTGCCGTTCGCGTGGACCGGGGTGCGGCTGCACGCCGGTGGCGCGTCGGTGCTGCGGGCGCGGCTGCGCCGCGACGGCAACGGTGACCTGATGTTCACCGCAGCGGACGCCGCGGGTGCCCCGGTCGTGTCAGTCGACTCGCTGGTGACCCGGCCGATGGCGATCGACCAGCTCCGCGACACCGACCCCGGGGTACACGACGCCCTGTTCGCGGTGGACTGGATCCCGGTCGGCACGATCGGCAGCGGCGCGCTCGACGGCTGGGCGTTGCTCGGGGCGGACCGGTTCGGTGTCGGCATCACCCGGACGTTCGATCACGCCGACGACGACCTGCCGCGTGCGGTGGTGACGTGCCTTGGCGGCGACGGTGACGTGGCGCCCAGCGCCCGGCGAGTGACCACCGAGGCTCTGGAGCTGGTGCAGCGTTGGGTCGCCGACGACCGGCTCGAAACGGTGCCGTTGGTGGTGTTGACGCGCGGTGCGGTGTCGGCGGTGCCCGGTGAGGGTGTGCGGGATCTGGCCGCTGCGGCGGCGTGGGGTTTGTTGCGGTCGGCGCAGTCGGAGAACCCGGGCCGGCTGATCCTGGTCGACCTCGACGGTGACCCGGGCGTACTGGCGTCGGTGGTCGACGCCGGCGAGGCGGAACTGGCCGTACGCGGCGCCACGGTGCTGGCTCGCCGGCTGACCCGCCCGTCGGGAGAGCTGGCACTGCCCGCCGGGGCGTGGCGGCTGGAGCCGGACACCGGCGGCTCCCTGGAGGACCTGGTCGTCGCGGCCGCGCCGGACGCCGGCCAGCCGCTGGAACCGGGCCTGGTGAGGGTCGCGGTTCGCGCGGCCGGGCTGAATTTCCGGGACGTGCTGATCGGTCTGGGCATGTACCCGGGTGGCGGCGTGCTGGGCAGCGAGATCGCCGGTGTGGTCATCGAGGTCGGTCCGGGCGTCGTCGGTCTGGCGGTCGGCGACCGGGTGATGGGCATCGCGGCGGGTGGTTTCGGCCCGCTGGTGGTCACGGATTCGCGTCAGGTCGTGCGGATTCCGCAGGGGTGGTCGTACACGCGGGCGGCGTCGGCGCCGGTGGCGTTCCTGACCGCGTGGTATGCCCTGGTCGTCCTGGCGGAAGCCCGGGCGGGTCAGAAGGTGCTGATTCACGCTGCCGCGGGTGGAGTCGGGTCGGCGGCGGTGCAGATCGCCCGTCATCTGGGGTTGGAGGTGTTCGCGACCGCGAGCCCGGCGAAGTGGCCGGTGCTGCGGGCGGCGGGTCTCGATGATGACCACATTGCCTCGTCGCGGGATGCCGGGTTCGCGGAGAAGTTCGCGGGTGTGGACGTGGTGGTCAATTCGCTGGCCGGTGAGCTGACCGATGCGTCGTTGCGGTTGGTCGCCGACGGCGGCGCGTTCATCGAAATGGGCAAGACGGATCTGCGCGACCCGGCGACGCTGACCGGCGTCCGGTACCGGCCGTTCGAACTGAGCGAGGCCGGCCCGCAGCGAATCGGCGAGATGCTGCACCGGATCGTCGAACTGGTGGACGCGGGCGAGCTGGCGCTGCTGCCGACCCGGGCGTGGGACGTGCGTCGCGCCCGGGAGGCCATGCGGTTCATGTCGCAGGCCCGGCACACCGGCAAGCTGGTCCTGACCATCCCGCCGATCGCACCCGCCACGGCGGAGCGGCGGGTGCTGGTCACCGGCGGCACCGGAACGCTCGGCGGCCTGGTCGCCCGGCACCTGGCCGAGTCCGGCCGTGCCGACAGCCTGCTGCTGACCAGCCGCTCCGGCCCGGACGCCACGGACGCGGCCGGGCTGGCGGCACGGCTGGCCGACGGCGGCGCCACGGTACGGGTGGTCGCGGTCGACGCCGCCGACCGGGACGGACTGGACGCGGTCCTGCGTACGGAAAAGGACCTGACCGCGGTGGTGCACACCGCCGGTGTCCTGGACGACGGCGTGATCGGCTCGCTGACCGGTGAGCGCGTCGAACGGGTCATGCGGCCCAAGGTGGACGGCGCGTGGAACCTGCACGAGCTGACCCAGCGGTACGACCTGGACGAGTTCGTACTGTTCTCCTCGGCCGCCTCGGTGATGGGCGCGCCGGGCCAGGGCAACTACGTCGCCGCCAACGCGTTCCTGGACGCCCTCGCCGCCGAACGCCGCGCCTCCGGGCTCCCGGCCACCTCCCTCGCATGGGGCATGTGGGCGCAGCTCAGCGCGCTGACCGGCCGCCTCACCGACGAGGAACGTGCCCGGATCAGCCGCGGCGGCATCGGCGCGCTGACCGCCGAGCAGGGCCTGGCGCTGCTCGACGCGGCGCTGACCCGGGACGAGGCGCTGCTGGTGCCGGCCCGGTTCGACCTGCCGAAACTGCGGGCCCAGGCGGCCGGGGCGGCGGACATCGGCCAGGTTCCGGCGCTGTGGCGGGCACTCGTGCAGCCCGGCGCGGCCCGGCGTACCGCCACCTCGGCGGTGGCGGGGGCGGACGGCCTGCGCGAGCAGTTGTCGGCCCTGTCGGCCGCCGACCGGCTCAAGACGCTGTCCGACCTGGTCCGTACGCAGGTGGCGGCGGTGCTCGGGCACGCCGGACCGGCGACGATCGAGGCCGGGCGGGCGTTCACCGACCTGGGTTTCGACTCGCTGACCGCGGTCGAACTGCGCAACCGGCTCAACACCGCCACCGGCCTGCGGCTGCCCGCGACGCTGGTCTTCGACTACCCCAACCCGACCGAACTCGCCGAGTTCCTGCAGGACAAGCTCCTGCCCGAACTGGGCGAGGCGGCCGACCCGGCCGAGACCGAACTGCGGACGGCGCTGGCCACGCTGCCCATGTCGCGGCTGCGCGAGGCCGGGCTGATGGAGGCCCTGATGCAGCTCGCCGGAATCCGTGGCGAAGCCCCGGCAGAGCCCGGAACACCGCAGGTGGAGGCCATCGACGACCTGGACGCCGATGCCCTGATCCGCCTGGCCCTCGACAACGAGACGAACTGACGGTGACGACGCAAAATCTCAAGGGGCAGCGATGACTCAGCCGGCTGACAAGCTTCTCGAAGCGCTGCGTGCCTCCGTCAAGGAGACCGAGCGGCTCCGGCAACGCAACCGCCAACTCGTCTCGGCAGCCTCGGCGCCCCTGGCGATCGTCGGCATGAGCTGCCGCTTCCCCGGTGGCGTGACGAGCCCGGACGAGCTCTGGAACCTGCTCGCCGCGGGCGGCGACGCCATCGGGGGCTTCCCGGACGACCGGAACTGGGACGTGGAGTCCTTCTACGACCCGGACCCCGACAAGCAGGGTACGGCGTACGTCCTCGACGGCGGTTTCATGGCCGGCGCCGCGGACTTCGACGCCGGGTTCTTCGGTATCAGCCCGCGCGAGGCCATCGCCATGGACCCGCAGCAGCGGCTGCTGCTGGAGTCGTCGTGGGAGGCCCTGGAACGTTCCGGGATCGACCCGGGTGCGCTGCGCGGCACACCGACCGGGGTGTTCGTCGGCGTGGCGCCCTCGGACTACGTCGCCCAGCCGGGCCTGCACGAAATCGAGGGACTCGACTGGCACCTGCTGACCGGCGCCGCGACCAGCGTGATGTCCGGCCGCATCTCGTACCTGCTGGGCCTGCAGGGCCCCTCGGTGTCGATCGACACGGCATGTTCGTCGTCGCTGGTGGCGCTGCATCTGGCGGTGCAGGCGCTGCGGGCGGGGGAGTGCTCCCTGGCCCTGGCCGGCGGCGTCACCGTGATGATGTCGCCGGGGGCGATGGTCGGGTTCTCGCGCAACCGCGGCCTCGCCGCGGACGGCCGCTGCAAGGCGTTCTCGGCCGACGCGGACGGCATGGGCATGGCCGAAGGCGTCGGCATGCTCGTGGTGGAGCGGCTGGAGGACGCCCGCCGCAACGGGCACCGGGTCCTGGCGGTGATCCGCGGATCGGCGGTCAACCAGGACGGCGCCTCCAACGGGCTGACCGCCCCGAACGGGCCCTCACAGCAGAGGGTCATCCGGGCGGCGCTGGCCAACGCCCGGCTGACCACCTCCGATGTGGACGTCGTGGAGGCGCACGGCACCGGCACCACGCTGGGTGACCCGATCGAGGCGCAGGCGCTGCTGGCGACGTACGGTCAGGAGCGCCCCGACGGTCAGCCGCTCTGGCTGGGTTCGGTGAAGTCGAACATCGGCCACACCCAGCAGACCGCCGGTGTCGCCGGCATCATCAAGATGGTTCTCGCGCTGCAGCACGGCGAGCTGCCCCGTACGTTGCACGCGGATGTGCCGTCCCCGCACATCGACTGGTCGGAGGGTGATGTCCGGCTGCTGAACGAGCCGGTTGCGTGGCCGTCCGGTGAGCGGGTGCGCCGGGCGGGTGTGTCGTCGTTCGGGATGAGCGGCACCAACGCGCACGTGATCCTGGAGGAGGCTCCGGCGCCGGAACAGGTCCAGCCGGAGGCTGCCGTTCCGGTGGCCGGGGTCGAGCAGGGCGCGTTGCTCGGCGACGGTGTCGTCGCGGGCGCCTCGACCGCGTGGGTGGTGTCCGGGCGTTCGGCGCAGGGTTTGGACGCGCAGGTGGGCCGGTTGCGGGAGTGGCTGGCTGCCCGTCCGGAGCTGGCCGCGGCGGATGTGGCGTGGTCGCTGGCGACGACCCGGTCCGCGTTCGCGCACCGGGCTGTGGCGATCGGTGGTGATCTTGCCGCTCCGGCGGTGACAGGTGAGGCTCGTTCGGGTGTGCGGTCGGTGTTCGTGTTCCCCGGCCAGGGTTCGCAGTGGCTCGGCATGGGCCGCGACCTCGCCGCGGTGAGCCCGGTGTTCGCCGCGCGCCTCGCCGAGTGCGAGCGGGCGCTGTCGCCGTACGTCGACTGGTCGCTGACCGAGATGCTCTCGGGCGACGATCAGTGGACCGACGCGGATGTGGTGCAGCCGTTGTTGTGGGCGGTGATGGTTTCGCTGGCTGCGGTGTGGGAGGCCGCGGGTGTCAGCCCGGACGCGGTGGTCGGGCATTCGCAGGGTGAGATCGCCGCGGCCACGGTCGCCGGGATGCTCAGCCTGGAGGACGCCGCGAAGGTGGTGGCCCTGCGGTCGCAGACACTGAAGGCGATTTCCGGTGCGGGCGGAATGATGTCGGTCGCGTCGTCGGCCGCAGCGGTCGAGCCGCGTCTGGACGCGCGGGTCTCGCTGGCGGCCGTCAACGGCCCGGCGTCGGTCGTGCTGTCCGGTGAGCCGGACGCGTTGCAGGAGTTGCAGAAGGCGTTCG
Organism: Krasilnikovia sp. MM14-A1259; assembly: GCF_047159535.1. Lineage (NCBI taxonomy): Bacteria > Bacillati > Actinomycetota > Actinomycetes > Micromonosporales > Micromonosporaceae > Krasilnikovia > Krasilnikovia sp. MM14-A1259. Next base: position 425,638 of record NZ_BAAGAJ010000002.1, read on the forward strand.
AGGCTGAAGGCGTCCGGGCGCGGATGGTCGCGGTGGACTACGCGTCGCACGGGCCTCAGGTGGATGTGCTGGAGCGGGAGATCCTGTCGGTCCTGGAGGGGATCAGTCCGCGGGCGGGTCGGGTGCCGATGGTGTCGGCGATGTCCGGCGACACGTTGACCGGCGCGGAACTCGACGCGGCGTACTGGTATGCGAGCCTGCGTAATCCGGTGCAGTTCGAGCGGGCGGTGCGGACGCTGGCCGGTGCAGGGCATGGCCTGTTCATCGAGGTCACACCGCACCCCGTGCTGCTCGGCTCGATCGGCGACACCCTTGAGGATGTGGCCGCAGACGCGACGCCCGGCGCCGTGTGCGGCACGCTGCGTCGCGACGACGGCGGCGCGACCCGGTTGCTGACATCGCTGGCGGAGGCGTTCGTCGCCGGCGCGAAGGTCGACTGGACCCGGGTACTCCCGGCCGCAGCCACGGTGGAACTTCCGACGTACGCGTTCCAGCATCAGCGGTTCTGGCCGGATGCGCCGAAACACTCGGTGAGCGGTGACCCGGTGTCGTTGGGTCAGTCCGCGTTGGGGCATCCGTTGCTGGGTGCTGCGGTGGAGCTCGCCGACGGTGAAATGGTGTGTACGGGCCGGTTGTCGGTGCGTACGCAGCCGTGGCTGGCCGACCACGCGGTGGGTGGGGTGGTGCTGCTGCCCGGCACCGGGTTCGTCGAACTGGCCGTGCGCGCCGGTGACCAGGTCGGCTGCGGAGTACTGGAAGAGCTGACCCTGCAGGCGCCACTGACCATCCCCGCCGACGGCGGCGGCGTCCAGGTGCAGGTGGTCCTCGGTACTCGGGACGGGCAGGGCCGCCGGGAGGCGCAGGTGTTCGCCCGCCCCGACGAGCCGGACACCGACTGGGTGCGGCACGCCACCGGAACCCTCGCTCCCGCAGCACAGGATGCGCCGGTGGACGCCGACCTGGCGGTGTGGCCGCCGCGCGGCGCCGAACCGGTGGACGTCGACGGCATCTACGCGGCGTTCGAGGCCGGGAAACTGCAGTACGGGCCCGCGTTCCGGGGCCTGCGCGCGGCATGGCGGCGCGGCGGCGACGTGTACGCCGAGGTCGCCCTGCCCGACGCCGTGGCCGCCGAGGCGGGCGCCTTCGGGCTGCACCCCGCCCTGCTCGACGCGGTCCTGCAGGCCAGCGCGCTGCTGACCGGCACCGGGACCGGGACCAGCAGCGGCGCCGGGACCGGGACCGGGACCGGCAGCGGCATCGGGAACGGCGCCGGCAGCGAGGCCACTGAGCCCGGCCAGGTTCGGCTGCCGTTCGCGTGGACCGGTGTCCGGCTGCACGCCGCGGGCGCCTCGGTGCTGCGGGCCCGGCTACGCCGCGACGCCCAGGGTGACTTGATCTTCTCGGCGGCGGACGCCACCGGTGGCCCCGTGGTGTCGGTCGACTCGCTCGTGACCCGCCCCGTCACGGTCGGCCGGCTGCACGCAGACGTGGACGCCGGTCTGCGAGACGCGCTGTTCGCGGTGGACTGGATCCCGGTCGGCACGATCGGCAGCGGCACGCTCGACGGCTGGGCGCTGCTCGGGGCGGACCGCTTCGGTGTCGGCATCACCCGGACGTTCGACCACGACGACGACCTGCCGCCCGCGGTGGTGACGTGCCTCGCCGGTGACAGCGCCCGGCGGCTCACCGCCGAAGCTCTGGAGCTGGTGCAGCGTTGGGTCGCCGACGACCGGCTCGAAACGGTGCCGTTGGTGGTGTTGACGCGCGGTGCGGTGTCGGCGGTGCCCGGTGAGGGCGTACGCGACCTGGCCGCCGCGGCGGCGTGGGGTCTGTTGCGGTCGGCGCAGTCGGAGAACCCGGGCCGGCTGATCCTGGTCGACCTCGACGGCGACCCGGGCGTACTGGCGACGGTGCTCGACACCGGCGAACCGGAGCTCGCGGTACGCGACACGGCCGTGTACGCGCGCCGCCTGGTCCGTCCCTCCGGTGAACTCGCGCTGCCCGCCGGGGCATGGCGGCTGGAGCCGGACGCCGGCGGCTCCCTGGAGGACCTGCGCGCGGTGGAGAACCCACAGGAGCCGCTGGGCGCGGATCTCGTGCGGGTCGCGGTCCGCGCGGCCGGGCTGAACTTCCGGGACGTGCTGATCGGTCTGGGCATGTACCCGGGTGGCGGCGTGCTGGGCAGCGAGATCGCCGGTGTCGTGACCGAGATCGGCCCCGGCGTCACCGGCCTGGCCGTCGGCGACCGGGTGATGGGCGTCGCCGCGGGCGGCTTCGGCCCGTCCGTGGTGACCGATCACCGGCAGGTCGTGCCTGTTCCGGACGGTTGGTCGTACACGCAGGCGGCGTCGGCGCCGGTGGCGTTCCTGACCGCGTGGTATGCCCTGGTCGTCCTGGCGGAAGCCCGGGCAGGTCAGAAGGTGCTGATCCATGCTGCCGCGGGTGGAGTCGGGTCGGCGGCGGTGCAGATCGCCCGTCATCTGGGGTTGGAGGTGTTCGCGACCGCGAGCCCGGCGAAGTGGCCGGTGCTGCGGGCGGCGGGTCTCGATGATGACCACATTGCCTCGTCGCGGGATGCCGGGTTCGCGGAGAAGTTCGCGGGTGTGGACGTGGTGGTCAATTCGCTGGCCGGTGAGCTGACTGACGCGTCGTTGCGGTTGGTCGCCGACGGCGGCGCGTTCATCGAAATGGGCAAGACGGATCTGCGCGACCCGGCGACGCTGACCGGCGTCCGGTACCGGCCGTTCGATCTCGGCGAGGCCGGCCCCCGGCTGCTGGGCGAAATGCTGCACCGGATCGTCGACCTGATGGACGCGGGCGAGCTGGCGCTGCTGCCGACCCGGGCATGGGACGTGCGCCGCGCCCGGCAGGCCATGCGGTTCATGTCGCAGGCCCGGCACACCGGCAAGCTCGTCCTGACCATCCCGGCCACCGAGGCCACGGCAACGCGGCGGGTCCTGGTCACCGGCGGCACCGGAACGCTCGGCGGCCTGGTCGCCCGGCACCTGGCCGAGTCCGGCCGTGCCGACAGCCTGCTGCTGACCAGCCGCTCCGGCCCGGACGCCACGGACGCGGCGGCGCTGAGCGCCGCGCTGGCCGAGCGCGCCGTCGCGGTGCGGGTCGTCGCCTGCGACGCCGCCGACCGCGACGAGCTCGCGGCACTTCTGCGTACGGAGAAAGCCCTGACCGGCGTCATCCACACCGCCGGAGTCCTCGACGACGGCGTGATCGGCTCGCTGACCGCGGAACGGCTCGACCTGGTGATGCGCCCGAAGGTCGACGGCGCGTGGAACCTGCATGAGCTGACCCAGCGGTACGACCTGGACGAGTTCGTACTGTTCTCCTCGGCCGCCTCTGTCGTGGGCGCCCCCGGCCAGGGCAACTACGTCGCCGCCAACGCGTTCCTGGACGCCCTCGCCGCCGAACGCCGCGCCTCCGGGCTCCCGGCCACCTCCCTCGCATGGGGCATGTGGGCGCAGCTCAGCGCGCTGACCGGCCGCCTCACCGACGACGAACGCGCCCGGATCGCCCGCGGCGTCGACGCCCTCACCGCCCAGCAGGGCCTGGCGCTGCTGGACACGGCGCTGACCCGGGACGAGGCGCTGCTGGTGCCGGCCCGGTTCGACCTGCCGAAACTGCGGGCCCAGGCGGCCGGGGCGGCGGACATCGGCCAGGTTCCGGCGCTGTGGCGGGCACTCGTGCAGCCCGGCGCGGCCCGGCGTACCGCCACCTCGGCGGTGGCGGGGGCGGACGGCCTGCGCGAGCAGTTGTCGGCCCTGTCGGCCGCCGACCGGCTCAAGACGCTGTCCGACCTGGTCCGTACGCAGGTGGCGGCGGTGCTCGGGCACGCCGGACCGGCGACGATCGAGGCCGGGCGGGCGTTCACCGACCTGGGTTTCGACTCGCTGACCGCGGTCGAACTGCGCAACCGGCTCAACACCGCCACCGGCCTGCGGCTGCCCGCGACGCTGGTCTTCGACTACCCCAACCCGAACGCTCTGGCCGCTCACCTGCGGGACCGCCTGGTCGGCGACGACGAACCTGCCGCACACCAGCCGCCGCCGGTGACGGCGCCGGTCGACGACGACCCGATCGTGATCGTCGGCATGGCGTGCCGGTTCCCCGGCGGCGTGGCCGACCCCGACGGGTTCTGGCGGATGCTCGCGTCCGGAACCGACGCGATCTCCGGCTTCCCGGACGACCGCGGATGGGACTCCGACGGCCTGTACCACCCTGACCCGGAACACCCGGGCACCATCTACACCCGCTCCGGTGGCTTCATGGGCGACGCCAGCGGATTCGACGCCGGGTTCTTCGGCATCAGCCCGCGCGAAGCGCTCGCCATGGACCCGCAGCAGCGGCTGCTGCTGGAGGTCTCCTGGGAAGCGCTGGAACGCTCCGGCGCCGAGCCGGGCGCGCTGCGCGGCAGCCAGACCGGCGTGTTCGTCGGCGGCTTCGCCACCGGGTACGGCATCGGCGTCGCGCTGGGCACCGAGGGCTCCGAAGGACACCTCACCACCGGCTTCGCCACGAGCGTGCTGTCCGGCCGGATCTCCTACACCCTCGGCCTGGAAGGCCCGGCGGTCACGGTGGACACGGCGTGTTCGTCGTCGCTGGTCGCATTGCATCTGGCCGTGCAGGCCCTGCGCGCGGGAGAGTGCTCCCTTGCGTTGGCCGGTGGCGCGACCGTGATCTCCACCCCGGACGGGTTCATCGGTTTCAGCCAGCAGCGCGGTCTGGCCGAGGACGGCCGGTGCAAGGCGTTCTCCGCTGACGCGGACGGCATGGGCATGGCCGAGGGCGCGGGCATGATCGTCCTGGAACGCCTCTCCGACGCCCGCCGCCACGGACATCCGGTTCTGGCCGTGGTGAAGGGTTCCGCGGTCAATCAGGATGGTGCGTCGAACGGATTGACCGCCCCGAACGGGCCGTCGCAGCAGCGGGTGATCCGGGCGGCGCTGGCCAATGCCCAGCTGGATGCGTCCGATGTGGACGTGGTGGAGGCGCACGGCACGGGCACCACGTTGGGTGATCCGATCGAGGCGCAGGCGTTGCTGGCGACGTACGGTCAGGAGCGCCCCGACGGTCAGCCGCTCTGGCTGGGTTCGGTGAAGTCGAACATCGGTCACACCCAGGCCGCGGCCGGTGTCGCCGGGCTGATCAAGATGGTTTTGGCCCTGCAGCACGATGAGTTGCCCGCGACGCTGCACGCGGATGTCCCGTCACCGCACGTGGACTGGTCGGCCGGCGACGTGCAGCTACTGACCGAGGCGAAGCCTTGGACGGCCGGTGCACGGGTACGCCGGGCCGGTGTGTCCTCGTTCGGCATCAGCGGCACCAACGCACACGTGATCCTGGAGGAAGCCCCCGCGGCCGGGGAGGCCCCCGAGTCCGAGGACCGGCCGCCGCTGGTCTCCGGCGCCGACGCGTGGGTGATCTCGGGCCGGTCGGCCGACGGTGTGTCGGGCCAGGCCGAGCGCCTGTGGAATTGGGTCACCGCGCACCCCGACCTGGCACCGCGGCAGGTGGCGTGGTCGCTGGCGTCGCACCGGTCCGCCTTCGAACACCGGGCCGTGGTGGTCGGTCGCGACCGCGACGAACTGGCCGCCGGCCTCGCCGACCTGAGCGGGCCGGTCGTCACCGGTGTGGCGCGTTCGCAGCCGGGGACGGTGTTCGTGTTCCCCGGCCAGGGTTCGCAGTGGCTCGGCATGGGCCGCGACCTCGCCGCGGTGAGCCCGGTGTTCGCCGCGCGCCTCGCCGAGTGCGAGCGGGCGCTGTCGCCGTACGTCGACTGGTCGCTGACCGAGATGCTCTCGGGCGACGATCAGTGGACCGACGCGGATGTGGTGCAGCCGTTGTTGTGGGCGGTGATGGTTTCGCTGGCTGCGGTGTGGGAGGCCGCGGGTGTCAGCCCGGACGCGGTGGTCGGGCATTCGCAGGGTGAGATCGCCGCGGCCACGGTCGCCGGGATGCTCAGCCTGGAGGACGCCGCGAAGGTGGTGGCCCTGCGGTCGCAGACACTGCGGGCGATTCGCGGTGCGGGCGGGATGTTGTCCGTTGCCGCGTCCGCCGAGACGGTCGAAACCCGTCTGGACGCGCGGGTGTCGCTGGCGGCCGTCAACGGCCCGGCGGCAGTGGTGCTGTCCGGTGTTCCCGGAGCCCTGGAGGAACTGAAAGCACGGTTCGAGGCCGAGGGCGTCCGCGCCCGGATGGTCGCGGTGGATTACGCGTCGCACTGCGCCCAGATCGACCCGCTGGAGCGGGACATTCTCGCCGCCCTGGACGAGATCAGCCCGCGGGCGGGCCGGGTGCCGATGGTCTCGGCGATGTCCGGCGACACGTTGACCGGAACCGAGCTCGACGCCGCGTACTGGTATGCGAGCCTGCGTCACCCGGTGCAGTTCGAGCGGGCGGTGCGGACGCTGGCCGGTGCCGGGCATGACCTGTTCATCGAGGTCACACCGCACCCCGTGCTGCTGGGCTCGATCGGCGACACGGTGGAGGACGCGGTCGTGACGGGCACACTGCGCCGCGACGACGGCGGCGCGACCCGGTTGCTGACATCGCTGGCCGAGGCGTTCGTCGCCGGCGCGAAGGTCGACTGGACGCGGATCCTGGCCCCCGCCCGTCCGGTGGAGTTGCCGACGTACGCGTTCCAGCATCAGCGGTTCTGGCCGGATGCGCCGAAACACTCGGTGAGCGGTGACCCGGTGTCGTTGGGCCAGTCCGCGTTGGGGCATCCGTTGCTGGGTGCTGCAGTGGAGCTCGCCGACGGTGAAATGGTGTGTACGGGCCGGTTGTCGGTGCGTACGCAGCCGTGGCTGGCCGACCACGCGGTGGGTGGGGTGGTGCTGCTGCCCGGCACCGGGTTCGTCGAACTGGCCGTGCGCGCCGGAGACCAGGTCGGCTGCGGGGTGCTGGAGGAACTGACCCTGCAGGCGCCGTTGATCATCCCGGCCGGCGGCGAGATGCAGGTCCAGGTCGTGCTCGGCGCCGACGACGGGCAGGGCCGCCGCGACGTGCAGGTGTTCGCGCGCCCGGCCGAGCCCGGCACGCCGTGGACCCCGCACGCCACCGGCCTGCTCGCCTCCGCCGCCCTCGACGTGGCTCCTGACCCGGACCTGGCGGCATGGCCGCCGCGCAGCGCCGAACCGGTGGACGTCGACGGCATCTACGCGGCGTTCGAGGCCGGGAAACTGCAGTACGGCCCGGCATTCCGGGGCCTGCGCGCGGCATGGCGGCGCGGCGGCGACGTGTACGCCGAGGTCGCCCTGCCCGACGCCGTGGCCGCCGAGGCGGGCGCCTTCGGGCTGCACCCCGCCCTGCTCGACGCGGTCCTGCAGGCCAACGCGCTGCTGACCGGCGCCGAGCCCGGTGAGCCCGGACAGGTACGCCTCCCGTTCGCCTGGACCGGCGTACGGCTGCACGCCGCGGGCGCCTCGGTGCTGCGGGCCCGGCTGCGCCGCGACGGACACGGCAACCTGATCCTCACCGCCGCCGACGCCGTGGGCGCCCCCGTGGTGTCGGTCGACTCGCTGGTGACCCGCCCGGTCGCCGTCGACCACCTGAGCGCGGGCGCGGATGCGGGCGTACGGGACGCATTGTTCGCCGTGGACTGGGTCCCGGTCACCCTGCCCGATGCCGAACCACCCGAGGACTGGGCCCTCGTCGGCACGGATCCGTTCGGAACCGGCCTGACCCGCACGTTCGACCACGCCGACGGCGACCTCCCGGGGGCGGCGGTGCTGTGCCTCACCGGCGACGGCGCGCGCAACGCCTGGCGGGTCACCACCGACGCGCTGGACCTGGTCCAGGCGTGGATCGCCGACGACCGACTCGAATCGGTGCCGCTGCTGGTGCTGACCCGCGGCGCGGTGCCCGCACTGGCGGGCGAGGACGTCACGGACCTGGCCGCGGCCGCGGCGCGAGGCCTGCTGCGCTCGGCCCAGTCGGAGAACCCGGGCCGGCTGATCCTGGCCGACATCGACGCCGGCACCGACCTGGCCACCCTGGCCGCGGCGCTCCACAGCGGCGAACCGGAGCTGGCGGTACGCGGACGCGTGACGTACGGCCGCCGCCTCGTCCGTCCCGCCGCGCCCGAGCCGGCCGCGATGCCCGGCGGGACCGGGACGGCGCTGGTCACCGGCGGCACCGGCACGCTGGGCGGGCTGGTCGCCAAGCACGTGGTGAGCACCGGCCGGGCGAGCGCGGTGACGCTGCTGAGCCGGTCCGGTCCGGCCGCCGCCGCAGCGTCGGGGCTGGCCGCCGAGCTGGCGACGCTGGGCGCCGACGTCCGCGTACTGGCCGGTGACGCCGCCGACCGCGGCGCCCTGGCCGCGGTGATCGGCGGATCGCCGCACCCGCTGCGGTCGGTGTTCCACACCGCCGGTGTCCTCGACGACGGTGTCGTCACCGCACTGACCGGGGAGCGGCTGGCCGCGGTGATGCGGCCGAAAGCCGACGCCGCATGGCACCTGCACGAGCTGACCGCCCACCTCGACCTGGACCACTTCGTCCTGTTCTCCTCCGCCGCGGCCGTCTTCGGCGCCCCCGGCCAGGGCAACTACGTGGCCGCCAACTCCTTCCTGGACGCCGTGGCCGCCCACCGCCGGGCGGCGGGCCTACCGGCCACCTCGCTGGCGTGGGGTCTGTGGGCCGACGTGAGCGGGCTGACCGGGCAGCTCTCCGATGGCGAACGGGCCCGGATGAGCCGCAACGGCATCACGGCGCTCTCCGCGCACGAGGCGCTGACCCTGATGGACCTGGCGGTCAGCCGGGACGAGGCCGTGCTGGTCCCGGCCCGGCTGGACGTGGCCGGGCTGCGCCTGCACGCCGCCCGCGGCGGTGACGTGCCGCCCCTGTGGCGGGCGCTGGTGGGCGGCCCGGCCCGGCGGACGGCCGCGTCCGCCGCCGCGGCGGCCGCGGACTCGCTGCGGCAGCGGCTGGCCGCATTGAGCCCGGCCGAGGGCGCCGCGGTGCTGCTCGAGCTGGCCCGTACGCACATCGCCGCGGTCCTGGGCCACGCCTCGGGCGACGCCATCGAACCCCGGCGTGCGTTCAGCGACCTGGGCTTCGATTCGCTGACCGCGGTCGACCTGCGCAACCGGCTGAACGCCGCGACCGGCCTGCGGCTGCCCGCCACGCTGGTGTTCGACTATCCCAACCCGGGTGCGCTCGCCGCCCACCTGCGCGAGCGGCTGCTGGGGGAGCAGGCGTCGGCCGCCTCGGCCACCGGCGCCACCACCGCCACCGACGACCCGATCGCGATCGTGGCGATGAGCTGCCGGTTCCCCGGTGGTGTGGCGGGCCCGGAGGACCTGTGGCGGCTGCTCGCCGCCGGGCAGGACGCCATCTCCGACTTCCCCGCCGACCGCGGCTGGGACCTGGAGGCACTGTACGACCCGGACGCCGCCCACCAGGGCACCTCGTACACGCGGTCCGGCGGGTTCCTGCGCGACGCCAGCGCGTTCGACGCCGGGTTCTTCGGCATCAGCCCGCGCGAGGCCCTCGCCATGGACCCGCAGCAGCGGCTCCTGCTGGAGCTGTCGTGGGAGGCGCTGGAACGCGCCGGGCTCGACCCGGCAGGCCTGCGCGGCAGCCCGACCGGCACGTTCGTGGGCGGCTACACCTCCGGCTACGAGATGGGCTTCACGGCCGACGACGACGAGGTCGGCGGTCACCTGATGACCGGCATCGCGACCAGCATCCTGTCCGGCCGGCTGGCGTACACGTTCGGGCTGGAAGGCCCGGCGATGACGGTCGACACCGCCTGCTCGTCGGCGCTGGTGGCGTTGCACCTGGCGGCGAATGCGCTGCATTCCGGCGAGTGCACGCTCGCACTCGTCGGCGGGGTGACCGTGATGGCCACGCCCGGCACGTTCATCGAGTTCGCCCGCCAGCGGGGCCTGGCACCGGACGGGCGGTGCAAGGCGTTCGCGGCCGAGGCCGACGGCACCGGGTTCTCCGAAGGCGCCGCCATCCTAGTCGTGGAACGGCTGTCGGACGCGCGCCGCAACGGCCACCCCGTCCTGGCGGTGCTGCGCGGCAGCGCACTCAACCAGGATGGCGCCTCCAACGGGCTGACCGCGCCGAACGGCCCCGCCCAGCAGCGGGTGATCCGTGCGGCGCTGGCCGGCGCGGGGCTGCGCGCCGACGAGGTCGACGCGGTGGAGGCACACGGGACGGGCACGGTGCTGGGCGACCCGATCGAGGCGCAGGCGCTGCTCGCCACGTACGGTCAGAACCGGCCGGAAGGCCGGCCGGTGTGGCTGGGTTCGGTGAAGTCGAACATCGGCCACACCCAGGCCGCCGCCGGTCTGGCCGGCGTCATCAAGATGGTGCTGGCGTTGCAGCATGAGCTGCTGCCCGCGACGCTGCACGTCGGCGAGCCGTCGCCGCACGTGGACTGGTCGGCCGGGGACGTCCGGCTGGCGACCGCGCCGGTGCCGTGGACCGCGGGCGGTCACGTCCGCCGGGCCGGGGTGTCGTCGTTCGGTATCAGCGGCACCAACGCCCACGTCATCCTGGAGGAGGCGCCGCCCGGGACCGCGCCTGCCGCGCCCGCGCCGCGCCCGGCGCCGGCCGCGGTGCCCTGGGTGCTGTCGGCGCGGACCGAGCAGGCGTTGCGGGCGCAGGCCGGGCGGCTGCGCGAGTTCCTGGTGGACCGTCCGGACCTGGGCGCGGTCGATGTCGGGTTCTCGTTGGCCACCACCCGGTCGGCGTTCGACCACCGGGCGGTCCTGACGGCTGCGGACCGCGACGGGCTGCTCGCCGGGCTGGCCCTGGTGTCGGCCGGTGTGTCGGCGGCGGGCGTGGTGACCGGCGCCGCGGCGGCGGACCAGAAACCCGTGTTCCTGTTCGCCGGCGACCCGGCGTGGCCCGCCGCAATGGCGACTGACCCGGCGTTGCCCGCCGAACTGACGACTGACCCGGCGTGGCAGGCCACGGCGACGACGCTGCTGGCGGAGTCGCCGGTGTTCGCGGCGTCGATCGCGGAGTGCGAGCGGCTGCTGACCCCGCTCGTCGGCTGGTCACTGACCGATGTGCTGCGCGGCCGGGAGGGCAGCCCTACGATCGATCGTGCCGACGTGCGCCGGCCGGTGTCGTGGGCGGTGCAGGTCTCCGCGGCCGCGCTGTGGCGTGCGGCGGGTGTGCACCCGGCCGCGGTCGCCGGGCACGGGCCGGGCGAGATCGCTGCCGCGCAGGTGGCGGGCGTGCTCTCGGCCGCCGATGCGGCCCGGATCGCCGTCCTTCCAGGACGGTCCGTCGACCCGGAAGAGCCGATCACGGTACGCCCGAAGCTGGGCACCGTGCCGCTGTACTCGCCGCGGGACCTGACCCCGGTCGACGGCACCGGCCTCGACCTCGCGTATTGGACCCGGGACACCGGGGCGGAACCGTCGTGGCAGGACCTCGTCGCGGCCGTGGGCGGCACCGGTGTGCCCGTCGACGTCGCCCCCGCGTCCCTGCACCGGTTCCTGAACGACCTGGCTGCCCTGCACGTGCGGGGTGTCGCCGTCGACTGGGCCGCGGTGCTCGCGGGCGGCCAACGGGTGGCCCTGCCCACCTACGCCTTCCAGCGGCAGCGGTACTGGCCGACCGTGACGGCCGGGCAGCCGCCCGCCGCCGCAACGGCGGACACACCGGGCGAACGGCGGTTCTGGGCCGCGGTGGACGACGGCGACCTCACCGCCCTGGCCGGGTTGCTGGGACTGGACGGGCGGCTGGCCGACCCAGTGCCGCTCGCACAGGTCCTGGCGAAGCTGTCCGCCTGGCGGGAACACGACCGGACCGGGACGGCCGTGGCAGCCCAGGACGACGCCGACGCCGGATCCCCACAGTGGATGCGGCAGCTGGCCGGGCTGGCGCCGGGCGAGCAGCAGGAGCGGATGCGCCTGATGGTGCGCGAGGGCATCGCCGACATGCTCGGGTACGAGTCGGTCGACCTGGTCGGTGCGGACGCCGACGTGTTCGACATCGGAATGACGTCCATGCTCGCCGTTCAACTGCGTGAAAGCATCACCGAACGCACCGGGGTAAGCTTGCCCGAGGGTTTCATTTACGATTTCTACTCCCCGGCTGCGATCGCCGATTTCCTTTGGGAGCAATTGTCGGCGGTGCTTCTGGAAGGCGATTCCACCGCCGTTTGAGGATTGCGCCCCCCGTCCCGACTTTCACGATGGGATCAACAAGTGTCGAACGGAAAGACGTGGAGTGTCGTCTCCACTTCGGAATCGAATCGCATCATCCTCGCCATCGACTTCCCGGCGGCCGGCCGGAACGAGGCGTCCTTTGACGACCTGACGAAGAAGATGGGTTCCGCCTGGGCCGGGTACGGCGTTCTGCAGACGGTGCCGCCGACGGTCCGGATCACCGACCGGCCGTCCGGTGACTTCTACACCGAACACTGGATGCAGGGCGTCGAGTGGGAGAAGTACGAGGTCGTTGTGGTGATGGGCTACTGCGTCGGCAGCGTCTACGCCGCCGAGATCGCGCAGCGCCTGACCCGCTGGCAGGCCCGTGAGCCCGAGATCCTGCTGTTCGACCCGCAGCTCACCGACAGCCAGCTGCTGGCCGCGGAGATGCACAAGATGATCGGCATGGCCGGGGCGGTCTTCACGGCCGACGAGGCCGACCAGGCCCGGCAGCGGGCGACCCGGATCGTCGAATCGCCCTCCGCGGCGTTGTACGATGCCGCCTCGGAAATCGTCGAGCTCTACCGCGAGATGGCGACCATCGCATTCCAGCGGATCGGCCTGAACGACAATCTCAGAGACGATGTGGTCCGCCTCTTCGAGTCGTACATGACGTGGCTCGCCGCGGCCGCCCAGGTCGACCCGAGCGAGGGTTGGAAACGGTCCACCGCGATCACCTCCGCCGACTACGCGGTGATGGAGAACCGGGGCGACACCACGGTCCTCAACGCCGTCAAGACGATCGGCCGGCGATTCCCGCTGGACGTCGGCCACGCCGAGCTGATGCGCTCCGCGCAGGCGGTCGAGGTGCTGCAGCGCCACGCGGACTTCCTGGCGTCATGACACTCCCTGTGTCAACCTCAGGCAACGAGCAAATCGTTTTGTCCGGGTTGGATGAGGCGTTTTGCGTTGCCGTGCCGGGCGGGGTCGTAGGCGGTGCGGTTCTGCCAGCAGCGCCAGATGACGCGGATCCAGGCGCGGGCGAGTACGCGGACGGCGTGGGGATGGTCGTGGCCGCGGGCTCGGGCGTCGGTGTAGACCTTCGCGGCCCATGGGCTGGCGTGGCGGCTGTTGTCGGCGAAAGTGGTGACCGCGACGCGGAAGCGCTTGTTGCAGGCCCAGCGGAAGTGCACAGCTCGGTGTCGGCCGGATTCCTTGGTGACCGGGGTGGCTCCGGCCAGCGCCGCGATGGCGTCGGGGCTGTCGTAGGCTTGCCGGCAGTCGCCCCACTCGGCGAGTATCTGGGCGGCGTTGATCTGACCAGACCTTGGCAGCGACGTGAAGATCGGCGCGTCTGGGTGCTCTCCGAGTGTGGCGATGGTGCTGCGGTCGAGGTCCTTGAGTGCGCCGACCATGGCCTTCAAGATGGTGACCAGGGCGAGGACCGTGTCACGGACCGCCTCGCAGAGCGTCTCGTCCAGGGTGCCGGCGGGTGCGCCGCGCAGCCGGGCCAGGAGTTGCTCGGCGGGGCGCCGGCCGCAGTAGCCGTGCTTGACGCAGAACGCGGCCAGGCGTTTGACGCCCAGGTGCTGGGCGTGGCGGGCGGTCGGGTAACGGGTCAGGAATTCCAGGGCGATCGGCGATTCCACGTCGGCGAAGATCGCTTTGGCGCCGGGCCAGTGCGCGTCGAGCAGCGCGGACAGCTGGTTGGTGGCCGCGACGCGCATCTCGACCAGGTCACCACGGGTGCGGACCACGGTGCGCAAGGCCTTGGTCTGCGCCGAGTACGGGGTGGCCAGGTGCAGCCGGTGCCGACGCAGCCGCAGATACTCGGCGATGACTTCGGCGTCGCCGGCGTCGGACTTTGCGCCGGAGAGCACCTCGGAGTCGCGCCACGCTTTGATGGCGTTCGGTTTGACCGGCACCACCGGGTGGCCGGCTTCGAGCAGCACGTCGACCAGGCGGCCGTCCGGGCGTTCGATCCCGACTGGCATGGTCTCGGGCTCGCCGATGCGGGCCAGCCGCCGGGTCAGGCCGGCCAGGCCGTCGGCGGTGTGCTCAATGGTGAACGCGGCGATCTTCCGGCCGGCTTCGTCCTGCACGCACACGGCGTGAGTCTCGGCGGCCCAGTCGATTCCGACGAAGAAGGATGCTCCTTCGACGTTGAGAGACAACACAACTCCTACAAACGCTGGCAGCGACGTGACTCGACGAGCGGGGCTGACGGCCGGGTGGTCACTAACCGGCGCTCTACGGCGCATCTCCCTGTTGCCGGTCAGGCAGCCCCGGCAAGGCCCGGGAGTGGCGGTGTCATGAAGGCCCTCGAAGGGCGACCGCACCAAGCCATCTCCCGAACCTCGCCGAGATCGACAAGACCCTACTTCCAAGATCCTGTCGAAGGGATGGTGCCCTAGTGACCGTCGACGCCACCGCGGACACCGCGGCCACCGGCAAGGAGAAGGCGCTGTGGCTGTTGGAAAGGCTCGTCCCGGGCACCGGTGTGAACAACCTCGGGCTCGCCCTGCGCGCTGACGGCCGGCTGCGGCCCGACGTGCTGCAGGCAGCCCTGGCGATCATGCTGGACCGGCACGAGGCTCTCCGTACGGTGTTCCGCGCGGGCGACGCGGCGGACCTGTTCAAGTGGATCGTTGCGGCCAGCGACTTCCGGGTGCCGTTCGAGTCGATCGGCTCGTCCGACGCGCCGGTGCAGGAGCGGCTGGTCGCGTTCACCGACCGGCCGTTCGCGCTCGACGGCAGCCCCCTGGTCCGGGCGGGGCTGGCGGCCGAACCCGACGGTGACGTCCTCTGCATCGCCGTGCACCACCTGGCGTTCGACATGGTGTCGATGGTGCTGTTCCTGCGCGAGTTCATCGGCGTGTACGAGGCGATCCGCGGCGGGCAGCCGATCCCGCCCGCGGCGCCCGCCCCGGCGGCCGTCGCACCGTCCGAGTCGCGGCCCGAGGATGTCGCGTACTGGCGGGCCGCGCTGAGCGGCCACGTCCCCGGCGGCCCCGGCGTGTGGTTCGCCGACGCCCGCCACCGCAGGCCGGTGATGCCGGGCGGCACGGCCCGCCACACGCTGTCCGCGGACGCGCAACAGGCGCTGCAGAAACTGCCGCGGGCGTGCCGGGCCCCGGTGGCCGCGGTGCTGCTGGCCGCGTACGCCGCCCTGCTCGCGTCGCACGGCGCCGGGCTGGACATCGTCATCGGCTCCCCGGTCGACGTGCGCGGCGCGAACTCGGCCGTCATCGGCTACCACGTCAACGTCGTGCCGTTGCGGCTGCACGTGGACCTGTCTGCCGGTTTCCGTGACCTGGTCCGCCAGGCGCGCGACGCGTTCCTCGGGGCGATGGCGCACGCCGGGTTCTCCGTCGACGAGCTGGGCGCCGAGCTCGGCGCGTCCGGGCAGAACCCGCTGTTCCGGCACCTGTTCAACTTCCTGCCGACCGCGTCGCCGGGCGAGTTGTCGATCGCCGGGATGCCGGCCCGGCTGGTGACGGTCGACAACCCGTACAGCAAGTTCGACCTGGAGCTGGTCGGCACGCCGTCGGCGTCGGAGATCTGGTTCCGGTACGCCCGCGACGTCCTGTCCGCCGCCGACGTCGAGACGCTGCTGCACCGGTTCGAGGCCGTACTGATCGCGGCCGCGCGGGACGCCGACGAGCCGATCGGCGCGACCGCGAACTGGACCGACGGCGACCCGCGGGCCGAACGGGAGACCGCGAACGGCCCGGACACGCCGGAACCGCCGCTGGACGCCGAGTTGCTCGCCGTCCTGATCGGACTGTGGAGCGAGCTGCTCAACGTCGAAGCGGACGCCCACACCGGCTTCTTCGAGGCGGGCGGCCATTCCCTGCTGGCGGCCGTGCTCGCGCAGAAGGTGGCGGACCGCACCGGGATCTCGGTCCCGCTGCCCGAGATCTTCGAGAACCCGAGCCCCGCCGCCCTCGCGGCGCGGCTGCGCGCGTGACGCACGTCCGCGACCCCCACCCCACCGCACATCACGAGCCAGGAAGACGACATGAGCACTGAATTCGGGGAACACCGCCTCGCCGTGGTCGGCGCGGGCGTGATGGGTACGAACATCTCGGCGCTGGCCCTCGGCCACGGCGTGCCGGTCGTCCTGGTGGACGTCGACCAGGCCACGCTGAAGACCGCCACCGCGACCATCAAGCAGAAGCTGCGGCACGCCCAGCTGCTCGGTGTGCTGCCGGAAGGCCGCGAGCAGGGCACGCTGACCACCACGGTCAACCTGCTGGACGTGGCGGACGCCACCACGGTCGTCGAAGCGGTCGTGGAGATTCCCGAGGTCAAGAAGAAGGTTCTCGGTACGGCGTCGTCGATCGTCAGCCCGGGCACCACGCTGATCTCCAACACGTCCTGCATCTCGATCGACGAGATGGCCCCGTGGGTGGACCGCCCGCAGGAGCTGCTGGGCGTGCACTTCATGAACCCCGCGTACATGATCAAGATGGTGGAGGTGATCCGCGGGTCGAACACCGACCCGGCCGTGCTGGCGGCAGCCGTCGATCTGCTCTCCGTCCTGGGCCGCGAGTCGATCGTCATCAACGACTCGACCGGCTTCGTCATCAACCGGCTGCTGCACCCGCTGATCAACACCGCCGCGATGCTCGTCCAGGAAGGCGTCGCCTCCGCCGAGGACGTCGACAACCTCCTCGAAGGCTGCCTCGGCCACTCCACCGGTCCGCTGCGCACCGGCGACCTGATCGGCCTGGACAACCTGGTCGACTCGCTCAACGTGCTTTACAAGGCCCGCGGCGACGAAAGCTGCAACCCCTGCGAGCTGCTGCTGCAGAAGGTGCGGGACGGCCACCACGGCCGCAAGTCCGGAAAAGGTTTCTACGACTACGGAAAGGTCGCCTGATGACCGCGGAATCGATCGCCTCGACGCTGACCGCCGAGAGCATCAAGGACGAACTGCTCGCCTTCCTCGGCGAGCGCGTCAAGACGACGGTGGAGCCGGACCAGGACCTGTTCGCGTCCGGTCTGGTGTCCTCGCTGTTCGCCATGCAGCTCGTCGTCCACCTCGAGGAGAAGTACGACATCGCCATCGTCGGCCCCGACCTGAAGCTCGACAGCTTCCGCACGGTCGAGACCATGACGAGCCTCGTGCTGCGCCTGCGGGAGTCCGACGGCGATGCCTGAGCTGGAGGGCGAACACGCCTTCGTCGGTGAACTCGTCGGGGACCGGGCCGCGGCCTGGGACGTGTCCGGCGAGCTCCCGCTCGACCTGCTGCACAAGCTCGGCGCCCGGGGCCTGCTCTGCGCCGAGGTGCCGGCCTCCTTCGGCGGCCGCGGCGCGAGCAGCCTGGAGAGCGGCGAGTTCACCGCGTACGTCGGAAGCCTGTGCAGCTCGCTGCGCAGCGTGATGACCTCGCATGGCATCGTCGCCCACACGGTCCGGCGCTTCGGCGACCGGACCCAGCGGCGGCGGTTCCTCGCCGAGCTGACCGCCGGGAAGATCGCGGGCGTCGGGTTCAGCGAACCCGGCGCCGGCAGCGACCTGTCCGCGATGCAGACCCGCATCGAACCCGACGGCGACTCGTTCGTGGTCAACGGCGAGAAGAAGTGGCTCACGGTCGCCCGCTACGCCGACTACCTGCTCGTCCTGGGTCGCCACGGCGACGCGGCAGCCGCCGCATTGATTCCCAAGGACACGCCCGGCGTGCAGCTCACGCTCGTCGAGAACCCGATGGGCTGCCGCGCCGCCGGCCACGCCGACGTGCGGTTCGACAACGTCCGGATCCCCGCCGAGTACGTGCTGGGCGGCGGCGGCCAGTCGATGTCGATGCTGTTCACCACGGCCCTGTCGTACGGGCGGATGTCCATCGCGTGGGGCTGCGTCGGCATCATCCGGGCCTGCCTGCAGGCGGCCGGTACACACGCCCAGAACCGCTCCCAGGCCGGTGTGGCGCTCGCCGAACACCAGCTCGTACGCCGGCACCTGGCCGAGTTGTTCCTCGCCGAGCAGGCGTCTACCCGGGTCTGCGAGCACGCGAGCCGCCGCTGGGATGCCGCCGCACCCGACATGGGCGTCATGGCGGTGCTGGCGAAGCACACCAGCGCCACCGGCGCCGCCCGCAGCGCCGCCACCGCGGTCCAGCTGCTGGGCTCGGCCGGCGCGCAGGACGGGCACGTGGTGGCCCGCGCGTTCCGCGACGCCAAGCTCATGGAACTCATCGAGGGCAGCAACGAGATCAGCCAGCTGATCCTGGCCGACCACGTGCTGTCCGTCACGGGCTGACCGCACAACCGACGACCGTAGTGGTGACCGGAGGACCTCATGGCTGCGAAGCCGACCATCGTCAAATGCCTGATCTGGGACCTGGACAACACCGTCTGGGACGGAACGCTGCTGGAGGACGCGCAGGTCGAGCTGCGACCCGGCATCCGGGACGTGATCGTCGAGCTGGACGCCCGCGGCGTCCTGCACTCGGTCGCGAGCAAGAACGACCATGACATGGCCTGGGCGAAACTGGAGCAGCTCGGCCTGGCCGAGTACTTCGTCCACCCGCAGATCGGCTGGGGTCCCAAGTCGGACTCGGTCGCCACGATCGCCAACGCGCTGAACTTCGCGCTGAGCACCATCGCGTTCATCGACGACCTGCCCACCGAACGCGCCGAGGTGAATTACCACCATCCCGAGGTGCGCTGCTACCCGCACGATGTCGCGAGCACGCTGGCCGAACTGCCGGAGTTCAGCCCCGAGGTGGTCACCGTGGACGCCCGCCGGCGCCGCGAGATGTACCAGGCCGGGTTCCGCCGCGACGCCGAGAAGGAGTCCTTCCGCGGCGCCGACGAGGAGTTCCTGCGCAGCCTCGACCTGGTCATGGCGATCAAGCGGGCCGACGAGGACGACCTGTCCCGGGTCGAGGAACTGACGCTGCGGACCAGCCAGATGAACGCGACCGGCGTGCACTACTCCGACGCCACGCTCCGGGAGCTGCTGAACGACCCGAACCACGACGTCCTCACGGTCACGCTGACCGACCGTTTCGGCCCGCACGGCGCCGTGGGCGTCCTGCTGCTGCGCTACCACCCCGAGGTGTGGAACCTCAAGCTGCTCGCGACGTCCTGCCGGGTGGTCACGTTCGGCGCCGGGGCGGTGCTGCTCAACTGGCTCATCGACCAGGCCGCACAGGCCGGGGCGCACCTGGCCGCGGACTTCCGGCAGACCGACCGCAACCGCATGATGGACATCGCCTACCGGTTCGCCGGGTTCACCAACGACACCTGTGACTGCCTCACCGGTCTCGACGAACTCGCCGACGACCGGGTCCAGCGCCTGCACCTGCTGCCGGCGCCGCGCCCGGCGGCCACCACCATGACGGTCAGCTCGCCCGAGCTGGCCGCCGACCTGGCCCGCCGCGTGGACAGCGCGGTCCGCTGACCCCTGACACCGGATGCGGGCGACCGCATCCGGTGTTCTCCGCATCTCCCCGACGTTCGCGCGGCTCGCGTGCAGGAAGGCGTTCCCCCGGTGGCCAACGAGGACAAGCTTCGTGACTATCTCAAGCGGGTCACCACCGATCTGCACCAGACCCGCGAACGCCTGCGAGAGCTCGAGGAAAGCGCGCAGGAGCCGATGGCGATCGTCGGCATGGCCTGCAGTTTCCCGGGTGGTGTGTCGTCTCCGGACGAGTTCTGGGAGTTGCTGGCGGCGGGTCGCGACGCGGTGGGCGGGTTCCCGGACGACCGCGGCTGGGCGCCGGACGTGTTCGATCCCGACCCGGACGCGGCCGGACGCAGCTACAGCAACCAGGGCGGCTTCCTGTACGACGCCGGCCGGTTCGACGCGCAGTTCTTCGGGATCAGCCCGCGTGAGGCGCTGGTGATGGACCCGCAGCAGCGGTTGTTGCTGGAGACGTCGTGGCACGCGTTGGAGGACGCCGGGATCGACCCTGCCACGCTGCACGGTTCCGCGACCGGTGTCTTCGCCGGCCTGATCTACCACGACTATCTGAACTTCGGTGACGTGTCCGAGGAGGTCGCCGGGTACCTCGGCACGGGTGCCTCGGGTGGGGTGGCGTCCGGCCGGGTGGCGTACGCCCTGGGGCTGGAGGGCCCGGCGGTCACGGTGGACACCGCGTGTTCGTCGTCGTTGGTGGCGGTGCATTTGGCGTGTCAGTCGTTGCGGTCGGGGGAGTCGGATCTGGCTCTTGCCGGTGGTGTGACGGTGATGTCGACGCCGGGGACGTTCATTGATTTCTCGCGGCAGCGGGGGTTGGCTCCCGACGGGCGGTGTAAGGCGTTTGCGGAGGCGGCGGACGGTACTGGTTGGGGTGAGGGTGTCGGGGTTCTGGTGTTGGAGCGTTTGTCGGACGCGCAACGTCTGGGGCATCGGGTTTTGGGGGTGGTGGCGGGTTCGGCGGTGAATCAGGACGGGGCGAGTAATGGGTTGACGGCGCCGAGTGGGTTGGCGCAGCAGCGGGTTATTCGTTCGGCGTTGGCGAATGCCGGTATCGGTCCTGAGGGTGTTGATGTGGTGGAGGGTCATGGGACGGGTACGCGTCTGGGTGATCCGATTGAGGCGCAGGCGTTGTTGGCGGCTTATGGTCAGGGTCGGGATCGGCCGTTGTGGTTGGGGTCGGTGAAGTCGAATATCGGTCATACGCAGGCGGCGGCGGGTGTTGCGGGGATCATCAAGGTGGTCGCGGCGATGCGGCGTGGGGTGATTCCGGCGACGTTGCATGTGGATCGTCCGTCGAGTCATGTGGAGTGGGGTTCGGGCAGCATTCGGTTGGCGACGGAGGTCACGCCGTGGCCGGTGGTGGATCGTCCGCGTCGTGCGGGGGTGTCGTCGTTCGGGTTTTCGGGGACGAATGCGCACGTCATCATCGAGCAGGCACCCGAGGTCGAGGCCGACGAACCCGCTGTCGACGGTCCGCGGATCGTGCCGTGGCTGGTGTCCGCACGTACCCCGGAAGCACTCACCGCCCAGGCCGACCACCTTGCCGGGTACGTGTCGGACGAGGCGCCCGAACCGGCGGATGTCGCCTGGTCCCTGGCGACGACCCGATCCGCGCTGGAACACCGGGCCGTCGTTCTCGGCGCCGACCGCGACGAACTGCTCGCCGGCCTGCGCGCCCTCGCCGAAGGTCGCGAGACGCCCGCGGTCATCACTGCCGCCGCCCCCACCGACCTCGCCGGCAAGACCGGGTTCGTGTTCACCGGTCAGGGTGCGCAGCGCATCGGGATGGGCCGGCAGCTGTACGAGGCGTATCCGGTGTTCGCGGAGGCGTTCGACGCGGTGTGCGCGGGTCTGGAGGAGCATCTGGGGGGTTCGCTCGCGGCGGTGATCGCGGGTGGGGCGGGTGACCTGGACCAGACGATGTGGACCCAGGCCGGGTTGTTCGCGCTGGAGGTTGCGCTGTATCGGCTGCTGGAGTCGTGGGGTGTGACTCCGTCCGTGGTGGCGGGGCATTCGATCGGTGAACTGGCCGCCGCGCATGTGGCGGGGGTGTGGTCGCTGCCGGACGCGTGCGCGGTGGTGGCCGCGCGGGGGCGGTTCATGCAGGAGTTGCCCGCCGGCGGCGCGATGATCGCCATCGAGGCGGGCGAGGAGCGGGTCGCGGCGGCGCTGGCCGGGCGTGCGGGTGCGGCGATCGCGGCGGTGAACGGCCCGAAGTCGGTTGTCGTGTCCGGCGTTGAGGCGGATGTGGAGGCGGTCGCCGCCGAGTTGGCGGCTTCGGGGGCGCGGACGCGGCGGTTGCAGGTGTCGCATGCGTTCCATTCGCCGTTGATGGATCCGATGCTGGAGCGTTTCGCCCGGGTGGTCGCGTCGGTCGGGTCTCGGGAGCCGCGTCTGACGTTGGTGTCGACGCGGACCGGGCGTCCGGTCACGAGCGAGGTGACCGATCCTGGGTATTGGGTGGGTCATGTCCGGGACGCGGTGCGTTTCGCGGACGCGGCCGGCGCGATGCGTGAGCTGGGTGTGCGGACGTTCGTGGAGATCGGCCCGGACGGCATCCTGTCCGGCATGGGCCAGCGGATCCCGGCCTCCCACGCCGGCCCGGCCGACACCTGGCTGCCCGCCCTGCGCCGCGGCCGCGACGAGATGCGTACTCTGCTCGGCCTCCTCTCCCGCCTGCACGTACGCGGGCACGCCGTCGACTGGGCGCCGGTCCTCACCGCCCCCACCGCACGACGGCCCCGGCGGATCACGCTGCCGGCGTACGCCTTCCAGCGGGACCACTACTGGCTGACGCACTCCGTCCCCGCCGACGTCGCCGGACTGGGCCAGATCGCCACCCACCATCCGCTGCTCGGCGCCACCATCGACCTGCCGGCCACGGGCGTACACATCCTCACCGGCCACCTCGCCCCCGCGGCCCAGCCGTGGCTGGCCGACCACACCGTCGGAGGCCGGATCGTCCTGCCCGGCACGGCACTGATCGACATGGTGATCCGGGCCGGCGACCAGACCGGCTGCTCCCGGGTCGAGGAACTGCTGATCGAGACGCCGCTCGTGCTGCACGCACCGGTCCGCGTCCAGGTCGTCGTCGAAGGCCCGGACGAGGCGGGCCGCCGCAGCTTCGGCGTCTACGCACAGGCCGAGGACACCGCCGCCGAACCGGAGTGGACCCGGCACGCGACCGGCGTGCTGGCCCCGGCGCACAGTCCCGCGGACGATGCCGTCGTGGCGTGGCCGCCGGCCGGCGCCGACGAGGTCGACCTGAGCGGCTTCTACCCGTCCCTGGCCGGGACCGGCCTCGGGTACGGGCCGGTGTTCCAGGGCGTCCGGGCGGCGTGGCGGCACGCCGGCGACCTGTACGCCGACGTCGAGCTGCCCGCCGGCGTGGCGGTCGCCGGGTTCGGGCTGCACCCGGCTCTGCTGGACGCCGCGCTGCAGGTGGCGGGCCTGGACCGGCGCGACGGGCCGCGGCTGCCGTTCGCCTGGGGCGACGTGACGATCCACGCGACCGGCGCGACCCGGGCCCGCGTACGGATCACCGCCGCCCCCTCCGGTGACGGCGTGTCCCTCACGCTGGCCGACTCGGCGGGCGGCCTGATCGCCTCGGTCGGCTCGCTGGTGCTGCGCCCGGTCGACCCCGGCGTGCTGGCCGCCGACCCGGCCGCCGACGTGCTGCACCGCGTCGAGTGGATTCCGGCCCCAGCCGCGGACCCGGGCCCGGACACCGCTGCGGGCACGGCCGGCGTTTCGGGGCAACCGAGCCGATGGGCCATGGTGGACGCTGCGGACGGCCTCGCCGGGCTCGGCGACGGCCCGGCCCCCGACGTCGTGGTGATCCGGGCCGTTCCGGAGCCCGCCGCCGACGTCGCGCAGGCGGCGCGGAACCTCACACTGACCGTGCTGGCTGCCGCCCAGCAGTGGCTGGCCGCGGACGAACTGGCCGGCACCCGGCTGCTCGTGGCGACGCAGCGGGCCGTCGACGCCGGCCCCGAGAACGTTCCCGACCCGGTGTCCGCCCCGGCGTGGGGCCTCGTCGGGACGCTGCAGTCGGAGAACGCCGGCCGGGTGCTGCTCGCCGACGTCGAGGACCTGTCCGCACCCGGGCTGGAGGCGGCCCTGCGCGCCGGCGCAGCGGCCGACGAGCCGCGCTTCGCGATCCGCTCCGGCCAGGTGCGCGTGCCGCGCCTGACCCGCGCCGCGACCGGCCTGCCCGTCCCTGCGGGGGGCGCCTGGCAGCTGGGCTTCCACGAACGGGGCACACTCGACAACCTCACCCTGCTGCCCGCCGAGCCCGCGCGCCCTCTGCGCGACGGCGAGGTACGCGTCGCGATCCGGGCGGCCGGCGTGAACTTCCGCGACGTGCTGAACGTGCTCGGCATGTACCCGGGTGAGGCCGGCCGCCTCGGGCTGGAGGGTGCCGGGGTCGTCGTCGAGACCGGTCCCGGCGTGTCCGGGCTGCGCGTCGGCGACACCGTGATGGGCCTGTTCACCGGCGCGTTCACCGGCGAGGCGATCACCGACGCCCGGCTGCTCGCACCGGTCCCGGACGGCTGGACGATGGCCCAGGCCGCGGCGGCCCCGGTGGTCTACCTCACCGCGTGGTACGCCCTTGTCGAACTCGCCGGTCTGCGCGAGGGCGAGTCGATCCTGGTGCACGCCGCGGCCGGTGGCGTCGGCATGGCCGCCGTGCAACTGGCCCACCACCTGGGCGCGCGAATCCTCGCGACCGCCTCCCCAGGCAAGCAGGCGGCGGTACGCGACCTGGGTGTCGACGCGTCGCAGGTCGCGTCGTCGCGGACCACGGACTTCGAGGCCACGTTCCGGGCCGTCACCGGCGGCCACGGCGTCGACGTGGTCCTGGACTCGCTGGCCGGCGAGTTCGTGGACGCGTCGCTGCGGCTGACCCGCCCCGGCGGCCGGTTCATCGAGATGGGCAAGACCGACATCCGCGACGCCGCCGACGTGCAGCGGGCCCACCAGGTCGCGTACCAGGCGTTCGACCTGCTGGAGCAGCCCGCGGACGCGATCGCGGCGATGATGGCTTCGCTGCTGCCGCTGTTCGCCTCGGGCGTGCTGCGGCCGCTGCCGGTGACCGCGTGGGACGCGCGTGAGGCGGTCGACGCGTTCCGGTTCGTCAGCCAGGCCCGGCACGTCGGCAAGGTGGTGCTGACCGCGCCGGCCGGGACCGGCCGCGACGCGGCGGTGCTGATCACGGGTGCCTCCGGTGCCCTGGGCGGGGAGGTGGCCCGGCATCTGGCGGCGGACCACCGGTCGGGTTCGCAGGTGCTGGTGTCGCGGCGTGGCCCGCGGGCACCCGGCACGGCGGTGCTGGCCGCCGAGGTCGCCGAGTGCGGTGTGACGGCCCGGGTGCTGGCGTGCGACGTCGCCGATCCGGGCGAGCTCGCCGGGCTGCTCGCGGGTGAGCGGCTGACCGATGTGGTGCACGCGGCCGGCGTGCTGGACGACGGCGTGGTCGCGGCGTTGACGCCGCAACGGGTCACCGAGGTGATGCGGGCCAAGGTGGATGCCGCGTGGCATCTGCACCGGCTGACCGCAGACCGTGATCTGGCCTCGTTCGTGGTGTTCTCGTCGATCGCCGGGGTCGTCGGCAACGTCGGTCAGGCGAACTACGCGGCGGCCAACACGTTCCTGGACGCCTTGGCCGCGCTGCGCCGCCGCCAGGGTCTGCCCGCGGTTTCGGTCGCGTGGGGTCCGTGGGAGGCCGGCATGGCCGGTGAACTCCACGAGGCCGACCGGCAGCGGATGGCACGGCAGGGCCTGCGGCCGCTGCCGTCCGCCGACGGGCTCGCCCTGCTCGACGCCGCCCTCGACGGGCCGGAATCCCTGCTCGTCGCCGCCCGCCTGGACCTGCCCGCACTGCGCCGCGCCGAGCACGTCCCGGTGCTGATGTCGGCGCTGGTGCGCGGCGGCCGGCGCGACACCCCGCACCGCCGGGCCGCCGGGCGATCCGCCGGCGGGACCGGGAACGCCCTGGCCGCCCTCACCCCCGCCGAACGGCGCGAGGCGGTCCGGGACATCGTCCTGGACCAGGCGGCGCTGGTGCTGGGTATGGCCGGGCCGGGCGCGATCGACGCCGGCCGCACGTTCCGGGACGTCGGGTTCGATTCGCTGACCGCGGTGGAACTCCGCAACCGGCTGAACGCGGCCACCGGGTTGCGACTGCCCGCCACGGCCGTCTTCGACCACCCCACCCCGACGGCGCTGGCCGAGTTCGTGGCCGGGGAGATCACCGGCGAGGCGCGTACGGAGATCGCCCGCGCCTCAGTCACCGCGGACGCCGACCGTCTCGTCATCGTCGGCATGGCCTGCAGTTTCCCGGGTGGTGTGTCGTCTCCGGACGAGTTCTGGGAGTTGCTGGCGGCGGGTCGCGACGCGGTGGGCGGGTTCCCGGACGACCGAGGCTGGGCGACGGACGTGTTCGACCCGGACCCCGAAGCGTCCGGGAAGAGCTACACCGACCAGGGGGCGTTCCTCGCCCGGGCGGGCGAGTTCGACGCGCAGTTCTTCGGGATCAGCCCGCGTGAGGCGCTGGTGATGGACCCGCAGCAGCGGTTGTTGCTGGAGACGTCGTGGCACGCGTTGGAGGACGCCGGGATCGACCCTGCCACGCTGCACGGTTCGGCCACCGGCGTCTTCAGCGGGCTCATCTATCACGACTACCTTCCGTACGGCGCGCCGCCGCAGGAGGCCGAGGGCTACCTCGGCACCGGTGGTTCCGGCGGGGTGGCGTCCGGCCGGATCGCGTACGCCCTAGGCCTCGAAGGGCCGGCCGTCACCCTCGACACCGCGTGTTCGTCGTCGTTGGTGGCGGTGCATTTGGCGTGTCAGTCGTTGAGGTCGGGGGAGTCGGATCTGGCTCTTGCCGGTGGTGTGACGGTGATGTCGACGCCGGGGACGTTCATTGATTTCTCGCGGCAGCGGGGGTTGGCTCCCGACGGGCGGTGTAAGGCGTTTGCGGAGGCGGCGGACGGTACTGGTTGGGGTGAGGGTGTCGGGGTTCTGGTGTTGGAGCGTTTGTCGGACGCGCAACGTCTGGGGCATCGGGTTTTGGGGGTGGTGGCGGGTTCGGCGGTGAATCAGGACGGGGCGAGTAATGGGTTGACGGCGCCGAGTGGGTTGGCGCAGCAGCGGGTTATTCGTTCGGCGTTGGCGAATGCCGGTATCGGTCCTGAGGGTGTTGATGTGGTGGAGGGTCATGGGACGGGTACGCGTCTGGGTGATCCGATTGAGGCGCAGGCGTTGTTGGCGGCTTATGGTCAGGGTCGGGATCGGCCGTTGTGGTTGGGGTCGGTGAAGTCGAATATCGGTCATACGCAGGCGGCGGCGGGTGTTGCGGGGATCATCAAGGTGGTCGCGGCGATGCGGCGTGGGGTGATTCCGGCGACGTTGCATGTGGATCGTCCGTCGAGTCATGTGGAGTGGGGTTCGGGCAGCATTCGGTTGGCGACGGAGGTCACGCCGTGGCCGGTGGTGGATCGTCCGCGTCGTGCGGGGGTGTCGTCGTTCGGGTTTTCGGGGACGAATGCGCACGTCATCATCGAGCAGGCACCCGAGGTCGAGGCCGACGAACCCGCTGTCGACGGTCCGCGGATCGTGCCGTGGCTGGTGTCCGCACGTACCCCGGAAGCACTCACCGCCCAGGCCCGACAGCTTGTGGCGTTCGCCCGCAGCCACCCGGAAGCTCCGCTGCAGGACATCGGCTTGTCGCTGGCGACGACCCGGGCGGCCCTGGAACACCGCGCAGCCGTGATCGGAACCGACCGCGACGAACTGGTCGCCGGTCTGGAAGCCCTGATCGACGGCCGCGCGGCCGCCGGCCTCGTCACCGGAACCATCGGGACACCCGGCAAGACCGGGTTCGTGTTCACCGGTCAGGGTGCGCAGCGCATCGGGATGGGCCGGCAGCTGTACGAGGCGTATCCGGTGTTCGCGGAGGCGTTCGACGCGGTGTGCGCGGGTCTGGAGGAGCATCTGGGGGGTTCGCTCGCGGCGGTGATCGCGGGTGGGGCGGGTGACCTGGACCAGACGATGTGGACCCAGGCCGGGTTGTTCGCGCTGGAGGTTGCGCTGTATCGGCTGCTGGAGTCGTGGGGTGTGACTCCGTCCGTGGTGGCGGGGCATTCGATCGGTGAACTGGCCGCCGCGCATGTGGCGGGGGTGTGGTCGCTGCCGGACGCGTGCGCGGTGGTGGCCGCGCGGGGGCGGTTCATGCAGGAGTTGCCCGCCGGCGGCGCGATGATCGCCATCGAGGCGGGCGAGGAGCGGGTCGCGGCGGCGCTGGCCGGGCGTGCGGGTGCGGCGATCGCGGCGGTGAACGGCCCGAAGTCGGTTGTCGTGTCCGGCGTTGAGGCGGATGTGGAGGCGGTCGCCGCCGAGTTGGCGGCTTCGGGGGCGCGGACGCGGCGGTTGCAGGTGTCGCATGCGTTCCATTCGCCGTTGATGGATCCGATGCTGGAGCGTTTCGCCCGGGTGGTCGCGTCGGTCGGGTCTCGGGAGCCGCGTCTGACGTTGGTGTCGACGCGGACCGGGCGTCCGGTCACGAGCGAGGTGACCGATCCTGGGTATTGGGTGGGTCATGTCCGGGACGCGGTGCGTTTCGCGGACGCGGCCGGCGCGATGCGTGAGCTGGGTGTGCGGACGTTCGTGGAGATCGGCCCGGACGGCATCCTGTCCGGCATGGGCCCGCAGACCCGGACCGGCGACCCCGGCGAGCCGGAACTCTGGCTGCCCGCCCTGCGCCGCGGCCGCGACGAGATCCGCACGCTGGTCACCACCACCGCCAAGCTGCACGTACGCGGCCATGCCGTCGACTGGCGACCCGCCCTGCCCGGCGCCCGCCGCATCGGCCTGCCCGGGTACCGGTTCCAGCGCGAGCACTACTGGCTGGCGTCCGGCACGGCCCCGACCGACGCCACCGGGCTCGGCCAGACACCCGCCGACCATCCGCTTCTCGGCGCCGCCGTCGACCTGCCGGGCACCGGCGCGGTGGCACTGACCGGCCGGCTGTCCGCCGGCTCGCACCGCTGGCTGGCCGAGCACACCATTGCCGGGCACGTCGTGCTGCCCGGTGCCGCCCTGCTCGACATGGTGGTCCGCGCCGGCGACGAGACCGGCTGCTCCCACGTCGAGGAACTGCTGATCGACAACCCGATCGTGCTGCCCGCCCAGGGCAGCGTCCAGGTGCAGCTCGCGGTGAGCCCGCCGGAGGACGGGCGGCGCGAGGTCACCGTGTTCACGCGTACGGCCGCACAGCCGTGGCTGCGGCACGCCACCGCGTACCTGACCGCGGCCGGGCCGGGCGCCGACGAAACCGCGTCGTGGGCCTCGGCGTGGCCACCCGCCGAGGCCACCGAGATCGAGACGGACCCGCGGGTCCGGGCCGCGTGGCGGCGCGACACCGATCTGTACGCCGAGGTCGAGCTGCCCGAGCGGACCGACGCGACCGGCTTCGGACTGCATCCCGAGCTGCTGGAGGCGGCCCTGCAGGTGATCCGCGGCGCAGGCGACACCGTACCGCTGCACTGGACCGGCGTCACGGTGCACGCGACCGGCGCGACCGCGGCCCGCGTCCGGATCACCCCGTCCGCCTCGGGTGACGGCGTCACGATCGAGCTGGCCGATACCACCGGTGGCCCGATCGCCCGCGTCGAGTCGGTGGTGCTGGCCCCGCTGCCGCCCGACGCGCTGGACCGGGCCGCCGGAGCCCGGCGGGACGGGCTGTTCGGCGTGGACTGGATCCCGGTCGACACACCCGCGGAAACCGTCGGCCGGTGCGCGGTCCTCGGCGACGACCGCGGACTCGCGGTGCCCGACGCCACCCGGCACACCGACCTGGCCGAGCTGGTGGCCGCGGTGGCCGGCGGAGCGCCCGCACCGGACCTACTCGTAGCGTGCGTGCCGGACGCCGGGACCTCGGACGTCGCGGAGACGGCGCGACACGCCGTACTCGAGGTGCTGGACCTCGTGCAGGGCTGGCTTGCCGCCGACGCCCTGCACGGCTCGCGGCTGGTGGTGGTGACCGAACGCGCTGTCGACGCCGGGCCGGAGGCCGAGGTGCGCCCGGCCGGTGCGGGCGTCACCGGCCTGGTACGGGCGACCGCCAACGAGCACCCGGGGCGGGTGGTCCTGGCCGATGTGGACACCGTCGCGGACGCCGGTCCGCTGGTGCTGGCCGGGGCGGCGTTCGGCTGGCCGGAGTTCGCGATTCGCGGCCACGACCTGCGGATCCCCCGCCTGGCCCCGGCGAGCGGCGCCCCGGGCGGCAACGCCCGGGACGCCGCCACCCCGGCAGCACCGGCCGGTCCCGACGCCGCGGTGCTGATCACGGGCGCGTCCGGGGCCCTGGGCGCGCTGGTGGCACGACACCTGGCGCAGCCCGGTGGGCCCGGGTCGCAACTGCTGCTGTCGCGCCGTGGCCCGCAGGCGCCCGGTACGGCGGAGTTGGCCGCCGACGTGGCGACCGCCGGCGTGACGGTTCGCGTACTGGCGTGTGACGTCGCCGACGGCGGTGAGCTCGCCGCGGTGGTGGCGGACGTTCCGCTGACCGATGTGGTGCACGCCGCCGGCGCACTCGACGACGGTGTGGTGGCCGCGTTGACACCGCAGCGGGTCACGCAGGTGCTGCGCGCGAAGGTGGATGCCGCATGGAACCTGCACCGGCTGACCGCCGGTCCGGATCTGCGTTCGTTCGTGCTGTTCTCATCGGTCGCCGGCGTGGTCGGCAACGTGGGCCAGGCGAGCTACGCGGCGGCCAACACGTTCCTGGACTCTCTGGCCGCGTGGCGCCGCCGTCAGGGACTGCCCGCGGTGTCCGTGGCGTGGGGCCCGTGGGCCGTGGGCATGGCCGGTGAGCTGAACGACGCCGACCGGCAGCGCATCGCCCGGCAGGGGTTGCGGCCGCTGCCGTCCGCCGACGGGCTTGCCCTGCTCGACGCGGCCGTCGACCGGCCGGAACCCCTGCTCGTGGCGACGCTGATGGACCTGCGCGCCCTGCGCCGGGCCGGCACCCCGGTCCCGGCCATGCTGACCGGTCTCGCCCGCCCCGGGCGCCCCACCGCCGGCCGGCGTACCGCCACGGCTGCCCGCAATCTGGTGCACCGGCTGGTCGCCCTGCCGGTACCGGAACGGCAGAAGGAGATCCTGACCCTGGTACGGACCGAGGCCGCACTGGTCCTCGGCCTGCCCGGCCCGAACGCCATCGACGCGGGCCGGTACTTCCGGCAGCTCGGCTTCGACTCGCTGACGGCGCTGGAGTTCCGCAACCGGATCGGCGAGTCCGTCGGCGTACGCCTGCCGGCCGCGCTGGTCTTCGACTACCCCACGCCCGCCGGCCTCGCCGACTACCTCGGGGAGAAACTGGCGGACCGGGAGGTCGACGACCAGCCGGTGCTCGACCAACTCGACAGGCTCGCCTCGCTGCTCCCGGCGATCGCACAGCATCCCGGCCGGCGGTCGAAGATCCTCGCCCGTCTCGAAGCGCTCACCGCCGGCCTGCGCGCGGACCACCCGGACGACGCACCGTCCGACGAGGACATCGCGGCGGCGACCGACGACGAGATCTTCGACCTCATCGACAAAGAGCTGGGAATCTGAACAGACAGGGTGACACCATGATCGCTCAGCAAACGCTCGTGCCGGTGACGGGCCACGTCTACACCGAGGTCTCCGCGAAGGAGGAGGCGCTGCGGCTGGCCGACTCGCTCGCCGACGGTACGCCGGTCAACAACCAGTCGGTGACCTTCACGGTGGCCGGGCACCTCGACCCGGCCCGGCTGGACCGGGCGCTGTCGGCCGTCCTGCGACGCCACGACGCCCTGCGCACGGTGTACCGGGCGGACGGCCCGCGCACCGTCAAACGGGTGGTCGAGCCGGACGAGTTCCCGTTCGCGCTGTCCCGGATCACCCTCGCCGGGCCACCCACGCAGACGGACCTGGCGCCGCTGCTCACCGCGCCGTTCGCACTGACCGGTGGGCCGATGCTGCGGGCGGCGCTGCTCACCGGACCGGATTCCGACGTCTTCTGCCTCACCGCCCATCACCTGGTCTTCGACGGGCTGTCGGCGTCCATCTTCGCCACCGAGCTCGCCGCCGCGTACGGCGGTGCAGTCCTCGAACCGCTCCCGGCCGGTGTCGACGCCCAGCCCAGCCCGGACAGCCTCGCCTACTGGCGGGAAACGCTCGCGGGGGCACGCGACGACGACACCGAGTTGCTGTGCGCGGCGCCGGACACCGGCCAGTGGACACCGGTCGCGGCACACGCCGCCCGCACCCTGGCGGCCCCGGTCACGGCGGCCGTCCGCGGGCTCGGCGACGCACTGGGCGTTTCCCCGTCCGCGATCCTGCTCGCCGCGTACCACCTGGTGCTGGAGGCGCACGGGGCCGGCACCGAGCTGATCGTCGGTTCGCCGGTGGACACGCGGCCCGCGCATGGCGCGCGGCCGATCGGGTACCACGTCAACTACGTCCCGCTGCGGCTGACCCTCGATCCGCGGGAACCGGTCCGTGAAACGGTGCTGCGCGCCGACGCGACGCTGCGCGGCGCCGAGGCGCACGCCGACGTGGCGGTGGACGCCCACGCCGACCTCCTGCCGCGGGCGCGGGCGGGGCGGCGGATCACCCCATTCCGGTACGTCTGCCAGACCGTTGGCGAACTCGCCGCGTTCGCGATCGGCGGCCTGACCGCCACACCGTTCGTCGTCGAGCAGGGCTTCAGCAAGTT
Organism: Krasilnikovia sp. MM14-A1259; assembly: GCF_047159535.1. NCBI lineage: Bacteria > Bacillati > Actinomycetota > Actinomycetes > Micromonosporales > Micromonosporaceae > Krasilnikovia > Krasilnikovia sp. MM14-A1259. The sequence goes on from NZ_BAAGAJ010000002.1 coordinate 457,946, forward strand.
CGACGTCGACCTGTCCGCCGCCGTCACCGGCGACACGATCCGGCTACACGCCCGCTACCGCGCCGATCTGCTCGATCCGGCGGACGCCGCGCGGCTGCTCGCCCGCTACGAGGTGGTCCTGGCCGCGCTGGCGGCGGACCCGGACGCCCCGGCCGGTGACATCCGCGCCTGGACCGCGACCGACCACGAGGTGATCGCCGCGGCCAACGACACGACCGGCCCGGTACGTCCCGAGTCGGTGCTGCGCGGCATCCAGGAACGGGTGGCCGCGACCCCGGACGCCGTCGCGGTCGTGCACGACGACCGGCGCATCGGCTACCGGCAGCTCTGGTACGCGGCCCATGACCTCGCCGCGCTGCTGCGCGCGAACGGTGTACGGCCGGGCGACGTGGTGGCGGTCGCGCTGCCGCGCGGCGCCGAACTGGTCGCGAGTGTGCTCGGTGCCTGGCTGGCCGGCGCCGCGTACCTGCCGATCGACGCGGCCCACCCGGAGGAACGGATCCGCTACCAGCTCGCCGACTCGGGCGCCCGGGTGCTGCTGGCCGAATCCGGTCTCGCGCACGAAGCGGACGGCGAGCGCATCCTGCTGACCCCGCCGCGGATCGGCGGGGAGCCCGTCGCGGGCCGTCCGGACGACGCACCGGTGACCGTGGACCCGGAGGCCTGCGCCTATCTGATTTACACGTCCGGCTCGACCGGCCGGCCCAAGGGCACCCGGGTCGGTCACGCCGCCCTGGCCAATCTGATCGCCCATTTCGCCGCGGAGCTCTCCGCCGGACCTGGTGACGCGATGCTGTGGCTGACCACGTTCGCGTTCGACATCTCCGGACTGGAACTGTTCGCCGCGCTGGTCACCGGCGGCCGGCTGATCCCCGCGCCGGACGCGGCCCGCAGCGACGGCCGGGTCCTGCGCGAGCTGGTGGAACGCCACGACGTGCGTTTCGTGCAGGCGACGCCGACGACGTGGCGGCTGGTGCTCGACCGGGTCGAGGACTGCCTGCGCGGCCGTACCGTGCTGGCGGGCGGGGAGATCGTGCCGGCGTGGCTGGCCGGGCGGCTGGTGGCGGCGGGCGCCGAGTTCCACCACGTGTACGGCCCGACGGAGACGACCATCTGGTCGACGTCCCGGGTCGTCCCGGACGCCTCCGGCCCCCGGCTCGACATCGGCCGGCCGATCCTCAACACCCAGGTCTTCGTGCTCGACCAGCACGGACGCGAACTGCCGGTCGGGGTACGCGGCGAACTGTGCATCGCGGGCACCGGCGTGGCGATCGGCTACCACGACCGGCCCGAACTCACCGCACAGCGCTTCGGCGTCCACCCCGGATACGGGCGTTTCTACCGCACCGGCGACCTGGCCCGCTGGCGTGCGGACGGCACGCTCGACCTGTTCGGCCGCAGCGACCGGCAGGTCAAGCTGCGCGGCAACCGGATCGAGCTGGGCGAAATCGAGGCGACGCTGCTGGCGCACCCGCAGGTCGACGCGGCCGCGGTCGTCATGATCGGCGATCCGAGCGCGGATGCCGTGCTGGTCGGCTGCCTCGAGCCGGCCGGGGACGTACCGGACCTGCCGGACGTCTGGCAGCATGCCCGGACCCACCTGTCGTCGTCGATGCTCCCCGGCGATCTGCTGGTGGTCGACGCACTGCCGATCAACGGCAGCGGCAAGGTCGACTATCCCGCCCTCACCCGGATGGTCGCGGACCGCCGGGCGAAGGCCGCGGCGGCCCGGATCGAACTCGATCGCCCGGACGACGAGCTGACCGGCCGCCTGACCGTGCTGTGGCAGACCATCCTGCGGCGCGACGACCTCACGATGGACAGCAACTTCTTCGAGTCCGGCGGCAACTCGATGCTGGCCGCGTGGGCGGTGCAGGAGGTGCAGAACCTCAGCGGCGTGTCGCTGAGCCTGGCGGAGATCTTCGAACGGCCCACTCCGAAGGCCCTGGCCGACCGGGTCCGCGACGTCGCCGGTGTCACCGCGACCGGAACGCCCTGACCGCACCGATCACCGCGAGCGCCGTCCACGCGGCGAGCGGGACGAGCGGGAGCAGGTGTGGCCAGCGGCCCTGCCAGGCGTCCTGCATGGCCTGCGTCGCCGCGCCCAGCGGGGTCGCTTCGGCAAGGCCGCGCAGGACGCCGTGCATGGCCGTGACCGGCCCGAACAGCCCGGCGAAGAACATCATCGCGGCCAGCAGCGTCGTGCCGATGTACTGCGCGGCCACCGGGGTCGGGGCGAGCCGGCCGATCAGTGTGCCGGCGCCCAGAAGCAGGGCGACCGTGGGCACCAGGACCACCAGGAATGCGGCGGGCTGCCGGGGGAGCGGCACGCCGAGTCCCGCGGAGGCCACGGCCAGCAGCGCGGCGGTGCCGGCCGCGGACACGGCGACCGTACCGGCCAGCCGTCCGGTGAGGACCGCCGCCCAGCCTCCCGGAGCGCCCCGGTCCCGGTGTTCGGCCAGCGCCGTCGGCAACGCGGTCAGCGCGAACAGGCCGATCGAGAAGACGATCAGGGTGGGCAGGTAGACGTCGAGGACGCTGGCGCCGCCGAACGTGGGATCGGGCTGCCGGAACGACGGCACGCGGCTCAGCACGCCCAGGACGGCCAGGGGAATGCCGATGCCGGCGGCGAGCCGGCCCACGGCCAGCACGCAACGGGCCGACTCGGCCAGGCCGACCTGCCACAGTGGACGGGAGACGACGGTGGACATGTGTTCTCCTCCGGGGAGCGTCAGTGGGTCACGGCCGTACGGCCGTGTTCGAGCAGCGCGTACCGGTCACACAGCAGCTCGGCCTCGTGCGGCGACGACGTGCCCAGGACGACGGTCGTTCCGCTGTCGCGTACGGACCGCACCATGTCCCAGGTCTGCTGCCGGTCGGCGGCGTCCGGGCCGGTGAGGTCGTCGAACACCGCGACCTGTGGCCGCCCCACCGCGGCGAGTACGGCGGAGAGGCGCTGCCGGGGCTGGGCGGGGCATGTGCCGGTGATTCCGAGCGCTTCCATGAGCAGCCGCCACGCGCCGGGATCGCGGTAGAAGGAGCCGTACAGCGTCAGCGCCCGGGCGACCCGCGTCTGATCGAGGGAACGGGTGTCCCGCAGCTCGCGGCCGAGGCGCCGGGTGATCTCGGCCCGTTCCCGCCGCGGGTCGTGGCCGAGCACCTCGATGGCGCCGCCGTCGCGGCCCCGCAGGCCGACGAGGCATTCCAGCACGGTGGTCTTGCCCGCGCCGGTGGCGCCGAGAAGCCCGAAGATCTCGCCCTCCGCGACGGTGAACGAGAAGTCCTCGATCGCCACGCGGTCGCCGTACCTCTTGTGCAGGTGCTGCACGTCAATCACTGCGGACATGGCCCAAGCCCCTTCCGGTGATGCGTTCCGACACCTAGAAGGTAGGTTTTCCAGCTTTGGCAGCGGTATCCCGCTATGTCCCCTGCGGGGTGGGTCCAGCCCCACTTTGCGGGCCTGCGTCCAGGTACGCGAGGACCGCCCGGACGCGGCGGTTGGTGTCCTCGTCGTTGGCCAGGCCGAGCTTCGCGAAGATCGTGGTGGTGTACTTGCTGATCGCGCCCTCGCTGAGGAACAGCCGGCCCGCGATGGCGGCGTTGGACAGTCCCTCGGCCATCAGGGCCAGCACCGAGCGTTCCCGCTCGCTGAGGGCGGCCAGCGGGTCGGCGCGGGCCGGGCGGCCGAGCAGCTTCGCGACCACGGTCGGGTCGAGGGATGTGCCGCCGTCGGCGACCCGCCCGAGCGCGTCCATGAACTGGTCGGCGTCGAGCACACGGTCCTTGAGCTGGTAGCCGACGCCGCCGTGACCGTCCGCGAGCAGTTCCCGCGCGTAGAGCTGCTCGACGTGCTGCGAGAGGATGAGCACCGGCAGCCCCGGGATCTGCTGGCGGGCGGCGAGCGCCGCCTTCATCCCCTCGTCGGAGAAGGTCGGTGGCAGCCGGACGTCGACGATCGCCACGTCGGGCCGTTCGGTGAGCAGGGCGGCCAGGGTGGCGGGCCCGTTGTCGACCGCGGCGATCACGGAGTGCCCGTACGCCTCGACGAGCCGCACCAGCCCGTCCCGCAGCAGGAACAGGTCTTCGGCTACGACAATGCGCACGGTGCCGCCACGGTGATACGGGTCGGTCCGCCGGCCGGGCTGTCGATCGTCAGCCGGCCGTCGAACGCGCTCATCCGGCGCTCGATGCCGGCCAGCCCGGAGCCGGGCGAGGGGGCCGCCCCGCCGATCCCGTCGTCGGTCACGTTCACGGTCAGTGTCCGCCCTTGGTAGTCGAGTTCGATGGTCACGTAGTTGGCGCGAGAGTACTTTGCCGCGTTCGCCAGCAGCTCGGCGATCGCGAAGTAGAAGGCCGCCTCGACCGGGCGTTCCGGCCGGGCGGTGACCGTGCTGTGCACGGTGACCGGCAGCGGCGCGTCCAGGGCCAGGGCGCGGACCGCGTCGACCAGGCCCCGCTCGGCGAGCACCGGGGGATTGATCCCACGGACCAGTGACCGCAGCTCGGTCAGCGCGGTCTTCGAGGTCTCCCGGGCGTCGAAGAGAATCTTGCGGGCCGCCTCGGGATCCTTGCTGATCAGGTGCTCCGCGGCCTGCATGGCCATGCCCAGCGCGACCAGCCGGGCCTGGGTGCCGTCGTGCAGGCCACGCTCGATGCGCTCCAGCTCGGCGGCCTGCGACTGGGTCTGGTCGGCGCGGATGTTCTCCAGCTGCTCGACCCGGCGGCTCAGCGGTGAACTCGGGGCGATGCCCAGGAACCGGGAGGCCACGGGCCGCAGGATGCGCCAGGCGAACGGGGCGGCGACCAGGGCGGCGACGATCGCACCCACGCCGTACGGCAGCAGGCCGGGGGTGAGGACCAGGTAGACGCCCTCGGCCAGGGCGAGCAGGGGCAGAGACGCCACCGGGAGCACGGTCACGGCGGCGATCAGGCACCACACACCGTCCCAGTGCACCTGCGGATCGTGGAAGCGGGCGTGCATCCGGGCCCGGCGCTGCGCCTCCCGTTCGGATTTGTGGTACTCCCGGCCGTCCCACCAGTAGCCGGTCACCATCCGCGTGACGGTCACCGGCGGCCGGTAGGTGACCGTGACGTCCAGGCCGAGCCAGCGCCGCGCCACGCGCCGGGTGGCCTGCGCCAGGGGCCGGCTGGTCAGCAGGTGCAGCATCCAGACGGCCGCGGCGATCCACATGATCACCACCAGTGTCTCGCCGATCGCGGCGAGCACGCGCAGTGGCAGGGGGCCGTGCCAGCCCGCGGTCCACGACGAGGCGAGCAGGGCGCCGTAATACCCGACCGGGGCGGCGACCAGGGGCAGCGGAAGGGCGAGCACGGTCAGGACGGACGAGCGGTACAACCCGAGCGCGGCCTCGGCGCACCAACGCCACGCGCTTCTCACGAGCGATCCCATTCGGCTGTCCCTCTCCACTGCGCCGTCCATTGTGCCAGCCGCCCCGGGTCTTCCCCAGGCAGCACCCAAAGGTACGGCGCGCAGCGGTTCGCCGGGCATCCGGTCAAGCCCCCTGAGTGGTGGGCCTAACCCCACTCCCGACCCCTCTTTCACCCACTTCCGAACGCGTTGCCCGGCCGTCACGGTGTCGGAAAAAGTGTCGACTTGGAACTCGAATCCGCAGCTCGGAGCGCGTGTCCGCGGCCTGGCGGGGCGCTGCGCTCCTCCTTTCCCGACAAACAATGCACGGTTGCACGGCTCTCGCCAAGGGTGTACCCATTCGTCAAGCGAGTCGATAGCCGAATTCGGCGACCATCGGCTGCGTTCCTTTGCCGTGACGGCGAACGCCGAAATCAGTATTCGATGGAGGAGTCCTCCCATGCCTCTGTTCACTCGCCGGCGACGCCGTGCGACCGATAGGTTCGCCGTGTGGCTGCGCCGGCTGCGCTGGCCGGTGGTGCTGCTCTGGCTCGCGATGATGGTGCTGCTCTCCCAGGCGGCCGGTGAGCTCTCCAAGGTCACCAACGACACGCCCGCGGCGTACCTGCCGCACTCGGCGTCCTCGACCAAGGTCGCCCAGCTTCAGGAAGCGGCCCAAGGCGGCACCGGCCACCCGCAGACCGACGACATGATCATCATCATGTCCCGGCCGAGCGGCCTGACCGAGCGGGACTCGGCGACGATCACCGCGGCGCGGACCGCGATCGGCGACCTGGTCGGCAAGGTGACCGGGCTGGCCGCCCCGGGTGAGGTCACGGTCTCCGACGACAAGCAGGCCGCGGTGTTCGCCACCTCGGTCACCGCCGCGCAGCAGCAGCTCTCCGCGGACGACACCGCGGCCGTGAAGGCGGTCCGGGACTCGCTGAAAACCACGACCGGCTCGTCCGGCCTGCAGGTCGCGGTGACCGGCGGAGCCGCGTCCACGGCGGACAGCGGCCAGGAGACCCAGACCGGCCTGCTGCTGACCGCCGTGATCGTGGTGGGAATCGTCCTGCTGCTGGTCTACCGCAGCCCGGTGCTCTGGCTTCTGCCGCTGATCAGCGCGGGCGGCGCGGTGGTCGTCGCCGAGGCCGCCGCACGCGGGCTGGCCGGCGCCGGCGTGACCGTCAGCTCGCTGTCCACGTCCATCCTGGTCGTGCTGGTCTTCGGCGCGGCCAGTGACTACGCGCTGCTGCTCACCCACCGCTATCGCGAAGAGCTGGCCGCGCACGCGCTGCCCGAGGAAGCGATGAGCGTGGCGCTGCGCCGGACGATGCCGACGCTGCTCGCCTCCGCGGGCACGGTCATCGCCGCCATGGTCTGCCTGCTGGCGGCCGGTTCGGGCGCGGTCCGCGGCCTGGGCCCGATCGGGGTCATCGGGGTCGTTGCCGCCCTGGTCGCCGAGGTCACGTTCTACCCGGCGCTGCTGCTGCTCCTGGGCCGTGCGGCGTTCTGGCCGCGGATCCCGCGGGAGGGTCAGGCCGGGCTGGACGCCTCGCGCTTCTGGTCCCGGATCGGCAACGGCGTGGCCCGCCGTCCCGGCCCGGTGGCCTGGGGTGCGGTGGTGCTGCTGGTGGCGGCGTGCGCCGGGCTGTTGTCGCTGAAGTTCACCAGTGACCCGGTGAACAACGTGAAGGGCAATCCGGGCAGCGTGGTCGGCACCCGGATGATCAGCCAGCACTTCCCGGTCGGCATCAGCTTCCCGCTCGTGGTGCTGTCGCCGCCGGACGAGACGGCAGCGGTCACGACCACGGTGCGGGGCACCGCGAACATCAGCTCGGTGGAGGCCGGGCCGAAGGTGCAGGGGTATGACAGCCAGTCGGTGGTCCTGTCGGTCTCACCGTTCGGCGACAAGGCCTGGGACACCATCAAGGATCTGCGTACGCGGCTGGCCGGCACCGCCCCGCAGGCTCTCGTCGGCGGCTACCCGGCGGTCCAGTACGACTCGTCGGTGCAGGCCCGGCACGACGCGTACCTGATCGTCCCGCTCGTGCTGCTGGTCATCCTGATTGTCATCGGCCTGCTGCTACGGGCCGTGGTGGCGCCGCTGCTGCTGGTGATCACCACCGCGCTCAGTCTCGCCGCCGCGTTCGGCCTGTCGAGCCTGCTCTGGCGTGGGGCGTTCGGGTTCGCCGGCATCGACCCCAGCATCCCGATCTACATCTTCGTGTTCCTGGTCGCGCTCGGCATCGACTACAACATCTTCCTGGCCGCCCGGATCCGGGAGGAGTCGCACAAGCTCGGCACCCGGCAGGGCACCCTGCGCGGGCTGAGCGTCACGGGTGGTGTCATCACGGCCGCCGGTGTCGTGCTCGCCGCCACGTTCGCCGCGCTCGCGCAGCTGCCCAGCGTCGAGCTCACCGAGGTGGGCAGCGCGGTCGCGCTGGGCGTCCTGATCGACACGCTGCTGGTACGAACCGTGCTGGTGCCGGCGTCGATCCTCAGCATCGGCAAGAAGTCGTGGTGGCCGTCGCGACGCTCGGAGCCGGTGGAGCCCGGGCCTGCCGACGCGCCGACCCCGCCGAAACCCCCGGCGCAGACGGCTTCCGAGCCGGCCGCCGCCACCAAGTAGCCGGGAGATCCCTCATGACGGACTCTGGCCCGGCGCGTGGGCGCCGGGCCAGAGTTCTTGCCGCAGAATCAGGCCATGTCGGTGGCCTTGGACAGTTCGTAGGCGAAGTTCGACCACTCCAGCGCGCACTTACGGGCCAGGTCGGCCACCATGTATGCCGAGTGCGAGGGCACGGTCGGCACCACTTCGTTCCAGGTGGGCAGCGCCACACTCAGTGCGGACAGCCAGCGGATCAGCCGGCGCCCGGACTCGGTGAACCGCAGCGACGGGTCCCGGACCAGGCTGTTGAGCAGCTCGGGTACGTCCGGGATCTGGTCGTCCGCGTCCGGGCCGGCGTAGCGGTTGGTGAGCTCCCACCGCGGGGTGTCCCGGCCACCGCGAAGTGCGTGGATCGGGTGGTCGTCGCTGCGGTTGTCGTACCGCCCCGGCGCCTGCTCGTCGTCGGCCGCGAGGCGGATCGTGGTGCGCTGCATCGGCGGCAGCGGGTCCTGCCCGTGCTGCATCCGCTCGCGTACGTCGCGGGCGGTGCCCAGCGAGACGCCCGCCTTACGGGCGATCTCCCGCAGCGAGGCACCGGGCTGCTCGGCGACCACCCGGCTCGCCGCGAGTCGTCCGGCGGCGGCGTCGGTCGGGCGTACCCGGCCGTCGCGGCCCATCCGGGCGACGGCGGTGTCCGTGTCCCCGGCCTCCTTGCGCAGCGTGCGGATGGTGCCCGCGGACAGGCCGGCCACCGAGGCGATCAGGCGGTCCGACCACGTCACGTGCTGGGCGATGATGCGCTTGGCGGCTGCGGTCCGGTCCGCCCGGGTCAGCGGGAGGCCGTGCCCGACGTTGAGGCGTACGCCGAGGACGAACGCGTCCTCTGCGGAACCGTCGAAGAAGCGTACTGCGATGTCCGCGTGCCCGCGCCGGATGGCGGCCCGCAGGCGGTGCATGCCGTCGATGACCCGCCTGGTGTCGCGGTGCACGGTGATCGGCGGCAGCGGTGTCTCGGTCTCCGCCAGCGTGCGGACGTGCTCGGCGTCCTCGCCGCTGAGCCGGGGCGAATCGGCCGGCAGCAGCGAATTGATCGGCACGGACTCGACCGCGACGTCGTCGGCGTTCCACGAGAAGCCGGGCGATGCATTTCGTCGCGTGCCGCACGACGACCGCGAGCCCTTCGGCAGCAGAGTTCCTTCCAATGTGTTCACCGAAATCGTCTCCCCGTAGTGCTGCGGTTTCACGACCGACCCGACCCGGCCCGTGTCCAGGGCGTCGGCCCACCGGAAGGCTAGGGGGCCACGCTGGGTAGTCGTACCCCTAAAGCCATTGGCTGTCGCCACTCCCGGTGCCCATTGAGGGGTTGACGTGAGTGCACCCCTGAATGGAATCGGGGGAGTGCGGCGAGGCTTGCTGAATCGTCGGCCGTCCATGTCAGATGGGAGGGTGAGGGTGAATGCTGCGCCGGTCGGCGGGGACGCCCCGCGGTCATGACCGATCCGAGTAGGTGGCTCGTCTCGAACCAGGAGCGGGAGCAGGTCGTGGAGTTCCTCGGCCAGGCCCTCACCGACGGGCGGCTCCTGCTCGACGAGTACGGCGAGCGTTGCGCCCGGGCGTACGCCGCGCGCACCCGCGCTGACCTCGACGAGATCGTCGCGGACCTGCCGGTCGCCTACGCCGAGCCGCCGACCGACTGGCTGCCGGTGGTGCCGCCCCCGTACGCGCCGGCGATGCCGGCCCCGTATCCGCAGGTGCCGCCGCCGGATCGGGTGTCCGCGGTGTTCGGCGACGAGACCCGCCGGGGCCGCTGGGTGGTGCCGCCGGTGGTCGAGGCGCGGGCGATCTTCGGCGAGTGCCGGGTGGAGTTGCAGGACGCCCTGTTCCAGCAGCCGTACCTGGTGCTCGACGTGTTGGCGATCTGCGGGCGGGTGCACGTGGTGGTGCCGCCGGGCGCGGACGTCCGGATGAGCGGTTTCACCGTCGTCGGCGAACGGCAGTGCCGGCTGCGGCACGACCCGATCCCGGGTGCGCCGTTCGTGGAGGTCCGGGCGTATGCCTTGTTCGGCGGGATCAGCGTCCGGTCGCCGTCGCGTTGGTGGCAGTGGCGGCGCGGCAGGTGAGGTCGCCCGTTTCGACCACCGTCGACCTATTTCTTCGATAGGGACCGAAACTGTTTCCGGCACATCTCCACGAATCATGATGAATGTCCATGGGCCACAGGAAGGTTTCCTGTCAATGGCCCGACCGGGCAGTATCGATCACCATCTTGGACACGGTTCGGCGCGAGGTAGCCTCTCCGCGCGGGGTCTTCGTGGCCTCATCACGAACATGGGGGCGAAAAATGCGAATAAACGATCCTGGAGACGCGCCTGTCGGATCTGTCAGCACGATGACGCCCATCGATGGCCCAGGTCGGTGGGTCATCTGCACGACTCACGCCGAACGCCGATGGCCGATCTGATCCCGCTGGAGTTCAGGGTCCTGGGCCCGCTGGAGACCGTGGTCGACGGCCGGCGGATGGACGTCGCCGGGAACCGGCAGCAGATCGTGCTGGCCAGCCTGGTGCTCGACGCCGGGAAGGTGGTCTCGGTCGGCCGCCTCATGACGGCGATCTACGGGGAGCAGCGGCCCGCCAGCGCGCGCGCCCAGGTGCAGATCTGCGTCTCGGGCCTGCGCCGGTTGTTCACCGCGTACGGCCGGGCGGACGCGATCGCCACTCGCAACCAGGGATACGTGCTGGCCCAAGCTGGCGTCGCGGTCGATCTGCAGCGCTACGAACGCCTGATCGCCGAGGCCCGCGCAGGCAGCAACGCCGGGCGCAAAGAGGAGTCGGTGGAGCGGTACCGGGAGGCGCTGGCACTGTGGCGCGGCCCGGCACTGGAGGGTCTGGACAGCGGTCCGCTGCGCACCGCCGCCAACCACTTCGCCGAGCGCCGGCTCACCGTCAACGAGGACTGCATCGAGTACGAGCTCGAACTCGGCCGCCACCGCGAGGTGATCGCCGAACTGGTCGGGTTGGTCGCCGCCCACCCGCTGCGCGAGCGCCTGCGCGGACAACTCATGCTGGCGCTCTACCGCTCCGGGCGGCAGGCCGAGGCGCTGGAGGCGTACCGTGCGGCCCGGCGCACGCTGATCGACGAGCTCGGCCTGGAGCCCAGCGAGTGGCTGCAACACCTGGAACGGTCGATCCTGACCTCGGAGTCCGGCCTCGCTCTCCCGCTGCCCCGGGAGACCGTGGTGAGCGCGGCACCGGCGCCCGAGACGGAAGCGGTCGTGGGTGAGGTGCTTGCGGTGTCCGACTCCGGCCCGCATGCCCGCAGCCAGGTGAGCCCACCCCGCATGCTGCCCACCGACATCGCCGATTTCACCGGCCGTGAGCAGCAGATCGAGGTCATCGACAGGGAACTGGCCCGGGCGGCGGAGAATCCCCGGCAACTGGCCGTACCGATCATGGTGGTGACCGGCAAGCTGGGCGTGGGCAAGACCACGCTCGGCGTGCACGTCGCGCACCGGCTGGCGTCGCGTTACCCGGACGGGCAGCTCTTCGCCGACCTGCACGGCTGGAAAGCCGACTACGTCGGTCCGATGCGGATCCTGGAACGTTTCCTGCGCACGCTGGGCGTGCCCGGCACGTCCATCCCGGACGGGCTGGAGGAACGCGCCGAGATGTACCGCGGCCTGCTCTCCGACCGCCGGGTGCTGGTCGTGCTCGACAACGCCGGCGCCGAGGAGCATGTGCTGCCCCTGCTGCCCGGCAGCCCCCGTACCGCGGTCATCGTCACCAGTCGCGGCCGGCTCGGCGGGCTGCCCGGCGCCATGCACGTCGACATCGACGTGCTGGAACCGCGGCAGTGCATCGAGCTGCTCTCCCGCATCGCCGGCGAAAGCCGGATCCGTGCCGAGACGGACGCGTCCGCCGAACTGACCGAACTGTGCGGACGGCTCCCGCTCGCGCTGCGCATCGCGGGTGCCCGCCTCGCGGCACGCCCGCACTGGAGCGTCGAGCAGCTCGCCGACCGGCTGGCCAGCGAGTCGCGCCGGCTCGACGAGCTCAAGCACGGTGCGATGGGCATCCGGGTCAACATCGCCATCACGTACGGCAACATCAGCGACGACGCCCGCAGACTGTTCCGGCTGCTGGCTGCGCTGGACTTCCCGGTCTTCTCCGGCTGGATGTGCGCCGCGCTGCTCGACCGGTCGCTGCGCGACGCCCACGACCTGCTCGACGAGCTGGCCGACGCCCAGCTCGTGGAGATCGCCGGGGACGAGCAGGGCCCACGAAGCCAGTACCGTTTCCACGAGCTGATCCGGGTGTTCGCCCGCGAGCGGCTGGCCGTGGAGGAGTCGCCGCAGGAGCGCAACGCGGCCCGGGAGCGGGTCATCGGCGGCCTGCTCTTCCTCGCCGAACAGGCACACAAGCTGTTGTACGGCGACGGCAACCGCCAGGTGCACGGCTCGGGACAGCGCTGGAAGCTGCCGTCCCGGGCCACCGCGCGACGCCTCGCCGAGCCGCTGGCCTGGTTCGAGCGGGAACGGCAGTCGATCGTCGCGGCGGTGAGCCAGGCAGCCACGATCGGCGCGGTGCAGCTGTGCTGGGACCTGGCGGTGACCGCGGTGACCCTGTTCGAGTCGCGGGCCTACCTCGACGACTGGCGCAGCACGCACAGGATCGCGCTCGATGCCGCGCGACAGGCCGGAGACGAACTGGGCCAGGCCGTGGTGCTCTCGTCGATGGGGGCGCTGGGCATCGTGGAGCGCCGGTTCGCCTTCGCCCGCCAGCAGCTCGACCAGGCCGGCGACCTGTTCCGGGCGTTCGGCGAGGAACACGGCCTGGCGACGGTGAACCGCAACATCGCCTATCTCGAGCAGATGGACGGTGACCTGCCCGAGGCGGTCCGCCGCTACCAGATGGCCCTGGACGTGCTGCGGGACATCGACCCTGTGGACGCGGCGTACGTGTTGCAGAACATGGCCCAGATCGCGCTCGAGCGCGGCGACCCGGACGGCGCGAAGCTGATCCTGGCTCAGGCCCTGGAAATGAGCCGTAAGGCGGGCAGCCGCCGGACCGAGGCGCAGGCCCTGCACCGGCTGGGCAACGCCCACCTGCAGGCCGGCCAGCCGGCCGAGGCGGCGGCCGTGTTCGGCGAGGCACTGGTGGCGGTCCGCGATCTGGGCGACCCGATCGGGGAGGCGTACATGATGCACGGCCTGGGAATGGCCTCGCTGCGGGTCGGCGACTACGTCCGGGCGAAGGAGGCGCTGACCGACGCGCGCGTCCTCACCGAAACGAACGGCGACCGGCTGGTCGCGGCCCGGGTGGAGCACGGCCTGGGCGAGCTCGCCCTGGCCACGCACGCGCCGCGGGAGGCGGTCGCGCATCTGTACCGGGCACTGACGATGTTCCGCAGTATCCAGGCCCCTGCCCACGAGGAACGTGTGCTGAGCATGCTGACCCAGGCGTACGAGGCGGCCGGCGATCTTGCGCAGAGCGGGCCGGTACAGGTCTGACGCCCTCAGGTCCCCAGAAACGAACAACGCCGTCGCCGCGAAATGCGGCAACGGCGTTCCCTTTCAGCCCCCCACGAGAACGCTCACGTCCAGGGCTGGCTGTCGCGATCCTCCAGCTCGGCCGCCAACGAGGACGGGATGACCACCTGAACCGCTCCATGCTTGGTGCCGGCCTGATTGGCGGCCGACGCGGCAGCGACACCCGCCGCCATCACCGCGAAGGCGATACCCGCGACAACGGCGAGGGCGACACGGGCGTTGCGACGGGAGTTGACGAGAAGCATGAACTGATGACCCTCCAATGAAAGTGCAGTTAATTCTCCGACACCTTCTGCCGGAGATCCAGGCGACTGATCCCACCTCGATGCCGACGATGCTATGGCCTGGTGCAATCACGCCGCTATCGATGTCCGCAGGCGACGATATCCGGGACCGTCCCGCGTCTCGATAGCCGGTCGAGCGTGTGGCGATAACGCGGTCCCGGACGATGGCGCCGACGGCACGCGGCTGCGCGAAGCCGGCCGCGAAGTCGGGAGGAAGCGATCGTGACCGCGTTTCAACGCGCCGTCGGCCGGTACGCGCCGGCCGTTCCGGTGCCCAACCCCGGGCGTACCTGGCCGGACCGGCGGATCACCGCGGCGCCGCGGTGGCTCTCCACCGACCTGCGCGACGGCAACCAGTCGCTGCTGAACCCGATGGACCCGCAACGCAAGCGGGAGATGTTCGATCTGCTGATCCGGATGGGCTACCGGGAGATCGAGGTCGGCTTCCCGGTCGCCAGCCGCGACGACCACGACTTCCTGCGACAGCTGATCGAACAGGACCTGATCCCTGACGACGTGCGGATCTCGGTGCTCGTGCAGGCACGCGACGACCTGATCCGCCGTACCGTGGAAAGCCTCGCGGGGGCGCCGAGCGCGACCATCCATCTCTACAACGCCACCTCGCCGCTGTTCCGCCGGATGGTGTTCGGGATGGACCGGGGTCAGTGCAAGGAGCTGGCGGTGCGCGGCACCCGGCTCATGCTCCGGTACGCCGAGCGCACACTGGCCGATTGCGACCTGGGCTTCCAGTACTCCTCGGAGCTGTTCAACGACACCGAACTCGACTTCTCCCTGGAGGTCTGCGAGGCGGTGATGGACGTGTGGCAGCCCGGCCCGGACCGGCCGATCGTCCTCAACTTCCCGACCACGGTGGAACGCGCCACGCCGAATGTCTTCGCCGACCAGATCGAGTGGATGCACACCCGGCTGAGCCGCCGCGAGCACATCTGTCTGTCGGTGCACCCGCACAACGATCGCGGCACCGGCGTGGCTGCGGCCGAGATGGCCGTGCTGGCCGGCGCGCAGCGCATCGAGGGATGCCTGTTCGGCAACGGCGAGCGGGCCGGCAACGTCGACCTGGTCACGCTGGGGCTCAACCTGTTCAGCCAGGGCATCGACCCGGGCGTCGACTTCTCCGACGTCAACGGGGCGCGGCAGGTCGTGGAGCGCTGCACCGAGCTGCCGGTCCATCCGCGGCACCCGTACGGCGGGGACCTGGTCCACACCGCGTTCTCCGGCTCCCATCAGGATGCCATCAAGAAGGGTTTCGACGAGCAGAAGCGGACCGCTGCGCGGACCGGGGTGCCGGCCGACGAGGGCCGCTGGGAGATCCCGTACCTGCCGGTCGACCCGCGCGACATCGGCCGCACCTACGAGACCGTGGTGCGCATCAACGCCCAGTCGGGCAAGGGCGGGGTGGCGTACGTGATCAACACCCGCCTCGGCCTGAACCTGCCCCGGGAACTGCAGATCGACTTCGCGGCGCTGGTGCAGGCCGAGGCCGACGCCGAGGGCGGCGAGATCGGCCCGGACCGCCTCACCGAGCTGTTCACCCGGGAGTACCTCGCGCGTCAGTCGCCGTCCGCGCCGCTGCCGGCGCCCGCGCCTACCGTGCTGCACATCGACGGTGCCGGCTTCGCCATCGGCGCGCACGCACACGATCTGGAGCGGCTGAAACGGGATCTCGCCGGGTGCCGGATCGACCTGCGGTCGGTACATCACCTCGCGTCCGGCCCGGCCGGCCCCGCCGGCGTCACGGTCTACGCCGAGCTGCAGGCCGACGGGCGGACGCGGTGGGGCGTGGGCATCGATCCGGACGTACGCCGGGCCGGCCTGGCCGCGGTGCAAGCGGCCGCAGCCCGCGCGCCGGCCGCCCGGTCCTCGGACGGCTGTGCCGGCGTGATGGGCGTTCGATAACGGGCCGACAGCGCCCGGCCGTAGCGTCGCGGGCAGAAACACCAAATGGGGGATGATCATGGGGTTGGTGGAACGCGGCGACGAACTGTCCATGCTGGAGGGCCTGCTGGCCTCGGCCGTCGCGGGCAAAGGCAAGGCCGCGATCGTCACCGGCGTCGTCGGCACCGGCAAGACTGCTCTGCTCGACACGTTCGCGGAGCGGGCCGTCGACCTGAACGGCCTGGCCATCACAGCCACCGGCACGCGCGCCGAGCGGAACCTGCCGCTCGGCGTGCTCACCCAGCTGCTGATGGACGCGCCGCTGGTCACGGCGGAACGCCAGCGGGCGATGGACCTCCTGGTCGAGGGAGCGCACAGCATCGTCACCGGCGCGGACGGCGGTGCGCAACTCGAACCGCAGCTCGTGCACGCGCTCTGCGCGATGCTGCTGGAGCTCGCGCAGCGCTATCCGCTGGCCATCGTCGTCGACGACATCGACCACGCCGATCCGGCGTCCCTGGTCTGCCTGTCCTATCTGGCGCGGCGGGCACGGTTCGTGCCGATGATGACGCTGTTCAGCCATGCCGCCAACGGGCAGCCGGGTGACTCGCTGCTGGAATTGGAGGCGCTGGGCCGTTCACCGCACGGCGCGTCCGTCACGCTGTCCACGCTGTCGGCCGACGGCGTACGCATGATGGCTGCCACCGCGCTGCCCGAGCGTGACGCCCTGCGCGTGGCAGCCCGCTGGCACCAGCTTTCCGGCGGCAACCCGGTGCTGGTCGGCGGCCTGCTGGCGGACGTCCGCGAGGGTGGCGCGGCGGACGGGGAGCCGGTGACCGGTGGTCGTTACGCCGAGGCTGTGGTGGCCTGCCTGCGCCGGATCGACCCGTGCGTGGCCCGGGTGGCCCACGCGGTCGCGGTTCTTCCCGGGCCGAATCTGCACGACAAGCTGCTGCAGATCGACGGCGCCTCGGTGGCGCGCGCGGTCCGGATGCTCACCGCGGCAGGGCTGCTGCACCACGGCGACTTCCGGCATCCGTTGGCGCACGCCGCGGTGCTCACCGAGATCGAGCCCACCGAACGGCAGGAGTTGCACCGACGGGCCGCACTGCTCGCCTACCACGACGGGGCGACCAGCCGCGTGGTCGCCGACCAGTTGGTCGGTGCCGGGCAGCCGGAGGGGTCGTGGGTGCTTCCGATCCTGGAGGACGCCGCCCGGCAGGCCCTGCGCGAGGGCCGGGTGGACGCCGCGGTCCGGTACCTCGATTTCGCGTGGCGCGCGTGTGACGACAATCGGCACCGCGCCAAGATCATGACGACGATGCTGCGGGCCTCCTGGCGGATCAACCCGAGCACCTCGACCGACTACCTGCCCTCGCTGACCGCGGCGCTGCACCACGGTTTCCTGCGGCCCGCGGACGCCATGGCGCTGGCCAAGGCGTTGCTGTGGAACGGCCAGTTCGTCGAGGCGAAGGCGGTCTTCGAGCACGTCAACACGGCGACCGGCGAGCTCGACCGGGAGAGCGTGACCGAGCTGACGGTCGCCCGGCCGCTGCTGCGCGCGACCTACCCGCGGTTTTCGGCCCTGCTGCGCCAGCCGCCGCCGGACCCGCCCGCGACGTCGACGGTCGCCGCCAGCCACCGGCTCGAAGCGGCGAACGCGCTGGCCACCGTGCTCACCCGCGGTCCCGTCGAGCACATCGCCGGTGCCGTGGACCGGATCCTGCACAATTCCCAGCTGGACGAGATGAGCCTGGACACTGTGGAAAGTGCCCTGCTCGCCCTCGTCTACGGCGGCTGGACCGCACGAGCGGTCCCCTGGTGCGACCTGTTCATGGAGGAGGCGGTCACCCGCCGCGCGCCCAGCCGGCTGGCCCGTCTCGCCGCCCTGCGCGGCGAGATGGCGCTGCGGCTCGGCGACCTGCCGGCCGCGCTGCGGCACGCCCAGTTCGCCCTGGACACCATGCCGCCGAGCAGCTGGGGCGTGGCGATCGGGGCGCCGGTCTCCGTACTGATCACTGCCGCGACCGCGATGGGCCGCCACGACCTGGCCCGGGAGCAGCTCGACCAGCCGGTGCCGGAGGAGATGTTCCACACCCGGTACGGCCTGCCCTACCTGATCGCCCGGGGCCGCTACAGCAGCGCCATCGGGCAGCTCGTGCTGGCCCAGCGCGACTTCGCACGGTGCGGCGAGCTCGCCGGCAGCTGGCAGATGGACGTGCCCGGCCTGGCGCCGTGGCGGGTCGAGGTGGCCGAGACGATGCTGCGTCTGGGCCGGCCGCAACCGGCCCGCAAGCTGATCGACGACCAGCTCAGGCGGTGCGGCGAGCACGACACCCGGGTCCAGGGCATGGCGATGCGGCTGCTCGCCGCAACCAGCGAGGTGCGGCACCGGCCGCTGCTGCTGCGCCAGGCCGCAGACCTGCTCAGCGGTGACGAGTACGAGCTGGGCCGGGCGCTGGTCGACCTCAACGACGCGTACCAGGAACTCGGTGAGCCGCGCCGGGCCGGCATGGTGGCCCGCCGGGCTCAGGCGCTGGCGGAGCGGTGCGAGTCACAGCGACTGTTCACCGGGCTCTCGCCGGAGCCTGGCGGCGAGGTGGAGAAGCCCCCGCCGGTGGCCCTGCCGGGCAGCGCCGCCGTGCTCAGCGAGGCGGAACGGCGGGTGGCGGGCCTGGCCGCGGACGGGTACACGAACCGCGAGATCTCCAAGAAACTGTTCATCACCATCAGTACGGTGGAGCAGCACCTGACCCGGATCTACCGCAAGCTCAACGTGAGCCGGCGCACCGATCTGCCCACGCATCTGCCGGTGAACTTCACCGCCGGCATCTGACCTTCGCGCGATGGTTCAGAGCTGTGCGGGCGCCTCGACCGGCGCGGCCGCCGCCGGCGCCGGTTCCGGGATCGTGATCGCGGTGACGATCAGCCCCTGGTCGACGAGCCAGCGACCGGCGAAGCCGCTGAGCTTGCGGCCGTGCACCCGAGGCCCGGTCACCCGCAGCCGGGCGTTGAACGTGCCGTCGACCGGGTTGATGACCAGACTCGCGTCCTGGAAGTCGAGCCAGCGCGCGGTCAGCGGGAACCATGCCTTGTAGACCGACTCCTTGGCGCTGAACAGCAGCCGGTCCCAGCTCACGTCCGGATGGTCGTGGCGCAGCGCCTCGATGCGGGGCACCTCCTCGGGCACCGAGATGGCGGCCAGGATGCCGTGGTGCAGCGGCTCGTTCGGCTCGGCGTCGATCCCCACGGTGGTGACCTGCGTGGTCTCGGCGACCACCGCGCAGCGATAGCCGGCGCAGTGGGTGATGCTGCCGACCAGCCCGGCCGGCCACTGCGGCTCGCCGCAGGCCCCGCTCAGGATGGGAATCAGCGGACGGCCCAGTCGCGCCATGGCCTGGCGGGCGCACCAGCGGCCGGTGGTGAACTCCGCCCGGCGTTTGTGTACGGCCTGGCTGACGAGTGGTTCCTCCTCCTGATGGAGCGTCGCGCCGGGCGGGTCCACGAACGTGTCGACGGCGGCGACGGCCGTGGGCAGAATTGACTCGATCATGACGTCCTCCGCGCTTGTCGGGGATGGACGCGGAATGAACGACGTCGCCCGTCCTGATGACGCATCGACAGTATCGATGTCGATCGGGGGCGAGGAAGTCATGGCGATGCATCCACGGGTGCCCCGGGAATCGGCTAAGGGCGAACTCCATGGACCCAGGGGCGGGTTGCCGGCGCGCGGCGGTGCCGGAATCGTCCGCGGACTCGTGCCGGGGTGACGGAAAGTGCAGTCCACGGCGGTGTGGCACGCCCTGGGCGACCGGCCGGGACGGCGGGTGAGAGGGAACGGTCCGGTCGAAGAATAGGGGTGGCGGAAAGCGCGAATAGCGGTTCGCGAGCACGATTCGGGGATCTCATCGTGCCCCTGCGCGGGCGATACTGAGCCGTATCGCTCCGGCCGAAAGGTGACTGCTTTCATGACCGACGGAACGCTGCTGGCCGTCAGCGACCTGCACATCTCCCACGCCGAGAACCGGGCCGTCGTGGAGGACCTGCGTCCCGGCTCGCCCGAGGACTGGTTGATCGTGGCCGGTGACGTCGCCGAGTACCCGGCGGATGTGGAGTGGGCGCTGCGGCTGCTCGCCGGCCGGTTCGCCCGGGTGATCTGGACTCCCGGCAACCACGAGTTGTGGACCATGCGCGACGACCCGGTGCGCCTGCGCGGCGTCGCCCGGTACCAACACCTGGTGGACATGTGCCGGGGTCTGGGCGTGCTCACCCCCGAGGACCCGTACCCGGTGTGGGAGGGGCCCGGCGGGCCCCTCACCATCGCGCCGTTGTTCGTCGGCTACGACTATTCCTTCCTCGCACCCGGCACCCGGACCCGCGAGGCGTCGATGCAGGCCGCCGAGGACGCGGGGGTCGTCTGTACGGACGAGTTCTTCCTGCATCCCGATCCGTACCCGAGCCGGGACCAGTGGTGTGCCGCGCGCGTCGCCTACACCGAGGACCGCCTCGCCGGGTGTGACCCGGGTATGCCGACCGTACTGGTCAACCACTATCCGCTGGTCCGGCAGCCGACGGCGGTCCTGCGCTACCCGGCGTTCGCGCAGTGGTGCGGGACGGTGCGCACGGCGGACTGGCACCGGCGCTTCCGCGCCGCGGCCGTGGTGTACGGGCACTTGCACATCCCGCGTACGACCTGGCACGACGGGGTGCGCTTCGAGGAGGTCTCGCTGGGTTATCCCCGCGAGTGGCGGCACCGCCCGAAGCGTTCGCCGCTGCGCCACGTCCTGCCGTCCGGGGTGGCGGCCTGACCCGCGTCGAGTCGTTGACGTGCCGGCCACGTGCACGGCCCCGGTTGCCGCCCGGTCCACGGCCCCCGGGTCTGGCGGCGCGCCCAGGTCCTGGACGTCGAGCTCGTGCAGCACCCTGCCGGAAGCGGCACCGCACGGCTCCGTGTCGTCGGCAAATGCGCATTTCCTGCGGAGGCGCGTGCGCGTTCCCGACATGCGCGCGGTCCGCGGCGGCCCGTGCCGGGTGAGTACGTCCACGGTGAGCACGACCCGGTGGGTCCGGCCATAGGCGCCGCCCCGTCCAGCCCCCTAGGATGGCGCGACGATCATCTCGACGCCGTGAGGGGATTCGCCGATGTCGTACGGGGACACATCTGCCGGCCAGCAGCGACGCCGGCCGCAGGTGGTGGAGATCGGCGCGAGCCTGCTCGCCGTCGTCGGCGTGCTGATCACCGGCCGGGTGGCGTACGGCGTCGTGGTCACCCTGGGTCAGCGTGGATGGACTCCGGGCGCCCGCGGGGTGTTCCTCCTGCTGAACTCGTTCGTGCTGATTTTCGGGGTGTTCCTCCTGGTGCTCGCCTACCAGGTGCGGCGGGGCCGGTTGTGGGCCTGGATCGTGAGTCTCGTGATCCTGCCGCTCACCGCCCTGTTCGGCGGCCTGACGCTGCTGATCGCGATTCTGAGCCACGATGTCTCGTGGGGCGGCGCCGCTGTCGCGCTGGTGTCGGTGGCCGCGCTGGTGACGCTCACGATCTCGCGCTCGGGCCGCGACTACTTCGTGAGCAAGCCGCCCCCGGCGGTGCCGATGCACGCCGGGCCCGTCGGGTACCCGTGGGGGCCGGGTCACCCACCCGCATAAGCGACATACCGCGGGCTCCGCGGCGTTGCCCCGATCGCTGCACCCAGGTCTCGCCCGGATGGCCGAGGGGCGTCGCCGCCGGGGTGTCCGGTTCGGGCAAGCAAGGTTTCACGGGTTGTCATCACGTCCCTCCATTGTGGTCATATTGATTGACTAGGGTCGATGTCAGGCGTGCCGAATGTGCGCGACTGATGACGAGGAGAGACAAGTGATGGCTCAGGAGGCCCGGGGTGGTGCCGGCCGACGGTTCGTCCGCGCCGCCGTCGCGGGCATCGTGGCGATCGTGGCGGCGATGGCGCTCGTCGGGGGGCAGCCGACCGCGGCCCGGGCGGCGTTGCCGCCGGGCTGGTCGGGCTGGTCGCAGGTTCCCGGCGGCGGCGCGACGAATGACTCACCCGCAACCGTCAGTTACAACGACATCCAGTACCTGTTCGTCCGGGGCACGGACAACCGGATCTACCTGCAGCGTTCCAACGGGGCGCTCTGGTCCGGCTGGGCCGAGGTGCCGGGTGGGGGTCTCACCACCTCCGGCCCCGCCGCTGTGGTGTACCAGTCGCAGCTCAACCTGTTCGTCCGCGGCACGGACGACCGGATCTACGTCAACCGGCTCAACGGCACCTCGTGGTCCGGCTGGTCCCAGGTCCCCGGCGGCGGTGCCACCCACGGCGCGCCGACGGCGACGATCTACCAGAGCACGCTGTATCTGTTCGTCCAGGGCACCGACAACCGGATCTACGTCAACCGGCTCTCGAACAGCACGTGGAGCGGTTGGTCGGAGGTGGTCGGCGGCGGCGCGACGCCGTCCGGGCCCGCGGCCACGGTCTACCAGAACACGCTGTATCTGATCGTTCAAGGCACCGACAACGCGATCTACGTGAACCGGCTGGCGTCCAGCTGGTCCGGGTGGGCGCAGGTCCCCGGCGGCGGCCGTACGCCGTCATCGCCGGCCGCCGTGGTGTACCGCGGTGAGCTCGGCGTGTTCGTCCGCGGCACGGACAATGCGATCTACCTCAACTCGTTGGCGAGCGCGTGGTCCGGGTGGTCGCAGGTGCCGGGTGGGGGCGCGACCCCGTCCGGTCCCGGCGCCGGGGTGTACGAGGGCGTCCTGCACCTGTTCGTCCGAGGTACCGACAACGCGATCTACGTGAACCGGCTCGGGCCACCGTTGTCCCGATCCGAGTTCGGGCGACACACCGCCCGCGCCTGACGGAATCGGCCAGGCGAAGGCCCCGGCGCACGATCGCGCCGGGGCCGGGGCCGGGGCCGGGGCCGGGGCCAGGGCCAGGGCCAGGGCCAGAGCCGGGGACCTGTCAGATCGGGAAGCCGCGCTGCTGAGCGAGTTTCTGCAGTTCGGGCCAGTCGTCGCCGCTGTGGGTGTGTTGCGGCACGAGACAGCCGAGAGTGATCGGCTGGCGCACGTTGTACCGCTCGGCGCGGGTGTCGGGCGGCGCGTCGAAGTCGAGGACCTGCGCGAGGTTGTTGGCCGCCGCATCCCGGACGGTCAGCGGCGCGAGGCCGAACCGCCATTCGATCATCTTGAGGATCGAGGTGTGGTCGTACAGGCCGTGGTCCACGTGGCCACGGCGTGCGCGGGGGGAGATGACGGTGCACGGCACCCGGAAGCCGCGCAGGCCCGTGCCGAGCTCCGGATTGGGGTCCTCGCCGACCGGCGGCGGCACGTGGTCGAAGAATCCGCCCCACTCGTCGTACGTGATGACCAGCACCGTCCGCTCCCAGTTGGGCGAGGTCACCACCGCGTCGTGCACCCTGCCGAGAAAAGCCTGGCCGAGCCGGATGTCGGCCAGGGGGTGTTCGTCCTCGGCCAGGCCGGGGACGGCCTCGCCCAGGAACGCCGGCTCGACGAAGCTCACCGCGGGCAGGGTGCCCGCTGCGGCGGCGGTGTAGAAGTCGCCGATACGCCGGCTGATGCCCAGATACCGGGTGCCCCACAGCGCGGTGAACGGGACGTCGCTGTAGTAGTAGCGGCCACTCACACGAGCCGCGGCGAGCCGGTCCCAGATGGCCGGCATGGTGGCGATCCGGTCGATCGAGGTGGTGGTCCGGTCGGTGGTCGCCGAGTGCAGGAAGAACCGGTTGGGGTAGGTCGGCGCCATCATCGCCGCGAAATACCGGTCGCACACCGTCCACTGCGGCGCGGCCTTGCCGTAGAAGCCCAGGTCGGCCTGCTCGTAGTAGCCGATGGAGAGCAGGTCGTTGGAGCCGGCACGCAGCCAGCCGTCGCAGGCGCCGTCGTTGAACTCGACGCGTCCGCCGTCGTACGAATGGTCCGGGTCGTGGAACCCGCAGCCGTTCGGCGAGAGCAGGTGGTGGGTGGGGTGTGCGGTGCCGGCCGCGTCGGTGTAGCTCAGGCCTGCCTGGATGCCGTCGGCGCCGGGCAGCCAGCCGAGGTAGTGGTCGAATGATCGATTCTCCATCATGACGACCACGATGTGGTCGATGCCGGAGTCGGCCGGGTCGGGCAGCTGGGTGTCGCCTTGCGCCGCGGACGGGGTGAGGAGCACCCCCGCCGCCACGGCGGCCGAGCCGGCCAGGAACTCCCGTCGGGTCACAGGATTCATGCGAGAAAGTCTCACAACGATCGAAGAACTTGAATACCTGTCGTCCTGAACATGCAAATTCTCCCGTGGTCCTCCGACGATCGTCGCTGCCGCGTTGATCCGCTGTGTCACGATCCTTCCGTGCCACGAAGCGATGACCTTGACGACGACCTGTCCGCCCGGAGCCGCGAGCTGTTCCTGACGGATCTGTGGGCCCTGGTGGTCGACGAGGACGAGTGGGCCGACGGTTACCCGTCGTGGGTTGAGTCCTGGCTTCGCGGCACCCCGCGCGGGTCCGTCCCGGCCCATGCCACCGCTGCCGCCCTGCACCGGATCCTGGCCTGCGGGGTCGACCTCGACGACCTGACCGATGTGGTGCGCACGATGCAGCACGAGATCATCTACAACGTCTGCCAGCTGCTGGACGACCCGGCGCTGCTGGGGATCTCCCGGGAGAACGACGCCGGCGAGGTCGAGGCCGGCTGGGAGTTGACCGCGGTGCGTACCGCGCCGCCGGTGGGCCGCGGCCCGATGTACGGGCTGCACAGCGAGCTCGACGAACACGATCCGAGCGGCCGGGACGGGGAGCCGCGCCCCCGGCCCATCCCCGCCCGGCTGCCCGGCCAGCCGCCGTACGCCAGGATCGCCGTCGCCCAGGCCCGCGCCGGCGACCGCATCACCGCGCTGAAGACGTGGCGTGCGGCGACGGGAGCCAGCGTCGCTGACGCGAAGGCGGCCCTCGACGCTCTGCTCGACGATGCCCGGGAAACCTCGTGATCACCGACCCGTACCAATGACTCTCACCGGGTGCCGAGCAGGTGGTCGACGACGTCGCGGGCATCGTAGTCGTCGCCGGTCCCGGCCAGTTCCGGCAGGAACGTGAGATCCTGGCCCAGGGTCAGCAGGGGCGGCTCCACGGAACCGTCGGCTCGCCGCTGACCCAGGCCGATCCCGGCGACGAGGCCGTTGCACAGGCACCGGCTGCCCACGGTGTCCTCGATCAGCCCGCCCTTGCGCAGGTACTCGCCGACCGGTTCCGCGGGACAGCGGTATCCGACTCTGCCGTCCGATCGCTGGAACGGGACACGGAGGTAGCCGAGGTCGCAGAGCCGAGGCCGGTCCGCGTACACGTGCTCGTCGGCGGCGGTGCCGGCCAGATGCGCCATCTTGAACGGGAAGCCGGTCGGCGACGCCCCGGCATGGTTTCGCACCACCAGGTCGCCGCGCAGTGCCTCACGGATCAGGCTCCGCCGCAGCGTGGGGTCGAGCCCGGACTCGCGGCACAGCGCGAACGCCGTACCGATCTGCACCCCGGCGGCTCCGGCCGCCCGCGCGGCGGCGAGATGCTGCGGGCCGCACCGGCCACCGGCGATCCAGTAAGGCAGCCCCAGGGCGGCGATCCTCGCCAGATCCACCCGATCACGCGGACCGTACACCGGCTCCCCGTCGGCGCTGACGGTCAGCGGACCTCGCGGGCGAGCGCTGTGGCCGCCCGCGACCGGTGTCTCGACCACGAAACCGTCGGGCCGGGTCGTGTCGTCGCGGGCGAGATAGACCGCGAGCGTGGCGGACGAGACGATGGCCAGCAGCCGGGGGCGCCGCAGCGGCTGCATCGCCGTGCCCAGCAGCGTCGGCGGATCGAGGGCGACCTGGAAGCGCCCGTCCGTCGCGGCGGTCTGCACCGCCACCGACAGCCGCACCGGACGGTGGGCGGCCAGCGCGTCGAGCAGGCCCGGTATCTCGGTCGGCAGGCCCGCCCCCATCAGCACGTAGTCGACGCCGGCCAGCATCGCCCCGTAGACCGCGGCCGGCGTGGCCATCTGGATCTTCTCGAGGTAGTTCACGCCGACCGGCCCGCGGTGCCCCTCCTTGGCGAGGAACACCTCGGCGAAGTTGCCGAGCACCGCGAGTTCCTGCGCCGCCCGGCGGGAACGCAGGCCCAGCCGCGGCACCGGCCGGTACGGCGTCGTGTCCGATATCCCACCGGCCACGAAATAGCGTTGCAGCACCCGGCGGACCAGTGCGGGGACCGGAAAATGCGCCAGCGCCCGGCGCAGGCACCCGTCCGCGTCGCCCTCCTGCAACCGCCGGGCGAGCAGCGCGTCCAGGGCCACGCCGGACACCACGCCGAGCTGGCCGGTGCTCGCCACGGCCCGGGCCAGCCGCCACCCGGAGACCCCGACCCCCATGCCGCCCTGAAGGATCACCGGATCCCCGGCGGCCTCCCGGGTGCCGCTCGGCGGCCCGTTCATGGCATCTGCAGGGCCAGGGCGGCGAACGCCACGCCGATGGCCATGAACAGTGCACCCAGGCCGACGACGAGCAGGGTGACCTGCCATGCCTGATACGCGCCGAGCAGGGCACCGCGCAGGCTCTGCCCCATGAACGCGGTCTCCCGCAACCGGGCCAGCCGATCGTCGGCACGCCCTCCGGCCTGCCATTCGTCCGCGATCTCCGCGTACGTGCGGCCACCCGTGGCCTTGGCGACATGGACGCCGATCAGCTCGGAGAAGGCCCGCGCCTCGGCGCCCGTGTGCACCGCCTGGCCTGCATAGCGGGCCAGGCTGATCGGCAGCGCGTCCCGGACCGGGAAGCTGATGCGTTGCCGCGCCAGTTCCCGGGTGACACTGCGGCGTCCGATCAGCCCTTGGGCGATCATCAACGCGCCGGCGAGGAGCAGGGCCCCGCCGGTGAAGCCGAGCACAACAGAGATCATGCGTACGATCCTGCGCCGCGGCGCGGGCCCCGGAGCAGGGAAGCACGTCCCGAAATCGGCACGGCCACAAGTCCCGTGATCCGGGCTTTCTGCGGCAGCCCCATTCGTGGGCACCGCCCGGCGGAGTCACGCAGTGCAACATTCGCAGACGTCGAGCTCATGAATGTCCGGCGGATCGACTCTTCGTCTTGGTAAGGGAACTTTAGTGACATGTACATGAATTCGGGGCTCTATGGGTCCACGGCGGACGGCGGGTGGCCGCGGAATTCACGCCTGAGGGTGGTGCTGCGTCTCCACCATGGACCGCGCGTGACACCGCGCGATAGGTTACTGCGAGTCCTGCGGGTGGGCATGGAATCGGTCCCGATGACGCGACCGCATTGACGAGGCGAACGTGCGGATCTGTATGGCGTACGCGCACTGACGAAGATTTCCGAAACCTTCTCTTGAGTTCCTATGAGGAACTCGCGGCAGCCTGGCGTCGAGAATCGGAATTCAAGGGAGCTGGGTGCATGATCGAAACCGTCGACACTGTTGCGTCCTCGTTCGCGGCGACGCAGGAAGATGTACTGTTCGACATTCCGTACTGCAGCGCCGCCCAATTTCACGAGTACTACGGCAAAGGTATTCCACCCAACAGGCTGGGCATGGGATGTGCGTGGCAGTCGTTCGAGGTCGCACAGCGGGTTCAGGAACGCAACGGGGTCAAAGCCACCCTGCTGTTCTCCGGCCGGCATGTCGCCGCGGTGTACCCCCAGACCGATGGCATGGTCGTGCTCGATCCGTACCTGCTGCACCGCGCGCCGGTGGTGCTGAGGCGGGCCGCAGGGGTCGACGGTGTCGTGACCGCGACGCAGGACGCGTTCCCGTTCCGGACGACCGCGGGCGGTCAGCCGAGGCCGTCGAAACTCAGACTGACGTGGACCCCCGCGAACGGCGGCCTGCACAGCGAATACAGCCGGTTCAGCCCGCGACGCGGCCGGTACGTGACCTTCCGCGCGTTCACGTTTCGCCCCGGGTCGATGCTGCCGGCCTTCCCGCCGCCGCACGGGCTCGTACGCCGGCTGCTGCTGCACGCCGAGCAGAACAATCTGTCGATCCGGAGCATCGATCGCGACAGTGGGCGCATGCGCGAGTTGGTGCTCCCGTTCAGTGGGCGGCCGCGCGAATCGCTGGTGGACCGCGACAGCCTCATCACCAAGGACAACCAGGGGGTGGTGAGTCACGCCGGGACCGAAGAATTCCAGCGCGACCTGACCGGCATCTGCGCGTCCGTCGCCAGTAGCCCGGACGAGCTGACCGAATACCTGCTCGGCGCCGCCGAGATCTACGCCGCGATGGCACCGCAGGACATCGTGGTTCCGGAATACTCCGTGGAGGACGAATGAACACCGGATCGTTCTTCCTGGCCGGGCTCATGCAAGGGGCTCGGTCCGGGGCCGAACTGGCCGACCAGGACTACCGGCAACAGCTTCACGAAGTGATCAAACGACACCGGCCGGACGCCGTCGTCAACGATCCCGTCGAATTCCTCATCGGCTGGTTCGCCACCGACGAGAGCCGGATCCGCCCGGCCCACGCGGCTCTCGCCGATCAGCCGGTCATACGGCGCGACAGGCTCGATCCCGCCGTGCTCAGCCTGATCGACGGTTTCCACAAGCTGACCGACGTCGCCGCCGCCTCCGACGTGTGCGTGGCGTGGCTGCCCGGCCGGGAGCCGAGCATGGGCACCGCGGCGGAGATGCAACGCGCGTACCTGGCCGGCCGTACGGTCGTCGCGGTCACCGAGATGCGCCAGACACTCGCGGTGCTGGCGTGCTCGACCGTGATCCTGCCGGATCTCGCGGCGTTCGAGCAGTGGCTGGAGTCGGACGGGGAACTGCCGTGACGTCGCCGGAGGCGCCGTGAACCACGAAGCGCCGGGTCCCGCATCCGCCGTGATCAGCACCGCCGAGGCGCGACCGGACCGGATCGCCATGACGTTCGTCGACTACTCCACCGACCGGGGCGGCGTGCCGCGCGACCTGACCTATGGCACCCTGGCCGACCGCAGCGCCGCGGTGGCGGCCTGCCTGCGGGAGCACACCCGGCCGGGCGAGCGTGCCGCGATCCTCTGCGGACACGACGCCGACTACGTCACCGCGTTCCTCGGCTGCCTGCGCGCCGGCGTGATCGGGGTGCCGCTGTTCGCCCCCGAACCGTTCCGGCCGGCCGACCGGCTGCTCAACGTGATCGCCGACTGCACGCCCGAGATCGTGCTGACCAGCAGCGGACACGCCGATGCGGTGCGGGAGTTGCTTGCCTCGCCCCGGTTGGCGGCGCTGCCCAAGGAGGTCGTGCCGGTCGACCGGATCGACCCCGGCCCCCGCCCGGCACCGCCCGATCCACCGGACGGCGACGCCGTGGCCTACCTGCAGTACACGTCGGGATCGACCAGAACACCGGCCGGTGTACGGGTCACGCACCGCAATGTGGCGGCCGGTGCCGCCCAGCTGGCGGCCTGGCTGCCGACGGACGAGTCCTCGCGGATGGTGAGCTGGCTTCCGTTCTTCCACGACATGGGCCTCATGATCTCGGTCATCCTGCCGCTGGTCCGCACGGTCCCGGTGACGTGCTTCGCGCCGTTGGCGTTCATCCAGCAACCTCGGCGCTGGCTGGAGCTGCTCACGACACAGCGCGCCACGCACACCATGTCACCGAACTTCGGTCTCGACCTGTGCGTCGACCGCGTCGGGCCGCAGCGCCGGGCGGGCCTGGACCTGTCCGCGCTGCGCACACTGGGCAACGGGTCGGAGCCCGTCCGGCACCGGAGCGTGACCCGGTTCACCGAAGCCTTCCAGGCCAACGGGTTCCGCCCCGAAGCGCACTGCACCGGGTACGGCCTGGCCGAGGCGACCCTGGCGGTCACCGCGCACGAGCCGGGGCAGCCGCTGCACGTCGGCGCGTTCGACCGGGATGAGCTGTCCGCCGGCCGGATCCGGAAGGTGGACGTGACCGACCCCGAGGCGCGGCTGATCGTCAGTTCGGGCCGGCCGATCCAGCAGGAAGTCCGGATCGTGCACCCGTCGACCGGTGCCCCGACGGACGCCCCCGGTGAGATCCGGGTACGCGGCGACAACGTCTGCGCCGGGTACTGGGGGCGGCCGGAGCGGTCCGCCGAGACGTTCGGGGACGACGGATGGCTGCGTACCGGAGACCTCGGGTTCCTGCTGGACGGCCGGTTGTACGTCACGGGCCGGCTCCGCGACCTGATCATCATCGACGGCCGTAACCACTATCCGGCGGACATCGAGGCCACCGTCGAGGAGGCGTGCCCCGGCCTGCGCAGAGACAGGGTCGTCGCGTTCGCCTCGGAGATCGACGACGCCGAGCATCTCGTCGTGGTGGCCGAACCACGGTCGCCGGCGGTCGCCGCGGACGTCGAGGCGATCCGTGCGGCGGTGCGCGCCGGCGTCTCGGACCGTCACGACGTACGCGTCCACACCGTCGCCCTGCTCCGGCGCGGCACCGTGCCGATCACCTCGAGCGGCAAGACCCGCCGGCAGGAATGCCGGATCCGGTTCGAGCGCGGGGAGTACGGCCATGGATGACGTGCGACGGTGGCTGACCGAACGGCTCGCGGCGCATGTCGGCACGTCACCCGCGGAGATCGACCCCGATCGGCCGTTCGCCGACTACGGCATCAGTTCCCGCGACGCCGTGGGGATCGCCGGTGAGCTCGAGGACCTGCTGGACCGCCCGGTCGAGCCGATCGCCCTGTGGCAGCAGCCGACGCTGCGCCGGCTCGCCGACTCCCTGTCCCGTGACCACGCGGCGCCGGCGGCGACGGCCACACCGTCGCAGGCGGAGGTCGCCGTCGTCGGCATCGGCTGCCGCCTGCCCGGCGGCGTCGACTCACCGGCGGAACTCTGGCGGTTGCTGATGGCCGGTGGAGACGTCGTCACCGAAGTACCGCCCGACCGATGGGAGTCGTACGCCGTCCCGGACGGGACCACCACGGCGGGCGGCTTCCTCAGCCACGTCTACGACTTCGACGCGGAGTTCTTCGGGATCTCGCCCCGGGAAGCCACCGAGATGGATCCGCAACAGCGCATTCTGCTCGAAGTGATGTGGGAGGCGCTGGAACACGCGGGCATCCCGCCGACCGGCCTGGCCGCCAGCCGGACCGGGGTCTTCGTCGGCGCGTCCACCAACGACTACGGACGGGAACGGCTGGCCGACCCGGCGGCCGTCAGCGGATGGACCGGCACCGGCGTGGCGGCGAGCATTCTCGCCAACCGGCTGTCGTACGTGCTCGACCTGCGCGGGCCGAGCCTGACCGTGGACACCGCCTGCTCGTCGTCGCTGGTGGCTCTGCACCTGGCGAAACGCAGCCTGGACGCGGGGGAGTGCGACCTGGCGATCGTGGCGGGGGTGAACCTGATCCTGTCCCCGGCGGTCACCGTGAACTTCGACCGTTCGGGTGCGATGGCGTCCGGCGGCCGGTGTCGTCCGTTCGACGCCGCCGCGGACGGGTACGTCCGCAGCGAAGGCTGTGTCGCGGTCGTGCTGCGACGGCGAGAGGACGCGGACGGCGCGTACGCCACGGTCGTCGCCAGTGCGATCAACCAGGACGGGCAGTCGAACGGCCTGATGGCGCCCAATCCGATGGCGCAGCGGGACCTGCTGGCGGGGATCTACCGTGGTATCCCGCACGAGTCCGTCTGCTACGTCGAGGCGCACGGCACCGGGACACCACTCGGCGACCCGATCGAGGCGACCGCGCTGGGGACCGTACTGGGGAAAGACCGGGCCCGCCCGCTGCTGATCGGGTCGGTCAAGTCGAACCTCGGCCACCTGGAGGCGGCCGCGGGCCTCGCGGGTCTGGTCAAGGCGGTGCTGTCGCTCGAACACGGACACATCCCGCCGACGCTGCACTACCGCAACCCGAACCCGCACATCGCCTTCGACCGGCTGGGGCTCGCCGTGGCGGACACGCCCACCGTCGTGCCCCCGGGCGGCGACGCGCTGATCGGGGTCAGTTCCTTCGGATTCGGCGGCGCGAACGCGCACGCCGTTCTCCGCCAACCGAGAACATGAGGTTCCGCCATGGATTTCGGTGTGATGATGCTGGTCACCGACTTCTCCCTGGACGCGGCGTCGGCGGCCAAGGCGGCCGAGGACCGCGGCTTCGAGTCGTTCTTCGTGCCCGAGCACACCCACGTGCCGGTGAGCATGGCCAGCCCGCACCCGGGCGGTGTGGAGTTCCCGCCGGAGGCGATGCAAGGCGTCGACCCGTTCATCACGCTGGCCGTCGCCGCCGCGGCCACCACCCGGCTGCGGCTCGGCACGGGCATCTGCCAGGTGCCGATCCGCGACCCGATCCAGTTGGCCAAGCAGGTGGCCAGCATCGACGTCGTGTCCGGTGGCCGGTTCCTGTTCGGCGTCGGCACCGGCTGGAACCGCGAGGAGATGCTGAACCACGGTGCCGACCCGCGGACCCGTACCGCGCGGCTGGTGGAGCACGTGGCGGTGATGAAACGCATCTGGACGGAACACGAGGCGTCGTTCGCCGGGCGGTTCGTGAAGTTCGATCCGCTGTGGTCGGTGCCCAAACCGGTGCAGCGCCCCCATCCGCCCATCCTGTACGGCGGCAACGGACCCCGCGCCGTCGAACGGGTGCTGGAACTTCAGGCCGAATGGATGCCCTGGCATGCGCTGCTCGGGGACGGCTTCGCCGATGACGTGGCCGAGTTGCGGGACCGGGCCTCGATGGCCGGACGGATGTCGGTGCCGGTCACGGTGTTCGGCGCACCGGCCGATGAGGAGATCCTCGGCGGGTACCGCGAGGCCGGCGTGTCCCGGTGCGTGTTCCCGCTGCCGTCGGCATCCGCCGAGGAGCTCATGCCCATCCTGGACTGGTACGCGGACGTGGCCGAGGAGATGACATGACCGGCCTGTTCCCGCTGTCCGCCCGCTCGCCCGAGTCGCTGGAATCCCACGCGCAACGCCTGGCCCGGTGGTTGGAGAACGAGGGCGCCGCGGTGCCGTTGACGGACGTCGGCTACACGCTCGCCCGGCGCCGGTCCCATCTGCACGAGCGGTTGACCGTGGTCGCCGACGGCCGGGAGCAACTGATCGACCGGCTGCGCCGCGGCGATCACGCCCGCGGCACCGCGGCGTCACCACCGTCCGGTGCGGTGTTCGTGTTCTCGGGCCACGGTTCGCAGTGGACCGGCATGGGCCGGGACCTGATGGCAGCCGAACCGGCGTTCGCCGGTCTGGTCGACGAGCTGGACGACGTGTTCGTCGAGGAGTGCGGCCGGGCGCTGTCCGAGCTGTTGACGGGTACGGACCTGGGTGCGGCCGACATGGCGTTGGTGCAGCCCGCGCTGTTCGCCACCCAGGTGGGGCTGGCGCGGACATGGCGGCACTACGGGATCGCACCGGCGGCGGTCATCGGGCACTCGATCGGCGAGGTCGCCGCAGCGGTCGTGGCGGGCGCGCTGTCACCTGCGGACGGAGTGCGGGTGAGCTGCCGGCGTTCGGCGTTGATCGAACGACGGCTTGCCGGTCACGGCGCCATCGCGCTGGTGGAACTGCCCGCGGCCACGGTGCTGCGCAGGATCGGCCACGACGGTGTCCTGGACCTGGCAGTGCACAGCTCGACCCGGGCCTGCGTGGTTTCCGGCCGCTCGGCGGACGTCGAACGGTTCCTCGCGTGCTGCGAATCCGACGGGATCACGGCGCACTGGGTGCCCGGCGTGCGGTTCGCCGCGCACAGCCGGCAGGTCGACGCGATCGTCGGCGAGCTGACCGCGAGCCTCGCCGGCATCGAGACCCGGGACCCGACGGTGCCGTGCTACGGCACGGCCCTGCCGGACGTCCCGCCGCCGTTCGATGCGCGCTACTGGGCGGACAACCTGCGCAGACCCGTACGGTTCACCCAGGCCGTGCAGGCCGCGGCGGCGGACGGGCACCGGTGTTTCCTCGAGATCTCCCCCCATCCCGTGGTGCTGTCCGCCATGTCGGACACGCTCGCAGACTCCGGGGTGACGGACACCGTCGTGCTCGGTTCGCTCCGGCGTGACCAGCCGGCGCAGGCGGCGCTGCTGTCCAACGTCGGCCACGCCCACTGCCGCGGGATATCGGTCGCGTGGGAGACCGTGCATTCCGGCGGCCGGCTGTCCGAGCTGCCGACGATGTCCTGGAACCGGAAGCGGTACAAGGCGGTGGTCCGGCGCGGCGACGACCGGCATCCGCTGCTCGGAGCGCACGTCGCGCTTCCCGGCCGGCACATCTGGCAGACCACGGTCGATCTCGACGCGTTGCCGTGGCTCGCCGACCACCGGGTGAACGGCCGGCCGGTGCTGCCGGGTTCGGCCATGGTCGAGATCATCCTCTCGGCCGCCCGCGCCGCGTGGGACGTGCCGATCTCGGCGATCCACGTCGCGGATCTGGAGTTCCGGCGCCTCGTGCCGTTGTCGCGGCCGGTGACGCTGACGACCACCTTGTCCCTGTCGGGCGACACCGCGACCGTGGAGATCGCCGGGGCGGCGACCGCGTTCGCCACCGCAACCGTCCGGCGTACGGCTCGCCGGGCCGACGACGACGTGGAACCCGTGACGGAGTGGGACGCCGCCGGGCCGGCCTATCAGCGGCTGCGCTCGGCCGGGCAGGACCACGGCCCCGCGTTCGCCGCGATGACCGGTACGGCCGGCGAGTGGTCCCGGGTGTCCTGGCCCGCTGAACTGCCCCGAGACGGCCGGTTCACGGTGCATCCGGCGATGCTCGACGCGTGCCTGCACGGCATCGCCGCGACCGTGGCCGGGGACACCACCGGGACCGTCGTGCCGGTGGGGATCGGCGGTGTCCGGGCGCGGCGGTCACTCGGCGACGACCTGATCTGCCGGGCGAGCGTCAAGCCTGCCGACGACGGCGACGTGCTCGCGACCGTCGACGTGTACGAGAAGTCCGGGGAGTGGATCGCGGCGCTCGACGGCGTGCGGTTGACGCACCTCGACGACCGCCCGCCCTGGGAAGACCTGTTGTACGCCGTGGAGTGGGTCGATGCGCCGCCGTCCGGCGGCCGGGCCGACCGGGTGATCCGGATACCGGACGGAGTGGACGGCCCGCGGCTCGTGCTCGACTTCGCGACGACGATCCGGGAGACGCTCGCCGCCGGGCCGCCGTACCACCGCACGGTCGTCGTGGTCGACGCGGCGAACCCGGATCACGCCGCGCTGCTCGGCCTGGTGCGTACGCTCCGGCACGAGCACCCGGAGCTGCCGCTGTCGGTGGCGGACGACCCGGACGGGACTGCGGACGTCGCATCGACCACCCAGGACGAGGTCAGCCACCGAGGTGGTGTCCGGCGGGCCGCCCGGTTCCGGCCCGTCGGACCGCCGGCGCGCACGGATTCCGCGCTGGTCCGCCCGGACGGCGCGTACGTCGTGACCGGCGGCACCCGGGGCCTCGGGTTGCGGACCGCGCAGTGGCTCGCCGATCAGGGCGCGGGCTCCATCGTCCTGTGCGGCCGGTCGGGTCCGGATGTCGCTGTCGCCAACGCGCTGGTGCTCACCGGCGACATCACCGACACCGCCGATCGGGCGGTCGCGCTCGCGGAAAGCAGGGGGCACCGCCTGTGCGGCATCGTCCACGCCGCCGGTGTGCTCGACGACGGTCTGCTGGAGGACCTCGACGCCGACCGGATCCAGCGCGTGTGGCATCCGAAGGTCCTCGGCGCCCAGCGGATGCGGGCCGCTGTCGGTGACCGGCCACTCGACTGGTGGGTGACGTACTCGTCGCTGGCGTCGGTGGTCGGCGCTCCCGGACAGGCCGCCCACGCCGCGGCAAACGCGTGGCTCGACGCGTACGGAGCACGGCTGCGTGGCGAAGGTGTCCGGGCGATCACGGTCAACTGGGGTCGTTGGGCGCAGAGCGGCTCCGCGACGGAGAAGCAGGTGGCCGGCGTTGCCGGGATACCGACCAGCACCGGCATGGACGTTCTCGCGGAGATCCTCGCGAGAGACATCGCCCAGGTCAGCGTGGCACACCTCGACAGGGCAGGGCTGGCGGCGGCGTACCCGCACATCGCCAGGTCGGACTACTTCGGCCACTTCCACACCACCGTACGGTTCTCCGTCGGCGCGCTGGCCGACCTCGGTGACCGGGAACGCCGGCGGATCGTCGGTGAACAGGTGCTCCTCCGTGCCGCAGCGGTGCTCGGGTTCGCGCCGGGCGAGCTGCCCGCCGACCGGCCGTTGGTGCACGCCGGGATGGACTCGCTGGCCGCGGTGCAGATCAAGAACGCGATTCAGGAGGACTTCGGGGTGAACGTCCCGGTCGCCCGGCTGCTCGGCGGCCACACCGTTGCAGACCTGGCGGACGACGTGATCAACGAACTCAGGGACACCACCGGTGACCCGGAAACGGCCGCCGCGGACCGTGCCCGCCTGCGGGCCACCCGCATGGCGGAGCACCGCGCCGCACGGAGGCGCTCATGAGCCCGGGCCCGGACGCCGTGGAATCCATCGCGGTCATCGGGATGGCAGGCCGCTTCCCGAAGGCCGGCAACGTCACCGAGTACTGGGCGAACCTCGTGGCGGGCCGGGATTGCCTGGACGACCTCGACGACGCGGAGCTGCGGGCCAACGGCGTTCCCGAACGCCTGCTGCGCAGCCCTGACTACGTGCGCAGGGCGGCCACGCTCGCCGGATTCGCCGATTTCGACGCGGAGTTCTTCGGTTTCGCGCCGGCCACGGCCGCGGCGCTCGATCCGCAGCAGCGACTGTTCCTCGAAAGCTGCTGGCACGCCCTGGAGGACGCGGCGTACACGCCGGGCGGGTTCGACGGCGCGATCGGCGTGTTCGGTGCGGGCTCCTTCACCGGCTACCTGCACTACAACCTGTTGTCCCGGCACGACGGGCGGGAGTTCCTGGGCGCGGGAACGTCCATGGCCGTCGTGGAAACACTGTCGCTGGCGGACAACAACTTCTTCGCCACCCGGGTGGCACACACCCTGAATCTCCACGGCCCCGCGTTCACGGTGCAGACCGCCTGTTCGAGCTCGCTGGTCGCGGTGCACCTGGCGTGTCAGAGCCTGCTGTCCGGCGAATGTGACATGGCGTTGGCCGGGGGAATGGCGGTGAAGGTGCCGCACCGGGTCGGCTACGTGTACGACATCGAGTCCGTGATGTCCGCGGACGGTCACTGCCGGCCCTTCGACGCGGCCGCAAACGGCACGGTCTTCGGCAGCGGCGGCGGCGCGGTCGTGCTCAAACGGCTGTCGGATGCGCTGGGGGACACGGACAACATCCGTGCGGTCATCCGTGGCAGTGCCGTGAACAACGACGGTGCGCTGAAGATGGGGTTCTCGGCGCCGAGTGTGCGGATGCAGTCCGCGGTGGTCTCCGAGGCGCTCGCGGTGGCCGACGTCGAACCCCGGGACATCGGATACGTCGAAGCGCACGGTACGGGTACCGCGCTCGGAGATCCGGTGGAGATGGCAGCGCTCCGGGGTGCCCTGCCGACGGCCGAGAAGTGCCTGGTCGGTTCGGTCAAAGGCAACATCGGCCACCTGGAAGCCGCCTCCGGGATCGCCGGGCTCATCAAGACCGTGCTCGCGCTGGAGAACGGTTGGATTCCCGGTACCGCACATTTCACCGCACCCAATCCGGAACTGGGTCTCGACGACTCGCCGTTCCTCGTCCAGGCGGAGGGAGCGAGCTGGGCGCGACGGCCAAAGGTCGCTGGGGTGACCTCACTGGGCGTGGGCGGCACCAACGCCCACGTGGTCGTCGCGGAAGCACCACAGCCGCCGGAGCGGCCTGCGGACGAACGACCGAGTGTGCTGTTGCTCAGCGCCCGGAACCCGGACGCCCTCGCGGACATGCGCCACGCACTCGCCGCCCACCTGCGGGGCAATCCGGAGGTCCCGTTGGCGGACGTGGCGCACACCCTCGTGGTGGGCAGACAGCAGTTCGACCATCGCTTCGCGGTGTCGGCATCGACGACCGCGGAAGCGTCCGGCCTGCTGGATTCGGGGCAAGGCGCGGTTGATCCGCCATCCGTACCGGGTGGCCCGGACGCGAGGCGCGTCTCCCTCCCGGGCTATCCGTTCCAGCGCACACGTCATTGGCTCGAACCCCGCGCGTCCGCCGTCGTGGAACCCGGCCCACCGGCTTCGGGAGACGTCCGCGAGATGCTCACCCGGCTGTGGCGCGAGACGCTCGGAGTCGACCACGTCGCACCGGACGACAGCTTCTTTCAGCAGGGCGGCGACTCGGTGATGGCCACCAGGTTCGCGTCACGGGCCCGCACACAGGGCATCGACCTGCGCCCGAAGGACCTGTTCGACAATCCGACGTTCACCTCGCTGCTCGCTCATGTGAAACCCCGGTCGACGCCGGGCGCGCAGGCGTCGGACGACCGGGACGTCCCCGTGACACCGACCCAGCTCGTGCATCTGCGGGCCCACGGGCATCGCGGGCTGCCGGTGGTGTTCCGGCTCGCGTCGGACACGGATCGACCGAGCGTACGGCGGGCCGTCGCGGCCGTTGTCGCCCGGCATGACGTGTTGAGCCTGGTGCCGGTCGCATCGCACGGGGTATGGCGCCAGGAAAGGGGCGAGCCGCCGGAGAACCTGCCGACGGTCACGGCCGACGGCTCGACGACCGCCGCGGAGGTGCTGAGTGTCGTCGACACGACGGCGTTCGTGGAGACGGGCGCTGACGTCTTCCTCACCCTGGTCGTGAACCGGGTGGATCAGACCTCGATACGGATCCTGACCGAGGAGCTCACCACGGCGTACCGTCATGTTGTCACCGGCAATGCGGTGACGTTGCCGGAAGCGACGCCGTGGGCGCAATGGGCCTGGCACACGCAGGGCCTGGTGAACGATCGGAGCCTGCTCGCCGAGCTGGACCACTGGACGGCGACCCTCGATGTCGCACCCGACGGGCTGTCCGTGCCGGATCGCCGAGGTCCGTGGCAGGTGTTTCGGCGCGCCGGTGAGGCCGCACCGCTGAAAGCCCTCCGGCGTCGCACGCAGGCCAAGTGGGTGGAGATCCTGCTCGCCGCGATGACCTCGGCCTGGCACCGGATCAGCGGGCGCACCACGATGACCGTGGACGTCCTGGGCGACGTCCGGCGCGCGAGCCCGGCGATGAACCTCGATCGGTCGGTGGGACCGTACTCGGCGATCTACCCGGTGACGGTCACCGCAGCGGAGGATGCGCTCGACGCCGCCCGGCGGTCCTGGCGGACCGTTCCCCGGCACGGCCTGGGCTACGGCGTGCTTCGCCACCTCCACGGCCCGGCCGCCGAGTGTCTCCGTGATCTGCCCGAGCCCAGCGTCCTGGTCACCGCGCAGGCGGCCATGGGTGGGACGGTCAGCGCGTCGAGGCTGCCCCTGTCCCGGATGAATCTCGACCCCGTGCCGGTCGGGCGCCATCCCGTCGAGGTGTGTTACGACATTGCGGGCGGCGCATTCGTGGTCGAATGGTGGCATGATCCGAAGCGGTGCGATGCCGCTGCGCTCGCCGCGTGGGCCGACCAGACCGCAGCCGTGTTCGACACCCTGGCGTGCTCGCCATGATTACAAATGTTGACGGGGACGGGCGCATCGATGATTGTGGATACTCAACGTCCCGGTGCACGGTGACGCCGGGCCACCCATGATCGAGGTACCGATGACCAGGTTTGCGCTCGCCCGCCGGTCGCGGCTTCGCGGATTGCTCGCCGCCGCCACGGCAGTCCTGTTGCCCCTGCTCGGCGCCGGGCTGGCGGTGCCCGGCACCGCCGCCGCGGCCACGCCGGACACCTCCGAACCGGCGTACTACGACGTCACCTCGCCGTCCACCACCGCGGCCGGCCTGGCCGCCGATCTCACCCGGCGCGGCTACGACGTGCTGGAAGGGCCGGCGACCCCCGGCGTACCGATCCTGGCGACCGCCGCGGACGCCCAGCGGCTGCGGCACCGCGGCCTGACGGTGCGCTACGCCGGCCCCCTCTACCAGCCGGTCGCGGAGTCGTTGCGGGCGGCGGCCGGGACGTACTACGGCGGCTACCACACCGCGGCCGGGCACGAGGCCCACAATCAGCAGGTCGCCTCGGCTCACCCCGACCTGGTCGTGCTGCGCAGCATCGGCCAGTCGTGGCTGAAGACCCAGGGCCGGGGCGGCCACGACATCCAGGCCCTGTGCATCACCAGGATCAAGGCCGGCGACTGTGCGATCACCAGCACCGGCACGAAGCCGAAGTTCACGCTCATGGCCCAGATGCACGCCCGCGAGCTGGCGACCGGCGAACTGGCGTACATGTGGATCGACTACCTGGTGAACAACTACGGCACGAATGCCGACGTGACGCGGCTGATGGACACCACCGAGCTGTGGGTCATCCCGATCGCCAACCCGGACGGCGTCGACATCGTGTCGTCGAACTCGAACCGGCCCGTGTCCCAGCGCAAGAACGCCCACGACAATGGATGCTCCGGCACCGGCCGCGGCGTCGATCTCAACCGCAATTCGAGCTACCACTGGGACGTCAACCAGGGCACCAAGTGCAGCGAGACGTATCCGGGCGCGAGCGCGGCCAGTGAGCCGGAGACGCAGGGCATCCAGGACTTCCTGGCCGGCATCTACCGCGACACCAAGCCCAGCGCCGACTTCTCACCGGCGACCACCGACACGACCGGCACGTTCGTCACCCTGCACAGCTACGCCGAGCTCGACATCTATCCGTACGGGTGGACCAACACGCTCGCGCCGAACAACGACGACCTCCGGACCATCGCCACGGCCATGAGCCAGGGCAACCATTACGACGTCGTGCATGGTGACGGCGGCCTGAACTACTTCGCGCCCGGGGCGACCGACGACTGGATCTACGGCACGCGGGGCGTCCCCGGCTACACGATCGAGGTGGGTCCGAACACGTCCGGGTGCAGCGGCTTCTTCCCGCGCTACTCGTGCATGTCCGGCTTCTGGAACCTCAACCTGCCCGCGTTCGTGGCCCTGGCGAACGCGGCAGCACATCCCTACCCGACGGGACACTGACGGCGCACCACCGCGGCTGTGGCCCTCTGCGGAACGGCGAAGGGGCACAGCCGCGGGCGGAAGGTACGCGCCGGTTCAGCCGCGGTCGTCGAGCAGCGCCACGACCGCCGGCAGGGCGGACCAGTCGCTGGAGGCGACGCTGGCGTGCGCGGCGGCCAGGGCGGACACGCGGGCCTGCGCGGCCGATGCGTCCCCGGCCGGTACGGCGGGGGGTACGTTCTGCGCGTCCGTCATGATCAGCAGGTAGTGGTTGGTGTCGTACCAGGCGGTGTCGATGTCGCCGCTGAGGTAGCGGGTGGCGTCGCCGTCGAAGACGACGAACCAGGGCCGCAGGCTCGGGTCGGAGTAGCGGGTGCGTGGGTCACCGGTCTGGGCGTTGTGCACCGACGGGAAGATCTGGGCGCGCGACAGGGTGCCCGAGGCGGCGAGGCTTTTGAGGTACTGGGCGTACTCGACGTCGGTCCACAGGGTGTCGGTGGGGTTGCTCTCCTCGACCGTGCCCGGGATGACCTCGATGATCACCTTGCCGGCGAGCCGCTCCCGGGTCGGCCAGGCGTTGGCGCGGGCGGCGGCGTCCAGCGATGGGTGGTCGCCGAGCAGGTCCGCGGGTGTGAACACGGCAGACCCGAGGTGCGCGGCGATGGCCGCGTCGAGCTGGGCCGGGCCCAGCCCGGTCCGGCTGCTGAATCCCGCCTTGAGTTCGAGTTTCACGATCAGTGGGCCCGTGCCGGGGTGCGCGGCCAGCCAGATCCGGATGTCGTCCAGGCAGTACTCGAGGTTCTTGTTGGTGCTGCCGGTGTACAACTGGGTGGCGTTGGTCGCCGCGACGCAGTTGTTGGCGTTGCCGAGCGGCTTGTTGTGGCTGACCTTCCACTCGCGGGTGACGATGTCGTCCCACACGTCCAGTTCGATCATCCCGGGGTGCTCGTCCAGCGCCTGCGCGAGATAGGAGAACGTGGCCGGATCGTACGTGTTGTGCAGCCCTACGGTGGTCGTCTGCGACACCTGGGCGTCCGGTCCGGCCGCCCAGGCGGCATGGTCCGTACGCATGGTCGTGCCTGTGGTGGCGAGCGTCGCAAGGACGGCGGCCGTGACGAGAATTCGGGATCTGCGCATCGGAGAGCCTCCTGACCGGCCGGTCGTGCCGCCGGCCACGAGGTCATCTAAATCGATGATTATGAACATGGGGTGGCGAAGCCGGGGTCGCCGAATCGGCGTCGGCCCGCCGTCTGTCGCGCTTTCTCCCGCGCAATCCCGCATCGATGCAAATCGTTACGATCCCAAATGTCCTCTATCTCCCCTTGGGCGATCCATATTGGCCGGTTTCGTTGTCTCTGTGCATGCTTGCTGATCGATGTCGGCGCTCCTATGCTGCGCCAGATTCTCGATCAACTGAGTGGGGGACAGCGTGGCAAGAAATCGTTTCCGGCCGTGGATCCGGGGCATCGGCGCCGTCGGGTTCATCGGGCTCGCCGTCGGCGCATCGTCGGCGGCGGCAGCAGCCCCCGCCACGGCGGCGCTCGTCGCCGGACCGGACACGACCATGACGGCCGGGCCCGGCGGCACGATCACGGACGCGATCTCGGTGGGCAACCCGGCCACCGCCGCGGTGCCCAAGTCCTACCTGTTCCTGTCGTGGCAGTACGGCATGAAGCCGGTCAAGACCTTCGAGAACTGCTACTACGCCGCTCGGGACGCCTTCTGCGAGTTCGACACCGAGATCGCACCGGCGAAGCAGTACGCGATCCAGCCGCAGATGCAGTACGAGATCGGCGCAGACACGTTCGCGCCGAGCCACCTGTCCGCCGAGTCCACGTGGTACACCGCCGAGGAGGTGGCGTCCCGCCTCCCGCTGTGGCGCAACCACCACCGCACGCGCGGCGTGGACGGCAAGCTCGCACTGCAGGCCACCTCGGAGGCGGTGGCCACGGCGACCGGCGCGGCCGACGACATCCGCCACACGCACACGAAGGTCGAGATCACGGGCAACAACCCGCTCAACCTGAAGGCGGTCGGCGCGACGGTGCGCGGCGCGGTCGGGGCCACGGTCAAGCTGAAGATCAGCGAGCAGAACATGGGACCCGCGTCGGCCAGCTTCTGGAACGGCGCCATTCCCAGCCTGCGATCCGACACGCTGGTCACCGTGCCACCGGGCACCACGGTCGTCTCCCCGCCCAAGAACTGCGCCCCCATGCACAACGGTGGCCCGGGAAGCTCGGAGCCCGGCGCGGCGCAGTACGTGTGCTTCCTCGACAGGTCGCTGGAGCACGTACTCAAGGCGAACACGAGCCAGGACTGGGAGTTCGACCTCCGGATCGACCGCAAGGGCGAGACGAAGGGCACCGTGAAGACCAACTACTACTGGCAGCTGGGCGGTCAGAACGGCACGGACACCAACGTCGCCGACGACACCGCGGAGATCGTCGTGAACGCGGGCGAGGCCCCGGGCAACGCCGGAACCGCAACGGGCACCACAGGCACCGGTACGGGCACCGGCACCGCTACCGGCACGAGCACGGGCTCGGGTTCCGGCACCGGCACCGGCACCGGCACCGGCACCGGCACCGGCACGGGCGCCGCAACGGCCACGGGTACTGCCACCGGTGCGGGCGCTGCGACCGGCACCGGGACCGGCGGCACGGACACCGGCACCGCGAACGCCGCCGGCAAGGCGGACAACGGCTCCGGCGGCGGCTTGGCGCTGACCGGCGCCAATGTCGTGACCATCGCGGTCGTCGGCGTACTGCTCGTGGCGGCGGGTGTTGTCGCGTACGTGCTGGTGGCGCGGCGGCGCTCCGCCAAGTTCATCGCCTGATCCACCCGGACACCGCACGCGAATTCCAGGATCCCGGCCCCTCTGCACCGCACGGGGGGACCGGGATTCTTCGTGCAACCCGTTCCCACGGCCTGCTCGGGCGTCGCCGAACC
Organism: Krasilnikovia sp. MM14-A1259; assembly: GCF_047159535.1. NCBI lineage: Bacteria > Bacillati > Actinomycetota > Actinomycetes > Micromonosporales > Micromonosporaceae > Krasilnikovia > Krasilnikovia sp. MM14-A1259. Next base: position 501,539 of record NZ_BAAGAJ010000002.1, read on the forward strand.
GGCGTCAGTAGTCGCCGAACCGGCGTCAGTACTCGTTCTTGATGGTGAAGTAGGAACCGCGAATCGTCCCGGCCAGCTTCGACTTCTGCCTCGCGAACTTGAACCGCGAGGCGAGCTCCTCGGGAACTTCCATCCCGTCGGAAAGCTTGAATCCGACCGCCCGCTTCGTGGGCCCGTCGATCGTGTACATCACGTTGATCGACAGCCCGCTCTCGTAGAAGACGTAGGCCATGCGGATGTCCTCGACCTGGAACGCGGTGGCCTCCAGAGGGCGGGACGCGATGACGATGTCGCGTTCCTCCTTGAGGATCCGGTGCACCCAGTCGATGGTCGTCTGGGCGTTGCTCGCCGGCTCCACAGCGAAGTCGTGGTCGTACTTGTTCTTGAAATAGCGGGCCTCGTTCGCCCGCAGGCCGGCCAGTGCGTCCGCGACCGGCGACGATTCCAGGCCGACGGTCGAAACGGTGGTGAAGTCCACGGTGTATGTCATGACGCACTCCCGAAACACGCCAGGTATGTCCGTTTACGTCGGCCGGAGGCTACCACGGCCCCGACACCCGCGGCGGCGGATCGCCCGGCGGTGGGTGTCGATCGCCCGCTCAGTCGTTCTTGCCGGTGACCAGGAACACCACGTGACGCCCGATGTTGACGGCGTGGTCGGCGTACCGCTCGTAGTAGCGGCCCAGCAGCGCGCCGTCGATGGCGGCCTCCACGCCCAGCGGCCACTCCGGACTGAGCATGACCGCGAACAGCCGCCGGTGCAGGTGATCCATGGCGTCGTCGTCGCGGTCGAGCTGGGCGGCCAGGACCGCGTCACGGTCGGCCAGCGCCGACACGATCTTGCTGGCCAGCCCGTCGGCCACCGTTCCCATCGTGCGGAACAGATCGGCCAGCTCCGGCACCACCGCGGGCGCCGGGTGCCGGCGCAGCGCGGCGCGGGCCACATGTACGGCGAGATCACCCATGCGTTCCAGGTCGGCGGCCACCTGCAGCGCGGTCAGCACCATCCGCAGCTCACCGGCGACCGGCTGCTGGCGGGCGACCAGTTCGTACACCCGGTCCTCGACCACCCGATAGAGCACATCGATCTCGGCATCGCGGACGGTCACCTGCCGCGCCATCGTGTGATCGGCGGCCAGCAGGGCGGCGCTGGCCTGCCGCATCGCCTCCCGTACGGCCTTGGCCATCGTGACCAGGGCGCCGGCGACCCGGGCGAGTTCGTCGTGGAAGTCCTCGCGCATGGCTCTCCTGTCCGCGGCCGCCGCACCCGCCCAGGTAGCCGCGGGCCGGAGGTTGTCTCCCGGCGCCGGCGAGGCCCTGGTCTTCGTCTCCGCGGGCATGCGGGACCGCATCGATTTGTCCGTCTACTGTCGATCCTTCCAGACCCCGGCAGGCCCGCTCCTGCGGGAGAGCAGGTTTCCCGACAGGTGTCGTGATGTCAGGCCCACGGGACCATGAGGCTTCGCTCATTGCCCTATGCTGAGCGCCGCGACGACGACGGCGGTCGTCTACAGCGGATGAGCGGCGTCGTGTCGGGCGCCCACGGCGTTCATGGGGATGGGGACAGGGATGAGGCGACGCGGGGATCTTCGGCGTGCACTGCTGGCCGTGGTCGGCGTTGCGGCGACTGTGGTGGCCGGGCTGGTGGCAGGTCCCGTACCGGCCTCGGCGGCCTCGGCGGGCGACTGCCGCCTGCCGGCGTCACCGGGGATCGGCAATGAGCAGGAAGGCCCCACCGACTACCACCGGTGGCTCGCGCCGCAGGGCGCGCTGCGGGCGGTGTTCCTCTTCGTGGACTTCTCCGACGCCCCGGGCGGCGCGAAGGAGCTCGCCAAGCGGCGCGACATGTTCGCCACCGCACCGGGTGACTGGCTGCGGACCGCGTCGTACGGCCGGGCCACGCTGGTGCCCACGTTCACCACTGCTTGGGCGCGGATGCCGCAGCCGCAGAGCGCCTACGCGGGCTTCAACGCCTCGTTCGCGGCCCACCGCGCCTACATGCAGGACGCGGTGACGGCGAGCGACGGCGCAGTGGACTTCGCCCAGTTCGACCTCGTCTACGTGGTGTCGCCCCGCTCCGCCACGGTGATCGCCAACTCGCCCGCGTTCATCGCCGACCCCGGGTGGGGCCTGTCCGCCGACGGCGTGGAGCTGCGCCACGGCGTGACCCTCGGCGCCGACGTGGACAGCTGGGGATACAAAGTTCTCAACCACGAGACCGGGCACGTGTTCGGCCTGCCGGACCTCTACACGTACGGGGCCGGGTGGCCCGACCTGCACCGGCCGGTCGGCGGCTGGGACCTCATGGGCCTGATCAGCGGCCCGGCGCCGGACCACCTGGCCTGGCACAAGTGGAAGATGGGCTGGCTCGACGATACCCAGATCTCCTGCGCCACCGCCCACGGCGCCCGCAAGGTGACGCTCACCCCGCTGGGCACTGCCACCGGCCTGAAGGCCGCCGTGGTGAAGGTGTCCGCGCAACGCGCCATCGTGGTGGAGAACCGCCAGGCCGACAGCCTCGACGTGGCGTCGCCGTGCCTGCACCCGGGTGTCCTGGTCTACGCGGTGGACGCCAGCGTCGGCGGCGGGAACAACCCGGTCACGGTCCTCGACGCCCAGCCGGGCAGCCCCGTGGACGGCTGCGGTCTCGCCGACGCCGAGCTGGACAACGCCACACTGACCACGGCCGGCCAGCAGGTGACCGATCCCGCCTCCGGTGTGCGGGTCACCCTGACCGGGGCGAACGGCGCCAAGCGGACGGTGCAGACCACCTGGTGAGGTCACGTCCCGGGGGCCGGCGTTGCTTGGGCTGTCTCAGTGCGGGAAGGCGCGGGGAATGCGGGGTGTGATCTCGTTGCGGAACGCTTCGATGCGGCCGGCGACCTGCCGCATGCCGAGGGTGTTCTCGATCCGATCGAGGTAGAGACACCTGGCGGCGAGGGCGGCGAGGTCGACGGTGAAATAGATCGCCATCAGCGGATTGACGAACAGTGTGCTGCCGGTGGTGCGCCGGGTGAATTGAACGTCGCCGAAAGCACCCCGGGTGGCGGCGGCGATCTGGCCGTTGACGATGCTGGGTCGTAGCGCGGTGGCCGCCTGTGCGTGGGCGACGGCGTCGCGGTACATCACGGCTTCTCGGCTGGTGCCGGGGATCGACAGGGCGCCGAGGTAGCCCCCGGCGCGGTCGAGCGCTGCCAGATTCTCCAGTACCTGGCTGTGGTTGACGCCATGGTAGGCGTCGATTCCGAACCCGAGGCTGCACACGAGTTTGACCGGGGTGTCCAGGGCGGCGGCCGCGGCGAGGCTCGTGATGTCCTCGACCGGTGTGCCCAGGTCGGCTTCGTCGCCTCGGAGCAGGATGTCGGTGCCGCCGTCGACCAGCACCAACGCGTCGATGTCGAGGTGCTCGGCCAGGTGCCGGTAGGCGGCGCGGAGCGGCTGCACACCGACCTTCGGCAAGGCGTACACGGTTGACGGCAGACCCTGGGTGGCCAGCCACCGCGCAAGCGTACGTTCGGGGAAATACTCGTCGGGTCCGGCGGTGTCCGGCGTGACCGTCGCGACGTTCTCGGTCAGCCACGCCTCGAGGTCGAGCAGTTCCAACGGGGTGAACGACAGATTGGCCAGGTGCACCGTGACGCCGGACTGCCACAGAGCGATCGCCAGCGGCAGCCCTGCGTACACGTCGAAGCCGCCGCCTGCTCCGGCGATCAGAACGGTTCGCGCCCGGGCCAATGCGGCGAACAGTGGCGGCGAGCTCAAGGAGCCCTCGTGGGGCCCTGCGGATTCGGTGGCCGAGGAGGCGGGGTCCAGCACCCACCCATGATCGCAGCACCCCGTCATGCGGGGCGAGCATGCGGCCTGACGGGCATGATGCCTCGGCCGTCGGCGTCAGGTGCGGGCGTAGTGGGGGACGTACTGCTGGGTGCTGAGAGCTTGGATGGCGTCCATGAGGGTGTCGGTGACCCTGCGGATGTCCGCCGGTTCGGCGATGTGCACTTCGATCGCGGGTCCGAACGTGATGCTGATCGGATGGCGGCGGGGGAGCCGGGCGCCGGGTGGGCGCAGCCGGTCCGTGCCGCGGATGCCGACCGGGATGATCGGTACGGCGGCCCGGTGGGCGAGCCGGACCACGCCGGTGCGGCCGCGGTAGAGCCGTCCGTCGGGTGAGCGGGTGCCCTCGGGGAAGACGGCGACCAGGCCACCGCGGCGCAGCACGGGAATGGCGGCGTCGAACGCGGTGAGGGCGGCGCGGCCCCCGCCGCGTTCGACCGGGATGGCGCCCATGCCGGTGACGACGCGCCGGGTCAGCCGGCCTCGCAGCCCGGGTGCACGGAAGTACTCGGCTTTGGCCCAGAAGGCGACATGACGGGGCGTGAGCACGCCGAGGAACAACTGGTCGGCCACGGACAGGTGGTTGGCCGCCAGTATCGCTCCGCCGGTGCCGGGCAGGTGCTGGAGCCCGGTGACGGTCGGTCGCCAGTGGCGCCGTAGGTACCGGCCGAGAGTGTGCTGGGTCAGCGCGTACATCGGTGGGGTGGCGGTCATGCGGCGGGTCCCAGATGGGCGGCGAGCGCGGCGTCGAGCAACGCATCGGGTTCGGCGGTGCCGGTGGCGAGGGGGAGGCTGCCCCACTGCGACAGTTGTGCGATGCCGTGCAGGTTGGCCCAGAGTGCGCCCGCGACGACCTCGGCGGGCGGGTGGGATTGCGGCCGGGCCTGCGCGACGAGGCCGGTGAGCAGCTGGAACAGCGGCAGGCTCGTGTCGCGGAGCCGCAGATGGTCGCTGGCCAGCAGGTCGTGGCGGAACATCAGCTCGTAGCGGCCGCGGTGGGTGGCGGCGAAATCCAGGTACATGTGGGCGAGCGTGGCGATCCGGGCGCGGGGGGCGCCGGACGTGTCGGCCAGGGCGGCGTTCGCCGCGGCGGTGAGGTCGGCGTATCCCTCGCGGGCGATGGCCGACAGCAGCTCGAGGTGGGTGGGGAAGTAGCGGCGTGGTGCACCGTGCGAGACCCCGGCGCTTCGGGCGATCTCGCGCAAGGACACCGCGGACGGCCCGTCGCGGTCGACCAGTTCGCCGCCGATCCGGATCAGGCGGGCTCGTAGCCCCTCGTCGTCGTGCATAGACACTGTCTACCGCACGGTGGTAGACGGTGTCTACCTGCGCCCCTGACCTGTCGTCAATAGATCTTCTCGCCGTTGGCGAGCATGGTGACGAACGTATCGATGCGCCGGGCCCGGGTCTCGGGCCTCTTGGCCTCCTGTACGCGGTAGAGGATCGCGTACCGGTTGCGCCCGTCCAGGGTGGCGAAGAAGGCCGCGGCGGCCTCGTTGCCGGCGAGCGCGGCCGCCAGGTCGTCCGGCACCGTCGCGGTCCGCGAGCCGTCGTAGGCGGCCGCCCAGCGGCCGTCCGCCAGCGCGGCGTCCACCTCGCGTTGACCGGCAGGGCGCATCAGGCCGCCGTCGATCAGCTCCTGCGCCTTCTGCCGATTGATCTTCGACCATCTGCTGCCGGACTTGCGCGGGGTGAACCGTTGCAGCCACCAGGCGTCATCGAACGACCTCTTCTGGCCGTCGATCCAGCCATAACACAGGGCCACGGACAGCGCGTCACCGTAGCTGACGCTGGCGAACCCGGCGTCCTTCTTCGCGATCTTCAGCCACACGCCGGCCGCGGAGCCGTGCTCCGTGTCGAGCCACGTTCGCCAGGCGGACATCGACTCGAAGGACATGATCGGCAGGTCAGCGCCTGTCACGGGCCGGCTCCATCGTCGTAGCGGCAATCCACCCGAGATTACGGCGTGCGCAGCACCAGCAGATCGAGGGCATCGATCACCGGGTGAGTTGCGGTCCGTGCGGCGGCGCGGAGCCCGGCCGCGGATCCGGATGCCGGGCGATCGCCTCCCGCCACGCGCCGACTGCGTCGTCGCCCAGATGACGGGTCGCCTCAATAGCGTCGGCATCGGCGTGGTCGTACGCGATGAGCGCCAAGCCCCGAGCCAAACCGACGGCCGCGCCGCCGCGCAAGGGCGGTGTCGATCGCTTCACATCACAGTCCGGCCCGCCCCCGCCCGATCTACCGTGCATCCATGAGCTTCGACAGTGCGGCGCGGGACGTCCGGCGCCGAGCGGTCTATCCCGGGACGTTCGATCCCTTCACGCCGGGCCACTTCGACGTCGTCGACCGGTCGCGGCGCATGTTTGACCACGTCACCGTCCTGGTAGCCGTCAACGACGACAAACAACCGTCCCAGCCGACCGCCGTACGGGCCGCGGAGATCCAGCACTTGCTCCCAGCGGACTGGGAGAACGTTTCGGTGGCTGCCTGGCACGGATTGACCGTGGATTACTGCCGACGCGACGGAAGCTGTGTGATTGTCCGAGGGGTCAGGAACCCCGCCGATTGGCTGCACGAGTACGAACTCGCAGCGATGAATGAATCGCTGGGCGTGACGACATTGCTTCTGCCGGCCCGGCCGGCGTTGGTCACGACGTCGTCCACCGCAGTGCGGGCTCTGCGAGCCTGAGCGTGGAGGCAGGTTCGGACCGTCAGACGACCCGCAGGTCGGCTGAGATCCCGACGTTGCCGCCGCCACAGCGCACGCCGATCACGTACGTGCCGGGCGGCGTCGAGGCCGGCACCACGTACGCGATGCTGAAGTGGCCGGAATGGTTGCGCGGCGCCTCCGGGCCGAATCCGTCCGGTGGGAACAGCGCCGCCGTGGAGGTCGGGACGGCAGCGTTCCCGGCCGGGCATGACTGTGGCCCGCCGGCCGGGACGACGCCGGTGATGACGACGTGGCCACCCGGGTGGATCGTGTCCGGATGCACGGACACCTCGGCCTGGACCTGAGCGGCCGCGGCAGGCGGCCCGGCGGCGGCCGCGGCGGGCGGTGCCAGCAGGACCGGTGCGAGCGTCACGGCGGCGACCAGGACCACCGACCGAACGAGTGAACGGCGATCGTGCATGTGGTTTCGAGGCATCGGAACCTCCCACATCGGGGATGGATGGGTCCGGTTCTCACGCTACCCCCGCCGCGGCGGCGGCCAGGTCAGCGCCGGTTCGCCGGGAGTTCGCGGTGGGCGGGCCACTCCTCGGCGAGCATCGCGAAGTCCAGCTCCGTACTCCACTCGCCCTTGAAAAGCTCGTTGTGTACGAGGCGGGCCTCCTGCCGCATCCCCAGCCTGCGGGCGACGTTCGCGGATGCGTCGTTGCGCTCGTCGATGCGCGCGACGATGCGGTGCAGACCCAGCTCCTCGAAGCCCAGGCGCAGCATCGCATGTGCCGCCTCGGTGGCGTAGCCGTGCCCGGCGTGCTCGGGGTTGAGGACGTACCCGATCTCCCCGCCCAGGTGTTCCCGGCTGTGCCAGAACAGGACGACATCGCCGATCAGGGCGCCGCCGGTGGCCAGTTCGACGCCCAGCGTCAGGGCCTGTCCCTCGTCGGTCAGGGCGGTGGTGTCCCACACTGTCGCCAGCCGGTCCGTGATCGCCCGGTGGTCCATCGGTTCGAACGGTACGTACCGGCAGATGTCCGGCCGGCTTCGGTAGACCAGCAGGGCGTCGGCATCGTCGGTGCCCAGGGGGCGCAGCCGCAGGCGCGCGGTCCGTACCGGATAGCGGGGATGCAGCTCTCGCTGCTGCTGGGATCGCATGTCGATCATCGTGTCATTGTGTACTCCGCCGTTCGCCGGAATTTCACCGCCGGTCGGCAGGGCTCAGCTTCGTGGCGGCGACCGGGTCGCGGCGTTCGCTCATGACCTTGTGCAGGGCGGCGACCGGTGCGGGCCGGGCGAAGTGGTAGCCCTGCGCCAGGTCGCAGCCGAGCTCCCGGAGCCGGTCGGCCTGGGCGCCGGTCTCCACCGCCTCGGCGATGGTCTGCAGCCCGAGGTTGTGGCTCAGCTCGACGATCGCGCGGATGAACGCAAGGTCGCGTTCGGTGCCCTCCTCGATCTGCAGCGCGGTGAAGGAACCGTCCATCTTGAGGATGTCGACGGGCAACTGGCGCAGGTAGGCCAGCGACGAGTACCCGGTGCCGAAGTCGTCGATGGCGATGCGTACCTGGTGATCGCGCAGGATCTGCAGCTGCTCGGTGACGGTGGCGGCGTCGACGACCGACGTGACGAGCACCGTCTCGGTGATCTCGACGATCAGCGCCGAACCCGGTACGTCATTGCGTTCCAGCAGCTCCAGTACGTGCTCGGCGAACTTCGGATCGCGCAGCTGCTGGGCGGAGACGTTCACGGTCACGGACAGCCCGTGCTCGCGGTGCAGCGCCCGCAGGTCCGCGCAGACCTGGGCCAGCACCCAGGATCCGATGGCGACGATCGCGCCGCTCTGCTCGGCGAGCGGGATGAACTGTCCGGGCGAGATGGAGGTGCCGTCGGCGCGGGTCCAGCGCAGCAACGCCTCGGCTTCGACGATCTCACTGGTGTCCAGCGCCACGATGGGCTGGTAGTGGACGGTGAACTCCCCGTCCTCGAGGGCCCGGTGCAGGTCGGCCACGAGCTGGGTGTTGGCGAGTCGTTCGGCGTGCACGGCGGCGTCGTAGACGGCGTACTGCTGCCCGCCGGCCAGCCGGGCACTGCGCAACGCCAGGTCGGCGTCGCGCAGCGCGTGCCGGCGCGGGCTGTTCGCGTCCAGCGGCACGACGCCGATGCTGGCGGCGATGCGCCGGGCCGGGATGCCCGGCAGCCGGTACGGCCGGTGCAGCCCGTCGAGGATGTTCTGGGCGACGCAGGCGCCGTCGGAGCCGTCGCGGGCGTCGGCGAGAACGGCGAACTCGTCGCCGCTGATACGGACCACGGTGGCCCGGTCGGGCAGGACCGCGCGGAGCCGGCGGGCGGTCTCCACGAGGACCGCGTCGCCGATCCGGTCGCCGAAGCTGTCGTTGAGGTCCCGGAACCCGTCGAGGTCGACCAGCAGCAGCACCTGGTCGCGGCGGCCGACGGTGTCCAGGTCGTCCTGCAACCGGGCCCGGTTGCCGAGCCCGGTGAGGCCGTCCGACCGCGAACGGCGTCCGAGCAGTGCGGCGAGCTGCGACATCCGCACGATGAGCAGGATCGACATCGCGCCGCCGAGCAGCACGAGCCCGATCGTGCGTGGCGAGTTACCGCCGACGTCGGTCGCCAGGCTGGTGACCGTCAGCGCGCCGATGGCCAGGATCAGCGTGACGTAGAGCAGGAGCCGCCCCCGCGATGTCGGTGCGGGGTTGCGGGTGACCGTGCCGGTGCTGGCGGCCATCGAGGGGTGCAGCGCCGCACTGCCGATGAGCAGGTAGGAGCCCAGCCAGCCGAGCGCGACCAGCCGGTCGAGGTCCGTGCCGTTCAGCAGCCCGGCGAAGTTCACGGTGTTGGTCATGACCAGCAGGCCGCTGGCGGCGACCATCAGCCGGTACGCGGGCGTGCGCACCCGCGAGACCACCACGACACGCATGGTCAGCACGATGAAGACCAGGTCGATCGCGGCGTAGCAGAGGTAGCTGGCCAGCCGCAGCCCACTGAACCGGCCGTTGAACAGCAACGGCTCGATGACGATCGTCCAGGAGAGTGCCCCACCGCCCAGCGTCACGATGGCGGCCTCCACGGCGCCGCCGCGGCGCTGCCCGGGACGGACCCACCAGTAGTTGCTCAGGACCAGCAGCACCAGCATGAGGGCGTAGAACAGATCACCGAACGACGGGAACCGCGGCACCCCGGCCGGCGTGAGGTTCATCGCCCACCCGGCGTTGGCCAGCAACGACGACGCCACCGCCGAGACCATCAGCCACCACGGCGCGGTCCAGGTCGGCCGGTGCCGGCGTACGCCGACCGCGACGGCCCCCATGACCGACACCGCTACGGCCATGTACAACCAGAGGCGCACCTGCAGGTCGAGCACCGTGCCGACCAGCACGACGAGCACGCCGACCGCGAGGTACCAGCGGTGTGCGGCGGCATCGGAAACGTCTGCCTTTTTGCGGGTCACGGCATATGGATACCGGCCGCAGGGTGCAGGAACGTTGCCATCGCCCTGCGATCCGGATCGTCCTGGCGCCGTGGCGGTTGCCGTACGAGCGGGGAGACTCCGCGCGGCGGAATCAGGCCGCGTCGAGGTCGCGGTAGGTGCGCTTGCGGCCCTTGGGCGACTTGCTGGAGGCGACGCGGTCGCGTCCGGCGTGCTTGGCGATGTAGAGGTTGCGGTCCGCCGCGGACAGCAGCGTCGGCTGGCAGCGGTCGGGGGCCTCGTCCACGCCGGCCACGCCGATGCTGATCGTCACGGGTAGCGTGCCGGTCATCCCGGACCATGCGTACGCGCGGACGGTCCGGCGGATCCCGTCGAGGTGTTTCGTCGCGGCGGCGACGGTGGTGGCCGGCAGGACCAGCAGGAATTCCTCGCCGCCGAGCCGGGCGACGAACCCGTCCGGTACGGCGGCGGCCAGCTCCGTCTCCAGCAGCTTCGCGACCTGGACGAGCACCTGGTCGCCGACGTCGTGGGAGAGTTCGTCGTTGACCCGCTTGAAGTGGTCCAGGTCGACGATGGCCACGGTGAGCTCGGGGTCCGAGGCGATCAGGGCGGGCAGTTCCTCGTCGACGTACCGGCGGTTGAACAGGCCGGTCAGCGGGTCGCGCCGGGCCTGCTCGCGGAAGCGCTCGGCCTCCTCACGGACCTCGGCGGTCTCGAAGATGTTCTGTGCCTGGGCCTCGTTCTGCTTCGAGCGCAGTCTCTCGTACGCGTCGTGGAACTTCTTGTGCATCGCGAACGCCTCGGCGATCTCGCCGCGCGCCGCGTGCAGCTCGGCCTGCTCCTGGAGCACCCGGACCATCACCTCGTGCAGCTCCCGCTCGACGCACAGCGCGCGGGACTGGTCCAGACTCGTCTGGGCCCGGTCGGTGGCACCCATCCCGCGCTGGGCGCGAGCCAGGGTGAGCAGGTACTCGGCCAGGTATTCGGCGCCGTCGTAATGGCCCGTCCGGTGCAGGTCGATGCACGCCAGCGCGGTCTGTTCGGCTTCGGCGTACAGGCCGTTGCTGATCTGGATCGCGCCGATCGTGTCCAGCGTGAACGTGGCGAGTTCGATCCCGTGTGCCTCGGCGTGTTCCTGCAGCCGCAGAGCGACCTCCTGGGCGCGCACGAATTCCCCGGCGAGATACTCCGAGTACGCCCAGTTGTTGAGCACGTCCGTGAGCGGCTCCCACAGGCCCAGCTCGCGGGCCAGCTCCTCGGTCTGCCGGAACCGGGGCCGGGCCGCGTCCAACGCGCCGCTGTCCGCGAGGGCGTCGGCCAGCTTCATGTGGTGCCGCACCCGCATGTACGGCGTGGCGGTCTCGTCGAGCAGCTCGACCGAACTCAGCGCGTGTTCCAGACTCTTGGCGAAGTCGCCGCGCAACCGCTGGACGTACGACCAGGTCACGTGGACGCGGGCCTGCAACAGACGGTCGCCGTGCTCGACCGCCCAGGCGTAGCCGTCGTCGAGCCGCCGGGCGCCCCCCGCAACGTCGCCGGCGCGCATGAGCAGGTACGCGCGGCACACGCGGGCGCGCCAGACGAGGGTGTCGTCGCCGAGTTCCACGGCCCGGGCCTCGAACTCGGTGACGAGCGCGAGGGCTTCCTCGGCGTTCCCGATCCTGCGGTCCTCGATCTCGAGCAGGGCAGCAGACAGTTGCTCGGCGCTGGTCGCGCTGTTGATCAAGTTCCCACCCCCAGTCCGGTTCGCCTCCTCCCATCGGCGGGGGTCCTGAAAGCTGAAGAAGTTGGCCAGCGTTATTCGGGCACCGTCCCGCCGCGGGAGACGATGCAGGCCAGTCTCCTAGGATGCTCGGCGCGGTGTGCCGCTGCTCACGGCATACCCCTGCTCACCGCATGCCCCGGCTCACCGGGCGGTGAGCAGCGTGATGACGTGGTCGACGTAGTCGCGGCGGGCGGCTGCGGTGCCCGGCACGAGATGCGGCATCGCATGGGCGAGCTGCACGTGGCCCAGGTACGTGCTGAAGGCGAGCAGGCCCCGCGCCGCTGCCTCGGAGGCATCGAATCCGAGGCCGGCGAACAGGCCGGCGGTGTACTCCATCCGCCGCTGGGTGACCCGTGCCAGCGCCGGCGCCACGAGCGGGTGGTCGGCGGTGGAGAGCAGGGAGACCTCGACGGTGTCGTGCGCCGTCGCCTCCATGACGGTGAGGAACAGCAGCCGGAGCCGTTCACGGGGATCCGGCTCGGCGTCGACGAGCCGGATCACGGCCTCGGTGTGCTCGGACTCCCAGCGGTCCAGCGCGGCGGTGATCAGGGCATCCCGGTTCGCGAAGTGCCAGTAGAAGCTGCCCTTGGTGGCGCCCAGGCGGGCGGCGATCGGCTCCACGGCGATCGCGCCGAGCCCGCCGCGCGCCATCGCGTCGAGTGCTGCGGCGGCCCAGTCGTCGGCGGTGAGGCGGTTGGTCTGTCGGTCCGGCATTCCCATACGCTACCGTACGGAAGTCGCCATACGGCACCGTACGGAGGTGGTCATGGTCCAGATCAGCAATGTCCACGAGCGAGAGTTCCCCGTCCCGGCCGAGGAGATCGGGCGTCTGCTCGACCGAGCCGGCGCGACCGACGATCCGCTGTGGCCCTCGCCCACCTGGCCGCCCATGCGGTTCGACCGTCCCCTGGGCGTCGGCGCGAGCGGCGGCCACGGTTCCATCCGGTACCGCGTCACCGGCTACGAGCCCGGCCGCCGTGTCGAGTTCACCTTCGTCGCGCCGACCGGCATCGTGGGAACGCACGTGCTGGAGGTGGAGCCGACCGGGCCGGACACCAGCGTCCTGCGGCACCGGCTGGCGGGCCGGCTCACCGGCTCGATGCGGCTGCTGTGGCCGCTGCTGGTCCGCACGCTGCACGACACCGTGCTGGAGCATCTGCTGGACAACGCCGAACACGCGCTCACCGGGGCGGTGCGCAGCCCGTACCGGTATCCGCTGCGGGCCCGGCTGGCCGCGGCGTCCGAGACCTGCCGGGTGCGTGCCGTGCCCGTCCCGCCCGAGGCGCGGCTGCTGCACGCCTGGCCCGGGCGGCGTGACCTCGCCGATGCGTACGCGGTGCGCATGCCGCCCGGCACGTCGGTGCTGCCTCTGGAGTGGGTCGACGCGGTGTTCCAGGACCCGCCCGCCCCGGTGCTGGCCCTGATGCGCCTGCGCAACCGGCTGGTGCCGCTCCTCGGCATCGAGCGGGGGGACCGCAGCGCGTTCGCGCCCCTGCGGCAGACGACGAACGAGGTGCTGCTCGGTACGGACGCCCCGCATCTGGATTTCCGGGCCAGTGTGCTGGTCGAGCCGGACGGCGGTGGCACGACCGTCACCGTCGCCACGACCGCGGCCGTCCGCACCGGCGCCCGGCGGATCTACCTCGCCGTCGTCAAGCTGGTCCACCCGGCCGTCGTGCGGGCGATGCTGCGCCGGGCAGCACGCCGCGCCACCGCGCCCGGCGCGGTGCGTCGCTCCGCCACGCGCGGGTGATGAGCCGTCCGCGAGCTCACCCGAGCCCGGCCGGGCGTTTGTCGGGGGTCAGGGCGTGTAGACCTCGTCCGCCTTGGTGATCTGGCCCGCCTTGACGGTGAAGACGAAGACCCGGCCGGTCTGCAGCAGCGTCGCCCGGAACTTCGTGAGGTCGGCGTTCACGAGGTCCGTCCCGGTGGTGCCGACGACCCGCAGGTTCGCACCCGGGGCCACCGGGTAAGTGCGCAGTTTCTTGTTGTTGTTGCGGATGTACCAGCCGGTGCACCAGTCGTTCTCGGCCGGCTCGACGCCGTCCGCCTTGCAGGCGTCGGCCGCTGCCTTGCCCTCGAACCATTCGACCAGGTCGAAGGTGATCGTGCCCTTCGCCGGGTCGGCCGCCTTGAGGTACGCGTGCTGAACGCCGGTGAGCTGCTCGGACCCGGCCGTCGAAGGACCCGCAGCGGGCGTCGATGCGGACGGCTGCCCGGCCGGTGCGGCGCTAGGTGCGGTCGAGGCGGCCGGCGCGGTGCCCACCACCTGGGTGCTGCCCGGCGCGGCGCCGGCCGGCCGGTGTCGGCGGAATGGCCGCACGCGGCGAGGGGCAGCAGCAGGAACGAGATGAGTGTCATGCGCCGGAGCATGCCGCCTCCCCACCCTGTTCTGATCTGGGCCAACGGTAGAGCCAGGCCGCAAACGACGGGCCGCCAGGTCTAGGCATTGAGGTAGGTGAGGACGGCCAGCACCCGCCGGTTGTCGTCGTCCGACGGCGGCATCTCCAGCTTCGTGAAGATGTTGTTGATGTGTTTGCTGACGGCCTTCTCCGTGATGAACAGCGTCGCCGCGATGGCCGCGTTCGACCGGCCTTCCGCCATCTCGCCGAGCACCTCGCGTTCGCGGGCGGTCAGCACGGCCAGTGGCTCCCGGCGGGCAAGCAGCTGCGACACCACCTCCGGGTCCATCGCGGTGCCGCCGTCGGCGACGCGACGCACCGCGTCGACGAACTGGGCGACGTTCGAGACCCGGTCCTTGAGCAGGTATCCGACCCCGCCGTTGCGGTCGCTGAGCAGCTCGCGGGCGTACAGCGGTTCGACGTGCTGGGAGAGCACCAGGATCGGCAGGCCGGGCACCTCGGTCCGGGCGGCGATCGCCGCCTGCAGTCCTTCATCGGTGAACGTGGGTGGCAGCCGCACGTCGACGACGGCGACATCCGGGCGGTGCCGCAGCAGGGACGGGAGCAGATCCGGGCCGTTGTCGACCGCCTCGACCACCTCGAACTCGAACGCCTCCAGCAGCCGGGTCAGGCCGTCCCGGAGTAAGGCGAGGTCTTCGGCGAGGACAACACGCACGGCAGCTCCATCGTGACGAGCGTCGGTCCGCCCGGAGGGGAGGACAACGACATGGTGCCATCGAAGGCTGCCAGACGACGTTGGATGCCCCGCAGGCCGGTACCCCGGTGCGGGTCCGCGCCGCCGGTGCCGTCGTCGCACACGATGAGCGCCAGCAGCCCTCCGGCGTACCGGATCGACACCTGCGCGGTGCCTGCGCCGCTGTGCCGGACCACGTTGGCCAGGGCCTCCGCCACGGCGAAGTACGCGGCGGACTCGACCGGGGTCTCCGGGCGTCCGGGCAGGTCCAGTTCGACGGAGATCGACATCGGCAGGCTCATCGCCAGCGCGCGGACCGCGCCGTCGAGGCCGCGTTCCGCCAGCACCGGCGGGTGGATGCCGCGGACCAGGTTGCGCAGTTCCAGCAGGGCGGCGCCGCTGACCTCGCGGGCCTCGGTGAGCAGTTTGCGGGCCGCGGCGGGATCGCGTTCGAGCATCTGTTCGGCGAGGCCGATCGTCATGCCCAGCGACACCAGCCGGGCCTGCGCGCCGTCGTGCAGGTCCCGCTCGATCCGCCGCAGCTCGGCGGCCTGCGCGTCCACGGTGTCGGCGCGGGTGACCGTCAGCTGGGCGACCCGCAGCCGCAGCTCGGCGGCCTTCGTCGGGGCCAGCAGCAGCTTGCTGAACCGGGCGTTTACCATCATCAGCCACGGCGCGACGCCGAGCCCGAGCGCCAGGAACACCGCACCCTGCGGGATCGAGAGCAGTCCCTGCGAAACGCTCGCGATCGGCCAGAAGACGCCGTAGCCGTACCAGTCGACGCCCAGGTACAGCCAGAGCGGGAGCAGCGAGAGGCCCTGCAGGCCGTACAGCGGGACGGCCATGGCGAGCAGGCCGAGCCCGGCTCCGACGATCGCGCCGGGTACGAGCCAGGCCAGGTCCCGCCAGGTGGCCGGGTCCGTGACGACCCACCGGAAGCGCTGCCAGCCGCCGGGCAGGGCCCGCGGTGGGCGCGGCTGGTACGGGCGCGCGATGGCGACACCGGCGCGTCCGGCCAGGCGCCGCTCCAGGCCCGCCCGCATCCGCACCAGGGACATCACCCACGGCAGCAGGGCCAGGCCGAGAAACGGTACGGGGACGAGCACGAGCGCGACCAGCGCCAGCGCGAGCAGCAGCAGATTGGTGATCGCGAGACCGGCCGCGTAGCCGCCACCGGCGACGGCACGTAGGCCGTTGCGTATCCACCACCGTGTCGTCATGGTTCGCCATTGTCCCTGACGGTCACGGTGTGCACATCCGCGCTGGTCGCGCGGGGGTGCTAGCACCACCATCCGTGGGGGTCTGACACTCCTGACCGGTCCGCGGCCGGCCGCGAGTCTGGAGGGCATGACGACAACGACGGAGCTGGCACGGCCGACGACCGGAAGCGACTTCGCCGAACTGAACCGGCGGGTGACCCGGGCCGGGCTGCTGGAGCGCCGGCCGGCCCACTACGCGGTACGGCTGACCGCCACGTCCCTGGCGCTGGTGGGCGGCTGGACGGCGTTCGCGCTGGTCGGGCCGAGCTGGTGGACGCTGGTGGTCGCCGCGTTCCTGGCGGTGACGTTCGCCCAGGTGGCGTTGGTGGCGCACGATCTCGCCCACCGTCAGGTCTTCCAGACGCGGCGGGCCGGCGAGATCGCCGGACGGATCGCGGGCAACCTCGGCGTCGGGATGAGTTACGGCTGGTGGATGGACAAGCACACCCGCCATCACAACAACCCGAACCACGATGAGCTCGACCCTGACGTGGCACCTGAGGTGTTGATCTGGGCCACCGAGTCGGCCTGGGGGCGGCGCGGGCTGAAGGGTTTCATCGCCCGGCATCAGGCGGGACTGTTCTTCCCGTTGCTGACGTTGCTGGGCATCGATCTGAAGGTGTCCAGTGTCAAGGCGTTGATCCGCGGTGACATGAAACGTCGCGGCTTGGAGGCGTTCCTGCTGGTGGTGCACGTGGTGTGCTATCTGGGCGCGTTGTTGCTGGTGCTGTCGCCGGCGCAGGCGCTCGGGTTCTTCGTGGTGCACCAGGCGTTGTTCGGCGTCTATCTGGGCATGACGTTCGCCCCGAATCACAAGGGCATGCCGCATCCGGACGGCACCGAGGACTTCCTGCGTAAGCAGGTGCTGACCTCACGCAACGTGACCGGGGGCCGGCTCGTGGATGTCGCGCTGGGTGGTCTGAACTATCAGATCGAGCATCACCTGTTCCCGGCGATGCCGACACCGAACCTGCGCAAGGCGCAGCCGATCGTCGCGGCGTACTGCGCGGAGATCGGCGTGGCGTACGAGTCGACGAGCCTGCTGGAGTCGTACCGTCAGGCGTTGCGGCACCTGCACGAGGTCGGCGCACCGCTGCGGGGCCGCTGAGCGTGCTTCGGGCCCCTGGCCTGGCCGATGCGCTTGCTCGTCACGAACACGCATCGGCCAGGGGCTCAGCCCAGCACGTGTCAGGGCTGAGGGCGGGGGACCTCGCCGCGCCACGCGCCGGTCTCGACGCCACTACGACCCTCGATGAACTCCTTGAACCGCTTCAGGTCTCCCTTGACCTGACGGTCGAGGAAGCCGAGCGTGGCGCCGGCCTGCTCGACGAAGCCGTCGGGCTCGAACTCCATCTGGACCGTCACCCGCGTCTGGGTCGGGTCGAGCCGGTGGAACGTCACGACGCCGGCCTGCCGGCTGCCGTCCACGGACGTCCAGGCCACCCGCTCGTCGGGCAACTGCTCGGTGATGCGGGCGTCGAACTCCCGTTTCACGCCGTCGATGGTGGTCTTCCAGTGCGTGGTGGTGTCGTCGAGCTGGCGGATCTCGTCCACCCCGCTCATGAAGTGGGGAAAGTCCTCGAATTGGGTCCACTGGTTGTACGCGGTGCGTACCGGCACGTTGACGTCAACGGACTCGGTAACAGTGCTCACCATGTGTTCCTTCCTGTTCGGGCCCGGCCGGGGCCGGGGCCGGCCGGGCTTCGGCCCATCCGGTCGAGGCCGGCGCGTTCTCTTGTTGGTGCCCCCGGTGCCCGCGGTCAAACCGTGGGTGAGGCGCACGGTTGAGCTCAGCGCCGAGTGGGCACGACGGGTGTGACATCCATGCCCCGGAGTGCACTCATGCGAATCGACGACTGGTTTCTCACCGACCGCGAACGCGGGAACCCGGCGACGAGCCTGCCCCCGTGGTGTGCGGGGAACCGCGTGGAGCCGCTCGTGCACGGATCCGCGTACTTCGGTCGCCTCGCCGAGGAGGTCGCCGCCCTGTCGGCGGGCGACTACCTGTTCTTCACCGACTGGCGGGGCGACCCGGATCAGCGGCTGACCGGTGCCGGACCGACGATCCGTGAGCTGCTGGTGGCGGCCGCGGAGCGGGGTGTCGTCGTCAAGGGCCTGGTATGGCGTTCGCACCTGGACGCGTTCCGGTACAGCGAGATGGAGAACCGCCACCTGGGCGAGGACATCGAGCAGGCCGGGGGAGAGGTTCTGCTGGATCAGCGTGTCCGTGCCGGAGGGTCGCACCACCAGAAGCTGATCGTGGCGCGGCACCCGCGGGACCCGGAGCGGGACGTGGCGTTCGCCGGCGGCATCGATCTGTGTCACAGCCGGCGGGACGACGCCGGGCATCACGGCGATCCGCAGGCGGTGCGGATGGCGCATCAGTACGGCGCGCACCCGCCCTGGCACGACGTGCAGCTGATGCTGCGCGGCCCGGTCGTGGGTGTTCTCGACCAGTGTTTCCGGGAGCGGTGGCTGGACAAGACCACGCTGGATGCCCGCCGGCCGCTGGCGTATCTGCGGGACCGGTTCCTCGGCGCTGACCTGGAGGTCGGGGACCTGCCGCCGTGCCCGCCTGATCCGCCGCCGGCCGGGCCGCACCTGGTGCAGGTGCTGCGGACGTACGCGAACAAGCATCCGCCGTATCCGTTCGCCCCGGACGGCGAGCGTTCGATCGCCCGCGCCTACCGCAAGGCGGTGCGCCGGGCCCGTTCGCTGATCTACGTCGAGGACCAGTACCTGTGGTCGGCCGAGGTGGCGGGCCTGTTCGCGGCGGCGTTGCGGGAGAATCCGGGCCTGCACCTGGTGGTGGTGGTCCCGCGGCACGCCGACGTGGACGGCCGGTTCGCGTTGCCGCCGAACCAGGTGGGGCGGGTTCGGGCGGTGCAGGTGTGCCGGGAGGCGGCGCCCGACCGGGTGCACGTGTTCGATGTGGAGAATCACGCGGGAACACCGGTGTACGTGCACGCCAAGGTGTGCGTGGTCGACGACACCTGGTCGAGTGTCGGCAGCGACAACCTCAACCTGCGGTCGTGGTCGCACGACAGCGAGCTGTCCTGCGCGGTCCTGGACACCGAGCTGGACCCGCGCGAACCCACCGATCCCGGTGGCGGCGGGGACGGGGCCCGGGTGTTCGCCCGCGAGCTGCGCCTGCGGCTCATGCGCGAGCACCTGGACCGCTCTGCCGGGGACGATGCTGACCTGATCGATCCCCGGCAGGCGGTCACGGCGTTCCGTCATGCCGCCGACGCGTTGCAGTCGTGGCATGACGGCGGGCGGGTGGGCCGGCGACCGCCGGGCCGCCTGCGGCCGCACCGGCCCGAGCGGCTGCCGGCCCGGACCCGGATGTGGGCGGTGCCGCTGTACCGGCTGGTCTACGACCCGGACGGCAGGCCGTGGCGGCTGCGCCGGCGGGCCGGTTGGTGAGGCCGCACCCGCTAGTAGCGGAACCGGCTGACCAGCTGCCGGAATTCGGCGGAGATGGTGGCCAGGTTGGCCGCGGCCTGCCGGGTGTCGGCGATGCCGACGGTGGCGTCCTCGGCGGCGCGGGCCGCGTCCGCGATGGTGCCGGCGATATCGGTGCTGCCCGTGGCGGCCTCGGTCATGTTCCGGTTCATCTCGCCGGTGGTCGCGGTCTGTTCGTCGACCGCGGTGGAGATCGACCCTTGATAGTCGTTGATCTTCGCGATGATGGCGCCGATCTCGGCGATCGCGGCGACGGCGCCCTGGGTGTCGGTCTGGATCGCGGCGATCCGCCGGGCGATGTCGTCGGTGGCCCGGGCCGTCTCCTGCGCGAGGTCCTTGACCTCCCCGGCGACCACGGCGAATCCCTTGCCGGCGTCGCCGGCGCGGGCGGCCTCGATGGTGGCATTCAGGGCGAGCAGGTTCGTCTGCTCGGCGATGGAGGTGATCACCTTGACGACGTTGCCGATCTCGGCGGACGAGTCGCCCAGCCGGGTGATGACGTTGTTGGTGTCGGCGGCGACCTCGACCGCCCGGGAGGCGATGGCCGCGACGTCACCGGCGTTGCGGGCGATCTCCCCGATCGACGCGCTCATCTCCACGGAGGCGCTCGCCGCGGTGGTGACGTTGGCCGAGAGCTGTTCGGCGGTGGCGGCGGCACCCAGTGCCAGGCCGCTGGCCTGCTCGGCGTTCGCGACGACTTGATCGCTGCTGGCCGACAGCTGCGCCGAACCGGCGGCCAGCGTGTCGGCGCCGGCGGCCATGGTCGCCACGGTCTTGCGCACCTCGCCGAGGGCCCGGTTGACGTCGCCGGACATCACTCCGAGCTCGTCGCGGGAGGTCACCGGCACGGTCTGGGTCAGGTCACCGTCGGCCATCGCCCGTACGATCCGCCCGACCGCGCCCACCCGGTGCTTGATTGCGCGGGTGACCGCCTCGGCGACGAGCAGCCCGCACACCAGCCCGATCACGAGCAGCCCGACGATCACGGCCACCGCACGGTGGTAGGCCGCGCTCACCTCGGCCGCCGCCGACCGGGCCTGCTCGTGCGCGTCCGCGGCCATCTGGGTGGTGAGGTCGTTGATGCTCTTGGCCAGCGCGCCCAGCTCCGCGCTGGACACCGGCGTGCCCCCGGACGCGGACTGGCCCAGCAGGGACACCCGCATCCCGGCGTCGAAGCTCTTCCAGTCGGCGGCGAGCTTGGCGGATCTGTTTCGGTCAGCCTCGTCACCCGCTGAAGCCTGCAGCCGGGCGATCGCCGCGTTCATCGCGGTCTCACCGGCGGTCACCTGCTGCTGGGCGGCCGCGGCCTGGGTGCGGTCGCTCGCGGCGACGAACGACTTGACGGCGCCGTCGTTGATCTGCGCCTGGGCGCCCCGGATGTCGCTGACGGCCTCCAGCTGCGGCACGGTACGCGCGTGCATCGCCTCCACCCGGCCGTTGACATCCCCGATGCTCAGCACGGACAGCACGCCGACCCCGGCCGCGACCGAGGCGATCACCGCCACGGCCGTTCCTACTTTTGCGCGCACACTGCGGTCGGCAACCCACTGTCGCGTCGCGGCCGTGATCGGCACGACAACCTCCCCATCCCTGTTCTCACCACGACGCCGGACGTGACGCGTCGGAAGATCGATGGGAACGCCGCCTCGGGCGTCCCCGGATGCACAGATCGGCGGACCGCGAGGTAAAGGTCAGGCTTTTTCGGTTGTCATCCGGTTCGGGACGGCATCGCGGACGTCACAGGAGCGGTGGTGACCTTGCCCGGTTGCCGCCTAGCATCGACTCTGTGTCGTTGTCGACGAGGGGGGCGATGCGATGGACCCGTTCGCCGACTGGTACGACGCCGCCGGTGTGCGAGCCGGGATACGCCGCACCTTCGCCGACGAACGCGACCACGCGAAGGTGTTCTTCCCGGCGTCGCTCGTGCCGTACCTGGAGCACGACCTGGTGCGGGAGCGGGCCCCGGGGCAGTGCGAGACGCTGACCGTCCGGCACCTCTACCAGTTCCTGATCGCCACCACTCACCTGGAGACCCGGGTCGTCAACCGCGGCGCCGAACGGATCGCGAACGACCGGATCGGTGTGCCGGTCGACGCGCAGCTACGGATGGACGCGTTCAAGGTGTACTGCGACGAGGGGTACCACTCGCTGTACAGCCTGGACCTGGCGCGGCAGGTCGAGGCGGCCACCGGGATCACCGTGCCCGACTGGGACTTCGGCGGATTCGCCGACCGGCTCGACGCGACCGCGGCCCGCCTGTTGCCCGGTGCCGCGGTGCTCGCTCAGCTGCTGCAGGTCGTGGTGTTCGAGACGCTGATCACCGCGGTGCTCAACGAGCTGCCCGCCGACCCGACCGTGATGACGACCGTCCGTGACCTGGCCCGCGACCACGCGCGCGACGAGGGACGCCACCATCGCTATTTCGCGGGGTTCTTCCGGCATCTGTGGACCCATCTCGATGCGCCGACGCGGGCCCGGGCCGCCGTCGCCCTGCCCGAGCTGATCGAGGACTGCCTGCGCTGGGACGGCGGACCGGTCCGGCGGTCGCTGGTCCTGGCTGGGCTCAGCGGCGCCGAGGCCGATGTCGTGGTCGACGACTGCTATGGCGGCGTGCCGCAGATGCGGCAGACCGCATCGGCCACGGTGCGGTTGTGTCGCTCGACCGGTGTTCTGGACGAACCGGGCGCCTGGGAGGCGTTCGCCGTCAAGGGCCTGGTCGGCGAGTAGTCCGGCGGTACGGCGCGGTCGATGCGTTCTCGGCGACCTCGGGGGGAGACGGGCGGGCCGGTCATGAGCGGCAGGGGCGTTCTGATCACCGGTGGTTCCAGCGGGATCGGCCGGCGCATCGTCGACCGCTTCGCCCGCGGCGGGGACACCGTCTGGTTCACGTACCTGCGCGGCGCGGACCGGGCCCGGGATCTGGTCGACGAGCTCGCCGCGGACGGCATCGAGGTGAGCGCGTTCGCGTTCGGCCAGGGTGACTGGGACAGCCATCAGCGGTTGCTGCGGAACCTGCCGGGCCCGGTGGACGTCCTGGTCAACAACGCCGCGGTGGGCTCGGCCACGGTGATCGACTACGAGCCCGGGGCGGCGCATCGACGGTCGGCGGCGATGCTCCAGATCAACAGCGTGGGGCCGCTGTGGCTCATCCAGCAACTGGTGCCGGGCATGCTGGAACGCGGCTACGGGAAGATCGTCAACGTGGCCAGCGTCGGCGGTGGAGTGGCGTCCTTCCCGACCTTCGATCCGGCCGACGGCATGAGCAAGGCGGCGCTGGTGCACCTGAGCCGCCAGCTCGCGGTGGAGTTGGCACACACCCCGGTGGACGTGTTCGCCATCTGCCCGGGCGCGGTCGAGACGCCGATGCTCGAGGCGAGCGTGCTGGGCCGGCTGGACGGCGCCGCGCGGGCGGCGTTGCTGGCCGCGCTGCCCAAGCGGCGGCTCATTCAACCCGATGAAGTCGCGGCCCTCGTCGCCTGGCTGTGTACGGAACCGGCCGCCATCCTGCACGGCGCGGTCCTGGACGCCTCGCTGGGACTCGGGTTGGCGCCGGGGATGTTCCAGCCCGGCCCGGCCGGGCACTGATGGTGTCGCGGCAGGCCGCGCGGCTGGTGGCCGGGTCGCCGGTGATCGCCTCCGCCCACTTCACCGCCGAGGCCGACCCGTACGATCCGGTGTCCAACCCGGACGGATACGTCAACGTCGGCACGGCCGAGAACCGCCTGGTGTGGGATCTGCTGGCGCCCCGGCTGCGGGCCGCGCGCGCCGTGGGCGCCGCCCACATCCGGTACGCGCCGCTGCACGGCACCGCGGCGCTGCGCTCACAGGTGGCCCGGTTCCTGGGCCGCAGCGGCGCCGCGGTCGACCCCGAGGACCTGATCGTGGTCAGCGGGGCGACGGCGGCCCTGGACGTCATCGCGTCGGTGCTGTGCGATCCGGGCGAGTCGCTGGCCGTGCCGGTGCCGTACTACGGAGCGCTGGACACGGACCTCACCGGCCGTTCCGGCGCGCGGTTGTTGCCGGTGCCGCCGCTCGGCGGGGCGCCGCTGCCGGATGCGGCGGCGGTCGTCGACACGGTCCGGCGGGCGCGCGCCGGCGGCGCCACCGTACGCGCGTTGGTGCTCACCTCCCCGCACAATCCGCTCGGGCTGGTGTATCGCGACACCGAGCTGCGCGCGTACGCCTCGGCCTGCGCGGCACTCGACCTCGACCTGGTCGCCGACGAGGTGTACGCACACTGCGCGTTCACCGGTCCCGCCTTCGTCAGCGCCCGCGACGCCGCGTCGGGCCTGCTGGACCCGCACCGCGTGCACGCGGTGTGGGGGTTCGCCAAGGACCTCGGCCTGCCCGGGCTCAAGGTCGGTGTGCTGCACACCCGGCAGCCGGAGGCGCGGGCGGCGGCCCGGGAACTCGCGTACTTCGCGCCGGTGTCCACCGACACCCAGTGGCTGGTGACGGAGCTGCTGGCCGCCGACGACTGGGTGGAACAGTTCCTGACCGTCGGCCGGGAACGGCTCGCCGCCTCGTACGCTGCGGCGGCCGCGCACCTGACCGGCGCGGGTGTGCCGTTCCGGCCGGCCGACGCGGGTTTCTCGATCTGGACCGACCTGCGGGGCTGGTTGGAGGAGGCCACCCCGGACGCGGAGCACCGGCTGTGGCAGCGTCTGTTCACCTCGGGCCGGATCAACCTGTTGCCCGGCGCGGTCTTCCACAGTCCGGAGCCCGGCTGGTTCCGGCTGTGCCACACCACCGACCCGGCGACGGTTGCCGAGGCAGTGGCCCGGCTGCGGCGCGTGCTGCCCGGGCCGCGGGTCGCGACACGCATCCCGGGCCATCCACCGGATTCGAGGCCGGCGCTCTAGGTTCTGATCGTGAAGACCAGTCGACTTGAGGCATTCAGCGATGGCGTGCTGGCCATCATTATCACGATCATGGTGCTGGAGTTGAAGGTGCCGACGCAGCACGAGCTGGCCGACCTCCTCCACTCCGCGGGCGTCGGCTTGCTCACCTATCTGCTCAGCTTCGTGTACGTGGGCATCTACTGGAACAACCACCACCACACGTTCCAGCTTGTCCGCCAGGTCAGCGGCGGCGTGATGTGGGGGAACCTGGGCCTGCTGTTCTGCCTGTCGTTGTTCCCGTTCACGACCGCGTGGCTCGACCAGTCGACGTTCGCGCGCACCCCGGTGATCATCTACGGCCTCAACCTGCTCTGCGCGGCCATTGCGTACTTCGTCCTGCAGCGGATCATCATCCGGCAGGAGGGGCCGGAGTCGCCGCTGCGGCAGGCCATCGGCGTCGACCTCAAGGGCAAGATCTCCCCGCTGCTGTACGTGACCGGCATCCTGAGCGCCCTGCTGATCGACCCGAACGGGCACGTCGGAGTGGCGATCGCCCTGGCGTGCTACGTCACCGTGTCGATCCTGTGGATAGTCCCTGACCGTCGCATCGACCGGCTGGCACGCCAGTACGGAACGCCGGAGTGAGCGCCCGCGGGCAGCTTCACCCAGCGCGGGTGATGCCCGGCCCGCGGCGCCCCGCCACGCTGGGGCGATGATGCGCGGTGGCGTGGCGTTGGCGGTCACGGTTCTGCTCGCGATGGTGGCGGGCTGCGGCCGGGCGACCGGCGGCCCGGCATCGACCGCGACCCAGGCCGGGCACCACGGGATCGTCGCGCTGGGCGACTCCGTGCCGCGCGGCACGAACTGCGACTGCACCCCGTACCCGCCACTCACGGCCGAATCCGTCAGCGGCACGTCCGGCTACCGGGTGACCGCCACGAACGACGCCGTCGGCGGCTACACCAGCAGCGACGTGCTGCACCAGCTCGACGCCGACGGCGCCGCGGGCCGGCACGTCGGCGACGCGGACGCCGTGGAGATCGAGGTCGGCGCGAACGACGTGGCGTACACGGAAAACTGCGGCACCGACCTGTCCTGCTACACCGCCGAGATCCCGCAGGTCGAGGAGAACCTCACGAGGATCGTCGCCCGGGTGCACGAGCTGACCGGTGGTGCGCCGGTGCTGGTCGTGCTGCTGGACTACTGGAGCGTCTGGCTCGGCGGCACCTACGCGGCCGCGCAGGGCGATGCCTACGTCGCGACGGCTCAGGCCTTGACCGACGCGATCAACGCGGCCATCAGGTCGGTGGCGACCGCGACCGGCTCCGCCTATGTCGACCTGCGGGCGGCGTTCAAGGGGCCCGACTACGCCTACGACGAGACGCACTACCTCTCCGACGACGGCGACCATCCGAACGCGGCCGGCCACGAGCAGATCGCCGCCGCCACCGCGGACGTCATCGAGACCGCACTGTCCGGCCGATCCGCGCACTGATGTCCGCGCCGGTCACCCGTACGGAACGCCGAAGCGTGTCGCCCATGTGACAGAGCGTGTTCCGGGGTGTGCCGCCGATACTGGAGGCGTATCCGGCTGAGCGGCGCGGAGGGCGTCCGCCTCCGGTTCCGAGCGGTCGTCGGGGGTGCTCATGTTCAAGGTGATGACATGGAACGTGGAGAACCTGTTCCGTGCCGGTCAACCCGGCGGGCCGAGCACCGCGGCCGCGTACGAGGCGAAGCTCGACGGACTGGCAGCGATGATCAACGGTCAGGCGCCGGACGTGGTGGCCGTCCAGGAGATCGGTGACCCGGCCGCGCTCGACGACCTGACGGCCCTTTTGCACGGCACCTGGCACGCCCAGGTCTCCACCCACCCCGACGACCGGGGGATCCGGGTGGCCTGGCTGAGCACCCGCCCGATCAGCGACCCCGTCGAGATCACCGCTTTCCCGCCGTTGCTGCGGCCGGTGCAGGCCGACGATCAGGGCGCCACGCTGGGGCACATGGGCCGAGGGGCGGTCGCGATCTCCGTCACGGCCGACACCGGGGTGCCGGTGCGGCTGATCACCACCCATCTCAAGTCGAAGTTGCTGACGTTCCCCGGTGGCCGGTTCAACCCCCGCGACGAGGACGAACGTGCCCGCTACGCCGCGTACGCCATCACCCGCCGGGCCGCGGAGGCCGCCTCCCTGCGCGTCGCCCTGACGGGCGCGTTGAACGGGCCGGGCGAGCATCCGGTGGTCCTGACCGGGGACCTCAACGACACACCGCAGGCGGCCACCACTCAACTGCTGCTCGGCCCGCCCGGCTCCGAGATCGGCACCCGCGGTTTCGACCAGCCCGACCGCGGCGACCAGCAGCGGATGTGGAACCTCGCCCCGCTGATGCCCCCGGGGCAGGACTACTCCCGGATCAACAGCGGCCGCAAGGAACTCATCGACCACATTCTCGTGTCCCACGCCGTCGTGTCCCCGCTCACCGCGGTCACCGCGCACGCGATCATCGGCACGCCGCTGGCATCGATCGACCCCGGCGACCCGGCGGCTCGCCACGACGCCCCGGCCTCCGACCACGCACCCGTCCTGGCGACGTTCGCGAACCTCTGAAACGTACGGATCAGCAAGGTCCGCGATGGTGATTTTGTCCCTCCACAGTGGTCAGACATCGATTAGCGTCGACGTATCCGCACCGGGTGTGCGGGAGTGATCACAAGGAGAGACGGTCTGATGGTTCATGAGGCGCGTGGTGGTGCCGGCCGCCGTTGGGTCCGCGCCGTGGTCGTCGGCATGGACGACGGCATCTGGCTCAACCGGGTCGGCCCGCCGCTGCCCTGACCCAGGACGCCGGACGGGCTGCCACCCCCGCGGCCCGTCCGGCGCCCGCCTCGGATCCGGCAACCGCACAGGTCCTGCCGGATCCGAGGCGGTGCGTTACCGGGAAAACCAGCGATATCACCCGAAGCCTGGCCTGTCCGGCATCACGGGCCAATTCCCGCGTCGACTGTCACTCAGACCTCCCGAGCGCTCACCCACCGTGTATCGGCTGACGGATCGGTGGGGGTGCGGTCGGATGGACAGCCACTGCCACGGGTGTGCGCGGAGTGCGACATTGTCGCGCGGACCGGCGATGAGGAGTGGTTATGGACGAGGCGCTGCTGGCGTACAGCGCCGGCCGCACCGACGCTCTCGAAGGGCAACGGGACGCGGCCAAGGCGGCGGATCCGGCGACCGGGGTCGACTATCGCCGGGGGTTCCTCGACGGCCGCCTGGACGTGTTCCGGATGCTCGTCGGCGTCCGCAAACTGCTCCGCGGCGACGACTGAGCAAACTGCTCCGCGACGACTGAGCAAACTGCTCCGCGGCGACGATTGATACGACCGTTGTGCGGTGAAGGCCGATCGGCGGAGGGCCGGTCCTGACTAGTATCGGACCATGCCGCTGGCCGGGAACGACGTCGACCGGTTCGAGGCCGCCAGGCCGCGCCTGGAGGCCATCGCCTACCGACTGCTCGGTTCGGCCGCCGAAGCCGAGGACGTCGTACAGGAGACATTCCTGCGCTGGCACGCCACCGACGTCGACCGCATCGAGGTTCCCGAAGCCTGGCTGGCCAAGGTCCTCACCAACCTGTGCCTCAACCAGCTCGCCTCCGCGCGGGCGCGCCGCGAGATCTACGTGGGCCAGTGGCTGCCCGAACCGTTGCTCGCCGGCGACCCGATGCTCGGGCCCGCCGAGACCGCCGAGCAGCGCGAATCGGTGTCGTACGCGGTCCTCACGCTGATGGAGCGGCTCTCCACCACCGAGCGCGCGGTGTACGTGCTGCGGGAGGCGTTCGCCTACCCGCACCGGGAGATCGCCGAGATCCTCGACATCACCGAAGCGGCCAGCCAGCAGATCTTCCACCGCGCCAAGCAGCATGTGTCGGACGGCAAGGCCCGCACCGCGATCGACGAGTCCGCGGCCCGGCGGATCGTCGAGGAATTCCTGGCGGCGGCCGCCAGCGGCCGGACCGAACCGCTCGTGCGCCTGCTCACCGACGACGCCGTCTCGATCGGCGACGGCGGCGGGAAGGTGCCCGCCCGCGCCAAGGCATTCCAGGGCGCCGTCGCGGTCGCGAAGTTCCTGCGGGGCCTGTTCAAACCCGGCGAGGCCAAGCGCGCCCTGGCCGGCGGCACACCCGAGTTGTACGCCTGGACCGCGAACGGCGACCCGGCCGTCGTGGCCGTCGTCGACGGGCGGGTCGTCGGCGTCATCTGCCTGGAGCTCACGGCGGACGGCATCGCGGCGGTCCGCAGCCAGGTCAACCCCGACAAACTCGTCCGCGCGACCGCGCACTGGGCCGTCGCCGATCCCGGCGAGCCCCTGTTGCGGGCGTTCTGACCGTCGGTGACGTGCTTCACCGCACGTCCCTGTCAGGAAACGGTCGGCTGCCCGGTTCAAGGGGCACACCCGCGTGAGACAGGAGCAACGACATGCCGCATCGCATCATCGTTCTCGGAGCCGGATACGCCGGAGCCGTCGCGGCCGGCCGCCTCGCCAAGCGGCTGCGCCGTGACGACGTGACCATCACCCTGGTCAACGCCGAGCCCGACTTCGTCGAACGGGTCCGCATGCACGAGCTGGCGACCGGCCGGAACCTGCGGCCCCGTCCGTTCAGCGAGATGTTCGCGGGCACCGGCGTGGAACTGAGGTGCGCGACGGTCACCGGCGTCGACGTCGACCGCAAAACCGTCGCGGTCGCCGGTGCGAACGGCACCGACGAACTCGGCTACGACACGCTCGTGTACGCCCTCGGCAGCCACTGGCACACCCACGGCGTCCCGGGCGCCGCCGCGCACGCGTTCGAGATCGCCGGGCGGCCCGGCGCGCTGCGGCTACGCGAGCGCCTGGCCCGCCTCGACGCCGGGCAGACCGTCGCCGTCGTCGGTGCCGGTCTCACCGGATTGGAAGCCGCGAGCGAGATCGCCGAGACGCGTCCCGATCTCGATGTCACCCTCATCGCCCGCGGCGAGCTCGGCGACTGGCTGTCGCCCAAGGGCCGCGGACACCTGCGGACGGTCTTCGGCAAGCTCCGGATCACCGTACGCGAACAGGCCGCCGTCACGGCCGTCGAAGCCGGCCGTGTCGTCACCGCCGACGGCGCGGCCATCCCGGCCGCGGTCACGGTGTGGACCACCGGCTTCCAGGTCCACCCGATCGCGCAGGAGACCACGCTGGAGCTCAACGGCACCGGCCAGATCGTGGTCGACCGGACCATGCGCTCGGTCTCCCACCCGGACGTGTACGCCGTCGGCGACGCGGCCATGGCGATGGGCCCGGGGAACAAGCCGCTGCGCATGTCCTGCGCGTCCGGAGTTCCGACGGCATGGCAGGCGGCCGACGCGATCGCGGCGCGCCTGACCGGCGCGAAGATTCCCCACACCCCCATCCGCTACGTCAACCAGTGCATCTCACTGGGACGCAGCAACGGGCTGATCCAGTACGTCAGCGCCGACGACCGCGCCGTGCCGACCGTGCTGACCGGGCGGCTCGCCGCCCTCTACAAGGAGCTTGTCTGCAAGGGTGCTGCCTGGGGAGTCGCCCACCCGACGCTCGGGCTGCCGGCCCGCCGCCGGCGGGTGCTCTCCGGAGGCTCGCGAGACGCCGCGGCGACCGCAGGTGTCTCGCAACAAACCTTGTAAAACGGCGTTCGCCCGCAGTCCATCCACACCCGACAGGATGGATGTCAGAGGCGCGCAACCGCCGCGCCCATCGCGTCGACAATGGGGGACTTGCCGTGACTCGCGTCCGGAAGGCTTTCGCCGTGCTGTGCGCCGTGACGCTGCTGGGGTTCATCGCCCCGGGCCGGGCGCTCGCCGCCACACCGCCGCTGCAAGACATCGTTCTCACCCACACGCAGATCTCCCCGTCGGTCGTCCGGCCGGGCGACACGGTGCACGTGTCCTGGTGCTTCGACACCGCATACGCCGACCAGGTCCGATCCATCGAGTTGTGGATGGGTCATTCGACCGGCATGGGGCACGCGCCGTCGCTGTATCTCCAGGCGTCGATCGACCCGAAAGCCGGGCGGCTCGACTTCATCGCCCCCGCGGTGACTCCGAGCCAGCCCGGCAACATCTGGTTCGTCGACCTGGTGTGGCGTGACGGTGCGAACCTCGACGAGCTGGCGCTCGTACCGATCACGATCCAGTGAGTCCGCGGAGGCGGCACGACTGCGCGGCGGTGACCGTGGCCGGGCGGGCGGGCGACGGTTCCTGATCACAGCACCTGGGACAGGAACCTGCGCAGCCGGTCATCCGTGGGGTTTTCGAACATCGCGGCGGGTGCACCGGCTTCCCGCACCACCCCGCGGTCCATGAATGCCACGGTGTCCGCGACCCGGCGGGCGAACCCCATCTCGTGGGTGACCACGACCATGGTCATTCCTTCGGCCGCCAGTTCGGCCATCAGACCCAGCACGCCTTTGACCAGCTCGGGGTCGAGCGCGGAGGTGGCCTCGTCGAACAGCATCACCTGCGGCTGCAACGCCAGCGCGCGGGCGATCGCGACGCGCTGCTGCTGCCCGCCGGACAGATGCGCCGGCCGGGCGTCCGCCTTGGCCGCGAGCCCGACGAGCTCAAGCTGCGTACGGGCGACCGCCGCCGCCTCGTCCTCGGAGAGCCCCTGGATACGGCGCAGCGCGAGCGTGATGTTGCGTTGCACGCTCATGTGCGGGAACAGGTTGAACTGCTGGAACACCATGCCGATGCGCCGGCGCAGGTGGTCCGGGTCGTCGTGGAGCACGCTGCGCCCGTCGAGCAGCACGTCACCGCGGTCCGGTTCGATGAGCCGGTTGATCGTACGCAGCAGCGTCGACTTTCCCGAGCCGGACGGCCCGATGACACACGCGGTCTGTCCGCAGGCCACGTCGAGACGCACGCCCCGCAGGACCCGGTGCGGCCCGAACGCCAGATGGATGTCGCGCAGGCTCAGGCTGACGGAGCCCGTCGCGCCGCCGAGGTTGGTCACCGCGCACCGCCCACACCGGACAGCACCGAATCGTCGTCCTGGTCGGCGGGCACGGATGCCGGCCGGCCGTGCCGCAGCCGCCGGTCGATCCAGTTGACGGCGTGCGTCAGCGGCACGGTCAGCACGAGATAGAACAGGCCCGCCAGCAGCAGCGCGGACTCGTTGCCGGTGGTGGCCGCGTGGTCCTGCCCGATCCGGAACAGTTCCCGCTGGCTGGCCACCAGGCCGAGGAAGTAGACCAGGCTGGAGTCCTTGATCAGGGCGATCAGCTGGTTCACCCACGCCGGCAGCACGCGGCGGACCCCCTGCGGGACGATCACCAGCCGCATCGACTCGGCCCAGGAGAAGCCCAGCGCGCGGGCCCCTTCGAGCTGGGCGGCCTCCACGGACTGGATGCCGGACCGGAAGATCTCACCGATGTACGCCGCCGCGATCAACGACAGCGCCAGGATGCCCAGCGGGTACGGGTCAGGCCCCCAGATCCGCATGCCCAGCGGTGCCAGCCCGACGCCGATCAGCAGGATCGTCGCCGCGGCCGGCAGCCCCCGGAACACGTCGGTGTAGAGGCGTGCGGGCCAGCGCAGCCAGCGGGTCCGCGAGATCCCGGCGACCGCCAGCAGCAGACCCAGCACCGAGCCGAGCAGGGCGGCGCTGACCGCCAGGATCAGCGTGTTGCGCAGCCCGACGGTCACCATCTCGGGCAGCGCGGCCCGCATCGACGGCCAGTCGAAGAACGTCTCCCACAGCGTGTTCACCGATTCCATCGGCGGTCACCGCCCCCCCTCTGCTCCGGCACCGGTCAGGACGCCGCTGATGCGGACGCGCGCGGTGCCGTGCCGCTGCCGGGCGTGAAGCCGGCAGGGATCGGGCGGCCGGGGTAGTACTGCGCCTGCAACCGGTTCCACGCGCCGTCCGCGATGACCTGGTCCAGCCCGGTGTTCAACGCCGCGCGCAGCGCGTCGTTGCCCTTCGCCACCGCGTACGCGGTCGGTGCGGGGCTGAGCTGCTTGGCCGCCACCTTGATCTTGGATCCGCTGTCCGCGGCCGACTTCTCGCCGATCTCGGCGGGGGCGATCCAGGCGTCGGCGGTGCCGGCCTTGAGCTGGTTGACGGCGCCGTTGTAGTCGGGCACCCGTACCGGGTTCAGGCCCTTGCCCGTGGCGTAGTCGTCCTGGACTGTGCCCTGCACCACCACGACCCGCTTGCCGGAAAGCCCGTCGAAGCCGGTGATCGGGGAGTCCGAAGGCACGTCGAGTCCGAAGTAGCCGAAGTCGTAGCCGTTGCCGAAGTCCACCGTCTTCTTGCGCGCCTCGGTCACGGTGATCGAGGAACTGCCCACATCGAACTTGTGGTTGTTCACCTGCGACAGCAGCGCGGAGAAGTCGGTGCCGACGAATTCGACCTTCAGGCCGATCTTTCCGGCGACCGCGGCGAGCAGGTCGTTGTCGAAGCCGGTGAACTTCCCGTCCTTGAGATAGACGTTCGGCGGGGCGTCGGTGAGGGTGCCGGCCCGCAGCACACCGGGCTGCAACAGACCGTACGGGTTGGCGGCCGAGCCGGACGACGCGTCGTCGCCGCAGGCGGTGAGCAGGGTGGCGCCGAGGATCGCGACGGCGCCGAGGGCGGCGGCCCGGGTGAGGGCAGGCAGAAATCGCACAGGGGTCTCCTGAGATGAGGGGTGGTTCGGTGGCGCGCGCGTCCGACGGACGATGCGCGGCGAAACGGGTGCCGTTATCGCGTGGCGCCGGAGCGACACGCGGCGCTGCAGATTCGCATCATGTCGACGTGGCGGCGGCGGGTCAGCACCCGCACGCTCGCGGCACAACGGTGAGAAGACATGGCTCTCCTGGGTCGGTGATGACCTGGGGGCCAGGCCACGCTTGCACGGAACGTGCTCCGTGCCCGGTCCTCACCCGGGGCACCCCACCGCGGAGGAGGGTTGCCGGCCAGCAAGCCGGGGCTTCACGCTGGCGCTCATGACCTGGCACCGACGCTAGCAGCCGGGGGCGCGCAAGCGTCCAGCAGATATGACCACCCTCACGCGAAACGGACGATCGCGTCAGCCGATCTGCTCGGCCAGGGCGACGATGATGCCCGCGGGGCCACGGAGGTAACAGAGGCGGAAGATGCTTTCGTACTGCGCCACCTCGCCGAGCAGTTCGGCGCCGTGGGTGCGGAGACGGGCGACGGTGTCGTCGATGTCGTCGACGGCGAACATGACACGATGCAGACCCAGCGTGTTGGGCGGCGGCCCCGGCAACCCCGTACCGAGCACCGCGGGGGAGTGGTACTTCGCCAGTTCCAGCTTGCCGTGGCCATCCGGCGTACGCATCATCGCGATGTCGCTGCGGACGCCGTCGAGTCCGACGGTGCGGTCCGCAAAGCCGCCTTCGATCTGTGCCGTGCCTTCCAGCTCCATGCCGAGCTCGGTGAAGAACGCGACGGCGGCGTCGAGGTCGTCGACGACGATGCCGACATTGTCCATCCGCTGAATGGTCATGGCCCAAAGCATAGGCAGACGCGGTGCTGCTCGGTCCCGTGGCGGCGCCGTCATTCGATCGGGTTCATCAGGTGTCGTGTGCTGTCGAGGGACCAGGATGGACTGATAGCTTCAGGCATCCCATTCTGAGGCCCGGGAGGCTTGGATGAGCTTTGTTCAGATCATCGAGTACGAGACCGACCGGCCGGATGAGATGTTCGCTCTCGGGGATTCCCGGATGGCCGGGCTGGGGGACGCACCGGAGGGCTTCCGGCTCACGGTCACCCAGGATCGGGACAACCCGAAACGCTTCCTGACCATCGTGGAGTTCGCCTCGTACGAGGACGCCATGGCCAACAGCGCACTGCCCGAGACCAGTGAGTTCGCCGAGAAGATGGCGGCGCTGTGTTCGAGCGGGCCCCGTTTCCACAACCTCGAGGTCAAACGGTCCGTCCCGGCCTGACCGGCGTTCGGGCCGGTCACCGCCACCAGAGGTTCACCGCGTTGTTGCCCACATGCAGCAGGATCGGGGCCAGCAACGATCCGGTCCGGTGGCGCAGGTAGCCGAGCACCAGGCTGAGCACGAGGATCGACACCGGGTAGACCGACAGGGCGTTCGCCGGCAGCGTGCCCTGGAACGCCCAGCCGACGAGGTGGACCGCGACGAACAGCACCGAGGTCACCAGATTGGCCCGCCAGAACAGGACGCCGGTGCCGGTGATGGTCGGCAGCAGGTAACCGCGGTAGAGCCATTCCTCGCACACGGGCGTGAGCAGGACCGCGTACAGGAAGTCCGCCGCCGGTGGCACGGGGGCGAGGTGCTGTCCGCGCAACGGCGCGACCGCGATCGCCAGTCCCACCCAGACCGCGGCTGCGCCGGCACCCCACAGCAGGCCACGCCGAAGGTCGCGTCGGCGCAGGCCGATGAATGCCAGCTGCTCCCGCAGCGGCGCCCTCCAGAACGCGGCCGGATACACCATCCAGACCGCCACCTTGGCGGCCGCCCAGTACGCCGTGGCACCGGTCCACCCGGCCGCCTGGGCCACGAGCCACGCCATCACCCACAGCGCGATGAACCCGGCGAAGAACACGGCGATCCGGCCGCGCGTCAAGGTGGTCACGGTGCTCCTCTGCTCCGGCTGACGGACACGCTGCCGTCGGGGGAGACTACCCCGCGGTCGAGCCGGCGACGGTGACGACGAGTACGCCGCGCACGTCTGGATTCGAACGCAGATCGGAAATGCGATTGCCGCCGCCGCGTGATCCCCCTACTGTCTTCATCACCGAGCAAGACCAACGCCGGGAAACGGAAAGGAGCCTCCGATGTCGTGGCACCCCTCGATTGATCAGCAGCACTCCGTGCTGCGCGACGTGAATGCCGTGCCCGCACACTGGCGGGCTGCCGATCCGTACGCAAGCATTCAATCTCGCCTGGGATCAGGGCGTAAGCGACGCTGAGCCGCAGTGTCCGCCGCGCCGCCCTCCCAGTCGGGACCGGGCGGCTTTCTTTTCATTCTTCCTATGGGTGTAGCTCAACCAGGTAGAGCAGCGGCTTCCAACACCGTGTGTTGCGGGTTCGATTCCTGCCGCCCGTGCGATTCCCCGGCCATGCCGGCGGTGACGAAATTTGAGAATTCCACAGTGGATGGCATGACGGGACTCCGGTCTCGTATGACTTACTCGCGCTTCGGCGCGTTCGCGGTACTCGCCCAACAGGTAAGGCACCTGCCTTCCAAGCAGGCGTAGACGGGGTTCGAGTCCCCGGTACCGCTCACACCGATGGGAGCTGATGTAACGGCAGCATGGTTGCCTCTGAAGCAGCTCGTCCAGGTTCGAATCCTGGGCTCCCAGCTCAGCCTTCCCGCCGCGGCCTGCGTGGTAGAGGCGCCTCGCTGATATCGAGGAGACAGCAGGTTCGACTCCTGCCGGCGGGACTCAAGCCCTGGTGGCGCAGTGGACAGCGCACCTGACTACGAATCAGGGGGTCGCAGGTTCGAATCCTGCTCAGGGCACAGGCCGGGACGCGGCGCACCGAGCCGCGCCCGGACCCATTCCGGCGTCGCCCAATTGGCAGGGCAGCGCACTGTTAATGCGTACAGGTGAAGGTTCGAATCCTTTCGTCGGAGCGTTGCTGCGTCACACCGGAGGCTCGGGGTTCGAACCCCTCCGCGGGCACCACCTCGTCTGCCATCCGCTGGGGAACTTCCGCTCTCACGCGGGGCGCGACCTTCAGTCGTGTGTGGCGACGGCGCGTAGGTCGTGCGCGGTCGCGGCGATCAGGTCGGCCAAGGACGCCTGGTTGTCCGGTGTGACCCACCGGGCGAACGCGACCCGGAACACGGTGACTCCGGACCCGGCGGCCAGGGCCGCCAGCGTCCGGCTCACGCCCCTGGCGCCGAGGGCGTCGGTGAGCGCGCCGGTCAGCGAGGCCATCTTCAGCAGCTCGCGTTCCACGAGCTCGGGGCTGCCCTCGATGATCGTCTGACGTCGGCGGGCGAACTCCAGCCGGTCGGCGAACATCTCGCGGGCCGCCCGGTCGAGAGCGGCGACAACGGCACCGAGCGGATCATCGGCGGCATCCGGATGGTCCGCGACGGCGCGCACCAGGAGGTCCTCCAGGTCCTTTCCACCGCTGAACAGGACCTCGCGCTTGTCGCCGAACAGCCGGTAGAAGGTGCGCTTGTCCAGGTCGGCGCGTGTGGCGATGTCGAGGACGGTCGTCTGGTCGAAGCCGCGCTCGGCGAACAGGTCGAACGCCGCCGCCTCGAGGCGGCCACGAGCTCCGGGTCGCCACCGTGCCATGCGCGTGATCCTAGCCGATGTCACAGGGCGACATCATCCGCCGTTCGCCTATGTCGCACGGTGACATCACGAGGGTAAGGTGATGTCACAAGATGACATCGTCCTTCTGGAGGGGATCACCATGCGGGTGTTCGTCACCGGTGCCTCGGGGCACCTCGGCTCGGCGGTGCTGCCGGAACTGCTCACCGCCGGGCACCAGGTCGTCGGCCTGGCCCGCTCGGACGCGGCCGCCGCCGCGATCGAGAAGCTCGGCGGCCAGGTCCGGCGCGGAGACCTGAGCGACGTCGACGGCCTGCACGAGGAGGCGAGCGCCGCCGACGGCGTCATTCACCTGGCATTCCGGCACGACCTCATGCAGTCCGGGGATCTTTCCGGCGCGGCCGACGCCGACCTGTCCGCGATCACGGCGATCGCGGGCGCGCTGGAGGGCTCGGGCAAGCCGTTCGTCGGCACGTCGGGCACGGCGATGCTGGCCCGCCTGGGCGATCTCGGCCGCGCGGGCACGGAGCGCGACGTGATCGCGGGCGGCTACCGCATCGACGCGGAGAACTACGTGATCGACCTCGCTGAGCGCGGCGTACGGTCCTCCGTCGTCCGCCTGACGCCCACGGTGCACAGCTCGCTCGACCACCACGGATTCATCCCGGCCGTCATCGCCATGGCCCGCACCCACGGGTACGCCGCGTACGTGGGCGACGGAGCCAACCGCTGGCCGGCCGTGCACACGCTCGACGCGGCTCGCCTCTACCGGCTCGCGCTCGAGAACGCCCCCGCGGGTACCCGCCTGCACGCGGTCGATGACGAAGGCGTCGCGTTCGCGGACATCGCCGCGACGATCGGCCGGCACCTCGACGTGCCCGTGCGCAGCATCAGCCCCGAGCACGCCGCCGGGTACTTCGGGTTTCTGGCGGCGTTCGTGCAGCTGGACAACCCGACGTCATCCGCGCTGACGCGGCAGCTGCTGGACTGGCGCCCGGCCCGCGCCGGACTCATCGCGGACCTGGGCGCGGGCCACTACTTCCGAACCGGTGTGGCCGACTAGCGGCCGGCCCGTCAGCCGACCCGCAGGTCGTCGACGACCCAGTACCAGTTGTTGCTGGCGTCGTAGTAGCGGAACTTCACGGTCATCGTGGCGGCGGCAGCGGGGACCGTCACCGGCAGCGACTCGACCGTGGCGCGGCTGTCCGCGACGTACCGCTTCACCAGCTGATCCGGGCCGCCGTCGAACGAGACGAGGACGTCGCCCTTCTGGCTGCCTTCCTGCCGGTAGTGCGTCACGTAGTTCACCCGGACCGTGCTGCCCGCGGTCACCGGGTACGCCGGGGAGACGAGAGTGGAGTCGAAGCTGGTGCCGCCCGACTTGTCGGCGAACTCGTCGCTGTCGGCGACGGCGAACACGCCCCGGGTACGCAGGGCGTTCTCGCGCTCCTGACCGCTCTGTGCACGGCTCCAGAATTCGTCCGTAGTGAACGACCAGCCGCGCCACTCGGTGACCCCGCCGGCGGGCATGGCGCTGCGGATCACCGACCAGCCCGCCGGCGCCGTCGGCGTCCAGCCCGCCAGCGTCGCCGGGATGCCGGTCTCGTCCACCCGCGTACGCAGGGTGAGGCCGTCGAACGGGTCGGTGGAGCGTACCCGGACGCTCTTGCCGTCCAGAGTGGTGGCCACGCCGAAATGCGCCAGCGCGGACGCGGCGACGTCCACCTGGCGTACGTCGATCGGACGCGACCCGGCGCTGATCCCGGAACCGGCCGCCAGGACGAAGGTCCCGCGCTCGTCGATGCCGCAGCCGCCGTGGCCGCCCTGCGGGACCCGGTGACCGTGATCGGTGGTCACCATGATCAGCCAGTCCTCCTGGCCGTAGGTGGGCCGGGAGCGCACCGCGGTGAGCATCCGTCCCAGCTGCTGATCCTGCTTCTCGATGGCGGCCTGGTACGCCGCGCCGGTCCCGGAGGCGTGGGCCACCACGTCGGTGTTGCCGAGGTAGACGAACGAAGCGTCCGGGCCGCCGGCGGCCAGCCGGGCGGCCGCGTCCGCGGTGGTCCGTTCGTCCTCGGCCGGGTAGCCGTTCGCGTCGCCGTCGAAGGTCACCCGGGTGTCGATGGCGGACGAGAACGTCCCCTGGTTGTGCAGGGGAGCCCAGTCGACCGCCGAATAGGTGGCGTACGCCGGGTCGGCCCGTTCCAGCCGGGTCAGGAAGTCGGGGTACGTGCCGTACTGCTTGCCGACGAACGTGTTGTTCCGCACGCCGTGCCGATCCGGCCACACCCCGGTGGCGATGGTGGACCAGCCGGGCCCGCTGGACGAGTCGGCCACCGACGGGCACTGCACGAGGCTGCGGCCCAGCAGGCCCTGTGCCGCCAGGTCGTGCAGGTTAGGGGCGTTCGCCGCGGCGACACTGTCCCAGTTGAGCCCGTCCATGCCCACGACGAGCAGCTTCTTGACCGGCGCGGCGCCCGCTGCCGGTGCGGCGGGCGCGGCCAGGGCTGCGCCGGCCAGCAGGGCCAGCGCGAGGCCGCGGCGTCCGATGGGTGGCATCACTCACCTCCGGGATGGGGTCCTGGGGTACATCGAAGTCAATGAATGTGAACGCCGGCGATCCGTCAGATGGCGGGTTGTGACAGGTTGAGCGCGGTGGCTCACCTCGCGCGCAGGTCCACCGGCAGCCGGTTCACGCTCACCATCAGCCAGGGGTTGCGTACCTCGACCGGCTCGTCCGGCGCGACCGTGATGTCCCGGTAGCGCTGGAGCATGATGCTCAGCGCGACCCGGGCCTCGAGCCGGGCCAGCGGCGCCCCGATGCAGAAGTGGATGCCCTGGCCGAAGGCGAGATGCGGATTCCGGGCGCGGTGAATGTCGAACCGGTCCGGGCGGGCGAACACCCGCGCGTCGCGGTTGGCCGCCGCGAGCCACGGCTGCACCACCGCGCCCGCGGGAATCTCCACGTCGCCGACCCGGACGTCGCGGGTCGTCAGCCGGACCAGCCGCGGGAACGGCGTCCGGTACCGCAGCACCTCCTCGATCGCGCCGGGCAGCAGACCCGGATCGGCCCGCACCGCGGCGGCCGCGTCGGGGCACTCATCGAAGGACAGTATGGCGTTGCCGAGCGTCGCGGTCGTGGTGATGTGCCCCGCGATCAGAAGCAGGCCGACGAAGCCGATGATCTCCCCGTCGTCCAGACGTTCCCCGTCGACCTCGGCCTGGATCAGCTCGCTCGTCAGGTCGGTGCCCAGGTGGTGCCGCCGCGCGCGGATGTGCCCCAGCAGGTAGGTGTTCATGTCACGCATGACGGGGCCGGCGGTCGCCATGGCCTGCGACCGGGCATCCTGCAGCGACTGCTCCGGATCGACGTCGGCGCGGTCGAACAGCGCGTCCGCCCACCGGCGGAACACCGGCCGGTCGGACGTCGGGATCCCGAGCAGCTCCGCAATCACGATCACCGGCAACGGGTACGCAAGCTGCTCGATGAGGTCCACTCGGGTGGCGCCGTCCGTCGCGTCGAGCAGCCCGGTGGTGACCTCGGCGATCCTGGGCTCCAACGCGGCCACCACCCTCGGCGTGAACGCCTGGCTGACCAGGCCGCGCAGCTTGCGGTGCCGGGGCGGATCCATCCGGACGAAGTTGCCTTGGGCGAACACCGCGAAGTCCTCCTGCGGCGGCATCAGATTGCTCAGGTCCGAGGAGAAGGTGCCGGGCTCGGCCAGCACCTCCCTCACCTCCGGATGGCCCAGTACATGCCAGCACTGCTGCTTGTCGTCGTGGACGACCTGTCCGGAATCGCGCAGCTGCTCCAGCCAGGCCAGCAGATCCGCCAGGCTCGGTGCCTTGTCCGTCACGGGCATGGAACTCACCCCTCACGGGAACGCCGTGCACCCGGCCGGGCGCACGGCTCCCCCAGGTCGAAGCGGTCACCTGTTGACGAACAACGCTATCTCCAATGAGGACGGTCATGTCCACCATGTCGAGACAAATTCTCAGGCCCTCGGAATGAACAGCATGCGGGCGACCATGAGCATCATGACCACCAGGCCGCCGACGATCGCGAGCCACGACCAGGCCCACCCGACGGTCAGCGTCAGCACCACGAACCCCGCGATGGCGAGCAGCCAGTTGACGACGGTGTAGATGCCGAAGCGTGCGGCGGCCGACGGGTCCTCGGTGAACCGGTCGCCGACGGCGGCGTGCGACTCGTGCATCCGCACCACCCATTCCTTGTGCCGGTTGGTCTGCGTGGCGCCCAGGTGGCTCAACAGCCCGACGGCCACCGCCATCAGCGCCGCGCCGCCGATCAGCCAGCCAAGGCCGGCGCCGCGCAGGTAGAGCCACCCGCCGCCCAGCCCGGCCGTCGCCAGCAGCACACCCGTTCCGTACGCGGCGGCGCGGCCCGCGGGCATCGGATGGTTGCCGGTCGTCTCCTGGCGCAGCGCGTCGGCGGTGAGCGCGCCCGCGGCCACCGCGACGACGAACGCCGCGGCGATTTCCCCGCCGATGGGTACGGCGACGATCGTGGCCGCGAGCGCCAGCACCGCCAGCCCCGCCACGCCGAGCACGGACAGCGCCACCGTGCGCAGGACGAAGCCGGGCTGTGGCCGGACCCGTTGCCCCCACGGCGTGTGCGCCGCGGTGCGGCCGGCGGGTTCGGCGCCGTCGACGATCGCCCGGACGTCGCCGAGCTCCTCGACGGCCAGGTGCGCGGCCCGGCCCCCGGGCAGGCCACCTTCCTGGAGCTCGGCGACGCGGGCGACCAGGTTGGCCCGCACCTCCTCCTTCAGGTCCTGGTGTTCGGGGGTCATCTCGACGCCCGCGAACGCCTGGTCGAGCAGCCGGTGGACGTCCATGTCGGAGCCGCCCGTGGTGTCGGTGGGGAGAGTTGTCACGATGACCGCCTTCCGGTTGCCGCGTCGGCGAGACCGGCGGGCCGGTCCAGGTCGAGCAGGGAGTCGATGAGGTCGCGGGTGAGTGCCCACGCCGCCACGTTGCGGCGGTACACCGCGCGGCCGGCGTCGGTGATGCGGTAGTACTTGCGCCGGCCGCCTTGGCTCTCGTCGCCCCAGTAGGCCTCGATGAGGCCGTCCTTCGTGAGCCGCCGGTACGTCGCGTACAGCGTTGCTTCCTTGATCTCGTGCCGCCCGCCGGTGGCGTCCCGGATCCGTTTGAAGATCTCGAACCCGTAGCTGTCGTCGCGGTGCAGTACCGACAGGACGATCGTGTCGGTGTGACCGCGTAGCAGGTCGGCCCCGAGCACGTCGGCGGTGTCGCCTCGATTGTTCTCAACCACGGCCGGTACTGTATCAGATAAAGTACTCGACCTGGAAGACGACAGCATCGGTTCGAGCGTTGCAGGCTGAAGCCTGATCGCGCCGGCCGTCTCAGCGCGCGGGCAGGAGCACGGTGATGGTGGTGCCGTCACCGTCGTGCGCACAGGTCGCCGGGAACTGTGCCTCGTCGTTGCCGTGCTGGTGGACGCCGTTGCTGCACAGGCGCAGCCGGCCGTGATGGGCGGTGACGATGGCGTCCACGACTGCCAGGCCGAGACCGGTACCCGGCGTGGTGCGGGCGTTGTCGGCGCGGGCGAACCGGTCGGTGGCCCGGGCCAGGAACGCCGCCTCCATGCCGGGCCCCTGGTCGTGCACGCTGAGGTACGCCACAGCGCCGAGCCGTCCGGTCGCGACGGTGACCGGCGGCCGCCCGTGGCGGGCGGCGTTGTCGAGCAGATTGGTCAGCACCTGCCGCACGCGCGTCGGGTCGCCGACCGCGACTGCGGGTTCGTGGTGCTCGGTGCGGGTGTGCGGGTAGCGCGCGGCGAGGCTGTCGGCCAGGGCCGCCAGATCGGCGCTGTCATCGGCCGAGGGCGGTGGCTGGACACCGACCGTGAGCAGATTTTCCGCGAGGTCGCGGAGCCGGGCGGCATCGGTGGCCACGTGGCGCAGGGTCTCCTCGAGCTCGTCGGCGGTGCGCTCCCGGCGCAGCGCCAGTTCGATCTCGGCGCTGATGAGCGTGACCGGGGTGCGCAGCTCGTGACTGGCGTCGTGGACGAACCGGCGTTCGCGGTCGAGGGCCGTTTCGAGCGCGGCAAGCATCTGGTTGAGGGTCCGGCCGAGCCGGGTGATCTCGTCGTCGGTGCGTTCGGGTACGTCGAGACGCAGCCCCGTGGCTCCGGCGGCGATCCGGGCGGCCTCGGTGCGGTACCGCTCGACCGGTGCGAGGGCGGCCCGGGTGAGCCGGTAGCCGACCACGGACGCGATCGCCAGGGCGGCGAGGTTGGCCAGGGCGAGCTGCCCGATGAGTTCGCGCAGGGCCTCGTCGCGTTGGTCGCGGCGTACGGCGACGACGCCGACGACCGCGCCGTGGGCGGGAGCGGACGGGAGGGGAACGGCGTACAGGCGCAGGGTCTTCGGGCGGATGGGGAACAGGGGTCCGCGGTCGGCGCGTACCGCGTGGGCGCGGGCGGCGTTGGCCTGGCCGGCGCTCAGCAGCGAGGCCCCGGTGAGGCCGGTGCTGGCCGCGACGATGTGGTTCGTGGCATCCAGCAGCTGGAATTCCGTGCCGGGTGTGACCGCCGGCGGGCCGCCGCGCGCGACCGAGTCCGCCAGCTGGTCGGCCTGGGCGGTGAGGTCTTCGTTGAGGCGAAGGTCGAGGGCGTAGCGCACGCGCAGGTAGACGAATGCGCCGGCGGCGGCGAGCACGACGAGCATGGCGGTGGCGAACCCGGCGACCAGCCGGACCCGCAGTGGGAGGCGGCGCAGCCCGTACGGGCGGGCGGGGTGGGTCATGGGTCAGCCGCCGTCGGGTTCGAGCCGGTAACCGGCGCCGCGCAGGGTGGTGATGGCGTGCCGGGCGAACGGCTTGTCGACCTTGGCGCGCAGGCTGGCGATGTACACGTCGATGACGTTGGAGCGCAGGTCGGTCTCGCCGTCCCAGACCTCGTCGAGGATCTGGTACCGGGTGACGCACTGCCCGGCCCGGCTCATGAGCAGGGCGAGGATGTCGAACTCGCGGGCCGACAGGTCGATCTCGGTGTCGTTGCGCAACGCCCGTCGGGCCACGATGTCCAGGCGCAGATCACCGGCCTGCAGGACGGGGGCGGCCCGGTCGGCGGCGCGGCGGTGCAGCGCACGCAGCCGGGCGAGCAGTTCGTCGAACGAGAACGGCTTCGGCAGGTAGTCGTCCGCGCCCGCGTCCAGGCCGGCCACCCGGTCCGGTATCTGGCCGCGGGCGGTGAGCATGAGCACCGGTACGCGTACGCCCCGGTCACGCAGTTTCCGGCAGACCGTGTGCCCGTCGAGGCCGGGCAGCATCACGTCGAGCACCACGGTGTCGTAGTCGCCGCCGGTCGCGGCCAGCAGCCCCTCGCCGCCGGTGTGGCGTACGTCGGTGGTGTGGCCGGCCTCGCGCAGCCCGCGGGCGAGCAGGTCGGCCAGGCGGGGTTCGTCCTCGACCACCAGCACCCGCACCGCAGCTCCCTCCCCGGATCCGGCGTTGTCCGGTCAGTGCATCATGCCGGTCTGCGACGTTCATCTGCCTTTCATGGTGGCGCACCTACCGTGCGGGGGTGACTGATCGGGCCGCGCGGGATTGCCCGTCGTCGCCGGGGGGAACGTGTGGGTGTGTCGTCGCTTCTGGCCGTGTCCGCGCTGGCGACCCGGTACGGCTACCCGGGGGTGGCCGCGGCGGTGTTCGTGGAGGGCTTCGGGATCCCGGCGCCCGGCGAAACAGCGATCATCGCGGGTGCGGGCGCGGCCGGCCACGGCCAGCTCAACATCGTCGTGGTCGCGGTCGTGGCGTTCGCGGCCGCGGTGATCGGTGACAGCCTCGGCTACCTGATCGGCCTCGCCGGTGGGCGGCGCCTCGTGCTGCGCTGGGGCCGGCTGGTGGGCCTGACGCCGGCCCGGTTCGCCCGGGTGGAGGACTTCATGGGCCGACACGGCCCCAAAGTCGTCGCGGGTGCCCGCTTCGTGGAAGGGTTACGCCAGCTCAACGGCATCGTCGCCGGCGCCACCGGGATGCCGTGGCCCCGGTTCCTGTTGTTCAATGCGATCGGCGCGGCCGCCTGGGTCGGTGTCTGGGCCACGGTCGGCTACGCGGCCGGCGACCACTGGCAGGAGATCACCGCCGTCGTGCACCGCTACCAGCCGTACGTTCTCGCCGCCGCGGCCGTGGCCGTGCTCGCCCTGCTGTGGCTGCGGCTGCGGCACCGCCGCGGGACCGCCGTCTCCGCAC
Organism: Krasilnikovia sp. MM14-A1259; assembly: GCF_047159535.1. Lineage (NCBI taxonomy): Bacteria > Bacillati > Actinomycetota > Actinomycetes > Micromonosporales > Micromonosporaceae > Krasilnikovia > Krasilnikovia sp. MM14-A1259. Next base: position 546,411 of record NZ_BAAGAJ010000002.1, read on the forward strand.
CGCGGCGGTGAACGACATCGCACCGGCGTCGCGCCGGCAGATGTGGCCGCTCTACGCGGCCGGGTTCACCACGGCCTTCGGCGCGCACGCCGTCGCGGCGAACCTCGGCGGGCACACCGGCGACGCGGTCACCTCACTGCTGATGCTCGGCGGCCTGCTCGCCCTGTACGACGGAGCCGAGGTGCTGCTCAAGCCGGTCTTCGGCAGCCTCGCCGACCGGGTCGGCGCCCGCCCGGTCATGCTCGGCGGGCTCGTCGCGTTCGCGCTCGCCTCCGCCGCGTACGTGCTGGCGGACAGTCCCGGTTGGCTGTGGGCGGCCCGGCTCGGCCAGGGTGCCGCCGCCTCGGCGTTCTCGCCCGCGGCGTCGGCGCTGCTCGCCCGGCTGAACCCGGCCGCCAAACACGGCCGGGCGTTCGGCTCGTACGGCTTCTGGAAGTCGATCGGCTACACGCTCGGGCCGCTGCTCGGCGGGGTGCTGGCGTGGGCCGGTGGGCTGCGGCTGCTGTTCGTGGTGCTCACGCTGCTCGGCGCGGCGGTGGCCGGCTGGGCGCTGCTGGCCGTACCCGTCGTGCCGCCGCTGCCCAGATCCCGCCAGACGGTCCTCGACCTGGCCCGGCGGCTGGCCGATCCGGCCTTCCTCGGACCCACCGCGGCGCTGGCCGGCGCGACTGCGGCCTTGTCGGTCGGCGTGGGGTTCCTGCCCGTCTCCGGGCGGGCGGCCGGGCTGGGCACGATCGCCACCGGCGCCGCCGTGTCCGTCCTGGCCGCGTGCGCCGCGCTCGTGCAGCCCCGCGCCGGGCGCGCCCTGGACGACGGGCGGCTGACGGCCCGCGCCGGCCTCACCGCGGGCCTGGCGATCGCCGCCGCGGGCCTGGCCGCCGCGACCCTGCCGGGACTGGCAGGGGTGCTCGCCGGGGCGGCCCTCATCGGGGTGGGCACCGGTCTCGTCACCCCGCTGGGCTTCGCGGCGCTGGCGTCGCGCACCCCGCCCGCGCGTCTGGGTCAGACGATGGGCGCCGCCGAGCTGGGCCGCGAACTGGGCGACGCCGGCGGCCCGCTGCTGGTCGCCGCGGTCGCGTCGCTCGCCGGGCTCGCGTACGGTTTCGCGGCGCTCGCCGTGCTCCTGGCCGCGGGCGCGGCACTCGCCCTGACCCGAGGCCGGACCCCGGACACCGGCGGGTGAGCCTTCATGTGGCTTTCATGCGCGATCTTTAGCGTCGCCGGACATGAGCGATGCGCTGGCGGTCGACGCGGTCGGCCTGACGAAGACGTACGGCACGCTCACCGCGGTCGACCGGCTCAGCCTTCAGGTCGGCCAGGGTGAGGTGTACGGGGTGCTGGGCCCGAACGGGGCCGGCAAGACCACGTTCCTGCGGATGCTGTTCGGGCTGATCCGCCCCGACTCCGGCACCCTGAGCATCCTCGGCCGTAGCTGGTCGCGCGACGGCATCCGCACCCTGGACGGGGTCGCCGGGTTCATCGAGAGCCCGAAGTTCTACCCCGGACTGACCGGCCGCAAGAACCTCCAGCTCCTCGCGGGCCTCGACGGCGGGGTCAGCGGGAGCCGCATCGACGAGGTCCTGGAAACCGTCGACCTGACCGCACGCCGGTACGACAAGGTCGGTGGCTACTCGTTCGGGATGCGTCAGCGTCTCGGTGTCGCCGCCGCACTGCTGCGCGACCCGCGGCTGCTCGTACTCGACGAACCCGCAAACGGCCTGGACCCGGCAGGCATCCGTGACATGCGCGCCCTGATCAAGCGGCTCGCGACGAGCGGCCTGACCGTGCTGCTGTCCAGTCACGACATGGCCGAGGTCGAGGACGTCTGCGACGACGTCACCATCATGCGAACCGGCAGTGTGGTCTACCACGGCTCCATCACCGCGCTGCGGGAACGCGCCCCCGAACAGGCCCACCACCTGCACACCACCGACGACGACCGGACCGCGCAGCTGGCCACCGCCCGCGGGCTGGAGGTCAACCCGGCCGATGCCGGCCTGGCCGTGCGTGGCCCGCAGGCCGAGATCGATGCGCTGGTCGCCGAGGTCGTCGGCGGCGGCATCGCGCTGCGGGCCCTCGCCCGCCGGGAGACCCCCTTGGAAGCGCTGTTCTTCATGCTCACCGAACCCGACACCGACCAGCCCGCCGCCGAATTGGCCACCACCGGAGCCCGCCCATGACCGTCACCACCACCACCACCGCGGCGGCGACCGCCCTCGAACCGACGACCCGCCGCCCGGGACTCGGTGCCGCGCTGCGCTGGGAACTGGTCAAACTTGCCGCCCAGATCCGCAGCCGCGCCCTGCTCGCCGCTGCCCTGGTCATCCCGCCCGCGGTGGTGGCCGTGCTCAACGGCCAGGAGCAGCCGCCGTCCGACACCATCTACGGGCGGCTCATCCACCTCAGCGGCTACGCGATGCCGCTGCTCATGCTCGCCTGGGCCGCGCAGTGGGTGCTGCCGCTGCTGGCCGCGGTCGTCGCCGGTGACGTCTTCGCCAGCGAGGACCAGCACGGCACCTGGAAGACGATCCTGACCCGCTCGGTCAGCCGTACCCAGGTCTTCTGGGCCAAGACACTCACCGCGCTCGGTTACAACCTGCTGCTGCTGGCCGTCTTCGCGGCGAGCACCGTCGTCTCCAGCCTGCTCATCATCGGCAGCCAGCCGTTGACCGGCCTGTCCGGACAGCGCATCGCCGCCGCCTCCGCGCTGCGGCTGGTCCTGGCCGCCTGGGCCACCGCCATCCCGCCGATGGTCGGGTTCACCGCTCTCGCGCTGCTGCTGTCCGCGCGTACCCGCAATTCCGCCTTCGGCATCGCCGCGCCGGTCGTGATCGGCTTCGCCATGCAGCTGCTGGGCAGCGTCAGCGGCCTCGACCTGACCCGCAAGCTGCTGCTGACCACGCCGTTCGAGGCGTGGCACGGCCTGTTCGCCCAGCACCCGTTCACCGGGCCGCTGACCACCGGGCTCGCTGTCAGCGCCGCCTGGACCCTCATCTGCCTCGCCGGGGCGTACCTGTCCCTGCGCCGCCGCGACATCACCGGAGGCTGACATGCGACCGATCATCACCCGGACCGCCCTGGTGTCCGCGGCCGCCGCCGGCATTGTCGGCACCATCGCCGCCGGCCACCCCGAGATCACCAAGGCCGGCCTGGAGCAGGCGCTCGCGCCGACCTTCGCCAACCTGTACGTGCAGCAGGCCGGCATCCTCGGCATCCCCGGCGTCACCACGGCGTCGATCGGCGCCACCACCGGCTGCGACAAGGGCGGCCCGAAGATCGCCGACACCGGCGCCGGACCGAACTGGATCTGCATGATGAGCTTCACCGACAACCACGGCCATCACCAGGACGCCGCCAAGTTCGAGGTCACGGTCCACACCGACGCCACGTACGTCGCCGGTGGCCCCTCCAAGATCATCGGCCTGGCCACGATCACCGATGCGCACGGACACGACGTACCCAATCCCGTCTTCGAGTTCGACGGGGTCATCACCGGCGGCTGACCCTGGCCACGGCGGGTCGCGCGGGGGGTGGCACAGCCGTGCGGCAGGGGCCCGCGTGGGCTGCGGCAGAGGTGTTGTTGCAGGTCAGCGGCATCTACAACGTAGAGGCACACGCCTGTTGTCGCCTACCGTGGTCGGGTGCAGCCACACCACGAGCACGACGACGGGCACCACCACTCGCACGGCCGGTGGGGGCGGGTGGCGCACGTGCTGCGACCGCATTCGCACGACACCGCCGACAAGATCGATACGGCGTTGGAGACGTCCGCCGCGGGACTGCGCGCGTTGTGGATCTCCTTGCTCGTACTGGGCGCGACCGCGGCCGTCCAGGGGGTCGTGGCGGTGTGGTCGGGGTCGGTGGCGCTGCTCGGGGACACCCTGCACAACGTGGCGGACGCGCTGACCGCGGTGCCGCTGGGCATCGCGTTCCTGCTCGGGCGCCGCACGGCAGATCGCCGCTACACGTACGGGTACGGCCGCGCGGAGGACCTGGCGGGCATCGTCATCGTGGTCACGATCGCCGTGTCCGCCGCACTGGCCGGGTGGGAAGCCGTGCGGCGGCTGCTGCACCCGCAACCGGTCGACGGGCTCGGCTGGGTCGCCGCGGCCGCGCTCGTCGGATTCGCCGGGAACGAGCTGGTCGCGCGGTACCGCATCACTGTGGGCCGGCGGATCGGCTCGGCCGCGCTGGTCGCCGACGGGCTGCACGCACGTACCGACGGGTTCACCTCCCTGGCCGTGCTGGCCGGCGCCGGGGGTGCGGCGCTGGGCTGGTGGTGGGCCGATCCCGTCGTCGGGCTCGGCATCACCGTCGCGATCGCTGTCGTGCTCAAGGACGCGGCCCGGCAGGTGTACCGGCGGCTGATGGACGCGGTCGACCCCGACCTGATCGACCAGGCCGAAACGACCCTGCGCGCCGTCCCGGGCGTACGCGACGTCACCGCCGTCCGGATGCGCTGGATCGGGCATCGGCTGCACGCCGAGGCGGAACTCGTGGTCGACGCCGGCCTGACCCTGATCGAGGCACACGAGATCGCCGCGGACGCCGAGCACCAGCTCGTCCACGCGGTACCCCGGCTGACCGGGGTCACCGTGCACACCGACCCGGCCACTCATCCCGGCGGCCACCATCACGCCGCACTGTCCCACCACCGCCGCTCCGATCACTGACCAGGCGGGGCTACGCGGGTTAGGGGGAGGGCTGCCGGGGGAGGCGGACGTGGAACGTGGTGCCCGGACGGTGGTGATTGGGGGCCACCGTGATGTGGCCGTGGTGGCGTTCGGCGATCATCTGGGCGAGCGACGGGCCGAGGCCGGCCCCGGGAATCGATTGTTCGAGGGTGATGGCGCCGCGGTGGAAGCGGTCGAAGATGCGCGGCCGTTCATGGACGGGCACACCGACGCCGGTGTCGCTGACCTCGATGTTCGTGTCGCCATCGGTGGCGTTGGCGCGGACGTCGATCCGCCCGCCGGCCGGGGTGTAGGTCACCGCATTGTCGAGCAGGATGCGTACGAGCTGGGTCAGCCGGGCGGGATCCGCGTACGCCGGTAGCCGCTCGGGGATGTCGGTGGTCAGCGTGAGCTGCTTGGCGGTGGCGGTGGGCTCGGTTTCGCGGATGGCGGCGGAGACCAGCGCGGTGACGTCGGTGTCCACCGGCTGGATCCGGGCGTGTCCGGAGTCCAGCGCGGACAGATCCAGCAACGCGCCGACGAGCCGGCGGAGCCGGTCGCTGCCACGCCGCATCGCGTCGATCATGGGCAGGATGTCGGTGAGCTTGGCGTCGGGTTCGGTGTCGGCGATCAGGTCGAGGTAGGACGCGATGATGGTCACGGGGCTGCGCAGTTCGTGGCCGACGAGGTTGAGGTACTCGTCCTTGCTGTCGGCCAGTGCCCGTTGGAGCCGCTCCGCGCGGTGGCGTTCGAGGAACTGGCCCATCTGGGCGGCGACGCCGGTCAGCAGGGCCAGCAGGTCTGTCTCGGGGTCCTCGGCGGCGTCGGTGAACAGGTTCATCACGGCCAGCACCGTCTCGCCGCTGAGCACCGGCACGGCGAGGGCGGCGCGCAGCCTCCCGGCCGCGACGGTACGGGCGGCGACCGGGCTGCCGGGGGCGTGCACGTCGGTGACGACGATCGGTTCGCCGCGCTGCCAGGCTGCCCCCGCCAGCCCTTGATTCCGGTACAGGCGGTCCGGCACCGGCAGCGGTTCGGTGAAGCCCGGTGCGCGGTGCGTTGCCGCGGCCCGCAGTTCCTGCTTGCGCACGTCGACCTGCCAGAGTTCGGCGTACGGCCACCCCAGCCCGTTGGTGACCGCTTCGAGCACCCGGGGAGCGGCCTGTTCGAGATCGGCGGCGTTCGCGAGTACCCGGGCCACGGTGAGTTCGGCGTCGTGCAGGCGTTCGCCGCGGCGCTGCGCGGTGATGTCGTGGAACGCCGACACCGCGCCGAGGAGCTCGCCGTCGCCGGTGTGGATGGGGTGGGCGTTTACCCGGTACAACCGCCGGCCGTCGCCGGGCAGGTCGACGACCTGTTCCACGCCGCGGACATGCCCGCCGGCCGTGGCACGCAGCAGCGGCAGTTCCTCGGCGGACACCGGCCGTCCGTCCGGGTGCGAGATCGGAAGCCGGGGCACCCACTGCTCGCGCAGGTCCTCGCCCGGTTGCACGCCGAGGGTGGCGCGCAGGGACCGGTTGACCACCACCAGCCGGCCCTGCCGGTCGCAGGCGGCGACCCCGGTGTCGAGGCTGTTCAGCAGCGCATCCAGGAACACGCGTTGCAGTTCGCTGGTCCGCCGGCCGCGTTGCTCGTTCACGAGCGTGGTGCATGCCTGCGCCCCCGCGTCGACCCCGGCCAGCTCGTTGGCGGCCCATTCCCGTGGCCGGAAGTCGCCCACCCCGCACACGCCGACCAGCTCACCGCCGGGGTCGCGTACCGGGAAGCCGGCGTAGGCGCGGATGCCGACCGTGTGCGCCGGTGCGTCCGGCGGCACCCGGCGGTCGTGGGCGACGTCGCCGATCACCACCGGGTGGTCGTACTGCACGACGAGACCCGCCAGCGTCGAGCCCAGCGGCGCCGATCCCATCTGCTGGAAGCCCGCCGGGAGGCCACACCGGCCGATCACCCGCAGCTGCAGGCCCTCCGCCAGGTGGATCATGGCGATCTGCGCGCCGGCAGCGCGCGCGATCAAGGCCGCCAGCCGGTCCGCCGCGTCCTGAGACAGCGCGCCGGACCACATCTCCAGCCCACTCTGCGCCGTCACCGCTGCGCCGGCCGTGCCCCGTACCGGCTCCATGGCTGCGCCTTACCCGCATCTGGCGCGTCGAAACCATCGAACGTCTCCGGGCACCGGAGCCGTCGGCGTCCTGCGTCCGCCGACGGCTCCGGCCGGACCGGTGCGCCTACCCGGTGACCGTGGTGGTGGTCAGTACCGGGCTGGGTGCGGTGAAGCAGCGCGCCGGTACGTCGACCCCGCTGAAGAGGATCTTCACGTTCGCGGTGAAGGTGAGGCCCGGATCGGCGTACGAGGTGCCCGCCAGCGTCGAGGTGATCGTGGTCCCGGCCGCGGCGGTCGCGGTGACGGCGAGGTGGATGGTCGGGAGCTGGATGGTGGAGCCGGCCGCGAGCTGGCCCGGCACGGTGACCGTGACCACGCCGTTGCTCACGGATGTCGTGGGGGTGCCCGTGCCGAGGTTGGATCCACCGGTCAGGGTCACGCCGCGCAGCGCCGTCCCGGCCGGTACGGGCGTCCTGACCTGGAGGTTCTTGAGGTAGCGGATCGTGTTCCCGCCGGCCGACGTGGGGATCGTCAGGGGGGAGGATTCGGCGGCGATCTCGAAGTCCGACCCGGCCGGGACACTCGCGGGCGCGGAGCCGGTGATCGGGGTGTCCAGGTTGAGCTGCTGCGCGCCGCCGATCGGCGGCTGGGCCTGGCAGTCCCAGGTCACAGGCACCGGGTCGGCCGATGCGGGGGCGCTGATGCTCAGGGCCGCGACAACGCCGAGGGCGCAACTGGCGAGGGGGATGCGGAACAGGTGGGGCATGACGGCCTCCTTGCCGGAAGGGCTCGGGGGGTGGGAGCCCTCTCGCACGAAGCATTACGGAGCTATTAAATCCATACAAGTAAATGAACGAGAATTCTTCGGATTCGACAACCGGGCGGATTGGCGCAGATCCCGCTCGCCGCGGCCGGTCCCCGCGCGCGCGTTACGTGCGGGACCTCGGGCGACCTGTTTAGACTCTGCGTGCGCGCCTTGTTCCGCTCCGTCGTCGGCGAGGAGGCTCCTGCAGTGGTGGCCACACGCATCACCCTGGTGTCGACGTTCGCCCCCGATCATTGCGGCATCGCCGGCTACACGAGCTACCTCGGTGCGGCACTGCTGGCCGAGGACGGCGACGCCGAGGTCACCGTCGTCACGCCGAGCCCGGCCGCGCCGTACGACGACGGGCGGTTCCGGGTGGTCCCGGCCGTGGTCGACGGCACCGACTACCCGTCGGAGATCGCCCGGGCGGTGGCGGCGACTCGGCCCGACGTCGTCCACATCCAGCACGAGTTCGGCATCTTCGGCGCCGACGAGCGGTTTCCCCGGCTCCTGAGCGCACTGGCGCGCGCCGGATCACCGACGGTGGTCACGATGCACACCGTCCACACCGACCTCAGCGTCGACCTCGGCTGTGGATGGTCCCGCGGGTTCTCGCTGCGGGGCGTATCCATCGAAGCCCACCAGCGGGCGATCGGGGAGCGGGCGGGTCTGGTCGTCGTGCACCACGACCGGTCGATGCGCCAGGCCCTCGTCCGGCAGGGGGTGCCGGACGACGCGGTGGTGACGATCCCGCACGGGACGCTGCACCCGGCGCCGGGGACGTTCCCGGTCGCCTCGGCCCCGGCCGGACGCCCACTGCTGGTCGCTCCCGGATATCTCCGGCGTTCCAAGAACCTCGACGTGGTCATCGACGCCTTCGCCCTCATTGCCGCCGAGCGCCCGGACGCCCGGCTGTGGGTCGGCGGGTACCTGCGCGAACCCGGCCCGGAGGCGCTCGCGTACCTCGACTCCTGCGTCGACAAGGCGCACCGGGCCGGGGTGGGCGATCAGCTCGTGGTGACACGGGAACCGGTCCCCGAGCCCGTGCTGAGTGCGGCTCTGGCCGCCGCCGACGTGGTGTTCTGCGTGTACGACGAGGACACCCGCTCGGCCAGCGGCATTCTGCACCGCGCCCTCGGGGCCGGTGCGATCGTGGTCGCGTCCCGGCGGCCCAAGTTTCAGGAGCTGGCGGAGGTGTGTGACGAACTGCTCGTCGACCCTGGACGGCCGGTGGAACTCGCGAGGCTGGCCGAGCGGATCCTCGACGACGACGGGTTCCGCGCCGCGGTGCGCGCGCCACTGCGGCGACTTGCCCGGCGTACGGCGTGGCCCGTGGTCGCACGCGCCCACCTGGACACGTACGCCCGGCTCGCGCCGCGGTGGGCCCCTGGAAACCGGCCGGCGCCCGCGTACAGCGGCCGATAGCGGGCCTCGTCGCCATGCGTGACCTGATCCAGGACGAATTCGCGGAGCCGCCCGCCGACCGGGCACTGCACGACGAGCCGCTCGTCGTGCACCGCCACGCCGGGCTCACCGACTGCGCGACCCTTGTGGTGTTCGTCCACGGCCTCGGCGGCCGCCGGTACGGCACGCGTCCGACCTGGGGAGAATTCCCCCGCCTGCTCTTCCAGGAACTCCCCGACGTCGACGTCGGACTCTACGAGTACGTGTCCCTGCGGGGCCGGGTGAAGTTATGGCGCTCGGTCGACCTGGCGGTCGAGGCCGAGGTGCTGGCCGGAGTCCTGCGGCAGGCGAGCACGTACCAGCGGATCATCCTCATCGGGCACAGCATGGGCGGCCTGTTGTGCAAGGCGGCCGTCCGCTTCCTGATCGACTCCGGGGAGTTCCGGCACCCACCGTATGTGTCCGGCCTGATCATGATGGCGACCCCGCAGGCCGGATCTCTGCGGGTGCCGCGCCTGGCCGGCCGGCTGACCAAGGACGGCCGGGCCATCGTCGCGCACGGTGCGCTGGTCACCCAGCTCAACACGTTCTTCACGACCCGGGTGGTGCTCGACGGCTCCGAGCCGGGCCCTGATCGTGAGTCCCTGCCGACGTGGGGGGTGCTGGGCGCGTCGGACTTCTGGGTCGACACCCTGAGCGCGAGCCTCGGGCTGCCGATGAACCGCACCCGCCGGGTACGCGGCAGCCACACGTCCATCGTGAAGCCCGCGACGCGTGACGCCGACGCGTACCGTTTCGTCGCCGACCGCGTCCGGCAGCTCGTCGGGCCGGGCAGCGCGGCCGCCACCTCCGCGCCGGAACTGCCCCGCCGGGACGGCGTACCCGGCGTCGGCGTCTTTCTCGACCGGCGGGAGCTGCGCGCGGAACTGGCGTCGTTCGTCGCGGACCGCCACCAGCGCCTGTTCCTGCTCACCGGCCCGCCGGGCTGGGGCAAACGCACCATCGCGGCGAAAGTGGTCGACGAGCACCGGGCAACGTTCGACGACGTCCTCTGGATCGACTGCACCGAGGGACGCGACACGGTGAGCGCGTTCCTGGGCCAGCTGCACGCCATGCTGAGCGAGCAGGGCGACAGCGCGCTGGAAGGCCACTGGCACCACCGCGACCCCGAATCGCTGCCCGCGATCGTCCAGCGGCTGATGGCCGCGCTCAACCGCAAGCGGTACCTGGTCGTACTCCATCGCGTCGAGCGATGGCTGGACGCCGACGGCGCGATCCGCGACGAGGCACTGCGGACCGTCCTGCTGCGGCTGCTGACCCGCGTCAACGCCGCGAAGATCCTGGCGACCAGCGACGTGTTCCCGCGATTCGATCCGAGCGGGATCGAGGTGCCGCTCGGTGCCATGGTCGAACGCAAGGTCGGCGGACTCGACGACGAGGCGGCTGTGCACCTGTTACAGGCCTGCGGGCTGCGGTCGGCCGACGAGCAGCTGCTGCGGCGGGCAGCAGCACGGTACGGCGGGATGCCGGCCGCGCTGCGCACCGTCGCCGACCTCGTCGTGCGCGGTCACCGCCCGCTGGACCAGGTTCTGGGTTCGACGGAGGTGGAAGCGGCCGTGGACGACCTGATCAGCCAGTCGCTGGCCGACCTGCCGCCGGGCGCGCGCGAGGCGCTGGAGCGTCTCGCCGTGCTGCGCCGCGCGGTCCGCCGGGCCGACCTGCCGCGACTGGGCGGCACGATGCAGGACGCGGTGCCCCTGCTGGCGCAGCGGTTCCTGGTCGAGGTGGACATCGGCAACGACACCGTCCGGATCGCGGAAGCCGCCCGCAGTGCGGTGCTGGGCGCGATCCCGGCGGACACCGTCACGCGGCTGCACCGTACGGCGGCCCACTTCTACGCGCGGGACCCTCGCCCGCCCCGCCCCGGCGACCTGGCCGCCGCGGAGGCCGCCCTGGAGGAGGTCTTCCACCGGAACGAGGCGGGCGAGACCGAGCCCGCGTCACAGGCGCTGTGGTGGGCCGGGCATGCGCTGCTCACCTGGGGATACGCCGATGTCGTCGAGCGGGAGGCCCGGCGCATCGCGACGTCGACCGACCCTGCCGCCCACGCCCGCGCCGCGTTCCTGCTCGGCGAGGTCGCCGACCTGGCAGGCCGGTACGACACGGCCGCCGCACAGTTCTCGGACAGCCGGCAGACCGGCACCGCGGCCGGTCTCTGGCCGATCGTCACCCTCTCGGCGTACCGGCTCGGACGCATCGCCTCCGCTCGGGGCCGCCTGGCCGAAGCCGCGGAGCTGCTGACCCGGTGCATCGCCCTGTGTGAGCAGCACGCAGTGACCGACGGATGGGCCGGCGCCCTGCTCAGCCTCGGCTGGGTCGAACGGCAGCAGGGCGCGCCGGACGACGCGGTCGAGCGGCGGTGCGCGCAGGCGCTCGCGCGAGCCCGCGACACCGATCCCCAGGTCGAGGCGTCGGCCCATCGCGAACTGGGGTATCTCGCCTGGACCCGCTTCCACCGGGAGGACGACGCACGGCAGCACCTCGCCCAGGCGAAGGCGATCAGCGAGCGTCACCACGACGTCAAGGAACTCGGTGCCGTCCACACCACGCTCGGCTACCTCGAGGTGCAATGGGGTGACATCGACGCGGCGATCGACGACCTGTGGGCCGCCGTGGACATCGCCAAGAAGATCGGCGACGCCCACCTGCTCGCCTCGGCGTACGACCACCTGGGCCAGGCGTGGGAGCGGCGCGGCGAACTCACCGGCGCCGAGGACTGGTACGGCCGGAGCCTCGACACGCAGGTGGACATCGGCAATCCGAGCGGCCGGGCCGTCAGCCACCTCCACCGCAGCCGGGTGCGCCGGCTCCAGGGCCGCCGGGCTGAGGCCGCCGCCGACCTGTTCGCCGCGAAGCGGCTGGCCGGAGCGTACGGAATCACCGAGCTCGGCGGCCGGATCGAGGAGGAGGAGCAGCACAGCCACCCGTCGGTTTGAACCGCTGCGCGGCGCGGGCCGTAGCTCCGAATGGTTCACGCTTGTGCGTGCCGGTGGCCCGGTCCGCCCGGCACCCGACGGAGAGGAGCTTCCGTGCCCCGGAGACTCGAGGCAGGTCAGTGGTCGGCGACCGGCTGCGTGGCCGTCGCCGTCCTGCTCGCCCTCACGGCGTGCGCGCCGACCACGGCGAGCGGCGCGGCCACGCCGCGCGAGACGACCGCGACAGGATCCTCGGGTACGCAGCGAGACGGCTCCTCCGAAAGCGGCGGCATCGACCCGGAGTGCACAAAAGCCACCAAGGTGACGATCGTGGGGAAGGCGTCCACCGAACCGTACGCGTTCAGCCCCCGCAAGCTGACCGTGCGCCGCGGCGGCTTCCTGGCCGTCACCAACAAGTCCGACGAGGTCCACGCACTGGCGACCACGCCGGACGCCGGGATCGTCACCAGCGTGCTCGACGTGAAGGAACGCCAGGTCATCCAGTTCCCGAAGACCGGCACGTTCACCGTGCAGAGCGCCGACGGCGCGGCGCTCCGGGTGACCGTCGCCGGTGAGAGCGGGTGCGGGACACCGAAGCCCACCCTGACCTTCACCGGCAATTCCACGGTCGCCCCGGCGAAACTGTCGCTGATTGCCACCGAAAACTTCACGGTCGTCAACGAGTCGGGCACCGCGCAGACCGTGATGTGTACGCCGGACCCGGGCGGGAACGGGGACAACTCGCGGCTGGACGCCGGCGAAACCCAGCTCCTCGCGATCGACAAGCCCGGCCGGTACACGTGTGCCAGCGTCCAGCACCCGCGCGCGAAAGCTACCATCACCGTCCACGAGGGATGACAAGCACCAACAGATGGTGGGGGTTCCGTGGAGCTGGCGATGCAATTCGTCTCCCAACGCGCGGTCCGCAACGACGAGGGACAGCTCTCCGATGACGACGTACACGACCTGGTCCTGCTCGACACCGTGACGGGTCGTCGTCGGCAGCTCGTCGACGGTGTTTTCTGGGGCACGCCTCGCTGGTCCCCGGATGGCCGGAGGGTGCGATTCGAGATGCGGCTGCCCGGCATCGGGTTCGTGTGGCGCGAGGTGGACGTCGACACGGGCACCGTGCACGAGGTCGAATCCGACGCGCCGGACGGTACGGCGCTGCCCGGGTTCTACGACCTCGCCTCCGTCTCCCCGGGCGGACGATGGATCGTCTACCGGCACGAAACCTCCATGCTCTGCGTGGCTCGCGCGGATGGGTCGGACGTGTTCGCGCTGAAACTCCCGTTCTTCTATCTCGCCGCCCAGGCGTACTGGTCCCCGTGCGGGACGAGACTCGCCGTGGATCTGGCCGGGTGTGAGGACGCCGGCGTCTATGTGATCGACCTGCGCACCGGCGCGCATCGCCGCGTGTCCCCGGGGCGTGGCGATCGAGCCGCCGGGTGGCCGAACCACCACGTCAGCGGGTGGTCGCCGGACGGAACATGGGTCGTCGTCACCAAGGTGTGGTGGCACGACCCGGAGACCTGCGACTACTCATTGCGCGAGCTCTGGCTGCTTCCCACCGATGGCACGGAAGCGAAGCAACTCACCGACGACGGACGTTGCCACAATGCTGCGATCCGGCCGACGGGTGACGCGCCGGCCGGGACCGCCGAGGACGAGCTGACGTTCGCGTGGGCCCAGGCGCTGCGCCGCGCCGATGACCGGCCCGCCGCGGGTGAGGCCTTCGCCGCGCAGATCCGGGTTGATCTCCAGGCGGCGCGCCCGCGGTACACGATCCTGCTGATGGTCCGCACCGGCGACGGGATGAGCTACCCGACGGTCGCCGACTGCGAAAGCGTCCCGGACGGGTTCGCGCAGCTCGACGCGTATCTGGCAGCGAACGACTACCGGCCGGGTGACCGGTTCACCGTGGTGTTCCCGCGGTATGCGACCGACGACCCGAGCCAGGATCTGACCGTGCTGCACATCGCGCACCTCATTCTGGAGGAGACGAAGACGCGCATGTGGGCGTTCGATCGCGACGTTCCTGCGCCGCCGGACTGACCGGTCAGGCCGGCTCGCCGTCCGGGATCCACGACCCGTGGAAGCCCGCGGGCACCCGCCTGGGCAGCTGCACCTCGGCCACCGGCGCGGCGGTCAGGTCCCTGGCATCGTGCACGAGCAGCCGTGACGGCACGGCGGGATCGGTGTGGGTGGCGATCGAGATCAGCCAGCCCTCGTCCTCGCCGCTGCCCGCATCGGCCGGCACGAACACGGCCTCGCCGGCCCACCAGTCGTCGCCGATCCCGTGCCGTTGCACGGCGCCGGACACATTGTCGTACTTGACGATCGTGTGGCGGTCGACCGCGTACAGGTAGCGGTGGGGGCGGCCGACAGTCCGGTCGTCGACCGTGGGGAACTCGACGTTCTGGTCGTCCAGCTGCTGTTCGCTCACCCGGCCGCTCGCGGGGTCGAGCGTCCACCGGTGCAGCACGCTGTTGCCGGACTGGGCGGCCTGCCTGGCGTCGGGCGCACCGCCGATGGTCGTCCACGCCGACATCCACGCGGCCCGGCTGTAGCGGACGGCGTCGAGCACGATGCGGCCCTGCGCGTCCTCGTGGGCGTTGCCGACGTGGAAGACGTAGCACGGCGAGACCTCGAACCACCGCACCGGTCCACCGTCCTTGGACATCACGCCGATCCGCGGCCGATAGCCGTCGCTCCATTCGAACGGCAGGCCCATGCCGATCCGTTCCGGCTGGAACACCACGGGCAGGTCCAGCCAGACGACGTGGTGGGCGGTGATCGCGAAGTCGTGCATCATCGTCGGCCCGCCGACCTCGACCGGGAAACTCGTGATCAGCTGCCCGTCGGCGCAGAGCCGGTGGTACGTCAGGAACGGCGGCCGGATGCCGTACCCGAACAGGTGCAGCTCGCCGGTGACCGAGTCCTCCTTGGGGTGGGCGGTCATCGCGGTCGTCAGCCGGCCCTCGAAGTCGCACGGCCCGACCGTGTCCAGCTCGCGCGTCACCTCGTACGGAAAGGAGCTCTCGACCAGGGCGAAGAGCTTGTTGCTGTGCGCGACGACGGACGTGTTCGCGTATCCGACCGTCAGGTCGCGGCTGCCGTCCTCGCGGAACGGCTGGCCGCCTTCCAGCCGCCGCGTGCGCACCCAGCGGTTGCGGTACCACTCCGCGCGGCCGTCGCGCAGCCGTACGCCGTGCAGCATGCCGTGGCCGGTGAACCAGTGCCCGCTGTCCTCGCCGGGCTTGGGGTTGGGGCCGTTACGGACGTAGCGGCCGGTCAGCTCGCGGGGCAGCGCACCGACGACGGTCAGGTCGACGGCGTCGATCTCGTCGGGCACCGGGGCGAGGCTTCCTTGCAGGTAGCTCGGGGTTTGTTCGCTCATGCTCCGAACGTTGACATGTACGAGCCGACATGCCAATCCGTACATGTGAAAGTGGACTGGATACACTCCGCGTATGTCCCTTCGCCATGCGTTGCTCGGGTTGCTCGTCGAGCGCCCGCAGACCGGCTACGACCTGAGCAAACGGTTCGAGCGGGTCCTCTCCCGGTACGCGTGGCACGCCAGTCACAGCCACATCTATCCGGAACTGCGCAAGATGACGGCCGACGGGCTGATCGAGGTGGTCGGCGAGGGTGCGCGCGGCAGCCGGACGTACGGCATCACCGCGCGCGGTGCCGACGAGTTCCGCGAGTGGATGTTCGCGCGCAAGGACTCGCCGACGCGTAGCGAGGAGATCCTGCGGCTGTTCATGCTGTCCGCGCTGAACACCGACGACATGCGCGCGCTGCTCGACGACGTGGTGGAACGCGCGGAAGCGGGCATCGCCGATCTGACCGACGCGATCGAGCGCACCGAGTCGGAAGCCGGGCCGGGCGACCGGCCGCCGTTCGGCCGCTTCGCCGCCGAGTTCGGCCTGCGGTGGCATCAGCTCCAGCGGGACTGGGCACAGTGGGCCACTCGTGAGCTGGACGACGAGCGCCGCCGGTGATATTGGGTTGTCGGCCGACGGCCGGGCTTGCGATTCTGATCGCGGCCCCGGCGGCTTCAGAAGTACGCGCTTCCGCAGCGGATGCATTGGCGATCAAACCACGCTGATCCGTTGTCCTCCCGGCGACCGATCCTTCACATCGGAACCGCTCCGGGGCCGCCCCAACGTCCTATCCCGGGGGGTGTGACCCCGGTGCAGAGGTGAATCATGTCCCAAGCTGAAGAGATGATCGTCCACAGCGGATTCCGTGGCCTGCGGTACGTCGACGGCCGCTTCGATCAGGTGCTCGAGCCGGGCCGCTACGAGCTTCCCCGCCGCCGCTTTCCGGGTACGCGTGTGCCGCGTGTCGTGATCGTGCCGATCGATGTGCGCGAGCGGGAACTGAACATCAAGGGCCAGGAGATCCTCACGGCCGACAAGGTCGCCGTGCGGGTCAACATCATCACGCAGTTCCGGGTGATCGATGCGCAGGCGGCCGTGGAGCAGGTCGCCGACTATCAGGACCGGATCTACAGCGACGTCCAGCTCGCCGCCCGGCGTTCGCTGGCGTCGATGACGCTCGAGGCGATCCTGACCAACCGCAACCAGCTCAGCGAGGACATCCTGCGAGACGTCGAGGGCATCTCCACCGGCTACGGCGTACGGATCATCCGGGCCGACGTGAAGGACCTGGCCTTCCCGGGCAATCTGCAGGAGATCATGAACCGGGTTCTCACGGCGCAGCGCATGGCGGAGGCCCAGATGGTTGAGGCTCGTACCCGTGCGGAGCGTGAGGCGCTGGAGGCGAGCTCCAAGGCGGACGCCGAGCGGGTCGCCGCTCAGGCCCGGGTCGAGTCGACCCGCCTGGCCGCCGAGGCCGATGCCGAGGCGCAGCGGATCCGGGCCGACGCCGAGGTGGACGCGCTGCGCCGGCTGGCCGCTGCCGCTGAGGCGTACGCGCAGCACCCGGCGCTGCTTCGGCTGCGTGAGCTGGAGACCCTGGGCTCGCTCGGGTCGAATGCGTCGGCGCGCCTCTACATCGGTTTCGACAAGCACAGTGACCGCCTCGGCGCCGAGTGAGTGTTCCTGCCGTGGTGGATCCGCGCCCGTCCGCGGATCCACCGGGCAGCCGACTTGACGCGCAGATACTAAGCGCGCATACTAATGGCATGAAGACGATCGCCACCGCAGAAATCACCACCGACGTCCCCGCTGCCGCCTTCTTCGAGCGCTGGGCCGACGTCGCCACCTGGCCGCAGTGGAACACCGACACCGAGTGGGTGCGCCTCGACGGACCGTTCCGGACCGGCACCACCGGGCGGCTCAAGCCGAAGGGCGGCCCGGCCACCAAGTTCGTCATCACGTCGCTCGTTGCGGAGCGTGAATTCACCGACGTCTCCCTGCTGTTGGGCGCGCGACTGACGTTCCAGCACCTCGTGACCGAGGATTCCCGCGGCCGCACCGTCGTCGCGGTGCAGGTCACGATCACCGGTCCGCTCGCGTTCCTCTGGACCGCCGTGCTCGGCAAGGGCATCGCGGCCGGGCTCGGCGGCGACCTGGCGCGGCTCGAGGCGGCAGCGCGCACGGCGGGAGTGTCGGCATGAGTCACTGGCTCGGTGTGGTCTGCCGTGACCACGTCCGGCGCGGCACGCAGTTGGGTATCGCCCAGCTCGGTCACGGCAAGCGGGACGGGCTCGCCCGGCTCGCCGCCGGTGACTGGCTCGTCTACTACTCGCCCCGGACGAGTCTGCGCGGCGGCGTACCGCTGCAGGCGTTCACCGCGATCGGCGTGGTCGCCGACGACGAGATCTGGCAGGCGGACGAGGGCACGTTCCACCCGTGGCGGCGCCGGGTCAACTACCTGCCGGGCGCCATCGAGACGCCGATCCGGACTCTGGGTCTGGGCCTGACCGCCCAGCCCGGGTGGGGCACCCAGCTGCGTCGCGGCCTCGTGCGGCTCACCGACGACGACTTCCGACGTATTCACACCGCGATGCAGGCCCAGCCGGTTCCGGCATGAGTCTGGCCACCCGGCATGACAGCCCCGACGACAGCCCTGGTCTGCTGATGTGGCAGGTCACCAACCGGTGGCAGGCCGCACAGCGGGCGGCCCTGAAACCGTTCGACATCACCCACGTGCAGTTCGTGCTGCTGGCTACGCTCACGTACCTGCAAGCGTCCGGGCCGGTCACCCAGAAGACCCTCGCCGGCATGGCCGCCACCGACCCGATGATGACCTCGCAGGTGCTCCGCGCGTTGGAGAGCCGCGACCTCGTGCATCGGCCCGCTCATCCCACCGACCGGCGGGCCCGGGCGGTGGCCGTCACGCAAGCCGGTCGCGACCTCGCCAACCAGGCGGTCGTCGCGGTCGAAGCCTGCGACGCCGCGTTCTTCGCCGGCCTCGGCGACAACCTGCCCGCATTCACCAGCGCCCTGCGCACACTGCGCGAAACCTGAGTTGATCGAGCCGTCGTCCATTCCGGCACCCGCGGCGCTGACCGCGCGCTGTCCGGTGCTGCCGAACGCGTTGAGTGCGCCGGTTGTTGCTGTACGAGCGCGGGAACTGTTACTCCGACGGTTGTGCCTGCAGCGCGGCCAGGTACGACCCCGGCCGTGCGGGCAGCACCTGGCCCTCGCGGAACACGTGCGGCTCGATGTGCAGCTGGCCGGACGGCATGTCGGCCTTGGCGATCCACTGCACGAGCACGCTCACCCCTCGCGGCAGTGCGAGCAGCTGGACAAGGCCCGGCAGGTTCGCGGCGACCGCCATCAGTGGCACGAGGCTCCGCCGGCCGTGGTCGTGGTCCTCCGGGCACGTGAGTGACCACCCGGAGAAGCCCTCGGACGCGTCATCGAGGCGCACCATGAAGACCGGCCCGGCCTCCAGCGCGCAGTCGGCAGCCATCACCAGCTCGTCCTGGGTCGGGAAGTCGAGCTCGTCGAGCAGCCCGACACTGTCGTTGATCTCGCGCTGGCACCACAGGTCCCGCAACGCGCGATCGACCGAGTCGGTCCACTCCACGTCGGGCGCGATGACCCGCTCCTTGACGCCGAGCGTTCCGTCGCCCCGGTCGAACAGGAGCAACGTCGCCCATCCGAGCCGGACGCCCTCGCCGGCCCGGAATCGGGTTCCGCCGGCGACCCGGCCCTCGAAGTAGTCGACGAGGACCCGATGGATGTCGGGGATCGGCGACTCCCGGGTCAGATGGAACGTGATCTCGGGGTGACCGAACCGGGCGCAGTCGGACGTGCGGCGGGTGAGCATCCGCGCATCTTAGGTGCCCCCGCGCATCCGATCGACGACACGCGGTCGAGTTGATCGCGTTTCCGGCGAACATGATGTATGTACGGTGTGGAAGGTGCCGCACGGTCCATGTAGATATGCCTAATTTGCCGGGGGGATCTGTGGAGGCGACGACAGCGCCTGCGACACGGCGGCGGCTGCTCATCGGCAAGGGCTGGGTCCAGGCCGCCGCGCTCATCTCGATGTGCGGGTTCTTCGTCCTGGTCCTCATGGGCTTCCAGGCGTACCGGCAGGGGCCGCCGGTGCCGCAACGGGTCGTCGCGGACAACGGCCAGGTCGTCTTCACCGAATCCGACGTGCGGGCCGGCCAGGAGGTCTTCCTGCGCAACGGGCTGATGGAATACGGCTCGATCTTCGGCCACGGCGCCTACCTCGGCCCGGACTTCACTGCCGACTATCTGCGCCGCTCGGCTCTGGCGGTGCGCGACAGCTACGGCGGACCCGCCTCGGACACCGCAGCGCAGCGGACCCGCGACGACTTCAAATCCAACCGGTACGACACGAGCACCGGCACGCTGACCATCTCCGCGGCGCAGGCGGCGGCGTTCCACACGCTGATCGACCATTACGCGCAGACGCTGGGCAACCCGGCCGGCAAGACCGGACTGCGCCCCAACGCGATCACCAACCCTGTGCAGGTACGGCAGCTCACCGCGTACTTCGCGTGGAGCGCATGGTCGGCGTCCACGCAGCGGCACGGAACCAACCACAGCTACACGAACAACTGGCCGCCGGAACCGCTGGTCGGCAACAAGCCCACCGCCGACGCGGTCGTGTGGAGCGTGCTCAGCCTGATCGCGCTGCTCGGCGGTACGGGGGCGCTGTTCGCCGCGTTCGGCCGGTGGAACTGGCTCGGCTGGCACGGCCGTGACCAGCAGGAACTGCGCTTCCGCGATCCGCTGAAGGTGCGGCTCACCGGCGCCCAGCGGGCCACCGCGTGGTTCTTCTTCACCATGGCCGCGCTGTTCCTGGTGCAGACACTCGTCGGGGCCGCCTCCGAGCACTACCGGGCCGACCTGTCCAGCTTCTTCGGTATCCCGTTGGACCACTGGCTGCCCTACAACCTGGTGCGTACCTGGCACGTGCAGCTCGCCCTGCTGTGGGTGTCGACCTCGTTCCTGGCCGCCGGGATCTTCCTCGTACCCATGATCACCCGCAAGCCGGACCCCAAAGGCCAGGCGTTCCTGGCCTACGCGCTGCTCGGCGCGCTGGCCATCGTGGTGGTGGGCTCGCTGGCGGGCGAGGCGATCGGCATCCACGGTGGACTGCAGGGCGCGTGGCACTGGCTGGGCATGCAGGGTTTCGAGTACCTCGACCTGGGCAAGCTGTGGCAGATCCTGCTCACCATCGGCATGGTCTTCTGGGTGGCGATCCTCTGGCGTGGACTGCGCGGCCGGCTGGCCACCGAGAGCCGGGCCAACATGCCGTGGCTGTTCTTCTTCGCGGCGCTCGCGCTGCCGCTGGTGTACGCCACCGGACTCATGGCCAACCAGAGCGACAACTTCGTCATCACCGACTACTGGCGGTTCATGGTCGTCCACCTGTGGGTGGAGGACTTCCTGGAGCTGTTCACCACGGTCATGGTCGCGTACGTCTTCGTCCTGCTCGGCGTCGTCCGCGAGCGGATCGCCCTGACGGTGATCTTCCTCGACATCGTGCTGTACAGCGCGGGCGGGGTCATCGGCACCGCCCACCACTGGTACTTCAGCGGTGCGCCCGCCCAGACGCTGGCGCTCGGGGCGTTCTTCTCCGCCTTCGAGGTGATTCCGCTGACGTTCCTGACCGTCGAGGCGTGGAGCTTCATCCGCCTCGGCGCCCGCCAGGAAGCCCGCAGCGCCGCGGCGTTCCCCCACCGCTGGGCGGTCATGTTCCTGGTCGCGGTCGGCTTCTGGAACTTCCTCGGCGCGGGCGTCTTCGGTTTCCTCATCAACCTGCCGATCGTCTCCTACTACGAGATCGGCACGGCGCTGACCGCCAACCACGGCCACGCCGCCATGATGGGCGTCTACGGCATGCTGGCCCTCGGGTTCGCCGTGTTCGCCCTGCGCTACCTGGTGCCCGCCCAGCGGTGGAACGACAAGCTCGTCAAGGTCAGCTTCTGGAGCCTGAACATCGGCCTGGCCTGGATGGCGTTCGTGACGTTGCTGCCGCTGGGCATCCTGCAGCTCTACCACTCCGTGGACGCCGGCTACTTCGAGGCCCGTTCGATGGAGTTCCTCACCAACGACACCAACACGCTGTTCGAGTGGCTGCGCCTGCCCGGCGACGTGGTGTTCATCGTCGGTGGCGTGCTGCCCCTGCTCTGGCTGGCCTTCCAAGGGCTGCGCGGTGGCCGCGCGGAGGCGCCCGACGGCGCCGCGGTGCCGTCCACCCGGGACGGAGAGGCTGCGGAACTGATGCTGTTCACCGAGGTGGAGCGGCCGGAGCCGGACGAGGCCACCGCCGCCGGCAAGCTGTCCGGGCGGTGACCGGCATGCCGTTCGAGGTCACGTTCGCCGCCGTGTACGCCCTGCTGCTGACCGCCGGGGCGGTCGGCCTGCACCGCCTGGGCCGCCGCGACCCCAGCGCCTGGTCCAGCCGGATGCTGGCCGGTTACCGGGCACAACATCCGGACCCCGTGCCGGCCGCCCCACCGGACGCCTTCCCGCACCGCGACTCCGGCCGGCTGCACAGTGCGGTCGGCGCGGTCGCCTGCCTTGCGGCGCTGCTCGTGACGTCGGCCCAGATCGTCCGCCATCACCGGCCCGCCGAGGTGATCGTGCTGGGCGTCTGCGCCGCGGCATCGGGTGCCGTGCTGCGCCCGTTGGTGCGCGCGGCGCGGTCCCGGGCCGCCGTCGGCCCGCCCCCTGCCGTTCTCCCACCGGAGCCACGAATGCCTTCGGGCTCGCCGCGAGCTCCATCACCCGGCGTCGGGAACGATCACCCGGGATGATCGTCGCGCGGCGGCGGCCCGGCCTCCAGGGCGGCGCGGTCCCAGCCGCCAAGGTCGGCGGCGGCCCCGTACGTCGTGTCGAGGAAGTCGGTGAGCGTCGCGTCCGGGTCGCGTGCCGTGGCGACGGCTTCGTACGGCAGCAGGAACTCGCGGACGTCGCCCTGGTAGCGCGCGGCGCCCGGGTGGACCGCGTGGGTGGCGTACCCGGGCGGCTCGGGATAGGCGTACGCGTAGAACGCGCCCTCCTCGCCGCCGGGCCAGAATCCGCAACTCGCCAGCTCGTGCGAATAGCCCTCGCGCATGACGCGAGCGGGGCAGTTCGGCACCCCGCCGGGGTGCGGCGGTGCCGTGCGCCCCGAGAACCGGGTGCAGGCCAGATCCATGGCACCCCAGAAGAAGTGCACCGGGCTGGATTTGCCCACGAACCCGGACCGGAACTGCCCGATGACGCGCCCGGCCTGCAGCAGCTGATTCCAGTACAGCTGGACCGCGCGCGGATCGTACGAGGCGTGCTGCTCGTCGTCGGCGAACGGTACGGCGGGCTCCACCTCGTTGGGCGCGGCGTGGATGCGGGTCTGGATGCCCAGATCGGCGAGCGCGTCCATGGTCTCGGTGTAGAAGCGGGCCACCGGCTTCGGCGCCAGCCTCACCTGCCGGCGGCGACCGTCGGTCGTCCGCAGGTGCAACTGGTGGTCGAGGAAGTCGAATTCGATGTCGAACGCCGCGTCCCGGTACGGGATCGTGGAGGTCGTCAGGCCACGCGGGCTGACGTAGAGCGTGACGTGCCACCAGTGGTTGACCGGCGGTGTGTGCGCCATGCGGATCTTCCCGACGATCTGGGTCCACATGTGCACTGTGTCCTTGGTGTCGGCCCAGTCGTCGATCCGAAGCCGCGGCCACACCCTGGTCTGTGTCGTACTGTGCTTGGTCACCACGCCCTCCCGCGGATGCCGCTGGACGTCGAGCCGGACCGGGCACGACGGCGACCGCCGTGCGGGAGCGGTGGCGGGTGTGCCGGCACCACTCCCACGAATCGTAGACCCCGGCGGGCCGCGGGTCGCCGTACCCTGAGCGGATGACCGCGCCGTACCTGCACGTCCGGTATCCGACCGCGGCGGCCCGGCTGCCGTTTCGCCGGCTGGGCTGCGGCCCCACCCCGGTACGGCGGCTCGCCGGTGCACCCCAGGTGTGGATCAAGGACGACAGCGGGTACGGGACGATCTACGGCGGCAACAAGGTCCGCAAGCTGGAGTGGACCCTCGCGGACCTGCTCGGCCGCGGCCGGCGTACGGTCGTCACCGCCGGCGGGACGGGCAGCCACCACGCCGTCGCCGTGGCCCGGTACGCCGCCGCGGCCGATCTCCGGGTGGCCGTCGTCGCCGTGGAGCAGCCGTATGACGAGCATGTCGCCCGCCAGCTCGCCGCGGTGCTCGCGGCCGGCGCCCGGGTCCGCCGCGTCCGCACGGTTCCCGGCGGGTACGTCGCCGCGGCCCGATTCCTGGCCGAGGCCGCGGTGACCGGCCGGCGGCCGGCCCTGCTCCCGATCGGCGGCTCCAGCCCGCGCGGCTGCCTCGGCTACGTCGAGGCGGTGTTCGAGCTCGCCGACCAGGTGGCGCAGGGCGAACTGCCGGCGCCCCGGCGGGTGCTGCTGCCGGTCGGCTCCGGCGGCACGGCGGCCGGGCTCGCGCTCGGGCTGGCCCTGGCGGGCCTGCCCACCGAGGTGGTCGGCGTACTGGTCAACGACAAGACGCCGATGGGGCAGGCGCAGGTCCGGCGGCTCGGCGCCGCCGCGGCGCGGCTGCTGCGCCGGGCCGGAGCGGACCTGCCCGACGGTACGCCGCTGGCACCGTTGAGCGTGCGCCGCGACTGGCTCGGTCCCGGCTACGGCGTGGCCACCACCGACTCGACTGCCGCGGTCGGCTGGCTGGCCGAGCACGCCGGACTGGCGGCCGAACCGGTCTACACCGCGAAAGCGGCGGCGGCCGTACGGGCTCTGGTGGCCGACGGCACGGACGGCCCGTTGCTGTACTGGCACACCGCGGACCGGGGGAGCGGGGGATCCAGCCCGGCTCCCTGATGCGTAGGGTTGCGCGGTGGGCACGTCGCAGATCCTGATCGGCCTGGACCGTGGCAGCGCCGTACCCCTCCAGACCCAGCTGTGCGACCACATCGTCGACGCGGTGCGCACCGGCAAGCTGCAGCCCGGGGATCCGGTGCCGCCGAGCCGGCAGCTGGCGCACGAACTCGATGTGTCCCGGACCGTGGTGCTGCGCGCGTACGAGCTGCTGCGCGCCAACGGCGTGCTGGACGGCCGGCGCGGCTCGGGCACCCGGATCAGCAGCACTCTGCCCGGCGGGCAGGCGCCTGCCGGCTCTACCCGGACGTCCACACTGGCCCCCGAACCACCCGTGGCCGCGCCGGCCGACCATCCACTCTGGCAGCCGTGGCAACGGGCGGCGGACAACGCGGTCGACTTCCGGCACAGCACACCGGCGCTGGCGCAGTTCCCGATCTCCCGGTGGCGACGATCCGTGGACGAGGCGTTCACCCGGGCCGACGCGGCGCTGCTCGGCTACGGCCCGGCGGAAGGTTCACCGGCGCTGCGCGCGCAGCTGACGGCACTGCTGCGGCGCAGCCGGGCGCTGCTCGCCCCGGCCGACCGCATCCTGATCACCAGCGGCGCCACCCAGGCGATAGACATCCTGGTACGGCTGTTCGTCAAGCCCGAGGACGTCATCGTCATCGAGGATCCGAGCCACATGGTGTTGCGGCAGATCTTCGGGTACGCCCGCGCGGCCGTGGTGGCCGTCCCGGTGGACGAGCAGGGCCTGCGGGTGGACGACATCGACCGGCACGTACGCGCGGCCGGACACGAACCCGGCCGGGTGCGGCTGATCTACGTGACGCCGTCGCACCAGTTCCCGACCGGCTGCATCATGTCGCCGCGGCGTCGGCGTGACCTGCTGAGGTGGGCGGTCGCGCACGGCGCCACCGTGCTGGAGGACGACTATCACCACGAGTTCACGCGTACCGGCGAGCGGATCCCGGCGATCGCGGCCGACCCCGGCGACGCCGACGTGGCGTACGTGGGGAGTTTCAGCAAGACGCTGTTCCCATCGATCCGGATCGGTTACGCGGTCCTGCCGCCGCATCTCGTGCAGCCGTTCCTCGGGTTGAAGTGGATCACCGATCGGCTGACGGCCACGGTCACCCAGGAAGCCCTGGCCACGTTCATCTCCTCCGGCTCGTACGCCTGGCACATCGGCCGGATGGACCGGCTGTACCGGCAACGCCGGCGCCGCCTGCTGGACGCCCTGCACGGGCAGTTCGGCGGCGCCGTCCGGGTGAGCGGAGCGGACGCGGGCCTGCATGTGCTCGCCACCATCGGCGGGGTGCGTGGCGCCGACCCCGCCGAGATCGCCCGCCAGGCGCAGGCGCGCGGGGTGCTGGTCCACCCGGCGGCGGACTTCTTCCTCGGCCCGGCGCCGGATGATCCGACCTTCCTGCTCGGCTACGGGGCGGTGCCGGCCGAACGGATCAGTGAGGGTGTGGCGGCGTTCGCCGCGGCGGTGCGCGCGGTTTCCGGCCCTCGGTGAGATACGCGCCGATCGGAGGTGCCGCCGCGCCGCCCCGCCTCACGGGAGGGTGCCCGCGGCCACGGTCGCGGCGGCGAACGGGAATCCGGTGCGGACGGTGCGGTCGAGGCGCAGGCGGTGCACGCGCGGGCCATCCATCGCTGTCAGGGCGTCGCGGAGCCAGTCCAGTGCCGCGTCCACCTCCGCGGCATCGGCGTGATCCGCCGCCTCCACGGTGAGCAGGAGCCGATGCGGCCCGACGCCGGTGGCGACGCCGTGGCTCTGCCTCCAGTTCCAGCGCCGCGAGTGGGCCTGCCCACGGCGGTCGGCAAAGATCACCTCGCCGGGCTCCGGGTGCTCCGGGGCGTCCGGCCGGCCGAGCGGCAGAAACGTCTCCGAGCCGTCGGCAGGGCGTACCGTCAGCTCCTCGGCAACGTCGCCGACGTGGCAGCTCGCGACCGGCAGGCCGGTGGCCAGCGACACCGCGTTGCACAGGTCCACCAGCGCGTTGATCCGAGGCAGCCGGTCGCCCTTCGCGACCCGCCGGGCGATCGCCTCGGCGGCGCAGGGGAACCGGTTCGGGTTCAACCCGACCGCCCGGTACGCGTCGCGCCAGGCCGCGATCCCGGGCAGCGCCGCGACGCCGGCCTTGTCGAGGCGCCGTGCCTGAAAGGCGTCCTCGGCGGCGGCGAGCAGCAATTCCGACACCGGGTGGCCGGGCGGCACGTCGAGTGCGGGCACCGCGATGACGCCGAGCACGTAGTCCGGCACCCGCTGCAGCACGCGGTCGTCGATGGTGAACCGCGTACGGCCCGGGTCGGTCGGCTGTGGCATGGGACTCCTCAAAGGTCTGGTGCTTCCACGCCGGACCGTACGTCTGCAGGCCGGGCCGTGAGACGGCCAATGTCGCGACGTTCGGTGATGCCAATCGCGGTGCCCACGACGTGGGCACGGCTTGGATTTCGGCCGCCGATCGTCTTGTGTGGAGGGCGGCACTTTTCGCCGCAAACTCCTCGGAAGGAGCATGATGAGGTCCCGCATCGTCGCGGCCGTGGCCGTCGGCGCCTTGGCGGTTCTGCCCGCCGCGCCGGCCCTGGCCGCCACATCCAGGACGTTCGCCACGTCGGTCTCTGCCGTCTGCGACACCAGCACCGCGGAGTGGATCGTCGACTGGGCGATCACCAACCAGTCGGACACCACCGCGCTGCTCATCGTGGTGGAGTCGACCCCGACGGCCTCCCGCCTCGAATCCCTCCCGGCGACAGCGGGGGGCGCCACCACACACGCCATCCAGCGCATCCCCGGCGACAGCCCGGGAGCCCGTCTCTCCTACATCGCCGTGTGGACCGACTATCCGGGCGGCAGCTATATGAGCACCACGGAATTCACGGCCCCTGGCCCCTGCGAGCGGGCATAGATCCCCGTACGGGTTCGACGCGACGAGGGCGCCCGTGCCGGCGCCCTCGTCATGCGACTGCGGTGGGGCACACCGGCCGGACCGCATCGCCTGACCCGGGCGGTGTAGCAGTATGAACACCACAGCCTGGCAGAGGAGGGGAGCACCGATGCTCGACCTGGCACCGGCCGCACGTGAGGTGGCGACGCTGCTCGACGGCGTCGCAGACGATCAGCTCGACGATCCCACGCCGTGCGAGGACACCTCGGTGGCGGCGCTGCTGGCCCACCTGCAGGGGTTGTCCCTGGCGTTCACCTGGGCGGCCCGTAAGACACCCCCGCCCGAGGGCGCGGCCCCTCGCGCGGACGCCGCCGCGCTCGACCCGAACTGGCGGGCCGCGATCCCGCAGCGCCTCGATGAGCTGGTCGCCGCGTGGCGGGACGAGTCGGCGTGGGACGGCTTCACACAGGCGGGTGGCTTCACGTTGCCCGGCGACGTGGCGGGTCTGGTCGCGCTGGACGAACTGGTCATGCACGGCTGGGATCTGGCCAAGGCGACCAGCCAGCCGTTCGAGCCGGACGCGACGAGCGCCGCGGCGGTGCTGAGGTTCACGGAGGCGTCGGCGCGGCCGAAGAACGCCGCGCAGCGCGAGGGTTTGTTCGGTCCCGTCGTTGCCGTGCCGGAGGACGCCTCCGACTTCGAGCGGGCGCTCGGCTTCGCCGGACGGGATCCACACTGGCAGCCCGCCGCGCGCTGAACGCCTGATCCGGTCTCGTCAGACCCGCGCCGGCTCCTCCGAGGCGGGGGAGCGCCGGGACGCCCGCGCGACGGCCCGCCGGACCACCGGAGGTACCAGGCACCCCACGGTGGCGAACGCGGCGCCGAGCAGCAGCCAGCCGGGCGTCCCCCAGCCGAGCGTGAGCGTGGTGACCACCGCGGGGGCGATCATCTGACCGAACTGGTGGCCCATCGCGTAGGTTCCCTGATATTGCCCGTGCGCATGGTCCGGTGCCAGGCCGAACGAGATGCCCCAGCCGCCCGCCGAGTACCACAGCTCGCCGGCGACATGAGCCAGCGCGGCGACGATCAGCAACGTGATGGTCAGGGCGTGCTGGGTGCCCGCGGTCAGTGGAAAGATCAGGCACGCGGTGAGCAGTGCGAATCCGGCCCGGCGGGACGCGTGGGCGGCCCCGGCGAGGGTGTCGGTGCCGCGGGCCGCGCGGACCTGGAGCAGCACCACGGTGACGGTGTTCACCGCGAACACCACCGAGATCATCCAGCGGGGCGCGTCGGTGCGTCCGGCGATCCACAGCGGCAGGGCCACCTCGAAGAGGCCGAAGTTCGTGGCGAGCAGCCCGTCCAGTACGACGAAGGCGAGGAACGGCCGGTCGCGCAGCGCGATCAGGCGCGGCCCGGATTCGGCCCGGGGAGTCCGCGCGACCGGGGCGAGCCGCGTGAGGACGGCCGCGGCGAGCAGGAACGTCGCCGAGTCCGCGACGATCAGGGACAGGTACGCGGTCCGGGTGTCCACGGTGAGCCCGATGCCGGCGACCGCGGCGCCGACCGTGATGCCCACGTTGGTGACCGATCGCAGGTACGCGCGGGTGTAGACCCGCCGGTCCTGCGGCACGGCACCGCCGATGATGGCTCCCCGGGCCGCGCGTTGCGCCGCGTCGAGCACGGCCATCGGCGCGGCGACCAGCAGGAACCCGGCCATGGAGTGCACCCCGGTCAGGGCTACTTCGCAGAGGCCGAGTGCGGCGAGCCCGCCGATCGCGACGCCGCGGGGACCGAGGCGATCGGCGAGGTAGCCCGCCGGGGTACTGGTCACGAGGCTGACCAGCGCGACGAGTGTCAGTGCCAGGCCGGCGTGACCGACCGGGAGGCCGACGGAGCGGGTGAGGAACAACGCACTGGACACCATCCACAGTCCGTTGCCGATCGTATTGATCAGCGTGGCGGCGGCCAGTGTGCGGATCGGTCCGGGTTCCGGCAGCAGGGACATGACCAACATCAAACAGTACGACCGTACTGTTTTGCAACCGGCGGTCAGCGCCGGTGCGGGTGTGCGGCGCTCACAGAAGGTCGAGGGCGGCGGCGACGATGCTGTCGGTGTCGAGCCCGTGGTGCCGGTACACCGATTCCAGGTCACCCGACTGCCCGAACGTGGTCACGCCGAGATGCGTCGCCCGCACCTGGCGGATGCCGGCCAGGAACGCGAGCGTGTGCGGGTGGCCGTCCAGCACGGTGACCAGCGGCGACGACCGGCGGGCGGGGAAGGCGGCGTCCAGAATCCACGTCTCGGTGGCCGCTGCCCGGGCCGCACGTCCGGCCTGCGCCTGGACCGCGTCGAAGAGCAGCCCGGGGCTCGTGATGCACACGACGTCGACCGCCGTGCCCAGCGACTGCAACCGGTCGGCGGCCTGCAACGCCTCGGGGAGGACCGCGCCCATCGCGGCGATCGTGAGCGCGGGCGTCTCGGCGGGGGAGCGGCGCAGCGGGTAGGCCCCGGCAACGACCTGCTTGCGGCGCCGCTCGCGGGCGGCCGGGTCGGCGGGCACCCCGGCCAGCGTCTGATCGACCGGCCGGGTGGACAACCGCAGGTACGCCGAGATGCCGTCCGGCCGGCCCAGACGGGCCATCGACGCCAGCAGCGTCCACTCGACGTCGATGGCGAACGCCGGCTCGTAGCTGATGCAGCCGGGCTGCTCCAGCCCGACCGAGGGCGTGGTGATCGACTGATGTGCGCCGCCTTCGGGTGCCAGCGCCACGCCGGACGGGGTGCCGACGAGAATGGACTGCCCTCCGGCGTAGAGGCCGTACGACCACGGTTCCAGCGCCCGCTGGACGAACGGGTCGTACAGAACCCCGATGGGCAGCAGCGGCTGACCCCACCGCGACCAGGTCGCGCCCAGTTCACCGAGCAGGCCGACGAGGTTGACCTCGGCGATGCCCAGTTCGAGGTGCTGGCCGTGGGGGTGCTCGCGCCAGTGCAGGATCGTCTCGGGATCGTCGTTGAACCAGTCCTGCCGGGCGGTCTGCGACCAGACACCGACCTTGTTCACCCAGCCGGCCAGGTTGGTCGAGGACGAGACATCCGGGGACAGCGTGACGACGCGGCGGGCGGTGTCCGGGGCGGCCCGGGTGAGGTCCAGCAGCGCGCGGCCCAGCGCGGCCTGGGTCGTCGCCTTGCCCGACGGCGTACGCCCCATGTCGGCCGGCAGCGCACCGGCCGCGACGGCGCGCACCGGGTCCCGGCGCAGCGTCGCGGCCCGGCGGGCGCACAGCCCGGCGGGCTCGCTGCCCGCCGGGAACCGCTGCCACGGCGCATCCAGCGTCATGCCGCAGCGCGCGGCGAGCTCGGTCATCTGCTCCTCGGACAGCAGCGAGGAATGGTTCTGCGGATGCCCCTCGGTGGCCAGCCCGTACCCCTTCACGGTGTACGCGAAGATCACCGTGGGGCGGGTGTCGTCGATGCCGCGGAACGCCTCGTCGAGCGCTGCCAGGTCGTGGCCGCCGAGATTACGGATCGCGTCGTGCAACTGGCCGTCATCGAGCGTGCCGACGAGCGCCTTCAGCTCGTCGCCGTCGGGCAGACGCTCCCGCAACTGGGCCGCCGAACAGCGCAGCAGCCGCTGATACTCCGGGTTGGTCATCTCGTCGATGCGCCGCCGCAGCTGCTCGCCGCCCGGGCGGTTGAACAGCTCGTTGAGCTGCCGCCCGTACTTGACGGTGAGCACCTGCCAGCCGGCGGCGGCGAACATGCCCTGCAGCCGGGTGGCGCCGATGTTGGGCACCACGCGGTCGAGCGACTGCCGGTTCATGTCGACGATCCAGCAGACCTCGCCGAGTTCGGCGACCATCGGGTCGAGGATCGCCTCCCAGATCGCGCCCTCGTCGAGCTCCGCGTCGCCGACCAGCGAGTACTGGCGCCCGGTCCCGGCCCCACCGACGTGCGACTCGACGTAGCGGCGCGACAGGGCTCCCCAGATCGGCGCGGTGGCGCCGATGCCGACCGAGCCGGTCGAGTAGTCCACCGGGTCGGGGTCCTTCGCCCGCGACGGGTAGCTCTGCAGGCCGCCGAACGACCGGAGCCTGGTCAGGTACGACTCGTCGAGCTCGCCGAGCAGGAAGTTGATGGCGTGCAGGACCGGTGAGGCGTGCGGTTTCACCGACACCCGGTCCTGCGCGCGCAGGTGCTGGAACCACAGCGTCGTCATGATCGTCGCCATGGACGCCGAGGACGCCTGGTGGCCGCCGACCTTCAGGCCGGTCGGGTTGGGCCGGACCCGGTTGGCGTGGTCGACGATCGCGGTCGACAGCCAGAGCACCCGCTGCTCGATCTCGCGCAACACGTCGGTGTGGTCACCCTGCCTGGTCCCGCCCGGCGTGGACGGGGAGCTGGAGGTGGTCGGCAGGTTGCGGTCGCTCATGAGGGCAGGGTAGGCGGACGCCCGCGGCCGGCCGACGTCAGCCCCTGAGGAAGCGTTCAGGAGCCTGCCGCGGTCCGGCGCGTCGCCATACTTACGATCTTCAGGGCGTGCGCCGCCCTCCGACCCCCAGGCGCGCCCGAGGGGAATGACCGCATGAGCATGCTGTCGGCGTTCGCGCCGATCTGGATCCTGACCGCCCTCGGATACGCGGCCCGTCGCTGGGGCCTGATGGGCGAGGCGGCGTCGTTGGTGCTCGGCCGGTTCGTCTTCCACCTGGCGATGCCGTCCGCCCTGTTCCTGACGCTGTCCCGGATGCCGGTGGCTGGATTCTTCGGCCGGTCGCTGCTCGCGTTCGCGGTGAGCGCGGTCGCGGTCGTCGGGGTCGGCTGGGTCGGCGTGAGCCGGCTGTTCGGCCGCAAACCCGGTGAACGGCCGATCTGGGGCATGGCCGCCGGGTACGTCAACTCGGCGAATCTCGGCATCCCGATCGCGACGCAGATCCTCGGCGACGTGTCGTTCCTGGCCGAGGTCGTGCTGCTGAACGTCCTGGTGCTGACGCCGGTCATCCTGGGCGCCCTCGACCGCCGCCGCGATCCGGCCGGCCGGATCCGGATCCGCCACATCGCCACCCTGCCGGTCCGCAACCCGGTGATCCTCGCGTCGCTGCTCGGCATCGTGTGCTCGGCGGCGGGCGTGCACCCGCCGCAGGTGGTCGGCGCCTCGCTCACCCTGCTGTCGGGTGCCGCGGTTCCGGCCGCCCTGGTCGCGCTCGGCGCCTCGCTGCACGGCGGGGACTCGATGCGGGTGGAGCCGGCCGAACTGGCCGTCATCACCGTGTTGAAGCTCGTCGTACAGCCGGCCATCGCCTGGGCGGCCGGGCTGGCGTTGCACCTGTCCGGGCCGCAACTGTTCGCCGTGGTCGTGTGCGCGGGCCTGCCGACCGCGCAGAACACGTTCATCTACGCCCAGGAGTACGGCGCCGGTGAGGCGGTGGCCTCGCGGGCGGTGGTGGTGACCACCACGCTGTCGCTGGCCACGCTCGCCGCGGTGGCGGCGATGCTCGGCTGAGCCCGACCCATGCCACCCGGCTCCGGGGTCGTCAGCGATCCACGCGGATTCCGGTGAGCAGGTCCCGGGTCGCTTCGAGGTGGGCGCGCATGGCCGCCTCGGCCGCTGCGCCGTCGCGGTCCAGAACGGCCGTGACCACCGGCTCGTGCTCGGCGTGAATGTCGGCCAGTGTCCGGCCGCGGGCGGTACTGGGCGGGCCGAGCAATGCGGTGGTGGAGCGCAGCCGCTCGATGATGGCGGCGGTGCGGGGCCGCCCGGCGGTACGCAGCAGCAGGTCGTGCAGCGCGCGGTCGGCCGGCCAGAACGATGCGTCGTCGCCGCGCTGGGCCGCGGCCGCCATGGCCTGCAGCGCCGCTCGGACGGCGGTGTGCTGCTCGTCCGTGCCCTGCTCGGCCGCACGCCGGGCGGCGGGTGGTTCGAGCGCGAGGCGGATGCCGATGATCTCCTCGATGTCGTGGGCGCTCGGCGGCAGGACGCGGAAGCCGCGGTTGCGCCGGATCTCGATGAGTCCCGCTTCCGCGAGCCGCAGCAGCCCTTCCCGCGCCGGGCTGCGCGACACCCCGAGCAGATCCGCCAGTTGATAGACGGAATACGTCGTGTCGGGCACGAGCTCGCCGGCCGCGACGCCGTCCCGTACGGCCTGGGCGACGGCGTCGGCGAGGGACTGCGCGTCCGGCGGCAGGGCTAGCTCGGGCATGAGTAACATGTTACTCATGAGCGAGCAGTCGACCGGCGTGGTGGAGCACCTGCGAAAGGCCGGGCTCGAAGTTCGGGCCGATGCCGGCACTCTCGGGATGTACGCCTCCGACGCCTCGCTGTACCGGATCCCCCCGCTGGCCGTGGTGCGTCCCCGGCACGTCGACGAGATCGCCGCGGCGCTCGCGGTCGCGCGCGACACCGGCGTGCCGGTCACCTCCCGGGGCGCCGGCACGTCGGTGGCCGGCAACGCCGTCGGCCGCGGCATCGTGGTGGACTTCTCCCGCCACCTGAACCGCGTGCTCGCCGTCGACCCCGACGCCCGCACCGCGGTGGTCGAGCCCGGCACCGTGCACGCGGTCCTGCAGAAGGCCGCCATGCCGCACGGCGTCCGGTTCGGGCCGGACCCGTCCACGCACCCGCGCTGCACCATCGGCGGGATGATCGGCAACAACGCGTGCGGCTCACGGTCACTCGCGTACGGCCGTACGTCCGACAACGTGGCCGGGCTCGAACTGCTGACCGCGGCGGGGGAGCAGGTCACCACCGGATACGACGACGCCGGCGCCGCGTACGTGCACGGCGCCGAGCCGCTGATCTCGGGCCTGCGAGACGTGGTCGGCGCGCACCTGGCCACCGCCCGCACCGAGTTCGACCGGTTCGGCCGCCAGGTCTCCGGCTACGCCGTGCAGCACCTGCTGCCGGAGCGCTTCGACCTCACCCGGGCGCTCGTCGGCTCGGAGGGCACCCTCGCGGTCATCACCCGGGCGACCGTGAAGCTGGTCGTCGACGCCCCCGTCCGCGTGGTCGTCGTGCTCGGCTTCCGGGACATCATCGCCGCCGGCGAGGCCGCCCCGGCCGTGGTCGCACACGGCCCGACCTCCTGCGAAGGGCTCGACTCGCGGCTGCTCGACGTGCTGCGCGGCCGCCGCGGCCCGGACGCGGTGCCGTCTCTGCCGCGCGGCGGGGCATGGCTCTTCGTCGAGCTGGCCGGCGACGATCCCGGCGAGGTGGCCGCGCGGGCGCAGAAGCTGGCCGCCGACGGCATCGGCGACGACAGCCTCGTCGTCACGGACCCGGCCGCCCAGGCCCGGCTGTGGCGCATCCGGGAGGACGGCGCGGGCCTGGCGGGCCGGGCACCCTCCGAAAAGCCCGCCTGGCCCGGCTGGGAGGACGCCGCCGTACCACCACAGAAGCTGGGCGCGTACCTCGCGCGCTTCGACGAGCTCGTCTCCTCGTACGGCATGACCTCCGCCCCGTTCGGCCACTTCGGCGACGGATGCATGCACGTACGGCTTGACTACCCGCTCGACCAGCCCGGCGGAACGACCGTGCTGCGCCAGTTCCTCACCGACGCGGCGAAACTCGTGGGTGAGTTCGGCGGCTCGCTGTCCGGCGAGCACGGCGACGGCCGCGCCCGCTCCGAGCTGCTGCCGCACATGTACTCCGCGGACGCCATCGCCCTGTTCGCCGGCATCAAACACGCCGCCGACCCCGGCAACCTGCTCAACCCGGGCGTGCTGGTCGACCCGGACCCGGTCGACGCCGACGTCCGGCCCGCCGGGCGCTTCCCGCTGAAGCAGCTGGCCATGGCGTACCCGCACGACGGCGGTGACCTCGGCCAGGCCGTACACCGGTGCACCGGCGTCGGCAAATGCCGCGCCGACAACTCCGCTGCGGGCGGTGTCATGTGTCCCTCCTACCTGGCCACCCGCGAGGAGAAGGACTCCACCCGCGGCCGCGCCCGGGTCCTGCAGGAGGTCGTCCGCGGCGAACTGCCCTGGTCGCACCCGTCGGTCCACGACGCGCTGGACCTGTGCCTGTCCTGCAAGGGCTGCGCGTCCGACTGCCCGACCGGTATCGACATGGCCACCTACAAGTCCGAGGTGCTGCACCAGAGCTACCGGGGCCGGCTGCGGCCACGTGCGCACTACACACTCGGCCGGCTGCCGTTCTGGGCCCGCCTGGCCGGGTGGACGCCGCGGCTGGCGAACGTGGCCGTCCGCCTGCCCGGGCTCGGCCGCCTCGCCCTCCAGCTGGCCGGCGTCGACGGGCGGCGTTCCGTGCCCGCGTTCGCCCGGCGCCCGTTCCGGCGTACGTTCACGCCGGCCCCGGCCGAGGGCCGCACGCCGGTGGTGCTGTTCGCCGACTCCTTCTCCGACGCGTTCGCGCCCGAGGCCGCGGACGCCACCGTGCGGGTGCTGCGCGCCGCCGGGTACGAACCGCGACTGCCGTCCGGGTCGGTGTGCTGCGGGCTGACCTGGATCACCACCGGCCAGCTCGACTCCGCCAAGAAGATCCTTTCGCGTACGGTCGCCGCGCTGGCCGCCGACGCCCGGGCCGGCGTCCCGATCGTCGGCATCGAGCCGTCCTGCCTGGCGGTGCTGCGCTCCGACGTTCACGAGCTGCTGCCCGGCGACGCCGACGCCGCGCTCGTCGCGAAGTCGGTGCATACGCTCGCCGAGCTGCTCACCAAGACCCCGGGCTGGGCACCTCCGGATCTGTCCGGTGTGGAGGTGGTGGCGCAGCCGCACTGCCACCACCACGCCGTCCTCGGCTGGACGACCGACGCGGACCTGCTCGCCGCGGCGGGCGCCCGGGTGCGGCGGCTGGCCGGCTGCTGTGGCCTGGCGGGCAACTTCGGCGTCGAACTCGGCCATTACGAGGTCTCCGTGGCCGTCGCCGAGCAGAACCTGCTACCCGCTCTCGACGCCGCACCCGACGCGGTCGTGCTCGCCGACGGCTTCTCCTGCCGTACGCAGGTCGCCGACCTGCGGGACCGGAAAGCGGTGCACCTGGCCCAGATGCTCGACCGCTGACCCGCCACGGGAGGGGAGTTCCGGATGGGCCTGCGGCCGTTGGCCAGGACAGGGCTGCGGTTCGGAGCGCGGATGCGTTCGGCGCTGGCCGCCGCGGCGGTGGTCGCGGTCGCCTCGGCGCTGTCCGGGGTCGTACACCATCCGGGCCAACGTCGACCTGCTCGAAGCCACCGGGCCGGCCGCCAATTCGGTGCACCGCATCCACGCCGAAACCACCCGCATGGCCCGGCTCGTGGAGGACCTGCTGCTGCTCGCCCGCGCCGACGACGACGGCCTGCGCCTGCGGCACGAGGATGTCGACCTCGACGACCTCGTGTACGCCGAACGCGAGCGGATCGCCCTGCAACACCCCCGCCTGCGGGTGGGCGGCGAAATCCACCCGGTACGCGTCCCCGGCGACGCGGACGCCCTGCACCGCGCGCTGCGCAACCTCGTCGACAACGCGACCCGGCACGCCCGCCACCGGGTCACGCTGACCCTGCACGCCCGCCGTACGCGAGCGCAGATCGTCGTCGCGAACGACGGCGAGCCGATCGCCGCATCCGACCGGGCCCGGATCTTCGACCGGTTCGTCCGGCTGGACGACAGCCGCTCCCGCACGGCCGGCGGCGCCGGCCTCGGACTGTCCATCGCCCGCGAACTCGTGGTCGCCCACGGCGGCAGCCTCGCCGTCGACGACCGCAGCCACGGCGCGGCCATGCGGATGCTGCTGCACCTGACGTGGCTCGCCGACTGGTGCGCAACGCTCAGAAGGCACGTCGTCGCGGGCGCGACGGTACGCCGTGCCCGGATCGTTTCTGAACCGTTGAGTGAGTATCAGCGGTGGTCGTACAGCATCGCTCGGCCGATGGTGTCTGCTGGTGAAGACATCCGCTGGATTCCGCGTACGTTGGTGTCCTCGGTGGCTGTCCCCGGCAATGACTTCTACCTGTTCGATGACCGGCTTGTCGTCTTCCTGCACTACGCCGGAAGCGGCCTCGGCACCGACCGGGTCACCTCCACCGATCCGGCTGACCTCGACCTTGCCGGTCAGCGTTCGACGCGGTGTGGAAGCTCGCGACGCCCCACCGCGAATACCAACCCAGTTGGCTCGGCCAAGTCGGCCCGACAGGCCCGGCGCTATACCACGCCCAGCGGAGCTGATCTCTGAGCTTGGCCATGTCGCGTCCGATGATCTGCTCTGTGCCGACGCTGACCGGGCCCGTCCGGGTCCGGCCAGCGTCGCGGTGGACCACCACGGTGTGCTGGGCAACGCGCCCGCCCGTGGTCAAGAACCGAGTCAGCGCCTCCGCAATTGCGTGGCGGGCAGGTAGAACGGCCGGTCCGCCCGGCCGACCTGGTACGTGTGCAGGCCCACCTGGGCGGCTGCGGTCAGCTCCGCGGGGACCTCGCCCTCGTAGTACGGCACGCACGGCGCCGACTCGGCGAGGGCCCGCTGGAACAGCACCGGCGCCGGTTTGCGTTCGGCGTCCGTGCGGGGCAGGACGACGCGGCCGTCGAACCAGGACCAGACGAACGGATCGGTCTCGGCCCACCGGTCCGCGATGTACTGCTGCATCGTGGCCAGCTTCTCCTCCTGGGTGGTGCCCCAGGACTCCGGGATGTTGACGATGAGCCCGAGTGCCACCCCGCGGGAGCGAAGGTCACCCAGGTACGCCAGGGCGCCCGGCTCGTACCGTACGTGGGACCAGTCCGACGTGTCGATCAGCACGTTGCCGAGATCGAAGTAGACCACCGGACGGCTGCACGAGGCCGACGCCGCCGACGCCGGGGCGGCGACCAGCGCGGACGTGGCCAGGACGACAGCGAGCACGACACGGGCGAGGGAACGGAACATGCGGCACCTTCCTTGAGTCACGAATGAACTCACGACGCGAGCGCGACCGGGATGTCGCGGGCCGCGGCGAGAGCGGCGTTGTACGCCATGCCGGGGGTGTCGGCGCAGGTTCGGACCTGGCAGACGGAACCGCGGTAGTCGGTGGGCGGGCGGACCGGGTCGCCGGGGGCGGCGTTGAGGATCACGTCGCTGACGAACGGGGCTGCCGCCACCGCGTTCCGGTCGGGCCGGGCGGCGAGGATCCCGGCGACCGGTGGGTACACGGTGACCGCGCTGGCATACCGGCCGTTGTGCTCGGGCGGGGTGACCGGCTCGCCGAGGGCGGTGCGGCAGAGCAGTTCCCAGCAGGACACGGTGAGGCAGTCGTTCATCATGAGCGCCAGCAGGCCGCCGCCGATGCGCGCGTTGACCTCGACCAGTACCGGCCCGCCGGCGGTGAGGATGAATTCGGAGTGCAGGAATCCGTGGGTGATGCCGAGGCGGCGGGCGATGGCCCGTACGCCCGCGGTCATCTCGTCGAACGCCGCCTGCGGCAGCGGCACGGGGAACGTGTACGACAGCTCGCAGAAGTGCGGTCGCGGCCCGAGCTGCCGGTCGGTGCTCCCGAGGCACAGGCAGGTCCCGCCGCTGACGACGGTCTCCATGCTGTACAGCGGCCCGGCGACGAACTCCTCGGCCATCAGGTCGCCGCCCAGGTAGCGCTGCCGCTCGCTCAGCGTGGCGAAGTGCTCGCGTACCTCGTCGGCCGTGCGGCAGAGCAGCACGTCCATGCTGCCCGAGCCCTTGACGTTCTTCAGTACGACCGGCCCGGCCTGCGCGAACAGCCGCAGCGCGTCGTCGGCGACGGCGACCGGGGTCCAGCGCGGGGAGCGGATGCCCAGCTCGGCGTACACCTGGCGGGCCGCGCGCTTGTCCCGCAGCGTGGCGACCGCGGCCACCGGGTGGAACGGGGTACCGAGTTCGGCGGCGAGCGCCGCGGCGAACGGCAGGTGGCGGTCGCCGATGCACACCACGCCGTGCGGCGTGCCGCTGGCGCGGACCCAGTCGCTCAGGCCGGTGTCGGGGTTTTCCGCATCGGTGTCGGCGCTGCGGAACACGCGCTCACGTGCGGCCAGCCGGCCGAGCAGGTCGGCGTCGGGCCCGTTCGCGTACCGTTCGGGGTCGACGCTGATCAGGCCGACGTCGATGCCCTGGTGGTCGGCCCAGGCGAGGGCGGAGAGTCCGGTGCCGGCGATGCCGGCCTCGACGAATACGAGCATTATCAGCCTTCCACGGCGGTACGGTCCGCGGCGGTGCGCCGGCGGACGAGGGCGGACAGTGGCGCCAGCAGAGCCATCAGCGCGACGGCGGCGCCCGCGGACAGCAACA
Source organism: Krasilnikovia sp. MM14-A1259 (assembly GCF_047159535.1). Classification (NCBI taxonomy): domain Bacteria; kingdom Bacillati; phylum Actinomycetota; class Actinomycetes; order Micromonosporales; family Micromonosporaceae; genus Krasilnikovia; species Krasilnikovia sp. MM14-A1259. The sequence continues at coordinate 585,783 of NZ_BAAGAJ010000002.1, forward strand.
GGAACGTGTCGAGCCGATCGGTGGCGAGGTAGCTGCCGAGCAGCAGGGCCACCCCGGCGCAGACCGCCCGGTCGATGATCGACTCGATGGACAGCAGCGTGGCCCGGTATCGCGAGTCGGGGATCGCCTCGTTGAGCAGCTTGCGCTGCACCGGATAGGTCAGCCCGGCCACCAGCGAGAAACCACACAGGCATGCGACCGTGAGCAACGCGTCGGCCGGTACGACCAGTGCGAGGCACCCGGCCATGGCGACCGTGAGGGCGAAGACCGCCGGCAGGTCGCCCAGGATGCGGCGCAGCCAGTGACTGCGCGCCGACCCGAGGACCTCGAACAGGGTCATGGCGGCCAGCACGGCGCCGTGCCACGCGACCGGGGTCTGTTTGCCGGTGAGGATGGGCTGGAACAGGTTGACCTGGCAGATCCGGGCGAGAGTGAAGACCGCGACCCCCTGCACCATGATCAGGGCCAGCCGGGGCGAACGGCGTAGCTGGCCGAGCGCGCCCCGTACGGTCGCTGCGACCGAGGCCCGCGGACCGGCGGCCGGTTCGGCGGGCGCGGGCAGCGCCGGCAGGCGCAATGCGGCGGCGACGGCCACCAGGGCGTGCAGCGCGGTCAGCCAGTACACCGACGCCGGCCACCAGCTCATCATCAGACCGGCGGCGGGCCAGCAGATGATCTTCCCGATCAGGCTGTACGCCCGCCCGTTGCCCTCCGCCTTCTGGTAGTGCTCGCCCGCGCCGTGGCGTTGCAGGTACTCGTAGAGGTATGCGCTGGCGGCGCCGGACACCAGCGACCGGGCGAGGGCGATCAGCACCCAGTGGGCGAGGAATCCGGGGTAGTTCGGTGCGGCGATCGGCAGGATGTTTGCGGCCAGCAGCACGACGCCACCGGCGGTGAGGCTGCGCCGGTAGCCGAGCCGGTCGGCGATCAGCCCGGTCGGGATCTCGAACAGGCAGAACACCACGTAGTAGATGCTCTGGATGCCGAAGATCTGCCGGTCGTCGAGGCCGGCGGCGCGCTGGTACGAGTAGAACACCGGCACCCAGACGAGCAGCCCGAAGAAGAACTGGAACGCGTACGTGAACCGGACCACGCGCCGCACGTGCGCGGGCAGTCCGGGCCGGGCCGACCCGGGGGCGGGCGGGGCAGCGAGCAGGGTGGACGACATCAGGCGACTCCGGGCAGGAAGCATCCGGCGGCCCGCATCGCGGGCCGCCGGTTCGGCGAGGGGTTTCAGCAGGCGTACGGGCGCAGCTGCACGACGGCGATCCGGTCGGCGTCGGCGACCCACTCGATGTCGACCGGTGCGCTGAACGTGTAGTCGGCGCAGAAGTGGGCCTGCAGCAGGCGTCCGATCACGGCGAGCCGTTCCATCCGACGGCGGTCCGCGTCGGCCAGGTCGCGCGTGGCGTCACCGAGCGACACGGTGCGCCCGCCGCCTTCCACCGTGTTGAACAGGTACTGCATGGGCGCGCCGACGCCGCCGACCACGCTCTGTACCGAGGCGGTGGAGACGTTGAGGAACACGTCGCGGAAGTCGCCGGGCGCCAGCGGGTTCGTGGTGACCAGCACGCCACCCATCGTGGCGGCGGCCTGTTCCTGGATGACCACGCCCATGTACGCGTCGTCGAGGCTGATGCCGGCCTGGTGGCGCAGGCGCACGCTGCGCGCCGACAGCAGCGAGACCCAGACCTCGCGCACGGCGTCGACCACCGCGTCCATGGTGGTCACGTCCGTGATCGACTCGTAGATGCCGGCCGCGGAGAACCCGGCCAGGTCCTCGGCGTTGGAGGAGCTGCGGACCACGAACCGGGCGACGCCGCGCAGGTGCGTGACCAGTGCCGAGTCGATGCTGCGACGGATGGTGTCGGGTACCCGGGTGGCGCGGACCAGGTCGCGCAGCCGGTCGCAGCGCGCCTCCAGGTCGGTGGCGCCCAGTTCCAGCGCGGTCTTGAGCTTCCCGATCTCCTGCTGCACCTCGGCCGAGGACTCCAGGAACTCGCGCTGCAGCGCGAACGGCAGCGCGATGCCGCGCGGCACGGTGGTCTCACCCAGCAGGTCACGGGCTGCGTCGTACGGGTCGGCGCCGTCGGCCACCCCGAGCAGCCGCCGCGCGTAGTCGAGCAGGTGGGGACGCAACGCGCGCGGTACCTGGTACCAGCCGAGCAGCCGGTCGGAGCCGTGCGCGAGCACGTGCCGCAGCTCGCCCAGGTTCGCGGCCTTGGTGCCGTACCGGTAGGCGTCGCCCGCGCGCAGGTCGGCGAGGTCGGCGATCGGTGTCGCCTGGCTCTCCGGGGGCTCCACGGTCACCCGGGTGGTCGTCCAGGCCGGGGGCGCACCGACCGCGGCGGGCCGGCTGATCCGGCTCAACCGGATTCCGGGTGCGGCCGGGTCCACCTCGTAGCGCACCCAGGCGCCGTCGAGCCCGTCGGCGTCGATCTGCTCCAGTGCGGCGAGCTGGATGGCGTTCGGCACCCCCCAGCCGGCGGCGAGGACGTTGGTGTGCGACAGGGGAGTGGTGTGGCCGGCGTTGACGATCCCGCTCAGCCGCGGGATGTCGTCGGGGACGCGTTCCATCGCGACGATGTCGTACCACTCCAGCGGCGGATCGGCCCGGCGGTAGGCCGCCTCGTCCGGGAAGGCCCGCAGCCGCCCCTCGGCCGTGCCGGACTGCAACGGCACGTACGGTGCGGCCGAGAAGATCTCGTGCGCGGCGATCCGCGGCATCTCCGTCTCCGGGATCTCGGCCAGTTGCTGCTCCTGGCGGTGGGTGGCTGGCTTGAACAGCAGCGGCACGGCCGGGTCCACCCGCGTACGGACGAAGCGGTACAGGTAGCGCAGCATGTCGGTGGACATGGTGTCCACCTCGACGGTCTCCAGGCTCAGGAACTCGCCGCCCTCGGCGTGCCGGTGCCGGGCGAGCAGGCCGAGGTAGAGCCGGCGGTCCGGGTCCGCGTAGAACGCGTGGTTGTACGCGTCCACCTGCGCTTCCAGCTGCTGGCGGGTGATGCCGAGGATGTGCTCGGCGATGTAGTAGCCGTGGAACTGATGGACGGCGTGGTTGATGAAGTGGATCTCGCCGGTCGGCCGGTCGACGACCAGTTTGACGAAGGAGTGGCCGGACAGCGTCCCGGCGAGGCGGTCGAACGAGTCGAGCGTGAGCACCTCACCTACCAGTGCGGGTGCGTCGTCCACCATGGTCGCTTGCATGCAGCCCATCGTTTCCTTCGTATTGAGAGCGAACGGCCGAAGAATCATCGGTGATCCATATTCTTGACCTTCGAAGCATCGCCATCTTAGGGGCATGGGCCGGTCACCTGCTGCTCATCTCCGGCCGTTGCGGCCGTGACGATCAGCACTATGGATCGAGGGAATCGGCCGAATTGGATGCGCGCTCGGCGCCGTACGGAACGCTGCCCTTTGGTCTGTCCCATGGGGCAACCGGTCCGGAGCCGGTCACTGCTAGCTTCGACGATATCCAGGATCTTGAATGTCGAAGTGGCGGAGGAGCCCCATGGCGGACATGGTCGATGAGTTGTGGGCCTGGCTCCATCCGGCGCTGCATGCGATGAAGGAGCACCGGCGCACCGAGCCGGGCGCGACCTGGCTCGAGACCCGGGCCCGCCTGCTCGCGGACCTGGGCCTCGCGGACGCGGACTGGCACCCGGTCACGCGGCGGCTGTTCGAGCGCCTCGACGGCCTCCCGGACGACGACCGTGAACGGCTGATCGGCGGTGACGACCTGGACCAGGTGGCGTCCGAGGTGGTCCGTGAGGTGGCGGCCGCGGGGGAGCCGGCCGCCACCGGCGCCGCAGGCGGCTACGACGAGGCGGCGTGGCACGCCTTCGCCATCGCGAGCCTGCCGTACTGGAACGGCACGAACGAAGGGTGGGCGCCGTTCGCGCAGTGGTTTGCCCACCACGGCGCCGCGCAAGGTCTCGGGGCGCCGGCGACGGGCTTCATCGAGCATGCCGAGCCGATGTCCGTCGACCAGCGCGTCGCGCTGTTCGCGCAGTACGGCGTCGCCGTACCCGTCGGCGCGGGCGCGTCGGGCGCTGCGGACGGCGACCAGGCGGCGGCCGGTGCCGGCCACGTTCTCGACGAGGACACTCAGGCTGTCCTGGACGAGGTCATGGCCGCGAACCCGAGCTTCGCGCAGATTCCCGAGGCGCGCCGCATGCAGCTTGTTGCCCACGTGCTGCATCACCACGAGAACGCTTAGCGAATCCCGGCCACGAGGAGACGACGATGAGCGCACCGCAGACGATGGAAGAACGGTTCATGGCGGAGGTCGCGGCCGGGCTGGGACGCAGGGCTCGGCGGCCACCCTTCGAGGTGACGATGGCTTCGAAGATCTACTTCGTGGTTCCGGCGTACCAGGCCGCGAACCCGGCGGCGGCGGGCGGCTGCGCATCCACCGTGACGCTCGGGCCCGGCGCGGCCAATTCCACGTCCGGTTCGGCGACCGCCGGGACGTCGATCCCGCAGGCGCTCGACGACATCCGCGCCGCCTACCCGGCGAAGGCGTTCGTCGCCGGACACCTGATCAACGCCGACCTCGGCGGCAGCGGGGTCGTCGCGACGAACCTCACCGCGCTCACGTCGGCGGCGAACTCGGCCCACAAGAACTTCGACAACCAGATCAAGTACGCCCTTAACGCGCTGCGGCAGACCTACCAGTACCTTTTCGACAGAGGCGTCGACATCACGCCGCTGACCTTCGGCATCCACGTGAGCGTCGAGACGTCGGGAGACTACTGGGGCGACGACTACCCGGACAGCTGCATCACCACGCAGCTGAACTGCGAGGCCGACCTCGTCAATGTCCTCGACCTCGACGAGCTCGTCGACAACGCCGAACACCGCCGGACGGCGCAGCAGTTGGTCGATCAGGTGACCGCCTACGTCGACGCCGCGAACCAGACCGACACCGTGCCGAACGCCTGACGTGCACGGCGCGCGAACGGAGTCCTCAGCAACAGCAGATCGTCGCCGATTTTGATGGCGAACGCGGCATTGCTACCCTTCCAGGCGATCCCGCTGTGGTGACGGTCACGAATCTGACACCTCACCGACACGGTGCGCTATCACAACGTAGTGTTGAGCGCTGCCCCGGGCGGCCCGCATGCCGCACCGCCTGGCTGACGCTGACCCGTGAGGTGAAGATGGTGCACGGCCTGTGACCCAGACCACTGATCTGCAGCTCGTTGACCTTCCCCCGATCGCGCTCGAGCCGCCGGGCCCGGCGGTGTTCCGCACCTCCTCGACGCCGCTGCGCCGCACCCTGGTCGACATCCTCGACGAGACCGTGCGCGCGCATCCCGATGCCGCCGCGCTCGACGACGGCGCCGCGGTCCTGACGTACCGGGAGCTGGCTGACCGGATCGACGCCGTGCGCACGTCGCTCACCGCGCACGGCGTCGGCGTCGGGGACCGGGTCGGCGTCCGAATCTCCTCCGGTTCCGCCGAGCTGTACCTCGCGATCCTCGGTGTGCTCGCCGCCGGTGCCGCCTACGTGCCCGTCGACGCGGACGATCCCGAGGAACGCGCCGCACTCGTCTTCGCCGAGGCGGACGTCTGCGCCGTACTGTGTGACGGCCTGTCCGTGTCGCTGCGCCGCGCCCCCGACGGCCGGCCCGGCCGCCCAGGTCCGGCTGACGACGCCTGGATCATCTTCACCTCCGGCTCCACCGGCACGCCGAAGGGCGTCGCGGTCAGCCACGGCTCCGCGGCCGCATTCGTGGACGCCGAGGCGCAGCTGTTCCTCGCGGGTGAGGACGCCGAGGCGATCGGCCCGCGGGACCGCGTCCTGGCCGGACTGTCGGTGGCGTTCGACGCGTCCTGTGAGGAGATGTGGCTGGCGTGGCGGTACGGCGCCTGCCTGGTTCCGGCCGCGCGATCGCTGGTCCGCAGTGGCGTCGACCTGGGTCCCTGGCTGGCCGGCCAGCGCATCTCCGTGGTGTCCACGGTGCCGACGCTCGCCGCGCTGTGGCCGGCGGACGCGCTGGAGGGCGTCCGGCTGCTGATCTTCGGCGGTGAGGCCTGCCCGCCGGAGCTCGCCGAGCGGTTGGCCGTCGAGGGGCGCGAGGTCTGGAACACGTACGGCCCGACCGAGGCGACCGTGGTCGCCTGCGCCGCGCGGATGACCGGGGACGGACCGGTGCGCATCGGGCTTCCGCTCGCCGGGTGGCAGCTCGCGGTGGTCGACGAGTCGGGTGAGCCGGTCTCGATGGGGGACACCGGCGAGCTGGTCATCGGCGGGGTGGGGCTCGCGCGCTACCTCGATGCGCACAAGGATGCCGAGAAGTTCGCGGCGCTGCCCGCACTGGGCTGGCAGCGGGCGTACCGCAGCGGGGACATCGTCCGGGCGGAGCCCGAAGGCCTGCTGTTCGTCGGCCGCGGCGACGAGCAGGTCAAACTCGGCGGGCGCCGGATCGAGCTGGGCGAGGTCGACGCCGCGTTGCAGGCGCTGCCGGGGGTCGCCGGCGCGGCCGCCGCGGTGCAGCGGACCACCGCGGGCAACCAGCTCCTCGTCGGGTACGTCGTGCCGCACGAGGGCGCCGACTTCGATGCCCCGGCCGCCACGCTGCGGATTCGTGAGCAACTGCCCGCCGCACTCGTTCCGCTGCTGGCCGTGGTGGACGCCCTGCCGACCCGCACGTCCGGAAAGGTGGACCGCGCCGCGCTGCCCTGGCCGCTGCCGACCGAGCAGGACGCCGCGGGCGAGCTGACCGCGACCGAGGAATGGCTCGCGGGCGGCTGGGAGGAGATCCTCGGCGTCCGGCCCACCGAGGCCGATGCCGACTTCTTCAACCACGGTGGCGGCAGCCTCAGCGCGGCGCAACTGGTGGCGTGGATCCGGCAGCGGCACCCGCAGGTCTCGGTGGCCGACATCTACCGGCACCCCAGGCTGTCGCAGCTCGCGGCGGTGCTCGCCGCGCTGGACACCACGGCGGCGGTCCGGCGCGAGGTCCGGCCGACGCCGCGCCGGGCGGGGGTGGTCCAGGGCGTACTGATGCTGCCGATGCTCGCGCTGGTCGGGCTGCGCTGGCTGACCGTCCTGGCCGCGCTGGGCAACATCCTCGCGGTTCTCACGCCCGCGCCGTGGGCGCCGACCGTGTCCTGGTGGTGGGTGGCGCTGGGCTGGGCGGTGCTGTTCAGCCCGCTCGGCCGGATCGGCCTGGCGGCGGGCGCGGCGCGGCTGCTGCTGCGCGGCGTACGCCCGGGCAGCCACCCGCGTGGCGGCAGCGTGCACCTGCGGCTGTGGGCCGCGGAACGGATCGCCGAGCTGACCGGGGCGACCAGCGTCGCCGGGGCCTCCTGGATGATCACGTACGCCCGGGCGCTCGGCGCCCAGGTCGGCGTGGACGTCGACCTGCACTCCGCGCCCCCGGTCACGGGCCTGCTCAAGCTCGGCCGCGGCGCCGCGATCGAGCCGGAGGTCGACCTGTCCGGCTACTGGGTCGACGGCGACGTCGTCCACATCGGCCGGGTACGCGTCGGCGCCGGTGCCCGGGTCGGCTCCCGCAGCACGCTGATGCCCGGCACCCGGATCGGCAAGGGCGCGCAGATCGCCGCCGGCTCGACCGTGGCCGGCGCCGTACCGGCGAACCAGCGCTGGGCCGGCTCTCCGGCAGCACCCGCCGCCAAGGACCCGGGCGAGTGGCCCGCGGCCCGTCCCCGGCGCTCGCGGCTGCGGTCGCGCTGCTGGATCGCCGCGTACGGGCTGACCGCGCAGCTGCTGGGACTGGTGCCGGTGCTGGCCGCGCTGCCGGCGCTGGCCCTGCTCGGCGGGACGGTCGCGTTCCGGCCGACCGTGGGTGCCGTGCTGGCCGCCGTCGCGGTCGCCACGGTCACGTATCTCGTCGGCTACGCCCTTCTCGTGCTCGTCGCGGTCCGGGCGCTCAGCCTCGGCGTGGGCGCCGGGTACCACCCCGTTCAGGGGCGGGTGGCGTGGCAGGTCTGGACCACCGAGCGGCTGATGGGGATGGCCCGGATCGGGCTGTTCCCGCTCTACGCGAGCCTGTTCACACCGGTGTGGCTGCGGCTGCTCGGCGCGAAGGTCGGGCGCGGCGTGGAGGCGTCCACGGTGCTCGCGCTCCCGGCGATGACCACGGTCGACGACGGCGCGTTCCTGGCCGACGACACCATGGTCGCCACGTACGAGCTGAGCCACGGGTGGCTGCGGGTCGCCCCGGCCCGCATCGGCAAGCAGGCGTTCCTCGGCAACTCCGGGATGGCGGCGCCCGGCCGGTCGGTGCCCAAGCGGGGCCTCGTCGGGGTGTTGTCGTCCGCGCCGCGCAAGGCGAAGAAGGGCTCGTCCTGGCTCGGCGCGCCGCCGATGCCGCTGCGGCGCACGGTCGAGTCGGCCGACACCAGCCGCACGTTCGACCCGCCGGTACGGCTGAAACTGGCCCGGGCCGCGGTCGAGTTGTGCCGGATCGTCCCGGTGATGTGTGCCGCCGCCCTCGCCGTCGGCGTGCTCGCCGCGCTCACGTACGTGTGGCAGCTCGCCGGTGCGTGGGCGGCCGCGCTGGCCGCCGGGCCGGTGATGTTCGGCGCGACGATCGTCGCGGCCGCGACCGCGACCGCCGCGAAGTGGCTGCTGGTCGGGCGGTTCCGGGTCACCGAGCGCGCGCTGTGGACCTCGTTCGTGTGGCGCAGCGAGCTCGCCGACACGTTCGTCGAGGTGCTCGCGGCGCCCTGGCTGGTGCGCTTCGCGACCGGAACGCCGCTGCTCACGGCGTGGCTGCGGACCCTCGGCGCCAAGATCGGCCGGGGCGTGTGGCTGGAAACCTACTGGTTGCCCGAGTACGACCTCGTCCGTCTCGGCGACGGTTCGACCGTAAATCGGGGTTGCGTGGTACAGACCCACCTGTTTCATGATCGTGTCATGAGCATGGATCAGGTGACCCTGGGCGCGGGAGCCGCGCTCGGCCCGCACGGCATCGTTCTTCCCGGCGCGAGCATCGGCGCGCGGACCACCGTCGGCCCCGGATCGCTGGTGACGCGTGGCGACGCCGTGCCCGAGGACAGCCGGTGGCTCGGCAACCCGATCGCGACCTGGCCCGCACCGGCCGCCCGCCGGGCATGACCCCGAAGGTGCCGATGGCGTCCGGCGCCATGCCCGGCGCCGAGCGTTCCACCGACTCGTACCTTCCGCAGCACGGCAACGGCGGCTACCGGGTCATGCACTACGACCTCGACCTGGTCTACCGGGTCGCGCCCAACCGCCTCTCCGGTAAGGCGAGCATCACCGCGATGGCGCTGCAGCCGTTGTCGCGGTTCACGCTCGACCTCGGTCGCTTCCGGATCCAGGACGTGCGGGTCGACGGACGTTCGGCGCGGTACGCCCATCGGCCGGACAAGTTGCAGATCCGGCCGGAACGCCCGATCGGCGTCGGAGACATGTTCCGGGTCGACATCCGGTACGCGGGCCATCCGATGCCCATCTCCGGCCGGTGGGGCGACATCGGATGGGACGAACTCACCGACGGCGTACTCGTCGCCAGCCAGCCCAACGGGGCACCGTCGTGGTTTCCGTGCAACGACCGGCCCGGCGACAAGGCCAGCTTCCGCGTGGAGCTCACGACCTCGTCGCTGTACGCCGTCCTGGTGACCGGTGACCTCGTCTCCCGGCGCCGGGACGCGGGCAGCACCACCTGGGTGTACGAGCGGCGCGAACCCACCGCCCCGTACCTCATGAGCGTCCAGATCGGCCGGTACGTGCTGGTCGACCTCGCCGTGGGCGGGGTCGTGCAGCGCGCCGCGATCCCGCCCGCCATCCGTGACGCGTTCGCCCACGATTTCGGCCGGCACGGCCAGATCATGGAGGCGCTGCAGCGGCTGTTCGGGCCGTACCCGTTCGGCGAGTACGTCGTCGTGGTGGCCGACGACGAACTCGACGACCCGATCGAGGCGCAGGGCATGGCGGTCTTCGGAACCAACCACGTCGACGGGCGGCGTACCCACGAGCGGCTCGTCGTGCACGAACTGGCCCACCAGTGGTTCGGCAACAGCCTGACGGTCGCGGACTGGCGCCACATCTGGCTCAACGAGGGCTTCGCCACGTACGCCGAGTGGTTGTGGTCCGGTGTGTGCGGTGAGCTGCCGACGGACGCCTTGGCGACCCACTGGTATGCCCGCGTCGCGGCGCGCCCGATGGACGTCATCGTCGCGAATCCCGGCATCGACCGGATGTTCGACCCGCTGGTCTACAAGCGCGGCGCGCTCGCGTTGCACGCGGTGCGCAAGACGATCGGCGACGAGGCGTTCTTCGCCCTCCTGCGGTCCTGGATCGCCGAGCATCGGCACGCCACGGTGACCACCGAGCAGTTCCGCGAGCACGCCCAGCGGTTCGCCCGCGAGTCCCTGGACGGCCTGTTCACCGCATGGCTGGACCGCCCGGCGCTGCCCCCACTGCCTCGTTAGCCCAGCTCAGGAAGATTGCCGCGACATGCCGGTCGGGGGATCGGGCCGCCCAGTAGTCAGTTGACCTTGCGTTCCCGGTCGGCCCAGTACGGCTCGCGGAGCTTGAACTTCTGGATCTTCCCGGTGGCCGTGCGGGGCAGCGCGTCGAGGAACTCCACCCGCTTCGGGCACTTGAAGCCGGCGAGGCTCGCCCGGCAGTGCGCGATGACGTCCTGGGCCGTGAGCGGAGTGCCGTCGGTGACCACCAGGGCCGTGACCGCCTCGCCCCACGTGTCGTCGGGGATGCCGATCACGGCGGCCTCCCGGACCGCCGGGTGGGAGATGAGCGTGTCCTCGACCTCGATCGAGGACACGTTCTCCCCGCCGGTGATGATGACGTCCTTCTTCCGGTCGGAGATCGTGAGGTACCCGTCGGTGAGCGTGCCGCCGTCACCGGTGTGGAACCAGTTCCCGGCCTGGGCCCGGTCGGTCTCCTCGGGGTTGTCCCAATATCCCTCGAGGTTGGTGTTGGACTGCGCCAGCACCTGGCCGTCGGAGTCGATGGCGATCCGGGTGCCGAGCGCGGGCGCGCCGGCCCGGCCGAGGAGGCGGGCCTGCTCGTGCGGGTCGAGGTCCGTCCACTCCGCGCGCATGCGGTTGACGGTCAGCACCGGTGCGGTCTCGGTCAGACCGTAGATCTGGAGGAACTCCCAGCCCAGCTCCGCACGGACGCGCTCGATGACTCGGGTGGGCGGCGGGGCGCCGGCCACCACGATGCGAACCCGGTCCCGGCCGGGGATCTCCCCGTCCCACGCGACGGCCGCGTCCAGCACGGCGGTGACGACCGCGGGCGCGGCGCACAGGATGGTGACGCCGTGCTGCTCGATGCGCCGCAGGATCTCGGCGCCGTCGACCTTGCGCAGCACGATGTGCCGACCGCCGAGGCCGGTCAACGCGTACGGCATGCCCCAGCCGTTGGCGTGGAACATCGGCAGGGTGTGCAGCAACACGTCATGGTCGGACAGCGTGATGTGCAGGCCGAACGTGACGGCATTGATCCACAGGTTGCGGTGGGTCAGCTGGACACCCTTGGGGCGGGCAGTCGTGCCGGAGGTGTAGTTCAGCGTCGCGGTGGCGGCCTCGTCGCCCGCCCACGGAGCCGGGTCGGCCGTACCGGCGAAGATCTCGTCGTCCTCGCCGAGGATGAAGACGTGCTTGGCGGTGACCGTGTCGCACAGGTGCCTCAGCTCGGGGTCGACGAGAAGTACCTCGGCGCCGGAGTGCTCCACGATGTATTTGACCTCGGTGGCCGACAGCCGGAAGTTGACCGGTACCAGGACGCGGCCCCAGCCGGAGACCCCGAAGAACGACACCAGCAGGCGGGCGGCGTTGTGGGACACGATCGCGACACGCCCGCCGACCGGTACGCCCAGCGCGTCGAGACCGGCAGCCTGGGCTCGGGCCAGCCTGGCGACGTCCCGGTAGGTCAGCGATCCCCACGACGGCGCGGGCTGGTCGGGCTCGTCCACGACCGCGACGCGATCGGCATACACCAGTTCGGCGCGATCCAGAAAGTCGCGTACGCCCAGGTCGAAGAACACGTGTCGGTCCCTTCGCTCGCGGAACTCCCGATGGCGGCGATGATGCCTGTTCCCCACCATAAGGTGTTCTCCGGCCATCACGACCCGGGCGGCTCCGTCGCGGCGTCCGTCCCGGTACGTGCCGGGACGGACGCCGCACCCGGTGCGTCAGCGCGGGCCCGCCTGCCGCCGCTGCAGGGTGATCGACGCCTGGCGCCGGTCCGGGGCGGCCGGGTCGACCGCGACACCGGCCCCCTGATCCGGTTCGTCCGCCCATTGCTCCAGGCGCGCCACGAGCTGATGGAGGCGGGCGTCGCCCGGCGGAACGTCGATGCGGAAGTGCCCCTCCATCGGCCGCGCCGGATCGTCGCCGCCCCAGCGCACCACCCCGTCGCACTCCGCGAGGATGTCGCGCACCATGGCGAGCTGCTGCGGGTAGAGGTTGCCGGCGGCACCGGCCGGATAGCTGCCCGGGCGCAGCTCCAGCGCGGTACCGGACCGGTGGTGGCGGTCGCCCGCGCCGCGATAGCCGGTGGCTTCGCCGGCCGCCAGCGCGTCCACCTCGTAGTGGAAGCGCCGGGCCACGTGCAGCAGCACCGCGGCCGTGGGGCCGGGAAGCAGCGCGACGACCGCGTCACTTCCCTCGATGCGGTGCTGCGTGATGCGGGCCGCGCCGACCGCGGGCCACCCGTCGTCGGTGACCTGCCCGGTCCGGGCCGCGGCGGGTACGCCGAACGCCAGCCCGGCGGCGACGCCGCCCACCCCGGCGAGCACCTGACGGCGGGACAGGACGGCACGGTCACTCATCGCGGAATCCTTCGTTGTGGTCGGGTGCGCGGAGCCGGTCACTTCGGATCCCCCTTGGCCTCGTCGTCGGCCAGCATCTGCAGGGTGTCGGCGAAGCCCTGGCAGAACTCGTCCAGCTTGTCGACCGGCAGCATCGACGGCATCAGCGTGGGGATGCCCCCGGTCATCTGGATGAGGTACACCCGGCCGTTGTCGACGAGCGGCGTGGGCCCGGGCATCAGCACGGTCCGGGCGGCCTTCCTGGCGTTCGCGGCATTGAGGAACCGACCGCCGAGGAACGACCGGAACCGGCGCCGGTGCCCGCCCTGGCGCAGCAGCTTGTCGAGCTCGTCGACGATGTTCGCGCCGCCGCGCAGCTGCATGCCCACGTTGAACGCGTCCGCGTCCTCCACGAGGTCACGCAGCTTGAACGTGCCGAACGCGCTCGTCTTCGCCAGCTTCTCCCGGCAGTACGTGAGACCGGACGAGAAGCTGCTGCTGTCGCGTCGCCACTCGCCGTAGAAGGTCATCCAGTCGCCGCCCCACCCGGCGACGTCACCCTCGTTGAACAGGGTCCAGTCCACGGGCGCGCCGGCCAGCAGGACGCCGTTGCACGAGGCGGCGAAGTGGGCGACGCTCACCGTGATTCCGGTGCCGGGGTCCTGGAATTCGCGCGGGGGAGGGGTGAGCCCGCGAGACCGGAGCTTGTCGATGAACGTGTGGTCGAGGTCGCCGATCAGCTTGCGCCACATGGTGGTGTCGTACCGTTCGTAGCGCAGCCATTCGAGCACGAGCTGGCTCGGGTTGCGGGTGCCGTGTCCCTTGGCCAGCTCGTAGACATTCTGGATGTTCTTCATGAACAGGTCGATGCCGGTGACCGTGCCGCCGACCGAGATCACGCCCGGGTCGGTGCCCGGCCGGTACGCGTCCTTGTCGATCTCGATCTTGCCGCCGCCCGCGCCCACGGACAGCGTCTGGACCTGGTTGAACGCCCAGTTGTCCGGCAGCGTGTAGCCCATGTTGCCGGAGTACGCGGTGGACATGCCGGAGACGAACGACCAGCGGGCGTTGGTGCGGGCGGTGACGTCGGCGCAGACGTTGCGGGACCCGTAAACCCCGTGGATGTATCGTTTGCCCTCGACGGCCAGACCCGCAGACACCCCGATGAAGTACGGGATGACCGCGTCGTCGACGTCCTTCTGCGTGGCGTCGAAGTCGACCGCGAAGTAGATGACCGTGCCCGCATCGAACCCGTGCCCGAGGGCGGCGGCGTGCGCCGCGCGGGCGTCCTGATAGCCCTGGTTGTACGTGAAGTACGCCGCCTCCCCGCCGTTGTACTGGGAGATCGGGAAGACCCGCAGCTGGTTCCGGAAGATCACGTCCAGCTCGCCGGGTTGAATCTTCTTGTTCAGCGAGCTGCCCGGCTTGTTGTCGAGGTAACGGCCGACGATCTCGTAGCCGGCGGAGCGCAGGGCCGCGGCGCGGGCGTCCGTGATCGCGGTGACGCCGTCGCACGCGGTGGCCGGACGGTCGGGATCGCCGGTCGACACCAGCAACTGGCACCACGTCGTGAAGTCCCCGGTGCCGGTCTCGGGCAGCGCCGAGAACTTCTGGAACGTGCGCAGCGCCGTCACGGCGTCACCGCCGAAGCTGTCGGCGAACCCCTCGAACACGGAGGCGCCCTGCCGGATGCGGTTGAACACCATCGCGGCGGTGAAGATGCCGACGAACGGCCCGGACGAGCCACCGCTGACCGGATGCGACTTCAGGCCGGCCTTCGTGCCGGGACCGAACGTACCGGTGGCCTGGTCGTCGGTCATTCCGAGCTCGAACTGGATCGCCAGGTACAGCGCCTTCTGCACGTCACGGGAGAAGATGCCGTCGCACGGTACGAGGAAGAAGTCGCGTCGGGCGGTGTACCGGCTGTTGAGCCACTGCTGGACCTGGCGGATCGCCGGGGTGCCGCCGGCCACCACGACGAACGGGTCCATGGTGAGCAGCGCCTTGAGAACCTTCGGCGGGAACGTGTTGGTCGCGGGGGCGGGCAGCCCGGCGTCGGCCATGAACTTGTTCAGCGCGTACTTGGCATCGACGCCCCACGTGCCGTCGATGCCGCCCGGGTCATAGCCCTTGCAGTAGAACGCACACTGGGCGATCTTGATCCGGTTGGTGGTCCAGTAGCCTTCGATGTCGTTCGAGATGCCGGTGACCGCGGCAAGCGTCTGCTTGCCGAACGTGTCCGACAGCGGGCTGATGCCCAGCTCGTACTGCAGCGCGCGGGTGAGCGCGTGCATGGTGTCCCAACCGGTGATGCCGTCCTCGGTCACCGTGGTGAAGCCGGTGACGGAGCCGTACTCCTTGTTCAGCCACCGTTGGGTTTCCAAAACCCTGGAGTCCATGTGTGCCGTCCATTTTCGTTGCGGATCAGGTGCCCGCCGAGGCGGGCCGCCCGAACGATAGGGACGACGCTTTGGGTGGGCTTTCGGTCTGCACCCGGCCGCCCGGGACATTTGTCCTGGCGGTACGCGTATCGGCGGCTCTGCCGCCGCCGTTCGCGGGTGCATAGCGTCATGGTCATGAATGACACAGTGGTACGCCTCACGGGAGTCGTCCGGCAGTTCGGCGCGGTCCGCGCGCTCGCCGGCGTCGACCTGACGATCACCCGGGGTAGCACGGTCGCGCTGCTCGGGCCCAACGGCGCGGGCAAAACCACTGCGATCTCGGTCATGCTCGGCCTCGCGACACCGGATGCCGGCACCGCGGCGCTGTTCGGTGAGCCACCCACCCGGGCCGTCCGGGCGGGCCGGGTCGGGGCGATGCTTCAGGACGGCGGATTCGTGTCGAACGCCACCGTCCGCGAGGTGATCGAACTGGCCCGGGCGCTCTACCCGCGTCCGCTGGCCACCGACCGGATCCTCGCGACGGCCGGGCTGACCGACCGGGCCACCCGTCGGCTGGACCGGCTGTCCGGCGGCGAACTCCAGCGCGCCCGGTTCGCGTTCGCGCTGGCCGGTGGCCCCGACCTGCTGGTCCTCGACGAACCCACGACAGCCATGGACGTGGCCGCCCGGCAGGCGTTCTGGGATGCCATGGACCGGTACGCGGCCGACGGCGGCACCGTCGTGTTCAGCACCCATCACCTGACCGAGGCGGACCAGTTCGCCGACCGGATCGTCGTGCTCGCCGGGGGCCGGGTGGTGGCCGACGCCGCTCCCGAGCAGATCCGCGCCCTGGCCGCCACCCGGGGCGACGCCCGCTCGTCGGACGTCACCGCGGCGCAGCTGGAAGCCGCGTTCGTCGCCCTCACCACCACCGGAACGGAGCACTGATGCGCGCATATCTGAGGTTCGAACTGCGACGGCTGATCCGGGACCCGCGGCTGGCGCTGTTCACCGTCCTGGGCCCGGTGCTGACCTACGCGCTCTTCTCGTCGATGGGCGCGGACGGCGATCGGTTCGCGGGCCTGGGCGACGCCGCGGCGTTGATGGTCGGCCTGGCCGGGTACGGTGCGGTCGCGGGCGTTCTCATCGTCGGCGCCTCCGTCGCCCAGGAACGCACGGCCGGCTGGCTGCGGCAGCTCCGCGTCACCCCACTGCCCAGCCGGCACGCGGTGGTGGCGAAGGCCGTGGTCAGCATGCTGAGCGCGGTGCCGGCCGTGGCCGCGGTGGGCATCGCAGGGCGGATCCAGCACCACGTCGAGCTGGGGGCCGGCCGGTGGGCCGCCATGCTGATCCTGATGTGGGCCGGCACGTTGCCGTTCGCGCTGCTCGGGCTGGCTATCGGGTACGGGCTCACTCCGCAGCTCGCGCAGCCTGTCACGTTCGTCGCCTTCCTGGGGCTGGCGGTGCTCGGTGGCCTGCTCGTGCCGGTGGCCTACTTCCCGGCGTGGCTGGGCGACCTCGCTCACGCCCTGCCCACGTACCGGCTCGCCGAGCTCGGGTGGCGGTCGGCGGCGGGACTCGCTCCCACGTTCGCCGGGCTCGGTGTGCTCGCCGCGTGGACCGTGGCGTTCACGGCCTTCGCCGTGCTGGCGTACCGGCGATCGACCGCCCGCGGCTGACGGTCGATACGGTATCCGCCATGTCCGATGTCAGCCCCGCCGCGACACCGAGCGCGAAGCGCCGCGGCTTCCTACTGGTGGCCGCGCAGACACTCTGGTTCTGGCTGCTGGTGCCGCCCGCCACGGCGATCGCCCGCGGCCAGGTGCAGCCGGCATGGGCGGCAGCGGCCGGGCTGGTCGTGTTCGCGGCGCTCTACCTCGTGCTGGTGGCGGTCGCCGTGGCCGGGCCGGCGGTGCGACCCGTGATGCGCCACGCCGGGCTCGTGTTTCTCGCCGTGCTCGGCGTGGCGCAGGCCGCAGCGTACGCGGGCGGTCCGGAGGGCTGGCTGATCCTGCTGATGTACGTCGCGACCGCCGGGGCGATGGGACAGACCCGCGGCGGCTGGGGGTTCGGCTGGGTCGGCGGCGCCACCGCGGCCGTGGTCGTGATCGGCGTGGCGCACCGGCTCCCCGGCGACGACATCGCGCAGCCGGCGTTGATCACAATGCTGGCGGGCGCGATGACCGTGGCGTTCACCCGGATGGCGCATCTGGTGGAGGAGCTGCGCCGTACCCAGCGGGAGCTGGCGCGCACGGCGGTGGAGCAGGAACGGCTCCGGTTCGCCCGGGATCTGCACGACCTGCTCGGGCACACGTTGTCGCTGGTCGTGGTCAAGGCCGAGGTCGTACGCCGCCTGGCCCCGGCGGATGCGGCCCGGGCCGCGGCGGAGGCCGCCGACATCGAACGCATCGGCCGCACCGCGCTCGCCGAGGTGCGCGAGGCGGTGACCGGCTATCGGGACCGCGGCCTGGGCCACGAGCTAGCCGGCGCCCGTACCGCCCTGGCGGATGTCGGCATCGCCGTCACCGTGCGGGAGAGTGGCCACCCGCTGGGCGTGGAAGCCGCCGACGCGTTCGGCTGGGTGGTACGGGAAGGGGTGACCAACGTGCTCCGGCACAGCCGTGCGTCGCGGTGCGACATCGAGATCAGCACCGATGCGGCAGGCTCGCTGCTCACCGTCCGCGACGACGGTGTGGGCGGCCGGCCCCAGCCGGGCAACGGCCTGCGCGGTCTGCGCGAACGGCTGGTCCGGGCGGGCGGGACACTGAACATCGCCCCGGCTCCCGGTGGCGGTATTCAGCTCACCGCGCAGATCCCGGCGACGCGAGCAGGACGGTGACTGCCATGATCCGGCTGTTGCTCGCCGAGGACCAGGGCATGATGCGCGGGGCACTGGCCCTGCTGTTGAATCTCGAACCCGACATCGAGGTGGTGGCCGAGGTCGGGACCGGAGCCGACGCGGTGGCGTCTGCCCGGCGGGTCGTACCGGATGTGGCGCTGCTCGACATCGAGATGCCGGACGGCAACGGGCTGGACACCGCGGCCGCACTGCGGGATCAGGTGCCGACGTGCCGGGTGCTGATCCTGACCACGTTCGGCCGGCCCGGCTACCTGCGGCGGGCGATGGAGGCCGGCGCCGCCGGCTTCATGGTCAAGGACGGGCCGGTGGAAGATCTGGCGGTGGCCGTCCGGCGGGTGCTGTCCGGTGAGCGGGTGATCGATCCGGCGTTGGCGGCGGCGGCCCTGTCCGCGGGCCCGAACCCGCTGACCGACCGCGAACGGCATGTGCTCGCCGCGGCCGTGGACGGTGCCACGGTCGCTGACATCGCCGCCCGGCTGCACCTGTCCGAAAGCACCGTCCGCAACTATCTGTCGGCCGCGATCGGCAAGACCGGCACCCGCAACCGGATCGAGGCGTCGCGCAGCGCCCGCGCCAACGGCTGGCTCTGATCCGGACCACCGTCGCCGCCGGTCTGGAAGCCGGGCGGCGGCGCCGGGGCCGCGCCCGGATTCACGGCAGGGCCGGCGGGGTGAGCCAGCCGCGCAGCGTGGCGTGCATGCCGGCCTGGAACCGCGTGTTGGCGCCGAGGCGGTCCAGCAGGGCGCGCAGACGGCGTTGGTAGGTGCGGTGGGCGAGCCCGAGTTGTGCGGCAATCGCCTCGTCGGTGGCGCCGCTGGCGAGCAGGCTGAGCAGGCGGAGTTCGTCCGGTGTGGGCTGGTCGGCGCGGTGGGTCTGTTCGCCGGGGCTGCTCAGGCGCAGCGGGAGGGCCTGGCGCCACAGGTGCTCGAAGAGGGCGCCGAGCGCTTCGAGCAGACCGGACGGGTGGACGATGACCATGCTTTCCAGCTGCGCCGGGGCCGGTTCCAGGGGGAGGATCGCGGCCTGGTCGTCGATGAGGCCCAGTTTGGTGGGCGCGTTGTTCATGACCCGCGCCTCCTCGCCGAGCCCGATGCACGCCTCCACGTCGGTGCGCAGGTCGTGGTGTTCGAGCAGGCCGGCCGAGTCGTACAGGGCACGGCAGCGTACGCCCTTGGCCAGCATCTCCGATTCCGTGGCGACGTTGTCCCGCGCGGGCAGCGCATACGGGGGCTTGTCCACCACCCGCAGTTGTTCCCGCGCACTGCGCTGCAACTGGACCCAGCGCTGCCGGATCAGGGGACGCCCGGTGACGATCTCGACCAGTTCGGCGGGATCGCGGCCGCCCGCGGCCTGGTGGAAGCGGGCCAGGAGCTGTTCGACGTACTCGCGGGCCTGGGTCAGCGCCCGCTCCTGAGCGGTGAACAGTTGCTCGAACGCGAACGCCGGTGACACCGCGGCGTACCGGGACGGGCGGCCCGGAACCCGGGTGATCAGGCGCTTGGCGACCATCGACTCGGTGGTTCGGCGCAGCACGTCGGCATCGACGGACAGGGACGCGACGAGATCCGCCGCCGCCTGCGGCGGGCCGTCGACGAGCAACTCGTAGACGGCCTGTTCGACCGGGTCGAGATCGAGGGCGTCGAGCATGCGCTGATTCTGCCCCCCACCCGGCGTGATCTCGCCCCGGCAATCGTGGCGGAAAGTGGCCAGGAGCGGTTTCCGCCGCGGTGAATCCTTCCGTAAACGGCAGGTAACAGGACAGCATCATCAACCAACCCGGCCGGGCAGACATGTAGATCAATCAATCTGCGGAGGACCGTGATGTCCCGTAACCCGCTGCTGTCCGCCCTCGCGGTGGCGGTGCTGGCGGTCGCACTGGCCGGGCCGGCGCGCCCGGCCGGTGCCGCCCCGGCTTCGCCGGGCCCGGAAAACCTTGCCCCATCACGTGATCCGGGCCGCCGGGTCACCCTGGTCACCGGCGACGTCGTCACCTATACGGCCCGACCCGGTGCCTCGCCGACCGTCACCATCGACGCCGCGCCGCGTCCCGGCCGCACCGCGCCGACGTTCATCGCGCGCGGCGACCGCACCGGCTACTACGTGATTCCCTCCGATGCGCAGGCCGCGGTCACGGCCGGCACCCTGGACCCGGAACTGTTCAATGTGGCGCTGCGCAGCCGTACCCCGGACAAGGAAGTGGATCTTCTCGTCAAGGGCCCGGCCGGTGCCGCGGTCCTGCCCGCGGCCCGGGTCACGGCCCGCGTCCGGGCCGCCGGCCTGACCGGGGTACGGATCCCGCGGGCCCGCGTGGCCGAGTTCTGGCGCGCCGCCGCCCCGGAACTGGGTGGGGCGATCACCCGGCTGTCGCTGGACCGCAGGTTGCGGGTGACGCTGGACGAGAGTGTGCCGATGATCGGGGCCCCGGCGGTGTGGCACGCCGGCTTCGACGGTACGGGCATCACGGTGGGTGTGCTGGACACCGGGATCGACGCGACGCACCCTGACTTCGCCGGGCGAATCATCGAGGCCAGAAGTTTCATCGACGGCGAGGACAGCAACGACACGTTCGGGCACGGCACCCATGTGGCCTCCACGATCGCCGGCACCGGCGCCGCGTCCGGCGGGCGGTACAAAGGGGTCGCCCCGGGCGCGAAACTGCTGGTCGGCAAGGTGTGCGACGGCACCGGCTCGTGCCCGGAGTCGGCCATCATGGCCGGCCTCGAATGGGTGGCCGGCAAGGCGAAGGTCGTGAACCTGAGCCTGGGCGGCGACCCCAGCGACGGCAGCGACGACCTGAGCCGGCTCATCGATTCGCTGACCACGACGACCGGCACGCTGTTCGTCGTCGCGGCCGGCAACGCGGGCTGCGCGCCGTGCGTGTCCGCGCCCGGCGCGGCAGCGGCGGCGCTGACCGTGGGAGCGGTGGACAAGAAGGACCACCTGGCGGCGTTCTCCAACCACGGACCGCGGCTCGGCGATGCCATGGTGAAACCGGAGATCGTGGCCCCGGGCGTGACCATCACCGCGGCGCGGGCCAAGGGAACCTTCCCCGACATCCCCGGCGACCCGCACTACGTGCCGCTGTCGGGCACCTCGATGGCCACCCCGCATGTCACCGGCGCGGTCGCGCTGCTGGCGCAGGCCCGGCCCACCGCGGGCGCGGACCAGCTCAAGGATGCGCTCGTGTCCGCCGCCAAGGACGACGCGCGGGCCTGGAACGAGCAGGGCGCCGGGCGCCTCGACGTGGCCCGCGCGGTGACGCAGAAGGTGGCCGGGTCCGCCGCGGCGAGCTTCGGCGTACTCGACCGTACGACGGCACCGGCGACGCGCGCGGTCACGTACACGAACGCCACCGGCGCGGCCGTGACACTGACCGCGCAGGTGTCGGTGACGTCGTGGAGCGGCGGCGCTCCGGCCGCCGGCCAGGTCACGCTGTCGCACCCCGCGGTGACCGTACCGGCCGGCGGCGCGGCCGCGCTCGACCTCACCGTCGACCCGAGGCTCGGCGACCCGGGCGTCTACGGCGGCACCCTCACCGCCACCGGCCCCGGCGGCGTCACCGTGCGGACGCCGGTGAGCTGGTACGTCCCGCACCCGCCGAAGCCGCACGTCACCATGACCATCAAGCGGCTCGGCTTCGACGGCGAGACCATCGCGGACAACGACGTGGTGACGGTCGTCCGGGACGAGGTCAGTGCCGACCCCAACGACCCGTTCGACCCGGCCGAGGTGTTCTTCTGGGCGCATCGGCAGGGTGATGTCTGGGTGGCCACGGTGCCCGACGGCACGTACGCGGTGCTCTCCCAGCACTCCGACATCCGGCCGGACCGGCGGCGCTGGGCGGCCGTGGCGGCGAGCAACGTCACGGCCGGCGGCAGCGGCGCCTCGGTCACCCTCGACGCACGTACCGCGGTGCGCTCCCGCGCGCAGGTGCCGGAGCCGACGTGGGAGTACGACCACCAGGTCGGCGTCACGGTCAACGTCGCACCGTCCTATTCGGTCACGCTGGACTTCCCCAGCCGCGGTGACCAGAACATCGAGCTGTACGCCACACCCACCGCGCCGGCCGTGCAGGGGTCGATCACCGCTCAGCAGTCGTTCACACTGGGGCAGCGGGCCGTGCACCTGCGCGCGGGCGGCCGGGACCTGCCCGCACAGTTCGACCCGTACCAGGTCACGGCGAAGCTGGCCGGCGACCGTGACCTGCCGCTGGTGTTCGCCGGGGCCGGCACCCCCGAGGACTTCGCCAAGGCGGGCGTCGCCGGCAAGGCGGCACTGGTCAAGCTGCCGAGCCCGACGACCGGCGCCGAATGGGACCGGTACTGGGCGGCGGCGCAGGCCGCGGCGACCGCCACCACCAACGGCGCCGCGGCGGGCGCGGTGGCCGTGCTGCCGTACCTGGACGCGCCCGGCGCGCTGCCGATCGCGCAGTTCGCCGGGCACGTTCCCAC
This sequence comes from Krasilnikovia sp. MM14-A1259, assembly GCF_047159535.1. Classification (NCBI taxonomy): domain Bacteria; kingdom Bacillati; phylum Actinomycetota; class Actinomycetes; order Micromonosporales; family Micromonosporaceae; genus Krasilnikovia; species Krasilnikovia sp. MM14-A1259. Next base: position 608,251 of record NZ_BAAGAJ010000002.1, read on the forward strand.
CGACCCGAAGGGGATTGCGCAGCTGTCGGTGGGCAACGCCGACGGGGAACGGCTGCGCACCGCGCCGGCCACCCTGCAGATGCGGGTGAAGCCGAACCCGGCGGCCATGTACCACCTGCACTTCGGCAAGGGCAACGGCATCGACGCCGACCTCACCCACCACGTCGGAACCGGCGCGCTGACGAAGGTGCACAGCCGCTACCACGCCGACGTGGCAGGCCTCGGGCTGTCCCAGTGGTGGCTGGCGTTCCGCACCGACTCCGCGGGCGCCGCGGTCAACCCGTACATCTATCTGCGGGCACCCGCGGAGATCGACGACTACGTCGGGCCCGCGAACCCCAGGGCCTTCTGGCGCCGCGCCGCGGCCATCGAGGACGGCGCCCACAACATGTTCAGCCAGGTGGACTTCGCCGCGTGGCGCGGCCCTCGGGAGGACTGGCTGGCCGGGCCGACATCCATGGCGGCACCCGACTCGGGAGACGGCGCCGGGTTCTTCCGCTGGGGCCCGGACCGCCTGCTCGCCTCCCCGTACCTGAACGACGGTTCCTTCGGCCACGTCGCCGACATCGACTGGGGAACCGTGTACCCGTTCACGTACAAGCTGTTCCGGGACGGCAAGGAGATTCCCGGCCGGCCGTATCCGGGACTGAACACGCCGTACTTCGAGCTGCCGCCCGACCCGGGACAGTATCGGATGGAGGGCACGTTCATCCTGCCGCCGACCAACCCGTGGTATTCGCCGAGCCAGGCCGTGCGGCGGATGTCGCCGCGGGTGGACAACGTGTGGACCTTCACCAGCCGGCGGCCCACCGCCACCGGCTGCGGGCCGGATCTGGGGCAGTGCGCGCGGCAGCCGCTGCTGCAACTGCGCTACGACCTCGGACTGAGCCTCACCGACACCGCCGAGGCCGGGCAGGTGCACCGGATCAGCGTGACCGTGGCCGCGCCCGCCGGCGCCGCCGGCGCCGGCCGCGTCGCCGGACTCACCATGTCCGTCTCCGCCGATCAGGGAAAGACGTGGCGGCCCGCGCCGGTCACGGCCGCACACGGGCACTTCCTGGCCGACGTACGGGACCCCGCGGTGCCCGGCACCGTGTGGCTGCGGACCGAGGCGTGGGACACCGCGGGCAATCGCATCCAGCAGACCGTCCAGCAGGCGTACGCGGTCGTGCCGTAGACCGCGTCGTGGCCGGGTGGGGGTGCTTCCGGGCGATCCGGGAGCACCCCCCGGCCGCCGGCCGCCGGTGGCCACGCCCGCGTTTCCGCTGGTCGAACGACCTTCCCGGTACGGCCCAGCAGCGGTACAGTGGCGCCACGGCTCGGGCGTGTTGTTCGCATGGATAACCAACCGCCCCCAGCGTCATCCCCCAACCATGTGCCGGCCCAGTGTGGCCCGGGCAGAGGACGGCGGACGGGAGCTGGGCATGGTCGATGCCGGAATCCGGGTCAACGGGCGGGATCTTCCGCTCGGTGACACGCCTGTGCACACCACCGCGTTGCAGTGGCTGCGCGGGCAGGGGCTGACCGGGTGCAAGGAAGGCTGCGGCGAGGGGGAGTGCGGCGCCTGCTCCGTACTCGTGGCCCGCGCCGGGGTGGACACCCCGACCGAATGGGTCGCGATCAACGCATGCCTGCTGCCCGCGGCCGGGCTCGACGGGCAGGAGATCGTCACGGCCGAGGGGCTGGGCGACCCGGGCCGCCTGCACCCGGTGCAGCACGAGATGGCGGTGCGCGGCGGTTCGCAGTGCGGGTACTGCACGCCCGGTTTCGTGTGCAGCATGGCTGCCGAGTTCTACCGGCCCGGCCGGGCGGCGGGCACCCCGGATGCCGAGCACGGGCCGAACGGGTTCGACCTGCACGCGCTCAGCGGCAACCTGTGCCGGTGCACGGGGTACCGGCCGATCCGCGACGCCGCGTACGCGCTCGGTCCCGTACCCGACGGCGACCCGCTCGCCGCCCGCCAGGAAGCGTCCGCTCCGCCGTCGCGGCCGACGCGGGTACGGCACGGCGACGGCGCGTTTACCCGCCCGGCGACCTTGACCGACGCGCTCGCCCTGCTACGTGATCACCCCGAGGCGACCGTGGTGGCGGGCGCCACGGACTGGGGCGTGGAGGTCAACCTGCGGGGCGCGCGGGCCGCGCTGGCCGTCGCGATCGACCGGTTGCCGGAGCTGCGCGGGCTCACCGTCGGCCCCGGCCACGTCGAGATCGGGGCCGCGCTGACGCTGACGGAGATCGAACGCCGCCTGGCCGGCCGGGTGCCGCTGCTGGCCCAGATGTTCCCGCAGTTCGCGTCGCGGCTCATCCGTAACAGTGCCACCATCGGCGGCAACCTGGGCACCGGGTCGCCCATCGGTGACTGCGCGCCGGCGCTGCTGGCTCTGGACGCCGTCGTGCTGCTGGCCGGCGCGGACGGTGAACGAGGGGTGGCGTTGTCCGACTACTTCACCGGATACCGGCGAAGTGTCCGGCAACCGGGCGAGCTGATCCGGGCGGTGCGGATCCCGCAGCCACCGGCCGGCCTCACCGCGTTCCACAAGATCGCGAAGCGGCGGTTCGACGACATCTCCAGCGTGGCGGTCGGCTTCGCGCTGGATGTCGTGGACGGCACCGTGGTCCGGGCGCGGATCGGGCTGGGCGGTGTCGCGGCCACGCCGGTCCGGGCCCGCGCCACCGAGGACGCCCTGGAGGGCGAGCCGTGGTCCGCGGCGACGGTCGACGCGGCCGCGCAGGTGCTGCGCGGCGAAGGCACCCCGCTCGACGATCACCGGGCCAGCGCCGCGTACCGGGCCGCCATGCTCGAGCAGAGCCTGCGAAAGCTGTACGCCGAGAATGGTGATGCCTCATGAGTGCGCTGGCGCAGCGGCCGGAGAATCCCGTGGTCGGGCTCGCGATCCCGCACGAGAGCGCCGTCCTGCACGTCACCGGTGCCGCCTTGTACACCGAGGATCTGGCGGGCCGCACCAAGGACGTGCTGTACGCCCACCCGGTGCAGGTGCCGCACGCCCACGCCCGGGTCACCGCGTTGCGGGTCACGCCCGCGCTGGCCGTGCCCGGCGTGGTCCGGGTGCTCACCGGCGCCGACGTTCCGGGCGTCAACGATGGCGGGGTCAAGCACGACGAGCCGTTGTTCCCGGACGAGGTGATGTTTCACGGGCACGCCGTGTGCTGGGTGCTCGCCGGGACGCCGGAGGCGGCCCGGCTCGGGGCCGCCGCCGTCGAGGTCGATGTGGAACCGTTGCCGTCGGTGGTGACGCTCGCCGAGGCGATCGCCGCGGGCAGTTTCCAGGGTGCCACCCCGCGGGTTGCGCGCGGCGACGTCGAGGCCGCGCTGGCCGCTGCCGCACACGTGTTCAGCGGTGTACTGGAGTTCGCCGGGCAGGAGCATTTCTACCTGGAGACGCAGTGCGCGCTCGCGCACGTCGACGAGTCCGGTCAGATCTTCGTGCAGAGCAGCACCCAGCATCCGTCGGAGACACAGGAGATCGTCGCGCACGTGCTGGGCCGGTCCAGCCACGAGGTGACCGTGCAGTGCCTGCGCATGGGTGGCGGTTTCGGCGGCAAGGAGATGCAGCCGCACGGGTTCGCCGCGGTCGCCGCGCTGGGTGCGACGCTGACCGGGCGTCCGGTGCTGGTCCGGCTGACCCGTACCCAGGACCTGACGATGACCGGCAAGCGGCACGGTTTCCACGTCGACTGGCGGGTCGGTTTCGACACCGACGGGCGGCTGGCGGCGTTGGCGGCGACGTTGACCGCGGACGGCGGCTGGAGCCTGGATCTGTCCGAGCCGGTGCTGGCCCGCGCGTTGTGTCACGTCGACAACGCGTACTGGCTGCCGCACGTGCGGCTCGACGGGCGGATCGCGCGGACCCACAAGACGTCCAACACGGCGTTCCGGGGTTTCGGCGGCCCGCAGGGCATGCTGGTCATCGAGGACATCCTCGGCCGGTGCGCGCCACTGCTCGGCGTCGACGCGGCCGAGCTGCGCCGCCGCAACTTCTACCAGGAAGGCCAGAGCACACCGTACGGGCAGCCGGTGCGCCACCCGCAACGCCTGCACCGGCTGTGGCAGCAGGTGCTCGACACCGGTGACGTCGCGGCCCGGCAGCAGCGGATCGCCGCGTTCAACGAAGCCCACCCGCACACCAAACGCGCTCTGGCGCTCACCCCGGTGAAGTTCGGCATCTCGTTCAACTTCACCGCGTTCAACCAGGCCGGGGCGCTGGTGCACGTGTACAAGGACGGTTCCGTCCTGGTCAACCACGGCGGCACGGAGATGGGACAGGGCCTGCACACGAAGATGCTGCAGGTCGCGGCGACCACGTTGGGTGTTCCGCTGGCCCGGGTGCGGCTGGCGCCGACGCGTACCGACAAGGTGCCCAACACGTCGGCCACCGCGGCCAGCTCCGGCGCCGACCTCAACGGCGGTGCGGTCAAGAACGCCTGCGCCCAGATCCGGGACCGGCTCACCGCGGTCGCGGGCACCGTGCTCGGCGCCGACGCGGCCGACGTACGCATCGTCGACGGCGTCGCCCGCCGCATCGGCGCGGCCGACGGCATCGCCTGGGACGAACTGGTCCGCGCCGCGTACTTCCAGCGGGTGCAGCTGTTCGCTGCGGGCTTCTACCGCACGGAGGGCCTGCACTGGGACGCCTCGGTGATGCAAGGCTCGCCGTTCAAATACTTCGCGTACGGGGTGGCCGCCGCCGAGGTCGAGGTGGACGGCTTCACCGGCGCGTACCGGACCCGGCGGGTCGACATCGTGCACGACGTCGGCGACAGCCTGTCCCCGCTGATCGACGTCGGCCAGATCGAGGGCGGCTTCGTGCAGGGCGCGGGCTGGCTCACCCTGGAGGACCTGCGCTGGGACACCGGGGGTCCGGCGCGCGGCCGGCTGAGTACGCAGGGGGCCAGCACGTACAAGCTGCCCAGCTTCTCCGACATGCCCGAGGTCTTCCACGTCACGCTGCTGACCGACGCCGCAGAGGACGGCGCGGTGTACGGCTCCAAGGCGGTCGGTGAGCCGCCGCTCATGCTCGCGTTCTCGGTCCGCGAGGCGCTGCGCCAGGCCGCGGCGGCGTTCGGGCCCGCGGGAATCAGCGTCGACCTCGCCTCGCCGGCCACACCGGAGGCGGTGTACTGGGCGGTCGAGCAGGCCCGCAACGCGGGCCGTCCGGGGACGCCGTCCGCCACGTTCGGTGGCGGACCCGCCGGAGCCACGCTCGCCGACGGCCGAGTCAACGGGGCGCGAGTGGACGGTGTCGCGCGGATGCAGAACGTGCGTCCGGAGTCCGGGCGGCCCGACGAGGTGCGCCATGGCTGAGGGCGGATGGGTCGCTGCGGTGGCGCACTTGCGTGCGACCCGTGAGCCCGGCGTGCTGGTCACCGTGGTGACCGTCCGCGGGCACGCGCCCCGCGCGGCCGGCGCGAAACTCGTGGTCGGCGCCGCCCGTACGTGGGGGTCGATCGGCGGCGGCAACCTGGAGGCGGTGGCCGTCGACAAGGCCCGCGCGCAGCTGGCGGCCGCAGCGGTCACTCCCGAGTTGTTCACCGTCGCGCTGTCGGACAAGGCGCCCTACCAGCACGGGGTGCAATGCTGCGGCGGAACCGTCACCGTCCTGCTGGAGCCGTTGCCCGTGACCCCGGCGGTGGCCGTGTTCGGGGTCGGCCACGTGGGCCTGGAACTGGCCCGCATCCTGGCCCGTCACGACCTCGACCTGCATCTGGTCGACACCCGAGCGGAGCAGGTCACCGACGTGCGGCTGGCGGTGCTCGCCGACGCGGTCGCCCGCATCCATGTGCACCGGCTCGCCGTGCTGCCCGAGATCGTGCTGGGCGAGCTGCCCGCCGGCACCCACATCCTGATCATGACGCACGACCACGCCGAGGACCTCGCACTGTGCGACGCGGTGCTGCGCGGCGGCGACTTCGGCTCGGTCGGCCTCATCGGCTCGTCCGCCAAATGGGCCCGGTTCCGCACCCATCTCGCCGCGCACGGCCACGACGCCGCGGCGATCCAACGGATCACCACACCGATCGGCGTTCCCGGCATCCGCGGCAAGGAACCCGCCACGATCGCGGTCAGCGTCGCCGCCGACCTGCTGCGCACCATCGAACGCGGGGAACGGCCGCACACCGGCACGCCTGCCCCGCTCGCCGCGCCCGCGGACGCCGACGGATGATCCTGTATCGCGCGCAGGTCCTGGACACCCCCGACGACCCGTTCCGCGGGGGCGGGCTGCGCCACGACGCCGACGCCGGGATCCTCGTCGACCAGGGGCGCATCGTCGAGCGGGGTTCCTTCGCCCACCTGCACGCTCGGCACCGGTCCGTGCATGTGGTCGCACTCGACGGCGGCCTGCTGCTGCCCGGCATGGTCGACACGCATGTGCATTTCCCCCAGGTACGCGTCATCGGCGCGCTCGGCATGCCGCTGCTGGAATGGCTGGAGCGGTGCGCGTTGCCGGAGGAGGCCCGGCTGGCCGACGTGACGTACGCCCGCGCGGTCGCCGCCGAGTTCGTCACGTCCCTGATCGCCGCGGGCACCACCACGGCGCTGGTCTTCGGTTCCCATTTCGCGCCCGCGGTGGACGAGCTGTTCACCGCCGCCGCCCGGCACGGCCTGCGCATCACCAGCGGGCTGATCGTGGCCGACCGGATGCTGCGCCCGGAGTTGCACACGAGTGCGCAGCGCGGCTACGACGAAGGGCGGGCGCTCGCGGACCGCTGGCACGGCACCGGACGCAGCCGGTACGCGGTGACCCCGCGCTTCGCGCTGTCCGCCACGGACGACCTGCTCGAATCGTGCGGGCAGTTGCACCGCGACGTGCCCGGCAGCTGGTTCACGTCGCACCTCAACGAGAACGTCGCCGAGGTCAGCACGGTCCGGCAACTGTTCGGCGGAGGCACCTATCTCGACTGCTACGACCGGCATGGGCTGGTGGGCCGGCGCAGCGTCTTCGCCCACAACGTGCACCCCACCGACGCGGAACTGCAGCGGCTGGGCCGGGCCCGGGCCAGCGTGGCGCACTGCCCGACCAGCAACGCGGCGCTGGGCAGCGGCCTGTTCCCGCTGGACCGCCATCTCGCCCACGGGGTAGGGGTGGCGCTGGGCTGCGACGTGGGCGCCGGTACCGGATTCTCGCTGTTCAAGGAGGGGCTGCAGGCGTACCTGCTGCAGCGGGTGCGCGGCGAGGAGGGCGTGCCGCTGGGCCCGGCCCACCTGCTGCACCTGGCCACCGCGGCCGGCGCGCAGGCGCTCGGCCTGCGCGAGCAGGTCGGTGATCTGGGCGTGGGCCGCTGCTTCGACGCGATCTGGGTGCAACCCGCCCCGGGTACGCCGTTGGACATCGGCCTGCGTCACGCGAACGGGCCCGACGACGCCCTCGCGAAGGTGTTCACGCTGGCCACCTCGCACGATGTGGCGCGGGTGTGGATCGACGGGGTACCGGTCGGGGCCGGCCTGGCCGAACCCGCGCCGGCGGCGTGATCCGGTGACACGCTGGGTACGGTGGCGCACCGCCGCCGCCGCTTGATCGATTGCTGTACAGATTGCCCAGCGGGTGCCCGGTGGTCTCGGCGGTTCTGCGCAGAATGCTCGCTCCGGGCTGGGCGTGTTGTGCACCACTGTTCGTTCCTCAAAGCTGGGGAGCGACTTCTGCGGGCAGGAACGGAGGTACGGATGGCGCACTACCAGCGAGTCGGCAGCGTCCCCGCCAAACGGCACACCCAGCATCGCGATGCCGGTGGCAGCCTGTACTACGAGGAGCTGATGGGGGAGGAGGGCTTCTCCTCCGACTCGTCGCTGCTGTACCACCGGCACGTGCCGTCGGCCATCGTCGACGCGCGCCCCTGGGACCTCCCCGACCTGTCGACCGTGCCGAACCAGCCGCTGCTGCCCCGGCACCTGAAGCTGCACGAGCTGTTCGGCGAGCAGGAGTGGAAGTCCCGGGACGCGGTGCGTGACCGGCGGCTCGTCATGGGCAACGCCGACGTCCGGATCAACTACGTGGTGGCCGGTGAGGCGTCACCGCTCTACCGCAACGCCACCGGCGACGAGTGCGCGTACGTCGAGGCCGGCACCGGCACGGTGGAAACCGTCTTCGGCGACCTGCAGGTCGGCGCGGGCGACTACGTGATTCTTCCGCGGGCGACGACCCACCGGTGGGTGCCGGCCGGCAACGAGCCGCTGCGCCTGTACGTCATCGAGGCCAACAGTCACATCGCCCCGCCCAAGCGGTACCTGTCGCGCTACGGCCAGTTCCTGGAGCACTCGCCGTACTGCGAGCGGGACCTGCGCACTCCGGGACTGCCGCGCACCGTGGACGAGCAGGACGTCGAGGTGTACCTCAAACATCGCGGCGACGGCCCGGCCGGGCTCACCGGGACGGTGCACGTGGTGCCGCAGCACCCGTTCGACGTGGTCGGCTGGGACGGCTGCCTGTACCCGTACGCCTTCAATATCGCCGATTTCGAGCCGATCACCGGGCGGGTCCACCAGCCGCCGCCGGTGCACCAGGTCTTCGAGGGCGCGAACTTCGTCATCTGCAACTTCGTGCCGCGCAAGGTCGACTACCACCCGCTGGCCGTCCCGGTGCCTTACTACCATTCGAACGTGGACAGCGACGAGGTCATGTTCTACGTCGGCGGCGACTACGAGGCCCGCAAGGGCTCCGGCATCGGCATCGGTTCCATCTCGCTGCACCCCGGCGGCCACTCGCACGGCCCGCAACCGAGCGCCATCGAGGCCAGCCTCGGCGCGGAGCGGTTCGACGAACTCGCCGTCATGGTCGACACGTTCCGGCCGCTGGGCCTCGGCGAGGCCGGACGGGCCTGCGACGACGGAAAGTACGCCTGGACCTGGGCGGGACGGGGACCGGCTTCGTGACGGCACCGCCCCGGCTGTTCCTCAATCTGTTCGACGACGCGGCCATCTTCCCGCCCGGCAACCTCGGTGTGCCGGAGGCGGTGCAGGCCCACCGCGAGCGCCGGTCGTCGCCGCTGGCGCCGTTGCTCGGCCCGTTCATCTGCTCCCTGCCGCGCTGGGCGGAGCTGGCGGGGACGCTGGCCGGCGGGTCCCCGCTGGCGCTCGCACTCACCCTGCCCGGCGGAACCGGCGACGTCGGCGCCGCGATCGCGCACGCGCGCGAGGAGCCACGGGTGGATCTCGTCGCGCTGGAGGTTCCGTCGTCCGCGGAGGGCCTGGACGACCTGGTGACCATGGTCGACGGGCAGGTGCCCGCGGCCGTGCAGACCTATGTCGAGCTGCCCTGGGCCGACGTGACCGCGGCGCAGGTCGCCACGCTGACCCGCACCGGCCTGCGACTCAAGATCCGCACCGGCGGGGTGGTCGCGACCGCGTTCCCCGACGAGCCGGGGCTGGCCGGCGTTCTGACGGCAGCCGTGCGCGGCGGCCTCGCATTCAAGCTCACCGCCGGCCTGCACGACCCGATCCGGCACCGGGATCGGGCCACCGGCTTCGAACACCACGGATTTCTGAACGTGCTCCTCGCGACCGCCCGCGCCCTGGACGGCGCCGACGTCGGCACGGTCGCCGCGGCGCTGGCCGACCAGGACGGCGCACGGGTGGCGCACGCGGTCGCCGGGATCGACGACGCGCAGGCCGGGCGGATCCGTCACCACTTCGTCAGTTTCGGCACGTGCAGCACCACCGAGCCGGTCGAGGGCCTGCTGCACCACGGACTTCTCCCGGAGGACCTGCGTTGACCACCGACACCGCCACCACCTGGCTCGACGTCCCGGCGGATCATCCGTTCGGCATCGCCACCCTGCCCTACGGGGTGTTCAGCACGGCGTCGGATCCGGGCACCCGGGTGGGTGTCGCGATCGGCGAGATGATCCTGGACCTCCCGGCAGCCGTGAGCCGCCTGGCCCCGGAGCTGGCCCCCGCCGTGGCGGGGCCGTCGCTGGACGCCCTGCTGGCCGCCGGACCCCAGACGTGGGAGCGGGTGCGGGCCCTGGTGACCACCTGGCTCACCGATGCCACGTTCGGCGAGCAACTGCGGGGGCACCTCGTACCGGCGCGCGACGCCGTCCTGCACCTGCCGTTCACGGTCGCCGACTACGTCGACTTCTACGCCTCCGAGCAGCACGCGACGAACCTCGGACGGATGTTCCGGCCCGGCCAGGACCCGTTGACGCCGAACTGGAAGCACCTGCCGATCGGCTACCACGGCCGTGCCGGCACGATCGTCGGTTCGGGTACCGACGTCGTCCGGCCGTGCGGGCAGCGCCGCAGCGCCGACGGTGAGATCACGTTCGGGCCGTCGCAGCGCCTCGACATCGAGGCCGAGCTGGGGTTCGTCGTCGGCACCCCGTCGCAACTGGGGCGGCCCGTCGAACTCACCCGTTTCCCCGAGCACGTCTTCGGTGTCTGCCTGGTCAACGACTGGTCCGCCCGGGACATCCAGGCCTGGGAGTACGTGCCGCTCGGCCCGTTCCTCGGCAAGTCGTTCGCCACCTCGATCTCGCCGTGGGTCGTGCCGTTGGCCGCGCTCGCTCCCGCCCGCGTGTCACCTCCGGCCCGGACCGTGCCGCTGCAGCCGTACCTCGACGACTCGGCCACCCAGCCGTGGGGGCTGGACGTGCGGCTGGAGGTGCGGCTCAACGGCCACGTCGTCTCCCGCCCCAGGTTCGACGGCATGTACTGGACCGGTGCGCAGATGCTGGCGCACCTGACCGCCAACGGTGCGTCGCTGCGGACCGGCGACCTGTACGCCTCCGGCACGATCAGCGGCGAGCGCCCGGATCAGCGGGGCTCGCTCATCGAACTGTCCTGGGCCGGCGCGGAACCCCTGCACCTGCCGGACGGCACGACGCGGACGTTCCTGGAGGACGGCGACGAGATCGTGATCAGCGCGACCGCGCCCGGCGCGGCTGGTGCGGTCATCGGTTTCGGCGAGGTCCGCGGCCGCATCCTGCCCGCGACGGAGTAGACCGGGTTCCGTCCGGTGGTGAGGGACGAAGATCCATATTGGATCTGAAATAGTCTCCGAAACTTCACCTCTTTCTCTTGACGTGGGAATGCGCCCAGCGCGACAAGGTCGACACGTTTGGTGTTCCACTCCACCGTCCGGTGTCGCCGGATCGGTTCGGGTACCCGGCCATTAAGGCCGAAACGTGCTCGGCGGGAGTTTGTGGGATTGCGGCCGCTATATCGTCGGCACCGCCGTCGATAACGGTGGCGGATCCCCCCGCTCCGAATTCCCGATCAATGAGGACGGACAAGTGTCGATTTCCCGCCGCGGCCTCTTGGCCGCCGGCCTCGCCGTGCTCACCGTCGGCTCGATGAGTGTCGTTTTCACACTCAACGCCGGCGCGGCCGAGAACACCGACGACGTCTCCGTGACCACGTCCCAGAGCGTTACGGACAGTCCTTCCGCGACACCGTCGTCGAGCGCCGCGTCCACGAGCGCCCCGGACGACCTCGCACCACCGCCGGCCCTGCCGTGGGGTGGCACGCCGACCGATCTCACCCAGGCGGAGGCGGGTGCCAGCAGCGCCGAGGTCGCGGCCGAGGGCGCGGACGTCGCGCCCGCCGACACCAGCGGGTCCACCGTGCCCGACCCCGAGTTCGCCCCCAAGGGCCTCAGCACGCGCAACGGTGTGGTCAAGAACAGCACCACCGACGTGGTGCCGCCCAAACCACCCGCATTCAAGGAGCCCGTGCAAGGCGGGGGCTCGCAGGTCAACTACTTCTATTCCGTCGGAACCCAGAACGTCAGCCTCGGCGGCCTGCTGTTCAACGGCACGTACGCGAACTTCACCATCGCCAAGCCCGAACTGGCGGAGGGCGATTACCACTCGCTGGCCGAACTGAGCGTGCAATCGATCGACGGGGCACAGGTGGCCGAGGTCGGCTGGACAGTCGACCGCACGATCAACGGCGACAGCGACCCGCACCTGTTCGTCTACCACTGGGTGAACCACGGACAGACCTGCTACAACGCGTGCGGCTTCGTCGGTTACAGCCAGAACATCAAGCCGGGCGACACGCTGCCGCAGGGCGTTACCAAACAGCTCGGCATCCAGCACTACAACGGCGCCTGGTGGGTCGCGTACGACACGGAATGGGTGGGCTACTTCCCGGACAGCCTGTGGAACGGACAGTTCACCCTGACCGGCACGGTGCAGTACTTCGGCGAGGTCGCCTCGCCCAATTCCCAGCCGTGTACCGACATGGGTAACGGCCTGCCGGCGAGTAGCACCAGTGCGGCCCGCATCGGCAGCGTCTCCTTCCTGAGCGCGCTCGACGTGAACCTGACCACCTACGCCACGCCCAGCCTGTACACGGTGAACCAGCTCAGCAACCGGACGTTCCGGTACGGCGGTCCCGGCGCCTGCTGACCGACGTGATGTGGCGCGAAAGGTTTGGAATGCGCCGCCGCCGGTGACATCAGCAGCCATGACCGCCACCTCGCCCACCACCCACGCCGTGCGTCGCGCGGCCGACAGCACGGCCGTGCAACGCCTGGCCCGTGGCGGTTTCGTCTGTTACGGACTCGTGCACCTGCTGCTCGCCTGGGTGGCGTTACGGGTGGCGTTCGGCCGCCGGGCCCAGGAGGGTGACCAGCGCGGCGCGCTGCAGACGCTCGCCCAGCAGCCGCTGGGGAAGGCGCTGGTCATCGTCGTCGTTGCCGGGCTGGTGGCGCTGGCAATCTGGCAGGGCCTGGCGGCGGCCATCGGAGAGCGCGGTCAGCGGGGCCGGACCGTGGCGGTGGAGCGGGTGGCCAGCGGATGCCGGGTCGTCGTCTACCTCTGGCTGGCCTGGACCGGCGTCCTGGTCGTCCGCGGTGCGGGTGGCTCCTCCGCCGGTCGGCAGGAGCACGCCACGTCGCGGCTTCTGGCCGCCACCGGCGGCCGGTGGCTGGTCGGCCTCGTCGGCCTGGTCGTCGTGGGCGTCGGCGTGGGCCTTTTCGCGTACGGTGCGAGCAAGCGATTCGAGCGCCACCTCAACACCGGGCGGATGACCGCGCCGGTGCACGGGGCGATCCGGCGGGCCGGCGTCGCCGGGTACGTCGCCAAGGGCGTGGCGTACGCGATCGCCGGGGTCCTCGTGATCGCCGCCGCCGTGACCTACGACCCGGACAAGGCGCGTGGGCTCGACGCCGCCCTGCGGACGCTGGCGGGGCAGAGCTGGGGGCCGTGGCTGCTGGGCCTGGTCGCGCTCGGCTTCGCGGCATTCGGCGCCTACTGCTTCGCGCAGGCACGCTTCCGCAAGGTCTGATCCACCGGGCGAGATCCGGGATCAACGCCGCCACCTCGGTGTGGCAGGGTGACCGGGGAATGTTCGATGGTCACGCGGAGGCATGCGGTGGGTTCGGAGACCAGCACGGAGCTGTCGGTCACGGTCGCGGACGGTGTGGCCGTGCTGGAGATGCGCCGGCCTCCGGCGAACCACGTCGACGAGGCGTTGCTCGCCCGGCTCGCCGATGCCGCGCTGGCGCTCGATGACGACCCCGCCTGCCGGGTGATCGTCCTGGCGTCGGAGGGCAGGCACTTCTGTGCGGGCGCGGATCTCGGCGAGGGCGAATTCGTCCGCGACCGGGCAGCCGCCGCCCAGGGCCTGTACCGGTCGGCGATCCGGCTGTTCGAGGTACGGACTCCGGTGATCGCCGCGGTGCAGGGCAGCGCCGTGGGTGGTGGGCTGGGCCTGGCGTGCGCTGCCGACTTCAGGGTCGCGGAGGCATCGACCCGGTTCGTGGCGAACTTCGCGCGGCTGGGCTTCCACCAGGGCTTCGGGCTCAGCGTCACGCTTCCGGAGCTCGTGGGCCGGCAGGTCGCGGCCGACATGCTGCTGACCGCGCGGCGGGTCGGCGGCGAGGAGGCCGTACGCATCGGTCTGGCCGACCGGCTCGCGGAGCCGGGCCTGCTGCGGGAAACGGCCCGGGAGCTGGCACTTCAGATCGCCGCGTCGGCGCCGCTGGCGGTCCGGTCCATCCGGCGTACGCTGCGCGGTGACCTGGCGGCCCGGGTTCGGCAGGCGCTCGACCATGAGCTCGCCGAGCAGCGCATCCTGTGGGCGACCCGCGACAGCGCCGAAGGCATCGACGCGAGCCTGCAACGACGCGCCCCGGTGTTCCGCGGCGAGTAGGCCGGTACGGCCCGCAGCTCTGTGCCGCGCTGGGCGCTACGGCTTCGGGCTGATCAGGGCGTGGGCTGCGGAGGTGGCCCGGGCGGCGATGTCGTTGACGGTGCCGCTGCGACGCGCGAAGAAGCCGTCGGCGATCAGGGACGTGTAGCCGTGCGCCACGGCGATCGTCGCCTCGACGAGTTGCACGGTCTCCTGGTACGTCCGGGTGCCGGTCGCCCCGGCCAGGTCGAGCAGCGTGCTCATCAGGGCCCGGGTGTGCTCGCGGCGGTCCTCGTCGGCCAGTTCGTACAGTTCGGCGGCGTAGATGACGTGGATGCCGCCGCCGGTGCGGACGACGTACCGGATGTAGGCGCCGGCCACGGCGGCCATCCGGGCGGCCGGGTCGGAGGCCGCCGCATCGGCCGCGGCGGTGATCTCCGCGCGCAGGTCGTGGGCGGCGGTGGCCGACACCGCGCCGAGCAGGTGGGCGCGGTCCGGGAAGTGCCGGTACGGCGCCGCCGAACTCACCCCCAGCCGTCGCGCGACGGCGGCGACGGAGAAGCGCTGCAGGCCGGACTCGGCGAGCAGGTCGAAGCTCGCCTCGATCAGCGCGGCGCGGAGGTCGCCGTGGTGGTAGCCCCGGTCCGCCGGCATGCCGCCTCCCGGTCGTCCGCGCGCCTTGCCATCGTGTAAGTGGTCTCTTACATTAACAGGTGATAGCCCTCTTACATTGGCGGAGGCACTGTGAGTATCCGGCTCGGGTACCAAATTCCGAACTACACCTATCCCGGTGTCGGCGTCGAGGACCTTTTCGACACCGTCGCCGCGCAGGCCCGGGAGGCCGAGGCGGCGGGATTCGACACTGTCCTGGTGATGGACCACTTCTATCAACTGCCGGGCATCGGTGCGCCCGAGAACGCGATGCTGGAGGCGTACACGACCCTCGGCGCGCTCGCGTCGGCAACGACGACGATCCAGCTGTCCACGCTGGTCACCGGAAACACGTACCGTAATCCGGCGCTGCTGGCCAAGACCGTGACCACCTTGGACGTGGTCTCGAAGGGCCGGGCGATCCTCGGGATCGGTGCCGGCTGGTTCGAGCGAGAGCATCACGACTACGGCTTCGAGTTCGGGACGTTCGGGCAGCGTTTTGCGCGTCTCGAGGAGGCGCTGACCATCATCGCGCCCATGCTCAAGGGGGAACAGGCCACGCTCGACGGCAAGTGGTACACGGCGCGTGGCGCGATGAACAACCCGCGGCTGCGGCCGACCGTACCGATCATGCTGGGCGGTGGTGGCGAGCAGAAGACGTTCCGGCTGGCCGCACGTTTCGCCGACCACATGAACATCATCTGTGATGTCGCGGAGCTGCCCCGCAAGGTCGCCGCGTTGCGGCAGCGGTGCGAGGAGATCGGCCGCGACCCGGCCACGCTCGCGACCAGCTACCTCGTGATGGGCGGGGTGGGCGAGACCGAGCAGGAAGTGAAGGAGATCGCCGAGACCGTACCCGAGGACCGCCGCAACCGGGCCTTCCTCGGCACGCCGGAGCAGGTCGCCGAGCAGTTGCACGAGCGGGTCCTGAAAGCCGGCATCGACGGGATCACCATCAACCTGATCCGCAACGGCCACCGTCCGGGTGTCGTGACCAAGGTGGCCGTCGCACTCAAGCCGCTCGTCGCCGCGTAAGGATCCAGAGCCGGCGGTTTCGCCCCCGCCTGCCCGTCCGCCGGGCGTGCGGGCGGCGGCACCGCCGATCGTCGTCGGCCGGCACTCAGAACAAGCGGTCCGCGGCCGATCGTTGAGTCAGAGAATACTGACTCGCGCTGGGTGGTGATCGGTCGTGACCAACGGGCACGCGGCGACGGACACCCTCGCGGGCACGGGGGACGCGTGGTTCCAGGCCCTGGTGGACCTCTCCCCGGACACCATTTTCGTGATCTGCGACGGTTATCACGTTTTCGCGAACGCGCGGGGACTTCGGCTGCTGGGTGCGCGCACCATCGCCGACCTGCAGGACCGGCCGGCGATCGAGTTCATGCACCCGGACTACCGGGACCCGGGTGCGGCGCGGATGCGTTCGCTGACCGCCGAGGGTGAGCCGCTGGAGTACGTCGAAGAGAAGCTGGTCCGTCTCGACGGGGGAGTGGTCGACATCGAGGCGGCCGGTACCCCCCTGGAGTTCCAGGGGCGTCCCGCAGCGCTGATCGTGGCGCGGGAGATCACCGCCCGTAAGCGGGCCGAGGCCGAACTTGCCGCCGCCCAGCGGCGTTTCCACGCCGCGTTCGAGAACGCGCCCACCGGCATGGCGATCCTCGACGCCAAGGGTTCGGTGACCGAGGCGAACCCGGCGCTGGAGGCGCTGCTCGCCGAGCCCGCCACCAGCATCGTGGGCAAGCCGTACTGGGAGTGGGTCGACGTCACCGACCGCTACCGTGCCCGCTCCGGCTTTCACGCCCTGGCCAGCGGCGAGCTCGACTCCAGCCGGGGCGACCTGCGGTTCCGCCGCTCCGACGGCGCGGAAGCCTGGGTGCACGTCTGCCTGGCCGCGCTCGCCGACAGCGGCTCGTACGTCGTCCACCTCAGCGACGTCACCGCCGCCAAGACCGCCGAACAGGAGCTCACCCAGCAGGCCCGGATGGACCCGCTCACCGAACTCCCGAACCGGGCGACGTTGCTGGCGCACCTGGACCGCGCGCTGGACACGCGGATGGGTGAGGTCGCGGTGCTGTTCCTCGACCTGGACGGCTTCAAGCAGATCAACGACGGCTACGGCCATGCGGCCGGCGACGAGCTTCTCCGGTCGATGGGGCGACGGCTGCGCGGCGCGATCCGCTCCGAGGACATCGTGGGCCGCCTCGGCGGGGACGAGTTCGTCGCGGTCCTCACCGGCGCCGACTGTGAACGGCGGGCTCAGGGTTTGACCACCCGCATCCGTGACGTGGTGCGGCAACCGGTTCCGCTCGCCGTCGGCGAGGTCACCGTGGACGTGAGCGTCGGCGTGGCCGTGGGCACCGGGACCTCGTACGACGCCAAGGGGCTGCTCGCGGCGGCCGACAGCGCGATGTACCGGGCCAAGACCGCCCGGCACGCCTCGAAGTCCTCAGTGGCGGGCGCCTGAATTCAGCGCATCAGGCCGTACGCGTATTCGGAATCGCTCTGGTGCATGTCCCGCTCGCCGTTGACGTCGATCTTCACCCTCCAGGGCGCCCGGCCGTGCGCGGTGAGCACGGCCACAAGCTCGTCCAGCAGCGCGACCAGGGCGGGCGGCGGGGTGTCCCGGGTACGGTCCCGGCCGCGCCGGAAGTGCAGGACGTCCGGCTCCTCGGGCAGGACGGAACGGTTCAGGCTCGACTCGGTCCAGTCGTCGTCGAGCAGCTCGGCGAGCGCGGCCACCAGCCGCCGCTCGACCGGCTCCAGGGCGGCCCGCAGCGCCCGGTAGTCGGCGAAGGTCTCCACCGCGGGCTCCGCCTGCCAGCCCTCACCGCCCAGGTGCAGCCGGTAGTCGATGATCCGCACCGGGTCACCGGCGTCCCAGTAGGCGGCGCGCGCCGCGTCGAGGGCCTTGCGCATGGCCTGACGGTCGGCGGCCGGGATCGGCCGGTCCTGCGGAGCCACGCCGGTGAGCGTGCCGTCGAAGTACGACCCGCTCGGGGCGGCCTTCTCGAAGCGCACGTGCCACGTCGCGGCGGTGTGCCCGGCCCCGTTCTCCGCCAGGGACCGCAGCAGTTCGCCGGTCAGGGGCGTGATGGCGGGTGGCTCGGTGATCGGCATCCGGCTACTGTGCCAGGCGAGGACGACGGAAGCCACACCGCAGCGGAGGAATGATGGCCGGGTTCGACGCCGGGGCCGCCTGGGCCACCTACCTCGGCAAGGTGGGCGAGTTGTCCCCCGAGTCCGCCGGGTTGCTGAACCCGCCGGCCGACGAGACGGCGATCGCCGAGCTCGAAGAACTGGCCGGGCACCGGCTGCCCGAGTCGGTCAAGGCAGGCTGGCGTCTGCACGACGGGCAGGAGTGCGACGAGGGACCCGGCGTGCTGCTGGGGCTGTGGTGGCTGCCGGTCGCCGAGGTGGCCCGGCAGTGGACCACATGGGCGCAGGTGCGCGCCGGCGAGGACGCCGACGGCATGCGATCGCTGGATCTGGACCAGCGGTCGTACCCGCGCCTGGCGATCCGCCGCAAGTACACGCTGCCCGGCTGGATTCCGCTGATCGCGTGGCCGTACGAGTCCGATTACGTCGGGCTCGACTTCGACCCGGGCCCGGAGGGCCGGCCCGGCCAGGTCATCAACTTCGGGCAGGACCAGGAACGCAAGTTCGTCGCGGCCGCCGACTTCGACGGGCTGCTGGGGTGGCTCGCCGCGGAAGCGGCGCAGGACCGTCTCGAGCTCGACGACGACACCGTCATCCACGAGGACGGCAACCTGATCGCCGCGCTGAAGCAGGCCAGCGGCGCGACGTTCCGCTGACCCGGCGGGGCCCCGACGCCGTTCGGCGCCGGGACCCCGCCTCTGACGGCTCAGACCGCCGGCCGGTAACCGGCGGGGCGGGTGGTGTAGCTGCCGCGTCCGTGGGTGTGGCTGCGTAGCCGGGTGGCGTACCCGAACAGCGCCGCCAGCGGTACGACCGCGATGACCGTTTCGCCGGTGGTGGCCGTGATGCGACCACGGCGGCCGGCCAGGTCGCCGAGTACGGCACCGAGCGTGTCAGCGGGCGAGGTGACGGTGACCTCGCTGACCGGTTCGAGCAGTGTCATCGCACAGCCACCCAGCGCCGCCCGCAGACCGAACCGCCCCGTCGCGCGGAACGCCAGCTCCGACGAGTCCTTCGGGTGGGTGCCGCCGTCCACGAGAGTCACGTGGACGCCGACCACCCGATGGCCGCCGAGCGGCCCATCCGCGAGGGCTTCGCGGCAGCCGGCCTCGACCGCCCGGATGTACTCGGCCGGCACCCGGCCACCGGTCACCGTCGAGGCGAACGTGAACCCGAGACCGTCCGCGGGCGCGACATCCAGCACGATGTCGGCGAACTGGCCCGCACCGCCGTCCTGCTTGACGTGCCGGTAGCGCACACCGGACACGCCACGGGTCACGGTCTCCCGCAGGGCGACCTGGGGGCGCCCCAGCGTGACCGCGAGCCCGCCCGCGCGGCGCAACCTTTCCACGGCGACCTCCAGGTGCAGTTCACCCAGCCCGGACAGCAGGGTCTGCCCGCTTTCGGGATCGATGCGTACGGACAACGAAGGGTCCTGTTCGACCAGCGCGGCCAGCACCACCGGCAGGCGTACGGCGTCGGCCCGGGTGCGAGCCTCGACCGCCGCGCAGACCAGCGGGTCCGAGCCGCGTGGCGTTTCCAGCAACACCGGACGCGCCCGGTGGCACAGCGTCGTTCCCGCCTGCGCGGCCTTCACCCCGGCCACCGCCACGATGTCTCCCGCCCGTGCCTCGGCGACCTCGGTGTGGCGGTCGGCCTGCACCCGCAGGATCCGGCCGACCCGTTCGGCGCGCTGTGCCACCGCGTCCCACACGACGTCTCCCTTGCGCAACGTGCCGTCGTAGACCCGCAGGTAGGTCAGCCGGCCACTTCGCGGAACCTGCACCTTGAACACCAGCGCGGCCAGGTCGGCCGCCGGGTCACCATCCGGTTCCGGCAGGTAATCGACGGCCGCGTCCAGCAGCTCTTCGAGGGCGCCGGCATGCCGTTCAGCCACCTGCTCCTCCAACCGCTGCCGCGCCTTGCGGGCCTCCGCATCGTCGGCCGGTTCGTGCGCCATGCGACCGTCGATCCAGGTGACACGGCGCATGCGTACGAGGTCGACGACACCGGTCAGACCGCCCTCGCGACCGAGTGGCAGCTGCACCACCAGCGCCGCGACCCGCATCCGTTGCCGGATGTCGGCCACGACGGCGTCCAGGTCGGCTCCCGGCCGGTCGAGTTTGTTCACGAACACGATGCGGGGCACCTGGTAGCGGTCCGCAGCGCGCCACACCGCCTCGGTCTGCGGTTCGACGCCCGCGACTGCGTCGAACACCACGACAGCGCCGTCGAGCACCCGCAGGGACCGTTCGACCTCGTCGGCGAAGTCGACGTGTCCGGGGGTGTCGATCAGGTTCAGCCGGTGTCCGGACCAGTCGCAGTTGACCGCGGCGGCCGAGATGGTGATGCCGCGATCGCGTTCCTGCGGGTCGAAGTCGGTCACGGTGTTGCCGTCGTGCACCTCGCCGTACCGGTGAACCGCGCCGGTAGCGAACAGCACCCGTTCCGTCAGGGTGGTCTTGCCGGCATCGACGTGGGCCAGGATGCCGAGATTGCGTACACGCATGATCTTTTGTCTTTCGCGCTGGTTCCGATGAGGACGGCGCCCGCCCGACCACACGGTGCCGCAGGCAAACGGCACAGTGCAGAAAAGGTGTGGTCAGGAACGTCCAGCCCCGGTGGCGCACCCGGAGCTGGGCACGCCAGAGATCAGAATCGGCTCGAATCGCGACGGGGGGACGACGGCGACGGTGCGGTGACGCATCACGGTCTCCCTTCCCGGTCACGGCTGCGGGAGAGCATAGGTTCCGGCCGGCGGCTTCGTCGAGCGATATCGTTTGCGGAAGCGTAACCGACAGGTTACGCTTCCCGGAGTGGACGAGGTGGCGAGCGCGATCGCGGATCCGGTGCGCCGGGAGATCCTGGTGATGCTGCGCGACGAACCGCTGTCCGCCGGGCAGATCGCCGACCGGTTCGCGATCAGCCGGCCCGCCGTCAGCCGCCACCTGCGGGTGCTGCGCGAGGCCGGTCTGGTGCGCGACACCGCCGACGGCCGCCGCCGGATGTACGCGCTGGTCACCACGCCATTTGACGAACTGGCCGGGTGGCTGGAGCGGCTGACCCGCCCGTCCGGCTGGCAGCACCGCCTCGACGCACTGGAGACCGAGGTCTACCGCACCCGCCGCGAGCGGCGCACGAGCGCCGGCCGCGACCGTTCTCAGGAGGAAACCGCATGAGCCCCACACCCACCGGCCGGCTGCTCGGCAACGACCTCGTGCTGACCCGTACGTTCCGTGCACCCGTGGCCGACGTCTGGGCGAGCCTCACCGACCCGGAACGTACGGCCCGCTGGTTCGGCCCGTGGCAGGGCGACGCGGCGCCGGGGCGCCAGATCAAGGTCCAGATGGTGCACGAGGAGGGCAAGCCCTGGATGGACATGACGATCGACGCGTGCGACCCGCCGAGTCGCCTGTCGCTGTCCACCCAAAGCGAGCACGGCAACTGGTATCTGGACATGGCGCTCGCGGAGACCGCAGGCGTGACCGAGCTGCGCTTCACGCAGAAGCTGACCGACACCGGCGGCGTCGGCGAGATCGGACCGGGCTGGGAGTACTACCTGGACGCTCTGGTGGCCGCCCGCGACGGCCTGCCCATGCCGAGCTTCGACGACTACTACCCGGCGATGAAGGACCACTTCGAGGCGCAGCGACAGCAGTGAGACGCGGCCTGCTCACGCCTATGGTGGGGCCATGGCCTGCCGAATCACCGAGCTCGTACTGGACGTCCACGACCCGGACCGGCTCGCCCGGTTCTGGTGCGCGGTCCTGGACTACGTCGAACTGGACCGCACGGACGACGGGGACGTGGAGATCGGGCCCGCGGAGGCCGGCTTCGGCGGTCCGCAGCCCACCATCGTGCTGAGCCGGACCGACGAGCCCAAGGCCACCAAGCTGCGCCTGCACATCGACGTCAACGCCACCGACCGCGACCAGGACGCCGAGCTGCAGCGCCTGCTGGCCGCCGGCGCCCGGCCGGTGGACGTCGGCCAGACCGGCACCGAGAGCTGGCACGTGCTCGCCGACCCCGAAGGCAACGAGTTCTGCCTGCTGCGGCGGCGCGTGCCGGCGGTGTAGCCGGGACGGTGCGTCAGGCGCCGGTGATCGACCAGTGCCACGCCTCGGACGGCAGGTTCACGAATCCGTACCTGGCGGCGTGCGCGGACAGCCACCGGAACGCGTCGCTGTCGCGGGTGATCGTCGAGCCGCCGGACGTGATGTCGATCGCCAGGCCGAATTCGTGCAACGACGTGCCCGGAATCGCGGTCGGCACGCGGCACGACGAGGGCGGCGCGGTCCAGACGTCCGGGCAGCCGTTGATCTTCCGGAGTTCGATCTGCTGCTGCTTGGTCCGGTACCCGCCACCGGACAGGACGATCCCGCCGGTCTTTGCGTCCGCGAGCATCCGCCGGAACGCGAACGCGACGCTCTTGTGCACGGTGATGCCGTTGACCGTGGTGGTGTCGGCGGTGGTGAACCGGGCCTGGATGTCCGTGACGACGGAGCGGCTGATCGCGGCGGCCTGCGCGGCGTACTCGGCGGAGTGGTCGAGCGCGATGAGCCGTCGCTGGTTCGTGCGGATCGCCGCGGAAGTGCGCTGCCACGCCGCGGTCACCCGGTCCAGGTTGACCGTGGCGGTGCGGGAGGACACCTGTGCCGTCCTGAGCGCCGCAGCCGCGCTGTGCGCCTGGGTCCGCCGGAGGACGACGGACTTCGCCGAGGCGGTGACGACGTTCTTCGCCCGGGCCACCGCGACCGCGCTGCTCGGCCGCTGCTGCGACACCACGACCAGCCGGTTTCTCGCGCTGGCCAGGTCCTCCCGCGCAACCGCATACCGGGTACGGGCGTACGCGTCGAGGCTGACGGCCGTCGTCACCGCGGCCAGCGCGGAACCCTGCACGGTCCGGGCCGAGGCGACCCGGCGCCCCTGTACCACCAGGGCGGCGCGCTGCGCGGCGAGAACCTTGCGGGTCCGCACGTACTGCGGGGTCGGGGTGAGGCTGTGATACATCAGCGACGACCACCGCGTCGCGGTGCCCGGCACCTGAGCCGACGCGGAGTCGGCCACCCCGGCCACCGCCATGCACGCCACGAGTGCCGCGCTGATCGCTCCGGCGAGTTGCCGCCGGGTCCGGGTCCGCTGCGGTCGATCGGGTCGCGCGTGCGGTCGTGTCGTCATCGGGTAGGGCCCTCCGCCTGATCAGTCAGGGGCAGCGGGCGAATCGCCGGGATACCGACAGAGGTCCGCCCCCGAGACCATGCGCCGACCGTCGTGGGAGCATGGCTGAGCCCCGAGGTTGTTCAGACGAGAGTCCTGCGCGGCGGGTGCATCCGGGTCCCGGCGCCGGAGCGGGCAGGTTGCCGAGCCCGCGGTCAGCTGCGGGCGGCCGCCGAGTTCCGGTTGACCATCAGCCCGGTGGCGTCGACAGCCTCGAAGTCGGAGCCCTTGAGCCGCTTGAGCGTCTGCAACTGGTCGTTGTTCCACCGCTGGTCGGGCGCGCCGCTGACGTACCAGGCCGAACCGTTGTCGGCCACGATCGCGCCGTAGGTTTGCAGGGCGCGCACGACGGCCCGCGCCTGGGGCGGGAAGCGATTCGGGTCCACGCCGGCGCGCAGCCGCAGCCGCAGCCCCATCGGCGGCAGCGCCGAGTCCGGCCGGCCGGCGTGGTGACGGGCCGGCCACAGATGCGCGGCCTGGGAACGCGGCACGGTGATGCGCACGGCGTGGTCGACGTGGCCGGCGGCGACCTCCTCGTATCGCACGAGGCCGGGCAGGATGGGCAGGCCGGCGGCGTCGGCGGAGGTCCAGCCGTCCGGGCGCAGCCGCTGGCTGTGCAGGTCGTACACGGCACCGGAGCCGGCCTGCCAGCCGTTGCCGGCGGGGTGGGCGTCGAACAGCTCGTACGCCCGGCAGGCCGCGGGGTCGTAGACGATGATGTGCCGGTCACCGCTGCCGGACGGGCCACCCTCGATCTTGGCGTTGCGCGGGATCCGGTACGGGCCGCGGTCGCTCTCGTCGGCGTAGTCGAAACGTACGGGGACGCTCGGTGTGCCGGCGGGCGCGACGGTGACCGGGATGCCGATCGGGCCGCCGTCCCACTGTCCGGAGCCGAAGTCCGCGGTGAGGGAGGCGCCGGTGCCGATGCTCGCCACGTACGTCGCCGACCGGGCGTGCCGGGGCAGCCGCGACACCTCGGCCCGCCAGTAGCTGCCCGCCGGCACCGGGTCGCAGGCGGCGGCAGCCGCCCGGGCCGGGGCGGCCGACCGCCCCGCGCCCGTCGCGGAGCTCGCGGCCGTCGGACGCGCCGATCCGGCCGCCGATGCGGCGGCCGGGGGAAGCGCGGCCCCGCCGGTCGCGGACGGCCCGGTGGTCGGCGCCGGGGCGGCGGCGACCCGGTTCTGCCCGTCGTTGCAGGCGGTCGCGGTCAGGAGGACGGCCGTGGCGGCGACGGCTGCTAGGACACGCACGGCCGACATTGTGCCCCAGTCCCGGCCCGGGCGCGATGGGGCGGACCAGGGACCGTGCACGTCTGTCACCGCGCAGCAGGGCCGGTGCTCCCTGTCATGCGTGCGCGGCAGGCGCGGCCAGGTGGTCGGTGAACCACCGGCCCGCCTGCTCGGCGACCTGCTGGAGCGTGCCCGGCTCCTCGAACAGATGCGTGGCGGTCGGGATGATCCGCAGTTCTGCCGACACCAGCATGGTGTTGCGGGCCTGCTCGTTGAGGTCGAGGACCAGAGCGTCGCGTTCCCCGACGATGAGCAGCGTCGGCGCGGCCACCTCCAGCAGAGCGGGCCCGGCCAGGTCGGGACGCCCACCGCGGGACACCACGGCCCGGACCGCGTCGCGACGCGCCGCGGCAGCCACCAGTGCCGCCGCCGCGCCCGTGCTCGCACCGAACAGTCCGATCGGCAGCACCGCGGTCTGCGGCTGGTCCTGCAGCCAGTCGATGACGCCGATCAGCCGGTCGGCGAGCAGCCCGATGTCGAAACGCAGTTCCCGGGTGCGTGCATCGACGGTTTCCTCTCCGGTGGTGAGCAGGTCGACCAGCAACGTCGCCAGCGACAACCGGTTGAGGTCCGCGGCCACCGCCCGGTTGCGGGGACTGTGCCGGGAACTGCCGCTGCCGTGCGCGAACAGCACCAGCCCGACCGCGTGCGCCGGCACTGCCAGGTCGCCCTCGAGCGCCACATCGCCCACCGCGATCCGGTGGGCGGTCATCCAGTCGGTCATCTCCATCCCCTTGCTCCTCGATCCGGCCCCTTGCTCCTCGATCCGATCAGACGCCGGAGGGATACGTCTGGGGTTCCGCCATCACGGTGCTGCGCAGGTGCAGCGGCCGTACCGCCTGGGACTCGTCGAACCAGCAGAATGCGTCGTACCGCTCGCCGAGCACCGTCGGCACGTAATTTCCCCACCGTTCGCGCTCGGGGCGGTACACCACGCCGATCGCGCGATGGGCCAGCTCGTCGGTGAGCACGCCGGGCCGGTCCGTCGGGGGCAGGACGCACAGCGCGCGCTCGGGAGCCGTGGCGTGCAGCACCTCTTCGAGGGAGTCCGGGCGGCCCGGAGGGACCGGCATGACCTCCATCGGCGCGCCCCACGCGTCGCCGGCGACCACGGTTCCCCGGTGGGTGCCGAAGCCGACGAGCACCACGTCGTCGGCGCCGTAGCGTTCGCGGGCGAGCTGGCCGAGGTTCACCTCGCCAGCGTCGGCCATGTCGGTCGCGCGGGCGTCGCCCACGTGCGTGTTGTGTGCCCACACGATCGCCTTCGCGCCGGGGCCGTAGCGGTCGAGGAGCCGGTCCAGGGTGTCGTCCATGTGCCGGTCCCGTACGTTCCACGACTCCCGCCCGCCGTGCACCAGTGCCCGGTAGTAGCGTTCCGCGCCGGCCACGACCTCGGCGTTCTGCCAGGCGCCGAACCGGGCGGCCCCGTCGGACGCCGCCGCCGCCCGCAGGCCGACGAGCAGATCCACCACCTCGTTCTCGCAGTCGGTCGGCACGAGCCGACTCGCCCACGCGTACTCCTGCGGGTTCTCGGCGTACGGCTCGAAGCAGCGGAACGCCGCCATCGCGGCGGGCAACTGCTCCGGATCGTGCACGTGCAGGTACGTCAGGATCTCGCGCAGCGACTCCCACAGCGAATACACGTCCAGCCCGTGGAAGCCCGCCCGTTCGGGCTCCTCGACGGTGCTGTTGCGCGCGTGCAGCCAGCTGGTGAAGTCGACGACCTCCTCGTTCGCCCACATCCAGGTCGGCCACCGGTCGAACGCCAGCAACGCCTCGCGCGGGTCGGCCGGTGCGTCGGGCCGGCACCGTACGCTGCGGTCCACCCGGTCGCAGTCCGGCCAGTCGCCTTCCACGGCGACGAACGCGAAACCCTTCTCCTCGATCAGCCGCCGGCTGATCGCCGCCCGCCACGTGTAGAACTCGTGCGTGCCGTGGGTGGCCTCGCCGAGCATCACGACCCGGGCGTCCCCGATGCGATCGAGCAGGACGTCCAGGTCGCCGGCGTCGGTCAGCGGTGTCGCCAGCGCGGACACCTCGTCGCCGTATCGCTGCATCACTGCGTCGTTCCCCGTCACAAACCGGGCAAACCATGGATCCCGGGCGGGAGCGTGGTGGGCCGACCGCATAGCGCACCCGCATCGGGGTAGAAGCCGGGTGGGCCGCAACCAGCCGCAGCGGAGGTGAGTCCGGTGCTCGGTCGCAGTGATCGCCAGAAGCTCGCCGAGCTGGAACGCGAGCTCACCATCGACGACCCCGACTTCGTGGCCCGGATGCGCGCCGGATCGGGGCCGCTGGCGGCGAGCCTGCGCAGGCCGGTCCTTCTGCGCCTGATGAGCTTCGTCCTGGGCGCCGCGGCGCTGGTGTTCGCGACGTTCGCGGCCTGGCTGCCGTTCTTCAACGCCCTGATCCTCGTCGCCGCCCTGGAGATCGGGTGGCTGGTGTGGCGTGCGGGCCGCGACGGCGAGGGAGTGGAACCCTGACGGCGCCCGGTAAAACATCGCTATAAAGACGCTTCAGATGGTGTCGAGAATCAATGGACGATGGTTGACATCGAAAATCCCGCGATTCTAAGCTTTGCCCTCATGCGGGGGGCCATTCTCAGCGTTCCACTTCCCGCATTGCGGGGCCGGGCGCATTCGCGCCGGCAGGATCGGGACGCGGTGGTGACGGGAATCGGTGCCTGGGATGAGTCTGACTGAATATCTGGAATTCATCGGAGATCCGGCCGGCGACGACGTCGAAGGGTGGCTGTACCCCACCGACGCGCAGATGCTCGCCGTGGTCAACGAGGTGCAGGTCCGCCGGGGATGCCGCGGCGACATCCTGGAGATCGGCGCGTACAAGGGTAAGAGTGCAATTCTGCTCGGATTCTTCCCGGCCGCCGGGGAAACGCTTGTCGTCTGCGACGTGTTCGATTCCGAGTCCGGGCTCACCGCGGACAACCACACCGAGAACGAAGCGTTCTATCCCGGCCTGCAGCGCGCCGACTTCGAGAAGAACTACCTGCGATTCCACGACCGGTTGCCGACCGTGCACGCCCGGCCCTCCGCCGAGCTGGACATCCTGGCGGACCGCTCCTGCCGCCTCGTGCACATCGACGGCGCCCATTCGTACGAGGCGACGCGGGCGGACCTGGAGACCGCGCGGCGGGTCCTCGGGCCCGGTGGCGTCGTCGTCGTGGACGACTGGTCGAGCGCACACATCCCGGGCGTGGCCGCCGCGTTCTGGGAGCAGTACCTCGGCGGTGCACTGATCCCGCTGGCGTTCACGAAGGGCAAGTTCTACGCCACGTGGGATCCCGCCGGCCTGACCGGGCAGGAGGTCGCCGACGGTGTGGCCGGTCGCCCCGAACTGGAGACCAAGCCGCCGATCCGGCTCGGCCCGCACGAGGCGCGCGGCGTCACGATGACCCCGTCCGCGTGGCAGCGCTACTCCGCCGCGTTGCGCGCGGCGTACGCGAAGCTCTATGCCGGCGGTGGCAGCGCCCCCGCGCCGCAAATGGCCGGATTCTGACGTGCGCGTCGCTCTCACCTGCCACGCCAATCCCAGCCATCTCGTGGGCGTGCTGGCCGCGGCCCGCGCCCTGCGGCTCGGCGGCCACGACGTGGCCGTCGCGTCGGGCCCGGCGGTCGGCGACCGGATCGCGCGGGCGGGCTTTCCGCTGCTGCCGGTCGCGAGCCTGCTGTCCATGGACGAGATGATGCGCGCCCGGGCCGGGGCGGTACGCCCGGCGCGGCCCGGCCGCCCGCCCGCACATCCGTTCGTCACGCCGTCGACGAGCGGGCAGGCGGCGGAGATCACCACCGTGCTCGGCGCGTGGAAACCCGACTGCGTGCTGCGCGACTCCACCGAGATGGGCGGATACGTGGCCGCCGAGTGCTTGGGCGTGCCGTCCGGCACGGTGGACATCGCGCCGCTGTCGCCGGTCGCCCGGGACGGGGCGCTGCCGGAACTCAACCGCCTGCGGGCCGGGTTCGACCTGCCTCCGGTGAGCGACCCATGGCACCCCGTGCGCCCCTTTCGGGTGGGCCTCGTGCCGGATGTCTTCTACCCGGACGGGCTGCGCTGGCCCGGCGCCCGCCACTACCGGCCGTCCACTGCGGACGATCGGGCGGACGCGGAGGCGGCAGCGAGTCTCGCCCGTCCCGCCGGCGCCGGGCCGCTCGTCCTGGCCAGCCTTGGCATGAACGCGCCACACTGCGACCCCCGGTCCACCACCGTGCTCAACGCGATCATCGAGGCGCTCGGCGGGTTGCCGGTCACCGGCGTCGTGGCGCTCGGGTCGGGCACCGATCCGGGCCGATGGCCGGGTGCGCGCGCGGCGAACGTCCACCTCGCAGCGTTCGTGCCGCAGCGGGCGATGCTGCGCTCGTGCGACCTGTTCCTCACGCACGGCGGATTCAACGGGGTCCGCGAGGCGTTCGACGCGGGGGTGCCTATGGTCGCCGTGCCGTTCTTCGGCGATCACCCCGCCACCGCCGCCCGGCTGGCGGACCTGGGGCTCGCGACACCGCTCGACCTCGCGGCGGTCACCGCGGCGACCGTACGGGCGGCCGTGGCGGCGGTCCTGGCCGACACCGGCTTCCAGGCGCGCGCCGGGCTGATGCAACAGCGGATGCGGGCGCTACCGCCGCTGGACCGGCTGGCTGACGATCTCGAGGCGTTCGTCGCCAGGACGGCAAACCATGTGACGTCGAGTACGGGGAGGCAACGTTCATGAAGGTCGGCGTAACCGGCGGACGCGGATTCATCGGCACGTACGTGTGCGAGGAGCTGGCGCAGCGGGGCCACGAACCCGTGGTCCTCGACCGCCACCGCCAGCCCCAGGAATCCCCCTGGGAGGTGGTGCTCGGCGACGTCCGGGACGCCACCGCGATGATGGAGTTCGCCGCCCACTGCGATGCGGTCATCCACCTCGCGGCCGTGCTGGGCACCCAGGAGACGATCCGCAACCCGCGGCCCGCGGCGGAGACCAACGTGTTCGGCGGGCTCAACTTCCTGGCCGCCATCGCCCAGTACGAGCTGCCCGGCGTGTACATCTGCGTGGGCAACCACACGATGGACAACTGCTACTCCATCTCGAAGACCACGGTCGAGCGGTTCGTGCGGATGTACAACGCCGAGCACGGCACCCGGGTGAACTGCGTCCGGGTGGTCAACGCGTACGGGCCGCGGCAGCTCGCGGCGGCGCCGTTCGGGTCCGGCAAGGTCCGCAAGATCACCCCCGCGGTGGTGTGCCGCGCCCTGTCCGGCATGCCGGTCGAGCTGTACGGCGGCGGTCACCAGGTGTCGGACATGGTGTGGGTCGGCGACGTGGCGCGGGCCCTGGTGTCGGCGCTGGAAACCGCGCAGGCCGGGCGCATCGTCGACGTGGTGGAGGTGGGCCCGACCCGGTCGACCACGATCCGGCACGCCGCCGAAACGATCATCGATCTGGTGGCCGACCGCGGCTTCGGCCGGGCGTCCATCGTGGACCTGCCGATGCGGCCGGGGGAGGACCCGGCCACGCCGGTGCGGGCCGACGCGCAGACGTTGCCGGCGATCGGCATCGATCCCGCGTCGCTGCGGGGACTCACCGACGGGTTGGCCGAAACGGTCGACTGGTTCATCAAGACCGAGGGCGAGCACTGGACCGCCCCGAACGGCCTGCGCCGCGCCGCCTGACGGGCGTTCATTCGACGCTGGCCGGCACCCGGCGCGGCCCCCGGGTCCGGCCCGAGCGTGCTCGGCCCCCGGGCCGGGCCACCCATCCGGAGAGGAGACACCGTGACCACCCCTGACGCCCGGCTGTATCTGGACCTGCTCCGGCGGTGCGTGACCAACGTGATCTACCAGGACCCGCCGGTTTCGCCGCCCTGGCTGCCGCCCGCGGCGTTCGACCTGCAAGCCCGGACCGCGGGCCTGGACTGCCCGAGCCTGGCCCACACCATGATCGGGTACGCCCGGCTCGACAACATCCGCGAGCTGACCGAGAACGTGCTCCTCGACGGAATCCCCGGGGACTTCCTGGAAGCCGGGGTGGGCCGCGGCGGCGCGATGATCTTCCTGCGCGGCGTGCTGCGGGCGTACGGCGTCACGGACCGTACGGTGTGGCTGGCCGACTCGTTCCAGGGCTTCCCCGAGCCGCCCGCCGACGCGCGGTACCGGATGAGCGACGTCTACCCGGACCTGACCGACGAGCAGCACGAGCAGCGACGCCAGGCCGCGCAGGCGATGAAGGAGCAGTTCCTGCGCGGCGGGTCGGCCGACGAGGTACGGAACAACTTCCGCCGCTACGGCCTGCTCGACGACCAGGTACGGCTGCTGCCCGGATGGCTCGCCGACACGCTGCCCACCGCCCCGGTGTCACGGCTGGCGATCCTGCGGGTCGACAACGACCTCTACGACTCCACGTACGCGACCCTGGAGCACCTGTATCCCAAGGTCTCGGCCGGCGGCTACGTGATCGTGGACGACTACCACTTCCTGGAGGAATGCCGGCGGGCCGTGCACGACTACCTGAAGGCCGCCGAGGTGCCCGACCCGCAGCTGGTCACGATCGACCAGTGCGGCGTGTACTGGCGCAAGACCGCGGCGTAGTGCGTCGCGGTGTCCGGTCCGGGACCTTGGACCTGCCCGGACAGGTCTGCCGGAGCTCAGCAGCGGTCTCCCCGGCGGCGATGGGAATAGTGAGAAGCCGGCTACGGAGGGCGTCATGCAGGTGTTCGGGACCGTGTTGCGGGACTCCCACAGGCTCGTGGGTGCCCTCGATGCGAACGCACATCTGAGCAAGCCGTTCATGCGTACGCGGTGGTGCATGGCGGTGCGGGAGCTGATGGGCGGCGACCCGGAAGGAAGCCGGCGATGAGCCTGCGGGCCTCGCTGCTGCGTACCGTCCTGTTCGTCTCGGCCTACCTGGCGACGGTCGTGGTGAGCCGGGCGCCGATCGCGGCGCACGGGGGGCTGCACGAGCTGTGGCCGTCCGCGGGTGTCGCGGCGATGTGGCTGGTCGCCCAGCGCGGGGCACCGGCCCGGTGGGTCGACCCCGCGGTGCTGCTGGCGGCGACCGTGGGCGTCAACCTCGTCGTCGGTCAGCCGATGGCCGTCGCCGTGCTCTGCGGCCTGATCGTGGGCGTCCAGGTCGCCGCGTTCCGGTGGCTGCTGTCCCACCCACACCCGAACACCGGCGGCGACGCGCCCCGCACCGGGCTTCGCCGCCCGGCGGACCTGTGGCCGCTGCTGGTCGCCGCCGTCGGCGCCACGGCGGCCGGCGCCGCGGTCGGCTTCCCGGGCCTGTGGTTGGCCACCGGCACCTTCGTCGGGGTGCAGACCGCAACCATGCTGCTCTGCACCCTCACCTGCATGTTGCTCTACGGCGGCCTGGCCCTGCAGGTCGGCGCGAAGCTGTCCGCCCAGCGCGCCCGGTACGGATCGCTGGCCGCGGCGTGGCGGCAGATCATGCGCGACACCACGCGCGCCCGCGCATACGAATACCTGGCGGTCGTCGGGTGCTCGCTGGCCGGCTACGGTCTCACGTTCGGCCTCTCCGGCGTGACCATGGTGTTCCCGCTGCTCGCCCTGAGCGTGTACTCCGCGGTGCGGCTGTCCACCATCTATGTCTTCGTGTTCAGTGCGGTCGTCACGTTCGCCACCAGCGCCTCCACGCTGTGGGAGTCGGGGCCGTTCGCGATGCTCGGGTCACCGCAGGGGCAGGTGCTGGTCGCGCACGCGTTCGCCGCCACCTCCGCCCTGATCGGCCTGACCCTGGCGCTGTCCCGCGACGAACGCGCCGCGGTGACCAGCGAGCTGGCAGAGGAGAAGGCCCAGGCATCGCGGCAGGCGGATTTGATGAACGCGATCGTCAACTCCATGGCCGACGGCCTGGCCGTCGAGGACCGCGACGGGCGGCTGGTCATGCACAACCCCGCCGTGGCCACGCTGCTGGGGCGCGTCCGGACTCACGACGTCGACGACGCCAGCAGCTTCTACGGGTTCCGCCGGCTCGACGGCAGCCCGATCGCCGACCACGAGCTGCCCCACCGCAAGGTGACCTCCGCCTGCCAGGGCCACTCCATGGATGTCCTGGTGAGCAACTCCGACCTTCCGCACGACCGGATCGTGCGGCTGACCGCCACCCCGCTGACCGACCCCGACGGATCCCTGGACCGGTCGGTCGTGCTGATCCGCGACGTCACCGCCGAGACGCGGCAGCGCGACGAACTGGCCAGCTTCGCGGGCGTGGTCGCGCACGACCTGCTCAACCCGCTCACCACGGTCGAGGGCTGGACCGAAGCCGTCGACGAAACCCTGGGCGACATCCCGGAGCACCCCGCGGTGGCGGCTGCGCACACGGGCCTGGCCCGCGTCGAGCGCGCCGCGGCCCGCATGCGCGGACTGGTGAACGACCTGCTCGCATACACCACCACCCGCGACGCGTCCATCACCCCGGCACCCGTCGACCTCACCAAGGTGGTCACCGACGTCGCCGACGCCCGCATCGACACCGCAATGGCCGCGGAAAAACCCGTGCCGGTCTTCACCGTCGGCGACCTGCACCCCGTGCACGCCGACCCGGTGCTGATCAGGCAGCTGCTGGACAACCTCGTCAGCAACGCCGTCAAGTACACCGCCCCGGGTGTCATCCCGCACATCTGGGTGACCGGCGCCTGCCAGGACGACACGGTCACCGTGACCGTCGCGGACAACGGCATCGGCATCCCGGCCGGGCAGCACGCTGCCATCTTCGACACGTTCCACCGCGCCCATCGCGGCAAAGGCTACGCGGGCACCGGGCTCGGCCTGGCCATCTGCAAGCGCACCGTGGAACGCCACGGCGGCACCATCACCGCCGCCGACAACCCCGGCGGTGGCACCCGCTTCACCTTCACCCTGCCTGCGGACATCACCACCGGCGCGCTCGACGTCGGTCGCCACGACCGGTCGCACCGGCCGATCCGTACGCCCGAGCGTGTCGCCTGATCAGGACTCTCGGTTCACGAGCAGCACCGGCAGTTCGGCGGGCAGCCGGTGGAACCGGTTGCCGGTGATCGTCACGTCGTGCGCCGCCGGCACCAGGGTCAGATCGAATCGGGCGAGCAGCCGGGACAGGCCCTCCTGCAGTTCGACGCGGGCCAGCGGGGCGCCGAGGCAGAAGTGCGCCCCGGCGCCGAACGTCAGGTGGTGGCTCGCGGCACCGCGCGACACGTCGAACCGTTCCGGATCGGGCAGGCGCAACTCGTCGCGGCCGGCCGAGTCCATCGACACGAACACCGCCGCGCCGGCCGGCACCACCACGTCGTCGAGTGGCACGTCGGTGGTGGCGTACATCATCCCGGCGAAACCGGTGCTGGCCTGCGCGTACCGGAGAATCTCCTCGACGGCGGCGTCGACGGCGACCTCGCCGGAGCGCACCCGGTCCAGCTCGGCCGGATGTTGGAACAGCGCCAGCAGCCCGTTGCCGAGCTGGGTCGCCACGGTCTCGTACCCGGCGACCGTCAGCAGCAGCACGGTCGAGACCAGATCGTCGTCGGACAGGCCGGAACCGTCCCCGGCCGCGATCCTGATCAGGTGTGACAGCGGGTCCGGGCCGGGCTCGGCGCGCCGCCGCCGGACCAGCGCGACCGCCGCCTCGTGCAGGCCCGCCATCGCGGTGCCGAACGCGGCCATGGACGCGCCGCCCGCCCGCATGGCCTGGGCCCACGCGTCGAAGCCGGGTCGCAGGTCCTCCGGTACGTCGAACAGCATGCCCAGAACGTTCAGCGGCAGCGCGAAGGCGAACCGGTCCATCAGGTCCACCGGCCCCGGCGCGGCGGCCATGTCGTCGAGCAGGTCGTCGACGAGACGCCCGATGCCGGTACGCAGGCCCTCGGCCTGCCGTAGGTGGAAGACCTGGCCGGTGTGGCGACGCCAGCGGGCGTGATCGGCGGGGTCGGCGATGGACAGCCCGAAGTCGAACGCGGCAGCGCCCGGCTTCCGGGCGCTCGCCTGCTCACCGGCGGCCCGCGCACGGACCGGGCGCCGGCTGAACCGCTCGTCGGTCAGCACCATCCGCACGTGCCGGTAGCTGGTGACCAGATAGGCCGAGGCGCCGTTGGCCAGCCGCACCGGGGAGACCGGGGCCTCGCGCCGCAGGCGGCCCAGCTCCGGGGGCAGCTGAAACGGGCACTGTGCCGGGAACGGATACGCGGTGACGGCTTCGCCGAGCGTGGTCATGGTGTCAGCTCCACAGGTAGGGCGACGAATCCTCGCGTCATGAACTCCGGGAAGCGCCGGGCGCCGGGCGCCGGGCCGAGCGCGGTGGCGTGCTCGACCAGCGCGCCGAGCAGATGAGCCAGCGCCCGCCGGGACATCGCCGCGCCCAGGCAGGACGTGGCACCGTGCCCGAAGCCGAGGTGGCGGGAGGCGGCGCGGGCGCCGCGGGCGGGGTCGAAGGAATCGGCGGCCGGCCACTGTGCCTCGTCGCGGTTCGCGGCCCCGACGAGGCAGATCATCAGGCTGCCCGCCGGGATGGGCGTGCCGGCCAGCGTGGTGGCGGCGCGGGCGAACCGGCCCAGCGCCTGGGTGGAGGTGTCGAACCGCAGGCCCTCCTCCACGGCGTCGGCCATCCGTGACCGGTCGCGCCGCAGCCGGGCGTACTCCTCGGGCGCGTCGACGAGGGACTGCAGCAGCGTGCTGAAGCTCAGGACGAGGCCCTGATGGGTCACCAACGAGATCATCAGTCCGGTGCCGAGAACGAACTCCAGGTGAGCCGTGAGGTCCGAGGTACCGCCGGGCAGCGCGGCCAGGTGACCCACGAAGTCGTCGACCGGGTGCTTGACACGGTCGACCGCCTGCCGCGACAGCAGCCGCCGGATGTCGACGACGATGCGGGCCCGCGCCGCGTCGCTCAGGTCGTCGGCGTAGCCGCTCTCGGCCCACGCCCGGAACACCGGCAGATCCGGTGGCCGGACCGCCATCAGGCCCGCGAGCAGGCTGGTGACCAACGGCACCGCGTACCCGCGGACGACATCGACCGGGCCGGACGCGGACCGCTCGGCCAGGTCTGCGGCGGCCACGGCGCACTCGGCCGCGAACCCGTCCCACAGCGCGTCGGCGAACGGCGTGGTCAGCGCGCGCCCGGTGGTCCGGCGCCCCACCGCGCGCTGCCCGGGGTCGTGCCCAGCGAGCGCGGGGACCTCCGGTACGCGCCACGATCTCGCCCCGTCCAGCACCTGCCGCTGCAGGCCGCGCAGCAGCGGCTGCCCGACGGGGTCGAAGTCCCGCGGCCGGCTGAACACCTCGTGACACAGGTCGTACCGGGTGACCAGCCACGCGTCCCAGGTGGACGAGTAGTGCAGGCCGCCGGTGGCGCGCAGCCCCGCGTACGCGGGGTACGGGTCGGCGACCAGCGCCGGGTCGCGCAGGTCCAGCGGTTCGGTCCGCAGGTCGGTCACCATGTCAGGCCCGGCGGGTCATGCGGTACCACGTCGGCCCGGCGTCCGGGATGCCGCGCTTGCTGCCCGGCACCGCCGAGACGAGCTCCCAGTGCGGGCCGAAATCCGAGTCGATCTCGGCGGGGCGGACGCTGAGCGGACCCTTCGTGAACGCGTACAGGTACAGCGTGGCGCCGGGTGCGGCGAGCGTCGCGATGTTGCGCGCGTACACCGCCTTCGCCTCGTCGCGGAAGCTGTGCGCGCACCCGAAGTCGAGCAGGAAGTCGTACGGGCCGGTGACCACGCCGTCCAGGTCGGTCAGCAGGTCGGCCACGACGAACTCGACCTGCACCGCGCCGTCGGTCGCCTTCTGCCGGGCCTGCTTGATCGCCTCCGGTGCGATGTCCACGCCGGTGACCCGCCAGCCGTGCTGGGCGAGGTACACCGATTTCGTGCCCGCGCCGCAGCCGAGGTCGAGTGCCCGGCCCGGCGTCAGCGCGTCGTCGCCCTCGATGAGGTCGACCAGTTCCGGCATCGGCGGGCCGAGATCCCACGGCGAGAACCCGACCCGGTACGCGGCGTTGTAGACCTTGTTCACCAGCTTGGACGACTGGGCCTGCTTGCTCATCGCTGCTCCTCGATTGGCGTGCGGTTCACCGGCCGAGCCGCACCGGCTGGTCGCCGGTCCGGACGCTGTCCTTGAGCTCGTTCCAGGTGCGGGCCCGGTCGGCGACCGTGGTCAGCACGACCACGTACCCGTCCGGGTCGGTTGCCTCGACGTCGACCGTGTTCCACGGCGTCGACAGCGGACCGTTCACGGTGCCCTGCGGCAGCTTCTCCAGCCGTGCCGCGATGGCCCGCATCGACTCCTCGGTCTCGCCGTTGAGCGTGAAGCTGAGCCGGACACCGCGCCCCAGCGGACCCGGCAGCGGCTCGCGGGCGGGCCGCAGCAGCATGTCGCGGTACTGGGCGCGGCGCAGGTGGACCACGGCGAGCTGCCCGTCCGGGCCGGTCAGCTTCTTCTCGACCCAGAATCCGAGCCCGTCGACGTACCACTGCACAGACCTGTCCAGGTCGCTGACCAGCAGGATGGCGAAGTTCGGCATGTCCGGGACGTCGTCGAAGCCGACACCCGCGGGGGCGTCCTCGTGGCTCGGATGGTTCGGCAAAGTCATGAGCGGTCCTTTTCCGTGGGAATTCGGCGGCGAAATCGGCCGTGCCGGAACTCGCGGGCGCTTGGACTGGAAGATATCCAACGCCGAGTGCCGTCACAAGCGTCATTGACGGGGGAAGAATCGTCGTGTTAAGCGGCACCTTCGTGACGGAAGCCGCCCTGACCTGCTGGTTTCTTGGTGTCTTTGGCGTTCCGGGAGTGGTGTTGCATTGCGTCGTTAGTGGCTTTCAAGCGAGCCTTGACGGCGTCTATAGCGATTCTGAAACAGTTTGGGAAATTCCCCGATGCCAAGCATGGAGATCCGCGATCAGGTACGCAAGAATGGGGCTCGTGGAGAACAACGAGCTGTTCTGTTCCATCATTGTGTGGGATCTGACCCGCTCCGAGCAGACGGTCGCGTCGCTGCGGGCCTACCTGCGCGACTACGCCGTCGACGCCTACTCCCGGGTGCCCGGGTTGCGGCAGAAGGTGTGGATCTCGTCGACCGGCCCGGACGGGGAGACCTGGGGCGCGGTGTACCTGTGGGACAACCCGGCCGCCGCGTACGGGCGCCCGCCGGTCACCTCGCAGGTGAGCGAGCTGATCGGATACCTGCCGACCAGCCGTCGGTATTTCGGCGTGGAAGCCACCACCGAGGGCGTCAGCGCCGTCGGCGCGCTCGTGGCCGGGCTGGGCGCCGCGTACGGGCCGCCCGCGGCGGAGCCGTACCGCAGGCCGGTGGAGTACACACCGGAGGTCGCCTCGATCATCCCGGTCACCCGCGCCGGCGGTGAGAGCGGCTAGGACAGGCTGGTGAGGATCGACATGGCGTCCGTGCCGCTCAGCGATTCGCAGGCGCGGCTGGCGATGTGGCAGAGGAAGTAGCGTTCCGCGAGCGCCACGCCGGCCGTGTGCAGCCCGACGTACAGCAGGCTGGTCGCGAGGCGTACCGCGAGGAACGCGGGATCGCCCTGAATGTACTG
This sequence comes from Krasilnikovia sp. MM14-A1259, assembly GCF_047159535.1. NCBI lineage: Bacteria > Bacillati > Actinomycetota > Actinomycetes > Micromonosporales > Micromonosporaceae > Krasilnikovia > Krasilnikovia sp. MM14-A1259. Next base: position 646,188 of record NZ_BAAGAJ010000002.1, read on the forward strand.
CTGCAGTGTGGTGGACGCCCCGGCCCGCTGGTGGAACCGGCTGTGGGCCAGGCCGTTGCCGTGCTGGTCCGGATCAGGTGGCGCGGACACGGTCAGTTCCCCGGCCGCGAACGCGGCGCGGAACTCGTGGTGCGCCGCCGCCGCGGCGGAGAACCACCGGGCAGCGGGGCCGTCCTGCAGCGTGCCGGCATCCGCCGCCGCGAACACGCTGCCGACGGTCTTGTCGATGACCGGCCGGGCGTCGCGGTAGCGCTGCTCCATCGCCGCGCGCGCGGCGGCGGGGTCGCGGCAGGTGGCGAAGAACGCCTCGGCGTGGGAACGGAAACTCACGAATCCGAGCGGCACCCCGGCGAGCGCCAGTGCCTCCGCGCCGGGAGCGGCCGACGGGCCCTGCGCCTTCAGGTGGGCCGCCATCACGGCCAGCGCGGCTTCCACCATGGACCCGCGACGCTCGCGTCCCGTCTCGGCCAGCTCGACCAGCGCGGGCGCGACGCGATGCAGGAAGCCCCGCGACATGGCGGGTAGTGCAGCGCCACCGAAGACCGGCCCGGCAAGCGGCACGAGCCGCGCCGGCCGCACGACGGCCACATCCGCGGCCGCGACCGGGCCGCTCGCTGTCGTGACGGCCGTTGCCACGGGTGCGGTTGCGGGCGACGCGGCGAGCACCGCACCGTACGCGTCCGCCAGCTCGTCGCCGCTCGCGGCACGCGCCTGCACGTACAGTGCCGGTGCACGGTGCGCGGTGACGTCCCGGACCAGCAGCGGGTCGCTGATCGCGGCCGAAGGGTGCGCCGCGGTACGCAGCAGCGGCCCGGCCACGTCGGCGACCACGGCGCACCACCGGTCGACCGGTACGACGATCTCCAGCTCCCACCAGCGGCGGGTGTCACCGCTCATGCAAGCTCCGGCTGCGACATCGCCATCTCGAACGCCAGCTCGATGAGGGTCACGCCGACGTTGCGTACCGGCAGCCGGATGCCGCGCTCGTCGCTGACGAGGCCGCGTCCGCGCAGGAACTCGGCCAGCGGCGCGATCGACGCTCGGGTGAGCACCTCGTCGAGGTCGGTGCCGGTGGCGGTACGCCATTCGTCGCGCAGGATGCCGTCGAACATCGCGAGCCCGGCTTGCAGGAACGAGACCAGGACCCGGTCCTGGCTGGCCGGCACGGCGATGTCGAAGCTGGTGGGCGCCTGCACGTACGCATGCAGCAGGCCCTTGCGGTGCGACAGGAACTGCTGGTTGACCAGCGAGATCGCGCCGGAGCCGAGGCCGACCGTGTCCGCCCGCAGCTGGAAGTACATGGCGGCGAACGGCGACACCTTGCCGAAGTAGCCGGACGCGTACTCGGCGAGCCCGGCCGCGTTGATGCGCCGCCGCGCCTCGGTGAACAGAAGTTTCTGGCTGCGCAGGTAGCCGCGTTTCTCGTCGGGGTCCATCCGGCGGCGCATGAACGTGCCGGGGGTGGGCCGGAACGAGTACAGCGACAGGTGGGTGACCGGCAGCTCCAGCGCCCGGTCCACGGTGTGGCGCAGCTCGTCGACGCTCTGGTCCGGGAATCCGGACATGATGTCGATCGACACGTCGTCGAAGCCGACCGCCCGGGCGGCGTGGGTGAGCCGGATGGCCTGGTCCGCGGTGTGGCGCCGGCCGAGGCGCTTGAGCCGTTCGTCGTCGAAGGACTGGACGCCGCTGGAGACCCGGTTGAACCCAAGGTCGCGGAAGAACGCCAGCTTGCGCTCGTCGACCGTGTCGGGGCTGCACTCGATCGTGGCCTCGGCGACCGTGCTCAGGTCGAACGCGTCGCGCAGGGCGGTCATGACGCGGGTGGCTTCGTCGTCGTCCAGGCTGCTCGCGGTGCCGCCGCCCCAGTAGATCACGTACGGCATCGTGGCCGCGTCCGCCAGTTCGGCGCCGCGGTGTTCGATCTCCCGGCAGAGCGCGCGGATGTAGTTCTCCCGTACCGAATCGCCCGGCTTGCGGAGCAGGTCTTTGTTGGGGATCGCCTGCACCCAGTCGCAGAACGTGCACCGCGAATGGCAGAACGGCACGTGTACGTACAGCATCAGGACGCGCTGGTCTGCTGTGCTGCTGGGTAGGTCGAGCCGGGTGTCGGCGGTCGGTGCGATGGTCATGGCCGTCCTTTCGGTGCGCCGGGTCGGACCGGCACATCCGGACGTGCCCCGCGGCGCCTGGGGCCTTTCGGCCGCGGGACACGTCCGGTGTGACGAGCAATCTCAATGTCGGGTCATCGGCGGTCGCCCGCGCTGACCCGCGGGATCGAGGCCCGACGGTGCGTCAGGACGAGCAGCTGCAGCTGCACTCACACGTGGTGCACGACGCCGACATGACCTTCGCGACGACCTCGCTGTCCTCGAGCCGGCTCTCGTCCAGGAACTCGGAGATCTCCAGGTCGTCGATGTCCAGAGTCGACAGTTCGTTCTCCATTTTGCCACCTCTTTCTGATGCGTTCGTTCGCGTTTGTGGCCCCGCAGCGAAAACTATTGAGCACCCGATGCGGGTGTCAAGGTTTTCCGGACAACTAGATATTCGCTAAATCGACGCTATAGGCACGCTATCCGTCGATCACAAAAGCGACAACAGGGCGGTCTAGAATGGACCAGGTCTCGCTGCATCCTCCCAGCTCACCATGGATCATGTGGATCGCGTCGCGGCGTTTATCATCGCCGTTATCACTTGTCAAGCGACGTTGTTGTCGCTATTGGAGTGAGGTAGCGTCGCTGCCAGTACGACGGGGGAGCACGGCATTCCCCCAGGCCAATGAGAATGCGAGTTTTCGGCATAGTGCTGGAAGGGGATGTTGTGGGGGAACAGACCATTGCCGCGCCGACGGATTTCACGAAGCCGGACTTCACGACGGTGCAGAAGGAAGCCGGGCTGGTCGACACCAGGGCGGCGCTGGCACTGCCGGTCGGCCAGGAACCGCCCGCCGGCAGGACCGCCACGGCGCTCGCGCTGTGGCAGGACCGCACCATCACGACCGCGGAGCTGATCGCCGCCGCGGAGGCGCGGTGCACGGCCCGCGAGCCGCGCCTGCACACGTTCGTCCCGCTCTACACCACCAACCACTGCGACTCCGAGTGCAAGATGTGCTCGATGCGCAAGGGCAACGCCCGGATGGAGCGCAAGTTCTCCGGCCGCAACGAGATCCTGGAACAGCTCGACATCCTGTACACCCATGAGGGCGTCCGCGGCGTCGGCTTCCTCACCGGCGAGTACCAGGACAAATACACGCGGCTGAGCACCGCGTTCCGGATCGGCTGGGCCATGCGCGCCGCGCTGGACATGGGCTTCGAACGCATCTACTTCAACATCGGCAGCATGGAACCGGACGAGATCGACGTTCTCGGCGAGTGGGTCCGGCCCACCGAGCCGATCACCATGTGCGTCTTCCAGGAGTCCTACGACCGGCAGACGTACCGGCGGTTCATGGGCGACACGCCGCTGTCGGTCCCCAAGGCCGACTTCGAGCGCCGGGTCGTCTCATTCGACCGGTGGCTGGACGCCGGTTTCCGGTACGTCAACCCGGGCGTGCTCGTCGGCCTGCACGACGACCTCGCCGCCGAACTGGTCGACCTCGTCGCCCACGGCACCCACCTGCGCGAACGCGGCGCGGTCGTGGACCTGTCGCTGCCCCGGATGCGGCCGGCCAACGCGTCGCGCGACACCACCCGGGTCAAGGACGACGAGTACCTGCGGATGCTCGCGGTCGTCGCGTTCACCTGCCCGGACCAGCGGCTCGTCCTCACCACCCGGGAGCCGCAGGAGTTCCAGGACCGGGCCGTCGGCCTCGCCGGGGTGTTCAGCCCGGGCAGCCCCGACGTGGCCCCGTACCGGGCGGGCACCCAGGCGCAGAACGACGCGAACACGTCGCAGTTCCTGGTCGCCGACCTGCGCCGGCCACGGCACATCCTGAGCCGGCTGGAGGCCAGCGGCATGCGCGTCGACCACTTCGTCGACCCCGCCGGCGCGGCGACCGTCGCGATCGGTTGAGCACCCCGGCCGGCCGGCCGCCCGTGTACCTGCTGCACGGGCTGCTGGGCACCTCGTACGGGCACTTCAGCGCCCAGATCCGTGCCTGGGACGGGCCGTACCGGGTCGTCCCGGTCGACCTGCCCGGGCACGGGCGGTGCCGGCTCGACGCCGCACCGGACTATCTGGACGCCGCGCTGGCGTACGTGCTCGCGATCGTCGCCCGGTTCGGGGCCGGGCGGCTCGTCGCGGCCTCGTACCTGGGTGGGCCGCTCGCGGTCCGCGTCGCCGCCGCCCGGCCCGACCTGGTGCACTCGCTGGTCCTCACGGGCTTCGCGCCGGGACTCGACCGCGACGTCTTCCTCGCGCTGCTGGCCGGCTTCGGCCCGCTGGTCGACGCGGACGACGACCTTGTCGCCGAGTACGACCGGCTGCACGGTCCCCGATGGCGGGCCACCCTGGCCGCGTTCACCGCGCACACCGAGCGGGCGTACGAGACGACCGCGCTGGTGCGGCCGGACGACCTCGGCGCGCTCGGCGTCGACACGCTGCTGATCAACGGCACGCTCAAGTCGGTCGAACGGGCGGCCGCCACCGGCACGGCCCGGTACGGGCCCCACGTGCGCGGGCACGTCATCCCCGGTGCGGGACACATCGCCAGCCACGACGCGCCGACACAGTTCAACGAGGCCGTGGCGGCCTTCTGGCGGAAGGAGGCGGGGCGGTGAGCGACGACCTGCGGGCGCAGCTTTCCCACCTCGTACAGGAGGAGGACCCGTACCGCACCCTCGACTCGCTGGAGTCGGTGGTCGTCCGGGCCTACCTCACCAACCAGGGCTACGGCGCCCCCGCGGAGGGCGGCCCCCGCAGCATCGAAGGGTGGGTGGCATGGGTCGGGCAGCATTCCAGCGTTTCCTGACCACGACGACCGATGCCGGCGTGCGCTGGGGCGACGAGTACGCCACCTGGGCGGACCTGGCCGCCCACCGGTGCGACGGCGTGCGGCCGGGCGGCGCGTACCGGATCGATCCGAGCACCGGGCTGGCCTCGCTGGCCGCGCTGTGCGCGGTGGCCGCCGTGCCGGACACGACGCTGCTGTGGGCCACCGCGGGCGGCGACGGGCGGGCGCTCGCACCCGGTCTGCACGAGATCGACCCGCCGGTCCCGGCCGCGGACCGCCCACTGTGGGGGGTCGCGACCTCCGGCAGTTCCGGTACGGCGAAACTGGCGATCAGTCACGCGGACACGTGGGAACTGGTCGCCCTGCACTACGAGCACGCCATGCTGCGGCCCGCGTTCGGCGGGCGCCTGCCGGGCACGCTGGCCACCTGCCTGCCGTTGCAGTTCTCCGCCGCGTTCTTCATGACCGTGCTGCCCAGCCTGTTCCTGCAACGGGACCTGGTGATCTTCCGGCCGCACGACTGGTCGGCCGTGACGCGGACCGGGCACGACACGTTCGTGCTCAGCGTCCCCGCGGTCGCGGCAGCCGCCTGCGCGGGCACCCCAGCGCCGGTGGACATGCGCCACGTCGCGCTGTTCCTCGGCGGCGGGCACCTCACCAAGGCCCGCGTCGACCTGATCCGCGACCGGTTCCGCGGCGTCGCACCCGCCAACCTGTACGGCACCGCCGAGACCGGCGCCATCGCCGTGGACCCCGACCCCGGCCACAACCAGCACGTCGGCGCGCCGATACCGGGCAAGGCCGTGTGGATCCGCGACCCCGACGCCCACGGGATCGGCCGGATCGCGGTCGCCGGGCCGGACTGCTGCCACCACCTGTGGCGTCCCGGTGAGCCGCCGCGCCCGGTCGGCGACCACGTGGCCGGCACGGACTACGGGCGGTTCGACGCGGCCGGCAACCTGTGCCTCGAAGGCCGCATCGACGGCGGCGAGAAGCTGCGCGGCGTGCTCGTCTACCCCCGCGCCGTCGAACGGCACCTGCTGCGGCTGCCCGGTGTGGCCGACGCACGGGTGCTCGTCGACCGCGCCGACGGCCTGGAGCGCCTCGTCGCCCGGGTCGTCGGCGACGTCGACCCGGACGCCGTCCGGGAACACTGCCAGGCCCTGGACGACAGCGAACGCCCCGGCGTCGTGGAGGTCGTGTCCGAGCGGGCCGCGGGGGCCGCGTACACCACGCACGGGAAGCTGCGATGACCGGACGATTCAAGGTACGGCCGGACGCGTTCTTCGTCCGGCGCCCCGACGGGGTGCGGCTGAGCAACAACGCCGGCTCGTTCACGATCCGCGGCGCCGGGGCGTACCGGCTGGTGGCCGCGGTGTTCGGCAACCTGGACGGCGAACGTACCGTCGACGAACTGGTGTCCGGGCTGCCCGACGCGGCCCGGCGTTCCGTCCGCGAACTGGTCGCCACGCTGGCCCGCAACGGCTTCGTCACCGAGGTCCGGCACCCGGCCGAACCGGTGCCGGACTGGCTGCGGCAGCTCTACCCGGCCCAGCTCGACTTCCTCGGCCTGCACGCCGACCGGCCGGTCGCGCGGTTCCACCAGGCCCGGTCCGCGCCCCTGCTGGTGGCCGGCGGCGGCGTCGCCCTGACCGCGCTGCTCGCAGCGCTGACCGACTTCGGGCTGGCGCGGGTGCACGTCGTGACCACCAAGGCGGACGACAGCCGGGTGGCCGAGGTGCTGTCCGCCGCGATGCGCCGGGACGGCCACCTGCGCTACCCGGTCGAGTACGCCGACGAGCTCGATCCGACCGAGCTGGCGGAGCGGGCCGGTCGGCTGGACGCCGCGATGGTGCTGCTGGCCGACGAGACCGGCAGCGCCCACCCGGCCGAGGTGCCGGTGATCGGGGCGGCCCAGGCACGACTGCGCGAATCCGGGCGCAACCTGGGGGTGCTGGGCCGGTGCGGCGACTTCACGGTCGCCCTGCCGGGCGGTCCGGACGGCTGCTGGTCCTGCCTGCACCGCTGGATGGCGGCGCGCGCGGTCGCGGCGACCGGGAAGCCGCTGCCGCCGGCGGCTGCACCCGCCACGATCGCCGCGCTGCACCTGGCCCAGCACGCCTTCACCACTCTGGCCGGTGCGCCGCAGGACGGCTTCGACCGGATCACCACGGTCGAACCACTCGCCCCGGTCGTCCGGACCCATCTACCCCGCCGCCACCCGCGGTGCCCGGTCCACTCGGCATCGGCGGGCCCGGTCCACTCGGGACCGGACGTTCGCCGGGCTGGTGCGGTCCGTTCGACTCTGGACCCCGGCCCGGGGCGGGCCGACGATCTGGTCCGCCCGGACGTTCCCGCCGCCGAGGACGAGGCCGAGCTGGTCGCGGTCGCGGACCGCATCGTCACCGCCACCGCCGGATGGACCGACCACGTGCTCGGCCCGATCCTGGCGCTGGGGGAGGAGGACGTCGACCAGATCCCCCTGGCCGCCAGCGTCTGCCGGGTCGCCGAGCCGGACAACACGGCCGCGGAACCGTCGACCACCGCGGTCGTCTGCCGTGCGATCTCCCCGCGGGAGGCACGCAACCAGGTGGTCCTCGTGGCGCTGGAACATCTGGCCCGCGGGATCGCGGCCGCCGCCGGGGCGCTGCCGGACGGCTGGCAGGTCGGCGCCGGCTGGTCCCACGCCGAGGCCGTCTACCGCGCCCGCCTGGCGGCTTCCGCCGCGGCCCCGACCGCACCGGGTCCCCTGCCCGGGCCCGACGCGACAGAACCGGCGACGGATGCCGCGGCGGGCGCGAGGGACCCCGCGGCGGAGGAGGCCGAACCGGCGGTGCTCGCGCCGGCCGGCGCGTTCCTCGCCGGGGAACTGGCGGCGCGCGGCCTGACGTGGCGGCAGACCGGCGCCGACGTCATCGCGACCGGGTTCGTCCGGGTCGTGCTGGAGACCCCGGCCGGTGCGGTCACCGGCCACGGCGTACACGCCGGTCACGCCCGAGACAACGCGTTGCTGCGTACGGTCGTGGGCGGCGCCCCGGGCGTGCCCGCGCACGTGGCGCCACCGGCCGGGACCTGGCAGCAGGCGTTGGCCCGCCTCGACGAGCGGGCCCGGTGGGCGCCCGGCCGCGACCTGAGCCACCTGCTCGGCTTCCTCGGCGACGCGGCGTACGTGATCGCCGTGCCGGGGGTGCCCGCATGACCGCGACGCTGCGGGCGGCGACGGACGTGGTCGGCGACGGCTTCCTGGCCCGGCACATCGCCGCGCGGGTGAGCACGGCGGCTGCGCCGGACGCGGGCGGCGTGTGCGTTCTGGTGGCCGAACTGACCGACGTCGACGCCCACCACGACACCATGGTGGAATGCGTCGGGCTGGGTCGGTCGCTGCTGTTCGTCGGCACATGGCGGGCTATGGTCTACGTCGGACCGTGGTGGACGCCCGGCCGCCCCGGCTGCCCCCGCTGCCTCGTCACCCGCGTCGCAAACTCACCGTTCGGCCCCGATCTCGACGCCACCGCCGAGTCGTCCGCCCGCGATCCCGGCGTGTGGACGCTGCGCCCGGCCGCGCTGCCCATGGTCGAGCGGTACACCCGCGCGTCGCTCACCGGCGCCCTGGCCGACCCCGGATCGGTCCTCGTCGTGGACGCCGACGCGGGCACCGCGGAACCTCAGATGCTGCTGCCGGACTCCACCTGCGCCATCTGCGGGCGGCCCGGCTCCGAGACCGTACCCGCGTTCACCCCCGCGCACGTCGCGCTCACGAAACCGGCCCCGGCCACCCTGCGCACGGCACGCGTGGACCCGGTGCGGGTCGCCGCCGACTACCTGTACCCCGGACTGGGCCTGTTCAAGGAAGTCAAGCAGGACCTGCAGAGCCCGTACGGGGCGTGCTCGGTCGAGCTGTCCACCCGGTGGGGGCGGCGCGAACCGGCCATCGGCCGGGCCCGCAACTACGCCGACAGCCGCGCGATCGCGGTCCTGGAAGGGCTGGAACGGTACGCGGGGATGCACCGCGGGGGCCGGCGGGCGCCGGTGCGGGCCGCGTACGCCGACGTCGCCGACCGGGCCGTCTACCCGCCGCGGCTGGGCACCCACCCGGTGAGCTCGTACGCCCGCGACGACTTCCGCTACCGGGCGTTCGACCCGGACACGGTCATCGACTGGGTGTGGGCTTATTCGTTCCGCGACGGCGGCCGGGTGCTGGTCCCCGAACGGGCCGCGTTCTGGGGGCCGCGCCACGACCACGAGGTCTCGTTCGTCTACGACACCTCGAACGGCTGCGCCGTGGGCAGCTCCGCGGAGGAGGCGATCCTGCATGGACTGCGCGAGGTGGCCGAGCGTGACTCGTTCCTGCTCGCCTGGTACCGGCGGCTGGCGCTGCCCGAGGTGGAGCTGCCGGCCGACGGCGAGCTGGGGTCCGTACTGCGCAAGGCGCGGCTGTTCACCGGCTTCGAGTTCCGCTGCTTCCGGTCCACCATGGAGTACGGGCTGCCGACGTTCTGGCTGGCCGCGGAGAACCGGTCCGGCCGCGGCCCGGCGGTGCTCGCCGGTTCGGGCGCCCATCCCGACCCGCAGCAGGCCGTCACCGGGGGGCTGCACGAGCTGATCGGCAGCATCCTGGCCACCCGGCACACGTACCCGCGCCGCCGGGCGGACGGGCTGCGAATGCTCGACGACCCGGCCCTGATCCGGCGGATGGAGGACCACTCGCTGGCCGGTTCGCTGCCGGAGGCACGCGGCCGGTACGCGTTCCTGCTCGACTCCGGACGCCCGGCGGTCCCGCTGGCCGAGGTCACCGGCACGGTCGTCGACCACGATCCGGATCTGCGGGCCGACCTGCACCGGGCCGTGGGCGACATGCTCGCCGTGGGCCTGGACGTGCTGGCCGTCGACCAGACCATGCCGGAGCTCGCCCGCAACGGCCTGCACTGCACCCGGGTCATCGTGCCCGGTCTGGTGCCGATGACGTTCGGGCACCTGAATCGGCGCACCGAGGGACTGCCGCGGCTCACCGACGGCACCGGCGTGCCGTACGACAGCGGGCTGCGGCCCGGGGAGGAGGTCGGCGGTGTCCCGCACCCCTTCCCCTGACCGGATCGCCGCGCATCTGCGGCGGCTGCGGGAGGACCCGCAGTCGGTGAACCCGCCCGGCTGGCGCGCCGACTTCGCCGACGGCCCATGGCCGGTGAAGGTGCACCGCGGCGGCGAACGGGTGCCGCCGTCCGGTGCGCTGGCCCGCGTACTGGCCGGGGCGGTCGCGGTGACCGCGGTCCGCGGGCCCCGGGCGACGCTGCGGCGGGCCGTGCCGTCGGGCGGGGCGATGCACCCCACCGAGACGTACGTGGTGGCCGCGGAGCGGCTGTGGCATGTCGACCCGTACCGGATGGAGCTGCTGGCGCTGCCCGGCAGCCCTGGCGCGCGGCTGCGCGCCGGGCTGCGGCTGGCCCCGGATGCGCCGCTGCCCGCGGTGGTACTGCTGCTGACCAGCCGGTTCTGGAAGAACTTCTACAAGTACGGCGAATTCTCGTACCGGCTGGGCGCGGTCGACGCCGGCGTGGTGCTGGGCAGGCTGATGCGGCTGTCCACCGCCGAGTTCGGTCCGTCGCGGGTGTGGACCGACTTCGCGGACGACACGCTGAACACCAGTCTGGGCGTGGACGGCCGCGACGAGAGCGTGTACGCGGTCGTCGGGTGCGGCCCCGCCACCCGCGCGGCGGACCCGGCCGGCGATGACGCCGTGTTCCGCGCCGCGGACGGAGCCGGCGCCCCGCCGCTCGCAGCACCCGAGCTGCTGGAGCGGTCCCGCCGGATCAAACGGTCCCCGATGTTCGACCTGGTACACGCGTCGGCCCGCGCCACACCGCTCGCCGCGGATCTCCCGGCGACCCCACCGCCCGCGACGCAGCCCGCGGCAGCCCAGCCCGCAACAGCCCAGCCCGCGGCAGCCCAGCCCGCAACAGCCCAGCCCGCAACAGCCGGACCGACTACCGCAGAGCCCCCTGGATTCCAGTTCGACGCCGGCCAGCCGCAACCGCCCCGGCGCGGCGCGGTCGCGTTGCCCGCCCCGGTCGCGGTCGATCCGGCAGATCCCGCGGTGATCGTCCGGCGGCGGTCCGGGGGAGCGCAGTTCACCGGCGCCCCGGCCGACCCGGCGCAGCTCGCCACGGTGCTGCGCCACGGCGCCGACGCGGTGACCGGGCTGCTCCGCTGCGGCGACACCGCGCCGGCGACCTCCCTGTACGTCGCGGTGCACCGGGTGCGGGACATCCCGCCCGGCTGGTACGCCCACGACCGCGGCCGGCTCACCCCGGCCGGTCGCGGCCCCGACCCGGCCCTCGGCCCGTACCTGCAGGCGGCCATGTTCGGCGACGGGGTGAACGCGGAGCTCGCCGCGTTCACGGTGCACGTCGCCGCCTCACCCCGGTACGCGTGCCGATCCGCGCGCCACTACCGGACCCAGCAGCTCGCGGTGGGTGTCGCGATGGACGCGGTGATCCTCGCGGCGACCGCGGCGGGGCTGGGCAACCACCCGTTTCTCGGATTCGACGCGCCCGCAATCGACGCCGCGTACGGGCTGGACGGGCACGACGCGGGCACACAGGCGCAGATCTGTGTCGGCGCGGTACGCGCCGGCCTCGACTGGGAGGTGACGGTGAGGCACGGGTGAGCGGCGAGTTCAGTCCGTACCTGCTGTTCCGGCGCGGCACGATCGGCCTGGCCGCCCTGGACGGCCTGGTGCCGCGGCGGTTCTGGGAGCTGCTGGAGGAGTGCGACGCGGCGGCTGCCCGGCGGGCCCCGCTGGCGGGCAAGCTGGCCGACGCGGTGCACGCGCTGGTTCCGGCGGCATCGGCCGACGAGCGGCGGGAACTTCTGGCAGCGCGGCGCGCCGTACACAATGACCGGCAGGTCCGGCCCCCGTCCCGGCCGGACCTGCTGCCGGAGCCGGTGCGGGACCTGCTCGCCGAGTGGGCCCGCGAGCGCGCGGCGGCCGACGCGCTGGATGCCCGGGTGCAGCGGGCGCTGGCCGCGGACCTGGCCGACGGGCGGCGCGCCCTCGCGGCCGTGGCCACCGGCGAGGACTTCCAGCGCGGCGTGCAACTCTCCGGCGAGGACGTCTACCGCGAGGTGACGGCGTACGCGGCGGACCCGTTCGACCCGGCCCGCAAGCCCAGCCGGACGCGCCGGGCGGAAAGCACGATCACCAGCTTCGCCTACCGGGTGGCGCTGAAACCGTCGCCGTTCGGCGCGTTCACGGAGATCGGCGCGGGGCCGTGGCACACCGGTCCGGGTACGCGGGGCCAGCGGCACGCGCAGGTCCGCCTCAGCGTCGGCCTGCTCATGTGGATGGTGCACCAGTTGCACCGCATCGACGGCGCCGACGACCTGCTGCGGGTGCGGATGAACAACTCGGTGACGATCCGCGACGGGCGTGCGTACTTCCTGCGGCGGCCGATGGAGGGTGCCGACGACGGGTTCGCGCCGGACCGAGTGGTTGCGGCACGCGCCACGGACCTTGTGCACCTCCTGGTCACCGCGCTCGGCGACGGTGAGCTGACCGTGCGGGAGCTGCGCGATCGCCTGGCCGCGGCCGGGGTGCCCGCGGCAGCGGACACGATCGACAAGCTCGTCACGGTCGGCCTGTGCCATCGCGGCCTGGGCCTGCCGGACCAGACCACCGACCTGGCCGGACAGGCCGCCGACCGGCTCCGCCAGGTCGGCACCGCGCAGGCGGCGGCGTGCGCGGAGATCTTCGAGCGGCTGCGGGCGGTGGAGCGTACGTACGCCGCGGCCGGCGCCCGCCGCCGCACCGGCCTGCTGGCCGAGCTGCGCGCGCTGGTGCACCGGTTCGCCGAGGTGTGCGGCGGCCCGCCCCCGGCGCGGGAGGCGATGCGCGCCGCCATGTACGAGGACGTCGGCACCACGGGCCGCCCCCGCACGTGGCGCCCGGACGTGCTGGAGGCGAACCGCGACCACCTCGACCTGCTGCAGCGGCTGGTCCCGGTGCTCGACGACGCCACGATCGAGAAGCTCGGCCTGTACCGGTTCTTCGCGGACCGGTTCGGCCCGGCCGCCGAGGCGCCGCTGCTGGAGCTGTACCGGCAGTTCGCCGAGCTGGCCCCGGCCGCGGCGAGCGCGGTCATGTGCGGGGTGGACGACCCGGCCGCCGACGCGGTACGGGCGTTGCGCGGCGACTTCTTCGACCTGCTACGGGCGCGGCTGGCCGCGGATCCGGCGGCGGACGAGCTGGTGCTGGACCCGGCGGAGCTGCGCGCGTTCACCGGCCGGCTGCCCGAGTCGGTGCCGCCGTGGCGCTCGGCGGCGTACCGGGTGCAGTTCGACCGGGCCGCCGGGCGGGCGGTGATCAACGGCATGACCACCGGGCACGGGGTGTTCTTCTCCCGCTACTGCGACCTGCTGGAGCCGGAGGACGGCGACGGCTGGAGCCTGTCCGCGGCGTTGCGCCGGCACCTGGCCCGGACCGGGCCCCGGCAGGCCGACCTCACCGTGGTGCTGGGGCTGAACTTCAACCAGCATCCCCGGTTGAGCCCGCTGGAATTGGTCTATCCCGGGTCGGTGGCCGCCGCGCCGGGCGCGCTGACGCTGGCCGACCTCACCGTACGGGCCGATCCGCAGAGGCGGCGGCTGGTGCTGGTGTCCGCGCGCGACTCTCAGCCGATCGACCTGGTGCCGCTGAACTTCCTGTACCCGGCGGCGGCGCCGATGCTGTACCGGTTCCTGTGCGTGTTCGCGCCGACCCGCACGTACCGGGGCGGGTTGTGGGAGCAACTGGACCGTGCGGACGGGCCGCGTACCGGGCCGCGGCCCCGCCTGGTGCTCGGTGACCTGGTGCTGGACCGCCGGTCGTGGCGGTTCGGCGTCGGCGAGCTGCCCGCGCTGGCGGAGCTGGAACGCGGTGAGGCCGCGGGCCTGGCGGCGTTCGACCGGTGGTGCCGGGCCGCCGGGCTGCCCCGGCGGCTGTTCTTCCGGATGCTGGCCCCGCCCGTGCTGCCCGCCGGGGAACGGGACCTGTTGGCCGAGACGCGCCAGTGGGCACTGGAGGCGCGCAGCGCCCGGCTGCACAAGCCGCATTTCCTGGACGTACGCAATCCGTTCCTGACCCACGTGTTCGCGAAGCAGGCCCGCGCGACGCCCGGCGGATCCGTGCTGATCCACGAATGCCTGCCGGTGCCGCCGGACTCCGATCCCGACACCGCAGATCCCGACACCGCAGCCGAGGAGTTCTTCGTGGAGTTCCACCATGCCCGATGACGTCTGGCGCAGCCTGCACGTGCACCGCCTCGGCGGGCAGGACGCGTTCCTCACCGACGCGCTGGCGCCCGCCCTGGCTCGGCTGCGGGCGCAGGGGCGGGTGCGGCGCGCGTTCTTCCTGCGGTACTGGGAGGGCGGCCACCACCTCCGCGTGCGGGTGCGCACCGAGGCGGCCGACGCGGACGCGGTCGCCGCGGTGCTGGTCGCCGAGTTCGCCCGGTATCTGCGCGAGCATCCGGACGAGCTCGCCTTCGACCTCGACGAGTTCCGGCGTGAGGCGCAGCCGACGATGGCGGCGTTGGAAGGTGTGGCGGCGGGACCGACGTACCCGAGGGACACCGTCCGGGCCGCGACCTACACCCCGGAGCACGACAAGTACGGCGGCCCGGCCGGGGTGGCCGTGGCGGAGGAGTTCTTCGACCGCAGCGCCGCGCTGGTGCTCAGCGCTCTGCCCCGGCTGGCCGAGCGGCCGGGACGGCGGCTCGGGATGGCGTTCACGATGATGCTGCGCGGCCTGTGCGGGGCCGGGCTGTCCCCGGCGCAGGCGGCGGCGTTCCTGGGCCGCTATTGCCTGCTGTGGTCGCCGTGGGTGTTCGACGAGTTCCTGGGCACCTGGCCGGGGTTGCTGGCGGCGCGCCGGGACCGTGTCGCTGCCCAGGCCGCCCGGGTGCTCGCCGAGCTGCAGCCGGGCGACGACGCGTACGGCGCCGCCGTCGGCGCGGCCCTCGCCGCGGTGGCCGCCGACCCGGTCGTGCTGCCCGCGGTGACGCTGGCCGGCCCGGACGCCGACGCCGCACGCCGCCGGCAGGTGCTGCTGGTCAGCTACCTGCACACGCACAACAACAGGCTGGGCCTGACGCCCGAGCAGGAGGCGTTCCTGGGTTTCCTCGGCCACCACGTGCTCAGCGAATACGCGGGCACACCCCCCGAGCCCGCGCTGCTGGACAGCGTCCGCGCCCACCGGGCGCACCGCCTCGGCACCCTCACCCCCTCACCGGAGCACCGACGCACCGTGACCGTCACCGGAGGACCGACATGGATGTGACCGCCCGACCGTATCCGTTCGCCCGGCAGCGGCCGTTCGAGGAGCCACCGCAGTGGCCCTGGCTGCGCGACAACACCCCGGTGGCCCGCGTGAAGCTGGCCAGCGGCGACCCGGCCTGGCTGGTCACCCGGTACGAGGACGTCCGCGCCGCCATGCTGGACCCGCGGTTCAGCCGCAGCATCGACCGCGACGGCGCGGCCCGGGTGGACACCGGCTACCAGGCGGACCGGTCCAGCCCGGTGTTCAGTTTCGGCGGGTCCATCTCGGAGCCGCCCGGACACACCCGCTGGCGGCGCATCGTGGCCAAGGCGTTCACCCAGCGGCAGGCGGACGCGATGCGGCCGCGGATCGCCGCGCACACCGACGAGATGTTGGACGCGATCGAGGCGCGTGGCGGCCGGTTCGACCTGATGGCGGATTTCGCGTACCAGATCCCGATCCGGGTGATCTGCGACCTGCTGGGCATCGAGGTGGCGAACCGTGCCGAGTTCACGGCGCTGGCCTCCCGGCTCACCCGGCGCGACATGCAGTCGTCGTTCGCCGACTTCGGTGAGGCGCTGGGCGGCATCGGCCGGTACGCCGCCACCCTGATCGCCCGCAAGCGCCGCGCGCTGGGCGACGACCTGCTCAGCAAGCTCATCGCGCTGCGCGACGACGACGAGTCGCAGTTGTCCACCGAGGAGCTGGTGTCAACCGTGATCCTGCTGCTCATGGCCGGGTACGAGAGCACCGCCGTGCAGCTCGGCAACGCGTTCTTCGCGCTGCTGCTCAACCCGTCGCAGCTCGCGCTGTTGCGGGCGCGCCCGGAGCTGATCGGCAACGCGGTGGAGGAACTGCTGCGCTGGGCGCAGATGGGCACCGGGTTCGCGGTGGCCAAGTTCGCCACCGCGAACGTCGAGCTGGGCGGCGTGACAATCCCGGCCGGCGCGACCGTGTTCGTGTCGCTGGGCTCCGGCAACCGGGACACCTCGGTGTTCGGGGTGGACGCCGACGTGCTGAACCTGACCCGGGAGTCGGCGTCCGGCCAGATCGCGTTCAGCCACGGGCCGCACTTCTGCCTGGGCGCGGCGCTGGCCCGCGCCGAGATGCAGGAGGGGATCGCCCGGGTGCTGGCCCGGTTCCCGGACCTGCGCTTCGACGGCGATCTGTCCGATGTGGTGCTGTCGAGCAACCTGTTCACGTACTACCCGCGTGAACTGCCGGTGACCGTCGCCGGAGCGGCACGATGACCGGGCCGCTGGCGTCCGCGGTCCTGCCGGAGGGCCTGCGCTGGGACGCCGACCGGGGCCGGCTGAAGGTCCGCGACCCGCGCCTGGCCGACATCGTGCTGCGGGACCCGCACATCATCACCGGGGTCGACCACGGCAAGTCCGCGCGGGCGGGTGCGCTGCCGCCGCCGGGCGAGTCGCCGACGATCACCCAGTTCTTCGAGCTGTGGTACACCGTCGGCGAGCACTATCCGCGGTTCAACACGGAGCTGCGCCGGGCGTTCACGGCCCGGGTGGTCGGCGCGTTCGACACCGCGTTCCGGGATGAGGCCGATCGGTGCGTGGCCGCGATGCCGCCGCACGGCGACCTCGCCCGCGACTACCTGTCGCCGTACTTCATGCACAGCACGTTCCTGCTGATCGGGGTGCCGCCGGAGCAGTGGCCCCGGCTGACGAAGGTCGCCCGGCTCGTCATCCACCTGTTCAAACAGCAACTGCTCGGGGTCACCGAGTACGGCGAGAAGCAGGCGGCCGCGTTCGCGACGGCGATGCACTACCTGAAACGGCTGACCGACCAGATGCTCACCGGTCCCGGCGAGGAACCGTTCCTGCTGGCCGCACGTGACCTCGCCACGATCGACGCCAGCACGTGGCCGATCGCCGCGCTGGTCGGGCAACTTCTCATGGCCGGGATCGAGCCGATGATCGTGGGGTCGAGCATCGCCTGCCGCGACATCTGGTCCGCGCCGCACCTGCGCGACGCGATCCGCGACGCCACGGTCGACGTCACCGACCTGGCCGAGGAGGTGCTGCGCCAGCATCCCCCGTTCGGCAACATCTTCCGGTTCGTCACCGAGCCGTGCGACTGCCTCGGGGTTCCGCTGCCCGCCGGCACGATCGTGGCGATCGACGTGGCTGCGGTGAACCTGCACCGGACCCCGGCCGCCGACCCGGCCCGCGGATGCCCGGTACGGCCCAGCGAGGTGCTCACGTTCGGCCGGGGCACGCACTACTGCCTGGGCGCGTACAGCGCGCGGATCCAGGTCGCGGCGGGGCTGCGCCAGCTCGTGCGCGGGCGGGCGGATCTCCGGCTCGACCTCGCCGGGACCCGCATCGACACGCACAACAACCTCAAGGAGGTGCGGGCGATCCCGTACCGGATCGGGGGCGGCGATGCCCGCTGAGCCGGCCGCCGTGGCGCTGCCACCGGGCCTGACCTGGCGCGCCGACACCGGGCAGTGGGTGGTGCGTACCCACGACCTGGCGGACGTCGCGTTGCGCGACCCGCACATCGGGATGGCGCTGGACTCCGGCCCGTCGGCGGTCGCGCTGCCGTCGGCGGCCGAGATCCCGTCCGTGAGCCAGTTCTTCGCGCTGTGGTACCACCGGGGGGCGAGCCATCCGGTGTTCAGCCGGGCGCTGCGCCGGGCGTACGCGCCCGCGGCGGTCGACGAGTTCGCCGACGCGTTCACCGCGCTGGCCGCCGCCCGCATGGCGGTGCTGCCCGCGGCCGGTGACCTGGTCACCGCGTTCGTCGAGCCGTTCTGCCTGGACGGCACGTTCCGGCTGATGGGTTTCCCGCCGGAACGCTGGCCCACCCTGGCCAAGGTCTACACCATCGTCATGTCGGTCATCCGGGCCCGCTTCCGCGGCGTCCTGGAGTTGCCGCAGCGGCAGACCGCGGCGTTCACCGCGGCGATGCGCGCGCTGCGGGCCGCGGTGGACGAGCTGACCGCCGGGCCGCCGGTCACCCCGCTGGTGGCCGCACTGCAGAGGTACGCCGAGGCGGAGGGCCCGGACCCGTGGGCGGACGTCGCCACGGTCGCGCAGCTGCTGGCGGCCGGGGTGCCCCAGGTGACGACCGGCATCGCAGTGGCGTGCCACGCGCTGTACCGCGACCCGGCGGCGCTGGCCGCGGCCCGGGCCGGAGACGTCGCGTACGCGGACGTGGCCGAGGAGGCGATGCGCCTGAGCCCGCCGTTCCTCGGCGTGTACGGCTGGGTGGTGGCCGACTGCGACTGCCTCGGCATCCGTCTGCGTCCCGGCGACGCGGTGGTCGTCGACATCGTCGCGGTGAACGTCGATCCGGCCCGGGTGGCGGACCCGGCGGCGTTCTGCCCGGGACGCGGCCGCAGCGCCGCCGTCACGTTCGGCAAGGGCGCGCACTACTGCCTCGGGGCGGCCAGTGCCCGGCTGCAGGTCACCGCCGGTCTGGCCGCCGTGGCCGGCCACCGGCCGGTGCGGCTCGACGTGTCCGGCTACCGGCTGGACGACGACGGGTTCGCCCAGACGGTGCACGCACTGCCGTACCGGATGGTCGGCTAGTTCTGCAGTGACACCGACCAGGGCAGCGCGGCCGCCTCCGCCGGGATCCGCTGCGGGGGCACGGCCCGCCGCGCCCCGGAATGGGTGGCCTGCCACGTCTCGGTCACGTCCGTGCCGGCCTGGTCCGCGCTGAGCATCGACCGGTGCAGCCGACGCAGGGCCGGTGCCGGCTCGAGTCCCCGCTTCTCGGCGAGGCCCATCCGCAGCCGCTGGTACGCCTCCAGCGCCTCGTAGCGCCGCCCCGACCGGTACAGCGCGAGCATGAGATGAGCCACCATGCCCTCGTGCGTGGGGTGCTGCGCCGTGATCGCGGACAGTTCGCCGAGCAGCTCGTGATGGCGCCCGAGGCGCAGGTCGGCCTCGATCCGGCAGTCGAGCACGTTGAGCCGGGCCTCGCCGAGCCGTCTGGCGCACAGCCGCAGCCGGCGCCCGCCCTGCACGTCCACGAAGACCGGCCCGCGCCACCAGCTCAGCGCCTCGGCGAACGCCCGGGCCGCCGCGACGTGGTCCTGGCGTTCCCGGGCGCGGTGGCCGATGTTCGCCAGACGCTCGAAGTGGCTCGCGTCGACGGAGTCGGGTGACACCCGCAGCAGATATCCCGCGGGCGTGGTGGCCAGCACCGTCTTGGCGTCATCGGCCACGCCGGCGCGCTGCGCGGCGGTGTGGATCAGCTTGCGGAGGCTGAGAATGTACGTCTGGATCGTGGTGCGCGCGTTGCGCGGCGGCGAATCCTGCCATAACTCGGCGATGAGGGAATCCATGGGGACCACGTCGTTGACGTTGGTCGCCAGCGTGGCCAGTACCGTGCGTGGCTTCGCCGCCGTCGGTGCGACCGGTTGGCCGTGATGCGTGGCGGCGAGCGGTCCAAGGATGGCGATGCGCAACGTTCCTCCCCGTAAAACGACGCGCGCGGATGCCCTGGGCGGGCCATGTGTGTCCGAAGTGTAACGTCCACCGCAGCAAACGTGTAGTGCTTCGTGCGCGCGAAGTGCAGGTGGTCGTTTTGGTTCCCTCGGCAGCCTGATTCCCAGCGTTTACACAGCTGGCAGGGGGTTTGCCGGCCATATCCGGCCGGCTTCGGCCGGCGGAGTCGTCGGCCGGAACACCTCGATGTTGGTCATCTCAGCGGACGGTTGTGTCCCCTTCGGAGCCGTCGTACCGGTGGGCGGTGTGCCGGGCCGCCTGCCGCAGATCGAGGTCTTCGATCAGTTCGCGGGCGAGTTCCTCGGTGACCTGTCGCTCCACGACCGCCCTGCCGAGGGCCAGCCGTTGCGCCTCGAACGATGCGTCGATGTCCGCGGCGGAACGGGTGGCCGGTGCCGGCGGGGCGTGCACTCCCTGCGCCCGGTGCACTTGCTCACGCGCTTCGGCCACGATCCGGTGGGCCTGCTCGCGCATCCGTTCCTCCTGCGTCCGTTCGGCGCCGAGATCGAAGTGGAGCCTGCGGGCCAGCCAGCCGATGGTGGTGCCCTGGATGAGCAGCGTGCCGAGCGTCACGATCAGGGCGATCGCCTGGATCGCGCCGCGTCCCGGGAACGGCGCACCCGAGGCGGTGTGCTCGGGGACCGCGGCCGCCGCTGCGAGCGTGAGGATGCCCCGCATGCCGGTCCAGCCGACCAGGACGGTCTCCTTGACCGTCGGCGGCGGCAGCACCTCGCCGCGCCGGCGGGCCGTCCGCTGCTCGCGGGCCTGGCGGTAGCGGGCGTCGCGGGCGGCGTGTCGTTCGGCCGCGCGGTGCCGCAGGGTCCAGCGGCCGAACAGCCCGAACGCGCCCGCCATCCGGAAACCGATCGCGGCCACGAGCAGCACACCCGCCGCGGCCAGCGTACGGGCCAGGCCCGGTTGCCCGGACTCGGCGAGGTCGCGCAGCACGAACTTGAGCTGCAGCCCGATGTACGCGAAAACGAACGTCTCCAGCAGGAAGTCCACGACGCGCCACACCTGCTCCTCCTGGAGCCGGGTCAGGTAGCCGCCGGGGTACTGGTGCCGGGGGTCGAGTGTGAGGTTGATGCTCATCGAGAACGCGGCGGCGACCACCGCGAGGATTCCGGAGGCGTGCAGTTCCTCGGCGGTGAGGAACGCGGTGAAAGGCAGCAGCAGCGTCAGCGAGGTCTCCAGCGTCGGGTTGCCGAGCCGCTTGCGGATCCGCAGCCCGGCCAGGGCGAACGCGAACCCGATCCCCAGCCCGATCGCCGCCGTACGCAGCAGCGCCAGCACACCTCCGGCCCAGGTGGCGTCCTCGCCGTTGACGGCGGCTATGGCGAGGCTGAACAGTGTGAGCGCGGTCGCGTCGTTGACCAGGCTCTCCCCGGTCAGGATCGAGGTGACCCGTTTCGGCAGGCCGATCTCGTCGCCGTGCGAGACGGTGGTGATGGTGTCCGGCGGGGCGAGCACCGAGCCCAGCACGAACGCGGCGGCCAGCCCGACCGACGGCAGCAGGAGCGACGAGATCCAGCCCAGGACGCCTGCGCTGAGCACCACGAGCACGACGCCGAGGTAGACGATGGCGCGCAGGTTGGCGCCGAATCCGGAGAGTGAGGCGCCGCGGGCCGCCGAGTAGAGCAGCGGCGGGATCACCACGGCGAGGATCACCTCGCTGTCGAGTTCGAGGCGGGGCACTCCGGGTACGAACGATGCCGCCGCGGCCAGCGCCACGATCACCCAGCCGGGTTCGATCCGGTGCCGCCGGGCCACCGCGGTGACCGCGATGCCGAGTCCGATGATGAGCAGGAGTTCCACGCCGTTCACGCGAACACCCTATTACCGGGCATACGGTGCACCGTGCCGCATCGTGAACTCTCACCGACGCGAACGTGGGCCGGTCCCCAGTGGACCGGCCCACGCAGTTGCGGAGCGTCAGGCCGCGGCGGGCTCCATGTCGAGCTCGGCCGCGGTCTCGGGTGCCGCCGGCTGCTCCTTGGCGGCGAAGCCGCGCAGCGGCACGTGGCGGATGGCCAGGGCGACCAGCAGGCCCACCGCGGCCACGATCGCAGCCCAGGTGAAGACCGCGTTGACGCCGTCGGTGACCGCCTGCTGGAACAGGTGCCGCACCGCCTCGGGCAGGCTGCGCAGCAGCTCGGGGGTCATCCGCGCTACCGAACCTCCCGCCGCACCGGTCGCGGCCGGGCCGGCGTGGGAGGCGAGGGACTCGGTCAGGGCGTGGGTGTACACCGAGCCGAGCACGGAGACGCCCAGCGAGCCGCCCATGTTCCGCAGGAACGTGGCCGCCCCGGTGGCCGCGCCGACGTCGCGCAGCGGCGCGCTGTTCTGGGCGATCAGCATGGTCGTTTGCATGAGGCAGCCCATGCCCGCGCCCAGCACGACCATGTAGAGCGAGGTCATGCTCCGGGAGGTGTGGATGCCCATGGTGGCGAACAGCCCCAGCCCGGTGGCCATCAGGACGGTGCCGACGATCGGCAGGGCCCGGTAACGGCCGGTCTTGCTGATCACGGCACCGCCGGCCAGCGAGGTCACCATCATGGAGATCATCATCGGCATGAGCAGCAGCCCGCTGTTGGTGGCGGAGGCGCCCTGCACGAACTGCTGGAACTGCGGCAGGAACGTCATCCCGCCGAACATCGCGAAGCCGACGATGAAGCTGAGCATCCCGGCCAGCGTGAAGTTGCGGTTGCGGAAGACCGTCAGCGGCATCATCGGTTCGGCGGCGCGGCTCTCGACGAACACGAACGCCACCAGGGCCAGCACGGTGACCACGGCCAGGCTGATGATCTGCGGGGAGTTCCAGTCGTACTCGGTGCCGCCCCAGCTCGTGATCAGCACGAGCGCGGTGATCCACGTGGTGAGCAGCGCCGACCCGGTCCAGTCGATGCGCACGCGGCCGGTGCCGCGGGGCAGCTTCGCCAGGGCGAACCAGCACACCGCCAGGGCGGCCACACCGAGCGGCAGGTTGACGTAGAAGGCCCAGCGCCAGCTCAGGTTGTCGGTGATGAAGCCGCCGACCAGCGGGCCGCCGATCATGGCGATCGGCATGACCGCCATCATCACGCCCTGGTACTTGCCGCGCTCGCGGGGCGGCACGATCTCGGCCACCACCGCCATGACGCCGACCATGAGGCCGCCGGCACCGAGACCCTGCAGGGCGCGGAAGCCGATCAGCTCCGCCATGTTCTGCGACATGCCGCAGAGGACCGAGCCGATCAGGAAGATCGCGATGGACGAGATGAAGGTCAGGCGGCGCCCGAGCAGGTCACCGAGCTTGCCCCAGATCGGGGTCGCCACGGTCGAGGCGAGGATGTATCCGGTGGTCACCCACGCCAGGTGTTCCAGGCCGCCCAGCTCGCCGACGATCGTCGGCAGCGCGGGGGCCACGATCATGTTGTCCAGCATGGCCAGCAGCATCGCGATGACCAGGCCGCTCATCGTGACCATGATTTCGCGGTGGGTGAACCTCGGTGCCGCCACCTGGGCGGTGTCCGCTGCGTTCGAACTCAAGTGCTTGCCTTTCCTGGCGAATCAGGTTGCCGACCGGTGGGCCCGCAGTCTTCTACTTGCCGACCGGTAAGTTGATACCTTACCGGTCGGCAAGCAGGCAAGTAATATGAGGACGGCGACAGCAGGCTCACATGAGCGACAGGAGATGACCGGCGTGGCGGGACGGCAAAACGACACCAGGGCCGAAATCCGGCGGGTGGCCATGGAGCTGTTCACCCAGCAGGGCTACGAGGCCACCTCGCTGCGCGAGATCGCCGAGCGGCTCGGCGTCACCAAGGCCGCGCTGTACTACCACTTCCGCAGCAAGGAGGACATCGTCCGGTCCCTGTTCGGCGACTACCTGGCAGCCCTGGACGAGCTCGTTGCCTGGGCCTCGGCGCAGGCCCGCGGGCCGGAGCTGCTGGCCGAGGTCATCGACCGGATGTTGCACCTGAGCGCTGACCACGGCCGGCAGGCCATGCAGTTCGCCCTGGCCAACCAGCACGTCGTCCGGTATCTGCACCCCGGCAAGGAGAGCACCTTCGAGCGGCTGAGCGCGCTGTTCGACGCGGTCACGGAACCGGGCGCCACGGTGCAGGAGGCTCTGCGTATCCGGGTGGCGCTGCTCAGCGTCAACCTCACCGTGTTCGCCGCGCAGGGACTCGACGCCCCCGAGGAGGAGATCAACGCCGCCGTCCGCGAGATCGCCCACCGGCTCGCGTGACCGCACGCCCGCGGCTACTCCCGCCGCTCGGTGAAACTGCCGTGCCGCCCCGCCCCCGCGGCGAAGCGGGCCGCTCCGGCCACGCCCTCGCCCGCGACGATCGGGACGCCCGCGACCCCTTCGGCGCGCAGCGCCTCCGGCACCGGCAGATCGAGGCCCGCGTACGTCGAGGCACGGTCGGCGAGCACGCACGCGTACGGGAACGCCGCGATCTGCTCCGCGATCTCCCGTGCCGTCTCGACGGCGCGGCCGGGTTCCACGACCCGGTTGGCCAGCCCGATCGCCAGCGCCTCGGCGGCATCGACGGGCCGGCCGGTGAGGATCAGGTCCAGTGCCCGGCCCAGCCCGACGATCCGCGGCAGCCGCACCGTGCCGCCGTCGATCAGCGGCACTCCCCACCGGCGACAGAAGACGCCCAGCACCGCGTCGCGCTCGACCACCCGTAGGTCGGCCAGCAACGCCAGCTCCAGACCTCCGGCCACGGCATACCCGTTGATCGCCGCGATGACCGGCTTGCCGAGTTGCAGCCGGGTCGGTCCCATCGGCCCGCCGCCGGCGCCGTCCGGGTCCAGCTCGTTGCGGCGCGCCGGGTCGGCCACCGCGGTGAGGTCCGCACCGGCGCAGAACGTGGCGCCCGAGCCGGCGAGCACCGCGACCCGCTGTCCCGGATCGGCCTCGAACGCCTCGAACGCCGCCCGCAGCTCCGCCGCCATCGGACCGTCCACGGCGTTGCGCCGTTCCGGCCGATCCAGCCAGATCGTGGTGATCGTCCCATCGCGCTCGACGCGCACATCAGCCATCGCCACACGATAACTTGCGGACGAAAAATACTATTTCGTACCAATCGAGAAGACACAGCCTATACGTTCCGTTCATCGGCTTTGCACCGTACGTGAGGAGACTTGATGGCGAAACATCCCTGGCGCTGGCTGACCGTCCTGGTGGCGGCCGCGACGGTCGTCGGCGCGGCCGGCCCGGCGCTGGCCGCCCCCCGCTCGCCGGGCGCGCCGGCCCCCAGGATCGACGTGATCGCGACCGGTCTCGACAATCCGCGGGGCCTCACGCTCGGACCCGGCGGACTGATCCTGGTCACCGAGGCCGGCCGGGCCGGTGTCGGCCCCTGTGTCCCGGGGCCCGAAGGCGCGGACTTCTGCCTCAGCGCCACCGGTGCGGTCACCGCGATCCAGCACGGGCGGCAGTGGCGGATCGCCACCGGCCTGCCCTCGCTGGGCACCCGCAACGCCAGCGAGGTCCTCGGGCCGCACGACGTTGCGCTCACCTCGGCCGGAGCCCTGGTCACGCTCGGCCTGGGCACCGACCCCGCCCGGCGGGCCAGCCTGGGCACGGCCGGCGCGCTCACCGGCACGGTCGTGCGGTTGACCAGGTACGGGCCGCGCCGCTTCGCCGACCTCGCCGCGTTCGAAGCCGCCAACAACCCCGACCAGGGGCAGCCGGGCACCGGACCGGACAGCAACCCGTACGGGCTGGCCCCCGCGCCCGGCGGCGGCGTGGTGGCCACCGACGCGGGCGGGAACGACCTGCTCCGCATCGACCGCAAAGGCCACATCTCCACGCTCGCGGTCTTCCCGGTCCGGCCGACGCCGGGCCCCGGTGGCGCGGTGATCCCGATGCACTTCGTGCCGACCACGGTGGTCCGCGGCCCGGACGGCGCCTGGTACGTCGGCCAGCTCACCGGGTTCCCGTTCCCGGTCGGCGGGGCGAAGGTCTGGCGGGTCGTACCCGGCCACGCACCCACCGTGTACGCCGACGGCTTCACCAACATCATCGACATCGCGTTCGACCGGCGCGGCCGGCTGATCGTGCTGGAGATCACGAAGAACGGTCTGCTGTCGGGCAACCCGGCCGGCGCGCTGATCCGCGTCGAGCGCAACGGGGCTCGGACCGAGCTGGCGAGCGCCGGTCTGATCACGCCGACCTCGGTCGCGGTCGGCGCGGACGGCTCCTTCTACGTGTCCAACAAGGGCACCCTCGCCGGTGTCGGTGAGGTACTGCGCATCCGTACCTCGAGCTGACCGGCAAACCGGGGCGCCGTCGCGTCCCGGCGGGCCGGCAGGGCAGCGCACGCCTGCCGGCCCGCGTACCGGTCGTCTGAAGATCGGTGGGCCGCCCGCGCGGCGGTTGCGGCGGGGTCTACGTTGCTGAGGCAACGTTCAATATTCATGAAAGGAAGACCCGTGGCCCTGCACTTCTCGCGCCGGCTCGCGGCCACCGCGGCCGCGGCGTGCACGGTCGCCGCGCTCGGCGGCGCCGGTATCGGATACGCGGCGACCAGCACCACCGCACCGCAGCAGCCCGCCATCAAGACCTCGACGCCGCACTCGGCGGACGACATCACCAACATCGACGTGCTGCGTCAGCAGATCCGCAACTACTACGGCGACCCGCTGAGCACCGGCGTGTTCGCCGACGACAGCTACTACGCCAAGGAGGCCCGTTCGGTCGCCGCCGCGGGCAAGCGATACCTGGCCCACGCCCCTCGCGGCTACCGCACCCGCGCCATCGTGCTGGACGTCGACGACACCACGCTCGCCACGTACAACTACGAGATCGCGAGCAACTGGGCGTACAACCCGGCGACCAACGCCACGTTCGTCACCGAGCAGCGGTTCCCGGCGGTGCCGGGCATGGTGAGCATGGTCACCGCGGCGCAGCGTGAGGGCTACGCGATCTTCTTCCTGACCGGTCGCGGCGCCGCGCAGGAGCAGGCCACCCTGGGCAACCTGACCGCCGACGGGGTCGGCGTGGACGCCGGCTACCCGAAGCCGACCACGTTGTCCGACGGCGAGGACGGCCTGTTCACCAAGCCCGCGCTCGCGGACTACCCGGAGTACCTCAAGAAGGCGTGTGCGGGCGACCCGAACGGCGCCTGCACCACGATCCACTACAAGTCGGCCACCCGCGCCCACATCGAGGCGCAGGGCTACGACATCGTCGCCAGCTTCGGTGACCAGTTCAGCGACCTCAAGGGCGGCCACGCCGACCGTACGTTCAAGCTGCCCAACCCCAGCTACTACCTGCCCTGACACGGCTCGAACCGCCGGCCCGCGTTCTGCGGGGCCGGCGGTTCGTCCGCGGCGGGTCAGCGGCGGAACAGCTGTCCGCGGACCGCGCCACCGGGGAACTCCGCGGTGTGCAGGTTGGCGTAGAACCCGGACGGCTTCTGCTTGATGCTGCGGATGACCGCCGCGTCCACGCCGGTAGCGGTACCCGCCACCGCGACGATCGTGCTCGGGACCGCGGTGGTGAACAGCGGCACCTTCACGTCGCCGTTGACCCCGCGCTTGCCCTGGTGGATGTGGCCCAGCGTGGGCCGGATCCCCACCCAGGCGAACGAGTAGTCGAGGCTCGTGGTGCCGTGCGGCTGGACGAACGCGACCGCCTGTCCCGTCGGGTCACCGACCGCAGGGCCGCCCTTGGTGGGCACCTCCTGGTCGCCGGAGAGGAACGCCTTCAGGTCGCTGCCGTGCAGCAGCCCGAGGACGTCGGCGCGGCCGTGCAGGCCGTGCAGCTGTCCCCGTACAGCGCCACCGGGGAACTCGGCGGTGTGCAGGTTCAGGTAGAAGTTCGCCGGCTCGCGGCGGATCGCGTCCGCGATGGCCGGGTCGCTGACCGTCGTGATACCGGCGGCGGCGTTCACCGTCGCGGGCATGGCCGTGGTGAACAGCGGGACCTTCACGTCGCCGTTGACGCCGCTCTTGCCCTGGTGGATGTGGCCGAGCGTCGGCGCGCCGATCTTCTTCCAGCGGAACGCGAACGTGACCCGGTTCCCCTGCACCCGGACCAGGCCGGTGGCCTCACCGTCAGGATCGCCGACGGCGGGTCCGCCCGCGACCGGCACCTCGTCGCGTCCGCGCAGCGTGGCGGCGAAGAAGCGGACCTGCTGGCGGGACCGTTGCACGCCCTCGGCACGGCTGCCGTTGTGGACGGTGACCCCGGCCACCGGCGTTGTCATGTGGTGCATCCCGGCCATCGATTGGGTGTCCGGTGTGGCCGGTGTCGCTGGGGCGGCGGACGCGGATGGCGCTGCCGGGGCCAGCACGAGGGCGGAAATGCTCAGCACGAGCGCTGATGCGGCGACGGGCAGTTTCATGAGGTCTCCAACGATTCGACGGTGTGTTTCTGCGATTCCGGGCTGCACACGCCCCGCGCTCCGGATCGGTTCACCGGAATCGGCCGGAACATGGGCTGGATCACAATGGGTGCCGGTCCGGTGAACCGGTTTCCGCCCCCTGGCGTTTGGCCCACGAACACCATCGTGGAGAGGAAACGTCATGCGACGCCGGTTGTCCCTGGTTCTGTGTGGAGCGGTGCTGGCCGTGGGAATGTCCGCGTGCAGTGGCCCGTCGGCCGAAGCGGTCCAGCACGCGTCGGCGGCCGATGTCGCCGCGAAGCCGGCACCGGCCGGCATACACCTGGAGGAGTCGGCGGTCGGGTCCATCCTCGTCGACGGCAACGGCCGCACCCTGTACGCGTTCACCCGCGACAAGGACGGCACGAGCAGCTGCACCGGGCCCTGCATCGCGACCTGGCCGGCGTTGACCGCCCAGGCGCCGCTCACGACCGGGGCCGGCGTCGACGCCTCGCTGCTGAGCACCGTCGCGCGGACCGAGGGCGCCACCCAGGCCGTGTACGGGGGGTGGCCGCTCTACTACTACGCCGGTGACGCCGGCGCCGGTGACATCGACGGGCAGGGCGTGGACGGCGCGTGGTTCGTCGTCGGGGGCGACGGAAAGCTCGTCAAGGCCGATCCGGCGAGCTGACGCCCGGGGGTGTGGCGTGGGCGATGTTTCCCGTACGGAATGAACCGGTCCGCCGCCCGGGGCGTGTGCATCAAGAGCAGTGACTCCGATGGCATCGCCCGGCCTAACACCGCGGGCAGGAGGAAGAGGCGCGAATGGCTGCCGTGTGGTCCCGTCGCAGGGACACCGCCGCTGACGAGGTGCTGATCCGTGCGTTGTACGAGGAACACGGCGGCGCCCTGCTGGCGTATGCCACCCGTCTCACCGGTGACCGTCCGGCCGCCGAGGACGTCGTCCAGGAGACGCTGCTGCGTGCCTGGCGACATCCGGAGGCGCTGTCCAACAGCAAGGGGTCCGTCCGCGGCTGGCTCCTCACGGTTGCCCGTAATGTCGTTACCGACCGGTTCCGTGCCCGGTCGCGGCGTCCCCAGGAGGTGGCGGAGTCGCCGGCCACCGAGCCGGTGCACCGCGACCACGCCGACGGGGTGGTGGATTCCATCGTCGTCCTCGATGCGCTGGAGCAGTTGTCGCCGGAGCATCGCGACGTTCTGGACGCCATCTACTTCAAGGGCCACACCGTGGCCGAGGCGGCCGACGCGCTCGGCGTGCCCCCGGGGACGATCAAGTCCCGCACTTACTACGCGTTACGACGCATGCGCGAGACGTTCACCAGTCAACCGGCACAACTGCCCGGCCAGGTGGTTGCCATGAAGGGAGTGGCCGGATGACCACGGAACACGTGACTGATCTGCTCGGCGCGTACGTGTTGAACGTCCTGGACGAGCAGGAGGGGTCCACGGTGGAGCAGCATCTCGCATCCTGCCCCCAGTGCCGGCTGGAGACGGACGACCTGCGTACCGTGGAAGCCGCCCTGGGTGAGGTGCCCCCGGAGGCGCTGATCGACGGGCCGCCGGCCGACGGCGAGCTGCTGTTGCAGCGCACGCTGCAGACGGCCCGCAAGGAACGCGGCCGGCACGACTGGCGGCGCCGCGCGACCCTGGTGGCCGCCGCGGTGGCGGTGGGCGGCGCGGTCCTCGGCGGCGGCACCGTGCTGGGCCGGGCCACCGCGCCGCAGCAGGTCGCGCTGCCCGGGCCGTCCACCTCGGCCGACGTGCCCGGCACGATGCACCGCACCGGCCAGGACCCGGTGTCCGGTGCCCGGATGAGCGTGGTGGTCCGCCCGGCCGCGGGCTGGGTGCGGGTCAACGCCTCGGTGGCCGGCATCACCGCCGGGCAGCGCTGCCGGCTGGTCGTCGTCGGCCACGACGGCAGCCGCCGCGAGGCCGGCAGCTGGCTCTCCTCCGAGACCGGCGTGACGGCCGGGACGAATCTGGACGGTTTCGCCCTGGTGCCGCCGAGCGACGTCGCCGCGGTCGAGGTGGAGACGTTCACCGGTACCAAGCTGGTGTCGGTCCCCGTGTAGGACGGGGCGGCGGGCGGTCGGCGATCGGGCGCCGGCCGCCCGTCAGCCCACCGCCAGCGCCTCGGTGGGGGACAGGCGCGCCGCCCGGATCGCCGGGTACGCGCCCGAGACCACGCCGACCAGCACCGCCCCGCCGACGGCCGCGGCGACCAGCGTCGGCGGCACCACCGGCGGCCAGCCGTGGTGGATCGCGTACGCCACGGTCGCCGCGGCACCGGCCGCGGTGCCGACCACCGCGCCGAGCACGGACAGCGCCACCGATTCCGCGAGGAACTGCAGACAGATGTGCCCGCGGGTGGCGCCCAGCGCACGCCGCAGGCCGATCTCGCGGCGGCGTTCCAGCACCGAGATCACCATCGTGTTGGCCACGCCGATGCCGCCGACCAGCAGCGCGACCCCGGCCAGGCCGAGGAACAGCGCCGAGAACGTCGCCTCGGTGCTGCGTTTGGCGGCCAACGCGTCCGACGGGCGGCTGACCTGCACCATGCCGGGCGATTCCGGATAGACGGTGGCGGGCAGGACCGCCCGGACCTGCTCCACGGCCGCCTCGTCCGCCTGCACGTACAGCACGGTCGGGTGCCCGTCGAAGCGCAACCACCGCACGGCGGCGTCCCATCCCACGACGACCGCGCGGTCGAGCTCCGGGGCCAGCGGCACCGGTTGCAGCACCCCGATCACGGTGAAGCGGCGGCCGTCGATGACCGCCTGCACCGGCGCCGAGGCCGCGACGTCCACGATGCCCAGGTCCTGCGCGGCCTCCGCGCCGAGGACCACCGCGGGGAAGCGTTCCGTCACCGCGTCGAGGAAACGGCCCGCCCGCATCCGTACGTCGAGCGTGTGCGCCAGGTCCGGGCGGCCCGCCAGGACCGCGATACCGACGGCCGCGTCGGTGCGTTCGTGACGACTGACCGTACGGTGCGTGTTGGCCACCGCACTGACCGCGGTCACCGGGGGGATCCGGGTCGTCACCGCCACCGACTCGGCCGGCAGCCGTACCGGCGGGTGCTGGTCCGGGACCGCGTTCGCGTGCAGCAGGCCGGGCCCAAGGCGGGCGAGTTCGGCCAGCAGGGCCTTCTGGCTGGAGGCCGGTACCCCGGTGACGACCACCATCGTGGCGATGCCGATCGCGATGCCCAGCGCGGACAACGCCGCCCGCAGCCGCCGGGTCCGGATCCCCACCAGGCCCAGCGCCAGCAGGTCGTACGGCCGTACGCGAGACCGCGGGTCACCGGCCATCCGAGCCTCCCGTGTCCCGGACCAGCCGGCCGTCGCGCAGTTCCACCCGGCGGGGCAGCGCCGCAGCGATCTCCCGGTCGTGGGTGATCACGGCGATGGTGGTCCCTTCGTCGTTCAGGCGGGTCAGCAGCTCCAGCACCGCGTGCGAGTTGCGGGTGTCCAGGGCACCGGTCGGCTCGTCCGCGAGGACCAGCGCCGGAGCGTTGACCACCGCCCGGGCGATGGCCACGCGTTGCCGTTCGCCGCCGGAGAGCTGGTGCGGCAGATGCTGCAGGCGATGCCCCAGCCCCACCCGGTGCAGGGCTTCGGCGGCCGCCGCGTGGCGCCGGCGGCGCGGCACCCCGGCGTACAGCAGGCCGGTAGCCACGTTCTCGGTCGCGCTGAGCCCGTCGGTGAGGTGGCACTGCTGGAACACGAAGCCCAGGCGGCGCCCGCGCAGGCCGGACAGCTGCCGGTCGGAGGCGCCGGCGAGGTCGTGCCCGGCGATCCGTACCGTGCCGCTGATCGGCCGGTCCAGCGTGCCCATGACGTTGAGCAGCGTGGACTTGCCGGATCCGGACGGGCCGACGATGGCCACGAGTTCACCGGCGGCGATCGTCAGCGACACGGCGTCCAGCGCCCGGACCCCACCGGGGTAAGCCATGCTGACGTCGCTCACCTCGATGACCGGGGTCATGACGCGGTCACCACGGTGCTGCCCTCGGCGATGCCCGCCCCGCGGATCTCCACCCGGCCGTCGGCGAACAGTCCGGCGGTGACCGGCACGACCGCGCCGCCCGCGAGCTGTACGGCGTACCCGCCCTCCAGGACCGCGAGCAACGCACCGACCGGCACGACCAGCACGTTGCGGTGGGTCTCCCCGGCCAGCCGCACCTGGACCGGCGCCGCGGTCAGCCGGTCCACCTTGCCCGCGTCGTCCACCGTCACCGTGACCCGCATCTTCGCCCGGTCCGGCAACGCGTCATCGCCTTCCGCGGCGGTGACGACCGTGCCGATGCCGGCTATCCGGCCGCCCGCCGCCGAGCCGTCCGGCAGGGTGACCGTCACGCGGTCGCCGCGCCGTACCGGCCCGGCGTCGTCCGCGCCCACCTCCACCGTGACGACCTTCGCGGTGCCGGTCACGGACAACAGGGCCGCCTCGGACGGGTCGCCGAGCTGCGACGTCAGGGCGCTGATGCGCAACCGGTCCGGTTGCACGACCACATCGGCGGGGTCGATGACGCCCGTCACCGGTATGCCCACGTCCGCCTGCCATCGCCGGATCGCCTCGGCCAGGCGCGCGGTGAGCAGCGCGTCGCCGTCGCGGACGGTGACCCGCACCCGCCGTGCGGCCGCCTCGGCCGGGGACTCCGCTGAGCCGGCGCGCTTCGCCGGCGGCGCCGACTTCACCGGTGCGGCATGCTGCGCCGAAGCCGAAGCCGAAGCCGAAGCCGAAGCCGAAGCCGGAGCCGGAGCCGGAGCCGGAGCCGGAGCCGCTTCCGGGGTCGGCGCCGCGCCGGTGTCGTCCGCTGCCGCCGGATCCGGCAGCGAGACGACGGTTCCCACCGCCGGCTGTGCGCCGACCCGGTAGCCCAGCGCCCGCAGGTTGTCGGCGACGACCCGCACGTCGCGCCCGAGCGCACCGGCCGGGCCGAGGCGGCGGAACAGCGGCGTGCGGCCGTAGAACAGCACGACCGGGCGGTCGTCACGGCGATACAGCGTCTGCCCTCGGGTGACCAGCACACCGGAATCCGGCAGCCAGGTCACCGTTCCGGCGCCGCCCTTGACCACCCGGGCCGGTCCGTACCCCAGGTTGCCGGAAACGGTCCGGGCCGTCGACAGGTCGGTGCGGGTGACGGTCGCGGTCGTCACCGGGGGGCCTGCGGTCCTGCCGTGGGCGTCGCCGGGCCGGGCGGGCAACCACCGTACGCCCGCGGCCACGACCCCGGCGGCGACCAGCACGATCGCGGCACCGGCGACCCAGCGGCGCTCAACCCTTCTTGCCATTGAACGCCGTCACCTTGCACTGCCGGTCCACCGCGGTGGCGTTGGGGATCTCGCCCCAGTGCGGCCCCGGCTCCCAGCCTCCGCCGGACGCGCGGTGCACGTCGTCACCGTGGTCCTTGAGGCACTGCCAGTAGTGGTCCTCGTCGTCCGCGAGGTACGGGTTCTTCGCCGGGTCCTGCTCGGGCGGCGGCAGCGGCTCCGCCTCGGCGCACGCCCGCTTGACCTTCGGATCCTCGGACTTCTGCTTGGATTCGGGGCCGGTCCACTCGTAGTGCCCCTGGGCGTTCTGGGTCATCTTCACGCCGTGCGCGACCAGGCACCGGTAGTAACCGTCCTGCATCTGCAGTTCCTCCTCCTCGGTCATGTCGAGGCGCATGACCGGGCGGCCCTTGGCCGACGGTGACGGCTTCGCGGCCGGATCGCTCGCGAACGACACCACGCCGGGTGACGACTGGTTCGACGAAGAGTTGTCTTGGGAGCAGGCGCTCAACGCGCCGACGCACAGCGTGAGCGCCACGGTGGCGCAGAGTTTCAGCGGCATGGCAAAGGATCGTGGTGCGCCGGTGTGGGTCACCGGTCAGCCGCCTGTATCGAGGCTGTCAGAAATCTGAGCACCGCGAACCCGGGTGCCTATAGTCGGGGCCGTGCAGACACGGGTGCTGATCGCCGAGGACGACGTCCGGCAGGCCGAGGGCGTGCGGCGCTACCTGGGCGCCGAGGGATACGAGGCGACCGTGGTGCCGGACGGGCGGGCGGCCATCGACGCGGCCCGGCGTACCCGTCCCGATCTGCTCATCCTCGACGTGATGCTGCCCGTGGTCGACGGGCTGGACGTGTGCCGGGTGCTGCGTGCCGAGTCCGACCTGCCGATCCTCATGCTGACTGCCCGCGCCGACGAGAACGACCTGCTGCTCGGCCTCGACCTGGGCGCCGACGACTACCTGACCAAGCCGTACAGCCCGCGGGAACTGATGGCCCGGGTACGGACGCTGCTGCGGCGTACCGGCCACCGGGCCGCCCCCGGTCACCACCGCTACGCGGTCGGCACGATCACGGTCGATCCGGTACGCCGGGAGGTGCACCGCGACGGCGTACCCGTCCCGTGCACGCGGGGGGAGTTCGAGGTGATGGCGACACTGGCGGCCGAGCCTGGCCGGGTCTTCACCCGTCAGCAGCTGCTGCAGCGTACGCGCGGCTGGGAGAGCTACCCCACCGACCGCACGATCGACATGCACGTGATGAACCTGCGCCGCAAACTGGAGGACGATCCCGCGCAGCCCCGGCGGCTCGTCACCGTGTACGGCGTCGGGTACAAGCTGGCGGCGGGCTGAGCGGTGCCGGACAGCCGTATCCCGCTGCACCGGAGCCTGCTGCTCCGGCTGCTCGTCACGTCGATCACGGTGGCGTTGTGTGCGGTGGCGGCGACCGCGTGGCTGGCGGTGCGTACCACCAGCCGGGCGATCCAGCAGGCGCAGGGCAGGTCGCTCGCGGATGACGGCCGCATCTACGACCGCCTCCTCGGGTACGCCGCCACCCATTCCGGCTGGGCCGGTGTCGACCCGCTGATCCAGGCACTCGCCGCCGAGACCGGCCGGGAGATCACGCTCACGGACGCCTCCGTGCACCGGATCGCCGGTGCCGCGTCGCCGCTGCCGGCACGTCTGACCGCGGTGGTCGACCCGCTGCACGTCGACGCGGCGCTGCGCGGCGACGCGGCGGGCGAGATCGACCCGCGTGCGGTGGGCCCGTGGCAGCTCACCGCGGCGGAGCGGCGTGACATGCGCGCCCGGGCCGGTGAGCGGATCCGGTGCCTTCGCGAGCACGGGTACGAGGGACGGGTCACCGAGTCGCCGAGCGGGCGCACGACCATCACGCTGACCGCCTACAGCGACGGCGAGCACGTGCTCGCGTGCGGGGCGTTCGACCTGCTGGCGCCGACAACGACGGAGAAACGGGCGCTGGATGCGTACCAGGGCCTCGTCGCCGGCTGCCTGCGGCGACAGGGCAGCACCGCGGTCGTCACGGCCGCGCTCGATTTCACCGTCCGGGCGAAGACCGAGCCGCCGATGACCGACGACCGGGTGCGCGACTGCGCGCAAGCGGCCCACCGGGACCAGCTCAGACCGTACGTCGCCCCGGCCGCCCGCCTGTACATCGCGGACCCGGGGCGCCGCCCGGACGCCTCCTTCGATCTGTCCGATCGCAACATCGCGTACCTGGCCGGCGTGACCGGGCTGGTGCTGCTGCTCGCGGTCGCCGTCACGGTCGTGGTCGGCAGGCGGCTGGTCCGCCCGTTGCGCCTGCTCACCGCGGCGGCGCAGCGACCGCTGGACGCGGCGGCGCCGGTACCCGTCCGAGGCGACGACGAGATCGGGCGGCTCGCCGCCGCGTTCAACGACCTGTCCGAGCGCCGCGCGGCCAGCGAGCAGCAGCGGACGGCGATGGTCAGCGACATCGCCCACGAGTTGCGCAGTCCGCTGGCGAACATGCGGATCTGGCTGGAGGCCGCCCAGGACGGGCTGGCCACGCTGGACCCCGAACTGCTGGACCTGCTCACCGAGGAGGCCGTACTCCTGCAGCACGTCGTCGACGATCTGCGTGATCTCGCCGCCGCGGACGCCGGCAGCCTGCGCCTGCACCGCGAAGTCGTGTTCGTCGACGATCTGCTGCGGCAGGCGGCCGACGCCCAGCGCGGCGCCGCGCACCGGGGCGGCGTGGAGCTCACACTGTCCGCCGAAGCGGATCCCGAGGTCGACGCGGACCCGGTACGCCTGCGCCAGATCGTGGCCAACCTGCTGTCGAACGCGGTCCGGCACACCCCGGCGGGCGGCCGGGTCGAGCTGCGTTCCACGCTGCGCGACGGCGCGCTCGTGATTTCCGTGACCGACACCGGGCCGGGCATCGCGCCGGAGGACCTGCCCCACGTGTTCGACCGGTTCTGGCGGGCGGACAAGTCGCGCAGCAGAGCTACCGGCGGCAGCGGGCTGGGCCTGGCCATCGCCCGCAACCTCGCCCGTGCTCACGGCGGAGACCTGACCGTGCACAGCACCCCCGGTCAGGGCAGCACGTTCACGCTGCGGCTCCCGGCCTGACGGGCCGCGGTACGTCGGCGCGCTACGAGGTCGAGGCGTCATCCTCGGACGATGCGTGGCGCGTCAAAGTCGCGGTTGTCGATCAGGATGCCGGCACGCTGGTGAGGAAAGCATGTCCTGAAGTAGATTCGCTGGCCCTCGACGTAACGGCGCATCGTCGGATGCTCCGGATCAGGATGGGTGCCGTCGCGGTGCGCCATGCGCTCGGCGGTCACGGGGAACGGAACATCGAGGAAAACCGAGAAGTCCCAGGCCGCGGCAAGCTCGTCGCGGTGCAGGAACAACCCGTCGACCACCACCACCGTTTCGGCCTCCGCGGTGCTCGGCTCCGGTTCCAGCATCGTGTCCGTCTTCAGGTCGTACGCGGCCGGCCGGTACCGCCGCGATCCGCCGGGCCCGAGCGGGGTGAGCACATCAGCCGCGAAGCGCGCGTAGTCGTACGAGTCCTCCCAGAAGCCCTGCGGTGAATGGCGCCCCTGGCGATACCGAACCGTGCGGAGGTTGAGGAAGTCGTCCAGTGATATCCGGACCACCGGGCGGCCGAGAGCGCGCAGTGCCGCGGCGAGGTCGTCGGCGAAGCTCGTCTTGCCGGATCCGTCGGGGCCGTCCACTGCGACGCGTACGCAGCCACCATCGACGGCCCCGGGAACGCACCGCGCAACCCGGGCCATGATCGCGCTCCGTTCTGCCGAAAGAATCACCCAAGCACCCCAAACCGGTTTTTCGCGCGGGCCATGACGGCGGCCCCCTGCGCGAGTATGCAGTGATCAACTCCATGCATGTCCGCCGGCCGGTGCGCCGACATGGGATGTGTCGAGGCGCAGGAGGTCGCCGACGTCAGGTGCGCAGGGTCTGTGCGGGCGAGCGGTCGTACGCCTGCCGGTAGGCGGTCGCGAACCGGTGGGGGCGGGTGAAACCCCAGCGCACGGCAACGGCGGCGACCGTGGTGCCGTCGCCGGGCTGGGCCGCGGACAGCTGTTCGTGCGCGCGGGCCAGCCGGACCTGACGCAGGTAGCCGGTCGGGCTGGTGTCGCGGTGGCGGCGGAACGCGTACTGCAGGGTCCGTGGCACCACCCCGGCCGCGGCGGCGATGTCGGTCAGCGTGATCGGCTCACCGGCCCGGGCGTCGATGAACGCCATGGCCCGCCGTACGGTCGCCGGGGTGGCCGTGTCCCGCGGCGCCCGCAGCGCGGCGGACATCGTGGTGTTCGGGAACGTGGCGAGCAGGCTCGCCGCCACCATCTGCTCCGCGGCCGCCAGCAGCAGCGGTGATTCCAGGGCGAGGCTGTAGATGCCGTGCCG
Organism: Krasilnikovia sp. MM14-A1259; assembly: GCF_047159535.1. NCBI lineage: Bacteria > Bacillati > Actinomycetota > Actinomycetes > Micromonosporales > Micromonosporaceae > Krasilnikovia > Krasilnikovia sp. MM14-A1259. The sequence continues at coordinate 683,878 of NZ_BAAGAJ010000002.1, forward strand.
TACGTAGTCGGCGGTGGCCAGCCAGTGCCGTTGGGCCAGCGGGGAGACGGGCAGCAGCCCGGTGAAACGGATGTCGGCGCGGGCGAGTCCGGTGGTCTCCTCGGCGACCCGCAACAGCACGTCCATGCGTAGCGTGACGCCGCGGCTGTCGCTGCATTCATGCAGGTGCTCGTACCCGTACGGCGGGAACAGCATCGTGCCGTGCCGGCCCACCAGCACCTCGCCGCCGTCCCAGCGGTGCCGGGACCGGCCGGACACCACATGCGAGACGAGGATGTCGCGCGCGGGCGGCCAGAACACCTCGGCGCTCGCCGCGGTGTAGCTGCTGCGGACGACCGCCAGTGCACCCAGCGCACCGAACTCGGAGGAGAATGCGAAGTCGCGGGCGTGTGCGCGGACCCGGCGTTCGTGGTCGGTGTAGCGGGAACGGATCCAGGCGTGGTGCTCGTCGGGGCTGCGGGTGAAGATCCGTCCGATGTGCGGTGGCGGCAGGCCGCCGACCGTCTCGGCGGACCCGCTGCATTGACGTCCGTCCTGGTCCTGCACGGCCACTCCACGAATCGATGCCGTCGGCGGTGGCGACGTCGGCTGCGCGCCGGCTCACCGGCCACATTGTCATGCAGCGCCAGGAAGCGAAAGGCCATCACCCTTCGGAACGAATGCCGGCGACGAGCGGTCAGGCCATCGGACGAAAGGTTGAACCGGAAGACGAAACCCGGGACCGGCACGGATGGCGCGGCGGGCCGGCGCCGCGCGACCATCGCACCATGCCGCCGCCGGTGGGGTGCACGGTCGAACAGGTGGGCACCAGGCTTCTGGTGCGGCTCTGCGGTGAGCTGTCCGCGGCGAACGCCCCGCAGGTGCGGGCCACCCTGTTGACGTGCCTGGTGGAGCGGCCGGATGCGGTCGTGCTCGACGTGGCCGACCTGGTGGTTCCCGATCCGGGTTCGCTGGCGGTGTTCCGGGCGGTGGCCTGGCAGGCGGCGGCGTGGCCGGGCATACCGCTGCTGATCTGCACCCCCGATGCCGACACGGCCCGCCGGCTGACCCGCGGCTGCCGGCGCCTGCTGCCGGTGTTCTCCAGCCCCGAGCAGGCCATCGCGGCGCAGCCGCGCCGCCGGGTGACCGTGCTGCACGACACGCTGCTTCCGGTGACGGGTGCCGCGCGGCGCGCCCGTGAGCTGGCCGTCGAGGCGTGCGCCCGCTGGCAGTTGCCCGCGCTGGTCGGCCCGGCCTGCCTGATCGCGGACGAGCTGGCCACCAACGCGGTCGTCCATGCGCGCACGATGGCCGACATCAGGCTTGCCGTGGGCCCGCACCATCTGATGATCAGCGTGCGGGACGGGTCCGCCGCGCAGCCGCTGCTGACGCGTGGGCTGCCACCACGTCCCGCCGCCGGGCTCGGGCTGTTGCTGGTCGACGCGACCGCGTCCCGGTGGGGGTGCATCGCCGCCGACGGCGGCAAGGTGGTCTGGGCCTGCCTGCGCACCCGCGGCGGGCGGGCGGGCTGACCCGCCGGGACCGGCGTCATGGCGGCGAGGTCGGGGCGTCCGCCGTGACCTGCAACAGGTCGATCACCCCGGTGAGGCACAGGACGTGGTGGACGAGACCGTCGGCGTTGACGACCCGGAAGCCGCAGCCATCCCGTACGGCCGCCGTGCGGCCTTCGAGCAGTGCCCGGATGCCGGCCGCCGCCAGTAGGGGAACCGCGCGCAGGTCGATGACGAGTTCCGTCACCGCGGGACGGCCGGCGACGCCCGCGATGGCTGCGGCCAGCAGCGGCGCCACGTCGTGGTCGATGTCGCCCCGGACAACGAGCCGGGCGACCCCGCCGGCCCGATAGTGCTCACGTACCCCGAACGCGTTCGTGGTCCACACCTCCTGCCGGTCAGTCCACCCCCGCGTTCCGAGCAGCGAGGTCCATCGTGCACCCGGAACGCGCGTGCCACGACCCCACGGTCACCCGGGCGGGGGAGTCGCGCGGTGCGGAGTCGGCCCTGATAGTCACTTTTTTTACTATGCAACTTGTTGTATGGTGACTGCGCTCGGCTCTCGGTCGCCCGACGAGGGTCGCCGGCAGGGAGCGGGACGAGGGAGTCCGGTGGCATGACGACGAACATGGATGGCATCCCCGACGGGTATCCGACGCTGCTGAGCCCGTTGGATCTCGGCCACACGGTGCTGCGTAACCGCGTGGTGATGGGTTCGATGCACACCAAGCTGGAGGACCGCGAGCGGGACCTGCCGAAGCTGGCGGCGTTCTTCGCCGAGCGGGCTCGTGGCGGCGTCGGCCTGATGGTGACCGGCGGCTACGCGCCCACGTGGCGGGGCTGGCTGGCGCCGTTCGGCAGCCGGATGACCCGGGAGCACCACGCCCGCGCCCACCGCGTCGTGACCGACGCGGTGCACGAGCACGACGGGAAGATCCTGCTGCAACTGCTGCACGCGGGCCGGTACTCGTACCACCCGTTCAGCCTGGGCGCGTCGGGGCGCAAGTCGCCGATCACGCCGTTCCGGCCGCGGGCCATGACGACACGGCAGGTCGACCGTACGGCGACCGCCTTCGCGCGCGCCTCCCTGCTGGCCCGCCGCGCCGGGTACGACGGCGTGGAGATCATGGGCTCCGAGGGGTATCTGATCAATCAGTTCCTCGCCGCGCGCACCAACGACCGCACGGACGCCTGGGGTGGCTCGGCGGCGAAGCGGATGCGCTTCCCGCTGGAGGTCGTCCGGCGCACCAGGGACCTGGTCGGCGACGACTTCATCGTGCAGTACCGGATCAGCCTGCTCGACCTCGTCGACGACGCCCAGTCCTGGGAGGAGACCGTCGAGCTCGCCCGCGGGCTCCAGGACGCGGGCGTGTCCATCCTGAACACGGGCATCGGCTGGCACGAGGCTCGCGTACCCACCATCGTCACGTCGGTGCCCGGCGCGGCGTTCGCCTGGGTGACCGGGAAGATGCGCCGCGAGGTGTCGATCCCGATCGTCGCGTCCAACCGCATCAACCGCCCCGAGGTCGCGGAGCAGATCCTCGCGTCCGGCGAGGCCGATCTCGTGTCGATGGCCCGTCCCCTGCTGGCCGACGCCGACTGGGTCACCAAGGCCGCGCAGCGCCGGGAACGCGAGATCATCACCTGCATCGCGTGCAACCAGGCGTGCCTGGACCACACGTTCCGCAACCAGCGGGCCACGTGCCTGCTGAACCCGCGTTCCGGCCACGAGACCGAGCTGGTACTGCTGCCCACCCGTACGGTCAAGCGCATCGCCGTGGTCGGCGCCGGCCCGGCCGGGCTGGCCGCCGCGGTCGAGCTGGCCGGGCGCGGCCACCGGGTCGAGCTGTTCGAGGCCGCGGACGCGATCGGTGGCCAGTTCACGCTGGCCGCGCGGATCCCCGGCAAGGAGGAGTTCGCGCGCACCCTGGAGTACTACCGCCACATGATCGACGTCCGGGGCATCACGCTGCGGCTGGGCACCCGCGCCACGGCCGACGACCTGGCCGGGTACGACGAGGTCGTCATCGCCACCGGCGTGCGGCCCCGGGTGCCGGACATCCCCGGCGTCGACCACCCGAGCGTCCTGACCTATCAGCAGGTCGTCGGCGAGGGCGCCCCGGTCGGCGAGCGAGTCGCGATCATCGGGGCCGGCGGCATCGGGTTCGACGTCGGCGAGTTCCTGCTCCACGACGCGAACGAGTCGCTGGAGCACTGGATGCAGCGGTGGGGGGTCACCGACCCGGAGCAGGCCCGCGGCGGCCTCACCACGAAGGTGACCGCACCGGCGCGCCGGCAGGTCTACCTGCTGCAACGCAAGACGACCGCGCTGGGCAAGGGGCTGGGCAAGACCACCGGCTGGGTGCACCGCGCCACGCTGCAGGATTCCGGGGTCACGATGATGCGCGGCGTTGAGTACGTCCGCATCGACGACGACGGCCTGCACATCTCCGTCCCCACGGACCCGCGCGACCGCAAGTCCCCCCGCGAGACCCGCGTGCTGGCCGTGGACACGGTTCTGTTGTGCGCCGGGCAGACCTCCGTGCGGGAGCTGGTCGCCCCGCTGCAGGAGCGGGGCATCCCGGTCCACGTCATCGGGGGAGCGGACGTCGCCGCCGAACTCGACGCGAAACGCGCCATCAAGCAGGCCACCGAGCTCGCCGCACGCCTCTAGATCCTCACTTGTGGAGCCCGAACCATGGAACACACCGCACCCCGGACGACGTACGTGAGCACCCGGGTGGAGAACGGCATCGCGCATGTCCGCCTCGCCCGCCCCGACAAGCTCAACGCGCTGACCCTGGACACGCTGGACGATCTGATCCGTACGGCCCGATGGCTGCGCCGCGACCGCACCCTGCGCGCGGTCGTTGTCGCGGGCGACGGTCCGTCGTTCTGTTCGGGGCTGGATTTCGCCACGGTGCTGCGCACCCCCGGCCGTATCGTGAAGGCGTTCGCGCCCGTGCCGTGGCGCAGCACCAACCGTTTCCAGGAAGCGTGCTGGGCCTGGCGGCGCATTCCCGTTCCGGTGATCGCGGCGGTGCACGGGCACTGCTTCGGCGGCGGGCTGCAGATCGCCATGGGCGCCGATCTGCGTTTCGCGACGCCGGATTCGCGATGGTCGGTGCTGGAAGGCAAATGGGGCATCATCCCCGATATGAGTGGCATCCGTAGTCTCGCCGAGATCGTGGGTGTCGATGTGGCCAAAAGGCTCACCATGACCGCCGAGGAGATCTCCGGTGCCGATGCGCAGCGGATCGGTCTGGTCACGGAAATCCACGACGATCCGGTGGACGCCGCGGTGGCGTTCGCCGAGAAATTGCGGGGCCGGTCTCCCGACGCGATTGCGGCCGCCAAGCGCCTGCTCGACGGCGCGCTGACGGCCAGCGCCCGGCGGACGTTCGCGCGGGAACGGCGCGAACAACTCCGGCTGCTCCGGCTGCCGAACACCCGTATCGCCCGCGGTTCCGCGTTCACGAAGAGCACGCCGGAGTTCCAACCGCGCGCCCGGTGAGCGGATCCGCTGCGGCGGTGGTTCCGCATCGCGCCCGTAGGATGTCACCGTGGCATTGAGGAATGCGTTGCTCGCGGCCCTGATCGACCGCGAGTCGTCCGGGTACGACCTCGCCAAGGAGTTCCGCGGATCCGTCGCCAATTTCTGGACCACGACCCCGCAGCAGCTTTACCGGGAACTGGAGAAGATGGAATCCGACGGCTTGCTGTCGGCCCGTATCGTCAAGCAGTCCAAGCGGCCCGACAAACGCCTGTTCTCGGTCACCGACGCCGGGCGCGCCGCCCTGCGGGAGTTCACCCGGCGCGACCCTAAGCCGACCGCCATCCGCGACGAACTCCTCATTCAGGTCGAGGCACTGGCCCACGCCGACATTCCGAGTCTCCGGTCGTCGATCCGTGCCCGGATCGAGAGCTGCACCCACCGGCTGGAGAGCTACCAGCGCACACTCGCGGAGATCCTCGGCGATCGCACCGATGACGAGTTCCTGGCCACCGGCAGCCGGCTCGGCCCCTATCTGACGCTGCACCGCGGAATCGCGTTCGAGCGGGACAACATCGCCTGGGGGCGCCTGGCGCTCGGCGTTCTCGCCCGGCGCTACCCGGAGGCCGCCGAGCACTGACGCGTGGCGTACGTTACATAACCTGCTTGTATAAGCAGGTGATATAAATCAGGAATGCCTCCTGTCCCCGAGACCGGCACGGACGGCGCCCTCGTCGCGTCCGCATTCGAGCGGTTGTACGAGGCCCTGCGCCGGCTCACTCCCCGCGACGGCCTGAGCCTCACCGCAGTCTCGACGCTGCGCCGCCTGCAGCGATCCGGCCCGCACCGGCTGTGCGCCCTGCACGTCGCCGAGGGGGTGACCCAGCCGGCGATGACGCAGCTCGTCACCCGGCTCGAACGCGACGGCCTGGCCACCCGCGGCCCCGACCCGGCCGACCGCCGGGTGGTGGTCGTGACGATCACCGAGGCGGGTGAGGCACTCGTGGAGCACCGCCGGGCCCGCCACGCCGCCGCCCTCGCGCAGGTACTGGACGGCCTGGCCACCCCCGACCGGGCGGCGATCCTGGCCGCGCTGCCCGCTCTGCAACGACTGGCCGAGGGGATCACCGAGTGATGAAAGCGGCACGCATGTACTCCGTGGATCATCCGCACTACAAATGGGTGGCGTTGTCGAACACCACGCTCGGCACCCTGCTCGCCATGATCAACTCATCCATCGTGCTGATCTCCCTCCCGGCGATCTTCAAAGGTGTCGAGCTCAACCCGCTGGAGCCCGGCAACGTCTCCTATCTGCTGTGGATGCTCATGGGCTACATGCTCGTGACCGCCGTCCTGGTCGTCACGCTGGGCCGCCTCGGCGACATGTACGGCCGCGTGAAGATCTACAACGCCGGGTTCGCCCTGTTCACGCTCACCTCGATCGTGCTGGCGCTGGACCCGTTCACGGGCGGCGAGGGCGCGCTGTGGCTGATCGGCTGGCGCGTCGTGCAGGCCATCGGCGGCGCCATGCTCATGGCTAACTCCGCGGCCATCATCACGGACGCGTTCGACGTCCGGCAGCGCGGCATGGCACTGGGCGTCAACATCGTCTCCGCGCTCGCCGGCTCGTTCATCGGCCTGGTCGCGGGCGGCGTGCTCGCCGAATGGGACTGGCGCTCGGTGTTCTGGGTCAACATCCCGCTCGGCGTGCTCGGCACGGTGTGGGCGTACCGGTCGCTGCACGACACCGGAGCGCGGCGGCACGCACGCATCGACTGGTGGGGCAACGCGACGTTCGCGGTCGGGCTGACCGCGGTGCTGGCCGCCATCACGTACGGCATCCAGCCGTACGGCGGGCACACCATGGGCTGGACCAACCCGTGGGTCGTGGCCGGGCTGGCCGGGGGCGCCGCGGTGCTCATCGCGTTCGGGGTCATCGAGTCGCGGGTGAGCGAGCCGATGTTCCCGCTCGCGCTGTTCCGCAACGCCGCGTTCACCAGTGGCAACGCCGCCAGCCTGCTCGCCGCGGTGGCCCGGGGCGGCCTGCAGTTCATGCTGATCATCTGGCTGCAGGGCATCTGGCTGCCGCTGCACGGCTACTCGTACGAATCGACCCCGCTGTGGGCCGGCATCTACCTGCTGCCCATGACGATCGGTTTCCTGCTGGCCGGGCCGCTGTCCGGATTCCTGTCGGACCGGTTCGGGGCGCGCCCGTTCGCCGCGGGCGGCCTGCTCGTGATGGCGGTGTCGTTCCTGGGCCTGCTGATGCTGCCCGGCGACTTCTCCTACCCGGTCTTCGCCGCGCTGATCTTCGTGAACGGGCTCGGCGGCGGGCTGTTCTCCGCGCCGAACACCGCGCTGGTCATGTCCAGCGTGCCCGCGAGCATGCGCGGCGCCGCGTCCGGCATGCGGGCCACGTTCATGAACGCGGGCCAGGTGCTCTCGATCGGCGTCTTCTTCTCGCTCATGGTCGCGGGCCTGGCCGACTCGCTGCCCGGCACGCTCAGTTCCGGCCTCACCGCGCAGGGCGTGCCCACGGCGACCGCCGCCCAGGTCGCCCAGCTGCCCCCGGTGGGCACGCTGTTCGCGGCGTTCCTCGGCTACAACCCGATCGCGGAGCTGCTCGGCCCCCAGGTCCTCGGCGCCCTGCCGTCGGCGAACGCGGATACCCTCACCGGTCTCGCGTTCTTCCCACGGCTCATCGCGACACCGTTCCACCACGGCCTGGTGATCGTGTTCTGGCTGGCCGTCGCGATGGCGGCGGTCGGGGCGCTCGCCTCGCTGGCGCGCGGACCACGGCCCGCCGGGGCCACCCCGGGGCCGCGGTCCGGCGCACCGGCCGGGCGGGGGGAGTCCGGAGACGCGGACACCACACGGCCCAGCGTCGGCGCGACCGCGGGCCAGGCGACCGAAACCGGCTGAGCCCGGCGGTGTGCCGCACCGTTTCGGCGGGGCCGCGGTCGTCAGTGCCGCAGCCGGGCCACAGCCCGGCGACCCCGATCAGGCACGGCAGCAGCGGCAGGGCCGGTGGCAGCGCCCACGCCACCGCGACGTAGCCGGCCGCGGCGGCGACATCGGCCAGCACCACCGGCCAGCCCAGCCGCCCGTGCAGCAGCGCGGTGACCGCGAAGAACGCCACCAGCAACAGCACCCCGACGACCTGGACGCCGTCGACGTACACCCCGGTGCCGAGCAGCACCGCGTCATCGGTACCGGCAGGCTGTAGACCAGCGCGCGGACCCGTACCGACCGGATCTCGCCCACCGCCCAGACGAGCAGCCCGACGACCGCAGCCGCCAGCGGCGTCACCTCCGGGCACTTCCCAGGCAACCGTCGAACGCCTCGCCCAGCCGCTCCACGATCCGCTCGTCCGCGGACACCACGTGCTGGACGATCGCGCCCTGCGCGTTCATGTCGGCGGTCCAGGCCCGGCGACGGTCCCACAGTACGAGGTTGACCTGCAGGTCGGGATGGACGTCCTCGCGGGACACCAGTACGGCGTCGACACCGGCCGCGCGCTGTTCGGCGAGCAGCGCGCGTACCTGCTCGTCGACCTCGGCGCAGATGAACACCCGGGCGATCGTCACACCGCGGTCCAGGGCGGCGAGGTTGGCCGCCCAGTACCGGAGGCCGGGGCCGCTGCGCCACCACCGGACACCGCCGGCGCCCGGCGACATCAGGTTCGTCACCGCCTCCATCCGTGCGCGGCAGGCGCCGGTGGCCGACAGCAGTGTCCCCAGGTCGGAGCCGGGCCGTACGATGCGCCCGTCGCGCAGGTCGGCGCAGCCCAGCCGGAGGTCCTGCACGCGCCGGCGCAGCCCGGCGACGATGTGGAGGTAACCGCTCAGGCCGCTGGACGCACGCCGCATTCCTACCTCCGCTCCGGGAACGGCCTCCAGGATAGGAGCGGGCGACCACTTCTCGTGATCATCGGTTCACCCGTCGTGTGGCCACGGAGCGGAATGGAGCGGGGCCGGTCGGTGCCGGTGCCCGGCCCCGCGGCCTTTCAACGCAGGGCGTGCTCCAGTTCGGCCTTGGTCATCTTCGAACGGCCGGTGATGTGGCGGCGCTTCGCCTCGGCGTACAGCTGCTCCTTGGAACGGCCGCCCGAGCCGCGTGAGCTGCGGGCCTCGCCGGACTCGGCGCGTTGCTTGTTCACCGTACGGGCGGCGATCTCCTCGGCCCGGTCGGTGGGCCGGCCGCGGTCCTTCTCGCTCGCCTTGATGTGCTTGTACTGCCGTTCGCGCTTGTTGCTCCACGACTGCTCCGGCATGGCCCCTCCCTGCATCCACGCGGGCCCGGCGCACGCCTTCTGCGCGGCTCGGCCCCCTGTGCGCCTGACGTACCCGTTACCCACGGGCGCGTCGTCCTACCCGCGTGAGAGGACAAATCCACGACCCGCCAAGAATTTATGTTGATCAATGCAATCGCCGGTATGCTCGCGGCAGCGTCGTGCTCTTGAGCGGGCGGAGGCTGCATCGGTGAGGATCGTCGTCCTGGTCAAACACGTGCCGTGCACGCTGCGCGGCATGACGTTCGACGCGGATTGCACATTGGACCGCGCCGCCCGGCGCGGCCAGCTCAACGACGCCGACGAGTATGCGGTCGACCAGGCGTTGCGGATCGCGCGGCGGCGCCGCGACGTACAGATCACCGCGGTGACGATGGGTCCGGCCGCGGCGGTCGGGGCGCTGCGCAAAGCGCTGATCCTCGGCGCCGACGACGCGCTCCACCTCGTCGACGACCGGCTGCGCGGCAGCCACGCGCTGGCCACCGCGCGGGTGCTCGCCGCCGCCGTGCGCAGGCTCGGCTTCGACCTCGTCCTGTCGGGCGCCGCGTCGTCGGACGCCGCGATGTCCGCGGTGCCCCCCATGGTCGCCGAGCTGCTGGGCGTGCCGGTGCTCTGCTTCGCCGACATCCTGCAGGTCCGCGAGCGCCGGGTCGAGATCTGGCGCGACGACGGCGCCGGCCTGCAGGCGTTCGCGGCCGCCCTGCCCGCCGTGGTCTCGGTCACCGAACGCTGCGGCGAGCCGCGCCGGCCCACGCTCGCGGCGACGCTCGACGCACACCACAAGCTGATCCGCACCTGGACACTGGCCGACCTCGACCTCGATCTCGATGCCGGTGGCGGTGCGGGCCCCACGGTCGTGCGGGCGGACGCCGCGGATCGCGGCGTCCCGGCCCGCGTCATGCTCGCCGACGATCCCACGGTCGCGGCCATCCGCGTGGCGGACTTCCTGGCCGTCAACGAGTTCCTGTAGCCGCAGCACGACCCGGGTGAGGAGGGGCGATGAGACCGGTGCTGGTGCTCGTGGACCACACCGCAACCCAGCGGACCGTGTGCCGCTCCACGTGTGCGCTGCTGACCCTCGCCCGCCGGCTCGGCCCGCCCACGGCGCTGGTGTGCGGCCGGGCCGACGCGGCCGGTGTCGCGCTGCTGGGCCGGTTCGGTGCCACGAGGATCGCGGCCGTCGCCCGCCCCGAGCTCGACGCGCATCCCGCCGCGGCCCGCGTCGAGGTGCTGGCCCATCTCGCGCGGCGGACGAGACCCGCCGCGGTCCTGATCGCCTCCCACCGCCTCGGGCAGGAGGTGGCCGCCCGGCTGACCGCGCGGCTGGGCACCGGGCTCATCACTGACGTGGCCGACCTGCGGATGGGCGCCGGCGGGCCGGTCGCGGTCAAGTCGGCGCTGGAGGGCGCGTACCGGGTGGAGGCGCGGGTGAGCGGCGGCACGCCGGTGTTCACCGTGCGCACCGATGCCGTGATACCGGTGGCTGCCCCGGTGGAGCCGGAGGTCCGGCGTGTCGACGTCACGTTCCCGCCCGCCGTCCGCGCCGTGCGCCGCCTCGGCCGCCGGCCCGCCGGCGTCGAGCTCCCGCCGGAACTGGCCACCGCGGCCATCGTCGTCGCCGGCGGCCGCGGGATGGGTTCGCAGCAGTCGTTCGGCCTGGTCGGTGCGCTCGCCGAGGCGCTGCGCGGCATCGCCGGCGGGTCGCACACCGCCACTGAGCTCGGCTGGTGCCCGCGGCGCGACCAGATCGACCAGCTCGGCACGATCGTCCATCCGCGCCTGTATCTGGCCTTGGGCATCTCGGGCTCGGTCCGCCACCGCGCCGCCATGCAGCACGCGGAGACGATCGTGGCGATCGACCGTGATCCGGGTGCTCCCATCTTCGACCTGGCCCACCTCGGCGTGGTCGGCGACGTGCACCGGGTGGTGCCCGAGCTGCTCGCCGAGATCAGAAGACGCAAGGCCCAGCCGGTGATCAGCTCCAGAGAGGTGGCAACGTGACGGTACGACTGGTGCTCGGGCTGACGCTGACCGCGGTCGCATTCGTGCTGGCCGGGCGGCGGATCCTCACCCTGTTCCGGCTGGCCCGTACCGGGCAGCCGGCGGAGCCCGAGCGCACCAGCGAGCTGGGCACCCGCGGATGGGCGATCGTGACCGAGGTACTTGGCCAGCGCAAGCTCCTGAAGTGGAGCGTGCCGGGGCTCGCGCACTTCGCGGTGTTCTGGGGGTTCGTCATCCTCGGCGCGACGATCGTCGAGGGCTACGGCGCGCTGTTCGACCCCGACTTCCACATCCCGATCATCGGCACGCAGGCGTGGCTGGGCTTCCTGGAAGACATGTTCATCGTGGCCGTGCTCGTCTCGCTCGTCGTCTTCGGCGCGATCCGGTTGCGCCACCGCCCGCAGCGCGAGGGCCGGCGGTCCCGGTTCTTCGGATCGCACCTCGGCGCGGCCTGGCTCGTGCTTTTCATGATCTTCAACGTGATGTGGACGCTGCTGTTGTACCGCGGCGCCCAGGTCAACACCGGCAACTTCCCGTTCCCGCACGGCGCGTTCGCGTCGGAGGCGGTCGGGCGGCTACTGGCGCCGGCCGGGCAGGCCGCCAACGAGGTCCTGGAGACGGTCGGCGTCCTCGCGTCACTCGGCGCGGTGCTCGCGTTCCTCGTCATCGTCGTGCACTCCAAGCACCTGCACATCGGGCTCGCGCCGCTCAACGTGCTGTTCTCCCGGCGCCCGCGGGGGCTGGGCCCGCTGCTGCCGGTGTACTCGGGCGGCACGCCGGTGGACTTCGAGGACCCCGACGAGGACGACAAGATCGGCCGGGGCGCGATCGAGGACTTCACCTGGAAAGGCATGCTGGACTTCGGCAGCTGCACCGAATGCGGCCGGTGCCAGTCGCAGTGCCCGGCCTGGCACACCGACAAGCCGCTCAATCCCAAACTGGTCATCATGAGCCTGCGCGACCACGCGCTGGCCAAGGCGCCGTACCTGCTTGCCGGGTCCGACTCCGCCCGCGACAAGCTGCCCGCCGACGTACGCGCGGAGGCCGAGCGTCCCCTGGTCGCGCCGGTGCAGGAGGGCGGCGTCATCGACCCGGACGTGCTGTGGTCCTGCGTGACCTGCGGCGCGTGCGTCGAGCAGTGCCCGGTCGACATCGAGCACGTCGACCACATCGTGGACATGCGGCGCTACCAGGTGCTCATCGAGTCGCAGTTCCCGAAGGAGGCCAACGTCCTGCTGCGCAACCTGGAACGGTCCGGGGACCCGTGGGGCCGCGGCGCGACCGCGCGTCTGGAGTGGACGGCCGGGCTGCCGTTCGAGGTGCGCGTCTTCGGCGACGACGGCGAGGAACGGCTGCCCGACGACGTCGAGTACCTGTTCTGGGTGGGATGCGCGGGCGCGCTGGACGAGAACGCCAAGCGCACCACCCGCGCGGTCGCCGAGCTGCTGCACGAGGCCGGTGTCGGGTTCATGGTGCTCGGCAGCGGCGAGACGTGCACCGGCGACGCCGCCCGCCGCCTCGGCCAGGAGCTGCTGTTCCAGGAGCTGGGGCGGCAGAACGTGGAGACCCTCACCACCGCCGGGGCGCGGAAGATCGTGGTGACCTGCGCGCACTGCTTCAACACCATCGGCAACGAGTACCGCCAGCTCGGCGGCGACTTCGACGTGGTCCACCACACGCAGTTGCTGTCCCGGCTGGTGGCCGACGGCCGGCTGCGGCCGGCCCACCCGGTCGAGGCCGAGGTCACGTACCACGACCCGTGCTACCTCGGGCGGCACAACCGGGTCTTCGACCCGCCGCGGGACGTGCTGGGCAGCGTGCCCGGACTGCAGTTCACCGAGATGCCCCGCAGCCGTGAGACGTCGTTCTGCTGCGGGGCGGGCGGCGCCCGCATGTGGATGGAGGAGTCACTCGGCACCCGCATCAACGAGGCCCGCACGGACCAGGCGCTGGACACCGGGGCGAGCGTGGTCGCCGCGGCGTGCCCGTTCTGCATCAGCATGCTCACCGACGGTGTCGCCACCCGCAAGCAGCAGGGCAAGGCGGCCGACGAGGTGCGCGTCACCGACGTGTCCGAGCTCCTGCTGCGGTCGGTGCGCGGCACCGACCCGGCCCCCGATACGGCGGCGCCCACCGCGGCCCGGGCGCTAGGGTCGAGCGGTGATCGAACCGGTACTGACGCACCGAGCTGAGTCCGGCGACGACGTTCCGCTGCTGGTGTGGCGGCTGCCCGAGTCCGCACTCGCGGTGTCGTCGGCGGTGCTCGGCGGCGGGATCGGGCCGTGCGGCTGGGTCGTCAACGCGACCGTCCCGATGTCCTACGATCGCGACGACCCGGCCACCCACCTGCGCGAAATCGCCGCCGCGCTCGATCTGACCGGCCCCGGTGTCGGCCTGCTCACCGGCGTCGACGCCGCCGACGTCGTGGCCGCGGGCGACGGCGACGTGCGGTTGTGGGCCACGGTCGGGCTCAGCTCCCCGACCCAGGCGGCGGCGCCCACGACCGCGACGGCGCCGCACCCCGGGACGGTCAACATCGTGGCGTGGGTGCCGCACAGGCTGGCCGACGGCGCGCTGGTCAACGCGGTCGCCACGCTCACCGAGGCCAAGGCGCAGGCGATCCGCGACCTCGGCCTCGCCGCCACCGGGACGGCGACCGACGCGGTGGTGGTCCTGTGCCCGCCCTCCGGCCCGGCGGCACCCTACGCCGGCCCGCGCTCGCCGTGGGGTCGGCGGCTGGCCCGCGCCGCGTACCGGGCGGTCCTCGACGGCGGCGCGGCGAACCTGGCTGGCCCCTCGTCGTGGTCCGAGCGGCGATCTACCGCTTGATCGGTACGCAGTTGCCGGTCTTGTACGTGCCGTGGCTGTCGGGCACGAGACCGTGGTGGGAATCCGCGATCCGGGCGCACACCTTCGGCGCGTCGCCGATGGCCTTGACGAACCGTACGTCGCTGGTCTCCACCACGGACGGCCGCTGATCCTCGACGTACCAGAATCCCTTCTGGTCGTCGGGCGCCTGCTCACCCTCGATCGTGTCCGGGGGAGTGGTGCCGTTGCCGCCGTAGATGTGCAGGTGGTAACCGCCCTTGACGGCGGGCTGGCTGCCGCCGAAATCGGCGTCGTACTCGACGATGAACTTCCCGTCGGCGATCCGCGCCGAGGTGAGGCACACCCAGCGCGGGTTGGCCTTGATCGCGGCGGTGCACTGTTCGTCGTCCGGGACGGCGGCCGGCTTGGCGCCGCCCGCACGGTTGCCGCTGCGCAGGGCCCAGGCGGCCGCGCCGCCGCCGAGCAGCACGACCAGCACCGCGCCGGCCGCGACCAGGACGCTCCAGGTCCGCTTCGCCGGCGGCTCCGCCTCCGGTGACACCACCGCGCCGGCCGGACCGGCCGTGGTGGACGTGTACGTCCGGCTCCGCGCGGCCGGGGCCGCGCCGGCCGGCGACGACGGATTCGGGGTCACCGGCGCGCCATATGCCGCCGGTGCCGGTCCACCGGCCGGCGCGGTCCCGCCCGCCGGGTTCGGACGTGCGGTCTGTCCGCCCGGCACGATCGCCGGGCCCACCTGCTGCCGGGCAGCCCCAGCGGGTGCGCCCTGCTGGCCCGGCGCGCCCATGGGTACGCCCTGCGGGCCCGGCGCGCCCGTGGGTGCGCCCTGCGGGCGAGGTCCGCCGGTGGGTGCTCCCTGCGGGCCGGGCGTACCCGTGGATGCGGTCTGCGGGCCGGGCGCGCCCGTGGGTGCGGTCTGCGGGCGAGGTCCGCCGGTGGGTGCTCCCTGCGGGCCGGGCGCGCCCATGGGGGCGCCTATCTGGCCAGGGGCGCCCTGCTGGCGAACCACACCCGCGGATGCGGCCTGCCGGCCGGGCGGGACCGGGCCGGGCCCGGTGGATTTCGCCGTGTCCCCGCCGGCCAGCCGGGCCGCGCCCAGCGCGACCGCATGCTTCGGATGCGCATCGACCGCCACGGGCCGGCCCAGCTCCGAGCCGACGAGCTGGGCGACGATCGGCATCCGGGACGAGCCGCCCACCAGCAGCACGGAGTGCACCTGCTCCGGCGAACAGTCGGCGGACCGCAGCGCCCGCTGCAGCGCCTCCACGGACCCGTGCAGCGCCGGCCGGACCATCGCCTCGAACTCGGCCCGGGTGAGCCGGACGTCGGTGGAGACGTTCGGCAGCAGGACCGGGATGGTCGTGTCGGTGTCCGACGACAGGGCCTCCTTGGCCTGGACACACTCTTCCCGCAGCCGGATCACCGCGTTGATCGCCGCGGGGTCGTCCTCGTCGAGCTCCTCCAGCTTGCCGTCGAGCGCCGTACGGACGTGATTGAACACCGCGGCGTCGAAGTCGGTGCCGCCGAGCCGTTCGATGCCCTCGGGCTGCCCCAGGACCTCGAAACCCGACGGTGTCTTGCGCAGCACCGCGGCATCGAACGTGCCGCCGCCGAGGTCGTACACGGCCACGACCGTGCCCGGCTCGACCCGTTGCTGCTGGGTGTAGTTGACCGCCGCCGCCTCGGGCTCGGTCGTATACGTCACCGGCAGGTCGAGGTCGGCCATCCGTACGGCCTGGCGCAGCAGGTCCAGTTTGTACGGACCCCAGTTCGCGGGGTGCGACACGCAGATCGCCGCGGGGCGGCCGCCCTCCCGGCGGGCCACCTCGTCGACGACCGACCGCAGCAGGCGCGACATCAGTGCCTCGGCCGACTGCGGCACACCGCCGAGCAGGATCGGGGTGGTGTCGCCCAGCCGCCGCTTGAACTCACGGGCCACCCGCTGCGGCTCGGAGAAACCGCGGCGATGCGCCGCGTCCCCGGTCAGGAACGTCTCGTCCTCGCGCAGCAGCACCACCGACCGGATGGCTGCGCTTCGATCGCCGAGCGAGACGGTCTCCGCCCGGCCGTCGCGCCAGATCGCGGCCGCCGTGAAGGTGGTTCCGAGGTCAATGCCAAGCGCGTACATCGATGGATGCTCCGATTGTGATCATCAGTTCAAGGCTCGTCAGGTCGTCGAAAGAGCGAACGTCGGGGCGCCGCAGCCGGTTCGGTCCCGGCTCATCCGGTTTCACCGCAGCCGTCGCCGGTCGGCGATCATGCCTTCGCACGAACGGACCGCCACCCGCGCGGCGACCGCCAATTCCGCGGAGGTCAGGGGATTCTCGGCCCGGCGTTGCCAGCGGGCCAGCGCCGCGTCCGCCGCGGCGTCCAGTTCCGCGCCCGAGGCGTCCGGCGGCAGCCGCAGCCGCTGGTGGATCGCGGCACCGGCGCCGCCGATGAGCTGTTCCAGCTCCGCGACGACCTCCGGCTTGCCGGTCACCCATCCCGCGCGCAGGCTGGACAGCACTCGCAGCTCGTTGAACGGGTGAGCCGAGGCGATGATCTCCTCGACCGTGGCGGCGACCCCCGCGCTGCCCGGCAAAGCCTGGACGCGGGTCACCTCGGCCAGCGCGAGCAGGGCGGACCGGGACTTGAGTACGTCGCGACGTTCGAAGAACAGCGAGCCGAGGACCTCCCGCAGTTGCGCCAGACCGCTGCGGTCGATCAGCTCCCGGGCCAGTTCGGTCGCGGTGCCGCACGTGCCGTGCCGCAGCAGAGCCACGGACAGCCGCAGCCCGAACAACCCGAACCGGGCCAGCAGCGACTCCCGTTCGATCGAGGTCATGCCCAGCTCCGGCATGGACTGGACGAACCGGTCCGCGGTGAGCAGCAACTGCTCGGCGGACGCGACGGGCAGCTCCGAGATCCGGCGCAACCGGGCGAACTCAAACTCGGTGAGCGTCGCCGCGGTCTCGGCGAGCAGTCCCGCCACCGGGACGACGGACTGCACCAGCCGCCGGACACTCGGATCGGTGCCGAGCCTGGTGGCGACCCGCTTCGCCGAGGCCATCGCGTCGAGCCGGCCCACCGCGATCTCGTCCGCCCGGGACAGGACACCGATGGCGTTGACCGGGTTGGGCCGCGACACCTCCACGTCGTGGAACGCCCGCAGGAACTCGACGTCGTTGCTGTGCAGGTGACGCATCAGGTAGATGACGGCGTCGGCGGGCGTCTCCTCGTCATCGGGTACGAGCAGATTCCACGACCGCTGTGACGTCTGCTCGGACAGCGACCCGATACCGGGGGTGTCGATCAACGTCACGTTTCGTAACGCCTGGGACGGCCAGCTGACGTCGAGCTGCGCCACCTCGTCCACGCGCAGGTCGCCCAGGTCGATCTCGATGGCGCCGTCCTCACGGCGGAACCGCAGCTGCCGCGGGGCACCCCGGTACGGCTGCGCCATGACCTGGTAGGTGTGCCCGTCCTGATACCAGGTGACGATGCGGGTGCACTCGCCCGCATCCGTGGGCGCCAGCCGTTCCCCGACCAGCGCGTTGAGCAGTGTCGACTTTCCGGCCTTGATCCGGCCCGCGACGGCCACCCGCAGCGGCTCGTCGAGCCGGTCGCGCACGGCGGCGAGCCGCCGCTCGTACGGCGTGCCGCGGTACACGGCGAGGGCCTGGGCGAGCGCGTCGCGCGTACGGTCGATCAGTCGCATGGGGTCACCGCGTCGGACCGCAACTCGGACCCCACATCCTCACGTCGCTGCTCCCGGTCTGCCGGTGGGTGCGTTCCGTTCATTCCTGCCTGCCGACCGGTCCGCGGACACCCGAGCGTGCCACCCATGAGCAAGGTACTGGGTGACCCGTCGGCGGTGCGTCGTCCGACCGCGGGACATGTGCTGCGTCACTGTGCCTGCTGCATCACTTCGCGGCCGTTCGCCCGCCGGTCATCTGAGAGCCTGGTGCCGGGAGTCGGGGGCCGACGGTACACGCCCGGGGCGAGCGGGTACCAGACCCCGCCGCCGACCGTAAACTGCCAGCTCGACGTGGGTGAGGAGGGACTGCACGGGTGACTGTCGTGGTGGGGGTGGACGGCGCCGGCCGGACCCGCAGGCTGGGCGAGATCGCCGCCGCGGCCGGGCGGCCGGCCGTACCCGTGGTCTTCACCACCGTCGACGACCTGCAGGCGCTGCTGGCCCGGGCCCACGCCGACGCGGCCCTGGTCGTCGTCGACGACGCCCACCGGCTGCCCGCGGCGGCGTTGCGCGCGCTGGCCGCCGCCGCCCGATCCGGGGTGCCGATGGCGATCGCCCGCAGGCCCACACTCACCGGGCCGGAACTGGCCGAACTGGACGAAGCGGTCGCCGCTACGGGACCGGTCGAACACCTCGGCCCGCTCGACCCTGGCGCCCTGTCCGCACTGGTCACCGCGGCGATCGAACGGCCGGCCACCGCGGCGCACGTGGACGCGGTCCGCGCCGCCTCGGCCGGTCTGGCAGCCCTGGCTGCGGCCGTGGCGCACGCCCCGGACGGCACCCCGCCCGCGCTGGTCGCCCGGGTGCAACGCCTGCTCGCCGGTGGCCACGAACGCCCGGTTGGCGGTGCGGCGCCGCCGCCCCGAGAGGGGATCGCCCGGCTCGCCCGCATTCTCGCGGTGAGTTCCGATCTCGGCGACGAGGTCGTCTGCGTCGCCTCCGGGCTCGCGCCGGCGGAGGCGGCCGCCGCCGCGCGTACGCTGCGCGACCAGGGAATGCTGACTCCCGACGGCGAGCGGATGATTCCGGCGGTCGCCCGCGCGGTCCTGGCTGACCTGCCGGCCCCGGAGCGCCGCCGGCTGCACGATGCCGTGGCGTCGGCGCTGCTGGCCACCGGTGCCGACCCGGTCCGCGCCGCGGAACAACTGCGCGCCGCCCGCGCCCGTACCCCGGCGGCGGCGGACGTCTACCGGCGGGCCGCCGACGGTCTTCGCTACTCCGCCCCCGACCGTTCCCTGTCCTGGTACGACGAGGCGCTGCACTCCGGCGCAGAGCCGCCGGTCGTGGCCGCGGGCCGCGCCGAGGCGGCCGTCCAGCTGGGCCTGGCGGTCGATGTGGACGCGGCGACCGCGTCGGAGGCGGACGCCGCCCGGCTCCGCATGGTCGCCGGGGCCGCCGCCGCGCACGACGGCCGGGCGGGCCGGTCGGCCGACGCGCTGCTCGGCGCCGACACTCCCGGCCCGGTCCTGGCCGTACCGGCACTGATGGCCACCGGTCGCCCGGCGCCGGCCCGATCCGCGGCGACCGGTCCGGCTCCGGTGCCGTTGCGCCGCCTCGCCGAGGCGGCGCTGGCGATCGGCGACCCGGCGGCGGCGCTGCCTCTGCTGATCGAGGCGGCCGAGGTGTACGAGCAGGCCCCGCCGGCGGTCCCGATGCCGGATCTGCCGCACGCGCTCGCCGCACTGGCCGCGGTCACCACGGGCGACACCGCGTCCGCCGAGCATCTGCTGGAACGGGCGCTGTCCACCGGAGCCGGTGGACCCGTCGCCCAGGACCGGCACCGCACGCTGCTGGCCTGGGTGCGGTTGCGGGCCGGCCGGTACGACACCGCCCTCGCCGAACTCGACCGCTTGAGCGGTGTGTCGCTGCCCGGCCGGGAACGGCTGACCCTCGCCTGTCTCACCGCCGGGATCGCCCGCCGGCGCGGCGACATCGCCCAGCTCCGCGCGGCGTGGGCGCTCGCGGAGCCGGTGCTCGCCCGGCGCGCGGTGGACCTGCTGCACCTGGAGATGGTCGAGGAACTGCTGGTCGCCGCGGCCCGGCTGCGCCATCACCGGCGGATCACGCCGATCCTCGAGGACCTGGAGGCCGTCGTCGACCGGCTCGACCGGCCGGCCGCGTGGGCGGTGTCGCTCGGCTGGATCCGGCTGCAGATCGCCGTCGTCGGCGAGGACGTGTCCGCGGCGGCCGAAGCCGCCGACCACCTCGGCGGCCTCGACCCCGGTGGTGCGCGGCAGCAGGCCCAGTGCCGGGCCGCCATGCGGTGGGCCGCGGCGCTCACCGGCGACGTACGCCCGGACGACGTGCTTGCGGACGCCGCCGACCTGGTCGCGGCCGAGTTGCCGTGGGAGGCGTCCCGGCTGCTCGGGCAGGCCGCGATCCGGACCACCGACCCGTCGGCCGCGCGGCGGCTGCTGGAGAAGGCGCGGGAACTGTCCCGCGCGGAGGGACCGGCGGACGACGCACCCCCGGACGCGGGTCAGGGCACGCTGTCCGACCGGGAGGTGGAGGTGGCACGGCTGGTGCTCGCCGGGCGTACGCACCGTGAGATCGGGTCGCAGCTCTATCTGTCGCCGAAGACGGTGGAACACCATGTGGCGCGGATCCGTGCCAAACTCGGTGCCGCCAACCGCGCCGAGATGATCGCTGGGCTGCGCAAACACCTGCCCCCGGAGTCCTAGCCGATACCACCCCCCCTAATCCCGTCCCCCGGCAGGGGGATAGCCCCGATGCGCGACACCGGCGTCAACCCGCAGGCTTCATATGTCCGACCAACGGGGCGGGCCCGAGTACAGGAGAAGTCATGGCCGCTATTGAGATCACCCCTCTGATCATCGACAACATTCGGGCGCTGTTCGAGAAGGTGTTCAGCAGCGACGCGGAGACCGCGAAGTTCCTCGCCGACCCGGCCGGATCGTTCGCCGCCAACAACATCGACGCCGATTCGCTCAACGGGGTCGACCTCCAGCAGATCGTCACCGAGGCCGCCAGCGGCAGCTACAGCTCCACGAGTGACAGCGGCTACAGCTCGGGTGGCAGCTACAGCTCGGCCGGTGGCTACAGCTCGGGTGGCAGCTACAGCTCGGGCGGCGGCAGCTACAGCGGTGGTGGCAGCGGCTACAGCGGCGGCGGCAGCAGCAGCAACGCCGCGTCCGCGGTGCCCGCGCAGACCGTGCAGCAGGTCACCCAGGTCGCGCAGAACTTCACCACGCAGAACATCATCGACAACTCCCGGACGTTCACGGACAACTCCACCAAGATCGACAATTCGGTGGACGTCGACGTGGACGGTCCGGTCCTCGGCGACATCGACATCGACGCCACCAACGTCAACCAGACCGGCCACGGCAACGTCGGCACCACCGGCAACGGCGACGTCAACGCCGCCACCGGTGACTCCGCGGTGGCGCAGCAGGGCGACGGGACGCAGGTCGCCGCGACCGGCGGCTCGGTGGCCGCCGGCGGCGACGCGATCGGCGTCACCGGCGACAACTCGTCGGTGGAGGTCGTCGGGGGGGACAAGGTCACCGCGGGCGACGGCTCCGTGATCGGTACGGGCGGCGGCGACGTGCTCGGCGCGACCGGGGACGGCGCGTTCGCGGGCAGCGCGGCCAACGGCGACGTGGTCGGCAACACCGGGGACAGCGGCTTCGCGGGCAGCGCCGCCAACGGCGACGTGGTCGGCAACACCGGCGACAACGCGGTGACCGCCGGTCACGACATCACCGGTGCGGTCAACACCGGCATCAACTCCGGCGTGCAGGCCAACGGCGACGTGGACAAGACGGTCCTGGGCGACAACACCGGCATCGTCGGCGACGACATCGACAAGCCGGTCCTCGGGGACAACACCGGCATCGTTGCGGACGACGTGGACAAGGCGGTCGTCGGGAACAACAACCAGACCGCCCAGTTCGACATCGACACCAGCGGCGGCGCCGGCGGCAACGCCAACGGCACCGGTGGCTCGGGCGGCTTCGGTGGTGACGCCAGCGCGGACGGTGGCAACGGCGCCGGTGGCGCGGTCGGTGCCGGGGTCGGCGCGGGTGTCGGGGTCGGCCTGCGCGGCAGCGGCCAGGGCTTCGGCCAGGGTCAGGGGGGCGACGGCGGGGACGGCGGCAACGGCGGCACCGCGGTCGGCGGCAGTGCCGCGGGCGGCGCGGGCGTCGGCGGCAACGCCGGTGGCGGCGCGGGCGGGGCGGTCGGCCCGATCAACCTCAACTTCGGTGGCGGCAGCCAGAACGCCGTCAACGCCAACGGGGTGCACGACTCGTCGGTGTCCGCCGGTGGCAACGCGTCCACGGCACAGCACTCGTTCAACGACCAGTCGACCAACCACTCGTTCAACGACCAGTCCACGAACGACTCGTTCAACTCGCGCGACTCGCACGACGTCACCACGCACGACTCGCACGACGCGCACGACGCGTTCAACTCGCACGACTCGATCCACGGCGACGACTCGCACATCATCCGCGAGCAGGCCGACCACTTCACCGGGCAGGGCCACGACGCGGGCGACAGCCTCGCCGCGGACCCGGGCCACCACGCCTGATCCCGGGCCGGACAGCGCCCGGTGACACCGGGCCGGATCGAACACAGTGTGGCGTGGCGGGTCGGCGGACCCGCCACGCCACCGTGGCGCACGGGCCGACCTCCGGCCAGGGCGCCGTACCCTACCGGGACTGGGAGGAACGACGTTGACCGCAACCACGGCACCACCTGACGCCGACGGCACGCTGCGGCGGGCGACCGAGGTCGTCGACCTCGCCCAGCGCGCCTGCGAGGCGTACGACCGTACGGATCTGAGCGGCCGGCTCGCCGCCGTCCGCGCCACCCTGGCCGACCCGGTGGTGCACATCGTGGTCGTCGGCGAGTTCAAGCAGGGCAAGAGTTCCCTGGTGAACGCGCTCGTCGGCACGAAGGTCTGCCCGGTCAACGACGACGTCGCCACTGCCCTGCCGACCTACGTCCGCTACGGCAAGGAGCCGTCCGCCGAGGTCCTGCTCGACGAGGTGCCGCCGCGGCGCGAGGCGGTGCCGGTCGACCGGGTGCGCGACTATGTCCTGGAGAAGGACGCCGGCGGCGCGGTGGACGGAGCCACCGGCGTGGAGGTGCGGCTGCCGCGCCAACTGCTGTCCAGCGGCCTGGTCATCGTCGACACCCCCGGCGTCGGCGGGCTCGGCTCGGTGCATTCGGCCGCCAGCCTGACCGCGGCGTCCATGGCCGACGCCCTGCTGTTCGTCACGGACGCGGCGCAGGAGCTCACCCAGAGCGAGCTGGAGT
Organism: Krasilnikovia sp. MM14-A1259; assembly: GCF_047159535.1. Classification (NCBI taxonomy): domain Bacteria; kingdom Bacillati; phylum Actinomycetota; class Actinomycetes; order Micromonosporales; family Micromonosporaceae; genus Krasilnikovia; species Krasilnikovia sp. MM14-A1259. Next base: position 707,007 of record NZ_BAAGAJ010000002.1, read on the forward strand.
TCCTGCGCCAGGCACGCGAGGTGTGCTCGACGGCGGTGTGTGTGCTCACCAAGACCGACTTCTATCCGTACTGGCGGAAGATCCGTGACCTGGACGCGGGGCACCTGCGCGCCGTGGGGGAGATGCCGATCATTCCCGTGTCGTCCGACCTGCGGCTGCGCGCCGTCGCCGCCGGCGACAAGGACCTCAACGCGGAGTCCGGGTTCCCCGACCTGGTCAAGTTCGTCTCCCAGCGCGTCTCGGGCGGCGCGGCCACCCGGGCCGCCGCCCAGGCGGGCGCGGCGGTCGTCGGGATCTGCGAGCAGATCGAAAGCCAGTTCGGGGCCGAACGGGCCGCCCTGGCCGATCCGGCCGCCGCGGCCACGGTGATGAACGACCTCGCCGCGGTGAAGCAGCGCGTGGAGGGACTCAAGGCCGCCGCCGCGAAGTGGCAGCAGACCCTCGGCGACGGCATCGCCGACCTCAACGCCGACATCGACCACGACCTGCGTGGCCGGATCCGCCGGCTGATCGAGGAGGCGGACGCCCAGATCGAGGAGAGCGACCCCGCGGACACCTGGTCGGAGACCGAACGCTGGCTCAAGGCCCGGGTCTCCCAGGAGATCCTCGCCAACTACATGATGCTGCGCGACCGGGCGATCGGACTCAGCGACGAGGTGGCGACCCACTTCGAACGCGACGCGGGTCGGATCCTGCGCCACGTCGCGATCGCCAACCCGGTGCCGCTGGCCGGCACCGCCGAGGTCGAGCACAAGATCGAGCTGGAGAAGATGAAGCTCGGCAAGCAGGCGATGGTGGCGCTCAAGAGCGCGTACGGCGGGGCACTGATGTTCACCGCGCTGGGTACCCTTGCCGGGATCGCGCTCGGCCCGATCGGCCTGGGCATCGGTCTGGTGATGGGCCGCAAGGGCCTGCGCGAGGAGAAGACCCGTCAACGCACCAACCGGCAGAACCAGGCCCGCAACGCGATCCGGCGGTACTGCGACGAGGTCAGCTTCGTGATGACCAAGGACTCCCGCGACACCCTGCGGCGCATCCAGCGGCAACTGCGGGACCACTACAGCGAACTGGCCGACGAGCTGGCCCGCTCCAACGCCAAGGCGCTGGCCGCCGCGTCGGAGGCCGCGCAGCGCACCACGGCCGAACGCGAGAGCCGGCACCGTGATCTGATGGCCGAGCTCGACCGGCTGCGCCAGCTGCGCGAGCACGCGGCCGCGCTGGTCTCGTAGCCGGCGGGGGACTCCGCTCGCTATCGGCCGAGTTTCGCGGCGGCCCGGACCCGCTGTTTCCAGACGGACCGGATGGCGTCCAGCTGCGCGCGGTGTTTCGCCTCCCATGGGGCCAGGCGGGGTGCCAGCAGCGTCATCGCCTGCCGGTACGCGGGGCGTCGGCAGTCCGTGTCGGCGGCCAGTGCGGCGTTCAACGCAGCGATTTCCCGCGTCCAGGCTCGCCCGGCGGGTGCGCCGTCGGCAGGGGCGTCAGCGCGGTTGAGCCGGGGCGCGAAAAGGAAGTCGTCACGGTCCGGGACGTCGTACCCGTACTTCTGTTTCATGCAGTCGCGGTACGGGCTCATGGCGGCCACGACGGCCGGGTCGGCGGCGACCGGGTCCAGCAAGTCCTCGAAGCCGGCGAGCTGATAGGCGCCCGGCGGCGGCTCGACGTCGAAGTAGGAGCGGTAATGCACCCGTGCCCGGCATGCGTTCAGCGCGGGCACATCGGCGGGTGCGACCGTGGGCTCCAGGACGCCCGCGCGTTCCAGGCGCGCGAAGGCCAGCTCGTTGAGGACCACCCGCCGTCCACCGTCGGTCACCGCATCGAAGACCGTGGCGTGCCCGATGCCGTATCCCAGATCCGCGTCGGTGAAGTCGCGGTAGTAGTCGACGAACGGCACCGCGCGGTACGGGTGCCCCGCGGCACGCATGCAGGAGGCGACGCCGCCCTCGATGCGGTGATGGTTGAGCTTCTCCGACGCCCGCAGCCCGGCCAGGTCACCGGTGATGCGCCGTTGCAGGTCGTCGAGCCGGGCCGCGGTCCGCGACACCACCGGCGCGGCCGGAGCCGGTGCCCCGGTCGCTGGCGCCGAACAGCCGAGCAGCGCCGACAGCGCGACGGCGGTGCCCCACCGACCCGAGATCGCCGTCAGTTTCCCCGACACGACCGTTGAACGACGCAATCACCCGGGCGGTCACGCACGGCGGGACGCAACGACACGCTCAGTCGTCGACGTCGTCGATCTCCGGGGCGTCGTCGGGCAGCAAGGGGGTCGCCCACAGCTCCGCGCCCGAGTGATGCACGTCGTCCAGTTCCGGCAGCCCGTGCGGATGGGCGTACCCGGTCGGGTCCCCCTCCGGAGCCACCGCGTCGAACGCGGCGTCGTGGTCCGGCTCGATCGCCAGGCCGTGGTCCAGGCCGAGGTCGTGGTCGTGCCCGAGACCGAACGCCGAGTCCAGCGGCACCCGCCCGGACTCCCCGGGCGCGTCGACCGCGTGGCCGTGATCGAGCGCGTGCTCATGGTCGAGAGTGTGGCCGTGATCCAGCGCGTGCTCGCGGTCGAACGTGTGCTCCTGGTTCAGCGTGTGGCCGGAATCCAGCGCGTGCCCGTGGTCGAGCGTGTGCCGGTGGTCGAGCGCGTGGTCGTGGTCGAGCGTGTGGTCGTGGTCGAGCGACGTATGCGCCGGGTCGGCATCGCCGACCCCCAGGGGCGGATCGATCTCCGGCGCGGCCAGGGCAGGATCGTCGAGGTTCGGCGCGGGCGCGGTGGCGAGCAGACCGGACAGGTCGATCTCGTCCGCCGCGGTGTCGCCCTCGGCGATCGGACCGTGTGCCATGACGAACGGCGCCAGATGCTCCGCGACCTCGGCCGCAGCCGTGCCGGCGTAGCTGACCACGGCCTCGGCGAGCAGGTCCGGCGGGAGGTCCGGGTGCCCACCCGCGTCCAGCACGGCGGCGAGATCGCCCGGGGTGCCGGCGTCGCCGGTCAACCCCGAGAGGATCTCGTGAAGGGATCGCGCCGGTGCCATGCCGACTACTGTAGGTACAACCCCACCGGTACCGGCAAGGGGGACATCCCCGGGCCACCCCCTAACGCGCCGCGCTGTGCCGGCGGTCTTCGGGCATTGCGGCGTGCGAGGGCATGCCCCGGACTCCCGCGACCCGCGGCGACAAGGCGGACATCGCGTTCACTCCGGCACCGCCGACGGGCGGACGGCCGCCGCCCGATCGGCGGCCGCGAGATGGAACGCGTCGGTCATCGCCGGGGCCGTGGCGGCGCAGCCCAGCGGCGGCACGCGCAGGATGTCCGCCATGGTGTGCAACGTCGAGCAGTGCGTGTACGGCCCGTCCGCGGTGACGTGCTGCGTCGTCGGCGCGATCACCAGGGTGGGGATGTGGTTGCTCTCCTTGCTGCCCTCGTCCCACGTGATGATCACGACGAGGCGTCCGGCGCGGTAGTCCGGCCCGGCGAGGATCTGGGTGAGCCAGTCGCGCAGCCACTGGTCGCCGGTGGCGGTGCGCTGCTGCGGGCAGGCGTCGGCGCCGTGCATGTCGTGGCACGCGTCCGGGCTGATCAGCCCGAACGCCGGCAACGTGCCCGCGGCGACGTCGGTGTGCAGGGCGCCGGCGTTCAGGTCACCCAGTGGGAGCACCCAGCGCGCGCAGTCGGCACGCTCGTTGACGTAGTACGTGGCCGGCACGTGCCGAACCAGGTATCGGCCCTGGTCGGCGTTGTCCAGCGGGCACGGCCCGGGTGCCGACTCGGCGTAATTGCGCCATTCGCGTCCGCTGGCGGCGACCTGATGGAACAGGTTGTCGCTGGTCAGCGGGTGGGCGCGCGGTGCCCGGTCGTCGCAGACGCCGTGCGTGCTGCCGCTGGTGAGCAGCAGGTACGCGGCCAGCGACGGGCATTGCGGTGGATAGCCGGCGTCGAGGTGGCGGGCGATGCCGTACCGGGCGGCGATGTCGTTGAGGTACGGCGCTTCCTGGTCGCCGATGATGGCGTCGTACTCGTGGTTCTCCTCCATGATCAGCAGCACCTTGGAGTACGGTCCGGGCGCCTGCTCGGGAGTGTTCCCGGACGGCGCCGGCTCCGGTGGCACGGGCACCGGCACCGGTGCCGGGCGGGTACAGCCCGCCAGGGCCAGCAGCAGCGCGACGGCCAGGACGGCCGTACTTCTGATCACGGTTGCCTCGAACGGCCGGTGGCTCATGCGCCCATCATGGCGCGGACGGCGACGACGTGACCGGAGGTACCCCCGCCGTGGGCGTCGCGCGGGGCGTCACCGGCCGTCCAGCGTCACGTCGAACAGCGGGCTGGCCGCCAGCCTCCGGAACGCGGCCAGACTCGACGGGGAACTGTCGACGCTGATGTCGCGATCGCCGAAGAGATCGTCCTTGGTGTCGAAGTACACGATGGCCTTGACCGCGGGCCGCCGCACCAGCTCCGGCAGCACGCTGGCGAACTCGGGGCCCTTGTCGGCGGTCCGGCCGACCCGGTGGTAGACGCCCCACTCCGCGACCATGATCGGCTTTCCGGGGTGGGCGCCGACCGCCCAGTCGTAGAACCCGGTGCCACCCCCGCCGGGCTGCCGGTCGAGCAGGTCGGCGAACCCGCCGTAGTGGTAGCGGCCCGGCTCCGCGGACACGTACGAGTCCAGCCCGACCCAGTCCACGACGTCGTCGCCCGGGTAGAGGTCCTTCCACCAGGACCGGGCGATCCATTTCTCGCTGCCCATGTACGCCAGCACCGTGACCGCGTGACGCACCCCGTCGCCGCGTATCCGCGTGATCACGTGCCGGTACATGGCGGCGAAGTCCCGGGCGGTCATCCCGGACCCGGGGACCGGATCGACGTCGACCTCCGGTTCGTGGTTCAGGACCAGGAAGAACCGTTGACCATACGCGTCGCGGACGTAGCGTGCCCAGCGGTCGATCCGTCCGTCCGCCCCGCCGCGGGCGACGTCCGCCCACGTGGTGCCGTCGGCCACCCGCCAGTTCACCAGCAGGACCCGAGGCCTGGCCGGATCCTCGGTCATGGCGATCTCCGCCGGGCTCGGGAACAGGTCGCCGCCCCGGTGGTAGGTGTGGAAGATCGTCGCGGTGCGACCGGTCTTCGCCTCCCACCGCTTCAACGCCCGGTCCCGCGGCACGGCGCTGAACGCGCCGGCGGCGGCACCCCAGAGCACACCGCAGGACGGTACGAGTTTCGCGTCCGTCACACAGGCCGGGGCCGTGGGAGTCACCGTCGGGGTGGGCGCCGGCGGCACCGGCACCGGCACCGGGTCAGGCCCGCCGCACGCGACCAGCCCGATGGTGATCAGTGCAGCAGTCGCCCAGGTGCGTACCGCCGCCCTCCGCGCTGCCCTCGGCCACCGTCCCATCGCCTCGAGCATCGCGGACAGGGGCCCGACTGAACCGACGACACGGCGGCGCGGGATGAAGTACTCGCGCCGTCGTGTCGTCGGTCATGGCGTGTCTGTGTGGCGACGGCGACGGATCGGCGCCACGTACGCAAGGAACGCCGCTGCGTAGAGAAGGCCGATTCCCGTGACGGAGGCCGCCGTGACCTGATCCGCCATGACCACGGCCCACCAGTAGTACCCGATCCCGTGGTTGGGATAGCCGAACAGGATGCATGCCATCGTGTAGGTCAGCGACGGCAACCACGTGAGGTGCGGGTAGCCGAGCCGCGCGACGATCAGGCCGAGCGCGTTGTAGAGCAGCACGTTGCGGACGACCGCGGCCCAGCCGATGGTCGAGCCGGTGAGGATGCCCGACGAGGTGGCGAGCGCCGCGGCGAGGGTCCAGACGGCGGCCCAGGCCCCGCGCGCTGCGGCGGCGCGCGGGGGATCGGGCAGCGGCAGCCTGGCGGTGTTGTCGCAGGCGATGGCGGCGGCCGTGCCCGCAATCACCGGAAGGAACAGCAGGGCGGACACCGGCGAGATCAACCGCACCATGCCGAAATCCGAGAACGACACCTGCGAGAGCAGGACCGACCCGACCGCGACGACCACCAACGTCCCCCCGGCGGCGTTGGTCGAGTGGACGCCGGCCCAGGCCCGTACGAGCATCCACAGGTGAGTCCCGGACGTGGTCCGTGCGTGCCTTGCCGGCGACCGGACCGGCGTCGGCTGGTTCACAGCGACGCGTCCAGCCGGCAGCCGGCGAAGTCGTTGAGGACGGTGTCGGCCTGCTTCGGGGTGAGCAGCCGCACAGGTACCGGGGTCATGACGTCGTCGACACCGGCCAGGTGCAGCCACGTCGTGACCAGGGAGAAGTAGTTGGCGGTGAACCGGTCCACGTCGATCCCGCCGACCGACGGGTTCTGGACGAACGCGCAGTGGGAGGGGGTGAGCATGGCGGTCGCCGCATCCTGCACCGTGAACTGGCCGCCTTCATAGACCTGGGCGGGCAGGTAGAGGGCGAACACGCCGGGCCCGGACGGGTGGTAGCTGCGGCTCTCCTCGATGATCCGGGCAGGCACGAGCCGCGAGTAGCCGTGCGCCTGGGCCGCCTTGGCCAGCGTGTCGATCGAATTGTTGATCGCGGCGGCGTACCGGCGGTGCTCGGGGTAGAGGCAGATCTGCGGTGCGGTGCCCGTACACGAGGTGGGCGCGTGCGGCGTCGAGTCGTACCGCTGCGACGGCAAGGCTGTCGGTGCGATGGCGATCGCGGCCACGACGAGGACGGCGGCGACGGCGGCGGCGCCTGTGGGCAGCCGGCGGCCGGACCGGCCCTGCACCCGCAGGGTGAGCAGCAGTGCCCCGGTCCCCAACAGCAACACGGCCTGGGCGCTCAGGTAGCCGGCGTTGAACGACTTGCCGACCATGGTGATGGTTGCTGAGCCGAGGTTGAGGAGCTGGAACGTCGGCTTGCTGTCGAACGCTCCGCCGACGAGGTAGCTGAGCGCGAATCCGCCGACGCCGCCGACCAGGCCGGCCACGAGGGTATTGGTGTAGCGGCCGACGGCGGAGCCGAGGCACACGTACCAGACGATGCCCGCGCACTGCACGAGCGCGGCGCCCAGCAGCGACCACCAGCTCACGCTGGGATGCCCGACACGGCCGACGATCATGGCGGCCCCGATGACCGCCAGATGCAGCACGCTCAGGGGGATGGCGCACCAGGCCGCGGCCCAGAGGTAGGCACGTCCGCGCCGGGCGACCGATACCACGAGGTGCAGGTTGCCGGGCCGGGACAGGCGTGCCGCGTCGATGGCGGCGACGCCCGCGGCCAGCGGGCCGATGATGAACAGCGAGATGGCGAACCAGTCGACGCTCCAGAGGCCTTCGCCGCGCCACGGCATTCCGCGCAGCATGAAGTTGGTCACCTCGATGCCCAGGGCCGCCAGGATCATCCACGGGCCGAGCAGGGTCTTGCGCGCGTATCTGAGCTGTGAGGTCATACCGCTGCTCCCATCAGGGCCGCGATGGAGCGTTCCAGGTCGGTGTCGCCGGGTGCGTCCGGCGTGGCCTGGCGTTCCAGGCCGGCGACGTCGCCGTCGTACATGACTGCGCCGTCGGAGAGCACGATCACCCGGTCGGCGAGGCCGCGGATGTCCTCGACCAGGTGGGTGGAGACGATGACGATCTGGTCGCCGCCGAGGTTGGCGATCGTTTCGCGCAGGCCGATGCGCTGGCGCGGATCCAGCCCGACGGTGGGCTCGTCCAGCAGCAACAGGGCCGGATCGTGCACGATTGCGTGGGCGATGCCGAGCCGCCGCCGCATACCGCCGGACAGGCTGCGTACCGCGGCGGTGCGCTTGTCGGTGAGCCCGACGCGGGCCAGGGCGCTGGCGACGGCCTCCTGACGTGCACCGGTGGGCACCTTCTGCAGCCACGCCACATACAGCAGGAATTCCTCGCACGTCGCGGCCGGCGGCAGGCTCGGTTCCTGCGGCAGGTACCCCAGTGCCGCCCGGTCGTCGGAAGACTCGAGTCGCACGGTGCCCGACGTCGGCCGGTCCACCTGTGCGGCCATTCTGAAGAAGGTCGACTTGCCCGCGCCGTTCGCGCCCACCAGACATGTCACCCCGGCCGAAAGCTCAAGCGTCAACGGCCCGAGCCGGAAGCCATTGCGGTAGTTCTTCGTCAACTCGTGACACACCAAGCGGTTCGCGGCCATTCTCGTCGAGCTCTCCTTCAATACGTGGGACCGGCCGCCGGGCAATTCTGTATTACCCGGCGGCCGGGAATTCCAATTAGTAGGGCTCACCCTGGGTGTAGGTGTAGCCGCTGCACGGGTCGCTACGGAACGGAACGTCCAGGCACACCTGCTCTGCGGCGCGCGCGTAGTTGCCGTTGAAGGCCGCTGCGGTGCTGAAGTCGAGCCACTGACCGCCCGTGACGTTAGAGTGCGTGCTCTCGGCGGAACCGGCGTTGTAGTACGCAGCCGTGCAACTCGTGTACTGCGGGGCGTAGCAGACGCCGGCGTTCGACTGAGAAACCATCGCGCCGTACTTCTTGTGGTTGTCCGCGTTGGCGTACCAGTAGTAGCCGGACGTGTACGACCGGGTCCCCTGGCTGTTGTCCACCACGCGCCACTTGCCGTAGCCCTTGGCGGTACTGCCGTACCCCTTCACGGTCAGCGGGGCGGAGCTGGAGTTCCAGTTGACCCACGTGCCCTTGGTCGCCGCCAGCGCAGGGCTCGCGGCCGCGGAGGCGAGGGCCGCCCCGGCAGCAACGGTCAGGATCGCCGTTCCGACTCGTCCCCGCGCGAATTTCAAGATGTTCAAGCTGTTCCCTTTCACTGACACACAGGGCGGACGGAACATCGTCCCGCCACACCCATTTCTTAGAAAGGGGTGCCCCCCGTGAAGCGCCTGATCTTTCGGCGTATCCACGGCCTCGGCCGAGCGAGCAACCCCAGAATCAGCTCCCCGCCTCGGGAGCAGAACGGTTGCAATCATGGCGCGTTTCGGGAACCGGTGGCATCGGCCGTAGGTGCGGATTGATGCCCGACCCTCCGCAGCTTCCGCGCGGCGTCTCAGCCTGAAAAAAAATGACCGTTATGCGGCGGTGATGGATCCCACTTTGACTAAAGCAGGGGTGCATCGGAAGTGCATTTCTGTGGCCGATGGTGATGGCGTGACTGGGGTAGAAGATCACCAGTTTCGGTGATGATCATTATTGGTTTCCAGGCGCCTGGCAATGGCGGAACGGGATTGTTTGAGTAAACGATCTTGCAAAGGAAAACGATCTAGACGCCCGGCTTGGTTGATCGTCAGCGAGGCGCCGGGCTCTGATCGATGTCGACGATCTGCCGGCCCAGCGGCCAGAACGCGACCGGGACCAGCTTGAAGTTCGCGATCCCGAACGGGATCCCGATGATCGTCAGGCAGAGCGCGATCCCGGCGACGATGTGGCTCAGCGCGAGCCACCAGCCGGCGAGCACGACCCACAGGATGTTGGCGAGTCCCGAGGCCACCCCGGCGTCGGGCCGGCTGACGACGGTACGGCCGAACGGCCACAGCGCGTACCCCGCCACCCGCAGCGCCGCGACGCCGAACGGGATGGTGACGATCAGCGCGAAGCAGACCAGGGCGGCGATCCCGTAGCCGATGGCCAGCAGGAGCCCGCTGCCGAAGATGACCCACAGCACGTTGAGAATCAGTCGCACACGTCCAGCATGCCCGATTCACGCCACCCGGGAAGTCCTCACCCGGTCAGCAGCCCCTGGCTTTCCAGCTCGTGCTCCAGGCGGGGGGCGAGCACGGCCGCGGCGGTGTCGGTGAGGTGGGAGCCGTCGCGGTAGAGCAGTATGCCTTCGCGAACGGCCGGGCAGCGCGGCCCCGGCGGGCACAGCGCCGGGGTCAGGTCGACGTCCGACACTCCGGGCCGGCGGCCTCTGGCCAGGTCCTCGGCGAGCGGGTCGCGCGGCAGTGCCGCGTCCCGCGCGACCGCGCACCGTTGCCAGTCGTTCAGCGCACCCGACATGCAGGTGGGTACGTCCCGCCCGAACGTGGGGGTGTCGCGCAGGTACACGATCGGCGCACCGGTCGCCACGAGGGGCCGCAGCGTGGAGTCCCAGCCACGGGCCAGGGCCCGGGTGTCGGCGGCGTACCGGTTGAGGCTGGCCACGACGATCAGCCGTGGCCGTGGACCGGTGGCGATCCGGGCCAGCGCGTGGCGCCGCCACGTGTCGCATTCGGTGTACGCACGCCCGAGCTGCGGGCTGCGTACGGTCAGCCGGGGCAGCGGGCAGCCCTGCTTGACCAGTACCTCCACGGCCCAGCCGCGGCGTTTCGCGAGGCTGTCGACGGCGGCGAACCACTGCCCGGCGTGTGAGTCGCCGATGAGCACGATCCGGTCGGCGGCGCCTGGCGTGCCGTATCGGCAGGCGGGGCTGGTCGTCACCTCCGGCGGCACTTCGCAGCCGGCGTCGGCCGGGAAGTCGCGGCGGGCCTGGGCCGGTGCGGGCCGTACCGGCCCGGCCTGCCGGTCGGGTCCGGGTTCGGCCAGCAGCCACGGCCCGCCCGCCGCGCCGACCGGGACGGGACCGGCCGGCCCGCCCGCCTCCAGTTGCCGGATGGCGCCGCTGCCCAGCAGCAGGGCCGCGGCCAGCGGCACGGCGACCGCGGTGGCGCCGACGGCGAGACCCCGGCGGGGCCGGGCGGCCACCACGAGCGAGAACCTCAGTGGGCGTTCGACCAGGCGGGCGGTCAGCGCGGCGGGTATTCCTGCCGCCAGCACCAGGGCCAGGCGCGCGGGCCAGCGCAGCTCGCCGAGGGCCGCCTCGGCCAGCACCAGCACCGGCCAGTGCCACAGGTACCAGACGTACGAGAGCCGCCCGGCCGTCCGCGCCGGACCGGTGGCCAGCAGGCGCCCCGCCTCGACCCCCGCCGGCGACCGGTCGTCGGCGCGGTGACCGGCGAGCACCACCGCGCAGGCCCCGAGCGTCGGCACCAGCGCCGCGGTGCCGGGGTACGCGGTCAGCCCGTCGAACGCCGCCGTGGCCCACCCGATCGCCGCGATCCCGCCCCAGCCGAGCACCGCCCGTGCCCAGGTCTCGCCGCGGCCGGACAACAGCCGGGCCGCGTACGGTGCGGCCAGCGCGGCCGCGGCACCCACCCCGAACTGCCACGCCCGCGACGGCGACCCCAGGTACGCCAGCGGCGCCGAGACCGCGGTCCAGCGCAGGCTCAGCGCGTACGATCCGGCGGTCACCGCACCCACCGCGACCGCGATGCCGGGCAGCGCCCGGCGGTCCCACCGGCGAGCCAGCGCCGCGACCAGCAGCACCAGCGGCGCCCATCCGAGGTAGAACTGTTCCTCCACGGCCAGCGACCAGAAATGCAGCACGGGGCTGGGTTCGGCCTGAACGGCCAGGTAGTCGGTCTGGGCGGCGACGAACCGCCAGTTAGCCGCGTTGGCGGCGGCCGCGATCAGGTCGTGGGCGACGTCCACGCGGGCCAGTGGCGGCAGCAGCAGCCATGCCGCGGTGGCCGTGGCGGCCAGCGTCACGCCCGCGGCCGGCAGGATGCGCCTGGCCCGCCGGGCGTAGAAGTCGGCCAGGGAGAAGGTGCCGTGCGCGGTGACCCGGGCCAGTAGCAGCCCGGTGATGAGGAAACCGGAGACAACGAAGAACACGTCCACGCCGACGTACCCGCCGGAGAAGAACGGCACGCCGGCGTGGAATCCCAGCACGGTGAGGATCGCGACGGCGCGCAGGCCCTCGATGTCGGGCCGGAAGTTCAGCCGGTAGGCCGCCGCAGCGGCGGGAGCGGCCGGCGCCGCGATGGTGGCGGTCGGCGTCACGGCTCGCGTCACCGGGCCCACGGCAGCATCGCGTCGACCCAGCCCGAGGCGAGCAGGCCGATCACCGCGAGCACGGTGGTGATGGCCAGCGCTTCGGGCCAGCCGATCCGGTCCCGGCTGCCGTTCACCGGGACTCGTCCGGAAACAGGGCCGCGATCAACGGCACATTCAGGTACGTCATGAGCGCCGCGTACCCGGCGACGCCCCAGTGTTGCGCCCAGCCGTAGCGGGCGGCGTCGTAGGCCACGCCGGCCCACATGGCGATCGTGGTGACCGCCAGCCAGCCCAGGGCGACCCGCCCGACCGTACGGGCCAGTGCGGACCGGCCGCCGCCCGTACCGGTGGGCACCCAGGCCGCGGACCGGTGCCGCAGCGTGTGCACCAGCGCCAGCGCTCCAGCGAAACTCACCATGAGGTGGGCGCGGATCACCTCCATGCGCCACCGGGTCGCCGAGACCGACGGCAGCAGGACGAGCCACACCCACAGCGGAGCGAGCAGCGGCAGCGCGTGCCAGGGCCGGATCTCGGCGGGATAGCAGAACATCATCACCAGCGGCGGCAGCGGCGCGGCGAACACGTTCACCGCGGCCATAAGGTAGCCGAGCACGCCGTTGACGTACGCCAGCCGCCACCGCCACGGGCCCGGCATGCGACGGAATTCGGTGTCGGTCAGCAGGTGCAGGTTGCCCATGGCCCACCGGTACTGCTGGTTGACGAACGCGGGCATCGTGGCGGGGGACAGGCCCTTGGCGGCCAGGACGGGCACGTAGCGGGTGCGGTACCCGGCGCGCAGCATCGCCAGCCCGGTGTACAGGTCCTCGCTGTGGTCGAGGCGGGCGAAGCCGCCGATGCGTTCCACGGCCGACCGGCGGTAGACGGCGTTGCTGCCGCAGCAGATGGCGGCGTCGTCGGCGTCGCGGGACGGCTGCAGCCATCGGAAGAACAGCTCCTGCGCCGAACCTGCGGCGCGTTGCAGCCACGGCATCCGCGCATCGGTGTCGAAGCACTGCGGGCTCTGCACGATGCCGACGTCCGGCGTCTCCAGATACGGTGCCAGGTGCTGGAGGAAGTCCGGGCGCGGGCAGAAGTCCGCGTCGAGGATGGCGATCAGATCGCCGTCGCTGCGGGCGAGGGCGTCGTTGAGGTTGCCGGCCTTCTTCAGATGACCGCGGTCCGGCCGGGTCCGGTACGTGAACCCGTACGCGTCGGCGAGCGACCGGACCTCGGGCCGGGCGGCGTCGTCGAGCACCCACACCCGCAGCGCCCCGCCCCACCGCAGGCGCGCCACGTGGTCGTACGCGTTGCGCAGCACCGCGATCGGTTCGCCGCAGGTGGGCAGGAACACGTCCATGCTGGGGGCCGGTGCCGGGTGCCAGGCCCGCAGGAGCAGTTCGTGCGAGTCGCGGGTGATCCGCCGCTGACGCTGGCCGTCCACACAGGACAGCAGCAGCCCGGCGGCGTTGAGCGCCAGCAGGATCAGAAACACCCACAGCGCGGGGTGCCGCAGCGAGAACAGGAACAGTGTGGCCGCCGTGACGGCGTACGACAGGGAAATGCACAGGAGGACCCAGCGGCGCTGCGGGCCGAAATAGGCGTACAACTCGGTGTCGTCCGGCGGGGCCGGGAGAAATGGTGCGGAAGATTCGTCGGCGATGCTGGCCGGCGGCGCGTCGAGCGCGGCTGACGCGGGCATGATGGTGCTCCCCAGGTCCCTATGTGCACGGCCCCGAAGGCCGAACCCACGGTCCAGAAAAGCATAGGTTTGTTAACTGATCAGGGCTGGCGGGTTGATTTATGAGTGGCATCACGTCCGTTCATCCTCTGTAGACAATTGTGATTTGGCTGCGTTGTTTTCGGCGCGAGACGGGTGACGAACGTGCCGTGGTGGCGCCGTCAGGACCGGCGCCGCCGGCACCCGGCGGGCGTCGCGTGGCGGCGCAGCGCCGCCAGGTCCGGCCGGCGGGCGACCGTGGGCCGCGGCGGACGCCCGCCGCACCCCGCCAACGCCCTCACCACATCCCCCCGAGGTGCCGTCGCCGGCTCGGGCAACGGCGGGACACCGGCCCGGCATCGCGCACCGGGCCGCCGAGCCGGTGCGGCGGTGTGCTTCGGCGCCACGCGGACCGCTGGCGTGCGTGCGCGGCGCAACAGCACTGATTCGCCGCCACGTGTGCGGTCTCGAAGGCGATCGTGTGCATCACGGCTCCCGGGAAAGACTGAATCGGAGGATCAGGTGCGCAGGCTCTGGCCCGGAAGCCGGCCGTACGCGCTGCGGTAGGCGCCGGCGAACCGGCTCAGGTTCGCGAAACCCCAGCGGCGTGCCACGGCGGCGACCGTGACGCCCCCGGCCGGATCCGCGGCCTGCAGATCACGGTGCGCCCGCTCGAGGCGTACGCGTCGCAGGTAGCTCAGGGGCGTGGTGCCGAGATGCCGGCGGAAACCGTCCTGCAGCGCCCGCGGTCCGACGCCCGCCGCGGCTGCCACGTCCGCGACCGTGAGCGGCTGGCCGGCGTGGGCATCCATGTACGCCACCGCCCGGCGCACCACGGCCGGGGCGATCCGGCCGGGTTCGCGTCCGCGGGCGGCGGTCAGGGCCGTGTTCGGGAAGACGGCCAGCACCGTGGCGGCGGCGAACCGCAGCAGGTGCGCGGCGATCAGCGGGGTGAGCTCGGGCGCGGCGAGCCGGCGACCCAGGTAGGGTGCGGTGTCCGCCCAGTGGCGGCGCATCGGTTCGGACACCGGGGTCATCGCCTCGAACCGTAGATCCGCCCCGCGCAACCCCGTGGTCTCCTCGGCCACCTGCTCGGCGTGTGCCAGCGGGATCTGCACGTGCAGCAGCGCCGGGTCGAGGTAGTCGCAACGGAACGGGTGCCCCGGCGGGTAGAGGAACCCGGCCTCGCGGTCCAGCGCGATCTCCTGACCGGCGCCCTCGATCACCGCGTGGCCCTCGGTGAGCAATCCGGCGAGCAGAAAGTCCAGCGGATCGCACGTGCCGGCGTACCGCATCCCGGTGATCCGCACCGTGTGCGCTCCGAAGCCCCGGCCCGACACGGAACTCAGCCGGAAATCCACCGCCGCCGGATCATGGAACGTGATCCGGGCACGGTGCGACGCGACCGTATTGGCGGCCGCGGCGGCCAGATCACGATCGGCGGTGTGGACCTCCGACCTGTGCATCACCGGTTCGGGCGACCGCACCGCGGGACCTCCCGAGGGCGTGCCACGGCGTGCGCGGCATCGCGTACCGGAGAAGCGAAGCGCATGACCTGGCGTCCCAGCCCTTCCCGCGGTCGCCCGCGTTTTCTGTCCTAGTACCTTCGCCCGGCGGCCCCGGCCCTCGTGGCGCATCCGGACCGGCTCACCCGTTCGGGTCACCGCCGAGGGCCGGCGCCGCCGTTGAGGCGACGGTCCGGTCGGGCGTGGACGACGACTCCCGGGCGCAGCCCGCCGGCGCTGATCCCCTCGGCCGGCCGGGCGGTGCGAACAGCGGGTTTCGGCGCCGGGGAAAGGGGAACCCGGCTGTCATGCAGATGCTTACCCGGCTTCAGGAAGCCCGCTCGCTCGATCCGGTCAGCGACAGGCTGCAGGCCGCCGTCACGGGGACGGTCAAGCCGCAGCGGCTGCGCGACGTACTGCAGGGCATCTGGCTCGGCCACCCGCTGCACCCGGCACTGGTGCAGGTGCCGGTCAGCGCGTTCCTGTCCGCCGCGGTCCTCGACCTGATCCCCGGTCGCGGCCGCGCCCGCGCCGCCACGACCCTCATCGCGGTCGGCATCGGTACGGCGGCCCCGGCGATCGCCGCCGGGCTGCTCGACTGGTCGCAGATGACCCGGGACCGGCGCCGGGTCGGGCTGGTGCACGCCGCCGCCAACACGGTCGCGCTCGGCCTGTACGCCGCCTCGCTGGCTGCGCGGCTGGGCGGCCGGGACACCCGCGGCAAGTCGCTCGGCTTCGCCGGCCTGTCAGCGGCCGGGCTCGGCGCGTACCTCGGCGGTCATCTGTCGTACGCGCAGGGCGCCGGCACCAACCAGGCCGTCCCCGAGATCGCCCGCATCCCCGAGGACTGGACGTCGGTGGGATCGCTGAGCTCCCTGCCCGAAGGAAAGACCACGGTACGGACGGTCGGCGACGTCCCGGTCCTGCTCTACCGCACCGGCAGCCACGTCACCGCGCTGATCGAGCGGTGCGGGCACGAGACCGGGCCGCTCGGCGAGGGCGAGATCGTCGGCGCGGGCCCCGACGCCTGCGTGGTGTGCCCCTGGCACGGCAGCACGTTCCGCCTGGCCGACGGCACGGTCGTGCACGGCCCGGCCGCCAGCGATCAGCCCGTGGTGCCCGTCCGGGTCCACGACGGCCGGGTGGAACTCCGCCAGCCCTGACCCGCACCCGACGCCGCTGCGCATCCCCGGCGTGAGCCCGCGCTCACCCCGGGAGCGTGCGGATCACGCCCGGCGGCGGGCCAGCGCGGCAGCGGCACCCGCCAGCGCGGTCGCGCCGAGCGTGACCAGGACGTGGTGCTGCGACGCCCACAGCTGGGGGGTACGCCGGTGCGCCCGCTGGTCGAACACGCCGTGCGCGCCGTGGTCCGCCTCGTCGTCGGCCGGCTTCCACAGGTTTCCCGGGGTACGCGGGTCGTGCGGCTGGTCGGTCTGCTGCGCGGCGTACCCGGTGCGGGCCAGGTACCGGTCCAGCACGCCGGGCGCCACGGCGTTGGCGATCAGGGTGGCGACGGTCGAGCCGCCGACCCAGTACTCCCGGCGCTGGGGATGATCCGCGGCGTACTCGATGGCGCGGGCGGCCACCTCGGGCTGGAAGATCGGCGGGACCGGCTGGGCATGGCGGGTCAGCCGGGAACGGACCCAGCCGAACTGCGGGGTGTTCACCGCGGGCATCTGCACCATCGTCACCCGTACCCGGCTGTGCTCGTGCAGCAGCTCGCAGCGCAACGCTTCGGTGAAGCCCTGGATGGCGTGCTTGGCACCGCAGTACGCGCTCTGCAGCGGGATGCCGCGGTAGGCCAGCGCGGAGCCGACCTGCACGATCGTGCCGTGGCCGCGGGGCAGCATCCGGTCCAGTGCGGCCCGGGTGCCGTACACGTAGCCGAGGTAGGTGACCTCGGTGATGCGCTGGAACTCCACCGGGTCGATCCTGGTGAAGGGCGCGAAGACCGACGTGAACGCGTTGTTGATCCACACGTCGATCGGTCCGAGCTCGGCCTCGGCCTGCGCGGCGGCCGCCCCCACCTCGCGGTGGTCGCCCACGTCGGCCTTGATCGGCAGGGCGGTGCCACCGGCGCGCGTGACGTCCTCGGCGGTGGCCGCCAGACCGGCGTCGCCGCGGGCGATCAGCGCCAGCCGGTCACCGCGGGCGGCCAGCCGACGCGCGGTCGCGCGGCCGATGCCCCCGCTGGCGCCGGTGATCACGACGGTACGGGGTGCCTGCTGTGGCATGGTTTGCCTCCTCGGCGAGCGGGAACCTCGCTGGTCTGAGTTACCCGCGCCGGTGCCGGTGACACGTGTGTATTTTCCGCCGTCTCCCGCCGCCGAAATCTCCCTCCGCGGAGGTATCGCAGGCGCGCCGCGGGGTACTGCGGAGGTCATGGGCCAGATAGCTGCTGAAGTCATGATCGCCCGGTTGTCCGCGTGGGGTGTGGACACCGTGTTCGGCATCCCGGGCGACGGGATCAACGGGATCATGGAGGGCCTGCGCCGCCAGGCCGACAAGATCAAGTTCGTGCTCGTGCACCACGAGGAGGCGGCCGCGTTCATGGCCACCGGCTACGCCAAGGCCACCGGCCGGATCGGGGTGTGCCTGGCCACCTCCGGCCCCGGCGGCGTCCACCTGCTCAACGGCCTGTACGACGCCAAACTCGACCACGCGCCCGTGCTGGCGATCACCGGCATGCAGGAGACCTCCGTGCTCGGCACCGGCTACCAGCAGGAGGTCCACCTCGACCGGCTGTACGAGGACGTGACCGAGTACAACGAGGTCGTCACGAACCCGGTCCAGCTCCCGGCGCTGGTGGACATCGCGATCCGCACCGCGTACGCCCGCAAGGGCGTGGCCCACCTGACGCTGCCCAACGACATCCAGGTCGCCGAGGCGGGCGACAACCCGTGGCCCACCGTGGCGCCGGCCCACGCGCCGGCCACCGCCGCGGTCTACCTGTCCCCGCCGGTACGCCCGTCCGAACGTGACCTCGACGAGGCCGCGCAGGTGCTCAACGACGGCGGCAAGGTCGCGATCCTCGCCGGGATCGGCGCACGCGGCGCCGGCCGGCTCGTCGAGGAGACCGCCGAGATGCTCGCCGCACCGGTCATCAAGACGCTGTCGGGCAAGATGGTGCTGCCCGACGACTCGCCCTACACGACCGGCGGCATCGGGCTGCTCGGCACGGCACCCAGCGCGGAACTCGTCGACGACATCGACACGCTGCTGATGCTGGGCACCAACTTCCCGTACACGAAGCATCTGCCCTCGCCGGGCTCGGTGAAGGTGGTCCAGGTGGAGCTGGACGCGACCCGGGCCGGCAACCGGCTGCCCACCGACGTGCCGCTGGTCGGGGACGTGGCGACCACGCTGGAGGCGCTGCTGCCGAAGCTGCACCGCCGCGCCGACCGCAAGCACCTGCAGGTGTACCAGGAGCAGATGGAGGACTGGCGCCGCAAGATGGCGGCCCTGGAGTCCGCCGACCGCGACCCGATCGCGCCGCAGTACCTGGTGCAACTGCTGGACCGGCACGCGGCCGACGACGCGGTGCTCACCTGCGACTCGGGCACGATCGCGACCTGGGCGGCCCGGCACTGGCACATCCGCGGCAACCGCGAGTTCTACCTGTCGGGCAACCTCGCCTCGATGGCGCCCGGGCTGCCGTACGCGATCGCGATCGCCCACGCCCATCCGGGACGGCAGGTCATCGCGTACGTCGGGGACGGCGGATTCGCCATGCTGATGGCCGAGTTCCACACCGCCTGCCGGTACGGTCTGCCGGTCAAAGTGGTGATCAACAACAACAACTCGCTCGGGCAGATCCTGTGGGAGCAGATGGTGCTCGGGTACCCGGAGCACGGGGTGCGCTTCGGTGAACCGGTGCCCGACTACGCCGCCTGGGCCCGCGCCGCCGGCGGCCACGGCACGCACGTGAGCGACCCCGCCGCGCTGCCGGACGCGATCGCGACCGCGCTCGCGGTGGACGGCCCCGCGCTGGTCGACGTGGCGGTCGATCCCAACGAGCCGCCGCTGCCCGGCCAGGTCACCTACGAGCAGGCCAAGAAGTTCGCCCAGTCGTTCCTGAAAGGGCAGCCGCACAGGGCGGCCATCGCCACCACCCTGTTCAAGGACCGCATCCAGCAGTTGAAGGCCCGCTGATGACCGCGGTCGGCCTGCCCACGCCGACCGCCCGGCGGGTCCCCCCGGTGGACGCGGCAGCGCTGGAGTCCGCGCTGCGCGCGGCGGTCCGCGGCGGCGTCCGGTTCGACCCCGGCACCCGGGCGTTGTATTCGACGGACGCCTCCAACTACCGGCAGGTCCCCGTCGGCGTGGTGCTGCCCCGCGACCTCGACGACGTGGTGGCGGCGGTGCGCGTGTGCCGGGAGCACCAGGCACCGCTGCTCAGCCGCGGCGGCGGCACGAGCCTCGGCGGGCAGTGCACCAACGCGGCCGTCATGCTGGACTTCGCCCGGCACGTCGGCGCGGTCGAATCGGTCGACGAGGCCGAGCGCACCGCGGTCGTGCAGGCGGGCGCGGTGCTCGACGCGGTCAACGCGGCGGGCCGGGAACACGGCGGACTGGTGTTCGGGCCGAAACCGGCCACCCACGACCACTGCACGATCGGCGGCATGCTCGGCAACAACTCGTGCGGCGCCACCGCCCAGTGGAGCGGCACGACCGCGGCCAACGTGCGCCGCATGGAGATCCTGACGTACGACGGGGAGCGGATGTGGGTCGGCCCCACCTCCGACGACGCGTACGCGGCGATCCTCGCAGCGGGCGGCCGCCGCGCCGACATCTACCGGCGGCTGCGCGACCTGCGCGACCGGTACGCCGACGCGATCCGCGCCGGGTACCCGCGGATTCCGCGCCGCATCTCCGGCTACAACCTGCCGGACCTGCTGCCGGAGAACGGGTTCAACGTGGCTCGGGCCCTGATCGGTTCCGAGTCCACGTGCGTCACGATCCTGCGCGCCGAGCTGAGCCTGCTGCCCGAACCCACCCACGTGTGCCTGGTGCTGGCCGGATACCCGGACATCGTCACGGCCGCGGCCCACGTGCCGGCCGCGCTGCGCCACTCGCCATACGTGCTGGAGGGCCTTGATCACAAGCTGATCGAGTACGAGAAGGACCGCCGCCTGAACACCGTCTCGATCCACGAGATCCCCGCGGCCGGTGCCTGGCTGATGATCAAGGTGACCGGCGACGACGACCGGGCCGCCCACGCCGCGGCGGACCGGCTGCTGGCGACGCTGCGCGGCGACGGCGACCTGACCGTCGACAAGGTGGTGACCGACACCGCGCACATCAAGGAGATCGACTCGGTGCGCGAGGCAGCCCTCGGCGCAACCGCCCGGGTGCCCGGCATGCCCGACACGTGGCCGGGCTGGGAGGACTCCGCCGTCGCCCCGGACCGGCTCGCCGCGTACCTGGGGGACCTGCAGACGCTGCTGCGCGAGTTCGGCTACGACGCCGCGTCGCTGTACGGCCACTTCGGGCACGGGTGCGTGCACACCAGCATCCCGTTCGACCTGAGTTCCGAGACCGGCATCGCGAAGTTCCGTACGTTCGTGACCCGCGCGGCCGCGCTGGTCGTCTCGTACGGCGGGTCGCTGTCCGGCGAGCACGGCGACGGCCAGGCCCGCGGCGAGCTCCTGTCCACCATGTACGGCCCGGACCTGCTCGACGCGATGGCCGAGTTCAAGCGCATCTTCGACCCCGACGCCCGGATGAACCCGGGCAAGGTGATCGACGCCAACCCGCTCGACGGGCAGCTGCGCCTGGGCGCGGGCTGGCCACCGGCCCACCCGCGGACCCACTTCGCGTTCCCCGACGACGGCGGCTTCGCCGGGGTGCCGACCCGCTGCTTCGGGGTCGGCAAGTGCCGCCGCCGCGACACCGACGACGACGGTGTGATGTGCCCCAGCTACCTGGTCACCCGGGAGGAGCAACACTCGACCCGCGGGCGCATGCGGCTGCTGTTCGAGATGCTGCGCGGCAGCGTCGACCCGACCGACAGCACCATCGTGGACGGCTGGCGCAGCACCGAGGTACGCGACGCTCTCGACCTGTGCCTGGCGTGCAAAGGTTGCAAGAGTGACTGCCCGGTGAGCGTCGACATGGCCACGTACAAGGCGGAGTTCCTGGCCCACCACTACGCCGGCCGGGTCCGGCCCCGCAGCCACTACTCCCTGGGGTGGCTGCCGCTGTGGGCCCGGGTCGCCGCGCTGGCGCCGGGCGCGGCCAACGCCGTCACCCACCTGCCCGGCCTGTCCCGGCTCGCGAAGGCGGCGGCCGGGGTCGACCCGGCCCGGGACGTGCCACGGTTCGCCCCGGTGCGCTTCACCACGGCGTTCCGGCACCGAGCCCGCCGCCACCGGCCGCAGGGCACCCGCGGCACCGTGGTGCTCTGGCCGGACACGTTCACCAGCAGCTTCGCCCCGGACGTCGCGGCCAGCGCGGTCACCGTGCTGGAGGCGGCCGGTTTCGCGGTGGAGATCCCGCCCCGGCCCGTCTGCTGCGGACTGACGTGGATGTCCACGGGACAGCTCGGCATCGCGCGGCGCGTCGTCGCCCACACATTGCGTACGCTCACCCCGCAGCTCGCGGCCGGACGCACCATCGTCGGGCTGGAACCGAGCTGCACCGCGGTCCTGCGCGGCGGCGACATGATCCGCCTGATGTCCGGTGCCCGCGACCGGCACCTGGCCGACGTGGCCGAACAGGCGAAGGCGCACACGCTCACGCTGGCCGAACTGCTGGACCGCGACGCGCCCGACTTCGCGCCCCGCCTGCAGGAATCATCCGGGGCGATCGTCCAGACGCACTGCCACCAGCACGCGGTGCTCGGGTTCGAGGCGGACACCCGGGTGATGCGCCGCATCGGGCTCGACGCCAAGGTGCTCGACAGCGGCTGCTGCGGGCTCGCGGGGGACTTCGGCATGACCCCGGAGCACCGGGACGTGTCGTTGGCCTGCGCCGAACGGGTGCTCTACCCGGCGGTCCGCGAGGCCGGCGAGGACACCCTCGTGCTCGCCGACGGCTTCTCGTGCCGGGTCCAGATCGCTGCCGGCCGCAGCGGACGTCGCGGCGTCCATCTCGCGCAGGTGCTGGCGGCGGCACTCCACGATCAGCGGCGGTGACCACATGAGCATCAAGGAGTTGTGGACGGCGGCCCACCGGGTCCCGCTGCCCGAATCGGAGACGGACGGCACGCTGGCCTGGTCGGCGACCACGGTCGTCACGGTCGTCGTGACCGCCGACGGCGAGCAGGGACTGGGCTGGACGTACGGGCCCGCCGCGGTCGCGGGCGTCGTCGACGAAGTGCTCGCGCCCGCGGTCCGTGGGCTCGACCCGCACGACATCGGCCGGGCCCACCTGCGGATGCGCCAGGCCAGCCGCAACGCGCCCACGCCCGGCCTCACGTCGTACGGCATCTCCGCGGTCGACGTCGCCCTGTGGGATCTCAAGGCTCGGCTGCTCGGCATCCCGCTGAGCGCCCTGTTCGGGCAGTGCCGGGACACCGTGGCGGTCTACGGCAGCGGTGGGTTCACCAGCATGACCGACGACCAGCTCTGCGACCAGCTCGCCGGCTGGGTGAGCCACGACGGCATGACCGCCGTCAAGATCAAGATCGGGGAGGCGCGGGGCGGCCACGTCACCCGGGACCTGCACCGCGTGGCGGTCGCCCGGGACGCGGTCGGCGCCGACGTCACGCTGATGATCGATGCGAACGGCGCCTACGACACCAAGCAGGCTCTCGCGGTAGCCGCGGACGCGGCCCGGCTCGGCGTCACCTGGTTCGAGGAGCCGGTCTCGTCCGACCGGCTCGCCGACCTGGCGCTGCTGCGTTCCACGGCCACCACGGAGATCACGGCGGGGGAGTACGGCACCACGACGGAATACTTCCGCCGCATGTGCGGGGCGGGCGCGGTGGACTGCCTGCAGGTCGACGCGACCCGCTGCGGCGGCTACACCGGGCTGTTCGCCGCCGCCGCGGTGGCCGACGCGTTCGGGCTGCAGGTCTCCACGCATTGCGGCCCGCATCTGCATGCCCCGGCGTGCGCCGCACTGCCCAACCTGCGCCACGCGGAGTGGTTCGCCGACCACGTTCGCGCCGACGCGGTCCTGTTCGACGGTCTCGCCCACGTCCACCGGGGTGCGGTGCAGCCGCAGCGGCACCGGCCCGGGCACGGGATGCACCTTCGCCAGGGCCTGGGCCCCGACTGAATGAGGCATGTGGGCCCGGACCGGCCGCGCGGGGGC
The DNA here is from genome assembly GCF_047159535.1 of Krasilnikovia sp. MM14-A1259. Taxonomy (NCBI): domain Bacteria; kingdom Bacillati; phylum Actinomycetota; class Actinomycetes; order Micromonosporales; family Micromonosporaceae; genus Krasilnikovia; species Krasilnikovia sp. MM14-A1259. The sequence goes on from NZ_BAAGAJ010000002.1 coordinate 730,232, forward strand.
CGCCGGGTCAGCGGGGCTTGTCGGAGGACTTCCTGGTGGCCGACGGTTTCCCCAGCTCCTGCCAGCGGTTCTCGGTCATCTCGATGCCGTGTTTGTGCGCGGCCCGCTTGATGCGCTGGAACGCCTCGTCGCGCTCGCGGTCGCTGACGTCGCGTACCTGGTCGAAGCGGGCGATGGCGTTGCGCACGTGGCTGGCGTCGGTCAGCGGCTCCTTGCGGACCCGGGGAAACGCGAACATCTTGTCGGGCAGTGCATTGCGGTCCGCGGCGTCCAGCTCATGGGACCGTGTCTTCTTGGTCATGAGATACCGGTTACCCGCTCGCCGGCCCGTCATGCCCCGTACGGTGCGAACCGCACCCGGGTGGCGAGCTCGGCCACGGCATCGGCACGGCCGGTGCCCAGGCCGTGGCGGGTGACATTGAGCGCGCCCGCGGCCGCGCCGGTGCGGATCGCGTCCGTCAGGTCCCCGCCGCGGGCCAGCACGGCGGCCACCCCCGCGGACATCGAGTCCCCCGCGCCCCGGTGTTCGGTCACCTGCAACGCCGGCGGGTGCACCCACACCTCCCGGTCCTCGAACAGCGCGAGGGCGGGCTCGGCGGCCCGGCTGACCAGTACCGCGGCGGCGCCGTCCGCGCGCAACCGCCGCCCCGCCGCGAGCAGCGTCTCCGGCCGGTCGTCGGCGGCCCGCCCGTCCGCGATCAGCTCCTCGTGGCTCACCTTCACGAACGACGCGCCACCGTCCACGACGGCCGCCAGATGCTCGCCGGTCAGGTCGGCCACGACACGGACCTCGTTGCCCGTCAGGTCGGCCGCCAACCGGCGGTACACGTCGGGGTCGATCACGCCGGGGTCGGCCGGGCCGGACAGGATGCTCACCGGGGCGCGTAAGCCCTCGGTCAGCGTCAGCGTGTACAGCTCGTCCAGGTCGTGACGCCGCAGGGGCTCCCCGGGGTGCTGGGCGATCTCGTGGCGGCTGCCGCCGCGCCGGTCGTGCACGTACCAGCCGCTCGGCGAGCCACGCGGCACGGACTTCACGGTCACGTTCTCGTGTTCGAGGCGCTGGCGCAGGATGTCGCCGGGCTCGCCGTCGACGGCCACGCAGATCGTGACCGGCACCCCCAGCGCGGCGACCATCCGGGCCTGCCAGACTCCATGGCCGCCGGGGTGCAGGTGCAGCTCGGGCGCGCTCGTCTGCTGCTCGATCGTCACGGTCAGGATCGGCGCCGGGGCGAACACCATCACGCGGGCACTCATCACCGTCGAGTCTGCCCGACCGGACCGGCTCAGGCAGGCCGGTCCGCGATGACGCCCGGTTCGACGACGCCACGTCCGGCAACGGCGCGGCCACGGAACGACACCCCCTTACGGAACGCGAACACTTCTCCACATAGAGTCCTGACATTGACGGGGTTCCCTGCCTTGGGCATTCCGTCCATCCCTTTTCGACTCTGCAGGAGACTGTGCATGCGAAGCAGGATCACCCGCCAGCGCGCGCTCGCCGTACCCCTGGCGGTCGTCGCCCTGGCTGGTTCGATGCTGGCGTCATCCGCGCCGGCACCGGCCGCCGCCGGTGAGAACGCCGTCAACAGCGGCTGGCTCGGACTCGGGTACAACCAGGACCCGCTGTTCCGCGGCGGCAACGACGACACCTCGGGCAACGACGAGTGGACCGACGCCGCGTTCGCTCAGATGACCCAGCGCGCCGACTTCATCCGTCCCGGCCTGGTCCGGATCATGATCAACCAGCCGTGGTTCAACCCGTCCGGCACGGTCGGCACGTACGACTGGAACACGCCGCAGATGCACAACCTGTTCCGGGTGCTGGACCACTACAAGCAGCAGGGCGTCGGCATCGTGACCGGGATGTGGGGCGTGAACGACCGCGCGTTCTACATCTCGGCCGACGGCGCCAAGCTGCAGGCCGACCTGATGCGCAAGTTCAAGGACAAGGGCTACACCAACATCGTCGCGTACGTCGGCGTCAACGAGCCGAACAACGCGAAGGGCCTGAAGTACGCCGACTGGTCCACCGCCAACGCGAACCTGCGCACCGCGTTCAGTGCCGCCAAGGTCGACACCGGCCTGATCGCCGGGCCGGACACCGCGGAGGCCGGGATCGCCGCCCAGGACGGTGACCTGGGCCTGATGTCCGTGCCGGTGGAGAACGCCGGGACCGACCAGAACATCGTCTGGCGTGCCAACGGGCTGACCGGCTTCTCGGCCCGGTTCTACCGCACGCCCGACAACACCGGCACCGACTGGACGTTCCAGGCGTCGAAGAACGGCTCCACCTGGACGAACGTCACGGTCGCGGAGACCGAGCCGATCGTCACGTACGCCACCACGCCGTGGTACCGGGTGGACGTGAACGCGCAGTCGGTGCCCGCGGGCACCAACTACCTGCGGCTGACGATGCCCAAGCGCACGGGCATCGAGCGGGCGGTCTCCTCGATCACCCTGAACACGCCGACGGCGTCCACCACCGACCCGATGAACGACCTCACCCGGACGTTCTCGCACAGCGCCGGCTGGACGTACCCGGGTGGCTCGGCCACCAACGACTGGTGGCTGCAGTCCGCGCTGGACCACAAGGTGGCCACGTCGGAGGCCCACTTCTATGTGCACGAGGTGGACCTCGGCTCGCCGCCGGAGTACCCCGAGGGTGTGCTGAGCGAGGCGGTGCGGCAGCTCAAGGCGGCCAACGGTGGTGCACCGGTGATTCTCGGCGAGACCGGGATGAAGGCGCCCGGCGACGGCGACGACAAGGACTACTCCTTCACCTCCGAGTACGCCCACGGCGTGCGAATGGCGGACCTCGCGGTGCAGGAGGCCCGGGCCGGGGTGGACGGCGCCATGGCGTGGTGCCTCGACGGGTACGCGAAGGCCGTCCAGTGCGGCATGTGGGACCACTACCAGATCGGGAACAAGGCGACGCTGCGCCCCTGGTTCTACACGTGGAGCCTGCTGTCGCGGTACCTGCCTGCCGGCTCCACGATGTACGCCCCGGCGCAGCCGACCGGCGTGCGCGTGCTGAAGGCCAAGCTGCCGGCCTCGGCCGGCGGTGGCTGGACGTTCGTCCTGGTCAACCGGAACTCCTCGCCCGCGACGGTCTCGATGACCGCGGCGACCGGCACGATCACGCTGAACAAGTACGTGTACAGCGCCGACAAGGCGCCGGTCGACCCGGCCACCGGTTTTCCGGTGCCCGCCGACACGCTGCGGGCCAGCTTCGACGGCGGTCACGACCTGACCGTCGGCCCGAACGCGGTCGCGGTGTTCACCACCGCGTCCTGACCGGACCGGATACGTAGCAACGAAGGGCGGCACCGGAAACGGGGCCGCCCTTCGCCGTGCCCGCGGTCGTGCCGGGCAGACTGATCGCCATGATGTCCGGGTCGTTCGCCGCGCTGCTGATCCTGCTCACGGCCGCGGCGGCGGTCGTGGCCTGGCTGGGCGGGCTCGGTGTGGGGCGGGCGACGGTCACCGCCGCGGTGCGGGCCGTGGTGCAGCTCGGCGGGGTGTCGCTGATCATCGCGGCGGTGCTGCGTTCGTGGTGGTCGACCGTGGCGTTCATCGTGATGATGTTCGCCGTCGCCGCGGTCACGTCGGCGCGCCGGATCGGCTCGGCCCGGTACGCGTGGGCCGCCGCGATCCCGATCGCCGCCGCGGTGCTGCCGGTGGGCGTGGCGATCGCGATCGCGCGGCCGGTGCCGTGGACGCCGCTGGGGGTGCTGCCGGTGGCGGGGATCCTGATCGGCGGGGCGATGACCGCGACCTCGCTGGCCGGGCGCCGGGCGCTGGACGAGTTGCAGGCCCGGGCCGGCGAGTACGAGGCCGCGCTGGCGATCGGCTTGCTGACCCGGGACGCGGTGCTGCTGGTGTGCCGTCCGACGGCGGGTCGCGCTCTGGTCCCGGCGCTCGACCAGACCCGTACGGTCGGGCTGGTCACGCTGCCGGGCGCGTTCGTCGGCGTGATGCTGGGCGGGGGGTCGGCGGTGCAGGCCGGCGCGGTGCAGGTCCTGGTGCTGATCGGGCTGCTGGCGGTGGAGGCCGCCGCGGTGGTGGTCACTGTCGAACTCGTGGCAGCGCAGGTGCTGCAACCACGGACCGTGTAGCGGCCGCCGCCCTGGCCGGACGGTCAGAAAGCCCTGGTCCTTCGAGGGGTGCGAGACTTCCTCGGGTCGCTTAAGGTAAGGCTCACCTTATCGGTACACGGGGAAGGCGGGCGCGACATGTATGTGTGTATCTGCGCTCGAGTACGCGAATGTGAAGTTCGCGCGGTCATCCGCTGCGGCGCGCGCACCGAGGAGGAGGTCGGCGACGCCTGCGGGGCCGGCACCGGCTGCGGTAGCTGCGTCGAGCGCATCGGCGAGCTGCTCGTCGAGGAGATCGGCGCGGACACGCTGGCCGCCTGATAGGCCGAAATAGGTCGTAATCGGTACAGTCGCGTCATGCAGGGCGACGAACGAGTCATCGAATTCCTGAACGAACAGCTCACCGCGGAGCTGACGGCCATCAACCAGTACTTCCTGCACGCGAAGATGCAGGACAACTGGGGCTTCACCAAGCTGGCCGCGCACACCCGCGCCGAGTCGATCGACGAGATGCGCCACGCCGAGGTGCTGACGGACCGCATCCTGTTCCTCGAGGGGCTGCCGAACTATCAGCGGCTGTTCCCGCTGCGCATCGGCGAGAACGTTCGCGAGATGTTCCAGTCCGACATGGCGATCGAGGTGGAGGCCGTCGACCGGCTGCGCCGGGGCATCGAGTACATGCGCTCGATCGGTGACGTCACCTCGGCCAAGCTGTTCGAGGACATCCTCGCCGACGAGGAACACCACGTCGACTATCTGGAAACGCAGCTCACCCTGCTCGACACACTAGGCGAGCAGCTGTACATCCAGAACGTCGTCGAGCACCCCAGCCCCGAGTAGGCGTCGCGCCGCGATCGAGTCGAGGATCTCCCCGGCGCGGACGGCCGCGTTCGACAGCAGCGACGCCGTGATCCCGTGCGTGTGCTCGGTGCCGCCCTGCAGATACACCCCGGCCCGCACGGACCTCTCGGCGCTGATCCGGTAGTCGCGTTCCACCACGGGCCGCCCTGCCTCGTCGCGGCGGTAGCACCGGGCCGCGTCGCCGAGCAGCGGGAACGGGTCCACCGACCGGTACCCGGTCGCGCAGATCAGCACGTCCGCGTCGAGCAGCGTGAACTCCCCGCTGGCCAGCGACTCGACGCTGACCAGCACCCGGTCCCCGTCGTCCTTCGCGTCGACCAGCCGGGAGACGTTCATGAGCCGCAGCCGCCGGATCCCGCTCACCTTCTCCCGGTACTCCCGGCGGTACAGCGCCTCGATCAGCTCGGTGTCGACCACCGCGTAGTTGGTGTTGCCGTGGTAGTCCATCAGCATCGTCTTCGCCTCGGCGGCGGCGTGGAAATAGTCGTCGACAGCGGCCGGGTCGAAGATGCGGTTGGCGAACGGGCTGTCGTCCGCGGGGCTGTAGCCGTACCGGGAGAAGACGCCGCACACCTCGGCCGTGGGGAACCGTTCGTGCAGGAACGCGGTCACCTCCGCCGCGCTCTGCCCGGCGCCGACGACCACGAACCGCGACGGGTCCGCGTCCGCCAGGCCGTCGATGTGGGAGAGCAGGTCGCGGCTGTGCCAGACGCGCTCCGAGGGGGTGATCCCGGGCGGGCACTGTGGGCGCAGGCCCGTCGCGACGACCAGGTTGCGTGCCCGGTACGACCCGGCGCCGGACACCGTGACGTCGAACGCCTCCACCACGCCGTCACGGATCACCGGCGCGACCGCGGTCACCTCGCACCCGTAGCGGACCATGCCGGTCACCTTCGCCGCGGCCCACTCCAGGTAGTCGTGGAACTCGACGCGCAGCGGGAAGAAGTTCTTCTGGTTGATGAAGTCGCTGAGCCGGTCGCGGTCCTTGAGATAGCACAGGAAGCTGAACCCGCTGGTCGGATTCCGCAGCGTGACCAGGTCCTTGAGGAACGACACCTGCATGGTCGCGTCGCCCAGCAGCATGCCGCGGTGCCATCCGAACCGGGCCTGCCGCTCGAGGAAGACCGCGGTCACCGGGTCGTGCGCGCCGGCGTTGCGCTCGTGCACGGCTATCGCCAACGCGAGATTGGACGGACCGAAACCCACTCCCACCAGGTCATACACCGGATTGGCACCCTGCGGAGCGGTTTGCGACATCGGCAGTCCCCATCGTCAGGCCGACCGAAGTCGACACTCAGCGGTCCGTGGACGCCGCCCCCCGGGGCGACTGAAAGCAAGGTTAGACTAACCTAACTTCTGCCGCTGTGAGTGGGCCGGACGAACCGGCCGGAGTTGAACCGGGAGGCACCGTGCGGGTTGTCATGTTCGGGTACCAGACCTGGGGTCACCGCACCCTGCAGGCGCTGCTGGACTCGGAGCACGAGGTCACCCTCGTGGTCACCCACCCGCCGAGCGACCATGCGTACGAGCGGATCTGGAACGACTCGGTCGCCGACCTCGCCGCCGCCCACGGCATTGCGGTGGAGGTCCGCGACCGTCCCGACGACGACCTGCTCGGCCCGCTGAAGGAGGCCGACCCGGACGTCATCGTCGCCACCAACTGGCGTACGTGGATCCCGCCGCAGGTCTTCGAGCTGCCCCGCCTCGGCACGCTGAACGTGCACGACTCGCTGCTGCCGGCGTACGCGGGGTTCTCCCCGCTGATCTGGGCCCTGATCAACGGCGAGAAGGAGGTCGGGGTGACCGCGCACATGATGGACGGCGAACTCGACGCCGGCGACATCGTGCTGCAGCGTTGCGTTCCGGTCGGGCCGCGCGACACCACCACCGACCTGTTCCACAAGACGCTCGACCTGTTCGGCCCGATCACCGTGGACGGCCTCGCCCTGATCGCCTCCGGCCGCACCGACTGGACGCCGCAGGACCGCACCAGGGCCAGCTTCTTCCACAAGCGCTCCGAAGAGGACAGCCGCATCGACTGGACGTGGACCGCTGAGGAACTGGACCGGCTGATCCGGGCCCAGTCCGACCCGTACCCCAACGCGTTCACGTACCACCAGGGGCGGCGGCTGCGCCTCATCGGCGCGTCGGTGTCCCGCGGCCACTACGGCGGCACGCCGGGGCGCATCTTCATCCGCGAAGGCGACGCCGTGGTGATCGTCGCCGGGGCCGAGGCCCGCCGCGGCGCGAGCCACGGACTCGCGGTCGAACGCGTACGCCTCGACGACGGCACCGAACTCGCCGCCACCGAGTACTTCCGCACGATGGGCGGCTACCTCACCCGCCACCCCTGACCGACCCGCAACCGTACGGGGCCGGCCGACGCGCCGGTCCCGCGATCCACCGTGCACATTTCGTCCCACCTGTCCCCGGACGCGCCCCTCAGGAGCGACTGCATGCAGATCACCGGCAGCACCGGCGCACCCGCCGATCGAGGGCAGCACGTCAGCGGCGGCCCCCTGACCGTGGCCTCGGCCACCATGCCCGACCTGTTCGCGGCGGTGGTCGCCCGCGACCCGGACTCGGTGGCCGTGACCTTCGAGGACACCGAGGTCACGTACGCCGAGCTGGACGCGCGCGCCAACCGGCTGGCCCACGCCCTGGTCGCCCGCGGGGTCGGCCCGGACGCTGTGGTCGGTCTCGCGGTGCCCCGGTCGGTCGACATGATCGTGGCGGAACTCGCGGTGCTCAAGGCCGGCGGCGCCTACCTGCCGCTGGACCCGGCCGACCCGGCCGAACGGCTGGCCTACCTGGTCGGCGACGCCCGGCCCGCCTGCCTGATCACCACCACCGAGGTGACCGGCGCTGTGCCGCGTACCGACGGTGTGCCTCGGCTGCTGCTCGACGATCCCGGCTTCGCCGCCGAGCTGGCCGGGCTGCCCGCCACGGACCCCGACCGCCGCGGCCAGCGCGTCGAGCACGCCGCGTACCTGATCTACACGTCCGGCTCGACCGGCCGCCCCAAGGGGGTGCTGCTCACCCACACCGGCGTCGCCAAGCTGCTGTCCACCCAGTTCGAACGGTTCGGCCTCACCCCGGACGTGCGGGTACTGCACTTCGCGTCACCCAGCTTCGACGTGGCGTTCTGGGACCTGTGCCTCGCCCTGCTCTCCGGCGGACGGCTGGTCATCGTCCCCGCCGACCGCCGCGTGCCCGGCCCGGCCCTCACCGAATACGCCATGAAGCACCGCACCAACTTCATGATCCTGCCCCCGGCGTTGCTGGCGGCGCTGCCCGCCGAGTGTGAACTGCCGCCCGGCATCCTGCTGGCCGGCACCGAACGGGTCTCCACCGAACTGGTCGCCCGCTGGGCGCCCGGCCGCCGCATGTTCAACGCGTACGGGCCGACCGAGGCCACGGTCAACTCCACGCTCGGCGAGTGCGACCCGCAGGCGAACGACGGCCCGTCCGTCCCCATCGGCCGGCCCGACCCGGGCACCTGCACGTACCTGCTCGACGCCGGGTTGCGGCCGGTCGAGCCGGGTGCTCCCGGCGAGCTGTACCTCGCCGGGCCCGGCCTGGCCCGCTGCTACGTCAACCGCCCCGACCTGACCGCGCAGCGCTTCCTCGCCGACCCGTACGGCCCGCCGGGCGGGCGTATGTACCGCACCGGCGACCTGGCCAGCCGCCGCGACGACGGCCGGCTCGACTTCCTCGGCCGCGTCGACGACCAGGTCAAGGTGCGCGGCTACCGGATCGAACCGGGGGAGATCGAATCCGTGCTGGCCCGCCACCCCGGGGTCGGCCAGGTCGCGGTCATCGCCCGCGAAGACCGGCCCGGCGACGTCCGGCTTGCCGCGTACGTCGTGCCGGCGCAGTCCGCGGCGCGGCAGTCCGAGGCGCACGTCGCCGAGTGGAAGGACCTGCACGAACTGCTCTATCAGGCCGGTCGGGCCGAACGCTTCGACGAGAACTTCACCGGCTGGAACAGCAGCTTCGACGGCGGCCCGATCCCGCTCGACGAGATGCGCGCCTGGCGCGACACCACCGTCGACCGGATCCGGGAGCTGCAACCCCGCCGCGTCCTGGAGATCGGCGTCGGCAGCGGGCTGCTGCTGTCCCGGCTCGCCCCGTACTGCGAAAGCTACTGGGGTCTCGACCTGTCCGAGGAGGCCATCGAGACGCTGCGCGGCGCCGTCGGCACCGTCCCCGGGCTGGCCGAGCGGGTCACGTTGCGCGCCCAGCCCGCCCACGACCTGGACGGCGTACCGGCCGGGTGGTTCGACACGGTCGTCATCAACTCCGTGGTCCAGTACTTCCCGAACGCCGACTACCTGAGCGCGGTGCTGCACGCCGCCGCCCGGCGGCTCACCCCGGGCGGCGCGATCTTCGTCGGCGACGTCCGCAACCTGCGCCTGCACCGGATGCTGCACCGGGCGATCCACGCCGGACGGCCGGACGCGGACATCGACGCGGCCATACACGCCGAACGCGAACTGCTACTCGACCCCGACTACTTCACCACCCTGCGGATCCCGGCGATCCGCGGTGTCGACGTACGCGTCAAACGGGGACGCTACGACAACGAGCTCAGCCGCTACCGCTACGACGTGGTGCTGACCCGGACACCCGCCCCCACCGCCGGCGACGTGGCGGAGGCCGCGTACCCATGGCACGGCAGCCTGGACGCGGTACGCGAGCGGCTCGCCGCGCGCCCGCCGCGACTGCGGGTCAGCGGGGTGCCCCACCACCGGCGCACCGGCCCGGCGGTCGAGGACTTCCACGACCTGGCCGACGGCCACGGCTACCGGGTCGCGGTCACCTGGGACAGCACCTCCACCACCGGCGAACTCGACGTCGTCTTCCAGCTCGGGGCGGCACCGGCCGACGCGTACCGGCCCGGCGCGGTGGTCCCGCACGCCAACACGCCCGCGGCGTTCAACGACCCCGCCGCGCTGGTCAAAGCGCTGCGCCTGCACGCCGAGTCGTGGCTGCCCACCCACCTGGTGCCGACCGGGTTCGTGCTGCTCGACCGGCTGCCAGTGCTGACCAGCGGCAAACTCGACCGGGCCGCGCTGCCCGCCCCCGACCACGCGGCGCTGGCCACCGGCACCGCCCCCCGAACGCCGCGCGAAAAACTCCTCTGCGACCTGTACGCGGACGTGCTCGGGGTGCCCGGAGTCGGCATCGACGACGACTTCTTCAGCCTCGGCGGGGACAGCATCATGTCCATCCAGTTCGTGCTGCGTGCCCGCGCCGCCGGGCTGATCTGCACGTCCCGGCAGGTGTTCGAGCACCGTACGGTCGCCGCGCTCGCCGGCGTCGTCACCGACCTCGACACCGGCCACCAGGACCGGCCCGACGACGGCATCGGCGACATCCCGTTCACCCCGATCCTGCGCTGGCTCGACGAGACCGGCGGGCCGATCGCCGCGTTCAGCCAGTCCATCGTGCTCACCACCCCGGCCGGTGCCGCCGAGGGCGACCTGGTGGCCGTACTGAATGCGCTCACCGACCGGCACGACCTGCTGCGCGCCCGGCTGATCCGCGCCACCCCCGACGCGGCCGGCCTGCTGCGCGTCGCACCCCGCGGCACGGTCGAGCCGTGGCTCACCCGGGCCGGACCGGACGCCTGTGTGGAAGCAGAGGAGCAGGCCGCGGCCGGCCGCCTCGACCCCGAACGGGGCATCATGGCGCAGGCCGTGTGGTTCGACGCCGGGCCGTCCGCGCCGGGCCGGATGCTGCTGGTCATCCACCACAGCATCGTCGACGGGGTCTCCTGGCGGATCCTGCCCGCCGACCTCGCCGCTGCCTGGGAGAAGCGCGAGCCGGCCCACCGCGGCACCTCGTTCCGGCGCTGGGCCACCGACCTGCGCGCCGCGGCCACCGCGCCGCACCGCGTCGCCGAGCTCCCGCGGTGGCACGGCATCCTCACCGGCCCGGACCCGCTGCTGTCGCACCGGCCGCTGCGACCGGTCGACGACCTCGCCACGGTCACCCGGCACACCGTGCACCTGGGCGCCGCCACCACCGAACCGGTGCTCACCACCGTCCCCGCGGCCTTCCACGCCGGCATCAACGACGTGCTGCTCACCGCGCTCGCGCTCGCGGTCGCCCGGTGGCGCGGCACCGCCGAACGGTCCGTGCTCATCGCGCTGGAAGGCCACGGCCGCGAGGAACAGGTCGTCGCGCACGCCGACCTCACCCCGGCACTCGGCTGGTTCACCAGCGTCTTCCCGGTGCGCCTCGACCCCGGCGACATCGACCTGACCGACGCCGTGGCCGGCGGCCCCGGCGCGGGCACCGCGCTGAAACGGGTCAAGGAACAGCTCCGCGCGCTGCCCGACCACGGCATCGGGTACGGCATGCTGCGCTACCTCAACCCGGACACCGAACCCACGCTCGCCGCGTGCCCGGCACCGCAGATCAGCTTCAACTACCTCGGCCGGTTCGCGGCCACCCCGGGCGCCGACTGGCAACACGTTGCGGGCCATGGCATCCTGGCCGGCGGCTTCGACCTCGGCATGCCGGTCGCGCCGTACACCCTCGAAATCAATGCGTACGTGCAGGACACCGCGACCGGACCGGAACTCGGCGTCACCTGGGCGCACCCGTCCGACCTGCTGGACGCCGCCGCGGTGGCCGACCTCGCCGCCGGATGGTTCGCCGCCCTGCAAGCGCTCGTCGACCACGCCCGGGGACCGGCCGCGGGCGGGCTCACCCCGTCCGACCTGACGCTGGCGCTGAGCCAGGACGAGATCGACGAATTCGAAGCCGAGTGGGAGATTCCGTGACGACCGCACCGGCCACCGGCATCGCCGACATCCTGCCGCTCACCCCGCTGCAGGAAGGTCTGCTCTTCCACGTGCACCTCGCGGGCGACGGGCCGGACGTCTACACCGGACAGCTCACCATCGCGCTCGAGGGCCCCGTCGACGCCGCGCGGCTGCGCGGCGCCGGACAGGGACTGCTGGATCGGCGACCCAACCTGCGGGTCGCGTTCCGGCGGCGCAAGAACGGGCAGGCCGCCGCGATCGTCGGCCGCCACGTACCCCTGCCCTGGACCGAACTGGCCCTGACCGCGGACGAACTGCCCGGCTTCCTCGACACCGACCTGGCCACCCGGTTCGACCCGGCCACCGCGCCGCTGCTGCGGATGACATTGGTACGGCTGGGCGCAGACCAGCACCGGCTCGTGGTCACGCACCACCATCTGCTGCTCGACGGCTGGTCCGTGCCGCTGCTGCTGGACGAGCTGTTCGCCCTGTACCGCGGCGACGAACTGGGCGAGCCCGCCGACTTCCGTGCGTACCTCGCCTGGACCGCGGCCCAGGACCGGAGGGCCGCCGAGGTCGCGTGGCGCGACGCCCTGGCCGGGCTGGACGGCCCCACCCTGCTCGCCGCGCGCCCACCGGCCCGCGCGGTCGTCCCCGACCGGCTCGTCCGGGACCTGCCCGCCGACCTGACCGCCCGGCTCACCGCGCTCGGACGCTCCCGCGGGCTCACGCTCAACACGCTGGTCCAGGGCGCCTGGGGAATCGTGGTCGGCGCGCTGACCGGGCGCACCGACGTGGTGGTCGGCGCCACCGTGGCCGGGCGTCCACCGGAACTCGCCGGGGCCGGCACGATGATCGGCCTGTTCCTCAACACCGTCCCGGTGCGGATCAGGCTGGACCCGGCCACACCGGTCGTGGTGGCGTTGCGTGAGCTGCAGGACGGCCAGGCACGGCTGATGGACCACCAGCATCTCGGACTGGCCGAGATCCAACGGATCGCCGGGCACGGCGACCTGTTCGACACGCTGACCGTCTTCGAGAACTACCCGCTCGGTGAGACTCTGCCCGAGGTGCCCGGCGGCGTACGGGTCACCGGCGCCCAGATCCGCGACTGTGCCCACTACCCGGTGACGCTGACCGCCCGGCCCGGCCCGCAACTGCACCTGGACCTGGAGTACCGCGGCGACCTGTTCACGCAGGCGGCTGCGGACACCCTGCTCGACCGGCTGACCCTGGTCCTGACCCGGATCTGCGCCACCCCGGACGCGCCTGCGGCCGCGTTCGACGTGCTGACCCCGGCCGAGCGGGCCCGGATCCTGCACGACGGGAACGACACCGCGGCACCGGTGCCCAGCACCACCATCACCGGGCTGCTGCGCGAGCAGGTGGCCCGAACCCCGGACGCCGTGGCGCTGGTCGCCGACGGGCGTACGTGGACGTTCGCCGAAATGCAGGAATGGGCGGCCGGACTCGCCGCGCTGCTGCGCGAAGGCGGCGTGACCCGCGGCGACCTGGTGGCGCTCGCGCTGCCGCGCGGCCTGATGGTGCCGGCCGTCTTCGGGGTACTCGGCAGCGGCGCCGCGTATCTGCCCCTCGACCTGGACCAGCCCGCCGGCCGGGTCGCGGCGATGCTGGACGACGCGGGACCGGCGCTGCTGATCGCCGCCGAGGGCGCTGAGGTGGCGTGGTCGGGTCCGCGTGTGCTGATCGGCCCCTCCGGGATGTTCGCCGCTTCGGCCGGCCCGGTCGAGCTGTCGGCAGCCGTCGGGCCGCGGGCCGGGGATGCGGCGTACGTGATTTACACGTCGGGTTCGACGGGTGTGCCGAAGGGTGTGGTGGTGCCGCATCGGGGGATTGTGAATTTGTTCCACAGTCATCGGAAGCATCTGATGCGGGAGCGTGGGTTGCGGGTGGCGCATGTGGCGTCGTTTACGTTTGACGGTTCGTGGGAGCCGTTGTTGTGGCTGCTGGATGGGCACACGTTGCATGTGGTGGATGCGGAGGTGTGTCGCGATCCGCGGGCCTTGGTGGGTTGTCTGCGCGAGCACGGGCTGGACGTGCTGGACGTGACTCCCACGCATCTGCGGGAGCTTGTTCCCGCGGGGGTGCTGGACGCTGGTCTGCGTGTGCTGCTGGTCGGTGGTGAGGCGATTGATGCGCAGTTGTGGCAGCGGGTGTGCGCGACGCCGGGCCTGGCGTGCCACGACCTGTACGGCCCGACCGAGGCGTCCGTCGACGCGTACGGGTGGGACGGCGCCGAGCGGTCCGCGTACCGGCTTGCCAACGTGCGGACGTACGTGCTCGACGGCGCGTTGCGCCCGGTGCCGCCCGGCGCGCTCGGCGAGCTGTACGTCGCCGGAACCGGCCTGGCCGACGGGTATCTGCACCGGCCGGGACTCACCGCCCACCGGTTCGTCCCGGATCCCTTCGGCGCGCCAGGCAGCCGGATGTATCGCACGGGTGATCTGGCGCGGTGGTCGACCGGGGGTGTGTTGGGGTTCGCGGGTCGTGCGGATGGTCAGGTGAAGGTGCGCGGGTTCCGTGTGGAGCTGGGTGAGATCGAGGCGGTGTTGGGCGGGCAGAGTGCGGTGGTGGTGCGGGACGGTCGCCTGGTGGCGTATGTGGTGGGTGGTCCGGTGGATGTGGAGGCGTTGCGGGCGAGGTTGCCGCAGTACATGGTTCCGGCAGCGTTTGTGGAGGTGGATGTGTTGCCGCGGACGGTGGCGGGGAAGCTGGACGTGGCGGCGCTGCCGGCGCCGGAGTTCGGTTCCGGGGGTGGGCGGGTGGCGCGCACCTCGCGGGAGCAGACGCTGTGTGATCTGTTCGCCGAGGTGTTGGGGCTGCCGTCGGTGGGAATCGACGACGACTTTTTTGCTCTGGGTGGGCATTCGTTGTTGGTGATGCGTCTTGCGGGTCGGGTGCGTGCTGTGTTGGGTGTTGAGGTGGCGGTGCGGGCGGTGTTTGATGCGCCGTCGGTGGCGGCGTTGTTGCCGCGGTTGGTGGGTTCGTCGCGGGTGCCGGTGGTGGTGCGGGAGCGGCCGGTGCGGGTGCCGTTGTCGTTTGCGCAGCGGCGGTTGTGGTTTGTGTTCCGGTTGGAGGGGCCGGATCCGACGTACAACATTCCGATCGCGTGGCGGTTGCGGGGTCGCCTCGACCCGGATGCGCTGACCGCCGCGGTCGGCGACGTCGTGGCCCGCCACGAGACACTGCGGACCGTTTTCGGCGACCACGACGGGGAACCGTTCCAGCGGGTGCTGCCCGCCGCGCCCGTGACGATGCCCGTCGAAGAGATCGCCGAGGCGGATCTCGCCGGGCGACTCGCGGCCGTCGGCGCGTACGGCTTCCAGCTCGACGAGGAACCGCCGCTGCAGGCCCGGCTGTTCCGCATCGCCCCGGACGAACACGTGCTGCTTCTGCTGCTGCACCACATTGCCGGCGACGAATGGTCCGACGTGCCGCTGCGCCGCGACCTCGTGGCCGCTTACACCGCTCGGTGCGCCGGGCAACCCCCGGCGTTCCCGCCGCTGCCGGTCCAGTACGCCGACTTCGCGCTGTGGCAGCGTGATCAGGCGGACAGGCTCGCCGAGCAGACCGAGCTGTGGCGTGCGGCGCTCGCCGGGCTCCCCGAGGAGCTGCACCTGCCCACCGACCGGGCCCGCCCGGCAGCGGCCAGCCACCGCGGCGACGTCGTGCCCTTCGACCTGCCCGGCGACGTCACTGCGCGACTGCGCGAACTGGCCAGTTCCACCGGTACGAGCTTGTTCATGGTGGTGCAGGCGGCGGTGGCGGTGTTGTTGACGCGGTTGGGTGGGGGTACGGACATTCCGTTGGGTTCGCCGGTGGCGGGTCGTCCGGATGCGGTGTTGGACGGGTTGGTCGGGTTCTTTGTGAACACGGTGGTGTTGCGTACTGATACGTCGGGTGATCCGTCGTTTCGGGAGTTGTTGGGGCGGGTGCGGGAGACGGATCTGGCGGCGTTCGATCGGCAGGAGGTGCCGTTCGAGCATGTGGTCGAGGTGTTGAATCCGGTGCGCTCTCTGGGGCGGCATCCGTTGTTCCAGACCATGGTGTCCTACCTCGGCGAAGCCGACCGCACCTGGCACCTCGGATCACTGCGCGTCGAGACCGAGCCCGTACGCCAGCAGGTCGCCATGTTCGACCTGTCGTTCGACTTCTTCGAAACCACCGAAGGGGTGCGCGGCGCGCTCGAATACGCCACCGATCTGTACGAGCATGACAGCGCGCACCAACTGGTCGAACGCCTGCAGCGGATCCTGGCGGCGGTGGCCGCCGACCCGTCGCTGCCGATCGGGCGCATCGATGTGCTCGACGCGCGGGAGCGGATCGTGCCGGTGGCCGAGGTGGAGGTGCCGGGCGGGTCGATCGTGGATCTGTTCCGGGCGCAGGTGGATGCGACCCCGGGTGCGGTGGCGCTGGTGTCGGGCGGGCGGTCCTGGACGTTCGCGGAGCTGGACGACTGGTCGTCGCGGATGGCCGGCACGTTGGCGGGGGAGGGCGTCGGGCGAGGGGCCCTGGTCGCGCTGGCGACGGCCCGTCCGCTGACGGTGCCCGCGATCCTGGGCGTGCTGAAGGCCGGGGCCGCGTATCTGCCGCTGGACGCCCACCAGCCCGCCGGCCGGGTCGCGGCGATGCTGGACGACGCGGGACCGGCGCTGCTGATCGCCGCCGAGGGCGCTGAGGTGGCGTGGTCGGGTCCGCGTGTGCTGATCGGCCCCTCCGGGATGTTCGCCGCTTCGGCCGGCCCGGTCGAGCTGTCGGCAGCCGTCGGGCCGCGGGCCGGGGATGCGGCGTACGTGATTTACACGTCGGGTTCGACGGGTGTGCCGAAGGGTGTGGTGGTGCCGCATCGGGGGATTGTGAATTTGTTCCACAGTCATCGGAAGCATCTGATGCGGGAGCGTGGGTTGCGGGTGGCGCATGTGGCGTCGTTTACGTTTGACGGTTCGTGGGAGCCGTTGTTGTGGCTGCTGGATGGGCACACGTTGCATGTGGTGGATGCGGAGGTGTGTCGCGATCCGCGGGCCTTGGTGGGTTGTCTGCGCGAGCACGGGCTGGACGTGCTGGACGTGACTCCCACGCATCTGCGGGAGCTTGTTCCCGCGGGGGTGCTGGACGCTGGTCTGCGTGTGCTGCTGGTCGGTGGTGAGGCGATCGATGCGCAGTTGTGGCAGCGGGTGTGCGCGACGCCGGGCCTGGCGTGTCATGACTTGTACGGTCCGACGGAATCATCTGTGGACGCGTATGGGTGGGACGGTCCGGGTCGGGTGGGGTACCGGCTGGCGAATGTGCGGACGTATGTGTTGGATGCGGCGTTGCGGCCGGTGCCGTGGGGTGTGGTGGGTGAGCTCTACGTTGCCGGTCCCGGCCTGGCGCACGGCTATCTGCGCCGGGCGGGGTTGACCGCGCAGCGGTTCGTCGCGGATCCGTGGGGTCCGGCGGGGAGCCGGATGTACCGCACGGGTGATCTGGCGCGGTGGTCGGCGGGCGGGGTGTTGGAGTTCGCGGGTCGCGCGGATGGTCAGGTGAAGGTGCGCGGGTTCCGCATCGAGCTGGGTGAGATCGAGGCGGTGTTGGGCGGGCAGTGTGCGGTGGTGGTGCGGGACGGTCGCCTGGTGGCGTATGTGGTGGGTGGTCCGGTGGATGTGGAGGCGTTGCGGGCGAGGTTGCCGCAGTACATGGTTCCGGCAGCGTTTGTGGAGGTGGATGTGTTGCCGCGGACGGTGGCGGGGAAGTTGGATGTGGCCGCGTTGCCGGACCCGGACTTCACCGCGTTGAGCTCCTGGCGTGCCGCCCGCACGTCCCGGGAGCAGACGCTGTGTGATCTGTTCGCCGAGGTGTTGGGGCTGCCGTCGGTGGGAATCGACGACGACTTTTTTGCTCTGGGTGGGCATTCGTTGTTGGTGATGCGTCTTGCGGGTCGGGTGCGTGCTGTGTTGGGTGTTGAGGTGGCGGTGCGGGCGGTGTTTGATGCGCCGTCGGTGGCGGCGTTGTTGCCGCGGTTGGTGGGTTCGTCGCGGGTGCCGGTGGTGGTGCGGGAGCGGCCGGTGCGGGTGCCGTTGTCGTTTGCGCAGCGGCGGTTGTGGTTTGTGTTCCGGTTGGAGGGGCCGGATCCGACGTACAACATTCCGATCGCGTGGCGGTTGCGGGGTCGCCTCGACCCGGATGCGCTGACCGCCGCGGTCGGCGACGTCGTGGCCCGCCACGAGACACTGCGGACCGTTTTCGGCGACCACGACGGGGAACCGTTCCAGCGGGTGCTGCCCGCCGCGCCCGTGACGATGCCCGTCGAAGAGATCGCCGAGGCGGATCTCGCCGGGCGACTCGCGGCCGTCGGCGCGTACGGCTTCCAGCTCGACGAGGAACCGCCGCTGCAGGCCCGGCTGTTCCGCATCGCCCCGGACGAACACGTGCTGCTTCTGCTGCTGCACCACATTGCCGGCGACGAATGGTCCGACGTGCCGCTGCGCCGCGACCTCGTGGCCGCTTACACCGCTCGGTGCGCCGGGCAACCCCCGGCGTTCCCGCCGCTGCCGGTCCAGTACGCCGACTTCGCGCTGTGGCAGCGTGATCAGGCGGACAGGCTCGCCGAGCAGACCGAGCTGTGGCGTGCGGCGCTCGCCGGGCTCCCCGAGGAGCTGCACCTGCCCACCGACCGGGCCCGCCCGGCAGCGGCCAGCCACCGCGGCGACGTCGTGCCCTTCGACCTGCCCGGCGACGTCACTGCGCGACTGCGCGAACTGGCCAGTTCCACCGGTACGAGCTTGTTCATGGTGGTGCAGGCGGCGGTGGCGGTGTTGTTGACGCGGTTGGGTGGGGGTACGGACATTCCGTTGGGTTCGCCGGTGGCGGGTCGTCCGGATGCGGTGTTGGACGGGTTGGTCGGGTTCTTTGTGAACACGGTGGTGTTGCGTACTGATACGTCGGGTGATCCGTCGTTTCGGGAGTTGTTGGGGCGGGTGCGGGAGACGGATCTGGCGGCGTTCGATCGGCAGGAGGTGCCGTTCGAGCATGTGGTCGAGGTGTTGAATCCGGTGCGCTCTCTGGGGCGGCATCCGTTGTTCCAGACCATGGTGTCCTACCTCGGCGAAGCCGACCGCACCTGGCACCTCGGATCACTGCGCGTCGAGACCGAGCCCGTACGCCAGCAGGTCGCCATGTTCGACCTGTCGTTCGACTTCTTCGAAACCACCGAAGGGGTGCGCGGCGCGCTCGAATACGCCACCGATCTGTACGAGCATGACAGCGCGCACCAACTGGTCGAACGCCTGCAGCGGATCCTGGCGGCGGTGGCCGCCGACCCGTCGCTGCCGATCGGGCGCATCGATGTGCTCGACGCGCGGGAGCGGATCGTGCCGGTGGCCGAGGTGGAGGTGCCGGGCGGGTCGATCGTGGATCTGTTCCGGGCGCAGGTGGATGCGACCCCGGGTGCGGTGGCGCTGGTGTCGGGCGGGCGGTCCTGGACGTTCGCGGAGCTGGACGACTGGTCGTCGCGGATGGCCGGCACGTTGGCGGGGGAGGGCGTCGGGCGAGGGGCCCTGGTCGCGCTGGCGACGGCCCGTCCGCTGACGGTGCCCGCGATCCTGGGCGTGCTGAAGGCCGGGGCCGCGTATCTGCCGCTGGACGCCCACCAGCCCGCCGGCCGGGTCGCGGCGATGCTGGACGACGCGGGACCGGCGCTGCTGATCGCCGCCGAGGGCGCTGAGGTGGCGTGGTCGGGTCCGCGTGTGCTGATCGGCCCCTCCGGGATGTTCGCCGCTTCGGCCGGCCCGGTCGAGCTGTCGGCAGCCGTCGGGCCGCGGGCCGGGGATGCGGCGTACGTGATTTACACGTCGGGTTCGACGGGTGTGCCGAAGGGTGTGGTGGTGCCGCATCGGGGGATTGTGAATTTGTTCCACAGTCATCGGAAGCATCTGATGCGGGAGCGTGGGTTGCGGGTGGCGCATGTGGCGTCGTTTACGTTTGACGGTTCGTGGGAGCCGTTGTTGTGGCTGCTGGATGGGCACACGTTGCATGTGGTGGATGCGGAGGTGTGTCGCGATCCGCGGGCCTTGGTGGGTTGTCTGCGCGAGCACGGGCTGGACGTGCTGGACGTGACTCCCACGCATCTGCGGGAGCTTGTTCCCGCGGGGGTGCTGGACGCTGGTCTGCGTGTGCTGCTGGTCGGTGGTGAGGCGATCGATGCGCAGTTGTGGCAGCGGGTGTGCGCGACGCCGGGCCTGGCGTGTCATGACTTGTACGGTCCGACGGAATCATCTGTGGACGCGTATGGGTGGGACGGTCCGGGTCGGGTGGGGTACCGGCTGGCGAATGTGCGGACGTATGTGTTGGATGCGGCGTTGCGGCCGGTGCCGTGGGGTGTGGTGGGTGAGCTCTACGTTGCCGGTCCCGGCCTGGCGCACGGCTATCTGCGCCGGGCGGGGTTGACCGCGCAGCGGTTCGTCGCGGATCCGTGGGGTCCGGCGGGGAGCCGGATGTACCGCACGGGTGATCTGGCGCGGTGGTCGGCGGGCGGGGTGTTGGAGTTCGCGGGTCGCGCGGATGGTCAGGTGAAGGTGCGCGGGTTCCGCATCGAGCTGGGTGAGATCGAGGCGGTGTTGGGCGGGCAGTGTGCGGTGGTGGTGCGGGACGGTCGCCTGGTGGCGTATGTGGTGGGTGGTCCGGTGGATGTGGAGGCGTTGCGGGCGAGGTTGCCGCAGTACATGGTTCCGGCAGCGTTTGTGGAGGTGGATGTGTTGCCGCGGACGGTGGCGGGGAAGTTGGATGTGGCCGCGTTGCCGGACCCGGACTTCACCGCGTTGAGCTCCTGGCGTGCCGCCCGCACGTCCCGGGAGCAGACGCTGTGTGATCTGTTCGCCGAGGTGTTGGGGCTGCCGTCGGTGGGAATCGACGACGACTTTTTTGCTCTGGGTGGGCATTCGTTGTTGGTGATGCGTCTTGCGGGTCGGGTGCGTGCTGTGTTGGGTGTTGAGGTGGCGGTGCGGGCGGTGTTTGATGCGCCGTCGGTGGCGGCGTTGTTGCCGCGGTTGGTGGGTTCGTCGCGGGTGCCGGTGGTGGTGCGGGAGCGGCCGGTGCGGGTGCCGTTGTCGTTTGCGCAGCGGCGGTTGTGGTTTGTGTTCCGGTTGGAGGGGCCGGATCCGACGTACAACATTCCGATCGCGTGGCGGTTGCGGGGTCGCCTCGACCCGGATGCGCTGACCGCCGCAGTCGGCGACGTCGTGGCCCGCCACGAGACACTGCGCACGATCTTCCCGGACGACCGTGGAACGCCGTACCAGCGGATCCTTGAACCGGACGCGGTGCCGGTCGAGTTCCTTGACGCGACGGCCGACCTCACCGACGCCGCCGGACACGGCTTCGCGCTCGACCGGGAACCGCCGCTGCGGGTCCAGGCGTTCCCCGCCGGACCGGACGAACACGTGCTGCTTCTGCTGCTGCACCACATCGCCGGCGACGAATGGTCCGACGAGCCGCTGCGAGCCGACCTCACCGTCGCGTACGAGGCCCGGCTGGCCGGCCGGGCCCCCGCGTTCGCGCCCCTGCCGGTCCAGTACGCCGACTTCGCGCTGTGGCAGCGTGATCAGGCGGACGGTTTCGCCGAGCAGACCGAGCTGTGGCGTGCGGCGCTCGCCGGGCTCCCCGAGGAGCTGCATCTGCCTACTGACCGGCCGCGGCCCGCCGAGGCGAGCCACCGGGGAGAGGTGATCGAGTTCGCGCTGCCCGGCACGGTGGCCCAGGATCTGCGGCACCTGGCCCGCACGACCGGTACGAGCTTGTTCATGGTGGTGCAGGCGGCGGTGGCGGTGTTGTTGACGCGGTTGGGTGGGGGTACGGACATTCCGTTGGGTTCGCCGGTGGCGGGTCGTCCGGATGCGGTGTTGGACGGGTTGGTCGGGTTCTTTGTGAACACGGTGGTGTTGCGTACTGATACGTCGGGTGATCCGTCGTTTCGGGAGTTGTTGGGGCGGGTGCGGGAGACGGATCTGGCGGCGTTCGATCGGCAGGAGGTGCCGTTCGAGCATGTGGTCGAGGTGTTGAATCCGGTGCGCTCTCTGGGGCGGCATCCGTTGTTCCAGACCATGGTGTCGTACCTGCCCGGCAGCAGCGACCGGTGGCGGCTCGCCGATCTGGATGCGCGACCGGAGCCGGTGGGCCACCGGGTGGCGATGTTCGACCTGTCGTTCGACTTCACCGACGCCCCCGACGGCAACGGAGTCGAAGGAACGCTGGAGTTCGCCACCGACCTGTACGACCGGGACACGGCACAACACCTCGTGGACCGGCTGCTGCGCGTGTTCACGGCGGTCACCCGCGACGCCTCCGTGCCGATCGGGCGCATCGATGTGCTCGACGCGCGGGAGCGGATCGGGCCGGTGGCCGAGGTGGAGGTGCCGGGCGGGTCGATCGTGGATCTGTTCCGGGCGCAGGTGGATGCGACCCCGGGTGCGGTGGCGCTGGTGTCGGGCGGGCGGTCCTGGACGTTCGCGGAGCTGGACGACTGGTCGTCGCGGATGGCCGGCACGTTGGCGGGGGAGAACGTCGGGCGAGGGGCCCTGGTCGCGCTGGCGACGGCCCGTCCGCTGACGGTGCCCGCGATCCTGGGCGTGCTGAAGGCCGGGGCCGCGTATCTGCCGTTGGACGCCTGCCAGCCCGCCGAGTGGATCGCCGGGATGCTCGACGACGCCGCCCCGGCGATGCTCGTCACGACCGCAGGCATCGATGTGCCGTGGACCGGGCCCCGCCTGATCGTGGGCCCGGATCTGCCCGCAGCGGCCCACGCCGCCCCGATTCCCGCGGTGTCGCCCGACGATCCCGCCTACGTGATCTACACGTCGGGTTCGACGGGTGTGCCGAAGGGTGTGGTGGTGCCGCATCGGGGGATCGTGAATCTGTTCCACACCCATCGGAAACACCTCATGCGGGAGCGCGGGCTTCGCGTGGCGCACGTGGCGTCGTTCACGTTCGACGGTTCGTGGGAGCCGCTGTTGTGGCTGTTCGACGGGCACGCCTTGCACGTGCTCGACGATGACGAGTACCGCGACGACGCCGCGCTGGTGGCGTACGTGCGTCACCACGGGGTCGACGTGCTGGACGTGACCCCGACCTACCTGCGGGAGCTCGTGCCCGCGGGCATCCTCGAAACCGGTCTGCGTGTGCTGCTGGTCGGTGGTGAGGCGATTGATGCGCAGTTGTGGCAGCGGGTGTGCGCGACGCCGGGCCTGGCGTGCCACGACCTGTACGGCCCGACCGAGGCGTCCGTCGACGCGTATGGGTGGGACGGTCCGGATCGGGTGGGGTACCGGCTGGCGAACGTGCGGACCTATGTGTTGGATGCGGCGTTGCGGCCGGTGCCGTGGGGTGTGGTGGGTGAGCTCTACGTTGCCGGTCCCTGCCTGGCGCACGGCTATCTGCGCCGGGCGGGGTTGACCGCGCAGCGGTTTGTGGCGGATCCGTGGGGTCCGGCGGGGAGCCGGATGTACCGCACGGGTGATCTGGCGCGCTGGTCGACCGGGGGTGTGTTGGGGTTCGCGGGTCGCGCGGATGGTCAGGTGAAGGTGCGCGGGTTCCGTGTGGAGCTGGGTGAGATCGAGGCGGCGTTGGGCGGGCAGAGTGCGGTGGTGGTGCGGGACGGTCGCCTGGTGGCGTATGTGGTGGGTGGCCCGGTGGATGTGGAGGCGTTGCGGGCGAGGTTGCCGCAGTACATGGTTCCGGCAGCCTTTGTGGAGGTGGATGTGTTGCCGCGGACGGTGGCGGGGAAGTTGGATGTGGCCGCGTTGCCGGACCCGGACTTCACCGCGTTGAGCACCGGCCGTGCCGCCCGCACCACCCGGGAGCGGACGCTGTGTGATCTGTTCGCCGAGGTGCTGGGACTGCCCACGGTCGGGATCGACGACGACTTCTTCGCGCTCGGCGGCGACAGCATCGTCTCCATCCAGCTCGTCAGCCGCGCCCGCGCCGCCGGTCTCGGCGTCAGCCCGCGCGACGTGTTCCGTCACAAGACCCCCGCCGGGCTCGCCGCGGCGGCCACTGTGGACACCGCCGTCGCGGAGGACCCGCGCGAGGCGTGGGGGACCGCCCCACTCACCCCGGTCATGCGCTGGCTGCACGAGGTGCCCGGGCCGACCCGCGGCTACAGCCAGTCCATGCTGCTGCGCGCCCCGGACGACCTCACCACCGACAGCCTGCGCGAGGTCCTGCAGGCTCTCATCGACCGGCACGACCTGCTGCGCGCCCGCGTCACCACGGACGGCATGCACATCCCGGAACCCGCCCCCGACAACCGCGCCCGCGGCCTCGTCCGGACCGCGCCGTTCGACGCAGCGGCGCTGCCCGGCATTGCCGCGGAGGCCCGGGACCGGCTCGACCCCGCGGGCGGCATCATGGTGCAGGCGGTCCTGCTCGAGCCCGGGTACGTGCTGCTCGTCGTGCACCACCTCGCGGTCGACGGGGTGTCCTGGCGGATCCTGCTGCCCGACCTCGCCACCGCCTGGGCTGCCCGTACGGCCGGGCAGCCGATCGTGTTGCCCGCGGCCGGTACGTCGTTCCGGCGCTGGGCCCGGGAACTGGATCGCCTCTCCCGGGACGCCGCGACCGTGGCCCAGATGCCGTACTGGGCCGGGGTGCTGGACGGGCCGCGGGCCGCGCTCGGCAGCCGCCCCCTGGACCCCACCCGCGACACCACCGCCACGTGCGACGAACTGAGCATGGGACTGCCGCCGGAACACACCCGGCCGCTGCTGACCACCGTGCCGTCCGGCTTCCACGCCACCATCGACGACGTGCTGCTCGCCGGGCTCGCCCTGGCGTTGCGCGACTGGTCCGGCGGCACCGGCTGGCTGATCACCCTGGAAGGGCACGGCCGCGCGGAACACCTCGTACCCGGCACCGACCTGTCCCGCACGGTCGGATGGTTCACCAGCGAATACCCGGTGCGGCTCGACCTCGGCGCCGAGGACCCGGGCGATGCGCTGAAAACCATCAAGGAACGGCTGCGGGCCGTACCGGACAACGGCCTCGGGTACGGCCTGCTGCGCCACCTGAACCCGGACACCGCGGCCGTGCTCGGCGCCCACCGGCCGCCCCAGATCGGCTTCAACTACCTGGGCCGCTTCGCCGCCGGAGATGCCGGGGCCGCGCCGTGGCAGCCGGCCGGAGAGGGCTGGGGCGGCGGCGCCGACGACGGCATGCCCGCCGACTACCCGCTCGACATCACCGCCACGACCGAGGACCACCCGGACGGTCCCCGGCTCCACGCCACGTTCACGTGGCCGCGCGACCTGCTCACCGAGGCACAGGTCAATGATCTGGCCGGGCGGTGGCGGGCCGCGCTGCACGGCCTGGCCGCGTACGCCGCCGATCCCGGCGCCGGTGGCCACACCCCGTCCGACCTGGACCTGGTCGAGCTGAGCCAGGACGACATCGACAGCCTCGAAGCCGAGTTCGCCGACCTCGAAGCCGAGTGGGAGACCCAGTGACCAACAAGACCGGCCTCGAGGACGTCCTGCCCCTGTCGCCGCTGCAGCAGGGCCTGCTCTTCCACGCCCTGTACGACTCCGAAACGCCCGACGTCTACACCGTGTCCACCGCGCTCGACCTCACCGGAGCGCTGGACGCCGCCCGGATGCGCGCGGCGGGTCAGGCGCTGCTCGACCGGCACGCCAACTTGCGCGCCGGCTTCCGCCGTACCGGCAAAGGGACCACGGTCGCGGCGATCCCCGCCCGCGCCCGGCTGCCCTGGACCGAACACGACCTGAGCGCACTGCCCGCGGCCGAACGCGACACCGAACTGGCCCGGCTCGCCGACGCCGACCGCGCCCGGCGCTTCGACATGACCCGCCCGCCGCTGCTGCGCATGACGCTCACCCGGCTGGCCGCCGACCTGCACCGGCTCACCATCACCCACCACCACATCCTGCTGGACGGCTGGTCGGCGCCGCTGCTCGTGCGGGAACTGCTCGACGGGTACGCCCGGCCCGGCTCGCTGCCGCCGGTCACCCCGTACAAGGCGTACCTGTCGTGGTTGTCGCGCTGGGACCGCCAGGCCGCGACGGCCGCCTGGCGGCAGGCGCTGTCCGGCCTGGACGGGCCGACCCGCGTCGCGCCCGCGGGCACGGCGACCGAGCCGGTCGTGTCGGACTCGGTGGAGACCGCGCTGCCGCCCACGCTCAGCGCCCGCCTCACCGGCCTGGCCCGCGGCCATGGCCTCACACTCAACACGCTGATCCAGGCAGCGTGGGGGCTGCTGCTGGCCCGCACGACCGGCCGCGACGACGTCGTGTTCGGCGCGACCGTGTCCGGCCGCCCGCCGCAACTGCCCGGCGTCGAGTCGATGATCGGCCTGTTCATCAACACCGTCCCGGTCCGGGTCCGGATCGACCCGGCCGAACCCGCCCGCGACCTGCTGGTACGCCTGCAGGACGAGCAGGCCGCGCTGATCGAGCACCAGTACCTGGGGCTCGCCGACATCCAGCGGGTGGCGGCGCACGGCCAGTTGTTCGACACGTTGACCGTGTTCGAGTCCTACCCGGACTCCGGCGCCGAAACCGTTCCCGGCCTGCAGGTCGCCCGGGTGCACGACGAGGACGCCACCCACTACCCGCTGGTGCTGATCGCCGAGCCGGGGGACCGGATCAACCTGGAGATCCGCTACCGCGCCGACGTATTCGACCGCGCCGCCATCCGGGTCCTGCTCGACCGTCTCGTCCGCATTCTCACCGCGATCGCCGCCGACCCGGCCCGCCCGGTCGGGCGGATCGACGTCCTCGACGCCGACGAACGCGCGACCATCCTCGGATGGAACGGCAGCACCGACGGCATCGCGCCCACCACGTTCCCGCGCCGGTTCGCGCAGATGGCCGCGGCGTACCCGGACCACGTCGCGGTGGTCTTCGCCGACGAACGGGTCACCTACGCCGAACTGGACGCCCGTTCCGCCCGGCTGGCCCGTACCCTGGCGGGACGCGGTGTCGGGCCCGGCGACGTCGTCGCGGTCGCGCTGCCCCGCAGCACCGACCTGGTCACCGCGCTGGTCGGGGTGCTGCGTTCGGGTGCCGCGTATCTCGCGCTGGACCTGGACTATCCCGCTGACCGGCTGCGCTACATGCTCGACGACGCCGCCCCCGCCTGTGCGATCACCCGCGCCGGCCTGCCCGGCGACCTGCCCGCCCTCGACGTCACCGCCACCGGGCCGCAGGCCGACCCGCGGGACCCGGACGTCCACGACGCCGCGTACGTGATCTACACGTCCGGCTCGACTGGGCAACCCAAGGGCGTCGTGGTCACCCACGAAGGCGTCGCCAAACTGCTCGCCACCCAGCAGCAGCGGCTCGGCGTCACCGAGACGAGCCGGGTGCTGCTGTTCGCCTCGCCCAGCTTCGACCTCGCGTACTGGGAGATGTGCCAGGCGCTGCTGTCCGGCGGCGCGCTCGTGGTGGTTCCGGCCGAGCTGCGCGTCCCGGGCGCGCCGCTGATCGACTACCTCACCAAACACGAGGTCACCCAGCTCGCGCTGCCACCGTCGGTGCTGGGCGCGCTGCCCGCGGACTGCCGGCTGCCGCTCGGCGTGTCCATGCTGGTCGGCACGGAGGAGGTGCCGCCCCGGCTGGCCGAGCGGTTCGCCGCCGGGCGGCGCATGTTCAACGCGTACGGCCCGACCGAGACCAGCGTCAACGCGACCCTGTGGGAGTGCGCGCCGGTCACCACCGGCACCGTGCCGATCGGTCACCCCGATCCCGGCCAGCTCGCGTACGTGCTGGACAGCGGCCTGCAACCGGTGCCCGCCGGCACGGTCGGCGAGCTGTACCTGGGCGGGCTCGGCCTGGCCCGCGGCTACCTGAACCGGGCCGCCCTGACTGCCGAACGGTTCCTGGCGGACCCGTTCGCGACCCCCGGTTCCCGCATGTACCGCACCGGCGACCTGGTGCGCTGGAAGGCGGACGGTGCGATCGAGTTCGTCGGCCGCGCCGACCACCAGGTCAAGATCCGCGGCTTCCGGGTGGAACTCGGCGAGATCGAGGCGGTCGTCGCCCGCCAGCCGGGGGTCCGGCAGGCCGCCGTGGTGCTGCGCACCGACGGCGGGACCACACGCCTCGTCGCGTACGTCGTGCCCGGCGCCGACCTGAGCGGCCTGCGGGCCGACGTGGCCGCGGTGCTGCCCGACCACATGGTCCCGGGCGCGTTCGTGGCGCTGGACGCGTTGCCCGTCTCGGTCAACGGCAAGCTCGACCGGGCCGCCCTGCCCGCACCCGACTTCGCCGCCGGCGCCGCCGGACGGGCACCGCGCACCCCCCGCGAGAAGCTGCTGTGCGACGTGTTCGCCGAGGTCGTCGGCGTGCCGCAGGTCGGCATCGACGACGACTTCTTCGCGCTCGGCGGGGACAGCATCATGTCCATGCAGCTCGTCGGCCGCGCCCGCACCGCCGGGCTGGTGATCTCCCCACGGCAGGTGTTCCAGCACCGGACCCCGGCCCGGCTGGTCACGGTCGCGGACGCGCTCACCGGGGCCGACACCGTTGCGGCCAGCCTGTCGCTGGTCAGCCTCACCGACGCGGACCGGCGGGAACTGGCCGCGCTGGGCACCGACGTCCACGAGGTGCTGCCGCTGTCGCCGCTGCAGGCCGGGCTGCTGTTCCGTACGCTGCTCGACGACACCGGCCCCGACGTCTACGCCGTACGGATGGTCGTCGACCTGGCCGGGCCGATCGACCCCGTGCGGCTGCGCGCCGCGTGCCAGGCCCTGCTGGACCGGCACGGCAACCTGCGCGCCTCGTTCCACCACCTGAGCTCCGGCACTCTGGTCAGCGTCGTTCCGCCCGCGTCCACCGCAGCGCCCTGGACCGAGTACGAGTCGTGGGAGCAGGCCGTTGCCGGCGAGGGACAGCGGTTCGATCCGGCCGCGGGGCCGCTGGTGCGGTTCGCGCTGGTGCACACCGGCCCGGACACCCACAAGCTCGTGCTCACTCACCACCACCTGCTGCTCGACGGCTGGTCCCGGGGGCCGCTGCTGGCGGAGCTGTCCGCGCTGTACCGCGACGGCGAGGCGGCGCCCGCGCTGGGCCGCCCGTTCCGGGATTATCTGGCCTGGCTGTCCGGTCAGGACCGGGTCCGCGCCGAACGGGCCTGGGCCGCCGCCCTCACCGGCCTGGCCGGGCCTACTCAGGTCGCCCCCGCTGCCGGGCCCGCACAGCTCGTCCCCGCCGGGCCGGACCAGGTCGTCACCGCGGCCGGGCCCCCCGCCCCGGATTCCCGGGCCGTCACCGGACCCGTCGTGGACGCGGACCGTGCCGTGCCCACCCCGGAGGTCGCCGAGGTCGAGCTGCCCGCGGCCCGCACCGCCGAACTCGGGGCTCTCGCCCGGGCCCGAGGCCTCACCCTCAACACGGTCGTGCAGGCCGCGTGGGCGCTGGTCCTGGCCCGGCTCACCGGCCAGGACGATGTGGTGTTCGGCGCGACCGTGGCCGGCCGGCCGCCGCAGCTGCCCGGCGTCGAAACCATGATCGGCCTGTTCATCAACACCGTCCCGGTCCGGGTCCGGCTCGACCCGGCCGAGCCGGCGCACGCGCTGCTCGACCGGATCCAGGACGAACAGTCCGCGCTGATGGAACACCAGTACCTCGGACTCACCGACATCCAGCGGGCCGCCGGGCACGGGGAACTGTTCGACACGCTGGTGGTGTTCGAGAACTACCCGGACGACGAGCCCGGCGACGACGGCCTTCCGGTCATCGGCACGGACGGCCACGATGCCACCCACTACCCGCTGACGCTGATCGCCGAGCCCGGTCCCACCCTGCGGCTCGCGGTCGAGTACCGGCCCGACCTGTTCGACGCGGCGTACGCGCGAAGGCTCGCGGCGGCACTGCTCGCCGTCGTCGACGGGCTGGGCGCCGGGCTGGACGTCCCGGTCGGCCGGACCGGCCTGCTCGACGCGGCCGGCACGGACGCGATCCTGGCCGCCGGTACCGGCGAGACCCGGGATCTGCCCGCGGCGACGATGCCCGCACTGGTCGCCGCGCAGACCGCCGCCACCCCGGACGCGGTGGCGCTGGTCGGCCCCGACGGGGCCGCCCTCACGTACCGGGAACTGGACGCGCGGACCGAACGGCTGGCCCGGGTGCTGGCCGCGGCCGGGGCGGGGCCGGAACGGGTGGTGGCGCTGGCGCTGCCCCGCTCGGCCGAGCTCGTCGTGGCGATCCTCGCGGTGTGCCGGGCCGGGGCCGCGTACCTGCCGCTGGACCTGGACCACCCGGACGCCCGGCTGGCGACCATGCTGGACGACGCCCGCCCGGCCGCGGTCCTCGCGGTCGCCGCCACGGCGCACCGCGTGACCGGGCCCCCGCCGATCCTCCTGGACGCGCCGCTGCCCGACCCGGACGTGACGCCGGTCGCGCCGGGGCCGCGCCACCCGGCGTACCTGATCTACACGTCCGGTTCCACCGGGGCGCCCAAAGGTGTCGCGGTCGAGCACGCCGCGATCGTCAACCGGCTCCGCTGGATGCAACACGAGTACGGCCTGGCCGCCGGCGACCGGGTGCTGCAGAAGACCCCGGCCGGTTTCGACGTGTCCGTGTGGGAGTTCTTCTGGCCACTGATCACCGGCGCGACGCTGGTGGTGGCCCGCCCGGACGGGCACCGCGACCCCGCCTATCTGGCGGAGCTCATCCGACGCGAGCGGGTCACCACGGTCCACTTCGTCCCGTCGATGCTCGCCGCGTTCCTCGCCGACCCGGCCGCCGCGGCCTGCACCGGACTGCACCGGATCATCTGCAGCGGCGAGGCCCTGTCCACCGCGCTCGCCGAACGCTGCCACGAACTGCTGCCCGGCACCGCCCTGCACAACCTGTACGGGCCCACCGAGGCGGCCGTGGACGTCACGTCCTGGCCCGCCGCCCGGGGTTGCGGCGACGCAACCGTGCCGATCGGCGCGCCGGTCTGGAACACGGCGGTGAAGGTCCTCGACCCGCACCTGCGGCCGGTGCCCGCCGGTGTGCCCGGCGAGCTGTACCTGTCCGGCGTCCAGCTGGCCCGCGGCTACCGGGGACGGCCCGGCCTGACCGCGGGCCGGTTCGTCGCCGACCCGTACGGCCCGGCGGGGCAGCGCATGTACCGCACCGGCGACCAGGTCCGCTGGAACTCTGCCGGTGCGCTGGAGTTCCTGGGGCGCGGCGACGGCCAGGTGAAGATCCGGGGCCTGCGCGTCGAGCTGGGCGAGATTGAGGCCGCCCTGGTGGCACAACCGGGCGTGGACTCGGCCGTGGTGCTGCTGCGCGAGGACCGTCCCGGCGTCGCGCACCTGGTCGCGTACGTCGTCGGCGGCCCGGTCGACGTCGGCGCGGTGCGGGCGAGGCTGCCGGAGTACATGGTGCCCTCCGCGTTCGTCGCGCTCGATGCGCTGCCGGTCTCGGTCAACGGCAAACTGGACCGGGCCGCCCTGCCCGCCCCCGACTTCGCCGGCACCGGCACCGCCGCCCGCACCCCGCGCGAACAGCTCATGTGCGACCTGTTCGCCCAGGTGCTGGCGCTGCCGTCGGTCGGCGCGCAGGACGACTTCTTCGCCCTCGGCGGCGACAGCATCGTGTCCATCGCGCTGGTCGGCCGGGCCCGCGCCGCGGGACTGTCGCTGTCGCTGCGGCAGGTGTTCCAGCTGCGCACCCCGGCCGCGCTGGCCGCGGCGGCCGGGTCGGTGTTCACGGCCGCGGCCGCCTCCGGTGCGCTGGTGACGCTCACCGACGCGGAGACCGCGGAGATCGCGGCGCTGGGCATCGACGTGGCCGAGGTGCTGCCGCTGTCGCCGTTGCAGGCCGGGCTGCTGTTCCACGCCGCGTTCGACGCGGACCGGCTCGACCTGTACACCGTGCAGATGGTCTTCGACCTGCCCGCGACCGTCGACCCGGCGCGGTTGCGCGCGGCCGGTCAGGCGCTGCTGCACCGGCACGCCAACCTGCGGGCGTCGTTTCACCAGCTCGGCTCCGGGCGGCCGGTCGCCGTGGTCGCCCGCGCCGCCGCGCTGCCCTGGGCGACCGCCGACCTGTCCGATCTGGACGGTACGGCGTTCGTCGAGGCCTGGCAGCGGTGCCTGGCCGAGGAGGCCCGGCGTTTCGACCCGGCCAGGGCGCCGCTGCTGCGGATGATGCTGGTCCGGGCGCCGGGCGCGTACCGGCTGATCCTCACGCACCAGCACATGCTGCTCGACGGCTGGTCCCGTGGCCCGCTGATGGAGCAGCTCGCCGCGCTGTACGCCGACCGTGACGACCGGAGCGCGGTGGCGCCGTACCGCGACTTCCTGGCATGGCTCGCCGGGCAGGACCGGGGTGCCGCCGAGCAGGCGTGGCGCCACGCGCTGGCCGGGGTCACCGACGCCACCCGGCTCGCCCCTGCCGACCCGCAACGCGAACCCGCCGTACCCGATCTGGCCGAGCACGAGCTGCCCGCCGACGTGACGGCCGCGCTGACCGCGCTCGCCCGCTCCCGCGGCCTGACCTTGAACACGCTGGTGCAGGCGGCGTGGGGCGTCGTGCTGGGGCGGCTCACCGGCCGTACCGATGTGGTGTTCGGCGCGACCGTCTCCGGGCGCCCCGCCCCCCTGCCCGGCGTCGAGTCGATGATCGGCCTGTTCATCAACACCGTGCCGGTACGGGTCCGCCTCGACCACGCCGAACCGGTGACCGCCCTGCTGACCCGGCTGCAGGACGAGCAGTCGGCGCTGCTCGACCACCAGTACCTGGGGCTCGCCGACATCCAGCGGCTGGCCGGGGCAGGGGAGCTGTTCGACACGCTGCTGATCGTCGAGAACTACCCGGACCGCGGCGACGACCCGGACAGCCTGCTCGCCGCGGCCGACGCGGGCGGCCGCGACGCCACCCACTACCCGCTGACCTGGGTGGTCGACCCGGGCGAGCGGCTGCACCTGACGCTGGAACACCGGGCCGACCTGTTCACCCGCCCGGTGGCCGCCCGGCTCGTGGACGCGGTCACCGCGGTGCTCACCGCGTTCGCCGCCGACCCGCAGCGGAGGGTCGGGCGCATCGACCTGGTTGCCGGGCATGACCGGCCGCCTTTCGGGCATGACCGGGCCGCTTCGAGCCCGCCGGATGCCGAACCCGCCGGGCCCACGGTCGCGGAACTGTTCGAGCGGCAGGCGGCCGAGTCGCCCGAAGCCACAGCCGTGGTCTGCGGCCCGGTCCGGTGGACGTTCGCCGAGCTCGACGCGCGCGCCAACCGGCTCGCAAGGCACCTGGCCGCGCGGGGTGCCGGGCCGGAGACCACGGTCGCACTGGCCCTGCCACGGACCGCGGACGCGATCACCGCGATCCTGGCCGTGCTCAAGACCGGCGCCGCGTACCTGCCGGTGGATCCCGCGTACCCGGCGGCGCGGATCGCGGCGATGCTGCGCGACGCGCGGCCCGTGCTGCTGGTCACCGCGGACGGCGTACCGGCCGTCGATGAGGGGATCGGCCGGGTGCTGGTGGACGATCCGCTGCTCGACACACTGCCCGGCCACCACCTCACCGACGCCGACCGGGTACGCCCCGCCGACGCCCGGCATCCCGCGTACGTCATCTACACCTCCGGGTCCACCGGCCGCCCCAAGGGCGTGGTGGTGACCCACCGCAACCTGGTCAACCTGTTCCGCAGCCACCGCGCCCAACTGCACCTGCCGGCCCGGGCCGCCACCGGCCGCCGCCACCTGCGGGTCGCGCACGCCTGGTCGTTCGCGTTCGACGCGTCATGGCAGCCGCAGCTCTGGCTGCTCGACGGTCACGCCCTGCACATCGTCACCGAGGAGGTGCAGCGCGACGCGGCGCAGCTCGCCGAGCTGATCCACGCCGACGGGATCGACTTCATCGAGCTGACCCCGTCACACTTCGCGCAGGTCGCGGACGCCGGGCTGATCCGCGACGGGCGCTGCCCGCTCGCCGTGGTCGGGGTCGGCGGCGAGGCGGTTCCGCCCGCACTGTGGCGCCGCCTCGGCAACCTGGCCGGCACGAGCGCGTTCAACCTGTACGGCCCGACCGAGGCCACCGTGGACGCCCTGGCCGCCCGGATCGGCGACACCGCGACCCCGGTGATCGGCCGGGCCGTGGCGGGCGCCCGCGCGTACGTGCTGGACCATGCGCTGCGGCCCACCCCGCCCGGCATCGCCGGTGAGCTGTACGTCGCCGGCGCCGGGCTGGCCCGCGGCTACCTGGGCCGGCCCGACCTGAGCGCCGACCGGTTCGTCGCCGACCCGTACGGGCCGCCCGGCGACCGCATGTACCGCACCGGTGACCTGGTGCGCTGGACCGAGGACGGCCAGGTCGAATACCTGGGCCGGGTCGACGAACAGGTGAAGATCCGCGGCTTCCGGGTGGAGCTGGCCGAGATCGAGTCGGTGCTCGCGGCGCAGCCCGGCGTCGCCGAGGCCGTGGTCGTGGCGCGCGAGAACCGTCCCGGCGTCCGCCGCCTGGTCGGCTACCTGGTCGCCCCGGCCGACGTGGACGTGGACACGGTGCGCGCCGGTGTCGCCGCCGAGCTGCCCGACCACATGGTCCCGGCCGTACTGATCCGGCTCGACCGCCTGCCCACGCTGGCCAACGGCAAGCTCGACCGGGCCGCCCTGCCCGCACCCGACCCGGGTGCGGGCGCTGCCAGGCGGGCGCCGCGGACCCCGCACGAGCGCACCCTGGGCGAGATCGTCGCCGCCGCGCTCGGGCTGTCCACGATCGACGTCGAGGCCGACTTCTTCGCCCTCGGCGGCGACAGCATCGTCGCGATGCAGGTGGTCGGCCGGGCGCGCGCGGCGGGCCTGCGGCTCACCCCCCGCCAGGTCTTCGCCGAGCGTACGGTGGCCCGCCTCGCCGAGGTCGCCACGGTCACCGGCCCGGACGCGGACACCGCCGGGGACGGCATCGGCGCGTTCCCGCTCACCCCGGTCATGCGCTGGCTCAGCGAGATCGACGGCCCGATCGACGGTTTCAACCAGTCCGCGGTCGTGCAGGTTCCCGCCGGGCTCGGCTGGGCGCCGCTGCTGGCCGCGTTGCAGACCGCCGCGGACCGGCACGACCTGCTGCGGGCCCGGCTCGACCGCACCGGCGGCTGGTCGATGACCGTGCCCCCGCCGGGGTCGTCGCGCTCCGCCGACTGGACCGTCCGGGTCGACGTGTCCGGCCTGGACGACCGTGAGCTGTGGGATGCGGTCGCCGTACAGGCCCGCATCGCCCAGGCCGCGCTCGACCCGGACAACGGCGTCATGATCCGGTGCGCCTGGCTGGACGCCGGGCCCGACCGACCGGGCCGGCTCCTGCTGCTCGTGCACCACCTGGTCGTCGACGGGGTGTCGTGGCGGGTGCTGCTGCCCGAGCTCGGCGCCGCCTGGCGCGACGCCGTGGCCGGACGCGCACCCGCGGCCGCCCACGCGGCGACCTCGTTCCGGCGCTGGGCGACCGGGCTCACCCGGCACGCCCTGGACCCGGCCCGCGTGGCCGAGCTGCCGGTGTGGACGCAACTGATGCAGCGGGGCGACCCGCTGCCGGTGCGGCGCCCGCTCGATGCGTCCGTCGACGTCGCCGCGACACTGCTCGACGTGACCGAGACGCTGCCTACGGACGTCACCGAGGCGCTGCTGACCGGAGTGCCCACCGCGCTCGGCGCCACGATCAACGACGTCCTGCTCGGCGCGCTCGGCGTCGCCGTCACCCGCTGGCGCGCCACCCAGGGCGGCACGGGTGACGCGGTGCTGGTCGCGCTGGAAGGACACGGCCGGGAGGAACACCTGGTGCCCGGCGCCGACCTGTCCGGCACGGTCGGCTGGTTCACCAACATCTTCCCGGTCTGCCTCGACACCGCAGGCATCGACACCACGGCCGGCGGGCCCGCGGTGGCCGAGGCGGTGACCCGCGTACGCGAACACCTGGCCGCCCTGCCGGACAACGGCATGGGGTACGGCCTGCTCCGCTACCTGAACCCGGACACCGCCCCGGTGCTGGCGGCGCTGCCGCACCCGCCGATCCAGTTCAACTACATGGGCCGGTTCGACTTCCCCGAGGCGGCCGACTGGGAGTACGCCCCCGAGGCGGAAGCCGCCGAGAACGGTGCCGACGACGCCATGCCCGAGTCGTACGAGCTGGTGGTGAACGCACAGACCGAGGACCGGCCGGGCGGCCCGCAGCTCGTCGCCACATGGGCTTGGCCGGCCGGCGTGTGCACCGCAGAATCGGTCACGGAACTGGCCCGCCTGTGGTTCGACACCCTGCAGACCCTGGTAATCCACATTCGCACGAGGAGTAACCGATGAGCACCAACCCGTTCGACAACGAGGACGGCACCTTTCTGGTGCTGGTCAACGACGAGAACCAGCACAGCCTGTGGCCGGAATTCGCCGAGGTGCCGGCGGGCTGGCGTTGCGTGCACGGCCCAGCCGGCCGCCAGGAATGCCTCGATTACGTCAACGAGAACTGGACCGACATGCGGCCGCAGAGCCTCATCGACGCCGACCGCTGAAGCGACGCCGGGTCGGCGCGCTATTGCTGTGCGCCGACCCGAGGTGGTTACATATCCGACGGTCGCGGACGTGCCGATCTATGTTCGTGGATGTGGACGACCGTGGCTTACTGCCCCGCCATGAAATGGTTGGCGAGTTTTTTCGTCAGCTCAACCGCTGGCATAGCGTCGAAGTCGAGCCAGTCGTAGCCGGAGACCTCCTCAGCCTGCAATCTAACGGGCGAGCTTCCCGCCAGGTTGAACGCGAAGCGGAGGTCGAAGTGCCAATGATGTGGCTCCTCCTTGTCCGCGTTCTCAGGGATGGCGTGGACATCGATGTCCAGCGGTATGTCTCCACATCCCTCCAAGAGGCGAAGGCCGGTCGACACCAGCCCAGTCTCCTCTCGGGCTTCGCGCAATGCCGCGTCCACAAGGTCAAGGTCTTCGGGCTCCAGATGCCCGCCGGGCAGGAGCCATCTTCCGAGTGCGTTGTGTCGGATGTGCAGGACGCGCCAGTCCGCGTCGAGGATCACGACACCGCAGGTGACATGCCCGTTGAACTCCTTGCGAGACGTGATGGCGGAGTCGCCGGCCAGGGCGTCCGTGAGTCGCTCCAGCCGGTTCCGCTCGTCAGGAAATCGCGTCAGGTACTGGCCTACCGTGTCGCTGATTTGACCTTGGCTGACTGCCATTCGTCATCTCCTGTTGAAGTAGTTGAGCCATGTCTGTGCAATGAAACGCCGCTCAGCGTCAGGAACCTCGTAGTAGCCCGGTTCCTCCGGTTGTGCAGCCAGGTTCGCTACGGCCGCCAGAATTTCCGCCTGCACGAGAAAGATGAACGGGCCAACCGATGCACCGTGCAGGAAGTTGACTGCATTGCCGTTGTTCAGAACGTAGAAGTAGTGCCCGGTAGTCGCGTATCGGGTGATGTGCTCGCCTACCGGGGATCTCCGGTACAAGTTCGCCAACCCGCCGATCTCTAGCTCGTCCTCCGACGAGGTGACCGTCGCGACATGAGCGCCGTTGCGGAGCTGGTTGAAGTCGTCGTGGCGTAGCGCCAGGTTTCCCGTGGCGCACATGACCACGCCGGCCCTCGCGAGGGCGTCGCTGCGAGATCGAGCGATGCGGAATCCCTGGGACATCGCCTGCGTCATCCGTACCGGGTCCTCGTCGTACACCGTTACCCGCACGCTCTTGGCGTGCAGCATCCGGGCGATGCTGCTACCGAGTTTGCCGAAGCCGATGACGCACGCCTCCCGTCCGTGCAGGATGTCGCCTCGCGAGCGCATCAGTGCCTCGGTGCTGAACACTACCGATTGTCCAACCAGGTAGTCCTCGGGCTGCTTGAGAGGGCTACGGGCCACCGAGAACACCGGGCACGGCGGCTTGCCGAGCGCCTGGTATCGCCGAAAGCCGTTCTCGGTGTCCTCGACCACACCAACGACCTGACCCGAGAAACGGTCGCACATTGCGTGCAGTGACGGTGCGAAGTAGCCACCGACGTCAAGCAGCACCAGGCGCTGCCCGGATGCCCGCTCCTCGATGTACTCCACGGCCTCGTCCGGGTCGGCGAATCTCTCCCGACTCAACTCATCCACCACTGAACCGCGAGATACCTCGGCCATCGCAGCATGGTGAATACTCTTCGGCTTCGGTAGAACCGCCCGCACCTCCGCCAACGTGCCGACGGCCTGCACGAACGACGGTCGGTCCGCGAGAAGGTGAGTCACCACCACACTGCACAGAGCCTCCGTGGGTGCGAACCGCTCGGCGATCCTGCCGAAGTAGTTGTCCAAGTGCGCGCGTTCGAACGTCTCCACGCCTGCCTCCCTGACTAGCGAGCAACACGGAAAGTCGAATGTCTCCACCTACGGGGGAGCGGAGCCGGTTGTGCACCCGAGGGACGGAGCGTGTTCGCCCCGCAAGAAACCACGATTAGCAGAGGGTCTGGCCGGGTGTTTCCTTCGCGTTCGCCCTGATGTACAGCTCGCGGTGGACGAAACCGCCGTGACTCAGCAGTCGCCATTTGCGACCCACGCATTCACATGAAACCAAGGCTCTGCGTCGAACATTGTTTCGGCGATGACTTCCACCGAGTGGACGAGTATCGGTCCCACGCCGAACTTGTACGACGCTTCAACAACAAGGCGAGTGTCGGCAGGCAGAGGTTCCTTTGCGCCCGTCACGACGCAGTTTCCGGCCTCAGCGCCTCGATGAGGCGACTCAGGGTGCGCTCGTCGGTTGACCACGTGTTTCGCTGCCTCAGCACACGAGCCCGACCCACGAAAGTGCACCCATGAAGTAGGACGTTTGCGGGAAAGTGCGATCCGGGCTCCCTCCGGGGCAGCCCACCATTGTTCTGTTGCAACTTGCCGCCTCCGGTGTGTCCGGTCCCATAGGTGCGGGTGGACGCGCAAGCCATCACGTGTCGGCGAGACGGCGGATGCATGTCCACCCGCTCACTCGCAAGCACGGAGACGGGATCGCGCACCCACGGGGGCCCGGGCCTTGACGTCGCACGTACGTGCGCCGACGATGACGGAGCAAGTTCGCTGCATCTGACGTTCAGGCGGTTCAGGCATAGCTGTCATGCAACCCAGCAAGCACGGAGCCTTCCCGTGACGAAACACGGAAAATTCACGGACGCCGGATGGCCCGGTCCGGATGCTGCGAGTCTCGGCGCCGAACTGAAGCGGCTGCGCCGGGCGGGACTTGCCGACCTGGCCATGCGCCCACACCGCTACCCCGCGCTGAATGCCCTGTTGGCAAAGGCCGGCGCGCCGGCGCCCTGTGACGTCCTGCGACGCCTTGAATTCAACGCGGCGGCCTTCGGTGCAGCCCTCCAACGTCTGCCGTCTGACGCGATGCAACGGGCCGCTCGCATCCTGTTCCACGTCGGAACACCAGGCAGACTCCCTGCCCTGGAGGACCGTCGCCGGGCAGCCGACCGCGCGTACACCGGACGGGCATACGCTCGTGAGCCCGACACCATCCAGCGGCACCTTGAACGTGATCTGTTGGATCCGCTCATCCTCGACGCCCTGCAAGGCTTCAAGGGGCTTCCAGCGGATTCGCGCCCGGTTGTGATAGGTAGCTCATGGGGCCGCGCTGAGGCACCGGAGAACGATCTTGATCGCGCCATTAACAGCCTTGAGCGCCGCGACCTTGACGAGGCTGCCGTCGCCCTCGATGCGTGGATCGCACAGACGGCACGCGACCGCAGCCAAGCGACCCCGTACGCCAGCACCGTCGCGGCGCCGACGCAAGGCAAACTTGATCGCATGAACCGGCGGGCCTTACTTCGCAACCTCAGCGCTGTCGGAACGCTGGCTGTCGTCCGACGCCCGAACGACCACCTGGGCCTGCTGGACATGCCCGAGTGGACAACCGCCCGGCACGGACCACCGTTCGACGGCTCGGCGCTCATCGACCTCGCCAGCATCAACACCCGGCTATGGCGGGCCTTTGCAGCGAGCGACTGCAAAGGTGACGTCTTCACACTGGCGAGGCACCAACTCGACGCACTGATGGACGGACTCCACAACAGCAGAGGAACTGCCCACGTCCGTCTCTGCGAACTCCTCAGCGAGCTTCTGCAACTCGCCGGTGAAGTTTTCTTCGACCTGGAGCAATACGTCGAAGCTGCGCACTGCTACACCGTGGCAGCGAGCGTTAGCAAAGAGGCGAATGCTCGTGACCTGTGGTCCTGCGCCGTAACCCGTCACGCCTTCATAAGCGTTTACGAGGGGCGTTTCGCCGAAGCAATTCCCTTGCTTGAGCTTTCAGCGCAGGTAGCCAGGAGTGGGGACAGCCAGTTGTCCACTCGCCGATGGGTTGACGCCGTGGCGGCGCAGGCATTCGCTGGAATGAAGGACGCGGCAGCTTGTGAGAACGCGATCGAATCCGCAGCGGCCGTGCAAGGCATGACCGGAAAGATCCACAATGGCGGATGGCTACGCTTCGACGGGTCACGGGTGCACGAGGAACGCGGATCATGCTACGCACAACTTGATCGGCTCGACGAGGCGGAGTCTGCCCTGATGTCAGCGCTCGACCTCAATGAGCCTTTTCCAACCTGACCCCGCAGGTCAGCAGCGGTACGTGGACCCCAGAGATCGATGAGGGCGAGGCTCCAGATAAGACAGCAGTCGACCAAGATCCGATGCCCCGACCGGGAGCCTCGCCTGTGCTGTCTTACCCGTCCACGATCTCGTTGTCCAGCCGGACCCTGAACCACCTCGCCGACCGCATCCGAGCGCACCGCAACCAGCAACGATCACGCTGGCGGCGCCTCAACCCAGGCCGGCAGGCACTGCTCGCCCTGGCTCAGCTACGCAACGGCGACACCTACACCCGGCTGGCCGCCGGATTCGAGGTCGGTGTCGCTACCGCCTGGCGGTACGTCCAGGAAGTAATCGCCCTGATCACAGCCGCCGCTGAGGACCTGGCCACGGCGATGGAGAAGATTCGCATGCTGGCGTACGCAATCCTGGACGGCACGCTCGTCCCGATCGACCGGGTCGCCGATCAGAAGCCGTACTACTCCGGAAAGCACAAGCGCCACGGCGTGAACGTGCAGGTCATCGCCGATGCGGCCGGCCGGCTCATCTGGGCTTCGCCGGCACTGCCGGGCTCGACCCACGATCTGACCGCAGCCCGAACCCACGGCATCATCGACGCGCTGACCAGGGCAGACGTGATGACCTTCGCGGACAAGACATCCGATGGGCGTAACTGTCAAGCAGCGACGGGCGCCGCGATCGGGAAGGCAGTCGTTTCTTGGTAGTGCTGGCGTGTCGTCAGGCAGTGGTGGAGGCAGCCGAGGAAGCGGTTGAACAGGTGGCGGAAGGCGGCGGCGTGACCGTCGCCGGTGGTTCGGCGCCGGTCGTAGTGGGCTCGCGCGCCGGGTGACTGGTTGAGCGCTGACAATCCCCAGGTGAAGCCAACCGCGGCGAGTCGATCGTTCTTGATCCGGCGTTGCGAGACGATCAGGCTGCGGCCGGAAGCGCGGGTCACCGGTGCTGCTCCGGCGAAAGCCTTTAACGATCGTGCATCGGTGAAGCGGGTGCGGTCGTCGCCGATCTCGCCCAACAGCCGTGCACCGGCCTGGGCTGCGATGCCGGGGAAGCTGGTGATGACCTCATAGTCCGGGTGCTGCTGGAACGCCGTCTCGACAGCCGCGGATAGGTGCTCGATGCTCGCGCATTCCGTGGTGAGTGTGGCCAGCAGCCGCAGTGCCTGCACGCCCATCGCGTGCTCGACGAGCGGGTCCTGACGCAGATGGGGCCGGCGCAGGATCGTGTGGAGCTCGCCGGCGACTTGGTCGATGTTGCGGGAGCGGCCGGCTCGGCGCAGCGCGGCGGCGATGCGGGCTTTGGACAGTGTGCGTGCTGCGGCGGGGGTCGGGGCGAGTTCGAGCAGGGCTCGGGTCAGCGGGGTGGCCAGGTTGCCGCTGCGGTTGGCGGCCGCCTCCAGCATCATCGGGTAGTACTCGCGCAGCAGCGACCGTAGTTCGTTGCCGGCTCGGGTGCGCCGCCACGTGGCGTCCTGGCAGGCGCGGGCGAGGACCGTGATGGAGCGGGCGAGTTCGGTGTCGGCGGGCAGTGGCCGGTGCACGTGCCGGTCGGTTCGCAGGATGTTCGCCAGCACGACCGCGTCGGCGTGGTCGGATTTCTTGCCCGATGCCGAGTAGCGTTCCCGGTAGCGGGCGACGGCCATGGGGTTGATCGGGTAGACCGGGCGGCCGGTGGCGCGCAGCGCGGCGACCAGTAGCCCTCGTGGGGTTTCGATCGCTACTGGGATCGGGCAGTCGCTGCTGTCGCCGGCTTCGGTCAGCATCGTCAGAAGCGTCTGGAACCCTTCGACGGACTCGGTGATACGCGCCTTCGCTACCAAGGCGCCGTCGTCGTTGATGAGGGCGATGTCGTGGTGCTTCTCTGCCCAGTCGATGCCGCACGTGATCTTCAATATGTCCTCCATGCCGGGGTTCGGGCTGGTCCTGGCCCGGATCGGGATCGCGCGGCGCCCTAATGGAAAGGCTCGATGGCCTGACATCCGATGAGCCGTCCTTGATCCCAGCGACCGGCACGGCTCCCCGTCTTACGTCGAGGGCTCCTGGCCCCGGATCACCGAGGGATGTTCCGTGCTGGCGGGCTCGAACCACGAACGAATCCAAGCGGACCCGATCTTGCCGAGCGGGCCGGGCCCTGGCCACAGCTCCCGCCTTATCAAGAGGCGTCGAGCGCCAGGGCTACCAAAGGAGTCGCGACAAACCCGACCCGCTCTGATCCCATTAGGGCTACCAAGGCGCTCGCGGCAGCGTGCGCACCCCGTTCAAACGGCGCCGCTACCGACCCAAGCTGTCACGACGGCAGAAGGTCGTGAACCGCGCCCACGCGAAGATCCGCGCCCGCGGGGAACGCGCGATCGCGACGCTCAAGACCTGGAAGATCCTGGCCAAGCTGCGCTGCTGCCCACGCCGCGCCTCCGCGATCGTGCAGGCCATCCTCGTCCTGCACTGCATCGAGTCCGGCCGCTACGCAGGATGAAAAAGGCTCAATCTTTCGGCCAGGCGGCGAGGCAACGTGCTTGCCGACCTCGCGACGGTAGGCCTTCAGAGACGGGACGCGGAGCAAGTCACGTACTTCGGGCGTGAGGCACTCGGTATTGCCCGGCAAACCCGCTCGGGGGTCGTTGGTCGTAAGCTGCATCTGCTGCAACGGAAGCTCAATCGCATGCTGGGCGAGCCCGGGATTCGACAGCTCAATGACGACATCTCGGCCCTTCGCTCGATGACCACGACCGCATAACTCGGAAGGGAATCCGTTGTCGAACTCGTTGGACGCTGGCCGAATTTTTCGACAGGCATGGATCGACGGTGTGAACAAGCATTATCCAGGAGAGCCGAAGGCTTCATACATCACGCCGTGGGAAGACACACCCGACTGGGAACGAAGCAGCGCCTCCGCCGTCTTCGGGCAAGTGCGTGACTTCATCATGATCAGCGATGGAAACACTCGCAGGCTGAGCCGTGTGCAGCGCGGGCGGTTTGTGGCCCTGTGCTGGATCACTCAGATTTACAAACACATTCCCGACCCAAAGCCCGCGTACGTCGCGGACTGGGACGACCTGCCGGACTGGCAGCGTGAGACTGATGCCGACATCTTTGATCGAATTGAGGAGTCGGTACTCAAAACAGGCGAGG
The DNA here is from genome assembly GCF_047159535.1 of Krasilnikovia sp. MM14-A1259. Classification (NCBI taxonomy): domain Bacteria; kingdom Bacillati; phylum Actinomycetota; class Actinomycetes; order Micromonosporales; family Micromonosporaceae; genus Krasilnikovia; species Krasilnikovia sp. MM14-A1259. Next base: position 773,641 of record NZ_BAAGAJ010000002.1, read on the forward strand.
CCCCGGCGCCCGGCTGAATCGCCCGGCCACATGCGCCGGCCTTTCCTTGGCCGGGTGCGGCTGGGTCTCGTTGCCTTGTTCGGGTGCGGCTTGGACCGACGTACGGCCGCAGAGGCTCATCGACGCCGACCGCTGAGGTGCGTCCGGACCGGCGCGCTCATCGGCGCGCGCCAGCGGATAACCCCAGAGAACGCGTTCTCGGGAGCTCCGCCGCGGTGCTCGCAGTCAGCCGGATTCGCGCTGCCCTTGAGCGTCAGGTCCGCCCTGTAGCACCGCCAGCCGTTGGACGCTTCAACGAGACGAGTGATGGAGCGGCAGTGCCGATTTCGGGTCAACTTGTGCTCTACGTGGTGGCATGCGGCGGGCGCCCCGCAGCCGACCTGCCAGCCTTCGTGACGCAGGCGCAGGCGGACGGTTGGCACGTCTGCGTCATCGCTACGCCGTCCGCCATGAAGTTCATGGACCTGAAGGCGCTCGCGGCCATCACCGGTCACCAGGTCCGCTTCGACTACAAACAGCCGGACGAACCTGATGTTCTCCCTTCCCCTGACGCGTACGTGGTCGCTCCCGCGACGTTCAACACGATCAACAAGATGGTGTCCGGGGCAAGTGACACGCTCGCGGTCGGAATGCTGAACGAGGCCATCGGCGTCCCGCTGCCCATCATCGCGGTCCCCACGCCGAACGTGGCGCTTGCCCGTCACCCGGCCTTCCGTGCCAGCGTGCAAGCGCTCCGATCCTGGGGCGTCGACTTGCTCTTCGATCCCAACCGCTATCCGCTGCCGACTCCGAACATGGGGCCGCCGGCCGCCGCACTCTTCCCGTGGTCTGATCTGGTCGCAGCGGTCAGCAAGCTCCGCAGAACGATCGACGTTGACGGAAGATAGGTTCCCTGATGGTGGCCGCAAAACCAAGTCGGCACGACATCTGTCACCTCCACGGGAGCGTTGTGGAAGCAGCCCGGCGTGCCACCGAAGTACCTCAAGCGATACCGCGGACGATGGAGGCCAGAATGATTTACGACGAGGGTTGGGGTGAGGCGAAAGCCATCGAAAGCTGTACGGTTTGGGCCGACCAGGATTTCGTGACGGTGACCTGCGCGGCGCATGCCGTTGACTATCTCGATGAGTTGAGCCGCGCCATCTGGCCAAATGGGGGGCGAGCAGTGACGCTGCAGGTTGGCCAGTGGCCGGACCTCGAGAATGCCCCGCTGCGCATCAGCATGGACTACGACGCGGGGCGCGCTGCCGTTCGGTGGGTGCCTGACGGTGGTTGGGGCGTGGAACCGAACGTGGCGCCGCACCATGAAGACCTGCATGTGTTGGTTGACTCGCACGAGCCTGTGGAAACCATCGCAGCGTGCAAGGCCCGGGTGACGCCGGGCGGCGTTCGGCGGGCCATGTGGGAGTACGCGACGACCGGCCAGCGTCCGAGCAGCCTGGAGTGGCGAGCCGAACTCGACGTCTGAGCGGCAGCGAACCGCTGCTGGAGCTGCGCCAACTGGACGGGAGAGCAATTGGTGGATCAGACCAAGGAGATCCCCACGCTAGCCAGGGAGATCTGCAGGAAGTCCGGTGATCTGGCATGCCCACCCCGATTTGCTACTCCGTCGGTCGGTGGTCCGACCAGGCTTGCCAGAGGGTCGCGTACGGGCCTCCGCGCTCGATCAGCTCGCGGTGGGCGCCCACCTCGACCACTTGACCGGCCTCCAGCACCACGATCCGGTCCGCGGTCACGGCCTGGGTCAGCCGGTGCGCCACGATCAGCGCGGTACGCCCCCGCAGCGCCGCTCCCGCGACCCGTTCCAGCAGCCGGGCGCCCGCGCTGCCCGCCTCGGCGGTCGCCTCGTCCAGAATGGCCACCGGCGGGTCGGCCAGAATCAGCCGGGCGAACGCGAGCTGCTGCGCCTGCGTGGCGGTCAGCACGTGCCCGCCCGCGCCCACCGCGGTGGCCAGCCCGTCCGGCAACTGCTCCACCCAGCCCAGCGCGTCCACCGCGGCCAGCGCGCCGCGCAGCTCGTCCTCGGTGGCGCCGGGCCGGGCCAGCCGCAGGTCGTCGGCGAGCGGCCCGGCGAACACATGCACCTCTTGCGTGATCAGGGCGACCTCGCCGGCCGGCACTGCCACGCGGCCCGCCGTGGGCGCGTGCACCCCGGCGATCACCTTGGCCAGGGTGGTCTTCCCGGCGCCGCTGGAACCGACCACGGCCACCCGCTCGCCCCGGCCGATGCGCAAGTCGATCCCGCGCAGCACCGGGCGGTGCGGGTGGTACGCGAAGTCCAGCCCTTCGACCAGTACGGCGTCAGGCCCCGCACTCGCGGCCGCCCGCGAGCGCGCGGGCGGGGCCAGGTCGGCGACCCCGACCAGACGGTCCAGACCGGACGAGGCTGCCTGCGCGTCGTCCACAAGCGCGAGCGCCACGTTGATTGGGCCGAACAGGCCGTGGAAGTACAACGCGGCCGCGGTGGCCGTACCGATGCTGACCGCGTCGCCACGGACCAGGAAGTAGCCCGTCGCCAGCACCGCGGCCAGCCCGGCGAACTCGGCGACGTGCAGCCGTGCGTAGAACCGGGTCTGCAACGCGACGCCGCGCAGCAACAGGTCGACGGCCTGCTGCGACCGGGCGGCGACCCGGCCCCGGTGTTCGTCGGCGATGCGTAGCGAGCGGATCGTCGGTGCGCCGTCGATCGTGGCGAGCAGGTGGTGCTGCTGCGCGGCGACGGCCACCCGCTGCCGGGCGTACAGCGGGACGGCGCGGCCGGCGTACCAGCGGACCGTGTACGCCTGCACCGGCACCGCGACCAGCGCCGCGACGAGGAAACGCCAGTCCAGCACCGCCATCCCGGCCAGCGTCAGCCCGATGGTGAACAGCGACCGGGCGAACTCGGGCAGCGCACTGCGGACCGCCTCGGCGATCACCGCGACGTCGTTGGTGACCCGGGAGGTGAGGTCACCGGCTCCGGCCCGTTCGACCTGTTCCAAGGGGAGGCGCAGGGCGGACTCGACGAACCGTTCCCGCAGCCTCGCCAGCATCCCCTCGCCGACCTGGGCGAGCACGGCGACGCCGAAGCCGGCCAGCGCGGCCTCGGTCACCGCGGCGGCGACTAGTCCGGCCCCGGCCACGACGATGCCGGTGGTGTCCGCGCCATGCGTCGCCAGGTCGACGATGTGGCCGAGCAGGGGAGGGGTGGCCAGGCCCGCCGCGGTCCCGGCGATCAGCAGCGCGAACGCCCCGGCCAGGCGGCCGCGGTGCGGCCGGGCCAGCACGCGCAGCAGGGCCCGGGTACGCCGCCCGGTGGCGGTCGGCAGCAGCAGGGTCTCAGCGGTCACGAGGCTCCCTCAAGAAGGTCACGAGAGGACGACCTCGCGGTAGATCGTGTCGGTGGCGACGAGGTCGGTGTGCTTGCCGCCGGCCCGTACGGCACCGTCGTGCACGACGATCACCCGGTCGGTGACCGCCAGCAGGGCCGGGCTCGTGGTGACCAGCACGGTGGTCCGCCCGTCGCGCATCGACCGCAGCCGACCGGCGATGCGGGCCTCGGTGACCGCGTCGACCGCGGTCGTCGGGTCGTGCACGACCAGTACGGCCGGTTCCGCGGCCAGCGCGCGGGCCAGCGCGATCCGTTGCCGCTGCCCGCCGGACAGCGAGCGGGCCCGGTCGTCCAGCACGGTGTCCAGGCCGTCCGGCAGCGTGCGGGCGACCTCGTCCGCCCCGGCGGTGTGCACCGCGGCGTCCACCGCCGCGGTGCGGGCGCGCCCGGACAGCGAGACGGCGTCGCGGACCGTACCGTCGAACAGGTCGGTGTGGTGCTCGGCGGCCAGCACCGCGGCGCGCAGCCGGTCGGGGGCCAGCGAGGCGAGCGCGGTGCCGTCGAGTTCGATCGTGCCGGTCGCCGGGTCGGTGGTCCGGCCGAGCAGGCGGACGAGCTGCGCCGCCTCGGCCGGGTCGGTGGTGACGACGCCGACGAGTTCCCCGGGTGCCACGTCGAGGTCGATGCCGCGCAGCGGGGCACTGTCCACGGCGCGTACGGTCAGCGCGCCCCGCACCGGCGTGGCCGGTGCGGCCTCGCCGCCCGGCACGGCGGCCGGGGTGTCCAGCACCGCGGCGATGCGCCTGGCCGATGCGCGGCCCTGGGCGAGGTCGGCGCCCACCCAGCCGAACGTCGACATCGGGCCGACCAGGAACTGGGCCAGGCCGACCGACGAGATGAGCTGGCCGACCGTGATGTCGCCGCGGGCCGCGAGGATCCCGCCGACCACCGCGATGACGGCCAGGAACACCCCGCTGAGCGTGAGCACCACACCCTGGTACGCGGCCTCGGCGCGGGCCGCGTGCACGGTCGCGGTCAGCGCGCTGCGGCTGCGCTGCCGGTACCGTTCGACCGCGGCGTCCTCGGCCCGCAGGCCCTTGAGTACGCGCAGGCCGCCGACCAGGTCGGCGGCGATGCCGGAGGCGTGGGCGCCGTGCTCCTGCTCGGTTTCGCTGCGGTCCTCCAGGGGCTTGCCTAGTACGCGGGTGAGCAGCATCAGCGGCGGCGTGCCGAGCAGCACCAGCAGCCCGAGCGGGATCGAGATGGACAGCAGCAGGGCCGCGGTGAAGCCGACCGCGGCGACGGCGGCCACGCCCGACGCGATCGCGATGGCGACCGCGCCGACCCGGGCGGCGTCGCTGGTGGCGATCGACACGAGCGCGCCGGGCAGCCGGTCCGCCTCGGCGCCGCCGCGATCGTGCAGGACGCGCCGGGTCACCCGCAGGCGCAGGTCGTGGGCGGCCTGCTCGGCGGCGCGTTCGCCGGTGAGCTCGCCGTACCGGTAGCTGTAGCTCAGGCCGATGTAGATGGCACCGAGGACGGCCAGCCACAGCATCAGGTCGTCGCCGCCACCGGCAACGGCCCGGTCGATGATGACGCCGATCAGGTACGGCACCGCGACCTCGCCGGCTTGGTGGCCGGTGACCAGCAGCGCGCTGAACGTGATGCGGCGCCGCTGCCCGCCCAGCGCGGCAGACATCATCCGGCTCACGCCGGTGCCCGGTCGGGAATGGCCTGGCCGGCGCGGCGGCGCTGGCGGCTGGCCGGGACCACCATCGGGGTGTCGGTCTCCGGGTCGTTCATCACCCGGCACGGCATGTGGAACACCGCATCCACCAGCTCCGCGGTCATCACTTCGGCGGGCGGGCCCTGGGCCAGGATCCGTCCGCCGCGCATGACGATCAGCTCGGTGGCGTACCGGCAGGCGTGGTTGAGGTCGTGCAGCACCGCGACGATCGTGCGGCCCTGCTCGTGCAGTTCGGCGCACAGGTCGAGCACCTCGAACTGGTGCGCCAGGTCCAGGAACGTGGTCGGCTCGTCGAGCAGCAGGATCGGCGTCTGCTGGGCCAGCGCCATGGCCAGCCACACCCGTTGACGCTGGCCGCCGGACAGCTCGTCGACGAACCGGTCGGCCAGCTCGGCGACCTCGGTGAGCCGCATCGCCTCGGCGACCGCGGCCTCGTCCTCGGCGGACCACTGCCGCAGCAGCCGCTGGTGGGCGAACCGTCCGCGGGCCACCAGCTCCTCCACCACGATGCCACCCGGTACGACCGGGGACTGCGGCAGCATCCCGAGCTGCTTGGCGACGTGCCGCGACGGGTACGCCTCGATCGCCTGCCCGTCCAGGTGGACCGTGCCGGACTGCGGTTTCAGCACCCGGGCCAGCGAACGCAGCAGAGTGGACTTGCCGCACGCGTTCGGGCCGACGATCACGGTGAACGACCCGTCGGTGATCCGTACGTCGAGATCGGTGACCACGACCCGCCGGTCGTACGACAGGGTCAGCGCGTCGGCGCGCAACCGCGCGTCGCTCATCGGTGTCTCCTCATCCGCCGGTGCGTCGGTCGTGGAACAGCAGCCAGGTCAGGTAGATGCCGCCGAGCGCGGCGGTGACGACCCCGACGGGGACGTCGTGGCCGGTCAGCGCGTGCTGTGCCACCCAGTCGGCGGCGCTGAGCAGGGCGGCGCCCATCAGCGCGGCGGGCAGGATCCCGGCGTGGGGCGAGCGGGTGAGCCGGGCCGCGAGCGGGGGAGCGGCCAGCGCGACGAACGCGATCGGTCCGGCCGCCGCGGTCGCTCCGGCCGCGAGGCCCACTCCGGCCAGTGCGAGCACGGCCCGGCTGCGTTCCACCGGTACGCCGTGCAACGCGGCGGTCTCGTCGCCCAGGGCGAGCATGTCGAGGTGGCGGCCGTGGTGCAGGACGATCGGCAGCAGCACGGCGACCGTGACGGCGACCAGCGCGACCTCGGTCCACCCTCGGCCGTTGACGCTGCCGATCAGCCAGAGCTGGGCGGCCAGCGCCTCGTCCAGCCGGCTGCGGTAGATCAGGTACGAGTTGACCGAGTCGAGCAGCGCGGACACCCCGATGCCCATCAGCACCAGCCGGAACGGCTGCACCCCGCGCCGGAACGCGAGCAGGTAGATGGCGACCGCGGTGGCGAGGCAGCCGGTGACCGCGCCGGCCGCGACCTGGATGCCGCCGCCGAGCAGCAGGATGACGACCAGGGCGCCGCTGGCCGCGCCGACGGTCAGGCCGACGAAGTCGGGGCTGCCCAGCGGGTTGCGGGTCAGGCCCTGGAAGATCGTGCCGCTGACGCCCAGCGCGACACCGACCAGCAGGGTGATCAGCACGCGCGGCAGCCGCAGCTCGTACACGATGAAGTCGGTGCCGGGGTCGCCCTGGCCGATCAGGCTGCGCAGCACGTCCGCGACCGGGACGGGGAAGTCGCCGGTGGACAGGCTGACCAGCGCGACGCTCAGCGCGATGAGCAGCAGCACGGTCCCGGTGATCAGCGCGCGCAGGTGCACCCGCAGCGAGAGGCGCCCGCCCGGGGCGCGCAGCACCAGGTGGTGGGCGCGGCCGGTGCGGCGTACCTGGAGGCCGGCGGTCACAGGACGCTCAGCCGGCGACGGCGGCACAACGCGATGAACAGGGGCGCGCCGAGGAACGCGGTGACCACGCCGACCGGCAGTTCGGCCGGGGCCACCAGGACCCGCCCGGCCACGTCCGCGGCCAGCAGCAGGGTGGGGCCGAGGACCAGCGAGTACGCGAGGATCCAGCGATGGTCCGAGCCGGTGAACAGCCGGGCCGCGTACGGCACGGCGAGCCCGAGGAACCAGATCGGCCCGCAGGCCGCGGTGGCGCCGCCGCACAGCAACGTGATCGTGATCATGCCGAGGGCCCGGATCCGGCCCGGCCGGGCGCCCAGCGCGGTGGCCGAGTCGTCGCCCATGCTCAGCGCGTTGAGCTGCCGGCCCAGTGTCACGGCGAGCAGGATGCCGGCCACCAGGAACGGCATGACCTGCAGGACCGTGGCGGTTTCCCGGTCGGCGAGCGAGCCGACGTCCCAGTGCCGGTACCGGTCGAACGCCTCGCGCCGGGTCACCAGCACCGCCCAGACACCGGCGCCGAGCACCGCGGTGAGCGAGACGCCCGCGAGGACCTGGCGTTCCGGGGTGGGTGCGCGGCCGGAGCCGCCGAGCGCGAACACCGCGCCCGAGGTCAGCGCGGCCCCGGCGAAGGCGAACCAGACGTAGCCGGTGGCGCTGCCGATGCCGAGGAACGCGATGGCGAGCACGACCCCGGTGGCGGCGCCGAGGTTGACGCCGAGCAGGCCCGGCTCGGCCAGCGGGTTACGGGTGAGCGCCTGCATCACGGTGCCGGCCAGGCCGAGCGCGGCGCCGACGCCGAGCCCGAGCAGCGTCCGGGGCAGCCGGAGCTGGTGCACGATCACCGCGGACGGCGAGCCGTCGTCGTGCCAGAGCACCTGCCAGACGGTGCCGGCGCCGATCCAGCGGCTGCCGACCGCGATGCTCAGGCCCACCGCGAGGGCCAGCGCGGCGAGCCCGGCGACCAGACCGGCCCCGCGCCGCCCGGTGCGCGACAGCGTGTCGCGCGACGTCGTGGCCGGGCGTACGGCCGTGGTGGGGGTCAAGGTGACCTCCGTCCGTCCGCGTCGCGTGATTAGGTGAGGCTAACCTACACTCCCGGCAGAGGTCACCGCCCCGGGGGCCTCGTACCCAGAGAGGATCAGCCGTGCGGCTACCTACATTCCGGCGGACCGCCGCCGTGGCGGCGACCGGGCTCCTGCTGCTGCTGGCGGCCTGCGGCGGCAAGGCGGAGTCCCCGGCAGCCCCCGCCGGCCAGGCGGCGTCCGGCGCCTTCCCCGTGTCCCTCGCCCACAAGTACGGCACCACCGAGATCAAGTCCGAGCCGAAGCGGATCGTCGTGGTGGGCCTCGTCGAGCAGGACGCCCTGCTCTCGGTCGGCGTGGTGCCGGTCGCCACCACGGAGTGGTTCGGCCAGAAGCCCGGCGCCATCTGGCCGTGGGCGCAGGCCGCGCTCGGTGGCGCCGCCAAGCCGCAGGTGCTCACGAACACCGACGGCCTGCAGTTCGAGAAGGTCGCGGCGCTGCGTCCCGACCTGATCCTCGGCGTCTACTCCGCACTGACCGCTGAGGACTACGCGACACTGTCGAAGATCGCGCCGACCGTGGCGCAGCCCCAGGACACGGTCGACTACGGCGTCTCCTGGCAGGACCTCACCCGTACGGTCGGCACGGCCGTCGGCCGCAAGGCCCAGGCCGACAAGGTCGTGGCGGACGTCGAGGCGAAGTTCGCCGCGGTCCGCACCGCGAACCCCAGGTTCGCCGGCGCGACCGGCCTGATGGCCACCACGTTCGAGGGCTACTACGTGTACGGCCCGCAGGACTCCCGCGGCCGGCTGCTCACCGACCTGGGTTTCAAACTGCCCGACGGGCTGGCCGCGGTCACCGGCAAGGAGTTCGGCGCGAACCTGAGCCGCGAGCACACCGACATGCTCGACACCGACGCCCTGATCTGGCTGGTCGACGACTACGCGAAGGACAAGGCGAAGGTGCAGGCGGACCCGCTCTACGCCAAGCTCGACGTGAAGACCCAGGGCCGGGACGTCTTCCTCGAGAACAACGAGCTCGTCGGCGCGGCCACGTCGTTCGTCACACCGCTGAGCCTGCCCTACCTGCTCGACAAGCTGGTGCCGCAGCTGGCCGCCGCGGTCGACGGCAACCCGGCGACCGCGGTGCAGCGGGCCGCCGCCTGACGATCCGGGTGACCGGTGGCCGCATCCCGCGGTCACCGGCATCCGCGTCAGCCGGGGGGTGGAGACCCGGGCGGCCACGGACTAGCATCGACAAAAGTCGATCGCGTCCCACCATCCGGAATGGACCCCGCCATGACCTCGGACCGCGACCAGCCCCGACCGGCCGTCCGCCGCCGCGACGTGTTCCGCCTCGGCGGCGCGGTCGCCCTCGGCGGCCTGCTCCCGATGCTGCCCGCCCGGGCCGCCCGCGCCGGCGCGCCCGACCCGGGCTCCACGACCACCACGTTCACGGGCCATTCCCCGGCCGGGTTCGACCAGTGGGCCTACGTACCGTTCCACGTGCCTGACGGGGTGAACCGGATCTCGGTGAGCCGGACGTTCCACCCGTTCGTGCTCGTCCCCGGCCTGCTGGAGAACGTGCTCGACATCGGCATCTTCGGTGCGGCCGGGTGGTTCGCCGGCGACGAGGCCGGATTCCGCGGCTGGTCCGGCGGCGCCCGCAGCTCCTTCACGCTGTCGGCCTCCGACGCGACCCCGGGATATCTGGCCGGCCCGATCGTGCCGGGCACGTGGGCGGTCGCGCTCGGCCCGATCGTGTACGACCCGCGCGGCATGGACTGGACGGTCGAGGTCACGCTGGAGTTCGGCCCGCCCGGGCCCGCGTTCGAGCCGTCACCGGCGCCCGCGCAGGCAACCGGGCGAGGGCCGGGCTGGTACCGCGGCGACATGCACCTGCACACCGTCCACTCCGACGGCCAGCGCACCCCGGACCAGCTCGTCGCCGACGCCCGCGCCCGCGGCCTGGACTTCGTCGCCTCGACCGAGCACAACACCCGCGCGGCGAACCAGATCTGGGGCCGATCCGCCACCGACGACTTGCTGATCATCGGCGGCGAGGAGGTCACCACCCGGCACGGGCACTGGCTCGCCCTGGGCCTGCCCCCCGACCGCTGGATCGACTGGCGGTACGGGCCCGGCGAGGGACAGTTCGCCGCGTACGCCGACACGGTCCGCGCGGGCGGCGGCATCGTGGTCGCCGCCCACCCCAGTTCGCCCGGGCCCGGCTCGACGTGGGAGTTCGGCTACGACCACGTCGACGGCATCGAGGTGTGGAACGGCCCGTGGTCGCTCGACGACACCAACTCGGTCCGCATCTGGGACGGGCTGCTGCGCGACGGGCGCCGCGTCGCCGCGCTCGGCAACAGCGACGCGCACGGCCCCGCGGACGTCGTCGGCCTGCCGCAGACCGTGGTGTACGCCTCCGAGCTATCGCGCTCAGCGATCCTGGCGGGGGTGCGGGCGGGTCGCTCGTACCTGGCCGAGTCGGCCGACGTGACGCTCGACCTGACGGCCGCGGCGGGCGGCCGGGTGGCCGGGCCGGGCCAGGCGCTGCCGGTCGGTGACGACACGGTCGACGTGACGGCCCGGGTCGCCGGGGTTCCCGGCTGCACCGTCTCCCTGCACACCGGGCGCGGGCAGGTGGCCGTCGGCCTCGTGGGCCGGTCCGGCGCCGGCGTGGTTACGTGGCGTACCCGCGGCGCCGACGCCGGTTTCGTGCGGGCCGAGGTGCTGCGACCGCAGCCGAGTTCGACCACGCTGACCACCATGGCCGCGCTCAGCAATCCCGTCTGGCTCAGCTGACGCTCGTCGACGCTGCGTGACGGTGGCCGACCACGTTCCGTGCCAGTGGCCGGAGGTTCGGCCGCGGAGCCGGGCGCGCGCCGGGCCCCGCGGTAGCAGTTCCGCCAACCCGAGCCTCCGGGTCCGCGCAGGCTGGAATAGTTACGGACATGACGGCGATGGCACACTCCCGCCGGTACGCGCTGGCGGATCTCGCGCGCAGCCTCGATCAGGCTTCCACCGACACCCGGACCGTGCGCGAAACGGTGATCCGCGCCGCGGTGCAGATGGTCGGCGACGGCGCCGGGATCGCCCTGCTCGACAGCGACGGCCGGTACGACGCGATCACGTTCCATCACCCGGACTCCGGCCTGCGCCGGATGCTGGCCGACGCGCTCGACCGGTGCGGCGCGCCGCCCGGGGACGGCCACTCCACCACGATGATCGCGACACGGCAGCCGATCGTCCTGTCGCCGCTGGCCCCGGACCAGGCCAGCGACCTGGCCGGTACGCCATCGCAGCGGCCGGACGCCCTCGGCGTCCACGCCGCCGTGCTGTGCCCGGTCGTCGTCGATGACGCGTACGTCGGCTACCTGCTGGTGGTGCGCACCGACCCGGACGGCACGTACGGGGCCGGTGACGTCGAGCTCACCCGCGACATCGCCGGGGAACTGTGCCTGGCGTTGTCGTCGGCCCAGTCGCTGGAACGGCTGCGGGCCAGCGAGCAGCGGTACCGCCGCGTCCTGGAGACCATTCCCGAGGGCGTCGTGCAGCTCGACGCGGACGGGCTGGTGACGTACGCGAACGAGCCGGTCGGTGTGACCCTGGGCCTGCCCGGCAGCCAGCTCGTCGGGCTGCCGATGCACGGCTTCCTGGACGACCGCGGCCAGGCCGAGCTGTCGCGGCGCCTGGTGGAGAGCCAAGCCGGGCGGGCGACCGTCGGCGCGGCGCAGCTCATCCGGGCCGACGGTTCACGCCGCCGGGTCCGGATCGGCATGGTGCCGCAACCCGACGACCCGGACCAGGCCGGCGGATCGCTGTGCATCATCACGGACACCACCGACCAGGTGGACGCCCGCAGCCTCAAACGGCAACTCGACCACCTGCGGCGGCTGGACAGCCTCGGCCAGCTCATCGGCGGGATCTCGCACGACTTCAACAACCTGCTGACCGTGGTCGCCGGATCCGCCGAGATGATCGCGTCGGGGGTCGAGCCGGACTCGCCCGAGCATCAGCTCGCCATGGACATCGTGCGCGCCGCGGCCACCGGGCGGACGCTGACCCACCAGCTGCTCGCGTTCGGGCGGACCGACGGGCACCGGCCCGAAACCGTGCCCGTGCCCGACCTGCTCAACGAGGTGCAGGCGCTGCTGAGCCGTACGCTCGGCGAGCACATCAGCCTGGAGATCGCGTTCGGCCCCGACACCCGCCCGGTGCGCGCCGAACGCGGCCCGCTCGGACAGGCGCTGGTCAACGTCGCCGCCAACGCGCGCGACGCCATGCCGCACGGCGGCGTGTTGCGGGTGACCGCCAGCAACCTCGAACTGAGCCCGGGCGACCTGGCCGGCAGCACCCTCACCGGGCCGGTGGTGTGCCTGACACTGGCGGACACCGGGGTCGGGATGAGCGAGGAGACCCGGCGTCGCGCGTTCACACCGTTCTTCTCGACCCGCGCGACCTCCGCCGGGCTGGGCCTGGCCACCACGGCGGGAATCCTGCGCAGCATGGGCGGCGCGATCACGCTGGAGTCGCAACCGCGCATGGGCACCACGGTCCACCTGTACCTGCCCGCCATGGTGGAACCGGCCGACCGGGAGAGCACCGGGCCGGCCACCGTCACTGCCGTCCAGGAGGTGCTGGTCGTGGAGGACCAGCCGGACGTCGCCCGGCTCGTCGAGCGTCTGTTGCAGCCCGCCGGGTACACCCTCACGGTCTCCACCGACGCCCGCCACGCCGTCCGGCTGGTGCAGGCCGGCGCCGAGCCGGACCTGCTCATCACGGACGTCGTGATGCCCACCATGACCGGGCCCGAGCTCGCCGAACAGATGCGTACGCACCGCCCCGGCCTGCCCGTCGTCTACATGTCCGGCTACACCGCCGCCGCACTCGGACCGCAGGTCCAGCTGGACGCCAACAGCGTGCTGCTGGAGAAGCCGTTCACCCGCTCGGCGCTGTTCGACGCGATCGCCCGCCTCACCGGTACGACGCCGACCCGCTCCTGAGCGCCGCGGTCCTGGGGTTTCACCGCCGCCGCCGGACCCAACGCCGTACCCGGTGCGCCAGCACGGGTACGGCGATCACGAATCCGATCAGCGCGGTGGCGAAGCGCAACGCGATGGTTGCCTCGGGCAGGCGAGCCCACCCGGCGTGGATCCAGTCGAGCCACATCTGATGTTCCTTTCCGCAGATGACGATGCGATCCACGTTCGCCGTCACGCCGTCCGGCCCGATCCAGTTCTGGACACTGGACACCCCCACCACTGCCGGGAGACGCGATGACGGCGCAGGAGCACGACGACGAGCTACGCGGGCACCTGCGGCGGCTGCACACACTGGCCGGCGGCCCCACCATCGCGAGCCTCAAGGAGCACGCCGACCGGTGCGGCCACAGTGTCAGCAGATCCGCGCTGGCCGAGGTGAACAGCGCCGGCAGCGCGGGCGGGAAACGCTGGGCGACCGTGGACGCGTTCATCGACGCCTGCGCCGGGTACGCCGCGAGCCGCCGCCGGCCACTGTCCCCAGAACAGATCGACAAGCTGACCTGGCGGGCCCGGTTCGACGCCGCCCAGCGCGGCCCGCGACCGGCGCCCCGTCCCGGCAAGGGACGGCTCGTGGGGCGGATCCCGCCGCAGGCGCAGTGCTTCCACGGGCGACCCGAGTCCGCCGAACTCGCCTCGGCGTCGCCGTCCGCGCAGGCGCGCGTACTGGCCGGGCTCGGCGGTGTCGGCAAGACACAGCTCGCCGCCGCGCACGCCCGCGCCCGGCTGGCCGCCGGTGACCTGGTGGTGTGGGTGGACGCCGCGTCCCGCGACGCGATCGTCTCCCGGTACGCCGACGCCGGGGCTCAGGTCGCGGACGCCGACGCCGCCGACCCGCTGCGGGCCGCGGAGCGGTTCCTGGCGTGGCTGGCGACCGCCGACCAGCCGTGGCTGGTGGTGTTGGACGACCTCACCGACCCGGCCGACCTGAAGGACCTGCGGCCACCCGGGGACGTCCCCACCGGACAGACCCTGATCACCACGCGGCTCCGCGACACCGCCCTGGCCGGGGTCGGAGGTCCGCGCCTGGAGGTGGACGTGTTCGCCACGGCTGAGGCCGAGGCGTATCTGCGCGCCGCGCTGCCGCAGCGGCTCGCCGACGACGTCGCGGGCGTGGCCGCCGACCTGGGACGGCTGCCGCTGGCGCTGGGCCAGGCCGCCGCGTACATGACCGACCTGGACCTCGACTGCTCCGGCTACCGGCGCCGCTTCGCCGACCGCAGCCGGCAGATGCACGAGCTGTTCCCGACCGCCGATCGCGTGCCCGACGACTATCTGCGGACCGTGCCGGTGACCTGGTCACTGTCGATCGAGGCCGCCGACCGGGCCCGGCCCGCCGGCCTGGCCCGGCCCCTGCTGGAGCTGGCCGCCCTGCTCGACGCGGGCGGCGTACCCGCCGCGGTGTTCGCCACCGGCGCCGCCCGCAACTGGCTCGGGTACGCTCGCGCGGCCGGCACCGACGACCGGTGGCCGGAGGTCGACGCCGACGAGGTACGCGACGGGCTGCGGCAGTTGCACCTGTTCAGCCTGGCCACCGCGGACGACGGGCTGGTCCGGGTGCACGACCTCGTCCAGCGTGTCGTCCGCGACCGCATGCCCGCCGACCACCTGGCCGCGGTCGCGTGGGCGGCGGCGGACGCGCTCGTCGACGTCTGGCCGGGCGGCGGCCGCGAACCCGAGCTGGGCGCCCGTCTGCGTACCAACGCCGACGCGTTGACCCGGCACGCCGACGAGCAACTGTGGACCGTTGACGAGTATCACCCCGTGCTGGCGGTCACCGGCATGAGCCTGGCCGAGATCGGCCAGGTCACCGTGGCCGCCGCCCACTTCCACCGGCTGCATGCCACGGCCGCGGACCGGCTGGGCGCCGAGCATCCGTGCACGCTGGCCGCGCTCGGCAACCTCGCGCTGTGGCAGGGCGCCAGCGGTGACCTGCGGAGCACGGCCAACGCGGAGCAGCTTGTCGCCGCCCGGCGCCGCGTGCACGGTCTGCGCCATCCCGCCACGCTCACCGCACGGCACACCCTCGCCCGGCAGAGGATGCTCGCCGGGGACACCACCCAGGCGCTGGCGGACCTTGAATCGCTGCTCAGCGACCGGGTGGCGATCCTCGGCGCGAGTCACCCCGACACGCTCACGACCTGGCACAATCTTGCCGCCTGCCGGGGCGAGGCCGGCGACGCCGCCGGCGCGGTCACCGAGCTGACCGCGGTGCTCGCCGACACCTGCCGGTTCCTGGGAGAGGAACATCCCGACGCCCTGAGCACCCGCCACGAGCTGGCCCGGTGGCGCAGCATCGCCGGTGACCCGGCCACCGCCGCCGCCGAGTTCGCCGACCTGCTGGCCGTACGTGAACGGGTGCTCGGACCGGACCACCCGCACACGCTGATCACGCGCAGCGAACTGGTCCACGCCACCGCGCGGGCCGGAGACCTCGCCGGGCCTGCCGACGCGTTCACCTCGTTGCTGGCCGACCAGGTGCGGATCCTCGGTCCCGATCACCCCGACACGCTGCGGACCCGGCTGAACATCGCCGACGCGCATGCGGCGGACGACCCGGGGCCGGGCGTCGTCGCGGAGTTGGAGACTCTGCTCGACGACGTGGTCCGTACGCTGGGTCCGCATCACCAGCTCGCCGCCCAGTCCGCGCTGCTGCTCGCACTGTTGCGTGCGGACGAGGACCTGACGATGACCGTCCCCGGTGAACTGTGGCACGCCTGCCGGCGCGCGCTGGGCCCCGAGCATCCCGACACCCGTGCGCAGGGAGCGCTGGTCGACGCGCTGCGCGACGTGCGGAACCGCCCTGTCCCGCCGACCCCGGCCCAGAGCCCGTGAGCGGTGGGCCGGGCCGGCGGGTGGACCGGTCAGTACCAGCCGGTGGACTGGCTGTGGTGCCACGCTCGGCAGGGGCTGCCGTAGCGGCCGTCGATGTAGCGCAGGCCCCACAGGATCTGGGTGGCCGCGTCGGTCTGCCAGCTGGTGCCCGCGGAGCGCATCTTCCGGCCGGGCAGCGCCTGCGGGATGCCGTAGGCGCGAGTCGAGGAGTTCTTGGCGGTGACACGCCAGTGACTCTCGCGGGTCCAGAGCTTGACGAGGCACTTGTACTGCTTTGTGCTCCAGCCGCGGGCGGAAACCATCTCCCTGGCGACCGCCTTGGCTTCGCGCGGTGTGGCCACCGCGTGCGCCTTGGGGGATTTACGCGCGGAAGGCGCCTTGCGGGGGGTCTTGTGGTGTGCGGTCGCCGTGGCGCGGTGCGCGGCGGCGTGACCGGCGGTGTTCGCGGCGGCCGCTGAGGCCGGAGGTACGAGGGCGACGCATGCGCCGACGAGGGCGACGGTGACACCGTGCCGCAGGCGCTTGTTGGTACGGGCGGGACCACTGTGCTGGCCGCGGTCCGGGTGATGCGTTCCGGTGCGGCGGCGCGTATGTCGGTCAGCCATGCTGGTTCTCCTCACGTCGGGCTCGCCGCAGGACGAGCCTGGGCATCCGACCTGACCCATCGGCAGGCCAGCCGGGGACCCGAGGTGAGACGACTTACCTTGACAAGCTCGCCGAGCGGATTCCCTTGCCCGGAAAGCGTTTTCCGATCGAGGCAGGCGAGAGATACCTCACCGGCTCAGGGAGCCGGCGCCCGCACCGGGACGACCAGCGGGCCGTGTTCGCCGTCGATCACGCGTACGCGCGCACGGTAATGACGCGCGAGTAATTCCTCGGTGAGCACCTCGTGCGCCGCGCCGCTGGCCGCGACCAGCCCGTCCGCGAGTAGCACCAGACGGTCCGCGTATTCCCCGGCGATCGACAGGTCGTGCATGGTGGCGACGACCGTGAGTTGCCGTTGCTTGCGCAGGTGGTCGACCAGCTCCAGCACCTCCTGCTGGTGGCCGATGTCCAGCGCGCTGGTCGGCTCGTCCAGCAGCAGCACGGTCGCGCCCTGCGCCAGCGCCCGGGCGAGGAACACCCGCTGCCGCTCACCACCGGACAACGTGGACAACTGCCGCCCGGCGAACCCGGCCAGATCGAGCTGCTCCAGGACCGCGTGCGTGGCATCGAGGTCGGCCGCCGACTCGCGGCCCAGCGGCGCAATGTACGGCGTACGCCCGAGCAGGACGTAGTCCAGCACCGCCATGCCCGCGGGAACCACAGGTGACTGCATGACCGTGGCCACCATCCGGGCGCGGTCGCGGCGGCGCAGCCGTTCGCTGGGCGACCCGAGCAGCCGCACCGACCCGGTGTACGGCAGCAAGCCCCCGACCGCCCGCAACAGCGTCGACTTGCCGGCGCCGTTCGGGCCGATGACCGTCACCCACTCGCCGGTGTGGACGGTCAGGTCGACGCCGTGCAGGATCCCCGCGCCGCCCAGCGACACGTGCAGCCCGGCGACCTCGACGGCCGGCGGTGATGCGGCGGCGGCCGGTGTCATGCCGCCTGCCGGGCCGTGCGCAGCACCAGTACGAAGAACGGCGCCCCGACGAACGCGGTCACCACCCCGATGGGTATCTCCGCGGGCGCCGCGACGGTCCGCGCCACCAGGTCGGTGAGGGCGAGGAACGCCGCACCGAACAGCATCGACAACGGCAGGATCACCCGGTAGCTGGACCCGGCGAGCAGACGAACCGTGTGCGGCACGATGATGCCGACGAAACCGATGAGCCCGGAGACCGACACCGCCGCGGCGGTGCCCAGCGACGCCGCCGCGATCAGTACGTACCGCGAGCGTTGCGGGTGCAGGCCCAGGCTGGCGGCCTCGTCGTCGCCGACCGACAGCACGTCGAGCTCCCGGCGGTGCAGCAGCACCACGACGGCCGTCACCACCGCGTACGGCAGCAGCACGAGCACATCGTGCCAGCCGCCGGTGGCCAGCCGCCCCAGCAGCCAGGAGTACACCTCCTGGATGGCGTCCGCGTGGCGCTGCAGCAGGTACGTCTGCCCGGCCGCGAGGAACGCCGACACCGCCACACCGGCCAGGATCAGCGTCGCCGGTGAACGGTCCCGGCCGCCGGCCACCCCGAGCACGTACGTCAGCACGACCGCGCCGAGCGCCCCGGCGAACGCGGCGATCGGCACCGTGACCGGCAGCCCCGAGGTGACGCCGCCGGTCTGGCCGACCCGCATCGTGATGACCGCGGTGACGCCCAGCCCGGCCCCGGCGGCGACCCCGAGCAGGTACGGGTCGGCCAGCGGGTTACGGAACACCCCCTGGTAGCAGCCTCCGGCCAGGGCCAGCATCGCGCCGACCAGCAGGCCCAGCACCACCCGGGGCAGCCGGAGCTGGGTGACGATCGCGGCTTCCCGCGCGTTGAGTCCGCTGTCGAGGTGCACGCGCGGGATGAGGTCGAGCAGTTCCGCGGCGACCCCGCCCGGGGGCAGGCTGACCGGCCCCAGGGACAGCCCGGCGATCGCGGCGAGCAGCACCGCGAGCACGCCGAGCAGCACCCAGCGGGCCCGCAGGCGCCCGGGCCGGTCCGGCACACGTACGCCGGCCGCGCTCGGCGGGCCGGCGGACGGCGCGCGTCCCGGTGCCGGGCGCCGGGCCACTAGCCGGCCTTGGTGGTGGAGGTGACGATCGTGCGGAGCAGGTCGACGACGCGCGGGCCCCACCGGGAGGCGATGTCGTCGTCCAGGCCGACGATCTGGTCCTTGGTCACGGCGGTCACGTTCGACCATCCGCTGCGCGCCTTGACCGTGGCCGGGGACTGCCCGCAGCACTTGGTGTCGGCCAGGAAGACGTAGTCCGGGTTCGCCTTGACGATGAACTCCTCGGACAGCTGCGGGTAGCCGCCCTTGGCGCCGTCGGCGTCGGCCGGGTCGGCGATGTTGGTGAGCCCCGCCATGGTGAACAGCGAGCCGACGAACGTCTTGGACGTGACCGAGTACAGCTCCTTGCCGAGCTCGTAGTAGTACGTCGGCTTCGTCGCACGCTGCGGCACGGTCGTGATGATCTGGGCGATGTCCGACTTCATCTTGTCGACCACGGCCTTCGCCTCGGCGGGGTGGCCGGTGAGCGTGCCGAGATCGCCGGTCTGCCGGTACGTGTCGTCCAGCGTCACCGCGGCGGGCGCCAGGAACACCGGGATCTTCAGCTGGGTGAGCTGGTCCACGATCTTGTTGAGATCGTTGGAGATCACCACGAGGTCGGGGTTCTTGGCCGCGATGGCCTCGGCGTTCGGCTGGAAACCGGACAGATCGCCCTTCGGTGCCTCCGGCGGGTAGTTGCTGTTCTCGTCCACGGCCGTGACCTGCTTGCCCGCGCCGATCGCGAACAGCATCTCGGTCGCGGTGGGCGACAGCGAGACGATCTTCTCCGGCCGCGCGGCCAGCGTGACCTTGCCCACCGTCACCGGGAAGCTGGCCGCCGGTGCGCCGCTGGTGGCCGGGCTGCCGGCCCGGTCAGCCTTCGTGTCTCCGGAGCAGCCGGCGGTCAGCGTCAGCGCCGTGACCGTCAGCGCGGACAGCGCGACGGCCAGCGCGCGTGGGGCGCGTGTGAGCATTCTTCCTCCTGTCGGCCGAGGAGGGCTGAGTGCATCGCCGACAGAGCAGGGGACCCCGTCCGCGAGGCGCCCTTCCTCGAAAGCGCTTGTCGCGACGGCACCGCAGGCGGCCTGGCTCGTCCGCCGTCGGTCCGCCGCGCGGGGCGGCGGGCGAGGCGGCATCACAGTTGCGGGACAGCACCGGGTTGGTCACCGGCTTCGCTGCGGGGCAGTCCGGTAGACCGTAACCCACCGCCGTTGCGCGGCTTGCACCGCAGGTCAGGGTAGCCGCGCACCGCATCGTCGCGCGGCAACGCGCCCCGGTCGCTGCGGCCGACCCGCTTCGACCGCTCCCGCCGCCGACCCTGACACCCGCGCGTGCGCCGCGGGTCAGCACGTGCCGGGTGAGCCGGTTGGCGGCGGCGTCGAGCCGGTCGTGGGTCAGCGTCCGGTCACCGGCGTCCACCGGCCGGGTGGGTGCCGTGCCCGAGGGCGTTGCCGGCCGCTGCAGGTCCACAGCGGACCCGAGCAACCCGGATCAGGCGGACGGGCTGGGTGCCGCCGAGGGGCGCAGCACCTTGCAGGCCTCCAGCGCCTTGGCGACGGCCGGGTCGGCGGTGTTCGCGTTGCCGCCCAGGGTCACCCCATGCTGCCGCAGGCAGTTCCGGTACGCCCCGGCCGCCCCGTTGCCGCCGCCCGGGCGTCCGCTCGGGCGCAGCGTTGCGCAGGCCGCCTGGGCCTTCTGCCACGTCGCGTCGTCGACCCCGGCGGGCTTCTCCAGGAATCCGCCGCCTCGGCGAGGCCCGCCGCTGCGGTCCGGGCGCGGCATCCCGGACGGGTACCCGGTGCCCTGCGGACGGCCGGACGCTCCGGGACGCGGGCCGAACGACGGCAGGGTGAGCGGCACACCGTTCTGCTTCATGCAGTCGACATACGCCGTGAACTGCTGGCCGCGGCCCTGACCGCCGGGGGTCGCGCCGGCGGCGGTCGTGTCGCCGCCGCCGCTGCATCCCGCGGCGAGCATGACGGTCACGGATGTCAGGAGCAGGGTCGCCGTGGTTCGCGCACTGGGCATGTCTGCTTCGTCTCCTTCGCCCGGCAGTGTCGGCCCCACCCAAGCCCGGCTATCTGCAGGCAACGTCGGACGATGCTCGGAGTTCGCTCGGAATGCCGCGGTTCCGAGGCAACTCCGAGGTGGAACCGAGCCGGCGGCGAGGACCGGCCGTGACACTTCCCGACCATGGGTGAAGTACGGGCCGGCCTGCGGCGCCGCCGCTGGTGGGTGGTCGGCGCGGTCGCCGGGGCGGCGCTGCTCGGGGCCGGCGCGGTGCATGCCCTGGGCGCGAGCGCCGACGAGAAACCGGCGGCGGCCGCGACCGTCGCGGTGGACCGCGGCGCGGTCAGCACCGAGGTGGCCACGCAGGGCACGGTGCAGCCGAGCGAGACCCGCAGCCTGTCCTTCGCCACCGACGGCACGGTCACGAGCGTGCCGGTCCGGCCGGGCAGCACGGTCACGGCCGGGCAGGTCCTGGCGAAACTCGACGCCGCGGACGCCACCGCGGCGGTCGACGCGGCCCGGACGGCGTTGCAGGACGCGCGTACGCAGCTCGACCAGGCCCGGACGGACGCGGCACGGTCCAGCGCGGCCCCGGCCCCGGCGGGTTGCGTGGTGCCCGCGGTGTATCACGAGCCGTCCGTGGAGCCGCCGAGCCCGGCACCGGCCGTGACTCCGGGGGCCGCCACCCCCGGGGCCACCTCGCCGTCGCCCTCGGCCACGCCCGGGCCGCCGTCGCCCACGACATCCGGGCCGAGCGGCCCGCCGACGTCCCACCCGGCGGGCGGCGCGACGGCACCGCGTACTCCGAGCGCCCGGCGTGGGCAGCCCTCCGCACAAAGCCCGGCGTCCGGCCGCGGCTCCACCGCGGGCGGCTGCGGGTCCGCGACGACGGGCGGTGGCACCAGCCGTGGCACCACCACGGGCGGCGGCAACCCCGCCGGCGGGCAGCGCGGTGGCGGGGGCGGGCAGACCGGCGGGGCGGACCCCATCCTCAGCGCCGAGCAGCGGGTGAACGCGGCGATCACCACCCTGGCCAACGCCGAGGACGCGTTGGCCGGCACCACCATCACCGCGCCGATCGCGGGCCGGATCCTCACCGTGACCGGCTCCGTCGGCAGCAACGTCGCCTCCGGCTCGACGTTCATCACCCTGGCCGACGTGTACGACATGCAGGTCACCGCGGCGTTCCCGGAGGCCGACGCGAGCCGGGTGACGGTCCGGCAACCGGCCGTGATCACGCTGGCCGACCGTCCCGGTACGACGTTCAAGGCCACGGTCGTGCAGGTAGACCCGACCGGGACCAGCGACGGGACCATGGTCCGCTACCGCGTGCTGCTCGCGTTCGACACGGCGCCCGGGAACCTGCTGGTCGGCCAGAGCGCCGGGGTGACCGTGACCACCGGCGCCGAACGGGACGTGCTGCGCGTGCCGAGCACCGCCGTACACGACGTGGCCGGATCGAACGGGACCGTTCTGCGCGGCGGCGTCCGGACCACGGTCGGGATCGGGCTGCGCGGTGACCGGTTCACCCAGATCACCTCGGGACTTTCGGCGGGGGAGGTGGTCGTCCGGTCGTGGTGACCTGCGGCGACGTTCGGGCCGAGATCGTCCGGCCCAGCTCCCGCATGCGTGATTCATAGGGAATTCCAAGGTGGCGTTGATATTCCTGGCGGGTGCTTACGGCATCCCGTTCCGGCGTCGCGCTCACCGAGGCCCGGGCACCGCTCGCGCGGGTCCTGGTCGTCGACGACGAACCGAACATCTCCGCCCTGCTCAGCGCGACCCTGCGCCTGGTCGAGTTCGACGTGCGCGTCGCCGACTCCGGCCATGGCGCGCTGGCCGCGGTCGAGGACTTCGACCCCGACCTGGTCGTACTCGATGTGATGCTGCCGGATCTCGACGGCCTGGCCGTCGCCCGGCGGCTGCGCGCCACGGGCCGGCAGGTGCCGGTCCTGTTCCTGACCGCCCGCGACGGGGTCGAGGACCGGATCTCCGGGCTCAGTGCCGGCGCGGACGACTACGTGACCAAGCCGTTCAGCCTGGAAGAGGTGGTGTTGCGGATCCGGGCGATTCTGCGGCGCACCCAGTCTGAGCCGGATCCGTCGCCGGACACCGGAGTGCTGCGTTACGCCGACCTGGAGCTGGACGACGACGCCCACGAGGTCCGCCGCGGCGGTCGGCTCATCGATCTGTCGCCCACCGAGTTCAACCTGCTCCGTTACCTGATGATCAACGCGGGCCGGGTGGTCAGCAAGGCACAGATCCTGGATCGGGTGTGGCGCTACGACTTCGGCGGCGACGGGCGCATCGTCGAGTCGTACGTGTACTACCTCCGCCGCAAGATCGACAAGGTGGGGGCGCCGCTGATCCACACGGTGCGCGGCGTCGGCTACGCGCTGCGCCTGCCCCGCGGCGACGACTGAGCGGCGGGACCGGCGATGACGCCAGGGCAGAGCGACGCGGCGGCGCAGAGCGACGCTGCAGTGCAGAGCGACGCGGCGGCGCAGAGCGACGCTGCAGTGCAGAGCGACGCGGCGGGGCAGAGCCACTCGGAGAGGCGGAGCCACTCGGAGGGGCGGACCGACGCGGCGGGGCAGAGCGAGCCGGCGGGGCGGGCAGCCGCGCCCGCGGGCGGGCTGCGCCGATGGGGTCAGTGGACGCTGCGGTCGCGGCTGGTCCTGGTCGTGGTCGCACTGACGGCGGTCGCGCTCGTCGTGGCCAACGTGGCCGGGCTCGTGCTGATCCGCAGCTACCTGCGCAACCGCATCGACAACCAGTTGCGCGCCATGACCCGCCCGGTCGCCGCGAGCCGGTCGGACTTCGCGCCCCGCCCCGACTTCGCGCCCCGCCCCGACTTCGCGCCCCGCCCCGATTTCGTGGTCCGCAACCGGCGCCTGCGCCTCGGCCCCGATCAGGTCCTGTACGTCTACCGGCCGGACACCACGCTGGACCTGTCGCGCAGCTCGGCCGCGGAACCGGCGCGGCCGGCCGCCGAGTCGGGACCCCAGGCCGCCGCCCGCGCCACCCGGCCCCGGCCGTACACGGTCGAGGCCGCGGACGGCAGCACCGACTGGCGGATGATCGCCGTGGCCGAGCCGCAGACCGGCGCCGTGGTCGTCGTAGGCCTGTCCCTGTCGGAAATGGACCAGACCACCGACCGCCTGCTGCTCATCGACGCCGCCGTCACCGCACTGGTGCTGGGGCTGCTCGCCGCGGGGGCCGCGTTCGTGGTCCGGCTCGGGCTGCGGCCGCTGACCGACATGCAGCGGCGGGCAGCGGACATCTCGGCCGGCAACCTCTCCGGCCGGGTGGCCGACACCGACCCGCACACCGAGCCCGGCCGCCTGGGGCTCGCGCTCAACGCGATGCTGGCCCGCATCGAGGTCGAAGTCGACGCGCGTACGGCCTCCGAGCAGCGGCTGCGGCAGTTCGTCGCGGACGCGTCGCACGAGCTGCGGACCCCGCTCACCTCGATCCGAGGCTTCGCGGAGCTGTACCGCCGCGGCGGCGCCCCGCCCGGCCCGCTGCTCGACGAGACGATGAGCCGGATCGAGGGCGAGGCCGGGCGGATGGGGGTCCTGGTCGAGGACCTGCTGATGCTGGCCCGGCTGGACGAGCGGCGCCCACCGGTACGGCGTCCGGTCGACCTGCTGGAGATCGCGGCGGACACGATCCGCGACGCGCACGCCCGCGTCCCCGACCGGCCGGTACGCCTCGCCGGTCTGCGCGACGACACCGACACGTTCGAGCCGGCCACCGTGCTGGGCGACGAGCACGGGCTGCGCCAGGTCGCCACGAACCTGGTCGCCAACGCGTTGCAGCACACGCCGCCGCGTACCCGGGTCACGGTCCGGGTGGGGCGGCTGCCCGCCGGGCCGCCGCGCGCCGCGCGCGTACGGTCCGGCCCCGCCCCGGCGGCCGACGGCGCTGCGCTGGCCGTGCTGGAGGTGACCGACGACGGGCCGGGGGTGTCCCCGGCGCACGCCCCGCGGATCTTCGAACGGCTGTACCGCGCCGACTCCAGCCGCACCCGTGGCAAGGGCGGCGGTTCCGGTCTGGGCCTGTCCATCGTCGCGGCGATCGTCCACGGGCACGGCGGCTGGGTGGAGCTGGACGCCGCGCGCGGTGGCGGCGCGACGTTCCGGGTGCTGCTGCCCACGGCCGGCGACCCCGAATAGGGCGGGTTCCGAGCCGGCTCCGAGGTTGCGTCGAAGCTCCTCCCAGGCCGGGCGCGCACAGTGGCCGGCATGCCAGCGCGCCTCAACCTGCGACGGCCGACGGTGGCGGTCAACGCCGCCCTCGCCGCCGCGCTCGTCGCCGGGGGCGGCTGGGCGTACCAGATCCTCGCCGGGTCGGCGGCCGCCCAGGGTGCCGCGGCCGCGGTCCGGACGGTGCCGGTGTCGCAGGGCACCGTCACCAAGACCGTGACCGCCGACGGGACGGTGCAGAGCGCCCGGACCGCCACGGCCGACTTCGTCACCGGCGGCCGGGTCACCGCGATCAGTGTTCACGTCGGTCAGCTCGTCAAGAAGGGTCAGGTGCTGGCCAAGGTCGACCCGGCGGCGGCGCAGCGCAGCCTCGACGCCGCCGACGCCGACCGCAGCGCCGCCGACGCCGCGCTCAGCCGCGCCAAGGCCGCCGGCACGGACACGTCTGCCGCCGCGAGCGCCGTGGCGCAGGCGCAGGTCGCCGTCGAGCAGGCGCAGGCCGCCGTCGACGGCTGCGTGCTCACCGCCCCGATGTCGGGCACGGTCACCGCGATCAACGGCACGCTGGGCGGCTCGTCGTCGGGCACGGGCTCGGCGGGCTCGGGTACCGGGGGTTCGGGCACCGGAGCGTCCGGAACCGGCTCGGCGGCGAGGTCCGGCGGCTCCGGCAGCGGGCAGAACTCGACCGCCTCGGCGTCGTCGTCCGGCTTCATCGCGCTCGCCGACCTCACGAGCTTGCAAGTCTCGGCCGGCTTCGCCGAGGCGGACGCGACGAAACTGAAGGAGAAGCAGGCGGCGACGGTCACCTGGAACGCGCTGGCCGGGACCCGGGCGCCCGCCACCCTCAGCGCGATCGACCCGTCCGCCACCACCTCCAACAACGTCGTCACGTACGGGGTGACGCTGCACCTGGGTACGGTCCCGTCCGGCGCCAGGGTCGGCCAGACCGTCACGGTCTCCGTCACCACCGGCACGGTCGCCGACGCGGTGTACGCCAACTCCGCGGCGATCACCACGGTCGGCAACCGGCACACGGTCACGGTGCTGGCCGACGGCCAACGGCGGCTCCAGCCGGTGGAGACCGGCCTGGTCGGGGACACCACCACCCAGATCACCTCCGGCGTGCAGGTCGGCCAGCAGCTCGTGCTGCCCGCCACCGCGACCGGCACGAACACCGGCAACGGCTTCCCGGGCGGCGGCTTCGGCGGCCCGTTCGGCGGACCGGGCGGCGGCGGCCTGCGTACCGGCACCCGCGGCATCGGGCGCGGCCAGTGAGCGCCCCCGTCCTCGACGTCCGGGGGATCACCAAGGTCTACGGCGACGGCGAGACGACCGTGCACGCGCTGCGCGGCATCTCGCTGACCGTGCAACGCGGCGACTACCTGTCGATCATGGGCTCGTCGGGTTCCGGGAAGTCGACACTGATGAACATCCTCGGCTGTCTCGACGTGCCGAGCTCCGGGGCGTACCTGCTGGACGGTGTCGACGTGAGCCGGCTCGCGGACCGCCAGCTCGCCCTGGCCCGCAACCGGCTCATCGGCTTCGTCTTCCAGGCGTTCAACCTGATTCCCCGCACCTCGGCGGTGGCCAACGTGGAGCTGCCGCTGGCGTACGCAGGGGTGCGCCCGAAGCAGCGCCGCCGCCGCGCCCTGGCCGCGCTGGAGACCGTCGGTCTCGCCGAGCGGGCGTGGCACGAACCGAACCAGCTCTCCGGCGGCCAGCAGCAGCGCGTGGCGGTGGCCCGCGCTCTGGTCACCGAGCCCGCCCTGCTTTTGGCCGACGAACCCACCGGAAACCTCGACAGCCACTCCACCGCCGACATGCTGGACATCTTCGACCGGCTCAGCGCGGCCGGGCGCACGATCGTGCTGATCACCCACGAGCCGGAGGTGGGCGACCGGGCCAAGCGGCTGATCCGCCTGGTCGACGGCCAGATCGTCGAGGACGTCCGGCAGGCCCCGATCGGCGTCGCGGCATGAGCGTGTACGAGGTCGTCCGCTTCGCGTTGCGCGGGCTGGCCGCCAACAAGTTGCGGTCGGCGCTGACCATGCTCGGCATCCTGATCGGGGTGGCCGCGGTGATCCTGCTGGTCGCGGTCGGCAACGGCTCGGCGAAGGCGATCAGCGACCGGATCTCGGCGCTGGGCACCAACACGGTCACCGTGCTCAGCGCGAACCGGGGCGGCCCGAGCGACACGGCCCTGACCCTGCCGATCGCGAACGCCCTGGCCGACCCGGTGCTCGCACCCGACGTACGGTCGGTGTCGCCGGTGGTCACTGCCTCGGCGACGCTTACGTACGAGGGGGCCGACCACCAGGTCGGCTCGTTCGTGGGCACGACCCCGGGCTGGTTCGCCGCGTCGAGCACCGCGGTCGCCCAGGGTGCGGCGTTCACCGCCGACGACGCCGCCCAGGGGCGGCGGGTGGTGCTGATCGGGCAGACCGTGGCTCAGGAACTCTTCCCGGGCGTCGACCCGATCAACCAGCAGGTCACCGTGGGCGGCGCGCTGTTCACGGTGGTGGGGGTGCTGGCGCAGAAGTCCGCCACCGGCTTCCAGGACGCCAACGACACCGCGGTGGCGCCGCTGACCGCCGTCCGCCAGGTCCTCAGCGGGTACGGCCCGCTCACCTCGATCCTGGTGGAGGCGAACGCACCGGACAAGGTGGACGCCGTGCAGTCGGAGGTCGCGACGATCCTCGACCAGCGGATGAACGTCACGCCGGCCGCGGGTGCAGCGGCGGGCCGCAACGCCACCGCAGCGCCGTACCGGATCCAGAACGCGTCCCAGCTGCTGCAGACGCAGACCGAGACCGCCGCGACGTTCACCGCGCTGCTCGGTGCGGTCGCCGCGATCAGCCTGCTGGTCGGCGGGATCGGCATCACCAACATCATGCTGGTGACGGTGACCGAACGCACGCGCGAGATCGGTATCCGCAAGGCGCTCGGGGCACCGCGCCGGGTGATCCTCGGCCAGTTCCTGATCGAGGCGACCCTGCTCAGCGTGATCGGTGGCGTTCTGGGCGTGGCGGCCGCGCTGATCGGCAGCAGCTTCACGATCGCGGGGATCCACCCGGTGGTGGTGCCCAGTTCCGCCGGGCTCGCCCTTGGGGTGTCGGTCGCCATCGGCCTGTTCTTCGGGGGGCTGCCCGCGGCCCGCGCCGCCCGCCTTCGACCCATCGACGCCCTGCGCTACGAGTGAGGACCCCGTGGTGAGACCCATCGACACTGTTGCGGCGCCCGAGCCGTCCGCCGAGACCGAGGACCGCCGCGCGGACGACCTCGCCAGCGAGCTGGCCCGGGTCGCGCCCAGGCCGTGGTGGAACAGGGGCACGGTGGCGCTGGCCGCGGCCGCGCTGCTGCTGGGCGGCTTCATCGGCGGCCTGCAGGTCCAGAAGCAGTGGGGTACGAGCGGCGCCACCGCGGGTCGCGGTGGCTTCGGCACCGGGCAGGGCCGCGGGTCCGGCACCGGGCAGAACCGCGGATTCGGCAACGGCCCGGAGGGCCCGGCGGCGGGCCAGTTCGGTGGCGGCGCGCCCGCCGGTGGTGCGCCCGCCGGCGGGACGGGCACCGCGGCCGCGCCCGTCACGACCGGCACGGTCAAACTGGTCGACGGGTCGACGATCTACGTGCAGACCGCGGGCGGCGACGTCCTGACGGTCCAGACGGACGCGCACACCTCGATCTCCACCGCCACGAAGTCCACGGTGAAGAACATCAAGGCGGGCCAGTCGGTGACCGTCCAGGGCCCGGCAGGCGCCGACGGCACGGTCGCCGCGACCGCGGTCACCGCCGGGCCGCGTTGACCGGCTGATCCGCCGCGGGCAATTTCCGAATGGGCAGCGTCCGCACTCCCGCAGTACGCGGATTGCCTGTTCGACTCTGCGAATACGGTCCGGCACTGTGGGCTATCGCGATGGTGTGATGCGCGACAATATTCGCGCCGGTCATCTCCATCACGACCACCCCAAACAGCGCGGTCGACCTGCCTGTTTAGACCGACGTCGCGCGTTCGCCGGGAATTCGTGGGAGCGAGCCCATGATTCCTCGCGGTGGTGCCGCGTGCTACGTTCTCTCCGGCGATTTCCCCGCCCTGGTACACATTCGGCCGGCGCCGCTGCCGTCGCTGTCCACACAGTCATCTCCGATTCCTCGTGACCGTGTCTGTGTCAATTCGCTTCGTGGTTCCCTGCTGTTCGACCCAGCGCCGGGTCGGGTCAACTCCGTTGAGAGAGCGGTTTCATGTCGGCACCGAACCGGCTTCCACACCCGTCCGACGCCGGTGCGCCCGTTCCCGGCGTACGCAAGATCTGCCTGACCGTGCCCACGCACCGCGAGTGCGCCGCCACCATCGCGGCCGTGGCCGCGGAAGCCTCCTACGGCGCCGCGTATTTCGGCGTCGAGGTCGTGCTGCTGATCCTCGACTCCACCGAGGACGCGACGTTCGCGCGGCACGCCGCGGCGGTGAACGCCATCCCGGCGACTCCGAATGTTTCCGTGCTGCACCTTGACGAAGAGGCGCAACGACGATTCCTGCGGCGGGTGATCGCGCACGCCGGAATGTCCCGGCCGGAACTGATCTGCGACCTGATGCTGCCGGATCGCGTCTCGTACGGCGCCTGCACCAACCGGGCGTTCCTCATCGCGGCCGCACTCGGCTGCGAGTCGGTGCACCGCCGCGATTCCGACATCGAATTCCAGGAGCACGCGGGCGTCCCCGTCCACCCGATTCACCACGAACTGCGCTGGCTGGGCCGGCGCGCCGCCGACGTGGCTTCCCAGGTGTCCGAAAGCGACATCGACCAGGCGCTCGCCGATCGGCCCGTGGTGACGGTCGGCGCCTCCTACATCGGTGAGATGTCCGTGGACATCGACGACATCCGGCGGCGGGATCCGCAGGCCTACCACGACATCGTCAGCCAGTGGGCCGCCGAGGGCAGCACCGCGGAACAGAAGCGCGACCTCGTCGCGGAATCGTTCACCGGAGCGGGCAACGAGCCGTTCACCGGCGACCACACCGTCCTCGGCCTGGTCGACCCGATGCGGGTCGACATGGGCAACATCAGCTACCACCGGGTGTACGAGGAGATCCCGCTGCCCCCGATGGCCGAGACCATCGGCAGCGACTACTTCCTCATCCACCTGGTGCCCGACAGCCGGATGCCGGGCGTGCTGCACAACCGGCACGTCGTCAACCGGCACACGCCCGAGCGTAAGACCGACGCCGCGTTCCACCCGTACCATCTGCGGCTGGCGAAGTTCTTCCTGTCGATGCTTTACCTGCACGTCATCTACCAGCGCCTGGGGGAGGCGGGGGAGCGCCTGCTCGACGACGGCCACCGGGTCCGGCCCGACCGGGTCGCCGCCATCGTCCGCGACAGCACGCTGCTCGACCGGGCCCCCAACGTCCGCCGCCTGGACGAGCTCGACCGCGCGTACCGCAGGCTGGGCGGGCGCTACGCGGTGTTCGCCGACCATCTCGCGGCGCGCCGCGACGAGCTGCTCGCCGAGGCCGCCGACGACATGGCGCAGTTCGCGCTGTTGATCGACGCGTGGGCGCCGCTCGTGCGCGCCGCCAAGGCGATCGGACTCGACGCCGCATGACGGCGGCGGGGGAGACCGGGATGCCGGCGAGCCCGGTGTTGCGGGCCGCGCTGACGGCCGCCACCACGGACCAGATCATCTACGACCTGTCCGGGATCGACGAGAGTCACGCCCGGCTGCGCAACGACCTGCCGGGGGTGGCCGTTCGCTTCGCGATCAAGGCGTGCCCGGTCGACGACGTGCTCGCCACACTGGCCCGCGGCGGGGCCGGGTTCGACGCCGCGAGCCCGAACGAGATCGCCCAGGCACTACGCACCGGCGTGCCCGCACGCCTGATCCACTACGGCAACACGGTGAAGTCCGACATGGACATCGCCGCGGCGCACCGGCTGGGGATCCGCGACTTCGCCACCGACAGCACGGCCGACGTCCGCGCGGTCGCCGCGTACGCGCCCGGCTCCCGGGTGTTCTGCCGCCTCGCGACCACCGGGGCCGGGGCGCTGTGGGGACTGACCGGCAAGATGGGCTGCTCCGTGCCCGACGCGGTGACCGTCCTGGAGACCGCCCGCGCGTGCGGACTCACCCCGTCCGGCCTCTCCCTGCATGTGGGATCACAGCAGATGAGCCCGGCCGCGTGGCGGGCCGCGTTCGCCGATCTCGCCGAGGCACAGACCCTGCTGCAGCGGCGCGGCATCCACCTCGGCCACGTCAACCTCGGCGGCGGGCTGCCCGCCCTGGGCTACCGGGACCGGCGCGGCAGGCCCCTGCGCGCACCACTGGACCGCATCCTCGCCGAGATCCGCGACGGGGTCGGCCGGCTGCGCCAGGAGGCCGGGGGAGTGCTCGGCGTCGTCCTCGAACCGGGACGGCACCTCGTCGCCGACCACGGCGCCATCCGCGCACACGTCGTCCGGCTCACCGCCCGCCGGCCGCGCGACCACGGCCGCGCCGCCCACTGGCTCTACCTGAGCTGCGGCAAGTTCAACGGACTGTACGAGATGGACCAGATCCAGTACCCGCTGGCGTTTCCGGCGCACCCGGCCGGCCCCACCGTGCCCGCCGTGATCGCCGGGCCGACCTGTGACAGCGACGACGCGTACGCCGCGAGCCACCCCATGCCGGTGCCCGCCGCGCTGACCTCCGGCGATCCGGTGTGGATCCTGGCGGCCGGCGCGTACGCGGTCAGCTACCTGACCCGCGGGTTCAACGGCTTCGACCCGTTGCCCCACCGGTCCGTGCGCGACGGGTTGCCGGCCGAGGCGGCATGCCGGTGACCCCGGCCCTGCGGCCCGTGACGGACGACGACTGGCCCGGCATCGTGGCGCTGGAGTTCGAGGCGTACGCCGCCACCGGCCTGTCCGAGGACCCGGCCGTACTGGCGACCCGGGCCGACCCGGGCACGTCGTACGTGCTCGCCACCGCGGACGGGATCGTCGGCCATCTGCTGGCGCTGCGGTATCCCCGGTTCCGCTGGCCGGACCTGACTCGCGCGGCGACGGCCGTCCACGGCTGCGCCAACCTGCACCTGCACGACCTCGTCGTCGCCCGTACGCATCGCCATCAGGGGCTGGGTGGGCGGCTGGTGCGTCACCTGCTGCGGCAGGCGCGGCGGCGGGCATGCGCGACCGTGTCGCTGGTAGCGGTGGAAGGCAGCGCCGGCTTCTGGTCGGCGCACGGGTTCCACCCGCACCCCGGGATCGCGGTGCCGGCCGGCTACGGGCCGGGAGCCGGCTACCTGTCCCGGACGCTGTGAGCACGGAGAGGCAGACCCGCATGCCCGCGGTACCCGAGTCGTTCCGCCGGTCGCAGCTCGCGATCGCCGCGCTGTTCTTCTTCCTCGGATTTCAATACAGCACGTGGGTGTCCCGGGTGCCCGCGCTGAAGGCACGGCTCGACCTCAGCGCGGCCGAGCTGGGGATGCTGCTGCTCGCCCCCGGGATCGGCGCGGCGGTGGCGTTCCCGCTGGTGGCCCGGCTGATGAAACGGCTCGGCTCTCGCCGGCTGGCCGGGCTGTCGGCGCTCGTCCTGCTCGTCGTGCTGGCGGGCCTGGCCGTCGCGCCGAGCTACCCGGCGGCGCTGCTGGTGCTGTTCGTCGACGGCCTCGCGATCGCCTGCCTCAACGTCGCCATGAACGCGCAGGGCGCCGCCCTGGAAGCACGGTTCCGGCGCAACACCATGGCGAAGCTGCACGCGATGTTCAGCGCCGGCATCTTCACCGCCGCGTTGCTGGCCTCCGGCATCACCGCGATCAGTGGGGCGCTTCCGGTGCATTTCGCCGTCGCCGGAACCATCCTGCTGGTGCTGCTCGGCCTGTCGTGGACCGCGACGCTGACCGAGGACGCCGGGTCGCCCGCACCCACACGTACGCGGGAACGGCGTCGCTGGCGCCGGCCCGCGCAGGTCGCCGTGCTGCTCAGCCTGGCCATGGTGTTCGCCGAGATCGTGGAGGGGGCGATGAACGACTGGTCCGCGCTCTACCTGCAGGACGTGGCGCACGCCGCCGCCGGGCTGACCCCGCTGGGCATCGCCGTCGTCTCGGCCACGATGGTGCTGGCCCGGATCTTCGCCGACGGGTGGCGGGCCCGGTGGGGCGACAACCGGGTGGTGGTCGCGGGTGCCCTGCTGGCCGCGGGCGGCCTGGCCGGTGCGCTGCTGCTCGGCGGCGTGGTGCCGGCCCTGACCGGGTTCGCCTTCGTCGGCCTGGGCATGGCCGCGGTCACCCCGTGCATCTACGTGGCGGCTGCCCGGCTCGGGCCCGGCAGCCTTGCCCTGGTCGCGTCGATGGGCACCGCCGGTCTGCTGATCGGCCCGCCGCTCATCGGTTTCGTGGTGAACGCGTCGAGCCTGAGCTGGGGCATGGGGGTGGTCGTGCTCGCTGCGCTGCTGGTCGCGGCGTGCGTCGGCCGGGCGCGGTGGCCCGTGCCCGAGGACGGCCGCGCGACCCCGCCGGACAGGTCGGCGCCGACGCACGCCTGATCCCCGATTCGCTTCACCCGCCGCGCGGTGGGGGTCAGTCGTCGGATTCCGGGCAGCGGGCCCACGCCGAGATGGTCACCTGGGGGATGTCGATGAAGGCCGGGTCGGCGAGCATCTCGAAGAACTGCGCGAGTTCCGCGTCGGTGATCAGGCCGTCGGCCACGAGCGACGGGCCGGCCTGCTTGATGAGCGGCGCCCACCGGTCCTTGCCGAGACACCCCATGCGGGCCAGGTTGCCCCGGTAGTCCACATCGGTGAGACCGTTGCGGGCGAGCAGGGACGGGACGCTGCGGGCCCAGGTCAGGTCCGCGCCATGCGCGGCGTACCTGCGTTCGTACGCCGCCATGAGCCGCCGCACGAGCGGGAACGGCGACGTGTCGGCCGCGAGCTGGAACGGCTCCTCGACCACCAGCCAGCCACCCGGTTTCAGCCAGGTCGCGGCACGCGCCAGCACCGCGTCCCGGGCCGGCAGGTGGCACAGCAGGTACCGGGCGTGGATCAGGTCGAACCGGCCCGGTGCGTAGCCGTCGTCGGTGACGTCCGCCTCCTGGACGTCGAGGTTCGCGTAGCGGGCCGGGTCGAGGTAGCGGGTGTCGATGTCCGCGGCCACGACCCGCCCGTCCCGGCAGCGCTCGGCCAGCCAGTACGCGATCGACCCGGCGCCCGCGCCGAGCTCCAGGCAGTGCCACGACGGGCCGACGCCGAGCGTGTCGAGGATGCCGGCGGTGACCGCGTCGACGCTGCCCTGGATCGACTCCAGGCGCTCGCGCTCGTGCGGGTTGTCCTTGCTCAGCATGCCGGTACGGTATCCGCCGCTCATGCGGTCTGCTCACTCCTTGCGGTGTCGTTCGGGGTGGCGTCCACGGCCCGGCCCGCCGGCGCTGCCGTGCGGGTCGCGATGGCGTGCGCGGGCGCCGCCGTGCGGGCGCGGCACAGGTCGCGCAGGAATGCGACCTCGCTGTCCAGATCGTGCCCGGCGTCGGCCGCGGAGTCGTCCTGGCCGCGTTGCGGGGCGACGCCGTTCGCCTTGTTGCGGGTGGCGACGTCGAGCCAGACCGCGACGACGGCCGGGCTGGTGGTGTGCCGCCGCGGCGACCGGCCGATCGCCGCGCTCGCCGCGGCCAGGTCCATCTCCTCGTCGTTCACGTAGTCGCGCAGCACCAGCATCGCATCGCGGATCTCGACGACCTGCCGGTAGAGGCGCAGGTGTGTGGTCCGCGGCCGGCCCAGCAACTGGCGTACCCGTCCGCGCGGCTCGTCCAGCACGACATGCGGCACGGCCGCCGCGAGGTCACGCCACAGTGGCCAGAGGCGCCACAGCGCGGCGCGGTTGCGGAGCTGCCGGCGCGCGTCGAGGAACAGCGGCAAGGCGACCCCGGCGGTCATCAGCCAGGCCGTGATACCGATGTTGAGCGGGAAGAACGCGCCCAGCCAGGCCGGGCGGGCCAGCAGGTACGCCAGCACGATCAACCAGAACACTGTGGACGACACGAAACCCGCCGCGAGCAGCAGGAGCCCGGTCCGCAGTGCCCGGTCGTTGCCGGCCCGGACGGCGTACCGGGCGCACAGGGCGGCGGAGGGAACCGTCGCGACCAGGTGCGCCACGATCAGGAGCCACCAGAACGGGCTGTACCACGGGACGACCTGCGCGGAGACGCAGCCCGCGTGCGGCGCGATCGTGGCGTTCAGGACGATCAGCGCCACGGAGACGGCGGTGCCCAGGCCGTACACGAGCAACGGCCGGCGCCGCGCGGTCGCCGCCAGCACGAAGTCGAGGATGAGCGCGGAGGCGAGGACGCCCCAGATGTTCATGAACAGGCCGCAGCTGTTCGCGAACACGAACGTGCGGTTGAGTGCGGCGCTGACCGGATCGAGGTACACCGTGATCGACCCGGCGAGGCCGGCCACCGCGAACAGCAGCATGCGTTGCTGGCGGGAGTGCCGGGCGGACGGGACGCGCAGGGCCAGCGCCAGCCAGAGGGCGAGCGCCCCGGTCAGTTCCACGCTCAGGCCGATGCGGTAAATGGCAGCGATATCCATCAGCTTCCTATTCGCGAATTCCGAGAGCACGCTCCAGCTCGCCGCGTACTCCGCTGGACGGTGGTCTGGCGCGGGTGCCGGCCGCGGTCCGGATCAGGCTGGCCACGAGCTCCGCTTCCTGCTCCTGCGCGCTGGTGTAGTTCGTCCGCGCGAGGAAGCGCCGGATGAGTGCGGGATCGAGGTCCGGCAGCAGGCGGGCGAACATGGTCGATGCGCCGCCGCCGGAGGCGCCGTGGTCGCACAGCAGGTGGCCGATCTCGTGCAGGATGATGTGTTCCCGGTGGAAGGTGGTCGTCCGTTCCTCGACGAAGATGTCGTCGCTCAGCTCGGTGGAGATCCACAGGCCGCACGCGTCGGCGGTGATCGCGCCGCGCAGCGTGTGAATCTTGATCGGCCGGCCCCTGCGCACCGCGAGGCCGTCGAGCAACGCATCGACGGAGAACGGCCTCGGCAGGCTGAGTGAGTCGACGACCGCCTGGCAGGTTTTCAGCATCTGCCGGGTCGGCATGGCCGCAGATCCTCTCCCCGCGCCGGCCTCACGCGCGTGCGGTTGCCGGCGGGATCCGGCGCGTCCTGGCTGCGGTCCATCAGGGCATCCTCAGGTCAGGTGGGGAAGTGCCTCGTCCACCATAAAGGACGGACGCCCGCGCGGAAGGGGCCCGCGGCATTTGTCATCGTTGATGTGTACCCCGGGGGTCGGCCGCCTCAGGACGGCTGGTCCAGGGTGCCCTGCAGGCGGCGCAGCAGGCCCGCCAGGGCGATGCGGTCGTCGTCGCCGAGGTCCGCCAGCACCCGCTGGGTGGCCTGCATGTCGGCCCGGACGCGCCGGATCGCCTCGTCGCCGGCCTCGGTGCGCTGGGCGTACTTGATCCGGCGGTCGGTGGGGTCGACCTCCCGGCGGACCAGGCCGCGGCTCTCCAGGCGGTCGATGATCCCGGTGACGTTGGAGGCGTCGCAGATGAGCTGTTCGGCCAGCCCGCGCATGGACAGCGGCTCCCGCAGCAGGATCAGCACCTTCGCCTGCGTCGAGGTGAGCCCGTGCTGGCCCGCCACGGCCGCGAAGTCCTGGAAGTAGGCCGTGGTGGCGAGCGCGAACAGGTCGATGAGCTGCCCCGCGGTCGGCACGGCGGCAGGTTCGGGACGCTCGGAGTGGGCCACGTCGCAAGACTAGCCGGAATGCTTGACCTCCTCAACTATCCCCGGCTACGGTCGGCCCGATTACTTGATCACATCAAGCTTCGACCTGCTCAAGCTTTTCCGCCGCACGTGCCCCGGTCTCCCAGGACCCGTCCGGCTCGATCGAAGGGCCCCCATACATGAACCGCCCCCATCCCGTGCACCGCAGGCACAGCGAGGCCGCGCTGATCCTCACGCTCGGCCTCGCCGCGATGATCGTGTCGATGATGCAGACCCTGGTCGTGCCGATCCTCGGGCTCATCCAGCAGGACCTGCACACCAGCAGCGCCGACGTGAGCTGGGTGACCACGGCGACGCTGCTGTCGGCCGCCGTCTTCACCCCGTTGCTCGGGCGTCTCGGTGACCAGCACGGCAAGAAGCCGACCCTGCTCGGCGTGCTCGTCCTGATGGTCGCCGGGTCGATCCTGGCCGCCACGACCCACTCCCTGACCTGGCTGATCGTCGCGCGGGTGCTGCAGGGAGCCGCCACGGCGATCTTCCCGCTGGCCCTGTCCGTGCTGCGGGAGCAGGTCCGCCCCGAACGGCTGCCCAGCGCGATGGCCCTGGTCAGCGGAACCCTCGCGTTCGGCAGCGGCCTCGCGCTGGTGGCCACGGGCCTGCTCACCCGGGGCCCGGACGCGGGTTACCACCAGGTCTTCTGGCTCGCCACCGGCCTGGCCGTGCTCGCGCTGTTCGCGGTCGCGGTGGTCGTCCCGCCCGCGGGCCACCGCACCGGCGGACGCATCGACGTGCTGGGCGCCCTGAGTCTGGCCGGGCTGCTCGTGCTCCTGCTGCTGCCGCTCTCCCAGGGCCACGAATGGGGCTGGACCAGCGCGCGTACGCTGGGCTGCTTCGCCGGCAGCGCCGTGCTGGCCCTGGTGTGGGTGCTCGTCGAACGCGCGGTCGCCGAGCCGCTGGTGGACCTGTCGATGTTCACCCACCGCCCCGTCCTGCTGACCAACGTGGCCGGGCTGTTCGTCGGGTTCGCCATGTTCACCCTGTTCGTCGGGGTGTCGTATCTGGTGCAGATGCCGTCGCGGCTCGCCGGGTACGGCTTCGACGCCTCGGTGCTGCGCGCCTCGGTCGAGTTCCTGCTGCCCGCCACCGTGCTGTCGCTGGTGGCGTCGCAGTTCGGCGGGATGCTCGTGCACCGCGTCGGAGCCCGTACCACGCTTGCGCTCAGCGCGGCCGTCGGTGCCGCCGGGTTCGGCTGGCTGACCGTGGCACACTCCGAGGCGGCCAGCGTGATCATTGCCGGTGCGCTGGTCGGCGCGGGCATCAGCTTCGGCTACGCGGCGATGCCTGCCCTGATCATGGCCAGCGTTCCGCACCACCAGTCCGGCATCGCCAACGGCATCAACTCCATCTCCCGCTCCGTGGGCAGTTCCATCGGCAGCGCAGCCGTCACCTCGCTGCTCGCCTCCAAGTCCGTCGCGCACCTGCCGGCCGGCGTACCGGCACTGCCCGCCGAGAGCCAGTTCACCATCAGCTTCGGCCTCGCGGGCATCGCGTTCGGGCTGGTCGTGGTCGTGGCGCTGCTCGGACTTCGCGGGCCGCACGCCCCACGGTCCACCGTGGAGGCGGTCGCGGAGCCCGAGCTGGTGACTGCCGGGCAGGCGAGCTGAACGCAGCCCCGTGGCTCACGTGGTGGAGCGGACCGCGGACTCGATCACCGCGACCAGCGGGGCCAGCACCGCCGCACCGAGTGCCAGCGCCAGCCGCAGCCGGCCCGGCGGGCACGACGGGCCCGACCACCCGGACCGCCACCGGCTCCGGCCCGTCGTCGCGGCGCGCACACGACCGGACGCCACCGGCGTG
Source organism: Krasilnikovia sp. MM14-A1259 (assembly GCF_047159535.1). Taxonomy (NCBI): domain Bacteria; kingdom Bacillati; phylum Actinomycetota; class Actinomycetes; order Micromonosporales; family Micromonosporaceae; genus Krasilnikovia; species Krasilnikovia sp. MM14-A1259. The sequence goes on from NZ_BAAGAJ010000002.1 coordinate 811,913, forward strand.
GGCGCGCGGCGGCGCGGATTCGGTACGTGCCGCAGATGCACCGTGGTCTGCACGTCCGCGAGGCGCCGCAGGCGCTTCTCGACCTCGTCGGGTGTCATCCGGGTGTGCGGATCGGGGCGCAGCAGCCCGGTGAGGACCGGCCGCAGCGGTCCGGCCCGCCGCATCGGGCCCGGCCGCCCGGCGAGCGGACCGCGCCGGACGGTGCACCGGTGCGACGGCTGGCGTCCCTCGGCCGCGGTGTACAGCGTGGCGCCCAGCGACCACAGGTCGGCCTCCGGGCTGGACATCGCACAGCCGGCGCATTCGTGCGGTCCGGCGCCGGCCGGCGCCGGACCGAAGCCGGTGAGCACGACCCGGCCGTCGTCGGTGAGCAGGACCGCACCCGGCGAGATGTCGCGGTGCGGCACCCCGGCCCGGTCGGCGGCGTCCAGGGCCGAGAGCACCGTGAGCCCGATGCCGGCGACCTGGCCGACCGGCAGGGCGCCGTTCTCCGCGACGACCTGCCGCAGCGGACGCGAACGGACGTACTCCTGCACGATCCACGGCCGCTCGTCGCCCGGCTGCACGTCGTAGATCTGGATGACGTTGGGGTGGCTGAACCGGGCCGCGGCGCGCGCCTCGCGCAGCGCCTGCAGCCGTACCTGCTCCGGGTGGCCGGGCGGCAGCGCCATCTCCCTGATCGCCACGTCACGGTCGAGCATCTCGTCGCGGGCGAGCCACAGCCGGCCGGTCCCGCGGGCGTGCAAATCTCGGACGATCCGGTAGCGCCCGTCGAGCAGTGCTTCCGGCTGCGGCATCGAGGTCCCCTTCCGGTTGCGCCGCCCCGGTCGGTGCCGGATGGACCGGACCGGCCGCGGCAGACGCGCGGTGGTGGATCTGGGCGAGGCTGGCGTCGGAAATTGCCTGTCGATCTCGGAAGGTAGTCGCCGCAACGGGCGGCCCACATCCACCATTTCGGTGATGCGGCCATCACTCAGGGTTCACTCAACGGGCGGGGGAGCGGCCCTTGAGGTGGCGGCCCATGGCCCGGGCGATCTCCTTCTCGGCGTCGCGCTTGGCGATGACCTGCCGTTTGTCGTACGACCGCAGGCCACGCGCCAGGGCCAGCTCGACCTTGGCCCAGCCGCCCGCGAAGTACAGCGACAGCGGGATCAGGGTGAGCCCGTTGCCGTCGTGCAGCTTCTGCCGGATGCGGTCGATCTCGACGCGGTGCAGCAGCAGTTTGCGGGTACGCCGCGGAGCATGGTTGGTCCAGGTGCCGAAGCCGTACTCGGCGATGTGCAGCTGGTAGAGCAGCAGCTCGCCCTCGTGCTCGCCCGCGAACGCGTCGGCCAGCGAGGCGTACCCGGCGCGCAGCGACTTCACCTCGGTGCCGGCCAGCACCAGCCCCGCCTCGTACGTCTTGAGCACCTCGTAGTCGTGCCGCGCGCGACGGTTGGACGCGATGACCGTGCGGCCGGTCTGCCTCGCCACGCCGGTCCCCCTATCGTCGGCCGAGCAGGGTCTTCTGCACCTTACCCATGGCGTTGCGGGGCAGTTCGGGGACGAACCGGATCTCGCGCGGCCGCTTGTGCGCCGACAGGGTACGCGCCACGAAGTCGATCAGGTCGGGCTCCCCGATCCCGTCGGCCACCACGTACGCGGTGATCTGCTCGCCCAGGTCGTCGTGCGGCGTGCCGATCACCGCGGCCTCCCGGACGGCCGGGTGTGCCAGCAGGGCGTCCTCCACCTCGCCCGCGCCGATCCGGTAGCCACCGCTCTTGATCAGGTCGGTGGAGCGGCGCCCGACGATGCGGTGCCAGCCGTCCGGCCCGATCGCGGCGATGTCGCCGGTGCGCATCCAGCCGTCGGCGGTGCGCGCCGCGGCGGTGGCGTCGGGACGGTTGAGGTAGCCGTCGAACAGCATCGGCCCGCGTACCCACAGCTCGCCGATCGACGCGCCGTCGTGCGGCAGTTCGCGCCCCTCGTCGTCGACCACCCGGGTCTGCACCCCGGCGACCGGCACCCCGACGTGGCCGGGGCGGCGTTCACCGTCGGCGCGGCTGCTCACGGTGATCAGGGTTTCGGTCATGCCGTACCGCTCGACGAGGCGATGCCCGGTCAGCGCGGCGAGCCGGTCGAAGACCGGCACGGGCAGCGCGGCGCTGCCGGACACGAGCAGCCGGGCGCGGGCCAGCGCGGACGCGGCGGCCGGCTCGGCTGACACCCGGGACCACACCGTGGGTACGCCGAAGTAGAGCGTGCCGCCCGCAGCCGCGTACGCGTCGGGGCGGGGCCGTCCGGTGTGGTGCAGCCGGCTGCCGACCCGCAGCGCGCCCAGCACCCCGAGGATGAGCCCGTGCACGTGGAACAGCGGCAACCCGTGCACGAGCACGTCGTCCGGGGTCCACGCCCACGCGTCGGCGAGCGCGTCCAGGTCGGCCGCGACCGCGGCGTGCGACAGCACGACGCCTTTCGGGGCGCCGGTGGTCCCGCTGGTGTACATGATCAGCGCCGGGTCCTCCGGTGTGACCGCGGCGGAGGCGGGCGTGCCGGTGCGCGACAGGCTCACCGGGATCACCGGCAGCGGTCCGGGCGGCGGCTCGGCGGCGCCGCGCAGCAGCAGCGTGGCCCCCGAGTCGGCGAGGATGTGGTCCGCCTCGGCCGGGCCAGAGTCCGGGGGAAGCGGGACCACGGCCGCACCGCCGAGCAGCGCACCGACCACCGCGACCACGGTCGGCAGCGACGCGGTGGCGTGCACCGCGACGGCTTTTGCGCCGCGGACGTCCGCGGCGACCGCCGCGGCGCAGGCCAGCAGCCGCTCGGCGGAGATCGCGTCCGGGCCGACCCGGATGGCGTCGGGGACGTCCAACTCGGGCCGCGACAGCCCCGCCAGCAGGTGCATGGTGTTCCTCTCAGTCGGCGGCCACGGTCACGGCCGTCAGGACCAGCCCGGCGCCGACGACGAACCGGCCGTGCAGCTCGGTCAGCGGCGGCCCGCCGTCGGTGCGGGTGCCGGGTACGAGCAGCGTGGCGCGGAACGTACCCTCGGCCGTCTCCGCCGGGCCGCCCGTGGTCACGTCGATGTCCAGCCGGGCGTCCTCGAACCCCAGCCACCGGCCGGTGAGCGGGAACCAGGCCTTGTACACGGACTCCTTCGCGCCGAACAGCACTTTGCCCCACGGGCCGTGCGGGTGCGCGGCGGTGAGCCGGTCGATCAGTTCCGTCTCGCCCGGCACCGTGATCAGGGCTTGCACGCCGTCCGGCAGCGGGCCGGCGGGTTCCGCGTCGATCCCGATGCTCACCAGTGGCCCGGCCGGGGTGACCGCGGCGGCGCGGTACCCGGTGCAGTGGGTGATGCTGCCCGCGACCCCGGCGGGCCACACCGGGGCGCCGCGCTCGCCGCGCAGGATCGGGGCGGGGGCGTGACCGAGCCGGGCCAGGGCCTCGCGGGCGCAGCGACGGGCCGTCACGAACTCGCGGCGGCGACCCTCCACCGCGTTCGCGACAAGGTCCTCCTCGCCGGGGAAGACGGGCTCGGCGGTGGTGTCGCCGCGGGCCTCGACCACCACCACGGCCGCGGGGAGCAGCCCGGCGAGAGTGGACGGTGGCACGACTGGATCCTGCCACGCCGGCGCCCGCGCGACCATCGTGTCCGCCCGAGCCGGACCCTGGGAAGAATGAGACACTGCATGACATTGCGTGCAGCCTGCGAGGAAAGGCAAGGTTCGATGATCTTCATCACGGCCAAGTTCCGGATCAAGCCCGAGGACGCCGACCGCTGGCCCGTGATCGCGGCGCCGTTCACCGAGGCCACCCGTGCCGAGCCCGGCTGCCTGTGGTTCGACTGGTCGCGCAGCATCGCCGACCCCCATGAGTACGTGCTGGTCGAGGCGTTCCGCGACGACCAGGCCGGGGCGGCGCACGTCTCCAGCGCCCATTTCCAGCAGGCCCAGCAGGATCTGCCCCCGCACCTGGCCGAAACCCCGCGGATCATCAACGCCACCCTGGACCAGGACGGCTGGTCGGAACTGGGCGAGATGGCGGTGCGCTGACCGGTCAGCCGGTGGCCGTCAGGGTGGACGCGGGCAGCCCGCGGATCGCCGCGTCCAGCACCACCGCGGTGTGCGCCAGCCCGATCGTCGCGCCCTGCCGGCCCAGCGCGGCGGCGACCTGCATGAGACAGCCCGGGTTCGCGGTCACCAGCAGTTCGGCGCCGGTGGCCCGTACGTCCCGGGCTTTGCGGTCACCGAGCTGCGCGGCGGGTTCGGGGTGCAGCACGTTCCAGATGCCGGCCGACCCGCAGCAGATCTCCGGGTCGGCGATCTCGCGCAGCTCCAGCCCGGGGATGCCGCGCAGCAGCGCCCGCGGCTGGGCCCGGACCCCTTGCGCGTGCCCGAGGTGGCACGCGTCGTGGTACGCGACCGTCACGGGCAGCCGGTGCCGGGGCGCGACCGGGCCCAGTTCCACCAGCACTTCCGAGAAGTCCCGCACCCGGGCCGCGAATGCGGCCGCGCGGGCCGCGTACGCGGGGTCGTCGCGCAGCAGGTCGCCGTACCCCTTGAGCGACGACCCGCAGCCCGCCGCGTTGACCACCAGATAGTCCATGCCGGATCCCTCGAACGTGTCGATCAGCGACCGGGCGAAGCGCCGCGCCTCCACCTCCCGTCCGTTGTGGACACTCAGGGCGCCGCAGCAGCCCTGCCCCGGCGGGATCAGTACGTCGCAGCCCTCGGCCGCGAGCACCCGTACCGTCGCCGAATTGACCTCCGGGAAGAACGCGCCCTGCACGCAGCCGGTCAGCATGCCCACGACGGCGCGCCGCGGCCCGCGCGCGGGCACCTTCCGCGGCGGGCGCGGCACCGCGGTCAGCCGCGGGGTGAGCGACTCCAGCGCGGCCAGGGTGGGGGCCAGGCGGTCCAGCAGCCCGGTGCGGGCCACCAACCGTTGCAGGCCGCTGGCCCGGTACGCCCGCAGCGGCCCGCGCAGCAGCCGCAGCCTTCCCGGGTACGGGAACAGTGCGAAGATCGCCGCACGCAGGGCCCGCTCGCGTGCGCCGCGGGGGTGCCGGCGCTCCACCTGCGCCCGGGTGGCCTCGATGAGCCGGTCGTACTCGACCCCGGACGGGCATGCGGTCACGCACGCCATACAGCCCAGGCAGCGGTCGAAGTGGGTGACCATCGAGCCGGTCAGCGGCTCGCCGTCCAGCCCCTGCTGCATCTGGTGGATGCGCCCGCGCGGCGAGTCCGCCTCCTCGCCCCACAGCACGTACGTGGGGCAGGTGGTCAGGCAGAATCCGCAGTGCACGCAGTCGGCCGCCAGCTCCCGCGACGGCGGCCGGTACGCGTCGAACGCGGCCTCGCCCCGGACCGGCCCCAGCACGTCCCGGGGCACCGGGTCCGTCGCGTCGGTCATCAGATCCCTCCCACGAAGCGCCCCGGCGCCAGCCGCGCGTCCGGGTCGAACTGCTGCTTGACCCGCCGCATCAGCGCCAGCCCGTCCACCGGCCCCCACATGTCGACCCGCTCGCGGACCTGCGGCGGCGCGGTGAGCACCACGGCGTGCCCGCCCGCCGCGCCGGCCGCGGCCCGCAACCGCGACACGGTGTCGGCCGCCTCGTCCGGCGGTGTGCCCGGGGGCAGGCCCGCGTACAGCACTCCGGTGCCCGCGGAGCCGCGTACCCGGGACACGGCGGCGGCGTCGGCCACCAGGGCGGGCACCCGGGACAGCGCGGCGGTCAGCTTGAGGCCGGTGCCGCCGGGCTCCCACGGGTACGCCCCCCACCAGTACGGCCGGCCCGCGTCGTCGCCGAGGATCCGGGCGAGGGCGGCGGCGCGCTCGCGTACCCCGGCCGGGGTGCCCTCGACCAGGACGGCGACCTCGCCGCAGTCGCCGTCGACCTCCACCGCGCTGGGCACCACCTGCGCCGCGCGGATCGCGGCCAGCGCCGCGCCGAGGTCCGGTACGGCCGCCCGGACGACCGTCTCGGCGGCGGGCAGCGGGTGCAGCCGGAACGCGCACCGGGTGATCAGCCCCAGCGTGCCGTATGCGCCGGTGAACAGCTTGGCCAGGTCGTACCCGGCGACGTTCTTGACGACCTTGCCCCCGGAGTGCGCGACCGTGCCGTCGGCGCGCACCACGGTCATGCCGATGATCAGGTCGCGGGCCGTGCCGTAGAGCTGGCGCCGTGGCCCGCTGGTGCTCACCGCCACGGTGCCGCCGACCGTGGCGCCCGGCACCGGCGTGTCCAGCGCGAGCTGCTGCCCGGCGGCGGCGAGGCGTTCCTGCAGCTCGGCCATGGGGGTGCCGGCCCGGACCACCGCGATGAGGTCACCGGCGGCGTGCTCGACCACCCCGGTCAGGCGGCGGGTGTCCACGATGAGGTCGAGGCGCCGGGGCGGCATACCCCAGTCCAACGTGGTGGCGCCACCCCGGAACGCCACACTCAGGCCTGCGTCGGCCGCAGCCCGCAGCACCGCGGACGCCTGCGCGGTCGAGGCGGGTGCGGCCACCAGCCGCGCGGGCACCCCCGCGACCGCGTCGTCGTCCTTCGCCGGCTCGGTCAGCTCGTCCAGGTCGGTCATCAGAAGATCTCCGCAAGCCCGGCCTGCTGCGCCGGGTGCGCCCCTTTGTGCCGCCCCGGGATCTCGCCGCACAGCCGCGGGGTGGGAAAGATCTTGCCCGGGTTGGACAGCCCGTCCGGGTCGAACGCGCACCGCACGAGCTGCATCGTGTCCAGGTCGTCGGCGGTGAACATGCGGGGCATGTACCGCGCCTTGTCGACGCCGACGCCGTGCTCGCCGGTGATCGAGCCGCCGTGCGCGATGCACAGGTCGAGGATCGCGCCGGACACCTGCTCGGCGCGCTGCGCCTGCCCGGGCACGCCGTCGTCGAACAGCACCAGGGGGTGCAGGTTGCCGTCGCCGGCGTGGAACACGTTGGCCACCCGTACGCCGTGCTCGCGCGACACCTCGCCGATGCGGCGCAGCACCTCCGGCAGCGCGGTCCGCGGGATCACCCCGTCCTGCACGATGTAGTCGGGGCTGATCCGGCCGACGGCGGCGAACGCGGACTTGCGGCCCTTCCAGAACAGGGCCCGTTCCGCGTCGTCCGCGGCGATCCGGATCTCGAACGCCGCGTTCTCCTCGCACCACGTGGTGACCTGCGCGAACTGGGCCTGCACCTCGGCGGTGGGCCCGTCGAGCTCGACGATGAGGACCGCGCCCGCGCCGGGCGGGTACCCGCAGGCGACCGCCGCCTCGGCGGCCTCGATGGCCAGAGCGTCCATCATCTCGATCGCGGCGGGTACCACGCCCGCGGCGATGATGGCGGAGGTGGCCGCGCCCGCCCGATCCGTGTCGGGGAACGCGGCGAGCAGCGTGCGTACGGTCTCGGGCTGCCGGACCAGCCGGACGATCACCTCGGTCGCGATGCCGAGTGTGCCCTCGGAGCCGACGAACGTGCCGAGCAGGTCGTAGCCGGGGCTGTCCGGGGCGCGCCCGCCGAGCCGTACGGTCTCGCCGTCCGGGGTGACCACGGTGGCGCCGGTGACGTGGTGGGTGGTGAAGCCGTACTTGAGGCAGTGCGCGCCGCCCGAGTTCTCCGCGACGTTGCCGCCGATCGAGCAGATCTGCTGGCTGGACGGGTCCGGCGCGTAGTAGTAGCCGAACGGCGCCGCCGCGCGGCTGACCTGCAGGTTGATCACGCCGGGTTCGACGACGGCCCGCTCGTCGTCGGGGGCGACCTCCACGATGGAGCGCATTCGCGAGGTCACGATGAGCACGCCGTCGGCGTGCGGCAGCGCACCGCCGGACAGCCCGGTGCCGGAGCCGCGGGCCACGAACGGCACCCCGGCCTGCGCGCACGCCCGGACCGTGCGCGCGCACTCCGACGCGTCGCGGGGCAGCACCGCCAGGGCGGGCACGACCGTGTAATGGGCGAGGCCGTCGCACTCGTACGTGCGCAGCTCCTGGCGGTCACTGATGACGCGGTCCGGGCCGAGCTCGGCGCGGAGCCGATGGGCCAGCGGGCCGATCCGGTCCATCCAGGTCCTCCCGTCGACGCCGCCTCACCGCCAACCTAGCGGTGCGACGGCGGGTAAGGGAACCTGTCCGTACCGTGACCGGCGGCCGTCAGCCGACGACCAGCGTCGCGCCGTACGCGCTGAGGATCTCGCCGACCGGCTGGAAGAACGTCGTGCCGCCGGAGGTGCAGTTTCCGCTGCCGCCCGAGGTCACGCCCTGCGCCTGGCGGGTGGCGGGGCTGACGAACGGGCCGCCGGAGTCGCCCGGCTCGGCGCAGGCGCTGGTGCGGCTCAGTCCGTACACCGTGCCTTGCGGGTAGTGCACGGTCTGGTTGCGTGCGGTGAGTGTGCCGCAGTGGTAGCCGGTGGTGGAGCCGGACCGGCACACGGTCGTGCCGAGCGGGGCGGCCGCCGAACCGAGCACGGACGAACCTCCCTTGATCTTGGAGGTCGGGGTCCAGGCGGCCAGGTTGACGGTGATCGACCCGAAGTCGTCACCCGGGAACGAGGTGCCGAACCGTGATCCGATCACCACCCGGTTGACGCCGGACCACGAGGTGGCGATGTTGGTGCAGTGCCCCGCGGTGAGCACCAGGTAGGTGCCGTTGCTGCGGCGGGCGGTGAAGCCCAGCGAGCACCGGGCACCGCCGCCGTAGATGGCGTCGCCGCCGATCAGTTCGGCCAGCGTCGACACCGCGGGGGACCGGTAGTCGACCCGGATGTGGGGCAGCCCGGCGACGAAGCGCCGTACGGCGGTGCTCGGGCCGCGGCCGGTGGCCGTGACGACGACCAGGTTGGCGGCTTCGTCCACGCGCCAGCCGGTGATGCTGCGCGGCGCGGTCCGTACGTCGAGCACGCCCATGGTGCGGTCGAGCCGGGCGAGGCTGGCGGTGACGAGCCTGGCCGCCGCCCCGGTGCGGCGGACCCGGGCGAGGGCGGCGGGGTCGGTGACCCCGACGACGAGGTTCGCGGTGGCCGGGTCGAAGACCGCGCCGCCGTACGCGGCGCCCGCGGCGCGGCGGGCCGGTGCGGCCAGGAGGGTCGCGCGGGCCTCGGCCCGCAGCCGGGCCCACGCCTGTGCCGGGGTCAGGCCGAGGTCGGCGGCCACCTGGTCGACGGTCTCCCGGGCGGGATCGCGCGGGGCCGCGCCGGCCGCCGGTACGCCGACAAAGCCGGCGGCGGTGAGCATGGCCAGGACGGCGACCGCGAACGTGGCGAGGCGGCGGCGCGCGGACGTGGTCTCGGAACTCATCGGTGCCTCCTCGGTCGGCGTCCAGCCTAGTAACACTTTTGATCAACTTGTCGGATTCGCGAGGATTGCCCGGCCAGTTGTTAACGCAGCCACGATCACTCAGTTCATCTATGAACGTCGATGGAGCCGTATCGTCCGGAGATTGGCAGTAATCGATCCCTGGAGGTACGCGTGCGCCGACCCAGAAGGTCCGCCGTCGTCGGATTACTCGTCACCACGCTGGTGCTCACCGCGCCGATCGGCGCGGCCGCCGGCCCGCACCAACCGTCCGCCGTCACGCCGCTGACCGGCGCCCCCGTCGGCACGGAGTACGACTTCGTCGACAACCGTCCCGGCTCCGTGGCCCCGTCCGCCGCCCAGCGTTCCGGCCTGGCCGCCGACGCGGTGGTGACCCGGTGGAACCGCCTGGGCACCCCCGCCTCGCTCACGCCCGCGCCGCGCCGCACGCTGGCCGCCGGTGCGCCCGCCGACCCAGAGACCGTCGCCCGGCGCTACCTCAAGGGCAGCCAGGCGCTGTTCGCGCAGCGCGCGGCGGACGTCGACACCATGCAGACCCTCGCGCGCACCCCGGTCGGCACCGGCACGGTCGTGCTGCTGCGCCAGCGGTACGGCGGCCTGCCCGCCGCCCACGACGGCCTGGTCGCCGTGGCGGTCAAGGGCGGAGACGTCCTGCGGGTCACCTCCTCGCTGAGCCCGCGTACCGACCGCCCGGCCCCGGCCACCCTCAGCCCCGCCGCGGCGCTGACCAAGGCCCTCGCGGACGCCCGGATCGACCGTGCCGACCTGGCCCAGCAACGGGTCCGCCCGGTGGCCGTGCCGATGCCCGGCGCCGCCCCGCGCGCCGCGTACGAGGTGGTCGTCATGTCCCGCAGCACAGAGCACCCGCTGGGCTACACGACCTACGTCGACGCCCGCACCGGCGAGGTGCTGATCCGGGAGAACCTGGTCACCTTCGACGCGGACAACCCGCACTGGAAGGTCTTCCCGGCCACCCCGGCCGGCACCACCGACACCCGGCAGACGTGGTGTGCCCGCCCGGCCCCCGAGTGTGCGCGGGCGGCGCTCGACCCCGCGACCGGCCGGGACTGGGACATCGACCCGGCCACCGGCGCGTCGTCGGCCACCACCGCGGGCAACTCCGCCGAGTCCGTGCGGTACTGGGGCAACGGCACCCCGCAGATTCCGGCCGCGGCCCGGCCGGACCGCGATTACACGTACCCGTTCACCAACCAGTGGAACGGCACGAGGTGCGACCCCGCGTCGCTCAGCTCGCCCGATCAGGCCGACGTCGACGCGGCCACCGCGAACCTGTTCGCGATGCACAACCGCATGCACGACTGGGCCTACCACCTGGGCTTCACCGAGGCCACGTGGAATCTGCAGAAGAGCAACGCGGGCCCGTACGGCAAGGGCGGCGACCCGGAGCACGGCAACGCCCAGCAGGGTGCGGGCACCCAGAGCATCCGCAACAACGCCAACCAGGCCACCCCGCCGGACGGCATGCTGCCGGTCACGAACATGTACATGTGGCAGCCGTTCGCGGGTGCCGCGTACCCGCCGTGCGTGGACGGCGACTTCGACATGACCGTGATCGGGCACGAGTACACCCACGCCATCTCCAACCGCATGATCGCCGGGCCGGACACCAGCATCAGCTCCACCCAGGGCGGCGCGATGGGGGAGAGCTGGTCGGACCTCATGGCGATGGAGTACCTGTACGAGAGCGGCTACACCCCGCGCGGCAACACCCCGTTCGTCACCGGGGCGTACGTGACCGGTGACAACGTCACCGGCATCCGCAACTACGACATGAGCAACAGCCCGCTCAACTACAGCGACTACGGCTACGACCGCGGTCCGGGCGTGCACCCGGACGGCGAGATCTGGAGCGCCACCAACGTCGACATCCGCCGCGCCCTGCTGGCCCGGTACGGCGCCGGCAGCCGGGCCCTGCAGGAGACCTGCGCGAACGGCGCCACCCCGGTCACCGAGTGCCCGGGCAACCGCCGCTGGGTGCAACTGGTCTTCGACTCGTTCCTGCTGCAGGCCACCGGCCAGGTCAGCATGCTGGACATGCGCGACAACATGATCACCGCGGACGCGCTGCGCTTCGGCGGTGCCAACGCCGACCTGCTGTGGAACGCGTTCGCGGCGCGCGGTTTCGGTGCCGGTGCGGCCAGCGGGCCCTCGGACGTCGACCCGGTGCCCAGCTTCGCGTCGCCGTACTCCGACGACATCGAGGCGACGTTCAAGCCGCTGGGCGACGCCACCGGCAAGCCGGTGCGGCTGTACATCGGCGACTACGAGGCCGGGGCCGTCCCGGTCGCGGACACCGACCCGGCCACCTCCGTCCCGGACACGGTGACGCTGGCCCCGGGCACGTACCGCTTCTACGCGGTGGGCCGCGGTTTCGGCGGCAAGCGCTGGACCCAGACGCTGTACCCGGGCGGCAGCCCCGTGATCGGCGTGGTGCTGCCCACCAACCTGGCGTCGGCGGCCGCCGGGGCAACGGTGACCGGTGACGGCTTCTCGCCGGGCGCGCTGGCCGACGACGCCGAGGCGACCGTCTGGAGTGCCACGGGCGGCGCCGCGGGGCGCCAGGTCACGGTGGATCTGGCCGGGGACACCGCCCGGCTCGTGTCCCGGGTGCAGCTGAGCACGTTCGGCGGCGGGTTCAGCGGGCTGCGCCAGTTCGAGGTGCTGGCCTGCGACGCGACCCGCGGCCAGGACTGCACCACGGACGCCGGGTACCGCAGCATCTTCACCAGCGCCGCGGACGCGTTCCCGGCCGGCGCGTACCGGCCGAAGGTGTCGCAGCAGATCCTGCGGTCGTTCACCGTACGGCCGACCCCGGCCACCCACGTGCGGCTGCGCACCCTGCAGAACCAGTGCACCGGCAACCCGCTGTACGCGGGGGAGCAGGACAACGACCCGCGGGCCGCGACGGACTGCGCCACCGCGTCCAGCGCCGCGGGTTCGGTGAACGCGGCGGAGTTCCAGGTGTTCAGCAGCTGATCGCCCGCACCGGATCCGGGCCCGCCCGCCGACCGCGCCGGGCGGGCCCATTCACCGGTTCACCGGAAAACGACTCGCAGTCGGCTGCGGGGAAAGAATCGCGAATCTTCCGATCACTTTCCTCTTCCATTCCTGCCGTCTCCGCGCGTATGGCAATGCACCATCCGGCATTGCGCTGAGCTGGGCGCTTGCTTGTTCGTGCGCGGTAGAACGGCTTTTCGAGCAAGGATTACATCTCGCCTGTGCAGTCAGTCTCAAAGCATTTCGGGCATGTTTGAACGATGCCTAACATGCGGAATCCCGTGGGACTCTCACCGGGAGAAAACGTGAGCCCTGCGAGGAGGCAGTGATGGCCGAGACGTTCGTGTACGACTTCGCCGACGGCAACCGGGACCTCAAGGAGCTGCTCGGCGGCAAGGGCGCGAACCTGGCCGAGATGACGAACCTTGGCCTGCCGGTGCCGCCAGGATTCACCATCACCACGACGGCGTGCCGCCGCTACCTCGCCGACGGCCACCGCCCCGAGGGCCTGGACGAGCAGATCGCCGCGCACCTGAAGAGCCTGGAGTCCGCGATGGGCCGCCGTCTCGGCGACGCCGCGGACCCGCTGCTGGTCTCGGTCCGTTCCGGGGCGGTGCATTCCATGCCCGGCATGATGGAGACCGTCCTCAACGTGGGCCTCAACGACGACTCGGTGGTCGGGCTGTCCGCCCAGGCCGGCGGCAACGACCGGTTCGCCTGGGACTCGTACCGCCGGCTCATCCAGATGTTCGGCAAGACCGTGTGCGACGTGCCGGGCGAGGACTTCGAGGAGGCCATCGCCGAGGCCAAGCACGCCAAGGGCGTACGCGAGGACCTGGCGCTGGACGCCGACGACCTGCGCGCCCTGGTCACCGCGTTCAAGAAGATCTTCGTCAAGCACACCGGGCACGAGTTCCCGCAGGACCCGCGCGAGCAGCTCGACCTCGCCATCGAGGCGGTGTTCCGCTCCTGGAACGCCGAGCGTGCGGTGCTGTACCGCCGACAGGAACGCATCCCGGCCGACCTGGGCACCGCGGTGAACATCTGCTCCATGGTCTTCGGCAACCTGGGCGCCGACTCGGGCACCGGCGTCGCGTTCACCCGCGACCCGGCCTCGGGCGAGCGCGGCGTCTACGGCGACTACCTGGCCAACGCCCAGGGCGAGGACGTGGTCGCCGGCATCCGCAACACCGTGCCGCTGCAGGACCTCGAGGGGCTCGACAAGAAGTCGTTCGACGAGCTGATGGGCATCATGGCCACGCTCGAGGAGCACTACCGCGACCTGTGCGACATCGAGTTCACCATCGAGCGCGGCAAGCTGTGGATGCTGCAGACCCGGGTCGGCAAGCGCACCGCGGCGGCCGCGTTCCGGATCGCCGCCGGGCTCGTCTCCGAAGGCATGATCGACCTGGACGAGGCGCTGCGCCGGGTCTCCGGCGCCCAGCTCGCCCAGCTCATGTTCCCCCGCTTCGACCTGTCCGCGGAGCCGACCCCGCTGACCCGCGGCGTGGGCGCTTCCCCGGGCGCCGCGGTCGGTCAGGCCGTCTTCGACTCGCGCCGCGCGGTGGAGCTGGCCGCCGACGGCGTACCGGTGATCCTGGTACGCCGGGAGACCAACCCGGACGACCTCGCCGGCATGATCGCCGCCCAGGGCATCCTCACCTCGCGTGGCGGCAAGACCAGCCACGCCGCCGTGGTGGCCCGCGGCATGGGCAAGACCTGCGTGTGCGGCGCGGACGAGCTGGAGGTCGGCCGCGACTCGGTCACGGTGAACGGCACCCGCATCGAGGAGGGCCAGGTCGTCTCGATCGACGGCACGACCGGCCGGGTGTACCTGGGCCCGGTGCCGGTGCGCCCGTCCGAGGTGGTGCGCTACTTCGAGGGCGAGCTGGACGCCGAGCACGGCGCCGACAGCCTGGTCGACGCGGTGCACCTGATCATGTCGCACGCCGACGCCCAGCGGCGGCTGCGCGTGCGCACGAACGCCGACACGGGCGAGGACGCGGCCCGGGCGCGGCGTTTCGGCGCCGAGGGCATCGGCCTGTGCCGCACCGAGCACATGTTCCTAGGCGACCGCCGGGAGCTGGTGGAACGCCTGATCCTGGCGGCCACGGACGCCGAGCGCGCGGACGCCCTGGCGGCGCTGCTGCCGCTGCAGCGCGCCGACTTCGTCGAGATCCTGCGCGAGATGGACGGACTGCCGGTGACCGTGCGGCTCATCGACCCGCCGCTGCACGAGTTCCTGCCGTCGCTGGAGGATCTCGCGGTGCAGGTCGCGGTGGCGCACGAGCGTGGCGAGGACGCCGGTCGCACGGAGGAGATGCTGGCCGCGGTGCGCCGCATGCACGAGCAGAACCCGATGCTCGGGCTGCGCGGCGTACGCCTGGGCCTGGTCATCCCGGGCCTGTTCGCGATGCAGGTCCGCGCGATCGCTGAGGCCGCGGCGACCTTGGCCCGCGAGGGCCGTGACCCCCGGCCCGAGATCATGGTGCCGCTGGTCGGCGCGGTGCAGGAGCTGGAGACGGTACGCACCGAGGCCGAGAAGATCATCGCCGAGGTGATCGGCGACGCCGGGGTGACCGTCCTGATCGGCACGATGATCGAGGTCCCGCGGGCGGCGCTGACCGCCGGGCAGATCGCCGAGGCCGCGGAGTTCTTCTCGTTCGGCACCAACGACCTGACCCAGATGGCGTGGGGCTTCTCCCGCGACGACGTCGAGGGCGCCTTCTTCTGGAAGTACCTGGAGCTGGGCATCTTCGGCATCTCGCCGTTCGAGTCGCTGGACCGCGACGGCGTCGGGCGGCTGGTGCGCATCGCCGCGCAGGAGGGCCGGGCGGCGCGTCCCGGCCTGAAGCTGGGGGTGTGCGGCGAGCACGGCGGCGACCCCGAGTCGGTGCACTTCTTCCACGAGGCGGGGCTGGACTACGTGTCCTGCTCCCCGTTCCGGGTGCCGGTGGCGCGGCTCGAAGCAGGCCGCGCCGCCCTCTGACGCGAGCGGGCCGCGGTCAATGGCGACCGCGGCCCGTTCCGCTTCTCCTACCTACCCCTTGACGCTGCCCGCGAGCAGGCCGCGGACGAAGTAGCGCTGCAGCAGCAGGAAGATCGTCACCGGCACGATGATCGAGACGAAGGCGCCCGCGGACAGCAGGTGCCAGGCGGTGCCGCGGGTGCCGCTGAGGTTCGCCAGCGCGACCGTCACCGGCGCGACCTCGGTGCCGCCCCCGGCGAACGTGAGCGCGACCAGCAGGTCGTTCCACACCCACAGGAACTGGAAGATGGCGAACGCGGCCAGCGCCGGCATCATCAGCGGCAGCAGCACCCGGAAGAAGATCGCCACGTGTCCCGCGCCGTCGATCCGGGCGGCCTCCAGCAGCCCGGCGGGCACCTCCCGCATGAAGTTGTGCAGCAGGTAGATCGCCAGGGGCAGCGCGAACGCCGAGTGTGACAGCCACAGCGTCCAGAACGTGTTGTTGATCCCGGAGCC
Source organism: Krasilnikovia sp. MM14-A1259 (assembly GCF_047159535.1). Classification (NCBI taxonomy): domain Bacteria; kingdom Bacillati; phylum Actinomycetota; class Actinomycetes; order Micromonosporales; family Micromonosporaceae; genus Krasilnikovia; species Krasilnikovia sp. MM14-A1259. Next base: position 827,687 of record NZ_BAAGAJ010000002.1, read on the forward strand.
CACGTACAGCTTGAGCAGTGGGATCAGGGCCACCTGCAACGGGACGACCTGCAGCGCGAACACGGCCAGGAACAACACGTTGCGGCCGGGGAACTTGATCCAGGCGAACGCGTACGCCGCCAGTGACGCCAGGAACAGCGGGATCAGCACGGACGGGATCGCGATGACGATCGAGTTGACGAAGTAGTCACCCAGCCCGACGCCGTTCTCGGGGTCCAGCACGGCCCGGTAGTTGTCCATCGTGACCGTGGGGTCGCTGAAGAACGTCCACCAGCCGGTCGTCTTGATCTCCTTCTCCGGGCGGAACGACGAGACCAGCAGCCCGAAGGTGGGAATCGTCCACACGAACGCGATGATCACCGCGACCAGGGAGGCCCACGGGGAGGTGAGCCGCTTCTTGGCGACCGCCGCGGCGGTCAGCTTCTCCGTGGTCAGCGGTGCGGTCTGGACGTCGGTGGTCGTGCTCATCGTGACTCCGAGGCTCGCAAGTGCCGGACGTTGTAGACGACGATCGGGATGACCAGGATGAACAGCAGCACCGCCAGCGCGGCGCCGAGTCCCTTGTTGTCGCTGCGGAAGCTCTGGCTGTAGAACTCGTTGGCGATGACGCTGGTGTCGAACTGGCCGCCCGTCATGGTCCGTACGATGTCGAAGACCTTCAGTGTCCCGATGCCGATCGTGGTCAGGACGACGACCACCGCCGGGCGGATGCTCGGCAGCGTCACGAACCGGAACATCCCCCACGCGCCGACCCCGTCGAGCCGCGCCGCCTCCACGATGTCGTCGGGGATGGCCTTGATGGCCGCGGACAGCACGGTCATCGCGAACCCGGACTGGATCCAGATCATGACCACGATGAGCAGGAACGTGTTCAGCGGCGAGTCCACGAGCCACTGCTGCGGCTCGCCGCCGAGCCAGACCAGGATCTGGTTGAGCAGCCCGATCTGCTGCACCCCGGGCTGGTTCGGACGGTACGTGTACACGAACCGCCAGATGATCGAGGCACCGACGAACGAGATCGCCATGGGCAGGAAGATCAGCGCCTTGGCGAACGACTCCAGCCGGGCCTTGTCCACCAGGATCGCGTAGACCATGCCGACCGCGGTCGCCACGAACGGCGTCACCACCACCCACAGGACCGTGTTGCGCAGCACCACGAGCTGGTCGGCGTCTGTGAAGATCGTCTTGTAGTTGTCGATGCCGATGAAGTTCTGCAGGCTGGCGTCGAAGAACGACTGGTAGATGGTGCGCAGGCCGGGATAGACGAGCCCGACGCTCAGCATGAGCAGTGCGGGTGCCAGGTAGGCGTACGCGACGACCCGGTCGTTGCGCCGCCCGCCGACGCGCCCGGCGACGAAGAGGATCACGCCCATGACCGCCGCGAACATTCCGATCGCGGCGAACATCTGCATGAACTTCTCCGCGGTGGTGTGCGCCGTGGTGAACACGGACCCTTACCTCCTCGGGGATGAACGGGCCGGCCGACGGCGGAGCGCTCCGCCACCGGCCGGCCCGGACGGCATGTCAGACCGTACGGTCAGGGTCTACTTCGGCCAGGCCTTCTCGATGTTGTCCACGGTCGTCTTGGTGTCCTGGCCCGTGATCCAGTTGGTCGACTGCTTCCAGAACGCGTTCGAGCCCACGGCCGCCGGCATCTGGTCGGAGCCGTCGAACCGGAACACCGCGGTCGGGTCCTGCAGCAGCGTGGCGGCCAGCTTGTCGATCGGGCTGCCCAGCTTGCTGATGTCCAGGCCCTTGTTGGCGCTGACCCAGCCCTGCGAGACCGATGCCTTGACGTTCGCCCAGGTGTCGGTGGACAGGTAGGTCTGGAACGCCTTGACCTCGGGCCGATCCGCGAACGCCAGGTTGAACTCGCCGCCGCCCAGCAGCGGCTTGCTGGTGGTGTCCTTGCCCGGCAGGTAGAACGCGAAGACCTCGCCGTCCTCGGCGACCTTGGTCTCCTTGGGGAAGTTCGCGGCGTAGAAGCTGGCCTGCCGGTGCATGGCGCACTGGCCGTCCAGGATCGGCAGGCCCGCGTCCTGGAACGTGGTGGTGGCGATGCTCTTGACATCGCCCAGGCCGCCGTTCACATACGCCGGGTTCTTCAGGTACGCGCCGACCGCGTCGAGCGCCGCCGTGGACTCCGGACCGTTGAACGGGATCTGGTGCTTGACCCACTTGTCGTAGGTGTCCGGCCCGTAGAGCCGGAGCATGAAGTCCTCCATCCAGTCGGTGATCGGCCAGCCGGTGGCCTCACCGCTGCTGATGCCCGCGCACCACGGCTTGGGGACCTTCTTGTCCGTGACCATCTTGTCGGTCAGCGCCTTGAGCTCGTCGAGCGTCTTCGGGATCTGGTAGCCGTTGGTCTTGAAGAAGCTGGGGGAGTACCAGACCAGGCTCTTGATGCTGGCCCCGGACGGCGCGGCGTAGAACTTGCCGTTGACCGTGCCGTAGCCCTTCCAGTCCTTGCTCCAGTACTTGTCGACGTTGGCGGACACCTCGTCGGGCGCGGCGACGGCCTTGCCGGTCGCCACGAGCTGCTGCAGCAGACCGGGCTGCGGGACGATCGCGATGTCCGGCGGGTTGCCGGCCTGGGCCCGGACCAGGATCTGGGTCTCGAAGGACTTGTCGCCCTCGTATTTGACCGTCACCCCGGTGCACTTCTCGAATGGCTTGTAGGAATCCTTGTACGCCTGGTCCTCGGGCGTGACGATGCCGGCGAAGACCGTGACCGTCTTGCCCTTGAGGTCGCCGTACTTGGTGTATGGAGAACAGTCGATTGCCTGCGCCGACGCGGTGGAGCCGCTGCTCGAGTCGTTGCTGTTACCGCACGCGGCCAGGCTGAACGCCAGCCCAACGCCGAGGGTTCCGGCGAGGGCGACCCGGAATGCGGGTCTGGTTGGTTGACCGGACATGCCTCTCCCTATCTTCGCGTTTCGGATGTGACAGCACATGCCCCTCCCGGGCGCTACCCGAAACTCAGTCAAGGCGTGACGGCGGGGTTGCGCAACGATTTCCGATTGATCGAGTGGATAACGATTGGATCTACTTGGCCCGACAGTAAAACGTTAAGTTTGTTTACTGAACGGTTTGTGGTCATCGAGTCCATGATCGCGCGACGGCCGTGCCCCCGCAGCCGGACGGCGAACCCTGCGCAGCCGGCATACACGGAACCGGGGCCGTACGCCGGACGGCGTACGGCCCCGGGACGGGACTCGGGCGGGTCAGCCCACGGCGACCGCGGACCAGGCGGCCGCGGTGGCGTTGTACTGCGTGCTGCCCGTGCCGTAAAGGTCCCGGGCCGCGTTCAGGGTGGCGGTCCGGGCCGCCGCGTAGTTCGTGTTCGACGTCATGTACGTGGTCAGGGCCTTGTAGAAGATCGCCCCGGCGGCCGCGTTGCCGATGCCGGACATCGTGCCGCCGTTGCAGGTCGGGCTGTTGTACGTGACGCCGTTGACCGTGTGCGACCCGCTGCCGACCGCGAGCAGGAAGAACGCGTGGTTGCCGACGCCGGAGGAGTAGTGCACGTCGAGGTTCTTCACCGTGCTGCTCCAGCACTTGGCCGACTTGCTGTCCTTGGACGGGTCGTCCATGAAGCGCAGCGGCTCGTGGTTGAGCGCGATGTTCTCGCCGATCAGGTAGTCGCCCGGGTCCTTGGCGTTGTTCGAGTAGAACTCGACCAGCGTGCCGAAGATGTCACTCATCGACTCGTTGAGCCCGCCGGACTCACCGCTGTACACCAGGCCCGCGGTCCGCGACGTGACACCGTGGGTCATCTCGTGGCCCGCCACGTCCAGTGAGGCGAACGGGCCGTAGCTGTTGCCGTCACCGTCGCCGTACGTCATGCAGAAGCAGCTGTCGGACCAGCTGGCGTTGTTGTACCCGGAGCCGTAGTGCACCCGGTTGTAGCTGCCCTTGCCGTCGCCCGCGATGCCCCGGCGACCGAAGGTGTCCAGGTAGAAGTCCCACGTCTCGGCGACCCCGTACTGTGCGTCGACCGCGACCGTCTGGCGGTTCGACAGCGTGCCGGTGCCCCAGGCGTTGTCGGCGTCGGTGAACAGCGTCCCCTTGCCGAAGCGCTTGTTGTTCATGTCCACCGTGTACGTGTCGCCCCGCTCCGGGTCCTTGAGCTGGTACGTGCTGCCGGACTGGGTGGTGTCCAGCGACACTGCGCCGACGTTATAGCCCGTACCCGTGCCGCCGATGGTCTGCTCCTCGGCCCAGCGGTCGACCACCGCGCCGGTGGCGGCGTCGACCAGCGCGTGGAACTGCCCATGCGCGGTGTCGACCGTGGTACGCCAGACCAGCACCGGGGTGCCCGGGATCGCGTCCACCGCGAGCGTGGCGGCGCCGCTCGGGACGCCCTTGAGCGCCGTGGCGGCGGCGCGGTTGGCCCGGGCGGCGTTCAGTGTGGGGGTGGTCGACAGCGCGAGCGTCGCGGCCTGGCTGCGGGTGACGTCGCGCAGGTCGCCGGACTTGGCCAGGTGCGCGATGACGTCGCCGCCGATGACGGGCAGACCGAGGTAGTTGCGGTTGAAGCGGACATGGCTGGTGCCGTCGGCGTCCACGAGGACGCCTCGCGAGGCGAACGTGTCACCCGCGCCGGCCGCGAACGCGGTGGCGTGGCCGCGGATGGCGCTGGTGGCGTGGTCGACGGCGAAACTGGGGGTGATCGGTCCGACGGCGGCCTGCGCCGGGGCGGCGGCTGCGGCCAGCGCCACGGACGCTGCCAGCGTCGTGGTGCTCAGAATGGCTTTGGTGCGCACCGTTGCTCCTCTCCAGCCCGGCCGGGTAAGCCGGGATTTGACATAGAGTTTCATCAATGTCATTCAAAATGTGAAGTGCTGGCGCGTAACAAATATGTGACACCTCTGGCATTTACATGGCTCTCCCAAAAGAGCGATGATGCTCGATTGACCTCACGCGGGCACATTGCCCACGGGCCATGGGAATCGGCCGTACGTGCCATCGCCCGCCGCCGCAACGGCCCCTTGCGCGCGGCCCGTTCGCCTGCCTGCCGGTGCCTTCGGCGCGCGCCGCGCGCCGGTTCGCGCACGCTCAGACCTTTTTTGCGTATAGCGATGAGGTACCGGTACGACCAGGCTTCGATATGCGGTCCCGCATCGGCGGGACCATTTTGTCGGATTTGCGAAAGGCGGGCAAAAATGACCGAAGGTGGCGTCGGAATCCTCGGTACCGGCTCCTACCTTCCCGACCGTGTGGTCACCAACGAGGAGTTGGCGACGTTCACACGCGACGCGGATCCCGCCTGGGTGCTACGCAAGACGCGGATCGGCGCCCGCCGGTTCGCGGCCCCCCACGAAGCGACCTCCGACCTGGCCACCGGCGCCGCGCGGGCGGCCCTGGCGGACGCCCGGATTCCGGCCGACCGGATCGACTACCTGATCGTGGCCACCTCCACCGGCGACTCGCCGCAGCCACCCACGTCCAACCTCGTGCAGGCGGCGATCGGCGCCACCCGTGCCGCGTGCCTCGACATCAACGTGGTCTGCGCCGGGTTCGTCTTCGGCCTCGCCCTGGCCCGCAGTCTCGTCGTCGCCGACCCGGACGCGGTCGTGCTGGTCGTGGCCGCCGACGTCTACTCGCGCATCCTCGACTTCACCGACCGCCGCACCGCCGCCCTGTTCGGCGACGGCGCGGGCGCCGCCGTGGTGGGCGCGGTCGCCCAGCCGTACGGCCTGCTCGACATCGAACTGGTCAGCCGCGGCGACGCGCACCGGCTCATCCGGGTCGAGGCCGGCGGCAGCCGCATGCCCGCCTCGCACGAGACCGTGGCCGCCGGCGCCCACTGGTTCCGCATGGACGGCCGCGGGGTGCGCGACTTCGTCGCCGACGGCGTCCCCCCGGTCCTGGCCGACCTGCTCAAGCGGGCCGGACTGACCACCGAGGACGTCCACCACTTCGTCCCGCACCAGGCCAACGGGGTGATGCTGGACGAGCTCGTCACCGCGTGCGGCCTGGGCGGCGCGCAGACGCACATCGTCCTCGACCGGTACGGCAACACCGGCAGCGCGTCGGTGCCCATCGCCCTGGACGCGGCTGCCCGCGACGGCTCCCTGGGCAGGGGCGATGTGGTGCTGCTGGCCGGCTTCGGCGGTGGCATGTCCGTCGGCGCGGCCCTGCTGCGCTGGTCCCGTACGCCGCGCACGGATTAGGCGGCGCATCGGCGGGCGGTCGCCCGGGCACCGGTACGGATCGATGCGCCGCTAGAGTCTCGCGCATGAGCGTGCCGCCCGCCGAGCGCCGGTTGCCCCCGCTGTCCATGTTGGAGGTCGCCCCGGTCGAGCGGGGCCGCTCGGCGCGCGAGGCGCTGGCCGCGGCGCTCGCCACGGTCGAGCTCGCCGACCGGCTCGGCCTGCACCGGGTGTGGTTCGCCGAGCATCACGGCGCACCGTCGATCAGCAGCGTGGCCCCGGCGGTCCTGGTGGCGCACGCCGCGGCGGTGACCGCGCAGATCCGGGTCGGCTCCGGGGGAGTGCTGCTGCCCAATCACACCCCGCGCGCGGTCGCCGAGCAGTTCGCCACCCTGGACGCCCTGCATCCCGGCCGGATCGACCTGGGCATCGGCCGCGGCCCGGGCACGTTCGATTCGTCGATCGTCGCGGCGCTGCAGCGCGGCGCCGGGCCCACGACCGACGGCAGCTACCGGGCCGGCCTCGTGGAGCTGCTCGCACATCTGGCAGGCGAGGACCCGGTGCTGCCCGGGCCCGCGCTGGACCTCGAACCCTGGCTGCTTGCGTCGAGTCCCGCCGGGGCGGCCCTCGCCGGTGAGCTGGGCCTGCCACTCGCGTTCGCCCACCACATCCGGCCGCAGAACACGGTCGAGGCCGCGGAGCGGTATCACGCGAGCTTCCGGCCCTCACGCTGGCGCGAGCGGCCGTACGTGCTCGTCGCGGTCGAGACGACCTGCGCGCGGACCGATGCCGAGGCGGCGTGGGTGGCCCGCCCGCTGGACCTGGTCAAAGCCGGCCTGTTCGAGGGCCGGGCGGACCAGCCGTTGCTGCCCCCGGCGGACGCTGCCGAGGTGACGCTGCCGGAGGAGGTGGAGCAACGGCTCGCGCAGTACCGCGCCCGGCAGGCGCACGGATCGCCCGAGCACGTCACCGGGCGGCTGGCGGCGCTGGCCGCCGGGACCGGTGCGGACGAGCTCATGCTGAGCATGACGATCTACGACCTGCAGGCCCGGCGCCGTTGTCTGGAACTGGTGGCCGCGGAGGCCGCCACCCCACCACTCAATCACGTAGTGTAATCGTTCGATCTCGAGATATTCGGGTCTGCAAAGATGGCCGGATGCTCGTGACCCGACAGGCCGCCCGGGGTGCCGCCGCCGTCCTCTGCGCCGCCGCGCTCGTCGCCGGATGCAGCTCTGGCAGCAAGGCCAAGCCGTCACCGCAGGGCGGCGGCGTCATCGACGTCGCGACGATGCGCGCCGCCCTGCTGCAGGGCAAGGACGTGGGACCGACCTGGAAGGCGCCCGACGCCTCCGCGACCCCGCCCCAGCTCGCCAGCGTGTGCGGGGCCGACAATCCCGCACCCCAGCTCCCGGGCAGTCCGCAGGTGGTCACCGCGCCGCTGGTGGACGAGGGGACGTCCGGCGCCCAGACGCTGACCCAGACCGCCCTGGTCTATCCCGACGCCGCGGCGGCCCAGGCCGGGCAGTTCGCGCTCAAGGTGGTCGCCGACGCCTGCCCGCCGTCGGTCGACATGGACGCCCGCGACACCGGCGAGGCGCAGGAGCCCGCGTACACCGAGACGGCCGCCACCACCGCGCTGAACCAGGGAGATTGGTCCGGGTTCGTCGTGGTACGCCACAAGCAGTACGAACCCAAGCACCCCAGCACCGCGGACACCGCGGTCGCGGTGCTGGTCAAACGCAACGTGGTGCTGTTCGACGTGTACGCCATCTACCGGCTGAACAACAGCAGTCAGAGCCCACAGTTCACCTCGGACTGGCAGAAGCTTGTCGGTTCGGTCGTCTCCCGGGTGGACGGGCAGCCCGCCAAGGGCTAACCTTGCCCCAACGCCGTTGCGAGTTCTTCCCCCGTGGAATTCGCAGCGGCGCCTTACTTTCCGGGCTCGAAGCCGTGCGGCCCGATGGGCGCCCTCGATGCATCCTGTGGTGACGTGCCATGGTGCCGTACATCGTGAAGCATCGAACCGTGAATGCATCCTGCGGCGACGCCCTGTGCCGTGATGCGCCGTGCCGTGACGCCCGTGGCATGACGCCCGTGCCATGACGGCGCCGGCCCTCGTGGGCCGGCGCCGTCAGCTCACCGCCAGGTGTCGCTCCACGTCGCGGAGCACGGCGCGGACCCGGTGGTGCGGGTCCGGTTCGGGTCGCTCTCCCAGACCACCTGCGTGCCGTCCTTCTTGATGTACTTGTACGGCACCGCCGTGCCCGTCGGCAGCTGCACGGCGCCCCGCCACACCGGGTAGGCCGCGGACGACAACGGCACCGCCCGGGCCGGGTCCCAGTTGCCCAGCGCCGCCGTGTCGCCGGTCACGAACACGTTCTGCCCCCAGGAGGTGGTGGCGTTCACTGCGAACGTCGTGGTGCAGAACGCAGGCCCGCCCGTACGCGCGTCGACGTGCAGTGCAAGCGCACCGTTGGCGGGCACGGTCGCGGTGACCTGCCCCGAGCCGTTCACCTGGTACGTGGTGCCGGTGCACGATCCTGAGGCGAAGTCACCGCTCATCACGTCGCAGTACGTACCCGCGGGAAGGTTCGTCTGGAAGGTGCGTGTCAGTGCCGATCCGGCTCGGTTGAATGCGGCGAACGCCGCGCTGCCCCGGCTGAACGCGATCTGGTTCGAGCCGTTCGACCACCAGCCGGTGACCCCGGCGCCCGCGGCCGCGTTGCGCAGCCCGACCATGTTCGCCGTGGTGCGCCACCGGTGCTCGCACACCCATCCGGCGCCGCAGTCCGGGGCGGTGGTCGTGCCGTCGTCGGAGGCGGGCGGACCGGCGTCCTTGTTGGTGAACGCGAAGCTCGACATCACCTGCGGCACCCCGTACGGCCAGGCGATCGTGAACGCCTCGGCCAGCGCGTACGAGGAGCCGTTCTTGTAGGTGAGCTTGGCGCCGCCGTTGCGCTGGGTGTCGTGGTTGTCGACGAACGCGATGGCGTCGTCCGTGCCGACCCGCATGGAGCTCGCGAGGTTGTTCAGGTTCGACATGGTGCCGTCGCGGAACGCGGAGCCGACCACGTCGCCGTAGCGGAACTCGGTGACGTCGCCGATCCCGGTGTACTCCTCGGGCGTGGGCCCGCCCGCGTCACCCTCGATGGTCTCGGAGTAGACGTACGGGTCGCCGTCGACCGGGTCGATGATGGCGGCCAGGTCGCCCGCGGGGATGTGCTTGGCCGCGTCGATCCGGAACCCGTCGACGCCGAGCGACACCAGGTCGTTGAGGTAGGCGGTCAGCTTGCCGCGCACCGACGTCGACTCCGTCTTGAGGTCGGACAGGTCGTCGAGTTCGCAGTTCTGCACCTCCCACTTGTCCTTGTAGTTCTTGATGTCGTCGTTGCCGTTGCGGCCGCAGTGGTGGAAGTCGGAGTCGGTGTAGGGCACCGACGGGTAGGAGTACTGGGTGTAGCTGGAGCCCGCGCTGCCCTTGCCGGTGGAGGCCCCGCCGGCCATGTGGTTGATCACGGCATCGACGTAGATCTTCACGTGGGCGTCGTGGCAGGCGTCGACCATCTTCTTGAACGCGTCGCGGTCGCCGCGCCGGCTGGTGAGCTGGTAGCTGACCGGCTGGTAGTCCTGCCACCACGGGTAGCCCTTGGCGGGCAGCACGACGTGTTCCTGCGGCGGGGAGACCTGCACGGCGCCGAAGCCCTTGGGCCCGAGCTCGTTCCTGCATTCCGTGGCGACCGAGGCCCACGGCCATTCGAAGAGATGCACGATGACGTCGTGGGCGCCGGGGGAGGCTGACGACGCCTCGGCCCGGTCACCCTGGCGGACGGCGCCGACGGTGACCAGCGCCGACGCGAGGACGGCAGTCGCTGCCGCAGCAACGACCCTACGGGTACGCATGGGAAGCCTCCAGGACGCGGGAGCGGAGGGCTGGTGGAAGGGTCCGTGCAACTTCTTGCGCAAGTGTGAGGCAAGTTACCACTGTGTTACCAGGTGGTAAAGTGACAGCACTCGATCAGCTGGCGCGAAGAATCCCCATGCGTACCGTTTTGCGTTGCAGGAAGGATCGTTGCCTGATTGGGTCGGCCTGGTGAAACGGCTGCTCGACCAACTGTCCAGGCCTGCCGGAAACAGCAAAAACTTTCAACGACCCCGGTTCACATCGATGACGGAAGGTCAGGCCGCCGAGACGGTCGCGGCGGCCGGATTGCGGCGGCCGGGGGAGACGGCGGTCGAGCCGCGGACCACGAGCTCCGGGGTGAAGACGTACTCGGATCGCGGGGTGGCGTGTCCGTTGATCTCGTCGACCAGCGCCCGGACCGCGGCGTTGCCCATCGCGGCGACCGGCTGGCGCAGCGTGGTCAGCGGCGGGTCCGTGAACGCGATCAGCGGCGAGTCGTCGTAACCGACCACCGAGACGTCCCGCGGCACCTGCAGATCGTGCCGCCTGGCCGCACGGATGGCACCCAGCGCCATGAGGTCCGAGCCGCAGACCAGGCCGGTCACGCCGCGCTCCAGCAGGCGGCTCGCGGCCACCTCGCCGCCCTCCACGCCGAACAGCGTCAGCGCGATCAGCTCGTCCAGCTCGCGCTCGCCGGTGCCCAGCTCACGGGTCATCGCGGCCCGGTAGCCCGCCAGCTTGCGCTGCACCGCGAGGAAGCGGTCGGGACCGGAGATGAAACCGATGCGTTCGTGCCCGAGCGCCACCAGGTGCGCCACGGCGGCCTCGCCCGCCATCCGGTCGTCGGCGGAGACGAACGGGGCGTCGAGGCCCTGCGCGTACCCGTTGATGAACACGATCGGCAACGGGCGATCGATCAGGCGGGAGTACCGCTCGTGGTCGGCCGTGGTGTCGGCGTGCAGCCCGGCGACGAAGATGATGCCGGAGACCTGCCGGTCGAGCAGCATCTCGACGTACTCGTCCTCGGTGACGCCGCCGGGCGTCTGCGTGCACAGCACCGGGGTGTAGCCGGACTGGGCCAACGACGACTCGATCACCTGGGCGAAGGCCGGGAAGATCGGGTTGTCGAGCTCGGGTACGACGAGACCGACCAGGCCGGCGCTGCGCTTGCGCAACCGCTCGGGGCGCTCGTACCCGAGCACGTCCAGGGCCGTCAGGACCGCCTGCCGGGTGTCGGTGGAGACCCCTGGCTTGTCGTTGAGGACGCGGGAGACCGTGGCCTCGCTGACTTGGGCTTGGCGGGCGATGTCGGACAATCGTGCGCGCATGGCGACACTGTAACGCTCCAGCAAAGTCTTTCTGCACTCCCGAAAACCCTTCCAGCACTTGAAAGCTCTCTCCGTGATCCCGGACTGCGGCCGGCCGTCGATCTCATCAGTGCTGATCGATCTCGCTGGAGGGGGCCGAACGGCCCGGCCGGGGGTCCCGCATGGCTCTGGGCGCCGCGCGTCCGGCGCGCCGAGGCTGGGGCCGCAGGAGCCAAAACCCCACCGAGGCAGTGTGCGGAAGGAGAACGGCGTCATGACCCAGACGATGACCCGGGACGCGAGCGTGCTGGAAACGCTGCGTGAGGTCGTGGACCAGGCCTCGGCCGGACGTGTTTTCGGCGAGCCCATCACCACCGGCGACGGCATGATCGTGCTGCCGGTCGCCCGGGTCGGCGGCGGTGGCGGCGGAGGGGGCGGCACCGGCCCGGCCCAGGACGGCAAGGAGAACAGCGGCGCGGGCGGGGGATTCAGCATCTCGGCCAAGCCGCTCGGTGTGTTCGTGATCCGCGAGCGCGGTGTCGCGTGGCGGCCGGCCGTCGACGTCAACAAGGTCATCCTGGGCGGTCAGATGGTCGCCGTGACGGCACTGCTCGTCGCCCGCGCGGTGATCAAGGCCCGTGCCGCCCGGCGGCGTTGAGCGCCGCTGATCGTGGTGATCCCATCCGGGTGACCGGCCGCTCGGCGCTCGAAGGATGTCGGTGGGTGGGTCTAGCGTGCGGGGGGCAATGACGTCCACGACGAAGGAGAGTCCGATGTCCTCTCGGCTCAACCCCTATCTCACGTTCGCGGGCAATGCCCGTGAGGCGATGGAGTTCTACCACGACGTCTTCGGCGGAAACCTGACCGTCAACACGTTCGGCGAGTTCGGCTCGCCGGATCCCGCGACCGCGGACAAGGTCATGCACGCCATGCTGGAGTCGGAGGGCGGCTACACACTCATGGCCTCCGACACGGCTCCCGGGATGGAGTTCAACCCGGGCAACACCATCACTGTCAGCCTGAGCGGGGACGACGAGGCCCTGCGGCGGCACTGGGAGCGGCTGTCCGAGAGCGGCACCGTGTCGATGCCGCTGGAGAAGCAGATGTGGGGCGACGAGTTCGGCATGTGCACCGACCGGTTCGGCGTCGCCTGGATGGTCAACATCAGCCAGCCCGCGGGCTGACCGATTCCGCGGGGCGCCCCCGCGCGTGGCCGCGAGCCACTCGCGGGGTCAGCTCCGCGCGTCCACGATCAGTCGGTGTGTCCACGATCAGATGGTGGCGGGGACCGCTTCCGGCGCCGGCACCCCGTTGCGCGGGGTTAGCTCCAGCCACCGGATCACCGGGCCGATCGCGGCCGCGCACACGACGAACAGGGCGGCGATCACCCACCACCCCCACCCGCCCGTGGAGATGGCCAGAAAGGTCAGCGCCGCCGGGCCCACCATCTTCGAGATGCCGCCCACCGACTTGCTCGCCCCCACGTAGGCACCCCGCTGACCGGGCGGCGGCACCTCGGTCTGGAAGTACCACTGCGCAGCCGACACCCACAGCTCCGTCGCCGTGGTCAGCAGCACCGCGACCGCGAGTACCGCGATCGTCACCCAGCCGCTGGTCCGGCCGCTGAGCGCGATCACCGGGCACGCCACCGCGGTCGCCAGGACACCCCACCGGGTCAGCCGGACGGAGCCGGGCATGCTGTCCGCGCCGCGGGTCGCCCGTACCTGCAACAGCACCGCCAGGACGGTGTTGAGCGCCATCAGCGCGCCCAGCACCGGCTTGGGCGTGTCGGTCATGGTGACCGCCCACAGCGGAATGATCTCGCCGAAGATCGTGCCGCTCAGCCACGCCACCGCGAAGACCGCCGCGAGCGCGGTGTACGGGTGATCCCGCAGCACCCCCCACGGGCTCGGCCGCGGCCCCGCATCGCCGCCCGGCACCGCTTCCGCCGGAGGCATCCGCGACACGTAGGCGGCGTTGAACAGCAGGCCCGCCGCGTTCGCCAGGACCAGGGCGACCAGTCCCGCCCGGGAGTCGAGGGCCAGCGCGGCCGCGCCCAGCCCGGAGCCGACGGTGAAGCCGACGTTCAGGTACGCCCGCACGAACGCCATCGTGCGGACCCGGGTCTCGGCCGGCAGCGCCGCGGTCGTGTATACCACCCGCCCGCCGTTGGCGAGCAGGTCGGCGATCGCCTCCGCGGTCAGCACGACCAGAAACGACCAGAACCCGCCCACCAGCGGGTAGCACGCGAACGCGGCAGCCCCAGCCAGCGCACCCAGCACCCAGGCGCGTCGCCCGCCGATCCGGTCGGCGAGGTGGCCCAGCGGCAGCGAACCCACCAAGCTGAGCAGGCCGACGAAGGAGAAACCGAGGCCGATCTGCACCGGCGTCAGACCCACGTACCCGGTGAAGAAGACGACGCTGCCGGTCATGTACGTGCCGCTGCCGATGGCGAACACCGCCGACTGCAAAGCCAGGGTTCGCGGCAGCCCGGGTGACGGAAGGATGGTGTCGGCCAGTCTGCGTCGTCGTTCCCCCATTCGGGGGATTTGATCATCAGGGCGGCGGAGCGGGCAACCGGATTGGACCTTGCTCACATCTCGGCGAGCACGTCCAGAACGGGTTGACCGAACCGGGCCAGCTTGGTCTCCCCGACACCGCTGACCGTGCCGAGCTGCTCCAGCGTGGTGGGGCGCAGCGCGGCGATGGCGCGCAGCGTGGCGTCGTGGAAGATCACGTACGCGGGCATGCCCTGCTCCTTGGCCACCCCCGCCCGCCAGGCGCGCAGCCGCTCGAACAACGGCTCGGCACCCTCCGGCAGTTCCGCCGTCGCGGTGGTGGCGCGGGCGCGGGCCTGCCGGGGCGCCTTGGCCCGCTCGGCCTCGCGGCGCAACCGGACCGGATGGGTGCCGCGCAGCACATCGGCACTGCGGTCGGTGAGGACCAGCGTCCCGTAGTCGCCCTCGACCGCGAGGAGCCCCTGCGCCAGCAGCTGGCGGGTGACGCCGCGCCACTCCGCCTCGCGCAGGTCCGTGCCGATGCCGAACACGGAGAGCTCGTCGTGGCGGAACTGGGTGACCTTCGCCGTGGTGCGGCCCAGCAGGATGTCGATGGACTGGCCCGCGCCGAACTTCTGACCCCGCTCGCGCTGCAGCCGCAGCACCGTGGACAGCAGTTTCTGCGCGGCGACCGTGCCATCCCACGACTCGGGGGGTTGCAGGCACGTGTCGCAGTTGCCGCACGACGCGGGCGCCTCCTGCCCGAAATACGCGAGGACCTGGCCGCGGCGGCAGGCGACCGTCTCGCACAGCGCCAGCATCGCGTCCAGATGCGCGGCGGCATTGCGGCGGTACGCCACGTCGCCGTCGGAGGTCTCGATGAGGCGGCGCTGCTGCACCACGTCCTGCAGCCCGTACGCGAGCCAGGCGGTCGACGGCAACCCGTCGCGCCCGGCCCGGCCCGTCTCCTGGTAGTAGCCCTCGACCGACTTCGGCAGGTCCAGGTGAGCGACGAACCGGACATCCGGCTTGTCGATGCCCATCCCGAACGCGATCGTGGCCACCATGACCAGCCCGTCCTCACGCAGGAACCGGGCCTGGTGCGCGGCACGGGTCGCCGCATCCAGCCCCGCGTGGTACGGCAGCGCGGCGATCCCGTTCGCGGACAGGAACTCGGCCGTGCGCTCGACCGAGGCCCGCGACAGGCAGTACACGATCCCGGCGTCGCCGGGATGTTCCGCGCGCAGCAGCTCCAGCAGCTGGCGCCGCGGCTCGTTCTTGCTGACGATGCGGTACTGGATGTTGGGCCGGTCGAAGCTCGCCGTGAAATGCCGGGCGTCGGTGAGCTGCAGGCGGGTGGCGATCTCCGAGCGGGTCGCGGTCGTCGCGGTCGCGGTCAGCGCGATACGCGGCACGTCGGGCCAGCGCTCGTGCAGCATCGACAGGCCCAGGTAGTCGGGGCGGAAGTCGTGGCCCCACTGGGAGACACAGTGCGCCTCGTCGATCGCGAACAGCGCGATCCGGCCCGAATCCAGCAGCCGCTGGGTCGAGGCGACCCCGAGCCCCTCGGGCGCGACATACAACAGGTCCAGCTCGCCGGCGAGGAACTGCCGCTCGACCAGGCGGCGGGCGGACAGGTCCTGCGTCGAATTGAGGAAGCCCGCGCGCACCCCGAGCGTGCGCAGCGCGTCGACCTGATCCTGCATGAGCGCGATCAGCGGCGACACGACCACGCCGACGCCGTCGCGGACCAGCGCCGGGATCTGGTAGCACAGCGACTTGCCGCCGCCGGTCGGCATGAGCACGAGCGCGTCGCCGCCGCCGACGACATGGTCGATGATCTCGCGCTGCCGCCCCCGGAACGCGGGGTAGCCGAAGACCTTGGTGAGCACGTCCATGGCGGCATCCGTGCCGGCCGGGGCTGACGTCATCCCGCGATCCTAGAGACCTGTGCGGGTGGCCCGGGCGGCCCTGTGGACGACGCCGCCCCCGTACGGGTGACCCGTGGACCGGACGAGGCATGCACGTGGCGCCCGGCGGACCCAGGTCCGCCGGGCGCTCCCGATCAGTCCGCGGACGGCAGCTTCAGCGTGTGCGCGGTGTGCGACACCTTGGTGGACAGGTAGCGGACGTTGGCCGGCGACACGTGCACCCCGGTGGGGATCCGCTCGGACACGGCGACGCCGCGCACCTCCAGCTGCTCCGCCTTGTCGGGGTTGTTGCTCAGCAGCCGGACCCGGTCGGCGCCCAGGGCCAGCAGCATCTGGGCGGCCGCGGAGTAGTCCCGCTCGTCCTCGCCGCGGCCCAGCGCCACGTTCGCCTCGTACGTGTCCATCCCCGCCTCCTGCAGGGCGTACGCGTCCAGCTTGGCGTACAGGCCGATGCCGCGACCCTCCTGACGCAGGTAGAGCAGCAAGCCGCCGGTGTCGGCGATGCGTTCCACCGCCTCGCGCAGCTGCGGCCCGCAGTCGCAGCGCTGGCTGCCGAACACGTCACCGGTCAGGCACTCGCTGTGCGGGCGGACCAGCGGTGCCGGGCCTCCCGCCGCGCCCCGCCGCAGCGCGCGCTGCCACTCGCCGAGGCCCAGCGCCAGGTGCTCCTGGCCGTCCACCAGGCCGTCGAAGGTGAGGACCCGGGCGGTCGTGGAGTATCCGTCCGCGAACCGCAGCGGAACGGTCACCTGCCGCCGTACCGTGGCCGGCGGGGGCTCCGCCACCACGACCGAGCGCTCCACCACCCTGCGCAGCGCTGCTTCTGACATCGGCCCTCCTCGTACGTGAAACCGCGAATCCGCCGTGCCGCACAGTTCCCCAAGATCAAGGTCACTATGCTCCGACACGTGGTCTGTGTACCGGTACCGTGCGACCGGATTATCTTGGACGCATCTGTTCGACCGGGGTGACGATCGTCGCTCGACTGGAGGCGTCATCGGTGGTTGAGCGTCCTTACGTTCTGTTGAGCTGCGGCATGTCCATCGACGGCTACGTCGACGACGCCACCGACGAGCGCCTGCTGCTGTCCAACGACGCCGACTTCGACCGGGTCGACGCGGTCCGGGCGCAGTGCGACGCCATCCTGGTGGGCGCCGGCACGATCCGCCAGGACAACCCGCGGCTGCTCGTACGTTCCGCGCAGCGCCGCAGCGCCCGCGTCGCGGACGGTCACCGGCCGACCCCGCTGAAGGTCACCGTGACCAGCAGTTGCGGGCTGGACGCGGACGCGCAGTTCTTCACCGCCGGCGACGTGGACAAGCTGGTGTACTGCGCCAGCCCCGCGGTCGACGACGCCCGCAAACTGCTCGGCCACGTCGCCACCGTGATCGACGGCGGGGATCCGGTGGACCTGCGCCGGGTGACCGCCGACCTGCACGCGCGGGGGGTGCGCCGGCTGATGGTCGAGGGCGGCGGAACGATGCACACCCAGTTCCTGTCCGCGGGCCTGGCCGACGAGCTGCAGCTCGTGGTGGCGCCGTTCTTCGTCGGTGACTCCCGGGCGCCCCGCTTCGTCTACGACGGGGCGTTCCCGTGGGGCCCGCAGCACCGTGCCACCCTGGCCGAGGTGCGGCAGATCGGCGACGTGGTGCTGCTGCGTTACGCGCTGTCCGACCGCTTCCCGGCGTCCTGAGGGCTCGCGCACCCCGGACGGCTCAGGCACCGGAGTGCGCCAGGATCCGGACCGGCACCGCGACCGGCTCGGGAACGGCCTCCTCGACCCGCGCTGGCAAGGCGACCCGGGGCAGGGCCGGGGTTGCCTCGGTGGCGGCCTGGGGTGCCCGGCGCAGGGCCCGGGCCAGCAGCACCGCGGCTCCGGGCAGGCTCGCCACGAACGCGAACAGGCCGTACACCACGGCGATCGTGAGGCCCTGGGTGGCGCTGAGCCCGGCCGCGCCGAACGCCCACGCGGTCACACCTTCGCGGGGCCCCCAGCCGCCGACGTTCACCGGCAGCGTCATGGCCAGCAGCGCCAGCAGCATCAGCGGGGCGAGCCGCAGCAGCGGCGCCGCCGACCCGGCCGCGCGGGCCGCCACCACGAACGTCGCCAGGTGCCCGGCGAGCACCACGGTCGAGGCCAGCAGCACGCCGGGCAGGTTGCGCCGGGCGAGCAGCCCTTCGCGGATCTCGGCGAGGCCGGTGCGCGCCGCACGCGCCCACCGTGAGGTGCCGCGGCGCATCCGCGCGCAGGTGACCAGCACGACCGCGGCGGCGCCGAGCAGGGTCGTGGTGGTCGCCGCGACCGCGGTGCCGTGCGCCTTGAGCTGCGTCAACACCGGCGACGGTACGGTCAGCAGCACGGTGAGCCCGACCCCGACCAGGACGATCTGTCCCGCGGTGCGTTCCAGTACCACGGCCCGCACTCCGCGGCCCACGTCACCGGAGTCCCGGCCGTGCCGCACCGCGCGGTCGACGTCGCCGAGCACGCCGCCCGGCAGCGCCGCGTTGAGGAACAGCGCCTTGTAGTAGTCCGCGACCGCGGAGCGCAGCGACAGCCGCAGCCCGAGCCCGCGGGCGACCAGGCACCACCGCCACGCGCTGAACACCGTGGTCGTCACGCCGAGGAGGAACGCGACCGCCAGGGTGGGGCCGTCGATCACCCGCAGCCCGTCCAGGAACGCGCTCGTGCCGAGCCGCCACAGCAGCAGCGCGATGATGCCCGCACCACCGAGCACCCGCGCCCATGCCCAGACCGTTCTCGTCACGTTGCCCCCTTCGTCGTCCTCCGAGCACTAGTACGCCGGGTCCGGGGGGACGGTTCAGTTGAAGATCGCGAGAAGGTCCGCGTGGCCGACCGTGGCCCGCAGATTTCCGGCCCGCAGCGCCGCCAGCCGCTCGTCCAGATACGCGTCGAGTCCCAGCTCAGGCTGCTGTTCGGCGGCTGCGCCGACCCACCCCTGGAGCCACTGCTCGGTCAGGGTCGCCCGTTCGGGGCCGAGCCGCCACGGGCTGGGCCGTACGGTCACCTTGGCGCCGTGGGCGGCGAACGCGGCCGCCGCCGCCTCGGGCGCGTCCGGGCCGAGCAGGCGCCGCCCGTCGACCGTGCGCCGCTGGTGGGCGTTGAACGCCTCGGTCACCGCGGCGTCGCGCGGGTCGGCCGGGTCGAAACTGACCTTGCCCACGACCGACAGCGTGAACAGCGCCGCGCAGCGGGCCTGCGCGCACACCCGGGCCAGCTCCGCGACCTCGTCCGCGGTGAGCAGGTCCAGCAGGGCGGAGCAGGTGACCAGGTCGGTGCCGTCCAGGTCGGCCGCGGTGAGCTGGGTGACGTCGCCGACGCGGGTCTCGACGCTCGCCCCGGGGGGCGGGTGGGCCGCCGCGTACGCCAGCAGGTCGGGGTCGCGGTCCTCCAGCACCCAGTGGTGCGGGCCGCCGAGCTTCGGGCCGAGCCAGCGGGACAGCGACCCGGCACCGCAGCCGAGGTCCCGGATCACCGGCTTGGCCCGGTCGCCGAGCGCCGTGTGCAGGGCCTCCAGCAGATCCGCGGCGCGGGCGTCGGCGTCGGCCGGCTCCCGCAGCGTCAGCCAGGCCGTACTGAATTCGCCGCTCATCCGGCTACCACCTTCGTCAGTTCGAGTGCCGTCTCATCCCAGCCGCGCAGCGTCGCCCGGCGTGCGCCCGCCGCCGTGCGCAGCCGCTCCCGCAGCGCCGCGTCGGTGAACCAGTCCCGCAGAGCCTCGGCCAGCGCGGCGGGGTCGTCCGGGCGCACCAGCACCCCGGGCGCCGCGCCGTCCGGAGCCGTGCCGAGCGCCTCGGCCACCCCGTCGAGCCGGGACGCCAGCACCGGGACGCCGCGGGCGAGTGCCTCGGTGACCACCATCCCGTACGTCTCGGCGCGCGAGGGCAGCACCAGCAGGTCGGTTTCGGCGTACGCGGCGGCCAGCGCCGCTCCGGTCCGGGTGCCGAGCCACTGGACGCGGCCCCCGCCGAGCTCGGCGGCGTCCGCGCGGACCTGCGCGGCGAACTCGGGTTGCCGGTCGAGGTCGCCGATGCACCGGCACTCCCACGGCAGGTCGGCGACCCGGGCCAGCGCCTCGACCAGCACGTCGTGCCCCTTGCGGGGCGTCACCGCGGCGACGCACAGCAGCCGCGTCCCGTCGGGGCTGCCCGGTGCGGCGGGCGCCGGGTCGACGCCCGGAGCGGCGACGTGGACCGCCGCCGGGTCCAGGCCGTGCAGCTCGGCCACCCGGCGCGCGGCGGCCGCGCTGGTGGCGACGACCGCCGCCGCGGCGTGTACGGTGCGCCGCTCCCGGTCACTCAACGTGGCCGCGTCCGCAGGCGGCAGACCGGTCTCGTCGCCCAGCGGCAGATGCACCAGCACGATCAGCCGCAGGCGGCGCGCAGCGGGTACCAGCACGTCCGGTACGCCCGCGAGCAGCCCGTCCAGCAGGACGTCCGCACCGTCGGGCAGCTCGTCCAGTGCGTCCGCGAGGGCCCGTTCGGCGGCGGGGCCGGGTCGCGGCCAGTCGCCGGCGACCGCGATCTCGTGGAGTTCGCGGGTGTCGGCGAGCACGTCGCAGACCCGGCGGTCGTAGCGGTTGCCGCCGCTCGGGGCGGCCGGGTCGTCGATGTCGCCGGGCAGTACGACGTGCAGGGCCCGGCGCGGGTCGCTCACAGGGTCCGCTCGTAGCTCGCCCATGCGATGTGCGACTCGTGCAGGGTGACAGCGATGCCGGTCAGGTCGCGGGCACCCGCGCCGAGGTCCCCCGCGCGGGCCTTGTCGGCCAGCCGGTCGGCGATCACCTTGGCGAGGAACTCCGTCGAGGTGTTGACGCCCTTGAAGTGAGGCTCGTCGTCGAGGTTGCGGTAGCTGAGCCCACCGGTGATGGCGTGCAGCTCCTCGCTGGCCCGGCCGATGTCCACGACGATGTTGTCCGAGTCCAGCTCGGCGCGCCGGAACGTGGCGTCGACCACGAACGTGGCGCCGTGCAGCCGCTGGGCCGGCCCGAACACCTCCCCGCTGAAGCTGTGGGCAACCATGATGTGGTCACGGACGGTGACACTGAACACTGGGTTCACTCTCCGGAATCGTCGTAGGTCACGAGGTGGCACAGGGTGTCGAGGTCGCCGCCGGCCAGACGCGGCAGCACCTCCGGCAGTTCGGTGAAGTGGCAGCGCCCGGTGAGCAGCGCATCGAACGCGGGGTCGCGCAGCAGGTCCAGCGCCAGCGCGAGCCGGTCGGCGTAGCTGCGCCGGGCCCGCCGCGACGGGGCGACCGCACCGACCTGGCTGCTGCGCACGGTGAGGCGGCGGGAGTGGAACTGCTCGCCCAGCGGCACACTCACCGGCCGGTCGCCGTACCAGCTCAGCTCCACCACGGTGCCCTCGAACGCGAGCAGCTCCAGCGCCCGGGTCAGGCCGGCCGCGCTGGCGCTGGCGTGCACGACGAGGTCGCAGTCGCCGGCCGCGTCCGCGGGCAGCGCGAAACCGACGCCGAGCGCGTCCGCGACCGCCCGCCGGGCCGGGTTGGCGTCGACCAGCTGCACCCGGGCGCCCGGGAAACGGGCCAGGACCGCGGCGACAGCGCAGCCGACCATGCCGCCGCCGATCACGGCGATCCGGTCGCCCACCATCGGGGCAGCGTCCCACAGCGCATTCACCGCGGTTTCGACCGTGCCGGCCAGGACCGCGCGGGCCGCGGGGACACCGTCGGGTACCACGGTGACCGCGTCGGCGGCCACCACGTACCGGGTCTGGTGCGGGTAGAGGCAGAAGACGGTACGGCCGACGAGCTCGGCGGGACCGCGCTCGACGACCCCGACGTTGAGGTAGCCGTACTTGACCGGGGCGGGGAAGTCGCCCTGCTGGTACGGGGCGCGCATCGCCGCGTGCTGGCTGTCCGGCACACCGCCGCGGAACACCAGCGTCTCGGTGCCGCGGCTCACGCCGGAGTGCAGCGTCCGGACCAGCACCTCACCCGGACCGGGCTCGGGCAGCTCCGCCGGGCGCAGCTCACCCACACCGGGGGCGGCCAGCCAGAACGCGCGGGCGGTGCTCACGCAGAGTCTCCTTCGTTCAGGGTGCGGTCGGCGAGGCGCCGGGCGCGCACCGTGCCGGGCGGCACCGTCCGGGGGCCACCATAGCCGCCGCCGATCATGGCGGTGGGTGAACCGGGTCACGGCGGCCGGGCCGGGCGTGGCGCTCACCCAGGCAGGGGAACGGCGGAACGGAAACCACCCGGTTTTCTCGCTCGGCCGCTGAACCGTTCGCCGAATGCGAGCGTGTTCTCTCAGGACTGCGGCAGGAGGCCGCGGCAGACATCGGAGGCACCGTGACGATCACGAGAGCAACGGCCCCGGACGCACCGTCGCGCGGCGTCGCCGCCGGGCTGCTGGTCCAGCTGGGCCTGCTCGCGGGGCTGTCCGCGACGGTCGGCATCGGCGTCGCGGGCTGGCTCGCCGGCCTCGCGTACGGGCTGGTCCTCACGGGTGCTCTGGCCGTCGGCGCCCGCCGCGCCGGGCTGCGCCGGCTGGGCGCCGCGAACGTGGTCACGCTGAGCCGGGCGCTGCTGGTGGGCGGCGTGACCGCGCTGGTGGCGTACTCGATCCAGCGTCCCGCGCCGACCGGCGTGCTGGTCGCCCTGGTCGCGGTCGCGCTGGCCCTGGACGGCGTGGACGGCCAGGTGGCGCGCCGCACCGGATCGACGACCGCGCTGGGTGCGCGCTTCGACATGGAGGTCGACGCGTTCCTGATTCTGGTGCTCAGCGTGTACGTGGCCGGCCCGCTCGGCTGGTGGACGGTCGCGATGGGTGCCTACCGGTACGTGTTCGTGGCCGCGTCGTGGGCGCTGCCGTGGCTGAGCCGCGCGCTGCCGCCGCGGTTCTCCCGCAAGGTGGTGGCCGCTGCCCAGGGTGTCGCGCTGGTCGTGGCGACCGCGGGCATCCTGCCCACTGCCGTGAACTTTGCCGTGGTCCTGGCCGCGCTGGTGTCGCTGACCTGGTCGTTCGGCCGCGACATCGCGTGGCTGTGGCGCACCGAGCAGGCCCACCGCGCCGCTCACACCGCGACGCTCGGCGTCCCGGCGCTCGGCGCGCCGAACCTGGTCGTTGCCCCGATCCGCCGCCGGCCGATCCCGGCCTCGGTCGGCGCCTGACCCCCCGCCCCGGGAACACAAGTTCCGAGCGGGTCAGGCGATCCGGGTGATCGCGGTGGGGGGCGGGGTGGGGACCGCGCCGGGGTGCAGCGCCGCCGCGATCGCCTCGACCCCGTCGACCAGGCGGGGGCCGGGCCGCACCACCAGCGCGTCGCCGTCCACCGCCCACACCTGGGCCCCCGGTACGTGCGGGACGACCCGCCGGGCCTGCTCGGCGGCCCCGTCGAGACGGAACCCGCACGGCGTGACCAGCACGATCTGCGGTGCGGCGGCGGAAAGTTCCGCCCACGTGGTCTCCACGGACTTCGCCCCCGGCCGGGCGGCGACCGGCTCACCGCCCGCCGCGGTGACCAGGTCGGGCACCCAGTGCCCCGCCGTGAACGGCGGATCCACCCATTCGACGACCGCCACCCGCGGCCGTGGGCGGCCCGCCACGGCCGCGGCCACCGCGGCCAGCCGGGCCCGCAGCGCCCCGATCAGCGCCGCCGCCCGGTCCGGCACCCCGGTACGGGCGCCGACCTCGGCGATCGTGCCCAGCACCTCCTCCAGCGTGTACGGGTCGAGCGAGACGACGTCCGCCCGGCAGCCGAGGTGCTCCAGCGCGTCGGAGACGTGCCCCGACGGCAGCGCGCACACCCGGCACAGGTCCTGCGTCAGGATCATGTCCGGGTCCAGGCCGGCCAGCGCGTCCGCGTGCAGCGTGTACAGGTCGCCGCCCGAGGCGAGGTGCTCCTTGACGTACGCGTCGATCTCGGCCGGGTCCATGCCGCGGGTGTCCCGGCCGCCCACCACGACGGCCTTCTCGACCCGTGCCCGCGGCGGCTCGTCACACTCGAACGTCACCCCGACGAGGTCGTCGCCGAGCCCGAGCGCATAGACGATCTCGGTCGCGGACGGCAGCAGGGACACCAGGCGCATGCCGGGAAGTCTGCCGTATCCGGCCGCTGGTTCAACGGGCCAGCGTGCGTGCCACGAAGTCGAACGCTGCCGGGACCACCGTGCTCCAGTACCCGAAGTTGTGCCGGCCGGCGGCGTACCCACCCGCGACCGGGGCCGTGGGCAGCGCGCGCTCCAGGGCCCGGACGGAGTCGTACAGGCCGTCGTCGCGGCCGCACCACAGTCCGACGGGCAGGCGGCGCAGCCCGGCGACACCGGCGAACACGTCGTCGCCCGGGAACACCGCGGGCGAGAACGCGGCGACGCTGCGCAGCAAGCCCGGGTAGGTCTCCGCGAGCAGCAGGCTGCCCGCGCCACCCATGGACCACCCCCACGCGGCGAGGCGCGAGGTGTCGAACCCGCGGGCCCGGCACCAGGCGGGAAGTTCCGCGTACACCATGCGCTGCGGGTCGTCGGGGGAGCCGGGCCGCCACCCGAGCCGGTCGCCGCTCGCTCCCGCCAGCGCGAACGGCGGGGCGCCGCGGCGTACCGCGTCGGTGAGGAACCTGCCGAGACCGAGCCCGGGAAAGTCGCGCGGGGTCTTGGAGCCGCCGTGCAGGACCAGGCACACCGGCAGGCCGTGGCCGGCGCCGTGCCCGGCCGGGACGGCGGTGTAGAAGTCCACGGGGCGCCCACGGGCCGCGGACCGGCGTTGTTCGAGCCGCTCGTCGCCCGCGGGCGCGTCCGGCACGACCGGGGTCGCGACGCCGTACCGGCGCGCGACCGTCATGGTCAGCGGGCGGGCGGCCACCGCGAGACCGAGCGCCGCCACGCCGCCGGCCAGCACCGTACGGCGTCGCAGCCGCAGCTCCGGTCCCCGGTCGTCGTCGAGGCCGGGGCGCAGGTCCATGCCCTGTTCAACGCGGCGGCGGTGGCCGCGTCACGGCAGCCGGATCCACCGCCCGAGTGTCAATGACACAGAGTAATGATCGTTTGCCCGACCGGACCATTGAACACTCAGCGTGATGTTGCCTAACCTGATCATCGTTTGCGTGCGGCCTCCCGGCTGCACCGTGACGAGCGGAGTTGACGTGAGACTGAGCGAGCTGGCCATCGCGGCGGTGATCACAGCTGGTGTTGCCGGTGCCTCTTACTCTGCGGTGGACGTGCAGGGGCAGACCCGGGCCGCCGAGGCGGTCGCGCAGCGGGCCGACTGCCGGGCCGTCGACGAGGCGATCCTGGCGTTCTACGCCGAGCAGGGGCGGGTGCCGCAGCAGGTTCGCGACATCGCGTCGTACATCCGCGGCGACGTCTCCGCGTACCGGATCAGCGACGGCCGGGCTGTCGGCCCGGGCTGCCCGCCGCGCACCCCGCGCTGACCCCGGGGGTCGTGGGCGCGACGGCTGGTGCCTGTGGTGGCCGTGGGGCGCGGCGTCGTTCGGTCAGGGCGGGGTCATACGATCGGCGGCGACAATGACGGTAGAGCACAGGAAGGTCTCATGGAGACGCTCGAATTCCAGGCCGAAGCCCGCCAGCTCCTGCAGTTGATGGTCCACTCGATCTACTCGAACAAGGACATTTTTCTGCGGGAGCTCATCTCCAACGCGTCCGACGCCCTGGACAAGCTGCGTCACGCGGTCCTGGTGGACGGCCTCGAAGCCGACACCTCCGATCTGCACGTCGAGATCGTCGCGGACGCCGATGCGCGGACGCTGACGGTCCGCGACAACGGCATCGGCATGACCCACGACGAGGTCGTGCACCTCATCGGCACGATCGCCAAGTCGGGCACCGCGGAACTGCTGCGCAAGCTCAAGGAGACCGACGCCGACTCGCGGGAGCTGATCGGCCAGTTCGGCGTGGGCTTCTACTCGACCTTCATGGTCGCCGACAAGGTCACGCTGGTCACCCGCAAGGCCGGTACGCACGATGGCACCCGCTGGGAGTCCGCCGGCGAGGGCACGTACACGATCGATGCCGTGGTCGGTGCCGAGGTCGGCACGTCGGTGACGCTGCACCTGCGCCCCGCCGACGAGCAGGACGCGCTGTACGACTACGCCGACGAAGGCAAGATCCGCCAGATCGTCAAGACGTACTCCGACTTCATCGCGTTCCCGATCCGGATGGGCGACAGCGTCCTGAACTCGATGAAGGCGCTGTGGGCCCGGCCGCGCGCCGAGGTCTCCGACGAGGAGTACCACGAGTTCTACCGCCACGTCAGCCACGACTGGAGCGATCCCCTCGAGATCATCCAGATGAAGGCCGAGGGCACGTTCGAGTACGAGGCCCTGCTGTTCATCCCGTCCCGGGCGCCGTTCGACCTGTTCCAGCGCGACGGGCGCCGCGGCCTGCAGCTCTACGTCAAGCGGGTGTTCATCGCCGACGACAGCACCGAGCTGATGCCCGACTACCTGCGCTTCGTCAAGGGCGTGGTGGACGCGGCCGACCTGTCGCTGAACATCTCCCGGGAGATCCTGCAGCAGGATCGGCACATCCAGCTCATCCGCCGCCGCCTGGTGAAGAAGGTGCTGTCCACGGTCAAGGACCTGATGACCAGAGACGCGGAGAAGTACGCGACGTTCTGGCGCGAGTTCGGCCGGGCGGTCAAGGAAGGCCTGCTGGCCGGAGACGACAACCAGCGCGCCATCCTCGACATCTGTTCGTTCGCCTCCACCGCGGGCGACGAGCCGACCACGCTCGCCGGCTACGTGAGCCGGATGAAGGAGGGCCAGGACGCGATCTACTTCATGACCGGTGAGAGCCGGGCGCAGGTGGAGAACTCGCCGCACATGGAAGCGTTCCGGGCCCAGGGGTACGAGGTGCTGCTGCTCACCGACCCGGTGGACGAGATCTGGGTGGACCAGATCACCGAGTACGACGGCACCAAGCTGCAGTCCATCGCCCGTGGCGCGGTCGACCTGCCCACCGACACCCCGGCCGAGCCCGAGAAGGAGCAGGAGCTCACGCCGCTGCTGACGTTCCTCGCCGAAGCGCTGGGCGAGCAGGTCAAGCAGGTGCGCCTGACGCACCGGCTGACGACGTCGCCGGCCTGCCTGGTCAGCGACGCCGACGACATGACTCCCACGCTGGAGAAGATGTACCGGGCCATGGGCCAGCCGGTGCCCCCGGTCAAGCGCATCCTCGAACTCAACCCGGAGCACCCGCTGGTCACCGGCCTGGGCACGGCGCTCGCCGAGCGCGCGGACGACCCGGCGCTGACCGAGACCGCCGAGCTGCTGTACGGCACGGCCCTGCTGGCCGAGGGCGGCGACCTGGCCGACCCGGCCCGCTTCGCGAAACTGCTCGCGGACCGGCTGGCCCGCACGGTGTGAGCACTGTCGCCGTGACGGCCGTCGCCTCGGCGGCCGTCACGGCTACTCGTGAGTAGGGTTGGCGGCGTACCCCTCGATCCCGCAGGAGGCACGTTGTCCACCCGTTCCACAGAGGTCCGGCTCGCGGCCCGGCCGCAGGGCTGGCCCACCCCGGAGACGTTCGAGTTCGCCGAGACCGAGGTGCCCGATCCCGGCCCCGGCCAGGTGCTGGTCCGCAATCTGCTGATGAGCGTCGACCCGTACATGCGGGGGCGCATGGACGACCGCGAGTCGTACGTGGCGCCATTCGAGGTCGGCAAGGCGCTCGAAGGCGGCGCGGTCGGTGAGGTCGTCGCGTCCGGCGACGAGCGGATCAAGCCCGGCACGTTCGTGCTGCACGGTCTCGGCTGGCGTGACTACGCGCTGGTGAACGCACGCCACGTCAACCCGGTCGAGGAGTCCGTCGCGCCGCTCGGGGCGTACCTCGGGGTGCTCGGCATGCCCGGTCTCACCGCGTACGCGGGGCTGTTCGAGACCGCGGAGTTCAAGCCCGGCGACGTCGTGTTCGTCTCCAGCGCGGCCGGGGCGGTCGGGCAGGTCGTCGGCCAGCTCGCCAAGCTCAAGGGCGCCGCCGCGGTCATCGGCAGCGCCGGGTCGGCCGCGAAGGTGGCGTACCTGACCGACGAGCTGGGCTTCGACGCCGCGTTCGACTACCACGACGGCCCGGTGCACGACCTGCTGAAGGCGGCCGCACCGGACGGCATCGACGTGTACTTCGACAATGTGGGCGGTGACCATCTGGAGGCGGCGATCGGCGCAATGCACGTGCACGGCCGGATCACCATCTGCGGCATGATCAGCGTCTACAACGCCACCGCACCCACGCCCGCACCGCGCAACCTGCTGACGATGATCAGCAAGCGGCTGACGATGCGCGGCATGCTGGTCGGCGATCACGCCGCGTTGCAGCCGCGGTTCGTCGCCGACGTCGCCCCGCTGCTGGCCGACGGCAGCCTGCGCAACCGCGAGACGGTGCACGAGGGGCTGTCCGCCGCGCCGGACGCGTTCCTGGCGATGCTGCGCGGCGAGGGCCTCGGCAAGCACCTGGTCCGCATCGCGTCGTAGCCCGGCGCGACCGTCCGCCGCTGGCGGCCCCCGGATGCGCGGGGGCCGCCAGCGCGGCGTCCGGATGCTCGAGGGCCGCCGCGGCGCCCGCAGGCGCGGGCCGTCAGCGGCGCAGCGGCCAGGCGCGGGCCGTCAGCGGCGCAGCTCGGCCAGGCGCGGGTCGGCGAGCCACGTGCGCGGCCCGGCGTGGCCGACCCGGATGCCGGCGACCGTGACCGCGTACGCCAGCGCCGCGGGCAGTTCCGCGGGCGGCAGCCCACCCGCCGCGGCGACGGCGAGCGCGCCGTGGAACACGTCGCCCGCACCCGCGGTGTCCACCACCATGACCGGCGGGACCGGCACCTCACCCGAAGCGCCGGCCGTGAACCACCGCACCGGCCCGGGCCCGTCGGTGACCGCCACGTGCCGGGCACCGAGCCCTCGGATCGCGGCCGGGCCGGGCAGATCCGGATGGTGGAACGTGGCCGAGCAGGCCACCACGTCGGCGTGCGGGAGGATGTCGGCGAACACGGGCCGCCAACTGCCGGCGTCCACGACCAGGGGCCGGCCGGCGCGGGCAGCGGTGACCGCCAGCGCGGGATGATGGCCGTCGACCAGCACCACGTCCGCGCGGGCCAGCACCGGCGCCAGTTCCGGGGGCGCGGGCACTTCGGTCCCGCGGGCGTTGCGGCTGACGATGCTGCGTCCGCCGGTCCCGGCGAGCACGGTCACCGCGGACACCGGCGGAACCGCGGTCGCGGTGGGGGTGGCGTCGAGCAGGCCCACCCCGTACGTGGCCAGATCGTCGCGGATGAGCGCACCCAGCGCATGGGCTCCGACCGCGCTCACCAGCGTGACCTCGGCCCCGAGGGCAGCCGCGGTGATCGCGGCGTTGGTGGCCGGGCCGCCGGCGGCCAGTTCCGCGGAGCCGGCCTCCACCTTGTCATCGACATCGGGGATCCGGTCGACGCGCTGGATCAGGTCGACCGTGGCAAGCCCGACACAGACCACGCGGGCGGTCACGAGGCCAGGTCGGAAATGAACACGCCGATGTTGTGGAAGATGTCGGCAACGCCGGCGCCCACGCTCTTCGCGATGTCCGCCGCGGGCCCGGGGTTCTTGCCGATGTAGAACAAGGTCAGGATGACCAGGGTCCAGCCGATGATCTTTTTCATCGCCACACGCTTCCTTCCGCGGTCGCGCCGGTGGCCTCAGTTGATCGTTTCATGGAAACCCGGCCGATGCGGCGTACCTCGGCAGGCTCCCGGGACCGCGACCGCCGTCCTCCGGTGTGTTGATCAGTGGCCGTTCTCGGCGTCGCGCCAGGCGATCCACGCCCGCAGCGGGCCCAGGTCCGGGTCCGGGCCGCCGACCCCCACGGTGAACAGGGACACGCCCAACGCGCGCAGCGGCCCGCCCAGCTCGGCCGGGGCCCCGCGGACGCCGGTCGACAGCTCGATCTCCGCCGGGTCGCGGCCCACCTCGGTGCAGTGCCGGTGCAGGATCTCCACCTTGCGGGCGACCGTGTCCGGGTCGCCGAAGCCGTGCCAGATGTCGGCGTGGCGGGCCACCAGGCGCAATGTCTTGCGTTCGCCACCGCCGCCGATCAGCACCGGGATCTTGCGGGTGGGTGGCGGGTTCAGCTTGCCGAGGCGGGACTCGATGCGCGGCAGCGCGGCGGCCAGGTCGTCGAGGCGGCCGCCGGCCGTGCCGAACTCGTACCCGTACTCCTGGTAGTCCTTCTCGAACCAGCCGGAGCCGATGCCGAGAATGAGCCGGCCGTCGCTGACGTGGTCGACCGTGCGGGCCATGTCCGCCAGCAGTTCGGGGTTGCGGTAGCTGTTGCACGTGACGAGCGCACCGATCTCGACGCGCGTGGTCGCCTCCGCCCACGCGCCGAGCATCGTCCAGCACTCGAAATGCATCCCCACGGGGTCACCCGAAAGGGGATAGAAATGGTCCCAGTTGAAGATGACATCGACGCCGAGGTCCTCGGCCTCCGCCGCGGTGCGGCGGATCGTCTGGTAGTCCAGATGCTGCGGCTGAAGCTGCAAGGCGATCCGTACCGGTCGATTGATCATGGAGTTCAGCCTAGTCGCGGGACGCCATGATGTGATTCAGCCCTCGCGCGACAGGCAGGTCCCTTTCAGGTACGCCCCGGACAATGGGCGCCATGCGTCGACGGAGTCTGCTGTTCGGGGTGCTGGCCGCTGCCGCGGGAGCCGGCGGGATGTCCGCCTGTTCGACCCAGGCCCGGCCCACGGGTACGGGCACGGTCGCGCCGACCGCCGCCCCGGGCGGCCCGGCCACGCCGGCGCCGTCCGCCCCGCCGATCCTGTCCTCGACCACGGCGTCGTCGCTGGCGCCGCGCGACGTCACGCCGTACACGCCGCCGCCGGGCAACGCACCCGACCAGGCGTACGTGGTGGGCCGCCGGGATCTGTCGTTCAGCCGCGGCGACCGCCCGCTGCCGACCCGCGTCTGGTACCCGGCGACGGGTACGGCGGGCAGCCCCGACCCGGTGCCCGACGCCGAGCCCGCGTCGGGCCGCGTGTTCCCCCTGGTGCTGTTCAGCCACGGCCTGACCGCCACCCCGGAGGACTACGCCGACATCCTCTCCCGGTGGGCGCAGGCCGGGTTCGTGGTCGCCGGTCCCGCGTACCCGCACACCTCGTGGGGGGTGTCGGACTTCCAGCCGGACGACATCGTGAACCAGCCCGCGGACGCCACGCACGTCCTGGATCAGATGCTCGGCGGGGGTGACCCGCTGCGGGCGATCATCGACCCGGACCGGCTCGCCGCGGCCGGGCACTCCGGCGGCGGCATCACCACGGTCGGGCTGTTCAGTGCGGCCCGCGACCCGCGACTGAAGGCCGGGGTGGTGTTCGCGGGTACCGACTTCCAGGGGTTGCCGTTCAGCGGCCCGCCCGCCGCGATGCTGTACGTGCACGGCCGCCGGGACAACACGGTGACGTGGGACGCCGGGCACACGGTGTTCGAGGCGACGCCCTGGTCGCGGGCGATGCTGTCGATCACCGACGGCGGCCACGTCACCGACCCCGGCGATCTCGCGCCGACCGCCGGCACCAGTACGGAGTTCCTGCGCTGGTCGTTGTACGGCGACACCGCGGCGCGGGCCCGCATCCCGCAGGCCGCCGCGCTCGACGGCGTCGCCACGCTGGAGAATCAGCTCTAGCGGGCCCAGACCTCGGAGGCGGGTATCGGCGCCGACATGCCCTCGTCGGCACGTGTCTGACCGGAGGGTCAACCCGCCGGGCGCGTCGTGCTGTCACGCACGACGAGCTCGGTGGCAAGCTCCACGCGCGGGGTCTCGATCGGCAGTCCCTGCGCGAGCCGCAGCGTGGTGCGGGCGGCGAGGCCCCCCATGTCGGCCAGCGGCTGGCGCACCGTGGTCAGCGGTGGCGACGCCCAGCACGACTCGGGCAGGTCGTCGAACCCCACGACGCTGAGGTCGTCGGGCACGCGCAGGCCGCGGCGGCGGGCCGCCTCGATCACCCCGAGCGCCATGGTGTCGCTGGACGCGAAGATCGCGGTGGGCGGCCTGGGCAGGTCGAGCAGGGCCAGGCCGCCCGCGAAGCCGGACGCGTGCAGGAAGTCACCGGTGCGGACGAGCGCGTCGTCGACGTCGGCGCCGGCGGCCTCCAGGGCGGCACGGTAGCCGTCCAGCCGCGCGCGGCTGCACAGCATGTGCTTGGGCCCGGCGACCAGGCCGATGCGGCGGTGCCCGAGGGAGGTCAGGTGCTCGGTGGCGCTGAGCCCGCCGGCCCAGTTGGTGGCGCCGATCGTGGGCACGTCGAGGTCCGCGCCGCCGGCCGGATCGACCACCACCATCGGGATGTTGAGCCGGTGCAGCTCGGCGTGGATCGTGGTGGTGAGCTCCGAGGTCACGAAGATGACGCCGTCGGAGGCCCGGGTGCGCAGATTCTGCAGCCACTGCCGGGTGGCCGCGGATCGCCGATGCACCGCTGAGACGACCGTGCCGACCCCGGCCGCGTGCGCCACGTCCTCGACGCCGCGGATCAGTTCGAGAGCCCACGGGCTGTCCAGGTCTTTGAAGACCAGGTCGATCAGCCCGGCCTTGCCGGCCTGCTGCCGTGACGCGCGGCGGCGGTATCCGTGCTGCTTGAGCAGGCGCTCGACCAGCTCGCGGGTCTGCGGTGCCACGTCGGCGCGCCCGTTGAGCACACGCGAGACCGTGGGCACCGAAACGCCCGCCTCGTGCGCGATGGCGGCGATGGTCACGCGCTTGCCGTCGCCGGTCACGGGCGCCCCTATCTGGAAGTTTCGGAAACGATTCCCGGAAGTATTCCACACCGGATCGGGCCTTTATCACCTTCCCCGCCCGTATCGGCCGTACCGTCAGGATCATCGCCCGGATGGGTGATCTGCGCGCTCGGTTCGATCCACCGGCCGATCACCGGGCTGCCGCTCGCGTCCTCGGACGGTGCGTGCCGTTAGTCCCCGATGTGCGCAGTAACCGAATCAGACTGAAATCATCAGCGCGCCGGCTACTGGTCGGCGCGGTTTCGCTCGGCCTCATGACAGCCGGCGGCGTGGCGATCGCCGCGGTGGTGGACAGCACCCCGTCCGCCGCGCCCAGCTTCAACGGCTCCATCTTCGCGATCGCCTATCAGGGCGACACCGTGTACGTGGGAGGCTCGTTCACCAAGGCCGTCGTCGCCGGCAAGGCCATCGCCCGGAACCGGCTCGCCGCCTTCGACGGGCGTACCGGGGCGCTGCTGCCGTGGAACCCGGGCGCCGACGCCACCGTGCGCGCCATGGCCACCGACGGCACCGTCATGTACGCGGCCGGCGACTTCGGCGTGATCGGCGGCCAGAACCGCGACTCGCTGGCCGGCCTCGACCCGGCCACCGGCGTACCGACCCCGCTCAAACACCTCATCCTCGGCCAGCCGAACGCGCTCGCGGTCACCGGCGGCCGGCTCTACATGGGCGGCCGGATCACCGGCGTGGACGGGCTCACCCGGGCCAACCTGGCGGCGTTCAACACCGCCACCGGCGCGCTCGACCCGTGGGCACCGACCACCGACGACAACGTCAACGCGCTCGCGGTCGCCAACAACAAGATCTACATCGGTGGCCGGTTCCACCGCACCAACAACACCAGCGCGACGCTGCGGCTCAGCGCGGTCGACCCGGTGACCGGCGTGCTGGACCCGACGTTCAAGCCCAAGCCCGTGTCCCAGGTCCTCGCGCTCGCCACGGACGCGAACGGCGTGTTTGCCGCGCTCGGCGGCCAGGGCGGGCGCGCGATCGCGTACACGTTCGCGGGGGCGACCCGGTGGACCCGGGTGTTCGACGGTGACACGCAGGCGATCACCGTCTTCGACGGCACCACGTACGTGGGCGGGCATTTCGACAACGCCTGCACCACCACGAACAACGGCGCCCAGGGCGTCTGCACCGACGGCTCGATCCCGCGGGTCAAGCTCGCCGCGATCGACGACCAGGGCAACCTGCTCCCGTGGGCCCCACAGGCCAACGGCGTGGCCGGCGTCCGCGTCATGACCAACTCGACCGGCCTGAGCATCGTCTCGGTCGGCGGCGACTTCACCCTGATCAACGGCATCACCCAGAAGCGGTACGCCGCGTTCGCGGACCCGACCGCACGCTCGGCGGGCCCGCCGCCGGTGCCGTCGCCGTTCGTCGCGTCGTACAACTTCGACTCCACGGTCGCCGACGGCACCTTCGACGACGGCTCCGGCAACGGGCACCTGCTCAAGGCGTTCGCGGCCAACGGGGCGCAGGTCACCCTGGTCCCGCATGGAACCGGCCAGGCCGTGCTGTTCCCGCCGAAGTGCACGGTCGAGGTGACCTGCGGGCGGCTCAACCTGCAGGCCGCCGACGCCGCCGACCTGAACCCGGGCACCCGGGACCTGCGTTTCGGCGCAACCGTGCGGCTGGCCGCCAGCGAGACCTCATCCGGGGAGAACATCGTGCAGAAGGGCTACTCCACCTCGGGTGGCCAGTACAAGCTGCAGGTGGACGGAGCCTCGGGACGGCCCAGCTGTGTCATGAGCGACCGCAACTCGACCACCCTGTACGTGGCCAAGAGCACGACGTCCATCTCGGACGGTGGCTGGCACACCCTGGAGTGCCGGCGCGCCGGAGCCTCACTGACCATCCGGGTCGACGACGTGCAGCGCGGTGCGGCCACCGTTCCGGTCACGCTGTCGGTCGTCACCACCCAGCCGCTGCGACTGGGCGGAAAGGGACTGGCCGTCAACAACGACCAGTACCACGGGTATCTCGATGACGTCTGGCTCAGCATCGGCTGAGCGGCACGCAGGGCCCCGGCGGCCGTGGGGGACGGTCGCCGGCCGCCGGGGCGGAAGGACGCGCGCCGCGGTCGATGGTCGCGGCGCGCGCCGGTCTACCCGGCGTACGCCGCGGGTGCGGGGGAAGTGGACACGGGGGACTCCTTCGGCACCGCCGCGAGGGGGATGGCGGATCGACGACAATCGTTCAGTGAATGTCATCAAAACGCAACACCGAGACGTCCATGTGAAACAACCGGATTCGGTGTGGCCGTTCAGTCCAGGTTGTGCCGGGCCGTTGCGGGCGGGCGCAGCCCCAGCATCGCCTCCGTCATCCGGACCGCGCCCACGGCCGCGGGCACATCGTGCACCCGGACGATTCGGGCGCCCTGCGTCACGCAGAACACCACCGCCGCGAGTGTGCCGGCCAGCCGGTCGTGCTGCTTCGCGTCCAGGGTCTCGCCGATGAAGTCCTTGTTGCTCACCGCCGCCAGCACCGGGTACCCGAGCGCCGTGAGCTCGCCGAGGCGCCCGGTCAGCTCCAGCGAGTGATACGTGTTCTTGTTCAGGTCGTGACCCGGGTCGATGATGATCTGCTCCGGGCGCACCCCGCGCTCCAGCGCCAGCGCGACCCGGCGGCGCAGGAAGTCGGTCACCTCGGCGGTCACGTCGGTGTACGACGGGCGGGGATACTTCGTCCTCGGCGCCGCCAGGCTGTGCGTCACCACCAGCGTCGCGTCCGTGCCCGCCACCGCGTCCGCCATGGCGGGATCGCGTAGCCCCGAGGTGTCGTTGACGACCCCTGCCCCGGCCGCCACCGCCTCGCGGGCCACCTCCGGGCGGAACGTGTCCACCGAGACCACCGCCAGGTCGCGGGCCGCCTCGACCACCGGCAGCACCCGCTCGAGTTCCTGCGCCGTGGTGACCTCCGGACCCGGTGCGAACGGCACCCCGCCCACGTCGATCCAGTCCGCGCCCGCGTCCGCCGCGGCGCGTACCGCCTCGATCGCCTTCTCCAGCGCGAACGTGGCGCCCCGGTCGTGGAACGAGTCCGGGGTGCGGTTCACGATCGCCATCACCGCCACCCGGCGGGAGAAGTCGAAGCTGCGGCCGCCGATCACCCGCTGCGGATGGACGAGGTGCGGCAGAGCGACACCGCGGGAGGTCACGTCGGTCACGGGAATGGCTTTCTGGCTGCGGTTTCCTGCGGCGCGGGCTCGTATAGCGCCGGTGCGGGCGAGACTAACAGCCGGCCGGGGGCCGCCGAGGCTTCCGGCAGCGATAGACACTGATTTAGTGTCCAACGGGTGATTGAGGATGGTCTGGGGCCGGACGACGTTCGTGGGCCGGTTCGCTATCTGTGGTGGCTCGTGCGCCGCCAGCGGGCGCGGGTCGCCGCCGGGGCGGCGATCGGGACCGCGTGGATGGTCGGGCTGACGTTGCCGCCGTACCTGCTGTCACAGGCCGTGGACCGCGGCCTGCAGCCGGGCCGCCCGGCCGCACTCGCCGCCTGGGCCGCCGCCCTGCTCGTGGTCGGGGTGGCCAATGCCGTCCTGGCGATGCTGCGGCACCGCACCATGACGAAGCTGCGCCTCGACGGGGGGCTGCGCACGGTCACGGAGCTGCAGGCGCACGCGACCCGGCTCGGCGCGGCCCTGCCGCGCCGCCTGCCGCCCGGCGAGGTCGTCACGCTGGGCATCGGTGACGTGTGGGTGCTTGCCCAGGCACTGACCGTCACCGGGCCGGGAATCGGCGCCATCATCGCGTACGTCGTGGTCGCGGCGCTGCTCACCGGCATCTCGCCGCTGCTCGCCGCGGTCGTGCTCGCCGGGGTGCCGGTGCTCGCCGGCGCGGTCGGGCCGCTGCTGGGCCGGCTGCACGACACCGGGACGCGGTACCGCGACCGGCACGGCGACCTCGCCGCCCGCCTCGTCGACGTCGTCGGCGGCCTGCCCGTCCTCGGCGCGCTCGGTGGTCACCAGGCCCAGGCCGCACGGTACCGGCGCGACTCGCGGCGGCTGCGCGACGAGGGCTACCGGGTCGGCGCGCTGACGAGCTGGATCCAGGCGCTCGGCGCCGGCCTGCCCGCACTGTTCCTGGCGGTGGTGACGTGGCTGGGCGCCCATCTCGCCGCCCGCGGGGACATCACCGTCGGCGAGCTGGTCGCGGTGTACGGGTACGCCGCCGTACTCGTCATCCCCGTCTGGTTCCTGATCGAAGGCGGCTCCGACATCAGCCGGGCCCTGGTCGCCGGCCGCCGCATCGTGGACTTCCTCGCGCTGCGCCCCGAGACGGACACGCGGGCACCCGTGCCCGCGCCGCGCGGCCCGGTGTCCCTGCACGACCCGCTGTCCGGCGTCACGGTCGCTCCCGGACAGCTCACCGCGCTCGCCGGCGCCCGAGCCGCCGACATGCTCGCCGTCGTGGACCGCCTCGGCGCGTTCGGGCCCACCGGGGCACTGTGGTCGGGGGTGCGGCTGGACCGGATCGCCGGCGCCGCGCTGCGCGAACACATCGTGGTCGCCGACAACGAGGCCGACCTGTTCGCCGGGACGCTGCGCGAGGTCGTGGCCGGCCGCTTCGACCCCGACGACGCCGCGCTGCGGCGCGCACTGGACGCCGCGGCGGCCCACGACGTCGCCGACGGCCCCGCGGCCCGCGTGGACAGCCTCGGCCGCAACCTGTCCGGCGGCCAGCGCCAGCGCATCCGGCTCGCCCGCGCCCTGTACGCCGACCCCGAGGTGCTGCTCGCGGTCGAGCCGACCTCCGCGGTGGACGCGCACACCGAAGCGACGATCGCCGGGCGGCTGGCCGCGGCGCGGGCCGGGCGTACCACGCTGCTGGCCACCACATCGGCGGTCCTGCTCGACCGCGCCGACGTCGTGCACTTCCTCGTGGACGGACGGGTTCGTGCGTCCGGCACCCACCGGCAACTGCTCGCGTCCACCCCCGGATACCGGGCGCTGGTGTCGCGCGGGGCAGGCGAGCCCGTGCGGGCGCTGGCGTGACCGCGGCCGGTGGTGAACGGGTGCGCGGCCTGCCCGTGGCGGACCGGCGCCGGGTGCGGCGGGCCGCCACGCGGCTGCTGCGCGCGGAGGCCCGCGCCGTCTGCGCCATGGTGTGCCTGGCCGCGCTCGCCGCGGCGGCCGGGCTGGCCGCGCCCAGGCTGCTCGGCCGCATCATCGACACGGTCGCCGCGGGCGGGCCCGCCGCCGTGCCCCGCGTGGACCGGCTGGCCCTGGGCATCCTGGCCGCCACCGCCGCGCAGATCCTGCTCACCCGGTCGGCGCTGCTGGTCGCGCACCGGTTCGGGGAGCGGGCCGCGGCCCGGGTACGGGAGCAGTTCCTGGACCGGGCACTCGGGCTGCCGGCGGCGACGATCGCCCACGTCCCCACGGGCGACCTCGCCGCCCGCGGCACCGGCGACATCGGCGTCGTCGCGGCCACGCTGCGCGACGCCGTACCCGAGGTGTTCGTCGCCGCCACCCAGGCGGTGTTCCTGCTCGGCGCGGTCCTGCTGGTCGCGCCGGTGCTCGGGGTGGCCGGGCTGGTCACGCTCGCCGGGGCGGGGTTCGTGGCCCGCTGGTACCTGCGCCGGGCCCGGGTCGCGTACCTGCGGGAGGGGGCCGCCGGCGCCGAACTCGCGGACGAACTGGCGGCGACCGTCGCGGGTGCCCGTACCGTGGAGGCCCTGGGCCTGCAGCAACGCCGCGCCGCCGCCGCGTGGGCCGCGATCGCGCAGGTCCGCTCCGCCCGGCTGCGGACGCTGTTCCTGCGCAGCGTCCTGTTCCCGCTCGTCGACGTGTCCTATGTGCTGCCCGTCGTGGCGGTGCTGCTGCTCGGCGGCGCCCTGCATCGGCACGGGGTGCTCAGCCTCGGCGCGGTCACCGCCTGCGCGCTCTACCTGCGCCAGCTCGCCGGCCCGCTGGACCTCGTCCTGATCTGGATCGAGCAGCTGCAGGCCAGCGCCGCGGCGTTCGCCCGCGTCGAAGGGCTGGCCGCGGTCGGGCCCGCCCCGGCCCGGACCGTCGCGGCCCCCGCCGGGAACCGGATCGAGGTGTCCGGTGTGCGCTACGCCTACGACGGCCGCGACGTGCTGCACGGCGTCGACCTCGTCGTGCGGCCGGGAGAACGGCTCGCGGTCGTCGGCGTCTCCGGCGCGGGCAAGTCCACCCTGGTCCGGCTGCTCGCCGGGGTCGACCGTCCGCGCGCCGGCAGCGTCACGGTCGGCGGCGTCCCCGTCGCCGACCTGCCCCCGCAGGTGCTGCGCCGCCAGGTCGTGCTCGTCACGCAGGAGCATCACGTGTTCCGTGACACCATGCGCGACAACCTGCGGCTCGCCGCCCCCGAAGCCACCGACGCCGACCTGCGCGCCGCGCTCGCCGCGGTCGGCGTGGACTGGCTCCCGGAACTGCCCGCCGGGCTGGACACCGACCTCGGGCGGTATCCCCTCGACGGCGCGCGGGCCCAGCAGCTGGCACTGGCCCGCGTGCTGCTGGCCGACCCGCACACGGTCGTGCTCGACGAGGCCACCGCGCTGCTGGACCCCCGTACCGCGCGCAGTGCCGAACGGGCGCTCGCCGCCGTGCTCCACGAACGCACCGTCATCGCGGTCGCCCACCGGCTGCACACCGCCCGCGACGCCGACCGGGTCGCCGTGCTCGCCGCGGGCCGCGTCGCCGAGATCGGCAGCCACGACGACCTGCTCGCGGCCGGCGGCCCGTACGCGGCGCTGTGGCGCACCTGGCACGGCGACACGAACGGGATTGCGGGCGGGCATCTTCGGAAATCCCGCCCGCCCGGTCCGCCGGTCGCCGATCTTTGAGGGTGACCCGCCGACGACCGGCGGAGACGGAGCCCGTACCCGTGATCCTCGCCCTGTGCGCCCCCGGCGTCGGCGACCTCGCCACCGCCGTGCCCGCGTTGCGTGCCGTCCGGGCCGCCTGCGCGGCCCGGAATCTGACGCTGGCCGTGCCCGCCTGGCTGAACCCGCTGGTCGACCTGGTCGGCGGCATCGACCGGGTGCTGCCGGCGGCCGCTCTGGCGCCGAAGCGGTGGACGGGCGAGGCGCCCGAGCTCGCCATCAACCTGCACGGCTGCGGACCCGAATCGCACCGCCTGCTCGCTGGGGTGCGGCCGGCGAAGCTGTGGGCGTTCGCCAACCCGGAGGCGGCGCACCTGGACGGGCCGAACTGGAGCGACGACGAACACGACACGCACCGCTGGTGCCGGCTGCTGCACCACTACGGGGTGCCGGTCGACGTGGACGACCTCGCCCTGGCCGTCCCGGACACGCCCGCGCCGCGCGGCGTCACGATCATCCACCCGGGGGCGCGGGCCTCCGGTCGCCGCTGGCCGCCGGACCGCTTCGCGGCCGTCGCCCGGGCGCTCGCCGTGGCCGGACACCATGTGGTCGTCACCGGTTCGGCCACGGAGACCGGCCTTGCGGTACGGGTGGCCCGCGGCGCCGGACTTCCCGCCTCCACGGTCCTCGCGGGCCGCACGGGGCTGGCCGCACTGGCGGCACTGGTCGCCCATGCCCGCCTGGTGATCAGCGGCGACACCGGCATCGCGCACCTGGCCACGGCGTACCGGATCCCGTCGGTGGTGTTGTTCGGCCCGGTGCCGCCCGGGCGGTGGGGGCCACCGCCGGGGCGGGCGTACCACCGGGCGATCTGGCGCGGCGGCCGTGAGGCGCACGGCGACACCTCGGGACCGGCGGTGCACCCCGCGCTGCTGGCCGTACGGCCCGACGAGGTGCTGGCCGCCGCGGCCGAGGCGGAACGGGCCCGGCACCCGCTCGCCGCCCCGTGACCGTCGGCCGGCGGTGGCGGTCGCCGTGGCCGGTCAGCCCGCCCGCAGGCGGCCCTCGGCCAGGTCGTACACCGCGTCGACCGCGTCCAGGCCCTCGCGGCGGTGCGTGAACAGCAGCACGGACAGCCCGGACGACGCCGACAGCAGGTCGGCCAGCAACTGCTCGGCCTCACCTTCGGCCAGGCCCTCCGTCGGCTCGTCGAGGACGAGTACGCGCGGGCGGGCCAGCAGCGCCCGGGCGGTCGCCAGGCGGCGCCGCTGACCGCCGGACATCGTGGTGCCGCCGGTGCCGAGCCAGGTGCCCAGCCCGTAGGGGAGCCCGGTCAGCCAGTCGCCGAGGCCGACCCGGGCCAGCGCGGCCCGCAACTCGTCGTCGGTGGCGGCGGGACGGGCCAGGCGCAGGTTCTCCCGTACGGTGGAGGCGAAGACGTGGCCGGTGTCGTCGCTGACCAGCGCGATCGTCCGGCGGACGGCCTCGTCGGGCAGGTCACGCAGCTCCGTGCCGTCGATGCGGACCGTCCCGGCGCGCGGCACCAGCAGCCGCGCCAGTACGGCGGCCAGCGTGGACTTCCCGCTTCCGGAGGCGCCCCGTACGGCGATCCGTCCGCCCGCCGGCAGATCGAGATCGACGCCGCGCAGCGCGGGTGGGTCACCGGGGCGCCAGCCCGCGACGACGCCGCGCACGGTGAGAGCCGCGCCGCCTCCGGACGCGGGACCGTCCGCCGCGGGTTGCGGGCGGGCAGCCGGGCTCCCGGCGACGTGGTGGAGCGACGGTGACGGGGCGGCGCCCCCGGTCACGTTTGGTGGGCGCCCGCCCGTGTCCCCGGCTTCGTGGTGTGGCTGCCCGCCCGGGGGCCCGGTGGTGAGTTCGGTCAGCCGGGCGTGGGCCCCGGCGGCGTGGCGGCGGGCCACGGCCGCATCCGGCAGCGCTGCGGCGGGCTCGTTCAGTGCCACCACGGCCAGCAGCAGCACCGCGGCCCATTCGGGTGCGACACCGGGGACCGCCGCCAGTGCGACCGCGGAGCCGACCACGGCCAGTCCCCAGCCGAGGTGTGCCAGCGCCGCGGCCCCGCCCGCGCTGCGCGCCGCCGCGGCCTCCAGGGTGGACAGGGTGCGGCTGCGCCGGTGCGGGACGGCCAGCGCGACGCGCGGGTCGTGGGCGGCGAGCTCCTCTAGTGCGTCGACCGACTCCACGATCGCGTCGCGCAGTTCGGCCCGGGCCCGTCCGGTCGCCGCGTCCAGGCGGGCGGCCCGGCGCCCGGCCAGCGCGGGTGCCGCAACCGCGGCCAGAGCGAACCCGGCGGCCAGCGCCGGCAGCACCACGGGGTGCAGAGCTGCCGCCGCGACACCGCCGGCACCGAGGGCCAGCAGAGCGGCGGCGCGCGGCAACCGGCCACGCAGCAGACCGTCGACGCGGGCGTCGACGTCCTCGACCACGCGAGTCAGCAGGTCGCCCCGGCGGTGCAGATCAGGGCCCGGCACCCGTGGGATCAGGTCGGCGTAGACCCGGGACCGCCAGGTGCCCAGCCGGGCGAACGCGACGTCGTGGGAGACCAGCCGCTCCACGTAGCGCAGCAGTGGACGGGCGAGCGCCGCCGCGCGGACCGTGACGACCGCGGCGGACAGGGTCAGCACCGGCGGCCGGGTGGACGCCCGGACGAGCAGCCACGCGGCGGCGCCGGTCAGCGTGATCCCGGCGAGCCACGACGCCGCCCCGAGCAGCACCGCGATCAGCGGCCCGCGCCGCGCGGAGCTCCGGCGTCCGTCGAGTGTCCGGCCGAGTGTGCCGGCCCGGACGGGCTCGGCAGCGGCCACCTCGGCGCCGGCCTCAGCGGCGGCCCGTGGTGTGGTGACCTCGACGGTGCGGTCCGCCGCGGCCAGCAGTGCGGGCCGGTGCGCAACCGCGAGCACCGCGCAGCCGCGCCGCGCGGCGGCACGGAGCTCCGCGACGACGAGGCGTTCCGCGGCCGGGTCCAGGTGGGCGGTCGGCTCGTCGAGCAGCAGGGTCACCGGCTCCCGGCGCGCCTGCTGCAGCAGCGCGGCCAGGGCGAGGCGTTGCCGCTGCCCGGCCGACACCCCGCCGCCATGCTCGCCCAGCGCGGTGCCGGGGTCGAGTTCGCGGTCCAGGCCGACGGCGTGCAACGCGTCCCGCATCCGTTCCGGGCCGGGCGCGGGGCCGGGCGCCGCGGCGAGCGCGAACACGTCGGCGACGATTCGGGCGTGCGGCAGCATCGGCCGCTGCGGCAGGTAGAGCGGGCGTGGCCCGGTCACGGTCACCTCGCCCGAGCCGGCCGCCTGCAGCCCCGCCAGTACGCGCAGGGCGGTGGTCTTGCCCGCGCCGGACACCCCGCGCAGTGCCACGAACTCGCCCGCCGCCACCGCCAGCCGCGGCAGGGTCAGCGCGTCGGCCGCGGCGCCGGGGTGGTGGACCCGCAGCCCCACGGCGGTGACCCCGGGAACGGTGGACCGTGGCGGCGCGTCCGGCGGCGCGGCGGGGGCCCCGTTGACCACGTCGTCCACGTCCGCGATCACCGCGGCGGCGTCACTGCTGGCGTGGAAACGCGCCGCGACCTCCCGCAGCGGCCGGTACGCCTCCGGCGCCAGCAGGATGACCAGCAGAGCAGGGCCCAGGCCGAGGTGCCCGGCCGCCACCCGCAGCCCGACCGTCACGGCGATCAGCCCCACGGACAGCGTGCCCACCAGGTCCAGTGCGGTCGAGGAGAGGAACGCGACCCGCAACACCCGCATGGTGGCCGTACGGTGGCGTTCGGTCATCGCGGCGACGACCGGGACCTGCCGTTCGGCCCGCCCGTGGACGCGCAGCGTGGCCAGGCCCTGCACCACGTCCAGGAAGTGGCCCGCCAGGCGGGAGTCGGCGGCCCAGCGTTGCCGCGCACGGGCCTGTGTGGCCCACCCGATCAGGGCGCCGAGCACGGGGACCAGTGGCAGCGTGGCGAGCGCGATCAGCGCCGAGGACGGGTCCACGATGCCCATCGCGACGATGACCAGCGGGGGCAGCAGGACGCTGAGGACGAGCGCCGGCAGGTATCCGCTGAACCACGGCCGCAGCGTGTCCAGGCCGGTCGTGAGCACGGCGGTGAGGCGGCCGGCGCCGTACCGGGCGGACCAGGCCGGGCCGCGGCGCAGGGCGGCGCCGAG
Organism: Krasilnikovia sp. MM14-A1259; assembly: GCF_047159535.1. NCBI lineage: Bacteria > Bacillati > Actinomycetota > Actinomycetes > Micromonosporales > Micromonosporaceae > Krasilnikovia > Krasilnikovia sp. MM14-A1259. Next base: position 871,195 of record NZ_BAAGAJ010000002.1, read on the forward strand.
CACGGTACGGCGCAGCTCGTCGGTGACGCGGGCGGCGGCGCGCTGGGCGACGACCTGCTCGGCCCAGGCGAGCGCGGCCCGGGCCGCGTACGCGGCGGCCAGCAGCGCCACCGCGCCGCGATCCGGTCCTGCCGCGACCACCCGGGCGAGCCCGACCGCGAGCAGCAGCGTCGCGGCGGCCTGCCCCGCGCCGATCGCCGTGAGCACCGCGATCGGGGTCCGGCTGGCCCGCGCGTGCCGCAGCAGCCGCGGATCCAGTGGCCCGCGCCGGGTGTGCACCCCGGCAGGGGCGTGCGCGGAGGCCGGCGCCGGGCTTGTGGACGACGCTGCGGTCATCGCCGCAGGCGCCGGGCTCGCGGTCGATCGCGCGGGCATCGTGGTGGATCCCGGGCTCGCGGTCGATCGCGCGGGCATCGTGGTGGATCCCGGGCTCGCGGGCGACGGCGCGGTCGGAGCCGGGGCGGACAACACGGACGTCACCGCCGCGGGAGCGGGCCCGCGGGCGGGGGATCGGGTCACGACGGGATCCGCTCGCTGGCCACACGGCGCCGGAACACCCAGTACGAGAACGCCTGGTACGCCAGCACCCCCGGCAGGATGACGACCCCGGCCATGGTGAGCAGCCGCAGCGTGGACCCGGTGGCCGCGGCGTCGGTACGGGTCAGCGACCACGCGGGGCTCAGCGTGCTGCGCAGCAGTACGTCTCCGTGGACGGTGAACACGGCGACCACCGCACCGGCGACGCCGAGCGCCGCACCGGTGAACGCCGCCACCTCGCGCCCGTTGCGGGCCAGCAGGGCGACGCCCAGGCACAGCACGGCCGCGGCGAGCATGCCACGCGCCTCGGTGGCCGCGCCGACGGCGACCAGGCCCGTGCCGAGCAGCGCGGCCGTGGTGACGGCGACCCGCCGGGCACGCTGTCGCACGGGGCCGGTGGTGCGCAGCGCGAGGAACGTCGCGCCGAGCAGGACCGCCGCGCCCAGCCCGGCCGCCGCGCCCCCCGCCGCGGCGGGGGTCAGCAGCGGGCCGAGCGTGCGGGACAACCCGGTTCCGGTGACCTCACGGCCGGGGCCGAGCGCGAGGCCATGCACGAGTACGGCCAGGATTGCGCCCCACAGCAGGGCGATCCCGGCGGAGCCGGCTGCCAGGGCGGTGTCGCAGCCGCGCCGCCAGCGTGTGCTGTCGTGCTTGCCGCGAAACTCCAGTGCCACCCCACGGATCGCGAGCAGCAGCAGCAGTCCCACCATGGGCAGGTACAGGCCGGAGAGCAGGGCGGCGTACCAGTCGGGGAACGCGGCGAACGTCACCCCGATCGCGGCGACCAGCCACACCTCGTTGCCGTCCCAGAACGGGCCGATGGTGCGGATCGCCGCGGCCCGCTCGTGGTCGTCGCGTCCGAGGAACACCGCGAGCAGGCCGACGCCGAAGTCGAATCCCTCCAGGACGAAGAACAGCATCCAGCAGAGGACGACCAGCGCGAACCAGAACGTGACCATCAACGCTCCTCAGTAGACCGGTGCGAGTTCGAGGGCCGAGGCGTCGGCCTGGGCGGGCGTGGCGTCGAGGGGCCGCCGTGCGAGGCGGCGGACGAGGCGCAGCCAGACGACTGCGAGCACGCCGTACACGGCGGTGAAGCCGAGCAGGGAGGCCAGCACCTCGGCCCGGGTCAGTCCGGGTGACAGCCCGTCGGCGACCTTGCTGATGCCGAACGCCAGCCACGGCTGCCGTGCGGTCTCGGTGAAGATCCACCCGAAGGTGTTGGCGGCGGCGGGCAGCAGGGGGATCACCGGCAGGGCGCGCAGCAGCAGCCGGTGCGGGGTGCGTCCGCGCCGCCCGGTCCACAGGTACGCGGCGGCCAGCGCGGCGGCGAGCATCCCCGCCCCGATCATCAGCCGGAAACTCCAGAACGCCACCGGCACCATCGGCACGTAGCTGCCGGGGCCGAACTGGGCCGCGTACTGCGCCTGCAGGTCGTCGATGCCGGACACCGTGGCCCCGGGGGAGCCCTTGGCCAGGATGGACAGCAGGTACGGCACCTCGATGCTGAAGAACGGCCGCCCGTCGCCGCCGCCGCCGAGCGCGAACACGGAGAACGGCGCGCCGGTGGTGGTGGAGTACAGGGCCTCGGCGGCGGCCATCTTCATCGGCTGCACGCCGGTGATCACCTTGCCGAGGTGGTCGCCGGTGAGCGCGGTGAGTGCCCCGCCCACCGCGGTCATCCAGGCGCCGAGGCGCGCGAGCGTACCGAAGGCGGCCTCCGCGCCGGCCCGGACCCGCCAGGCGCCGATGGCCAGCAGCAGCGCGCCCCCGGCCATCGCGGCCCCGGCGAGGGTGTGCGGGAACGCGGCCAGGTTGACCTCGTTGCCCAGCAGTGCGGTGAAGCTGGAGAGCCGGGCCCGTCCGGTGGCGGGGTCGAGCGCGTACGCGACCGGGTTCTGCAGGAACGAGTTGCCGGCCAGGATGATGAACGCCGACAGCACCGTCCCGGCGGCCACGACCACGATGGTGGCGGCGTGCGCGGCGCGGGGCAGCCGATCCCAGCCGAAGTACCACAGCGCGAGGAACGTGGCTTCCAGGAAGAACGCGAGCATGCCCTCGATCGCGAGGGTGGGCCCGAAGACGTCGCCGTAGAAGCGGGCGAATGCGCTCCAGCCCAGTCCGAACTGGAATTCCTGGACCAGCCCGGTGACCACGCCGACCGCGAACGTGACGATCAGCAGCCCGCCGACGAACCGGGTCAGCTGCCGATACTTGTCGGCGCGGGTGCGCAGCCAGGCGAGTTCCAGGCCGGCGGCGGTGGCGGCGAGGCTGATCGACAACGGTACGAACAGATAGTGGTAGATCGTCACGACCGCGAACTGCAGCCGGGTCAGGTCGAGCACGTCCACGCCAGATCCCCCTCTACGACGAAGCGTAGTAGATACTACGAGGTGTAGTACGACGCGGCGAGTAGACTGCCTCACATGGCCGGGCTGGGCGACCTCGAACGCGAGGTCATGACGCAGTTGTGGGACGCGGGCGAGCCGCTGACCGTCCGACAGGTTCACGAGCGGCTCAGCCGCGAGCGCGACCTGGCGTACACGACCGTGATGACCGTGCTGGACCGGCTCGCCAAGAAGGGCGTGGTGCGCCAGCAGCGCGCCGACCGCGCCTACCGGTACGCGCCCGCGCAGACCCGCGAGGAGATGACCGCGGCCGTCATGCTGGACGCGCTGAGCGCCGCTCCGGACGGCGCCGCCCGCGACGCCGCGCTGGCCCATTTCCTCGGCCGTCTCGCCCCGGCCCGGCTCACCGCCGCGCTGGAGGCGGCCCGGCGGTCGGCGGCCGATTGACCGCCCTGCTGCTCGGCGCGCTGGGTCTGACCCTGTCGCTGGTGATCCCCGGCCTGCTCGCCGCCGCGCGCTGGCCCGAGCGTGCCCCCGCGGCCGCGGTCGCGTTGTGGCAGGCGATCACGCTCGCCGCGGTGCTCTCCGCGCTGGGCGTGGTGCTCGCCGCGCCCGAGGAGATGGTCCGCGCGTTCGGCTCCGGGCGGCTGGCGGCGGCGGTCGCCCTCGTCGGGGCGCTCGCGGTCGCGGCGTCGATCGTGCTGCGGCTGCTCGGCTCGCTCGCCGGGGTGATGTACCGCTCGCGGGCCCGCCGGGCGCGCCACCGGCTGCTGGTGGACCTGCTCGACCGCGCGGAACAGCACGGCGATCTGGGGGTGCGCGGGCTGCGGGTGCTCGACGGGGAGCTGCCGTTCGCGTACTGCGTGCCGGGGCGCTCGCCGCGGGTCGTGGTCAGCGGCGGCGCACTCAAGGTGCTCGGTGCGCCGGAGATGGCCGCGGTGCTGGCGCACGAGCAGGCCCACCTGCGGCACCGCCACGATCTGGTGCTGGAGTCGTTCACCGCGTTCTACCGGGCGGTGCCGGGGCCGCTTCGCAGCCGGGCGCCGCTGGATGCCGTACATCTGTTGCTGGAGATGGTCGCGGACGACGCCGCTCGCCGCCGGTGCGGCGCCGCGCCGCTGCGCGCCGCGCTGGCCCGGCTGGCCGAAGCGGCCCCACCCACGGACGCTGCCGGGCAGGCCGCGGCCGCCGGGCAGGCGGGCGCGGCGGGGCTGGGTGGCGCGGCGGGGCCGGGCGGCGCGGTGTGGCTGGGCGGCGCGGCGGGGCTGGGCGGCGCGGCCGTTGGGCCCGGCGCAGGGGAGGGCCCGGGCGGGCCCGGGAGGTTCGTCATTACCGATGCCGAATGCCGCCGGCGTCTGGACCGGCTCGCCGCACGATTTCCGCGGCCTGTGCCGCTGACCGCGCTGGTGCTGGTGGCCGCGCTCTGCCTGCTGGTACTACCCACAGTGATCCTGGTGTTGCCGTGGCTCGGGCAGGCTCTCGCGGCGTGGCCCCTTTAGATCTCCTTAAATAACGCAGCGTCATCACCGTTATGCGTTGAGTTTTACCGATACCTCCCACTTCAGTGACGCAATCTTCGGGAGTACGGTGGTCCCCGGCTCGGCAGCCCCCCATCGCCCACCGGGCGATCTGGCGAGCCACCGCCTGATCGTGCACACGAGCCGGATGGGTCGCTCCACGGACACTCTCCGTGGCCGGGCAACTCCCGCCCGCCCCCTCGGCGCACACGGTCGGCGGCTGCAGGAGAGAGGACGACGCACCGCCGTGATCCGGGTTCAGGCGCCTCGCGCCGCGCTGCACCGCCTGCTCTGCGCGATCGTCGCGCTGGGCATCGTGTTCACCGGTCCGTCCGTCGCGGTCGCCGCGCCGTCGCCCTCCAGCGTCGAGGCCCAGATCGACAAGCAGTGGAACGAGCTGGAACCGGTCATCGAGCAGTACAACCACGTGCACTCCCAGCTGCTGCAGAACCGCCAGCAGCTCAAGGTGATCACCGACCGGCTCACCCCGCTGCAGCTCCAGGTCGACCTGGCGATGTCCGAGGTCGGCAACATGGCCGCCGACGCGTACATGCAGGGCGCGCCGAACGCGCTCAGCGCGATGGTCGTCAGCGGCTCACCGACCGGGCTGACCGACAAGCTCACGTACATCGACCAGCTCGCGCGCCACCAGGAGGAGTCGGTGGCCGACGTCGCGAAGCTGCGCGACAAGTACGCCAAGGACAAGCAGGACCTGGACGTGCTCACGCAGTCCGTGGCGGCCCGCGACGCGGACCTCGTGGGCAAGAAGAAGACGATCGAGTCGAAGATCAACGACCTGCAGAAGCTGCGCCTCGCGGCGTACGGCTCAGCGGGCGAGAACGACGGGCCGCTGCGCACCGGGCCGTGCCCGGTCACGTACACCAACGACAAGGGCGGCCGGGCCGCCCAGCGCGCCTGCGCCCTGATCGGCAAGCCGTACGTGTTCGGCACCGACGGGCCGCGGACCTACGACTGTTCCGGGGTCACCAAGGACGCCTGGGCGTCGGTCGGCGTGCACCTGGAGCACTACACCAAGGACCAGTGGAACGAGGGACGGCCGGTCAGCAAGGCCGACCTGCAACCCGGCGACCTGGTGTTCTACTACAGCGACCTGCACCACATGGCCATCTATGTCGGCGGCGGGACGGTCGTGCAGGCACCGCACACCGGCGACTTCGTCCGGATGACCCCGATCGACCGCGGCCCCATCGCCGGCTACCGCCGCCCGGGCTGATCCACCGAACCGGGCCGCCGACCGTACGTCGGCGGCCCGCCCCTGTTGCTCAGCCCTCGACGCGGTGCGTGGCCCAGAACGATGTCAGGTCGGTGGAGCCCGCGGCGGCCTGGGCGGCGGCCTTGAAGTCGGCGACCGTGGAGATGCCGTACCAGTGGCTGGCGGCGTACGACCGGAGCAGGTTGTCCATCGCGGTGGTGCCGATGAGCCGGCGCAGGTCGTGCAGCGTGCACTTGCCGTAGCCGTACACCACGGTCGAATACCGGTTGGAGTGCGCATCCCAGTACGCCATCGAGTTGGTCAGTTTCTCCGCGGCCGACTGCCAGGTGATGCCGCAGCCCGTGCCGGACTTGTTGAAGTACAGGTCCGTGGCGTAGTCCGTGAAGCCCTCGTCGAGCCACGGCGACGCGTACTCGTCGTCGCCGACGATGCCGTAGAACCACTGGTGGGCCAGCTCGTGCGCGAGCGCGGTCGAGCTGACCAGGTCCAGCACGAAGCCGGGGTACTCCATCCCGCCGAACCAGAACCCGTTGTCCAGGACCACGTCCGCCTCCCCGTACGGGTAGGCGCCGAACCGTGCGGCGTGCGCGTCCAGCGCCGCCGTGGCGGTGTTCAGCATCGAGGTGGCGCTGCGGGTGCTGATGGAGCTCACCGAGTACACGTTGACCTTGACCCCGGCGGCGGTGGTGCCGGAGGTCTTCTTGAACGCCCCGGACGCCCACGCGAACTCGCGGACCTGACTGCCGACCGCCCGGGTGACCGTGCGGCCGGACGCCCCCGGCGTGTCGGTCGACGTGCCGGTCGCCGGTACGAGCAGCCCGTTCGGGTGATCGAGGGTCACGTCGTAGTCGCTGGCCAGGGCGTAGAACGACTCGCCGTTGTTGGTGTACGGGTCGAGGTGCCACCCGGCTGCGTCGCGCACCGCGAGCACCGGCAGCGCGTTGCCCAGGAACGTGTAGTTGCCGTCGTAGCCGAACCGGTCGACGCCGGAGGGCACCGCAATGCTCAGGTCGAAGCCGATGCTGCCGTTGCCGCCCTGCGCCAGCGGGGCCGGCAGGGTGATCTTCAGGGCGGTGCAGCCCACCTCCAGCGCGCCGGGCGTCCCTCCGGTGACATTGCTGACCGTGATCGGGGTGGTGGGGCAGTTGCCGTGGTAGTTGTCCCAGAGCCGCAGGTAGACCTCGCTCAGGGCGACGGCGGACAGGTTGCGGAACGTGATGCTCTGGTGGCCGGTCCACGTGTGCCCGGTCGTGTCGCTGGTCAGCGAGACCGTGTAGGCCGCGCCGCCCGGAGTCCGGGTGGCATCGGTGGTGGCGGAGGGCAAGGACTGGACGGGCGCGGCACCGGCGGGCGCCGCCGGTACGGCGAGCCCCGCGGCCAGCAGGGCCGCGCCGGCAAGGAGTCTGATTCGCATCTGGCGTCCTCGGGATCGATGGGTGGTCCGGGTCATCGATCAGCATGGTTGCCTGGCGAGCGCCCGGGCAACGGGGGAAGCCCTTGCCGTGGCGCCGTCAGTTCCAGGGTGCGATTGTCTCCTGCTCGATGTACACCTCGCAGCGGTTCCGGCCACGTCGCCGGGCCCGGTGCATCGCCGTGTCCGCGTGCTGCATCAGCGTCTGCGCGTCCGTACCGCCCGGGTGGGACAGCGCCAGGCCGATGCTGGACGCCACCTCGAACCGGGCCCCGGCCGCGGCCCGCGCGGTGATCCCGCGCAGAATCCGGGCGGCCACCCGGCGCGCCTTCTCGGCGCCCTCCACCCGGCCCAGCAGCACCCCGAACCGTGTGTCGTCGAGCCGGGCGGCGACGTCGGTGTCCCGGATGCTGCGCCGAAGCACCTCGGCGACCTCGCCGAGCAGCGCGTTCACGGCTTCGGTGCCACCGGAGTCGGCGAGTGAGGCCAGCCCGTCCAGGTTCACCACGAGCACACCCACCGGGTGCTGGTAGCGGGTGCCGTGGCGCAGCGCCCGGTCCACGTCACGTTCCAGCGTCGCGGACATGGCAAGCCCGGTCACCGGGTCACGCCCGGCGGCCTCGGCGACCCGGGCGCGCATGGCACGCTGCGCGGTGACGTCGCGCATCCGGATCAGCAGAGCGCCCACGGCCGGGTCGGCGAGCAGATTGCGCCCGGCCAGCTCGTACCAGCGCCAGTCCCCGCTGTGGTGGCGTACGCGGAGCTCGGTCGTGTGTTCCCCGGCGGCGGCGGGCTCGGTGCGCAGCCGGGCGCGCAGCTGGGAGGCCAGCGTCCGGTCCTGCGGGTGGATGCGTTCGCGCAGCCCGGCGCCGAGCAGTACCGACGGCTCCACCCCGAGCACGCGTGCGGCGGACGGGGCGGCGTACCCGACCTCGCCGCGCCCGTCGGTGAGCAGCACCAGGTCGGCGCCGTCGCGCAGCAGGGCCTCGTACCGGCGGCCGGACATGCGTGCCGTGTGCTCGGCGCGCTCCCGGCCGGTGGCGGCGGCGCCCAGCACCCAGGCGGTCGAAACCATCGCGAGCGCCACGAGCCCGGCCAGGACGTGCCCGTGCGGTTGCGGCAGGCCGTCGGGGAGCACCCCGGCGGCGACGCCCGCCTCGCCGAGAGCCAGCATCGAGGCGCCCGCCACGGCCGCGGGCGGCCAGGCGCGGCCGCCGCAGCGGTGCACCACCAGAGCGATCATGGGCAGCTGGAGCACGGCCAGCGCCGCCCCCCAGCCGGTGAGATACATGGCAGCGGTGACCACGGCGACCGGCAGTGCCGCCTGCGCCCACCAAACAACCAGCTCCGCGCCTGCGCGGCTGCGGCGCAACGCGCTCACCCCGTACCGATGCATCGTGGCGTGCTCCCTGACCCCATTCCTCCGGCCGCGCTGTCACCACGCGGTGTCTTCCCATCGGCCGCGGGCGGGCCGGTCTGGAGGAAAAGTGAGGACCGCGGTGGTGGCGGCCGGCGTGATCGCCGGCCGCCACCCGCGGTGTGCCGCCCTAGAGGCCGAGGATGGCCAGCACCTGGTTGAGCAGGCCGGCGATCTGGCTCAGCGGCGGGTTCGGCCCGTTCAGCAGGCCCGCGACGGCGCACAGCAGGTTGCCGAGCAGGTCGCCTGGGCCGGGATGCGCGGTGATGTCGAGCACGACCCGGTTGAGGTGCACGACCAGGCCGAGCAGATTGAGGTCCAGCGGGCCGAGTTCCAGATGCAGGATCGGGCAGGCGACCGCCGCGAGCGCGCCGGAGGGCACCTGGACGGGGATCGTGGCCACGGAGTCTGCCGTCCGGGTGACGCCCGTGGCGTCCGTGAGGATCGCGTGCAGGGTGCCGGTCGCGGTCAACCGGCCGTCCTGCACGGCGAACCCGCTCGGGGTGAAAGTGCCGGCGACCGTGCCCGGCTGGCCCGCGGCGTCGGTGAAGGTGCCGTCGACGGCGGAGGTCAGGGTGCCGGCGTCGGAGGTCGCCATCGCCGCGGCGGGTGCCGGGGCGGCCGCGGCAGGGGCCGCGGTGAGGGCCGTGCCGGCCACCACCACGATGGCCGCGAGCAGGGCACTGTGGACAGTCCGGATGCGCATGAGCGTGGTCCTTCCGATCGAAGTACGTCGTCACGCGGCCAAATCCCCGGGCCGGAGCGGGAGAAACAGACAACCCTCAACAAAGGATTCACATGGTGCGAAGCCCGTGCGTCGGGTACGGCTGAGCGGCAGGAACGCACGAGCGCGCGCCGAACCCAAAGCAAACCCACAGAGCGGCGGTACACGATACGGCCGCACACCGGACGTCTTCGGGGATGGAGATCGATGAACCGCGGGAAGATACTGAGCTGTGGCATGCTGACTGCCGCCATGACCGGGCTGGCCGCACCGGCGCCAGCGGCGCAGGCGGCCCCGCCGGCCGCCACGCTGGTGAGCGTCTCCACTCAAGGCGCGATGGCGAACCGGGACGTCGACTTCCCGTCGGTCAGCGCGGACGGGCGCTACGTGGCGTTCCAGGCCTGGGCCACGAACCTGGTGCCCGGTGACACGAACGACCACTACGACGTGTTCGTTCGCGACACCGTGGCAGGCACCACGACCCTCGCCAGCGTCGGCCCCGACGGTGTTCAGGGCAACGCGTACAGCGGGCAGCCGTCGATCAGCGCCGACGGGCGCTACGTGGCGTTCCAGTCCGGCGCGTCGAATCTCGTCGCCGGCGACACCAACGACTACAGCGACATCTTCGTCCGCGACGTGGTTGCCGGCACGACCGAACGGGTCAGCGTCCCCACCACGCCGACGGGCATCGGCGGCGCCGATCACCGTCCGGTGATCAGCGCCGACGGCCGGCGGGTGGCGTTTGTGTCGTACGCGCAGGACATGGTGCCCGGCATCACCTTCTGGGGGCCGAAGCTGTTCGTCCGCGACCTCGACGCGGGAACCACGACCCTCGCCAGCGTCGGCGTCTCCGGCGAACCGGTGCCGACCGCCTACATGCAGGCCGACGAGGTGGCCATCGGGATGAGCGGGGACGGGCGGACCGTCGCCTTCGTGTCCGACCGCGACGGCGTCGCCACCAACGACGACGAGACCTCCGACATCCTCGTCCGCAATCTCGACACGGGCGTCACCGTGAACGCCAGCCTGTCCAGCACCGGCCAGCAGGTCGACAACCCGGCCGACTACGCGGCCAGGCGATCCCGGATCGCCCTGAGCCGCGACGGGCGCAAGGTGGCCTTCGCCTCCCGTTCCGCGCAGCTCGTGCCCGGCGACGCCGACACCAAGAGCGACATCTTCGTCCGCGATCTGGACGGCGGGACGCTCACCCGGGTCACCGCCGGGACCAACGAGAGCTGGAACCCGACCTTCAGCGCGGACGGCCAGTCCCTGACGTACACGACCGAGGTGTACGGCGGGCCGCTCACGCACCGCCTGACGAGTTCGGTCTGGCGCGACCTGCGCAGCGGCGATGCCACCGTCCTCTGCAACGCGGTCAAGCCGTTCGACGACTGGGGCGACTGCCGCGACGTGACGGTCACGGCGGACGGTCGCGCGGTGGTCTACGTCTCCGCCCAGGAGCCGATCACCAAGACCGACGGCGACCACTTCCCGCTGCAGATGTTCCTCCGACGCAAGACCGCCTGACCGGCGCGCTCGTGGTGGGCGACGGTCGGCTCGGTCGTCGCGCGTGGCGTGGACTTCCGGCGGGCCCGTGTGGTGTCCGAGCCTGTTTCGCGATATGTCCAGTTCGAGTACGACGTGACACCGCACGCCAACATTGCGGCCGGCGAGCGGGTTCGCTGGCTGCCCCGCGGCCGTGCGTCGGAGTTGCGGCTGCCCGGCAACGACTTCTGGCTCGTCGATGACGTGGTGCTGTTCAGCTTGTTCTCCGGCCACGGTGCCCGCGTCGGGACCGTGGCCGGGGGTGATGACTCACTGGAGTTCGCAGCAGAGTCGTTCGAGGTGGTGTGGACGATGGGCATCGACCACGCCGACTACCGGCCGGCCTGGGTTATGCCTCATTCCTGACGGGTCCACTGCATCGACAGGCCGGTCGCGGCGCGCTCGGTGCGGATCTCCATGACGGTGCCCAGGATGGTGGCCCGGTCGAGCACCAGCGGGCCGCCGTCCAATCCCGACGTGAGCCGCTCCGAGACGAACACCGGGATGCCGGCGGGGCGGTCCAGCAGGGCCGCCGTGGGTTCGTCGAGCAGCCCCGGGCGGATCGACTCGGCCGCCCGGTGCACCACCACCCCGTGTGCCGCGACCGCCGCGTACAGGCTGGTCAGGTCCGCGCCGCGCAGCGCGGCGCCGAGCGGGTCCGGCACCCAGGACACCTGATGCACTGCGGGACGCCCGCCGAGCAGGCGCAGCCGTTCCAGCCGCAGCGCGCGCCGTCCGGGGCCGAGCGCAAGCCGTTGCGCCACTGCGGGATCCGGGCGGCGCGAGGCGCGGCTGAGCACGGTCGTGGTCACGTCCTGTCCTTGCGCGCGCAGGTCCTCGGCCAGGCCGCGCAGCGAGTCCAGCCGGTACGCCGCGCGCGGCTCCGCCACGTACGTGCCCCGCCCGGCCTGCTGGGTGAGCAGCCCGTCGTCCTCCAGCCGGCGCAGCGCCTCCCGCAGCGTGGCCAGGGTGACCCCGTAGCTGGTGCTGAGTTCTTTCTGCGGTGGCAGGGCGGAGCCGGGCGGCAGGGCACCGCTGCGGATGCGGGCCGCCAGGTCGGCCGCGATGGCCTGGTACTTCGGCGTGCGCCGCTCCGTCGCGGCGCCCTCGGCCCGCTTGTCGTGCGGGATCGGCACTGGACACCCTCTCGTCCGCGCGCGGTCCGCAAGCGCCGCGACGTCGCGGGCCGGCCCGTGCGGGTGGCCCGTCGAGCACCCTACGCGGGCAGACGGGAGCGGCCCCGGGGCGAGTACCCCGGGGCCGCTCGCGTTCGCGTACCGGTCAGCCGGCGGCGGCCTGGTACAGCCGTTCCGGCGCGACCGCGCCGACCAGGACCCGGCCGTCGTCGGTGAGCAGCGCGCTGAACAGGGCGCTGGACAGCAGCCGTCCGCTGCCCCACGTGCCGCTCACCTTCGGCAGGCTGTCGAGCACGGCGCCCACCATGGCCGACTCGCCGGGCTTCGCCGACTCGGCCTGCTTCTGCCAGCCGTCGGGCAGCTTCGCCACGAACACCGAGGTCCAGCCGGTGCCGACCACCTTCGGTTCGGCGCCCGCGGGCGGGCCCTGGGGGGCGCCGGCCGGCGGAACCTTGCCCGGAGCCGCCGCGTCGGCGTGCGGTTTGGCCGTGTCCACCTTCGCCCCGGCGGGCGGGTTGAACGTGAACTGCTCCGCGTCCGGCGCGGTGAAGCTGATCTGCTGGAACGCGACCCGGACCGCGGGGGCGGTGGCGTCCTTGGCGTACACGTCGACGCGCAGCGGGATGTGCACCTTGGCGTCGATCGCCAGCCGCACCTGGCCCACCAGCGACGCGGTGTCACGCGGCGCCAGCACCAGCTCGTACGCGTCGCGCCCGGCAACCTTCGCGGCGCCGGTCGTGGTGACCTGAGTGGTCGGGTCGATCGCGGCCAGGGCCGCGGCAGCGGCCTCCTGCGGGGTCGACGGCACGCCGGACGGCAGCGCCTTCGGCTTCTGGTCGCCGTCGCGCGGCAGGGTCACGTGCGTGGCGGTGTTGTCCCGGCTGCGCCACAGCCACACGTCCCGGCCGTTGCGGATGACGTCGGTCTCGCCGAGCACACCCTGCGCGGCGACCCGCATCCTGTCCTCACCGGCGTACCAGACCCGGGCGGTGTTGCTGCCGGTCACCAGCTTGGTCAGATCCGTGCTGCCGGCGGTGAGGCCCGGCATCGCGGGCAGTCCCAAGTCCGCGGTCTGCACGATCGTGCCGGACAGCCCGTCGACGTGCGCGTTCTGCACGTCCACCAGCAGCTGCGCGGCGCTGCGTTGCGGCAGTGACGGGTCGGCGCTGGCGACGATGGTCCCCGCGGCCGCCCCACCGCCGATCACCAGCACCGCGGCTGCCGACGGTACGAGCCAGCGCAGCGTCGGCCTTGATCCGAAAACGGACACGTCCTACACCTCCTGAAGTCTCCTGCGACCCATCCTGCGCCGTGGTCGCTGTGACCACGCTGAGAAAAACCCGTAGGGGTGCGGGCGGCGTGCCATCGTGGTGGCGTGCGGGTGCTGGTGGTGGAGGACGAGGCGCGGCTGGCCGCGGCGCTGCAGCGCGGTCTGCAGGCGGAGGGTTTCGCGGTGGACGTGGCCGGCGACGGCCAGGACGGGCTGGAACTGGCCCGGCACGGCGGCTACGACGCGATGATCCTGGACGTGATGCTGCCGCGGCTGTCCGGCTACCGGGTCGTGCGGCAGCTCCGCACGGAACGCAACTGGCTGCCCGTACTGATGCTCAGCGCCAAGGACGGCGAGTACGACCAGGCCGACGGGCTCGACTGCGGCGCCGACGACTACCTCACCAAGCCTTTTTCGTACGTGGTGCTGCTGGCCCGGCTGCGGGCCCTGCTGCGCCGCGGGGTGCCCGAGCGCCCCACGGTGCTGCGTCACGGCGACATCGAGCTGGACCCGGCGGTGCGGCGGGTCACCGTGGCGGGCGAGGAGGTCACGCTGACCGCCCGCGAGTACGCCCTGCTGCAGTACCTGCTGCGCCGCCCCGGCGAGGTGCTGTCCAAGACCGAACTGCTCGACCACGTCTGGGACGCCGCGCTCGACACCGCCCCGAACGCGGTCGAGGTGTACGTCGGCTACCTGCGCCGCAAGATCGGCCGGGAGCGGCTGGAGACCGTCCGCGGCGCGGGCTACCGGCTCGTGGCCGTCGCGCCGTCCGGGGCCTGACCGGGTGCGCCGGCTGCGCGGGCTCAGCCTGCGGGTCCGCCTGCTGCTGGTCACGGTCCTGGTGCTGGTCGTGGGGCTCGGCATCGGCGGGGCCGCGCTGGTCGCGGCGCTGAACGTGGCCCTGCTGCGGGCGGCCAACGCCGAGGCGCTGGACACCGGGAACGCGGTCGCCCACCTCGTCGACGAGGGTTCGCTCAGCGATCCGATCCCGGCGCCGCCGGGCGTTCAGGTGCAGGTGGTGGACGCCCAGAACCGGGTCCGCGCGGTCTCGGTCGGCACCGACCGGCTGGTGCCGATCCTGTACCCGGCCGAGCTGCGGACGATGCCGGACCACGCCGGCCGGTACCTGCCGGGGGACCGGATCGGCCTGCCCGGCCGGGTCCGGGTCGTCTCGGTGGCGGCGGGGCCCTCGCACGACCGGGTACGCGTGCTGGTCGCCCGCTCGACCGCGGACCTGTCCCAGGGCGTACACGTGCTGCGGGGCCTGCTGCTGGTGGCGTTCCCGCTGCTGGTCGGGCTGCTGGCGCTGGTGGCGTGGCGGCTGGCCGGGGCCACGCTGCGCCCGGTGGAGGCGTTGCGCGCCGGTGCCGAGCGGATCACCGGCGCGGCGCAGGGCGGGCGCGGTGCGGGGCCGCCGCAGCGGCTGCCCGTGCCGGACACCGAGGATGAGATCCACCGGCTCGCGGTCACGCTCAACGACATGCTGGACCGGCTGGGCGCGGCCCGGGCCCGGCAGCGCGCGTTCGTCGCCGACGCCGCCCACGAGCTGCGCAGCCCGCTGACCACCATGCGTACGGAGCTGGAGGTGGCGCAGCGGCTTCCGGACGGTACGGACTGGCCGGCGCTCGCCGACGACCTGCTCACGGACGTGGAGCGGCTCAGCCGCCTGGTGGACGACCTGCTCCTGCTGGCGCGTTCCGACGACTCGGCCACCCGCGCCGCCCCGGCCCCGCAGACCCGGGTGGACCTGGGGGAGTTGCTGGGGCAGGTCGCCGCCCGCTACCCGGCGGTCCGGTACGCCGCTCCCGCGGAGCCGCTGCAGGTCATGGGGGAGCCGGACGCGCTCGCCCGGGTGGTGGCCAACCTGCTCGACAACGCCGTACGGCATGCCGCGTCGGTGGTGGAGCTGGCGGTGCGCGCCGACGGGGCGTACCGGAGCATCACCGTGACCGACGACGGGCCGGGCATCCCCGCCGCCGACCGGGAGCGGGTCTTCGACCGGTTCACCCGGCTCGACGACGCCCGCGCCCGCGACGCGGGCGGGACCGGTCTCGGCCTGGCGATCGTGCGGGAGCTGGTCCGCCGCCACGGCGGCACGGTCACGCTCGCCGACGCGGGTCCCGGCCTGCTGGTCACGGTGCGCCTGCCCGGGGACTGAGCACGGCGCCCGCCGGCGGGCGGTTCGTAGACTGGCGTCATGGTGACCTGGTACGAGTCAGCCATCGACCGCAGTATCCGTGAGGCCCAGGAGCAGGGGGAGTTCGACAACCTGCCGGGCACCGGCCGGCCCCTGTCCGATCACGGCCGCGAGTACGACGAGGACTGGTGGGTCAAGGACTGGCTGCAGCGCGAGGGCGCCACCACCGGGGTGCTGCCGCCGACGCTGGCGTTGCGCCGCGAGGTCGAGGATCTGCCCGCCGCGGTGGACCGGCTGCGCTCCGAGGACGCGGTGCGCACCCGGGTCGCCGAGGTGAACGAGCGGATCCGTAAGGCGCGGGTGGGGCTGCTCGACGGGCCGCCGGTGCTGCTGCCGCCGTGCGACCCCGACGAGGTGGTACGCGGCTGGCGCGAGCGCCGGGCGTCCTGAGCGGCCGTACGCTGGGCGGCCGTACGTCCGGCGGCGCCGCAGCCCGGGCGCGCTCGCGCTCCGGGCTCGCGGGGTGGGGTGCCGTCAGGGCTTCTCGGTGAGCTTGATCGGGTCGGCGGTCAGCGAGTCGCAGCGCACGAACGCGAGGTGGATCTTCACGTCGGTGAACCACAGCACGGGCAGGGTCAGCGGCGGCGGGGAGTCCGGGGTGAAGGTGACCGGGATGAGGCCGAAAAGCTTGCCGGTGAACTTCGGGGTGTAGAAACGGACGTTGCCCTCGGTGGTGAGGGCGCTGCTGTCGATCTGGGTGGTGTGCCCGCCGTCCTCGCCGACCGTGAGCTTGAACGGCTTGGTGACGGACTTGGTCATGCTGAACTTGAGCGCCTTGAGCGGACCGCCCGGGGTGGTCAGCGTCGTCACGCCGTCGTAGCTCGAGTTGTACATGGTGAGCGACTCGCCCTCGAGGGTCGCGCCGTTCAGCGAGATGGTGCCGGGCAGGTCGTCCGGGCCCGCCTCCTTGAAGACACGCGGGCCCAGGCACGGGATGTCCGACGACGACGGCACCGGCGCGATGCTCGACGGTGCCGGGGCGGCCGTGGGTGCCTTGGTGCCCGGCGCCGCGGTGTCCTTGGGGTCGGCCGCCGGGGGCTCGGCGGCCGGCTTGCTGGTGGCGGGCTTGCTGGTGGCCGGGGGGTCGGCCGGCGCCGGGGCGGTGGTGGTCGGCGCGGGTACGGGTGCGCTCGGCTCGCTCGCGCTGGGCGAGGGGTCGGCGGCGGGCGCCTCGTCGCCGAGGCCGAGCAGTTTGCCGGCGGCGCTGACGACCGTGCCGGCGGCGTCCTTGATGCCGTCGAGGACCGGGTGGTCACTCTCCTCGTCGTCGGCGCTCGCGGGAGCGCTCGACGGTGGGGTGGCATTTTCTTTGGCCGCCGCGCCGGTCTTGCCGGTGGCGGCGTTGGCCTTGGCCGCGGTGCTGGCGGCGGTGGCGCGTGGCGCCGACTTGCCGGCCGCGGACCGCGACGACGGAACGGACGCGGCCCCCACCTTCGCCGGGGCGGACGAGGCGGCAGCGGTCGTGCGCGACGGCAGGCCGTCCGGGCACTCGTCGGCCCGGGCGGGCAGGTGGCTGCCGGCCACCACCATCGCGGCGGTCATGGCGGTGGGCACGAGCGCGATCACGAACATCTTGTTGCGGTGCGAGCCGCGCGGCGACGGCGGCGCCTGCTCGGGCGGCGCCTGCTCGCCGTCGGGCTCGGCGAACCCGGGCAGGATCGAAGTGGAGATCTCGCCGCCGACCGGCTGCGTGGTCGCCGTGTCGCCGTAGGCGGGCTCACCCGGCTGATCCGGCGTGGTGCCGTCCGTGACCGCGGGAACGGGCCGCCGGGGCGCCCAGGCGAGGGTCAGCGCGCCGCCGAGGATGCCGAGGATCATGCCGACGAAGAAACCGCCAAGGTTGAGCCCGATGAGCGAGTAGAGCGCGGTGAGCAACCCCAGGATTCCGTAGAACAACCGCTGCCCCGGCGTGAACCAGACCAGCAGGCCGCACAGCAGCAGCATCGCGGGGAGCAGGTAGGACAGGAAGCCGGTCGGCCCGATGTGGACCTGCATGTCGCCGATCGTCTGGTTGGCGCTGAAGAACAGCTCCAGACCGGCGAGCATGAGCAGGAGGCCGCCCCAGAACGGCCGGCGCCGCCGCCATGCGCGGAACCTCTCCCGTTTGCTCGCTGTTGTCACGTACCCCTCCAAAAGACTTTCAGCCGGCACTGCATAGGTGAGGCCCGCGGAGCGGATTCCGCGGGCCTCCGGGTGTTACGTCAGAAGCATTCCGGCGGCTTGCCGGCCGGGTCCACGTTGAGCTTGAGGCTCAGACCCTTGAGGTTGAACGTGGCCGCGGTGGCCGAGTAGCCGATCTGGCGCAGGTTGGTGATGACGACGCTGTCAGCCTCCTGGCCGAAACCGCCTGCGTTGTTGTCGTGCGCGTCGGGGCCGCCCTTGGTGAGGGTGGACGACGACGCGCCGATGTTGATGTTCTTGAAGTCGGCGTCGCCGGAGAGCTCCGTCAGGCCGATCAAGAGCTGGGTGGCCTCGGCGGGCTGGCCCGCCTCGCGGCCGGCCCGGATGGTGAGGGTGATCGGCAGACCGGGCGTCTTGACCGACTGGCACAGGTTGGTGAGCTTCGCCTTGTTGATGCCGGAGAGTGCGACCGGCAGCTCGCCGACCTTCTCCTGGTGCACGGTGCCGCCGTACTGGGCGAAGCCCTCGCCCTCCAGCTTGTCGGCCGAGATCTTGAAGCTCTGGCCCGAAACACTGAAGGTCGCGGCAAGCGCGCCGTTGGCGATGCCGAGCACGATGCCGCCGGCAACAAGGGTGGGCACGCCCACGGCTACGGCGAAACGGCGCCAGTTCGTACCGCCGTACGCCGGCTCGCCTTGAACATCCTTCACGGATCCTCCTCGCGGAACATGGGAAAACGGTGCGGGCCACACCGTCATGCGGCTCGCATCGACGGAGGACAACTTCGTCTACCGCCAGTAGTGAGGCCCGTCGATGAGACCGTCGTAATGTGCGGGAAATGTTGCCGGTCACGGCAGGGTGAGACAAGTGGCTCGGCTACCCGCGAGTAACCCAGGTCACGCGATTCTGATTACGTAGCGTGACAGGCATCGACGGATGTGACGTGGATCATTGGTTGGAAGTGGACACTTCGACCCGCCGGGGGCGTTGTGACCGTCACCACACGTGTATGTGAGCGACGTATCACGGATAGGTAACAATGCCTGGAGATCCCTGAACCGCGGCCGCCTGGCGGCCGATTGGTGGGGATTTGGCTCGTGATGGGCGCCACAGGTTAGCGCTCGTTCAGTCACCCGTTCGAATGGCCCACCCTGCGGATTCCCCGCTCTGGGTGCCAACACGATCACTCAACGTCACGAGCGAGGGGTGGGCCGGTGGCGGCCGCAGGATTCGGTCAGATGTGAACGGAAGGTCAAGGTCGACAGGCGGCCCACAGACGACTCACAGCCGGTTCCCCGGCGGCGCCAAGGCTGCTTCAAGACGATGGCCGGATGATGCGGCAATCCCGGGCGGTGGCAGCCACTGCCGAGCCGTGGCAGGCCCGGCCGCCGCTGTCGCGTGCCGCCGTCGCCCGTCTGGTCCAGCTCTCCGGCGCGTTCGACGTGGCGACCGCGCTGCTACCACCGCGGCACGGCCGGCTGGCCGCGCTCGGCGAGTTCCTGCCGATGGCCGGCATCCTGTCCGCGCGGGCGGCCACGGGCGCGGTCGGCCTGCTGCTGATCTACCTCGGCGCCGGGCTGCGCCGCGGCAAGCACCGCGCCTGGCAGGTCGCGGTCGCCCTGTCCGGCACCGCGGTGATCCTGCACCTGGCCAAGGGGCTCGACGTCGATGCCGCCGTGGTCTCCGCGATCCTGCTGGCGTTGCTCATCGCGGTCCGCGGGCAGTTCCGTGCACAGGCCGACCCGCGCAACCGGTGGCGCGCGGCCGGGGCGCTGGCCGGGTTCGCCGCCGCCGGGTTCCTGCTCGGCCTGCTGGAGATCGCGTTACGGGCCAACCGGCTCGTCGGCCATCCCGGCGTGGCCGGCTGGGCCACCGAATCCGCGCTGGGGCTGGTCGGGATCAGCGGCCCACTGCGTTTCGTACACCCCCTCGGTGCCGAAGCGGTCAGCCTCACCACGGGCGCGTTCGGGCTGCTCGCGGTCGGCGCCGCGGTGGTGCTGCTGCTGCGGCCGGGCAGCCCGCTGCCACAGCGCACGCAAGCCGACGACGCCATGGTCCGCGACCTGCTCCACCGGTACGGGGCGGACGACTCGCTCGGCTACTTCGCGCTGCGCCACGACAAGTCGCTGATCTGGGCGCCGTCGCAACGCGCGGCGGTGGCGTATCGGGTGGTCAACGGGGTGAGCCTCGCCTCCGGCGACCCGGTCGGGCTCGGGTCGGCCTGGCCGGGCGCCATCGCGGCGTGGCTCGCCGACTGCGCCCGGCACGGCTGGACCCCGGCGGTGCTCGGCTGCGGCCAGGCCGGCGGCAAGGCGTACCGGCGGGCCGGGCTCGACGTGGTCGAGCTGGGCGACGAGGCGATCCTGGAAGTCGCCACGTTCCGCCTCGACGGGCGGCCCATGCGGGGCGTGCGCCAGGCCGTGGCGCGCATCCGGCGGGCCGGGTACACGTGCCAGGTGATCCGGCAACGCGACCTGCCGCCCGCCGAGCTGGCCGAGGCGGTACACGCCGCGGACGCGTTCCGCGACGGCCCGGTCGAGCGGGGCTTCTCCATGGCGATGTCCCGGCTCGGCGACCCCGGCGACCCCGACTGCCTGTTCGTGCTGTGCCGCGACGCGACCGGGCGGATCCGCGGGATGCTGCATTTCGTGCCGTGGGGCGCCGACGGGCTGTCGCTCGACGTCATGCGCGGCGACCGCAGCGCCGACAACGGCATCACCGAATTCATGGTCGCCGGTACGGTCGCCGCCGCCCCCGACCTGGGGGTGCGCCGGATCTCGCTCAACTTCGCGGTGCTGCGCTCGGTGTTCGCCCGCGCCGAGCAGCTCGGTGCCGGGCCGGTGCTGCGGGTCTGGCACCGGATGCTGCGGCTGGCCTCCCGGATGTGGCAGATCGAGTCGCTGTACCGGGCCAACGCCAAGTATCTGCCGCTGTGGGAGCCCCGCTACCTGTGCTTCCCGACCGCACGGGACCTGCCCCGGATCGCGATCGCGGCGCTGTCGGCGGAGGCGTTCCTGCCGTCGGCCCGGCCCGGCGTTCCGCGGCCGCGGGTCCCGCTCGGCGATTCCCCGGTGGCCTGAGTCCGATGGCACTCACCGGTCTCCCGCTCATCGCGCTCGCCGTGCTCGTCGCGGTGGCGGCCGGCGCCGCGACGGTTCGGTTCTGGTCGCTGCCGGGCCGCTGGCGGCTGCCCGTTCGGGTCGCCGGGGTGCTGCTCGCCGAGGCGCTCGTGGTCGCCTCCGCCGGGCTCGTGCTCAACCGGCACGAGCAGTTCTACCCGTCGTGGGCCGCGCTGGCCGGGGACACCGGCACCCGGGCACGGGCCACGGTGACGGCCGCCGGACGGCTGGACGACCAGCTCGGCCGTACGGTCAAGCCGCCGCCGTGGCGGCCCGCCGGCTGGACGGCCTGGCGGCTCGCGACCGCCCCGGTGCTGCTGGTGCCACCGGCGTACCGCGCCCGGCGCGCGGCCACGTTCCCGGCGTTGCTGGAACTCGTCGCGCCCGGTGGCGCCGCCGCGGCGGAGCGCGCGGCCGCCGCCGACCCGGACGCGGTCCGCGTCGTGCTCGTGCCGACCGGGCGCACCGCGGCGGCGGCGCTGGCGAACCTGCCCGCCGCGCTCGCCCGCGACGTGCGAGTCACCTCCCGCGGCTGGGCCGTCGTCGCCACCTCCGCGCAGGCCGGGCTCGCCGCCGGCCTGGTGCGCGCCGACCAGCGGTTCAGCGCCCTGGCGCTGGTCGGGGCCGGGCCGGCCCCTCGGCCCGGCACGCCCGGGGTAGCGGTGCGCAACGCCGGCGCAGCCACCGGGCCGGCGGCTGCACCGGTCGTGCCCGGGGTGGCGGTGCGCCGCGTCGGCGCCACGGGACCAGCCGCAGCGGCATGGGCGCTCGGGGACGCCTGGGCAGCCGAACAGACCCCGCAGCCGCTGGCGGCTCCCGTGGTGCTGCCGACGGCGGTGCCGCGATGAGGATCGACGGGATCGCCGGGGTTCTCGCCGCGTTGGCGGCGTGCGTGGGCGCCGCGGTGCTGCTCGGCCGGGTCTGGGACCGCGCGCGCCGGACCGGGCGCATCCTCGCCGCTGCGGCTAGTTTGGTCAGCGTGCTGGCCACCGCGGGACTGGAGCTCAATCGGCTCACCGAGACCTATCCGACATGGGGGGCGCTGGCCGGCGCGGCGCCGACATCGGCCTCGCCCGGGCGTTCGAGCGGCACGGCCACGGCGGCCACCGGCAGTCAGGTCGTGACGCTCAAGGTCGCCGGCCGCGGCACCGGCATGACGATGCCCGCGTACGTGTACCTGCCGGCCGCCTACCGCACCGCCGCCGGACGCGACGCCCGGTTCCCGGTGATCGAGGCGCTGCACGGCTACCCCGGCTCGCCGCGTACCTGGCTGAACCGGCTCGGCGTGCAGGCCCACCTGGACGCGGAGATCGCGGCCGGGCGGATGGCGCCGACCGTGGTGGTGTTCCCGTACCTGACGCCGGCGCCGCTGCTGGACACCGAGTGCACCAACCTGGTGCGCGGGCCGAAGGCCGAGACGTACCTGACCGTCGACGTGCCCGCGGCGATCCGGGCGCATTTCGGGGTCCGCGCGGACCGGGCGGGGTGGGCCGTGACCGGCTTCTCGGCGGGCGGGTTCTGCGCCACCGACCTGCTGCTGCGCCATCCCGACCGGTACGCGGCGGCGGCCAGCCTGTCTGGCTACGCGGCCCCTGGCATCGCGATCGGCGACGGCAGTGAGAACACCACCGCCAACGCCGCGTGGCGGCTGCGCCATCTGCCCGCACCGGCGGCGTCGCTGTACCTGGGGTACGCGGCCGACGACAAGCACGCGTGCCGCGACGCGCGGCTGCTCGCCGGGCTCGCCCGCAGCCCGCTGGAGGTCACCACGGCGGTGGTGGCGCACGGCGGGCACAGCGACGCGGTGTGGGAGACGATGGAGGGCCCCGCGTTCGACTGGCTCGGCGCCCGCCTCGCCCGCCCGGCCCGGGTGGACGGCGTGGTGGCGCGGTGATCCGCGCGCCCATCGCGCGACGACGGGGTGCGGCGCAACGCCCGGCACCGGCCGCCCGTCCGCTGCTGGAGCCCGGGCGCGGCGCCGTGCTCATGTCACTGCTCGCGGTGGGTGCGCTGGCCGGTTGCGGCGCACCGCTGACCCGAAACCTGCCACACACCCCGTCGGCGGTGACCGTGGTCACGTTCGGTGACTCCGTGCCCGCGGGTACGTCCTGTGACTGCACCCCGTTCCCCGACCTGTACGCGCGCCGGCTCGGCGCGGGCGCCCGTTCGGTCAACCTGGCCGAGCCCGGCCTGACCGCCGGGGACGTGGCCGACGAGCTGGACACCGGGGAGGGCGCCGAGGCGGTACGTGGCGCGAGTGTGGTGCTGCTCATGACCGGGGCCAACGACCTGGCCGACGCGTTCGACGAACACAGCGGCGACTCCGGGTACGCCGAGGCCGCGGCCGGGGTGCAGCGCAACGTCACCACCGCCCTCACCCGGGTCCACGAGCTGCACGGCGAGGGGGTGCGGGTGCTCGTGCTGGGCTATTGGAACGTCGTCGAGGACGGCGACGTGGCCCGGGAGGACTACGGCGACGGCGGCGTCGCCGAGTCGGCCACCGCCACCCGGTACGCCGACGACGCGCTGCGTCGCGCGGCGTCCGCGGGCGGGGCGGAGTACCTGGACACCTCCACGGCGTTCAAGGGCGCCGACGGGCGGGCCGACCCGACCGCGCTGCTGTCCGCGGACGGCGACCACCCGAACGCCGACGGCCAGGCGGCGATCGCCGCCGCCGTCTACCGGGCGCTGCCCGAACCACCACAGTGACCGGTTGCGGGGTGACGCTGCGCACGGTACGCCGCGCCGCCTCACAACCGCTTCCCGGGCGGCCGATCGGATGGTCGCAGCGTGTGCGCGCGGAATCCGTCCGTGGGCAGGCGATAACCCGGGAGCGCGTCAATGAGGACGGCGAAAAACGCCATCATGCCCCAAGTGGGCCGACTGGTACGGATCGTCACCGACCGCAAGGTCAGCACCAAGATCTGGCTGGCCGTGGCGTTGATGGCGTTGGCGGCCGTCGGAGTCGCCGCTGCCGCGCTGATCAGCATGCGGCAGATGCAGGAAAAGTCTGACTATCTGTACCGTCAGGCGCTGGTCCCGGTCACCCGGCTCACCGAGATGCAGCACGCTGCCGAACTGACCCAGGTCGGGCTCCTCAACGCCGCGGCCTCCACCGAACCGGCCCAGGTCCACGAGTACCTGAAGGACAGTGCGGCCCAGGACGCGGTGTTCGACCGGGCACTCGCGGCGTACCGCAGCTCCGACATGACCGGGCGGCAGAAGGAACTGGCGCAGGTCACCGACTCGATGACGCAGTACCGCAAGCTGCGCGACAACTGGATGGCCCCGGCGATCGAACGCGGCAACCTGGACGCGTTCCGCGGCGTCCGCGACGGCCAGGGCACCGTGGTGATCTCCGATCTCACCGACGGGCTGGACCGTCTGGTGGCGATCGAGACCGCGGCCGCGCGCCACCAGAACGACGCCTCACGCAACACCTACCAGGGTTCGCGCACGCTGGTGGCCGCGTTCGTGGTGCTGGGTGTGCTCGTGGCGGGCGTGGTGAGCTGGCTGATCGCCCGGGCGATCACGCGGCCCCTGGCCCGGTGCGTCGCGGCGCTGCGCCGCGTCCGCGACGGCGACCTGACTGTCCGGATCGGTCTGCGGGGCCGCGACGAGGTGGCCCAGCTTGCCGCCGCGCTGGACGCGTCGACCGAGGCGACCGCGGCGATGGTCCGTGAAGTGACCGGGAACGCGACGCAGGTGGCGACGGCCGCGGAGGAGCTGTCGGCCGTGTCGACGCAGCTGTCGGCGACATCGGAGGAGACCTCGGCGCAGGCGGGGACGGTGTCGGCGGCTGCGGAGCAGGTGTCGGGCAACGTGCAGACCGTGGCCGCGGGTGCGGAACAGATGTCCGCGTCGATCCGGGAGATCGCCGGCAATGCGGGCGAGGCGGCGAAGGTGTCGATGGAGGCCGCCGCTGCGGCGGAGCGCACCAACGAGATCGTGGCGCAGCTGGGTCAGTCGTCGGCGCAGATCTCCGATGTGGTGCAGCTGATCACGGCGATTGCGGAGCAGACGAATCTGCTGGCGTTGAACGCGACGATCGAGGCTGCGCGGGCCGGTGAACACGGTAAGGGTTTCGCGGTGGTGGCGACCGAGGTGAAGGATCTGGCGCAGGAGACGGCTCGGGCGACGGGTGACATTGCGGCGCGGATCAACGCGATTCAGGGTGAGACGGCGCAGGCGATCGCGGCGATCGGGGAGATCGCGGTGGTGACCGGCCGGATCAACGACTACGCGTCGACGATCGCGGCGGCGGTGGAGGAGCAGACCGCGACGACCAGTGAGATGGTGCGCAACGTCGCGCAGGCGGCCGCCGGTACGGGCAATATCGCCGGCAACATCGCGGGGGTGGCGTCGGCGGCGGACTCGGCGGCGTCGGGTGCGTCCGAGACCCAGGCGACCGCGAACAGCCTCGCCGCCATGGCCACGGAGCTCCAGCAGTTGGTGTCCACGTACCAGACGTAGGCGCCGGCCACCGACCACCCCGCCCCCCGCCGGTGGCCGGTCCGCGGCACTGCCCGGACCGGCCGCCGGCTCATTGTCGTCCACGAACGGGAAGGACCTTCGGTCCCCGCTCGGGACCGACCGGCACTGTCGCCCGGCCCGCCGCGGCGGCGAACGTCGAACCGGTATCCCCGCGCAGAACCCGGGAGGCGACATGTCCGGACGAGTCAGCAAGCGGCGTCGCCGCGTGGCGGCGTGGACACTGCTCGGCGCGGCGGCCGTCGCTGTCGTCGCCGCCTACCGGCCGGCGGCTCGCAGGCGGTACCTCACGTGGGGCGCCACCGCCGTCGAGGCCGCCGAGCCGATGCCCGGCGACGACCTGGTCGCCGACCCCGACCTGGTGTCCACGCGTGCCGTGACCATCGCGGCGCCGCGCGGCGCGGTGTGGCCGTGGCTGGTGCAGATGGGCAGCGGCCGTGGCGGCGCCTACACGTACGACTGGATCGAGAACGTGTTCGGTCTCGACATGCACAGCACCAGCCGGATCCTGCCGCAGTACCAGAACCTCGCGGCCGGTGACGAGCTGCCGCTGGGGCCGGACGGTCCCGCCATGCGGGTGGAACGGTGCGAACCGGACCGGCTGCTGGCGTTCCGGTCGCCGGATCACCGGTGGGCGTGGATCTTCCAGCTCGGCGACGACGCCGAGGGTACCCGGCTGGTCAGCCGCAACCGGATCGCGTTGCCGCACGCCACCCGGGCGCAGCGGCTGACGTACCGGTTCGTCATGGAGCCCGGCAGCCTGATCATGGAACGGAAGATGCTGCGGGGCATCCGGGACCGGGCTCAGGCGTACGCCAGGCGCCGCGAGCCGGTCGCGGCTGGCTCGGCATGAGCGAGTGCACCGAGCGCAGCGAGGGCCGCGAGCGCATGCGCTGCTGGCTCGGCATGAGCCGTGCGACCGCCCTCAGCGCGCGCCGCGGTGCAGTACCCGCAGGCGGTGCTCGTACTCGTCGGTGTCGATGTCGCCGACCGCGAGGCGATCGGCAAGCGTGCGCTCGGCGGACGCCATGGCCGACGCACCGCCGGGCGGCTGCGGCGGAACCCGGCCGGCGACCCGCATCGCCAGCAGGACCGTGCCGCCGATCAGGGCGACGAATGCCAGCACCGAGAACGCCATCAGCAGCCATCCCCAGGAACCCATGCCTGCGCCGTAGAACATCATGACCGGACTCCCTTCCGCACCCTCATCGTGCGCCGGGCACCGGACCGCGGCACGGGCCGACCGGCCCCCGGTTGCGGGGTCCGCGGCCTCCTGTTCCGCGTGCGCCTGCGGCTTCGGCGCGCGCGCCATCGGGGCGCGCCCGCGAACGTGCCGGATGCGGTCCGGGACGGCACCGGCATTCTCTGGCCTTGACGGCCCCGGGGTGAGCATGATGACGGGGAGGGGGTGATACCGGTGGTGTTCCTGTTCGTGATGACGGCTGTTCTGCTGGCGGCGTGCGTGGCCGCTGTCTGGCCGTGGTCGGAGCCGTCGCCGGGCACCGAGGACGGCCGCGATCAGCCCGAGCCTGCCGGCGAGGCGCCGCCCGAGAGCCTGGAGGGCGTGCTGGTGGCGCAGCTGCGGTCGGGAGAGATCACCCGGCGGCAGTATCTGCGGGCGATGGCCTCCCTGGCGGCGCGTGACGACGAGCGTCACCCGCTCGCCCCGCCACCGGACACCCGGTGGCCGCCCACGGAAGCGTGACCAGGCGGCACGCACCGCCCGGCGGATGCGGAACGGGCCGTACGGCCCTGTTCGGGCCCGCCCCCCGGGTATGCGATGGACCTTGCCGGGCTGTTCGAGCAGGGGGTCCGCATGTCCTTCCGTGATCGTATCGATGCCGGTCGCCGGCTCGCCACCCAGCTGCGGCCGCTGCGTGGCAGCGCCGACATCGTGGTCCTCGGGCTGCCCCGCGGTGGTGTGCCGGTGGCCGCCGAGGTGGCCCGCGTGCTGGGCGCCCCGCTCGACATCATCGTGGTCCGCAAGGTCGGGGCCCCGGACCAGCCGGAGCTCGCCCTGGGCGCCATCGGCGAGGACGGCGAAGGTGTCGTCAACGCGGGCCTGGTCCGCGCCCTCGGGGTCACCCCGGCCGAGCTGCGTGCCGCCCAGGAGCAGGCCCGCGACGAGGTCCGCAGCCGCGTACGGGCGCTGCGCGGGCAACGGGCCCGGGTGCCGCTCGCCGGGCGGACCGCGATCATCGTGGACGATGGGGTGGCGACCGGGGCCACGGCGCGTGCCGCCTGCCGTATCGCCCGGGCGGCCGGCGCGGCGCGCGTCATGGTGGCCGTGCCGGTGGCGCCCGCGGACGCGGTGGAGTCGCTGGCCGGGGCGGCCGACGACGTGGTGAGCCTGCTGCACCCCACGCTGTTCGGGGCGGTCGGGCAGTTCTACGACGACTTCTCGCAGACCCCGGATGCCGAGGTCGCCGCGTTGCTGGCGGCGTCGGCCCACGACGGTGGGGTGCCCGCCGCGGCGCAGCCGGCCGATGACGCCGAGGTGACGGTGGACGCCGGGGGGATCGCGCTGCCCGGCCGGCTCACCGTTCCGGCGCAGGCGCGCGGCATCGTGGTGTTCGCGCACGGCTCCGGCAGCGGGCGGGACAGCCCGCGCAACCGGCACGTGGCCGAGGTGTTGCACGAGGCCGCGCTCGGGACCCTGCTGTTCGACCTGCTCACCGACGACGAGGCGGCGGACCGGCGCAACGTGTTCGACATCGGCCTGCTGGCCGGGCGGCTGCAGTCCGCGGTCCGGTGGCTGCGCCGGCGTCCGGCCGCGGGCACCGCCGCGGTGGGACTGTTCGGCGCCAGCACGGGCGGGGCCGCCGCGCTCGCCGCCGCGGCCGCCCTCGGTACGGACATCGCCGCCGTGGTGTCCCGTGGCGGCCGCCCCGACCTGGCCAAGGCACACCTGGCCGAGGTGGCGGCGCCGACGTTGCTCATCGTCGGCGGTGACGACCAGGTGGTGCTGGAACTCAACCGGGACGCCCGGCGGCGGCTGCACTGCCCGAACCGGCTTGCGGTGGTTCCCGGCGCGGGGCATCTGTTCGAGGAACCGGGCGCGCTCGACGTCGTCGCCGCGGCGGCCGCGGAATGGTTCACCGACCACCTTGCACCGGACGCGGTGCCCGCCACGGCGGCACCCTAGAGCCGTCGGGGTCTTGTGCCGGACTGCGTAGCC
The DNA here is from genome assembly GCF_047159535.1 of Krasilnikovia sp. MM14-A1259. Classification (NCBI taxonomy): domain Bacteria; kingdom Bacillati; phylum Actinomycetota; class Actinomycetes; order Micromonosporales; family Micromonosporaceae; genus Krasilnikovia; species Krasilnikovia sp. MM14-A1259. Next base: position 899,440 of record NZ_BAAGAJ010000002.1, read on the forward strand.
GCCGAGGACCACCGGTAGCAGTCTGCCTTTCGGGCCGTACGGCAGGCCACGTTGCTACCGTCGCTTGGTGATCAACTGGGCAGAGCTCGTGGCCACCGATTTCCCCGTTCCGGACCAGCTCGAAGCGGCGCTCGGCGAGTTGTCGACGATGCTCGCCGCCGTGGACCCGGTGGCCCGCGACGCCTGGGCCTACCCCACGCTCGCGACGTGGATCGAGCGTGGAGTGCTGGACGACCACCTCACCGACCTCGGCGCCGCGATGGTGGCCCGGTTCAACCACCCGGAGGTTCAGGCGCGCACGTTCGCGCCGCTGGTGCTGGCCTCGGCCGTCCGCCGTGACGCCGTCGCCGGAGTGCTCACCGACACGACGGTGCTCGGCTGGCGCGACGCGTTCGTGTCGTGGTGGCCCGCCGAGGCGGACATCCGCGGGTGGGACGAGCAGCGCGGGTGGCTGCACGCGGTCGCGCACGGCGCCGACCTGGCCGGCGAGTTGGGCGCGTCGCCGCGGCTCACCACGAACGACCGCGCCGAGCTGCTCACCGTCGTCGGACGCCGCGTCGTGGCTCCGACCGACTACCGGTACGCGCACATGGAGGAGGACCGCGTCGCAGGGGCCATCACCCAGATCCTCGCCACGGAAGCGCTGCCCGTGGCACCCGCTACCGGCTGGTTGACCACCGTGGATGATCTGTTCGCCACGGTGACTCCCGGCCCGCTGTCGGTCCCGGTGGCGAACACGCTTGCCGTGCTCCGCGCCGCCTACGTCATGGCAGACCGGTCTGCGCTGCCGGACCGGACGAGTGTCACCGACGCCATCGCCCAGCGTCTGCATCTGGCATTCGGCGGATACCCGTTGCTCCGACAGTAGGTGGGGCAAGACTCCACGACCCGGCCGCGCTCTTCTACCACCAGCCGCACGTTCACCGAGATCGACGACCACCCGTCGCCCGGGCCGCGTCGGCCTCACACGATCTCGGCACCTCTGCTGCGGTCCGGCGCCCCGCCCAGCTCCGCCACGTCGAGCATGCGGCGCACATCGCCGGGGCTCAGCACGCCGCACGGCCGGCCGCCGACCGCGACGACCGCCAGCCGGTACGGGTCGCCGAACACCGCCAGCGCACCCAGCAGCGGGGTGTCCGGCGCCAGCACCCGGGTCCGGGCCAGGGGCACCCGTACGTCCGCCAGCCGGGTACTGTCGCGGGCCGCGCCCGGCACCGTGGCCAGCCGGGACAGGGTGACCAGCCCGTCGAGCCGCCCGTCGAGGTCGACGACCGGGTACGCCCGGTGCGGGTGGACGGCCGCCACCGCGGCGACGAACCCGGCGATGCTCTGCCCGGAGTACCCGCACACCGGGGGTGCAGTCATCGCCCGGGCCACGTCGATGCCCGCCAGCCCGGTACTCAGCCGCACGTCGGCGGCCTCCGCCCCGGCCGTGGTGGCGAGGAACCAGCCGAGCAGCATCAGCCACAGCCCGTTCAGCGAGCCGGACGTCAGCACCGCCGCCAGCCCGCCGCCGGCCACCAGCCCGCCGGTCACCTGCCCGGCCCGGGCGGCGGCCCGGCGGGCGGACGTCCGGTCGCCGCGGCGCCACCACACGAGCGCCGCGACCACCCGGCCGCCGTCCAGCGGGGCTCCCGGAAGCAGGTTGAAACCCGCCGTCACCGCGTTGACCGCGGCCAGCCAGATCAGGCCGACGTGCAGCAGTTCGAGGCCGGCGAGTGCGGCCAGCAGCGCGCCACCCGCGAAGACCCCGGCGGCGGCGAGGCTGGCCAGCGGGCCGGCCAGCGCGATCAGCAGGTCGGCGCGCGGGTGCGGGGGCTGGCCGTCCAACTCGGACACACCGCCGAGCAGCCACAACGTGATCGCCTTGACCCGTACGCCGAAATGCCGCGCGGTGAGTGCGTGCGCGAGTTCGTGCCCGAGCAGCGCCGCCAGGAACAGCCCGGCCAACGCCACCGCCACCAGCCAGTACGCCGCGGCGGCGTACCCGGCGGCGGCCGCGGGCAGCAGGGCACCGGCGACCCCCTGGGTCAGCAGGATCAGGATGAGCAGCACCGACCAGTGCATTCCGACCGGGATCCCGGCGATCTGGCCCAGTCGCAGGTTCTGGCGCATGCGCCTCGCCCACCCCTCACGGTCCCGGAGAGTCCGGCAGTCCTTCCAGCGACAGCACCGTGTCCCGGATGTCGCGGATGATGCCGTCGACCTCCTCGATCTGATCCTGCAGGCGGTCCCGGTAGGCCGGCGGGGAGAGCCGGGTGGCCAGGCACTGCAGGGCCAGGCCGTGCCGGAACAGCCGGTGGATGGCCCGGCCGCGCAGCTCCTCGCCGATCTGCTGGCGGTCCTCCAGCAGCCGGAGCTGCTCGGTGTCCTCGCGGGCGCGGGCCAGCCGCAGCACCAGCCCGGCCTGGGCGGCCAGCGCCGCCATGATCTCGCGGTCCAGCGCGTCGAATCCTTCGGCGCCGGGCCGGCGCGACACCAGCAGCACGCCGCTGAGCTCTCGCTCGGCCCGCAGCGGTACGGCCATGGACTGCCCGACCGGGCCCGGGCTGGGCGGTCCCGTCGGCAGCCGGTCGGAGTCGGCCACGGCGAGCCCGCCCAGCTCGACGGCGTCGCCGAGCACCGAGTCGGGCACCGTCACGCGGGCGCCGCGCCACGGGCGGAAGATGCCGTCGGCGACCGTGACGAGCATCGTGTCCGGGTCGTCGCCGGCCGGTACCGCGGCGACCGCGCCCGCGCCGCCCAGGGTCTCCTGCGCGGCGCGGCCGAACCGGCACAGGGCGGTGTCGGCCTCGGCGCCCGCGAGCAGGTCCGTCGACGCCCGGGCCATGGCCGCGTGGAACGCCTGGCGGCGCCGGCCCTCCCGTAGCCGGATGGCGTTCTCGATGGCCACCCCGGCGGCGGCGGTCAGCGCCACGACCAGTTGTTCGTCGTCGCCGGTGAACTCCGCGGCCCCCTGCTTCTCGGTGAGGTACAGGTGGCCGAACACCCGCCGGCCGACCTGGACCGGGACACCGAGGAAGGAACGCATCGGCGGGTGGTGCTCCGGGAAGCCGACCGACAGTACGTGCGTACTGATGTCGGCCAGCCGGACCGGCTCGGGCCGCTCGACCAGCAGGCCGAGCACGCCCTTGCCCTCGGGCAGGCAGCCGATCCGGTCGCGGGTCTGCTGGTCGACCCCGGCGTACAGGAACCGGACGAGGGTGCCCTGGGACACCACGCCGAGCGCTGCGTACCGGGCGCCCACCAGCGCCTTCGCGGTGTCGACGAGGTGCTGCAGGAGGCTGTCGAGGTCGTCGGCGCGGGCCACGTCGAGGTAGCCCCGCAGCAGCGCACACAGCCGCCCCTGGGTGGCGTCGGCCGCGTGGGAGCGGCCGAGGCCGAGCAGGTCGTCCCGCGGCCGGGCGGCACCGGCGGCGGCGAGGCCGATCCCGGGATCGTCGCCGCCGGAGGTCTCGTCTGGCGTCATCGTGCGCTCCTCGTCCGTGCACGAGGTTTGCCTGATTCGACCAGTCTGGCACCCTTGGGCGCCCGGGGGGAACATCCGGGCCACGCCAAGTTGCCGCCCGGCGGTCCGAGCCGGCGTTCAGCGCGGGCGCAGCGCTCAGCGCGGCACCGGCGCTCAGGGCAGCGAGAGTGCTCAGAGCATCGGGGTGCGCCCGGCGAATCCGGTCGCCACCCGGATCCGCGCCTGCAGGCCGGTGCCGTTGCCCGGGTACAGGTAGACGTCGTTGGTCGACCTCAGCACCGCGGCGAGGTCCAGGTAGCCGTTGCGGTCGAAGTCGCCGACCCCGACCAGGTCGCGCATGCTGTTCCAGCCCGTGCCGATCTGCCGGCGGGGGGCGAAGCCGCCGGAGCGTCCCGAATAGAACTGCAGCGTGCCGGTGGACGTGACCCGGGCGATCAGGTCCGGGATGCCGTTGCGGTCGAAGTCGCCCACCCCGGTCAGCTCGCTCATGGTGTCCCAGCCGCCGGTGCCGACCCGTACGCGCGGGCCCAGGGCGACGCCGGCGCGACCCGGGTAGACGTACAGGCTGCGGTTGCTGATCTGGGCGGCGAGCAGGTCGGGGTAGCCGTCGCGGTTGAAGTCGCCGATCGCGGTGAGCTCGCGCATCGAGTTCCAGCCGGTGCCGATCCGTTTGCGGACGCCGAAGCCGGATCCGGTGCCTGGATAGAACCACAGGTCGCCGTTCGAGCTCTGGCGGGCCACGACGTCCTCGTGGCCGTCGCGGTTCAGGTCACCGATCCGGACGATCGCGCTCATCGCACCCCAGCCGCTGCTGCCCACCGTACGGGCCGCGGAGGTGTCCAGGTACGTGCCGTTGCCCGGGTACAGCACCAGGCTGCCGGTGCTCGTCCGGGCCAGTACGTCCGACCAGCCGTTGCGATTGAAGTCCGCGAACGTCGCGGAGGGCAGCGCGGCGATGTCGACGTAGTCGTTGTCGATGTCGATCGTGATCCCGCCGTACGTCTCCGGATGATCACCGCGGTACTGCTTGATCCGGCGGTGCGGCGACCAGTACGCGGCCGGGATGGCCGGATCGGACACGGTGGCGGCGCCGTCCCAGCGGGCGAAGTCCAGGTAGTCGGGGTGGACGTACCCGGCGGCCCGGTAGTTCGCCACCTGGTCGGCGACCCCGGAGCCCAGGCTGGAGTAGAAACCGGACAGGTATCCGCGATCGTGCAGCCGGGCGGACCACGCCCCGATGAACCCGAGCACCCCGGCCCGGCAGGCGGGGTCGTCCGTACGGTATGCCTCCATGTCGTAGATCAGCACGCTCGGCGCGGCCAGCCCGAGCGTGGTGGCCTGGGTGACCGCGTCGTCCGCGGCGGCCCGGCCCTGCGCCGCGGCCTGCGTGTTGTCGATCTTGTTGGGCTTGTTCGACAGGGTGCACGACGCCTGCGGGCCCAGGTAGATCGGCAGCAGGTGCCAGCCCATGCCCTGCTGGTGGGCGACCCAGTCCGCGGTCAGATTCGGCTGCGCGCAGGCGCGGTTGTTGCCGCCGAAGTAGATCCCCACCGCCCGGTACGGCGACGCCAGCCAGGCGTCCATCGTCGCGCTGTCCGGGGCGGTGCACGCGTCGAAGCCGTACCCGGTGAAACCGCCCGGGGCGGGAGCAGCCGCCGCGGCGGGCGGTGCCGCTGCGGTGAGCGTGAGCGCCGCGCCGAGCACGGCGGCGGTGACCGCTGCGCGCAACGGGCGCAGCGGCGGTCGCCGGTGCTGCGGCTCGCCGCACGGGGCAGCCATGGTGACCTCGCACGAGATTCGACGTTGTTTCAGACAACGACGTGCAGCGTCCGGCGGACAGGGCCGAACGTCCCCAATGGCAGGTACGGCGGGACCAAAGTCCCGTCGTACCCCCGGCCGTTCAGCCCTGTGGCCGCGGTGGCGCCGCGCGCGAGCCTGGAAGCAGGCCACAGCCTCGGGGGTGTCCCCATGACCACGACGATCAGCGCCACCGGCCGCCTGACCACGGTGCACACGGCCGCCCGCCCGGTGGCGGCCCTGGCCGGAGTCGTCGGCGAGCAGCGCTACGCCGGGCTGCGGGCCGCCGCGGAGGACTTCCGTGTCCGGTTCGCGGGCCGGACCATCTGGACCGTCAGCTCGACCTGCACCGGCGGCGGCGTCGCCGAGATGCTGCAGGCCCTGGTCGGGTACGTGCGCGACCTCGACGTCGACATCCGCTGGCTGGTGATCGGTGCGAACCCGAGCTTCTTCGCGGTCACCAAGCATCTGCACCACCTGCTGCACGGCTTCCCCGGCCGCATGACGCTGGGCCCGCAGACCGCGGCCCACTACGAGGACGTGCTGGCCGCGAACGCCCAGGAACTGCTGGCCCTCGTCCATCCCGGCGACATCGTGCTGCTGCACGACCCGCAGACCGCCGGGCTGGCGCCGTGGCTGACCCATGCCGGGGTGCACGTCGTGTGGCGCAGCCACATCGGCACCGACCTGCAGAACGACGCCACCCGGGACGGCTGGGCGTTCCTGCGGCCGTACCTGCAGCACGCGGACGCGTACGTGTTCTCCCGGCGCGCGTTCGTCCCGGCGTGGCTGCCCGCCGAGCGGACCCGGATCATCACCCCGTCGATCGACCCGTTCGCGCCGAAGAACCAGGATCTCGCACCGGACACCGTGCGTGCGGTGCTGGACGCCGCCGGGCTGATCGAGGCGCCGACCCGTGCCGCACCGGCGTACCTTCGCCGCGACGGCAGCACCGGCACGGTCGAGTGCCACGCCACGGTGGTCGCGGACAGCCTGCCCGGCCCGGACGAGCCGCTGGTCGTGCAGGTGTCGCGCTGGGATCCGCTCAAGGACATGGCCGGGGTGATGCGGGCCTTCGCCGAGTACGTCGCCCCGCACGTCCCGGGGCGGCTCATGCTGGCCGGTCCGGCCCTGGTCGCCGACGATCCCGAGGGCGCGCTCGTCCGGGCGGCGTGCGTGCAGCGGTGGCGTGGGCTGCCCCCGCCCGTACGGGGGCGGATCGCCCTGGCATCGCTGCCGGTCGACGACGTCGACGAGAACGCCGTGCTGGTCAACGCGTTGCAGCGGCACGCCGCGGTGGTGACCCAGAAGAGTCTCGCCGAGGGATTCGGGCTGACCGTCGCCGAGGCGATGTGGAAGGGACGCCCGGTGCTGGCTTCCACGGTCGGCGGGATCCCCGACCAGATCACCGAAGGGGCCGGGGTGCTGGTGCCCGACGCGACGGACCTCGCCTCGTTCGGGGCGGCGCTGCGGGGGCTGCTCGCCGACGCCTCCGCCCGGCAACGGATCGGCGCGGCCGCCCACGAGCGGGTCCGTGCCGCGTTCGTCGGCGACAAGCACCTGCTGCGCTACGCCGAACTGCTGACCGCGCTGCTGAGCCGCCCGCCGGGCGGGTGACCGTGCTCGACCGCACCGCCGAGGCGGTGGTCGTGGTGACCGACGACCCGGACTCGCTGTCCGGGCGCCCGGAAGCCGAGGGGCTGCGGCGGCGGGTCGCCGAACTGGCCGCGGTGCACGTCGATGTGCGGGTGCTGCCCGCCCGTGACGGGTCGGTCGCGCGGCTGCTGGAACGGCTGGCGCGTCGCGGGATCGGCCCCGGCCTCGTGCTGCTGCTGCGCGGTGACATCGGCTCCGCCGACGCGGACGGCGCCGCGCTCGGGGCCGCGGCCGCCCGTACGCTGGCCGTGACCGTGGGGCCGCTGACCGCGGGCCCGGCGGAGCCGAGCGGCTGGGCCGCGCTGCTCGCCGCGCTCGACGAGCAGCTCATCCGGCGCCGCGACCGCCGGGTGCCCGCGGTGGACGAGGATCCCGCGTGGACGCTGCGCGAGACCGGGACGGACCCGCGCCGGCACCGCGTCTCCGAGGCGCTGTTCACCCTGGGCGCCGCGGGTTTCGCCACGCGGGGCGCGGTGGAGGAGGACGGGCCGGCCACGGTGCCGCTCACCCTCGCGGACGGCCTGTACACCGGCGGCGGACCGGCGGAACACCTGCTGCCCGCGCCGTGCTGGACCGCGCTGGAGCTGCACCCGCCGCCGCGCGAGGACGTACGCATCCTGGACCTGCACACCGGCGTGCTGTACCGGCGCGAGTCCGGTCCGGACGCGACCGTGCGCACGATGCGCCTGGTCGACATCACCCGGCCCGGCCTGGCCGCCGCCCGGATGGAGGGCCCGCCGGGACGACTGACGGCCGGCCCGGCGCTGCGCCTGCCCGCCACCCCCGACGGCGCCGAGCGCCCGGGCGACGCCGAGGGTGTCGCCGACGGCTACCACTGGGCGCGCGTGTCCGCCCAGGACACCGGGCACGGCGTCACGGCGGTGGCCGCGCAGCAGTGCCACACCGGGGGCACCCGGCACGTGGTGGACCGGTTCGCGGTGTACGCACGGGATCCGCACGCGGCGCCCGCCGCCGCGGTCGCGGCGCTGCGCGCCGCCCAGGGCGACGGCTTCGAACGGCTGCTCGCGGCGCACCGGGCCGCGTGGGCGCGCCGCTGGCAGCGGGTCGACGTACGGATTCCGGACGACCCGGAGGTGCAGCGGGCACTGCGCTTCGCGCTGTTCCAGCTGTGGTGCAGCACCGGCCGCCGGGACGAGTCCGCGGTGGGTGCGCGGGGGCTGTCCGGCATGGGCTACGCCGGGCACGTGTTCTGGGACGCGGACGTGTTCGTGCTGCCCGCACTGGTCACGATGGATCCGGGGGCCGCCGCGGCGATGGTGCGGTACCGGCTGCGCCGCCTCGACGCGGCCCGCGCCGCGGCCGCGGAGTGCGGGCGCCGCGGGGCCCGGTTCCCGTGGGAGTCGGCGAGCTCGGGCCGCGACGTGACGCCGCGGTCGGGCTACGTCGGCGGCGAGTGCGTGGCGATCCTCACCGGGGAACTGGAGGAGCACGTCACCGCGGACGTGGCGTGGGCGGCGGTGCACACGGCCACCTGGTCGGGCCGGCCCGACCTGCTCGCCGGCGCATGGTGCCCGCTGCTGGTGGAGACCGCCCGGTACTGGGCGTCGCGGGTGCGCACCGACGCGGCCGGGCGCGCCCACATCGACGGGGTCATCGGCCCGGACGAATATCACGAGGGTGTCTGCGACAACGCGTTCACCAACGTGATGGCGCGCTGGAATCTGCGTACCGCCGCGTCGCTGGGGCCCGGTGCTGCCGACGCCGCGGAGTGTGCCGCCTGGGCGGACCTCGCCGGCCGGCTGGTCGACGGCTACGACCCGGACACCGGCCGGTACGAGCAGTTCGCCGGCTACGACGCCCTGGAGCCGCTGCTGGCCGCGGACCTGGCGCCACCGCCGCTGGCCGCCGACGTCCTGCTGGGCCGCGAACGGGTGGGCCACTCCCAGTTGATCAAGCAGCCGGACGTGCTGATGCTGCACCACCTCGTACCGCAGGAGACCGCGCCGGGCTCGCTGGGCCCGAACCTGGACCGGTACGGCCCGCGCACCTCGCACGGGTCGTCGCTGTCCCCGGCGATCAGTGCCGCGCTGCTGGCCCGCGGACGGCGTCCGGACGCCGCCCTGGCGATGCTGCGCCTCGCGATGCGCCTCGACCTGGACGACGCCACCGGCACCACCGCGTCCGGGCTGCACGTGGCCACGCTGGGCGGGGTGTGGCAGGCCGTGCTGGCGGGCTTCGCCGGGGTACGGGTCCAGTCCGGCGCGCTGTGCGTGGACCCTTGCCTGCCGGGCTCCTGGGGCACGCTGGAGGTGCGTTTCCGCTGCCTGCGCCGGCACGTCCGGCTGCACGTGGAACGGGACTCGATCGAGATCCGCACCGACGGTCCGCTGCGGGTCCGGGTGCCGGGCCGGCCGCCCATGCTGGTCCGGGGGACTGCGCGGCTGCCCGCCGCGCGGGAAGGAGAGGCGTGATGCCGCATGTCATCGCCGCCGTCCGGCCCGGTGCCGACGACGCCGCCGTGGTCCCGGTCGCCGGGGCGATGGCCGCCCTGCTGTGCGCGGACGTGCGCCGCGTCGACCTCGTGGCGCGGCCCACCGCCGACGCCGCGCCGATCCTGGCCGCGCTGCAGGCCGTCGACGCCGTGGCCGCGGTCGTGTCCCGCGACGCGGTCGACGACCCGGGCTGGGAGGCGCTGCTGCAGGGTGCCGCGCAGCCGCTGGTCCTGGTACCCGAGAAGGGGCGGGCACCCGAGCGCATCGACCGGATCCTCATCCCGCTGGACGGCACGGTCGAGGCGGCCGAGGCGGTCGCCGAGACCGTGCTGCTGTGCGCGGGGGCGGGACTGGAGCTGATCGTGCTGCACGTCTTCGACGCCAGCACCGTGCCGGCGTACTGGGATCAGGCCGCGCACGCCCGCGAGTGCTGGGAGCAGGAGTTCCTCGCCCGGCACTGCGGGGTGCCCGGGGTGCGGCTGCATCTGCGCAGCGGGGTGGCCGGCGAGCACGTCGTCGACGTCGCGGAATCCGAGGAGGTCGACCTGATCGCGCTCGCCTGGTCGCAGCGGCTCATTCCGGGCCGGGCGGGCACGGTACGGCGGACGGTCGCGGAGGCTTCCGCCCCGGTCGCCCTGATTCCCGTTTTGCCACGATAGGCGAAGCCTGCCAGTTCATGTCCGGCTCGGCCCGCATGGCGGTGGGCCGCCCCGGGTACGCGTCTGCTGCCGGGGCCGACGGCCCGGCCGACGTGACGAGGAGGCTGCGATGAGGATCGGACTGATCGCCCCGCCCTGGGTCCCGGTGCCGCCGGTCGGCTACGGCGGCACCGAGGCGGTCGTGGACAACCTCGCGCGCGGCCTGAGCGAGCGCGGCCACGACGTACGGCTGTTCACGGTGGGCGAGTCCACCTGCCCGGTGCCGCGTGCGTTCCTCCACCCGTACGCCGTGCAGCCCATCGGTGACGCCGTGGCGGAGGCGGCGCACGTGCTGGCCGCGTACCGCGAACTGGCCCGGATGGACGTCATCCACGACCACACCGTGCTCGGCCCGCTGCTGGCCGGGCGGCACACCGCCGACCTGCCGCCGGTCGTCGTGACCAGCCACGGCCCGTTCAGTGCCGAGTCGCGGCGGATATTCGCGGAGATCGCCCGCGCCGCCCGGGTCGTGGCGATCTCCCGCGCGCAGGCCCGGCAGGCCGCGGGCGTACGGATCGCGGCCGTCATCCACCACGGCATCGACCTCGACCGCTACCAGACCGGCGCCGGTACGGGCGGGTACCTGCTGTTCCTGGGCCGCATGTGCCCCGACAAGGGGGTGCACCGGGCGGTCCGGATCGCCCGCGACGCCGGGGTGCCGCTGCGGATCGTCACCAAGATCTGGGAGGCCCCGGAGCGGGAGTACTACGAGCGTGAGGTCCGGCCGCTGCTCGAACCCGGCGCGCCCGAGCCCGCCGAGCAGAGCTCGCAGCGCTGCCTCGAACTGCTGGGCGGGGCGCGCGCCCTGCTCAACCCGATCTCCTGGGCGGAGCCGTTCGGGCTGGTCATGGCGGAGGCATTGGCGTGCGGCACTCCGGTGATCACCACGGCGTGCGGGGCAGCACCCGAGATCGTCGAGCACGGCCGGACCGGCTTCGTGTGCCACAGCGACCAGGAGATGACCGCCGCGGTCGCCCGCCTGGCCGGCATCGACCGGCAGGCCTGCCGCGAGGCCGCCGAGCGCCATTTCTCCCGCGAGCGCATGGCCCGCGACCACGAACGCCTGTACGCCGAGGTCATCGCGGGCGCCCGGGGAGTCGCGCCGCCGCGGGTGCACCCGGTCCCGGCCTGAGGCCGGCGTCAGCCGACGTCCGGGTACGGCGCCGCGGGCCCTCCCGTGGGCAGCACCGCCAGCGGGCACGCGGTACGCCCGAGCAGCGCACGCGGGATGTGGCCCAGCGCCTCACCCGTACCGGCGCAGTGGCTGCCGGACGCCACCACCAGCAGCGACGTGTCCTGGCTCAGCGTGAGCAGGGCGTGTGCCGGGTCGGGGTCGTGCACGATCTGCCGCTCCACCAGGTCGGCCGCGTCCGCGGGCAGGTGGTCGTACAGGATCGAGGTGAGTAGCCGGTCCGCGTCCGACATGCGGTCGTGCCGGCTGAGCCGGTAACCGCCGGTCACCGCGGCGCCGGCCTCGGCCCACGCGTACACCGCGCGCAGCGCCGACCCGCGACGCCGGGCCTCGGCCGCGGCGTAGGCCACCACGCTGCCGGGGCAGCTGTCGTCGTCGACCGCCGCAACGACCGCCCGCCCGGCCGGTGCCGGTCCCGGCCCGTGCACCAGCACGGGGCATCGGGAGTGGTCGCCCGCGCCGTGCAGGTGCGCGCCCACCACGTGGAACGTCCCGGGTGCCGCGTCCTCCCAGGCGCCGGGTCCGGACGGGTCCGCGTCCGCGGGGACCTCGACATACGACACCGGCACGTCGGTGAAGCGGTGGCGCAACTCGGCGAGGACGAGCGCCGCGGTCGCATTGGGCCCCGCATCGTGCGGCGCACGGATGGTCGTGACCGCGGCCTTCATGGGAGGACCTCCCGGTGCGGCGGAGTACGCGTCAGCGCCGCGCCGCGCCGACCCGGGCGGGCGTGATGTGCGCCTCCGGACCGGGGAAGATCAGCGTCGTGCGGCCGCTGTCCTGCCAGCGCACCTCGTACGGCGGGCTGCCGTCCGGGTGACCCACGGCGATGATCTCGCCGACCCGGCGGCCATCCCCCAGGTGGGTCCCCTCCAGCACGATCTGGTCGCCGACCTGCGCATTCATCTGTGCCTCCTGCGAAGTGTCCGGGCCGGTGGACGTCACGGCCAGCATGGCCCGGGGCCGGGCGGGCGGGCAGGGCCATTGGTCCCGGCTTCACCCGGCCCGGCCGCGGGTGCGGTGGGGGCGTGCGCGGGCCGTTCGGCGCGGGTCGCCGTGACCTTCGGCCGTCCCGGCGGGCACCGTGCCGGGACGACACTGGGCCTGGCCCGTGAACGGGCCGAGACGGGAGCCCACGGCATGACCGAGTGCTCCGAGCGCAGCGAGGGCATGCCGGGGTGGGTATCGCGGCGAGAGGAGCCCGCCATGACGCAGACCCGCACCTGGAACGTCGAGATCCTGATCAGCGAGCACGCCGACGAGCGGCGTACCCACGCCGAGGCCCGGCTGCACAGTGGCGTCCGGCCGCTGCTGCGGGGGGAGGGCCTGGCGCGGCGCCGGCCGTCCGATCACGAAGTGCCGGAGATCGGCGACGAGCTGGCCGTGGCCCGCGCGCTGTCCGACCTGGGCCATCGGTTGCTGGACGCCGCCGCCGGTGACATCGAGCAGTTCACCCACCGGCCGGTGCATCTGGTCGGCTGAAGCCCGTGTCCGGGGTGGGCCGTCCGGCGTGGGCGACCCGCCCCGCGGCTTACCCGACAGCATCGTTTGCGGTGGCCTCGGCCCCCGCCCGGTCTCATTCCGTGGTCGGATCGGTCGATCTTCGTAACGGTTCGGCGGCGGAGGGCGTCAGATATGTGCGCTTCGTGGAGGTTCGGCGACACATTGTTGACCTCCGTTGCACCACGGCGAGGAAATCTGGTCTAGCGTAGGCGGCCACGAACCCGCAGTGCCGCGGAGGTGCCTCCCCCCATGATCCACAATAAATCCTTCGTTGCCGTCCTGTGCCTGGTCGCGGCCGTCGCCACCGGCTGTGCGTCGCCCAACGAGCCGGCCCCGGCCGGCGCTGCCGGTGCCGAGCCCGCCGCCACGCGCCCGGGGCCGGATGCCCTGTGCCGTACGGCGCTGGACAGCTACTACAACCAGAAGCTCACCGACGACCCGGTCGTCTCGCAGCAACTCGCCAAGGAGGCCGCCATCCAGGCGGCCACGGAGCTGTCCGCGCTGGACGACAAGAAGCTCGACAACCTGGTCAAGGCGCTCAACGACTACGGTCTGATCGCCGGGAAGATCGGCGAGGTCACCCAGCGCGGCGACGCCGACCAGGCGATAAAGCTGCAGAGCCAGAGCGCCGACGCCGGCCGGGTGATCACCCGCGAGGCGAACGCGGCGCACGCGCCGAACTGCGCCCAGCTCGGCAACCTCTGACGGCCCCGGCGGCCGCGCAACCCGCGGCCAGCCGGGCCGGTATGCGTCGCCGTGACCATCCCGTCGTGGCGCAACGCGCCGTCTCCCTTGCGGGACTTCTGCCAGACATCGAGGGACCTTCAGCCCTCCGGGTGCCATAACGGAGATCGCCAGACTCAGTGCCAACCGCACTGGGAGGATCCGCCGCATGGACGCGCTTGACATCGCCCGCTGGCAGTTCGGCGTCATCACGGTCTACCACTTCCTGTTCGTACCCATCACCATCGGGCTGTCGATGCTGGTCGCCGGCCTGCAAACGGCATGGGTGCGGACCGGGCGCACGGAGTACCTGCGGGCCACGAAGTTCTGGGGCAAGTTGTTCCTGATCAACTTCGCGATGGGGGTGGTCACCGGGATCGTGCAGGAATTCCAGTTCGGTATGAACTGGAGTGACTACTCCCGGTTCGTCGGGGACATCTTCGGTGCGCCGCTGGCCATCGAGGGCCTGCTCGCGTTCTTCCTGGAGTCCACGTTCCTCGGTCTGTGGATCTTCGGATGGGACCGGTTGCCGAAGAAGGCCCACCTTGCCTGCATCTGGCTCGCCGCGATCGGCACCTGGCTCAGCGCGTACTTCATCCTGGCCGCCAACTCGTGGATGCAGCACCCGGTGGGCTTCGAGGTCAACCACGCCAGCGGCCGGGCCGAACTGCACAGCATCGGCGCGGTGCTCACCAACTCCACCACCCTGGTGACGTTCCCGCACACCATCACGGCGGCCCTGGTCACCGCGGGCGCCTTCATGCTGGCGATCAGCGCCTGGCACGTACGGCGGCGCAACCAGCCCGAGGTGTTCCGCCCCAGCCTGCGCCTCGGTGCGTGGGTGGTGCTCGTCGCGGGGCTCGGCGTCGTGGTCACCGGCGACCTGCAGGCGCGCATCATGACCGAGCAGCAGCCGATGAAGATGGCCGCGGCCGAGGCTCTGTACAACACGTCGCAGCCCGCCAGCTTCTCCATCTTCACCATCGGCTCGCTCGACGGCAGCGAGGAGATCGCCAGCATCCGGATCCCGCACCTGCTGTCGTTCATGGCCACCGGCGACCCGAACGGCCAGGTCGAGGGCATCAACAACCTGCAACACGAGTACGAGCAGACGTACGGCCCGGGCGACTACACACCGTCCATCCCGGTCACCTACTGGTCGTTCCGCCTCATGATCGGCTTCGGGGTGCTGGCCATGCTCGTCGCCGCACTGGCGCTGTGGCTCACCCGCGGCGACCGTACGCCCACGAGCCGCCTGTTGTGGATCGCCGCCCTGTGGACGTTCGCGATGCCGCTGCTGGCCAACTCGTTCGGCTGGATCTTCACGGAGATGGGCCGCCAGCCGTGGACCGTCTTCGGGGTGTTCAAGACCGCGCAGAGCGTCTCCCCGTCGGTCGGCGCCGCCTCGGTGGTCACGTCCCTGAGCGTGCTCACCCTGCTGTACGGCGTACTCGCGGTCGTGGAGGTCGGGCTGCTGCTGCGCTACGCCCGCGCGGGAGCCCCGGACGTGCCGCCCGAGGACGCCGGCTCCGATGCCGACCGCCCGCTCGCCTTCGCGTACTGAGGGAGCTGCGTACCCATGGAACTCACGACCGTCTGGTTCGCGCTGATCGCCATCCTGTGGGCGGGCTACTTCCTGCTGGAGGGCTTCGACTTCGGCGTCGGCATCCTGTTGCCCGTGCTGGCCCGCAACGACCGGGAACGCCGCCTGCTCATCAACACCATCGGCCCGGTGTGGGACGGCAACGAGGTGTGGCTGCTCGTCGCGGGCGGCGCCACGTTCGCCGCGTTCCCGGAGTGGTACGCCACCCTGTTCTCCGGCTTCTACCTGCCCCTGCTCATCATCCTGGTCGCGCTGATCGTGCGCGGGGTGGCGTTCGAGTACCGCGGCAAGGTCGACGACGAGAAATGGCGGCGCCGCTGGGACCTGTGCATCATCGTCGGCAGCGCGGTGCCCGCCCTGCTGTGGGGGGTGGCGTTCGGCAACATCGTGCGCGGGGTGCGCCTGGACGCCGACCACGAGTACGTGGGCGGCTTCTTCGACCTGCTCAACCCGTACGCGCTGCTGGGCGGGCTGACCACGCTGGTCCTGTTCACCCTGCACGGCGCGGTGTTCCTGGCCCTCAAGACCGACGGTGAGATCCGGCACCGGGCCGGGGCACTGGCCGTCCGGGTCGCCGTCCCGGCCGTCGTGGTCGCCGGCGGCTTCCTGCTGTGGACCGCGCTCGCGCACCACGACACGGGCGGCTGGGTACTCTCCGGGCTCGCCGCGCTCGCACTGGTCGGCGCCCTGGTCGCGGCCCGGCAGCGCCGGGAGGGCTGGGCGTTCCTGGCCACCGGCGCGACGCTGGTGCTGGCGACGTTCGCGCTGTTCGTGACGCTGTTCCCGGACGTGATGCCGTCCACGATCAACCCCGCGAACAGCCTCACGGTGCACAACGCCTCATCGACGCCGTACACGCTGCGGGTGATGACCTGGGTGGCGCTGGTGTTCACCCCGATCGTGCTGGCCTACCAGGGCTGGACGTACTGGGTGTTCCGCAAACGGCTCACGGTCGAGCACATCCCGCCCGCCGCGGCGCCCGCCCGGGAACCCGCGTGAAACCACTGGACCCGCGGCTGCTGCGGCACGCCCGCACCACCCGCGCGTACCTGGCGGTCACGGCCGCGATCGGGGCGGCGCTGGCCGTACTCGTGGTGGCGCAGGCGACCCTGCTCGCCGACGGCATCACCGCGGTCTTCCTCGGCGGCGCCGGCCTGGCCGACCTGACCGCAACGCTGGGATGGCTGGCCGCGGTCGTCGCGGCCCGCGCCGCGCTGTGCTGGGCGCAGGAGGCCGCCGCCACCCGCGCCGCGGCCGGTGTGAAGAGCGAGCTGCGCCGCCGCATGCTCGCCCACCTCACCCGGCTCGGCCCGGGCGGCGCCGCCCCGCACGGCACCGGCGGCCACACCACCCTGGCCACCCGCGGCCTCGACGCGCTCGACGCGTACTTCGCCCGTTACCTGCCGCAACTCGTGCTGGCCGCGCTCGTCCCGGCGATCGTGCTGGCCCGGCTGCTGAACGCCGACCTCATCGCGGCCGCCACGATCGCGCTGACCCTGCCGCTGATCCCGGTGTTCATGGTGCTGGTCGGCTGGCACACCGAGACCGCGAACCGGCGCCAGTTCCGGCTGCTCACCCGCCTGTCGCAGCATGTCCTCGACGTGGTCGCCGGGCTGCCCACGCTGCAACTGTTCGGCCGGGCCAAGGCCCAGGCGGCGACGATCCGGCGGATCAGCGACGAGCAACGCCGCCACACCATGCGTACGCTGCGCACCGCGTTCCTGTCCTCGCTGGTGCTGGAGCTGCTCGCCACGCTGTCGGTCGCGCTGGTGGCGGTCGGCGTCGGCCTTCGGCTGGTCTCCGGGCACCTCGACCTGTCCACCGCGCTGCTCGTGCTGATCCTCGCCCCCGAGGCGTATCTGCCGCTGCGCGCAGTGGGGGCGAACTACCACGCCAGCGCGGAAGGGCTGGCCGCGGCCGAGGACGTCTTCGCCGTGCTGGAGACGGCGGTGCCCCCGCCGGGCACCCGGGCGGTCCCGGACGCGGCCACGGCGGCGCTGGTGTTCGACGACGTCGAGGTGGCCTGGCCCGGGCGCGAGCAGGCCGCGCTGCGGCTGAACGCCCGGATCGCGCCCGGGGAGATCGTCGCACTGACCGGCCCCAGCGGCTGCGGCAAGTCCACCGCGCTGTCCGCGCTGCTCGGGTTCGTCACGCCCACCCGGGGCCGGGTCACCGTCGGCGAGATCCCGCTGTCCGAACTGGACCCGGACGGATGGCGCCGCCAGGTCGCCTGGGTGCCGCAACGCCCGCGCCTGTTCGCGGCCACGGTCCGCGACAACGTCACCCTTACGGCATCCGCCACGGACGCCCAGATCTGGCGCGCGCTGGACCAGGCCGGGCTCGCGGACGTCATCGCCGCCCTGCCGGACGGGCTCGGCACGAGGCTGGGCGACGACGGCGCCGGGTTCTCGGCCGGGCAACGCCAGCGCCTCGCCCTGGCCCGGGCGTTCCTGCGGGACGCGCCGATCGTGCTGCTGGACGAGCCCACCGCCAACCTCGACGCCGCCACCGCCGGCACCGTGACGGCCGCGATCCGGCGGCTCGCCCGCGGCCGTACCGTCGTGGTGGCCGCGCACCGTCCCGAGCTCATCGCCCTGGCTGACCGGGTCGTGCCGCTCGCACCCGCCCTGGCGGGTGCCCGATGAGCTGGCGGCGCCTGCTGCTGGCGTCCGCTCGTCCGGCCGCGGGCCGGCTGCTCGTGGCGGTGCTCGCCGGGGTCGCCGCCGCCGGGGCCGGTGTCGGGCTCATGGCGACCGCCGCGTGGCTCATCTCCCGTGCCGCGCTGCACCCTCCGGTGCTGCACCTGATGGTGGCGATCGTCGCGGTGCGCGCGTTCGGCATCAGCCGCGGCGTGCTGCGCTACGCGGAACGCCTGGTCGGCCACGACGCCGCCCTGCGGGTGCTCGGCGCGTTGCGGGTCCGGCTCTACACCCGGCTGGAACGCCTCGCCCCGGCCGGGCTGGCCGCGTACCGCCGCGCCGACCTGGTGCAGCGGATGGTCGGCGACGTCGATGCGGTGCTGGACATGCTGACCCGGGTGGTGCTGCCGTACGCGGTGACCGCCGTGGTCGGCGCCGGGTCGGTGCTGCTGGTCGGCAGCCTGTGCCCGCCCGCGGGCGTGGCGCTGACCGCGGGACTGCTCACGGTCGGCCTGCTGGTGCCGGTGCTGCAGGCGGCGACGGCCCGCCGCGCCGACGGGCGGCTCGCCCCGCTGCGCGGCGAACTCGCCACGAACGTCGTCGACCTGCTGCACGGCCTGCCCGACCTGCTGGCGTACGGTGCCGTCGACGCGCACCTGGACCGGCTCGCCGGGACCGACGCTCGGCTGCGCGCCGCCGAACGCCGTTCCAGCACCGCCTCCGGAATCTCCGCCGCCGTGAGTGCGCTGGCGACCGGCCTGTGCGTGCTCGCCGGGCTCGCGGCGGGCGCGGTGGCCGTCCGTACGGGCACCCTGTCCGGCGAGCTCCTCGCGGTCGTCGTGCTGACCCCGCTGGCGGTGTTCGAGGCCGCGGCCGGGCTGCCCGCCGCCGCCCAGCGGTACGCGGGAGCGCGCAGCGCACTGCGCCGACTCGCCGACGTGTGCGCCGCCCCCGACCCGGTGACCGAGCCGGACCATCCCGCCGAGGTGCCCGAAGGCCCGCACACGCTGCGGCTGTCCGGGGTCGGCGCCGCGTGGATCCCCGGCCGTCCCGTGGTGCACGACGTCGACCTGGAACTGGCACCGGGACGGCGGATCGCCCTGGTCGGACCGAGTGGCAGCGGCAAGAGCACCATCGCGGCGCTGCTGGTCCGCTGGCTGGACCCGTGCGCCGGGCGGATCACCCTCGACGGCGTCGACCTGCGCCGCATACCCGCCGACCGGGTCCGCCGCATCGTCGGCTACCTGCCGGAGGACGCGTACCTGTTCGACACCACGATCGAGGAGAACCTGCGCATCGCCCGGCGCGACGCCACCGCCGCGCAGCTGCGCGCCGCCCTCGCCGCGGCCCGCCTGCAGGACTGGGTGGACACGCTGCCGCTCGGCCTGGACACCGCGGTGGGGGAGCACGGCGTGGCGATGTCCGGCGGCCAGCGGCGCCGGCTCGCGCTGGCCCGGGCGCTGCTCGCCGACTTCCGCATCCTCATCCTGGACGAGCCGACCGAACACCTCGACGAGGCGACCGCGGCCGCCCTGACCCGCGACCTGCTCGCCGCCGCGGGCGACCGCGCGGTGCTGCTCATCACCCACCGCACCGACGAACTGTCCGCAGTGGACGAGGTGGTCGAGCTGGGCGGCACGCCGGCTCCGCTCACCCGGGCGGCCGCCGTGCGATGACCGCCCGGACCTCAGGTGCTCCGGACCTCAGGTGGTGCTGCCGCGCAGCGCGGGCTCCCGGCTCTGGGCGGGCTGTTCGACCGGCACCGGGATCACCACCACCGGGCATCTCGCCTTGCGGATGCACTCCTCGCTCACCGAGCCGAGCACGGTGTGGCGTACCCGGCTGTGGCCGTGGCTGCCCAGCACCAGCAGGTCCGCGACGGTGGCGGCGGCGGTCAGCACGTCGGCGGCGCGGCCCTCGATGACCTCGGCGGCGACCGGCTGGGCCGTGCCGTGGCGTGCGGCCAACGCCTTCACCTCCCGGTCGAGCAGCTCGGCCGCCTGCTGCGCCTCCTCCTCGGGGCGGGTCGCGGTCAGCGGGCCGTACTCGATGCCGTCCCAGGACCAGGCGGTGACGGCCTGCACCGCGCCGCCGCGGGCCGCGGCCTCGTGTGCCGCCCACTCCAGGGCGCGCCGACTGCCCAACGAGCCGTCCACCCCTACGACGATCAGGTAGTTGTCGGTCATCGTTCCCACGTCCTTCCTGCGCCCGGGCGTGGCCCGGCGCTCAGTCGACGATCACCTCCGCCACGTCCCGGCGCAGCGTCGGCTGGCCGGGCTGGCCGTACCCGATGCGCAGAGCCATCTGCGGCGTCCCGAAACGGCCCAGAGAACGCCGTAGCTGTTCGCGGGCGGCGGGCACCTCGATCGGCTGGGAGATCATGGAGCTGGCCAGGCCGGCGTCCGTGGCGGTCAGCAGCACCCGCTGCAGGGCCTGGCCGGCCTGCAACTGGTCGGCGGCGCGGTCGCCCGCGGTGCCGAGGATCGCCACCAGCGGCTCGGGTTCGTAGTCGCGGCCGGGTGCGCGCCGGTGCTCCGCGAACGACCGCGTCGGCAGCAGGTCCTGCGGCTCCGGCGCGGGCGCCCCCGCGGTCACCGGTACGCCGTCGAGCGCGGTGTCGGAGTGCGCCCAGCTGAACAGCTCCGCCTGGTAGTGGGGGTTGCGGCGGAGCACCCGGTCGGCGCTCTGCGCGATCTCCGCGAAACCGCTGAGCGCGGTCATGCCGACCAGCAGGTCGAGCCAGCCCGCCTCCGCCCGGGCCGCCTCGATGAGCATCGCCCGGACCTCCGACGGCACCGGGTTCGGCCAGAATGGGCGCCGATTGCTGAAGCGGTGCGGGATCGCCGCGAACAGGTCCTGCTCGCGGTACGTGGGCGGGCGCGACTCGCCCGGGGTCAGGCGCGCCATCACCTCGGGGCCGGCGTCGGCCGGGCGCAGCGTCACCTCGGCCGGGGTGCCCGCGACGGCCAGCGCGAGGCGGGCGTTGAACGTCGCCGCCCCGCAGGCGATGCGCAGCGCCCAGCCGGCCCGGTCGGCCACGGCCAGCTGCCGGTCCGTGTCGGCCAGCACGTCGATGCCGCCGTCGTGCAGCCGGAACAGCCAGGGCTGGCTGTTGTGCAGCGACGGCGCGCGGATCCCCGCGGCGGCGGCCTGCCGCAGGTGGGCCTCTGAGTACCGGGCGGTCACAGCTTTTCCCCTTCACGTCGTGCGAGCGGGACCACGGCGACCGGGCAGCCGGCGCGCTGGGCGACCGTCGCGGGCACGTCGCCGGTCCGGGTGCGGGACAGCAGGCCCCGATGCTTGTCGCCCACGACCAGCAGGTGGGCGCCGCGGCCGGCGCGGCGCAGGCCGTCGGCGACCCGGCCGTTCAGTACGGCCTGGCGCACCCGCGCCTGCGGGTACTTCAGCATCCACGGCTGCATCTCGGCGTCCAGCCACTCCAGGGCGGCCGGTTCGCCGCGGGCGTGGGCGGGCCGGGTGATCTCGTCGGAGTAGTAGTCGTCGGAGATGCGGGCGGACACGTGTGCGGCGGCCACGGGCAGCCGGTGGTCGTCGGCGTACGTGAACGCGAACTCCAGCGCGGCCCGGCCGGCGTCGCTGCCGTCCACCCCGACCACCACGTGACCGGCCAGCGGCGCCCCCCGCCCCGCGCTGACCGGGCGTACCACGATCACCGGGCAGCGGGCGTGGTGCACGATGCGCCGGATCGTGTGGCCGCTGCCGCCGGACGCGATGACCAGCAGGTCCGCGCCCGCGCTCGCGCCGGTCAGGGCGGTGCCGGGGTCGCCGACGAGGATGCGAAGGCGCACCCGGTGCCCGCCGAGCTGGGTACGGGTCGCCGACAGCGCCCGCGACAGTGCGGGGTCGGTGAGTTCCAGCAGCGCGGGCGCGGGCTCGCCGGCCAGCCCGGCCAGTGGCGCACCCGGTTCGGTCACGCGCAGCAACTCCAGCCGCGCGCCGCTCCGGGTGATCGCCTGCTCGGCCGCCCACGCCAGGGTCTGCCACCCGCCCGCGCCGCCGACGCCGGCGGCCACCGTGGCGACCATCCCTCTCACCTACTCCACGATTTCGATCACGTCGGCGGCGGCGCGCCGGGGGGTGGCCGGCAGCGGGTCCGCGTCCAGGTAGCCGAGCCGCACCACCACGTACGGCTCGCCGACCCCGGCGAGCAGTTCGCGCAGCAGGTGCCGGGGCCAGTCGACCTCGATCATGTCGCTCAGCGGTGCGGTGGCCAGGCCCTCGGCGGTCGCGCCGAGCAGCAGCGCCGACATCGCCTCCCCGCCGCGCAGCACGTCGGCCGGGCGGTCGGTGAGCCCGAACAGCACCACGAACGCGGCGCCCAGGTCGTATCCGTCGCCCGGGTCCAGCCCGGCGTTGCCGTCGGGCGCGTAGTCGCGGACCGGCACCCGGCGCGCGGAGGGCTGGACCGCGGCCGACGCGGGGACGCCGTCGCCGCTGCCTTCGGGCCGGTGCGTCCAGTGCTCCAGCTCGGCCCGGTACGCCGGGTCCTCCGCCTCCGTGTCGGCGGCACGCCCGGTGGACGCGGCCAGCATCGGCATCTGGTCGCGGCGTACGACGTGCAGGTACGCACCCTCGGCCTCGACCGCGTTGCGCAGGCCCGCCAGCACCGACTCCGGTACGGTGCGGTCGCCGTACGCACGCCGGTCGGTGCGGCGGCGGGGGATCGCGGCGGCCAGCCGTTCGGCGCGAGGGTCCGGGTTGCCGGGCTCACCGAGGGTGACCGTGGCGAGCAGGTGCGGGTCGAGCGGGTCGGGCTGATGGAGCACCTGCGGCCGGTAGCCGGCCGCGGCCAGCTCGACGCGGGCGTGGTGCAGGGCGGTGCCGCAGCTCAGCAACAGCAGCCGGCCGTCCGGGTCGGTGGCGTCGAGCTTGCGCGCCGGGTCCGCGTACAGCGCCATCGTGTCGCCGGTGATGCGCCAGCGCCACGGTTGGGTGTTGAACACCGACGGGGCGTGCAACGACGCCCGCGCGGCGTCGGCGAGGACCTCGGTGGCGCGCTCGCGCGTGCCGTGCTCGGACGGAGCGGTCATGGTGGGAACCTCCTGCGGTGTCTACCACCACCCTCGCGGCTGCGCCCGGTGTCCGTTCAGGGCCGAAAGACCCCTGTCATCCGGTCATTCGGAGATCGGTACCCGCCAGGTCACCACGGTGCCGCCGGCGCTGCCACGGCCCACCTCGAACGTGCCACCCAGGTCGTTGGCGCGCTCGCCCATGTTCAGCAGCCCGCCGCGGGCCTGCAGCGGGTCGGCGCCGACGCCGTCGTCCTCAATGGTCAGCGACAGCTGGCCATCCACGACCCGGACAGACACCCGCGCCGCGGTGGCCTGGGCGTGCCGGGCGACGTTCGACAGCGCCTCGCGCAGCACCGCCAGCAGTTCGGGCACGACGTCGTCGGGCACCGCGCTGTCGACCGGCCCGGACACGTCCAGCACCGGCCGGAAGCCCAGCGCGTCCGCGGCGGCGTTCACCGCGTCGCTCATCTCGGTACGCAGCGTGGCCTCCGCGGGGGCGCGCAGTTCGAAGATCGAGCGGCGGATGTCGCGGATGGTGGCGTCCAGGTCGTCGACGGCGGAGTTGATCCGCTTCGCGGCGTCGGGGCGCAGCGCGTGCGGCGCCACCCCCTGCAGGTGCATGCCGGTGGCGAACAGCCGCTGGATCACCACGTCGTGCAGGTCGCGGGCGATGCGTTCGCGGTCCTCCAGCACCACGAGCAGTTCCCGTTCGTCCTGCGCACGGGCTCGTTCGAGGGCGAGGGCGGCCTGTCCGGCGAAGCTGGACAGCAGCGCCGCGTCGTCGCCGTCGCCGGGCCCGCTGCCGGGGCGCTGGGCGACGATCAGCACACCGCGGACGCTGTCCGACCCGGCGAGCGGGGCCACCATGGCGGGCCCGTCGGGCACGGGGCCGGGCCAGTCGGCCGCCGCGCGCAGATTGTCCACGACCCGATACTTCTCGTGACCGAGCGTGTCGAGGGCGTCGCCATCCACCGCGAGCTGCCGGCCGAGCAGGTCCACCGGGTACGGGTCGGCGCCGTCGGCCACCTCGATGGTGTAGCGGGCATTGTCCTCGTCGTACAGCAGCACCAGCACCAGCTCGGCGTCGGCGACCTCGCGGGCCCGGCGGGCGATCAGCCGCAGCGCCTCGGTACGGCGTACCGTGCCGAGCAGCACCGACGTGATTTCGGCGGTGGCGGCGAGCCAGCGTTCCCGGCGCTGCGCGAGCGCGAACAGCCGGGCGTTGTCGATGGCGATGCTGGCGGCGGCGGCGAGCGCGACGACGATCTCCTCGTCGTCGTCGCTGAACTGGTCCGCGCCGATCTTCTCGGCCAGGTACAGGTTCCCGAAGATCTGGTCGCGGGCGCGCACCGGCACGCCGAGGAAGCTGTGCATCGGCGGGTGGTGCGGCGGGAAGCCGAACGACCGCGGGTGGGTGGTGATGTCCGGCATGCGTACCGGTTGGGGATCCGTGATGAGCAGGCCGAGCACCCCACGCCCGTGGGGCAGGTCCCCGATCGCGGCGTGGGTCGCCTCGTCGATGCCGTGGGTGATGAAGTCCGACAGGTCCCTCCGGTCCGGGCCGAGCACGCCCAGGGCGCCGTAGCGGGCGCCGACCAGTGCGCACGCGGCCTGCACGATGCGCTGCAGGGTCATCCGCAGGTCAAGGTCGGTGCCGATGCCGACGACCGCGTCGAGCAGGGCACGCAGCCGTTCCCGGCTGGCGACGATCTCGCCGACCCGGTCGAGGGTTTCCTGCAACAGCTCGTCGAGGCGGACCCGCGACAGAGGGGTGAGGCCCAATGAGGGCGGTTCGTGCGTGGGCTTACCCATGTCCGGAGCGCCGACCATGAGCCGATGCTAACGATCCACCCGTTTCCGGTGCACCGGTGGTGCGCCGCTCAGGCGTGTGCGAGGTCATGGACGACCGCCACCGGGCACCGTGAGTGGTGCAGCAGGTGCTGGCTGACCGAGCCGCGCAGCAGGCCGCGCAGGGCGCCGTGGCCGTGCGTGCCGAGCACGATGAGCTGCGCCGCGCCGCTGGTCTCGGCCAGGGCCGGGCCGGGGTCGCCGGTGACCTCCTCGCGGGTGACCTTGACGTACGGGTAGGTGTCCTGCCACGCATCCAGCAGCGCGGCCACGTCGTGGCTCTCCCGGGCCGTGCCGGCCGGGTCGCCGTCGCGGGGCGGGCCGCACGCGTGGACCGCGCGCAGTCCGGTGCCGCGCGCCGCGGCCTGCGCGAACGCGAACTCCAGGGCGGGTGGGGTGCAGTCGGAGCCGTCCACGCCGACCACCACGGGTGCGGCCGGGTCGCTCTCGCCGCGTACCACCACGACGGGGCAGCGGGCGTGGGCGCTGACCGCGACGCTGACCGAGCCGAGCAGGCTGCCGACCGCGCCGTGCCCGCGGCTGCCCAGCACGACGAGCCGGGCGTGCTCCGAACGGTCGGTGAGGCTGATCACCGCGCCGGTGTGGGAGACCGAGGTGGATACGCGGACGCCGGGGTGGCTGAGCCGCGCCGCCGCGGCAGCGCGGTCCAGCATGCCGGCGATGGCCCGTTCGGTCTCGGGGTCGGGCCAGGGCGCGGGAGCCGGGACGGTCGCGGCGGCGGGCGACCACGTCGGCCATTCGTACGCGCAGCAGAACTGCAGCGGTGCCCCGGTGCGGGCGGCCTCGTCGAGCGCCCAGTGCGCGGCGGCACGGGCGTCCGGCGAGCCGTCGTACCCGACAACGATCATCTTTTCGGGCATGGCCGGGCTCCTTCCCTCACGTTCCGTCTCGATCGTCGTCCGGGCCGGTGGCGGCCGGTCAGGGCGCGTGGTCCCGTCCCGGTGGGCCGTCCGGCCCGCCGCGGCGCGACGCGGCCGGGACCTTCGTCCCTTGGTCATCGGAACACGGTCAGGGTAGGAATGAGCAATGATCCGAGTCTTCCTGCTCGACGACCACGAGGTCGTCCGGCGCGGCCTGGCCGACCTGTTGCACGCGGCCGGCGACATCGAGGTGGTCGGCGAGTCCGGTTCGGCCCAGGAGGCCGCCCGCCGCATCCCCGCCCTGCATCCGGATGTGGCAGTCCTCGACGCGCGCCTGCCCGACGGCAACGGCATCGACGTGTGCCGCGACGTGCGGGCCATCGACTCGTCGATCAAGGGACTCATCCTCACGTCCTACGAGGACGACGAGGCGCTGTTCGCCGCGATCATGGCGGGTGCCTCGGGTTACGTGCTCAAGCAGATCCGCGGTACCGACCTGGTGGACGCGGTGCGCCGGGTCGCGGCGGGGCAGTCGCTGCTCGACCCGGCGGTCACCCAGCGGGTGCTCGAACGCATCCGCAACGGGGTGGAGCAGCCGCGTGAGCTGGCCAACCTCACCGAGCAGGAACGCCGGATCCTGGAGTACGTGGCCGAGGGCCTGACCAACCGCGAGATCGCGGGCCGGATGTTCCTGGCGGAGAAGACGGTGAAGAACTACGTCTCCAGCCTGCTCGCCAAGCTGGGCCTGGAACGCCGCACCCAGGCCGCGGTGCTCGCCACCCGCCTGCTCGGGGAGCACCCGCACAGCCTCTGACCCGCCGTGACGGCATGATGCCGCCCCGGGCCAGGCGGTGTGTCGCCGGACCCGGGGCGGGGTTTCAGGGTGCCGCCCGTGGCGGCACGCGGGGCGAACGGGTCAGGACGCGGGCGGGCCGGTCCGGTTGAGGTAGATCTGGTTGTTGTTGCCGCGGGCGAACACGTCCAGCGAGTTCTGGAAGACGCCGACGCCGGGCGCCGACGGGGTCGCGTTGGCGCCGGACAGCGCCGACCAGCCGCTCCACGTGGTGTTCGTCAGCGCGTTGACGTAGATCGCGTTGTCGGTGCCGCGGACGAACAGACCCAGCGAGCCGCGGTAGGTCACCGCCGCCGGGGAGGACGGCGTGGCGCCGCCGCCGGGCACCTCGTACCAGCCGCTCCAGGTGGTGCCGTACAGGCGGTTGGCGTACAGGCGGTAGTTGTTGCCGCGGGCGAACAGGTACAGCGTGTTCTGGTAGACCGCGGAGCCGGGGCCGGACGGCGAGACGCCACCACCGGGCGGCTGGTACCAGCCGCTCCACGTCCCGCCGGCGTACCGGTTGAGGTAGATCCGGCCGTCGGTGCCCGTGACGGACAGGAACAGCGTGTTCTGGTAGACGGTCGCGCTCGGCGCGCCGAGCGTGGCGCCACCGCCGGGCACCTCGGACCATCCGCCCCAGGTGGTGCCGTTGAGCCGGTTCAGGTAGATCCGGTTGTCCGTGCCGCGGACGAACAGGTGGAGCTGGGATTCGAACACGGTGACCGCCGGGGCGGCCGTGGTGAGGCCACCACCGGGCACCTCACGCCAGCCGTACCAGAAGACCCCGTCGGCGGCCTGGGTGTAGATCCGGTTGTCCGTGCCGCGGATGAACACGTACTGCGAGTCGTTGTAGCTGGTCGTGGCGGGCGAGTCGCTGGTCGCGCCGGAACCGGGCACGGGCACCCAGCCGGACCACGCCGCGGTCGGTGCCGCCGCCGCTGCCTGGGCCGGAGCGGGTTGTGCCACGGCGAGCGCGGTGACCGTGGTCATCGCGGCGATTATCGCCACGACGGCACGGACGAGTCGGCGGCTGCCGCCGACGTGCGCCTCAGTAACCATGACTGGCTTTCCCCTCTCGATCATTCCGCGCCGGAGCGCGGGATCCATCGACACTGATCGATCGATCGGACCGTACTGAGGGCGTCAGTGCGGGGCATAGAGGCTTTCGACCCTTGCCGGGGGCGGGCGGCGTCAGGTGACCGTCAGGCCGCGCTCGCGGAACTGTCCGTGTACGCGGTCGAGCAGTTCGGGGCTCGGCCCGGGGGTGTCCTTGAGCGGATAGTCCAGGCCCAGCGCCGCGTACTTGGGCGCGCCGAGGGTGTGGAACGGCAGCACTTCGACTCGTTCGACCGTGCTGACCCCGGCGACGATGTCGGCGATGGCGGCCACGTTGTCGACCGCGTCGGTCAGCCCGGGCACCAGCACGAACCGTACCCAGATCGGGGTGCCCCGCTCGGCGAGCCGGTGCGCGAAGCGGACCGTCGGCGCGAGCCGCCCGGTCTTGGTCACCGCCTTGTACGTCTGTTCGTCGCCGGACTTCACGTCCAGCAGCACCAGGCTCGTGACGTCGAGCAGGTCGTCGTCGGCCCGGTCGCCGAGGAACCCGCTGGTGTCCAGCGCGGTGTGCAGGTCGAGGTCCCGGCACGCGGCGAAGACCGCGCGCACGAAGTCGGGCTGTTGCAGCGGGTCACCGCCGGAGAGCGTCACGCCGCCGCGGGCCATCTTCACGAACCGCTCGTACCGGTGCACCTTGGTCATCAGCTCGTCCACCGTGGTGGCGGTGCCGCTGCGCCGGAACCACGTGTCGGGGCTGTGGCAGTACAGACAGCGCAGCGGGCATCCGGCGAGGAACGCCACGAACCGGGTGCCCGGGCCGTCCACCCCCACGGACACGTCGTAGGAGTGGACAGCGCCGACGATCTGTTTCAGTGCTGGGGTCACAGAGCACCGTGGAAGGTGCGCGAGATGACGTCGCGCTGCTGTTCCGCGGTGAGCCGTACGAAGTTCACGGCGTATCCGGAGACCCGGATGGTGAGTTGCGGGTACTGGTCCGGGTGCACCATGGCGTCCTCGAGCGTGGCCCGGTCCAGGACGTTGACGTTGAGGTGGAAGCCCCCGGCGTCGGTGTAGCCGTCGAGCACCCCGACCAGGTTGTCGATCCGTTCCTCCCGGGTGTGGCCCAGCCCGCCGGGCGTCACGGTCGTGGTCAGCGAGATGCCGTCGCGAGCGCTGCGGTACGGCAGTTTCGCCACCGACAGGGCCGCGGCGACCAGGCCGTGCTTGTCGCGGCCGTTCATCGGGTTGGCCCCGGGCGCGAACGGCTCCCCGGCGCGCCGGCCGTCCGGGGTGTTGCCGGTGTGCTTGCCGTACACCACATTGGACGTGATGGTGAGCACGGACAGGCTGGGCTCCGCGCCCCGGTAGGTGGGCTGGCGGCGCACCTTGTCCATGAACCGTTCGACCAGGTCCACCGCGATCGAGTCGACCCGGTCGTCGTTGTTGCCGAACGTGGGGTACTCGCCGTCCACCTGGTAGTCGACCGCGTGGCCCTCCGCGTCGCGCAGCACCTTGACCTGGGCGTGCTTGATCGCCGACAGGCTGTCCGTGGCGACCGACAGGCCTGCGATGCCGGTGGCCAGGAACCGGTGCACCGGGTGGTCGTGCAGGGCCATCTCGATCCGCTCGTACGCGTACTTGTCGTGCATGTAGTGGATCACGTTGAGCGCGTCGACGTACGTCTCGACCAGCCAGTCCAGGGTCTTGTCGTAGGCCGCCATCACCTCCTCGTAGTCCAGCACGTCGCTCTCCAGCGGCGGGCTGACCGGGGCCACCTGCGCGCCGGTGAGCTCGTCGCGGCCGCCGTTGATCGCGTACAGCAGGGCCTTGGCGAGGTTCGCGCGGGCGCCGAAGAACTGCATGTCCTTGCCGACCCGCATCGCGGACACGCAGCACGCGATCGCGGTGTCGTCGCTGTACGCCGGGCGCAGCAGGTCGTCGTTCTCGTACTGGATCGAGCTGGTGTCCAGCGACACCTGGGAGCAGAATTTCTTGAACCCCTCGGGCAGCAGCGGCGACCACAGCACGGTCAGGTTGGGTTCCGGCGCGGGCCCGAGGTTGTACAGGGTCTGCAGGTACCGGAAGCTGGTACGGGTGACCAGCGGCCGCCCGTCCGTGCCGATGCCGCCGATCGCCTCGGTGACCCACGTGGGGTCGCCGGAGAACAGCTCGTCGTACTCGGGCGTGCGCAGGAACCGGATGATCCGCAGCTTGATCACGAAGTCGTCGATCAGCTCCTGGGCGGCGCTCTCGTCCAGGGTGCCCTCGGCGATGTCGCGCTGCACGTAGATGTCGATGAACGTGGACGTGCGGCCCAGCGACATGGCCGCGCCGTTCTGTTCCTTGGTGGCGGCCAGGTAGCCGAAGTACAGCCACTGGATCGCCTCTCGGGCGGTGGTGGCCGGGCCGGACAGGTCGAATCCGTACGCCGAGGCCATCTCCTTGAGCTCGCCCAGCGCGCGGATCTGCTCGGCCAGTTCCTCCCGCTCGCGGATCACGTCTTCGCTGGACAGGCGGTCGTCGGCGGCCTTGATCGCGCGGCGTTCGGCGATCAGGGTGTCGACGCCGTACAGCGCGATGCGGCGGTAGTCGCCGATGATGCGGCCGCGGCCGTACGCGTCGGGCAGGCCGGTGATGATGTGCGAGCGGCGGGCGGCCAGCACGTCCGCCGGGTACGCGTCGAAGACGCCGTCGTTGTGCGTCTTGCGGTACGTGGAGAAGATCTTCTTCACCGCCGGGTCGAGGCTGAATCCGTACGCCTTGAGGCCGCCCTCGACCATGCGCAGCCCTCCGGCGGGCATGATGGCCCGGCGCAGCGGGGCACTGGTCTGCAGGCCGACGATCAGCTCGTGGTCGCGGTCCAGGTAGCCGGGGGCGTGCGAGGTGATCGTCGACGGCGTGTGGGCGTCGACGTCGTAGATCCCGCGCTGGCGCTCCTCCACGAACATGCGCTGCAACGTCGACCAGATCCGCTCGGTGCGGACGGTGGGGCCGGCCAGGAACTCCGCCCCGCCGGTGTACGGCGTCACGTTGTCTCGGATGAATGCGGCGACGTCGATCGACGTACGCCAGCCCTGGCCGTCGAATGCGCGCCAGGCATCGTGCGATTCAGCCTGCATAGCCCCCTCCTCGTGTCCTTGTTCAGCATCTCCGCCGTCCGTCGCGCCGGACATGGCCGAAGGTCCCGTCCCGGCGGTGCCCCCGCCCCAGCTCTCTCCCCGGGCCGGGAACGGCGGCGGCGCCAGGATCCGGGCGGCGCGGCCCGGGTCCTGGCGCCGCGGTGGGCGGGTCAGGCGGAGGCGGGTGCGTCCTCGGGCCAAGTCCACTCCGAGATCTTCGGGTCGTCCTCGCCGTGGGTGCGGGTGTACGCGCGCGCCTGCTGGCGGGCGTCGATCATCGCCTGGCGCAGGTGCGCGGCCCGCGCGCCCAGCCCGGGCACCCGGTCGATCACGTCGATCACCAGGTGGAACCGGTCAAGGTCGTTGAGCATCACCATGTCGAACGGCGTGGTGGTGGTGCCCTCCTCCTTGTATCCACGGACGTGCATGTTGCCGTGGTTCGTCCGCCGGTAGGTGAGCCGGTGGATCAGCCACGGGTAGCCGTGGTACGCGAAGACGATCGGCTGGTCCGTGGTGAAGATCGTGTCGAACTCCTTGTCGGACAGGCCGTGCGGGTGCTCGCTCTCCGGCTGCAGCCGCATGAGGTCCACGACGTTGACCACCCGTACCTTGAGGTCGGGCAGGTGGGTGCGCAGCAGGTCGGCCGCGGCGAGCGTCTCCAGCGTCGGGACGTCCCCGGCGCAGGCCAGCACCACGTCCGGTTCGCTGCCCGCGTCCGTGCTGGCCCAGTCCCAGATGCCGAGGCCGCGGCGGCAGTGCAGGGCGGCCTGTTCCATGGTCAGCCAGTTCGGCGCCATCTGCTTGCCGGCGACGATCACGTTGACGTACTGGCGGCTGCGCAGGCAGTGGTCCATGGTGGACAGCAGGGTGTTGGCGTCCGGCGGCAGGTAGACGCGGACGACCTCGGACTTCTTGTTGACCACGTGGTCGATGAAGCCCGGGTCCTGGTGGGAGAAGCCGTTGTGGTCCTGGCGCCACACGTGGCTGGACAGCAGGTAGTTCAGTGACGCGATCGGGCGCCGCCACGGGATCTCGTTGGTGGTCTTGAGCCACTTGGCGTGCTGGTTGAGCATCGAGTCCACGACGTGGATGAACGCCTCGTAGCTGGTGAACACGCCGTGCCGGCCGGTCAGCAGGTAGCCCTCCAGCCAGCCTTGGCACAGGTGTTCGGAGAGCACCTCCATGACCCGTCCGTCGGGCGAGAGGTGTTCGTCGAATTGCGTGGTGCGTGCCGTGAACGCCCGGTCGCTGATCTCGAACGCGGCCCCCAGCCGATTGGAGGCGACCTCGTCCGGGCCGAACAGCCGGAACCGGTCCGGGTTGGCGCGGGCCACGTCGCGTAGCCAGTCGCCGAGCACCCGGCACGCCTCCCGTTTCGGGTGCTTCGGGTGGTTCACCTCGACCGCGTAGTCGCGGTAGTCGGGCAGCACCAGGTCGCGCAGCAGTTCGCCGCCGTTGGCGTGCGGGTTGGCGCTCATCCGCCGGATGCCCTTGGGCGGCATGGTGGTCAGCTCGGCGACCGGCGCGCCGATCGGGTCGAACAGCTCCTCCGGCTTGTACGAGCGCAGCCAGCGTTCCAGCTGGGCGAGGTGGTCCGGGTTGTCGCGGGTGCCGGCCAGCGGCACCTGGTGCGCGCGGAACGTGCCCTCCACCGGGATCCCGTCGACCTCGCGCGGGCCGGTCCAGCCCTTCGGCGTCCGGAGGATGATCATCGGCCAGCGGGGCCGGGTGCCGTCGCCGGTGCTGCGGGCGTGCCGCTGGATCGCCGCGATCGTGTCCAGGGCCTGGTCCATCGCGGCGGCCAGACTCTGGTGCACCAGCGCGGGCTCGTCGCCGCTCACGATGATCGGCTCGTACCCGGAACCGGTGAACAGTGCGATCAGGTCGGACTCGTCGATGCGGTCCAGCACGGTCGGGTTGGCGATCTTCCACCCGTTGAGGTGCAGGATCGGCAGCACCGCGCCGTCACGGGCGGGGTTGAGGAAGACATTGGAGAGCCAGCTCGCGGACAGCGGGCCGGTCTCGGCCTCACCGTCGCCGACGACGCACAGCACGGTCAGGTCCGGATTGTCGAACGCGGCCCCGTACGCGTGCATCAGCGAGTACCCGAGCTCGCCGCCCTCGTGGATCGAGCCGGGCACCTCGGGCGCCACGTGGCTCGGGATGCCGCCGGGGAACGAGAACTGCCGGAACAGCCGGGCCATCCCGGCCTCGTCCTGGCTCACGGACGGGTACAGCTCGCTGTAGGTGCCCTCGAGCCAGGTGTTGGCGACGATGGCGGGGCCGCCGTGGCCTGGTCCGATGATGTAGATGGCGTTGAGGTCGCGGTTGACGATCTGCCGGTTGGCGTGGGCGTAGATCATGTTCAGGCCCGGGCTGGTGCCCCAGTGCCCGAGAAGCCGGGGCTTGATGTGATCGGGTCGCAGCGGCTCACGCAGCAGCGGATTGTCGAGCAGATAGATCTGGCCGACTGTGAGGTAGTTCGCCGCGCGCCAGTACGCGTCGAGCCGGCGCAGCTCGTCGTCCGTCAGCGGCCCCTGGAGGGCTTGCGTCGAGGTCATGCCCGTGATCCTCCCGTATGCACTGCGCTGCGGTGCCCCGTTCGGGGGAACCGCACCCATGCTTTCGGCCGGTTCCGGGCGCAGGCAGGGCCAGAGGTCCCGCCGGGGCGGTCCGCTCGGTCACACCGTTGCGCCCTCATGAAATACCGCGCCAATCCGTACCTTTGTGGTATCCGGCGCGAATAGGGCGCCGCGCCTGGAAGGTTCCCCCTTGCCGCCTCTCAGCTCCCGCCTGCTCGCCGCCGGCGCCGCGGGCCTGGCCCTCGCCGGTGCCCTGGTCGCCCCGGTCGCCGCCGCCCCGGCCGCGCCCACCGCCACCGCTGAGGCCGCGCAGTCCGCACACACCAGTGCCGCCGAGGCGCGCCGGGTCGACCGGGTGCCCACCCCCAAGCTCGACTGGTACGCCTGCTACCGGTGGGCCCAGTGCGCGACCGCCCAGGTGCCGCTGGACTACGACCGGCCGAACGGCGCCCAGACCACCGTGGCCCTGCTGCGGGTGCGCGCCCGCGACCAGAAGCACAAGATCGGCAGCCTGTTCGTGAACCCCGGCGGCCCCGGCGCCCCGGCCACCTCCCTCGCGCTGGCCGCACCGCTGTTCCTGAGCGACGCGGTGCTGGCCCGCTTCGACGTCGTCGGGATGGACCCGCGCGGCATCGGCGCCAGCGACCAGATCAGGTGCTTCCCGTCGGCGGGCAAGCAGACCAAGGCGCTCAAAGCCATGAACGACATGCCGTTCCCCATGGGCGCCGTGGAGACCAGGTCGTACGTCACGGCGGCCCGGCGACTCGCCCGCGGCTGCGCCACCACCGGCCGGCCCCTGGTCGCCGCCATGAGCACCGCCGAAGTGGCCCGCGACATGGACGTCATGCGCCGCGCGGTCGGCGACGACAAACTCACCTACCTCGGCTTCAGCTACGGCACGGCGCTCGGCCAGTACTACGCCAACATGTTCCCGGACCGGTTCCGGGCGCTCGTGGTCGACGGCACGATCAACCCGCGCGCCTGGGTCGGCACCCCCAAGACCGCCGACGACATCCAGGACGAGCGGCTGCACTCGGCCGACGGCGCGTACCGGGCGCTGATCGAGCTGCTGCACCGGTGCGAGCGGGCCGGCAACACCAAGTGCGCGTTCGCCGGGCCGGACACGGTCCGCAAGTTCCGGACCATCGCCAACCGGCTGAAGGACCGGCCGCTGCGGGTCGCGGGCGGCGAGCACGTCACGTACGCCATGTTCGTCTCGTTCGTGCTCGGCGCCCTGTACGACCCCGAGGCGGGCGACGAGGTGGCCGGCTTCGCCGCCGACATGTGGGAGCTGACCGACCCCGCCAACGCCACCGTCCCCGGTGAACTCGCCGCCGCCCGCGCCGCGGTGCGCGAACGGCTCCACACGCGCCGCATCGGCCGGGAGTTCCCGTACGACAACGACATCGACGCGTACACCGCGGTCATGTGCACCGACGGGCGGCACCCCGCGTCGGCCAACGGGTGGGCCCGCAAGGCGGCCGCGGCCGACCGGCGCGCCCCGTACTTCGGGCGGGCCTGGGCGTGGGCCAGCGTCCCGTGCGCCCGGGACACCTGGACCGCGCGCGACGAGGACGCCTACACCGGGCCGTTCAACCGGCTCACCGCCCGGCCGGTGCTGATCGTCGGCAGCTACTGGGACCCGGCCACCAACTACCGCGACGCGGTCAGCTCCGCCGGGCTGCTGCCCAACAGCCGCCTGCTCAGCAGCGACAACTGGGGGCACACCGCGTACGGCACGTCGTCGTGCGCGACCGGCTACGTCGACCGCTACCTGCTGTACAAGGACCTGCCCAAGGCCGGGACGGTGTGCACCGGCGACGTCCAGCCGTTCACCAAGGAGATCGACCGGACCCGGGCGATGGCTGTCGGGACGGCGTTCGACCTGAGCACCGCCACCGCCGACGAGATCGTGGCCCACGGCCTGCCCGCCGCGGGTGCGGCGAAACTGCTGCCGCCGGTGTACCGCGCGCCGTTCGCCGGCTGATCAGGACCGGGTGCCCCGC
The DNA here is from genome assembly GCF_047159535.1 of Krasilnikovia sp. MM14-A1259. Classification (NCBI taxonomy): domain Bacteria; kingdom Bacillati; phylum Actinomycetota; class Actinomycetes; order Micromonosporales; family Micromonosporaceae; genus Krasilnikovia; species Krasilnikovia sp. MM14-A1259. The sequence goes on from NZ_BAAGAJ010000002.1 coordinate 934,533, forward strand.
TTCCGTGCCTCCGGGCGGGGCACCCTCTTACTCACCGCTTCCAGAACGCCGCCCGGCGCCCCTGCGGGGGCCCGCCGGCCGCCGGTTCCGCGGCGGCGAACGCGTCCAGGGCCTCCCGGGCCGCACGCCAGCGGGCGGCCAGATCCTCGTCGGAGTTCAGCCGCACCAGCAGCGCACGCAACGGCTCCACCGCCGGGTCGGTGACCCCGGTGAGCAGCACCCCGAGCCGGCTGGCCAGGTCCGCGAGCAGGTCACGACGCTCGGCCGGGGGCAGCCCGTCGGCCTCGCGCAGGCGGCGCGCCTCCACCGCGACGATGCCCCGCAGCGACCCGTCGTCGTGCCGCGCCGCCGCGCCGCCGGTGTGCCGCATCCGCAGCGTCGACGGGATGGCCGCGAACGGTTGCGGCGGCCCACCCGCCGGTCGCATCGAAGCCCGTGCCGGGGCGAACGTCGGCGGCATCGGCGCCACCGCGAGCGGCGCCATCGGCGCGGCACCGAGGCTGAGCACCGGCACCACGGCGTCGACGGGGCCGCCCGGCGGGGTCCACCCGGACGGCAGCTCGACCGGCTGGGTGACCCGGCGGAGCCCGCCGTCGACCGGCACCACCCGCTCGTCCACCGCCACGTACGCGGTGAACCGGCACAGCACGCCGAAGCGCAGCGAGGTCGCGACGATCTGCGGTTCCAGGTCGTGTTCGCCGCACGCGTACCGGTCCTCCAGGTCACGCAGCCGGGCCCGGGCCCACTGCGCGGTCACCGCGGGCTCATCCCGGCGCTGCACCGGCACGGTGACCGTGAACGGCTGGTCGTCGCGGGTGCGCCCGGTGATGGTCAGGGCGCCGGCGGCGGCGCCGGAATACCGGCCGGTGATCACCAGCGGCACGCCCGGATAGCAGCCCGGCAGCCGGTGCGGGCTGCGGGTGTCGGGCAGGTGGGTCAGTCCCTCGGCGCGTACGGCCAGGTCGGTCAGCACCGGGGCGCCGATCCGCCGGTGGATGTGTTCCATCGCCTCGTCCAGCCGGTCCTCGCTCTCGACCAGCTCGCACCGGCCCGCGCCGAGCGCCGCCAGCCGGGCGAGGAAACCGGCGTTGACCGCCCGGTCGATCCCCACCGCGTGCACGCGGGTGTTCCCGACCAGGCCCGCGACCTCCGCGAGGATCTGATCCTCGTTGCCGACCTGGCCGTCGGTGACCAGCACGAGCACCCGGTCGCGTCCCTCGCCGGCCGCGTCGAGCAGGCTCAGCCCCTGGTCCAGCGGGGCCAGCAGCTCGGTGCCGCCGCGCGCCTCCGCCCGGGCCAGGTGCTCCACCGCCCGGAACCGGTGCCGGTCGTCGGCCTCCACCAGCCCGGTACCGAGGCCGTCCGCGTGCTCGACCGCATGGTCGAACGTCAGCACCGCGAACCGGTCCGACCCGGTCAGCGTGTCCACCACCCGGGCGGCGGCGCGCCGGGCGGCGACCATCTTCCAGCCGGCCATGCTGCCGGAGCGGTCCAGCAGCAGCACCACGTCCTTGGGCCGCGCGGACACCGCGGCGTCCGCCGGCGGCAGCAGGGTCAGCTGGTACGTCCCCTCCTCGCCGGTCGCGTCGGGCACCGCGACGGCCGACTGGGTGGCCCCCGAATACGCCAGCCGCAGCACGAAGTCACGGTCGGCGCGCTCACCGGGCCGGATCTCCAGATGCCCGTCGGCCCCCGTGACCGCGTGCAGGCTGGAACGCACCTCGCCGAGCGTGAGCCCGCCCGGATCGAGGTGAACGCGGATCGACAGGCGCAGCGGGTTGGGGAAGCCGGGCAGCAGCACCGGGGGAGAGATCCGGGAGGCGTCCGGCACCGCGTCGGTGTCCTCGGCGTGCCCGTCGCCCACCGCGGGCCCGGGCAGCGGCGCGCCCGGGATGTACCGCGGCGCCACCACCAGCGGGAACCGGAACGTCGCCGCCCCGTCCTCGTACGGCAGCGGGCCGGCCAGGCGCAGTGTCACGGTCACCCGTTCGCCGGGGGCGATGTTGCCGACCCGCATGGTGAAGACATCGGGGCGTTCCTCCTCGGCGATCGAGGCGCGCCGGCCGGCCGCGATCGCCCGGTCGTACTCCTCGCGGGCGGCCGCCCGTTCCTGCAGCTCCGCCTCGACGGTGCGCCCGTCGGCCGTCATGGTCATGCCGGTGACGGCGGCCCGGTCCGGCAGCGGGAAGACGTAGGTGGCCTCCAGCGCGGTGTCGTGCACGTTGACGAATTCGGTGGTCACGACGGTACGGGCGAGCAGCCCGCAGATCGAGGCGTCGACGTCGAGGACGTCCAGGGGGAGGTTGCCGCGTTCGGTGAGCAGGATGCCCAGGCCGCCGTCCATCTTGGGGCGGACGGCCCGGTCGAGGTCGGCCTGGCTCATCGGAAGGACGGAGAAGGTCATCGGTGTCTCCCATCGGGGTTGGCGAGCAGGCCGCGGGCGGCGAGCAGGTCGATCAGGGGCTGGGCGGCGGCCGTGATGTCGGCGTAGTCGGTGCCGTGCGGGGTGCCCGGCATCAGCAGGACCGCGCCGCCGCCGAGCGCCACCGCGGCGACCGGTGTCCCCGGCGCCGCAGGAACCGGTGCCGGCATCGGCGGCGCCGACATTGATGGCGCTGCGCCCGGCGGCGCCGAAGCCGACGGTGCCGGGGCCGGTGATGCCGAAGCCGGGGCCCGTGGTGCGGAAGCCGGGGCCGGCGGTGCCGGGGCCGGTGGTGCGGAAGTCGGGGGCGCCGGGGCGTCTGCCCAGAAGCGGGCCCGGGGTGTGTCGGCGGCGGTGGGGGCGGCGGCGGTGGTCAGCAGGTCGGCCGGGATCCGGGCGATCTCGGCGAGCTGGGCGTCGCCCGCGCCGGCGAGCTCGGCCTGGATCTGCGCGAGGCTGAGCCCGGCCGCCTGCCGCCGCTTGACCGCCACGAGTTGCAGGAGATGACGGGGGCCGTACAGCGCGGTGCGCCCGCGCATCGCGGCGGGGCGGTCGACCAGACCGGTGGTGGCATACCAGCGGATGGCGCGGCGGTCGGGCAGGTCGCGGATCCGCCCGTTGGGCGCGCCGGGGTACTGCGCCGCCAGAGCCAGGCGGACGCGCTCGACCAGCTCGTCCATCGTCCACATGCCCACCACAATGACACTGTCATATGTCACTGTCAAATAGCCGCGATGAGCGACCCGTCGGGCGCCGCGCCGATCCGGGTGCCGTACGGCGCGCAGATGCCGTCCAGCGTGTCCCGCAGCCAGGACCGTTCCCCGGCGGTGGCGCGGTCCAGGCGCAGGCGGCGCGCCCGCAGCGGCACCATGCGCAGCGCGGCCAGCATGCCGCCGGGCGCCTCGAACTCCGCCAGGTACAGCAGCCGCAGGTCGGCGCGGTAGCGCTCGTGCCCGCCGATGCCCTCGTAGTCGTTGATCAGGTCGCCGCAGCCGTACAGGATCAGCCGTCCGCGGTGCACCTCGACCGGCCGCGGGTGGTGCGACGAGTGGCCGTGCACGACGTCGGCCCCGCCGTCGATCAGGGTGTGCGCGAAGCGCCGTTCGTCCTGCCCGACCTGGTATCCCCAGTTCCCGCCCCAGTGCAGGCTGACCACGACGAGGTCGCCCGGGCGCCGCACCCGGTCGACGACCCCCGCGATCCGGCGCGCCCAGGCGCCGGAGGGCACCGGAACGTACGCGACGCCGCCGCGGTCCGCGCGCGCCGCCCACTGCGCCGGGACGCCGCTCGACGGCATGCCCGCGGCGAGCACGACGACGCGTGCGCGGGCGGCCGGTACGAGCGCCGGAGCCCACGCGGCGGCGGCGTCCGCCCCGGCCCCGGCGGTGCGGAATCCGCCCGTACGCAGCACCTCCAGGGTGTCCGCGAACCCGGCGGCGCCGAAGTCCAGGACGTGGTTGTTCGCCAGTACGCACACGTCCGGGTGGGCCGCCGCGAGGCACGGCAGGTTCGCCGGGTGCATGCGGTAGTGGATCCCCTTGCCCGGGTCCGGGGTGCCGCCCGCGGTCACCGCGGTCTCCAGGTTGAGCACCCGGACGTCCGCGTCGTGCAGTGCGGTCAGGGCCTCGCCCCAGGGCCAGCGCGGGTCCGCCGGGCGCGGCACCGGCCCGTTGACCGCCTCGGCCAGGCGCACGTAGTCGCGGGCGTCGTGGACGTACGCCTCCCCCAGCCCGGGGGCGCCCGGATGCCCGAGGATCTGGTCGAGCCCGCGGCCGAGCATGACATCGCCGCACAGGGCGACACGCACCACCGCTCCACGCTATGCCGCCGTGCCGGGCCGAGAGTCATCCCTGATATGGGATAGCATCCCGGATATGAGAACAGAGACGGTGGACGGGCGGCTCGCCGAGCGGCTGGCCACACTGCGGGCCGAGCGCGGGTGGTCCCTCGACGATCTGTCCGCCCGTACGAACGTCAGCCGCTCCACCCTCTCCCGGCTGGAGCGCGGCGAGATCAGCCCGACCGCCAGCCTGCTCGGGCGGCTGTGCACGGCGTACGAGCGCACCATGTCGGCGCTGCTCGCCGAGGTGGAGGCGGCCCCGGCCGAGCTGGTCCGCGGCGAGGATCAGCCGGTGTGGCGCGACGAGTCGTCCGGCTTCACCCGCCGGCTGGTCTCGCCGCCCCGGCCGGGACTGCGTGGTGAGGTGGTCGAGGGCCGGCTGCAACCGGGCGCGGACATCCGGTACGACGCCCCGCCGGTGCCCGGGCTCGAACAGCACGTGTGGGTTCTGGAGGGCACGCTGGAACTGACCGACGACGGCCGCCGCCACGAGATCGCCGCGGGGGAGTGCCTGCGGTTCCGGCTGTGGGGTGGCACCCGGTTCCGCAACCCGGGCGCCGTCGCGGTCCGCTACGCCGTCTTCGTGGTGCTGCCGTGAACGCCCGGGCCGCTCAGGTGACCGTGCCGCACGTGATCGAGCGGCTGACCACCGACGGTTTCGCCGCCGCCGTCCCCGAGCTGGCGGAGGTGCTCGCCGACGCGGTCGACGGCGGCGCCTCGGTCGGCTTCCTCGCCCCGTTCAGCCGGGCCGACGCCGCCTCGTGGTGGCGCGCGCAGGCCGCGGCGGTCGCCGACGGCAGCCTCGTCGTCTGGGTGACCCGCGGACCCGCCGGGGTCAGCGGGACGGTCGGCCTCGCGTACCCGGGAAAGGCCAACGCCCGGCACCGCGCCGAGGTGGTCAAGCTCGCGGTGCACCGGCAGCATCGCGGACACGGGCTCGGGCGCCGGCTGCTCGCCGCCGCCGAGGACGCGGCGGCCCGCGCCGGGGTCACGCTGCTGCTGCTCGACACGGAGACGGCGAGCCCCGCCGAGCGCCTGTACCAGGCGGCCGGCTGGACGCGCTACGGCATCGTGCCGGACTACGCCGCGGACCCGGCCGGGGCATTGCGCGACGGCAGCTTCTTCTTCAAGGCGCTCAGCGTCTGAACACGATCACCACGCGGCCAGGATCCGTGCGCGGGCCATGTCCGTCGCCCCGTCGGGCACGTCGCCGTGCGCGGCTGTCCACAGTGCTGCCTCCACCCGGCGCGCCACCGCCCACTGCGCGATCCGCTCCGCGGACAGCTCCAGCTCGTCCGCGAGTAGCGCCACCCGCTCGCGTAGCACCGCCACGGCGTCGTCGCGACCGAACGGGTCGTCGATCTGCTCCAGCAGCGGCCACGGATCGTATGCGGGATCGCCCACCATCGGCTTCGGATCGATCGCCCGCCACTGCGCGACGTCGGCGAGCCGGGGCTGCCCGCCGTCCGGCCCGCGGCGTACGGCGGACCCAGAATCCGGTACGGCCGTGTGGGCGAGGATGTTGCCCGGGTTGGCGTCGCCGTGCAGCAGCACGGTACGGCCCGCGGATCCCGGCAGCGCCCGTAACAGCGCGACACCCTCGGCGACCAGCCCCGGGTCGTAGCCCGGCCGCAGCCGATCCATCCGCGCCTGCGTCAGCTCCGCCCATTCGGCCGTGACGTCGCCCAGCCGCTCCACCACCGGTGCACCGGTGGCGGCCGGCCCGTCCGGCGGGGAAACCGACCACAACCGGCGCAGCACCGCGGCGCCGGCCCGCAGCCGCGCCGTGGCCGGGCCGTCCACGGCGGACAGTGGCGTGCCGGGCTCGCATCGTTCGAGCAGCAGGGCGTGGCGTGCCGGGTCGTGCGCGAGCAGGCGGACCGCGCCGCGTCCCGCCCAGCGGCGCAGCGCCACGGGTTCGCCGTACATCTCGCGGTGCGGCCAGCCGATCTTCACCACGGCCGCGGTACCGTCGGGCAGCACGGCCGGTGCCACCCAGCTGCAACTGCCCGCGTGCCAGGGCGCGCCCAGGCGTACGCCGAACTGCTCGCGTACCTCGGCGATCAGCGTGGGCAGCGCCGCGAGCCATGGCCGGGCCGCCGCGATGCGGCCCAGCGTGGTCACCACCGGCAGCGTGGCCGGCACCAGGTCGTCCAAGCTCGTCACCTTACGGCCATGTCCGGTCGGCAAGGTACCGATCCGGTCCGCCTGCGCGGGTCCCCCCGACCATGAGTAAGGGAACGGAGTGTTGCCGATGGGCGAGCCCGGCGACGCAGACCCGCGCGGTCGTTCCGTGCTGGAGCTGATCACGCTGGTCAGCCTGTCGCACGTCAACGACCCGGCGACCACCAGCCTGTACCCGGGCGACCCGCCGTTCACGCTGGAGTCCGCGGCGACCATCGCGCGGGAGGGCTACCACCTCCAGTACGTCCGCGAGGGTGAGCACACCGGCACCCACTGGAGCGCTCCCGGGCATTTCACGGCGGGCGAGGCGCTCGCCGACGGCCTCGACCCGGGCGACCTCTTCCGGCCTGCCGTCAAGATCGACGTCCGGGACCGGTGCGCCCACGACCCCGACTACGTTCTCACGGTCGCCGACCTGCGCGATTTCGAGCACGCCCACGGCCGCATCCCGGACGGCGCCGCGGTCGTCATGTGGACCGGCTGGGAGTCGCGCTGGGGCACGGACGCCTTTTTTGCGTACGACGCCGACGGGGTGATGCATCAGCCCGGCTTCTCGGTGACGGCGCTGCAATGGCTGGTGGACACCGGGCGTCTCGGCCGCAACGGCGCGCTGGGGACGGACACGTTCGGCCCCGACGTGGGCACCGACCGCACGTACGCGGTGTCCCGGCTGCTCCACCACCGGCGCCGGATCAGCCTGGAAGCCCTGGCCAACCTCGCGTCCCTGCCCGCCGCCGGCGCGTACATCCTGTGCGGGGGACAGATCAACCGCAACGGCTCCGGATCCACCGCGCTCATCTACGGGGTGCTCCCACCGGCCGGCTGAGCGCCCCCCTACTCGAACAGGGAATGATGGCGGCCGCCCTCGGCGCGCAGCCGGGCCCGCCGCCGCAACTGCACCACCACGCCGTCGACCGCGGCCACCAGCGCCCACGCGGCGAGCAGCCATCCGGGCACGGTCCAGCCGCCGCGCCACAGCAGCACGGCCAGCACGGAACAGACGACGAAACCGAACACGGCCAGCACCAGTCGCAGGTTCAGCGCGCTGTACGGATGGCCGACCGTCCCGCGCCGGCCGGGCGGCTGTGCTCCGATCGGCATGGCCAGCGCCTACCCGGCCTGCCCGGCGCGTAAACCCGCGGGCCCGGTCGGACCGGTGCGACACGCCCGTCCACCGCGGTGTGCGGGGGCCGAGGGACCCGCCACCAGCGAAAAGGTACGGAAAAGGAGGCGGTGTCCGCGGAACGGGGGAAGCCCGCGGACACCGCCTCCGGCCGGTGGGGGAACCGACGTGTCAGGCCGCCAGGGCCAGGTTCTCGCGGACGACCGGCGCGTACTCGTTGCGGCGCAGCCGGGCGAAGATGGTGAACGTGTCGCGCAGGGTGCGGACGATGGCGCTGCGGCCGACGGTGGAGCCGGCGGTGCGCTCCTCGAGGCGGACCGGCGCGCCGATGAAGTTGCGGATGCCGGCGGCCTTGGCGGCGACGAAGAACTCCAGGTCGAAGGCGAAGCGGCGCTCGCGCAGGCTGGGGAGCAGGCCGGCGAGGACGTCACGGCGGAAGATCTTGCAGCCGGTCTGGCTGTCCCGGATGCCCAGGAAGAACAGCACGGACACCAGGGTCGAGTAGACGATCGAGACGATCTTGCGGAAGCCGGTGGCGCCGCTGGTCGACAGCGCGTGACGCTTGTCGGCGTACACACCGGCGTGCGCGCCGCTGCGGGCGAGCTGCAGGTACTGGACCAGGTGGGCGGGGTCGATGTCGCCGTCGGCGTCGATGAAGCCGATCCAGGCGCCGCGGGCGGCGGCGAAGCCGGTGTGCAGCGCGGCGCCCTTGCCCTGGTTGACCGCGTTCACGATGACCCGCACGCCCGGGATCCCGGCGAGGGTCTGCTCGGAGCCGTCGGTGCTGCCGTCGGAGACCGCGACGACCTCGAACCCGACGCCGGCCTCGGTCAGGCAGGCGACCAGCCGCTGCACGGTCGGGCGCAGCGCCATGCCGGGGTTGTAGAAGGGGACCACGACGGTGAGCTCGACGCCCGCGGTGGCGGGGCTCCACAGCGTGGCGTCGGCGAGCTGCGACGCGGCGGCGGTGGCGGCGGGGCGGGCGATCAGCGTTGCGGTCATGCCCCCGTAGTTCGGCGCCCAACCTCAAGACAACCTCTAGCGGCATTCAAGCCGACGGCAAGCTTGGCTCCGATTCCGGATCAGCGGGCCGGCGAACGCGGCCACAGCGGCTCCGCGGCCGCCTCTTCCGTCTCGCGCAGCACCCGCAGCACGTTGCGTCCCGTCAGTTTCATCAGGTCCGCCTCGGACCAGCCGCGCTGCGCCAGCTCGGCCAGCAGCCGCGGATATCCCGACACGTCCGCCAAGCCGGCCGGCAGCCGGTCCGTGCCGTCGTAGTCGCCACCGAGCCCGATGTGATCCACCCCGGCGGCCTCCCGGGCGTACTCCACGTGGTCGGCGACCTGGGCGAGGGTCGCCTCGGGCCGCGGGTGGGCGGCCAGCCAGACCTGCAGGGCGGGGTCGTCGTCCGGGTCGGGCTGCGGCGCGGACGCCACGAGCGCGGCGGCGGACTCCCCGGGCCGGGGCGCGCGGGGCCAGGGCTCGTCGGCGGGCGGCAGGCCGAGCCGGTCACGTTCGGCCACGTACGCCGCGGACCACTCCACGACCGCGGGCGACACGAACGCCGGCACGAACGTCACCTGCACCACCCCGCCGTTGCCGCGCAGCCGGGCCAGGACGTCGTCGGGAACGTTGCGGGGATGGTCGGTCAGCGCCCGGCACGACGAGTGGCTGAACAGCACCGGCGCGGCGGCCACGTCGAGGGCGGCGTGCATGGTGACCGGGGCCACATGCGACAGGTCGACCATGACCCCGATGCGCTGCATCTCCCGCACGACGGCCCGCCCGGCATCGTTCAGGCCACCCACCACCGGTGCCACCACGGCCGCGTCCGCCCACGACGTGTGGTGGTTGTGGGTGAGGGTCACGTACCGCACGCCGAGCCGGGCGAAGGAGCGCAGCACCCCCGGTGAGGTGGCCAGGCTGTGCCCGCCCTCGATGCCGAGCAGCGAGGCGATCCGTCCGGCCGCGATCGCCGCCTCCACGGCGTCGGCGTCGTAGGCGATCGCGAGCTCGCCCGGGTACGCCGCGACCAGCCGGTACACCGCGTCGACCTGCTCCATCGTGGCCACCACGGCCTCGGGCTCGGGCAGGTCACCGGGCACGAACACGGACCAGAACTGGGCGCCGACACCGCCGGCACGCAGCCGCGGCAGGTCGGTGTGGAACTCGGGGCGGTGCCGGTCCAGGCCGGACACGTCGTACCCGGCCCGCGCGCGCAGCGCCATGGGCAGGTCGTTGTGCCCGTCGATCACCGGCATGGTGCGCAGCACTCGCGCGACGACGTCAGTCACCCGGCCAGCCTCCCAGATGTGACGTGGGCCACCGTACGGCGGTCCATGATGGGCCGCTGCGCGCCGTACGTTCGGCGCCCTGCCGGGCCCGTGCAGACGCGTACGCAAACCGAAAGTACTAGGTGCAACCGTCGGGCAACCGTCCGGGACCGGGGGGCGCACCGGGCGACCTCGAATCTCTTTCACGTGACCGGCTGACGTGGCCGGAACGAGACGGGGGAGAGATTCGAGTGGGACGCAAGGTCCGCAATTCGGTGACCATGGTCGGTGCGGTGCTCGCGGGTACCGGTACCGCGCTGCTCGCGCCGCTCGGCGCGCACGCCGCGGGCGCGGCCACCACCCAGGTGAAGCTGGCGGCCTCGGACGACTCCTACGTTTCCAGCGTCCGCCGCACCACGGTGTTCGGCGCCGACGACAAGGTGGCGGTCGGCAAGGCCGGCAAGGAGGTCAAGACCGGTTACGTCGAGTTCACGGTCCCGGCCGGTACCAAGGTCTCCGGCGCCCGGCTGGATCTGCCGGTGGACGGCACCGCGGCCGGTGCGGTCACCGTCCGTCGCCTGGCCGGCGGCTTCAACGAGAAGACCCTGACCGCGGCCAACGCTCCCGCCCCGGGCGCGAGCGTCGGCACCGCCAAGGCCACCGGCACGACGCTGAGCATCGACCTGAGCCAGGTCGTGACCAAGCCCGGTGTGTACGCGTTCACGCTGAACTCCAACGCCGCGGTCACCCGGATCCGCTCGGCCGAGAACCCGGCCGGCGGTGCGCAGCTGGTCCTCACCACGCCGGCTCCCAAGCCCACGACGCCGCCGAAGCCGGCGCCGCCGAAGCCGACGACGCCTCCCACGACGCCGCCGGTCACGACGCCGCCGACGACGCCTCCCACCACGCCGCCGACCACGCCGCCCACGACGCCGCCGACCACGCCTCCGGCAGCGAAGGAGTGCGTCACGGGTGACAAGCTGGTCCCGACGTGCGGGGTGCTGTGGGGTGCCGCCGCGGGCGGGTTCACCTCGGCGCCGCGCGACGCGGAGCTGAAGAAGTGGGAGCAGCTGTCCGGCCGGGACGCGTCGATCTTCCACACGTACCACAAGGGCGACGAGGTCTTCCCGACCAAGTCCGAGATCGCGATGACGCAGGACCCGGCGCACCCGCGGGTGCTGCTGGTGAACTGGAAGATCGCGTACGGCTCGACCTGGGCGAAGGTCGCCGCGGGTGAACAGGACAAGCGGATCGACGCGTTCGCCCAGCGGATCAAGACCACGTACCCGCAGAAGTTCTTCCTGGTGCTCAACCACGAGCCGGAGAACGACGTGATCGCGACGAAGGGTTCCGGGATGGAGGCCAAGGACTTCGCCGCCATGTACCGCCACACCATCGCGCGTCTGAAGGCCGATGGCGTGACCAACGCGATCAACGTGATGGCGTACATGGGTAACGAGAAGTGGATGGCGCAGTCCTGGTGGAAGGACCTGTACCCCGGCGACGACGTCGTGGACTGGGTCGGCCTGGACTCCTACGTCTCGGCGGAGAAGGGCTACTACCACTACGGCCAGTTCGGTGACCTGCTCGACCGTCAGCCCACCGGCGGCGGCCAGGGCTGGTACGACTGGGCGATCACGAACCACGCCAGCAAGCCGATCATGATCGCGGAGTGGGGTGTCTACCACCGCATCGGCCACCCGGTCGACAAGAGCGCCGGCTACAACTCGGTGCTGCCGGAGCTGGCCAAGCGCCCGGGGATCAAGGCGATCGTGTACTTCGACACCAAGCACGACGACCAGGGCGACCGCGACATCAGCATCGACAGCACGCCGGGCAACCTGGCCGCGTTCAAGAAGCTGGCCGCCAACCCGCTCTTCAACGTGAAGATCGCCTGACGACCGGCAGCAACGTCCACGAGCCGCCCGGCACCACGCCGGGCGGCTCGTGCCGTGCCCGAAGCGATCACGGACACGGCGCCCGGGGCTCCGCCCCCTGTGACCGCGATCACCTCTCGGGAGGTCGCCATGGCTCCTCTCGATCTTGTCCCGTGGTTGCGGCACCGGTACGGCACAGTTGCGGCAAAACCTGTCCCACGCTGCGGTGAACCCCTCAGATCCGCGGGCGCCTGCCCGATCTCCACGAGGACGGCGTGCCAAACCGGCATGCGAGCCCCACGGTCTCGGGAGGTGCCGGCGATGAGTCTCAGGCGCGTTCGCGTGGTCGTCGGTGGCATGCGCCCCGGCACCGCCGTCGTGCTCGGGCTCGTCGCGGTGTTCGCCGTCTGGATGTCCACCGGACTGGGCGGCGACACCGTCACCCGCATGGTGTCGAACGTCGGGACGCTGCTGCTGACCCTGGCCGCGGCCGGCGCCTGCGTGCTGCGGGGCACCCGGCGCCGCGGCCGGGTGCGCGGCTTCTGGTACGGCATGGCGGTCGGCCTGCTGTCGTGGTCGCTCGGGCAGGGAATCTGGACCTGGCAGGAGAGCGTGCTGCACCACGAGGTGCCGTTCCCCTCGGTGGCGGATGTCAGCTACGTCGCGATGATGCCGTTCTTCACCGCCGCGCTGATGTTCGCGCCGGTCGCCCGGCAGACCCTCGCGCACCGGGTGCGCAGCGTCGTGGACGGCCTGATGATCGCCACGTCGCTGCTGCTGGTCGTGTGGCTCCTGGTGATCTCCCCGTTGATCGGGACGTCCGGCAACTCGCTCGGTGGTCTCGCGGTGATGCTCGCGTACCCGCTGGGCGACGTCGTCCTGATCACGGTCATGCTGCACATGCTCGCGCTGCTGCGCCGCCAGGGCGAAGAGTACGGGCCGCCGCTGCTCATCGGCGCCGCCATGGTGATCATCTGCGTGACGGATTCGGTGTACGTCTTCACCTCGCTCCAGGGCGGCTACAACACCGGCGGCCTGCTCGACGTCGGCTGGTTCGCGGGCTTCGCGCTGGTCCTGCTGGCGGCGAGGCTGCCGATGCGGCAGGTGGCCGAGCGCGTGGAGCGCGACACCGTCGCGGAGGCGGAGCGGCCGTTCGCGATCGTGCTGCCGTACGCGGCCGTCGTCGCCGCCATCGTGGTCAGCGTCGTCTGGTTCGCGCGCACCGGCCACGCGGATGCGTTCTTCGCCTGGTCCCGGACGATCCTGATCGTGCTGGTCCTGGCCCGCCAGCTCATCACGCTGCGCGAGAACCGGCACCTGACCCGGTACCTGGAGGCCCGCGTCTCGGTCCGGACCACGGAGCTGCACGCGAGCGAGCAGCGTTTCCGCGCCCTGGTGCAGCAGAGCTCCGACTCCGTCGCGATCATCTCGTCCGATTCCACGATCCGCTACCAGAGCGACTCCGTGGAACGGATCTTCGGATATCCCGCGTCGATGCTGCTGGGCCACCGCCTGACCGAGGTCACGGGCCGGGACGCGGGCCCGCGCATCGCCGCGGCCATCGATTCGGTGCGCCACGAGCTGTACGCGTCGACCGTGCTGGAGGTGCACCTGCGGCACTTCGACGGTTCGGTGCGGCTGGCCGAGATGACCATCACGAACCTGCTCGACGACCCGGCCGTCGGCGGTTTCGTCCTCAACACCCGCGACATCCACGACGCCAAGGAACTGCAGGATCAACTGCTGCACGCGGCGTACCACGACGGGCTCACCGGGCTCGCCAGCCGGGCGCTGTTCCGGGAGCGGCTGGAGGAGGCTCTGGCCGCCGGCCCGCGCGCCGAGGTGGCGATCCTGTTCCTGGACCTCGACGGGTTCAAGGAGGTCAACGACAGCCTCGGGCACGCCGCGGGCGACGAGCTGCTGGTCCGGGTGGCCGCCCGGATCCGGGAGACGGTCCGCGAGGTGGACACCGTGGCCCGCTTCGGCGGCGACGAGTTCGCGGTGCTGGTGCAGTCCATCGCGGCCACCACGGACGCCGAGGCGGTCGGCCGGCGCATCGTGGCGGCGATCAGCGAGCCGGTCGCCGTCGGGGGCCGGGAACTGCACGTCGGGGCCAGCATCGGGCTTGCCTCGGGTGCCGACGCGGACGACACCGACCAGCTGCTGCGCAACGCCGACCTGGCCATGTACAAGGCGAAGTCGGGCGGTGGCGGCGGCGTCGCCAGCTACGACCCGCAGATGCACAACGTGCTCGTGGAGCGCCTGCAGCTGGAGGCCGATCTGCGGGTCGCGCTGGAGCGCGGCGAGCTCGCGCTGCACTACCAGCCGACGGTGGATCTGCAGTCCGGCCTGATCGTCGGCTTCGAGGCGCTGGTGCGCTGGCACCACCCGACCCGCGGGATGGTCTCGCCGCTGGAGTTCATCGGCATCGCGGAGGCGACCGGCCTGATCGTGCCGCTGGGCCGCTGGGTGCTCGCCGAGGCGTGCCGGCAGGCCGTTGCCTGGGGCGCCGGCGCGGACCGCGACCTCTCGATGGCGGTCAACGTCTCGGTGCGGCAGTTCGAGCACTGCGATCTCGCCGAGACCGTCGCCGAGGTGCTCGCCGAGACCGGGATGCGCGCCGACCGGCTGCGCCTGGAGATGACCGAGAGCGTGCTGCTCACGGACACCGACGAGAACCTCGCACAGCTGCAGCGGGTCCGGGCGCTGGGCGTCACGCTCGCGATGGACGACTTCGGCACCGGGTACTCGTCGCTGGCGTACCTTCGGCGGTTCCCGATGGAGATCCTGAAGATCGACCGGTCGTTCGTGGACCGCCTCGGCGGCGGGGACCGCGAGGACATCGCGCTGGTCCGGACGATCGTGCAGCTCGGGCAGAGTCTCGGCATGGCCACCGTCGCCGAGGGCATCGAGGACGAGGTTCAGCTCGCCGCGTTGCGGGAGATGGGCTGCCCGTTCGCGCAGGGCTTCTTCCTGTCCAGGCCGCTTCCGGCCCCGGAGGCGGGCCGCCTGCTGGTGCACGGCCTGCCCACCCCCGCCATCGCGGCCTGAATCCGGCCGGGCCGCCCGCCCCGGTCACATGCGGCGGGCGGCGGTGGCTTCGGCGGCCTCGGCGGTCTCCCGTACGGCGACCTCGACCGGCGTCGGCGCCAGCCCGAACGTGCGCTGGGTGAGGTCGCTGTCGAGCACGAACGGCGCATAGAACTGGTAGTCCATCTCGGCCAGCTCGCGGGCCATCGGCACGACCATCCCGGCGGTACGCATCACGAACCGGGGCATCGTCCGCACGGTGATCGGCGCGGCGCCGGTCAGCGCGCAGTACTGCCGGGCCAGCTCCCGTACGGTGACCGGCGCGGCCGACGGTGCGTGCCATGCGTGGCCGTGTGCCCGCTCGTCGCGGGCCAGGGTGATCAGCGCCCGGGCCATGTCGCCGGTGTAGGTGAACGTGTGCGGCAGGTCGGGGTCGGCGGGCATCCAGGCGGTCCGGCCCTTGCGGGCGGCGGGCAGGATCACCGCGGAGAAGACCCCGGTGGCGCCCGCGCCCAGGTAGTCCGAGCCGCGCACCTCGACCGTGCGTACGCCGCCGGCCAGCGCGTCGCGCCACATCCGGATCCGGACCCGGCCCTTGCGGCCGGTCGCGGCGAGCGGGGTGTGCTCGGTCATCCGGCCGTCGGGCTGCGGGCCGTAGCCGTAGAGGTTGCCGGTGATCGCATAGACCGCGCCGGCCGACCGGGCCGCCGCGATCATGGCGTCGTTCATCGGTGGCCAGAGCTTCTCCCACTCGGTGTAGCGGGGGTTGGCGCAGTTGTAGAGCACCTCGGCTCCGGCGGTGAGCGCGGTCAGCCGGTCGGAGGAGGCGTCGGCGGCGACCCGTTCGATCAGCGGGCGTTCCGGTCCGGTGCCGCTGCGGGTCACCATCCGGACGCTCTCGCCCTGCGCGGCCAGGAGCCGGGCGACCGTGGTGCCGATCGGGCCGGATCCGACGACGACATGCTGTGCCATGACGTTCTCCTTTGCGAGCACTGCTCTCTACGGAGAACGACAGTTCCACATCTGCGAAGGAAACGCAAGAGCACTGCTCTCGATATGGCACACTGTTCGCATGCGCGCTTCAGGGGTTCGCGCCCGGGTCCGGGCCGAGATGACCGAAGAGATCAAGGCAGTGGCCGTGCGCCACCTCGCCAGCGACGGGGCGAACCTGTCGTTGCGCGCGGTCGCCCGCGACCTCGGCATGGCGTCCTCCGCGGTCTACCGCTACTTCACCAGCCGCGACGACCTGCTCACCGCACTCATCATCGATGCGTACGACGCCGTGGGGGCGGCCGCCGAAAATGCCGACGACCCGGACGCGGCGCCGCTGGACCGGCTGCTGGCGGTCGCCTCCGCGGTACGTGACTGGGCCCTCGCCCAGCCACACCGGTGGGCCCTCATCTACGGCACCCCGGTACCCGGCTATCAGGCGCCGCAGGACACCGTCGGCCCCGGCATCCGGGTACCGCTGCTGATCGGGCACATCCTCATGGACGCGCACCAGGCCGGCCGGCTGCACCTCGGCGAGCCCCTGACCGGCCGGTACGCCGAGGAGCTTGCCGCCGCGGCCGCCGGGCTCGGCCCCGACGTGCCGGTACGGCTGCTCGCCGGCACGTTCGCGCTGTACTTCCACCTGTGCGGCGCGATCAGCGGAGAACTGTTCGGCCAGCTCGCCAACTCCATCGAGGAGGACCGGCGGGGGTTCTTCGAGTTCCAGATGCGTGGTGCGGTCCGCGCCACGGGCCTGGAACCCGCGGCCGATCAGGCGGGCGGGGCGGCGTAGCCGGGGGAAGTGCGGCAGGGGGCGGGAACTTCGTGCCAGGATGGCGGCGAGAGTCCGGGTTCAGGTGGGAGACAGCATGAGTGGACACGTGTCCGACAGCGTGGAGTGGCAGGCGTTGCAGGGTCACGCCGAGAAGTTCTCGGCGGTGCACCTGCGGGAGCTGTTCGACGCCGACCCCCGGCGCGGCGAGCGGCTCACCGCCGGAGTCGGCGACCTCTACGTGGACTACAGCAAGAACCTGGTCACCGACGAGGTGATGGCCTCCCTGCTGGCGCTGGCCGAGCGGGCCCGGCTGCGCGAGCGCATCGAGGCGATGTTCTCCGGGCAGCACATCAACACCACCGAGGACCGGGCGGTGCTGCACACCGCGCTGCGGCTGCCGCGTACGGCGTCGCTGGTCGTGGACGGCCAGGACGTGGTCGCGGACGTGCACGCGGTGCTGGACCGGATGGCCGCGTTCAGCGAACGGGTCCGCTCGGGCCAGTGGCAGGGCCACACCGGCCAGCGGATCCGTACGGTGGTCAACATCGGCATCGGCGGCTCCGATCTCGGCCCGGTGATGGCGTACGAGGCGCTGAAGGCGTACAAGGATCCGCAGCTCGAGTGCCGGTTCGTGTCCAACATCGACCCGACGGACCTGTGGCAGAAGACCCACGACCTCGACCCGGCGACCACGTTGTTCATCGTGGTGTCCAAGACGTTCACCACGCAGGAGACGCTGACCAACGCGCGGCACGCCCGCGACTGGCTGCTCGCCGGCCTCGGCGATGACCAGTCGGCGGTGGCCAAGCACTTCGTGGCGGTCAGCACGAACGCCCAGCGGGTCGCCGAGTTCGGCATCGACACCGAGAACATGTTCGGCTTCTGGGACTGGGTGGGCGGCCGGTACTCGCTGCCCTCGGCGGTCGGGTTGTCCGTGATGGTGGCGGTGGGCCCGGAGCACTTCCGCGCGATGCTGGCCGGCTACCACACCGTGGACGAGCACTTCCGCACCGCGCCGCTGGAGCGCAACGTCCCGGCCCTGCTGGGGCTGCTCAACGTCTGGTACGACACGTTCCTGGGCGCCCAGTCGCACGCGGTGCTGCCGTACGCGCAGTATCTGCACCGGTTCGCCGCCTACCTGCAGCAGCTCACCATGGAGAGCAACGGCAAATCGGTGCGCCTGGACGGCACCCCGGCCGAGTTCGGAACCGGGGAGATCTTCTGGGGCGAGCCCGGCACCAACGGCCAGCACGCGTTCTACCAGTTGATCCACCAGGGGACGAAGCTGATCCCGGCCGACTTCATCGGCTTCTCCGAGCCCAACCACGACCTCGGCGAGATGCACGACCTGTTCATGTCGAACTTCCTCGCCCAGACCGGCGCGCTGGCCTTCGGCCGGACCGCCGAGCAGGTGCGCGCCGAAGGGGTGCCCGAGGCGCTGGTGCCGCACAAGGTCATGCAGGGCAACCATCCCACCACGACCATCCTCGGCCATCGGCTCACGCCCTCGACGCTGGGCCAGCTGATCGCCCTGTACGAGCACATCGTGTTCACCCAGGGCACCGTCTGGGAGATCAACCCGTTCGACCAGTGGGGTGTGGAACTGGGCAAGGTGATGGCGAACCAGCTGGCGCCGAAGCTGACCGCCACCGCCGAGCCGCCGGCCACGGACGACTCGTCGACCACCGCGCTGATCGCCCGGTACCGCGCCCAGCGCGGGCGCTGACCCGCCCGTTTCTGTCGGTCCCCCGGCGTAGGCTGCCGCCGTGCAGATCACCGGAGCCGACGCCCTGTCCCTGCGCCTGCGCAGTCTGCTGCTGCGCGCGCACCCGGGCGCGGCACCCGGCGACGTCGCCGGGATAGTGGAGTGGTTCGGCGCCATGCAGGCGCAGGATCTGGCCAGCGGCCAGTGGTCTCTGGGGGTGCGGCTGCCCGGCCGCACCCTGGCGGAGATCGACGCGGCCCTGGAGCGGCGCGAGGCGATCCGCACCTGGCCGATGCGGGGGACGGTCCACCTCGTGCCGCCCGCCGACGCGCACTGGATGCTCGACCTCATGGGCGTGCGCGCCCTCGCCGGGGCCGCCAAGCGCCGGGCGTTCCTGGGGCTGGACGACCACACCGCGGAGCGCAGTGTGGACGTGCTGGGCGCCGCGCTTGCGGGCGGCGGGCGCCTGACCCGGGCGCAGTGCCTGGCCGCGCTGGCCGAGGGCGGCGTCGAGGTCTCCGGCCAGCTCGGCTACCACCTGCTGTGGTATGCGAGCCAGCGCGGCGTCACGTGCATCGCGCCCAACATCGGCAAGGAGCAGACGTTCGTCCTGCTCGACGAGTGGGTGCCGCAGCCGAACCGGCCCGGCCGGGAGGAAGCGCTCGGCATCATCGCGCTGCGCTACTTCCGCAGCCACGGCCCCGCGCCGCGCAAGGACTTCGCGGGCTGGACCGGCCTGACCATGGCGGACGTGAAGGTGGGCATCGCCGCGGCGGGCGCCGCGCTCACCACGGTCGACGTGGACGGGGTGGAGATGATCGCCGACGCGGCCCTGCTCGACGCCGGCGCGGGCGCGCCGGACGACACTTGGTGGGCGCTGCCCGGCTTCGACGAGTTCCTGCTGGGTTACAAGGACCGGTCGCTGATGGTGGACGACGCCGACATGCAGGCGATCATCCCGGGCGGCAACGGGGTCTTCCGGGCCACGATCGTGCGTGCGGGCAAGGTGGTCGCCACCTGGACGCACACTGTGGGCCGCGCGGCGGTCACGATCGACGTGCTGCCCCTGGCCGGCCTGCGGGCGGGGGAGCGGCAGCACGCGGAGCAGACCCTGCAGGCGTATGGCGACTTCCACGGCCTGCCGTCGAAGATCCGGTGGGCGCATTCCTGACCCGTACGAGAGGGGTACCGCCATGGAGACGATCACCTCCGCCGACGGCACGACGATCGCGTACCGGGCGGTCGGTGCGGGCCCGCCGCTGATCGTGGTCGCCGGGGCCTTCCACGATCACACGGTCGGTGACCCCCTGGCCGCCGCGCTCGCGGGCGATCACACGGTCGTCGGCTACGACCGGCGGGCCCGTGGCCGCAGCGGCGACACCCGCCCGTACGCGATCGATCGGGAGGTCGAGGACCTGGCCGCGGTGATCGACGCGGCCGGCGGCCGGGCGGCGGTGTTCGGCTACTCCTCGGGTGGTGTGCTCGCGCTGCGCGCCGCGTCCGCCGGTCCGGCCGCCGCGGGCATCACCCACCTCGCGTTGTACGAGCCCCCGTTCCTGCTCGCGCAGGCCCCGCCCCGGCCCGCCGACCTGCCGGCCCGGCTCGATGCGCTCGTGCAGCAGGGCCGGCGCGGTGACGCGGTCGCGTTGTTCCAGACCGAGGCGATCGGGCTCGCGCCCGAGACCGTCGCGCAGTTGCGGCAGTCCCCGATGTGGACGGGCCTCGAGGCGCTGGCGCAGAGCGTGGTCTACGACGCCACGATCACCACGGAGCTCGCCGTGCCCACCCCCGCGATGACCGCGGTCCGTGTGCCGACCGTGGTGCTCAACGGTGCCGCGACCTGGCCGTGGCTCGCGCAGGCTGCCGGTGCGCTGGCGGCGTCGCTGCCCGCGGCGCGGCACACGCAGGTCCCCGGCGGCGAGAACCACGGCATTCCGGCGGAGGCCACGGCCGCGGTGCTGCGCAGCTTCCTCGCCACCTGAGCTAATCTGTTAACAACCCTTGCAATTGCTGTTCACAATCGTCAATATGTTTGGCACCAGCCTGGATCGCGGACTTCAGGAGTGCCATGAGAATTCGACGTCGGGCGTTTGCCCTGATCACCGGCGCGGCGATGACCATCGCGATGGCGGTCGTAGTCGCGCCCGACGGCATGGCCGCCGTCTCCACCGCGGACAGTGCCGCGGTCGCCTGCACCGCCCCGGCGTGGGCGGAGGGCACCACCTACCCGGCCGGGACTCAGGTGACCTATCAGGGCCGTCTCTATCAGGCCCTGGTGACGCACACCGCCTACCCGGGCGCCGGCTGGAACCCGGCCGCCACCCCGTCGCTGTGGACGGATCTGGGCGCATGCTCGGGCACCACCCCGCCGACGATGCCACCGACGACCACCCCGCCCACGACGCCACCGACGACCCCTCCCACCACACCACCCACCACCGCGCCCACGACGACGCCGGCGGGTGATACGTGCGCGGTGAAGTCCCGTCCCGCGGGCAAGGTCCTCGTCGGCTACTGGGAGAACTGGGACGGCGCCGCGAACGGCGTGCACCCCGGCCTCGGCTGGATCCCGGTCACCGACAACCGGCTCGCCCAGCACGGATACAACGTCATCAACGCCGCGTTCCCGGTGATTCGCGCGGACGGCACCGTGCTGTGGGAGGACGGCATGGACGCGGGCGTCAAGGTGGCCACCCCGGCGCAGATGTGCCAGGCCAAGGCGTCCGGCGCGACCATCCTCATGTCGATCGGCGGCGCGGCGGCGGGCATCGACCTGAGCTCCAGCGCGGTGGCCGACCGGTTCGTCGCCACGATCGTGCCGATCCTGAAGAAGTACAACTTCGACGGCATCGACATCGACATCGAGACCGGCCTCACCGGCAGCGGCAGCATCGGCACGCTGTCGGCCTCGCAGGCGAACCTGATCCGGATCATCGACGGGGTGCTCGCGCAGATGCCGTCGACGTTCGGCCTGACCATGGCGCCCGAGACCGCGTACGTCACCGGCGGCAGCGTGACCTATGGCTCGATCTGGGGCGCGTACCTGCCGATCATCAAGAAGTACGTGGACAACGGCCGGCTGTGGTGGCTGAACATGCAGTACTACAACGGCAGCATGTACGGCTGCGCGGGCGACTCGTACCAGGCGGGCACCGTGCAGGGCTTCGTCACCCAGACCCAGTGCCTCAACTCCGGCCTGGTCGTGCAGGGCACCACGATCCGCGTCCCGTACGACCGGCAGGTCCCCGGCCTGCCCGCCCAGCCGGGTGCGGGCGGCGGGTACATGAGCCCGTCGCTGGTCGCCCAGGCGTACGGCAGAGTCAGCGGGATCAAGGGCCTGATGACCTGGTCGGCGAACTGGGACGGTTCCCTCGGCTGGACGTTCGGCGACAACGTCCGGGCGCTGCAGGGCCGCTGATGCCACGCCCGCCCGGGGTCTGGGCCCCCCCGGGCGGGCGTACCTGCGTTCTGCGCGGTCGTCTCCTGAGCCGTGGCCGCGTGCGACACTGGCCGGGCGTGAGGGCGCTCACCGCACACAACTTGTCTGACTATGAAATAGTTGACGAGTCAAAGATGTTGTGCGGGGCAGTTCGGGGCGTGCCCGCCCCGGCCCGAGGCTCAGGAGCGACCATGCAGTTCGGGATCTTCACGGTCGGCGACGTCACGCCCGACCCCACCACCGGGCGGACGCCGACCGAGCACGAGCGGATCACGGCGATGGTGACGATCGCCCGCAAGGCCGAGGAGGTCGGGCTCGACGTCTTCGCCACCGGCGAGCACCACAACGAGCCGTTCGTCCCGTCCTCGCCCACCACCCTGCTCGGCTACATCGCGGGACAGACCTCCACCCTGCTGCTGTCGACCGCCACCACGCTGATCACGACCAACGACCCGGTCAAGATCGCCGAGGACTACGCGATGTTGCAGCATCTGTCCGGTGGCCGGGTCGACCTCATGATGGGGCGCGGCAATACCGGGCCGGTCTACCCGTGGTTCGGCAAGGACATCCGCGCCGGCATCCCGCTCGCGATCGAGAACTACGCGCTGCTGCACCGGCTCTGGCGCGAGCACGTGGTCGACTGGTCCGGCAAGTTCCGCACCCCGCTGCAGTCGTTCACCTCGACGCCGCGTCCGCTCGACGGCGTGCCGCCGTTCGTCTGGCACGGCTCCATCCGCAGCCCGGAGATCGCCGAGCAGGCCGCGTACTACGGCGACGGCTTCTTCGCCAACCACATCTTCTGGCCGCCCTCGCACACCCAGAAGATGGTCGCGCTGTACCGCGAGCGCTTCGCCCACTACGGCCACGGCGACGCCGACCAGGCCATCGTCGGCCTCGGCGGGCAGGTGTTCATGCGCCGCAACTCGCAGGACGCGATCGCTGAGTTCCGGCCGTACTTCGACAACGCCCCGGTGTACGGCCACGGCCCGTCGCTGGAGGATTTCACCGAGCAGACCCCGCTGACCGTGGGCAGCCCGCAGCAGGTGATCGACCGCACGCTCGGCTTCCGCGAGTACGTCGGCGACTACCAGCGCCAGCTGTTCCTTCTCGACCACGCCGGGCTGCCGCTCAAGACCGTCCTGGAGCAGCTCGACCTGCTCGGCGAGATCGTGCCGGTGCTGCGCCGCGAGTTCGCCGCGCGCAAGCCCGCGCACGTGCCCGAGGCGCCCGTCCACGCCTCGCTGCTCGCCGCCCGCCCGCAACCGGAAGAGGTGACGCAGTGACCGCGCGCCGGCTCGTCGTGGTGAGCGCCGGACTGACCCGGCCCTCGTCCACCCGGCTGCTCGCCGACCGGCTCGCCGCGGCCACCGTGGCCGCGGCCGACGGCACGCCGCCGGAGGTACGCGTGGTCGAGCTGCGGGAGCTCGCCCACGACATCACCAACCACCTGCTCACCGGCTTCGCTCCGGCAGCCCTCGCCGATGCCCTCGACGCGGTCGCCTCCGCCGACGCGCTGATCGCGGTCACGCCGATCTTCAGCGCCAGCTACAGCGGGCTGTTCAAGTCGTTCTTCGACGTGCTGGAGCCCGGTGCGCTTACGGGCACGCCGGTGCTGATCGCGGCGACCGCCGGCACCGCACGTCACTCGCTCGCGTTGGAGCATGCCCTGCGGCCGCTGTTCACGTACCTCGGGGCGGTCGTCGTGCCCACCGCCGTGCTGGCCGCGGGCGACGACTGGGCCGGCGCCCAGGCTCGTGGGCCGCTGCACGCGCGCATCGACCGGGCCGCGGGCGAGCTCGCCCGCGAGATGGCCCGCCGGGACCCGGCCGCCGCCGCGGACCCGTTCGCCCTGACCACCGTGTTCGAGGATCTGCTCGCGGGGTAGACACCGGTGCACCACGGAGGATGACCATGACGCAGATCGTCCTGATCCGGCACGGGCAGACCCCGTGGAGCGCGGCCGGGCGGCACACGTCGTACACCGACATGGAGCTGGATCCGGACGGCCAGGAGCAGGCCCGGGCGCTCGCCGCCCGCCTGGCCGGGAGGCGTTTCGCGGCGATCCTGTCCAGTCCGCGGGCGCGGGCGCTGCGCACCGCGGAGCTGGCCGGGCTCGCGGTCACCGAGGTCACCGACGACCTGGCGGAGTGGAACTACGGCGAGTACGAGGGCATCACCACCGCGCAGATCCACGAGCACCGGCCCGGCTGGTCGCTGTGGACCGACGGCTGCCCCGGCGGGGAGTCCCCGGACCAGGTGGGTGCCCGCCTGGACCGGGTGCTGAAGCACGCGACCGGCCTGCTCGCCGACGGTGACGTCGCTCTGGTGGCGCACGGTCACGCCTTGCGCGTGGCCGGCGCCCGCTGGATCGGCCTGCCGCCCGGCGAGGGCGGCCGGCTCCGGCTCGACACGGCCACCCTGTCCGCGCTCGGCTTCGAACACGGCACCCCGGTCCTGGACACCTGGAACGCCCCCGGCTGACCCGCGGTCAGTACGGTGGACCCGGCGCAGGGCCCGGTCTGCGTGCGGCGCGGAAGGGCGGTCGTCATGGTCGATGGCAGGGTGCGGCGTGTCACCAGTGCGGACGTCGCCCGTGAGGCCGGGGTGTCGCGCGCCACGGTCAGCTACGTCCTCAACGACACTCCACACCAGAGCATCCCGGCCGAGACCCGGCGCCGGGTGCTGGAGGCCGCCGCGCGCCTGGACTACGCGCCGTCCGCGGCCGCCCGGACGCTGCGCCGGGGGCGCTCCGACGTGGTGCTGTGCCTGCTGCCCGACTGGCCGGTCGGGCCCGAGGTCGGCGCGTTGCTCGGCAACCTCTCCGCCCAGCTGGCCCGGCGCGGCCTGACCCTGGTCGCGCACCCGTCGACCCGGGAGGACCGGCCGATCGCCGAGATCTGGAAGGCGATCACCCCGGCCGCCGTGCTCGCGTTCGAGGACCTGTCGGAGGCGGAGAACGCGGCGATGCGCGCGGCGGGTGTGGCGCTGCTGGTCGCGTTGCTGGGCCGGTCCCGGCAGCGCCGCCACGAGCTGGAGGTGCCGCAGCAGCGGGTGGGCCGGTTGCAGGCCGAGCACCTGGCGGCTCTCGGGCACGAGCGGCTGGGATACGCGTACCCGGACGATCCGCGGGTCGCCATCTTCGCCGACCCGCGCCGGGAGGGGGCCCGCGCGGCGTGCGCGGCTCTGGGACTGCCCGCCCCGGTCACCTGCACGGTCCCGCTGGACGGTGCCGCCGCGGCATCGGCGGTGCGCGCCTGGCGCGACGCCGGGGTGACTGCGGTGTGCGCGTACAACGACGAGGTGGCCCTGGCCGTGCTGGCCGGGTTGCGGGTGTGCGGGCTGCGGGCGCCGGGCGACCTCGCGGTGGTGGGGGTGGACGACATCCCGGCGGCAGGTCTGGCCGACCCCGCCCTCAGTACGGTCACCACCGACCAGTCCGCGGTGGCGGCGCACCTGGCCGAGACGATCGTGGAGGTCATCCACGGGCGTACCGAACCACCCGGGCCGGGCGACGAGATCACCCGCGTCGTGCGCCGCGCGTCGACCTGAGCCCGCGGCCGTGCACTGTCGACGTTCGGCCACCGCGACCGGCCGAAGTGGCTACCGTGAGTGTCGGGCCGCAGGTGACCGGCGACGAATCGGGGGCTTCGGATGGCATCGTGGCGGACGGTGGCGGCAGCGGTGGGAGCGGTCGTGCTGACGGCTGTGACGGCGGTGGCCGGGCCGGCACCGGCCCGGGCGGCCGCGCCGGGACGGGCCATGTGGTTGTGGAACCGCGCTGACCCGGCCGCCGTGATCACCTGGGCGAAGGCCAACGACGTGCGGGAGATCTTCGCGTTCGTCGAGCCCAACGTCGCGTCCAGCGGTGATCTTCCGCGGCTGAAGGACCTCAAGAAACGCGCGGACAGGGCGGGCATCGCCCTGTCCGCGCTCGGCGGCGAGCCGGGCTGGGTGTTCGACGTCGCCGCTGCGCGCGCCTGGCAGAAGTCGGCCCTGGGCACCAAACTGTTCGCGCGTAGCCACGTCGACGTCGAACCGTACGTGCTCAACGCGTGGAGCGCCGACCAGGCCGGCACGGTCGCCGCCCTGCTCCGACTGTTCGACGACCTGCAGGCCGACGACGCGCGCCCGCTGGAGGTCGACGTGCCGTTCTGGTACGACACCATCGCGGCCGAGGGCGGGACTCTCGCCGACGCCGTGCTGGCCCGCGTCGACGCGGTCACCGTGATGAGCTACCGCGACACCGCGACCGGCCCGAACTCGATGATGGACGTGGGCTCCGACATGCTGCTGCGCGGCGGTGCCGCCGGGATACCGGTGCGGCTGGGCGCCGAGACGGCCGCGCTGCCGGACTGCCCGTACTGCACGTTCGCCGAGGAGGGCCGGCAGCAGCTGGACGCCACGCTGGACGACGTGGACCAAGCCGCGGCCGGGTATCCGGCGTTCGCCGGCATCGCCGTGCACCACTACGGATCTTGGAGCACGCTGCGCGACTCGCCGGGCACGTGACATCCTCCGGCGGCGCCCGTATCGGACCGGAAGAAGAACGAGAACAAGAACACGCTGTGACAAGATCGATGGATCGTTGCATGCAAAATCATTGATGCCGTGCACGCCTCTTCCTAGGCTGAGGGCGATCAGCCATTGGCCAAGCTGGGGAGACGGCCCTGGACACCCGCATGCAGCCGGACGAAACCGCCCTGTTCGGGCGGGCGTCGCTGCTGGCGGCGATCGAGGGTCGCCTCGCCGCCGGGGGCGGCGTCGCCCTGCACGGCCCCGCGGGCATCGGCAAATCGGCACTGCTGGACGCCGTGGCCACGGCCGCCGGGTCCCGCGGCGACCTGGTGCTGCGGCTGCGACCGGCGCGCACGGAACGCGCGCTGCCGTACGCGGGACTCGCCGACCTCGCCGACCAGGTCCCGGCACCCGCCGCCGCGGCACTGCCGGCCGCACAGCGGGCCACGCTGGCCGCCCTGCGCCAAGGTGTGCCCGCCCGCAGCGGCGGTCCCGCGCTCGCCCGCCGCCTGCTGTTACCGCTGCTGCTGGCCCAGTGCGCCCGGCAGACCCCGGTGCTGCTGGTACTCGACGACGCACAGTGGCTGGACGCCGAATCCGCCGAGCTGATCGGCTTCGCGATGCGCCGCCGCCCCGGCCCGAGGGTCCGGGTGATCGCCGCACAGCGCTGCCCGGACGCCATGGGGCGCCGCCGCGCCGTACGGCTGTGCCCCGCACCGGTCAGCGAGCTGGCGGTGCCGCCGCTGTCCGCCGACGATCTGACCGCCCTGCTGGAGGCGCACGGCCTGCCCTGCCGCACGGCCAGCCGGCTGCACGAGGCCAGCGGCGGCAACCCGTTCCTGGCGCTGGCCCTGGGCGCCGCCACGCCCCCCGGGCCGGCGTGGCGCCCGGCGCCGCTGCCCGAGCCGGCGCGGGCCCTGCTGCGCGAACGCGTCGCCGCGCTGAGCGCCGAGGTCGCCGACACGCTGCTGGTGGCGGCACTGGCCACCGAACCCACGGCGACCATGCTGATCCGGGCCGGACGCGAGGACGCCGAACGGGAACTGCGGCTGGCCGCCGCCGCGGGCGCGGTGGAACTCGACGGCGACGCGATCCGCTTCGCCCCGCCCGCGCTGGCGCAGGTGCTGGCGGAGGACGCGGGCGCGGCCCGGCGCGCCACGGTGCACGGGGCCCTGGCCGCCGCGGCGGTCGACGCCACGGACGCCATCCGGCACCGGGCCCTGCAAAGTGGGCGCCCGGACGCCGAGGTGGCCCGCGCCCTGGCCGCCGAGGCGCAACGGGCCGCGGGCCGCGGCGCCGGGCGCAGCGCCGCGGAACTGTACCTGCTGGCCGCGGACCGGAGCCCGCATCAACTGGCGGCGCAGCGGCTGGACTGGCTGGTCGCGGCCGCCCGTACCGCGGCCACCGCGGGCGCGCCGGTCCTGGCCGGGCGGGCCGCCGAGGCCGTACTGGCCGCCGAGGCGCCGCCCGAGCACCGGGTCCGGGCCCGGCTGGTGCTGCTCGACCTGGCCGGGCAGGCGCTCGCCGACATGGGGGAGATGTTCGCCGCGGCCCTGGTCGAGGCCGGCGACGACCCGGTCCTGGTGGGCCCGGTGCGGCTGCGGCTGACCTGGGCGGCGATGGTGGGCGGCGATCTGGACGCGACGGTCGTGGAGGCCGGGCGTACGGTCACCGCGGCACGCCTGGCCTGCGACCCGACCACCGAGGCGATGGTGCTGAGCACGCTGGCCCAGACCCAGCGGCTGCGCGGCGATCCGCAGTGGACGCGGACCCTGGAGCGGGCGCTGGCCCTGCCCGCCGATCAGGTCCCGGGCTGGCTGCATCTGGGCCCGCGGTACCTGGCGGCCCGCTTCGCCATGGTGGACGACCGGCTCGACGAGGCGCGCGCCGACCTGCTGCGGCTGCTGGCGGTGGCCGAGCAGGACCGTACGGGTGAGGCACTGGTCGAAGTGCTGCGCAGCCTGTCGGAGGTGGCCACCCGGGCCGCGCGCTGCCGCGACGCGTTGCGCTACGCACACCGGGCGGTGGCCTCGGCCCAGCGCGCCGGCCTGAGCCCCGGCCCGACCTGGTACACCGCCGCGGTCGCCGAACTGGCCGGCGGCAGTCTGGCTGCCGCGGCCGGGTTCGCCCGGCGCGGGGTGCGCGCCAGCGAGCAGGAGGGCGACAGCATCTACCTGCGCCGTAACCTACACGCGCTCGGGCAGGCCGAACTGCGCGCGGGCAACACCCGGGCCGGGGTGGATGCGCTGCGCCGGTTACGCGATCTGGAATCGGTGGGTGCCAACGACCCGATGATCGTGCGGTGGCACGGGGATCTCGCCGGCGGGCTGGCCCGGCTGGGCGAGCACGCGGAGGCGGCCGCGACGCTCGCCGAGGCACGGGCGGCGGCGTACCGGCTGGGGGCGGCTCCGGGCCTGGCCGGCTATCTGGACCGGGCCACCGCCGTGGTGCTCTCCGAGAGCGGGCAGGCCGACTCCGCCGTACGGCTTTCGGCGGCGGCGGCGCGCCACTTCGAGAAGTTGCGCCAGCCGATCGAGCAGGCGCACGCGTTGCTGGTGCAGGGCGGTGCGGAGCGGCGCCGCCGCCGGTACGCGGCGGCCCGCGTCGCGATCGGCGCGGCCCTGACGATCTTCCTGCAGGTCGATGCGAAGCCGTGGGCGGAGCAGACCGAGCGGGCCCTGGCCGGTACGTCGGCCCCGGTCACCGGCACGCCCCCGGCCGAGCTCGGACTGACCTCGATGGAGGCACGCATCGCCACGCTGGTCCGGGACGGGGCGAGCAACCGGGAGATCGCCACCCGGCTGTTCCTGAGCGTCAAGACCGTCGAGGCCACGTTGACCCGGGTGTACCGCAAGGTCGGGGTGCGGTCGCGCACCCAGCTGTCGTCGCGGCTGGCCGGTCTGGGACCGCTGTCGGGCGGCGCCGATCGCGATCATGCGTGGCGGCCCGGTGGCGATCAGGTTTCCGGCCCCGCGCGGGCCGTCGACGCCTGACCCGCAACCCCGTGTCGTGATGGGACAGTCATCGACCGAGAGTGACGCAGGCAACAGGGGTCGCGTGGTGACGGTCACTCCCGTAGCGAGAGTTTTACCTGGCTGACCCAGGGAAGAACGATGGCGGGGGCATCGTTGTAACCACGGGCAACGACGCCCGCATCGATAACCGAACGTGAGGAGGGCCCCGTTCATGCCACTCGTTGACCGCATCCACGCCGCCCGGCTCCAGCGGGCGCAGCGCCGTACCGAGAAGATCGCCCGCCGGGAGCTGGCGGCGGATCTTGCGGCGTTCGTCACTCCCGCCGAGCGCACCGATCTGGAGTTGACGCTGAACCGGCACAGTCCGCAGCAGACGCGAGTGATCCGGGAGATCCTCGACCGTCAGGATCAGGAACGCCAGCACCGGGCGGTCGTCCCGGGCGGGCTTCGGGCCGCGTGAGCGAAACTGGGCGCCGGACGGTCCGGCCGCCCGCACGGACGGCGCGGCCCCTGCCCGAAGCGGCCGCCGATGCGCCGCCCCGGTCCGCGTGACCGGGGCGGCGTGCCGGTTCACCGCTCGGCGGGCCGCTGCTCCCGGGTGCTGCCGCGGACGCTGCCCGCGTGCGCCGTGACGGACGGGTCGCGCCGTACCTTGATCAGGCTGGCCACAGTGGTGATCACCAGGACGGTCACGATGACGGCCAGCGACGCGGCGGTGCTGATCTCCGGGAAATCCGGGCTGATCGCGGTGTGCGCCCAGTGCAGCACCAGCTTGACACCGATGAACGCGAGAATTATCGACAGGCCGGTGGACAGGTACACGAGCCGGTCCAGCAGGCCCTTGACGAGGAAGAACAGGGCGCGCAGGCCGAGCAGGGCGAACGCGTTGGCCACGAAGACGATGTACGCGTGCCGGGTCACGCCGAACACGGCGGGGATCGAGTCCAGCGCGAACAGCAGGTCCGTGCTGCCGATCGCGATGAGCACGATGAACAGCGGGGTGGCCATGAGCCGCCCGTCGCTGCGGGTGAACAGCTTGCCGCCGACGTAGTCGTCGGTGACCGGCAGAATGCGCCGGGTGGCTCGCACGAGCGCGTTGTCCTCGACGCTCGGGTCCTCGTCGCGGTGGCGGTACAGCTGCACCGCGGTCCAGATGAGGACCAGCCCGAAGATCAGGAACATGAAGGTGAACAGCGACAGCAGGGTCGCCCCGAGCGCAATGAAGATCACGCGCAGCAGCAGGGCGATGATGATGCCGAACGTCAGCACCTCCTGCTGGTACTTCTCCGGGACCGCGAACGTGCTCATGATGATCACGAAGACGAACAGGTTGTCGACGGACAGGCTCTTCTCGACGATGTAGCCCGCGAAGTACTGCGCCCCGAGATCCCAGCCGGCGACCCCGGCGAACACCAGGCCGAACGCGACCGCGACCGCGACGTAGAACACCGACCACGCGGCCGCCTCGCGGAAGCCGACGACATGCGGGCGCAGTATCCCCACGCTCAGATCCAGCGCGAGCAGCCCGGCGATGACCGCGATGGTCAGCGTCCAGCCGAGCGCGGTGACCTCCAGCATGATCGGCGACCTCCGGGCGTCGATGCAGCAGCTCCCGCCGATTTTCCCGGTTCCTGCTGGGAGGTCCCTGAAAGCCCGGTGCTCAGGCGGCCACCAGGGATCGCTTCGCGAGGCCCATCCAGAAGCCGTCGATCGGCTGCTCGGGGGCCTGCTCGGGGTCGTCGGAGGCGCCCAGGGCGAGGAACATCGGGGCGAAGTGCTCGGTCGTGGGATGCGCGTACGGCATGCCGGGCGCGCGGTCGCGGAAGCCGGCCAGCTCGTCCACCGCACCGCGGGCGAGGGTCTCGGCCGCCCACGCGTCGAACTCGCGCGACCAGCCGGGGGCGGGCGCGTCGGTGCGGTAGTCGCGCAGGAACGGCAGGCCGTGGGTGGTGAACCCGGACCCGACGATGAGCACCCCCTCGTCGCGCAGCGGGGCGAGGCGGCGGCCCAGCTCCAGCAGCCGGTCCGGTTCGAGGGTGGGCAGCGACATCTGCAGCACCGGGATGTCGGCCTCCGGGTACATGACCTTCAGCGGGACGTACGCCCCGTGGTCCAGACCGCGCTCGGTGCGGGCGACCGGCTCGGGGTCGGGCATCATCGCGGCCACCCGGTCGGCGAGCGCGGGGGCGCCCGGGGCGCGGTACTGCACCTCGTAGTAGTGGGGGGCGAAGCCGCCGAAGTCGTACACCAGCGGGACCGTGGTGGTGGCGCCCAGCATGAGTGGTGCGGACTCCCAGTGCGCCGAGGCGACCAGGATCGCGGTGGGGCGCGGCAGTCCGGCGGCCAGTCGCTGGAGCTGGGTCACCCACACCGGGTCGTCGGCCAGCGGGGGAGCGCCATGGCTGAGGAACAGCGCGGGCATGCGCGCGGCGGTGGTGGTCATGGCTGCCTCCAGGTTGACGCTTCAACTAAACCGAGAGTACGCCAAGTTATTTGATCCGTCAACTAATCCTGGGTGACATCGCCGCCCGTGAAGTTTCTGTTACGGCGACTGCAAGAATTTGCCGACTGCCATCAATCTCTGCAGGTCATCGCGCTGTGCAGCATGCATTGCAACACCGGCCACTTCGGACGGACAATCCGTCCCCGATGGACATTGCGCCCGTCGGTCGAGCGCTGGCATGCTACGCGATGTCGTGCGGAGGGCGCACACCGTGACGAAAGGCGGCGATGCATGTGGCGTCACCGCCGCAGCTCCCCCTCGCCGACGACCTGTTTCTTGCCGCCCACGACACCCCTCGCGGCCGGTCTGTGCTCAGCCCCGCCACCCTCGGCCTCGGTCTCGCCTCGGGCCTGCTCGCCGAGCTGATCCTGTGGCGCCGCGTCGACCTGTGCGACGGGCGGCTCGCCGTCCTCGACGAGCGGGCCACCACCGACGCCGCCACCACGGCAGTCCTGGACCAGCTCGTCCGGGAGACCCAGCACCGCCGGATCCGCGAGTGGATCTCCTTTCTGGCCACCGGAGTGGCCACCGACCTCGTCGCCCGGCGGCTGGGCCGCGCCGGGCTCGTGCACCGCCACGAGCGGCGCGGCCTGCGCGGCACCCGGGTCACCTACGTACCCGCGGACCCGGCCGCCGCGGGCTGGCCCGGCAGCCGGGTGCGCACCGCGATCGCCCGCGGCGAACTGCTCGACATCCCCGACCTCGTGCTCGCCGGGCTCGTCCTCGCCACCGGGCTCGACCAGCACCTCCTGGTCACCTACGACGCCGGCGAGCGCGAGCACCTGTTCGACCAGCTGCGCCGCCGGATGCCGGCCATGCTGCAGGAGCTGGTCGGCCACGCCGAGGCCGCGGTGGGCGACGCCGTCATGGCCCGCCGCGCCTGACCCCCACCCATCCCTCACCCCGCTGGAGACGCGCGTGTCCACCACCACCGCCACCACGGCCGCCCCCGCGGTCAGCAACCTTTCCACCGCCCTGGCCCGCGACCGACTGGGCGTCGCCGCCGTCGTGTTCTTCGTGATGTCGGCGGCGGCCCCGCTCACGGTCGTCGCCGGTGTCGTACCGACCGGTCTGGCCGTCACCGGACTGACCGCCATCCCGGTCGCGTTCGTCGCGGTCGCGCTCGTGCTGGCGGTGTTCTCCGTGGGCTACGTGGCCATGGCCCGGCACATCGCCAACGCGGGCGCCTTCTATGCGTACGTGTCCCGCGGGCTGGGCCGCCCGCTCGGCGTGGGCGCGGCCTGGGTCGCGCTGGTCGCGTACAACATGTTCCAGGTCGCCTCGTACGGCGGCTTCGGCGCGATCGCGGCCCCCCTGGTCGCGGACTGGTTCGGCATCGACGTGCAGTGGTGGGTGCTGGCGCTGGGCGCGTGGGCCCTGGTCGCGGTGCTCGGGGTGCGCGACGTCGCGGTCAACGGCAAGGTGCTCGCCACGCTGCTGGTCGCCGAGATCGTCCTGGTGATCGCGTTCGCGCTGGCCGACGTGACCTCCCCGCATTTCCACCCGTCCGCGGCCCCGCTCGACCCGGGCAGCCTGGCCGGTGCCGGCGCGGGCGCCCTGCTGGTCATGGCGGTCACCGGGTTCGTCGGCTTCGAGCAGTCCGTGGTCTTCAGCGAGGAGTCCCGCGACCCCCGCCGCACCGTGCCCCGGGCCACCTACCTGGCCATCACGCTCATCGCGGTCCTGTACGGCTTCGCCGCCTGGGCGATGATCTGCGCGGCCGGCCCCGAGGCGGTCACCCGGGCCGGCACCGAGGGCCCGGAACTGTTCTTCAACCTGGCCGCCGACCGGATCGGCGCCGTGGCCCTGCACCTGGGCCACATCCTGTTCCTGACCTCGCTGATCGCCGCCATGATCTCGTTCCACAACATCATCGCGCGGTACACGTTCTCGCTCGGCCGCGAAGGGGTGCTCCCGCGGGCGTTCGGGCGCACCGTGCCGGGCACGGGCGCGCCCAAGAACGGCTCCCTGGCCCAGTCGGCGCTCGGGCTCGCCGTCATCACCCTGTACGCGGTCCAGGGCTGGGACCCGCTCGTCCAGTTGTTCTTCTGGGGCGGCACGGGCGGCGGGATCGGGGTGCTGCTGCTGATCACCCTGACCTCCGTCGCCGTACTCGGCTACTTCGCCCGCCACCGCGAGAGCGAGGACCTCTGGCACCGGGTCGGCGCGCCGTTGATCAGCACCGCGCTGCTGCTCGTCATGACGTACCTGGCGCTGACCAACATCGCGACCCTGTTCGGTGTCGCGCCGGGTTCCCCGCCGACCTGGGTGGTGCCGCTGGCGTTCGGGGTCGTCGCCGTCGCGGGGGCCGCGTGGGCGCTCATCCTGCGCGCTGCCCGCCCCACGGTGTACGCCGGGATCGGCTACGGAGCCCGCAGTGTCACCGCGGCGCCGCGCGGCTTCGCGGCGATCCTCGCGCAGGGCGGCGACGCGGGAGCCGGGCGGTGAGCGCGGCGATCCGCCCGGCCGGCGAAGCCGAGCTGGCGGCGGTCGGGGCGCTCGTCGCGCTGTCGTTCGACCGCCTCGAGGCCAACCACTACCTGGTGCCGGACGGCGCCGACCGCCTGCGCGTGATGGGTGACTTCTTCACGCTCTACACCGAGCACGCGGCCCGCCACGGCTCGGTCGACGTGGTGCCCGGAGCCGACGGCATCGTCGCCACCGCGGTGTGGTTCGACCGCACCGCGCCGATGACCGAGCCGCCGTCGTACGACAGCCGGCTCGCCGCGCTCGCGGGGCCCTACCTGGACCGCTTCGAGGCCCTCGACGAACTGTTCGACGCGCATCATCCCGAGCCGCCGCACTGGCATCTGGCGTTCCTGGCGGTGCACCCGGACGCCCAAGGGCGCGGGCTGGGCGGCGCGCTGATGGCCCGCACCCACGAGGGACTGGACGCGGCCGGGGTGCCCGCGTACCTGGAGGCCACCAACGGCGACAACGTCCGGCTGTACCGCCGCAACGGCTACACCGACATGGCGCCGTTCGAGATACCGCTGCCTGACGGGACGCCGTTCTTCCGGATGTGGCGGCATCCGGCCTGATCCCGCCGGATGCGGGGCGGCGCGGTGCGCGGCAGGTCCGGCATGCTCGTGGGGGCATGCCGGACCTCAGCCCCGGAAGGACACCCCCAGATGACCATCGACGCCCCCGACCCGGCTGCGGCGCGCGAGGCGCTGTACCGCCGGACCCTCACCGTGGTCATGGCCTCGCAGGTGTTCAGCGGCGCCGGCCTGGCCGCCGGCGTCACCGTCGGCGCCCTGCTCGCCGCGTCCATGCTCGGCACCACCAGCCTGTCCGGCCTACCCTCCGCGCTGTTCACCGCCGGATCGGCGGCCACCGCACTGCTGGTCGGCCGCCTGTCGCAACGCCTCGGCCGCCGCGCCGGCCTGACCGCGGGCTACGCCGCCGGGGCGCTCGGCGGCGCGGGCGTCGTCCTGGCCGCCACGATCGGCAGCATCGTGCTCCTGCTCGTGTCGCTGCTCGTCTACGGCGCCGGGACCGCCACGAACCTGCAGGCCCGCTACGCCGGCGCCGACCTTGTCGGCCCGCAACGTCGCGGCCGCGCGGTCAGCTCCGTCCTCGTCGCCACCACGCTCGGGGCGGTGGCCGGCCCGAACCTGGTCACCGTCACCGGCCACGCCGCGCAGCACTGGCACATCCCCGCGCTCGCCGGCCCGTTCGCCCTCGCCGCGGTCGCGTACGCCGGCGCGGCGACGATCCTGTTCATCCTGCTGCGCCCCGATCCGCTGCTGGCCTCCCGCGCCCTGCCCCCGGCCGAACCGGCCGCCGTACCCGCCGGGACACCGCACGCGCCCGCGCCGCGGACGGCCGGTGTCACCGCGGGTGCCGCGACCATGGTCCTCACCCAGCTCGTCATGGTCGCGGTGATGACCATGACGCCGGTGCACATGAAGGCCCACGGCCACGGCCTGGGCGCCACCGGGCTGGTCATCGCCGTACACATCGCCGGTATGTACCTGCCGTCGCCGGTCACCGGCCTGCTCGTCGACCGCGTCGGCCGCATCCCGGTCGCGGTCGCCGCCGGTGTCACGCTGCTCGCGGCGGGGATCGTGTCGGCGACCGCCCCCGAGTCGTCCGTGGGTCTGCTCGCGCTCGCGCTGGCGTTGCTCGGCCTCGGCTGGAACCTCGGACTGGTCTCCGGAACCGCCATCATCACCGACGCGGCTCCCGTGCAGACCCGCGCGAAAACCCAGGGCGCGGTCGACCTGTGCGTCGCACTCGCCGGGGCCGGAGGCGGCATCGCCAGCGGCATGATCATGGCCGCCACCAGTTACGCCACGCTGTCGGTGGCAGGGGGCGTGCTGGCGCTCGCGGTCATCCCGTTCGTCGCGTCGGCCGACCGGCGCGCCCGGCGGCGGGCCGCCGCCGAGGAACCGCGCGTCACAAGCCCGGTCTGACCGGGTATTGACGTGGACGGGCGCACCCTCTTACATCGATGTCAGCGACCCCGTCATCCCCGCGTTTCCGGTTTGTTCGTCGCAGCCCCGGCTCACACCGACCGCCGTGGAAGGGAACCGCATGCCCGCGGACGACGCACCGCACGAGGCCGGCCCCTGGGTGCCCCGGGGCAGCACCGCGCAGCCGCCGTTCGAGCTGATGGTGACACCGGAGCGGGCCGGCTGGCAGTACGCCGGGCTGCGCGTGCTCGATCTGCCCATCGGGGGCCGGGCCACGTTCACCACCGGCGACGAGGAGATGCTCGTCCTGCCGCTGACCGGCAGTTGCGACGTCACCTGCGACGACGAGCGGGTCACGCTGACCGGCCGGGCCTCGGTGTTCGCCCGGATCAGCGACTTTGCGTACGTGCCGCGCGCCGCGACCGTCACGGTCCGCGCCCCGAACGGCGGGCGGTTCGCGTTGCCCTGCGCGCGGGCGAGCCGGACGCTGCCGTTCCGGTACGGCGCCGCCGAGGACGTCGCGATCGAGCTGCGCGGGGCGGGGCAGGCCAGCCGCCAGGTCAACAGCATCTGCATGCCGCCGGGCTTCGACGCCGACCGGCTCATCGTGTGCGAGGTGCTCACGCCCGGCGGCAACTGGTCGTCGTACCCGCCGCACAAGCACGACGAGCAGCGCCCGGGGGAGGCCCGGCTGGAGGAGATCTACTACTTCGAGGTCGCTGCGGCGCCCACCGGCACCCCCGGGGTGGGTTACCAGCGGGTCTACGGCCCGATCGAGGTGTGCGCCGAGGTGCGCAGCGGCGACGCGGTGCTCGTCCCGTACGGGTGGCACGGGCCGACGATGGCCGCGCCCGGCTACGACCTCTACCACCTGAACGTGATGGCCGGGCCGGGTCAGCGGCGGTGGCTCGCCTGCGACGACCCGGCGCACGCCTGGGTGCGCGCCTCGTGGACCGGCCGGGCGGTCGACCCGCGGCTGCCGCTCACCTCGGCCACCCCGCGCCGCCCGGGCCGCGGGGATCCCGCCTGGTGAGGCGTTCTTCAGCGCATGCGCAGCCCGTCGAACGCGATCGCGGTGATCGTGTCGGCCAGCGGCTCGGCGCCGCCGCGGGTCGGCCTGTACCACTCGATCAGCGAGTTGACCATGCCGAACAGCAGGCGGGCCGCGGTCGCGGCATCCACGTCGGGCCGCAGCGCCCCGTCCGCCTGGGCCTGCTTGACCAGGTCGGTCACGATCGCGTCGAAGACGCGGCGGCGCAGCAGAGCCTGCTGCTCGACCGCGGTGTTGCCGCGCACCCGCAGCAGCAGCGTCACATACTCCAGCCGGTCGGCGAGCACCAGCACGCTGCGCCGGATCAGCAGCTCCAGCCGCTCGATCGCGGGAGTGTGCTGGGCGCGGACCTCGTCGGCGGCCTCGAACAGCCCGTCCAGCGCGTGGTCGACCGCCATCCGTAGCAGTTCCTGCTTGCTGCTGACGTGGTGGTAGATGCTCGACTTGGTGATGCCGAGGCGCTCGGCCAGCTCGCCCATGCTGGTGGCCTCATAGCCGCGCTCGTTGAACAGCTGGACCGCGGCGGTGAGCACGGCGTCCTGGTCGTGGCCGGGGCGCCCCCGGCGCGGCCGGGCACCCGCGCGCGCGGTCGGCTCGGCGCGGACGGTCGGCGCGGCGCGGACGAAGTCGGCGCGCCGTTCGCGCACCGGCGCGTTGTCCGCGGGCCCGGTCATCGCGGTGTTCCGGCCTGGCGCACGACGTGGCTGCGCCCGCGGAACTCGGCCACCACGTCGCCGGGGCCCTCGCGGGTCACGGTGACGTCGTAGAGGCCGGTGCGGCCCTGCCGGGCGCGCTCGCCGGCCCGCGCCACGAGCACGTCGCCCGCGCGGACCGGCCGCAGGAAGGCGATGTCGGCGCCGGCCGCCACGGTGACCGGGCCGTGGCTGTTGCAGGCGCAGGCGAACGCGGTGTCGGCCAGCAGAAACACGAATCCGCCGTGCACGATGTCGTGGCCGTTCACCATGGCTTCAGTGACAGGCATACGAACCTCGGCGGTGCCGTCGGCAGCCGCGATCAGCTCCATGCCCAGACTCCGCGAGGCCGTGTCGCGGTCGAACATCTCGTGCGCTGCGGTCCGTGCCATTCTCACCCGCTCTCCCGCCGCACCCGCTCTCCGCCAGCCGAGCGCTTGAAACCCTTGATAACCAACCGACCGGACGGTAGATATTTAGGGTAAGCCAACACCTCAGGAGGCCAGATGACAACCCCCGCCGATCTCTACGAGCAGCACCGTGAGCTGCTGGACCGGGCGATCGCGGCGGCCGGCACGCGGGACTACTGGTCGGCTTATCCCGAATCACCCAGCAAATCCGTGTACGGGGAGGACGCCGCCCCCGCCGGGGAGCGGGCGTTCACCGCGCTGCTCGGCAAGCAGTTCCCGATCGAGGTGCCCGGTGCCACCGGCACGGTGTCGACCGAGCGCTCGCCGTACGGGATCGAGCTCGGTGTGAGCTACCCCCGGGCGGACCCGGCGGCCCTGGTCGCGGCCGCCCGCGCCGCCGCGGCGGGCTGGCGTGCCGTCGGGCCGCAGGGACGCGCCGGCGTCGCGGCCGAGATCCTGCGCCGGATCAATGCGCGCTCGTTCGAGCTGGCCCACGCGGTGCAGCACACCACCGGCCAGGCGTTCGTGATGGCGTTCCAGGCCGGCGGCCCGCACGCCCAGGACCGCGGCCTCGAAGCGGTGGCGTACGCGCTCGCCGAGACCACCCGCGTCCCGGTCACCACCACCTGGGAGAAGCCGCAGCGCGGCGCAGACCCGCTGCGGCTGTCCAAGACGAGCACGGTGGTCGGCCGCGGCGTCGGCCTGGTCATCGGCTGCAACACGTTCCCCACCTGGAACGGCTACCCGGGCCTCTTCGCCAGCCTGGTGACCGGCAACCCGGTGATCGTCAAGCCGCATCCGGGTGCGGTGCTGCCGCTGGCCATCACGGTCCAGATCGCCCGTGAGGTGCTCGCCGAGGCGGGCCTGGACCCGAACGTGGTCACACTCGCGGTCGAGGAGAGCGGCGACGGCATCGCGGCCACCCTGGCCACGCACCCCGACGTGCGGATCGTCGACTTCACCGGCTCCAGCGAGTTCGGCAACTGGCTGGAGGCCAACGCCCGCCAGGCCGTGGTCTACACCGAGAAGTCCGGCCTCAACACGGTCATCGTCGACTCCACGGACGACTACAAGGGCATGCTGCGCAACCTGGCGTTCTCCCTGTCGCTGTACAGCGGCCAGATGTGCACCACCCCGCAGAACTTCCTCGTGCCGGCGGCCGGCATCGCCACCGACGCGGGGCGCCGCAGCGCCGAGGAGTTCGGCGCCGACCTGGCCTCGGCGCTGGACAAGCTGCTCGGCGACCCGAAGCGGGCCGCGGGCACCCTGGGCGCGATCGTCAACGACGGCGTGCTGGCCCGGCTGACCGAGGCGGCCAATGCCGCCGCGGTGCTCCACCCGTCCGCCGCGGTCGCCGACGAGCAGTTCCCGAACGCGACCATCCGCACTCCGGTGGTCGTGCGGCTCGACGCGTCCGACGAGAAGACGTACACGCGGGAGTGGTTCGGCCCGATCTCGTTCGTCATCGCCACCGAGTCGACGGATCACAGCCTGCGGGTGTTCACCGAGACGGTCCGTGACCACGGCGCGCTGACCGCCGCGGTGTACTCGACGTCGCCGCAGGTCATCGCGGCCGCACGGGAGGCCGCGCTGGACGCAGGCGTGCACCTCGCGGAAAACTTCACCGGCGGGGTGTTCGTCAACCAGACCGCGGCGTTCAGCGACCTACACGGCACCGGTGCCAACCCGGCCGCCACCGCCTCGCTGACGGACGCGCATTTCGTGACCGGCCGCTTCCAGACCCTGCAGTCGCGCCACCACATCGAGGCCGCCGATGCCTGAGGCGTTCCTGGTCGGCGGGGTCCGCACGCCGCAGGGCCGGTACGGCGGCGCCCTGGCCGGCGTGCGCCCCGACGACCTGGCTGCACTGGTCGTCGGGGAGGCGGCGCGCCGCGCCGGGCTGCCACCGGAGGCGATCGACGAGGTGGTGCTCGGCGCGGCGAACCAGGCCGGTGAGGACAACCGCAACGTGGCCCGGATGGCGGTGCTGCTCGCGGGGCTGCCCGACACCGTGCCCGCGTACACGGTCAACCGGCTGTGCGCGAGCGGGCTCACCGCGATCGGGACGGCCGCGCAGGCCGTCCGCGCCGGTGACGCCCAGCTCGTCGTGGCCGGCGGCGTCGAGTCCATGACCCGGGCCCCCTGGGTGATGGCCAAGCCGGGCACGCCGTGGGCGCGGCCCGGTGAGGTCGCCGACACGTCGCTGGGCTGGCGTTTCACCAACCCGCGATTCGCCGAGGCCGACCGGACGGTGCCTGCCGGCGCGAGCCCGGAGCAGCGCCGGGTGACCCTCGCCATGGGGGAGACCGCCGAGGAGGTCGCCGCCCTGGACGGGATCGGTCGTGCCGACAGCGACGCGTTCGCCCTGCGCAGCCACCAGCGGGCCGCGGCGGCGATCGACGCGGGCCGGTTCGACGCGGAGCTCGTGCCGGTACCGGTGCGCGGCGGCGAGTTCACCACGGACGAGATCCCGCGCCGCGACACCAGCCTCGACCGGCTCGCGGCCCTGCGGCCGGTGTTCCGGCCTGACGGGGTGGTCACGGCGGGAACGTCCTCGCCGCTGTCCGACGGTGCGGCCGCCGTGGTGGTGGCCAGCGCCGAAGCGGTCCGCCGGTACGGGCTGACTCCGCGGGCGCGAGTGGTCACCACCGCCAGCGCCGGTGTCGCGCCGCAGCTCATGGGGCTGGGCCCGGTGCCGGCCACCGAGCTGGCGCTGGCCCGCGCCGGGTGGGGCGTCGCCGACCTCGACGCGGTCGAGCTCAACGAGGCGTTCGCGGTGCAGGCCCTGGCGGTCATCCGCCGCCTCAAGCTCGACGAGGACCGGGTGAACGCCGAGGGCGGCGCCATCGCGCTGGGTCACCCGCTGGGCTGCTCCGGCGCGCGGCTGGCGGTCACCCTGCTGGGCCGCATGGAGCGCGAGAACGCCCGTCGCGGGCTCGCCACCCTCTGCGTGGGTGTCGGCCAGGGCGTGGCGATGCTGCTGGAGCGGCCCTGATGACCGCCACCGGATCGGCCGCCCGCGAGTCCGGCCTGACCAGGGAGCCGCCGGGCGGCCCCCTGCTCGTCGAGGAGCGTCCCGACCGCGTCGTGGTGACCCTGCACCGGCCCGCGGCCCGCAACGCCATCGACGCGGCGATGATCCGCGAGCTGCACGACGTGTGCGCCGCGCTGGAGGAGCACCCCCGGCTGCTGCTGCTCACCGGCCACGGCGGCACGTTCGCGGCCGGGGCCGACATCGCCGAGCTGCGTGAGCGCGGCCGTGACCAGGCGCTGCAGGGCATCAACAGCCGCCTGTTCGACCGGATCGCGCGGCTGCCCATGCCGACCGTCGCCGCAGTCGACGGGTACGCGCTGGGCGGCGGCGCGGAGTTGGCGTACGCGTGCGACGTGCGGCTCGCCTCGCCGACGGCCACGTTCGGCAACCCCGAGCCGGGGCTGGGGATCCTCGCCGCGGCCGGGGCGTGCTGGCGGCTGCGGGAGCTGGTCGGGGCGTCGGTCGCCAAGCAGGTGCTGCTGGCCGGGCGCCGGCTCGGCGCGGACGACGCGTACCGGCTGGGGCTGGTGGCGGAGGTCGTGCCCGCCGAGGACCTGCTGGATCGCGCCCACGCGCTGCTCGACCGGATGGCGCGGAGCGGCCCGCTCGCGTTGCGGCTCACCAAGCTCGTGGCGGACTCGTCCAGGGCCCACCCCGTGGCCGACGACCTGGCACAGGCCATCTTGTTCGAGTCGGACGACAAACGCGCCCGGATGGACGCGTTTCTGGCGGGAGGGCGGCCGTGAGCGGCGTACCGAAGATCGTCGCGGTGATCGGCGGCGGCTGGATGGGCGCCGGGATCGCCCAGGTTCTCGCGGTGGCCGGGGCTGCCGTGACCCTCGTGGAACGTGACCCGGCGGCGGCCACCGCGGCCCGCGACCGGGTCGCCACCGGACTGCGCCGGGCCGCTGAGCGGGGCAAGCTGGGCGAGGACGCCGCCTCCGTGCTGGAGCGGATCGACCTGGCCGGCGACGTGTCCGCGGTGCCCGCGGCGGCCGGGCTGGTCGTCGAGGCCGTGCCCGAGGACGCGGCCCTGAAGGCCCGGGTGCTCGCCGCCGCCGAGGACGTGGTCGGTGAGCAGACGGTGCTCGCCACCAACACCAGCTCGTTGTCGATCGGCGGCCTCGCCGACGGCCTGCGCCACCCCGAGCGCCTGGTCGGCATGCACTTCTTCAACCCGGTGCCCGCCAGTGAGCTGGTGGAGATCGTCGTGGGGCCGCGCACCGCCGAGGCGGTCCGCGACGCGGCGGTCGGATGGGTGGGCGCTCTCGGCAAGACCGAGGTGGTGGTCCGCGACTCGCCCGGCTTCGCGACCAGCCGCCTCGGTGTGCTGCTCGGCCTCGAAGCCATCCGGATGCTGCAGGAGGGGGTCGCCGACGCGGCGGCCATCGACCGGGCGATGGAGCTGGGCTATCGGCACCCGATGGGCCCGCTGCGCTCGACCGACCTGGTCGGCCTCGACGTCCGCCTGGCCATCGCCGAGCATTTGCAGCGTGAACTGGGCGACCGGTTCGCGCCGCCGCAGCTGCTGCGGGACAAGGTGGCCCGCGGCGAGCTCGGCCGCAAGACCGGGCAGGGCTTCTACACGTGGGAGGGGGCACGATGACCGTCGACGCGGGCGA
This sequence comes from Krasilnikovia sp. MM14-A1259, assembly GCF_047159535.1. Taxonomy (NCBI): domain Bacteria; kingdom Bacillati; phylum Actinomycetota; class Actinomycetes; order Micromonosporales; family Micromonosporaceae; genus Krasilnikovia; species Krasilnikovia sp. MM14-A1259. The sequence continues at coordinate 977,411 of NZ_BAAGAJ010000002.1, forward strand.
ACGGGCCTTCACGGAGACCATCGACAAGGATCAGCGGATCGAGCCGCGTGACTGGATGCCCGAGGGCTACCGCAAGACGATGATCCGGCAGATCGCGCAGCACGCGCACTCCGAGATCATCGGCATGCAGCCCGAGGGGGATTGGATCACGCGGGCGCCCTCGTTGCGCCGTAAGGCCATCCTGCTGGCCAAGGTGCAGGACGAGGCCGGGCACGGGTTGTACCTGTACTCGGCGGCGGAGACGCTCGGCGCCGACCGCGGCGATCTCACCGTACGACTGATCGAGGGCCGCCAGAAGTACTCGTCGATCTTCAACTACCCGACCCTGAGCTACGCCGACGTCGGCGTCATCGGCTGGCTCGTCGACGGCGCGGCGATCTGCAACCAGGTGCCGCTGTGCCGCAGCTCGTACGGGCCGTACGCGCGGGCCATGATCCGGATCTGCAAGGAGGAGTCGTTCCACCAGCGGCAGGGCTATGAGCTGCTGCTGACCATGATGGGCGGCACGCCGGCGCAGCAGGCCATGGTGCAGGACGCGGTGGACCGGTGGTGGTGGCCGTCGCTGATGATGTTCGGCCCACCGGATGCGGAGTCACCCAACACCGCCCAGTCGATGGCCTGGAAGATCAAGCGGCACACCAACGACGAGTTGCGGCAGCGCTTCGTCGACATGTCGGTGCCGCAGGCCGAGGCGCTCGGCGTCACGCTGCCCGACCCGGACCTGCGGTGGAACCCGGAGCGGGAGCACTACGACTTCGGCGAGATCGACTGGTCGGAGCTCAAGCGGGTGATCTCCGGCGACGGCCCGCTCAACCGGCAGCGCATCGCCCGCCGCCGCCAGGCACACGAGGACGGCGCCTGGGTGCGTGAGGCCGCCGCCGCGCACGCGGTCAAGGTGGCGCAGCGGGCCCAGCAGAACGAGGGAGCGGACCGGTGAGCGACGAGATCCGGCACGAGTGGCCGCTGTTCGAGGTGTTCGTGCGCGCCAAGCGGGGCCTGAACCACGTGCATGTCGGTTCGCTGCGGGCCGCCGACCACGAGATGGCCCTGCACCACGCGCGGGACCTCTACACCCGCCGCAACGAGGGCGTCAGCATCTGGGTGGTGCGGGCCGACCAGATCGCCGCGTCGCAGCCGGGGGAGAAGGATGCGTTCTTCGCGCCCAGCGGCGACAAGGCGTACCGGCACCCGACGTACTACGCCATTCCCGAGTCCGTTCCGCACATCTGAGGCAACCATGGGTTTCGACGCGGCCTACGAGGCGCTCACCGATCATGACGACGATGCCCGCTGGGCGTACGGTACGGGGTTCGCCGACCCGCTGTCCGGGGTGGACACCGCTGTTCCCGAGGGTGTCGACCGCGGGCGGCTCGCGCAGTACTGCCTCATGCTCGGCGACGATGCGCTGATCATGTCCCACCGGTTGCAGCAGTGGGTCACCCGCGCGCCGGAGCTGGAGGACGAGCTGGCGCTGGCCAATATCGGGCTGGACCTGCTGGGCCAGGCGCGGCTGCTGCTCGCCCGGGCGGGGGAGGTCGAGGCGGCCGGGCGCGACGAGGACGCGCTGGCGTATCTGCGCGAGGCGGGGGAGTTCCGCAACGTGTGCCTGGCCGAGCGGGCGGACGCCGACTTCGCGCACCTGCTGGCGCGGCTGCTGGTGTTTGCGACGTGGCGGCTCGCGCTGTTCGACCGGCTTGCCGCCAGCCGCGACCCGATGCTGGCCGCGATCGCCGCCAAGGGCGTGAAGGAGCTGACGTACCACCGTGAGTGGGCGGCGCAGTGGGTGGTGCGGCTGGGCGACGGCACCTCGGTGTCGCACGAGCGCATGCAGGCGGCCCTGGACGCGGTCGGGCCGCTGACCGGCGAGTTGTTCCGGTCGCATCCGGTCGAGCGGGACCTGGTTGCGGGCGGGATCGCGGTCGACCCGGCCGGGCTGCGCGCCGAGTACGACGCGGTCCTCGATCAGGTGCTGGCGGCCGCAACCCTGAGCGCGGCGCCCGGCTTCGGCACGGTGGCTGGTTCCGCGACCGCGGGGACCGGCCCGGCCGTCGCGGCGACCGATGCCGCTGGGGCCGGCGCCGCATCCGGGGCGGGCGGTGCCGCACCCGGAGCGGGCGGCGGGCGCGACGGCGAACACTCCCCGGCGCTGGCGGAGATCCTCGACGAACTGCAGGCGGTGGCCCGATCCGTGCCCGGCGGTGCGTGGTGAGCGCCCCCACGGTCACCGCCGCGGCGGTGGCGGCCACCGTGACCGACCCGGAGCTGCCCCAGCTCACGCTCGCCGACCTCGGCATCTTGCGCGCCGTCGACGAGGCGCAGGGCCGGGTGCTGGTGACGGTCACGCCGACGTATTCGGGTTGCCCGGCCATGGAGGCGATCCACGCCGACCTGCGTGCCGCGCTGCACGCTGCGGGCTTCGCCGACGTGGCGGTGCGCACGGTGCTGACCCCGGCCTGGACCACCGACTGGATCACCGAGTCGGGGCGGCGCAAACTCGCCGCGGCGGGCATCGCCCCGCCGGGCCCGGCGCCCCGGCGGCCCCGCGGCCCGGTCCCGCTGGTGCTGGGCCCGCACCGCCCCGCGGTGCACTGCCCCCGGTGCGGGCACGCCGACACCGAGCAGGTGTCGGCGTTCAGCGCGACCGCGTGCCGGGAACTGCGTCGCTGCCCGGCCTGCCGGGAACCGTTCGAGCACGTGAAGGAGATCTGACGTGGCCGGGGGCGCGTTCCACCCGCTGCGGGTGGCGGCCGTGGAGCGGTTGTGCTCCGACGCGGTGGCGGTCACCTTCGAGGTTCCGGCGGAGCTGGCGGACGCGTACGCGTTCCGTCCGGGGCAGGCGCTGACCGTGCGCCACCCCGCGGGCCGGGCCGACGAGCGCCGCACGTACTCCATCTGCGCGCCGGTCGGGGCCGCACCCCGCATCGGGGTGCGGGAGGTGCCGGGTGGCCTGGTGTCGAGCTGGCTGGTGCATCAGGTGCGCGCCGGCGACGAGGTGGAGGTCGCCCCGCCGTCGGGCACGTTCACACCCGACGTCGAGGCCGGCGGGCGACACGTCCTGATCGGCGCCGGGTCGGGCATCACCCCGCTGTTGTCCATCGCCGCGTCGCTGCTGCGTCACTCCGACGCCCAGGTCAGCATCCTGTACGGCAACCGCCGCGCCGAGACGGTGATGTTCGCCGAGGAGCTGGCGGACCTGAAGGATGCCAACCCGTCCCGGCTGGAGCTCATTCACCTGCTGTCCCGCGAGGCCCGTGAGGTGGATCTGCTGACCGGCCGGCTGGACGCGGCGAAGCTGCGTACGCTGCTGCCGTTGCTCATCGACGTGCTCGGCGTGGACCACTGGTGGTTGTGCGGGCCGTTCGGCATGGTCAGCGACGCGCAGCATGTGCTCGGCGAGCTCGGGGTGGCCTCCGAGCAGGTGCACCGGGAGCTGTTCTGGGTGGACGAGGCGCCGCCGGAACCGGTGCGCGGCGATGCGGTGGTCGCGGGCGCCAGCAGTGAGGTCACGGTCGTACTGGACGGCCGCGCCACCACGGTGACGGTGGCCGAGGACGCCACCATCCTCGAGGGGGCCCAGCGGTCCCGGCCCGACCTGCCGTTCGCCTGCAAGGGCGGCGTGTGCGGCACCTGCCGGGCCCGGGTGGTGGAGGGCGAGGTGCAGATGCGGCGCAACTTCGCGCTGGAGCCCGCCGAGGTCGCCGCCGGGTACGTCCTGACCTGCCAGTCGACGCCGACCGCGGCCAAGGTGATCGTGGACTTCGACGACTGATGATCAGTGGGTGATCAGCGGCCCGAAACGCTCATGGCGGCACCGGTGGTGGCCGATGTTCACCCCGGAGTCGGCCACGAGGTAGTGCCGGCCGCGAATCCGGGAGTGTTCCATGGCTGTCGTGTTGTTGGCTTCGGTGGCGGCACTCGCCCTTGTCGGTCTGGCTGTGGTGGTCCGCGGGGACCGGCAGCGTCGCGCCGTGCTCAAGCACACCGCTGAGGTTCTGGAGCGGGCGGCCGGCGGCGATCTCGCGGTGCGCGCCGAGGAGCGGGGCCGCGGCGAGGCCGCGCGGGCGACCGCGGCGGTCAACGGGGTCCTGGACGCGTTCGCTGCGGTGGTCCGCGAGGCGGGCGACGAGACGACCCGGCTCTCGGGCGCGGCGGTGCGGCTGGGTGAGCTGGTCGCCGAACTGGTCAGCGGTACGCAGGACTCGGTGCAGGCGTCCGGGAACATCCTGCGCGCCTCGCAGGATGTGTCGGAGAACATCTCCACGCTCGCCTCCGGTTCGGAGGAGATGGGCGCCAGCATCCAGGAGATCTCCCGCAGCGCGTCCGAGGCCGTGACCGTCGCCGCCGCCGCCATGGCCGCGTCGGCCGACGCGAGCCGCATCATGACCAAGCTGGGTGAGTCGTCCGCGCAGATCGGCGACGTGGTCCAGGTCATCACGTCGATCGCGGAGCAGACCAACCTGCTGGCCCTGAACGCCACCATCGAGGCGGCCCGCGCCGGGGAGATGGGCAAGGGCTTCGCGGTCGTGGCCAGCGAGGTCAAGGACCTCGCCCAGGAGACCGCGAAGGCCACCGAGGACATCACCGCCCGGGTCGGCACGATCCAGGCCGACACCTCCGGGGTGGTTTCGTCCATCACCGAGATCGGCGAGGTCATCGACCGGGTCAACGGGTACCAGACCACCATCGCCAGCGCCGTCGAGCAGCAGCACGCCACGGCCGGGATGATGACCGAGAGCATCGTGGCCGCGAGCGCCCGGGCCGGTGAGATCGCCGACGCCATGGCGGTCATCGCGCAGACCCGTACGTCCGCGACGGCGACGATGGAGGAGACCGGCGCGGTCGCGAGCGAACTGAAGTCCGCGGGTGTGGCGCTGCAGTCGGCGGTCGGCCGCTACCGGCTCTGACCGAACACGTTCCGGCCCCGGCCGTGGCCCCGCACGAGGGGCCGCGGCCGGGGCCGTGTCGTTTCCTGCCCTGCGGCGGCGCTCGCCGCGACCGGGTCTCCGTCGATCAGCGATCGCCAGGTCCGAAAGCCGCTTGCCCGAGCCGGGCCCGGTCGGCGAGGTTGTCAATCATGACTGTTTCCCGTCCCGCGCTGGTCGCGGCCTCGGCCACGGTGGTGCTGTGGGCGTCCGCGTTCGTCTCCATCCGCAGTGCCGGGGCGGCGTACTCGCCGGGCGCGCTCGCGTTGGGCCGGCTGCTTGTCGGCGCGCTGGTGCTGGTCGCGTTCTCGGTGGTGCGCCGCGAAGGGTTGCCGCCGCGCCACGCGTGGCCCGGCATCCTGCTGTCCGGGGTGCTGTGGTTCGGCGGGTACATGGTGCTGCTGAACTGGGGCGAGCGGGCGGTCGACGCGGGCACCGCCGCGATGGTGGTCAACGTGGGGCCGATCCTGATCGCGTTGCTGAGCAGCCGGCTGCTGGGCGAGGGCCTGCCGGTGTCGCTGGTCGCGGGGCTCGCGGTGTCGTTCGCCGGTGCCGTAGTGGTGGGCATGTCGATGTCGGGAGGGGGCGGCTCCTCGGTGCTGGGGGTGCTGTTGTGCCTGCTCGCGGCGATCGCGTACGCGTCGGGGGTGGTCGCGCAGAAGCCGGCGTTGCGGCATGCGAGCGCGTTGCAGGTCACCACGTACGGCTGCCTGGTGGGTGCGGTGGCGTGCCTGCCGTTCGCCGGTCAGCTGGTGTCGCAGGTGGCGCGGGCACCGGTGCCGGCCACCCTCAACGTGGTGTATCTGGGGGTGTTCCCGACCGCGCTGGCGTTCACCACGTGGGCGTACGCGCTGGCGCGTACCACCGCGGGCCGCATGGGTGCCACGACGTACGTGGTGCCCGCGCTGGTGGTGTTGCTGTCGTGGCTGCTGCTGGGTGAGCTGCCCGGTGCCCTGACGCTGGCCGGCGGGGCGTTGTGCCTGGCCGGGGTGGCGGTGTCGCGCAGCCGCCGGTTCACCGCCCGCGAGCACCGCGCCGCGGTGCTTCGTGCCGGGAATGCGGTGCTGCGCCGCGGGCCACGCCCCGGTACGCCGGACGGATCCGCCGGGGCCTGACGGGGTCCCGCGGCCTCTTCCACCGCGCGCCCCGGAACCGGGGACAGCGCTGGCGGGTTGATTCGTCGCGAGACCCCCGGTGACGTGGCGGCCGTCCGCGAGATCACGCCGGGCCGTTCGCCCGGGCCTGAGCGTTGCCGGTACGGTGCGGAAAGCCCCGATCCCACCCTCGCCGTCGTGGATCTGCACCCGGTGGTGTGCCGTGCCCTGTGCGCCGTCACCTGTGCGTGGTGCTGGGCCTGCGAGGTGAACTGGGGAGTCGAACCCCAGCGCCTGCCCTGGGCGCTCCAGGAAGTGAGCCGGAATCCGCCGGCTCTCGGGTCGTGCACGCCTCCACGATGGCTACCTGCTCCGCACCGCGCCGTCAGTCCAGCAGGTCGACCTCCCAGTTGGTCCGCTGGATGACGGTGTCGACCTCGCGGAGCTGCCGGGCGAGGTCGTCGGCCCGGCCGCGCAGCTCCGCGACCGGCAGCGCCGGCAGCATCTTCAGTTCTGAGCGCAGCTGACGGTACCCGTGCTGGCCGCCCCCGGCGGCGGCGTCCGCGGCGGCGGCGACCAGGCCGTGCCGCAGCCGTAGCACGTCGCGTCGGGCGAGCGCGTCGGTGAGCGTGCCGCCGCCCTCGAGGGCGGTGGCGGCGTTGGTGCGGTTGATCCGGCGGATCAGCGTTTCCAGTCCCGCGAGGACCTCGCCGGCTTCGGCCAGCAGCGCGGCGGCGTCCTCGGCGGGCGCCTCGCCTTCCTGGTAGCGGGCGTTGGCGGTGATGCGGGAGCGCAGCTGTTCGGCGCGGCGCGCCGCGTCCGCGCGCAGCGCAAGCGCCTCGGCGATTTTCATGCCGACCAGTATGGGCAGCGACGCCCGCGGGTGCTCGCCAATTACGCGGTGATCAGTGCGGGCCGACCGCGATGACCCGCACCATTGCGGCGCCCGCGGCGTCGCTGGCCTCCAGGTCCACCTCGGCGTCGATGCCCCAGTCGTGGTCGCCGTCGGGGTCGTCGAAGACCTGCCGGACCCGCCACGTCTGCGCCCCGGCGTCGATGTGCAGCAGTGCGGGGCCGCGGGCGGCCGGCCCGGTGCCGATCTCGCCGTACTCGGCGAAGTAGTCGTCCAGTGCCTCGGCCCAACGGTCCGCGTTCCAGCCCGACTCGCCGTCCAGCTCGCCCAGCTCGGCGTGGCGGCGCAGCGCGGCCAGCTCGACCCGGCGGAACAGCGCGTTGCGCACCAGGACCCGGAACGCGCGGGTATTGCGGGTCACCGCGGGCGGCTTGTCGTCCAGCCGGACCTCGGCCGGCTCGGCACCGGGGTTGCGCAACCGCTCCCACTCGTCGAGCAGGCTGGAGTCGACCTGGCGGACCAGTTCACCGAGCCATTCGATGAGGTCGGTCAGTTCTTCGGTACGGGCGTCCTCGGGCACGGTCTGCCGCAACGCCCGGTACGCGTCGGCCAGGTAGCGCAGCACCAGCCCCTCGGACCGGGACAGCCCGTAGAAGCCGACGTACTCGGTGAATGTCATGGCCCGCTCGTACATGTCGCGCACGACGCTCTTGGGGCGCAGTTCGTGGTCGGCCACCCACGGGTGTCCCCGCCGGTACGTCTCGTACGCGGCCTCCAGCAGTTCGCGCAGCGGCTGCGGGTGGGTGACCTCCTCCAGCAGTTCCATGCGCTGCTCGTACTCGATGCCCTCGGCCTTCATCGCGTTGACCGCCTCGCCGCGGGCGCGTTGCCGTTGCGCGGAGAGCACCTGCCGCGGATCCTCCAGGGTGGACTCGATGACGCTGACGACGTCCAGCGGGTAGTCGGGCGATTCGCGGTCCAGCAGTTCGAGGCTGGCCAGGGCGAACGGCGACAGCGCCTGGTTGAGCGCGAAGTCGAGTTGCAGGTCGTCGACGAGCCGGAACGTGCCGTCGGCGCGTTCGATGACGCCGCCGGCGAGCAGGGCCCGGGCGATTGCGACGGCGCGCCGGATGTGGCGGCGCTGCGCGGCGGGTTCCTCGTGGTTGTCGGTGAGCAGGTGCCGCATGGCGGCGAACGGGTCGCCGCCCCGGGCGAGCACGTTGAGCAGCATGGCGTGGCTGACCTGGAACGACGAGGTGAGTGGTTCGGGGTCGGCGGCGACCAGCCGGTCGAAGGTGGGCTGCCCCCAGCCGATGGTGCCCTCGGGTGGCTTCTTGCGGACCACCTTGCGGCGTTTCTTCGGGTCGTCGCCGGCCTTGGCGAGGGCCCGTTCGTTGTCGATGACGTGCTCGGGGGCCTGCACGAGCACGGTGCCGACGGTGTCGAAGCCGGCGCGCCCCGCCCGGCCGGCGATCTGGTGGAACTCGCGCGCCTTGAGCAGCCGCGTCTTCACACCGTCGTACTTGGACAGACCGGTGAACAGCACCGTACGGATCGGCACGTTGATGCCGACGCCGAGGGTGTCCGTGCCGCAGATGACTTTCAGCAGGCCGGCCTGGGCGAGCGTCTCCACGAGCCGCCGGTATTTGGGCAGCATCCCGGCGTGGTGCACGCCGATGCCGTGCCGGACCAGCCGGCTGAGCGTACGCCCGAACCCGGCGGTGAAGCGGAAACCACCGATGGCCGCGGCGATGGCGTCCTTCTCGGCGCGGGTGCACATGTTGATGCTCATCAGCGACTGGGCGCGTTCCAGCGCGGCGGCCTGGGTGAAGTGCACGATGTAGACCGGCGACTGGCGGGTGCTGAGCAGCTCCTCGATGGTCTCGTGCAGCGGTGTCATCGCGTACGAGAACAGCAGCGGCACGGGCCGCTCGGCGTTGCTGACCACCGCGGTGGCGCGGCCGGTGCGCCGGGTCAGGTCGTCGACGAAGCGGGTGACGTCGCCGAGGGTGGCGGACATGAGCAGGAACTGGGCCTGCGGCAGCTCGATGAGCGGCACCTGCCACGCCCAGCCGCGGTCGGGTTCGGCGTAGAAGTGGAACTCGTCCATGACGACCTGGCCGACGTCGGCGTCGGCGCCCTCGCGCAGGGCCAGGTTGGCCAGCACCTCGGCGGTGCAGCAGATGATCGGCGCGTCGGCGTTCACGCTGGCGTCGCCGGTGAGCATGCCGACGTTCTTGGCGCCGAACGCGGCGCACAGGGCGAAGAACTTCTCGCTGACCAGGGCTTTGATGGGCGCGGTGTAGAAGGTGGTGCGGCCGTCGGCGAGCGCGGCGAAGTGTGCGCCCATCGCGACCAGGCTCTTGCCGGAGCCGGTGGGGGTGTTGAGGATGACGTTCGACCCGGTGGCGATCTCGATGAGCGCCTCTTCCTGGTGCGGGTAGAGCGTCAGGCCCTGCCCGTTCACCCAGTCGCCGAACGCGGTGAAGACGGAGTCGGGGTCGGCGGTGCCGGGCAGCAGGTCGGTGAGCGTCATGATGACGTCACCCTATCCAGGGTCGCCGAGACACCGCGGCCCTGGCCGGGCGCGACAGCGCCGTGGCCGGACCTGGGACGGGTCCGGCCACGGCGTCCGGCGTCACTTCCCAGCCTTGTCCTTCTTCGCGGCCGAGGTCGTCGCGGCGGGCGCCGGGGTCGACGCCGGGGTCGCGGTGGGGGACGGGCTGGCCGCCGGCGTCGCGGCGGTGGCCGGCGTCGTCGTCGCGGTGGCCGGCGGGGTTTCCCGCATGATGCGGCCCTTGGCGGCGTCGACGTGGTCGGCGGAGGACGCGGAGGAGTGGCCGCCGAACGCGGACACGACCGGGCCGGCGGTGGTGACCGCCAGGCCGACGGTCGCCGCGACGACGGCGAGGGTGGTAGCGATCCGCACGCGCATGGGGGGAGCTCCTTGGGTGTCGGGGGGACCTTGCTGAGGTTTCAGATTCGGTGCGGCGGGTTGCGGAGCGGTGCGGCCTCGGGTGCAGGACGGTTGCAGACCTCAGGTGCGGCCCGGAACGGCCGTTAACATCCACCCACGGCGACTGGGCGATTACGCCGGGCTATCGCGGCCAGTCGGCGAGGCGGTCCCGGACGGCGCGGACGTCGGTGGGGCTCAGCCCGTACACGGCGAACCGGGCGTCGTCGAGGCGGTCGAGGTAGCGGCCGGCGGCCGCGATGTCGGCGTCGTCCAGCGCCGGGTCGGCGGCGCGGGCGAGCGTCAGCACCCGGTGCAGCGGGTAGCGGCCCAGCGCGGCGGCGACGTCGATGTAGTCGCGGACCTCACGCCGGTTCACCAGCGCGGCGACCTTGGTGGCGACGAGATCGTCGAGGTGCATGACCGGCCCGAGGTCCATGACCACCGGGGCGTGGCGGCGGTCCAGCCGGCACAGGGTCAGCCGCAGTGCTCCGCCGCGTCCGGTGACGGTGAACTCGCGCAGGTTTGCGTCCATGCCGTCGAACAGTTCGTCGGCCGCCTCGCGATGTACCGCGTATCCGGCGCGGGTGAGCGCCGCGCAGACCTCGCCGGCCGCGGCAGCGACCGCGCCGTCGGTGTCGGTGAACAGGTCGATGTCTTCGGTGGGGCGTTGCACGAGGCCGGTGAGCAGCCAGGCCACACCGCCGCCGAGGACGAAGCCGTGTTTGTCCGCGACCGCCAGGGCGACGCGCGCGACGTCGGCGTAGAAGTCGTCGACGGGCACGTCAGCGGGCGGTGGCGCGGCGCAGTGCCGGGTGGCGGGCCTCCCAGGCGGCGCGGACGCCGCGGGGCAGATTCAGTTCCGGCCACAGCCGGATCAGGGTGGGGCCGTGCAGGTGCCGGCGCAGCTCGTCGACGCGGACCGCTTCGCGCAGCACGTTCTCGTACAGCCAGAGCCGCATGGTGGGCTGGTCGAGGTCGAACGTGCGGTGCGGGTTCCACCACAGCCGCAGGGGCAGCTCGACGAGGCCGTGCTGCGGCCCGGTGAGTTCACCCAGGGTGCCGGTCACGAGGACCGGGCGGTGGGGCCGGGCCAGGTGGGCGACGGGGGTGTCGCGCGCGGTGGCGGGCATGGGGCCAGGGTAGACCGCCTCCGGCCCGGAGGGACAATTCCTAGAATCCTAGGACACCCTACGGGGTGTGTCCCGCGCCGTCGCCCGGCGCACCGTCCCGGGGAGAGACGGGCGCCGGGCGACGAACTCAGCGCCGGACCACGACCTTGACGCGGCCCGTCTCGGCCGAGGAGCCGGCCCCGTTCTGCGCGGCGACGCTCACCCAGTACGTCCGGCCCGCCTTGAGCCCGGACACGGTGCAGTCGCGCCCGCCGCCCTTCGTCGTGCACTGGGCGACCGCGGAACCGCCGGCGCGGCCGCCGTACACCCGCGCCCGGTAGCCGGTCACCGGTGCGCCGCCCGTGTTCGCCGGGGCCGCCCAGCCGACCCGGGCCTTCTTCCCGCGGGACGACACGTTCACGGCGCGCGGCGTCCCGGGTGTGGTCCGGGGCGTACCGGCGACCCGGACCGCGTTCGCCGGGCCCTGTCCGGCGTCGTTGGTCGCGGTGACACCGACGTAGTAGGTGACGCCGTTCGCCAGGCGGGGCAGCTCGCACGCGTCGTCCGACCCGTCGGCGGTGCAGCGGGCCACGGGCTCCCCGCCGGTCGCGCTGCGGTAGGCGTAGGCGGTGTAGCCGGTGATCGGGGCGCCGTGGTCGGACTCCGGTTCCTGCCAGGTGGCGGTCAGGGCGCCGCGGCCCGCGCGGACCCGCACCTCGGTCGGCGCCGACGGCACGCTGGGCGGAGTTGCGGTGACCGCGACGCGTTCGTCCTGGGCGTCGCCCTCGCCGAGCGCGTTGCTCGCGGTGACGCCGAGGTAGTACGTCCGGCCGTCGGTGAGGTCACCGATGGTGCAGGTGGTGTCGTCGCCGGGCGTGTCGCCGTCCGGGGTGTCGGTCGGGGCGGCGAGTGCCACGGTGCAGCGTCCGGCGACCGTGCCGCCGGTGGGTTCGGTGAACGCCCGCGCGGTGTAGCCGGTCAGCAGGGAGCCGCCGTCGCTGTCCGGCTCGCTCCACGACGCGGTGAGCGTGCCGTGGTCGCCGACGGCGTCGACGTCCTGCGGTGCGGCGGGCCGGCTCAGGCCTTCGGCGCCGCTGGGCCGCAGGTAGATCAACAGGTACGGCATGCCGTAGTCGAGATCGTCCGCGTGCAGTTCGATGCCGCCCTCGCGCACGGTGGCGATGACGGGCAGGCTGGCCTGGCTGCGGGAGGTGTCGACAAGGTCGAAGCCGGTATCCGCGGCCTGCTGGGCGGTGGTGCCGCGGGCGGTGAACCAGGCGGCGGGAAGCCAGACGGTGAGGGCGCCGTGGACGGGCCGGCCGTCCGCGTCGAGGTGCGGGTTGCGCATCATGCCCTGCAGGTGCAGGAACGGAGAGTCGCCCCCGTCGTTGTAGTCCATGCCCGAGGGGCCGTACTGGGCGTCGGTGGTGAGGTACGCGCCGTCGCCGAAGCTGTTGGTGGGGACGCCGTTGGGGTTCTTCGCGGCGGTGGTGCCGCTGAAGTGTGTGCCGCTGGCGGCCGGGTCGGCCATCTCGTCGGCGCCGCCCGTGATGTCGCCGCCGACCCAGTCGACGTGGGTGGCGCGGCCGGTGATGGTCACCGTGCGGGTGCTGCCGTCGCCGCCGGGGGTGACGGTGAGTCCGCCGGCGACCGCGGTGGTGAAGCCCGCCGCCCACGACCCCGTACGGATCTTGAGGGTGAGCCGTCCGCCGGTGACGGTGCCGGGCTTGCCGGCCCAGCCGTTCACCGCCCAGTCCAGCCGGTCGTTGGTCAGCGCGGCGGACGCGCTCAGGCCGTACTGGGACAGGGGTGCCAGCTGGCCGCCGACCGGGGTGAGGGTGGCCTCGGCGATGCATTGCGTCGCGGCGGCGTCGGCGCAGACCGGCCAGGTGTCGCTGGCGGCGGCCGGCAGCGCGGGCAGCAACGCTGCGGTGATCAGGCCGGCGGTGGCGGCCGCGAGGAGGCCGGCGGAGGTGGCGGTGCGATGTGGCATGGTGCCCCCGGGATCGGAACCGGACGGCCCGGTTCGGTTCCGGAACTGATCGGTGGCCGGGGCCGGATCTTGACGGGTTCTTGCGCGAAGTTTGCGCTGGTGTTGCGCCCCGGCCGGGCTGGCGGGTAGGTCACATCCCGGCCGGGGGAACCGTGCGCCGCGTGTCGGCGCTGGTAGTTTGGTGGCCAGCCGGCACCACCCACGCGGGAGAGACCATCGGGCCGTTCGCGGTCCCGGCGGCGCCGAAGGGGCAAATCCTCCCCGGAACCTCTCAGGCAAAAGGACCGCGGGGGCAGGCGCTCTGGAGTGCCCTGTGGGGTACGACAGAGGGGGAGGTTGCTTCGTCGACCTTCTTCTCTGCCGTAGGAGCCCGCCATGACGTTCGCAGCCCGCCACATCGGTCCGGATCCGGACGAGCAGGACCAGATGCTCAAGGTCATCGGGTACGGCTCGATGGAGCAGCTGATGGACGCCGCGATCCCCGAGTCGATCCGCTGGCACGGGCGGCTCGCGTTGCCGGAGGCGGCCTCCGAGGAGGAGACGATCGCCGAGTTGCGGGCGATCGCGGCGCGCAACACCGTGGCGACCCCGATGATCGGCCTGGGCTACTACGGCACGTTCACGCCGGCGGTGATCCGCCGCAACGTGCTGGAGAACCCGGCGTGGTACACGGCGTACACGCCGTACCAGCCGGAGATCAGTCAGGGCCGGCTGGAGGCGCTGCTGAACTTCCAGACGATGGTCACGGACTTGACCGGGTTGACGACCGCGAACGCGTCGATGCTGGACGAGGGCACCGCGGTTGCCGAGGCGATGACGCTGGCGCGGCGTGCGTCCAAGAGCAAGAGCAGCGTGTACGTGGTGGACGCGGACACGCTGCCGCAGACGCTGTCGGTGCTGCGGACCCGGGCGGAACCGCTGGGTATCGAGGTCCGGCTGGTGGATCTGGAGGCCGGGGAGGCACTGCCGGAGGAGTTCTTCGGGCTGCATCTGCAGTATCCGGGGGCGTCGGGGGCGGTGCGCGATCATGCCGCGCTGGTGGCGGCGGCGCATGCGAGTGGTGCTCTGGTGACGGTGGCGGCGGATCTGCTGGCGTTGACGTTGCTGCGGGCGCCCGGCGAGATCGGGGCGGACATCGCGGCGGGCACGACGCAGCGGTTCGGGGTGCCGTTGGGTTTCGGCGGGCCGCATGCGGGTTATCTGGCGGTGCGTGCCGGGTTGGAGCGGTCGCTGCCGGGGCGCCTGGTCGGGGTGTCGAAGGACGCGGACGGGGCGCCCGCGTATCGGCTGGCGTTGCAGACGCGGGAGCAGCACATCCGCCGGGAGAAGGCGACCAGCAACATCTGTACGGCGCAGGTGCTGCTGGCGGTGATGGCCAGCATGTACGCGGTGTACCACGGCCCGGAGGGGTTGCGGGCGATCGCGCGGCGTACCCATGAGCGGGCGGCGGCGATCGCGGCGGGTCTGGCTGCGGCCGGGGTGGCGGTGGCGCATGCGGAGTTCTTCGACACGGTGACGGCGGTGGTGCCGGGCCGGGCGGATGCGGTGGTGGCTGCGGCCGCGGCGGCGGGTGTGGATGTGTGGCGGGTGGACGCGGACCGGGTGTCGGTGGCGTGTGACGAGACGACGACCGAGGCGCACGTGTCCGTGGTGCTGGCCGCGTTCGGTGCGGTGCCGGTCGGGTCGGTGTCGGCGGCGATTCCGGCGTCGTTGCGGCGCGAGGGTGACTTCCTGACGCATCCGGTGTTCCGTACGCATCATTCGGAGACCGGGATGCTGCGGTATCTGCGCCGGTTGTCGGATCGTGACTATGCGCTGGACCGGGGCATGATCCCGCTGGGGTCGTGCACGATGAAGCTGAACGCGACGACCGAGATGGAGCCGGTGACGTGGCCGGAGTTCGCGGACATTCACCCGTTTGCGCCGCGTTCGCAGACCGCGGGCTACGAGGCTCTGGTGGCGCAGTTGGAGTCGTGGCTGGCGGAGCTTACCGGTTATGACGCGGTGAGTGTGCAGCCGAACGCGGGTTCGCAGGGTGAGCTGGCGGGTCTGCTGGCGATTCGCGGGTACCACCGTCAGCGGGGGCAGGTGCACCGGGACGTGTGCCTGATCCCGTCGAGTGCGCACGGGACGAACGCGGCGAGCGCGGTGATGGCGGGTATGCGGGTCGCGGTGGTGGCGTGTGACGCGGACGGCAATGTGGACGCCGCGGACCTGGACCGGAAGATCGCCGCGCATCGCGACGACCTGGCGGCGATCATGGTGACGTATCCGTCGACGCACGGGGTGTACGAGACCGGTATCGCGGATCTGTGTGCGAAGGTGCACGACGCGGGTGGTCAGGTGTATGTGGACGGTGCGAACCTGAATGCGCTGGTGGGGTTCGCCAAGCCGGGCAAGTTCGGGGCGGACGTGTCGCATCTGAATCTGCACAAGACGTTCTGCATTCCGCACGGTGGTGGTGGTCCCGGGGTGGGTCCGGTGGCGGTGCGGGCGCATCTGGCGGAGTTCCTGCCGGGCGATCCGTTGTCGGTGTCGGGGGAGCATGCGGTGTCGTCGGCGGCGCACGGGTCGGCGGGGATCCTGCCGATCTCGTGGGCGTATCTGCGGATGATGGGTCCGGACGGGCTGGCGGCGGCGACGGCGGTGGCGGTGTTGTCGGCGAACTATGTGGCGGCGCGGCTGCGGGAGCATTACCCGGTGTTGTATGCGGGTAACGACGGGCTGGTCGCGCACGAGTGCATCCTGGATCTTCGGCCGTTGACGAAGGCGACCGGGATCAGTGTCGACGATGTGGCGAAGCGGCTGATCGACTACGGGTTCCACGCGCCGACGATGTCGTTCCCGGTGGCGGGGACGCTGATGGTGGAGCCGACCGAGAGCGAGGACCTGGAGGAGCTGGACCGGTTCTGCGAGGCGATGATCGCGATCCGGGAGGAGATCGGCGCGGTGGCGGCGGGCCGGTGGCCCGGCGACGACAATCCGCTGGTGAATGCGCCGCACACGGCGTCGTGTGTGTCGGCGGACGAGTGGTCGCACGTGTATCCGCGGTCGGTGGCGGGGTTTCCGCGGGGGGTGGACCGGACGGCGAAGTACTGGCCGCCGGTGCGGCGGATCGACGGCGCGTACGGGGACCGGAATCTGGTGTGTGCGTGTCCTGCGCCGGAGGCGTTCGAGGACTGATCCGGGTACGGGCCGGGGCCGGTGTGGTGACGGCTCGCCGGCCCCGCGCGGAGCCGGTGGTGCGCTCGCGGGGGTCGGTGGGCCGTACGGTCGGCGTGCGCGGTGGCCGCTGCGGTGCGGGTCGCGTGTGTCTCGCCGATGCGGTCGTGCTGGTTACGCTGTGTGTTGGCGCGGGTGCGCGCCGGGGTGGTGCCGGGTCACGCCGCGAGGGCGTGCCAGGCGGGTCCCCGGTGCGGTTCGATCATGGTGCCGTCCGGCAGGATCTCGCCGGTGTCCTCGAAGGTGATCACGCCGTTGCAGAGCAGGCTCCAGCCTTGCTCGCAGAAGGTGGCGATGATGCGGGCGGCGTCGCGATCGACCGCGTCCGCGGTCGGGCAGGGGGGTTGGTGCTGGCACATCGAAGGTTCTCCGGTCGGTGCTGTGTGATGATTCACAAGGACGGTGAGGAAGATTACCTCAATCCGAACGAGGCCGGATCGGGGAAGTGACGGCGTCCCATTGACAGAGTCCTCGGTACCGATGGTCCACGGAAGTGGGGTCGTTGACCACTTTCCGACACCTCCGGCCAGTTCGCCGCCGGGCACTCCGGCGGGTTGCCGGGGCCGTCACGCTCCGTCACAGATGTTCGGGTGGCACCTGGGTGACGGGGGTGACCCTGCTGAGCTTGTTACCGCGTACCTCGCGGCCAACGGACTGCCCGTGCGAGACCTCGGGCGTGCCGCGCAGGGTGCGCATCCGGACGCAACCGGCACACCGTGCGGAGCGGCCCTGTACGTGTCCGCGGCGGCCGGTGCGGCGATGGCCGGGGGACCGGCCGGGACGCCCAGCCCCGTACCGGGTATCCCGGACGTGGTCGCGGTGGTGTACACCCACGGGCCGGCGGCGTCGCCGCCCCCACCCGGTCCGGGGTTCGCGGTGGGTGAGTGGGCGCCGGGCTGGTCCCGGGCGCAGCACGCCGCGGCGGTTTCCGGGGTGCGGGAGGCGATCGCGTGCGGTGACGTGTACCAGGTGAATCTCGTGGGACAGGCCAGCGCCCCGTACACCGGGGATCCAGGTCCCGCGCTGGCGCGGGTGGCGGCGTTGCCGGGGGCCCGGTACGGCGGGGTGCTGGCCGGCGACGGGTGGGCGATCGCGTGTGCGTCGCCGGAGACGCTGGTGGAGGTGCGCGACGGCCGGGTGATCACCCGCCCGATCAAGGGGACCCGTCCGGCGACCGAGGCGGGCCGTCAGGAGCTGCGGAATTCGGCGAAGGAACGCGCCGAGCACGTGATGATCGTCGACCTGGAACGCAACGACCTGTCCCGGCTGCCCGGGGTGGGCCCGGTGCGGGTGGACGAGCTGTTCGCGGTGCGCCGCTGGTGCGGGTTGTGGCAGGCCGAGTCGGTGATCTCGGCGCCGGTGACCGGGCGGCTGGACCTGGCGCAGTTGTTGCGGGCGGTGTGCCCGGGCGGGTCGGTGACCGGGGCGCCGAAGCTGGCGGCCCTGGCGCAGATCGCGCAGTGGGAGCCGGTGGGGCGCGGGGTGAGCATGGGGGCGCTGGGCTGGGTCGGCACGGATCATGTGGATCTGGGTCTGAGCATCCGTACGGTCGCGGTGGACGGGGCGCGGGTGCACGTGTGGGCCGGTGGCGGCATCACCTGGGGCAGTGACCCGGTGGCGGAGGTGGACGAGGCCGCGGCGAAGGCGGCCCCGATCCGTGCGGCGCTGAGCGCCGGGTGATCCGTGACTGCCGGTTAGCCTTGCGGGCATGACCGTACGTCCGATCCGCCGGTACGGCGACCCGGTGTTGCGTGCGCCGGCGCAGCCGGTGACCGTGTTCGACGACGACCTGCACGCTCTGGTCACCGACCTGGAGGACACGGTGCGCGAGCCGGGGCGGGCCGGGGTCGCCGCCCCGCAGATCGGGGTGGGTCTGCGGGTGTTCTCGTTCAACGTCGGCGGGCGGGTCGGGCATGTGGTGAACCCGGTGCTGTCGGAGGCGTCCGGGGTCAGCGACGACGAGGAGGGCTGCCTGTCGCTGCCGGGGCTGGGGTTCGTGACCCGGCGGGCGGCGGCGGTCACCGTGCGGGGCGTGGACCGGCGCGGCGAGCCGGTGACGATCCACGGCACGGGTCTGCTGGCGCGGGCGTTGCAGCACGAGACCGACCATCTCGACGGCCGGCTGTATCTGGACGTCCTGACCGGCGATGTCCGCCGTCAGGCGTTGCGGGAGCTGCGGCGTACGTTTGCGGCGCGCCGCTGAGCCGGTCAGCCGGTGGTGACGACCCGGGAACGCGCGACGGTCAGGCTCTGGGTCGTGCCGTCCTGGGAGAGCGCCGTGCGGATCGCGTTGACGGGGAAGACGTACCGGGTGTGCGGCTGCAGGCCGGGCACGGTGGCGGTGACGGTGTGGCAGCCGTGGCCGGGGTCGACGACGGTCCAGGGCAGCTGCGGCTGGGATCCGCCCACGAGGTCCTGGGAGATCGCCGTGACGCGGTAGGCGACGACGGATTCGTCGCCGGGGTTGTTCCAGCGCACGACCGCGCTGGTGCGGCCGGGCTGCACGTCGGCGACCGTGATCTGGCCGGCCTTGTGGGCGCCGACGCAGGTGGCGTAGGCGTGGCTCGCGCTGGCGGTCGGCGTCGGCGTTGCGGAGGCGGACGCGGACGGCACCGCGGGCGACGCCGTGGGTGTCGTACGTGTGGTCGGGGCCGGCGATGCGGTCGGGGTGGCGCCGGTGGCCACGACGATCCAGCTCTGCGCCGCGGGTGTCGCCGGGGTGGCGACGTCCTGGCCGGTGCCGGCCGTGGAGGCGCAGCCGCCTGCGGCGAGCGTGAGCAGGGCGCAGACAGCGAACGTGGGGCGGATCACGCGGTTGCCTTCCCGTCGGCCAGAGGGGGTCGGCGACACCATCGGCCGGGCGGTGCCTGCTGCTGAGCCCGGCAGTTGCGGGGTGCGCGGGTGCGCTA
Source organism: Krasilnikovia sp. MM14-A1259 (assembly GCF_047159535.1). NCBI lineage: Bacteria > Bacillati > Actinomycetota > Actinomycetes > Micromonosporales > Micromonosporaceae > Krasilnikovia > Krasilnikovia sp. MM14-A1259. The sequence goes on from NZ_BAAGAJ010000002.1 coordinate 996,469, forward strand.
GGAAGGTCGGGGTGCAGGATCGATCGTCGTTGGGGCGTGCCGGGCGGGCGACGGCGGTGGCGACCGCCGCGTCGCGGGCTGCCGGGTTCGTCCGGATCCTGGTGCTCACGGCGGCGCTGGGGCTGGGCAGCCGGCTGCTGGACAGCTACAACGTGGCGAACACGCTGCCCAATGCGGTCTACGAGGTGGTGGCCGGGGGTGTGCTGGCCGGTGTGCTGGTGCCGTTGTTGACCCGGGCCGTGGCCGATGACGGCGACGCCGGGGTGGCGTATGCGCAGCGGCTGCTGTCGCTGACGGTGTGCGCGCTGACGGCGCTGACCCTGCTCGCGGTGGTGGCGGCGCCGTGGCTGGTTCGGCTGTACGGGCCCGGCTTCACCGCGCCGCAGCGGGAGCTGACGGTCGTGCTGAGCCGTTTCTTCCTGCCGCAAATCCTGTTCTACGGCGTCAGCGCGGTGGCGGGTGCGGTGCTGACCGTACGGGGGCGGTTCGCCGCGCCGATGTGGGCGCCGCTGGCCAACAGCGTGGTGGTGATCGTGGTGGGGTTGGGTTATCTCGCCGTGGGCGGCACCACCCGGTTCGCCGACCTGAGCGCGGCAGAGCTCGCGCTGCTGGGGGTCGGTACGAGCGCCGGGGTGCTGGCGCAGGCGGCGTTCGTGGTGTGGTCGTTGTCGCGCAGCGGTTTCCCGGTGCGGCTGCGGGCTGATCCGCGGGGTGTGGCGGTGCGGCGGATCGCGCGGATCGGCGGGTGGGCGCTGCTGTCGGTGGTCGCGGCGCAGGTGCTGCTCGCGGTGGCCACCCGGGTGGCGTCGCGCAGCGGGCCGGGCGGGCTCAGCGCGTACCAGCATGCGTTGACGGTGTTCCAGGTGCCGTTCGCGGTGGTGGCGGTGTCGTTGATGACGGTGTTGCTGCCGCGGTTGAGCCGTAGCGCGGCGCGCCGCGACCATGAGCGGGTGATCGGTGACCTGTCGTTGGCGGCGCGGGTTGCGGTGGTGGCGGTGGCGCCGTTCGCGGTGGCGTTGATGCTGCTGGGTCCGCAGATCTCGGTGTTGTTGTTCGCGCACGGCCGCAGTGCCGGGCCGACGGTGGCGCAGCTGGGTGTGGTGCTGTCGGCGTTCGGTGTCGCGCTCGTGCCGTTCACCGGCTACATGGTGTTGCAGCGGGGTTTCTTCGCGTTGCAGGACACCCGGACCCCGGCGTTGATCACCACGGGGGTGTCGGCGGCCGGGGCGGCGTTGTGTCTGGCCGCGGTGCGGTTGCTGCCCCCGGCCGCGGTGGTGGTTGCGGTGCCGGTCGCGTATGCGGTCGCGTACGCCGTGGGTCTGGTGGCGACGGCGCTGGCGTTGCGGGCGCGGCTGGGCCGCATCGACGGGCGGGCTCTGGTGCGGACGCATGTGCGGGTGCTGGTGGCCGCGGGTGCGGGGGCGGGTGGTGCGTGGGCTGCGGTCCGGGCGCTGGCGCCGGTGGTCGCGCCGGGCTGGCCGGGGGCGCTGGTCACGGTGGTGGTGGCGGGTGCGGCCGGCGCCGCCGGGTACGCCGCGGCGGGCCGGCTGGTGCGGTTGTCGGAGTTGCGGCAGCTCGCGGTGGTGGCCCGCGGCTGAGCGGGCTACAGCACCACGAACCGCGGGTGGGGGTGGTGCAGGAAGTCGTGGTGGGAGATGTCCCAGCCGTACGCGCCGGTGCGGGCGAACACCAGGATGTCGCCGACGCGGAGCCGGTCGACCGGGTGGTCGCGGGCGAGAACGTCGCGGGGGGTGCACAGTTCCCCGACCGCGTCCACGGCGGTGTTGCCGATCTCGGGGCGGGCCCAGTCGTACGGCCAGGCGTCGACCGGCAGCACGGTGAACGGGTGGCTGTAGCCCCACGCGGCGGGCAGCCGGAAGTGGTGGGTGCCGCCGCGCAGCACCGCGAACCAGCGGCCGTGGGTGTGTTTGAGGTCGAGCACTTCGGCGGCGTACCAGCCGGCGTCGGCGGCCAGGATCCGCCCGGGTTCGACGATCAGGTCGACGCCGGTGAGGTCGAGCCCGGCCAGGCCGCTGCGCAGCGCGCCCAGGTCGATGGTGGCGTCGCCGGTGTAGTCGACGCCGAGGCCGCCGCCGACGTTGACCACGTGCAGGTCGATGCCGTGGGCGGCGGCGCACTGCCGGGACCAGGTGAGCGCGTCGGCGACGAACGCGGCGTGCGCGGTCGCGTCGAGGTTGTTGGAGACCGCGTGCAGGTGGAACCCGGTGACCTGCACGGCGGGCAGGGTGGCGGCCAGCGCGAGCACGGCGGGCAGGTCCTTCTCGTCGACGCCGAACGGGGTGGCCGTGCCGGTCATGGCGTGGCTGCCGGGCAGTGCGGCGCCCGCCCGGTTGACCCGTACCGTGACGGCGGCGGTGGTGCCCGCGGCGCGGGCGGCCACGTCGACGCGGCGCAGCTCGTGTCCGCTTTCGACGTTGAGTTGCGCGCGGGCGGCGAGCGCGGCGGCCAGTTCCGCGTCGGTCTTGGCCGGGCCGCCGAAGACGATCCGGCGGGCACCGGCGGCCACGGCCAGCGCCAGTTCGCCGCCGCTGGCGACCTCCAGGCCGTCGCAGGCCGCGGCGAGGGTGCGTACCACGTCGGGGTGGCCGTTGGCCTTCACCGCGTACAGCAGCGTCGCGGCGGGGGGCAGCGCGGCGCGGACGGCGGCGGCGCGCCCGCGCAACGCGGCGGTGTCGTAGACGTACGCGCACACCGGCCGGGGCAGGGCCCGCAGCGCGGCGGCGACCGGCTCAGGCGGGCGCATGCAACGCGTTCGGTACGGGCACGTACGTGTCGCCGTCGCCGAGCAGCCGCATCCGCACGAGCGCCTTGTGGGCGGTGAGCGGGGCGGTGAACGCGGCGTGGTCGGCGCGGGCGTCGGCGCCGAGCCCCGCGTACGTGTCGTCGACAACCGCGCGGACCTCGCGCCACGCGGTGTCCTCGTCCAGCCCGTGCGCGCCCAGCCGGATGATCAGTTCGCCGAGGTGGGCCTGCAGCGCGGTGTAGCCGAGTTTGGCGCGCAGCACGTCCGGGTCGGCGGTGGCGATCACCGAGCCGGGCCACAGCGTGACGGTGTGCCCGGCGGCGGCCAGCCGGCCCGGGTGCAGCCGCAGCCCGGCGAAGTCGCGGACGGCGAGCCGGTGGGGCCGCCCGCCGACGAACGTGGGCAGGCAGTTCTGCAGGTGTGCTTCCAGGGCGGCGCCGCGGGCGGCCAGCCGCAGCAGCGGTGGCAGCAGCAGCCGCGCGTACGCCGACAGCCATCCGTGTACCCCCAGCCCGGAGGTGGCGGCGAGCCGCCCGGCCAGTTCGGGCAGCGCCCCGCCGGGCACGACATGTTCGCCGGGGGCCAGAGCGCCGGTGAGCCCGTCGCGCAGGATCGCGGAGGCGTCACGGCCGGAGCCTGCGGGTACGGCGGCGCCGGCGGTCTCGGCCATCAGCAGCAGCCGCGCCCCGTCGGGGTCGTCGGCGAGCAGCGCGGCCAGCAGCCGGGCGATGGCCGGGCCGTTGCGGGTGCTGGCCACGCTGATGCTGCGCCGGGTGGAGGTGACCTGGATGTCCAGGGACACCTTGGCGTAGTGGCGGCGCCCGGCGGCGTCGGCGGGCAGGAGCAGGGTGCGCAAGGCGGCGGTCGGGGCGGCGTCCAGTTCGGCGTCGAGGATCCGCAGCGTGCCGTCGCGCAGCAGCGGGGCGTAGCGGCCGGGCAGGACGGTGTCGCGTTGCCACGGGTGGACCGGCTGCAGCCGGTAGCCGGGCGGGGCTGCGGGTAGCTGCGGGTAGGCGCGGGTCAGGTGGTCGCCGAGGTCGTCGCCGAGGTGCGCGTCGGCGCGTACGGCCACGAACCCGACGGTGGTGTGTCCGGCCTCCAGATCGTGGGCGAGCACGTCGGTGGTGTCCCAGCCCAGGCGGGTGCGTCCGCACGGGTGCAGGTTGTGGCCGGCCACGGCGAGCCGTTCGAGGCGCAGCGCGTCCGCGTCGGGGTCGTCGCCCGGGTGCGCCTGCACCGGGCGGGTGGTGGCGCGGGCCTGGGCGATGGCCAGGTTGACCACGGCGTTGCGCAGTTCGGCGGCGAAACCCGCGGCGTTGCCGGGCAGCCCGGCGGGCAGCAGGTCGGCGGGGTCGTCGGCGCCGGCCCGGTCGTACTCGACGCGGCCGAAGCCATGGCGGCGTCCGCCGCCGGTGTCGTCGGTGAGGCCTTCGCGCACGAGCGCGGCGCGCAGCCGCCGCCCGACCGTGTCGGCGGCGGCGGGCAGCGCGGCCAGGTACGCGTCGACCAGGCCGGGGGCGTGCACGGCCAGGGCGGCTTCGGCGTGCGCGGCGGCGACGGCGAGCGCGGCGCCGGACAGGCTGCGGGTCACGGCGCCGCCGCCAGCGGGTTGGGCAGGTACGCCCACTGGTCGTCCAGCGGGTCGGCGGCGAGCCGCATCGCGGTGGTCGCCTTGACCGGCAGCGGGTCGTGCAGCAGCCGGGCGGCGTCGGGTGTGCCGGCGGCGCGGACGGCGGCGGCGAGCCCGGCCCACAGCCGGGCCGGTTCGGCGTCGTGGTGGCGGGCCAGCACGGCCACCAGTTCCCCCAGGACCGTGCCCAGCGCGGCGAACAGTTTCGTGCGCAGCACGCCGGGGTCGTCGCTGGGCAGGTCGCCGTGCAGCGGGGGACAGCCCACGCCCGCCGTGTGCAGCCGGCGCGCGCTGACCCGGACGCCGCCGAGGTCGCGGTAGACGAGCCGGATGGGGTGCCCGGCCCGCAGCACGACGAGGGTGTTCTGCCCGTGCGCTTCCAGCGCGACGCCGCGGTCGAGCACGGTCAGCAGCGGCGCCACCAGGACGGCGGCCAGGGCGGTGAGCCATGCGTACGGGTCGGCGCCGTGGTCGCGGACCGCTTCGCTGAGCAGCGGCTGCCCGTCGGCGGGGGAGGCGGCGGCGAGCGCGGCCAGCGGCAGCACGGTCTCGCCGGGGCGTAGGTGCGGGGCGCGGCGGCGCAGGTACGCCAGGCGCCGGTCGGGGGCGCCGTCGACGAGCACGGCGCCGGCGGCGGTCTCGGCGAGCACGGTCAGCGGCAGGTCCCGGGTGAGTTCGGTGAGCAGTGTGGACAGCAGCGGCCCGTTGTGCACCGCGGCGGGGGACACGGTGCGGACCGCGGAGGTCATCTGCACGTCGACCGCGGTCTTGAGGTGGTCGCCGCCGTCGAGGGGGGCGACCGTACGCAGCGACATCAGGGGCCGGGCGGGGCCGGTTTCGCCGTCGTCGGCGAGCCACGGGTGTTCGGCGCGCAGCCGTTCGGCCTGCCACGGGTGGGCGTACAGGACGGGCGGGGCGTCGCCGTGCCACCTGTCGGGGGGTACGCGCAGGCGGCGTAGCCGGATCACGGGCCGGTGCTCGGGGGCGTACGCGAGGACCTGCGCGGTGGTCAGGCCGGTGCGGGTGCGGCAGCAGGGGTGCAGGGGGTGGCCGTCGGTGACGGCCTGTTCGAGGCGGCCGAGCCCGCCGGGGTCGCCGGCGGCGGCCTTGAGGGCGCCGGTGCCGCCGTGCGGGGCGGGTGTGTCCGCGCGGGCCAGGGCGAGGTTGGCGACGCTGTCGTCGAGTTCGGCGGCGAGCGGGCCGGCGCCGGGCAGGCGCAGGGCGCGCAGCAGATTGCCGGGGTCGGTGTGGGCGTCGTCGCCGACGTGCACGGTGAGTCCGGGCGCGGCGTCGGCGAACGCCGCTGCTGCGGCCGCGGGGGCGCGCAGCAGGCGCCCGTCGTCGAGCAGCCGGTGCAGGTGCCCGGCCGGTCCGGGGGCGGGGCGCACGCCGGGCAGATGTTCGCGGTCGAGGGCGCCGAGCAGCCGGGCCAGCACGGCGGCGCGGGCGGCGGGCAGTGCGGTGTCGTACGCGTCGAGCAGGTCGGGTCGCAGCTGCGTCAGGGTGTCGCGGGTGTGCGCCGGGTCGGCGCTGGGGGCGGCGGGCCGGTTCGTCGGCTGGGGCACCCGCTCATTGTCGCGGTCGGGCGCATGGCGCGCTCGGCGCACCCCACCACAAACATCCTAGGACGGCCTACAGGGTGTGCGGCCTCGCACCCGCGCGAACGCCCGGCCAAACCAAAATCGGAACAACACCGACTACCCAAGGACTTTTCGCCTGGCCACCGTCGGCCCCTGCGCCGTCACGGCCGCTCAGGGACGGCCGGGCGGTGTAGCCGCATCCGGGCGCCGCGGCGCCCGGATCGGGCTTGATGTGGCGTACGCCACGCCGCCGGCGGGGCTCGGAGGGTTGTGAACCCTTAGGGGCGGCACGCGGACTGCCGACCTGTGGTGATGTGCGGCGCGGGTGTGTGCCGCGCGGAGTGCTCGCGATCGGCCTGCTTGAGCCGTCCTTGAGCTTGCTTGAGCTGTGCTTGACGTCCGCAACCCGGCCGCAACCGACAGCGACCGATTGCTGCACCCAGCGTCCCGAAAAGTTTCCCTCGTCAGCCGCTGAGCCGTCACGGCGACGACCGGAGGGGAAACGCAATGACTGCAGCGACCACGACCAAGACCGTCACCCGCGAGCAGGAACTGATGATCCGCGAGAACATGCCGCTGGTGGGCCACATGGTCCGCGAGATGCTGTTCAAGGTTCCGGCGCATGTGCACCGTGACGATCTGGCGTCGGCGGGATACGCCGCACTCGTGACCGCCGCCCAGGCGTTCGACGCGAGCCGGGGCATCCCGTTCGGCCGGTTCGCGGCGGTGCGGGTCCGGGGGGCGCTGCTGGACGAGCTGCGCAGCATGGACTGGGCGAGCCGGTCGGTGCGGGCCCGGGCGCGTAAGGCGGATGTGGCGCGGCAGGAGTTGACGACGCAGCTGGGGCGTACGCCGAGCGCGCCGGAGCTGGCGGAGCTGCTGGGTGTGGGCGTGAGCGAGCTGGCGCACATCGAGGACGACGTGCAGCGGGCGGCGGTGCTGTCGCTGCAGGGGTTCGCGGCGGGTACTGCCGAGGACATGGTGACCGACGCGGCGCCGAACCCGGAGGAGGTGCTGTTGCACCGGGAGCGGATCGGCTACCTGCACGATGCGGTGTCGGTGCTGCCGGAGCGTCTGCGCTTCGTGGTGGAGTCGTCGTTCCTGCAGGAGCGGCCGCTGTCGGAGGTTGCGGCGGAGCTGGGTGTGACCGAGTCGCGGGTGTCGCAGTTGCGGACCGAGGCGCTGGCGCTGCTGCGTGATGGTTTGAGCACGCACATGGAGCAGCAGGCGACGGTGGCGGCGAAGGATGGCTGTGTGGCGCGTCGGCGGGCGGCGTACGCGGCGCAGATCGCGGGTCGTAGCACGATGGCGTCGCGGCTGGCCGTGACGGATGTGCAGGGTATGAAGGTTGCCGCGGCTGCCTGAGCAAGGTGGTTCGGCGGTGTCGGCCGTCGCGTCCCGGGGTGGGGGCGCGGCGGCCGCCGTCGTTTGTGGGGTGTGGTGGCGGCCGGCGTGTCTGGTGGTGTTGCGGGTGGGGTGCTTTGGCAGCATGGGCGTATGTCTGTGGTGCCGCGGCAGGCGGGTGTGGTGGCCGTCGGGGGTGGGGCGGAGCAGGTCACGGAGGCGTGGCTGGCGAATCGGCGGTTGTCGGAGCACACCCGGGTGGCGTACCGGCGGGATGTGGCGGGGTGGTTGGGGTGGTGTGCGGGCCGGGAGCTGGATCCGTTGCGGGCGTCGTTTCTGGATGTGAATGCGTATGCGCGGGAGTTGGAGTCGCGGGTGGATCCGCGGTCGGGGCGGCGGTTGTCGGCGGCGACGGTGGCCCGCAAGCTGTCGGGTTTGTCGAGTTGGTACGACTTTCTGGTGAAGTTGCGGGCGGTGGCGGCGAACCCGGTCGGGGGAGCGGACCGCCCGTACGTGTCGCGGGATCATTCGGCGACCGTGGGGTTGTCCGCGGAGCAGGTGGATGCGTTGCTGGCGGCGGCGCAGGCGGATGAGGGCCCGGCGGCGTTGCGGCATCGGGCGATGGTGGCGTTGCTGGCCGATCTGGGGTTGCGGGTGGGTGAGCTTGTCGGGCTGGACGTGGGGGATGTGGGTGCTGAGCGGGGCCACCGTACGGTGCGGTTCGTGGGCAAGGGCGGGCGGGCGCGGCGGCGGGTGTTGACGGCGGCTGCGGGTGCGGCGCTGGATGCGTACCTGGGGGTGCGGCCGGCGGGGGCCGACGGGCCGTTGTTCGTGACGGCTTCGGGTGCCCGGGTGGATCGGCATGCGGTGTTCCGGCTGGTGCGGCGGCTGGCCCGGGATGCGGGGATCGCGGGTTGGCAGCGGTTGTCGCCGCATTCGCTGCGGCACGCGTTCGCGACCTCGGCGCGGGCCGAGGGGGTGGCGTTGGAGGATGTGCAGGACGCGATGGGGCATGCGGATCCGCGGACGACCCGCCGTTACGACCGGGACCGGCACAACCTGGACCGTGATCCTGCGTACACTTTGGCGGCCGCGCGGGTCCGGCGTGCCGGGTTTTGACCGACCCCCTATTCTCGACCGGTTGCCGGTCGGGTTCGGGAGACGGGGTTCGGGTTGAACATCTTCGAGGCGGTGCTGCTCGGCGCGGTCGAGGGCATCACGGAGTTCCTGCCGGTCTCGAGCACGGGCCACCTGACGATCATGGAAAAGGTGCTGGGGTACCAGATCGACGATCCGGACATCACGGCGTTCACGGCGATCATTCAGTCGGGTGCGGTGCTGGCGACGACGATTTTCCTGCGGCGTGACATCGCCCGGATCGTGCCGGCGTGGGTGCGGGGCGTGTTCAGTGCGCAGCGGCGCGACGACGCGGATTACCGGTTCGGGTGGGCGGTGATCCTGGGGTCGATCCCGATCGCGATCGTGGGGCTGGCGTTCAAGGACACGATCGAGACGACGTTTCGGAGTCTGTGGTTCGTGGCGGCGTCGCTGATCCTGTTCAGCGGGGTGATGTGGTTCGCGGACCGGGCGGCGACGCAGGTGCGTCACGAGGACGACGTGACGTGGAAGGACACGCTGATCATCGGGGTGGCGCAGTGTCTGGCGCTGGTTCCGGGGGTGTCGCGGTCGGGGGCGACGATGTGCGCGGGTCTGTTGCGTGACTTCGACCGGGTGACGGTGACGAAGTTGTCGTTCTTCCTGTCGATCCCGGCGTTGCTGGGGGCGACCGCGTTGGAGGTCGTGAAGGAGGCCGGGAACATCTCGGCGGGGGTGGGCTGGGGGCCCACGATCGTTGCGACTGTCACGAGTTTCGTGGTGGGTTACGCGGCGGTGGCGTGGCTGTTGAAGTTCATTTCGAAGCATTCGTACAGCATCTTCATCGCGTACCGGTTGCTGCTGGGGGCGTTGCTGACGGTGCTGCTGGCGACGAGCGTGATCGCGCCGAAGTGATCGGGGCCGTGGCCGGCTGAGTCCGGGTGGGGTTCAGGCGGCGACGCCGAGGCTGAGCATCAGTGTGCCGGCTGGGTGACGCGGGTCACTGATCGGTCTCCGGTGTGGACATCAGCCGCCGCGCTGCGGCGGCTGATCGGCCGGTGGCTGGCCGCCGAAAGTATGAGGTGCAACCCGGGGGCAACCGTCCGTGACCGGGGGGCGCACCTGGCGACCTCGACTCTCTTTCCCGTGAGCGGCTGCACCTGCAGCCGTCAGACCGGGGGAGATCAGAAGTGGCCCGCAAGCAGCTGCGCAAAGCCGTCACCACCATCAGCGTCCTGCTCGCCGGTACCGGCGCGGCGCTGACCGCCACCACCGCGGTCACCGCGACTGCCGCCCAGGCCGCCGGAGTCTCCACGGCCACTCTGCAGAGCCAGCTCGTCACGTACACCAACAACACCCGGGTGCGTGCGGGCTGCCGGCCGATGCGGGTCGACTCCCGTCTGCTGCTCGCGGCGCGCGGCCACTCCGCGTACCAGGCTTCCACGAACCGTATGAGCCACATCGGTTCGCACGGTTCCACGTTCGTCACCCGCGCGCACACCGCCGGCTACGCGTGGCCGATGAGCGAGAACGTCGCGTACGGCTACCGCACCGCCTCGGAGACCATGAAGGCGTGGATGGCCAGCCCCGGGCACCGCGCCAACATCCTCGACTGCCGCGCCAAGGCGTTCGCGGTCGGCGTGTACTACGCCAAGAACGGGACCCCGTACTACTCCCAGGAGTTCGGCTGGCGCTGACCCGCACACCACACCCCTGACCGGCCGGCATGCCCCCGCATGCCGGCCGGTTTCATGTCCCGTATCCGGCCGGATATTTCCCACCCGGCCGGATACGGTACAAAGCGGGTAGCCGGGCGGAGAGCCGACAGGGGGAGGCGTCAGTGAACACGAGTCAGGATCGGCCGTGGTTGCTGCGGTGGGCCGTGCTGGGCCTGATCGTGGCGGGCGGGATCATCCAAATCGTCATGTCCGCCTACTACCTCAGCGTGGCCCACGCTCCGCAACCCCACGACCTGCCCGTCGGGTACGTCGCCGCCCCCGCCGACGCCGCCCGGGTCCAGGCCGCCATCGACCAGGGCGGCCAGTTCGCGTCGCGTCCGTACTCGTCGGTCGACGCGATGACCGCGGCCATCACCGCCAAACAGATCTTCGGCGGGCTCGACGTCACCGCGGCCCCGCCGCACCTGTACATCGCGTCGGCCGCCGGCACCGCGGCCGCCAACGCGCTGAAGACCGCGTTCACCACGGTCGTGCAGAAGCAGACCGCCGATCAGGTGCAGCAGCTCACCGCGGCGGGCCGGCCGGTGCCGCCGGCCACGGTGCAACAGCTGACCACCCCACCGGCCATCACCGATGTGGTGCCGTTGCCGGCCGACGACCGTACCGGCGCGTCCATCGGGCTGCTGGTGCAGGCGCTGGCCATCGGCGCCACCGTCGCGTCGATCGGGCTGGGCCGCATCGGTGCCCGCACGAAACCGTCGGTGTGGCGCGGCGTCGGGCACACCGCGACACTTCTTGCGTACGCGGCCGCGTCTGCCGCGGCGGTGCTGGTGGCTGCGCACGCGTTCGGGATCGTGGCGGCCGGCACCGACGCGCACCTGTTCCGGGCGTTCCTGCTGGTGTCCGTGGCGATCACCGGGTCCGTCGCCGGTCTGGTCGCGTTGATCGGCGCGGCCGGTTCGTTCCTGGGCACCGCGTACTTCCTGTTCGGTGTGCCGATCTCCGGCGCGACCGTGCTGCCGGAGTTCCTGCCGCCGGTTGCCCGTGTGCTGGGGCAGGTGCTGCCCACCGGCGCCGGCGCCACCCTGGTCCGCGACATCCTGTACTTTCCCGCCGCGCCGGTCACCCGCCCGGTCCTAGTCCTGAGCTTGTACGCGGGTGTCGGCATCGTGCTGGTGCTGGTCACCAATGCGCTGGCGAACCGTTCCCGGCGGGCGTCGCTGCTGCGGGTCACACCGGAGGCCGAGCCCGACACCGAGGACGCCGCCGCCGCGGCCTGACCTCGCGACCGCGGCGACCCCGATCGACAACGCCCGGCGGCCGCGGCCGCCGGGCGGCCTTTTCCGCCGAGCGGGCCGGCATCCGGCCGGACAACGCGGCGTCCGGCCGGTCAGCCGGGCAGGTGCAGGGCGGCCCGGACCAGGTCCAGGGCGGCCTGCGGCGCCACCCCCAGCGCGGCCGTGTCGGCGGCGTAACGCTGCGCCAGCTGCCGTGCCTGCTCGGGCACCCCCGCGGCGCGGGCCGTGACCAGGGTGCCGAGCCGGCCGCGGGTCTGCACCAGCCCGGCCTGTTCCAACTCCCGGTACGCCCGGGCCACCGTGTTCGCGGCCAGGCCCAGCTCGGCGGCGAGCTGCCGTACCGGCGGCAGCCTCGTCCCGGCGGGCAGGGCACCGGTGGCGGCCAGCGCCGCGATCCGGGTGCGCACCTGCTCGTACGGCGGGACGGCCGACGCGGCGTCGATGACGATGTCCATGGGCGGGGCCCCCTGCGTTCGGATCAGCCTGCGCTCAGATCAGCCGCGGCGGGGTGTTGCCGGCGGCGAGGATGGCGCGGCGCATCGGCACCATCGCCAGCAGGATGCCACCGGCGACGAAGAACACGATCAGCGACACGATCCCGATCCGGTAGCTGTTGGTCAGCTGATACACCAGCCCGAACGCGAGCGGGCCGAGCCAGCTGGTGCCCTTGTCGCTGATCTCGTAGAAGCCGTAGTACTCGCCTTCGCGGCCGGCCGGGATGAGCTGGCTGAACAGTGACCGGCTCAGCGCCTGGCTGCCGCCCAGCACCAGCCCGATCGCGACGCCCAGCAGCATGAACGGCAGCGGTTCGCCCGCGGGCAGCCAGTACGCGGCCAGCATCACCCCCAGCCACAGGGCGAGGCTGATCAGGATGGTTTTGCGGGCGCCGATGCGTTCGGCCAGCGCGCCGAGCAGCAACGCCCCACCGAACGCGAGGAACTGCACCAGCAGGATCGTGACGATCAGGTCGCTCTGCTGCAGCCGCAACTCCTCCGTGCCGTACTGGCTGGCCAGGGCGATGACGGTCTGGATGCCGTCGTTGTAGACCAGGTAGGCGAGCAGGAAGAACAACGTCAGCGGGTATGCGCGCAGCCCGCGCAGGGTCCGCCCGAGCTGCCGGAACCCGTCCAGCAGCACGTTGCCGCCGTGGTGCGTGGCTGCCGCGGCGGGGTGCTCGCGCAGCCAGCGCAGCGGCAGCAGGGTGAATCCGCCCCACCACAGCCCGGCCGACACGATGCACCAGCGGGCCAGGTCCAAGGTGCGCTGGTGGTCGCCGTCGACGCTGAGCATCTGCACGACGACGAGGTTGGCCAGCAGCAGCAGCCCGCCGCCGAGGTAGCCGATGGCCCAGCCACGCGACGACACCCGGTCGCGTTCGTCCGGGCCGGCCAGCGCCGGCAGGAACGAGTTGTACACCACCACGGACGCGCCGAACGCGATGTTGGCGATCAGGAACAGCACCCCGCCGAGCAGGTACCGCTGCCCGGTCACGAACGCGAACCCGGCGGTGGCCGCGGCGCCGGTGAACGCGGCCGCGGCCAGCAGCGGCTTCTTGCGGCTGCTGCGGTCGGCGACCGCACCCATCACCGGCAGGACGACGACGGTGAGCAGCACCGACAGCGACACCAGGTACGGGAAGTAGGAACCGGCGGCGACCGTGATGCCCAGCGGGTGCACCCGGCCGTGGCATTCGTCGGCGCCCAGCGCGCACCCCGCCGCCTGCTCGGTGACGGTGGTCAGGAACGGCCCCAGGAACACGGTGATGACCGTGGTGGAGAACGCCGAGTTGGCCCAGTCGTAGAAGTACCAGCCGGTGCGTTCGCGGCGCCCCGCGGCGGGGGCGGCGAAGGTGTCGGTAGCGGCCATGACGTGCGCTCCAGCTCATCCGGGCGGTGGTGAGCGCCCATGATGTCACCTGCAGCGCCGGTTCTCACGTGTCGTGGCGCCACCATCGGGCCAGCGCGCTGGTGGCCGGGTCGTCGGAGTCGGCCAGCGCCTGCCACGGGTCCGCCCCGGGCGGCAGGTCCGCGCCCGCGTACGCGGCCAGGCCCGCCGCGTCGGGATGCTCCACGGGCAGGTGCACGGCGGCCGGGTCGACCAGGCCGAGGCTGCCGGTGTCGATCCACGGGAACCCGTCGACCGGTTCGGGCAGCGGGCCCACGTCGAGCGCGGGCGGGAACACCCCGGCCGGGTCGGCGCCGGTGTCGTCCCACGCGTCCGGGTCGGTGCCGACGTGCCCCAGCAGGTGCGGGTCCGCGGGCGGGTCCACATTCTCCTGCCCGGCGTCGTGATGGTCGCCGGGCTCGGGGGCCGCAGTGTCGTGGTCGTGGCCCGCATGGTGCTCGTGGCCGGGATCATGGCCGAGATCGTGCGCGTCGTCGTAGCCCGGGTCGTGGTCGTGCCCGTCGTCCAGGCCCCACCCGCTGTCGTGGCCGTGGTCGAAGCCGGGGTCGAACACATCCGGCAGGCCGGCGTCGTCGTGGTGCTCGCCGGGCAGGCCCGGATCGTGGTGGCCGGGGTCGTCGGGAAAATCGGGCCACAGGTGGTCACTCATCGATGTCTCCCTTTCGCGTGCGCTCGCGGCCCTCGCTGCGCTCGGTGCACTCGCTCACGCGGTGCCGGTCGGGCGTGCGCTCGCGGCCCTCGCTGCGCTCGGTGCACTCGCTCACGCGATCGTCTCCTCGGGGTCGGCCGGGGTGGGGGTCAGGGTCCGCGCCCGGGTCAGCACGTCGTCGACCGTGGCCAGGCGGCCCCGGATCGCGTCGAGTTCGGCCTGGGCGGCGGCGCGGCGCCGGGCCCGGCCCGCCGCGTCGGTCGCGGCGGCCGCATCGATGTCGGCGATGTGCGCGTCCAGTTCCCGCAGCCGCCGCTCGACCGCCTCGTCGACGGCGACGCTGAGCGCGTACTGCAGGTCGGTGAAACGGAACGAGATCTCGTCGGTGAGCGCGGCGCGGGCCTCGGCGAGCACGTCACGCAGCCACGCGCGGGCCTGCTGCCGGTCGGTCTGCACCCGCCGCCGGTACAGCACGTACCCGCCGGCGGCCAGGCCCAACCCGATCCCGGCGACCGGGATGAGCAGCCCACCGGCGGCCAGGCCGCCCGCGCCGAGCACGCTGGCGCCGAAGATGGCGCCGCGTCCGGCCATGAACGCGATCCCGCCCGCGGACAACGCGATCAGCAGGTTGTCGCCGGAGGCGTCGCGGGGCGGCCCGGCCGACAGGGCGTGCCGCAGGGTGGCGTTGAGGCGCGCCAGCACCTGTTCCAGTTCCGCGTCGTCGAACACCTGCGCCAGCACGGCCGCGCCGACCTGCCGGAACGTGTCGTGCAGGTCCTGCGACAGGCGCACCGCGACGGCCTGCAACTCCGTGTCGACGGTCTGCGGCAGCGTGGCCAGCGCGTCACGACGCGACCGGTCGATGCGCTCGCCGACGCGTTGCTGCACTTCGGCGACCTGCGTACGCAAAGATCCGACGACCTCGATGCGGGCCCGCTGCGTCTCGGTGTTGAGCAGCAGCGCCCACTGCCGCGACTCGGTGCGTTTACGGGCGGCCAGCGCCGCGCGTTGCGCGCGGACCGCGGCCAGTTGCGCCGGGTCGGCCTCGGTGGCCTGCAGCCGGGCGTGCGCGGCGGCGTCCAGCCGGGTCAGTTCGCCGCGGGCCGCGCGCAACACGTTGGCCTGCTGCAGCTGATGCCCCCGCCCGGCCAGGTCGATCAGGGCGTGTTGCAGTTCGGCGATGCGGGACGCCTCCACCAGGGCGGGCGCGGCTTGCGGCGTGGCCAGCGCCGTCTCGGCCAGCCGCGCCGACACCGGGTACCAGCCGGCGTCGGCGAAGCGGGGGGCGTGGGCGCGCAGCAACGCCCGGTTGTCGGCGAGGATCCGCCGCCACCCCGCAAACGCGTCGATCTTGGTGAGGGCGAACACGACGGCGTCGACGCGTTCGCTGGCCGCGCCGAGGAAAGCCAGTTCCGGCTGCGACAGCGGCGCGGACGCGTCCACGGTGAACAGCAGCGCGGTGGCCCGCTGCACCGCGTCGAGCGCCACCGTGGCGTGCGCCGGGTCCAACCCGCCGACGCCGGGGGTGTCGACCAGGCTGACGTACTGCAGCAAAGGTGCCGGGTGGGTGACCTCGATGCGGCGGGCCCGGCCGTCGCCGGCCGCCCACGCGGGCAGCTCGGCCGGGTCCACGTCGACCGGTTCGCTCGCGCCCGGCGGCCACGCCCGCACCGCCCACGGCCCGGGCCCGATGTGCAGGTACGCGCTGGTCGCGGTCCCGGCGTCGACGGGGGACAGGCCGGGCACCCCGAGCAGCGCGTTGACCAGGGAACTCTTGCCGCGTTTTGTTTCGCCGACGACCACCACCGACGGGCGGGTGAGCCGTTCGCGGCGCAGCTCGGCCAGTTCCGCACCGGCGTCCGGGTCGGCGACGCGGACGAACGCGAGGGTGTCGCGGACCGCGGTGTCCAAGGCGGCGGCCAGCGCCCGGCCGGTCACGGGCCCACCTGCCCGCTCGTGCCCGATTCCGGCCCGGTCGTTGCGGGCAGGGGGGCGGCGCCGCCGCGCAGGGCCTGGGCGAGCAGGTGGAAACCGCGGTGCGCCACCTGCGCCACCCGGGCCTGCGCCGGTCCGGCACCGGCCACCGCGTACGCCCGCCACCGGTGCGCCGCCCGCACCGCCGCATCGGCCAGCTCCGCCGCACCCGCCTGCGGCATCCCCAGGATCACCCGCGGATCCTCGGCGGTGGCCAGCGCGATCAGCTCCTGCTCCCACGGCTGCGGCAACGCCACCACCCCCGCCGCGACCCGCTGCGCCGCGGCCAGCAGCCGCAGCCGGTGATACGCAGGGTCACGCAGCAACTCCTCCACCGCGTCGCGCAGCGTATCCCGGTCCGCGCCGGCGCCCGCGCGCCCGGCGAGGCGGTCCAGCCGGCTCAGCGCCCACCCCGCCTTGATCGCGTCGGAACGCCACCGCAGCGTCTGCTCCACAGTGTCGCGGACCCGGCCGAAACCGGACGCCTGCGCGAGGCGGCGCACCAGCTCCCCGGTGCCCAGGTGCGGCTGCGCCGCCAGATGCGCCACCGCGAACCCGATCCCGTACAGGTCGAGCAGCCCCAGCAGCCGCTCCCGCTGCGCCGCGGCCAGCGGGCCCGGCCGGGTACGGAACAGGTCCACCGACGCCAGCAGCACCGCCAGCTCCCCGGCCGGCAGCACCGAAAGCTCCCGCAGCGCGGCGCAGTCGGCGGCGGTGAGCCGGCCCGCCTGCGTCGTCTCGGCCAGCAACCCCACCACGGGGACCACGTCGGCGACCGTACGGGCAAGCAGCTGCGCCTGCCGGGCGGCGAGGGGCTGCGCGACCGGCCACGGGTCGGCGGCCCCACCGGCCAGCGTGTCGATCTTCGCGAACACGCCCAGCGCGTTGATCGGGCTGCTGGCCAGCTGCGCCGTCGCCGCCCGGAACGCCTCCAGGGTCTGCACGTCGTCGGCACGCACCGCCTGGGTGAACACGTACACGACCGCCTCGGCGGCGGCGACCTCCCCGACACTGCCGGAGTCGATGCCGGCGTCGAACGGGGCCTGCACCACCGCCGCGGCGCGGGCACTGACCCGCGCGTCGGTCGACGCCAGGCCCGGTGTGTCGACCACGGTCAGCTCCCGCAGCCGCTCACTGGTCAACACCACATCCAGATATGCGACCTGCTCCGCGCTGACACCGAGCCGTTGCGGGATCATCCCGGTGTCGTCCAGCGGCAGGCAGCGCCGCGAACCGTCGCGGCCCACCACGTCGACGCGGTCCGCGCTGCCGTACCGGAACCGGGTCACCACCCGGGTGCACTCACCCGCAGCGGTCGGCGCGACCCGCCGGCCGATGAGCGCGTTGACGAGTGTCGACTTTCCGGCTTTCAACCGCCCGGCGATCGCCACCCGCAGCGGCTCACCGAGCCGCTCACGGATCTGTTGTACCTGGCCACCGACGTCCGGACCGACCCGTGCCACGATGTCGTCACACAGGGTCGCCGCGCGGGTGCAGAGGGGACCGGTCACCACGACTCGTCAGCGCCGCCGGCCGTCAGCGACAATATGCTGGCCGCGACCGTCGTCCACCACCATGATCCGGTACGTCCTTCCGTGCCACCGGCAGGACGGGACGCCTGCCGCAGCACACACACTACGGATCGGGCCGCGCGCCTGGATCCCGTGTTCGTGCCACCACCGGCACGGACACCGGCCACGCATCGGGGAGGGCGCGGTGCCGCAAGACCTGGCCGCCGTGGCCGAGCGGCACCTGCGCCGCCCGGGCCTGGTCGTCGTCGCCGGAGCGCCCGGCTCCGGCCGCAGCACCGTGCTGCAGCGCCTCGCCGCCACCGCCCCCGGCGCCGTGCACACCGGCGGGGGACTGGCCATGCTCACCGCCGTACCCGCCCTGGCGCTGTCGCGGGCCGTGCGGGCCCGCCTGCCCGGCCACGACGCCGCCCTGCTCGCCGAAGCGGTCCGCTCCCGGGTCCGCGGCGGCCTGCTCATCCTCGACGACCTGCAGTACGCCGACCCGGCCACCCTCGCCGCGCTGCCCCCGCTGGCCGCGCACTGCCGCATCGCGGTCGCCCTGCGCACCCCGCACCGGCTCGGCGACGCCACCGAGGCGGCGCTGCGCAACGCCGCCACCGCCTGGCTGACCGTGCCGCCACTCGACCCCGCCGACGCCGCCGACCTGGCCCGCCGCACCGCCACCCTCGACCCGGGCACCCTCGACGCGGTCGTCACCCGCGCCGGCGGCAACCCCCTGGCCATCGTCGCGCTGGCCCGCCACGCCGGCACCGGCCGCAGCGCCGCCGGCGCCGACATCGACCAGGTCGCGTACGCGATCGCCGCCGCCCTCGCCGACCTGCCCCGCCCCGCCCGCACCGCCCTGGCCGCGCTCGGCCTGCTCGGCCGACCCGCCCCCGCCGCCCTGCTCGGCCCCGGCTCCGCCGACCTGCTGGCCGCCGGGCTGGCCGCCGACACCGACGCCGGCCTGCAACCCACCTCCACCTACGTCGCGGAAACCGCCGCCGGGCTGCTCGACGCCGCCGCCCGTACCGACCTGCACCGACGCCTCGCGCAACTGACCGCACCCGCCGAAGCCGCCCACCACCTCGCCGCCGCCGGTGACCACCCCGCCGCCCACCGCGCCGCCCTGCAGGCCGCCGACCGCACCACCGGCGCCGAACGCGCCGCCCTGCTGCTGTTCGCCTGCGACCTGCCCGGCATCACCGCCGACGCGCGGGTCCGCCTCGCCGCCGCCGACGCCGCCCTGGCCGCCGGCCGCCCCCACGCCGCCGCCCGCGTCCTGAGCACCGGCGGCCCCCTCGGCGTCGAAGCAGACGTGCTGCGCGGCGAAGCGCTGCTCCAAGCCGGCGACCCCGCCGCCGCCCGCCACGCCGTCCAACCCATCCCCGACGCCGCCGCCCCGGCCGTCACCGCCGCCCGCGACCGGGTCCTGCTGCTCGCCGACCTCGCCACCGACCCCGACCTCGCCACCGACACCGCCGACAAGATCAACGCCCGGCATCCGCGCCCCACACCCGGGCTCGCCGCCGCCCTCGCCGCCGTCCGCGCCGCACACCGCACCCCCGGCTGGGAAGACGACCTCGCCTGCGCCGCCGCCGACCACAGCGACCCCCTGATCGCCCGGTGGAGCGCCTGGCAACTCGTCGAACACCTCACCGCCGACGCCCGCCTCACCGAATCCGCAGCCGCCGCCCGCGCCGCCGCCACCACCTGCGCCGCCGACCTCGCCTACAGCTGGCAAACCCGGTTCACCGCCGCCGCCGACTTCGCCGCCGCCCTCGCCGGCACCACCGCCATCGGCGAACCCGAACCCGACCCCGACCCGTACGCATTCCCCGCCACCACCGACCCCCGCACCCCCGAAACCCGCCCCGAACCCGCCGACACCCTGCACCGCCGCGCCGCCGACCTCACCGACCGCACCCTGCCCCCCGACGCCCACGGCTACGCCGCCGCCGCCACCGCCCTGCTCGAAGCCGACGCCGGGCTGCTCGCCGCCGCCCGCGCCCGCCTCACCGACCTCACCGACCACCCCGCCGCCGCCTGGGTCGCCCGCGAAGCCGCCTGGCTCGACGGGCAACCCGACCGCACCGCACCACCCGGCACCGGCCGCGGGGGACTGCTCACCGGCCTGCACCACATCACCGCCCGCTGGGCCGCCCACGACCGCGGCACCACCGCACCCGCCGCCATCCCCACCGGCGTCCCCGCCGCCGCCCGCCGCACCCTCACCGCCTGGGCCACCGGCACCGGCTTCACCGCCGCCGCCGACACCTGGGCCGGCACCGCCATCCGCGAACAAGTCCGCTGCCTGCTCGCCGCCGGCACCCACGAACCCGACCCCGCCCGCGCCGTCGCCGCCCTGCTCGCCGCCGAACAACTCGCCGACACCGCCGGACTCACCGTCCTCGCCGGCCGCGCCCGCCGCGGACTACGCCGCCACCACATCCACCGCGACACCCGCGGCCCCCGCTCCGGCACCCACCTCACCGGACGCGAAACCGACGTCCTGCGCCTGGTCGCCGCCGGCGAACCCACCCGCCGCATCGCCGGGCAACTCGGCATCTCCACCGAAACCGTCGACACCCACATCCGCGCCGCCATGCGCAAACTCGGCGCCCGCACCCGCACCGAAGCGGCCGCGCTCGCCTTCACCCACCCCGACGCCCAACCCCCGCGGGAGGACCGCCGGTGACCCGACCAACCGACGCCCCACGACACATCGTCGCCACCAGCGCCGACGCCGACACCGTGCTCCGCCGCCTCACCCGCGCCGGCTGGACCCCCCGGCCCGGCTTCGCCCTGCCCGACCCCACCTGGGACGTCACCGCAGCCCGCCTCGTCCTGCACGGCCGCATCACCGACACCGACACCCTGCAACTGGCCGTGCTCGCCGCCGCCCGCGGCGCCGGCATCGTCGCCGTCAGCGACACCGACACCCCCGTCGGCCGCGCCCTCGCCGACGACCTCGCCCGCCTCGGCCCCCTGCACCACGGCACCAGCACCGGCGACGACGACACCGTCGCCGACCTCGTGCCCGAACAACGCGCCCTGCTCGACCGGCTCGCCGCCGGCGACACCATCGCCGCCGCAGCCGCCGCCGAATTCCTGTCCCTACGCACCGCCAACCGGCGCATCGCCGAAGCACGCGCCCTGTTCGGCGTCCGCACCACCCGCGAAGCCGTCCTCGCCTACCTGCGGCAACGCCGCAACGACTAGCCCGAACCCGGTCAGCCGACGGTCGATAGAATCACCTGCCGATGAACCTCGACATGATCTCCATCCCCGCAGGCCAGATCACCCTGTCGGACCGGCGGACACAAACACACTGGACGGTCGAGCTCGCGCCGTACCGACTCGCCGCACACCCGGTCACCCGCGCGCTGCACACCCGAATCACCGCAGGGCACCCGCACCCACACCGGACGGCCGACTGCCCGTCACCCACGTGTCCTGGCTGGACGCCGTCCGCTTCTGCAACGCCCTGTCCCACCACGAGGGCCTGACCCCCGCATACCACCTCAACGGCGACCACACCGACACCGACACGGCCGCCGACGGATACCGGCTACCCACCGAAGCCGAATGGGAACACGCCTGCCGCGCCGGCACCACCGGCCCCCGCTACGGCCCACTCGACGACATCGCCTGGCACCGCGGCAACTCACACGAACAACCCCACCCCGTCGGCGGCAAACAACCCAACCCGTGGGGCCTGCACGACATGCTCGGCAACGTCTGGGAATGGTGCTGGGACCTCTACGACACCACCGTCTACGGCAACTACCGCGTCCTGCGCGGCGGCGGATGGTTCGACGAACCCTGGAGCTGCCGCGCCTCCGTACGCCGCCGCAGCCACCCCACCCTCCAGATCGAAGACCTCGGATTCCGCCTCGCCCGCCCGGAACCCCGATAACCACCACCCGCGGCTACACCGCGGCACCCGCCTCATCCGCATGCGCGATCCGCGTCAGCTCCCCCCACAACAGCACCAGGAACACCGCCGAACCCACGAACGCGAACCAGAACGGCGCCGCCACCCCCCACCGATCCGCCAGCACACCACCCACCACCGAACCCACCACCAACCCACCGTACGTACACACCGTGTTCACACTGCCCACCCGGCCCTGCAACTGCTCCGGCACCGCCCGCTGCCGCACCGTGATCGACGTCGTACCCCAGACGAACGCATGCGCCCCGAACACGAAAAACACCGCCGACGCCACCCACGCCGACCGCGTCACCGCCAACACCAGATGAGTCAACGTCTCAATCACCAAACCAGCCCGCATCACATTGCCCAAACTCACCCGCCGCGTCAGCCACCCATACACACCCGTACCCACCAGCCCACCCACCGCCGACACCGTCGTCAACAGCCCGAACCCCACCGCCCCCAACCCCAGCCGACGCCCCGCATACAACACCAGCACCGACCACGCCGCCCCGAACGTCACGTTGAACACCAGAATCGTCAACGCCAACGTCCGCACCGCCGCATGCCGCACCGTCCACCGGAAACCCTCCACCATGTCACGACCCACCCCACCGGAACCACCCACCCGCACCGGCGCCGGCAACACGACCCGCCACACCAGCAGCACACCCGCCACCACCAACACCGTCTCCGCCACGAACGGCCAGACCCGGCCCACCGCGAACAACACCGCCCCCACCGGCGGACCCACCAACTGATTCAACGTGATGAAACCCGTCTGCAACCGGGCATTCGCCACCACAAGATCGTCACGGCCCACCAACATCGGCGTCAACGTCGCCACCGTGTTGTCCGCAAACACCTCCGCACTCGCCAACACCCCCAACGCCACCAACGCACCCGCCACCGACAACACCCCACCCGCCAACGCCGCCACCAGCGCCGCCAACACCACCGCCCGCAACCCGTCCGCCACCACCACGATCCGCCGACGATCCCAGCGATCCGACAACACACCCGCCCACAACCCGAACACCAACGGCGGCGCCCACCGCAACAACGCCGCCAACGACACCAGAAACGCATCCGAGGTCAACGACGCCACCAGCAACGGCCCCGCCGCAGCCGCGACACCATCACCCAGATTCGTCACCCACGCCGACGCCAGCAACCACCGAAACGCCGCACCCCACCGGGCCGGCACCACAGACTCCACGAACCCGCTCACAAACGCCCGACCCTACGGCCGCCACCACCACCCGCACACCGAATATCCCCACACCCCACGACCCACCCCGCTCACCCCGACCGATCCCACCGCCGCCGCACCCGCGACACCTCCACCGGCCGCGTCGGATCCACGAACCGCGGCACCCGCGGCTCACCGGACCGCAACGGCGCCAACGTCACCGTGATCCCCTCCATGATCCGATCCGTCGCCCGCATCGCCTGCGCACCCGCCGACCCACTCAAGCCCGACAGATCCACCGGCTCCCCGAAACGCACCCACACCACCGGCCGACGCACGACCGCCCGCAACACCGAACCCACCAAACCCTTCGGCGACGTGTACGGCAACACCGCATGCGCCCCCCACTGCGCCACCGGCACCACCACCGCCCCCGACATCGCCGCCATCCGCGCCACGCCGGTCTTACCCCGCTCCGGCCACATCCACGGATCCAGCCCGATCCGACCCTCCGGATACACCAACACCGTCGAACCCGCCGCCAACGCCGCCACCGCATCCGGCAACGCCTGCGCCACCTGCGCCGTACGCCGATCCACCCGGATATGCCCACACGCGCGCATCACCGCACCCACCACCGGAGCCCGGAAAATCCCACCCGTCGCCATGATCCGCGGCACCAACCCCAGCACCTGACACGCCGCCGCCAACACCACCGGATCCACCGGACTCACATGATTCGCCGCCAGAATCAGCGGGCCACCCCGCAACGCCTGCGGCACCTCACCGGACACCCGCAGCCGGCACACCACGGCAGCCAACGGCCGCGACACCCACAACAGCGCCCGCCACAGCCACGGCGCCCGCCACGACGTCTCCATCAGGCCACCATGATCCCACGACCCGGAACCGCGCCGCCGCACCTCAACCGGCATCCCGCAACTCCGCCAGCCGCGCCTCCACCTCCGCCAACTGCTCCCGCAACCGCTGCGCCTGCTGCTCCGCCTGAGCCCGCTCCGCCGCCAGAATCTGCTCCACCGCCTCCTGCACGCCCGGCACATCCACCAACGCCACCATCCGCAACGCCTCCGCGGGGCGCACCACATACGGCCGGGCCAGCGCCTTCGCCCCCTGCTGCGCCGCCACCGTCCACTCGCCGTCGGCATACGCCAACGTCACCGTCAACCCCGCCGGACCCTTCACCCGCGCCGCCGCCTTGCCCGCCGCCTTACGGGGCGCCGGCGCAGGAGACGCAGCCGGCGCCAGGGCAGGGGAGGGGCGCACCGGCACCGGCTTGTCGATCACGAACTCCGGCTCCGCCCGCACCACCACCGGCTCGGCCGGAGCCGGCTGCACGGCTGCCGCGGCACGACGCCCGGCACCACGCGGCGCCACCTGAAGATCGGCGGGGGAGAAGGGCAACTCGTCCCGGCCGAACCGCACCACCAGCCACTCGTCCGACACCGCCGGATCCGTCAGCCCGACCACCTGCCCCAGCTGACCCGCCATCTGCCCGGCCGCCTCGGTGAACACCACCTTCGGGCGTCGGCCCGCCGCCACCGCCTCCCGGATCACCAGCAGATCCTGCTCGCTCAAGCCACGCACCGCGGTCGCCGCCATACCCGCCCCCTCGCCATTCGTACGCATGTTTGAATGCCGTCGTTTCTACCAGCACACCCCGACAGAACCTCGCACCGCATCCCCGTGTGTCCGGCGCGGCGCCGGCGAGGGTCCGGCCGCGGCGCGCGGCGCGGCCGGGACGACCCGCGCATTTTCAACGACTGGCAGGGGAGTCCAAGATCAACCAAGATGGCCCGGTGCAGATTCCCGTCAGCCAGGCGCAACTCGGCCCGAACTCATCTGGTCGATAATGCACATTATGTAAATCTAGCGGTCGCACTACCCCGGACGTCCACTGCGGATGTCGCGAGGCTGGTGGCCGCGCCGTCCGGCAGAACGGTGAAAAGGTCCCCCGGTTGGCAGTCGAGGGCCTGGCACAGCGCGGTGAGGGTGCTGAACCGGATCGCGCGGGCGTGGCCGTTCTTGAGCACCGACAGGTTGGCAAGGGTGATCCCCACCCGCGTGGCCAGGTCGGTCAGGGTCAGGCCGCGGTCGGTGAGCAACCGGTCGATGTGGACTTCGACGCGGTGGTCGTCGGCTGCCGGCATCAGATGACCGTGGCCAGGTCCTCGCGAAGCGCGAGTCCCCGCTTGACCACCTCCGACAGGGCCAGGACGCAGAGTCCGCCGAAGGCCCAGAAGATCGGCAGTGACGCGGTGGCGTTCGGCGCCCCGGTCGTGATGGTGCTGGACAACGCGAACGCGGCGAGCAGTTCGACGCCGGCCGCCACGACGCTGCCGACGGTCAGGACCCAACCGAGGGCCTGGAGACGGCGCACGTTGGCGACGGAGAACGGGTCACCGCGGCGGGCCGCGCGGACCACGAGCAGCAGTGCCGCGAGCGTGAACATGGCGAGCAGGAACCACGGCAGTCGCTGGCCGACATGCCAGACGACCTGCCGGGTGGTGGGGTGATCCACGACGGCGCGCAGGCCGGTCCCACGTGCGAGGTGTATCCCCGGGCGCAGACCGGCGATGCTGTCCGGGCCGTCCAGCCCGGTCCCGTCGATGGTCACGGTGATCGGTTCGCGGGTGATGGCCGGTACAGGGTCACCCCAGCCGTCGCGGCGCCGCCGGCCAGCCCCACGGTAAGGAGCAACTGCAGCTCCGCCAGGTAGCCGCGGTGGCGCAGGCGTGCCCACAGGTCTTTCATCATCGTCTCCTTATCGAAATTCGATGTATTGATAGTCGATAAGGAGGCCGGCCGTCAAGGGTCCAGGGCAGGTCCGCGCCGGCCGATCGACGCAGGTCACAGGCCTGGGAGGGCCGTCCGTGGGGCTACGACATCAACCGTGCGGGTAGCCGAGGCCGGCCCTTCCCCGCGGCGGCCGGGCGATGTTCCGCGGGCCTCAGTTCATGGCCAAAGCCCATGAAAGATGCATAATATGTCTTATGCATGACGAATCTGACATTACGGTACGAACGCTGATCGACGAGTTCCTCGCCGCCCGGGCCACCAGCAAGCCCTCCGCGCACACTCTCGCCGCGTACCGTCGGGATCTGACCGCCGTGCTGGCCATCGCCGCCGCGCAGTGCGCGGTCTCCCCCGGCCAGGTCGTGCTCGCCGACCTCTCCCCTCGCGTGTTGCGGGCCGCGTTCGCGGCGTTCGCGGCGGGCCGGGCGCCCGCGTCGGTGTACCGCGGCTGGTCGAGCTGGAATTCGTTCTTCCGGTTCCTGGTGGCCGACGGCGTGGCGGTGGGCAATCCCATGCCTGCGGTGGACAAGCCGCGCCTGGTGACGCCCTCCCCCAAGCCGTTGCGCGGTGAGGACACCCCGGAGCGGCTGCTGGAGGCGGTACGACGCCCGGATGAGCGGCAGCGTGATCCGTGGCCGCAGCGCGACGTGGCGGTGCTGGGCCTGGCGCTGTGTGCGGGGTTGCGGCTTTCGGAGCTGCTGGCGTTGCGGGTGGGTGCGCTGGGTGGGCGTGCCGGGGAGCGGCGCCTGGAGGTGGTGGGCAAGGGTGGGCGGCCGCGTGCGGTGCCGGTGGAGCCGGAGCTGGATGCAGTGGTGGTGGGCTATGTGGCCAGTGTGCGGGCGCGGTTCGGTCGTCAGTGGGTGGTGCCGTCGGCGCCGTTGCTGGTGGATCGGCGGGGTGAGCCGTTGCGGCGTGGTGGTTTGCAGTATCTGGTGGAGTCGTGTTTCCGGCGGGCGGGTATCACGGATCGGGTGCCGCGGGGGGCGCGGTTGCATGCGTTGCGGCACACGTTTGCGACGCGGTTGGCGGAGGACGGGGCGAATGCGTCGGAGATCATGCGGTTGCTGGGGCATGCGTCGTTGACGACGTCGCAGGCGTACATCGAGGTGACGGCGGCGCAGCAGCGCGCGGCCGTGCGGGCGAACCGCACGAACCGCGCGCTGGGCAGGGTGTCAGGCGAGGTTGATGGTGACGTCGACGTTGCCGCGGGTGGCGTTGGAGTAGGGGCAGACCTTGTGGGCCTGGGTGAGCAGGGCGAGGGCGGTGGCTTCGTCGAGGCCGGGTAGTTCGGCTTCGATGGTGGCGGTCAGGCCGTAGCCGCCGTCGCCGTTGGGGCCGATGCCGATGTCGACGGTGATGGCGGTGTCGCTGAGGATGATTTTCTGGGTGCGGGCGACGGTTTTGAGGGCGCTGTGGAAGCAGGCGGCGTAGCCGGCGGCGAAGAGTTGTTCGGGGTTGGTGCGCTCGCCGCCGGGTCCGCCGAGTTCCTTGGGGACGGTGAGGCTGTGGTCGAGGACGCCGTCGCTGGAGCGGACGTGTCCGCTGCGGCCGTCGCCGGTGGCGGTGGCGGCCGCGGTGTAGAGGACCTGCATGGTTGGGGGGTCCTTTCAGATGGTGTGGGTGGCTGCGGAGCCGCGGACGCGGCTGAGCAGGTGGTGCAGTTGCCGGAATTCCTCGGGCGTGAGGTCGACGGCGCAGGCGAGTCGTTCGGGGAGGTCGGTGAGCTGGTGGTGGAGTTCGTGGCCGCGGTCGGTGGGGGTGATCCAGACGGTGCGTTCGTCGTCGGTGCCGCGGCGGCGGGTGATGAGGCCTTGGGTTTCGAGTCGTTTGAGCAGGGGTGAGAGGGTGCCGCTGTCGAGGGCGAGGGCGTGGCCGAGGTCGCGGACGGTGATGTCACCGCGGTGCCAGATGACGCAGAGGGCGACGTATTGGGGGTAGGTGATGCCGTGGGCGTCGAGGGCGGGGCGGTAGAGGGAGGTGACGGCGCGGGAGGCGGCGTAGAGGTTGAAGCAGATCATGCGTTCGAGGCCGGTGGTCTCACCCATGACCAGAAACCTAGTACGCAATTCAGTTGTGCACAACTGAATGGTGGCGGGGGTCACCGCCACCATGTGATCATCCCTCGGTGGCGGCCATCCGATTTGTGCAGCTCTCCCCTGCCGCGCTCAGCGCGCTGATCGACGGTGACCTGGCCGCGGCGAGCACCGCCGCCGGGCACCCGCTGTCGGACTACCTGGTCAGCGAAGCCTGGCTGTGGCGGATCCGGCACGAGCAGATCCTCGCGGAACCGGCCAGCGCGGACTGGATCGCCCGCGCCGCGGTCGCGGTCGGTGAGGAGGTCGTGGTGGGCCACGGCGGGTTCCACGGACCGCCCGACTGCGACGGCGTGGTCGAGGTGGCGTACTCGGTGGATCCGGAGTACCGGCGGCGCGGCTACGGCCGGGCCATCCTGCGGGAGTTGCTGCGCCGCGCCGACGCCGATCCGGCGGTGACGGCCGTGCGGGCCAGCATCCGCCCGGACAACGCGGCGTCGCTGGCGACGCTGGCGGGCCACGGGTTCACCCGGGCCGGCGAACAGTGGGACCAGGAGGACGGCCTGGAGCTGGTGTTCCTGCGCCCCGCCTGACGACTCACCGGGGCGGGTCGAGGTGCACGACCAGCGGCCGGTGGTCCGACACCGCCACCGCGGGGGTGCTGACCTGCACCACCGGGCCGAGCCGGTCCGCGCCGTGCGGGTCGGCGAGTACGTGGTCGAGCTGGATGCGCGGGGCCGGGCTCGGATAGGTGGCGGCGCGTCCGAGCAGCCGCCACCTCGACAGGGCGCGGGTGGGTGCGGCGGGCAGGTTCAGGTCGCCCAGCAGTACCCGGGGTGCGGGCAGTGCGCGCAGCGCCCGTACGGCGACGCGCAGCTGGCGCAGGTTCCAGCCGGGCACGAACGACAGGTGGGTGGTCGCGACGGTGACCGGCCCGGCGGGGGTGTCGAGTACGGCGGCGAGCAGCGCGCGGGGTTCGTCGCGGGCCAGTACCGGTCCCCCGCCGGGGCCGGGCACCCACAGCGGGGAGCGCATCGGTGCGGCGGGCAGCCGGATGAGCCGCCAGTGGCGGGCGCGGTAGCGGCTGATCAGGGCGATGCCGTACTGGGGTGCGGTGTCGTCGGTGCCGGGATGCCACGGCTGCCAGTGCCGGCCGGGGGTGCCGGTGAGGGTGGCGGCGAAGCGGTGGGTATGTGCGCCGAGAGCGTCGGCGGCGATCGCGGTCAGGTCGAGGTGGCCGCTGCGGGGCTGTTCCCGGTCGACCTCCTGCAGGCCGAGCACGTCGGCGTGCAGGGCGGCGACGGCGTCGGCGAGGCGCCCGGCGTGTACGGTGCCGTCGGACAGTGTTCTGCCGTGCAGCAGGTTGAAGGTGGCCAGGCGCACGCGCTCGACCCTAATCGGCGGCGGAGGTGGATGTGTTCGCCAAGGCGGTGTGCTGCGCGATGACGGTGTTCGTGCTGTTCGGGGCGTTGGGGATCGCGGTGCGGCGGCGCCGGGGCAGGTAGCGGCAGCGACAATGGCAGCCATGAGCGACGACGACGCCGGGCTGCTGGCCCGGTTGCAGGAGCAGGAGCAGCGGCTGGTCTTCACCCGGTTCGACAACGCCGACGCGTGGCGGCTGGGTTGCCGGCTGGTCGATCTGGCAACGGCCCGGGGTCTGCCGGTGGCGGTGGACATCCGGCGGGGCCCGCAGCAGCTGTTCCATGCGGCGTTGCCGGGCAGCAGCGCGGACAACGATGCGTGGATCAGGCGCAAGGTGCGGGTGGTGTACCGGTTCGCGGCCTCGTCGTACCTGGTGGGGCGGCGTCTGGCGGCCAAGGGCGTGGCGTTGGACGCGGCGTACGGCGTCGATGCGGCCCGGTTCGCGGCGCACGGTGGTGCGTTCCCGGTGCGGGTGCCCGACGTGGGGGTGGTCGGGGTGGTCACGGTGTCGGGGCTGCCGCAGGCCGACGATCATGCGCTGGTGGTGGAGGCGGTCGAGGCGCACCTGGCCGCGGGCTGAGCCGCGCCGCGGGCGGGTTTCGCTGTCAGCGATTCCGCCGACAGCGAGCAGATCTTCCCGCGGGCCGCGGCAACCGGCATGGTCGCGGGATGAGACTGCTCGTGCTGGGAGGTACCGGTTTCGTCGGCCGGGCCGTCGTGGAGGCCGCCCTCGTTCGCGGCCATGAGGTCACCGTGTTCAACCGGGGTCACCGCGGCGCGCCGCCGGGGGTGCGGGCGTTGACCGGCGACCGGGCCCGCCCGGGTGGGCTGGCGGCGCTGGAGGGCGGGGCGTGGGATGCGGTGGTGGACACGTGGTCGGGTGCGCCGGCCGCGGTCCGCGACGCGGCGCAGGCGCTGTCCGGCCGGGCCGCGCATTTCACGTACGTGTCGAGCCGCTCGGTGTACCGCCCGGATGCGGCGGCACCGTTCACGGAGGACACCGCGGTGGTCGACGGCAGCGCCGACGCCGGTGGTGACGTGGACTATGCGGCGCTCAAGCGGGGCGGGGAGCTGGGTGCGTCGCGCTTCGGTGCGGGGGTGCTGCTGGTGCGGCCGGGGCTGATCCTCGGCCCGTACGAGGACATCGGGCGGTTGCCGTGGTGGCTGGCCCGCCTGGCCCGGGGCGGGCCGACGCTGGCGCCGGGGCCGCGGGAGCTGCCGTTGCAGTACGTGGACGCCCGTGATCTGGCGGCGTTCGTGCTGGACGCGGCCGCGCAGGGGCGTACCGGGGTGTACGACGTGGTCAGCCCGTCCGGGCACACCACGATGGAGGGGTTGTTGCAGGCCGCGAACGCGGTCACCGGTGGGCGCGCCGAGCTGTGCTGGACCGACCCTGAGGTGATCGTGGCGGCGGGCATCGAGCCGTGGACGCAGTTGCCGGTGTGGTTGCCGCCCGGAGCGTTGCACACGATGCTGCACGGCAGTGATGTGCGCCGGGCGGTGGCGGCGGGGTTGCGGGTGCGTCCGGTCGCGGAGACGGTGGCCGATACGTGGGCGTGGCTGCAGGGCGTGGGCGGGGTGGCGCCGCAGCGCCCGGACCGGCCGGTGGTGGGTTTGGACCCGCAGGTGGAGGCGGCCGTGCTGCGCGGCTGAGGCGTCACGGCGGGCCGGGGTCAGTTCAGCAGCCAGCCGTTGTCCTGGGCCATCAGCACCGCCTCGGCGCGGGTGCGGGTGCCGGTTTTGCCGATCGCGGACGACAGGTGGTTGCGGACGGTGCCTTCGGACAGGTGCAGTTCCCGGGCGATGTCGGCGACCGTGCCGCCGGTACGGGCGGCGCGCAGCACGTCGGTCTCGCGTTCGGTCAGTGGCGAGTCGCCGAACGCCAGCGACTGGGCGGCCAGCGCCGGGTCGACGACCCGCAGGCCCTCGTGGACGCGGCGGACCGCGTCGGCGAGCTGCCGGGCCGGGGTGTCCTTGACGATGAACCCGGCGGCGCCGGCGGCCATGGCCTGGCGCAGGTAACCGGCGCGGCCGAACGTGGTGACGATGAGGACCCGGCAGGCGGGCAGGTGCCGGTGCAGTTCCCGGGCGGCGGCGACGCCGTCGAGGCCGGGCATCTCCACGTCCAGCAGGGCGACGTCGGCGTGGTGGTCGCGGGCGGCGGCGAGGACTTCGTCGCCGCGGCAGACCTCGGCGACCACGTCCAGGTCGGGTTCCATGTTCAGCAGGGCGGCCATGGCGCCGCGGACCAGGGCCTGGTCGTCGGCGAGCAGCAGTCGGATCACGTGGGTACCTCCACCCGTACCCGGAATCCCGGGGTGTCTTCGCGCCGGCCGACGGTGACGGTGGCGCCGAGGGCTTCGGCGCGGCGGCGCAGGCCGCGCAGGCCCTGGCCGTCGGCGGGCGGGGCCTGGCCGCCGACGCCGTCGTCGAGGATCTCGACGCTGGCCGGGGTGAGGCGGACCTCGACGTGCCCGGCGTGGGCGTGGCGCACGACGTTGGTGACCGCTTCGCGGATCGTCCAGGCGAACAGTTCGCGGTAGTTGCTGGGGACCTCGTCGGCGGCGCCGGGCAGGTCCGCGGCGACGTGCGCGGCGGCCAGGGCCTGGCGGGCGGCGGCGATCTCGCCGGGCAGGGAGATTCCGCGTACGCCCAGCGCGGTGGCCCGTACGTCGGACAGGGCGTCGCGGGCCAGCTTTTCGAGGTCGTGCAGTTCGGTGCGGGCTTTGTCGAGGTCGACGTCGAGCAGCCGTTGCGCGAGTTCCGCTTTGACCGCCACGACGGTCAGGGAGTGGCCGAGGATGTCGTGCAGGTCGGCGGCGATGCGGGCGCGTTCCGTGGCGACCGCGAGGTTGGCCAGTTCCTGCTGGGCGGCGTGCAGCCGCCGCTGGCGTTCGGCGGCGAGCCGGATGCCGTAGGTGGCGACGCAGGCGAACAGCACGGCCAGGCCGTACCCGTTGTCCTCCCAGCCGGGCACGAGCCGCGACGACAGTTCGGTGACCAGGGCGAGGACCGCGGCGAACGGGACGGCCTGGGCCAGGGGCAGCCCCATCATGGCGACGGCGGCGATGTACACCGAGCAGGTCAGGGCGTGGTGCCCGGCGCCGGGGATCTGCAGGGCGGCCAGGACGAGCAGGGCGATCAGGTACGCCCACAGGCGGGCGTTCTGGTGCGGCGCCGGGGCGGGCGGGTCCTGGACCAGCCGGGACGGCATGTCGCGGCGCAGCACCCGCAGGGCGGACACGGCGACCAGGTACAGCACGGCGAACCCGGCGAGGGCGGCCAGGCCCACGGTGCGGGCCCAGCCGCCGGGGTGGTGCAGCAGGGCGTGCAGGTTCTCGCCGAGGTAGAACATCCAGATCGCGGCGAAGGCCCAGCCGTAGCGGCTGCCGCGGTCCGCCGGGTGCGCCGCCGTCATCGCCCTCACGCTACCGGCGCGCTCAGACGCGGGCGGTGTCGCGGCGGAACCGCCACATCGCGCCGGCCGCGAACAGGGCCGTCCACGCGGCCACGTTGACGATGGCCACCGCCAGGTTGCCGTCATGGACCAGCGGGTAGCGGGCGATCGCGCCGACGCCGTACGCGGGGGTGAATTTCGCGATCGTGGCGAACGTGTGGCCGAGCATGTCGGCGGGCATGAACAGCCCACCGGCGAACGCCAGCACCGCCAGGACCGGGCCGAGGATCTGCATGACGTTCTCGCTGGGCAGCAGGTAGCCCATGAACAGCCCGAACGCGGCGAACACCAGGGCGCACACCCAGGCGAGCAGGCCGCTTTCGATCCAGACGGCAGCGGGCAGCTGCGCGCCGGAGAACGCGCCGACGGTGAACGCGACAGCCACCGACACCCCGCCGATCAGCATGGCGAGGACGAGTTTGATCGCCACGTACGCCAGGGGCCGCAGCGGGGTCAGGCGCAGCTGGCGGCTCCACCCGGCGGCGCGTTCCACGCTGACCATCGCCCCGCCGCTGGTGGTGGCGAGCATCGCCCCGTACACGGCCATGCTGATCAGCACGACGCCGGTGGCGTTTCCGCCGCCGACGCGCTGGGTGCGCAGGTTGTCGTTCGTGCCGAACAGCAGGAAGAACACTGCGGGCATGACCAGCGTGAAGATGATGGTGCGTTTGTTGCGCAGGGTGCGGCGCAGTTCCAGGCCGAGTACGGCCAGGCTGAACCCGCCGAAGCGGGGCAGCCGGCGGGTCACGGTGGTGGCGGTCATCGGGGGCTCCCGGTGGTGTCGTCGGCGGTCAGGGCGAGGAACGCGTCCTCCAGGTTCCGGGAGGTGATCTCCAGGTCGCGGGCGGGTGTGGCGGTCAGCAGGTGCCGGGCCACCGCGTCGGTGTCGCGGCCGTGCACCCGCACGGTGTCGCCGCGGACCTCCACCCGGTCCACACCGGGCAGCGCGGCCAGGGCGTCGCGGTCCGCGCCGGGCCAGGTGGCGCGCACGGTACGGCCGGCCGCGAGGGCCTTGACCTCGGCGGCGGTGCCGTCGGCGACGATCCGGCCGCGGCGTACGAACACCACCCGGTCGGCGTGCGCGTCGGCTTCCTCCAGGTAGTGGGTGGCGAAGATGACCGTACGGCCGCGGCGCGCGTCGTCGCGGATGGCGGCCCAGAAGTCGTGGCGGCCGGCCACGTCCATGCCGGTGGTGGGTTCGTCGAGGATCAGCAGGTCCGGGTCGGGCAGCAGCGCCATGGCGAAGCGCAGCCGCTGCTGCTGCCCGCCGGAGCATTTGCCGACCAGCCGGGCGCCGATGTCGGCGATCCCGGCGCGTGTCAGGGCGTCTTCGGCCTCGGCGCGGGAACGGCCGAACAGGGCGGCGGCCAGCCGTACCGTCTCGGCCACGGTGTAGTCCTTGAGCAGCCCGCCGGTCTGCATGACCGCGGACACCAGGCCCAGCGCGACCGCTTCCTGCGGGGCCCGGCCGTACACGCGGACCGTGCCGGCGTCGGGGCGCGACAGCCCGAGCAGCATGTCGACGGTGCTGGTCTTGCCGGCCCCGTTCGGGCCCAGCAGCGCCACCACCTCGCCGGGACGGATGCTCAGGTCGATGCCGTCGACGGCGGTGACGGGGCCGAAGCGTTTGACGACGCCGTCGAGTTCGACGGCGCGCTGGGCGGACACGGCGGGCGTGTCCGCGGGTGCGGCGGTGAGGGTCATGGGTTCATCCTGACCGGCGGGCGCTCGCCGGGCGTGGCCCGGGCGTCACGATGCGGCCATGACATTCGTCAGGGGCGGTGGTGGGCCGCCCCTACGATCGGGGCATGCGCGACATCGACGGCCGCGGTGGCCTCGCCGGCCGGTTGCTGTGGTCGTGGTGGCCGTTGTCGCCGGGTGTGAAGACCGGGCTCGGGGCCGCTGCCGTGCTCGCCTTGATGGTCGGCGTGGGTTTCTCCGATCAGATCGGCCGCTGGCTCAATCCCCCGCTGATCAGCTACCGGGTCGGCGAGACCCGGTTCGAGGTGGACCCGGTCGACGGCTGCCTGGCGGACTGGCAACGCCGGCAGGGCCACACCGTGCGCAAGCGCTCCGACTACCGCTCGTACTGCGGGTGGAGCCGCGCCGCGGGCGGGGCCGCCTGGGTGCCGGCGACCAAGGAGTTCCTGCGGCTCGACGCGCAGCAGCAGCACGCGGTGGAAGTGGTCGCGTTCGGGATGCTGCCCGACGATGCGCAGCGGGTCCGGTACATCCTGCCGGGCGGTGAAGTGGTCGAGGCGGCGGCCCAGCACCGCGACGACCTCGACCACCCCGCGTACTGGATCCACCTGGACGGAGTGCAGCTGCCCGTCGACCTGCGGACGACCGGCGGGCGGGCCGGCTTCGCCGGCATGCAGGTGTTCGACGGCGCCGGTCAGATGATCCCCGTCGCCGCGCCGGCCTACGGCTGACGGGCGCGGCGGGCCTCCTCCTTGCGTCCGCGGCTGCCCATGGGGATCTGTGACAGGTCCACGGTCTGCGCGGTGAGGTCCCGGAAGCCGTACCCGTGTCCGGTCAGCCAGGACTGCGCTGCGGCCACGGCCCGCTCCGTCGCTGCCGGGATGTCCTGTTCGGCGTCCACCTCGTCGGCGAACCGGAACGTGAAGAACGGGCGCGCCGCCACGTCGTAGGTCAGGTGCCCCTCGCGGGTGTGCTCGGCGCGCAGGACGTCGTGCGCGGCGGCGTCGGCGAGCAGTCCGGCGCGCTGGGCGTCGGTCAGGTCGGCGAAGGCGCCGCGGACGGTGATGCGTAAAGGTCGAGAGCTCACCAGGCGACCATAGGGGCGGGCGCGGGGCCGCTCCACCGTTTTCCGGCCCGCGGGGCGGCTCCACCGTTTGGCCCGCGGGGCGGCTCATCCCGCGTACGCGGGCAGGTCGATCGCGTCGGCCTTGCCGAACTGGCCTGCCAGGATCTGGCGCATCGGCCAGTGGTTCATCATCTGCATCGACGCGTTCCGGGCCGCGATCATCAACCGGGTCCGCGGCGCGAAACCTTTCACCCCGCCGGGCGGCAACTGCTGGCACTGCGTGACGTACCCGCCCAGCAGCTGCTGGTAGCGCCCGAACGCCCGGCCGTGTTCCCCGCCGGTAGTGGCCAGCTCGCCGGCCAGGACGTACGCGCCGACAAGCGCCAGGCTGGTGCCCAGCCCGGACAGCGGGGAGGCGCAGTAGCCGGCGTCGCCGAGCAGGGTGACCCGGCCGCGCGACCAGTCCGCGGTGTGGACCTGGCAGATGCTGTCGAAGTAGAAGTCGTCGGCGTCCGGCATCGCCGCCAGCATCGCCGGCACCCGCCAGCCCACTCCGGCGAACGTGCGTTCCAGCAGCTGCCGTTGCGCGGTGACGTCGCCGCGGTCGTGGCGCAGCGGGCCGGAAGTGAAGCTGAGCATCGCCTTGGCCGTGCCGCCGCGCTCCGGGCGAAGCCCGGCGACCCGGCCGCCGGGCGCGTTGTGCATGAGGAACCAGGCGTGCAGATCCCCCGGGTCCGGCACGGTGAAGTACGCCGTGTACGCCCCGAGCGGCCGCACGAACTGCGCGGCGGGGCCGAACGCCAGCCGGCGCACCCCGGAGTGCACACCGTCGGCGCCGACGACCAGGTCGAAGCGGCGTGTCGCCCCGCCGGCCAGTTCCGCGGTGACCCCGCCGGTGTCCTGGCTCAGCGCGGTGATGCGTTCGCCGAACAGGTATTCGGTGTGGTCGCGGGTGGCCTCGTACAGGATGGACACCAGGTCACCGCGCATGATTTCGATCTCGGCGACGATGCCTTCGCCGCCGAACATCTCGGCCGGCATGCGGGCCCGGTACCGGCCGCGGGCGTCCACGTAGGCCATGCCCCGTTCGTCGACCCGGTGGCGGCGCACCTGCGGCATGAGGTCCATCAGCTCGATCACCTGGCGGGCGACACCGCGTACGTCGACCGCCTGCCCGCCGGGCCGCGGGCCGGGTGCGGTCTCCACGACGGTCGGGGTGAAGCCGTACCGGTGCAGCCAGTACGCCAGGGTCGTGCCGGCGATGCCGGCGCCGGAGATCAGAACGCTGCCCATCGATCCTCCCGCGGAAGTGAGTACGCTGTACACGAGTTGGCCGGGACGGTATACATGCCATGAAGAACGGGGCAAGAAGACATCGTGCGTACTAGTACACTCGGGCGTCGGGCGGACCGAGTGGACCAGCACGCGACCCGGGTAAGGAGTGACGTGAGCGACATGCGCGTACTAGTACGCTGCGGTGTGCCCCACCCCCGGTCGGGCCGATGAGCGACCCGCCGTACCTGCGGATCGTGGCCGACATCCGGCGCCGTATCGCGGACGCAGAGCTGCGGGCCGGCGACCCGGTCCCGTCGGCCCGCGAGATCCACCGGCAGTGGGGGGTGGCCATCGCGACTGCCACCAAAGTGCACGCCGCCCTGCGCCGCGACGGCCTGACCCGGGCCGTACCCGGGGTGGGCACCGTGGTGGCCGGACCCCCGGCACCCACTGCGCGGCGCAGCCCCTCTCCGGGCGGCGCGCCGCCCGGAGAGCCGGTTTCCGCGCACGGGGACCGGCCCCGCCCCCCGGCCGCGGACATCGACCGGGCCCGGATCGTGCGCACCGCGGTGCACATCGCCGACACCGAAGGCCTCGCCGAAGTGTCGATGCGACGCATCGCCGCCGAGCTGGGCGTGGCGACCATGTCGCTCTACCGGCACCTGCCCGGCAAGGAAGACCTCGTCCTGCACATGGTCGACGCGGTCCTGGCCGAACGCGACCGGCCAGGACCGCGCGGCGACCGCCGGGCCCGGCTGATGCACCTGGGCCGCACCGTCTGGCAGGTGTTCCGCCGCCACCCGTGGCTGGCGCCCGCCATGTCACTGACCCGGCCCCAGCTCTCGCCCCACACCCTGTCCATCGCCGACGACGTCCTGGGCGCGCTGGCCGGCACCCGGCTGAGCCCCCACGAGCAGATGCACGTACATCTGAGCCTGTTCAGTTTCATCCGCGGCGTGGCCGCGGGCCTGGACCTGGAGGCCGAGGCGCGGCGCGAGACCGGGCTCACCAGCGACGAGTGGATGCAGGCCCAACAGGCCCGGCTGGGTGAGCTGCTGCCACCGCAGTCGCCGCTGCACACGGTCCTGCGCAGCGGCTTCGACCTGGACGTGGACGCGCTGGTCGAGTTCGGTCTTGCCCGCCTGCTCGACGGCCTGCATCCCCAGCTGAACGCGGGCCCGGCGCGCCGATGAACATGCGGCGCCGTGTGCTCGATCAGTCACACTGTCCGCCCGGGTCCGTGACGCCTGCCGGTGCCGCCCGACAAGGAAGAATGGGGGGATGCGATCACCGCTGTCCACCCCGCCCGCCATCCCCGCCGGAGCCCTTGCCGCCGCTGCGCAACCGGTCCTGACCGCGGCGGGCGACCTGGTCCTGCGGCCCTGGGACCCTGCGGACGCCCCGGCCTTCCACGCCGCCTATCAGGACCCGGCGATCCGGCACTGGCACACCCGCCAGCCCGCATCCGAGGACCAGGTCCGGCAATGGTTCGCGCAATATCAGCAGGACTGGGCGCAGGAAACGGGCGCGAGCTGGGCGGTGACCCGCGGCGGCGATCAGGTCCTCGGGCGCATGGCGATGGGCAGCCTGAACCTCGACGACGGCGTCGCGGGGTGCGGGTACTGGGTGCTCCCGGCCGCCCGGGGCGCCGGGGTGGCGTCGCGCGCGCTGGCGGCGGTGAGCACGTGGGCGCTCGGCGCGGCCGGTTTCCACCGCCTGCACCTGGACCACTCGACCCGCAACCCGGCCTCCTGCCGGGTCGCCGTCAAGGCCGGATTCCGGCTGGAGGGCACCAAACGCAGCGACGCCATCCACTCCGACGGCCGCCACGACATGCACCTGCACGCCCGCATCCGCGGCGACCGGTGACCAATCCCGACACATGGCTGCGGCTGGGCGCTTGGTACTGGTGAGATCGCTTGTTCAACCGTCGCCAGTTCTCCCCGCAAGGCACGAGGATCGAGTCGGATTCTCACGGTCCGTGATCGCCAGGGACGTAGTTGGCCCAGCTCTCGATCACCCACGACGGTCATGGCTTCGTGCCACGGTTCCACCGACGACCGTCGCAGAGGTCCGGCACGGGCAGACTCTCGAGCACCAGATCGCCGCACGCTTCAGGAG
This sequence comes from Krasilnikovia sp. MM14-A1259, assembly GCF_047159535.1. Taxonomy (NCBI): domain Bacteria; kingdom Bacillati; phylum Actinomycetota; class Actinomycetes; order Micromonosporales; family Micromonosporaceae; genus Krasilnikovia; species Krasilnikovia sp. MM14-A1259. Next base: position 1,034,919 of record NZ_BAAGAJ010000002.1, read on the forward strand.
TTCGCAATGCAGGTCCCCACCGGCCCTCAGATCCTTCGCGCGTTCGGCGTCGCGCTCGTCGTGGCGCCCGCGCTCGCCCTGGCGGCCTGCCAGTCCGGCGCCGGCAAGCCCGCCGCTGCCGCGCACCCGTCGCCGTCCGCCACTACCGCGCACCCGTCGCCGTCCGCCACTACCGCGGACCCGGCTCCCGGGGCGTCGGCGACCGCGCCCACGACCCGACCCGCTTCGGCGCCGCCGAGCGTGCCGCACTCCACGGCGCCGGCCGGCCGCATCCTGGACGGCAAGTCCCAGGCGTTCGTCATCTCGATCGACCCGGCGCACCGCATCGCCACGCTCAAGCCCATAAAGATGGTTTCCTGTGCCGGGCAGCCCACCTGCACGGACGACTACCGGATCAAGATTCTCGCGGGTAGGACGACGCTGCCGATCGCTTCCGGCGCCACCTTCACCGCCGCCATGGACGACACCGGCGTATGCGACAGAACCGCACCGCGGCCCAGCTGCGTCCGCACGATCACCCAGTTCGCGGCCATGACCAAGCAGTACCAGCGCAAAGCCGACCTCGTGGTCCACAACGGCGCCGCCGTCTCCATCAACGAGATCTTCACTCCCTGAGCCCCGCGGCGTGATGGCCGGGCACGGTGAAAACCTCCCGTGATCAAGCTGTCAAGCGCAGCGCGTTGGCGACGACCTCCCCGCGATCGTGCGCCCCCGGCCTGCCCGCGTGCTCGACCCCAACCCCGAGCTGGCCGCGCGAATCCAGGAGCGCCCCTCGACCGGCTCGAGTAGTCGCTCCTCCATGCCCGTGCGGGAAGCGCGGCTCACCAAGATCATCATTAACGCAGGTTTCCGTTCCGATGTTCCTCAAGGGCCGGCTTCTCGCCGCGCAGGCCGCGCCGGGCACAAGGGAGTAGTTGGCGGGCCAGCGTTCGACACCCGACCTGGCGGGCGGCGGTCAGCCGCCGAGGAACCGCCCTGATCTCGCGTGCCATCCGGGCGGGGGGTCCTCACCGGTCAGCCCGTCGACGGCCTCGCGGAGCAGGTCGGCGTGGCCGGTATGCCGGCCGTACTCCTCGATCAGGTCGCAGAGCAGCCGGCGCAGGTTCGGATGACGGCCGTCGGACCCGGCGATGTGGACGCTTTGGTCCGGTCCCGCGGCGGCCAGGGCCGCGCCGAGCCGCGCGCGGGAACGTTCGACGGCGTCGTCCCACAGCAGGTAGAGCTGTTCCGAGGTGTCGGCGGCCGCCGAGGTGAATTCCCAATCCGGATCGGCGTCCCAGTCCGCGCTGTCCCACGGCGCGCCCAGCGGCGTCCCGTCGAGCTTGGTGCCGCACGTGTGCTCCTCGACCAGCGCGAGGTGCTTGAGCAGCCCGCCCAGCGTCAGGGAGGAGACGCCGAGGCGGGTCTGCAGCCCGGCAGCATCAAGGTCGTCGGCCTTCCACCGGAAGGTCGTGCGCAGCCGGTCGAGAGCACCGAGCAGGTGTTCCGCCTCGGTGCCCGCGAGGGGAGGCTCCCAGGGGGTGTCGTCTTCGTCGCTCATGGGACGACTGTAGATCGCGCCGGTCCTGCGGCGGGGCCGCCGATCGGGGGGCGTCATGGTGACGGACGCTGCGCGCTACACCATAACTGTCATTATGGTGTAGCGCGATCTCGATTATCGGATTACCGGTAATGGCAATACGATAATTGGCGAGATGCCGGCCGGGCCCGGACGTCGCTCCGGCGTTCGCCACTCGGGGCGCTGGCAGGAGACGTGTCACGATCGCGTTCGTCGCCGCGCGCGGCACGAGGTTCAGGGCACGATGCTCCTCACGACCGCGCGGGACAACTCGCCCGCCCAGCGTCTCTACGAAGCCATGGGAGCGGGGCTCGCAGGCAGGGACCGGTGGTGAACTACTGGTTCGCGCTGCCGCCGACCGCCAGCCGTGTGCGCGGTGCTGGATCGGGCCTGAGCGTCATCGGAGCGCCCCGGCGCCGGCCGTTCGACGTCCAGATGGGCCGCGTGCGAAAGAACCGTGGTTCCAAGGCCGCGAACAGTCGCGTGACGCGGCCCGCGGCCCCGGCGTGTGGATCGACCCGGGTCCGTCCGTCGGGGTTTAGTAAACGATCTTGCGACCAGCGGCCAACCCGCTGATCACCACGGGCCTGCCGGTCGTACCCTGCGACAATGTGCTGGTGTCGCAGGGGTTCGACCGGCAACCGATTCACGACGATCTGGAACGCGTCCGACTCGACCTCCACCAGCTTGTGGAACGGGCGACGGCATCGCAGCTTCGCCGCCGTACCGACGGGACCAAGTGGACCAATGGACAGATGCTCTGGCACATGGTCTTCGGCTACCTCATCGTGTGGCGACTTCTCCCCGGCGTCCGCCTGTGCGGGCGGCTACCCGACGGGTACAGCCGTCGCTTCGCCGCAGCGCTGAACGCCAGCACACGCCCCTTCCACCTGATCAACTATCTCGGTGGTCGCGGCGGCGCGCTCGTGTTCCACGGCCCCCGCCTGACCCGCCAACTCGACCGGATCATGAACCGACTCCACCGCCGTCTCGACGCGGAGACCGAAGAATCCCTGGCCAGGCAGATGCATTTCCCCGTCGACTGGGACCCCTTCTTCGCCGACACGATGACCGTCGCCGACATCTACCACAACGGCACCCAGCACTACGACTTCCACCGGGCGCAACTCACCCTTGAACCGCCGCCGGCGTGACCGCCACGCATGGCGAAGCCGGCATCGGGCCGTCACCAGCTAGAAGACGTACGCTCGGCTAATGGAACGCACGGTGTTGCAGCGGATCCACAATCCGCGCAACCGGACCTGCGGCTGTGATCCGCAGTGCTGGTGCCGGCGCACCGCGCTCGGCCGGGCGATGCGGTGGTGGTTCCCGGGCCGGTGGTTCGGCCTACCGCACACATCGGCCGGCTCGGCGGACTGGAAACGCGCCCAGCACAACGGCTGAAGTTCTCTGGAAGGCCGTCGCGCGCGCCCCGGCTAGGAAGCGTCTCTCGGATCATGGTTTGGTCCAGAGCAGGATCCCGGCAAGGGTGAGCGCGGCCTGGTAATGCACGGCGAGTTTGTCGGTGCGCATGGCCAGGCCACGCCATTGTTTGAGCCGGTTGATGCAGCGTTCCGCGACGTTGCGCTGCCGGTAGCCCTGCTTGTCGAACGCGGGTGGGCGGCCACCACGGCTGCCGCGCCGCAGGCGGTGGGCCTTCTGATCGCACGGCTGCGGGATCGTGGCCCGAATCCCGCGCCGGCGCAGCCATGCGCGGATCGCCCGAGACGAGTACGCCTTATCCGCGAGTACCCGCTCCGGGCGTCGCCGAGGCCGGCCAGGTCCGCGGCGGGGCACCGCAATCGCGTCCATGACCGCGGTGAACTGGGGTGCGTCACCGACCTGCCCGGCGGTGACGAGCAGGCTCATCGGCCGGCAACGCGACTCCGCCGCGAGGTGAACCTTGGTGCTCAGGCCGCCACGGGACCGGCCGAGGCAATGGTCGGCCGGCTCGTACCGTCGTGGTCTTTTCCCGGTCGCAGCCCGGCAGCGTGCTGATGCGCCCGCACCACGGTCGAGTCCACCGCCACCGCCAGCCAGTCGAGCTCACCGGCCGCGTCGGCGTCGGCCTGCACCGCGGTCAACACCTTCTGCCAGGTGCCATCGAGGGTCCAGCGGCGAAACCTGGAGTATGCGCCCTTCCACGAACCCAGCTCATCGGGCAGATCACGCCAGGGCGAGCCGGTGCGGTACTTCCACGCGATCGCCTCGATCACCTCACGGTGATCGGACCACCGGCCGCCGCGCTGCGGCGACCGGTCCGGCAGATACGGCTCCACCCGAGCCCACATGTCATCAGAGATCCATCGACGAACCGGCACGTACGGTCAACGAACGATCCTGATCCGAGAGACGCACCCTAGGACGCGGGCGCGGATCGAATGGCGCTGTGCAACGCGGCTCGGATCTGCGGGGCAGTGGGCGGCCGCAGCACACAGGCGGGCGGGCCGCTCGGATCGGCACCAGTGACATCGGCGCCGTTGATCAGGATCGACGGCGACCGGTAGTCCCCGACGCGTTCGATGATCGGCACCGTCAGGCCAGCCTCGGCCAGGCAAGCCGCCAACGTGCTCCGGGTAGCGTCCAGGTTCGGGCAATCCGGCACCGACCGCAGTTCGACGATCATCCGGCCATCATCCCTCGCTGTTGCCGGCTGTCGCTTAACCACTCCACCATCAGGCTGCGGCCTCGATCGCGGACTGCCCGGCATAGTCGGGCCGGCCGTTGAGGCCGGCCCCCGGGCCCAGCACAGCATCGTTGATGTTCCGTTAGGGGATCGGTCAGCGGAACACCGCCAACGACGACGCCGGCCAAGCCCAGCGGTGTTCTGTAACGGTGTTCCGCGTGTCGTTCCGCTGGCGGAACCCCTATCCGGACGCCATGGTGCGTTGCGCTTGATGGTGATCGTCGGCAGGCATAATCTCCGTCGTGGCTGCAACGCAGCCACCGAGGTGACGGCGTGTGGAGGGCGGCGCGCAGTGTCATACCGAGTTGAAGCATCAAAGGCTCATTCGTGGTCGGACGCGCAGTTGGATGCTCTCTTTGCGGAAGGCTTTCCAGCGTTCATCACCGCGGATCAGGAGGTAAAAAAGTACATCGGACTCGTGCGGGAGTACTTCCCGCACCTCGACGTGATGCTGGTGGATGACGAGAAGGGCGAGCCGGTCGCCACAGGCTGGGGAGTGCCCATCTCATGGTCCGGCGAGGTCGAGAATCTGCCGGTTTCCTTCGCTGATGTGCTGCGCCGTGCCGTGGAGGTTCACCAGACCGGCTCCGGGGCGGACACGTTCGTCATTTGCGGCGGCATCGTTCATCCCGGGCGCAAGGGCACTGGTGTGGCCGAGGAACTCATCACATCCTTGTGCGGCACCGCGGAGACGCACGGTCTCTTACGGGTCCTGGCCCCGGTGCGCCCGACCCGCAAACATCAGTATCCGCTGTTCTCCATAGAGGAGTACGCCTCATGGTCGCGCCCGGACGGACTGCCGTTCGACCCATGGCTACGACTGCACGCTCGATTGGGTGCCAACGTCATCGCCATGGCGCCCGAAGCTCAGACGATGACAGCGACGGTCGGCGAGTGGGAGAAATGGGCGGGATTGGCGATGCCCGCATCCGGAGAGTACGTCATTCCGCAGGGCATGAGCGTCCTGCGATTAGACCGGGATGCCGACCTGGGAACCTATGTTGAACCCAACGTTTGGGTCCGTCATCGCTAACGGCTCATCTGGTCGTCCTCAGGGATACGGAATCCGCCACCTGGTCGATCTGGGCGAGCGCCAACGCTGCGGTCGCGGCAAGGTCGAAAAGATCCTCCCGGACGTCGGCGAGGCTCTGCCACGACCGGTGATCCCAGGACTCGCCTGCCAGGTCGTCTCCGCAGTAGACAACCTGGGCAAGGGGAACCCCTCGGAATGCCGCGACGGCAGCCAGAGCCGATGCCTCCATCTCGACGGTCAGGCAACCCTCGTCCCTGCGGGCCGCGATCTTCCGCGGTGTTTCCCGATACGGCGCATCAGTGGTCCAGGTCTTGCCGACCACGTACGGCGCGCCGCGCTTCTCCAGGGCGTCTTGAAGAACCTGGCGAGCTCCAGGGTGGAACTCGATGCGTCGCGCCGGCGGTAGGTAGTGAAACGAGGTCCCCTCATCTCGGATCGCCGCGGACAAGACCACAAGATGTCCGAGAGTCAGATCGCGACGCAATGCTCCGGCACCTCCGCAGACGACGAAGTGCGTGCATCCCATAGCGATGGTTTCCTCCAGGAGAGCCCCCGCCAGCGGCGCCCCCACTCCAGAGCGTAGGACCGCCAATCGCTGGCCCTCATGCTCGATCTCCAGAAGGGGATGGGGGCCGTCTTCCCATCGGTTCTCACTCAGCACGCGGGCATCTCGGCGGCTCATCAAACGCTCAGCCACGTCCCCGAAGAACGTAACGACGCAGGCCTCCGGGGCGTCGAGACGTGCGATGTGCTCCGTTGGCTCGATGAAGGCACGCGGGGAGTCGTCATGCTCCGAGAGCGGGATCTGGAAATGTCCTCCCGGCTGTTCGTCTTGCACGCGTGCACACCTCGACCTTCGTGCCGATCCTCGCGCCTACTCTCGGTGCCGACGGGCCAAAGCGCTAGTCAGTTTCGGGGCCGGGTGCTGCTCCCCCTTGCTGGCCCTGCGTCAGCTTATGCGCTTTCCGGGCGTCGCTGACCGGAAGAGGTGTCAACCGGCACCCGAGCGCCAGGTCCGCTCGAATTCGGTGCCTGTGATTTCGAAGTCACTCCAGTCCGCGTGTGAGTCATCGAGGCTTGCCTGGCCGGGTCGTCACCGTGACAGAATGGGTCTGTGCTGGTCAGGCCGCTGTCATACCCGGATCCGGCCCTGAGCGACAGGCGCATCGGCCTCCGGATGTGGCGCGAGGCCGACATCGACTGCATCCGCCTTGCCGGTACAGATCCTCGGATACCGAAAGGCACGACAGTCCCGGCCAACTTCACACAAGCCGGGGGCCTCGCGTTCATCCATCGACAGTGGGCACGCCTGGAGAACGGTGAGGGCGTGTCGCAGGCCATCGTCGACGTTGATGACGATCGTGCCGTGGGACTGCTCTGGGTGGCACTGCGGCCGCAACCTCGCGTCTGTGGGCTGGGCTACTGGGTCATCCCCTCCGCGCGGCGACAGGGCGTGGCGACGGCCGCGGTCCGCCTGGCTGTCCCATGGGCACTGGAGACACTGGACCTGCAGCGCCTGGAGGCCTGGGTCGAGCCTGACAACCTGGCTTCGCAACATGTCCTTACCAGCGTGGGATTCCAGCTGGAGGGACGTCTCCGAAATTTCCTCACCGACGGCCGCCGGCCCGCGGACGCGTTGGTGTTCTCCGTTCTTCCATCGAACCGCTGATCGTCCGAGACTCACCTGCCACGTGCGGGCGTGCCAACCCTCAATGCTTCACTACGCCCGGTGATAGCTCGACGGCCCCTGCCCGCATGACAGCGCATTCGATCATGCCGATGAGTGTCCCGTGTGACGTCGCAACGGCCTGCCCGAACCGTCGGCGTACGCGGTTGAACGTAACAAAAACTGTTGCTTCTGAGGTTGATGTCCGCGAGACTGTCGCAGTGGCGGCCAACAGAGGGTGACGATTGCGGCGCACGCCTTGGCGTGGCTGGAGTTGGCAAGGCGGGGCGGCCGCGAGGTGCTGACCTCCGAGGAGGTGGCCGCCAGCGTCAAGACGAACGCGGTCATCGTGCGGCGCAGCCTGGGTGATTTACAGCGGGCCGGTCTGGTGACGGCGCGCCGCGGCAACGGCGCCGGCTTCTCCCTCGGGCGACCGGCAACAGAGATCACATTGCTGGACATCTGGCTGGCCGTCTCGCCCGAGCCGCTGCTCGCCCTGCACCACTCCGAGCCGAACCTGGAGTGCCCGGTCGGCCGCGGAATCCGTCCAGTGCTCACCGACGTGTACGACGAGGCAACCGACGCATTCCAGACGACGCTGGCGCGCCGGACCGTCAGCGACGTTCTGGAAAGGATCCTGGCATGATCGTCGAACTACGCCGTTACACCCTGCGCGACGGACGCCGCGACGAGTTGATCGACCTTTTCGACCGCGAGTTCGTGGAAACCCAGGAAGCGCTGGGGATGGCCGTGCTGGGCCAGTTCCGCGACCTCGACCGGCCCGACCAATTCGTGTGGCTGCGCGGATTCACCGACATGTCGTCACGCCGGGCCGGCCTGACGGCCTTCTATTCCGGCCGCGTCTGGGCGAAGCACGGGCCCGCGGCGAACGCGACAATGCTCGACTCCGACGATGTCCTGCTGCTCCGCGAGATCGTCCCGCTGCCGGTATTCGACCGCGGCGCGGCCCACCCGGCAACGGTCCTGCACGCGACGATCTGGTACTCGGCCTGCCCTTTCCCCGATTCCGTTCCGAGCGCGGACGAGACCCTGGCCGTGCTACGCACCGAGTACGCCGAGAACGACTTCCCGCAACTACCCGTCCGCGATGAACACGCGCTGGTCTTGCTCAGCCGATCACCCCTGCAGGCAGACGTCCCCACGCAAGTGGTGAAGACCGACAACCTCCGCCTCTGCCCCACCCGACGCTCCACCCTTCACTGATGACCGAAGCCGACTGATTCACCAATAAGTCGGTACGTCTCGATGGTTTGCCGTGCGGCGGCGGGGCTGCACGACTGATGCCGTTTCTTCGCCGCGTAGTCGCCGGCCACTCATGGCCGGCGTCAAGGTGCGACATCCACCTAGCCAGCCATGAACTGGTGAACGCCCCGGAGCCGCGTACTCAGGATCGCCACGGCCCGGTCGGTGCTCAGCCGCACGTCCGCCGCCATGCGCAGGCCCGAATCCGCGATCGCCGCCGCGGGTACCCGATCCGCGTCAAGGCCCTCGCGGCGCGCGACCAGCACGCCGAGGTCGTAGCGGCTGATCGCTTCGGGGCCGGCGACGTTGAGGACACCCCGGTAGTCGTTCACTGCCAGTTCGAGCAGCGCGTCGGCCAGATCGTCGACGTGCACCGGCTTGCGGATCATGTCGGTGAACAGTGCACCCTGCACCCGGCCGGCAATCAGGTCGCGGGTGAGGGTCTCGTGCTGCCCTCGACCGTGACCGAGGATCAGAGAGGTCCGCACCACGGCGGCGCCAGGGTCGACCGCGGCGACCGCGGTCTCCGCTGCCGCCTTCGCCGCGCCGTACCGGTAGAGCGGGTCGGGCGGCGCGGACTCGTCGTAGTCGACCTCCCGCCCGGAGAACACCGCGTCGGTCGAGACGTGGACCAGTCGGCTGCCCTGCGCGGCGGCGGCCGCGGCGACGTGCGCGGCGCCATCGGCGATGACCCGCCAGTCGTCGCGCCCGGCGGCGGTGTGCACCACCACCTGCGGGCGTACCCGCCGCACCAGCTCACGGACGGCCGCGGCGTCGCGGATGTCCACCCGCTCGTCGGCCGTCGGGCCGGCCGCGCGCAGGTAGGTACCGACGACCGACCAGCCCGCCTCTGCTGCCCGCTGGGCGAGCCGCGACCCGAGGTGACCGGTGGCTCCGGTGATCAAGATCCGATCCGTCATGGGTACGCACCCTACGGCCGGCCCGCCACCGTGGGCGTCACGACGTTGCGGGAGGCGGCGAGACCGGCGCGTCGGCGGGCGGTTCGCTCGGTGCCGGCCGGGCCCGGCCGCTGCGGATGTCCCGGACGATGATCTGGATGATCCCGGCGGCGGGGATGGCCAGCAGCGCACCCAGGATGCCCGCCAGATTCACCGCGATCAGGATGGCGAGCAGCACCGTCAGCGGGTTCAGTTTCACCGTACGGGCGAAGATCAGCGGCTGCAGCAGGTGGTTCTCCAGCTGCTGGTAGACCACGAAGAAGACGATGACCACGATGCCGGCGGTCACCGACTGGGTGAACGCCGCGACGATACCCACCACGGCCCCCAGCGTCGCACCGACCAGCGGGATCAGGTCTGCGAGCCCGACGAACAGGGCGATCAGCCCGGCGAACGGAACCCCGATGATCCTCAGGACGAGGTAGGTGAGCAGGCCGCAGATGACGCTGATGAGCAGGTTGCCGGTGAGGTAGCCGGTCACCGTCTTGGCGCAGTCCTGACCGACCCGGTGGATCCGCGCGGCACGCGGCGCCGGGAACAGGGCCAGAAACCCGTCGACGACCTTCGGAGCCTCCAGCACCATCAGGTACGCGAGGACGAAGATCGTGACGGCGGCTGCCGCGCTGGTGGCGACGCCGCGCAGCACCGCCAGGGTGGGCGCGCCGAGCCCGGCGGCGTAGCCGCGCAGCTGCGCGGCGTGGCTCTGCAGGTAGTCCAACACATGGAAGCGCAGCGCCACCTCACCGATCGGGCCCTTCCCGGCCCGGATGTCCGCGATCAGTTTCGGCAGGTCCGCGGCCAGCTGGGCGCCCTCGTGGGCCAGCGGGACGACGAACACCGCGATCAGCGCGCTGATGAACGCGAACGCGAACAGGAACACGATCAGCGTGGCGAGCCAGCGCCGGCACCACGGGATGCGGCGCTCCAGCCAGCTCACCGTCGGGTGCAGCGCCACGGCGAAGAAGACCGCGATGAGGATCCACGTCAGCACCTGACGGGTCTGGTACGCCAGCAGCAACAGCAGTGTCGTCGCGAGCACGAGGCCGATGACGATCATCGTGTGGCGGGCGACCGTACGGTTGTCGGCGGGCTGCACGCCGCTGACCTTACCCGGGCCGTCGGCCGGCAAAACCCCGTTAGGCTGCGACGCCATGTCGCAACGTTCGTTCCTCGCCGCCACCCGGGACTCCTACGACGCCATCGCCGCCGACTACGCCGACTGGCTGCGCACGGACATGGACGAGCGGCCACTGGACCGGGCGCTGCTGGGCGCGTTCGCCGAGCGGGTCCGCGGCACCGGCAATCCGCGCGTCGCCGACGTGGGCTGCGGCCCCGGCCGGGTGACCGTCCTGCTGGAACGCCTGGGGTTGGACGCGTTCGGCATCGACCTGTCCCCGGGCATGGTCGCGCTGGCCCGCCGTACGTATCCGGGCCTGGACTTCGAGGTGGGTTCCATGCTGGGCCTGCCGCTGCCCGACGAGAGCCTGGGCGGTGTGCTGTCCTACTACTCGATCATTCACGTGCCGTGGGAGCAGCGTCGCGACGTGTTCGCCGAGTTCCATCGGGTGCTCGCGCCGGGCGGGCAGTTGATGGTGGCGTTCCAGATCGGCGACGAGCGGCTGCACCGCGACGAGGCGTTCGGCAAGTCCGTCGACCTCGTCTTCCACCGTCAGCAGCCCGACGACGTGGCCGCGCTGCTGACCGCTGCCGATTTCGGGTTGTGGTCCACGCTGGTCAAGCAGCCCGAGGGCATCGACAAGACACCGCAGGGCATCGTGCTGGCGGTCAAACAGCCGCCGGCACCCCACGATGCGGGCACGGGTGCCGTCCCGAGCTGAGCGGGGCGACGCTCGCGGAAGGCGCAGGGTGACCCTCCACGAGGGATTGCGCGCACCCGTCCGGGGGACACATCGGAATCAGGCCCACGACTGCCGCAAATGGACCAAGATGGGCGATGCCGTCACCAATGAAGGAGGCACCGTGCTACGTCGGGCATTCGTCGCCCTGATCGCCGCCGCTGTCGTGACCGTCCCGGCAGGCGCCGCCAGCGCCGCCCGGACCGGCACCGACCCATTCGGCCAGTTGCTGCAGGAACAGCTCGACGCGGTGCACGCGGCGGGGATGCCCGGCGCGTTCGCCGAGGTCCGCGACGGCAGCCGCACCTGGACCCCGGCCGCCGGGGTGATCGACATCGCCACCGGTGAGCCGGTCCGTCCGGGGCTGCGGCACCGCATCGGCAGCATCAGCAAGACGTTCCTGGCCACCACCGTGTTGCAACTGACCGGCGAGCACAAGATCGGACTGGACACCCCGATCGGGCGCTACCTGCCGGCACTGGTGCCGGCCGCGCTGGGCCGCCAGGTCACCGTACGGATGCTGCTGAACCACACCAGCGGGATCGGCGACTACGACACCGAGATCATCAAGACGCGGCAGGACCTCGTCAAGCTGGGCATGACCGTCTACCGCCCCGAGCAGCTGGCCCGCATCGGGCTGGCGGCGGCGCCCACCAACGCCCCGGGTGCGGCGTTCTCGTACTCCAACACCAACTACGTGCTGGCCGCGCTGATCGTCGAGCGGGTCACCGGGCACAGCTACCGGGCCGAGATCAGCCGCCGCGTCCTGCGCCCGCTCGGGCTGCGCGACACCTACTTCGAGGGCAGCGACCCGCAGATCCGCGGACCGCACATGCACGCGTACGTGCCGTGGACGTACGGGAGGCTGCGCGACTTCACCAGCTACAACATGTCATGGGCATACGGGGCCGGGGAGATCGTCTCCACCGCCCACGACGTGAACACGTTCTTCCGCGCCCTGCTCGGCGGCAGGCTGCTGACCAGAGCGCTGCTCGCCCAGATGCAGACCACCGTGCCGCAGGACCCGCAGAATCCCGGCGCCGGCCGGTACGGGCTCGGGATCTTCGCGATTCCGCTGCCGTGCGGCGTGTTCTGGGGCCACGACGGCGGCACGATCGGTCACCAGACGCTGAGCCTGCACAGCGCGGACGGCCGGCGTCAGATGACGTACGCGCACAGCACGGCGTTCTACCAGACGTCGCCGACCGCGCCGAACCCGATCGACGAGGCCATCACCCGGTTCGTCATCACGGCGCTGTGCGGGCCGCAGCCGGCCACCACGCTGGCGGCCGAATCGGGCGGCGCCGCCCTGCGTACGGTCGATCTGGCCCACCGGACGCTGCAGCGCTGAGCCCTCGGTCGTTCCCGGCTGCGGTGCGGCAGCCGGGAACGTCCGCGGTCAGGCCCGCGGCGTGGCCCGCCGGTACGCGAGCAGCCCCGCGGCCAGCCCGGCCAGGCCGAGCACGACGCCGGCCAGCCCCAGCCAGTCGGTGCTGCCGTCCTCGTCCTTGTGCCCGGCCGAGGAGGCGGCCGGGGCGGCCGCGCCGTGGGCGTCGCCGGAACCGGCGGCGAGCTTGAGGACCGGCGCCGGGTGCTCCGGCTCCTCCTGGCCCGGGGCCGGCACGTCGATCCAGCGCACGATGTCGCCGTCGGAGTACGTCTGCAGGGCCTTGAACACGATCTGGCCGGTCTCGGGCAGCGGGCCCAGCGACACCTCGAACTCCTGGAACTGGCCCGGCTTGACCTGGCTGTTCGCGTCCACCGCCGTCCAGGTGATCTTCGTGACGGCTTCGGTGATCTCCCGGTCGTGCTTCTTGATCGGGGTGGCCAGCTTGGTCTTGACGGTCGCGGCGGTCCAGCCGGGCAGCGGCTTGAGCGACACCGACGCGATCGGGGTCTCCACGGGCAGGTTGACCTCGACCGCGGTGGTGTTCGCGGTGTCCTTCTCGTTGGGCACGCGGAACGCGACCTTCGTGTAGCCGCCCTGGGTGGCGCTGTTGGGGTTGACCGTGACGTGCGCGGACGCCGGACCCGCAAGGGCGAGGGTGGTGACGGCGGCGACGCCGGCGACAACGGTCGCGCGGGCCAGGACAGAACGCAGCATCAGGGTGCCTTTCGGTGAGGGGATTGCGGCGGGTTAGTCGCCGCCGTGCGGCGCAAAGTTCCGGCGTATCCGATTCGTGATCAGCGGGCGTTCCGCCCGTCTGGCCCGCCGAATGCTCCTAGCCTGGGAGAAGCTCAGATCAACAGGCGCGTGAGCGCGGGGGAAAACGGTGGGCAAGCAGGCACGCGAGGAGTCCCGTCAGCTCCGCAAAGGCAAGGCGGCGGTCGCCGCGCAGGCGGGGCACCGATCGCGGTGGCCGGCGATCGCGGGCATGGTGGTCATCGTGGGCCTGCTCATCGCGATCGTGTTCACGATCGTGAAGGCCGCCGGCCACGACTCCACCGCGCAGCCGACCGCGTCCGGCCCGGTGGTGCCGCCCAGCGGCGCGGACGGCGGGGCACTGGTCAGCGGCAAAGCCGACGCCCCGGTCAAATTGGAGATCTACGCGGACTACATGTGCCCGTACTGCGGCCGGTTCGAACGCGCCAACGGGGCGGAGATCACCCGCCTGGTCAGCGACGGCACCGCCCGCCAGTACCTGTACCCGCTGGCGTTCCTCGACCAGATGTCCGACGGCACCCGGTACTCGACCCGCGCCGCGAACGCCGCCGCGACCGTGTACGACCGGGCCCCGGACAAGCTGGCCCCGTTCAACACCGCGCTGTTCGCGCACCAGCCCGCCGAGGGCAGCAGCGGCCTGTCCGACGCCCAGATCGCCGACCTGGCCCGCCAGGCGGGGGTGCCGCAGGCGGTCGTGGAAACCTTCACCAAGCGCATCTTCGAACCGTGGGTCACCTCCTCGACCCAGGCGGCGTTCGCGGCCGGCCTGCAGGGCACCCCCACCGTCAAGATCAACGGTGTGCCCTTCCATGGTGACCTGTACACGGTCGGCCCGCTCACCGACGCCATCACCGCGGCGGCCAAGTAATGGCCAACCCCCTGGGGTGGTTCCGCCGGCTGCGCCACGCCGACGCCTGGATCTACGGCACGATGCTGTTCTCGGCGTGCCTGAGCCTGCTCGCCTCGTTCGTGCTGTCGATCGACGCCGTGAAGATCGCCGCGAACCCGAACCTCGAACTGTCCTGCGACATCAACGCCGTGATCAGCTGCGGCACGGTCGCGCAGAGCTGGCAGGCGCAGCTGTTCGGCTTCCCGAACGCGTTCCTCGGCCTGGTCGCCGAACCCGTCGTGATCACCATCGCGGTGGCGAGCCTGGCCGGAGTGCGTTTCCCCCGCGGGTTCATGTTCGCCGCCCAGGTCGTCTACACCATCGGCGTCGTCTTCGCGTACTGGCTGTTCTACGAGGCGCTGGTCAACATCGGCGCGTTGTGCCCGTGGTGCCTGCTGGTCACGGTCTCCACGACGCTGGTGTTCGCGACGCTGACCCACGTCAACATCCGCGACGACAACCTGTTCCTGCCCGCGCGGGCGCAGCAGGCCGCGGCCCGGTTCATCGACGCGGACTACGACGTCATCGTCGTGACGATCTGGCTGCTGATCCTGATCCTGATCATCGTCGGCAAGTACGGCACGGCCCTGTTCGGCTGACACCGGGCCGCCCGCCCCGGGCCGTACCCGAAGGCCGGCCACCGCGCCTGCGCCGGCCCCCGCGCGGGGCGGACCGGGCGCTCAGCCGGTGCCCGGGCGCCAGCCGCGGCGCCGCCCCCGGCGCACCACGGCCGCGCCGGCGCCCAGCAGCACCGCCGCCGCGGCACCGGCGGCGGCCACCCGCAGCGCCCGGTCCTGCGCCTGCCAGCGGCGGGCCAGCCGGGCGGCCACCGCCGGGTCGGCACGGGCCGCCGGCGCCGGCGGCGGCGGTGGCGGCCGCTGCCCCGGCAGCGTCTCGGTCAGGGCACGGTACGGGTTGAGCAGGCCGTAGCCGTACTCGTCGCTGCGCACCCCGCCCGGGGCGGGGTCGGCGGTGCCGAGGATCTGCCGGCTCACCTGCGCCGGGGTCATCGCGGGGAACCGCTGCCGCAGCAGGACCGCCGTGGCCGCCACGAACGGCACCGCGTAACTGGTGCCGCGCCCGGTGACGTGCCCTCCGCCGGGCGCCGCCACGGTGACGGCCTCACCGGCGGCCATGACATCGACGTACGCGCCGTGCTGCGAGTAGCCGGCCCGCTGACCGTCCACGCCGATCGCGCCGACCCCGATGACCCCCGGGTACGCCGCCGGATACGGGGTCGGGTTGCCGTCGGTGGCGGCGTTGCCGACCGCGGCGACCACCACCACCCCGCGCTGCAGCGCCCGCGCCACGGCCCGGCGCACCCGCGGGTCGTCGGCGGTCATCACCAGCGACAGGTTGAGCACCTGCGCGCCGCCACCGGCCGGGTCGGCAGCCCAGTCGATGGCCTGCGCGAACTGCTGCGGCGCGGCGGAGCGCCCACCGATCGTCTCCGGCTCGCTGACCCGTACCGGCACGACCGTGGCGCCGGGCGCAAGGCCGCGGAACGCCACCCCGTCGACCGGGCGGGCGGCGATGATGCTGGCCACGCCGGTACCGTGCCCGACGCAGTCGTGCCGGCCGTCGGGACCGCCGCCCAGCAGGTCGCGTCCGGCGCTGACCCGCCCGCGCAGTTGCGGGTTCGTGCTGTCGACACCGGAGTCGAGCACCGCGACGCGCACCCCGGAGCCGTCGGCCAGCGGGCGCAGCCGGTCCAGGTCGTACAGCCGCTCCTCGTACGGCAGCGCACGGCTCGGGCGCCCCGCCCCCGCGCAGGCCACCGCGTACGCCGGGGCGGGAGCGGCCGCCAGCGCACCGAGCATCACGGCCACCGCCGACACCGCCGCGCGCACACCGCCTCCCCCCGGTTCGCGGCCATGGTACCGAGGCGCGCCGGGGCACCCGAATTGACCTGTTCATGGCCGTGCCGTTAGGTTATGAGCACCGATCTGCGGCGTCGCGAGGGAAACCGGTGAGATTCCGGTACGGTCGCGCCACTGTGAACGGACACCCCCCGGCACTGCCTGGTGGTGTCGGTGAGTCAGGACGCTCACGCGCTGCAGCCCCACGTCCGGGACGCGTCATCCCGAGTAGGAGGTTCTGGCCCGCCATGCCGAAGGTCCAGTCTGTTCACCCCGCGATCTCACCCGCAGTGTCCACCCGGGTGCTGTGGACCGCACTCGCGGTCGTCGCGCTGCTGCTGCTCATGGCGTACCTGGTCGCGTTCGACCAGGGTGCGGTGTCGCGCAGCGGCATGTACCTGCACGAGCTCATGCACGACGGGCGGCACCTGCTCGGCGTCCCGTGCCACTGACGGCCGACGGCGCCCCCGGCTACTCCGCTGTCCTGCTGCGCGGCCTGCTCGCGGGCCTGATCGCCGGTCTGCTGGCCGGCGTGTTCGGCTACGTGGCGGGCGAGCCGCGGGTCGACGCCGCGATCACGATCGAGGAGCAGTCCGCGCACGCGGCGGGCGAGCCGGCCGACGCCGGCCACCACGACGAGGAACTGGTCAGCCGCACCGGGCAGAAGGGCGGGCTGTTCCTGGCCACGGCCCTGTTCGGCGCGGCGATGGGTGGGCTGCTGGCGACCGCGTACACGCTGCTGCGGCGCCGGCTGCGCACCACGTCCGACACCCGGGCGGCACTCGGGCTGGCCGGCGCCGCACTGCTCGGTGTCGTCCTCGTACCGTTCGTGAAGTATCCACCCAATCCGCCCGCGGTGGGCGATCCCGCGACGATCGATCAGCGCACGATCAGCTACTTGGCGGTCGTGGTGATCGGGCTCGTCGCGGTGTGGGCGGGCGTGGTCGCCTACCGGGCCCCGCGCGCCGCCGCACCGGAGTCGCTGCGGGCGGCCACCGCCGTGCTCGGCTTCGTCGCCGTGGTGACGGTGGGGTATGTGATGCTGCCCCGCATCGACGAGGTCCCGGCGACGTTCCCGGCGAGCCTGCTGTGGAACTTCCGGCTCGCGTCGCTGGGCACCCAGGCGGTCCTGTGGGTGACGCTCGGCCTCGGCTTCGCGACGCTGCTGGCCCGCCTCGCCGCCCGCCGGGCGGACCGGGCGGCCGTCACCGCGTGAGCCGATGCCCCGGCGCCGGTACCGCGCGCGAATTCGGCCGCCCGGCCGTGAGAACCGGCGACCGAAACGACGCGGGCCCCGGCGGCGGGGCAGCCGGGTGAGCGGGGTGCGGCTGCTGGCCTGCGCGCCCACCCCGGCGCTGCGGGCCGCTGCGTTCGGCGGCGACGACGAACCCGACGAGGCAGGCCTGCGCGCCGCCTCGTCGCTGACCGGGCGGCGTGGCCTGCGCGCGGCCGTACCGTGGGTCAGCGGCGGCTCCCGGGCCGCCACCGCCACCGCCCGCGCGCTGGGCCGCTCGGCCACCGCCGTACCCGACCTGGCCGACCCCGACTTCGGGCGCTGGTCCGGGGCCGCGCTGCACCACGTCGCGCAACGCGAACCCGCCGCCGTGCAGGCGTGGCTGACCGACCCCGCAGCCGCCCCGCACGGCGGCGAGTCACTGTCCGCAGTGTCCACCCGGGTCGGTGCATGGCTGGACGTTCACCCGGACCTGCCGGTGGTCGCGGTCGCCCACCCGGTCGTGGTCCGGGCCGCGCTGGCCCACGCACTGGGGCTGCCCGCCGCCGCGGTGTGGCGTCTCGACGTGGCGCCGCTGGCCCTGGCCCGGCTGACCTGGCGGGCGGGCCGATGGCATCTGCACCTGCCCGCCGCCGGCTGAGTGTCCACACCGACGCAACCAAGGGGGATGGCCCGCTGGGCACCCAGGATGCCCGCGAGATCGGCGCGCTGTGTCGAGCGGAGCACCCCGGCGTCGATAGAATCCGCGGCGATGGAAACGAACGCCGAGACCCGCCCGTGCGGGCACTGTGGCCGGCCCGTGCCGCAGCGGGCCGCGGCCGGCCGTCCGTTCCGGTACTGCCGCGACAACGACGGCGAGTGCCAGCGGGCCTCGCGGACCGTGCGGATGCGGCAGCGGGCCGCGCCCGGCCTGGCCGGGCAGGTCGCCCGCACGTGGGAGGCGGTCGACCGCCTCGACCAGCTCGTCGGCACGCTCAGCGAGGCCCTGCACGCCGAGCTCAGCCCGGCCGGGGTGGACCGTCAGGTCGCCGAGGTGCGGGCCGAGACGTCCCGGCAGGTCGCCGCCGCGCACACCGAACGTGACGAGGCCCGCCGTGACGCGGAGCGGGCCGCCGCCGCCGCGGCGCACGCCGTGCAGGAGGCCGCCGCGGCGGTCGCTGAACGCGACGCCGCGCGCGCAGACGCCGACACGGCCCGGCGTGCGACGCAGACCGCGTCCGCGCAGGCCCGCACCGCGCAGGCGGCGTGTGACGAGGCCCGGCAGGCGACCGGCGCGGCCACCGCCCGGCAGGAGCAGGCCGAAACCGACCGGGACGCGGCCCGCCGCGACGCGGCGCAGGCCCGCGCGGACGCCGAGCAGCTTCACCGCGACCTGCAGCAGGCGCAGCGGGCCCGCGCCGACGCGGAGCGGGCCGCCGCCGACGCTGCCCAGCAGGCCCAGCTGGCGCGGCGTGAGGCCACACAGGCCGTCGACGCGGCGCAGGCCGCCCAGGCCCGGGCGGAGCACGACACCCAGGCGGCACGCGGCGAGGCGCAACGGGCCCGCGCCGACGCCGCGCAGACACGGCAGGACGCGCAGGCCGCGCGCGGTGAGGCGGACCAGGCGCGGACGGAGCTGGTGGCCGCCCGCGAGCAGGCGGAGCAGGCGGCGGCGTCGGCCGAACAGGCCCACGGGGACCGGCAGGCCCTAGCGTTCGAACGCGACCAGGCGCAGCGGGCGGCCGAGCAGGCGCGGGCCGCGGCCGACGATGAGCTTGCGCAGCTGCGACGCCGGCTCGACGCGTCCCAGGCCGACGCCCAGACCGCTCAGGGCCGCATCGCACAGTTGTCGGCGCAGGTCAGTGACCTGGCGTCGGCGCTGGCGGCGCTGGGCGGTGCGCGTGCCGGGGCACAAGCGGACGGTGAGGCGCCCGTGACGGCGCGACGGTGACGTACATCGCACCGGCGCAGAATGGCCAAACGGCCGTAAACCGGACCAAGGTCCAGTTGAGGGTCCGAGCGTGCCGAACGGTAAGGGCCGCAGGCCGCTACGCTCGTAGCGTTAACACCGCCGACACATGCGGCGGTCCGGCAGGAATCTGACGACCGACCCTTTCGTTACACCAACGAGAGCACCACGAGCGAGGGGAAGCCGATCATGGGCGAACGCATGCTGCGCGGCAGCCGTCTTGGCGCAGTCAGCTACGAGTCCGACCGCAACACCGAGCTGGCCCCCCGGCAGACCCGCGAGTACCTGTGCGTCAAGGGCCACCAGTTCGAGGTGCCGTTCGCCGTCGACGCCGAGGTCCCGATCACCTGGGAGTGCAAGTTCGACGGCAGCGTCGCCCGGCTGGTCGACGGCAACGAGCCCGAGCAGAAGAAGGCCAAGCCGCCGCGCACCCACTGGGACATGCTGCTGGAACGCCGTTCCATCTCGGAGCTGGAGGACATCCTCAACGAGCGGCTCCAGGAGGTCCGTACCCGCCGGGGTCGCTGAGCCCCGCACCCGGCCACCCGAAACGCCGCCCCCACCGGTGGGGGCGGCGTTTCGCTGCGCTCAGCGGACGATCTCGCCCTCGACCACTTCGCCCTCGACGACCCCGCCGTCCACGGCCTCACCGCCGGCGGCAGGCTCCGCCTGCGCGGTCGTGGGCTG
The DNA here is from genome assembly GCF_047159535.1 of Krasilnikovia sp. MM14-A1259. Lineage (NCBI taxonomy): Bacteria > Bacillati > Actinomycetota > Actinomycetes > Micromonosporales > Micromonosporaceae > Krasilnikovia > Krasilnikovia sp. MM14-A1259. The sequence continues at coordinate 1,054,721 of NZ_BAAGAJ010000002.1, forward strand.
GCCACGGCGCACCCGTACCCGCCGCGGCCCGAACAGATCCCCCGCCATCGCGGACGACACCCGCCGCTCCGTGGCGTGCCGCACCGCGCGCCGGGCCAGTCCCCGTCCCGGCGGCAGGATCAGCACCAGGCCCGCCACCGCCGTCAGGAAACCCGGCACCGCCAGCAGCAACGCCCCCAACACACCGATCAGGGCATGCGACATCTGCGCCCCGGCGGGCCCGTCCGCCCCCGCGGTACGCAACACCCGCCACCCGCGTACGCCCTCACGGCGCAGCAGCACCACACCGGCGGCGCTGGCCGCGGCGAGCAGGACCACCGCCCAGCCGGCACCCAGCGCGTGTGCCACCGCCACGAACACGACGATCTCCGCGACCGCCAGCAGCAGCATCGCCACCGGCAGCAGCGCCCAGCCTCGGCGCATCACGCACCCCCACCCTGCGGTGTCCACGCTGACCGTTCCAGCATGACACGCAGGCGCACGATCACGGCCAGGTCGAATCCGGTTTCGGGGACCGGCCCAGCCGGTGCCTCAGCGCGTCCGTACGCGCCTGCACCCCCCACCGGGTCACCCGCAGCAGCTGCTCCTTGAAGATGTTCCCGCTCATCTTGCTCTTACCGCGCTCACGCTCGGTGAACGTGATCGGTACCTCGGTCATCCGGAACCCGTGCCGGAACGTCCGCCACGCCAGCTCGACCTGGAACGAATACCCCTGCGACGCGACCGTGCCCACGTCGATGCGGTCCAGCACCGGCATCCGGTACGCCCGGTAGCCGCCGGTCGCGTCCCGGAACGGCATCCCCAACGCCATCTTGATGTAGATGTTGCCGCCCCGCGACAGCAGCAGCCGGTGCAGCGGCCAGTTGTGCACACTGCCGCCCGGAATGTACCGGGTACCGAGCACCGCATCGTGGTCACGCAGCGCATCGAGCAGCTTCGGCAACTCCTCCGGAGCGTGCGAGCCGTCCGCGTCCATCTCCACGACCGCGTCGTAACCCTTGTCCTTGGCCCACGCGAACCCCGCCACGTACGCGGCGCCCAGCCCCTGCTTGCCGGGCCGGTGCAACACGAAGATGTGGTCGTCGGCCACGCTCAGCTCATCGGCGATCGCGCCCGTACCGTCCGGGGAGTTGTCATCGGCGACCAGGATGTCCACGGACGGCACCGCCTTGCGCACCCGCCCGGTGATCTGCCGGATGTTGTCGGCCTCGTCGTAGGTCGGAATGACCACGAGGACCCGGCCCACCCCCGGGTACTCCTGCACCGCCTCGCTCACCGTTCCTCCGTCGCCACACTGTCGTCGATCGCCGCTGCACGCCGACGGCGCAGCCGCCCCGGCACCGCCCACACCAGCACCGCGAGCGCGGCCGCCGAGGCCGCCAGCTCCGGCCACCGGCCCAGGCGAGTGGCCAGCGTAGCCGGTCCACCCAATCGCATCTCACCCACCACCACCGCGGCCGTGTTGAACCCGGTCGGCTGGTGCACCCCACCGGCGGTGTCCACGAAACCGGACACACCGACCGTCGAGATCATCAACGCCTGCCGGCCGTGCTCCACCGCCCGCAACCGCACCATCGCCAGCTGCTGACGGGCCTCGGCCACATCGAAGGTCGCGTTGTTCGTCTGCACCGCCAGGATCTGCGCCCCGCCGGTCACCGTGTCCCGCACGATCGGGTCGTACGCCACCTCGAAACAGATGACGTCACCCACCGTCACCGCACCGGTCCGCACCACCCCCGGGGACCGGCCGGCGACCATGTTCTTCACCAGGTCCACCTTGTCGCTGACCAGCCGCGCCACCGGCCGCAACGGCATGAACTCCGCAAACGGGACGGGGTGCCGCTTGACGTACAGCTGATCCATGTCCGGGCCCGTACCCGGCCGCCACAGAATCCCCGCATTGCGGATCTGCCCCGGCACGTCACCGTGCAGCACCGCCCCCACCAGGATCGGCACACCGATCGCCTGCGCCGCCAACGTGATCTGCTGCCCGGCATCCGCATTGCGCAACGGGTCGATGTCGGAGGAATTCTCCGGCCACACCACCAGATCCGGGCGCGCCACCCGGCCCGCCGCCACCTGCTGCGCCAGCTGCAGCGTGCCGCGCACGTGATTGTCCAGCACCGCCCGCCGCTGCGCGTTGAAGTCCAACCCCAGCCGCGGCACGTTGCCCTGCACGATCGCCACCGTCGCCCGCTGCGAACCCGCCGCCGCGACCGGCACCGCGGCCGGGCCCACCACCGCCAGCGCCGCCACCGCCACGAAACCCGCGGCCACCGGCACCCGCCGCCACCCGCGGCCCCGGCACCACCACACCCCTGCGAGGGCACCGCCCGCCGCGGCCACCGCGAACGTCACCAGCGGCGCCCCGCCGAGCACCGCCAGCCGCAGCACCGGCCCGTCCGCCTGACTGAACGCCAGCCGCCCCCACGGGAACCCGCCGAACGGCTGCCGGTCCCGCAACGCCTCCTGCGCCGTCCACAACAACCCGCACACCAGCGGCCACCACGCCGGCCACCGGTCCAGCAGCGGCGAACACCACGCACTCGCCCAGCCCAGCAACGCCAGGAACGCCGCCTGCGCCACCGACAACAGCACCCACGGCAGCCAGCCCGTGTTCAGATTCGTCCACGCCAACAGCGGCAGGAAGAACACCAGCCCGGCGAGCATCCCCACCCCGGCGCCCGAGCGCAGCCGCCGCCGATGCGCCGCCACCGCCAGCAACCCCACCCCCACCGGGGCCAGCCACCACCACCCGTACGGCGGGAACGACCCCAGCAACGCCGCACCGGCCAGCACCGACAGCAGCACCGCCACCGGCAGCCGCACCGGCCCCGCCGGCACCACCGCCGCGGCCCTCACCGGCGGCGCGGGGCTCTGCAGGGTCATCTCCACCCGCGGAATGCTAACCGCACCCGGTCACGGAACCGTCGCGGCCGGCGAACGCGCCCACCCTCACGACAGCGTGTCCAGCAGCCCGGCTGCCGCCCGCGGATGCTCCGTCGCCAGCAGCCCCGCCGCCGCCAGCACGTACGCCGAATCGACCGTGCGCCGCGCCCCGGCCGGCGCCGCCCACCCCCCGGCCGTGTCCCCCAGCACCGCATCCAGCACCGCCGGGCCACCGCCGTGCCGCAACACCCCGCCCGAACCCACCACCAGCCGCACGTCCCGCAGGTCCCGCCCGCCCGTACGCGGCAGCCCCGGCCCCGGCGCGTGCCCCCGCGCATGCCGGCGCAACGCCACCATCGCCGCCACCGCCGCCAAACCCCGATCCGTGGCCGTGTCGAACGGCGGCCCACCCGTGATGTCCGGCGCCTCCAGCTTCTCCACCGCCGCGGCCGCTACCACCCCCGCCGCGCCCGCACGCACCCCCAGGTCACCCTCGACCGTCCGCGAACGCCACAACGTGCCCGCCACATCCCGTCGCGGCCCCGACTCCGCCTCCGCATCCGGCAGCAACGCCGAATACACGTCCGTCGTCGCCCCGCCCACGTCCACCACCAGCACCCCGGCACCGGTGCGGTCCGCCAGCAACTCCACCGCCGCCAGCACCGCATCCGGCGTCGCCGCCTGCACCAGCGACGCGAACCGGGCGCCCCGCGACAACCGCTTGCCGCCGATCACATGCTGGAGGAACATCTGCCGGATCGCCGCCCGCGCCGGCCCCGGATCCAGCACCCCGATCCGCGGCAACACGTTGCCCGTCACGGTCACCGGCACACCGCGCGCCGACAGCACCACGGCCGCCTCCTCGCGCGCGTCCGCGTTGCCCGCCACCACCACCGGCACCCGCACCCGGGAAGTCGCCAACCGGCCCGCGTTGTGCAACAGCACCGACGCGTCACCGCCGTCGGTGCCACCCACCAGCAGGATCACGTCCGGGCGGGCCGCACGCAGCGCCGCCACCGCACGCCCGTCCAACGGCCCGGCCGCCACATGCACCACCTGCGCACCCGCCGACAACCCCACGCGGTGCCCGGCCTCCGCCGTGACCAGCGACTCGTACCCGACCACCGCCAGGCGCAGCCCGCCACCGGCCGACGAACACACGTACAACGGCGCATCCGCACCCAGCTGCGCCACGGCCGCGTCCAGGCCGACCAGCACATCCGAATCCGCGGTCGTCGGCACCTCCACCCGACGCACCAGCGTGCCCGAGTCCACATCCACCAGACACGCCTTCGTGTACGTCGACCCCACGTCGACGCAGACCGCCCCCGTACTCACGCCTTCGCGGGAACGACCACGGTGCCCGTCGCCGTCACCGCCACGATCGGCTCCGCCAGCACCCGCGCACCCGAACCACCCGTGCCCCGGCACACCACCGTCGACGCGAACTCGATCGTCCGCGACCGGGTACCCATCCGGGTCACCGTCGCGGTCACCTCCAACACGTCACCCGCCTGCACCGGCGCCTTGAACTGCACATCCGAGTACGACGCGAACAACCCCTCGTCCCCGTCCAGCTGGATGCACACCTCCGTCGCCACATCCCCGAACAACCCCAGCGAATACGCCCCATCCACCAGATTCCCGGCGTAGTGAGCGTGCGCGTACGGGACATACCGGCGGTGCACCACAGTGATCACTGGGCGGTCTCCTTCTCCTTGCGCGACAACAGGGCATGCACGAGATACGACGCCACCTCACCGGGCGTCGTGCCCCGGCCGAAAATCCGGTCGACGCCCAGCTCATCCGTCATCAACTCGTCGAAACGCGGCCCACCCACGATCAGCAACGGCCGTTTCCCCGCCGGCAACGCCTCCCGGAACGCCGCCGACATCGCCCGCGTGTTGTGCAGATGCGCATCCCGCTGCGTCACCACCTGCGACACCAGCACCGCATCCGCCTTGTTGGCCCGCGCCGTCTCCACCAGATCCGGCACGCTCACCTGCGCACCCATGTTCGTCACCGACAGTTCCCGGTAGTACTCCAGGCCCTTCTCCCCCGCGATCCCCTTGACATTGAGGATCGCGTCGATGCCCACCGTGTGCGCATCCGTACCGATGCACGCGCCCACCACGTTCAGGCGCCGCCGCAGCCGCCGCTTGATCGTCGCGTTGACCTCCTTGGCGGACAGCAACGGGAAGTCACGCTCCACCACCTGCACCTTCTCGGTGTCCACCAGGTGATGCACCCGCCCATACACGACGAAGAACGTGAACCCGTCACCCATCTGCTTCGCGTGCACCAGCAGCGCCGGATCCATGCCCATCTTGTTCGCCAACTGAATCGCGGCGCCCTCGGCCCGCTTGTCGTGCGGGATCGGCAGCGTGAACGACAACTGCACCATCCCGTCACCGGTCGTGTCCCCATACGGCCGGATGATCGTCACCGCCGGGCCCCCTTGCCCTCGGAAACCGGCGCGGACTCCAGCGCCTCGGTCACCGGGTTGTAGTAGTCGTCCTCGTGCTTCGCCACCCCGTCCAGGCCCTTACCCCGGTCCGCGGGCCGCTTCATGATCCCGAAAGTGCCGTCCGCGATCGCGTTCAACAACGTGTCGTCCACGATCTCCTCCAGCAGCTCCACCGCCTCCGCGAGAACCTGCCGGCCCCGCTGCTGAATGAACCCGCCCGGCGCCGGCACGAAATCCTCATGCAGATTCCCGGCACCGTTCAGCACGTACCGCACGTTCTGCAACGCGATGTCGCGGTCGGACAGCCACGGCGTCACCACCGCCTCGGTCATCATCCCCACCAGCAGAATCCCCTGCCCGGTCAGCGCACCCACCAGATTGAAGAAACCGTCCAGCAAATTGCCGCGGAACACGTCACCGGTCATGTGCTTGGTCGGCGGCATCCACTTCAACGGCGCATCCGGGAACAACTCCCGCGCCAGCAACGCATGCGCCAGCTCCATCCGGAACGAATCCGGCAGATCCGGATTGATCTCGAACGCGTGCCCCAGCCCCAGCTGCCAGTTCTCCAGACCCGCCTCATGCGCGAAGAACTCGTTCAACAACTGCGACACCGTCACCGTGTGCGCCGCCTCCACCGCATCCGCGGTGGTCAGATAGTTGTCCTCACCGGTGTTGATGATGATCCCGGCCCGCGCATGCACCTGCCGGCTGAACCGCTGGTCCACGAACGTCCGGATCGGATTGATGTCGCGGAACAGGATCCCGTACATCGAATCGTTGAGCATCATGTCCAGCCGTTCCATCCCGGCCAAAGCCGCGATCTCCGGCATACACAACCCGCTCGCATAATTTGTCAACCGCACATACCGGCCCAGCTCCCGCGACGTCTCATCCAACGCCGCCCGCATCAACCGGAAATTCTCCTGCGTCGCATACGTGCCCGCGAAACCCTCCCGGGTCGCCCCCTCCGGCACATAGTCCAGCAACGACTGACCCGTCGACCGGATCACCGCGATCACATCCGCACCCGCCCGCGCCGCCGCCTGCGCCTGCGGAATGTCCTCGTAGATGTCACCGGTCGCCACAATCAGATAAATCCACGGCCGCTGCTTCGGATCCCCGAACCGCCGCACCAGCCGATCCCGCTCCACGCGACGCTTGTCGATCAACTTCACCCCGGCACCGGTCGCCCGCTTCGCCGCCCGCCGCGCCGCACCCACCGCGGCCTTCGTCTCCGGAACGGCGAACCGCACCGACCCCGCAGCCGCCTTCTGCGCCAGCACCGTCACATCGTCGATGCCCTCAGCGGCCAGGGCATGGAACACGGGAACCGCCACCCCGTGCCCCAACCCCACATCCGCGACCACCGCGTCCACCAGCCGGTTCACCCACGGAATCCCATCGGAATCCGCCCCGTGCACCCCGGCCAGCCGCAGCACCGCACGCTCCACCGACACCGTCGTGTGCGAACGCGCCAGATCCACCACCGGCTGCCCCGCCCGCGCCGCCAGCGCACGCGCCCGGCGCACCACCCGCGGATCCAGCTTCAACTTCCCGGCCACGCCCGTACTCCTTGTCTCACCCCGCCACATTGCGGGGCACGCCCGTCAACCTTCGAAGATCGTCTCGCCGCGCAACACCGTGCGCCGGCACACCGGCCGCGCCGGCACCACACCCTCGGCGTCCGCCAGCACCGCCGGCAGACCACCGTCCACCCCACCCGGGGTGTCCCACACCGCGAACGTCGCCGCCGCACCCGGCACCAGCACCCCCGCGTCATCCACCCCGGCCGCCCGCCACCCGCCCCGGGTACTGGCCGCGAACGCCGAACGCACCCCCATCCGGAACACCGGATTACGCGGCGCCGCCGCAGCCGCCACCATCGCCCACGGATCCGGCACCGTCACCGGCGCATCCGACCCGAACGCCAACGCCACCCCCGTCGCATGCATCGCCCCGATCGGATTCGACGCCATCGCCCGCGCCACCCCCAACCGCTGCGCATACATCCGATCCGGGCCACCCCACAACGCATCGAACGACGGCTGCACACTCGCCACCAGACCGAACTCCACGAACCGGGCGATCATCGCCTTGTCCGCCAGCTCCACGTGCTCCACCCGATGGCGGCCCTCCCGCAACCGGTCCACCCCGACCTGCTTCGCCGCCAGCGCGAAACCGTCCAACACCGCCTCGATCGCCGCATCCCCGATCGCATGGAACCCCGCCTGCACCCCCACCCGCACACAATCCAGGATGTGCTCCCCGGCCTGCTCCGCGGAGACAAACGCCTCACCACACCCCGGCCCATCCACGTACGGCGCCCGCAACGACGCCGTCCGCGACCCCAACGCACCATCCGCGTACAGATCACCCGCCGCCCCCAGCGCACCCAACTCCCGCGCCCGCGCAGCTCCGCCCAACTCACCCCAATACCCGAACACCAGCGGCAACCCGGCACCCGACAACGCCAGCACCGACAAGAAATCCGCCTCACTGGACGTGCCCGGCCCACCACACTCGTGCACCGCCGCCACCCCCCGCGACGCCGCCTGCACCAACGCAGCCCGCTGCGCCGCCGAACGCTGCGCCGCACTCAACGACCCCAACGCCACCGCCCGCACCGCGTGATGCGCCTGCTCCCGCACCCACCCGGACGGGTCGAACCCAGCCACACCCTGCGCCAACACCAACAACGCCGACGAACACAACGCCGAATGCACCGACGCCTGCGACAGATACACCCGCCGCCCACCCGCGGCCCGATCCAGCTCCGCCGCCGACGGCGGAACCTGCTCCGCCCACGTCGACTCGTCCCAGCCATGCCCGTGCACCACCGCATCACCCGGACGCGACCCCGCGAACACCGCCACCGCATCCAGCAACTCACCCGCCGAACGCACCCCGGACAAGTCCAGACCGCCCGCCACCAGCCCCGTGTCCGTGGCGTGCTGATGCGCATCCACGAACGCCGGCGTCACCAGCGCCCCGCCCAACTCCACCGTCACGTCCGCCACCGGAGCCTGCTCCGCCGCACCCAGCCACACGACCCGGCCATCACGCACCAACATCGCCGTGGCCCGCGGCTCCGCCGCCGAATAGAACCTGCCGTTGACATACCGCACCGAGGGGGAATCAGTCATGGATGTCAGTGTCCCGCGACCCGCGCCTCGAACAAGGCACGGACCGCCGGGGTACGCCGCACCAGATCCACCGCAAACTCCGCATGACCCGGCACGTACCCGTTGCCCACCAGCATCGTCACGTCCGCCGCCAGCCCCTCCGCGCCCAACGCCGCCGCCGAGAAACTCGTCGCCATCGAGAAGAAGATCACCGTGCCGCCGTTCGCCGTGGCCAAGATCGCCCCGTGCTCACAACCCGGCACGTCCACGCACACCACGGTCACCGTCGCCGGGCCACCCAGCGCCTGCGCCACCGCCGACGACACCGCCACCGGATTCCGCGCGTCCGCGATCGCCACCTCGTCCGCCAGACCGGCCTCCGAAAGCGTCGCCCGCTCCGCCTCCGACACGACCACCCCGACCGTACGGGCACCCGCCAGCCGCGCCGCCGTCAACGCCAGCGACCCGCTCTTACCCGCCCCACCCAGCACCGCCACCGTCACCGGGCCACTCGCCGCATGCCCCCGCACCACCCGGTCGGTCAACGCCGGAGCGCCACACACGTCGAACACCGCCAACGCCAGCTCCCCGGGCATGTCGTCGGGCAGCACCGCCACCACGGAACGCCCGAACAAAATCGCGTGCCCCTGCGCCGGCACCTGCTCACTGCGCCCGTCCCAGGACGCCAGCCCGTCCGTGATCGCCAACGGGGTCAGAGTCAGCGACACCAACGTCGCCACCCGGTCACCCACCTTCACCGGTAACTGCGACTCCGGACCCACCTCGTCGACCGTGCCGATCAGCATCCCGCCCGAACCGGTCACCGGGTTGTGCATCTTCCCGCGCGTACCGACGATCTCCAGCACCTCGGCCCGGACCGCCGACCCGTCACCGCCGTGCTTTTCCGCCAGCTGCCGGAAGCTCGCCGCGTCCAGATTCAGCCGCTCCACCCGGATACGCACCTCATCGGCGCCCAGCTCCGGGCGGGGATCCAGCCGCCACGCCGCCTGGGGCAGCACACCGGCCGGCTCGACAACCCGCGACAAACCCACTGGAAACGACATTCCCACCACCCTCACCTGAAACAAACCCGCTGGAAGACTGCACTACCGTAAATCCTACGGACCGACGGTTTCTAGACCGAAGATTCTCCAGTATGGTCGAGCCGTCCGAACACCCGACCCAGGAGGACCCGTTGACTCAGCTCCCCACGGGCGCTGCCACCCCCAACACCGGGCAGCCCTACGAGTACCAGCGCCGCACCCTGGTCGAACCGGACTGGACCCGCTTCCCCGGCTGGCGCGACGTCACCGCCGCCCAGTGGGAAAACGCCCAATGGCAGCGCGTCAACTGCGTCAAGAACATCAAGCAGCTGCGCGCGGTCATGGGCGACCTGCTCGACGAGCGCTTCTACACCGACCTCGAAACCGACATGACGCGCCTGGCCACCATGTCCATGCTGGTGCCGCCGCAGATGCTCAACACCATGGTGCCGGACAAGACCCCCGACACGGAGTCGTTCTACGCCGACCCCATCCGGCGCTACATGATCCCCGTCGCCACCGACCGGCACCTCGACTGGCCGTCACACCCCCACGCCACCCGTGACTCCCTGCACGAGCACGACATGTGGGTCGCCGAGGGCCTCACCCACCGCTACCCCACCAAGGTCCTGGCCGAGCTGCTCTCCACCTGCCCCCAGTACTGCGGCCACTGCACCCGCATGGACCTGGTCGGCAACAGCACCCCCACGGTCGACAAGCTCAAGCTCACCCTCAAGCCCGTCGACCGCTACGACGCCCACCTCGCCTACCTCAAGGCCCACCCCGGCGTCCGTGACGTGGTCGTCTCCGGCGGCGACGTCGCCAACGTGCCCTGGAAGCAGCTCGAGACCTACCTCATGGGCCTGCTGTCCGTGCCCACCGTCCGCGACATCCGGCTCGCCACCAAGGCCCTCATGGGCCTGCCCCAGCACTGGCTGCAGTCCGACGTCGTCGAGGGCCTGCACCGCGTCGCGATCACCGCGGAACGCCGCGGCGTCAACCTCGCGGTGCACACCCACGTCAACCACGTCAACTCGCTGACCCCGCTGGTCGCCCAGGCCGCCCGTACGCTGATCGAGATCGGCGTCCGCGACGTGCGCAACCAGGGCGTGCTCATGCGCGGCGTCAACGCCACCACCGAGGACCTGCTCGACCTGTGCTTCGGGCTGCAGGGCGAGGCCGGCATCCTGCCGTACTACTTCTACATGTGCGACATGATCCCCAACGCGGAGCACTGGCGCGTCCCGGTCTGGTACGCCCAGCAGCTGCAGCACGACATGATGGGCTACCTCCCCGGCTACGCCACCCCGCGGATCGTCTGCGACGTGCCGTTCGTCGGCAAGCGCTGGGTGCACATGGTCGCCGAGTACGACCGCGAGCACGGCATCTCGTACTGGACCAAGAACTACCGGACCTCGATCGAGGCCGAGGACTCCGAGGCACTCAGCAAGCTGTACGCGTACTACGACCCGATCGACACGCTGCCCGAATCCGGCCAGCAGTGGTGGCGTAAGCAGCAGGAGGACGGCACCCCGACCGCCTGAGGTGAGCGCACGACGAACGGCCCCCGGGAATCCCGGGGGCCGTTCGTCGTCAGCGGGGCCTAGCTGAACGCGTCCCGCACATCCCGGCCAGCATCCTTCACGTGCTCGCCGGCCTGCTTCGCGTGCGCGGCACTCTCCTGAGCCTGGCCCTCCGCCTGCAGGCGCTCGTTGTCCGTGGCGTCACCGATCCCCTGCTTCGCCTTGCCGGTGAGCTCCTCGGCCTTGTTCTTCATCTTGTCGGTGGCGCTCATCGTCGACCTCCAGTGGCGACTCGAACGGAAATTGGTGCCTTTCGAGGAGATTCAGTGCCCGAAGGGCTCCGACTTGAAACCGGGACCGGATGAGCGGGGTGACCGGGGGCACTGCCCGTAACGGCGTCCTAGGATCCTGCGATAGGAGAATGATCGGCATGGACAGCCATGCCGATCATGAGTCGACCAGCTTCGGGCAGGCCGCCGCCACGTACGAGCGAGGACGGCCGCCCTATCCCGAGGCCGCCCTCGACTGGCTCCTGCCCACCGGGCAGCCGAACGTCCTCGACCTGGGCGCGGGCACCGGAAAGCTCACCCGCCAACTGCACGCCCGCCGCCTGCCGGTCACCGCGGTCGACCCGGCAGACGGCATGCTGTCCGAACTGCGCCGCGTCCTTCCCGAGATCCCGGCACACCACGGCAGCGCCGAACACATCCCCCTGCCCGACCGGGCCGTGGACGTCGTCGTCGTCGCCCAGGCCTGGCACTGGGTCGACCCGCACGCCGCCGTACCCGAGATCGCCCGGGTCCTCGCCCCCGGAGGCCGGCTCGGCCTGGTGTGGAATCTCCGCGACGAGACCGAGGACTGGGTGAGGAGCCTCGGCCAGATCATCCGCGCCCCCGAACAGAACCGGCCGCACGTCATCGGGCCGCCGTTCGGACCGGTCGAGACACACAGCGTGCCCTGGACCCACCGGTTGCGGTCGGAAACCCTGCTCGACCTGGTCGCCTCCCGCAGCGCGGTCATCCTCATGCCGGACGACGAGCGGCGTTCCCTGCTGGATCAGGTGCGCGATTTGCTCCGCACCCATCCGGCGCTGGCCGGGCGGGACACTGTCGAACTGCCGTACGTCACGTTCTGTGCCCGGGCGGACCTGCCGTGAACGGGATCGTCCCCGGGTGAGGGCGGGCACGACCCGTAGGTCGTCCTAGGAGGCTAGGTGGAAGGTGGGCCGCTGGGGGAGATCTTCGGCGGCCGGTTCTCGTACGGCGTGGACAGCACCACTGTGGTGCGCGTGGTGACGTTCGCCGCCGTACGGATCTCCTGCAGCAGCCGCTCCAGGTCTGCCGGGCTGGCCACCCGCACCAGCAGCAGGTAGAAGTCCTCCCCCGCCACCGAGTAACACGAGTCGATCTCCGCCAGGTGGGCCAGCCGCTCCGGCGCATCGTCCGGCTGCGACGGATCGAAGGGCCGGATCGCCACGAAGGCGGTCAATGGCAGGTCCAGCGCCTCGTACGACACGCGGGCCGTGTACCCGTCGATGACGCCGCGCTGCTCCAGCCGCCGCACACGCTGGTGCACCGCAGACACGCTCAGGCCCACCCGCTCGGCCAGGTCTGTGTAGGACAGCCGCCCGTCTACGGTCAGTGCCGCGACGATCGCTCGGTCGATCTCTTCCACGGCGTCAAGATACCGGTCGAAGCTGGAACGTCGGACGTCACCCGCGCGTCAGGGCCCGTCCGATCACGAGCCGCTGGATCTGGTTGGTGCCCTCGACGATCTGCATCACCTTGGCCTCGCGGAACCACCGCTCCACCGGATGATCAGCGACGAACCCGTACCCGCCGAGCACCTGCACCGCGTCCGTGGTCACGCGCATCGCGACGTCCGTGGCGAACAGCTTCGCCTTGGCCGCCTCCACCGAGTACGGCCGGCCCGCGTCCTTGAGCCGCGCCGCCGCCAACATCAGTGCCCGCGCCGCCGACACCTGGGTGGCCATGTCCGCCAGCATGAAGCTCAGCCCCTGGAAATGCGCGATCGGGCGGCCGAACTGCTCACGCTCGCGGGCGTACGAGGCCGCGTAGTCCACCGCCGCCTGGGCCAGCCCCACCGAGCAGGCCGCGATCCCCAGCCGTCCCGCGTCGAGGGCCTCCATCGCGATCCGGAAGCCGCCGTTCTCGACGCCGACGAGGCGGTCCGCAGGCACCCGGGCACCCTCCAGGACGATCTGCGCCGGCGGCGAGGAACGCAGGCCCATCGTCCGTTCCGGCTTCTGCGGCAGCAGGCCCGGGGTGTCCGAGTCGGCCAGCACGCAGGAGATGCCCGCGGCGCCCGGCCCGCCCGTACGGCAGAAGATGTTGTAGAAGTCCGCGTGGCCGCCGTGGGTGATCCACGCCTTGGTACCGGTCAGCACCCACTGATCGCCGTCGCGCTCCGCGCGGGTGGCCAGGCCCGCCGCATCGGAACCGCCGTGCGGCTCCGATAGGCAGTACGCGCCGAGCAGGTCGCCGCCCAGCATGTCCGGCAGCATCTTGCGCTGCCGTTCGCTGCCGTACGCGGCGACCGGGAAGCACGACAGGGTGTGCACGCTGACCGCCTCGGCGATCGCCGTCCAGGAGCCGGCCAGCACCTCAAGGACCTGCAGATACACCTCGTACGGCTGGGCGGCGCCGCCGTCGGCCTCCGGGTACGGCAGGCCCAGCAGCCCGGCGCGCCCCACCGTACGCAGCACGTCGCGCGGAAACTCGCCGCGCGCCTCGAAGTCGTCGACCCGGGGCGCCAGCTCGCCATCGGCGATCTCCTGGGCCAGCCCGAGCAGCTCGTACGCCTCGTCCGTGGGAAGTATGCGATCGACCGTCACGACCCTAGCTTAACGGTCGTTAGGCGCGGCGGTCGATCGCATCCGGCCTGCGCGTCACCGGCCGCCCGAACGGCCCGGGGAGCCTCAGCCCGGTGGCGGGCCTTCCACGTAGTGGTAGAACAGCTCCTCGCCGTCCGCGGCGTACGCCTCCAGATCCTTGGCGTCGGCGGCGGCGATCACCGCGACGACGTAGTGAAACTCGGTGTCGAGCAGCGGCACCGTGTGCAGCACCACCGGCCCGGACCCGTCCCGCGGCGGGGGGCTCAGCGTGGCGATCTCGCCGTACAGGACCGAGACGACCAGCATGCGGTCGGTGCCGGGGAACGCGACGCGCAGCAGCGACGGCGGCCCGATCTCCGCGCCGGCCGACGACGGCCGCGCGCCGTGCCAGAGCCGGTGCACGTCGCGGTCCCAGTGCTGGTCGCACATGCGCGCGCGGCGGGCACCGCCGACGCGGACCTGCAAGCAGGCGGTTCGCGCGTCGGCCCGCTGCACCAGGACACTCCACGAGGCGCCGCCGACGGTGCCCTGCTGGAGCACCTCGACCGGGGCGGCCGGCGGGAGCGGCCAGTACCAGAACGCGATGACCAGGGCCAACAGCGGCAGCAGGATGGCGTCGCGCAAGGTGAGCCGCCACCACGGCCGTGGCGGACCGTCGGCGGTGACGCCGGGCTCCGACTCAGACAAGGGGCACCTCCCGGCCGGCGGCGTCGAACATCTGCTGCCGGACGAACACACGGCGGCCCTCGGTCTGCGCCATGTCGACCGGGTACGCGACGCCGCTCAGGTGCAGCAGCACCACGGGGTGGTCGATGCCGGGAACGCGGCGGGCGTCCGCCTCGAGCGCGTGCCCGCCGGGCAACGTGGACCGGACCCGCACCACCTGGTCCGGCACGATGCCGAACTGCACCACCTCGGTCGCGCTGCGCTGGGCGGCGTCGACCGCGTAGTAGTCCATCAGCTGCGGTGCCCAGCCGTCCGCACCCACCGGCATGAGCGCCGGGCAGTACGTCACCCGCTCCCGGCGGCTGCGCTGCAACTCCAGGCAGCCGTCGTCGGCACGCAGCTTCATCGGGCGGCCGTCCTCCTGATACTCCAGCAGGACGGTGCTGGTCATGTCGTGGTAGATGGCGGGCACGATCAGGGCGGCGATGAACACCGCGAGTGCGGCCCCGGGGAGCCGTACCTGGTCGAGCACCGACCCGAGCCACCGCAGGAACTGCCGCAGCCGCGCCGCACGCTCGTCCGCGGCTGCGGTCGGCCCGGCGTCCTCACCGGTCAAAGATCTTGACACGGGTCGATGTTAACGATGTCGTGCCAGCGCCCCGAGGGCGCAGGCTCAGGCCGGCGTCTGCGTCTCTGCCTCGGCGAGGAACCGCTGCGCCAGCTCGGCGAACTCGTCGGCCCGCTCGATCTGGGGCATGTGCCCGGTGTCGGCGAACATGTGTGAACGCGCGTGCGGCAGCGCCGTACGCGCCGCGGCGAGCTGGGTGGCGGGCAGGATGAGGTCGCGGTCCCCCCACACGATCAGGGTGGGACGCGGATGCGCGGCCACCTGCCGCAGCAGCGTCGTGCGCCAGGCCGGCCGTACGCCGCGGAACGTGCCCAGGGCGCGGGCGGTCTCCAGGAACACCGGCACCCGGTCGGGCTGGGCGGCGACCCGCAGGGCGTGCGCGATACGCGCCTCGGTGGCGAACGCGCGGTCGTGGAACTGCTGGCGCTCGACGTGCCGGGCCGTACGGTGGTCGGTGCGGCTCAGCAGCACCTTGCCGAGCCCGGGCACGGCCAGCACCCGCAGCATGGTGGTGACGCCGCGGCCGAACCCGGCGCTGTTCACCAGCGCCAGCGTCGCCACCCGGGCGGGGTCTCGGGCCAGCATCTGCAACGCGACCGCGCCGCCGAGCGAGTTGCCCATCAGGTGGATCGGCCGGTGCTCGCCGAGCTCGTCCAGCGTGGCGGCGACACCGTCGGCGAGCGTGGCCAGGGTGGTGGTCTCGGGCATCCGCTGGGACAGCCCGTAGCCGGGCAGGTCCACACTCAACACCCGCAGGTCGCCGGCGAAGCGGTCGTGCTGGGGAGCCCAGTCCTCCAGGCTGCGCCCGATGCCGTGCAACAGCACGACGGGACGGCCGGCCGGGTCGCCGGTCTCCCGGACGCGGATGCGGACCCCGCGGACGGTGACGAAGCTGGTGCCGGGGGCGTCGACGGTCGCGGTCATCGGGCGATCTCCTGTCCGGCCGTGGCCTGGCCGGCCGGGCGGGGGGCCCGGCGGGCGGCGGCCCGGACCGCCACCGCGGCGACCGCCTGGATGACCCGCATGTGGTGTGCCGGGGTGATGCGGGCCAGGATGTCGGGCAGTTTCGCGCTGGCACCGATGAGCACCCGCGCCCGGCGGCGCTGCACCCCGTCGAGGATCTGCTCGGCCGCCTTCTCCGGCGGGTAGGTCAGCAACGCCCCGAACGCCCGCTTGCCCTGCTCGGACTCCTCGGCGGACACGTTCACCCCGATCCTCGCGGACTCGGCGATCCGGGTGCGGATGCCGCCGGGATGCACCGTGGTCACGCCGATCCCCCGCTCGCGCAGCTCACTGCGCAGGACCTCGCTGAGCCCGCGCAGTGCGAACTTGCTGGAGCTGTACGCGGACTGCCCGGCCGGGGCGATCAGGCCGTACAGGCTGGAGACGTTGACCAGGTGGCTGCCCGGGGCGGCGGCCAGCGCGGGCAGCAGGTGGTGGGTGAGCACGAGCGGGGCGCTGAAGTTGACCGCCATCACCCACTCGAACTCCTCGAGGGTGAGCTGCTCGAACCGGCCGCCCAGCGCCACACCCGCGTTGTTGACGAGCAGGTGGATAGCGGGATGCTCGGCGCGGATGCGGTCGGCGGCGGCCACCGCGGCGGCCCGGTCGGCCAGGTCCACGACGTGCGCCTGCACCGTGATGCCGGGGTACGCGGTGCGCAGCGTCTCGGCGACCGCGTCGAGGCGCAGCGAGTCGCGGTCCAGCAGGACCAGGTTGCTGCCGCGGGTGGCCAGGCCGTGGGCGAGCTGCTCGCCGATGCCGCTGGCGGCGCCGGTGAGCACGGCGGTGCGCCCGGCGAAACGGTACGGGCTGAGGCGGGTCATGTGGCGATGTCCTCCAGCGTGGAGTCGGGCCTGGCGGCGGGAGCGGCGCGCCGGGTGAACCTCATGTCGCGGGTCAGGTCGGCGCGCGGCGTGGTGAACGCCTCGCGCAGGTGGTTCTGCCGCACGACCCACGGGTCACGCTCACCCTGGGACGGGAACCGGTGCACGTCGCGCCGCACGTAGCCGGACGTGAGGTCCAGCAGCGGGCGGCGGGCACCGCCGCGCGGCGCGACCGGGGTGGCGCTGGCGTACCCGTGCCGGTCCAGGTGGGTGAGCAGCCGGCAGACGAAGCGGGAGGACAGGTCGGCGCGCAGCGTCCAGGAGGCGTTGGTGTAGCCGATGCAGTAGGCGAAGTTCGGCACCCCGCCGAGCATCACGCCCCGGTAGGTCAGGCCCGCGCCGATGTCGACGGGATCGCCGTCGACCGTGAGCGTGATGCCGCCGATCGCCAGCAGCGACAGCCCGGTGGCGGACACGACGATGTCGGCTTCCAGCACCCGGCCCGACACCAGGCGGATCCCCTCGGGGACGAACCGGTCGATGTGGTCGGTGACCACGGACGCGCGGCCCTTGCGGACCTCCTCGAACAGGTCACCGTCGGGCACGATGCACAGCCGCTGGTCCCATGGCTGGTAGGTGGGGGTGAAGTGCTCGTCGACGTACGCGGGGTCGTCGAGGTGGCGCAGCGCGAAGCGGCGCAGGATCCGTCGGACCCGGTCCGGACGGCGGCGGGCGAGCTGGTAGAAACCCTGCGACAGCAGGATGTTCTTGGCCCGGGCGGCGCGGTGCGCGGCCCCGGCCGGCAGTACCCGGCGCAGGCCGTTGGCCACCACGTCCGTACCGGGCAGCGGGGTCAGGTACGACGGGGAGCGCTGCAGCATCGTCACGTGCGCGGCGGACGGGGCCATCGCCGGCACGATCGTGACCGCGGTCGCGCCGCTGCCGATGACCACGACCCGCTTGCCGGTGTGGTCGAGATCTTCCGGCCAGAACTGCGGGTGCACGAACCGGCCGGTGAAGGCGGACAGGCCGGGAAAGTCCGGCTCGTGGCCGTGCGCGTAGTTGTAGTAGCCGGCGCAGGCGTACAGGAAGTTGCACGTGTACGTCTGCGGCTGCGCGTCGTCGCCGGTGACCGCGTGGACGGTCCAGCGGGCCGTGTCCGAGGACCACTCGGCGGCCACGACGCGGGTGTGGAACCTGATGTGGCCGGTGATGCCCGCCTCGTCCGCGGTGTCGCGGATGTACTGGCGGATGCTGGGGCCCGAGGCCAGGCTCTCGCTGCCATGCCACGGCCGGAACGGATAGCTGAGCGTGTACATGTCCGAGTCGGAGCGCACGCCCGGGTACCGGAACAGGTCCCAGGTGCCGCCGATCGCGGCGCGGGCCTCGAGGATTGCGTACCGGATTCCGGGGCGTGCCTGCTGCAGCCGCCACGCCGCACCGATCCCGGACAGGCCGGCGCCGATGACGAGGACGTCGACGTGTTGCGTCACCACATCGGGCTCCTTCGATCCTGGGTTCCGCTCAGTCTCGGGCACCCGCCCGCGCGGAACTTGCCTTTGCGCGACACTCATTTAACCTTAGGCGACATGAAGTCGATGGTTCGCGCCGCCGGCCTGCGCGGGCTGCCCGAGCTCGTGGACGACCTCGGCGGCGACGGCGGCGCACTGCTGGCCCGGTTCCGGGTGGCCCGGGCCGCCCTCGACAGCGACGACACGGTGATCGGCGCCGCCACGGCCGATCGGATGCTGGAGACCGCGGCCGCCGAACTGTCCTGTCCCGACCTGGGCCTGCGGCTGGCCGGGCAGCAGGACGTGACCGTGCTGGGACCGCTCGCGGTCGCGATCGAGAACTCCCCCACGTTCGGCGACGCACTCGACTGCGCGTCGCGCTACCTGTTCGTGCACAGCCCCGCCCTGGCGGTCTCCCAGGTCCCCGACCCCGCCGGCCAGCCCGGCGTGATCGGCCTGCGGTACGCCGGCACCGACCCGGAACACCTGCCACCGCAGGCACTCGACCTGGGCGTGGGCCTGTTCCACCGGATCATCGTGCTGCTGCACGGCGGCCCGTACGGGCTGCGCTCGGTGCACCTGCCGCACCCGCCGCTCGCGCCGGTGGCCCGCTACACCGGGTTCTTCGGCGCCGACGTGCGTTTCGGCAAGCCCGCCGCGGTCCTGCGGGTGCCCGCGCACCTGGCCGCGACCCCGGTGCCCGGCGGCGACCAGGTGCTGCGCGACATCGCCCTGGACTACCTCACCCACCACTTCCCCGCCCCGGACCAGACCGTCAGCGCCCGGGTGCAGCACCTGCTGGCCCAGTCGCTGGGCACCGCCGGAGTCGACATCGCGACGATCGCCCGGTCGATGCAGACCCACCCGCGCACCCTGCAGCGGCGCCTGGCCGTGGAGGGCTCCACGTTCGCCGGGCTGCTCGACGACGTACGGCGCAGCGCCGCGTACCAGCTCATCGCGCGCACGGACCTGCCGCTGTCGCAGGTGACCGCGATGGTCAGCCTGACCGAGCAGTCCGCGCTGAGCCGGGCCGCCCGGCGCTGGTTCGGGATGACCCCGCGTGAGCTGCGCCGCTCCCGGCCCCGCAAAACGACCTCAGGTTTTCTTCAAGAACGCCCGGCCCCGGGCGATAACTGAGATCACCTTGTTCCCGTCGCGGAGGTGTTGTCATGTCGGTCGGTGCCATCGGATCCACGCCGTTCGCGGTCGTCGCGGCCGGCCAGCAACGTGACCCGTACCAGCAACAGGCCCAGGTCAACGCCCAGGCCGACCTGCTGCAGGCGGTGCTGAGCACGAACAACCTGCCGATGAGGATGGTGCAGGCCACGCTCAGCGACGGTCAGGGCGTCGACCTGTACATGTGACGGCCGTGGGGCGCCAGAACGCGCAGGCGGCCGCGGTGCCCGCCAGCGCCGCGACCGCCAGCAGCCATCCGGCCACCACGTCGCTGCTCCAGTGCACGCCGAGCGCGACCCGGCTCACCCCGGTGACGGCTGCGAGCGTGACCGCCGCGGTGCACAGCAGCGCCCGCCGCACCGGCCGCCCCCGCGTGGCCGGCAGCAGGACGACCAGAAAAACCCCGGCTGCGAGCCCGGCGGTGAGCGCGTGCCCGGACGGGAACGCGTACCCGCCGGCATGCGCCACCGGGTGGGGCAGGTCGGGACGGCGACGCTGGGCGAGCAGCTTGAGCAACCCCCCGAGCAGCCCCCCGGCTGTCATCGTGACGGCCACCCACAGCGCCGCGCGGCGGCGCCCGCGTGCCAGCAGCCATACCGCGAGCAGGGCGGTCGCGGCGCGCAGCGGGTTCGGCGCGAACGCCGCGCTGACCCCGGCCATCAGACGTACCCAGCCCGGGTGCCCGGCAGCGTAGGTGTGCAGCGCGCCGGTGACCGACACGTCGGCGGACCGCAGCGGCCCCCACCCGCCGACCACCAGCGCCGCGAGCACCGCGAACGGGCCCAAGGCCAGGAACGCCGCCACGCCGGCCAGGGTGAGCCGCAGCCCGTCGGAGGCGTCCCGGTCGAACCGGCGCGCCCGCCAGGACGGCGGGGCCGGCGACGCAGATGCGGGCATGCACCAACCATTACCCGGCCCGGCGGGCCGGAACGAAATATCGAGGGTTCCCTCCACCTGCGAGAACGCTGTCCGCCTGGAGCCGTGGCGGCAGCACCGGCGGAGCACGGTGATCCATCCGTCCGCGTGGTCCGTACTCTGCGGGTGAGCGTGGCGGGCCGCCGCGCCCCGCCGCACGCCAGGAGAATCCGTGGACAGTTCCGCCCCGACCGGCCCCGGCCCGGGTGAGCCCGCGCCCACCTCGACCGTCGAGCGTCCGGCGGAGGTCGCGGCGGACACGGCCGCGGCGGCGGGACGGTCCGACGGCGGCGCGGCGGACGACGAGGGGCCGCGGATCATCGCGGCGCCACCCAAGCCGCGGCGCATCGTCGTGCTGCTCGGCGGCGCCCTGGCTCTGGCCCTGCTGGTCGGCAGCGCGGTCGTGCTCGCGGCGCTGACCAGCAACACCGAACCCGACCTGCCCCCTATCGCGGTCGGTCCCGGCGATCCCCCGGCGTCGCCGGCCACGGCCACGGCCGCCGCCCCGACCACGACGCCGGCCACGCCCTCCGCCACCGCCTCACCCTCCGCCACCACCGCCCCGGCCCGCGCGGCCCGGCTCGAACTGCTCGACTCCACGACCTCCCTCCGGATCCGGGCCGGCGACACCGGGCGCGACCTGGTGCGCGTCCGCGGCGGGCAGGCCCGTACCGACGCCACGGGCACCGCAGTGCGGCTGGCGCCCGACCCCGGCGTCGCGGCGGTGGAGGTCACGCTCAACGCCGAGGTCCGGTGGACGGTACGGACCACCTCCGGGATCACCGAGGGCGTGCTCGACCTGAGTGCGGCGCGCGTGTCCGCGGTCGACCTGGCCGGCGGCGCGGCCCGCGTCGAGCTGACCCTGCCCCGCCCGAACGGCACCCTGCCGATCCGCATCGGCGCGGGCGTCAACGAGCTGCGCGTGCACGCCCCGGCTGCAGTGCCGCTGCGCATTCGGGCGGGCGGCGGCGCGAACCGCATCGTCATCGACGGGCGGACCGTCGACGGTGTGCCCCGCGGCGAGGCGGTCAGCACGACCGACTTCGCGGCGGCCGGGAACCGGGTGGACATCGACGCGGCGGCGGGCCTGGGCACCGTCACGGTCGACCGCGCGGGCTGACCCGCGCTTCAGCACCGTACGTGCATCACCCGGTCCTGCCGTGACCTGACGCATCGTCGTCCCGCCGGGCCCTCTCCCGCGGCCGTCCCGGTCCCGTCGCCTGCTGACCGGACCCGCGGAAACCGCGGTGGCGCAGCGCTCCGTGATGTCGCACGTTGGTGATCCCGGTAACTCGGCACCAAATTTCCTGCAGGTTCGTACCGTTACATGTTCCTTAATCCGATCCTGCACGGTTTGCTCGGTTACTGGCGGGTAACCCTAAACCGGTGTGGAACCCGTGAGGGGCCGGGACCGGTGGGACTTCTGTGCACCCTCCCACCGGCCGGGTCATCGCAATGCCGCAATCACTCTTCGTAGTCGCCTTTCGGAGCAGGTTGACGTTGCGTAGTGGTTTGCTAGATTTGGTGCATAAGCCAGCTACGCGGCTTTACACCAGATTCGATAAGCTCCCAGGGAATTCAGATGACCCCCTCCGCGCGCCAGGCCGCCACTTTCGGTGATGGCTTGCCGTCACGTGAGGTGATGCAGATGGCTTCGCCGGAGCTCGCGCTCCCCCACCCGAAAGGCTCCCCCGTGCTCGAGTTCAAGGACCTCGCCCCGTCCATCACCCGCCAGCGGCTGGTCGTCGAGGGGTACCCGACATTCGTGATCACCGATGAGCACATCAAGGAGTACCTGCAGAAGCTCTCGGTCGTGACCGACATGATCACGCTCATCGAGCCGGTCACCCACATCAGCGACCTGTACGGCTGGGCCGGCTGGATCCACTGGGAGACCTCCGGCGCGCACTTCTACTCGTGGGAGCGCCCGATCCAGTTCTTCAGCGTCGACATCTACACCTGCAAGGCCTTCGACCCCGAGGCCGTCATCGAGTTCACCCGGGAGTACTTCCGCACCACCGAGATCGTGGCCAAGGAGTTCTGAGCCGTGCCGACGACCACCGAAGCCCGCTACGACCTCGACCACGCCGAGGTGCAGCGCCGTGTCGCCGCGTTCCTCGCCGCCCACCCGGGCCGCACCGGCCGGTTCATCTCCGCGGTCGTCGGCAACGACCACCCGCTGGCCAACGTCGGCCGCACGGTCGAACGGCTGATCTTCGAGGAGGCGTTCGGCAACGACGTGTCCGTGATGGTCGCCGAGTACCGACGGTACGAGGACCGCAGCCTGTTCTTCGTCATCATCGACGGCGACGAAGGCGTCCCGGCGGGCGCCGGGCGGATCATCGAGGGCACCGGCATCGGCCTGAAGACCGTCGATGACGCCCCGGCACACATCGGCGTCGACGCCGAGGCCATCCTCGCCGCACACGGCATGACCGGCGCGAAGGCGTGGGACTACACCACGGTCGCGGTGCTGCCGCAGTACCGCGGCGGCCAGTCGCAGCTCACGGTCAGCTCCCTGATGCACCGCACGTTCCTGGTCGCCGGTGCACGCGCCGGGGTCCGGCACGTGGTGACCATGCTGGACCGCCGCGCGTACCGCAACATGGCGATGCTCGGCATCAACCTGCAGCCGCTGGCCGGCTCCGGCCCGTTCGCGTACCTCGGATCGGCGGAGAACCGCGCCACCTACTGCGACTTCCCCGGGCTCGCCGAGGACATCGCGGCCCGCGGCGAGCGCCTGCTCGGGACGCGGCCGATCGGCGACGACGCGGGCGCGCAGGCGCTGTTCGACGAGCCCATCCGGCTGATCGCCGCCCGGGCCTGCGAGCAGGTCGGCACCGGCAGGGGAATCGACGAGCACATCATCTTCGTGGACTGATCAGTCCGATCGCGACGACGCCGCCGTGCTCAGCCGAGCACGGCGGCGCGTTCGCGTGATCAGTGCGGCGAGCGGGTCGGCTCGTCGCGCGAACCGTACGCGGTCAGGAACCGGTCGCGGAAGTCGCTCATCTTCCACACCGGCGCGGACGGGCCCGGGTTGAGTCCGGTGCTCCATCCCCAGCCCGCGATGCGGTCGAGCACCGCCGGGTCCTTGGCGACGATGGTGACCGGCACGTCGTGGCTGGCGCCGTGGCCGCTGACCAGTGAAATCGGCTGATGGTCGCCGAAGATGACCAGCACCAGGTCCTTGTCGCCGTACCGCTGGGCCCACGACACGAGGCTGCCCACCGAGTACTTGATCGACCGGGCGTACTCGGTGCGCACCTGCTTCGAGTTCTGCCACAGCACGGAACGCTCCTCGCCGCGCTCGGCCATCGGGCCGTAGATCGTGCCGTCGCCGACCGCGTTCCAGTCGACCATGTCCGGGACCGGCGTCCACGGCTCGTGGCTGGAGGTGAGCGTGACCTCGGCCATCATCGGGGCGTGCCGGCGGCCGTACACCTGCTGCTGGAAGGAGGCCAGCGTGAACTGGTCCGGCATCCGGGACCAGCCGAAACGGGGGCCGCGGTAGCCGAGGTTACGGGAGTCCCAGACCTCGTCGTACCCGTAGAACTTGGCCTCCGGCCAGGCGACCGTGTTGCCGGGCTCGACGCCGACGGTACGCCAGCCCGCCCGCTGGAACGCGTTGGTCAGGGTGAGCCGCTTGGTGGAGACGAGCTGCCGGTACCGCCCCTGGTTGTTGATCCACAGGCCGGACTGGAACGACGCGTGCGCAAGCCAGCTTCCCCCGCCGTACGTCGATGAGGTGAGGTAGCCGCTGCGGGCGGCGAAACCCGCCGCCGCGAGCTGCCGGTCGCCGTCGGCGAGCGCAGGCCCGACGATGCCGGCCATCAGCGGGTCGGACAGCGCGGACCGGCCGTAGCTCTCCACCACCCCGACCACGACGTCCTTGCCGCGCAGCCCGGCGAGCAGCTCGCTGGGCGGCGTGTTCGCGAACGCGTCGACCTTGGCCTCGGCGGCGAACGCGGCGCGGTCGTGCAGCGCGGCGGGCACCGTGACCACGGCCCGTTTGGCCAGCTCCGCAGTGCTGTCGGAGGCGACCGGCGAAGCCGGGAACAGCTCCGTGCCGGTCAGGGCGAACACCATCCACGCGGCGAGCAGGGCGGTGGTCGTCACCCGCGCCCGGTTGCGGTGCCGGGCGGCGAGCCGGGACAGCCGCAGGACCGCCAGGGTGAGCCCGGCGAGCAGGCCGACGGCGGCGAGCACCGCAGCGACCGCAGCGCCGATCGCGCCGGTGCGGCCCGAGGTCTCAGCCAGCGCCCGGTAGCCGTCACCGAACAGCGGCCAGTCCAGCACAAGGTTGAAGCGGCGCCCGAGCACCGCCAGGAAGCCGATGTTGGCCAGCTTCAGGACCGTGAGCACGCCGAGACCGGCACCGATGACGGCCGCCAAGGGCCGTCGCGCCCGCTGCGGGGCCGCGATCAGCAACGCGGCCCCGAGGATGCCCTCGATCGGGATGCGCAGGAACGCGCCCGGCAACCACACGTCCGGGCGGTGCCGCAGAATCCCCTCCGGCACGACCAGGGCGAGAAACACCAGCACCGCCGCGGCCACCGTGAGCGAGCGGCCGGCGACGGTGCGCCACGGGCGCGTGGCCGGCGAAGCCTCGGGGGTCGCGTGTTCCTGGTCGAGCCGGGGACGAAGGCGCGTGAGCAGCGACAACCCGAAGATCCTTTGTCCGGCGCACGGAAAGTTCCGCGCGGAGCGGGCGATGCGGTGGCGCCCGGAGCGGCGCACGTCCGGTGATACGTCTTCTGCACGAATTCGGTTCACCGCGCGTGCCCGCTTCGTGCCCGCACGAACTCGGGGGCGGCCGCGACAGGCAGGCGAGACCGGCGTACCCGACAGTAAGATCCCCATCCGCCGACAGTGATCACTGTCGGCACACCCCGGGGAGGACCGTGTGCGTTCGTTCGCGCGTCGATTGACGGCTTTCGCTGCCGCACCAGCCGGCTCGGCCCGGCCGGTGTGGGCCGTGCTGCGGATCGCCGTTGTCCTGCTGTGGCTGCTGGCCGCGGCGACCGCCTGGTGGACGGCACCGCGCCAGCAGAGCTACGAGCAGGCCACCGCGGCCGTGACCGCCGGCCGCGTGACCGCATACCAGTGGGGCGACCACTGGGACGACGGCAGCGCACAGCGATGGTTCGGTGACTACAGCCTGCAGTCCTCCGGCACGCCCGGTCCGATTTTCGCGTGGCGCACCCCGGATGCGCGATGGCACTGGACGGACACCGGCGGTGTCGTCGTCCCGGTCGACGCCACGGACGCCGCCGACGACCAGCAGTACGCCGGGCCCGGTGCCGCCGCCCTGACGCGGGAACTGAAGGCCGCGGGGCTGGACGACGCCGACAGCGACGTGGTGCTTCCGACGGCCGTCGTCGCGATCGCGACCGTTCTCGGGCTGCTGTTGCTCGGCGTGCTCATCGCCGGGCCGGCCCCGCGGCTGGGCACCCGGTGGTACTGGTTCTGGGTGATCACCGTCGTGCCGTACGGGCTCGGGCTGCTGGTCTGGGTGGCCCGGGAACACCCGTGGTCACGTTCGGCCGCCGTGGAATTGGCGCCCGACGGGACGCCGCGGCGCGACCGCGGCTTCCTCGGCCTCGGCGTCGGCCTCCTGTCCGCGCTCGTGATCAGCGTGGCGGTGGTGCTGCTGCGCGGCGCGCTCGGCGACACGTGGCTGCCACACCCGGGCTGACCGCGGAGCCGCCGGAAAGGCGAAGCACCCCGGCGGGGGGCTGCCGGGGTGCTTCACGTCGTGCCGCGGGTCAGTTCTGGACGAACACCGCGACCCCGCGGGCCGGGACACTGAACGTACCCGTCGCCTTGTCGAACGACGCCGTGCGCAACGTCGGATCGGCGGAGTTGCGCAGCACCGGGTGCAGCGAGACGGCGGCACCCTTGAGACCGGGCACGGTCTGGGTCGTGGTTGCCGCGGTGGCGTTGAACACCACGGTCACCGACGACCAGTGCTTGTCCAGGCCGCGCCCGTCGAGCCGCATGACCAGGACGCCCGGGGTCTCCGCGGTGCCCGACAGCGGGAACGACAGCCGCTGGCTCACCTCGGCCGCGGTCGGTAGCCCGAAGACCGGCGACGACTGCCGGATCTTCAGCAGCTCCGCGTAGCGGGCGTCGGCGAGCTGGATCGCGGCGCAGTCCGGCACCAGCTTCGCGTCGGCCAGCAAAGGCCGGGCGTACGGCCACTTGTCCTGATTGTCCTTGGCCGGTGGCAGGCCCTTGCGGAAGCCGTTGCCGCTCGGGCAGTCCCACAGGATCTCGTTGAACCAGTCGCCGGAATTGAACGAGTTGCGGTCCAGCGACTTGGAACGCAGCCGCTCACTGCCCGCGGTGACGAACCCGACCCCCTGCCCGAGCGCGGTGGTGGCCAGCGCCACGGTCTGCATCCGGGCCCGGTCCGCCGCCGAGGTGCCCTGCGGCAGCTTGTACGCCAGGGCGTCGTACAGGATCTCGTTGTCGTGCGCGTCGACGTACGTGATCGCCTCGCCCGGCGCTGCGGTGTAGCCGGCCGGGGCGCCGTTGTAGTCGACCTGCGCGCCGGTCACCTGGTTGCCCGCGGTATCGGTGAACCGGTATCCGGCCAGGTTGCCGGTCAAGCCGACCTTGATGAGATCCTGGTAGTGCAGCAGCCGGGCCTTCTGGTCCGCCGCGCTGCCGTTGACCGGGTCCCCGTTCGGTGCGGTGAACAGGCCGGAGGCGAAGCCCTGGATCCGCGGGTTGCCGTCGAACGGGCCGCCGCCGCGGACCGCGTCACGCAGCCGGTCGTTGAACGTGCCGACCCCGGTGCCCGCCATGTTGGCCTGGGTGGCCTGTACGAAACGGGCGTCGTTGGCGACCTCGCCGAAGTTCCAGCCCTCGCCGTACAGGTAGATGCTCCGGCCGTCGACGCCGTCCTTGGCCGGGGTGAGCCGGTCCAGGGCGGCGCGCACCGCGAGGATGTTCGCCTTGGGGTGGTGACCCATCAGGTCGAACCGGAAGCCGTCCACCTTGTACGCCTTGGCCCAGGTGACGATGGAGTCGACGACGAGCTTGCTCATCATCGCGTTCTCCGGGGCGGTGTTCGCGCAGCAGGTGGAGTTGGCGATGGAGCCGTCGTCCAGCAGGCGCTGGTAGTAGCCGGGCACGATCTGGTCCAGCACGGAGTGCGGGTCGGTGCCCGCGGCCGCGGTGTGGTTGTAGACCACGTCCATGACCACGCGTAGCCCGGCCCCGTTGAGCCCGGCCACCATCTGGCGGAACTCCCGGGTCCGCGCGGACGGGTCCGTCGCGTACCCGCCCTCGGGGGTCGTGTAGTGCAGCGGGTCGTAGCCCCAGTTGTAGCCGTCGGCGTCCGCGACCGCGGTGACGCACTTCTGCTGCTCGTCCGAGTCGGCGGGCAGTTTCGGCAGGTCACACGCGGGCTGCTTCTGGTCGGCCCGCTTCTCAGGCGTGGACGCGAAGTCGAACACCGGCAGCAGGTGCACGTGGGTCGTGCCCGCCTGGGCCAGCTGCTTCAGGTGGGTCATGCCCGCGGCGTCCGGGTGGGTGAACGCCTCGTACGTGCCGCGCTCGGCCTCCGGCACGGTGCCGTCGGCGATCGAGAAGTCCCGCACGCTCAGCTCCGACACCTGGATCCGTGCGGGCGGCACCGCGGCCGGCTTGCGCAGCCCCGGCCAGCCCGCGGGAGCGAGCTTCGGGTCGGCGAGGTCGGCGACCTGGCTGTACGTGGAGTCCGTCGACAGCGCCAGCGAGTACGGATCGGTGACCGTCGCGGTGACCACCTTCTGCGCGGCGGGCTGCCACGCCGTCACCCGGTACCGGTAGTACTTGCCGATCCAGTCCCGTCCGCCGGTCGCCGACCACACACCGGTGCGGTCGTCGCGGATCATCGCGACCGTACGCGGGGCGGCGGCCAGGGTGCCGGACAGTTCCAGCGTCACGTCCTGCGCGGTGGGCGCCCACACCGCGAGGGTGGGACGGCCGCCGTCGAACGTGGGACCGAGGCGGGCGGCCGTGGCGTCGGCGTACAGGTCGTCGAGCGCGCCCGCGACCTGGACGCCGGTGGCGGAGCGCAGTCTGCCGTCCGCGTCGCGTTCGGTGACCGCGACCTGCCCGCGCAGCGCCTCGGCGACGCGCCGCTGGTCGCGCTGGCCGAGGTGGAACGCGGTGTACTGCCACAGGTGCGGGAACTTCGCGCGTTGCGCCTCGGTGAGCCCGGTGCGGACCGCGGTCAGCCGCAGGCTCTGGCGGGCGCCGGTCAGGTCGCCGTCGGTGACGCCCAGACCGCCCGCGGGGGCGTACACGAGGTCGTAGACGCGGCCGTCGGTGCCCGCGCCGATCGTATCGAGGGAACCGGCCGTGCCGGTCTTCCACGCGATCGTGGACCGGTCCAGCCACACCGCCCGGCTCTTGGTCAGGTCGATCTCGCCGCCACCGGCGACCGCCTCCTGCGGCAGCAGCCGGTGCGCCTCACCCGCGAGCAGCCACACCTCACGCCCGGCCGTGCCGAAGTCGAGGCGCTGGTCGGCGGGCAGGTCCTTGGTGTCGCCTTTATGCAGGATGTAGCTGAGCCCCTTGGCACCGGCGGCCAGCGGCACCCGGAACACCGCGCCGAACGCGTCCGTGCCGGACGGCTGCAGCGGGCTGCCCCAGTCGGTGCCGGTGGCCGCGCCGTCCCACACGTGCAGGCCCCAGCCGGAGTAGTCGCCGTCGGCGCGCCGGTAGTGCAGGATCGCGGTGTTCTCCTCCTGCGCCGGGTCGGGCTTGCCGGTGGCGGCCTGCCGGGTCGCGTACACCGTGGCGTCGCCCTGCTTCAGCCACACCTCGGCGTCCTTGGTGGGGTCGAGGAAGCGATCCTGCTCGACGTCCTTCTGGCCGTCCTTGCTGACCACGATGAACCCGACCTTGGTGCCGCCGGGCTTGAGCTTCACCCACGCGAACCGGCCGTACGAGTCCTCGCCCGCGAACGGCTGCCCGGCCGGCCAGGTGGTCTGCGCGGACGCGTCGATGTCGCCGAAGGCGTACAGGCCGTAGTTGTCGTAGCCGCCGGCGGGGCGCTGGTAGTGCACCAGCGCGTAGCCGGGACCGGCCGTGGTGACCGGGGTGCCGACCCGGGCGGTCGTCGTCGTGGACGCGGTGCGGCCCTTGCTGTCGCGCACGACCGCCTTGTAACGCAGCGGTGTCCCGCCGGCCAGGCCGGTCAGGTCGTGGTACGCCCGGTACGGGGCCCGCCGGGCGGTGCCGAGCAGCTGCCACGGGCCGGTGCCCGCCTGCGCGGCGAACGTCACCGTCGCGTCGGGGTCGCCGGTGGTCTGCGCCACCAGCTCGGTACGCGAGGGCACGAGCGCGTCGGCGGCCGGGGCGGTGAAGGCGACCGTGGGCCCGGCCGTGGGGACCGCGACCGGGGTGCCGGCCTTGTACACCACCGTGGACAGCGCGGGGACCGTGACGGTGAGTTTGCCGTCGGCCGCCGAGGCGAGCGTGCCGGTCGCGCCGTACACGGCGGCGAAGCTCGCGGACGGGGTCCAGGTGTCCACGGTGACGGTCTGCGCGGTGGTGGCGTTGTTCGCCGCCACCACGTACTCGGTGCGGGTGCCGCGGTCGATGCGGGAGGTGGCGAAGATTCCGGGGCCGTCGGCGGCGTACCGGGGGATCTGGACGCCGTCGCGCAGCGCGGGGTTGGCCTTGCGCAGCGCGGCCAGCGCGGCGATCGTCTTGTACAGCGGGTGGTTGGTGTCGTAGTTGTCGACCGCGTGGGTGCGGTCCGTGCCGATCAGGTCGTCGTCCAGGTAGTCCTTGGTCTTGCTGGCGAACATGTCCTGCCGGGCGTCCTTGTCCCCGCCGGGGCCGGTGAAGCCCTGCTCGTCGCCGGAGTACACCACCGGCTGGCCGCGGGTGAGGAACATCAGCTCGTGGGCGAGCTCGTCGCGGCGCAGGTAGGTGGACGGGTCGGCGCCGCTCTTCTCGATGAACGAGCCGATGCGGCCCATGTCGTGGTTGCCGAGGAAGGTGGGCAGCCGGTCGGCTCCGGTGTCGCGTGCGGTGTACAGGTCGTCCTTGGCGTACACGTCGGCGAGGGCCTTGGCGGAGCCGTCGCCCTTGGCGAAACCGGACGCCGCGGACTGGAACGAGAAGTCCAGGGTCGCGGGCAGCCCGCCGCGGCGCACGTACGTGGACTCGACCTCCTGGTCGCCGCTGTACACCTCGCCGAACATGAAGAAGCCGGGCTTGCCTGCCTTCTGCGCGGCCTGCGTGATGCTGCGCGAGAACTGCGTCCAGAACGGCAGGTCGGTGTGCTTGACCGTGTCGATGCGGTACCCGTCGATGCCCGCCTCGGAGATCCAGTCGGCGTAGATCTTCGTCATGCCGCGGACCACCTCGGGACGCTCGGTCCACAGGTCGTCGAGGCCGCCGAAGTCGCCGTACTCGCTGTTCTCGCCGGTGAAGCTGGAGTTGCCCCGATTGTGGTACATCGTCGGGTCGTTCAGCCAGGCCGGGACCTTGACGTTCGCGTCCTGGGGGTTCGCGAACACCGGGGTGTACGGGAACGACTTCAGGTTCACCGCCGGGAATCCGCCGTCGGTGTAGTTGCGGTCCTCGAACGCGCGCCCCTGCGCGTCGCGGTACGGGGTGGTGGCCTTGTCGACGTAGTCGTACTTGGCGCCGGAGTACTTGATGACGTCCGCGGTGTGGTTGACGATGATGTCCAGGAAGATCTTCATGCCGCGCTTGTGCGCGAGCCCGACCAGCCGCTTGAGGTCGGCGTTCGTGCCGAAGTGCGGGTCGACCTGGGTGAAGTCGGTGATCCAGTAGCCGTGGTAGCCCGCCGAAGTGTCGGCGCCGTTGATCTGCACCGGGCGGTTCTTGAACACCGGGGCGAGCCAGATCGCGGTGGTGCCCAGCCCCTGGATGTAGTCGAGCCGGTCGATGATGCCCTGGATGTCGCCGCCGTGGTAGAAGCCCTTGTCCGTGGGGTCGTACCCGGTGCTCAGCCGGTCACCGGACAGTTTGCCCTTGTCGTTGCGGGTGTCGCCATTGGCGAAGCGGTCCGGCAGGACGAAGTAGTACTGCTCGGAAGGCGCGGCCTTGTCGGAGCCCCACTGGGCCACGACCGCGGCGCTCGGCTCGGCGGCGAGGCGCTGCACCGGGGCCGCAACGGCGCCGGCGGGCGGGGCGATCAGGCTCGTGACCAGCGCTGCGGCCAGCGCGAGGCGAGCGATGCGGCGCCGGTTCACAGGCCGGCGCGGGAGGGTGTCGGGGCCTGGGACGAGGTCGCGACGGTGCGCTGCATCCACATCGGAGCCTTCCTGTGGGCTGGTGTGGACGCACGCTAATCCCGTGTCATCGATATGTGCAAGAGTTTGCAATAACTGTCAGGTAACGCCAGCGCCTTACGCAAGAAACATTCGCGAAACGGGCGGGTCGCCCGGTCCAGCCCCAGCCGGGCGAATCCCGGCGACCCGCCGTCATGGGCATGCCAGCCGTTAAGGCTTCGCCGTGGCGCGGGCCAGTGACAGCGCGAAACGCTCCTGCGGGTCGGTCCACCAGTGCTGCAGCGCGAAACCGGCCGCGGCCAGCTCCCGTTCCACCCCGGCGCGGCGGAACTTCGCGGACACCTCCGTACGCATCTGCTCACCCGCGGCGAAATCGACCACCAGGTCCAGGTCCCGAACCGGCACCTGAAGGTCGCGGCGGGCCTGCAACCGCATCTCGATCCACTCGTTCACCGGGTCCCACAGCGCGACATGCGTGAAATCGTCCTCGTCGAACCCGGCGTGCAACTCCCGGTTCAGCACCCGCAACACATTGCGGTTGAACGCGGCGGTCACCCCGGCCGCGTCGTCGTACGCCGGCACCAGGACCGCCGGATCCTTCACCAGATCCGTCCCGAGCAGCAGGTACTCCCCCTCGTCCAGGACCGCACGCAGGTCACGCAGGAAGTCGGCGCGCTCGGCGGGCAGCAGGTTGCCGATCGTGCCGCCCAGGAACGCGACCAGCCGGTCCCCGCCGCGCGGCACCACGCCCAGATGCCGGGAGAAGTCGGCGACCAGACCGCGCACGCTCAGGCCCGGGTACTCCGCGTTCAGCTTCGCCGCGGCGTCGCGCAACGCGGCCGGGGAGACGTCCAGAGCCACGAACCCGCCCAGCGTGCCGTGAGCGGTGAGCGCGTCCAGCAGCAGCCGGGTCTTCTCCGACGAACCCGAACCCAGCTCCACCAGCGTCTTCGCGCCGGTCAGGCGGGCGACGTCGGCCGCGTGCGCGGCCAGGATGTGCCGTTCGGTCCGCGTCGGGTAGTACTCCGGCAGCCGGGTGATCTGCTCGAACAGGTCACTGCCCCGCGCGTCGTAGAACCACTTCGGCGGCAGCCACTTCGGGCTCGCGCTCAGCCCGGCGGCGGCGTCGGCGCGCAGCGCCCGCGACAGATCCTGCTCATCGAGATGGATTTCCAGATCGAACACGCTCACGCTCTCCCTAGTGGTGTGAGGTGGGGCCCGGCGGCGTCGGCGACGAGCAGGTGCCCGTCCGGGACCGCCCGCCAGCCGGGGTCGTCGTCCAACGGTTCGGAGCTGACCAGCACGCACCCGTCGCCGCCGCGCACCGACAGGGCGTGGCCCCCGGTGCTGGCGACGATGCGTGCGCCGTCGGTCAGCAGCAGATTCAGCCGGGAGCCGGGCGCGGCGGCGCCCACCTCGGCGACCGTGGCCGCCACGGCCTGCTCCGGCGGCTCGCCCGCGCGCAGGCGGTGCCGCACGAGCGCCCACAGCAGCGCGGAATCCGTGGGCGCGTCCAAGGTGAGCAGGTCACGGGTGGGCAGCCGGGCGGCCAGGGCGGTCACCGCGTCCGGCCAGCCCGCCACCACGCCGTTGTGGCTGAACAGCCACGGCCCCTCCGCGAACGGGGCGGCAGCGGCCGAGGTCACCGGCATCGACTCGGTGGCCGAACGCACCGCGGCCAGCACCGCACCCGCGGCGGTGACCGCGGCCAGGCCGGGCAGGGACGGATCCGACCACATCGGCCGCTCGGACCGGAACCGTACGGGCGGCCCGTCCGCCGGATACCAGCCCACGCCGAAGCCGTCCGCGTTGATCGTGCCGCCGCCGCGCATGTCCTTCGGCGCCCACGACTGGCGTGCCAGCGCGTGCGGCGCCTCGAACAGCAGCCGCGACAGCGGCAGCGGCGGCCCCAGGTAGGCCAGGTGCCGGCACATCAGGCGGACTCGCCCGGCTCCGCGTCACGGGCACACCGGAAGCCGGCGAAGATCTGCCGCCGGATCGGATAGTCCCAGTTGCGGAACGTGCCCCGGCACGCCGAGCGGTCCGTGCCGAACGAGCCACCACGCAGCACCTTGTACTCCGGGCCGAAGAACACCTCCGAGTACTCCCGGTACGGGAACGCCCGGAACCCGGGATAGCCGTGGAAGTCCGTGCTGGTCCACTCCCAGACGTCGCCGATCAGCTGGTGCACGCCGTGCGGGGACACCCCGTCCGGGTAGGCACCGGCCGCGGCCGGCGACAGGTGCCGCTGGCCCAGGTTCGCGTGCCGCTCCTGCGGATCCTCGTCACCCCACGGGTAGCGGCGCGACCGGCCGGACACCGGGTCGTGGCGGGCCGCCTTCTCCCACTCGGCCTCCGTGGGCAGCCGCCGCCCCGCCCAGCTCGCGAACGCCTGCGCCTCGTGGAAACACACATGCACCACCGGCTCGTCGCCCGCCACCCGCGCGGTCCGGCCGAACCGGGTGTACACCCAGTCGCCGCCGTCGCGGCGCCAGTGCAACGGCGCCCCCAGCCCGGCCTTGTGCCGGTACGCCCAGCCCTCCTCGCTCCACCACCGGGCGTCGTCGTAACCGCCCGCGTCGATGAACTCCGCATACCGGGCGTTGGTGACCGGGGCGACGTCGAGGTGGAACGCGGGCACGTCCACCACGTGCGCGGGACGCTCGTTGTCCAGCGCCCACGCCTCGGTGTCCGTGCCCATCGTGAACGGCCCGCCCGGGATGAACACCTCACCGGCGGCGCTGACCCGCGCGGGCGGCGGCGGATCGGCCTGCAGCACCGGCGCGCCCACGCGCAACTGATGGGTGGCCAGCATCGTCTCGTCGTGCTGCTGCTCGTGCTGGACGATCATCCCGAACGCGAACCCGTCCGCCACCAGCGGGCGGCCGTCCAGGCGTACCGCGCCGAGCACGTCGAGCGCCTTGTCGCGCACCGTGGACACGTACGCACGGGCCTCGGCGGGGCCCAGCAGCGGCAGCGCGGGACGGTCGGCGCGGGCGTGCTGGAACGCGTCGTACAGCTCGTCGATGTCGCGGCGTACCGGCTCGCGGCCGCCCACGTCGCGGACCAGCCACAGCTCCTCCTGGTTACCGATGTGGGCCAGGTCCCACACCAGCGGCGACATCAGGCGGGAGTGCTGGCGTACCAGATCGTCGTCGTCCACCGCCTCGGTGAGCGTGGCGGTACGCGCACGCGCCCGGTCCAGGTCGGCGGCCAGCGCGCTGCGGAGGCGTTCGGATTCGGCGGTCATGCGGGCGTCCTTTCACGGCGGCGATCGGCGGACAAGACGGCGGCAGCGGGTCCTCAGGCCGGCAGGCGGCGGTCGAGGACGGCATGCACCCGGTCCTGCAGGTGCGCGGGCAGCCCGGCCCGGTGCAACGCCCGGCGCGCCAGGTCGAACACCGCCCGGGCGGCCGCGCCGACCCGCGAGTCGGCGAGTCCCGCGCGGGCGGCGGGCAACCAGCGGTCCGCCGCCGGGGCGGCGGCGGCCCGCGCCGCGTCCGTGACGGCGTCGTCGGCCAGCAGCGCGGCCAGCACCGCCGCCGGGGCGAGCCACTCCCCGTCCGGCTGCGCGTCCAGGTAGCGGACCTCCAGGTAGCCGCGGGGGCGTACCGGCGGGAACAGCGTGCTGAGGTGGTACTCCAGATCGGCCGCGGTGGGCGGGCGGGGCAGCGCCCCGCCGAGCCAGTCGGCGAACGTGACCCCGGGCGGCGGATCCCAGCACCCGTCGTCGTTGCGCACGCACAGCAGCGGGGCGGCCATCGCGTACCCGATCCAGGCGCCCACCGGGTCGGCGCCGGTGCCGACCGGCCGGGTGCGGGCGGGGTCGATGCCGAGCCAGGCCCGCATCCGGGTGGACGCCCACCCGGTGTCGCGGCCGGCGTGCCGGCGGGAGTTGGCGAACGCCGCGACCAGCACCGGACCGAGCTCGGTGACGGCCGCGAACCGGTCCGCCAGCCGCGGCGCGAGCCCCGCATCGAGGCAGACCTGGAGGCCGGCGGTGCTGCACATCATGGTGCGCCCGTGCCGCCCGGCGCGGTCGAAGACCCGCTCCATGGCGGCGTAACGGGGGCTGTCGAGCAGGCGGTGCGGCGACCGGTACGGGTCGATGCCGGTCGCGCCCAGGTGCAGGCCGTGCCCGGCGAGCAGGCCACGCAACCGGGTCAGGTCCGCGTCGACCGCGGCCTGCAGGCCGGCCAGAGTGGCGGCCGGGGCGGAGGAGATCTCCAGCTGACCGCCGGGCTCGACGGTGACCACGCCACCGCCGGGCAACGGGCGGGGCGGCACATCGGCGCAGGACCCCGCCGGGCGGGCGGCGAGACTGTCCGGAGTGTACGGACCCAGAGCCTCGCGCAGCGCCTCGAGGGTCAGCGGCCGGTCGGGCGCGTCGTCGTGATGAGTGGTGAATTCGAGCTCGACGCCGATGCGGCTCGGTGGACCGGTCTTGAAGCAGATCCCCGACATGTGCTCCGCCGCCTGATCCTCATCGCGCAGCACGCAGTCGTCGTCGCGCAGCACGCTGCAGTCCTCGGCGGTGCCGGGCCGGACAATCGCCACGACTCTCCCAAGGTTGCGGACGTTCTCCTGGACGCTACCCGCTGACAGCGCCGATCGACAGGGATTGCGGCGCACCGGTCCGGTGCCCGCTACCCTGACCGCGTGATGCCGCCGGAACACCGCGGGCCGCTGGCCGGAGTGCGGGTCGTCGAATTGGAAAGCCTCGCGCCCGGCCCGTTCGGTGCCATGATCCTGGCCGACCTGGGCGCGGACGTGGTGCGCGTCGACCGGCCCGGGGGCCCCGGCAGCGGCCGCCTCGCCGCCCCCGCGACGGCGCTGCAGCGCGGGCGCCGGGTCGTCGCGGTGGACCTCAAATCGCCCACCGGCGTCGCGGACGTGCTGCGCCTGGTGGACCGCGCCGACGTGCTCGTCGAGGGCTACCGGCCCGGGGTCGCCGAGCGGCTCGGGCTGGGGCCCGACATCTGCCGGGCCCGCAACCCGCGCCTGGTGTACGCGCGCATCACCGGCTGGGGGCAGGACGGCCCACTGGCCGCCCGGGCCGGGCACGACATCGACTATCTCGCGGTGGCCGGGGCGCTGGAACCGCTGCGCCGCGACGGCGAGGCCCCGCGCGCCCCGCTCAACATGCTCGCCGATTTCGCGGGCGGCGGCATGCTGCTCGCGGTCGGGGTGCTCGCCGCGCTGCTGGAACGGGAACGCTCCGGGCAAGGGCAGGTGGTGGACGCGGCGATGGTGGACGGCTCGGCGCTGCTCACCACGTTCCTGCACGGGATGATCGCGGCGGGCCGCTGGCCGGCGCCGCCGGGCGGCAACCTGCTCGACGGCGGGGCGCCGTTCTACGACACGTACGTGACCGCCGACGGCGGCTTCATGGCCGTGGGCGCGCTGGAGCCCGCGTTCTACGCCGCGCTGCTGGACGGGCTCGGCCTGGCCGGCGACACCCTGCCGGCCCAGTACGACCCGGCGGGCTGGCCGGAACTGCGCCGCCGGTTCGCCGAGCGGTTCGCGCAACGCACCCGCGACGAGTGGGCGGCGGTGTTCGAGGGGCGCGATGCGTGCGTTGCCCCGGTGCTCGCGCCCGGTCAGGCGGCGCAACACCCGCACAATCTCGCCAGGGGCACGTTCGTGCAGGTCGGCGGCGAAGTGCAGCCAGCACCGGCGCCGCGTTTCGACCGGACATCTGCGGGGCCCCCGCGTCCGGCGCCGGAACCCGCCCGCGACGCGGTGTCGGTGTCCGACATCCTCACCGGCTGGTCCTGAGCGGTTTCGGTGGCCGGGCGGTTTCGCCGGGGTAGGGCGGGCTACGCCTTGCCGGGCGCGGGTGTCGCCGGGTGGGGCGCAGCACCGGCCACGAGCTGCGACACCGTGACGAAGCGGAAACCCCGCGCGCGCAGCCCGGCGATCATCGCTTCCAGGCCGCGGATGGTCACGAGCCGCCGCTCGTCACCGAAGTCGTGGGCGAGGACGATCGCGCCCGGGCGTACGTTGTCGACGATGTCGCGGACCTGGGCGCCCGGGTCGTTGCGGTACCGGGTCTCGTGCATCTCGTACGACCACAGCACCACGTCGTAGCCCATCGCGTCGGCGGCCAGCAGCGTCGAACCGCCCAGGTGACCGAACGGCGGGCGCAGCAGCGTCGGCGGACGACCGGTGAGGTCGCCGATCACCTCGTGGGTACGGGTGAGATCGGCCCGGATCCGGGCCAGGTCGAACGTGGCCAGGTCGTCGTGCGCCCACGAGTGGTTGCCGACCTCGTGCCCGCCGAGCCGGCCCCGGACCAGGTCGGCGTGCTCCGCGACGTTCCGGCCCACCATGAAGAACGTCGCCGGCACCCCGGCGCGCTCCAGGATGTCCAGGACCATGGGCGTCCAGTGCGGGCCGGGACCGTCGTCGAACGTGAACGCGACGACCGGCTCGGTGGTCTGCACGAAGTACCGGACCGTCACGCCCGGGTGCGCCACCGCGGTCAGGTCGTCCGCCGCGGCGGCGTAACCGCCGGTCACCGGGGGCCGGTCCCAGCCGCACCAGTGCGGCAGCACGGTGGTGGAGAAGGCACCCGCGCCGGCACCCGCGGCGGCCAGCAGCGCGCCACGCAGTACCCCCCGCCGGCTCACCGGCACCGCCATGCCATCTCCCCGTGTCCCCGGACCCGCGATCAACGGGTGCTTGCGACAGCGTGCTTCATCGACGCAAATCGCGGTATCCGACGTGAGTGGGAACGGATCATCCTTCCCGTCGGCAGATCGGCCGACGGCGGCCCCGCGGCAAGTGAGCGGCGTCATGCAACATGTCACTCCCGCAAGCCCTGAAGTGGCCGGGCACGGCGCCGGGCCGGATCTACCAGAACCGGGTCTGGCCCGGGATCGTCTCCAGGTCGGCGAGGACCAGCCGCCGGTCCTCCGGGTCGGCGATCTCCTCGGCGGCGGCCAGGGCCTGCTCGGTCCACTCCCGCGCGGCGCTCCGGTCACCGGCCACCGCGGCGGCCCGGGCCAGCGCCTCGTACGCGTACGCGAGGTCCCAGTCCTTGATGTCGTGGGCGGTGCAGATGTCGAGGCCGCGCCGGGCGTGGTGCAATGCCGGCTCACCGCGTTCGAGCACCGCGTAGACGCGGGAGCACTGCCACTCGCCCCGGCTGCGGTTCACCGGCGCGCCGATCTCGCCCCAGTGGTAGCGGGAGGCGTGCGCCATGTGCAGCATCCGGTCGTCGTCCTCGACCGTACGGTCCTCGCGCTCCAACAGGCGCCAGACGCCGTTGAACAGGTCCACGGCGAGTTGCCGTTCGTCGGAGATCGTCGTGTTCTCGGGCATGTCGGTGATCCCTTCCTCCAGCAGGTGCTCGGTGCGGTGCAGTTCGCCGCGGAGCCGGTCGAGCCGGGCCCGCAACCGGGTGCGGTGCGCCAGCAGGA
Source organism: Krasilnikovia sp. MM14-A1259 (assembly GCF_047159535.1). Taxonomy (NCBI): domain Bacteria; kingdom Bacillati; phylum Actinomycetota; class Actinomycetes; order Micromonosporales; family Micromonosporaceae; genus Krasilnikovia; species Krasilnikovia sp. MM14-A1259. The sequence goes on from NZ_BAAGAJ010000002.1 coordinate 1,094,038, forward strand.
CCTGCCGCCGCAACCGCGCGTCGTCCGGCGCGGCCAGGCACGCCCGGACCTGCTCCAACGGGACGTCGGCGGCCCGCAGCGCACCGATCAGGCGGGCGAGCGCGACCTGCTCGGGGGCGTAGCGCCGGTAGCCGTTGTCCGGGTCGACCCGCGGGCGCAGCAGACCGACGCGGTCGTAGTGGCGCAGCGCACGGGTGGTCAGCCCGGCCCGGCGCGCCACCTGACCGACGGTCAGCAGCTCGGCGTCGTCCACGGCCCCGAAGGTAGAACATTGCCGCGGGTCAAGGTCAACATCTCGGGCCCCGGCGCCCACCCCGTCGTGGCGGGCCGTGCCAGCGCGGTGTGCGGGCCGTGCCAGCGCGGAGCCGCAGATGTCAGCGACCGGCCGGGACATGCCAGCGCGCGGTGCGGCTTCTGTCAGGGGGACACGGCACGCTGCTCTTGCGAAGGCCCGGCACACCGGCCGGGCCGCTGAGGAAGGACGACGATCGTGACCGATCTGGCCGTACGCGCCGAGGGGCTGCGCAAACGGTTCGGGGACACGCAGGCGCTCGACGGGGTGGACCTGGCGATGCGCCGCGGCACCGTCCTGGGGGTGCTCGGTCCCAACGGCGCCGGCAAGACCACCGCCGTACGGGTGCTGGCCACACTGCTGCGCCCGGACGCCGGCACCGCGCAGGTCGCCGGGATCGACGTGCTGCGCGAGCCGCAGCGGGTACGCCGCGTCATCGGCCTGACCGGCCAGTACGCCTCCGTCGACGAGGACCTGACCGGCGTGCAGAACCTGGTGCTCATCGGCGAGCTGCTCGACCTGACGCGCAAGGCCGCCCGCAAGCGGGCCGACGAGCTGCTGGCCTGGTTCGACCTGACCGACGCGGCGGGACGCCCGGCCAAGACGTACTCCGGCGGGATGCGCCGCCGCCTGGACCTGGCGGCCAGCCTGGTGGGTCACCCCGAGGTGATCTTCCTGGACGAGCCGACCACCGGGCTGGACCCGGCCAAGCGCGAGGACATGTGGAACGTGGTCCGCACCCAGGTCACCCAGGGCGCCAGCGTGCTGCTGACCACGCAGTACCTGGAGGAGGCGGACGCGCTGGCCGACGAGATCGTGGTGATCAACTCCGGCCGCGTCATCGCCCACGACACCCCGGACGGGCTCAAGCGCCGGGTGGGCGGCCAGACCCTGCGGGTACGCCCCGCCGACCCGTCCCGGCTGCCCGAGGTCATGGCGCTCCTCGACGCGGTCGCCGCGCCGGGCACCACCGCGTCCGCGGACACCGCTGCGGCGTCGCGCCCGGGCGCCGCGTCCGTGCCGGTGACCGCGGACCTGGCACTCGACGAGTTGCTGCCCCCGCTGCGGCGGGCCGGCATCGAGGTGACCGAGCTGGCACTGCACCTGCCCAGCCTCGACGAGGTCTTCCACGCCCTGACCAGCAACAACCCGCCCGCCCGTACGGAGGAACTGGTATGAGCGACCGCACTCTGGTCCGCGACGGCGTGGGCATCCCCAGCCAGCCCGGCAGGACCGTGGTTCCCACCGGCGGGGCGGCACCGCAGCGGCGCCGGGGCGGTTCCGCCGCGGGGCTGGCGCGGCACAGCATCGCGCTGGCCCGCCGCAGCCTCATCAAGACGATCCGCACCCCGGAAGCGCTGATCGACGTGACGCTGCAGCCGGTGATCTTCCTGCTGATGTTCACGTACCTGTTCGGCGGCGCCATCGCGGCCGGCGACCGGCACGCCTACCTGCAGTTCCTGCTGCCGGGCATGCTGGCGCAGTCGCTGGCCATGGGCGGTATCGCGCTGGGCCAGAACCTCAACGCCGACATCCAGAAGGGCGTCTTCGACCGCTTCCGGTCACTGCCGGTCTCCCGGTCGGCGCCCCTGGTCGGCGCGGTCAGCGCGGACATCGTCCGCTACCTGACCGTGTGCGTGGTGATGCTCGGCTTCGGCACGCTGATGGGATTCCGGGTCGAGACCGGCCCCACGGCGGCGGTCGGCGCGGTGGCCCTGGCCATCGGCTTCGGCCTCTGCTTCTGCTGGATCTCGGTGTTCGTGGGCATGCTGGTGCGCACCCCGGGCGCGGTCCAGGGCGTCATGTTCCTGCTGGTGTTCCCGCTGTCGTTCGGCAGCAACGTGTTCGTGCAGACCTCCACGCTGCCCGGGTGGCTGCAGGCGTTCGTGCACGTCAACCCGATCACCCCGCTGGTGGCCACGATGCGGGGGCTGCTCGTGGGCGGCCCGGTGGCCGGCCACCTGGTGGTCACGCTGGCGTGGATGGCCGGGCTGCTGGTGGTGTTCGTGCCGCTGGCGCTGCGCGCCTACGCCCGGCGCGCCTGAGCAGCCGGTGCGATCGACGGGGCGCTGTCCGGGCCGGGCAGCGCCCCGCGCACCAGCCGCGCCGGGTCCGCCAGGGCGCGGGCCTCGGCCGGCTCCAGCGACCACCCGCCCGCGTACGCGGCGGTGAACGCCTGCTCCCCGAGCACGGCCCGGCCCCGCCCGGTCAGCCCGGCGACCCGTACGTCGGTGTGGTCGTGCGCGCCGCGCAACCGGGCCGCGGCACCCAGCAGGGCCGCCGCGTCCCGGTGCCGGCCCAGCGCGTCGGCCAGTTCGGCGGCGACCACCGCGACCATCGCCACGATCGGCATGTCCCGGCTCGCCACCGCCGCCGCGTACGCGGTGGCCAGCGCCCGCTCCGCCCCCGCCGGATCGGCGCGGGCGATGGCCAGCGAGGCCCGCACCGCACCGAGGATGGCCGTGCCGTGGTCGCCACGGGCCAACATGCTGCCGCTCTCGCCCAGGCGCTGCTCGGCACGGTCGAGCAGCTGTTCGGCGCGGTCGAGTTCCCCGATGAGCGTGCACATCCCGGCGTCCAGCGCGTCGATCAGGACGGTCAGCTCGGCGGATCCGGCGCTCTCGGCGCGGGCCCGGGCGGCGGCGATGGCGGCCGTGGCCCGGTCCGTTTCGCCGCGGCGCAGGTGCACGTCCGCCCAGCGGAACTCCAGGAAGATCTCGTCGTGGACGTCCAGCGAACCGAACTCCCGCGACAGGGCCCGCGCGGCGTCCAGGTCCGCGACCGCCCCGTCGAGGTCGCCGTCGTACGCACGGGTGAGCGCCAGCAGCGGCAACGCGGTCGCCTGACCCCACCGGTCCCCTACGGCGCGGAAGATGTCCAGCGCGTCGGCGATGTCGCGGCGCACCTGGGTCACGTCGCCTTCGTTCTCCGCGAGCTGCGCCCGGAACAGGCGGGCGAACGCCGACAGCCATCGGTCCGGGCCGTTGATCTGCCGCTCGATGCGGGCCCGGGCGTCGTCCGGCTGGTCGGCCAGATACAGCACGACCGCGGCCAGCGCGCCAACCAGGCCGGGCAGCTCGGGGTGGGTCGCGAGCCGGCCGGCGAGCTCGTGCAGGCGGGCCTCGCGGGCGTCGGCCCGCTCGGTCACCAACGCCGGGTCGGTGCCCATGGCATGCAGCGTCCGTACGGCCTCGGCGCAGTCGCGGGCCAGCGGGTCGGGCGCCCCCGGCACGGCCAGCGCCTCCCCGAGCCAGAACACCGCCTCGGCGCGCCGGCCCAGCATGTGCCAGTACCAGCACAGGTTCAGGGCGAGGTGCAGCGCCGCCGCACCGTCCCCCGAGTCGCACCGGTGGCGCAGCGCGGCCAGCGCGTTGTCGTACTCCTCCCGCAGCACCTGCAGCGCGCCGAGCTGCCCGGCGGTGCGCAGCCGCTCGTCCTGCGCGGCCACCAGCGCGGACAGGTGCCCCGCGGCGAGGTCACGGACCCGGCCGGCGACGCCCTGTTCGGCCAGCCGGTCCGTACCGAACTCGCGCAACGACTCCAGCATCCGGTAACGCGGGCCCTCGCCGGCCACCTGCAACAGGGAACGCTCCACGAGCGCGCCGAGCAGCTCGGGCACCTGCGCGGCGGCGATGCCGGTGTCCGCGCACAACGCCGCGGCCGAGGCGGGGGTGACCCCGGCGGGCAGAACGGCGACCCGCTCGGCCAGGGTCCGTTCCGGCTCGCCGAGCAGATCCCAGCTCCACGCGATCACGGCGTGCAGGGTGCGGTGCCGCGGCAGGGCCGTACGGCTGCCGCTGGTGAGCAGCCGGAAACGGTCGGACAGCCCGGCCGCCAGTTCGGCGAGCGGCAGGGTACGCAGCCGCGCCGCCGCCAGCTCCAGCGCCAGGGGCAGGCCGTCGAGGCGGCGCACGATCTGCACGACGTCGGCGACGGTCGCCTCGTCGACCACGAAACCCGGCCGAACCGCGGCGGCCCGTTCGGCGAACAGGCGTACGGCGGGGGCGGTGCTCGCCGCGTCCACGTCCGCGCCCGGCGGGGGCAGCTCCAGCGGCGCGAGGGGCACCAGGGCCTCGCCGTCGACGGCCAGCGGCTCCCGGCTGGTGGCCAGCACCCGAAGGTGCGGGCAGCGCACCAGCAGCGCGGTCGTGACCTGGGCGGCCGGCTCGATCAGGTGTTCGCAGTTGTCCACGACCAGCAGGCATTCCCGGCCGGCCAGCCGCTCCGCCAGCAGGCCCAGGTCGTCGCGGCCCTCCGCGGCCGGCCGGGCCGGCCCCTGCTCGAACAGGGCGCCGCCGCGCAGGCCCAGCGCCGACACGACCGCCGCGGCCACCTTGCCGGGCTCGGTGACCGCCGCGAGATCGACCAGCCAGGTGCCGTCGGCCCACGTGCCGCGGTTGCGCCGGGCCGCTTCCAGCGCGAGCCGGGTCTTGCCGGCCCCGCCCGGGCCCAGCACCGTGACCAGCCGCCCGGCCCGCAGCAGCGCGTCGATCCGGGCCAGGTCTTCATCACGGCCGACGAAGCTGGTCAGCGGCTCCGGCAGATTCCCCACGGGCGGCGCGCCGGCCGCGACGGCGGCGGCCACACCCGGGCTCAGCGCCGGGGACGCCACGGCGGGCGGGCCTGCGCCGACGGCCGCCGGCGGGCCCGGGGACGGCGCGGCGGGAACCGGCGGCCGGTCCGGGCCGGCGGAACCCGCACCGGCGCCGCGCAGGATCTGCAGGTGACGCTCGCGCAGCGCCGCTCCCGGGTCGGCGCCCAACCGATCTGCCAGGTCACGCCGGATCCGGTCGTACACGGCCAGCGCCTCGGCCTGCCGGCCCAGCCCCGCCAGGGCGTCCATGAGCAGCCCCGCGACCCGCTCGTGCAGGGGCTCCTCGGCCAGCACGGCGGCCAGCCGGGCGGCCGCCTCGGCGTGCCGCCCGAGGGCCAGGTCGGCCTCGGCCAGGTCGGCGGCCGTCTCCACCGCGGCCTGGCCGAGCCGGACCGCGACACCGGGTGCCACCGCGGCGGCCTCCGCGGCGACCGGGCCGCGCCACAGCGCCACAGCCTGCACCAGCAGGGTCGCCGCCGGGTCCGGCTCACCGGCGCGCAGCCGGGTCCGGCCGGCCTGGGCGAGCCGCTCGAAGCGGACCGCGTCGACGTCGTCGGCCGTGACCACCAGGCGGTATCCGCCGGCCGCCTGCGCGACGCTGCCGGCCGCGCCCAGGACCCGGCGCAGCCGCGAGACCAGTGACTGCAGGGCGTTGCCCGGGTCCGCCGGACGCTCCTGCGGCCACAGCGCGTCGGTGAGCACGGCCGCGTCGACCGCCGCGCCGCCGGCCAGGGCGAGCCTCGTGAGTAGGCCGCGCAGCCGGGCCCCGGGCACCTCCACGGGCGCCCCGTCGCGGGTCACCCGCATCTCCCCGAGCAGCGCGACCTCGATCCGGTCCACGACGTCCCTCCCCCGCTGTCTGCGCCCAAGGGTAGGGACACCGGCCAGGAAAGTTTTCACTGCGCCGGTTACACGCCGATAGGAGGCGCATGTCACGGAACTCCGGCACCCACGGCACCCGGACAGGCTCCCGCCTGTTCGTGGCGTACGCCGCTGCGAGCCTCGTGTCCGTGATCGCGCTCGGCGCGGTGCTGCTGCAGGGCGCCCGCGACGACGCGGCCAGCCGCGGACGCGACCAGGGCCTGGCGCAGGCGGCGGTCATCGAGGAGATGGCCATCGGACCCGCCCTGGACGGCGCGGACCTGAACCTCGGCCTCAGTGCCACCCAGCGTGACCGGCTGCAGGCCGCCACCGACCTGGCGATCTTCCACGGGTCGGTGATCCGGCTGCGGGTCCGCAGCTTCAGCGGCAAGGTCGCGTTCTCCGACGACGGCTCCACGGTCGGCGGGGTCGCCGCCACCGACCCGGCGTTCCGCTCCGCCGCGATCGGGCACGCCGTCGTCAAGGTCGTCCCGAACTCCGAGCGCAGCATCGGGCAGGTCATCCGCGTGCTGCAGCCGATCATCGCGGGCGCCGACGGGCAGGCGATCGGCGTCCTGGAGCTGTACCTGCCGTACGAGTCGATCGCCGCGCACCTGCAGGGTCAGATGCGCAGCGCGTACCTGCGGCTGGGCGCGGGCCTGCTCGGCCTGTACGTCGTGCTCGCGCTCATCTCCTGGTCCACCACCCGGTCGCTGCGGCGCCACGCCGCGCGCCGGGAACACGAGGCGCTGCACGACGGGCTCACCGGCCTGCCGAACCGCGACGCGTTCCGGCAGCGGGCGGAGAGCGCCGTCGACACGGTCCTGCGCGGCGGCGGCACCGGCGCGATCGTCCTGCTCGACCTGGACCGGTTCAAAGAGGTCAACGACACCCTGGGCCACCACGCCGGCGACGAGCTGCTGAGGGTCGTCGCGGGCCGGCTGGTGAATTCCGTACGCAGCGACGACGTCGTCGCCCGGCTGGGCGGAGACGAGTTCGGGCTGGTCCTGCCGGGCCTGGGCGCCGAGCAGGCGCACTCCCTGCTGGCCCGGGTACGCGACGCGGTCAGCCAGGAGATGAGCCTCGAAGGCGTGCCGCTGACCATCGAGGCGAGCTTCGGGATCGCCCTGTACCCGGAGCACGGCGGTTCCGTCGAGGAGCTGCTGCGGCGCGCGGACGCGGCCATGTACCAGGGCAAGCGCGGCGCGTCGAGCATCGTGCTGTACTCCGGCGAGACCGTGGCCCCGCCGACCCAGTGGCTGAGGGTGCAGACGGAGCTGCGGCACGCCATCGAGCGCGACGAGCTGGTGCTGCTCTACCAGCCGAAGATCCGCCTGGCCGACGGCGAGGCGTACGGCGTGGAGGCGCTGGTGCGCTGGCAGCACCCGCAGCGTGGCCTGTTGCCGCCGCCGGAGTTCCTGCCCGCCGCCGAGCAGTCCGGGCTGATCGAGCCGCTCACCGCGTGGGTGCTGCGGCGCGCGCTCGCCGACCAGGCGCTGTGGACCTCGGCCGGGCGTACGTGGTCGGTGTCGGTGAACGTGTCGGCCCGCAACCTGGAGGCCCCCGGCTTCGCGCGCTCGGTCGCGCAGGTGCTCGCGGAGTTCGGCACCCCGCCGCAGCGGCTGACCCTGGAGGTCACCGAGACCGCCATGGCCAACGATGCGCACACCGCGGTCCGGGTGCTGGGCGAGCTGGCCGCGCTGGGCGTGGACGTGGCGGTCGACGACTTCGGCATCGGCTACACCTGCCTGTCGCAGCTGCGGACGCTCGCGGTCCGCGAGATCAAGATCGACCGCGCGTTCGTGAACGGGATCGAGGACGACGCCGGGGACCGGGCGATCGTACGGTCGGTGATCGAGCTGGCGCACGGCCTGGGCTGCCGGGTCACGGCGGAGGGTGTGGAGACCCCGCAGGCGCAGCGCTGGCTCGCCGACGCCGGCTGCGACGACGCCCAGGGCTTCCTGTTCTCCCGCCCGGCCCCGTGGGCCGAGCTGGTGGATCGCTTCGACGCGCCGGAGACCACGGCACCCATCGTTCCCGCACCACAGCACGAAGAGGGGCTCGTCCGATGAGAATCTCCGCCCGCCGCGGCCTGGCCGCGCTCGGTGTCACGCTGGCCGTCACCGCGGCCGGCTGCGCCCACTCCGGCGCCGCCGCGCCCAGCGCGGACCCGACGGGGGTCCAGTTCGACAAGGCGATCCACGACCGGCTGCCGACCGAGGTCAAGGCCCGCAACACGCTGCGGTTCGCGACCGACCCCAGCTACGCGCCGATGGAGGCGTACGCGCCGGACGGCCGTACGATCATCGGCTTCGACGCCGACCTGGCCGCCGCGCTGGGTGCCGTGCTGGGGGTGTCGGTCACCATGGTCCAGTCGGACTTCAGCACCGCCCTGGACAGTACGGCCGCGGGCAAGTTCGACGGGGTGCTGTCGTCGATGACGGACACCGCCGAGCGGGAGAAGAAGGCCGACTTCATCAACTACTTCTCGGCCGGCACGTCGATCGTGGTGCAGCGCGGCAACCCGAAGGGCATCACCGACCTCAAGGACCTGTGCGGCCAGGTGGTTGCGGTGGAGCACACCACGGTCCAGGAGGATCTGCTGCACCGCTCGCAGGGCGGGTGCGGCACGAACCCCATCGACATCAAGACGTTCAAGACCAACGCCGACGCGCTGCTGGAGCTGCGGACCGGGCGGGCGGTCGCGACGCTCAACGACTTCCCGCCCGCGACGCAGCTCGCCAACGACGAGCGGACCCGGGCGCACTATCAGCTCGCCTCGACGGTGCAGTACGAGCCGGGCCTGTACGGCATCGCCATCCCCAAGAAGAACACCGGGCTGCGCGACGCGCTGCGCGAGGCGCTGGACCGGCTGATGCGTTCCGGGGCGTACAACGACCTGTTGCTGCGCTGGGGGCTGTCGACCGGCGCCCTGCAGTCGTCGTCGATCAACGCGGGCGGTTCCGCCGCCGGCTGACGCCGCGCGCCACAACGGAACCGTCCGTCCGCGTCCGGTAAGGACCCGATCGGCCGGGGTCACTGTGATCCACGTCGTTGTATGGTCGGCGGCGCGTCACCCGCGACCTTCGATCGAGGACGGACATGTCGACCCTGCGCAGCGGCCTGCTGGCCGCCGGTCTCGCGATAGCCACCACCGCCGCCATCGGCGTCGCCTCCACCATGGACGCCGGGGCAGCCGAGCCGCCCGCCGCGAAGCCGCCGTCGCCGCCCGCGTCAGGCCCGGCGCTCACGCCGCCTGCCCGGCTGCCCTGGGGTGCCGTGCCCCAGGCCCGGCGCGGCATTGCCACCACCCGTCCCGTGTACGCGCCGAAGGGCCGGCCGCCCGCCGCGGCGGGCGCCGGCCTGCGGGCGCAGTCCGCGGCCACCGACCCGATCTACCTGTACGGCACGGGCTCGCAGACCGTGGCGGTGCAGCAGGCGTACGCGAACTACACCATCGCCAAGCCGACCGTGGCGGCGGCGGACTTCCACTCGCTGGCCGAGCTGGCGATGCTGTCCGCGGACGGGCGGCAGATCGTGGAGGTCGGGTGGACCGTCGACCGGGACGTCAACCATGGCGACCTCAACCCGCATCTGTTCGTCTACCAGTGGAAGGACGGCCAGCCGGGTTGCTACAACGGCTGCGGCTTCGTGCCGTACGGCACGGGGGCCACGGCCGGGATGACCCTGCCGGTGGGCGTGTCGAAGCAGTTCGGCATCGTGCACAACGCCGGCGCGTGGTGGATCGCGTACGACGCGAACTGGGTCGGCTCCTTCCCGGACAGCCTGTGGGAGGGGCGGTTCACGGTCACCGGGAAGGTCAAGTTCTTCGGGGAGGTGGCCGCCGCCACGCAGCGGCCGTGCACCCAGATGGGCAACGGGCTGGCCGCCGACGACGCCAACGCGGCGCGGATCGGCAGCGCCGCGTACCCGGATTCCACCGAGCCGGTCAAGCTTGTCGTCGAGGAGTCCGGCGGGGTCTACAGCGCGGTCGCGCTCAGTGACCGCACATTCCGGTACGGCGGCCCGGGCGCCTGCTGAGCCCGGCGACGCCGGTCCGTGTCAGCATGGGCCATGCCGATCGAGACGTGGCAGCACATGTTCGCCGTGGCCGCGCCACCGGAGACGGTCCACGCGCACCTCGCCGACCCGCACAGTTACGTCGGGCTGTCCCCGCTGGTGGTCGCGGTGCGTGACGTGCGGCCGGTCCGCGACGCGCAGGGCCGCGCCGCGCTCGGGTACGTGGCCGTGGAGCGGTTCCGGCTGGGCCCGCTGCGCTGGGACAACCCGATCGCGGTGACCCTCAGTACGGTGCACGCGGGGCGGGCGCTGGCCAGCAGCGTGGTCAGCCCGGGCGGCGTGCGGCTGGTGGCCACCACGGAGCTGGCCCCCCACGGGCCCGGGACGCAGGTCACCGAGACCGTCGAGGTGCGCTGTCCCGCGGTGCTGCGCGCGTTCGTCCTGCGCCAGGCCCGTGCCGTGCAGCTGCGCCGGGCCGCCGAGCTGGCCCGCCGCATGTCCTGACGCGCCGATTTCCGACCGTGGCGCCGGGCCCGGAGGGCCGGCGGATGCCGCACAATGCCCGGCATGACGACGATTGTGGGTGACGGGCCGCACCGGGTGCTGGCCCTGCACGGATGGTTCGGCTCGGCGCGCGGCTGGGGCGCGCTGCCGGACCTGGTCGACCCCGGGCGTTTCACGTACGCGTTCCTCGACTACCGCGGGTACGGCGAACGCCGCGACGTGGCCGGCGAGTACAGCATCGCGGAGATCAGCCTCGACGCCCTGGCGCTGGCCGACGAACTGGGCTGGGACCGGTTCTCGGTGGTCGGGCATTCGATGGGCGGCATCGCTGCGCAGCGGGTGCTGGCCGACGCGCCGGGCCGGGTGCACCGGCTGGCCGGGATCAGCCCGGTGCCGGCCGGCGGGGTGCCGTTCGACGAGCAGGGATGGGCGCTGTTCAGCGGTGCGGCCGCCGATCCCGGCAACCGGCGTGCCATCATCGATCTGACCACGGGCAACCGGCTGTCCGGGCACTGGCTCGACGCGATGGTCCGCGGCTCGCAGCAGGAGTCCACGGTGGAGGCGTTCGGGGCGTACCTGCCGGCGTGGGCGCGCACGGACGTCACCGCCCAGATCCAGGGCAGCCCGGTGCCCGCGCTGGCGGTGGTGGGCGCGCACGACCCGGCGCTGGGTGAGGCCGCGATGAAGCAGACCTGGATGGCGCACTACCCGAACGGCCGTCTGGAGGTGCTGCCCGACGCCGGCCACTACGCCATGTACGAGACGCCGGTACGGCTGGCCACCGTGCTGGAGGAGTTCCTGGGCGGCTGAACCTACCCTGCTGCCGCCGGCCGGGTGACGGGCAGGCCGGCGGCGGCGGCGCTGGCCCAGCCGTCGTCCACGTGCACCACGCTGCGGCCGGCGCGGGCCAGCAGGCTCGCCGCGGCCGCCGCCCGGTAGCCGGCCGCGCAGTGCACCCACAGCGTCCCGTCGGGCAGTCCGGCCAGCCGGTCGGCGAGGCCGGGCAACGGTACGTGTACCGCGCCCTCGAGGTGCCCGGCGGCCCACTCGTGGCGTCCGCGGACGTCGATCACCCGGCCGTCGAGCCCGGCGTACGCGGCGGCCAGGTCCGCGAATGTGGCCGCGGCCAGTGCCGAGAGGCGCAGGTCGTGGCCCCCGGCCCAGTCCTCCGGCGCACCGGTGGCCGCCGCGGCGGGCCGGTCGACGCCGATGCGCGCGAGCTCGCGCTGGGCGGCGGCGATCTGCGCCCCGGACTCGCCGAGCAGGGTCGGCGACGCGCCCGGCGGCAGCAGCCAGCCGAGCCACGTGGCCAGCGACCCGTCCAGCCCGAAGCTGAGGGTCCCGGCCAGATGCCGGTAGGCGAACGCCTTGCGGGGCCGCAGGTCCACCACCCACTGCCCGGCGGTGATCCGTTCGTGCAGTTCGTCCGGGCCGGCGACGGGGGGATGGCTCAGGTCGATCGGGGCGGCGCCGGACGCGTTGCGCACCCCCATGTGTGCGTAGTAGGCGGGGTAATCGCCCAGCCCGGCGAGCAGCCGGGTGACGAACTGCGCGACGCCGAGCCGCAGTGCCGGGTTGACCTCGCGTTCCCGGCCGATCGTGGACGAGTCCGCGTCGGGTGCCGCGGCCGAGCAGAAGCTGCCGAATCCGTGCGTGGGCCAGACCGCGGCATGCGCCGGGAGCTGGGCGGCCAACTTGCGAGCCGAGGCGTGCTGGTGCGCGGCCAGCGTACGGGTGTGCCGGGCGCCGAGCAGGTCGGTGCGGCCGGTGGTGCCGTACAGCAGGGAGCCGCCGGTGCACACCGCGACCGGGGCGCCGTCCGCCAGCACCACGTAGGACACGTGGTGGAACGTGTGACCCGGGGTGGCCAGCACGCGCAGCCGCAGCGCGTCCGAGATCGCGATCTCGTCGCCGTCGGCCACCGCGACCCGGTCGAACGCCACGTGCTCGGGCCCGGCCACGAGGTAAGCGGCGCCGGTGAGCCGGGCCAGTGCGAGCCCGCCGGAGACGTAGTCGTTGTGCAGGTGGGTCTCGGCGACGTGGGTGATCGTGACGCCGAGGCGGCCGGCCAGCAGGAGCACGCGGTCGATGTCGCGTTGCGGGTCGACCACGGCCGCGACGTCCCCGTCGTGCACCAGGTACGTCCGGTCCCCCAACGAGGAGGTCTCCACCACCGCGATCCCGATCGCCACGGCCATCACCCCTATTCCTATAGGCTGTCTAGGCAGCGTCCCGGCATGTGGACGGCGCGTCAAGCCGCCACGAACCTCTACCCACAAATCCCATCGGAGCGATAGGATGCGGTTCCCCACGTCGAGCAGGAGACCCCGTGATCACGCTGACGGAGACCGCCGCCGAGGAACATCTCGCCGCGACCGCGTTCGCCCCGGCCGCCCCGGGACTGCTCGGGCTCACGGTCGAGCTGCTGCTGAGCCACCCCGGAGTGCCGCATCCACTGGTGGACTCCCTGCGCGCCCGGCCCCGGATGCGGCACGGGTTCCTCACCGCCCGCTCGGCCCGCGTCCTGGTGGCCAGCGGCCCGCCGTCACCCGGCATCGACAGCTGCGCCGAACGCATGGCGCAGGACCTGAGCAACGCCCGCGCCCTGGTCGCCGGGCACGGACTCACCGTCCTGGACGGCGCGGCCGACCCGACACCGGGCGCACCGGAGCGTTACGCGACCGCCGGGGTGCGGGTGGTCGTGGAGGCGGGCACCGCGGAGCCCGGGCCGCGCAGCATCGCCCGCCGCTGGCAGGTGGCGCAGGCGATCGGCCCGGTGCTGGCGGCGGCGTTCGCCAATTCCCCGCTGTGCCGCGGCCGCCCCACGGGGTGGCGTAGCACCCGGCTCGCATTGCGCCACATGGCGCTCACGGCGCCCGGCGCAGCCGGGATCGAGGGCTCGGAGACCGTCATCCGGGACATCGCCAACCGGCCCGCGATTCCCACGACGCGACGGCCGGTGACGACCGCGCGGCCGGGACACACCACCGTGGCCGACCCGCGCGCCGCCTGGGCATCGCTGGTGCTCGATGCGCCACTGACCGGCAGGTTCGCATCGCCGGGTCCGGAAGATCCCGCGGTCGGCTCCACAGGCGGCGCCGAGTCCGGCCCCGGGCCGAGCTTCCGCGACTGGCTGCGCTCGGGCATCGCGCCCGCCCCCACCCTCGCGGACCTGGAGCACCACCTGCGCACGGTACGGCCACCGGTGTCCGCCCGCGGGCACCTGGAGATCGACGTGGCCGACGCGCAGCCCGGCGACGGCTGGCGCGTCCCCCTGGCCGTGGTGGCCGCGCTGCTCGACGATCCGGGCGCCGGGGAGGTGGCGCTGGCCGCCACCGCACCACTGGACGGCATGCCGGGGTTGTGGACGCGGGCCGCCCGGTCGGGACTGACCGATCCGGCCCTGGCGGACGCCGCTCGCCAGTGCTTCCTCGCGGCGTACGCGGCACTGGCCCGGCACGGCGTGGGCCGCCCGTTGCGCGACGCGGTCGCGGAGCACCTCGAACGGTACGTGCTGCACGGGCGCTGCCCCGCCGACGACGTCCTGGACCGGGACGGACATTACACAGTGCAGCCATAGGCACAGTGGCACAGCCCTACCCACGGCAAGCGGAAGGTCACCCCGTGCTCAGTGTCCTCAGCCCGGGCGAGGTCAAACTCCCCGACGGCCGCAGTGTCGAGTTCGCGAACCTCGACATCGCCGCCACCGCCCCCTGCCTCACCACGGTCGCCGAAACCGTCGCCGACCTGCTGCCGTTCTACGGCAGCGTGCACCGCGGCGCCGGCGCTCTCGCCCAGCGGTGCACCCGCGAGTACGACCAGGCCCGCGAGACGGTCGCCGAGGTCGTCGGCTGCGGCCCCGGCGACCACGTCGTGTTCACCCGTAACACCACGGACGCGCTCAACCTGCTCGCGCATGCCCTGCCGCTGGGCACCACAGTGGTCACGTTCGACGCCGAGCACCACGCCAACCTGCTGCCGTGGCGCCGGCCCGTCCGCCTGCCCGCCCCGAGCTCGCCGGACGCGGCGGTCGCCGCACTCGACGCGGCGCTGACCCGCCTCACCGGTGCCGGGACCACCGCGCGGCGGGCCGGCGCGGGCGCGGCGTCGCGCGGCCCGCTGCTGGTCGCCGTCACCGCGGCCGGCAACGTCACCGGCGAGCTGTGGCCGGTGGCCCGGCTCGCCGAGGTCGCCCACCGCCACGGCGCCCGGATCGTGGTGGACGCGGCGCAACTCGCCCCGCACGCGCCGGCCCGCCTGCCCGACCTCGGCGCCGACTACCTCGCCCTCTCCGGCCACAAGATGTATGCCCCGTTCGGCGCCGGGGTGCTGGCCGGGCGCGCCGACTGGCTCGACGCCGCGGCACCGTACCTCGCCGGCGGCGGCGCCAGCGCCGAGGTACGGGCGGACTTCGCGGTGCGCTGGCACACCGGGCCCGCCCGCCACGAAGCGGGCACCCCGAACCTGCTCGGGGCGGTCGCACTGGCCACCGCTTGCCGCGTGCTGGCCGGCGAGGACCACGCGGCCGAGCAGGCCCTGGTCGCCCGGTTCCGCGTCGCGCTGGCCGCGCTGCCGCACGTCGAGGAGTTACGGCTGTTCGACGCGGCCGCACCGCGCGTCGGGATCGTCTCGTTCACGGTGCCCGGCGCGGACCCCGACGACCTGGGCGCCCAGCTCGGCCGCCGGCACGGCATCGGCGTACGGACCGGATTGTTCTGCGCGCACCCGCTGACCCGCCGGCTGCTCGCCGATGCCACCGCCCGGATCGACCCGGCGGCGGCCCCGGCACCGGCCGCGATGCGTGCCAGCTTCGGCCTGGGCACCCGGGCCGAGCACGTCGACCGTCTCGTCGCCGCACTCGCCGGGCTCGCCTGACCGGCCGCTCACCGGCCCGCGCCGCTGCGAGCAGCCGGCAGCGGGGCGGACGCGGGACAGTCCTCAGCGGGCGGACGCCACCCGCAGCGAGATCGCCTGCAGGAACACGTCACCGACCTGAGCCGGGTCCGTGGCCACGAAGACCCCGCCACCGACCGTACGGGTGATCTGCTCCAATGCGGCCCGGTCCACCCGGTCGCCGACACCCACCACGACCACCTGCACCGGGCGGGCGTCGTCCTTGGCCGCCGAGAGCTTCGTCAGCAGGTCGGGCAACGCGAGGTCACCCGGGGCCGACACCCCGTCGGTGAGCACGAGGACGGTGTTGACCCGGCCCGCCTGCCAGCCGTCCTGCACCTCGCGGTACGCGTCGAGGATCGTACGATTCAGGCCCGCGTCCCCGCCCTGCGCGGTGACGCTCGTCAGCGCGGTCCCGACCTCGCCGCGGTTGCGCGACAACGGCCCGATCGGCACCAGTTCCCGGTGGCCGGGCGAGGAACCGGCGAACTGCCACAGGCCGACCTGCCAGTCGTCGCTGAACAGGGCGAGCCCGTCCCGGGCGGCCTGCAGCACCACCTGCATCCGGGTGCCACGGCCCGCGCCGGCCGGGTCGCCCATGCTGCCGGACGCGTCCACGACCGCCAGCATCCGCGCCGGTGCCACCACACCGGACCAGCCGGCCAGAGCGCGGACGATCGCGGCCGCCTCGGGCGCGGGGCCGGTGGGGGCGGCTACGTTGGGCGCGCCGTCGGGCCGGGTGAAGCCGCGTGCGGTGCCGTCGGGGCCGCGCAGCCCGAGCCGGCCCAACTGATCGCGGAACCCCGAACCGCCCAGCGCCCGGAAGAACGCCCGGGCCGCCGCCGCCTGCGCGGCCGTGGCGCCCGGCATGGTCAGGTACGGGTAGTCCAGCATCGCCGGTGCGGGCTGCGGATACAGCGCGGTCAGGGGTACCGCGGGACTGCCCGCGTTGTACGTGACCACGTCGTGTTCGGACAATGCGGCCAGCCCGAGCCCGCCGGCCAGCGTCGCGGCGTCGTCCGCCACCGGGAACTGCTGGATCAGGTTGGCGCGCAGCGCCGACCGGCCGGTGGCCAGCGCGTGCAGCACCCCGTCGAGCACCCGCGGCCCGGCGGCACCGGCCGCGGCCCCGAACGCGAGCAGGCCGGACAGGCCCACGGCGTCACGCGACGGCTCGACCGTGCCGGCCCGCAGGGTCGTGCTGGACGTCAGTTGCGCGAACATGTCCTGATACCTGGCGTTCTGACCTTGCCAGTCCAGCTGCCGCGCGACCGGCTCGGGCACGGCGAACACCACGGGACTCGCGGCGACACCGCCCTCGTCGGTCGCCGTGAAGCCGGGCACCGCGGCGCGCACCCGCGCGGGCCAGGTCGACGAGTCCGCGATCCAGACCTGCGGCACCGCGATCCCGGCGCCGCCGGCACCCCACCCGCCGAGCGTGGCCCGCTGCTCGCGGCCCACCGCGCCCGCCACGTCGACCGGCTCGACCGCGCGCACGCTCACCGTCACGCACCCGGCACCGTCCGTCTTGGCCCGCGTCCAGTCCTGCGCGACGGCCTGGACCGCGGGGGCGATGTCCGGGGCGGCCGCCACGTCCAGCCGGACCGGGGCTGCGCAAGAACCGCCGGTGAGCAGCGGCATCCCGAACTTCAGCCCGGCCGCCACCACGAGCACCGCGACGGCAGCGGCCACCGCCGCCGAGGGGGTGCGGCGGTGCGAGGAGTGTCGATGCCGTCCGGGCACGCCACCCATCATCTGTCGTCGGCGGCCCAGCCGCCACCTTGATCGACCACCGATCTGAATCTTGTGGCCGGCGCGCCGCGATCGGCGCGTGCTGTCCGCCCACCATCGGTCGACCGGCGTCCATGCCGCATTCAACGGCTCGACGCGCGGGATCCCTAGCCTTCCGGCAGCATGGACACCTCCGAGATAAACCGGGTCGTCGTCTGGCGCAGCGGCATGCTCGCCGGCGCGGAGACGTTCATCCGCGACCAGGGCCTGGCGTTGCGCCGGTGGCAGCCGGTGTTCGCGGGGGCCACCCGGGTCGAGTCCCCGCTCGCCCGCGACGACGACGTCATCGCGTTCGCCGACGACCCCGGTGAATTCCTGCGCCTGCGCCTGACCGGCCGGTCCGCGCGGTTGCACCAGCTGATGGGCAACCTGGCGCCCGACCTGGTGCACGCCCACTTCGCCGGGGACGCCTGGCTGGTCAGCCGCGCCGCCGCGGCGGCCGGCGCACCGCTGATCGTCACGGTGCACGGGCACGACGTGACCCGCCAGCCGCTGGCCGCCGGGCTGCGGGGCGTACGGTACCGCCGCAAGCTGTCCACAGTGTTCCGCCGGGCCGCGCTGATCCTTGCGGTCTCCGGTCCCATCCGCAGCCGGGCACTGGGGTGGTGCGGCGTCGACCCGGAGAAGGTACGGGTGCACCACACCGGTGTCGCCATCCCGGCGCTGCAGGACGCCCCGAGGCGGTGGGACGTCACGTTCGTGGGCCGCTTCGTGGACAAGAAGGGCGCCGACGACCTCGTCGAAGCGCTCGCCGCGCTCGCCGACCTGCGGCCTCGGGTGTTGTTCGTCGGCGACGGGCCGCTCGCGGAGACGACCCGTCGTCACGCCAGGCGGCTCCGCCTGGACGCCACGTTCCTCGGCACTCAGGAGCATGCCGCGGTCGGGCAGGCCTTGGCGGCGACCCGGATCCTTGCCGCGCCGTCGCGGACCGCCGCCGACGGCGACACCGAAGGGTTGCCCACCACGATCCTCGAAGCCTCCGCCCGCGGGGTGCCGGTGGTGTCCACCCGCCACAGCGGCATCCCGGAAGCCGTGATGCACGAGACGACCGGGCTGCTGGGCCCCGAACGGGACCCGGTGGCGCTCGCCGCCCACCTGCGCCGCCTGCTCACGAATGAGGACCTGCGGCAGCGGCTGGGACGGCAGGCGCGCGAACACGTCCGGCGGCATTTCGACCTGGACCGGCAGACCCGGCTGCTGGAGGAGATGTACGACGAGGTCAGCACCGCCAGGGCGACCAGGCGCAGCCACCGCGCAGGGCCGCTCGTACCGCGCCCCCGAACGCCCGCCCCGCCCGAACGGGGCCCCTGGCGCTGAGCAACGGCCGGTCCGATGAGGACGCCGGATCGTCCACACGGGTCACCGGGGCAAACCGATGGGCTGATCCGCCTTTCCTCCCGGACCGGCGAGGGCCTACTGTTCGCGCTGACGTTCTCACGCTGAGGAGGCGACGTGGCGGGCAACGCCTGGGATGTGATCGTGGTCGGGGCACGGTGCGCCGGTGCTCCGCTGGCGATGGTGCTGGCCGCGCGGGGCCACCGCGTCCTGCTGGTCGACCGGTCGACGTTTCCCAGCGACACCGTCTCGACCCACGTCATTCATCCGCCGGGCGTGGCGGCGCTGCGGGACTGGGGTCTGCTGGACCGGGTCGCCGCCTCCGGGTGCCCGCCCATCGGCACGTACGCGTTCGACTTCGGCGAGGTCCGGCTCGCCGGGGCGCCCGGCACGGCCGATTCTCCGGTCGCGTACGCGCCGCGCCGCCGGATCCTCGACGAGCTGCTCATCGAGGCAGCGGCCGCCGCGGGAGCGCAGGTGCGTACCGCGTTCACGGTCGACGAGCTGCTGTTCGCCGACGACGGGCGGGTCGTCGGGGTCCGCGGGCACGACCGCGGGGGCGCGCCGGTTGACGAGCACGCCCGGGTGGTCGTCGGGGCGGACGGCGTGCACTCGCTGGTCGCCCAACGGGTGGCCGCCCCCGCCACCCACGAGCGGGCGCCGATGACGGTCGGCTATTACTCGTACTGGAGCGGGCTGGAGATGCACGGCCGGTTCGAGGCGTACGCCCGGCCCGGCCGCGGTTTCGCGGCGGCCCCCACCAACGACGGCCTCACCCTGGTGATCGGCGGCTGGCCGCACGCGGAGTTCGCCGCGAACCGCGGGGACGTCGAGGGTCATCTGAGCAAGGCGTTCGACATGGCGCCCGAGTTCGCGGAGCGCATCCGCGCGGCCACCCGCGAGGAACGCATCGTGGGCGCCGGGGTCCCGGGCTACCTCCGCAAGCCGTACGGGCCCGGCTGGGCGCTGGTCGGTGACGCGGGTTACACCCGGGACTTCATCACCGCCCAGGGCATCAGTGACGCGTTCCGGGACGCGCAGCTGTGCGCGGACGCGCTGCACGCCGCGCTCACCGGCGAGCGGGACACCGAGGCGGCGCTGGCCGGCTACCACGCCGACCGCGACCGGGCGGTCCTGCCGATGTACGAGCTCACCGCGCAACTGGCCGCGCTCGAGCCGCCACCGCCCCCGCTGGCGCAACTGCTCGCCGCGATGCAGGGCAACCAGGCGGCGATGGACGCGTTCGCGCGCCTCAACGCCGGGGTGACACCGGCACCGGAGTTCTTCGCGGAGGACAACGTCGCCCGGATCTTCGCCGCCGCCGGGGGCTGACCCCCGGGGTACGCGGGCCGGGGCGCCGTGATCCGTCTCCCCCGATCTCTTCGATTTGCCGCCGGGCGGTCGAAGAGTGATGGGAAGCGTCTGCCCCCTGCCCGAGGAAACTGGAGGTCCCGTGCCCAGGCCCCGCGCTCTCGTCATCGAGGACTCGCCGGAGTTCGTGCTGCTCTGCCAGCACCTCCTGGAAAAGGAGGGCTTCGACGTCACGGTCGCCTCCGACGGCGAGCGCGCCGTCGAACTGGCCCAGCGGGAGAAGCCCGACCTCGCCATCCTCGACCTCGGGCTGCCCGACGTCGACGGGATCGAGGTGTGCCGGCGGATCCGCCAGTTCACCGACGCGTACATCGTCATGGTCACCGGCCGGGCCGACGAGGTGGACAAGGTCGTCGGGCTCTCGGTCGGCGCGGACGACTACGTCACCAAGCCGTTCTCGCCGCGCGAGCTGGCCGCCCGGATCCAGGCGATGCGTCGCCGGCCGCGCGGTGCCGCCGCGGAGACCGCCGCGGGCCGCGAGTACGGCCCGCTGCGCATCGACCCCGTGGTGCGCGAGGTGACCCTGGACGGCAAGATCCTCGACCTGACGAAGATCGAGTTCGGCATTCTCGATCTGCTCTCCTCCAGCCCGCGCCGGACGTTCACGCGCAACCAGCTGCTGGAGGACGTGTGGGGCGACAACTGGTACGGCGACGACCACATCATCGACGTGCACGTCGGCAACCTGCGCAAGAAGCTGGGCGAGTCCGCGTCCGCCCCGCGCTACATCCGGACCCTGCGCGGGGTCGGCTACCGCTTCGAGCCCGCCCCCTGACCGACGCCGCGTCAGCAGTCCCACCTCAGCGCCAGTGCTGGAAACATCTCAGCACTGGCGCTGTTGCATGTCAGCTGCGGCGCCGCGGGGCGTAGACAGCCGCGGGGCGTGGTCAGCTCCGGTGCCGCGGGGCGTACCGGTGACGCTGCACCCCGGCCGCTTCCACCGGGCGCGACGGGCGCAAGCGGCGCATCAGCACACCGATGCCCACCAGGACCGCGGCGGCGCCGGTCCACGGCATGACCGCGGAGACGCCACCGCCGGCGTCCGGCGGGGGCACGGCGCCGACCAGCGTACGTACGCTGCCCGCCGGGCTCTGGCCGATCGCCTGGACCACGGTGCCGGACGACAGCCGGCCGCCCGTGGCGGCGGCTTCCACGGGCACCACGGCGGTGCCGGTCGGCGGCTTCTCCGAGGTGACGGCGCCCGCCGCGACCATGAGCACCCGCAGCCCACCGAACGCGTCCGCGGCCACCTTGCGGTTCGGTGCGGATCCGACGCGCAGATCGACCGTGGAACCGGCGCGGAACCCGACCGCGTACACGGCCACCCCGTCGGCGCTGCGCTTGCCGTGCCACTGCACGGTCAGCGCGTCGGCGGTGCCGCCATAGCCGGGGCCGTCGGCGAGCGCGACGCCCGGAGACAGGACGGCGGCCAGCGTCCCGGCTGCCAGCAGCAGCGGGGCCGACCTGCGAAGACGGGTCACGATCACCTCGCCATGATGCCACGTATCGGGGCTAAGGCGACAGAAGTGGATCACTCCTCACAGCTCGGGCCAAGCTTGCATCTCGCTTGAAATCGGCTAGAGGTGGCGTTGAGGTGGCGCGCCGAACTACGAGGGCATGACGACGACGCTCTTCACCGCCGCCACCGCCCCGGTCGCGACCGCCCCGGCCGCCACCACGACCGCCACCGCCGCCAACGGCCGGGTGTTCGACGCGGTCCGCCTGTGGAGCCCCGCCGACGCGGGCGTCGAGCTCACCGTCGTGGTCCCCTTCTACAACCCCGGCATGGCGCTGCGCCCGACCGTCAAGCGCATCGCGACCTGCCTGCAGGACGCCGGCGTCGGCTACGAGGTCGTCGCGGTCTCCGACGGCAGCACCGACGGCTCCGAGCACACCCTCGCCGGGATCCCGGGCGTGCGGGTCCTCGTGAACCCGGTCAACCAGGGCAAGGGCGCCGCGCTGCACACCGGCTTCGCCGCCGCCCGGGGCACCTGGGTCGGCTTCATCGACGCCGACGGCGACATCGACCCCGCCCACCTGCTGCAGTACCTGCAGGTGGCCCGCACCAGCAACCCGGCCGGTGTGTACGCCGACAAGCGCCACCACCTGTCGACCAGCGGCGCGACCGGCTTCCGCAAGATCGTCTCGATCGTCTACTCGACCCTGGTCACGCTGCTGTTCCTGCTCGGCATCCGGGACAGCCAGACCGGCTGCAAGATCTTCCGCCGTGACGTCCTCGCCGGCCTGCTCCCCAGCCTGCGCGAGCGCCGCTTCGCCTTCGACCTGGAGTTCTTCGTCGCCGCCAAGGCCGCCGGCATCCGCAACTTCATCGGCGCGCCGGTCCGCCTCGAGGAGCGCACCGCGGGCTCCACCGTCGGCCGCAGCGCCATCGTCCGCACCATCCGCGACACCTTCACCATCTTCACCCGCCTGTACCTGCGCCGCGAGTTCCGCGGCCTGACCGTGCCCACCACGGCGGTCCCGGCGGTCGCCTCCCCCTCGCCGATCGTCACCACCCCGACGCACCTGGCCGAGGCCGCCTGAACCACGTCTGCCGCATCGGGCCCGGACCGCCGTCCGGGCCCGACGCGCATGTCAGCCCGGATACGCGTCCGGCCCGCCCGAGGCACCGATCCCACGTCAGGCCCGGGAACCGGCCTCAGGACGGTGTGCCGACCCACCAGTCGGTCAGGTCGCGGCGGTGCTCCGCGAACCCCGCGGCGATCAGCAGGCCCAGCGAGGCCAGCGACACCGCCAGACCGACCCGCAACCAGCGCCACGGCGCGTACTCGACGGTCACCGCGCCGGGCCCGGCGCGGACCGCCACCGTGCCGGCAACCGTCTGCCGGGTGGGGCCGCCCCCGTCGGACCAGCCCGCGGACCATTCCTCCGGGATCACCACCCACCCGGGCGGCCCGGGCGCCACAATCCACCGGGTCGGGCCGGCGCGGGTGATCTGCCCGTAGTTCGCCGAGGGCACCCGGCCGTCCGCCGGGCCCTCGGCCAGCATCGCCTCGGTGCCCAGCACCCCGCGGTCGGCCAGGCGCACGGCCTCGTCGTACCCGCCCTGCCGCGAGGCCACCACCCGGCCGGTGCCGTGCGCCTCCACCCGGTACAGGTCGAGCTGGCGGGTCCGCAGCACCGGCCGCAGGTCGGGCTGCTCGGCCAGCCAGTCGTACGTGGCCGCCTCCCGGTCGCGGGCCAGCACCACCCACTCGACGCCCAGCGGGGCGATCATGCGGCCGAAGTGGCCGGTGCCGCCGGCGGCGATCAGCCGCGACACGTACGCGGTACGCCGCGACACCGAGTTGGTGCGCACCTCCCCTAGTTCCACCGCGTCGCTGCTGAGTACGGAGCGCCGGAAGAACGCGGCGGCCGGGGTGCCCACGGTCCGCCCGCCGGTGAACCCGAACGGCTGGTACTCGTGCCACGGCAGGAACAGCACCGCGCCTGACCCGTCGCCCATGATCCGGTCGGCGGCGTACCAGGGCTCCGGGTAGTCGGTGACCCGGACCGCGCCGCCCAGCCCCCAGACCAGGGTGGGAGCCACCATGGCGAGCACGCCGCCCATCGCGACCAGCGCGCAGGCGGCGCCGAGGCGGCGCAGCCGGTGGGCCCGTTTGCCGAAATAGCGCCGGGGCACCGCCTCGGCCAGCGCCTCCGCGGCCGCACCGGCCCCGACCGCGTACGCCAGCATCGCCAGCGCCACCCATTTCTGCTGCTCACGCATGGCTTCGAACAGCGGGACGGCGTCGAACGCCCACCGGTACACCGGCCCGAACGGGCCCTGGGTGCCGGCGCCCAGCACGATCCCGCAGACAGCCAGCGCGGTGACCGGGGCACCGAGGTCGGGGTCGCGGCGGCACAGCCGGATCAGCCCGGCCACCACCGCGGCCAGCAACACGGCGAGCCCGACCGCCGCCGGTACGGGACCGACGGCACCGGCCGGGCCCGACGTGTCGTCCTCGCGCCAGAAACCCTGCAGCGAGGCGAGCGTGAGGAACAGCCCGCCCGGGCCGGCGCGGGTGGCGTACACGTCGAGGTCGGCGTCGCCCACCCGGACGGTGAGGATCGCGTTGAGGATGACCGTCAGCGCGTACGCGTAGATGCAGCCGGCCGCCACGATGATCAGGGCGGTGCGGATCAGGTCGTTGCGGCGCGGCCGCGGCAGCAGGCAGACCGCGAGCAGTCCGGCCCCGCCGAGCCACGCCGCGTGCGGGCCGGTCGCCATCGCCAGGCCGTACCAGCCCGCGGGGCGGGCGGCGAACCAGCTGCCGCGGCGCCGGGCCCGCACCGCGGAGGCGAGCACCCAAGCCACCATGCTCACCGACAGCAGGAACGGCACGTGGCCGACCGAGATCCGGTCGGCCACGAACGGGTTGCAGACGGCGAACAGCGCGGCCGGGTGCCGCCGCCAGCGGCCGCCGCCGGCCAGTGCGGACACGCCGCTCGCGGCGATCGGGAAGAACAGCAGCACCATCAGCCAGCCGGTGGCCCCGGCGCCCACCACCACCCGCAGGCCATGCGTGGCGAGCCGGACCGGCAGGGCGTCCAGCGCGGTCGGGTCGAGACCGTACAGGCCCTGCGCCACGGCCTGGTGCGGGCCGCCCACCCAGTCGAGCAACATCAGGTAGCCGTCGCGGGTCCACGGCGCCACCACGGAGATGCCGACCGCGAGCCCGATCAGCCCGGATTCCGCCGTCAGCCGCGCCGAGCGGGTGTCGAAGTGCGGCCGGTGGCGGGAGACCCAGGTCAGTACCGCGGTGGTCACCGCGGGACGCGGCGCGGGCGGTGGGCTGCGGTCACGACCGCCGCGACGAGCGGGGCGAGGTTGTCCGCCGTGGCGCCGGACGTGTCCACCACCACCTCGGCGTGGCGGGCCGGGCGCTCGGCCAGCAGCCGCCGGAAGCGTTCCTGTTGGGCGGCCTGCTCGGCCGCGGCCCGCTCGGGTTTGCGCCGGTGGATCAGCTCGTCCGGGGCGTCGGGCAGCACCAGGACGTCCGGGGACGGCACGAGCAGTTCGGCGACGCGGGCTGCGGGTGAGCCGGGCCAGGGCGATTCGCGCAGGTCGTACACCCAGCGGTCGACGATCACCACGCGGTGGCGGGCCTTGGGCACGGCGACCGTGCTGAGGTAACGCCAGACGTACTCGGCCGCGTAGAACCAGGCTGCGGCCTGGCGCAGGCGGGGATTGCCGGGCGGGGAGTCCGCGGCGGGCGATCCCCGTACGGGCGGGGAGGGCGCCGGACCGGCCGCGACGGTGGGTACGCCGAGCAGCCGCCGCGCGAGCCCGACGCCGGGCAGGTTGCCGCGGGCCATCCCGAAGTATGCCGAGGCGGTGGCGAAGCCGTACCGGTGCAGGCGCTCGCGCAGGCCGTCGGCGACGGTCGACTTGCCGGAGCCGTCCGTGCCGACCAGCGCCACCACGACGCCGCGGGTGCGCAACCCGATCGGGCCGGCGGATCGTCCGGCCGGCAGCACGGTACGGCGTTGCCGCCAGGTCGCGGGCGCATTGCCGGGGGCGAGGCTCAGCGCGGCCAGACGTACCCGGGCCCGGCCCGGCAGTCCCGGGTCGGGGGCCGCGCCGCCCGCGGCCGCGACCAGTTCGGCGGCCACCCGGGCACCGAGCTGGACGGTGAGGCGGTCGCGCAGTACGGCCCGGGTGGGCGCGGCGGCGTCCGCCCACGCGGCCCGCGCCTCGGCGAGGCGGGCCTGATCGGGCAGCCGCCCGCGCAGCACCGGACGGATCAGCAGGTCGGCGACCGCGGCGGCGCCGGTGAGGCGGTGGGTGGCCGGGTCGACGCCGATCTCGTCCGCGGTGGCCAGCACCACCGGCCCGACGCGCAGGTCGCCGTAGGTGAGGTCGACGACCGCGGGGCCGGCCGCGGTCTCCACGGCCAGGCTGATGTGGCGCAGGCGGCGCGGGTCGTGCGCCTCGGCCACCACGGCGCACGGCAGGGCGGCGGCGATGGCCTGGGCGGGGGTTTCGGTGCCGGGGCTGGCGGGCTCGTACCAGAGGTCGAGGTCCTTGGGGCCGTCCTCGCCGAGCCACTGCTCGGCCGCCCCGGGCCGGCCCTGCCAGGCCCAGCGGCGCGCGCAGCGGTCCACGGCCGCGGTCACCGCGGCGAGGATCTCGGACCGGTCGGGAGCCGCGGGCAGCGGCGGGCCGGAAAGCCGTGAATCGGTCATTTCCTCCTGATCATAAGGTCATCATCGTCTCCGACGGGCGGGTATCCGCACGGCCGCCGACCACCGGCCGGCGGTGCGCGCCGGGGTGCGCGCCACGCGGCAGATCGACAACGGTCACCGCCGCGACCGGGTCCCGACGCCGTGCACCGGGGCGGTGCGCGAACGCCGCACCCAGCGCGATCAGCACCAGCACCCCGGACACGACCCAGGGCACCAGGTCGACCGGCCCGCGCGCGGCCACGGCCGGCGGCACCCCGCCGGCCAGCGACCGGGACCCCCCGGCGGCGGCCCGCCCGGACACCACGACCGTGGTCCCGGCCGCGGCCCGGTCCACCGGTACGGTCAGCGTCACCGCGCCGTTGTCGTCCGCGCGCACCTGCCGCCACGGAGAGCTACCGACCCGTACCTCTGCGATCTCGCGCCTGCGGTAACCGACCGCGACGACCTGCAGGTTCTGTTCGCCGGTCCAGCGCATGCTCAGGCCGGTAACGGCCGCCACCGGCGGCTGCTGCGGCGCGCGCTGGGCCGTGAGCAGGACACCGCCCGCGAGGGCCAGCAGAACGAGCACGAAGACCATGCGGGCCGGGTGACGACGGACGCTGATGACTGCCATGTCACCAGCATGCGCCGGTAACCGCCGATAGTCACGCTGTGTGATGCAAGCTTGCGTACGCTCTGAACAGGTCTTGAGGTCGGGCTTTTTCGGCCGATAGGAAGCAACGTGACCGCCAGCCTCGGCCGCCTGGCCCGTACCCTTCTGGGCGGGATCGGCCCCATCGCCATCGCCGTCCTCGTCCAGAGTGCCGGAAACCTCGGCTTCCACGCCGTGGTCGGCCGCGAACTGGACGCCGACGCGTACGGCGCGCTGGGCGCGGTCCTGTCCGCCATGGTGATGCTCGGCGTCCCGCTGGGCGCGCTGCAGGCCGCCGCGTCCGCCCTCGTCGCACGGCACGGCGCCGGCCGCGCGACCGGCGTACGCGCGCTGCGCGCGGTCACGCTGTGGTCGCTACCGCCCGGGATCCTCGTGCTCGCGTGCGCGCCGGGCCTGCAGGGCTACTTCCACCTCGGCTCGCTGGCGCAGGCCGCGCTGCTGGCCCCGTACCTCGTCGTGTCGGCGGTCCTGGCCACCGCCCGCGGCCTGCTGCTCGGTGACCGCAAGGTCGGCACCGTGGCCACCACCTACCTGGTCAGCACCGCGGCCCGGCTCGCGCTGGGGCTCGGCCTGGTGATCCCGTACGGGGTGACCGGCGCCCTCGCCGGCACGCTGATCGGCGAGGTCGCCGCGCTCGCCCTGGCGCTCGTGCCGCTGCTGCGCCGCACCGCCGACACCGCCGAGGCCGCCGCGCTGCAGGTGCGCGCGGTGGCCCGCGCCGGGGTGGCCGTGACCGGCCTGTTCCTGTTCTCCACGGTCGACCTGCTGCTGGCCCGGCACCATCTGGGCGGCGACGCCTCCGGGGACTACGTCGCCGCCGCCACCGTGGCCAAGACCGTGCTCGCGCTGCCGGCCGGCATCATGTCCGCGGTGTTCCCGCGGCTGGCCGCCGCGTGGCCGCTGCCGCACCGCCTGCGCGCGCTGCTCACCGGCGGTGCCGCGGTGGTGGTCCCGGCGCTGCTGGGCGCCACCGTGATCGCCGCGGTGCCGTGGCTGGTGCTGCAGGTGCTCTACGGCGACGGCTACGCCGACGCCGCCGGCCTGGTCCGCACGCTGTCCCTGGTCGCCGCGCTGACCAGCGTGGTCACGCTGGCGACCCACGCCGCGCTGGCCCGCGGCGGGCGCACCATCGCCGTGCCGTGGATCGGCGCGGTGATCGAGGTCGCATTCATCGAGATGTGGCACGGCTCACCGACCCAGATCGCGGTGTGCTCGGCCGCCGCGCTGGCACCGACGCTGCTGGTCATCGCGCTGCTGGAGGGCCGGGCGTGGACCCGGCGAACTGCTCAACTGGCAGCGCCGCACGCCGATCGTTCCGGTACCCCGGCGACCGCCGTGGCAGCCGCCCGCTGAAGCGGTTGAGGGGCCGAGAAGGTTGGCATGCGCATCCTGATCCTGAACTGGCGCGATCTGGCACACCCCGCATCCGGTGGTGCCGAGGTCTACACCGAACAGGTGCTGCGCCGCTGGGTCGCCGCCGGTCATGACGTGACGCTGTTCGCCGCCGCGGTGGCGGGCCGGCCCGCCGACGAGGTCGTCGACGGCTACCGGGTGATCCGCGCGGGCAGCCGGTTCACGGTCTACCGCGAGGCGAAACGCTGGTGGCAGCGGCACGGCCGCGGCCGCTTCGACGTGGTCATCGACGAGACGAACACCGTCCCGTTCATGGCCCACGAATGGGTCGACGACGGCGCCCGCACGATCGCCCTGGTGCACCAGACCTGCGAGGAGATCTGGCACCACAACGCGCCGTTCCCGCTGTCGTACCTGGGCCGGCTGCGGCTGGAGCCGAACTGGCTGCGCCGGCTGGCCCACTCCCCCATCCTGGCGGTGTCCGGGTCCACCCGCGACGCGCTGGCCGGCTTCGGTGCCCGCGACGTGACCGTGGTGCCGGAAGGATTCGAACCGCCCGCGCAGACCCCGCAGGTCGCGAAGGAGACCACCCCCACCGCGGTGTTCTGCGGCCGCATGGTCAGCTACAAGCGGCCGTGGGAGGTCGTGCGCGCGGTGGAGATCGCCCGCCGCGAGGTGCCGGACCTGCGCATGTGGATGATCGGCGGCGGCCCCGAGCTGGACAAGCTGCGCGCCGCCGCCCCCGCCGGGGTCGAGTACCTCGGCCGGGTCGACGAGCAGACCAAGCACGAGCGGATGGCCCGCGCCCACGTGCACCTGGCGACCAGCGTCCGCGAGGGCTGGGGCCTGGTCGTCAGCGAGGCCGCCGCGCTGGGCACGCCCACGATCGCGTACGACGTGCCCGGCCTGCGCGACTCCACCCGCGCCGCGGGCGGGGTCGTGGTGCCGCCGCAGCCCGAGGCGCTGGCCCGCTGGCTCGTCGAGATGCTGCCGCAGCTCACCACCACCCGCACCGCACCACTGCCGTACGGCGGCGCGCACTCCTGGGACCACGTCGCCGACACGCTGCTCGACGCGGTGTGCACGCACGCCCGCGTGCCCGGCGCGGCACCGGCCGCCACGCCGCTGCCCCTGCCCGCCGCCACCGAGCCCGGCCTGCGGCGCGCCGCCTGACCCCCGCGAAATCGTACGGAGCCCCCCGCATGAAGATCAGCTTTGTCGTGCCGACCCGCAACTCCGCGCGCACCCTGGAGACGTGCCTCGGCTCGCTGCGCGGCCAGACCCACCCCGAGGTCGAGGTCGTCGTGATCGACAACGGCTCCACGGACGGTACGGCCGAGATCGGCCGCCGCCTCGCGCACACGTTCGAGCAGTGGGGCCCCGAACGCAGCGCCCAGCGCAACCGCGGTACCGCGCGCAGCACCGGCGACGTGGTGGTGTTCATCGACTCCGACATGGTGCTCGAACCGCACGTGGCCACCGAGATCGCCGCCGTATTCGGCGCCGACGACAAGCTGGGCGCGCTGGTGATCCCGGAACGCTCGTTCGGCGAGGGTTTCCTGGCCCGCTGCCGCGAGCTGGAGAAGGACCTGTACATCGGCAGCAGCCACGTCGAGGCGGCCCGCGCGTTCCGCCGCCCCGTCATCGAGCAGCTCGGTGGCTGGGACGAGGCGCTGACCGCGGCCGAGGACTGGGACCTGGTCGACCGTACCCGTGCCGCCGGGGTTGCCGTCGGCCGCATCGACGCGTGGGTCTGGCACGACCAGGGCCGCATCCGGCTGCGGGCCACGTTCGCCAAGAAGCGGTACTACGGCCGCTGGATCGACCAGTACGTCCGGACCCACGGCCGGCGCAAACTCGTCCGGACCTCGCTGCTCAAGCAGCCGGCCCGGCTGCTGCGCCATCCCGTGCTCACGGTCGGGCTGGCCGCCCTGAAGCTGACCGAGGCGGGTGGCCTGATGCTCGGCGTACGCGACAGCCGGACGGCACACGGCGCGCGGTGACGAGCCGCGTCAGCGGGGGGACGAGGACGGCCCCACGTTCGCGTCCAGCCACTGCCGCAGCGGGAGGCTGGTCCGCAGGAACTCGACGACCCGGGTCTTCGCGGCCGCCGTGCCCAGCCAGGCCGCGGGCGGCCACTCCTTCCACGTCGTGAGCCCCTTGTGGCGCAGCAGATCCACCCGCGGATGGTCCTTCGGGTAGCCCCGCGGCACGGTCTTCAGGCTGCCGTGCCCGTGCACCCCGACCCGGGCTTTCTCGATCGCCTCGATCACGCCGGTCAGCTCCCGCCCGGTCCGCTCGTCGACGACCGCGCGCCGGTACCGGTCGAGCTGGTCCGGGGCCATCTGGTACATCCCGCTGCCGGCCGCGAACCCGTCGGCGGACAACTGGAAGTATCCCCCGGCCTCCAGCCACGCCCCCAGGTGGGTCTTGTACGGCGACTTGTCCTTGCTGAACCGCACGTCCCGGTATGGCCGGAAGATCTTGCCCGGCCCGAACTCCGGCTCCAGCGCGGCGAGCAACTCCTCCATCGGCGCGCGCACCTGGGTCTCGTAGACCGTCAGGTGGGCCGTCCAGTACGTCTTGGAGTTGTCGGCGCTCAGCCCCTCGTAGAACTCCAGGGCCTCGCTCGGCCAGCCACGGAACGTCACGCAGTGAAGTCTCGGCCATCACCGACCCGGCGGCAACCACCCGCGCCGCCGTCCCCGGGTTTGCCGAAACAGCAAGAATCTTTGCCACGATCGGAACCCGTCCGCGAGGCTGAGTGGGCACGGACATCAGCGAGCCCGCCGCCGCGGGGCACCGGAAGGATTCGGTCGGATGAGACACGGGCACCAGCTCACCGAGGACGAGGCAGCCGCCATGTTCGAACCCGGCGGCTGGGACGAGCGGTACGCCGGCCCGGAGAAGATCTGGAGCGGCAACGCCAACGCACAACTCGTCGCCGAGGTGACCCGGCTCGCCCCGGGCACCGCGCTCGACGTGGGCTGCGGCGAGGGCGGCGACGTGATCTGGCTGGCCCGCCACGGGTGGACGGTCACCGGCGCCGACTTCTCCGCCATCGGCCTGGCGCGCGCCGCCCGGCACGCCGAGCAGGCCGGGGTCGCCGACCGCGTCGACTGGTGGCAGGTCGACGCGCGGACCTTCGCCGCGGGCGGCCGGTCGTACGACCTGGTCACCTGCCATTTCCTGCACCCGCCGGACGGCGCGATGGCGCAGGTGACCCGCCGGCTCGCCGGTGCGGTCGCCCCGGGCGGGCACCTGCTCGTCGTCGGCCATGCACCGTCGGAGGTGTTCACCCGGCTGACCGAGAGCCACCGCCGGGCGATGTTCGTCGCCGAACAGCTGCGGCCCGGCCTGCCGGACGACTTCGAGGCCCTGGTGGTCGAGCAGCGGCCGCGGACGATGACCCGCGACGGTGAGACGGTCGACGTCGAGGACTCCACGCTGCTCGCGCGCCGCCGGGCCTAACGGGGCAGGATCTCCACGTACCCGTCGCTTCCGTGCACGCGGATCCGCTGCCCGTCCGGGATCAGCCGGGTGGCGTGCGCGACGCTGACCACGGCCGGCAGGCCGTACTCCCGGGCGATCACCGCCCCGTGGGTCATCAGCCCGCCGACCTCCGTCACCAGACCGGCGACCGCGACGAACAGCGGCGTCCAGCTCGGGTCCGTGTGGGCCGTGACGAGGATGTCACCCGGTTCCAGATCGGCCTGGGCCATGTCCAGGATGACGCGGGCGCGACCTTCGACCGTCCCGGCGGAGACCGGCAGCCCGACCAGGGCGCCGGCCGGCACGTCGTCGCGCCGGTACGCACCCGACAGGACCTCACCGTCCGAGGTGAGCACGCGCGGCGGTGTCAGCGCCTGGTACGACCGGAACGCGTCCTTGCGCCGCCGGATCAGCCCGGCATCCACCCGGTTCCCGCGCACGACGTCGTGGAGCTCGGCGAACGTGAGGTAGAAGGCGTCCTGTTCCTCGTGGAGCACGCCGGCCTGCACGAGGCGCCGGGCCTCGCCGAGCAGGGCCTGCTTGTAGACGTAGTAGCGGCTGATGATGCCGTACTTCGGGTACTCCCGATAACCGATGAACGTCCGGACCCGGTCGATCATCCGCCGTGTCTCGTCGGCCTTGCGCTCACCGTCCGGCAGCGCCCGCAGGCGTTCCAGCACCTCCTGGGCCTTCTCCTGCGCCTGCCGGCGCCCGTGCGCGAAGCGCTGCCCGGCGGCGCCCGCCTCGAACGTCCGGACGTTGTCGAGAATCACCGGCACCAGCGTGGTGGGGCGTTCCCGCCACCGCGGCCTCGTGATGTCGATCTCGCCCACGCAGCGCATGCCGTACCGGTCGAGGTAGGACTCGATGGCACTGCGCGCCTCGGCCCCGCCCGCATATGCGGGCAGCTCGTCCAGGAACCCGTCGTCCTCGACGCCCTGCAGGAACGCCACCACCTCCGGATGCGGGCGGATGGCGTCCGCGACGTCGAGCAGCGCCAGGCCCATCTCCGACGTGATGTTGCCCGGTGCGGACAGCGTGAGGGTGTCGGCGGCGTTCTTCTCGCCCAGCCATTCCCGCAAGCGGTCGTTGAGCCACCAGGTGGCCTCCATCCCCGCCATGATCGCCTGCATGCTCAACGGGTCCGCGAGGACCCGTTTGTGCTCCTGGAAGGCCTCCTGCAGGAAGTCGAACAGCGCCGGTCCGGTCAGCGCAGCGATGTCGCGCCGCAGGGCGGCCAGTGACTCCTGGGTGCGGGCGATCAGCTCCGTGACGATGGCGGGATCGGTCTCGATCGGCGCGGGCGGGCCGCCGACCGCAGGCCCGCCCGGACCCGGATCCGGCAGCTGCGGAACGAAGTCACCGCGGTCGAGAAGCGTCTCCAGTGCGTCCCTGGTCAGCGGGTCACCCCTGCCGATCATCTCCAGGAAGGCGGCGCGGCTCCCCGGCGCGGCCAGGCGCGCGGTGGCGTCGACGAACAACCGCCCGCCCGCCTCGTGCATCGGCGCCATGGCCGTCAGCCGCCACATGGAGGCGCCCAGCGGCTTCATCGGGTCGGTCATCATCTGCTGGTGGCCGACCGACAGGTACACGTGGTTCCCGTCGTCGGCGGCCTCCGGGACGGGGAACAGCGTGGTGATCGGCCGGCTCTGCACGATGTGGAAGTCACCGCCGGCCAGGCACCATTCGATGTCCTGCGGGCCGCCGTACCGTGCCTCGATCCGCCGGCCGAGGCCCACGAGCCGCACGACCTGCTCATCCGTCAACGCCGGCCGCTCCTGGCGCTGCGGGTCGATCGTCACCTCCCGGATGCCGCCGCCCGGCACGGCCTGCACGGCACGCTGTTTGGCGGCGAGCGTCCGGGCGACGACCGCCCCGTCGCGCACCGTGAAGACGTCCGGGTTCACCAGGCCGGACACCAGTGCCTCGCCGAGGCCGAAACTCGCCTCCACCGTGGCGAGCCTGCGGTTGCCCGTGACCGGGTCCGCCGTGAACAGGACGCCGGCCGCCTCCGGGAACACCATCTGCTGCACCACGACGGCCATGTGGACGTCGCGGTGATCGAAGCCGTTGCGCAGCCGGTAAGTCACGGCCCGCTCGGTGAACAGCGACGCCCAGCACCGGCTGACATGCTCCAGGATCGCCGCCGGGCCCACGACGTTCAGGTACGTGTCCTGCTGGCCCGCGAACGACGCCGCCGGCATGTCCTCGGCGGTGGCGCTGGACCGCACGGCGCAGGCGGTGTGCTCGCCGAGCCGGGCGAGCACACCGGTGATCGCCGCCGCAAGATCGCCCGGGACGGGGGTCCCCTCGATCGTCCGGCGGATCTCCGCGCTGAGCGTGCGGATCGCTGCCCGGTCGTCCGGGTCCAGTCGCGACAGTTCGGCGAGCCGGTCGCCGATCGACCGGGCATCCGCCATGATCCGCCGGAACGCGGCCGTCGTCACGCAGAACCCGGCCGGCACCCGGACGCCGTCGATGCGCGACAGCCCGCCCAGATGCGCGGCCTTGCCGCCGACGACCGCGACCTGCGCCTCGTCGACCTCGTGGAGATCCCGTACGTACTGCCCGGCCATTGCGCCTCCGCGTAGAACGCCCGCATGTCGTCGTCGGTGTCGTGTTCCGGCCGCCGATTCTGCGGCAGGACCCGGGCCTTGCCGCAAGCCCCCGGGGGCCCGATACGGTGAAGGTGGCACGCAGGTGGGCCCGGGATCTCTCGACCGTATGATGTCCGCGGCCGGCCCGCGGACGACTCGCCGCCGGCCGCACCGGCCAGGCACGGCGTCATCGGGGGAAACGTGGCATCGGACTCGAGCTCACACCAGTTGGCGGCCACGTACGACCGCCTGTGGGCTCAGGGCGACGCCGCGCTGCGCGCCGGGACTCATGTGCCCGACGCGATACCGGTGCACGGCGACCCCCGCTGGGGCCTGAGCGTGGTGCTGCGCCTCGACGGCCCGGTCGCCGGCCGGGTCGTCGACGAGCTGCCCGGCCTCGCCGCGGCCGGGGCTGCGCCGCACCTGGTGTACGCGGCCGCCGACCTGCACTGCACGATCCGCAGCCTGGAGGGCTACCAGGACGAGGTGCCGCCGGCCCAGGTCGACCGGTACGCCGAGCAGCTACGGCGGGTCACGGCGGGCCTGGGCCCGATCGAGGTCACGTTCCGCGGGCTGGGCGGCGCGCCCGGCGGGATCTTCGTCCGCGGATTCCCGGGCGCGGCCCTGTGGACGCTGCGCGAACGGTTGCACGCGGACCGGTTGCCGCACGGCCCGCTGGGCGTGCCGAGTGTGGACACCCACCGGATCCGCAGCACCGCCCACGTCTCGCTCGTGGTGTTCCGGCCGCCGGTGCGGGACGAGACGAAACTCGCCGAACACGTCGGCGCCCGCGCCGATCAGCGGTTCGGGACGGTCCAGGCGACCAGCCTGTCGCTGGTGCGGTACACGCCGACGCCGACCGCCGTGTCGATGCAGGAGCTCGCCCGCGTGCCGCTGTGACCGGCCGGGTTTCCGCACCGCACCGACGTCACTGGCAGCGCTGCTCACCCTTGTCGAGAGGGTTGCCGACGCCGACCGCGCGGAAGCTCCAGCTCCACGAGTCCGGCTTGAGCTGCAGGTCCAGCACACCGTGGTGGTCGAAGTCCGCGAACTCACCGATCGGGCGCGCCGCCTTGGCCCCGGGCGTGGTGTCCTGCACCGGGTCCGGCCGGTAGTGCGCCTGGCCGCCCGTGCCCACCACGTACTGGCGCACCCCGAGCGGGTCCTTCTTGCCGTCCGGGTCGAGCGGGGCGAACCGCTCGTAGTCGGCGTCGTGGCCGGACAGCACCAGCTCGACCCGGTGCTCGTACAGCGTGCGGAACAGGTCCGCGGTGCGCGGATCGGGCCCGCCGATGCCGGACGACCAGCGCGGGTGGTGCCACGCGGCGATCACGCACTCGCGGTCGGTGCTCTTCAGGTCGTTGTCGAGCCAGCTCTGCTGGGGCGATCCCTTGCCGCAGCCACCGGCCACGGCGGAGCAGTTGGAGTTCAGCACCACCAGGTGCCACCGGCCGATGTCCTGCGACCAGTACCCGTTGGGGTCCTTGACCTGCTTGCCGAAGTACGCGGTGAACGAGTTGGCGTCCTGCACCTTGTACTCCTGGTTGCCGAACACCGGCACCGTACGGCTCATCAGCCGCCCGAAGCTGGGCCCGTACACGGTGCGGTACGCCTGCGAGGTGGGCAGTTCGTACTGGAAGTCGCCGAGGCCCAGCAGCACGTCCGGGTGCAGCGCGACCGCCAGGTCGGAGACCTGCTTCTGGCGGCAGTGGTCGTGCGCGCCGGTGGCGAAGTCGGGGTCGTCCGGATCGCAGGCCATGTCGCCCACCGCGACCACCCGGATGGTGTCCGGCGTGGTGGAGCAGCGGCTCAGCAACGCCACCAGGGCCAGCAGCAACACGACGGCCAGCGCGAGCACCGCCCGCCCGCGGCGGCCGCGCGCACCGCGGACCAGGGCGCCGAGGCGGCCGCCGGCGACCGGGGCCGGCAGCTCGCCGACCTCGCCGCCGGTGCCCCGGCGGGTTACCACCGCCGCCGCGGCGCGCCGGACCAGGGTTCCGATCATCCGGATCGCCTCCGCACCATCGGGAGCAGCCGCAGCCGGCGCGCCCACAGCATCCGCAGCGTCGGGAGCAGCCGCGGCCGGCGCGCCCACAGCAGTTCGATCCGCCCGCGCCGGCGGTGCCCCATCGTCCACAGCTGGGGGCGACCGGCGGGCAGGCGGAACACGTACATGAACACCAGGGACGCGACGACGCCGACCGGCAGCAGGTAGAGCGCGTACCGGCCGATCTTGGCCGGGGTGTAGCGCATGGTCACGGTGCCGCCCTCGGGCAGCAGCCAGCCGTTCATCCAGCCCTGCAGGGTGACCTTGCGGGCCCCCGGTACGCCGGTGAGCACCCAGCCCGGGGCGGCGTTCTCGGCGAGCGCGATCGCGGTCTTGCCCGAGGTGGTGACCGTGCTGGTGAACTGGGCCGGGTTGCGTTTGGTGTAGTCCACCGTGGAGGCGGCACCGGGCGCCTCGTGGCGGATCAGCACGATCGAGGAGGGGCTGGCCACCGGGCGCAGCCGCACCCCGCGGTACTCGACCTGGGACTGCTTCTGCTCCTTCGGGTCACGCAAGCCGTACAGGTAGAGCCGGGTCTCCACCGCGTTCGGGTCCGGCGGGATCAGCGCCTCGTACGGCGTCCACCCCTGGTACAGCGCCACCGCGGGCAGCGACCGGCACAGGTCGGGGCCGCGCAGGTACAGGCAGAACTTGGGATTGCGCAGGGCTACGCTGCGCGCCTGCATGGACAGCTCGTACAGCGACGACGCGCCCATGTCGGAGGCCAGCGAGCCGATGCAGGCCAGGTGCCGCACCGCCTTGAGGGTGTACGTCGTCTCGCCGTCCGACCCGGTCTCCGACTCGGCGTCCAGCCCGGCCTGGTCGATGGTCTGGTCGTCGTAGCGGAAGCAGTCGTCCAGCGGCTCGAACGGCGCGAGCACCGAACCGGACAGGCCGCCGTCGACCCGCAGCTGATGCTTGCCGGCGGTGAGCTGCACGGTCACCTCGGGGACGGCCGGCGGGAACACAGTCTGCTCGGCGACCGGCTCCAGCGCGTCGATCTGCAGCCCGCGGTACTCCGTGACGGTCTTCGGCTTGAGCCGCTCGCCGACGTCGGCGTGCAGGATGACCTGCAGCTCGTTGGAGATGCTGTCCATCGTGACGACCTGCTCGTAGGAGGTCCACTGGTCGTCGAGCACCGGGCGGGCGCTCAGCTCGCAGCCGGACGCCCCGGCCTGGAACAGGCAGATCTGCGGGCGCGCACCGGCGACGTGCCGGTACTGCAGCCGGATCCGGTAGATCTGCCCGGCCTTGGCGTTGCGGACCGTCACCCGGGTGCAGGCGGCGTGGTCGGCCGCGCTGAGCCGCACGGTACGGCCCTGCGGGGTGTTCGTGATGGTCTGCTGGAGTTGCAGCTCCCGCCACGGCCGCGGCTCGTAGTTGTTGCAGTCGAACACCGGCACGTAGTCGGTGGCGTCGACCGTGGTCTTGGACTGGGCGAGCAGCGTCAGTTTCGTGGCCGAGCCCACCGGCACGGTCGCCGGTGCCGCGGTGTCGCGGCCCCAGCCGTCCAGCGACACCGTACGGGTGCCGGCCTGCACCGCGAGGACCGGGCGCGCGGTGGACACCGGCACGGACAGCGCGGGGCGGCTCGACACCGGTTTGCCGTCCACCTTCACCACGGTGGGGTCCTCCAGCAGCAGGCGGCGGTGCGCGGTGTCCAGCCGCGGCGTCAGCACCGCCGCGGCCCGGGCCCGCTGGGCGAGGGTGTACGACCCGGCCGCCACATCGACGGTCGTGGTGGGTGAGCCGGAGTCGACCGCGGGCACGGGCCACTGCACCACGTCCGGGGTGACCGTCACCTGGTCGTCGACCCGCGGGCTCAGCGCGGCGGGCGTGGTGTCCGTGCGCGCGAGGATGGCCGTACGTGAATCCACCGTGCCCACCACCGCGGCGGCCGCATCCGCGCGGGCGGGCGCGTCGAGCACCCGGTCGTAGGTCCGCACGGTCGGGCTGGTGCCGCCGTTGAACCGCCACAGCTGCAGCGTGCCGTCGGAGACGAGCTGGGCGCCCGGCACCTTGGTCATGGCCGCGGACAGCACCCGGTCGTCGGCGAAGTACCGGTTGGGCAGGCCGCGGACCAGGTCGTGCCGGATGACCAGGCTGCTGGCCCCGATGGCGTCCATCAGTTTCGGTACGGGCGTGAGGTCGCCGGCCAGCAGCGCGTCCTCGATGCCGTGCACCTCGGCGCCGAAGCCGGGTACCTCACCGAAGTAGCCGCCCGGCTTGGGCTGGATCACCGGATGCTGGACGAGCAGGTTCGCGATGCTGTCCGCGCCGAAGAACCCCCACGTCGTGGGCATCTGGTAGTAGTCGTCCAGCGGCAGGACGAGGACCTTCCCGGGGCGCGGGTCGGCGTCGATCCGCGCGGCCATGTCCCACCAGTCCTGCGGCACCCGCACGTGGGCGGACGGCTGGGTGGGCCGCTCGTCGGGCATCACCGCGCCGGTGTAGAGCGGGTACGGGTACGCGAGCACCAGCAGCAGCGGGGTCACCGAGGCGGTGGCGGCCAGCCGCCGGGGCAGGGCGAGCCGGAAACGCGCCGAGGCGCGCAGCCTCGTCAGCATGCCCTCGACGCCGATGGCCAGCATGACCCCGAAGAATGAGACCAGCAGCTGTCCCAGCTTGCTCATCGGCTCGCGGAACAGCCAGAAGCCGGGCGCATGCAGGTAGAGGAACATGTTGGCCTGGGTGAACGGCGGCTTCAGGCCCTTGGCCAGGAAGACGAACAGCAGGATCAGCGCGAGCAGCCCGAACGCCAGCCGGCGCAGCCGCCGCGGGGCGAGCAGCGGCGCCAGGAACACCAGCACGGGCAGCAGATAGCGGATCCAGATCCACGCGGGCCGGTCCAGATCCGACGCGAACGGCAGGTACTGCGGCCGGAACCACGCCCAGTTGGCCACCATCGTGAGGATGTTCGGCGGGCTGTTGTTGACCTGCGACCACGACCAGTTGGTGGGGTCCGTGAACGCGGCGTTCGCGGTGGCGCCGCCGCCGCCGATGTACGACTGGGCGAGCGGGAACAGCCACCACCCGTTGAGCACGATCGCCCACGGCGCGGCCTTGATGAACCACCAGAGCAGGCGTTTGGCGCCGGCACGGCCGACGACCAGCGCCGCCAGCAGCGGGGTGCCGCCGACCGCCCACGCGTACGCGACCAGCAGCATGGGCGGGTTGAACGCCAGGAACGACGTGGGCATCAGCGCGAACCCGGCGATCGGCGTCGGCACCCGCCGGCCCAGCGCCACCCGCATCGCGATGCCGGTGATCAGCGCGACCGACCCCACCGAGATGATGTTGAGCGGATTCGGCAGCCGGGTCAGGAAGAAGCCGTTGAGCACCCCGAACGACCCGGCCGCCACGATGCCGACGTGACTGCGCACGAACGCCCCGGCCAGGTACGCGATGCCGAACCCGACCAGGCCGTAGATGCACGTGTAGAACAGCCACTGCGCGGAGTACTCGGTGAGCCCGACCTGCTTGCAGCACCAGATGAGGATGAACTCGAACGCCCGCGCCATGGTGTACCCGGCGGAGCCGGCGCCGGTGGTCTGGTGGTTCCACGACCACAACGCCTCGGGTGCCCAGCCCTGCCGGATGAACGCACCCATGTCTCCGGTGGCGATGAACGTGCCGGTGCGGAACCACCGGCTGACGATCAGCGAGGAGATCGCGAAAACGATCAGGTACGGCCGGGCGGCGAGCCAGCCGGCACGGCTGAAGACGCGTCGCACCACCCCCGACCCCTTCCGATCCCGGCCGCCCCGACCGGACGGTCGCGGGCTTCCCCAGGCTGATCGGCCGTGGCGGGGCCGCCCTGAGAATCGGCAGCCGTGCGTACGCTGAGAGCTCAGTCGCGGGCGGACCGGCCGACCGCACGGAACGCGCTGTCGAACATGGCCCGCAGGTGCCCGGTGTGCCGCTCGGTGCACCAGGCGAACAGCCAGCCGGCCCCGACCAGCACCGCGCTGAGCGCCAGCAGTGCCAGCCAGTGTGCGGGCGAGGGCACCCACCGCTGCGCGGCATGCGGCGCCAGCAGCGCCGCGATCAGCGCGGCGATCGGCAGGTGGACCGCGTACAGCGAGTAGGACGACTCCGCGTACGCCGACAGGGCGTCGAGGACGCGACCGGGCAGCCCGCCCCAGCGCAGGTCCTGGACCAGCAGGGCGAGCAGGACCGTCGTGGCGGCCGCCAGCAGCAGCACGTTGCGGCTGGAGTAGCTGGCCTGGGTGGCCCACAGGGCGGCGGCCACGACCAGTGCGGCGCCGGCACGGGCCAGCGTCAGGGTGCGCGGGCGCAGCCGCGCCAGCACGGCCGCGATCCGGTCCCGGTACAGGGCCACGCCGGCACCCATCAGCCACACCGGCAGGTACATGAGGACCTTCGGGCCCACCAGCGCGCACACGGCGATCAGCAGGACCGCGTTGAGGATCCGCACGCCGACCGGGCCGCGGCTCTTCCACGCGTACAGGGCCAGCGGGAAGATCGCGTAGAACGCGGCCTCGTACGCCAGCGACCACAGTGAGGCGTTGGTGCCGTACGTGGGCACCACGATCGTCTGCAGGAAACCGAGGTTGCCCAGTGCGGTCAGCGGGTCCAGCCGCCCCGCCAGGTCCGCCACCGGAACGGTGTGGTGGTAGGCCGGGTCGCCCAGGTAGATCGAGGTGTTCCCGAGCAGCGCGAGACCGAGGTGGTCCAGGATGCCGGTGAGCACCAGGGCAGGGCCGAGCACGATCCACAGCCGGCTCAGGCGCGCGGTGGCGTAGCTCGCCCACCGGAACCGGCCCCGCCGGAACGCGGCGATCACACTGCCGCCCACCCAGTAGCCGCTGAGCACGAAGAACACGAGCACGGCTGCCGGGCCCAGGCCGGTCACCGCGTACAGGACCGTGGTGAGGGCGCCGTCGCCCGCCTCGGCCGGGTCGACGAACAGCAGCGTACGCAGGTGGTAGACGACCACGAGCATGGCCGCGGCGGCGCGCAGTGCGTTGAGCGCGCGGTGGGTGCCGGGCCTCGTCGGCGCCTCGGCCCGGGCGGGGAGGGTGGCTGTCATGCGGGGCTTCCTGCCGTCACGTGTGCGGTCCCGGTCATGTCCGGGGTGGCCTCGTCCGGGCCGGCGGCCGCCGGATCACCCGGTTCCGGTCCGGCCGTGACCGGATGAGCGGCCACCTGGTCGGCGTAGCTCTGCTCGCCCAGGGCGCGGTGCCGCAGGCCGACGAGCCCGAGGGGGACGGCGAGCCCGCTCAACGCGAGCCCGACCAGCACCGCGTAGTACACGTATTCGGGGTTCCCGAGCGCGTGCGCCGGGCCGCACGACGCGAACAGGGCGACGGCGAGGCCCAGCGGGGGGCGCCACAGCCGGTCCGCGAGCGCGGGCAGGTCCCGCAGGCTCCAGCGGCGGCGGTGCCGGGCCGGGGGCCGCGACGGCGGGTCGTCGTCCGCGACGTACGCCGGTCGTGCCGCGACGCGGGCCGCCACGGACTCGGCGAGATCGAGGCCCGCGCGCAGCTCGGCCAGCGCACCGACCGGGTCGGTGGTCGCGGGCGGGGCAGCCACGGAGGGGGCAGCCGCGGGCGGCGGATCGAGGTGCGCGGGAGCGTCGGCGATGTCGAGCGACATGACGATCCCTCCCGGTGGGCGCGTGGAACGGGGCCGGAGCGTGCTCCGACCCCTTTCCATCGGTCCCCGTGACGCCGGCATGAGATCTTCCCCGCGCACGGCCTCAAGATCGGCCGGTGGATGTGGCGCCGCCCCGCCGGTCTTCCGGGCCCGGCGGGGCGGCAGGGTGTGCACGCGTCAGGAGGTCAGCGCGGCACGAAGGGGCGGTACGGCCGTCAGGGTGCGGTCACCCCGGCCAGCCAGCCCGGCTGGGCGTCGCCCTGCCGGTAGGCGGCCACGCGGTAGGTGGTGCCCGACGCGGGCGCCGGGTCGATCCACTGCTGGATCGCGGTACCGGAGACCAGGCCGATCCGGTCGATCAGGTGCACGTCGCCCGCCTGGGTGTTGTCCACCAGGACGAACGCCTTGGCGTAGACGGCGTTGGCCGGGGCGGTGCTGGTGTACCAGCTCGTGATCCACCCGGTCGCGTTGTCGACCGAGTTGTTGTTGGAGGTGGCGAGCCGGGAGATCCGGACCTTGTTGGCGTCGTAGTACTCGATGCCGGTCCGGCCCCGCTGACCGGTGCCGGTCAGCGCCCGGTAGGCGGCCGTCGTGGTGTAGGTCTGGCCGGGCACGATCGACAGGAACCGGCCGGACGCGTTGACCTGGCCCGCCGCCAGAGCGGTCAGCGAGAGGGAGCCGCCGCCGGGCGCACCGGCACCGTTGTAGTAGCCGATCCTCGTGTTGGCGACCTGGGTCCAGCCGGAAGCGTCCGCGTCCACGGTCGAGTCCGCGTCGGCGACCATGTTGCCCGGGACCACGCCCGTGCCCGCGGGCACGTCGGCGACGAGGGCGTTGTTGCGGTACACCCGGTAGCCGGCGACCGGCGCGGTGGTGGTCGGGTTCGAGTCGGTCCAGGCCACCCCGTTGCCGGGGGCGGCCAGGGCGGTCGGCGCGATGGCGGCGGAGGCCGCGTAGCGCACAGGTGCCCCGATGACCCCGGTGAGCGTGTTGGTCTCGCCGGCC
This sequence comes from Krasilnikovia sp. MM14-A1259, assembly GCF_047159535.1. Taxonomy (NCBI): domain Bacteria; kingdom Bacillati; phylum Actinomycetota; class Actinomycetes; order Micromonosporales; family Micromonosporaceae; genus Krasilnikovia; species Krasilnikovia sp. MM14-A1259. The sequence goes on from NZ_BAAGAJ010000002.1 coordinate 1,136,653, forward strand.
GGGCCGGTCAGGACGGTGTTCTTGATCGTGCTGACCGCGTTGCGGGCGCCCACGTGCACACCGAACCAGGTGGTCGGGATGGACTGGTCGTCGGTGATCTTGTTGCCGTAGATCTTGTCGCCGTTGCCGATGGAGATGCCGACGCCGCTGGTCTCGAACGTCCCGGCGCCGGTGTTCATCTCGGTGTTGGCGTTGCCGAAGCCGGCGTCGACGATCTCGTTGCCGGTGATCGTGTCGGCGGCGTTCTTGACCCGGTCCATCAGACCGGCGATGACCACGCCGGTGTTACGCGGGTTGACGATGATGTTGTCCGCGACAACGTTGTTGCCGCCGGCCCGCACGATGTGGTCGTTGGGGTCCGTGCTGCTGGTGTTCCACGTGCCCAGCGTGCCGTACGAGGCGTCGGCGTCGGCGTAGTCGTCGTAGGCGATGATGACGGCCGCGTCGGTGGAGTTGATCAGACGGTTGCCCCGGACGACGGAGTCGCGCGGGTCGGTGACGTCCTTGTTCTGGCCGCTGTGCAGGTACTTGCTGTTCGACTGCAGCGTGATGTGGCCGCCGTACATGACGTTGTCGACGATCGTCGCCTCCGGCACGCCCTCCATGTACAGGTTGCCGTAGTTCATGTTCCGGGCCGCCGCGACCGCCGGGTCGGTGTACACCGTGTTGGCGCGGATCGTGGTCTGGATCGCGTTGGTGAAGTCCATGCTGTTGCCGCGGATGGTCTTGTCGAACTGGTTGTACTCGATGACCGCGCGCTCGTTGCGGCCACCGCCGCCGATGTTGTCCTCGTCGCCGGACTCGGCGCCGCCCCAGTTGTCGAAGCGGTTGTCGACGACGTGCACGTCGTTGACGCCGTTCACCCAGAGCTTGAAGTACTCCAGGTTGGTGAAGCGGATCTGGCGCACCGTCCAGCGGTCGCCCGCGTTGACGCCGCCGCCCACGTTCGTGCTGGCGGCGGTGCCGACGCGGAAGTCGCACAGCTCGCCCGGGCGGGCCGGCATGTCGGCCGGCTCGGGGGCGCCGGCGCCCTCGCGGCAGTTGCCGTTCACGGTCAGGTCGGAGACCAGGTTCGTGCTGCCAGGCGACGCCGTGGCCTTGTCGTCCCAGCGCACGAGGAAGCCGTAGCTGAAGTTCGCCCACTTGGAGGTGATCATCGCCAGGGTGGTGGCGGTGATGCCGCTGCCGCGCAGGTTGACGTTCGGCGGCACCCGCAGGCTGCTGCCCATCGCGTACGTGCCGGGGGCCAGGAACACCGTGCCCGGCCGGGCCGGGGTGACCACGGCGCCCGCGCCGTCCACGACCGCGGGCACCGCGAGCGCGGCGGCGGAGGCGACCGCGGTCTTCAGCGCGTCGTAGTTGTCGCCGGCGACCGGGGCGGGCGCGGCGACACAGCGCGCGTCCGCGGCGCAGTCGGCCGCGGTCAGGGCGGCCGGGCTCAGCGTCGACGTCAGCGAGTAGCCGGGGTCACCGGGGTCGGCCGCGGCGGCGGCGATCGCGCCGGGCAGGGCGGGCGTCGCCAGCACGGGGAGCAGGGCGGCGAACAACATCCGGGTGGCCGTACGGCGCCCGGGACGGCGCGACGGCGAGGATGCGGGGAGCGAAGCCATAGAGATAGGTCTCCAAGCGGTAAGGGAATGCCGACCGGTGACGTCGGCCGCGAACCTCAAGCTGAGCTCAGGCACGGCTCTGGAACGCCTCAAGCACGGGCTTCCTCAAGGCCCGGTACGCCGCCTCAAGGTCCGCTCAACCGTCAGGCAAGCTTGGCTCGGTACGGTCCCGCCGGCCGGGTTCGTGCCGAACCTCGGGGCATGCGAATCGTCACCGTCTCCGCCCGCACCGCCCTCAGCCTCGTCCTCGTGGCCTTCGGCGTGGTCGCCGCCCTGCTGGCGCACACCGCGCCGGCCGCCGCGGCGAGCCCGAGCGGCCCCAACTCGCTCGTGCTGAGCTGGGTCAACGACGGTGACGAGCTGCACGTCGAGGGATACGCGTACCGGGCCAAGTCGGTGGTGGACATCCGCCTGGGCGACCAGCCGATCCAGCAGGCCCGTGCGGACGAGACCGGCCGTGTCGAGGTGAGCGTTCCGCAGTCCCTGATCGCCGCCGGGCAGTCCGGCGCCAGCATCATCGTGATCGGCCGCTCCGTCTCCGGCGCCTCCCGCGTACTCATCTCCGCCGTGCCGCCGCGCGCCGCGGTCCGCGGCCCGGTCGACCTGCTCCCGTGGTCGCTGGCCGCGCTGGCGGTGGCCGGTGTCGGGTTCGCCGCGCTGCGCCGCCGCGGCCGGGTGACCGCGGGCGCCCACCGCGCCGCCCGGTTCGCCTGACCGCGCGCCGCCTGCCATGACCGGCCGCCCCGGATCCGAGCGCCACCCGATTCGCCGCAACCTCCGACGCGCCGCACCCGACTCGCTACCGAACGCTCCCCGCGTCGCGCCCGGCCTTACCCACCATGGTGCGCGGACCCGTCTGGGTCCCGCTCCCCGGAAAGGTCAACGCATGGGATTTGCGGCGCGCACGCTGGTCGAGGCTGTCCTCGGTCCCGCGGCAATCGTTGATCCGGACGGGCGGGTCCTGGTCGCCAACAACCGGTGGCGGGAGTCCGAGCAGGACGGCCCGCTGCACGCGCCCGAGGGCTCCGGCCTGACCGCCTCCGTGCCCGGCTGCGCCGCACACGCCGGCATGATCAACGCGGTCCGGACGCTGACCCCCGGCACCCCGCCCGTGGTGCTGCGCTGCCGCTGCGCCGCGTCCGGCCAGCACACCGTACGGATCTCCCACCTGGAGACCGACTGCGGCGACCACCGCCGGCTCGTGACCACCGAACAGCGCGTCGTCGGCCCGGTCGACACGAACGCCGACGACGCCGCGGCCCGCGCCAAGTCCCAGTTCCTGGCGCTGCTCGGCCACGAGATCCGCACCCCCGTGACCGCGGTCGTCGGCATGGTGGACCTGCTGCGCGCCCTGCCATTGCAGCAGGACGTCCGCGAGGTCGTCGACGGGGTGCACCGCTCGACCCACGCGCTCAAGCACCTGACCGACGACCTGCTCGATCTCGCCCGCCTGGAGACCGGCCGGCTCAACCTGGAACGGCGGCCGGTCGCACTGCGCCCGCTGCTGGAAGGCATCCTTGAGCCGCTGCAGCAGCAGGCCCGCAGCAAGGGGATCCTGCTGCTGGCCGCGCTGTCCCCGGACATGCCGGCCACCGTGCTCGGCGACGAGGGCCGGCTGCGCCAGGTGCTCACCAGCGTCGTCGGCAACGCGGTCAAGTTCACCGAGCACGGCGAGGTCGTCATCACCGCGGCCCGCGAGGGCGACGGCACGTACGTGCTGTCGGTCTCCGACACCGGCCCGGGCATGGACGACCAGGACCGGGCCCGCGTGTTCGCCCCGTTCGTGCAGGCCGACTCGTCGGCTGCGCGCCGCCACGAGGGTGCCGGGCTGGGTCTGGCCCTGGCCGCCCGCCTGGTGCACCGCATGGACGGCGACATCGACGTCACCTCCGAGCTCGGCAAGGGATCGGAGTTCCGGATCCGGCTGCCGCTGGAGGGCGCCAAGGTCCGCAAGGCGGACGGGGAACGGCCGCTGGCGGGCCGCCGGATCGGTGTGATCGCCCCGTCGCCGCGTTCGGTGCAGGCGCTGTGCTGGCTGCTGGAGACCGCCGGGGCGGAGGCGAAGCCGACCGTGCTGGCCGACGTGGTGGTACGCCGCCACGACGTGGACACCGTCCTGTGGGTCGACGACTCCCACGACCCCGAGGCGAACCGGCGCGTCGACACCATCATCGAAGCGGTCGGGCCCACCGGCCGGGCGCTGATGATCAGCACGACGGACCCGCGTACCGGGATCGTGCGCAAGCCCGGCGTGCTCACCGCACCGCTGGTGCTCAGGCGTCTCGTGGCCGCGCTGAACCTGGAGCGCACCGGGGTCCGCGGCGCGCCGATCACCGTGCCGAAGCTGGCCGGCGGGCGGGTGCTGCTGGCCGAGGACAACGACATCAACCGCAACGTGTTCCGCCGGATGATCGAGCTGCTCGGCGGCGAGTGCGACGCGGTCGGCGACGGCGCCGCCGCCGCCGAGGCCGTGCTCGGCGACCGGCCGTACGACGTGGTGCTCATGGATCTGCAGATGCCGGGCACCGACGGGCTGGAGGCGACCCGGATCATCCGGGCGGCGGGCAACGCCACCCCGATCCTGGCCCTGACCGCGACCGCACTGCACGGCGACAAGGAGCGCTGCCTGGCGGCCGGGATGACCGGGCACCTCAGCAAGCCGATCACCCTGCCGGAACTGCGGGCGGCGCTGCAGCCGTACCTGTCCGGGGAGGCCCCGGTCGTCGAGGAGGCCGACGCCGAGGCCGAGCCGGAGGCGGCCGAGGGGCCGGCGCCGTGCGTCGACCTGGGCAAGCTGCGCGACCTGGAGGAGCAACTCGACGACCGGTCCCTGGTGGTGACCACGGTCAACACGTTCCTGTCCCAGCTCGACGAACGGCGCTCAGCGCTCAGCGAGGCACTGCGCCGCCGGGACCGCAACGCGCTGCGGGCCACCGCGCACACCCTCAAGTCGTCCAGCGCCCTGCTCGGCGCGGATCCGCTGGCCTCGGCCTGCGCCCGGGTCGAACAGCTCGCCATCGCCGAGGCCGGTGAGCAGGAGCTGGCCACCGAGGTCGCCGAGGTCGAACGCGCCGTCGCCGGCGCGGTGCAGGCCATGAACAGCTACCTCGCCGACGCCGGCCGCGCGGGCTGACCGTGGGGCGGCAAAGGATCTACGTCACTTCGGATCACATCAGCAGGAACGGTAGCGATATGGGATCTGTGTTCGGTAGCTGGCGGCAGTGGGCGCGGCGGGGACGGCAGACGGTCCACCCCGACCGTGAACCCACGGTGCCCGCCGCCCAGCCCGGTTCCCCCACCGACGACGCCGTGCAGGCTGAACTGGAACTCGCCCGGCAGCGCAACGCCGACCTCGAACGGACCGTACGGGAGCTGACCCGTTCCGTCGCGGAGCTGGAGGCGTTCTCCCGGGAGATCAGCCACGACCTCAAGAGCCCGCTCGCCGGGATCTGCGGGTACGCGCAGCTGCTCGCGCACGTCGACTTCGGTGTGCCGCACCCGGACGAGTTCGACGAGTTCGTGTCGCAGATCAGCAACGGCACGGAACGGATGCGCTCGCTGATCGACGACATGCTCGCGTACGCGACGGCGCGCGGCGGCCAGCTCCAGGCGACCCCGGTCGACCTGACCGCCGTGGTCGCCGAGGTCGCCGCAGCACAGACCAGCGAGGTGCGGCACCGCTCCGGGGTGGTTCCCCGGATCACGGTCGACCCGCTGCCCTCGGTGCACGGCGACGAGATCATGCTGCGCCGCGTCTTCGACAACCTGGTGTCCAACGCGGTCAAGTACGTGCGCCCCGGTGAGGCGGCGCGGGTGCACATCTCCGCCCGGCCGGGCGCCGCGGGCTGGCTGCGTATCGAGGTCACCGACTCCGGCATCGGCATCCCGGACGGCCAGCACGAGACGATCTTCGGCGAGCTGAACCGGGCGCACGCGCAGGCGGGCTACCCGGGCACCGGGCTCGGCCTGACCATCTGCCGCCGGATCGTGGAACGCCACGGCGGCGCGATCGGCGCCGACCCGAGCTTCCGCGAGGGCACCCGCATCTGGCTCACCCTGCCCACGGCCGCCGGCCTGGAGGCGTACGACCCGGGCACCGAGCACCTCGCCGTGTCCTGACCGACCTTTCTTGCGCCGGCGCTGACCCGCCCTTGAGGCGGCCTTGAGCTCGGGCGCCGATCGAGCTGAGTGACGACCAGATCCACATGGAGACGAGGCCACAGATGGACGTCAGGCGACTGACCGCCACGATGGGAACCGCGCTGCTCGGCGCGGCCGTGGCTGCCGCGGGGCTGCCCGGGGTGGCGTACGCTGCACCCGCCGCGCCCGGCACCCTCACCGTGGCCCGCGCGACCGGCGACCCGCACAAGGTCCAGATCTCCTGGAAGGCGGTCACCGGCGTCGACCACTACACGCTGGAGATCGTCGACCGGGACGTCCAGTCGGTGGTGACGATGCCGTCGACGGCGACCACCTACACGCTGGACAACCCGGACCCCTGCTCGTCGTACAAGATCCGGGTGGGTGCGGCCGACGCGAGCGGTGCCGCCGGGTACACCGGGTACTGGACGCTGAAGTCGCTGACTCCCGGCTACGTCCAGGGCCAGGTCGCCGACCACGAGTCCAACGGTTCCACCGGGCTGGTCACCTTCCGTGCCCCGGCGTGGGCCGGCTACACGGACCTGACCGGCTACCACGTGGTCATCACCCGCCAGTCGGACAACAAGGTGATGGCGGACAAGCGCATCACCGACACGGCGTTCCGCCTGCCGGTCGATCCGGCGGGCATCTACAACGTCGAGACGACCGCGGAGAACGAGTTCGGCGGCTGCCTGACCGCGAAGTCGCTGATGGACAAGTACCGTCCCGGCGACCCGACGAACCTGGTGGTCACCCGCAAGGCCGACGCGCCGGAGAACGCCACCGTCACCTGGCAGGCGCCCGCCGGCCAGCCCGTCCCCACGTACTACACGATCCAGTACGGCCAGACGTACATGCAGGCGCCCGTCAAGGTGGACGCCCCCGCCACCTCGACCGTGCTGAAGCTCGACCCCACCAAGGCCTGGAACCTGCAGATCCGCTCGTACAACGAGAACGGCGGCAGCAACCAGCTCCTCGGCACCATCCCGGTCTGGGACGGCACGACGGCCGCCGCGGTGCCCAGCACCAGCCCGTCCCCGGTGCCGACGACCGCGCCGACCTCCGCGGCCCCCGCGCCGTCGCCGAGCGAGCCCACCTCCTCCGCGCCGCCGTCGAGCAGCGACAAGACGCCGCCGACCATCACCGCGACCGTGTCGTCGCAGCCGGTGAACTTCTGGTACCGCAACCCGGTCACCATCCACTACACCTGTTCGGACGCGCAGTCCGGCATCGCCACCTGCCCGGACGACGTCACGGTGCGCACCAACGGCGAGGGACAGAAGATCATCGGTACCGCGATCGACAAGGCGGGCAACAGCACCTCCGTCCCGGTGACCGTCAACATCGACCAGGTCGCGCCGCGGATCACCGCGAGCGTGTCCGGTGACGTCAACGGCGACGGCTGGTACACCCGCCCGGTGACCGTCCACTTCACCTGCTCCGACGAGGGCTCCTCCACGCTGCTGGCCTGCCCGCCCGACGAGAAGGTCAGCACGGACGGCATCGGCCGTACGGTCACCGGCACGGCGACGGACAAGGCCGGCAACACCGCCACCGCCGCCATCACCCTCAACGTCGACCTGGAGGCGCCGGAGGTCACCGCGAAGGTGATCGGCGACATCAGCGCCGACGGCTGGTACCACACCCCGCCCACGGTCCACTTCACCTGCAAGGACGTCAGCTCCGGGATCGCCGACTGCCCGGCCGACCAGAAGGTCGACACAGACGGCGCCGACCGTACGGTCAGCGGCACCGCCACCGACAAGGCCGGCAACACCAGCACCGCGTCGGTCATGGTCAGCCTCGACCAGACCGCCCCGCAGATCGCCGCGACCGTGCTCGGCGTGCCCAACGCCGACGGCTGGCACCACAGCGCCCCGGTCGTGCACTTCACCTGCTCCGACACGGGTGCCGGCGTAGCCAACTGCCCTGAGGACCAGCAGGTGTACACCGACGGTGGCAAGCAGCAGATCACCGGCACGGCCACCGACAAGGCCGGCAACACCGCCACCGCGTCGGTGTCGGTCGACGTCGACCAGGCCGTTCCCCAGATCAAGGCGAACATCGTCGGCGAGGCCAACGCGGCCGGCTGGTACGCCACGCCCCCCACGATCCACTTCACCTGCACCGACCTGGGCTCCGGCATCGCCAGCTGCCCCGACGACAAGGTGGTCGGCACGGACGGCGCGAGCCAGCAGGTGCTGGGTATCGCGTACGACAAGGCGGGCAACACCGCCGCGGCCACCGTCGAGGTGAACGTGGACCGGACCGCCCCGGGCATCGCCGCCACGATCGTGGGCGACGCCAGCCGGGACGGCTGGTACCGCACCGCCCCGACCGTGCACTTCACCTGCACCGACGCCACCTCCGGCGTGGCCACGTGCCCCGCGGACATCCCGGTCACGGCCGAGGGCGCCGCGCAGCGGATCAGCGGCACCGGCTCGGACAAGGCCGGTAACCCGGCCACCGCCGCGGTGCTGGTCAACGTGGACCTCACCAACCCGGCGGTGACCGCGGGTGTGGTGGGCGACGCCAGCCCGGACGGCTGGTACCGCACCGCCCCGACCGTGCACTTCACCTGCACCGACGCGCTGTCCGGAGTGGCGGCCTGCCCCACGGACCAGCAGATCACCTCCGACGGCGCCGGGCAGAACGTGACCGGCACCGGCACGGACAAGGCCGGTAACCCGGCCGGCGCGGCCACGAAGGTCAACGTGGACCAGGCCGCCCCGACGGTCACCGCCACGGTGGTCGGCGACCTGAACTCGGACGGCTGGTACCGCACCGCCCCGACCGTGCACTTCACCTGCGCGGACGCCGGTTCCGGGGTGGCGAGCTGCCCGGCCGACCGTACGGTCACGACCGACGGTTCGGGCCAGCAGATCAGCGGCACCGGTACGGACAAGGCCGGAAACACCGCCACCGCCACGGTGAAGGTGAACGTCGACCTGACCGCCCCGGCGATCACCGCCAGCGTGGTCGGCGACGCCGGCCCCGACGGCTGGTACCGCACCGCCCCGACCGTGCGCTACTCCTGCACCGACAACCTGTCCGGGGTGGCCGCGTGCCCCACGGATCAGAAGGTCACCGCGGAGGGCGCGGGCCAGAACGTCACCGGCACCGCCACCGACAAGGCCCGCAACGTGGCCACGGCCAAGACGAAGATCAACGTGGACCGGACCGCGCCGACGGTCAGCGTCACCGGCGCCACCGACGGCACCCGGTACGCGCCGGACGCCATGCCGACCGTCGGCTGCGCCACGGCGGACACCGGTTCCGGGGTCAACGCGAAGGCCACGGCCACGATCGACATGGACGACCGCGGCGGCTACACGGTCACCTGCGCCGGGGCCACGGACAAGGCCGGTAACAGCGCGGCCCCGGTGAAGGTCGGCTACACCGTCAAGCCGTCCGTCGAGTGGCTCAAGGCGCTGACCCACCAGTACCTGGCCACCGCCAACCACGGCACCCTCACGGACCTGGACAACAAGCTCGACCACGGCCAGTTCGCCCTGTACTCGCTGAAGATCCTGGGTGAGGCCCTGAGCAAGAAGCCCACGGTCACGCCGGCCAACGCGGCCGCGCTGATGTACTGGGCGGCTGTCCTGGACCGGCTGAACTGATCAGCCGACCGTAGTCCGGCCGACGGAGCCGGGGCCCCGCAACGGGCCCCGGCTCCGTCGTGTGCGGCCGTATCCCGCGCACCGGGCGCCACCGGGAAGCCCACGAAAGCCCTGGTCAGCCGCGGTATTGGGAACCTCCCGCAAGCTTGTTGGCGTCTTGAAAGCCGATAGAGCCTGCGTTGAGTTGTGGGGTCGATCGTTACGGCATGACCGTAACGCTTGCCTCGCTCCCCGCCGACCGCACGGCGCGCCACGTGCTCAGCGCCCAGGCTGTCGAGATGGCATTCCAGCCCGTCGTCGAACTGTACGACGGCTCGGTGAAGGCGTACGAGGCGCTGGCGCGCTTCGACCCTCACTTCGCGAACCCTGCTCACGCGTTCGCGGCCGCCAACGAGGCGGGCATCGGCGTGGAGCTGGAGTTGCTCGCGGTCGAGCAGGCGCTGCTGAGCCTCGACCACATCCCGGCCGGGGCGTGGCTGAGCACCAACCTGTCCGTCGAGGCGCTGATGAACCCGACGGTGATCAACACCCTGCTGGCGCACGCCGACCGGGGCATCGCGGTCGAGCTGACCGAGCACACCCAGGTGCACGACTACGAGGCGCTGGTGCAGGTCACCAACGAGCTGCGCGCGGCCGGCGTACTCATCGCGGTCGACGACGCGGGCGCCGGGTTCGCCAGCCTGAGCCACATCCTGCAGCTGCGCCCGGACATCATCAAGCTGGACATCACGCTGACCCGCTGCATCGACACCGACCCGGTGCGGGCGGCGCTGGCCCGCTCGCTGGTCAGCTTCGCCGACGACATCGGCGCGATGCTCATCGCCGAGGGGATCGAGACGATCACCGAGCACGAGAAGCTGCGGTCGCTGGGCGTGCGGCTGGGGCAGGGCTACTTCATGGCGGCACCGGGCCCGCTGCCGCTGGCGCAGCTCGCCGCCTCGGCCTGACGGCTCCCCGTCACGGCCGCCCAAACAATCTGACAATTCAATAGTGATCCGCTCAACAACCACCAGGTGCTGGCGATAGATGAGCATGGCGGCGCTTCGTGCCGCCGGCCCGCTGACTGGATGGTCGAGGATGCACGCTGACGCAAACGCCGCGGCGCCGCGCTCCCGCGAGGAGACGCGTGCAGCCATCGTGCGCACCAGCAGCATCCGCGCCATACTCGGCCCGGCCGTCGTCACGGTGTACCTGGCGGCCACGCCGTACGGGCAGCAGCGGCCTCTCATGATCGCCGTCGTCGCCGTGATGATCTCGGTGGCGGCCACCACCTGGCGCACGGCAGCGCGTATCGCCCGCTCCCCGGCCCGCGTCGCGATTCAGGCCGCGGGCCTGCTCGTCAGCCTCACCGGCTCGGCCACGTTGAGCCTGCTGGACGGCGGCATCGCCAGCCCGCTCGGGGCGCTGGTACCGATCTCCGTCATGTTCTACGCGATCATGATGCCGCCGCGGGCGTTCGTGATCGTCGCGTCGGCCGCCGCCCTGGAGTACTGGGCAGTCGCCCTGCTCGGCGGTCCCGCCCCCGCCGGCTACGCCGCGGTCTACACGCTGGGCCTGGGCGGGGTGTCGACGCTGTGCCTGCGGCACGCCGCCGCCCTCGCCGCGCTGCGCCGCCGCCTGTCCGAGGTGTCCCGGGTCGACCCGCTCACCGGCAGCCTGAACCGCCGCGGCTTCGACCAGGAGCTCGAACACGCGGTCGCCGAGGCGCGGCGCACCGGGCAGCCGGTCACGCTGATCCTCACCGACCTGGACCGCTTCAAACACATCAACGACACCTGGGGCCATCAGGCCGGCGACGCCGTCCTCGCCGCCACCGCCCACACCATGAAGGGCGCCCTGCGCGACACCGACCAGGTGGGCCGGCTGGGCGGCGACGAGTTCGGGGCGTTGCTCACCGGCACCGGCCCGGAGGACGCCCCCGCGATCGTGGCGCGGATGCGCGGCGCCCTGGAATCCGGCGTTCCGGCCAGCCTGGGCTACGCCAGCTGCCCGGCCGAGGCCGGAACGGTCGAGGAACTGCGCCGGCTCGCCGACGCCCGCGCGTACGCGGACAAGACCGCCCGCACCGGCCGCGCTCCCGCCGAACACCACGTGCGGCAGGCCGGTGAAAAGGGCGCAGCCCCGGGCCTCACCCGGGTCTCCAGCATGGAACGGCGCCGCCGCTCGATCGCCGACATGGGCTGGCTGTGCGTCAGCGACTGCGCCGTCGGCGTCGTGTACGCGGCCGCGTTCGGTCAGCATCAGCCACACCGGCTGCTCGTGGCCGTGTGGTGCACGCTCGGCATGGTGTACGGCGTCTGGTTCGTCCGGGCGGCCGGCCGGTTGAGCCGTGCCCGGCGGGCCCGGCTGCTGATGACCCTGAACGGCGTGTTCATGCTGGCCCTGACGTTCGTCGTGCCGCTGTCGACCGGCGGGATCGCCTCCGCGACCGGTCTGGGAATGCTGGCGCCGATGCCGTTGATCGCGCTCGGCACCCACGTGCGTCTGGCCCTGCCGCTGATAGCACTCAACACCGCCGGGTACTTCGTGCTGGCGGCCGCGCTCGGCTCCACCGGGGTGTGGTACCCGGTCATGCACGCGATCGGCTTCATCGCGGTCGCGGCCGCCTGCGCCGCCCAGGGCCGCGACAGCGCACGCCGGCGGCGCCGGCTCACCGACCTGTCGCAGACCGACGCGCTGACCGGCGTACTCAACCGCCGCGGGTTCGAGGCCCACGTCAGCCGGCTGCTGCGCCCCGGCCAGGCGAGCGGCCTGGTCCTGTTCGACCTGGACGGCTTCAAGGCGCTCAACGACACCGCCGGGCATTCCGCCGGCGACGACCTGCTGCGCTGGGTCGCGGCCACGCTGCGGGAACAGGCGCCGTCCGGTGCGGTCGCCGGGCGCCTCGGCGGCGACGAGTTCGTGGTGCTGTTCCCCGGCGCGGACGTGCGGGCGCACGCCGAACGGCTACGGACCGCGCTGGCGCAGCGCACCGCGGCCAGCATCGGCACGGCCGTCTTCGACGACGACGGCGCGGACTTCGCCTCGCTGTACGCGCACGCCGACGCCGAGATGTACGCGGAGAAGGCGGCCCACCGCCGCAGCGCCCCGCCCCGCCGGGTGGCCGCGCCGCGGCTCAGCGCGCAGTCAGCGTGACCGTGGCCTGAGTGATCGCGGGCACCGCCAGCAGCGCGGCGCGCAGCGCGTCCACCTCCCGGATCAGCTCGTCCGCGGGGCCGTCCGCCGAGACGGGGGCGATCCACACGTTGACCAGCAGCTGCGCCGGGCCGACATAGACCGCCTGCAGGTCGCGCACGTCACCGGGCCAGCTCCGGCCGACCAGTTCCCGGATCGGGTCCAGCACGTCCGGCGGCGCAGACTCCTCCAGCAGCAGTGCCTTGGAGCGGCGGGCCAGCAGCACCGCCACCACCAGCAGCAGCACCCCGATGCAGATGCTGCCGGCCGCATCCCAGGCCGCCCACCCGGTCCACGCGTGCAGGATCAGCGCCACCATCGCCAGCGCGAGCCCGATCAGTGCGGCGGTGTCCTCCAGGTACACCGTGGGCGCGCTCGGGTCGGAAGCCCGGCGCAGGTGCTCGACGATCGAGCGCTGGCGCTTGGCGGCGTCGGCGTGCAACTGGCGGCGGGCCGTCCGCCACGAGTACGCCTCCAGGCAGGCGGCGACCACGAGCACCCCGATGCCGACCCACAGCGACTCCAGCGGCTCGGGGGCGAGCAGGCTGCGCACCCCCTCGGCGATCGACAGGGCACCGCCGATCAGGAAGATGCCCAGCGCGGCGAGGAACGCCCAGAAGTAGCGTTCCTGGCCGTACCCGAAAGGGTGCCGGGCGTCGGGTTCCTTCCTGGACTTGCGCAGCCCGATGAACAGCAGCACCTCGTTGCCGGTGTCCGCGAACGAGTGCGCGGCCTCGGCCGCCATCGAGGCCGAGCCGGTGAGCAGCGCGGCGATCGACTTGGCGGCCGCGATGGCGACGTTCACCAAGACCGCCACCACCACGGTACGGGTGCTCTCTTCGTCCGGATTCGCGTCGGCGTGCTCGTCCATCGCGCCTTCTCTACCCCGCCCGCCCGGCGCTAATCGGCGAACTGCGGGATGACCTCGCGCGCGAAGCGCAGCATGGGCTCGTGGTCGTACGCCACCCGGGGCACGTACACGATGACGTAGTCGATGCCCGCCTGCACCATCCGCTCGATCCGGTCGATCGTGTCCTGCGGCGGCTCGGTCAGGTCGAGCTCCAGGTTGGTGGACTTGATGATCTGGTCGTAGTCGCGGCCCAGGTCGTCGCAGTGCCGGCGCAGCACACCGAGCTTGCGCCGGATCAGCTCCGGATCGCCGCCGCCCACGTTGCAGGCGTCGGCGTAACGCGCCACGAGCTTGAGCGTGACCTGCTCACCGCCACCGCCGATCCAGAACGACGGGTGCGGCTTGCGCACCCCCTTCGGCTCGTTGATCGGCGCGTCGATCGAGTAGTACTTCCCGGAGAACGTGGGCCGCGGCTCGGTCCACATCCGGTGCACGATCTCCACCGCCTCGCGGAACGCGCCCATGCGCTGCGGGGTGTCCACCCACTCATAGCCGTACGCCTTCCACTCGTGCTCGTACCATCCGGCGCCCAGCCCGGCGTACAGGCGGCCCCTGCTGGCGACGTCCACCGTGGAAGCGATCTTGGCGTACAGCGAGGGCTGCCGGTACCCGTTGCAGCCGACCATCTGCCCGATGTGGACCCGGCTGGTGTCGCGGGCGAGCGTGGAGGTCACCGTCCAGCACTCGAACGTCGAGGTGATCGTGGGGGTGGGGATCGTGTGGAAGTGGTCGTACACCCACACCGAGTCCCACGGCCCGGCGTCCGCGGCCCGCGCGACGGCGGTCATCGCCTCGTACTGCTCGACCGGGTCGGCGATCTCGACCAGGTCCATCTTCCATCCCTGCGGCACGAAGACCCCGAAGCGCACACTCATGCCAGCAACCTACCCGGAGATCGTCGCCGCCGCGGGGACGCCGCCGGGTACGGCGTCCCCGCGTGCGGGCCGGGCTCAGCCGCGCGTACGCAGCATGCGGCGCACCTCGTCGGCGCGCTGCAGCAGCGTCTTGCGCACCACCGGCACGGCGTCCGCCGCGGCGGCCTGCGCCACCGGCAGGAACCCGGCGTCGACGCCGAACACCGGGAACAGCAGCCGGGTGTAGACCATCGCCGGTACCATCCCGCCCCGGCCCAGCGCGGGCAGCAGGTCGAGGTACCGCCGCCCGTACGGTGCCAGCAGGTCGTCCTGGCCCGGCTGCCAGAACGCGGTCCCGACCGGGCCGACCGAGCCGATCGGCACCGCCCGGTCCACGGCCACGGTCTGCCACATCGCGGCCTTCTCCGCGGCGTCCGGGGTCGCGGCGCGCACCGCCAGCGCCCGGAACCGTGCGTCCGGGTCGGGGTCGCGGGCCAGCAGCAACTCGACGTCGCGCCCGGTGTCGCCGCCCAGCTCCGCCTTGCGGACCAGCGCCCGCCACTGCAGGTCCACGTCGTCACCGGCCTCGTCGCGCAGCGCGGCGACCGCGTCCAGGTCCGCGGCGGTGCGGGCCAGCCCGCGCAACGCCACCGTACGCCGGCCCGGCTGGGTCGCCAGCCGGGTGCACAGCGCCGCCACCTCCGCGGTCAGGGCGGCCCGCCGGGCCTCCGGCGCCCACCGCGTCGCGGCGTCCCCGGCCAGGCGCAGGTACGGTTCGACCACCGCGTCGGAGGTCTCCACGGCCAGCACCGCGGTCAGGCAGTGCACCACCTCGGCGGCGTCCGCCTCGCCCGTGGTGAGCATGTCCCACACCGAGGCGACGGCGATGCCCCGCGACACCGGGGTGGGCAGGTGCGCGGCGTCGCGCAGCAAGGCGTCGCGGGCCGCGGCGTCCGGCCGGGTGGTGGCGAACGTCAGATCCTCGTCGTTGACCAGATACAGGTCCGCGCCCGGCGCCAGCTCCACCGAAGTACGCGGGCCGCGGACCTCCACCTCGGCCAGTGCGGTACGCACCAGGCCTGCGCCGTCGCGCCGGTACGCGCCCACCGCGAGCACCTGCGGGCGGGGCGGCCCGTCCGGCCCCCGCGCCGCGAGCACCGGGGCGTCCCCGCCGGACTCCAGGGTGAGCCGGTCGGTGCCCGCGGTCTCCAGCCATCCGGCCCGCCACGCCTGCAGGTCGCGGCCGGACGCCTCGGCCAGCGCGTCGATCAGGTCCTGCAACGTGGTGTTGCCCCACGCGTGGCGGGCGAAGTACGCCTTCATCCCCGCGGTGAACGGCTTCTCCCCCACGTACGTCATGAGCTGGCGCAGCACCGCGGCGCCCTTGGGGTAGGTGATGTCGTCGAAGATGGACGCGGCCTCCGCCACGTCCCGCACCGGCTGTCGGATCGGGTGGGTGACCGGCCCCTGGTCCGCCAGGTACGCCGCCAGCTTCTCCCCCGCCAGCAGCCCCGCCCACGCGTCGGTGTACCGGGTGGCCCGGGCGGCGGCCCAGTAGCAGGCGAACTCGGCGAACGCCTCGTTCAGCCACAGGTCGTCCCACCAGCGCATCGTGACCAGGTTGCCGAACCACATGTGCGCCATCTCGTGCAGCAGCACCAGCGCCAAGCTCTCCCGCTCGGCCGGGGTCGGGGGCACCCGGCGCAGCCAGGCGTCGGACCAGGTGACGCAGCCGTAGTTCTCCATGGCTCCGCCGAAGTCCGGCATGAACACCTGGTCGTACTTGTGCTGCGGGAAAGCCATGCCGAACGCGTCGGCGAAGAACGCGAGCCCCTGCGCGGTGACGGTGAAGATCTCGTCGGCGTCGCGTTCCAGCACCGCGGCGAGCGAGCGGCGGGCGTACACGCCGAGGTCGTGGTCGCCGGTCGGGCGGCGGATCTCGTGCAGCGGGCCCGCGTTGACGACCACGTTGTACGTCGACAGCGCCGGGGTCGCCGGGAACGTCCAGCGGCGGGAGCCGCCGAGCTCCTCGACGCGCGGGCCGCCGGTGTTGCTGACCACGGTCCACGCGGCCGGGGCGGTCACGGTGAACGCGTGCGGCGCCTTCAGGTCGGGCTGGTCGAAACACGCCCACACGTGCCGGGCCTCGTCGGGCTCGAACGTCGTCCACACGTACACCTCCCCGTCGGCGGGGTCGACGGCCTTGTGCACCCCCGGCCCGGCGGTCGTGTTGGGCTGCACGGTGCGCACCCGCAGCGTGTTCTGCGCGGCCAGCGCGGGCAGCGCGATCCGCCCGTCGGCGGCGGGCGGCAGGGCGACGCCGTTGAGAGTGGCCTCGAGGACGTCGGCCGTGCAGTCGACGAACGTCTGCGCGCCGGGCTCGGCGCAGGCGAACGTCACGACCGACGTGCACCGCACCTCGGTCCCGGTGGGCAGGTCCGTGAGATCGACCAGGATGTCGTAGCGCTGCACCTGCAGCAGTTCGGCGCGCCGCTGCGCCTCCGCCTGGGTGAGACTGGGGGTGGTCATCGGTCCTCCTCGGATCGGTCCCGTCGATCCGCGGGACGCTGCACCGTCCCGTCGATCCGCGGGACGCTGCTGCGCCGATCGTGCCACCGCGGGGCGCCGCGCACCGCCCCACACGTCTGACAATTGACGGCACGGCGGCGAATGCGCGGCACCGGTCCGCGCGACCGCTATGATCCGGGCGGGTGAACCGGGGAAGGACGACATCATGCGGATCTTGCTGGTCGCGCCCCCCGGAGCGGGCAAGGGCACCCAGGGGGCGTTGATCGCCAACCACTTCCACGTGCCGCACATCGCGACCGGGGACCTGCTGCGCGACCACGTGGCCCGGCGCACCGAGCTGGGCCTGGCGGTGCAGGAATGCCTCGACCGGGGCGAGCTGGTGCACGACGAGATCGTCCTGGACATGGTGCGGGTCGAACTGGAGAAGGCCAAGAACCAGGGCCGCGGGTACGTGCTCGACGGGATGCCGCGCAACATGCCGCAGGCGCGGTCGATCTACCAGGTCGCCCGTACGCTCGACATGACCGCGGACGTGGTGCTGCACCTGGTGGCCGACGACGACGAGCTGGTGCGCCGCCTGCTCGCGCGCGCCGCGCTGGAGCACCGCTCGGACGACACCGAGGAGGTCGTGCGCCGCCGGCTGGCGATCTACCACGACGTGACCCATCCGATCGTCGCCTGGTACGACCAGCGCGGCATCCTGGTGGCCGTGGATGCGATGCAGCCGGTGGACCACGTGTCCCGGCAGATCCTCACCGCGCTGGAGGCGATGCGCCCCCTCATCAGCCTCGTGCCGGAGTCGGCCCGCACGTCCATCGACCTGACCGGGCTGGGCGAGGCGTTCGGGGAGCGGTGACGCCCCGCTGTGCGGGCCGCCGGCTTCTGATCTAGGGTCACTGCATGGGTCTGCGTACGTGGATTCGCGACTGGCCGGTGTACCGGCAGCTGACCGGCCCCGACCCGCTGGGCCGGGGTGCGGCGGTGCAGTCGCCGCGGTCGCGTGAGCTGAGCGCGCGTACCGGGTCCGCGGACTCGGTGGCCCGCTCGGTGTGCCCGTACTGCGCGGTGGGCTGCGGGCAGCGGATCTTCGTCCAGGACGGCCGGGTCACCCAGATCGAGGGCGACCCGGACAGCCCGATCTCCCGCGGCCGGCTGTGCCCCAAGGGCTCGGCGAGCCTGAGCCTGGTCACCAGCCCCCGGCGCCGGCAGACCGTGCTGTACCGGCGGCCGTACGGCACGCAGTGGGAGGAGCTGGAGCTCGACACCGCGATGCAGATGATCGCCGACCGGGTGCTGGCCACCCGCGAGGCGACCTGGGAGGACACCGACGCGCAGGGCCGCGCGCTGCACCGGACGCTGGGCTTCTCCAGTCTCGGCGGGGCGACCCTGGACAACGAAGAGAACTACCTGATCAAGAAGTTGTTCACCGCGCTCGGGGCGATCCAGATCGAGAACCAGGCCCGTATTTGACACTCCGCCACCGTTCCCGGTCTGGGGACCAGCTTCGGCCGTGGCGGGGCCACCGGGTTCTTGCAGGACCTGGCAAACGCGGACTGCATCATCATTCAGGGTTCCAACATGGCGGAGGCCCACCCGGTGGGCTTCCAGTACGTGGTGGAGGCGCGTGACCGCGGCGCCACGGTGATCCACATCGACCCGCGGTTCACCCGGACCAGCGCGCTCGCGGACCGGTACGTGCCGGTACGCGCGGGCGCGGACATCGCGTTCCTCGGCGGGGTGATCAACTACATCCTGAGCAACGAGAAGGACTTCCGCGAGTACGTGCTGGCGTACACGAACGCCTCCACCATCGTCAGTGAAGACTTCCGCGACACCGAGGACCTGGACGGCCTGTTCTCCGGATACGACCCGGAAACCGGCACGTACGACCAGAGCAGCTGGCACTACGCCGGGCACGAGCAGCACGGCCAGGCGTCGGCGGAGGCGCAGCAGGACCGGGAGACCGCGGCCGGGCTGGGCCACGAGTCGCACGGCCCGCCGGTGCCCGCCGACGCGCCCCGCGACCCGAGCCTGCAGCACCCGCGCTGCGTGTACCAGATCCTCAAGCGGCACTACGCCCGCTACACGCCCGAGGTGGTGGAGCAGCTCTGCGGGGTGCCGCAGGAGCAGTTCCGCGCGGTGTGCGAGGCGTGGACGGCCAACTCGGGCCGCGACCGCACCACCGCGCTGGTCTACTCCGTGGGCTGGACCCAGCATTCGGTCGGCGTGCAGTACATCCGCACCGGCGCGATCATCCAGCTGCTGCTGGGCAACATGGGGCGCCCCGGCGGCGGTGTGATGGCGCTGCGCGGGCACGCCAGCATCCAGGGGTCCACGGACATCCCGACGCTGTTCAACCTGCTGCCCGGCTATCTGCCGATGCCGCATCACGAGCGGCACGAGACGTTCACGCAGTGGGTCGATGCGATGCGTCACCCCGGCCAGAAGGGCTTCTGGGCCGGTGCCGACGCGTACGCGGTGAGCCTGCTCAAGGCGTACTTCGGCGACGCGGCCACCGTGGACAACGACTGGGGTTTCGGCTGGCTGCCCAAGCTGACCGGCGACCACGGCACGTACCGGCAGGTCCTGGACATGATCGACGGGAAGATCCAGGGGTACTTCCTGCTGGGCCAGAACCCGGCGGTCGGCTCGGCGCACGGCCGGGCCCAGCGCCTCGGCATGGCCAACCTGGACTGGCTGGTGGTGCGCGACCTGTTCCTCATCGAGAGCGCCACGTTCTGGAAGGACGGGCCCGAGGTGGCCACCGGCGAGATCGTCCCGGAGCAGTGCCGCACCGAGGTGTTCTTCCTGCCCGCCGCCTCGCACGCGGAGAAGGCCGGCACGTTCACCCAGACCCAGCGGATGCTGCAGTGGCGCGAGCAGGCCGTGGAACCGCCGGGCGACTGCCGCAGCGAGTTGTGGTTCTTCTACCACCTGGGCCGGATCATCCGGGAGCGGCTGGCCGGCTCGGCCGCCCCTCGCGACCAGGGCGTCCTCAACCTCACCTGGGACTACCCGCTGCACGGGGCGCGCGGCGACGAGCCCAGCGGCGAGGCCGTACTCCAGGAGATCAACGGCCGCCAGACGGCGACCGGTGACCTGCTGCCCGGCTTCACCGCGCTCAAGGCGGACGGGTCCACCGCGTGCGGCTGCTGGATCTACTCCGGCGTCTACGCCGACGGCGTCAACCAGGCGGCCCGCCGCAAGCCCCGTACCGAACAGGACTACGTGGCCCGCGAGTGGGGCTGGGCGTGGCCCGCCGACCGGCGCCTGCTGTACAACCGCGCCTCCGCCGACCCGGACGGCAACCCGTGGTCCGAGCGCAAGAAGTACGTGTGGTGGGACCCGCAGGCCGCCGCGTGGACCGGGTTCGACACACCGGACTTCGAGAAGACCAAACCGCCGTCGTACCGGCCGCCGGACGGCGCGTCGGGGGTCGAGGCCATCGCGGGCGACGACCCGTTCATCATGCAGGGCGACGGCAAAGGCTGGCTGTACGCGCCCAGCGGGCTCATCGACGGGCCGCTGCCCACCCATTACGAGCCGGTCGAGTCAATGGTGCGCAACCCGCTCTACACCCAGCAGGCCAACCCCACCCGCAAGACGTACGACCGGCCGGACAACCCGCTCAACCCGAGCCCGCCGGAACAGCACACCGATGTGTACCCGTTCGTGTTCAGCACCAGCCGGCTCACCGAGCACCACACCGCCGGGGGCATGAGCCGGCAGCTGGCGTACCTGTCGGAGCTGCAACCGGAGATGTTCGTCGAGGTGTCCCCGCAGCTCGCCGCGGAACGCGGCCTGGCGCACCTGGGCTGGGCGCACGTGGTGACCGCGCGGGCCGCGATCGAGGCGCGGGTGATGGTGACCGACCGGCTGCGGCCGCTGCGCATCGAGGGCCGCATCGTGCACCAGATCTGGATGCCGTACCACTGGGGCGGCGAGGGCCTGGTCACCGGCGACTCGGCGAACGATCTGTTCGGGATCACCCTGGACCCGAACGTGCTGATCCAGGAGAGCAAGGTCGGCACCTGCGACATCCGGCCCGGCCGCCGCCCGGTCGGCCCGGCGCTGCTCGACCTGGTCCGCGACTACCGGAGCAGGGCCGGGCTCGTGCCGGACCACCACACCCCGATGCTGACCAAGGACGCTGACGATGGGAAGTAACAGCCTGTTCGGGCCGCTGGACCCGGCCCCCGACGCCGGGTTCGTCGACGCCGGGCCGCGGATGGGGTTCTTCACCGACACCAGCGTGTGCATCGGCTGCAAGGCGTGCGAGGTGGCCTGCAAGGAGTGGAACCTCGTCCCCGACGACGGTTTCGACCTGCTCGGCCAGTCGTACGACAACACCGGCGGGCTCAGCGCCAACTCGTGGCGGCACGTGGCCTTCGTCGAGCAGCCCGGCCACGGCCCGGAGGAGGCCGCGCCCGGGCCGCAGTTCCTCGGCATGCCGCTGACGGACCTGCCCGGGCGCACCGCCGAGACGCCGCGCACCGACTTCCGCTGGCTGATGATGTCCAACGTGTGCAAGCACTGCACCCACGCGGGCTGCCTGGACGTGTGCCCGACCGGTTCGCTGTTCCGCACCGAGTTCGGCACCGTGGTCGTGCAGGAGGACATCTGCAACGGCTGCGGCTACTGCATCCCGGCCTGCCCGTACGGCGTCATCGACCAGCGGGCCGACGACGGCCGTGCCTGGAAGTGCACGATGTGCTACGACCGGATCGGCGACGGGCTCACCCCGGCGTGCGCCAAGGCCTGCCCGACCGAGTCCATTCAGTACGGCGAACTCGACGACTTGCGCGAGCGCGCCGCCCGGCGGGTGGCGACCTTGCACGAGCGGGGCGTCCCCGAGGCCCGCCTGTACGGCCACGACCCGGGTGACGGGGTCGGCGGCGACGGCGCGTTCTTCCTGCTGCTCGACGAGCCCGAGGTGTACGGCCTGCCGCCGGACCCGGTGGTCGCGACCCGCGACCTGCCCGCCATGTGGAAGCGTGCGGGTGTGGCCGCGGCCGCCATGGTCGCTTCCGTGCTCGTCGCGTTCGCCACCCGGCGGCGCCCGTGAATCCGCGCGGAAACGACGAGGTTCCCGGTCACGGACGCACCGGCGGTGCCGGCGGCGAGCGGCGCGATGGTGGCGGGCGCGGTGATGGCGGGCGCGGTGATGGCGGGCGCGGCGGTGGCGGGCGGGGCGGTGGCGGACGCGGCGACCGTTCGATGGTGCCGCCCGCGCAGTTCCGGTCGTACTACGGCCGCCCGATCGTCCGGCCGCCGGTGTGGCGGCACGACATCGCCGCGTACCTGTTCACCGGCGGGCTCGCCGCAGGGTCCGCGCTGCTGGCCGCGGGCGGGCACGCCACCGGCCGCCCCGCGCTGCGCCGCGCCGGGCGGCTGAGCGCGCTGGGGGCGCTGGGGGCCAGCACGTACTTCCTCATCAACGACCTGGGCCGCCCGGAGCGGTTCCACCACATGCTGCGGGTCGCGAAGCCCACCTCGCCGATGTCGATGGGCACGTGGATCCTCACCGCGTTCGGGGCGGCCGCGGGTGCCGCCGCCGCGGCCGAGGCGGCACCGCTGCTGCCCGCGCGGGGGATGCTCGGACTGGTCCGCCGGGCGCTGCCGCCGGTGGGTGCGGCGGGCGGGTACGCCGCCGCCGCGGTCGCGCCGGCGCTCGCCACGTACACCGCCGTGCTGTTGGCGGACACCGCGACGCCGAGCTGGCACGCCGCGTACCCGGAACTGCCGTACGTGTTCGCGGGCAGCGCGCTGGCCAGCGGCGCCGCGGTGGGCCTCATCGCTGCCCCGTGCGCGCAGGCCGGACCGGCCCGGCGCCTGGCGGTGCTCGGCGCGGCGCTGGAACTGTACGGCGCCCACCGGGTGGAGACGACCAAGGGCGTCCTCAGCGAACCGTACGTGCAAGGGCGGCCCGGCCGGCTGCTGCGTGCGGGCCGCGCGCTGACCGCGCTGGGGATCGCGGGCGGGCTGCTCGGCCGCCGCAGCCGGGTGGTGTCCGCGCTGTCTGGCGTGTCGCTGCTGGGCGCATCCGTGCTGACCCGGTTCGGCATCTTCGAGGGCGGGGTCGCGTCGGCCCGGGATCCGAAGTACACCGTCGTGCCCCAGCGCGAACGCCTGGCGCGGCGCGCCGTCGAGGACGGTCCCGCCGCAGGGTCGTGAGTGCGTGCCCGGTCCACCGGACGGGCCTGCTTTCCGTGATATCCGCCTGCCCGGGATCTCCCGCGGAGTAGGTTACGGGCGCAAAGTCCGGTATTGCCCTGGGAGGGCCTTTTGCGCGCCTATCGAGCCCTGCTCACGCATGCCCTGACGCTGGCCCTGCTCGTGGTCGGCACGTCCGTGCCCGCCTTGGCCGCCACCGCCGACTGGACGCATCCCGGCTACGGCCCGGGGAACACGTTCGTCAACCCCGCCGAGTCGGCCATCACTGCGCGCACCATCGCGGACGTCGCACTCAGGTGGTCGGCGGGGCTGCCCGAGGTGCAGGGCGGCTCGTGCTCGGAGGCCACCCCGCCGCTGGTGTCCGGGGGCCGGGCCTTCGTCGCCGACGAGGCCGGCATCGGCGCCTACCGGATCACGACCGGACGGCAGATCTGGCATCGCCCGTGGAGCAGCCCCCAGGAGGCACGGACGCCGGCCCTGGCGGTCTCCGGCAACCTGCTGCTGGTCGGCATCACCGGCTGCGCCTCGGTCACCGACCCCGGCGGCCGGATCCTCGCGCTCAACGTCGCCACCGGGCGGGAGAAGTGGCGCTTCGACGACGGCCGCCCGGTCGCGTCGCTGCTCGTCGACCGGGGCGTCGTGGTGGCCGACGGGGGCTCCGACAACTTCTCCGCGCAGGTCCGGGCGTTCCGCGTGCGCGACGGCAAGCGGCGCTGGGCGCTGGACGGCTACGCCCTGGGCGCCACCGCCGACGGCCGGCTGCTGGTGCACCGCGCCTACCGCAGCGGCGTCACGGCGGTGGCCGTCACCACCGGCCGGCGGCTGTGGAGCGCGCCGATCGGTACGCGGGTCAAAGCCGGCGCAAACGGCCGCTTCTACGTGACCGACGGCGCGGATCTGGTCAGCCTCCGGGCCGCCAACGGGTCCGTGGTGTGGCGCGCCCCCGGCGTCGAAGGCACCATCGCCGTGGACGGTCGACGCGTCTATCACGCGCTGAGCAACGGCGTCGACGCGTGGGACGTCCGTACCGGCCTCCGGCTCTGGCAGGCCGGCTTCGAAGGCGACGCCGGCCAGCCGGTGGTGGCCGGGGGTCTGGTGTACACCACCGTGGACGCCGGTGAACCACTGGGCATCCTCGACGCCGCGACCGGCGCGGTGGCCTCGCCGGCCACGCAGTTCCCCAGCCTGGACTCCGGGCATGTGGTGCTGTCCGGCGGGCAGCTCTACCTCATCGACGGTCACCGGTTCTCGGCGTACGCACCCTGACCGTGTCGCCCGGCAGCGGTGTCGCCTGCCGCCCGGGCCGGATGGTTCCGCCGGCGTGCCGGGTCAACCCGGGCCGCCTCAGCGGACGATCAGCGTGACGGCGTCGTCGCGGGCATCGACGAGCTCGCCGATCACCGGGTGGCCGGGCAACTCCCCCGCCACCAGCAGGCCACCCGAGGTCTGCGCGTCGGCCAGCAGCAGCAGCTCGTCCACCGCGACGCCGGCCGTGTCCGCGAACGGGCGCACCCAGTCCAGGTTGCGCCGGGTGCCGCCGCTGACGTACCCCGCGGCGAGCGCTTCCCGCGCCCCGTCCAGGTACGGCACCGCGGCCGCGTCGAGTCGGGCGGTGACCCCGCTGGCCCGGGCCAGCTTGTGCAGGTGGCCGAGCAGACCGAACCCGGTCACATCCGTGGCGCACACCGCCCCGGCGGCGAGGGCGGCCTCCGACGCCGCCCGGTTCAGCTCGGTCATCGCGGCGACCGCGTGCTCGAACACTTCGCCGGTGGCCTTGTGCCGGCTGTTGAGCACCCCGAGGCCCAGCGGTTTCGTCAGGGTCAGCGGGGTGCCGGCCGTACCGGCGTCGTTGCGCAGCAACCGCTGCGGGTCGGCCACGCCGGTGACCGCCATGCCGTACTTCGGCTCGACGTCGTCCACGCTGTGCCCGCCCGCCAGGTGACAGCCGGCCTCACGGGCCACCGCCAGCCCACCGGACAGCACCTGGGCAGCGAGCTCCATCGGGAGCACCTCGCGGGGCCAGGCCAGCAGATTCAACGCCACGACCGGAGTGCCGCCCATCGCGTACACATCGGACAGTGCGTTGGCAGCCGCGATCCGCCCCCAGTCGTACGGGTCGTCGACGACCGGGGTGAAGAAGTCGGCCGTGGCCACCACCGCGGCGCCGGCCGCGATGCGCACGACCGCGGCGTCGTCGCCGCCGCCCAGGCCGACCAGCAACTCCCCCGGCCCGTCCGGGGCGGACCCGCCGATCAGGCCGGCGACCACCGCCTCCAGCTCACCGGGCGGGATCTTGCAGGCACAGCCGCCGCCGTGCGCGTACTGGGTCAGCCGCGTCGTCGGTGTCGTCGTCACCGTCGCACTGTCGCACATGGTGCGGCCGGACGCGCGCGCACCGCCGTAGGCGGGGGCGGTAGGGTCGTGCCCGGAGGCGTTCAGGCGGCTGGTGCCCCTCCCGGTCTTCAACACCGGTGCGGCCCGGTATCCGGGCCGGGCGGGTTCGATTCCCGTCCGCCTCCGCTGACCCACCCAAGCCTCGGCTGAGCTGCACAGATGCAGCCGGTCGGGGCGGGCCGCGCGGAGGCGTCCCGGTCCCACTGCGTGGTCGGCGCCCGAGTCGGCGCTCAGCAGCAGCCGGCCGTGGCGGGCTGCTGCTCGTCGTCCTGGGCGGTCGTGCCGCTGCAGCAGACGCTCGCCGCGTCCTTGTCGAGCTTGCCCGCGTCGCCCTTCACGACGTACACCTCCCACGGCTCGTCGCCCGGGCCGCGGACCCACACCTTGTCCTGCAGGGCGTAGCAGCACTCGGTGTTGTCCTCGGTGAGGGTGACCAGCCCGGACTCGGTGAGCCGCTGGGTGGCGGCGGTGACCTCGTCGGTGCTGAACACCTCCACGCCCAGGTGGTCCATGACAGTGGGCTGGTCCGTCTCGCCCTCGATGAGCACGAGCTTCAGCGGCGGCTCGGTGATGGCGAAGTTGGCGTATCCGGGGCGGCGCTTGGCAGCCCCGACCCCGAACAACTTCTCGTAGAACGCCACGGACGCTTCCAGATCGGATACCCGCAGGGCGAGCTGCACACGAGACATCGTCGTACCTCCCAAGGATCGGCTATCTAGATGGTTCTCTAGGTAGCTTGCATCGTGCCTAGAGAACTGTCAAGCTAGAGAGGTGTCTAGGAAGAACCTGCCGGTCATCGACACCGACACCGCCGCCTGCTGCACGCCGATGGTCGCTGAAGCCCTCACCCCCGACGGGGCCGCCGAGCTGGCCAGGGCGTTCAAGGTGCTCGGCGACCCGGTCCGGCTCCGCGTACTGTCCCTGATCGCCGCGCGCAAGGGCGGCGACGTGTGCGTGTGCGAGATCACCGACGCGTTCGACCTCACCGGCCCCACGATCTCGTACCACCTGCGGCAGCTCCGCGAGTCCGGACTGGTCGACTGCGAACGCCGGGGCACCTGGGTCTACTACTGGATCGTTCCGGACAAGCTTGCTGGGCTGTCGCAGTTCCTCGACCCCTCCGACACCACTGCCGGGGCGTCCGCATGAGCCCGGCCCGCCGCGCATCGGCCGAGTTCACCGGAACCGCCCTGCTCACCGCTGCCGTGGTCGGCTCCGGTATCGCCGCCACCCAGCTCTCCCCCCACGATGTCGGCCTGCAACTGCTGGAGAACGCGGTCGCGACCGCCCTCGCGCTGGGCGCGCTGATCCTGACCTTCGGCCCGGTCTCCGGGGCGCACTTCAACCCGGTCGTCTCCGCCGTCGACTGGTGGTGCGCCCGGCCCACCCGTACCGGCCTGACCCTCCGCGAGCTGGCCGCCTACGTCGCCGCCCAGATCAGCGGCGCCATCACGGGCGCGATCCTCGCGGACGTCATGTTCGACCGACCGGCAGTCGCCTGGTCCCAGACGCCGCGCACCGGCGGGAACCTGTGGCTGGCCGAGATCGTCGCCACCAGCGGCCTGGTCCTGCTCGTGTTCGCGCTCGCCCGCTCCGGGCGCACCAGCGCGGCCCCAGCCGCGGTCGGCGCCTACATCGGTGCCGCGTACTGGTTCACTGCCTCCACCTCGTTCGCGAACCCGGCCGTCACGATCGGGCGGGCATTCACCCACACCTTCGCCGGAATCGCCCCCGCATCCGTCCCGGGCTTCGTCGTCGCCCAGCTCGTCGGCGCCGTGGTCGCTGTGGCCGGAATCCGCTGGTGGTACCCGAACATCGCACCCGCCGCCGACGCGGTCACCGTGCCCCGGCTTCCCGCTGAGGAGCTGTCATGAGCACCGACCCGACCGCAGGGCCTCTCGAACGCCGCAACGCCACCATCACCTGAACCAAACGCCGCAACCCCCACCATCACCTGAACCAGGAGCCTGACCGTGTCCGACAAACCCAGGGTGCTGTTCGTCTGCGTCCACAACGCCGGCCGCTCCCAGATGGCCGCTGGATGGCTACGCCACCTCGCCGGAGACACCGTCGAGGTCCGCTCCGCCGGCTCCGCCCCCGCCGAGACGATCAACCCCGTCGCTGTGCAGGCCATGCGGGAAGTCGGCATCGACATCACCAACCAGCAGCCCAAACTCCTGGATTCCGACTCGGTCGAGGCGTCGGACGTGGTCGTCACCATGGGGTGCGGCGACGCCTGCCCTTACTTCCCCGGCACCCGCTACGAAGACTGGCAGCTCACCGACCCCGCCGGACAACCCATCGAGGTCGTCCGCGCCGTCCGCGACGACATCCGCACCCGGATCGAGAAGCTCATCACCGAACTGGCGCCCCGCCCCTCCGCATCCTCCTGACGCCAAGCTCCCCCCGGCACGATCCCGTCGTCCACAGGGATGACTCACAGGAGTTTCAGCGGCGCCAGTCCGGGCCCGGCTGAAGGGTCATGCTCGTGTCGGTGAGGCCGCCCCCGGCGGCCCGCCGCGGGCGGGTAGCAGCGCCACCGGTATGAACAGGGCCCCGCCACGAACAGGCGGGGCCTTCTTCGCGCCGCGATCGGGCTCCCGTTCGGCGCGCAGTCCGCCACCCTCGTGCGCCAATTGATGGCCGTAATGAGCGGCGCTACCCCGGAGGCAGTTGAGAGGGGCGGCTCGTGACGATCCATCATGCGGCGATCAGCAGCGGCTGACACCAATGACGATCGTCGGTGGAACTCAACCCGACCTCAAGCCGAACTCCGGTTTAGGTACTGATCAAGATGGTGAGCGCAGGCCCGGCAGTGCTCAACAACGGGCATGGCGGGGGCTCTCTTCGCACCAAGATCGACCGAGCTTGCGGCACCGGGGCTCAGCTGATACGCGGTATCGGCGACCATGTCCCTGCGGCAGTGTTGACCGCCGCTGGTTTGATCAATGCGGACGGGTGTGCTCTCATCGGCGGCCCGACACCGCACCCAGGGGGACGACGATCTTCTTCTTCGCAGGCGAACGTGCCGGGCTCGCGAAGCCCCGATCCCCGCTCGCAGGGTTCTGGGCGCTGCTGGTGGGCGGCGCCCTGCTCACGATGCTGACGGTGGCGCTCCATCCGGCCACCGACGTCCGCGACTGCCCGAACTACGGCGGCAGCGGCAACGCCAGCGCCTTCCCCGACGGAATCTGGGATCTGTACTACCCGCTGCTGCTGCTCGTCTGGCTGCTGGCGGTCGTCATGGAGCAGTTGCTCCCGGTCACCTGGAACGGCCGCAAGGCGGGCTTGATCATCGCCCGGGCGCTCCTCGCCGTCTTGGTGGCCCTGACCGCCTCCTGCGGCGCGGTTTTCACGCTGCTCACGCTCTGCCACTAGTCAGCCGCTGGGCGACCGACGCCGTCTCGTCGGCGCGAGCCCCGGCCAGTCCAGGTGATCCGCCGGCGTGAATCCCAGATTTCGGTGCGATTACGTTACGGAACCTCAGACGCTTGTGCCGGTGTTGATGCGATGTTAACTTTTCGCAAGGGAGCGCTCCCAAAGATTGCGCCACCTGCCAATGTCGTTCGGGCGCATCAGTCCACCACTGCATCCCCCATCGCTCCACAGTGGTCACATCCCCAAGGCGACGGCTTCGGACCACGGACATCACCCGATTCCGTGCGCGGGTGAGCTGTCGGCCCGTGTGCTCGCACGCCGCGATCGCGCCATAAGGAGGCCGTCATGCGATCGCCAAAAACACGTCATCGCGCCAATCTCCGCCGCTGGATCCTGTCCCCGTTCCTCGTTCTCGCATTGGTGTCCGCGATGACGATGACGATGACCTCGGCCGCTCACGCCGCCATCGGCGGCAGCTTTGTCGACAACTTCAACTCGTTCGACACGGGCCGCTGGTACAAGTCCGACGGCTGGACCAACGGCGGCGTCTTCAACGTCGGCTGGCGCGCCGACCACGTCTGGTTCAACGGCGGTGTCATGGGCATCAACCTCGACACCGCCACCTGTCCGAGCGGCTGCTCGGGCATGCCGTACGCCTCCGGCGAATACCGCTCCAACGACCTGTTCTCCTACGGCCGCTTCGAGACGCGGATGATGGCGGTCAAACGCACCGGCACCGTGTCGTCATTCTTCACCTACACCGGACCGAGCGACGGCCAGCCCTGGGACGAAATCGACGTCGAGATTCTCGGCAAGAACACCACCCAGATGCAGACCAACTACTTCACCAACGGCGTCGGCGGACACGAAACGATCATCAACCTCGGATTCGACGCCTCGACCGGCTACCACGACTACGCATTTGAGTGGTGGAATCAGGGCACCATCAACTGGTTCGTGGACGGCAAGCTCGTCCACCAGGAAACGGGATCGCGTGGGCCATTGCCCACACACCCGCAACGCATCATGGCCAACATGTGGCCCGGCATCGGGGTCGACAGCTGGCTCGGCGCTTTCTCCTACCCCGGAACACCGTTGACCGCCCGATACGACTGGGCCAAGTACACGAAGTACTGACAGCGGCGCAGTGGTGCCCGGCAGCGAGCGCTGCCGGGCACCACCATGGAATGCGTTTCAGGCAGGTGATCCATGGCAGGACACAGGTTTCGACAGGATCGGCACTTCACTGCCCGCGGGCCGGGGCGGCCGGGCGGGTGGCATGCTGGGACGCATGATCGGTCCGGACAAACCCGTACGCGAGGCCGTCCAGCTCCATCCGGCGCCCCGCTGGGTGGCGCCCGTCTTCGCCGTACTCGGGGCCGCGACCATCCCGTGGACGGCGTATCTGGCTGCCACGCTGCCGGACCATGCGCGTACGCAGAACTACCGGGTCGCGTGGGTGGGCTTCGATGTGATGCTCATCGTGGTCCTGCTCGGCACGGCGTTCGCGGCGTGGCGGGGACGGCAGATCATCGGGCCGCTCGCCGCCTCGACCGCGACCATGCTGGTCGTGGACGCCTGGTTCGACATGACCACGTCGCGTCGCGTCGACGTCCCGGCGGCGGTCCTGTCGGCCGTGCTGATCGAGCTGCCGCTCGCCGCGGTCTGCACCTGGATCGCCCTGCATGTCGACCAGGTCGTGGAGCAGCGCATCCGGCAGCTTGCCCGGCGGGCCGGGCGCGCGACGGCGCGCTGAGGTCGGCCGCGGGGTAATCATCCTGTCGGGGTGATCCCGCCGCGGGAGCCCCCGGTGAGTCTGGGTGCATGACAGCCCAGCCGTGGACCCGCCGGGTGGCGACAGCGCCTGCGGTGGCGCTGGCGATCACGCTGATGGTGGCGGTCGCAGTGGTCGGGCGGTACGGGCCGGAACATTCGATGCTGATCGCGGGGCCGGTCGGCGCCGTCCTGCTGCTCCTGCTGGCCCGTACGGCCGGTCTCAGCGCCGACGACGTGGGCCTGGGCCGCAGCTCCTGGCGGCGGGGCGCGGCGTACGCGGGGGTGTGTGTGGCCGCGGTCGCCGCGGTGTACGCGGTGGCCGCCCTGCTGCCCGCCACGCGCGACGCGTTCCGCGACGAGCGGTACGACAACGGCCCGGCGCAGGCGCTGGTCACCGCGTTCGTGGTGATCCCGCTCGGCACGGTGCTGTTCGAGGAGGTCGCGTTCCGGGGCGTGCTGTGGGGGCTGGTGAACGTGCAGTCCGGGCCCGCCCGGGCGACGCTGGTGTCGTCCGGGCTGTTCGGCCTGTGGCACGTGATGCCCTCGCTACGCCTGAACAAGGTCAACCCGGCGGTCACCGACCTGGTCGGCGACGGGCGGACCGGCCAGGTGCTGGCCGTCCTCGGGGCGGTGCTGTTCACCGCGGCGGCCGGTGCGGTGCTGTGTGAGCTGCGGCGGCGAAGCGGCAGCCTGCTGGCCCCGGCCGGGCTGCACTGGGCGATCAACGGGCTGGGCGTACTCGTCACGGCCGTGGTGTCGCGATGAGCGCCGGTATGGGCGACGACGGCGGCGCAGCCGCAGCCGGGAAGGCAGGGGTGGCGATGACGGACACCGGAACGCCCGAGGCGCAGACGGCGGGCGAGAAGACGGCCCCGGCAACCCGTACGGATGCCGCGAACGAGCAGGCCCCGGCACCGCGCCACGGCTGGTGGTGGCGGCTGTTGCACCGCTGGCACTACGGGTTCGTCGGCGTCGTCGGGGCGGTGACGCTGTTCTGCCTGTCGCTGACGCCGTCGCTGCTCCCCCGCGGGTTCGTGCTGCAGGGCCTCATCAGCGGGATCTCCGCGGCCATCGGCTACGGGCTGGGCGTGCTCGCGGTGTGGCTGGCGAGCAAGCTGGTGAACCGGCCGCTGCCGCGCGCCGAGCCGTTCGCGTGGCAGGTCCTGGGCGGCGTGGCCGCGCTCGCCGTGGTGGTCATGATGTTCCTGGGCTCGGGGTGGCAGCACGACGTGTACGAGCTGATGGGCATGGATCCGCCGCCGCGGCCCGGCTTCCTCGTGGTGCTGCCGATCGCGGCGCTGACCGGCGCCGGGCTGGTCGGGCTGATGCGGATGCTGCGCCATGCGGCGCGGGCCACCGGGCGGCTGTTCGGGCGTTGGATCCCGGCGTCCACGGCCGCGGTGATCGCGGGCCTGGTGGTGATCGCGCTGGCGCTCGGGGTGTTCAACGGGGTGGTGCTGCAGGGGCTGTTCACCGTCACGGACAACAGCTTCAAGACCGTGAACGGGGAGACCGAGCCCGGTGTGGCGCCCCCGGACGACCCGCTGCGTTCCGGCGGGCCCGGCTCGCTGGTGTCCTGGGCGTCGCTGGGCAAGCAGGGCCGCAACTTCGTCGCCGGCGGGCCGACTCAGGACCAGCTGCGCGCGTTCGACGGTGTGGGGGTGCACCAGCCGATCCGGGTGTACGCCGGACTGGACTCGGCACCCACGTCCCGGGACCGCGCCACCCTGGCCGTCCAGGAACTCCAGCGCACCGGCGGGTTCGACCGCAAGGTCCTGCTGGTGATCACCACGACCGGGACGGGTTGGGTGAACGCGCAGGGCGTCGACCCGCTGGAGTACATGTACGCCGGGGACACCGCGATGGTCGGCATGCAGTACTCGTACCTGCCGAGCTGGATCTCGTTCCTGGTCGACAAGGAACGCGCCCGGCAGGCCGGCCAGGACCTGTTCAACGCGGTGTACGGGGTGTGGTCGAAACTGCCGCCGAACCGGCGGCCGAAGTTGCTGGTGTTCGGTGAGAGCCTGGGCTCGTTCGGCGCCGAGTCGGCGTTCGGCGGGGCCGCCGACATCCACAACCGGGTCGACGGGATGCTGCTGACCGGCCCGCCCAACCGCAACGAGCTGTGGCGCGAGTACGTCGCCGACCGCGACCCCGGCAGCACCGAGATCCTGCCGGTCTACGAGCAGGGCACCGAGGTCCGGTTCGCCGCGGACCCGGCCGCCGACCTGGATCGCCCGCCCACCACCTGGGAGCACCCGCGGGTGGTGTACCTGCAGCACCCGTCGGACCCGATCGTGTGGTGGTCACCGAAGCTGATGGTCACCCGGCCCGACTGGCTGGAGGAGCCGCGCGGCGCCGACGTCTCGCCCAGCATGCACTGGTATCCGTTCGTGACGTTCTGGCAGGTCACCGCGGACATGGCGTTCTCCACCGGGGTTCCGGCCGGGCACGGGCACAGCTACGGCAACGCGCCGGTGACCGCTTGGGCCGACATCGTCGCGCCGCCGGGGTGGACCGCGCAGCGCACCGCGGACCTGAGCACGATCATGGCCGGTGTCAAGGACTGACAGCCACGCAACCCCGGGTACGGTGTGCCGGTGACCGAGGCCACGCAGGATCCGCGGCGGCGGGTTCCGCGTACGGATGTGGTGCTGGCGGACCCGCGCCTGGCCGCTGCGGCGCAACGGCTCGGCCGGGTGCCGGTCAAAGCCGCGGTGCTCGCCGCCCAGCAGCGGGCCCGCGCGGGTGAGCTGGCGCCCGAGCAGGTTCCGGACGCCGCGGTGGCGTCGTTGCCGCCGACCCCGGGCGGGCTGCGACCGGTGCTCAACGCGACCGGAGTCGTGCTGCACACCAATCTCGGCCGGGCGGCACTGTCCGATGCGGCCCGTGCGGCCGTGGCAGCCGCCGCCGGGCACACGGACGTGGAGCTTGACCTCGGGACCGGGCGGCGAGCCCGCCGCGGTCGCACCGCGCTGGCCGCGCTCGCCGCGGCGGTGCCCGACGCGGGTGACGTGCACGTGGTCAACAACGGCGCCGCGGCGCTGGTGCTCGCCGCGACCGCGCTGGCCGCGGGTCGCGAGATCGTGCTCAGCCGCGGTGAGCTGGTCGAGATCGGCGACGGGTTCCGGCTGCCCGACCTGCTCGTGTCCACCGGCGCGCGGCTGCGGGAGGTGGGCACCACGAACCGCACCACCCGCGCGGACTACGCCCGTGCGGTCGGCGCGGACACCGGTTTCGTCCTCAAGGTGCATCCGGCCAACTTCGTGATGCGTGGCTTCACCGGTGCGGTGCCGGTGTCCGAGCTGGGCGGCCTCGGTGTGCCCGTGGTCGCCGACATCGGGTCCGGCCTGCTCGCCCCGGACCCGTTGCTGCCCGGGGAACCAGACGCCGCGAGCACCCTGCGCGCGGGCGCCGACCTGGTCATCGCGAGCGGCGACAAACTGCTCGGCGGCCCGCAGGCCGGCCTGCTGCTGGGCGAGCGGACGCTCATCGAACGGCTGCGCCGGCACCCGCTGGCGCGGGCCCTGCGGGTGGACAAGCTCACCCTGGCCGCGCTGCAGGCCACCGTGGCGGGCCCGGAGACCCCGACCTGGCGGGCACTGCGCGCGGACCCGGACGCGTTGCGTACGCGCACCGAGCGCGCCCGTGCCGCGGTGGCCGCGGCGGGCGTCGACGTCGCGGTGGTCGCGTCCGTCGCCGTGGTCGGCGGGGGCGGTGCGCCGGAGGCGGAGCTGCCGTCGTGGGCACTGTCGCTGCCGTCGGAGTACGCGGCACCGTTGCGCCAGGAAGCCGTGATGGGGCGTGTCGAGCGGGGCCGGCTGCTGCTCGACCTGCGCTGCGTCCCCGACGGCGCCGACCCTGCCGTGGTGGCCGCCGTGTGCGCGGTGGCGGGGCGCTGACGTGCACGTCCTCGCGACCGCCGGGCACGTCGACCACGGGAAGTCGACGCTGGTGCGGGCGCTGACCGGGATGGAACCGGACCGGTGGGCCGAGGAACGCCGCCGCGGCATGACCATCGACCTGGGTTTCGCGTGGACCGCGCTGCCGTCGGGGGCCACGGCCGCGTTCGTGGACGTGCCGGGCCACGAGCGGTTCGTGCCGAACATGCTGGCCGGGGTGGGTCCGGTGCCCGCCGCGCTGATGGTGGTCGCGGCGGACGAGGGCTGGAAGCCGCAGTCCGCGGAGCATCTGGCCGCCCTGGACGCGCTCGGTGTGCGGCACGGGCTGCTGGTGGTGACCCGCGCCGACCTCGCCGACCCGGCCGCGGCGACCGCCCGGGCACGCGACGAGCTCGCCCGCTCGTCGCTGGGCGCGGTGGAGGCCGTGGCGGTCAGCGCGGTCACCGGCGCCGGCCTGGACGATCTGCGGGCCGCGCTGGACCGGCTGGTGGCACGGCTGCCGGAGCCGGACCGGGACGCGGCGGTGCGGCTGTGGATCGACCGGTCCTTCACGATCAAGGGCGCCGGGACCGTGGTCACCGGCACCCTCGGCGCGGGGCGGCTGCGTACGGGCGACGAGCTGGAGCTCACCGGGGTGCACCGGCCGGTCCGGGTGCGCGGGCTGCACACGCTCGGCGCACCCGCGGACGAGGTGGCCGCGGTCGCCCGCGTCGCGATCAACCTGCGCGGCGTCGAGCGGGCCGCGGTCGCGCGGGGCAGTGCGCTGCTGACGCCGGGGCGGTTCCACCGTACGGACGTGATCGACGTACGGGTGCACGGCGAACCGGTCGCCGGGCTGCCCGCCACGCTGATGCTGCACGCCGGGGCGGCTGCCGTGCCGGTCCGGGTCCGCCCCCTCGGTGCCGACACCGCCCGGCTGCGGCTCGGCAGCGCGCTGCCGCTGCGCATCGGTGACCGGGCGCTGCTGCGCGACCCCGGCCGCCGGTACGTGGCGGGCGGCGTCACCGTGCTGGACGTGGTGCCGCCGGGGCTGTCGCGGCGCGGCGCGGCGGCGGCCCGGGCGACGCAACTGTCCCGCATGGACGGTGCACCCGACCTCGCCGCCGAGCTGCGCCGCCGCCGGCTGGCCCGTCGCGCCGACCTGGCCGCGATGGGTGTGCCCCTCTCCCCTGCCGGGCCGGACACGAGCCAGGCCCCTGCCGGGCTGGACACGAGCCGGGCCCCTGCCGGGCCGGACACGAGCCAGGCCGGGGGGCCGGACGCGGGACAGTCCGGAGGGTCGGGCGAGGACCGGGCCGGCGCAGCGACGCCGGTGACGGCGGGTGAGTGGCTGGCCGACCCGGAACACTGGGCGCGGCTGCGGCAGCAACTCGCCGACGAGGTCGACGGGTACGCCCGCGAGCACCCGCTGGAGCCGGGTGTCCCGGCGGAGGCGCTGCGGCACCGGCTCGGACTGCCCGACCGGGCGCTCGTGGACGCCCTCGTGCAACCGCCGCTGACGATCCGCGGCGGGCGGGTCCGCGGCGCCGCGGACGGGGTTCCGCAGGAGCTGGTCGCGCTGGTCGAGTCGGCGTTCGCGGATCTCGGCGGGCGGCCGTACGCGGCGCCCGAGGCGCACAAGCTGACCGAGCTGGGCCTGGGGGCGCGGCAGCTCGCCGCCGCGGTCCGGGCCGGGCTGGTGGTGCAGCTCGCGGGTCAGGTGGTGTTGCGGGCCGGGGCGCCCGAGCGGGCGGGCAGGGTGCTGGCGGAGCTTCCCCAGCCGTTCACGCTCAGCGCGGCGCGGCAGGCGTGGGACACCTCCCGGCGGGTGGCGGTGCCGCTGCTGCAACTGCTCGACGCGCGGGGGGTCACCCGGCGCCTGCCCGACGACCGCCGGGTCCTCACCGGGCACCCGGGCGGGCCGCCGGTGGACGGCCCGCCACGGGGTTCGGCCGCTGTCAGGGCCGGGGGCTGACCGCGCCGGTCACGGTGATCGTGGCCTGCTTGTCGTTCAGGTGTCCGTGATAGAACTTGTCGGCGCCGGCGAGCGTGACGTTGCCGGCCGCGTCCATCGGTACGCCGCCCGGCTGGTCGGTGCCCACCGTGATCGCCAGGTTCGAGTCCGAGTCGGCGGGGGCGGCGAGGTCCTCGTCGAACGTCAGCACCAGGTTGAGGCTCATCCGGCCGGTGGACCGGTTGAACGATCCGGAGCTCTGGTCCAGGCGCACGGTCACGTGGAGGTTGAACGGCCCGGCCTGGATGGGGTCGCTGGTGATGGTCGGCCACTCGCGGATGTTGACGAGCTCGCGGTTCTGGCCGAAGTAGGACAGGCCGATGGACACGTCCCGGGTGATCGGCTTCGGCATGCGGCTGTCGTTCGTGGTCAGGGTCACGCGCCCGGTGAAGGTGGCCTGGATGGGCGGCGCGGCGGCGTCGTTGTCGCGCATGCACTGCTCGTAGCGGGGCTGCACCTTGGCGATCTGCGCCTTGACGGCCTTGATCTGCGCGGCGATGTGCGGCTTGGCCGGCGGCGCCGCGGTCTTGAGCTCCTCCTGCAGACTGTCCAGGTCGGAGTTGAGGCCCTGCAAGGTGTTGTAGTCGGCCTGGCAGGGCGCCGGGACGGCGTACGCGGGGGCGGCGGTGGGCGCCAGCAGGGTGCCGGTGGACAGCACGGTGCCCAGCAGCGCTGTCACGATGCGGCGAGATGGTGTCACGTGGGGGTTCCTCTTCACTGAAATGGCTGGCCGTGAGGGGGTTCGCGGCCATGGTTCAGGGGCGACGCGCCGAAGGGCGTCGCCATGTCCAAACTGCGGTCAGCCCGCGGTCAGGGTTTCGGCGCGCAGCCGCCGGGCCGCGACACCGGCCATTGCCGCGCCGATGGCCAGGAGCACCACGCATTGAATCGTGCCGATGCTCGCCGGGACGGTGGCGTCGTCGGTGGACGCGGCGAAACGTACGTAATCGATCAGGGTGACCAGGCGCAGGACCAGCACCGGCGCGACCAGCAGAACCAGCGTCAGTGGCCACACCGGCGACCGGCGCGTGCGCTCGATGCTCCAGTGCGCCACGGCCAGGCCGAGCAGGCCGGCGCACCACAGGCCCGGCCAGTCGACGAGCGGCAGCAGGTGCACGTCCTGGCCGAGCCGGGGATCGGCGGCCAGCAGGACCGCGACGGTCAGCGCGACGCCGGCCGGCAGCGCGAGGTGCCAGGGCCGGGCCCGCATCGGCGGCGAGTCGGGGCCGAACGCGACCAGTGCCAGCACCGGCAGGAGGTCGAAGACCAGCCAGGACACCCGCTGCGGGATGTCCACGCCGCTGGTGTCGCCGGTCATCCGGCCGATCGCGCCGACCAGGCCGGGCAGGAACGCGACCGCCGCGATGACGCGGGCCGCGCGGTGCCGGCCGTGCACCGCCGCCAGGTACGCCGGGAGCCACAGCAGCCCGGACAGGCTCCACAGGGCCACCCAGCGGCTGGGGAACAGGGGCTGTGTGTCGGTCAGCGGCATCGCGCCCGGCAGTTGCTCGACGGTCCAGAACGCGAGGACGATGCCGAACAGGCCGCCGATCGCGTGGGCGAGCAGGCCGACCAGGGCGAAGCGGCGCACCGCCTCACCCCACGCGAACGGCCGTGGGGCTGCGCCGGCGCCGCCCAGGCGCAGCCGCACCGCCAGGGCCGCGATGCTGGCGGTCTCGGCGAGCGTGGGCCGGCTGATCTCCACGCCTTCGGGGTCGTCGGGGGCGGCGGTATGCGCGGCCTCCAGGAAGGAGGCGACCATGTCCTCCTCCCACGCCTGCCGGTAGTCCGCGGGCAGCAACCGCAGCACCTGGCGGTACCGATCCTCCAGCAGACTGCTCATCCCAGACCTCCAGCAGTGGCGGGGCGGTGGGCCGTGAGCCGCCTGGTGGCGGCCTCGGCGTTGGCGGCCTGCCGGGTCGTTTCGGCGGTGAGCGCGTCGAGTCCCCGGTCGGTGAGCCGGTAGTAGCGGCGCAGCCGGCCCTGGAACGACTCCTCCCGGTCGAGCTCGACCAGGCCGTCGCCGACCAGCCGGTCGAGCACCCCGTACAGGGTGCCGATCTTGAGCTGGACCCGGCCGGCGGACAGGTCGGTGACCTCGCCGACGATGCCGTAGCCGTGGCGGGGGGCGTCGATCAGCGCGGCAAGGATGAAGAACGCGGGTTCGGTCATCGCTTTGGCGGCCATGGCCACAATATAATGCCTCGCAGGATATCGTGCATCACCGGGTCTCAATAGACCCAGCGCAGCGCGGCCGCCACCTCCTCGTCGGACGCGCCCCGCAGCCGTAGCGCCTCGGCGCGGCGCACCGCCAGCACCGCATCGGTCGTCAGCTCACCCAGCGCCTCCCGCAGCGGCGCCGCAGCCGCCAGGGCATCCGTCGCCTCGTCCAGGCTCGTCGGCAGCCGACGGATCCCGCCGGCGGCCAGCTCCTGTTCGGTGAACCGGACCGGATCACCGGTCACCGGCGCCGGCAGCCGCAGCTCCCGCCGCCGCCCGTCGAGCGCGGCCGCGATCAGCACCCCCAGCAACAGGTACGGGCTGGCCGCCAGATCCACGCACTTCACCTCGAGATTGGCCGCCGCATCCTCGGCGCCCGCGTTCCCGGTGATCAGCCGCAGCGCGGCCTCGCGGGTCTCGTGGCCCCAGCACGCGAACACCCCGGCCCAGTGCGACGGCACCAGCCGCAGATAGCTCGCCACCGACGGCGCACCGACCGCCAGCACCGCCGGCAACAGGTCCAGGATTCCCGCCGCCAACGCCTCCGCCTCCGCGGTCAGCCCGAACGGGCCCGGCCCGCCGGTGAACACGTTGCGGCCCTCGCGCGTAGCCGACAGGTGCACATGGCCGCCGTTGCCGACCCGTCCGGCCAGCACGGCCGGGGCGAACGACGGGCGCAGCCCGTGCCGGTGCGCCACCGCGCGGATCGTCTGGCGTACCAGCGCACTGTCGTCGGCCGCACCCACCGGATCGCGGGCGGCCACGGACAGTTCGAACTGGGCGTCGGCGTACTCCGGGTGCAGTTGGTCCACCTCGACACCCTGGGCGTCGAGCGCGGCCAGCAGGTCGCGGGCGTAGTCGCTGAGCTCGACGAGCCGGATCGCACCGTACGCGGGCCCGGTGCAGGCCGGGACGAACGCGTCCGTGCCGGCCCGGCCGAGCGCCCACTCCACCTCGATCGCCATGGTGAAGCTCAGCCCGGCGGCGGCGGCGCGCCCGGCCATGGCCCGGGTGAAGCTGCGCTGGCAGCCGGGCCACACCTCGCCGGCCTGGGTGTACCGGTCCACCGGCGCCCACGCCCAGCCGGGCTGGGCGGCCAGCGTGGTCAGCCGGTCCAGATCGGGCACCAGGCGCAGGTCGCCGTCGGGGCCGCCCTGCAGTTGCGTGGCGGTGATCGAGTCGTCCGTGCCGAACAGGTCGAAGACCGGCGACATCCCGACGCCCCACCGCGCGGCCCGGGGCAGACGGGCGACCGGCACCGTCTTGATCCGGGTCACACCGGCGGTGTCGACGTACGACAGCACGACCCCGTGGACACCGTCGCGGCGCAGCCGCGCGGCCAGTTCCTCCGCACGCTCCGGACCGTCACCGAACATGATCACTCCTCTCCGTGCGCCGTCCCGTACACCCGGGCGGCATTGCCCGCGCCGACCATTCCCGCCACCCGGCGCGCATCGGCGGCCGACCAGCGGCCCGCGGCCACCCAGGAGCCCAGCACCTCGCCGAGCGCCTCCCGGAACAGTTCCGCCCCCAGCAGATGCAGCTCCGGCAGGCCAAACGCGTCCGACGAATACAGCACCTTGTGGAACGGGGCCAGTTCCAGCGACTCCGCGAGCACCGCGGCGGCCCGCGCGCCGACATGGTTGAGCGCGAGCCCCACGTCGAGATGGACGTGCGGGAAGATCTGCGCCAGGTACCCGGCCTGCCGGTGGAACGGATAGCAGTGCAACAGCATGATCGCGACGCCGGTGCCCTGCACCGCACGCAGAAATCCGGTCAGCAGCACCGGATCGGCGCGCGCCAGGTCGAGATCGGGGTCGCCGAATCCGGTGTGGATCTGCATGGGCAGGCCGCGCTCGACCCCGGCCCACAGCACGTGCCGCAGCAGCACCGGATCGTCCAGCCGCGCCCCGGCCCGGTCCGCTCCCCCGGCGCCCTCGGATCGGCGCAGCCAGCGCCCGGCGGCCGCCCGCACCTGCCCCGCGCTCGGCGGGCCGGGGGTGATGTCCAGGCCGTGGCGGTAGGCCAGCACCGACTTGACCGCCGCGGCGTCCGCCGTGGCGGCGGCCAGGGCATCCGCGTACGCCGCGGCGAAGCCCCCGCCGCTGACCCCGGTCGCGGCGACGCGTTCGGCCACGGATTCCAGCCGGACCACCTCGGACGCCTGCGCCCCGGCGGCCGCGCCCAGCTCGGCCGGCGTGAGCAGGTCGCCGGCCCGGAACCCGGTGTCCACGAGAAAGGTGCCGACCCCGGCGGCGGCGAGCAGCCGCCGGTTGACCTCGTCCGCACCGAGACCGGCGCGTTGTGCCAGGTAGTCGTCCGCGGGGACGTGCGGCGCCAAGCCCAGCAGCGGGGCGCACCAGCGGCGGATGGCGAAGCCGAGCTGGGAGTCGAGTGCGGTGCACCCGGGTGGGGCGGGCCGGTCGGACTCGGTGGTCAGAAGCTCGAAACCCGCGCGGTCCAGCGGCCCGCGCACCACACCGTGGCAGTGGTGATCCACCAGCCGCACGCCTTCGAGCATCGCCGTCCCCGGTCGCCGCTTCACCGCGTATGCGGGCCGATTGTCGCGCGCCGCGCCCTCGATCGCGGCGCGGACGCGCCGCCCGAAAACGGTGTGGACCCGGGCCGTGCGCCGAGGCCGCGTGGCGACCAGCGGCCCCGCGACGGATGCCGCGGGGCCGCGCCGGTCGGGTTCAGCAGTGCCGCAGGCGCCGCGACCAGTCGCTGTACGAGCCGGTATTGACGTACCAGTCGTTGACGTAGCCGCCGCCGACCGATCCCTGGGTGATGAGGAACCAGTACCGGTCGCCGTGGCCGTCCCCGTCCGGGGCGCCGGTCGTCCAGCACTGCAGGAACAGCGAGTCCCCGTTGTGGTGGCGGAATCGCGATCCGCTGCGCTCGCCGTGGGTGTAGTCGGGCTGGTTGTGCACCGCCAGATACGAACCCGCGTCGATCGCGGTGACGGTGCTCCAGCAGCCGGGGCCCCATTCGCCCGCTGCCACGCAGTTGAGCGTGGCGGCCTGCGCGGGCGCCGCGGTGCCGGCCACCGCCGCGCCGCCGGCCAGGGCTACCGCCGCCAGCAGGCGGCCGATCCGTGGGGTGGTCATCAGTCGCTTGTCTCCTCTCGGACCGTTCACGGGGTGGCGAACGGGAAGAACGGGATGCTGTCGCAGGACCGCAGCCCGGGCACCGGAGCATAGTTGCCGCCGCCGGAGACCTTCGTCGCCGGGAACCAGCCCCAGCCGCTGTGCGCGTACCCGACGTCGCCCTGGGTGTAGAGCCAGTAGTTGTTGCGGGCACTGCCCACGTGCGGGTTCTCGTACCCGGACCACTGCTCCTGGCAGACGAACCAGCTCGTGCCGGTGTT
The DNA here is from genome assembly GCF_047159535.1 of Krasilnikovia sp. MM14-A1259. Lineage (NCBI taxonomy): Bacteria > Bacillati > Actinomycetota > Actinomycetes > Micromonosporales > Micromonosporaceae > Krasilnikovia > Krasilnikovia sp. MM14-A1259. The sequence goes on from NZ_BAAGAJ010000002.1 coordinate 1,178,697, forward strand.
CAGGTAGCCCGAGTTGGCCCCGCTGTTACGTACGTAACCGGCGGAATAGACGTGGCAGTTCGCGGTGCCGTACGTGTTGCCCAGGTAGTCGGTGTGCGAGCCGCCGGAGCCGGAGCAGCCGTTCGGGGCCGCGGCGGCCGGGCCGGTGGGTCCGAGCGCCCCGGCGGTGGTCACCGCGGCGGTGGCGAGCACGCTCAGCATGAGACGGGTGAGGCGGTGCATGGTGTCGTGTTTCCTTTCGGGAGGGACGGGTCAGCAGTTCGGGATGACGGTGCCGTTGTTGTCCTTGGCCTCGTCGTTGCCCCACCGGCTCAGGTAGAACGCGGACACGTACTGGTCGGCCGGGCCCACATCCAGGTCGGTCTTGAGCCAGTAGTGGTTGTACTGGTTGCCGTCGCGGATCTCCCGGCCCAGCACCTTGCAGTACACGTAGTTGGTGCCCTTGTTCAGCGTGCCGGTCCGGCTGGTGCTGGTGGCCGACGCGTAGCCCGCGGCGTCGGCGAACGTGTCGACCCAGAACTTCGACACTCCGGGCGTGGACGGCGGATTCGAGGTGCAGTCACGGATGACGGTGCCGTTGTTGTCCTTGGCCTCGTCGTTGCCCCACCGGCTCAGGTAGTAGGCGGACACGTACTGGTCGGCCGGTCCGGTGTCCGGGTCGGTCTTGAGCCACCAGTGGTTGACGTCACTGCCCTCGCGGATCTCGCGGCCCCACACCTTGCAGTACACGTAGTTGGTGCCCTTGTTCAGCGTGCCGGTCCGGCTCGTGCTGGTCGGCGACGCGAACACCGGCGCATCGGCGGACGTGTCCACCCATGCCTTGTCCGGGTCGCTGGGCGGCGGCAGCGTCGGGGTGCTTCCGTCCGGGTTGTACAGGCGGATCGCACCGTAGTAGTCGCCGTGGCTCATCACGGCGCTGACCTTCACGACGTCACCCGAGTTCGGAGCCTCCACCATGTAGCCCTGGCCGATGTACATGGCCACGTGGTGGATCTCGGACGCCGACCCGCCGTAGAACACCAGGTCGCCGGGGAGCAGAGGGGCCAGCCCGGACGAGCGGTAGAACCGGGCGACCGCGCGGCGCGACGCGAACTGCGAGGCGGCGGTGCCGTTGATGATGTCGGCGCCGACCGCCAGATAGTACGCATACCGCACCATGCCGGAACAGTCGAGCCCGCGGACGTGGCAGTCGTCGGGGGCGCCGTTCGAGGGGTCACACACCCCGTACGTGATGCCGGGGGCCGAGCCGTGCCCGCCCGCCCACGAGTACGGCGTACCTATCAGCCCACACGCCTTGGCCACCGCGGTGTCGGCCTGGGCGGCCGCGCCGGACTGCTTGACGCCGCACGCCGGGGCGGCCAGGGCCGGCGCGGCGCCGCCACCGACGGCCACCCCCGTGGTGGCCAGCAGGGCCAGCAGTGCCAGGGCGACGGCGGATCGCCGCCGTGTCGTGCAGCCCATCGCCGTTCATCTCCTTCTCGATCTTCGAATGCGGGACGCCCGAGTATCGGAAGGGGTTCGGTGGCAGCGGTACCTGTGAGTCTCCAGGATGTGCATCCCGGGTATTCGTGCTTGCCGGTGCCCGATATGTTGGTGCCGGTCGCTCGGCGGGAGGCGAAGTCAGGTTGGGCAGCGTCCTCGTTCACGTGCCGGCACTGCGCGGGCGTCCCGCGTGCTCGCTGGAGCTTCAGGCCGGTGAGGTCGCGCGGTTCGGGCGCGGGGAGCCACAGTGCCCGGTGGGCATCGAGCTGGCCGACCCGGCGGTCCCCCGCGTCGCGGGGGAGATTCTCAGCACGGGAGCGTACTGGCAGCTCAGCAACCTGAGCCGTGAGCAGAGCCTGGTGGTGGAGAACCCGGAAGGCGCGGGTGAGTACTTCCGGGTGCCGCCGGGCCGGCTGGCCGCGCCGGTGCCGTTCGAGTTCAGCCGGGTGGTGCTGGCCACCCGTTCCGACACGCTGGCGTTTCAGGTGTACGCGCCGGACCACACCTATCTGGACCCGCGGACCGTGGCGGGCCGTCCCGGCGCGGCGACGGTCAGCCCGTTCTCCCTCAACGAGGATGCCCTGTATTTCCTGGTGCTCGTGGCGCTGTGCGAGCCGCGGCTGCGCGACCTGTCCACCGTGGCCGTGCCCACCACCCCGCAGGTGGTCGAGCGGCTGCGCCGCCACCCCGATCACGCCGGGATCACCGCGTCCGCGGTCGGGTTCCACATCGACTACCTCGCCGGCAGCAAACTGCGGGTGAAGCCGCCGCACCACCAGCGGCTGGATTGGAAACGGGAGACCCTGGTGTCGGTTGCGCTGCGCTTCGGCCTGGTCCGGGAGAGTCATCTTGCGCTGCTGCCGCCGTCCACCGACGGTGCCGGCCCGGGTCGGTCGCGGTGAGCAATCCGGCGACCGACCGCGACTGGGCGGTGCGCGTCCCGGCCGGCTACCGGCTCGGCGACTGGGAGGTCACCGCACCGATCGCGGCCGGCAACTTCGGCAGCGTGTACGCGGCCCGCCACGCAACGACCGGCGACGAGTCCGCGCTGAAGTTCGTGGCCACCGGGCCGGTCGGCCGGCGCCAGTTCCGCGACCTCCACGAGCTGGCGCAGCGGGAGGTGGAGTTCAGCCGGCACGCCGCGCACGCGCACGTGGTCACCGTCCTCGACTCGCTGGTGGTCGCCGACCCGGGCGCGGCGTTCGACGGCGCGATCGTGCTGGTGATGGAGCGGGCTGCGGGCAGCCTTCAGGACCGCATCGACGCGGCCGCCGGTGACGGCCCGGTGCCGGAGGCGGACCGGCTGATCGTCGAGGTGTGCACCGGGCTGGCGTACCTGCATCAGGCGGGGTGGGTGCACGGCGACCTCAAGCCGTCGAACATCCTGCTGCGCCCGGACGGCTCGGCCTGCTTGGCCGACTTCGGCCTGGTCACCCGCGTCGAGGGCACCCACGGCTACGGCCTGCCGCTGGGCTCGACCGACTACACCCCGCCGGAACGCGCCGACGAGCGACTCGGCGAGCGGGGCGTGCAGGTCCGCCCCAGCGCGGACGTGTGGGCCCTGGGGGTGACCGCGCACCAGTTGCTCACCGGCGGGGCGTTCCCGGTGCCCGGCGCCACTCCCGGTGTGCGGGCCGCCGCCGTTCAGGAGTACGCGGCCCGGCGCGCCCCGCTGCGCCTGCCGGGCGAGCTCGACGAGGGCTGGCGGCGGTTCCTCACCGGCTGCCTGGATCCGGATCACACCCGCCGCCCGTCCGCCGCGGATCTGCTGGCCGAGGCCCGGGCGCTGACCGCTGCGGGCACGCGGCGCGGCGGGTGGCGGGCCCGCCTGCTCACGTTCACGTTGGTGCCGCTCGCCGTGCTCGGCGCCGCGGGCGCGGTGTGGGCGATGTCGGGCCGGGGTGCCCCGGCGGCCCCTGCCCGGTCCGCCACGGGAGTCACCCTGACGGTGTACAACGCGGAGACGTCGTGCCGGGAGAGCCCCGACCGGCCGTACGGCTGCAGCATGGGGTTGGCGGTGGACCCGCGCCGGCCGTACGCCGCGGGTAACGTCTCCCCGCGGCGGGTGTGGCACGGTGACCAGCTGACCGCCGACTGTGTGCTGCACGACGGCCAGCGCGTCTCCGACGAGTACGGCGTCGGCTCCACGACGTGGTATCGGGTGGCCACCGACGTCGACGCGTCCGGGCATGCCTGGCTGCCGGCCGTGCGTACCCGCGACGACGTGCGGGCCCTGCCGTCCTGCCCGGCGTGAGGGATTGGCGGCGCCCGGACGGGGTAGGCAACACGACGGACGAGCACGAGGGCCCGCCGGGGCGGAGTGCTCCGGGCGGATCGGGAGGTGCACCGGATGGCGATCGCGACGACGGACCCGGCGACGGGCGAGGTGGTCAAGGCGTTCGACCCGCTGCCGCCGGAGCAGATCGACGCGGCGCTGGCCCGGTCGGTGACCGGGTTCCGCGCGTTGCGCGACACCACGTTCACGCAGCGGGCGCAGTGGCTGCGCCGGGCCGCGGAGCTGCTGGAGGCCGAGCAGGACGGCCTGGCCGCACTGGTGACCCTGGAGATGGGCAAGGTCCTGCCGGCTGCCCGGGCGGAGATCCTCAAGTGCGCCACGGCGTGCCGGTTCTTCGCCGAGCACGCCGAGGGGTTCCTCGCCGACGAGCCGGCCGATGCCGCCGCGGTCGGGGCGGCCCGCGCGTACGCCCGGTATCAGCCGCTGGGCCCGGTGCTGGCCGTGATGCCGTGGAACTTCCCGCTGTGGCAGGCGATGCGGTTCGCCGCGCCGGCCCTGATGGCCGGCAACACCGGCCTGCTCAAGCACGCGTCAAACGTCCCGCAGACCGCGCTGTACCTGGGGGAACTGTTCACCCGGGCGGGGTTCCCGGCGGGCGCGTTCCAGACCCTGCTGATCGGCGCGTCGGCGGTCGAGGCCGTGGTCACCGATCCGCGGGTCCGTGCGGTCACGCTGACCGGCAGCGAAGCCGCCGGGCGGGCGGTCGCCGCGGCGGCCGGGCGGTCGCTGAAGAAGTCCGTGCTGGAGCTGGGTGGCAGCGACCCGTTCGTGGTACTGCCGTCGGCGGACGTGGACCGGGCCGCCCGGGTCGCCACGACCGCCCGCTGCCAGAACAACGGCCAGTCGTGCATCGCGGCCAAACGCTTCATCGTCCACACCGAGGTGTACGACGAGTTCGTGGACCGGTTCGTGGCCGCCATGTCGGCGCTGAGGGTGGGTGACCCGGCGGGCGAGGGCACGGACGTGGGGCCGCTGGCCACCAGCCAGGGCCGCCGCGACGTCGACGCGCTGGTCCGCGACGCGGTCGGCCGCGGTGCCACGCTGCGTTGCGGCGGCACGCCCCCGGCCGGGCCGGGCTGGTTCTACCCGCCCACGGTGCTGACCGGGGTGACCGCGGAGATGCGGATGTTCGGCGAGGAGGTGTTCGGCCCGGTCGCGGCGGTGTACCGGGTGGGCTCGTACGACGAGGCGGTGGCGCTGGCCAACGCCACCTCGTTCGGGCTGGGCGCCAACGCCTGGACCGCCGACGAGCACGAGCAGCAGCGGCTGATCACCGACCTGGACGCGGGGGCGGTGTTCGTCAACGGCATGGTCACCTCGTACCCGGAGCTGCCGTTCGGCGGGGTCAAGGACTCCGGGTTCGGCCGGGAGCTGTCCGCCGCGGGCATCCGGGAGTTCTGCAACCTCAAGACCGTGTGGGTCGCCCGGCCCGGCTGAGTCCCTCAGCTCACGGAAGCCGGAACAGCGTGGGAAACCGCATGCTGAGCCACGGCCGGCGCCCGTGGGCGAACACGCCACCGGAGGCGATCGCCCGCCACAGCGGGCGCCGGCGGAATCCGACCAGCAGGGCGTCACATCCGGTCATGGACACGACGCAGTCGGCCGCCCGCCCGCCGGGACCGTCCGGGCCTGCCCGGCGTCCAGCTGGAGCACGAATCGGGGTGCCCGCCGGATGCGCACCTCGAAGCTGCCGGTGAACCCGCGGGCCCTGGCCGGGTCCACGAGCAGCGGCAGCATCTCGCTCATCACGGTCGGGGCGGCCGAGGCGGCGGACCGCTCGTCCAGCCACGGCCGCGCCCGCAACGCGCCCGCCAGGTCATAGCCGTGCACCACGCTCTCGCTGACGCTGAGCGCGGCCAGGGTGCCGACGGTACGGGTGACTCCGGTCCCGTACCACGGCGTGGGCCGGGCGGCGCGCAGATCGGGGCCGGTGTCCAGCGCGGCGAGCAGTTCGTCGGCGCACTCGCGCAGCCCGTCGGCGGCCTCGCGAGGCCCCGGGAACGACACCACCGACAGCGCCCGCGCGTTCGTCGACGCCACCACCTCGGGCAGTGTGTGCCCGGTGCCCAGGTGGGCCGTGATGTCCTCGCCGTAGTCGTCGCCGCGCACGGCCAGCGCGAAGGCGCGGTAGACCACACACAGGTGGGCGACCAGCTGGCCGGCGGTCCAGTCCAGCCCCGGTGCGGGGGTGTCGAGGTGCGCGCTGGACCGGACATGGTCGATCAGGCGGCGGCTCTCGCGGTCCAGGGCGGCGCGCACGGCGTCCCGGTCGGGCTCGACGATCACCCTGGGAGTGTGCACGACAGATCCGGCGCGCGCATCCGGGTAGGGTGCGAGGATGCGGGTGTGGGCTCGGCCGATCACCCTGGGCCGGCTGGCCGGCATGCTCGCCGGGCGCCGGCCGGGCGGCTTGCTCGCCGGGCGCAGGCTGGCCGGCACGAGCGCCGGGCGCAGGCTGGCCGGCACGCGCGCCGGGCGCATGGTCGCCGGATGCGCGCTGGCCGGGATGCTTGCCGGGTGCGCGGGGCCGGGCCGCGAGCCGGCCGAACCGGGAGCCCCGATGAGTATCACCGTCACCAGTAGCGCCTTCGCCGACGGCGGCGACATCGGTCGCCGGCACACCTGCGACGGCCAGGACGTGTCACCTCCGCTGGCCTTCGCAGGCCTGCCCTCCGGGGTGCGTGAGCTGGCGCTGCTGGTGGAGGATCCGGACGCCCCGCACGGCACGTTCGTGCACTGGGTGGCGTGGGGCATCGCCCCGGCCCGGGCCGGGCTCGCTGAGGGCGAGGCCCCGGCCGGTTCCGGGACCAACGGCTTCGGCCGCACCGGGTACGGCGGCCCCTGCCCGCCCCATGGCCCCGCCCACCGGTACGTGTTCACGGTGTACGCCCTGTCCCGCCCCGCCGGTGCACGTGCCGGCGCGACCGCCGCGGATCTGCGCGCGGCCATGGACGGCGCGGTGCTCGCCCAGGGGACCCTCACGGGCCGGTACGCCCGCGCCTGACGCCTACCGGTCGGTCGTACTGAAATGCTGGTAGTCCTTCAGGTTCTGCCACCGTCCGCCCCACGCGAACCCGTTGGTGGTCAGGGCCCGCACCGCGCCCTTGGCGTGCACCATGCCGATCAGGTACTGGTTGCGCCGCACCCACCGCGCGGCGGCGGGCGGGTCGATCGTGGTGCCGCGCACCTCCGGGTTCTGCAGCGGGTTCAGGTCGATCGCCAGGCCGTACGCGTGCTGCGACCACGTCCGGCTGCCGGCCACCCGGCGGCAGGCGTACCCGGAGGTGGCGGTGCCGGTGCCGATGAGACCCGGCAGGTTCAGCCACTGCGGGTCCATCACCATGATCCGGAAGCGCCACCGGAACAGCGTGGCGAACGCCTGCTGCGTCCGGGCCACCACGCTGGAGTGCACGACGATGCTGCCGTCGTGGTACTCCCCGCGGAAGTCGATGTAGGACACCCACACCCGGCGCAGGTCCGCGGGCGCCACCGGGCAGCCGGCGAGCGGGTTCCAGCCGATGGACTCGGGGGAGACCGGCTCCACCCGGGTACGCCAGCTCGGCATGCGCGAGGTCGGCGGCGTCAGCCGCAGCGTCTCGTCCACGTGCACCGGGTACGGCGCGACGATCTGGTTCCACCGGCCGACGTCGGCGATCCGCAGCCCGTTGGCGGCGGCGATACCGGCCATCGTCTCGCCCGGAGCGACGACGTGCCACACCGACCGGCGCGTGTCGGCGGCCGCCGGGGCGGCTGCGGCGGGCGGTACGGCGACGGCTGCGGGAAAGGCCGTGCTCAGCAGCACGACGGCCAGGGTCAGCAGGGGGTTCGGCACGGCTACCGACGCTACGAACGTCCCGTGCTCCCCGGGTGGCCGAACGGCCGAACTCACCCCATGGTGCGACCTGCCCGGATGGGCGTTGGTAGCGTCAGGCAGGTGCCGCTGCTGGGACCCGCCGACCCGTTGCCCCACCGCCCCGAGCGGGTCCTGGTCGCCGGGACCTCCGGCGCCGGCAAGAGCACTCTGGCCCGGCGGATCGCCGCGGAGCTTTCGGTGCCGTACGTCGAGCTCGACGCGCTGTTCCACGGCCCCGGCTGGACCGAGCTGCCCACGTTCGAGGCCGACGTGCACCGGTTCAGCGCGCAGCCCCGCTGGGCGACCGAATGGCAGTACGGCCCCGTCCGCGCGCACCTGGCCGAGCGTGCGGACCTGCTGGTCTGGCTCGACCTTCCGCGGGCGCGGGTGATGCGTCAGGTGGTCCGGCGCACCCTGGTACGGCGGCTGCGGCGCCAGGAACTGTGGCAGGGCAACATCGAGCCGCCGCTGTGGACGTTCTTCACCAACCCGGAGCACATCGTCCGGTGGGCGTGGAGCACCCATCACCAGTCCGCCGCCAAGGTGGTCGCGCTGCGCCGGGAGCGGCCGGACCTGCCCATCGTGCGGTTGCACAGCCGGGCGGCGGCGGCGCGCTGGCTGCACGGGCCGCTGCGGCACGCCGGCTGAGCCGTACTGTGCGGTCATGAGATTGTTTCTGGCCGCGTACCCGCCGGAGGACGTCTGCGACGATCTGGCGCAGCGGCTGCAGGGCCTGCAGGTCACGGCGGCGGCGCAGCGGGGGGTCAACACGCGGCTGGCTCGTCGCGAGACGTGGCACGTCACGCTGGCGTTCCTCGGGGAGGTGGCCGACGAGCGCGCGCCGCAGGTGTCCGAGGCGTTGCAGCGCGCGGCGGACGGCTGGCGTGCCACCGGATCCGGCGCGCCGCGGCTGCGCCTGGCCGGTGGCGGAAAGTTCGGGCGGGGCCGGTTCACCGTGCTGTGGGTGGGCGTGGACGGCGACGTCGAGGCGCTTCAGGGGCTGTCCCGGCAGGTGCGCAAGGAACTCAAGCGGGACCGGCTGCCGTACGACGACCGGCCGCTCAAGCCGCACCTGACCGTGGCCCGGCCGGGCGACCGGGTGGACGCCGCGGCCGTCGCCGCGGATCGGGAGGCACTGGCCGGCTACCGCGGCCCGCTGTGGCCGGCCGAGACGATGGTGCTGGTCCGCAGCCATCTCGGCCCGCAACCGGAGTACGAGCACCTGACCGCGTGGCCGCTCGCCTGAGCGACCGGCGCCGGTGTCAGGGGGCGGTACGGCGCAGCACGTCCAGCAGGAACCACTCGTCCTCGTGGTGGACCAGCCGCTGCAGCCCGGGGCGTTGGCGCAGCGCCTCGTGCACGTTGAACCCGTCATAGTTGCCGCCGTGCTGATCGTCGCGGAAGTGCACCGCGACCAGGTCACCGCCGGGCTCCAGCCGGTCGATCAGGCCGTCGAGCAGGGCGCTCAGGTCGTCGGCGGACAGGTAGTACAGCAGGTCGCCGATCACGATCAGGTCGAACGTGCCGTCCGGCAGGTCGGCGGGCAGCATCGCCTCGTCCACCCGTACGTGGGGGAACTCCTGCACGGCGGCGGCCGCCTGGGTCACGGCGGCGGTGACGCAGTCGACCGCCAGGATCTCGTCGCAGCGCGGCGCGAGCAGCCGGGTCAGCAGGCCGATCGAGCAGCCCGGCTCGTAGCAGCTGGCGTACCGCTCGCGCGGCAGGCTGGCCATGGTGACCGCGTATTTGCGCTGGTTGTGCCACTTGATGGCGACATCCCACGGGTCGTCCTTGGCCAGGTACAGGTTGGTGAAGTGGTCCATGGACGCGGTCTGCTGCGGTGCCTCGGCGTCGCCGTGCGTTCGTGTCACGCCCGCGATTGTGCCCGACGGCCCGCCGGCGACGTCCGGGCGGTCACGGCGTTTGCCCAGCCCGGGCCGGTGTACGCGGTCCGGCGATGCGCCGCCCCGGCACTGCCCTGCGTGACAGGATGATCACCGCCGCGGCTGCGACCGCGGCGTACCGGATCTCGCGCGATGTTGGGTGATCATGGTTGACCGGACGTGGGCGGTTCTCGTGTCGATCGGCCTGGGGCTCGGGCTCGGCGCCCTGGGCCGGGCCGTGCTCCGCAACCGGGTCCGCCTGTCGTGGTCCGATGCCGTGGTCGCCGGGCTCATCGGCACGGCCTGCGGCAGCCTCGTCGCCGGGGCCGGACGCGGCGCGGGAACCCAGTTGCCGCTGGTCGCCGGAGCGGTGGCGCTCGCCGCCACCATGGCCGTGCTGCTCGGGATGGAACGCTGGCAGGCCCGGCGGCGGATGCCCCGCGGTTCCGTGCCCGAGCTCATCGCCGGCGGCGAGACACACCATGTCGAGTTCAAGTCGTCGGCCCGGTACAACCGGCACACCCGGCAGCGCGACGAACGCGTCGAGCGGGTCATCGCCAAATCACTGGCCGGGTTCCTCAACGCCCAGGGCGGCGTCCTGCTGATCGGTGTCGCCGACGACGGCACGATCACCGGCATCGAGGACGACTATCCCCTGATCAAGGCCCCGAACCGCGACTACTTCGAACTGTGGCTGCGCGACATGCTCGTCGCCTGCATCGGTGCCGCCGCGTGCGCGGCGATCGAGGTGGAGTTCACCGTCGTCGACGAGCACGACGTGTGCCTGGTCAGCGCCCCGCCCGCGACCCATCCGACGTTCCTGCGGCCCGGCAAGGGCCAGCCGGTCATCTTGTACGTGCGGGTCGGCAACTCGACCCGCGAACTCGGGCTCGACGAGGCGCTCGGCTACTGCGCGGACCGGTGGGGCCGGCGCGCGCTGCGGCATCCCCGTACGGTATGAGCGGCGCCAGGAATCCCGCCGCCTGGTGACACCCCCGGCTCGACGTGGCACGATACCCGCGGGTAACAAAGCGTGGGCCGCGGCGCGGCGGCCCGGAAGGCTGGTGACAGCATGCCCGGCGAGACCCGTACGGCGTACCGGACCTGCCCGTTGTGCGAGGCGGCCTGCGGCCTGGAGCTCACGATCGCCGACGAGCGGATCGTCGCGGCCCGGGGCGACGCCGACCACGTGTTCAGCCGCGGTTTCGTCTGCCCCAAGGGTGCGACGTTCGGGCAGCTGTCGCAGGACCCGGACCGGTTGCGCCGGCCCCTGGTGCGCCGCGGTGACCGGCATGTGGAGGTGTCCTGGGACGAGGCGTACCGGGCGATCGAGGCCGGGCTGGGCCCGATCCTTCGGCAACACGGTCCGCAGTCGGTCGCGGTGTACCTGGGCAATCCGAACGTGCACACGATGGCGGGCGGGCTCTACCTCTCCCCGCTGCTGCGGGCGCTCGGCAGCCGCAACATCTTCTCTGCCAGCACGGTCGACCAGATGCCCAAGCACGTGTCGAGCGGCTACCTGTACGGCAGCCCGCTGGCCATCCCGGTGCCCGACGTGGACCGTACGGATCTGCTGCTCGTGCTGGGTGCGAACCCGTGGGAATCCAACGGCAGCCTGGCCACCGCAGCAGATTTCCCCGGCCGGCTCAAGGCGCTGCAGGCCCGCGGCGGCCGGTTCGTCGTGGTCGACCCGCGCCGCACCCGGACCGCCGAGCACGCCGACGACCACGTGGCGATCCGGCCCGGGACGGACGCGTTCCTGCTGTTCGGCATCGTGCACACGCTGTTCGCCGAGCACCTGGTGGACCTGGGGGCGCTCGCGGGCCACGTGACCGGCCTCGGCCAGGTGGGCGAGCTGGCCCAGGCGTTCACCCCGGAGCGGGCCGCCGCCGCGTGCGGGGTGCCCGCGGAACGGATCCGCGGCCTGGCCCGGGATCTGGCCGCCGCAACCACCGCCGCGGTGTACGGCCGCATCGGCACGTGCACGGTGGAGTTCGGCACGCTGACCAGCTGGCTCGTCGACGTCGTGAACGTGCTCACGGGCAATCTCGACTCCCCCGGCGGGGTGATGTTCCCGCTGGCCGCGCACCTGCGCCCGCACGCGCGTTCCGGCGGCAAGGGCTTCACGGTCGGCCGCTGGCACAGCCGGGTCCGGGGGCTGCCGGAGGTCAAGGGCGAGTTCCCGGTCGCCACGCTCGCGGACGAGATCGAGACGCCGGGCGACGGGCAGGTCCGGGCGTTCGTCACCGTGGCGGGCAACCCTGTGCTGTCCACGCCGAACAGCGGGCGGCTGGACCGGGCACTGGGCGGGCTGGACTTCATGGTCAGCGTCGACCCGTACCTGAACGAGACCACCCGGCACGCCGACGTGGTGCTGCCGCCGACCGACGCCGCCCGCAAGGGCCACTACGACTTCTCGTTCCTGGCGCTGGCGGTGCGCAACTTCGCGGCGTACTCCCCGCCGGTGCTGCCCGCCGACGCCGGTGGCATGGACGAGTGCGACATCCTCGCACGGCTCACGCTGCTGGTCACCGGCCACGGCGCGGACGCGGACCCGGCGGCGCTGCACGAGCAGATGCTGCAGCAGACGCTACAGCGGGTCGCCGCGGCCGCGCCGAACTCCGGGCGTACGGCGGAGGAGCTGCGGGCCATGGTGGACGGCGAGCATCCCGCGGAGCGCCTGCTCGACGTGGCGCTGCGCACCGGCGCGTACGGTGACGGGTTCGGCGCCCGGCCCGACGGCCTGTCCCTGACCCGGCTGCTGGCCCACCCGCACGGCGTCGACCTGGGCCCGCTGCGCCCGCGCATCCCGGAGGTGTTGCAGACCCCGAGCGGCACGGTCGAGCTGTGCCCGGCCCCGCTCGCGGCCGACGTCGAGCGGCTGCGCGGCGCCCTCGACCGTCCGCACGAGGATCTGGTCCTCATCGGCCGCCGGCACCTGCGCTCCAACAACAGCTGGATGCACAACGTGCCCGCCCTGGTGAAGGGCCGGGACCGGTGCACGCTGCAGATGCATCCGGTCGACGCCGCCCGGCTGGCGCTCGCGGACGGCGAGGACGCCCGGATCGCGTCGCGGGCCGGGGTGGTGTCCGCGCCGGTGGAGGTCACCGACCGGGTGATGCCCGGGGTGGTGAGCCTGCCGCACGGGTGGGGCCACGACCTGCCGGGCACCCGGATGGCGGTCGCCGCCGCCCACCCGGGGGTGAACAGCAACGTGCTGACCGACGAGTTCGCGATCGACCCGCTGTCCGGCAACAGCGTGCTCAACGGCATCCCGGTGGAGGTCAAGCCCGCGGCACGGTCCTGAACAGGCGACGGCCCGGAACTCCGGTCCCCGTCGGGGACCGTGGTTCCGGGCCGGTACTGCCGCTCAGAGCTGGAAGCGGTCCACGAGGCGGCGCAGGTCCTCGGACATGGTGGCGAGCTGTCCGGCCGCCCGGTTGGTGCCGTCGACCCGCGCGTTGATCCGCTGCACCGCACCGGCGACGTCGTCGATCGTCTGCGCGACCGCGCCGCCCGCGGTCGCGGCCTCGGTGACGTTGCGGGTCATCTCGCTGGTCGTGACGGTCTGCTCCTCGACAGCCGAGGCGATCGTCGTCTGGAACTCGCTGATCCGCCCGATGATCTCGCTGATCTCGGAGATCGCGGCCACCGCGCCGGTGGTGTCCTCCTGGATCGCGGCGACCCGGCGGCCGATGTCCTCGGTCGCCCGGGCGGTTTCCTGGGCGAGGTCCTTGACCTCCCCGGCCACCACCGCGAAGCCCTTGCCCGCGTCACCGGCACGGGCGGCCTCGATGGTGGCGTTGAGGGCGAGCAGGTTGGTCTGCTCCGCGATCGAGGTGATCACCTTGACCACGTTGCCGATCTCGATGGAGGACTCCCCCAGCCGGGCCATGACCGTGGAGGTGTCCGCGGTGACGTCGACCGCCCGCATCGCCACGCCGGCCGCGTGGGTGGCGCTCTCACCGATCTCCCGGATCGAGGCGCCCATCTCCTCGGCGCCCGCCGCGACGGTGTGGATGTTGGTCGACATGGTGGCGGCCGAGTCGGCGACCGCGGCGGACTGCCGGGCACCCTCCTGCGCATCCGCGACGGACTGCCCGCTGGTGTCCGACAGGTCCCGGGCGGCCCCGCCGAGCGTGGTGGAGTGTTCGGACAGCTCGGTGACGGTCTCGCGCAGGGTGCCGATCGCCCGGCGCAGCATCCCCGCCATCTTGCCCAGCTCGTCCTTCTGCTCGACCGCCGGGTCCTGGGACAGGTCACCGTCGGCGACCGCCGCCAGCACCCGGGAGACGCGGCCCAGCGGGGCGACGATCTGCCGGGCGATGTAGAGGGCGAGCAACACCGCCAGGGCCGCGGCGATCGCGAACACGGCCGCGATCGACCAGCGGGTCGCCCGTACGGTGGCGTCGAAGTCCTTGCCCGCGACCAGCGCGTCGTTGGCCCGGCTGATCTCGGCCGCGAACTGCGTCTCGTACGCCTTGCGCAGGTCGCGGTTCGGGCCGAACGCCGCGGTCTGCGCCGCTGCGTGATCGTTCTCGTACGTGGCGAACTCGCCCTGCAGTGCGGTGAACCACGTGTTGGTCGACTTCAGGAGCGCGTCGATCGTGGCCTTTTCCTTCGCACTGCCGCGGCCGCGTGCCGCGGCGAGGCTCGCCTGCACGGTCTTCTGCCGGCCGAGCGACTCGTCGCGGAACTTCGTGTCGCCGTTGATCAGGTAACCGCGCTCGTCGTTGGCGGCAGCCTTGGCGGCCAGTGCGGCGCTGTTCAGGTCGTTGATGTACGGCACGGCACGGCTGAGCTCCTCCGACCGCGTGCTCTGCAGGCCGCTGATCCCGACGAGGCTGACCGCCCCGGTGATCACCGTGCCCGCGACCGCGACCGCGGTGACCGTGAGAATCTTCGTCGACACCCTGCGGTTGCCGATCCACCCAGTCAGACCTGCCATGCCGTGCTCCCCCGTGACCGTCGACCGGACAGCCCGGCCATAACTCAGCGATCGGCAGCGGGGCGGGGCGCCTGACTGACTATTCACAATTCGGGGAAGTTTTCTCCGGTGATCAAGGGGTTTGAGCGCACCGCACGCAGCCGCTGCCGGGGAACTCCGGCGGCGGTGAGCGCGTCGGCCATGCCGGGTGAGGCGCGATCAAGGAAGACGATCACCTGATGGTCGTCGCCGAGGCCGCAGACCGCGGACAGGGTGCCCACGTTGATCGGGTCGAGGCCGGACACGTCGGCAAGGTCGAGCACCAGACGCAGCGGGCGGACCTTGCGGACGGAGTGGACCAGGAGCTGACGCAGCTCGACGGCACGGTCCGGTCCCAGCAGGCCGTGGGGCCGGACGATCAGGCTGCCGTCGGGACCCGTCTCGACGTCGAGCTCGGGGACATGCATCGGATCGCCCTTCGTCACCGCGCAGTCAGCACTGGAATTCACGATACGGCGCCGGCAATCCCGGGTCGACAGCCGCGCGCAACCGTTGTGCAACCATCTGGTTACGCCGGCGATCATGAACGCGGACGAGTCATCGTACCGACAACCGTCGATGGATGGCAGGCGGGTGCGGCCGAAGATCTTGCTGCCGTCGGACGGTGTTCATCAAAGATCAACCTGCCGGGCGCCGACCTGCTGTTGGGTGTGCCGCGAGACACCCACCAACCTGGAGGAACGTACGTGTTTGCCCGCCCCGCCCGGTGGCTCGCCGGCCCCGTACTCGCCGGAGCCGTCGCCGCTGCCGGCATGACGCTCGTCAACCCGCTGACCGCCGCCGACGCCGGCCCCGCCGCGAAGCGGCCGGTCAAGGCCCGCAACGTCATCTTCATCAACGGCGACGGCATGTCCGCGGCGCACCGCGAAGCCGCCCGCCTGTACTACGCCGGCCTCGACGGCCAGCTCACCATGGACAAACTGCCGTTCTCCGGGCAGCTCAGCACGAGCCCGCACGACCCGAAGACGCCGATCACCGACTCCGCCGCCGCGGCCACCGCGTGGGCCACCGGCGAGAAGACCTACAACGGCGCGATCAGCGTCGACGTGGACGGCAACCCGCTGCCGACGCTCGGGGCGCAGGCCAAGGCCCACGGCAAGGCCACCGGCCTGGTCACCACCGCCCAGGTGACCGACGCCAGCCCGGCCGCGTTCTTCTCCAACACCGCCAACCGCTCCGCGCAGGACGAGATCGCCCGGCAGTACATCGAGGTCAGCAAGCCCGACGTCATCCTCGGCGGCGGCGAGGACTGGTGGCTTCCGGCGGACAAGCCGGGCGCGTACGCGGACCACCCGGCCGAGGACCCGACCGAGGCCAGCAAGGGCACCAAGGGCGACCTCATCGCCAAGGCCCAGCACGCCGGATACCAGTACGTCTCCACGGCCGGGCAGCTCGCCGCCGCCAAGAAGGGCAAGCTGCTCGGGCTGTTCGCCAACGAGGAGCTGTTCCAGCAGCGCGAAGAGGGCAAGGGCGACGTCTACAGCCCGCCCGTCAGCCTCGCCACGATGACCAGCAAGGCACTGGGCACGCTCGCCGGCCACCGCCAGGGCTTCTTCCTGTTCGTCGAGGAAGAGGGCATCGACGAGTTCGCCCACGAGAACAACGGCACCCGCGTGCTGCAGGCCATGGGCGAGCTGGAGAAGGCGGTCGCGGTCGCCCGCAACTACGCCGCCACCCACCCGGACACCCTGGTCGTGGTGACCGGCGACCACGACTGCGGCGGCCTGACCGTCGAGGACAACGGCACCAGCGACGAGTCGGGCGACGGCATCTCCCGCGAGGACGGGCCGTTCCCGATCAAGGGCAGCCCGTTGAGCTTCACCATGGACTGGACGACCAGCGGCCACACCGGTGTGGACGTGCCGGTCACCGCGTACGGGCCGCTGGCCGACCGGTTCTCCGGCAAGCACCCGAACACGTACGTGCACGACGTCCTGAGCACCATTCTGACCCGCTGAGGCGGGTCCGGGGCCGTCCGGGCCGGCACCGCCCGGACGGCCCCGTCGACCGTTTCACGTCCGCCGGGCGAGTTCGCCGCTACATGGCCGCACGATACGTACTCCAGCGTGCGCCCTGGTCCCCGGCCCGATAGGTCCTGAGCCGGTACTCCCACTGCGGCCGAATCGCCGGACTACTGCCCAGAACCGGGATGACACTGGTTACCAGCTTGAGCTCGCGGATTCGACGAAGGGTGGGGAACCCACGACAGCCGAGGACATCGAAGCCGTAATGGTGGGCCAGTTCTCCGTAGGCGTCGTCGGGGTAGTCGAAGCGAAGTTTTCCGACGGCCAGGGGTGCCAGATCCCATTCGCGCGGCCCGATGCATGTCGAGTCGAAGTCACAGATGACCGGCCCGGCGCGGCCGGCGATCAGGTTGCCCATGAAGGCATCGCCGTGTATCGGCCCGCGCGGCAGATCAAACGATAGGTTGGCGAGTTCGACCTCGATCCGGTCGCATTGGTCACGCAGAAAGGTGATGTCGGTCTGCGGCACACCTTCTGGTTCTTCGAGGCGCTGCCGGATCTCCGTAATCGGATCCCAATCGGGAAGACTCCCGTCTGGCGGCGAGAGCGCATGCATCCTTGAGAGGATTCTCGCCAGGTCAGCACCCGTCGGCGCCGGTCCGTCCGCGATCACCTCCTGCCATAGCGTCACGGTCAGGCCGTCAGCGATGACCGGTTGCCTGACCCCTTGGAGCAGACGAACGGCTGCTACATCATTGTTTTCCAGCCAGCGCGCCACGCGAACGACCTTGCCCGCACGTTGTGCCATGGTGCGCGAGCCGGCGATGCGGGCAACGACCCCACATGCCGGGAGCCGGAAGACGGCGTTGTTGGTGAACTTGATCATCTCGGCGCCGGCAGCGTCCACGCCGACAACCGACTGCAGCGTGCGAAGAACGGCATGCAGCCGACCCGGCGCCATTCGGCCGGCCGCGTGTCCCGTCGCGTGGTGCGTGGTCATCCCGCACGGAGCGTACCAATCCTGTGGGACAAGGCCACGACCTCATCGTCGCCCCCATGGCGCTGCGCAGCCGCACGCAGGGGCGCAAGCCGGTCGATCGTACGGGTGGAGCGGACCTGCTCGGCCAGATCGACGGCCCGGTTGCCGAAGCGCAGACCTTGCCCGACATCACCGAGACGGAAGTGAACCGTAGCCACTGCGGTGAGTTCGAACGTCAGGCTTCGCGCCATCTTGTCTGCGCGGAGGCCGATGCTGTGCTGCAGATTCGCCACCGCTTCGTCCGCGTAGCGGTCACCCCTCGAATCCGGAAGCAGGCCGTGAACGATCCCCATGAGAGCATGAAGGTCGGCCTCACCGAAGAATCCGACCCACCCGCGTGGGCGATCCGGCTGGGGCCTGGTGAACTCGTCCTGAGCGCGCCCAAGGGAATTCAACGCTTTGCCCCTGTCACCCATGATCGCGTATGCCCACGCCTCGTTCGCGTGAAGCATGGCAACGGTGAGCGGGTCCTCGGCGTCCTGAGCGGCGAGTTGACCGAGTTGAAAGAACTTGAGTGCCTGCGATGTGTATTCCTGATGCAGATGCAAGCGCCCGAGCCGATAGAGGACGTTCGCCACAAGCGAGTGGTTGTCGCACTCTCTGGCTAGTTCTAACGCCGTCGCGAAATGCCGTCGTGCTGCGGAGAACAGCCCAACGTCAAAGGATGTCCATCCGGCAAGGTTATGCAGATCAGCCAGCGTGCCGCGTAGTCGTTGCCGCACTGCGCTCGCGCTATCTGCGGTAAGCAGCGACCGCGCGTATTCGGCCTGAGCAACCACGGCATCGCGGCACGCCCCGCCACCATGCCGATAATCGAGTGCGCGCAAGACGCCGGTGATGTGCTCCATCTGCGTCACGTCCACCGCACCGATCCGGTCTGGTACCGGGGTGATGGCTCGCCCGCACGGCTGCCGCCAGCGTGACGTATCGTCGACCGACACACCCATCGTGATGGTGGCGGCCTCGGACAGCAGTCGGCGTATCTCGTCCGCCTCACCGCTCGTCGGTGACGCGCCGTCGAGGGCGCCTTCCCAAGCCGAATCCAGCTCTGCGTGGGCCAATCCCATGTATCCGCGTGGCACACCCAACCCATCGGCGATTCGGATCAGCAAGTCATAGGCCATGACCCGGCGGCCTTTGATGATTTCGTAAACCTCCGATGGAGACTGACCCGTCAGGTGCGCGATCCGCCGCTGCGAGAACCCTTGCTGTCCGAGCCGCCGGTAGACCGCTGCAAGATCACGAATGCTGAGCGCGCTGCGCATGGTGGGGTGTTCCCACGTAGCAGGCGTCGGCCGCGACCCGTCTGAACGCTCCAGATTCACGTGGACTCCAGAAGTCAGGGTTGTAGCAGGTAACGGTATCGCCGGGGCCGGATCGACGGAACGGCTGCCCAGCGTTCCCAACCAGCCCGACTAGGCAGCGCGCCACCTAGCGTTGGTGCCCGGGCCGGCCAGTTACCTGCCGGACGGGCACAACGCCATTCTTGTCAGTGTCCGAATTTGCCACCAGACCGTGGAGCAACACGTGAAGCACGAACGTAGGCGTCGATTCCTTCCCCTTGTGGGAAGGCGGTGCTGCTGTGGATTTCGGTGGCCATGTCCCGACGCATACGGCTGGCCGCCCGGCGTAACCGTTCCTGACGGTTCAGTCCCATCACCGACGTCTCCGGACGCATCTGGCCTGGGATGCTCCCGTCAGGACAGCACGCGTCCACCACTCCCGCGTGGCGGTCGCCGCCTCGGGATACTCTCGCTGGCACGCATGCACCGAACCTGGAATGACCCGCGATAATGGCGGTGCATCTACCCGATCGTCCTTCATGGGATTGCCGTGCCTGCCGAAGCCCCTGGCCGTGTCTGGCGGCGAGAGCCCACCTGACTTCAGAATTCTCGAACCATCCGACCAGCCTCTGCCTTTACCTTGCGAGCTGCCTCTGCGAGGCTGCCGGGACGCTCCACGCGGACCGTCACGGCTGGGCCGTGCTCTACGAACAGTTTCTTGGGTGGCTTCCGAGCACGAAAGCCTGACACCTCAGGGCTGATACCGCGTGATCAGTCGTTGTCCGGCACCGGGTCGACGGTGAGGACGAGGATGGCGACGTCGTCGGTGCGGGGGTGCGGGCCGACGTTCGCGCGAACGATGTGGTCGAGCAGGCCGTCCGGCTCGTGCGTGGGCGCGGATCCGACCGCCGCGCTCAGCTCTGCCAGTCCACGGTCGACGGTGTAGCGGCGGTCCTCGATCAGCCCGTCGGTGTAGAGCACCAGGCTGCTCCCGGCCGGCAGCGGCAGGGTCACCTCGGCGTAGTCGGCGTTGCGGATCCCCAGCGGCGGGCTCGGTGCCAGCCGCAGCGGGACGGCATCCCCGTCGGCCCAGAAGATGGGCGGCGGGTGACCGGCCAGGACCACGGTGGCGGTGCGGTCCCGCAGGTGCACCTCCAGGTAGCAGCACGACGCCATGGCGTGCGGCTCGTAACGCAGCAGGAGGCGGTTCGCCCGCCGCATCACGTCGGCCGGCTCGTAGCCGTCGGCGGCGTACGCCCGCAGCGCGCTGCGCAGCTGCCCCATCGTCGCCGCCGCCTGGGAGCTGTGCCCGGCGACGTCGCCGATGACGACCGCGGCCCGGTCGGTGTCGATGTGGATGACGTCGTACCAGTCGCCGCCGACGTCGGCGCCGCGCGTCCACGGCAGGTAACGCACCGCGCACCGCGCACCCGAAAGCGTCGGGAGCCGGTTCGGCAGCAACGCCTGCTGCAGGTCCGCCGCGATCGACAACTGCGCCTCGTACAGCAGGGCCCGCTGCAGTGCCTGGGCGGCCAGACGGCTGAACGCCATCAGGTTGGCCCGCTCGTCGTCGTCGAACAGGCGGGGCTGCCGGTACCCGATCACCAGCGTGCCGAGCACCAGCCCGGCGCTGGTCAGCGGCAGGAACGCCCACGCCGCCCGGCCGCCTCCGGAGACGGCGCGCTCCGGGTCGGGCTGGGCCGCCGCGAACTCCTCCGGGCTGCTCAGATAGCGCGGCTGACCGGTGGCGGCGACCCCGGCTGCCGGGTACGGGTGCGTCATGGGCAGCTCGCGGAGCTGTTCCACCACGTGGTCCTCGTATCCGGCGTGGTAGCCCAGCACCAGCCGGCCGTGCTCGATCAGCAGGACCGCCAGCCCGTGGCCCCCCGCGGACGGGCGGACCACGGTCCCCATCGCGAGGTACACCTCCTCCGCGGTGCTCGCGGAGACCAGCGCGGCGGTCACGGCCTGCAGCGCGCTGATCCGGTCGGCGGCCGTGCGGGCCTGGGCCACGGTGAGTTCAAGCTGCCGTTGCTGATCGACCTGCTCGGTGACCTCACGGTACGAGACGGCGACGGTCCCGTGGCCGACCCGGACGGCCTTGAGCTCCCACACCTGTGCCGTGCTCGGCGAGGTCACCTGCTCGTGCCACGTGTCGCCGGTCTCGGCGACCGCGCGCAGGTGCGGAAACAGGTGCACGTCCCGCGCGCCCGACGGCTGCTCGACGATGCGGCGCCCGATGAGCTCCTCGACGGTGTGCCCGGCGAGCTTGGCCCCGACCTGGTTGGTGTAGTCGCGGGTGAAGTCGATGATCGTTCCGGCCTGGTCGCGGACCGCGCACAGCAACGTGAACCCGTCGAACGCCGCGTCGAGCGCGTCGTAGAGCCGGGCGCCGCCCTCGGTCTGCGACCCCATGGTCAGCTTGCTCAGGTCGACGAACCGGGCCACGAACCCGTCCCCGAACGGCACGATGCGGACCTCGAAGTGGCCCGTCACGTTCGTCCGGTCGTAATACACCGTGCGGACGACCTGCTCCCGCTGCTCCACCACGCGCCGATACAGCGGCAGCGTGCCGTCGGTGACCGTCTCCGGCCACAACTCCCGGTACCGGTGGCCGACGAGCTCGTCGCGCGGCCGGTCCAGGAACCGGCGACCGGCCTCGTTGAGGTACGTGAGGGTGAAGTCCACGATGCTGCCGTCGGCGGCGCGCACCGCGGTCGCCAGGGCGCAGCCGTGCGGGTCGGCCTCCAGCAGGGCGAGCACGTCCGCCCGCGGGCGGGCGGTGTTCACCAGCGATCCCTGTGGCCCATGGCCCTCAGGGTAGACGCCCCTGCTGCCGCCGGGCCGCACCCCGGTCGGGGCATGGGCGGCCGTGGTCGCCCGGCCGTCGCATGCGCATCGCCGTCCGGCCACCTCCCGGACAGATGGCGTCGATAACTTTCGATCGCTCGCTGCTCCGACGCGAAACAGGAGGATCACCGATGGGCGCCGTCGACCGCCGTACGTTCCTCAAGCTGGCCGGCGCCCCGGCGCTGGCCGCCGCGCTGCCGGTGGATCTCGGCAAAGCCCTGGCCATCCCGGCGCACCAGCGCACCGGATCGATCGCCGACGTCGAGCACGTGATCATCCTGATGCAGGAGAACCGGTCGTTCGACCACTACTTCGGCACGCTGCGGGGGGTCCGCGGGTTCGCGGACCCGCACCCGGTGCGGTTGCCGTCCGGCAAGAGCGTCTGGCATCAGCCGACCCTCGACGGCGGGGAGCTGCTGCCGTTCCGGCCGGACGTGCCCGACCTGGGGCAGACCTTCCTGCCCGACCCGCCGCACGGCTGGATCGACGGGCACGCTGCGTGGAACGACGGGCGCCACGACCGGTGGGTGCCCAGCAAGGGCGTCACCACGATGACCTACCACACCCGCGCGGACCTGCCCTACCAGTACGCCCTGGCGGACGCGTTCACGGTCTGCGACAACTATCACTGCTCGCTGCTGGGCCCGACCGACCCGAACCGCTATCACATGTGGACCGGCTGGGTGGGCAACGACGGCACCGGCGGCGGCCCGGTCATCACCAATGCGGAGGCCGGCTACGACTGGTCGACCTACCCGGAGCGGCTGGAGCGGGCCGGCATCTCGTGGAAGGTGTACCAGGACGTCGGGGACGGTCTGACCGCCGACGGCTCGTGGGGCTGGACGCAGGACCCGTACATCGGCAACTACGGCGACAACTCGCTGCTCTACTTCCACCAGTACCAGCGCGCCGCGGCGGACAGCCCGCTGGCGCAGCGCGCCCGGACGGGCACGAACATCAAGGCGGCTGGGCGGGACCCGCTCGCGCTGCTCCGCGACTTCCGCGACGACGTGCAGCAGGGCAGGCTGCCCGCAGTGTCGTGGATCGTCGCGCCGGAGGCGTACTCGGAGCACCCGAACTGGGAACCCGACTTCGGATCCTGGTACGTCTCCCAGGTCGTCGACATCCTCGCCGGGCAGCCCGAGGTGTGGAGCCGGATGGCGCTGTTCATCACGTACGACGAGGAGGGCGGGTTCTTCGACCATCTGGTGCCGCCGACGCCGCCGCGCTCGGCCGCCGAAGGCCGCTCGACGGTCGACGTCACGAACGAGATCTACCCCGGCAGCGTCGGCCTCCCGGCCGGGCCGTACGGATTGGGGATGCGGGTGCCGATGATCGTGGTGTCGCCGTGGACCCGCGGCGGCTGGGTCAACTCCCAGCTGTTCGACCACACCTCGCTGATCCGGTTCCTGGAGGCACGGTTCGCGGGCGGCCGCCCCGACCTGATCGAATCGAACATCACCGCGTGGCGCCGGGCCGTGACCGGCAACCTCACGAGCGCTTTCGACTTCCGTACGCCGAACCGGGCCCGCCCGTACCGGCTGCCGGACACCGACGACTTCAAGCCGAGCGACCTGGTGCGCCACCCCGACCAGGTGCCGGTGCCCCCGGACACCCAGCAGGTCCCCGGCCAGGAGCACGGGGTGCGCCCGGCGCGGGCCCTGCCGTACGCGCTGCACGCCGACGCCGAGGCCGACGGCCACACGCTGACCCTGACGCTGCGCAACGCCGGTGCCGCGGCCGCGGTGTTCCACGTCCGCTGCGCCGACCGGGGCGAGGCGCCGCGCACGTACACGGTCGGGCCCGGCATGCAGGTGGACGACACCTGGGCGGCGGGTTCCGGGTACGACATGTCCGTGCACGGGCCGAACGGCTTCTTCCGCGAGTTCCGCGGCGGACCGCACGGCGCCCCGGTGGCGATCACCACGGCGTACGACGCGCAGGCCGACCGGGTGGCGCTGCAGTTCCACAACCCCGGGCCCGGCCCGGTCCGGCTCAGCGTGCGCGACGCGTACCGGGCACGCCGCACCACGGTCACCGTGGGCGGCGGCGAGTCGACGACCCGGCAGTGGACGGTCTCCCGTACCCGCGGCTGGTACGACCTGGAGGTCTGCGCCCCGGGCGATGCCGCGCTCGCCCAGCGCTACGCCGGTCACCTGGAGAACGGCCGGGACAGCATCACCGACCCGGCGATGGGCGGTCTGCTGTAGAGGCTGGCTGCCGCCGCCGGGTGATCCCTGCGTCAGGCCGCGAACCGAGCGGCCGGCGTACGGGTGCGCCGGGCCGGTGTCCGCTCATGCCCGCCGATCGGTTACCGTCGGTTGCCGGAAGCGGACGTCCAGTCACCAATCAGGAGTCCCGGATGGCCATCAGGGACACCGATCCCGATCAGACCGCAGAGTTGCCGGCCGGCGCACCGTCGTTCGGCTACAGCCGCGCACTCGATGGGATCCGCGCGTGCGCAGTGGCCGCGGTCGTACTGTTCCACGCCGGGGTCACCGGGCTCGGCGGCGGATTCCTCGGGGTGGACACGTTCTTCGTCCTCTCCGGATTCCTCATCACCTCGCTGCTGCTGGCCGAGCGGGCGCGTACCGGGCGCATCGCGCTCGGCCGGTTCTGGGTGCACCGGGCCCGGCGGCTGCTGCCCGCCCTGCTCACCATGCTGGTCGCCACGGTCGCCGTCGGGCACCTCCGGCTCGACGACGACGCGCTGCACCTGCTGCGCGGCGATTCGTACGCCGCCCTCGGGTACGTGGCGAACTGGCGGATGATCTTCCGGGGCACCGGGTACGCCGCCGTGACCGCCGCCCCGTCGCCGCTGCAGCACACGTGGTCGCTCGGCATCGAGGAGCAGTTCTACCTGCTGTGGCCGCTACTTGTCGCCGGGCTCCTCACCTGGCTGCCGGCCCGCCGCGCCCGCGCGGTGCTGCTCGCCTGCTGCCTGCTGGGCGCGGTCGCCTCCGAGCTCGCATGCCGCGCCCTGTTCCAGCCCGACGCCATGAGCCGGGCGTACTACGGCACCGACACCCGCGCCCAGGCCCTGCTCATCGGCGCCGCGCTGGCCACCCTGCTCGCGCCGGCCCGGCGCGCGGCACAAGGCTGGCACCGGTTCCGGGGCTGGCCCGGGCCAGCGAGTGCACCCGGGCGCACGGACGCCCGCGGGCCCGCGGGCGTGCAAAGGCGTCCGGGTGCGCACGAGCTCCCGGGCTGGCGGGCGGCACAGGGCCGGCGCGCGGCGCTGGCCTGGCACACCGCATGGCGCTGGCACACGGCACGGGGCCGCCGTGCGGTGCTGGGCGGGTCGGCCGCGGTCGCCGCCGCGGCGACGCTCTGGCTCTGGCACGGCGCCGACGACCAGGCGGGCTGGATGTACCGGGGCGGCCTGAGCGCCGCCGCGCTGGCCACGGCGATCATCATCGCCCACGCCGTGACCAGCCCGCGCTCGGTCCTGGCCCGCTTCCTCAGCCTGGCGCCGCTGGTCTGGCTCGGCCGGATCTCGTACGGCGTCTACCTCTGGCACTGGCCGCTGTTCACCTATGTCACCGCGGACGCCACGGGGCTGTCGCGCTGGCCGCTGCTGGTCGTCCGGCTCGGAGGCACCCTCGCCGTCGCCGTCCTCAGCTACCACCTCATCGAACAGCCGATCCGGCACGGGGCGCTGGCCCGCCTGCTGCCGCGCGGCATCCCTGCCGCCACGGCGACCGCCACCCTCGGCGTGGTGATCCTCGCGATCGGCTTCGCCACCGCACCGCCGGCGCACCGCGCGGTGGCCGCCGCACCGGTGGTCGCCGTCACCACCGGCAAAGCCCGGCCGCGGGCGCCGATCAACCGGCCGGGGCGGCCCAGGCGGGCGGGCCGCGAGCCGCGGGTCACGTTCTTCGGCGACTCGGTGTCCTGGGTGATCGGCACCTACCTGCCGCGTCACCCTGGCATGTGGACCAGCGTTCGGGCGATCCAGGGCTGCGGTATCGCGACGCTGCCCGACATCCTCATGCTCGGCACACCGCACACCAACTACCCCGGCTGCACGTCCTGGCAGCAGCGCTGGCAGCGGGGAGTGGACCGCGACAACCCCGACGTGGCGGTCGTCGAGCTCAATCGCTGGGAACTCATGGACCGTCGCTACCAGGGCAGCTACCAGCACGTCGGCGAACCCGCGTACGACGCGTACCTCACCGCGCAACTCGACGCCGCCGTCCACATCGCGGCCTCGCGCGGCGCGGCCGTCGTGCTGCTCACCGCCGCGTACACCCACCGCGCCGAGCGTCCGGACGGCGGCCTGTACCCGGAGGACCAGCCGGACCGCGTCGATGCGTGGAACCGGCTGGTCCATGCGGAGGCGGCCCGGCGTCCCGGCACGGTGACCGTGCTGGACGTCAGGCCACTGGTCTGCCCGGGCGGCAGGTTCGCCTGGGACATCGACGGAGCCCGAGTGCGCAGCGACGGCCTGCACTACACGCCGTACGCGGTGCAGAACATCATCGCGCCGTGGCTGCTGCCGAGGCTGGCCGCCATCGCCGCGGGCACCTACCGCGCCGGATGATGCCCGCCGTCAGACCGTGAACCGGGTGGTCAGCGTACGGATCGAACCGGCGAGGTCGGCGAGTTCCGCCGCCGCGACGCTGACCTGCTGGGCGTGCGCGGCCGCGGTGCCCGCGGCCCCGGCCACGCCGCCGATCACCGCATTCATGTCCAGGACCTGGGTGCTGGTGGTGGCGGTGCCGCTGGACAGCAGGTTCGTGGTGGTCTCCTGCTGCTCGACCGCGGCAGCGATGGTGATCTGGTAGTCGCTGATCTGGCCGATGACCGAGGTGATGCCGCTGATCGCCGCGACGGCCGAGCCGGTGTCCTCCTGGATCGCGCTGATCTTCGCGGCGACCTCGGCGGTGGCCTCAGCTGTGGCGTTCGCGAGTGTTTTGACCTCGGTGGCGACGACGGCGAAGCCCTTGCCCTGCTCACCGGCGCGGGCCGCCTCGATGGTCGCGTTGAGCGCGAGCAGGTTGGTCTGGCGGGCGATCGAGTCGATGAGTGCGATCACGTCGCTGATCTCGGCGCTGGAGGCGCCGAGGCGGGTCACGCTGGCGCTGGCCGAGTTCGCGGCGCCGACCGCGTCCGCGGTGACCCGGGCGGCGTCGGAGGCGTTGGTGGCGATCTCGGCGATCGAGGCGTGCATCTCCTCGGCGCCGCTGGCCATCGTGCCGACCTGGGCGGCGACACCCTCGGCGGTGGCGTTCATGCGCGCGGCCTGCTCGGCGGTGTCCAGCGTGACCGTACTGATCTCGGCGCTGGCGGCCTCGAGCTGGGCGCTGTTGGCGGCTACCGCCTCGGCGGCCTGGTGCAGTTGCTCGATGGCCGCGCGGTTGTTGGCGACCGCGGCGTCGACGGCCGCCGCCATCCGGGCCAGGTCGTCGGTGCCGTCGAGGTCGATCCGGGCGGTGAGGTCACCGGCGGCGACCTTCTCCAGGGTGTGCCGGATGCGGCCGATCGCCGAGGAGATGCGGCGCACGATGCGCCACGCCGCGAACACCAGGAACACCAGGCCGATTCCGCCGACGATGCCGGTGGTGCGGGCCTGGGCGGCTGCTGCCGTGTTGACGTCGTCCACGTACACACCGGACCCGATGATCCATCCCCAGGCGGGGACGCCCTTGACGTAGGACACCTTCGGCTGGGGGTCCTTCTTGCCCGGCTTGGGCCAGGAGTAGTCGACCACGCCCGAACCGTGCGCCTTGACCACGTCGACCATCTCCACGAACAGGTGCTTGCCGGTCGGGTCGGCGTTGCCGGTCAGGTCCTGGCCGTTGAGCTCGGGCTTGACCGGGTGCATGACCATCCGCGGGGTCATGTCGTTGATCCAGACGTAGTTGCTCGTGTCGTAACGCAGGGTGCGCAGCGCCGCCATCGCCTGCTTCTGGGCCTGCTCCCGGGTCAGCTCGCCGCTGGTCTCCTTGGCGATGTACCCGTCGACGACGCCCGCGGCGAGCTCGACGACGTGCTGGGTCTGCAGCTTGCGTTCGGACATCAGGTTCGCCCGGGTAGTGACGAGTGCGGAGATCACCACAGCCACGATGATCACCAGGGCCAGCAGCATCATGAGGGCCAGGCGTGCGGTCACGCCCGGCTTCATCAGCTGGCGCACGCGCATCGTCACAGCGTTCATCGGGAAAGACTCCTTCGGGCCCGGCCGCGCCGGGTGGTCCAGGATCGGGGGGGGGTCGGACCGGTCAGTCGGTGGCGCACCCTCGCCCTTCGGGGTCACGGAGCGTGCCGACGAGGTGGCCCATCGGTAGCCGGCCAAACGAGCGGACCAATTCCGTTCGGGTGTTTCCGTGACGCCTACCACGACGTACACCGGAGGGGCTGAGATGGCGACGAGGGAGGCCAGCCGTACGGCGGTGCTGGTGTGCCAGGGACGCGCGGTGGCGCACGGCCGCATGGCGCCCGGCCGGTACGCGGACCCGACCGCGATGGCGCTGCTGCGCCCCGCCGAACGGGTCCCCGTGGAGCAGGCCCGCACCGGGCAGGCCCCGAAGGGCTGGGCACCCCGGGTCGAGTACGAGTCGATGACCGCGATCGCGGAGGTGATGGTCCCCCGCACGATCGCCATCGACGACGCCGTGCGTGACCGGCCGCACCCGCAGGTCGTGATCGTCGGGGCGGGGCTGGACGGGCGGGCGTGGCGGATGCCCGAGCTGGCGGACACGGTGGTCTACGAGGTGGATCATCCAGCGTCGCAGCAGGACAAGCGGGACCGGTCGCAGGCGCTGCGCCCGCTCGCGCGTGCGGTCCGGTTCGTGCCGGTCGACCTCAGCCGCGAACCCCTCGACGCCGCACTGGAGGCGGCCGGGCACGACCGGGCGCAGCCCACGACGTGGATCTGGGAGGGAGTCGTGCCGTACCTGACGCGCGCCGAGGTCGGGGCCGCGGTGGCGGCGATCGCCGGACGTTGCGCACCGGGCAGCCGGCTGGTGCTCAACTACCAATCACCGTCCGTGGTGGCCTGGTGCGGCCGCCTGGTGGCGCGCGTGCTGACGAGGCCCGCCCGCCGCCCGGACCCGCTGGGCAGCGAGCCGCGTCGCTCGGCGTGGACACCGGCGTCGATCCGAGCCCAGCTGGCGGCCGCGGGCCTGACGGTGGCCACCGACGACGACCTGCTGACCCTGGCCCGGCGTCTGCCCATCGCGGTGCGGCACCGGCGCAGCCTGCGTTCCGGGCGGGTCGCGGTGGCCGACCGGCCCGGCGCCGGCTGAGCTGTTGCCGGGGCGAGGCCCGGCATCTCAGCCGGGCCGTGCGGCGAGGACCCGCGTCTCAGCCCGGCCGTGCGGCGAGGTCCGGCGTCTCAGCCGGGGCGTGCGGCGAGGACCCGTGCGGCGTGCTCCAGCAGCTCGGATTCCGCGGCGGCGGGATCGGCGGGGGCGGCCGGGAACGGTTCCGGGTCGAGGCAGCGTTCGAGCAGCAGCTCGACGATCCCGGCCCGGTCGAGCACCGCGTCGGCGTCTATCGCGCCGGGCAGGATGCGTACCTCGATCGTGTCCCGGATCGGGGTGTCCGTGAACAGCTGGGTCAGGTTGACGTCGAAGAATTTGGTCAGGCCACCGTCGGCGGCCGCCCGGCTCAGGCCCTCGTACGGTGCGGCGGCGTCGGCCGCGGCCACCAGGGCCGGCGGCAGCGGGGCGAGGCGGCGGCAGGCCGGGTTGGTGCCCAGCAGCGTACGCAGCGGCTCCCGCCAGTGGGCGAACAGCCGGACCAGGTTCGCCACGGCGGGCGCGGACCGGAACGGTGCACCGTCCACGTGCAGGTGGACCGCCGCCTCGCGGGGGACGGTGAAGCCGAGTTCCCGGGCCGGGCCCAGCAGCCGTTCCAGCGCCGCGCGGTGATCAGCGGTCAGTGGCGGCGTCACGATCTCGCACGGGCGTTCCCGCTCGCCGCCCAGCGGGGCGGCCAGTGCGATCGTCACGCCGCCCGGGTCGTCGAGCCGGTACACGTCGCCGTGGCACTGCACCGAGGTGCCCCACAGCCGCGCCGCCGGCTCCAGGATGCTCTCCAGCGTGCCGCCCGGGTCGCTGTGCGCCGCGATCAGCCGGGTCAGCCGCGGGTCGTCGCTGAGGATCCGGAACCAGCCCGGCCGGGCAGCGGCCCGCGGATCCAGGTCGGCGAGCAGGGTGACGTCGTCCACCAGGGTGCACAGCGGCGTGCCGTCGCCGGTGCGCACCTCGAAGCCCTGGGTCAGGTGCAGGAACCGTCCCAGGCCGGGGACCAGGGACGGTTCACTGTCGTGGTGCCACACCGGGCGTACCGAGCCGCCGCACCGGCCGGCCAGCTCCCGCGCGAGGGTGCGCCGGCTGCGGCCGGGCGGGGCCAGCAGCTCGATCTCGAATCCGGTTCGCCGGTGCAGCCGTACGGTCACGGGGCGATCGGCAGCTTCTCGCCCGCCAGCAGCTTCTTGCCGGCCGCGGCCTTCGCGTCCGCCGGGCTGGGCAGGTGCCACAGCTTGGCGAGCCGCACCGCGTCGTTGTAGTCGTAGCCGGCCGCGAAGTACGCGTCGTACTGCTTGGCCACCTGGGCCTCTTCCGCCTGCTTCGGGTCCGGCTTGATCGGCAGGGTCTGCCCGGCCAGGACCCGCTTACCCGCGGCCACCTTGGCGTGGTACGGATCGGGCAGATGCCACAACTTGGCCAGCTTGACGGCGTCGTCGTACCCGTAGCCGGCGCCGAAGAAAGCGTCGAGCTGCTTCTGCTCCGTGCTGGGGATCGGGGTGTTGCCGGGCGTCGGCTTGAACGGCAGGGTCTCCCCGGCCAGGATGCGCCGCCCCGCCTCGGCCTTGACCGCGCCGATGTCGGCGCCCGACTTCCACAGCTTGGCCAGCTTGACCGCGTCGTCGTAGTCGTAGCCGGCCGCGAAATAGGCGTCCCAGTCCTTCTGCAGCTCCGCCTGGGACGGCGGGGTGGACGCCGACGCGGACGGCGCGGCGGCCGGCATCACGATGCTCACGCCGTCGGCCTGGCGGCCCGGCAGGAACGCGGGCAGGTTGATCGCACCGGCGATCAGGCCGGCGCCCAGCACCGCGCTGCCCGCGGCCTGCGCCCCGCGCCGCCGCCGACGGTACGTACGGGACAGTTGCTGCACCCGGGCGTAGACCGCGCCGGGGTCGGGAGTCTGGTGTTCGTGGGCTTCGAACGCCTCGCGCA
This sequence comes from Krasilnikovia sp. MM14-A1259, assembly GCF_047159535.1. Classification (NCBI taxonomy): domain Bacteria; kingdom Bacillati; phylum Actinomycetota; class Actinomycetes; order Micromonosporales; family Micromonosporaceae; genus Krasilnikovia; species Krasilnikovia sp. MM14-A1259. The sequence goes on from NZ_BAAGAJ010000002.1 coordinate 1,209,522, forward strand.
GCTGCTCTTCATGGTGGGTCACGACGCCTCCTGGGCGTGCATCATGTGGGGTCGCTCCGACGACAGCCGGAGGTTCTTCAGTGCCCTCGAGGCGTGGCTGCGCACCGTGGCCGGTGAGCAGCCGAGCAGTTCGGCGATAGCGTCGTCGTCCAGGTGCTCGTAGTAGCGCAGCACGAGCACCGCACGCTGTTTACGCCCGAGCGTGGCCAGCCGGTGCCACAACGCGTCGGCGTCCACGACGCCCTGGGCGTGGTCGGGTGCCGCGCCGCGGGCGTCGTCCAGCTCCGCCAGCCGTTCACCGACGGCGTGCACGTTGCGCGCCGCCCAGCTCCGCCGCCAGGACAGGTACTCGTTGAGCACCATCCGGCGTACGTACGCCTCGGGCGAGTCGGCGCCGGTGATCCGCCGCCACTTGACGTGCGCCCGGGCCAGCACCTCCTGCACGATGTCCTGGGCGAGGTCGCGGTCGCCGGTCAGGACGATCGCATAGCGCAACAGGCTCGGTATCCGGGCTACGGCGAACTGCTCGAAGGTCACACCCATGAAGACGTACGCGGGGCCGCCGGGTGTGCACCCGGGAGCCGAAAATTTTCCCGGCGGCCGCTGGGAGAGGTCAGTTCGCCCGGTCCGTGACGAGCTGGTTGAGTCGTTCCACCTGACCGCTGATCGCGGCCGCCGCCGCCCGGACGGTCTCCGCCGCCTGCGCGGACGCCTGGACCGACTCCGCGACCGAGCGCACGCCGCCGGACATCTGCGCGGTGGTCGCGGTCTGCTCCTCCACGGCTCCCGCGATCATCGTCTGCTGCTCGGCCACCCGGTCGATCAACTCGACGATGCCGGCGATCGCGCCGTCGACCTGCGAACTCTCGCCCTGGATGGCGTCGGCCATCGCGATGATCTGCTGGGTCGCCTCGGCGGTACGCGCGGCGAGGTCCTTGACCTCGCCAGCGACGACGGCGAAGCCCTTGCCGCGCTCCCCGGCCCGGGCCGCCTCGATGGTCGCGTTGAGCGCCAGCAGCTTGGTCTGGTCGGCGATCGAGGTGATCAGGTTGGTGACGTCACTGATCTGGCGGCTGGACTCCTGGAGCCGGACCATCGTCTCGGCCGCGGTGCGGGCCGACTCCACGGCCGCGCCGGTGTCGGCGGCCGCGGCGCTGACCCGGGTGGAGATCTCCCGGATGCTCTCGGTCATCTCGGCGGAACCCTGCGAGATCAGCTGGGCCTGATCGGCCGTGCCGCTGGAGGCGTTGGCCAGTTCGTCACCGAGGCTGTTGAGCGAGTGCACGGCACCGTCGAGGTCGGCGGCCAGCCCGGCGGTGACCACCGCGGTGGTTTCCCGTGCGGTCACGTCCGCCCAGGTCACGACGTACCCACCGGTGGGGATCTTGTTGACGATCGTCTCGGCGTACACGTCGGTCTCACCGCCCTCGACGCGGTCGGCCAGGGTGTACGGGAACTCGGGCTGGTTGGCGATGATGTCCTTCAGCATGTCGCGGAGACGCTGCAGCGCGGCCGGTCCCCGCTCCGCGATCACCCGATCCACGATGGCGATGCCGGCATCGTTACGCCAGACGATCTCAGCGTTGTCGTCCACGACGATCGTGACGACCGGGGTGGCCGCAAGCACGGCGCGCAACGCGTCGGCGGACCCCACCAGCGGATGCACCGAATCGCCCTTGCTCTTGGACCCGAACCGCGCCATTACCGCTTCCCCCATCTCCTGATCAGACGGGGAAACCATCGACCGATCCGGGGCCGGGACCAGTATTTCTCACCACGTTCTCGCCGTCGGCCCGTTCCGGGACGCCCGGAACCCGACAGCCGGGCGCAATCAGCCCTCTGGGGTCTTGAAGGCACGTACCGGGCACCCCACTGTGCCCCGGTGAAGAGATCCTTGTGGTTGCTGCCGCTGTTCGTCAGCGCGTGGCTGACCTCCACCGCCAGGCGTCTGCTGCCGTTCCGGCTCGTCCGCTTCCTCGCCGACGCGAGCCGGTTGGGACTGCTGCACCAGGTCGGCTCCGCCTACTATTTCAAATCCGCCTACTACTTCAAACACGCGGAGCTGCGCGCCTACCTGCGCCAGACCGGCTAGGGAACTCTTTCCCAGCCGCGGCGGCTGGGGCGGTTGCCCAGCTGGGCGTCGCGGCTGCGGTAGACGATGTACGGGCGGGTGAGGTAGCCCAGCGGCGCGGAGAACACGTGCACGAGCCGGCTGAACGGCCAGAACGCGAACAGCGCCCACGCGAACAGGGCGTGCACCCGGAAGCCGATCGGCGCCTGCAGGATCAGGCTGGTGTCGGGGTGCAACGCGAAGATCGACCGGAACCACGGCGCGACCGTCAGGCGGTAGTCGTGCGGGTGGCCGGTGAGGTTGCCGATCACGGTGGTGCCCAGTCCCAGCACGATCGCGCCCACCAGCAGGAAGTACATGACCTTGTCGTTGCGGGTGGTGGCGGAGAAGACCGGCCCGACCGTACGGCGGCGGTAGACGAGGATGGCGGCGCCGGCGAGCGTGCAGAACCCCGCCACCGTGCCGAGTCCCACCGCGACCGCGTGGTAGGCGGTCTCGCTCACCCCGGCCGCGTCGGTCCACGACTCGGGGATGAGCAGTCCGCCGATGTGGCCGAGCGCGACCAGCAGGATGCCGAAGTGGAACAGCGGGCTGCCGATCCGCAGCAGCCGCCGCTCGTAGAGCTGTGACGAGCGGGTGGTCCAGCCGAACTTGTCGTACCGGTAGCGCCACACGTGCCCGGCGATGAAGATCGTGATGGCCACGTACGGGACGACCACCCACAGCAGCACGTTCAGGGTGCTGTTCGGATCGGATCCGGCGGCGAGCGTCATCGATGTGCCCCCTGCGGCTCGGGCAGGAACTCCGGTGTGGGGAACGGCGCCAGGCCGACCTGTTCCTCCGGTGGGCCTTCGGCGGCCAGGCGGGCGACCGCGGCGTGGATGTCGCCGCCCAGCGCCGGCAGCGTCGCGGACACCGAGTCGAGCACGTCCGCCCACGGTGAGCGAGCGTCGTGCAGGGCCAGGCGCAGCAACTCCAGGCCGGCGCGGTGCTCGGTCAGCAGCTGGTGTCCGGGTTCGGGGGCGGTGGCGGCGTACTCCAGCACCACCGCCAGGTGGTCGGGCAGTTCGTCGTCGACCAGGTGCAACCCGGCGGCCGCGTACGTCTGTTTGAGGCGCAGCAGCGCCATCCCCCGCTTGCGGGTGTCACCGTGGGCGTAGTACGTCAGGAACAGGCAGCACCGCTTACGGTGGTCGAACGTGGCGACGTAGTCGGCGGCGGCCCGGCCGGCATCGGTGCACCCGAGATGGGCGAGGAAGCCGCGCAGCGGCTGCCCCACCGGACCCGGCAGGGAGTCGGCAACCCGGCCGAGCAGCCCTAGGCGGGCGTACAGCTGGTCGTCGGGGTAGCCGAGCAGCAGCGACTGGGCCTGCCAGGCCCGCGCGAGCACGTCCGCGTTCATGACCCCTGCTCCGGTCCGGATTCGTCGCGGCGGGGCGGGAACAGCCCTTCGGGGCGGCCCTTGCCGTCCCAGTTGAGCAGGTTGACCCGGCGCGCCTTGTCGCCCGGGTCGACGATCGTTTCGCCGGTCTGGCGTTCCCGCAGCATGTGGAAGTTCTCCACGGCGATCGGCGCGGCGCCACCGGACGACTCCCCGAACGGGCCGGAGCCGCCCATGCCGGGCCCGCCCTCGTAGTCGAGGCTGCATCCGGTGGCCAGTTCCTCCAGCTGGTGTGCCTGCTCGGCGTGCGCGGGCGGGATGACGTACCGCTCGTCGTACTTGGCGAGCGCGAGCAGGCGGTACATGTCGTACATGCGCTGACCGGTCATGCCGACGGCGGCCGGGATGGACTCGTCCGCGTCACGGCCGAGGTTGATGTCGCGCAGGTACGAGCGCATCGCGGCCAGGCGCCGCAGCACCGCGTCGACCGGGGCCGGATCGCCCGCGGTGAACAACTGGGCCAGGTAGTCCACCGGGATGCGCAGCGCCTCGATCGCGGCGAACAGGTTGCCGCGGTCCTCGGCGTCGTAGCCGGTGTCGCGCACCGCGTCCACGACCGGGGACAGCGGCGGGATGTACCAGACCATCGGCATCGTGCGGTACTCCGGATGCAGCGGCAGGGCCACCCGGTACGTGTTGATCAGGGCGTACACCGGGGAACGTTGCGCGGCGTCGATCCAGTCGCGAGGGATGCCGGCGCGGTCCGCCTCGGCGATCACGGCCGGGTCGTGCGGGTCCAGGAAGACCTCGCGCTGTGCCTCGTACAGGCCGTGTTCGTCGGGGGTGGACGCGGCGGCGAGCACCCGGTCCGCGTCGTACAGCATCAGCCCGATGTAGCGCAGGCGTCCGACGCAGGTCTCGGAGCAGACCGTGGGGATGCCGACCTCGACGCGCGGGAAGCAGAACGTGCACTTCTCGGCCTTGCCGGTGCGGTGGTTGAAGTACACCTTCTTGTACGGGCAGCCGGTGACGCACATCCGCCAGCCGCGGCACCGGTCCTGATCCACCAGGACGATGCCGTCCTCGGCCCGCTTGTAGATCGCCCCGGACGGGCACGACGCGGCGCAGGACGGGTTGAGGCAGTGCTCGCAGATGCGCGGCAGGTAGAACATGAACGTCTGCCGGAACTCGAACCTGACCTTGTCGGCGATCCCGGCCAGCAGTACGTCCTTGTCACCGTGGTCCGGTGCGCCGCCGAGGTCGTCGTCCCAGTTCGCCGACCAGGAGATCTTCATGTCCTTGCCGGAGATCAGCGACTTGGGGCGGGCCACCGGGGTGTGCTCCTGCAGCGGGGCGTTGGTCAGCGTCTCGTAGTCGTACGTCCAGGGCTCGTAGTAGTCGCCGATCGCGGGCAGTTTCGGGTTGGCGAAGATGGTGAACAGCTTGCGGAACCTGCCGCCGTCCTTCAGGGCCAGCCGGCCGCGGCGGTTCAGTTTCCAGCCGCCGCGCCACGTTTGCTGGTCCTCGTAGCGGCGCGGGTAGCCCTGCCCGGGGCGGGTCTCCACATTGTTGAACCAGACGTACTCGACGCCGGTGCGGTTGGTCCACGCCTGTTTGCAGGTGACCGAGCAGGTGTGACAGCCGATGCACTTGTCGAGGTTCATCACCATCGCCATCTGGGCCATCACCCGCATCAGTACTGCACCTCCTGCGCGCGGCGACGGATCACGGTGACCTCGTCGCGCTGGTTGCCGGTCGGTCCGAGGTAGTTGAACGCGAACGAGAGCTGGGCGTACCCGCCGACCAGGTGGGTGGGTTTGATCAGCAGCCGGGTCAGGGAGTTGTGGATGCCGCCGCGGCGGCCGTTGGTCTCGGTGCGGGGCACGTCGATGAGCCGGTCCTGGGCGTGGTGCATGTACACCGTGCCCTCGGGCATGCGGTGCGAGACGATCGCGCGGGCCACGACGACGCCGTTGCGGTTGACCGCCTCCACCCAGTCGTTGTCCGCCACCCCGACCTTCCTGGCGTCCTCTTTGGACATCCAGATGCTCTGGCCGCCGCGCGAGAGCGACAGCATGAACAGGTTGTCCTGGTATTCGGAGTGGATGGACCACTTGTTGTGCGGCGTCAGGTAACGCACCGTGACGCCCAGCTCGCCGGTGTCGCCGATCGACGGCTCACCGAACAGCGCGTTCATGTTCAGCGGGGGCCGGTAGACCGGCAGCCACTCCCCCAGCTCGGCCATCCAGTCGTGGTCGAGATAGAAGGTCTGCCGCCCGGTCAGCGTGTGCCACGGTTTGAGCCGTTCGACGTTGATGACGAACGGCGAGTACCGCCGCCCGCCGGACTCCGACCCGGACCACTCCGGGGAGGTGATCACCGGGGTGGGCCGCGACTGGGTGTCGGCGAACGTGATCTGCTTGCCCTCGTGCTCGGCGGCCAGGTCGGCCAGCTCCACACCGGTGCGGCCTTCCAGCGTACGGAAGCCCTGCGTGGCCAGGTGCCCGTTGGTGGTGCCGGACAGCGCGAGGATCGCCTCGCACGCCTGCACGTCGCGGGCGATGGACGGGCGGCCGTCGGCGACGCCGCCGCGCACGGTGCCGTTCTTGTGCCGCAGGTAGTCGACCTCGCGGGCGACCTCGAACGTCACGCCCTTGGTGGTGGCGCCCAGCGTGTCCAGCAGCGGGCCCAGGGCGGCCATCTTCTGCGCGACCGCGCCGTAGTCGCGTTCCACCGGAACGAGTTTCGGCATGCTCACCCCGGGCACCGGCTCGGTCTGGCCGGCCTTCCAGTCCCGGACCCGGCCGTGCGGGTTGGCCAGCTCGTCCGGGGTGTCGTGCAGCAGCGGCGCCGCCACCACATCGGTACGGGTGCCCAGATGGGTGGCGGCGAGCCCGGAGAACGCCTCCGCGATCGCCATGAACGCGTCCCAGTCCGTGCGGGTCTGCCACGGCGGGGCGATGGCCGGGTTGAACGAGTGCACGTACGGATGCATGTCCGTGGTGTTCAGGTCGTGCTTCTCGTACCAGGTGGCGGCGGGCAGCACCACGTCGGAGTAGACCGTGGTGGAGGTCATCCGGAAGTCCAGCGACACCAGCAGGTCGAGTTTGCCCGTGGGTGCCTCGTCGCGCCAGCGCACATCGCGGGGCCGGGCCTCGGGGGGTGCCTCCTGCGCCCGTACGGCGTGGTCGGTGCCGAGCAGGTGGCGCAGGAAGTACTCGTTGCCCTTCGCGGACGAGCCGAGCAGGTTGGCCCGCCACACCGTCAGCACGCGGGGGAAGTTCTCCGGTGCGTCCGGGTCCTCGCACGCGAACCGCAGCGTCCCGGCCTTGAGCTGCCCGACGATGTGCTCGCCGACCGGCACCCCCGCGGCCTTAGCCTCGTCGGCCAGATCGAGGGGGTTGCGGTCGAACGTCGGGTACGACGGCATCCAGCCCATCCGCGCGGACGCGGCGATCAGGTCGGCCGTGGCCATTCCCTCGAACGCGCCGCCCGCCTGCCCGGTGGCGAGCGTGGCAGCGGAGAACGGGTCGTACCGGAACTGGTCGGTGTGCAGGTACCAGTAGGCGGTCTGGATCATCTGGCGGCCCGGGCGGGACCAGTCCGCGGCGGTGCCGAGCACGCTGTAGCCGGTGATCGGGCGGACCTTCTCCTGGCCCACGTAGTGCGCCCAGCCGCCGCCGTTGACGCCCTGGCAGCCGGTCAGCGTGGTCAGGGCCAGGAACGCGCGGTAGATGGTGTCGGAATGGAACCAGTGGTTCGTCCCCGCCCCCATGATGATCATGGAGCGGCCGCGGGACTCCTCGGCGTTGGCCGCGAACTCCCGCGCGATGCGCGCCGCCACCGGCCCCGGCACCCCCGTGATCGCCTCCTGCCAGGCCGGCGTGTACGGCTGATCCGCGTCGTCGTACCCGGACGGCCACTGCCCCGGCAGGTCGCCCCGGCGCACCCCGTACTGGGCGAGCAGCAGGTCGAAGACCGTCGTGACCAGCCGTCCCGCCACCCGGCGGACCGGTACGCCGCGGCGCACCGACCCGCTCGCGCCGGTGTCGAAGCGCGGCAGCAGCACCTCGACCGCGGGTTCGCCGCCGCCCAGCGCGCTCAGCAGCGGGCGTACGCCCTGCAGGTCGAGGTTCCAGCGGCCCTTGCCGGCGTCGCCGTACCGGAAGCCGAGCGAGCCGTTGACCACGGCCGGGTTGCCGTCCGCGTCCAAAAGGACCGTCTTGAACGCGGCATGCTCCGCACCGGCGTGCTCGTCGAGGTCGGCGGCCGTGAGCATCTTGCCCGGCCGGTGGCCGTCGCCGGACTCGTCGAGCGTCACCAGGAACGGCAGGTCGGTGAAGTGGGTGACGTACTCGGTGAAGTAGTCGACCTGCCGGTCGACGAAGAACTCCTTGAGCACGACGTGGCCCATGGCCATCGCGAGGGCACCGTCCGTGCCCGGCTGGGCCGCCAGCCACTCGTCGGCGAACTTGACGTTGTCCGCGTAGTCCGGGGCGACCGCGATCACCTTCTGGCCGCGGTAGCGGGCCTCGGCCATCCAGTGCGCGTCCGGGGTGCGGGTCACCGGCAGGTTCGAACCCCACATGATCAGGTAGCCGGCGTCCCACCAGTCGCCGGACTCCGGCACGTCGGTCTGGTCGCCGAACACCTGCGGCGACGCCACGGGCAGGTCGGCGTACCAGTCGTAGAACGACAGCATCGCCCCGCCGACGAGGTTGTAGAACCGGGCCCCGGCCGCGTGCGACACCATCGACATGGCCGGGATCGGGGAGAACCCGGCCAGCCGGTCCGGACCGTACGCGGCGATCGTGTGCACATGCGCCGCCGCGATCAGCTCCGTGGCCTCGGCCCACGTGGCACGGACCAGGCCGCCCTTGCCGCGGACGGACTTGTACGCGCGGGCCCGCTCCGGGTCGGAGACGATCTCCCGCCACGCGGCGACCGGGTCACCGCCGTTCGCGGCCTTCGCGGCGCGGAACATCTCCAGCAGCGTCCCTCGCACGTACGGGTAGCGGACCCGGGTCGGCGAGTACGTGTACCAGGAGAACGCGGCGCCGCGGGGGCATCCGCGCGGCTCGTACTCGGGGCGGTCCGGCCCGACGCTCGGGTAGTCGGTCTGCTGGGCCTCCCAGGTGATGATGCCGTCCTTGACGTACACCTTCCACGAGCAGGAGCCGGTGCAGTTGACGCCGTGGGTGGAGCGCACCACCTTGTCGTGTGACCAGCGGTCCCGGTAGAACGTGTCCGCCTGCCGCCCGCCGACCTGGTACAGGGCGCGCCGGTCCGGTGACACCTGACCGCGGGTGAAGAAGCGGCGGGTCGCCACGAGCGCATCGGTCAGCGGGTCGTCCAGCGCCGCCTTGGCGGGCGCGTCCGGTGGGGTCGCCAAAGGGTCCACCTTCCTTGAGGGGCCGCTGCGAACCTCACATTAGCCCCGAACAGGAAGGTGGACCCCGAAAACACCTGTCAGTGCGCAACCCGGGTGGTCGCCCGGCCGGACCGGGTCGGGTGCGCCACCGCGGTGACCGTCAGCAGCAGCGCGCCCAGCGCCACGACCGCGAGCAGGACCAGGCCCAGGGCGTAGTCGCCGTACTCGCCGTAGATGGCGCCCATGATCAGCGGCGGGACGAAGCCGCCCAGACCGCCCGCGGCGCCGACCACACCGGTGACCGAGCCGACCTGGTTGGCCGGGGCACGCTGGGCGACCAGCGCGAACGTGGCCCCGCTGCCCGCACCGAGAGCCGCCGCCATGGACAGGAACGCGATCGTGCCCAGTGGGGACAGGCTCGGGGTGAACGCCTGCACGCAGGCACCGGCCGCGACCACGCCCAGCGCGACCGCCAGCACCCGGGTCGCGCTGATTCGGTCCGACAGCCAGCCGCCGACCGGCCGCATCACCACGGCCAGCAGGACGAACCCGGCCATCCGGTTCGCCGCGTCGGCCTGCGCCAGGCCGTACCCGGTCTTCAGGTACGCGGGCAGGTACACCGAGAACGCCACGTAGCCGCCGAACGCGACCGCGTACAGGATCGAGGCCTGCCAGGTGATGCGCAGCTTCACCGCGGAACCGAGCCGCCGCATCAGCGGTGCCGACGGCACGACCCGGCCGGGGGCGTCGCGCAGCAGCAGCCCCGCGACCACCGCGTAGATCGCCAGCACGATCGCCGTGATCACGAACGGGGTGGTGATGCTGTACGCCTTGACCAGCTTCACCGTGGTCAGCGCGCTGATCGCGGTGCCGCCCATGCCCGCGCCGAAGATGCCGACCGCGAGGCCCCGGCGCTCGGGCGGGAACCAGGCGTTGACGAACGGCACGCCGACCGCGAACGCGGTGCCGCCGATGCCGAGGAAGAAGCCGCCGACCAGCAGGCCGGTCAGCGAGGTGTGCCCGGACAGGCCCAGGTACAGCACCGGCACGATGGTGGCGAGAGATACCAGCGGGAACATGACCCGGCCGCCGAAGCGGTCGGTGAGCGCGCCGACCGGGATCCGTCCGACTGAGCCGACCACCACCGGCACCGCCACCAGCAGCGCCTGCTGGAACGAGCTCAGATGCAGTGCGGCCTGAAACTTCGGCGCCAGCGGGCTGATCAGCGCCCACGCCCAGAAGTTCACCGCGAAGCCGATCGTGGCCAGGGTGAGCATCAGCGCCCGTGGCCCGCCGTTGTCGTGCTCCACCGCGGGCGCTACCGCCCGGTCCTCCCGTGTACTCATGATCCTCGTCCCGTCCGTTCGCTCGCGGCGTGCTCACATGTCCGGGGCGGCCGCGACGACGTTCCGGACGATCAGAGCGTGTCCTGGCACAGACCCGGCCGGACACGGGCTTTGTTCCCGAAGATCCCGGGACCTCCAGCCCTGCGGGCGGGACCCTCGGGTACCGCCGGGTCAGCGCGTATCGTCATGGATGTCGCGGGCCCCCGGTGCGGCGGACGTCTCACCCCAGTCGCGCTGGTGAAAATCTCAACCCGCGCAGCCGAGGACCGATCTCGTTGCACGTAGGGGCGACTGTCCGGTCGCTCCGAACGGCAAGCGGCGGACCGCGGCGGCCTGCGATCCTTCATCGCGTCCGCCGTACAGATGTGGATCGCCCCACCACGGCGAGGAGACAGGGACGTGGCCTGGGACTGGTTGAAGCGCAAGGGCGGGCTGGACGAGGACATGTCCGAGCTCGAGCCGGAGAGTGTCGATTCTCTGCTGTGCCGCCGCGGCACCGATGCCACCATCCTGGTCGCCACCGCCGAGGAACCGCACGCGGCGACGATCCAGGGCACGGTAGCCATCGTCGACGAAGACCGCATCGTGATCACCAACGTCGGCGGCGCGGAGAAGCCCGCGGACGACGCGACCCTGACCCTGCAGTGGCCGGTCGAGACCGGCCTGCGCCACGTCGCGATCACGATCGCGTCGACCACCGCCACCGCCTGGAACGTCGTCGTGGCCGGTGACGTGAAGCACGAGCAGCGCCGCCGGTGGATCCGGGTGCGCACCGCCGTGCCCGTCTTCGTGCGCGTCCCCGAGCAGGAGGACTGGCTCACCGGGCAGACGATCAACCTGTCCGCCGGCGGCATGGCCGCGGTCCTGGAGTCGACGAACGGCCAGCTTGTCGCCCCGCAGAAGGTGGAGATCAAACTTCAGCTCCCGGACGGTGTCCTGGCCCTGACCGGGACGGTCTCCGAGATCATCGAGGACCATCCGGGCAGCATGGCGCGCATGGACTTCTCCGAGGTCGAGGAGGCGTGCCACGAGCGGCTCGCCGCCCACGTCTTCCACGTGCAGCGCGAGGAGCTGGCGCGCCGCCGCCAGCAGGGCGCTGCGTAGCGGAACGGTTGCAAGAAGTAAGAAAGACCACGTGACCGGCGCTGCCACAACGCAAAGGTCACCGCGCCGAGGCCCGATAGGTCGCGCACATCGCGTACGACCTGGGAGCTCACAACATGTTCAGTCGCCTTCGGGTGGGCCATCGGCTGGCCGTCTGTTTCGCCCTGCTGATCGCCCTGCTGTCCGCCACGGCGGCGGCCGGCTGGCAGGGTATGAGCACCCAGAATCAGGTGCAGAACCGGATCGCCGAGCTGACCACTGCCCGCGAGGCGATGCAGCGGTTCCTGTACGAGGTCGCGGACGTCACCGGCTGGCAGGGCCTGGTCGTCGCGGACGCCGGGACGATCGGCGGCGTCGCCGCCACGGACCCGAAGTCCTACAACCGCGCCAGTGAGCTGGACGCCAAGACCGCGCTGTACGACACGCTCAAGGCGGCCGAGGCGGCACCGTTCACCGCCGCCGAACGCGCCGAGGTGGCCAAGCTGCGCGGCATCTGGGACGGCTACTTCACCGACGACGACCGGATCATGACCGTCCTGCGGCAGAACACGCCGGCGTCGCGCGCCGAGGCGCTCAAGAGCATCAACGAGGGCGTCTCCAACGACGCGTACACCCAGACCCTCGCCATCACCGACCGGCTGCAGGAGTCCACCCAGGCCCGCGACACCGCGCTGCACGCCGAGGCGGCCAGCGCCCGCACGATGGGCAACGTCATCCTGGGCAGCACGCTCGCGGCCGCCGTGCTGCTCGCGGTGATCGCGGCGGTGCTGGTCACCCGTTCCATCGTGCGTCCACTGCGTACGGTCACCGGCACGCTCGGCCGGCTCGCCGAGGGCGACCTGACCGCCCGCTCCGGGGTACGCCGGCACGACGAGCTGGGCACGCTCGGGGCGGCCGTGGACACCAGCAGCCAGGCCCTGCAGAACGCGATGAACCAGGTGCTGACCGGCGCCGGAGCCGTGGCCGAGCTCTCCGGGCGCCTGTCCGGAACGGCCGAACGCATGGCCGCCTCCGCGTACCAGGCCCAGCGCCGCGCCACCGACGTCTCCGGCGCCGCCGACAACGTCCGTACCAGCCTGCGCACCGTCGTGGCCGGCAGCAACGACGTCGGCAACGCGATCGCCCGGATCGGCACCAGCGCCGAGGCCGCCGCGCAGATCGCCAGCGAGGCGGTCACCACCGCCACCGGCACCGCGGCCACGATCACCCGGCTCGGCACGTCGTCCACCGAGATCACCAACATCGTCGCGCTGATCGACGGCATCGCCGCCCAGACGAACCTGCTGGCCCTCAACGCCACCATCGAGGCCGCCCGCGCCGGCGACCAGGGCAAGGGCTTCGCCGTGGTCGCCGGGGAGGTCAAGGACCTGGCCCAGGAGACGGCCCGCGCCACCGGCGACATCACCGACAAGGTCCGCACCATCCAGACCGACACCGGCTCGGCGATCCACGCCATCGACGCCATCAGCGACGTGATCCGCCGCATCGACGGCTTCCAGGAGACGGTCGCGTCGGCCATCGACGAGCAGGCCCACGCCACCCGGCAGATCAACGACAGCCTGACCGCGGCCGCGGACAGCAGCGACCAGATCGCGACCACCATCGCCGAGCTGGCCGAGACGACCGAGGCGACCGCCCGCGACGTGGAGGAGGCCGCCGGCGCCGCCACGGAACTGGCGGCCGCCAGCACCGCGCTGCACGCGGCCATCGCCGAATTCACGGTGTGACCCCGCCGGCATGACCGGCGGCTCCCGCGGTCGTTGAGATCGAGACGTCTCGTCCGGGCCGGCGGTCGGCGGCGGCACCAGCACCGCGGTGGTCGGTGCGTACGTCCTCGCGGGCGAGCTGCGGGCCGCGGGCGGCGACCACGAGACGGCGTTCGCGGCGTACGAGCGGGCGATGGGTGAGCTGGTGCGCCGCGGGCACGCGAAGGGGCCGGCCATGGTGAAGACGCTGATCCCCCGGACCGCGCGGCAGGCGCGGCTGACGCCGCAGGCGGTCCGGCTGCTGCCCCGGCTGCCGCCGCTGCTGCAGCGCGGGCTGCTGTCGTTGCAGGGTGGCCCGGTGCGTGCGCTGAGCGCCGTGACCCTGAAACCGTACGGCTGACCGCCTTCAGCCACCTGCCGGCTGCGCACCCGCGTCACGACGAAATACGGCGGGGGTCAGCGGCCGAACAGCGCGGCGCCCGGCAGGCGCGGGGCGACCGGCGGGAGCCACTTGGCCGCGTCACGGGCCGGACGCGGCCGGGTGCGGAACCCGTCGGCACTCGGCGTCGGATGGCTGGCGGCAGCCTGCGCCGCGGCCGGGACCCCTTCGAACGGCTGGATGTCACCGGTGCAGACCGTGCCGGGCGCGGGCAGCACCTGGCGGACCAGGTACGCGTCCACCGCGTCGGTGACGCACGCCGACGTGCCGTACGCGGTGTGGCCCCAGCTGTCACTGGACAGCAGGCGGCTGCCGGGCAGCAGCCGGGCGGAGCTGACCGCCTCCCGGTAGTTGGTCGCCGGGTCGTAGTAGTTGCCGACGAACAGCACCGGCGCACCGGTACGCCGGTCGAACGGCCCCGTGTACGCGTCCTCGTCGTGCACGGTCCACGTGTCGCGTGCGCACGCCACGGTGCTCCACGCCCAGGCCCGGCCGAAGTACGGGGCCCGCCGGTCCGCGCGGGCGGTCAGCGCGGGCCACGCTGCCGCGTCCCGGGGGTTCCCGGTGTCCGTGCAGGTGACCCCGAGGAACGCGTCGAGACTGTTGTCGTACGGGAAATCACGCCCCGGCAACCGATCCTTGAGCTGTCGCAGCTGACTCGCCAGGGCGTGCCCGGCGGAACGGCGGGCCGCAGCGGCGGCACCACCGGACGGCGGCTCGGTGAGGATCAGCAGGTTCAACGCCATCGTGACGATGCTGTCGTAGCCGGACGGGTCGTACAGCATGATCAGGGTGCTGCCGACGAAGTCGGCGTACGTCACCGTGGTGGTCCCGAAGACCGGGTCGTCGTAGACCAGCGGCTTGGCCCGCAGCCGCCGCGCGATCAGCGCGAAGTTGGCGACCGGGTCGCCCATGGCGAACACGCACCGGGTGCCGCCCGCCCGGTCGCAGCGCACGAGGATCTCGTGCAAGGCCTTGTACGCCCCGTCCGCCGAGCGCAGACGGTCGTCGAGGATCATGTCGCGGGTCGCGGCGGTGCCGGTCCACGAGACCGGGTTGATGACCCCGTCGAGCGCCAACGCGCGGACCCGGTCGGGAAACAGGTTGGCGTAGTACTGCCCGAGCGCGGTGCCGTAGCTGAAGCCCAGGTAGCTCAGCTTCTGGTCGCCGACCGCGCGGCGCAGCACGTCCATGTCGCGAGCGCTCTGCGCGGTCGACATCGCGGCGGTCAGCGGCCGTCCCGTGCTGGAGCAGGCCCGGCCGAACTCCTTGGCCGCGGCGACGTACGCGCGCTCCTCGGGCCGGGCGAGCGGGAACGGGACGTTCATGCCCGCCAGGGCCTGGCTCTGCTCGCGGGGCGAGCGGAAACACTTCACGTTGTCGCTGAAGCCGATGCCGCGCGGGTCGAAGCCGACGATGTCGAAGCGGTCGAGCACGTCGTTGCCGAGGAAGTACGGGGAGAAGTAGGCGATCGCGGTGCCCTGCCCGCCGGGGCCGCCCGGGTTGACGAACAACGTGCCGATCTTGTGCTGCTGGTCGCGGGCCTTGACGCGCAGCACGGCCAGCTCGACCTGGGCGCCGGTGGGCTGGTCGTAGTCGAGGGGCAGCTTCACGGTCGTGCATTCGGCGTAGTCGAAGCAGCGGTACCAGCCGAGGCGGGGCGTGGGCACCCGGTCGACGCGCCCGGCCTCGACCGCGCTGGTGTGATCCGGGCCGGGGGTTTGCACGGCCCCCGCCGCGGGAGCCGTCGGGACACACAGCGCGGCGGCGAGCACCGCCGCGACGATTCCGGCAGGCCGAACCCGGGGACGCAGGGACATTCGCACGCCTTTCTGCTCGCTCCGATCGCAACGTACCCGGTTTCCGGTTCGCCGCAGGCGAATCCACCGATGGAGTCGCCCGCACGGTGACCGGCGGAAACAGCATGCATCTTGAGGTCATCTTGAGCCGACCTTGAGGTGGCATTGCGTCATGGGCGGCCCGGCCGAGCCGATCAACCACGCATGATCGTTCGCCTGCTCGCGCACGCCGCGGCCACGCCACTCGCTCTCGGCGGCATGATGCTCATGCCGACCGCCGCGCTGGCCGCCCCGGCCACCCACACGACGACCGTCCTCGGCACCTACACCCAGGTGCTGCCGGAAACCATCGGTCCCGCCGGTGTGGCGGCCACCCCCACGCCGCTGGTGACCATCGGCGACAAGCTGGTGCGGCTGCCCGCGTCCGC
This sequence comes from Krasilnikovia sp. MM14-A1259, assembly GCF_047159535.1. Taxonomy (NCBI): domain Bacteria; kingdom Bacillati; phylum Actinomycetota; class Actinomycetes; order Micromonosporales; family Micromonosporaceae; genus Krasilnikovia; species Krasilnikovia sp. MM14-A1259. The sequence continues at coordinate 1,225,167 of NZ_BAAGAJ010000002.1, forward strand.
CGCGGTGGGCCTGACCAACGGCGCACAGGTCGCGGTGACCGTCACGGCGCCGGCCGCCGCCGACACCACCGAAGAGGTGGCGGCCGCGGTGGCCACGGGCCAGGCCACCATCGTGAAGGCGAGCGCCACCGGCGACGTCGCGGCCATCTCGGCAGGGGTCGCCGGGACGCACACGCTGACCGTGATCCCGGTGTACTGGGGCACGAAGGACGCCCAGACCACCACCACGCTGCGCGCCGTGGCCGACAAGGTCGCCGCGTACTGGGACGCGGAGACCGGCAGCGGGATCACGATCAACTCGATCGACGTTCGCGACTGGACGGCCATCCCGAAGCCGACGTCGTGCAACGACTACACCGCGGCCACCAACGCGGCGCTCGCCGCGACCGGCGTGTCCGCCCCGACCCTGCGCAACCACGTGCTGCTGTACTGGCCGAAGATGGGCTGCGGCTGGCTGGGCCTGGGTTCGGTGGGCGGCGGCAACATCTGGATCGACGGCACCACGACGCCGGACGCCTGGGAGCACGAGTTCGGGCACAACCTGGGCCTGTCGCACGCCAACGCCGCGGTGTGCGCGTCGGGCACGGTGCCGCTGAGCACCAGTTGCACGTACCGGGACTACGACGACTACGACGTGATGGGCTTCAGCCGCGGCTCCGAGGGCTACCACCTCAACTCGTCCCTGGCGGACGTGCTGGGCACCCTCACCGGCACCGTGGTCGGCGAGAACGGCACGGTCGCGACGCTGAGCCCGATCACCGCGATCTCCGCGACCCGCGCCCTGAAGATCCCGCTGACCGGCTCCACGCTGTACGTGGACTACCGCCCCAAGACTGGCCGTGACGCCAACCTGCCGGCCGGCTGGGCCGGGGTTCAGGTCCACCAGCGCTTCACGGACAAGATCGACTCCAAGAGCCTCAACATGAACCCGGCAGTCGCCGACTCGCGGGCGCTGCCGGTCGGCAAGACGTGGGCGATCCCCGGCACGGTGCTGACGCTGACCGTCGAGGCGGTCACCGCGACCGACGCCCGGGTGCGGGTCGGCAACATCTACAACGACACCACCGCCCCCGCGGCCCCGACCGCGCTGACCGTGACCGGCACTGCCCGCTCCGGCGACTACGTGGCCGGACCGGTGAAGGTCACCTGGCCCGCGGTGCTGGACAAGGAGTCGGGCGTGGCCGAGTACCGGGTCTCGGTCAACGGCCAGACGACGGTCACCAAGACCACGGCACTGAGCCTGCCCGCGCTCACCGGCTCGGCGGCCATCAACGTGCGCGCCGTCAACAAGGTCGGCATGGTGGGCGACGCGACATCGACCGTCACGGTCATCGGTGACAACACCGCGCCGAGCCTCCCGGTGATCACCGCGCCGGCCGGCGGGGCCACCGTGGGCAGCGCACCCCGCATCACCTGGACCGCGGCCACGGACGGCGGCGCCGGCGTGGACCACTACGACGTGTACTTCGACACGACGAAGGCCGGCACCGCCGACCGGGCGGCCACGTCCGCCTCGCCGACGCTGAGCGGCGTCGACGGCGCCCACAAGATCACCGTGGTGGCGGTCGACAAGGTCGGCAACCGCGCCGAGGCGACCGGGGTGTCCGTGGTGCTGAACCGCGCCACCGTGGCCGCCCCGACGAAGGCGACGACCACGAACGACACCGCCGGTACCACCCTGTCGTGGACGCCGCCGGCCCAGGCCGTGGCCGGGTACGACGTGATCGTCGACGGCGCCGTCAAGGAGACCCTGCCGGGCAACGCGACGTCCTGGAAGTTGACGACGGGCGCCGCCGCGGACGGGGCGCACACCCTGGGTGTGCGGGGCCGCGACTCGATCGGCAACGCGTCGATCGCCGCCACCGCGAAGGGCACGCTCGACACGACCGCCCCCGCCCAGCCCAAGGTGGCGGCGCTCGCCAACGACGGCACGGTCACCGGGAACCTGGCCCGGATCTCGTGGGCCGCGGCAGTCGACGCGCAGTCGGGCATCGCCAAGTACGCCGTCCTGGTCGACGGCACCGAGGTGGCGCGTACCGAGGGCACCGTGAAGACGGCGACCGTGCCGGTGGGCGACGGCGCGCACCGCATCACCGTCGTGGCGATCAACGGCAACGGGCTGAGTTCGCCCGGCGCGGACGAGCTGGGCATCGCCGTGACCGCCACGCCGACCGCCCCGACCGCCGCCAAGATCACCTCCCCGCTGGCCAACGGAAAGATCAGCGCCGAGAACGCGACCGTCACCTGGGCGGCAGCCGTCGACCACGGCGGCCTGGACCACTACGAGGTACAGGTGGACGGCGTGACGGCGGCGACGTCGACCACGACCAGCGCAAGCGTGGCCCTCACGGTCGGCGCGCACAGCCTGAAGGTCGTCGCGGTGGACCGTTCCGGACTGACGAGCACGTCGCTGCCGGTCGCGGTGACCGTGGACCGGACCGCCCCGGCCGTCACCACCCCGACGGTCGCCCTGCGGACGGCCGCCGCGGGTGACGCCGTGCCGGTGCTGGTGACGACGACGGCCACCGACGCGGGCGGGATCTGCGCCACGAGCGTCACGGTCGGCGACAAGGTCGTGGCCACCGGCAAGACCGGCATCGTACGGGTCGAGACCGCGCTGCCCCGGGCGGCGTCGACCACGGTCACCGTGTCCGCGACCGACTGCGCCGGCAACGTGGCCACCGCGTCCCGCGAGGTCGCCCTGACCGCGGCCGCCGAGTCGGCGGGCCAGTACACCGGGACGTGGGCGACCGCGACGGCCACCGGCTACCTCGACGGGGCGGCCCGCTCCTCCACCGCGGCCAACGCCGCGGTGACCTGGGGCTTCACCGGCTCCCAGGTGGCGTGGTTCGGTTCGCGCAACGCCGTCGGCTACGGCCTGGCCACGGTCTACGTCGACGACGTGAAGGTCGGCACGGTGGACACCCGCACGCCGTCGGGCGCCCTGGACCGCCAGGTCCTGTGGGCCGGATCCACCACGGCGGGCACGCACACGCTCAAGATCGTGGTGGCCGGCACCGAGGGCCGCCCGAAGGTGGTGGTGGACGGTTTCGCCAGCCTCGGCTGACGAACCGGGGGGATGGGGTCCGCCGATCCCGGCCGATGCGGCCGGGGCGGCGGACCCTCGCCGTTTCCGGGTCCTGCCCGGGGCTACCGCGGAACGTCCGGCTCCCGGTCGGGGTCGGCCGAGGTGTACGCCAGCGCGGTCAGCGCGAGGACGTGCTGTGCGGGGGTGCCCGCGGCGGCGTACAGCGACAGCCGGCCGGCCTGGTCCCGGCTGCGCCCCAGGGCCTGCTGCAGGACGGCCACGCCCGCGCTGGACAGCAGCGTGACCCCGGTCAGGTCGACCGTCAGGTGCCGGGTGCCGTGACGGGTCAGCCGCTGCAGATCCGCGGCGAGCTGCGCGGCGGTCACGGAGGTCACCGGGCCGTCCACCCGTACGCGGGGGGTGGCCGCGTGCGGCTCGTCGAGCACGAGCAGCAGGTCGGGATCGTCCCGCACCGGCACGCCCGGCCCGCCGGCGCCGATCTCGCCGAGGGTGAGCACCCGGCCCGGTGTGCGCACCGCGTGCCGCAGCTCGGCGGTCGTACCCGCCGGGGACCGCCGGAGCTGGAGCGAGTCGACCAGCTCCCCGGCGAGCATCAGGCCGAGCCCGCCGCTGCGGCTGCTCGCCGCGGGTGGACGCTCGCGCCACCGCCCACGGTCGGCCACCGCGATCCGGGCCACCCCGTCCGGGCCGAGGTCACCGGTGACCGTGACCGTCGCCGTACCGGGCTCGTGGGGTGGCCCATCGGCGCCGTACGCATGCTCGACGCAGTTGGTGACCAGCTCGGCCACGGCGTGGCGGAGCGCGCTGACGTCCTGCTCGCCCGCGCCGAGTTGCTCCAGCCACCGGCCGGCCGCCCGGTACGCCCCGGCGATCACGCCGCGCTGCGCGGGCAGGTCCAGGCGCAGCGGCGGCGGCGGCGCGACCCATTGCGCCGCGAGGATCGTGACGTCGTCGGTGTGCGGCGCCTGGCGCACCAGCAGTTCCACGGTCTGCGTGCAGACCCGTTGCACCGCGGTCAGGCCGGAGCCGCGCAGCGCGCGGTCGGCGGCGGCGTCCGCGGCGACCTGGGCCACCTCGACCAGGCTGCCGGCGTGATCGCGGCCGGTACGTTCGACCAGGCCGTCGGTGAACAGCACCAGCAGCTCACCGTCGGCGAGCCGGGCCGTACCGAGCGGGAACCGCGCATCGCCGGGGGCGGCGTCCCCGCCGAGCGGGGACGCTCCGGTCGACGGCAGATACCGGCCCGGCCGCTGCGCGCCGACCACCAGCGGCGGCGGATGCCCCGCGGTGCAGTACGACACCGTGCCGTCGGCCGGGTCGAGCACGGCGACACACACCGTCGCGGCCCGCGCCCCCGGAATGCGCCGCGCCATCGCGTCCAGCGCGGTCAGCGCTCGGGCGATGTCGCCGTCCTCCAGCAGCCGGTCCTGCAGGACCGCGCGGAGCTGACCCATCACCGCCGACCCCGCGACCCCGTGCCCGACCACGTCCCCGACGGTCATCGCCACCCGCCCGCACGGCAGCACCATGGCGTCGAACCAGTCGCCACCGGCCGCCGAGTCCGCCTCCGCCAGCAGGCAGGTGGCGGCCAGCCGGGCGCGCGGCAGCACCGGCAGGCCGGGCGGCAGCAGTTCCCGCTGCAGACTGACGACGGTGTCGCGGGCCACGGCGTAGCGGCGTTCGGCGTCCTCGACGCGCTGCTGTGCGGCCTGCCGTTCCAGCACCCGATGCGTGACGTCCACGCTGACCAGGGTCGTACCGACGATCTCGCCGTCCGGGCCCCGCCACGGCGTGACCGTGAAGTCGTAGTACCCGTCCGTACGGACACCTTCGACGTCCATCTGCACGTGCCATTCCCGGGCCACCTGCTGGCGGCCGGTCCGGTACACCCGGTCGTACATCTCGTACACCTGCTGGCCTTCCATCTCCGGGAAGACCTCGACGAGCGTGCGGCCCACCTGCCCGGTGCGGCCCGTGGTCGCCCGGAACGCGGCGTTGGCGGCCACGATGCGGTGCTCCGGCCCTTCCATGCCCAGCAGCAGCACGGGTGTCTCGTCGAAGACCGCCCGGACGGTCTGCGCGTCGCCGACCTCGCCCGCCCAGTCCCGGTCACGCGTCGATGCACTCGTCATGAGTCCCTCCACCCGGATTCACCGGTCACCGTCACCCGAGGAACGCGGCGAGCCGGTACCGGCCGCGTATCCGCGTTCCTATCACGACGGAGCGGGCGCGCGAACCGTCGCGTACGCCGGTGTACCCCGACGGCCTGACCCCGCACGGCAAGGCCCGGCCGCGCCCCGGGATCCGTGGGGCGCGGCCGGGCCGTCGGCTCACCAGTTGTTGCGCCGCAGCTGCAGCGGGGCGGTGTTGGTGAGCTGCTGCAGGGTCACCGGGTGGGCGGCCGAACCGTCCGCGCCGGCGTTGACGCCGGTGACCACGAACGTGGTGCCGACCCAGGAACCGGTGTAGGCGCCGCTGGTGACCGAACCGCTCGCGCTGTACTGGCCGTAGGCGTCCGGCCCGGTGAGCGCGAACGAGCCGTTGGACGGGTTGAGCCCGCTGGCGGGCGGCCAGTTGATCGTGAAGCTGCCGCGCTGCGCGACCGCCCCGGTACGGGACGAACCGGACAGGAAGGCGGTAAGCGAACCCGTGCCGGCCACACCGCCGGTGTAGACGCTGCTGCAGCCCGCCAGCGTCGCCGACAGGATGCCGGTTTCGGTACGGGCGGTGCTCGTGAGCCCGGGCTGGTAGCTCACCGAACCGGCCGCCGAGGTGCAGCTCTCCACCGTGCTCCAGCCGCGCACGGCGGCCGCGGCAGGGGCGGTGGCGGCGAACGCCGTACCGATGGCGGCGGCGGCGAACGCGACGGCGGCGACGGTGCCACGGATCATGCGGGTGGTGGTGGACTTCTGCATGGTTCTGCTCCCTCGGTTTCGGGCCGCCCTGGTGCGGCCTGACACCAACAACGATGGCCGAGAGGGCACCTGCCGAACGAGGGTGCGCACCTGCCTCCCGGGCGGGTGGTGCCAGCACCACCCGCCTGTCAGCCAGGCGACACAACGGCCGCGGACCGGCCCGTCAGGGCGCGTCGCCCGCCAGGTACGTCAGCACCGCCTGCACCCGGGGATGCACCCCGTCGTCGTGTCCGAGCTGGAGCTTCGCGAAGATCGAGTTGATGTGTTTCTCCACCGCCCGCTGCGTGATGACCAGCGCTGCGGCGATGGCCGCGTTGGTCAGGCCGTGCGCCATCTCCGCGAGGACCTCACGCTCGCGTGCGGACAGTGGGGCCAGGCCGACGCCGCGCCGGTCGCGGCCGCGGACGAGCGCCTCGACCACCTTCGGGTCGAAGACCGAACCACCCGCCGCGACCGTGCGGATCGCCGCGACCAGCTCGCCCACGTCGGCGACGCGCTCCTTGAGCAGATATCCCCGCCCGTCGGTGCCCTGGGCCAGCAGAGCGCGCACGTAACGGGCCTCGACGTACTGGCTGAGCAGCAGCACACCCATGGCCGGATGTTCGGCCCGGCAGTGTTCCGCGGCACGGATCCCCTCGTCCGTCCTGGTCGGAGGCATCCGGATGTCGGTGAGCACCACGTCGGGGCGGTGTTCGCCGATCGCGATCAGCAGCTCCGGCAGGTCCGCGCAGGACGCGACGACCTCCAGGTCCGCCTCGTTGCGGATGAGGCCGGCGACGCCCTGCCGCAGCAGGGCGCTGTCCTCGGCCAGCACGACCCGGATCGTCACGGGCGCTCCCCCACAGCCGGCCCGGCACCGGCGTCGGCGGGCGCGCGCAGCGGCAGCGTCGCCGTGACTTCGGTACGGTCCGGCGGCCCGCTCACCGCGAGGTCACCCCCGAACGCGTCCACCCGGTCGCGGATGATCTGCGCCGTGTCGGCGCCCGGGCGCCCGGGTGCGCCCACCCGCAACCGCAGCCGGTCGCCGTCGAGGTCGAGGCGTACCGCGACCGGCCCGTGGCGGGCGAGGTCGTCGGCCAGACCCGCCGCGCAGAAGTACGCGGCCGCCCGGACCGCCGGGGCGAGCCGGGCCTCCTCGACACCGGCCGCCTCCAGCGTGACCGGCCGGGCCATCCGGTCGACATGGTGTTCCAGCGCGTCCATGAGGCCGCCGTCCGCGAGCGCGGGCGGGTAGAGCCCGGTGGCGAGCTCGCGCAGCGCTTCCAGTGCCGCCAGTGCCTGCACCCGCGCCCGTTCCAGCATGTCCGCGGTCTGCGCCCCGTCGGCCAGCGTCCCGGCCGACACCGCCAGGTGCGCGTCGACGCGATCGCGGACCTCGGCGGCGAACCGGCGGCGCTGCGCCCCACGCGCCCCGATCAGCCGCTCGCGGGAACGGCGTACCTGCTCGGCCAGCTCGGTGGCCTGGCGCAACCGCCCGCGCAGCTCGTACGTCAGCCGCACGTTGGCCAGCGCCAGCCCGGCCGGACCTGCCAGCCCGTCCAGCAGTTCCCGGTCCGCGGGGCTGAGCTGGTCCTCGGCCACCTCCACGCCGAGCTGCCCGACCGGGTTGCTGCCGCGCTGCAGGTCGAGCCGGAACCGGGCGTGCACGTCGTCGCGGCCGGGCGGCCACGTCTGGCGCCACTCCGCGCCGTCGGCCAGCCAGAGCCGGACCTCGGTGCCGGGACTGTGCGCCACCCGCGACGCCGTACGGGCGAGGTCGGGCAGGACCTCGTCGACCGCGAGGGTGTCGGAGATGCGTTGCACGAACCGGGTCATGGCGGCGTGCGGGTCGCCGTCCGGCCCGTACGCGATCCGGTCGGCAGCGCGCTCGGCGTGGCGGCGCGCGGCGGGCGCCAGGGCCGCGACGAGCGCGGTGACCGCGAGCCACACCCACGGGCCCGGATCGGTGTCTCCCGCGAGCGCAGAGACTGCCCGGACCCCGCCGTACACGGCGACCACGAACAGCGCCATCGCGGCCACCACACACACTTGGCGCAGCCGGTCCGGGCTCCGCAGACGCGTCATGCCGGCACCCCCGTACGCTCCTCGGCCGCGGGTACCCGGCAGGTCAGCGTGGTGCCGGCGCCGGGGGCCGAGGCGATCTGGGCGGTCCCACCGAGTACGGCCAGCCGGTCGACCAGGTTGGACAGACCGGAGCCGGGGGCGGCGCGCGCCGGGTCGAACCCCGTACCGTCGTCGGTCACCGCCAGCACGACGTCGGCGCCGTCGCGGTCCACCCGTACGGTGATCCGGCGCGCGTGCGCATGCTTGGTGGCGTTCTGGATCGCCTCCAGGGCGCAGAAGTACAGCGCGGTCTCCACGTCGGGGGCCGGCCGGGCGGGCAGCCGGACGTCCACGGACAGGTGCAGGCCCGAGGTGGCGGCCGGGGCGGTGGCCGCGTCGAGCGCCGCGGCCAGGCCCGCCGCGGTGAGCACGTCGGGCGGGTTGCCGGTGCAGATCTGGGCGAGCGTGGCGCGGGTGGCGGCGAGCGTGCGGCGCAGCGGCGCGACCCGCCCGGCGGGCAGTGCACCGTCCGCGGTGGCGCGCTGCAGCGTCTGGAGTTGGATCAGCAGCGCGACGAGTTCCTGCTGGGCGCCGTCGTGCAGGTCGCGTTCGAGGTGGCGGCGTTCGTCGTCGTGCGCGGCGACCACCTGCAGCCGGGATCGGCGCAGGTCCTCCGCCTGCCGGGTGACCAGGTCCACCTGGCGCGCCAGGTCCGCGGTGAGCCGCGCGTTGGCGACCAGCAGACCGGCGTGGCCGGCCAGGTCGCCGATCAGGCGCAGCTCGGCCCGGGGCAGGGTGACCCCGGCGGGCAGGCGCAGGGCCAACACGGCCAGCAGGTCACCCTCGTGGGTGACCGGGAAGCACAGGTCGGCCCCGGTCAGCGCGCGGTACTCGGCCATCGCCTCGCCGGGGTCCGCCGCGAGGCCGGGCCCCGGTTCGCTCAGGGTGGCGCCGTCCCGGCGGGAGTCGCCCAGGGTGCCGCTGTCCCGGCACGGATCGCCCACCGTGCCGGCGGCTGGGCGCGGATCACCCACCGTGCTGGCGCCCGGGTCCGGGTCGGCCCTCGTGTCAGCGCCCGGACGGCCCGGCCCGGATGCCGTGGCCGGGGCGGAGGCCACCAGCAGCAGCCGGGCGTCGGTGATCAGCCACAGCTGGGCGCCCGCGCAGCGGGTACCGGCGACGACCACGTCGGTCAGCTCCGCGAGTTCGTCGGCGTAGGCGGCGTGCTCCAGCCGGTCCGCGAGGGTCCGCATGGCCTCGCGGGGGGTGAGCCGCTGGCCGAAGACGAGCCGGTTGGCCAGGGCGCGCAGCCGCTCGCGGACCGGTTCGGCGGCCGCCGCGACCACGGCCAGGGCGACGATCGCGGACCAGCCGCGCGGGGCGGCCAGCCACGCGGTCACGGCCAGGGCGGCGACGTACACCAGCCCGATGAACACGGCCAGCATGGTGTAGATCAGTGCCCGGGTGATCACGTGGTCGATGTCCCACAACCGGTATCGCAGGATGCCCACGAACAGCATCACGGGCACGACCGCGAACACGGCCGGGAAGGCCCGCTCGGCGGTGTCCGCGAGCGAGGCGGCACCGGCGAGGCGGGCGCACGACCACACGAGCGCGACCGCCAGGGCCGGGGCGAGCGCGACGCACAGCAGGCGGGACTGCTGGCGGGCCTGCGGTGACGGGGAGCCGTAGCGCAGCCGGACGCCCTGGGCGGTCATTCCGGCCAGCGGTACGAGGATGCCGAAGAACGCGACGAAGAACGGCGGGTGCGCAACGAAGCTGCTGCGCCAGCACACGAACGTGATCACGGCCGTGCTGGCCGCGGCGGCGTACGCGGTCGCCCGCCGTCCGGCGCCCAAGGGCAGCCGCCCGTCGGGGAACAACAGCACCGCCCACACGTACGCGACGCCGGAGACGACGTGGAACGCGAAGTGGAAGTCCGTCACCGCCGGGTCGGGCCCGATGACGTGGAACACCTCGTGGCTCGGGGCGTTGAACGTGGCCGCGGTGCCAATGAACGCCACCGCCAGCAGCCGGGCGGTCACCTCGTTCGGGCGCCGGACCGCCAGGAACACCCCGAGGGCCACGTTGAGCAGGCTGAACACGTAGTCGAGGGCGGCGGAGGCGCCGTGCGGCATCGCCGCGTGCAGGGACCGCCGGGCCGCCTCGGCGAGCGCGCCGGTGTCCTGCTGCGCCGCTGCCTGCAGGCCGTGCCGCACCAGCGGCACCCCGGCGCTGAGCACCGGGATCAGGCCGAGCGCCAGCCAGGCGAGGGCGCCGGCGAGGTAGACCGCGAACGCGGCGAGGAACAGCCGCGTCCCGGACCGGGTAGACCTCGCATACCGGGTCATACCGCCAGTCTGACCTGCCCAGCCCGGTACGGCAGCCCGGATGCGCCACGACCCGCCGCAACCGATCGGCAACGTGTATGCGTCAGTCCTGCGACGCGCAACCACCACGGTGAAAGACGACCACGAAAAGTCTTCGACCACCGTCGAGAGGAAATGTGGCAGATGAGTGTGCAGCGCCGCACGAGCGCCGGCCCGGGGCAGCAGGCCGGCAGCCCTGTCATCCGCGCCGAAGCCACCACCGACACGATCTATCCGTACGCCCTGCAGGTCGGCGACCACGAGTCCGTGCGGCTGCCCATGACGGCGGCCGGTGTGCGGTCGCTGCGCGACGCGCTCACCGCGCTGCTGGACGGTACGGCGTCCGCGCCGGCCGACGACTTCGTGTCCGCGTGGGCCCGGGCCAACGGCGCCGTCGTGGTCGACTCGGCCGCCGCCGGGCCGGACACCGAGGCGTACGCCCAGATCGTGCCGTTCCCGGTCCGGGAGGCTCCGCACCGCCTGGCCGCCTGAGCGCGGCCCGCTCAGGCAGCCAGCACCTGGGCGGGACGGTCGAGCAGTGCGGCGAACGCGTCCGGCGGGGCCGGCTTGGCGAACCAGTACCCCTGGCCGTACCGGCAGCCGAAGTCGCGCACGCGCCGGGCCTGCTCGGCCGTCTCGACGCCTTCCGCGACGGTCTCCAGGCCGAGCAGCTCACCCAGGCGCAGCACGGCCTCGCAGACACCGTCGTCGGCGGTCACGAACGACCGGTCGACCTTGAGCTGGTCGACCCGGAACCGCTGCAGGTGGGTGATGGAGGAGTAGCCCGTACCGAAGTCGTCGAGGGCGACCCGGACGCCGAGGTCGCGCAGCCGGGCGACCTGCGCCGCCACCAGGTCGCCGTCGTGCACGATCGCCGACTCGGTGATCTCCAGCATGAGCGCGGACGGCGCCAGCCCGGAGCCGTCGAGCGCCGCCGCGACCTCCTCGACGATGCCCCGGTGGTGGAGTTGGTGCGCCGACAGGTTGACGCTGATCGTGAACTCGGCGGCGGGCCGGGCGGCGATCCACCGGGCAGCCTGCGCGCAGGCCAGTTCAAGGACCCGCCGGCCCAGCGGCAGGATGAGCCCGCTGGCCTCGGCGACCGGCAGGAACGCCGCGGGTGACAGCATGCCTTGTACGGGGTGCACCCACCGCACCAGCGCCTCCGCCCCGACGATCGCACCGGTGTCCAGGCGCACGATTGGCTGGTAGGCGAGGTGGATCTCGTCGGTCTCCAGGGCACGGCGCAGGTCGACCTCCAGGCCGACGCGGCTGCGTACCCGGTCCTGCATGGAGTCGTCGAACACGGCGAACTGGCCCTTGCCGCGGTTCTTGGCCGCGTACATCGCGACGTCGGCCTGGCGCAGCAGGTCCGTGGGGTCGCGGTCCGGTCCGGCGACCGCGATGCCGACGCTGCCGCGGGTGAGCACCTGAGTACCCCCGGTGTCGACCGGTTCGGCGAGCGCGTCGATGATCCGCTGGGCGACCGAGATCGCCGCTTCGGCACCGCCGTTCTCGATCAGGATCGCGAACTCGTCCCCGCCGAGGCGCGCCGCGGTGTCGTTGTCGCGGACCGAACCGCACAGCCGCTGGGCCACCTCGACCAGCAGTGCGTCGCCCGCGGCGTGGCCGAGGCTGTCGTTGATCCGTTTGAAGTCGTCGAGGTCGACGAACATGACGGCCGGTTCCCCGGCGACCAGCGCCTGCTGCACGCGGTCGATGAACAGGACCCGGTTGGGCAGGCCGGTGAGCGCGTCGTGTTCGGCCTGGTGCCGGATGGTTTCGGCGTTCTCGTTCGCGAGCTGCAACGCGGCGCGTTCCTGTCGAAGCAGCTCCGCGGCGGCCGTGGCGGCGGCGCGGTGGGCCCGGTCGAAGCGACGAAGCAGCGCCCCGATCATCACGGCGGTGAGGATCATCGCCACGACCAGCACGTAGTTGGCTGTGGCCGAGGCCTGGCGGGCCTCGGCGGCGGCGCTCGCGGACAGTCCGGCGATCCGATCACTGAGCCGCTTGAGTTGCGGGCCGGTCTGGCTGCGTTCGATCTCCACGGCCTGTTCGGTGTTGTCGACGATCAGCAAGTCCTGCTGCTTGTCGAGCATGACGTGATAGCCCTCGACCAGCTGGGTGAGTTCCCGGCTGGTCGAGGCGGGCATGGTGGTCCCGAGCTGACTCAGGATCAGGCTGGCCTTCCCCCGGATCCCCCCGGTCTCCCGGGCGACCCGGGCCCGGATGCTGGGGTCGGCCAGCGTCTTCCACTGCAGCGAGCTCTCCTCGTTGAGCACCAGGACGAGGCTCTGCAGGCGGGCCGCGGTCTGGTTCTCCGCGACGCCGCGCCGATGCAGCGCGATGTTGACGTACGTGACCACGGTCAGCACGACCACCACCAGAGCGAGCACGTTCGCCCAGTGGTGACGCCGCCATCGGCGCAGCAACCCGCCGATCATGACGCCTGCGCGATGGCGTTGCGGACGTCGTTGTCCGCGGTACGCAGCAGCCGGCGCAGCTGTTCGTCGGGCAGCGGCGCCCCGGTTTGCGTGATGGACTCCCACAACGTGCTGAAGTCCTTGGTCAGGGCCGCCTCGATGTCCACCCACGCAGCCACCGCGGGGTACTGGCGCCCGTCGCGCTGTGCCTGGGCGAACGCCCCGTAGACGGGGTCGGTGTCCAGCTTGTTGCTGCTGATCACCTCGGTACGGGCGGGCCAGCTGCCCTCTTCGTGCAGGACGTACCGCTGCTGGCTCTCGGCGCCGGTGAGGAACCGCACCCACTGCACGGCCGCGTCACGGTGCGCGGAGCTCTTGAAGATCGCCAGATCGCTGCCGCCGAGGAACGTGTACCGGCCCTTGGGCCCGGCCGGCATCGGGGCGGTCGACCAGCCGGCCCGCAGGCCCGCCTTGTCCTGGTCGGCGCGGAACGTGGTGACCGCGTCCGGGCCGTGGGTCATGATGGCGGTCTGCCCGGCGGCGAACGCGGTGAGTGCGGCGTCGGAGTTCTGCGCCAGCAGCTCCGGCTTGTTGTAGCGGCCCATCAGGTGCTGGTAGTAGTCGATGCCGGCGAAGGACTCCGGAGTGGACAGCGTCGGGGTCGCAGCGTCCGCGCCGAGCAGGTCGCCGCCCGCGCCCCAGATGAACGGGGCCACGTTGTGCACCACGTTCCAGTCGTTCTTGCCGGGCTGGCCGAGCGGCGCGATCCGGCCGTCCTTCTTGATGGTGGCGAGCGTGTGCTCCAGCGAGTCCCAGGTGGCGAACGCCTTGGCCGGGTCCAGTCCCAGACGGCGCAGCACGTCGGTGCGGTAGAACAGTGCCCGGACGTCGACGAACCACGGCACCGCGGTCACCGCGTCGCTGCCGACCAGCTTCGTCGCGGTCCAGCTCGCCGGCACGAACGCGTCCCGCCCGCCGAACGAGCCCAGTTCCGCCTCGGTGTACGGGGCCAGCGCACCGGTCTTGGACAGCCCGCCGACCCACGTGGTGCCGAGCTGCGTCACGTCGGGGGCGTCTCCCCCGGCCGCCGCGGCGCTGATCCGCGCCAGCGCTGCGGCCCAGTCGAGCATGGTCACCTGCACGGTGATCTCGGGGTGCAGACGGTGGAACTCGTCCGCCTCGGCCTGCATCGACTTCTGTGCCTCGAAGCCGTTGGGCATGAACCAGAACGTCAGCGTCACCGCCTTCTTCGCCGACGCGGTCGGCGCCGGCGCCCCGCAGGCGGCCGCGCCCAGCAGCATCAACGGCACGGCAAGCAGCGCCACGGACCGGACCCGGAGGCGTCGAGTCAACTTGGTCATGTCACCCTCACTCGTCCCGCTGTCCCCGCCGATCGGCTACCACCAGATCGGCCGGGGCGCCGCGGGCTTTAGCCGCGGCGCAGGCGGAAGATCACGAACGAGGGCGATGAGGCGAGCCTCAGCTCAGGGCGGCGTCGCACTGTGGCGCGGCTCCACCCAGGAGCACCGTACGGTCTGACGTATCGCCGGGTCAGTCCCGGAACCAGCGGTACATCCGGCTGCCGGCCTCGGCGTGCAACGACATCAGCAGCGGCACGAGCGCGATCAGCGCTCGACCCCGTCCGACTGCGGCCGTTGCAGCCGGCTGATCTCGGTGACGATGCGGGCCAGCGAACGCCGGCCGGCGCCGTCCAGATGCACCGCGCGCAGCGCGATGTCACGCACGTCGGCGTCGCGCAGCGCGAGAACGAGCGCAAGTTGCGCATTGACGTCCTCGACCACCGCGTCGTCGAAGAAGTACGCGACCGGCACGCCGAAGAACGCGGACAGTGCCTCGAGGTGGCGCTTGGTGGGGTTGTCGCGCTGACCGGTCCGCAACTGCCAGACGTACGTCTTGGAGAACGTGCCGGAGGTCAGTGCCTCACAGCCTCGGGCGACCTCGTCGTAGCTGTACTCGCGCCCCTTCGGCTGGATGGCTTTGAACAGGTGGTCGATCCGGTGCGCCAGCGATCCCGCAACCGGCCGACCCTCTCGTTCGCTGTCGTGAACGTCCGGCATGGAGTGCACCGTACCATCCGCGTTGACAAGGCCGCACCGTTCGCTATGGTGGATGCCGACCGTTAGCCAGTGTGGACGGACGAAGAGGGTTGTCGTCGGCGCGGTCCGCGCGACCGCGTGCGCCGGCCGGCATCGGCAGCACGGGGGTGCCCGATGCCGGCCCCCCTGTCCGCGCGACGGGCCGATCCCCCGTTCCCTCTTCCGCATGCCGTCTTGTATAGTGACGAATCGATGTGGCCGACTCCTTCCCCCGTGGGAGCCGGCCACATCAGCATTCCATCGCCCTCGCGTGACTGGGATGAGGCTCATCACATGGTCCTGGCCGCTCGACGATGGACGGCCGCCTGGCGCTTCCGGATCCTCCGCCGGCGCTGCGCGGGCCGGCTCGCGCAGCTTTCGCTGACCCCCACGACCAGCATGGCCGCCCTGTGCGAGCAGCTCGGCCGGCGCCGCGACCGGCCGATCCGCCTGGTGTCGCTGCCCATGCCCGAGGCGGGCCCGTGCGGCATCTGGCTGTCACTGCCGGAGGTCGACCTCATCGCGTACGAGGCCGGCACGCACCGCATGCATCAGGACCACATCATCGCGCACGAGCTCGCCCACCTGATCTGCGGACACTCGACCGTGGACAACCGGCCCGGGCTGGACACCCGGGCCCTGTTCCCGGATCTCGACCCCGCCCTGGTCCGAGCCCTGCTGCACCGCGCCCACTACCCGGACGCGCAGGAGCAGGAGGCCGAGGTCATGGCGTCGTTGCTGCTCAGCCGCCTGAGCCGGCCGTCGCCGGAGCCCAGCGGCGGCAATGAGCTGACCCTGCGGTTGGAGCAGGCGCTGCTGCCACCACATCGAAGGGGACGGCCGCCGGATGCATGACCTGATCTACGGCGTCGGCGCGATCGCCGCCTGGATCGCCTTCGGCTACAAGGTGAACCACCTGCGCCGCGACTGGACCAACCCGGCCCTGCGGGCGATCACGGCGGCGTTCGGCTGCGCCGCGATGGCGTTCACGCTCACGGTCGGGCCGGTGTACCGGCCGATCGACGCGGCGCTGGGGGTGCCGAACCTCACGAAGCTGTCCATCCACTCGTGCATGGTGCTGTTCAGCGTGTTCGTCCTGCGGCTGCTGAGCTACTGGCGGTACCCGGCGCGGCGGGCCCGCCGACGCGCCCGCGCCTACCTCGTGGCCGGCCTGGTCATCCTCGCGACCATGGCGACGCTGATCCTGTTCGCGCCGATCCACGACCGCTACACCGTGGACTTCTGGAAGACCCACGCCGGGCAGACCCTGATGCTGGCGTACCTCACGATCTTCCTGCTGGCGCTGAGCGCCGGGCTGATCGCGATCGCCTGGCGGGCGTGGCAGTTCGCCACGCTGGCCCACGAGCTGCCCTGGTTGCGGCGCGGACTGCGGCTCACCTCCGTGGGCGCCCTGCTCAGCTTCGGCTACTGCGCCTGCCGCGGCGGCTACCTGGTGCTGCTCGGGGCCGGGGTCCACGCCGACGCGCTGGTCGACGTCGCCGAGCCGTTCGCCACCGCGGGCCTGATGGTGTTCTTCGCCGGCCTCACCATGCCGAGCTGGGGGCCGTACACGCGGCTCGACCAGCGCGGGGCGTACCGGGCGCTGGAACCGCTCTGGTCGGCGCTGCACGAGGCGTTTCCGGAGATCGCGCTGCACGCCTCCCCCCGCGGCGACGTCGCTGCGGTCGGCGACCTCGACTACCGGCTGTACCGCCGGATGGTGGAGATCTGGGACGGCCGGCTCGCGCTCCGGCCGTACCTGGTGGACCAGGAACCGGAGGCGGAGCCGGACCTGTCCCAGCGGGCCGAGGCCGAGGCCCGGGCGATCCGGCGCGGACTGCGCAACCACGCCGCGGGCCGCGTGGGCGCCGCCCCGGCGACCGAGGACCGGCACGAGGCGCGGGGGCACGAGCTGGCCTGGCTGATCGCGGTGAGCCGGTCGTTCGCCCAGGCCACCGATACCCGAGAGTTGGATCATGCCTGAGTCCCCGCCCGCCCGCCCGCGGGTCTCCGCCGGCGCGGTGTTCTTCGACGACCACGGCCGGGTCCTGCTCGTCGACCCGACGTACAAGCCGTTCTGGAACCTGCCCGGCGGCGGCGTCGACGCCGGCGAGACGCCGCGCGAGGCGTGCCGGCGCGAGGTGCGCGAGGAGCTGGGCCTCAGCGTGCCGGTCGGTGCGCCGCTCGTGATGGCGTGGACCCCGGCCGGCCCGGACGGCAAGCTCTACCTCGTCTTCGACGGGGGCGTGCTCACCGCAGCGCAGCGCGCGGCGATCGTGGTGAGCCCCGGTGAGCTCGCCCGGCACGCCTTCGTGCACCCCGACCAGGCCGTGTCGATGCTGTCCGTGGCGCAACGCGCGCTGATGGCCGAGGTCCTCGCCGCCCGCGCCGAGGGCCGTCCCCGCTACGTCGAGCTCACCGAGGCCCTGCACGAACGGTGAAAGCACCCCGGCGGCGCCGCGCGAGTCGGGGCAAATCGGGCGACCGCGAACGGATGAACGCCTTCGTGTCGCCGCGTCGGGACGCGATCCCCGGTGCGACCATGGCGGCGTCCACCTGGGGGGAGTCCTGCGCATGCTGTCGAACACCGCTCGGCCCGTCGTCGAGGCCACGCTGCCCGTCGTGGGAGCGCACATCGACACCATCACCCAGCGGTTCTACGGGCACCTCTTCGCCGAGCACCCGGACCTGATCGACGGCACGTTCAACCGCGGCAACCAGGCGGCCGGCGCGCAGCAGCAGGCGCTCGCGGGCTCGGTCGCGGCGTTCGCCGGGGCGCTGGTGAACCGCCCCGACCGGCTCCCCGAACGCCTGCTGGCGCGGATCGCGCACAAGCATGCCTCCCTCGCGGTGCAGCCCGAGCAGTACAAAGTGGTGCATGACCACCTGATGTGGGCGATCGGCGACGTGCTCGGCGAAGCGGTCACCCCGGACGTGGCGTCCGCGTGGGACGAGGTGTACTGGCTGATGGCCAACGCGCTGATCAACGCGGAGCGGGACCTGTACCGCGCCCGCGGCGTGCAGCCGGACACCACCTGGCGTACCTGGCGGGTCGAGCACAAGTTCGCCGAGACCGACGACGTGGACACGTTCGTCGTGACGCCGGCCGACGGGCTGGCGGCGCCGGCGGCACTGCCCGGCCAGTACGTCACCGTGCTGCTGCCGATGCCCGACGGCGTACGCCAGCCCCGCCAGTACAGCCTCACCCGCGCGGACGACGGCCGGAATCAACAGTTCACGGTCAAATGGGTGCACGGCGGCGGGATGCCGGACGGGGAGGTCTCCACCTTGCTGCACCACACGATCGACGTGGGTGACGAGCTGACCATCTCCCCGCCGTACGGTGACGTCGTGCTCGCCGACCGCGCCCGCCCGGTCGTGTGCCTCAGCGCGGGCATCGGCATCACCCCCGTGGCCGGGATGCTCTCCCACCTGGCCGCCGCGGGTTCCGCGGCCCGGGTCATGGTGCTGCACGCCGACGTCGACGAACGCTCGTTCGCGCTGCGCCGCCAGGTGGTGGGCGACATCGCGGCGCTGCCGGGGGCGTCCGTGCACGTCTGGTACGAACGCGGCGCCGAGACCGAACTGCCGCTCACCGACGTGTTCGCCGGAATGATGGACGTGTCGCAGGTGCCGCTGCCCGACGGCGCTGTCTGCTATCTGTGCGGACCGCTGCCGTTCATGCAGGCGGTCCGCAGTGCGCTCATCGACCGCGGCATCGCCGCGCGCGACATCCGGTACGAGATCTTCGGCCCCGACCTGTGGCTGGCCGACCGCGACTGATCCGCCGCTAAGACGGCGGCATTGCGCGGTACCGGTGCGGCAGCACCGCGGGCCGCGCCAGGAAGTCGATCAAGCTGAGCCGTTCGGATCTACGCTGCGGGCCGGGCTGCTGCTGTACTTCTGCGCATGGCGGAAGTGATCATCGAGCGCATCGTGCTGTTCCGCACCCGGCGCTGGATGGCCACACTCACCGCCGTCACGATCACGGCGACCGCGGTCGCCGTGGCCGGCACCGCGGGCGGCGCGATCGTCGGCGCGTGGCCGGCCCCCGACTGGGCGCTGCTGATCGTCGTCGGGTTCCCCGCCTGCTGCGGTCTGATCGGCACGGTTCAGCGCTGGCGGCAGCGGCCGGTGTGGGTACGGATCTGCGACGCCGGCATCGAACTCGCCCAGGGCGGCGTGCCCATCTTCATCGCCTGGGAGAACGTGGCGAGCGCGGTCGTACGTCACCGAGGTCTGTTCGCGGTGCTCGACGTCGTCCCGGTCACCCTGGACCGGGTGGCCGCGGTCGCGCCGCACGGTTCCGTCCCGGCCGTGCGCGAACTTCCGCACGGCGCGGGCTTCCGCGTCGACGTGGGCGAGCTGCTTCCGGGCCCCGGCACGATGCGCGGCCTGCTGTCCGACTACGGGCACCGCCCCGCCTGACGCAGGCGGCGCCCGATCGTGCTGCTCGCGGGCCGGGCCCGGCGGCGTGGTGCACCGCTCGTCAGGAGCTCTCCCGGGGCCGCGGAGCTGCGGCCTGCTGATCCGCCAGCGCGGTGAGCTCGCGGCCGGCTTCCCGCTCGACCAGCAGCGGAACGAAATCGCGGATCGGCGCGGACGCATACCGCTGGTGGACCCCGTTGACGTGCTCCGCCACCGCCCTGTCGGTGAGACTCGGGAACCGGTGCTGCAGAACATTGACGATCTGCCGCACCGCCTGACGCTCCGCGTCCTGCGCTGCCTCGTCGCTCACGCCAGAAATTCAATCCCATGCCGCGCACGGCGGGCAATACATGCTCGGCGATCGGACAACCGGGTCACACGTTCGGGGTCGCCGGTCCGGCGGCCCGTCCGCCGCGGATGATGCCACCGCACAGGTCCTTTGGTGGAATGCGGCACGGGACGCGGAATCCGGAGCAAGGATCACCATCATGGCCCTTTCCCGACGGCTGGCGGCGGAATTCATCGGCACCTTCTGGCTGGTACTCGGCGGCTGCGGCACCGCCGTCATCACGGCCACGTTCCAGGGGCCGGCCATCGGCACCCTCAGCGTCGCGCTCGCGTTCGGCCTCACGGTGCTGACCATGGCGTACGCGTTCGGGCACATCTCCGGCGGCCACTTCAACCCGGCGGTCACGCTCGGCCTGTGGCTGGGCCGCCGCACCCCGGGGCAGGACGTGCTGCCGTACGCGGTGGTCCAGGTCGTCGCCGCGATCGCCGGGGCCGGCGTGCTGTACGGCATCGCCTCGGGTGCCCCCGGCTTCGACGCCGACACCGGGTTCGCCGCGAACGGCTACGGCAACCACTCCCCCGGCCTCTACGGTCTGGGCGCGGCACTGCTCACCGAGGTGGTGATGACCGCCGCGTTCCTGCTGGTGATTCTCGGCGCGACCGACCGGCGGGCCCCGAAGGGCATGGGGCCGCTGGCGATCGGCCTGTGCCTCACCCTGATCCACCTGATCAGCATCCCGGTGACGAACACCTCCGTGAACCCGGCCCGTTCCACCGGGCCGGCCCTGTTCGTGGGCGGGTGGGCGCTGAGCCAGCTCTGGCTGTTCTGGGTCGCGCCGCTCATGGGCGCCGCACTGGCCGGGCTGGGATACCGGTTCGTCGTCGGGGACACCGGACGCGAACCCGTCGCCGAGGAGGCCCAGGACACCGCCGCCGCCCACCGGTCGGCGGGCGATCCGGTCCCACCCCGATAGGAGGACCATGGCCGTCCAACTCGAATCCCCCGCCCCGGCCGCCGGCGGCAACGGCTGGCACGCGATGACGGTCGACGACGTGGCCCAGGCCCTCGGCGTCGACGTGGCCCAGGGTCTGCCCGCCGCGCAGGTGAGCGACCGCCAGGCCCGCTACGGTCCCAATGCGCTGCACTCCGCCCCGCCGCCGCCGTGGTGGCGGCTGCTGCTGGCCCAGTTCACCGACGGACTCATCCTCGTCCTGCTGGGCGCCGCGGTGCTGTCGCTGGCCATCGGCGAGGTCGAGGAGGCGGCGTTCATCGCCGTGCTGCTGGTCTTCAACGGCCTGCTCGGCTTCTGGCAGGAACGGCAGGCACAGCAGTCGCTGGCGGCGATCCAGGCGCTGGTCGTGCCGCAGGCCCGGGTCCGCCGCGACGGCGCGGTGCAGCAGATCCCCGCCGACCAGCTCGTGCCCGGCGACGTGGTGCTGCTGGAGGCGGGTGACACGGTGCCCGCCGACGGGCGGCTCGCGGGCGCGTTCCGCCTCGCCGTCGCCGAGGCCGCGCTGACCGGCGAGGCCGTACCGGTGGACAAGGGCACCGCGCCGGTCGCGCAGGAGACCGCGCTGGGCGACCGTACGGACATGGCGTTCACCCACACCGCGGTCACCGCGGGCCGGGCGGAGGAGATCGTCACCGCGACCGGCATGGACACCGAGATCGGCCGGCTGGCCGCGCTGATGAACGAGGTGGAGCCCGAGCCGACGCCGCTGCAGCGTCAGACCGCGCAGCTCGGGCACCGGCTCGCCCTGATCGCCGGCGTGGCCGTGCTGGTGCTGCTGCTCATCGGGCTCGCCCAGGGCGTGCCGTGGCACGAGCTGGTGGTGGGTTCGATCGCGCTGGCGGTCGCCGCGATCCCCGAGGCGCTGCCGGCCACCGTGACCGTGACGCTGGCGGTGGGCATGGGCCGCCTCGCCAAACGCCGTGCCGTGGTCAAGCGGCTGCACGCGGTCGAGACGCTGGGCTCCACGTCGGTCATCTGCAGCGACAAGACCGGCACGCTCACGCTCAACCAGATGACCGCCCGCACGCTCGTGCACGGCGGCCAGGAGCTGACCGTCGAAGGCCAGGGGTACGCGCACGAGGGCCGCATCACCGCCGACGACTTCGACCACCCGCTGCCCGACCTGCGCCAGGTCGCCGCGGCCATGGTGCTGTGCAACGACGCGGTGATCCGCGACGGCGCCTGCATCGGCGACCCGACCGAAGGGGCGCTGGTGGTGCTGGGAAGCAAGGCGGGCGTGGACGTGGAGCGGGCCCGGCAACGGTTCCCCCGGGTCGGGGAGGTGCCGTTCGACTCGGCGACCAAGTACATGGCGACGTTCCACGAGGACCGTGCCGGGGATCATCCGGGCCGGATCCTGGTGTGCGTCAAGGGCGCGGTGGAGAGCGTCCTGGAACGGGTGGACCGCATCGCGCTGCGCGACGGCGACATCGCGGCGCTGGACGCGGCCGGACGCGACGCGGTTCGCGCCGACGCGGACCGGCTCGCGGAGCAGGGCCAGCGCGTCCTGGCCGCGGCGGGTGACTGGATCCCGAGTGCCGGGGGCGACCTGGACGCCGGCGCGGAACGGGCCGCCAGCGGGCTGGTCTTCCTCGGACTGGTCGGCATCGTCGACCCGCCACGGGCGGAGGCGCGCGACGCGATCGCCGCGGCGCACGGGTCCGGCATCGGCATCAAGATGATCACCGGGGACCACCCGACGACCGCGCACGCCATCGCGGGGGCGCTCGGCATCACCGGCCACGTCGTACGGGGCACCGACCTGGAGGCCATGGACGATCGCGAGCTGGCGGCCCGGGTCCGCGAGATCGGGGTGTTCGCGCGGGTCGCGCCCGAGCACAAGCTGCGCATCGTCCGGGCGTTGCAGTCCCACGACCTGGTCGTCTCGATGACCGGGGACGGGGTCAACGACGCGCCCGCACTGGAGCAGGCGGACATCGGCGTGGCGATGGGGATCACCGGCACGGAGGTCACCAAGGAAGCCGCCGACATGATCCTGCTCGACGACAACTTCGCCACGATCGTCTCCGCGGTCCGTGAAGGACGCACGATCTACGAGAACATCGTCAAGTTCGTGCGCTTCCAGCTCTCCACGAACCTGAGCGCGATCCTGACCGTGCTCATCACGGCGCTGCTCGGCATGGCGGCGCCGTTCACGACGATCCAGATCCTGTGGGTGAACCTCATCTGCGACGGCCCGCCCGCGCTCGCGCTGGGTGTCGACCGGCCCCGCCCGCAGGCGATGGCGGAACCACCACGGCCGAAGCGGACGCAGATCCTGCCGGGCGCGCGGCTACGGGTGTTGCTGTGGCTCGCCGCGGTCATGGGCGCCTGCACGCTCGCGGTGATCGGGTGGGCCGGGCAGGCGTACGACACCGAGACCGCGGCGACGATGGGCTGGACGACGTTCGTGCTCGCCCAGCTGTTCAACGTGTTCAACGCGCGCGCCGAGCACGGGTCCGCGTTCGGTGCGGGGTTCTTCACCAACGGCTACCTGTGGGTGTCGATCGCGGTGATCGCGGCGGCCCAGCTCGCCATCGTCAAGGTGGAATGGATGCAGCACTTCTTCGAAGCCTCCCACCTGAACGGCACGCAGTTCGTCGTGTGCGTGGCGGCCGGCTCGCTGGTGCTGTGGCTGGAGGAGCTGCGCAAGCTGGTGCTGCGCCGCCGCGCCCGCCGCTGATGAGTCCCGCTACTGCCCGGTGCGCCCGTCGATGCACTCGCGCAGCAGGTCGGCGTGCCCGCAGTGCCGCGCGTACTCCTCGATCATGTGCACCAGGACGTCACGGACGGCGGCGTCCTCGCCGTGCGGGGTCTTCGCGATCGCCGCGAGGTCGACCGGCCCGTCCAGCCACCGGTCCGCGGCCGCGATCTGCGCCTTCCACTCGGTGAACGCGTCCTGCACCACCGCCGGGTCGGCGACGGCCCCGTCGAAGTCGAGGTCCTTGTTCTCCTCGGTCCAGTACAGCCGGGCCTGGTCCGCGTGGCCCTGCAGCACCCGCTGGAACCATTGATGCTCGACCTTGGCCATGTGCCGGATCAGGCCGAGCAGGCTCATCGTGGACGGCGGCACCGACCGGGTGGCGAGCTGCCCGGGCGACAGGCCGTCACACTTGAGGCCCAGCGTGAGCCGGTAGTTGGACAGGTACTCACGGATGGTCGCCATCTCGCCGACCGGGTTGGCGGACGTCCGGGGATCCTCGCCGGGGCTCAGGAACATCCCGTCGAACCCGACCACATGCTGACTCGTCATGGACCCACCCTGGCCGACGCCGCGGATCTTGCCAACCCCATCGGTACGCGCGTGTCCGCGTCCCTACGCGACGATGGCGGTCAGCACCAGCCCGCCGCCGCAGTGCCAGCGCCCGGTGAACCGGTCGATCGCACCGTCGACCAGCAGCTGCGCGGTGAACTCCCCGGTCCGCCCGTCGATGTGCAGGCGCGCCTCGTGGAACTGAAGGAACGTGCCGGTGACCGGGAACCAGGCCTTGTAGACCGATTCCTTGGCGGAGAACAGCAGCCGGTCCCACGGCACGTCGGGCCGGGCGGCGGCCAGGCGGGCCACCATCGCGGCCTCCTCGGGCAGCGCGATCGCGTCGAGCACGCCGTCGGGCAGGGCGGCGGCCGGTTCGGCGTCCACCCCGATCGTACGGACGGGCCCGCGGCGCGCGACCGCGGCGGCACGATACCCGGCGCAGTGCGTCATGCTGCCCACGATGCCGTCGGGCCAGCCCGGCGCGCCCCGCTCCCCGGGCAGGATCGGCGCGGGCGGGACGCCGAGGCGGGCCAGTGCGGTGCGGGCGCACCACCGGACGGCGGCGAACTCGGTACGCCGCTTCGCGACCGCGTTCGCGACGGCCGCCTCCTCCTGCGGGAACAGGTCGTCGCCGCCGCGGTCCTGGCGGGTCTGCACCCAGCTCACGTGGTCCGGCACGACCGCGCCGAGCAGGTCGGTCATCGCGTTGGCACCCCCGGGATCGGCTGGTCCACACCGGACCTCGTGGCGCAGGCTAGCCCGCACACGAACCCTCCGGAACCCCTGACCGGCACGATAGGGGTGTACGCACCGCGGTCCGCGCAATAGTGTCGGGCGGTGAGATCCCCGCAGCCCCTCGCCCCGCCGTCGTGACCGCGTCCCCACGGCTGCGTGCGGTCAGCGACCTGCACATCGCGTACGCGGAGAACCGCGCCTTCGTGCAACAGCTGCGCCCCGAGCACCCGGGTGACTGGCTGATCGTCGCCGGTGACGTCGCGGAGACGTTCGCGGATGTCGAGTGGGCGCTGCGGCAACTCGCCGACCGGTTCGCCACCGTGGTGTGGACGCCGGGCAACCACGAGCTGTGGACGCCTCGGGAGGATCCGGTGCAGGCCCGCGGCGAGGCCCGTTACAGCCTGCTCGTCGAGCTGTGCCGTTCGCTGGGCGTGCTCACCCCGGAGGACCCGTACCCGATCTGGGACGGCGACGGCGGCCCCGCGCTCGTCGCGCCGCTGTTCACGCTGTACGACTACACGTTCCGCGCCCCCGGGGCGACGTCGCAGGAGCATTCCCTGCGGCTGGCGCACGATGCCGGCGTGGTGTGCACCGATGAGTTCCTGCTGCACCCGGACCCGTATCCGAGCCGGGAGGCGTGGTGCGCGGCCCGGATCGCGTTCACCGAGCGCCGTCTCGCCGAGGCACCGGCGGACCTGCCGAAGGTGCTGGTCAACCACTACCCGCTGGTCCGCGAGCCGACCGAGGTCCTGTGGTATCCGGAGTTCGCCCAGTGGTGCGGCACGGTGCGGACCCGCGACTGGCACCGCCGCTTCGGTGCGGTCACCATGGTGTACGGGCATCTGCACATCCCGCGCACCACGTTCTACGACGGAGTGCGGTACGAGGAGGTGTCGCTGGGCTATCCGCGCGAGTGGCGCCGCCGCGGCGCCGCGCCCGACCCGGTCAAGACCATCTCCCCGGCGGACGACCTGCGCCGCCTGCGCGAGTCCGCGCAGGGCGCCACCCCCTGAGTCAGACGCCCTCGTCGAGCAGGGAGTCCGGGTCGAACAGGTCGATCTCCATCCGCGCCAGCAGGTCGACGTCGATCAGCTTCGCGACCGGCCCCGCCTGGGCGGAACTCACCAGGCTGACCACGTCCGCGACGTCGGCCAGGGTGATCAGCGGCGCGGCGGGCAGCGGGTTGCGGTCCGGGCTGCACAGCACCGCGTGATGTACGCCGACGTCGATGGCACCGGAGTGCGGGACGTGCACCTGCCAGCGGTATCCCGACGGCAGGATGATCGCCACGCCCGCCTCGGGGTCGAAGATCTCGGTGCGGACGCCGTCGTGGCCGGCGAGCAGCCGCTGCGCGGCCTCGTGCAGGGAATGCACCGCCGCGCCGGTGCCGCCCTGCCGCGGGGTTCGCGGGGTGTGGCGAGCCGACATCGGCATCTCCTCGGTGGGTCGCGGGCGGGCCGCCGCCTCGGGGCGGCCGCCGGTGCTGGACGTGACGGCAGGCAGGCGGGGCACGCGACCCCACCTGACCTCACCAACGGCCTTCGCGCGGCGAACCTGAGTCACCCGCGACCCCGGGTCAGCGCAGCAACCCGCTCGCCACCGTCGCGACCGCGTGCAGGGCCGGCAACCCGGTCGACGAGGTACCGGACCCGCCGCTGATCGCCGCGACGAGGAATCCGCCGCAGACGCAGAGCAGGATGACCAGCGAGATCGCGAGCAGGACGATCGACACCGCCATGCCCGGGTACTTCTGCGGCGGGGCACCCAGCGCGCCGTTCATGAAGGCGATCATGGGCGCCCGGTACTCCAGCTCGACCGTCTGGCCCGGCGCCACCGGCACGGCGAGGTCGGCGTTGCCGATCCGCGGCGGCAGCAGGTACGGCACGTGGATGTGCAGGTGGTGCTGGCCGGGCTGGACCGGGATGACGTGCCGGCCCCAGCCCTTCGCGACCTCCTGGCCGTTGAGCTCCACCGGCGGCTTGAAGAGTCCGAACAGGAACCCGATCGGGTTGAACTTCAGCGTCACGGCGATCGCACCGCCGGCGCCGCCACCCTGCGGCGGGTACGCTCCCGGCTGCCCGGCGCCTGGCTGCTGCTCGTACATTTCTTTCCTCCCCATCGTTGCGCGAGCCGCAGGATACGGGCTGGTCACCGCGCTCAGGAAGCCAGGGCCTGACGGTCTCACGCCGCCGTCACGCAGGGCGGCGGGGCCGTCGCACCGCGGTGGCACCCGCATTGCACCCGGTGGTGTCCCGCCCGGCTGCTTGGCCGGGACCATCCCGCTGCCGATTCAGACGGATGACCGGGCGTCGTTGCCTACGCCGCGGCACAAAGCCGCCCGCGTGCGGACGAAACGAACGGATGCCCCATGGCTCGACTGTCGCCGCGTTGCGCGGCCGTGGCCGCGGCCGCGCGTCGGGCACTACGCCATCCCAGGGTGCGCCGCCTGGCTTTGGGCTCGGTGGTGGCGGCGCTGCTGGCGGCCGGCTCGGCCGAGGCCGTGCCGACGCCCACCACCGCCACGGCGGCCTGCCCCACCAGCCTGGTCGTGGTCGCACACCAGGACGACGACCTGCTGTTCATCAACCCGGACGTCAGCCGCGACATCGCCGCCGGACGCTGCCTCACCACGGTCTTCGTCACCGCCGGCGATGCGGGCCGCAACCGCACCTACTGGCGCGGCCGGGAAACCGGGGCCGAGGCCGCCTACGCCGCGATGGCCGGCAGGCCCGCCCGGTGGGCCACCGACCGGCTCGCCGTCGGCGACCACACGCTCAGCCGGGCCACCCTGCGCGGCACCGGGATCACGCTGCTGTTCCTGCGCCTGCCCGACGGCCGGGGGTACGCCAAGCACCATTACGAGACGGTCCGCAAGCTGCTGCGCGGCAACATCGGCCAGATCCACGCCATCGACGGCAGCGCCACGTACACCGCACGGTCACTGACCGACACCCTCACCGCGATCATGAACATCTACCAGCCCGCGATGATCCGCACCCTCGACTACATCGGCGAGTACGGCGACGGCGACCACGGCGACCATCACAGCGCGGCATATCTCACGTACGCCGCGCACCTGGCGTACCGGACGACGCACCGGATCTCCGGGTATCAGGGGTACCGGATCGCCGACCGGCCGGTGAACCTGTCCCCCGAGGACCGCGACACCAAGCTGCGCTACTTCCTGGCGTACGCCCCGCACGACCCGCGCGTCTGCCAGGCCGAGCCGGTGTGCATGTCGAGCATCTACGGTCCGCGGTTCGCACGCCGCTACAGCGTGGGCAGCGAGGCGGGCGGGGACAACGCCCGGCACGATCCGCGTACCGAAATCATGCCGGGCGGATGATTCCCGAGCCGGGTGCCGTCCGGCGGCGTCCGCGACCGTGGTGGTCCTCAGGCCGGTGGCGGCGGGCCTGACCCACCGGGGCCGGACGGAGGACCGGGTGCCGACGGGCCTGACCCGCCAGGGCCGGACGGACCGGGTGGTGGCCCTGACGCACCGCCGCCAGGCTGAGGCGGCGGCGGGCCTGACCCACCGGCGCCGGGCTGGTCGGGTGGCTGCTGGAGGACCGCCCGCAACGCCTGCTCGGCACGGTCCACGCGCGTTCGCAGCACGGTCCAGTCGCTGCCGCCCGCCATCGCTTCGTTCTCCGCGTCCAGCGCGGTGACCAACTCGTTCAGCAGGCCCGCGATCTGGGCCGACCAGCCTTGTCGCGGCTGACCGACCGCCTGTCCGGTCAGCAGGTTCCACCGGGCGATGAGGGCGGCCAGGTCCGCGCGGACGGGCGGCCACGCCAGACCCCGTGCCCCGACGTCGGTCGTGGCCAGCACCGCCGGCAGCCGCATCGCGACGAGACCGCCGGTCTCGGCCTCCAGCGCCTTGGCCTCCGCGTCCCAGGCCGAGGTACGGCGTGCCCGGTACACCAGCACTCCGCCGACGATCCCCGCGGTGATCAGGGCGATCAGCACCAGCCAGAACAGCGGGCCGGCCCCGGACTCGGTGGCTGCCGCGGGCGACGGCGTGGCGGTGGGGGTCTGCGCGGGTGTCGTCGTCGGTGCCGCGGTGGTCTCCGGCGGCGGGGTGGTCGCTGCGGCCGTCGTGGTGACGGTCGGCGTGGCCGGGACGCTCGTCGGAGGTCTGGCGGTCCTCGTGGTCGTGGTCGGCGTACCGGGCGTCCGCGTGGCAGGTGGCGTCGTGGTCGCAGCGGTGGTCGCCTCGGGCTCCCGTGTTCGCGAGGGCTCCTCGCTTCGGGTCGGCCGGGTTGCGGTGGGTATCGCCTCCGCCTCACCCTCGGCCGGTGTGGTGGACCGTGGCGAGGGCCGGGCCGACGGCAGGATCTCCGGTCCTCCGTCGCCGCAGGCGCTCAGGCCCGCCATCGCGCTGATCGTGAGCCCGATCAGCGCGCAGGCCGTGGCCGTCCGGCGATGTGTGCGGGGGGTTGGCATGCCTGGCTCCTGCTCGTCCGGGGCCGGGTGCGGTCAGGCATCGGCGGCCTTCGCGTCCTGCTCGATCTCCGCGGTGTCCGTCTTGAGCTGCTTGGCCTCGACCTTGGCTGCCCGGCGCATCGCCTCCTCCACCTTGGCGCCCATGTCGGCCACCGCGACGACCACCAGCCCGGCCTGCCCCGCGTCGAGGTGCTCGCCGAGTTCCTTGAGGTCGTGGCGGCTCATCCCGGCCGCGGCGTGCCCGGCCACCGCACCGAGTACGGCACCGCCGCCGGCGGTCGCGGCCAGCAGCCCGCCACCGATCGCGGCGAACGGGAAGAGCGCCACCACCAGGCCGGTGGCCAGCCCGACACCGCCGCCGAGTACGCCGCCGACCCGGGTGGGGGTCTCGTGCTTCTTGACGATCTTGGTTTTGCCGTCGGCGCGCCGCTCGACCACGGCGGCGTCGTAGGCGTCGATCAGCCCGGCCTTACGGTGCAGGTCCTTCACGAGGTCGTAGTCCGCCTCGGCGAGGTCGACGCTGGAATACACCCCGACATACGCAAGGAACGTGTCGACAGCCATTTCCTACCTCCGATCGTCGGTCCGGCGTGCGCTACGGCCGGCACGTACACGGCTACGGCGCCCGCCGATGGCGGGCCCAGGGCCTGCGACCACTGTCGCGCCTGGATCGAGCACGGCACTCATCCCCGGCAGATGACTGACGTGGCAGCGCTTCGCGTCTGGGCGACCGCGAGCTGCGGCCCTGCCTCAATCGCGGCCCTGCCCTCAATCGCGGCCCCGGGTCGCGATGCAATCTCGCCTCAATCGTGGCCCTGCCCTCCATCGCGGCCCCGGGTCGTCGGCCGGCCGGTGTGGTCACTGACGCGCGAGGGCGTCCACGATGGCCGCGGTGGTGTCGATGCGAGCGAGTCTCGGCAGGATGATCTGGAGGCTGGTGTCGTGCGCCGCGGCGACGAGATCGGTCACGGCGTCTCCGGCGACCGCGATCTCGTAGCCGAGCTCCCGCCCGGTGCGCGCGGTCGACTCCACACCGATGCTGGTGGAGATGCCGGCCAGCACGATGCCGGTGATCCGGCGACGGCGCAGTTGCAGGTCCAGTTCGGTGCCGTGGAAGGCGTCCCATCCGCGTTTGGTGATGCGGATGTCGCCGTCGTGCAGCGGCACGCGCTCGTCGTACGCGGCGAAGTCGGCCGCCATGGCGACGGCCGGTGGCGGGGCATCCACCCGGCCCTGCACCACGTCGCCACGGTCCGCGGAGAACGCCACCCTGACCCGGACGACCGGAAGGCCACGGGTACGGGCGGCGCGCGCCAGGTCGGCGGCGCGGCCGACGACATCCGCGGCCGGATGGACGGTCGGCAGCGCGGTGATGCCCTTCTGCAGGTCGATCAGGACGACGACGGTGCGGTCGGCAAGGTGATCTACGGACATGTGGCGGGCCCTTTCATCCGGACGGAAACAACAGCATGACTGTACAGTCTTGCTGTCTATTTTTACCAGCCCAGCTGTTCAGCCTTGCTGTGTATCAGGTTAGGCTGCCGCCATGCCCGCATCGACACAGCTTGCCGCGGACCTGCGGCTCGTCCTCGGTCAGCTGGTGCGCCGGGTCCGCGCGGACGACCCGACACCGCCGGACGTCACCGCCGTCCTCGGTCTGCTCGGGCGCCAGGGCCCGATGACCACCAGCGAACTCGCCGCGGCCCGGCGCGTGCGCCCCCAGTCCATGGCGCGCAGCGTGGGCCGCCTCGTCGAACAGGGCCTCGCCGAGCGCGTCAGCCACCCGGTCGACCGGCGCAAAGCCCCGATCGCCCTGACGGCGAGGGGGCACGAGATCCTCGGCGAGGAGCGGGGGCGCCGCGCCGACTGGCTCGCCCGCGCGATCGACGAGACCCTGTCCGACCGCGACGTGCAGACCCTGACCGACGCGGTCGACCTGTGCCGGCGCCTGCTCGACTGGAGCCCGGGCGCGTAACATCCTGTGCACGGACATGCCAGGAGAAGCGGGTTCGACGAGAGCCCGGGATCTGCTCCAGAGGGCTGCATGCGCTACGAGACCTGGCGGCAGGAGCACGGCTCGTTGACCCGTGGCTGGTGGCGGGCGTGGGTCGTGTCGCTGTCCGTACTGATCATCATTTTGACCAGCGTGGTGGACCTGGCGACGCCGCGGGAGCTGACCGCGTTCGGGCTGGTCATCGTGGTCGGGCCGGTGCTGGCGGCGGCCGCGGCCCGGCCGTGGGCGGTCGTTGCGGTCGGGGCGTTCGGCATGGCCATGGCGTGGGCCACCTCGACCTGGCAGGGACTGGGCGGCACCGCGTACCAGGAGGTGCGCCTGTGGGTGATCGGCGGGATGACCGCGCTCAGCGCCGGGGTCGCCTACAGCCAGCGGGCGCTGGAACGCCGCGCCAACCGCTCAGCCGAGGACGAGTCGATGCTCGCCGCGGTGGTCGAATCCTGCGGTGACGCGGTCATCGCCGCGGACCTGGACGGCCTGATCGTGTCCTGGAATCAGGGCGCCGAACGGACATACGGCTACAGCGCCGCGGAGATGATCGGCAGGAACGTCGTGACGGTCCTGCCTCCGGGATCAGCGGCCCGGCTGCCGCATGTCATCGCGGAGATCCGCCAGGGCGGCGGGCTCTCGAATTTCCGGACCCAGCGCGTGCACCGTGACGGCCACCTCTTCGACGTGTCGACCAGCGTCTCGCCGATCCGCGACCGGCGCGGCACCGTGGTCGGCCTGGCCGCGATCGCCCGCGACATCAGTGCTCAGAAACAGGCCGAGGAACAACGCCAACAAATCCTCGAACGCTCCGCCCGCGCCGAACGCCTCGAAAGCCTCGGCCAACTCGCCGGCGGCATCGCCCACGACTTCAACAACCTGCTCGCCATCAACCTCAACTACCTCGAATTCGCCCTCGAACAAACCACCGACCCCGACACCCACAACGACCTCACCCGCGCCAAAGCCAGCGCCGAACGCGCCCGCGACCTCACCCGCCAACTCCTCGTCTTCGCCCGCAAACAACCCACCACCGCCCAAACCATCGACCTCAACACCATCATCACCGACACCCGCACCCTCCTCGACCGCACCATCGGCACACACATCGAACTCATCACCCACCTCCACCCCCACCCCCTCCCCATCCGCGCCGACCGCAGCCGCATCGAACAAGTACTGCTCAACCTCGTCATCAACGCCCGCGACGCCATGCCCGACGGCGGCCTCATCGTCATCGACACCTGCCCCCGCGACCTCGTCTCCACCGAACCCTCGTCACCTCCCACCACCGGCACCCCGCAACCGTTGCTGCCCGCAGGCGACTACGCCCAGCTCAGCATCACCGACACCGGCACCGGCATGCCCGAAGACGTCGCCACCCACGTCTTCGAACCCTTCTTCACCACCAAAACCAAACACCACGGCACCGGCCTCGGCCTCGCCACCGTCTACGGCATCATCACCGAGACCAACGGCACCATCACCCTCACCACCCAACCCGGCGTCGGCACCACCTTCCGCATCCTGGTGCCCCTCAGCACCACGGACACCTCATCGGCTCCCACGGCGGATCCACAGAAGACACCGCCGTGCGATCCGGCGGTCCGGCCGGACCGGGCCGAGGCGTGACAACCGCGACGCGGGACACGTACAGCCGGGCGGCCGGCATCGCGCGCTCGCCCGGCTCCGGGGGAATCGGCGAGTGCGAGGGACCGCAGCCCCCCGCGTGCCATCCTGAGCACGGGTATCTCAGGAGAAACGCATGCGGTACGAGGACTGGCGGCGCGATCATGGCTCGCTCACCCATGGCTGGTGGCGGGCCGGGGTGCTGTCGTTCTCCGTACTGATCATCATTTTGACCAGCGTGGTGGACCTGGCGACGCCGCGGGAGCTGACCGCGTTCGGGCTGGTCATCGCGGTCGGGCCGGTCGTGGCGGTGGCATCGGCACGACCATGGGCGGTTCTCGCCGTCGGCGCGTTCGCGATGGCCATGGCGTGGGCCACCTCGACCTGGCAGGGACTGGGCGGCACCGCGTACCAGGAGGTGCGCCTGTGGGTGATCGGCGGGATGACCGCGCTCAGCGCCGGAGTCGCCTACAGCCAGAACGCGCTGGAACGCCGCGCCAACCGGGGGGCGCAGTACGAGTCGGCCCTGGCCGCACTCGTGTATTCGTCGCAGGACGCGATCGTCGCGCTGGACATGGACCTGACGATCGTGTCCTGGAACCCCAGCGCCGAGCGGATGTTCGGCTACACGGCGGAGGAGATGATCGGTAGCGACGTCCGGGACGTACTGGCGCCCGAACGCAATGCGGTCCTACCCGAGATCCTGGAAGAACTCCGTCAGGGCGGCCGGATCTCGCACTTCCAGACCCGGCGGCGGTGCAAGGACGGCACCTATCTCGACGTGTCGACCAGCGTCTCGCCGATCCGCGACCAGCACGGCACCGTGGTCGGGGTGGGTGCGATCGACCGCGACATCAGTGCTCAGAAACAGGCCGAGGAACAACGCCAACAAATCCTCGAACGCTCCGCCCGCGCCGAACGCCTCGAAAGCCTCGGCCAACTCGCCGGCGGCATCGCCCACGACTTCAACAACCTGCTCGCCATCAACCTCAACTACCTCGAATTCGCCCTCGAACGAACCACCGACCCCGACACCCACAACGACCTCACCCGCGCCAAAGCCAGCGCCGAACGCGCCCGCGACCTCACCCGCCAACTCCTCGTCTTCGCCCGCAAACAACCCACCACCGCCCAAACCATCGACCTCAACACCATCATCACCGACACCCGCACCCTCCTCGACCGCACCATCGGCACCCACATCGAACTCATCACCCACCTCCACCCCCACCCACTCCCCATCCGCGCCGACCGCAGCCGCATCGAACAAGTACTGCTCAACCTCGTCATCAACGCCCGCGACGCCATGCCCGACGGCGGCATGATCATCATCGAAGACCGGCCCGAAACCGGCACCCCCCAACCACCGCTACCCGCAGGCGACTACGCCCAGCTCAACATCACCGACACCGGCACCGGCATGCCCGAAGACGTCGCCACCCACGTCTTCGAACCCTTCTTCACCACCAAAACCAAACACCACGGCACCGGCCTCGGCCTCGCCACCGTCTACGGCATCATCACCGAAGCCCACGGCACCATCACCCTCACCACCCAACCCGGCGTCGGCACCACCTTCCGCATCCTCCTACCACTGACCACCGAGGACGCCCCCACCACCGTCACCGCGCCGGCCGATCTCCCGCTCCGCTGACGACCCTCCCGTCATTCACCGCGGACGAACTGCTCCACGCCGTGCACGGGCGCACGCCCGGCACCCCGGACCGGCAAGCACCGATCCGGGGTGTACCGGGTGATGAATCCGATGACGGGACCCGGGCCGGGTCCTTTCCATGCGTCGTGGTCGAAGACGTCCTCGTCCGGCCGGCGCGGCACTCCGGCAGATCGCCGCTTTGGGGGGCTCAGGCCGCCACGACCGGCCGGAGACCGCACGGCGTCATCACTCAGTGAATCTGCGGTCGACATCACTGTCAGCAACCAAGCTGAAGCAAATCAGCCACCAACGAGAGCATTTGTCCTTCAACGTCCTGGTCCGAGCGATCCTCTTGGTGACAGACGCCCCGTCCGAACGGCCAATTCAACTACGCAAGGCTTCCAACTCGGACTTATCATCACGTAGCGTGATTTCACCCAAGTCGACCACCGGTCCTCCGGTGATCGACACACCCGGACCCCACCACAGCGCCACCCGCACCGCGGCACCCACCACCCCGGGCACTGGGCGCACCGTCCCGCTCGCAAGGAAGGCCCCCCGCTGATGAATCTGCCCAAGAAGCGCGTCGCCATCGCCGTCTCGGCGTCCGTTCTCATGCTGGCCGCGGGCGGCACCGCCGCCGCAGCCGCCGCGAACGCGCAGGCCACCGCGTCGAACGTGATCTACGCCTGCAGCAACAAGAAGACCGGCGCGATGCGGCTCATCAACTACGCCGGCGGGAAGCGCTGCAGCTCGACGGAGACCCTGATCTCCTGGAACAAGATCGGCCCCCAGGGCGTGGCCGGGCCGCGGGGCCTGCAGGGCCTCCAGGGCGTCCCCGGCATCCAGGGCCTCACCGGTGCCACGGGGGCGACCGGTGCGGCCGGGGCGGCCGGCTCCGAAGGGCCCGCCGGGCTGTCCGCGTTCGCGCTGTGGCTGCAGAACGGTCACAGCGGCACGGTCGAGCAGTTCCTCGCCTCGCTGGTCGGCGAGCGCGGTGCCGACGGGCTCTCCGCGTACCAGCTCTGGCTGGCCAACGGCCACACCGGCGAGGTCGACGACTTCCTCGCCTCACTGGTCGGGCCGCAGGGCGAGCAGGGATTCGACGGCGCGTCCGCGTACGACCTGTGGGCGCAGACGCACGACGGCGACCTCGACGACTTCCTGCTGTCACTGGTGGGCGAGCGTGGCGAGACCGGCGCCGCGGGCGAGCAGGGCCAGACCGGCGCCGCCGGGGAATCGGCGTACGACGCCTGGCATTCCCTGCCCGGCAACGGAGAAGGCTCGGTGACCGACTTCCTCGCCACGCTCGTGGGTGCGCAGGGCGCGGTCGGCCCGCAGGGCCCGGCCGGACCGCAGGGTGAGGCCGGCGCTGCCGGACCGCAGGGTGAGACCGGCGCTGCCGGACCGCAGGGTGAGACCGGCGCCATGGGCCC
Organism: Krasilnikovia sp. MM14-A1259; assembly: GCF_047159535.1. Taxonomy (NCBI): domain Bacteria; kingdom Bacillati; phylum Actinomycetota; class Actinomycetes; order Micromonosporales; family Micromonosporaceae; genus Krasilnikovia; species Krasilnikovia sp. MM14-A1259. The sequence goes on from NZ_BAAGAJ010000002.1 coordinate 1,260,949, forward strand.
GCAGGGTGCTCCCGGCCCGCAAGGTGAAACCGGCGCCGTAGGCCCGCAGGGTGCCGCAGGCGCTGCCGGCCCGCAGGGTGAGTCCGGCGCTCAGGGCGTTGCGGGCCCGGCCGGTCCGGCGGGCCCGAAGGGTGACACCGGGGCGACCGGCCCGGCGGGCCCGAAGGGTGACACCGGCGCCACCGGCCCGGCCGGCCCGAAGGGCGACACCGGCGCCACCGGCCCGAAGGGTGACACCGGCGCGGCAGGGCTGAGCGGCCTCGTTCAGGTCAGCGCGACGGACAACAACAGTACGGTCACCGCAACCTGCACCGGCGGCCGGAAGGTCCTCGGTGGCGGCGGGGTCGTCTCCGCCAGCTCGACGATCATCGCGAGCAACCCGTCGGCGGACAACACGGCGTGGATCGTCAAGCGGTCCGGCTCCGGCAGCGTCACCGCGTACGCCATGTGCGCGTTCGTGAACTGACCCGATTCTGCGCAGACAAACGATGCGGTACCGGCTGCACGGCCGGTACCGCATCGTCGTGTCCGTGAGTCGGCTACGGCGTCACCGGGTCGGTCATGACCCGGTTGCGGCCGGTGCGCTTGGCGACGTACAGATTCCGGTCGGCTGCCGCCAGCAGCGCCGAAGGGCTGCTCTGGCCGTTGGCGACCGTGGTGACGCCGATGCTGGCGGTCACCGCCAGCGTCCCCGTCGTCGGCTCCCAGTCGTGGGTGGCGATGGCGCGGCGCAGCTGTTCGCAACGCCGGTTCGCCTCGTCGGTGTCGGTGTCCGGGAAGACCAGCACGAACTCCTCACCGCCGAGGCGCCCGGCCACCGCGGACCCGCTCGCCGCGTCGGCGAGCAGGCCGGCGATCTGGATGAGCACCGCGTCGCCGGTGGCGTGCGACAGCGTGTCGTTGACCCGCTTGAAATGGTCGAGATCGACCAGCGCGGCCGATATCCGGGTGCCGGCGCGGGCGGCGTCCTCGATGAGGATGGCCAGCCGCTCGTCGATGTAGCGCCGGTTGTACAGGCCGGTGAGCGGGTCGCGCTCCGCCATCTCCCGGAATCGGACGCTGTCGCGGCGCGCTTCCTCGTTCTCGAACATCGCCTGCATGGCGCGGGCGCGGGCCTCACGCTGGGCCGACTGCAGCGACTGCGTCGCGGCATAGAAGCGCTCGAATTCCTCGTACGCCTCGCGGAAGCGGCCGGTGGCCGCGTACAGCTGGGACTGTGCGTGGCGTACGTGGGCCCGCCCGGCAACCACGCCGCGGGTGTCGCAGAACTGGGCGGCACGATCGAGGGTGGCCTGCGCGGCGGGGAAATCGCCGCGCAGCCGCTGGGCCTCGGCCGCGGTCAGCAGCGTGGTGGCCAGCATCATCCCCTCACTGATCAGGTATTCGGCCTCGCCCTGCAGGATCGGGCGCAGCACCGCCTCCGCCTCGGCGTAGCGTCCGTTCGCCATCTCGATGCGGGCGATGGTGTCGAGGATGTGCGCGCCGAGGGTGAGCTCGTGGCGGGCACTGACCGACCGGATCTCGACGAGCAGCGCCTGCACGCGTTCGTCGTCGCCGTCCTCGTACGCCGTGTAGGCAAGGTTGTTGAGGATCTGGAGCACCATCTCGTGGTCGCCGGCGGCCCTGGCGATGTCGCGGGCCTGCTCGGCCCGGCGCCGCGACTCCTGCGGCGAGCCGTTCTCATGCAGCATGATCGCCAGGAACTGCAGGTGCCGGGCGCGGATACGCTCCGGCATGTCCGGCTCGGTGTACGCCACCGCCTGCACCGCGTGCGACAGCGCGTCGGCCTGGTCACCGACGTGCCGGAAGAACGCCGCCAGCAGCACGTGGCTGCGGGACAGCACCGCGGTGTCGCCGTGTTCCGTGGCCCAGGCGTTGACCTGCTGGGCGATGCGGCCGGACTCGGCGGCGTCGCCGTCGCGGCGCAGCACGTCGGCGCGGATCAGCCGGGCCCGCATCTGCAGGTCCGGGCGGTGCAGGGTGACCGCGAGCTGCTCGGCGTACTCGGCTGCCGGGCCGGTGGTCCGGATCTCCTCGATCCGGACCATCTCGAGCGCGTGCAGCGCCGCGGCGAGCCGCTCATCGGCCTGCGGCGCGCCCGGCGACACCCCGGTGAAGAGGTCGGCGTAGCGGCTTGCCGGCACCGCCGGACCGGCCTCCTCGGCGATCAACGTCTTGTCCACGGCGACAGACGGTAGGACGACCGCGTTGCCCGAAGTCGCCCGATAGCGGTGCAGTCCGGGTGCGCGCGGTGCACCCGCCGCGCCGCCAGTTGCCAAACTTTTGCAACAGCGAAGATCGCCTAATATGCTGAGCCCCGCCGGGAGGCTTCTCCACCCCCACCAGTCCGGGAGGCGGCATGGACACGCAGGCGATGCACATCGCCAACGGGATCGTGGACGGCCCGACCTCCGGCATCTTCGCGGTCGTCGCCGTGGTGGCGCTCGCCTACTGCGTCCGGCGCGGCCGCGCCGACCTGGACGAGCGCCTCGCCCCGATGGCGGGGCTGGTCGCGGCGTTCATCTTCGCGGTGCAGATGCTCAACTTCCAGGTGCTGCCCGGGGTCTCCGGCCACCTGCTCGGCGGCACCCTGGCGGTCATCCTGGTCGGGCCGTGGGTCGGCGCCCTGTGCGTGTCGACCGTGCTCATCGTGCAGTGCCTGCTGTTCGCGGACGGCGGCCTGACCGCCCTCGGGCTGAACATCACCAACATGGCGCTGATCGGGACGGCCGCCGGATACCTCCTGGTCGTGGCGTTGCTGAAGGTTCTGCCGAAGACCCCGGCCGGCCTCGCCGCCACCGCCGCCGTCGCCTCGGTCGTCAGCGTCGTCGCCGCCTCGCAGGGCTTCGTCCTGGAGTACGCACTCGGCGGCACCACCCAGGTGCCCCTGCCCGTGGTCTCCGGCACCATGGCCGGCGTCCACGTGCTCATCGGCATCGGCGAGGGCCTGATCGCCGCCACGACGGTGGCCACGGTCGCCCGGATCCGGCCCGACCTGGTGTACGCGCTGCGTCGCTTCCGCACCCCCGTACAGGCGCCTCGGACGAGTGAGCCCACCCGAAAGGCCGGCACCCCGTGAGCAAGCGACTCGGCTGGTTCCTCGCCGGCGGCCTGCTGGTCGCCCTGCTGCTCGCCGGGGTGGTGAGCAACTTCGCCTCGTCCAGCCCGGACGGCCTGGACGCCACCGCCCTGCGCGGCTGCACGGTCGACGCGGCGGGCCGGATCACCGGCGGCACCTGCATGGCCCAGCGGGAACAGAGCCACCAGGCGGCCGGCAGCCCGCTCGCCGGGTACGGCATCCGCGGCGTCGGGAACACGTACCTGTCCACCGGCCTGTCCGGGGCGGCCGGGGTACTGGTCACGTTCGCGCTCGGCGGCGGCCTGTTCTGGCTGGCCCGGCGCCGCCGGCAGGACGCCTGATGGGGGCGGGCCACGCCCACCCGCTGCACCTGCAGCGCGAGAGCCCGGTCCACCGGATGGCACCCGAAACCAAGATCGTCGCAACCCTGGCGTTCACCATCGTCGTGGTGGTGACCCCGCGGGCGGAGTTCGCCGCATTCGCCGGGTACGCGCTGCTGCTGGCCGCCGTGGCGGCCACCGCCCGGGTCCCCGCGCCGTGGTTGCTGAAACGCGCGACGATCGAGCTGCCGTTCATTCTGCTCGCGGTCGCCCTGCCGTTCGCCGGGCACGGGGAACGCATCCATTGGCTCGGGATGTCGCTGTCCGTCGACGGCCTCTACGGGGCGTGGAACATCGTCGCCAAGGGCACCCTCGGCGTACTCGCCTCCCTGCTGCTGGCCGCGACCACCACGATGCGTGACCTGATCCTCGGGCTGGACCGGCTCCGATGCCCGGAGGTCTTCACCCTGATCGCCACGTTCATGCTGCGGTACCTGGACGTGCTCACCGAGGACGCCCGCCGCATGCGCATCGCCCGGCTCTCCCGCGGCTACGATCCGCGTTTCCTCTGGCAGGTCAAGGCGTTCGCGGTCGGCGTCGGGTCACTGTTCCTGCGCGCGTACGAGCGCGGCGAGCGGGTCTATCTCGCCATGGTGTCGCGCGGATACACGGGGCGTCTCCCCCGCCCCGGCGACGACCGCGCGCCCCGCGCCCACTGGATCGCCGCCGCGCTACTGCCGGTCGCCTCGACCGGCATCGCCCTGACGGCGGTGCTGTCGTGACCGCATCGCTGCACGTCGACGGGCTGCACTTCACGTACCCGGACGGCAACGTCGCGCTGCGCGGAGTCGACCTCACGGTAGGGCAGGGCGAGCGGGTCGCTCTGCTCGGCCCGAACGGCGCCGGCAAGACCACCCTGGTGCTGCACCTCAACGGCATCCTGCACGGCGGAGCGGGCACCGTCACCGTCACCGGGCTGGCGGTCGACGCCGCGGACCGGTCACGCCTCGCGGACGTCCGGCGCCGGGTCGGCATCGTCTTCCAGGACCCCGACGATCAGCTGTTCATGCCCACGGTCGCCGAGGACGTCGCGTTCGGCCCGGCCAACCTCGGCCTGCGCGGCGACGAGCTGACCGAGCGTGTCGAGCAGGCGCTCACCTCGGTCGGCATGGCGGCGTACCGCGACCGGGCCCCGCACCACCTGTCCTTCGGGCAGCGCCGCAGGGTCGCCGTGGCCACCGTGCTCGCGATGCGGCCCGACGTGCTGGTGCTCGACGAACCTTCGTCCAACCTGGACCCGGCCAGCCGGCGCGAGCTCGCCGAGATCCTCGAAGGCCTGCCGATCACCATCCTGATGGTGACCCACGACCTGCCGTACGCGTTGCAGCTCTGCGACCGCTCCGTCATCCTCGACGACGGCCGGATCGCCGCGGACGGGCCCACCGAGGACCTGCTGACCGATCCGGCGCTGTTGCACCGGCATCGGCTGGAGCTGCCGTTCGGGTTCGACCCGGCGCAGGCCGCCGCACAGTTGCGCGCGCGGCCCACGCCCGACGGCCGGGTCCCCCGCGCCCGCGTGTCCTGACCGCGTGGGCCCGGCTCATCCGGCGATCTCGGCGAGGAATGCATTGCCGTGCCGACGGTGGCGTACCCGTGCGGGGTGCGGGATTCACCCGGTATGGACCGCGACGTAGCCTGCCGCGAAGACGACGGCGACGACGAGTCCGATCAGCCCGGCCTGCGCCCCCAGTCCGCTCGCCGATCGTGCGCTGCCGCTCTGACGGGCGACCCAGACCGCGGCCGCCAGCAGGGCGATCGGCGTCATGAACAGGACCCCGGCCAGCGCGATCCACGGAATGAGCCCGTTCCATCCGTCCCGCGCGGGGAACGCGACGCAGAGCGCGCCCCCCGCGGCGGTCAACGGGACGACGATCCACGCCGCGGCGACCGCAAGAGCACGCCCCTGGCTGACCATGCGGGTCAATGTACGGAGAGGGCACAAGGCCGTCGGTCACCAGGTGTCGTGGTGCCAGACAGCGTCGACGGGTTCGCGGGCGGCGGGCCGGAACGTCGTGCCGGTGTAGTAGGCGGTCGGCAGCAGCGCGCCCTGGTGCACCCCGTCGGGGATGCCGAGGATCCGCGCGACCTCGTCCTCCTGACCGAGGTGCAGGGTGGTCCACGCGGTGGCGAGGCCGCGGGTCCGCGCGGCCAGGCAGTAGCTCCAGGCCGCGGGCAACAACGAACCCCACAGCCCGGCCTGGTTGCCGTCCGGCACGGGCCTTCCGGTACGCAGGCACGGGATCACCAGTACGGGCACACGGCCCATGTGCTCGCCGAGCCACATCACGCTGTCGCCGACGCGCTGCTGCACCTGGGACCGCTCGGGGCGGTCGGCGAACATCCGGCCGGCGAACCGGGCCGATTCGGCGTACCGGGCGACCTGCTGGCGGTAGATCTCGCCGACGGCGGCGCGCTTGTCCGGGTCGGTGACGACCATGAAGTGCCAGGACTGTTCGTTGGAACCGGAGGGCGCCTGCAAGGCGATCTCCACACATTCCCGCACCAGTGCGAGCGGGACGGGGCGGGACAGGTCGAGACGCTTGCGCACGGTGCGGGTGGTCGTGAGCAACTCGTCCGGGGTCAGAGGCAACGTCATGACCCGATCATGACATTGCCTCCCGGCCGTCGATGGCGACGAGTTCGATCTCGAACCCGTCCGCGTCCTCCAGGTAGGCGGCGTACTGGTGGGCGCCGCCGGCGTGGGGGTGGCGGTCGGCGAACATCAGCCGCCAGCCGTGCCGGGGCGCCTCGGCCACCAGCGCGTCGACGCGGTCGCGATCCCGGACGTGGAAGGCCAGGTGGTTGAGGCCGGGCCGGCGCCGTTCGTGGCCCCCGGGCAGCAGGTCGGGAGACTGCTCGACGACCAGGTAGGTGTCACCGAGGCGCCAGCTGCGCCCGGCGGACCAGCCCTGGAACTCGGTGTATCCCAGGGCGCCCAGCAGCCAGCCCCAGCCGGTGACCGCGCGGTCCAGGTCGGGCACCCACAACTCGACGTGGTGCAGCGCACCGGGCACGGGCGAGGTCACGGCACCGAAGCGTACGCGGTCGGACCGCCGCGGCAACCGGACGGCAACCCGGCGGAACGCTCGTGTGAGCGTGTGCCTGCCGATCGGTACCGGAGAAAGACGCTGCGCCGGGGAGCCGGGCAGCGGTTCCCCGGTGCGGACGAGACGGAGTGCGTTCCCCCATGACCCGTGTGTCACCCCACCGCCGGGTGGCGCTGGCTGCGCTGCTGGCCGCCGGGCTGGCGGCCGGTGTCACCGGCTGCGCGGCCCCGGTCGCCGCGACCGCGCTGCGGAATTCGCTGGCGGCCGGCACACTGCCGGGCGGCCCGGTGGCGGCTGACGCACCACCGGGTGGGCCGGTGGCGGGCTCATCCCCGGCCGCGGCCGATGCGACGCCGCTGCGGATCATGCCGCTGGGTGACTCGATCACGTTCGGCATCGGCTCGGCAACCCTGGACTCGTACCGCAGGGATCTGCGGCAGCGTCTGGCGACCGCGGGGCTGAGCGTGGACTTCGTCGGTTCGAAAGCCTCCGGCACCGGCGACGACCGCGAGAACGAGGGCCACCCGGGCTGGACGATCGGCCAGATCGCCGCGCAGGCCGATCAATGGCTCGCCGCCTACCGCCCGGACGTCGTGCTCCTGCAGATCGGCACCAACGACATGGTCCGCAGAGTCGACGTGCCCGGGGCACCCGCGCGGCTGTCGGCGCTGATCGACCAGATCCGGGCCGCCCGCCCCGGCGCGCAGGTCTTCGTGGCCAGGATCCCGTCGGCGAAGATCGCCGGCTACCAGCAACGGATCAGCGCGTTCAACGCGGCCGTCCCGGGTGTCGTGGCGCGCAAGGGCCCTCGGGTGCACCTGGTCGACCAGTCCTCCATCGGCGGTATCGACCTGCGCGACAGCGTGCACCCCCACGACTTCGGCTACGCCAAGATGGCCTACAACTGGTACCGGGCGATGGCGAAGGTCTACGCCACGACGGCCTGGCCGCAGGGCGTGAACCCGTACCTGGCCACCCGGGCGTACCGGTGTGCGCTGCGGGTCGTGCACTCCTCGCACGGCCCGGCCAACCGTGTCGAGTGCGCCTGGACCTACCTGCGCGCGGTGCGTTCCACAGTGGGCGGCAAGACCACCACGAAGCGCGTCTGGCAGGTACGCCGCTCAGTCCTCGAGAAACACCGGGTCGTCGTGGTGCCCGCGCACGACGGGTACCGGATCAGACGCGTGAAGGTCCACGGCCGGTACGTCACCAGGAGGGTGAAGGTCCACGTGGCCGCGACGTACGCGACCAGGACCCGGCGCGTCCTGCGATGGGTCGCCTACTGATTCCCCCGATCCCTTCGTCAGGAGCCCGCGTGATGAGGTACCGCATCGCCGCAGCGAGCCGCCGTGCCCGGTCGGCCGCCGGTGCGCTGTGCGCGGCGGTGGCGGTCGTCGCCCTGGCGGCGCCCACGACCGCGGCCCCGGCCGCGCCCCCGCGCGGCGCGGCCACCTGCCCGACGACGCTCAGCGTGGTGGCACACCAGGACGACGACATCCTGTTCATCAACCCGGACCTGCAGGGCGACATCAGATCCGGACGCTGCATCGTGGCCATGTTCCTCACCGCGGGCGACGCCGGTCGGCCGACCGCGTACTGGCGCGGGCGCGAGGCCGGCGCGATGGCGGCGTACGCCACGATGGCGGGCCGGCCGAATCGGTGGGTCAGCAAGCCGGTCACGCTGGCGGGGCACCCGGTCACCCGGGTCACGCTCGTCGGCCGCCGGATCTCCCTGCTGTTCCTGCGTCTGCCCGACGGCCACGGGTACGCGAACCACGACTGGGAGACGATCGCGCAGCTGTGGAAGGGCAGCATCCCGGCGGTCCACAGCATCGACTCGGGCGTCGCGTACAGCCGCGACGGGCTGGTGGACACGGTCGGCGACGCGATGCGGGTGTGGCGGCCGGACGTGGTCCGGACGCTCGACTACACCGTGGGCTACGGACCCGGTGACCACGGCGACCACCAGTCCGCCGCCTACGTCACGTACGCCGCGCACCAGGCGTACGCCACCGCACACCGGCTCTACGCCTACCGCGGCTATCGCGTCTCCGACCAGCCGGAGAACCTGTCCCTGGCCGCCGCGAGGGCGAAGATGGGGGTCTTCCTCGCGTACGCGCAGCACGACGCGACGGTCTGCAAGACGCCGCGGGCGTGCCGGAAGAGGGCGTACTGGGGGTGGTTCTACCGCCGCTACCGGACGGCCGATCCGCCGTCCGCCGATGCGCTGCCACCGCCGCCCGCGGTCACCACCGCGCTGCCGCGGGCGTCGTAGCGGGGCGTCACACTCCCTGCAGGTGGAAGATCTCCGCCACGCCGCAGATCCCGAGTGCGCGGCGGACACAGTCGTGCGCCGCGCAGATCTCCAGCCCGGTGCCGAGCCGCTCGGCGGCGTCGTGGCAGGCGAGCAGCGCCCGGACCCCGGCCGCGTCGAGGAACGTCACGCCACCCATGTCCAGCACGAGGCGGCCGCCCCGGTGGTGGTCCAGCAGATCGACCACGACGCGTTGCATCTCCGCCTGGGTGTCCGTGTCGACCTCACCGGTCACGGTCACGGTCGCCGCGGAGCTCGATTCCTCCTGCGCCTGCACCACCAGTTGCGGGGTGTGGCTGGTGGTGCCGAACGTGCGCATGTCGATCCTTTACTCCAGGGATCCAACCTGACACGGTACGCCGGAACCCGGCGCCGGCCCGGCCGAATGCGCAGGCGCACCCGAGCCTGATCCGTACCGTCCGGTCAGGCGGCCATGGCGGCCGGCGCGGCGGAGGCGAGGCGCAGTGCCCACTGCATCCGCGCCGCGGCGGTCTCGGGGTGCTCGCCGTACTCGACGGCCACGACGGCAGCGCAACCCCGCGTCCCGCCGTTGGTGAGCAGGCTGGACCGGATCGCGGCGACCACCCCGGCACGACCGGGGTGCTCGGACGGCTGCAGACGGCTGGCGAAAAGGGCGGCGGCCTGGTCGGTGAGACTCATCGTGATCACGTTCCTCGGGGAACCGTTCCGATGGTTGATGGGCTGACCGGTTCAGACTGCGCCCGCGGGCGGGGGCGGCACATCCGTAGAAACCCTTATCCCGGCCCCGAGATGCGCGCGGCTGTCCGGTGTCTGACGGCACTTCTGTGACCGGTGGTGCGCGAGGCGACTCGGGAGTCGCGTGCCGCGGGTACGTCATTCGCCGCAGCAGGGGTCACAGCGTGGCCAGCACCTCCTGCTCGACCAGGTCGAAGATCTCGGCGTCGGTCTCCTGCTGCCAGGCGGGCAGATCATCCCAGTCCGCGATCTGGCCCGGGGCGGGCGCCGGGAAGTGCCGGTGGATCTGCGCGATCCAGCACAGTGCGACGAAGCGGCCGCGCTGGATGCGGCTCAGCTTCGCCGTGTTCCCGTCACTGGCGAGCACGAACTCGCGGATCTGCCCGAAGACCGCGGCGGAGCTGTGTTTCTCCCACTCCGGCGTGTCCTCCCACTCGGCGACGGCGGAACTGCCCGGCTCACCGGGATGGTATTTCTGGACGCCCTCGATCCACGCTTCCCGGAATATCTTTCCAGCCTCGACCGAATTCATTGGGGCATCGTATCTCCCGGGCCGGTCCGCCGACGGTCCGCAATGCCGACATGTCGTCCAGCAGCCACGTACCCAGCGCATTCGTCGGTGCGCGGGTACGCGGCTGCACGGTCGGCACCGTTCCACAATGCACCCGGAATTGCGCCGGTATGCATTGTGGAACCACTTTCCCGGCCCCGGAGCTGCAATTCCGGTCAGGCGCCGACGTACGTGGCGAGGTGCTCACCGGTAAGGGTCGAACGGGACGCGACGAGGTCGGCGGGTGTGCCCTCGTAGACGATCCGGCCGCCGTCGTGGCCGGCACCCGGGCCGAGGTCGATGATCCAGTCGGCGTGCGCCATGACCGCCTGGTGGTGCTCGATGACGATCACCGACTTGCCGGAGTCGACCAGCCGGTCGAGCAGGCCGAGCAACTGCGCGACGTCGGCCAGGTGCAGACCGGTGGTCGGTTCGTCGAGCACGTACACCGTGCCCTTCTCGGCCATCTGGGCGGCCAGCTTCAGCCGCTGCCGCTCACCACCGGACAGGGTGGTCAGCGGCTGTCCCAGGCTGAGGTAGCCCAGGCCCACGTCGGCGAGCCGGTCGAGGATCTTGTGGGCCGCCGGTACGCGCGCGTCGCCGTCGCCGAAGAACTGCTCGGCCTCGGTGACCGGCATCGCCAGCACCTCGCTGATGTCCTTGCCGCCGAGGTGGTAGTCGAGCACCGCCGCCTGGAACCGCTTGCCCTCGCATTCCTCGCAGACGCTGGCGACACCGGCCATCATCGCCAGGTCGGTGTAGATGACCCCGGCGCCGTTGCACGTCGGGCACGCGCCCTCCGAGTTGGCGCTGAACAGGGCCGGCTTCACGTTGTTGACCTTCGCGAACGCCTTGCGGATCGGTTCGAGCAGCCCGGTGTAGGTCGCCGGGTTGCTGCGCCGGGAACCGCGGATCGCGCCCTGGTCGATCACCACCACGCCGTCGCGCCCGGCGATCGAGCCGTGGATCAGTGAGCTCTTGCCGGAGCCCGCGACGCCGGTCACCACGCACAGCACACCGAGCGGGATGTCGACGTTCACGTTGCGCAGGTTGTGCGTGGCGGCGCGGCGGACCTGCAGAGCTGCGGTGGACGACCGTACGGTGTCCTTGAGCTTCGCCCGGTCGTCGAGGTGGCGGCCGGTCATGGTGTCGGCGCGCCGCAGTCCCTCGACCGTGCCCTCGAAGACCACCTGGCCGCCCGCCCCGCCCGCGCCGGGGCCGAGGTCGACGACGTGGTCGGCGATCGCGATCGCCTCCGGTTTGTGCTCGACCACCAGTACGGTGTTGCCCTTGTCGCGCAGCTGCAGCAGCAGCCCGTTCATCCGCTGGATGTCGTGCGGGTGCAGGCCGATCGTCGGCTCGTCGAAGACGTACGTGACGTCGGTCAGCGACGAGCCGAGGTGGCGGATCATCTTGGTGCGCTGGGCCTCCCCGCCGGACAGCGTGCCGGAGGGGCGGTCGAGCGACAGGTATCCGAGCCCGATCTCGGCGAACGAGTCCAGCAGGTGCTGCAGTCCGGTCAGCAGCGGGGCCACCGACGGCGCGTTGAGGCCGCGGACCCACTCGGCCAGGTCGCTGATCTGCATCGCGCAGACGTCGGCGATGTTCTTTCCCTTGATCTTGGATGACCGGGCGAGCTCGCTGAGCCGGGTGCCGTTGCAGTCGGGGCAGGTCTGGAACGTCACCGCCCGCTCCACGAACGCGCGGATGTGCGGCTGCATCGCGTCGACGTCCTTGGACAGCATCGACTTCTGGATCTTCGGGATCAGGCCCTCGTAGGTCAGGTTGATCCCGTCGACCTTGATCTTGGTGGGTTCCTTGTAGAGCAGCGCGTGCAGCTCTTTCTTGGTGTACTTGCCGATCGGCTTGTCCGGGTCGACGAAGCCGCTGCCGCGATAGATCCGGCCGTACCAGCCGTCCATGCTGTAGCCGGGGATCGACAGCGCGCCCTCGTTGAGCGACAGCGTCTCGTCGTACAGTGCGGACAGGTCGAAGTCGTTGATCGAGCCCATGCCCTCGCAGCGCGCGCACATGCCGCCGGTGATGCTGAAGCTGCGCCGTTCCTTCGTGGTGCTGCCGCCGCGCTCGATGGTGACCGCGCCCGCCCCCGAGATCGACGCGACGTTGAACGAGAACGCCTGCGACGACCCGATGTACGGCTTGCCGAGCCGGCTGAACAGGATGCGCAGCATCGCGTTGGCGTCGGTGGCGGTGCCGACCGTGGAACGGGGGTTGGCGCCCATCCGCTCCTGGTCGACGATGATCGCGGTGGTCAGTCCCTCCAGGACGTCGACGTCGGGCCGGCCCAGCGTCGGCATGAAGCCCTGCACGAACGCGCTGTACGTCTCGTTGATCAGCCGCTGCGACTCCGCGGCGATCGTGCCGAACACCAGCGAGCTCTTGCCCGAGCCGGACACGCCGGTGAACGCGGTGAGCCGGCGTTTCGGCAGCTCGACGTTGACGTCCTTGAGGTTGTTGACCCGCGCGCCGTGCACGCGGATCAGATCGTGACTGTCGGCCCGGTGCACCGGTTTTGCCATCAGCGCAGCTCCTGGAGGCGGATCAGGTTACCGGCGGGATCGCGCACGGCGCAGTCACGGATCCCGTACGGCTGCTCGGTCGGTTCCTGGACCACCTCGGCGTCGCGGGCCTGCAGCCGCTCGAACGCGCCGTCGAGGTCCTTGGTGGCCAGCAACAGCGTGGCGTACGTGCCCTTGGCCATCATCTCGGTGATCGTGCGGCGCTCGTCGTCGGTGATGCCCGGGTCGACCGCCGGCGGGTGCAGGACGATCGACGTCTGGGGCTGGCCGGGCGGGCCGACCGTGATCCAGCGCATCCCCTCGTAGCCGACGTCCTTGCGGACCTCGAAACCGAGGGTGTCGCGGTAGAAGGTCAGGGCGGCGTCGGGGTCGTCCTGCGGCAGGAAGCTCGCGTGAATCGTGATGTCCATGCCCGTCACGCTAGTTGCGGCTTCGCGGCGCGCGCTTCTCGATTCCTGACCGGTCTGGTCACCTGTTTGGTGACGCACGGGGGCATGTCCGCGGTGTCGCGCGTGACCCGGCTGCGGTAGGTGCTGGGCGGCACCCCGACCAGCTCCGTGAAGCGGGTGCTGAACGTGCCCAGCGACGCGCACCCGACCGCGAAACAGACCTCGGTGACACTGAGATCGCCGCGGCGCAGCAGCGCCATGGCCCGCTCGATGCGGCGCGTCATCAGGTACGCGTACGGCGACTCGCCATACGCGAGGCGGAACTGGCGGCTGAGGTGCCCGGCCGACATGTTCACCCCGCGGGCCAGCGCCTCGACGTCCAGGGGTTGCGCGTACTCCCGGTCGATGCGGTCGCGGACGCGGCGCAGCAGCTTGAGGTCGCGCAGGTGCGGCGCGGGGGCGGATTTGCTGGCCACCTGCTGAATCATGCCACCCCGGCCCTGCGCTGCCGTGCCTCCGGCGTCACGGGAGCGTCAGCGGCACGGGTGCCTGGGTGCCGGAGGCGGCGTTGCGGGCCGAGGCGTACAGGTCCTCCCACGCCTTGCGGGCGGGCACGCGGCCGGGCACCGTGCGGCCGGCGATGGCGGCACTGACCAGGGCGGAGGAGAACGACGTCCCGCTCCACACCGCGTACCCGTTGAACTTCTCGGGCCGGCGTTCCGGCTTGGCCGGGCCGGAGCCGTCCGGGTCCTCCCACACCTGCACGGTGCCGTCCATGAACGTGCTCTCCAGGTCCTCCCCCGGCGCCAGCACGTCGATCCACGGGCCGTCCGGGGAGAACGGGGCGGGCCGGCCGTCGCCGCGGGCGCTGCTGGCGCCGACCGCGATGACGTCCGGCGCGGCGGCGGGCCATGCGGCCTTGCGCCGGTTGCCGTCGGGCAGGTAGCCGTGGTTGCCGGCCGCGGCGACCACGACGGTGTCCGGGTCGAGCCGGTCGAGCGCGGCGGAGAGCACCATCGGGCACTTTCCGTCCGCGGTGTAGCAGACGAACGACAGGTTGAGTACGTCGATGCCGGCGTCGCCCGCCTCGACGATCGCGCGGGCGGCGTCCCACACCGTGGCCGCGGCGTCCTTGTCGAGCACCGGGCGCACCTGCAGGGTGACGCCGGGGGCGTAGCGGCGGATCAGCCCGGCGATGAACGTGGCGTGGCCCTGCTCGGCGTGCACCGGGCGGCCGATCTCGGCGGGGCCGACCCAGAAGCCGCTGAGGTCGTCGTGCGCCACCATCCTCGTGTCGACCACCCCGACCTGCACGCCGGTAGGCCGGCGGGCGGGCAGCTGGTTCGCCCAGGCAGGGACGTCCTGCACGGCCCGCGGTGGCTTTCCGCCGCCGTGCGAGACCTCGCCGACGCCGCCGACGCCGCCGTCCGGGTTCTGCGCGCCGGGCACCCACCCGACCACGCGGTTCTTGCCGACCGTCGGGGTCCAGTTGCAGTACTGCGCGCCGAATCCGGCGCGCAGGTTCCACAGCACGCGGTCGAGGGGGTCGGCGTCCGCGGCGGGTTTTCCGAAGCCGTTGAAGACCGGGCCCGCGCCCTCGCTGTCGGCCCACCCTTCCAGGGCGGTGGCGAGGCCGGGCAGGTCGGTCACCGCGATCCGGGCCAGGCCCAGCGCCTCGCTGCGGTCGGCGCCCTCGACGTCGGCGTACAGGGGGCGGGAGTCGCCCGGCCGGTCGTCCCACTTACGGGCGACGTCGAACGCTCTGAGCACCGCATCCAGATGCGGCAGAGCCACGATTACCTCGTCCAGCCGTTGCTGCACCACCGTGATCAACCCTCCAGTACACCGAGCGTCCGCGCAGGGTCCAGGCTACTGACTGATGGGCGACCTGGCGTGATAAGTACTGTTTGTGACAGATCCCGGTGCGTATCATGCTGCCATCGCCTTCGCAGGACGGTGATGGCCGATGACCGCAGCTCCTGTGCTGCTCAGCCGGGCCGAAGCACCCTCGGCCGAGGCGATGCGGCTTGCCACGGTCCAGCCCGGCCACGCCCGCCGGCTCGCCATGGAGGCCGAACGCGCGGCCCTGCACACCGGTGACTGGGCCGACCTCAGCGTGGCCCGGCGGGCCCACGGCGTCGCCGCCATGCAGCTGCGCAACCTCGACGAGGCCATGACCCAGCTGCGCGGCTCCGTCTCCGCCGCCCGGCGCGCCGGGTCCGCCCAGCTGGCCGGCGAGGCACGGATGAGCCTGGCCTCGGCCCTGGCGCTGCGCGGGCGCGCCGGGCACGCGTTCCGGGAAATCGACGACGCCCTGCGGGAGCTCAGCGGAGTCTCCGCCGCCCGGGCCATGGTCCAGCGCTCCGCGATCCTGCAGGAGATGGGGCGCGTCGACGAGGCCCTGGACGCGGTACGCCCCGCGCTGCCGCTGCTGCGCCGCTTCGGCGACGCCCAGTGGGAGACCCGCGCGCTGAGCAACCGCAGCCTGCTGCACCTGGAACGGCGTGCGTTCGCCGCCGCCGAGGCGGACCTGATGACCGCGCTGGACCTGTGCGAGCGGCACGGCCTGGAGCTGCCCCGCGCGTACGTGGAACAGAACCTCGGCTGCCTCAAGGCCAGCAAGGGTGAGGTGCCCGCGGCGCTGGAGTTCTTCGAACGCGCCGAGCACCGCTACCGCGGCCTCGGCGTGGAGGTCAGCTCGCTGCTCGTCGACCGCGCCCGGGTCCTGCTGGCGGTACGGCTGGTCGGCGAGGCGCGGGCCGCCGCCGAGGCGGCGGTGCAGGCGTACTCCCGGCAGAAGCGGATCCACCTGCCCGAGGCGCGTCTACTGCTGTCCACCGTGGCCCTGGTCGAGGGTGACCTGCGCACCGCGGAGGAGGCTGCGAACCACGCCGCCCGCGAGTTCCGCCGCCAGGGCCGTCACCAGTGGCTGGCGCTGGCCCGGTACGCCCGGTTGCAGGCGCTGCTGGTCCGCGACCCCGCGCGGGTCACCGCGGGCCTGGCGCGCCGGTCGGCCGACGACCTGGCCGCGGCCGGGTGGGAGGTGCCCGCGCTGGAGGCCCGGGTCATGGCCGGCCGGCTCGCCCTCGAACGCCGCCGGCCCGGCACGGCCCGCCAGGACCTGACGCTGGCCAGCCGGGCCCGCACCGCCGGGCCCGCCGACGCCCGCGCCCGCGCCTGGCTCGCCGAGGCGCTGCTGCGTCGCGCGGGCGGCCACCGGTACGGCGCCCTGCGCGCCCTGTCGGCGGGCCTGCACATCCTTCAGGAGCATCAGGCGACGATGGGCGCCACCGAACTGCGCGCACACGTCTCCGCCCATCGCGGTGCGCTGGCCCGGCTCGGCGTGAGCATCTGCCTGGAGGCCGGCAACGCCCGCGGGGTCTACCAGTGGACCGAACGGGGCCGGGCCATCGCCGTACTGGTGCGCCCGGCCCACCCGCCGTCCGACCCGGTGCTGGCCCGCATGCTCGCCGACCTGCGCGCCACCATGACCGAGATCGAGCAGCACCGCGGCGCGGGCCGCCCCACCGCCGCCCTGGTGCAGCACCAGGTCGCCACGGAACGCCGGATCCGTGACCACTGCCGCAAGGCGGCCGCTCCCGGCACCGACGGCGGCGCCGCACCACCGGAGATCGACGAGCTGGCGGCGGTCCTGGGCCCGGCGGCGCTGATCGAGTACGTCGAGCTCGACGACGAACTGCACGCGGTCACCGTGGTCGACGGGCGGGCCCGGCTGACCCGGCTCGGCCCGCTCACCGAGATCCGCACCGGGCTGCGGCACCTGCCGTTTGCCCTGCACCGGATGGCCAGCGCCCGCACCCCGCAGCTCA
The DNA here is from genome assembly GCF_047159535.1 of Krasilnikovia sp. MM14-A1259. Taxonomy (NCBI): domain Bacteria; kingdom Bacillati; phylum Actinomycetota; class Actinomycetes; order Micromonosporales; family Micromonosporaceae; genus Krasilnikovia; species Krasilnikovia sp. MM14-A1259. The sequence goes on from NZ_BAAGAJ010000002.1 coordinate 1,277,795, forward strand.
GCGCGTCGTCGGCGACGTCCGTCCTCGACCACGTGCGGGAGGCCTTCGACCGAGTGCTCATGCAGCCGCTGGCCCGCATCGTCGGGGACCGGCCGCTGGTGGTGGTACCGACCGGGCTGCTGCAGTCGCTGCCCTGGTCGGTGCTGCCCTCGTGCGTGGGCCGTCCGGTCACGGTCGCGCCGTCGGCGGCGCGGTGGTACCGGTCGGCTCGGCGGCCCGCGATGTCGCCGTCACCGCGGGTGGTGGTGGTCGCCGGCCCGGGCCTGCCGGGGGCACGCGACGAGGCCGAGGCGGTCGCGCAGCTCTACCCCGGATCGGTACGGCTGTTCGACGAGTCCGCCGACGCGGGCCACGTGTCCACCGCGATGAGCGGGGCGGGGCTGGTGCATGTGGCGGCCCACGGTCACCTGCGCTCGGACAACCCGCTGTTCTCGGCGCTGCGGCTGGCCGACGGGCCGTACACGGTGTACGACCTGGAGCTGCTGCCGAGCCCGCCGCATCAGGTGGTGCTGGCGGCGTGTGACACCGGGCGTTCGCACGTGGTCGCCGGTGAGGAGGTGCTGGGGCTGACCGCGGCATTGCTCAGCCAGGGCACGGCGACCCTGGTGGCCCCGGTGGTGCCGGTACCGGACGGCGAGACCGCGCCGCTGATGCGGGCGTACCACGCCCAGTTGCGGGCGGGCCGCACGCCGGCCGAGGCCCTCGCGCACGCCCAGGAACGCACCCGGGCGGAGGGCATCCTGCCGTTGGCCGCGGCGGCCGGTTTCGTGTGCCTGGGCGCCGGGCTGCAGTGACTGGGGCTAGAAGCGCATCCAGCCGGTGACCAGGCGCGCGGCGTCGGCCTCCCAGCGCAGCCGGATCGGCTCGGCGGGCAGCTCGTCGAGGCTGAAGCAGCCCAGCTCGTCGACGTCGACGCTCGCGGTGTGCCCGTTGGCGCCCTCGACGGTGAGCTTGCCGGCCTGTGGTGGCATCACCTGGCCGACCACGACGTCGCCGCTGCGTTCCACCTGCACGGAGACGGACCGGCCCTCGAACAGCACGGTCCGATAGTTCTCCACGTCCGGGCCGCGCACCCCGGCCGGCTCCGTCTCCAGGACGGAGTCGAAGACGAGGCTGGCCAGTTCCAGCTCCTCGTCGATGGTGCGCCACGCGAACGCTGCCTCACCGGCCCGGCGCAATGCCGGGGTGAGGGGTTGCGCCGTCCGCAGCGCCGCTGCCAGATCCTGCAGCAGCAGCTCGTCATCGTTCCACGCTTGCGACGCCACGCCGACCACCTTCCTTGTCGTGCGACCCTTCCGGGTCGCGGTACCTCGCTATGGAAGAGCACTCCCGTAGCCGTTGCAGTGCCCGCGCACGGGTGGGACCGATGCTTCCGATCGCGATGCCCAGCCGCTGGCTGATCTCCGCGTACGGGATCGGCGGGTCGGCGACCAGCAGGAGCATCAGTTCCCGCTGGTGCTCGGGCAACTCGGCGAACGCGGTGAGCAGCGCCCGGTGCCGTTCGGACTCCAGGAGCCGTTCGTCCGGCTGGGCCGTGTCCGTCGCCTCGACGGCCCCGCGTTCGTCGGTGGGGTCGAACGGGCGCATGCGCTTGCTGTTGCGGATCAGCCGGAGGCATTCGTTGCGGGTCGTGGTGATGATCCACATTGGCAGGGCCTGCGGCTCCCGCAGTTTGCCGAGGTTCTCCACCAGGCGCAGCCACACGGTCTGGCCCACGTCCTCGGCGTCGCTGCCACGCAGCCGGTGATCGCGGATCACGGATGCCACCAGTGGGGTGTAGCGGGACACCAGGGACGCCCAGGCGGCGGAGTCGCCGCGCCCCGCGGCAGCCACCAGGGCGCCGATGGGATTCGCGTCGTCCATGCCCTTACCTCCTCGTTCACGAGGGCGGTCGACAAGGCTTCACATCCTATTGTCCCGTATGCCGGTTGCATGGCTTTGATCCCGGGTCAGCGGGTCGGCGCCGCGGCGCAGTGCGGGCGGCAGGCGCGCTGTCCCAGCGCGTCCAGGAAGACCTCGCGCACATCGCGGGGATCACGCGCCACGTACGAGGCACCCCCGGTCGCCGCACTGATCTTGCGAAGCGCCTGGACGTCGCTGTCCGGGCCGAGCGCGACCGTGATCACGGGTACGGGACGCCCGCCGCGCTGCCCGGCCCGCAGCTGGGTCAGCAACTGCGCACGGCTCAGGCCGTGCCGGTCGTCGTTGGCCCCGTCCGTGATCAGCACGACCGCGTTGACCCGGCTCGGGTCCCAGCCCCGCCGTACGGCCTGCACGGCCGCCAGCGTCGTGTCGTACAGCCCGGTGTTGCCGCCCGGGATCGGGTGGACCTTGCTGAACGCGTCCACCAGCCGGAACCGGTTGCCGGTGCCGTCGGCGCCGTCGGCCAACGGGCCCACCGGGACCAGTTCGCGATAGTCGGTGGTGGGGGTCAGATCCGTGGCGAAGATCCACAGTCCGGCCTCGGTGCTGTCCGGGTACAGCGCCAGGCCCCGCGCCGCCGCGTCCTTCGCCAGGTCCATCCGGGTGGCCCCGGGCATGCCCGCGACCGCACGCCCCATCGACCCGGACACGTCCAGCACGGCCAGCAGCCGCGCGTCGCGCCGTACCGTGTCGAGCATACGGTCGACCTGCTGCAGGGCCGCGTCGTCCACCGGCGTGGCCGGGACCGGGCCGGGCTCGCCCCAGCCGCCCACCGCCGCGGCGGCCTGGCCGGAGACGTCGCGGAACCCTGCGGCCCGGAACTGCTCCTGGCCCGCCTCGCCGCGCAGCGCGTCGAACAGCAGTCCCGCGATCTGCTGGCGGTAGCCGTCCAGCGTGAGCACGGTGAACGGGTAGTCGAAGTCGAATCCGCCGCGCCGCGGATACAGCGCCACCAGCGGGTTCGGCCCGCCGCGCGCGGCCCACGCCGCCTGCTCGGTCATCGGGGCCGCGGCGTGGCCGGCGGTCAGCGCCGCCGGGCTCAGCGCGGCCGCCTCCGCGTCCGGCTCGGCCGTGCGCAGCACACCGGTCAGCGCGGCCCGGGCGTCGGCCCGCTGCGCGAGCGCGCCCTGCAGCGACAGTACGGCGCCGGCCGTGGCCGCCGACCGGCGTGCGGGCAGCCGCAGCGGCACCGGCCGGGCCCCGCCCGCGGCGGCGACCAGATCGTCCAGGGACGGCCGTGCGCCGGTGAACCGGGCGGCGACGTCCGGGGCGACCGCGAAGACCATCGGGCTGGTCGCGACGGAGCGGGCCGGGTCCGGCCTGCCGACGACGCCGGCGCCGAGCCGGCGCAGCACGACGCCGGACTCCGGGATCCACACGTCCGGCGGGCGGGTGCTCGCGCGGGTCACCGCGTCGGCCACCTCGTCCGAGGCCCGGGCGCTCACGGCGATCTCGAAGCAGCCGGACCGGCCCGCGACGCGGACCAGCCGCCGGCTGATCTCGCCCACCACGCCCGCGATGTCCGGGGCCGCGGCCACCTGCAGCACCGGGCGCGGCGACGTGCACCCGGAAGCGCCCTGCCCGGCCCGGGTCACCGCGAACACCCCGGCCAGCACCACCGGTACGGACACCGCGGCGTACAGCCGGGGGCCGCGCCACCAGCTCCGGCGCCCGGTGGGGCGGGGCTCTGCGTTCATCCGAGGTCTCCTTGCTCACGGACTGCGCCTGCGGGCCAGGCATCCGATGAGCAAGATGGCTGAACTCAGGCATTGATACATCCGGCCGCGGGTGCGCCCGGGAAACACCCCGGGGCCCGGACATCGGTGTGTCCGGGCCCCGGGCCGTCGAGCGGTCGTGTGCGGCTCAGTCGGGAAACAGTGCGTGCATGGCGCTGATCGACTCGGGCCCGTAACCGACCGAACCGACCGGTACCGCGTCACCGACCGCCTCGATGACCTTGGCGGTCCACACCGGCCCGAACCCGCCGCACAGCTCGATCAGCTGCACCCCGTCGGCGACCAGGGCGCGGGCGGCCGCCACACCCTGCTCAGGGCTGCTCACCCCCACCATCACCCCGTCGAAGCGGTCGCTGCGGATCGATGCGCGATGCTGCTGCGGATCGAGCCCGGCGCCGGTGACGATGAACCCGAAACGTTCCAGTGGCATCCAGTTCTCCCTGTGTGCTCAGCTCCGTGTGATCAGCCCTGCGCGGCAACGGCGATCTCGGCGACCTGGGTCAGCGTCACGTCCGGCGGGACGTCGGCCGGGTCGACCGCGATGTCGAAGGCGTCCTCCAGATCCGCCAGCAGGATCGCGCTCACCAGCGACGTCATCCCGTACACCGCCAGCGGTGCGTCGCCGTCCAGCGACTCGGGGGCGACGCCCAGCGTGTCGCCGAGATGGGTACGCAGCCACGCTACGACCGCCTCGGCGGACACTGCGGGATTTCCGTCCGGCGCGGCCACCGCGGCGCCCAGCTCACGCGGCTTCACGAGGCCACCTCGCCAGCACCGGCAGCTTGCCCTGCGACAGGTGGGCCGCGCACTCACCGCGGCGCACCTTTCCGCTGGTCGTCCGGGGCACCTTGCCCCGCGGCACCAGCACGATCCCGGTGGCCACCGGCAGGTGCTCCGCAACCGCCCGCGCCGCCGCCACGGTCAGCGCGTGCGCCTCCGAGTCGGTCACGTCGCGGGCCACCTCGGCCACCACGGTCACCGAGTCCGTCCCGCTCGTACCGAACGCTGCCGCGATGCCGCCGGCCAGCAACGGATCCGCGGCCTGCACGAGGCGTTCGAAATCGTGCGGGTAGTAGTTCGCCCCGCGGATGATCACCACGTCCTTGAGCCGGCCGGTGACGAACAGCTCCGCGCCTTCCAGGAACCCCAGGTCCCCGGTACGCAGCCAGCCGCGCCCCGGCTCGTCGGCCAGCTCGGCCGCGAAGATCTCCCGGCTGCTCTCCTCCTGGCCCCAGTACCCGGTGCCGTTGCTCGGCGAGTCCACCCAGATCTCCCCGACCGTGCCGGGACGGCACCGCCGGAACGTGATCGGGTCGACGATCGCCACCTCGACCTCCGCGACCGGGCCACCGCAGCCCACCACCTCGGCCGCCGCGGCGTCGGGACCGGCGGCGCTGGCCAGCGCGTGCGCCAGCTCCTCCCGGTCGAAGCGGCCCACCTTCAGCGGCTCCCCGGCCCGCCCGCCACTGACGAACAGCGTCGACTCGGCCAGGCCGTACCCGGCGGTCGGGGCCGTGGCGGGCAGGCCGCTGTCGGCGAACGCCTCCGTGAACGCCCGCATCGTGTCCGCGCGCACCGGCTCGGCGCCGCTGAGCGCCACCCGCCAGCCACTGAGGTCCAGCTCGCGGCGCACCTCCGGGCCGATCCGGGCGGCGCACAGCGCGTACGCGAAGTCCGGCGCCGGGGAGATCACGTCGCGGCGCCCGGAGATCGCCCGCAACCACCGTTCCGGGCGCACCATGAACGTCTCCGGCGCCATCACGACGGCCTCGCCGCGCACGTACACCGGCTGCAGCAGCCCCGCGCACAACCCCATGTCGTGGTAGACCGGCAGCCAGCTGACCACCGTGGACTGCGACGTGATCCGCAGGTGCTCCGCGATGATCCGCTGGTTGGCGATCATCGCCCCGTGGGTGATCACGACACCGCGCGGCGCGGCGGTCGAACCCGACGTGTACTGCAGGAACGCCACCTCGGCCGGGTCCACCCACTGCGGTACGGCAATCGGGTCGGTCGTCTCGTGCGGCTCCGCGGCGACCAGGTGCATCCGGCGCAGCACCGGCTCGCCCGCCGCGACCTGCGCCAGCGCGTCCACCACCGCGCCGGGCACCACGGCCGCGGCCGGGGCGGCGTCCGCGCAGATCGCCAGCAGTCGGTCCAGCCGGTTCGCCCGCTTGCCGGTGGCGGCCGAACGCAGCCCGGCGGGCCGGATCGGCGGCACCGGCACGGCCACCAGGTCGCCGTACAGGCAGGCCAGGAACGCCACGTGGAAACGCAGGTCCGGCATCGCGGGCACCAGCACCCGGTCGCCGGGCACGGCCACCGCGCGCAGGTCCGTGGCCAGCGCCCGGGCCTGCCGGTCCAGCTCGGCCCAGGTCAGCACCTCGGCGGTCTGCCCGTCACGGTCCAGGGCGGTGAGCACGGTGCGATCCGGGTTCCGTACCGCCTCCTCGTGCACGGTGGCCGGCAGCGACCGGATCAGCGTCGACGGGCGGGCGGCCGGTGCCGCCACGACGGGTCGGGTGAACGTGTCACTGGTCATCGTTGAGGTTCCTTCCGAATGCTTCGGTGGTTGGCGGTTCGGCCGGTCCGGCTGACACAGCCGGCCGGTGCGGGTACGAGCACGTCGTCGGGACGCTGGCTGGGCACCACCGGCACCCGCACCGGGTAGTCCCCGGTGAGGCAGCCGGTGCAGAACTTCCCGGCAGGCGCCCCGACCGCGCCGAGCAGCTGGTCCAGCGGCAGGTAGGCGAGGCTGTCCACGCCCAGCTCGTCACGGATCGCGGACAGCGTCGAAATGCCCGCCGCCAGTTCCCCGTGGCTGCCCACGTCGATGCCGAGCGGGCACGGCCAGCGCCACGGCGGCGAGGCGATCCGCAGGTGCACCTCCGCGGCGCCCGCCGCCCGCAGCTGGGCGGTGACCGCCCGGGTGGTGGTGCCCCGGACCAGCGAGTCGTCGACCACGACGAGCCGCTTGCCGCGGATCAGCTCCGGGATCAGCCGGAACTTCGAGGCCGCCCGCCGCTCCCGTTCCCCCTGCGCCGCGGCCAGGAACGAGCGGCCCAGCGCGCGGTCGCGCACCAGCCCCTCGCCGTACGGCAGTCCGCTGTGTGCCGCGTACCCCTGAGCGGCCGGGATCGCCGAGTCCGGCAGGGGCAGCACGAGCACCTCCCGTTCCGGACGGTTCTCGTCGCTCGGGAGCGGGGCGTGGGCGGCGAGTGCCGCACCGGCACGCCACCGGGTGAGGTACACGGACCGGTCGTACAGATGCCCGTCGGGGCGGCTGAAATACACGAATTCGAAAAGGCACAGCCGGTGCTGCACGCTGCCGGCCGGGAACGGGTGCACCGAGCGGATCCCGGCCGCGTCCGCGATCACCACCTCGCCCGGTTCCACCTCGCGGACGAACTCGGCATCCATCTCGGCCAGCGCCGGGGTCTCCGAGGCGAACACCCAGCCGTCGCGGCTGCGGCCCAGGCAGAGCGGCCGCAGGCCCTTGGGGTCGCGCAGGCCGTACAGGCGGGTGCCGTCGGTCAGCACGAACGAGTACGCGCCGGTGAGCTTCGGCAGCAGGGCGCACAGCGCGTCCTCGAAGGAGCCGCCCCCCGCGAGCGCCTCCGCGAGCAGCGTCGCCACGGTCAGGCTGTCACTGGCGCCCGGTTCCAGCTCGCTGCCGTCGGCGGGCTGCGGCGCACCGACCAGGTTGCCGTTGTGGGCCAGCGCGAACCAGACCGGCCCCACCTGCCGCTCGATCGGCTGGATGTTGCCCTCGCCCAGGCCGCCGGCCGTGGCATACCGGACGTGACCGACCGCGACGTCGCCGCGCAGCGCGTCGACGTCCGCCCGGGCCAAGGCCTCGCGCACCGGGCCGGGCCCGGCGACCCTCCCGGTACGGCAGCCCCGCGCCCCGGCCACGATCCCCGCACTCTGGTCGCCGCGGTGCTGCAGCGCGCCGAGCCCGCCGTACGCCCGCACCGCCACCGCGGGATCGGCCACCCCGCCGCGGAGGCCGCCGCCGGGGGCGCCGGCCGTGGCGGGGTCGGCGGCGATCACGCCGACCACCCCGCACGCGTCCCGGGGCCGGGCGTGGCCGTCCGCGGGCACCAGCGCGCCGCCGCTAGGCATCCAGGTCCCCCGAGGCCAGCAGCTCGGCGAACGCCGCGAGCGTCGGCACGATGTGCGTGGCACACGCGAGCACGGCGAGGTTCTGGCGCATCTCGGTAATCGCGACGACGCGGCGGCCCGACTGGTGTGCCGCGTACATCTCCACCGCGGTGCCCATGCTGGCCTCGTGTCCGGGCAGCCACGCCACGCAGACGTCCGCGGCGGCGGCCAGCCCGACCAGATCGTGGAACGTGGTGACCAGGCGGGTGACCGGCGGGGCCAGTGCGGTGCTGGTGAGCACCGGCGTGGCGGCCAGCTCGCCGTGGCTGCGGCGCAGGTCGTCGGCGTCCGCCGACAGCCATTGCGCCATCAGCTCACCCGGGTCGAACACGGTCGCTTGTGGATGGTGCGCGAGGATCAGGTCGCGCAGCTGACCCCGGTACGACTGGTCGGCCGTGTCGTTGCCGTTGCGGGAGCCCTGCATGAGCCCGGCAAGGAAAAAGGATGTCATTCGTCCTCCAGCGAGTACGCCGCGATGTCAAGGTCTGCCGGGGCCACCCGGCGGTAGATGTCCACGCCGCCGAGCACGAAGTCGACGAGCTCACGGGTGCTGACCGCGAGCGTGCCGGCCATCGCGCCGAGCACGGCGTCGAAGTCGCGCCGGCCGTGCCGCGCCCACCGGCCGTCGTTGTCGCGGGTCAGCAGGTCCTGCGCGCGGACCGGCGCGCCGCCGGCCAGCGGGTACACCAGCTCATGCATACCCAGGTCGCGGTCGACCACCCGGACGGAAAGGTTGTTCTGTTCCGGGTGCAGCAGCAGCGGGCGCACCACCTCGGCAGGCGGTGGCACCGCACCGAGCACCCGGTCGGTCGCGAACGTGAACATCCGCGACACCACGTGGTGCCCGCGCCGCGGGCTGAACCGGGTGTACTCCAGGCGCAGCCGGTTGCGCTCCGGCGTCCACACCGCCCGGACCCGGCCCGGCGCGGACCCGCCCTGCGCCGTGGTCCGCAACGGCGCCGCCTCCTGCACCGCCGTCACGGTCCCGTTCGGACCGGCGTCGGCCCGCCGCAGCCGCAGCGGCTCCAGGTGCAGCAGGTACGGGTCGTACACGTCCATGCCGTCGGCGGTGGTGGTCACCGCGGCCACGTGCCGCCCGTCGACCAGGTACCGCACCGGGCCCAGGCCCGACTCCTCCAGGCGGCGGCCCACCTCGAAGGTCTGCCACACGCAGGACAGCCCGTACACGGACGGGGCGGGCGCGTCGCCGTAATACTCGTAGTACTGCGACACGCTGCAGTACGGCACGTCGAAGATCACGTCGGCGAGCGGTCCGGCGGTCGCCTTGTCGGTGACGGTCATGGCGTTCTCCTCAGGACAGGTCGTCGCGGTGCCGGCGCAGCTGCCGCAGGTAGGTGTGCAGCTCGAACTGGGTGAGGCTGCGCGGCGAGTCGATGAACTTGATGCCGCCGCTGACATCCGGATGGTCGCCGGCCTTGCGCCGGGCCAGCTCGGCTGCCGCCGCGCTGCCCCGGTCCCGTCCCGCGATGAACTTCGCGATCACCTGGGTCTGCAGGTGCACGGTCGGGAAATGGCCGCCGGTGCCGTCGGTCAGCCCGGCCACGAACAGGTTGTCGTGGCGGCGGGAGAACGCCATCAGGTACAGGTCGGGGCGGCCGTTGCGCCAGCTCAGGTGCTCCGGGTCGAGGAACGGCACGTGCACCTGGAAGCCCGTGGCGTAGACGATCACGTCGACCGCGTCGACCTGGCCGTCGGCGAACTCCACCTTGTCGCCGTCCAGCTCCTTGACCTCCGGGCGGATCTTCACGCGGCCGTGCCCCACGTAGTACGGCAGCAGCGAGTTCACGATCGGCGGGGACTCCAGCAGCTTGTGGTCCGGCACCGGCAGCCCGTAGTCCTGGGGGCGGCCGACCGTGGCACGCAGCACGAGCTTGTACATGCGGCGGACCAGCCCGATCGGCAGCCGCAGCGACTGGCTGGCATCCCCGACCTGGTCGGCGGGCTTGCCGAGGATGTACTTCGGTACGAAGTAGTAGCCGCGCCGCATGCTCAGCATCACGGACTCGGCGGTCTGGGCGGCCTCCACCGCGATGTCGCACCCGGAGTTGCCCGCCCCCACCACGAGGACCCGCTTGCCCGCGAAGCCCGCGGACGTGTCGTAGTCGCGCGAGTGCAGCGTCTCGCCGTCGAAGCTGCCGGGGTACCCGGGGAACCGCGGCTGCCAGTTGTGCCCGTTGGCGATCACCACCCCGCGGTAGCGGCGGGTCGTGCCGTCCGCGGTCCGTACGAGCCAGTGCTCGCCGTCCGGGGTCACCTCCGTGACCTCCTGGCCGAACCGGATCAGCGAGGTCAGGTCGTACTGCGCGGCGTACGCTCGCAGGTAGTCCAGAATCGCGTCGTGCCGCGGGTACGTCGGCAGGTCACCCGCGAGGGGCAGGTCCGGATACTCGGTCACCTTCTTCGAGGTGATCGTGTGGGTGTTGGCGTACACCGAACTACGCGGGTTCGCCCGGTCCCAGATGCCGCCCACTCCGTCGTGGGCTTCGAGCACCTCACAGGCCACCCCTTCGGCCATGAGATTCCTGGCGGCGGCCAGTCCGGACGGGCCGGCACCGATGACGGCGTAACGGTCCCGCAGGTCCATGGTCGTACTCATTGGCTCCCGGCTTTCTCGCTGGCTTCGGCGCGTCCGGCAGGGCGCGTCTGCAGGAGGGAAGATGCCCGGGCCGAGGAGTTGATACCGCCGCCGACCTGACGTATCACCGACCGTCGCCCGTGGCTCTGCCACTGCGGGCCACCGGCCGGAAGGAGACATCGTGACGCGGACCGCGACGAAACCCGCACCTCGCACCACCGGGCGGCGGGCACTGCCCCGCCCCGGCTTCGCCGCCTGGGGACGGCTGATCGGCCGGCACCGCCGGCTCGTGCTGTCGCTGTGGTTGCTGGCGGTACTGGCCGGGGTGCCGGCGCTCAGTCGGCTTGCCGACAACCTGACCGCGGGCGGTTTCGAGGTGCCCGGTTCGGGCTCGGCGCAGGTCGCCGCGCTGGAACATCAGGCGCTGCCGCAACGCTTCGACCGGACCAGCGTGCTGGTGGTGCACTCCGATCGGGTCACGGTCGACGACCCCGGGTACGCCTCGGCCCTGCAGCGGGTCCGCGCGGCGCTGGCCGCCGCCCCCGGGGTCGCTGAGGTGACCGACCCGCTGAAGACCGGCCAGATCTCCCCCGACCGGCACACCGCGGTCGTGTCCGTGGGCATCAACGAGCCGCAGGACGCGGCGTACGCGCACGCCCCGAAACTGCAGGAGACGGTCGACCGGACGCTGGCGGGCACCGCTGCCGACGGCGCGATGACCGGTGACGCCCCGTTCTACGCCGCGTTCCAGGAAACCGGCTCCAAGGACCTGGCCACCGCGGAACGCATCGTGCTGCCGCTGGTGCTGGTGATCCTGCTGCTCGCGCTCGGCAGCGCGGTCGCGGCGCTGCTGCCGCTGGCGCTGGCCGGCATCGCCGCCGCCGTGGGACTGTCGCTCATCTCGGTGCTGGCCGCCACCACCACGGTGAACATCTTCACCCAGAACCTGGCCACGATGATCGCGGTCGGGGTGGGCATCGACTACGCGCTGTTCGTGCTGCGGCCGTTCCGGCGGGCGCTGGCCCGGGGGTTGAGCCCGCAGGAGGCGGTCGGTGAGGCGCTGGGCAGCAGCGGCCACGGCGTGCTGGTGTCCGCGCTGACCGTGGTGGTCGCGCTGGCGGGCACCCAGCTGGTCGACGTGCCCGCGTACCGGTCGATGGGGCTCGGCGCCATGATCGCGGTGGCGGTGGCGGCAACCGCCGCACTGACACTGTTCCCGGCCGCGCTGGCGATGCTCGGGACCCGGGTGAACGCGCTGCGGCTGCCCGGGCGCCTGGGCCGCCGCACGTACGGGGACGAGCCGCGCTCCGGCCGCCTGCGCGCCGTGGTCGAGCTGCCGGTGCGCCGCCCCTGGTGGGTGGTCGGCGCGACCGTGGCGCTGCTGACCGTGCTCGCGCTGCCCGCCCTGCACCTGAAGCTGGGCACGTCCGGCCCGGACATCCTGGCCGCGGACGCGGCGCCCCGGGTGGCCGCGCAGCGGCTCGCCGAAGGGTTCGGCGCGGGCCGGGCCGGGCCGCTGCGGGTGCTGGTCGCGGCGCCGGCCGCCGCAGGCGCCGATCCCGCACCGGTGGCGCCGGACACCCGGGCCACCATGGAACGCATCGCCCGCGCGCTGTCGGCCCGGCTGCACACCGACCCGGAGGTGGTGGACGTGGCGGCGCCGCAGATCGGCGCGGACGGGCGGGTCGCGGCGCTGACCGTGGCGACCCGGCACGGCCCCCAGTCGGCCCAGGTGATCGACCTCGTGCACCGCCTGCGGGCCACGCTGCCCGGGGTGGCCGGGGCCGGTACCACCGTGCTGGTGGGCGGCGAGCCGGCGCAGAACGTCGACCTCAACACCCAGGTCGGCGGCAGCGTACCGAAGGTGATCGCCCTGGTGCTGGTGTTGTCGTTCGTGCTGCTGATGGTGGCGTTCCGCAGCGTGCCGATCGCGCTCAAGGCGGTGCTGACGAACCTGGCGTCGGTCCTGGCCGTGTACGGCGTGCTGGTGTGGGTGTTCCAGCAGGGCCACGGCGCCTCACTGCTCGGGGTGCACGCCCCCGGCTACGTCGAGGTGTTCCTGCCGCTGTTCCTGTTCTGCATCCTGTTCGGCCTGTCCATGGACTACGAGGTCTTCCTGCTCACCGCGGTCCGCCGGGCACACCTGGACGGTTACCGCACCAACGACGCCGTGGTGCGCGCGGTGACCGGGACCGCCGGGGTGATCGGCCCCGCCGCCGCGATCATGATCGTGGTGTTCGGCGGGTTCGCGTTCACCACCCTGGTGCCGATCCAGGCCATCGGGTTCGGCCTGGCGGTGGCGGTGCTGCTGGACGTGAGTGTGGTGCGGCTGCTACTCGTCCCGGCGACCTTGGTGCTGCTGGGCGAACGCAACTGGTGGCTGCCGAAGTGGCTGGGCGCGCTGCTACCCGCGCCCACCGCACCGGCGTCGGCACCCGATCATGACGGCGGCGCGACCGGCGGACCGGACGGCACCGGCGATCTGCCACGCGGGCACTGGGCGGCGACCGGACCGGCGCCGGTCAACACGGTGCGACGCTGACCGCGTCGCACCGTGCCGGCGCCTACCGGTGGGCGCCTGCCCAGAGGTCGCCCACCGGAACCTCGGCGGACAACCACGACTGCGCCGCGTCGTCGTCATCGTCGTCATCGCTCGCGTCGTTGTCCGCGTCGGCGTCGGCGTCGCCCGACAGGATGCCCGGGTCGTCGTCGGGTTCCGACACGGCCGGCGGGTCACTCGCCTTGCTCGGGTGGCTGGCCCCCAGCGGCTGCTGGGCCATCGCCTCCACCAGGTTGATCGTCGTGGCGACGAACATCGCGCGCGTCTTCGGGTACGTCACTCCGCTGTACGCGCAGGTGGTGCCGTACAGGTGGCAGACCCATCCCAGCGTCCCGGCGGCAAAGACGCCGGCACCGGAGGGAGCGGTGTAGTAGCTGACGTTCGCCGACATCGGGGCGCCACATCCGCTGATCGGCGAGTCGGCGAGGATCTGCACGGGCGTGTTGTCCGGCATCGCATCACGGACCGCGACGTCGAACTCCTGCTGTACCCCCATCGGCAGGCTGGTGCCTGCGGGCGTACCGGCCGGGAAGGGCCAGTCGGGGTTGGACACCACCATGTCGCCGAAACGGCCCGGACAACCCATGTACTGCTGCCCGAACAGCTTCCCCTCCGGCTGCGCGGACGGAAGATCACGGAACCGGACCGTGCTCCCCTGCGGGTCGCTGGCCGTCACCGGGTCGAGCTGCGGTTCGCGGTAGATCGCGAACTCGCGGTTCGGCCCGAACCGCGTCGGCCGCATCCGGACCTGCCAGTACGCGGTGTTGGCACCGAACAATGCGATGTTCACCCCGGCGTCGCGGGCCTGCTCGAAGCCCGCACGGATCGGCTGCGACCAGTACTCCGCATGCCCACCGACCAGCACCCCCTTGTGCGCCTGCAACAGGGCGGGGTTGGTGTGCAGATCCGTGTCGGTCACGTACGCCGTGTCCAGGCCACGCTGCTCGACGAGCCGGACCAGCGGGTATTCGTCGGTGAGGTACGTGGCCATGCCGTGGTTGTAGCTGTACGGCCGGTCGAACGAGACGATCAGGCTCCGCTCGTTCCTGCTCCGCGGACCCCCGTAGGCGCTGTACCCTCCCCACGCGTTGTACGCGGTCCAGGTCAGCGGCTCGGACATCAACACCAGGGGGCTGGTCGAGGCCGGATCGGTGACGGTCAGCGGCACGAACGTCTGGCCGCCCTTGGAGTCGGTGATCTTCAGCAGATACGAGCCGGGGATGAAACGGCCGTCGAGGCGGAACATCAGGGTCGTGTCCCACGGCGCCCGCGGCGTACGGGTGGTCTGGTCGACGACCGCGGCGGGCTGGAGTTTCGTCCGGAACAAGCCGGTGGTGAAGACGGCGCGGCCGCCGGCGCCACCGTAATAGCCCATCCGCCAGGCGGTCATCCTTGCGCGCGGTGCCCGGGTGGACACCATCAGGCGCACGAGCTGGCCACAGCTGGCAGAGGCGGTGTTCGCGAACGCCTGCAGCCCGGTGTCCACCCGCGTGCTGTAGTTCCACCCGGCCGAGCCGGGACGGCGGTTCTCGGCCTTGACGTACCCGGCGGCCGTGGGCCGCGCCGCGCACGGCACCGGGGCCGACCCTGCGGTTGCGGGTCTGGCTGCGACTGCGGTGCCCGCGAGTCCGATCATGGCCGACACCACAGCGGCCAGGGTGAGCCTTGAGCGGGCGCGCATCTCGATCCCTTCGCAGCAGGCCCGACGACAGTGTCGGAACTCCGCCACGATGGCAGCGCTCGGTTGGGGACCGGGGGTACGAATCCGGTGTCAATGGGGTGCACTGCGACCGGCGGCGTCCACGTCGGCCGAATGGCCGGCGCCGGGCCGGGTGCGCCCGCTCACCCCGGCGCGGCGACGGCTTCGGCCGGCGCAGGGTCGCGCCGCGTGACCGGGCCGGGCAGCCACCACGCGGCGACCGCCCCCGCGGCCAGCACGAGGGCTCCCACGGCGAGTGCCGGAACCAGGCCCGAGACGTACGCATTCGGAGCGGTCCCGCCGCCGTTGGCGGTGAAGACCCAGGCGAGCACCGCGATCCCGAACGCTCCCCCGGCCTCGCGCAGCGCGTTCATCGCCCCGGACGCCGCGCCGGCCTCGTGTGGCCGTACCGCGGACAGTGCGGTGCTCGCCGCGGGCGGATAGACCAGGGCCATCCCGGTCCCGCCGAGCACCGCCGGCACCAGCAGCGCCGCGAACGACAACTGCG
Organism: Krasilnikovia sp. MM14-A1259; assembly: GCF_047159535.1. Taxonomy (NCBI): domain Bacteria; kingdom Bacillati; phylum Actinomycetota; class Actinomycetes; order Micromonosporales; family Micromonosporaceae; genus Krasilnikovia; species Krasilnikovia sp. MM14-A1259. The sequence goes on from NZ_BAAGAJ010000002.1 coordinate 1,292,981, forward strand.
GGGTCAGCACCACCGCGAGCCAGCCCAGCGCGAGCGCCTGCAGTACGAGCCCGCCGCCGATCAGCCGCCGCGCCCCCCAGCGCTCGCTGACCATCCCGGCCAGCGGCGACACCACCAGCGGCATCACGGTCCACGGCAGGATCCGCAGTCCCGCATCCAGCGGATCATGTCCTTGCACGGTCTGCAGGAACGGCGCCAGCAGGAAGATGCCACCGAACATGCCGAAGTACATCGCCACGCCGGCGAGGTTCACCGCGGTGAACACACGGTTCGTGAAGAACCGCAGCGGCAGCATCGGCTCGGCGGCCCGCCGCTCCCACGCCACGAACCCCGCCAGCAGCGCCACCCCGACGGTCAGCGGGCCGGTCACCCGGCCGGACGCCCAGCCGTGCTCCGGCACCGCGACCAGCGCCACCATGACCCCGGCGAGCCCGCCGGTGACCAGCACCGCGCCGGGCACGTCGAGCCGGCGCGCCGGTCCCGCGCTGCGGGCCAGAACGAACGGCGCCGCCAGGCACCCGACGATGCCGACCGGCACGTTCAGGGCGAACACGTACGGCCATGAGGCGGCCTGGGTGATCGCGCCACCCACCACGGGGCCCAGCGCCACCCCCAGGCCGCTGACGCCGGAGAAGACGCCGAACGCGAGCCCCCGCTGCCGCCCCGGGAACGCCCCGGCCAGCAACGTCAGGCTGATCGGCAGCACGATGGCACCGCCGGCACCCTGCACGGCCCGGGCCGCGATCAGCAGACCCGCGCTGGGCGCGGCGGCAGCCGCCGCGGACGCCGCGGTGAACACCGCCAGGCCGGCGACGAACATCCGCCGATGCCCGAACCGGTCCCCCAGGGCCGCGCCGAGCAGCAGCAGGACCGCGAACGACACCGTGTACGCATTGACCACCCACTCCAACTGCGGCAGCGAGGCGGACAACCCGGCCCGGATGCTGGCCAGCGCGGTCGTCACGACCAGGTTGTCCAGGGTCACCATGAACAGCGCCAGCGAGACCAGGGCGAGCACCCACCAGCGGCGCTGCGGGGCGGGTGCGCTCACGCGGCCGTACCGATCCGCTCGACCCGCAGGCTTCCCCACAGCATCGCGCGGTCGCGCCCGGCCCACTTCTGCTCGGCCGGGCGGCCGTCGCCGGGGCCGAAACTGCGCCACACCGCGACCGCGCCGGGCGCGGCCGCGCGGTGCACCGCGGTACGCAGCCGGGCGGCGTACGCAGGCCCGACCGCGTCGAGCACATTGGACAGGCTGAACCCGGTGAACGTGCCCGACGGCACGGATTCCAGGTACGCGGCGACATCCGCGTAGATCAGCTCCAGCCGCTCCGCCTCGACCGCTTCCACCGGCGGCGGTGCCTCGCCGAGCAGCAGCCCCCGCACGTACGGGTTGGTGCGGTTGGGATGGCGTCCCAGGCCGCGTTCCAGGCGCTGTCGAACGACCAGGTCGAAGCGGTGCGCCGGGCCGGACGCGTCGCGGGTGAACGCCCCGAACCCGCCCGCGCGCACCCCTGCGGGCCCGAGCGTCGCCGCGAGCACGGCCCGGAACCGGCGGTTGTCGAAGTGTTCCCGCCATCGGGCCAACTGCTCGGCCGGGTCGTCCAGCTCACAGAACGCCGCCAGCTCCGCGCGGCGCCACCCGACGCAGGCGAGCACCCGGCGGGCGTGGCGCAGCAACCGCTCGGTCGATCCGGGCCGGGCGGGTGCGCCACGCAGCCGCTCCCGCACGTATGCGATCTGCGCCGCGTTGGCGTCCACCGCGGTGACCTGCCGCCCCTGCCCCGCCAGCGCCAGGGCGGTGTCGCCCGCGGAGGCGATGCACAGGATCCGCCCCTGCCTCGGCAGGACGGTGCGCTCGACCTCGCTGTCCTCGTACATCCGGCCGAAGATCAGCCGGTGTCCGCCGTCCCGTGGGTCCGGCTGCCAGCCGGGCGCCTGTGCGGGAACGCCGACGGCGTCGAGTTGCGTCATGTCTCCTCCATCGCCTTGCCCGTGGGCGGGTCTTGCGGAAACAGATGCGTTCACCCGGCCCGCGAATACGTCCCGCCGGGCCGTATCACCGGCGGGTCGCCGCGCTCCTCTACCCCGACGGCCCACGGCCGGTGCCCCGCGGACCACCCCGCGGCGGCGGCCCACGACCACCCGACCGGGAGACCCGCAGATGACCCACCCCGTCACCGCCGCGCCGGCGCGCCCGGCGGACGCCCAGCTGGGCGAGCTCGTGCGGCACCTGTGCGCCGAGTCGGCGCGCGAGGAGCAGCCGCAGCCCGGGCCGTGGCCCGCGGCGGACGCGCTGGAGAAGCACCAGTGGTTCACCAGCCCCGAACTGATCTCGCTGTACGCCACCGCGCGCTGGCCCGCGATGGGCGAGCCGCAGCGGCGGTTGCTGAGCTTCTGGGAGGCGGTGAACTTCTACAGCCAGAACATCCACGGCGAGCGGCTGCTGATCGACGGGCTGCGCGCCCGGCTGGACCGGCCCGCGACCGCGTTCCTGGCGCCGTACCTCGCCCGGATGATCGAGGAGGAGGAACGGCACAGCGCGTACTTCACCGAATTCTGCGAGCGGTACGCGGGCCGGATCTACCCGGAGCGGATGCTGACGCTGGCACAGGACCCGCCGGAAGCCGCGGACTTCCTGTTCTTCGCCCGGGTCATGATCTTCGAGGACATCGTGGACTGTCTCAACGTCCGGATGGCCGCCGACGACCGCCTCGTCGCGGTCGCCCGGTGGATCAACCACGACCACCATCACGAGGAGCGCCGCCATCTGGCGTTCGGCCGCCGGGTGGTGCTGCGGCTGTTCGCCGACGGCCTGCGGGACTGGCCGCAGCCGCTGCTCGACGAGATCCGCGCGGCCCTGGCCGGGTACGTGCACGCCGTCTGGCGCACGTTCTACAACCCGCAGTGCTACGCCGATGCCGGGCTGGACGAGCCGTGGCGCCTGGCCGCGGACGCGTTCGCCGATCCGGCCGCCGAGGCCCACCGGGCCGCGATCAGCCGCCGCTGCCTGCGCTTCCTGCACAAGCACGGCATCCTCACCGGAGGTGCGGCATGAGCGAGTGCACCGAGCGCAGCGAGGGCCGCGAGCGCATGCCCAGCCGGGCCAGCATGACTGACATCCGGGCTGCGCTGCGGGAGTGGGTCGTGGCGCGCAATCCGGGACTGGACCCGGAAACGCTGACCGAACACACCCCGCTGATCTCCAGCCGGCTGGTCACCTCGCTGCACATCGTGGAGCTGCTGCTGTTCATCGAGGAACTGCGGGCGGCACCGGTCGACCCGCGCAGCCTCGCGCCCGGCGCGTTCGCCGACATCGGCACGATCGCGCAGGCGTTCTTCGCACCGGACGAAACCCACGCCACGTCGGGAGCCCACTCATGACCGCCGCCACGACCGTACCGACCCGTCTGCCCGACGGCGTGACCGTGTCCACGCACGGCTCCTGCGTACTGTCCGGGCCCGCGCTGGCCTGGCTGCACCGCCTCGATCGCGCGGTGGCCGACATCGCCGCCGGCTGGGGTGCGACCGCGCATCAGTTCCCGCCACTCGTGCCCGCCGCCGACCTGGACCGGATGGGGTACTTCACGGCGTTCCCGCACCTGGTCACGATGCCGGCCACGCTGCCCGGCGACGAGGCCGAGGTGCAGCGGTTCGTCGACGGGTACGCGCTGGGCGCCGACGGTTCGGTGTCGGTGGACCGGCTCGCCCCGATGCGGCACGCGCTGACCCCGGCCGCCTGCTACCCCGTGTACGCGATGCTGCGCGAGCACCGCACCGACCGTCCAGTGCTGGTGACCACCGCGGCAACCTGCTACCGCCGCGAGGAACGCTTCGAGCCGCTGCGCCGGCAGTGGGCGTTCACCATGCGGGAGATCGTCTGCGTGGGGACGGCGGCGGAGGTGCGCGAGTTCCTGAACTCCGGCCGCGCCGCGGTCGACGCCCTGCGCGAACGGCTGGGCGTGCCCGGCCCGTGGGAGGTCGCCACGGATCCGTTCTTCCGGCCGCAGCGCAGCGGCGCGCACCTGATGCAGCAGCTCGACCCGGTCAAGCACGAGGCGCTGGCGGGCACGCTGGCGATCGCGTCGGTGAACCTGCACCACGACCATTTCGGCGCCGCGTTCGAGATCGGCCGGGGCGAGGCCGCCGCGCACACCGGATGTGTGGCGTTCGGCCTGGAACGGTGGCTCGGCGTCGTCGCCGACCGGTGGGGGCCCGACCCGCGGCGCTGGCCCGATCCCGCGGAGGGAAGCGATGACTGACGGCCGGATCATGGTCACCGGCGCGGACGGCTACCTGGGCCGCCACCTGGTGCGCCACCTGCTCACCCACACCGATCACCCGCTGCTGCTGTGGGTTCGGGCCGCCACCGCGGCCGAGGCCGAGGCCAAGTGCGCCCCGCTGCTGCGCGACCTGCCCGGCGCCGCGGGCCGGGTCCGGTGCACCGGCGGCGACCTGTCGGGCGACGACCCGTTCGGCGCGGTCGTCCCGGACGATCTCGGCGCGATCGTGCACACCGCGGCGGTCACCTCGTTCACGGTCGAGCAGGACGTCGCCCAGCGGGTGAACACCGAAGGCACGGCCCGGCTGCTCGACCTGGCCCGCCGCAGCCCCCGGCTGCGCTCGGTGTGCCTGCTCAGCTCGCTGTACGCCACGGGCCTGCAGGCGGGGCCGATCATGGAACTGCCCGCGCCGGTGCCGTCCGCCGGGTTCGCCAACGCGTACGAGCGGTCGAAGTGGGCCGCGGAGGCGTACGCGTTCGGGCAGACCGACCTGCCGGTGAGTGTGCTGCGGGTGGCCACGGTCCTGGCGGACGACGCCACCGGCCGGGCCGGCCAGCACAACGCGGTGCACAACACGTTGCGGCTGCTGCGGCTGGGCATGCTGGCGCTGATGCCGGGGCTGCCGGACACGCCGGTGTACCTGACCACGGCGGAGCTGGTGGCGCGGGCTGCTGCCGCGGCGGTGAGCCGGGCGGAGACGGGCGTGTTCCATGTCGCGGACCGCGCGGCCGACTCGCTCACGCTGGCCCGCACGCTGGACGTGGCGTTCGAGGTGTTCGGCGCGGACCCGGGGTTCGCACGCCGCCGGGTGGCCCGGCCCGAGTACGCGGACCTGCACTCGTACCGGCTGCTGGCGGACAGCGCCCGCGGTTTCGGCGCCAGCGTGCTCGGCCAGGCGCTGACCAGCCTGCTGCCGTTCGCCGCGCAGTTGTACGTCGGCAAGGACGTCGGCAACGAACGCCTGCGCGCCCTGCTGCCCGGGTACCGGCCGCTGGATGCGGCCGCGCTGCTCGGCGCGACCTGCCGGCAGTTGCTGGCCGATTCGCGGAGCCCGAATGTCCGCCGCTGACCCGGATCTGCTGGAGGCGGAGCTGGCCACCCTGCTCGGGCCCGAGTTCGTCGTGTCCGTCGCCGGTCCCGCTCCCGCCGGTCCGGCACACGACGCCCGGGCACACCGGGTGGAGCACCGGCGCGGGCGGGCGGCGCTGCGCTGCGTCGCCGACCGCCTCGGCGAACGGGTGGACACCGACCGGCTGGTCCTGCCGCACCCCCGCCTGTCGCTGACCCACTGTGCCGGAGTGGCCGTCGCGGTCGGTGTCCGAAGCCGGTTCAGCACCGGGATCGGCGTGGACCTGGAGGCCGTACGGCCGGTGAACCCCGGCATCGCCCGGCTGTTCCTGACCCCCGCCGAACGGGCCCACCTCGGCGAGGCGCCACCGGATGTCCTGTTGCGACTGTGGACCGTGAAGGAGGCGGTGTTCAAGGCCGACACCGGCAACGGCGGCCGGATCCTGGCCGACTACGAGCTGTGCCGGCCGGCCGCCTGGTCCGGCCGGGCCACCCGGGGTGCGGCCCGGTTCCGCTACCGCACCGTCGAGCTGCCCGGGCACCTGGTGTCCGTGGCCGTCCACGAGGAGCGCACCGCATGACCACGGCACGTCCCGCACCGGCCTCGCTGGCCCCGGCGCGCAGCAGCTCGGGCGATTCCCAGCGCTGGCTGCTCAGCTTCTACCGCATCTCGGAGCTCAGCGGCGCGCTGTTCTTCGGCCGCCTGGCCCGGGCGCAACGGCCCGGCCCGGTGCACAGCGACCTGACCCGCCACTTCGCCGACGAGGCCCAGCACGCCCGGTACTGGACGGACTGCCTGGAACAGCTCGGCGAGAAGCCGCTGCCGCTGGGCGCGGCGTACCAGGACCAGTACCTGGCGGCCACCGGCCTGCCGGCCAACCTGATGGAGGTGCTCGCGATCACCTCGGTCTTCGAGCAGCGCGTCATGCGCCAGTACGCCCGGCACCTGGCCGTGCCGGACCAGCACCCGCTGGTCGACCAGACGCTGCGCAAGATCATGGAGGACGAGCGCTGGCACGTGAAGTGGGTGCGCGAGGAGCTGATCGCGATGGAACCGGAGTACGGCCGGGACCACATCGCCGCGACGCTGCGCCGGATGACCGAGGCCGACGAGGCGGTGTACGCGGCCACGCTGGCCGAGCACGCCGGCCGGGTGGAATTTCTGTTCGACGAGGGGAGCCGACGTGCCTGACGTGTACGAGCTGGCGGACGAGGACCTGTACCGGCGGATCGGCGAGATCCTGGGCCAGCACGGCCCGGTACCGGCCGACACGGAGATCGCGGCGCTGCCGGTCGACTCCTTCGCCCTGGTGGAGCTGGTGATCGAGTTGCAGGAGCTGTACGGGGTCCGGTTCGGTCACGACGAGATGCGTGCCCTGCACACCGTCGGGGACCTGGCCGCACTGATCCGGGCGCGAGGAGGGCGGGATGGCTGAACCCTTGGTCAGCCTGGATCACATCAGCTGGGCGCTGGGCGAGCACCCGCGCACCGTGGAGGCGACGGTTGCGGCCGGCGGCACGGTGTCCACGGCCGAGCAGCTGCGCGCGGCCGGTTTCGCCGATCATCACGTGTGCGGCCCGGACACCGACGCGTACGACCTGGCAGTGCGGGCGCTGACCCCGGTCCGGGAACGGCTGGACCGGGTCGGCGCGATCGTCTACGCCACCTGCCTGCCCGGCAACGCCACGACCGGCAGCACGGCCGAGTTCGAGGCCACCGGGGACGTCAAGCACCTGATGCGGTATCCGGCGAGCCGGTTGCAGGCGGACTTCGGGTGGGACGACGCGATCGCGGTCGGGGTGGGGCAGCAGGGGTGCACGGGGCTGCTGGGTGCCGTACGGGTCGCCCGGGCCCTGCTGATCGCCGAACCCGACCTGGACCCGGTGGTGTGCGTGACCGCGGACCGGTTCCCGGCCGGGGCGCGCTACGAGCAGACGTACAACCTGGTGTCCGACGGGGCGGTCGGCTGCGTCGTGTCGCGGGCGCCGGGCCGGTTCGGCCTGCTGTCGGTGCGGCACGTCACGAACGGAGCGCTGGCCGAGGCGATCGACGACGAGGTCGTGGGCAGCTACTTCAGCAACACGTGCGAGGTGGTCCGGCAGGCGTGCGACGAGGTGAAGATGGCGCCGGGCGAGGCGGACTGGCTGGTCCCGCAGAACACCGACGTGCGGGCGGTGGAGATCCTCGGCCGGCTGCTGGGCCTGCCGGAGCAGCGCCTGCACCGCCCGGCCACGGGCCGCCTCGGCCATGTCATCGCCGGGGACAATCTGATCAATCTGGCGGAGCTGGACGCCACGGGCGCCCTGACGCCGGGTCAGCGGCTCGTGCTGCCGGTCGCCGGGTACGGCATGAACTTCCAGTGCGCGGTCCTGCAGGTGCAGCCGCCGGGCCCGGGGTTCTGACCCCGGGCCCGGCGGCTGCGTCCCGGCCTAGACTCCGCCGTCGATGGCGGCGGTGGTCAGCGCCTCACCCTTCAGGCCCCACTTGTCGAGGATCTTCAGGTACGTACCGTCGGCGATGATCTCGCGCAGCGCGAGCTGCACGGCGTGCCGCAGGTCGGTGCGGTCCCGGGCCATGCCGACGCCCATCGGGCTCGCCTCGACCTGGACCCCGGCCAGCTCGAACGCGCCGTTGCCGTCCTTGACCTGCGACGCGGCGCTGGTGTAGCCGTCCACGGCCGCGTCGAGCTTGCCGGCCTTGATCAGCGGGTACGCCTCACCCGAGCCGAGCCCGGTGATGATCGGCTTGGGGCGCCCGGCGGCGGCGCACAGCGCGGCCTGGGCCTGAGCGAGGTCGTCCTGGGTGGTTTCGGACTGCAGGCCGATCCGCTTGCCGCAGATGGCGTCGATGCCGCTGATGTGGGCCGGGTTGCCCTTGGCGACAACGACCTGGGAGCCCTCGATCAGGTAGTCGATGTAGGTGAGCTTCTGCTGCCGCTCGGCGTTGTCGGTCATCCCGGACATGACCGCGTCGGCCTTGTGGTCGGCGACCGTGGGGATCAGGTCGTCCCAGGCGACGTTGCGGAAGTCCAGGCGCAGGTTCATCTTGTCGGCGAGCGCGGCGGCCATGTCGACGTCGATGCCCTGGGGCTTCTTCTGGTCGTCGTAGTACTCGAACGGCGGGTACGCGATCTCCGAGGCCACGACGAGCGTCCCGGCCTTGCGGATGTCGGCGGGCACGGCCGCGGCGGCCGGGTTCTGCTTGCTGCTGCCCGCCGCCGCGGACGGGGCGGACGTGTAGGTGATGGCAGTGCCGATGAGGACGGCCACAACGGCGAGCGTCGTGACGGCTGGTCTGGCGCGCACGTCCCCTCCTTTCCCGAACCTGGCGGAATTGTCTGCTCAATCGGCAGGTCGCCACGATGGTTGAGGGTTTTCGATCCTCAAGAGTTGCTCAGTCCGACCGATCGGAGGGGTGTCGCAGCACTGATGGGGAGACTCCATGTTTCGGGTTATGCCTCGGCTCAGCCTTGGCCGCAAGATCGTCGCACTGGCCACTGCCGGCCTGGTGCTGGTGCTCGCCGTCGGCGGGATCGGCGTGCTGGCGGCGGCTCGGCAGCAGCAGGCGCAGGACCGGCTGATCCGCGCGACCGACGCGGAACGCGCCGACCGGGCGGTGGCCGCCGCCCAGGCCGTGCTGCGCGGCGACGTGCTCTCCGCCATGGTGGCCCGCAGCGCCGAAGATCGCCGGGGTGCCCTCGACCGCCTGGGCGGTGACGCGACGACGCTGCGCGACAGCATCGGCGCGCTGCACGCCGGCTCGACCCCGGCTTCCGTACGGGCGGCCGCCGCCGGCCTGGACGACAAGGTCGAGCAGCTCATCACGCTGAGCCAGCGCCTGGTGAGCCTGGCGAACCTCGGGGTCACCGACCCGGCCCAGAACCAGGCCCGGGCGGCGCTGCCCGCGTTCCAGAAGTCCTCCGACGCCCTGATCGCGGCGCTGAAGCCGGTGGAGACCGCCATCGCGGCCGAGTCGAAGCAGGCCCGCGCCGACGCCGTCTCCGTGCAGAGCTCCGCCCGTATCCTGACGATCGTCGCAAGCGTGTTGGCCGCGGTGCTGCTGCTCGGCTCGGCCGTGCTGCTGGCCCGGCACATCGGCCGCCGCCTCGCCGACTGCCTCAAGGTGGCCAACGCCATCGCCGACAAGGACCTGTCGGTGCACCCCCGGATCACCGGGTCGGACGAGCTGACCGAGCTGACGGTCGCGATGGGCCGCGCCACGGACAACGTGCGCTCGGCCGTCCTCGACCTCGACGAGGCTGCGGCGACGCTGAGCAGCGCCTCCGAGGAACTGCACGCCACCAGCGCGAGCCTGACCGACGGCGCGCAGTCGACCGTGGCCCGTACGGACTCGCTGGCCGAGGCCGCGGGCACGGTGCACGAGGTGGTGGATTCGGCCGCCGCGGGCGTGGGGCGAATCAGCGCCTCGATCGGCGAGATCGCCGCCCGGACCACCGACGCACGGCAGATCACCGCGGACGCCGCCGCAGCCGCCGCGACCTCCGGCCGCCTCGCCGACCAGCTGGACACGTCCAGCGCCGAGATCGGCGACGTCGTCAAGCTGATCAACTCGATCGCCGAGCAGACCAACCTGCTCGCCCTGAACGCCACGATCGAGGCGGCCCGCGCCGGCGACTACGGCAAGGGCTTCGCGGTGGTCGCCGGGGAGGTCAAGGACCTGGCGCGGGAGACCGCCTCCGCCACGGAGGACATCTCCCGGCGGATCGAGGCGATCCAGCGCGACTCGCAGGCGATGCGGCAGGCCACCGCGGAGGTGGCCCGGATCGTCGGCGACATCAACGGCACCCAGGACGTCATCGGGATCGCGGTCGACGACCAGAGCCGCGCCACCACCGAGATCACCGACAGCGTCTCCAAGGCGGTGTCCGCGGTCACCGGCATCACCCACGGTTTGCAGGCGGTGATGCAGGATGCCTCACAGACCCGCATCGGTGCCGGCGAGACCCAGAGCGCGGCCACCGACCTGGCCCGGCTGGCGGTCCAGCTGCGCAACCTCGTCCGGGAGTTCCGCCTCGACTGATGCGGGGCCGCGGGCTCGTGCCGCGAAGCCGTCTCGGCCGCAGGCTCCGGTCGTAGGCTGAGGGATCACCTCGTTGCGCAGCGGCGACTCGCCGCGTCGGGAGGATCATGGCCGCATCCACGGGCGTGCGGGCACAGCCGTCGCGCCGGATGTCGCGGCGGTTCCCGTGGCTGGTCTTCACGCTCACGTTCGCGTTGATGCTGTCGGACTACATGTCCCGGCAGGTGCTCGCCGCGGTCTTCCCGTACCTGAAGGCGGACTGGGGGCTGAGCGATACCGCGCTGGCCGGCCTGACGAGCATCGTGTCCCTGATGGTCGGCCTGCTGGCCGTGCCGCTGTCGCTGCTCGGCGACCGGTGGGGGCGGGCCCGCGCGATCGTCGCGATGGCGTTCGTCTGGAGTGCCGCCACGGTCGTTTCCGCGCTGGCCAGCAGTTACGGGCAACTGTTCGCGGCCCGCGCCGCGATCGGGATCGGTGAGGCGGCCTACGCCAGCGTCGGCCTCGCCGTGGTGCTGTCGGTGTTCTCCCCGGCCCGCCGGGCGGTGCTGGCCGGGACGTTCACCGCCGGTGGCTCGTTCGGGTCGGTGCTCGGGGTCGCGCTGGGCGGCGCGTTCGCCGCGCAGTTCGGCTGGCGCTGGGCGTTCGCCGCGATGGGCCTCGCCGGTCTCGTGCTCGCCATCATGTACGCGATGCTGATCACCGACCGCGGGCTCGGCGCGCACCGGGTCCCCGAGGCGGACACCGGGCCGCCGCGGGGGGCCCGGCCACACCGTGCCGGCCTGGGCACGTTGTTCTCCACCCCGTCGGTGGTGCTGGCGTACGTCGCCAACGGCGCGCAGCTGTTCGTCGCGGCCTCACTGGTGGTGTGGCTGCCGAGCTATCTGAACCGGGCGCACCATATGACACCGCCGCGCGCGGCGTCGGTCGCCGCGCTGCTCATCCTCGTGCTCGGCGCCGGCATGATCGGCTGCGGGCTGATCACCGACCGGGTCCGCCGGCACCGCCCGATACGGCAGTGGAGCGCGGCGATCGTCTTCTCGGCGTTGTCGCTGGTCTTGCTGAGCATCAGCTTCGCGATGCCGCCGGGCGGGGCCCAGTTGCCGGTGCTGGCCGCGGGCTGTTTCTTCGCCGCCGGCACCACTGGCCCCACCGGTGTCATGGTGGCCCGGCTGACCCACGAGTCCGTCCGGGCCACCGCGTTCGGCATGCTCACCATGTTCACCAACGTGCTCGGGCTGGCCGCGGGGCCGTTCGTGACCGGGATCCTCGCGGACCGGTTCGGGCTGGCGACGGCGCTGCGCTGTGTCCCGCTGGCCGCGCTGCTGGCCATGATCGCTCTGCTGATCGGGCGGCAGGCGTACCCGGCGAGCGTGCGGAAACTGGACGGCCGGGGAGCCGTCGGGTTCACCGGCCCGGCGCCGACGGTCGGCGCGGAACTGGCGCCCTGACCGCCCACCCGCCGGGTGTGTTCGCCGCAAGCGTGATGTCACCGTCCTCTTTAAGTTCACCGACAGGGGTGGGCACTTCATTCCCATCCGCCTGGGGAACTCCGAGCTGGGCTACAACCACTACGCCGCAGGGCACAACATTTACACCACGGCGCCGTTCAGGGCCGCCATCAACGGACAGCGGCCGGTCAGCTCGTCCGGAGCGCGTGTAGAGTACGAGGCTTGGGCTACCAAGTTGGACAATGGAGACGTCCGCGCCAAGGTGCACATCCTCGGCCAGGCCGCCAGTGCCACGGAAGACCGCCGCTGGCGAACTCCTGATGGCAACAACATTGGTGTCATCACAGCCTACTGCGTAGGCGCTAATGTGTGCCCGAACTGGATCAACGACATCAAATAACCTATTTAACCAGGTGGTAGTGCGTTGGCAGAGAATTTGGAAGACTACAAGTTTAGTTTTCTGCTTCGCAGGATAGCCCCCCTCGTGATGGCGCCTCCGGGCCCTCTTCCTCCCACCGGGCCGCAAATCCGAGGAGTGGTCCGGGCAGACCACTGTCATGCCCGTGTTGTCTTTTCCAAAGATGCTCAGATGACGTCCGGAATTGGTTTTCAGTTCTCGCTCGATGGCGAAGAAGAGTTTGAGGTTGACGCTGCGATCGATTGGCTGAGAGCTACGGCTTCGGTGCGCGCGGATTCCACGCAAGGCGCGATCGATACCGACAGCTTTGCCAACGTCATTTTCGATGCAGCCGAGCAGGGATTCAGGTCAACAGGGTATTCACCGTGGCACGATCACAACCTATTCAGCCTGCTCAGTACATTTATTCATGGCGGCGGCGCCCCGTGGTTTGAGGACGTTTACACGCTCGCAGGGTTCATGATTGACAGCCCAAGCACCTGTCGTATCTACGTCCGGCTTGCTAGGACCAATGAAACCTGTGGTCTTCGGATTCCGCTAATGCGGTCTGATGGGCGGATTCGATCGGGTATGGCGGGCAGCCTTCCGCAAGCGCTTACGTCCCTCATCAACACCGAGACGCTATTCGTCCAGCCGGAATTAGACGCTGAGGATACATACTGTTCCAAGGTGTTTGACATGACCACCTGGGTTGATCCTCCAACACCCTGACCTCGTTGCGTTACTCGCATGAGGGCGGCTCCCCAACTGATCGGGAGTCGCCCTCTTGATGTGGTTACGTCACACGGCACGGTCGGCCATGCGAGGCACGTCGGACGCTCGTTCGTGCGAATGAACTCCCGAGCGGCCTCCCGCGCCACCGCAGCGAGCCCGCGTAGCCGTCATCGACGCGGAGGACGATCTCCACGAAGCCTTCCCGCGCGCACAGGGCGCGCAGGTCGGCGATCATGCCGTCCCGGGACATGTTGGTGCTGCCTACTGCCTTGCTGCGTCGCACATTGAGCGACGCCCGCATCGATCCTCCCCGGCCTGATGAGGTGTTTGGAGGCGAGCCGCATTACGCGGCGGGCAGGTCGGTACGGCGGGCCCGCCACCGGCGGGGGCTCTCGCCGAACTGCTGCCGGAACCATCGGGAGAACGCGCTGGGGGCGGCGAACCCGAGCAGGTCGGAGATCTCGGTGAGCCGGTACCGCTCGCTGGACAGGTACCGCTCGGCCAGCCCGGCGCGCACCGAGTCCACGATGGAGGTGAACGTGTCGCCGGTGGCGGCGAGGTGCCGGTGCAGGGTGCGGCGGTCCATGCCCATGCTGCGGGCAACCTGGTCGACGCCGCACCGCTTGGCCGGCAGCAGCATCTCCACGAGGTCCCTGACCTGGTCCGCGGTGGTGGCACCGCGCGGGGCGGCCAGCGATTTGAGCATTTCCTGGCCGTGGGTCTCGGATTCGGGGCCGGACAGCAGGTTCGGCGCACCGAGGTCCTTGGCGTACAGGACCAGGCCGGTGAAGTCGTGGCCGAAGTGGACCCGCCCGCCGAACACCCGCGCGTAGGTGCTGGTGTCGGCCGGCGCGGCCTGGGAGAAGCAGGCTGACAGGGGCTGCCATTGCGGGCCGAGCACCTCGCGGACGATGCCGTGCAGCGCGCCCACCGCGAGCTGCTCGGCCTGGGTGGAGGGGGCCGGTTCACCCATCTCGAACCACAACCGGATGGTGGCGAGCCCTTCGGTCTCCGCGACGCGGATCCGCAGCGCCTCGTTGTAGCTGTGCTCGTAGCGCATGAGCAGGCCCAGTGCATCACGCAGGGTGGGCTCGCCGCGCAGCGCCAGGCTGAGCGGGCCGAGCGTCGACAGCCGCCGGAACTCGGCGAGGCGCAACCCGAAGTCGGCGTGCTCGCAGGCGCGGGCCGACAGCTCCAGCAGCCGGGCGACGCGCACCACGGGAACCCATTTCTCGGGGCTGGCGAGGTCGGCCGGGTCGAGGTCGACGGCGTGCATCAGGGCGGCCGGATCGCCCCCGAACGACTGGGTGAGCTGCAAGTACCCACTAAGTGAGGCATACCGGATGCAAGGCCTCAAAACACCCTCCCCGCTGTCCCCGAGGGATAAGAAATGTGTCCCAAGGAGTAAAGCATGTGGCACGCATCACGCCTACTGTTGCCTCCATCACGGCCCCAGTGGTCGATAGGGAGCCCACGCAAAAACAGGCGGCGGGGGATCCCGCCGCTTCGTGAGGAGGCAGCTCGTGGCGAAGGCAATCCGCTTCTACACCGCCGGTGGTCCGGAGGTCATGCGGTGGGAGTCGGTCGAGGTGGGCGAGCCCGGCGCGGGTGAGGTCCGGGTACGGCACATGGCCGTCGGGCTGAACTTCGCCGACACGTACTTCCGCAGCGGCCTCTACCCGGCCGCCCTGCCCGCCGGGATGGGTGTCGAGGCGGCCGGGATCATCGAGGCGGTCGGCCCGGGCGTCACCGGATTCGCCGAGGGTGACCGGGTCACCTACACCGGCAGCCCGCTGGGCGCGTACAGCACGTCGCGGGTGATGTCCGTGGCGCCGCTGATCAAGCTGCCGGACACCATCGGGTTCGAGACCGCCGCCGCCATGACCATGCGCGGACTGACCACGTCCTACCTGCTGCGGCGAATCGCGCCGCTGAAGGCGGGCGACACCGTGCTGCTGCACGCGGCCGCGGGCGGCGTCGGCCTGATCTTCTGTCAGTGGGCGAAGCTGCTGGGCATCACCGTCATCGGCACGGTGTCCAGTGACGAGAAGGCCGAGGTGGCCCGCCGCCACGGCTGCACCCACACCATCGTGTACCGGCGCGAGGATGTCGCAGCCCGGGTGCGTGAACTGACCGACGGCCACGGGGTGCCGGTGGTTTACGACAGCATCGGGGCCACCACCTTCGCGCAGTCGCTGGACTCGCTCCGGCGGCGGGGGCTGCTGGTCTGCTTCGGCACGGCCAGCGGCCCCATCCCCCCGATCGACGCGATGCAACTGGCGATCAAGGGTTCGCTGTTCGTCACGCGCCCCGCGCTGGCCGACTACATCGCGGACGAGTCCGAGCGGGCGGCGCTCGCCGGGGAGCTGTTCGACCACGTCGGCTCCGGCCGCATCACGATCGAGATCAATCAGCGGTACGCGCTCGAGGACGCCGTCCAGGCCCACCGCGACCTGGAAGCGGGCCGCAGCATCGGCTCCTCGGTCTTCAGCCTCGAAGCAGGCAACTGACCCACTCCCCCCTAGGAGGTCCCCATGACGGACATCATCGACGACACGGTCCGAGTCTCCGCGGGCTCCATCGAGGCGCACCCGCTGACCGTGCACATCGGTGCCGAGCTGCGCAACGTCAACCTCGCCGAGGCGGCCCGCAGCGACGACCTGTTCGCGGAGCTCAAGGCGCTGCTGCTCAAGTACAAGGTGCTGTTCGTACGCGACCAGGACATCAGCCGGGCCGAGCACGTGGCGCTGGCCGAACGGTTCGGCCCGCTGGAGGACCACCCGGTGGCCGGCAGCGACCCCGACCACCCGGGCCTGGTGCGGATCTACAAGGACCTGGACAGCCCTGCCGAGCACTACGAGAACGCGTACCACTGCGACGCGACCTGGCGCGAGGCCCCGCCCATGGGGTGCGTGCTGCGCTGTGTCGAAGGACCGCCGGTGGGCGGCGACACGATCTGGGTGAACATGGTCGAGGCGTACCGGCGGCTGCCCGACGAGGTCAAGGAGCGCATCGAGGGGCTGCGGGCCCGGCACAGCATCGAGGCCAGCTTCGGCGCCAACATGCCGGCCGAGCAACGGCTCGCGCTGCACGAACGGTTCCCCGACGCGGAGCACCCCGTGGTGCGCACCCACCCGGAGACCGGCGAGAAGGTGCTGTTCGTCAACGCGTTCACCACGCACTTCACGAACTTCCACACGCCGAAGAACGTGCGGTTCGGGTTCGACTACACCCCGGGGGGCAGCGAGCTGCTCAACTACCTGATCCGACAGGCGGCCGTACCCGAGTACCAGGTGCGGTGGCGCTGGACCCCGAACAGCTTCGCGATCTGGGACAACCGCAACACCCAGCACTACGCCGTCCAGGACTACTGGCCCGCCGTCCGCAAGATGGAGCGCGCCGGGGTCATCGGCGAGAAGACGTACTGATTTCCCACCACCACCCCGGACAGGAGACTCCCCCATGCACTTCCTCGACGACTCGCTGTGGCCGGAGACCCAGGAGAAGCTGGTCATCACGGCGGCTCCCTACGGCCCCGAATGGGAGCCCGGCGACTTCCCCGAGGACATCCCGGTCACCATGGACCAGCAGGTCCAGGCCGCGATCGACTGCTACAACGCGGGCGCCACGGTCCTGCACATCCACGTACGTGAGCTCAACGGCAAGGGCTCCAAGCGGATGTCGATGTTCAACGAGCTGCTCGGCCGGCTCCGCGAGGCCGTGCCGGACATGATCCTGCAGATCGGCGGTTCCATCTCCTTCACCCCGGAGAACGAGGGTGAGCAGGCCAAGTGGCTGGAGGACGAGGCCCGGCACCTGCTGACCACGCTGGACCCGGCGCCCGACCAGGTCACCATCGCCATCAACACCAACCAGATGAACATCGTGGAGTTGATGACCGCCGACGACATCGCCGGCACCTCCTTCGAGCGGCCCGCCCTGCACGAGGCGTTCCGCAACATGGTCGTCCCGGCCGAGCCGGCCTGGGTCGAGGAGCACCTCAAGAGGCTGCGTGCCGCCGGCATCCAGCCACACTTCCAGCTGGCCAACGTCGCCCAGCTGGAGACCGTCGAGCGGCTCGTGCGCCGCGGCGTCTACACCGGACCGCTCAACGTCACGTGGGTGGCCATCGGCGGCGGGTTCGACGGTCCCAACCCGTACAACATGATGGAGTTCATCCGCCGGGTCCCGGACGGCGCGATCCTCACCCTGGAATCGATCATGCGGGCCGTGCTGCCGATCAACACGATGGCGATCGCGATGGGCCTGCACACCCGCTGCGGTAACGAGGACAACCTCTGGGGTCTCAAGGGCCAGAAGATGACCTCGGTACGGCAGATCGAGTCGCTGGTCCGTATCGCCGGTGAACTCGGCCGCAAGGTGGCCGACGGCAAGGAAGCCCGCGACATCTACAAGATCGGCGAGTACTGGGACAGCGCTGACGAGGCACTGGCCAAGCTCGGCTTCGCGCCCAACCGCAAGCCCGGCCAGCTCGGCTTCACGTTCCACGCCTGACACGTCACCACCACCACCTTTGCGTGGGGTGCGGCCGTCCGCACCCCACGCACGCTCCTCCCCAAGGCCACCTCCCCCAACCCCTCTCGGCACATCTCCTTGGAGCGACGTATGGCCATGCAAGTCAGTGCAGGTGTCACCGCCCCAGCAACCCCCTTCGCGCGGACCCGCCGGATCTTCCCGTGGGTCGTGTTCGCACTCACGTTCGGACTGCTGCTGTCCGACTACATGTCGCGGCAGGTTCTCTCGGCGGTCTTCCCGTTCCTGAAGCAGGAGTGGGGACTCTCGGACACCCAACTCGGTAGCCTGACCAGCATCGTGGCGCTCACGGTCGGGGTGCTCGCCGTGCCGTTGTCGCTGGTCGGCGACCGCTGGGGTCGGGCGAAGTCGGTCGTACTGATGGCCGTGGTCTGGAGTCTGGCCACCATCGGCTGCGCGCTGGCCGCCGGGTACGGGCACCTGCTCGCGGCGCGTGTGCTCGTCGGCGTGGGCGAGGCCGCCTACGGCAGCGTCGGCCTCGCGATCGTGCTGGCGGTCTTCGCCGCAAGCAAGCGGGCGTCGCTGACCGGCGCGTTCATGGCCGGCGGGTCGTTCGGTTCCGTGCTGGGCGTGGCGCTGGGCGGCGCGCTCGCGGCGCAGTTCGGCTGGCGCTGGGCGTTCGCGGCGATGGGCATCTTCGGCATGGTGCTCGCACTGGGGTACTGGGCGGTGATCAGCGAGCGCCGGCTCGCCACCCACAAGATCGACGACGATGCGGACGCCGGACCGCGGCTCGCCGGCACGCAGCAGCGGGCCAAGCTGTCCACGTTGTTCTCCACGCCCGCGGTGGTGCTGGCGTACCTCGGTGGTGGCCTGCAGTTGTTCGTCGCTGGTGCGCTGTTCGCGTGGCTGCCGAGCTACTTCAACCGGGGCTACGACATGGCGCCGGCCAAGGCGGCGAAGGTGGCCGCGGTGTTCATCCTGCTGATGGGCATCGGCATGATCGTCTGCGGGGCGATCGCGGACCGGGCCGGCAAGGTACGGCCGATCAGCAAGTGGACGACCGCCATCGTGTTCTCCGCGGTGACCGTCGTCTTCCTCGCCGCGGCCTTCACGATCAAGCCAGGCGGACTGCAGATGCTGCTGCTCGCGGTCGGCTGCTTCTTCGCCGGCGGCACGACCGGTCCGACCGGCGCGATGGTGGCGCGGCTGACCCACGAGTCGATCCGGGCGACCGCATTCGGCACGTACACGTTCTTCAACAACCTGCTGGGCCTGGCGGCCGGGCCGCTGGTCACCGGCATCCTGGCCGACCGGTACGGCCTGGAGTTCGCGATGCAGTGCGTCCCGCTGGTGGCCGTGGCCGCCATCGGACTGCTGATCGCGGGCCGGGCGGCCTACCCGTCCAGCGTCGCGAAGCTCGACCGGGCAGCCGAGGCGGGCGCCCAGTGACGACGGACCCGGGCACGGTGGTCATCACCGTGCCCGGGCTCCGGGGGCACGTCGAGGAGCACTGGCAGACCCGCCTCGCCGCCACCACGCCGAACGTCCGGTCCGTCCCGCCGCTCGGGCGCGACAACCCCAGCCTGGACGAACGGGTCGTGGACCTGCACGAGGCAATCGAGGCGGCCGACGGTCCCGTGGTGCTCGTCGCGCACAGCGGCGGGGTCGTCACCACGATCCACTGGGCGGCCCGCCACGGCGAATCGATGCCGGGACGCATTCGCGGCGCGCTGCTCGCCACGCCGCCGGACCTGGCCACGGAATTGCCCCCGGAGTACCCGTCCCTGGCCACCCTGGCCGGTCTGGGCTGGCTGCCGATCCCGCTGCAGCGGCTGCCGTTCCCCAGCATCGTCGCGCTGAGCAGCAACGACACGCTCGGCGACCCGGTGCGGGTGCGGGCCATGGCCGCGGCGTGGGGCAGCCGGATCGAGGAGATCGGCCCGGTCGGCCACCTCAACCCCGCGTCCGGGTACGGCGACTGGCCGCAGGCCGTACCTCTGATCACGGAACTGTGCACCCTGGAGGCCCTGCGATGACCCTGAACCTGGCCACCCTGCTGGAGGACAGCGCCCGCCGGCACCCCGGCCGCGACGCGGTCGTGCTCGGCGACACCCGGCTGACGTACGCCCAGCTCGACGCGGCCGCCAACCAGGTGGCGAACGTGCTGGCCGACCGCGGTGTGCGGCCAGGTGACAAGGTCGCGCTGTCCTGCCCGAACCTGCCGTACTTCCCGATCGCCTACTACGGCATCCTCAAGGCCGGCGCGGTGGTCGTCCCGCTCAACGTGCTGCTCAAGGGCCGCGAGGTCGCCTACCACCTGGCCGACTCGCAGGCCACGGCGTACCTGTGCTTCGAGGGCACCGCCGAGCTGCCGATGGGCGCCGAGGGTTTCGCCGGCTTCCAGCAGGCGCCGGGCTGTGAGCACTTCTTCCTCGTCACGGCGGATCCGGCCGCGGCCTCCCCGATCGAGGGGGCGACCACGCTCGGGTCGGCGCTGGCCGGACAGCCCGCCACGTTCGCCACGGCCGGCACGAACGAGACCGACACCGCGGTCATCCTCTACACCAGCGGCACGACCGGGCAGCCGAAGGGCGCCGAGTTGTCGCACGCGAACCTGGTGCTCAACGCGCTCACCTGCAACCGTCTGTTCGGTTCGCTGGCCACGGAGCACGAACGGCACCTGATCACGTTGCCGTTGTTCCACTCGTTCGGTTCGACGGTGCAGATGAACGCGGGCATCTCGGTGGCCTCCACGCTGGTACTGCTGCCCCGGTTCCAGCCGGAGCAGGCGGTGGAGCTGCTGCACCGGGAGAAGATCACGTTCTTCGCCGGGGTGCCGACGATGTACTGGGGCCTGCTCGGCGCGCTGCACGACGGCGTCGACGTGGCGGAGATCGCGCGCAACATGCGGGTGGCCGTCTCCGGCGGCGCGTCGCTCCCCGTGGAGATCATCAAGCAGTTCAAGGAGCGGTTCGGCGTCCAGATCCTCGAAGGGTACGGGCTGTCCGAGACGTCCCCGGTGGCCACGTTCAGCGACCCGGAACGCGACCCGCGGCCCGGCTCGATCGGCGTACCGATCTGGGGGATCGAGGTCAAGCTGATCGATCCGGAGTGGAAGACGATCGAGGGCACCGACGAGGTCGGCGAGATCGCCATCCGCGGGCACAACATCATGAAGGGCTACTACCGCCGGCCCGAGGCCACCGCCGAGGTGATGCGCGACGGCTGGTTCCGTACCGGCGACCTGGCCCGGCGCGACGCGGACGGATTCTACTACATCGTCGACCGCGCCAAGGACATGATCATCCGGGGTGGGTTCAACGTGTACCCCCGGGAGATCGAGGAGGTGCTGCTGACCCACCCGGCCGTCTCGCTGGCCGCGGTCGTCGGGGTGCCGCACGACACCCACGGCGAGGAGGTCAAGGCGTTCGTCATCCGCGGCGGCGAGATCACCGAGGACGAGCTGATCGCCTGGTGCCGGGAGACCATGGCGGCCTACAAGTACCCGCGCATCGTCGAGTTCGTCGACGCGCTGCCGATGACCGCCACCGGCAAGATCCTCAAGCGCGAGCTGGCCGGACGGTGACCGCGGTGAACGTCGGGGTCGCCGTCGCGGTCCCGCCGCGGCAGCGCCCCGCCGGTCTGATCCCCGGCCTGGTCGCGGCCGCCGTGGGCCTCGGCGGCGCCTTCGCCATCCACCAGCTCGTGCCGAAGGTGGGCGTGCTCACCTGGGCGGTCGCCCTCGGCGTCGCCGCGGCCAACCTGCGGGTGCTGCCCGGCGCGTGCCGGGTCGCGCTCGGGCTGCTGACCAAGAAGCTGCTGCGGGCCGGGGTGATGCTGCTCGGGTTCTCGGTGTCGATCGGGTCCATCGTGGCGCTGGGCGCGCCGGTGATCGCCATCGTGGCCGGCACGCTGCTGTCCACGCTGCTGTTCACCACGTGGCTGGGCAACCGGATGAAACTGGGCGGCCCGCGCAGCCTGCTGATCGGCACGGGCGTCGCGATCTGCGGGGCGTCCGCGATCGCCGCGATGGAGGACGCCGCGGGCGCCGACGACGAGGACGTGACCGCCGCCATTGCGATGATCACCCTGTTCGGCACGGTCGCGTTGGTCGCGTTCCCGCTGCTGCGCGGCCCGCTCGGGCTCAGCGGCGTACAGTACGGCGTCTGGACCGGCGTGGGTGTGCACGAGGTCGGCCAGGTGGTAGCCGCCGCCAGCCCGGCCGGCGCGGCCGTCGTCACGGTCGCGGTCATCGTCAAGCTGACCCGGGTGCTGCTGCTGGCGCCGGTGGTAGCCGGGGTCAGCGTGGTACGCCGGCTCCGGTCGCCGCTGGCGGGCGCGGGCACGAAGCGCCCCCCGATGGTCCCGCTGTTCGTCCTCGGTTTCCTCGCCTGCGCGGGCCTGCGCAGCACCGGCATCGTCCCGCAGATCGCGCTCAGCTGGATCAGCACCCTGCAGGTGACCGCGCTCGGTGCCGCCCTGTTCGGGATGGGCGCCAGCGTGCACCTGGCCTCGCTGGTACGCCGCAGCCCGGGCGCGATCGCGCTCGCGGCGGTGTCCACGTTGTTCGTCACCGGCGTCGCGCTCGGCGCGACCCTGCTCTTCGTCCACGGCTGATCGGGCCGATCACCGCAGAACCGATGGGAAGACCACCAATGCACAACATCGACTTCGACATGTTTCGCCTGTCCGAGGACCACGAGGCCCTGCGCGAGGCGGTCCGGGCGGTCGCCCAGGACAAGATCGCACCGCACGCGGCCGAGGTCGACCAGGCGGCGCAGTTCCCGCAGGCCGCGTACGACGCATTGGTCGCGACCGACTTCCACGCTCCCCATGTGCCCGAGGAGTACGGCGGGGTGGGCGCGGACGCGCTGGCGACCTGCATCGTGATCGAGGAGGTGGCGCGGGTGTGCGCCACGTCGTCGCTCATCCCCGGCTGCAACAAGCTGGGCAGCCTGCCGTTGATGCTCGGCGGTTCCGAGGACCTCCAGCGGCGGTATCTCACCCCGCTGGCGCAGGGGGTGGCCGCGTTCTCGTACGGGCTGTCGGAGCGGGAGGCGGGCAGTGACACCGCGTCGATGACCACCCGGGCCGTCCGAGCCGGTGACGAGTGGATCCTCAACGGGCAGAAGTCGTGGATCACCAACGCGGGCTTCTCCGAGTACTACACCGTGCTGGCCGTGACGGACCCGGACGGCCGCCGGGGCGCCAACATCAGCGCGTTCGTGGTGGAGAAGTCCGACCCCGGGTTCACGTTCGGCGCCAAGGAACGCAAGCTCGGCATCAAGGGCTCGCCCACCCGGGAGCTGCACTTCGACGACGTACGCCTGCCGGCCGACCGGATGATCGGCGCGCCCGGCGAGGGGTTGAAGATCGCCCTGCGGACGCTGGACCACACTCGGGTCACGATCGGCGCCCAGGCGGTCGGCATCGCCCAGGGCGCGCTGGACTGCGCGCTGGAGTACGTCCAGGAGCGCAGCCAGTTCGGCAAGCGCATCGCCGATTTCCAGGGCATCCAGTTCATGCTCGCCGACATGGCGATGACGCTGGAGGCGGCGCGGCAGCTCGTGTACGTGGCCGCGGCCAAGTCCGAGCGCAACGACCCCGACCTGCCGTTCTTCGGCGCCGCCGCGAAGTGCTACGCGTCGGACGTCGCCATGAAGGTCACCACGGACGCGGTGCAGCTGCTCGGCGGATACGGCTACACGCAGGACTTCCCGGCCGAACGCATGATGCGCGACGCGAAGATCACCCAGATCTACGAGGGCACCAACCAGGTGCAGCGGGTCGTGATGGCACGCCAGATGCTGGCCCGCGGCGGAGCCTGACGGGCGAGCCGGACACGGAGGTGATGCGATGACGGGCAGCACGATGGCCGCCGGCCGCGACCCGCTGTCGCTGTCGCGGCAGGCCGAGGACCTCGAAGGGGCGGGCCGGCTGGCCGACGCCGAGCGGCTGTGGCGCGGCGCCCTGGCGGGACCGGAGCAGCTGGCCCGGTTCGCGCGGTTCCGGCTCGCGGGGCTGCTGGAACGGCTCGGCCGCACCGGCGACGTCGAGCAGATCTGGCGCGAGGCCGCCGCGGCGGGTGATGCGGTGGCGCGCATCCACCTGGCCGTACTGATGGAGCAGCGGGGCGAGCTGGCCGCGGCCGAAGGGTGGTGGCGGGCCGCGGCCGACGCCGGGGATGCGCGCGCCCGGCGGCGGCTCGTCGACCTGCTGGACCGGCAGGGCCGCACGGCCGAAGCCGCCGGGCTCTGCCGGGAGGCCATGGCCGCGGGCGACGCTACGGCCGCCGCCCGGCTCGCCGCTCTCCTGCGCTGAGCTCGTACGGGTCAGTTGAGGCGGCGCAGCGGCCTCCCGGCCAGGTATGCCTGAATGTCCTCGACGGCTTGGCCGTAGTAGGCGTGGTAGTTGGCCTGGGAGACGTATCCCAGATGGGGCGTGGCCAGCAACCGCGGTGCGGTACGCATCGGGTGGTCCGCGGGTAACGGCTCGACGTCGAACACGTCGATCCCGGCGCCGGCGATGGTGCCCTCGTACAACGCCCCGAGCAGGGCTTCCTGATCGACGATCGCGGCGCGGGACGTGTTGATCAGATACGCGCCCGGCTTCATCACCGCAAGCTCGGCAGCGCCGATCAGGCCCCGGGTGCGGTCGCTGGATGCCAGGTGGACGGAGACGAAATCGCTCTCCCGCAACAGGTCTTCCTTGATGGCCGCCAGCCGGACGCCCGCCTCGTCGGCGCGTTCCCGGGTGAGGTTCTGGCTCCAGGCCACCACGTCCATGCCGAAGGCGAGACCGACCGCGGCCACCCGGCTACCGATCTTGCCGAGACCCAGCAGCCCCAAGGTGCGGCCGTGCAGATCCGCGCCGACGGTGCTCTGCCACGGCCCGCCGGTACGCAGCGCATCGTGCTCCGCGACGACGTTGCGCGCCAGGCCCAGCAGCAGCGCCCAGGTGAGCTCGACGGGCGGAGTCGAGGAGCTGGCCGTGCCGCAGACGGTGACGCCGCGCGCGGCGGCGGCCGCGAGATCGATGACCGAGTTGCGCATGCCACTGGCGACGAGCAGCCGCAGCCGGTCGAGGCGTCCCAGCACCTCGGCGGGAAAGGCGACCCGCTCCCGCAACGTCACGACGATGTCGCAGTCCCCGATGGCCGCCACAAGGTCGTCGGCTGTGGCGAAGTGCTCGCTGAACGTGACGAGCTCGACCTCGTCGGCCAGCACCGACCAGTCGGCGAACTCGGTGGCGACGTTCTGGAAATCGTCGAGGATGGCGCATCGCAATGGCATACCGTGTCACTCCCTGTTGTCGACGGGCCACGGCCGGGACGAACCGGCACAGCGATCTTGCCCGCCCGCACCCGTGTGCCACGCAACGGGTCAGCCTCGGGTGCGCACGGGACCGCGTCGACACGCACGAGGGCCGAGGCCGCCTATCGATCCGATGACGGCACGGCCCGCGGACCGGGAGTGGCGATCTGCTGCGTGTCGACCGCCAGCTCGGGGAACTTGGCGTCGAACGCGGGGCGCTCCGAGCGGATCCGCGGCATGCGGTCGAAGTTGCGCAGCGGCGGCGGGCAGCTCGTCGCCCACTCCAGCGAGTTGCCGTGCCCCCACGGATCGGCGACGTGCACGGTCCGGCCCGCCCGGTACGACTTCCACACGTTGTACAGGAACGGCAGCGTGGAGACGCCGAGGACGAAGGCGCCGATGGTGGAGATCGTGTTCAGCGTGGTGAAGCCGTCGCCGGGCAGGTAGTCGGCGTAGCGGCGCGCCATCCCCCGGGCACCGAGCCAGTGCTGGACCAGGAACGTGGTGTGGAACCCGATCAGCGTGAGCCAGAAATGGACCTTGCCGAGGCGTTCGTCGAGCATGCGGCCGAACATCTTCGGGAACCAGAAGTAGATGCCGGCGAACACCGCGAACACGATCGTCCCGAACAGTACGTAGTGGAAGTGCGCCACGACGAAATAGGTGTCCGAGACCTGGAAGTCGAGCGGCGGTGACGCCAGCAGCACCCCGGACAGTCCGCCCAGCAGGAACGTGACGAGGAAACCGATCGCGAACAGCATCGGCGTCTCGTAGCTGATCTGCGCCTTCCACATCGTGCCGATCCACACGAAGAACTTCATGCCGGTCGGCACCGCGATGAGGAAGCTGAGGAAGCTGAAGAACGGCAGCAGCACCTGGCCGGTGACGAACATGTGGTGCGCCCACACGCTCATCGACAGCGCCGCGATCAGCAGCGTCGCCGACACCAGGCCCTTGTAGCCGAACACCGGCTTGCGGCTGAACACCGGGATGACCTCGGTGATGATGCCGAAGAACGGCAACGCCACGATGTACACCTCGGGATGGCCGAAGAACCAGAACACGTGCTGCCACAGCAGCGGCCCGCCGGTGGCGACGTCGTACACGTGGGCGCCGAGAATCCGGTCGGCCTCCAGCACCAGCAGCGCGGCGGCCAGGAACGGGAACACCAGGATCACCATGAGGCTGGTGACCAGGATGTTCCACGTCAGAATCGGCATCCGGAACATCGTCATGCCGGGGGCGCGCAGCGTCAGGATCGTGGTGATCATGTTGACCGCCCCGAGGATCGTGCCCAGACCCGACAGCACCAGTCCGAACGCCCACATGTTGCCGCCCACCCCGGGCGAGTTCAGGGCGTCGCTCAACGGTGTGTACGCCGTCCAGCCGAAGTCCGCCGCGCCGCCCGGGGTGAGGAACCCACCGACCGTGATGATGCCGCCGAACAGGTAGAGCCAGTAGGCGAACGCGTTGAGCCGGGGAAAGGCCACGTCCGGGGCGCCGATCTGCAGCGGCACCACGAAGTTCGCGAACGCGAACACGATCGGCGTCGCGAACAGCAGCAGCATGATCGTGCCGTGCATCGTGAACAGCTGGTTGAACTGTTCCGGCGACAGGAACTGCATGCCCGGGCGGGCCAGTTCGGCGCGCATCAGCAGCGCCATCAGGCCGCCCAGCATGAAGAACACGAACGCGGTGATCATGTACATGATCCCGATCTGTTTCGCGTCCGTGGTGCGCAGCACACGGGCCAGGGCCGAGCCGCGCACCATCGGACGGACCGGATAGGCCCGCGTCACGGTCGGGCGGGGAACGGTCGCGGTCATCGCAGCCTCCGGGGACGAGTCGCGGCGGGCGATCGCCGCCGAATACCCGCATATCGCCACCCCAAACCGGGCGAGGGCCGAGCCTTCGACGCCGATCACGATCGACGGACAAAACCACCCGGCCCCCGCAGCCGTTGCCGAGCACCCTGACCCGTCAACGCGAGGGAGTCCGAAGGGGCCGCCGTCACATTCGCCCGAGGGCGTGGCGGCGACCCCGGCCGCCGGTGGCAGCGTACGGGGCAAGCGCGGCCGGGCAGGCCGGTCCACCGTACGGGCGAGGCAGCACACCATGAGCTTGTCCTATGTCACCTACTGCACCGCGATCGAACGGGAGACGCACCGGTTCGTCCAGGTCACCGCGGGCGCCGATCCCGCCACCCCGGTCCCCGCCTGCCCGGGCTGGGCGCTGACCGACCTGATCCGGCACACCGGCAACCTCCAGCGGTGGTTCACGGTATTGCTGCGCGACCTGGCACAGCAGCGGCCCGCCCGGCCCGAGATCGACCCGGACCTGCCGTCCGATCCGGCGGCGTACCCGGGCTGGCTGACCGCCGGCGTCACCGCGGCCGGTGCGGTTCTGCGCGTCACCGACCCGGACGCACCCATGTGGGCGTGGGGCCCCGACAAGCACGCCCGGTTCTGGGCGCGCCGGATGCTGTTCGAGACGCTGGTCCACCGCGCCGACGCGGAACTGGCGCTGGGCCTGAACCCCGGCATCGACGCCGAGCTCGCCGCCGACGGGGTCGACGAGTTCCTGACCAACCTGCCCTCCGCCCTGCCGTTCGCCCCGCAGGTGGCCGGGCTGCGCGGCGCCGACGAAGTGATCCGTTTCGAGTGCACCGACGTCGATCGGCAGTGGGCGGTGCGCCTGCGCCCCGACGGGTTCGGCCTCGACCCGGACGGCGAAGCACCGCACGCGAGCATCCGGGCCACCGCCGCGGACCTGCTGCTGTTCGTGTACGGCCGGCCCGCCCCGGCCGGCCGCGCGGTCACCCGTCTCGGCGACGAGGCGCTCATCACGCGGTGGTGCACGAACTCCCGGTTCTGACCGGCAACGGCTCAGCTTGATCAATCCCAGGCCGATGGGCCAATGGATGAGGGCTGCGCCGACCGGAAGGGACACCATGACGATCAGCACCGATCTGGTACGGATGTCCCCTGTCGGGCCGTTCTTCCGGTTCGTGGAGCAGGTGCGTGAGCTCGTCGATCACGACCGGCTGAACGAGGCACTGGTCATGACCGATGAGCTCCAGTGGGTCGCCGCGGCGTTCCACGATCGCCCCACGGTCGACCTGCTGATCCAGCGCCGCATGTACACGTACCTGGAGCTGCAGCAGTATTCCGCGGCGCTGGCGGTCGGCGCGCAGCTGATGGCTCGCCACCGCGCGGTCGGCAACCTGCCGGGCGAGGCTCGCACCGGCGCCGACCTGGCCGAACTGTGCCTGCTGGGAGGTCGGGTCACCGAGGGGATGCGCCACCTGGCGCGGGCCGGCCTGCTCCTGGAGAGCACGACCCGCCACAACGAGGGCTACCACGGCGCGCTGTGCTCGTACGGCGACGCGGCCGCCGCGGCCGGGCTGTACGACGTGGCCGCCGCGTTCTACGAGGAATTCCACGCCAACTGCGCGTCGACGGTCCGTGCGGTCTTCGAATACCGGTACGGCAGCCTGCTGGTGTCCTGGGGGCTGTGGCTGGACCAGGTCGGCCAGAGCTTCGAGGCGGGCCACCGGTGGCGCCGGCTGGAGGAGATCACCGGCGCGTGGCTGACTACGCTCGGCCCGGCCGCCGCGGCCAACGACGTCGAGGTCATCACGAGCGCCCGAGCGCTGGCCCTGGCCAAGCTCGGCCGCCACGACGAGGCCATCGCGCTGGCCCAGCCCGTGGTCGTCGCCCGGCACACCGGCCCGTACACCGCGGTGGACGTGTGGTGGGCCCACCTGGCGCTCGCGGTCGCGCTGCGGGCCCGCGGCGAGCACGAGGCCGCCCGCCGCGAGTCGCTGGCCGCCGACTACCTGGTGTGCCAGGACATCATGGCCGCCGATGACCGGCTGCTCGTGCAGCGGGAACTGGCCGTGCTCAACGCGGACGCGCTCGGCCGGGAGGCGTGCGGCGACCTGCTGGTCGCTCTGCAGGCGGAGGCCAAGCACCTGTGGCGCCAGCGGCGGCAGCGGCTGGCGATGCTGCACGAGGCGCGCCAGCGGGAGGAACTGGAGATCGCCCATGCGCGCACCCACGACGCCCTGCTGCGTGACCCGCTCACCGGGCTGGGCAACCGGCGCCGCTTCGACCAGGTGATGAGCGGGCTGCGGCCCGGCGACGGCATCCCGCCGGTGAGCCTGGTGCTCATCGACGTGGACAACTTCAAGACCATCAACGACACCCATTCGCACACCGCCGGCGACCGGGTGCTGCGCGACATCGCGGCCATCATCGGCGCGCACTGCCGGCGCGACATCGACACCCCGGTCCGGTACGCCGGGGACGAGTTCACCGTGTTCCTCGACGGCGACCTGGCCAGCGCGGCGGCCGTCGCGGAGCGGATCCGCGCCGCGGTCGCCGCGACGGACTTCGGCCACCTCACCCCGGGCACCCCGGTGAGCATCAGTACGGGTGTGGCCACACTGCGCGCCGGGATGACCGCCGCCGACCTGTTCCACGCCGCCGACACGAACCTGTACCGGGCCAAGCGGGGCGGCCGCAACCGCGTGGCGGCCTGAGCGAACGCTGCGGCGGCGCCGGAAATCCGGTTGCCGGGCCGAGTGGCCGGCGGGCAGGGTGCTGTCCATGACGTTCTGACCGGCACACCCCGCTGTCTCTCCGGCCCGCGGCGCAATCTGCGCCTGGTGCGCCGTCCGCCCGTACGTATCTGAAGTGAGCGTCTGTGTCTGTGTCCCCGGCGCGGCAGGAGAATCTGCCGCGATCCGCCGCCCCCGCCTCCGTCTCCGTGTTCGCCTCCGAGGCGAGCTGGATCGAGTCCACCGCCCTCGCCCAGTGCCACCAGGTGGCCGCACTCGACGGCATGATCCACGTGGCCGCCATGCCGGATCTGCATCCCGGCAAGGGCGCGCCGATCGGCGCCGCCATGTCCTCGACCGTGTTGTATCCGTTCCTGGTGGGCTCCGACATCGGATGCGGGATCGCGGTGTTCCCGCTGCGGCTCAAACGCGCCGTCCCGGAGCGGATCGCGGCCCGCTTTCCCGACCTCGACCGGGCCCTGCACCCGAAGGACGACGCCGACGATCCGGCCTGGACGGTGCTGACCGGCGAGATCCCCGCCGGTCACCTCGACGGTCTCGGGACGGTCGGCCGCGGCAATCACTTCGTGGAGCTGGCCCGGATCGAGACCGTGTGCGAGCCCGGCCGGGCGGGGCAACTCGGGCTCGCGCAGGGCGACCTCGTGCTGCTCGTGCACAGCGGATCCCGTGGCCTCGGCGAGCGGATCCTGCGGGCGCACACCGAGCTGCACGGCGCCGGTCCCGCTGCCGATCCGGCCGCCTACCTGGCGCAGCACGACGACGCAGTGCGGTGGGGTTCGCTGAACCGGCGGCTGATCGCCGCCCGGGTCGCCGGTGCGCTCGGCGCGCAGATCACCGAACCGGTCGTCGACCAGTGCCACAACCTCGTCGAGCGGCGCGACGGGAACTACCTGCACCGCAAGGGGGCCGCCCCGGGTGACGGCCGGGACGTGCTGATCGCCGGCACCCGCGGCACCCGGTCCTATCTGGTGGCCGCGCACGCCGGGCCGGACGCGAACCATTCGGTGGCGCACGGGGCGGGCCGCAAGATGTCGCGCGCCGACGCGCTGCGCCGCGGACGGGCCAAGCACACCGTCGAGGAGCTGCGCCGTACGCCGCTGGGGTCGGTCGTGGTGTGCGGTGACCGGCAGTTGCTGTTCGAGGAGGCGCCGACGGCGTACAAGCGGATCGACCAGGTGATCGCGGATCTGGTCGGCCACAAGCTGGCCACCCCGGTGGCGGTCACGGTGCCGCTGGTCACGTACAAGACGCCGGAGGCCGGGTCGGTGCCGCGGCGCGACCGGCGTCGCGGGCGAGGACGCTCGTGAGGGCGCCGAAGTAATCCCTGGAGGGTGATTTCCGGGGGTGGTTCCGCGTCTTACGGTTGGCCCGACCAGCGCGGTTACCACGGGAAGGTGAACCAGTCATGCCGGATCAGGCCGCCTTCGGGCCGATCGATTTCGTGCTGTTCGAGTTCCCCGGCGACGCCGACACGTCGGCGTGCGCCGCTGCCCTGATGGACCTGATCGAGCGAGACGTGATCCACCTGTACGACCTCATGGTGATCCGTAAGGCGCTCGACGGCTCCTACTCGGGCGTGGACCTGACGGACGTGACCTCGGAGGGCGCCGCCGGGTTCACCGCGTTCGCCGGCGCGCAGTCGGGCCTCATCGGCGACGACGACCTCGCGCAGGCCGTCGACGTGATGGAGCCCGGGACGATGGCCGCGATGATCGTCTTCGAGAACACGTGGGCCGGCCGGTTCGTCAGCGCCGCGCTGGACGCGGGCGGCGAGGTCATCGCCAGCCAGCGGATCCCCGCGACCGCCGTGGTAGACGCACTCGACCAGCTCGAAGCTATCCGCTGACCCCTGACAGCACGGAGGATGCCATGCCAGGACTGTTGCGAGGGATCGCCCGTACGGCGGTGGTGGCCGGTACGGCCAGCGCGGTTGCCGGACGGGTCCAGCGCCACCAGGCCGAAAAGTTCGCCGACCGCGACGCGAACATCTACGCCGACCGTACGGCGGCGTACGACCAGCGGATGGCCGGGCAGTACCAGCAGTACCAGCAGGCCGCCCCACCGCCGCCCCCGCCCGCGGCGGCCGATCCACAGGCCAACGTGATCGACCAGCTCAAGCAGCTGGCGGCATTGCGGGACCAGGGCGTGCTGACGGACGACGAGTTCAACGCCCAGAAAGCGAAACTGCTCGGCTGAGGACGACTGCGGCGTGCCCCGCTGCCGCTAGGGCGCGGGGCACGCCGTGGTGCAGGTCAGGGGCGCGGGGCCGCGCCGCAAGGCAGGCCAGGTCAGGTCACGGGCGTGTCGGCGCGCAGCAGCGCGGGGCTCAGCGCCGGTGCGGCCAGGTCGCGGCTGCGCACGGCGGCGGCACCGGCCCGCGACGCTTGGCGCAGACATTCGGTCAGCGGGGCGCCGCCGAGATGGGCGGCGAGGAAACCGGCGAAGAACGCGTCGCCGGCGCCGTTGGTGTCGACCACCTCGCCGACCGGTGTGGCGGGCACGTGCAGGACCTGCCCGTCCGGCGTGCAGGCGAGTGCGCCCCGGTCACCCTGCGTGCACACGGCCAGGCGGGCACCGGCCGCGACCCGGGAACGCAGGAACGCCTCGGGATCGTCGAGGCGTTCGCCGCTGAGGAACAGGTAGTCGGCCGCGTCGCGGAACTCCCGGTGGAACTCGCTGGTGCCGTCGTAGTCGTGCAGGTCGCACCAGACCGGTCGGCCCGCGCGGCGGGCGGCCTGCAGCACGGGGCGGGAGTGATCGGCGAGGTCCGCGACGACAGCGTCAGCTCGCGCGATCAGCTCCGGCGTGACCGCGGGGTTCTCGGCGGCCCGCGGCAGGCTCAGGTACACCGACAGCCGGTGGCCCTGGTCGTCCATCAGGTTGACGTGCCGCTCGGAGCCCTCGTGCGCAGGAGTGGCCAGTACCTCGATGCCGTTGTCGCGCAGTGCGTCGGTGATGCGGCGGCCGTGGTCGTCGGCGCCGACGACCGTGGCCAGGGTGACGTGCACGCCGAGGCGGGCCAGGTTGAGGGCCTTGCCGGCGGAGGTGCCACCCAGGGTCTCGTGGTGCCACCGGGCGAAGACGGTGTGCGGCTGCGGGGGCGGCAACTCGGCCACGTGGACCACGAGGTTCCACGACGCCGGGCCCACGATGAGGACGCGGTGCATGGCGACATCCTGCCGCATTCTGCAAGGATTTTCATCATCCTGCGATGAGCATCCGTGATTCGGCGCACAAGCCGGCGGTCACCCCGCGACCCATTAGCTCGCCCTTGACCTGGGACTGGATCCGAAAGGCCGCACCCGGCCCGGAATTGCATGAAGTTGACTGTTCTTGCAAGAACTTGCAGGCTGATCGCGACCCTGGACGTCGTCGATGCGGAGAGACCAGCATGCGATCCACCACCCCCCACCCGAGCCCCGCCGCCGCACCGCAGCATTCCGCGCGGGCCGTCAGCCTGCTTCTGGCGGGTGTGGCAGCCACCGTGCTGGCCGCTCCCGCCCCCGCATCCGCCGCGCCGGTGGATCCCGGCGCCGTGGTGAGCACGTCGGCGGCGACCGCCAGCCCGGTCATCCGGTTCCAGGCCGGCTGGACCACCACGGTCGACGGCGTCGTCACCGCGAACAGCCCGGTCCTCGTGGACTACGACCCGTCCCGCCTGCCGACCTGCCGCGCCCAGTACGCCGGCGGCGACGCGTGGAGCATCAACGTGGAGTACCGGGTCGACGGTTCGGCGGTGCAGCGCCAACCGGTCACCCAGCTCAACAGCAACCGCCGGCAGGAGAAGGTGCTGGCGTCCCTGCCGCTCGGCGCCGGGGCACACGAGTTGGAGCTGTGGTTCGTCTCCGGCGACCGCGCGGGCTGCCACGAGTACGACTCCCGGTACGGCGCGAACTACCGGTTCACGATCGCGCAGTAACGGCCCGGCCCGGCCCGCCGCCGCTCACCGCGGTGCGGACCCGGCGGGCGGCGGCAGGATCCGCGCCAGCCGGCTCGCGGCGGCGGACCGGTCGGCTGCGCCCGCCTTCGCGCAGATCTGCGCGACGTGTGTCTGCACCGTCCGGACACTGAGGAACAGCCGGTTCGCGATCTCCACGTCGGAACGGCCCGCGGCGATCAGTTCGGCGATCTCGGTCTCCCGGGCGGTGAGCTCGAAACCCGCCGGGGAGTCGTCGTCCAGGCCGAGACGGTGCCGCAGGTCGAGCGCTTCGCGGCGCAGACCGGCGGCGCCGTCGTCGGCGTAGATCGCCAGGGCGTGCTCGACGCAGCCACGGGCGGCGGACAGGTCGCCACACCGGCCGTGCGCCGCGGCGGCGAGCTGCCAGGCGCGGCCCGCCTCCATCAGCAGTTCGGCCCGCACCAGCAGGGCCGCCGCGGTCGTGGCCTGCCGGGCCGCGGCGGCCGGCTCGGTCTGGCTGCGCGCGTACGCGCGGGTCAGCGCGGCCAGGCCCTGGCCGACGTCGCGGCCCGGGTCGGCGACCTGCTCGGCGAGATCGGCCCACCGGGCAGCCTCGGCAGGATGGCCGCGGCCGGCGGCCGCCTCGGCGAGCACCGAACACGCGATGAGCCGGTTGTGCGGGTAGAGGTCGGGTAGCGGGGCTCCGCCGCCCGCGGCGACCATCGCATCCCGGCCACCGTCGACGTCCCCGGCGGCGATCCGGGCGAACGCCAGCATCGCGCGAGCCGTGGCGAGCCACACCCGGCTGGAGGTAGCCGCCGCGACCGCCTGCTCCCCCACCGCGATCGCCTCCGGGTACGCGCCGGCGCAGCGCAGCAGCCAGCACTCCGTGAGCAGCGCCAGCGCCAGCGGCTCGTCGGCCCCGAGCAGGCGGGCGATGGTGGTGCCCTCCTCCGCGGTACGCCGCGCCGCCCCGATCCGCGCGAGCCGGGCCTCGACGAACGCCTGCGCGGCCAGCAGGTACGGCAGGATGTACCCGTGCCCGGCCGCCACCGCGACCCGGCGGCACCGGTGCAGCCGGCGCAATGACTCGTGCGGGCCGTCGAGATACAGCCCGCTCCAGCACAGCCAGGCGAAGACGTCGATCTGCCGGGCGATGTCCTCGTCGGCGAGCGCGTCGATCAGGTGCCCCGGTGCCGCCGCGTCGGGCGACCCGTACCCGGTCATCTGCTGCAATGCCGTGGCGATGCGTGCCGGTGCGGTGCCCGGCCCGAGCTCGATCACCCGGTGCAGCAGCTCCCCCGCCTCGCGCAGCCGGCCCTGCATGACGCCGTAGGTGGCCAGTTGCAGGCACAGGTCCAGTGCGTCGGGGGCGGCGCGCCCGGGCAGCCGGGCCAGTTCGTCGGCCAGCAGCATCCGGGCGTCATCGGGCCGGCCCAGCAGCCGCAGCAGGGTGCCGGTCCAGGCCACGGCGTCCGCCCGCCGCGGATGGCCGCCGGGCAGGTGGTCGAGCACGGCGCCCATCGTGGCGCGGGCGTCGTCCAGCCGCCCGCCGGCGACCTGCCGGCCGGCCAGGTAGGTGAGCAGGTCGGTGCGCTCGTCCAGCATGGTGGCGGGCAGCAGCCGCAGGGCGGCCCGCAGCCACTCCACCGCGGTGGCCGGTGCCTGCACGCCGACGGCCCGCGCGGCGGCGACCAGCGTGCCCGCCGCCTCGGTGTCGCCGGGTGACGCCGACCGCGCCACGTGCGGCGCCCGCACCCGCGGCGGCGCACCCACCTGCGCCAGGTACACCGCCGCGCGGGCGTGTGCCCCCAGCCGCCAACCGGCGGGCGTGGACGCGTACACGACCTGGCGGATCAGCGGGTGCCGGAACCGGAACCGGCCCGCACCGGGCACCGGCTGCAGCACGTACCGGCCGGTGAGCGCGTCGATGCTGCGCAGGGTCGCGTCCGCGGGGAGCTGCGCCACCGCGGCCAGCAGCGCGGGTTCGATCTCGTACCCGCAGACGGCCGCGGCGGCGGCGACCGCGCGGTCCAGCTCGCCGACCGCCGCGAGGTCGGACATGAGCGCCGCCCGGACCTCCGGGGGCAGCTCGGGCTCGCCGATGAGGTCATCGACGGCTTCGCCGTCGGCTTCGGGTACGGTCGCCGCCGCATCGGCCGGCCCGTCCCGGCCCGGCGCGAGGTCGGCGCGGCGCAGTGCCTCCAGATACAGCGGGTTGCCGCCGCTGAGGCGGTGCAGCTGTCGCACCCGGACGGTGTCCGCACCGGCGCCGAGCAGCGCGCGAACGTCCGGTTCGCGAAGCGGCGCGAGCCGCAGCCGGTGCACGTGCGACTGCCCGGCGGTCAGCGCGGCGGCCAGGCGCGCGGGCACCTGCGCGGGACGGTACGCCACCGCCAGCAGCACCCGGGCGACCGGCGGGCGGCGCAGCAGGAACTCCAGCAGGTCGACCGACGACGGGTCGGCCCAGTGCACGTCGTCGAGCAGCAGCACCAGACCGGCCGGGTCGGCGAGTGTCTCCAGCGCCCGGCGCAGCGCGCGCATGGACCGGAACCGCTGGACCGCGCTGTCGTCGGCGCCCGGCCCGGCGGGTGCGGCGAGCAGGCCGCCGAGGATGTCGTGCACCGGCTGCAGGTCGACGGTCGCGTCGCGCGGCCCGGACCCGTCGCGGCGGACGTGGTCGTCGAGCGCCTCCACGAGCGGCGCGAACGGGACCTCCTGCTCGAATTCCGTGGCGCGGCCCGTGATCGTGTGGAAGCCCTGGCGCCGGGCCTGCTCGGCGAGCTCGGCCAGGAGCCGGGTCTTGCCGATGCCCGGCTCGCCGACCACCTCGACGACCTGGGCGCTCCCGGTGGTGGCGCGCAGTGCCTCCCCCAGGATCGCCGACTCCGCCTCGCGTCCGACCAGGGTGGAGCACCCGCTCGACACGGCCATCAGACTGCCCTCCCTGCGGTCGACGGGCGTGCGGGTGAGCTTGAGCTGCCCGGCCGAACATTCTGCCAGGTCGATGTCGTGCGGTGGTGCCCTGCGGCCGTGACCATGGTCGCCGCGCGGGCAGGGAACCGTCCGGCGGCGGCCGCCGTCCCGATGCGGGCTTGCTATGCAACAAGTTGCATAGCAAGATGCGAGGCATGGCCCTCGAACACGCCATCCTCGTCTCGTTGCTGGAGCAGCCCGGTTCCGGCTACGAGCTGGCCCGGCGCTTCGAGCGGTCGATCGGCCGGTTCTGGACGGCGACCCACCAGCAGATCTACCGCGTGCTCAAGCGCATGGAGGCCGACGACTGGGTCACGGTCGAACAGGTCGGGCAGGAGGGCCGCCCCGACAAGCGGTCCTACCGGGTCGCCCCGGCCGGGCGGCGCGCACTGACGGCCTGGCTGCACGACCCGGTCCAGCCCGAAGCGGTCCGGCACGAGCTCGCCGTGAAGATCCGCGGGGCCGCGTTCGACGACGCCGCCGGGCGTACGGCGCTGCTCGCCGAGGTCGAGCGTTACCGCGCCACCCACGAGGCCACGCTCGAGCGCTACCTCGCGGGGGAACGCCGCGACTTCCCCGGGCCGGCCGACCGCGACGTGCAGCGGTCGCTTCAGCACGTGGTGCTGCGCGGCGGCATCGCGTACGAGCGGATGGTGCTCACCTGGCTCGACGACGTGATCGGCACCCTGCGCGCCCTGGATCACTGACCCGGCTCCACCACACCCACACCCCCAGGAAGGGGAACGCTGTCATGGCGGACTCTCCGCTGCTCAACCCGCGTACCTACGACCCCACGCACCTCGACGACGAGAGCCGCCGGCTCCTGCGCGCCACCGTGGACTGGTTCGAGGCCCGGGGCAAGCAGGCGCTCGTGGACACCTACAACCGGCAGGCGTGGTACGGCGACTTCCTGGAGTTCGCCGCGAAGGAGGGCCTGTTCGCGACGTTCCTCACCCCGGCCGCGGACGGCGACGGCGCCAAGCGGTGGGACACCGCCCGCAACGCGGCCCTCAGCGAGATCCTCGGCTTCTACGGCCTCGGATACTGGTACACCTGGCAGGTCACCGTCCTCGGCCTCGGCCCGGTGTGGCAGAGCGACAACCCCGCGGCCCGCGCACGCGCCGCGCAACTGCTCGACGACGGCCACGTCATGGCGTTCGGCCTCTCCGAGCGCACCCACGGCGCCGACATCTACTCGACCGACATGGTCCTCACGGACGACGGGAACGGCGGCTTCCGGGCCACCGGCAGCAAGTACTACATCGGCAACGGCAACGTCGCCGGGCTGGTCTCGGTCTTCGGGCGGCGTGCCGACGTGGAGGGCCCGGACGGCTACGTCTTCTTCGCCGCCGACAGCCGCCACCCCGCGTACCACCTGGTCAAGAATGTGGTCAACGCGCAGATGTACGTCAGCGAGTTCCGCCTGGAGGACTACCCGGTGCGTGCCGAGGACGTCCTGCACACCGGCAAGGCCGCGTTCGACGCCGCGCTGAACACGGTCAACGTGGGCAAGTTCAACCTGTGCACCGCGTCCATCGGCATCTGCGAGCACGCGATGTTCGAGGCGGTCACCCACGCGCAGAACCGCGTCCTGTACGGCAAGCGGGTCACCGACTTCGCGCACGTGAAGCGGGAGCTGACCGACGCGTACGCGCGCCTGGTGGCGATGAAGCTGTTCAGCGACCGGGCGGTCGACTATTTCCGCAGCGCGGGCCCCGACGACCGCCGGTACCTGTTGTTCAACCCGATGACCAAGATGAAGGTCACCACCGAGGGCGAGAAGGTCATCGACCTGCTGTGGGACGTCATCGCCGCGAAGGGCTTCGAGGCGGACACGTATTTCGACAAGGCCGCCCGCGACATCCGGGGCCTGCCCAAGCTTGAGGGCACGGTGCACGTCAACCTGGCGCTGATCCTCAAGTTCATGGCGAACTACCTGTTCAGCCCGGTCGCGTACCCGCCGGCGCCGACCCGCCACGACGCCGCCGACGACGAGTTCCTGTTCCGGCAGGGCCCGGCCCGCGGCCTGGGCGACATCCGGTTCCACGACTGGCGCGCCGCGTACGACGTCCACGCCGCGGTGTCGAACGTGGCCCGTTTCCGCGAGCAGGCAGACGGGTTCTGCGCGCTGCTGCTCGCCAACGCCCCCGGCAAGGCCCAGCAGGAGGACCTCGACTTCCTGCTGGCCGTCGGCCACCTGTTCGCCTTGATCGTCTACGGTCAGCTGATCCTCGAGCAGGCCGAGCTGACCGGTCTGGACGGCGACGTGCTGGACGAGATCTTCGACATCCTCGTGCGGGACTTCTCCGCCGGTGCCACCGAACTGCACGGCAAGGCCGCGACCACCGAGGCGCAGGCCGCATGGGCACTCGCCCACGTTCGCCGCCCGGTCCAGGACGCGGCGCGCACGGCCCGCGTGTGGGCCCAGGTCGAGGCGCTCAGCGGCGCGTACGAGATGCAGCCCTGACGCTGCGCCCTCCGGTCCGGTGCCGTCTCGGCGCCGGACCGGATCAGGGGTTGGCGGCCAGGAACAGGTAGGCGGAACAGATCGTCAGGTGCACCGTGGCCTGCAGCACCGTGGCCCGGCCGGGCATGACGGTCAGCACCCCGACGACCGCGGTGAGCGCGAGCAGTACGACCTGGGTGGAGCCGAGCCCGAGCAGCAGCGGGCCCTCCAGCCAGATGGAGGCGATGGCGATCGCGGGAATGGTCAGGCCGATGCTGGCCATGGCCGACCCCAGGGCGAGGTTGAGGCTGATCTGGGCCCGATCCCGGCGGGCGTTGCGGACCGCGGCGATCGTCTCCGGCAGCAGGATCAGCAGGGCGATCACCACACCGACGACGGTGTGGGGCAGACCCGCGCCCGCAACCACCTGCTCGATCGTCTTGGACTCCACCTTGGCCAGCCCCACGACCGCGACCAGCGCCACCACCAGCAACAGCAGGCTGAACAGGGCGGCGCGCGCCGTCGGGCTGGCGGCGTGCTCGTCGGGATCGGGCTCCGCGGTGTCGCGCCGGCCCGCACCCCGGACCGGCACGAAGTAGTCACGGTGGCGGACGCTCTGCACGAACACGAACAGCACGTACAGGACGAGCGAGGTCACCGCGGCGAACGCGAGCTGCGCGCCGCTGAACTGCGGCCCGGGGCGGCTCGTGGTGAAGGCGGGCAGCACCAGGCTGAGCGTGGCCAGGGTGATCACGGTCGTCAGTGCGGCGCCGGTGCCCTCGGCGTTGAAGACTGCCACCCCCCGGTGCAGCGCGCAGACCAGCAGGGACAGCCCGGCGATGCCGTTGCAGGTGATCATGACGGCGGCGAAGACGGTGTCCCGGGCCAGCGACGCGGTGCCGGGACCCCCGGAGATCATCAGCGTGATGATCAGGCCGACCTCGATGATGGTGACCGCGACCGCGAGGATCAGCGACCCGAACGGCTCGCCGACCCGGTGCGCCACCACCTCGGCGTGGTGCACCGCCGCGAGCACCGCACCGGCCAGCAGCAGCACCACGACGATCTCGACCGCAGGGGGCAGCCCGCGGCCCCAGACCAGGATGAGGGCGATCAGCGCAACGAGCGGCACGATGGACGCCGAGCGGGTCAGCGTGCCCGTGGCCGGCGGCGTCACCTGATCGGCGTCCCGAACATAACGCGCAGCGTAACGGAAAACGGCGGCATGGTCAGGGCCGACGGCGTTGTCGGCCCTGACCACGACCGGATCAGGCGCAGTCGGCTCAGGAGCAGCCGTGCTCCCAATGCCAGCCGACGAACGTGTGCCGCAGGTCGACGCTGTGGCGGCAGGTGGCGGCGCCGTCGCCGGTAAGCACGACCGTGGAGTCGTGCGTGTTCGCATACCATGCCCCGGTGACGTCGAAGATGCCCCGGTAGCTGAACCCGGCGCGGGCCGTGTACGTGGCCGTGGGGCAGGCCGCGGCGCAGCCACCCGCGCCGGTGACGTCGTGCGCCGTCCAGCCGGCGTCCCACGGCTCCCGGTTGGCGTGGGTGCTCACCCGGGAGTCGGCCGCCGAGACGAGGCCGTCGGCGGTGCTCCACGTGTGGTCCGAGTAGAGCGCGGTCATCAGGATGTTGCAGCAGTCGTACATCTGCGAGTAGGAGTGCAGCGTGCGCGGCGTCGCGGCGGCCTGTTCGGCCGACGCCGCCGCCTGCTCCGCCTGCTCGCGGGCGCCCACACGCGCCAGACTCCTTGGCGCCGCCACGACCTCGACAGGCCCCGGGTGGGCGACACAGTCGTCGCCGATCGTGATGCTCTGCCGGACCTGCGCGCCGGCCGGCGGGGCCGGCAGGTCGGACGTGAGCCGCACCTCGGGGCATGCCGTGCCACCGCGGGCAAGGTCGGCCTGCGCAGGGTCGGCCAGCGCGGGGCCGGCCAGCGCAGGGCCGGCCAGAGCGGGGCCGGCCAGCGCAGGGCCGGCCAGAGCGGGGCCGGCCAGCGCGGGCGACCCCGCCCAGGCCAGCGCCGCGGCCACGAGCATCGACACGGCGAGGACCCGGGTTACCGGCTGGCTCAGCGCAGGGCGCTGGTGGCGTGGGCGAACGCGGGCATGGGCCGCCGGGCCGCCCGCAACGAGCCGTCCGGGAAGAACCCGGTCTTCGTCACCGCCAGCGTGTAGACCGCGTGCGCCGCGGCGTCGGACAGTTCGGCCAGGGCGGCCGGGTTCAGGTTGTTCGTCGTATCGCACGCCTGGTGATAGCACGCGTCGTACGCCGCGCCCGCGGTCCCGCCGTACACTGTGGCCTGCGCCTCGGTCTTCCGGCCCTCGGCGCCGCTGAACAGCCCGCCGGCCGGGATGCCCACCGCGATGAACGGGCCGTAGTCCGAGCGGCCATTGAACTGGCTCGGCTCGGAGGCCAGCCCCTGGCCGGTGAAGTAGTCGGTGAAGATGCGCTCGATCTGACCGGACCCGGGCGGGCCCGCCACGCTCGTCTGCGACCCGTCTCCGTCGTAGACGAACCGGACGTAGTTCGGCGAGCCGAGCATGTCGAAGTTCAGATTCGCGAAGATCCGGCCCAGCTCGGCGTCGGGCAGCGTGGCCACGTAGTGCTCCGAGCCGAGCAGGCCGGCCTCCTCGGCGCCCCAGAACGCGAAGCGGACCTTCTGCCGCGGCCTGATCTTCAGCGCGGCCAACTGCTCGGCGATCTCCAGATTGGTGGCGGCGCCGCTGCCGTTGTCGTTGATGCCCGGGCCGGCGGCCACGGAGTCGAGGTGCGACCCGACCACGAGGACCTTGTCCGGATCCCCGCCGGGGGTCTCGGCGATGACGTGGGTGGTCTTGGCCGCCTCGTCGGCGGACGTGGCGGTGGTGACCCGCGCCGTGACCGCATCCTGCTGGGTGGCGGCGAACAGCGCGGCGCCGTCGGCGTAGCTCAGCCCGACCACGGGGACGCCGAAGACGGCACCGAGGTCACCGGTGACCAGGTCGGTCCGGCCCGGCTGGCCCTCGTTGAAGATGATGACCGCGTCATACCCGGCCGCCACCGCGTTCGTCACCTTGATCCGGTACGTGCAGGTGCCGCGCTGGATCAGCGCGATCGCCGGGGCGTCGCCCGCCGGCGTGAAGTCCGACGCCTCGCACCCGGAGGTGGCGCTCGGGGTGGCCGGCGCGGGGACCTGGACGTCCTTGGTGGGCACCACGGCGCCGGTGACGTCACCACTGCCGGAGAACTCGAACGTGCCGGTCGGGTAGTCGGCCGGCGTCGGCGCGACCCGGGCCAGGGTGGCCGGGGCCAGCTCCCGGAAGAACGGGAAGGTGAACTCCTGCTCGCTGACCCGGTACCCGGCCGCGGTCAGGGTCTGCTTGACGTACTCGGCCGAGGCCGCATAGCCCGGGGTGCCGGAGGCCCGGGTGCCGCCGTTCTGGTTCGCGATGCGCTGCAGCACCCGCTCGTGGCCCAGGATGCCGTTGACCGTGACGGCGTCGCGCAACCGTTTGCTGTCGACCTGGTCGACGGCGCCCGCCGGGGACGCCCCCACCGCGACCAGCAACAGTGCTGCCGCGGGGATGACTGCCTTACGCAAGGATCCTCCTCTGTCGACTGCGAACCCACCGCAGCCTATCGAGGAGCGAAGCGTATCGATACCTTGTCGACCGGGTCGGCCACGACCCGGTTGCGGCCGCTGCGCTTGGCCGCATAGAGGTTGCGGTCCGCCTGGGCGAGCAGTGCCGACGGGGTGGTGTCGCCACCCACCGCGGTGGTGGCGACGCCGATGCTCGCGGTCACCGGCAGCGCACCGGTGACCGGCTGCCACGCGTGCCCGGCGATCGCCTCGCGTACGCGTTCGCAGTGCCGCAGCGCCGCGTCGGCGCCGGTGTCCGGAAGCAGCAGCACGAACTCCTCACCGCCGAGCCGGGCCACGACCCCCGAGCCGGCGTCGCTGCCGACGAGCAGCTCCGCGACGTGCTGCAGCACCGCGTCGCCGGCGGCATGCGACAGGGTGTCGTTGATGCGCTTGAAGTAGTCGAGGTCGATCAGCGCCGCGGACAGCGGGGTGCCCCGGTTGGCCGCCCGCTCGAGCAGCACCGCGAGCTGTTCGTCGACGTAGCGGCGGTTGTGCAGGCCGGTCAGCGGGTCACGCTGAGCCATCTCCCGGAACCGGACGCTCTCCCGGCGCGCCTCCTCCGCCTCGTAGACCGCCTGCAGCGTACGGGCACGCGCCTCGCGCTGGGCGGAGTGCAGCGCCTCGGTCTCCGCGTGGAAGAGCCGGTACTCCTCGTACGCCTCCCGGTAGTGGCCGGTCGCCGCATGCAGCTGGGCCTGCTCGTCGCGGATCCGCGCCCGTACGGACTGCAGGTCGCTGTCCACACAGACCCGGAC
Source organism: Krasilnikovia sp. MM14-A1259 (assembly GCF_047159535.1). Taxonomy (NCBI): domain Bacteria; kingdom Bacillati; phylum Actinomycetota; class Actinomycetes; order Micromonosporales; family Micromonosporaceae; genus Krasilnikovia; species Krasilnikovia sp. MM14-A1259. Next base: position 1,336,048 of record NZ_BAAGAJ010000002.1, read on the forward strand.
CGCCTCGTCGAGGCCGGCCTGGGCCGACGCCACCGCCCCGCGCAGCCGCCGCGCCTGCGCCACGGTCAACAGGGACTCGGCCAGCGTGAGGTCGTCGACCGACCCGGTGCCGCCGTCCAGGATCGGACGCAGCGTCGCCTCGGCCTCGGCGTACTGGTGGTGCACCAGCTCGACCCGGGCGATCGTGTCGAGGTACGGGCCGCTCAACGGCGTGTCGTGCCGCGAGGAGATCGCGCGCATCTCGGCGACCAGGCGCTGCGCCTCCGCACCGTCGTCGCTCTTGAGCGCCGCGTACGCCAGATTGTTGAGCAGCCGCAGCGACAGCTCGGCGTCGCCGGTGGTGGCGGCGATGTCGAGCCCTTCGGAGAACCGGCGGCGGGCCTCGTCCAGCGACCCGCCCTCGCACAGCGTCACACCGAGGTGGGACAGGTGCCGCGCCCGGATGCCGGCGGGCACGTCGTCCGCGGTGCTGGCCACGCATTCGACCGCGTACGCGAGCGCGTCCGACAGGTCGCCGAGGTGCCGGCGGAACGCGGACACCATGAGGTGGCTGCGCGCCCGTACGTACGCGTCGCCGTCCTCGAGGGCCCAATCGCGGACCTCGTGGGCGATCCGGCCCGCGGCGCTCGCGTCCCCCTCGCACAGCAGGGCCTCGGCGCGGACCAGCCGTGCCCGCATCCGCAGGTCGGTACGGCCCAGCCCGGAGGCGATCTCCTCAGCCCGCTCGGCTGCGCGGGCGATTGTCCGGAAATCATCCTTGGAGTCCAGCTCCATGGCCTCCAGTGCGGCGCTCAGCCGCGCTTCGGCGTGCGGGGCCGAGGCGGACAGCTCGGCCACCGTGCGGGCGATGTCGACGGCTGCGGTCCCGGCCATGTCTCCTCCCGTCGGCCCTGTCTCCCGTCGATCCGGGCGAAATCACGGTACGCCGGGCGGGTTGCGGGCGAGCTTATTGACAGATGTCACACGAGCGGGCACGCTCACACCCACTGCATGGGAGCGCTCTCACAGCCTCCCTCCGACCACAGAGGAGCGACACCGTGGCGCCGTCCCCCGTACGCCGTGGGCCCCGCACACTCGCCGCCATGGCCGTCGCGGCGCTCGCGGCAGCGGCATTCGCCGCCACCCCGGCGCACGCGGCGATCCCGGACCGGGCCAGGTTCTACACCCCCGCACCGAACCCGGGCGCGGTCGAGCAGATCCGCTCGCTCGCCGTCACCGGCCACTGGGGACTCGCGCGCAAACTCGCCACCATGGTCGAGACCCCGCAGGCGGTCTGGGTGACACAGCTGTCCGGCGCCGAGCTGACCCGCGTCGTCCGGGACCACGTCCGCGCCGCCGCCCGTACGCGGAGCATGCCGGTCTTCGTGGCCTACAACATCCCGTTCCGCGACTGCGGCGCCTACTCCGCCGGCGGGGCGCGGACCGTGGCGGAATACCGGGCGTGGATCGACGCGTTCGCCGCCGGGCTCGGCGACAGCCGGGCCGCGGTGATGCTCGAACCGGACAGCCTGGGCATCATCCCGTGGTACACCGACATCAACGGCAAGCCGGAGTGGTGCAAGCCGGCCGAGGCCGACCCGGCAACCGCGCAGCGCGACCGGTTCGCGATGCTCAACTACGCGGTGGACCGGTTCAAGGCGCTGCGGCACACCAGCGTCTACCTGGACGGCACCAACAGCAACTGGCTGAGCTCCGGCGACGCCGCCGACCGGCTCGTGCGCGCCGGGGTGCAGCGGGCCGACGGCTTCTTCCTCAACGTCTCCAACTTCGAGGCCACCGAGCGTCTGCGCAAGTACGGCACGTGGGTCGCCAAGTGCATCCACTACGGCACGCAGGAATCGACGCAGGGCCGGTTCCGCGACTGCGCCAGCCAGTACCACCCGGCCGACCCGAAGGACTTCAGCACCTGGACGCTCAGCGACCAGTGGTACGACGCCCACGTCGGCGACGTCGCACCGGGCCGGCTGTCCCATTTCGTGGTCGACACCAGCCGCAACGGGCAGGGCTCGTGGACCCCGCCGGCCGGCAACACCTGGCCCGACCCGATGACCTGGTGCAATCCGCCGGACCGTGGCCTCGGCGCGCGCCCGACCACCCGTACCGGTGACCCGCTGATCGACGCGTTCCTCTGGATCAAGGTCCCGGGCGAGTCGGACGGCCAGTGCGACCGCGGCACCGGCACCGGGCTGGACCCGGCCCGCGGCGACCAGCCCGACCCGGCCGCCGGCGCCTGGTTCCCCCAGCAGGCGATCGAGCTGGTCCGGCTGGCCGACCCACGGCTGCGCTGACCGACCGGTCCGCGCGGTGGTCCGGCCGGGATCACCTCAGTCCTGGTAACCGTCCTCGGCGAGCGCCTTGTCGATGCGGATGCGGTGGGCGGCGGCCCAGTCGTCGAGGGATTCCGCGGCGTCCTTGGCGAGCTTGCGCTCGGCGGCGGCGCGGACCTCGTCGGCCCTGGCTGCGGGAACGACGACGATGCCTTCCTCGTCGGCCACCACGATGTCGCCCGGCCCGACGTCGACGCCGCCGCACCGGATCCGGGTGTTCAGCGGCGCCGCCGCCTGCTTGGTGCCGGGGATGGGAATGACCCCGCGGGCGAACACCGCAAAGCCCATCTCCCGGATCTCGGCGAGGTCGCGGGCCACGCCGTCCAGCACGAACGCGGCGACGCCGCGCCGGTGGGCCACCGCGCAGACGTTGCCGCCGGCCAGCGCGTAGTCCAGGTCGCCGGACTCGACGACGATGACCGCGCCGGGCTGCGCGCGGTGGATGGCGGCGTGCAGCATCAGGTTGTCGCCAGGCGCGCAGCGCACGGTGAACGCGGGCCCGGCGATCCGCGGCACCGGCGTCCAGAGCGGGCGGATGCCGATGTCCATGACCTGCTCGCGGCTCAGCACATCCGCCAGGGTGGTCGGCGGGATGTCGGCGAACCCGGTGACCTCACCCATGGTTCCTCCTGCGGATCGTCGTCGGTGTGCGGCCATTCCATCACGAGGCCGCAGCGCGCCAGGCGTGAGCCAGCTCACCGCAATTCCCATAGGTTTAGAGTGCTATCGTGCTCACCCGGGCAGTTGGTCGAGCACGTAGGGAGCCACCTGTTCCAGCGGGCCGGTGGTGCGGTAAGCCCGGCACAACACCGCCGCCCCCTCCAGGGTCGCCAGCATCAGGGCAGCCAGCCCGGAGGCCCGGCGGACCGGGGCGCCGAACGTCACCAACCCGTTCGTGACCGAGGTCAGCCAGGTGTCGTAGGCTGCCCGGCACGCCCTGGTCAGCGCCGGTGAGGCGGGCACCGAGTCCAGCGTGATCGTGGTGACCGGCAGGCCTTCGGTGAAGTCGGACTCGCGCAGGTCGCGCGCGAAATGCTCGACCATCGAAACCGCCCACGCCCGGGCGGTTGGGCTGTCCGCCAGACGGTCGTGGATCAGCCGGTCCACCTCGATCGCCCAGTCGTCGACCGCCGCCACCGCGATTTCTTCCTTGCCACCGGGGAACAGGAAATACACCGATCCGCGCGGCGCTCCACTGTGCTCGACGATCTGCGTCAGGCCGGTCCCGTGATAGCCGTGCCGGCGCAGCAGCGTACGCGCACTGGCAATGATTCGCGCCCGGGTGTCCGACTTGGGCCTCGGCATGACACACCTCTCACCGACTTGCCCCGCTGAGCGGGTAGGGAAACTATATCAATCGGTCTACTTAGATGAGATCAAGCGCGGCCGCCCCGGGTGGCCCCGCCTCACCACGGAGGTTCTGGTGACCCACACCCGGTTCGAGTCGATCGGCGCCTACCTGCCGTCGACCGTCGTCTCCACCCAAGACCTCGTCGCACAGATGAGCTACCAGCCCCCCTTCGACCTGGAGCAGATCACGGGCATCGCCGAGCGCCGGGTGCACGACAAGCGCCCGGACTCGTACGAGGACTCGTTCGTCCTGGCCCGGCGCGCAGCCGAGGACTGCCTCTCCCGGTCCCGGTACGCCGCGGCCGACCTCGACGTCATCATCTCGGCCTCGATCACCCGGTACCACGGCGGCAACGTCTTCCAATTCGAGCCGTCGTTCGCGCACCAGCTCGCCCGGACGCTCGGTGCCCGGCGGGCGATCCACTTCGACGTCTCCAACGCCTGCGCCGGGATGCTGACCGGCGTCGCGGTCCTGGACCGGATGATCAAAGCCGGTGTGGTCCGCAACGGCCTGGTGGTCAGCGGCGAGCGGATCACCGCGATCGCGGAGACCGCGGTCAAGGAGATCAACGAGCTGTACGACCCGCAGTTCGGCTCGCTGACGGTCGGCGACTCCGGCGCGGCCGTGATCCTGGACGAGTCCACCTCGGAAACCGACCGGATCCACTACGTCGAGCTGATGACCTGCTCAGAATATTCACACTTGTGCATAGGTAAGCCGAGCGATCGTAACCAAGGGATCGCGCTCTACACCGACAATCACCAGATGCACAAGGAGGACCGCTCCCGGTTGTGGAGCCGGTTCCAGACCGACTTCCTGGCCAAGCGCGGGACGACGTTCGCCGACGAGAGCTACGACTACGTCGTGCACCACCAGGTCGGCAGCAAGTTCATTCGCAACGTCAACAAGCACGGCGAAGCCGCGTTCGGCACCGCCATGCCGGAGTCGCTGTCGGTGGTGGAGAAGTACGGCAACACGTCCTCCACCTCCCATTTCGTGGTCCTGCACGACCACCTGCGCAGCGGCCAGGCGCGCCCGGGCGCCAAGTACCTGCTCGTGCCGGCCGCCTCCGGCGTGGTCACCGGCTGCGTCTCCGCCACCATCAGCTCCCTGGAGGTCTGACCATGCCCGCCGCCATCGCCTCCACCGCGGTGAACGCCGACCCGCGGCTGTCCGGGTCGATCGCCCGCGCCTCGGCCGCCGCCACCGCCTGCCTCGAACGGGCCCGGGTCCACCCCGACAAGGTCGACGTGCTCATCAACGTCGGCGTCTACCGCGACGAGAACATGGCCGAGCCCGCCATGTCCGCGCTGATCCAGAAGAACGTCGGCACCAACCTCGACTACCTGCGCTCGGGCACCCCGGCCCTGTCGTTCGACCTGATGAACGGCGCCTGCGGCGTACTCAACGCGGTGCAGGTGGCGGACGCATTCCTCACCACCGGCGACGCCGAGTTCGCCCTGGTCGTCTCCGGCGACACCCACCCGTCCGGCCGCCACGACCCTGGCTTCGGGTACGCGAGCGTCGGCGCGGCGATGCTGCTGTCGCGTACGGCCGAGCCGGGCGCCGGGTTCGGCCGGGTCAGCGTCGCCAGCGCCGACGCCGACGCGCCCGGGGTGGTCGGGTACGCCGACCTCGACGCCGTGGACACCCGGGGGCGCGAGATGATCTGGGTGCGCCGCGACCCGGACTACGCGGCGCGTCTGGTCGAGTTCGCCGCTGCCGAGGCGCAGCGCTACGCCACCGCCGAACGCCTCGACCTGTCGCAAACGCTGCTGGTCGCCTCGCAGCCGACCCCGACGTTCGCGGCCGAGCTGGCCGGGCGGCTCGGCATCGCGCCCGCCGCCGTGGTCACGGTGCAGGACGTCGACGGGGACCCGCACACCTCCGCGCTGACCCTCGCGTACCACCAGGCGGTCGAGGCGGGCCGGGCGCAGGCGTACCCGCAGGTGCTGTTCGTGGCCGCCGGGGCGGGACTGTCCGTGGCGTGCTCGGTCTACCACCGCGCCGGCTGATGGCGCTCGCGACGACGACCGGCGTGGCGGCCCGGCTGGCCGCCCACGCCGAAGCCCACGGCACCCGGGACGCGGTCGTCCAGCCCGGCCACGGCCGGATCACGTTCCGCGAGCTGGACGAGCGGTCCGACGCGTACGCGGCCGGGCTGCACGCGCTCGGCATCCGCAAGGGCACCAAGACCGTGCTGATGCTGCGCCCCGGCCTGGAGCTGTACCCGGTGCTGTTCGCGCTGCTCAAACTCGGCGCGGTGCCGGTCGTCGTCGACCCCGGCATGGGGGTGCGCCGCATGCTGCACTGTTACCGCAGCGCCGGGGCCGAGGCGTTCATCGGCATCGGCGTGGCCCACGTGGTGCGAGTGCTCAACCGGCGCGCCTTCGCCGGGGTGCGCATCCTGGTCACCGCGGGACGGCGGTGGGGCTGGGGCGGGGCGACGCTGCGTACGCTGCTGGCGCGCACGCACCCGGCGCCCGCCGGACGGCCCGGCCCGGACGATCTGCTGACGATCGGTTTCACCACGGGCAGCACCGGCCCGGCCAAGGGCGTCGAGTCGACCCACGGCGGCCTGGAGGCGATGGTCGCGCAGGTGATCGCGCTGCACGGCCAGACGCCGGACGACGTGGCGCTGGTGACCTCGCCGCTGTTCGGGGTCCTGCACCTGCTGATCGGCTCGACCTGCGTGCTCGCGCCGGTCGACCCGACCCGGGTGGGCGCCGCCGACCCGGCAGCGATCGCCGACACGATCGAGCGGTACGGCGTCACCGCGATGTTCGCCTCTCCCGCCCTGCTCGACCCGTTCGGCCGGTACCTGCGCGACACCGGTCGCGCGCTGCCCACGCTGCGCACCCTGGTCTCCGGCGGCGCCCCGGTCTCCGACGAGGTGGTGCAGACGCTGCACCGGCCCGGCCTGCAGTTCCACACGACGTACGGGGCGACCGAGGCGCTGCCGATCGCCTCGATCGAGTCCCGCGAGATCCTGCGCGACACCCACGACGGCAGCCGGGCCGGGGCGGGCACCTGCGTGGGCCGCCCGGTGGACGGGATGGACGTCCGCATCGTGCGCGTCACCGACGAACCGCTGCCGGTGTGGCGCGACGACCTGCGGGTGGCGCCCGGCGAGGTCGGCGAGGTCGGCGAGGTCGGCGAGATCACGATCGCCGGGCCCACGGTCAGCCCGCGCTACCACCGGCTGCCGCGGGCCGACGCCGCCGCCAAGATCGCCGACGGGGACCGGCGGTGGCACCGCACCGGCGACCTCGGCTGGATCGACGACGCGGGCCGGATCTGGTTCTGCGGGCGCAAGAGCCAGCGGGTCGGCGACCTGCACACCGTGCAGTGCGAAGGGGTGCTCGACAGCCACCCGCAGGTGTACCGCACCGCCCTGGTCGACGCGGGTGGCCGCCCGGTGGTGTGCGTCGAGCCGCGCCCCGGCGTCACCGACCACGACCGGCTGCGCCACGAGCTGCACGAGCTCGCGGCGAGCCAGCCGGTGACCAAGCCGCTGGACGAGTTCCTGTTCCACCCGTCGTTCCCGGTCGACATCCGGCACAACGCCAAGATCAACCGGGAGTACCTGTCGGCCTGGGCCGCGTGGCGGCTGCGGCCCCGCCGCCTGCGCGAGCTCGCGCCGCGGCTCGTGCCGCTGGCCGGCTGGGCCTTCCTCGCGTACGGGCTGGTCGGGCCGATGCCCCACCCGGCGTTGTGGGCACTGTGGTGGATCGACGCGTTCCTCAGCATCGTGGCGCACGGACTGCAGATCCCGGTCGCGGTACGCCGGGCCTCCCGGGCCGGCATCGCGGGAGGCCGGGCCGCCGCGCTGACCGTCGTGTTCGGCGCGACCTGGTGGAAGGGGCTGCCGTGAAGATCCTGGTGACCGGCGCCTCCGGATTCCTCGGCGGGCACATCGCCGAGGCGGCCGTCGCGGCCGGCGACGACGTGCGGGCCCTGCTGCGTCCCACCGCGAGCCTGTCCATGGACATCGGAGCCGGCCTGGTCGAGCCGGTCCGCGGCGACCTGGCCGACCCGGCGTCGCTGGTCGCGGCCACGGCCGGGGTGGACGTGGTGATCCACTCGGCGGCCCGGGTGACCGACCACGGCAGCCCCGCGCAGTTCCACGACACCAACGTCGCCGGCACCGAGCGGCTGCTGGCCGCGGCCCGCGCCGGCGGGGTGTCCCGGTTCGTGTTCGTCAGCAGCCCCAGCGCGGTGATGGACGGCGGCGACCAGCTCGACATCGACGAGAGCACGCCGTACCCGGCGACGTACCTGAACCTGTACTCGCGGACCAAAGCGGAGGCGGAACGCCTCGTGCTGGCCGCGAACGAGCCCGGCTTCACCACGTGCGCGCTGCGGCCGCGCGGCATCTGGGGGCCACGCGACTGGCACGGCTTCATGCCCCGTCTGATCGCCAAGCTGCGTGCGGGACGGCTGCCCGACCTGTCCGGCGGGCGTACCGTGCTGGCCTCGCTGTGCCACGCCACCAACGCGGCGCACGCGTGCCTGCTCGCGGCCGCCTCGGACCGGGCCGGGGGGCGGGCGTACTTCATCGCGGACGCCGAGATCAGCGACGTGTGGACGCTGATCGCCGAGGTGGCCGCCATGTACGGCGCGGCACCGCCCACCCGCCGCGTGCCCGCCGGAGTCCGCGACGTGCTGGTCGCCGCGATCGAGACGGTGTGGCGCATCCCGTACCTGCGGGACCGGCACTCGCCGCCGCTGTCGCGCTACTCGGTGGCGCTGCTGACCCGGTCGAGCACGTACGACACGAGCGCCGCGGCCCGCGATCTCGGGTACGCGCCCGTCGTGGATCAGCAGACCGGCCTGCGTCAGCTCCACGAGTGGGTCGACAGCATCGGCGGCGTCGACGCGTTCACCCGGTACGCGCGGTGAGCGCCTTCCAGCGGCCCGTGTCGCCGACCGAGTGGCTGTACCTCGCCGGGCAGCGAATCATGCCACCGTTCGCGATCCAGCTGGTCGTCGAGGGCGACGGGCATCTCGACCCGGCGGCGCTGGCCGAGGCGGTGCGGGTGGCGTCGGCCGCGTGCCCCGGCGCCCGGCTCGCGCGGCGCGGACGCATGTGGGTCGACACGGGCGAAGCGCCTCCCGTGTCGATCGCCGGATCCGGTCCCCTGTGGCCGGAGCGGGCCCACGCCGCGCTCGAGCGTACGTGCGAGGTGGTGCTCGCCGAGGGCGCGGTGATGTTCCGGGTGTCGCACGCGGTGATGGACGGCCGGGGCGTACTGGCCTGGGCCGCGGACGTGTTCCGCGTACTGCGTGGCGAGCCGCCGCTGGGTGCGTCCGCGGCGCTCACCGACTACGGCCTGGCCGACCGGCTGGGCGCGCCGGGCCGCCGCCCCCGGATGACCGTGGGCTGGCGCTCCCCCGTGGGCGCGCCGGCCGACGCGCCGGGCTGGGCACGCCGCAGCATCGACGGCAACCACCCCGGGCTGGTCGCGAAGCTCGCCGCGGCGGTGGCGACGTTCACCGGCACCGGCCGGTCCCGCTTCATGGTGCCGGTCGACCTGCGCCGGCACGACCCGGCGCTGCGCAGCACCGCCAACCTGAGCCTGCCGGTGTTCCTCACCACCGGCGGTGGCGAGGCGTGGCAGTCCCTGCACAAGCAGATCCTGCGCGCCCTGGTCGAGCGGCGCGAGGTTGTCGGGGGCGCCGCGGAACGGGCCGCGTACCGGCTGCCGCTGGGCCTGCTCGCGCGGTCACTGCGGGTGGCAGGAAACCGGCACCTGTGCACCGCCATCCTGTCCCACCTCGGCCGCGTCGACCCGGCCGACTTCAGCGCCGACGGCTTCCGGGCGTCGACGGTCTACTCCCTGCCGACCCACGCGCCGCTGTCCCCGCTGTCCATCGTGGCCACCGCGCCGCCCGGGCGTACCGAGCTGACCGTGGCCTACCACGGCCCGCCCGATCGGGCCGAGGCGCTGCTCGACGCGATCGAGGCCGCGCTCGCGCCGCACCGGCACTGGGCCGGCAACGACACCCGGCGCGCCGTGCCCGCGGCGACCCTGACCGGCCTGTTCGCCCGGCAGGTGGCGGCCGCCCCGCACGCCGTGGCGCTCACCGGCGGCTTCGGCGAGGTCAGCTACTCCGGCCTGGACGCGCGTGCGGACGCGGTGGCACACGCGCTGCGCGCGCGGGGACTGGGCCGCGGCGCCGTCGTCGGGCTGCTCGCCGACCGTACGGTGGAGGCCGTCGCGGCGATCCTCGGGGTGCTCAAGGCGGGGGCGGCGTACCTGCCGCTGGACCCGCAGCACCCGGACGCCCGGATCGACGACGTCCTGCGCGACGCGGGCGCCCCGCTGTGTCTGCTCGGGCGCCGCCACGCCGGGCGGATCGGCATCGAGCACCTGATCCTCGAAGACCTGCCTACCGGCGGCGCCCCGCCCGCCGGGGACGACGCCGCACCGGACGACCTCGCGTACGTCATCTACACCTCCGGCTCGACCGGCCGGCCCAAGGGTGTGCAGATCGAGCACCACAGCCTCGTCAACTACATCACCTGGGCGGCCGAGCTGTACCGGGTCGACGCCCGGACCAGGTTCGCGCTGTTCACCTCGCTGGCGTTCGACCTGACCGGCACCGCGATCCTGTTGCCGCTGCTCGCCGGCGGCAGCGTGGCGCTCGTGCCCGGCGAGCTGACCCACGAGAGCCTGCGCGACATGCTGGCGCACTCCGGCGCCACCGCCCTCAAGCTCACCCCGGCCCACCTCGACCTGATCGGCCGCCTGGGGCTGGTCCCCCGCGGCATCACCACCCTGGTCGTCGGCGGGGAGCAGCTTCGCGGGCCGGTCGCGGCCGCGGCGCAGCGCACGTTCGGGCCGGACTGCCGGATCGTCAACGAGTACGGGCCGACCGAAGCGACGATCGGCTGCGTCGTGCACGTCTTCGACCCCACGCGCGACACCGGGACGGCGGTGCCAATCGGGCGCCCGGTCGCCAACACGTCCGTGTTCCTGCTCAACGGCGACGGGCGGCACGTCGCGCCGGGCGAGACCGGCGAGATCCATCTGGCGGGCACCCAGCTCGCCCGCGGCTACCGCGGGCGGCCGGACCTCGACCACCACCGTTTCGTACGGCTGGCCGACGGCACCCGCGTCTACCGGACCGGCGACCTGGCCCGGATCCGCGACGGCGTACTCGAATACCTCGGCCGTACGGACGAGCAGCTGAAAATCCACGGGCACCGGATCGAGCCCGCCGAGATCGAGGCGGCGCTGGAGGCGTACCCGGGGGTCGAACGGGCCGTGGTGACCGGCCGGGCACCACGCGCCGGGGCCGATCCGGTGCTGTGCGCGTACGTGATCGGGGAGGTGGTGTCCGAGCAGGACGTCCGCGACCACCTGGCGCGGCGCCTGCCGCGATACATGGTGCCCGCCGCGGTCGTCGTGGTCGCGGAACTGCCGCAGACCACCAACGGGAAGATCGACGTCCGGGCCCTGCCGGACCCGTTCACGCGGCGCGGCATCGCGCCCGCGCAGCGCACGCCCGCGGGCGGCCGGACCGGCCGCGAAAAGATCGAGGAGCAGGTGTGCCGGATCTGGGCGCGGATCCTGCGGCTCGATCCAGCCATGATCGGGCCGGACAGCGACTTCCACATGCTCGGCGGGGACTCGCTCTCCATGATCGAGATGCTCGCGGTGCTGGCCGCGGAACTGCCCGATCCGTCCACCCGCGACACACTGGCCGGCGCGGTGATCCGCAACCCGACGCCCGCGACGCTGAGCGCGGCGCTGGCCGCCACAACGGCGACCGGCGATGCAGCGACCGGGGACACGGTGGCCGTCGACAACGGTGCGGCATGAGCGGGGTGCACATCCGGCCGGCCACGGCGGCGGACGTCGACGCGGTGGTGCCGCTGATGCTCGGCTCCTCCCCCGAGCTCCTCGCGGCGACCTTCGGCGACAGCGCGTCCGTGGTGGTGCGCCGCGACTTCCTGCAGGGCAAGGGGGTCTTCGGGCACCCGTACCAGCTGGTCGCGCTGAGCGGCGACGGGCAGGTGGTGGCGACACTGACCGCGTACCGGGGGCGCGACTACCGGCGGTTGAGCCTGCACACCCTGCGGTCGGCCGCGGTGCTCGGGCCGCGCGCCCTGGCGCGGGCGGTGCGCCGCACGGCCGGGCTGGCGCGGCTGTTCGCGCCGCCCGGGCCGGACAGCCTGTTCCTCGCGAACCTGTGCGTAACGCCGGAAACGCGCGGCCGCGGCTACGGGGCGGCGATGATGGAGCACGCGCGGGCGCTGGCAGCCGCGCGCGGGCTGGCCGCGGTCGAGCTCGACGTGTCGTACACCAACCCGCGCGCCCAGCACCTCTACGAACGGCTCGGCTGGGTGGTCACCGGGGAACGGCCCGCGCCCGCGGGCAGCGCGCTGGACGGCTTCCGGCGGATGCGCCGGCCCGCCGGAGCGGCCTGAACCCCGGCGCGCCCGCGCGGCGGATCAGCGGGCCGAAGCGCGGGTCAGCGGGCCGAAGCGCGGGTCAGCGGGCCGAAGCGCGGGTCAGCGGGCCGAAGCGCGGGTCAGCGGGCCGAAGCGCGGGTCAGCGGGCCGAAGCGCGCGGGTCAACGGGGCCGGACCAGGCCCAGGTCGTACGCGGCGATCGTGGCCTGGACGCGGTCACGGACGCCGAGCTTGGGCAGCAGCGCGTACACGTGTGCCTTCACCGTGCCGGTGGCGATGCCCAGAGCCGCACCGATCTCCGCGTTCGACCGGCCCTGCGCGAGGTGGATCAGCACGTCACGTTCGCGAGGGGTCAGCGCGTCCAGGCGCGGGTCGGCGCCCGGCGCCGCGGTCAGCGCCCCCGTGGCGAACGCGTCGATCAGCCGACGGGTCACCACCGGGCTGAGCATCGCCTCCCCGGACGCGACCACGCGGATCGCCGCGACCAGTTCCTCGGGCTCGGCGTCCTTGAGCAGGAACCCCGACGCCCCGGCCCGCAACGCCTGGAACACGTACGCGTCCTGGTGGAACGTGGTCAACACCAGCACCCGCGGTGGCTGCGGCCCGGCGGTCAGCCGCGCAGTCGTGGTCAATCCGTCCATTCCGGGCATCCGGATGTCCATCAGCACGACGTCGGGCTCGGCGCGGGCCGCCACGTCCAAGGCGGAACCGCCGTCTCCCGCCTCGCCGACCACGTCCAGGTCGGCCTGCGCGCCGACGATCGCGACCAGCCCGGCCCGGACCATCACCTGATCGTCGACAACCATCACGCGGATCCCGATGGTGTCACCTCCTCCTCCGGTGCCGCCGCGCCTCGCCCCAGGCCGTCGAGCAGGCCGCGCATCGCGGCCAGCGCCTGACGGGCCGAGCCCAGCACCGCGTCGAGGTCCGCGTTCTCGGCGGCCCGCGGTACCGCGGCGGTGTGGTGCAGCACGGCGTCGCGCAGCCCGGCCGCGATCCTGGCACGCTCGTCCCGCGCCCGCAGCGCGGCCTGCGCCATCGCGACCGCGACCCCGCCCTCCTCCCGGGCGCGCCGCCGCGACCGCCGGCGCCGGGCCACCCAGCCCGCAAGCCAGCTCGCCGCCGCCGGGACCGCGAGGAACCCGCCGAACAGCAGCGCCGTCACGGCGAACTGCACCATCATCGTCGCCGCACCGTCCGCGGTGCCCGCGTCGGCGCCCGGCCCCTGCGGATCGTCGGCGGTGCCGACCACGACCAGCACCGCCAACGCCGGCGCGGTGGACACCACGGCGGCGACCGGGGCGAGCCACGTCAGGCGCGGACGGCTGCCCCAGGCGGCGACCGCGTACACCGCAGCAAGTTCCGCTCCCCCGCCGAACAGGAACGGCCAGCCACCGGCGGCCGGTATCGCCGTGGTGACGGACAGCAGCGGCGCCAGCCAGGCGGTGACCGTCACCGCACCGAGCACCCACCACGGACGGCTGCGCCGCCACAGCAGCGGCACCGCGTGGGCGAGCAGCGCCAGCAGGATCAGGGTCGCGACCGCACGGGACAGGCCGTCCTCGTCGACGCCGACGGCCAGTCCGGTCAGCGGCAGCATCACGGCGAGGAACACCAGCCCGGCGTCGAGCACGGCCTGGCTGCGCAGCCCGGCACGCAGCCATCGCAGACCGGCCCTGTGGTGCGAGCCGCCCGCCGGGCGTGACCCGGCCCGGCGATGCGGGCCGCCCGGCGGCGGGAACACCGCCCGGACCCGCCACCCGCGGCCCTGGCGGGGCCCCGCGGTTAACGCGCCGCCGAGCGCCGCCGCCCGATCCCGCATCCCGCTCAATCCGCGCCCGCCACCCAGCCCGGTGGCCACTTCCGTCGCGGTCCAGCCGGGACCGTCGTCGTCGACGACCAGCTCGATGTGCTCGCCGGTCTGCGACAGGCGCAGCCGGACCGTGCCGCCGGGCGCGTACCGCAGCGTGTTCGTCAGCGCCTCCCGCGCGATGCCGTGGACCGCCGCGGCCAGCGGCGGCGGCAGATCGACGGCCGGAACATCGACGGTCATCACCTGGCCGAGCTGCCGGAAGTCGTCGGCCAGATCGGCCAGCCCGGGGAGCGCGTCGTCCTCCGCCGCCAACGGCATGATCGTCACCAGGCGGCGCAACGCGGCGAGCGTGTCGTGACCGGTGCGGGCGGCGAACTCCAGCGCCTGCGCGGACAGCTCGGGCCGGGTGTCCTGCAGCATCCGCGCGGCCGACGCGTTGACGACGATCGAGGTCAGGTGATGCGCGGTCACATCGTGCAGCTCACGCGCGAGGCGCCGTCGCTCGGCGTCGGCCGCGTCGCGGCGGGCCCGTTCGGCATCCGCCAGGCGCCGCGCCGCCGCCGCACGCTGGCTGGTCCACCGGCCGCGGATCCGGCCGAACGCGGCGACCATGCCGTACATGCCGATCATCGTCACCAGGTCGAACGGGGTGTCGCCGGTCAGGCCGTCCTCCCAGACGGTCAGCGCGGCCTGCCACACCACCAGCGCGGCCAGGACCAGCGCCGTCGTACGCGCGGACCGGCGCGCGGCCACGCTGAACAACGCCACGAGATCCGCCACGGAGATCACCAGCAGCGCGTCACCCGGGACGAACGCCTGCTGCCCGGCCGGAACCACCCAGGTCGCCAGCGTGAGCCCGGCCGCCACCACGACCACGGCCACGACCGGACGGGTACGCCGCAGGCCCAGCGCCGCCGCGACCAGCACCACCGTGGCGGTCACCGCGACCGCCGGCGCGGAGCCGATCGCCGCACCGGGCCACAGCGCGAGCTGACCGGCGCACAGCACCGCGGGCAGCACCCAGGTCTTCGTCACGCAGCGAACCTATAACCTCGGGCAGACTTCGATCTCCGGCCGATGGCGGATTCTGGGACGGAGCCCCGGCCGACAGACTTCCCGCATGCTGTCTGTTGCGGAGCCGCTGAGCCCGTATCATCGCCTCGCTCGCACGCCCGCGAGCCGCTGGTGGCGTACGGTGCTGGGCACGGGTTTCATCGTCGTCGGCGGCGGCGCACTGGGCATCGGCGGTTACCTGGCCGTCACCGCGGCGGCCGCGATCGCCGGGCGGCCGGACGACGCGCAGGGTTTGCCCAGCTTCGGCCCGCGCGCCGACCTGGCCCTGGAATTCCTGACAGTCGCGGCGCTGCTACCGGCTGTCTTGCTCGCCGCCCGGTGGATCCAGAACCGCCCGGCCGGAACCCTGTCGTCGGTGACCGGGCGGCTGCGGATGCGCTGGCTGGTGACCTGCCTGGCGGTCGCCGGCGCCGCGATCGGCATCTTCCTCGCCGCCGGCATGTTCGTCGACGCGGCGACCGGCGGGTCCGGCGGGCCGGGCGGCGACCTGGCCGGCTGGGGCTCGCTCGTGGCGTCGACACTGGTGCTGCTGGTGGTGGTGCCGCCGCAGGCAGCCGCCGAGGAGTACCTGACCCGGGGCTGGCTGCTGCAGGGGCTCGGCGCGTGGTGCCGCCGCCCGTGGCTGCCGATCGCCGTGCAGGCCCTCGTCTTCGCCGCCCTGCACGGCTGGGGTACCCCGTGGGGGTTCGCCGATCTGACCGCGTTCGGGCTGATCGCGGGCTGGCTGACTGTACGCACGGGCGGCCTGGAGGCGGCCATCGCGCTGCACCTCGCGAACAACCTGCTCGGCACGCTGCTGTCGGCGGCGTTCGGCGATCTCGGCATGGACCAGACCGCGGCCGACATGTCCTGGCAGTACGTCGTCATCGACCTGCCCGTGCTGCTCGGGTACGCCGCGGTGATCGGGTGGCTGGCCCGGCGACGCGGCGTGACCACGCTCACGGCCCCGCTGCCCGCGGCGGAGGCCGCCCGTACGCCTCCGGGCACGCCCGAAGCGATCATGGTCGGCGGGTCGGCGCTCAGCGGCTGAGCCGCCCTGCCGATCGAAACGTTGGTGCTCGGGGGGAACCGGAGTGGGCACCGGTGTGCCACCGCCGTCCGGCCGGTGACGCGCCGTGACGTGACCAGGGACCATCGTCCCGGGCGCGTCCAGTCTCCGGATCTAGGAGCAGTCCGATGAGCGTGCGCACCTCGCTTGCCCGTACCGCGGTGTTCGCCACCCTGTACGCGGCCGCGACGATCGCCGGCCGGATGACCATCATGGGCGACAGCCGGCTCGCGCTGGTGTGGCCCGCAGCCGGCGTGGCGGTGGTGTGGTTCTGCGCACAACGCCGTTCCGCGATCCGGTGGACCGACGTGATCGCCCTGACCGCGATCGTGCTGACGGTGAACGTGGCCGCCGGCTGCGGCCCGGTGCTGGGCGCGGGGCTGGCCCTTGCGAACCTGGCCCAGACCGCGGCGTTCGTGTGGCTGCTGGGGCGTCGCCGGCCCCACCTGTGGGGTGCCGGCGGCGACGGCCGCCTGTCGACGTCCCGCGAGCTGGCATGTGTGCTGGGCATGACGGTCGTCGCGTCACTCGTCGGCTCGGCGATCGGGCTCGGCAGCCTGTGGCTGGTCACCGGGCACATGTCCTGGCTGCAGGTGGCGTACTGGATCGCCCGCCAGGTCGCCGGAATGTTCGTGCTGGGCACGTGCGGGTTGTGGTTCGGCCCGGCGGTCGCCGGCTTCCGCGCCCGGTACGGCTCACCCGCCGGATGGTGGCACGCCACGGGCCGGGCGGTGCGCGCGATCCCCGCCTGGCGCCTCGGCGAGTACCTGGCCGTGCTGGTGTGCTCGGTCGCCGCGTACCTGCTCGGTTTCGTCTTCGACCACGGGCTGCCGCTGGCGTTCCCGCTGATCGCGGTGACGGTGTGGGCGGCGATGCGGCTGCGCACCAGTTTCGTGGTGCTGCACCACCTGACGTTCGGCACCGCCACGGTGCTGTTCACGCTGCACGGAATCGGCCCGATGGCGTCCATCGTCGACCCGCACGTGCGGGCCCTGTTCGCCCAGGTTTACGTGGTCCTGATCGCGGCCGTGGGGCTGGCGCTGGCGCTGGGCCGCGACGAGCGGTCCGCGCTGCTGGCCAGGCTGTTCGCCCAGCAGCAGGAGCAGGCCCGGCAGGCCGCCCTGACCAGCGCGATCATCGACTCGATGGCCGACGGGCTCGCCGTGGTCGACGCGCACGGTCAGGTGCTGTTCAACAACCCCGCGGCCGTGCGCCTGCTCGAACGGCCCACGGGCCCGCTCACCGCCGCCGAGGTGCGCGCCCGGCTGCACCACCTCGACGGCACTCCGATTGCCGACGCGGATCTGCCGAACGTGCGTGCCCTGGCGCACGGCCGGATCGACCCCGTGGACCTGCTGGTCCGTGAGGCGGGCGGCCGTGACTCGCGGGTCTTCCGGGTCAGCGCCACCGCCCTGCCGGACGGGTACGGCACCCGTAGCGCGGTCGTGCTCTACCACGAGGTGACCGCGGAGCACCGCCGCCGCGACCAGCTGGCCAGTTTCGCCGGTGTCGTCGCCCACGACCTGCAGAGCCCGCTGACCACGGTCGAGGGCTGGACCGAGGCGGCCACCGACGCGCTGGACGCCGAGGAGCCCGCGATCGACGAGGCCCGCGACGGTCTCGCCCGGGTGTCGCGCGCCGCGGTGCGCATGCGCGGGCTCATCAACGACCTGCTCGCCTACACGGCGGCCCGGGACGCCGACCTCCACCCTGCCCGGGTCGACCTGGGGGCGATGGTCGCCGACGTCGCCGCCGGCCGCGCCGACGCCGCGACCGGCGCGGGCCGCCCGGCGCCGCAGGTGGCGCTGGGCCGCCTGCACCCGGTGTACGCCGACCCCGGCGCGGTCCGGCAGCTGCTGGAGAACCTCATCGGCAACGCCATCAAGTACACGGCACCGGATGCCCGGCCGTACGTACGGGTCACCAGCACCCGCGTCGGTGGCGCGGTGCAGGTCACCGTCGCGGACCACGGCATCGGCATCCCCGCCGGACAGCACGAGGCCATCTTCGACAACTTCCACCGCGCCCACACCGGCGCCGGCTACACGGGTACGGGCCTCGGCCTGGCCATCTGCCACCGCATCGTCAGCCGCCACGGCGGCACCATCGTCGCCGACGACAACCCCGGTGGCGGCTCGCGCTTCGTGTTCACCCTGCCGGCGGCCGAGCAGGCTCCGGCGCTACGGAAGGTGGCTGAGACGGGTCGGTCGCCGTTTGGCCGGGTGTCCCCGGCGGTGGAGCTGACGGGTCCCCTGGTCGCGGCGTGACCTTGGACGCCGGGGGCTCGGGCAGCCACAGGCCACCGGACGCGCAGGCGCTGGCCGCGCCCGGCTTCCCGGCCCCGGGCTTCCCGGCGGCTCCTGGCTTGCCCGGTCCTGGCTTGCCCGGTCCTGGTTCTCCCGCTCCCGGCTTCCCGGCTCCAGGTTTCCCTGTTCCCGGCTCTCCGCTCACAGGCTTCCCGGCGTCTGGTGTCCCGGCGTCTGGTTTGTCCGATCCCGGCTCTCCGCCGGCCGGCTTCCCGGCGTGGGGCTTCCCCGAGTGTGGCTTCCCCGCGCCTGGTTTCCCGTCGCCTGGCTCGTCCGATCCCGGCTCTCCGCCAGCCGGCTTCCCGGCGCCTGGCTTCCCCGCTCCCGGCTTTGCCGTCACACAATCCGGGGGGCACGGATTCGCCCCGCCCGCCGTCCCCGCGAGCGTGCAGCCCGGCAGGGCATCCGGGCACGTACCGGCCGCGCCAGGCTTCCCGGCGTCGCCCGGCTTACCGGCCGCGCCCGGTTTGCCGGGCGCCGCGCACGCGCGCCGGCCCGTGTCGGGCAGGTCGCGGGCGAGCCGGGCCGACAGCCAGTCGAACGCCGGCCCCTCCGTACGCCGCCAGAACGCGTGATTGTGCCCGCCGTGCGGCAACTCGACCGCGGTCACCGTCATCGGGGGCTTTGCCAGGCGTACGACCTCGCGCGAACCGGTGCGGGCCTTGTCGTCGGCGGACCACACGACGTACAGGGACAGGGTCGGCTGGGGCAGGTTGCGCAGCCGCCACGCCACGTTGTTGGTGGTGTTCTCGCTGCCGTCGCCGACCTTGATGCCGGAGGCCGCGTCGCCGGACATCGACACCGCGGCGGCGTACCGGTCGGGGTGCTTCAGCCCGAGGTTCATCGCGCAGAAGCCGCCGGCCGAGAAGCCCATCGCCCCCCATCCGGCGCGATCGGTGCGCACCCGCAGGTGGGCGGCCGCGTACGCCGGCACGTCCGTGGTGAGGAACGTTTCGGCCTGCGGCCCGCCGACCATGTTCGTGCATTCGGTGTCGAGGAAGTGCTGGGGCGTCAGGTACGGGAACAGCACGACGGTCGGCGCCATGCGCCCGTCCGCCATCTCCTTGTCCAGCCGCGACAGCACGTTCAGCTTGTCGATCCAGGTACGCGGCGAGCCCGGGTATCCGTGGAACGCCTCGATCACCGGGAAGCGGCGTGACGCCCCGTCCGGGGTGTCGTACGCGGCGGGCAGGTACACCGCCATCGGCATGGTCAGCCCGCTCGACTTCCCCTGCACGGAGACGCTGAGCAGCCGCCCCCCGCCGGGGCGCGGCGCATCCCCGCCGCCCCCCAGATCGGCGCCGGCATTGGCCGACGTCGTGCCGAACAGGGCCTCCCACGACGGGTACGTCGAGGTGAGCTGGTTGAGCTGCACCGCGCACGTGGCGGCCAGCGCCAGCACGATCGTCGTGGCCATGAGGGACCGGATGATGATGCCGCGGCGGTCCCACAGGAACGCCAGGCCGAGCGTGGTCGCCAGCACGGCGGCCACACCGAGCACGACGAGGACCGGATCGTCGATGTTCATGGCTTCAGCGGCAGCGCCAGCGGCACCGGAAGGTCGTTGGCCGCGGCGGAGAGGGCGGCTGCCCAGCCCTTGACGCCGGTGATGCCGAGTGCGGATCCGAAGCGGCGGTCGGCGCCGCGCATCTGGTTGCCCAGCGCCCGGTACTGCGGGTCGGCGACGACGGCCCAGTTGTGGTCGGTGACCCGGGCCGCCTTGCGCAGCTGCGCCGGCAGCCCCGCCAGCAGGGCGGCGGAGGTGGCCGCGGTGGGCGTGAGCGCGACCGTCACCACGCCGGGCAGGTGCTGCGCCGCGGCACGTACGTCGGCCAGGTGTGCCGGGGTGCTGAGCACGACGATGACCGGGTACGTGGTGTCGGGACGGGTCGCGTAGCCGGCCGGGGTGATGAGGGCGGGCTGCTCGGTCAGGTGCCACGCTTGGGCCACCGGCGCGAACTGGCCGGTGCCGGGCGACGGTTTACCTTCGGGCGTGTCGACGGCCGCGGCGCTGGGGGGCGCGCCGCTGCCTCCGGTCAGCGCGTCCCAGCTCGGGTAGAACGACTGGTCGCGGTTGAAGGCAAGCCCGATCGTCGCGACCAGCAGCGCTTCCATGAGCGTGAGACCGACGGTACGGGTGAGCAGCCGCCGCAGGCGCCCGCCGCGCGACCAGGCGAACACCGTGCCGGCGGCGGCGAGAAGTGTGGCGGTTCCGGCGAGCAGGATGAGGGGAATTCCGGTCAGTCGCACGTGTCGGGCTCCGCGGGGCGTCGGGTACCGGAGGGGAGGAAGGCTTCCGCGCTGAGCGCGGCGACCGCGATCCGGGGCAGGTCACGGGCGGACGGGAAGCACAGGAACCGGGGTTGCCAGTTCGGCTGGTACTTGGCGTTGGCCCGGTACAGCGACTCGATCTGCCACACCCCGGACATGGCCCGCAGCAGTCGCGCCCAGATGCGCACGACGGGTCCTGCGCCGAGCTGCTCGGCGCGGGCGATGATGGAACGCAGCACCGCGAAGTTCAGCGAGATCTCCTTGACGCCGAGCTCGGCGGATGCCTCCACCGCGCTGACGATCATCAGTTCGGTGAGCCCGTTCTCGGCGGTGCGGTCGCCGCGCATGAGGTCCAGCGACAGCCCGTTGCGTCCCCACGGGACGAACTGGAGCAGCCCGCGCAGCTTCCCGTCGGTGTCGCGGCAGATGACCAGCAGGCAGTCGTCGTCGGCCGGGTCACCGAGCCGCGACAGCGCCATCGAGAAGCCGCGTTCGGTGCCGCCGGCCCGGAACGCCACGGCGCACTGACGGACCTCGGCCAGCACGGCGGCGTCGACGTCTCGCTGGCGTACGACCTCGCAGGTGTAGCCGGCGCGCTTGGCGCGTCCGACGGCCTGCCGGACCGTACGCATGGGCCGGCCCTGCAGGCTGAACGCCGTGACGTCGAGGATGGCCTCGTCGCCCAGCTCCAGCGCGTCCAGCCCGAATTTGCGGTATGCGCTGCCACCCGCGGTGCCGCAGGCCAGCACGGCCGGGGTCCAGCCGTTGGCGTCGCAGTCGGCGAGCCAGGCGGCGATCGCCTCGGGCCACGCCGAGGGCACGCCGAGCGGGTCGCCGGAGGCGAGGCTGACGCCGTTGACCACGCGGTACGCCACGACGGCCTGGCGGGAGGGCGCCCACATGAACAGCTTGTCGCGGCGCAGCGCGAAGTAGCCCAGGGAGTCACCGTTGCCGTATCGGTCCAGCAGGCCGCGGACCTGTTCCTCGTCGCCGGTCTCCCAGCGGGGGCGCCGGGTCCCTGGGCGCAGCAGCACCAGCGCGGCGGCGCCGAAGGCGAGCAGTCCGAACGCGCCGGTGGTGATGTCGACGGTGGTGTTGGCGAGTTCGTGGCGGAACCGCAGCGGGCCGGTGATGCCGATCATGCCGAGGGCGGCGTGCTCCAGCCACCGCATGGGTCCGGAAGGGACGGTCAGCTGGCCGGAACGCAGCGCGATCTCGACGAATCCGAGCAGCAGCCCCGCGCCGAGGAAGCCCAGGCACACGCCGAGGGCGCGCCACCGGTTGCGGACGTCGCCGCGGGCGTAGAAGCGGTCGCGTTCGACGATGAGCACTCCGAACAGCACCAGGGCGGGCAGTGCGGGCGCGGGCGTCGCCTTGGCGACGTGCAGCACCACGCTGAGCGCGCACAGCGCGGTGGCCAGCTGCCAGGCGCGCCGTTTGCCGCGGCGCAGCCCGCTGCCCAGGTAGACAAGGAGCAGGCCGACGACGCTGGTGGCCGCCCGCGCGGTGACCATGCCGGCGGTCGGCATGAGGTCGGCCAGGGAGGCCATCCGCGCGTGCCAGGACGGCAGGATCGCCGTCACCGCGTCGAACACGCCGACGATCTGGACGCTGCGCGCCACCACGGTCCGCGACGGTGGTGGGCGCCACGGGCTGCGGCTCGTGGTCTTACGGGGGCGCTCCGCCGCCTCGCGCTGCGTCGGCACCGCCGCCTCCTGGTCCACCGTCACGGTCGTACCACCTCGTTCGATCGCTGACATTGCTCCCTGCCCATCCATGGCCCTGAACATCTTGGTCGTTCCGTTGTGCCGTGACGTCGGCCGAGCGTAGGGACCTCAGGCAAGCAACTGCGACTTTCGGCCGAGGAACGGACACGCACCGCAGTCACACCGTCGCCCGGACGAACCGGAGCCACCCCGGGGCATAGACGTACCCGGGCGCGCGTGGGTTCCGGCGCGTGACGCATCGGATCTGGTGAATTGCGGTGCGGCCCTGTCGGCAGGGATCGGGCCGACGATAGATGGGTTGGCCGCGGGCCTGGGGGCGGCGGGGACGTCACGCCGCGAGTTTGAGCAAGATCACAGGTTTTGGTTACGCTCTGCAATCAAGGGCGCCGGGCACAGCGACCTCACCGGGCGTACGGTCCGCGATGGGTCGTGGACGGCCGGCGCAGGCGGGCGGGAAACGGGAACGACTCGCACGCCGGGACGTGGCGTCCCGGCGTGCGAGTCTGGGGCCGGGCTCGGAGACCCGGCGGGTTGTTCAGGACATCCGGAGCGGGTCGGGCATCTGCCCGTCGCGCCACGCGCCGGCGCCCGCACTCACGGCGGTCCGCGCCCGGCGCCACTGGCGGCGCGCCAGCTCACTCGGCGGCGTCTCCATCTGCTCCATCCGCCGCCGGACGGCCACGGTCGCGGCCACGGCGGTCAGGGCCGCACCGGCCAGGCCGATGATTCCGCCCACTACCGTCAGCGTGGCTCCGGTCAGCAGAACTGTCGCGGTGGGCACGTGGCGTGACTCCGCCCTGGTGCTCGTCATGGGTCCCCTCCCGATCATCGGACCCGTTCACCGTGCCGCCCGCCGGACCGCGGCGCCTCATCCGCTCCGGGCGAATCGTCCGCTCCGTCGAGTGACAACCGCGCACGGTGCAGCACGGCGACGGACCGCCGCGGGCGGTGCAGCGCGCGGTGGCCGGACAGCGCGGCGGGACGGCCGACCTGGATCAGGTACGGGGCGCGGCGGGTGGGCCGCAGTCGAGGACCGCGCCGACGGCCGCGGCGAGCAGGGTCCGGGTGTGCGGCCGGACCGGCCGGGTGCGGATCTCCGGGAACAGCATCGCCCCGGGCAGACGCACCACGCATGTGGTGATGACGTCGACCGCGGCGCCGTCGCCCCGGTGCCACACGGCACGGGCGAGCAGGCGCAGCGTGTCGACCAGCGCAGCATCCAGGGCGCGCAGCTGGTCGGCGACCGCCGGGGCGACCGCGTCGGTGAGGACGTCGTCGCGGCGCAGCGTCACCAGGAGTTGGGCCGCCTGCAGATGCTGGTCGGCGAACCGGGCCGGAGCGTCGGCGGCGGCCAGCACCGCCTGCCGGGCACTCGCGGCCAGGGCCTTGTCGATGGCGGCCCGCTGCAGGTCCAGGAACTGCCTGCCCCGGCGCTGCCAGGCGCTGCCGACGACGGTCTCCAGCGAGCCGAAGGCGTGGTAGATGCTGCCGTTGGCGACCCCGGCCCGCTCCGCCAGCGCCCGGACGGTGAGGCTGGCACGGCCTCGTTCGACCAGCAGCGCCTCCGCGGCGTCGAGGACGGCCTCAGGCGCGTGGACCCGCGGCCGGGGCATCGGCCACCTTCCGCCGCCGGGGCGAGACCCACATCGCGATGTCGGCGTGCACGACGGTCGTGCCGCGGGTGTCGATGACGTCCACGCCGACGACGACCTCACGGGACTCGTCGGCCGCCAGGCCGGAAAGGTCGCCGACGACCGCGACGG
The DNA here is from genome assembly GCF_047159535.1 of Krasilnikovia sp. MM14-A1259. Lineage (NCBI taxonomy): Bacteria > Bacillati > Actinomycetota > Actinomycetes > Micromonosporales > Micromonosporaceae > Krasilnikovia > Krasilnikovia sp. MM14-A1259. The sequence continues at coordinate 1,360,150 of NZ_BAAGAJ010000002.1, forward strand.
CGCGCAGGTCGGTCTCGGCCTTGGCGAGGTAGGCCACGGTCATCCCCTTCGGGATCCACCGGTGGGTGGCCGGGACCGTGACCTCGATCGTGGTGCCGGCCGCGAGCTCGGCCAGGTTGCAGCAGGCGATCGCGTGGAACGTTCCGATGTGGTTCTGCACCCCCCACCGCTTGCGGGCGGCCACCTCGCCGCGGCCCGGCGCCAGATCGACGAAGACCGCGCGGATCGACCGGAAGTACGGCGCCTTCCACGCGACCGCCAGGGAGAACAACCGGCGGCCGAAGGGCCTGCCGGCCAGGCGCCGGTACAGGCTCAACACCGGGGGTTGCTGACTCGTCGGGCCGCTCATCTGCGTGTCCTCTCACTCGCTGTGGGCGGGTTCCGCAAATAATAGAGCAACCGCTCCAGAACTGCAGGTGACCGTCGCCACACGAGACATCCGTGGACGAAAAACGCCACCGCTTTCTTGACTGATTCCAGAAAACTGGTCCACACTCGGACGGTGCCACCGATGTTCGACGCCGACGCCCTGCTGCGCGGCGCCGCCCTGCGCGTCACCCGGCCCCGCCTCGCGGTGCTGACCGCGGTGCACGAGCACCCGCACGCCGACACGGACTCGATCATCCGCGCCGTCCGCGGCGACCTCGGCGACGTCTCCACCCAGGCGGTGTACGACGTACTGCGCGCCCTGACGACCGCGCGGCTGGTGCGCCGCATCGAGCCCGCCGGCTCCGTGGCGCGCTACGAGTCCCGCGTCGGGGACAACCACCACCACGTGGTGTGCCGCTCGTGCGGCGAGATCGCCGACGTCGACTGCGCCGTCGGCGACACACCCTGCCTGACCGCCTCGGACGACCACGGCTACGCGATCGACGAGGCCGAGGTCGTCTACTGGGGCCTGTGCCCCGCCTGCTCCGCCCCCGCAGCCTGATCCACCCGTATCCGCCCGGTCCAAGCCACACGACCGGCACCGCTTCTCGACTCCCAAGGAGAGCAACGTGGAAAGTGAGAACAAGGGCCTCATCTCGGGCGAGGCGCCGGTGCGCCCGCCCACGGCCAGGTCGAACCGGGACTGGTGGCCGAACCAGCTGGATGTGAGCGTCCTGCACCAGAACCCTTCCGCGGGCGATCCGATGGGCGCCGAGTTCGACTACGCCGCGGAGTTCGACACCCTCGACCTCGATGCCCTCAAGGCCGACATCGAGACCGTGATGACCACGTCCCAGGACTGGTGGCCCGCCGACTACGGCCATTACGGGCCGCTGTTCATCCGGATGGCGTGGCACAGCGCCGGCACGTACCGCATCAGCGACGGCCGCGGCGGCGCCGGCTCCGGCGACCAGCGTTTCGCACCGCTCAACAGCTGGCCGGACAACGCCAACCTGGACAAGGCGCGCCGCCTGCTGTGGCCGGTCAAGCAGAAGTACGGCCGGAAGATCTCGTGGGCCGACCTGATGGTGCTGGCCGGCAACTGCGCCCTGGAGTCGATGGGGTTCGAGACGTTCGGCTTCGGCGGCGGCCGGCAGGACGTCTGGGAGCCCGAGGAGATCAACTGGGGCACCGAGGAGACCTGGCTGGGCGACAAGCGCTACAGCGGCGACCGGGAGCTCGCCAAGCCGTACGGCGCGGTGCAGATGGGCCTGATCTACGTGAACCCGGAGGGCCCGAACGGCAACCCGGACGCGCTCGCCGCGGCCCGCGACATCCGCGAGACGTTCCGCCGTATGGCGATGAACGACGAGGAGACGGTGGCGCTCATCGCCGGCGGGCACACGTTCGGCAAGACCCATGGCGCGGCCGTGCCGGACACCCACGTCGGCCCCGAGCCCGAAGCCGCCCCGCTGGAGGAGGTAGGCCTGGGCTGGAAGAACAGCCACGGCACCGGCAAGGGCGGCGACACCATCACCAGTGGCCTCGAGGGCGCCTGGACGCCGACGCCGACCACGTGGGACAACTCGTACTTCCAGACGCTGTTCAGCTTCGAGTGGGAGCAGACCACCAGCCCGGCCGGTGCCAAGCAGTGGAAGCCCACCGACCCGGCCGCGGCCGAGCTGGTGCCCGACGCCCACGACCCGGCGAGGAAGCACGCGCCGATGATGCTCACCACCGACCTCGCGCTGCGGGTCGACCCGATCTACGAGCAGATCTCGCGCCGCTTCTACGAGAACCCGCAGGAGTTCGCGGCCGCGTTCGCCAAGGCGTGGTTCAAGCTCACCCACCGCGACATGGGCCCGATCTGGCGTTACCTGGGCCCGCAGGTCCCGGCCGAGCCGCAGCTGTGGCAGGACCCGGTGCCGCCGGTGACCCACGAGCTGATCGGGGCGGCGCAGATCGCCGCGCTCAAGGAGAGCATCCTCGCCTCCGGTCTGTCGGTCGCCGAGCTGGTGGCCACCGCGTGGGCCTCGGCCGCCACGTTCCGGGGCACGGACAAGCGCGGCGGCGCCAACGGGGCGCGCATCCGCCTGGCGCCGCAGAGCCAGTGGGAGGTCAACGACCCCGCCCAGCTCACCCGGGTGCTGCGCACCCTGGAGGGGATCCGGCAGGAATTCAACGCCGGTGCGGGCGCGACGCAGGTCTCGCTGGCCGACCTGATCGTGCTCGGCGGCGGCGCGGCGATCGAGCGGGCCGCACGCGACGCCGGGTTCGACGTCACGGTCCCGTTCACCGCGGGGCGCACGGACGCGACGCAGGAGCAGACCGACGAGGAGTCGTTCGCCGTGCTGGAGCCCACCCACGACGGGTTCCGCAACTACCTCGGCAAGGGGCACCGGCGGCCCACGGAGCAGCTGCTGGTCGACCGGGCACAGCTGCTGACCCTGACCGCCCCGGAGATGACCGTGCTGGTGGGCGGCCTGCGGGCGCTGAACGCGAACACCGGGCAGTCGCGCCACGGCGTACTCACCGGGCGGCCGCAGACGTTGACCAACGACTTCTTCGTCAACCTGCTCGCCTTCGACACGACCTGGTCGGCGACCGCCGAGGGCGACGAGGAGACGTTCGAGGGCCGCGACGTGCGTACGGGCGAGGTGAAGTGGACCGCCACTCGCGCGGATCTCGTCTTCGCCTCCAACTCCGTGCTGCGGGCGCTGGCCGAGGTGTACGCCAGCGACGACGCGAAGGAGAAGTTCGTCCGCGACTTCGCCGCCGCATGGGCGAAGGTGATGACCCTGGACCTGCCCAAGGGCTGACCCCGTGCGGGCACCGTGCGAGCCTTTCCGGCTCGCACGGTGCCCGGCGAGTCACTGCGGGCAGATCTGCCGGGCGTAGTCCACGCTCGCGCCCGCCGACGAGTACCGCCACTCCGGCTCCAGCACGCTGTCCGCGAGCTGACCCGCGGCGGTGCGGTCCTCGACGATGTAGCCGAAGTCCTGCAGCCACGCCGGGTACAGGTTCTTCGATCCGATGTAGAACGCCGACCCGTCGACCGACACCAGCTTGTGGTGCAGCGCGTACGGGTGGCCGTCCGCCCACGTGTCCGCAGTGCTGCTGCGGAACGGCGCGAGCTGCAGCCCCTGGCACATCGCGGTGCGCGCGGACTGCTGGTCACCGGTCAGCAGTGCCAGCCGGGCGCGCAGCGTGTCGCTGATCTCGGCCAGCGACCGGATCTGCGAGTATCCCCCGCTGCCGACCGCGCCGTGGTTGCGCGGGTCGCTGACCACGATGCGCACCTTGACGCCGGCCGCCAGCCGGGCCGCGAGCGCGTCGTAGATCCGCACGTCGTAGCGGGGCAGCGGCGGGCACACCCCGTTGAGGTCCTGCTGGGAGATGTCGATCCGGCTGGTCGCGCTGGCGATGAGCGTACGCAGCGCGGTCTCCTCCGGGTTGATCGCGTCGTACGCCGCGTCGGTGTTGGTGTAGTCGTGCGCCGACGCCGCGCCGCACTTCACGTCCGCGGGCGGGGCGGGCAGCGGTCCGGAGCCGGTACCGGACGTGATGCCGACGCCGAGGCCGCCGACCGCCAGCACGGGCACGTCGCCGGCCGTGGGCACCGGGTCCGGGCCGGCGTCGTGTTGCATCGACGCCATGCAGGACGTCCCGGACGAGGCGGCGAACCACACGTACGCCGGGTCCCACTTGCGGCCGCACGTCCACGCCCACAGCGTGTCCAGGTAGTTGCCGGCGGCACGGGCCGCGGGCCCGGCCACCGCCATGTCGATGTCGGTCACCGGGTGGGTCGTGTCGAGGTAGTCGTCCTTCCAGTCGTTGATGCCGCCGACGATCGCGGTGCTGCCGTCGACCACCAGGATCTTCGAGTGGTTCCAGGAGAACCCGGTCTTCGACGTCGTCACGGACGCGACGTTGAGCGACACGTTCGCCGCGTCCGCGCCGAGCCGCGAGTTCAGCTCGTTGCGGTACGTCGACGGCACGACGTTCAGGCTGTACCCGGGAACCGCGCCGACCAGGATGCGTACGGTCAGCTTGTGCCGGGCCGCGGCGGACTTGAGCCCGGCCACGATGGCGTCCTGGAAGGCGCCGTTGGGCAGCGGGGCCAGCGAGCTGATGTCGACCGTACGGGTCGCCCTGGCGATCGTGGCGGTCATCCCCGCCAGCAGCCGACGGCTGCCCGCCCGGTCCGCGCACGCGGCGTCGCCCCAGCAGCCGGGGGTCTGCAGTACCCAGCCGTCCCCGGCCGTGCCGGTGCCCGGGTCGACGAGCTGGTTTCCCGCGGTGCGCTGCCACACCGGGCCGGCCAGCGCGGGCGCGGTCCGGGTCAGGGCCTGCTCCACCGCGTCCAGGTGTGGGGTGGCGTCGGAGACCGGGGCCGTCTGCGGGCCGGCCCAGGCGGTGAGCGACGAGGCGGGGACGGCCGCGGCGGCGGCCAGGGCGATGAGTACGGACGCGCCGATCACCGCGGGCCGTCGGCGACGGCGCGAGCGAGGGATCACGGGCTGGGCTCCTCTGCTGATCGTGACGGGAGGTGCCAGACCGTACAGGTGGTCCAAAAACGGTCATCGATCGACTCCGCGGGATGTAGCGCCCCCCACAAGGTGGCGACAAATGCCCACCATCAGCTGTTAGGGTGCGCAGCGCGGCCCGCCCGCAGGTCCCCGTCCGGCCCGTCGGCTGGATAGATTCGTCCTCCGAACGACGACGTGGGTGACCGGCGATAGGGCGGACATGCGGATACTGCTGGTGGAGGACGATCTGCGGGTTGCCGCGGTGATGGCCTCGATGCTGCAGCGCCGGGGGTACGAGGTCGAGCACGCCGCGACAGCCGCCGCCGCCCTCGCGGCCGCCCCCTGCGACCTGGTCCTGCTCGACCTGAATCTGCCCGACGGCGACGGGGTCGACGTGTGCCGCGCCCTCCGGGCCCGCAACGCGCACCTGGGCATCATCGCGGTGACCGCGCGCGGGGAGGAACGCGACCGGGTCACCGGCCTGATGGTGGGCGCGGACGACTACGTCGTGAAGCCGTTCTCGATGGCCGAGCTGCAGGCCCGCATCGTGGCGCTGCTGCGGCGTACCGACCGGCAGGGGCCGCCGCCCAGCGAGGTCGTCGTGGTGGGGCCGCTGCAGATCGACCACGCCGCCCGTACGGTGCTGGTGGATGCCGAACCGGTCACGCTGACCCGCAAGGAGTTCGACATCCTGGCCTCGCTGGCTCGCCGCCCGGGCGTCGCGTTGACCCGCGAGCGGATCATGCTGGACGTCTGGCAGACCACCTGGAACGGCCGGCACACGCTGGAGGTGCACGTGGCCTCGCTGCGGGCCAAGCTGCGCCGCCCCGACCTGGTGCAGACGGTTCGCGGGGTCGGCTACCGTCTGCACACCGGCTGAGGGGGCGGCGTGCGCAGGCGACTGATGATCATCTACTTGCTGCTGCTCTCGATGGTGCTCATCGCCCTGGAGGTGCCGCTGGCGGTGTCGCTGACCAACTCGGAGACCGACCGCGTCCAGGCGGACCGGCTCGCCGACGCGACCCGCTTCGCGTCCCTGGCGGCGCCGGCGATGCGGACCGGTGAGCTGGAGTCGCTCATCGACGAGATGCGCCGCTACCACGAGCTGTACGACGTGGGCACGATGCTGGTCGACCAGGACCAGCAGGTGCTGAGCGTGTTCGGGTCGCCGCTGGAGGACACGGACAGCGCCGAGACCGCGATGCGGGGCGCGCTCGCCGGCCGCGAGGTCGGCACCCCCAACACCTTGTGGCCGTGGAGCAGCCGCGACCTGGTGGTCGCGGTGCCGGTCAGTGACGGCGGGGCGGTGCTGGGCATCGTGCTGACCGCCTCCCCCACCGGGCACAACCGCCGTGTCATCGTCTCCACGTGGCTGGAGCTGAGCCTGGTCGGCCTGCTCGCGGTCGTCGCCTGCTTCATCGCCGCCCACCGGCTGGCCGGGTGGGTGCTGCGGCCGGTGACCCGGCTCGACGCGGCGGCCCACGACATCGCGGCGGGCGACAACGACGCCCGGGTCCCGCCCGCGGTGGGCCCGCCGGAGCTGCGCCGCCTGTCGACCACGTTCAACGAGATGGCCGACGCGGTCGCCGACGCGCTGGAACGGCAGCGCTCGTTCGTCGCGCACGCCAGCCACCAGCTCCGCAATCCCCTCACGGTGCTGCGGTTGCGCCTGGAGGACCTGGGCGAGCACATGGAGCAGGACCACGCGCGGGCGGACCACGAGATCACGCTGGCCGAGACCGACCGGCTGGCGGACGTACTGGACGGGCTGCTGGCCCTGGCGCAGGCCGAGCGCGGCCGGCACAGCGTCGAGGTGGTCGACGCCGTGGCGCTCACGCTGGACCGCTGGGTGGCCTGGCTTCCGCTGACCGAACGCCGCGACATCGACCTGGTCACCCTGGTCCCGGAGGAGGCACAGTACGCCCGGCTCGTCGCGACCGCCCTCGACCAGTCGCTGGACGCCCTGATCGACAACGCGCTGAAATTCACGCCGGCCGGTGGCCGCGTCGAGGTCGAGGTGGCGTCGCGCGACGGCGGGGTCGAGGTGACCGTACGCGACAACGGGCCCGGGATGACCGAGGAGCAGTGCCGGCTGGCCACGGAGCGGTTCTGGCGCGCCCCCGACAAGCAGAACGTCGACGGCGCCGGCCTCGGCCTGTCGATCGTCATGGTGCTGGTCGAGGCGTCCGGGGGACGGTTCGCGCTGGCCCCGGTGCAGCCGCACGGCCTGGCCGCGCGGATCTGGTTCCCGGCGGCCTCCCCCGCCGAACGGGCCGCGGCGGTGGCCGAGCCCGTCGGGGGTCAGACGGCCCCGGAGGTCCCGGTCGCGGCGGAACGCGACGGCGCGGTCACGGCTTGACCGACCGGTAGTAACGCGCCGCGCCCGGGTGCAGCGGAACGGGCTCGGTGGCGATCGCCGAGCGGATGTCGAGCCGTTCCGCCGCCGGATGCGCCGCCGCCAGCACGTCACGGCGCTCCATCAGCAGCCGGGCCAGGTCGAACGCGAGCTCCTCGCGCATCGCGGACGACACCACCAGCAGGTTCGGTACGGCGATCGTGGCCACGGGCGGGGTCTGGTAGGCCGAGATCGGCACGCTGCGCACCACGTACACCTCGCTGTAGGTGCTTCGCAGGTCGCCGACCCACTTGGACAGGTCGACGATCCGGTATCTGGACTGGCTGTTGAGCTGCTTGATGCCCGCGACCGGCAGCCCGCCGGAGAAGAAGAACCCGTCGATCTCGAACCGCGACAGCGCCTGCAGGGAGTCGTCGAGGCCCAGTTCCCGCCGGTCGATCACGCCGGATTCGGACATCTGGGCGACGGCCAGCAGCCGCCCGACGGTGACGGCCGTGCCCGAGCCGTGTGCCCCGACGGACACCGTGCGGCCCTTGAGGTCCTCCAGCGTCTTGATCGGGCCGTCCGCGCGGACCACCAGGTGCAGCAGGTCGTCGTAGACCCGGGCCAGCGCGGCGACCCCCGGGGTCGAGCCGGCCCCGGAGACCAGCACGTCGGCCTGGGTGAACCCGACATCCGCCTGGTTACTGGTGATCAACCGGACGTTCTCGGCGGACGCGGCGGTCACCATCACGTCGGCCTGGGTCGCCGGGAGCTCCCGCGTGCTGAGGCGGCCCAGGGCGCTGCCGATGGCGTAGTAGACCCCGCTGGGGCTGCCGGTCGCGATGCGAATGCGGCGACTCTCCGGGGTCCGTCCCACGCAGGCGGTGAGCGTCATCGTGGCCAGACCGGTCAGCACGGCGCGACGCGACGCGGTCAGCGTCCGCAGCGGTCTGCTCTGGAAGGCCACCCGTTTCCCCACTGCGCGGCGTCGGAGTCTGCGCAAGTTTCTCTCAAAACCCGGGGGTAGGTGTACCGGCCGAACGGTCTGATCGGCCACGGTATCCCGAAATCGCGGAAGGGATCTGTCGATGGATCACGAACGGGTACTCGCCGGCGCGGCACCGCACGCCTTCGAGTCGGCCTGCCTCGTCCAGTGCGCGGACATCTCCCGGCTGCCGGGGCGGCGCCGCCCGGAATGGCGCGACGTGCTCGTCCCGGGCCCCTCGGACGACACGGCATTCGCCGAGTTCGACCAGCGCGACGCCGCCCTGCGGCTGGCGGCGCTGCTCACCGGCCTGGGCTGCGCCGCCGGCGTGGAGGGGCGTAGCGGGGGCGGCCGGCGGCGCTATCACGTACACCGGGTGCTGGTGCCCGAGACGCGGCGCCCCGCGGCGGTCGTCATGCTGGGGGCGGCCTGGCGCCAGGGGCGCCTGGCGCTGATGTGCAACGAGACGCTCGGGTCGTCGGCGCGGGCCAACGCCCGCCGGGCCACCCTGGCCCAGGCCGCCTGGCGCGCCGCGCTGCTGGCCGGGGGCCGCCGGCGCCGCGCGGGCCTGCTCGGGGTCCGGCTCGGCGACCACGAGATGGCCGGGATCCTGGTACGGGCCGCGCGGCTGATGGGCGTACCCGCGGAGATGACCAGCCGGCCGGGGTGCCTTCAGGTGACCGTGCCCGCCGAGATCACGCAGATGCTGCCCGCCCCCGCGCGCGCCGCGGCGCCCGCCGACCACGGGCAGCGCGATGCGATGCGGTCGCTCATCAACGCGCCCAAGCCCGCGCTGGCCTCGTCGGCACAGCTCGACCGGCGCCCCGACTGGGACCTGGTCCTGCCGCCCCATCGCTAGACCGACCGGGCGGCGCGGTCCTTCACAGCGCCCACTCGTTCGACCGCTCGGTCAGCCGGCGGTGGACCAGGGCCACCGCGGGATGGGCCAGGCCGCCGACCCGGGTCGCCACGTACAGCGTGTTCAGCGGGTGCACCCGCGGCTGGTGCAGCAGCTCCACCGACCCGGCGGCGAGCGCCTGTTCCACGACGTAGCGCGGCAGCACCGACACCCCGGCGCCCGCGACCACGGCGGCCAGTACCGCCCGCAGGTCGGGCACGACGACCGCGACCGGGTTGGGCGGGCGCCGCCCGAACTCGCTGCGCCAGTACCTGCGGATGATCGGCAGTTCCTCCGCGTACGCGACCAGCGGCAGGTGCGCCAGCGCCCGCAACGGCTCCGCGCTCAGCGCACCGGCGTCCACCGTACGGGCCAGGCCGGGCGAGCCCACCAGCACGAACTCCTCGTCGGCGAACGCCGTGGCCACCACGTTCGCGAGCTGCGGCCGTACCGCCGAGACGACCATGTCGAGACGGCCCGCCGCCAGCCCCGCCAGCAGGTCGTCCGCGAGTCCCAGCGTGATCCGCAGTCGCAGGCCGCGCACCGCGAGCGGGGCGAGCACCGGCATCATCCGCAGAGCCGTCAGGTCCGACGGGCCGGCCAGCGACACCGTGCCGCGATAGCCGGCCGCGTCCCCGGCGGGCGCATCGACGGCCTGGCGAAGTTCGTCGATGTGGGTGCCGATCCGGGCGGCGAGATCGAGGCCGCGTTCCGTCGGGACCACACCGCGCCGGGACCGGTCGAACAGCTGCCCGCCGACCTGGTGCTCCAGGCGTGCCAGCTGGCCGCTCACCGCGGCCTGGGACAGCCCGCGGCGCGCCGCGGCGGCCGTGATCGAGCCGCTGCGGTAGATCTCCAGGAAGGTCGACAGCAGGTCGAGGTCCGGCACGCAAGCCTCCATCCATCAGATTTGTGATGGTAGAACCCCGGGTAAGGGAAGGAATCGCGAACCTCGAAGGGTTGCATCGGGGCGACGCACGAACACGTGCGCCACGACGAGGAAGAAGGCTCACCATGGCAAGGATCCTGATGGTCGTCACGGGCGCGGACGGCCTGACACTGGCCGACGGGACGACCCACCCCACCGGCTTCTGGGCGGAGGAGGTCGTGGCGTCCCACCGGGCCTTGCGGGAGGCGGGCATCGAGGTGGACATCGCCACCCCGGGCGGCGTACCGGCCCCGGTGGACCCCATCAGCCTCGACGAGCGCGGTGGGGTACCGCAGGCCGCCGGCGCGGAGTTCCGCGACTACCTGGACGCCATCGCCGACGAGCTGGCCAAGCCGCTGGTCCTCGCGGATGTGGCGGCCACGGACTACGACGGTGTCTACCTGCCGGGCGGGCACGGCCCGATGCAGGACCTGGCCCGCGACGCCGACCTCGGCCGGCTGCTGGCCGACGCCGACCGCACCGGCAAGATCGTCGCCGCGCTGTGCCACGGACCCGCGGGCCTGCTCAGCAGCACCGGCGGGCCGAACGGCACCTTCACGTTCGCGGGCCGCAGGCTGACCGTCTTCACCGACGACGAGGAACAGCAGGGCGGCCTCAAGGACGCGACGCCGTACCTCGTGGAGAGCAGGCTGCGGGAGCTCGGTGCCGTCGTCGAGGCGGGACCGGCATGGTCGAGCACGGTGGTCGTGGACCGCAACCTCATCACCGGACAGAACCCCCAGTCCAGTGCCGCCACCGCACACGAGGTCGTCAAGTCACTCGCCGCACGCGGCGTGGCCTGACCCGCGCGCGGGCCGGCCGCCTTCCCGGCGACCGGCCCGCGCTCAGCGACGGTGTTGCCGCGGGCCAGGGCGGGCGCGTGCACCCGGCGCGCGCTCAGCCACGGCGTCGCCGCAGACCGGGGCGGGCGCGTGCGTGCACCCGGCGCGCGCTCAGCGCGGCGGCACCCGGACCGGATCGGCGCGCCAGATCCGGTCGCGGTAGTCGGCAACCGTCCGGTCGGCGGAGAAGAACCCGCAGGACGCGGCGTTGAGGATCGACATCCGCGTCCAGCGGTCGGGGTCGCTCCAGGCCGCCGCCACCGCGTCCTGGGCGTCCAGGTAGGAGCGGTAGTCGGCCACGGTCAGGTACTCGTCGCGGCCCAGGACGCTGTCCAGCACGTCGCCGAAGCCGGCGCCGTAGCGGCCGCCCGCGATAGCGTCCAGGGCGGCGGCCAGTTCCGGGTCGGCCCGGGCCAGCTCCCCCGGCCGGTAGTCGCCGCGGCGCATCTCGGCCGCCTGCGCCGCGTCCAGGCCGAACAGGAAGAAGTTGTCCGCGCCGACCCGCTCGCGCAGTTCGATGTTCGCCCCGTCCAGGGTGCCGATGGTGACGGCGCCGTTGAGCGCGAGCTTCATGTTTCCCGTACCGGAGGCCTCCTTGCCCGCCAGCGAGATCTGCTCCGACAGGTCCGCCGCGGGCACGATCAGCTCGGCCCGCGACACGTTGTAGTCGGGCAGGAAGACGACGCGCAGGCGCCCGGCCACGGCCGGGTCGGCGTTGACCACCGCGGCCACCGCGTTGATGAGCTGGATGATCCGCTTCACCGCGTGGTAGCCGGGCGCCGCCTTGCCGGCGAACACGACCGTACGGGGGACGTCCGTGCGCGGGTCGGCGCGCAGCCGGTCGTGCAACGTGACCACGTGCAGCAGCTTGAGCAGCTGCCGCTTGTACTCGTGGAACCGCTTGACGTGCACGTCGACCAGCGCGTCCGGGTCGATCCTGACGCCGGTCGCCGCCCGCGCGTACCCGGCGAGGTCGAGTTTGTTGTCCCGCTTGACCGCGCGCCACCGCCGCTGGAAGTCCGCGTCGTCGGCGAGCGGCGCCAGCGCGGCCAGCCGGCCCAGGTCGGTGAGCCACCCGTCGCCGCCCAGCTGTTCGCTGATCAGCGCGGCGAGCCGCGGGTTGGCCAGCCGCACGAAGCGACGCGGCGAGATCCCGTTGGTGACGTTGCGGAAGCGGTCCGGCCACAGCCGGGCGAAATCCGCAAGCGTGGTCTCGGTGAGCAGCCGGGTGTGCAGCCCGGCGACGCCGTTGACGGCGTGGCTGCCGACCACCGCGAGGTGCGCCATCCGGACCCGGCGCTCCGGCTCCTCCTGGATCAGCGACAGCCTCCGGCGCAGCTCCACATCGCCCGGGAACCGCGACTCGATCTCGTCGAGGTGGGCCTGGTTGATCGCGTACACGATCTCCAGATGGCGTGGCAGCAGCCGCTCGAACAACGCGACCGGCCAGGTCTCCAGCGCCTCGGGCAGCAGCGTGTGGCAGGTGTACGCGAACGTCCCACGGGTGATCGACCAGGCGGTGTCCCAGTCCAGCTCGTACTCGTCGATCAGTAGCCGCATCAGCTCCGGCACCGCCAGGGCCGGGTGGGTGTCGTTGAGCTGGATCACGTTCTTGTCGGCGAACGCGGCCCAGTCGCTGTTGCGCAGATGGAACCGGCGCACGATGTCCCACACCGCGCAGGAGACCAGGAAGTACTGCTGCTTCAGGCGCAGTTCCCGGCCGAATTCGGTGCTGTCCGCCGGGTACAGCACCTTGCTGATGTTCTCCGAGCGGACCACCTCCTGCACGGCCTCGGCGGACCGGCCGGCCGCGAAGTCGGCCAGGTCGAACGCGTCGCTGTCGGCGCGCGCCCGCCACAACCGCACGATGTTGACCGTCTGGGTGCCGTAGCCGGGCACCAGCAGGTGGCTGGGCTCGCCGAGCACGGTCTCCTCGGGGATCCAGCGCCGCCGGCCCGCCACCTCCACCACCCGGCCGTAGAAGCCGACCGGCTGCCGGTCGTCCTGCTGCGGGAACTCCCAGGGGCTGCCGTCGAACGCCCAGTCGTCGGGGCGTTCCACCTGGGCCCCGTCGACGATGGTCTGCCGGAACAGGCCGAGGTCGTAGCGGATGCCGTAGCCGACGGCGGGAATGTCCGCGGTCGCCAGCGCGTCGAGCAGGCAGGCGGCGAGCCGTCCCAGGCCGCCGTTGCCGAGGCCGGGTTCGACGTCGTAGTCCGCCACCTCCTCCAGCGACAGGCCCAGTCCTTTGAGGACGTCGCGAGCCACGTCCTCGGTGCCGGTGTAGAGCAGGTTCTGACGCAGCTGGCGGCCCAGCATGTACTCGGCGGACAGGTAGTAGACGCAGCGCGGGTTGGCCGCCTGATGGGCCGTGGCGGTACGGGCCCGGCGATCGACGAGCCGGTCGCGGACCGTGACCGCCAGGCTCTGGTAGACGTCCTGGGTGCTGGCCGACTCCATGGTCGTGCCGCGCTCGAAGTACAGGTTGCTGACCAGGTCCCGTTCGAAATCCGCCGCGGTGGTGCCGATGGCACGCAGGGCCGGTTCGTGCGGCAGGTCCATGACGATCCTCTCCTCGACGGTGGATTTCTTCGACTTTCCTCGACGAAGCGCCTGTCACCCGCGTGTACGGCGGTTCGCCGGCGCCGGAACACTGCGGGAACCTCTGCCACGGCGTACCAGATCGGCGGCGGTCCGGCTGTCCAGGATCAGGTCGGAGATGTAGCCCGCGGTCAACGCGGCGACCAGTCCGGGCACCTTGCCCGCCCCGGCGGCCACGCACACCGAGCGGCGCGACCGGGCGTACAGCGACAGCGGCGGCCCGCTGGAGCGGCGGTTGATCGGCAGGTCGCCCGAGCCCTTCTCGTCGTAGAAGACCGTCCCGATGTCACCGACCACGCCGGCGCCGCGCAGGTCCCGCACGTCGCGTTCGCTGAGGAAACCCGCGGTGTAGATGTGGCTGGCCGGGTCGCCGACCAGCGCGCCGGTGCTGAACACCAGCAGGTCGGCGCTCTCCTGCAGGGCCAGGATCTGCCGGATGCTGCGCTCCTTCCAGAGGGCTTCCTTGGTCTCGGCGTGGTCGAAGAACGCCGGCACCGGGAACAGGTGCGGGCTGCCCGCGAAGTTCTCGGCGAACCGCACCACGATGTCCGCGGCGTACGCGAGGCCGAAGTTCGCGCTGTTGCCGGCGCCGTTGAGCTGCACGACCGCGAGATCGCTGACCGGTTTGGGGTTCAGGTAGTCGATCAGGCTGCTGACCGTGTTGCCCCAGGCGATGCCGATCGTCATGCCCGGCTCGACCATCGCCGCGACGGCGTGGGCGGCGTACCGGGCGACCGCGGTGTTGATTCGGCCGCTGCTGGCACCCGGCTGTACCCCGATCACCTGGAACCTGACGTACGGGAACCGGGTCACCAGGTCCGCGGTGAGTCCGGTGGACGCGTCGGCGGTCTCGTGCACCCGCACCTCGACCACCCCTGCCTCCCGCGCGTACGCGAGCAGCCTGGAGACCGTGGACCGCGAGACGCGCAGGTAGTCGGCGATCTCCTGGGTGGACTGCCCCGCCCCGTAGTACATCCGGGCCGCTGTCACGGCCTGCGCCCGCCGCGTCTCTGCCATCCCTGCCTTGCCGGGTATCGCCGGATTGCTCCCCTGTCGGGACAGCGTAGTCGAAATGTCGATGGGCATGGATGGGTGGCGGGGCGGGCGTCCGGGGACGACGTCCGCCCCGGCGGCGTCAGCCGATGGCTTTCCAGTTGGCCAGCAGCTTGTCGTAGTCGATGGTCTCGGGCCGGCCACGCTCGTCGGCCAGCTTCGGGACCGGGGCGCCTGGCTGGTCGAGCCAGTACCGGGGGTCCACCTCCGGGTTCAGTTTCGGTGCGCAGGCACCGCCGTAGCCGCGGCGCTCCAGCCGGGCCAGGATTTCGTCCTGCTGCCGGGCCAGATTGTCCATCGACTCCTGGGGTGTCGTCTCCCCGGTGACCGCGGTGGCGACGTTCGGCCACCACAGCTGCGCCAGCTTCGGGTAGTCCGGCACGTTGGTCCCGGTCGGGGTCCACTGCTTGCGGGCCGGGGAACGGTAGAACTCGATCAGGCCGCCGTAGTTCTTGGAGTTCTGCGTGAAGTAGTCGCTGCGGATGTCGGAGTCGCGGATGAACGTCAGCCCGGTGATCGACTTCTTCAGCGACACCGTCTTGGCCGTGACGAACTGCGCGTACAGCCAGGCCGCCGCGCGGCGCTTCGCGGGGGTGTTCTTCAGCAGCGTCCACGAGCCCGCGTCCTGGTAACCGAGCTTGTTGCCGTTCTTCCAGTAGACGCCGTGCGGGCTGGGTGCCATCCGCCACTTCGGCGTGCCGTCCGCGTTGACGACCGGCAGTCCCTTCTTGGTCATGTCGGCGGTGAAGGCCGTGTACCAGAACACCTGCTGCGCGACGTTGCCCTGGGCGGGCACCGGGCCGGCCTCGCTGAAGTTCATCCCGGCCGCCTCCGGCGGCGCGTACTTCTTCAACCACTCGATGTACTTGGTCAGCGCGTACACCGACGCCGGGCCGTTGGTGTCGCCGCCGCGGCTCACCGACGACCCGACCGGACGGCAGCCGTCCACCCGGATGCCCCAGTCGTCGACCGGAAGTCCGTTGGGGATGCCGGGGTCGCCGTTGCCCGCCATGGACAGCCACGCGTCGGTGAAGCGCCAGCCCAGCGACGGGTCCTTGCGGCCGTAGTCCATGTGTCCGTAGACCTTCTTGCCGTCGATGGTCCCGTTGCCGTTCACCTTGTGGGAGAAGAAGTCCGCGATGTCCTCGTACGCGGCCCAGTTCACCGGCACGCCGAGGTCGTATCCGTACGCGGCCTTGAACTGCCGTTTGATCTCGGGGTCGGTGAACCAGTCGTAGCGGAACCAGTACAGGTTGGCGAACTGCTGGTCGGGCAGCTGGTACAGCTTGTGGTCCGGGCCGGTGGTGAAGCTGGTGCCGATGAAGTCGCCGACATCCAGGGTCGGGGACGTGACGTCGCGTCCCTCACCGGCCATGTAGTCCGACAGCGGGAACACGTAGTCACCGCGGAAGTGGGTGCCGATCAGGTCGGAGTCGTTGACGTACGCGTCGTAGATGTTCTTGTCGCCCTGGATCTGGGTCTGCAACTTCTCGATGACGTCGCCCTCCTGGAGCAGGTCGTGCTTGACCTTGATCCCGGTGATCTCGGTGAACGCCTTCGCGAGCACCTGCGACTCGTACTGATGGGTGTTGAGCGTTTCCGAGACGACGTTGATCTGCATGCCCCGGTACGGCGCGGCCGCCTTGATGAACCACTCCATCTCCGCCAGCTGCTGCGCCTGCGACAGGGTGCTGGGGGTGAACTCCGTGGTCACCCACTTGCGGGCCGCGGCCCGGCCGTCCTCCACGGTGAAGTTGCTCTTGGGGGCGTCGTCGTCCCCGCCGGTGCAGCCGGCCAGAACCAGGCTCAGCGCGGCCAGGGATGCTATCCACCCGCCGATGCGGGATCCGGCCGACGATCGTCGTGACACGGTGACTCCTCCTCGATGTGATGTCATCCCCACCGTCCGATGACGGCCGCGACGAGCACCGCGCACCCCGACCCGAGCCACATCGGCAGGTCGGTGACGGCGATCCATCCAGCCAGCACGACCGCGGCGGCGATCAGTCCGATGTAGAGCCGGTCCCCGCGGTCGGTCTCGATGCGCAGGAATCCGCGTCGGGCGACCGGCGGCGACAGGCGGGCCCACACCCCCATCCCGGCCAGCAGCACTACCAGGCCGATGAACACCGCCGCCGTCGGTACGGTCCAGACCATCCAGTCGAGCACGGTCAGACCCTCCCGAGGGCGAAGCCCTTGGCGATGTAGTTGCGCACGAACCAGATGACGATCGCCCCGGGGATGATCGTCATCACGCCCGCCGCCGCGAGCAGCCCCCAGTCCACCCCGGCCGCGCTGACCGTACGGGTCATCGTGGCGGCGATGGGTTTGGCGTCGACGGAGGTGATCGTGCGGGCGATGAGCAGTTCGACCCAGCTGAACATGAAGCAGAAGAACGCGGTGACCCCGATGGCCGAGCGGATCAGCGGGAGGAAGATGCGCAGGAAGAAGCGGGGAAGTGAGTACCCGTCGATCGCCGCGGTCTCGTCGATCTCGCGCGGGATCCCGGACATGAACCCCTCCAGGATCCACACCGCGAGCGGAACGTTGAACAACATGTGCGCGAGGGCGACGCCGAGATGCGTGTCGAACAGCCCCACGCTGGAGTAGATCTGGAAGAACGGCAGCAGGAACACGGCCACCGGGGCCATCCGGTTGGTCAGCAGCCAGAAGAACAGATGCTTGTCGCCGACGAACCGGAAGCGGGAGAACGCGTACGCGGCCGGAATCGCCACGACCAGCGACATCACCGCGTTCAGGGACGTGTAGACGATCGAGTTCAGGTAGCTCGAATACCACACCTCGTCGGTGAAGAACGTCCGGTAGTTGTCGAGCGTCACCCGCTGCGGGAGCAGCGAGAAGCTGCCGAGGATGTCCTCGTTGGGCCGGACGGACATGCCGAGCATCCACAGGATCGGCAGCATCAGCGTGGCCGCGTACAGCCAGAAGACGGTACGGGCCCACGGCAACCGGGGCCGCTGCGCGCTGGTGGTCACGCTCACCTCCCGGTTCTCGTCAGCACGACGAAGAAGACGAAGCAGACGACCTGCACGAACAGGAAGTACAGCAGCGAGAACGCACCGGCCGGACCCACGTCGAACTGCCCGACCGCGACCTTCGACAGCAGGATGCTCAGGAATGACGTGGCGTTTCCCGGCCCGCCGCCGGTCACTACGAACGGCTCGGTGTAGATCATGAAGCTGTCCATGAACCGGAGCAGGACCGCGATCGTCAGCACCCCGCGCAGCCGCGGCAGCTGGATGTGGCGGAACACCGTCCAGGCGGAGGCGCTGTCGATCTGCGCGGCCTGGTAGTACGGCTCGGGGATCGAGCGCAGACCCGCGTAGGCCAGCAGTGCCACCAGCGGCGTCCAGTGCCAGACGTCCATCAGCAGGACCGTGATCCAGGCGTCGGCCGAGTCCAGCGTGTAGTTGAAGTCCACGCCGAACACGTGATTGACGGTCCACCCGCCGAGACCGATGTCGGGCCGGGCGAAGATCTGCCAGATGGTGCCGACCACGTTCCACGGGATGAGCAGCGGCAGCGCGACGACCACCAGGGCCGCCGACATCGCCCGGCCGCGGCGCGGCATGGCCACCGCGATCGCCACGCCGAGCGGGATCTCCACCAGCAGGACCTGGACGGAGAACATCAGCGTACGCAGGAAAGCGGCCCGGATCTCCGCGTCGCGGGCGACGGACCGGTACCACTCCAGCCCCACGAAGATCCGGTCGGTCGGGCTGAAGACGTCCTGGACGGAGTAGTTGACCACGGTCATCAGCGGGATGATCGCGGTGAAGGCGACCGACGCCACGACCGGCAGGACGAGGATCCAGGCCCGGTTGTCCCTCGGCCGCAGGTCCGCCGGGCGGTCGGTGCCGGGCCCGTCGCCGTCCGGATCGCGGCGGCGCCCGGTGGTGTCGCTCATGCGTCCTCCGTCGCGTCGAGGGCGCTGATCGAGCCGCACCGGACCGCACCCCGGAACAGGAACGCGCGGTCGGGGACGAAATGGAAGTACTCGAGGCTGCCCGGGGCGTACCAGCTGCCGGTGTCCACCTTGGCGGTGAGGTGATGGCCGTGCACCTCCGCGTGCACCAGGTGGTACGCGCCCATGCGATCGATCCCGGTGATGCGGGCGGGCAGGCCCGGCAGGGCCGGGACGGCGGGGATCCGGACGAACTCGGGACGCACCCCGATGCGTGCCGGTCCGGCCGCGAGCGCGCCGTCGTCGCCCACCGCCCGCCCGACGGCGGTGTCCCCGACGCGGACGACACCGTCGACGAGCTCGGCGGGGATCATGTTCATGCCCGGCGAGCCGATGAAGTGGCCCACGAACTCGTGCGCGGGCGACAGGAACAGCTCGGTCGGCTCCCCCGACTGCACGACCGCGCCGTCCTGCAGGACCACCACCTCGTCGGCGAACGTCAGCGCCTCGGTCTGGTCGTGCGTGACGTAGATCAGGGTGTGCCCGGTGTCGCGGTGGATCTCCTTGAGTGTGCTGCGCAGCGTCCACCGCACGCCCGGGTCGACGACCGTCAGGGGCTCGTCGAGCAGCACGGCCGCCACGTCGGAGCGGACCAGGCCACGCCCGAGGCTGACGATCTGCTGCCGCCCCGGGTCGAGGCGGCGCACCCGGCGCGGCAGGTGGTCGTCCAGCCCGAGCAGGCGGGACACCGCGCGCACCCGCCGGTCGACGTCCGCCCTGGCATGTTTGCGGTTGCGCAGCGGGAAGGCGAGGTTGTCGTACACCGACATGCCTTCGTAGAGCACCGGGAACTGGAAGACCTGCGCGATGTTGCGGGCCGCGGTCGGCACCGTGGTCACCTCGCGGTTGCCGAACCAGACGCGCCCCACGGTCGGCCGCAGCAGCCCGGAGATGATGTTGAGCAACGTGGTTTTGCCGCATCCGCTCGGCCCGAGCAGCGCGTACGCCCGGCCGTCGCGCCAGGTCCGCGTCATGGGCTGCAGCGCCCACGTCCGGCCGCCGTCGTAGCTGTGGCCCACGCCGTCGAGGTGGATGTCAGCCACGCCGATCGGCCTCCGCCGCGGGCCGCTCCGGTACGTCGTGTTCCGGGGCGCCCAGCCGGGCGCCGGTGTCGTCGAAGACGAGCACGTGTGCCGGGTCCACGTAGGCCACCGCCGCATCCCCGGGGGTGAACCGGTGCGTCCCGGGCAACTGGGCGACCAGGTGGCGCCGGTCCGCCAGGAGCAGGTGCAGGAACGTGTCGCTGCCGGTCATCTCCGCGAGCCGGACCTCCGCGGAGAACGGAAGGTCGGCGGCGCGGAACCGGTCGACCGCCACGTGATGCGGGCGCACGCCGAGCGTGACCGTGCGGCCGGTGGGGTGCGACCGGGGCACCGGGAAGGAGGCGCCGAGGCATTCGACGCGGCCGTCGCGCACGATCCCGGGCAGGCGATTCAGCGGCGGGTCGCTCAGCGTGGCGGCCACGGCCAGGGTGGGCGGGTCCGCGTACAGGTCGGCGACGTCGCCGGTCTGCTGGACCCGGCCCTCGCCGAGGACCACGGTGGGGGCCGCGAAGACCAGCGCCTCGGCCGGATCCGACGTGGCGTACAGCACCACGCCGGGGGCGTCGCGGAACATGTCCTTGAGGTCCGCGCGCAGTTGCTCGCGCAGTTTGTAGTCGAGGTTCGCGAGCGGCTCGTCCAGCAGCAGCACGTCGGCCGGGCGGGCGAGGGCGCGGGCGATCGCGGTGCGCTGCTGCTGGCCGCCGGACAGCTCGGCGGGTTTGCGGGCGAGCAGGGCGCCGATGCCCATCACGTCGGCGATCTCGCGCACCCGGGCGTCGATCCGGGCGCGGTCGAGACCCGGTGCGAGCCGCAGCGGGGAGGCGATGTTCTCGTACACCGACAGCGAGGGGTAGTTGATGAACTGCTGATAGACGAATGCGACGGAACGCTTCCGCACCGAGGTCGCGGTGACGTCGCGGCCATTGACGATGACACGTCCGGAGGCCGGCGGCAGGAGACCGGCCACGACACGCATCAGGGTGGTCTTTCCGGCGTCCGCGGGACCGATGAGGACGGTCATGCCGGCGGCCAGGTCGAGGCTCACGTCATGGAGCCAGACCTCTCCCCGATGGTGCATATGGACGCGATCGAGTACGAGCGCCACGGCATTCGATCCTCCCTCTCGGAGTCTGATCTTCACGGTCGTGGCGCCCCAGCTTAGGAGCAGGTTCGGCACGGCCGCAATCGCGCTGAAAATACGTGCATCGCCCCGGATCATGATCTGGATCCGTGTGCACCGGGAGGCTCGTCGAAATGCCAAACACATTCATGTACGGCAATGTCAATACGAAGAGGATCACATTTTCTCAGTGATCGGCGGTGACTGCCCGGCGAGGCTTGCCCCCGCATGATCGAATGAAGCGGTGGCCGACATCGAAGAGCTTCTGTTCACACTGGCCGGATTCCGGCGCGAGCGCGAGATCCTGACCGAACGCCGTGCCGAACTGCAGCGGCGCCACGACGAGCAGGCCACCGACCTCGGCGCGCTGCTGCGCCGGTACGCCCTGGAGCAGCGCGACGTGGATCGCCTGGAAGGACTGTCGCTGACCCGCGTGTGGGCCGCGTTGCGCGGCGCCCGCTACCGGCAGGACGCTCTCGCGCGGGAACGCGCCGAGGCCGACGCCGCCCGGTACCGGGCCGCCGAGGCACAGGACCGGCTCGACGCGATCGGGCGTGAACTCGCCGCGGCCGACACGCGCCTGGCCCAGCTCGCCGAGGTGCCCGCCCGGTACGCGGCCGCGATCGACGAGAAGGAGCGGTACGTGCGGGCGGCCGGCGGCGCGTCGGCGGCCCGGCTGCTGGCGCTGGCGGAGGAGCGCGGACGGACCGAGGCGGAACTGCGGGAGCTGGGCGAGGCGCAGCAGGCCGCGGAGAACGCCCGGCAGGCGCTCACCGCGGTCCAGCACAACCTGAACAGCGCCGCGGACTGGTCGGCGTACGACACGTTCCTCGGCGGCGGGATCCTGGCCAGCTCGTTCAAGCACCACCGGCTCGACAACGCCGCGCGGGCCGCCGCGTACGCGGACCGGTGCCTGGCGGTGTTGCGCACGGAGCTTGCCGATGTGGGGATCGTGGCGCCGGTGGGCCGGGTCGGGGTGCGCGGCACGACGCGATTCGTCGACGTGTGGTTCGACAACATCTTCACCGACATGGCCGTGCGCGATCACATCAAGAAGGCCCGGCGCAACGTCGCCGAGTCGCTGCGGATGCTGACCGCGGTGCACCAGGACGTGGCGGCGCGCACCGCGACGGCCCACGCCCGGCTGGCCGAGCTGGGCCGGGCCCGGCACGACCTGCTCAAGCCCTAGGGGGCCCGGGCGGCTCAGGCGGGCAGGCCGTCCAGGCGCGCGAGGACCTGGAGCATTACCTCGTCGGCACCGGCGCCGATCGAGGTCAGGCGGGTGTCGCGCAGCAGCCGAGCGGTCCACGTCTCCTCGAGGTAGCCCATGCCGCCGTGCAACTGCAGGCACCAGTCGGCGACCGCCCGGACCAGCCGGCCCGCCTTGAGCTTGGCGACCGTGGCCATCCGGGTGACATCCTCACCGGCCATGTGCGCCTCGCAGGTGATCAGGTTGTGGCTGCGCAGCAGGTCCACCTCGGCCTGCAGCTCGGCGAGCCGGAACGCGACGTACTGCCGGTCGGCGAGCGGGCGGCCGAACACGGTGCGTTCGGCGACGTACGCGCGGGTGCGGTCGAGCGCGTACTGGCACTGCCCGACCGTCGAGTACGCCGCGAACATCCGCTCCGTGACGAACTGCTGCATCTGCTGCTGGAACCCGCGCCCCACCTCGCCGATCGTGTTCGCGACCGGCACGCGTACCGCGTCGAGCGCCAGTTCGGCGGTGTCGGAGCACCGGTTGCCGAGCTTGTCGAACGTGCGCGCCACGGTGAATCCGGGCCGGTCGGTGGGCACCACGATCTGCGACATCCCCCGGTAGCCGCCCTCGTCGGACGTGCGGGCCAGCAGGCAGATCCAGTCGGCCTGGGCCCCGTTGGTGATGTACACCTTGCGGCCGGTGATCACCCAGTCGTCGCCGTCGCGGACGGCCCGGGTACGCAGGCGTGAGACGTCGGAGCCGGTGTCCGGTTCGGTGACCGCGATCGCGGTGACCGCGGTGCCCGCGATCGCCGGGACCAGGTACCGCTGTTTGAGCTCCGCCGACCCGTACTGGTGCAACGATGGGGTGGCCATCATCGCCTGGACCCCGAGCGCCATGCCGACGCCGGTGGCGTGCATCCGCCCGTACTGTTCCGCGGCGACCAGCTGGAAGCTGTGCTCGGCGCCCTCGCCGCCGTAGGCCGGGTCGTATTCGAGGCCGAGCAGGCCGAGCGCGGCGGCCTTGGGGAACACGTCGTGCAGCGGTGCGCGTCCGGCCGCCTCCCACTGATCGACGTGCGGGTTGATCTCGGTGTCGACGAAGCGCCGCACGGTGTCGGCGAAGGCACGGTGGTCCTCGGTGAGCCGCATCCATCGACCGTAACGACGGCGCCCGGCAGAAACAAGCACGCTTGCTTGTTTTTCTCGGCTGTGCCATCGTCACCCGATATGGACCCTGACGTGCTGCGTGTGGGCAACTGCTCCGGCTTCTACGGCGACCGGGCCGCGGCCATGCGGGAGATGCTGGAGGACGGCGCGCTCGACGTGCTGACCGGCGACTACCTCGCCGAGCTCACCATGCTCATCCTCGCCCGGGACCGGATGAAGGACCCGGCGACCGGCTACGCCCGGACGTTCCTCGCCCAGCTCGACGACTGCCTGAGCCTGGCGCTGGACCGCGGGGTGCGTCTGGTCGCCAACGCGGGCGGCGTCAACCCCGCCGGCCTGGTCACCGCGATCGAGAAGATGGCGGCGCGCCACGGCCTCACCCCCCGCATCGCGCTGGTCCGCGGCGACGACCTGACCGCGCGGGCCCGCGACCTCGGCCTCGGCGCGCCGCTGGGCGCCCACGCCTATTTGGGAGCGTTCGGCATCGCCCGCGCGCTGCGGGCCGGCGCCGACATTGTCGTCACCGGCCGGGTCACCGACGCCGCCCTGACCGTCGGGCCCGCGATCGCCCGTTTCGGCTGGGACCGCACCGACCTCGACGCGCTGGCCGGGGCCACGGTCGCGGGGCACGTCATCGAGTGCGGCACCCAGGCCACCGGCGGCAACTACGCGTTCTTCACCGAGATCACCGACCCGCTGCGGCCCGGCTTCCCGATCGCCGAGCTGCACCGCGACGGCTCCAGCGTCATCACGAAACACCCCGGGACCGGCGGCGCGGTCACGGTCGGCACGGTGACCGCCCAGCTGGTGTACGAGATCGGCGACGCCCGGTACGCCGGACCCGACGTCACCGCCCGCTTGGACACCGTGTCGCTGCGCCAGGCCGGGCCCGACCGGGTGGCCGTCACCGGGGTACGCGGCGAACCCCCACCGCCCGACCTCAAGGTGTGCCGCACCGCGATCGGCGGCTACCGCAACGAGCTGACCGTGGTGCTCACCGGTCTGGACATCGAGGCCAAGGCCGAGCTGTTCCGGCGCCAGTTCGGCGCCGCCTGCCCGACCGAGCCCGCCGAGGTCACCTGGACCCTGGCCCGGCTCGACACCGCGGACGCGGCGACCGAGCAGCAGGCGTCCGCGCTGCTGACCGTGGTCGCGCGCGACCCCGACGAGGCGAGGGCGGGACGGGCGTTCACCAACGCCGCGGTCGAGCTGGCCCTCGCCTCGTACCCCGGCTTCTTCGCCACCACCGCGCCCGGCGGCGCACGCCCGTACGGGGTGTGCACGGCCGGGTTCGTGGCGCAGCCGGTCGTCGCGCACGAGGTGGTCCTGCCCGACGGCACGGTCGAGCAGGTCGCCGCCCCGGCGGTCACCCGGCCGCTGGAACCCCTGTCCGGCCCGGATGCGCCGGACGCGGGACCGGCCGGCCCCGCACGGCGGCTGCCGCTGGGCACGCTCGCCGGGGCCCGGTCGGGCGACAAGGGCGGCGACGCGAACGTCGGCCTGTGGGTACGCGACGCGGCGGCGTACCCGTGGCTGGCCGCGCTGATCACCGAGGACACCGTCCGTGAGCTGCTGCCGGAGGCGGCGGATCTGCCGGTACGGGTGACCCGGCTGCCGAACCTGCTCGCGGTCAACGTCGTCATCGACGGACTGCTCGGGGCGGGGGTGGCCTATCAGGCGCGCTTCGACCCGCAGGCCAAGGGGCTCGGCGAGTGGCTGCGGGCCCGGCACGTCGACATTCCCGAGTCCCTGCTGCCCGATCACCTTCCCGCCGCGCCGCGGCCCGACGACCGGGAGCTGCCGTGACCATCCTGCGGTCCACCCTCGACCCCGCGACCGGCGACGCCCACGCCGCCCGCGAGGCGATGCTCGCCGCGCTCGACGAGATCGCCACCGAGACCGCCCGCGCGGTGGCCGGCGGCGGGACCAAGGCGGTCGACCGGCACCACGGCCGGGGCAAGCTCACCGCCCGGGAACGCATCGAGCTGCTGCTCGACCCGGACGCGCCGTTCCTCGAACTCGCCGCCCTGGCCGGGTACGGCTCCCCGTTCACCGTCGGCGGCAGCGTGGTGACCGGCATCGGCGTGGTCAGCGGGGTGGAATGCCTGCTGATCGCGAACGATCCCACGGTCAAGGGCGGCGCCAGCAACCCGTGGTCGCTGCGCAAGACGCTGCGGATGCACGACATCGCCCGGCAGAACCGGCTGCCGGTGATCTCGCTGGTCGAGTCGGGAGGTGCCGACCTGCCCACGCAGAAGGAGGTCTTCATCCCCGGCGGCGCGGTGTTCCGCAATCTCACCCAGCTGTCCGCCGCCGGGATCCCCACGATCGCGCTGGTCTTCGGCAACTCGACCGCCGGGGGCGCGTACCTGCCCGGGATGAGCGACCACGTGGTGATGATCGAGCAGCGTTCCAAGGTGTTCCTCGCCGGTCCCCCGCTGGTCAAGGCGGCCACCGGCGAGGAATCCGACGACGAGTCGCTCGGCGGCGCCGAGATGCACGCCCGGACCTCCGGGCTCGCCGACCACTACGCCCGCGACGAGCACGACGCCATCCGGATCGGGCGGCGCATCGTCGCCCGGCTGAACTGGCGCAAGGCGTCCGGTCCGGTGACCGCATCACCGCGGGCGCCGCGGTACCCGGCCGAGGACCTGCTGTCGATCGTGCCGCCGGACCTGAAGGCGCCGTTCGACCCGCGGGAGGTCATCGCCCGCCTCGTCGACGACAGCGACTTCGACGAGGTCAAACCGCTGTACGGCACGTCGCTGGTGACCGGCTGGGCGCAGCTGCACGGGTTTCCGGTGGGCATCCTGGCCAACGCCCGCGGGGTGCTGTTCAGCGCGGAGGCGCAGAAGGCCGCCCAGTTCATCCAGCTCGCCAACCAGTCGGCCACCCCGCTGCTGTTCCTGCACAACACCACCGGCTATATGGTCGGTGCGGAGTACGAGCAGAACGGCATCATCAAGCACGGCGCCATGATGATCAACGCGGTGTCCAACTCGACCGTCCCGCATCTGTCCGTGCTCATCGGCAACTCGTACGGCGCCGGGCACTACGGCATGTGCGGGCGGGCGTACGACCCCCGGTTCCTGTTCGCGTGGCCGAGCGCCCGGTCGGCGGTCATGGGGGCACAGCAGCTCGCCGACGTCACGTACCTGGTGTCGAAGGCGTCGGCGCTGGCGCAGGGCAAGCCGTTCGACCCGGACGGCGCCGAGGTGGTGCGGCACATGATCGAGCAGCAGATCTCCGCGGAGGCGATGCCGATGGTGCTGTCCGGGCTCGTCTACGACGACGGCATCATCGACCCGCGCGACACCCGCGACGTGCTCGGCATCGCCCTGTCCGCGATCCACACCGCGCCGGTGCAGGGCTCCGGCTCCTTCGGCGTCTTCCGGATGTGAGGTCACCCATGACTGACGTTCCCATCACTTGTGTGCTGGTCGCCAACCGGGGGGAGATCGCCCGGCGGATCTTCGCGACGTGCCGCAGCCGGGGCCTGGGCACCGTGGCGGTGTTCTCCGACGCCGACGCGGACAGCCCGTACGTGCGGGAGGCCGACGCCGCGGTGCGCCTGCCCGGCGTCGCACCGGCCGACACGTACCTGCGCGCCGACCTGATCGTCGACGCGGCCCGGCGCGCGGGCGCCGACGCGGTCCACCCCGGCTACGGCTTCCTGTCGGAGCGGGCGGATTTCGCTCACGCCGTACTGTCGGCGGGTCTGGTGTGGATCGGCCCCGGCCCGGACGCGATCGCGGCGATGGGCTCGAAGGTGGAGGCCAAGCGGCGGATGGCCGCCGCCGGGGTGCCCGTCCTGGACGACCTCGACCCGGCCGCGGTCACCGAGGCGGACCTGCCCGTGCTGGTGAAGGCGTCCGCCGGGGGCGGCGGCCGGGGGATGCGGGTGGTCCGCCGCCTCGCCGAGCTGGAGTCGGCGGTGGTGTCCGCGTCGCGGGAGGCCGCCGCGGCGTTCGGCGATCCGACCGTGTTCTGCGAGCGGTTCGTGGAATCCGGTCACCACGTCGAGGTGCAGATCGTCGCGGACGCCCACGGCACGGTGTGGGCGCTGGGCGAGCGGGAGTGCTCGCTGCAACGCCGCCACCAGAAGGTGATCGAGGAGGCCCCGGCACCGCTGGTCGAGCGGATCCGCGGCGACCTGCGCGAACGCCTGCTCGCGGCGGGCCGCGCGGCGGCGGCCGCGGTCGGCTACCGGGGTGCGGGCACGGTCGAATTCCTCGCCGACGAGGCGGGCCGCTTCTGGTTCCTGGAGATGAACACCCGCCTGCAGGTCGAGCACCCGGTCACCGAATGCGTCACCGGCACGGACCTGGTCGGGTTGCAGCTCGACGTGGCCGCGGGCCACGCCCTGACCGGCGCCGAACCGGCGATGACCGGCCACGCGATCGAGGCCCGGCTGTACGCCGAGAGCCCCGCCGACGACTGGCGCCCGCAGACCGGCACCGTGGTGACCTTCGACGTCCCGCAGGTCACGGCGACGTTCGCGCATCCCGGGCCGGGCGGGCTGCGGCTCGACTCCGGCGTCGAGAACGGCAGCGTGGTCGGCACCCACTACGACGCGATGCTCGCGAAGGTCATCGCGTACGCGCCGACCCGCGACGCCGCGGCCCGGCAGCTGGCCGCCGCGTTGCGCCGCGCCCGCATCCACGGCCTGACCACCAACCGGGACCTGCTCGTGGCCACGTTGCGGCACCCGGCGTTCGTGGCCGGTACGGCCGACACCGGCTTCTACGCCGCTCACCCGCCCGCCGAGCTGACCGCCGGCACCCCGGCGGCGCCGGCGCTCGGGGCGCTGGTCGCCGCGCTGTCCGACGCGGCCGCCGAACGGGGCCCGCTGCTGCCCGGCCTGCCCAGCGGGTTCCGCAACATCCCGGTCGGCTACCGCAGCCGCACGTACGCGGCGGGTGCCGACGAGATCGAGGTGCGCTACCGGTTCGGCCGTACCGGGCTGGAGGTTGCCGGGATGACCGGGATCGCGCTGGTCGACGCGACCGCCGACCAGGTCGTTCTCGACGTCGACGGGGTGCGGCGGCGCTTCGCCGTGGGCCGGTTCGCGGTGGGCGACCAGGCGCGGCTGGTCGTGGACGGCACGGACTCGTCGATCGAGCTGCGCCGGGTGCCGCGGTTCACCGAACCGGGGTTGCAGGTCCCGGCCGGGGCGCTGGTCGCCGAGCTGCCCGGCACGGTCGTGCGGGTCGGGGTGCAGGCCGGTGACGCGGTCGTGGCCGGGCAGCCGCTGGTGTGGCTGGAGGCGATGAAGATGGAACACGCCGTGCACGCCCCGGCGGACGGCACGGTCACCGACCTGCCGGTCACGCGGGGCCAGCAGGTCGCCCAGGGTACGCTGCTCGCCGTGGTGAAGAGCGGTGACGACTGACGACCTGCTGCCCAAGCAGGACCGCAGCCGCGCCACGCGGCAGCGCCTGCTGGAGACGGCCGTCCGCTGCCTGGCCACCCACGGGTGGGAGGTCTCGACCGTGGGTTTCATCGCCGCCGAGGCCGGCATCAGCCGCGGAGCGGTGCAGCACCACTACCGGACGCGCGAGGCGCTGATCGTCGCGGCGCTGGAGCACATGTTCGAGGAGCGTACGACGCTGCTGGACGCGCTGCCCGACCCGGACGGTTCCGGCCCGGAGCGGGTCCACACCGTAGTCAGCGGGCTGGTCGAGGCGATCGGCGGGGAGCTGTTCCGGGCCGCCCTTCAGGTGTGGACCGTGGCCGCCGCCGACCCGGAGCTGCGCGCGGCCGTGGTGCCGTTGGAGCGTCACTTCGCCCGCGAGGTGCACCGCCGCGCGGTGCGGCTGCTGCGGGTCGACGACAGCGACCCGGACATGCGCGGGCTCATCCAGGCCACGCTCGACCTGGCGCGGGGGCTGGCGCTGGCGGACGTGCTGACCGACGACTCGCGGCGCCGCGCACGCGTCGTACGGGCCTGGTCGACGCAGCTCGCCGCCGCCCTCTCGGGCGCCGCCCCGCCGTCAGCGACCTGAGCGCAGGCCGGGCAGCGCGCACGCCAGGAAACAGGCCGCGCCCGCGCACGTGTTCACGTTGGCGAGCGTCTCGCTGACCATCGCGCCCGTGACGGGCCGGACGTACGCGGCCAGCGCCGAGATGCCGAAGAAGACGCAGCCGAGCAGGTTCACGCCGGGCTGCCACCAGCCCGGTGCACCGCGCGCCGGACGCCAGCCGTGACGCGCGGAGGCCCGGTACACGATCGCCCCGGAGACCAGGAAGCAGATCGAGCCGAACAGGTCCGGCCGCCAGACCAGCCGGTCGTAGCCCGGGCTGGTCAGGGCGGTCTGCACGGCCCGGAACGTGGAGATGTTGAAGAACACCGTGCCCGCGGACTGGATGAGCGCCGCCCACCAGGCCGCCCGTCCCGCCCCGGGTTCGTGGCGGCGTGGTGCGGCGGCCCGCGACTGCAGCGCGCCGCCGGTGGTGAACAGGATCGAACCGACGAAGAACGTGACCGCGTCGGCGGTGGTGCCGACCAGCCCGGCGTAGGCCGGGACGGGTCCGATCAGGAAGCAGATCGAGCCCAGGGCGAACGACAGTGCCATCCACACGGCCGCGGCTGTACCCCGGCTAGTGGTGGAAACCGGACGCGGTCGAGGCGTCGTGCGCCGGGCCGGACTGTTTCGCCAGCCGCTGCAGGTGCCGGTCCAGGTCGTCGATCAGCATGTCGGCCAGGTCGTGGGTGAAGCCGCGCCGCACCACGATGCGCAGGGCGGCCAGGTCCTCCCGATTCTTCGGGAACGTGTACGCGGGGACCTGCCAGCCGCGTTCCCGCAGGGCCTCCGAGACGTCGAACACGGTGAAGTTGGTGACCTCGTCGCGCAGTTTCACCGCGAAGACCGGCAACTCGTCGCCCCGGGTGACCAGCTCGAACGGGCCCAGCTCGGCGATCTGCGCGGCCATCCGGGTGGCGACGTCGCGGGCGTACCCCTGGACGCGGGTGTAGCCGGCGAAGCCGAGCCGCAGGAAGTTGTAGTACTGGGCCACGACCTGGGCGCCGGGGCGGGAGAAGTTCAGCGCGAACGTGGGCATGTTGTCACCGAGGTAGTTCACCCAGAAGATCAGGTCCTCCGGCAGCGCCTGCGCGTCGCGCCACACGATCCAGCCGACGCCGGGGTAGACCAGCCCGTACTTGTGGCCCGAGGTGTTGATCGACGCCACCCGGGGCAGCCGGAAGTCCCATTGCAGATCCGGGTCGAGGAACGGGGCGATGAACGCGCCGGAGGCGCCGTCGACGTGGACCGGGATGTCCAGGCCGGTGCGGGCCTGCAGGTCGTCGAGTGCGGCGCAGATCTGCGCCACCGGCTCGTACGAGCCGTCGAATGTGGAGCCGAGGACCGCCACCACCCCGATGGTGTTCTCGTCGCAGAGCCGCACCGCCTCCTCGGCGGACAGGTGGTACCGGTCGCCGTCCATCGGGACCAGCCGCATCTCGACGTCCCAGTAGTTGGCGAACTTCTCCCAGCACACCTGGACGTTGATGCCCATCACCAGGTTGGGGCGGGCGGTCGCCTCGCCCGCGACCGCGCGCCGGTGCTGCCAGCGGCGTTTGAGCGCGAGCCCGCCGAGCATCGCGGCCTCGCTGGACCCGGTGGTGGAGCAGCCGGTCGCCTCGCGGGCGTCCGGTGCGTGCCAGAGCCGGCTCAGGATGTGCACGCACCGCGCTTCGAGTTCCGCGGTCTGCGGGTACTCGTCCTTGTCGATCATGTTCTTGTCGAAGCACTCCGCCATCAGCCGGTCCGCCTGCGGTTCCATCCAGGTGGTGACGAACGTGGCCGTGTTCAGCCGGGCGTTGCCGTCGAGCATCAACTCGTCGTGCACGATCTGGTACGCGACCTCGGGCGCCAGTTCACCGGCGGCCAGCTCGTGCCGGGGGATCGTCAGGTCGTCCAGCCCGTACCGCGGCGCCACGGCCAGCTCGTCCGGCTTCGGCGGCGTGGCCTTGGGATGCTTCAGCATCGGCGTCTCCCGTCACCCCTGCTGGCTGGCGTTGCCCCGCCATCGAAGCGTGCGACGGCGCCGCCGCGGATCCTCCGCGGCGAATGACCCGGCTGACCGGGGAGCAGTCGAAACGCTCAGGTCGGCGTCGTGGCTGCCGACGAGGAATTCACGATCATGCAACGGCGACGATGGCCGGCGCGGGTCGGCCGGTTCGCGTTCGAGGAGGGCCCACATGTCAGTTCGCCGGATCATGGCGGCAACGATCACCGTTCCGCTGGCGGCGCTGATCTGCACCGCGCCCGCGTCCGCGGCCTTCGGCGCGGAACCGACCTGCGCGGGCCACAAGGCCACGATCGTGGTCAAGAAGGGCAAGAAGGTCGTTCACGGTACGGCCCACGACGACGTCATCGTGCTCCTGGCGGGCGGCCACGTCGTCAACGCGGGCAAGGGCAACGACCTGATCTGCGGGTCGTCGGGCCGGGACGTGATCAACGGCGGTCCGGGCAACGACCAGGTCTTCGGCGGCGGCGGCAACGACGTCGAGAACGGCGGCGCCGGTGCGGACGAGCTCAACGGCGGCTCCGGCGCGGACCTGCTGAACGGCGGCGACGGCGACGACGAGCTGGACGGCGGCAACGGCAACGACCAGCTCGACGGCCAGAACGGCGACGACGATCTGCGGGGCGGGCACGGCAAGGACCGCTTCAAGGACCACAAGGGCCACAACAAGCACCACGACCAGGACCAGCCCGACCAGGACGACGACCACGGCGGCGACCACCACGACGAGGGCGACGACGACTGATCCGGTCCGGCGCCATGCCGAAGGACTCCCCCGGCGGTCCCATCGGCCCTGCCCCGTGGCGCGTACCCGGGTCTAACGTCGGTATCCGGACGTCAGACCCGGGAGGGGACCTGCGATGAAGGACTGGACCGTCGGCCATGTCATGACCAAGCCGGCCGTGTCGGCGACCGAGACCGACTCCTACCGGCAGGTGGTGACGCTGCTGATGGAGCACCACGTCAGCGCGGTCCCCGTGGTGGACGCGTTTGCGCGGGTGTCCGGCGTCGTCTCCGAGGCCGACCTGCTTCGCAAGATCGAGTACGTGGGCGACGGGAACTCCCGCCTGCTCGAAGGCCGCCGCCGGCGCCAGCACCGCGCCAAGGCGACCGCCCGAACGGCCGGCGACCTGATGAGCACGCCGGCGGTCGTCGTCGGGCAGCACATGACGATTCCCGAAGCCGCCCGCATCATGGAGCACGACGGCGTCAAGCGGCTGCCGGTCGTCGACGATCTCGGCCGGCTGGTGGGCATCGTGTCCCGCAGCGACCTGCTGAAGGTCCACCTGCGCCCGGACGACGAGATCCTGCGCGACATCGAGACGAACGTGCTGCGCCCGTTCCTGGCCGACGACGCCGCCACGATCTCGGTCACGGTGCTCGACGGCGTCGTCACGCTGACCGGGCGGGTCGATCGCTGGTCGGCCGCCGACCTCGTCGCCCGGCTGATCCGGCAGTTGCCCGGCGCCGTCGAGGTGGTCTCGGCGGTGGAGTTCGGTTTCGACGACCGGGAGCTGATGCCGGCGGGGAGCCGCTTCGGCGCGTCCTGAACGGCGGGCGGCTCCCCCGGCCGCCTCAGCCGAGCGGGCACACGATCCGGGTGCGGTACCCGGATTCGTTGGCCATCCCCGGCCCGACCAGGTATTCCTCCCACATCATCGCGGGCAGGGAGGCCGCGTGGTCGCCGAACCACTGGCCGAGGACCGCGTACGCGTCGGGCAGTGTGTCGTACGACCCGATGTGCTCGGCGGTGACCGCGCGGCACGCCGGGAGTTTCTCCACGACCAGGTCGCCGGCGACGCGCGGCCCGCGTTCTACCGGGAAGCCGACCGTCACGTCGAACGCGCGGTCGACCTCGTGGCTGTACACCGCGACCGGCGGCCCGGACGGTGCGGCGCCGTGCTGGGCGAGTTTGCGGGTGACGTCCGGAATCGCGCGGTTGAAGAACTCGGGCAGATCGGCCGCGGCGACGTGCTCCCGCAGGCCCACGACCGTACACGCGGGCACCGTGGTCGTTTCGATTTTGTCCGCGGGTGACCTGTTTTTCATGTTTTTCATGGTTTCCCCCTTGACCATGCCTGCACCTTGAGCGTTGGGCACCGGCGAGCCCGCGCGGAGGGTCCTTGGACCCGATCCGCCGGGCCCTTTGCCGCACGTCACGCCCACCCGCCACGCGCGGCCCGGGCGTGCACGGCCCTTCCGGGCAGTGAGCGCCGCCGCTAACGTGAGCAGCACTCGCCAACGGCAGGGAGGTTCGTCGATGAATCCGCTCCCCCAGTTCCCCGTCGGCTTCCAGGTCGGTGTCTCGACCGCCGCGTACCAGATCGAGGGGGCGGTCGACGAGGACGGGCGCGGCCGGTCCATCTGGGACACGTTCAGCCACACGCCGGGCCGCACCCGCGACGGCGACACCGGGGACGTCGCGTGCGACCACTACCACCGGTGGGCCGAGGACCTCGACCTCATCGCGCACCTCGGCGCGGACGCGTACCGGTTCTCCATCGCCTGGCCCCGCGTCCAGCCCGACGGCGACGGCACCCTCAACATCAAGGGCATCGACTTCTACGACCGCCTGGTCGACGGCCTGCTGGAGCGCGGCGTCGAGGCCCTGCCCACGCTGTACCACTGGGACCTGCCCCAGGCACTGGAGGACCGCGGCGGGTGGCTCGCCCGCGACACCGCCGCACGGTTCGCCGACTACGCGGCCCTGGTGGCCGGGCGCCTGGGCGACCGGGTACGGCGCTGGATCACCCTCAACGAGCCCGTGGTGCACCTTGCCCAGGGGTACGCGTTCGGCGTGCACGCGCCCGGCCACACGCACCTGCTCGCGGCGCTGCCGGTGGCGCACCACCAGTTGCTGGGCCACGGTCTCGCGGTGCGTGCCCTGCGGGCGGCCGGCGCCGGCGAGGTGATGATCACCAACAATCTCACCCCGGTCGTCCCGGCCGGTGACGACGAGGCCGACCATGCCGCCGCGGCCGTCTACGACGCGTTCCACAACCGGCTGTTCCTCGACCCAATCCTCACCGCTGCGTACCCGCCCGGCCTGGACGCCGGGGTCCGCGACGGAGACCTGGAGATCATCGGTACGCCGCTGGACGGGCTCGGGGTCAACTACTACTTCCCGACCCGCGTCGCGGCGCCTGCCCCGGACGACCCGCTGCCGTTCCGGATGGTCGAGGTCGAGGGCGTGCCGACGACCGCATTCGGCTGGCCGGTGGTCCCGGACGGACTGCACGACGTCCTCACCGGGCTGCGCGACCGGTACGGCCCGGCGCTGCCGCCGATCTGGGTCACCGAGAGCGGCTGCTCCACCCACGACGAGGTGGAGCCCGGCGGCCGGATCCGCGACGAGGCCCGCATCGCGTACCTCGACGGGCACCTGCGCGCGCTGCACCGGGCGATCGCCGCCGGGGTGGACGTGCGCGGCTACTTCGTCTGGTCGCTGCTGGACAACTTCGAGTGGGCCGAGGGGTACGCGCAGCGATTCGGGCTGGTCCGAGTCGACTACGACACCCAGCGCCGCACTCCGAAGGACTCCTACACCTGGCTGCGCGCGGCCCTCGCCGACCGCCCGTGACCAGGGTTGATTCCCCACCCGGCGAGGTCACCGGGCGGGTGGGCGCCGGCTGGGTCGGGTTGCTGGCACTGGCGAACCTCGGGCTGTGGCTCGGCTACTTCGGTCCGCTGCAGATGCTGCTGCCCAACCAGGTGGAGCGGCTCGCCGGGGACGGCAAGGCCACCGCCCTCGGCGTGGTCACCGGGCTCGGCGCCCTGGTCGCGGTGGTGGTCGGCCCGCTCGCCGGTGCGCTGTCGGACGCGACCACGGTACGGGCGGGGCGACGCCGTACGTGGATCGCGGGCGGCGCGATGCTGGGGTGTGCGGGTCTGGCGCTGCTGGCGGTCCAGCACGATCTGGCCGGGGTGGCGCTGGCCTGGTGCCTGGCACAGGCCGGGCTCAACGCTGTGCAAGCCGGGCTCACCGCCGTGGTGCCCGATCAGGTTCCGGTGTCGCAGCGCGGCGTGGTGTCGGGCTGGGTGGGCCTGACCCAGTCGGCGGGCGTGGTGGTCGCGGTCCTGCTCGCGGCGGCCACCGGCGGGGTGACCGGCTATCTGCTGACCGGCCTCGTGGTGGTGCTGGCCGTGGCCCCGTTCGTCGTCGCCGTGCCCGATCCCCCGGCACCGCCGCGGCCGGTCTCGCGGCCGCGGTGGCGCCCGGCGGGCATCCGGGGGGCGGGCCGGGACTTCGCCTGGGCCTGGGCCACCCGGTTCCTGGTCCAGCTCGGCAATGCCCTGGCCACGTTGTACCTGTTGTATTTCCTGCGCGACCAGGTGCATTTCGAGCAGCGGTTCCCGGGCCACCGCGCCGACGACGGGCTGGCCGTGCTCATCGTCGTGTACACCGCGGCGACACTGCTGACCGTCGTCACCGGCGGGTGGGTGTCCGACCGCACCGGACGCCGCAAACCGTCCGTGATGGTCTCCGGTTGTCTCATGGCCGTGGCGACCGCGCTGCTGGCGTTCTGGCCCACGTGGGCCGGTGCGCTGGTCGCGGCGGTCGTGCTGGGCCTCGGCTTCGGCGTCTACCTCTCCGTCGACCAGGCGCTGATCACCGAGGTCCTGCCGAGCGCCGAGGACCGGGCCCGCGATCTGGGCATCATCAACATCGCCAACTCGGCACCACAGGTCCTCGGGCCGGCGCTCGCGGTGGTGCTGGTCGGACACCTGGGCGGCTATCCCGCCCTGTACCTGACCGCCGCGGCCATGACGGTGCTGGGTTCGGTGCTGGTCACCCGGATCCGATCCGTCCGGTAGCCCGGCCACGGACGGCCGGGCTACCGGTCGGGGTCACTGCGCGTACGCCTGCAGCTCGTACACCGAGAAGCCGTACGAGGTGGCCCGGCGGTCGCAGTCGAGGCGCAGGTAGCGGGCGTTCACCGCGGGGAACGCCACGGTGTCCACCCCGCCGTTGCTGTCGTCGACCGCCGCCACCTGCCGCCACGAGGTGCCGTCGGTGGACACCTCCAGCCGGTACGTGCTCGCATACGCGGTCTCCCACCGGATCGTCACCCGCCCGACCCGGGTGGCCGAGCGCAGGTCGACGGACAGCCACTGGTTGTCCGACCACGAGCTGGCCCACCGGGTGCCGGCGTCCCCGTCGACCGCATCCGATGCGGGATGCCCGAACTGGGTGCTGGAGACGGTGGCGGCGGCCCCGGCGGCCCGGTTGGTGAGGTCGTCGCCGCGGTGCGCCGGGAACGAGATCACCTGCTGGTACGTGGGCCGGTTCTGCCACGTGATGCGCTCGTGGGAGATGCCGCCGAGCGGGGACTGCACGATGGTGTCGGCGCACCACTGGTCGCCGGCCGCGCACCCGCCGGCATCGCCCGGGTACGTGGTGGTGGCCGGCTCGGCCAGTGCCCCGCCGAGGCTGGTCAGCAGCGCGGTCCGGCAGGCACTGAGGTCGCCGGCGCCGCACCAGGTCCGCGGCCAGTTCGGCACGGTCTCGCCGAGCGCGGCGCGCAGGTCCTTGTCCACCCAGCCCCACCAGCCGTACTGGAAGGACGATCCCTTGTGGGGTTGGTTCTCGTTGGCCGAGCCGGGCAGGTCGGACGCGGACCCGGTCTGGGCGCCCGACGGGGACTCGTTGATCTGCATCGCGTTGACCAGCGCCTTGAACAGGTCGTCACCGAGCCCGGCGAACTGCGCGCCGGCCAGCCGCGGCCACCACGCGTCGAAGATGCGGATGGCGTCGGCGTCGCGGTACGCCTTGCTGCCCTGCGTGGTCTCCTCCCGGCGTGACCCGCCCGCGTACCAGGTGCGGAGCTTGGCCACCGCGGCGGCCTGGGCCGGGTCGGTGACCGGGCTGGTGTCGATCACCCGGAGCAGGTCGCCCAGCACTTCCTTGCCGCGCAGGTCGGTGGTGGCGGCCGACTCGACCACCCGTACCAGGGCGGCCCGGTCGAACTTCTGCCCGGCGGAGATGGCCGCCTTGATCGGCCGGTCGAGCAGGTCGGCGCGTTGCACGGCACCGAAGCTGAAGTTGCCGTCCGCCGCCGAGAAGTCGGCCGCCTGCTTGTTGTTCCAGCTCACGAAGTAGTCCTGGTTGACCGCCTGCGGGTGGGCCGAGGCGGGCTCGTACGCGGGGGTGTTGGTGGCGGGATCCCAGCCCGCCCACTCGTACGCGGGCTCGCCCCACGTGGGCAGGTTCGGGTCGGCGGCGGCGGCGCGGACCGGCTCGTAGCCCGACGCGAAGTACGCGGTGTCGGTGGAGTTGACGTAGAACCAGTTGAACGAGAACGCGATGTTCGCGGTGGCGGCGGTGAATCCGGCCGGGCCGCCCATCTGGTCGGGTTCGTTGAACATCTGGAAGCCGATCGCGGAGTCCACCTCGTGCCGGTACGTGGAACGCAGGCTGGTGAACGCGACCGGCGCCCCGCCGATCAGGCCGCGCCACGAGACCAGCCCGTAGTTGGTGCGCAGGACGGTCAGCCGGTACGACCCCGCCGGGGTCGAGTCGGCCGTGGTCGGCTTCCACGAGTTGACCTGGCTGAGCGCCTGCATCGCCAGGCATTTGCCGTGGAACAGATAGCCGGTCGAGTTGACGGTCGGGGTGCCGCCGCCGGGCTCGCACAGCCGCACCGCGAACGTGTCCGTGATGTCCTGCCCGGCCGACGTGGCGCTCCACGCGTAGTCGGGGCCGCGGCCCAGCAGGGTGTACAGGTTCAGCCCGGCGAACGCGACGCCCCGGCTGCTGATCCCCGGTCCCTGCAGCTCCTGGACCATCAGCAGCTGCGGCGCGAAGTACGCGGTCTGCGGGCCGAACACGGCCACGGGATGCCCGGTCGCGGAGTGGGCGGCGGAGACGACGGCCGCGTTGGACATGCCGCGGTGGCGCGCCGGGTCGCCGGCCAGCTTGCCGAGCGAGTCGGCGATCGCGCTCTTGCCGGTGACGGCCCGCGCGGCGGAGCCGGTCTGGTCGAACACCATCGGCTCGACCTTGGCCGTACCCGGGTCGGGCAGTGCCACCCCGGCGGCGTTCGGGTCGGCCTCGCCGTACGGGAAGCTCTGTCCGTTGTGCAGGGTCAGCGTGGTCTCGGGGTCGTTCTGGGTGCGGAACGTCTGCCACACCCGGTCGCCGATCTCGGTGCCGTACTTGGCCCGGGCGGCGATGCGGACCAGCGCGGACTGCATCTCGCCGCCGCCACCGCCGCCGAACAGGCCGCCGATCACGCCGGTGATCGCGATGAGGTCGGTGGGGACGAACGGTTCCGGGCCGCCCTTGTTGGTGATCGCGTCCAGGTGCCCGGTGAGCACGTACTCGCCGGGGCAGTCGCGGGCGGCCATGCAGTCGGCGATGTACTTGTTGATGCCCGCGAGGTAGGCGACGACGTCGTCGTAGAGCTGGGCGCCGCGCGGCCCGTTGGCCCGCATGGCGTCGATCTGCGCCTGCCGGTCCGCCTCGGTGTACGGCGCGCTGCGCCACAGGCTCTGCTCCAGCGACCGGTTGCCCTCGGCGCCGCCCGCGAACGAGGTGAGCTGGCCGCGCCCGACGTGCCGCATCAGGTCCATGAGGAACAGGCGGTCCTGGGCGCCCGCGTACCCGGCGCCGAACATCGTGCCGGAGCGGGTGGTCCCGGTCACGTGCGGGATGCCCAGCGACCTGTCCCGCACGATCGTGACGTCGGCGCGCGGGGAGATCGTGCTGGCCACGTCGGTGCTGGCGACGCCGTACGAGCTGTCGTTGAAGAACGTGCTGATCTGCTGGCCGGTCAGGCCGGTGTACTGGGAGGCCAGCGCAGCGTACGGGCCGAGCTGGTCGGCGGAGTGCGGCGGCCTGATGCCGAGGGTCTGGTACGCCAGGATCTGCACGAGATCGGCGTCACCGTTCTCGCCCGGCGGCAAAATGTCGGAGCATTCGCCGAGGCAGTAGTCGGCGGGGGCGGGGACGGCCGCCGGCACGGCCGCGGCGGGGACCGCGGGGGTCAGCCCGGCCGTGGCGACGAGGGCGGCGGTGAGCAGGGTACTGAGGGGGACGAGGCGCCGGCGCATGGAAGCTTCCTTCCGACCACACGAACGCGAAAAGATTTCAAACATGTTAAGGCGTCAATGTGTTCGTACGCCAGAGCGCAGAGCGACAACGCGCTGACACCACGTGACCTCGGTCATCACGTAGCGAATCAGCGATATCGCGGCCGATATGTCCGGATGGCTCTGTTTGGCAAAGTCGCCTGGGAGGCATGAATGCGAATCGCAAACCTGCGTGTGGGTCTGCGTATGGGTGCGGCGTTCGCGATGGTCGCCACGATGATCGTGGTCGCCTCCGTGGCCGGCGGCTGGGGTCTGCAGAAGACCAGCGAAGCCCAGCAGCGCTTCACCGATCTGGTCGAGGCCCGCGACGACGTCGCCGAGGCCCGCCTGCAACTGGCCGACGTCAGCGGCTGGCAGGGTCTGGTCATCGTGGACGTCGCCACCGACGGCTTCACGGCCGCGACCGGACCGGGCGGATTCAACCGCAAGGGCATGCTGGACGCGAAGACCGGCGTCTACAGCCTGCTGAAGAAGAGCTCCGCGAAAGCCACCACGGCCCACGAGCGTGATCTGTGGAGCCGGCTCAAGTCCGGTTGGGACGCCTACTTCGCCGAGGACGACGCGCTGCTGCAGGCGATCCAGCGGGATCCGCACAGCGGCGTCATCGCGGCCAAGGCGAGTTTCAACCAGGGCACCACCCACGAGGTGTACGACCAGATCGACGGCATCATCGACGCGCTGGAGAAGGACTTCAGCGCCCGGATGGCGGCGGAGCGCGCGTACATGACGGACCTGCGCCAGACCAGCATCGCGCTGCTGGGCTCCGCGCTGGTGGGCGCGCTGCTGGCCGCGGTCGCGCTGAGCGTGGCCACCACCCGGTCGGTCGTCCGGCCGCTGCGTGTCGTCGTCCGCGCCCTGCGCGGCCTCGCCGCCGGTGACCTCACCGTCCGCGCCGACGTCGCCGGCAACGACGAGCTCGCCGAACTGGGCAACGCGCTCAACGACACGACCTCGGCGCTGCGCCAGACCGTGGGTGCCCTGTCGGGCCACGCCCAGCACATGTCCGACGCCTCCACCGACCTCACCACAACCGCGACGCAGATCGCGTCGATCGCGGCGCAGACCAGCGCCCAGGCCGGGGAGGTCGCCCGCAGCGCCCAGCGCGTCTCCGACAACGTGCACACCGTCACCGAAGGCAGCGCCCGCGTCGACGACTCCATCGGCGAGATCTCCACCAACGCGGCCGAGGCCGCCGCGGTCGTCGTCGAGGCGGTCGCCGCCGCCGAGGCCACCACCGCCACGGTGACCCGCCTCGGCGCGTCGTCCACCGAGATCGGTGCGGTCGTCAACGCGATCACCACGATCGCCGAGCAGACCAACCTGCTGGCGCTCAACGCGACCATCGAGGCGGCCCGCGCCGGGGAGGCCGGCAAGGGCTTCGCGGTCGTGGCCGGCGAGGTCAAGGACCTGGCGCAGGAGACCGCCCGGGCCACACAGGACATCACCGAACGCGTCCAGGTCATCCAGACCGACACGGCCGGCGCCGTGGCCGCCATCGAGCAGATCGCGACGATCATCCGCCGGATCAGCGGCTACCAGGACCTCATCACGTCCGCCGTCCAGCAGCAGGGCGCCACCACCGCGGAGATGGGCCGCAACGTCGCGGCGGCGTCCGCCGCCAGCGACGAGATCAGCGCCACCATCGCGGACGTCGCGGCGGCCGCAAACCACACCGCCGAAGGGGTCAACCGCTCGCAGAGCGCGGCCACCGACCTGGCCACGATGGCCGACGAGCTGCGTACGCTGGTGGCCACGTTCACGCTCTGACGGGTGCGGCGGCTGCCGCACGCGACGGGCGCAACGCGAGGGTGAACACCGAGCCGACGTGCATCGTGGAGACGACCGTGACGTCACCACCCATCGCCCGGGCCAGCCGCCGGGCGAGGAACAGCCCGATGCCGGTGCCGCTCGTGCTCATCGTCATCGGGTCCTCGACCCGGTAGAACTTCTCGAACACGCGCTCCAGCGAGTCCGCGGGAATGCCGCGCCCGTGGTCGCGTACGTCGACGAGCACCGCGTCCCCGGTGCGCCGCACGGTGACCTCGACCGCGGCGTCCGGCGCGGAGTACTTGAGACCGTTGCCGATCAGATTCGCCAGCACCTGCAGCGTACGGCCGCTGTCGCAGTACACCGGCGCCGCGACGTCCGGCGACGTGACGACGACGCGCGGTGAGCCGAGGTCCTGCACGACCTGGGCGACGATCGTGCGTAGGTCGTGGCCGGAGGCGGAGACGTCGAGCGCGATGTCGTCCGCGCCGTCGCCGAACCGCGACGCCAGCAGCAGGTCCTCCACCAGCCGGGACAGGTGTGCGGCACGGTCGCCGACGAGTTCGAGGGCGTCCGCGCGCTTCTGCGGGGTCATCCGGTCGCCACGCTTGCGCAGCAGGTCGACGTACCCGACGATCGGCGTCAACGGGGTGCGCAGCTCGTGCGAGACCATCGCGATGAAGTCGGACTTCAACCGTTCCGTGCGGTATTCCCGGGTGAGATCACTGAGGACGATGACGTCACGGGTGAGCTCTCCCTGCGCGTACGTGGCCGAATGCGCCATCCGGATCCGGCGCTGCTCGCCGTCCGGCCGCCGGATCGTCAGCTCCGCGGCCGCCCGGGGCTGCCCCGGCGACACCGGCATCAGCGACCCCTGCTCCGCGTCGGCGGCCACGTCGAACAGGTCGGCCACCGGCCGGCCGAGTGCCTCGGCAGCCGGCACCCGGGTCAGCGCCTCCAGCGCCGGGTTCCACATCTGCACCGACGCGTCGACGCCGACCACCATGATGCCCTCGGCGGACTGCTCCACGACCGCCT
This sequence comes from Krasilnikovia sp. MM14-A1259, assembly GCF_047159535.1. Lineage (NCBI taxonomy): Bacteria > Bacillati > Actinomycetota > Actinomycetes > Micromonosporales > Micromonosporaceae > Krasilnikovia > Krasilnikovia sp. MM14-A1259. The sequence continues at coordinate 1,402,135 of NZ_BAAGAJ010000002.1, forward strand.
GCAGTTTGCTGGTCTCCTCCACGAGCCGCCCCAGGTGCTCGGCGCCGCGCAGCGCGACCGCCAGCGCGTTGGCGAGCGAGGCCAGCAGCGTGACGTCGCCGGTGGACAGGCGGCTGCGCCCCCGCGGGGCGAACGCCGCCGTGCCGAACCGGCGGCCCCCCGCCTCCACCGGCACGATCACCACCTGCCGCAGGCCCGACGCCGGGCTCTCCGTCAGCAGAACCGGACCTGCGGCGTCGCGGGCATCGGCCAGCCACGACGGCACCGGGCCGCGGTGCACCACCCCGGGCTCCTCGGCCGTGACCGACAGGGCCGGATCGTCGTCGCGCAGATCGTCGTCACGCAGCACGATGACCGCGTGCTCGGCGTCGAACGCCTCCCGCACCAGCAGCAGGAACTGCCGGACCACGTCCTCCCGTTCGGCCAGGGCGTACGAGAGCCGCAGCAGGCACGCCGACCGGGCCCGCTCGTCGGCCTCGCGGGCCGCCGCGCGGTACGCGTACGTCACCGCCAGCGCCGGCATCGCCATGAACGGCAGCAGCAGCGGGGCGTGCAGCGCGACCACGGTCGTGATCAGCCCGGTCGCGACCGTCCCCAGCGCCATGTACGCCGACAGCCGCGCCTCGGAGCGCACGACGGCCCACGGCGAGACCCCGTTGATCAACCCGAGCACCTGGGCCAGGCAGCACAGGTTCACCGCGGTGAACGCGAACGTGCCGGCCACGACCGCGACCAGCACCCGCGGGGTCACCGTGCCCGGGGTGCCGCCGGCCAGGTGCACGATGAGGATCAGCACGGACACCGCCGCCGTGTACGTGCCGACGTTGAAGGCCGCCTTGACCGGGGGACGTCGCTGCCACGCGCTGGCGGCGACGAGCCCGGCCGCCGCGGCGACCAGTGCCTCGCGCGGCGGCAGCAGCAGCACGTCGATGACGAGCGCGGCTTCGTACAGGCTCAGTTCCTCCACGGCCTCGCCGTGGCGCAGCCGCACGACGGTGACCTCGGCGAGACACGTGAGCACGGCCAGGCCCGGCAGCAGCACCGCGGTCGGCACGCGGATGCCGGTCAGCACCGCGCGGTCTCCCGCGCAGGCGACCACGACCGCGGCGAGGATCGCGCCCAGCCCGGCGACCGCGGCGACCCGCCACAGGATCGGATCACGGACACGGGCGGCCAGCGCGGCGGCCACCCGGCGGGTGGCCGGGCGGTCGCCGCGCGGCGCGGAGGTGCTCACGACGGGGGCAGCCAGGCCCAGGACCGCGCGGCCCAGTCGGCGTCCGCCCAGGCCCGCGCCCGCGCGGCCCAGTCCGGGTCCGCCCAGTCCGCGTCCGCCCACGCCCTTGCCCGCGCCGCCCAGTCGGCATCCGCCCAGGCCCGGGCGCGGGCCGCCCAGTCGGTGTCCGCCCAGGAGCGGGCCGCCCAGGCGCGGGCCGCCCAGGCGCGCGCCACCCAGCCGTCGTCCGCGCCCGGCCAGCCGCGTGCCGCCCACGCCCGTGCCGCCCAGGCACGGGCCGCGGGGTCGAGCCCGGCCCAGGCCCGGGCCGCCCAGTCCCGCGACGGCGGGGTCAGCGCGTTCCACTCCCGGGTGGCCGCCGCCGGATCCCCCGCGGCGATCGCCGCCCCGAGGGCGGCCCATCGCTTGGCGTCGCGGTGCAGCGCGCCGGTGTCCTCGTCGTACCGTCGCTGGGACTTCCCTGTCGGCCAGCCGGGCGCCGCAGCGAGCACCCGCGGGGCGTCGAGCGCACCCGCCCCGCCGGTCAGGCCCGCGGTGCCGTACGTGTTCCCGGCCAGCAGGTTCTTCACCGCGTCGGGGGTCAGCGTGGGCTGCGCGGCGAGGGCCGCCGCAACCACGCCGGACGTCACCGCGGTCGCCATCGAGGTGCCGGAGCCCCGGAAGTAGCCGTCACCGACCCGGGCCTGCGGGTTTCCCGCGTCGATGACGCTGCCCGGCGCGCGCAGGCTGACGATGTGGCTGCCCGGGGCCACGAGATCGGGCTTCGCGTCGCCCTGCCACGTCGGGCCCCGGCCGGAGAAGTCCGGCACCACGTCGTCCGCGCGGGCGGACGTGCCCGCCGTGTCCAGGGCGCCAGCGGTCAGCAGCATCGGGTCGTTGCCCGGCGAGGTCACCGACCCGGCGCCCGGCCCGTCGTTGCCGGACGGCACGACGACCGTGACGCCCTGCTGCCACAACGATTCCAGTGCCTGGTTCAGCGGATCCCACTGGTACGGCAGCGGGCTGCCCGAGGACAGCGACAGGTTCACGACCTGCACTTCCTTGCGGTGGTCGCTGACCCATTGCAGGCCGCGCAGCACCGCGATCAGGTTCGTGTGCCCCTGGGCGTCGGCGACCTTCACGTCGACCAGTCCGGCCCGCGGCGCCACCCCGCGGTACGCGCCACCGGAGGCGGCACCGGACGCGGCGATCAGGCCCGCCATGAACGTGCCGTGGCCGTACCCGTCTCCGCGGCCCGTGCCGGTGACGTCGACATGCTGGGCGACCCGCCCAGCGAGGTCGGGTACGTCCGCGATGCCGGTGTCGACGACCGCGACGGTCACGCCGCGGCCTTCGTCCCCGGCCGCGGGCAGGCCGAGCATCTGCCGCACGGTGGTGGCAGCGCCGGTGGCCTCGGACGCGGCGGCGGCGACGGTGATCTCGCGTTGCGGCACCACGGTCCAGTCAGGACCGAGCGCCCCGGTACGCGGCAGCCGGGCGGCGACACCGTGCGCGACCGGAAGCGCGGCGAGCACACGGCCGCCGGCGGCCGTCACCGCACGGGCCGCCCCGTCGGCGCTCGCGCCGGTGACGACGACCTCGAACCCTGCGGGCGGGGCGGCCACGACGGACGCGGGTATCCCCGACACCGCCAGGGCGACGGCGATTCCGGCGGCGAAAGGCCGGCGGGAGGCGGCGGAAGCCACCAGGCGGACCGAAGTCATGAGCTACACACCTCACGTGGGTGAGCCGGGCGTCGATGCCCTAGATCATCGGCGCGCAGGGCGTGGACTTGAGCGGAAATTGAGCCAGGCCGCGTGGCCGGTCACAGGTTTCCCGAATAGCCCTGGCCGCGCGCGTAGTCCACGGCCGCCCGGACGTCCGCGATCGGGTTGTCGTGCCCGAGCACCCCGTCGATGAGATACAGCACCTCGTCCGCGGTGAACGGCTTGGCGAGGAAGTAGTCCGCCCCGCCGGCGCGGCCGCGGGCCGCGCAGTCGGGCAGCGCGGTGAGCATCAGGACGGGGACCCGTGGCGCGTCCTGCCGGATGCAGTGCAGGGCGCCGTAGCCGTCCATGCGGGGCATCATCACGTCGAGCACCACGAAGTCGGGTTGCAGCGCGGTGAACGCGTGCACGCCGTCCTCGCCGTCCACGGCGACGTGCACCTCGTGGCCGTCCAATTCGAGCACGTCGCGCAGCAGCGTACGGATCGCCGGATCGTCGTCGACCACCAGGACCTTCGCCATGCTCTGTCTCCTTCTCCGTTGTCGTGCACATCAGCGGGCGAACGCGTGGATGATCTGCAGCACCCCGGGGCCGAGAATCACCACGAACAACGCCGGGAACAGGCAGAACAGCACCGGGAACAGGATTTTGATGGGCACCTTCTGGGCCAGTTCCTCGGCCCGCTGGCGGCGCTTGACCCGCATCTCGCGGGCGTGCTCGCGCAGCACCCCGGCGATGGGGATGCCCAGTTCACCGGCCTGGACGACCGCCGTGACGAACGTCCGCAGCTCCGGCACGGTGGTCCGGGCGGCCAGCGCCCGCAGCGCCGCGGCCCGGCTGACACCGAGCTGCATCTCCTGCAGCACCCGCAGCAGCTCCCGCGCCAGCGGGGTACGGACGTGCGAGGCGACCTGCGCCATCGCGGCGTCGAACGCCAGCCCGGCCTCCACGCTGATGACCAGCGTGTCGAGCACGTCCGGCATGGACAGCAGCAGCTCACGCTGCCGCTTCAGCGCCAAGTTGTAAATCATCAGGTCGGGCCCGAGGAAACCGCAGGCCGCACCGGCGACACCGCCGATCAGCGTGCCGCCGGCACCGCCGAGCAGACCGCAGAAGCCGGCCCCGACCAGCGCCCCGGCCACCAGGGTGACGCCCTTGAGCGGCACCACCCGCGACAACGGCAGCGCCGCCGGGTTGCCGGCGTAGTCGAGGTGGCGCTGCAGCCGGGCGACCGCGCCGGACGGGGTCATCAGCGTGCCCAGCCGGCCCAGCCGCCGGGTCAGCGGCGCACCCAGCCGTTCGGCGAGCGGCCGGTCGCGCGGGGCGACGAACGTGGCCGCGTCGGGCCGGGGCACGGACTCCAGCAGGCGGGCGACCCCGGCGCCCTCCCGCGCCCCGGTCAGGGCCAGCGCCAGCACGAGGACCGCACCGGTCAACGCGACCAGCCCAACGACCAGCACCATGGACGGTGGCATGCTCACACCTCCACCTGGACGAGTTTGCGCAGCCACAGGGCGCCGACGACGACACCGACCACGGATCCGGTGAGCATCATCAGCCCCAGCGGTTCGGTGTACAGCGGGCGCAGGTAGTCACGCCGGAACACGAACATCCAGGCGCCCAGCACGATCGGCATGCCGAGCAGGATCATCGCGGACAGGCGGCCTTCGGCCGACAGCGCGCGTACGTGGCGGTGCAGGCGCGCCCGCTCCCGCATCGTGGTGACCGCGGTTTCGAGGGTCTCGGCGAGGTTGCCGCCGACCTCGCGCTGGATCCGGATCGCCATGACCAGCCAGGACATGTCCTGGCTGGCGTTGCGTTCGCCGACCCGGTCGAGCGCCTCCTCCAGGTCGCCGCCCAGCCGGGTCTCGGCCAGCGCGCGGCCCAGCTCGCCCGCGATCGGTTCGCCGCCGTCGCGGACCAGCGCGTCCAGCGCCTGCGGCAGGGAGAAGCCGGACCGCAGCGAGCCGACGAGCAGCTGCAGCGCGTCCGGCAACTGGTTGGCGAACGACCGGGCGCGGCGGGTCGCGCGCAGGCGCAGGTACAGCGCGGAGCCTTTCCACCCGCACAGCGCGCCCGCCGGCAGGGCGATCCACCAGGGCAGCACCGGCAGCAGGCCCAGCGCGCCGCCGGCCGCGCAGCCGAGCTGGATGAGCTGCCACTCGGCCGCCCGCAGTGGGCTGCCGGCCCGGTCGAGCGCCAGTTCCAGGCGTTGCCGCCGGTCCGGGCGGCGTACCGCACGCTCGGAGACCGCCAGCGCGGCGCGGACGAGGCCGTTGCCGTCGGTGCCTTCCGGACCCCGGCGCCCGCTCGGCGCGAACCGGTCCAGCTCGCGCAGCCGCTGCTGCACCGGGCGACCGGCGAGGGTCGGGCCGAGCGCGAGCAGGGCCGCCGCGAAGATCACCACGGCCACCACGAGGATCGTCGTCGCCGGGCCGCCGCCACGTACTCCGGCGAACCGGAACGGCTGGGGTGCACGCGCCGCGGCCGGGTCGGCCCGGAACGCCACCGGCACGGCCGCGGCGACGGTCTGCGCGCCGATCCGGGCCCGTACCTGCAGGGTCGTGGTGCGGCCGGACAGTTGCGGCGGGACGGTGGCGCGGACCAGCAGCGGGACGGACAGGCTCTGCGCCATGCCGCGGAACGCCGACCGCAGCGCCGTGGCGTCGGTGGCGCGGAGCACCCGCCCGCTACCGGCCGACGCGAGGTCGCCGAGTCGCTGACGGTCCGCGTCGCGGCCGAACGCCACCGCGTCCAGGGTCGCCTCCGCGCGGGTCACGGTGGCCAGCAGGCGGTCCGGTGCCACGTGGGAGGACGTGTCCGCGCCGTCGGAGAGCACCACGATGCGCCGTTCCACGAACGTGGCGGCAGTGCGGTTGCGCCGCTCGTCGAGCAGGTCCTCGGCGGCCTGGATGCCGTCGTACAGGGCGGTGTGCCCGGCGGCTGCCAGCCGGGAGACGGCCGCGCCGAACGCGGCGCGGTCGGCGGTCGGGGTCAGCTCGACCGTGGCCTGCTCGGCGACCGCGACCAGTCCCAGCCGGACCTCTGGCGGGGCCGCGGCCGCGTAGTCGAGGGCCGCGGCGCGCGCGGCGGCCAGGCGGGCGCCCGCCATGGATCCGCTGGTGTCGAGGACCAGCACCACCGCGCGGGGCGGGGCGCCGCCCGAGGTGGCGGCGACCTGCCGGGCACGGGTTTCGAGTACGACGCCGTCGGCGCTCACGCTCACCTGCGCGCCGGTGAGCGAGGTGGACCGTCCGGTCACGAAGAACTCCACCGCGCCGGGTGACGGCTGCACCCCGGTGACCACGAGACCGGACGTTGCGTCCGGGGCCGCGGCGGCCCGCCCGGCCGGCAGCACGGCCAGCGCCAGCAGGCACGCGGTGGCGAGCACACGTCCCGGCGTACTCATCGCGGACCGGTCTGGAAGACGTCGACGCCGACCGTGACCCCGTGCGCGGCGAGGTGTTCCAGGAAGCGCGGGCGCAGGCCGGTGGGCTGCAGCCCGCCCCGGAACCGCCCGGCGGCGTCCGTGCCGGCGCGGAAGTCGAACAGGAACAGGTCCTGCAACGTGACCACGTCGGATTCCATGCCGACGACCTCGGTGACGTGGGTGATCCGGCGGCTGCCGTCCTTCAGGCGGCTGACCTGGATGATCAGGTGCACCGCGGAGGCGACCTGCTCCCGGATCGCCCGTACGGGCAGGTCCATGCCGGCCATCAGCACCATCGTCTCCAGCCGGGCCAGCGCGTCGCGTGGCGTGTTGGCGTGCAGCGTGGTCAGCGACCCGTCGTGCCCGGTGTTCATGGCCTGCAGCATGTCCAGGGCGGCGCCGTCGCGGACCTCGCCGACGACGATCCGGTCCGGCCGCATCCGCAGCGCGTTGCGGACCAGGTCCCGGGTGGTGACCGCGCCACGGCCCTCCACGTTGGGGGGCCGCGACTCCAGGCGGACCACGTGATCCTGGTGCAGTTGCAGTTCGGCGGCGTCCTCGACCGTGACGATGCGTTCCTCGGCGGGCACGAACCCGGACAGCACGTTGAGCGTGGTCGTCTTGCCCGAGCCGGTGCCGCCGCTGACCACGATGTTGAGGTGCCCGCGTACGCAGGCGCGCAGCAGGTCGGCGGTCTGCGGGGTGAGCGTGCCGAACGTGATGAGGTCGTCGACGGTGAACGGGTCACGGGAGAACTTGCGGATCGTCAGCGACGAGCCGTCCAGCGCGATGGGCGGCACGATGGCGTTGACCCGGCTGCCGTCCGGGAGCCGGGCGTCGACCATCGGGCTGGCCTCGTCGACGCGGCGGCCCACCCGGGACACGATGCGGTCGATGACCCGGCGCAGGTGTGCCTCGTCGGCGAACTCGGCGGCCACCGGTTCGAGGCGGCCGCTGCGTTCCACGTAGATGCAGTGCGGGCCGTTGACCATCACCTCGCTGACCGACTCGTCACGCAGCAGCGGCTCGATGGGCCCGTGCCCGAGGATCTCGTCGGTCACCTCCTGCGTGATGCGGGCCCGGTCGGCGCTGGTCAGTGGCGTTTCCTCGACCGCGAGCAGTTCGGCGACCGCGCGGCGTACCTGCAGCTCCAGTTCGTCGGCCGCGCCCATCTCGTCGTACAGCTTGGGGCCGAGCAGTTCGGCGAGGCGGCGCTGGATGCGCAGCCGTACCTCGGTGATGGGGTCGGGGCCCGGGCGGGCCGCGCCGCGCAGCCGGTCGCCGCCCGGCTCGGCGCCGGGCCGCGCCGGGCCGGTGTCGGGCCGGACCGGTTCGGCGGGGCGGTGCCGCTGCGACAGGTGTTCGGCGAGTCCCATGTCAGTGGCCCCGGCCGAACAGCCGCGCCCGGTGGCGGCGGGCCCGGCCGCTGTCCGCCGCGCCGCACTTCGCGGCGAGTTCCCGCATGGCCTTGGCCACCGGGTGGCCCGGGCGCTCGATCACCAGGGGGACGCCCCGGTTCACCGACAGCGGCACGTCGCGCGACGACGGCATCAGGACAGCGGCGGGCTGCCCGATCGCGGTCTCGACGTCCGCGACGGTCAGGCCCACCTCCGAGTTGGCGCGGTTGAGCAGGACCAGCCGGCGTTCTGCCGGGTACTGCAGCATCTCGAACGTGGACAGCGTCAGCCGGGCACTCTTGAGCGCGGGCAGGTCGGGCGTCACGACCAGCACGTACCAGTCGGTACGGTCGAGCGCCGCGAGGACCTGGTCGCTGACGTACGGCGGGGTGTCCACGACGACGTAGTCGTACATCGGGGCGAGCACGTCCAGCAGTTCGCCGACCAGTTCCCGGCCGACCTGGTCGCCCTCGGCGGGCCCGGCCGGGGCCAGCAGCACGTCGACGCCGTCGCGGTACGCGGTGATCAGTGAGCTCACCCCGTCCTCGTCGAGCCGTCCCGCCATGCCGACCGCGTCGGCGACGCTGCGTTCCGGCGGGAGCTGCAGCATGATGCCGACGTCGCCGAACTGCAGGTCGAGGTCGACCAGGCAGACCCGGCGGCGGCCGTTGTCGGCCAGGGTCATGGCCAGGTTCACCGCGACCGTGCTCTTGCCGACGCCGCCTTTGCCGGCGAAGACCGTGAACACCTGCGTCGCCCGCTCCCCCGCGACGGGCGGCGTGGTGGTGGTGAGCTGCCGGGACAGCTCGACGGACCGCGCGCAGGCGGCGTCGACCGCGCCGCGGTCACCCGCGGGCACGACCTCGCGGACCCCGGCGCGCATGGCCTCGGCGAGCACTTCCACCTCGACGCGTTCGCGCAGCAGCACGACGCCGAGGGCGGGACGTTCGACGCGCTGCCGGGCGGCGAACCCGACCGCCTCGGCCAGCGGCACCCCCGCGCCGATGACCACGAGCTGGGCCTCGGGCCGGTCGGCCAGCGCCGCCCCGAGCTGCGCCGAGTCCGGTACGGCGCAGGCGGGCTGCGCGGACCCCGGGAAGTCGTGCGGGGCGAACGGGTCACAGTAGATGGTCATCGTCATCACCAGCACCGTCATGGGAAGAGGGAGTTGTTGTCGACGCCGGCGTCCGGCTCGACCGTGGCCGTGTCGTCCAGCAGCGCCAGCGACAGCGTCCCGGTGAGCGAGACGTGCACCAGCTTCTCCGCCTCCTGCTGGCTGACCGCGACCGTGACCAGCATGGTGACGGCGGACTTCGCGGCGCTGCCGGCCGACGCGGTGCTGTCCGACGCGGCAGCCGTGTCGCCCGCGGTGGCGGCCCCGGCAACGCCGCGTTCGCCGACCGCGATCACGTCGACGCGGGGCAGCAGCACCCGGGTGGCCTGGTTGTAGTCGTGACCGCTGCTCAGCCCGTCGCCCGCGGGTACCCGGCCGCGCCCCTCGCGCATCGTGAACGTGCTGAACACCGCGACCCGGGACCCGGGCCGCACGTATCCGGCGACCCGGCCCGCGGCGGTCACCTGCACGCTCACGGCCAGCTTGCCGTCCGGGACGGCGAGGCCGCCGGTCACCTCGCTGGGCTCCGCGAACATGCCGCGCAGCAGCAGCTGGCTGGGCGGCAGGTCGGCGGTGAGCGCCAGCGTGTCGAGCTGGGCGTCCATCTCGGCGAGCGCGGTGGCGGGGACGGTCTCGGCGGGCATCGCCACGCGCTCGGTGTACCCGCCGCGGCGGATGGCGGCCGCGCTGGTGCCCGCCGGGATGCGCTGCTTGCTGATCAGCACCCAGACCGCCTTCCGGCCGGCGAGGGCACGCTGGTCGGCGCCGCGCACGTACGTGAGTACGGCGAGGCAGCCGACGCCCGCCAGCACGGCCGCCACGAGCACCGCGAGAAGCCGCCGTCTCATCGTCGAACTCTCCCCCGCCCCACTCAGCCGACCAGGTTGACCACGGCGGCGCCGAGGTCGGGGCCGCCGATCTGCGAGCCGGTCGCGTGAACCAGTCCGCGCACGAAGTAGCCGTACAGGCACCGTTCCTGGCCGCTGCACCTTTGCAGGTTGGTCAGCCAGGAGGGCGCCGAGAAGCCGGAGAGCAGGTATCCGGTCAGCACGAACGGGGCGAAGCCCACGAGGTGGTACTCCGTGTTCGCGCCCTGCCCGCGGACGTTGTCGTACACCGGGATCAGCACCATGCTGCGCGTCTGCCGGGCCGCCTGCAGCGCGTCCTTGCACGGGTGCGACGCCGAGTTGCCGGTGTCGCCGTCGAACGTGCCGTCCGCCTGCACGATCGCGGTGCAGGACGCGGTCGGGTCGTCGAGCCACCCGAACCCGCCGGGCCGGTCCCAGCCGGCCGGACCGGCCGGGCAGACCGGGTTGCCCTGGCTGTCGTGGAGGTGGACGACCCGCTCGGCGCTCGCCGGTGGGGTTCCGGTCGCCGGCCAGAGCGTGGCCCCGGCGTTGGTGAGGGTGTCCCACTCGCAGAGCGAGAACGTGACCGCGAAGCCCTGCGCCACGCGAGGCGGGCCCCACGCGACCCGGGCGCAGCCGCCGACGGTGGTACCGGGGTCCCCGCCGGCCAAGGCGCGGGCGAACACCGAGGGCAGCACGGTCGAGCCGTCGGCCAGCCGGGTCTCGACGCGCACCTCGGCGTAGCGGGCGTCCTGCGGCGCGGTGCCGAGGCAGCCCGTACGGTTGGTGGCGGTGGCGGTGCACCGCGCCAGGCCGCTGCCGGTGCCGCAGATCTCGGTCACTTTCGCGGCGCCGTCGGCGGCGTTGCTGTTCGCGTACCGGCCGGCCGTGCCGGTCTGGCCGGCGCACTGCACCGGTGTGACGGCGCAGACCTCGCCGACGGCCCACGCGGCCGCGTCGGCCCCGCTCTGCAGTTGTTCGCGCTCCGCGTACAGGCGGCCCACGTCGACGACCACGGCGGCCACGCCGAGCAGGACGCCCACACCGAGCACCACGGCGACGGTGGCGGCGATCGCGCCGTCGTCGTCGCGGCGGGGCCGGGGAAACAGCGTCAGCCGACGCATGGCATGACTCCTCGTGCGGTGATGGTGAAGGATCCGTCCGAGCGCCCGCCGAACATCGCCATCAGCGACCCCACGGGGGTCACCGGGCGGAAGCCGGAGGACACCTGGACGACGGCATCGCGGGTCAGGTCGGCGCCGCAGACGGTGACCTGTACCGAACTCACGGGCACGGTGCCCGCCGCGGACGTCACGCGGGCCCGGCCGTCGAGGCCCATGGCGGTGGCCCGGGCCCCCTCGCGGGCCGCCTCGGTGAGCGTGATCTGCGCGTTGAGTGCCCGTCCGAAGTCGATGATCCCGAACAGGAGCAGCAGCAGCAGCGGTAGCACGATGGCCATCTCCACCGCTGCCGCCCCCTGGTCCGGGGCCGGTCCCCCCGGCCGGCCCGCGGGCGCGGCCGACCGCGCGGGCCGGCCACGCCCGCTGCGGCTCACGGTCCGGCCGGGGCCTTCACGGAGTCGGCGACGCCGCCGAACATGTTGCTGAGGTTGTCGCCGAGCAGGATCACCGCGCCGATGATGACGACGGCGATGAGCGCGACCATCAGGCCGTACTCGACCGCGGTGGCGCCTTCGTCGTCGTGCCGCCGGACGGACGACAGCAGTGCCTGGATGTACTGGATAAGCATGTGAACTCCTTGGAGACTCCGCAACTCCACCCTTGCAACCTGGGTGACTGCGCTTAGTGATCGTCTCGCGACGGAGTGTCATGAGCATTTTCTCAGGATTTGATCAAGACATCGGCCCGGAACGCCCGGGGGTGAGGGACCCCCGGGACATTCCGGGCCGGCGGCGGGGCTCAGCCCGCCTGGGCGAAGACGCTGCTGCCGCGTACGTCCGCCGCGGTCAGCGTGGTCAGCTCGGCGAGACCGATCGGCTCGGTCAGCGCCGCGAGCCGGATCGCCTGCCGCAACCGGCACCGCTCCAGCGCGTTGCGGATGCTGCGCGCGTTGGCGAACCGCGGCATCGCCATCCGCAGGTCGACGTACGACTCGAACGCCGCCCGCGCGTCCGGCGTGAACTGGTAGCTGTCCCGCGACAGCATCAGTTCCGCGATCTGCACCAGCTCGTCGTGGTTGTAGTCGTCGAACCGGATGTGGTGGGCCACCCGCGAGCTGAGCCCCGGGTTCGACGACAGGAACTTCTCCATCCGGTCGGCGTACCCGGCGAACACCACCACCAGCGAACCCCGCCCGGACTCCATCTCCTGCAGCAGGATCTCGATGGCCTCCTGCCCGTAGTCCCGCTCGTTCTCCGGCCGGTGCAGGTAGTACGCCTCGTCGATGAACAGCACCCCGCCCGCCGCCCGGGCGATCGCCTCCTTCGTCTTGGGCGCGGTGTGCCCGATGAACTGCCCCACCAGGTCGTCGCGGGTCACCGCGACGACCCGCGGCGTCCGCAGATAGCCCAGCGCGTGCAGCATCTCGGCGATGCGCATCGCCACGGTCGTCTTGCCCGTGCCGGGGCCGCCGGTGAAGCTCATGTGCAGCGACGGCTTGCTGGCCGTGAGCCCGAACCGGGCCCGGGCGCGGCTGACCAGCAACAGCGCGGCGATCTCGGCGAGGCGCCGCTTGACCGCGGTGAGCCCGACCGTCTCGGTGTCGAAGTCGGCCAGCACCGCGCGGGCCTTGCCGGCCGCCTCGTCCGCGTTGAGGTCGATGCGCGCGTCGCGGTCCAGCAGCTCCGGCTCCTGGACCGCGGCGGCGGGCCGCATCGAGAAGCCGGCGGTCATTCGGCCGGATACCGTTCGCCGGCGGGCGCCTCGGTCGCGTACGGCTGGAACGAGTACCGCTGCACCCGGTCGTGGGCCTCGGTGCGCACCACCCGGAAGCCCGGCTCGTGTGCCGGCCGCTGCACCAGGAAACTCAGCGCGGTGGTCTGCCGCCCCAGCCGCGCGTCGTACGCCAGCACCCGCACATAGTGCTGCGGGAACGCGGCCCGGCAGTCCAGGATCTCGCGCAGCACCGCGTCGGGTTCGGCGAGGTCGAACATGGGCAGGCCCCACATGTCCCAGTACACGTTGCGGGGGTGTGGGTCGTCGGTGTATTCGATCGAGACCGGCCAGCCGTTGTCCAGGGCGTACCGGACCTGGGCGGCGATCTCGTCGTCGGTCAGTTCGGGCAGGTAGGAGAAGGCTCCGTGGCGCAGGTACATGTCGTGGTCTCCTATCGGCTCGCGGTCACGACGACGTCGGGGGCATCGGTGGCGGCGTAGTCGAACGTGACATCGCCCCAGGTGGACAGTGCGGCGTCGAGCGGCCCGCAGCGCTGGGCCGCGGCGCGCAGCACGGTGGGGCCCTCCTTGAGCAGGTCCCGGCCCTCGTTGCGGGCCTTGATGATGGCTTCCAGCGCGACCCGGTTGGCCTCGGCGCCGGCCGCGATGCCCATCGGGTGCCCGATGGTGCCGCCGCCGAACTGCAGGATGACGTCCTCGCCGAGCAGGTCGACGAGCTGGTGCATCTGGCCCGCGTGGATGCCGCCGGACGCGACCGGCATGACCCCGGGCATGCTGGCCCAGTCCTGCTCGACGTAGATGCCGTTGGCCGGGTTGGCCGGGACATGGTCGAGCCGCAGCGTGTCGTAGAAGCCGCGGGTGGTCGCCGGGTCGCCCTCCAGCTTGCCCACCACGGTCCCGGCGTGCACATGGTCGACGCCGATCAGCCGGCACCACTTGGCGATGACGCGGAAACTCACGCCGTGCGTCTTCTGCCGGGTGTACGTGGAGTGCCCCGCCCGGTGCAGGTGCAGCAGCACGCCGTTGCGCCGGGCCCAGTTGGCCATCGACTGCATCGCGGTGTACCCGACCGTGAGGTCGATCATGATGATGACGCTGCCCAGTTCCTTGGCGAACTCGGCCCGCTCGTACATCTCCTCGACGGTCGCGGCGGTGACGTTGAGGTAGTGGCCCTTGGACTCGCCGGTCTCGGCGATCGCCCGGTTGACGCCCTCCATGCAGTAGAGGAACCGGTCGCGCCAGCGCATGAACGGCTGCGAGTTGATGTTCTCGTCGTCCTTGGTGAAGTCCAGGCCGCCGCGGCACGCCTCGTACACGACCCGGCCGTAGTTGCGCGCCGACAGGCCCAGCTTCGGCTTGACCGTGGCGCCGAGCAGCGGGCGGCCGTACTTGTTGAGGATCTCGCGTTCCATCACGATGCCGTGCGCCGGACCCTGGAACGTCTTCACGTACGCGACCGGGATGCGCATGTCCTCCAGGCGCAATGCCAGCAGCGGCTTGAAGCCGAACACGTTACCGATGATCGACGAGGTGAGGTTCGCGATCGACCCCTCCTCGAACAGGTCGATGTCGTACGCGACGTGCGCGAAATACTCCCCCGGACGCCCCGGGACGGGATCGACCCGGTACGCCTTGGCCTGGTAGTGCGTGTTCGCGGTGAGCCGGTCGGTCCACACCACGGTCCAGGTGGCGGTCGACGACTCCCCGGCGACCGCGGCAGCCGCCTCCACCGGGTCCACCCCCGGCTGCGGGGTCACCCGGAACACGGCCAGCACGTCGGTGTCCTTGGGGACGTAGTCGGCGTTGTAGTAACCCATGCTCGCGTAGCTGTGAACGCCGGGGTTCCACCTGTCGTCATTGGTCATGCGCTCGACACTGCCGCCCGGACAGTCAATCCGTCCAGCGAGCATTCCCCGTCGATACTTGAGTCAATGCTTGTCTATTGTGGTGTCATGACTCCGGCCCGGCTGCAGACGTTCCTGGCGATCCACGAGTGCGGGTCCGCCCGCGCCGCGGCGCAGCGGCTCTCGGTCACCGAGTCGGCCGTCTCCGCGTCGCTGGCCGCGCTGCACGCCGAGGTGGGGGTGGCACTGTTCGAGCGCAGCGGGCGGGGGCTGCGGCTCACCGAGGCGGGCGCGGTGTTCGCCGGGTACGCCCGGCGCATCCTCGGCCTGCTCGACGAGAGCGTCGCCGCCGCCCGCCGCGGCGCGGACGCCGAACGCGGGCGGCTACGCATCGGCGCGGTCACCACGGCCGGGGAGGCACTGATCCCGGGGCTGCTGGCGTCGTTCCGGCAGCGCTACCCGCAGGTGGAGGTGACACTCGACATCGGCGTCCGCGACCGGGTGTCGGCGCTGCTGGCCGACCACCGGCTCGACGTGGTCATCGGCGGTCGCCCGGGCGCGGGCCAGGTCACCCGTGCCACCCGGGCCAACTCGATGGTGCTGGTGGCCGCGCCCGGCCCGCCGCCCGACCTGGCCGCGACGACCTGGCTGCTGCGCGAGACCGGTTCCGGCACCCGGGACGCGACGCTGGCGCTACTGCGACGCCTGCAACTCGACCCGCCGCTGCTGACACTCGGCTCGGTCGGGGCGGTGGTGTCCTCGGCGGCGCTGGGCCTGGGCGTCACCCTGGTCTCCACGGACGCAGTCGCGCAGCACCTGCGCGCGGGCACGCTGCACCGGGTGCCTGCGCCCGGCACCCCCCTGAGCCGGCCGTGGCACGCGGTCACCACGGCCGCCCCGACCGCCACCACGGAGCTGTTCCTGCACCACCTGGCGGATCCGGAGCGGGCGGGCGCGCTGGTGTTCCGGGTGGCCCGATCTCATCAGTCCACCCGCCCGCACGGGTGAGGCAGGCGGCACCGTCCCACCCGTACGGTCCTGGCATCCGCACCGGACGCCGCCGACGCGGCCCGACCATGGGGAATCCACCGTGTCCCATCTGACCGATGCCGCGGACGGCCTGGCGGGCCCGCTCGGGCGCATCACCCTCACCCGGCACACCATCGACCAGGAGCACCGGCACCTCGACTCGACCGGTGACTTCTCCGGCCTGCTCAACGCGATCGCCACCGCGGTGAAGATCATTGCCAATCAGGTCAACCGGGGGGAACTGGCCGACGGTGCGGGGCCCGGCAAGGTACAGCAGCGCCTCGACCTGGCCAGCAACGAGGCGATGGTGGCGGAGACACTGTGGGGCGGGCACCTGGCCGCCATCGCGTCCGGCAAGTCGGCCGGCATCCTGCCGATCCCCGCGCCGTACCGGCGGGGCAAGTACCTGCTGCTGTTCGATCCGCTGGACGGCTCCAGCGACCTGGACGTGAATCTGTCCGTCGGCACCATCTTCTCGGTGCTGCGCAGCCCCCGCCCCGGCGGCGAGGCGCGGGTCGAGGACTTCCTGCAACCCGGCACCGAGCAGGTCTGCGCCGGCTTCGCCCTGTACGGGCCCGCCACCATGCTCATCCTCACCACCGGCGACGGGGTGGACGGCTTCACCCTGGACCGCGACATCGGCGCGTTCGTGCTCACCCACCCGCGGATGCGGGTCCCTGAACGGACCCGCGAGTTCGCCATCAACAGCGCCAACGAACGGTTCTGGGCCGCGCCGGTACGCCGGTACATCGGCGAGTGCCTGGCCGGGCGCAGCGGACCCCGCGACCACGACTTCACCATGCGCTGGGTGGCGTCGCTGGCCGCGGACGTGTTCCGCATCCTCACCCGCGGCGGCGTCGTGCTCTACCCGGCCGACAGCCGCAACCCCAGCCGCCCCGGCGAGCTGCGCCTGATGTACGAGTGCAACCCGATCGCGTACCTCATCGAGCAGGCCGGCGGCCGCGCCAGCACCGGCCACGCCCGGGTGCTGGAACTGCCCCCGGCACGGCTGCACCAGGGCGCCCCGCTGGTGTTCGGCTCCCGCGCCGAGGTCGAACGCATCGAGCGTTACCACTGCGAACCCGAGGACGACAGCTTCGACGGTTCGCTGTTCAACGTCCGGTCGATGTTCCGGGCGGGCCGCTGATGTCGGCCGAGCACCCCGTCGTGGCCATCACCGGCTCGTCGGGCGCGGGCACCACGTCGGTCACCCGCACGTTCCAGCACATCTTCCGCCGGGAAGGGCTCACCGCCGCCATCGTCGAGGGCGACTCGTTCCACCGCTACGACCGGGACGAGATGAAGAAGGCGATGGCCGAGGCCGCTGCGGCGGGCAACGTCAACTTCTGCCACTTCTCCCCCGAGGCCAACCTGCTGCCGGAGCTGGCCACCCTGTTCGAGGAGTACGGCAACACCGGCACCGGCCGCACCCGCCGCTACCTGCACGACGACGAGGAGGCCGCCCCGTACGGGCAGGAGCCGGGCACGTTCACCGCGTGGGAGCAGATCCCGCCCGGCACCGACCTGCTGTTCTACGAAGGGCTGCACGGCGCGATCGTCACCGGTGACGCGGACGTGGCCCGTCACTCGGACCTGCGCATCGGCGTGGTGCCCATCATCAACCTGGAGTGGATTCAGAAGCTGCACCGCGACCGGACCCAGCGCGGCTACTCCGACGAGGCGGTGATGGACACGATCCTGCGGCGGCTGCCGGACTACGTGCACCACATCTGCCCGCAGTTCTCCCAGACCCACATCAACTTCCAGCGGGTGCCCACGGTGGACACGTCGAACCCGTTCATCGCCCGGACGATCCCCACCGCGGACGAGAGCTTCCTAGTCATCCGGTTCGCCGATCCGAAGGGGATCGACTTTCCGTACCTGCTGTCGATGCTGCACGACTCGTTCATGTCGCGGCCGAACGTCATCGTCGCCCCGGGCGGCAAGATGGAACTCGCCATGCAGCTGATCTTCACGCCGATGATCCTGCGGCTGATGCAGCGCCGGAGTCTGGTGTGACCGCGGCGGCCCGCGGTGTCTGACAAGGCGATCCGGATGGCGCGCTCCCGTGTCGTCGAACCCGCCGCGGCCCGGCCGGTGATGCTCGCGGTCGGCGGCGACAGCGGCTCCGGCAAGACCACCCTGGCGCAGGGGCTGGCGGCCGCGATCGGCGCGGACCGGTGCACCTCCATCTGCGTGGACGACTACCACCGCTACGATCGGGCCCAGCTGCGGGTGCTGCCGCTGACCGCACTGTCGCCGGACGCCAACTACCTCGACATCATGGAGCAGCACCTGCAGATGCTGGCCACCGGCCAGCCCATCCTCAAACCGGTGTACGACCACCGCACCGGCACGTTCGCCCGGCCGCAGTACCTGCGGCCCCGCCAGTTCGTCATCGTCGAGGGCCTGTTCCCGCTGTTCTCCAAGCTGTCGCGGGCGTGCTTCGACATCACGGTCTTCCTCGACCCGCCCGAGGAGATCCGGCACCGGTGGAAGATCCACCGGGACACCACGTGCCGTGGCTACACCACGGCGCAGGTACGCCACGAACTCGCGCGACGCGAGCCCGACTCGGCCGCGTACATCCGGCCGCAGCGGCGTTTCGCCGACATCGTCGTCCGCTTCGCGCCCGCACCGGAGGGCGCCGACCGGCCGGACACCCCGTCCACCGCCGAGCTGCTGCTGCGCCCGACCGTCCAGCACCCGCCGCTGACCCGGCTGCTCACCGACGACGTCGGCGCGGCCCTGCACCTGAACATCATCCGCGACGACGACGGCACCCCGGTCGACTGCCTGCGGGTGCACGCCGACGCCACCGCGGACGAGGCCCGGCTACTGGAGAAGGCACTGTGGGACGGGGTCGGCCACGACCGGGAGATCCCGCGCGGGCTGGGCCGGCTCGCCGACGGCGGGCACAGCGAACCGCTCGCGATCACGCAGGAGCTGCTGCTGTTCCACCTCATGCAGGAGGTCTACCAACGATGACGGCATCCGGGCTGCGCGCGGTGATCTTCGACGTGGACGGCACGCTCGCCGAGACCGAACGCGACGGGCACCGGCGCGCGTTCAACCGGGCGTTCCGCGACCATGGCCTGCCGTACGAGTGGGGTGTCCCCGAGTACGGCCGCCTGCTCGCGGTCACCGGGGGGCGCCGCCGCCTGGCCGGGTACCTCGCCGGGCAGGGCGTCCCCGACTCCGAACCGCTGGCACGGGAGCTGCACCGCACGAAGACCGCCCACTACACCGCGTGGCTGCACGACGGGCCGTTGCTGGCCCGGCCCGGCGTACCGGAACTGCTGGCCGAGCTGCACGAGCGGGGCGTACCCGTGGCGGTCGCCACCACCGGCCGCCGCGCCTGGGTGACCGTCCTGCTCGCACGCCTCTTCGGCGACGTCACGTTCGCCGCCGTGATCACCGGTGACGACGTGTCCCGGCTCAAACCCGACCCGGAGGTCTACCAGCTCGCCCTGCACGAGCTCGGGATCGGGGCCCGCGACGCGGTCGCGGTGGAGGACTCCCCGCCCGGGCTGGCCGCCGCCACCGCGGCCGGGCTGTGCTGCCTGGTCGTGACGTCCGCCTACCACCGCCACCTGCCGTTTCCGGGGGCTGCCGCGGTCGTGCCCGGCTATCAGCGCGGGGACATGGTGGACAGTGACGGGCCCCTCGCCGCCGGGGTCACCGTGGACGCATTGCGACGTCTACACTCGGCGGCATATTCCCGGTGAGCGCACCCCGGACGGATCCGCCGCAACGCCGGCAGCTCCGCGAGCCGCCACCCGGCACACCGCGCCCGACGCGGGCCTCGCGCTCGGTTCCCGGTGGGCCACGCAGCGTCGCGGCGTCCCTCGACAGTGACCGGCGGGACCCGTACCATTCCCTGCAAATGCCGACCAAGGCCGCGTCATCGGCGGGCAATCCCCGCGCCTGGTGAGCGGGCCTGGCAGGGCATCGGGTGGGACACACCCCGACAACGAGCGGGCCGTCGGGCTCGCTTGAGGAGTTTCATGGTGACCGTTACCGGGGTGCCCGGTGCGCCCGCCTGACCGCACCCCGATCCGGGTGCTGCTGGTCGACGACCACGAGATGGTGCTGCAGGGACTGCGGGCGATGCTGTCCCGGTTCCCGGGCGCGGTCGAGGTGATCGGTTCCGCCGGGGACGAGGCGGGCGCGGTGCAGGCCGTCACCGCCCACCATCCCGACGTGGTGCTGTGCGACGTACGGCTGCGCCGCGACAGCGGACTCGACGTGTGCCGGGCGGTGCGGGCCGCGGCACCGTCCACCCGGGTCGTGTTCCTCACCGTGTACGACGACGAGCAGTACCTGTACCAGGCGCTGCGTGCCGGCGCGTCCGGCTACCTGCTGAAGCGGATCGACGGCCACGAGCTGGTCCGGCATCTGGAGAACGTGCAGCTCGGCGACATCGTCATCGACCCCGGCCTGGCCGGCCGGGTGGCCTCGGCCGCCGCCCACGTACGCCAGGGCGAGTTCTGGCCCGGCGCCCGGCTCGGCCTGACCCAGCGCGAGAGCGAGGTGCTCGCACTGCTCGTCGGTGGACTGTCCAACAAGGCCATCGCGGCACGGCTGGTGGTCAGCGACGACACGGTGAAGACGCACCTGCGCGGGCTGTACCGCAAGCTGGAGGTCAACGACCGCGGCTCGGCCGTCGCCGTGGCCCTGCGCGAATCCCTGTTCCATTGACGGATCTGCTGAGCCGGGTGCAGCGCTGGGTGACCCGCGAACCGGATCTGTCCACGGTGCTCGGCCGGGTCGCCGCCGCGGTGCCCGACACGCTCGGGGCCGACGGCTGCCTCGTGTTCCGGGTGGCCGACGACGGTGACCTCGTGCTCAGCGCCGCGCACCCCGCGGCGGGCGGCCCGGGCCTGCGGATTCCGCGCGGCTTCGGCGTCACCGGGCGGGTGGCCGCGGACGGCATCCCGGTGGTGCTGGTCGACGACCACCCGCGCAACGCGCGGCACCGGGAGCTGATGGGACTCGGGCCGGGCGAACCGGTGTCAAGGCTGTGCGCGCCGGCCCGGGTGCCGGGCGGCGCCACCGTGGCCGTGCTGGCGGTGTTCAGCAGGCGGCGCCGGGCGTTCAGCCGCGCCGAGGTCGACCCGGTGCAGGCGGTGGCCGACCTGGTGGCGTTGCGGGTGCACCTGGCCGCGCTGGCGACCGCGATCGACGGATACCGGGACCTGCGCAACACCGCGGTCGCGACCACGGTCACGATGCAGGAAGCGGAGCGTCGCCGGATCGCCGGCGACCTGCACGACGGCGTCACCCAGGCCATCGCCAGCCTCAGCTTCCGGCTGTCGGCCGCGACGGCGGCACTGCACTCCGGCGACGTCGACGACGCCGCGCAGCAGGTCGACGCGGCCCGGTCGCTGGCGGATCTCGCGTTCGGGGAGACGCGCAGCGCCATCACCGGGCTGCGCAGCCCGATCCTCGACGACCTCGGCCTCGCGGCCGGGCTGACCAGCCTGGCCCGCAACGTGCCCAACCTCCCGATCCAGGTGGACGCGCAGGACCTGCGGCTGCCCGAGCACGTCAGCACGTCACTGTTCCGGGTGGCGCAGGAGGCCGTACACAACATCGTGCGCCACGCGAACGCCAGCCGGGCCGTCATCCGCCTGGCCAAGCACGGCCGCACCGCCATGCTCACGGTCACCGACGACGGCCGCGGCTTCGAGCCCAGCGGCCAGGCGCTGCACCCGAACGGCCGGCCGCACGGGCTGCGCGGCATGGCCGAACGGGCCCGCCTGCTAGGCGGCGAGCTGCGGGTACGCTCCCGGCCCGAGGAGGGCACCACCATCGAGGTACGCATCCCCGACGTGCTGTGACGACCAGCAGGAGGGCGGCGCGCCCACTGTGCGCGGAGCCGGGCCGGGCGGGCAGCGTTCGATGCCGGCCCGGCCCGCCCGTGCGCTCAGAGCGCCCGCAGGATGTCCTCCACCCGGTCCTTCGCGTCGCCGAAGAGCATCGCGCTGTTCTCCCGGAAGAACAGCGGGTTCTGTACGCCCGCGTACCCGGAGGCCATCGACCGTTTGAACACGATGACGTCGTCGGCGTCCCACACCTTGAGCACCGGCATCCCGGCGATCGGGCTGCTGGGGTCCTCGGCGGCGGCCGGGTTGACCGTGTCGTTCGCGCCGATGACCAGGACGACCGAGGTGTTCGCGAAGTCGTCGTTGATCTCGTCCATCTCCATGACGATGTCGTACGGCACCTTGGCCTCGGCGAGCAGCACGTTCATGTGGCCGGGCAGGCGGCCCGCCACGGGGTGGATGCCGAAGCGGACGTCGACGCCCTTCTCCCGCAGTTTGCGGGTGAGCTCGGCGACGCCATACTGCGCCTGGGCGACCGCCATGCCGTAGCCCGGCGTGATGATCACGGAGTCGGCGGCGGTCAGCAGTGTGGCCACGCCCTCGGCCGTGATGTCGCGGTGTTCGCCGTAGTCGGTGTCGTCGGCAGGCCCGGCCTCGATGCCGAAGCCACCGGCGATGACGGAGATGAACGACCGGTTCATCGCCTTGCACATGATGTACGACAGGTAGGCACCCGAGGAGCCGACGAGCGCGCCGGTGACGATCAGCAGGTCGTTCTCCAGCAGGAAGCCGGAGGCCGCGGCGGCCCAGCCGGAGTAGCTGTTGAGCATCGACACCACCACCGGCATGTCGCCGCCGCCGATGGAGGCCACCAGGTGCCAGCCCAGCAGCAGGGCGAGCACGGTGACGACGATGAGCAGCCACAGTTGGGGCTGGATCACGAACCACGCGGTGAACACCGCGAACGCGGCCAGTGCACCCAGGTTGAGGAAGTTCTTGCCCGGCAGCATCAGCGGGCTGGACTTCATCCGGGCCGACAGCTTGAGGAACGCCACGATCGAGCCGGTGAACGTGACCGCGCCGATGAAGACACCGATGACGACCTCGGCGCTGTGGATGCCGAGCAGTTCCTGGCCGCGCAGCACGCCGGCCTCGGCGCCGTTCAGGTCCGCCTCGACGTGCAGGTACCCGTTCCAGCCGACGAGCACGGCGGCGAGGCCGACGAAGCTGTGCAGCAGCGCGATCAGTTCCGGCATCCCGGTCATCTCGACCCGGCTGGCCCGGTACAGGCCGATCGCGGCGCCGACCGCGGTGGCCACGAGGAGCAGCGCGAGGCCGGCGCCGCTGAGTTCGTTCGCGATGGCCAGCGCGACCGTGGCCACCAGCGCCAGGGCCATGCCGGCGATGCCGAAGATGTTGCCGATCTTGGCGGTCTCGTGCTTGGACAACCCGGCAAGGGCCAGGATGAAGAGCAGGGCCGCGACGATGTACGCCGCCTGCGCCGCCGGTTCGATGGACATCAGATCAGCTCCTGGAGAACATGGCGAGCATGCGACGCGTCACCGCGAAGCCACCGAAAACGTTGATGCTGGCCAGCAGGATGGCCACGAACGACAGCACGGTCACCACGTGGTCGCCGTGCCCGAGCTGCAACAGGGCGCCGACCACGATGATCCCGGAGATCGCGTTGGTCACCGACATGAGCGGGGTGTGCAGCGCGTGGTGCACGTGCCCGATCACGTAGTAGCCGATCACGATCGCCAGCGCGAACACCGTCAGGTGCCCCCGCATGGCGGCCGGTGACAGCGCCGCGAGCAGGAACAGCACCGCGGCGCCCGCCCCGACGACGCCGAGCCGCTGAGCGGTCGACGCCGGCTGTTTCGCGTGCGTCTCGACCGCGGCGGCCGCGGGGGCCGGGGTCTGCGCCGGGGCGGCCGACACCGACACGGCGGGCGGCGGCCAGGTCAGCTCGCCGTCACGGACGACCGTCATGGACCGCTGGACGACGTCCTCGAAGTCGAGCACCAGCCGGCCGTCCTTGGCCGGGGTCATCAGCTTCATGAGGTTCACCAGGTTGGTGCCGAACAACTGCGACGCCTGCGCGGGCAGGCGTCCCGCCAGGTCGGTGTAGCCGATGATGGTCACGCCGTTCGCGGTGACCACCGCCTCGCCCGGCACGGTGCCCTCGACGTTGCCGCCGTTGGCGGCGGCCATGTCGACGATGACGCTGCCCGACTTCATGGAGGCCACCATGTCCGCGGTGATCAGCCGGGGAGCCGGCTTCCCGGGGATGAGCGCCGTGGTGATGATGATGTCGACGTCCCTGGCCTGCTCGGCGTAGAGCCGGGCGGCGCGCTCGTTGTAGTCGTCGGACATCTCCTTGGCGTAGCCGGTTGCGGAGACCTCGACCTCGGCGGCCTCGACCGACAGGTACTCGCCACCCAGCGACTTGACCTGGTCGGCGACCTCGGGGCGCGGGTCGGTGGCCCGCACGATCGCGCCGAGGCTGCCCGCGGCGCCGATCGCCGCGAGGCCGGCGACACCGGCGCCCGCGACCAGCACCTTGGCCGGCGGGACCTTGCCGGCCGCGGTCACCTGCCCGGTGAAGAACCGGCCGAAGACGTGCGCCGCCTCCACCACCGCGCGGTAGCCGGCGATGTTGGCCATCGACGACAGCACGTCCAGTGACTGGGCGCGCGAGATCCGCGGTACGGCGTCCATCGACAGGGCCGTGATCGGCCGCCGGGCCAGGTCCTCGACCAGGGCCGGGTCCAGCCGGGGGTTGAGCATGCCGACCAGGGTGGTGCCCTTGGCCAGCCGGTCGAGCTGCTCGGGCGGCGGCGGGTTGAGCGCGAACACGACGTCGGCGACCAGTGCATCACCGATCGACGCGCCCGACGACTCGTACGCCGCGTCGGCGAACGACGACGCGAGACCGGCGCCGGCTTCCACCACCACCTCGTATCCCAGCTTCACGAGTTCCGCGACAGTGGCGGGGGTGGCCGCCACGCGCGTCTCACCCGGGCGCAACTCCCTGACTACACCAATGATCATCAGTCGACTCCGCAGCAGACGGTTGACGTTCAGTACGTGGGACGAGGTCTTGCGGTTCGAGGTGCCTGGCTCAAGTTGCCGACGAGCACGGTCCGTGCTCGCGTCGAGTGATTGTTACTTGGCAGTACGCAGAAAACGATGGTGGGACACGTCACATCGTCGCGCAAGGGCTTACCTACCGTCACGACGCAGCTTCGATGGGCTCGTCCGCGTCCGTTTTGTACGGCAGCAGGAGTTGTCGTTCGTCGATGCTAGCCTTCGCGCCTGACGTTCACCGGTGACCGCATCGGGGCCGGTCGACGCACATACGGCAATTACGGGGAGAACAATGCATCGGATCCTCCGCCGCGGCGCCCGGCCCGCGGCGTCACTCGGTGCCGCGCTGGCGGTGCTCGCGGTAGTCGGCCTGGTCAAGCTCGCCGGTCCCATGGCCGGCCCGCCGCCGGCCCTGCAGCCCGCCGCCGTGCTCGACCCCACTGCGACGGCCTACCAACGCGAGTCGATCCGCGCCATGACCTGGAACGTCTGCAACGATGCGGGCGGCATGAGGGGCACCGACTCGTTCTGCCCCTGGCGCAACCGGCCGCAGAGCAAGGCGGAGACGATCGCCGGCATCGCACACGCACGAGGTCTCAACGCGCTGCTGCTGCAGGAGATCTGCTTCCCCGCCGACAGCGCCCATACGGATGACGGCAGCCTGCTGGGCAGCCTCATGGGCCTGCTCGGCCCGGGCTGGACGTACGCGGCCGTGGACCGGTGGCGCAGCAGCGCCGAAACCGTCGCCGACGCACCGTGCCGCGACGGGCTCGTCGGCACGCTGGGCAGCGCAATCGTCGTGCACGGCACCATCACCAGCACCTCGCACCCGGCGCTGCTCGTGCCCGGCGACCCGGTGTACTACCCCGATTCCGGCACCGTCCTGGGCAGCAGCAAGCCGCTGCTGTGTGCCAAGGTCCGGGGCTGGGACACCACGGTGTGCACGGTGCACCTGCCGCACCGCGACGGTCACAACGACGAGTACGCGCGCCAGGTCGCGTCCCTGACCGACAAGGTGTCCGCGATGGGTCCGCTGCTGCTCGGCGGCGACTTCAACTCCTCGCCGTCGACCCCGAACCCGCTGACGCCGCTGTACGACCGTTACGCCGAGTGCGACCAGCAGGCGTACGTGCCGGGCGACGCGGTCAACGAGGTCACGCACTACAACAGCCCGGACGGCAGCACGCCACCGAAGCCACCCACCAAGCTCGACTACCTGTTCTCGACCGCGGGCTTCGCCGCCTGCGACGCCCTGACCGAGTACGCGGACACCACCGGCAACGCGGTCAGCGAGGGCGACCCGAACGGCTTCTCCGACCACGCGCCCATGATCGGCTACACCCGCGGTCAGGCCGTCACGTGGAACTTCGGCGACGGCTCGGGCCCGGACACCGTCGACGCCTCGGGGAACTCGTACACCGGGCACCTCAAGGGCGGCACGACGTGGATCCCGGCGCGGGGCGGTGCACTGCACTTCGACGGCACCGGCATGGTCGTCGGCGCCAAGGACCGCGGGTCGCTCGTGCCGACCCGCGCGAGCCTGACCGTCTCGGCGTGGGCCCGGCTGGCTTCGGGCGCACCTACCGGGACCGTGCTCAGCGAGCGCGGCGAGGAGATCAACGGTGTCACGCTGGGCTACAGCAAGCCGGACAACGCCTGGCAGTTCGTCATGCCGGTGAGCGATGCAACCAGTGCCCGCACCGACCGGGTCACCGCGCCCGCGACCGCCGGAGTCTGGACCCACCTGGTCGGCACGTACGACGCCGGCGCCGGCAAGCTCCAGTTGTACGTGGACGGCAAGCTCGCGGCAAGCGCCGGGCACACCAGCCGGTGGACCGCCGACGGCGCTTGGACCGTGGGCGCCGACACCCAGGACAACCCGGACAAGGCTGTCACGTCGGGGTTCGTCGGCGACGTCGACGACGCGCGGGCGTATGCGTACGCGCTGACCGCGACCGAGGTCGGCAAGCTCACTGCCGACCAGACCCCGCAGCCGCAGCTCCCCACGATGAACACGACGGTTCCCGCCTCCACCGGCCCCGCCGACCCCGGCTGCAGCCAGGACAAGAGCACGTGGGGCACCGTCGCCACGCGCACGCCGAAGCTGTCGGCCAAGGTCACGCACGCCGATCCCACCGCCCAGGTGTACGCCGAGTTCTCGTTGTGGCAGAGCGTCGAGACCGGCCCCAACGTCCAGGTCTTCGGCATCGGCGACGCGGCGGGCCGCAGCACGCCGGTGACCGGTTCCGGCACGGTCACGGTGACCGCGCCGCCGCTGACCCCCGGCGTCAACTACGGGTGGTACGTCCGCAGCGCGGACGGCAGGACGTTCTCGGAGAAGACCGTGGTGTGTCACTTCAGGGTGGAGTAGCGCCGCCGTTCAGGTACGCGAGCACGGCCAGGACCCGGCGATGCTGTTCGTCGTCGGGTACCAGGCCGAGCTTGGTGAACAGGTTGCGCACGTGCTTCTCGACCGCGCCGTCGGTGACCACGAGCCGGCGGGCGATCGCGGTGTTCGACTGCCCCTCCGCCATCAGCGCGAGGACCTGGCGTTCCCGTGGGGTCAGCGCGCGCAGCTGCGCGTCGCGGCGCCGCCCGACGAGCAGCTGCGCGACCACGTCAGGGTCGAACGCGGTGCCGCCCCCGGCGACCCGCTGCAGGGCGTCGAGGAAGTCGGCGACCTCGACGACCCGGTCCTTCAGCAGGTAGCCGATCGCGCCCCCGCCATCGGCGAGCAGGTCCGTGGCGTACGAGGACTCGACGTACTGGCTGAGCACCAGGATCGGCGCGGCGGGGCTCCGGCCACGGATCTGCACGGCGGCGCGCAGCCCTTCGTCGGTGTGGCTGGGCGGCATGCGTACGTCGACGACGGACACGTCCGGCCGGTGCATCTCGACCGCGTCGACCAGTGCCGGTCCGTCGCCGACCGCGGCGACGACGGTGTGGCCCGCCTCCTGCAGGAGACGGACCAGACCTTCGCGCAGCAGAACGGCGTCGTCGGCGACGACGACCCGCAGGCAGCTGGCCGCGGTCATCGTGACGGCAGCCAGGCGGCCACGGTGGTGGGGCCGTCGAGCGGGCTGGTCAGGTGCAGCTCTCCCCCGGCCGCGTGGACGCGGTCGCTCAGGCCGGCCAGGCCGTGTCCTTTCGCGAGGGCGGCACCGCCCACGCCGTTGTCGACCACGCAGAGCAGCAGCCGGTCGTCGTCGCGGCGCATCGTGACGGTGCATTCGGTGGCGTGGCTGTGCTTCGCCACGTTGGTCAGGGATTCGGCGAGCACGAAGTACGCGACGGTCTCCACGCCGGTGTCGAGCCGGCCGAGGTCCGCGGCGTCGAGATCGACCGGGACGGTGGAGCGGGCGGCGAGGGAGGTGACCGCGGCCAGCAGCCCCCGGTCGACCAGGATGGGCGGGGCGATGCCGCGCGACAGCGCGCGCAGTTCGGCCAGCACTTCACGAGTCTGGGCGATGGCGTCGCCGACGGTGTCGCGGGCGCGCTGCGGGTCAGTGTCGAGCTGGTGCTGGGCGCGGCCGAGGTCCATGGCCAGCCGTACGAGACGCTGCTGGGGCCCGTCGTGGATGTCGCGTTCGAGCCGGCGCAACGCGGTCGCCTCGGCCGACACGGCGGCCGCGGTGCGGGTCTGCGCGGTGGCCATCTCCTGCTCGAGCCGCACGACCCGGCCCCGTAGCCGTCCGACGTCGACGAGCAGCGCCTTGCCGAACCAGGCCTGCCCCAGGGCCATCGCCCGCGTCACGAACGGCAGGGTGACCAGCGCGAACGCGCCGATGCAGGTCATCACGGCGGTACGCATCGCGGGTGAGGCTGCGATGTCGTCGGTGAAGTAGAAGGTGACGCCCGGGATGCGGCCGCGCCAGGCGACCGCGCTCACCCCGGCCAGCGCGGTCACCCACCACAGCAGTGCGACGCTCCAGGTGAGCAGCGCCAGCGGGAAGACCGCAACGGTGTGCGCGACGTCGAGCCACGACTGGAGGTCGGTCAGCGGGATCAGCCAGCGCCGCACCGGCGCCGTGCCCGGGGCGGCGCGCCGGTATGCGGCGCGGGTGTCCGGGTCGCCCAGCACGCCGCGGATGCGCAGCCGCTCGATCTGCGCGAGGCCGCGTACCGCGAGCACGGTGAGCATGAGGACCGGCACCCCCACCACGATGACAGCCAGTCCGGCGCCGGTGGTCAGCCCGACCAGGGCCACGATCCAGCCGGCCAGGGCCAGCGGGAAACCGGTGAACAGGTAGACGGTGTCCACCACGGCGCGGCGCAGCAGGTGCGGGATGCCGGGCCGGCGTTCGGCGGTGGTCGGCGGGGGTCCGGATACAGCGGTCATGCTCAACAAACCTAGGCGCCGGGACAACGGGGGCACCATCCCGCCCGCCGCCGGGCCCGGGGTAGGGCCAGCCCTACCCCGCCGTCCGGGTCGAACGGCAGACCGCGCCGTCCGGGGATCTGAAGGGCACGCCACCAACGAGCAGCAACGGCCGGCTGATCAGCCGGAGAAGCGGGTCCCGCGCGTCATCGTCCGGTAGGCGGCCAGCGCCTCGCCGTCGCTGTCCGGCCGGAAGTTACGCTTCGTGCCCTTCTGGTTGTCGGTGTCGAACCAGACCACGGCACCGATCGACGGCGTCTTGGCCACGTACGCGGACAGGCTCTTGATCCATCGGGCCTTGGTGTGCCTGCCGTGTTCCACGGCTGCGGTCTCGGCCAGAATGATCGGCTTGCGTCTGCCGTACGCCTTGACGATCGGCGTGAACAGCGTTTTCGGCGACTCCTTGGAGAAGTTGTAGCCGGAGACACCGACCCAGTCCACGTATGCGTCGCCGGGGTAGTAGTGCGTGAATTTGTTCCACGACACGTCCGGGCCGGAGTTCCAGTTCGGGGCCCAGACCCACGCGACGTTCGTGGCGCCGTGCTGGCGGAAGATGCGGTGCATCCGCCGCCATGCCTTGATGAAGTTGGCGGGCTTCCGGCCGTTGTGCACGCCGTCCCAGGAGAACCAGTTGCCGTTCATCTCCCAGCCCCAGCGCAGCAGGATGGGCCGTTTCATGCCGGCCATCAGCCGCGCCATCTTGGCGATGTGGTGGTCACTCGCACCGCTGTTGATCTTGCTGAGCTTGGTGCCCGCCCAGGAGATCATCAGCACCGCGTCCGCGGGCACCTGCGGGTGCGAGGTCGGGTAGTAGTCGGACCACGGGTAGTACACGTGCACGATCCGCTGGCCGCGGCCGAGCTGCTGCTGGCGCAGCGCGAGGCTCTGGGTGAGCGTCTTTCCGCGCAGCGACAGGTACGAGCCCAGCATCGCCTTGCCGCGCTGGAAGCGGACCGGCCCGCCCCACGCCCCCGCGGCCGACGCCACCGGGTCGAGATCGACGGCTCCGCGCAACGGGGCCGACACCGCCGCCACGGCCGGACTCGCGGACAGCGCGACAGCCGGCACCGTCAGGGCCAGCAGGCTCAGAAATCGGCGGCGCGCCAGCCCGCGGCCGTCCCCCTCGTCGAACTCCACACGAACCCCTCGACACCGACGGCAGAAGTCGGACCAGCATGCCCGTCCGTGCCGGGCGCCGCCCTCGCCCCCGTGGCCGACAAATCCGAGCTGACCAGCCCGAAACCGGCAACCTGGCGGAAACGTGATCTGGCCGAAAAGGGCGCACGGAAGCAGCCCGGAATGCGCACGGAATGCGCCGAACGGCCGCCAATATCAATTGGCGCAGGAAAGATTCCCGCATGACGTTCATGCAGGTCACATTGATGCATGTTACAACATGTTAACAACAATGTCACTATATTAATTGTCGCAAGAGATTGACATACTCGTCAGTAACCGGAGCGCTTCGGCCCCCATTTCCCTCGTGGATCCGGAGGCCACCCGATGAGCAGAGCCACCACCGCCCTCGCCTGCTTCATCTCGTCCACCCTGCTGACCCTCGCCTTCGCTGCTCCCGCAGCCGCCGCGTCCGGCGCGTCCGATTGGGACTACGTCGCGCTCGGCGATTCCTACTCGTCCGGAGTCGGCGCCTCCGGGCAGACCGGAGTCTGCCTGCGCAGCCCCAACGGCTACCCCGGGCTGTGGAACAGCGCCAACCACCCGAAGTCGTTCCAGTCGGTCGCCTGCAGCGGCGCCACCACCGACACGCTGCGCTCGACCCAGTTGTCCGCCCTGAACGCGAGCACCGACTTCGTGACCGTGACCATCGGCGGCAACGACGTCGGCTTCGCGTCGACCATCATGACGTGCACGCTGTCCAGCGACAGCGGGTGCGCCGCCAAGGTCGCCGACGGGCTGAAGATCCTGAACGAGCAGATGCCCGCCAAGTTCGACACCACGTACGCGCAGATCCGCGCGAAGGCGCCGAACGCGAAGGTCGTCGTCCTCGGCTACCCGATCCTGTTCGACGAGAACGCCCCGAGCTGCGGCTTCGCCGGCATGAGCATCCCCAAGCGCAAGTCCCTCAACGCCGGCGCCGTCGAACTCAACAAGGCCATCAAGGCGCACGCCCAAGCCGCCGGCTTCATCTGGTCGGACGTGACCGACGAGTTCACCGGGCACGGCATCTGCGGGCCCAGCGCATGGCTGCACGGCCTCACGGTCATCCCGCCCACCGACTCGTTCCACCCGACCGGCACCGGCTACAAGTCCGGCTACCTGCCCGCCCTGAACTCCGTACTCTGAACCCCTCCCCGATGGCGGCGGTCCGCGGGATCCACCACCCGCCGGCCGCCGCCGCAAAGTTTTCCGTCCACCCGGGAACCCGCGGCACCTTTCGTCCCGTGTCTACCGTGACCGAGGTGGAGGGGAGCGAACAACGGCATGAGATTGCTACGGCGATCCGGTCGCACGGACGTGGACGAGGCATTCGCCGCGTACTACGCGGCACGCGGCAACCATCTGCGCAACACCGCGTACCTGCTGTGCGGCGACTGGCATCTGGCGGAGGATCTGACCCAGATCGCCTTCACGAAGCTGTACCGGGCGTGGCAGCGGATCGAGCAGCGCGACAGTCTCGACGGGTACGCCCGGCGCGTACTGGTCCGGGCCTTCCTGGACGAACGGCGCCGACCCTGGCGCCGGGAGCATTCCACCGTGCCGGAGAGCCCCGCGCTCGACGCCGTCGCCCCGGGCGGCATCGAACCGGGTGACCGCATGCTGGTCCGCGCCGCACTCGCCACCCTGACGCCCCGCCACAGAGCCGTGCTGGTGCTGCGGTTCTGGGGCGACCTGCCGGTCGAGCAGGTCGCCGACATCCTCGGTTGCGCCACCGGCACGGTCAAGAGCCAGACCTCGCGCGGCCTCGCCGCGCTGCGAGAGGCACTTGCCGCTGCCGACCCGGAAATGGCCCAACCCATTCTTGGAGGACGACGGTGAGCGACATCAAGCAGATGTGCGATCGGCTGGTGGAGGGAGCGCCACCGCTGCGCGGCGGCGACGCGGTGCTGGCGAACGCCCGCCGCTCGGCGCGGCGCAGCCGGCGGACAGCGGTGGCCGCGGCCGGCCTGCTGACCGCGACCGCGCTGGCGGCCGGCGGCATGTACGCCGGCACGGGCGCCAAGCCGGCCGTCGAGCAGGGCGGCACGGGCCTCGCGCCCGCCCCGGCGACCAACGCCGCGCTGGCGCCGGCCGGTCTCCCGCCCGCCCGCGCGGCGGCCGACCACGGCGAGGCGATGCAGCGGCTGCTGGTCACGGCGGTCCCGGCAGGCACCAACGCCAAGCCCGTGGAGATCAAGTACGACGCGAGTCTCGACCCGCACAGTGTCCTGCCGGACGCGGCGCACCCGGCTCCGGCCAAGGGCATCATGGGCATCGCGGGGTCCACACTCCTGGTGCAGGACGGCGGCCGCGAGGGCGCCCTGTCCGCGGAGATCCTGATCGGGGGTACTCGCGTCCCGGGCTGCAAGGCCGATGCCCGCACCACCTGCACGGTTCGCGAGGTCCGCGGCGTACGGATCGAGATCGCCACATGGACCGACAAGGCCGGAGCGCACATCGTGGCCAGCCGGCTCCTGCAGGGCGGCGCCCTGGTCGTCATGGCCGACCAGGGCCACAGCAGTGACGAGCACACCGCGCCGTTGGACGCCCCCGGCAAGGCCCGGGGGTCGAAGCCGTCGCTGACGACGATGCCGTTCACCGTCGAGGAGATCGCGGAGCTCGCGGCGAAGCCGGACATGCTGCAGTTCCACTGAGCGTGCCGGTCCCCTCGACGGGCCGCGGTCGACGGTGTCCCCGTCGACCGCGGCCCGTCACGCATGGTGAACATCCCGTCGCTGGACCCGCCCGGCCGTAGCCGCGCGTGGCCGCGCCCTCACACAGCTCGGTGGGCTGGTCCAGGCCCCGATTCCCGGTGGCCTCGGCCGAAAGTTGCACCGCCGCCCGGCATGATCCGTCCGCGGTCCGAGGCAGCCACGGGTGACTGGCTGTAACACTCGGCCGGGTCAACCGCCGAGGAGGGACGTGACACCGTGCAACCAGCCGTCGCCGAACGGAACCTCAGCCGATCCGATGTGGCCGACGCCGCCCGCTACCTGGACGGGCAAATCGTGCGGACCCCGATGCTCAGCAGCGCCGAACTGGACGAACTGGCCGGCGCCCGGCTGCTGCTGAAGGCCGAGAACCTGCAGCGCAGCGGCTCCTACAAGATGCGCGGCGCCACCGTCGCGGTGGGCCGGCTGGCCGCCGAAGGCCGGGCCGCCGGGGTCGTCTGCCAGAGCACCGGCAACCACGCCGCCGCCGTCGCGCAGGCCGCCCAGCGGCACGGGCTGCCCGCCGTCGTCGTCCTGCCCGCCGACGCCGCACCGGGAAAGGTCGCGCGGGCCGCCGCCGCCGGGGCGTGCGTGCTGCGCGCCGACGGCGACCCGCACGAGACGGTCCGGCAGGTCCACGCGGACACCGGCTACGCGGTCATCGACGCGTACGACCATCCGGATGTCGTCGCCGGGCAGGGCACCGCTGCACTCGAACTCATCGAGGCGGCCGACGCCGCGGGCACACCCCTGGACGCCCTGGTCGTGCCGGTCGGCGGGGGCGGCGGAGCGGCGGGCGCCGTGCTGGCCGCCGAAGGGCGCGGCATCGCCGTCCACGGCGTCGAACCGTACGGGTGCGACTCGCTCGCGCGAAGCCTCGCCGCGGGTCGCCGCGTACCGGTGAGCCCGGCCACCACGCTGGCCGACGGCCTGCGCCCGGCCTGCGTCGGGGAGCTGCCGTTCCGGGTCCTGCGCGACTCCGGCATCGGATCGGTCCGGGTCGACGACGACGCGATCGCGCACGCTTTCCGGCTCATCATGATGCACCTCAAACTCCTCGTCGAACCGTCCGGTGCGGCCGCCCTGGCGGGTGCGCTGCAGGTCACCGGCGCGGGCGGCCACCGTACGGTCGGCGTCGTGCTGACCGGCGGCAACGTCGAGGCCGGCCTGGTCGGCCGGCTCATGGAAGGCAGTGACGCATGAACATCGCGGTCCTTTTCGGCGGCCCGTCGGCCGAGCACGACGTCTCCTGCGCATCGGCGCTGGGGGTGCTGCGCGCCCTGACCGAGGGCGGCCACGACGTGTCCGCGGTCGGCGTCACCCGCGACGGCGGATACCGGCTCGTGCCGGATGACGTCCTGGAGAAGCTGCGCGACCGCTCCGGGGTGGCCCGGGCCATCGACGACGCGCTGGAGGTGACCGGGCCCGAGGTCGAGCTGCGCCGCGGCGGCGCGCCGCGCACGCTCGCGATCTGCGCCGACGGCGCGGTGCTGGCCACCTGCGACGTGGTGTTCCCGGTGCTGCACGGGCCGTTCGGCGAGGACGGGGTCGTGCAGGGCGTGCTGGAGGCGCTGGGGGTGCCGTACGTCGGATGCGGCATCGCGGCGTCGGCGGTGGGGATGAACAAGGTCGCGATGAAGCGGGCTTTCGTCGCCGAGGGCGTGCCGGTCACCCCGTACGTGTGGTTCGACCGGCATGCGTGGCGCACCACGCCGGACCCGGAGGGGCTGGCCACCGGGCTGCAGCGGCCGTTGTTCGTCAAGCCGGCCCGGATGGGCTCGTCGATCGGCATCACCCGGGTCGCCGACGGCGACGATCTGGCCGCGGCCGTGGAGACCGCGCTGGAACACGACAGCCTCGTGCTGATCGAGCAGGGGGTGCACGGCCGCGAGATCGAGTGCGGGGTGCTCGGCGGGTGGGAGCCGGAGGCGTCCGTCGTCGGCGAGGTCGCGGTCACCGGCGGCTGGTTCGACTACCAGCAGAAATACTTCGGCGACGCGGACCCGATGACCGTCCCGGCCGACCTCCCCGAGGCCGTCAGTGCACGCGTACGCGAACTGGCGCTGGCCGCGTTCACCGCGGTCGGCGGCTGGGGTCTGTCCCGCGTGGACCTGCTGTGGGACGAGAGCGCCGACCGGCTGTACGTCAACGAGCTGAACACGATGCCCGGCTTCACCGCGCACTCGATGTACCCGAAGGTCTGGGCGGCGTGCGGCATCGACTACGTCACGCTGGTCGGGCGGCTCGTGGAGCTGGCGTTCGAACCGGCTAGACCGTGAGTACGGTGACCGCGAGCAGCACGCACGCGGCGATCTCGACGAGGCCGACCTGCAGGGGTCGCAGACCCCGCGGCGGCAGGGCCCAGGCGCGCGCCGCCAGCAGCGCGAACAACAATCCCAGCGGCGGCGCCACCCACGCGAGGACGGCAGCGGCCACCAGGTGATAGCCGACCGACACCCGGTAGAACGTGGCGTTCCCGCGCTCCCGGATCATCGTCTTGACGTAGAAGACCGTGCCGGTGAAATACAGCAACACCGCGACGAACGGGAGGGCCACGTCGCCGGGAGCCACGCCGGCGATCGTGGCTGCCACGAACACCATCAGGCAGCTCTGCACGACCGAGACGAGGTCGTTGACCAAGGCCCGCTCGTCGCGGCGCCACGCGTAGCCGGCGTTGACCGCCAGCAGCAGCGCGAAGATCGGCGCGTACGCCAGCACCGGCGGCCGGGCCAGCACGACGACGGCCGCCGGTACCGCGGTCGCCGGGGCGTACAGCAGCAACGGGGCGCGGAACCGGGCCGGGCGGCGCGTCTTGATCGCCTGCAGCACGTAGTACGACAGCAGGTAGCCGGCCAGCCACGCGACCAGCAGCGGCACCTGCGGCCAGCGGAAGCCGGCCGCCAGGACACCGACGAGGTACGGCACCAGCAGCATCGCCCACGCGCCGTGCTGCGGCGGCACGAACCGGCGTACGGTTCGCCGCCGTGGCCGGGTCGCCGGTTCCGGCACGGTGGTCATCGTGGGCTCACCTCGATGCTGCCGCGGGCGCCGCGCTCGGCGTCGACCATGATGTGGCTGACGAACGGGTAGTGGCCCGCCTCGGACAGGACGGTCTCCACGTAGCCGCCGGCCGCCGGGGCGAGCGGCAGGACCTGGGCGCCCCCCGCGTCGCCCGGTTGCAGCTGGCGGCGGCCCTCGGCGTAGACCGTGTCGAACACCGCCCCGACGACGTGGAACGCGGTGCTGCGGTTCGGGCCCGCGTCGAGCACCCAGATGCGTACCCGGTCGCCGGTGCGTGCGGTCAGCGGCCGGTGGACGTACTGGGCGGGGTAGCCGTTGAAGACGACCGCGTCGGGCTGCTCGGCCTGCATCTTGGCGAGGTCGCCCGGCTGCCCGTCGCCGCCCGGGTACAGCTCGGACTGCACCAGCACGTACTCCCGGTCGACCGGGGCCAGGTCGGGCGGGTCGATGATCAGGGCGCCGTACATGCCGTTGCCGAGGTGGTACAGCATCGGCATGGTCGAGCAGTGGTACATCCAGATGCCGGCTTTCGTGGCGGTGAACCGGTACACGAGCCGCTCCCCCGGGTTGATCGGGCGCATCGGGCGGTCGGGGGCGAGCGCCCCGGCATGGAAGTCGATGCCGTGGTCGACGCTGCCGTCGTTGATCAGGGTGATCTCGAACGTGTCGCCGACCCGGCCGCGCAGCACCGGACCGGGGGCGGTGCCGTTGAACGTCCACAGTTTCTGCCGTACGCCGGGCGCGACCTCCCGCACCACCTCCTGGACCCGCAGTTCCACGCGATGCAGGCGGCCCGTAGCGGCGGTGGGCGCGGTCGCGTCGCGGGCGGTGAACCCGGGGTCCGGCGTGGCCATCGCGTCCATGTGCGGCATGCCGGTCATGCCGGCCGCGTGGTCGCCGTGACCGGCGGTGTCCGCCACCCGGCCGTCCGTTCCGGAAGCCGTGATGGTCAAGATCATGCCCGCCTGCCGGTGGCCGGGCAGCGAGCACCAGCCGTCCACGCGGCCGCCGATGACCCCGGCGTCGAGGCGGGCGGTGCCGTCCGGGCCGACCGCACCCGTCTTCGCGCCCGTGGCGAGGACCAGGTCGTGGCGGCGGCGGTCGTGGTTGGCCAGTTCGATGACCAGGCGGTCTCCGGCGGGCACGGTGATCCGGTCGGGGTGGAAACGCATCCCGTCCGCGGTGACCGCGACGGTCGTGGTGTGACCGGTGGCGACGATCTCGGCGGCCGAGGCCCGCGCCGGTCCGCCGGAGACGCGCTGCGCGGCCGCGCCGACGAGCACGGCCAGCAGGACGAGCGCCACGCCGGTGGCGAAGCCGCCGAGCGAGCGGGGTGCGGCGGAGGCGGAGTCGGGAGTGGACACGGGTCTACCTCCGGGCGGTGAGCAGCACACGGGCGGCCGGGATCAGGAACTGCACCAGCGCGGCCAGGAGCAGCAGCGACGTGGTGATCCGCACGTACGGGCCGACGGGCAGCAGGAAGGTGGCGAGGGCGGCGTTGGCCATCGCGACGCGCTGGGCGAAGTGCCGGTCCAGTGCCGCCGTCCGGTCCCGGACCGCGGCCGGGCCACCGCCGAGCGCCACCGGCAGCAGGTAGGCCAGCGATCCCAGCAGTACCTGCGCGACGAACCCGACCAGCAGCGGCGTGAGGACCGCGCCGAACCGGTCGGCCGCCGCGGCCGCGCCGCGGGCGGTGAGCAGGTTCGCGCCGTCGATCGCGAACGCCACGAACAGCCAGCCGCCGGCAGCGGCGATCGACCAGGCGGCGAACGACGCGGGCGGTTTGCCGCGAGCCGCGCGCCATGCCGGGCGTACGGTCAGCGCGGCGGCGAGGGCCACCAGCGCGAGGCCGCCGACGGCCAGCGGGGGCCACCAGGCCAGTACGCCGATCCCCAGCACCGCCAGGCCGGTCGCCGCGACCGGAAGCGCGGTGCGGCTGGCCGCGGTGGCGTCGTCGGCCATGCGCGTACGCAGCACAGTCGGCCAGAACGTGAGCAGCGTGCCCAGCACGGTCAGGGTCACCCCGCCGAGCAGGTTGACGTGGGCGTGGAACAGCACCAGCCGGGGCCGCGACGAGTCGTCGACCACCAGCATCCAGGCGCCCACCGGAATGCCGACGAGCAACGCCGCCGCGGCGCCCTGGTAGTAGTGCACCGTGACCGCGAAGCGGGCGGGCAGCGCGGTCCGCAGGCGCCGGGACAGCCAGGCCAGGTGTGCGGCCATGGCGGCGAACACCGCACCCGCGCCGGCCACCCCGAGCCACGGCAGGTCGGCGGCGCCGCCGATCAGTACGGCGACGACGCCGACGTTGTGCACGGCCAGCCGGACCGCCTCGCCGCGGCGGCGCACCGGGGCGGCGACGCGCAGGATCGCCGCGGCGAAGTGCGCACTCCAGACGAGGATCGCGTTGGTCACCGCACCGAGCAGAAGCAGATGGATGGCCAGCCAGCGCCACGCCGGCAGCCACGGGTGCAGCACCGCGAGCGCCACCAGCGCCGCGAGGTAGCCCAGCGGCAGCGCGGCGGCACGCCGGTGCCAGCCGGCGCGCCCGGTCGCGCCACCGGCGCTCTGCCCGCGGACCGCGTCCTCACCAACCGTCAGCCCGCGGACCGCGTCCGAGGCGCCGGTCCGCGCAGGGTTCGGGATCGCGGTCACTAGGGCACCATCCCTTCGACAGGATCTTGGAAGTAGGGTCTTGTCGATCTCGGCGAGGTTCGGGAGATGGCTTGGTGCGGTCGCCCTTCGAGGGCCTTCATGACACCGCCACTCCCGGGCCTTGCCGGGGCTGCCTGACCGGCAACAGGGAGATGCGCCGTAGAGCGCCGGTTAGTGACCACCCGGCCGTCAGCCCCGCTCGTCGAGTCACGTCGCTGCCAGCGTTTGTAGGAGTTGTGTTGTCTCTCAACGTCGAAGGAGCATCCTTCTTCGTCGGAATCGACTGGGCCGCCGAGACTCACGCCGTGTGCGTGCAGGACGAAGCCGGCCGGAAGATCGCCGCGTTCACCATTGAGCACACCGCCGACGGCCTGGCCGGCCTGACCCGGCGGCTGGCCCGCATCGGCGAGCCCGAGACCATGCCAGTCGGGATCGAACGCCCGGACGGCCGCCTGGTCGACGTGCTGCTCGAAGCCGGCCACCCGGTGGTGCCGGTCAAACCGAACGCCATCAAAGCGTGGCGCGACTCCGAGGTGCTCTCCGGCGCAAAGTCCGACGCCGGCGACGCCGAAGTCATCGCCGAGTATCTGCGGCTGCGTCGGCACCGGCTGCACCTGGCCACCCCGTACTCGGCGCAGACCAAGGCCTTGCGCACCGTGGTCCGCACCCGTGGTGACCTGGTCGAGATGCGCGTCGCGGCCACCAACCAGCTGTCCGCGCTGCTCGACGCGCACTGGCCCGGCGCCAAAGCGATCTTCGCCGACGTGGAATCGCCGATCGCCCTGGAATTCCTGACCCGTTACCCGACCGCCCGCCACGCCCAGCACCTGGGCGTCAAACGCCTGGCCGCGTTCTGCGTCAAGCACGGCTACTGCGGCCGGCGCCCCGCCGAGCAACTCCTGGCCCGGCTGCGCGGCGCACCCGCCGGCACCCTGGACGAGACGCTCTGCGAGGCGGTCCGTGACACGGTCCTCGCCCTGGTCACCATCTTGAAGGCCATGGTCGGCGCACTCAAGGACCTCGACCGCAGCACCATCGCCACACTCGGAGAGCACCCAGACGCGCCGATCTTCACGTCGCTGCCAAGGTCTGGTCAGATCAACGCCGCCCAGATACTCGCCGAGTGGGGCGACTGCCGGCAAGCCTACGACAGCCCCGACGCCATCGCGGCGCTGGCCGGAGCCACCCCGGTCACCAAGGAATCCGGCCGACACCGAGCTGTGCACTTCCGCTGGGCCTGCAACAAGCGCTTCCGCGTCGCGGTCACCACTTTCGCCGACAACAGCCGCCACGCCAGCCCATGGGCCGCGAAGGTCTACACCGACGCCCGAGCCCGCGGCCACGACCATCCCCACGCCGTCCGCGTACTCGCCCGCGCCTGGATCCGCGTCATCTGGCGCTGCTGGCAGAACCGCACCGCCTACGACCCCGCCCGGCACGGCAACGCAAAACGCCTCATCCAACCCGGACAAAACGATTTGCTCGTTGCCTGAGGTTGACACAGGGAGTGTCATGACCGCACCGCCATCGGTGCGGGGCCTGGGCTCGCGGTCACTAGGGCACCATCCCTTCGACAGGATCTTGGAAGTAGGGTCTTGTCGATCTCGGCGAGGTTCGGGAGATGGCTTGGTGCGGTCGCCCTTCGAGGGCCTTCATGACACCGCCACTCCCGGGCCTTGCCGGGGCTGCCTGACCGGCAACAGGGAGATGCGCCGTAGAGCGCCGGTTAGTGACCACCCGGCCGTCAGCCCCGCTCGTCGAGTCACGTCGCTGCCAGCGTTTGTAGGAGTTGTGTTGTCTCTCAACGTCGAAGGAGCATCCTTCTTCGTCGGAATCGACTGGGCCGCCGAGACTCACGCCGTGTGCGTGCAGGACGAAGCCGGCCGGAAGATCGCCGCGTTCACCATTGAGCACACCGCCGACGGCCTGGCCGGCCTGACCCGGCGGCTGGCCCGCATCGGCGAGCCCGAGACCATGCCAGTCGGGATCGAACGCCCGGACGGCCGCCTGGTCGACGTGCTGCTCGAAGCCGGCCACCCGGTGGTGCCGGTCAAACCGAACGCCATCAAAGCGTGGCGCGACTCCGAGGTGCTCTCCGGCGCAAAGTCCGACGCCGGCGACGCCGAAGTCATCGCCGAGTATCTGCGGCTGCGTCGGCACCGGCTGCACCTGGCCACCCCGTACTCGGCGCAGACCAAGGCCTTGCGCACCGTGGTCCGCACCCGTGGTGACCTGGTCGAGATGCGCGTCGCGGCCACCAACCAGCTGTCCGCGCTGCTCGACGCGCACTGGCCCGGCGCCAAAGCGATCTTCGCCGACGTGGAATCGCCGATCGCCCTGGAATTCCTGACCCGTTACCCGACCGCCCGCCACGCCCAGCACCTGGGCGTCAAACGCCTGGCCGCGTTCTGCGTCAAGCACGGCTACTGCGGCCGGCGCCCCGCCGAGCAACTCCTGGCCCGGCTGCGCGGCGCACCCGCCGGCACCCTGGACGAGACGCTCTGCGAGGCGGTCCGTGACACGGTCCTCGCCCTGGTCACCATCTTGAAGGCCATGGTCGGCGCACTCAAGGACCTCGACCGCAGCACCATCGCCACACTCGGAGAGCACCCAGACGCGCCGATCTTCACGTCGCTGCCAAGGTCTGGTCAGATCAACGCCGCCCAGATACTCGCCGAGTGGGGCGACTGCCGGCAAGCCTACGACAGCCCCGACGCCATCGCGGCGCTGGCCGGAGCCACCCCGGTCACCAAGGAATCCGGCCGACACCGAGCTGTGCACTTCCGCTGGGCCTGCAACAAGCGCTTCCGCGTCGCGGTCACCACTTTCGCCGACAACAGCCGCCACGCCAGCCCATGGGCCGCGAAGGTCTACACCGACGCCCGAGCCCGCGGCCACGACCATCCCCACGCCGTCCGCGTACTCGCCCGCGCCTGGATCCGCGTCATCTGGCGCTGCTGGCAGAACCGCACCGCCTACGACCCCG
Organism: Krasilnikovia sp. MM14-A1259; assembly: GCF_047159535.1. NCBI lineage: Bacteria > Bacillati > Actinomycetota > Actinomycetes > Micromonosporales > Micromonosporaceae > Krasilnikovia > Krasilnikovia sp. MM14-A1259. Next base: position 1,443,418 of record NZ_BAAGAJ010000002.1, read on the forward strand.
CCCGGCACGGCAACGCAAAACGCCTCATCCAACCCGGACAAAACGATTTGCTCGTTGCCTGAGGTTGACACAGGGAGTGTCATGACCGCACCACCATCGGCGGCAGCCGCGGCGACCGGGCGTGATCGCCGCAGCGACCGGCCGCGCCTCATCGCAAGCCCGGAGGCGCACGCGACGAAGCCCACGACCGCGGCGACGTTGAGCGCCCCGGCCCACCGCCACACCACGGCCAGCCCGGCAGCGTCGCCGAACCCGATGCGGGCGAGCAGCGACCCGTGCAGCACGGCAAGCGGCACGTACAGCAGCCGGTGGTACGGCAACGGCCGCCGGAGCACCGCGGGCAGGATCACCGGCGCGTACACGAAGATCATCGACATCGTGAAGCCGAGGAAGACCGCGTGCAGCACCGCGTCGTACCGGGGCCCGTCGAGCGCCGCTCCGGCGCCCGCCCACACGAGTCCGGCCAGCGCGAGCCACGCGTAGCCGGCCAGTAGGCCGACCGCGGCATACCGCGGCAGCCCGCGGCCCCGGACCGTACGGCGGGCCACGTCGAACACCGCCAGCCAGCCGGTGACCGCCAGCAGACCGGCTCCGAACAGGTGCGCCCCGGCCGCCGGGTCGATCGTGGCGGCGGCGGCGCCGGCCAGCAGGGCCAGCAGCGCGGCGAGCAGCCAGCGGGGTGCGGAGGCGGCGGGCATCCCCACGTGCGCCAGTTCCAGCCGCTCCCCCGCGATCGTGGCGACCACGAAGACGACCAGCCACGGCACGGTCTCGGCGACCGGGAAGCCGGCCAGCCACAGCAGCGTGACCGCGTACCAGGCGAACGCCCCGGCCGCCTGGGCGAGCAGCGCGGCCCCCGGCTGCCGCTGCCACAGGGCGCGGTAGATGCCCAGCAGGAGCACGGCGGCCAGCATCAGCAGCCCGTGTCCGGCCGGCCCCGGGCCGGCGATCACCAGCAGGGCGGCGCCGGCCACGGAGCAGGCCGGCGCGAGCAGCGCCCAGCGGGCACCGAGCGCGACCGCGCGCTCCAGCGCGATCAGGGTGCCGACGAAACCGAACACCATGACCGGGCCGTGCACGCGCTCCACCGGCACCGACGGCGCGGGCACGGGGAATGCGAGCAGCAGCAGGGCGGTGTACAGGCCCACGGCCAGCGACAGGCCGCCGCCCGCCAGCACGGGCAGCCGCCAGGCGACCGGCCGCCGGTCCGAGCCGGGCGCAACCGGCCGCGGGACCGGGCCCGGCGCAGGCGCAACCGGCCGCCGGATCGAGCCTGCCGCCGGGGCGCCGGGGTGGCGCGGGCGCGGTGCGGCGTTCATCAGCCGGCCTCGGCGGCCGGGGCCGGCGACGACCCGGGCAGGCGGACCACGCAGGCGTGCGCGGCGCCGAAGGGCTCCAGGACCGCATCGTCGGCGCCGACACCGTGGTGGGCCAGGACCCCGCGGACCACGCCGAGGTGCAGGCCGCACATCGCATCCGGGTTCTGCCCGACCAGCTCCAGGAAAGGACACGTACGCAGGTGCAGCTCGACGGCGCCCTGCGGCTGCCCGGGTGCCCGGTCCGGGTCGAAGCCGAGCCCGCCGAGCACCGCGGTGACCGCCTCCACCGGGCCGGGCTGGGGCGGGCCAGCGGTAGCGAGCTGCCGCCCCCAGTCCTGGCCCACGCGGGCGGCTGCCTCGCGGACATCCCCGCCGGACGCGGCGGGCAGGTGGTCGAGCAGCGCGGCCGCCAGTGACCGGTACGGCGCCGGAGCGGGATCCGCGGCGGTGGCGCGGTAGCGCCAGGCCGGTCGGCCCGGTGCCCCGCCGCTGGCGCGCGCCTTGACCAGCAGCCCCGCGTCGACCAGCCGGTCGAGGTGGGTGCGGGTGGTGGACAGGTGCTGCCCGGTGTGTGCGGCCACGTCGGCGGCGGTGAGACCGCCGGACGCGGCGCGGACCAGGCCCAGGATCTCCACCCGGCTGTCCGAGCCCAGGGCCCGGTACCGGTGAGTGTTGATCGTCTCCCCGTCGGGGCCTTTCCGCTGGGTTTCCATGGTGCTTAACGTTATAACGTCAAACGACGTCAAAACCAGTGGAGGGTTCCATGTCACAGCCGGACCAGACCGCCGACCAGCGCGCCGCCCACGCGGTCGTGCGCCACCACGCCCAGTTGGCGGCCACCTTGACGGGCCACGTCGTCGACCTGCTCCGCACTGCCGAGTTCGGCACCCTGCGCGACGTCTGGCAGCGGCGCAACGCGCTGGCGACCTGGCTGCACGACGAGCTGCTGCCCCACGCGTACGCGGAGGAGGCCGCGCTGTACCCGGCGGCCGCGGACGAACCCGGTGGCCGTCTGCTGGTGGAGGGCATGATCGCCGAGCACCGCGCCATCACCGCACTGGTCGAGGAGCTGGAGGCGACCAGTTCCGCGGTGGCCGCGGCAGCCACCGCCCGCGCCCTGCAGGTGCTGTTCATCGCCCACCTCGCCAAGGAGAACGACCTGATCGTTCCGCTGCTGGTCTCCGCCCCGGCGGTCGATCTGGCCCGGCTCCTCGACGGGATGCACGACCTGATCGGCGGTCACGGCGAGACGGAACCCGGCGGCTGCGGCGGCAGCTGCGGGTGCGGCGGGGACGCCGCCGGTGCGGCGCAAGCGTCCGCGGAGGTCCTGACGATCGATCCGCGGCTCGACGTCCGCGACATCCCGCACGGTGAACGCCACGCCCGGGTCCTCGCCGCGCTGGACGCGCTGCCGGACGACGGCGCGCTCGTCCTGGTGGCCCCGCATGCCCCGCGGCCGTTGCTCGCCGAGATCGACGCCCGCTACGCCGGGCAGGTGGCAGCCCAGTGGTTGCAAACCGGGCCGGACGTCTGGCAGGTCCGGCTGCACCGCAACTCCGTGGCCGCCTGAACCACCCCCGGCCCGGGCCGGGCGCGTCGCCGAGCCCGCCGCGTCACCGTGACTCGCGGCGGGCCGCGAGAGCGCGGTCGGCGTGCGCGATGCGGGCCCGGCGCAGGTAGAGCAGTGCCGTGGTGTCCAACTGGCGGCGGAAACCGCGCTGGATGGCGGGGATGCTGCTCCCGGCCGCGGCGGCGATGTCGGCCAGCGTCAGCGGCCGGGCCGGATTGGCGTCGATGAACTCCACCGCGCGGCGGACCGCGGCAGCCTGGACCCGCGGCCGCTCGGTCGGCTCGACACTCGTGTGCGGGTAGGTGGCCAGGGCAGTCACGGCGATCAGGTCGATCGCGGCGGCCAGCAGCACAGGGTCGGCCAGGACGCTGTCCGGAGCGCCCAGCACCTGGTGCAGGAAGCGCATCGTCGCGCGGAAGTGGCGACCCAGTGCGGGTGTCACGGGGCTCCGGGAGGTGAACCGGAACCGGTCCGGGTCCACCCCGGCGTGGGCCGCGACCGGGGCGACGGGCAGCCGCAGGATCTGGCTGGCGGCATTGCGGGCGATCACCGTGAACGGCTCCGCCACCGGATAGGCGAGGCTCTCACCCCGGCCGATCTCGGTGTAGCCGCCGCCGGTGCGGAAGCCGACGCGCCCACGGAGCGGCGTGATGAAACACAGGTGGTCGAACGACGGGAAGTCGGCGTCGAGGTCGATCCCGGAGTCGACCGTGTCGGCCGTCAACGGCCCGGCGATCGCGCTGCGGTGCCGGTGAAAGAACGTGCGCTCATCCCCGGAGATCCGCAACCGGGCGTCGGCGTAGAGGTCTCGTACGAGCGCGACGGCCAGCTGTGGATCGGTGGCCACCAGATCGAAACGGCGCACCGGAACGGTGTCACCGGCTGCCGATCCCATCGGGCATCCCTCCTCGGCGCATGGTCGGACGGGCCCTCGGAAGCACTCAGCGCCGCATCGTGAGCCGGGGTGACTGCCCGTATGCGGTGCGGTAGTAGGCGGCGAAGCGTCCGAGGTGGCCGAACCCCCACCGGCGGGCCACCTGCGCCACGCCCGTGTCGGGATCGGCGCACTGCAGGTCGCGGTGGGCGTGGGCGAGCCGGACCCGGCGCAGGTAGAGCATGGGTGTGGTGTCGAGGTGCCGGCTGAACCCGGCCTGAAGGGCGCGGACGCTGGTCCCGGCCGCCTCCGCGATGTCGGCCAGGGTCAGCGGCCGGGCCGGATTGGCGTCGATGAACTCCACCGCGCGGCGTACCGCGCCCGACCGGATCCATTGCCGCCCATGGTGGTGGGGTGTGTGCGGGAACGCCGCCAGCGCCGCGGCCGCGGCGGCATCGATCGCGCCGGTCAGCACGAGCGGGTTGGCCAGAGCCGACTCCCTGGCCAGCAACGCCGTGTGCAGGTACCGCATGGTGGCGCGGAAATGGCGGCCGAGTGCGGGGGTGACCGGGTTCATCGAGGCGAACCGGAACCGTTCGGGGTCCAGCCCGGCCCGCGTCGCGACCGGCCCGACCGGAAGTTCCAGCGTCAGCACCCGGCCGTCGAAGTCGCCGGCGGTCGCGGTGAACGGTTCCGCCACCGGATAGGCAAGAGTGTCACCCGGACCCAGCGTTGCCTGGCCGGTCCCGGTGCGGAAGCCGGCCTGGCCGCGGTCGGCGGTGAGAAAGACCAGGTGGTCGAGGAACGGGCAGTCCAGGTGAACGCCGATCTGGCTGGCGATCGCGCTCATCCCCATCGGACCGGCCACCGTGGTGTGCTGCCGGTAGAAGAACGTCCCGGCGTCACCGAAGATCCTGACCCGGGCGCCGGCGCAGGCATTGAGGGTTATCTCGACAACCTCCTGGGGGTCGGCCGCGACCACTTCGAACCGCTGCACGGGGATGGCATCGTCAACGGGCACCTCGGTCCCCTCCGTGGTACGGCGTGGCATCCCGGCCCCGCCGCCCGTCGCGGGCGGCGGGGCGTCGACCGTGACCGGCCGGGACGGATTCGAACGGCAGATCACGTCGATGTGAATGCCCGATCGACACCTACAGGGCATACCCGCCGGGCGGTCCCGTACACCAGAGGCCGTTGGTCCCTAGCGGGCGCCGAACGACTGTGTGCACCGGCCGCCAGGGCGCGCGGCGATCTGTGCCAATGCGGCGACGAGCCGGTCGACATGCTCCACTGTGGTCCCGGCGCCGATGCTCACCCGCACCGCGGTCGTCGGCGGCGCGGCGGGCGTCGCTGCGGCGGGAACCGCCGCGAGCAGATGACGGGTCAGCGGATGCGCGCAGAACAGGCCGTCACGAACCCCGATGCCGTGGTCGTCGGCCAGGCGCCGGGCCACCTCGGCGGACTCCAGCCCGGCGACGACGAAGCTCACGATGCCCGTCCGTGGATGCCCCGGACCGAACAGGGCCAGCCGCTGCACGCCCGCGACACCCGCCAGCCCCGCGTCCAGCCGATCCAGCAGCCGCTGCTCGTGCCGGGCAAGGCCCGCCCAGCAGGTCTCCGTCAGTGCCGCACACACCGCAGCCAGCGCCACGGCCCCGACCAGGTTCGGCGTGCCGGCCTCGTGCCGCGCGGGGCCACCGGTCCACTGAACCGTCGCGTCGGCGTCCACGTGCCGGGTGGCACCGCCGCCGCGCAGGTACGGCTCGGCGTCGTCGAGCCAGTCGGCGCGCCCGGCCAGCACTCCCGCACCGAACGGCGCGTACAGCTTGTGGCCGGACAGGACGACGTAGTCGGCGCCGAGCGCGGCCAGGCTCACCGGGCCGTGCGCCGCGAGCTGCGCGGCGTCGACGACCACGCGGGCGCCGTACCGGCGTGCCACCCGGGCGATCTCGGCGACCGGCCACACCTCGCCGGTGACGTTGCTGGTCGCGGTGACCGCCACCAGCGCCGGACCGTGCCGGCGCAGCGCCCGGTCCACCGCGGCGACCGCGTCGTCCGGCGTACCGGGCAGCGGCAGACGGATCGCCCGGCGCCACGGCAGCAGGTTGGCGTGATGCTCGCCGACGAACGTGAGCACGTCGGCACCGCGCGGCACGGCGTGGGCGAGCAGGTTCAACGCATCCGTGCTGTTGCGGGTGAAGACCACCTGGTCACCGGCGCGGCAGCCGACGTACCGCGCCACCGTGGCGCGGGCCTGCTCGTACGCACGGGTGCAGTGCCGGGACAGGGCCCCGGCCCCGCGGTGGACGCTGGCGTACGTCGGCAGCAGCCGGGCGACCGCCTCGGCCGCCACCGCGGCACACGGGGCGGTGGCGGCGACGTCCAGATTCGCGTACGGAAGCAGGCGCCCGTCGGTGACCCGGACCCGCACGTCACCGCCCAGCACCGCCAGCGGGTGTGCGGGTGTCGGCGCCGGTGGGTCGAGGTCGGTGGGCTGCGGCAACAGGGGGTGGACCGAAGTTGGGTACACGTCGACTCCGCGTGGTGTCCAGGGACCGGCGCAGGCCGATCCGCGCTTGCCCCGCCGCTGCGGCAGGGCCAGGTCGTCCCCGGAGGCACCCCGCCGCGGATGGAGGGTTGCCGACCAGCCAGCCGGGGCTTGTCGCTGGTACTCAGGACCACCGCGCACGTTACCCGATCACGGCGCGCAGCGCGCCGGGGCGACGGACCCTGTCCGGCGGGGTTATGCGTCCGTACCGTCGGCCCTCCGAACGTCGCGATACCTGCGTGGAGGACACGTGCTGGACGACGTGCGCGCCGCATGCCGGCGCGACCCTGCCCTGCGGGGCGCTCTCAAGATCGAAGCGTGGCTGTATCCCGGGCTGTGGGCACTGTGGTCGCACCGCCTGGCCCACCGCCTGCACCGCCGGGGCCTGCCGCTGCTGCCGCGGGCGCTCTCGCAGTTCACCCGGCTGGTCACCGGCGTCGAGATCCACCCCGGAGCCACGATCGGGCGGCGGCTGTTCATCGACCACGGCGCCGCGGTCGTCATCGGGGAGACCGCCCGCGTCGGCGACGACGTGACGATGTACCACCGGGTCACGCTCGGCGGGCGCGGCTGGTGGCGCGACACCGGCCGTGCCCGGCGCCACCCCAGCGTCGGCGACAGGGTCGTCCTCGGCGTCGGCGCCACCGTGCTCGGGCCGCTGCACATCGGCGACGACGCCGAGATCGGCGCGCACTGCCTGGTGCTGGCGGACGTCCCGGCCGGTGCGCGGCTGCGCGCACCGGCCGCCGTGGCCCGGGTCCGAACCCATGTCCGTCCCCGGCGCCGCGCCGGCACCCGCCCAGGAGCTCTGACGTGATCTTCCGCGACGCCACTGAACTGATCGGCCGCACCCCGCTGGTGCAGTTGTCCCGCTTCGACCCGGACCTGCCGGTCCGCCTGCTGGCCAAGCTCGAGTCGCACAATCCGGGCGGCAGCGTGAAGGACCGGATCGCGGTGGCCATGATCGACGCCGCCGAACGCAGCGGTGAACTCATCCCCGGCACCGCGATCGTGGAGGCGACCAGCGGCAACACCGGTATCGGACTGGCGGTCGTGGCCGCCGCCCGCGGCTACGCGCTGACGCTGACCATGCCGGAGAGCATGAGCGCGGAACGGCGTGCCCTGCTCACCGCGTACGGCGCGCGCCTCGTGCTAACCCCGGCCGCCGAGGGGATGTCCGGGGCGGTACGCCGGGCCTGGCAGATCGCCGACGAACAGCGGGCGTTCCTGCCCCGCCAGTTCGACAACCCGGCCAATCCCGACGCGCACCGGCACACCACCGCACGGGAGATCTGGGACGACACCGGCGGCGACGTCGACGTGCTCGTCGCCGGCGTCGGCACCGGCGGCACCATCACCGGGGTCGGCCAGGTGCTGAAGGAGAAGAACCCGGACCTGCACGTGGTGGCCGTCGAGCCGGCCGAGTCACCGGTGCTGTCCGGCGGGGCCCCCGGCCCGCACGGCATCCAGGGCATCGGCGCCGGGTTCGTACCCGAGGTGCTCGACCCCACCGTGTACGACGAGGTCGTGCTGGTCGACGTCGGCCACGCTCGGGCGGCCGCGCGACGGCTCGCCCGTACCGAAGGGCTGCTCGCCGGGGTGTCCGGCGGTGCCGCGCTGCACGCCGCGACGACGGTCGCGCGCCGGGCCGTACACGAGGGACGCACGGTCGTGGTCGTGCTGCCCGACGGCGGCGAACGCTACTTGAGCACGCCGCTGTTCGCCGCCGCCGGCTGAGGGCGGCGCCGAGGCCCGCCAAATCGGGTACAAGGTCACCTCCGCTCCCGGTTTCGTGAGCTTAGCCTGCCCTTATCCACGAGGGATACGGGTGCGAGGCGGAGGGCCACATGACGGGTACGGGGCGCAACGATTCGGAACGGCAGACGTTGGCCGACCTGCCTCCGGGCGCCCGCGCGCGGGTGGCGTCCGTCCGGGTGCCCGGCTCCGCGGTGACCGCCCGGCGGCTGATGGACCTCGGCTTCACCACCGGCACGGAGGTGCAGGTGGTACGCCGGGCACCGTTGCGCGATCCCGTGGTCTACCGGGTGAAGGACTACGAGATCTGCCTGCGCCGGGCGCAGGCGTCGTGCGTACAGGTCGTCGAGGTCTCCCGGTGAGCGTCTCCTGTCACGACGGCGGCGGCCGGCTGCCCGGCTCGGTGCACGCGGCGCGCGTGGCGCTGGTCGGCGCCCCGAACGCCGGCAAGTCCAGTGTGTTCAGCGCCCTGACCGGGCGCCACGCACGGACGGGAAACTATCCCGGGGTGACCGTGTCCCGCTCCGTCGGAGTCTGCCGGGCGGGCGGGGACCGTTTCGTGGTCGAGGACCTGCCGGGCGCGTACGGGCTGGATCCGGTCAGCCTGGACGAGCAGGTCATGGTCGACGTCCTCGACGGCGGCACCGACGGCGCGCCGCGCCCGGACGCGTTGCTGCTGCTGGTCGATGCGACGACGTTGCGGCGGTCGCTGGGGTTCGCCGCCCAGGTGCTGGCCCGCGGGCTACCGACGTGTGTGGTGCTGACGTTCACCGACGAACTGGCCCGCCGCCACGGCGCGGTCGACGCCGACGCGCTCGGCCAGGCCCTCGGGGTGCCGGTCGTCGCGGTGATCGGTCACCGCCGCCAGGGCATCGCACCGCTGCGCGCGCTGCTGTCCGGCTGGCGGGACTGGCCGGTGCCGGTGCTGCCGCCACCACAGGACCCCGGCGAACGCGACGCCTGGGCGGAGTCGGTCCTGGCGTACGCCGGATACCGCGCGGCACAGCGTCACCGCATCACCGATCGCATCGACGCGGTCGTGCTGCACCCGGTCTGGGGCGTGGTGGTGTTCTTCGCGGTGATGACGGTGTTCTTCCAGACCGTCTTCACCGTGGCCGCCCCGGCTCAGACCGCGATCGAGGCACTGTTCGCCCAGGCGTCGGGCTGGGTGGCGGCGCACGTCGGCAATCCGTGGCTGTCGGGCCTGCTCGGGGATGCGCTGATCGGCGGCGTCGGCGGGGTACTCGTCTTCGTCCCGCAGATCATGCTGCTGTTCCTGCTGATCGCCGTGCTGGAAAGCGTGGGATACCTGTCCCGCGCCGCGTTCCTGATGGACCGGGTGATGGCGCGCGCCGGGCTGGAGGGGCGCGCGTTCGTGGCGCTGCTGTCCTCGTTCGCCTGCGCGGTCCCCGGGATCATGGCCACCCGGACGCTGCCGTCCGCCCGGGACCGCATCGCCACGATGATGGCGGCACCGCTGGTGACCTGCTCGGCGCGGCTGCCGGTGTACGTGCTGCTGATCGGCCTGCTGGTCGACCCGTCGGCGCGGGTCGGGCCGTTCGGGGTACAGGGGCTGGTCATGTTCGGCATGTACCTGCTCGGCGCGGTGTCGGCGATGCTCGCGGCGTGGGCGTTCAAGAAGCTCGGCGACCGTCACGGCGATCCGGCACCGTTCCATCTGGAGATGCCGCCGTACCGGCTGCCCGCGCCCCGGTCGGTGCTGCTGGCGGTGTGGCAGCCGGCGCGGGCGTTCGTCCGTAAGTGCTCGACCGTCATCGTGTTTACCGCGGTCGCGCTGTGGCTGCTGCTGAACCTGCCGCTGCACTCGAACGCCGAGTTGCGGGCGGCCGGTGTGCGCCCCGCCGACCGGGCGGCGTATGTGGTCGACCACAGCTATGCCGCCGGGCTCGGCCGGCTGGTCGCGCCGGTCTTCGATCCCCTGGGCTTCGACTGGCGGATCACCGTGGGCGTGCTGTCGGCCCAGGCGGCCCGCGAGACGTTCGTCGCCACCCTCGGCCAGGTCACCGCAGCCCAGGACCCGGAGGATCCGGGTACGGCGCTGCGCGCCGTGACCTACCGCGACGGCCCGCGTGCCGGGCAGCCGGTGTTCGGGCCGCCCACACTCGCGGCGCTGCTGGTGTACTTCGCGTTCGCCCTGCAGTGCATGGCCACCGTCGGGGTCATCCGGCGCGAGACCGGCACGTGGCGGTGGCCGGTGGTGGCGTTCGCCTACCTCACCGCGACGGCCTGGCTGTTGGCGTACGTGGCCCGCGCCGTGACCGTCCTGCTGGGCGGCTGACATGGTTCCGCTTCACCCGCAGCGGTGTCCCGGCGAGCCGGGCCGGGTGCGCTGGATCGTCCCGGCCGGCGTCCTGCCGGGTGCCGGTGCGCCCGCCGCCGTCCCCGCGCCGCTGGCGGCGTTGCGGGCCGACGGCACGCTCACGGACATCCGGCTGGAGCCGGCCGCGGTGCTCACCCGGCTGGCCCCGGGCCGCCACTGGTCCACGGAGGGCCCGCGAATCCGGACCGCGATCCACGCCGCCCTGGACGATCCCGCCGGGTGGCGGGTCACGCCCGGCCCGGACGGCGACGCCGGCCTGCGCGCCGTGGTGCGGGACCTGCTCGACGGGCCGGTCGGCCGCTTCGCCCGCTCGCACGGCGGCCGCATCGACCTCGTCGACGTACGCGACGGCGTGGTCACCGTACGGCTGGCCGGCGCCTGCCGCGGCTGTCCCGCCGCCCGCAGCACCCTGCACGGCCGGCTGGAACGCCTGCTGCGGCAGCGCTGCCCCGCCGTACGGGCCGTGGTCGACGCCGCGTGATCAGGGGGCAGCCGCGAGGGTCACGGTCGCCTGGATCTGCTTACCGGCGCGGGTGTAGGTGAGGACGACCTGGTCGCCCGGGTTCCTGGTCAGCGTCAGCGCGGCGATGTCGTCGGTGGTGAGGACCGGCTGACCGTCGGCGGCGGTGATGACGTCGCCCGGGCGCAGCCCCGCCTGGGCTGCGGGTGCGCCGGGCACCACCGACCGGACGTAGGCACCGCGCGGCTGTGCTCCCGGCGCGGCGGGCGGCACGGTCACGAGGCTGAACCCGAAGTACGCGTGGGTGACCTTCCCCGTCGCGATGATCTCGTCGGAGACGGCTTTCGCGAGGTCGACCGGGATGGCGAAGCCGAGGCCGATGCTGCCCCCACCGGAGTCCGGCACGGTGGCGCCCGCCGAGGGAACGCCGATGAGCTGGCCGGCGCAGTCGACCATGGCGCCGCCGCTGTTACCCGGGTTGATGGCGGCGTCGGTCTGCACCGACGACACCAGCAGGGCGGACTGGCCCTGCTCCGCCGGTACCTCGATGGTGCGGTCGAGGGCGCTGACGATGCCCGAGGTGACCGTGTTCGACAGGCCGAGCGGCGCGCCGAGCACGACCACCGGCTGACCGACCACGACCTCCTTGGAGGAGCCGTACGCGATGACCGGCAACGGCGGCTGACCGTCGACCTTGATCACCGCCAGGTCGGTCCGGGGGTCGCGGCCCGTGATCACGGCCGGCACCGACCGGCCGTCGTTGAACAGCACGCTGACCTCGCCCCCGTCGGCGGCCAGAGCGATCACGTGGTTGTTCGTGAGGATGTGGCCGTCGCTGCGGATCACTTCGCCGGATCCGGTGCCGGCGGCCCGGCCGTTGGCCGCGGAGATCGTCACGACGGTCGGGAGTACCTGCTCGGCGACCTGCGTCGCCGGGCAGACGCCGAGATCGGCGGCGGCGGACACCGGAATCCGCGGCGATGTCCTGGCCGTCCCGATGATCGCGGCGACGAGTACGCCGCCGATCACCAGCGCTGTCGCGGCGCCCGCCCAGATGCGCCAATGCTCGCCGCTGCCGCTGCCGCTGCCGGTCGCGGGCGGTGCCGCCCCCGCGCCACTGGCCTCGCTCACGATGCCCACCTCCATCGAACGCCGTCGCCGTGGCCCGCCGCGGTGCGCAGCGGAGCGCGTCCCGTCGCCAAGCAAAGGCCCGTTCGGGTGACAGGGCATCCTCCACGAGGGGTGAGCTGTTGCGCGCCGGGTGGCCTCGGCGGTGGCTAGGCTCGCCCCACCACCCCACGACGGAAGGGCGGACGTGGCCGAGCTCGAGTACTGCCAGGTAGTGACCACCACGGACACCCGCGAGGCAGCCGACGTGCTGGCCCGTAGCGCAGTCGAGGCCCGGGTGGCGGCCTGCGCCCAGGTCGGCAGCCCGGTCACCAGCACCTATCGGTGGGAGGGTGCGGTCGAGACCGCCGAGGAGTGGCGGATCACCTTCAAGACACCGACCGCCCGGTACGCCGCCCTGGAGGCGCACATCCGGGAACGCCACAGCTACGATGTGCCCGAAATCCTGTGCATTCCGGTCACGGCCGGCAACCCGGCCTATCTGGCATGGCTGACCGCCGAGACCCAGGTGAGCTGACCCCGCCGTCCGTACGGTCAGCGCAGGACGACGGCGAAGTCGCCTCGTCGCGCGGTGAGCCATGCCTGGCGTCGGCGGATCGCGTCTCCGACCCCGTCGGCCCACATCCGCGCCCAGCCGCCGCCCAGCTGCTCCGCGGCAGCCTTCATGCGTAACCAGCTCACCTCCGCCCGGACGATGCCCAACTCCGGAAGAGCGGCACGCTGCCCGGCAGACAGCCCGTACGCATCGGCGAACAGCCGCAGCCGCGCCGCTTGATCGACCAGGCCGCGCCAGGCCGGCCAGATGTCCTCCGGAGGCCGCAGCGGCACCCAGTGCATGGCGGTGTTGTAGACATCCAGCAGGCGGCCGGTCGGACCGGCCAGGTCGAAGTCGAGAAGGCCAACCGCCACGCCCCCGCGTACCGCGACGTTCTGCGGGGTGACATCGCCGTGCGACACCAGCTCGGGCGTCGGGTCCTCGATCGGCACCTCGACCCGCACGAGATCACGGCCCCAGGCCGAGCCCGCCGGCGCCGCGAAGTGACGATCCGCCGCGTACCCCCACGACGCCTCGTGCAGCCGCCGCACCAGGCGCGCGACGCTCGCCAGCAGGCCGTCATCGGCAGCCCATCGCTGCGGCGGGTCCCCCGGAACGTCCCCTTCCAGGTACGTCAGGACGTCACGACCCTTGTTGTCGCGCCCGAGATAGCGCGGGCTCGCGGGGAACCCGGCCCGTTCGAGATGGTCGAGGTAGCCGGCGACCGCGAGGCTCTGGGGCTGAAACGGCCGGCGGACAGTGCCGCCCACCCGGACCACACCCTCGGTGACGTCACCACGCGGAAGCTCGACCTCGGGCCCGTCGACCTCGTCGTGGTAACGGCGCACCGCCGGATCATCATGCACCCCGCGACGGTAGCCGGGCACGAGCTCCCGGACAGGGAACGCACCGGCCCGCGGCCCCATTCGCAGGACCACGTCGTCGCAGACCTCGGGCTCGAACCGAGCGGACCGCCCTTATGAGGGGCGGAGGGCTCCAGCGCCCGTCTGCGTCTGATCCCACAGCGGATGGCATGACGAAGGCAGAACCCGAAGCCGGACTCGAACCGGCGAACACCCGCTTTGCAGGCGGGCCCCTTACCTCTCGGGCATTCGGGCATGGCGTACCCCCGGCTGGGTTCGAACCAGCGGCCCCCGGGTTCGGAACCCGGTGCTCTGTCCGCTGAGCTACGAGGGCGGGTGCCGCCCCCGTCGGAGAGCGGCGAACTAACGACGTCCGTCCCGTGGCACGGGGCGGAGGTGGTGCGGGCGGCGGGATTCGAACCCGCTCAGCAAGGCACCTGCTTTACAGGCAGGCCCGACTCTCCCGCGTCGGCGCGCCCGCATGGGGTGACTGGCCGGAGTTGAACCGGCGCCTCCAGGGCCACAACCTGGCGCTCTGCCACTGAGCTACAGCCACACTTGCGGCCCCGAAGGGCCAGTACCCGCACCAGGATTCGAACCTGGGACAACCGCCTTGTGACGACGGCGCTCTCCCACTGAGCTACACGGGCCAGAACATGCTGTGTGCCCTTGAGCTATCAGGGCAACTACGCCCGGCCGCACATGTCGTGCGGGCCGGGTCAGTCGCGCGTACGGGACTCGAACCCGTTCCCCCTGCTTGAAAGGCCGGGAGCCTACCCATAGCCGAACGCGCGTTCGTGTGCTCCGGGCCGGGATCGAACCGGCGACCTCCACCATGTCGAGGTGGCGCTCTTCCTGCTGAGCTACCCGAGCGGGAGCGGGGGTGGGAGTCGAACCCACCTGACTCGGCTTATGAGGCCGTTGAGCACGACCGGTGCTCCTCCCCGCAGTGCCGCCCGAGGGACTCGAACCCCCACAGTCCGGAGTAAAAGTCCGGAGCCCGTCCAGTCAGGCGCGGGCGGCCAATGTTCTTCCCCCGGGCCAGAGTCGAACTGGCACCCGTCGGCTTAGGAGGCCGCCGCTCGTCCGTCGAGCCGCCGGGGGTTGGTACGCCGCCAGGGGATCGAACCCTGCTCCCCGCATTAAGAGTGCGGTGCTAAACCACTCAGCTAGCGGCGCGCGTGTGCGCGGAAGGTCGGGGACTCGAACCCCGGCGACGCATGTCGCGTCGTACACCGCTTCCAACGGTGCTCCTCGCCCGGCCGGTCACCTTCCAGATTTGCGCGGAGGAGGGCGGAGTCGAACCGCCAAGGCCCATGAGCTCGTCCCGCTTCGAACGGGGTGCCGTCACCACGTCGGCTGGCTCCTCCACAGTCGGGCTGGCCGGATTCGAACCGACGACCCCCGGTCCCCCAGACCGGTGCGCTACCAAGCTGCGCCACAGCCCGAAAATGTGCGGAAGGAGCGGGATTCGAACCCGCGGACGATTGCTCGTCTCCGGCTTAGCAAGCCGGTGCCTTAAGCCTCTCGGCCATCCTCCCTCGGCGCCCCGTACCGGACTCGAACCGGCGGCCCTCCGCTCGACAGGCGGACGCTCTGACCACTGAGCTAACGGGACATCGTCGGACACCCGCGTACGGGCGGCCGGCTGCTGCGTGGACCCGGCCGGACTCGAACCGGCCACCTCCGCTGTGCAAGAGCGGCGCTCTACCTGATGAGCTACGAGCCCGTATGACGTACCCGGCCGGGGATTCGAACCCCGAGATACTCCACATTTTGAATGCGGCGGCTTTGCCAATTTGCCCAGCCGGGCGAGAGAGCCAGCGGGCGGACTCGAACCGCCTACCTCCGCGTTACGAGAGCGGTGCACCACCGGTCGTGCTGCACTGGCGTGGAGTCGTCGGCCGGATTCGAACCGGTGACCTCGGTCGTACCAGGACCGCGCTCTGACCAGGTCTGAGCTACGACGGCGAGAAAGGGACATCTGCTGGGGGCGAAGGATTCGAACCTTCCCGACCTGGGTCAAAGCCAGGCAGCCTAGCTGAGCCCCCACCGGTTGCGCGAGTAGGCCGTACGGGATTCGAACCCGTGATCTCCTGATCGAGAGTCAGGCGAGATAACCGCTACTCCAACGGCCCGAAAAGTGTTGCCTTGGCGTGGACCGCCGGGGTATCGAACCCCGCACGCGCTGCCTGCCGAGCAGCGCCGCACACCTGTGACGTGCGGCCCGAAAGTCCGGAGCCCGGGAATCGAACCCGGCATGTCCTGCTCCCAAAGCAGGCGGGTTTCCCAGCTCCCTCGCTCCGGATCACCCGCGGCCGAGAGCGGCGCTATACCACGCACGGCCGAGGGCATCTTCGTTATGCCATCCACTGTGGAATTCTCAAATTTCGTGACCGCCGGCATTGCCGGGGTGTCGCACGGGCGGCAGGAATCGCACCCACAACACACGGTGTTGGAGACCGCTGCTCTACCGAATTGAGCTACGCCCATAAGGGTGGAAAAGAAAAGCCGCCCGGTCCCGGCTGGGAGGGCGGCGAGTGAACGCGGTGGCTCAGCGTTGCGTTCGCCGTAATCCCAGGTAGGTTTGCATGCTTTCGTACGGGTTGGCGGCCCGCTTCGGCACGGACACGCCAACCTCGCCACACAGCGCCGCGCGCTGGGGGTCGATCGAGGTGTGCCGTGACATCGAAGGCTCCTTGCCGTTCAAAGGTGTTGGTCTTGCCTGGTGACAGAAACAGTAAGCGGAACAGGCGATGACGGCAACGTATTTCAGATCGCATTTCCCGGCGCGGGCGCAACCAGCGCGGCAGCGGCCTCGGCGACCACGGGCAACAGCCGGTCGACGTCGCCCTCGTCGAAGTCGGCGTGCCGGCGTTTGCGGACACCGTGATCGCTGAGCACGACGTGCCGGTCGGCGTCCAGCCCGTGCCGCCGCAGGGTCGCGGTGACGCAGACCAGGGGGCAGCCGTCCAGGGCCAGGATCGGGCGCCCGGAACGCGCCACGCGCAGCAGTGACGGGACGTCGCCGCCCAGCCCGGCGATGCACGACATCTCGGCCGCGCCGAGCCGGTCGAGGCGGATCGCGAGCGCGTTGGCCAGTTGCGCGGCGCTGGAACATCCGGAGCACGAATACACGAGGGGCAGGTCGTCGTTCGGACGGCCGCCGCGCCGTACCGGCGCCGTGGTCTGGGAGCTCATCGCGTCCTCCTCGATGGGTGCGGCGGCCGACGCGGAACGGCCGGCCGCCGGTGATCAGGTAGGCAGCAACGCCGCCACGTCGTCGGGGAACGGGAACGAGCCGGGCTTGTACGCGCAGGCCGGTTCCTCGGCGTAGATCTCGCCGGTGACCGCGTACGCGCGGGCCCGGGAGCCACCGCACACCGTACGGAACTCGCAGGAGCCGCACCGGCCGCGCAGCCGCCCGGGGTCACGCAGCGCGCTGAACATCGGTGCGGTGCGGTAGATGTCGGTGAGCCGCCGGTTCCGTACGTTGCCCGCCGAGACCGGCAGGAAGCCGCTGGGATGCACGTCGCCGCGGTGGGAGACGAAGACGAATCCGTTTCCGGCGCTGACCTGCAGCGGTGGTCGCCGCGCGCCCGCCGGGTTGCGCGCAGCAGCCCGAGTTCGTCGAGCCGGCGCCGGAGCCGGTGGTACAGCGGTCCCAAGTGCAGCACGTGTTCGGGGGCCACGCCGCGGCGGTCGAGAATGCTGCGTTGCAGGTAGACCCGGCGGAAGTGGTGCGCCTCGGTGGTCTTGACCGGCACGGTCAGGCCGATGTCGTAGAGCAGGTGCAGCACGTCCTCGGTCTGCTGCGCGTCGAGCTCGTGCAATGTGCGGCCGCGGCCGGTGGGTACGAGGAAGAAGACGCTCCACAGCAGAACGCCGCGGTCGCGTACCTGCGCCGCGATGTCCGGCAGGTCGGCGACGTTGTCGCGGGTGACCGTGGTGTTGATCTGCACCTTGAGTCCGAGGTCGATCGCGTCCTTCCAGGCGCGGGCGGTCACCGCGTACACCCCGGCGACGCCGCGGAACGCGTCGTGCGCCACCGGCCCGGCGGCGTCGACGCTCAACGAGATCGCGCGGGCGCCCGCATCGTGGAGGTCGGCGAGCGCGGTCCGGGTGAGTGTCGGTGTGCCGGACGGCGACACCGACACCGGCAGTCCCAGCTCGCTGCCGCGGCGTACGAGGGTCATCAGGTCGGGGCGCTGGAACGGGTCGCCGCCGGTGATGACGAACAGCGGCGGCGGATCCCCGAACGCGGCGACCTGGGCCATCAGGTCGGTTGCCTCATCCGTGCTCAGCTCAGCGACGTCGCGCCAGGGTCGCGCCGAGGCGCGGCAGTGCCGGCAGGCCAGCGGGCACGCCTGGGTGGCCTCCCAGATGACGATGAACGGCCGGTCGGCGGCGGCGTGACGTGGCGCCCGCACCGTTGCGGGAGCCGGCCGGGCCGTACCGTACCCGGCCGGCTCCCGATGCTGCGGCATGCACGTCCCCCTCTCTGCTCTCGGCACGGTCCAGTCTTCGGCGGCGTAAACCGCAACGGATAGGGACCTTCGGCCCCTGGCGGATCCGGAATGTGGGGCGGATCACGGGGTGTTTTCCTCGGCCGGGCACGGCGGGACTTTGGTCCCGGCAAGCTCGGGACCGCTGCCTCCCGTCAGAAAGATCAGTGCTGCGGAGGCTGGGTCTCGTACCGCGCAGCCGCGCGATACCGACGCCCGCACGGGCCGTCGAGCGTCAGGCCGAGGAGCGCCCCCCGTGTCACCGCACCGTCAACCCCAGCCCGCCACGGACCAGGTGCCCGGGGCTGCACCGCTGCTGTCCGCCCGCCGGTTCCTGACCAAGGAGACGGTCGGCGACCACGGCCGTACGCTGCACCAGGTCGGCGACGGCGGGTGGGAGGCGTTCTACCGCGACCGCTGGCGCTACGACCGGGTGGTCCGCTCCACGCACGGGGTCAACTGCACCGGCTCCTGCTCGTGGAACGTGTTCGTCAAGGACGGCCTGATCACCTGGGAGCACCAGGCGACGGACTACCCGACGACGGGCCCGGACTCGCCGGACTACGAGCCGCGCGGCTGCCCCCGCGGCGCCTCGTTCTCCTGGTACGAGTACTCGCCCTCGCGGGTCCGTCACCCGTACATCCGCGGGGTGCTGGCGGAGATGTTCCGGGAGGCGCACGAGCGGCTCGGCGACCCGGTGCTCGCGTGGGCGGAGATCGTGGAGAACCCGCTGAAGGCGCGCGCGTACAAGTCGCAGCGGGGCCGCGGCGGATTCGTGCGCGCCACCTGGGACGAGGCCATCACGATGATGGCCGCCGCGCACGTCTACACCACCAAGACGTACGGTCCGGACCGGGTCGTCGGGTTCTCGCCGATCCCGGCGATGTCGATGGCGTCGTTCGCGGCCGGCACCCGCTACCACTCGTTGCTCGGCGGCACCCTGCTCAGCTTCTACGACTGGTACGCCGACCTGCCGATCGCCTCCCCGCAGATCTGGGGCGACCAGACCGACGTGCCCGAGGCCGGCGACTGGTGGAACGCCACGTACCTGGTGATGTGGGGTTCCAACATCCCGGTGACACGCACGCCGGACGCGCATTTCCTGGCCGAGGCCCGCTACCGCGGCACGAAGGTGGTCGCGGTCAGCCCGGACTACGCCGACAACGTCAAGTTCGCCGACGACTGGCTGGCCCCGCACCCGGGTACGGACGGCGCCCTCGCCATGGCGATGGGCCACGTCGTGCTGACCGAGTTCTTCCGCGACCGCGAGGTGCCGTACTTCGTGGACTACGTGCGCCGGTACACCGACCTGCCGTTCCTGGTCACGCTTCGGGAGACCGCCGACGGCGGGTGGGCGGCGGACCGCTTCCTCACGGCCGCGGACCTGGGCGCGGACGAAGGGACACACAAGACCGTCCTGATCGACGAGCGCACCGGCCTGCCGGTCGTCCCCAACGGTTCGCTCGGTTTCCGGTACGGCGAACCGGGCCGCTGGAACCTCGACCTCGGCGACGTGGTCCCCGCGCTGGGCCTGCTCGGCCAGGCCGACGAGGCCGTGGAGGTGGACCTGGCCCGCTTCGACGTCGGCGACACCGAGGGCGGGGCCACGATCCGCCGCGGCGTGCCGGTCGTGCACCTCGGCGGGCACCTGGTCACGTCGGTCTTCGACCTGCTCATGGCCCAGTACGGGGTACGCCGCGGCGACCTGCCCGGGCAGTGGCCGTCCGGGTACGACGACGCGGACGCCCCGAACACTCCGGCCTGGCAGGAGCGCATCACCGGCGTACCGGCGGCGCTGGCCACGCGGATCGGCCGCGAGTTCGCCCGCAACGCCGAACGCAGCAAGGGCCGTTCGATGATCGCGCTGGGGGCTGGGGCGAACCAATGGTTCCACTCCGACATGACGTACCGGGCGTTCATCGCGCTGGTCACGCTGACCGGCTGCCAGGGGGTCAACGGCGGCGGGTGGGCGCACTACGTCGGGCAGGAGAAGGCGCGGCCGGTCACCGGGCAGCAGCACCTGTCGTTCGCGTTCGACTGGCAGCGGCCGACCCGGCACCAGGCCAGCACCCCGTTCTGGTATCTGCACACCGACCAGTGGCGCTACGAACGGGTCCCGGCCGACGAGCTTTCGTCGCCGCTGGGCACCGGCCGGTTCGCGGGCATGTCGTTCGCGGACACGGTCGCCGCCGCACAACGGATGGGCTGGAGCCCAGGGCACCCGGCGTTCAACCGCAACCCGCTCGACCTGACCGACGAGGCCGCCGCGGCGGGCCGTACGGTCAGCGAGCACATCGTGGCCGAGCTGCAGGCCGGGACGCTCAAGGGGGTTGCGGAGGACCCGGACGACCCGGCGAACTTCCCCCGCTGCCTGACGCTGTGGCGGGCCAACCTGCTCGGTTCGTCCGGCAAGGGCAACGAGTACTTCATGCGGCATCTGCTGGGCATCGAGTCGTCCGCGACCGCGGAGGAATGCGACCCGGACCACCGGCCCCGCGACGTGGCGTGGCGCGACGAGGCGCCGGTCGGCAAGCTCGACCTGCTGACCGCGCTGGACTTCCGGATGACCAACACCGGCCTGCACTCGGACCTCGTGCTGCCCGCCGCCACCTGGTACGAGAAGCACGACATCTCCACCACGGACATGCACCCCTTCGTGCACGCGTTCAGCCCGGCGGTCGAACCGCCCGGCGACGCGCACACCGACTACGACACGTTCCTGGCCCTGGCCGACAAGGTCAGCGCGCTGGCAATGACCCACCTGGGGGTGCGCCGCGACGTGCTGGCCGCGCCGCTGCAGCACGACACCCCGGACGAACTGGCCACGCCCGGCGGCCGGGTCCGGGACTGGAAGGCCGGCGAGTGCGCGCCTGAGCCCGGAAAGACGATGCCGAAGCTGGTCGAGATCGAACGTGACTACACGCTGATCGGCGCGAAGATGCGCGCGGTCGGGCCGCTGCTCGACAAGCTCGGCACCACCACCAAGGCGATCACCGTGGACGTCACCGCGGAACTGGAGTACCTGCGCCACCAGAACGGGGTGATCACCGAGGGCCCGTGCGCCGGGCGGCCGTCGCTGGCCACCGCGGACCGGATGTGCGAGGCGATCCTGGCGCTGTCCGGCACCACGAACGGCGCGCTGGCCGCGGCCGGGTTCGCCGAGCTGGAGAAGCGCACCGGGCAGCCGTTCGTGGACCTGATCGCCGGGCACGAGAGCGACCGGATCACGTACCCGGACACGCAGGACGCGCCGCAGCCCGTGTTCACCAGCCCGGAATGGTCCGGGTCGGAGAAGGGCGGGCGCCGGTACTCGCCGTTCACGCTCAATGTGGAACGGCTCAAGCCGTGGCACACCATCACCGGACGGCAGCACTTCTTCGTCGAGCACGACTGGGTGGCGGAGCTGGGCGAGCAGTTGCCCGCGTTCCGGCCGCCGCTGAACATGGCGCGCCACTTCGGCAAGCCGGGCGAGCTGGTCGACGGCGGGGTGACCGTACGGTTCCTGACGCCGCACGCCAAGTGGTCCATCCACTCGATGTACCACGACAACGAGCTGATGCTGGCGCTGTCGCGCGGCGGCCCGGTGATCTGGATGAGCGTCGAGGACGCCGCGAAGGTCGGGGTACGCGACAACGACTGGATCGAGGCGCACAACCGCAACGGGGTCGTGGTGGCCCGCGCCGTGGTCAGCCACCGGATGCCCGAGGGCACGGTGTTCCAGTACCACTCCCCCGAGCGCACCGTGAACGTCCCCAAGGCGGAGAAGAGCGGCCGCCGCGGCGGCTACCACAACTCGATGACCCGGCTGCTGATCAAACCGACGCATCTGGCGGGCGGGCACGCCCAGTTCACGTACGCGTTCAACTACTACGGCCCGATCGGCAGCCAGCGCGACGAGATCACCGTGATCCGCCGCCGCACGCAGGAGGTGGAGTACTGATGCGGATCCGCGCGCAGGTCGCCATGGTGATGAACCTGGACAAGTGCATCGGCTGCCACACCTGCTCGGTGACGTGCAAGCAGACCTGGACGAACCGGGAGGGCACCGAGTACGTCTGGTTCAACAACGTCGAGACGAAGCCGGGCATCGGCTACCCGAAGCACTACGAGGACCAGGACCGCTGGCACGGCGGCTGGAAGCTCGACGGCAAGGGGCGGCTGACGTTGCGTTCCGGTGGCCGCCTCAAGCGGCTCAGCCGGATCTTCGCGAACCCGGATCTGCCCAGCCTGGACGACTACTACGAGCCGGCGACGTTCGACAAGGACATCCTGGTCAACGCGCCCGCCGGTCTGAAGGACACCCCGGTCAAGCGGCCCCACTCCGCGCTGACCGGGGAGCCGATGGCGGTCACGTGGGGCGCCAACTGGGAGGACAGCCTCGGCGGGGCCCACGAGCACGCGGGCACCGACCCGAACATCGCCCGGATGCCGGCCGACGCGGCGGCGCGGGTGAAGTTCGAGTTCGAGAAGACGTTCATGTTCCACCTGCCGCGCATCTGCGAGCACTGCCTCAACCCGGCGTGCGTGTCCGCGTGCCCGTCCGGGGCGATGTACAAGCGCGAAGAGGACGGCATCGTGCTGGTCGACCAGGACCGGTGCCGGGGCTGGCGGATGTGCGTGTCGGCGTGCCCGTACAAGAAGGTGTACGTCAACCACGCCACCGGCAAGGCGGAGAAGTGCACGTTCTGCTTCCCGCGCATCGAGGCCGGGCAGCCCACCATCTGCTCGGAGACCTGCGTCGGGCGGCTGCGCTATCTGGGCATCGTTCTGTACGACGAGGACGCCGTGCTGGCCGCCGCGTCCGTACCGGATGAGAAGGACCTGCTGGACGCGCAGCGGGCGGTGTTCCTCGACCCGCACGATCCGGCCGTGCAGCAGGCGGCCCTGGACTCGGGGCTGCCGCAGGAGTGGATCGACGCGGCGCAGCGCTCGCCGGTGTGGCGGCTGATCAGCGAATACAAGATCGCGCTGCCGTTGCACCCGGAATACCGCACGCTGCCGATGGTCTGGTACGTGCCGCCGCTGTCGCCCGTGCTGGACGCGGTCGGCGCGGCCGGCCGCGACGACACCGACGCCGACGACGTCTTCCACACGATCCGCGAACTGCGTATCCCCGTCGAGTACCTGGCGGAGCTGTTCACCGCGGGCGACGCGGAGGCGGTGGCGGGCGTACTGATGAAGCTGGCCGCGATGCGCTCGTACATGCGGGCCCGCACCCTGGACGGCACGGTGGCGCAGGAACTGCTCGACGGCATCGGCATGAGCGGCGACCAGGTCGAGGCGATGTACCGGCTGCTCGCCATCGCCAAGTACGACGAGCGGTACGTCATCCCGCCCGCGCACCACAAGGACGCCGCCGCTCTGGAAGCGCAGGCCGCCGCCGCGCCCGGATGCTCCCTGGAGTGCGAGGGCGGCCCCGGGATGTCGCAGCAGGCCACGGTGGAGAGTTTCCACCTGGTCGGCGGTGACCAGGTGCATCCGGGACGACCGGGCCTGTTCTCGAAGCGCCCCGACGGACGCCGCGGGCTGACCATCAACCCCGTGGGAGGGACCCCATGAGCGGCCGCACCGAGCCGATGGCGAAGGAGCGCCCCAACGGGAGCGCCTGCCCTGCCGACCGCGCCCGGATCTTCCAGCTGGTGTCGCTGCTGCTCACCTATCCGGACGCCGAGCTGCTCGACGCGGGCCTGCAGCTGCGGGCTGCCGCCGCGGAGATCGAACACGATCTGGTGCGCGCCGGGATCGGCGAGTTCCTGGACTGGCAGCTCGGCACCGCGCCGATCGAGGTGCAGCGCCACTACGTGCAGACGTTCGACCTGCGCCGCCGCTCCGGGCTGTACCTCACGTACTACCTGCACGGTGACACCCGCCGCCGCGGGCTGGCGCTGCTGATGCTCAAGCAGCGGTACCGCGCCCACGGGCTGCGGCTGGCCGACGGCGAACTGCCCGATCTGCTGCCGGTGGTGCTGGAGTTCGCCGCCACGGCGGGTCCCGGCGACGGGGAGGCACCGCTGCGCCAGCATCGGCAGGGCATCGAACTGCTGCGGGCCGCGTTGACCGGGTCGGGCAGCCCGTACCGGCTGCTGCTGGACGCGGTCGCGGCCGTGCTGCCCGCGCTCACCGAGGCCGACCGTGACGCCGTCGCCGCCCTCGCCATCGACGGCCCTCCGGTGGAAACCGTCGGACTGGACTCCCTCGGCTACGGCCCCGACCTGGATGGCGCCACGCTCGCCCCCTATCCCGCATGCTCCGCGTCGGAGGCAACACGATGAACACGCTCATCTGGATCGTCCTGCCCTACCTGTGCCTCGCCGTCTTCGTCGCCGGGCACGTGTGGCGGTGGCGTCACGACCAGTTCGGATGGACGAGCCACACCAGCCAACTGCTGGAGAGCCGGATCCTGCGCCTTGGCGCCCCGTTGTTCCACCTGGGCGCGTTCGGGGTCATCGGCGGGCATGCGATGGGCCTGCTGGTCCCGGCCGCGGTGACCGAGAAGGTCGGCATCAGCGAGCACGTCTACCACACGACCGCGGTGTGGGGCGGCACCGTGACCGGGACGATGTTGGTCGTCGGGCTGGCGCTGCTGATCGCCCGGCGCTTCGTCAACGGCCGGGTCCGCCGGGTCACCACCCGCATGGACAAGGTGCTCTACGCCGCCCTGGCCGCCATGGTCACGCTCGGCATGACCGCCACGGTCGCCACCAACCTGCTCGGCGACGGCTACGACTACCGGGAGACCATCGCGGTATGGTTCCGGGGGATCTTCTGGTTCCAGCCGCACACCGAGCTGATGGCCGGGGCGCCCCTGGTGTACCAGCTGCACGCGATCGGCGGGTTCCTGTTCCTCGCGCTGTGGCCGTTCACCCGGCTGGTGCACGTGTGGTCCGCGCCGCTGGCGTACCTGTGGCGGCCGTACGTCGTGTACCGCGCCCGGCGGGGACCGGCCCCGGCGCCGCAGGCGGCACCGGCGCTGGTCCGCGACGCCGCGCGGCGCTGAGTTTCCCGGCCGCGGCCCACCGCGGCGTGAGTTCCGGGCCGCGGGCCCGCCCGCGGCCCGGGCTGGTTACGGTGAGTGCGTCGACCCGATCATGCGGCGGAGGGCCCATGTCCGACTACCTGCCCGGTGTCTACACCCGGTTCCTGGAGCGCTTCCCGGAGGTCGCCGACGCTCAGGGCGCGGTGGCCGCGGCGGTGCGCGAGCGCAGCCCGTTCGACGAGCGCACCGACCGGCTGCTCAAGCTCGCGACGGCCATCGGCGCCGAGGCGCAGGGCGCGGTCCGCTCCAACGTCCGCAAGGCGTTGCAGGCCGGCGCGAGCCTCGACGAGGTACGCGCGGTCGCGCTCGGGGCGATCACCACGTGCGGGTTCCCCACCGCGATCGCCGCGCTCGGCTGGATCGAGGAAGTCGCCGAAGCACCCTGACGGAAAGGACGAACCGATGGCCGAGGAGAACCTCTGGCTGCGCATGGTCGCCGAGAATCCCGGCCACTCCCAGTGGTACATCCAGCGGTTCCGGGACATGGCCGCGCGCGGCGCCGACCTGGCCGGCGAGGCCCGGATGATCGACGCGATGGTGCCGCGCGGCGCCCGGATCCTCGATGCCGGCTGCGGCACCGGCCGGGTGGGCGGTTTCCTGGCCGACGCGGGGCACGACGTCGTCGGCGTGGACCTGGACCCCGACCTGATCGCGGTCGCCGAGGCCGAGCATCCCGGGCCGCGGTGGCTGGTCGGCGACCTCGCGGAGTTGGACCTGCCGGGCGCGGGCGTCCCGGACGGCTTCGACGTCATCGTCTGCGCCGGCAACGTGATGACGTTCGTGGCGCCCTCCACCCGGGCGGAGATCCTGCACCGGCTGCGGCGGCATCTGCGCGGCGACGGGCGGGTGGTGGCCGGATTCGGGGCCGGCCGCGGATACGGCTTCGACACGTTCCTGGCCGACGCCGCGACGGCCGGGCTCACGCCCGAGCTGCTGCTCAGCAGCTGGGACCTGCGCCCGTTCACACCGGAGGCGGACTTCCTGGTCGCGCTGCTGGCCGCGGCCTGAGCCATCAGCCGGCGTGGCCCACCGCCGTGCCCCGGACGTGCTCGAAGATCAGGCTGGTCTCGGCATGCGCCACCTCCGGGCGGCTCACCACGTGGTCGAGCACGAAATCGCGCAACGCGTCCGGGTCGGCCACCGCCACGTGCAGCAGGTAGTCGACCTGCCCGGTGACGTGGTAGACCGCGACCACGCCCGGCAGCCCCGGCGCCACGGCCCGGAACGTGGCCACCCGGTCGCGGTGGTGCACGGCGAGGCGCACCGACACCATCGCCTGGATCGGCAGCCCCACCCTCGCGAGGTCGACGTCGGCGTGGAAGCCGCGCAGCACGCCGCGCTCGCGCAGCGACCGCAGCCGGGTCAGACACGTGGACGGCGCCACGCCCAGTTCGGCGGCGAGCGTGGCGTTGGGTGTCCGGCCGTCCTCGGCCAGCAGGGCCACGAGGCGGCGGTCGAGCTCGTCCAGACCGCTGGGCGCGGGGCGTTGCGCAGGCCCAGGGGCGCGCCGCATTTCGTTCGCCATGGTGACCTCCCCGATCCGAGTGTTCCGAATCATTCTGCAGCACCAACCCACCTGTGCCGAATAAAATTCGGAACTGTTGTCCGCGTGCCGAACGGTACGCACCCTTGCGCCATGGAGAGCAGCCTCGACACCCGGGCCGTCCACGCCGGCCGCGCCGATCTTGCCGAACTCGGCGTCCACGCCCTGCCGATCGACCTGTCCACCACGTACCCGCTGGCGGATGTTGAGTCGGGCGGCGACGCGTACGAGGCGCTGGCCACCGGCGGCCGCGAGGTGCCCGGCGACAGCCTGGTCTACCAGCGGCTGGCGAACCCGACCGTGCGTCGTTTCGAGGCCGCGCTCGCGGAGCTGGAAGGCGTCGACGAGGCGGTGGCGTTCGGCTCCGGCATGGCGGCGGTGACCGCCTGCCTGCTCGCCGCGGCCGCCGCAGGGCAGCGCCACGTGGTCGGCGTCCGCCCGCTGTACGGCGGCACCGACCACCTGCTCGACTCGGGGCTGCTCGGCACCGAGGTGAGCTGGGCGACGCCGGAGACGGTCGCCGCCGCGGTGCGCCCGGACACCGGGCTGATCATCGTGGAGACCCCGGCCAACCCGACCCTGGAGATGGTCGACCTGGCCGCCCTGCACGCGCAGGCCGGTGACGTGCCGCTGCTGGTGGACAACACGTTCGCCACGCCGGTGCTGCAGCAGCCCGCCCGCCACGGCGCGGCGCTCGTGCTGCACTCGGCCACCAAGTTCATCGGCGGGCACGGCGACGTCATGGGCGGCGTCGTGGCCTGCGGGCCGGAATGGGCCGCCCGGCTGCGCCGGGTCCGCGCGGTCACCGGCGGACTGCTGCACCCGCTCGCGGCGTACCTGCTGCACCGCGGGCTGCAGACCCTGCCGGTCCGGATGCGGGCCCAGCAGGAGGGGGCGGGCAAGCTGGCCGGCCGTCTCGCCGGGCACCCGTCGGTCAGCCGGGTCTTCTACCCCGGCCGCCCGGAGTGCGACCCGGCGGGTCTGGTGGGGCGCCAGCTCAGCGGCCCGGGCGCCGTGCTGGCGTTCGAGGTCGCCGGCGGGTACGCCGCTGCAGCGCGCGTCGCCGCTGGGTGCCGGCTCATCACCCACGCCGTGTCCCTGGGCGGTGTCGACTCGCTGATCCAGCACCCGGCGTCGCTCACGCACCGGCCCGTGGCGGCCGAGGCCAAGCCGGACGGCGGCGTGCTGCGCCTGTCCGTGGGGCTGGAGGACCCCGCGGACCTGTGGGCTGACCTGGCGCAGGCGCTCGACGCGGTGCAGTGATCGCCGGGGCGTCAGCTCGCCGGATGAGGTGTCCGGGCACGCCGCCGCGGGCCGGATGCGTTGGCGTCGGCCGCGGTGAGGGTCGCCCACACGATCTTCCCCGTACGGGCGGGCACCGCGCCCCAGGCGGCCGTCGTGGTGTGGACCAGGCGTAGCCCGTAGCCGCGGCGGCCGGGATCGCCCGGATCACCGGCCACGTCGCCGGGCCCGCGCGGGAACCGCGGGTCGCGGTCGTGGACGGCCAGGTGCAGCCCCGCCGGTCGGCGGGTGACCGCGACATCGATGCCGGTGCCCGCGTGCTCGATGGCGTTGGCGACCAGTTCGGTGAGCACCGCGGAGGCCGTGCGGTACAGCGCTGTCGCCCGCCACGCGGCGCACGCCTCGCCGAGTGTCTGCGCGACCAGAGGCAGGGCGTCGACATCCGGGGCCAGGTGCAGAACCAGCCGGTCCGGCCGGGCGGCCCGGGCTTTCAGGACGGCTCGGGCCTCCGGCACCGACCCGAAGACCGGCAGGTGCCACCGGGCACCGCAGCGGGTGAGGATCGCGGCCAGCGGCGCCGCGGTGGGCAGGCACACCACCACGGGCACCGCCGGCGGCGTCTGGGCGCCCCAGAGCCGGGCCGCGCCCCACAGGGCGGCGCTGGCCCCGGCCGGGTCCGACAGATCGTGCAGATCGACGATGACTCCGGCAGGCTCGGCGACCAGACAGGCGCACAGCACCTCGGCCACGGTGGTCTTCAGGCCGGCGTCCCAGCGGCCCGAAACGGCCACCTCGGCCAGGCCGGTGTCGAAATCACCGACCACGGTGACCGACGGCTCGCCGGCCCGGGCGGCACCGGCACGGTCGGGACAGGACAGCAGGAACGGTGGCTGGTCGCGCCTCATGACACCCCCAGGTGATCGATGAGCCGGGAGAGCTATGGTCGGCCACGGCGACGGGGCCTCACCCAGAGTGCCCGGGTGCTCGATAGATGTAAATAGGGCGAAGTACCCTAACGCGCTGCTTTCCGAGTGAGGGCGGCCGGAACAGGCCAAGCAGGACCATGCTGCTCGCCTCAGCCGGTGGCGGTCTTCCGGGTACGCAGGCTGGCCCACACCACCTTGCCGTCGTCGCGCACGTGCCAGCCCCACCGGTGGGCGGTCGCGTCCACCAGCAGCAGGCCCCGCCCGGCGCCCGGATCCTCCGGCGGCGCCCAGCCCAGGCGCGGCTCGACCGGCGAACCGTCCCGCATGCTGATCAGCAGGAAATGGCGGGCGATCATGAACCGGACCGCCGCGAACGTGCCCGCGTGCACGGCCGCGTTGGTGGCCAGCTCCCCCGCGATCAGACGCGCCGGGCCGATCAGGTGCGGCAGCCCCCAGCGCGCGCACGCCTCGGTGGCCAGCTGCCGCGCCCGGCACGCGGAGTCCGCAACCGGCAGCAGCGTGTCACAGATCAACGTCATCCGGCGCCGGGCCGGCACCGACAGGGCCTGCTCGACCGACTCGAACACCGGCACCCGGCCGTCGCCGCGCCGGGTGAGCAGCCGCGCCGTCTCCCTGTCCGGGACGCACACCAGCAGCGGGGTGTCCGGCCACATCGCGGCCTCGCGGACCACCGCCGCGAACACCGACACCGCGTACGGCTCGCGCACCACCAGATCGGACAGATCCGCCACCACCGCGTCCGGCTGCTCCGCCAGCGCCTTCAGCAGTTCGGCGCGGACCTGCGGGACTGTGGACACCGACAGTTCACCGGACAGCCGCACCAGCAACCTGCCGCCGATCTGCTGCACCATGCAACCGAGCGCCGTCACACCCCGATCGTCACGCGGCACCGCCGCGTTCCGCTATCCGAAACACGAAGCGAGACGATCCGGAATCACCACCACGAACGGGCTACGACGCCGGGAGCCTCCCCCGGCGGTGTTCGTCGGCGTCGGTGTCGGACGCGTTCGGCAACGTTCCGTCCTCGGTCTCCATGGCGATGATGGCGCCCCCGGCGATGACGCCGTCGCGGATCGCCAACGGGGTGCAGGCGACGCGGACGACGACGGCACGGCCCCGCCGGTTGACCGCATCGACGATGACCTCCCCGGACTCGCCGCCGGACGCGAGCGCCGCGCGCAGCGGTGTCCGCAGGGTCTCGAACGGCAGACCGATGTCCAGATTGAGGAAGTGCTGCCCGACGGCCTCGCTGGAACGCAGACCCCAGAGATCCTCGGCGCGGCGGTTCCACATCCGGATCCGCAGATTCTCGTCGACGACCGCGACCCCGGCGCGCAGGCTGGTCAGCACGGCCTCCAGGAACCCGTTCGCCTCGTCCAGCTTGCTGGTGTTGATCCGTAGCTGGTCGTTGATGCTCTGCAGCTCGTCGTTGGTGGACTGCAGCTCCTCGTTCATCGTCTCCAGTTCCTCGTTGGTGGACTGCAGTTCCTCGTTGGTGGTCTCCAGCTCCTCCACCGTCGAATGCAGTTCCTCGTTGGTCGTCTCCAGCTCCTCGACCGTGGACTGCAGCTCCTCGTACGCCGCCTCCAGCTGCTGATTCGCGTGCTCCAGGTCCTCCTGCAGCTGCCGCGCCGCGGTGACGTCGTGGAAGACGAGATTGACGCCGAGCAGGCTGCCGCTGCCGTCGCTGAGCGGGCTGATCTGCACCTCGAGGTTCGTGGTTTCGTTGCCGCGCCGGAACTCGACCTCGGTGACCCGCAACGTGCGCCGCTCGACCTGGGCCTGCTCGATGTAGCTGCGCAGCTCCACCGGCCGGTAGGAGAGATCCAGGTCGCGAAACGGGCGGCCGATGTCGCGCGACGTGACGCCGAACAGTTTCTCCAGCTGCCGGTTGGGCAACGCGACCAGACCGTCCGAGGTGAGCACGAGCTGGGCCGGGGGGCTGGCCGCGAACGCCTCGTTGCGCAGCCGATCGAGCCCGGTCGTCGGGGTGGGGGACGGCTGCGGCGGGTCCGTGAAGATCGTGCCCGGAACCGGTGCGGGCCGGGGCACGCGGCGGAACACCCGCCGCTTCAGGTCGATCGGGGTGAACAGGTTGCCGTGGCTCAACAGCATCTCGGCCTTGCCGAGGAACAGCACGCCCTGGTCGGCGAGGGCGAAATGGAACCGGCCGAGGATCCTGGCCTGCGTCTCGGTGTTGAAGTACATCAGCGTGTTGCGGCAGGTCAGCAGGTCGAGCCGGGAGATCGGGGCGTCCTGCACGAGATCATTACGGCCGAATATCACGGAACGGCGCAGGTCCTGGCGAAACGTGTACCGCTGGCCGACCGGCTCGAAGTAGCGATCCACGAGCTGCGGCGGCACGGCCTTCATCTCCCGCTCGCCGTACGTCGCCTGGCGGGCCTCGTTGAGCTGCTCCTCGTCGACGTCCGTGGCGTAGATCTTCACCCGGTCCCGGAACGCCTCCGGTCCAAGGATCTCGGCCAGCGTCATGGCCAGGGTGTACGCCTCCTCGCCGGAAGCACAGCCCGCGGTCCAGACCCTGATCACCGAGTCCGCCGGCTTGGCCGCGACCAGGTTCCCCAGCACCTCGTCGCGCAGGAAGTCCCACGCCTCGGTGTCACGGAAGAAACCCGTGAGGTTGATCAGGATGGTGTTGAACAGGGCCGTGAACTCGTCCGGGTGGACCTGCAGGTAGTCCAGATAGTCCTGGTAGTCGTCGACGCCGACCTGGCTCATCCGCCGATTCACACGCCGCGTGAGACTGGACCGCTTGTAGCCCGTGAAGTCGAAACTACGCGACTCCCTGAGGTAGATCAGCAGCGCCTCGAAATGCGGATCAGCGGGTTCCATCCAGTCTCCCAGGTGGTCGGGCAGCCATCGCGGCGACGCTACCGTAGCCCGGCGCCGCACCTGCGGACTCGGCCTCCACCGGTGGTGTTGCCACGGAGCCCAGCTGGGAGATCAGCCGGCGGATGGTCTCCCCGGCCGCCTCGGCGTCCGCGGCGATGTCGTGAAAGCGGGCGCCCGTGGCGGTGTGCCGGGGGGTACGGCTGCGGGCCATGCGCCGGCTCAGGGCGGACTTCTCCTCCAGTGCCCGCAACGCCATCCAGAGTGCACCCTCGAGCGCGATGGCCTGTTCGTCGAGCAGGCTCTCCGGTGACCAGGCATGCCCGATGCGGCAGCGGTACCGGGGTGCCACATCGGTGGAGATCTGGAACAGTGCGCCGCCGCAGGCGGGACAGCCGTACCCGGACGCGGGTTCCAGCTCGTCGGTGGTCACCGGTTCGAGATCGGACATGGCGACCTCGGCGTTGAGCAGGACGTCGTCGGCGGCCGCGGAGGCCGGCGTACCGGCGAGGTCCAGGGCGGTGAGGCGGGCCAGCAGGGGGCCGATCTCGTCGGCGGTAGCCACGAGCCCGGACGGCACCTGCGCGAGAGCGGCCCTCGGCATCCACGGGTACAGGGCGTCCTCCGGGTCCTGGACCACGACCGCGCCGCCGTGCGCGGAGATGCTCGCCAAACCGGCGGCACCGTCGTCCCGCGAGCCGGAGAGCACCACCCCGACCGCGCGCCGCCCGGCCGCCCGGGCGACCGACCGGAACAGCGGATCGACCGCGGGACGGTGGCCGTTCTCCGCCGGGCCCCGGGTCAGCCGGATCCGGCCGTCCAGCACCAGCAGATGATGATCGTTCTGGGCGACGTAGATGCGGCTGGGGACCAGCTCCTCGCCGTCGATCGCGGCCGCGGCGGGCAGCGGGCCGCTGCGACTCAGGATGGCCGGCAACGCGCTCGGTGCATCGCGGGGCACGTGCAGAACGACCAGCACCACGCCGGGAAAGCCCGCGGGCAGGCCAGCGACCAGAGCCCGCAACGCCTCGACCCCGCCTGCGGAGGCACCCACCGCGATCATGTCCCGGTGCTCTGCCTTCCCACGTGCAGGCATGTTCACCACAGTATCGCTCCACGGGTCACCCAGATGATCTAGAAAGGGCACGGTATGTGCCGTACCCGAACGCCCGTACCCGGTCGGTGCCGTTCGTAACGGAGGCACCGGAATGTCGGGGGAAATCCGGGTCCTCCGGCACGCCGAGAAGTCCGACAATCCCGGCGCGTTTCGGGTTTACGCCGGTTCCGATCGGGCATCTTCAGGACCGGCGGGCATCGTGAAACCAGACGAAAGGTGCACGCGATGAGCGCGCCGTTGGATTGGATCGTGGACGAGGGCGAGCAGTACGCCGTCGTGACGGTGCACGGCCGCCTCGACATGCCCGGCGCGTCGAGACTTCGTCAGACCCTGATGAAATGCCTCGCGGAGCAGCCGGGGGCACTGCTGGTCGACCTTTCCGACATGCAGGACGCCGGAGCGACCTCGTTGTCGGTGTTCACCGCGGTGGCCCGCCAGGCCGCCACCTGGCCCGGCACCGCGGTACTGCTGTGCGCGCCACCGGAGGTCGCCGCCCGCCTGCAGGGCGGACGGTACGGCGTACTGGCCGTTCATTCCAGCCTCGATGCCGCCCGGCTGGCGATCGCCGAAGGACCGCCGGTGACGCAGCGGGTCATCGATCACCTGCTGCCGGTCACCGGCGCGGTACGGCACGCACGCGACCTGGCCACGGACGCGTGCGCGAAATGGGGCCTGCCGCACCTGGTCGGCCCGGCCTGCCTGATCGTCAGCGAACTCGTCACCAACGCGGTCGAACACGCCGGCACGATGATCGTGCTGGAGCTGCGCCACCGCGACCGCAAGGTGCACATCGCGGTCCGCGACGGTTCACCGGAGATGCCCCGGATGATCCCGCAGGCCCCGGCCGACCGGGAACGTGGCCGGGGCATGTTGTTGATCGACAACATCGCGACGAGTTGGGGGGCGCTGCCGTCGCGCGACGGCAAGGTCGTCTGGGCGACACTGACCGCGTAATGGCCGCCGGGGCGCTGCGCAGTGCGGCGAGGTCAGCGCGACCAGCTCACGTACCAGTTCCATTTCGGCCGATGCCATCCAGCACGTCCTTCAGGACCTCGGCGCACGGCAGCAGCGGCCCGGGAGCCTGTCCGGTCGCCGCGGCCGAGCGCTGCCAGAAGCCGACGTCGAGCCAGGTGGCGTTCTTGAAACCGACCCCGGCGAGCGTGCCGACGTGGCGGAACCCGAACGACTCGTGGAAACCCGCGCTGGGGTCGTTGGGCAACCCGAGCACCGCGATCTGCGTACGGAATCCCTGCGCGTCCAGCACCGCGAGCAGGCTGCGGTACAACGCGTGACCGACCCGGCGACCCCGCATGTCGTCCGCGACGTACCCGGTGACCTCCGCGCACCAGTCGTACGCGTCGCGCGCCTTCCACGGACCGGCGTACGCCACTCCGACGACCCGCCCGGCGTCCGTGGCGACCAGCCACGGATAACGTTCGCGATACTGCGTCCAGTCGGCGGTCCAGTCCTGCGGGGTCTGCGCTTCCGTGCGGAAGTTCACCGTCGTGGTGGCGATGTAGTGGTTCACCAGGTCGGCCACGGCGGGCCAGTCGGCGGCGGTGGCCTCGCGTACGGTCACGGGTTCGCTCACGGTTGCTCCTTCGTCTCGGCCGACAGCCGCTGGAGCTCCCTCGGCCCGGGCGGCGACCATCGGGGTGTCGAAGAGAACAGCCAACCGGACCGGCACGCCGAAGTCCCGGCGGACACGGGAGACGACGTTGAGCGCGCCGTGATGGAGGCGCCGCCCGCCGCGGTGGACGGAGACAACGATGCGGTACCGGCTGGCGGGCCGGTACCGCATCGGCGGAGCGGCAGAGCCGCTCGTGTTCAGCCCTTGACCGCGCCCGCGGTCAGCCCCGACACGAGGTGGCGCTGGGCGAAGAAGAACACCACGGCCGCCGGCACGGTGATCATCACCGCGGACGCCGTCAGGTACTCCCACTGCGGATTGAACTTCGGGACGAACTGCTGCAGGCCGTACCCGAGGGTGAACTTCGTCTTCTCCTGGATGAACGCGGTGGCGTAGGCGACCTCGCCCCACGCGGTGAGGAAGGAGAAGAACGCGGTCACCGCGATGCCGGGCCGGGCCAGCGGCAGGATGACCCGCCAGAACGTGGCGAACGGCCCGCACCCGTCGAGGTGCGCCGCCTCGTCCAGCTCGGTGGAGATCGAGTCGAAGTAGCCCTTGAGCATCCACGAGCAGAACGGCACCGCGATCGTCAGGTACGCGATGATCAGCGAGCCGAGCGTGTTGATCAGGCCGAGGCTCGCCATGATCACGTAGATCGGCACGATCAGGATGGAGACCGGGAACATCTGGGTCACCAGGAACACCAGCAGCAGCTGGCGGCGGCCGGGGAAGTTGAACCGCGACAGCGCGTACCCGGTGGTGGCCGACATCAGCACGCCGATCGCTGTGGTGGCGACCGCGACGATCAGCGAGTTGAGCGCCCACCGGGGGAACATCGTCTCGGTGAGCACGTACTTGTAGTTGTCGAGCGTGGGTTCCTTGATGAGGCTGAGCTCGCTGGTCTGGATGTACACGCCGGGCTTGAACGACGACAGCACCACCCACGCGATCGGGAAGATCGCAATCAGCGTGGCGATGATCAGCGTGGCGTGCATCGCGAGCGATGCCAGTGGTGAGCGGCGGTTCATCGGTTTGCGCTTGGCTTGTCCCTGCACGGACATGTCACCACACCTCGCCTTGCTTGCGCAGCGCCCGCCGGTAGAACACCGAGAACACGAGCAGGATGGACAGGATCAGCACGCCGTAGGTCGAGGCGAGCGAGTAGTTGCGGATGCCCTCGAACGCGGCCCGGTAGGCGCCGGTCACCAGGATCTCGGTCTCCCCGGCGGGCTGGCCCCCGGTGACCAGGTAGATGATCGGGAACATGTTGAACGTCCAGATCGTGCCGAGCAGCAGGACGGTCATGCTGACCGGGCGCAGCCCGGGCAGGGTGACGTTGCGGAACTTCTGCCAGCCGGTGGCGCCGTCGATCGTGGCCGCCTCGTACAGCTCGGCGGGGATCGCGGTCAGGCCGCCGAGCAGCGACACGATCATGAACGGTACGCCGAGCCAGATGTTCGTGACGATCGCGGTGGACAGCGCGGTCCACTTGTTGTCGAACCAGGTCACCGGATCCATGCCCAGCACCTTGAGCAGCGCGTTGACCACCCCGAACTGCTGGTTGAACATGAATCGCCAGGAGAACGCGCTGACGAAGCCGGGCACCGCCCACGGCAGGATCAGCGCCACCCGGTAGAAGCTGCGCCCGCGCATCGGCCGGTTCAGCAGCACCGCCAGGCCCAGCCCGATGCCGTACGTGAAGACCACACAGGTGATGGTCCAGATGATGGTGGTCCAGAACTGCGGCCAGAAGTGGCCGATCTCGCCGGTGAGCACCTTGATGTAGTTGTCGAGCCCGACGAACTTCCAGGCGTGCGGGTTCGCCTGGCAGCTCAGGTCCCCGGTGATCGACGGGGTGCACAGCTCGCGCTGCTGATTGGCCTCGGTGAGGTCCGTGAAGGACAGGTAGATCCCCCGGGCGAGGGGGTAGAAGACCAGGACGCCGAGCACGACCACCACGGGCGTGACCATCGCCCAGGCGTACCAGTGCTTGTCCCAGCTACGCCGCAGCCGCCCCGGCTGGGCCGGCTCGCGGACCGGCTCGGGGGTCGGGGTGCGGCGTCCGACCGTTGCGGTGCTCATCGCTGCTCCACTTCCGGGGGAAGGCTCCGACGCGGCTGGCCGCCGACCCGAGGGCCGGCGGCCAGACGATCCATCGATCAGTTGCTGTAGTCCTTGACGACCTCGGACTTGTAGGTCTTGGCGACCGCGTCCAGCGAGGCCTTCGGGTCCTTGTTCTGCACCAGCACCTCGACGGCCATCTTGTCCATCGGGTCGAAGAACTGGCCGCCCTCGGGGATCCAGGGCCGGGCGACCGCAGCGTCGATCACCGGCTTGAACGCGGCGACGGTGGCGTTGTCCTTCACACCCGGCAGGTCGTACGCGGACTTGCGGGTGGGCAGCAGGCCGAGCTTGCCGGCGATGAACGCCTGCGACTCCGCCGAGGACATGAACTTGACGAAGGCGACCGCGGCCGCGACCTTCTCCTTCGGCATGCCCGACCAGATCGTGTAGTTGTGGCCACCGACCGGGCCCGCGGCCTTGGCGCTGCCGCCGGGAACCGGCGCGATGCCGAGGTTGTCGAGGCCGCCGAAGGTCGGGGCGTCCTTGATGTTGTTGACTTCCCACGGCCCGTTGATGATCATGGCGACCTTCTGCTCCTTGAACAGGGTCATCATGTTGCCGTAGGCGTCGTTGGCCGGGGGCTTGACGGCGGTGCCGTCCTTGACCAGGTCCTGGGCGATCTTGACGCCGGCGACGGCCTGCGGGCTGTTCACGGTGATCTTCTTGGCGCCGGCGTCGACCAGGTCGCCGCCCTCGCCGTAGATGAACGGCAGCAGGAAGTAGCCACCCGAGTTGATGAACAGCGCCTGCTTGCCGGTCTTCGACTTGATCGTCGCGGCCGCAGTCTTGACCTCGGCCCAGGTCTTCGGGGCGGCGGTGATGCCCGCGGCGGCGAACATCTTCTTGTTGTAGAGCAGCGCGAGCGAGTCGGTGACCTGCGGGACGCCGTACGTCTTGCCCTCGTACTTGTCCGCGGACAGCGGGGTCGGCAGGAAGTCGCTCTCGTCCTTGAGCAGGTCCGAGCCGTCCAGGTTGTACAGGTAGCCCAGCGAGGCGAGCTCGGGCACCCAGGCGACCTCGGCGCGCAGGATGTCCGGGGCGCCCGTCTTGGCGCCGGCGGCCGTCTTGAACTTGTTCTGCGCGTCGGCGAACGGCACCGACTGGTAGTCGATCTTGACGTTCGGGTACTCGACGTTGAACTTCTTGATCAGCTCCTGGAACGCGGGCGCCTCGTTCTTCGGGTCCGAGGTGTCCCACCAGGTCAGCGAGGCGTTGAGCGACTTGGGGTCGGTCGCGGCCTTGTTGTCGCTGCTGGTGCTGCTCTTGTCGTTGCCGCCGCACGCCGCGGCAGTGAGCGCCACGGCCAGGGCGGTGGCGATCATACCGACGCTACGAATGCGCATCGGATCTCCTGTCGGTTCTCGTGCCATGGCCCCGGGGGAGGGATGTCATGGCCTAAGGGGTGGGATCGCCGCCGTCCGGCGGCTGGTGACCGGAGTCACGCTAACACGCAAGTAAAACGTGTTAGGTAACTGTTTCTTAACGAGATCTTCTCACCGGCGTTCCGGACCGGTGCTCAACCCTTCGGTGGATCCGAACCACGCTCGCGGTCGCTCAAAATCCGTGCTAAACAGTGCAGGACGGCAGTAACCGTTTACTAAACTTCACACTGCGTGAGTGATAGCGTGAGCGCAGTACACGCCGAGGGGGCCGCATTGGCAGCGAAGGATGCACGCGCCGGCCGGGGCCGAGCCACCTCCAGTGACGTGGCCGCCGCCGCCGGGGTGTCGCGCTCCGCGGTGTCGTTCGCCTTCAACGACCCCACCCGGGTCTCCACCGCCACCCGCGAGCGCATCCTCGCCGCGGCCCGGGACCTGGCCTACACCCCTCCCCCGTCCAGCCGGACGGCGCACAACCGCCGGACCCAGTGCCTGGGCGTGCTGCTCCCCCACGACATCCCCAAGGCGATGGAGAACCCGTACTACGCCCGCTTCCTCATGGGCATCGGGCAGGTGTGCACCCGCGAGGGAATGTCATTGCAGCTCATGCCGCCCGTCGGCGACTCCCTGATCAAGGTGATCCGGCACGCGGCGGTCGACGGCTTCGTCGTCTGTGGACTCGACTCCGACCGCGGCGAGATCGCCGAACTGACCCGCCGCGCCCTGCCGTACGTGCTGGTCGACAGCGATGCGCCCGACGGCGCCGCCAGCGTCGACGTCGACGACCGTGACGGCGCCCGCCACGTCACCCAGCACCTGCTCGACCTCGGACACCGGCGGATCGCGGTGCTGAGCATCGAGCACCGCTCCGACCAGCCCGCCCGGACGTACCGCGACCCCATGGTCCGCCGGATCGCCGGGATCGAGGACGCACTGCGTACGGTCGGCATGAGTCCGCGCGACATCACGATCACCGAGGCGCCCTGCACCCGGATGGACGGCTACCGCGCCGCCCGGGCCATCATGGCCGCGCAGCCCCGGCCGACCGCGCTGATCGTGCTGGCCGACCAGATGGCGTTCGGCGCGGTCGACGCCCTGCGCGACCTCGGGCTCGACGTGCCCGGCGACGTCTCCGTCACGGGCTTCGACGACCTGCCGGAAGCACAGTGGACACGACCCCGGCTGACCACGGTGCGCCAGCCCATCGCCGCCAAGGGACGGATTGCGGGCGACTTCCTCGTCTCCGCGATCCGGGGCGAGAACCAGCACCCCCGCCAGCTCCTGCACACCGCGCTCATCATGCGCGAGTCCAGCCGGCCACCGGCCGAGCTCGAAGATCCGTACGCCCGTCAGGCGACCGCCTAGCGGGGCACGCCCCCTACAGGCTCGTACACATGTTCGGTCTGACCGATCCACTCGCGACCGTGCCCGAGTGTTCGGCGCGCAGGATTGGCTACCTTAAGTAATTCCCCTCACGTGCCGGGTCGCTGAGTCGCCGCGCCGAGATCGCCGATGGAAACCCAAAGCCGCGCGGCGGCTCCATGCCATGGCGAACCACCAGCGAAGGAGAGCCCGCTCGATGACCACTCGGTCCCGCGTCCTGTGCCTCGACGATGACCCCCGCGTGCTGAACGAGCTGGAACGCATGCTGCACACCCGCTACCAGGTCACCACCACCACCGACCCCGGCGAGGCCCTCGGGCGGCTCGCCGACGCGGCAGCCGACCCGTTCGAGGTGTTCATCGCCGACATGGACATGCCCACCGTCGGCGGCATCACCGTGCTGGAGCGGGCGTACGCCGTGTCACCGCACACCACGCGGGTGCTGCTCGCCGACGAAGTCGACCTGCCCGACACGGTCGCCGCGATCAACCAGGGCCGTGTCTTCGAACTGCTGCTCAAACCCTGCCCGCCGATCGAGCTGCACAACACCGTCGCCGCCGCCACGGTCCAGCACCGGGCCACCATCCGCACGGACCCCCGCAAGGCCCAGGCCGTCCTGGAGGGCAGCGTCCAAGCTCTGCTGGCCACGCTCGTCCAGGCCCAACCCGCCCTGGTCGAACGCGCACACCGGATGCGCCGCATCGCCGCCGACGTCTGCGCCACCCTCGACGTGCCGCAGGCGTGGCAGATCGAGCTGGCCGCCGAACTGACCATGGTCGGCGCGGTCGCGCTCCCCGAGTCCACGGCGGACGCGGTCATCACCGGAATCCCGCACGACGACGCCGAAGCCCACGTCCTGGCCGACCTGTTCGGCCGCGCCGCCGCCGTCCTGGCCCACGTGCCCGGCCTGACCCCGGTCCGGACCATCATCCAGCACCAGCTCCGCACCGACCGCGACCCGATCCGGCCGCTGTCCGCCGACGCACCGAGCGGCGCGCTGGTCCTGCAGGCGATCCGCGAGTACGACGCGCTCATCCACCGCGGCACCCCCGCCGACCTGGCTCTCGCCACGCTCACCATGCGCAAGACCCACGGCCCCGACCTGATCGCCGCGCTTGCCGCGCACGCCGGAGTCGCCCTGCCCCGCCAGGCCGTCCGCGAGGTCACCGCGGACGAGCTGGCCATCGGCGCCGAACTCGCCGACGACATCCACTCCGCCCTCGGCCTGCTGCTGGTCTCGCGCGGTGAGATCGTCACCGACCGGCTCCTCGCCCGGGTCCGGAGCTTCCACGACTCCACCGGCCTGTGGGGCCGGATCCTCGTCACCGCCGGGTAGCACGCGCAAGCGTGAACCCCTGTCGTTTGCCGGACGCCGGCCACGCGCGCGTGGTTACAGTGCCGACGTTCAGGGAGGTGGCAGATGCAGACCACACGACGTCGCCTGCTCCAGATGGGGCTGGCGCTGCCCGCAGGCGCGGGTGCACTGACCGCCGGGGCGCCGGCCTGGGCCGCCGGCACCGAGGACGACCATGGGTACGTCCGTCGCATGTGGCCGGTGCCGACGACCGAGGCGGACTGGGCGCCGGTGGCACAGGCGCTGGGCCGCCCAGGCAAGCTCCTCGACGACGGCCGCGTCTACCGGACGTCGTTCCCCCGGCGGGACCTGACCGTGATCTCCCACGGCGTGACCGTCCGCCCGGCGCTGTCGCTGAGCTCGTACGCGGCGTTCTCCCGCTACCGTGACGGCCGCGTACTGGTGATGGGCGATCTGGTGGTGACCGAGGCCGAGCTGCCGGTGGTGACCGATCTGGTTCAGGGCGCCGGGCTGGAACAGACCGCGATTCACAAGCATCTGCTGGCGCACGAGCCGCAGTTGTGGTGGACGCACGTCCATGCCCTGGGCGATGCGGTGGGCGCCGCCCGCGCGGTACGCGCGGCGCTGGATGACACCGGCACCCCGGCCGCGCTGCCGCCCGACACCACCCCCGGTGATCTCGACGCCGCCGCGCTCGATCGGACGCTGGGCCGCAGCGGCGTGTGGGACGGCGGGATCTACCGCTTCACCATCGCCCGCCACGAGATCATCACCGACCACGACCGGGTGCTCGCCCCGGGCATGGGGCCGACGACCGTGCTCGGGTTCCAGCCGACCGGCGGCGGGGGCGCCGCGGTCAACGGGGACATCGCCATGCGCGCGGGTGAGGTGCAGGCGGTCATCCGGGCGTTGCGCGGCGGCGGGATCGGCGTGGTCGAGCTGCACCACCACATGTTGCGGGACCGTCCGCACCTGTTTTACCTGCATTTCTGGGCCCACGCCGACGCCGTGGAGCTGGCGGGCACCCTGCGCGACGCCGTGGATGCCACGCACACCGCCGCCCCCTGAGGACCTGATGTGTGGTTCGGTATCGGCGATCGGCCTGGAGGCCGGCGACCGGGAACTCTGGCCGACCGTACGGGAGCGCTTGCGCGTGACCGGGCGCATGATGGCGCTCATGCGGGGGCTGCTCGGCGACACCGAGGTGGCGGCGGTGGTCGCGGTGGAGCCGCGCGGCGCGGTCACGCCGCTCGCGATCCTGTGCACCACGCAGGTCATCGTCGACGAGATCAGCTTCGCCGAGGATCCGGGCGGCGACGGGGTGTGGCCGGCCAAGATCGGTGACTACGACGCCGAGGTCCTGGTCGGCGAGGATCCCGACGGCCGGCGTCGGCCGCTGGCCATCCTCGTCACACCGTGGATCGAGCAGCATCTGCTGGTGTTCGCCCGGACCCTGTGGCGACGATATTGACTGGGAGGACGCCATGATCACGGGCACCCATGCGGTCCTGTTCAGCACGGCGGCGGAGCAGGACCGCGCATTCCTGCGCGACCGGCTCGGCCTCACCGCGGTCGACGCCGGGGGCGGCTGGCTCATCTTCGCCCTGCCACCCGCCGAGGTGGCCGTCCATCCGACCGGGACGGCACCGCCTGCCGGGGCGGTGGCGCAGTGCGAGCTCTACCTGATGTGCGACGACGTCGCCGCCACCGTGGCGGAGCTGCGGGGCCGCGGCGTGGACATGCCCGCGGAGATCCACGACCGGGGCTGGGGGCTGCTCACCTCGATCCCCCTGCCGGGCGGCGGCGCGATCGGCCTGTACGAGCCGCGCCACCCCACCGCACCCCACTGACCACGCTCAGGCGGGCGGCGGAATGCGCCGCCGCACGTCGTCCACCGTGGCGGGCCCCGGCTCCCAGGCGGCCACCCAGGCGGCGTCGGACTGCGGCGTGACGATGCCGTCCTCCAGGAACGCGTACCGCCCGTCCAGCACCCGCCGGGCCACCCGTACGTCCCGCGCGTCCGTGTTGTCCCACAGCTCGGCGAACAGCGCCTCCGCCCGTAGGCGCGACTGCCGGCAGAACAGGTCGGCCAGCTCGACGCCCTCGGGGTGGACCTGCCGTTCGGCGCGGGCGCGCACACACACCGCGGACATGGCGAAAAGCTCAGCTCCGATGTCGACGATGCGCGCGAGGAACCCCTGCTTGCGTTCCAGCTTCGCCTGCCAGCGCGACATCCCGTAGAACGTGGACCGGGCGAGCTTGCGTGAGGCTCTTTCGACGTATCGCATGTGTGCGGCGAGCGGGCCGAACCGGCCGTACCCGGTCGGGACCTGGCCGCGGCCGACCGCCAGCGTCGGCAGCCACCGCGCGTAGAACGCCCCGGCGCGGGCGCCCGCGCGGGCCTTGCGGCCGAGCCCAGCCTCCGGGTCGATGATGTCGCCCGCGACCGACAGGTGCGCGTCGACCGCCTCCCGCGCGATGAGCAGGTGCATGATCTCCGTGGAACCCTCGAAGATGCGGTTGATCCGCAGGTCGCGCAGGACCTGCTCGACCTCGGCCGCGCGTTCGCCGCGGGCGCCCAGCGACTCGGCCGTCTCGTAGCCG
Source organism: Krasilnikovia sp. MM14-A1259 (assembly GCF_047159535.1). Classification (NCBI taxonomy): domain Bacteria; kingdom Bacillati; phylum Actinomycetota; class Actinomycetes; order Micromonosporales; family Micromonosporaceae; genus Krasilnikovia; species Krasilnikovia sp. MM14-A1259. Next base: position 1,486,486 of record NZ_BAAGAJ010000002.1, read on the forward strand.
CGGCCGCCGCGGATCTGGATCAGCTCGTCGGCGATCTGCCAGGCCATCTCGCTGGCGAACAGTTTGACCAGGGCGGCCTCGATGCGGATGTCGTTGCGGTCGTCGTCGGCGATCACGCAGCACAGGTCCAGCATCGACTCCATCGCGTACGTCGTCGCGGCGATGAACGCGATCTTCTTGGCGACCGCCTCGTGCTGCCCGACCGGGCGGCCCCATTGCACCCGCTCCGCGGACCACTGGCGCGCCACGTTGAGCGACCACTTGCCCGCGCCGACGCACATCGCGGGCAGCGAGAGCCGGCCCGTGTTCAGCGTCGTGAGCGCGATCTTGAGGCCCTTGCCGAGCCCGCCGATGACGTTCTCCTCGGGCACGAACACGTCGTGGAAGCGGGTCACGCTGTTCTCCAGGCCACGCAGGCCGAGGAACGCGTTGCGCCGTTCCACCGTGATCCCCGGTGCGTCACCCTCCACGACGAACGCGGTGATGCCCTTGTCCGGCACCCGGGCCATCACGACCAGCAGGGTGGCGATCGTGCCGTTGGTGGCCCACAGCTTCAGCCCGTTGAGCCGGAAGCCGCCCTCGACCGGCTCGGCGACCGTGCCCAGGCGCGCCGGGTCCGAGCCGACATCCGGCTCGGTGAGCAGGAACGCGGACACCTCGCCCGCCGCCAGCCGCGGCAGGAACGCCTTCTTCTGCGCGGGCGTGCCGAAGATCTTCAGTGGCTGCGGGACGCCGATCGACTGGTGCGCGGACAGCAACGCGGCGACCGCGGGGCTGATCGAGCCGACCAGCGTCAGCGCCTTGCAGTAGTGCAGGTTCGGCAGGCCGAGCCCGCCGTACTCCTTGTCGATCTTCATGCCGAACGCGCCGAGCCCGGCGAGGCCGTGGAACACCTCGTCGGGGATGCGGGCGTCGCGTTCGATGCGGGCGCCGTCCACCCCCGAGCGCAGGTAGGTCTCCAGCCGAGCGAGGTAGTCGTCGGCGTCCGGCCGGGACGCCACTGTGGGCCACGGATCGATCAGGTCGAGCGGGAACCGCCCGAGGAACAGTTCCTTGCCGAAACTCGGCTTGCGCCACTCGGCCTCGCGGGCGGCCTCGGCGACCTGCCGGGCCTGCTTCTCCGAGACGTCGGCCGGCTTGCCCTGCGTCGTGGTCACGGCTTACCCCCTTGACCGGGTACGGCTACCAGACCGCGAAGACGCTGGGCGCCTCCGGGACCCCGCTAGGCGCCACGCTACCCACCCGTGTTACCGGGCGGTAGCCATCTGCACATATTCGCGATTCGCCGTCGCAGCCCGTGTCGGCCACGACGGCGCCGGCAGTGCCGGATCCGTCCGGTGGGTGACCCGCACAACCCTCGCGCAACGATCACCGGTACGCCTACCGTGGCCATCGTGAGCAGCGATGACAGGAGTACCGGCCGGGTGGTCGTGCTGGTGCTGCCGGAGGTGAACCTGCTGGACCTCGGCGGTCCGGTACAGGTCTTCGACGCCGCCGCGCACCACGGCGCCGGTTACCGGCTGGAGTTCGTGGCCGCGCAACCCGGCGAGCTGGCCTCCGCCCAGGGACTGCGGCTGGCCGGTCTGGGCCCGCTGCCCGCCACCGGCCCCGGGGACCTGATCCTGGTCCCGGGCCCCCGGCTGCGGCCCCCGACGCCGGAGCACCCGCTGGTCCCGGCGGCGGTCGTGCCCTGGTTGCAGGCGGCCGTCCGCGCCGGCACGCGGGTCGCCTCGGTGTGCACCGGTGCGGCGGCGCTGGCCGAGGCCGGGCTGCTGGCCGGCCGCCGGTGCACCACGCACTGGTCCGTGATCGACCTGTTGCGCATGCATTATCCCGACGCCCGGGTGCAGGACGCGGTCCTGTACGTCCACGACGGCCCGGTGAGCACCAGCGCCGGCATCGCCTCCGGCATCGACCTGGCCCTGTCCCTCGTCGAACGCGACCACGGGCCCGCGCTGGCCGCCGCGGTGGCCCGCGAGCTGGTGATCTATCTGCGCCGCGACGGCTCGCACCGGCAGATCAGCCCGTTCCTGCAGCACCGCAGCCACCTGCACCCGGCCGTGCACCGCGTGCAGGACCACCTCGCCCAGCACCTCGACACCCCGCACAGCCTCGACGAGCTGGCCCGGGTCGCCTGCCTGTCGCCGCGCGGACTGAGCCGGGCGTTCACCGCGACGATCGGGCTCACCCCGCTGGAATACCAGCAGCGGCTGCGCCTGGACCTCGCCGCGAACCTGCTCACCGAGACCGACCTGACCGTCGAGGCGGTGGCGGCCCGGTGCGGATTCCGCGACGCCCGCCACTTCCGCCGCCTCTACGGCGCCCGGTACGGCACACCGCCGTCCGCAGCCCGCACCGCCTGACCGCGACCCGCCACACCGTACGGAGAGACAGCCATGCCCCGTTCCCTGCGTCGGATCGCCCTCGGCCTGCTCGGTCTCGTCCTGTCCGCCGCGATCGTCGGCGCGACCGCCGCCGCCGGGCTGGCGGTGACGATGGGTGACAGCTTTCCCGGCGCCGCCGCGGGCACGCCGCCGCAGGGCTGGCCGGCGCCGCGCAGCGCGCCGCCCGGCGTCACGGTCGTGGCGGTGGTGGCCGGGTCGACCGGGTCGGTGGTCAGTGACGTGCTGCTGCCGTACGAGACGTTCGCCCGTTCGTCGCGGTTCTTCGTGTACGTCGTCGCCGCGCGGCGCACGCCGCTGCCGCTGTCCGGTGGCGTGCAGGTCGTCCCCGAGCACACGTTCGCCGAGGTCGACGCGGGCGCCGCGCCCGCACCGGACGTCGTGGTGGTCCCCGCGGTCGTGGACCCGGCCGGTGCCCAGGAGGCACCGCTGCGCGGCTGGCTGACCCGCCAGGCCGGCCACGGCGCGTACGTGCTCGGGGTGTGCGTCGGCGCCAAGGTGCTGGCCGTCAGCGGCCTGCTGGACGGGCGGCGGGCCACGTCGTTCTGGCAGAGCCTCGGCGCGCTGCGCGACGAGCACCCGCGGGTGCATTGGGTGGCCGGGCAGCGCTACGTGCAGGACGGCCGGATCGTCACCACGGCCGGGGTGACGTCGGGGCTGGTCGGTGCGCTGCATCTGATCGAGGTGATCGCCGGACGCCCCGAGGCGGACCGGGTGGGCCGGGAACTGGCGTATCCCGGATGGTCGGCCGGCGCGACGACCCGCATCCCCGAGCAGCGGCTCGCCGTCGCGGACCTGCCGTACGCACTGAACGCCGCGTTCCCGTGGCTGCGCCCCTCGGTCGGGATCGGCCTGGTCGACGGCGTCGGCGAAGTGGATGCGGCGGCCGCGTTCGAGGTGTACTCCGGCACGTCGTTCGCGGCCCGTACGGTGCCGCTGGCAGCGGGCCGGTCGGTGACCACCCGGCACGGGCTGCTGCTGCTCACCACGCCCGCCGACGCGGCCGCGCCGCGCGTGGACCGGCTCGTGGTGCCCGGCGTGGAGCGGCCGGATCCCGCACTGGCCCGGTGGGCGGCCGACCGGCACCTCGACGTGACGCTCCCGCATACCGCACAGGCGCCGGGCGAGTTCCCGTTCGACCCGGTGCTGCGCGATCTGGCGGCCCACGCCGACCGGGCCACGGCCCGTGCGACGGCGAAGTTCACCGAGTATCCCGCGCAGCACCTGGTCCTTTCCGGCAGCGCATGGCCGTGGCGGTCGACGCTGCTGGGCGCCGCGACCGTCGCGGCCGCGGCCGGGATCGGACTGTTGCCGGCGCTGGTCATCCGGCGGGTACGCCGCCGGCCGGCAGCGCGGGTCGAGGACGCTCCGGCCGGGCGGCAGTCCGTGGCCGCCGCGTGACCGCTACGACGGGCAGGCGGCGAGCATGCCCTGCAGCGCGCTGTACTCGCTGGACTGCAGGGTGAGGTTCCAGTAGTACTTCACCGCGACCCACATCTCGGCGTACGTGCACCGGTAGGAGGTCAGCGGCGGCTGCCACGTGGACGGGTCCTGGTCGCCCTTGGCCTGGTTCACGTTGTCGGTGACCGCGATCAGCTCGGGGCGGGTGAGGTCGTTGGCGAACGACTGGCGGCGGCTCGTGGTCCACGCGCTCGCGCCGGAACGCCACGCCTCGGCCAGCGGGACGACGTGGTCGATGTCCACGTCGGAGGCGGCATCCCAGGTGGCGCCCTCGTACTCCGAATACCAACTGCCCGAGACCGCGGCACAGGACGCGTCGGTCACGACCGAGTCGCCGTCGCGCTTGAGGACGGTCTCGCGAGTGTTGCAGCTGCCGCTGATGGTGATCCAGTGCGGGAACAGGTCCCGCGAGTAGCCGCTCATGGAGCCCTGGGTGGCCACGGTCAGTGCGGCCAGTTCGGCCCGCGCGGTCGCGGCCGAGGGGATGCCGGACGGGCTGGCGTCGGCGGCCGTGGCCGGGACGGCGACGGCCGCGGCGGTCAGCGTGAGCAGGGTGGCGAGGTGGGTGGTCCAGCGAGGCGCGCGGCTCATGGCCGACTCCCATCGGTGCAGGAACGGGGTGTCCCTCGATGGTGGCGCGATGCGGCACTGAGCTCTGGCCGGTGGCGATGAACATCGAGTGAGCGTCGCGCCGCCGCGCCGAACGGGCCGTCACCTGCCGGTTGACCGGCGTAATCCGGGCGGACGGCGGCGTGTCAATCGACCACGGTCACCGGGGTGCCGGAGGTGATGGCGCTCAGCAGCCGCCGCTGCCCCGCCTTCGGCACCCGGATGCAGCCGTTGGAGACGCTGCGCCCGAACACGCCGCTGCGGTACCAGCTGTGAATGCCGGTGTGCGCACCCTGCAGGGCGACCCCTACCGCGTGGCGGTCGTCGGGCACCGAGCCGAGGACCAGGACGTCGAGCCCGCCGTACACGGCACCGCGGGGCGTACTGCGGCCCAGCACGAACGTGCGGCCCAGCGGGGTCGGTGTCGCCGTCGAGCCGGTGGACACGGTCCAGCGGGCCTGCTCGACGCCGTCGCGGAACCAGGTCAGCTCGTGCGTGCGCCGCCGCAGAACCAGATGGTCGTGCAGGGGCCGGGCGATCCAGTGCCCGGCGGGCAGCCACCCGATGGTCCGGTTGACCGAGGGCAGCAGCACGGCCACCCAGCCGGTGCGCCGCGCGAGGATCGGCACCGTCACCGACACGCCGCTGATCGACGGTGGCAGGAATGCGCGGGGCCGGCCGCCGGGCGCGTCGTAGACGGCGGCCCCGGCGGCGGGGTGCAGGCCCTCGGTGAGGGCGGTGACCGACAGCGGCTTGGGGTCGGCTGGGAATCCGGACGGGACGGACCAGTAGTCGATCACGGGGAGGTGGGCCGGCGCCGGGCGGGCCGGCGGCGTCGGCCCTTGCGGAGCAGGCTCGGGCGACGCCGCACCGGGCGCCGCCGACGAGATGCGTGACCCCGGGTCGCCGTCGCGGGCACGGATCACCACCGCCGCGACCGCGGACCCGGCGAGGACACACACGACGATGGCCGACAGGTATCTCGGTATCGGGCGCCGCGGATGAAGGGTACGCAGGCCGCGTAGCACCCGCCCCAGGGTACGGAGCCCCGGCTCGCCGCACCCCCGCAAGTCCCCGCCATCACCGCATCGGGGTACCCCTACGCCTGCAACTCCGGCAGGAGCCGGGTCGCGACATCGGCCAGCACCGCCTCGTCGCCCGCGTACCAGCTGCTGGCGCGCGGCCAGTGGGTGATCACGTCGGTGAAGCCGAGCCGGGCGGCGCGGGCGGCCTGCTCGGCGAAGAAGTCCGCACTGACCAGCGAGAACACCGGCGCCGCGTCGAGCAGCAGGTGGCGCTGCAGGGTGGCCGGGTCACGTCCGGCGGCGTCGAGCGCCGCGTCCATCCGCGCGGCCAGCCCGGCCACCGAGGACCACCAGGTCTCCAGGTCGTCGAAGACGGTGCCGGTGGTGACCCAGCCCTGGCCGTACTGCGCCGCCAGGCGCATCGAGCGGGGCCCGTTCGCGGCCACCACGAACGGCACCCGGGGCTGCTGCACACAGCCGGGGTTGTTGCGGGCGTCCACCGCGGCGAACCACTCGCCGCGCCAGGTGGTCCCGTCCGTACGCAGGATCCGGTCGAGCAGCTCCGTGAACTCGGCGAAGCGGTCCACCCGCTGCCGCGGCGGCAGTTCCTCGCCGCCGAGCACGAGGGCGTCGAAGCCGATGCCGCCGGCGCCGAGGCCGAGCAGCAGCCGTCCGGCGCTGACGTCGTCCACGGTCGTCACCTGGCGGGCGAACGCCGCCGGGTGACGGAAGTTGGGCGAGGCCACGAGCGTGCCCAGCCGGATCCGGGACGTGAGGGTGGCGGCGGCCGTGAGCGTGGACATCGAGTCGAACCAGGGTCCGTCGACCAGTTCCCGCCAGCCGAGGTGGTCGTAGGTCCAGGCGTGGTCGAAACCCCACGCTTCGGCCTGCCGCCAGCGATGCTGCGCGTCCGACCAGCGCTGATCCGGGAGAATCACGATGCCAATCCGCATGATCGTCAGCGTACGGCCCGGTCCGGCGACGGCGGCACCGAGCACCTGAACGGACCGTGGCCGGCCCGGCCCGGGCGTAGTCCCGGGCCGGGCCCCGCTTCAACGGCCGGTCACGCAGGTGCCGTCGGAATCCACGGAGCCGCCGACGTCGACGATCCGGGCCAGCACGGCCCGGCAGTCCGACGGCCCGGCGTTGCTGGTGTTCTGGGTGACCGTGGTGTGCTGCAGCACGACCTTGCCGGGCCCCGGAGTGCCGGGCGGGCCGGGAACGTACCCGAACGTGATGTTGATGCCGCCGCCGCCCTTGTCGGCGTGGTTGCGGCTGACCGTGCTGTCCACCACGGTCACCGTCTGCGGCCCCCGGACGTCGATGCCCCCGCCGTATCCGGCCAGTTCCGCGGGCCGGGTCGGGTCGTACGGGTCGGTCACGCGATTGTCCGTGATCACGGAGCGTTCCACCCGTCCGCTCCAGTCGAAGCGCAGGCCGCCCGCCTCACCGGCCTCGTTGCCGTCGACGAGGCTGTCGCGCAACGTCATCGGCGCGAACGGGATGTTCTGCACGGCGCCGCCGAAGCGGGCGCTGTTGCCGGTCAGGTGCACCCGCTCCATGGTCAGATCGGACGAGTTGAGGACCGCGCCGCCGCCGTAGTAGTTGTAGAGCGACGCCACCGGCGCCGAGACCCCGCCGGTGATGGTGAGGTCGGTCATCGTGGTCGGCCCCAGAGTGGTGAACACCCGGTCGAGGTGTCCACCGTCGAGCACCGTACGGTCGCGGCCCGCTCCTTCCACCCGGGTCGGCGCGAAGATCTTGAGGTTGCCGTGTGCGGCGTCCGCGAGCGTGTAGTCCGTGAACGCTTTGCCGAGCAGCGGCGGAATGGTCAGCCGGTACCGGCCCGCGGGGATGACGATGGTCGCTCCCGGGTCGGCGTTGGCTTCCATGACGGCCGCGCGCACCGTGCACGCGCCGTCGGCGCTCGCGCAGAGCCCGTCGCCGGGGAAGGCGTCGGGGGCATCGGCGGTGCTGTCGACCAGGTAGAGCCCCGCCGCATGCGCGGCGGTGGCCGGGGCGAGCGCGGCGACGGCGGCGACCGTCGCGATGGTGAGCTTCCGGCGTATCCGGAAGCGGTGATCTGAGGTCCACATGATGAGTGATTACCGACCGGTAGCCATCCTCAAACGGACAGATATCAAGAGATATGTGAATTCATGTCGATAATCTCGCGTTCCCGGCGTCATTGCGGCAACCACTGCTGCCAGGTCGAGCGATGGGTGTCCAGCCAGCGCTTCGCGGCGTCGTCGCGGGAGAGCTTCTTGACCGTGATGTCGCGGGCGACCGCGTTCTGGTCGTCGTTGGTCCACCGGAAGTTCTTGATCAGGTCGGCGGCCGGGCTGCCGGAGTCCACGAACGACTTCCGGGCGATCTTGTCCAGGTCGTACGGCTGGTAATCGCACGCCACGTTCTCGGGGACGGCGTCGCAGCCGGGCCGGTACAGCGGCAGCGGGATGTGCACGAGCTTGATCTCCGACAGCAACCACTGCGGCGTGTAGAAGTATCCGATCAGGGGCTTCTTGTCCGCCTCGGCCTGCTGGAACGCGGCGATGAGCGCGTCCTCGCTGCCTGCGTAGACCACGGAGTAGTTCAGCTTGAGGTTCTTGATCAGGGCGGCGTCGTTGGTCACGAACGACGGGTCACCGGCCAGGAACTGGCCCTTGCCGTCGGACTTGGCGGTGCGGAACAGGTGGGCGTACTCGTTGAGGTTCTGCCACTGGACGATGTCGGGGTACTGCTTGGCCATCCACGGTGGCACGTACCAGCCGATCACGCCCTTGTTGCCGGTCAGGCCCTGCTCGACCGCGACCTTCTTGTCGTCGATGTACGTCTTCTTCAGATCGTCGTGGCCCCAGACCTCCAGTATGGCGTCGATCTCGCCCTTGCCCATGGCCTCCCACGAGGCCTCCTCGGTGAGGTCCTTCTCCACCACCTTGCAGCCCAGTTCGTGCCGCAGCAGGTAGCTGACCACCGCGACGTTCGCCGCGTAACCCACCCACGGGTTGACCGCGATCGACACCGTCCCACACGGCGTACGCGCAACCCCGGGCGGCGCGACGATCGCGGAGGCCGGCTCACCGCAGGCGGCGAGCGCCACCACACTCAGCAGGGCCGCGGCCCGGCGCAGCCGTTTGCGCATCCCGATCACCACGTCGCCACCTGCTGTTCCCGGCTCAGCCGCTTGGTGAGGATCTCCTCGGTCAGCGCGACCAGGATGGCCTTGACCGACTCGCGGTGCCGCGCGTCGCACTCCAGCACCGGCACGTCCGGGCTGATGCCCAGCGCTTCCCGGACCTCCTCCAGGTCGAACCGCTGCGACCGGTCGAACATGTTCACCCCGACCAGGAACGGGATGTCGCGCTCCTCGAAGTAGTCGACCGCGGGGAAGCAGTCCTCGATCCGGCGCGTGTCGACCAGGACCACGGCGCCCAGCGCGCCGTCGACCAGGTCGTCCCAGAGGAAGTCGAAGCGGTCCTGCCCCGGCGTGCCGAACAGGTAGAGCAGCAGCGCGTCCTCCAGGGTGATGCGCCCGAAGTCCAGCGCCACCGTCGTGGTGGTCTTCGCCGACACCGCAGACGTGTCGTCGATGCCGATCGACCGCTCGGTCAACTCGGCCTCGGTCACCAGCGGCTCGATCTCGGAGATCGCGCCGACGAAGGTCGTCTTACCCACCCCGAAACCACCACTGATGACGATCTTGACCGCCACCGGCGGCAGCGCCACCGGTGCCGCCTGCCTAGAGCGCCCGTACACGATCCCTGATCCTCTCGATCAATTCGATGGGCAGCTCACCGAGCTGCTGCTCGACCCGCAGGTAGCCATCGGTCAACAGGTCGGCGACGATGACCCGTAACACGCCGAACGGTACCTTCAGCGCCACCGCGAGGTCCGCGATCGACATCGGCACCTGGCACAGCTCGACGATGCGGCGGGACTCGAAACGCAGCGGCGCCGACAACGCCGCGGGGGCGGCGTGCAACGGGGTCTCGATCCGCAGGCCGTCCTGCAACGGCCGGGTCCGGCCGCCGGTGAGCATGAACGGGCGCACGACGACGTCGTCCACCTCCGTCTCGGGCGCCCGGTGCGCCGGAGCGGGAGCGGTCCCGGCGGCCGGGGCGGGTTCGGCGTACGGAACCATGCGCGGGTCCGGTCCCCACTCCCCCCGATGTGTCATCGCGGCAGGTGCTGCCGCGAATCGGAGATCAGCGCCGGGGTGAGCAGGGCGCCGAACCGGTCGGCCAGCAGCGACATCTCGTAGCCGACCAGGCCCACGTCGCTGTCGCCGCCCGCCACCACCCCCAGGCAGCTCCCGCCGGCGATGACCGACACCAGCAGGAACCCCCGCCGCATCTCGATCATGATGAGCTTGAGCCCGTCGAAGTCGTAGCGGCGCGAGGCGCTGCGGGCGACGCTGGCCAGGCTGGAGACGATCGCCGCCAGGTGGTCGGCCTCGGCCCGGTTCAGCCCGTCGGAACTCGCGATGAGCAGGCCGTCGGAGGACACCGCGACCGCGTCGCGGACCCCGTCGGTCTGGTGGACGAAGTTGCCCAGCAGCCAGTTGAGCTGGTGCCGGTCGGCAGACGTATCGACGCTCATGGGACTTCTTTCGACCTGGTTGCGGGGTGGGCGGGGGTCACGGTCCATCGGTGGATTCGGTGCTGCCGCGCTGCACACCGGTGCGGAACGCGGTCAGCCGGGCCCGTACGCCCTCCGGTGAATCGTTGACCGGCGCCGGTCGCTCCGCGGTACGGGTGGGGGCCGCGCCGCCGGACTGTCCGGCCCGGACGTTCGCCGGCTTGCGTGCTCGCGGACTGCGCTTGCGCAGCCCGTTGGAGGTGCGCTCACCGTCGGCGATCGCCGGCGGGCGACCGTCCAGGTCGACCGCCGAGGACGTCATCGCCGCCTCGAACCGTGCGATGGTGGCGCCGGTGGTGTCCGGAGCATCCGGCTGCAGGCGCACCTCGGGGTTGCCGGGCACGGTGACGTACTCGATGGTCTCCGGACGGATCCGCCGGTCGGCCGGCTCCGCGGCCGGCCGCGTCAGCACCGCGGTGTCGGCCGGATCGGACGCGAGGAGCACCGGCGCGTCGGCCGGATCGGAGGCGAGAAGTGCCGGCGTGTCCGGCACGCCGCGGGTCACCTTGCCGGGCGGCGTCTTCCCGGGCGGCACCGTGCGTTGTGGCGGCGCGGCGACCGCCTGCGGATCGGCCAGCACGGCGGCGGGCAGCACGATACGGGCGGTCACGCCGACCACCGGTGACGGCGCGAGCTGGACGTCGATGCCCATTTCGGTGGCCAACCGGCCGACGACGTAGTGGCCGAGGAACCGGGTCGGCGCGGTGATGAAGTCGCCTTCGCCGCGCAGCCGCTGGTTGGCCATCTCCAGGTCGGCGGGTTTCATGCCGATGCCCTGGTCCGTGATGGCGATCAGGTAGTCGTCGCCGATGCGGCGGCCCTGGATCTCGACGTCCACGTCCGGCGGGGAGAAGGACAGCGCGTTCTCCACCAGCTCCGCGAGCATGTGCATGACGCCCGCCACGACCGAACCGGCGACCAGGACGTCGTCGACGCGGCGCAGCCCGACGCGCCGGTACTCCTCGACCTCAGCGACCGCGGCGCGGATGACGTCGGAGATCGGGACCGGGTTCGACCACTGCCGGGGGCTCGCCGCGCCGACGAGCACCAGCAGGCTTTCCGCGTTGCGTCGCATGCGGGTGGCGAGGTGGTCCAGCTCGAACAGGTTCGCCAGCCCGGTCGGGTCCGACTCCTCGCGTTCGAGGCTGGTGATGAAGCCGAGCTGGCGGCGCAGCAGGTTCTGGTTGCGCCGGCCGAGGTTGGCCAGCGACTCGGTGGTGCTGCGCCGCAGCAGTGCCTGCTCGGTGGCCAGCGCGTACGCGGTGGCCTGCACCCGGTCGAGGGCGTCGGCGACCGAGCGGATCTCGTCCGTGGCGCCCGCCGGGATCGGGATCGCCGGTGGCGCGGCGTCGCTCTGGCCGGCGGTCGCCTTCCGCACGGACTCGGGCAGCTGTTCCCCGGCCAGCCGGTTGGCCTCGTCGGCCAGCGTCGCCAACGGCCGCGCGAGCGAGCGGGACGCGACCACGGCCAGATAGACCGCGCCGACGAGGCAGAGGGCCATGCCGCCGAGCAGCACCGCCATGCGGCGGCTGGCCTGGTCCTGCAGGGTCGCGGCGCGCGCGCGGATGACCGAGCCGACATGCTGCTGCAACTGCCGCATGTCGTCCAGCAGCGTGGTCTGCGACGACCACCAGGACTGCGGATTGACCTGCAGGTAACGCCCGTCGCCGGAGCCGAGGGCCACCTGCTCGAAGAACGCGGCGGTCTGTGCCGCCCCGGTGTTCAGCAGGTAGTCGCGTCCGGTGCGCTGGGTGCCGGTGGCGTACCGGTCGAACGCGGTCAACGCGGCGTCCTTGGCGGCCCGCATCGTGACGAACTGGAGGAACTCGTTCTTCTTGAAACCGCTGGCGGAGAACACGCCGTTGAGGAACGCCCGTTCCTGCGCCTGGCTCTCCTTGGCGTCGCCGAGCGCCCCCAGCGCGGCCACGCCGCGCCGCAGGGCCGGGTCGGCGGAACTGTCCAGTCCGTAGTCGACGTTGCTCAGCTCGGCGATCCGGCCGGTGTAGAACGTGAACGTGGGAGCGCGGGCGGCGGCTCCCGCGTCGGTGGCGGCCCGGACCGCGGCCAGCCCGTCGAGCTGGCGGACGGCGCTCGCGACCCGGTCCTGCGCGACGCCACCGCCGCCGACCAGCCGCTCGACAGCGGTCCGTTGATCGTCGACGCGCTTGCGGGCGGGGCCCAGCTCGGGCCGGAAGCCGATGTTGCCGCCGAGCAGACCCGCGGTCAGGCCACGCTCGGTCTGCAGTTCCTGGACCAGGTCCTGCACCGCGAGCGCGAGCGTCACGGCGCGGGCCGTGGCGGCCGCCGTCCGGTAGTTCTGTACCTCGGCGACCGTGACGACGCCGAGCAGTACGAGAACGGCCACCACGGGCAGGGCGAGGGTCCGCACGATCCGGCGGCGGATCGTGTCGCCGACCGGCGCTCGGGCCGGACCACTCCGTGCGGACACGCAAACTCTCCTCTGACCTAGGGACGGCTCGGACTTTGCGCGACTTCGCAGACCATAACTATGCGAAGCCGCGAAAGTCCATAATGTACTGACGATTAACCTGCGGAATTCGGCCGTTCAGCTCGTGGCGGGAAGCCACGCCTTCCACGTCGACTCGTGCTCGTTGACCCACTTCTCGGCCGCCGCGTCGGCGCTCATCCCCTGGTTGGTGATGTAATCCGCGACCAGATTCTGGTCGTCGTTGGTCCACCGGAAATTCTTGACCAACTGGTACGCGGCACCGCCCGTGTCGGCGAACTTCTTGCTGGCGACCTTGTCCAGCGCGTAGTCGGGATAGTCGCACGCCACCTTCTTCGGGTCGGCGTCACATCCCGTCGTGTACGCGGGCAGCTTGACCCGCACGTACTTCTCCCGGGAGAACAGCCACTGCGGCTCGTAGAAGTAGAACAGCAGCGGCTTCTTCTGCGCCGTGGCCTGCTGGGCGGCCTTGATGAGTGCCGCCTCACTGCCGGAGTAGACCACCTCGTAGTTGAGTTTGAGATTGCTGACGAGTGCAGCGTCGTTGGTGACGAAGGAGGGGTCACCGTCGAGGAGTTGCCCCTTGCCCTTCGATTCGGAAGTCTTGAACAGGTCGGCGTACTTGCCGAGATTGTGCCAGTCGGTGATGTCCGGGTACTTGTCGGCCATCCATTGGGGCACGTACCAGCCGATCACGCCCTTGTTTCCGGTCGGTCCGACCTCGACGGCGACTTTCTTGTCCTCGATGTACGTCTTCTTGAGGTCGTCGTGGCCCCAGTTCTCCAGAATGACGTCGACGTCACCGTTCTCGAAGCCCTGCCAGGAGATCTCTTCCTTGAGGTTCTTCTTCTCCACGGTGTATCCGAGCTTCTTCTGAAGCAGGTAGCCGACGACGGCCGCGTCGGCCTCATAACCGACCCACGGATTGACCGCGATCTTCACGGTGCCCTGGGAACCGGCCGCGGCCGGGGTGGTGGTGCCCGCGTCTGACTTGACGCCGCTGCACCCGGCCACGGCCAGGCTCAGCGCCGTGACCACCGCGGTGAGCCGCATTGCGTGTTTCATCGAGAAGTCCTTCCGGGTGGTGCAGGCCGCCGGTCGGCGGCAGAGGGGGATGGGACGGGCGGTTCAGGTACTTCGGACCTCGGGGCGCGGGGCCGCATCGCGGCTGCGACGACCTGCCCCCTGGGTGAGCCGGTCGAGCAGGACGCCGAGCAGCACGATCGCGCAGCCGGCGGCGAGCCCCTTGCCGAAGTCCTCACGCTGGGCGAAACCCGCGACGACGTCGTAGCCCAGGGCCCCGGCACCGACCAGGCCGCCCACCACGACCATCGCGAGCACCATGACGATGCCCTGGTTCGCGGCGAGCAGCAGGCCGCCACGGGCCACCGGCAGCTGCACCTTCCACAGCAGCTGCCAGGAGGTGGAGCCGGCGGCGCGGGCCGCCTCGACGACGGTCGGCGGGACGTCACGGATGCCGCGTTCGACGAGGCGGACCACGGGCGGGACCGCGTAGATGACGGCCGCGACGACCGCGGTGAAACGGCTCGCGCCGAACAGCGCGACCGCGGGCAGCAGGTAGACGAACGACGGCATGGTCTGCGCCGCGTCCAGCAGCGGACGCAGCGCCCGCGTGAACCGGTCGTGCCGCGCACACAGCACCCCGAGCACCGCGCCGAGCACCATCGTCGCGAACGCGGCGACCAGGACCGTCGCGAGCGTCTGCATCGCGTGCTGCCACAATCCGAGACCCGCCACCCCGGCGGCGGCCAGCGCCGCGGGCACGGCCGCGCGCGGGCCACTGCCCAACGTGCCGAAGACCAGCACCACCACCACGAACAGCCACCACGGCGTGGTGACCAGAACGTTCTGCAGGGGATCCAGCAGTCCCGTGCTGACCGCGTTCTTGAGCGCCTCGGTCGCGTCGTACCAGTGCAGCTCGACCCACCCGGTCACCGCGTTCACACCGCCGGCGAACGACAACCGCCAGCCCGGCGGGAACTGCGCGCCCCAGCCCGTGACCCGCGCCAGCACCGCCATCAGGGCGACCCCGGCGAGCGGCGCCCACACCCGGCCCGCCGGGCGCGCCCGGTACGCCGCCCGCGTGGTCATCCGGTCCAGCACCACCGCCAGCACCACGATGGCGAGCCCGGCGTCGAAGGCGGCGCCGACGTCGACGCGTTCGAGGGCCAGCACGATGCTCTGGCCCAGGCCGGGCGCGTCGATCAGCGCGGTGACGACCACCATGGACAGCGCCATCATGATGGTCTGGTTGACCGCGAGCACGATCGTCGCGCGCGCCATCGGCAGCCGGACCTTGCCGAGCAACTGCCAGCGGGTGGAACCCAGCGCGGTGGCCGCCTCCACGGTCGTTGCGGACACCTCGCTGATGCCGAGCGCGGTGATGCGGATGGTGACCGGGACGGCGTAGATGAGCGTGGCGATGACCGCGGCCGGCTCGCCGATCGCGAACAGCAGCGTCATCGGTGCCAGGTAGGCGAACGTGGGCATGATCTGCATGGCGTCGAGCAGCGGGCGCAGCAGCGCACCGACCGCGGGCACCCGGGCGGCCAGTGTGCCGAGCGGCACCCCGATCAGCACCGCCAGTACGACCGCGGACAGCGTCAGCACGAGCGTGTCGACGGTCTCCTGCCACAGTCCGAGCAGCCCGAGGCTCAGGAAGCCGGCGACGGTCAGGACCGCCGTACGGCGGCCCGCGAGCACCGCGGCCAGCGCGCCGGCGACCCCGACCAGACCGGCCCAGCCGAGACCGGACAGCGCGGCCTGCACGGAGTTCACCAGTACGGCGACGGCCAGGCGCAGGTAGTTGACGCCGTACAGAAAGACCGGGCTGGTGTCGCGGTGGCCGTCGACCCAGGCGCGGAGTCCGGTGAAGAAGTGGAACGCCCACGCGTCGTCGGTGTCCGCCGCGCCGGTGGTGCGCACCGCCAGATATGCCCCGGCGGTGGCCGCCACGAGAAGGAGCACGAGGATGCGGCGCCGCGGCAGGGTGAACCGGCCCGGCCGGGCCCAGCCGAGAGCCGCCGGGGGGCGCGGGGTGTCGGTGACCAGCGGCACCGACGGCAGGGTGGTCGTCATGCCGGCACCGGGGGCCGGTGGCCGACCAGGGCCGGCAGCAGCTGCTCGGCGTCAATCACCCCGAGCAGCCCGTCGTCGTCGACGACCGGGACGGGCCGGTCGGCGCGCAGCACCCGCGGTACCGCGTCCCGGATCACGGTGCCGGCGGGCAGCGCCTGGTCCGCGAGCGCCTCACCGTCACGGGCCGCACGGACGATCCACCGGACGGTGAGCACGTCTGCGCGGGGCACGTCGCGCACGAAGTCGGCGACGTAGTCGTCCGCGGGCGCGCCGACCAGCTCCTCCGGCGTGCCGACCTGGATCAGCTCGCCGTCGCGCAGCACGGCGATGCGGTCGCCCAGCGACAGAGCCTCGGCGAGGTCGTGGGTGATGAACACCAGCGTCTTGCCGACCTCGGCGTGCAGGCGCCGCACCTCGGCCTGCATGTCGCGGCGGATCAGCGGGTCGAGCGCGCTGAACGGCTCGTCGAACAACAGCACGGCCGGGTCGGTCGCCAGCGCCCGGGCGAGCCCGACGCGCTGCTGCATGCCGCCGGACAGCTGGTGGGGGTACTGGTGTTCGTGGCCGTCGAGGCCGACCAGGCTCAGCAGGTCGCCCGCGCGGCGGTGCCGTTCGGCCCGGCCGACGCCCTGGATCTCCAGGCCGTACGCGATGTTGTCGACGACCCGCCGGTGCGGCAGCAGCCCGAAGTGCTGGAACACCATGGCGACGCGGTGCCGGCGCAGCTCGCGCAGCCGCCGCGGGCTCATCGAGCGCACCGCTTCGCCGTCGACGTGGACCTGGCCGCTGGTCGGTTCGATGAGCCGGGTCAGGCAGCGCACCAGGGTGGACTTGCCGCTGCCGGACAGGCCCATCACGACGAACACCTCGCCGGGCAGCACGTCGAAGGTGACGTCGCGGACCGCGGCCAGGCAGCCCGTTCGGGCCCGTAACTCCGCCCGGGACAGGCCGGCCAGCGGTGTGCCGACGACCTTATCCGGCTGGGGACCGAACACCTTCCACAGGCGCTCGACCTTGATCTTGGGCGGGTGGGCGGTACCGGTGACCGTCATGCTCATCCTCGGGGGGTGACAGCTCGATGGTCAGTGACGCGGCGACCAGGTCGGCGGCACGTTCACCGATCATCAGGACGGCGACCACGGGATTGACCGAGGTCATGGTCGGGAACA
Source organism: Krasilnikovia sp. MM14-A1259 (assembly GCF_047159535.1). NCBI lineage: Bacteria > Bacillati > Actinomycetota > Actinomycetes > Micromonosporales > Micromonosporaceae > Krasilnikovia > Krasilnikovia sp. MM14-A1259. Next base: position 1,503,356 of record NZ_BAAGAJ010000002.1, read on the forward strand.
CGGAGGCGTCGGCGACCCGTACGTTGGTCAGCCCACGGATCCGCAGGTCGGGGCCGACGACCGCGGACGGGTCGGTGACGGCGCCCATGCGGCACGTGCCGGCGGGGTGGTAGACCGTGTGGTGCGCGGCCCGCCCGTACGCGGAAAGCTCCTCGTCGGTCTGCAGCCGCGGGCCGGGGGCGATCTCCCGGGCGATCCACGACCGCAACGGCTCGGTGGCGGCGACCTCCCGGGCCAGCCGCAGCCCGTCCACGATGGTCCGCTCGTCGTGGCCGTCCGGGTCGGTGAAGTAGCCGAAGTCCAGCGCCGGTTTGACCTCCGGGTCCGCGCTGGTCAGCCAGAGCCGGCCGGTGCTGTGCGGCCGGGGCACGTTCGGGGTCATGCCGAAGCCGTGAACCGGGACGTCGTAGCCCAGGCGGGCGGTGTTCGTGGTGAACGGCAGCTGGTAGAGGTGGAACATCAGGTCCGGCCGGTCGGCGCCCGGCTCGCGGCGCACGAACAGCCCGGCGTCGGAATCCATCGCCGACTGCGGCGGGATCGGCCGGGTGGACTCCCAGAGGATCAGCGATTCGGGGTGGTCGAGCAGGTGGGCACCCACGCCGGGCAGGTCGAGCGTCGCGTCGATGCCCAGCTCGCGCAGGTCGGCTGCGGGGCCGATGCCGGAGAGCAGCAGCAGGCGCGGGGTGTCGATCGCCCCGGCGCTCAGCACGTACTCGCCGGTCGCGGTGAGGCGGTGGTGGGTGCCGTCGCGGTCGCGGACCCGGACCCCGGTGACCGCCGTCCCCGCGGTGTCCAGACGGTAGGCCCAGGTTTCGGTCAGCACGGTCAGGTTCGGACGATTCAGGTACGGGTGCAGGTACGCCACGGACGACGAGGAGCGGATGCCGGTCCCGGGGTGGTAGGCGACCGGGAAGAACCCGGTGCCCTCGGCGAACGGTGCCGCGTTGAAGTCCTCGTGCACCGGCACCCCGAGCGCGCGGTGGCAGGCGGTCACGAAGTCGGCGGTCAGCGGGTTGCGGTCCTGGGCGGCCACCGGCTGGATGTGGATCGCCAGCCGCCGCCAGTACGGCAGCATCTTCTCGTACGACCAGCCCGTGGCGCCCGCGGCGACCCAATCCGCGAAGTCCGCCGGGGGCGGCAGGAAACTGATCATCGTGTTGTGCGAGGAACAGCCGCCCAGCACCCGCGCCCGCGAGTGCCGGATGTGCGAGTTCCCGCGGGGCTGCGGCACGATCGGATAGTCGTAGTCGAGCTCGGTCTCCAGCAGATTCTGCCAATTCCGCAGTCTCAGCACGCGGTCGTCGCCGACGTCGGAAGGGCCGCCCTCGACGAGGCACACGCGCACGTCCGGATCGGCCGAGAGCCGGGAGGCGACGACCGCTCCGGCCGTACCGCCGCCGACGACCACCACGTCGTACTCGGTTGTGCCCGACGTCCTCAGTGCCCTGCTCCTGCCCGCTCGCCCTGCCTGCCGGCCGTCTCGTCGGCGGCCACTGTGGACGGCGTCGCCCGCCGAGCCATCGCCATAGGATCGAGGGACATCACCACAACGGTCAATGCCGGGCCGAAGGTTTTACCAGAGCGCAATGACTAGTTCCAAGTCCACCTTGGAGGCATGAGTACGGGCGGAAGAATCGCGGCCTCGGCCCACTTCTCGCGGAAATTCCACGGTGCTCCGAGATCGACCAGCGCCAACGTGCATCCGTCGTCCACGTCGGATCGCTGCGATTCTGCCACCGCGGAGACGCGAAATTCACCCCATTGACTGACATGCATGAAGCTGCCACAGTGACGGAGTGGCTGATCCACTGATCCACTCGCCCATCGCGCGGGACACGGTCGTCGACGTCCTGGTGTCCCGCCTCCGCGCCGACGTCCTCTCGCAGCGGTACGCCCCGGGCAGCCTGCTTCCCCCCGAGCGGGAGCTCGCCGCCGGTTACGGGGTCACCCGTACCTCGCTGAAGCACGCGCTGGTCCGCCTCGTCGGAGCCGGTCTGCTGGAGACCCGCCACGGCGTCGGCACCCGGGTGCGCGACTATCGCCGTACCGCGGGCCCCGACCTCCTGCCGTTCCTGGTCACCCTGGACGATCCGAGCTGGCTGACCGAGGTGTTCGCCGCGCGGCGCGAGATCGGGTCGCTCATCGCGGCCCGGGCAGCCGTCCACGCGTCCGGCGCCGACCGGGCCCGGCTGCGGCGGCTGCGCGACGAGGTCGCTGCCGCCCCCGGCGGAGACCCGGCACAGCAGGCCGAGGCCGAGGTGCACCGCGCGCTCGCCACCGCCTCCGGCAACCGGGTGTACGAGCTGCTCGTCAACTCGCTGCTGCGGGCGTACGACGACGTCCGGCACCTGTTCACCGGGCCGTTCCGCGACCCGGCGGCCGCGGCGGAACGGATCACCCCCCTGGTCGAGGCGGTCCGGACCGGTGATGCCGCCACGGCACACGCCGCCGCCGACGCCTACTACCTGTGCACCGAACGACTCATGCTGGGAGGCGACAGTGATCACGACGCTGCGCGAGGCGATGACCGGGACGGTCCGGCTGACCGGGGAGGACACTGAGCGCCCGATCCGGCTGGCGCTGCGGGTCACCGCGCCCGGCGCTCTGCACCCGCTCGCCGACCTGCACGCCGAGGCCGCCGGGCGGGTCGAGGTGCCCGGCTTCGCCGACGACGCCGCGGCGACCGGCAGCATGCAGATCGCCCCGCTGCGCTCCGGCCGGATCGGGTACCGGCTGGCCTTCACCGCCCTCGACGGGCGAAAACTGTGGCTCGACGGCGGCAAGGCGGTGACGGTACGCCGGCCGCTGTACAGCATGACCCGGCTCAGCGCCCGGCTGCTGGACGCCGCGGGCACCGTGGTCGGCGAGGCCCGCCTCGTGTTCGACCTGCGCAGCGAGCTCCTGCCGTTCCTGCTGAGCATGCGGATGCGCCGGACCCGACGGCCGTGGCCGTCCGCCGCGCAGGCCGCGGGCGCGGACGGCCTGCTGCGGTCGCGCTGGCGGGGGCAGCCGGGGCGGCTGGAGGTCTGGTACACGACCGTGACCGACCCGGCCACCGGCACCGGCGTGTGGCTGCACCACGAGTTGGTCGCCCCGTCCGACGGCTCCCCCGCCCGGGCGCACGGATGGGCCGCCGTCTTCCCGCCCGGCGCCGCGCCGACCCTGGCCCGGTTCGGCCCGGACCCGTGGCCCGCCGATCCCCCGGCCGACGGCTACCGCGCCGCGGGGGTCAGCGTCACCGCGGACGAGCTGACCGGCGCAGCCGGAGACCTGCGCTGGCAGTTGCGGGTCAGCGGCGGCGGCGCACCGCTGTTCACGTTCCCCCGCTGGGCCTGGGACCGCGAGGCGCTGCCCGCCGCCCAGGTCGTGGCGGTCCCCACCGGACGGTTCACCGGTACGGTCCACGTCGGCGACCGGGAGCTGACCGTGGCCGACGCCCCCGGCAACACCGCGCGCATCTACGGCCACGGACACGCCCGCAAGTGGGCGTGGCTGCACGCCGACCTCGGCGGCGGCGACGTGTGCGAGGTGGTGGCGGCCGTGTCCACCCGGCCCGGCCTGAACAAGCTGGCGCCGCTGCCGTTCGTCCGGCTGCGCGTCGGCGGGGTCGACCTCCCGGTGGGCGACCCGCTGCTGGCGGCGCTGCGCTTCCGGGCCCGGCTGGACCGTCCCCGATGGACGGTCAGCGGCCGCGACGGCGACCGGCGCATCACCATCACGGTGACCATGCCACCGGAACGCACTCTCGCGGTGCCGTACGCCGACCCGGACGGCACGTCCCTGGTCTGCCACAACTGCGAGGTCGCCGACGCGACGATCCGGCTGGACCGGCGCACCCCGGGCGGCTGGGCACCGGAACGGCACTGGGAGTTGACCGGCACCGCGCACGCCGAGCTGGGCGAGCATGACTGAGCGCCGGGCGGCGACCGCCGCCACCCTGCTCGGCGTCGACCTCGCCGAGGGTCACCGCGTCGCCGCGGAGCTGACCCGGCTGGCCGCCGCGTTCCCCCGGCCGGTACGGCTCGGGCTGCACGCCGCGGGCGGCGGTCTGGACGTGGCGGCCCGGCTGCTGGCCGGGCGCTCGCTCGCCCGGCTCGACCCGCCCGCCCGCGACGACGTGTGCACCACGCTCGCCGCTGCCCCCGGCGGCCGGGCCCTGCTGGAGGCGCTGAAGGTCCCGCTGCTGCTGGCCGCCGCCGCGACCGGCGGACCGGGTGTGGCCGCGCCGGCGGGCGACGGCGTACCCGAGCCCGATCTGACCTGTGTGGCCGCCGCCGACTGGCCGCACCGCAGCCGCGCGGACGCGGTCGTGGTCGGTTCCGGCGCGGGCGGGGCGATGGCCGCCCGCGAGCTGGCCCGGGCGGGCCTGTCCGTGGTGGTGCTGGAGGAGGGCCGCCGGTTCACCGCCGCGGAGTTCCGCCGCCGGTCCGCCGCGGACCGCTTCGTCGACCTGTACCGCGACGGCGGCGCGACCGTCGCGTTCGGTGCCCCGCCGGTGTTCCTGCCGCTCGGGCGCGGGGTCGGCGGCACCACGCTGGTCAACGCCGGCACCTGCTACCGCACCCCGGACCGGGTGTTGCGCCGCTGGCGCGACGTGCACGGCCTGCCCGTGGCCGACCCGGCGACGTTCACCCCGTTGCTGGACGACGTGGAACGCACGCTGCGGGTTGCCCCGCAGCCGGTGGACGTACTGGGCCGCAACGGCGAGCTGGCGCTGGCCGGGGCGGCAGCGCTGGGCTGGCGGGCGGCGCCGCTGCGCCGCAACGCACCCGGCTGCGCAGGTTCCTGCCAGTGCGTGGTCGGCTGCCCGCGCAACGCCAAGAACGGTGTCCACCTCAACGCCCTGCCGCAGGCGTGCGCCGCGGGCGCGGTCGTGGTGACCGGGGCCCGGGTGGATCGCGTCGTCACCGCGCGCGGGCGCGCGGTCGGGGTGCGCTTCGGCCGCCGGCTGATCGCCGCGCCGCTGGTCGTGCTGGCGGCCGGTGCGATCGAGACGCCCCGGCTGCTGGCCCGCTCGGGGCTGGCCCGGCACCCCGGGGTCGGCCGCGGCCTCGCGGTGCACCCGGCGGTCAGCGTGGCCGGCCGGTTCGCCGAGCCGGTCGTCGCGTCGCGGGGGGTGCTGCAGAGCGTCGGCGTCGAGGAACTGCACGACGACGGCGTGCTCATCGAGGCCACCGCCGGCCCGCCGGGGCTGGTGTCGTTCGTGCCGCCCGGCATCGGCCGGGAGTTGCACGCCGAACTCGCGGGCGCGGACCGGCTCGCCACGTTCGGGGCGATGATCGCGGACCGGCCGGGCGGGCGGGTCGGTGCCCGGTTCGTGCGGTACCGGCTGGCCCGTACCGACGCGGACCGGCTGCGGCTCGCGATCGTGGCGATCGGGCGGCTGCTGTTCGCGGCCGGGGCGCAGGAGGTCCTCACGGGCCTCGCCCACCACCCGTACGCCCGCGACGTGGCCGAGCTGCGGGACGCGGTCGCCACCGCCGATCCGCGGCTGCTGCACCTGGCGGCGTTCCACCCCAGCGGCAGCGTCGCGATGGGCGCCGACGCGCAGCGGGCACCGGTCGACCCGGACGGCCGTCTGCGCGGCGTACACGGGGTGTGGGTGGCCGACGCGTCCGCGCTGCCGAGCTGTCCCGAGGTCAACCCTCAGGTGAGCATCATGGCGGTCGCGCTGGCGGTCGCCCGGGCCGCCGCTACTGAAAGCTGTCGAGCAGGCTGAACGTCAGCTCCGGGTCCTGCACGTGGGCGTTGTGCCCCACCCCCGGCAGCGTCACGGTGTCGACGCCGAGCGCCGCGAGCTGCTCGTCGGTGTTCATCGCATCGTCCGCGCCGCGGGCCAGGACCACCGGCGCCGCGCACCGGGCGAGCAGCCCCGCCATGTCCGGCCGCCCCACGCCGAACGCGGCCGGGTCGAGCACGGGAGCCCACCGGCCGTCGTGCTGCACCAGCCCCGCGTTCACCGCCGGGTCGTCGGCCGCGAGCAGGCCGTCCAGACCGGCCACCCGCAGGTGGCGGGCGGCAGCCTCGGCGCGCGACGGGTACCAGGCTCGCGGGCGTGCGGCCATGGCCTGGGCCCGCTGCAGATCCTCGTCGCTCCACGCCACCTTGATGCCGAGCCCGACGACGCCGCGCACCTGCGCCGGGCGTTGCGCGGCCAGCTCCAGCGCGACCACCCCGCCCAGCGAGTGCCCGAGCACGACCGTCGGCACGTCCGGCGCGATCAGCCCGGCCACCGCCGCGGCCAGCCCGTCGAACGTGTACCGCTCCAGCGGCGCCGAGCCGCCGTGACCGGGCAGGTCGGGGGCGATCCACCGCCCTGGCCAGCGGTGCCGCAGCAGATCCGGCCAGCCGCCCCACACGTCACCGGTCGCGCCCAGACCGTGCAACAGCAGCAGGACCGGACCGGGGTCACCACCCTGCTGGACGCGCAGATCAGCCGCCATCCCGGCAGTCTGCCACGCCGGCTTGCGGGCGGGCCCGCAGCGCCGGGCCCCGCGGCGCAGGAATTACGGTACGGGTGTCGGTCGGCACGAGGAGCTCGGATGCGTCTGCACGTCGGGTGCGCGATGTGGAATCTGAAGGCGTGGCAGGGCCGTTTCGTCCCGCATCCGCTTGCGGCGAACGAGCGCCTGCGCCACTACGCGGGCTGGTGCAACGCGGTCGAGGGAAACACCACGTTCTACGCCACGCCCACCCCGCAGACCGTGGCGTCGTGGGCGGAGCAGACCGATGCGGACTTCCAATTCGTCGTCAAACTCCCCCAGGTGATCACCCACGAGCGCCGCCTCACCGGTGGCGACGGCGAGCTCGCCGCGTTCCTCGACGCGGTCGAGCCGCTCGGCCCGCGCGCCCGCGCCCTCTGGGTGCAGCTGCCCGGCTCGTTCGGCCCGGCCGACTCCGCGACGCTGGCCCGCTTCCTGCGTACGCTGCCCCGCACGCACCGTTACGCCGTGGAGGTCCGGCATCCCGCGTTCTTCACCGACGCGGGTGCCGCCCGGGTGCTGGAGCACGCGCTCGCGCCGGTCGGCGCGGAGTGGATCCCGTTCGACACCAGCGCGTTCTTCGCGAGCGCGCCGACCAGCGACGCCGAACGTGACGCCTGGACCAAGAAGCCCCGGATGCCGCTGCGCACCCGCGCGCTGACCGACCGCCCGATCGTCCGGTATCTCGGCCGCGACGACACCGGCCGTACGGTCGAGGGCTGGCAGCGGTGGGTCGACGTGGTGGCCGGCTGGCTGGCCGAGGGCCGGTCGCCGACGGTGTTCGTGCACACGCCGGACAACGCCGACGCCCCGGCCCTCGCCCGCCGATTCCACGACGAGGTACGCCGCCGCGTACCCGCTCTGCGGCCGCTGCCCGAGCCCGAGCCGACGGAACCGGCCACGCTGTTCTGACCGCTCCGGCCGGTCCGACCGTGCGGCCGGTGCCGTCCTGATCGGCCGGTCGGCTACCCCGCCGAGGAGCCGCTGCCGGCCAGCGCGATGGCCGAGCTCGGCGCCACGAACGCCGGATACGGTCCGTCGCCCGCGGCCGCCCGCAGCGTTTGCGCCACGGCCGTCACGACCTGGGATTCCACCGCGCTGCCGACCCGGTCCGTGGGGTCCGCCGGGTCCGCCGCGGTCCCGGCCGCCACCACGGCCGGGGTGAAGCCCACGAAACTCTCGGTGGTGTTGTCCTCGGTGCTGCCGGTCTTCCCGGCGACCGGGTGCCCGCCGAAGATTTGCGCGACCTGCTCCGCGGTCCCGCCGTCACAGGTGTGGAAGGCGCTCTGCTCCCCCACGGGACAGCGCGCCGCGTCCACCGCGGCGCGAGCCACGTCCGCGGGCAGCACCTGGCGGCAGTCCGACGGGATCGGCGTCGCGGCCCCCCGGCCGTCGGTGACCGACCGCACCGGCACGGGGCTGCAATGGGTGCCGTCCGCGGCGATCGTGGCATAGGCGGAGGCCAGCTCCAACGGGGTGGTGTCCACCACGCCGAGCGTGAACGCGCCCCAGGTCGCGGTGTCGCCGCGCGCCATCGCGGCGTCCTGCGGCGCGGCGAAACTGATGCCCAGCTTGCGCGCCTCGGCCACCGCGGCGCCCGGCCCGACCATCTCCTCCAGGTGCACGAAGTACGTGTTGACCGACCGGCCGAAGCCGTCCCACATCGTGCGGTGCCCGTCCATCCACGACGGATTCGCGTTGTGCGGGCAGTACCGGCCGTCGCAGGCGTGCGGTCCGTAGTCGGGCCAGCGGGTCCGCAGCCGCGCCGGCGCATCGTACGCGGTGTCCAGCGGCAGGCCGTCCTGCAGCGCGGCCAGCATGGTGAACAGCTTGAACGTGGATCCGGACGGGTAGCCGTACAGGCTGCCGCCGCCGGTGACCAGCGGGTTCACCGTGTCGGCGACGGAGTTGCCGGTGCCGAAGCGCCGGTTGACCGCCAGCGCCAGCACGCGCCCGGTGCCCGGCTGGACCACGGCGATCGGCAACACCCGGCGGCTGTGGACGGGATACACCGACTTGGACGACATGGCCGCGGCGTGCTGCACGTGCGGGTCCAGCGTGGTCACCACGGTGTACCCGCCCCGGCGCAGGGCCCGGTCGCGCTGCGCGGGCGTGGCCCCGAACGCGGGCTGCGCGTCCCACCAGCGGCGCACGTAGTCGCAGAAGAAACCCCACGCCTGCGCGGAACCGGCGGCGTCGACGCACCCGTCGGGCGGGGGCGTACCGGCAAGGGTGAGCCGCTCCGCCTCGGCAGCCGCCTGCTGCCCGGCAGTGATCATTCCGGCCCGGACCATGGCGGCCAGGACGTAGTCCTGCCGGACCCGGGCGCGCCCCCAGGTTCCGCCGACCGGGTTGTCGGTGTCCGGGGACTGGACGACGCCGGCCAGCAACGCCGCCTGGGCCAGGTCGAGCCGGGCCGCGTGCACCCCGAAGATCCGCTCGCTGGCCGCCTCGACGCCGTACGCCCCGGCGCCGAAGTACACGACGTTCAGGTAGTCCTGCAGGATCTGCGCCTTGGTCAGGTGCTGTTCGAGCTGCGCCGCGTACGCAGCCTCGCGCAGCTTGCGGGCCGGCGTGCCGGCGGTGGCCGCACGACGCTGCGCGGCGCTCAGGTCGGGGTCCTCCTTGAGGACGCTGCGCACGAGCTGCATGGTCAGCGTCGAGCCGCCCTGCCGGGCACCCTGACTGTCACTGACCAGGGCGCGCAGCACCCCGCGGAGATCGACGCCGCCGTGGTGGTAGAAGCGGGTGTCCTCGGCGGCCACGATCGCCTGACGCATCACGGGCGCGACCGCGGCCAGCGCCACGTCCTGCCGATCTTCGTCGTAGAACGTGGTGATAAGTGTGGTGCCGTCGTTCGCGTAGACCCGGGTCATCCGCGCGGTCGGCGGGCTCAGCAGCTCGGCGGGCAGCCCGAGGTGCTGGTCGGCGAGCAGGCGGGCCGCGTCGGCGCCCAGCCCGGCCGCCGGGATCGCGGCCGACACCGCCAGCGCGCACACCGCCAGCACGATCGCGCCGAGCCGGCCGAGCGCGGCATCGACACGCGGCCGTCGACCGCCGGCGCCGCAAGCCCGGTCCGCATCGCCCGCCCGGTCCGTGGAGAACCGCCCCATCCGGGCTCCCCTCTCGCGTGGTCGCCTCCTCGGTACCACGCCTGGCTGGGAGCAACCTGAAGCCGGGCGAGGGCCGAGCGGTGACGGGCGGAGGGTCCGGTCAGAACCTGACCTTGGCGAGCTGGGTCGCCTGGGCGACCAGCCGGCCGCGGGAGTCCCAGACCTCGCAGACCTCGTCGACGAGGCCGTCCTCGACCAGCCGGGCGATCTGCCGCACGCGCAGCGGGCCCGGCGCCGGAACCGCACGGACGTAGACGGTCAACTCCAGCGTCGGCACCCAGCCGACGCTGCCGATGGGGAGCGTGGCCGGGGGGAACGAGTCCGCGACGAACAGCAGCGCGATCGGGTCCGCCGGCGTACCGTCCGCGAAGCGCAGCCAGCCGCGCAGCTCTGCCCGCTCGCTGGGCATGCCGAACGCGAAGCCCAGCACGGCCGGGTCGAGCCGCTGCTCGACCTCCTCCATGAGGTTGACCTTCACCCCCGCGCCCGGGGGCTCGACCGGGATCAGCGCGCAGTCCTCCTCCGGCGGCAGCTCCACCGCGGGGCTGTCGGCCCAGCGCGGCGCGGCCTCCGGGTCCAGCTTGCCGAGCGTGAACAGCGCCTCCACGCAGACCTGGCCGCCCTGAACCAGCCGGGCCCGCATCTGGCTGGCGGACCGGCCGGTGCGCAGCGGGGTCACCTCGACCACGGCCGGGCCGACCGTCGGAGCGGCCAGGTAGGTGGCGCTCGCGGCGAGCGGATGCGGATGCGGCGCGCCCGCCTCGGCGGCGGTCGCGGCGCGGGCGAGCACCGCGAGCAGGTAGCCGCCGTTGGGTTTGTCGCCGATCGTCCAGCGCGGGTCCAGCTCGACGTCGAAGGTCGTGCCATCGGTACGGGCGGCCACCTGCGTGGCCTCGACGAAGCCGGCCAACGCGGGCCCCCCTTCGGTGACGGACAGAGCGTCAGCTAAGCACGGGGGTCCGACAATTCGCGATGATCACCGTCACGGTCGGCGGTCACCCTCGGGGCATCGCGCGCACATGATCCTGAGTACGGTGGGCGCATGGTTCTCCCGCTCGCCCGCACCAGCGCCGAAGCCCACCTCTACCTGGAGTTGCACGGGTGCGACTGCGGAGAGCGCACGTTCACACCCGACAGCGCGGTGGTCGTGCTGGACAATGGTGATCTCGGTCGCCGCTACACCGGCACCTGCCCGCGCTGCGGCGCGACCCGTGACTACACGTTCCGCCTCCCGGCCGAGCCGGTCCCCGCGGCTGGCTTCTCCTACGGCGGTGCCGAGCCGTCCGAGCTGATCGACCCGGGCGAGTGGCTCACCGTCAGCGACGCGTACGCGGACCAGGCCCCGGCGCAGGCGGCCGGCCTCTCCCCTGATCAGGCGCGGCACGCCCAGGCGGTCCTCGCCCGTGCCGTCGCGGCGCTCGACGAGGTCCTGAAGTTCATCCCCGACGGAGCGGAAGCGGTCCCGGAAAGCGCGTTCGTCACCGGCCCCGGCCAGGAGGCGTACCGGCGGGAACCGGGCAGGTTCCGGCGCGACCGGCTCGCCGCGGTCCGCCACGCGTACGCGGGGCTGCTCGGCCAGTTCGCCTGAGCCCCGGGAGGATCGCCCCGGCTCAGCCGGGCATCGGCCGATAGTCCGGGTCGCCGGGCTGGACGACGCGAGCGGGCGGCCCCTCCGGCTCGTAGGAGACCAGCGAGCCGAGGAAGTACCCGAGGTCGCGGGCCACGCCGCGCAGCAGACGCACCCGGTCCGCCGGATCCAGCTGGCCGGTCATCGCATCCGGCGACAGATAGCCGATCATGTCCACGTCTGCCCCGCCGACCTTCACGGTCAGCAGCCCACCGATGCCGCCCGGCGTCGCAATCACCAGATGGTCGCGTGTCAGATACGGGTCGCGCCACGTCCGCTGCGCCGCCATCAGGTCGAACGCCGGATACTCCGGGTGCAGGCCGAACAGCGGACGCTCCGGCGTCAGGAGGAAATGCCATCCCCCCAGCCGGTACGGCTGAACCGGCTGCGCACCGTTGTTGCGCCCGAGCCAATCCCGGTAGACCTTCGGCAGCCTCAGCCCGAGCTGCGCCTCCGCCGCGGAGAGCTGCGCCTCGGACAACGTACTGTGGGCCCGGAACTCGGCGTCCTGCCAGACGTGGCCGGTCGGCGGGTCCTGCGGCTCGTTCGCGTCCACCCGGCGAATGCACACCGAATAGTCGGTGGCGCTGCGGAAGTCGATGTCCGCCAGCCGCCACAGCTCGTCGCCAATCGGGAACGTCTCCCCCAACATCAGCAGATGCTTGGTGCTGACCGACCGGTCGTGGGACATGACCGCCAGGTTGACGCGCGGCTCCGGCACCGTTGTCGCGCCCATGATCCCGATGTCGCCCGCGGGTGTCCAACCGACGGTGGCCTGGTTGATCCACACCACCCGGTCATCGGGTTCCACCGGAGCCCCTCCCGCCTGTGTCATCCGTCCAGCATTCCATGCAACGTCGCCTCGTCCGGCAGCGGGAACCCGAGCACGTCGATCGCGATCCCTTCCGCCTCCGCACGACTCACTGCACGTTCTCCGCCCCTGCCCTGGGCGTACGGGTCCGCCATCCACCGCGCGGATCTCGGGCCGCCCTCGGCCACCTCGACCACGGTCAGGCCCTCCACCGTCCCGTCGACGGTCATGACCGCGAAGTAGACGAACGAATAGCCGTGCTTGTCGATGTGGATCCGGCCCGCGGCGTCGTGCGGACCCATCCCGGCGTCCGGCGCCGGGGCGCTCATCGGCATGTCGGCGGGGTGCAGGCCGGTATGCATGTCGGCGGGGTGGACGCCGCCAGGCATGTCGGCGGGGTGCAGGCCGCCAGACCGCGCCTGCGGACCGGCAGGACCGGTCACCGGTGGCTGCGGACCCGCGAACGCCGGCGTCGGCGGTGTGGCGGTCTGCACGCCGAGGTACGCGAAGTCGTTCGCCATCAGATCCAGGAACTGACGGATCGGCATCGCCGCCGGATGCTCCGTGTTCCACGGGTTGCGCAGCTGCACCTGGCCGTTGCCGACCCCGATCAGCTCGTACGCATGACCGGCCCGCAGGTTGAACGGCAGCGCGACCTGCATCGGGGCGGGGTATTCGGCCATCCCCTTGGTGCTGACGATGATCGGGCTTCCCGCAGCCAGCCTGCTGCTGAGCCACGCCTCGGTGGCCGGTTCGGTGCCCGGCGTCAGGTCGAAGCTGCCGGTGTGCGCGGACTCGCCCGTGAGCTGAGTCAGCAACTCCGCCCACAGACTCGGGACGCTGCCCACATTCATTCGGCCGTACCCGAGCGGCGCGGCGGCGTTCGGCGCCGTCGGGTTGGTCCAGCCCGTCCACGTGCTCTGCCACAGGTCGCGGCGGGCGTTGCTCCAGGTACGGTCGACCGCCGCGAGCGCCTTCTCCACCGTGGACGCCCACGCCGACCGGACGGCCTGCTGCCGCGCGTACGCGGAGTCGGCCGGTGACGCGCCGTAGGACGGCATGTCGGGGGAGACCGTGATGCGCAGCTCGCGTCCGGTCGCCGTGGTGGTGGTGCCCGGCATGCTGCTGTCATGCAGCACCACGTCGACGGTGCCGTCGGGGTTCGGCTGGATCAGGTGGCTCATCAGCTGGGGCCGGTGCCCGACCACGGCGGCGACCGTGGCGAGCATGCCGCAGTCACCGAGGGCGCCCTGGGCCACCTGTTCCCGCACCGGTGTCCCGTCGAACAGCGGAACGTGCTGGCCGGAGGCGTCCGCGGGACGGCCGTACGTCGGCGCCGACCGGTGCGGCTCCGGGGTGGGCAGGCTGACCCGGTCCGCCGTCGCCGTGACCGACGCGGCCGTGTCCGAGGTGGCCGTCGCCTCGTGGGCCACCACCACCGGCGGCGGCGCCACCTGGGCGATGGCGGCCGTCAGCACGTCGGGCACCAGGAACATCGTCCGGGCGTCGTTGGCGTAGTGCAGGCTGTTGGTCGCCAGCAACGCGGACGCCGCGGCCTGGGTGTTCTGGTTCGTCCGCAGGGCCGACTCGGCGCGCGCCCGGTCCTCCACGAGCTGGGCGCTGCGGCCCTCCGGCGTCGTCAGATCGAACCTGGGCACACCGCTGCTGATGTCGATGTCCGAGACGCTGTCCAGCGCGTACGCGCGCAGGTCCACGCGTCCGTTGAGGTTGACGTACACGCCCTCGGTGGCAACCCGGGCGGCCAGCTGCGGATCCACCTGGCCGATGGCGTTCACCAGAGGGCCGGGCAGGTGGAGGAACTGGCCCGCGTACTCGGCCAGCCGGGGCGCGCTGTTCTGCGCGTTCTCCCCGTTGATGCTGAGTTCGCGCAGGCGGGCCGCGATGTCCGCATCGGACAGGGTCTGCCCGCCGCTGGTCAGCCTGCTGCGGTAGTCGATCTGCCGGAAGTGCTCACTGACGTTGTTCGGCAGCGTCGTCCAGATGTGCTCCGCGTACGCCGACGTGATCGCCGGTGTGGTGAGCCGGCGCATCGTGGTGTGCAGATCGGCGGGCAACAACGACCAGCGCGCCGACGAGGCCGGATCGATCGACCGCAGCCCGAGATGCTCGGCCAGCGCGTCCAGCTCCGAGCGGATCGTCACCTGCCCGGCGGGATCCGCATGGGCGTGCTCCTCCGCCAGCACCCGGATCTCGGCCAGCCGTCCCCGGTCGTGGGCGGTGAGCCCGGCCGGGTCGATCGGCCCGACCGGCCCGCCGTCGAGCGGGCCGGTCGCGATGAGCGACGTGGTGTGCAGCGCGTTCAGCTCGGCGATCTCGTGCGCCAGGGCGCGGGCGATCGTCGGATCGGCAGCGCGGTCCGAAACGGTCAGCGTGTAGTCGCCGTCGGCGTCGCGGACGGTCTGCGCCACCACGTCAACGCTCAGCGGGCCGGTCTCCAGCCGCACCCGCAGCCCGCCGGCGCCGTACGGGCGTACCTCGAAGTTGCCTGGGGTGATCTCGATGATCGAGAAGACCTCGGCGACCTCGGCCAGCCCGGGCAGCACGGCCCGGGCCGTGTCGAGCACGGCCTGCGGGTCCGCGGCGGCCCGGCCGTGACCGTGGAATGTCGAACCCGGCACGGCGGCGGCCGTGATCCGTCCGGCCGCGCCGTCCGTCGTTACGCTCGCGTCATGACCGACCCCGCCGACCTGTACGCCGCCATCCTGGCCGCCCCCGACGACCTCGACCTGCGGCTGGCCTACGCCGACGCCATCGAGACCCGCGACCCCGACCACGCCGAGCTGATCCGCGCGCAGATCGACTTCACCCGCCGCGAACACATCCGCCTCGAGACCCACCTCGGCGTCAAACCCTGGCCCGACGAAATCGCCCGTGCCTACCGCCACGGATTCCTGCTCGAGCAGCGCATCGGCGGCCGGCTCGGCGCCCCGATCGCCGACCTGGTGCGGGATTTCGACCTCGTCTGCGGCTTCCCCGAGGCGGTCACGATGCGCGGCGTCGACTTCCTGGCGAACGGGGCCACCCTCCGTGAACGGGTTCCCGTCCGCCACGCCATCCTCAAGAACGTCGATGCCGACCTTGTTACCCGGCTCGCCGCCAGCCCGGTGCTCGGCCAACTCGTCAGCATCTCGCTGAAGGACTGCAGAATCGGCGACCGCGGCCTCAGCGCCTTGATCGCCTCGGAACACCTGCACAGACTCCGCTGGCTCAACCTCACCAACTGCGCTGTCGGCGAGGCCGGCGCCGAAGCCCTCGCCGAGGCTGCTCCCACCCGACTGCCCAACCTCCAGTGGCTGGGATTCGACCGGAACACCCCCTTCATTCCGTACGGCGAAGGGGTCGACATCGACGGACGATCGCCGTTCGACATCTACATTCCCGAGTTCGGCACCCGTCTCAACGAACGCTACGGGCCCTTCCGCTGGATGCGCCGCGAATGGCTCGACGAGGGCGCCCCGCCGACCTTCGGCACCGTCTGAGCCCGCACCGTCCGGGCCGCCGGAACGCTGCTGGACGGGCGGGACCGCCGCACGATTGGCCTCGGCGATGCGCTGGGCATGGAACCGAATGCTGGGCACGATACGTCGGGAGTCCTGAGGCAGCGCCTCCGCCTGGACTTTCATCGCGTTGGCAACGGCCTCCTGGCGCGAGCCGAGCTGGCCCTGCACCGTCGGATTGGCGATTGCCGCACCGAGAACGCGCAGGCCGGCGCCGTCGGAGAGGCCGAGCACGTCACGGAGCGGATTTTCCGGGCCGTCAGCCACAGCGGGACCGATGATGGGCCTGAGGTCGTGGTCCTGGACGAGGGCGCCTGATCCACCAGGCAGGCTCGGCTCCTGTCCGATGGAGAAGACGACCCGGTCGAACTGGGCCTGGCTGCCGTCCGTGAACGTGACGAGGAATCGCCCGTCGACAGTGTGCTGCACTGACGTGAGCTGGTTCACCGACTGTTGGACCTGGTCCAGCACGGCGTACGCGCCCACGCCGGGCAGCGTGTTCCGCCGGTTGTAGCCGCCATCGAAATTGGACTCCGACACCCAGGAGACGTGCTCGGCCGGGGAGGCGACCGCCTGCTCGATGTCCCACGCCCCGGACGCGCCGGCCCCGAACACCAGAACATGATCACCGGGCCGGTAGGCGTCCGCGAGATTCTGACCTCCGAAGTCAACCACCGTGGGCTGCTCCGGCCGGGGATCGGTGAACACACCGTCAGCGTCGAAGCCCAGTCGTGCACGGATTTCAGCGGGAAGAGACTCGGGCGTAACCGGCGTGCCGTCAGGCTCGAATGCCTGCTGCGTCGCCGCATCGACGGCGTACCCGGAAGCCGGGTCGATGATCCGCGGGTCGGTGAGCCGCCCACCGGTATCGGCGAGCAGCGGCGACCTGAGGCCACCACGCACCGGGGCGTCGAGCACCACCCGGGCACTGGCGGGCATGTCCGCCGGATCGACGACCACGCCGGACGAGTCCCGGAACACCGGGGCACTCCCGCCACGATCCACGCTGTACCCGGAGGCCGGGTCCACATACCGGCCCGTTGGAGTGGCAGGTGAAGCAACCCGGGGGGTGCCGGGGCCGCTGGCGATGTCGACCGAGCCCGCCCAGAACGTGCGGCTGCCCACAGTGACCTTGTACCGGGCGCCGTCCGGCCATCCCGCAGCATCGGCCTCCGGTTGCGCCTCGATGCTGGTCGCCAAGCCCTGGTACGTAGGCATGCCGGACAGCGCCCGCGCGGCACCGACCGCGTCAGCGAACACGTCCGAGGGCGTGAAGCCGGTGTCGCTGGGGCGGGCATCTTCAGGCCTGGCACTCGGGTCCGTTGAGGGCCGTTCCGCCAGGTCGGCCGGCTGGAACGGCAACCCTGGAATCTCAAGCTCCGTGGGCACCTGGCCCATCAGCAGGTCCTGGCGGCCACCCCACGGGTCGTGGCCCTGCGACAGGCAGAGCACCGGAGGCAGCCCGTCGGCACCGGTGTGCCCGGGAACGCGCATCGTGACGAAGTCGGCGGTAGCCGCCCAGCCCCCACCGATGACCAGCCGCTTGAACACATGCCCGGGGTCGGCGTCCAGCGCGACATCGACGTGGGCGGTCAGGGCCACATCGGCCTCATTGCGCAGTCTCGTCGCCTCGCGGGCCCACGCGCGGGCGTCCGCCCGTACCTCGGACTGGGTGACCCGGACGGCCGCGGCCAGACCGTCGGCCGCCGCGGCACCGGCCATCAGGCCGGTCACCGCCGCGAACTGCGCCGGGTCGAGGTGCCCGCCGATCAGCTCGAGGCGCGCTTGCACGGCGTCCGGCCCGACCTGGGGCACGTTGTCGTTCAGCCCGTGTACGGGATGAGACGGCGTCTGTTCCAGCAGGCCCGCCGAGACGAGCAGACCGGCCGCGTCCGCTTCCAGTTGTGCCCGCCGCCCGGGGTCGGTCGTGGCCTGGAGGTCGGCGGCGACCGCCTGCAGCTCGGCCAGCCGTCCCGCGTCCCGCGCGGTGATGACCCGCTCGCGTGACCCCTCGGCCAGCGCAGACGTCGCGTCGACCCGCACGTCGACCGCACGCTGCTGAGCCACGAAGTCGGTTTCGGCCAGCGCGGAGGCGACAGCGCGGCGGACGTGATCCGGGTGGGCGGACGTGGAGATCCGTACGGTCGCCGAGTCCGCGCCCAGGTGCACCGTGGCGACCGGCGCCACGGTAGTCCCGTCCGGGACCGCGGTCAGCTCCAGCTCGACGCGGTAGGACCCGTTCGGCGTGGCAATCGTGACGACCCGGGCGTCCGGGTCGACAGTGGCCCCGGCGGGCAGCAGCCCATCCCGTAGCGCCTGGTCGACGGCGGCGGACGTCCGCGCCGGATCGGCGTCGAGCAACGCCCCGCCGAACGTCGTTCCAGCAGCGGCCCGGCGCAGGTCCGGTCCGTCCCCGGAGTGTGGTTCTCCGCCGGTCAGGTCGTTGGGTCCGCCTCCGGCCACACCTGGCGGCCGATGATCCGGCCCTCCCGGCGCGCCTGCGCGTACCGGCGCATCAGAATCCGTGTCGACAAGCTGGGATGGACCGTCACCGTCCCGTCCCGGTCGATGATGAGGATCCCCGGCCCCAGACCTCTGCTCTGGGACCGCTCCTCCTCGGACAGCCTCGGATGCGCCAGCCAGCCGAACTCGAACGGGTGCAGAGTCACCTGATGCCGGGTGCCCAGCAGCCGGGTGACCAGGGCCAGCGCCTGTTCCTCCGTCATAGGTAGATCCTCCCTCCGGCACGGTCAGGGACCAGAGGTCATCGCGCTCACCCCTCTGTGTCTCCGCCTCAATCGGGGCACTGGACGGGTCCACACTGGACGCCGTGGTGTCGGACACCGTCGCCGGCCAGCCGGTGTTATCGAGGATGGCCTGACCCGCGTCGGTGGCGATCCAGCCGTCGGCCTCGTCGAACCGGCCCAGCAATGTCTCATTGCCGTTCCGATCCAGGAGATAGATCTCGGCGTCGTGCGGAATCGACGTGGGGCTCAGGGTGAACTCGGGCACGTCGTGATGCGCGCTGCCCGTGAACCCATTTCCGGTGAACGGCGCGGCTTGCTCCTCAGATCCGCCGATGGCCGCGCGGTCCTCGGGTGTCGGGCCACCGTACGGAATGGACAGGTCGGCAGGGCTGTCCAGGGCGAACCGAATCACTGCGACGCCCTCGTCGCCCGGCAGGTACGGCGCCCGGCCGTTGCGATCGACGTATCCCTCGTCGGTGTAGTCCAGCCGCAGCCCTTCGTGCACCTCGGCCGGCGTCGTGAGCATCTGCGTGTCCGCATAGCGCGAGGTGAAACCGCGGGTCTCGGCAGGGTGGAAAATACCCGGTATCCGAGTGTTGGACAGGTAGTTCCGCAGCGTCTCGGCCGGCATGGCGCGCTGCACCGGCACGTCCGGGGGTGTCTCCACTCCGTCCCGGATGCTCCGGATCAGGGAGACCTGCTCCGGGGTGAGGTGTCGTGGTGCGGTGGTGCGGACCTGCGTCCACTCCTGGGTGGTCATGTCGGCAGGCAGGCGGCTCGGCAACGAAGCCTCGAACGACGCGCGGCCCGCGAGAGCCTGCCGCGACCATTCGGGGCGGACACGCGTGCCGTCGGCCAGTGCGACCGTCCCGTCTGGGGCGACGTTGATGGGTGGCGCGGGAACCTCGCCGGCCGCAGGGCCGTTCAGTCCAGCGGAATGTCCGACCGCTCCTGCTGCAGGTAGGTCAGCTCGCTCACCGGAACTTCCTTCATGTAGACCCCCCGTTCGTACGTCGGAGTCATGCCCAGTATCGCTGCCCGCTCCGAGCCGATCAGGGAGGCTGTCACCACGATCCGATCCGGGGTGCTCGTCCACTCGACCCTCGAGCGGATCCCCTGCCATTCGCAGTACGTCGTCAGCTCGAAGTACTCCTCGAGCTCCGACTTCGGGATGAAGATCCGTTCCGGCCTCCGGCCGTCCCGCTGGTACCGGTCCGACACCTGCTCCTCCGGGCTCAGATGCACGAGGACCGTCTTCGGCGGACTGGAGGTTGGATAGGCCGGATGCAGCCGACCCTGCCAACGGATGTACCGACCGTCCGGCAGCTCCGTCTCGGTCATTCCGCTCATCTCCCTGTGTCTCCGCACCTAGAGCCCCCTCGCCACCCACGGTCGTGTCGGACGGGCCGACATGCACAGCTGTCACCGCATCATTCGCAACGTCGGCCGGTGCCCCGACTGGGTTAGTAGGAGTCAGCTCGAGATTGCCGCCCGGCAGATCGCCGTCAACTCCGCCACGCTCGGCAACGGCTTCGTCGCGAACCTCAACGCCTCGCGCTCCGCCGTCTCCCGATCCACCCGCCGGGTCCGATGGTCGTCCGAGTTGATGTAGAGCATCGCTATCGCGACCTCCGGCTGGAAGGTCCACTCCCGCGTCGGATAGTCCCACACCACGGCCGGCAGCGGGCCCGACGAGACGCCCACTGCTATCAGGTTCAGCGGGGCTTCCCCGGGTTGGATCGGATTCTCGTCCTGGTCCCCCGGCTCGTACACCAGGTGGTACCCGAACTTCAGCAGGTCCATTGCCGCTCTCCAGCGTTGCCGGGTCCAGACCAGGAAGGTCAGACCAATCCAGTCCGCGCTCCGTAAGCGCTTCAGAGAAGGTACTACCGGTTTCCTCCGACCAGTTCCGGTAACCCGCTGCGAGTTCGGAAGTGTCGGCCTCATTGAGCCAACTCGCCAGGCTCTTGTCCTTCGCAGCCGGGATGACGTCCCGACCCTCCATGCCGCCGGGCATGTGCTCGGCAGCACCGAAATTCCGGTTGATTGCGAGGATGTCCAGGAAGGCGTGGATCCGCTCACTCGGGGAGACGTTCCGATCCCGGGCAATCTCGTACGCCTCATGTGTCTGGTTTCCAATGGCCTTGCTGGTCGCCGTCGGGAACTGCAACTCGAACACACGGCCGTTCGGGGACTGCGGCGTGGCAGGAGAGGTGACGGTGCAGTTCAGACCGTAGAAGCGGTTTCCCGCTCGCCAGAAGTTCTTCAGTTTGCCGACCTGGTAGCCGCTCGCCTCAAGGCTTCGGAGAACCTGCTCCACCGCAGGTCCATATGCCTCGGACTCGGGCGACCGCACCGAGAACCGGACTACGTCGTTCATCTTGCCGAGCGCGGTTTTCACATCCTGGCCGAGGGCCCGGTGCTCCGCGTTGAACTTTCGAGCAATCGATTCGGCGCCCTTGACCCGGTTCTCCTCGCCCACCGGCGTCAGCATGTCCGGGCCGGCCAAGGAGTGATCACCGTTGACGCGGGAAACGATCTCGTTGAGCGTGTCGAGGACGCGGTTGGCGTCCTGCTTGGCCGCAGCGATGCCGTCGAGCACCTCCTGCTGGAATCCGGCATCGAGCGAGTCGAAATAGGTGCCCGTGTCGTGCGCGGGATCGTATGGCGCAGTATCGGAGTCGGGAACGGTCGCGTCGCCATGCGGCGAAGCGTCCGTGTCCGGCTGCGACCCGTGGCGATCCGGGCCGGTCGTGTCGTCGTGACTGTGCGGCGAGTCGGCGTCGGATCCATGCTGATCCCCGACTCCGTCGTGGTGGTCGGAGGTCTGATGGTGGTTGCCGTCGGTAGACGCGGTGTTGACCGTCGGTACGGCCGGATCCACCGAATCAGGGTGGTACGGGTTCCCGTCCGCGTCCAGCGTGATCGACCAGGTGTTCTCGACCTCGCTCGTGTAGATCGGTCCGGTGTCGCTGACCTCGCGGGTCTGGCCGTCGACCCACACCACGGTGCCGTCGACGTTGACCGCGTTCCAGGTGTGTGCCGGGCCTCCGTCGTTCCAGCTGGAGATGATGAGCGCGGACGAGCCAGGCCCGGCCTGCCGGAGCTGGTTCGCTACCGCATCCAGCCCGTCGACACCCGCACCGCGGTAGTCGAAGCTGGTGCCGAGCCACTGCTCCTGGCGGGCGGTGCTGTTGGCCTCCAGCCCGTTCTGCTGCGCCACGGCACCGGCGACCTGCGGGTCGCCGTACCAGGTGGACAGCACGGACAGGCCGACGTCCGGGCAGTTGCTGTTGCGGCCCGGGTTGGTCGGTCCGCCGTCGTTGACAAGGCCGGCCCAGTTGCCTGTACGCGGATCCGGGTGGACGGCTGGCCGGCCGTCGGCGTTCCGCGGCACCTCGTTGTCGAGCGCATGCTGGTCGACGTCGGTGGGCGGGATAAGCCCCTCCGGCCCGGTGGGCCGGGTGTCGACGAGCGGCTGACCGTTGCCCAGCGCGCCGGTTTCCGCAGGCCTGGTCCACTGACCCGGCATACGGCCGTGATCGACGATCGGTTCGACGCCGAATTCGGGGAGGAATTCGGTGCAGCTACGGCACGGCGCGCGATAGTCGCCGTCGTGGTAGGTCTGTCCCTCGCTGGTGTTGGTACCGAGCTGATGGGTGACGATCTTGGAACCGTCGAGCTCTCCGAGTGCGAAGTCGAGCAGGTTCCCGGGTTGCCCGGCAGCGTTCCAGCGGCCCTCAATGGCGTAGAGCTGGTCGGAGACGAGTGCCACCTCGGCGCATTTGCCATGTCCGGCACCGGGGCGGGACACATTGTTCAGGACCCGGCCGAGGGCCGCCTGCGCCAGCGGGTGCACCGTCGGCTGCACGTGCGGGGTGCGACTGCGGTTCGGCAGCATGCTGCTGTGGATGTGGATGTCGCCGTCCGAGGTCAGCAGCGCGCCACCCATGCCGGGCCGTTGCCGCTTCGGGATGTCGTTCTGGCTCACCTCGAGGCGGGCGCGCTCGGCGAGCGTCCGTGATGCGTCGATCAGCGCCTGTTCCGCTTCCGCACTGTTCGGGTCCGCGTCGGTCGTGGTCGAGTCGAGCTGCCAGCTGTTCGTACCGTTGGCGGTCCGCCCGGTCGAGCGCCGGAAGGTGTTGGGGTCGGCACCGCCGGCATGGCCATGGCCGTGCGTTCCGGACAACACAGGTACGGGCACCACAAGGCCCGGGCCGTCCCCTGTGGAGTGGTCCGTGTTCCGCTGATCGTGATGCTCCGACGTCCCGTCGTGGTGGGTGCCGGACGTGGTGTCGTGGCCATGGCGGAAGTCGGCGTCGCGACTGCCGTCGGAGTGTTGCCTCGAGTCGGTTTCCGGGCCGGCGGCGTTGGTGTCATGCCCCGATGGGGTGTCCGTGGCGGCGTGGGAATGGCGCCCGGACAGGGTTTCCGTGGTGCCGTCCCGCCCCGACGAGATGTCCGTGGCCGCGTAGGTGTCTTGCCCGGAGGAGGTATGTGTGTCAGACGTCGTGTTCGTGGCGCCGGGCTGTGCGTTCGTGTCCCTCCCGCCCTGAGCATCGGAGCGACCCGATGCCGGGTCGGTGTGCCCACGGTGGTCCGACGTCGTGTCGCCGGCAGGGCCACGCTGATCCGACCCTGAATTGCTGTCAGGGCCAGTGCGATCCAGCGCGGAGCCGCTGTCCGATGCATGCTGATCAGTAGCCGTACGGCTGTCTGGGCCGCGCTGATCAGTAGCTGCACTGGCGTCCGGGCCACGCTGATCCGCGGCTACACCGCTGTCGGCGCCGCGATGGTCCGTGGCTCCCCGCGTGTCCGTGTCGCCGGGATTGTTTGTCGGGTCTGCATCGGGGTGGCCGGGGGTGGAGGAGTCCGATGTGGCGTCGACCGGGCCCGCTCCGACCGGCACGCCCTCGGGAACGCCGCGAGTCGTGGAGTCAGACGTGGTGCCATCGGCGTCCGAGAGGCCGTGGTCGGTCGTTGCGGTGGTCTCGGTGTCGACACTCCCCGTGGAGGTGGTCGGTGCGACGGAGACGGATCCCGTGGAAGGCGCCGACCTCGCGTTGTTGTCCGAGGTGCCGCCGGCACCGTTCGGGGCGGTCCGGCCACCGGTGGAGGTGGTGCCCGAACTCGACGTCCCGGTCGCACCCGGGTTCGCGGCGCCTGTGTTCGTCGTTCCCGTGTTCGCTGTGCCGGTTGTGGTCGAGCCGGTGGTCGTTGTCGACGTCGTGGCAGACCCGCTGGTCGCTGTCGTCGTGGGACCTGCGGGACCGGAACCTGTCGTGGGACCCGTGGTCGTTGTCGCCGTCGGCCCGCCTGGGGTGGCGGTGACCCCCGCGGTCCCGGTCACTCCCGCAACCGGACCTGCGGTGCCGGGCGTGGGGCCCGCGTTGGCCGCCACCGGACCCGCGCCGACGGCAGGGCCTGCCGTGACCGTTCCGGGCCCACCCGCCACGGGTACGCCACCCGCGGGCGAACCGGCGGTGCCTGCAGGCACCAGGGCCGGCGTGGACGCGCCGAAGCCTCCGTCCGACGTCGTGGCATGCGTCGTCGTTGCCCCGGATCCCGCCCCGCCGTTGGACGCGGCGCCGGAACCGGATGTTCCCGCGGACGAGCCCGCACCGGCGGACGTGTTCGCCGTGCCGGACGAATGTGAGCCGGCGGAATGCGAGCCGGGCTGCGTGTTCGGGCCGGCCCCATTTGTCGAGGACGAACCGGTGCCAGGCGACGCATCGCTTCCGCCGGAGGAATGAGAGCCGGCAGCAGAGTCGGTGTTCACCGCTGCCGGGCCGTCGCCTGCCGGGACGTGGACCTGCCCCTGGCCGTTCGTGGCGGGCGCAGGAGCAGCCGCACCCGCATCTCCCTGCGCCCCGGCGCCGTCGGATGTGGAGCTGACCGACGAACCCGGGTCCCCTGTGGAGGCCGAGCCGCCGGTGGCGCCCGAGCCCGCCGCGGTGCCCGAACCCGCCGACGCTCCGGAATCCCCGGTGGAACCGGACCCACCGGACGACCCGCCGTCGGCTGCCGGGCTCGGCACCGAGACCGACCCCGTCGACGGACCTGACCCGCCGGCTGAGACCGACCCTGCTGCCGAACCGGCTCCGGCCGCCGATCCGGAACCCGCGGCCGAACTGCCGGCGGAACCCGATCCAGAACCCGGGGCCGAACTGCCGGCGGAACCCGATCCGGAACCCGCGGCCGAACTGCCGGCGGAACCCGATCCAGGACCCGCAGTGGCACCCGACCCCGCAGACGAACCCGAACCTGCGGATGAGCCCGACCCGGCACCGCCAGATGCAGATGAGCCGGAAGCTCCAGAAGACCCACCTGAAGCGGACGAACCGGCACCGCCGGAGGAACCGCCCGAAGCAGACGACCCGGAAGCTCCAGACCCACCTGAAGCAGACGAACCGCCCGAGGACCCGCCCGACGCGGTCGAGCCGGCGCCGCCGGACGACGTCGACCCGGAGCCGGCCGCGGATCCGGAGGACGCACCGGCACCCGTACCCGAATCGGTGGTCCCGCCTGCGCCGATCCCACTCAGGTCGAGCCCGCCACCGTTGACTGTGTTGACGCCGCCCGCGCCGACCTCGACGCTGCCGGTGCCACCCGTCGGTGCGGCAGCGCCACCACCGACGTTGATCAGGTTGTGGACGTAGCCGGCGCCGGCGCCGAGGGTGTGGCCCGCGCCGGTCGCGCCGACGCGGCCCGCGCCGCCGGCGAACCCGCCGAGGAAGTCGCTGGCGCCGGGCATCTGCCACTGGTGATTGACGAGACCGTTGGAGAGCACGCTGGCCGCGGGCGAGATGACGGCGTTCTGCAGGCCGGAGCCGATCGTGGTGCCGCCCCACCGGATCAGGCCGCCGCCGCGGAAGTTGGTCGACGGCATCTTGACCTTGATCGGCAACTTCGGGGCGAGCTTGCCCACGCCTACGCCGAGACCGCCTCCGATCGCGCCACCCGCGGCGGCGGTCAGTGTGCGGTTGCTGTCCCAGCCATGTCGCGTGCCTTTGGCGTTCTGGTACGCCTGGGCCCCGAGGTCGATGATCAGCTCCTCGCGGACCTCCTCGACAACCTCATGGACGATTTCCTTGCGGAGTTCCTTGAGCGCTTCCCGCTTGATCTCATCCTTGATGACCTTCTCGGCGCCCTTCTTCAGGGCGGTCATCGCGCCCTTGACCAGGATCTTTCGGCCGAGCGCCGCCAGCAGCCGGTTGAACGCGACGGTGACGGCCTCACGGCCGGCCTGCAGGATGCCGGGGATGGCACCCGCGGACACACCGCCGAGCCACGCCATGAGCAGGGCGACGAAGACCGCGATGACCGTGATGATGACGGAGATCAGTACGGTCAGCTTCGCGTACTCGATCTCCATGGCGGCGTTGTCGCAGCTCGCCCCGATGGCGGATGCGCCCTCCTGAAGGGCGGGCAGGCCGCTGTTCGGGCTGACGCCGATCTGGTCCCACAGCTGGTTGAATGCCTGGCCGGCGGCGCCGCCCCAGCCCTCGAGGATCTTCATCACGGCCGGGTCGGCGCTGTTGAGCGACTGGCCGATGGCGTCGGCGAGCTGGGTCCACGCGTCGGCCAGCTCGCGCATCTTGTCTTCGTCGCCCGTGGGCCATGCCTCGCCCGCGCTGACCCAGCAGACGGCATCCCAGACCCACCCGTACTCGCCGAGTGAGCCCTTCGGATTTGGTACCGCCAAGCCGTCCTACCCCTTTGCCCCCGTGCCGGTCAGATCTCGCCGACGGTTACTTCTTGTCGTCGCCGAACCACTTGGCGACCAGGTCGTCCATCTCGACCGTGCCCTCGATCGCGTCGCGCACGTCCGGTCCGAGCCTGCCGACCAGGTCGACCACCTTCTTGCCGCCCGTCAGCATCGCCGCGGCCGGCGCTTCAGCGCCGTTTTCCAGGTACTGCTTGTTGAACTGGTTGCCCGGATCGTCGGTGCCCCAGGGCTTGGCCCCGTTCAGCTTGTCGATGACACCGGCGAGACGGTGGAACGAGCTGGAAAGGTCTTCGCCCGCGTGGGTGAGCTGCATCGCACCGCCGGCCGCCTTCGCCGGATCCAGGAACGTGTCGTCGACTCCACTCATCGCTCGTCACCCTTCGGAAGTTCGCTGTCCAATTGTCGAAAGATACCGTCGAGATCATGGTCGATGTATGCCTGGAACTCGGAGTTCGGCATGAACGGCCGCATGAGCTCTTCCACTTGGGACATCGCTTTTTCGGTCGCCTTACGGATCGTGTCGGTAACCGTCGCGGAGAGTTCTTTGGAATTGGGACGGCGGTAGATACGCGGGTCGAAATCGACCTTGACGACCTGCCCGCGGGGCCCGGCCACCACGGTGACCAGGCCGTCATCGGAGGTGACGGTCGCCTGGACCGCCTTGAGTTTCTGCTGGAGGTCACCGACGCCCGAGCGCATCTGCTGGAACCGCGCCATCAGCTCATCGGCGTGCGCCCGCATACCCGCCAGGTCCATAACATCCCTCCCCGTGTGCCGCCCGCTGCGGCGATGCCAGCGGCGTGACCGCTCCGACCTTACTTAATCGCAGCGATTTCCGGTGCCCCCGGCGATGCGGCGGACCCGGCTACGATGCGTCAGGCGCCGGGCGACGACGGGGAGGTGTGGCGCGATGAGCATGTTTCTGCGCGGTGGCGCGGTGGTCGCGGCGAGCGTCGTGCTGGGCCTCATGGGCGCGGCTCCGGCCACTGCCGGGCCGCACGCGTTTCATCGGTACGCCCCGGCGGGCTGCAGCGAGAACGCGGGCGAGCCGGGCAAAGTCATCACGCAGACCCCATGGCAGCAGCAGTGGCTGGCACCGGAACGGGTGTGGCCGTTCAGCACCGGCGCCGGGGTCCGGGTCGCGGTCATCGATTCGGGCACGGATGCGTCGCATCCGCAGTTGAAGGGCCACGTGGAGCGTGGTTTCGACATGCTCAGCAACGGCGCAGGCGGCGACGTCGACTGCAACTCGCACGGCACCGCGGTGGCCAGCATCATCGCGGCCCAGCGGAAGCCGGGCATCGGATTCGTCGGCCTCGCCCCGGATGCGGACATCCTGCCGATCCGGGTGAGCGAGCGCGAGGCGGACGGGGACAAGGGACAGGGCGAAAGTGTCCTTCCCGAGCGGTTCGCCGAGGCCATCCGCAAGGCGGTGGACTCCGGCGCCACGGTCATCAACCTGTCGGTGACGCTCTACCAGAACTTCCCGGTCGTCGAGGACGCGGTGAAGTACGCCGTCGGCAAGGACGTGGTCCTGGTCGCCGCGGCGGGAAACCTGCATCAGAACGGCAAGCCGGACCCGGTGCCGTATCCGGCCGCGTACGACGGGGTGATCGGGGTCGGCGCGATCGACCAGAACGGCGCCCGGGTCGAAAAGTCGCAGATCGGAAAGTACGTGGACATCGTGGCCCCTGGCGATCAGGTGGTGGCCGCGACCCGGGTGAGCGGGCACAACTATTGGATCGGCACCAGCTTCGCGACGCCGATGGTCAGCGCGACCGTGGCGCTGATGCGGTCCGCCGAGCCGAAGCTGAGCGCCGCGCAGGTGACCCAGCGGTTGCTGGCCACGGCGGATCCGGCTCATGGCGGCGCCGCGCAGGGCTACGGGCAGGGCGTCGTGGACCCGTACCGGGCGGTCACGGAACGGCTGACCGATGCCCCGGCGCAGGCCCCGCAGGCGCTGCCCGCGGTGCCCAACGACCCTGCGCGGGCCGCGCGCGCTGCGCGCTGGGCCACGATCGGTCAGGCCGGCATGTGGGTGGCACTGGGCCTGGTCGCGGCGGCGCTGCTGGTCGCGGTGGTGGCGTTGCTGGCGCAGTTCGGTCGCCGGCGCCGCTGGCAGCCGACCCGGACGGCCACGGGCCCGGAGCGGCCGCCGGCGGAGTCCGACGACCCGGAAGAGGTGTTCTTCCGGGTCCCCACGGCACCGATGGGCTGACCGGGGCGTCGCGTCGCCCCGGGGGTGGGACACAGACACCGCGTCGCCCCGAGATGGACACAGACACGAAGAAGGCCCGGCGCGTGACGCGCCGGGCCTCCTTTACGTGGCGTGCTCAGTCGAACTTCGCCTTGTTGGCCGCTTCGCGGGCCTGCATCTTCATGGCCGACTCACGCAGCGCCTTCTCGATGCCGGTGAGCAGGTCGCGCAGGTCGCCGGCGGCCTTGTCCCACTCGCTCTGCCGCTGGAAGTATGCGGTGCGGGCGTCGCCGTCCCAGGTCGACAGCATGGGCTGGAGGCCCTGCTTGAGGCCGTCGAGCTGTGCGGTCATGTTGCTCACCGCGCTGCCGCAGGTGTCCGCAGCGACGTTCAGCTGCACGAAGTTGTACTTGATCTCCATTTGTGTCCCCCCGTCAGAGCTTCAGTGCCGCGGTGATCTGACCGGCACTCGCGCCCGCGGACTGCATGTCGGAGCGGATCTCGTCGTCGCTCACGTCGTAGTCCTTGCCGGCCGAACCGACTGCCTCGGCGACGGCGCGCAGGGCCACGTTCAGCTTGGCCATGTCCTCGTCGAAGCGCTGACGCACCTGCTGGAAGGAACCGGCACCGGCACCCTTCCACGCGTCCTGCAGCGGCGCCAGCTCGTCCATGAGCTTGTTGAGGCTGCTGGTCAGTTGATCCGCGACGCCCTCGACATCCCCCGCGGTCTTCGACATCAAATGGGTATCGGACTGCATCTGCGACATGGCGGTCACCCCCGTTCTCGCTGGATCGCCCCGGAACCTCCGGGACAGTGTTGATGGCCTGGGTAAGCCACCCGTCGTGCGGAACGGTAACCGCTGTCGCCAGCCCGCGCCACACCGGTAAATGCCTCAATCATTACCAACCGGATTTTTCGCTGCCACAGGATCGAGAGCCGGGCCACTCGGCAGCCGTACGACCAGGCTCGCGGGCAGTTTCACCGCCTTCACCTGCCCGTATCCGAGCATCGTGGCAACCTCCGCCGAGGCCAGTGGGTAGCGGTAGCCGAGATCGGTCACCAGGTTCAGCGTGCCCGCGGGGGCATCCGGCGAGGACATCGCGGAGACGAGGACGCCGTAGCCGGGCTCGACCACGACCCGGTCGGCCAGCGGCACCCCGTCCCCGGTCCGCCCCGTGGTGCGCACCGGGTCGGTGAGCGCCTGCATCTGCGCGTCCAGCACCACCCGCGGCTGTTCCGTGCCGGGGGTGTACTCCGCGCACACGGCCGGCTGGTCGCCGGTCAGCTGGGCAACCTTCGGGACCGTCTGGGGAGCGGGAGCCCGGAGCCGGCCGTCGGAAGCGGGCTTGTCCTTCCGCGCCGCGGCCGCGGTGTCCGCCGCCAGATCCTCGGGATGCGGCTCGCCACCGCCGTATGCGTCGCGCGTCTGCCGGTCGGTCAGCAACACGCTGGCCTCCAGCTGGGTCAGCGGCACCAGAGCCTGCGACTTGGCCAGGTAGAACTGCTCACCCGACTGGCCCTTCACCAGATACACCCGGCCGACGACGCCGTTGGGGATCGCGTTGGAGGCTTCGCCGCGGCCGTTGACCCCGCGCCCGCCGATCTGCTCACCGGCGGGCAGGGCGTTGAGCCAGGCACCGCCCGCGACGACCACCGGCGCACCGGTCAGGGACATGCCTTCGAGTACGGTCCGCTCGTCCTTGATCTGGTAGCGGTGGTCGTGCCAGATGAGATACAGCGTCTTGGTGGAGTCGTCGCGGACGAGCAGGGCCAGGTCACCGGCCTCGCGCCCGCCGTTGACCCGGCGGCCGACCGTCAGCACCGTGGTCGCCACGTTCTCGCCCGCGCCGTCGCGGGTCGACTGGGAGCACAGCGTCCACAGTCCGTCGAGCATCCGCGCCGGATCGGGCAGAGAGTCAGGGGCGTTCGGGATGCCGATCACCGCGCCGCGTGCCGTGCCGGTCAGTGAGTTGCGCGACACCTGGACGGTGTTCGACGCACCGAGCGCGAGCAGTGCCGACGCGTAGTTGGCGACCGGGTGCAGCTTGCCGTCGCGGTAGACGTACCGCGTACCGGTCTCCTTCTCGACGATGACCGCATCGCCCTTCTGCCAGCTCGTGGAGCCACCCGGCCGGATCAGGCCGAAGATCCCTGCGGCGGCCAGGCACAGCACGGCGACCATGATGCCGCCCAGCCCCGCGCCGCCGAGGCGCCGGAACGGAGCGGCCTCGGGGTCCGGCTCTCGGGCCACCAGCGCCGACGTCAGCCGTTGCACGAAGAACTGGTACGACTGCACCTGGTCGCGCCGCGACGGCATACAAACCTCCCGTTGAGTGCGCGGCCGTGTCGAGTTCCGGCAGCGCGCGGTGCCTACGATAGGCATCCTGGCCTCGGAATGCTGCCCGCCCCGGGCGTGAGGCTTGCAGCTCTTGCTGGAGGACGACGCCGATGATCACCCGAGATGAGGCCCTGGACCGTGCCCGCGCCTGGATGAGCGTGGGGCGCGGGGACGAGCCGCAGATCGGGCTGCACGAGTTCGACCTCGGCTGGGTCGCGTGGCCGGTCGTTCCCGCATCAGACGACCCCACCCGGCCACCAGCGGTGACCGGCGGACCACAGATCGTCATCGACCGGGAGACCGGCGAGATCAGCCGCTGGCCGGCCCTGCCGGCCCCGACGGTCGCCGCCCGGTACGCCACCACCCGCGCCGCCGGAAACCGCTTCCCCGCGGACGTCAGCCGGGTTCTCGTGGATGCCGGATGGTCGCCCGGCCGCGACGTCGCCGCGGCCGTCGACGCCTGGGCTCAGGAGACCGCCGAGCAGCTGGACCCGTTCCCGTTCTTCCCGGCCGCGCGGGCGGCCCTGGCCGAGTTCGGCGGGCTCGTGCTGCCCCAGTACGACGGCGACGGCAAACTCGGCGGCGGGTTCACCAGCCACCTCTACCCGACGACCGCGGGTTTCTTCGCGGACCGGGCCGAAGGGTTCGACGACGATTACGGCTTCGCCGTGTTCCCGCTGGGGTTCAGCGAGGACGACGGGGCCGTCATCGCCATGGACGAGCAGGGCCGGGTGTTCTTCCTGCACTGGGGTGACGAATTCCTCATCGGCGCCGACATCGACGCCGCCGTGGTCTCCCTGGTCCGCGGCGGCCCGTGGCCCAGCGCGGAGTCCGCCGCGCGCTGACCCGGATCAGCCGCCCAGGCCCCGCATGAACGCGTACAGGCCGAGGACGCTGCACGCCACCGGGACGATCGACAGCTGCAGCAACACGTCCGCCACGTCACCGAGGCGGGCCACCCGCGGCGACGGCTGCCGCCGGCTGTAGGTACGACCGGCGGTGATCGCGATCGTCGCGGCCACCAGGACGACCGGCACCAGGACCAGCACCCGGGCGACCGGCTCGTGCACGCCCAGCAGCGTGACCAGCGCCACGCCGGTCAGGCCGGTGGCCAGCAGCGGGATCCGCTGGCGGACGGTGGGCACCAGACGGGCACGCAGCAGGCAGGCCAGCGTGACGATGCTGCCGAGCAGCAACGACGCCACGGTGCCCGCCTTGCAGAGCGCGACCAGGCCGGCGATCGTCACCGCCGCCGCGCCGAACACCATGCCGGTGAGGACCTCGTCGGCGCGGGCCGTGGCCTGGTAGACCCGCTCGCGGCTGGGCTGCGGGTCGTCGCGGACCAGATCCGCGGCGGTGCGGGGCAGCACCGGCATCGGCATCTTGCCCAGGCGTACGGCCAGGGCGGGCATCGCGGGCAGCATTAGGACCGCAAGGGCCACGACGACCGCGGCCGCCTCCGCGGCGCCCATCGGCCCGTACGCCAGCGCGCCTGCGACCGCACCGAGGGCGCCCGCGAAGATGGCGGCGATGAAGACCCGGCCGCCGTCGCCGACGCCCAGCAGGCCGAGTACGCCCGTGATGAGCACCGCGGCCGAACCGAGCAGCACGTGCGGCGCACCGAACTCGTGCCAGGGCTCGCCGCCGGCGATGACGAGGGCGCCGCCGGCCAGCGCGTACGGCAGGGAAAGCCCGGCGACGACCGAGCCGGCCACCGAGTCGCCGACCGCGCGGGACAACAGGATCCCGGCGCCGAGCAGCACCACCGCGATGCCCAGCGCGGCCGCCCCGCCGATCCATCCGAGACGATCGGCGGCACCGATCGCGAACAGGCCGAGGGCGAGCAGCACCCCGGCGACGACAAGGCCGGTGAGCCGGGTGGCCCCCGGGGTCCAGGCGCGGCCGCGCAGCCGGGCGCCGGCCGCCACCGCCTCGGTGAGGTCGTCGTACGACAGCTCCGGCCACTCGGCGCGGCGCGGCACCAGGTGCAGCATCTCGCCGTCGCGGACGTCCTGCGCGGCGAGCGTGCCGGACAGGTCGAGCTGCGTGCCGTCGCTGCGGCGCAACGCCCAGCCGCCGTGCGCCGCACCGTCCGTGGGTTCCTCGTCCGACTGGCGCAGCACCGCCGGGAGCAACCCCACCAGCGGCAGATGCTCCGGCAGGGCAAGGTCGATCCTGCGCTTGGGCGCCATCAGCGCAATGCGCGCAAGTCCGGTTCCTGCCTGCGTGACCACGTCGCTCCCTAGCCCGGGGCGGGCCTGCGGGCCCGCGGGGGTGTCCATGACGGCTGAAGGTTACCTACCATGTGCCCTGGTCGTGGTGCCCGGAGTGATGGGACCGCAGGTAACGGGGAGGTCTCCAGGGTGGGCACGGTGGTGGTACGGCGTCCGGCACGGCAACCGGAGCCTCAGTACCCGAGCGGCGAGGTGATGCTTGACGCACCACCCGAGGTGCCGCCGCCGTCGGGCCGCGGCTGGGGTCAGATCATGATGATGCTGCCCATGCTGGGCGGCTCGATGGCGATGGCGCTGATGTTCGCCGGGCAGCGTGGCAGCACGCTCGGCTACGTGACGGGTGGCCTGTTCGGTCTGTCCGCGGTGGGCATGCTGGGGTCACAGCTCGGCCAGGGCGGTGGCCCGAGCAAACAGGAGATGCTGCAACAGCGCCGGGAGTACATGCAGCACCTGTCCAAACAGCGCAAGAAGGTCCTCAAGACGGTCGAGATGCAGCGCGAGGCCGCGCTGTACCGGCATCCCGAGCCGGACGCGTTGTGGTCGCTGCCGGTGGGGCCACGGCTGTGGGAGCGCCGGCGCGGCGACGCCGACTTCGCGACCGTACGCATCGGGCTGGGCCCGCAGGACCTGGCCACCCCGCTGGTCCCTCCGGCGTCCGCGTCGCTGGAGAAGATGGAGCCGATGTGCGCGCTCGCGCTGCGCCGCTTCGTCACCACGTACGCGCAGGTCCCGGACCTGCCCGTGACCATGGCACTGAACGGTTTCGCCCGCGTGCACGTGCGCGGCGACGAGGACGCCTCGCGGGCGCTGGTGCGGGCGCTTCTGGCGCAGGTGACCGCGTTCCACGCGCCGGACGACATGCTGGTGGCGGTGGCCGCGTCGCCGGAACGCCGCGCCGCGTGGGAGTGGACCAAGTGGCTGCCGCACGCGCTGCACCCGGTGAAGACGGATGCGCTGGGCGCGCTGCGGCTGGTCGCGCCGAGCGTGGCGGGCCTGGACGCGATGCTGGAGGACGTGCTGGGCAGCCGGCCGCGGTTCAACCCGTCCGGCAGTGACCAGCAGGTGGAGGGCCCGCACGTCGTGGTGGTCATCGACGGCGGCGACACCGCCGGTTCGGACCATCTGATGACCGACGGTGGGGTGGAAGGCGTCACCATCATCGACCTGTCGAATCCGCCGCCCCGGATCCTGGATCGTGCCCGGTTGGTGCTGGAGGTGTCGGCCGATCGGACGATGCAGAGTGCCACATTCGACGGGCGCGCGCCGATCGGGCAGGCGGACGCCTGCGGCGTCGCCGAGATGGAGGCGCTCGCCATGCAGTTGGCGCCGCTGCGGCTGTCGGCGGCATCGCGCGGCTCGGCCAGCCCGCTCGGCGCCGAGCAGGGCCTGATGGAGCTGCTGGAGCTGGGCGACCCGTACGACTTCGATGTGGCGCGTGCCTGGACCCCGCGGCCCAACCGCGACCGGCTGCGGGTGCCGCTGGGCATCGCCGCCGACGGCAGCCCGCTGGAGCTCGACCTCAAGGAGTCGGCCCAGGACGGCATGGGCCCGCACGGCCTGCTCATCGGCGCCACCGGCTCCGGCAAGAGCGAGCTGCTGCGTACGCTCGTGCTCGCGCTCGCCGCGACGCACTCCTCGGAGAGCCTGAACTTCGTCCTGGTCGACTTCAAGGGTGGCGCCACATTCACCCGGCTGGACCGGTTGCCGCACACCAGTGCGGTCATCACGAACCTGTCGGACGAGCTGCCCCTGGTCGACCGTATGAAGGACTCAATCAACGGTGAGCTGGTGCGCCGCCAGGAGCTGCTGCGCGCCGCGGGTAACTACGCGTCGCAGCGCGACTACGAGAAGGCCCGCGCGTCCGGTGCCCCGCTGGCCGCGCTGCCCAGCCTGCTGATCATCTGTGACGAGTTCTCCGAGCTGCTCACCGCCAAGCCCGACTTCATCGACATGTTCGTGCAGATCGGACGGGTCGGCCGGTCGCTCGGCGTGCACCTGCTGCTGGCGTCGCAGCGCCTGGAGGAAGGACGACTGCGCGGCCTGGACACGCACCTGTCGTACCGGATCGGCCTGCGGACGTTCTCGGCGATGGAGAGCCGGGTCGTGCTCGGCGCCACCGACGCGTACGAGCTGCCCCGCGCGCCTGGCCACGGCTACCTGCGGTTCGGCACCGAGCCGTTGCAGCGGTTCAAGGCCGCGTACGTGTCCGGGGCGTACCGCAGCAAGACGGCCGCGGCGATGGCCGCCGGTGACACCGACGACCGGGTGCAGGAGTACGTGACGTCGTACGTGCCTGCCCGGCTGCCCCGCGAGCCGCAGGAGGCAGCCGATCAGGCCCCGGAGGCGGCCGGCGGTGACAGCGTGCTCGACATCCTCGTCGGCCGGCTCGCGGGCCGCGGCGAACCGGCGCACCAGGTGTGGCTGCCCCCGCTGAACGAGGCCCCCACCCTGGACCAGCTCCTGCCGCCGCTGGCCGCCGACCCGATGCGCGGCATCACGGTCGCCGACCCGGCACTGCAGGGCCAGTTGCAGGCGGCGGCGGGCATCGTCGACAAGCCGTTCGAGCAGCGCCGCGACGTGCTGTGGCTGGACCTGGCGGGCGCCGCCGGGCACGCCATCGTGGTCGGCGGCCCGCAGAGCGGCAAGAGCACCATTCTGCGTACGTTCGTGATGTCGCTGGCTCTCACGCACACCCCGCGCGAGGCCCAGGTGTACTGCCTCGACCTGGGCAGCGGCGCCCTGTCGTCACTGCGGGAGCTTCCACACGTCGGCGGCGTCGCCACCCGGCTCGACGCCGGGCAGGTCCGGCGCACGATCGCCGAGCTGCAGCTGCTGATGACGCAGCGGGAACGCCGCTTCGCCGCGCTCGGCGTCGAGTCGATGGCCGAGTACCGGCGGACCCGCCGGCTGGGCGAACACGCGGACGACCCGTTCGGCGACGTGTTCCTGGTGATCGACGGCTGGGCGAGCATCCGGTCGGACTTCGAGGACCTGGAACCGGCCATCATCGACATGGCCAACCGTGGTCTGTCGTTCGGGGTGCACCTGCTGGTCAGCGCGGCCCGCTGGATGGACGTCCGCCCGGCCGTGCGCGACACGTTCGGCACCCGCCTGGAACTGCGTCTCGCCGACGCCGGCGACTCGGCGCTGGACCGTCGCGCCGCGATGAACGTGCCCGAGAAGGCACCCGGCCGGGGTATCACCCCCGAGGGCATGCAGTTCCTCGCCGCGCTGCCGCGCGTGGGCGGAATCTCGGACCCGGAGCAGCTGCCCGAGGGCTCCCGCAAGCTCATCAGCGACCTGGCGAACGCGTGGCAGGGCCCGGGTGCGCCGCCGATCCGGCTGCTGCCGGCCAGCGTGCCGTACGGGAGCCTGCCGGACACCGGTCAGCCCGGCGTCGCGATCGGCATCGCCGAGATCGACCTGCAGCCGGTCATGCTGGACTTCGCGGCCGACCCGCACTTCCTGCTGTTCGGCGACGGCGAGTCGGGCAAGAGCACGTTCCTGCGCTCGCTGGCGCAGAGCATCGTGGACAAGAACGACGTCGACCAGGCGCGGATCGTGATGGTCGACTACCGGCGCAGCATGCTGGGCGACATCACCAGCTCGCACCTGATCGGTTACGGCTCGTCACAACAGGTCACCGAGGGGATCATCGCCGAGGTGGCCGCCGTGATGCGCGACCGGCTGCCCCCGCAGCAGATCACCCCGGAGGAGCTGCGCGCCCGCAGCTGGTGGAAGGGCCCCGATCTGTACATCCTGGTCGACGACTACGACCTGGTCGTGGGCGGCAGCGGCAACCCGCTGACGCCGCTGTTGGAGTACCTGCCGCAGGCACGCGACATCGGCCTGCACCTGATTGTGGCGCGTCGCACAGGCGGCGCGAGCCGGGCACTGTACGAGCCGATCCTGATGAGATTGCGCGAATTGAGCACCCCAGGGATGGTCATGTCGGGCGATCGGGACGAAGGTGTGCTGCTCGGAACGGTGCGTCCGGGGCCGCTCCCGCCGGGACGTGGCTGGCTGGTCACGCGCCGTGGGGGCACCCGATTGGTGCAGTTGCTCGATCTGCCTTCGCGCACGTAACGTTCGGCGTCCACGGGTTGCCGCCTGCCCGCAGCCGGGGCGAAAGTGGACGTCAACGGCGAGGGCGGGCTCGACGTGGAGTGGGAAGGAACGGGGGAGGGAACTATGGGACCGGAGTGGCTGTCCGACAAAGAAATCGACGTCGACATCAACCACCTGCAGGATTTCGCGAAACACATCCGGGCTGAGGTGGAGCAGAACTTCACGCCGAGCTTTGAGCACGGCATCAAGCCGATGCTGATGGTGCAGGCGCCGTTCGGCTCGGGTGGGCTGGGCGAGGCGAAGTTCTTCCGCAGCCGCCATGACGAGAGCCGCGCCGCGGCGGCCTCGATGCTCGGGGAAGTCATGAAGGGCCTCACCGCCCTGCACCTGGCGGCGACGTCGATCGCGGCCGACTACCTGACGGGCGACGCATTGGCGCAGGCGTCGACCGAGGACGTCTACAAGTCGTTCCAGGGTGGCGACGGGCTGAAGACGCTCGACGACATCGCGAAGCAGACGCCGCCGGACAAGCAGGTCGACGGTGCGATCCCGGATGAAGCAAAGGACCCGAGCAAGTACTTCACGGACAAGAACGGCGACGGCGTCGCCGACGGCGACAAGACCGGCGGAATGTACGACGAGTCGTGGGTCGCGAAGAACACCTCCGGTCAGTACTACATCCCGGCCGACACGCAGCACCTCAACGATCCGAGCCTTGACGTGCCGACGAACGTGAACCAGTGAGCGGGGAGGCATAGATGGGCGAGAATTACTTCGGGTACAGCGGGCCTCCGGTCTTCAGCTACGCGGGCGCCTCTGACGACTACATCGCGCAGAACGACCCCGATCCGTACACGCCGACCGACTGGGGCGGCAAGTCCGTCGAGGAAATGTGGGAGATGGTCCGCAAGGAGAGCGACGAGCGCGCGTTCGCGCTGGCCTCCATGTGGAACCGCACCAGCTCCCTGCTCCAGGCGACCCGGGACAACCTCCATCGGCACGCCGCCGCGCTCCGGACCAAGTGGTCAGGCGATGCCGGCGACGTCTTCATGGAGAAGGTCGGGATGGCGCTCTACTCGCTCGACGAGTGGAAGAAGGTCGCCGACGACAACGCGCGGGGTCTCGAGGCGGTCGGCAACAAGATCAGCAACACCCAGCTCGAACTCAAGCCGCTGTGGGAGGAATACCTCGCCAAGCAGGCGTCGGAGAAGAAGAAGAGCGACGAGCACGACAAGGAAGGCTTTTTCGAGAAGGCCGGCGACTTCCTTGCGGGCGTCGACACGGACGGGATGACGCACGAGGAGGTGCACGACGAGTACAAGCCGCAGTTCATCGCAAAGGTGAAGCCGCTGGCTGAGACGTACATCGACGTGTTCATCTCCGACATCTCCCGTGGCGTCAAGTACAGGGGCCCGATCAACGCTGTCGTGAACACGAAGGCACAGGTGCCACACCCGTCGCAGCCGGCCCCCCCGGGGGCTCCTCCCCCGGGCGCCCGGGGTGCCGCGCCGAACAGGCCGACCTTGTCGGGTGGCGGCAACCAGCCGGCTCCGCCGCCGGGTGCTCCTCCGGGCGCCCCGCCGGCGCCTCCCGGTGCGACCACGCCACCGCCGGCCAACCTGCCTACCGGGGTCACCCTCGCGGGCGGCACGGCAGCGCCGCCGGCTCCCCCGGTGGCGACGCCACCACCCGCACCTCCGACCGTGGCGCCGGGCCCGGCTCCGACACCGCCCCCGGCGACCGGGGTGCCGGCCAACTTCAGTGGCCGGCCCGGCGTCCCGCCCACCGGGCCGACGCTCGGGCGGGCAGGCACGGGTCCAGCCCGGCCGAGCCTTCCGGGCGGCGGCGCAGGGGGCGGCGCCCCCGGTGGCCGCGGCCCGGCCCCCACCAAGCCGACGCTGCCCGGCAAGACCAACGGCGGCCCGGGCAACCGGCCCGGGTCTCCGGGCGGCCCCGGTGCCGCGCGGCGGGGCAGCGCTCCCGGCGCGCCCCGGCTGCCCGGCAGCACCGCGGAGGGCGAGGGCCGTCCCGGCTCACCCCGGACGGGTGCCCCGCGCGGTCGTGGTCCGCAGTCGCCGAACCTCGGCGGCAAGCGCGGCCTGGCTCCGAGTGAGCCCGGCTCCCCCTCGAACGGCACCAACCGTCCGGGCTCACCACAGCTCGGTGGCCGCGGCAATCGGCCGGGCGCACCCGGTGGCCCGGAGGGCGAGGCTGCGCACGGCGGGCGTCCGGGCACGCCGGCCCGCCCGAACGGCGCCAAGCCGGGCGTGCCCGGCAAGCCGGATCTGGCCGGCCGGTCCGCCGAGTCGCCGGCCGGGCGCAACGCCGCCGGAGCGGGCCAGAAGCCCGCACTCGGCGGCCGTCGCGGGGCGTCCGATCTGCTCGGCCAGCGCCGCGACAAGCGGCGTGACGAGCACGACGAGAACCTCGAGTGGGGCATCGGCGAGGACGACGAGCTCTTCACGGTCGAGTCGGAGGCGATGAGCGTCATCGAGACGCCCGCCGAGCACCGGCCGCAGGAGCAGGGCCGGGTCCTGGGCCACGGCTGACAACAGTTCGGTACGGGCCGGTCACCTCGCCTGGGGTGACCGGCCCGCTCGGTGTTCGTAGGTGGCCATTTTGGCCCGTCAAGGAGGTTGAACCCATATGCGTGCCGTCAGACCGGCCGCGCTCTGCGCCGCCGTGCTCGGCGTGATCGCAGCCCTGGTCGTCCCGGCGGGACCGGCCATGGCCGACGACGTCCGGGACTTGCAATGGTGGGTCAAGACTCTCGACCTCGACGCCGTGCACCAGATCACGCAGGGCGAAGGCATCACGGTCGCCCTGGTGGACACCGGCGTCGACGCCAACCATCCGGACCTCAAGGGCAACGTGCTACCCGGCGTCGACTTCTTCGACGACAAGACCAAGGGGCAGGTCGACCGTCAGGGTCACGGCACCGCCATGGCCTCGCTCATCGCCGGACACGGGCACGGACCGGGCAACCGTGACGGCGTCATCGGCATCGCGCCGAAAGCCAAGATCCTGCCGGTGGCAATCGTGCCCAGAAAGGGGTTGCTCACTCCCGACCTCGTCGGCTCGGGCATCGACTGGGCAATCGACCACGGCGCCAACGTCATCAACGTCTCGATCAACAGTGGCCACAGCAAAATCATCTCCAACGCCGTGGAGCGCGCCTACGACAAGGGCATCATCGTCGTCGCCTCCACCGGCAACAAGTCGGACAGTTCGAGCTTCATCATCGGAGCCCCCGCCGACGAACCAGGCGCCATGGCTGTCTCCGGCATCAAGAAGAACGGCAGCTCCAGCAAGGAGAACATCGAGGCGCAGCAGACCGCCA
The DNA here is from genome assembly GCF_047159535.1 of Krasilnikovia sp. MM14-A1259. Classification (NCBI taxonomy): domain Bacteria; kingdom Bacillati; phylum Actinomycetota; class Actinomycetes; order Micromonosporales; family Micromonosporaceae; genus Krasilnikovia; species Krasilnikovia sp. MM14-A1259. The sequence goes on from NZ_BAAGAJ010000002.1 coordinate 1,543,561, forward strand.
TCACCGCACCGGGCGAGGACATCATCGCGGCGCAGCCCAACGGCCGATACGCCACCTCCACCGGCTCCAGTGACGCCACCGCCATCGTGTCCGGCGCCGTCGCCCTCGTCCGCGCCAAATACCCGAAACTGTCGTCCTACGACATGTTCAAACGGGTCCTGGAAACCACCAAGGACGCCGGTAAACCCGGCCACGACGAAGTCTTCGGCTGGGGCACCCTCGACCTGAAGAACGCCCTCACCGGCCAGCCGGACGGCCGCAACGACAAGAAGGCCGAAGCCACCACCAAGCCTCCGATCCCGTATTACGCGGACAACGATGAACACGGTCCCCCGGTGCTGGTCATCACCGCAATCCTCTGGTCCGTGATCCTGCTGATCCTCGGTGGACTCGTATTCCTGATCGTCCGGACCGTGCGTCGCAAGCGCAGGGAAAAGCAGGCAGCGGCATCCGCCGTCCCGGTGGGTGCCGCCGTCGGGACCGGACCCCCGCCGAACTCCACGTTCGCGCCGCCGCCCTCAGTCCCGGCCGGTCCCCCGCCGGTGCAGGACGACGACTCCGTGTGGCGCCCTCCGTCTGCCTGATCTCCACGCGGTCATTGATCCACATGCCGGGCCGGACACAGAGACTGGGCTGACTTCTGGATCATTGGCAGCCAGCCGCATACGGGCTGGTCACCTCGACGGGGTGACCAGCCCGCCGCACGTCCCGGCTGTTCACGGCACGGGTGTTCCGAACAGGGCGGCCAAGGCAGCCGTCAAGGAGGTTGAACCGATATGCGTGCCGTCAGACCGGCAACGCTCTGCGCCACCGTGCTCGGTGTGATCGCGGCCCTCGTGGTTCCCGCGGGACCGGCCATGGCCGACGACATCCGCAATGAGCAGTGGTGGGTCAAGACCCTCGACCTCGACGCCGTGCACCAGATCACCCAGGGCGAAGGCATCATCGTCGCCGTGATCGACACCGGCGTGGACGCCAACCACCCCGACCTCAAAGGCAACGTGCTACCCGGCGTCGACATCGCCGACCCGAAGACCAAGGGACAGGTCGACCGCAACGGGCACGGCACCGCCATGGCCTCACTCATCGCCGGACACGGACACGGACCCGGCAACCGCGACGGCATCATCGGCATCGCACCCAAAGCCAAGATCCTGCCGATCAACGTCGAAGCCAAGAGCAAGATCATCCCACCCAAGGCCATCGCCGCAGGCATCGACGGCGCCGTCGCGCACGGCGCCAACGTCATCAACGTCTCGCTGGGCGCCGCCGACGACGACGACATCGCCAAGGCTGTCGAACGCGCCTACGACAACAACGTCATCGTGGTCGCCGCCACCGGCAACGAGTCCGACGCCGGGAGCTTGGTCGTCGAGTCACCGGCCAATCAGCCGGGCGCTATGGCCGTCGCCGGCATCAAGCAGGACGGCAGCCCCAGCAAAGAGAACACCAAGTCGCCGAAAACCGCCATCACCGCACCCGGCGAAGACATCATCGTTGCCCAGCCCAACGGCCGCTACGCCACCTCCACCGGCTCCAGCGACGCCACCGCCATCGTCTCCGGCGCCGTCGCCCTCGTCCGCGCCAAGTACCCCAAACTGTCGTCCTACCAGATGTTCAAACGGGTCCTGGAAACCACCAAGGACGCCGGCAAGCCCGGCCACGACGAAGTCTTCGGCTGGGGCACCCTCGACCTGAAGAACGCCCTCACCGGCCAACCGGACGGCCGCAACAACAAGAAGGCCGAAGCCACCACCGAGCCCCCGATCCCGTCGTACGCGCAGGACGACGACGATGACCGCGGCCCGCCGGTGCTGGTCATCACCGCAATCCTCTGGTCCGTGATCCTGCTTGTCCTCGGGGGGCTCGCCTTCCTGATCGTCCGGACCGTACGCCGCAAGCGCAGGGACAAGGAGGCGGCGGCGGCCGTCCCGATGGGTGATGCCGTCGGGACCGGACCCCCGCCGAACTCCACGTTCGCACCGCCGCCCTCAGTCCCGGCCGGTCCCCCGCCGGTGCAGGAGGACGACTCGGTGTGGCGGCCGCCGACCGTCTGAGTGCCGACGTTGCGTGAGAGGGTGGGCCGATGGAGATCTGGATCAACCCGCAGTGCTCGAAGTGCGCGTCGGCGCTGTCGATCCTCGACGCCGAGCAGGCGCAGTACACCGTGCGCCACTACCTGGAGGATCCGCCGACGGCGGCGGAGCTGACCGCGGTGCTGGCCCGCCTGGAACTGGAGCCCTGGCACATCACCCGGCTCGGCGAGCCGGCCGCGGCGGAACTGGGTCTGGCGGACTGGCCCCGCGACGACGAGTCACGGCAACGCTGGATCGAGGCGCTGGCCGGACATCCGGCGCTGATCCAGCGGCCCATCATCACCGCCGACGACGGCACGGCCACGGTCGCACGTAGCCCCGAGGCGGTGCACGCAACGCTCGACCTCCGCAAGGACCGCGCGTAGACGGGTGACGTCAGTCCGCGGGCGGGGTCCAGCGGCGGGCGTCCGCGTCGAACACGGCCACCAGGACGTCGTGGCCGTCCGCGCCGACCCGGTGCAGGCCCGCGCCGTGCGGTACGACCAGGGACTCCATGCGCGGGTCGCCGTCCGCCCACTCGGGCGGGGTCTGCTCGTCCGGCGTCCAGCGCAGCACGGCCACCCAGTCGTCGTCGACGCCGAACGGTGACCCCTCGCCGAGCAGTGCCAGCCGCTCGTACAGGTTGCGGGGGGTTTCGCGGCCGGGGCCGTACCAGCGGTGGACCAGGCCGGCGGCGCGGTCGTAGCCCTGTTCCAGGTACGCGGACAGGTACATCGGCGGGATGACGAGCTGCAGCCGGACCGGTGCGTCGGGATCCTGCTCGTACGGCGGGGTCACGGCGGGCGCGGTGGCCAGCGCCGGGCGTACCCGGAGCTGTTCCGCTTCTTCGCGCTGCCGTTCCTGCTCGTACGCCTCGGTCAGCTCGGTCCGCACCTCGCCGAGGAAGGCGCCCAGCTCACGCACCGCGGTGCCGGGCAGCAGTGCCCTGAGCGGGGTGCCGGGGTTGAGGCAGAGCTGCCAGGCCGGGTCCGGCCAGTGCTCGGCGAGTTGCAGGCTGGAGACGACGACGAGGTCCTGCTCGCCGATCGACTGTCGCAGCCGCTGCTCGGAGGTGAACACGGCCACGGTGGGGGTCCCGGTCGCGTCCGGCAGCACCCACCACGGGAAGCCCGGGTCGGTCAGGTCGCGGGTCGGGGAGCCGGCGGGACGGACCGGCACGACCATCTCCGAGCGCAGCATCGCGGCCGTCAGGTCGTCGGGGTCCTCGGAGGCGACGGCGGCGCGCATCGCCTCCTCGCCGTCGACGGCCAGGTCGGGCAGCGTGCGCAGTTCCTCGGCGGTGAGGGCGAGCCCGATCGGCAGGCCGTGGTCGACGGCGAGCCTCCAGCCGCGGTCGGGCCAGGTGGCGGCCACGTCGGGCACGCTGTCCGTGCGGTAGCTCACCGACCGCCCGGGCAGGCAGGCGGCGATCGCCTGCGGCGAGGTGAACATCAGCACGTACGTGACGCCGTCGTGCACGCCGGTGGCCCAGGCGGGGGGTTCGCGGCCCTCCGCCGCGGCCGGCGACAGCGGCATCAGCAGCGGGCCGGTGACCAGGGCGGCCAGCAGGGCGCCGCGGTCCCCGGCCTGCGCGGCGGCCAGCATGGCGTGCTCCGCGGCGGTGGCCGGTGTCCAGTCGCTCACCAGGTGCCGTCCTCGGCGACGCGGCGGGCGGTGAACCCGAGCACGAGTGCGGTCAGCGCCTCGTCGACGGTGTCGCCGAGCAGCCAGTCGCCGCCGTGATCGCAGACGAAGACCCGGCCGTGGGCGTCGACCGCGAGGATGCCGGTGCCGTCGCCTTCCTCGCCGAGTGGGGTGAGCGGCGTGCCGATCGCGCCGGCCAGGGCCGCCAGGGTGGCGACGCTGTGCAGCGCCAGCGTCGGGTCGATGGCGAACGCGCTGGAGGCGATCTGCTCACCGTCGGGCTGCGCGGGCACGGACAGGCCGCCGAACTCCGCCCACGCCTCGATCGCCGCGGGCACGACCATGTGGTGGCGGCCGTCGGGGGCGGCGTACGCGGACAGGCTCAGCGCCCACAGCTGGGCGCGTTCGTGGTCGCGGGTGCCGGGCTGCCAGCCCGCGGCGCGCAGCGCGTCGGCCACCGTGGCGGGGAAGCGGTCCGTCATGGGAGCACCTCGATGCCGAAGTAGTCGAGCAGTTCGCCGCAGGACCGGCACGGCGGCTGGGTTTGGCCGTGGCGGGGGTCGCCGTCCTCGCGGACCCGGACGACCCGGACGCGGGCGCCCCACAGCAGGGATCGGGCCGCGGTCGCGGACAGGGTGCCGCCGGCAGCTTGCTCGGCGGCGTACAGCCGGTCGGAGATCAGTACCGCCTCGGCGCACCACCCTGCGTAGCGTTCGCGGCGGTCGGCGGGCAGTTCGTGGAGGAGCCGGCGGATCATCGGGTGCAGTTCCGGCGCGACGTCGCCGCGCACCGAGCTGTGGGTGTGGATGACTCCTTCGTGCAGGAGTGCGCCCGCCGCCATCGGCAGTGTCCGCCCTTGCGCCACCGGTACCTCTCCCCCGCTCCGCGGCCCTCGCCGGGTCCGGGCAAGCCTAGCGGCATCGTACGAGCCGGTCAGGGGTCACGAGGGTCGGTGTGATTGCGATATCGTCGGCTCCGCCCCTCCCCCTAGACAGTGACTCGGAGCCATGCCGCGCACTCTTCTCGTCTCCCCGGACCAGCCCGGCGCGTTCCCGACGATCGGGGACGCGCTCACGGCCGCGACCGAGGACTCCGTGGTGTCGGTGAGCCCCGGCACGTACTACGAGGCGCTGTTCGTCACGGACCGCGAGATCGCGCTGGTGGCCGCGGAGGGCCCGGGCACGGTCACCATCGACACGTCCGCCTCGACGTACCCGGCGGTCTCCTGCGAGGGGGGCCGGCTGGAGCTGCGTGACCTGGTGCTCAAGGCGGGTGACGCGCCGGTGGTGGTCGCCGACCGCACCAAGCTCACGATGAGTGGCTGCTCCCTGTCGGCGGGTTACGACGCCGCGATCACGGTCCGCAGCCGCAGCGAGTTCACGCTGAGCCGGTGCAAGGTGACCGGTGCCCGTTTCGGCCTGGTCGTGGAGGATGCGGACGGCACGGTCGACGGCTGCGAGTTCGCCGACCTCACCGAGGACGGCATCATCGTGCGGATCGGCGCGGCGCCGACCATCCGCACCACGACGGTCACCCGCTGCGCCGGCCGGGGCATCTACATCTATCAGTACGGCAAGCCGACGATCGAGGCGTGTGACATCTCACAGACCTCGGGTACGGCGGTGGCCGTCGCGCACCAGAGCTCCCCGACGCTGATCCGGTGCCGGATCCACGACACCCGCGGCCCGGCGGTCTCGTTCGGCAAGGGCTGCCAGGGCACGGTCGAGGCGTGCACGTTCGAGAACACCGGCCTGCCCGCCGTCGAGATCCTGGACGGCGCGACCCCCACGATCGTCGAGGGCACCACCAACAAGCGCGCGGTGTACGGCGCGGAGGCGGCGACCACGGCGACCCAGCAGGACCCGGCCCGTACCGAGGAGCTGCTCGCCGAGCTGGAGGCGATGGTCGGCCTGGAGTCGGTGAAGGACGAGGTTCGGGCGCTGATCGACGAGATCCAGGTCAACGAGTGGCGGCGCAGCGCCGGGCTGCCGGTCAGCGCGGTCAGCCACCACCTCATCTTCGCCGGGGCGCCGGGTACCGGTAAGACCACGGTCGCGCGGATCTACGGCGAGCTGCTGGCGGCGCTGGGCGCGCTGCCGGGCGGCCCGTTCCGTGAGGTGTCGCGGCGGGACCTGGTCGGGCAGTACCTGGGTCACACCGCGGAGAAGACCGCGGCGGCGTTCGACAAGGCGCGCGGCGGGGTGCTGTTCATCGACGAGGCGTACACGCTGTCGCGGTCGATGGGCAGCGGCGGCGACTTCGGTCAGGAAGCGATCGACACGCTGGTCAAGCTCATGGAGGACCACCGCGACGAGATCGCCGTGATCGCGGCCGGTTACACCGGGGAGATGCTGGAGTTCCTGGACGCCAACCCCGGTCTGGCCTCCCGGTTCGCCAAGACGATCGAGTTCGCGAACTACTCGCCGGACCAGCTGGTCACGATCGTCACGCGGATGGCCGGCTCGGACGAGTACCTGCTGTCCGACGGCGTGACCGACGTGCTGCACGACCACTTCTCGACGATCGAGATGGACCAGAACTTCGGCAACGCCCGCGAGGCCCGCAAGCTGTTCGAGGGCGTCCGCAAGGCACAGGCTCAGCGGCTGCGGCTGTCCGGCCGGCGGCCCAGCTTCGACGAGTTGCGCACCGTCGAGGTCGACGACGTCCGCGCCACCGTGGGGCGCTGAGCGGTGACCAGCAACGGGGACGCCCGGTGACCGCGCCGTACGGCCGGCACAGCCAGGAGTCGCAGGCCGGCGCGCAGGCCCAGTACGGCTCCCAGGGCGACGCGGGCCGGGCCCGGGATCACCAGACGGCCGCGCAGCAGCCAGCGGTGTGGGGGCAGCAGCAGACGCAGGGCTTCGCGAGCATTCCGTCGCAGTCCCGGGCGTACGCCAGCGCCGCCGCAGCCGGGCAGGGTTCCGCGGCGGCGGCGACCTACGCCGCGTCCTCGGCGCAGATGAGCCCGGCCGCGAGCGCCGCACCGGCCGCGTACGACTTCAGCCGGGCCGCCGCGGCGGCCGCACCTCCCCCGCCACCCGTGGTGACCGCGCCGGGCCATCCGCGTCCGGTGCGTACCGGGTCGGGTGCGCTCGGGATCGGCCAGGTGCTCGTCTGGCAGGTCGCGGCGGCCGCGGTGCTGGCCGCGTACCACGACGGCGACATGGTGGTGATGGCAGCGGTGGCCGCCGTGGCCGTGGCGCTGGTCGCGCCGACCATCGTGCGGTTCCGGGGTCGCTGGCTGCACCGCTGGTTCGGGGTGTGGCTGCGTTACCGTGGGCGACCCCGTACGGCCGCCGTCACCGGCGGAGCCGCGGCGCTCGACCTGCTCATCCACGCCGAGTCGAGCGTGGCGGTGACCACGATGGAGCTCGACGGGCACGAGGCGGCGCTGCTCACCCACCGCGGCGGGTTGTGCGCCGTGCTGGCACTCGGCCCGGACGACAACGTCCTGCTGGGCGGCGAGCCGGTGACCCTGCCGTCGCCGGTGACGCTGCTGCCCGGGGCGGAGGCGCACGCCATCCCGACCACCGCGCAGTTGCTGGTGTCGCTGCGCCCGGCGCCCGTGGTCGGCCCGGGCGTCGTGGAACGCGCGTACCGGGAGCTGACCGGCGGGGACGTGCCGGCCCAGCGGCGCAGCTGGCTGGTGCTGCAGGCGACCCGCACCGCCGACGCGTACGCGGACGCCGACCTGCAGCCGGCCCTGATCTCCGCGGTCCGCCGCGCCCGCCGCCATCTGCGGATGGACCAGGTGGAGGCGCGGGTGCTGGACCGCGACGCGCTGGGGTCCGCGATCGGCCATCTCGGCGGGCTCTCCGAGGTGGTTCGCAGCGCCGCCGGGCGCCGCGGCGGCCGTGCCTCGGCCAGCGGTGACCCGGCGCGACCGACCAGCCGGGAGGCGTGGCGCAGTCTGGCGATCGATGCGACGGCGCAGAGCTGCCATCGGGTGGTGCGCTGGCCGGCCGGTGCCTGGCGGCCCGAGGACCTGCTGGGCAAGGCGTCCGCGGTGGGCAGCGTCCTTTCCCTGGCGGTGGCGCACGGCCCCGCCCAGGCGGCCGCGGGTGACGACGTGCGGATCGAGGTGGCGTTCCGGCTGATCGCACCGGACCCGGCGACGCTGGCCGCGGGCGAGCGGGTGCTGGAGGACGCGGTCCGGGCCGCGCACGGCCGCACCGAAAGGCTCGACGGCGAGCAGGTGGACGGGCTGGCCGCCACGCTTCCGTTCGGAGGTTTCCTGCTGTGATGGGTAGCCGCGTGGGGATGTTCGCCGCGGGCCCGCAGGCCCTCGACGACCATGCATTGTGTACGGGCGGTGCCGGGCTGATGATCGGCCGGAACCGCCAGAAGCTGCCGGTGACGTTGCGCCCGTTCCGGCCGACGCCGACGCGGATGCTGGTGGTCGGCGGCGTCGGGTGTGCCCAGTTGCTGGCGTTCCGGGCGTTGGCGGTGGGCGCCAAGCTGTTCATCCAGACCGCTCGGGAGCAGGTGTGGGACGCGTTCCTGCGCCGCTGCGGGGTGGGCCGCGACACCGCGGCGTTCCTGCCGCCGGGCGGGTACCCGCCGGTGTCGGCGAGCCCGGACGCGCCGCACCTGGTGATCGTCGACATCGGTGCGGTGGTGGGCCCGCCTCCGGGCGCGGGGGGTTCGTGGCAGGCGACGCTGGTCGTCCGCGACGACCTCGCCTCGTGGGACGAGGCGCTGCTGCAGCAGAGCGACGTCGTGGTGTTGCAGCGGCTCACCGAGCCGGAGTCGTCGATGGCCGCGTCGTTGCTCGGCATCCGGCAGGCGCAGGGCTGGCTGCCCCAGCTGCCCGACGAGATGGTCGGGCTGGCAAGCCGGGCGAGCCTGCAGTGGGTGATGCTGTCGTCGACGCCGACCGAGCAGTCCGTGCTCGGCTCGGTCGCCCGCCCCTGAGCCTGTTCCTCAGCCCACCCCGGGCCCCAGCATGCCGCGGCGCCGCGGACCGTCCGGGGTGAACGGTCCGCGACGCCGCGGGGCCTTACCAGCCCGTCGATGGGCCGGCCCGTCAGTAGGGCAGGTCAGCGTCCGTGAACAGGTGGATGTTCACGAGCGTGTTCGTGCTGTTGTTGTTCGTCGCGCAGACCGTGTAGGTGCCCGGCCCGGGGAACGTGCCGTACGAGGTGCGGCCCTCGTACGCGAACGCGGTCGTGGTGCCGGTCGGGCTGCCGTACACGACCACGCCGTTGCGCTGGACCTTGAACTTGGCGCCCTGCTTGGTGGCCTGGCCGTCCGCGCGGACCTGGTAGCTCGCGTAGGCGGTGAGGCACGCCTGCTGGCCGGGCATCAGGGTGCCGCCCCAGCCGGTGGCGGAGGCGTGCGCGGCTCCGGGCATCGCGACCAGGGCGAGGCCGGAGAACCCGGCGGCGGCGGTGGCGAGCAGGGTACGGCGGGAGCGGCGGCCGGCGGCGGTACGGGACGTCGTGCGGATCATCGTGGATCTCCTCGGGTCGGTGCGGTGTGCGGGTGGCGGGCTCCGGGTGGGCGCCGCTCGTTCTGACGCAGATGACGCTAGGGCCGCGAAATAGCCATAAAACAGACCGTTCACCGCCCGATTCCTGCTCACTTTCCGCTCACCCCGCTCACCCGTTTGACCGTTTCGTCTTCCAAAGTCCGGTGAACCGGACGAGACTGGGGCGGTGAGCATCCGGTTCGCCGATCAGGTGGCGGCGGCCCGCCGCCAGGACTTCGTCGGCCGCAGCGCCGAGCTCGCCGCGTTCGCGGAGTTGCTGGCGGGCGACACCGGCGCGCTGGTCTGGGTCTCCGGGCCCGGCGGGGTCGGCAAGACCACGCTGTTGCACCAGTTCGCGGGCCTCGCCGAGGAGGCCGGACGACCGGTGATCTGGCTGGAGGACGCGGTGCCGCAGGGCGATCGGCTCGTGGTCCTGGCCGACGAGGCGGTGGAGACCGGGGTGCTCGCGGCACTGCCCGCCGACGCCGTAGTGGCGGTGGCGAGCCGGTCGGAACCGCCCCTGCGCTTCCGTACCGATCCCGGGTGGCGCAGCGTGCTGCATCCCGTGCCGCTGGCCAACCTGCAGCCGGACGAGAGCCGGCTGCTGCTGACCCGCCGGTCCGTACCGGCCGAAGCGCACGCCGACGCACTGGCCTTCACACACGGCCACCCGCTGGCCCTGGCGCTGATCGCCGACGTGCACGCCCAGCGCCGCAGCGCGCTCGCCCCGGCCGCGGGGCCGGAGGTGGTGGCCACGCTGCTCACCGCGCTGGTCGATGCGGTGCCGAGCCCGGCGCATCGGATGGCTCTGGACGCGGTCTCGCAGGTGGCCGTGACAACCGAGCCGCTGCTCGCGGAACTGCTGGACGTGCCGGATGCGCACGAGCTGTTCGCCTGGCTGCGAGGGCTGTCGGTGATCTCCGCAAGCACCCGCGGGCTCGTCCTGCACGACCTGGCCCGCGAGGCACTCGCCCGGGATCTGCGCTGGCGGCACGCCGAGTTGCACGCCGCGATCCACCGCCGCGCCGGCACCTGGTACCGGCGGCAGTTCGACCACGCCGCCGCGGACGATCAGCGCCGGATCCTGCTCGACTTCGCGTTCCTGCACCGCGAGAGCGCGGTGATCGGGGCGTTCCTGCAGCTCGCCCCGGACGGCGACCTGCGCGTGGTGGCCGCGGATCCGCACCAGTGGCCGGTGCTGCGCGCCATGGTCGCGCGGCACGAGGGCGCCGCGTCGGCGGAGATCTTCGACCACTGGTGCGACCGGATGCCCGAGGGCGTGCACGCGGTCGTCGACGCGCAGGGCGTCGCGGTCGGCCTCGTCGTCCTGCTCACCCTGGACGCGGCGGACCCGGTCGATCCCGCCGCCGCGGCGGCGTGGCGGTGCGCCGCCCCCGCCCCGGGCGAGGCGGTGTCGCTGGTGCGGTACTGGCTCGACGCCGAGGTCTACCAGGACCCGTCTCCGGTCCAGGCGCTCATCTCGATCAATTCGGTCCGCCACTACCTGACCACACCGCATCTCGGGTATTCGCTGATCTACCAGTCCGACCCGGACCTGTGGGCCCAGATGTACGAGTACGTCGACTTCCCCCGCGCCGAGGGCGCCGACTTCACGGTCGACGGCCGACGGTTCGCCGGGTTCGGCCACGACTGGCGCCGTACGCCGCGGCTGGCGTGGCTGAGCCTGCTCGCCTCCCGGGAGACCTCGGGCGAGCCGATGGCCGTGGAACCGCCCGCCGCGCCGTCCACGCTGGATCGGACGGCGTACGCGGCGGCGGTCCGCGAGGCGCTGCGGGAGTGGAGCCGCCCGGACCGCCTGGCAGCCAGCCCGTTGCTGGCGAGCCGCCTGGTCACCCGCGAGAGCGGCGGCGCGGGTACGGTCGACGCGCTGCGCGTCGTGGTCGAGTCGGCCGCCGCCACGATGGCCGAGTCACCCCGGGACCGCTCCGCGTACCGGGCGCTGCACCACACGTACCTGCAGCCGGCCGGGACGCAGCAGGCGGCGGCCGATCTGCTGCGCCTGCCGATGAGCACGTTCCGCCGGCACCTCGCGGCGGGGGTGGACCGGCTGACCGAGATCCTCTGGCAGCGGGAGTCCGCGGACGACCGCTGAGCGGAATCTCGATCGGCAAGGCCGAAACTCTCGGAGCCACCCGAGAGGGTGACGGAATCATGTCCGCCGTGTTGACACGCGGCGAAAAGGCGCGCAGCATATCGTCACCAGTCGATTACTGGAGCTCCGTTCCGGACGGTCCCGCCCGCCGGGCGCTGGAAGTTTCGCTATCCAGGAGCTGACATGCTTCGCTCGACCCGGCTCGCACTCGGCCTGTCCGCCGCCCTCGTCGGCACCGGCGCTCTGATGGCCATGCCCCCCGACGCAACCGTCCCGTCACCCGCGTCGCCGGGTCCCGCGGCGGCCGGCGGTTGCTCGGTGGCGTACACCGTGGTCAGCCAATGGAGGACGGGATTCACCGGCAACGTGATGATCACGAACACCGGGTCCGCCCCGGTCTACGGCTGGCGCCTCACGTTCTCCTTCACCGCCGGTCAGGTCATCACCCGGGCATGGAACGCCACCGCCACCCAGGCCGGCGCCCGGGTGACGCTGCGCCACGCGAGCTTCAACGGATCCATCGCCGCCGGGGCGTCAGTCGTGGCGGGGTTCGACGCCGGCCGTACCGGCGGCAGTCCGGCGCCCGCCGCCTTCGCCCTCAACGGCACGGCGTGCCGCACCGCACCGTAGCCACCCGCGCCGGTACCCCCGGCCGGCTACCGGGTCGGCCCGCGCCGCCCGTGGCGCTGACCACGGGCGGCGCGGGAACCGGGCGGCACAAGGCGCCGGGCTTAGGCTGCGGCCTATGGCGAAGTACTTCGACGTACACCCGGTCAACCCGCAACCGCGCGCCATCAACCAGGTGGTCGGCATCGTCCGCGACGGCGGGGTCATCGCGTATCCGACCGACTCCTGCTTCGCCCTCGGCTGCCACCTGGGCGACAAGGCGGGCCTGGACCGGCTGCGCGAGATCCGCCGGCTCGGCCCCGATCACCACTTCACGCTGGTCTGCCGCGACTTCGCGCAGCTCGGCCAGTTCGTGCAGATCAACAACAACATCTTCCGTACGCTCAAGGCGGTCACGCCCGGCAACTACACGTTCATCCTGCCGGCCACCCGCGAGGTGCCGCGGCGACTGCTGCACCCGCGCAAGAAGACCGTCGGCGTACGCATCCCCGACCACGTCGTGGCCCAGGCGCTGCTGGCCGAGCTCGGGGAACCCCTGCTGTCCACCACCCTGCTCCTGCCCGGCGACGAGGAACCGATGACCCAGGGCTGGGAGATCAAGGAGCGGCTGGACCACTCCGTCGACGCGGTGATCGACTCGGGCGACTGCGGCACGACCCCGACCACGGTGATCGACTTGTCCCAGGGCGAGGCGGAGGTCGTCCGGGTCGGCGGCGGCGACCCGACCTTGTTCGAATAGCCGTCCTACCGGTTCCAACCACCCGGAAGCAGCACAAAACCTAGCATTTCATCTGTGACCGCTCCGCGAGGCACCGCGCCCGGTGACCTCAGCCCGCCCGCGCACGACGGCGCGGCCCGGCTGCTGGTGACCACCGGCGCGCCCGCCCGCGACGGTGGCGACCCGGCGGCGACGCTGCTCACCACATCATTCGGCTTCCGCACCGAGGCGCTCGTCGACCTCGGCCAGCCCGACCGGACACGTGCCGCGTTGCGACTGTTCGTCGCGGAACGCCGCGCCGACGACATCGTGATCGCCGCGGTGCAGGCCCGCGGCTCGCTCGACGCGGGCGACCTGCTGCTACACCCGGACACCGGCACCCCGGGCTCGGATGGCGTACGCGCCGCCCAGCTCGTGCAGTGGCTGGGCCGCGGTTCCCCGCTGCGCAAGGTCGTGCTGCTGCTCGACGTGCGCTGCGACCCGGAAGCCGCCGAGGAGGCGCGGCGGCTGGTGCCAGGGTGGCTGCACCACGGCCCGGCGAACAAACCCGGCCACGACACGGAGCAACACGAGGGCCACGACGTGGCGGAGCAGCCGGAACACGACGCGGCGGAAGTCGCGGGCCAGGACACCGTCGTCGAGATCGTGCTCGCCACCCGCGCCGATCGGGCCGACGACGCCCACGGCACCGCTGGCGCGGCTGCGCGCGACCCGGCCGGGTCGAACCTGGGCGGCGCGGACCTTGCGGCGCTGTTCGCCCGCGCCGCGAAGTTACGCGCCAGCGGAGGACCCGCCCAGGCGACGCTGACCGTGGCGGGCATCGTCCGTACGCTCTGCGCCGACCAGGTCGCCGGTCTGACCGTCACGCATCACTGGCTGGGCCGGGCCGACGGGGTGCAGACGACGCTGCCCAATCCCCGGTACCGGCCCGGTGCCGCCGGTCTGCCGCTGGCGGCCCGCGACGCCGCGGACGTTCCGGACCCGGCCCGGTTCACCGGCCGCACCGCCGCCCTCTCCGCGGTCGCCGACTGGCTGCGTGCCGGCCGCGACGGGCCGGCGATGCAGGTGGTCACGGGCGCCGCGGGCGCCGGGAAGTCAGCCGTCCTCCGGGCGCTGACGGACCAGGCCGGCGCGCTTGCCGTCCGTCCCGACCTCGTCCTGGACGCCAAAGGTCAGACCGAGGACGCGATCCTCGCGCGGATCGCCGCCGCGGCGGGCGCGGACGGCACCACCGTCGACGCGGTCCTCGCGCATCTGCCCGGACGTGACCGGCCGCTGAACATCCTGGTGGACGGCGTGGACGAGGCGGTGGATCCCGCCGAGCTGATCCGGGCCGTCCTGCTGCCCCTGGCCGCGTACGGCGGCGGCGGACTGCGGGTGCTGCTCGCCACGCGGCGCGAGCTGGTACCGGTGCTGGGCGACGACGCGCAGGTCGTCGATCTCGACGCCGACCCGTACGCCGACCTGGACGCGGTCCGGGAACTCGTCCGCGGGAAGCTGGCCCGCTCGGCCGCGTTCGCGACCGCGCCCGCGGCGGTCCACGCCCGGGCCGCCGAGGCGATCGTGGAGGCGACCGGCCCGTCGTTCCTCACCGCCCTGATCGCCGCGGCGTCGGTCGGCGTCACCGCCACGGCGGCCGACCTGGGCGCCACGGTAGACGACCCCCAGTGGCGAGCCGGGCTGCCCCGCGACGTGGGCGCCGCGATAGCAGCGGACCTGACCGCCCGGGTGGGCGGCGACGCGGACCGGGCGCGGGCGCTGCTGCTGCCGCTGGCGTACGCCCTGGGCACCGGCCTGCCGTGGGAGGACACCTGGCCGGGGCTGGCCGAGGCCCTGCACCCGGGCGCCGGGTACGGCCACGACGACCTGGACTGGCTGTGCGATGCCGCCGGCGGCTACATCGTGGAGGACGTGTGCGGCGACCAGTCGGTGTACCGGCTGCGCCATGCCGCCATCGCCGCGTGCCTGCGTGCGGGACGCGACGAGGTGGCCGATCAGCACGCGATCGCCACTGCGCTGCGCGCCACGGTGCCCCGTACGGGCGGCGACCGTCTCGACTGGGCGCACGCGCAGCCGTACACCCGCGCGCACCTCGTCACGCACGCCGCCGCCGTCCCGGACGTGGACGACCTGCTGACCGACGCGGGTTTCCTGATGTCCGCGGCGCACCCGTCCGTGGTGGCCGCGCTGCCCGCGGCCCGCGGGGAGGCGGCCAGGGCCGCGGCTGACGTGTACCGCCGGGCCGAGGAACGGCTGCGCACCGCCCCGGCCGGAGCCCACGCCGCCTACCTGGAACTGGCCGCCCGGTGCGGCGGCGCGATCGCGCTCGCCGACGCCGTCGCGGCCGGCGGCGTGCCGCGTCCGTGGTCCGCGCGGTGGGCGTCCTGGCAGGTGGCCGTCCAGAACCGGCCGATGACCGGGCACACCGGCCCGGTCCTGTGCACCGCGATCGGCCCGCGCGACGGGGTGGACGTCGCGGTCACCGGCGCCGACGACCACAACCTGCGGGTGTGGGATCTGACCAGCGGCGAACCGATCGGGCCGCCGCTGCGCGGTCACACGGCAGGGGTCACCGCGGTCGCGGTCGGCCGGATCAGCGACCGTACGGTCGTGGTCTCCGGCAGCGACGACCGCACGGTCCGGCTCTGGGACCTCGGCACGGGCGCGCCCATCGGGGAGCCCATGACCGGGCACACCGGTGGCATCGACGCGGTGGCCCTGGGCGCCGCGGGCGGGCGGACCTGGCTCGTCTCGGCCGGCCACGACGGCACGCTGCGGCGCTGGGACCCGCACACCGGGAAGGCCGACGGGGCCGCGCTGACCGGGCACACCGGCGCCGTCACCGCGCTGGCGCTGGGGGAACTCGACGGTTCCCCGATCGTGGTCAGCGGCGGGCACGACGCCACGGTCCGGGTCTGGGACCTGAAGTCCGGAGAGCCGGTCGGCAAGCCGATCAGCGGGCACACCGCCCCGGTCACCGCGGTGGCGTACGAGGTGCGCGGCGACGTGCCCGTGGCCGTGTCGGCCGGACACGACCACACCATCCGGCAGTGGAACGTCACCACCCACAGCCCGATCGGCATCCCGCTCACCGGTCACGCCGAAACCGTCACCGGAGTGGCACTGGCCGAACTGGACGGCTACCCGGTCGCGATCTCCAGCTCCGACGACCGCACCCTGCTGCTGTGGGACCTGAGCACCGGCCTGCCCGTCGGCGAACCGCTCACCGGCCACACCCGCGCCGTCGCGGCGGTCGCCGTCGGGCACGTCGACGGAAGGCCGGTCGCCGTGTCCGCCGGGCACGACCACACCGTACGGCTGTGGGACTCGGCGCTGGAGCGGCGCGTCGGGCGGCCCTTCGGTGGGCACACCGACTCGGTGATGTCGCTGGCCGTGCATTCCCTCGCCGGTCTGCCGGTCGTCGTCTCCGGCAGTGCCGACCACACCGTCCGGGTGTGGGACCTGATGACCGGCCATCCGATCGGCCGGCCGCTCACCGGCCACACCGGCGGCGTGTGGTCGGTCGCGGTCGCCGACCGCGACGGTCACCCGGTGGCCGTCTCCGCAGGCGCCGACCAGCGGCTGCGGCTGTGGGACCTCACCCGCCACGAGCCGATCGGCGAACCGCTGACCGGCCACACCGCGTGGGTGTGGGCCGTGGCGCTGACCGATCTGGACGGGCGGATGGTCGCCGTGTCCGGCAGCGACGACCACACCGTACGGACGTGGGGCCTCGACGACCTGACCCAGATCCACGAACGCGAAGGCCACACCAGCGGTGTCACCGCGCTCACCGTCGGGGTGCTCGGCGGAAAGCCGGTCGCCGTGTCCGGCGGCCGGGACCAGAAGCTGCGCCTGTGGAACCTGCGGATCGGGCGCCCCAGCGGCGAACCGCTGACCGGCCACGCCCGCCCCGTGTGGGCGGTGGTGATCGGCGAGGTGGACGGGCAGCCCGTCGTGGTGTCCGGGTCGGCCGACCAGACCGTCCGGCTGTGGGACCCGGACACCGGCGAAGCGCTCGGCCTGCCGCTGGCCGGGCACCGCGACACCGTCACCGCCCTGGCCCTCGGCCAGATCGACGGGCGGCCGGTGGTGGTCTCCGGCAGCGACGACAAGACCGTACGGGTCTGGGACCTGACGACCCGCCGGGCGATCGGCCGGGCGTTCACCGGGCACGACGACGGCGTCCGCGCGGTCGCCGTCGCCGAACGCCACGGCACCCCGGTCGTCGTCTCCGGCGGCCACGACAACACGATCCGCGTCTGGGATCTCGCCAGCGGCGTACCGGTCGACTACTCCGCCGACAGCGACGCCGTGAAGGCGGTGGCGATCGGTGACGTGCACGGCGCCGCGGTGGCCGTGTCCGGCGGTGCCGACCACAGCATCCGGGTGTGGGACATGGCGTCCGGGCGGCCCGTGGGAACCGCGTTCACCGGTCACACCGCATCGGTCGCCGCGCTCGCGGTGACCGAGATGGACGGGCGCGCCGCCCTGGTGTCCGCCGGGCCGGACGAGACCGTACGGGTGTGGGACCTCGCCGACGGGCGGGCGCTCGGCGAGCCGATGACCGGGCACACCGCCGGCGTCGCATGCGTCGCCACCGGTGTGGTCGACGACCGGCCGGTCGCGGTCACCGGCGGCCACGACAACGCGGTACGGCGGTGGGACCTGGCGGCGGCGGGCGCGTGGGGCGAGCCGATGACCGGGCACACCGGGTCGGTGACCTGTGTGGCGGTCGGATCGGTGGAGGGGGGCGCCATCGTGGTCACCGGCGGCCGGGACCGTACGGTCCGGCGGTGGGACCTGGCGACCGGCCACCCGTTGGGCGACCCTCTGGAAGGGCACACCGGCGCCGTCACCAGCGTCGTGCTGATCCGCCTCGACGGTCACCTCGCGGCGGTCACGGGGGACGACGACGGCGCCGTACGGATCTGGGATCTGGAGGCCGGGCTGCACCGGCGCCGCTGGTCGTTGCGCCGGGAACGGCCCGCGCCGCAGCTGCCCGAGGTCCATGTCGGCGCGCCGGTGTGCGGGCTGGCCCACCTCGGCGAGGGCCGGCTGGTGGCGGCAGCCGGGACGCGGCTGCTGCTGTGCCGGTACGGCGCCGCGGTCGACGGCGAGATCGTGCTGGACACCTCCGTGCTGTGCGTGTCCGGCCGCGACGGCCACATCGTCGCCGGCACCGAGAACGGCGTGATCTCGCTGGATGTCACGCCGCGATGACGGCGGCGGGCGGACGTCATCGACGCCCGCCCGCCGACGCGCTAGTCGAGCAGCGCGGTCACGGTGCCCGCGGCGACCGTACGGCCGCCTTCGCGGACCGCGAAGGCCAGCCCGACGTCCATCGCCACCGGCTTGCCCAGCTCGACCGTCAGTTCGACGGTGTCGCCCGGCGCGACCATCGCGGTCTCGCCGAGCTCCAGCGCACCGGGCACGTCGGTGGTCCGGAAGTAGAACTGCGGCCGGTAGTTCGCCACGAACGGCGTGTGCCGCCCGCCCTCCTCGGTGGTGAGCGCGTAGAGCCGGGCCGTGAACCGCCGGTGCGGCGTAACCGAGCCCGGGATCGCCACGACCTGGCCGCGCTGCACCTGGTCACGCTTGACCCCGCGCAGCAGGATCGCCGCGTTGTCGCCCGCCTCCGCCTCGGCCAGGGTACGGCCGAACGACTCCAGCCCGGTGGCCACCGTGGACAGCGTCGGGCCGAGCCCGACCACCTCGACCGGGTCGCCGACGCGCAGCGTGCCCTGCTCGATGGCGCCGGTGACCACGGTGCCGCGGCCGGAGATGCTCAGCACGTTCTCGATCGGCATCAGGAACGGCTTGGTCAGCTCGCGGTCGGGCACCGGGACGTACGAGTCGACCGCGTCGAGCAGGTCCTGGATGCTCTGCACCCACCGCGGGTCGCCGTCCAGGGCCAACAGCGCCGACACCCGGACCACCGGGACCTCGTCGCCGGGGAACCCGTAGCCGGACAGCAGCTCCCGGACCTCCAGCTCGACCAGGTCGAGCAGTTCCGGGTCGTCCACCGTGTCGGCCTTGTTCAACGCGACCACCAGGTACGGCACGCCGACCCGCTGGGCGAGCAGCACGTGCTCGCGGGTCTGCGGCATCGACCCGTCCTGCGCCGAGATCACCAGGATCGCGGCGTCCACCTGCGCCGCCCCCGTGATCATGTTCTTCACGTAGTCGGCGTGGCCGGGCATGTCGACGTGGGCGTAGTGCCGCGTGGCCGTCTCGTACTCGACGTGGGCGATGTTGATGGTGATGCCGCGGGCGACCTCCTCCGGTGCCTTGTCGATCCCGTCGAACGCGACGTACCGGTTGGATGCCGGGTCGCGGTCGGCGAGGACCTTGGTGATCGCGGCGGTCAGGGTCGTCTTGCCGTGGTCGACGTGACCCATCGTGCCGATGTTCAGGTGCGCCTTCGCGCGCACGAACGCACTCTTCGCCATGGTGTTGCGTGCCCCCTCATCTGGGTGACAGGGAAGGCGGGACGGTGGTACGCGGGCGGGTGCCACCCCGCTTCGACTGATTCCGCGCCAGGACCGCGGCAACGACCGCACACCACCGCGGGACGGCGGTGGCACCCGGGTGGAAGGACACCCTCTCCCGCGGATCCTGCTGGGGCTGGGAGAGGGTCAGAGATCGACTCGGCGCGCACGCACGGTCGACCGCCGGCGCAGGCGGAGGCCTGCGGGCACACGGGACCGGGACGCGAACATGCCGATGACCGTAGAGCACGGCCGCGCACGGGCCAACGGGTTTTCACTACGCTGACCGCATGATCAACAAGACGGCGGCCGTGGTGGGCGGCGGCATCGGAGGGCTCGCCGCCGCGGTGGCGCTGCACCGGACCGGCTGGGACGTGACCGTCCTGGAGCGCGCGGACCGTGTCACCGAGCTCGGTGCGGGCCTGTCGCTGTGGCCCAACGCGCTGCGCGCGCTCGACCTGCTCGGCGTCCGTGAGCAGGTCGTCACCGCGGGCGCGGTGGAACGCTGCGGCGGTGTCCGGGACCGCCGCGGGCGCTGGCTGTCGCGGACCCGGTCGGCCGAGCTGGAACGACGATTCGGCCACCCCCTGCTCGTGGTGCATCGCGTCGACCTCGTCGAGATCCTGCTCGCGGCGCTGCCGGCCGGTGCGCTGCGCGCAGGCGTGCAGGTCGGCGCGGTACCGCAGGCC
This sequence comes from Krasilnikovia sp. MM14-A1259, assembly GCF_047159535.1. Lineage (NCBI taxonomy): Bacteria > Bacillati > Actinomycetota > Actinomycetes > Micromonosporales > Micromonosporaceae > Krasilnikovia > Krasilnikovia sp. MM14-A1259. The sequence continues at coordinate 1,563,388 of NZ_BAAGAJ010000002.1, forward strand.
GATCTGGTGGTGGCGGCCGACGGCCTGCGCAGCGTCCTGCGGGAACGCCTGTTCCCCGGGTACGCGCCCCGCTACGCCGGGCACACCGCGTGGCGCGTGGTCACCCGGCCGACGGCACCACCGGCCGAGGGCGCGGTCGTCTGGGGCCGCGGCGCCCGGTTCGGGTACACGACGATGACCGGCGGGCGGGTGTACTGCTTCGCCACCGCGAACACACCGGAGGGCGCGACCGGCCCGGACGGCGAGTACGCCGAACTGCACCGCCGCTTCGGCGACTGGCCTGACCCGATCCCGGCCCTGCTGGCGGCCACCGCACCGGAGCACGTGCTGCGCCACGACCTGTACGACCTGCCACCGCTGCCGTCGTTCGTGTCCGGCAACACCGTGCTGCTCGGTGACGCCGCCCACGCGATGACACCGAGCCTGGGCCAGGGCGCGTGCCAGGCGCTGGAGGACGCGGTGACTCTCACCGCCTGTCTCGCCGACGCGCCGCGCATCGCGGACGCCCTCACCCGGTACGACCTTCTGCGCCGCCCGCGTACCCAGGCGATCACCCGCCGTTCCGCCCGGCTCGGCCGCGCCGGTCAGCTGAGCTGGCCACCGGCGACCGCCGCCCGGGACCTGGCCGCCCGGCTGATTCCGGAACGCGTCACGCTGCGCGCGATGACGCCCGTCCTCGGCTGGGGTATGCGACCGGAGACGATTGTGTGAGCATGGCGCGGTGCCGGACTGGACCTACCACCCGCTGAACCCGCTGGCCGCGGCCATGCTCGGACGGCGGCGCTCCCAGCGCGCCGCGCTGCGGGCGCTGGCGACGCTGACCTCCCTGCCCGGTGGTGCCCGTGTGGTGGCCCGGGCGTTCGCCCACCCCCGGCCGCCCGCGCAGCTTGCCGGGCGGCTCGGCGCAACCGTGCCCGTGCCCGTGGCGTACGACGCGATCCGGGCCCTGCCGGTGCAGGGCGCCGAGGTCATCGAGGTCGGCCCGGTCCGCGCCGCGGACGTCCCGGCGCTGCGCCGGGCCACCACCGGACGGCGCTGCACGGTCCTCGCCCGGGTCACCGATCCGGCAATCGCCGCGCAGGTCGCGCCGTACGTCGACCGGGTGGTCACCGGCGCCGAGGCGGACCTGGTCCGTCTCGTCGATCCGGAGGTGGCCGCGGCGACGGCCGCCCTCGACGATCCCGCCGTGACGGTCCTCGCCACCCCCGGCGTGCTCGTCAGCGCGGGGCCGGGCTGGTTCCAGCGGGTGATCGAGGCGGAGACACCGACCGGGCCGCCGGACCGGCTGCGCGACGTTGCTGCCGACCCGCGCCGCTGGCCCGCGTGGCTGTGGGGGGTGCTGGTCGGCCTGGGCATGGCCGGTGCGGGCGTCGGCGCCGCCGCGATCACGCTGGGGCCGCTGCTGCTGTGGTACGACAACGACTATCTCGGCATGCACCGGGAGAATCTGCTCGGGATCAACGGCCACCTGCCGCCGTTCCTGCAGCACGACCGGATCACCATGGCCGGCACCATGGTGGCGATCGGCGTGCTCTACGCCGGGCTGGCCTGGGGCGGCATCCGGCACGGCTGGCGGTGGGCCCGCGACGCGTACCTCGTCTCGGGCGCGGTCGGCTTCCCGACGCTGTTCTACTTCCTCGTCTCCGGGTTCCTGGAGCCGCTGCACACCGCGGTCGCCGTGCTGCTGTTCCCCATGTTCGTGCTGGCGGTACGGGGGCGCCCGGCGGCACCGCGGTGGCGCCTGGCAGCGGACGGTCCGGAGTATCTGCGCCGGCGGGCGCTGACCGGTCAGCTCCTGATGATCGCCACGGGGCTGGGCCTGCTGATCGGCGGCGCGGTGGTCTCCGTCGTGGGACTCACCTCGGTCTTCGTCCCCACGGACCTGGGATATCTGGGCACGGACGCCGGTCACCTGCACGCGGTCAACCCGCGGCTGATGCCGTTCATCGCCCACGACCGGGCCGGGTTCGGCGGTGCGCTGATGGCCGCCGCGCTCGCGGTCACGCTGCTCAGCGCGTGGGGATGGCGGCGCGGCGCGGCCTGGGTGTGGTGGTCGCTGGCGCTCGCCGCCGCCGCCGGGTTCGGCCCGGCCGTCGTGGTGCACTTCGTGATCGGCTACACCGACCTCGTGCACCTGGCCCCGGTCTACGTCGGGGTGGTGCTGACGACCGTGGCGCTGGTGCTGGCCCGCCCGTTCCTGTGTGCGCGTGCCGCCGGGCGTCCGGATCCGGCGACGGCGGCTCAGGAGTCGGCGATCAGCGGGAGCGTCTGAACGTCACCCGCGACCGGCGCGTCCAGGGAGTGCCGCGGAGGCGGCAGCTCGGCGGCGTGCGACCGGCTGAACCGGGAGCCCGGGCGGCGGGTCACCGCCACTGTGACCAGGTGCACCGGCGCGGGCGGCGCCGCGAACCGGCCCGGACCCCAGCGGATCCAGATCGCCACGCGACCGGCCTGCGCCTCGGCGAGCAGCTTGTCGACCGTACGTTGGCGATCGGAGTGATCCACCTCGATCGCGATCGGCGGGGCGGCCGGGCGGGCACACGCCACATCGAGCACGGACTGCCGGTGCTGCATCGGCGCGGGCAGCGAGACGACGCTGGCCGCCCGGCGGTACGCCCGCCAGCCCTGCTCCTGCGCCCACGCCACCGCCGCGTCGATGATCTGCGCCGTGACCTGGTGCTGGTCGGCGTCCGTGAAGCTCAGGTCCGCGAGCCGGGCTTCGAGGTCCGCGGCCAAGCGGGCACCGTCGGCGGTGACGTCCATCCCGGCAGGATATGCGGCCGGGCCCGGCACACGGCGAGGCCGCCCGGCAGAACCTGCCGGGCGGCCTCCGATCCCCCGGAGCTGGACGTACCCCGTGGGGAGCGCGGCGGTCAGACGCCGCGCAGGCGGCCGGGCGAGGGCCGCAGGTAGACGGTCCAGGTGACCGCGAGGCAGACGAGGTAGAAGGCGATGAACGCGAGGTACGCCGCGTCCGCGCTCTTGTACGCCAGGAACGACTGCCGGAACGCCAGGTTCACCAGCACCCCGCCGAACGCGCCGATCGCACCCGCGATCCCGATCAGCGCGTTGGACAGCCGCCGCGCCTCGTGCTCGGCCTCGCGCGGGTCGGCACCCTTCATGGCCCGCGCCGCGCACTTCGCCCGCAGGATGGCCGGGATCATCTTGTACGTCGAGCCGTTGCCGACGCCGCTGAACACGAACAGCGCGATGAAACCGACCAGGTACATCGGCAGCGAGTGCTGCTGCGAGGCCACCAGCACGATGCTCGCACCGAGCGCCATCGCCGCGAAGTTCACGAACGTGACCCGGGCACCGCCGAGCCGGTCGGCCAGCAACCCGCCCACGGGCCGGATCAGCGAGCCGAGCAGCGGGCCCAGGAACGTCAGGTACGCCGCCTTGACCGGAGTGCTGAACGTGTCGTGGAACTGCACCTGCAACACCTGGCCGAACGCGAACCCGAACCCGATGAACGAGCCGAACGTGCCGATGTACAGCAGCGACATGATCCAGGTGTGCGGTTCCCTGGTGGCCTCGCGCATCGCCCGCTTCTCGTTGCGGGCGTGGCTCAGGTTGTCCATGAACAGAGCCGCACACAACGCCGCGATGACGATGAGCGGGATGTAGATGCCCGCCACCGCGCCGGGGTGTCCGGCGCCCAGGGTGGCGAGCACGGCCAGGCCGACCAGTTGCACCGCGGCGACACCGATGTTGCCGCCGCCCGCGTTGATGCCCAGCGCCCAGCCCTTGAGCCGGTCCGGGTAGAACGCGTTGATGTTGGCCATCGACGAGGCGAAGTTGCCGCCGCCGACCCCGGCGACCGCCGCCATGATCAGCAGGGTGGTGTACGACACCCCCGGCTTGATCAGGAACGCGGCGAGGATCGCGGGCACCAGCAGCAGCGTGGCGCTGACGATGGTCCAGTTGCGCCCGCCGAACCGCGCCACCGCGAACGTGTACGGGATCCGCAACGCGGCCCCGACCAGCGCGGGCACCGCGGTGAGCAGGAACTTGCCGGCCGGGTCGATGCCGTACGCGGGGCCGAGGAACAGCACCAGCACCGACCACATCGTCCACACCGAGAAACCGATGTGCTCACTGAAGATGGAGAAGATGAGGTTGCGCCGGGCGACCCGGGCGCCGTACGCCTCCCAGAATGCCGGGTCCTCGGGCCGCCAGTCGTCGATCCAATGGCCCCGGATCGTCATGCTCGGGCGGGTAGCAGGAGCAACGGGCAAGGTGGCTGTCATGGCAGACCTCCCGGAATGATGATGATGTTTTCCTCGTCCACCCGGACCGGGTAGACCGTCAGCGGAGCGGCGCCCGTGGTGGAGCACCCGGTGCGCAGGTCGAAGGCGTGCTGATGCAGGGGGCACACCACGATGCGGTGGTCGGCCAGGCCGTCCGCGAGGGGACCGCCCGCGTGCGGGCAGACCGCGGACACCGCCCGCAGGCCGCCGTCACGCAGCCGGAACACCGCGACCATGTCCGCGCCGACCGCGTACGTGCGGGCCTCACCGACCGGGATCTCGTCGACCGGGCCGAGCCGGTGTTCCGCGACCGATTGGGTGGTCATGCGAGTCCTTCCTTCGCCGCGGCGGCGACCGGCTGCCGGACCGGCACCTGGGGCAGCACGGTCAGGGGCAGGGAGGTACGGAACTGTCCCGGGGTGACCGGCGCGGACCGTTCCGTCCACGGGTCGCGGTAGGAGGTGACGTGCGCGGCGACGGCCGCGTCGAGCCGGTCGGCGATACCGTCGGAGTCGTCCACGACGACCGCCCGGACCCGCTCGATGCCGACGCGGGGAACGAACGCGTACGTGCGCTCCAGCCAGTTCGCGTTCTCCCGGTAGTACTGCAGGAACCGGCCGGTCAGCGTGAGCACCTCGTCCGGGGAGTCCACCGTGGCCAGCAGGTCGCCCTTGCGCACGTGCGCGCCCGCGGCGCCGCCCACATAGATCTCCCACTTGCCGCCGTCGATCGCGACGACGCCGAGGTCCTTCACGTACGCCTCGGCGCAGTTGCGCGGGCAGCCGGTGACCGCGAGCTTCATCTTGCCCGGCCCCTCCAGGCCCTGGTACCGCTCCTCGAGGGCGATGCCCAGGGCGGTGGAGTCGCCGACCCCGAACCGGCAGTAGTCCGAGCCCACGCAGGTCTTCACGGTGCGGAAACTCTTGCCGTACGCCCAGCCGGACGGCATGTCGAGGTCGGCCCAGATCTGCGGCAGGTTCTCCTTCGGCACACCGAGCAGGTCGATGCGCTGCCCGCCGGTCAGCTTCACCATCGGTACGGCGTGCTTCTCCGCCACCTCGGCGATCCGCTTGAGCTGGGCCGGGGTGGTGACCCCGCCCTTCATCTGCGGCACCACGGAGAACGTACCGTCGCGCTGGATGTTGGCGTGCACCCGGTCGTTGATGAAGCGGGCGTCGCGTTCGTCCTCGTACTCGGGGCCCCACATCATCTTCAGCAGCGACGCCAGGCCCATCTTGCTCTTGGCGTCCTCCTCGCCGCCCGGGGCGAGCAGTGCGAACACCGCCGACACGCTGCGCAGGCCGTGGGTGCGGATCGCCTCCATCAGCTCCGGCTTGGGCATCGGCACGCCGGGCACGTACCAGCTGGCCGCGGGGTCCACCTCGACGTCGTCGCCGGCGGCCCACTCGACGATCTGCTGGACCAGGCCCTTGCAGGAGCCGCAGCCCTTGCCGGCCCGGGTCTTGTCCATCACGCCGTTGACGGACTTGATGCCGCACTGGACCGCCTCGACGATCTCCCCCTTGCACACGCCGTTGCAGTTGCACACCTGGGCGTCGTCGGCCATGTCGGCGGCACTGACCTCGGCCGGGCCCGTACCGATGTCGAACAGCAGCTGGGCGCGTTCCTCGGGCAGCGGCAGCCCGCGGTCGAACGCCTGCATCAGGAACGCGACCTTGCGGACGTCGCCGACCAAGGTGGCGCCGACCAGGCGGTCGTCGCGGATGATCAGGCTCTGGTAGACGCCGCGGCGCGGCTCGGCGAACGTCACGGTCTCGTCCGTGTCGAGCTCGGGTTCCTTCAGGCCCATCGCGGCGACGTCCACCCCGGCCACCTTCAGCTTCGTGGCGACCTGGGAGCCCTGGTACGCCGCGGCATCGTTCGTGCCCGTGACGTGGTCGGCCAGCACCCGGGCCTGGTCCCACAGCGGCGCGACCAGCCCGTACGTGACGCCGCGGTGCTGGGCGCACTCCCCCACCGCGTAGATGTCGGTCTCGCCGGCCACCCGCATCTGGTCGTCGACGACCACGCCCTGCTCGACCGAGAGCCCGCTGGTCGAGGCCAGTTCCGCGTTGGCGCGGATGCCGGCGGCCAGCACCACGACGTCACAGTCGATGACCCGGCCGTTCTTCAGCTTCACCCCGGTGACCGCGTGCTTGCCGAGGATCTCCGTGGTGAGCCCGTCGCAGATCACCTCGATGCCGAGCTTCTCGACGCTCGCCTGCAACGTCCTGCCGGCCGGCTCGTCGAGCTGGGTGTTCATCAGGTGGCCCATGGCGTGGATCAGGGTCACGTGGCTGACGTGCTGCTGCAGGCCACGCGCCGCTTCGAGGCCGAGCAGGCCGCCGCCGATGACGACCGCCCGCTCGTGGTCCCGCGCATAGCGGATCATGTTGCGGGTGTCGTCCAGCGTCCGGAACGCGAACACGCCCTGGTGGTAGCCGCGGCCGGGCCGGTGCACCCCGGCGATCGGCGGCACGAACGCGGTGCTGCCGGTCGCGATGATCAGCTTGTCGTACGGGGTCTGCGTGCCGTCGTCGGCGTGCACCCGCTTGCGCTTGCGGTCGATCCGGTCGACCCGGCAGCCCGCGTGCAACGTGATGCCGTTGTCGGCGTACCACTGGGTGTCGTTGAGGAAGATGCCCGCCTCGTCCTCCACGCCCGCCAGGACGTTGGAGAGCATGATCCGGTTGTAGTTGCCGTACGGCTCCTCACCGAACATCGTGATGTCGAACCGGTCCGGGTCACGCTGCAGGATCTCCTCGACCGTGCGGGCACCGGCCATGCCGTTGCCGACGACCACGAGGCGCATCCGCTCGGGTGGCTGTGACGTATGCACTTCAACGGTCCCTTTCGTTGGCGGGCAGGCGGGGTGCGTCCGTGGTGAGCAGGCCGGTGTCGTCCGGCCCACCGGCGCGGGCGATCGCCACGGCGCACGCTTTGAAGGCGGGCATCCGCGAGTGCGGATCCAGCGCCGGGTCGGTGAGGCCGTTCGCGGCGGAACTGCCGCCCCAGTGGAACGGCGCGAACACGGTGTCGGGCCGGATGCCGTCGTTGAGCTTGGCCCGGAAGAACGCCCGGCCGCGGCGCGTGCGCAGCTCCACCACGTCACCCGCGGCGATGCCGTGCCGCCGGGCCAGGTCGGGATGCAGCTCGGCGCGCGGGTCCGGCAGCGCGGTGGTCAGCGCCCGCACCCGGCGGGTCTGGTTGCCGGACTGATAGTGCTGCATGGTCCGGCCCGTGGTCAGCACGTACGGGTAGTCACGGTCGGGCAGCTCCGCCGGATCGCGGTGCTCCACCTTGTGAAAGCGGGCCCGCCCGTCCGGCGTCGGGAACGACTCGGCGAACAGCCGCGGCGTACCCGGATGGTCCTCGGCCGGGCACGGCCAGAACACGCCCTCTTCGGCCTCGATGCGCTCCCAGGTGATGCCGGAGTAGTCCGCGATGCCGCCCGCGCTGGCCCGCCGCAGCTCGTCGAAGACCTCACGCTCGTCCGCGGTGAAGAACCGGCCGCGGCCCAGGCGTTCGGCCAGCTCCGCCATGACCGCCAGGTCGGTGCGCACCTCCGGCGGCGGGGGCAGGGCGCGGCGGCGGCGCAGCACCCGGCCCTCCAGATTGGTCATCGTGCCCTCCTCCTCCGCCCACTGGGCGGTCGGCAGCACGACGTCGGCGAGCGCGGCGGTCTCGGACAGGAAGATGTCGGACACGACCAGCAGGTCCAGGGCGCGCAGCCGGTCCAGGACCCGGTTGGTGTGCGGTGCGGAGACCGCGAGATTGCTGGCCAGCACGAGCAGCACCCGGACGCCGCCGTCGGTGCCGAGACGGTCGATCATTTCGTACGCGGAACGCCCCGGAGCGGGCAGCTCGTCGGGGTCGATGCCCCAGACGCGGGCGATGTGCGCCCGGGCGGCCGGGTCGTCGAGCTTGCGGTACCCGGGCAACTGGTCGGCCTTCTGGCCGTGCTCCCGGCCGCCCTGCCCGTTGCCCTGCCCGGTGATCGTCCCGTACCCGGAGTGCGGGCGCCCGGGCAGACCCAGCGCCAGGGCCAGGTTCAGGTACGCCTGCGCGGTGTCCGTGCCGTTGCTGTGCTGCTCCGCGCCACGCGCGGTGAGGATCATCGCGGAGTCGGCCTCGGCCAGCGCATGCACCGTGGCCCGCAGGTCGGCCGCGCTGACCCCGGTCATCCGCTCCACCCGGTCCGGCCAGTACGCGGCCACCGCGGCGCGCACGGCGTCGAAGCCGGTGGTGCGGTTCCGCACATACTCGTCGTCGACCAGGCCCTCGCGGATCGCGATGTGCAGCATGCCGTTGGCCAGCGCAAGATCCGTGCCCGGCAGCGGCTGCAGGTGCCGGTGCGCGCCCGCCGCGGTCGGGGTACGGCGCGGGTCCACCACGATGTGCCGGGCGCCCGCAGCCCGGCCCGCGTCCAGGTACTGCATGGACGGTGGCATCGCGTCGGCCGGGTTCGCGCCGACCAGCAGCACGGTCCGCGCCTCGGCAAGGTCTGCAAGGGGGAACGGCAGGCCCCGGTCGACCCCGAACGCCCGGTTGGCCGCGGTCGCCGCCGACGACATGCAGAACCGGCCGTTGTAGTCGATCGACGCGGACCGCAACCCGACCCGGACGAACTTGCCCAGCGCGTACGCCTTCTCGTTGGTGAGCCCGCCGCCGCCGAACGCGCCGACGCTGTCCGGGCCGTACCGATCCTGGGAGCCGCGGATCGCCGTGACGATCCGGTCCAGGGCCTCGTCCCAGCTGGCCTCGCGCAGCGGGCTGGTCCGGTCCGCGGCGTTCTTGCGGACCAGCGGCGTGAGCAGCCGGTCGGGGTGGTCGAGCAGGTCGGCCGCGGTCCAGCCCTTGGCGCACAGGCCGCCGCGATTGACGTCGAAGTCCGCCGGCCTCAGCTCGACCCCGCCGAGCCGGGGGCTCAGCGAGATCCCGCACTGCAACGCGCAGTACGGGCAGTGCGTCTCGACCGTGCGTGATGTGCTCACACCGCAAATGCTCAGGTGACGCTGTTACCGCACCGGTCCCCGGGCCATTACGCGGCCGTACAGTTCCTCCGTCAACCGCACAACGTCGATTGTGAGAATTCGGCAACAGGGCCGCCCGTGACCGCCGCGTCGTAGCGGCTCAGCACCAGCTCGGCGACCGAGCCCGAGGTCACCAGCGGGGCGGTGACCACATCGGCGCCCGCGCGGTGCAACGCCCGATGAAACAACCCGTCCACCAGCAGGTACGCCGCCACCGCGATCCGGCGGGCCCCGGCGGCGCGCAGCTCGGCCACCACGTCGGTCACGCGCGGGCCACTGCCCGAGGCGTAACCCACGCGCGCCCGGCCGGGCAGGGCACGGGCGACCGCGGCCACGTCCGCGCGGGAACGGGGCTCCGCGGAACCGGCCGCCGCCAGCACCACCGCGTCGGCCGGGCCGGCGGCACGCAGCCGCCGGGCCAGCAGCTCCACAAGCATCGGGTCGGGCCCGAGCGGGGCGGTGACGACCGCCGAGGTGCCCTCGACCGCGGCGCCGATGTCCACCCGTACGTGATGGCCGGTCGACAGCAGCAGCGGCACGACCACGACGGGGGCGCCGCGCAGCTGCGCGACCGCGTCCGCGACATGCGGCTGCTGCACGTCCACATACGCCAGCCGGACGTCGAGTCCCGGGCGCCGCAGCGCGAGCCCAGCCGCCAGCCGCCGGATCTGATCCTGCCCACCGGGCGAACGGGTGCCGTGGGCGACTCCCAGCAGGACCGGCTTCATGCTGGGCCGACTCGGCATTCGCTCGCGGCCCTCGCTGCGCTCGGTGCACTCGTTCATGCGCAGACCTCGTCGACTCGGAGACGGTAGCCGCGTTTGATGACCGTCTCGACGTGTTTGCCCGCGCCGAGCGCGGCGCGCAGACGGGCGACCGCCATGTCGACCGCATGGCCGTCGTCGCCGCGCGGCAGCGCCGCCGCCAGCTGCGCCCGCGACACCACCGCGCCCGGGCGGGCGGCGAGCGCGGACAGAATGGCCATGGCGGCCGGCGCCAGCGGCTGGAGCCGGCCGTCGATGAGTACGGCGTGCCCGCGCACCTCCAGCAGGCTGCCGGACACCCAGATCCGCGCGGCGCGCCGGGGCAGTTCGTCGGTGACCATCTTGACCAGGGCGCCGAGCCGGGACCGGTGCGGCGTGACCACCGGCACACCCAGTTTGACCAGCGGCGCGGCGGTGACCGGCCCGACGCACGCGGCCATGGTGCGGACCCGGAGCACGTCCAGCACCTCGGGTGCCGCCACCCCGGCGATCTCCAGCAGGGACAGCACGGCGGGGGCGCTGGTGAACGTCACCGCGTCCACCTGGCCGGCGGTGAGCTGGCCGACCAGGCGGCGGGCCGGGGCGAGATCCGGCGGCAGCGCCGACCGGTACACCGGCACCTCCACGACGGCCGCCCCGGCGGCCCGCAACGCGGAGGTGAACTCGGCCTGGGGTCCGCCGTGCAACTGCACCGCGATCCTCCGGCCCGCGATGCCCTGGGCGAGCAGCCGTTCCAGGATCTCCTCGGAGGACTCCGACGGCGCGGTCCATTCCTCGCTCAGGTCCGCGGCCCGGATCGCCCCGCAGGGCTTGGCGCCGCGGGCGATCAGCCGCGCCCGGCCCAGCGCGGCACGCAGCGCGTCACCGACGCCCCAGCCCTCGGCGGCCTCCAGCCAGCCCCGGAAGCCGATGCCCGTGGTGGCGATGACGATGTCGGGGGCCAGGCCCACGCAGGCCACGGTCGCCGCGTGCAGCGCCTCGTCGTCCTGCAGGGGCACGATCGTGATGGCGGGTGCCTGCACCACCTTGGCACCCCTGCGTTCCAGCAGCGCGGCCAGTTCGTCGCGCCGACGTTCGGCCGTCACCGCCACCGTGAAACCGGCCAGCGGGGCCGTACCGTCGGGCTCATCCATGCGCACAGGCTCCCCACCTGGCGTTACCCGCCGGAGTAGTACGTGTTACCAACGTGCAAACCGCTTGTCACCGGAACCCCGTGGACGCGGTGAGTCCGGCACGGGTAAGGGGGCAGAGCCTCCCAGGTGCCTACCATCCGGACACGCCCGGCCCGCCGTTGAGCGATCCGGCACGGTGCGTCCGTATCCATCGGCGGCACCCGATGGGGGCGCCGCCGACGATCGGAGGGCACGCCATGCACGAGTCCGCACGGCCCGGCATCCACGACGCCGAAGCGCCCGACGACGCGCTCCCCCAGGCGCGCACGGGCGCCGACGAGCCGGCCGACCCGACCACGCGGGTGGACGACTGCGACGCCGCACCGGCCGAGCAGGACGAATCCGCCGGCGAACTCCCGGCGCCGGCCGTGCAGGACGACGAGCAGGGCGAACCCACCGGCGAACTCCCGACCGAGGAGAACGACGACCAGGGCGAACCCACCGAGGAACTCCCCGAATCGGTCATGCTGGCCGACGACGAGGACGAGCCGACCGGGGAGATCCCCGCGCCGCCCGGGCCGACGGACGACCAGGAACCCACCGGTGAGCTCCCCGCGCCGGCCGGCCGACGTCACGGCACCCGGTGGGCGGCCATCGCCGTCGTGGCCGCCGCCGCGCTGCTGGTCGCGGGCGGTGCCATCGCCGCGATCGGGCGCGCGGACACCACCGCGCACCCGCCCACGGTTGCCGCACCCACCGGACGGTGGGGCGGCGGCACCTCACCCGCAGACGCGCCGCGCGCCGTAACGGCACCGCTGGACGGGCGTACCCGCGCCGGCCTGGACCTGCTCGACGGCGCCACCGCGATCCGCCTGCGCACCGCGGACCTGGGCGCCGACCTGTACCGGGTGAGCACACCGCCGGGCGCGGGCGTGGTGCCGCGGATCACCACCGACGGCGGGCGGGTCAGGCTGGGGCTGGACCGGGCGCCGGGCGCCGGGCCCGCCGAGGTGGACGTGGCGCTCAGTGCGCGGGTCCGCTGGGACCTGCGGGTCTCCGGCGGGGCGTCGCTCAGCACCCTCGACCTGCGGGAGGGCCGGCTCGGCACGGTGGACCTGGCGGGCGGCGCCAGCCTCGTCGACCTCACCCTGCCCCGGCCCGACGGCACGCTGACGGTACGCATGACCGGCGGCGTGAGCCGCTTCGACGTGCACACCGCCGCGCGGGTGCCGGTGCGGGTCCGGCTCGTCGCGGGTGCGGGCCAGGTGGTGCTGGCCGGGCGCGCCCACGACGGGGTCGCCGCGGGCGCCCTGTTCACCGTGGACGGTTGGGAGGAGGCGGTCGACCGGATCGACGTGGACGCGGCGGCCGGGGTGTCGGCGCTCACGGTCGCACCGTACTGATGGACGTGAAAGCATGACCGGCATGGCAGCAGAACCCCCCGCCGGGCCGGACCCGGCCGCCGTGCGACTCGCGTGGCGGGCCGTCGAGCCCCTGCACGGCCTGATCTACTTCGCGTCCGAGGCCCACGAACGGTATGCGGCCCTCGGCATCCCCCAGCCGATGGGCTACTTCGCGACGCGCGCCGCCGCGCTCGGACCGGTCGGTCCGGGTCCGGTGGCGGCCACGTTCTACAACTTCAACCCGGCCCTGATCGCCCGGGTGCTGCCCGCGGCCTGGTCGCGGACCACTCCCGCGGCCGCCGCGGCGGCACGGCTGGCGGCCGCGGACGCCGCCCTGACCCGGGCGCTCGGTGAGGCGATCCACGGCCCGGAGCTCGCCGAGGCGGCGCATCTGGCGCGCCGGGCCGCCGAGGACGCCACGGCGCATTGCGGTGGCCGCCCGCTGTTCGCGGCGCACGCCGAGCTGCCCTGGCCCGAGGCGCCGCACACGGTGTTGTGGCATGCGCAGACAATGCTGCGCGAGTTCCGCGGCGACGGGCATGTGGCGGCGCTGCTGGTGGCCGGGCTCAGCGGTCTGGAGGCGCTGGTGATGCACACCGCGTCCGGCGAGATCGAGGAGCGGTTCCTGCGGATCAGCCGCGGCTGGAGCCGCGACGAGTGGGCGGCGGCGGTCGCCGGGCTCCGGGAGCGGGGCCTGCTGGCGCCCGGGCCCGACGCGGCGGCGCTCAGCGATCAGGGCCGCACGTTGCGCGCCGAGGTGGAGGCGAGCACGGACCGGCTGGCCACTCCCGCGTACGCGGGGATCGGCGCGGCCGGATGTGCCCGGCTGGCCGAGCTCGCCCGGCCGCTGAGCCGCACGGTCGTCAAGGCCGGCCTGCTCGATCCGGAGAAGGCACTGGCGGCGTCGCGCTGACGAGCGTGGATCAGACGGCCGGGTCGAGCGCCCGGCGTGCGGGGTCAGGTGGCCGGGTCGAGCTCCTTGCCCACGGTCGAGGTCACGACCAGGTCGAACGCCCGCTCGATCGCCTCCCGTGACTCGTCGGTGTCGTCGAGGATCTCGAACGAGTGCCGGCCGTTCGGCACGTCCACGATGTCGAGCCGGGCACCGCACGCCTCGGCGGCGGCGACGAACGTCGCCTGGGTCTCGGCCAGCTCGGGAATCTCCCGGCCCACCCGGGTCATCACGATCGGCAGGTCGCCGGCCTGCGCGACCGCGTCGGCGGGGTTGAACCTCGTGCCGTACTCGGGCGGGCACGACAGGATGCCGTACGTGGTGGCCAGGCAGCGCAGCCAGGACGGGGTGGTGCGCAGCCAGTCGGCCATGATCGGGCTGCCACCGGAGAAGAACCACAACGCGACCCGGTCGGCGTCGACGCGCGGGTCGGCCCGCAGCTGCTCGACGGCCGCGGCGATGTCGTCGGCGGCCTGCGCGTAGTCGGTGACCGCGTGCAGCCGGTGGTCGACCGTCGCCCCGACCAGCCCGCGGGATGCGGCCAGCGAAGCGTACGCCTGGAAGATGGGCCAGTGGCGCGGCGACGGGCTGATCTCCGGCCCGATCGGTCCACCGTGGATGAACAGGACGGCGGGACGGGGCTGCGCAGTGTCGGGAAGGTACAGGTCCACCGCACCGTGGCGCTCACTCTCGCGCACGTCGACCGGCAGTACGAACGGATTCATGAAGTTCTGGTACGCCATCGTGTGATCATAGTCGACGCCCTGTCACAGGTGCGCGGCGTCCAATGCGGACTGCAGGGACTGCTTGTAGCCGTCGCTGGTGACCGTGGCACCGGAGATGCTGTCGATGTCGGCGCTCTGGGCGTTCAGCGTCGCCTCGCGCAACGCGGGCAGCGCGTACGCGTTGATCTCGGCGTCCCGGTGGTTGCCGTTCGGGTACGTGGGCACCGCGATGTCGGTGATCTTTCCGCCGGACACCGTGACGGTGACCTGGATCGGGCCCCACCGGGTCTGCACGATGGAACCTTGATAGGTCCCGCCCGACCCGGCACTCCCGGTGGCCTGCGGTGTCGCGTCGTTCTGGCCGGGGCCGGACGTGGCCTGCGGTGTCGCGCCGGCGGTGGGACTGTCCGGGGTGGCCGGCAGCACGGCCGCGGCCGCGGTGGCGGTCGTGCCGCCCGCGCCCATGGTGCTGGTGCGGTAGCTGAACAGCAGCACGAGCGCGGCCACGGTCGAGAAGATCCATAGGGTGATGCGTCGCATGGGGTCAGATCCTCCGGGTCACCAGGCGAATTGTTCGGTGTGGATGCGCTCGGCGGGGACTCCCGCGGTGCGGGCCGCGGCGCGCACCGCGTCGGCCCACGGGGGCGGCCCGCAGACGTACAGGTGGTGCCGGGCGATGCCCGGGGCGATCTGCTGCAGCGCCGCGACGTCGGTGTGGTCGGCGTACTGGGCGGGCAGCCAGGAGTCGCGTACGGCGCGCGGGCCGAGCAGGAACACCAGCCGCACGCCGCGGTGCGCGGCCAGCCACTCCAGCTCGCTGCGGAACGCGAGGTCGGCGGCGTCGCGGGCGCGGTAGACCAGGGTTGCCTCGCCGTCGGCGTACGGCAGCTCCCACAGCAGCGCGAGCAGCGGGGTGACCCCGATGCCGCAGGCGAACATGGTGACCGGCCCGCCGGTGTAGTCCTGCCCGGTGAGTCGCCCGTACGGGCCCTCGATGAGCACCCGGACGCCGGGGCGCAGGGCGGCCACGCGGGCACTGCCGTCGCCCAGGTCCTTGACCGTGATCCGCATGCCGTCGGGCCGCGGCGGACCGGACAGCGAGTACGGGTGCGCCCGCGTCCAGCCCGGCCCGTCCAGGAACCGCCACTGGAAGAACTGCCCGGCGCGCACCCCGAGCCGGTCCAGGTGCCGCCCCCGCAGGTACACCGAGGTGAGGCCGGGCCCTTCGGGGACCACGTGGCTGACCTCGATCCGGTGCCGCCAGCTGCGCCAGGCCGGCAACGCGACCCGGTAGGCCAGCACGGCTCCGGCGCAGAGCCCGTACAGGGTCCACCAGTAGGCGCGGGCGGGTGCCGAGCCGACGAAGTCCGCGCCGGTCCAGAGCTGGTGCGGCAGCGCCAGGCCGACGCCGAGGTAGGCGTACAGGTGCAGCAGGTGCCAGGACTCGTAGCGCAGGCGGCGCCGTGCCGCCTTCACCGAGGTCACGACCACCATGACCAGCAGGGCGGTTGCCGCGGCGGCAAGCAGCATCCCCGGGTATGTCACCAGCAGGTCCCAGAACTGGGCGAGCACACCGGCGTGGACCGGTCCGGCGTACCCGAGCGTGATCAGCACGATGTGCGCCAGCATCAGGTGGAACGAGGTGAACCCGGTCCACCGGTGCCAGAGCGCCAGCCGGTCCTGCCCGAACGCCCGCTCCACCGCGGGGATGCGGGCCAGCAGCAGGACCTGCAACAGCATCAGGTCGGCGGCCCACAGCCCGAGAAGCCGCCCCGCTGCGGCGACGGCCCCCCAGTCTCCCGCGGCGAGCTGCTCTACCCCGCCGTTGCCGACCCACAGCGCGGTGACCACCACCAGGCTGAGGCCGGCAACGAATGCGCCCACGTCGGCCCACCAGCGCGGGGTCGGTCGCGGCGTCGGTGCCGGGGTGCGCAGCACGGGCATTGCGGTGGCGCTCGGCGGCGCGGTCGTCGTGGTCACGTTGGCAAGCGTCGGCGGCCCGGTTGTCCAGCGGTTAGGTACTCGCTGTGGGTTTGCTGTGCGCCGGTGGCCCGCCACCGGGCTCGGCCGACCACGCCGCCGGAATCCGGCCGTGGCGGGTGGGGGTTGTCGGACCCGTGTGCCAGGGTGATGCGGTGACCGACAGACCGTTGCTGGCCGTGGACGCGCCGAGCCTGTACTTCCGCGCGTTCCACGGCATCCCGGAGTCCGCCGCGCGGACCACCGCCGGTGAGCCCGTCAACGCGATCCGGGGCTTCCTCGACATGATCGCCCAGCTGGTGCGCACCCGGCAGCCCGGGCGGGTGGTGTGCGCGCTGGATGCCGACTGGCGCCCGGCGTGGCGGGTCGCGCTCGTGCCCTCGTACAAGCGGCACCGGGTGGCCCACGATGCGGTCGAGGAGGTGCCCGCGAGCTTGGAGCGGCAGATCCCCGTGCTGCTGGAGGTGCTGGCGGCGGTGGGCATCCCGGCGTTCGGGGTGGCCGGCTACGAGGCGGACGACGTGCTCGGCACGCTCGCCGCCACCCAGAGCGCCCCGGTCGAGGTCGTCTCCGGCGACCGGGATCTGTTCCAGCTCGTCGACGATGCCCGGGGGGTGCGGCTGCTCTACTGCGGCCGGGGCGTGGCGAAGCTGGAGGACAGCGACGACGCCGCGGTCACCGCCAAGTACGCCGTTCCCGCCCGGTGGTATGCCGACTTCGCCGCGCTGCGCGGCGATCCCAGCGACGGCCTGCCCGGCGTGCCCGGGGTCGGGGAGAAGACCGCGGCCCGGCTCGTCTCCCGCTACGGCGGGGTGGAGGAGATCCTCGCCGCGCTGGATGATCCGGCGGCCGGCTTCGCGCCCGGCCTGCGGGCCAAGCTGGCCGGTTCCCGCGACTACCTGACTGCCGCGTTGCCGGTGTGCCGGGTCGCTCGTGACGTCGAGCTGCCCGACTTCGATCCGGCGCTACCCACGGCTCCGGTCGAGCCGGAGGCGCTGCTGGCCCTGGCCCAGCGGTGGAACCTGGCCGGTTCGGCGCGGCGCCTGGTGGACGCGCTCGCCGGCCACGGGTGACGGGCTCAGGGTTGCCGGAGCCGGCTCAGACGGTGACGAGCCGGCCCTGGCGGACGATGGCGGCGCCGCGCGACGCGAGGTCCTGACGCTCCCGGGCGAGGTGCAGCCGCTCGACGACCTCGTACGGGTCGATCTCGCTGTCGCCGTCGACGTCGACGATCCCGATCCACGCGCCGGTGGCGGCGGTGAACCCGGCGTCGAGGGCGGCACCCTTGTCCTGGATGTCGCGGCTCGCGATGAGCCGGGTGTGCGCCAGCTCCTGCAGCGTGGCGCCGGAGCCGTCGATGCAGCCCGCGGACACGGCGATCACCTCGAAGGTGATGTTCTGGGCGTGCAGCACCTCGGTCAGCCGCTGCACGGTCTGGCGCAGGGCGATGCCCGGGCGGTGGAACGGGATGACGACGGAGAAGTCGACCGCGCTGGGGCCGGCGGCCGGGAGGACGACGGGCGGGGCGGCGATGAGGTTCGCAACGGTGGTGGTCATGCCATTCACGTTCGGCCGCCAAACTCAATCTGGCCTCAGGCGCCCGTCAACAGCCGCGCAAAGGTCCCGGACCCGGATTGGGCGGCTTACGGAGAACCGGGGCGCACGGTGTGGGGACGGCTTCAGACTGAAGGGGCAGCAACCCGGCAACCGACAAAATACATTATTATGGTACATATGGTGCTTCAGGGGAGAATGCGGGACGCTGCGCGGGCGATCCGCCGGGCCGCGGCGGGCTGCGCCGCCGCCGCGGTCGTCGTCGCACTCACCGGCCCCCTGCCCGCCGCCGCCAGCCATAGGCAGGCACCGAACGCGCGTCCCAACGTGCTGATCCTGCTCATGGACGACGCACGCACCGGCATGACCTGGGTGATGCCCAAGGCCACCGCGTGGATGGCCGACGGCGGCACCTACTTCCCGGCCGCGGTGGTGACCACGCCCTCGTGCTGCCCGAGCCGTTCGTCCATCCTGTCCGGACGGTACGCGCACAACACCCGCGTCCGGCAGCAGGCGGGCATCGGCAACTACGACCACCACAAGACGTTGCAGCACGACCTCAAGACGGCCGGGTACCGCACCGCGGCGGTCGGCAAACTCTTCAACGACTGGAACATCCACGTCCGCCCACCGTACTTCGACAACTACGCGCTGGGCGCGGGCTACACCGATGCCGTCTTCGACGTCGACGGCACCGGAGTCACCGCCCCGTACGGCACCACGTTCATCGGCCAGCAGGTGAACCGGTACCTGGACGCGTACGAGCGGACCGACGCGACGCCGTGGTTCATCTACGCCGGGTTCACCGCACCGCATGCGCCGTTCACCGCCGAACCGAAGTATGCGACGGTCCCGTACCCGTGGTCCGGCAACCCGGCCGTCGCCGAGACGGACCGCTCCGACAAACCCGCGTACGTGCGCAGCTTCCACCAGACGCTGCAGCAGGGCGCGGCGACCCGGCAGGCGATGCTGCGCACCCTGCTGTCGGTCGACGACGCAGTGGACGCGATCCACCGGCACCTCGACGCGCTCGGGGAGACCAACACCCTGGTGTTCCTGCTGTCGGACAACGGCATGTTCTTCAGCGAGCACGGGCTGCTGGAGAAGTTCATGCCGTACCTGCAGGCCGAGCAGGTCCCGTTGTTCATGCGCTGGCCCGGGCACCTGAGCAGCGCGCAGGACAACCGCCTGGCCGCCAACGTCGACCTGACCCCGACCGCTCTGGCCGCCGCGGGCCTGACCCCCAGCTACACGTACGACGGGCGCAGTCTGCTCGCCGCGGGTGGCCGGGACCGGTTGCTGTTCGAGTACTGGCGCGACCCGGCGAACGGTGCGGGCATCCCGACGTGGGCCGCCACCTACGTGCCCGGGCGGTACCAGTACACGGAGATCTACCGCGACGACGGAACCGTGCTGGACCGGGAGTACTACCGCCTCGCCACCGACCCGTGGCAGCTCACCAACCTGTTCCACGACGGCAGACCGGGCAACGACCCCGCGATCGCGCCGCTGGCCGCGGCGCTGGCCACCCAGCGCACCTGCACCGGCCGCGCCTGTCCCTGACCGCAGCGCCGCACCGCTGCCGGACGGTCACCCTGCCCTGGTGGGCGGCGGAAGCCTCCCGCCGGCCCGTATCGGTTCAGCCGATCACCGGACGACGTCGTACATCGGGCGTCCCGCCCGCAGCGCGGCCAGGTTCTCGGCCACGCGCTGCGCGGCGCCGACCGGCCGCCCGCCCGCCGCGTGCGGCGAGATGATCACGTTCGGCTCGTCCCACAGGCCCGAGTCCGGCGGCAACGGCTCGGTGTCGAAGACGTCCAGCGCCGCCCCGCCGAGACGTCCGGCCCGGATCGCGGCGAGGACCGCGTCGGCGTCGACGGTGCTGCCCCGCCCGACGTTGACCAGCCACGCGTGGGCAGGCAGCAGCGCGAGCAGGTCCGGGCCGAGCGCCCGCGAGGTATCCGGCATGGCCGGCAGGATCATGATCAGTACGTCGGTGTGCGGCAACATCCGCGGCAGGTCGGTGGCCGCGACGACGTCGAACGCGTGGCGACGCCCCGCGGCGCGCGCCACGCCCGTGACCTGTGCGCCCAGCGCGGCGAGCAGCGGCGCCAGCGTGGCCGCGATGCCGCCGAAGCCCCAGATCAGCACCCGGGCGCCGCGCAGCGTACGGAAGCTGTCCGCCTCGTGCACCGGCTGCAGCCCGCCCCACTCCCCCGCCCAGCGGTGCCCGATCTGCGCCCGCGTCAGCAGGTGGACGCGACGGGCGGCGGCCAGCGTGAGCGCCAGGGTGTGCTCGGCGACCGTGTGGTCGTGCAGGCCACGCCCGGCGGTCACGACCACCTCCGGTGCGAAGCCCGCCTGCATCACCACGTCCGGTCCGGCCGCGAGCGTCTGCACCCACCGCAGCCGGGTCAGCCGGCGCGCCGCGTCCCGCACCTGCGCAGGTGCGTTGCCCCAGACCACCAGGGCTTCGGCGTCGACGTCGGCCGCCGGGACCGGCTGGTCGATCGCGTAGCGGACCGCGTGCACGTCGTCGGGCAGCCGCAGGTCGAGATCGATGCTGTCGGGCAACAGGAGCTTCATGCCAGGTCACTGTGCCAGACCGGCGGGCGCCACCGGCGGACCCGGCGGCTCACCCAGGGCGACGGCTCACCCAGGGTGGCGGCTCACCACAGGGCGGCCGGGGATTCCGCGTCGGGCACGAGCAGCGACGGGTGTCCCCCGCCGTCGGCCGGCACCGACCACACGTCGGAGTCGCGGGTGCCGCGGCGAACCGCGTACATGACGGTGTCATCGTCGAGCCAGGCGGCCTGGTCGTCGACGCTGCGGGTCTCGGCCAGCGGGGTACGCGCCAGCGTCGCCAGGTCCAGCACGGTGAGCCGCCAGCCCCGGGCGGGGTCGCCGCCGCGGGCCGCCTTGAACACCAACCGGGCCCCGTCCGGTGCCAGGGACGGGCACTCGACGTTCGTGGCGACGGTGCGCACCGTACGCGCGGCCACGTCGCCGACGACCAGGTAGCGGCGGCCCGCGGTCGACATCGTGGCGTAGAAGCGCCGGTCGTCGGCGAACGTGACGCCCCAGAAGTTCGCGTCCGCGGCCCGGACGATCCGGCCGTCCCGGACGATCGTGAAGTCCTCCAGGGTGTCCACTGTGGCGCCGGTGACCGTGTCCAGCATGCCGACGCGGGTCGAGAACCGGCCGCCGTTGTAGCCGTCACCGGCGACGAAGACGGTCCACGCGACCAGGTGCCCGCTGGGCGCGACGCGGGCCCGGTTCGGCACGCCGACCAGCGGATACTCCGATCGTACGCGGAGCCGGGAGTCCAGCACCGCGAGCTGGTAGGTGGTGAGCGGGCCGTCGCGGCGCAGGCAGATCACGGTGCCGGCGGCGGCGTACACACGGTCGCAGGACACGCCGGAGACGCGCCGCGGTCCGCCCGGGGCGGCGCGGGCGACGGTGGCGATCCGGCCGTAGCTGTCCGGGGCCGTGCTGCGCACCAGAAACCGGTCCCCGGGGCCCGCGTCGACCGTCTCGGCGCCCGCGGCGGGCGCGTGCCGCCCGGCGACGATCGTGTACCCGGCCCCCACCGCCAGCAACGCAGCCGACAGCACCACCGCGACCGCCACACGACCGCGCGTCATGCCCGGGCCCCGCGGTCCGAGGTCGCGCCACCCACCTCCGGCGTGGCTGCCGCGCGGGCCCCGCCGTCCGGAGCAGCGCCGCCCACGTGCGGCGCGGCAGCCCGATCCGACCCGCTGGATGCGTCGGCACGGTCGGGCCTGCTGCGGCCCGATCCACTGCGGAGCAGCAGGGCCGACGCCGCCAGGGTGAACGCGGCCGCGACCGCGGTGGCCCGGATCGCGGCCGCCGCACCCCACCACTGCCAGGCCAGGCCGAACGCCACCGACGAGACCAGGTATGCCAGCGCCTGACCGCTCTGCACCAGTGCCAGCCCGGTGGTGCGCAGCTCGCGCGGCAGCAGCGGGCCGGCGACCGCCATGAGGATCCCGTCGGTGGCCGCGTAGAACAGGCCGTACAGGGCCAGGACCAGGAGCACGCCGGGCAGGCCGGTCCACGGTGCGGCGAGCAGCACGTACACCGCCAGCAGGGCGGCGTATCCGCCGAGCAGGACCGTGCGCCGGCCGATCCGGTCGGCGAGCGCGCCGACCGGCGCGGCCAGCATCAGGTACGCGAGGCTGGTGCCGATCGCCAGCACCGGGAACCAGCCCGCCGCCAGCCCTTCGCGGCGTTGCAGCAGCAGGTACACGAACCCGTCACCGATCGTGCTGAGTCCGAGGAGGGTGGCGCCAAGCAGTACCGGGCGCAGCGGGCCGCGGCGCAGCAGGCCCGCCGCGGCCCGGGGGCGGACCGCGGCCGGGCCGGGGCGCGGCTCGCGGTGCTCACGGACCAGCAGCACCAGCAGCACGACGCCGAGGGTGGCGACGCACGCGCTGACCACGAACACCGCGTCGAACGCCTGGCCGGAGGCGGCGAGCACACCGAGGGCGACCAGCGGCCCGGCGAACGCGCCGGCGCTGTCCATGGCCCGGTGCACGCCGAACGCCCGGCCGAGGTCCGGCGCCGGGGTGGCGAGCGTGATGAGCGCGTCGCGGGGCGCGGTCCGCAGGCCCTTGCCGGCGCGGTCCGCGACGATGGCGGCGCCCAGGCCGGGCAGCGCCGCCCCGGCGGCGAGCAGGCCCAGTTTGGCGGCCGCGGACAGGCCGTACCCGATGGTGGCGAGCAGTTTGCGGCGCTGCGCGCGGTCGGCCAGGTAGCCGCCGACCGGGCGCAGCAGCGCGGTCGCCCCGGTGTAGAGGCCGTCGATCAGGCCGTACCCGGCGGGGCTCAGGTGCAGCACCGCGACGAGGTAGAGCGGCAGGACCGCGGTCACCATCTCGCTGGAGACGTCCGTGACCAGGCTGACCGCCCCGAGGGCCAGGACGGTGGGTGCGACGCGTCTGGTCCGGTCGACCGCCCCGGCGGGGCGGTCGACCGTGGCGAGGTACACGTCAGGACCAGATGCCGGTGATCGGTTCGACCTGGGCGGCGCCGCCGAGCGCGGGCAGCCCGTACGCGGCCTCGATGGTCCGCAGCACCGTGTAGTGGGTGATCTTGGTGGCGGAGGAGCCCGGCGTGACGTGCGCGCCCACGAACGTCGTGTGGATGCGGTTCAGCGCCAGGTAGTTGTCCTCGTCGAACGTGACGATGAGCAGACTGTTGTGGGTCTTGGCCCACTGGGCGTAGCCGTCGAGGTTGCGTTGCAGCCAGGTGTCCCCGGTCGCGATCGAGCAGTCGTGCATGTCGTTGCACATGTCCGGGCTCACGAACGACACCGTGGGCAGGGTGGCGTAGTCGGCCGGGAACGCGGCGAACGTGCGGTTGGCGGCGGCCGGGACGGTGGAGAAGTCCACCCAGCTGTTGTGCTTGCGCCGGTAGTTGCCGCTGGAGCAGCCGGTGTAACCGTCGGACGGCATGCCCTCGGAGTAGCCCGTGAAGCTCAGGCCCGCGCCGGTGAGCTGCGCGCCGAGGTTCGCGCCGGTGAACGACTTGGGGCAGTCGTCGCTGGTGACGCCCTGGGTGGAGCCGGAGAACAGGGCGATGTAGTTGGGCTGGCTGGGGTGGGTGATCGCGTACGACTGGGTGAAGGTGGCGCCCTGAGCGGCGAGCGCGGTGAAGTAGGGGGCGCTGGAGCCGGTGATCTGTGACGCCGACTTGTTCTCGAACATCACCAGGACGATGTGGTCGAAGCCCGGGACGGCGGTGGCCGCCCGGGCTGGGGCAGACGCGGCGGTCAGGCCGACGCCGAGGAGTACCGTGGCCGCGATCGCGGCCCCGAGGCGCTGTACGGACATGCGCGCATCGTCAGCGGTACCCCCGACGCCGCCATTAACGTTGTGTTGCGAGATGCTCCGCGTCGAGTTAAAGATAGATGAACGTCAATTCAGATCAAGAGCCTCAGGCGCTGTCGCCCCGCCGCCGGTACGCGAATACCGCACCCGCCGCGACGAGGACCGCGACCACCACGGCGGGCCAGATCCACCACGTCGAGCTGCTGTGCCCGGCGGCCGGATCGACCGGCGCCGACGAGGCCACGACGGCCGGCGAGGCAGGCGGGCTGGAGGCCGGGGCACTGGAGGCGGGGGCGCTTGGTGTCGCCGAAGCGCCGGGCTGGCCGGTCGCGGACTTCGGGGCGGGCTGCAGCGTCAGCAGCGGAGCCGGGTGATCCGGTTCCGCCTCGCCCGGCTCCTGGATCTCGATCCACCGGTCGACCGAACCGTCGCTGTAGGTCTCCACCGTCTTGAAGGACAGCCGGGTCTCGCCGTCCGGCAGCTTCGCGATCTTGACCTTCCACTCCGAGTCCTTGCCCACCGGAAGGGCCTTGCCGCTGACCGTGAAGCCGTCCGGATCGGCCTTGTACGCCCACCCGCCCGGCGCCTTCACCAGCGTCACGTCGGCCGGGGCGATGCCCTGCGGCAGCACGACCCGCTCGCTGACGATGCCGGCCTTGGTCGACTCCGCCTCACCGACGAAGGTGAGCGTCACGTCGGTCGCGCCGGCCTGCTTCTTGTCGGCGCTGACCTCCACGTGGGCGAGCGCCGGACCGGCCACCCCCACCACGACGACACCCGCCACGGCACAAACCGTCATCAACCGGTACCCGATGCGCACCCGGACCCGCCCTCCTGAGATCGTGGCGGCCCGGGCCCGGACCACCGGTCACACAGTCGGTGGCCGCCGCGGAAAAGTTCCCGCGAGTTTCCGGAACCCGTCGCCGTCGAGACGATGATCCCCCGCGCGGGCACGGCACGGGCGGGACTCCGCCGAACCGGGACGATACCCGGTGCCGCCATCACGGCCGCGGCCGTAGAGTCGCCCCCGTGAGACCGGCAGAGATCAACGAGGGCGTCCTGGACAACCCGGTGTGGGCGGCACTGAGCGGCCCGCACGCCGCCCTGGCCGAGCGGCACGGCCGCGCCGCCCGCTACCCGGCCGACATGTCGATGTTCCACGCGCCCGCCGACCCGGCGGACCCCGCGGCGTGGGCGGACCTGGCACGGCTGGCCGGGGCGGGCACCGAGGTGTTCCTGGTCGGCCCGGCGCTGCAGGCGCCGGCCGGATGGACCGCCACGTTCACGCTGCCCGGCGTGCAGCTCGCCGACACCGGGATGAGCGCGGACGACGATCCCGAGGCGGTCGAGCTGACCGAGGCGGACGTGCCGGACATGCTCGACCTGGCCGCCCGGACCAAGCCCGGACCGTTCCTGCCCCGCACCATCGCGATGGGCAGATACGTGGGGCTGCGCCACGAGGGGGCACTGGTCGCCATGGCCGGCGAACGGCTGCACCCGCCCGGCTGGACCGAGATCAGCGCGGTGTGCACCGACCCGGCGTTCCAGGGCCGGGGGCTGGCCGCGCGGCTGGTGCGGGCGGTCGCGGCCGGGATCCGGCGGCGCGGTGAGACCGCGTTCCTGCACGCGGCCGAGAACAACACGAATGCGATTCGACTGTACGAGAAGCTCGGCTTCACGCTGCGCACGCCGGTCACGTTCGCGCTGCTGCGGCCACCGGCCTGAGGTCAGGCCGGTAGGGCGAGCGCGGCGATCTCGTCGGCGCAACCCCAGGACAGCGTCATGCCGGCGCCACCGTGACCGTACGCGTGCACCACCGTCCCCAGTGGACACCTCTGGGCCGCCACGCGCGGGCCGCCGCGGCGCGCCGGGCGCAACCCGACCCGCTCCGCCACCACCTCGGCGCCCGCCAGCTGCGGCACCAACGCCACGCACCGGGCCAGGATCGCCTCGCTGACCGCCGGGTCGGGCCGGGTGTCCCACTCGTCGACGTCCCAGGTACCGCCGAGCACGACGTCGTGTTCACGAGGGTGCACGTACGTGCCGGGGTCGCCCACGACGCGCACGGACGTGTCCAGCCCGGGGTTGGCAACCACCACGACCTGCCCGCGCGCCGGGTGCACGAACGGATCCCCGCACAGCCGGGCCGCACCCAGCCCGGTGGCGTTGACCACCACGGGCGCCTCGACCAGGGCCTCGTCGAGATGCCGGACGCCACGGCGCACGATCCGGCCGCCCGCGCTCACGAACCGGCGCCGCAGCCACGGCAGGTAGCGGCCCATGTCGGCGAGCGGGGCGACGAAGCGGACCTCACGCGTCCACGGGGCGGTGGCCGGGCCGTACGTCACCGTGCCGGCGGCGCGGGCCCACCACGGCGGCTCGGTATCGGGGCCGTGCTCGAGGTTTCGGGTGGGACGCAGCATCACGCCGGGCACCCCGGCGACGGCCTGCTTGCGGAACTCCGCGTACGTGGCGGCAGCCCACGCGAACACGCGCGGATTGCCGTCGACGCGAGTGGGATACCAGACCGCCGCGGCGACCGCGGAGGTGGTGGCGGCCGAGTCGTCGGGCGACCAGAGTGCGACCTCGGCGCCGCGCTCGCGTAGCCGCACCGCGGCCGTGAGCCCGATGATGCCGCCGCCCAGAACGATGACGTCCGCCATCCGTTCATGCTGCCGCATTCCGATGCCCGGTACGCAACCGTGTTGAGTACCGGACTCGCCGGGCTAACTGAGCAGGTCCACGGTGCGCTGGTCCGGCAGGCCGTCGTAGAAACGGTCCAGCACCGCCTGGAACAGCGCCGGGTCGTCGGCCGCCCGGGCGAACAGGGTCATCGAGGAGCGCAGCTTCAGATCGTCGGGAGAGCCGAGGATCTGCGTGGCGGAGCGGCCCTCGACGGCCAGCAGCGCGCGGGCACACTCGGCCAGGCGCCGGCCCAGCACCGGATCAGCCAGGTACGCACGGGCCTCGTCGAGCGAGCCGATCGCGTACCGCCGGGCGGTCGGGCTGTGGCCCAGGCCGGCCAGCTGCGGGAAGACGAACCACATCCAGTGGCTGCGCTTGTCGCCGGCGCGCAGCTCCACCAGCGCCCGGTCGTACACGTCGCGCTGCGCCTCCGTGAACCGGGCCAGGTCATGACTCACACCGGGTGAGATTACCGGGGCGGCCGCGGCAGGAACTGCGGTGCGGCGAATCGCCGCAGGTCGCGGGTGAGGCCGGTGAGCGGCCGGATGGCCAGGATGCAGGTGTCGTCCTCCGGATTGGGCCGGCGGAAGCGGTCGAACAGCTCGATCAGCGGGTGGGTGGAGGACGAGGCGACGGCCTCGTCCACGGTGTCGATGACCGCCTGCAGTCCTTCGTCGAGGCTGCGATGCCGGTGCTCGATCAGGCCGTCGGTGTAGAACAGCAGCATGTCGCCGAAGTCCAGCTCCAGCGTGGCGTTCGCGTAGCGGGCGTCCTCGACGACCCCCAGCACCGGGCCGGGTGGACGGTCCAGTGCCGCGGCGCGCCCGGCGTGGCTGAACACCGGCGGCGGGTGCCCGGCCTGCGCCCAGGTCAGGCGGCGGCGCTGCGGCTCGTAGCGGGCGATGACCGCGGTCGCGGAGATCTCCGGGGCCTCCCGTTCCAGGTCGCAGGTGAGCCGGTTGAGGTGGCCGAGCAACTGCGCCGGGTCCGTGGTGGTGACCGCCAGGGCGCGCAGCGCGTGGCGGAGCTGGGCCATGAACGTGGCCGCCGGGGTGCCGTGGCCGGCGACGTCACCGACCGCGAGCAGCACGGAACCGTCCGGCAGCGCGGCCGCGTGGTACCAGTCGCCGCCCACTCGGCTCTGCTGGCCCGCGGGCAGGTAGCGCACCGCGACACGCAGGCCGGGCAGCTCGATCGGCCCCTCCGGGATGGGCAGGATGATGTGCTGCAACCGGGCGGCCATCTCGTGCTCGGCGGCCAGGTCGCGGCGGTGCTCGGCGAGCTCACGCTCCACCTGGGCCAGGCGCAGTTCGGTGGTGACGCCCCGGTCGGCCTGGGCGGGCACGTCGTGCCGGAACCAAGTCATCAGCAGGCCGTCGCCGAGGCGGCGCACCCGTACCGAGTACCGGCCGTCCGTGTGGTCGAACGGGCCGAGGGTGGCGGGCTCACCGGTGTCGAGGACCCACTGGTAGACCGGCCAGCGGTCGCTGGCCACGGTTTCCGGGGAGTACAGGGCGACGCGGGTGCCGACGAGCTGGGCGCCGCGGCGCCCGCCGGACGTGACCGCCTCGGGGGTGACCGCGGCGACGACGAGGTCCGCGAGGCGCCCGGCGCGGTCCCGGACCGGGGTGAGGAACGCGGCCGCGCCCGGCATGGCGTCGAGGACCTGCTGCACCGTGGCCAGCCACGGCTCGCGCCGGCGTACCGCGGCGACGCCGACGGCACTGCGGTCCAGGGTCGCGCGGGGCGACTCCACGGCGGAGTGCAGCCCGGCGTGCCGGGTGTCCGCCGGCCCGGCGTACATGTGAGCGCCGCTCATGCCCCTCCCGCCTCGGTTGTACCGGCTTATTGCATACGCCTGTGCGGACCCCGGCGGCATCCCCCGTTCACGCAGGCGATGTACGACCAGTGGCGGTTCCTTGCCGCCGATCACTCGGCCGGGCGACAGCCCAACCTGGCCGGACGGCCTATGCGTACGGTCGGGCCACCCCGTTGACCAGGGCGGATGTGTCAGAGCTCGAACAGCTCGCGCATCGCCTCGGCGAGCCGGGCCATGCTCGCGCCGGTGACCATGCCGATACGCTCCGCGCCGACGGCGGCGGGCAGGCGGCGCATCCGGTTGACCACGACCACGCCGGTGATGGGGTCCTGCTCCGTGAGGGCCACCGCGTACGGCGGCAGCTGCGTCGCGCCACGCTGGCGCACGATGGGCGCGCAGTACGGCGCCGCGTTGGCGCGTTCGTTGTAGCTGTCCGCGGAGAGAACGAGCACGCGGTAGCGCAGGTCGGTGCGGTTGCCGATGGTCCAGATCTCGCCGCGCTTCATCGCGGTACGGTCCCGGCGGCCATGCCGGTGAGCGTACCGTCGGGCAGATCTCTGCCCGCGCGCGCCCGTCCGCGGCGCGCCGCCGGGCCGTCGCGCAGACCCAAGCGACCATTCGATTAAGGGTGTGTTTCGGTTACGCGGAATTCGTGTTCCGGGGCGCCGGGGAGATCGTGTTAGCTCCCTCACTGATCGGCGGTCCACACCGCACCGAAATTTGTTACCCATCGGTTTACCGTGACGTCTGTGTCCCGAGCATCGCTCCTGGTCAAAGCTCCGTCGTGGAGGGATGGTGCGAACTCGGCAACACCTTTGTTCACGCGCTCGAAAACAGGCTGAATAGATCGACCAATGTCACCTGGAAGAAATGTGCGTCGCACGACTCGCGAATGTCCGTGGGTTCCTGTTCGCTGAGTGGAGGCGCACGAACCCCGGGCGCCCCGACCGACGTGCAGGAGCTCGACAATGCCGGCCCCATCCGCACCTCCGAGCCGCCCCGGCGCGGCACTGGCCTGGCGGCCACTGCAGCGCTCGACCCGTGTGGCGATCATCGGCGCGCTGGTCGCCACGGTCTTCTATCAGTTGTTCCTGCTGAACCCCGCGTACCGCGGACCCACCTGGCTGTGGCTGTCGATGCTGACGGCCGAAGGGCTCACCGCGCTGCACCTCATCGGTACGTGGTGGACGATCCTCGCCCACGACGACCGCAGCGAGCCCGTCGACGTCACGGTCTGGCGCAACCGGCTGCGCGCCGGGGCGGAGGTGCCCCCGATCGACGTCTTCATCACCGCGTACGGTGAGGAGCCGGCACTGGTGCGGCGCACCGTGCGGGCGGCGGTGGCGATGGAGCTGCCGCACCAGACGTACCTGCTCGACGACGGCGACAGCGACGAACTGCGCGCCATCGCCGCGGCCGAGGGCGCGGGCTACTTCCGGCGGCCCGGCGGGCAGCACGCCAAGGCGGGCAACGTCAACGCCGGACTGGCCCGTACGGACGGGCAGTTCGCGGTCATCTTCGACGCGGACCACGTGCCCGAGCCCGGTTTCCTGCTCAGCGTGCTGCCGCACTTCGTCGACCCGGACGTGGCGTTCGTGCAGTCGCCGCAGTCGTACACGAACCACGTCAACCTCGT
Source organism: Krasilnikovia sp. MM14-A1259 (assembly GCF_047159535.1). Classification (NCBI taxonomy): domain Bacteria; kingdom Bacillati; phylum Actinomycetota; class Actinomycetes; order Micromonosporales; family Micromonosporaceae; genus Krasilnikovia; species Krasilnikovia sp. MM14-A1259. The sequence continues at coordinate 1,593,153 of NZ_BAAGAJ010000002.1, forward strand.
GGCCACCGGCTCCGCGGAGGCGCAGCGCATCTTCTACGAGCTGGTCTGCCCCGGCAAGAACCACTTCAACGCGGCGTTCTGCGTGGGGACGAACGTGATGTTCCGGCGCGCGGCCCTCGACGAGATCGGTGGCATCTGGACCGGCAGCAACTCCGAGGACATCTGGACCTCGATCGAGCTGCACAAGCGCGGCTGGGCGTCGATCTACGTGCCGCAGGTGCTGGCCCGCGGGCTGGCGCCGCAGGACGTGACCTCGTACCTGAAGCAGCAGTTGCGGTGGGCCAGCGGCGGCTTCGAGATCCTGCTGCGGGGCCGGCTGTTCAAACGCAACTCCGGCCTGACCCTGGACCAGCGGCTGCAGTACCTGTTCTGCGGCACCCACTACCTGCTGTCGCTGGCGATGATGACCTTCATGCTGTTCCCGTCGCTGTACCTGCTGTTCGCGCTGAGCCCGATCCGCGCCGACGGCTTCGTGTGGGCCACCCACTACCTGCCGTTCCAGGCGGCGGTGCTGCTGGTGACGTGGCTGCAGTCCGGCGGGTTCAAACCGTCCGCGATCGTGGCCAGCATCGGCGCCGCCCCGGTGCACCTGCGCGCGCTGTGGGCGGTGCTGCGCAACAAACCCGCGACGTGGCGGGTGACCAACTCCGCCGGCGGCGGCGCCCGCTCACTGTGGGCGGTCATGCCGCACGTGGCGCTGCTCGTCCTGAACGTCACCGCGATCGTGGTCGGGCTGATCGTCATGGCCGATCCGCCGCCGACCTGGCTCTCCGTCGGCTGGGCCACCATGATCGTGCTGATCCTCGGCCGCATGATCGTCGAATCGGTGACCGGCGGCCGGATCCGGCACACGCCGCCGGTCGCCCCGGTCACGGTCCCCCGGCAGACCGGCATCGCCCACGCGGAGACGCCGGTGCCGGTCGGCGCGAACGCCGCCTGAGACGCCCCGGGCGGCAGCGCCGCCACCCGAGGGTCCCACCCCTCCCCGAACCGGTCCGCGGGCCGCGTTCACCCCGACCACCGGCCGGGCAGGACCTCCGGCCAAGAAGGACGTCGTCATGAGCACGATCATCAGCGACACCGGACTCGATCAGACCCCGGTCGCCGAGGACGCCGCCACCGAGAACGCCGAACCCACCGAGAACCCCGGCCCCGAACCCCCCGCCGGTCCACGCCACCCGAGACTGATGCGCGCGCTGCGGGTCGCGCGTACCACGCTCGTGGTGGTGGCCCTGCTCGCCGCCGCCGGTGTGGGCGGCACGTACCTGGTCCGGCAGCGCCTGGCCGACCGGGCGTACGTGGACGCGGGCACGGCGGTGCTGACCGCCGAGCCCATCCCGGTCGGCTCGGCCGCCGCGGGCGTCGTCGAGCAGGTGTACGTGCAGGACGGCTCCGCGGTCGCCGGCGGCGCCCGGCTGGCCAGCCTCGCCATCACCACCGCGCCCGGCACCAAGCCGCGCATCGAGGACCTGCGCGCCCCGGCCACCGGCCTGGTCAGCGAGATCAACGTGGCGCAGGGCCAGGTGGCCCGCGGCGGCGAACCCGTGATCACGCTGTACGACCCGGCCGCGATGTCGTTCGTGGTCGACGTGCCCGTCGAGACGCTGCGCAAGCTGCGCCTGGGCATGACCGCCTACGTGGACGGCCCGGGCCTGCCCCGCCGGATCACCACCACCCTGGACCGGGTGGAGCCCAAGGTGTCCATGATCCCCACCCCCGCCGACCCGTCCGGGCTGCTCACGGTCGTGCTCAAGCCGGCGGCGGGCGACCTCGTCACGGTCCGCACCCTGGTGCCGGGCCTGCAGTTCTCGGTGGTCGTGGACACCACGACCGCGGCCGGCCACACCCCGGCGGTGAACAGCGCGTGACCCGCCGCCTGCTCCCCGCAATCCTGGCGGCCGCCGTGCTGATGACCGGGTGCACTCCGGACCACGACACCACACCGCAACACTCGGTGACCGGGCCGGGGGCGCTCGGCCCGGTCACCGAAGCGAGCGCCGACAACCGGATCGCCGTACCGGGCGGGACCGGCCGCGGCAGTGTGGCCGCCACGGTCCCGGCCGCCGCGACCCCCACCAAGGCCCCCGCACAGGCGGCCGGGCTGGGCAAGCAGGCCCTGCCCACCAACCAGTGGTGGAGCTCGGCGCTGACCGGCCCGGGGACCCAGCCGATGTGGGCGCACCCGCTCGCCGTGCGGGTCGGCGCGAGCGGGGTGCAGCTCAGCAGCGCCCCGGTCACCGCCGCCGCGAACGCGATCACCACCCCGTTCGTGCCCGCACTGAGCACCGCGGCCACCGGCGCCACCAGCGTGGTCGGGTACGGCGCGTTCCACGTCGTGCTGCGGGTCGCGCTGGCCGGCGGTGGCACGGTCGACATGACCGTGGTCAGCGGCAGCCCGGTCGTGTGGCTGCGCTTCCGCGGTACCACCGCCCGGCTCAGCGCGCTCGGCGCCGTCCGCGACCTGGGCGACAGCGGTGGCCTCGCCCGGCTCGACATCGCCGGTCAGCGCTGGGACGTCGCCGGGACGGGCCTCACCCTGTCCGGTGCCGACCTGACCGGCACCGATCCGCAGATGGCGGTGGCCCGCGTACCGGACGGGGTGGACGCCGCGAGCTGGGAGAAGGAGGTCACCGCCGCCGCGGCCGACCCGGTGATGGACACGACCGCGACGATGGCGTACGACGCCGGGTCCGGGACGGTCACCCAGACGCTCACCGCCACCCGCGCCTCCGGCCGGCCCGGGCTGTGGGCGCTGCTGCCCCACCAGCGCGCCGGGCTCGTGCCGGGGCCGGAGCCGCTGGCCGGCACGTACCCGGACGCCCGCGGCACACTCTCGCTCGTCGAGTCGGACCGGGTGCAGGTCCGGGTGCCGCTGCCGGGACTGCTCACCGGCGTACCCCGGGTGGACGTGGGGGCCGACCAGCGCCGCGCGGTCGTCGCCGACCTCGACCGCGACCTGGCCGACAAGCCGGCCGCGGGCGGCAGCTACTTCGGGCTCAAGGAGCTGGGCCGCCTCGCCTCGATCGCGGAGGTGGCCGCGGCGGTCGGCGCCACCGCCCAGCAGCAGGCCGCGCTCGCCCGGCTCAAACCGCAGCTCGTCGACTGGCTGACCTACTCGGCCCCGGCCGACCCGCACTATCTGGCCTACGACCGGACGTGGGGCGGGCTGATCGCGGTGCCCGCCGAGTTCGGCAGTCAGGACTACAACGACCACCACTTCCAGTACGGCTACCTGGTCCGCGCCGCCAGCGTGCTCGCCGCAGTCGACCCCGGGTTCCGGCACGACTACGGTGGCGTCGTCGACCTGGTCGTCCGCGACTTCGCGGGCAGCCGGGCGGTGCCCTCAGCCGGTGGCGGCTTCCCCCCGTTCCGCAGCTTCAACGCCTACCTCGGCAGCTCGGCCGCGTCCGGGTTCGCGCCGTTCGCGGACGGCAACAACCAGGAGTCGTCCAGCGAGGCGGTGGCCGCGTGGGAGGCGGTGACCCGGTGGGGCCAGGTCCGCGGCGACGCGGCGCTGACCGAGTTCGGCGCCACCCACTACGCCATGGAGGCGGCCACCGCGCGCCGCTACTGGCTGGGCGAGGACGCCGACCGGCCGCCCGGGTACGCGCACACCACCGCGGGCATCGTCTGGGACGCGAAAATCGACTACGCGACGTGGTTCGACCCCAAGCCCGAATCGGTGCTGGGCATCCAGTTGCTCCCGCTGACGTTCGGCTCGCTGTACCGGTCGTCACCCACGGCGGCCACCGCTCGCGACGCCGAGCTGCGCGCCGCGGTGGGCGGTCCCCCGCGGGCATGGGGCGACCTGTTCGCCGCGGACCTGGCGGTGGCCGACCCCGAGGCCGCCCGGGCTCGCCTGGACGCCGGAGTCCCGCGGGAGCCGGGCACCAGCCGCGGCCTGGTGCGGTACTTCGTCGACGTGCTGGCCACGCTGGGGCCGCCCCAGCCGGGGGTGGTGGCCCCGCTGGGCAGCCTGGCGTTCGGCAGCGCGAAGCAGCCGCGACGGGTCAGCGCGGACCCCGGCGGCTGATGTAGACAATCCACGGTGGATTGGTCGCGCGGTGTTACGTGCGCCGAGGCCCGGGTGGAGGTGAAACCAAGAAGGACGGTTGCTGGCGAGCAACCGTCCTTCGTTGTGGAGCTACGTGTTACCGGTCGAACTCGCCGTTCTTCGCGCCACCGATGAAGGCGTCCCACTCCGCGGGCGTGAACAGCAGGACGGGTCCGTTGCCATTGTCCTTGGTGTCTCGGACGGCGACGATGTTAGACAAATTGGTGGCAACTTCGACACATTGGCCGTTTGCGCCGCTCCGCGTGGACTTCTTCCACAAAGCCCGGTCAGGTCATGTTCCGTCGGTTAGCTCCTTCAATCTCTCAGGCAAATATTCGATCGATAGCGTTTGGTCCAGGGCGAGAGCATCCAGCGCATCCCACACCTCCTCGTAGGCGTCGATGTCTTCCTGGTTGTCCAGGTAGATCGTCTGTCAACTGAAAATGTGTCGGCTGCTCCAGATCGACTGGGCAAACACCGCTCCAACCGTTGCAAGTGATCGGTATCAGGGTGAGCATCTGTACCCACACGATACAAGTGACCACATGGGGTGACCGGATGCTGCTGCCCATCGTCGTAACGGCCCTGCTGTCGGGGTTCCTGGCCGGGTTGCTGAGCTTCAAGGTCAAATCGCGATGGTGCCCACGCTGCGGCTCACTGACCACGGGATATCACCCGGAGCGGCATCCGTGACCGAGGAGAAGGCAAAGCTTCCACAACGGATACCCGGCGCCACCGTGCCACGCGGCGAGCGGCGGACACCGGTCCCCAACGTGAGTGACGACCGGTGGTACCTGGACGAGAAGTCGATGATGATCCTTCTCAACGGTCTCCGACGCTGGCAGGTGATCGATCGGTGATGCCCGAAGTCGGAGCTACCTACGAAATCACCGAGAAGGACTACCGGTACGGCCTCGGCCCGCTGGTCGTCCGGGTCACTGCGATCGTGGCCGAGGTCGAATACGACGGCGAACCGTGGTGGGACGTCGAAGCCGTCGCACGTGTACCCGGCTCCGTCGGCCCGGACGGAGGACGACGGCTCTACCTCCGCGCGACGGCTCTGCGCAACGCCCGACGCGGCTGATCTTCGACCCACTCGGAATCTTGCCGCGGTGAGATGGGCGCCAAGATCCGGGTGGAGGCAAACAAAAGGGACGGTTGCCGGCTAGCAACCGTCCCTTTGTTTGTGGACCTGGGTCTTACCGGTCGAACTCGCCGTTCTTCGCGCCACCGATGAAGGCGTCCCACTCTGCTGGCGTGAACAGCAGGATGGGTCCGGCGCCGTTGTCCTTGGTGTCTCTGACGGCGACGATGTCAGACAAATTGGTGGCGACTTCGACACATTGGCCGCTGCCGCCGGACCGAGACGACTTGCGCCACACGGCCCCGGTCAGGTCATGACTCACGGTCGTTCAACTCCTTCATTCTCTTGGATATCAACTCGACGGAATCAGTCTTGTCGAGTGAGGAGGCTTCGAGTGCCTCCCACACCCCTTGGTATTCAGCAACCTCGGACGGAGCATCGAGGTAAATGGCGCCGGTCTGGCTCTCGCTGTAGACCGTGCTTGCTGCCACCGCTCCGTCCTCGGCGGCGAAGTCGAGCGCCGTGAACGCTCCAGCAACCACTGCTCTATGTAGCCCAGCGGCCAATGGAAGCACGCGGACCTGCACGTGTGAAAGCTCATTTGCCTGTAGCAGGTGCCACAACTGACGGCGCATCACCCCTTCAGGCAGCTCAGCCAGGAGCACCGCTTCGCTGATGATCACTTCCAGGCGCAGCGGATCAGGGAACCGGGCGAGGTGCCGCTGTCGAGAACGACGCAGCTCGGCTCTGGCGTCGATGTCTTCCTCGGTGAGGTTTGGCTCGACTGCCTTGATGGCCTGCTCCATGTATGCGTCGGCCTGTAAGAGTCCGTTGACCAACAGCGGATCGAAGCAGCGAAGGCGGAAGGCCGTGGCCTCCAATGCGACGTACAGCTCAAACCAGGCGGGCACGACATCGGCGTAGGAGTGCCACCAGCGTGCGGCCGTGCTCTTGGTTTCCTTGGCCAGTTGCACGAGTGCTTGGCGGGTCTGAGTGGGAACGCCGTACAGCTCGCAGAGGTTCGCCACCTTCCCCGCCGGCGTGGACACTGCGCCTTGCTCGATGCGACGTACCGACTGCTCGGACTGGCCGATGGCCTCGGCAGCCTCGCGCATGGTCTTGCCGGCTTTGGTCCGGAATCGGCGAAGTGCGATCCCGAGGATGCGCCGAGGGACGGTCGAGCCTACGGCCGCGTCTGTCACGCGAGCCGCCTCCCTTCCACATCGGCCCCTCGAACCTTCCAAATTGGAAGGTACAGGGGCTCGGTCTGTAACGTCGTCCGACATTCTGTTGATCCGTGGAGATCAAGGCCTGCATTACCACTCTGGAAGGTTGACCCCGGCACCTTACGGAGTGAGCATCTGTACCCACACGATACAAGTGACCACATGGGGTGACCGGATGCTGCTGCCCATCGTCGTAGCGGCCCTGCTGTCGGGGTTCCTGGCCGGGCTGCTGAGCTTCAAGGTCAAATCGCGGTGGTGCCCGCGCTGCGGCTCGCTGACCACGGGATATCACCCGGAGCGGCATCCGTGACCGAGGAGAAGCCAAAGCTTCCACAGCGGATACCCGGCGCCACCGTGCCACGCGGCGAGCGGCGGACACCGGTCCCCAACGTGAGTGACGACCGTTGGTACCTGGACGAGAAGTCGATGATGATCCTTCTCAACGGTCTCCGACGCTGGCAGGTGATCGATCGGTGATGCCCGAAGTCGGAGCTACCTACGAAATCACCGAGAAGGACTACCGGTACGGCCTCGGCCCGCTGGTCGTCCGGGTCACTGCGATCGTGGCCGAGGTCGAATACGACGGCGAACCGTGGTGGGACGTCGAAGCCGTCGCACGTGTACCCGGCTCCGTCGGCCCGGACGGAGGACGACGGCTCTACCTCCGCGCGACGGCTCTGCGCAACGCCCGACGCGGCTGACCAGCGCCTCAGGACCTCTCACGGCTCTCGCCCTCGCCTTCCACCCCCGGTCGAAATGCCGAAGTCCCGCGGGAGCCGGCACCAGCCGCGGCCTCGTGCGGTACTTCGTCGACGTGCTAGCCGCTCTCGGGCCGCTCCGGCCGGGAGTAAAGGCCCCGCTGGCGGAGGCGCTGAGGGTGCCGTACGTCGGATGCGGCATCGCGGCTGGGCGGCCTGGAGTTCGGCCGCGCGAAGCAGCCGCGACGGGTCAGCGCGGAGCCCGGCGGCTGAACGCTGCTTCGGTCCATCTGACGGGCAGACTCGAACTCCCGGCGCCGCGAACACGTAAGAATGGGCGTGTCCCGACGCACCGGCGTCGAGTGGCCTGCGAGCAGCCTGGACTCGGCGTCCGGGCACTCGCGCGGAGGAAGGACGTTCATGACGGAGAAGGCTCAGATCGGCGTAACCGGCCTGGCGGTGATGGGGCGCAACCTGGCGCGCAACTTCGCCCGTCACGGTCACACGGTCGCCGTGCACAACCGCAGCTACGGCCGTACGAAAGAGCTGGTCGAGGAGTTCGGCCACGAGGGGACGTTCCTGCCCGCGGAGACCGCCGAGGAGTTCGTGGCGAGCCTGGAACGCCCCCGCCGGGTGGTGATCATGGTGAAGGCGGGCAAGCCGACCGACGCCGTGATCGACGAGTTCGCCGCGCTGCTGGAGCCCGGCGACATGATCATCGACGCGGGCAACGCGCACTTCGCGGACACCCGCCGCCGCGAGGCCGCGCTGAAGGAACGCGGGCTGCACTTCGTCGGCACCGGCGTGTCCGGCGGCGAGGAGGGCGCCCTGCACGGCCCGAGCATCATGCCCGGCGGCTCGCCCGAGTCGTACGAGGCGCTCGGCCCGCTGCTGGAGGACATCGCGGCGAAGGTCGACGGCGAGCCGTGCTGCGTGCACGTCGGCCCCGACGGCGCCGGACATTTCGTCAAGATGGTGCACAACGGCATCGAGTACGCCGACATGCAGCTCATCGCGGAGGCGTACGACCTGCTGCGCCGGGCGGGCGGGCACTCACCGGCCGAGATCGCGGAGATCTTCCGCGGGTGGAACGCGGGCCGGCTCGGCTCGTACCTGATCGAGATCACCGCGGAGGTGCTCAGCCAGACCGACGCCGAGACCGGCAAGCCGTTCGTCGACGTGGTCCTGGACCAGGCCGAGCAGAAGGGCACCGGCCGGTGGACCGTGCAGGCCGCACTGGACCTCGGGGTGCCGGTCAGCGGCATCGCGGAGGCGGTGTTCGCACGGGCGCTGTCGGGTGACCCGGCGGTGCGCCAGGCCGCATCGGGGCTGCCCGGCCCGTCCGCGGCGGCCGGGGCCGGCGGCGCCGACCTGCAGGCCGACGTCGAGCAGGCGCTGTTCGCGTCCAAGATCGTCGCGTACGCGCAGGGCTTCCAGCAGATCCAGGCCGCCAGCACCGAGTACGGGTGGGACATCGACCCGGGCGCCATGGCGAAGATCTGGCGCGACGGCTGCATCATCCGCGCGAAGTTCCTCGACTTCATCCGCAAGGCGTACGACAAGCAGCCCGGCCTGGCCACGCTGCTGGTCGACGACTACTTCCTGGACGCCGTCGCGGGCGCCCAGGACGCCTGGCGGCGGGTCGTGGCCACGGCCGCGCAGCAGGGCATCCCGGCCCCGGGCTTCGCGTCGGCGCTGGCGTACTACGACGGGTTGCGCGCGTCTCGGCTGCCCGCGGCGCTGATCCAGGGGCAGCGCGACTTCTTCGGCGCGCACACGTACCACCGGGTCGACAAGCCGGGAGCGTTCCACACGCTGTGGGCGGGCGACCGCAACGAGGTGTCGGCCTGACGCGGCGGCACCCCGGCCCCACTCGCGGGCCGGGGTGCCGCGCTCAGGCGATACGGGCGATCGGGACGGAAGCGTCGAGCGCGGCGTCCGGGCGCGCCATGATCGCGCCGACCTCGTCCGCGGGAAGCGGGCGGGCCAGGTGGAAGCCCTGGCCGAGGCGGTAACCCATCTCGCGCAGCCGGTTCATCTGCTCGGCGCTCTCGATGCCCTCGGCGACCGCGGACAACTGCAGGTGCTCGGCGAGCTGGGCGACCGCCGCCGCCACGGCCAGCCGGCCGCGGTCCGCGCCCTCGCAGATGCCGTCGACGAACGACTTGTCGAGCTTCAGCACGTCCACCGGGAACGCCCGCAGCAGGCTCAGCGACGACTGCCCGGTGCCGAAGTCGTCCAGCGCGAGCCGTACCCCCAGCTCGTGCAGGGCCTCCAGGGTTTCCCGGACGTGCGGCCCGTCGAGCACAGACGACTCGGTGACCTCCAGCACCAGGTTGCCCGGGGACAGGCCGGTGTCGTGCAGCACCGCGGTGACCTCGCCGACGAAGCTGGCCTCGCGCAACTGGCGGGCCGCCACGTTGACGTTGATCGCCCGGATGGCGGCGCTGCCGTACTCGGCCTGCCAGCGGGCGAGCTGCTCGCACGCGGTACGCAGCACCCACGAGCCGAGCGGCACGATCAGCCCGGAACGCTCGGCGACCGGGATGAAGTCGCCCGGCGAGATCGGGCCCTGCTTCGGGTGCTGCCAGCGCACCAGCGCCTCGACGCCGGACAGCTTGCCCGTGACGATGTCGAACACGGGTTGGTACAGCAGGTACAGCTCGTGCCGGATGATCGCGTTGTGCAGCTCGGAGCCGAGCCGGGCGTGGTTGACCACTTCCTGGCGCATCCGCGGCTCGAACCGCGCCCAGGACGCCTTGCCGGCGTCCTTCGCGGCGTACATGGCGATGTCGGCGTTGCGCAGCACCTCGTCGGCGCTGTCGCCGGGCCCGGCCACGGCCACCCCGACGGACGCGTGGGCCAGCAGCTGGTGCTCGCCGACCCGGACCGGCTCCGCGAGCGTCGCGCAGACCCGGACCGCGGCCTGCTCGGCCTCGGCGGGCGTGTCGACGTCGAGCAGCACCCCGAACTCGTCGCCGCCCAGCCGGGCGGGCAGGAACCCTGGCGCGCTGTGCCGCTGCAGCCGCTGCGCCACCTCGAACAGCAGCCGGTCGCCGATCGCGTGGCCCATCGTGTCGTTGACCATCTTGAAGTCGTCGACGTCGATGAGCAGCACGCTGGCGGGCTGGTGGGCGGCGAGCCGTTCGGCGAGCGCGGCGCTGAAGCGGGCCCGGTTGGCCAGCCCGGTCAGCGGGTCGTGCATCGCGAGATGTTCCAGCTCGGCCTGCTGGCGCCGGACCCCGCTCAGCAGCCGGGCGTGCTCGCGCAGCCCGAGCAGTTGCCGGGCCACCACGAACGACGCGGTGAGCACCGCACCGATGATCAGGGCGCGCTGGTTCCAGGTCATCTGCCGCGCCGAGACCGTGACGACCAGGGCGGCGGTGGCGGCCACGGCCAGCAGCGGCAGCGCGCCGAGGATCTTGCGCGCGGCCCACGGGGGACGCGGCGGCGTCGGGCGGCGCAGCGCACGCAGCTGCACGTACGCCGCGATGCCGACGGCGGCACCCATGAGCGGCACGCACAGTACGGACAGCACCAGCCGGCTCGTGCTGTCGCCGACCAGCAGCACCACCGCCGCGACGACCCCGGCCAGCGGCACCACCGCCAGGGTGCGCAGGGACGCGGGGTGGAGCTGGATGTCCGGCCGGGTCGTGGCCCGTCCGATGACCACAAGCGCCAGCACGCCACCGACGCCGACGAGGGCGGCGGCGGCCTGGGTGCTGCCCGGGGTGCCGGGGGGCGCCAGGTCGGCGACCACGAACCAGAAGATCAGCCCGCCGGCCGCCGAGATCGTCGCCCCGTCGAGGGCGAGCTGCGCCCGGCGCAGCGGGGACAGGGCGCCGCGGGGCAGGTGCAGGAAGGCGAGCATTGCCATGATCAGGGCCGGCACCATCAGCGCGGCGACGATCGGCGACAGTCCCGGGCTGTCACTGGCGTTCGGCAGGCCCACGGCGGTGGCCAGGAGCATGCTCAGGCAGGCATGCGACATCCGGCGCCAGAAGCCGCGAATGTGCCGGGGCAGCACGATCATCGCGCCGATGCGGTGGCAGGCGTACGCCGCGGCGGCCATCGCGAGCGGCGCCGCCGCGAACCCGGGCGTCTGGGACGTGCCGGGGTCCCGCAGCAGCAGCCAGGCGACCGCACCGATCACCGTGGCGACCGCGGCGAGCATCGGCGGCAGCCCTCGGTGCGCAGCGGCGGCCACCTGGCTGCCCTGCTCCCGCTTTTTGGCTGCGCTCATCCCTCGCCCAGGCTCCCCGTGTCGGCGTTCTTGGTTGTCAAGTCGGCCTGGGCGGGACAAAGCTGAGCAGGGCGGGCAGTCGGGCAGCCCAGTGCGGGGGCAGCCCGGGGAGCGGGGAAGCCCGAGCGGGTGTCAGCCCTGCAGGGCGGCGGTGACGACCGCGCGGGCCTCCTGCTGGATGGTGGCGAGGTGGTCCGGGCCGCGGAACGACTCGGCGTAGATCTTGTACACGTCCTCGGTGCCGGACGGGCGCGCGGCGAACCAGCCCGACTCGGTGCTCACCTTCAGCCCGCCGATCGGTGCGCCGTTGCCCGGTGCCGTGGTGAGCACCGCGGTGATCGGCTCACCGGCCAACTCGGTCGCGGTGACCTGCTGCGGCGACAGCTTCGCCAGGACCGCCTTCTGCTCGCGGGTCGCGGGCGCGTCGATACGGGCGTACGCGGGCTCGCCGAACCGTCCGGCCAGGTCCCGGTAGTGCTCGCTGGGGGTACGCCCGGTGGCGGCGACGATCTCGGCGGCGAGCAGGTCGAGCAGGATGCCGTCCTTGTCGGTGCTCCACGAGCTGCCGTCGCGGCGCAGGAACGACGCCCCGGCGCTCTCCTCACCGCCGAAGCCGACCGACCCGTCGAGCAGACCCGGCACGAACCACTTGAAGCCCACCGGCACCTCGACCAGGCGGCGGCCCAGGTCCGCGGCCACCCGGTCGATCATCGACGAGGAGACCAGAGTCTTGCCCACCGCCGCGGCGGCCGGCCAGTCCGTACGGGCCCGGAACAGGTACGAGATCGCCACCGCCAGGTAGTGGTTCGGGTTCATCAGACCCGCGTCCGGGGTGACGATGCCGTGCCGGTCCGCGTCCGCGTCGTTGCCCGTGGCGAGCTGGAACCGGTCCTTCTGGCCGATCAGCGACGCCATCGCGTACGGCGACGAGCAGTCCATCCGGATCTTGCCGTCCCAGTCCAGCGTCATGAACCGGAACGTCGGGTCGACCTCCGGGTTGACCACGGTCAGGTCCAGCCCGTACCGCTCGCCGATCTCGCCCCAGTACGCGACGGACGCCCCGCCCAGCGGGTCCGCCCCGATGCGCACCCCGGCCGCCCGGATCGCGTCCATGTCGATGACCGAGCCCAGGTCGTCGACGTAGCGGGCCAGGAAGTCGTACCCGGACACGGTCGGCGCGGTACGCGCCCGCGCGGCCGGGACCCGGCGTACCTCCTTGAGCCCGGCCGCGATCAGCGCGTTCGCCCGGTCCTGGATCCAGGTCGTGGCGTCGGTGTCGGCCGGGCCGCCGTGCGGCGGGTTGTACTTGAAACCGCCGTCGTCCGGCGGGTTGTGCGACGGGGTGACCACCACCCCGTCGGCGAGCCCGGCCGTGCGGCCGCGGTTGTGGGTGAGCACGGCGTGCGACAGCGCCGGGGTCGGGGTGTACCCGTCGCGGCTGTCCACCAGCACGGTCACGTCGTTGGCCGCGAAGACCTCCAGCGCGCTGACCATCGCCGGCTCGCTGAGCGCGTGCGTGTCGCGGCCGAGGAACAGCGGACCGTCGGTGCCCTGCGCCTTGCGGTACTCGACGATGGCCTGGCTGGTCGCCACGATGTGGTCCTCGTTGAACGCGACCTTGAGGCTGGAGCCGCGGTGCCCCGAGGTGCCGAACGCGACCCGCTGCTCCGCCACCGACGGGTCGGGGTGCTCGGTGTAGTAGGCGAGGACCACCCGGGGCACGTCGATGGCGTCGCGGGCCTCGGCGGGCTCGCCGGCGCGGGGGTGCACGGACATCGATGACCTCCTGTGTCATGGGCCTGCCCGGATCGTATCGTCGCCTCCGGGGCACCCGGAGTTGCCGCGCGTTGAACCTTTCCGCTCCCGCCTGCGAACTACTCGTCGTGACTGGTGCCGACGCGGCCGGGGGGCCGCCGACCACCCGAGCCCGGCGTGCCCTGCGCAGGAGTGCCCGGGTCCTGCCCGCCTGGATCGTGGCGGTCCTGGCCGGTGCCGCCGCGCTGCTGCTGCCCGCCGGCCCGGCGTCCGCGCACGCCGCGATGGTCGCCGCCGCGCCGGCCGCGGGCAGCATCGTCGCCGCCTCACCGACCGAGGTGAGCGTCGTGTTCAGCGAGCCGGTCACCCCGGTGCCCGGGCGCGTGCAGGTGCTCGCCCCGGACGGCACCCGGATCAGCGGGGCCGCGCGGGCGCAGGGCACCGTGCTGCGCATCCCGGTGCGCCGCGCCGACCACCCGCTGGGCACCTACCTGGTCAGCTACCGGGTGGTCTCGGCGGACAGCCACCCGGTCGGCGGGGCGCTCACGTTCTCGGTGGGGGCGCCGTCGGCGCGCCCGGCCGAGCCGCCCGCGGCCGGGGTGCACCCGTCGGTCGCGGTCGCGGTCCCGGCCGCCCGGTTCCTCGGGTACGCGGGACTGGCCCTGGCCGTGGGCCCCACGCTGCTGCTGGCGCTGCTGTGGCCGCGCCGGATGTCGCGCCGCGGCCCGATCCGGCTGGCGTACACCGGCCTGGGCCTGCTCGCCGCGGGCACCCTCGCAGGGCTGTGGGTGCAGGCACCGAACTCCAGCGGCGACCCGCTGTGGCGGGTGTCGCCGGGCGAGCTGGGCGAGGTCCTGGCCAGCCCGTACGGGCTGGCGCTGACGGCCCGGCTGGCCGTGCTCGCGATCGTGGGGGCGCTGCTGCCCCCGGTGCTGCGCGGTACCGCCGGGCGGGGCCGGGCGCTCGCCGTGACCGGGCTGGCGCTGGCCGCGCTGGTGACCTGGCCGCTGACCGGTCACGCCGTGGCCGCCCCGCTGGCGGGCGCGGTGGCCGCCGCGGACGTGGTGCACCTCGCCGCGATGGCGGTGTGGCTGGGTGGCCTCGCGACCCTCACGGTGTTCCTGCTGCCCCGCGCCCACCCACGGGTGCTCGGGGTGCTGCTGCCCGCCTGGTCGCGGTGGGCGGCGCTGGCGGTGGTGTGGCTGGTCGGCGGCGGGGTGGTGCAGGCCGTCGTCCAGGTCGGGTCCGTACCCGCGCTGTGGCGTACCGACCACGGGCGGCTGCTGCTGGCGAAGATCGCGGTGCTGGCGGTGACGCTCGGCGCGGCCGCGTACGCGCGCCGGCTGGTGCGCCGCGACCCGGCCGCCGGGGTGTCCCGGCTGCGGCGCGCGGTCGCCCTGGAGGCCGTGGCGACGTGCGTGGTGCTCGGGCTCAGCGCGGTGCTGGTGCAGGCCACCCCCGGGCGCAGCGTCGCCGCCGAACGCGCCGCCGAATCGGACACCGGGGTGTCGCAGACGTTGAGCTGCCCGCTGTTCACGCTGCAGTTCAACGTGTATCCGGTGGAGGTCGGCGAGAACAACACCGTGCACGCGTTCGTGTACACCCCGGCCGGGGCGCCGCTGCCCGCGGAGGAATGGACCATCACCACGCGGCTCGCCGGGACGGACATCGAACCGGTCCGCACCCCGATGCTGCCGCTGGTGCCGCGCCACCACGCGGTCGGGGCGCTGACGTTCCCGCTGCCGGGGACGTACGAGGTCCGGTTCACGGTCCGGACCTCCGACATCGACCAGGGCACCGTCACGACGACGATCACCGTTCCCGGGGCCGGGCCGCGGCGCTGACCGGGCCGGTCCTGGGTAGCCTCTGGCGCGTGCTGATCCTGCTGCCGCCGTCGGAGGGCAAGACCGCCCCGGCCACCGGCGACCCGGTCGACCTGTCCGCGCTGTGGCTCCCCCAGCTCGCCCCGGCCCGTCGCCGGGTGCTCACCCGGCTGGTCGCGCTGTGCCGGCGCAGCAGCGCCCGCGGCGTCGCCGACTCCCTGGCCACCCTGGGGCTGGGCGCCGGGCAGCGGGCGGAGGTGACCCGCAACGCGACCCTGGCCGAGGCGGCCACCGCGCCGGCCGCCGACATCTACACCGGGGTGCTGTACGAGGCGCTGGGCCTGGCCACCCTGGACCCGGCTGCGCGGGACTGGGTCGACGCCCGCGCGGTGGTCTTTTCGGGGCTCTGGGGCGTGGTGCGGCCCGGGGACCGGATTCCCGCATACCGCTGCTCGGTCGGGGTCAGCCTGCCGGCGGTCGGCGGGCTCGCCGCGTACTGGCGGGCCGCGCTGGGGTCGGCGCTGGAGCGCGCCGCGGGCGACGGCCTGGTGCTGGACCTGCGTTCGGGGGCGTACGGCGCGATGTGGGCGCCCGCCGGGCCGGTCGCGGCGCGTACGGCCACGGTCCGGGTGCTGCACGAACGGAGAGTCGACGGGGTGACCCGGCGCAGCGTGGTGAGCCATTTCAACAAGGCCACCAAGGGCCGCCTGGTGCGCGCGCTGGCCGCCGCGGGTGCGGCGCCGGGCACCGTGGACGAGCTGATCGTGGCGTTGCGCGATCTCGGGCACACCGTCGAGGAGGCACCCGCGGCCGCGGCCCGGCCCCGCCGCCTCGACGTGGTCGTCTCCGAGGTGTAGGCCGGCGGGTCGCGCCGACGGTGGCGAGCGAGCCGCGGAACGGGCCTTCCGGTCACCGGGCCGGACGGGGGACAGGGCGGACATTGCCGGTCCGCCGAACCGCCGATGCACGGGCTCGACCATTGGGTCGGTTACCGATTCCGCTCTGGTTCGCCACCGATCGAAATGAGATCGTGTAGCTCCCCACGACCACGGTCGGCGACGGAACACCGCGCCGACCCGCCAGAAGAGCAGCACAGGGCTGCCCGCGCGGCCGCCCGGCGGCGCGCGGCGAAGCCCCACGGACGACCGAGGAGGGTCGGTTGCCCGACGACGACCGCGGGCCGGTACGCCGGCCTCAACCGCAGGGGCGCGGGCAGGCAGCAGGGCAGCGGCCGTACGCGGCAGGTGGCTCCAGCCGCCGGACCAGCTACGGCTACCGCAACACGGGACGGCGCGGCCCTGCCGTACCGTCGATCCTGCTGAACGACAGCTCGCGACGCCGCCTCGGTGAATTCGTGCTGCCCGCCTCGGTGATCCTCGCGGGTGTGCTGCTCGTGGTGGCGTTCGCGTTCTTCGTCAGCCGCGCCCAGCGCAAAGACGAAGCCCCGATCAGCGGGCCGCAGCCGCCCGCGCTGGGCGGGGCGCAGCTCGACCCCACTCCGGAGCAGACCATTCCGCTGCCCAGTGCGTCGCCCAGCCCGTCGAGCTCCCCCACGCCGTCGCCGAGCAAGAGCACGGCCCCCACCTCGTCCCCGCCGCCCGACCGCGGATCCGTCGCGATCAGCCGTTCCGGGGTGGCCGACGTGGTGGACCTGTCCGCCGAGGGCACCCGGGACTGGGTGCACTGGGGCGAGGGCGGCACGTTCTCCCTGGAACGCGACCGCAACGGCGACTTCCAGATCCTGGAGGGTGCGCCGACCGCCCCCCGGTTCCGGCACGCCCTGAGCCCGCAACGGTTCACCTGGACCGACGGTTCGCCGGTCAGCAACTCCGACGGCACCCCGACCGGCATCCGGACCTGCGACGAGGGCAACGGGTTCACGATCTCCGCCCCCGCCACCCGCACCAGCCGCACCCTGCGGCTGTACGTGGGCGCGCTGGCCGCCCGGGGCCGCCTGACCGCGAAGCTGCCCGGGGACGAGGCCAGCAGCGCGGCCACGTTCGAGCAGCGCCGGGGCGATCTGGACACGGCGGTGTTCACCGTGACGTACCGGGCGCCCAAGGACGGCACGCTGAAGCTGACCTGGACCACCGAGAAGTCGTTCAACCCCGACTGCGGCGGAGTGGCACTCCAGGCGGCCACGCTACGGTGAGCCGGCCGCCGGCCGAAGGTGGTGCTGATTCGCCCCCAGACGCGCCGATGGGCCGGCCCACGGAAGGACGCCGATGACGACCGCCGCTGATCCCGGGACCGCCGGGGTGGACAAGGATCGCCTGGAGCTGTGCCTGCAGGTCCTGGCCGAGGTCCAGGAACTGCCGGTGGAGCACCCGGACGCGGTCGCCGTCCGGCGGGCCACGGCCGGGATGTTCAAGGTCGTCAAGCAGCGCCGCCGCGAGGAACGCCGCGACGCGATCCGCCGCGCCGACGGGGCGGTCGACGCGGCCACCGCGACCGCAGCGCCGGGACGCATCGACGACGAGACCGCGGGGCTGCCGCTGCGCACCAACACCGCGGGCCGCAGCGCCGGGGTGCTGCACCGCGCCCGCGCCTGCTACGTGTGCAAACAGCGTTACCGCGAGGTCGACGCGTTCTACCACCAGTTGTGCCCGGAATGCGCGGCGCGGCATCACGAGCGCCGCGACGCCCGTACGGACCTGACCGGTCGGCGGGCGCTGCTCACCGGCGGACGAGCCAAGATCGGCATGTACATCGCGCTGCGGCTGCTGCGCGACGGCGCCCACACGACGATCACCACCCGCTTCCCGAACGACGCGGTGCGCCGCTTCGCGGCGATGCCGGACAGCGCGGAGTGGCTGCACCGGCTCCGGGTGGTCGGCATCGATCTGCGGGACCCGGCCCAGGTCGTCGCGCTGGCCGACTCGGTCGCGGCGCGCGGCCCGCTGGACATCCTGATCAACAACGCCGCCCAGACGGTACGGCGCTCCCCCGGCGCGTACTCCGCGCTGGTGGCCGCCGAGTCCGCGCCGCTTCCCGCCGGTCCCCTGCCGGAGCTGGAGTTCCTCGGCGGCCGTTCCGCGGCCGCCGCGCTGACCGGTCCGCCCTCCGGTGACCCGTCGGCCGCGCCGATCGTGCCGATCACCCCGGAGGCGGTGACCGCGCTCGCGCTCACCGCCGGGTCGACCGCGATCGATGCGGGTGGCCTCGTGCCCGACCTGGCCGCCAGCAACAGCTGGAGCGACCGGGTGCACGAGGTCGACCCGCTGGAACTGCTCGAAGTGCAGCTGTGCAACGTGACCGCCCCGTTCGTCCTGGTCAGCCGCCTGCGCGCGGCGATGACCGCCTCGGCGTTCCCGCGCCGCTACGTGGTGAACGTGTCCGCCATGGAAGGGGTGTTCAACCGCGGCTACAAGGGCGCGGGGCACCCGCACACCAACATGGCCAAGGCGTCGCTGAACATGCTGACCCGCACCAGCGCGGCCGACATGTTCACCGACGGCATCCTGATGACCAGTGTGGACACCGGCTGGATCACCGACGAACGTCCCCACCCGACCAAGGCGCGGCTGGCCGACGAGGGCTTCCACGCCCCGCTGGACCTGGTCGACGGCGCGGCCCGGGTGTACGACCCGATCGTGCGCGGCGAACGCGGCGAGGACCTGTACGGCTGCTTCCTGAAGGACTACGCCCCCGCGCCCTGGTGACTATGGGCAGAGCCGCCGGAACGTGTCGGCCAGCGGTTCCGCGCGGGCGTGCCGGTATCCGGTACCCGCCCACAGGTGCAGGCGCTCCGGGTCACCGGCGGCGGCCGCCGCGCGGCGCACCGGCGCGGTCAGGTGGTGCAGCGCCGGGTAGCCCAGCGGGGCCGGCTCCGAGTACCGGTCGGTGAAACGGTTGCGCAGCCCGCGCGCCGGTCGCCCCGTGAACGCCCTGGTCACCACGGTGTCGCGCCGCCCCTCGGCCAGCGCGGCCCGGTAGGTTTCCGGGGCGCCGCTCTCCCGCGTACGCACCAGCACGGTCCCGACCACCGCCGCGGCCGCGCCGGCGCGCCCGGCCTCGGCCACCTCCGCGGCTGTGCCGATGCCTCCGGCCGCCACCATCGGCAGCGCGGTCCTTGCGCGGACCGCGGCGAGCAGGTCGGTGAGCGGCAGATCCGGCAGGCTCCGATGGGGACTGAGCGTGCCGGAATGGCCGCCCGCGGCGGCCGACTGCACGATCAGCGCGTCCACCCCGGCGTCCGCCGCGGCCTGCGCCTCGGCCGGGTCGGTCACGGTCTGCCAGACGAGCGTCCCGGCGCGGCGCAGCGCGGCGACGATGGACCGCGCCGGGATGCCGAACGTGAAGCTCACCACGGGTACGGGGTCGGCGAGCAGCAGGTCCACCTTGTCCTGCCAGTGGTCGTCGTCCTCGACCGGTGCGGCGTCCTTGAGGCTGAGGCCGTACGCCGCGGCCTCCGGCTGGAGCAGGTCGGCGTACCGGCGGAACGCGGCCGGGTCGACCGGCACCGGTGGCGGCGCGAACACGTTGACCCCGAACGGCGTCCCGGCGTCGCGCACCTCGGCGATCGCCGCGGCGAGGTCGGCGGCGGTGCGGTACCCGGCGGGGACGAACCCCACACCGCCGGCGCGGGCGGCGGCGGTGACCAGCGCGGTGGTGGACGCGCCGCCCGCCATCGGGGCGGCGATCAGCGGGACGGCAAGGTCGAGAGCTGGCAACGGCGTACCCATGCGACGGTTCTACCGCAACTCCGCCACCGTGGATGCCGTTCGGCCCGCAGCCGTCGCCGCGCACCGGTACATTGACATCCATGGTTTCTCGTCGATCCCTGTTGCGCGGCGCCGGCGGTCTGGCCGCCGCGCTGCCGTTGTCCGCCGGTCCGGCCGGAACCAAGGCCGTGGGCGCCGCTCACGAGGCCGCCGGGGCGGCGGTGGCGGCGACCGTGAGTGCCGCGCGTGGCCCGCTCGACGACGCCCGGGTGATCACCCCCGAGCTCACCCCCACCCACCTGCTGGTGTCGGCGCCCGCGGAGGTCCGGCTGCGCACCGCCGAGGGCTGGCAGCCGTGGCGCCCCGCCACCGGCTGCCCGGCCGGCCCCGATCAGCCGCCCGCCGCGGCCCGCCTGCTGGTGGGCGCCACCGGCACCGTGGAATACCAGGTCCGCCGTCCCGACGGCGCCCCGGTCGAGGTCACCGAGCTGAACACCGTGGCCGGCCCGGTGCGCGCCGCGGCGGCGCCGGTCGCGCCGGTGCTTCCCCTGCCGCACGCCGCGGGCTGCGACTGGCGTCCCCGCTACCTGAGCCGTGCCGCGTGGGGCGCCGACGAGTCGTACCGCTACAACCCGGACGGCACATTGGACACCCCGCCCGCGTTCTACGGCGTACAGACGCTGACCGTGCATCACAGCGGCGAGGACAACCCGGAGCCGGACCCGATCGCGCACATCCGCGGGATCTACTACAACCAGGCCGTCGCGATGGACTGGGGCGACATCGGCTACCAGTTGCTCATCGACGCCGACGGCCGGGTCTACGAGGGCACGTACTCCGACGAGGACCGGATTCCGGTGTTCGGGCCGCAGCGCGGCCCGGACGGCCACCCGTTGATGGTCAACGGCGCGCACGTGGGCGGGTTCAACGCGGGCAACATCGGCATCTGCGTACTCGGCAACTACATGCTCGCGCCGCCGTCGTCCGCGTCGATGCGGTCGCTGACCGTGGTGCTGGCGCTGCTGGCCGCGTCGACCGGGCTGGACCCGCTCGGCACGACCCACTACGTCAACCCGGTGTCCGGTGCCATCGCCACGATCGCGACGATCGCCGGCCACCAGGACTGGCACACGGCCAACCCGGCGGCCGGGTCGACCCTGTGCCCCGGCGACCAGCTCTACGCCCGGCTGCCCGACCTCCGCAGACGGGCGGCCGCCCTGGTGCACACGCTCCGCAGCTGAGCGTTCACGAGGACCCGGCGCGACAACTCACGGACCGCTCAGCGCAGACGCGTACGCACCACCAGATCGTGCAGCGCTGCCAGGGCAGCCGGGTCGGCGTGCTCGGGCAGCGCCGAGACGTCGCGTGCCGCCTCCAGCTCGGCGCGCAGCCGGGGCACGTCGGCGGCGAGTCGCTCCGCTGCGCCCGCTGGGAGCGGCCCATGCTCCGCCTCCCGCTTGGCGGCGATCAGCTCCGGGACGTACGCCAGCCCGGACCCGAGCACGCCGAGGTTCGTTTCCAGCCGCCCGCTGCGCATCAGATGGATGCCGGTCAGCAACACTCGAAGCGTGTACAACGCAGGTTTGAGCTGCCCGGTCCTGACGTACTGCCGCTCCTGGCCGGCCGCAAACCCGAGGTAGTGGTGGGCGTGATTGCGGGTGATCAAGCCGTCGGCCAGGGCCATGAGTTCGGCGTGCACCTCGGTCGTGACGACCACCAGCGGCGACAGCAGCTGCTCCAGGACGTAGCCGTTGCGGCTGTTCAGCAGCCTGGCGAACTTCAGCAGGTCGTGGCTCACCACGTCCAGTTCGACCCCGTCGCGGACCCCGGTGTGCTGCAGGGTGGAAGGACCGGTGTGCAGCCCGACCACCTCGTCCGCGCGCAGCAGGTGCATGGCGCGCAGATCGAGGTCGGAGTCGATGGACGCGAATCCGTACAGGTGGGCGCCACTGACCGTGGCGAACAACACGGGACGCGGCAGCGCACGGGCCTGCTCGGCGGCCCAGTGCGGCACTTCGGTGGTCACTGCAGGTTCCTTTCCCGTACGGCGACGAGCAGCCGGTCGACGGTGTCCCGGTCGGGCTGCTCCGGCAACCGTGAGGTCGTGGCGGCGTCGGTGAGCTCGGCCAGCAGATCCGCCGCCCAGGCAGCGACCATCTCCCAGGACAGTTCGCCACGCCGGACCGCGAGCAACCGGTCACGCAGGTCCCGGACATCCACCAGGACCTCCCCGGTACGCAGCACGTGCGCCCCTGCGAACAGGAGCCGGATCATGTGCATGGCCTGCTTGTGATTGGTCTCGCCGGTGCGCGCGCGGCGGGCCGCGACCCGGTCGAGCTGATCCCGGGCGTAACCGCCGTACGTGTCCGCCACTCGCCGCGACAGGAACGCCTGCCGGACCGCCAGCAGCGCCTCACCGTCCGCGGTCACCGTCTCGATCAGCGGGGACCACAGCACCTCCAGGACGGTGGGGTTGGCCTGCAGGGCGAGCACGCAGAAGCGCTCCAGCTCCCAGGAGAACTGTTCCTGAGCCGGGCCGTCGAGATGGGTCGGTGGCTTGTCGAGGCGCCAGAATGCGCGGGTCGGTGCGGCGTAGACGCCCCGGCGGTCGTGGTCGGACCCGGGGCCGTCCAGCCCGTAGGCGCGGGAGCCGACCACGACGCCGAGGATCGTGTGCCGTTCGACAAGGTCGATCATGCCGGGCAGGCTACCGAACGGTCCCGCCCGGGGGCGCTGCCTTTACGCAGCAGCTACTCGCCGATGGGGCCGCCGGACATCTCGGCGACGATGTCGAGGTGCCCGAGGTGGCGGGCGTACTCCTGCAGGAGGTGGAACAGCACGCGCTCCAGCGGGGGCGCTGGTTCGCCGTCCCAGCGCGGGCTCGGCGCCCCGACCGTCGTGAGGTCGGTGCGCGACACGACCTCGCTCGTGTGGGCACCCTGCTCCCGCAGCGCCGCCAGCAGACCCTCGCGGGTCTCGTCGGGCGCGACGTACCACCGGTCGTCGCGGCGGTCGCCCCACGGTTCGTCGATCTTGCGGCCTTCGAATCCCCACGCGATCCAGCGCAGTTCGACGTACCGCAGGTGTTTGACCAGTTCCAGCGGGGTCCAGCCGGACGGGAGCCGGCTGCGGCGCAGCTCGTCGCCGGGCAGCGCGGCCACCTTCGCCAGCACGGTCTCGCGGAAGTAGTCGAGATATCTCAGGAACACCTCGGTGCGCCCGGTGGCGGGAAACAGCGGCGAGGGGTGGGGCATCGTCATGCCGTCATTGTGGACGACCGGGCGATCGGCCCGCCGGGCACGGCGTATCCGCCAGGTGGCTGATGTTTCGTACGGCCCGCGTGGCGGATGCTGAGCCGAGGCGCATGGCCCGCCTCGTGACGCACCGGCTTCAGGGTTGCGACACGAGGCGGACCGTGAATGGCGATTCCGTCCCCGGAAATGATTCGCCCGGGCGTATTCCGCACGCCCGGGCAAATGCTTTTGTCACATGTCGTGGTACACGGCCGACGTCGTTTCCGCATTGTGGTGCGACGTTGCGGCCGCATCGGACCGGACGGCATTCCGATCGCCGGGGTGGAGGGTCACCGGTGCGGTGACGATCGCGCCCACTGCGGCCGCAGCCGCGAGGAGGCGGACGGCGCTGAGCCTCTTCCGCATGTCTTCTCCTGCCTGGGATAGCTGCATGACACCTGGCCAGGTTGTTGCCACCATGGCAGTCGTACGTCGCCGAGCAAGGATCCGGCGGTAACGACCACACCAACTATTGGCGCCCGGCGGGTGACGACACACTTGATCACCATTCGGAATGCGCAAGAACAAGGTGTACGCCGAATGAATGGCACGGATATTCCGGTGAACATTCGGTGTATGCTCCGAAGATGGTCGATGCCTTGTCGTCGTTTGTGGGCCGGGAGCGCGAGCTTCTCGTCCTGAGTGACGCGATCATGCGCGCGACGGCCGGGCAGGGATCGGCGTTGCTCGTCGAAGGCGAGCCGGGGATCGGGAAGTCGTCCCTCGCACGGGCTGCCGCCGCCGCGGCCGCCGCGGCCGGTTGCCGCGCGTTCTCGGCGGTCTGCGACGAGCTCAGTCAGGCGTTCCCGTTGCTGCCGCTGCTGGAGGCGTTCGAGGTCGACGATGCGGCGGCCGATCCCGGGCGCCGGGCCGTCATGCGGCTGCTCCACGGCGACGCCACCCCCGGGCAACAGGCCGATGTCCCCGCCGCGACCGCGCAGGTCGTCGCGCTGGTGGAGCACGCGTGCGCGGCGTCGCCTGCGCTGCTGATCGTCGACGACCTGCAGTGGGCCGATCCGAGCACGGTGACGGCCTGGAGCCGGCTGGCACGCTCGACGCGGCGGCTGCCGCTCGTACTGATCGGGACGACCCGCCCGGTGCCGCACCGCGAGGACGTCGTCATGCTGCGGCGCGTGGTGGAGCCTGGGGCGTTGCTGCGGCTCGGCGGGCTGGGGCATCCGGAGTCCACCCGGCTCGTCGCCGGGCTCGTGGGCGGCACGCCGGGCGAGCACCTGTCGCGGCTGGCGCAGGACGCCGCCGGAAACCCGCTGTACCTGACGGAACTCATCGGCGCGCTGCGGCGCGGCGGCCGTCTCGTCGCAACCGGCGAGGGTGTCGAGGTGACCGAGAACGGTACGCCGACGTCACTGTCCGCGGCGATTGCCGACCGCCTGGACTTCGTGGCGGCGCCGGTGCGCCGGCTGCTGCGGGCGGCCGCGCTGCTCGGCGTGGGGTTCTCGGTCGCCGACCTGGCGACCGTGTCGGGCCGCCGGGTGGCCGACCTGGTGCCCGCGCTGGAAGAGGCGGTGGTCGCCGGGGTGCTGCGCGACCAGGACGGCACGCTCGCGTTCCGGCACCCGCTGATCCGCACCGCGCTGTACGAGAGCATTCCCGCCGCCGTGCGTGCGGCCTGGCACCAGGAGGCGGCCCGGGCGCTGGCCGCGCACGGCGGCCGGGTCGACCGGGTGGCCCGCCAGATGCTCGCCGCCTGCGATGCGACGGAGCCGGACGGCCGGCCCGTCGACGACGGGCCGCCGGACGACTGGACGGTCCGGTGGCTCACGGACAACAGCCGCCGGCTGCTCGACCAGGCTCCCCAGGCGGCGGTGCCGCTGCTGCGCCGGGCCGTGCAAGGCACCCCGGCCGGGACGCCGCCGCACGACACCCTCGCCGCCCGGCTCGCCGACGCGCTGTACCGGGTCGGCCAGGCCGACGCCGCGGCCACGGTCGCGACCTGCGCGCTGGGCCACGTACGGTCGCCCGACGCCCTGGTCGATCTGCATTGGACGTTGACGCAGTGCCGAGCGCTGCAAGGACGGTCGGCGGAGTCGTTGGCGGTGCTGGAGGCGGCCCTGGCCGCGCCCGTACTCACGGCCCGCCACCGGGCGCGGTTGCTCGCGCTGACCGCCCGTACGCATCGCAGCCTCGGCCATGTCGACGCCGCCGACCGGGCCGCCACGACCGCGCTGGCCGAGGCGACCGCGGCGAACGACCGGTGGGCTACGGCGTGGGCGCTGGCGGTCTCGATCCTCGTGCACGGGATGCGCGGCGAGGTCCAGCAGGCGCTGCCGTTGTTCCAGCGCGCACTGGCCGCCACCGACGGCGACCCGGACCTGGGCGACCTGCGCCTGGTGCTGCAGATCAACTACGCCGCGGCGCTGGGCGACCTCGACCGCTACTCCGACGCCGTGGTCGCCGCGCAGCGGGCCCGGCTGCTGGCCGACCACCTCGGCAACCTGCTGCGCCGCGCGCAAGCCCACAGTGTCCTGGCCGAGCTGCTGTTCGACATCGGGCGGTGGGACGAGGTCCTGGCCGAGCTGGCTCCCGGCCCGCTGACCGGTGATCTGTCCCGGGACCCGGTCGTCGAATGCAGTGATCATGGGATTGCCGCGGCCGTCCACTTTCATCGGGGCGAGCCGCACGCCGCCGGGCACCTGCGCGACGCGCAGCCGTACGCGGCCCGGCTGGGCGAGCGGGTGATCGGCCCGTTCGTGCTGGCCAGAAGCCTCGACCGGGAGGTGGCGGGGGCGCCGCACGCGGCGCTGGCCGTACTGATGGACAGCCTGTCGGATTCGCCCGAGGAGCTGGAAGAGACCGAGGACCTGCTCGCCGCCGCGGTCCGCCTGGCCACCACCGTGGGTGACCGCGCCGCGGCCGCGGACGTCACCGGCCGTGCAGAGCTGCTGGCCGGTCACTCACCGGTCCCCCACCATCGGGCGACCGCACTGCACTGCCGGGGGCTGCTCGACCACGACGCCGGGGTGCTCCTGCGGGCCGCCGACGGGTACCGGGGCGCGGGCCGCCCGCTGCTGCGCGCCCAGGCGCTGGAGGCTGCCGGTGTGGCAGCGGCCGACGGCGGCGACCTCGCCGACGGGCGGCGGCACTTCACCGAGGCGTACGCGCTCTACTCCGGCCTGCGCGCCGCGTGGGATCTCGCCCGCACCCAGGCCCGGTTCCGCACGTACGGGATCCGGCGCGGGCCGCGCACCCCGCACCGGCGCGCCCTGCAAGGCTGGGACAGCCTCACCCCGGCCGAGACGACGGTCGTCGCGCTGATCGCCCGCGGCATGTCCAACCCGCAGATCGCCGCGCAGCTGTTCCTGTCCCGGCGGACCGTGCAGACCCACGTGTCGCACATTCTCGCCAAGCTCGACCTGCGCTCGCGCACGGACGTCGCCCGCGAGGCGAGCCTGCGCACACTCGCCCCGCTGGCATGAGCGGCAATACGGTCAGCCGCGGCGCCGGTCCGTCACGGCGGTGACCGAAGCGATCCGGCGGGTGCGCCGGATCCGGCGCACCAGCGGCACGGCGTACCACCACATCGCGCACCACGACATCGTGGCGGCGGAGACCCCGACCGCAAGTCGGCCGTCCACCACGACACTGAGAATCAGCATCAACGCCGCGCCCATGGCGAGCAGCATCAACAGCAGCCCGCACAGCACGAACCGGCCGGCGGCCACCACCACCTGCCGCTTGAGCCGCTGCTGGAACAGCATCCGGTGGAACGGGGCGGGCGCGATGAGCATCGCCGCGGCGGCGCAACTGAGCACGAGCCCGACCACGTACAGGTGACGCTGGTCGTCGGTGAGGACGGCGAATCGGGGAGTGAACGCCAGGCTGAGCTGGCAGGCAAGCAGCAGTTGCACTCCGGCCTGGGCCAGCCGCACTTCCTGCAGCAGCTCGGCGTAGCAGCGGTCGAGCCGCTGCGTCGGCGTCTCGCCCCGGACCCGCTGGTTCCACGAGTCGTGGGATTCGGGGCCCCGCCCATGGGCATCGTCATCGGCACCGCGTCGGCCGTCCCACCGTACGATCCGGTCGGCCGGGTCCTCGACGCGGCGGATGCCGGGGCTCCCGCCGCCGGTCACTCGACGATCTGTCGTGGGCGTTCCCTCGAACCATGGGCTTGCCACCGCGGCCTCCTCATCCCGTGCTCCAGGCCAGAATCGCCGGTGGCGTGGTCTCGAGACATCGGCACCGCGGCGGATCCGCGAACGCGATCTCCGCCCGTACGACACCGGAAGATCCGCCAACGGGCGGGCGACGGATCACGGGGCCGCGGGGTCGGCGCCCAGCACTCGGTACGCGGGCCGCAGCAGGTCGGTGAGGGTGCGGCCGCCGTATCCGAGTGGCGGCGCGTCGAACTCGTCGAGCAGGGCATCCGGGCGGGCACCGGCCGGAGCCGGCCACGAATCGGTGCCGCCGGACGCGGCGGTCTCGCGGACGGGCGCGGCGGCGCCCCAGAACTCGCCGAGGTCACCGAGGTCGCCGTCGCCGGGGAGATCCGCTGCGGGCGGTGGATCCTCGTGGACGGCGGCGCCGCGGAGCTGCCGCAGCCGTTCCAGCAGCTCGTCGCGCCCGCGCCCGCGCCAGGCGAACGCGTGGAACGGATCGGTGTCCAGCGCGTCCGCCAGGGCGTAGCAGGTCGCGGCGAGATGCACGCACGGCATCGGCCACCGCTCGCAAGTGCAGTCCATCGCGACCTCGTCCAGCGACATCGGCAGCAGGCTCAGCCCGGCCCGGGCGAAGATCGCCGCGATGTCGTCCGGCATGCGCCCGGCGAACAGGTCCGCGACGTACCGGGCCTGGGTGGCGAGGTCGTCCTCGACACGGGCCCACTCGGCGGCGCCGAAGGCCCGCACCGCGATCCGGGCCCGGTGAGCGGCCGGTTCGTCGCCCGCCCGGACCTGCGCCACCACCAGGCTGCTGGAGATGGTCAGGCT
Organism: Krasilnikovia sp. MM14-A1259; assembly: GCF_047159535.1. Lineage (NCBI taxonomy): Bacteria > Bacillati > Actinomycetota > Actinomycetes > Micromonosporales > Micromonosporaceae > Krasilnikovia > Krasilnikovia sp. MM14-A1259. The sequence continues at coordinate 1,620,936 of NZ_BAAGAJ010000002.1, forward strand.
GCGCACGTGCCCGGCACGGGCGTCGCGGCGCCCGCGGGCGAGCGTCGGCCCCATCCGTAGTGACTCGATCATCGACAGGAACGGCGCGGAGAAGCGGTCAGTCACCGATCGCCTCCCGATCCAGGGCGAGCAGGTCGCGCAGCTCCGTGGTGGACAGCGCGGTGAGCCACCCCTCCCCCGTGCCGACGACCCGCTGCGCGAGAGTGCCCTTGTCCACGAGCAGCCGGTCGATGCGTTCCTCCAGCGTGCCGAGGCAGACCAGCGTGTGCACCTGCACGTCGCGGTCCTGCCCGATGCGGAACGCCCGGTCGGTGGCCTGCGCCTCGGTGGCCGGGTTCCACCACCGGTCGACGTGCACGACGTGGTTGGCGGCGGTGAGGTTGAGACCGGTGCCACCCGCCTTGAGCGACAGCACGAAGACGCCGGGCCGCGGGTCGGCCTGGAACTGCGCGACCATGTCGTCGCGGGCGGCCCGCGGGGTACCGCCGTGCAGGTAGCGGACGGGCACCCCGAAACGGGCGGCCAGGTGCGGGGTGAGCATCGCGCCGAAGCGGGCGTACTGGGTGAAGCACAGTGCCCGTTCGCCGTCGGCGAGGACGCGGTCGAGGATCTCCTCCAGCCGCTCCAGCTTGCCGGAGCGGCCGGGCAGCGGCGAGCCGTCGCCGAGCAGATGGGCGGGGTGGTTGCAGACCTGTTTGAGCTTGGTCATGGCGGCCAGCACGATGCCCTTGCGCCGTTTGTCGTGCGCCTCGCCGAGCCGGGCCAGCAGCTCGTCGAGGACCGCCTGGTACAGCGTGGCCTGCTCGGCGGTGAGCCCGCACAGGTGCCGGACGTACCGCTTGTCGGGCAGGTCGGCGAGCACGGACGGGTCGGTCTTGACACGGCGCAGCAGGAACGGCCGGGTGGCCTGGCGCAGCCGGTCGGCGGCCCCGTCGTCGCCGTACCGCTCGATGGGGACTGCGTACCGGGCGCGGAACGTGTGCGCCGGGCCGAGCACGCCGGGGTTGAGGAAGTCCAGGATGGACCAGAGCTCGGCGAGCCGATTTTCCACCGGGGTGCCGGTGAGCGCGACCCGGTGGCGGGCGGGGAAACGGCGCACCGCCCGGGCGACCGCGCTGGCGCTGTTCTTGATGTGCTGCGCCTCGTCCAGCACGATCCGGTCCCAGCGCACCGCGGCCAGGGCGGCGGCGTCGCGGGTGGCGGTCGCGTACGTCGTCAGCACCACGTCGCACCCGTCGGCCAGGTGGGCCGGGTCGGGCCGGTCCGCGCCGTGCAGCACCCGCACGACGAGGCCCGGGGCGAACCGGGCCGCCTCCCGCTGCCAGTTGCCCAGCACCGACAGCGGACAGATCAGCAGTGTCGGCCCGCCCCGGGCGTGCAGCAGCAGCGCCAGCAACTGGACGGTCTTGCCCAGGCCCATGTCGTCGGCGAGGCAGGCACCCAGGCCCAGCCGGTCGAGAAACGCCAGCCACGACACCCCGCGCCGCTGGTACGGCCGGAGCTGCCCGGCCAGTCCGGCGGGCGGGTCGACGAGCTCCAGGTGCTGCGCCAGCTCGCCGCCGAGCAGGTCGGCGAGCCATCCCGTCCCGCCGGTCGCGGTGACCGGCAGCGGTAGCTCCTCGGGTGGCAGCAGGCGCACCAGGCGCAGGGCGTCCCCGGCGGTCATGGAGCCGCCGCCGCGGCGCAGGAAGGCCAGCCCGGCGCGGAGGTGCCCGGCGTCCAGATGGACCCAGCGGCCGCGCAGCCGCACCAGCGGCACCTTCACCCGGGCGAGGTCGGCCAGTTCGTCCTCGGTGAGGGTACGGCCGCCGAGCGCCAGCCCCCACCGGTAGTCGACGATCGACGCCAGGTCGACCGCGTCGTCGCGCCGCACCGGGGTCGTCGCGTCGCGCGGGCGCACCTGCAGGGACAGGCCGAGGCCCTGCGGTCTGCGCCACCAGGCGGGCACGAGCACGCCGTAGCCGGCCTGCTCCAGGATCGGCGCTGCGGCGAGGAACCGGTACGCCCCCGCGGTGTCGAGGATCAGCTCGGTGGGGTGGGTGGAGTCCAGCGCGGGATCGAGTTCGGGCACCAGCCGGGCGGCCCGGCCCAGGCCGGTCAGCAGCCGCTCCTGCGGGTGGTGCGTCCAGCGGCGCAGCGGGGCGGTGCGGTCGCGCCACACCTGCGCGGCGGGCACGAGGGCGCTCGGTTCGTCGCGGGCCTGCAGCAGGAACTCCAGCCGCCAGCCCTCCGCGGCGGGCAGCGCGGTCGGGTCGGGCTCGTCGGGCAGGTGGGAGAGCCGGAAGCAGACCCGCACGGCGGTGCCCGCGGTCGCCTGGGCGTGCCAGCCGTCGAGCGCGTCGGTGAGCCGGTCGAGCGCGTCGGGCGGCGCGTCGAACGCGGCGTCGCCGGTCAGCGCGGCGAGCCACGCGGCGCCGGCGGGCCCGTGCCCGGCCAGCCGCCGCCGGGTCTCGGTGTCGACGAGCCGCCCGAGCGCCGCGTGCAGCGCATCCGCGGCGGGCAGGCCCGCGAGCACGCCGGGCCGGGCCCGCTCGGCGCGGCACGCGGCGGGCATGTGGCGCAGCAGGTCCGCGTGGCGGGTGGCGTCGGCGCCCGCGAGGACGGGTCGCCAGCGGGCACGGGGGCGGGGGCGGTCGGCCAGCACCGCGGGCAGGACCCGGCCGCGGGTGACCAGGTCGGCGGCGAAGGCGCTCAGCTCGGCGAGCCAGGTCAGGGACGGGGCCGCCCGGGCGTCCAGAGCGTCCGCGAAGTCCTCCGGCACAGCCGGGACGGTGAGGGCGGGCACGGACCACGGGCGCAGCCGCGGGGTGCCGCGGCGCGGGGGCAGGCCGAGCTGCGGCGAGGCCAGCGGCCCGGCCCCGGTGGACGGCAGGAGCAGGGTCACCGGCTGCGGCGCGGCGCCGGGAACGGGACCGGGGTCCACGGCGAACGGGTGTGCGGGGGCGGCACCGCGGGAGCGCGACCGCGGACCCTGCCCCGCCCCGCCCGCCGGACCCGGCCCGCCATCCGTAGCGATCCCGTCTGCCGGACCGGCTGCGCGAGCGGCGGGATGGATGTCGATCCCGGCCCGCCCACCGGTCGACGCAGGATCGATCGCGGCGCGGGGCGGCGCGTCGGTCTCGGCCCACACGCCGAGGCTGCCGTCGCGGGTGATGAAGCCGTGCGCCACGCGCACCGCCTCCGGGCGCGGCGATACGGGTGGACCTGCCGGGCGGGTCGTCACGGGGCGACCAGCTCCCAGGTGATGTCCGGCGGGCGGACGCGGGCGCAGCGGGGACCGCCCGCCGCGTCGGTGAGCCCCAGGCGCCCGGCCAGTACGCCGTCGCCGGCGTGTGCCGCGCGCAGCAGGGCACCGGGGACGTCGCCGAACATCAGCTTGGCGCGGCGGAACATCGCGAACCCGTCGCCGTCGACGCTGCCCCAGCTCAGGTACAGGAAGCGGGCGCCGGGCCGCCCGTGCACCCACGGCCCGGACACGTCGAGCAGCCCGTCGACCTCCCGGGTGACCACCTCGAACTCCCACGTCGCGGACGCGGCGTCGGCGCGGACCAGCGCGACCGCCTCGGCGCGGCGCTGGACGCCGACGTGCACGTTGCCCAGCCGCAGGGCGGCCGCCTCGGCGCCGCCGCCGCGGCCGGGCAGGTCGACACCCTCGATCCGGACGAACACGCCCCGACTCTAGGCAACCCCTCCGACAGTCCCGGCAGCGATCACCGGGTGGGCCGGTGCCGTCGTCACGCGGTCAGCCCGTGGTCGACGCGGCGGGCCGGCGCGGTGCTGCCGACCGGCAGGTGCAACGGGCCGCGGACGACGCTGGAGCGGCGGCGCCGCAGCGGGCCGGTGCGGTGCAGCCCGGGCATGCGTTCCGCCAGGCGTTGCAGCGCGATGGTCGCCTCCAGCCGCGCCAGCGGCGCACCCACGCAGTAGTGGATGCCGCTGGAGAACGCGAGGTGGTCGGCGGTCTGCTCGCGGTGGATGTCGAACCGGTCCGCGTCGCGCCACACCTGCGGATCGCGGTTGGCGGCGCCGAGCAGCGTGACGACGAACTGGTTGCGGGCGACCGTACGCCCTTCCAGCTCCACGTCCTGCAGAGCGCACCGGGCCGTACGCTGCACCGGCGGATCCCACCGCAGCGTCTCCTCGATGGCCGCGGCGGCGAGCCCGGCCGGGTCGGCGCACAGGTCGGCCCACTGTGCGGGGTGTTCGAGCAGCGCGTTGACCGCGTTGCCGATCAGGTTGACCGTGGTCTCGAAGCCCGCGACCAGCAGCAGCGAGCACATCGGCAGCATCTCGGACGGCTGGATCTGGTCGCCCTCGGCGGCGACGATCCGGCTGATCACGTCGTCCGCGGGCGTCCGGCGGCGCAGCGCGAACAGGCTCTCGAACAGTTCGCGCAGTTCGTCGTTGGCGGCCTTGAGGCGGGCGGCGTGGGTGAGCGAGCGGATGCCGTCGAGGGCGCTGCCGATCACCGTGCCGTACCGGGTGAACCGGTCGGCGTCCGCGTCGGGCACCCCCATGAGGTCGGTGATGACCGCGATGGGCAGCGGCGCCGCGAACGCGGACACCAGGTCGAAGTGTGTCCCGGCCCGGTCGAGCAGGTCGTCGACGCGGGCCTCGATGCGCGGGCGGTAGCCGGCCATGTGGCGGGGGCTGAACGCGGGCTGGGCGAGGCGGCGCAGCCGGGTGTGGTCGGGCGGGTCACGGTCGAGGAACGACATGTCGAACTCGTCGTCGGGGGCGGGCACGGTCAGCTCGGAGGCGCGTACGCCGAAGCGCCGGTCGCGCAGCACGGTGCTGCAGACGCGGTGGCTGGTGGTGACCCAGTTGTTCAGCCGGGTCGGGGCGAGCGGCCCGGCCTGGCGCAGGCCGTCGTAGACGGCGTACGGGTTGTCGCGCCCGGCGCGCAGGTGCAGCAGGGACACGGGGTCGCGGCGCACGTACCCGTGGTAGGCGAATTCGAGGCGGCGTCGGTAGAGCGCGGCGGCGAACGCGGCGGTACGGCGGAGGTCGGCCATGTGCGGGGCCCTTTCGTCAGGGTGCGCCCAGTCCTCGGGTGTAGGTGTCCACGACGAGGTCGGGCGCGGAGCGGGGAGCGAGGTGTCCGGAGTAGACGGATTCGGCCGCGACGTAGACCAGCGAGTAGAACGTCTGCAGCAGCCAGTGGTCGGGGACCTCGGCGCGCAGCAGGCCGCGGTCCCGGGCGCGTTGGAGGACCGCGAGGGCTTGCGGCTCGACGCTCTTCCAGCGGCGGCCGATGTCCTCGGCGTGGTCGAAGATCGGATTGCGCCACAGGAACGCGAGGTGCGGGCCGACCGCGATCATCGCCTCGGCGAGGGCCCGCAACCCGCCGTCGGGCGCGTCGGCGGCGCGCACCGCCGTACCGATCATCTGTTCCCACAGGTCGATGGCGCGGTGACCGACGGCGCGCAGCAGGTCGTCGCGGGTGGCGTAGTGCTTGTGCAGGGTGGTACGGCCGATGCCGGCCGCCTCCGCGACCTCGGCGAGGGATGCGGCGGGGTCGGCGACGAGGACTTCGACGGCGACGTCGAGCAGCGCGGCCGCGGTGGCCAGGCGTACGGCGGAGCGCCGCCGCGCCACGCGAACACTCATGTTCGCAACCGTACATAAGTGTTCAGCCGAACTGAAGACCGATCGATGTGTCAGATGCACCGGTGGTGCACACTTCCGGGGTGCGAGCAGGTGACGACGAGGCGTGGCGGCGGGCGCTGCGGCACGTGGCCGCGGTGTCGTCCGGCCCGCCGGTGGATCCGGAGCTGCGGATCACCCTGAACTTCCACCCGGATCGCGCCGGGCTCCTGGCGGCCCTGGCCGCCGAGGGTGCGTACGTCTCCCAATTCGTCACCGGCACCAGCAACGGTGGCCTGAGCGCGTTTCCCGGCGGCGACCGCTGGCGCTGGGAGAGCCGGATCTTCGGCGGGGCGTACGACGACGCCCCTGCCCACACGCGGCCGGTCTACGGTGCGCTGAACTTCCGGCGCAAGCCGGTGGGTGGCGCACCCCGCTTCGGATCGGCCCACCTGCGGCTGACCGGTGCGGCGCGGACGCGGGCGACGTTCTGCTATCCGGACAGTTTCCTGGAACCGACCGCGTTCGCGACCGCGGACCGGATGTCGCTGATCGAGCTCGCCACCGGCGACCGGCGGGACGAGCTGGACGACTACATCGAGGCGCACGTGCACGGTCCGGTGCGGCTCGAGCGTGACGTGGAGGCGCTGGTTCTCGACCCGAGCTACCGGGGCACCGGCGTCGAGGCGGCCGCGCGCCGCCTGCCGTGCCGGCTGGAGTGGCACGAGGGCTTCCGCCTGTCGGTCTCCGAGCTGCGGCGCCACCCCGGCTTCCGCGGTGCGCAGTACGTGGAGCTGGGCGCCGGTATCGCGGTCGGCGGATGCCTGACCCCGCGGATCCTCGGGGATGCCGCCCGCACCGGCCGCTACGACGAGCAGCACCTCAAGCGGGTCTGGCACTACCTGGCCCGGTTCGGCCGCACCGGGTCGGACCCGGCGCCGTAGCGGGTCAGCCGGGGTGGGCCTGCGGGGCCCAGGGCGCGTCCGCCAGGCCGAACATGTCCGCCAGGCCGGTGACCCGTAGCTGGCGGTGCACGAACTCGCTGGGGTTGCGCAGCGTGAAACGGGCGCCGACCTCGCGGGCCGCCTTCGCGCCCGCGACGAGCGCGCCCACGCCCATGGAGTCCATGAACGTGACGAACGTCAGATCGACGATCATGCGGACCGGGCGCTCGCCGTGCAGTGTGGACAGCAGTGTGGCACGCAACGCGTCGACGGTGGCGGCGTCCAGGGAGCCTCGGACATCGACGACGATCGCCCCGTCGGCCTGCCGGCGCGTCGTCATCACGGCCTCGCCCATCGCGATCCTCCGCCCTGGCGGCCTGCCCGTGCGATCACGGTACAACGGGGCCGTTCCCGTCCGCAGGCTGCCGCCCATTCGGGTGCGCGCGACGGACAAGGAATGCGGCATGACGGAGCCCGTCCTCGTGGGACGGCTCCGTCATGGGCGGCACCGCGGCTGCCCTTCCGCCGGGGTTGGCGGCAGGCACCGGGAACCGGAGTGTGTGCCGCGACGCTAGGCCAGACGAAGATCGATGCGCGGTGCGCCCCGCGGCGGGGTGATCCGGCTCTCAGCGAGGCGGCGACCACGAGGCACCCGGCCGATGAAGGCGCCCCCGCCGCCGGGTCGAGCAGACCCGGGCGACGGGGGCGGTGGGAATCAGACGGCTCGACGCCGCCACCACCGGGGGACGCGGAACCGAGGACAGCGGTCGGCTCCACAAAAGGTGCAGTCCGTCCCGTGGCGGTGGTGCTCGTGGGCGCGGCGCTGGTGGCCACAGACACAGAGCGCGTCCTGCCGCGTCACCGGGTTACCCATAGTGGTGGTACGCACACTCTCAGACTCCAGGCGGGCCAATGGGTCACCGGGATCAACCTATCCATCTCTGCAGAGGTGACGGTGGCTGGCGGCTCTGCAACCGACCTGCACCCGTAGAAACACGTTCCGTAATGTCGACCGAGCGTGACGGGTTTCACATGGAGGAATCCGACATTTAGTTTTTGTCTTTCTACAGCCCCGCCTGTAGGGGAATATCCCTTTTGTCCGACACGCCCTTTGCAATGCCTTCGTGCGTCCCCCCGTCCGCTACTGGATGTGACGGATGAGTGCTTATGGACACCATTGTTGCCCGAGAGCATACCCACAGGTCATCCTGTTGGCGGCCCTGGGCTGCGCCGATGGAGGCACGTTGTCCCTTTGGTTAGTTGACGCTACGTAGCGCATTGCTAGATTGGTCAGCAGCGACTTAAGGGTTGCGTTTTCCCCACCGAAAACGCCTGATTCGACCGCATCTGCCGCCCCGGAAAGGGACCGACATGCAGCTTTCCTCCAGCTCGGGCAACACGCCTCGTAACGGAGAAACGTCACCGAAGGTAAGCGTCGTCATTCCGACCCTCAACGAGGAACGGAACCTGCCGCACGTCTTCGGGAAGTTGCCGGCCGGCGTGTCCGAGGTGATCGTGGTCGATGGAGGGTCCGTGGACCGCACCGTCGAGGTCGCCAAGGAGCTGCGACCGGACGTCGTCGTCGTCCAGCAGACCCGGACCGGCAAGGGCAACGCGCTCGCGTGCGGCTTCGCCGCCTGCACCGGCGACATCATCGTGATGATCGATGCCGACGGCTCGACCGACCCGGCGGAAATCCCACTCTTCGTGGCCGAGCTCGTCGACGGCGCTGACTTCGTCAAGGGTTCGCGCTTTGCCAAGGGCGGCCACAGCCACGACATCACCCGACTGCGCAAGCTGGGCAACGACGGCCTCAACCTTGTGGTGAACGTCCTTTTCGGAACGAAATTCACCGACTTGTGCTACGGCTACAACGCGTTCTGGAGCCGGGTCGTGCCCACCCTGGACCTTCCGGACATCTCCCTGCCCCGCCCGGCCGACGGCAGCAAGCTGTGGGGTGACGGCTTCGAGATCGAGACGATGATCAACATTCGCGCCGCCGCCGACGGCATGAAGGTCGGCGAGGTCGGCAGCATCGAGCACGAGCGCATCCACGGCCAGAGCAACCTCAACACGTTCCGCGACGGCTTCCGGGTGCTGCGGACCATCTTCAGCGAGTACGGCCGGGCACGCGGCCAGCGCAAGGCGAAGCACCGTGGCGCCGTCGCGCCGGTCCGCGTCCAGCAGGCGCCGAACACCACCACGGCCACCGAGACCACGACCGCGCGGATCCCGGCACAGACCAGCCTGGAGCAGATCGTGAACCGGCCGTCGGTGTCCGGGCGGACCCGGCCCGAGCACCGGCAGCACACCCCGCGCATCAACCGCGGCCGCGAGGTCGGCACCCGCCGCACCGACGACATCAACGCCCGGCGGGCCCGCGCGACGCTCGAGGACTGAGCCCTCGCCGCGCGCCCTGGTCCCCCCGGTCACCGCCACCTGTCGAGGAGCTTCCCGCGTGGAGAACCCCACCTACCGCCCCGCCGTCAGCATCGTCATCCCGACCCACAGCGAGCAGCGCTGGCCGCTGCTGGTCCGTACGGTCGCGTCCGCCAAGTCACAGGAGTACCCGGCGGCCGAGATCGTGGTCGTCATCGACCACAACCCGGAGCTGTACCGCCGGGCCCGGCGCGACCTGCCGGGGGTGACCGTGCTGGAGAACCTGTACGAGCAGGGCGTGTCGGGCAACCGGAACACCGGTGCGTTCCACACCCACACGCCGCTGATCGCGTTCCTGGACGACGACGTCATCGCCGCGACCGACTGGCTCGGCAAGCTCGTCGCGCCGTTCGCCGACCCGGCCGTGGTCGGCACCGGCGGCGGGATCAGCCCGGCATGGGAGAACAGCCGGCCCCGGTGGATGCCCGACGAGTTCCTGTGGGCGGTCGGCGGCTCGTACACCGGCATGCCGACGACCACGTCGCGGATCCGCAACGTCTGGTCGGCCAGCATGGTGGTGCGCCGCGAGACGTTCATGGCGGTCGGCGGGTTCCGCACCGGCTTCGGCAAGAAGGGCAACCAGGCCAGCCCCGAGGACACCGAGCTGTGCCTGCGGATGAGCGCGCACGGCGGCGGCCACTGGATGTACGTCCCGGACGCGGTGATCCGCCACGCGGTCCCCGCCAAGGCGGCCACGTTCGGCTTCTTCCTGCGCCGCTGCTACGCCGAAGGACGCGGCAAGGTCCAGATGGCCGGGCTGCTCGACGGCTCCGAGAGCCTCGGCTCCGAGCGCGACTACCTGCGGTCGCTGCCCAAGGCGGTCGTGCGCAACATCGCCGCCGCGTCGCGGGGACGCGGCGTCAACCACGCCCTGCGTGCCGGTGGAGTCCTCGCCGGGGTGGCCGCTGCCGGCTTCGGCGGCGCGGTGGAGACCGTCGCCGGCCGTCGCGCCGAACGCCGCCCGGCCGCCGCCCCCGCCGGGGCGACCCGGTGACCGCCCGGGTGAACGGACAGCTCCGGACGGCGACTCCACGGGCGGAGCAGGTCATCACCCCGCCCGCGATCGAGCACACTGGTGACGTGCTGCCCGCCGCCGTGTACGACGTCGACCTGTCCGAGCCGCTGACCTCCGTGGGCGCGGTCGATGCCGACGGGCGCCGCGTCGCCCGGGCCTGGTTGCTGGTCCGGCTGTTCACCGAGCCGATCGGGACGCTGCTGCTCGACGTACCCGATGAGGGTCTGCGTCCCGGTGAGCTGGCCGCCGCGATCGACGCCGAGCTGGGCGCGGCGCTGCGGCCCCGGCTGGGTGAGTTCGGCCTGGACGCGCTGCCGGTCGACGGGATCACCCCGGACGGCGAGCCCGCATTCCTGGCCCGCCGCCGCCAGGTGCTCGCAGACGCCCCGCCGATCACCGTGGTGATCTGCACCCGGGAGCGTCCCGGCGCGCTCGCCCGCTGCCTGGACAGCCTGCTCACCCAGAACTACCCGCAGTTCCGGGTGCTGGTCGTGGACAACGCCCCGGAGACCGACGCGACCGCCGAGGTGGTCCGCGCTGCGGCCCGCCGCGGCCCGGTCGACTACCTGGTCGAGCCGAAGGCGGGGCTGTCGTTCGCCCGCAACGCCGCGGTCGCCGTCGCCCCGGGCGAGATCCTGGCCTGGATCGACGATGACGAGTACGCCGACCCGAACTGGCTCGCCGAGGTGGCCCGGGCGCTGGCCGATCACCCCGACGCGGACGTCGTCTCCGGCGTGATCGTCCCGGCCGAGCTGGAGACCCAGGCGCAGTTGTGGTTCGAGCAGTTCGGCGGCCACAGCAAGGGGCGCGGCTTCAAGCCGGACGTGTTCAGCCCGGCCACCGCACACCGCCAGAGCCCGCTGTACCCTCTGCCCCCGTTCGGCACCGGTGCGAACATGACGTTCCGTGCGGGCGTCATCGAGCGAATCGGCGGGTTCGACACCGCGCTGGGCGCCGGCACCCCGGCGATGGGCTCGGAGGACACCCTGGCGTTCACCCAGGTGCTGGTCAGCGGAGGCACGATCGTCTACCAGCCCACCGCGGTCACCCACCACTACCACCGGCGCGACCTGGCCGGCCTGGAGAAGCAGATGGTCGGGTACGGCGCGGGACTCACCGCCGCGTACACGAGCCTGCTGATGCACCGGCCCGGCCTGCTGTGGCCGCTGCTCAAGCTGGTGCCGGGCGCGCTGCGCGACCTCACCGGCAGCGACAGCCTGCGGGTGGCCACGCTGCAGGACGACTTCCCGCGGGAGCTGCTCAAGGCGAACCGGCGCGGCATGCTCGCCGGGCCCCGGGCGTACCTGAAGGGGCGACGGCAGGCGCGTACGAAGAACCGCACGGCGGGCCGCTGAGCGCGGGACTCGTCCGTTCGCCGAAATGTTCTCCCGGTAAGGGGCATTCCCGGCAGCGCGGAACCATATGACGCTAATGATCTGCCACCAGCTCATGGGCATGGCCCAACCGGCCGGGGCGGCCGATGGCCGCCCCGATCGGGGACCATGGGGTGCCGGGCCGTGCGGCCCGCGCCCCGCCGTCCGGTCCACGCTTCACGGGGAAACTGAATGCCCATCTCGCGCCAACCCGAGCCGCCGCCCGACGGCGGCTGGATCCCGCACCATGCCGTCGCACCCGGCGACGGGCCGGAACCCGGCAACGACCAGGTGAAGGAGCGCCCGACCGGCGTGATGCAGTCCATCCAGCAGTTCGAATCCCCGGAAGACGCAGAGGCCCAGCACACCGCGGACCAGCGCACGGCAGACGGGACCGACAAGCGCGAGGGTGAGCAGCCCGACACCGCCCGCGGCACCGCCCGGGTGCAGCCCGACCGTGCCCGGGGCACGGCGCGGGTGCAGACCGCCGGCCCGCGGGCGGACGTTCAAACCACCACGGGCGTGCCCAAAACCCCCCTTCCGCCACCGCCGGGCCTCACCCTGGGCACGCCGGGCCTTTCTCCGCGTACGCCGGGGAAGGCCGCAGCCGCGACGGGCGCAGCCGGGGCGACGCCTCCACCCGCGAAGGCCCCGGCCGCCGCCGGATCGCCGGCCGCCGAGAACCCGGCCCCCGCCACATCGCCCGCCGCGACAACGGCCGCCGCCCCGCAGACCGGCACGGAAGCCCCGCCGAAGGTGCCCGTCGCGCGGGTCGAACCGCAGGCCGACGCGGCGCGGCCCGCCCCACCGGCAGTGGCACCAGCTCAGCCCGCCCCGCCGGTAGTGGCGGGCACACCAGCTCAGCCCGCCCCGCCGGTAGTACCGGGCGCACCAGCCCAGCCCGCCCCGCCGGTAGTACCGGGCGCACCTGCGCAGCCCGCCCCGCCGGTGGTGCGGGGCGCACCAGCCCAGCCCGCCCCGCCGGTAACGGCAGCCGCACCAGCCCGGCCCGCCCCACCGGCGGCACCAGCCCAGCCCGGCCCACCGGGTGAGCGAGTGGCCGGTCGTGCGAAGGCACCGGGCGCGGCGACCGGACACGCTGCGGCTAACGGCAAGCCAAGGCTTACCGAACGAGTGCCCGCGGCCGATCAGTCAGGCGTGCAGGAGCAACGGCCGCAGGCCGACCAGCCGGCGGCGGCCGAGGCCCAGGGGCGGGCCCGCGTCCAGCCCAAGATCCGCGGCGCGGCGGTCGTGCCCGGAGCCGGGCAGGACTCCACCACGCTTCCGCCGCCGACGCCCACGCCCGGCGAGATGCCCCCGACCCGGATCCCGGTGGTGCCCGGACGTCTGAACGCGCCGCCCACGCCCGCCACCCCCGCACCCGATCCGGCCCGCGCGCCCAAGCCGGCAAGCGTCCGCCGCCAACCGCTGGACCTGGGACATGCGCCGCTGGTGCTGGCACTGTCCAGCCTCGGCGTGCTGCTGGTCGCGTTCTCGTACCAGGGTGGCCGAAACGGCGCGTCGAGCGCGATGACGGCGTACTGGATCGGTCAGGTCGTGGTCTTCACCCCGGTCGTGTTGCGGCTGCTCAGCCGCCGCATGGCGGGTGTGGGCGAGTCATTCCTACTGGTCATGGGCCTGGCCGTCAACCAGTACCTGCTGAAGTGGATGTACAGCCCGGACCAGTTCCGCTTCCCGGACGAGCTGCAGCACTGGCTGGCCACGACGGTCCTGATGGAGACCGGCAAGCTGTTCCAGCCCAATCCCGCGCTGCCGCCCGCGGTGCACTTCCCGGGGCTGGCCGAGATGGCTGCCGGTCTGTCGGGCCTGACCGGCATGCCGGTGACCGCGTCCGGGGTGATCGTCGCCGGGGTGGCGCACCTGGTGTTCGTGGGCGTCCTGTTCGCCACCGCGCTGCGGGCGAGCAACTCCCCCGCGGTCGCGGGCGTCGCCTGCGCGCTGTACGCCACCGCGATGCACTACCTGTTCTTCAACTCGATGTTCCTGTACCAGACCGCGGCGCTGCCGTTCTTCATGCTGACGATCTGGGCGACGCGCCGCTGGCTGGCCGAGGGCGGCAAGCCGTTCGCGATCATCGCGGTCGGGTCCATCCTGGTGACCACGGTCAGCCACCACGTGACCGCGTTCGCGCTGGTCGCGACGCTGGTCCTGCTGGCGGTGGCCGACCTGGTCACGCAGCGTCCCCGGCGGGCCGCGACGCTGGTCATGCCGGCGGTGGCACTGGCGATCGTCGCAGCGTGGATCCTGTTCGTGGCCAGCGACGTGATCGAGTACCTGGAGGACCCGATCACCCAGGTGATCGCCACGGTCCGCCAGCTGCTCAACGACGAGACCACGCCGGAGGCGGCCTCGGCGGCGGTGTCGGTCGGCCAGCTGGTCGTGCAGGGCGCCGGTCTGCTCGGCCTGTTCGTGCTGTACCTGGCGTGCGTGCGCGACATGATCCACCGGCACGACCGGGACTCCTGGCGGTGGGCGGCCGTGGTGGGCAGTTTCCTGTTCTTCGCGGGCAACGCGGTGCGCTTCCTCGGCCAGAACGGTCCGGAGATCTCCGGGCGGCTGCAGACGTTCACGTACATCCCGATCGCGATCCTGTCCGCCATCGCCCTGGTCCGCGGCGTGCAGATCATCCCGCTGCGGGACAGCGCGGGCCACCGGTGGCGCGCCGCCGCCCCGGTGTACGACTATCCGGCGCCGGTGGGCTGGCCGTTGTTCACCCGGGTGGCCGCGGGCTCGGCGCTGGTCACGCTGCTGATGATCGGGGCGCGGGCGGGCGGCTGGCCGCCGCTGGTGTCGCTGCTGCCGGGTCCGTACCTGCCGGGCGGCTTCGAACGGTCCGTGGACGCGTACGGGGTCGCGGCCGCGAACTGGGAACGGGAGACCCTGGGACCGGACCACCGCATCGGCGGCGACGTCACGTCCGTGTCCCTGGGCTCGACGTACGGGCGCCAGGACCCGGTGCGTGAGGTGGGCCCGCTGTTCTACGCCGACCACTGGGGCCTCGCCGAGGACGACCTCGCGACCCGGGTGCACCTGGAGTACCTGGTGGTCGACCAGCGGCTCACCACCCGGCTGCCGGTCAGCGACGCGTACTTCGAGAACGACCCCCGCGCCGGGCGGATCACCAGCCCGCTGACCACGGCGCAGATCGGCAAGTTCGACACCCTGAGCGAGGTGGACCGGGTGTACGACAACGGCACCGTCCGCATCTATCACGTGGGGGACGCCGAATGAGGCCGAAGCTGGCCCTCGCCCTCGCCGCGATGACCGTCGCCGCTGCCGCCGGGGTGATGTACGGGCCACCCGCACTCGCCATGGCCGGCGGGCTCCCGCTCGCGCTCGCGCTGCCCGGCGCGGCACTGACCGGGGCGCTGCTGCGCGGCCGCGAACTGAGCGCGGTCGAGCGCACCGTGCTGACCGCGGCGCTCAGCCTCGCCGTCCTGGTCCTGGGCGGCCTGGTCATCCACGTGACCGGCTTCCCGATCGGCCGGACGTCGTGGACGATCGCCACCGGCGGCGTCACGCTGGTGGCGCTGGTCCTGGCCGGTGTCCCCGACCGTGGGGTGGCCTGGCTGAAGACCCAGGTCAGCAAGCTCTGGGACGAGGAGGAGGACGACGAACCGGACGCCGCCCCGGAAACGGCACCGGCCCCGGTCGCGGCTCCGGTCCCGGCCAAGGTCCCCCACCCTAGGGTGGCCTGGCTGAAGGCCCAGGTCAGCAAGCTCTGGGACGAGGAGGAGGAGGACGACGACGAACCGGACCCCGCCCCGGAAACCGCCGTAGCTCCGGCTCCGGCTCCGGCTCCGGCTCCGGCGCCCGCCCCCGTTGCGGTGCCGGTCGCGGCGCCCGCCCCCCGCCCGGTGGCCGCGACTCCCGTGCTGACCGAAGACCAGGTCTCGACGATGCTGCTGCCCAGGGTCGTCGACGCCGCGCCGCCGGGCGACACCGCGGAGCCCGCGGAACCGCGGCGGCTGGTGTGGCAGCTTCTCCCGCTGGTTCTCGTGCTCGCCGTGCTCGGCGGGGCCGGATGGCTGTCCTACGGCAGCTCCATCCGCAGCTACGAGACGACCGTGACCGCGCTGTCGGCCGGTCAGCCCGGCCCGGTGAACGCGTCGGGGAGCCGCCTCGTGCCGGTCACGGCGACCGGCCTGCTCCCCGAGTACGGGCCGTACACGCTGGCGGTGACCGGTCCCAACGGCAAGACCACCGAGCAGCGGACGATCGCGGTGACCACGGACGGCACCTGGACCGCGAGCATCGGCATGCCCAGCGGGCAGCGCACGACCGTGAACCTGTTCCGGGCGGGCGAGACCACCCCGTACCGGACGTTGTACATCGCCGCGGTCCACTGACCGGGCGGGACGTCAGGCGCTGAAACGCTCGCTGGTGGCCATCGCCCGGTACGCGGCCAGCGACTGCGGGTCGGTGTCGATGCGCCACTTCTCGTTGTAGCCCGGGTGGGTGTCCGTGTCGAACCAGGTCACGGCGCCGACCGCGGGCCGGTTCTGCACCCACTGCGCGAACAGCGTGATCCAGTCGGCCTTCGTGCTGCCGCCACGGTCCACCGACCCCACTTCGGTGACGGCGATCGGCTTGCGGGTGGCGTACCGCTGGTAGATGCCGTCGAACAGCGTCTCGGGGGACTCGCGGTGCAGGTTGTAGCCGGAGATGCCGACCCAGTCGACGTACTCGTCGCCCGGGTAGTAGGCCTGCGGGGTGTTCCAGTCCTCGGCGGGATCGGAGTGCCAGTTGGGGCTCCACACCCACGAGACGTTCCGCGCGCCGGCTTGGCGGAAGATCCGGTGCACCCGGCGCCAGCAGGCGATGTAGCCGTCCGGGTCGTCGTCGTTCTTGGCGCCACCCCAGGGGAACCAGAAGCCGTTCATCTCCCACGCGTAGCGCAGCATGACCGGCCGGCCGTACTGGGCGATGCGGCGGGCCGCCCGGGCGATGAGCGCGTCCGCGGCGCCGCCGTTGACGGCGGAGTACTTGGTGCCGCGCCACGAGATCATCGGGACCGCCCGCTCGGGGAGGTCGGGCAGCCGGTTGGGCAGGTTGTCGGTCCACTCGTAGAACAGGTTGATCAGGCGCTGCGGCCGGCCGAGCTGGCGGTCGCGCAGCTCCAGGCTCTGCCGCATGGTCATGCCGCTGAGCGCGAGGTACGAGCCGAGCAGCACCTTGCCCGCGACCAACGGGACCGGCCCCCCGCCCTTCGTGACGACCGGCGGCGCGGCGGGCGAACTGTGCGGCTGCGACGGCGACGCGGACGGCGCTCGCGGACCCGCGGCCTTGCTTTTCGACGAACCGGCCTCGTGCACCACCAGCGTCACGGCCGGCACCGCGGCCAGCGCTCCCAGACCGAGGACGCCGCGACGGGTCAGCCGCGGCCCCGGGCGGGGCGTGTCGCTCACGTCAGGTTCCGGCCGGCGCGGCGGGCGACGCGGCGCACCATCCGCCACCCAGGCTGGGCGAGCCGCTTGACCTGCGGCACGAGGGAACTGCCGCCGCCGGCCACGAGCGCCACCAGGTCCGCGCCGGTGTGGTCGGGGGTCGGCTGCAGACGGGGTACGGCGAAGCGCCGCTCGTGGGGATTGTGCAGCCGGCGGCCCACCTCGGTGGCGTTGTCGTGCCCGGCGGCCTGCACGACGTCGCGCACCCGGCGGCCGTTGTAGCCGTGCGGGTAGGCGAAGCTGCGCACCTTCAGCTGCAGGCGCTGCTCCAACTCGTCGCGGCTGCGGACGACCTCCTCGCGCAGCTGGGCGCGGGGCAGCACGTCGAGCGGGTGGTGCACGAGGCTGTGGTTGCCGATCTCGACGCCGGCGGCGGCGACCTCGGCGAGCTCGTCCCAGGACAGCATCGGGCCGAAGTCGGGCGACCACTGGCCCAGCCAGTCGGCGTGTTCGCCGAGGTGGCCCACGGAGGCGTACAGGGTGGCGCAGGCACCCGCGGCGGCCAGCGCCGGTACGGCCGCGGTGAGGAAGTCCCGGTAGCCGTCGTCGAACGTCACCGCGAGCAGATTGTCCGTGCAGCCGGCGTCGAGCAGGTCCAGGGCCTCGGTGAGGCCGACGAGCCGGTAGCCGGCCGCGGTGAGCGCGGTGAGCTGCTCGGCGAGGCGGTCCGGGGGCACGGCCAGGTCCCGCATGGGCCCACCGACCGCGGACACCGAGTGGTACATCAGCGCCGGCATGGTCTCCCACGTCGGCGACGCCGTGACGGTCACTTGCGTGTTCCTCCCCGCTCGGGCCGGTCACGACGACAAATCGGCCGGTGCATTGGCAAGCTTCGGCGTTATCGGGATCGTTGGCAACCGTCCCACTGGCCGTTTCTGACCATCCGTTTCCGGGATCTGCCGCAGGTCACGCCGTTTTCCGGATGTCACCGGGAGCGCCCATCTCCCCCGGCGGGTGTCCCCGGCTCGGCCGAAAGTCATAGCTGTCGTTCCCACCGCGGAGGGAAGCGACCGCGACGGCCGCGACGGAAAGCTGTGCACCATGACCGAACGACGCGTACTCGACCCACGGCGCCTCGCCGAGGCGGCCGCGGAGGCGACGGTGGTGCTCGGGGTCGTGACGCTGCCCGCCGCCTGGCGGATGCTCGACACCTCGGTGGTGGCGGCGCTGGCAGCGGTGCTGGTCCTGCTCACCGCCGGCACGTACGCGTTACACGCCGTGACATTCGACTGCTTCAGGCTTACTGGTCACCGCGATCGGCGGCAATTTTCTTACACACAGCGTAAGGACTGAACCGACGGGCCCATCGCGGCCGTACCCCGGGTCGACGACGCCAGGCACGACCCCGGGAGCGACGGGATGTACCGACTCATCCACCTCCACCCACACCATGGCATCCCGCGCATCGGCGTGGACCCCGACGGATACACCAGTGAAGAAGCGGCACTGCAGGCGTGCCGTGCCACCCCCGGTCCGTACTTCGGCGTCGGGCGTTTCGACGCCGGCGGCCGGCTCGCCGAGGTCGTGATGGACGCGATCTGCGAGGCACCGGGCGGATGCCCGAGCGCGGCGATGGTGGTCGACGCGCACACGTTCCGCCGCCTCTGCGACGCCTGCGCGTACGGGCTGGCCACCCTGACCGTGCCGGAGCTCGCCGAACGTCTCGGGGTCGCCGTACGGCCGGCTCCCGTGCTGGCGACCTCCGGGAGGCACGCGGCACCCGACGCCGGGTGCGCCGCAGGCACGCGGATCGCCCGGGAGTTCGCCACACACGTGGCCGACCCGATCTGGCGCATGGAACTGTGCGCGGAACTTGCCCGTACGCCACCGGCGGTCAACGGGTTGATCATCGGCGTGGGGGCGCTGAGCCACCGCGACGTGCTCGACCTGTTCCCGGCGCTGTGCGCGCTCGGCACCCAGCTTCCGGTCGGCATCCGCGCCGACCTGCGGCGGGCCACGGTGCGCCCGTTGTCGCCGGGCGGTGTCGCCGCCCTGCGTCTCGGCCTGTAGGCCTCACCCGCGCCGGTCGGCTGAACAGGGTCGCCGGTCATGGCTCGGCTGCCGCGGCTCGGCCCGCGGCCGGCCGGGTGCGAGCGGCCGGTGCCGGGCCGTGCAGGCGGTGCCGGGCCGTGCGGGCGGCCGGTGACAGACTCTGCGCATGCTGACGTTTGCGGCGCTGGTGGATCGTGCGCGTGCGCTCGCCGACGGCGGGCACCGCGCCGTCCTGGGCATCGCCGGCGCCCCGGGCGCCGGCAAGTCCACGCTGGCCGAGGCGCTGCTGGCCGCCCTCGCCCCGGCGCCCCCGCCCGGGTTGCCCGCGCCGGGCTGGGTGGCGCACGTGCCCATGGACGGCTTCCACCTGGCCGACCGGGAGCTGGACCGGCTGGGCCTGCGGGACCGCAAGGGCGCCCCGGACACGTTCGACCCCCTCGGGTACGCCGCCCTGCTGCGCCGCCTGCGCGACGACACCGACGACGTCGTGTACGCGCCCGGCTTCGCACGCGACCTCGAACAACCGCTGGCCGGGGCGATCGGGGTGCCACGCGTCGCCCGACTGATCCTGACCGAGGGCAACTACCTGCTGCTCGACGATCCGCGCTGGCGGCAGGCCCGGACGATGTGCGACGAGATCTGGTTCGTGGAACTGCCCGACGACGAGCGGCTGCGCCGGCTGATCGCCCGCCACGTACGGTTCGGCAAAGCCGAGCCGGATGCCGTCGCCTGGGCCACCGGCACGGACGAGCGCAACGCCGCCCTGATCGCCGCGACCCGTGACCGCGCCGACCTGGTGGTGCCCGCCGCGGTCATGCTGCGGCTCGCCGATGGCGCCGAACTGACCCGGCCGTGGCATTCTCGTAGGCGTGTCGGTCGATGAGTCGGTGCAGGCCCGGCCCCAGCGCCGCGCAGGGCGAGTGGCGCGGTTCGCCGCGACGATCACGGCGATCGTGCTGCTGCTGTACGGGGTCCCCTGGTGGACGCTGCTGGTGGCGGGCAACCACTGGCCCGCCGCGGTCGTCGCGGGTGGCACCGTGCTGGTCGTCGCCGCGGTGGCGACGTTCCCGATGCTGATGATCGCCGGGCACGCCGGCCGCCGCGCCGACTGGGCGGCCCGGGTGTCCGACACCGAGCTGGGCGTGGTCTGGGTGTTGTTCACCTGGTCGGTGCTGGGCAATCTGGCCCGCCTCGCGTTGGGGCTCGCGGGTGTCGCCGACCCGGTGCGCTCGCGGGTGGTCACCGCTGCGGTCGTCGCCGTCGCCGCCGTCCTGCTCGTCTGGGGGTATGTCGAGGCGATGCGGGTGCCGCGGGTGCGGCGCGTCGAGGTGCGGCTGGACCGGCTCGGCCCGGCGCTCGACGGCCTGAAGGTCGTCCTGATCACCGACACCCATTACGGCCCGATCGACCGGGCCCGCTGGTCGGCCCGCGTCGTCGAGGTGATGAACACACTGGATGCGGATGTCGTGGCCCACACCGGCGACATCGCCGACGGCGAGGTGGCCGACCGCCGCGCGCAGGCCGCACCGCTGGCCGACGTGCGCGCCGCCCTCGCCCGGGTGTACGTCACCGGCAACCACGAGTACTTCAGCGGGGCGCAGCGGTGGGTGGAACACATGGCCGCGCTGGGCTGGGAGGCCCTGCACAACCGGCACATCGTGGTCGAGCGCGGCGGCGACCGGCTGGTGCTGGCCGGGGTGGACGACCGGACTGCCGAAGGTTCCGGCGTTCCGGGCCATCACGCGGACCACGCGGCGGCGCTGGCCGGGGCGGACCCGGCGCTGCCGGTGCTGCTCCTCGCCCACCAGCCGCAGCAGATCGGCGGCGCGGTGGCGCACGACGTGGACCTGCAGCTGTCCGGGCACACCCACGGCGGCCAGATCTGGCCGTTCCACTACCTGGTCCGCACGGACCAGCCGGTGCTGCAGGGCCTGAGCCGGCACGGCGCGCGTACGCAGCTCTACACCAGCCGCGGCACCGGGTTCTGGGGGCCGCCGTTCCGGGTGTTCGCCCCCAGCGAGATCACCCTGATCACGTTGCGGCGCGGCTGAGCAGCGACGCGGGCACGCTCGCGAGGGTTGACACAGGCGATACCCGCGCGCCCGTAATTGGTTTGTCCGCTCACCGGACGGCCCGCAGGATGGGGGGTACCGCCCCCCGATCGTGAGGACCTCTCATGCGCCTGCTCCGCGACCTGTGGGCCACTTCCCCGCGCCGTTCCACGCTGGTGGCGGCGCTCATTCTGCTCGGCGCCAGCGGTCAGGCCGCGGCGCTCGCGCTGGCCGGCCCGGTGCTGGTGAACCGCTCGGTGCCGATGTTCGCGGTGCTGGCCGCCGCCCTGGTCGCCGCGGTGCTCAGCGACCTGGCGGTCGGGCTGATCGCCGCCGGGCTCACCGCGGACTGGACCGCCGCGATCCGCCGCGGTCTGTGCCGGGTCGCGCTCGGCCAGGACCTGCCCACGCTGGAGAACACCCCGGTCGGTGAACTGCTCGACCGCATCGACAACGACGTCTACCAGGTCGGCTCCGAGCTGCGCGGGCCGGGCGTCCGGCTCGCGCAGCAGCTGGCCGTCGCCACGCTGGCGGTCGTCGCGGCGTTCGCGGTGTGGTGGCCGGCCGGTGTCGCCATGGTGCTGGTCTCGGCGCTGCTGGCGAGAACCATGAGCGGGCCGATCAAGCGCATCTCCCCGCTGCGGATCGCCGAGGAGGAGGCGTGGAGCGACCTGGCCGCGGTGATGGAGGAGGCGATCCACGGGCAGGACGACGTCCGTACCAGCCTCGCCGCCCCGTACGTGCTGCGCCTGTACGCCCAGCGGGCCCGCGAGGTGCTGCAGCGCGGCCGGCGCGTGTGGCGCACCTCGTCGAAGGTGACACTGGGCGCGGGCACGATCACCCGTACGCTGATCGCGGTGCTTGTGGTGACCGGCGCGTGGGCGCTGACCACCGGGCATGTCGACGGCGCCCGCCTGACCGCGGTGTGGTTGCTGGCGCTCGGCTTCGGCGGCACGCTGGAGCACGTCACCCGGATGGTGCCCGAGCTGCAGAACGCGCTGGGCGCGTGGAGCCGGGTCCAGCTGCTGCGTGACGTCCGGCAGGAACCCGTCGGGGGCGCCGCTCCGGCCGACGGCGACCTGGTCATCCGCGACCTGACATTCCGGTACGGCGAGAGCGACGCGGACCGCCCGCCCGCGCTGCGCGACGTCAGCCTGACGTTCGCCCGCGGCCACTCGTACGCACTGATCGGGCGCACCGGCTCCGGCAAGTCCACGCTCGCGAAGATCCTCACCCGTTCCGTCGAGGTGCCGCGCGGAACCGTGACGCTGGGCGGCGTCGACCTCAACGACATCGACGTCGAGAAGCTGCGCCAGTGGACCGCGATCGTCCCGCAGCGCACCGAGATCCTGGCCGGGACGCTCGCCGAGAACATTGCCCTGTTCGACCCGGCGCTGCTGCCCGGCGCGGGTGACGCGCTGGCCGAGCTGGGCCTGACGACATGGGTGGAGAGCCTGCCCGAGGGCATCGACACGAAACTCGGCGAGGGCGGGCACAAACTGTCCGCCGGCCAGGAGCAGCTGGTCGCGTTCGCCCGGATCCTGGTCCGCGACCCGCAGGTGGTGATCCTCGACGAGGCCACCGCCCGGATGGACCCGGTCACCGAGGGATGGGTGCAGCGCGCCACCGACCGGCTGCTCGACGGCCGCATCGGCGTGATCGTGGCGCACCGGCTGTCGTCGGTGCGCCGCTGCGACGAGGTGGTCGTGCTCGCCGACGGCCGGGTGCTGGAGGCGGGGCCGCTGCGCAGCTCGCGGCGCTTCGCCGAGCTGCTGGCCACCAGCCACGCCACCGCACCGGCGGCGACCGCGCCGGGCGAGGCGGCGTCCGGTGGGCTGCTGCTCGCCGAGCGCGACGACTGGGACGAGACCGCGGCCGAGCTGGAGTCCGTGGATTCGGCCGAGCCGCCGGCCACGCCGCCGACCGCGGAGCCGCCGCCGCTTCCGGACCCGCCGCGCACGCGTACGCTGCGCGAGATCGTCCGGCTGACCCTCAACGACCCCCGGTACGGCCTGGCCGCGGTCGCACTGTTCGTGGTGCTGGTCCTGTTCGGGCTGGACGGCTCGATCCTGCCGCTGCTGTGGTCGCACGTCGTCGACGGCATCGGCAACCCGATGGTGCCGGCGCTGGCCATCGCCGCGGCGCTGCTGCTGACCACCCCGGCGCTGTACTACACCGGCGCGTGGTTCCCGGAGTGGTGGGTCCGGCAGATGCTGCGGATCAGCCTGCGGCTCGTGCACGGCCAGGTCGGGCCGCGCCGGGTCAGCAAACACACCCCGGCGGAGGTGGTCGCGCAGGGCGGCGACACCGAACGCGTCGTGGTCCTGGCGGACAACCTCATCGACACGGTCACCAGCCTCGTCATGATCGTGGCGATGACGTGGGCGTCCGGCTCGCCGGTTCCGGCGATGTTCTTCGGCGGGACGATGGTGCTGTCCGGGCTGGCCGCGACGACGTTCGGGCCGCGGCTGGAGAAGGCGGCCCGGCGTACGGTCGCCTCCCGCGCCGCGTTCGCGACCGCGCTGGTGTCGTCGCTGTCCGCGGCCCGCACCGTGAAGCTGGCCGGGGCGACCAGGCCGGTGCTCACCCACCTGGCCCGGCTGGACACCGACCGCAGCGAGCGGCAGCGCCGCGAGATCACCATCCAGGTGTGGGCCCGCTCCACCCCGTCGTTGGTCAGTGGCCTGCTCCCGATCGCGGCGTGGGCGCTGTACCTGGCCGGTTCGCTGTCCGCGGCGGCCACGCTGATCGCGGTGGCGACGCTGGGTGCGGCGCGCTGGTTCGCGTGGACGACCGCCTCGCTGGTGTCCCAGATGCCGTCGGCCCGGGTGTGGACGGGCCGGACGGTCGCCATGGCCGGGGCGGCCGAGTACTCGGCCGCGGTGCCCGGTGTGGACATCGCCGCGGGCACCGCCCCGGCGCCGCCCACGACCCCGCGCAACCCGCTGACGCGCCTGGAGCTGGAGGCGTTCAGCGCGGTGCACGAGAATGGCGCCGTCGGGGCGCACGACATCGACCTGGCCGTGGAACGCGGCGAGCTGGTGCTGGTGCTGGGCCCCGTCGGAGCGGGCAAGTCGTCGCTGCTGCGCGCGCTCGCCGGCATCGTGCACCACACCGGCACGCTGCGATGGAACGGCCAGCCCGTGGACGAGCCGGAGCTGTTCCTGCGCCCCAACCAGGTCGGCTACGTGGCCCAGCTGCCCCGGGTGCTGTCCGGCACGGTGGCGGACAACATCCAGCTCGGCCACCCGGTCGACGCCGCGGACGCGGTCTCCACCGCCCAGCTCGAACACGACCTGGCCGCGGGCGGTGGTGGCCTGCAACTGCTCATCGGTCACAAGGGCACCCGGCTGTCCGGCGGGCAGCTCCAGCGCCTCGCGCTGGCCCGGGCGCTGGCGCCGCGTACGGAGCTGCTGATCGCGGACGACGTGTCGTCCGCGCTGGACGTGACGACGGAGCTGGAGCTGTGGCGGGCGCTGCGCGCGCACGGGGTGACCGTGGTCGGTTCGACGTCGAAACGGGCCGCGCTCAGCCAGGCGGACCGGGTGGTCGTGCTGATCGGTGGCCGGGCGGTGGCGCAGGGCACGTGGCCCGAGCTGGAAGACCAGTGGGGGCACCTGGCCGGCTGAGCCGCGGGGCCTGGGCTTCGGGCCCTGGGTTCTGGGCAGCGGGCCCGAGGCCAGGGCCCTGGGGTTCGGGCTCGGCCGAAAGTCGCAGGTGTGAGGCGGCGGTTCGGGTCGGCGGGTAGAGGCGCGGACCTGCCGCCGCCGGACATGCTGGCCTCCACACCATCCGGGGAGGTTGCGATGTCCGCACGAGGAATGCTCAGCGTGGTCGGCACGGCGGTCGGCGGGCTGATCGGCTGGCCCGCCGACGAGCCGCCGTCGGCCGACCCGGCCGCGCTACGGGAACTGTTCGGTGACCTGGGCGTCGCGGTCGGGCCCGCCGAGAGGGACCTGACCGCGGCCGTGCAGTCGTTCCAGGCCCGTACGGGGCTGGCGGAGGACGGGGTGGCCGGGCCCCGCACCGTGCACCGGCTGGCCCGCTCCGCTGCGGAGGCTCGCGACCTACGCCGCTTCCGCGCAGCCTGAGGCGCGCCGGCGGGGACCGGTCGACGACGACACGGACGCGGCGGTCTCGGCGGCCCGGGAACGGGCGGTGGCATGCTCGGTCACAGCAGGTTGTAGGTCGCTGCCACCGTGAACCCGACGTCCGCCCGGACCGGCGCGGCCGGCACGGCACCGGTCACGGCACCGACCAGCACGACCGCAGCGAGGACCCGTCCCTTGATCACCGAAGGAGGGTACGGGTGCGGGGTGGGAACCGACCGCTGAGGGCCGGGGTCAGCCGACCCGGCGGCGGGCGCGGCGGGCGGCGAGCTCGTCGCCCGCGGCCGGCTCGGTGGGCGCACTCGCGCTGACCGGCTGCGGCGTGCTCGCAGGCTCGGCCGGCAGATGCGACAACGAACCTTGGATCTCCTTGAAGGCACCCCCGATGGCGATGCCGAACACGCCCTGACCGCCCTGCAACAGGTCGACGACCTCCTCGGGGGAACGGCACTCGTACACCGTCGTGCCGTCGGAGATCAGCGTGATGCCGGCCAGGTCGTCGACGCCGCGCGAGCGCAGCGCCTCGATCGCCTTACGGATGTTCTGCAACGAGACACCCGCATCGAGCAGCCGTTTCACGACCTTGAGAACGACCAGGTCGCGGAACGAGTAGAGCCGGGAAGTGCCGGAACCGGACGCGTCGCGGATACTGGGCACGACCAGCGCGGTCCGCGCCCAGTAGTCGAGCTGCCGGTAGCTGATGCCCACCGCGTGGCAGGCCGTCACGCCGCGATAGCCGACGTCGCCGTCCTCGCCCACCCGGGGACCCTCGAGAGGATCTGACTCGTGCACGCGACTACCTCCCCGCTGCGCGGCCACCTCATCTGGATGCCCCGAGCGTATATCGCACCGGGCCGCCGAACAGGGAGGTAATGCCGCGACACGCCGCGTGTGGGCGACGAGACCTGTGGTGACGGTCGATGCGTCAGCCCGCGAAGTCCTCCGGCCGGACCTGATCGAGGAACTCGCGGAATTTCTCCACCTCGTCCTCCTGCTCGTCCGGGATGACGATGCCGGCCTCGGTGAGCACCTGGTCCGCGCACCGGATCGGCGCGCCCACCCGAAGCGCCAGCGCGATCGAGTCGCTGGGCCGCGCCGAAACGCGCAGATCGTCGCCGATCAGCAGGTCGGCGTAGAACACGTTCTCCTTCAGCTCCGTGATCTCCACGGCCTTCAGCGGCGCCTGCAGCGCCGCGAGGATGTCCCGCAGCAGGTCATGGGTCAACGGCCGGGCCGGCTTGACGCCCTGCTGCTCGTACGCGATGGCGGTCGCCTCCACCGCGCCGATCCAGATCGGCAGATACCGATCACCGTCGACCTCCCTGAGCAGGACGATCGGCTGGTTGCTGGGCAGCTCCACCCGAACCCCGACCACGCTCAGCTCGCGCACCGCCCGCCTCCGTGTCGCTGTCGTCGCCGCCCCAAATGGCCACCCGCGGCGGCCTTCGGGCTGTTTCCCGCGCCCTCACCTGCACGGTACACGGCGCCGTCGGGCGTGCCTCCACACGAGGTCCGTGTCCATGCCTCACCGGGGTTACCCCTCGAAGCCTACGACGAACCGGTCAGCGTCCCAGCGTCCCGCGCAGCCCGGCCCGGACTAGGGCCGCATGCAGCCGTTGCGACAGCGCCTGCAGCTCGCGGGCCGTCTCGGCGGCGCGGGCCCGGGCACCCGGATCATGCTGGCGGACCAGCGGCGCCAGCAACTGTGTGAACAGTCCCACCTCACGGTCCGCCGCGGCCCGGAACGCGCGCAGATGCCGCAACTCCAGGCCGTGCCGGGTCAGCCCGACCACGGCCTCGACGATGACCACGGCGTCACCGTCGTACCACCCCGGGGGCCGGGACAGGACCAGACCGAGCCGTTCCAGCTCGACGAGCAGTTCCTCGTCCACCTCGGTCCGCGCGATCAGATCCGTACGGGAGACCCGCACGGAAGCGGTCTCGACCGGGACGTCGCCGCCGGAGCCGACCGCCACCAGCGCGGGACGCCCGGTGGCCGGCGGCTCGCCCTGCTCGCGCTCCAGGGTCTCCAGCTGCTCGCGGATCACCCGCAGTGGCAGGTACTGGTCGCGCTGGGCGGTGAGCACGAACCGCAGCCGGGCCACGTCGTTCCACGTGTACTTGCGGTATCCGGAGGCGGTGCGCTGGGGATCGACCAGCCCCTCCGCCTCCAGGAAACGCAGCTTCGAGATCGTCGTGTCGGGGAACTCCGTCCGCAGGTGGGCCAGCACCTCCCCGATGCTCATGAGAACGCCGTCCCGGGCGCCCACATCCTGGGCACCCGGGTCGCGCGCGGCCGCCCCGGACGGGTTCACGCCCCGCCGCCCTCGCTCTCCGGCCGCGGGCCGGCGATGAACACCAGGCGGAACTTGCCGATCTGCACCTCGTCGCCGTTGCTGAGCGTCGCCGACTCGACCCGCTCACGGTTGACGTACGTGCCGTTGAGCGAGCCCACGTCGCGCACCGTGAAGGTGCCGTTGTCGCGGTGGAACTCCGCGTGGCGCCGGGACACGGTCACGTCGTCGAGGAAGATGTCGCTGTCGGGGTGCCGGCCGCTGGTCGTCACGTCATGGTCCAGCAGGAACCGCGCCCCCGCGTTCGGGCCACGGCGCACCACCAGCAACGCCATGCCGGGCGGCAGCGAACCGGACATCCGGCTCGGCACCACATCGGTCTCGGGGCCCTCGAGCACCTCGTCGAGGGCGCCGAGGTTGAGCGTGGACGTGACGTCGAGCGGGGGAAACTCGTCGTCTGGGCGCGTCATCGGACCACCTCACGGATCTGGTCGGTCGCCGCCCGCGGACACGAGAGGTGAGCGGAACCGGACAAGACGCCCGGAGCGCGGCACCCCCCGCCGCTGCCCGGAGGCTCCGGACGGACGACTATCGGTTGCGAATGAATAACGGTCTACTTCATGTGCTCCGCGAGCCTAGTCAGCGCGAAAAAGCGCGGCAACCGGACGCGCGGAGTGTGTGATACGCCGCGTCAGCTCTCGGTCAGCGAGCGGTAGGCGGCAGCGTCCAGCAAGCCTTGCACCGATTCCGGATCATCCGGGGCAATCTCCACCAGCCAGCCGGCGGCGTACGGCTCGGCGTTGATCAGCTCCGGCTCGTCGGCGAGCGTGGCGTTGCGCGCCACGACCGTCCCGGACACCGGCGCGTAGATCTCCGACACGCTCTTGGTGGACTCGATCTCGCCGAGTGCGTCACCCACCTGCACCGCCGTGCCCTCGTCGGGCAGCTGCACGAACACGATGTCGCCGAGCGCGTCCTGCGCGAAGTGGGTGATGCCCACCCGCACCGGGCCGCTCCCGTCGCCCGCCACCCACTCGTGCTCGGACGTGTACCGCAGGTCCTCAGGAATCACAGTTCCTCCGTTGTCACAACCCGGCGAATCGCTCCGCGACCGGTCAGGAGACCGGACGCGCGTACTGCAGACTGGTGGCCTTACGCACCGCGGTCACCTCGACCATGGCGCGCTGCTCCATGGTCACGCTACCGCCGGCGCCCTCCACGGACGCGACCACCCCACCGGGGATCTGCAGCGCAGTTTGCATGGTCTGCGGCACCCCGATCACCCGCAACGTGTACGGGCCGGAGAGCCGGGCGCCGTCGACCGTGATCCGGCCCCCGTCACCGTCGACGAAATAGCTCGACGCCACGATGCGTACCGCGGTGCCGTCCGCCCCGGCCACCTCCATCACCTCGCCGCCCGCGCCGCGCAGCTCCTGCACCGCGTTCAGAACGGCCGACGCCTTGAGGCCCTGCCCCTTCGGATCGATCATGATCTGCAGGCCCGGCCCGCGCGCCGGCAGCGTGCCCGCGAGCAGGCCCAGCTCGTCCGCCCGCTTGTCCGCCTCCGCGAGCGCTGCCTGGCGCCCCGCCACGCCCGAGGTGAGCTGCCGCTGGCTCTGCTCCAGCGCGTTGATCTCGGCCTGCAGACGGGTGTCGCGGGCCTCAAGATCGGACAGGATGCGCACCAGATCCTCCTGCCGCGCGGTCGCCAGGCCCTCGTCGGCGCCGTTGCTGCGCAACTGCACCACCAGCGTGAACCCGAACAGCGCCAGCAGCACCCAGATCAACGTGCCCGCGGACGACACCCGCCGCCACGGCGCCCTGCCACGCAGCCCCGCGACCGCGCCCGCCGGCCCGGCGGCTCCGTTCTCCGGCTCCCCGCTGCCCGGCTCCGCCGCCGCGGGCGGGTCACGGTCCGCCTCCACCTGGACGGCATCCACCGGATCGGGTGACAGGCCAGCTGCCGCACCGGCCCGGTCCGGCTCCGAGCCTGCCTCGGGGGCGGGCTCCGCCGCCGCGGCGGCTTCGTGAACGGCTGCATCGCCCTCCGGGCGTGGCGTGACCACGGACTGGTCGTCGTGTGCCGGGCGCGGCGTGGCGACCGTCTGCCCGCCGTCTACCGAGCGCGGCGTGACCACGGTCGGCTCGTCGTCCTCCTGACGCGGCGTGACAACCGTCGGCTGGTCGGCCTTCAGACGTGGCGTGACCACGGTCGGCTCGTCATCCACCGGGCGCGATGTGACCGCGGGCGGCTCGTCATCGACCCGGCGTGGGGTGACGACGGTCTGCTCGTCGTCCGCGGCGGTTTCCGGGGTCGCCTCGCCCGGCCGCGGCTCGTGCTGCTCGTTCATCTCAGGCCCGGAACAGGTGCCGGCGGATCGCCGCCACATTGCCGAAGATCCGCACGCCGAGCACCACGACGACGCCCGTGGACAACTGGGTGCCGACGCCGAGCTGGTCACCCAGGTAGACGATCAGCGCGGCCACGACCACGTTGGCGATGAACGACACCACGAACTGCTTGTCGTCGAAGATGCCGTCCAGCTTCGCCCTTACCCCGCCGAACACAGCATCCAGCGCGGCCACCACGGCGATCGGCAGGTACGGCTGCAGACCCGGCGGCACGGTCGGGTGCAGGACGATGCCGAGGACGACCCCGGCGGCCAGGGCGAGTACGGCGATCATCGGCCGCCTTTCTTGGGGGTGCCGGACGGCGGGGGTGAGTCCGGGCCGGGGGACGAAGGGCCGGTGGAGGGAGGCGGGGTTGACGGCACCGCGACGCGAAGCTTCAGCTCGGTGGCCGCGTCCAGGGTGACGTCGTGCACGCCGGTCGCGTCGAAGCTCATGCCGTACCGGGCGACCAGCTCGCGGAAGAAGCGCCCAGCGTAGCCGTCGCGAAACTCGTCGGCCAGGGTGTCCGGCCCGATCGCCACCACCTCGTACGGCGTCGCGACCGGCCGGAAGTCGACCAGGATCGCCTCGCCCGCCTGCCGGATCGTGGACGTGGCGGTGAGCCGCTGGCCGTTGATCGCGATCGCCTCCGCGCCCGCGGCCCACAACGCGTTCGCGGCGAGCTGCAGGTCGCTGTCGCGCACCCGCGCCTCGGTCGACTGCTTTCCGGTCACCGGGTTGACCGCGGTGGGACCGTCGCCGATCGTGATCTTCGCCCCGGAACCGCGCACCGGTGCCAGCCCGGTCTCCGCCTCCAGGTCGCGCAGGCGGGCCACGGCCGCGCCGCCGAGCTGCCGTTCCCGCAGCGTGGCGACCTCGGCGCGCAGTTCGTCCGCGCGGTTCTGCAGCGCGACCGTGCCGCCGCGCCGGTGCTGCACCTGCTCGACCAGGGTGGCCCGGGCCTTGGTCCGGCCCGGCTCGTCCGCCACGGTCTGCTGGTACGCCACGACCAGCAGGAAGCCGACCGCGGCGATCGTCACCGCGCTGACCCCGCTGATGACGCGCCGCCGCGTCCCGGTACGCGGGCCCTCCCGCGCCCGGCGGGCGGCCGCGTCGGCGTACCCCGGGTCCAGGGGGTTGCGGAACAGCTCGATCAGGAAGTCCGCGTTGAACGTCCGCCGCTCGTCGCGGCCGGAGGGTGCGGTCATCCGGCGGCCGTCCCGGCGCGTGCGGCCCGGTCGGCGCGCAGCACCGTGGCGGTCTGGATCAGGTAGAGGGCCGCCGCGGCCCAGTACAGGCCCAGCGCCCACCAGGCCAGCCCCCAGCCGATCGGCCCGGCCACGGTGGCCGTCGACGGCACCGCATGTACCAGCAGCAGCACCGGGAACGCGGCGAGCAGGACGAACGTGCCGGTCTTGCCGACGTAGTGCACCGGCGGGGGCCCGTAGCCGTGACGGCGCAGCACCAGCAGCGCCACACCGAGCACCGCCTCGCGGGCCAGCAGTGCGACGGTCAGCCACCACGGCACGACCTCGCGGATGGTGAAGCCGATCAGCGTGGCGAGGATGTACAGCCGGTCCGCGAACGGGTCGAGCAGCTCGCCGAGCCGGCTGACCGAGCCGGTGCGCCGGGCCACATAACCGTCGACCCAGTCGGTGGTGCCGCCCAGCGCGAGCACGATCAGCGCCGCGACGTCCGCGTGGGGCCCGAGCAGCAGGTAGAGGAACAGCGGCACGCCGAGCAGGCGCACGAAGCTGATGACGTTCGGAATCGTCCAGATCCGGTCGGAGGCGACCGGTGGGCGCGGGGCGACGGGCGCAGGCTGCTGCGGCATCGCGACTCCCTCTCCCCCGCTGGCCGGTCAACTCGCGCAGCAACTATAACCAGGCCCGCAACTGTCGGTTCACCGCCCGTTGCGGCGCGCACACCGCGTAGCCGTCCTAGGACCCTAGCTCTGGTGGTCAGCGACGTCCGCGGCGCGCCCGGACGTAGTCATCGACCACGTACCGGCCCAGCTCGGCGATGTCGGGACTGAACACCCGGCCGCCGCTGCGCTGGGCGATGGCGTCCACGAAACGGCGCAACGACGGGTCCTCGCCCAGCATGAACAGGTTCAGCGTGGCGCCGTACCGGGTCAGGTGGTCCACCTCCTCGACCGTCGCCCGGACCGTGTCGGGCAGCGGCGGCCAGGAGAACAACGCCTCGCCGTCGTCGTCCAGGTGGGCGGTCGGCTCACCGTCCGTCACCACCAGCACCACCGGCTCGGAACCGGGATGGCGGCGCAGGTGGCGGCCCGCCAGCTTCAGGGCGTGCTGCAGGTTCGTGCCCTGCACGAGGTCCGGCTCGATCGCGGCCAGCTCGCCCTGGGACAGCGGCAGCGCGTACCGGCCGAAGCCGACGATCTGCAGCGAGTCCTGCGGGAACTGCGTGGCCACCAGGTGCGACAGCGCCAGCGCGGTCTGCTTCATCGGGCCCCACCGGCCGTCGGCGAACATCGAGTACGACAGGTCGACGCACAGCGCCACCACGGCCGAGGCGCGCCGCTCCGTCTCGGCCACCTCGAAATCCTCCGGGTGCAGCCGCACCGGCAGGGTGGCGACCGAACCCTCGGCAGCCCGGCGGCGCACCGCGTTGCCGATCGTGCGGACCACGTCGATCGGCTGCTCGTCGCCGTAGTGCCAGCGGCGGGACGAGCCGACCAGATCCCCGGCCGCCCCCGCGTCGCGCAGGTCGTGCTCGCCGCGGCGCCGCCCGGCCAGCTCGGCGAACACCCGGGCCAGGGCGGTACGCCCCAGCCGGCGCAACGCCTTGGGCGACAGCGTCAGCCCGTCGGAGTCCCGGCTCACCCAGCCCTGCCGGCGCAGCTCCCGCTCCAGCTCGCGCAGCCGGCGTACGTCGTCGGCGGCCGACCGGCCCAGGCGCCGTTCCACCGCCTCGACGTCGACGTCGTCCAGCGTGGCACCGGGGTGCTCCTGGCCGAGCTGGTCCAGCAACTCGTCCAGCTCGGCCACGTCGCCCAGCGCGGCGGTGGCGTCGCCGTACCCGAGATCCTCGGCGCCGCGCATCCGCTCACCGCGCCCCCACGGCAGGTTCGGGCGCAGCGCCTGCAGGTGGCCGGTCAGCTCGGCGAGCTGCCCGCGCAGCGGGCCGTCGCCGAGCGCCTGCTCCATCAGTCCGGCCAGCTCGTCGCGCTGCTGCGGGGTGAGCGAGCGCAGCAGCTGCTCCGCGGCGGCCGCGCGGCGGGCCAGCGAGTCGATCAACTCGTCGACCGTCTCCGGCCGGTCCGGGAAGAACTCCCCGTGCTTGTCCATGAAGTCCGCGAACGCGTCCTGCGTGTCCTCGCCGCGGCTGTGGCGGTCCAGCAGGTCGTTGAGGTCGTGCAGCATGTCGGCGACCCGGGCGTCGGCCGCCGGGTCGCCGCCGCGCAGCGCGTCGCGCAGGCCCGCGAACCGCTGCTCCACCACTTCCCGGCGCAACCCGTCGAGGATCTGCTCGTACGTCGCCCGGGCCGCATCGCTGGCCCAGTCGTAGCCGGCGAGCTCCCGCACCGCCTGCGCGGTGGAGCGGGGCAGGTTGTCCAGCACCGCCTCACGGAACCGGGCCGACTCGTCGTCGCTGCCGCGCAGCTCGTCGCGTTCGGCGGCCAGGGCCTGGTCGAGCAGGGCCTGGGCGCGGGTCACCGCGCCGTCGAGGTTGCCCCGGCGCAACGCGTCGCGGCGCATCCGGCGGGCGCGGGCCCGCAGATCGTCCAGGCCCCGCCCCTCGCGGGGGCCGCGGCGCACCAGGTCGCGCAGCGCGTCGCGCAGGCTCTCCCCGGCCAGCACCCGCTCGCCGACCTCGTCGACCGCGGCCCGTACGTCGTACGGCGGGGCGAGCGGGTCCGGGCCGTCGCGCCACGCGCCGTACCGGAACCGGTGGCTGCTCATCTCAGCTCCCGTACAGGGTGCGGCCGTCGTCGGTCAGCTCCTTGGCCAGCCGGCGGCTCAGGTGCAGGCCCTCCAGGACGAACTCGACCCCCGCGGCGGCCTGCCCCGGGCCGGGGGCGTCACCGAGGCCGAGCCGGTCGAGCACCTTGGCCAGACCGGGGACCGTACCGATCTGGGCGAGCAGTTCGTCCGCGGCGACCAGCTCGCCGGTCTCGATGATCGCGCCGTCCGCGACCACGTCGGTGAAGCCGGACAGGTCCAGCCCGGCGAGCCGGGCCCGGAACGTCTCCGCGGTGGCGACCCGCAGCAGGTGGGCGAGGACCTCGGTCTCCCGGCCCTCCTCGCCGCTGTCGAACTCGACCTTGCCGCGCAGGGTGCTGGTCACCGAGACGGCGTCGCAGATCCGGGCGACCGCCTCACGCTCGCCGCGCAGCCCGGCGCGGCGCAGCGCGGACGCGGCGACCGTCTCGGCCGCCGCGATCGCGAACCGCGCCGACACCCCGGAACGGGCATCCACCGCCGGGGACTCGCGCACCGCCCGGGTGTACCGGGCCAGCACGTCGACCAGGTGGTCCGGCACGGACGCGGTGAGCGCCGCCTCCTGCCGGATCAGCGCGGTCTCCAGTTCCAGTTCGAGCGGGTAGTGGGTGCGGATCTCCGCGCCGAACCGGTCCTTGAGCGGGGTGATGATCCGGCCCCGGTTGGTGTAGTCCTCCGGGTTGGCGCTGGCCACCAGCAGCAGGTCCAGCGGTAGCCGCAGCTGGTAGCCGCGCACCTGGATGTCGCGTTCCTCCAGCACGTTGAGCAGCGACACCTGGATGCGCTCGGCCAGGTCGGGCAGCTCGTTGACCGCGAAGATGCCCCGGTTGGTACGCGGCACGAGACCGAAGTGGATGGTCTCCGGGTCGCCCAGGGCCCGGCCCTCGGCCACTTTGATCGGGTCGACGTCGCCGATCAGGTCGCCGACGCTGGTGTCCGGGGTCGCCAGCTTCTCGCCGTACCGCTCGGAACGGTGCAGCCACGCGACCGGCAGCAGGTCACCCATCTCGGCGGCCAGGCGCCGCGCCGCGGGGGTCACCGGCTCGTACGGGTGCTCGCGCAGCTCGGAACCCTCGATCACCGGGGTCCACTCGTCGAGCAGATCGACCAGGCTGCGGATCAGGCGCGTCTTGCCCTGGCCGCGCTCGCCGAGCAGCACCATGTCGTGGCCGGCGAGCAGGGCCCGCTCGACCTCCGGCAGCACGGTGTCGTCGTAGCCGACGATGCCGGGGAAGCGCGGGGCGCCGGCGCGCAGCCGGGCCAGCAGGTTGTCGCGCAGCTCCTGCTTGACGGTGCGGAATTCGTGACCGGAGGCGCGCAGTTCCCCGAGTGTGCGCGGCAGGTCGGTGGGCGGTTCTGGGACGAGCGGCATGGAAGCAGCAGTCACCGTACGAACGCTACCTCGTGAACCGGGCGTTACCGGACCCTCGCGGGCCCGGATACGATCGCCCCCTGATGAGCGCCACCATGATCGCCCGGGATCTCGCCGCAGGGCACGGCGACCGCACCCTGTTCACGGGGCTCGACCTGGTGGTCGCGCCCGGCGACGTGATCGGGCTGGTCGGCGTCAACGGCGCCGGCAAGACGACCCTGCTGCGTACGCTGGCCGGGCTGCTGCAGGTCGAGGGCGGCTCGGTGTCGCTGAGCCCGCCCACGGCAACCGTGGGTTACCTGCCGCAGGAGCGCGAGCGGCGCACCGGCGAGACGGTCCACGACTTCCTGGCCCGGCGCACCGGGGTCGCCCCGGCGCACGCGGCGATGGAGGCGGCGGCCGAGGCGATGGCGGCGGGGGTGGCGGCCGCGTACGACGGGTACGACGACGCGCTGCAGCGCTGGCTGTCGCTGGGCGGCGCGGACTTCGAGGAACGCGCGGAAGCGGTCGCCGCCGAGGTGGGGCTCGGGGTGAGCCTGGAACACCCGATGACCGCGCTGTCCGGCGGCCAGGCGGCCCGCGCCCAGATGGCGTCGCTGCTGCTCAGCCGGTACGACGTGTTCCTGCTCGACGAGCCCACCAACGACCTGGACCTGGACGGCCTGGCCCGGCTGGAGCAGTTCGTCACCGGGCTGCGGGCGGGCGCGGTACTGGTCAGCCACGACCGCGAGTTCCTGGCGCGTACCGCGACCGCGGTGCTGGAACTGGACCTGCACCAGCGCCAGGTCAACCTGTACGGCGGCGGGTACGAGGCGTACCTGCAGGAGCGGGAGCGGGCCCGCCGGCACGCCCGCGAGGAGTTCGAGCAGTACGCCGAGCGCAAGGAGGACCTGCTGGAGCGGGCCCGCACCCAGCGCGCGTGGATGGAGAAGGGCGTGCGCAACGCGCGCCGCAAGGCCACGGACAACGACAAGAACATCAAGCACTTCCGTGGCGAGACCAGCGCGAAGCAGGCGGCCAAGGCCCGCCAGACGGAGAAGCTGATCGAGCGCCTGGAGGTCGTGGAGGAGCCCCGCAAGGAGTGGGAGCTGCGGATGGAGATCGCCGCCGCGCCCCGCGCCGGGGCGGTGGTCGCCACGCTGCGCGAGGCGGTCCTCAGCCGCGGTGACTTCACGCTCGGGCCGGTCACGCTGCAGATCGACTGGGCGGACCGGGTGGCGATCACCGGCGCCAACGGCTCGGGCAAGTCCACGCTGCTGGCCGCGCTGCTGGGCCGGATCCCGCTGGACTCGGGCGCGGCCGCGCTCGGCCCGGGCGTGGTGGTGGGCGAGGTGGACCAGGCCCGCGGGCTGTTCCTCGGCGAGACGTCGCTGCTGGCCGCGTTCTCCGCGGCGGTGCCGGAGCTCAAGGATGCGGACATCCGTACGCTGCTGGCGAAGTTCGGCCTCAAGGCCGCGCACGTGCTGCGCCCGGCGGAGAGCCTGTCGCCGGGCGAGCGGACCCGGGCCGCGCTCGCGCTGCTGCAGGCGCGCGGGGTGAACCTGCTGGTGCTGGACGAGCCCACCAACCATCTGGACCTGGCCGCGATCGAGCAGCTGGAGTCGGCGCTGGCGAGCTACCCTGGCACGTTGCTGCTGGTCACCCACGACCGGCGAATGCTGTCAGCCGTGCACACCACCCGGCAGTTCTCGGTGGCGGACGGCAAGATCACGGAGTGAACGCGACGGCGCTCGACGGCGCGCCCTCGTTGCCGGCCCGGTCCACGGCGGTCAGGCAGTAGCTCGCCGGGGCGCCGGGCGGCGCCGGGTCGGCCACCGGTGTCCCCGCGCGGCCGGTCGCCGCGACGGCCGCGGTGCCGCCGGTCACCCGGTACAGGACCCATCCGGCCGGGGCCGGACCGGTGCCGGGCCCCCAGTCGAAGCCCGGCGAGTCGTGCGCCATCAGGCGCGGCGCAGCGGGACCGGCGGTCACCAGGCGGCTCGCCACCGGCGGGAGAGCGGGCGTCTGGTAGTGCGCGTCGCGGTAGCGGGTGACCGCGCCGAGCCGGTTCGCCCGGACCTGCGTCGCGCTGAAGTGGACGCTGCCGTCGGCGCCGTACCGGGCGGCGAGGGTGAGCTGGCGGTCGAGCTCGGCGGGGTCGCGCCACGGGCCCTTCTCCCCCACCCGGTAGTCGGCCTGCCCGATGTAGAGCCGCACCCCGGTGCCCTCGACCAGCTTTGCCCACCACGGCAGCACCTTGGCGTAGTCGGCGCGGTCGAAGCCGATCGTCCAGTACAGCTGCGGCACCACGTAGTCCAGCCAGCGCTCGCGCACCCACCGGCGGGTGTCGGCGTAGATCTCGTCGTAGCTCTGCAACCCGTGGGTGTCCGACCCGGCCGGGTCGGTGGCGGCGTTGCGCCAGATCCCGAACGGGCTGATCCCGAACTGGACCCACGGCTTGAGCGCCCGGATGCGTTCGCTCATCTCCCGTACCAGGGTGTCCACGTTCTCCCGTCGCCAGTCGGCCCGGCTCTGCCCCGGGCGCGCCCGCCGGGCGTAGCTGCCGCCGTCCGGGAAGTCCTGCCCCCGCTGCGGGTACGGGTAGAAGAAGTCGTCGAAGTGCACCCCGTCGACGTCGTACCGGCCGACCGCCTCCAGCATGGAATCCTCGACGAACCGGCGGGCGTCCGGGTTCCCCGGGTCGAAGTAGAGACGCCCGGCCGGCCCCGTCGGGTACGCGATCGCCCAGTCCGGGTGCCGCCGCAGCGGGTGGTTCGGGGGCAGTTTCGCCAGGTCCGCCCCGGGTCCGGCCGGTGCCGGCTGGCTGCCCCGGTACGGGTTGAACCACGCGTGGAACTGCAGGTTGCGGGCGTGCGCCTCAGCCACCATGAACGCCATCGGATCCCAGCCGGGCCCACGGCCGTCGCGCCGCCCGGTCAGCCACTGCGACCACGGCGCGTACGCCGAGGGCCAGAACGCGTCGCCGCTGGGCCGTACGTGCACGAAGATCGCGTTGTGCCGTTGGGCCACCGCGAGGTCCAGCCAGGCGCGGTACTCGGCCTTGACCCGGTCCTCGCTGAGCCCGGGCCGGCTCGGGAAGTCGATGTTGTTGACCGTGGTGAGCCACATGCCCCGCAGGTCCCGGGGCGCCGCAACGGGCACCCTCGCGCACGAGCCGACCGCCGTGGCAGCCGGGGCCGGCGGGTCCGCGGTGGCCGCGCGCATCAGCCCCGCCCCGACGCCGCCGAGCGCGGCGGCCAGGGCGGCACCGACGGCAATCATCCGGGCGGGCACACGAGGCACGCCACCCAGTGTGCCCGGCGCGCCGCGGTCCTCCGACCGGCTGGTCGTACAGTTCCGCGGGTGGGTGTGGTCGTGGTGGGTGCGGGTGTGGCGGGGCTGGCGTGCGCGCGGGAGCTGACCCGGGCCGGGGTGGCCGTGCGGGTGCTGGAGCGCGGGCCGGCCGTCGGCGGGCGCCTCGCCGGCCTGGAGGTCGCCGGGCGGGCCGCGGACGTCGGGGCCGCGTATCTCACCGCGGACGACCCGGTGTTCGTCGCGCAGGTGCGGCAGTGGCAGGCCGCAGGGCTGGCCCGGCCGTGGACGGACACGCTGCTCGCGTACGACCGGGGCGGGCCGCCGCGGGCCACCACCGGCCCGATGCGGTACGCCGCCCCGGGCGGCCTGCGCGCGCTCGCCGAGGACCTGGCCGCCGGGCTGGACGTGACGCTGGACTGCACGGTCACCGAGCTGCCGCACGCCGACGCGGTCGTGCTGGCGATGCCGGGCCCGCAGGCGTTGCCGCTGCTGCAGGCGCACCCCGACACGGCGGTGGTCGCGGCGGCCCGCGCGCAGCGGTGGTCGCCGGTGCTGGCGGTCGTGCTGACGTACCCGGATCGGTCGTGGCCGGACCTGCACGGTGCGTTCGTGAACGACCACCCGGTGCTGGCCACGGTGTGCGACGACGGTGACCGCCACGGCGACGGTGCCCCCGTGCTGGTGGCGCACACGAATGCCCGCTTCGCCGCGGCGCACCTGGACCGGCCCGCGGACGCCGGGCCCGCGGTGGAACGCGCAGTCCGGGATCTGCTCGGCCTGCCCGGCCCGCCGGCCTCGGTCGCGGTACGCCGGTGGCGCCACGCCCAGCCCACGGCGCAGCCGGACGCGCCCGCGTTCGCGCTGGACGCGGGGATCGCGCTGGCCGGTGATGCGTTCGGGCGGCCCCGGGTGCAGACGGCCTGGCTGTCCGGGCGTGCCGCCGGGATCGCGCTGGCAGCCCGCCTCGGCTGACCTGCGCGACGCCGCACAGGATCAGACCCGGAACCCGGCCACCAGCCGCCGCAGCTCGGTCGACAGGTCGGCGAGCTGGGTCGCCGACTGGTTCGCCTGCGTCGACGCGCCCGTGGTGTCGTGCACCGCGTCGGCGACGTCCGTGATGCTGTCCGCGACCCGGGTTCCCGCCTGGGCCGCTTCGGCGACGTTGCGGGTCATCTCGTTCGTGGTGACGGTCTGTTCCTCCACCGCCGAGGCGATGGTGGTCTGGAACTCGTTGATGCTGCCGATGATCCCGGTGATCTCCTCGATCGCGCTCACCGCGCCGGTCGTGTCGGACTGGATGGCCGCGATCCGCTGGCTGATGTCCTCGGTGGCCCGGGCGGTCTCCTGCGCCAGGTCCTTGACCTCCCCGGCGACCACGGCGAAGCCCTTTCCGGCGTCCCCGGCCCGCGCGGCCTCGATGGTGGCGTTGAGCGCGAGCAGGTTGGTCTGCTCCGCGATGTCGGTGATGACGTTGATGACGTTGCCGATCTCGGCGGACGATTCGCCGAGCCGGGCCATGACGCCGCTGGTGGCGCCGGTGACGTCGACCGCGCGCGCGGCCACGGACGCCGCCTCGGTCGCGCTGTGCGAGATCTCCCGGATGCTGGCGCCCATCTGCTCGGCGCCCGCCGCGACGGTCTGGATGTTCTGCGACATGGCCGCCGCGGCCTCGGCGACCTGGTTGGCCTGCCGGGAGCCGCGTTCCGCGCTGCCGGCGCTGTCCGCGCTGATCCGGGTGAGCTCGTCCGAGGCGCTGGTGAGGGTGCCCGCGTGTGCGCCGATGGAGGCGATGGTGTGGCGCAGATTGATGGTGGCGCGGCGCAGCGCCGCGGCCATGGCGCCGAGTTCGTCGCGTTGGTGGACGTCCGCCTCCCGGGTCAGGTCGCCGTCGGCCACCGCGTCGAGGACCGCCTTGACCTGGCGCAGCGGCGCGGCGATCAGGCGGGCGACCCAGAACGCCAGTGCCAGCGCCGCGATCAGCGCGACGGCCAGCACCACCACGGTACGCACGAAGGTGCGGGTGACGGAGGCATCGAAGTCCTTGCCGGTGACCAGCACGTCGTTGGCCCGCTTCAGCTCGGCCAGAAGCATCGCGGAGATCTTCGCGCGCAGCACCTGATTGGGGCCGAGGGCGAGGGCGCGGGCGCCCACGGGATCCGTGGCGAACAGGTCGAACTCGGCGCGGATGGCGGTGAACCACTGGTTCGTCGCGGCGTTCAGGTTGGCGATCGCCGTCTTCTCCACGTCCTCGTCGGCGTACTTGCCGGCGGTGGCGAGAGCGTTGTTGATCGCCCCCTGCCGGTTGAGGGTGGAGACGCGGAACTTGTCGTCCCCGTTGATCAGGAACGTACGTTCGTCCGTGACCGCGCCCGCGGCCGTCAGCCCGGCCAGGTTGAGGTTCGAGATGTACGGCACCTCGCGGCCGACCTCATCGGACCGGGTGTTCTTCATCTGGTTGATGCCGATCAGGCTGACCACGCCCACGGCGAGCATCCCGACGATGGGGACGGCCACGGCGGTCAGCACCTTGCCGGCGACGCGCAGGTCGGCGAACCACCGCAGCGGAGAACCGGACCGGCGGCTGCCCGAAGCGGCACGAGCCATGGGGACCTCGCATACCTGCCGATGTGGCATCGCCGGATGTGACATCGGCAGTATGCGGCCCGGCGGGGTGCCGACGGGCCCGGAATGCACTATTTGGGCTATCCGGGGACGGCTCACCCGCGCTGCCCCGGGCCCGCGGGGCGGCCGCCCTCAGCGGCTCAGCACGGACCGGTACACCCGCATGGTGTCCTCGGCGATGCTCGCCCACGAGAACGTCTCGACCGCCCGGCGCCGCCCCGCGAGCCCCATCCGGCGGGCCCGGTCCGGGTCCTCGACCAGCGTGGTGAGCGCGGCGGCGAGGTCGGCGACGAAGCGGTCCGGGTCGACCGGTGTGCCGGTGCCGTCGGCCACCTGTTCGATGGGGACCAGCAGGCCGGTCTCGCCGTCCGCGACGACCTCGGGGATGCCGCCGGTAGCGGTGGCCACCACCGCGGTCTCGCACGCCATCGCTTCGAGGTTGACGATGCCCATGGGTTCGTACACCGAGGGGCAGACGAAGACCGTGCCGTGTGTGAGGACCTGCACGACCTCGTGCTTGGGCAGCATCTCCTGCACCCAGATCACCCCGCGCGGGTCGCGGGCGGCGCGCAGCGCGGCGGCCAGCTCCTCCACCTCGGCGGCGATCTCCGGAGTGTCCGGGGCCCCGGCGAGCAGCACGATCTGCGCCTGCGGCGGCAGGTCGCGGCAGGCCCGCATCAGGTACGGCAGGCCCTTCTGCCGGGTGATCCGGCCGACGAAGACCACACCGGGCCGGGCCGGGTCGATGCCGAGCCGCTCGATGACGTCGGTGCCGCGGTCGGGCCGGTACTGCTCGGTGTCGATGCCGTTGTGGACCACCTGGATCTTGTCCCCGTCGACCCCCGGGTACGCGGCGAGCACGTCGCGTTTCATGCCGGCGGAGACCGCGATGATCGCGTCGGCGCCCTCGACGGCGGTGCGCTCGCAGTACGACGACAGGGCGTACCCGCCGCCGAGCTGCTCGGCCTTCCACGGCCGCAGCGGCTCCAGGCTGTGCGTGGTCAGCACGTGCGGGACGCCGTACAGCAGCTTGGCGAGGTGGCCGGCGAAGTTCGCATACCAGGTGTGGCTGTGCACGATGTCCGTACCGGCGCAGCCGGCGGTCATCGCCAGGTCGACGCCCATCGTGCGCAGCGCGGCGTTGGCGTCACGCAACTGCTCCGGCTCCGGGTACGCGGTGACGCCGGGCTCGTCGCGTTTGGCGCCGAAGCAGTGCACCCGGACGTCGGCGAGGGGGCGCAGATCGCGGGCCAGATACTCCACGTGCACGCCGGCGCCGCCGTACACCTCCGGCGGGTACTCCCGGGTCAGCAGATCCACGCGCAAGGCACCCGAGTCGGTCACGAGACGCAGAATAGCTGCTTTGGCTGGTGTTCGGGCACGAGGAAAGTTAGCGTCGCTGCATGGGTGTCAAGGT
This sequence comes from Krasilnikovia sp. MM14-A1259, assembly GCF_047159535.1. Classification (NCBI taxonomy): domain Bacteria; kingdom Bacillati; phylum Actinomycetota; class Actinomycetes; order Micromonosporales; family Micromonosporaceae; genus Krasilnikovia; species Krasilnikovia sp. MM14-A1259. The sequence goes on from NZ_BAAGAJ010000002.1 coordinate 1,663,268, forward strand.
CCTCGCTATCGTTCTGGCAGGCGGCGAAGGAAAGCGCCTGATGCCGCTTACCGCGGACCGGGCCAAGCCCGGGGTCCCGTTCGGCGGGATCTACCGCATGATCGACTTTGTGCTGTCCAACCTGGCTAACGCGGGCTATCTCAAGATCGTCGTGCTGACCCAGTACAAGTCGCACTCTCTGGACCTGCACATCACCAAGACCTGGCGAATGTCGACGCTGCTGGGCAACTACGTCACGCCGGTGCCCGCGCAGCAGCGCCTCGGTCCGCGCTGGTTCGCCGGCTCCGCGGACGCGATCTACCAGAGCCTCAACCTGATCAACGACGAGAGCCCCGACTACGTGATCGTCTTCGGCGCGGACCACATCTACCGGATGGATCCGAAGCAGATGGTCAAGGACCACATCGCCTCGGGCGCCGCGGTCACCGTCGCCGGGATCCGCCAGCCGAAGTCGCTGTCGGACCAGTTCGGCGTCATCGACGTGGCCGAGGACGGGCGGCGCATCCGCGCGTTCCGGGAGAAGCCCCGCAAGGTGGAAGGGCTGCCGGACGCCCCCGACGAGATCTTCGCGTCGATGGGCAACTACGTCTTCAGCACCCGGGCCCTGTGCGAGGCGGTCACCGCCGACGCCCGCGACCCCGACAGCAAGCACGACATGGGCGGCAACATCATCCCCATGCTGGTGGAGCGCGGCGAGGCCAACGTCTACGACTTCCGCGACAACGACGTGCCCGGCAGCACCGACCGCGACCGCGGCTACTGGCGCGACGTGGGGACGCTGGACTCGTTCTACGAGGCACACATGGACCTGATCGCCACGCTGCCGGTGTTCAACCTCTACAACATGGACTGGCCGATCTTCACGAACTACGGCTCGTGGCCACCCGCCAAGTTCGTGCACTCGCACGACGACCGGCAGGGCCGCGCGGTCCAGTCGATGATCTCCCCGGGCGTCGTCGTCTCCGGCGCGTACGTGGAACGCTCGATCGTCTCCCCGAGCGTGCGGGTCAACTCGTGGGCCCACGTGGAGGGCTCAGTGCTGATGGACGGGGTGTCGGTCGGGCGCCGCGCGGTGATCCGCAACGCGATCATCGACAAGAACGTGATGATCCCCGAGGGCGCGCAGATCGGTGTGGACCTCGACCGCGACCGCAAGCTGTACACCGTGTCCGACGGTGGCGTCGTGGTGGTCGGCAAGAACCAGCACGTGGAGCTGTGACCGGCCGGGCCCGCGCCCGCGCCGGGTCCGGCCGGGCACAGCCGTCAACCGGTCACAGCCGTCTGCCCGGCTCGACGCACAGCTCGGCCGGGCCTGCCGTGGGTCGCAGTCCACGGCGGGCCCGGCCGGTCTGGGCTATGCGGCGGCGGCGCCTTCCTGCGGCCACTCGAACTCGGTGACCGAGCCACCGGAGATGTCGACCTCCGCCAGCGGGGTCACCGGGTCACGCCAGATCGCGTACCGACCGGCGCGCAGGCTGTCGATGACGACGCTGAACCGGACGCCGGTGCTGACGTACCGGGCACGGACCGCCGCATGGGTACGGGTGTCCGGCGCGTCGACCGGGCTGACCTCGATCTCGTGGCCATGCAGGCTGCCCGGGGTGTGGATGACCAGCGCCCCGATGTCCGCCCCGATGTTGAGCACCACGGTCCCCTGCCCCGACGGGGCGAGGGTGTGGTGGTGGTGCGCCCCGGCGCTCACTTGGGGTGGTTGAAGCCGTCGAAGGGAATGGGCAGGTACGGGAAGCGCTTGAGCAGCTTGGCGCTCACGTCCTTGATGCTCAGCCCCTGCTCCACCTGGGCGGCCGCGGCGTCCGGCTTGAACTTCTCGTCGACCAGCGGAACGGTGACGCCCGCGATGGCCCGGATCGAGATGGACACCACGTCGTCGGCGATGCGCCGGCCGTTCGGGAAGCCGGCCAGGTCGCCACCGACGATGCCGAACGCGTTCTCGTCCTTCGCCGGCGGGATGGCGGTGTTGAGCCGCAGCATGTCCGCCTGCACCGCGCCGGTGCTGTTCTGGAACCCGTCGATCAGCCCGTCCGGGATACCGGTGAGCAGGATCGCCACAAGGTCCGCGCGGGGGTGGCCGGTCTCGTTCAGCTTCTGCAGGTTGTTGAACAGGCCCGGGTACAGCACGGGCAGCAGCCCGGCCAGTTCCGGCTTCTCCACGAACTTGGCGAACCGCTTGTCCTCGGTGGGCGGCAGGCTGTTCCACAGGTCCTTCTGCGCCATCGGCACGATGACCTCGTTGAACAGCGGGTTGCCCAGACGCGACACCTGCACCTGCGGGCCGACCTCGACATCCTCGCCGGCCCTGCGGCCGTCGCGGATCTGCACCTGGCGGCGGCTGGCGGAGGTCCACACGCCGATGACCGCGCCCGGGTCACGTCCGCGCACCTTCTTGTTGCCGTCGCGGCGCACCATGTGCATCGGTACCTGAACGGCGATGCTGTGCACGTTCAGCTCGTCGGTGGCGTTGACCGCCTTGCCCGCGTAGTTGAACAGCTTCTTGCCGACCAGGTGCTTGTCCTGGAACGGCCGCAGCGTACCCAGGTCGAAGATGGCGCCGAGGTCGACGAAGAACGCGTCTGCGCGCTGCCCGGCGAACACCTTCTCACCGCTCTTGAGGTGGTGCACCGCGTCGTCGGCGAGCTTGCCGTAGTCCGGGATGGACAGTGGGCCGACGTTGCACGGCGGGCACTGCAGCTTGCGGGCGAGCACCTCGTGCTTGCCGTGCGCGTCCACCTTGGTGACCGAGTAGAACTGCCGCCGGTTCCAGTTCGCACTGTCCAGCGACTCGATCGGGCCGGTGTTGTAGAGGAACGTGTTGTTGTTGCGCAGCTCGGTGTGGAACCGGAACTGGTAGGTCAGATCGGGCCGGCCGTCGCCGTTGGAGTCGACGTGGATTTCGTACAGCACGTCGTCGCCGAACTCGAAGAAGTTCGGGCCGCTGGCCGGGAGCTGCAGCGGCACGTAGTTCGCGATGATGGTGACGGTGTCCGGGTGGTCCGGGCTCACGAACGCGTACAGGTCGGAGCTGTCCGCTACCGGGTCCTTGCTGATCTCCGGCGCTTCACGGTGCGAAGACATGCGTCGTCCTTCGGGGAATGGGGGTTGAGGGGCGAGGGGGCGGCGATCAGCCGCGCTTGGCGGCCTTGAGCAGCTGCGCGCAGAGCTTCTGGTCGGTGATGGTGACCCTGGAGCCGCCGGAGAAGAGGTCGAACGTGCCCTTCTGGGCGTCACGCAACGAGAGCACCAGCGGCTCGCCGTCGTTCTTCGCGGAGGAATTCGTCCCGGCCAGGCTCAGCCCGGCGACACTCGCGCCGGCGGCGCCGACCCCGACCGTGGCGGCGATGGTAAGGACCTTGCGACGCGACAGGCGGGAAACCGCCCGGCTGCCGTACTGGACACGACTCATGCTCGGCCTTTCGGAAAGCTCTCGGGCGGCGGTGCCACCCGAGAGCGAGGGTCTGTGATGCCCGGACAAACGTCGTCGACGCCCATCAGTACGGCGCAAGACCCGGAAGTGGTTCAACGCTTTTCGCGCGACCTGCGCTGGGCCCGGATTCGCCGAAAGCCGGCGATGGCGGTGATGCCGACCAGCGCGATCAGTGCGGCCGCGACGAGCCGACGGCCGAGTGTGCTGTTGTCCTCGTCGCTCACCGGGCTCAATGACACCCCGCGCTGCCCGTCGGCCTCGGCCGCCGCGCCGTGGTCGGCGGGACCGGTGGCCACCCCCGGCTGCGGTGACCGCGAGACCGGCGGGTGCGTTGTGGCGGGGTGCGACGCGGGAGCCGAGGCGCCCGACGAGCGGGGCGCCGCGGCGGCCGCCGTCGGCCCCCCGGTCAGGACAAGGTCCGAGCAGGAGTAGTAGGTGTCCGGCGTGCTGGTGGTCTGCCAGATCGTGAACAACACGTGCCGCCCGGTCCGGTCGTCCGGCAGCCGCCCGCTCATCCGGTACGCCCCGTCACGCACCGGCGGGTTGTCCGCGGTCAGGATCGGCTTGGCACCGAGATCCGACCAGCGCAGCGGCTTGCTCGGGTCGTACCCGGGCTTGGTGAGGTAGACCCGGAACGACCCCTGGTGCGGAATCGTGGTGCGGTACTTGATGGTCAGGTCGCCGCCCGCGCTCAGCTTGGTGGCGGGCCAGTCCGCGCGTGCCAGGTCGAGGCCCTTGAACTCGGGCAGTCCCCCGCTGCACAACTGGCCGTCCGGGACGAACTGGCGGTCTTTGCCATTGACCCCGGGCACCCGCAGGTTGTCGAACGTGCCGAACGGCCGGCCGTTGGCCGCCAAGGCCGCCCGGCAGGCCGCTGCCCCGGTGTCCGTGCCGCCGGACGCGCACGCGGCGGTACGGCTCAGCGGCAGGGTAGGGGCGCCGTGCGCCAACGCGGGTGCGGCAGGCAGCAGTCCCGCGGCGGCGGTGAGAGCGCCCGCGGCGGCGACCGCAGCGAGGCGGCGCGCCTGCGGACCGGCCGGGCGAGGCTGCGCGGCGATGCGGTGCGTCATGGGGATTCTCCTCGGGCGCGGCGGCTCGGAGGCCGCATCGGCCCCCGCGGGCTCGGAGGCCGCACGGGGCCTCACGGCGAAGACTACGAAGATCGGCCGTCAGTCGTTCACTACCGTGAGTCGATGTCCGTCCGGGCGGCGCCGATGTGATTGCATGTGACCCGGTAACGCGACACAAGGAGAAACACATGGACAAGCCCGACGTCGGTCCCATCGAGGGCGAGCCGCCCGCCGCGCTGCAGGTCGAGGACCTGACGGTGGGCGAAGGCCCGGAGGCCACGCCCGGTCAGGTCGTCAGCGTGCACTACGTGGGCGTGTCCTTCTCGTCGGGCAAGGAGTTCGACGCGTCGTACAACCGCGGGGAGCCGTTCGAGTTCGGCCTGGGCGGCGGGCAGGTCATCGCCGGCTGGGACCAGGGCGTGGCCGGCATGCGCGTCGGGGGTCGCCGCAAGCTGACGATCCCCCCGCACCTGGGGTACGGCTCCCGTGGCGCCGGTGGCGTGATCAAGCCGAACGAGACGCTCATCTTCGTGGTGGATCTGCTCGGCGTGCGCTGAATCCGGGGCGGCAGACCGGACGGGCCGGGGCGGGCGGTGCCTGCCCCGGCCCGACTGCGTTCACGGCCTCCTCGGCGGGCTGCGGGTGATGCGCGGCCGCGCCCAGGTCGGCTGGTTCCCCGATCGGGGTCACTGGCGCGTCCGCAGGGCGTTGCATCCGGTCTCGTCCGGCAGCAGCGGCCGGAACGTGACCCGCCACTGCTGTTCGCCGGAGACCCACGGGGTGTTCGTGTTGGCCTTCTGCGCGGCGGTGAGCACGGTCTGCGCCTCTGCCCCGGTCACGGTGATGCAGCCCTGCTTCACGCCTTCGTTCAGGTAGTCGCCGGGCAACGCGGGGCCGGGCCACGCCTGCGGGCCGGGCTGCTGGGGCAGGTCGTTGCCGGGTTTGACGAACGGGCTGGCCAGCACCGCGATGCTGGACGCCGCGTAGTGCTGCGCCTGGGGCATGCCCGTGGCCGTCGGCAACTGGGTCAGCTCCTTGACGAACGCCGCCAGCTTGCTGCGGGCGGCGTTCTGCTCCGGGGTCAGCGCCGGGTCCTGTGACTGGGCCTCGCCGAGCGCGTACGCGTCGACCGCGTACTTCGCGTCGCCGGTCGCCATCGTGATCCGGGTGGTGGTGGCGTCGGCCACCCCGGGACGGCCGAGCTCGCCGCCGGTGCGCACCCCGGCGTCCAGTGCCTTGCGGGTCAGTTCGGTGACTCGCTCCGGCGTGGTCTGCAGCACCACCAGGTTGGGCAGTGCCGGGCCCGGGTAGACGGCGATCTGCGGGCCCTGGGTGATGATCCGGCCGTCGGCGTACACACTGACGTCCGGGATCCGGCCGGCCCGGAGGTTGGTGCCGACGAAGCCCCCGTAGTGCTCGACGCGCAGCACGAGCGCGTCGCCGGGCTTGGCCGGGGGGTTGCTCGACGCGGCGGGCGCGGCGGCGTCGCCGACCGCCCCGCTCGCGGTGGTGCGGGCGCAGGCGCTGAGCAGGAGAAGGGTCACAGCGGCGGCCGTCCATGTGCCGCGGAGTCTGGTCATGCCGGGTACGACGCCGCCAGCCACCCGCCGGTTCCCTCGCATCGACAACTTCACGACACCCGTGCCGAGCGGCCCTGGACGCGGACCACGTCCCCGCGGTGGAGCTGACGGCCGCGGCGCGTGTCGACCTCGCCGTTGACCGTGACGTCGCCGGAGGCGATGAGTATCTTCCCCTCGCCACCGGTGTCGACGAGGTCCGCGAGCTTGAGGAACTGGCCCAGCCTGATCATGTCCCCGTCGATCTCCACGTCGTGCATGGCGTTCATCTTGCCGCAGCGGGCAAAAACTTCCGTCGGCCGGTTGAACCATTCCGGCGCCGGATGCGAACTACCGGGTGTGAGCCGACTCCTCGACACTCGCCGGGCCGGCGTCCTCGCGGCCGCCGCCGCGGCGGGCGTGCTGTGCGCGGCCGCTCCCGCGTCCGCCGATGTGACGGTGAGTCCGGGCAGCGTCCCGCAGGGCAGTGGCCAGAACCTGACGTTCCACGTCACCAACCCGGGCAGCGCCCCGATCACGACGGTGCGGCTGGTGCTTCCGGCGGACTCCCCGATCGCCGAGGTGTATCCGCTGTCGGTGGACGACTGGGCACCGCGGATCGACCCGCGGCACCTGGACACGCCGTTGGAGACGATCCACGGCGGCACCCCGGTGGACGAGACCGCGGCGGCGATCACCTGGATCGCGGCCGGCGGCAAGTCGATCGCGCCGGGCAAGTCCGCCGACCTGCCCGTAGCGCTGGGCCCGCTGCCGACGCTGAGTTCGATGCGGTTCACGGTGCAGGCCACGTACGCGGACGGCAGTCAGGTCCCGGCCATGTCGGCCGCGCTGACCCTGACCCCGGCGGCGCCCGGGCAGGCGCCCGCGGCGCATGCCGGACACGGCGGCACCACCCAGGACGGCACCGGGCAGGACTCCCCCGGCGGTTCGTCGGCTGCCGAGGACGCGGAGTTCGCCAAGATCGTGAGCGAGGCCGATCAGGGGCCGGGCTTCTGGTCGGTCGCGGGCTGGGTCGTGGCCGTGCTGGCCGCGGCGGGCGCGGTGCTGGCGCTACGGCGCTCCCGGCGACGCTCCGCGGGCGAGGACGCCGTGGACGAGCGACCGGCCGGCGACACGGCCGCCCCGAAGGCGAAGACCCCGAAGGCGAAGACCTCGAAGGCTGACGGCCCGATGGCGGACGCGCCGGAGAAGGACGGCCCGGCGGACGACGCGAGCGGCGCGGAGGCCGGCGACGCCCCGGACGGGACGGAAGCGGACGGGAAGAAGCCCGCGGACGAGCCGGTCGGTGCGGGCGCGAGCCGCGCCCGGGTGACCGGGTGGAGCTACCGGGACGGTCCGTGACAGAAACTCCCCGCGCAGGTGGGCGCGGGTGGTCGTGATGATGCGCGTGGGGCGCGGAACACGACGAGCGGGTGGGGCCTCAGGGCACGGCCCACGACTCGCGGCGCGCGGGGCGGGAAGGACGACCTTCCCGCCCCGCCGGGCTTTTCCGACGCTGACGGCCCCGCCGGGCTTTTCAGACGCTGACCGTACGCGGGGTGCGCAGCGCCTGGATGATCTCGCGCTGGACCCGCGCGGCATCCGCGTGCGGGACCTGGCAGGTGCCCGCGGCCTGGTGACCGCCGCCGCCGTACTTGAGCATGACCGCGCCGATGTCGACCGGTGAGGTGCGGTCGAGGATCGACTTACCGCAGGCGAACACCGTGTTCTGCTGCTTGAAGCCCCAGATGATGTGCACCGACACCCGGGCTTCCGGGAACAGTGCGTACACCATGAAGCGGTTGCCCGCGTAGATGGTCTCCTCGTTGCGCAGGTCCACGATGACGACGTCGCCGTCCATCTTGCAGACGCTCTTGAGCTGCTCGACGAACATCGCGGAGGAGTCGCGGTACATGTCGACGCGTTCCGCCACGTCCGGCATCTTGAGGATCTCGGAGATGTCCATCTGGATGCAGGCGTCGATGAGCGTGGCCATCAGGTCGAAGTTGGCGACCCGGAACTCCCGGAAGCGGCCCAGGCCGGTACGGCTGTCCATGATGAAGTTGAGCAGCGTCCAGCCGTCGGGGTTGAGGATGTCCTCGATCGAGTACTGGGCCGAGTCGGCCTGGTCGACCGCGCGCATCAGGTCCTGGGGTACCTCCGGGAAGCGTTCGGCGCCCCCGTAGTACTCGAAGACGACCCGGGCGGCGGACGGCGCATCCGGGTTGATGATGTGGTTCGACCGCTCGCCGGGATTGCGCAGCGTCTCGGAGTGGTGGTGGTCGAAGACCAGGTGCGCGCCCGGGGCGTACGGAAGGTTGGTCAGGATGTCGCGGTCGGTGATCTCGACCGTGCCGTCCTGGACGTCCTTGGGGTGCACGAACTTGATGTCGTCGATGTCGATGACGTCCATGAACTTGAGCAGCACGGCGCAGACCAGGCCGTCGAAGTCACTGCGGGTCACGAGCCGGTACTTCACGCGAGTTCCCTCCCTGTCGCCATGCCGGTCCACCCCAGTTTGCCACTTTCGCGGGATTTCACCCAAGGCATCGACCTACGGACCTGAACCGGGGGAGGCTCGCGCTGCGTAAGGTTCTGAGGAACGCCCACGGACGCGGCCCCGGAGGAAGAACGAGACGATGGACATCGCCCCTCAGCTCACGCAGGATCGCAACGCCCCGCCCGCCACTCTGGTGATCTTCGGCGCGTCGGGCGACCTGACCCGGCGCAAGCTGATCCCCGCGGTCGAGAGCCTGGCCCGGCACGGCCGGCTGCCCGCTGAGTTCGCGCTGGTCGGCGTGGCGCGCAGCAGCATGGACGACGAGCAGTTCATCGAGCGCGCCCTCGGCGAGCGCGGCCTGCGGAACATGCCTGGACTTTCCGGTGCAATCAGGTACGTATCGGGTGGGTACGACGACCCGGCCACGTACAAGCGGCTCGGCGAGGTCCTGGACGAGCTCGACGCCCAGCGCGGCACCTCGGGCAACCGCCTCTACTACCTCTCCACCCCCGCCGAGGCGTTCGAGCCGGTCATCAACGGGCTGGCCGGAGCCGGGCTCAACCACGCCCGGCCGGGCTCGTTCGCCCGCCTCGTGATCGAGAAGCCGTACGGGCGGAACCTGGCCACCGCGGGCGAGCTCGACCGGGTCGTGCACGCCGCGTTCGAGGAGCCGCAGGTCTTCCGGATCGACCATTACCTGGGCAAGGACACCGTCCAGAACGTGCTCGCGCTGCGCTTCGCCAACGCGATCTTCCAGCCGATCTGGAACCGCACCTGGGTCGACCACGTGCAGATCACCGTGGCCGAGACGCTCGGCGTCGGGACCCGCGGCGGCTTCTACGAGCACGCGGGCGCGATGCGCGACATCGTGCAGAACCACGTGCTGCAGGTGCTCGCGCTCGCGCTGATGGAACCGCCCGCCTCGTTCGAGGCCGAGGGGCTGCGCAACGAGAAGGTCAAGCTGCTGCAGGCGATCCGGCTGCCCACCGACCGCGACATCGCCGACACCGCGGTCCGCGGCCAGTACACCCGCGGCGGCACCCGCGAGGAGCTGATGGCGGGCTACCGCGACGAGCCCGGGGTCGACCCGCTGTCGCGCACCGAAACGTACGCCGCGATGCGGCTGGACGTGGACAACTGGCGCTGGGCCGGGGTGCCGTTCTACGTGCGCACCGGCAAGCGCCTGCCCGCCCGGGTGACCGAGGTGGCCCTGGAGTTCCAGCGCCCGCCGCACCTGCCGATCCCCCAGGACCAGCTCACCGGGCTGGAGGCCGACGCGCTCATCCTGCGCATCCAGCCCAACGAGGGCATCTCGCTGCGCTTCGGCGCCAAGGTGCCCGGCCACTCGTTCCGGGTGCGCACGGCCAGCATGGACTTCTCGTACGACGCCACGTTCCGGGAAGAGTCGCCCGAGGCGTACGAGCGGCTGCTGCTGGACGCGCTGCTCGGCGACCCGACGCTGTTCATCCGTACGGACGAGGTCGAGCAGTGCTGGCGGATCGTCGACCCGATCATCGAGCACTGGGCCAACGACCCGTCACCGATCCCCACGTACGAGGCCGCCTCGTGGGGGCCGACGGACGCGGACCGGCTGATCGGCCGCAGCGGTCGCCGCTGGCGCAACAGCGTCTGACGCCGGCGGGCCGAGCGGGGCGAACAGCCCTACTCGGCCAGTCGGGGCGAAACCGCCTAGGGTGGAGGGATCCACCCGACCGGCGGCCCCGACCGGCCGCGCGCGCCGCTCGACAACTGAAAGCGACCACCGGAATGCAGGTCTCCGTCGCGCACCACCCGCCGAACACGGCCGTCCTCGTCCTGCGCGGCTCCCTCGACATCGACACGGCACCGTCGCTGAAGGCGAATCTGACCCGGCTCGTGGAGCGGCCCCGGCCCCGGGTGGTCGTCGACCTGGGCGGCCTGGACTTCTGCGACTCCGTGGGGGTCGGTGTCCTCGTCGCCGCACACGGCCGGGCGGTGGAGCGCGGCGGCTGGGTGCGGCTCGCCGCGCCCTCGAAGTTCCTGTGCCGCCTGTTGGACACGCTCGGGCTCACGGGTCACCTGTCCCTGCACCCGGACGTCGCGGCCGCGCTCAAGGAGTGACGTGCGGCCGGGACGCACGCGCGCCCCGGCCGCATCCGCCGATCAGCTGGTCACACCGAAATCGATGCGGCCCAGCGTGTCCTCGGTACCGGTGAAGCCCTCGACCGGGCTGAACCGGTCGTCGCCGAAGTCGACGTCACGGTCGTCGGCCGTACCGCCGACGCCGTCGGGGCCGACACCGAACAGAACGCCGAAGTTGGCGCCGCCGGAGTCCATCAGGTTGGGCACCGCGTCGGAGTTGTCCGTGTGCCAGTCGCCGAACAGGTGACCGCCCTCGTGGGCGATCACGTTGCCCAGCGCGTGCCCCACGAACGCGACCCGGTTGCTCGCCGGCCTCAGGTACGTGTTCAGCGACGCCTCGTCCCCCGCCGGATCGCTGAGCACGTCCAGCAGCACCAGCGCGGTCTCCTCAGTCTCGAAGTTGCCCGGGTCGATGCTCTGCGAGATGCCAATCGTCGGCACTCCGGACTCGTCGATCGTGCCGCCGACGACGACGCGGCTGACGTTGCGCCTGCCCCACGGGTCGCCGGTACGGCTGTTGACCACCTTGAGCTTGAACCGCTTGTTCAGACCGCGGGCGATCATGTCCTTGCGCAGGTTCTCGGCCACGGTCGCGGTGACCGCGGCGATGAGCTTGTTCTCGTCCGCGCGGGGGATCCCCCACTTGGCGAGGAACGCCGCCAGCGGGCTCAGGTCCACGTTGCCCCGGCCGCCGAAGACGCCCGTGTTCACCCGTGCGCCGTCGAAGTCGAGGAACAGCGTCTGGGTCGTCGTGGCGCCGGCCAGCACCGGCCGGTACGCCTCGACCGTGACGTCGTACCCGCCCCGGCCGCCGGTCACGGCGATGTAGTGCCAGCCCGGCCGGGTCGCCACGTAGTCGGTGACCTGGTTGCCGCCGCCGGGCAGCGGCGAGGCCATCGGGTAGATGAACGACGCGTCCTGCTCGGAGCCGTGCACCTCCCGCGGCGTGGTGTCGAACAGCGCGAGGTCGGTGTTCGCGCCCTTGGCGGACGCCCCGATCACGTCACCGGCGCGCAGCTTGACCGCGAAGAAGTCCGCGTCGTCGTCACCTGACGTGATGGACACGGTGTACGGTCCTTCGCTGCCGTTGCCACCGCCGCTGGCCGGGTTGAACGGGTCGGCCGGCAGGCCGCCGTAGCCCGCCACCATCGCGTAGAACGTGCCCGCCGCGGGCACCTTGTACGTGAGCTGGCTGTCCAGGCTGCCGCCGAAGTCGTCGTTGGCGGCCAGCACGTGGCCCGCCGGGTCGAACAGCACGACGACCGTGTCCAGGTCACCGGTCGGGGTCGACGTCGCGACCGTGATCACCTTGCCGGGTGTCGAGGTGAGCCGGTAGAAGTCGAAGTCGTTGGTGCCCGTGCCCGCAGAGCCGTGCGGGCCGTCGCCGATCACGGCGCTGGTCTCGATGCCCTTACGCGTGCCGGTGCCGATGCCGGTGTTGCCCGCGAGCGGGATCGACCCGTCGTCCTCCGGGTTGGCCGGAACACTGTCCGGGATGACCAGTTCGGGATTCAGGCTGCCCAGGATGCGGATCCGTGAACTCTTGCCGGCCGCGGTGCCGAAGATGCCGATCCGCTGCGCGGACGCCGGGGTCTCGTTGGAGCCGCGGGTGCCGGCCGGCTCGTCCTCGTCGACGATCACGGTCCGCTTGGCCGGAAGGACCGCACCCGGCATCGTGGCCAGCGCCTTGAGCCGGGTGGCGGCCTGCGCCGGGGCCCGATGCTGCAGGTAGTGACTCCAGCCGCTGTAGTCGACTCGGGACGCGTCGGGCACGATCGACAGCAGCGGGTTCGGGCCGGCCGGCTTGGCGCCCAGAGCGGCCTTGGGCGCCACCGGGATCCCGGCGGCCAGGCTGGCCCGGTCGGCCGCGCTGGGCCCGGGACCGGGTGGCGGAGCGGCGCCGCCCGGAGCGGAGCCGGGGATGACTGTGGCAAGGCCGAGAAGGATGGCCCCGACGGTGGCGATGCTTCGTCGCATCAAGAGTCCCCCTTAGATCGTCCGGGGCCCCCGCCCCGAACGGCACTCCCGACGCTACTGAAGCAGACCTCCAAGATCCACGATGTCGGTGACACGTAAGGCGTACTAGCTGCAACAATGCTCCGGCCGGGGGCGCGCACGCCCCCGGCCGGAGCCTGGATCACGGAAGCCGGGTCAGCTGGTCACGCCGAACACGATCCGGCCCAGCGTGTCCTCGGTGCCGACGAAGCCCTCAGCGGGGCTGAACCGGTCGTCGCCGAAGTCCACATCAGTGTCGTCGGCGGTACCGCCCACGCCGTCCGGGCCCACCCCGAACAGGTTGCCGAAGTTGGCACCGCCCGCGTCCTGCAGGTTGGGCACCGCGTCGGAGTTGTCCGTGTGCCAGTTGCCGAAGAAGTGCCCGCCCTCGTGGGAGACCACATTGCCCAGCGCGTGGCCCACGAACGCGACCCGGTCGCTCGCCGGGGTCAGGTACGTGTTCAGCGAGGCCTCGTCACCGGCCGGGTTGCTGAGCACGTCCAGCAGGACCATCGCGGTTTCCTGGGTCTCGAAGTTGCCCGGGTCGATGCTCTGCGAGATGCCGATCGTCGGCACCCCGGACTCGGCGATCGTCCCGCCCACCACGATGCGGCTCACGTTGGGCTTGCCCCACGGGTCCGGGTCGTCCTTGCTGTTGAGCACCTTGAGCTTGAAGCGGTTGTTCAGGCCGCTCGCCACCATGTCCTGCTTGAGGTTCTCGGTCACGCTCGCCACGACCGCGTCGATGAGCCGGTCCTCGTCGGCGCGGGGGATGCCCCACTTGCCGAGGAAGGCCGACAGCGGGCTCAGGTCCACATTGCCCGTGCCGCCGAAGACGCCCGTGTTGATCCGCGCACCGTCGAAGTCCAGGTATAGCGTCTGGGTGGTCTTGGCGCCCTGCAACGGGGGCCGGTAACCCTCCACCGTGATGTCGTACGCGCCGGAACCGCCGGACACGCCGATGTAGTGCCAGCCCGCCTTGGTCGCCACGTAGTCGGTGACCTGCTTGGCGCCGCCGGGCAACGGTGAGGCCATCGGGTAGATGAACGACGCGTCCTGCTGGGAGCCGTGCACCTCGCGCGGGGTGGTGTCGTACACCGTGAGGTAGGTGTTCGCGCCCTTCGCGGCCGCACCCAGCACGTCACCGGGCTTGAGCTTGACCGCGAAGTAGTCCGTGTCGTCCGCCGCCGACGTGATGGTGAGCGTGTATGGGCCCTCGCTCGCCCCGCCGTCGCCGCTGGCCGGGTCGAACGGGTCGGCCGGCAGCCCGCTGTACGCCGCGACCATCGCGTAGAACGTGCCCTCGGCCGGAACCTTGTACGTGAGCTGGCTGTCCAGGCTGCCCCCGAAGTCGTCGTTGGCGGCCAGCACGTTGCCCTTCGGGTCGTACAGCACGACGACGGTGTCGAGCGACCCGGTCGGGGTGGCGGTCTTGACCGTGATGACCTTGCCGGCCGGCGCGGTGAGCTTGTAGAAGTCGAAGTCGTTGGTGCCCGCCCCGGCGGAGCCGTGCGGGCCGTCGCCGATCTGCGCGTCGGTCACGATGCCGTCGCGGCCGGCGCCGATGCCGGTGTCACCCGCGAGCGGGATCGACCCGTCGTCCTCCGGGTTGGCCGCGACCGAGGTCGGGAACACGGTCTCGGGATCGAGGCTGCCCAGGATGCGGATCCGCGAGTCCTGCCCGGAGGCGGTGCCGAAGTTGCGGATCAGCTGCGCGGACGCGGGGTCGTCGTTGGACCCGCGGGTGTTGTCCGGCTCGTCCTCGTCGACGACCACGGCGGAGGCGGCCGGGCGGACCGCGGCCGGCTTCGCAGCGAGCGCCTTGAGGCGGGCGGCCGCCTGACCGGACGCCTGGCGCTGCAGGTAGTGGGTCCAGCCGCTGTAGTCGACCCGGGCCGCGTCCGGCACCATCGCCAGATACGGGTTCGGGCCGGCCGGCCTGGCGCCGAGCGCGGCCTTGGGAGCCACCGGAAGCCCGGCGGTCAGGCTGGCGCGGTCGGCCCGGCTGAGCCCGGGATCGGGAGGTGCGGCGGCGCCGGGCGCGGCCGGCGTGACCACGGCGAGCCCGAGCACGACCGCCCCGACTGTTGCGATGCTTCGTCGCATCAGGAGTCCCCCTTCGAGCGTCCGGGGCCTCCGCCCCGTACGGCACGGCCGACGCTACTGAAGAGGGTGATCCACATCCAGAGATGTCGATGGGCCTTCACAGGTGCTACGCGTTGCGCACGGACTCCAGCGCCGCCACGGCCGCGCCGCGGGCTCCGGCCATGTCCAGGTCCGGCACGAGCGCGAACGTCGCCGCGGCGGTCTGCTCGCGGCGCAACTGCGTGTGCTCGCGCACCAGATCGAGGAACCACGCACGGAACGACGGCGCGGCCTCGACGACCCCGCCGCCCAGGAAGTACGCCGACGGGTCGGTGAAGTTCGCCGCGATCGTGAACAGCTTGCCGATGGCCTTCGCCTGCTGGGCGAAGACGGACAGGGCGAGCGGGTCCTCCTTCTCGCCGTACCCGCGGAGCTGTTTGGCCGCCTTCGCGACCGGCTCGGCCGCCAGCGGATGGTCCGGGAACCGGCCCAGCCAGTACGGCAGCAGGTTGTTCGTGATGCCGGTCAGCGACGCGATGCTCTCCACGTCACCGGCGAAACCGCAGTTGCACTGCGGGATCGGCTGGCCGTCCTCCAGCACGCCGTGCAGCGGGATCTGTACGTGCCCCAGCTCGCCTGCCATGCCGACCGTGCCGCGGATCACCCGGCCGGCCTCCACCACACCGCCGCCCAAGCCGGTGCCGACGATCGCCGCGACCGACGAGCGCTGCATCGCGGAGGCGCCGAAGTGCCGGTGATGGGCGTACAGGGCGGCCGCGTTGGCGTCGTTGTTGTAGACCACCGGCAGGCCGATGCGGGCCTCCAGGGCGCCGCGGATGTCGAAACCCCGCCAGGCCACCTGGGAGAAGTTCGTCGAGCCCTTCGAGGAGATCACGCCACCGGCGCTGGCCGGGCCCGGAGTGTCCAGGCCCACCGCGCGGACCAGGGTCAGCGGGGTGCTGGTCAGATCGAGCACCGATGCGAACGCCTCGGCCAGCGCCTCGACCGCCAGCTCGGGGCCCTCCTGCACCCGGCTCGGGCTCTCGGTCATGTGTTCGACGAGGAACTGCCCCGTGGCGTCGAGCACGGTGGCGTTGTTGCAGGTACCGCCGTTGTCGAGGCCGACCACGACCCAGGATGCCGGCGTACGCACCGACTCGTTGAGATCCACGCGCTGAGCGTACGTCGGTGCTGAGCCGGGCGGGAACGGGTGCCTGGTCTTTCCCGGCCGCTGGGCGCGGGCGTAAGGCACGTAGGCTCGGGTGTGATGCACGCCGACGCGGTACCCGATTCCGCCACCGGACACGTGGTGCTGGGCACCAGGCGCGAACAGGGCTTCGCCTCCCTGCGGCTGGCCGCCCGCCCCCGGGCCGAGCGCTACGAGCTGGGGCGGTCCCTGCGGGAGCGCTCTCCGCGCGGCGGGCTCGGCCACTGGGCACCCGCGGCCGACCGGATCGACCCGGTGCACCAGCTCATCGCGGCGCACGCCGGCCGGGTGCCGGAGCTCATCCCGGTCCGGGTGGGCCGGATGATCGCCTCCCCGTACGCGTTCCTGCGCGGATCGGCGAACATCATGGCCGACGACTTCGCGACCCTGCCGCGCACCGGCATCACGCCGGTCATCTGCGGTGACGCGCACCTCGGCAACTTCGGCTTCTACGCCTCACCGGAGCGGGAGCTGGTCTTCGACCTCAACGACTTCGACGAGGCGCATCCCGGCGCGTGGGAGTGGGACCTGCGCCGGCTCGCCACCAGCGTGCACCTCGCCGGGCGGCAGAACGGCTTCGCCGAGCCCGCGTGCGCCGACGCCGTGCTGCACTGCCTGGAGCAGTACCGCGAGCAGATCGGCCACCTCGCGGAACAACCGCTGCTGGCGCGCTCGTTCGACCGGCTGGACGTCGACCGGCTGCGGGCCGCGGCGACCAAGGCCAGCTTCCGCGACGAGATCGAACGGGCGGCCCGGCGGGCCCGGCGGCGCACCAGTGACCGGGCGCTGCCTCGCTTCACCGAGGAACGCGACGGCACCCGCAGCATCGTCGAGGAGCCGCCGCTGATCACCCGGCCGAGCACCGCGGACGTCGACCGGCTGGCGGCGGCGCTGGACGGCTACCTGAACACGCTGCCGCCGCACTGGGCGCGGATCCTGGGCGGCTACCGGATCCTCGACATCGCGCACAAGGTCGTCGGGGTCGGGTCGGTCGGGCTGCGCGCGTACGTCGCACTGTGCGAGGGCAGCAACCCCGACGATGTGATCTTCCTGCAGCTCAAGCAGGCCCGCCGTTCGGTGGTGGCCCGGCACCAGCACGGCGACGCCGCGTGGCACCGGCACCAGGGCCAGCGGGTGGTGGAGTACCAGCAGGCCCTGCAGACGGTCAGCGACCCGCTGCTGGGCTGGGCCACGATCGGCGACCAGCAGTACTACGTGCGGCAGTTCCGGGACATGAAGGGCGCCATCACCGTGGAGGGCGTCGACGCGGCCGCGCTGGCCGACTACGCCGGGGTCTGTGGGTACCTGCTGGCCCGCAGTCACGCGCGGACCAGTGGCGCATCGATGATCGCCGGGTACATCGGCGGCAGCGACAAGATGGACGTGATGCTGTGCCGGTTCGCCCGCGCGTACGCCGACCAGGTGGAGAACGATCACGCGCGGCTGGTCGACGCCGTACGCCGCGGCATCCTCCCCGCCACACCCGCCTGAGCGGCGCGGCCGGAGCGGAGAGGAGACCATGAGCGGGCGGCTGGAACTGGGTGGGGCGGCGCTGGCCGCGTTCTGGGCCGAGCGGCATCTGTGCACGCTCACCACGCTGCGGGCCGACGGTTCTCCGCACGTGGTGGCGGTGGGTGCCACCCTCGACGCCGACGCCGGACTGGCCCGCGTGATCAGTACGCGGTCGTCCGCCAAGGTGCGCCACATCGCCGCGGCCGGGCCGGGCGGCGCGCGGGTCGCGGTGTGCCAGGTCGACGGGGCCCGGTGGAGCACCCTGGAGGGCATCGCCGTGATCCGCGCCGACCCGGCCGCGGTCGCCGAGGCCGAACACCGGTACGCGGCCCGCTACCGTCCGCCGCGGCCGAACCCGCTGCGGGTGGCTATCGAGGTACGGATCACCCGGGTGCTCGGCTCGCACCGGCTCCTCGACACCTGAGCGCGGGCACGGCCGGGTCGCCGTACTCGGGCGGGTCTGCGTACGCGCACTCATCCGCGCGGGCCCGCCGGACGGCAGGCTGCCCGTCATGAACGTCGTCCTCGGATCCCCCCGTGCCGCCGAGCTGGCCGCGCGGACCCCCGCGAGCCGCGACCGGTACGTCGACCTGCTCCGCGTCGTCTCGCTCGCCGCGGTGATCCTCGGGCACTGGCTGATGGCCGTACCCGTGGTGGCGGCCGACGGGTCCGTGCAGGTCGGCAACGTGCTCGCCGCGGTGCCCGCGCTGCAGCCGCTGACCTGGCTGCTTCAGGTCATGCCGGTGTTCTTCCTGGTCGGCGGGTTCGCCCACGGCACCGGCTGGGCGTCGGTGCGCCGCCGCGGCGGCCGGTACGCCGATTTCGCCCGCGCCCGCGCCACCCGGCTGCTGCGCCCCACCGCGGTCTTCCTGGCGGTGTGGCTGGCGCTCGCCGCGCTGGCGGGGCTCGCGGGACGGGATCACGGCCTGGTGCGGTTGGCGCTGCGTACGGTGACCCAGCCGCTGTGGTTCCTCGGCGTCTACCTGGCGCTGGTGGCGCTGACCCCGCCGCTGTGGTGGGTGCACCGCCGCCTCGGCCGGTGGGCGCCGGTGGTGCCCGCGGCGCTGCTGGTCGCGGCCGCCGGGGTGGACGTGTTGCGCTTCGGGGCGGGCCACACCGGCCTCGCCACCCTGAACCTGCTGCTCGTCTGGGCGGGCGTGCACCAGCTCGGCTTCCTGTACGCCGACGGCATCCTGCAGCGTGGCGGCCGCCGGCTGGGCGCCTGCCTCGCCGGGGGCGGACTGCTCGCGCTGGTGGCGCTGACGACGTTCGGGCCGTACCCGGTGTCCATGGTCGGGGTGCCGGGCGAGGCGGTGTCCAACATGTCTCCGCCCACGCTGGCGCTGGCGGCGCACGCGGTCTGGCTGACCGGGCTGGTCCTGCTGCTGCGTGGCCCGGCGACCCGCTGGCTGGGCCGGGCCCGGGTGTGGCGGACGGTGGTGACCGCCAACGGGCTGGCGATGACCGCGTTCCTGTGGCACCTGGGCGCGGCGTTCACCGTGGTCGGTGTGGTCACGGCCCGCGGCTGGGACCTCGGCGTGCCGGGCGGGCCGATGTGGTGGCTGACCCGGCCGCTGTGGCTGGCCGCCGCGGCGCTGTGCACGGCGGTGCTGGTGAGCGTCTTCCGGCGGTGTGACGCGCCCGGGCGGCCGGTGGCGCCGGGCGGCGGGCACCCGGCCCGGGCCGGGCTCGGCATGGTCCTGTGCACCCTGGGCGTACTCGGGGTCTCGACGGTGGGTTTCGGCGGTCTGCTCGACGGCCGTTCCGCGAACCTGCTGGTCCTGCCGGTCACCGCGCCCGCGACGTTGGCGATGGTGGCGGCGGGCGCGATGCTGCTGCGGCCCGCTGTGCGGGCTACCGTGGCGGGGTGAGCGCGGACCCGGGGCCGGTCGAGCTGCTGGCGGGCGTGCCGGTGCCGCTGGGCGGCCCGCGGGCCATGGAGGTCACCCGCACACTGCCCGGCCGGGACCGGCGGATGGTGGGCGCGTGGTGCTTTCTCGATGCGTACGGCCCGGACGACCTCGCCGCGGGCGCACCGGGCATGCGGGTCGCGCCGCACCCGCACGTCGGACTGCAGACCGTGAGCTGGCTGGCCGCCGGGGAGATCCTGCACCGCGACAGCCTCGGCAACACGCAGGAGATCCGGCCCGGGCATCTCAATCTCATGACCGCCGGGCGCGGCATCGCCCACTCGGAGCAGACCCCGGCGCGGCATTCCGGGGTGCTGCACGGCGTACAGCTGTGGGTGGCGTTGCCGGACCGCGACCGGGCGGTGGCGCCGGACTTCACGCACCACGCCGACCTGCCGGTGTTCACCGACGGCGGCCTGCGGGCCGTCGTCCTGATGGGTGAGCTGGCCGGGGCGGTCTCCCCGGCCCGGTGCCACACCCCGCTGGTCGGCGCGGAGCTGACGCTGCGCGCCGGGACGGCGGCACGGCTGCCGGTGCGGCCGGACTTCGAGTACGCGGTGCTGGCGCTCGACGGCGCCGCCACCGTGGCCGGGGTGCCCGTCAAGCCCGGCCCGCTGCTGTACCTGGGCACCGGTCGACGCGAGTGTGAATTCGCGGCCGACGGCGGCCCGGCACGGCTGGTGCTGCTGGGTGGCGAGCCGTTCGCCGAGTCGCTGGTGATGTGGTGGAACTTCGTGGCCCGGGAGCATGACGAGATCGTCGAGGCGCGCCGGCGGTGGGTCGACGGCGGGTTCGGCGAGGTGCGCGGCTACGACGGTGACCCGTTGCCCGCGCCACCGATGCCGATCACGCGGCTCGTGCCGCGCGGCCGGGCCCGCCATCCGTAACCGTCCGCACATACGCAGCAGTCACCTTGAGTAGCCGCCGACCTCGCGATTCGGCACGGTGCGGGCATCCCATTCCGCCGATTCCGCGCGCGCTGCATTAAATGTTTCTTAATTCGGGAACCGGCTGTGCCGACCGGCCGCGCACGGAATGACGAGAAACGCGTTCACGTACCGGGACCACAGCAACGGATGGTCAATTTCCGCCGACCGGGCGTAGGCGCTGGCCGGTCGGGTGAACCGGACGGCACGTCCGTGCGTACAGTCCGTTGACGGGACACCTCCGGCGTACCACCGCGCCGGATTCGTCCGCTTGCCACCGACGTCCGCGGGTGGGTGAAGCGCTTCCAGGGGCTCTGGCGCACGCCATCCACCCACGGTTAACCTTCCCACTCGACCGCGTGGAAGGTGGTATCGGGCGCGCGGACAGGGACGCGGCGAGGACTGGGGGCACGGATGCGGCACCGGAGCGGACGGCGCCACATCGGCAGCCGCCTGCCCGCCGTGGGCCACCTCGCCGGCGGGCGCCGCCCCGAGGGGGCCCGATGAGCTTCGAGGACGACGAGTACTGGGAAGCCGAATACTCGGATGGGGCCGTCGGGTACGCCGACAACACCGCGGTCGCGCACGATCGATATGCATACGTCGATCGGCCCGTGCCGTCGCGCCGCAATGGTGGCGCAGAAGCCGGCTGGGGCGACGATCCGGACGGGTACGACGAGCTCGCCGTACGGCGCCAACGACGCCAGCGCAGTAACGCACAGTCAGCGAACCGCCAGCAGCAGATCCGGGCCGCCTTCGACGCTGAGCGACCGGACTGGCTGGACGATCCGGCGTTCGCCGGCCGCCGGGACCCCGGCGCCCGCACACGGACCGACGGGTACCGGGAGCCCCCGGCCGCCGACCGCCGCGCCCCCGCGCGTCCCGCCGCGGACGAGTGGGACGCCCCGGACGACGACTGGGACGCAGAGGACGACTGGGAAGCACCGCGCAGCGGCTGGGACGCACCCGCGCAGGACTGGGATCCGCCGTCCGGCGACCGGGCGCAGCGCGGCGCCACCGTGGACGACAGCTGGGAGGACGACGGCCCGATCCGCCAGCCGGGCCGGCGGCGCACCCGCGGCGAACCGGTCGAGTACGACGGCCGGCCGCCGCAGCCCGCGTCGGGACGGGCCCGCGTGCCCGAGCGGACCGCCGGCGACGAACCGCCGCTCGACCTCTACCTGCCGCCGCACCGCAGGAACGCGGCCGACCAGGGCCCGCCGGACCGCGACGGCACCGCGGAGGGCGGTCGGCGTCCCCGCGAGGTGCGGTCCGACGACGCGTACGGCCGTGCCACGGTGCCGCGCGACGACCGGCGCGACCGGGACGCCGAGGACCGGCGCGACAGCGGCGCATGGGCCGACGACCGGCGCGGCCGGGATGTCTGGGCCGGGGACCGGGATGACCAGGACGCCTGGACCGACGACGGTGCGGCATGGCCCGGCGGCCGGACGGCCTCCGGTCGCGGCGAAGCCCCACGGCGGCCCGCCGACCGCGACGACGAACGCCGGACGGCGAACTGGGGCGGCAACGACCAGCGCGTGGCCGGTTGGGCCGGCGACGACGAGCGAGGCGCCGGCTGGGCGGGCGACGACCAGCGGGGCGCCGGCTGGGCCGGCGACGGTGGACGCCCGCCGGGGCGGCCTGCCACGGACCGGCGCGCGGCCGGCTGGTCCGAGTCCGACGACCGCGGCGGGCGGGCGACCGGCTGGACCCGGCCCGACGACCGCACCCGTCGGACGGGTGGCTGGGCTGAACCTGCCGACCGCGACCCGTACGAGGCCGGATGGAACGACACCGGCCGTGCGCGCCGCGACCGGATGGACAGCGACGAGTGGACGGACGACGAGCGTCCGGCAGCCCGGCGGCACGCAGGTCCCGGCGACGACCGGCGCCCCCGGAGCGGCGACGACCGGGGCGGCGACGACCGGCGCGCACGCCCGGACGACGACCCGCGCAACGGCCCGCAGACGGATCGGCGCGACGACGTGCTGCACGGCGAACTGCTGCCACCCGACCCGCGGCGCCAGCGCCAACGTCCCGGCGACCAGGCCGGCGACGCCGGGCCGTACACCGAGCAGTACGGGCCGGGCGCCCCGTTCCCCGGGCCGGGTTTCCCGGGCTGGGCCGGTGGACCGTTCCCGGGACCCGGTTTCCCCGGCTGGGGCGGCCCCGGCGTCCCCGGTCCGTGGGGACCCGCGCCCAGCCCGCCGTGGGAACAGCCGGTGTTCGGGGCGCCGGGCCGGACCGAGCCGGGCCGCAACCCCGGCGACGGGCGCACTCCCACGCCGCTGTCCGACCGTCCCGCGGCCGCGGGACGAGACGACGAGCGGTGGTCGCAGCCTCCGGCGGCTCGCGGATCCGCCCCGGCCGAGGACCTGCGCCGCGGCGACGCCGACCGCTGGGATGACGACGCGCGGTACCCGGACAGTTGGGACACCGACCGGGAGCAGGGCTCGCAGCGGTGGAGCGAGCAGGCCCCGCGCGACGATCGGGAGGCGGACCCCGAGTCGTGGGACCGTCGACGCCCGACGGACGCGTACGCCGGCTCGGGCGCGTTCACTGACGCGTCCGCCGACTCGGGTGCGTTCGCCGACGGGGCGGTGTTCGCCGGCCGATACGACGAGGCGGACCGGCCCGCTGACCGGCAATCCCGCGAATGGGACTCGTCACGCAGCGACCCGGCGTACCGCGAACGGGAGGCGGACGTCGACCGGCGGGTCGGTGACCCGCTCGAAACTGCCGCGCGGGCCCGTCGGGAACGCGACGCCGACGAGCGGCGTGATGAGCGGCCGACCGAGCCCGCACAGGCCGAGTCGGGCCCCCGGGTGCTCAGCAAGGCGAGTCCGCCCACTCAGCCGCGGATCATCCACAAGACCGAGCCCCCGCCCGCCCCGCGCGTACTCAAGAAAGCCGAACCGCCCGCGGCGCCACGGATCGTCGGGACCGTCTCCCAGGTGGGACCGGCGCGGGTGATTCCACCGGCCGCGCCGGCCATGCCGCCCGCCGCGAATCCGGCGGCGGCGCAACGGCCGGGCTCCGTCCCCACGGTGCCTCCGGACCAGGACGTGCGCGCCACCTCCCCGGCCTCGGGCGTACCCGCCCCGAGCGGACCAGGCGCAAACGGACCAGGCGCGAGCGGACAAGGCGGGGCCGGACAGGAGCCGCCCGCGGCGGGCCTGGTCGGCCCGTCGGGTCGGTCCCGCGGCGCGGATGCCCCCGGCCTACGGCCGGCGACCGGCGACCGGGGCGCACCCGTGCCCCACGTCCGGCCACCGGTCCCGCCACACGCCACACCCGCGGCGACGACGGGGCACGCTCCGGCCGGTGCCGCCGCAGCCACGCCGGCACCCGCGCGCCCGGACACGCCCGCACCGGCCGCGTCCCCACCGGCCGTACCGCTCTCCGCGGCGCCCGCACCGGCCTCCGCGGTACCGCCGCCTGCCGGGCCTGTTCCGGTATCTCCGGCGGCCGCGCAGGGTGGGCCCGGCACCGGCGAACTCGGCCCCAGGCCGGCACCCGGCGAGCGCGCAGCCATGCCGCAGCCCTCGCCGCCCGCGGCACCGAACCCCCAGGCGCCTTCCGGCGCGGCGCCCGCTGGCCCATCACCCGCCGGCCCGACGCCGCAAGCGGTCGTCCCCCCGCCGGCGGGCGGACGACCGTCCGTGCAGACCAGCAGCAATACGCCGCTGAAGCCCGTCGCCCGGCTCGCCACCTCAGGCCCGGACACCGGCCCCCGCCGGTACGCCGATGCCGGCCTGTCCGGTGGCTGGTTCACCCCGCACAAGGCCGACGAGGCACCCGCCCCGGATTCCGCAGCGGCCAAGTCCGAGGCCGTCACCGCCCCGGGCCAGCCCTCAGGCGCCCCCGGGATGGTGGTCGACCTCGACATCACCGACATCCTGAAGAACCTGGCCACCGGCGAACAGTCCACCGTCGTACCGCACCCGACCCTGCCCACGGACCAGGACCCGGACGGCGACCGTCAGGACGCCACGGCCGACAATGCCACGGCCGGGCCGAACACCACAGCAAGCCCGAACACCGCAGCAAGCCCGAACACCGCAGCCGGCCCTGACACCCCGGCCGCCGGTCAGCGGGAACGATCGGTGATGCCCCGCGAGACGCCCACCGAGCCGAAAGCCCCCTCCCGGCCGTTGAAGCCACTGTCCGCCGAGGACCTGGCGGCGATCCGCTGGCGCCTCGACGGGGGGACGCTGCGGGAGGTCGTCGACGACCGGGACGCGCTACGGGAACTGGGCGCCCGCCTGGACGAGCCGCTCACCGGCGAAGCGGACCACGCGACCCGGGCGGGGCTGCTGTCCGTACGCGCGGAGGTGTATCGCCTGCTCGACGAGCTCGGCATGGCCGCCGCGGCCAGCCGCCTCGCGCTCAGCCACGCCGAGTCCGCCGGCGAGGTGCAAGCCGTGGTCATCGCTCAGGCGGAGCTGGCGCACGTGCTGCGGCTGCGCGGCGACTACGCCGAGGCGGACCGGCTGTTCGAGGTGGCGGCCAGTTCCGAGGCGCCGCCGGTGTTGCGCAGCGTCGTCCACGAGAACGCCGGCCGGAGCTGCTTCGACCAGGGCCGGCACATGGAGGCGTTGGACCATTTCGCCCGGGCGATCCGGCTCGGCGACCCCGAGGACCTCGATCTCGTGGAGCGCATCGACGTCTCGCTCGAAGCGATCTACATCCATGTGCTGCGCGACGGCTGGGGTCCGTACCCGAGGCTGCGCCGGGAGATCCTGGGCGATCCCGCAGACCAGCCCGCCGCAACACCTCCCGCCGGGTAGCCGCGCGGCCTTCACTCGGTGCGCAGGGCGACCACCGGGTCGAGCCGGCCGGCGCGTTGCGCGGGCACCACGCCGAACACGATCCCGACCGCGGCGGACACCCCGAACGCGAGCGCCATCGACCACCAGGTGATCGCGGCGGGCACCGGCGAGAGCCGGTCGACCAGCAACGCCACGGCGACACCCAACGCCATGCCGATCGCTCCGCCGAGCGTGGTCAGCAGGACGGCTTCCAGCAGGAACTGCACGCCGATGTCGCGGGGCCGGGCGCCGACCGCCTTGCGCAGCCCGATCTCGCGGGTCCGCTCCCGCACGCTGACCAGCATGATGTTGGAGACACCCACCCCGCCGACCAGCAGGCTGATCCCGGCGATGGCGGCCAGCACGCCGGTGAGGACACCCAGGATGTCGCCGAGTACGCCGAGGATCTGTTGCTGGGTGACCGCGCTGAAGTCGGTGTCGGGATGCCGTTTGACCAGTGCCGCGACGACCGCGCTGCCCAGCGCGTCGATGTGGTCGCGGTCCGGCGCCCGGATGGCGAGGCCGTCGATACGGTCGGTGCCCAGCAGCCGCTGCGCGGCGGTGACCGGGATGTGCACTTCGCCGTCCCGGTCCACGCCGAGGCTCTGCCCGAGCGGCGCGAACGTCCCAATGACCCGGAACCGCACCCCACCAAGGGTGATCTGCCGGCCGATCGGGTCCAGGTCGCCGAACAGCGTGCGCGCCGTCCCGGCCCCCAGCACCGCCACGCGGCGCCCGGTGCGCACGTCGGCGCGGGTGAGGTAGGTGCCCCGGTCCAGTCGGCGCACGAAGACGTCCGGCGTCGTCTCCAGCACACCCTGCATGCTGGCGTACGCCGACCGGCTGCCCGCCCGTACGGTCTGGCCGGACTGGACGGTGACCGCCACCCGGGAGCGGTCGCCGACGACCCGGGCGACCGCGTCGACGTCGTCCAGCGTCATGGTGGAGACGGTCGGGGCGGCACCCGCCGTCAGCCGGCCCGGTACGACGATGAGCAGGTTGGAGCCGAGCCCTTCGACCTGGCGTTCGATCAGCTGCTTGGTGCCGGTGCCGATCGCGACCAGCGCCACCACCGCGGCCACGCCGATGACCACCCCGAGCATGGTCAGTACGCTGCGCAGCCGGTTCGCGCGCAACGCGTCGAGGGCGACCCGCCACGCCTCCGCGAGCCTCACGCCGTGATCCCTTCCGTTCCGCCATCGGGCGGCGGGTCGACGATCAGGCCTTCGGGTGGCGGGTCGACGATCAGGCCGTCGCGCATGACGATCTGGCGGTGGGCGCGGGCCGCGACGTCGCGGTCGTGGGTGACCAGGACCACCGCGACGCCCTCGGCGTGCAGCGACTCCAGCAGGGCGAGCACGGACCGGCCGGTGGCCGAGTCGAGGTTGCCGGTGGGCTCGTCGGCGAGCAGCACCGACGGGCCGGTGACCAGGGCCCGGGCGATGGCGACCCGCTGTTGTTCGCCGCCGGACATCTGGTTGGGGCGGTGGCGGATGCGGTGTGCCAGTCCGACCCGTTCGAGCAGGGTGGCGGCGCGGCGCCGCCGCTCGCGGCGGCCGACCCCGCGGTACACCAGCGGCAGCGCCACGTTGTCCTGCGCGGTGGTGCGGGCGAGCAGGTGGAACGACTGGAACACGAAGCCGATCGTCTCGTTGCGCAGCCGGGCCATCTCACCCGGGGACAGCGTGGACACGTCACGGCCGCCGATCAGCAGCTGCCCGCTGGTCGGCCGGTCCAGGGCGCCGAGCAGGTGCATGAGCGTGGACTTGCCGGAACCGGAGGTGCCGACGATCGCCACGTAGTCCCCCGGCTGCACGGTCAGCGAGACCCCGCGCAGAGCGGGAACGGACACCCCGTCGAGCTCGTACGTGCGGGTGATGTCGGTGGCGGCGATCGCGGGGACGGTCAACGCGGCAACTCCTGGCCCGCGCTGACCTGGTCGGCGCCTCCGACCACGATCCGCTGGCCGGGCTCGACGCCGGACACGACCTGCACCACGTCCTCGCCCTGGACGCCGACCGTGACCGGCACCCGTTCGGCCCGCCCGGACCGCACGGCCCAGACCGTGTCGTGGCCGTCGGCGTCGACGATCGCGGACGCGGGCACGGTCACGGCGTCGGTCACCTGGCGGACCTGGAGGCGGACGACCGCGCTCATGCCGGGGCGTGGCGTCGGCGCGGGCCGCCCGTCGGCGTACCGGCCGGAGCCGAGGTCGAGGCGGGCCCGGTACGAGACCCCGCCGCGCGCGGAGGTGGTCGGCAGCAGGTCGACCGCCCGGACCGTGGCCTGGTACGTGGCGCCGGTGGCCGCGTCCAGTTCGACGTCGGCGCGCACGCCCGGCCGTACGAGCAGGACGTCGGTCTCGTCGACGTCGGCGGCCAGGCCGAGGCGGCCGACGTCGACCACGGTGAGGATCGGGGTGCCGGCGCTGACCGCGGCGCCCTCCGGCAGGGCGGCGTCGACGCCGGGCAGGCCTGACCCGGCCCCGGCGGCCGGTGCGCCCGCGGCGGCGCCCGCAGCCGGACCGGCACCGGAGGCCAGCAGGTCCGACAGGGAGGTCGCGCCGCCGGACGGGGTGCCGCCGAGCTGGACCACCCCGGACACCGGGGCGTGCAGCGTCAGCGCTTCGGCGGCCGCGTCGGCCAGCGCGTACGCCTGCTGGGCCTGCATCCGCTGGGCGGCGCCGAGGGCGCCGACGGCTTCGCTGAGACTCGCCACGCCCCGCTGCACGGAACGCGCCGCGGCCGATGCGGTCTCCGACGCCGCGGCGTACTGGCGGCGGGCCGCGTCGAGCTGGGCGAGCAGCGCGGCCCGCAGTTGCGGATCGGTGACCTGGCGGGCGGCGTCCTGGGCGGCGGTGAACGCGTCCGCGGCACGCGCGTCCGTGCGGCGCTGCGCGGCGGTGACGGCGGAAGCGCCACCGCTCGGCACCGCGGTGCTGCCGGAAGCCTGGTCGAGCGCCCGCTGGGCGTCGCGCAGGCGCCGCTGGGTCGCGGGCGAGTCGATGACGGCCACGACCTGGCCCTTGCGGACCCGGTCGCCCGCGCCGACGCGCAGCTCGGCGAGGGTGCCGTCGGCGGGCGCGTTGACCGTGGCGGCGGCCCGGGCGGTCACCGCGCCCGGTGCCTCGACGATCTCCGCCACTGCGCCGCGGGTGGCGGCGCCGAGCGCGATGCCGGACGGCTTGTCGCCGCACGACGCGGCGGTCAGACACACGAGCAGGACGACCCCCGCGAGCAGAGCGACGGGGCGGCGCGGGGCGACAGGCACGGGGGCCATGCTATGCCCGTGGATCAGCGTCGGCCGATCCGTGCCCGCCTCCCGCCCGGCTTGCCCGGTCGTGATACCGGATGCCTGGTTCCGGACGCTGTCGTCGTGGCGACTGTTCCGGTTGACGCCGCGGCGCACCATTGCTGTCACACGGTGCGGGGGCTACCGATGTTCGCGCCCTTTCGCCGCCTGCTGATCCGGCGCCCCGCGAAGGAGCCACCATGATCCAGGTCCCGCTCTTCACACGTGCCGCCGCGTGGCGGGCGCGGTGAACGCCATGCTGCCCGCCGACGAGCTGCTCGTGGTGCACCACGACGACACGGTCAGCCGCTTCACCGACGTCACGTACACGCTGGGGCGGCACGGGCTGCGGGTACGCACCGCGGACGGGCGGGAGACGGAGTTCGCGCGGCACGAGGTGCTGACCACGTACGTGCGGCTCGCCCACCGGGCCCGCCG
This sequence comes from Krasilnikovia sp. MM14-A1259, assembly GCF_047159535.1. Classification (NCBI taxonomy): domain Bacteria; kingdom Bacillati; phylum Actinomycetota; class Actinomycetes; order Micromonosporales; family Micromonosporaceae; genus Krasilnikovia; species Krasilnikovia sp. MM14-A1259. The sequence goes on from NZ_BAAGAJ010000002.1 coordinate 1,692,135, forward strand.
GCGCGACCAGGGCCTGGCCGCCTGACCGGCGCGCAGACGACGAACGGCCCGCCGGCAGGTGCCGGCGGGCCGCTGTCGTGGTACGGGTGGATCAGGTGCCGGGACGGCGCCCGAACACCTTCACGGTCGTGCCGATCTTGCCGATGCCGTAGAGCTTCTGGGCATCCGAGGGCAGCAGGTTGACGCAGCCGTGCGAGCCGCGCCACGTGTCGTGCAGGTACGTCGTGGTCTGGTGCAGGCCGATGCCACCCACGAACCGCTGCCAGTACGGCATCCAGACCTTGTACTTCTCCGAGTACTCCTTCGGCGCCCGCTGCCAGATGGCGAACGTGCCCGTCGGAGTGGCGAAGCCCTTCATGCCGGTGCGGGTGACGGTCGGCGTGGCGAACACCGCGCCGTCCTTCATCACCCACATGGTCTGGTGCGTCAGGTCGACGCAGACCGTCGTCTTGCTCTTGCTGGCCTTGCACGCCGCGGTGTCCGTGGCGGCGAGCCGCTGAGCCACCGCCCACGTGGTGGGGCCGGCGAGGCCGGCGGCCGGCTGGATGCCGAAGCGCTTCTGGAACTTCTTGATCGCCGCGCAGTCCGCGGGCGACTGCTTGCCGTCGACCGTGACCGCGCCGAAGCCGCCGATCTTCTTGATGGCGTCCTCGACCTGACGCTGGTACTTGCCGGTCGCGCACGAGGCCGCCGCCGCCTGGCGGACCACCACGGCGGCCGGAGTGGCTGCCGCCACCGGACCTGCCGCACCGGCCGCGCCGGGCGTCAGTGCGACGGCGCCGAGACCGCCGCCGACGGCCGCCGCCAGCGAGGCGGTGACCAGGCGTACGGAAACTCGCTGTTGCAAATCTTCCTCCCCGAACAGATGTGTGCCGACATAGAAGCACAAGGAGTCGATGGCGCAAGATGCTCCGGCCGACCGTGGCATGAAACCGTGACCTCGGCGCCTCCACCGCCCCTGACCAGCGAGCGGAACGCGCGCCGGCTACCTCGTGTACACGAGCCCGTCGGTGGTCACGGACGGGCGGCCCTTGGTGGCCTGCACCACGATCGCCACGGTGTGTTTGCCGCTGGGCACGTTGCGGGTCCACATCGCCTGCCGGTAGCTGGTCGCACCGGACTTGAGGTCGAGCGTGCCCACCTTCCTACCGTCCAGGTAGATGTCCACCTTGCCGGATTTGCTGGTACGGGCGAACACCAGCGCTGCGGACCGGCCGGTGAACGTCCACGTCACCTTCGCGTTGCGGGTGCTGCTGGTGAGTGCCTTGCCACCCAGGTACGAGCCGTTCGAGGCGGCGCCCCACTTTCCGGCCCGCTTGCCCCACGTCTCCGGGACCAGCACCGGCGTACGGGTGACCGCGCCGTTACCGGCGTTGCCGGCCACGTCCTTGGCGGTCATTCGCCACGCGGTGGCGGTGTTCGGCGTGGCCGTTGCCGCCCACGACGTGGTGGTGGGGCCGAACGTGCGCGCGGACGGCGCGGTGAGCGCCAGCGACGCGACCTGCACGTTGTCGGCGGCCCGGAACGTCAGCGTCACCGGCACGGACGTCGTCGACACCGTGCCGCCGCGCAGCACCACGTCGGGGTAGCCGGGGAACGTCGGCGCCGCGGAGTCCATCAGGACCGTCGAGGGCGCGGAGGTGGCGGTGGCGCCGTTGTCGCGCACCGCGCGGACCTGCACCTTGTGGCTGCCGGCCGGCACCGGGACGGACGCGGACCGCGCGTCGCCCGGTGCGGTGCCCGCCACCGCGCCGTCGACCAGCAGGTCGAACCGGGTGAGCACAGTGGACGGGGTGGCGACCGACCAGTTCAGGGTGGCCGGGCCGCGCACGTAGTAGGTGCCGCCGGAGAACACGGCGCCGCCCGGCGTGGCGGTCAGGCCGTACACCCCGGCGCCGGCCGCGGTGCGGATGTCGCCGAGCTGGGCGTACAGCGCGTCGCCGGGGCACTCCGTGGCGACGCCGTCGCGGTGCCCGGAGATCCGCGCGAACGTGACCACGGTGCCCTTCGGGAACTTGCCGTCCGAGACACCCTCGGTGAGCTGGGTGCTGGTGTTGGGGTCGAAGCCGTACATGCCCAGCTTGTACCCGGCCAGCTGCGCGACCGCGGACTTGGCCGCGTCGGTCACCGGGGCGTCGGTGTACGTGCCCAGCACCGCGATGCCGGCCGAGCCGGTGTTGAACCCGTACGTGTGGGCGCCGACGACGGCCTTGTCCACCCCGCCCTTGCGGCCCTCGAACAGGGTGCCGCACTTGTCGGCGAGGAAGTTGTAGCCGATGTCGTTCCAGCCCTGGCTCTGCACGTGGTAGGCCAGGATGCCGCGCACGATCGACGCGGAGTCGGCGCACTGGTAGTCGCCGGTCGCGGTGTGGTGCACGAAGACCACGCCGACGTTGGTGGCGTAGGTCGGGGTGTCCTTGACCAGCGACTCGTCGGCCTGCCAGGCGGCCCGGCTGACGTACGCCGGCATGCCGGTCGCGGGCACGTCCTTGGCCGCGATTCTCGGCGCCGCGGCGGGAGGAGCCGGCTTGACCGGCGCGGTCGTGGCCACCGCGGGCGCGGGTGAGGTGGTCTCCGGTGCCGTGCTCGCCGGCGCGGCGGGCGTGGACGCGGATGCGGACGGCACCGGGTCCGCGGAGGGTTCCTGCGTCGCGGACTGCTCGGGGGCCGGTGAACCGCCCGGGTCGACCTCGTCGCCGCCACCCTGGCCGCCGCTGCCGGTCCCCCGGGCGCTGCCACCCGCGGTCGGGTCGAGCAGTTCGAGCCGCAGGCCCGCCGGGAGGGCCCGGGAGGTGCCGCTCGCAGCGTCCACGACGCGGGCGGCCACGCCGTCGGCCGGGCCGACCCACAACGGCGCGGTGCCGCCGCGGTGGTGGCCGCGCTCGGCCGCCGTGTCCGGTCCGAGGCTGTCGTCGGCGTCCAGGGTCCGCCACGCCGACCACGCCCCGGTGGCGGCCGCACGCGTCCGGACCTGGACCGTGCCGGTGACCAGTGCGCTGGGATCGGTCCAGGTGATGCCGAGAAGGCTGAACGTCGCCGTGCGGCGTTCCGGGACCTGCAGCGTGTGCGCCTCGCGGCCGGCCGGGGCGATGTCGAGGGTGTGCCGGCGCACCTTCACCGGCGGACCCTTGCGCGCGGCCGCTTTGGCGGGCACCGCGGCGGGCCCGGCGGCGGCCTCCAACGCGGGGGTGGCGGCCTGCGGGGCGGACGACGCCCCGGGCCGGTTCAGCGCGACCGCGGCGGTGCCCACGGCCACGACTGCCGTGGAGACGATCACGCCGATGACCTGACGCCGGTTCACGCGCACCCCCATGCCTGCCGGCCGCGGGCGCGGCCGGATCGGCGTGAGGGTACCGGTTGGCTACCAGCGTCCGCGGACCGCTCCCGGAGGCTCCATCACGGACGATCCACCGCGACCTCGGACACATCGGCCTTCCGGTCAACGCGAATGGACCGAACAGACTAGGTGACCCAGCTCATGCCCCGAACCACCGGCGGCACGGCTCGACCCCGGCGGCGGTCACCTCCCGGCCGTGCCCCGCCGACCGCCACGCGTCCACGGTCAGCCGCAGGTGCTGCAGCTCGGCCCGGCCGGTCGTCTCCGCCACGAAGCCCCGGCCGTTGTCGCGGTAGCCGATGCGCCGGGACACCCCGAGCGACGCGGCGTTGGTCACCACCGCGGAACTCACCGCGGCCAGCGCGCCGAGATGGTCGAACGCGAGCCCCAGCACGGCCATCCGCATCGCCACCCCCAGCCCGCGTCCACGGGCGGACGGCACCAGCCAGGAGGCGGTGTCGACCGTACGCATGACCGCGAAGTCGTCGCCCTCCAGCGTCTGCACCCCCACCAGCGCCCCCGCGTGCCGCACCGCGAGGTGCAGCACCCACGACGACGGCGACCAGGTGCCCAGCGCCCGCCAGTAGCCCTGGCAGAACAGGCGGCGTTCGTTCTGCGCCGCGGACTGGTCGTCGAACAGCTCCAGCCGAGGGTCGTGCCCGACGTCGCTCGGCAGCGCGTCCGCGAGCTCGGGCAGGTCCTGTTCGCGGACCGGCTGGAGGGTGGCGGCCCGGCAGGTGAGCCGGATCCCGAACAGCGGCCAGTCCGGCATCGTCATGCTGGCGAGCATGGCGGCCGGGGCGGCCGCGCACCACCGGTTTGGGAAAGACGCGCGGGCCACGCCGGGGTTTCGATCGGCGTGGCCCGCGCGTCGGTGCGCCGCGGCGGCGTCGGTGCCGGGCGGCCGGTGTCGGGCGGCCGACCGGCCCGGCGCCGCCGCGGCGGTTCTACTCGGTGCCGAGCGCGGCGACCGGGCTGACCCGCGCCGCCCGCCGGGCGGGCAGCACTCCGGCCAGCGCGGTGAACAGCACCAGCACACCGAACACGGCCAGCAGTTGCAGCACCGGCAGACGCAGCGGCGCGTTCACGCCGAGCGCCTTGACCGCCAGCCATGCGTACGGCACGCCGAGCAGCAGGCCGAGCACCGCACCGATCACGCCGTACAGGCCGGACTCGGTGGTGAGCATGGTGCGCAGGCCGCCACGGGTCAGCCCGATCGCGCGCAGCAGCCCGGACTCGCGGGCCCGTTCGACCACGGACAGCGCGACCGTGGTGCCGACGCCGACGACCGCGATCAGTACGGTCAGCCCGATCAGCCCCAACGCGACGGCCAGTACCGCGTCGAGCGCCTGGTTCTCCTGGTCCCGCTGGTCCGCCAGGACGTTCAGCCCGAGCCCGGTCCGGTTGTCCATGAGCTGGCGCAGCGCCTGCTGCCCGGCCGTACGGCCGTCCTCGCCCGCCTGTGCCGCGTCGGCCAGCAGGCCGGACGCCTGGGCGGGGGCGCCGAGTTTGTCCATGTCGCTGCGGTTGAGCAGCACGCTGGAGCCCAGCGGGATGGATCCCGGCAGGATCGCCGCGACCGTGAGGCTCACCTTGTGCTTGCCCTTGCCGGTGCTCACGTCGACGCGGTCGCCGAGCTGCACGTGGGCTTCGTCGCGGGCCCAGCCCGACACCGCGATGCTCCCGGGACGCACGGCGGCCAGGGAACCCTCCGAGACGTCGATCTTGCTCAGCACCGGCAGTGCGGCGATGTCGAGGTCGTTCGCGTCGAACTGCGACGCCGCGGACCCGAGCTGCAGGTCGTTGAGCCGCCGGTACGTGGTGGTGTGCCGCAGTTGCGGGCTGGCGGCGGCCCGGCTGACCAGATCCGCGGGCAGGCTGGCGCCGTCGCCCGCGGTCAGTTCGAAGTCGGCCGGGGCGGACGAGGCGAGTTCGCGGTCGGCGAGCACCCGCACGGACGCCCCGCCGACCACCACCCCGGCGATGAGCGTGACCCCGAGCGCGACCACCACGGACACGGCCGCGGCGCGGCGGGTGGCGCCGCCGACCCCGCCGACCGCGAGCCGGCCGGTCGGGCCGAGGCGGCGAAGCGGCAGGCCGACCGCGGCCAGCACGGGCCGCATCAGCACCGGGCCCAGTGCGATCAGCGCGAAGAACGCGAGCGCACCGGAGAGCACGATGACCAGCAGCATCATGTCGGGCCGGTAGTCCTTGGTGTCGCGGCCGGGCAGGTGCGTGGCCACGTACGCGGCGGACAGCGCCGCCCCCGCGACCAGCAGCAGCCCGAACGCCCAGCGCAGCTTGCCGATGCCGTGCTTGCCCGCGGTGGTGCTCGCCGCCCGCAGCGCCTCCAGCGGCGCGACCCGGGCGGCCGAAGCCGCGGGTGCGATGACGGCCAGCAGCGTGACGAACACGGCCAGCGCGATCACGCCCAGCGCGGGCAGCACCGGCAGGCCGGGCCCGGCGACCGTGATGTCGAACAGCCGCAGGATCGGCGGCACCGCGTAGCCCAGCGCCAGCGCCCCGAGCACGCCGGTGACGCCCGCGGCCAGGCCGGTCAGCGCGCCTTCCGCGGCCAGTGCGCGGACCAGCGTGCCGCGTCCGGCGCCGACCGCGCGCAGCAGTGCGAGCTGGCGCATCCGCTGGGCGAACACGATCCGGAACGTGGACGCGGCGACGAGCCCGGCCGCGGCCACCGCGATGGCGATGAACATGGCCACGACGGCGAACAGCGCGTTCAGGTCCGAGGCGGCCGCCTGCGCCTCGGCGAGGCGCACGTCCGCTCCGGTGCGTACGTTGGGCGCCTGCTTGCCACCGGTCGCGGCGATGGCTGCCCGTACGGCGTCGGCGTCGGCGCCCGCGGCGAGCCGGACGTCGACCTTCTGGACGGTGTTTCCGCCGGTCAGCGTGGACACTTCGCTCGGCGGCGCGTACCCGGTCGAGCCGAAGTCGTCCGCGGTGCCGACCAGGCCGACGACGGTCAGGTTCACGGTCTTCTGCTTGTCGTCCGCGCCGTACACCTTCAGCCCGAGCTTGGTGCCGACGGGCAGACCCATGCGGCTGGCCGTGCGCGGGGTCACCGCGATCTCGTTCGGCGCGGCCGGGTACCGGCCCTGGGTGACGTGGACGACGGACAGGGCCCCGCTGCCGGGGTCGCCGACCAGGCTCAGGTACTGGCCGCCGATCTCGCCGCCGGTCTCGACCCGGCCGACCGCCTCGGCCACCCCCGGCACCGATTTGATCTTGGCGAGCTGGGCGGTGCTGATCGGAACGGCATTCTCCGTGTTCGGGGTGTCGACGACCAGGTCGACGGCAGCGGGGGTGCCGCTGAGGTTGTCCAGCGCGGTGCGCAGCGTGATCTGCTGGGCCAGCACGGTCGCGTACACCACGAACGACGCGACGAGCATGGCCAGGCCGGTGAGCAGCAGCCGGGCGGGTCGGCGGGCCACCCCGCCGAGCTGCGTACGCAGCACCGCCCTCATCGGGTGCCGCCCAGCGAGTGCAGCGCCTCGGCGACGCTGGCCCGGTCCGGCCGGTCGATCTCCCCGGCCACCCGGCCGTCGGCGAGCAGCACGACGCGGTCCGCGTACGCCGCGGCGGCCGGGTCGTGCGTGACCATGACGATGGTCTGCCCCAGCTCGCGGACCGAGTTGCGCAGGAACGCCAGCACCTCGGCGCCGGACCGGGAGTCCAGGTTGCCGGTCGGCTCGTCGGCGAACACCACCTCGGGCCGCGACACCAGCGCCCGGGCCAGCGCAACCCGCTGCTGCTGGCCACCGGACAGCTCGCTGGGCCGGTGCCCGAGGCGGGCCCCGATGCCCAGCACGTCGACGAGGTGCTGCAGCAGGCCCCGCTCGGCGCGGCGGCCCGCGAGATCGAGCGGCAGCGTGATGTTCTGTTCCGCGGTCAGTTGTGGCAGCAGGTTGAACGACTGGAAGACGAACCCGATCCGCTCGCGGCGCACCTTCGTGAGCACCCGGTCCGGCTGCGCGGTGAGGTCGGTGCCGCCGAGCAGCGCGCGCCCGGAGGTGGCGGTGTCCAGCCCGGCCAGGCAGTGCATCAGCGTGGACTTGCCGGAGCCGGACGGGCCCATGATGGCGGTGAACGCGGCCCGGGCGAAGCCCACGGTGACACCGTCGAGCGCCCGTACGGCGGTGTCGCCGCTGCCGTACACCTTCACCAGGTCGACGGCCGCGACCGCGGCGCTGGTGGTGTCCGCCGGCATCGACGCGGCGGCCGGGAACTGCGTTCTCATCGTGGAGTCCTCTTCGCTCGGGATCGGAAGCTGGGGAGCATCCTGTTCGACATGGATCAACATCCGCATCGGCCCGCAGCCGGGACCTGGGGCGATGCCGGGTCTGCCTTTCGGCCGATGAAGGGCCCGTCCGGCGCCAACTACGCTGGGTCACGATGTTGACGCAACAAAACCGGAACGTGCTGTTCCGCCTCGGCCAGCTCGCCCTGCTGGGCCTGATGGCGGTGCTCGGGCTGTTCGACATCAGCGCGGGCATGGCGGGCTCCGGTGACGTCGTCCTGCTGCAGATCCTGTCCGCGATGGCGACCGCCGCGGTGTGGCTGCCCCGGCACAAGCAGGGCTCGACGCGTCTGCCGAAAGTCGCAATGCTGGTCGCCGGGTTCTCGCTGCTGGTGACGTTCATGGTCGCGATCTCCGGCCCGACCCAGGGCAGCTTCGGCATCGCCGAGTCGCTGGGCCTGCTCGGCACCCTGTACGTGGTGAGCCGCCGCGGCGAGGCGCAGTGGGCGGTGGCCGCGGTGGTGGTCACGGTCGTCGCGGTCGGCCTGCTGCCGCTGCGCGGCGGGCTCAACGCCGAGTACGTCATCGCCGGGCTGATGCTGGCGCTGGTGTCGACCGCGGCGATCGGCGGCGGGGTGTACCTGCGCACGATCGAGTCCACCCGGCAGCGGGCGATGGACACCGTACGGGCGGAGCAGCGCGCCGAGTTCGCCCGGGACCTGCACGACTTCATCGCCCACCACGTGACCGGCATCGTGGTGCAGGCGCAGGGGGCCCGGTTCATCGCGGAGCAGGACCCGCAGCGGGTGCTGCTGGCGCTGGAACAGATCGAGCAGGCAGGCGCGGAGACCATGGCGTCGATGCGGCGGATGGTCGGCGTGCTGCGCGACCCGAACGCCAGCCCGGACGCCCCGCTGACACCGCTGGCCGGGGTGACGGAGCTGGGCCCGTTGCTGGAGCAGTTCAGCAGCTCCGGCGGCACCCTGGCGCGGCTGCACGTCGACGGGGACATCACCGGGCTGCCGGTCGAGGTGTCGACCTCGGCGTACCGGGTGGTGATGGAGGCGCTGACGAACATCCGCCAGCACGCGCGGGGGGCGCGGGTGGCGGACGTGTGGATCCGCCGTACCCCGGAATGGTTGCTGGTCCGGGTGGCCAACGACGGCGCAGCGCCGCGGCCCACGATGCCGCGGGAACGCCCGGGGTACGGTCTCGTGGGCCTGACCGAACGGGTCCGCGCGGTCGGCGGGCGCATCACCGCCGGGCCGGGCATCGACGGCGGCTGGGTGGTCGACGCGGCCCTGCCGGTGCTGCAGGAGGTGACGAAGTGATCCGGGTACTGATCGCCGACGACCAGGCCATGGTCCGCACGGGCTTCGGGATGATCATCGGGGCGCAACCCGACATGGAGGTGATCGGTGAGGCCGCCGACGGGGTCGAGGCGGTCGCGCTGGCCCGACGGCTCAAGCCGGACGTCGCCCTGTTCGACATCCGGATGCCGAAGATGGATGGCCTGGAAGCGCTGCGGCTGCTCGCCGGGCCCGGCGTCGCGGAGCCGGTCAAGGTGGTCGTCGTCACGACGTTCGACCTGGACGAGTACGTGCACACCGCGCTGCGCAACGGCGCATGCGGCTTCCTGCTGAAGGACTCCGGCCCCGCCCTGCTCGTGGAGGCGGTCCGCGCGGCGATCTCGGGCGACGCGCTGATCAGCCCGTCGATCACGGTACGGCTGCTGGAGCACCTGAGCCCGCCCACGCCCACCGGCGACGACGGCGGCCTGTCCCCGCGGGAACTGGACGTGGTGAAGCTCGCCGCGCGGGGCCTGACCAACGCGGAGATCGCCACCCAGCTGTTCATCTCGGTGGGCACGGTCAAGACGCACCTGGGCAGCGTCCAGACCAAGCTCGGCGCCCGGAACCGGGTGGAGATCGCGGCGTGGGTGTGGGAGCGCCGCCTGGTGGGCTGAGCCCGCTACAGCGTGATCCAGTACCGGCGGATCCGGCCCAACTCGGTGTCGCGCACGTCCTCCTGGACGCCGCCGTGGCGTTCGATGGTGCGCCGCGACGCCTCGTTGTCGACGTTGCAGGTGATCAGCACCCGGTCGAGGCCGAGCTGCTTGGCGTGCCGCAACACCTCGCCCAGCGCGAACGCGGCGAGCCCGCGGCGCCGGGCAGCGGGCCGGATCCCGTAGCCGATGTGGCCGCCGGCGCGCAGCAGGAAGTCGTTGAGCACGTGGCGCAGCGCGATCGCGCCGAGCACGGTGCCGTCCTCGACGATCCACCAGTACGTGCAGTGCACGCGGCCCGGTTCCTGCTCGACGGCCGGGTCGGCGGAACGGCACAGCCGGGCCACCCAGGCGGCGAAGCCGTCAGGCGAGTCGACGTCGTCGTCGGGGTGCAGGCCCGAGCCGTCCTGGTGGACCCCACGGCCCCAGTCGTCGCGCGCGTCGAGCCAGGCGCGGTGCAGCCGGGTGGTGGGCGTGATCAGCTCGGGCATGCGCCGACGCTAGCCGCGCCGCACACCCCCGGGCCAGCGGTTTCGGAAGCCGACCACGGGGCCGGCTACTCGAACCGGTCGGCGAGCTTGGTCAGCTTGGTGACGTACGCGGGCCAGTCGTATCCGCGCGGGATGTTGGAATCCTCCCGTTGCCAGCCGACCGCCCCGTCGTGCTGCTCGCGCATGATGTCCGCGTGCCCGGCGTGCCGGGCGAGGTCGCAGATCACGTGGACGATGATCCGCTGCAAGGTGACGGTCCGCTCCCCCGGCCGCCACCAGGGCACCTGCCCGGGCGCGTCGAGCGGCAGCTGTGCGATCGTCTGATCCGCGAACGCCCCGACCCGGCGATAGAGGTCGATCAGCCCGTCCTTCGTCTCACCCTCCGATGCGTACCAGTCCGCCTGCGGATCCTGTTCGTACGCCGACATGGGTACCAGTTCCCCCGGGGTCGGGAACTCGCGTCCGAAGGTGGGCCCGAAGTAGCCGGCTTCGACGTTGAGGCAGTGCTTGACGACTCCCAGCAGATTGTTGCCGGTGTCGGTGCGGGGCAGTCTGGCCTCGCGTTCGCTCAGCCCGTCGAGTTTCCAGATCAGATCGTCGCGCGTCGTGCGGAGATAGTGGTGCAGCGCAGTCTTCGGGTCACTCAGATCAGCCATGCCCGCCAGTCTTCCCCACGGGTACGACAGGGTCAGCTCTCCGGCGTGGCGTCGAGGCGGGCGAGGATGCGCCGCGCCATGTCGCCGAGCTGGTCCAGCTCGGCGTCGGTCAGGGCGTCGAGGATCAGCGTACGGACGATCTGCACGTGCCCGGGCGCGCTGGCCACGACCTTGTCCCACCCCGCGTCCGTGAGCACCGCGTTGGTGTAGCGGCCGTCCTCAGGGCAGGCCGCCCGGGTCACCCAGCCGCGGGTCTCCAGGCGCTTGACGACGTGCGACAGCCGCGACAGCGAGCCGTTGGCCAGGGCGGCCAGGGCACTCATGCGGCGGGTACGCCCCGGTGCCTCGGACAGGCTCGCCAGCACCAGGTACTCGAAGTGGCTCAGGCCGGAGTCGCGCTGCATCTGGGTGTCCAGTGCGGCGGGCAGGCGCAGCAGCAGGCCACCGATCGGCAGCCAGGAGCCGAGCTCGGCGGGGTCGAGCCAGCGCGGCGGGTCGGCGGGGGCGGCGCTCACGGCTCCCAGTGTAGGCCGGTCTTGAAGCTTCAAGTTCACCCGATCGGGTCACGCCGTGCCTGTCCGGCGCTCGATGCAGTCGGGCACGCCACGAGGTCACGCACGAGCGTCACGCCACGAGCTGCAGCATCTGGCGGATCTCCTCCTGGCGGGTCTGGGTGATGGTCGTCGCGAGATCCCGTGCGGGCGGATACCCGCCGCCCGCGGATTCCATCCGGCTCACCGCCACGCAGTTGTGCAGGTGGCCGACGAGTAGCGTCAGCGCGGTCCGGTCGAGGTCGGCGGGCCGGGCCGCGCGCAGTTCCGCGATGTCCGCGGGGCGCAAGGAATGCAGATCGCCGTGTCCGGCATGGGCCCCGTCGCTCGGGTCGGGGGTGATCGGCTGCTGCCAGCCGAGCAGCCAGCGCCGCATCGTCCCGGACTCGGCATCCCATTCGGTACGCAGCCGGGCGCCGAGCGCCCGCACCCGCGGGTCGGTGGCGCGCTGCTCGGCGATCTGCGCCACCTGCGTGCCCTGATCCGCGTACGCGAGACTCATCTGCAGGAACATGACGTCGGTCGCGTTGCCGGTGACGGTCCGCGGCGCAGGGGCGGCCGGGGCGGCCGGGCGGCACCCGCCGAGCGTGAGGGCGGCGAGCAGCACCACGAGCCCCCGGAATGCCGGGTGGGTCCACACCCGTGGTCGTGGACCCACCCGGGGGTTCAGATGAGTTCCCACAGCGCGGGCGCGTTCGGCGGTTCCCAGCCGGCCAGGGCGGTGTGCGCCTGCCGGCACCGGTACGACGCCCCGCCGTACGTGACGACCGCCCCGACCGCGTACGCGGTCCCGGCGGCCCAGGTGCCACCCGCCGGTGGCGTGGTCGTGGGCGGGGTCGTCGGTGAGCTGGTCGGCGGGGTCGTCGGCGGCGTGGTGGGCGGTGGCGTGGAGCCCCCGCCGATGTTCAGGTCCACACAGGAGTAGAAGGCGTTCGCCGTGTCGGCGATGTTCCACCGGGCGAGCAGGGTCTGGCGCCCGGTGAAGCCCTTCATGCTGACCGTGTGCGTCGTGGTGGCGCCGGGCTGCGCTCCCCCACCGTTGAACGAGGCCAGCAGGGTGGTGCCGATGAAGTACTCCCAGTTGGCGGTGGCGTGCCGGGCGGTGTAGACCCAGTTGAACGTGACGGTCTGCCCGACGGAGGCCGCGGGCCAGTTCTTGCTGTTGTCGTTGAGGACGGCGAAGCGGCTGCCGCCGCCATTGCACTGCATGGAGCCCTTGGGGGCTTCGACGCTCTGCGGTTCGTAGATGATGTCGCCGCAGTTGGCGACCGCGCCGCTGGCGCAGTTGGCCTGGCGGCTGGGCGGCGACGAGATGTATCCGTGCGCGGAGGCGGGCGCCACGGCGATGAAGAACGACGTGACGACCGTGCCGACGGTCAGCAGGGGTAGGGCGATCCGGCGTCTCATGGAGCACTCCTTGCGCGTCGGGGGACGGCTTCTGTGGGGTCGGCGGACCGGGCTGGGGACGGCCCGCCACAGCAAGGGGTTGGGGATGGTTCCGGAGCCGACCGGCCGATGTGGGGACACGCCGTCGACTGTCCGCTCAACATAAGTTAAAGAGTGTTAACAGTAAAGACACCTAATCAAGATTTTCAATATGAGGCCCCACCGCAGGATGAGGGGCATTTCTGGGCCACCCGCCGGGAGAGCGCGTTCACAATCTGGCCAGGGTCGACTACGTCGTCCGTGGCCAACATGTTCATCGACGAGGCCCTGAGATCCCACGAGCATCCCGGCGTGATCTTCCGACCCGGCCCGACCGGCCGTCGGCTCAGCTCACAGAACGGCGCTGCAGGAACTCGTACACGTCCTGGGCGTCGACGCCGGGGAACGTGCCCGGCGGCAGCGCGGCCAGCAGATGCGCGTGCACCCGCGCGCTGGGCCACGCGTGCCCGGCCCAGCGCTCCACCAGCTCCGCCGGGGGCCGCCGGCAGCAGCGCGGATCCGGGCAGGTCGAGACGGTACGCCGGGTGGTGTCGCCGCCGCGGAACCAGCGGGCGTGCTCGTACGGCGTCCCCACGGTCACGGAGAACTCCCCCGAGCGCGTCGATTCGATGTGCACCGTGCACCAGTACGTCCCGGACGCGGTGTCGGTGAACTGGTAGAACGACGAGTACGGGTCGTCGGCCTGGAACACCGTGCGCGACGCCCACTTGCGGCAGGCGTGCTGACCCTCGATCGCCCCGGTCACGTCCGACGGGAAGCGCACGTTGTCGTTCTCGTACGCCTTGTAGATGGTGCCGCTCTCGTGCACCCGGGTGAAGTGCACCGGGATGCCGAAGTGGTGGGTCACGAGGTTGGTGAACCGGTGCGCCGCGGTCTCGTACGACACCCCGAACGCGTCGCGGAAGTCGTCGATCGCGAGGGCCTTGTCGGCCTTGGCGGCGGCCAGGAAGTCGACCGCGAACTTCTCCGGCATCAGCAGCGCCGCGGCGAAGTAGTTCGCCTCGACCCGCTGGCGCAGGAAGTCGCCGAAGTCGGCGGGCTCGGGGTGGCCGAGCACGAAGTGCCCGAGTGTCTGCAGCACGACCGCGCGCGGGTCGTGGCCCTTGCCGCTGGCCACCTGCGGCAGGTAGATGCGCCGGTTGCGCAGGTCGGTGATGGAACGGGTGGAGCCGGGCAGGTCACTGACGTAGTTCAGGGTGAAGCCGAGCTGTTCCGCGATGTCCAGGATGCCGCGCTGCGACAGCGGCCCGGTGGTGTTCCGCACGGACTCCAGGACCCGGGCCGCGGCCTGCTCGATCTCGGGGAAGTAGTTGTCGCGCCGGCGCATGTCGGCGCGTAGCTGCTGGTTGGCGCGGCGGGCCACCTCGGGGGTGGCGCTCTGTTCGGTGAGCAGGCGGGTCAGCTCGCGGTGCAGGCCGATCAGCGATTCCAGGGCGTCCGCGGGCAGCCGCCGGCCGCCGCGCACCACGGGCAGGCCGAGCGCACCGTACGCGCTCTGGCGCTGGAAGTGGGCCAGCTCGATCTCCAGCCCGGCGCGGCGGCTGGGCGCCTCGGGGCGCAGCAGGTCCTGCACGCCCACCCCGAGCGCGGCGGCGATCGCCTGCAGCACGCTGAGCTTGGGTTCGCGTTTGCCGTTCTCGATGAGCGAGAGCTGTGACGGGGCACGGCCCACGGCGGCGCTGAGCTGATCGAGGGTCATGCCCTTGGCGCGGCGCAGGTGACGCAGGCGCTGGCCGAGTGTGACGAGATCAACTTGACCGTCCGGCGCAGGGGCCGCGGAGGCGTTGGTGAGAGGCGAAGCGGACACGCGTTTCACGGTAGCAGAATTTCTTCGCTTCTTCTCCTCACATCAGCCTTCTTCAGGGCTTGCGCGGTGCGCAACAGTCGAGTTCTTCCACCGATCAGCAGGAAGAAACACGGGAAAGGAACCATCTGATGAGCGATCAGTCGACCGAAGCCAGGGGCGGTACCGCCGCGGACCTCACTCGGGCGTGGGCCGGCGATCCCCGTTGGCTGGGCGTCAAGCGCAGCTACACCGCGCAGGACGTGGTGAAGCTGCGGGGCACCGTCCAGGAACAGCACACGCTGGCCGAGCGGGGCGCCCGCCGGCTCTGGGATCTGCTGCACAACGAGGACTACATCAACGCGCTGGGCGCACTCACCGGCGGCCAGGCGGTCCAGATGGTCCGCGCCGGGCTCAAGGCGATCTACCTGTCCGGCTGGCAGGTGGCCGCGGACGCGAACCTCTCCGGGCACACGTACCCGGACCAGAGCCTCTACCCGGCGAACTCGGTGCCCGCGGTCGTGCGGCGCATCAACAACGCCCTGCTGCGGGCGGACCAGATCGACCACGCCGCGGGTCGCGACGAGCGTGACTGGCTCGCCCCGATCGTGGCCGACGCGGAGGCCGGCTTCGGCGGCCCGCTCAACGCGTTCGAGCTGATGAAGGGCATGATCGCGGCCGGTGCCGCGGGCGTGCACTGGGAGGACCAGCTCGCGTCGGAGAAGAAGTGCGGCCACCTCGGCGGCAAGGTGCTCATCCCGACCGCGCAGCACATCCGTACGCTGAACGCGGCGCGTCTGGCCGCCGACGTCTGCGGCGTCCCGTCGCTGATCATCGCCCGTACCGACGCGCTCGGCGCGGACCTGCTCACCACGGACGTGGACGAGCGCGACAAGCCGTTCGTCACCGGCGAGCGCACCGCGGAGGGCTTCTTCCGGGTCCGCAGCGGCCCCGAGGCGGCCATCGCCCGTGGCCTCGCGTACGCCGACTACTGCGACCTGATCTGGGTCGAGACCGGCACCCCGGACCTGGAGTTCGCGCGGCAGTTCGCCGAGGCGGTGCACAAGGAGCACCCCGGCAAGATGCTGTCGTACAACTGCTCGCCGTCGTTCAACTGGAAGCGCAACCTCGACGACGACACCATCGCCAAGTTCCAGCGCGAGCTCGGCGCGATGGGCTACAAGTTCCAGTTCGTCACGCTGGCCGGCTTCCACGCCCTCAACCACTCGATGTTCGAGCTGGCCAAGGGCTACTCCGAGACCGGCATGAGCGCGTACGTGAAGCTGCAGGAGGCGGAGTTCGCCAACGAGGCGATCGGCTACACCGCCACCAAGCACCAGGCGGAGGTCGGCACCGGGTACTTCGACGCGGTCTCCACCGCGCTGAACCCGGACTCCTCCACCACCGCGCTGTCGGGCTCCACTGAGGAAGAGCAGTTCTGACATGCGTACCCAGGAGGAGATCACGATCACCGGCTCCGCCGAGGGCCGGTACACAGAGATCCTGACTCCGGAAGCGATCGACTTCGTCGTCGCCCTGGATCGTGAGTTCGGCGCGCGCCGGGTCCAGCTTCTGGACCGGCGCCGCCGGCGCCGGGCAACCCGCACCACGGAGCTCGACTTCCTGCCGTCCACGAAGGTCATCCGCGATGACGAGTCGTGGCAGGTGGCTCCGCCGGTGCCGGACCTGACCGACCGCCGGGTCGAGATCACCGGTCCGCCGGAGCGCAAGATGACCGTCAACGCGCTCAACTCCGGTGCCAAGGTGTGGATGGCCGACTTCGAGGACGCCACCGCACCGACCTGGGACAACGTCATCACCGGCCAGCTCAACCTGAAGGACGCGCTGGACGGAAAGATCGACTTCACCGCCTCGGACGGCAAGGAGTACAAGGTCGGCGAGACCTTGCCGACCATCATGGTGCGCCCGCGCGGGTGGCACCTGCCGGAGTGCCACGTGCGCATCGGCGGGCGGGCGGTGTCGGCGTCGCTGTTCGACTTCGGCATGTACCTGTTCCACTGCGGCCAGAAGCAGCTCGACCGGGGCTCAGGGCCGTACTTCTACCTGCCGAAG
The DNA here is from genome assembly GCF_047159535.1 of Krasilnikovia sp. MM14-A1259. Lineage (NCBI taxonomy): Bacteria > Bacillati > Actinomycetota > Actinomycetes > Micromonosporales > Micromonosporaceae > Krasilnikovia > Krasilnikovia sp. MM14-A1259. Next base: position 1,708,732 of record NZ_BAAGAJ010000002.1, read on the forward strand.
CTGGAAAGTCACCTGGAGGCCCGCCTCTGGAACGACGTGTTCGTCTTCGCCCAGGAGCGGCTGGGCATCGCCCGCGGCACGATCCGCGCGACGGTGCTCATCGAGACGATCACGGCAGCGTTCGAGATGGAAGAGATCCTCTACGAGCTGCGCGAACACTCGGCCGGCCTGAACGCGGGCCGGTGGGACTACCTGTTCAGCATGATCAAGAACCGCCCGGACGTGGTCCTGCCGGACCGTGCCCAGGTGACCATGACCGCGCCGTTCATGCGGGCGTACACGGAACTGCTCGTGCGCACCTGCCACCGGCGCGGGGCCCACGCGATCGGCGGTATGGCCGCGGTCGTGCCCAGCCGTGACCCGGTGGCCGCCAAGCGCGCGCTCAACCAGGTCCGGCAGGACAAGCGGCGCGAGGTCGGCGACGGCTTCGACGGCTCGTGGGTGGCCCACCCCGGCCTGGTGGAGACGTGCAAGGAGGTCTTCGACCAGTGGCTCGGCCACGAGCCGAACCAGGTCGTGCGGCGCCGCGACGACGTGCACGTCACCGCGGAGCAGCTGCTCGACGTCCGGTTCGGCACGGTCGCGGTCAGCGAGGTGGCGTTGCGTACGTCGGTCAGCGTCGCGCTGCGCTACGTCGCGGCCTGGCTGGGCGGGCGGGGCGCGGTCGCGCTGAACGGCCTGATGGAGGACGCCGCCACGGCGGAGATCTGCCGGGCCCAGCTGTGGCAGTGGATCGCGCAGGGCACCCCCACCGACTACGGCGTGCCGGTCACGGCGGGCCTGGTGATGCGGTTCCTGCGCGAGGAGCTCGACGTGCTCAGCGAGACCGGGGCACTGGACGAGGAGTCGGCGCGGCTGTTCGGCCAGGCGCGCACGCTGCTGACCGTGCTGCTCAGTGAGCGTACGTGTCCGGAGTTCCTGACTCTGCCGGCTTATCTGCGGCACATGGGTGGCGGCATCGCGACGCCCGCCACCCAGACCGCCGCGATAGCTGCCTGATCGGTGGCAGCTGCGGCCCGGGGGTGAAACCCCCGGGCCGCTTCGCGTTTCCGCCCCGCCCCGGCTGGCACGATTCCGTGATTCGGCCCCCTGAATCGTTTCCTAACGTCAATGCCACACAGCGGTCATGTGGCCCGCTGACTCCGGCGCAAGGGAGCGCGGCGTGGCGATTGGCAGAAGGTCTTTCCTGGGTGGCGCAGTGGGAACGGCCGTCGGCGCCCTGGCGGCCTGCGGCACCGCGGGCACCACGGCCCGCCCGGCGGCGGCGCCGAACCCGGCCCCGGCGTCCGGGAAACCGTCCGCCTCGCCCTCCTCGGCACCCGTCGGCGACGGCAGCACCCACGACAGCGGGCCGCAGCCGCACCAGCCCGTCGCGCAGCGGCTCGCGCCCGGTGAGACGCCCCCGCAGTTCGTGGTGCTGTCCTGGGACGGCGCCGGCGAGACCGCGGCCAAACTGTTCTCCCGGTTCCGCGGTCTCGCCCAGGACGTGCACGGCTCGATGACGTTCTTCCTCTCCGGGATCTACACGCTGCCCGAGTCGAAGCGGATGTCGTACAGGCCCCCGCAGCATCCGGTCGGTTCCTCCGCCATCGGGTTCCTCTCCGACTCCTCGGTGCACGCCACGATCGAGCAGGTGGGCCTGGCCTGGAACGAAGGCCACGAGATCGGAACCCACTTCAACGGTCACTTCTGCGGCCCGACCGGGGTGCAGCGGTGGTCGCCCGCAGACTGGGACTCCGAGATCGACCAGGCGATCGGGTTCGTGTCGAACTGGCGGACCAACACCGGATTCACCGACCTGCCGCCGCTGCCGTTCGACTACCGGCGCGAGCTGATCGGCGGCCGTACGCCGTGCCTGGAGGGCGGGGCCAATCTACGGCGGGCCAAACGGGTCCAGGGCTGGAAGTACGACAGCTCCGGAACGGGCACCCAGGTGTGGCCGTCGCGCTTCGCCAACGGCCTGTGGAACCTGCCGATGCAGCAGATCCCCTTCCCCGGGCACAGCTTCGAGGTCCTGTCGATGGACTACAACATGATGTACAACCAGTCGAAGATCCCCAACGGCGATCCCCGCATGCGCGCCACGTGGGGCAGTCAGGCGCGGGAGTCGTTCCTGGCCGGGTTCCGGCGCGCGTACGGCTCGAACCGGGCACCGCTGATCATCGGCAACCACTTCGAGCGCTGGAACGGCGGCATCTACATGGACGCCGTCGCCGCGGCGGTCACCGCGATGGCGGAGCACCCCGACGTACGGTTCGTGTCGTTCCGCCAGCTCGTCGCATGGCTCGAGGCGCAGGATCCGGCCGTACTGCGCCGCCTGCGTTCCCTGCCCGTGGGGCAGCGGCCGGCGGGCGGCTGGGCCGAATACCTGGGCGCCGCGTGACAACGTTGCGTCACCATCGCGCGGCCGGGATGAGTGTGTTTACCCTGGTGCCATGACTCTGCCGCTGCGGGTGACGGTGGCGCCCGAGCGGGCCGACGCCGCACCCGGCGACGCCCTCACGTTCGACGTGACCGTGCGCAACGCCAGCGACATCGTGGAGCATTACGCCCTCGAACTGCTCGGCCTGCCCGAGGGGGCCACGGTCCGTACCGAGCCGGAGGTCGCCAAGCTGCGGCCCTCCGAGACCGGCACCCTCACGGTACGGGTGACCCTGCCCGTGCAGCCGCCCGCGCCGGCCGGGACGTACGTGCTCGGGGCACTGGTGAAGTCCCGGTACCGCGACGACGTCTCGCGCTGCGTCGAAGTGCCGCTGCAGTTGGCGGCGGTCGAGCAGATCACCCTGCGCGCCACCCCCGAGATCGTGACCGGGGGCCGGGCCGGGCGCTACACCATCGAGATCGGCAACGGCGGCAACGCCCCGGTCCGCCTGTACCTGGCCGCCACCGACCCGGAACGCCGGGTACGCACCGAGTTCCAGCCGCCCTGGGTGGACCTGCCGCCCGGCACGTCCGCGCAGGCCCTGCTGTCGGTGCAGGCCCCGCTGCCGTGGAACAAGGAGAAGCAGCGGCAGCTCACCATCACCGCGACACCCGACCTGCCCGGCGCCGCGGCCGGCACCGGTACGGCCACGTTCGTTCAGCAGCCCCGCTTCGCGTCGAAGTTCGCGAAGGTCGCCGGGATCGGCGCCGCGGTGGCTCTGCTGGCCGCCGCGATCGCGGTGCCCGCCCTCGTGGTCAACGCGAACAAGCACGACAACAAGTCGCCCCAGAACAGCGCAGCCACCGGACCGCAGAGCGCCGCCGCGCCGCCGCCCGCGCCCAGCGCCGCCCCGTCGTCCGCGGCCGCGCCGTCCGCACCGGCCAGCAGCGCCGCGACGGCATCGTCCGCTCCCCCGTCGTCCACCACGCCGTCGGCGTCCACGTCGAGCGCCGGTGGGGGCGGCACCCGGGACGTGGACCTGGGTGCGGTCGGTACGGGCGTACTGGCCAGCGACGCGTTCCGCAACCAGGGCTTCCTGGCCAGCGCCGATCCCGGCACGGTGGTTGTCGCCGGGTGTGAGGACGCGCGCAGTGTCGCGATCGTCGCCGGCCCGGACGGTCGGAAGTTCCTCACCTCCTCCAGCGCCGACGACCCGGCGAAATGCCACACCGTCCCGCTGATGATCGACTTCGCGGCGGACGCGCCCGCCGGATCCGTCAAGGTGACCCCGCTGAACCCGGACACCCTGGAGATGGAGGTCGTGTACCGCGACCTCACCCGCGAGGTGCGGCCCGACCTCACGGTCGCCAACGCGGCCGGGCACGGCGGCATCGACTTCGTCCTGGTCCGGCCCCGCGCCGGTGCGGGCGGTGCGACGCCCGCCGACGTCGCGATCACCGGGATCCGGATCGGCCCGCTGGGCTGACGGGTCTCCCCCACCGCGTGACGGTCGCCGTCGTCGGCAGCGCGACCCGTGACCGGGCGATAAGGTGCGGGTGCTGTGCCGGTCCACATGCCACACCACCGACTCGATGGGATCACCGCGATGGCCAAGGTCATCTCCACGCTGTTCGTCTCGGCCGACGGCGTCGCCGAGGTCGACCCCGATTGGCATTTCCCGTACTTCGACGAGAACATGGGCCGCGCCGTCACCGAGGACTACGACACCTCCGACGTGCTGCTCATCGGCCGCGTGACGTACGACAGCTTCGCCGGGGCGTGGCCCGAGCGGGAGGCGGGGGGCGGCGACGACGCCTCGTTCGCGAAGCAGCTCGGAGACGCACGCAAGATCGTGGCCTCCCGGCAGCCGCTGGAGTTCTCGTGGCGCAACTCCGAACTGATCGCAGGCGACCTCGTCGAGGCCGTCACCGCGCTCAAGACCGACGCCGGTGTCCAGGGCATCCTCATCCCCGGATCGATCTCCGTGGTGCAGCAGTTGCTCGCCGCGGGCCTGGTCGACGAGCTGCGCCTGCTGGTGCACCCGGTGGCGGCGCGCAAGGGCCGCAAGCTGTTCGACGACGGCGACGTGCCCTATCACCTGACGGTGCTGGCGACCGAGGCGTTCCCGACCGGCGTGCTCCGGGTGATCTACGCGCCGGCCCCGCCACCCGCCAAGGTCGGCTACGACGACATCAAGAGCCAGGTGCCCGAGGGCAAGTAACGGCCGTCACGGTCCGCGGGCCGGCCGGGTTCGACTCGGTGGTCGGCCGGGTGCGAATCGGGAACCTGGTATCAGCCGCGCGACGGCACCGCCGACGCGGATAGTGTGAAGCTCACGCCCGTGCGGTTGACCAGACAGGTACGAACGGCCGGCGTCCTCGCGGCCCTCGTCGCGGTGGCCGTCGCCGCCGGTTCCGCGGGCGCGGCTGCGCTGGTGGCCGGCGAGCAGCGTGACAACGCCCAGCAGCAACTCGACCGGCGTTCCTCCCTGGTGGCGGCGGCCGTGACCGCCGAAGCCGGCCGGTATGTGGACACGCTGCGCATGGTCGCCGCAGACCTGAGCGGTCCCGACGCACCGACCGCGGCCCGTTTCACCCAGGCCGTGCAGCCGCTGGACGACATGCGGCTGGCCGGAGCCGCCTCGATCGGCTTCGTCGTGCCCAGCGCCGCCGGCGACGTCACCGCGACCCAGGCGCGATGGCGCGCACGTGGCGTTCCCCAGCTCACGCTGCACCCCGCGGAGGGCAACCACGGGCACATGTTCTCGGTCGTCAGCCGCCGCTTCGACGCCCGGCCCGCCACGACCGGGGTCGACTTCTCGCCGGCCCCTGCCCCGGCGCAGGCGCTGGCCCGGTCCCGTCGCACCGGCCAGGTGTCCGTCTCCGACGCGTATCAGCTTCTGGCCGACCGGCAACTGCCCGCCGCGCAGCGTCAACTGTCGTTCGCCCTCACCGCCCCGGTCTACGGGCCCGCGACCGAGGCCGGGCCGCGGGAGTTCCGCGGGTGGGTGGTCATGGCCATGCGCGGGCAGGACTTCATGGGCGCCACCCTGACCCGGCTCTCGCAGAACCTGATCGACGTCACCCTGCACGCTCCCGGCACGGACGGCACCCGCCCGGCCGTCGCCGCCCTGATCGCCAACACGCCCGAGCACCGCGATCTGCGCCGAACCGCGGACGTCGCGGTCGCCGACCGGAACTGGTCGCTGACGGTCAACTCCGTCGCGAAACTGCTACCGGGCGGCTCGACCCGGCTGCCGCTGCTGGTCGCGGTCGTCGGCACGCTGATCGGCCTGCTGTCGGCCGGCCTGGTGTGGGTCCTGGCCACCGGGCGCGCCCGGGCCGAGGCACGCGTACGCACCGCGGTGGCGCGGCTGAGCGCCGCCCGCGACGGGCTCGCCCAGCAGCGGACCTACCTGACCCAGGTCCTCGACAACCTCGACACGGCCGTGATCACCTGCGACACCACCGGGGCGATCGTGCACGCCAACCAGACCATCGTCGACTGGAGCCGGGCGCACGGCGCCACCGGCACCGGCGCAGCGCCCGACGATCTGGACCGGGCGCTGGCCCGGGCCCTGTTCGGCCATTCCATCATGGGCGAAGAGATGACCATCGAACCGCCCGGCCGGCCCCGGCGCAACCTGCTGGTCGATGCGCGGCCGCTGCGCGACTACACCGGACGCATCATCGGTGCGGTCTGCTCCGCCTCCGACATCACCGTGCTACGCGAACGCGAAGCCGACCTGCAGGCGTTCGCCGGTGTCGTCGCGCACGACCTGAAGGGCCCGCTCGGCGCGGTCGCCGGGTTCGCCGAGATCCTGGACGACCACCTCGACGCCGGCACGACCGAGCCGACCCAGCTCCGTCCCGCCCTGAACCGCATCCGCAGCGGCATGGACCGGATGCGCCGGCTCATCGACGATCTGCTCGCCTACGCCACCGCCCGCGACGCCCAGTTGCACCGCGAACCGGTCGACCTGCAGGCCCTCGTCGCCGAGGTCGTCACCGAGCGCACCGCCCCGTTGCGCGCCGGACGCGTCCCGCAGGCCCAGCTCCCGACCATCGAGACCGGCCCGCTGCCGGTCGTCAACGCGGACCCGGCGATGATCCGCCAGCTGCTCGACAACCTCATCGGCAACGCCCTGAAGTACACCCGGCCGGGCCAGCCCGCCCACATCGCCATCTCCAGCCGGCCCGCCGGCGGTGGCACGGCCGGGATCGAGATCGCCGACCGGGGCATCGGCATCCCCGCCGCCGACCAGCCGCACGTGTTCACGTCGTTCCACCGCTCCGCCAGCCATCGCGGCTACGCCGGAACCGGACTCGGCCTGAGCATCTGTCAGCGCATCATCGACCGGCACGAGGGCACCATCACCGTGTCCGACAATCCGGGTGGGGGCACCCGCATGCGGTTCACCCTGCCCACCGTCACGGGAGCAGGACTTCCGAACTCGTCCCACCCGGCCTACGCCGCCCTGCCCCAGGGCCGGGTGCGCACCCCGGCCGTGGCGGGCCGCTGAGCCTGGGTGCACAGGGTCGCCGGGTACGGCCGGCGACCCTGGCCGTCAATTGGCGATGCCGCTGTTGCCGCCGGCCCGGCTGCCCCACTGCAGTTCCGGCATCACGACGGCGGGCGCCGGAGCCGGCGCGTTGTACTGCAGCGTGTCGCGAACGTTCTTCTGTACCGCGACAGCAGCGAACAACGTCATGGCGAACGAGAGGCCGTAGAAGCCCTTCTCGCTGAGCGCCATCCCGCTGTTCCACAGGCCGACCGCCAGCATCAGCACGGCGAGGGCGAGCACCGCCCACGACAGTCCCAGGTACAGAGCTGACACCGGGAGGTTCTCCGCCCGGTCACGGACCGCCTTCTGCAGAGAAACGGCGGCGAACAATCCGAGAACGACAACCGCGGCGTAGAAGCCTTTCTCGCTCTTGGTCATCGTGGCGTTCCACAGCCCGACCGCGAAGGTGATGACGCCGAGAACCAGCACCGCCCAGGAGGCTCCAACGAAGGCAGCAGTGGGCTTGGCCTGGGACGACGGTTGATTGGACATCTCATTCTCCGAATGGGTGAGCAGCGCCGGCATTCTGCCGGATAGGTGGGTCGCAAACGTGAACCGGCGAGCGCCGTTTCATGAGAGATCAGCCTGCTGAATGGCCGGACGACGATCCTGAGTAGCGGTACTCAACCGCGGTGGGTACGCCGTTGCCCATTCCCTGAGTCCGCTCCTTCCCGGTGTCGCCGGCGCAGCCCCTCACGCCGGACGCCGCGGACCATCGGCAGCCGACCCGAAGAGTTGAGGAGGAGCTGCCCGTCGGTCAGGCGCAAAGGGGACACCGAGCGCACCGTGGGACGGCGGGAACGCTCAGCGCAGGAACGTCCAGACGAGTACGCCGATCAGGACGAGCAGCGCCAGTACGGCGAGCACCACGAGCGCGATCACCCAGCCCCAGCCGCCGTGCTGCGGCTGGTGACGCGGTACGGGCGGGCCGAGTACCACCGGTTCCGGCCGGGCGGGGCGCAGTTCATGGCCGCACCGTTCGCAGCGGATCCGTGCCCCCTCGTTGCCGTACCCGCAGCGGGGGCAGGCGACCTGGCCGGGGGCCACGGGCGGGCGGCCGTACGTGGCCGCGGGGAACTGGCGGGTGTCGGCCCGGCCCGGGGCGGAACGCAGCAGGCCGGTCGGGTCGTCCTTCTCGTTCGGGGAACGCGGTACGGCTCGGGCGTCGTCCTCGGCCGGGGGGCGCAGGAACATCAGCGGGTAGCCGCAGCGCGGGCACAACTGGTCGACGTCCGGGCGTACCGGGGAACCGCAGTCCGGGCACGGCATCTGCCGCATCCCGCCGCCGCGCTCAGCCATTGCCGGTCCCGGGGTCGCCGCCACTGCCGGGGCCTTCCGGCGGGCGGGCCCGGCCGCGGGCGGTCTGCGGATGGAACCGGACGTCGAGCTGCACCCGGGCGCCCAGCGGCAGCTCGCTCTGCAGGAAGCCGAGCACCTGCCGCTCGGTGAGGTGCCCGGTGTGGTCCATCTGCACCACGACGACCGGGTCGGCGGGCGGGACCGTGTCGTTGCGGCCGTACACGCCGCCCGCGTCGACGACCGTGACCCGCGCGCCGGTGGCCGCCTCCAGCAGGGCCTCCACCCCGAAGCGTGTGCCGCGCCAGCCCAGCAGCCGGCCCACCTCGCGGACCATGGAACGCCGGTACTCGGCCGGGTCGGTGGGCTCCAGCTCCACCCCCAGCCACGCGCCGAGGAACTGCAGCATCTCCGGGCTGGCCAGGCCGGTGTCGATCTGGTGCTCGACGCTGTCGATGCGTTCCCGGACGGTGTCGGCGACCTCCTCGAACGCGGACACGAACCCGTGCAGCACCGGGTCGGTGGCCATGACCCTGGGAAGCTGGCCCACCAGCCAACCGGTCGTGACGGTCACTGCTGCACCACCACCCGATGCTCGTACGACATGAACAGCGCCTCCGGCATGAGGCGCAGCCGCTGCTCCACCTGGTCCAGGGTGCGCTTGCGGCGCAGGTCGGCGGAGAAGAAATGTACGGCCTCCACGCCCTGCACGCCGAACGATCCGTGCAGCACGCCGTACACGTCGCCGAGGCGCAGGTCGGTGTCGAACGGCCAGCCCTGCCCGCTCGGGCCGCCGGTCAGCGGGTTCAGGTACTCGTACAGCGCCCGCTCGGCGCGTTCCCGGACCGTCTCGGTGCGGACACCGGGCCCGGCCCGCACCTCCGCGACCACCTTGACCCCCTGGTAGCGGGGCGAGTCGATGCGCAGCCGCATGGTGAGCAGCCGGCGCGGCTCCAGGTACGCCTTGATCTGCTCCTCCAGCTCGTCGGAGATCGCCAGGTCGTCCAGGGTCAGCGCTTCCGGGGCGATGTCGACGCGCGGGACCACGAGCAGCCGGGCCGGTTCGTCCGGGGACGCGGGAGGCAGGCAGCGGGCCCGCGCGACGCTCGGGGCGGCGTCCAGGGTGAGGCGTTCGACGTCCTCGGCGGTGACCGCGCGGCGGCCGCCACGCAGCAGCATCGGGCCGCGCACCTTCGCGTTCTCCACGGTCTCCGCGTCGACCCCGCCCGCGCTGGGATCCAGGTTGGTGACCGAGGCGACGAACGGGATCGACGTGTGCAGGACGGTCAGCCGGTCGGCGGCGACGTTGCCGCGGCGGCCCCCGCCGAACCGGTAGCCGGTGACGTAGATCTGCGCGTCGATCGGCGGGATCGCCCCGTGCTGCCACACCTGGCCGTGCCGGTCCAGCACCCGCGGCCCGAACCGGATCTCCCCGGTGGCCCCGGACCAGGTGTAGACCTGGTCGTCCTCGGTGGCGTCGGCCAGGTCGGCGACCTCCATCCAGTCCTGTTCCTCGGGTTCGCCGGTGCGTTCGTGGCGGGGCAGCACCACCCGGACGTGCTCGTCGTGGCGGCGCGGCAGCACCGGCACGCGGCGTACCTGAAAGACCTGGCCGGGGCGGCCGGTGCTGGCGCCGAGCAGTTCGGCCGGGGCGGGTTCGGCGTGGTGGGCGGGCACCGCGCCGCCCAGTGCCACCGCGGACAGCGACTCCAGCACGGGCGGGTTGGTGTATTCGGGCTGGCCCTCGACCGCCCGGATCAGGCGGCAGCGCAGCCAGTGTGCGCGCCGGGAACCGATCGCGAGGGCTTCGTGGCGGGCCGGCAGCAGCAGCGTCACCTGGCCGGGACTGTTGAAGCCCGCGCTGGTGTCCTCCAGGATGCGCACGTCACGCCACTGCTGGCCGTCCCACGCCTCCCAGACGCGGGGCGGGCGGCGCGGGTCCACCCCGGCGCCCTCCGGGCCGGTGTGCACGTCGAGGCGCAGCAGGTTGCCCGCGGCCGACTCGGCCAACCCGAAATACACCGCCTCGTCGTGGGTCAGGCTGGGGAACAGCCGCACGGACGACGCTTCGGTGCGCAGCGTGTCCCAGTGGTCGGTGTACCGGTCGCCGGTATGCGTCAGGCAGGCCGTCAGCTCGGGCGGGGTCACCTGCAGCTCGGTGTCGGTGAGGAAGACGACCGGTTCCTCGTCCTCGCGGCGTTCCGTGCTGACCTGGGTACCCGCCGGCACCCGGACCACGTCCTCGCGCGGTGCGGTGAGCCGGAACAGCACGTCGGCGCGGGCGGGAACCGCGGAGAACAGCTCGACGCCGACCAGTTCGAGGAACTTCACGTACAGGCGGTCGGGGACCTGGTTGAGCCGGTACAGAGTCATCTCGGTCATCCAGGCGAACAGCTCGACGAGCGCCACCCCGGCATCGGAGACGTTGTGGTCCGTCCACTCCGGACAGAGCCGGTTGATGCGCCGTTTCGCCTCGTCCACGATGTCCTGGAAGCGGCGGTCGTCCAGGTCCGGCGCAGGCAGGCTCATGCTGCGCCTCCTTTCGGCATGCGCTCGCGGCCCTCGCTACGCTCGGTGCACTCGCTCATGCCGGCTCCTCGGTCGGGATGGTGTAAAACGGAAACACCAGGTTGCGTACGTCGTTGGTCGCCTTGATGCGGTAGGCCAGGGTGATGTGCACCGTGCCGGTGCCCTGCTCGCCCGTGGCGAGGACGGACTGCAGGTCGATCCGCGGCTCCCACCGTTCCAGGGCCTCGCGGACGGCCTGTTCGACCAGCCCGAGAGTGCCCGCGGTGATCGGGGCGAACAACTGTTCCCACATGGCGCAGCCGAACTCCGGGCGCATCACCCGCTCCCCCGGCACCGTGGACAGGATCATCCGGATCGCCGCGTCCACCTCGTCGACGCCGCTGACCAGCCGTACCGACCCGGTCCGCGAGATCGCCGCCGGGAACGCCCACCCGTTGCCGATGAAGTCGTGTGTCATGGCGGCCCCCGTCAGTTGAGCTTGATCGGCTTGCCGGACGCGGACAACGACCCGGACGCGTTGATCTCCACCTGGGCGCCGCTGAGCGTCAGCTTCTGGGTGGCCTTGATCTCCACCTGGCTCGCCGAGATGACCAGTTTCTGGTCGCCGGTCAGGGTGGACTCGGACTGGGCCAGCTTCACCGTGCAGGGGCTGCCGCCCAGGCTCAGCGTGACCGACGGCGCGTCGTCGTCGAGCGTCAGCCGGGAGTCCTTGCGGCTGACCAGCATTCGCTGCTTGACCTTCCCGCCGGACGCGGCGTCCGGCTGGGGCGGGTTGTCGTCACGGTTCCACAGCCCGCCGAGTACCACCGGCCGGGCGTGGTCGTCGAGTTCGAAGCCGACCAGCACCTCGTCGTCCACCTCGGGCAGCCACTGCATGCCGCGCTGGCGGCCCGCGCCGGGGGCGGCCACCCGGGCCCACGCGCTCTCGTCGTCCGCGGACAGTGTCGGGAACGTGACCCGGACGCGGCCCAGCTTCTCCGGGTCGTCGTTGTTCGTGACGATGCCGACGACCAGGCCGCCCCAGCCGCGCCGGTCGCCGCCCGCGGTGGCGGGGCTCGTCAGGTCGGCCAGTCCGCCGGGCTCCTTGCCGCCACACACGAAGCGGGTCACGTACGGGCGGCCCGCCCCGTACGTGTGCTCGACGCCGGTGACCCGGTACTTGCCGGTGAGCCGGGAACCGGCCCCCTCGATCTGCACCTTGGCACCGGCCGCGATGTTCGGATCTCCGGCCGCCTCGCCGCGCAACACCACCTCCTCGCCGGAGGCACGCAGCAGCAGCGCGGAGGCCAGCTTGTCCGCCTCGGCCTGGTCGGTGACCGGGAACTGCCCCGCGTTGCGTTTGACCCGCCCGAACGCGCGCCGCGCCGCCCCGGTGAGCTCGTCGGCGGCGGGCGCGTCCGTACCCGGGTCGGGCTGGTCGGCGCGGCCCGCGATGGCCTGCTTGCCGAGCTGATCCCAGCCGCGGATCTGCACCTCGTCGCAGCGTTCCGCGGCGGAGAACCGTACGGTGAAGCGGCTGAGGTTCTGCCCGAAGCGCAGCTTCGGCGGGGTGACGGCGGAGCGCGGGGTGCGTTTGAAGCAGAACTTGCGTTCGCTGACCCACACGTCGTAGCCGATGCGGGCGGCGCGGCGGCGCAGGAACGCGTAGTCGGTCTCCCCGGCCTGCAGCACGTAGTCGTGCACCGAGCCGGTGGCGTCCACGTCCGGATCGAGGCCGTATTCGCCCGCGATGCGGCTGGCGATGTCGGCGTCGGTGACCCGCTGGAAGCTGCGCGACTTGGGTTCGCGGGCCATCCGGTGGGTCAGGTCGAAGCCGGTGAGCACCAGTTCGTGCCGCCCGGAGGCGCCCGGCTCGATGACGACCGCGGTGACCTCCCCGGACGTGACCACCACCGGGTCACCCTCGGCGCGGAACGCGATGTCCAGCTTGGTGCCCAGCGTGAACGTGCCCCTGTCGAACAGCTCGAAGTGCGGGTCGTCGAAGTGCACCGCGAAGAAGTCCGGCAGGTGCACCGACTCCTCGACCCGTACCAGGGCCAGCCGCGGGTACAGGTCCGGAGGCAGGGGCCGCCCGTCCACGGTCAGCACCACGCCGTCCAGGCGCCGGGTCGCCTCAGCCACGGCGGCGCACCGGCAGCTCGGGGATGACCAGCAGCGTGCCGGGGGCGAGACCGATCGGGTCGACCACGCCGTTGGCGGCGGCGATGAGCCGCCACCGGGTCGCGTCGGCGTAGTGCCGGGCGGCTACCCGGTCGAGCGTTTCGCCGTGCCCCAGCCGGTGCACCGTGTGCAATGTGGGGGTGTGCGAGGTCGGGTTCTGCAGCGGCGGCTTGTCCTCGTCCTTGTACTGCTTGAGCGACAGGTCGGCCTTGGCGCGCAACGGCATCCCGTCGGCCGCGAAGTACGTGAACTTCACCTGCAGCCGTTCCACGATCGCCTTGAACGAGTGCAGCTTGCCCCAGTGGAACTCCACCCACGGCGGCCGCGCCTTGTTGCGTTGCTTGTCCGAGCCGGGCAGGCTCTGGTCCACCTTGAGCAGATCGAGCAGCTTGTTGGTGTGGACCGTGACGTCCTCGCCCGTGGCGGTGGTGTCCAGCGTGATGCTCAGCGCGAGGGTGCCCGACTGTCCGGCCTGAAACCGCAGCTCCGGCGCGTTGCCGCCCTTGTTCTCGGCGGCGTTCCAGGTGTTGGCCTTGGTGATGGTCAGCTCGGCCGGGTTGAACAGGAAGTCGATCTGGACGTTCTTCTCGGTCTTGAGGAACGCCTTCGCGGGTGCGGTGGGTGCGGTCATCAGAACACTCCTGCCCAGCGACCGCCGCGGCGCTCGATCTCGCGCAGCAGCCGCGCCTCGACGATCTCCACAACCTTGTCCGGGTCCAGGGCCGCCTTCGCCGCCCCGACCGCGCCGCCCGCGACCGTGGAGACCGCCTGGCCGGCTGCGCCGGAGACCGCGCCCGCCGCGGCGTCGACGGCACCCGTGGCCGCAGAGGCGGCGTCGGACACGACGCCGCCCGCAGACGTCATAGCCCCGGCGGCGGCGTCGGCTGCCTCGCCCGCGGCGCCGGTCAGCCGGGCCATCGGCCCGGACGTGGCTTCCAGTACGGCGGCCCGCGCGGCGCGGGTCGCCACGTCGCCGACCGCGCCGAGCCCGCCACCCACGGGCAGTTGGTCCACGATCCCCGCGGCGGCGGGTGCGGCGTCGGCGAGCCGCTGCCCGCCCGCCACGAGCAGTCCCTCGCCTGCCTGGCGGCCCGCGCCGAGCAGCCCGGATCCGGCGTCCGCGAGCCGCTGCCGGCCGGCCGCGAGGGCCTGCCGTTCGTCGTCGTCGAGCAACCCGGACGCGCGTTCCAGCAGGAACCGGGGCCGCCGCACCGGGCTGCGGGTGTGCATCAGCTCGTGCGCCAGGACCTCGGACATGGCCGGGACGTTCGGCGGCGCCTCGGGCAGGTGCACCACGGTGCCGGTGGTCGCGCCGCGCGCACCCGCGGCGGCGAGCGCCTGCCGGGTGGCCGGGCCGGTCGTGAACAGCGGCGGCCGGGCCCGCCCGGTCAGCGCGGATGCCATCGCGTGCAGGGCGCCGGGCAACTGCCGGGGAGCTTCGAGCGGGCGGGCGGCCACCGCGGCCTCCCACCGGGCCCGCGGGTCCGCATTTTCCGGTACGGGCGCCGCGTACCCGCCGAGCAGCCCCCGCCCGCCCAGCCGGGACGCGCTCACCACCCCCGACGGGTCGGGTTGCGTGCCCGGCGGCATCGCAGCGCCGCCCAGGACGGGCAGGTCCAGGGCGGATTCGGGGTTACGCACCGACGGGCCCGGTACGTGCGGCGCCACGAGCGATCGGGCGCCGACCGGCCGCCGGCCGGTCGCGAGGCCGTGGCTCGGGCCGGGCACGGCGCGGCCGGGGGATCCCGTACCCCGGCCGTCGCCGGGCCCGTGGGTGGTCGTCTCTGCGTGCGCCTCGAACCCGTCCGGGGACCGGTCGCGGTGCACCGGGCCAGGTGTAGCCGCCCGGCGGCCGAGGTGTCCGGTCCAGGCCATCAGCGGGCGAACGCCGAGCGGACCTTCCCGGTACGCCGCACCATCGCCCGCCCCCCGACGATCGGGGTGGCCGCTGCCGCTGCGCGACGCGCGACCGACGGAGCTGTCGGTGCCGCTGACGGCGCCGCGGGCTGCTGCCCCGCCGTGCAGCCCCGCCCCGCCGTGCGGCCCCGCCTTGCCGTACGGCCCCGCCCTGCCGTGCGGCCCAGCCCCGCCGTGCGGTGCAGCCGAGCCGTTGCCGTGAACGCCACGGCCGTGCCCTGCGGCACCCCGTGCGGTGGGTGGCGAATCGCCGCCCCACCGGTGGTCGCCCGAGACGATGCCGAGGGGCGGGCGCAGGACCAGGTCGTGGCCGGGGTGCACCTGTGGGCCGGGCACCGGGCCGACTCCCAGAGGCGCCCGCCCGGGACCGCGCCGGTCCACTGTTGCGGGCAGGCGCAGGGCGAGCGTGCCGGGCAGGCCCCGGCCGGTTGCTGCGCGGCTCCGAGCCGGAGAGCCGCGCAGCATGGCCGGGGCCCCGCCGATCGCGCCGTTGCCGGTGGCCGGCGGATCGGCGCGCCGCGACCATCGCCGCCACCACCGGCGCAGCAGCGTCCATGATGCCCGTACCGGCAGACCGGCGGCGATGTCGGCCGCGACCGCCGGCCCGCGGGCCGCACCCGAGCCGGGCCGTGGACGGCCGGGCCAGCGTACGGTGGCCAGCCGGCGCACGACCCGGCGCAGGGTACGCGGGCGGCGCTCACTTCCCGGAGCGGAAGCCACTGTGGCACACCTCCAGCTCCTCGATGGCGAGGTCACGCGACGACGCCGCGAACCGGGGCCCGGTCCACTTCACCGGTTTGGCCTCGAGGATCGTCCACGTGCGTACGGACTGGCCGGCGGCGTTCAGCACGCTGATCTTGCCGTTGCGCGGGGTGACCTTGTTGTGTTTGTCGGTCAGCCCCTCTCCCGAGCACTGCATGACCCACTCGAACAGGGCGTCGGTGTCGGTGAGGCCGCGCTTGAGCACGAGGTTGGGCCACTTCATCCGGCCGAGCAGCTTGTGCGTGTACGCGTTCTGCCCGCCCTCGGCCAGTTCCTCCACGTCGAGCTGCACCGACAGGCCGGACACCTCGGTGAACGAGCCGATCACGCTCGCACCGATCTCCAAGGTGAACTTGCCGACGAACGGCGGGTCCATCGTGTGCGCGTCAGCCACCCTGCACTCCTTGCCATGCGCGTTCGTTCAGTCCGCCGACCTCGCGCAGGAGCCGGATCCGGTCCCCGTGCTCCAGATCGAGCAGCCGGTCGAGGTCCCAGTGCAGGTGGTACGCCAGGAAAGCGATCTCCTGCCACAGCTCGTCGTGGGCGTAATGCCCTAGCCCACCTCCACGGACGTCGACGGGAAAGGGATGCCCGGCTCCAGCGTTTCGAGGATGCTCGGGTCCTGGAAGTTGATGATCCGGTACAGGTCCTGCAGGTAGCCGAAGTCGCTGACGAACAGCGACTCGATCGTCTTGGTGGTGACCCGCTGCACGCTGCCGAGTTCCGTGACGACGCGGGACAGCACGATGACCGTGGCGTACGCGTCGTTCTCCTTGACCCGCCCGTCGCGCAGCGGCTCGATCTCGTCGCGGGCGCACGCGAGCCGCATCACGCCCGTACGGTGCAGGGTGCCGTTGTCGTCGACGAAGCCCTTCGGCAGCGTGAACGGGTACTCGGTCTGCAGGCCGCTCATCCTCGGTGCAGCCCCTCGTGGGTGATGGTGACCTTCTCGGTCGCCACCTCGTTGGCACCGGCGTCGAGTTCGGCGCCGGTCCACTTGGAGACCCAGCCGCGTTCGAAGTTCCAGCGGGCGACCTCGGAGTGCATCGAGTCCTTGATGACGATCGAGCCGTCGCGGCGTGCCTTGTCGACGTCGCCGTCCTCGACCTGCTTGCGCCACTCCCACAGCGCCTTGGACTCGTCGATGCGGCGTTCCAGAGTGATGTCGCTCCACTTCATCGCCCCGGGCACCTTCCGGATGATCATCTTGCCGTCCTTGGTGGCCTCCTTGTACTCGATCGTCTCGGTCTCCGACTCGACGCCCGAGCATTTGCGGAAGCTGGCCATCTCGACTCCGCCGATCTCCAGGACGAAGTTGAACGTGGTCATCAGGTCTGGCATGTCGGTCTCCCCTTACTCGGTCGCGGCGCCGCCGCCCTGCCACTGGCTGATCCGGAAGATGACGAACTCGGCGGGCTTCACCGGGGCGACGCCGACCTCGACGATGAGCTTGCCCTCGTCCACCGACGACGGCGGGTTGTTGCTCTCGTCGCACAGCACGTAGAACGCCTGCTCCGGGGTCGCCCCGACCAGCGCACCCTGGCTCCACAGGCCTCGCAGGAACGAGGTGATGTTGCGCTTGACCCGCTGCCACAGATCGAAGTCGTTCGGTTCGAACACCGCCCACTGGGTGCCGCGCCGGATCGACTCCTCGATGAAGTTGAACAGCCGCCGCACGTTGACGTACCGCCAGCTCGGGTCGGTCTTGGCGAGCGTGCGCGCCCCCCATATCTTGGTGCCGTAGCTGCCGAACGACCGGATGCAGTTGACCCCGTCCGGGTTGAGCAGATCCTGCTCGCCGCTGGTCACATCGGTCTCCAGCCGGACCGCGCCGCGCAGCGCCTCGTTGGCCGGTGCCTTCCACACGCCGCGGGCGCCGTCGGTGCGCGCCCACACCCCGGCCACATGCCCGGACGGGGGCACGGTGAGGTACAGCTCGCCGTTGGTGGCGCCAGGCCGGGCGAGCGGATTGCTGATCACCACGTTGGGGTAGTACAGCGCGGCGAACGCGCTGTCGCGGGCCAGACGGCCCCGCCATTCCAGCGCCCGGGTGGCGTTCAGGCCGGGCGGCGTGTCCAGGATCGCCATCCGGGTGTGACTGGCCTCGCAGTAGTCGAGCAGCTGCTGCTGCGCGGCGAGGAACATCTCCTCGTCGACCGTGCCGTCGCCGCGGGTGGCCACGGTGATCAGGTCCGGGATGGCGACCATCGTGACGTTCTCGGCGATGGCCAGACCCTGGTAGCCGGTGCGTTCACTCTCGGAGCCGACCAGGTCGGCGGGGGTGACGGCCTTGGTGGACACCGGCGGCGCCTGAAGCGGGTACCGGCCGGCTGCGGGGGCCCGTTCGGCCAGTGACGCACCTTGCAACGGCTGCACCTCGATGCGCAGGAACTGGGACCGCTCATTGACCGTACGTTCGACCGCGCGGGTGCTGCGGCCGCTGAACTGCAGCCCGCCCAGTTCCTCGCGCAGCGTCCCGTCCTCGAAGACGCGCAGCGTGTATTCGCCGCCGCCCTCCGCGCCCTCGGCTCCTTCGGCGGGCGGGGGCGGCGGGACGACTTCCACCTCCAGCCGGGCACCGGGGTTCAGCGCGGAGAACCGCAGGCTGGGGACCTCTGGATTGTCGGCGGCGGCCACGGTCAGCGTCGGCCGGGCGCCGCCGCCGTCGTCACCGCGGGCACCCGGCACCCGGCAGATGTACGCGGCACTGCCGCCGTTCTCGAAGAATCCGCGTACGGCGTGCGGGAGCATCGCGCCGCGCACGAACCCGCCGTACACCCGCTCGTACTGGGGCCAGCTCGTCACCAGTTGGGGTTTCACCCCGGCCGGGTCGGTGGGGTCGCCCTGTTCGCTGTCGTAGCGTTCGGTGAAACCCACGAACGCGGCCACGGCCGTACCCACCCCCTCGATGGGCATGGAGCCGCTGGGTTGCTCCTCGATGTAGACGCCCGGTGCTCCATACGACGCGGCCATGCTGGCACCCCTTCGTCAGGCCTGCACCGCGCTGGTGAGCAGCGCGGGATCACAATCGGATTCGTAGAATTCGCCGTAGTGCAACGGCGGGAAGACACGCATGCGCGGCCGGCGCGACGAGCAGGCCACCACCTTCACCGCCGGGAACCGGTGGACGATGACACTCACCAGGTCACCGGTGCCGTGCTTGTCGAGATCGAGCACGATCACGTCCGGCAGGGCCTCGAGCAGCCGCGCGAGCACGTCCGTACCCGCGGTGTCGATCAGCTCGATGCCGTCGGTGCGCAAGATGTCCTCCAGGCCGAGGCGGTGCAGGGCGCTGAAGTCCCCCATGAGGACCCGCGTCATCGCCTCACCTCCACGGTCGCGCCGACCTCAGCGTGCGCCGCCCCCGTACGGGGGAGAAAGGTGCGCCGGTGCAGCCGAAGGTGCAGCCGGGCCCCGGGCACCTTGCCGCGGGCCGGTGGCGGCCCCGATGCTGGGTCGGGGGTCGCCGGTGAAGCTGTCCACGCGCGAGAAGCCACTGACCGACGCGCACGACGGGTCGGTGCACCGGCTGGCGCCCGCCGCTGGGGCCGCACTGTCCGACACGCAACGGAACCCGGCACACGACCCGGGGATCGACCGGGGAACCGCGGGGTCCGGCGCGGGTCCGGGGGCAACGCTCGTGGCCCGAGCCGCGGACGCCGGACCGGACGCGGCGGCCCCGCCGCGTACCCCGGAGCCCGCGGCCGGAAACGCCGCGATCGCGCGGCTGGCGACCGGCCGCGCGCCACATCCCGTGCCGCTCGGGGCGCTCGCGTCGGGTGGCGCCCGCGCGCTGCGGCACCTGCAACCGAAGCTGACCGTGAGCCGGCCGGGCGACCGGTTCGAACGCGAGGCCGACGCGGTCGCCGCCCAGGTCGGACTCGGCCCGGCCGCCGAGGCGGTGGCCGGGCGCGCGCCGGGACTGTCCCGGCTGGCCACCCCGGCCGCGGACGCCGGGGATCCCGCCGCGGACGCCCCGCAGGGGCTGAACGCCCTGCTGAGCGACCCCGGACCGGGATCGCCGATCCCGCCGGACGTACGGGCGCGCGTGGAGTCGCATCTGCGGTTCGACCTGGGCGGGGTGCAGGTCCACTCGTCCGACCGGGCGGCGGCGGGGGCGGCGCAGCTCAACGCGCGGGCGTTCACCACGGGCGGGCACATCTTCCTGGGCGCCGGGGAGTCCGCGAGCGACCTGACACTGATGGCGCACGAGGCCACCCACGTGGTGCAGCAGCAGTCGGTCGGGGTGTACCGGCTCGGCCTGCAACGCGACTCCGACAGCCTGCTGCCGGACTGGGCGCTCGCGCCGCTGCGCTCGGCCGTGCACGCCATTCCCGGCTACGACATGCTCACGGTCGTCGCCGCGTACGACCCGATCGCCAACCGTACGGTCGAACGCACCCCGGAGAACCTGGTCCGCGGCGTGCTCGGCCTGGTGCCGTTCGGCGGGGTGGTCGCGGCGAAGCTGCAGGAACTGGGGGTGCTGCAGGACGCGTACAAGATGATCGACAGTGGGCTGTCGGCGCACAACCTGACGCTGGCCCGGTTCCAGCACGAGGTCGACCAGGCGTGGTCAGAGATCAGCGTGACCAAGGGCATCGACGGCAACACGGCCGTGGTCACCAGACACGTCGACGGGCTGTACAACGATGCGCTCGGGTTCGTGCGGGGCATCATCGACGCGGTCGTGCAACTGATCCGCGACGCCGCGGCCGGGGTCGCGGAGAAGTACCTGGTCGGCACGCCGGTGTGGGACCTGACGAAGAAGGTGCTGCACACCGACCCGTTGCGCGGCACCCCGGTGAACGCCCCGACCGTGGAGATCCTCGCGGACTTCCTCAAGCTGATCGGCAAGCAGGACGCGCTCGCCCAGATGCAGGAACGCGGCACCCTGCAGAAAACCGCGGACTGGCTGGACCTGCAGGTCCCCCGCTTCCTGGGGCTGATCAACGAGCTGGTGGCGCTGTTCCAGGCGGGCTGGAACGCCATCCAGCCGGAGAACGTCGCGAACCTGGCCGACAATCTGGGCAAGCTGGCCCGCGACGCGATCGCTCTGGTGCAGAAGATCGGGGCATTCGCGTACGACGTGATCGGCACGGTGCTGAGCCTGATCAAGGACGCGCTGCTGGAGTGGCTGAGCCGGCACGCGCACCAGACGCGGGGCTTCAAACTGCTCACCGTGATCATCGGGATGGATCCGTTCACGGGTGCGCCGGTGCCGCGCTCCGCGGAGAACCTGATCGGCGGGTTCATCACGCTGCTGCCCAACGGGGAGGCCACGTACCAGAAGCTCGCCGAGGCCGGGGTGATCGCGGACGCCGCCGCGCAGATCGAGGGCGCGATGGCGCGGCTCGGCATCTCCGCCGACATGATCAAGAACACGTTCCTCGGGGTGTGGAACATGCTCACGCTGGAGGACCTGCTCAACCCGATCGGTGCGTTCCTGCGGGTGCTGGACAAGTTCGGTGAGCCGCTGGGGCGCATCGTCGCGTTCGTCGGCGAGGTGCTCAAGGTCGTCGTCACCCTGATCCTCAAGCTGATGAACTTCCCGTCCGAGCTGCTGGGCAGCATCGTGGCCAACGCGATGTCGGCGATCGAGGACATCAAACGCGACCCGGTGGCGTTCTTCCTCAACCTGTTGCAGGCGCTCAAGACGGGCCTGTTCGGGTTCCTCGACAAGGTGCTGACGTACCTGTTGAACGGCCTGGCCGACTGGCTGTTCCGCGGCCTGGAGAAGATCGGCATCCACAAGCCGCCCGACCTGTCGCTGAAGTCCATCCTGACCCTGGTCCTGCAGGTGCTCGGCATCACCACCGAGATGTTGTGGCAGAAGCTGGGCAAACAGATCGGCGAGGAGAACGTCAAGAAGATCCGCGCCGGCCTCGACATGGCCGGTGAGGCGTTCGCGTTCATCAAGGACGTCGAGGAGAACGGCGTCGGCGCGATCTGGAAGTACGTCGAGAAGCAGCTCGGCAACCTGTGGGACACGCTGCTGAAGATCGTCATGGACTGGATCACGAAGGAGATCATCGAGAAGGCCACCGCCAAGCTGCTGTCCATGCTGGACCCAACCGGCATCATGGCCGTGGTCAACAGCACAATCGCGTTCTTCAAGGCGGTGCAGTCGGTCATCGACTACATTCGCGAGATCCTGCAGATCATCAACGACTACGTGTCCACGCTGGCCGCGATCGCCAAGGGCGACATCCAGGCCGGTGCGGCGAAGGTCGAGAAAGGACTCGCCAACGCGGTACCGGTGGCCATCGGGTTCCTGGCGAATCAAGCCGGCCTGGGCAGCGTCCCGGAGGAACTGGCGGAACACGTCAAGGAACTGCAGAAGGTGATCGACGAGGCGGTCGAATGGCTGTTCGCGCAGGCCAAGTCGCTGGGCCAGGCCGCGTTGAACGCGATCACCGGCGGCGGCTCCCCCGGCCAGCCGGCCGAACCCGGCGCGCCGGCGGCGGCAGGGGCGGACGGGCCGATCGTGCCCACCGGCAAGACGCCGTTCTCGATGGACGGCATGGGGCACACCGTATGGTTCGAGACCGCGGGCGGCAAGTCTCAGCTGTTCATGGCGTCGTCGCCCGGCTGGCTCAAGGGCAAGCTCGACAAGGCGATGAAGGATCCCGCGTTTCCCTCCGACGGCCTGTCCGAGGGCAAGAAGCTGTCCGACGCCATGGGCAAGCTGGAGGATGAGATCCCCGGGCAGGAGACCGCGTACCAGAGCGGCACCAAGGAGATCAGAAGCGAGTGTTTCGGCGGCGAGTTCCTGACCAAGGCGGCCTACCGGCAGAAGGTGACCGATCAGGTATCCGCGTGGCGGACCCAGCTCGAAACCGCGGGCACCACGCTGCACCTCAAGGACCTGGAGAACCTCGGCCACCGCTCCCGGTACGTCGAAGGCGACGCGATCTCGCAGGGCTACCGCGGCTATCCACTGTGGCGCGACACGTTCTACGGCGACTGGGCCTCCGGGGTGCGGCAGAAGTTCGAGACCGCGGCGTTCCAGGAAGGGCTGGACTACTGGCGCGGCCTCAACCCCGGAGCGGTCATCCCCTCGGGCTTCGACCTGTACCGGTGCAAGGACTGCGGCGAGTACTTCTCCTCACGCGGCCGGGTCGAGGGCTACGAGGTGCGGCAGTGGACCCTGGACCACAAGAAGCCGGTTGTCGAGCACTTCCAGGACTCCGGGCTCACCATGGTGCAGACCGAGCGGGAAACCTGGTACAACCTGGAGTCCAACCTCGAAGGGCTCTGCCGCAACTGCAACCACGAGTCGCTGCGCGTCGAGAAATGGACGGCCACGCGCCGGTTCCGCGGCCCCTCGGACGCCCCGCCGGACCCGTCCGACAACACGTGAGGCCGCACGAGTCCTACCCTCGAGGTACGTGGCGATCAGAGGGAGTGACATCGTGGAGATCACGCATCTGGCGCAGGTGATCTCGGCAGCCTTCCAGGAGGGTGCCGAGATGATCGCACGAGGACGGTTGTCTCCGGCATCGGACGCGGCGATGCGTTCCCTGCGGGAGATCCTGGCCATGGCGCCGGAAGAGCCCGTGCGCACCGAAGACCTGGCGATCCGCCTGCGGGACCTGTCGGAGTCCGATCAGCGGACGGCACTCGTCCTGGCGACGCTGGTGCTGGCGGAGATCGATCCCGGCGCGACGCCGGACACACGGCACCCGGTGCCGGACGCGGGTGGCATCGGTGACAACGACCGGCTGGTCGTGGGCCACGGTGCGGGGCAGCACGACATCGACGCGATCCGGCAACTGTCGCGCGTGGATGAGCAGGTCACCCGGACGGCGGAAGCGCCGGACGAGGACGAGAGGGTCAGCCTCGTCCTCGCCAGCCGTTCCGCGGGGCACACCGACGTGCTCGTGCCGGTCGTGGAGCAGATGCTCGCCGACTGCGAACGCACGCTGGGGCCGGACCACACCGCAACCGTCACCACCCGGACGACGCTCGCGCACCTGCACCACTCGCAAGGCCGCGTCACGGAAGCGATCGAGGCGATGCAACGGGTCGTCGCCGACCGTCGGCGGACACAGGGGACGGAGCACCCCGACACCCGCGCCGCCGAATCGGTGTTGGCGCAGTGGCGGCGCAGCAACTGACCCGGCACCCACGTCAAGCGGGCGGACCGAATGTCCGCCCGCCACGCCCGTCAATATGTTGGCGAAATGGTGAACACATCAGAAACAGTCGAACACAGAATCAAGGTGTACGGCGGCCTGCCCTGACCAACGCACCCGGAGGGAACGGAGCTCCACACGTAACCCGCCGGGGCTCCGAGGACATGCAGATTCGCAACCCAGTATCCGCCGGCACAGGCGACGCCGACATCGCAGACATAGACCGTGCCGGACACGGGAGACACCAGACAGTTGGTACAGCTCTGCGTCGGCGCCTCGTTGACCTCGGTCGACTCCTTCCAGAGCTCCGCGGTGGTGATCAACGCGCCCATGCTCTGCGCCGGCCCGGTGGCCGTACAGACAACCTGGGTGTTGTAAGCGACGGTGGCGCTGGCCAAGGTGTGGTCGACGTAGTGGGCGACATAGTCCCAGGCCCAGTTCGCCCGGCAGCCGCCGCCGGGCGGGCTGTCCAGAGAACTCGGTCCGGCGGTGCCGGGCCGCGCGTGCAGCTGCAGGTGTCCGAGCGGCCTGCTCCCCTTGCCGCTCACGTGGCGGACGCTGGTCTGCGGACCGCTGTCGGAGCCGACCGCGGTGGGGTTCCCGGCGAATGCCGGCGTAGCCGAACTCAATCCGATGAACAGTGCGCACACGGCTACGAAGAACGATCTGGCCTTCACGCTTCTCCGACCTCCCCGATGTCGCTGCAGAACGGGGACGGGTACCGGAACCACCGGTCGATTCTGATCACTATCGACAACAATCACCCATGCCATCGGCGCAGAATTGACATGGGTGGTGAACCTGCTGCCGCCCCCGTCGCAGACATTGGTCGATATGACTTCAAGCGGAGCATTGCACCGCTTCAACGTGATCACAATCGCACACCCGGGACACGGCACATGAATTGTGGGATATCGGCAATACCGCGGACCATGACCCGGTGAGACCGCCCGAGGAAAGCGAGAACCGATGACCCATCCTGGGCAGGGCTTCTCCGCACGGCTGGAGGCCGGCCGCGGAGGCGGCGCCTTCGTGATACTGCCCGAGCACGTCGTCGCCGCGCTGGGCGGCAAGAGCCGCGTACGGGTGACCGGCACGCTCAACGGTGTCGACTTCGCCAGCTCCACGATGGGGATGGGTGAGGGCAAGGTGTGCCTGGGGGTGCACAAGGCCACCCGGGAGGCCGCCGGAGTCGCCATCGGGGACGAGATCACACTGCGGGTCGGGCGTGACGACCGGCCGCGGGAGCTGACCGTACCCGAAGACCTGGTCGCCGCGCTCGCGGGTGACGATGCCGCCGCAGCCGCGTTCGACCGGTTGTCGTTCACCCACCGCCGCGAGTATGTCGAGTGGATCACCGGCGCGAAGCGGGCCGAGACGCGCACCCGACGCGTGACCCAGACCCTGGAGCGACTCCGAGCTCGATGAGTCTTCGGAGGCTACCGGCCCGGTCGGCCGTGCCGAGTCCAGGCGATGAACCGGTCGAAGACGTCGCCGAGCGGCCCTTCGGGGCGGTCGCCGCAATAGTCCTCGAGGTAAATCCACATCAACATCGCAAGGCTTGCGCCGCCGCCGGTGTCGGCCGCCAGATAGTCACGGGCCAGGGCGCAGGGCCACGGCTTCGCACATGCGGTGCAATCCCACGACGGCCGGTCCGGCCGGTGCGCGGCGGTCACCGGGCCAGCCTGCGGATGCGCTCGTACGCTGCAAGGCGTTCGGCGTCCTGCTGGACGGCCGCCGCGATCAGCGCCGCTCGTGCGCGGGCCTTGCGCGTCCACGGCAATCGCTTCGACAGCCACATCGACACACCTCCGCCATTTGATCGGGAACGCGGCGGGCCAGGTCGCAAGACGTTCGGGCGGACCCACCCGCCTACGTCTCCGATCGTCGCGAAGCGATCACCCGCATGGGAGTACGGCGGCGTCCGCGCATCTGTCCGCAACGCCGGGAACTGTCCGCCGAATGTGCGGACAGGAATCAGGCCGCCGGACCGGTTGCCTCGCTGGCTTCCCGGGCGGTGTCGACGAGCCACATCGGAGCACCCGCACGCCCGGCGCGGCGCTCCGCCCGGCGCAGGATCCGCGGAACCCGGGCCGACCCTGCCACGGAGGATCGCTCGATCAACTGCTCAGCCACCTCCCCCGCATCGCGCCACGCCCCCACATCGACGAGGTCCGACACCAGCCACGCTCGGTACAGTGCCTGGTCACGGCCCTGACCAGCGGACAGCTCACGCACGGAAAGCTCCGACGCGGCCACCGCGCCACGACCGTCGCCGACCGCGGAGCGGATCCGCGCCTCGTGGACCGCCAGTTCGGCCGTGTGCAGCCACCACGACCAGGCGGGATCAGACGGCCCGACGCCGCCGGCAAGCTCGCCTCGGGCGCGATCCAACTCGGCGAGCGCCCGCGTGCCATCGCCGAGCTGACCCAGCGCCCGGGCACGCCGTACGCGCATCATGCCGACGACCCGCCGCGACCGGGGACGTTCGGCGATCACCTGATCGGCGAGGTCCAACGCCTCGGTGCCCCGTTCGAGATAGGTGGCCTGCATGGACAGATGCGAGAGGAGGAAACGTTGCATGCTGCTGTCGCCGGCCATGCGGGCCACCAGCAGCGCCTCGTTCGCGATCTCCCGCGAGACGTCCTGTTGTTCGCTGTCGTAAGCGAGCCACGCCGCGACCTCACCGACCTCGGCGATGACCGCCTGCAGGTCGCTGCGCGCCGTCGGGGCGGCACCGGCGGTCGCGAGTCTGCGATGGGCGTTGCGGAACGCGCGGACGGCGGTTGCGTGAAGGCTTTCGGACCCGTGCAGCGTATCCAGCGCCACCAGGTGCTGCACGGTCTCGTGAAGGTGCCGCACGTCTTCGTCGGTCAAGGGCTGGTCGGCCGGTGCGACAGGCAGCGAGAGCGCCCGCACGGGTGCCGGTTCGGGCTGGGGTACCGCGAGTTGCACCAGGCTTACGCCGGCGTCGAGTGCGGCGTCGAGGCGCCGCGCCACCGCGAGATTCGGCACCCTGCGTCCCGTCTCAAGGTCGTGCACGTAGGACTTGCCGTGGTGCGACAGCGTGGCGAGGTCGCGCACGGACAGGCCGCGGCGTTGGCGCAGCAGGCGCAGGCGCGCGCCGAAACTGGTGGGCCCCGAGGTCATCGGCTCCACATCCTGAGGAAATCCGGGCCGAGTTGTAGAGCCGAGTCTATCCAGCCGGACGACCTTGCCGAAGTCCCGCAGGGTGCCCAGCCGGCGGGTTACTCGTCGCGTGCGGCCTTCTCCAGCCATTCCAGGTACCACTGGCCGAAGGTCACGCGGGAACCGTCCGGGTGGGTCAGCGGGCTCAGATCGCAATCCTCGGCCCGCCCGTCGTCCCACATGTTGCCCCGTTCCGGGCCCGTCACCACGAGCCACTGGGTCCACCCGCACCCGTGATGGCACAGGCAGATCGCACCGACGGTACGGGCGTCATCCCAGAACAGGTCGAGTCGCTGGTCCGACCATGCCGAGCGTGCGTCCTCGAAACCCTCCGTGGTGGCGAAATCCTCCTCGTTCGGAAAGAGATCGTCGTGATCGTCCAGGTCCTGGGCGCGCGGGTGGTGGACCGGGAACGGAAGGGCCAGCGTATTCAGGTCCGTCCTGGCCGCGCCGTCACCGTTCCAGCCCCATCGCCCATCGAGGCCGCGACGCAGCGGGAAGACGCCGTACGCGGGTCCTGCCCCACCGCGGCCGACAGTCCGGAGAAAGCCTTGATACTCCTCGGGCAGCTCGATGCCGAGTTGTTCCTGCACGTTGGTCAGCTCCGCCGGGGTCAGCGGGGGCTCCAGGACGAAGCCGTGGCTGCCGCCGCCGAAAACGCCGCTGGGCTGCGGTGCGCGGGCGAGCCGCTGCACCCGGTCGCGTACGCCGGTCCAATCGATCATCCGCAGCAGGATAGTCGCCCGTGACCAGGCACGTCTGACGTTTCAGGGCGCCGGTACGCCGTACCGTGACGCTTCCTGACCTCGGCGCGTGCGCGGGGTCACAAGCCCCCGGAATTGCTCAGTCAGGTTGCCTGAGCCCCCGATAAGCCAGCCGGTAGCGGCTGGGGGTGGATTCGATGGAGGGCAGCGCGACCGGCGCCGAGGAGCTGTCGGCCGCCATGTTGGCCCTGGAGGACCACACCGCCGCGGATCTCGAGGCCGGACACGCCGCCGCGACAGAGCTCGAACGGCAGGCCGAGGCCTTGGGCGACGAGTACCTCGTCGCCCGCGCCCGCCTCATCCGCGCCAACCTGCTCCGCAAAACCGGCGACCTGCCGGGCGCGGCACGGCAGCTCAGCGACGTCCAACCCTGGGTCCTCGAGCACGGCGACCGCCGCCTGCAGGCCCGCACCTACCAGGCCTGGGCGAACGTCGAGCGACTGTCCGGCGACACGGCCAAGTTCCTGGAGCATTCGCTGAGCGCGGTCGAGCTGCTCGACGAGACCGCCGCCCCGTACATGCAGGTCTGGTACCGCTCCACACTGGCCGATGCGCTGGCTGACAACGGCGACCTGGACGCGGCGCGGCCGCGCTTCCGCCAGTCCGAGGCACTGGCCCGGGAGTTGGGGCAGTGGGAGCTGCTCATCATGGTGCTGAACAACTGGGCCTGTTCCGAATACGAGGCCGGCCTCTTCCCGCAGGCCCGCGAGATCGCCCACCGGATGCAGGAGCTGTCCACCGCGCGCGGTCTGGACCTCAACCCGGGGATGCTGGACACGATCGGCGCGATCCAGATCGAGAACGGCGAATACGCCCAGGCCGAGCAGACGATGCTGGTGTGTATCGCCCGGCACGAGGCCGGCGACAGCGACCACGCCGGCCAGCTGGCCGAGTACCGGCTCAACCTGGCCCGCGCCCAGCGCGGCCTCGGCGCCGTCGGCAGGGCACAGGTGAGCCTGGACGCCGCCCGGACGCTGTGCGTCGACCGTGAGCTGCACGCGTTCCTGGTCCGGGTGCACCAGGAACAGGCCGAACTGCACGCCGCACGCGGGGCGTACGCCGAGGCGTTCGCCGCGCAGAAGACGTTCGTCGCGGCTCGCGAGGAACTGCTCGCCCGCCAGCAGCAGGCGCAGGCGCTGACCCGGCATGCCCAGTTCGAGACCGCCGAAGCCCGCGACCAGGCCCAACGGTTCCGGGAGCAGGCCCGCCGCGACCCGCTGACCGGGCTGCGCAACCGCCGCTACGTCGACGAGGAACTGGCCGCCCTCATCGCCGCCGAC
Source organism: Krasilnikovia sp. MM14-A1259 (assembly GCF_047159535.1). NCBI lineage: Bacteria > Bacillati > Actinomycetota > Actinomycetes > Micromonosporales > Micromonosporaceae > Krasilnikovia > Krasilnikovia sp. MM14-A1259. Next base: position 1,737,690 of record NZ_BAAGAJ010000002.1, read on the forward strand.
CCGGACCTGAGCATCGCCATCGTCGACATCGACCACTTCAAACGGATCAACGACACACTGTCCCACGACGTCGGCGACCAGGTACTCGTCCGAGTCGCCAAGCTCCTCGACACCGAACTCACCGCCATGGTCCCGGACGGGTTCGCCGCCCGCCTCGGTGGCGAGGAATTCCTGCTGGCACTGCCGCTCACACCAGTCGCGGCGGCCAGCGCGAAACTCGACACCCTGCGGCAGGCCATCAGCGGACACGGCTGGCACGACATCACCAACGGCCTACCCGTCACGGTCAGCATCGGCGTCGCCGGAGTCAACGAGGCATCCCCGCGCAGCCAGTCCGCCGTGCTGGCCATCGCGGACCGCAACCTGTACGCCGCGAAACGCGCCGGGCGCGACCGCGTCGTGACCGGAACAGAACCCGAACCCCGACGCCGCGCCTACCGCGACCGCGCCGCGCCCTGAACCTCTGCCGCCCGAGCAGGGTGGCCAGGCCGAGCTCAGCGGCCGGTACCGAACTGCTAGCATTGCTAGCACGCGATGAGGGGAGGCACGGCCATGGCCGCCATCAGCATCCGAGACCTGGACGACTCCGTCAAAGAGAAGCTGCGCCTGCGCGCCGCCCGGCACGGTCGCTCGATGGAGGCGGAGGCTCGCGCCATCCTGACCGAAGCCGTCACCGACGAACGTCCGCGGACCGACCTGTTCAGCGCGCTCACCGAGCGGTTCGCGCGCCTCGGCGGAGTCGACCTTGACCTCCCGGCCCGGTCCCACGCGGTCCGCGCGGCGGATCTCCCGGAATGATCGTCCTCGACACCAACGTCGTTTCGGAACTCATGCGCGCCGCACCGGCTCCAGCCGTTCTTGAGTGGCTACGACGCCACCAGGACGACGGCCTGTGCACCACGGCGATCACCGTTGCGGAGGTCCGCCACGGCGTCGCCCGGCTGCCCGATAGTCGACGCCGCGACTCCCTGCATCAGGCCGCCACCGAGATCTTCGCCGCGTTCCCCCACCAGGTACTCCCCTTCGACCTCGCCGCCGCCAACGCCTATGCCGACGTCGTCGCCGGCCGCGAACGCCTCGGCAGGACGATCGACGGCTTCGACGCCCAGATCGCCGCTGTCTGCCGCGTGCATGCGGCCGCCCTCGCCACTCGTAACACCAAGGACTTCAAGGACACGGGAATCGCGATCGTCGACCCCTGGCGCGTGGGCGCCGGCTGAGCGCCGCCATTGCTCACGGGTGGTCGGCGACGTCGATCCCATACCCGTACGAACAGGTTCAGATGGTCGGCATGCCGGCTGCGGTCCGTACCGTGATGGTCTCGGTGGGTGGGCCGGCGGCGGCGCGCAGCGCCGCGTCGAGGGTGACCGTCACGACCAGGTCCAGGCCGGGTTTGAGCTGGCCGCCCAGCGCGGACCAGAAGTCGGAGTTCTCGCTGCCGTCGCCGCTGCGCAGTCGCAGGCTCGGCAGCGGCCGCACCGCGCCGAACACCCCCTGCAGGTGCTCGGACGCGATGACCGGGTGCAGCAGGACCGCGGACAGAACGTCGCCGAGCAGCGAGTGCTCGTCGCGGACCTCGCTGGTCCACGCGGTCACCAGGTACCGGCAGTCGACGCGCGGCAGCGGGTCGCGGCGGAAGCGGCGCCCGTCGGCCTCCTCCACGACGACCTCGCCGAAGTCGCGTTCGGCCAGGTTGGGCCGCACATCCCACAGGTAGAGGTCCACGGTGGGCCGGGTCGACAGCGCCGCCGACCACTCGTTGTCGGGCGCGTCGAACGCCACGTCGACGTCGCGGGCGGGCAGCGGCACCTCGGCGCGCAGGAACGCCTCCAGCGTCTCATCGAGCAGGTGCAGCATCGGCGTCTCGATTCACCAGATCGAAGTAGCGGTCGAACTCCTTCTCGGTGCGCAGCCGCCCGAGCTTCTGGAATTCGCGCTTCATGGACAGCACGGCGTGGCGCATCGTGATGGGGCTGTCCTCGGCGGCGGCCAGGAACGCCGCACCCAGCGCCGCGTTGCTGATCACCCCGCCGGTGACCTTGAACTGCCGGGCCAGGAAGTCCAGGTCCAGGTCGCCGAGCGGGGCGGTGGGCGGGAAGGCGCGGGCCCAGATGGCGCGCCGCTGCGGCTCCTCCGGCGCGACGAAGTCGATGGCGACCGAGATCCGGCGCAGGAACGCCGCGTCGATGTTGCGTTGCAGGTTCGTGGCGAGCACGACCAGCCCGTCGTACGTCTCCAGCCGTTGCAGCAGGTATGCCACCTCGATGTTGGCGTACCGGTCGTGGGCGTCGCTGACCTCGGAACGCTTGCCGAACAGGGCGTCGGCCTCGTCGAAGAACAGGACGAGGTCACCGGCGGCGGCCGCGCCGAAGATGCGTTCCAGGTTCTTCTCGGTCTCCCCGATGTACTTGCTGACCACGGCGGACAGGTCCACTTTGTACAGGTCGAGGCCCAGCTCGCCCGCGACCACCTCGGCGGCGAGTGTCTTTCCCGTACCGGAGGGTCCGGCGAACAGCGCGACCACCCCGGTGGAGGGCACGGGGCTGAACTGCCACCGGCCGTACACGGTGTCGCGGCCGCGGTGGCGGGCGGACAGCTCGTGCAGCTGGCCGGTCTCGTCCGGCGGCAGGATCAGGTCGTCCCAGCCGCGGCGGGGGCGGATGCGTACGGCGACGCCGTCGAGGTGGCCCCCGGCGAGCCGGCGCACCGCCGGGGCGACCTGGCCGGAGTCGGCGGCGGCCGCGGCGGCGACCAGGCGCAGTTGCTCGCGGCTGAGCCGGTACGCCGGGTCGGGCGAGCGGCCCAGCGCCTGCTGCCAGTCGTCGACGTCGGCCTCGCCGTCGCCGACCCGGATCTCCTGCCACGGCCGGTCCGGGACGGCTTCCAGGGGCTGCTCCCCGGTGGACGACAGCACCCAGTCGAGGTGGGCGGCGCGGGTGACCGCGTCGCGGGCGGCGGCGCTCGGCGGCGCGGCGGTTTCGAGGACGACGACCAGGTTGCCGATGGTGGCCTCACGGACCACCGCCTCCCAGCCCGCGGCGGTCTCCGGTGGCGGGCAGACGAGCCGTCCGGCGCCGGGCCAGCGGCCGCGGACGGCGCGCAGCCGGCTCTCCCGGTCGCCGCCGTGCACCAGCAGCAGCCCGCCGGGGCGTTGCGGCGAGTCGCCGGGCACGCGCATCGTGCCGGGCGGCAGCGCGGGGTCGGCGGACGTGTCGCCGCGTAGGTGCCAGAGGAGCCGGGCGGCGGGCTCAACGGCCAGGGTGGCCCACGGGCCGTCGCCGCCGAGCCGGGCCAGCGCGGCGCGGCGCAGCCCGGCATCGGGTGCCAGGGCCCGCTCGGCCGGGTGGCCTGGGTCGTCCCCGAAGATCTGCGCGAGCGTCGCCAGCGTGAGCCGGGGCAGTTGCACCGAGTCCTGCAGGTAGGCGACCAGCCGCTGGCGGGCGGGCGACAGCTCGACCGCGACGACGAGCGCGAGCACCTCGGCCTCGGCGACGCTCAGGTGCGCGGCGCGGGCCACGGCGGCCATCCGCGAGGAGCCGGTGTGCGCGGCCCGGAACGCCTCGCGGGCGCGCCCGACCACGATCGCCGAGCCGGCACGGACCGCGGCGACCCGGGCGGGCCCGGGGCCGTCGAGGCCGGGCAGGCCGGCAAGCACCCGCTCGACCTCCTCGTCGCCGACGTACAGGCCGGCGAAGTCGCGGGGCGGGCGGCCCTCGGCGAGCCGGCAGATCAGCGCCTCGCGCTGCAGCAGCGTGTCGGCCAGGGTGATCCAGGGCTCCACGGGCACGGCCATGTCCGGTCAGATCACGCCTTCGCGGGTGGCGACCGCAACGGCCTGTGCCCGCGTCCGGCAGTTCAGTTTCGTGAGCACGTCGTGCACCACGTTCTTGACCGTACGTTCGGAGAAGCACAGGTCCTCGGCGATGCCGCGGGTGTCCAGGCCGTCGGCGAGCAGCCGCAGCACGGAACGCTCGCGCGAGTTGAGCCCGGCCGGGCCGAGGTGGGAGGTCTGGGTGACGTGCAGCAGCAGACGGGCGAGCATGTCGCCGGGCAGTGCGACCGTGCCGGCGACGACCGCGCGGACCGTGGCGATCAGCGTGTCGGGGGTCAGGGTGCCGTGCGGCAGGACTGCGCCGACGCCCGCGTCGACCAGTTCCCGCACAGCCTGCTCGCTGACGTCGCGGACCGTGGCGACCAGCCGGGTGGTGCGGCCCTCGGCGAGCCGGACCGCGCGGCGCAGGGCGGTGGAACCGTACTCGAAGACGAGAATGTCGAGGTCGGCGACGACCGGAACGGGGGCGAGGGTGGCGCTTTCGCCGCGCACGACGAAATCGGCTTGTTGCAGGCAGGCGGCCATTCCGCGACGGACGATGGCATGACTGTCGTCGATCCACACCGTAGGCGGCCGTTGCGCGAGCATCATTCCCCCTGGCGAGCGGCGCGAGCCCCCCTCGACCGCCCGCCCATGATGCTCCCAGGAAGTCGATCAGAACAATAGCTCTTTCGGGCTTTGTCGCCGGTCCGACTTAGCCGCTGTTTTGGCTGTTCGAGAAGGGCAGAATGGATCGCGCTTTGCACGGTGGATCGAGGGTTCTAGGCTCAGGACATGCCCAGGTACTCCGCGGAACAGATCTACGGTTTCGCTCGCCGCGCCGGCTTCTCGCCGGACGAGGCGGCGACCATGACCGCGATCGCGCTCGCCGAGTCCGGCGGGAACAGCCGCTCGCACAACCCGCACGGTGAGGACTCGCGCGGCCTCTGGCAGATCAACGGCCGGGCCCACCCGAGCTTCCTGACCAAGTACGACCTGTACAACCCGCAGGACAACGCGAAGGCGGCGTTCGAGGTGTCGCGGCACGGCCACGACATCTCCCCCTGGACCGTGACGCACGGCGGCCTGAGCTCCCGTTACCTGCGGCACAAGGACGAGGCGCAGGCCGCGGCGGTCGCGTACGGCGACGGGTCGGGCCGGGGCATGTGGACCGGCACGGCGGGTTACGGGGACCACGTGTCGGCGTCGCTGGGCGACGGGCCGGCCGGGGTGCCGGTGCACGACGTCGCGGGCGCCGTCGCGGGCACGGACCCTGGTGGCGCGGGGGGCGACGATGCCGCGCTGGAAACGCTGTTGCGGGTGGCCAAAGCCCAAATCGGAGATCGTTACGTGTTCGGCGCCGAGGTCAAGTTGAGCGATCCGGATCCTTCCGTATTCGATTGCTCGGAATTCACCCAATGGGCGGCTTATCAGGCCGGGGTGCGAATCCCCGACGGCGCCACGGCACAATATCTTGATCTTAAAGAGAAAGGTCTGCTGATTCCGGTCGAGAAAGCGAAGGACACCCCGGGTGCCCTGCTGTTCTCGTTCGACCGGGAGCCGCGGGCCGGCGACGGCCGCACCCCGGGCGCGCACGTGGCCATCAGCCTCGGCGACGGCAAGATCGTGGAGGCCGCCAACCGGCGCGCCGGGGTGCGCGAAAGCACCGCGGGCCACCGCTTCGAGTACGCCGCGGTGCTGCCCGGGATCTCCGACGGCAGCGCGACCCCGCTCGCCGAGCCGACGGCGCCCGAGCTGGGTGTGCCGCCGCTGACCACGGAGCAGCCCGCGCCGCTGCCCGACCTGGGCGGCCCGGACAGCGACCACGACGGGCTCAGCGACGCCCTGGAACGCCGGTACGGCCTCGACCCGATGCGCGCCGACACCGACGGCGACAACCTCACCGACGCGCAGGAACTCGTCACGTACGGGACCGACGGCCGCAAGGCCGACACCGACGGCGACCAGCTCAACGACGCGTTCGAGCTGGCCCAGGGGCTGGACCCGCGCTCGCCCGACACCGACCACGACGGTCACCTCGACGGCAGTCTCGCCCCGTCGCGGACCGACACCGACATGGACGGACTCGACGACGCGCTGGAACGGGTGCTCGGCCTCGACCCGCGGCTCAGCGACTCCGATGGGGACGGTTTCAGCGACGGCCTGGAGTACCACTCCGGCAGCAACCCGCTCGACCCGCACGACAACCCGTTGATGCATCACCCCGGCGACCTGCCCGGCGCCGAGGGCGACGACCCCGGCGCGATGCCCGCGGCCGGCCACCCCGGCACCGGGCCCGCGCTCGGCCAGACCCAGCTGCTGGGCGGCCGGATGACCGGCACCCCGCTCGACGACGCCCACGACCTGCCCTGACGAGCCCGGGTGCGATGATCATGGACGTGGAGGTGGTCCTTCCGGCCGAGCCGGTGACGCTCGCGCCCGGTGCCGCCACCCGGGTGCCCGTGCAGCTGCGCAACCCGCTGGGCCCCGACCTCGAGGTGACCGTGTCGGTGACCCGCGGGCGCGCGGGCGAATGGGCGACGGTCGAACCCGCCACCGTGGCCGTCGCCGCCGGCGCCACCGCGACCGTCGACGTCGTCCTGCAGCCGCCCGCGGATCAGCCGCCCAGCGCCGCCCTGGTGCCGTTCACGGTGCAGGCGGCGGCCGGGGGCGCCCCGGCCGGGTACGCCACCGGGCTGCTCAGCGTGGCCCTTCCCGTACCCGTGGTCGGGGAACTGGTGGCGCGTGCCGGGGAGCCGCACGCGTTCGACCTGCGGCTGGCCAACGACAGCGCGCGGCCCGCCGCGATCCGGCTGGAGGCGAAGCTGGACCCGCCGGCGGGCAGCGTCCACGCCGAACCGGGTGCCGCCCTGCTCGACCCGGGCGCGGCCGTCACCGTGGTGGTGCGAGCCCGGCCCACGCGGCCGCTGTTCGGGGCGCCCCAGCCGTACGCGGTGCTCGTGTCCGTCACGGACGCCCACGACCCGCAGCGAGCGCCGCTGTTCACCGCGACCGGCACCGGCCGCCGCCGCCCGCGCGTGTCGCCCCTGACCGCGGGCATCGCCGCGCTGGTGCTCGCCGCGGCGGGCACCGCGGCGGTCGCGGTCTCCGGGGTACGGCTGCCGATGCCCGGCCGGGCCCGCACCGCCGTGCCCGCCGCCCCGCCCACGGTGACCCCGGTCGTGGTGGGGCGGCCGTTCGCGCTCGTGGACGTGTTCCCGCACCGGGGCGCCGACGGCGGCCGCGCCGCCGCCGAGGCCGAACGCTCCCGGCTCGCCGCCGCCGGGATGCCGGTGCGGCTGGTCGACAGCCTGGCCTCCGACCAGCTGGCCGACGAGGGCGCAGGTTTCTGGGTGCTGCTGCAGGACGGCTTCGCGACCCCCGCGGCGGCAGCCGCCTACTGCACCCAGTGGCGCTCCCTGGCACCGAAATGCACCGTGACCTCATGAGCCGCCTCACGAACCGCCGGTCTGTCGGTGCCCCCGCGCGCCGCGGGCCTCTATGGTCTGGGGCGTGGTGATGCAGTACGGCTTGGGTGTCGACCTCGGCACCACTCAGACCGCGGCCGCGGTGCGCGTCGACGACCAGGTCGAGGTCCTGCGGCTGGGCGGACGGCGCGCGGAGATCCCGTCGCTGGTCTTCGTGAAGCCGGACGGCGGGCTGCTCATCGGCGACGCCGCGGAACGGCGCGGCCAGGCCGAGCCGGCCCGGCTCGCCCGCGAGTTCAAGCGGCGCATCGGCGACCCCGTGCCGATCCTGGTCGGGGGCGTGCCGTTCTCGGCGCACGCGCTGACCGCCAAGCTGCTGCGCCACGTGCTCGACGCCGCCACGCAACTGCAGGACGCGCCGCCCGCGGTGGTGACCGTGACCCATCCGGCGAACTGGGGGCCGTACAAGCGGGAGCAGCTCGACCAGGCCATCCGGCTCGCCGACGCGGGCCCGGTGCTGCTGCGTACCGAGCCGGAGGCGGCCGCGCTGCAGCACGCCACGGCCCGGCGCATCGCCCCCGGCGAGACCGTCGCCGTGTACGACCTGGGCGGCGGCACGTTCGACGCGGCCGTGCTGCGCCGCGTCGGCGACGACTTCGTGCTGCTCGGCGAGCCCGAGGGCATCGAGCAGCTCGGCGGCGCCGACTTCGACGAGGCGGTGTTCGGGCACGTACTGGAGGTGCTCGGCAGCAAGGCGGAGGGCCTCGACCCGAACGACCCGGAGGTGGTCACCGCGCTGGCCCGGCTGCGCCGCGACTGCGTGGAGGCCAAGGAGGCGCTGTCGTTCGACACCGAGGTGATGATCCCGGTGGCGTTGCCCGGGCTGCACACCCGGATCCGGCTCAACCGCTCGGAGCTGGAAGCGATGATCGCGCCGTCGCTCGAGGACACCGTGGCCGCGATGCAGCGCGCGCTGCGTTCCGCGCAGGTCGCACCGGACGGCCTCAGCGCCGTCCTGCTGGCGGGCGGGTCGTCGCGGATCCCGATGGTCGCCCAGTTGCTGTCCAGCGCGTTCGAGCGGCCGGTGGTCGCCGACCCGCACCCCGAGCACAGCATCGCGATGGGCGCGGCGGTCGCCACCGCGTCGGTGACGGGCGGGGCGTCCCCGCTGGCGGTGTCGGGGCCCCCGCTCGCCGGCGGATCGGCCGCTGCCGCATCCGGCACGCCGGTCGTTACCGGGCCGCCGGTCGTTACCGGGCCGCCGGTCGTTACCGGGCCGCCGGTCGTTTCCGGGGCGCCGGTCGTGCCGGGGGCGGGTCAGTCCGGCGAGGACACCACGCTGGTGAGCCCGCCGCCGGGCAACGGCGACGACACCACGCTGGTCAGCCCGGGACCCGTCTCCGGGTCCGGCGGTGGAACGGGAGCCCCCGGCGCCGGAACGCCGGTCACGTTCAGCCGCGGGGCCGCGTCCGTCCCGGGTAGCGCCGAGGCGGCCACCACCGCAGTTTTCGGCGCGCCCGGGGAAGTCATGGGGCCGGGCGGCGGCGGCCGGGCCGGGCTGTCGAGGCACCCGAGCGGCCCGACCGCGGCCTGGTCCCCGACCGCGGTGCCCAACCCGTTCATGCCGGGCGCGGTGGTCCCCGCTCAGCCCGGCGTCCGGGGCCCGCGGACGAAACTGCTCGTGACGGCCGGCGCGGTCGTGGTGGCGCTGCTGGCAGGCGGAACCGCCACGGCCATCGCTCTCAGCCGCGACGGCAGCCGTGACCACCCGTCGAGCGCCGGAGCGGCGACGTCGGGTGCGGCCGCGCCGCCGTTCCCGACCGACACGATGTTGATCCGGGTGGACACCGGTGGCGACGACCGGCCGAGCCGCAAATCCGGCGTCTACCAGCTCACCCCCGGCAGCGCCGCCCGCACGAAGATCGTCGACACGGGTGCGGACGCGCTGCCCGAGTGGTCCCACAACCGCAAACGGCTCGCCATCACCCGCAATCTCGGCGACACCAATGAGATCTGGGTGATGAACGCCGACGGCAGCGACCAGCAGAAGGTCATCGGCGACGTCACCGGCGGCCGGGCGGCGTGGTCGGCCGACGACACGAAGCTCGCGTTCATCCGCAAGGTCGGTGGCGTACCGCAGATGTTCGTCATCACGGTCGGCAAGAACGACGCGCGCCAGATCACCCACGCCGACGCGAACAAGGACGACCCGGCTTGGTCCCCGGACGGCGCCTCCATCGCGTACTGGGTGGAGCGCGACGGTGTCCGGCAGATCTACGCGCTGTCCGTCGCCGACCCCCGGGAGCCCGGGCGCCCCATCACCTCCGGTGACGCGGGACCGGCGGTCGATCCGGCGTGGACGCCGGACGGCTCGAAGATCGCGTACACCCGCCTGACCGGCAAGGACGTCTCCGACATCTGGGTGGTCGACGCGGACGGCAGCAATGCACATCAGCTCACCCGCGATCCGGCCCGCGAGATGGACCCCACGTGGGCGCCCGACGGTACGTGGCTGGCGTTCACCCGCGGTGAGCTGAACCGGCCCCGGATCACGATCATCAAGGCCGACGGCTCGCAGGAGCAGACGCTGACGCCCGCGGACGCCCGCGAGGGCCATCCCTGCTGGTCCTGACGTCACCGGGCCGGGCTCACCGGGGCGCGGGACCGGACCGCCGTCGTGCCGGAACCGCGACACAGCTGACGATCACGGCCGCCGCCCGGTGACGCGGCGTGATCACGGCGGGCTGATGGTGGCGAGGATTCCCTCGCAGCTGCGGGCCGTCGCCCGCGCCGCGGTGCGCAGCTCGCGCGGCGAGAACGGGTGCTCCGCCGCGGCCTGCCAGCGGGCCAGGGCGGCGGTCGCCGCCGCCGCGATCCGCTCCGGCGGGGCGTCCGCGGGCAACCCCAGACGCTGGTACGGCGCGCCGCCCGCCCCGCCCAGCAACAGGTCCATCTCGGCCAGCTGCTCCTCGGCGCCGGGCAACCGCCCCGAACGCAGCAGATGCAGCAGCCGCAGCTCGACGAACTCGTGCGCGCTGGCCCGGATCCGCTCCGCCTCGGCGGCCAGCCCGTCGGCGCGCCGGCCGGTGAGGCACTCGTCGAGCACCGCCAGCGCGGAACGGGCCTTGAGCACCTCGCTGCGCCCCACGAACTGCGCGGCGAACACGTCGCGCAGCCGGTCGATGCCGCTGTGTTCGGTCAGCGCGCGGGCCAGGTCGGCGGAGTCGCGGACCGCGCCCTCGCGGACCAGACGCACGGACAGCCGTACGCCGAACAGCCCCAGCCGGGCCAGCACCGCCGCCCGCGCCGTCCCCGAGCCGGCGAACCGGTCCGCGGTCAGCAGCAGCTCCACGACCTGCTCCATCGGCTCCTCGGCGACCGCGGCGAGGAGCCGGAACTCCTCCTCCCGCAACGTCGCCCCGGCCGCGCCGAGCAGGCCCGCCACCGGCACGACGACCGGGCACAGGCGGCGCAGCCGCTCGTCGTGGGCGTATCGGTCCGCCACGCGCGCGGCGGCGGCCATCGCGTCCAGGCGGCAGCCGCCGATCTCGTCGGCGCGCGAGAGCACCCCGACCGCGTTGACCGGGGTGCCGCTGGACAGGCCGTCGCCGTGGAACGACTCCAGGAAACGGACGTCGCTGCCGTGCATGTGGCGCAGCAGGTAGATCACGGCGTCGGTCTGGGCGGCCCGCTCCCCCTCGGCCTCCAGGAACGCCATCGTGCGCAGCGACACGTCCGTGGACAGCGACGCGATGCCGGGCGTGTCGATGAGCGTGTGCCGGCGCAGCCGGGCGCTGGGCACCCGTACCTCCAGGTGGTCGACCTGCTCGGCGGGGCGGCCCAGGTCGATGCGGACGGCGCCGTTGACCCGGCGGAACGGGCGCTGCTCGGCGCTGCCGTCGGTGAGATGGGCGGTCACCTCGTACGTGCGCCCGTCGGCGTACCAGGTGACGATGCGGGTGCACTCGCCCGCGTCGGTCGGCGCCAGCTCCTCCCCGACCAGCGCGTTGAGCAGCGTGGACTTTCCGGCCTTGACCTTTCCCGCGATGGCGACGCGGAGCGGCTCGTCGACGCGCCGCCGGGCGTCGGCCAGCCGGGCCCGCAGCGTCGGGTCGGTCAGCTCCACCTGCGCCCGGTCCAGCAACGTCCGCACTTGGTCCAGCAGGGTCAGGCTGAGCGGACCGGTCATGCCCTCGTGGCCCTCGCTGCGCTCGGTGCGCTCGGTCATGACGGGCGGACCGGTCATGACGGACCCAGGCGGTCGAGTCGGCGGCGCTGCTCGGCGAGGGCGTCGGCGCGGCGGGCCCGCGCGTCGTCGGGCAGGGCGGCGGTCCGGCGCACCGCCGCGGCGGCCGCCGCGGCGGACCGTTCGATGGCCTGCGCCCGCGCGGCGAACTCGTCTCGCAGGAACCGCTGGGTACGCCGGACCGCCTCGCGCGAGTCCCGTCCGACGTGGAACGTGACGTCGTCGACGTACCGTCGCAGTTCCGCCTTGGCCTGCAGCCGGCGCTGCTGGGCCTGCCGGTCCCGCTCCGCCTTCATCAGCCGCCGCCCCAGCGTCATCCCGGCGAGCAGGCCCAGCGGCGCGGCCAGCGCCACGTTGAACAGCGCGCCCAGTGCCCCCAGCATGTAGAAGCCGCCGTAGGTGACCCGAGCCGCGGTGAACGCGCCGAGGAACTGCTGGATGCCGGACTTCTGGAAGCTGATGTCCAGCTCGCCGACCTTGCGCAGGGCCAGCTCGGGCGCGGGCAGGTCGACGTCGAGGCTGTCGTACTCGATGTCGAAACGCTCGGCCACGTCGCGGGCGAGCTGCTCGGTGCGGCCGACCAGCAGCATCAGGTTGTCCACCGCCGCGGCGGTGGCCTCGCGCGCCGCCCACGCCTGGAAGTCGCGCCAGGTGTCGCGGGGATCGGTCTCGTCGAGCAGTTCCTCGCCGCGGCGCACCATGAGCCGCAGCCGTTCCCGCAGGTCGTGGTCGACGTCGGCGGCCAGGTCCTGGATGCCGTCGCTGAGCACGGTCTGCCAGGTGCCGCCGCTGAGCCATGCGCTGCGCCGGCTGCGTTCGGTGTAGCGGCGCTCCAGCTTGGCGGCGTCGGCGGGGGCGGCGGCCGCCTGCTGCTCGGCGGCCACCCGTTCGCGCAGTTGCGCCACCACGAACGCCAGTTCGGCGCGGGCCGCGGCGAGCGCGTCCGAGCGGGCGGCGCCGAGCACGTCGTTGTGCAGCAGCTCGACCAGGCGCGGAAAGCCGGACTCGGTGTTCAGTGCGGTGCTGTCGCGGGCCTGGGCGCGCATGCGCAGGAACGACGAGACCGCCACGATGGGTACGTCCAGCCCGGCGCGTTGCAGGTGGCCCTCGTCGATCTCGACGATGCGGCGCCATTCGGCGTACAGGTCGGTCTTCGTGACGATGCAGAAGACCTGGGGGCAGCGTTCCTTGACCCGTCGCAGGAAGTCCACCTCGGGGGCCGTGAGTTCCTGCGCCGCGTCCGTGACGAACAGCGCCGCGGCGGCCAGCGGCAGTGTGGACAGGGTGAGGTTGCCCTGGGCGGAGTCGAGGCCGCCGACGCCGGGGGTGTCGATGAAGGAGAGGCCCGCGCCGAGCAGGCGCCGGTCCAGCCGTACCTCGACGCTGCGCGGCGGCTCGTCGTCAGGCCCCGCGCCGGCGCCCTCGGTGACGTGGCGCCGCAACTGGTCGAACGGGACCGGCACCGTGGTCGGTGCGCCGTCCGGGCCGGGCACCTGGAGGTGGACCGCGGGCGGGCGGCCGTAGCGCACTATGGTCGGCACGGCGGTGACGACGTCGGAGTCGACCGGGCAGATGTCCGTACGCAGCAGCGCGTTCACCAGGGTGCTCTTGCCCTGTTTGAACTCGCCGACCACGGCAACGGTCACGTCGTCGGCGCCCAGCCGGCGTGCCGCCCGGGCCAGCCGCTCGGCCAGGTCGGGCCGGTCCGCCTCGGCGGCCAGCCGCTGGGCATCGGAGAACTCGGCGAGCAGGTCGGCGACCGCCGCGCCGCGCCGCCCTGCCATGGGCGTCACCGTGGCCAACCGCTCCCCCAAGATCCGTCGACGCGGCTCTGCACAGACCCTACGCGCCCGGAGTGACGGCTGACCAGCGAGTGACGGAAGGACGATCACCGCGGCGCCGGACCCGGAACAGTACGGTCACCCGCAGCGAGCAGCCAGGCCATGGTCGCCCGGTGGCACCGGCCGTAGATTGAGCCGATGACCACGACGACGTCCGAGGCGACCGCGACCCATGAGGTGCTGAACCAGCCGCCGCCGCTGGTGGGCCACGACGTCGCCGCCGATCCGGCCCTGCTGGCCGCGGTCGGCCGGGAGGGTGCGGGCTGGGCCGTCGCCGACGTGCACCGGCTGGGCCGGCTCGCGGGCGGAGCGGAGCCGCAGCGCTGGGCGGACGAGGCGAACCGGTTCGAGCCGCGGCTGCTCACCCACGACCGGTACGGCCACCGCGTCGACGAGGTCGACTTCCACCCGTCCTGGCATCGGCTGATGGACGTCGCGGTCGCGGAGGGGTTGGCGGGCGCGCCGTGGGTGGACCCCCGCCCCGGCGCACACGTGGCCCGCGCCGCCGGGCTGTACGTGTGGAGCCAGGTGGAGGCCGGTCACTCCTGCCCGGTCTCCATGACGTACGCGGTGGTGCCCGCGCTGCGCAACGCGCCGGAGCTGGCCGCGGCGTACGAGCCGCTGCTGACCAGCCGCGTCTACGACCCGGGACTGCGGGCGCCGCTGGGCAAGCGCGGGCTGCTGGCCGGGATGGGGATGACGGAGAAGCAGGGCGGCTCCGACGTACGGGCCAACACCACGTCCGCGGTCCCCGCCGTCGATGGCACGTACCGGCTGCGGGGGCACAAGTGGTTCACCAGCGCGCCGATGTGCGACCTGTTCCTGGTTCTGGCGCAGGCGCCGGACGGGCTGTCGTGCTTCCTGGTGCCCAGGGTGCTGCCGGACGGCACCCGGAACACGTTCCGGATCCAGCGGCTCAAGGACAAGCTCGGCAACCGCAGCAACGCCAGCAGTGAGCCGGAGTTCGACGGCACGGTGGCGTGGCTGGTCGGTGAGGAGGGGCACGGGGTCCGCACGATCATCGAGATGGTCGCGATGACGCGGCTGGACTGCGTGGTCGGTTCGGCGTCCGGGATGCGTGGCGCGCTGGTGCAGGCCGTGCATCACGCGCGGCACCGCCACGCGTTCGGCGGCCCGCTGGCGGACAAGCCTCTGATGCGTAACGTGCTGGCCGACCTGGCGGTGGAATCGGAGGCCGCGACCGTGCTGGCGGTGCGGCTGGCCGGTGCGGTGGACCGTGCGATGCGCGGCGACGCGGCCGAGCAGGCGTTTCGCCGCCTGGCGATCGCGGTCGGCAAGTACTGGGTGTGCAAGCGGCAGCCCGCGGTCGTCGGCGAGGCCCTGGAGTGCCTGGGCGGCAACGGGTATGTCGAGGAGTCGGGCCTGCCGCGGCTGTACCGCGACGCCCCGCTGAACTCGATCTGGGAGGGTTCCGGCAACGTGCAGGCTCTCGACGTGCTGCGGGCGTTGCGCCGGGAGCCGGACAGCCTGGCCGCGTTCTTCGCGGAGGTGGACGCGGCGGCCGGGGCGGACCGGCGCCTGGACGAGGCGGCCGCCCGGCTGCGGGACATGCTGGCCGCCCGGCAGGACCCGGAAGGCCAGGCGCGCCGGGTGGTGGAGCGGATGGCCCTGGTGTTGCAGGGGTCGCTGCTGGTGCGCCACGCTCCGGAGCCCGTTGCCGATGCATTCTGCACCAGCCGGTTGGCCGGGGACAGCTGTCTGGCTTTTGGCACCCTGCCGTCCGGCGTCCACACGGCGGCGCTCGTGGAGCGGGCCGTCCCGGCGTAAGGGCCGCCACACACTGCTCAAGGGAGCCTCAACTGAAGGTTCGCGGGGCCGATGGCACGGTGTGCGATTCGGCAGCCTGTGGCGTTGGTGGCTGGCGGTGGGTGTGCTGTCCACCGGCGGCTACTTCCTGCTTCCCGACCACAGCCTGGCGCGCAGCATCGCCTACAACCTCACCGGCCTGACCTCCAGCATCCTGATCCTGCTGGCGATCCGCCTGCACCGGCCCGAGCGGCGCACCATCTGGTACTGGTTCGCCGTGGGACAGATCATCTGGGTCGTCGGCGACGTGGTCTTCGACTACTACCGGCTCGCGTTGCACGAAGAGCCGTACCCGTCACTGGCGGACGTGTTCTATCTCACCGCGTACCCGATGCTGATCTTCGGGTTGATCCTGCTGGTCCGCGGCGGCCAGCGGCTGGCCCGCCGCGACGTGGCCGGGCTGATCGACGCCGGGATCGTCGGCACCGGCCTGGGCCTGGTGTTCTGGGTGTTCGTGATGGAGCCGACCGCGGTCGGCACCTCCGCGTCCGTGCTGGAGCAGGCGGTCAGCGACGCCTACCCGGCCATGGACGCGCTGATGCTGGCCCTGCTGGCCCGGCTGTTCCTCAGCAGCACGAAACCCACCATGAGTTCCCGGCTGCTCGGCGGCGCCGCGCTGGCACTGCTGGCCGCCGACGTCGCCTTCTCCCTCGTCACGCTGCACACGAACTACGACGTCGGCTTCATCGACGCCGGCTGGCTGCTGTCGTACGTGCTGTGGGCCGCCGCCGCCCTGCATCCGTCGATGCGCGCGACCGGGGACATGCCGGTCATCGGCACCACCCATGTGAACCGGCGCCGGCTCTGGCTGCTCGGCGCCTGCTCCCTGATCGCGCCCGCCATGCTGCTGGTGCCCGACGTCGCCGCGAACGGCCGGGACCGGATCGCCATCGCGCTGTCCGCGGGAGTCCTGTTCCTGCTCGTCGTGCTGCGCATGTCCGGTTTCGTGGCCGAGGTGCAGCGCAAGTCCGGTCAGCTGGCGGACCTGGCGATGCGCGACGACCTGACCGGCCTGGCGAACCGGCGCCGGTTCGAGGAGGCGCTGCGGGCGGAGTTCGTCACCGGATCGCCGCAGGTGGCGTTGTTCGACCTCAACGGCTTCAAGGACGTCAACGACCGGTTCGGCCACGCGGTCGGCGACGAACTGCTGACGATCGTGGCACGCCGGATCACCCGCGTGCTGCGTCCCGACGCGATGGTGGCCCGGATGGGCGGCGACGAGTTCGCGGTACTCATTCCGAACGCCTCGGACCGCGCCGGCAACGCCGTGGTACGGCGGCTCGCCGCCACCTTCCACGCTCCGGTGCACGCGGGCCAGCAGGACCTGCTGGTCGGCGCCAGCATCGGGATCGCGGGCGCCGAAGGCGCGGACGGCCCGATGGAGGTGCTGCGCCGCGCCGACGTGGCCATGTACGAGGCGAAGGGTGCAGGCAACCCGTTCCACCGCTACACCACGGAGCTGGATCAGCACTCGACCGAGCAGGCCCGCTTGGGCGCCGAGCTGCGTGCCGCGCTGGATGCCGGGCAGTTCCAGCTCGTGTACCAGCCGATCGTGGCGCTGCCCACCGGATCTCTGGTGTCGGTGGAGGCGCTGGTGCGCTGGGTGCACCCCGAGCGCGGCTGGGTCTCGCCCGCCGATTTCATCCCGGTGGCCGAGCAGAACGGGCTGATCGTGGAGCTGGGCGCGTGGATTCTGCGTACGGCCTGCGCCCAGGCCGCCGACTGGCGGGCCCGGCTCGGTTCCCGCGCCCCCGCGCGGGTGAACGTCAACGTGTCGGCCCGTCAGCTCGCCGAGCCGGGGTTCGCCGATCTGGTGTCGGCCGCGTTGGCCGACAGCGGTCTGCCTCCGGCCAGCCTGGTCGTTGAGGTGACCGAGACGGCGGTGTTCGAGGGCGGCCGGGCCCAGGAGACGCTGCACGAGCTGCACGCGCTGGGTGTGCTGGTCGCGCTGGACGACTTCGGCACCGGACACTCGTCGCTCGGGCTGCTGCAGACCGTCCCGGTGGACGTGCTGAAGGTCGACAAGTCGTTCGTCGACAACATCACCATGGCGGGACGTCATGCGGTCATCGCGACCGCCCTGATCAACGTCAGCACCGGACTGGGCCTGACCGCGGTGGCCGAAGGCGTGGAGACCGCCGAGCAGGCCGCCGAGCTGCACCGGCTCGGCTACCGGCTGGCCCAGGGATACCACTTCGGCAAGCCGGTGGCCGAACCTGACTTCGGCCCTGCCGAGATCACCGCCGCGGCCTGAGACGGCCCCGGGTCGTTCGCCCGGCGCAGCCCTGGTCGTCGAGGACCAGGGCTGCGCCGGACGGATCAGTGACCGGCCAGCAGGGTGTGCGCCTGCTGGATGCGGGCCCACGACTTGGGCTGGTGCGGGGCGGCGAGTGCCGCCGCGCGCGCCGCGGACGGCGCGGGCGCCGCGGTCAGGGCGGGCTTGGCCGGGGTGAACAGCCACGTCTGGAACAGCGCGCCGAGATCCTTGCCGGAGATCTTCTCGGCCAGCGCCACGAACTCGTCCGTGGTGCCGTTGCCGTACCGGTGGGCGGCGGTCCAGGACCGCAGGATGTCGAAGAACGCGGTGTCGCCGACGGCCAGGCGCAACTGGTGCAGCGTCATCGCGCCGCGGTCGTACACCGCGCCGTCGAAGACGTGGTCGGCGCCCGGATTGCCCGGCGTCACCGACCAGAACGGGCTGTCCGCCGGGTACTGGGCGTACGTGTAGTCGAACAGCTCCTGCGCGGTGCCCTCGCCCTGCTGCTGCGACCACAGCCATTCCGCGTAGCTGGCGAAGCCCTCGTTGAGCCAGATGTGCTTCCACTGGGCGACCGAGACGGAGTCACCGAACCACTGGTGGGCGAGCTCGTGCACGACCACGTAGGTGTTCGAGCCGCTGCGGAAGAACTTGGACGAGTAGACCGGCCGGGTCTGGTTCTCCAGCGCGAAGCCGACCGTGCCGGGCGGGGCGACCACACCGCCCTGCGCCTCGAACGGGTACGGCCCGAAGACCCCGCTCTCCCAGTCGATCACTTCGGCGGTCCGCTCCACGCTGGCCCGGGCGGCGTCCGCGAAGTCCGGCGTCAGCAGCTTCGAGTACGCGGTGAGCACCGGCTGGCCGTTGGGCGCGGTGTCCGTGCTGATGTCGTACTGGCCGATGGCCAGGAACGCCAGGTAGGTGGCCATGGGCTTGACGGAGCGCCAGTTCCACCTGGTCCAGCCGGCGATCTCCTCCGACGGCGGGCGAGGCTGCACCCCGTTGCTGAGGACCTGGATGCCGTCGGGGACGGCCACGGAGATGTCGAACGTCGCCTTGTCCGACGGGTGGTCGTTGCTGGGGAACCACCACCACGCCATCTCGGGCTCGCCTACCGCGAGCGCACCGTCGGCCGTACGGGTCCATGCGGTGAACCCCTCGGCCCGCTTGCCGGACGGCACCCCGGAGTACTGGACCACGACCGTCATCGCCTGCCCGGCGGCGATGCTGCGCGGCGGGGTGACGACGAGCTCATGGTCGCCGGTACGGGTGGCGGTCGCGACCCGGTTGTTCACCCGCACGCTCGTGACGTCGAGGACGAAGTCCAGGTCGAAGCTGCTCAGATCCTGCGTGGCGGTGGCCAGGATGGTGGTGGTGCCGGTCAGCGTGTCGGTGTCGGGGCGGTAGCGCAGCCGGATGTCGTAGTGCGAGACGTCGTACCCGGAGTTGCCGTAGTCCGGGAAGTACTCGTCTCCGAGGCCGGCGGCGCCGGCCGCGGGGGTGGCGAGGGCGGGGACGGCGGTCCCCACGAGGGTGGCGGCTGTGGCGATCAGGGCCACGAGCGCTCGTCGCACGGTGCCAGGTCCTTCCGTCGGCGGACCGGGTCGCGGTCCGGCAGGTCGAGAGGGTCACCGGAGAACCTATCGAACTTCGTCGATTCGCGCCGTGGAACGTCAGTCCTCGGTCGCCGTGATCACCGCGGCCGGGCAACGCTGCACCGCGAGCCGCACGGCCGCGTGCTGCGCGGGCGGCGGCGCCGGGTCGAGCAGCACCACGACCGCCTCGTCCGGATCCTGGTCGAAGACGGCCGGGGCGGTCAGCGCGCACATCCCCGACCCGATGCACAGACTGGTGTCCACGGCGACCTTCATCGAACCCTCCACACTGTACGGACAGGGCGTGACCGCACCAACACTGCCCGTTGAATCGAAGGTGGTCAATGGTGTGTCCGCCGGGGGATCCATCATGATCATCGCCACATCCACCCGGCGGGCAAATCCGACTGTCCCCACGACGAGGGACGGAAACCATACAACTCTGCCCGCCGGGTCCGCCCTGCTCCTAGCCTGTGTTCGAACCGTCGGGCCACCGGCGGTGTACACACTGGGGACGACCACGAGCGCCGGAGACTGACATGACGGTCACCCACCACCCGACCCGTACCTCCCCCACCTCCCCAGCCACGCTGGCCCGCGTGGCCCTGTGGGCCACCCTCGTGGTCAACGTGCTGATCGTGGAGGTGATGTTCTTCGCCTCCCCGCCCGCCAAGAACCACGTACTGGGGGTCGGCAAGTTCGTCGGCCTGCACGCCGCCCTGCTGATCTTCCTGCAGCTGATCCTCGTGGCCCGGGTGCCGTGGCTGGACCGGCGGATCGGCATGGACAAGCTGACCTCATGGCACCGCTGGGTCGGTTTCACCCTGTTCTGGACGATCGTCACCCACGCGATGCTGATCGTCGCCGGGTTCTCCGTCCTGGACAAGGTCTCCCCGCTGCGCACGTTCGCCGCGCTGGCCGGGGTGCCCGCGTCGCTGCTCGGCATGCTCGCGCTGCTGGCCATCGTCGTGGCGGTCACCGCCTCGATCCGGGCCGCCCGCCGCCGCGTGCAGTACGAGACCTGGCACGCCATCCACCTCGTGCTGTATCTCGCGCTCGCCCTGGCGCTGGTGCACCAGTTCCTGGAAGGCACCACGTTCCGCACCTCGGCCGCCGCGACGCTGTACTGGTGGGCCCTGTGGGCGTTCTCGGTGGGCACCTTCCTCACCGGCCGGGTGATCGTCCCGCTGGTCCGCAACTCCCGCCACCAGCTGCGCGTCGCCGCCGTGGTGCCCGAGTCGGACACCACCGTCTCGGTGCACGTCACCGGCCGCCGCCTCGACGAGCTGCCCGCCCGGGCCGGACAGTTCATGCTGTGGCGCTTCCCCGGCTTCCGGCCGATCTGGCAGGTCAACCCGTTCTCGCTGTCGTCCGCGCCGGACGGGCGCTCGCTGCGGCTCACCGCGAAGGCCGTCGGCACCGGCAGCGCCGGGCTGCGCGACATCCCGGTCGGCACCCGGGTGTTCGCCGAGGGCCCGTACGGCGCGTTCACCGCGGTGCAGAAGACCCGCGAGGACACGCTGCTCATCGCGGGCGGCATCGGCATCACCCCGATCCGGGCCCTGCTGGACGATCCCACGCTCACCGGCGACATCGTCGTGCTGTACCGGGTGCACACCGAGGCCGACGCCGTGCTGCTCGCCGAGATGCGGGCGATCGCCGACGCCCGGGGGGCCCGGCTGCACCTGCTCACCGGCCGCACCGGGCCGGGCAACCAGCCGCTGAGCCCGGGCGGGCTGCACTCCCTGGTCCCGGACATCACCGAACGCGACGTGTACGTCTGCGGCCCGGTCGCCATGACGGACGCGGTCGTGCGCAGCCTGCGCAGCCTCGGGGTGCCCCGCCGCCAGGTGCACGCCGAGCGGTTCGCCCTGGCGAGCTGATCCGCCCGGCGCCCGGCCGTGCAGCGCCGGGCGCCGTCGCCGAAACGTGCCCGGCACGAAGGTTTCCTCGACGGTTCGGGCATGTTGGGATTGGTGCGTCGTCCCACCCCCCGGACCCCCGCGAGGAGACTGCCGCGATGCTCAATCTCTCCGTCCTGCTGGAGGACAGCGCCCGCCACTACCCCGAACGGGCCGCGGTCGTGCTGGGCCCGCAGCGCCTGACGTACGCGCAGGTCGACGCGGCGGCCAACCAGGTGGCGAACCTGCTGGCGGCGCGCGGCGTCCGCCCCGGCGACAAGGTGGCCCTGTCCTGTCCGAATCTGCCCTACTTCCCGGTCGTCTACTACGGAATCCTCAAGGCCGGTGCAGTCGTGGTGCCGCTGAACGTCCTGCTCAAGGGCCGGGAGGTCGCGTACCACCTGGCGGACAGCGAGGCGAAGGCGTACTTCTGTTTCGAGGGCACCGCCGAGCTGCCGATGGGCGCCGCAGGCCACGCCGGGTTCAGCCAGGTGCCGGGGTGCGAGCACTTCTTCCTCATCACCGCGGACCCGGCCGCCGCATCGCCGATCGAGGGCGCCGAGACGATGGGTGCCGCGCTCGAGGGGCAGCCGCCGACGTTCGAGACGGTGCTGGCCGCCGAGACCGACCCGGCGGTGATCCTGTACACCAGCGGCACGACCGGGCAGGCCAAGGGCGCGGAGCTGTCCCATTCGAACCTGATCCTCAACGCGCTGACCTCCAACCGGCTGTTCCAGGCCAAGCCGGGCACGGACACCCACCTGCTGGTGCTGCCGCTGTTCCACTCGTTCGGCTCGACGGTCAACATGAACGCCGGTTTCGCGGTCGCCGCCACCCTGGTGCTGCTGCCCCGCTTCGAGCCGGCGGCGGCGGTCAAGCTGTTCGAGCAGGAGGAGATCACGTTCTTCGCGGGCGTGCCCACGATGTACTGGGGGCTGCTCAACGCGCTCACCGACGGGGTGGACGTCGAGCGCATCGCCCGCAACCTGCGGGTCGCGGTCTCCGGCGGCTCCAGCCTGCCGATCGAGATCATCCGGCAGGTCAAGGACCGGCTCGGCGTGCAGATCCTGGAGGGGTACGGGCTGTCCGAGACCTCGCCGGTGGCCACGTTCTCCGACCCGGACAGCGAGCCCCGCGCCGGTTCGATCGGCGTCCCGATCTGGGGCGTGCAGGTGAAGCTGATCGACGAGAACTGGAACACCGTGACCGGCTCGGACGAGATCGGCGAGATCGCCATCCGCGGCCACAACATCATGCGCGGCTACTACAACCGGCCCGAGGCCACCGCCGAGGTGATGAAGGACGGCTGGTTCCGTACGGGTGACCTCGCCCGCCGCGACAAGGACGGCTTCTACTACATCGTCGACCGGGCCAAGGACATGATCATCCGCGGTGGTTTCAACGTGTACCCGCGCGAGATCGAAGAGGTCCTGATGACCCATGAGGCGGTCTCGCTCGCCGCGGTCATCGGCGTGCCGCACCCCCAGCACGGCGAGGAGGTCAAGGCGTACGTGATCCGCACCGACGGCGCCACGATCACCGAGGACGAGCTGGTCGGCTGGGCCAAGGAGCAGATGGCCGCGTACAAGTATCCGCGGGTCGTGGCGTTCGTCGACTCGCTGCCCATGACCGCCACCGGCAAGCTGCTGAAACGTCAGCTGAGCTGACCGGACGGCCGCACACGCGCGGCCGACCGACCGGTACGGCGACGCGCCCGGTGGACCATCGCGCCGGGCGCGCGGCCATGTCCGTAGACTCGGCCGGCCAGCCGCCCGATCGCCCCGGGCGGTACCGCCGCCAGGAAGATCATCTGTTGCGGCGGTGCCGCACAGTGTGAGGGTGACAGGTCGTACACGCACGGCACCGACGGAGGAAGCTTGCCCACCGACCAGCTCGACCGGCCGCGGGTCGCGCACGACGTCGCGCCGGCCCGTGGTGCCCGGGTCCTGCACCGGATCGGCGCCCTGCGCCACACCTCGCCCGGCCGCCTTCAGCTGATCCTCGCCGGGCTGCTCGCCCTGGGGCTGCTCACCGGCCTGGTCAGCGGGCTGGCCGCGCGCGCCGCCGCGACCGGCACCACCGACCTCGGAGGGCGGGCCCAGCCGCTGCTGATCGAGGCCGAGACGATCTACTCGGCGCTCGCCGACGCCGACACCACGGCCGCGCAGGCATTCCTCGCGGGCGGGCTGGAGCCTCCCGGGCTGACCGACCTCTACAACAAGGACCTGCAACGGGCCACCACCGCGCTGGCCTCGGCCGCCCGGCGTACCCCGCAGGGCGGCCCGAGCGCCGAGGCCATCCGCGAGCTCTCCTCCGGCGTCGCCCGCTACGCGGCGCTGGTGGCCACGGCACGCGCCAACAACCGGCAGGGGCTGCCGGTCGGGGCCGCGTACCTGTCGGAGGCCTCCACCCTCAACCGCGACACCCTGCTGCCCCAGGCGCAGACGCTGTTCAGGACCGCCCAGGCCGAGGTCGACGCCGGGTACGGCGACGCCCGCAGCAGCGTCTGGGTGAGCCTGCTGGCGCTGCTGCTGGTCGCGCTGCTGGTGGCGCTGGTGCTCGCCCAGCGGTACCTGAGCCGCACCACGCACCGGACGTTCAACCTGCCGCTGCTGGCCGCGACCGTGGTCACCGCGGTGCTGGCGCTGGGCGCGGGCGGCGTCCTCGCCCACCAGCGAGCGCATCTGCACACCGCGGACACCGAAGGGTCCGCACCGGTCGCCCAGCTCGCCGAGGCTCGGATCCTCGCCCTGCGTGAGCGCGGCGACGAGGCGCTGACCCTGGCGGCCCGCAGCGGCGACGACGCGCCGATCCCGGACCCGCGTGGCGGCCCGCGCACGTACGAAGCGGACTTCACCGCGGTCGACCAGCAGCTGCATGAGCTGCTCGACCGGCTCGCGGCCGACCTGGACGGCCCGGCCGCCTCGTCCGTGGGCGAAGCCGGCCGGCAGCTCACCGGCTACACCGCGGCGCACACCAAGGTGCGCACGCTGGCCAAGGACGGCGACTACGACGCCGCGGTGGGCCTCGCCATCAGCGACGCCACCTCGGCGACGTTCGGCGCCGGCACCCAGGCGATCGGCGACGCGCTGGCCGACCGCAGGGCCGCGTTCACGGATGCGATCGGTACGGCCGGGAACGGCCTGGGCGTGGTCACCGTGCTCGGCCCGCTGCTCGCGCTGCTCGTCTGCGGCCTGGCAGTCGCCGGGATCCGTACCCGACTGGAGGAGTACCGGTGACCCGCCCGAAACTGGCAGCCACCCGCGCCGCCCTGGCCGTGACGGTGCTGTGTGCCACGGCGGCCCTCACGGGATGCACCGCCGTCGACCCCCCGCCCGCGGTGCAGGCCGCGGCCACCCCCGCGTCGTCCACGCCCGCCGCCCCGGACACGTCCTGCCAGCCGCGGCGCAGTCTCCGGCCCAGCGGCGCTCTGCCGCAGCCGGGCAGGATGCCCGCGGGCACGTTCATGGCGCAGATCCAGAAGAGGGGCCGGCTGGTGCTCGGGACCAGCCAGGACACGCTGCTGTTCAGCTCGCGCAACCCGTTCACCGGGGCGGTCGAGGGCTTCGACGTGGACATGGGCCGCCAGATCGCCGAGGCGATCTTCGGGGACCCGAACAAACTGCAAATCAAGGTCATCGGGAACGACAAGCGGCTGGACGACGCCGAAGACGGCACGGTCGACCTGGTGGCGTACACGATGACGATGAACTGCGAGCGGTGGAACAGGGTGTACTTCTCCACCGTCTACTACGACGCCGGGCAGAAGGTCCTGGTCTCCACGAACTCGGGGGCCAAGAGCATCGCCGACCTCGGCGGTAAGCGCGTCTGCGCGCCCACCGGCTCCACGTCCCTGAAGAACCTCGAAAAGCTGACCCCCCAGCCGAAGGCGGTGGGACGGCCGAGCTTCGGCGACTGCCTGGTCGCGTTCCAGCAGAACGAGGTCGAGGCGATCAGCACCGACGACACGATCCTCGCCGGGCTGGCCGCCCAGGACCCGTACGCGAAGGTGGTCGGCGAACGGTTCACCGAGGAGCCGTACGGCATGGCGATGTCGCAGAAGCACCCCGAGTTCACCCGGTTCGTCAACGCCGTGCTGGAGCGCAACCGCGCCAACGGCACCTGGAAGCGCACGTACGATCGGTGGCTCGGCCGGTTCGGGGCCGCCCCTCAGCCGCCCGTCGCCGAGTACAAGGACTGACCCGGCGATGACCGCACCCGCCGCCGAGCTGCTGGCCCGCGCCGACACGGAGTTGCGGCGCCTGGAGGCCGCCGCCACGGCCGTCGCCGCGAACCTGGTGGACCTCGACGACAACGCCGCCCGCAAGGAGCTGGACAGCACCCGGCTGGCCGGGGCCACCGCCACGGCGTGGGCCGACGCGACCGCCGCGCTGACCCAGCTGTGGGACGGCTACGGCCTGCTCACCGCGCTGACGACCGGCGCCCGGGCGGCCCGCGAGCAGCGCCGGTTCGGCGACGCGGAGAAGGCCGCGTACGTGGAGCAGGTGCTGGGCCGCTCGATCACGCTGTCCACCGCCACGGTCCCGCTGGCGCAGCGGGGGCTGCTCGGCGCCGGGCAGGTCAGCACCACGTGCACCCCGGCGGAGCTGCTCGCGGCGATGGAGGCGGCGTTCGCGACCGTGGTGGACGTCGCCACCCGCGCCGGTGAGGTCTGGCAGCGGCTGCTGCCGCGCGCCGCCGAACTCGCCGCGGCCCTGGACCGGGTCCGGGCACTGGCCGGGGCCGCGGGCGGCGCCACCCTGGCGGAGGCCGACCGCCGTCTCGGCGAGGTCACGGCCGCGTTGGCCACGGACCCGCTGGGCTGCGACGAGAGTGGCCTGACCGCGGTCCGGGCGCTGATCGACCGGGCCGATGCCGAGCGCACCTCGGCGGCCGAGCTGCGCGAGGCGCTGGCCCGGCGGCTCGCCGACGCGCACACCCTCGCCGGGGAACTGGCCGAGGCCGGCCGGGCCGCGCAGGCCGCCGCGGACGCGGTGGCCGGCCGGTTCACCGGCGTCAGCGACCCCGAGCCGGGCCCCGACCTCGGGCCCGACCTGGCGGCGATCGACGCGCTCGCCACGGCCGGGCACTGGTCGCTGCTCAGCCCCCGGCTGGCCGACTGGACCCGCCACGCCCGGCACCGCCTCGACACCGTTCGCGACGCCGCCGGCCGCAACTCCGGGCTGCTCGCGGCACGCAACGAGCTGCGCGGGCGGTTCGACGCGTACCAGGCCAAGGCCGCCCGGCGCGGCGCCGCCGAGGACGCCACGCTGACCCCGCTCGCCGAGGCCGCCCGCGCGGCGCTGTGGACCGCCCCGTGCGACCTCGACGCCGCCCGCGCGGCCGTCAACGCCTACCAGGACGCGGTCACCGCGCTCACCGCCACGCAACTCAGGGATGGCCAGCAATGAGGTGCCCACGCGACTGCCCGGGGACGATCGAGGACGGCTACTGCGACACCTGCGGCATGGCGCCGCCCGCGGCGGTCCCGGCCACGGCGGCCGCAGACGCCGCCCCGGCGGCGACCGGTCCCGCCGGAAGCATCGCCGCGACCACCTCCGGCGCCGGCGGCACGAGCGGCGGCGGGCTGCCCGCGCAGCGCACCGCTACCGCGCCGTCCGTGCGTACCGGGGCGCTTTCGACCCGTACCAGCGGGTCGAGGGGCTCGGGCAGCAGCCGTACCGGCAGCCGGCGGCGCCGTTTCGGCGGCGGCCTGGTCGACGTCGCGCCGCTGCCGCAGCGCGACCCGTCGACCGCCGTCATGGCGATCGCGCAGGTGCCCGAGGACAAGCGGTACTGCGCCAAGTGCGGCAAGCCGGTCGGGCGCGCCCGCGGTGAGCGGCCCGGCCGCTCCGCCGGGTTCTGCCCGTCCTGCGGCGAACCGTTCGACTTCACCCCGAAACTGTCCAAGGGCGACCTCGTCGGCGGCCAGTACGAGGTGGTCGGCCCGCTCGCGCACGGCGGCCTCGGCTGGATCTACCTGGCCGTGGACAAGAACGTCTCCGACCGGTGGGTGGTGCTCAAGGGCCTGCTCAACTCCGGTGACGAGGACGCCCTGGCCGCCGCGGTGGCCGAACGGCGCTTCCTGGCCGAGGTGGAACACCCGAACATCGTCAAGATCTACAACTTCGTCGAGCACGACGGCGCCGGGTACATCGTCATGGAGTACGTCGGCGGCGAATCGCTCAAGAGCATGCTCAAGGCCCGGATGACGGCCAACGCGGGCAATCCCGACCCGCTGCCGGTCGACCAGGCCCTCGCGTACGTGCTGGAGATCATGCCCGCGTTCGGCTACCTGCACGACCGTGGCCTGATCTTCTGCGACTTCAAGCCCGACAACGTCATCCAGACCGGCGACCAGGTCAAACTCATCGACCTCGGCGGTGTCGTCCGCGTCGACGACCTGGACTCGGCCATCTACGGCACGATCGGCTACCAGGCCCCGGAGATGGCCACCGCGGGCCCGTCGATCCAGTCGGACGTGTACACGATCGGGCGCACGCTCGCGGTGCTGACCACGGACTTCCGCGGCTACCAGAGCACGTACAAGGACAGCCTGCCGGACCGCGGCGAGTTCGCGGTGTACCGCCGGTTCGAGTCGTACTACCGGCTGTTGCAGCGGGCCACCCGCACCGATCCGGCCGAGCGGTTCGTCGACGCGGCCGAGCTGAGCGATCAGATGCTCGGCGTGCTGCGGGAGGTCCTCGCCGCCGGCGGCGAACCGCACCCGGCGCAGTCGCGGCTGTTCACCGGAGAACTGCGCACCGACTCGCGCACCGACGAGCCGAACTGGCGGTTCCTGCCCGCCCCGCTGATCGACCTCACCGACCCGGCGGCCGCATTCCTCGCCTCGGTCACCGTGACCGACCCGCAGGAGGTCCTCACGCTGCTCGGCAAGGCCCCGGAGAACACCATCGAGGTGCAGTTGCGGGCGTTGCGGGCGCTCATCGACCTGGGCGCGGCGAGCGAGACCGACGACCCGTTCGCCGACGCCCGCCGGATGCGCGACACGATCGCCGCGGGCGCCGCCGCGGACTGGCGCCTCGCCTGGTACGACGGGGTGCTGGCGCTCGCCGGCGGCGACACCGGCACCGCGGTGGCCCGGTTCGACGCGGTGTACTCCGCGCTGCCCGGCGAGCACGCGCCCAAGCTGGCGCTGGCGCTGGCGTACGAGATGGCGGGGCGGCCGGGCGACGCCGCGGGCTACTACGACGTGGTGAGCCGGACGGACCCGGCGTACACGACCGCGGCCGGGGGGCTGGCCCGGTGCCGGCTGGCGGCCGGGGATCGCGGCGGGGCCGTGGAGGCGTACAACCGGGTGCCGGGGACGTCGTCGGCGTTCCGCAGCTCCCAGGTCGGCGCGGTGCGCGCCCTGGTGCGCCCGCACCCCGGCGCCGCCGCGGACGCGACCGCGCTGGCCGCCGCCGCGGCACTCATCGACAAACTGGAGGTGGAGGCGGCCCAGCTGGCCCTTCTGCGTTCCGAGTTGCTGGAGCAGGCGCTGCAGGCACTCGCGGCGGGCGGCGCCGTTCCGGCGGCCGTGCTGGGCGGCAGCGCGGCGAACAACGGCGCCGCGACGGACCGCGACGTGCGGTTCGCGCTGGAGGCCGCGTACCGGGAGATGGCGCACGCGGCGCACGGCGCGGAGAAGATCCGCCTGGTGGACCTGGCCAACGCGGCGCGTCCGCGGACCCGTACCTGATGTCCGAGGAGGAGTCCGGCGTGACGCTCACCGAATGCACGTCCTGCGTGGACGAACGCGGTGCCGGAGCCGCGTTCTGCGAGGAGTGCGGCCGGCCACTGACCGCGGCGCCCGCGACCGAGCGCAGCCACACGCCGCCGGCGCCGGCCCGGCCCGCGCCGGCGCAGACCGGGCCGACGGAGACGCAGGCGGGGCAGGCGTGCCCGTCCTGCGGCACACCGGGCGCGATCGGCGCGGACGGCTACTGCGAGCAGTGCGGCATGCTCGCCGGGCGCCCCCGCGATCACGTCGAGTCCATCGCGGGCGCCGCCGCGGCGGTCACGGACCGGGGCCGCCGGCACCACCGCAACGAGGACGCGATGTTCCTGGCCGTCCACGCGGCCGGCATCGACGCCGTGGTCTGCGACGGGGTCTCCGCCTCGTTCGACCCGGACGTGGCGTCCGAGCTGGCCGCCGAGACGGCCGGAAAGCTGCTTGCCGCCGCCGAGGATCTGCCCGATCAGATCACGGCGGCGCTCACCGAGGCCGGTACGGCGGTCGCCGCGCTGGCCCGCACCGGCGACCCCCGGCGGGCCGCCTCCAACCCGGCGTGCACGATCGTGGCGGCGTGCGTGCGCGGCGCCGAGGTCGGGTACGGCTGGGTCGGTGACAGCCGGGCGTACTGGCTGCCCGCGTCGGGGGACCTGGTGCCCCTGACCGTGGACGACTCGTGGGCGCAGCACGCCATCTCGCTCGGCGCCGACCCGCAGGCCGCGTGGCGCGACCCCAAGGCGCACGCCATCACCGCCTGGCTGGGCGCGGACGCCGGCCCGGTGATGCCGCGTACCGGCGAGTTCACCGCGCCCGGCCCGGGGCACGTCGTGCTCTGCAGCGACGGCTTGTGGAACTATCTGGCCGAGCCCGTGGCGTTCGGCGAGGCCGTCCGCGCGCATCTGGCCGCCGCGGCCGGCGCCGAGCACCCGCTGCTGGCCGCTGCCCGATCGCTCACCACGCTCGCCAACGAGGCGGGCGGCGCGGACAACATCACGGTCGCGCTGCTCCCCGTCGTACCCACCACCGCCCCACCCACCGCCGCGATCTGAAGGAGAGCCCGTGCCGTACACCGCCGAGGCGTTCCAGAACGAATTCCTCACGCTGGGCGCCACCGAGGTCAACGCGATCGTCACGGTCGCGTCGTCCGGCAGTGAGGGGGGCCGGCGCACCGCCGGCGCCACCGAGATCATCATCGTGGACGCGTCCGGCTCGATGCAGGCCGAGGGCCGGATGGCCGCGGCCCGGCAGGCCGCCAAGGCCGCCATCGAGTGCATCGACGACGGCGTCCACTTCGCCATCATCGCGGGCGTCAGCACCGCGCAGCAGTTGTTCCCCGCGCCCGGGCAGCTCGCGGTCGCCTCGCCGCAGAGCCGGGCCGACGCGGTCCGCTCGATCGACCGGCTTCAGGCCGGCGGCGGCACGGCCATGGGCGCCTGGCTCACGCTGGCGTCCCAGCTGTTCGCCCAGCGGCCCGGCGACATCGCGCACGCCATCCTGCTCACCGACGGCGAGAACGGCGAGTACCAGGGCTACCTGGAGCAGGTGCTGCAGCAGATCGCGGGCCGGTTCCAGTGCGACTGCCGCGGCGTCGGCACCAACTGGCAGGTCTCGGAGCTGCGCAAGATCGCCACGGCGTTGCTGGGCACGGTCGACATCGTCGCCCGCCCGGCCGACCTGACCGCCGCGTTCGAGCAGATGATGACCGCGGCGATGGGCAAGACCAGCGCGGACGTACAACTCAAGGTGTGGACCCCGGTCAACTCCACGGTCCGCTTCGTCAAGCAGGTCGAGCCGGAGGTGGTCGATCTGACCGGCAAGCGGACCGAGGACGGGCCGCGCGCGGGGCGTTACCCGCTCGGGTCGTGGGGTGCCGAGAGCCGCGACTACCACGTCTGCATCGACGTGGCCGCCGGCGGGTCCGGCGACGAGATGCTCGCCGCCCGGGTGTCGGTCGTCGAGGGCGACGACGTGCTGGCTCAATGCCTGGTGCGGGCGGTGTGGACCGAGGACACGGCGCTGTCCACCCGGATCAACCGGCAGGTGGCGCACTACACCGGCCAGGCCGAGCTGGCCGACGCGATCCAGGCCGGGTTGGAGGCGCGCAAGGCCGGCGACGACCGTACGGCCACGCTGAAGTTCGGCCGGGCCGCGCAGCTCGCCCACGCCAGCGGCAACAAGGCCACCGAGGAGCTGCTGGCCACGGTGGTGGACATCGAGGACCCGGCGACCGGCACGGTACGGCTGCGCCGCAAGGTCGACGCCGCGGACGAGATGGCGTTGGACACCCGTTCCACCAAGACGGTTCGCGTGGGGCGCGCCCAGTGACCACGTACGCCTGCCCAAAGGGTCACGAGTCCAGCACGGACGACTTCTGCGACACGTGCGGCGCCCGTATCGGTGGCGCCGTACCGGCCGCCCCGCCGGCCGCCGCGACTGCGGCCCCGGCCGTACCCGTCTCGGCCGTACCCGTCTCGGCCGCGCCCGTGTCCGCCGCGCCCGTGTCCGCCGCGCCCGCCCCGCTGCCGGGCCGCGGCGC
Organism: Krasilnikovia sp. MM14-A1259; assembly: GCF_047159535.1. Taxonomy (NCBI): domain Bacteria; kingdom Bacillati; phylum Actinomycetota; class Actinomycetes; order Micromonosporales; family Micromonosporaceae; genus Krasilnikovia; species Krasilnikovia sp. MM14-A1259. Next base: position 1,768,867 of record NZ_BAAGAJ010000002.1, read on the forward strand.
GCCCTGCCCGCACTGCGGCACCCCCCGCACCGCGATGTGGCGGTTCTGCGAGGACTGCGGCTACGACCACACGACCGGCCAGGTGCCCGTGCTGGACGCGCCGACGGCCCCCCGCCCGACCGGTCAGTGGAGCGCGACGGTGACCGCCGACCGGCAGTACTTCGACGCCAACGCGATCGAGGGCGTGGAGTTCCCCGCGCAGTGCCCGGAGCGCCGCTTCGTGCTGCCCGCCCCGCAGGCACGGATCGGCCGCAAGAGCACGTCCAAGGGAACCGACCCGGAGATCGACCTGTCCGCCGCCCCGCTCGACCCGGGCGTCTCGCACAGCCATGCGCTGCTGACGCTCAACATCGACGGTGTCTGGCTGGTGTCCGACCTGGGTTCCACGAACGGCACGTACGTCAACGACGAGCCGGCACCGCTGACCGCCGGGCAGAGCCGTACGCTCGGCGACGGCGACCGGGTGCACGTCGGCGCGTGGACGACCATCACGCTGCACGCGCCACCCGCCTGAGGTACGGGCCCGTCAGACGCTGATCCACTCCGTCGCGACCTGGCGGCCCGCCACCTCGCACTCGATGCGGATCGGGCCGGGCCGGGTGGCCGGGAACGTGAAGCACCCGACCTCGTCCGCGACGGTCTCGGCGACCGGACCGGCCACGGTGAACAGCCGGACGGTCGCCGGCTCCGGCGGGATGAGCTGGCCCTCGATACCCCCATCGCTGAGCTCGATCTCGACCCGCAGCTCGTCGCGCCCGAACACGAGGTTGCGCGGGGCGCTGCCGGGCTGCGGGCCGCGTACGCCCACGGAGTGGTCGAGATAGGAGTCGTACATCAGGGCCGCCAGCTCGCGGTCCGGGTCCGCGGTCTGCCAGGCCCGCACCGCGCGGGCCGCCTCGAGCACCTGGGCCTCGATCGGGTCGGGGTGCAGCGCGTCACGGACGTCGAGGAACAGCTCCTCGTCGTCACTCCAGTTGCGCCAAGGCATCACGGACACCCCCCAATGTGTGCTGACTCGTCTGTCCCGAGGTACGCCCGGATGGCGTCCGTGTCACGAAGTTTGCCGAGCACGCGGCTGCGTGTCGGCCCGATGCTGCCGATCGGGACGCCGAGGATCCGGCTGATCTCCGCGTACGAGTACGGCGGGTCCGCGGTCAGCATCAGCAACAGTTCCCGCTGCTGGGGTGCCAGCTCACCGAGGCCGTCCAGCAGCACCTGGCGGCGTTCGGCCGCGATGAGCAGTTCGTCGATGTCCGGCCCGTCGGCGCGGTCCAGCGACGGCATCGTCAGCGGGTCCACGGCCACATTGCGTCCGTTGGTACGCAGGTACCGCTCGCACTCGTGCCGGGTGGTGGTGGTCAGCCAGCCGGGCAGCGCGGACGGCTCGCGGAGCTGGCCCAGGTGCTCGACCAGGCGCAGCCACACGAGCTGGCTGACATCCTGGGTGTCGGCAACGGACAGGCGGTAGCGCCGGATCACGTACGCCACCAGGCCGGCGAACCGGCGCACGATCTCGTTCCACGCGTCCTCGTCACGCTCGGCGCTGGCCTTGACTAGCGCCGGCAGTTCCCACTCCAGCATGTCTGCCATCTTGTCCCCGCTTCACCTGGTCGGACAGTAGGGCCGCCCGGTGTCATGTCGCCGCCCCGCCGCGCGGACCGTGCCCGGCGGGGCGGCGGCATCAGCCGATTCCCTGCAGGATGCGCATCGCCTTGCCGAATCCGGCGACTGCCTTGCCGCGGTCGTCGAGCAGGTCCACCGCGTCGCGCGGGGAGATGTTCTGCTCGGCGACGATCCGGGCGACCGCCCCGGCGATCTGCGGCGCGCAGAACGAGGTGCCGAGCCACACTGCGGCGGCGTCCGGGCCGAACGTGTCCGGCTCGGGGTCGAAGATCGGCGACTCCTGTCCGGCCGGGTACACCGAGCGGATCCCCTCGCCCACGGTGGAGAAACGCACCGCGCCGTAGCTGGACCAGGAGGCGGGCGACAGGTACGCGGTCAGCCCGGCGACCGACTCGACGCCGTCGAGCGCGGCCGGCCAGACGATGCCCCGGTCGCCGTAGTTGCCCGCGGCAGCCACGATCACCTTGTTGTAGCGGCCCTGCTTATCGCGGCCCGCCTCGGCGTGCACCGTCTCCACCGCCTGCTGCATGAGCACCGGCGGCGTGTCGTCGAGCGTCTTGCCACCCAGCGACAGGTTGATGATTTCCGCACCGTCGCGGTGTGCCTGCACGATCGCGGCCGCGATGTCGTCGTCGGTGGCGAACCCGTCGGTGTCGGCGGCCCGGTACACCTTGATGTCCGCGGTCGGCGCGACCCGCTGCACCACCCCGGCCACGAACGTGCCGTGCCCGGCCTCGTAGTCCAGGAATCCGTCGCCGCCGCGGGGCAGGACGTCGAGCATGTCCGTGTTCTCCGGCGTACGCGTGACGTCGCCGAGCCAGTGGTCGCCGCGGATGGTCCCCTCCACGCCGGTGTCGATCACCGCAACCGGGGGCCGGGGCCCGGGGCCGCCGTCGCTCGGGGCGTTCGGGATCGCGTAGTTCGCGAAGTCGCCCAGCGACGGCGCGTTCTCCGGGCCGCCGATGCCCTTGCCGACCGCGGCCATCGACGCGATGTAGTTCGGGTGCGCGACGACGTCCTGCGCGCCGCATCCGTCGATCATCCGGGCCAGTTCGGCCCGTCCGGCCCCGAAACGGCGCAGTCGTACGTGGTCGCCGACGGCCCGGTCGTCGTAGTCCTGCAGCAGCGCACCGACGGTGCCGCGGGCGAGTTCCTTCGCCGAGATCAGCAGCTCGCCGCGGGCCAGCAGGCTCGGTGTACCGTCCCGGCGCAGCGCCACCTCGATCTGGGCGCGTTGCGGGTCGCTCGAACGGCGCCCGATGAGAATGCCGAGCAGGCGGCCGTCGGCGGACGGCCGCGTGTCGGCCAGACGGACCACCTGCTGGGCCACGATGGTGCGCAAGCGTGGCAGCTCGGAGCCGTAGGATTCCGGATAGTCGCCCTCGAAGGCGTAGCCAAGGGGCGCGTCAGTCAGATTCATAGCGGTTCCTGGCCTTTGTGATAGATCGGCACAGCGACGGGCGGTCGCACGCGCGGTGGAAATGGAACCCTCGGTGGAAATAGAGACGCCAGACGACCTTGTGATACACGCTAGGCGAGTTCATGAGGGCGTAATAGCGGATCCCCGACGCTACGGGCCGATCGCCGCCGATCTCGTGCGCACGGTACGCCGTTCGGGTTCCCCCGAGGCGCTGGCGCTCGCGCTGCGCGCCCTCGCCTGGGCGGAACGGGCCCGGCTGGCCGCCGCCGGTGCCCGCAAACTGCTCGACGAGGCCGCCCGGATCGCCCGCCGGCACAAGCTGCAGTCCGTGCTGGCGGACGTGCTGATGAGTCGCGCCGCGGTCAACCAGGAGCTCGGGCGCCTCGACAGCGCCCAGCACGACCTCGACATGGCGGAACCCCTGGTGGCCCCGGAACGGGCCGTGGAGCTGACGTTCCAGCGGGCCGTGCTGCACCAGAACATCGGGCTGCTCGCGCAGGCCGCCGCCGCGTACCGCGATCTGCTGGCCCGGTCCGCCACCCCGGCCCGGACCCGGGTCATCGCGGGCAACAACCTGGCCATCATCGAGGCCCAGTACGGCCGGCACACCGACGCGCTGCGCCACCTCGACGACGCCGGCACACTGGCCCGCGACGTCGGCCCCGCCCTGGTGGCGATGGTGATCGAGACCCGGGCGTGGGCGACCGTGCACGCCGGGCGCCTCGCCGACGGGGTACGGCTGTTCGACGACGCCGCGCACGCCTTCGAGGCCGCCGGCCTGCCGCTGGGCGAGCACTACGTGGAGTATGCGGACGCGCTGATGGACCTGCGCCTGATCCCGGAGGCCACCGCCGCCGCCCGGGCCGCCGCGGAACAGTTCGCGCGCCACGGGGTGCCGCTGATGGGCGCGGAGGCGGAACTGCGGGTCGCCCAGCTCGCCCTGCTCACCGGCGACCCGGACGAAGCGCAGCAGGCGTCGGCCGCCGCGGCGCGCAGCTTCGAGCGGCAGGGGCGCCGCGCGTGGAAGGCCCGCGCCAGTCTGGTCCACGCACAGGCCCGGCTGGACGCGGGCACCGCCACGGCCGCCGACCTGCGCGACGCCCGCCGCGTCTGCCGCACCCTGGAGAGCCAGGGCACCTGGTCGTACGCGGTCGGCGCGTACGACATCGCCGGGCGCCTCGCCGCCGCCCTGGGACGCCGCCGCGAAGCGGTCACGTCGCTGCAGCATGCGGTGGAGCTGGCGCGGCGCAGCCCCGTACTGGTCCGGATGCGGGGCAGCGTGGCCGGGGCGACCGCCGCGGCGCTGCTCGGCGACGACGCCGCCGTGCTCGCCCACTGCCGGCGTGGACTGAGCGACCTCGCCCGCCACCGCACCGCGCTGCCGTCGGTCGAGCTGCGGGCGCTCGCGTCGGGCCACGGCGCCGAACTGGGCCAGCTCGGCCTGGAGGTGATGGTGCGCGGCGGCTCCGCACCCCGCGTGCTGGACTGGATGGAACGCACCCGGGCGGCCGCGCTGCTGGCCGTGGAACCGCCCGGCGGCACGGACGTGGCGGACCTGGAGGCGCTGCGCGGCATCCACGCGGAACTGGACGGGCTGACGGCCGGCGACCGCACGGTCGGGCTGCGCGATCCGCTGCTGGCGCGGCAGAAGGCGATCGAGGACCGGATCCGGCGGGCGAGCTGGCGCCGCCGTACGGAGAACCGGCAGGTCACCGCGACCATCCGGCCCGCCCGGCTGCGCGCCGCCCTGGACGGCCGTGTCCTGGTCGAGTACGCCGTGTTGCATGACGACATCGTCGCGGTCGTCGTGGAGCCGCGGCGCAGCCGGCTCGTCGCGCTCGGCGCGATCGCGCCGGTGCTGGAGCAGGTCCGGGCGCTGTTCTTCGCGTTGCGCCGGATGACCCGCACGCTGCCGGACTCGTCGCTGGAGGCAGCCCACCTCAGCGCCGACGTACGGGTCGGCAAGCTGCGCGAACTGCTGCTGGCACCGCTGGCCGTGGCGGCCGACGCCGAGCTGGTGGTGGTGCCCGCCGGGCATCTGCACGGCATCCCGTGGTCGGCGCTGTGGGACGCGCCGGTGTCGCTGGCGCCGTCGGCCGCGTTGTGGGCGCGCACCCGCGAGGCGGCCCTGGCACACCGGAAACCGGGCCTCACCGTGCTCGTCGAGGGGCCGAACCTGCCCGGCGCGACGACCGAGGTGCGGCGGCTGTCCGAACGCTACCCGGGCGCGGTCACGATCGCCCCGCCGGAGAGCACCACCCAGCGGGTGCTGCGCCGCCTCGACGGCGCCGACCTGGTGCATCTGGCCTGCCACGGCTGGCTGCGCTCGGACAACCCGCTGTTCTCCTCGCTGGTGCTCAGCGACGGGCCGCTGACGGTGCAGGAGTTGCAGACCAGCGGCGTCGCCCCGCACCGGCTGGTGCTGGCGTCGTGCCAGTCCGGCGCGGACGTCAGCTACGCGGGCGACGAGGTGGTCGGGTTCATCAGCTCGCTGCTGGCCCGCGGCACCGCCGGGGTGGTGGCCAGCGTGGCGGCCGTACCGGACGTGGCCGCGGTGGATCTCATGCTGGCGTTGCACGAACAGGTGTCGGCGGGCCGCACGATGGCGCATGCATTGCACACCGCGCGGGCGGTGCTGGACCCCACGAACCCGGCCGCGTACGTCAACTGGTGCACGTTCAGCGCGTACGGAGCAGCCTAAAGGCTGACCCCGGTGATGTATCACCAGTGATCGCCCGAACTCTGACTCAACGTGGATGTCGGACAGCAGCACCACCTCGACCGCACGACGGGACACCGGCGGGAGGCCGCCGTGTTGTTCGCCGACCTCTCCGGCTTCACCGAACTCGTCGAGTCCGTCGAGCCGGAGATCGTCTACCAGGTGGTCCGGCCGCTCATGGACGACCTGGTGACCATCGCCCGTCATCACGGCGGCGAGATCCAGCAGGTGCTGGGCGACGGCTTCATGTGCGTCTTCGGTCTGTACACGACGCACGGCGACGAGGCCGAACGGGCCGTGGCCGCCGGCCTCGAACTCGTGGCCGCGGGCGGCGCCAGGCTCATCCGCCCCTCGGTGCATGCGGGCGTGGAGGCCGGCGAGATCTTCGTGACGACATCCTGGCCCCCCGCCGGGTACGGCGTCTGGGGTCGCCCGGTCAACCTGGCGAGCCGGCTGTGCGGGCTCGCCGGCCCCGGTGAGCTGCAGATCGGGCCGCGGGCGTACGCGCGGGTGCGGCGCTGCGTCGGGCCGGCCCGGGCGGGCCGGGCCCGCCTCAAGGGAGTCACCGCGCCCGTGCTGACCCACCGGATCTCCCCGCAGCGCACACCGCAGCAGACCGACCCGGCGATGATCGAAGCAGCCTAGGTCCCCTTCGGACCGTCCACTGCGGCCGGCCGCCTCACAACGTGGGCTGGTGGGCCAGGACACCGCGGTTGACCGCCGCGATCGCCCGGCGGGCCGTGTCCCGGACCGTGGGCGACGCGCCGGACGCGTCCTTGAGCTGACCCAGCAGATCCAGCACCTGCCGCGCCCAGCGCACGAAGTCACCGGCCGGCATCTCCGCGTCGTAGCTGGAGCCGCTCGCGAGCACCTTGGCCAGGGGTTCGCCGCGCGCCCACCGGTACATCGGCCAGACGAAGCCGGGGTCCGGCTCGCGGGTCAGCGAAAGACCTCGCTCCGCCTCGACGGACTCGATCTCCGCCCACAGCTTCCCGCAGGCCTCCACCGCGGCCGCGGTCGGGCCCTTGGGTACCGACACCCGCTCGTCGCCCTCGCGGCGCGACTCGTAGAGCACCATCGACACCGCCGCGGCCAGCTCCTCGGGGGCCAGGCCCTCCCACACCTCCCGGCGCAGGCACTCGGCGACGAGCAGGTCCGCCTCCGTCCAGATCCGAGCCAGCATCCGGCCCGCCTCGGTGACCTCGCCGTCCACGCTCAGGTAGCCCCGGTCCGCCAGCACCGCGCACACCTGGTCGAACGTACGGGCCAGCGAGCCGGTCCGGCCCGCCACCCGGGCCCGCAGCCCGTCGGTGTCGCGCTGCAGCCGGTGCCGGCGCTCCGCCCACCGGGCGTGCTCCTCCCGCTCCGGGCAGGCGTGGCACGGATGCTGGCGCATCCGCACCTTGAGCAGAGCGATCTCCGCGTCTTCACCGTTGCCGCCGCCCCGGTTGCGGGTACGCCGCCCGCCGCCGTGCCGGTCCAGGCCGGTGGCGTTGATCGAGGAGGCCAGGTCGCGGCGGGCCGCCGGGGAGCGGTGGTTGAAGTGCTTCGGGACCCGGATGCGTTCCAGCACGTCCACCGGGCCGGGGAAGTCCGCGGGGCTGACCCGCCCGGCCCAGCGGTCCTGCGTGAGCACCAGCGGGCGCGGCTCGCCGAACCCGCCCGTGCCCGGGTCGAGGACCACGGCGAGCCCGGCGCGGCGGCCCTGCGGCACCCGGATCACGTCACCCACGCGCAGCCGCTCCAGCGACTGCACCGCGGCCGCGCGGCGCTGCGAGGCGCCCTGACGGGCCATGGCCCGCTCCCGGTCGGCGATCGCCACCCGGATCGCGAAGTACTCCTCGAAGTCGCCGTGGTGGCAGGTCTCCTCCGCGCCGTACGACGCGATGATCTCGGTGTTGCGCTGCACCTGCCGGGCCAGCCCGACCACCGACCGGTCCGCCTGGAACTGGGCGAACGAGGACTCCAGCAGCTCCCGCGCCCGGTCCGCGCCGACCGTGCCGACCAGGTTGGCCGCCATGTTGTACGACGGCCGGAAGCTGGACCGCAGCGGATAGGTACGGGTGGAGGCGAGCCCCGCGACGTGCCGCGGATCCACCTCGGGGCTCCACAGCACCACCGCGTGCCCCTCGACGTCGATGCCACGCCGCCCGGCCCGCCCGGTGAGCTGCGTGTACTCCCCCGGGGTCAGGTCGACATGGGCCTCCCCGTTGAACTTGACCAGGCGTTCGAGCACGACGCAGCGGGCCGGCATGTTGATGCCCAGGGCCAGCGTCTCGGTCGCGAAGACCGCCTTGACCAGCCCGCGTACGAAGCACTCCTCGACCGCCTCCTTGAACGCGGGCAGCATCCCCGCGTGGTGCGCGGCGATGCCCCGTTCCAGGCCGTCGAGCCACTCCCAGTACCCGAGGACGGACAGGTCCTCGCCGGGGATGGCGGCGACCCGGGCCTGGGCGATGCGGCGGATCTCGGCCCGCTCGTCGGCGCTGGTCAGCCGCAGACCGGCGGCGAGGCACTGCTGCACCGCGGCGTCGCAGCCGTTGCGGCTGAAGACGAACAGGATCGCGGGCAGCAGACCCGCATGGTCCAGGCGGTCGACCACTTCGGCCCGCGGCGGTGGCAGCCATCGGCGGGAACGCCCGCCCCGGTTGCCCGGCCCGCCGGCCCGCTCCCCCATCTCGAGGCGGCGCATCATCTCCCGGGTGTAGCGCAGCAGCTCCGGGTGCACGTCGTGCTTGCGGGCCGCGTCCGCGTCGTGGAACAGGTCGAACATCCGCTTGCCGACCAGCATGTGCTGCCACAGCGGGACGGGCCGGTGCTCGCTGACCACCACCTCGGTCTTCCCGCGCACCGTGACCAGCCAGTCGGCGAACTCCTCGTAGTTGCTCACCGTGGCCGACAGCGACACCAGGGTCACCGACGCGGGCAGATGGATGATCACCTCTTCCCAGACCGCGCCGCGGAACCGGTCGGCCAGGTAGTGCACCTCGTCCATCACCACGTACGCCAGGCCGCGCAGGCTGGCCGAGCCCGAGTAGAGCATGTTGCGCAGCACCTCGGTGGTCATCACGACCACCGGGGCATCGCCGTTGATCGCGTTGTCGCCGGTCAGCAGGCCGACCTTGTCGGCGCCGTGCCGCTCCACCAGGTCGTGGTACTTCTGATTGGACAGGGCCTTGATCGGCGTGGTGTAGAAGCATTTGCGCGGCCCACCGGCGGACGCGGCGGCCTGCAGCGCGAGGTGCACCGCGAACTCCCCCACGACGGTCTTGCCCGCACCGGTCGGGGCGCACACCAGCACGCCGCTGCCGCGCTCCAGGACCTCGCAGGCCTGTCGCTGGAAGTCGTCGAGGTCGAAACCGACATCGAGCATGAAATCGGCGAGGGCCGGGAACTGCGCCGCGCGGTCCGCCCGCCGCTTCGACTCCACATACCGTTCGGCGGGGCTCGTCATGACACCAAGGCTAATTCGTCCGTGTGACAGTCACCGCGCGGCGGTTGGCGGCGGGCGCGTCCGGCGCGGTGGGTATCGTGCACGGCGTGCCGGAAGTCCACGATCCGACCCGTCCACCGCCGGGATCCCCGCGCCCGCAGGTCGACGCGGTCCTGTTCGACTTCCACGGCACCCTGGCGCAGGTCGAGGACCCGGTCGCCTGGGTGCAGGCCGCCGCGACCGCGTGCGGGGCGGAGCTGGACCGGGGCCGGGCCACCGGCCTGGCCGACCGGCTGGTCATGGCGGGCCGGGCCGGGGGCCCGCTGCCGCACCGGGTGCCACCGCACCTCGCGGAGCACTGGGCCGACCGCGATCTGTACGAGCACAGCCACCGCGCCGCCTACACCGGCCTGGCGGCGACCGTGAACACCGACGTCGAGGGCCTGGCCGACGCGCTGTACGAGCGCCTGCTCGGCCCCGAGGGCTGGCTGCCGTACGCGGACACCGAGCCGACCCTGCGCCACCTGCACGACTCCGGGGTCAAGGTGGCCGTGGTGAGCAACGTCGGCTTCGACATCCGGCCGATCTTCACCGCGTGGGGCCTGGCCGGCCTGATCGACGCGTTCGTCCTGTCGTACGAGGTGGGCCGCTGCAAGCCCGACCCGGCGATCTTCCTGCGCGCGTGCGGGCTGCTCGGAGTCGACCCGGAGCGCACGCTGATGGTGGGCGACACCCCGGCGGACGCCGGCGCGGTGGCCGCGGGCTGCGCGGCGCTGGTGTTACCGGCGGCCGAGCCGGGTCGCGCCAACGGCCTCGGCGCCACCCTGGCGCTGGCGGGCTGCGCCCGCTGAGGGTCTCAGGGGCGCTCAGAGGTACAGGTCGACGACCGTGCCGAGCGTCATCCACGGCTCGTGCGCCGGTTCCTCGGCACCGGGCCGGGCCGCGGGTGCCGCGCTGCCCTCGGGCGTTCGCGCTGCGGCGCCGCCGTGGATCGGGGAGTCGGCCGCCGCGACGGTCGGCGGGGAGCCGGGGGTCACGGGGACCGTGGCCGGGCTGACCGATCCGATCGACATCTGGTTCCTCTCTGCGGCGGGTGCTGCCCGTACCGATCGGTGCGCCCGCCCGTCCCCTGACGCCGTGCTCAGCTCAGCAACCGCAGCGCACCGGGCACGCAGCCGACCCGCAGCGGGAGCGGGCCGATCCGCTCCCCGTCGGCGTAGCCGACGATGTCGTGCGCGGTGATGACCACCTCGCGGGCGCGGTAGGAATGCACCCGCGGGTCCGTGACGTGGGTGCCGCTGCGCAGCCGGGGCTTGAGCCGGGCGAGGGTGACCCGGCCCAGCGGATCCGCCACGACGACGTCGAGCAGGCCGTCCGCGGGGTCCGCGTCCGGGCAGATCCGCATCCCGCCGCCGTAGCTGGCGCAGTTGCCGACCGCGACCAGCACCCCGGGGAACTCGTGGGTCTGGCCGTCGAGCACCAGCGTGTACGCGCGCGGCCGTAGCCGGGCCAGCTCCAGCATGATCGCCAGGTCGTAGCGGCGCGGCCCCTTGGGCCGGCGCATCCGGTTGGCGCGTTCGTTGACGATCGCGTCGAAGCCGGCCGCGAGCACCGCGCCGAACCAGCGGCCGCGGCCTTCGGCGTCGCTCACCCGGGCGAGGTCGATCCGCCGCTGCCGCCCGTCACGCAACGCCGCGGCGACCGCGTCGGCCGCGACGAGCGGTTCCGCGGGTACGCCGACCGCAGCCGCGAAGTCGTTGCCGGTGCCGGTCGGAACCACCCCGAACGGGATCCGGGCGCCCGCGACGGCCTGCAGCGCCAGGTGCACCGTGCCGTCTCCGCCGAGTGCCACGAGCGCGGCGGCACCGTCGGCCACGGCTCGGTGGCAGGCCTGTTCGGCCGCCTCGGCGGTGGGCGCGTGCAGCACCTGGACGTCGTACCCGCTGTCGCCCAGCTGGCGGACGAGGCCCGGCAGCACCGCGCGGTGCCGGCCCCGGCCTGCCCCGGGGTTGGCCAGCACCGCGATGGCTTCACCGGTCACCATCGGGGCAGCGTACGGCCTGACGCGCCCCGATGGAGCCACCGGTTACGTCATGTCGTCGAAGCGTCCGTCCAGCGGCAGGGGCTTCGTGACCGGGTCGGGGGCGTCGATCGGTGTCGGCACCTCGATCCGGTCCGCCGCATCGACCGGCTGACGCTCGTCCTCCAGCTCGGAGATCGTGTCGTCGTCCAGGTCGGCGTACATCTCGCGGCCTCGGCCACGGCGCCGGTCGTTGAGCATTGCCACGCCGACGGCCAGGAAGTACAGCGCGGACATGCACGCGGCCAGCAGCGTCATGCCGAACGGGCCCGGGTCCGGGGTGGCGATCGCGGCGAAGCCGAACGACAGGAACACCACGATCCGCCACCAGCTGAGCAGCTTGCGCCCCGTCACCACACCGGTGAAGTTCAGCATCAGCAGGATCAGGGGGAACTCGAACGCCGCGCCGAACAGCAGGATCATGTTCATGACGAAGCCGATGTACGAGGTCACCTCGAGCTTCGTCGGCGCGCCCAGCACGCCGGCTTCCATGATGAACGACAGGCTGTGCCCGACGACCGAGAAGGCGAGCAGCGCACCGGCCGCGAACAGCGGCACCGAGATCGCCACGAAGATGTACGCCCACTTGCGCTCGTGCCGGTGCAGGCCCGGGGCGACGAACGCCCAGAGCTGGTAGAGCCACACCGGGGCGCCGAGGAGCAGGCCCAGCCACAGCGCGATCTTCAGCCGCAGCAGGAGCTGGTCGGTGACGCCGAGCGTGATGAACTCGCAGCCGTGGGCGCCCTTCGACGAAGGCAGCGCGCAGTACGGCTCGCTGAGAATGTCGAAGACCGGGTGCTGCGAGATGAGGAAGCCGACGATCAGGCCCCCGACGATGCCCAGCGACGCCCAGAACAGGCGGTTACGCAGCTCCCGGACGTGCTCGATCAGCGACATGGAGCCGTCGGAAGCCCGTTCGAACGTACTGGGCCCCCGACGGCGCAGGGTCAGAGACATGCCTGCGGGTCAGCGGTCGTTGGTGCGCTGTACCGGGTCGACGATCGGCTGCTGCTGGGGCTGCTGGTAGCCCTGGGGCTGCTGCTGGAAGCCCTGCTGCGGCTGCTGGATCTCCGAGGGGTGCAGCGGCTCGCGGGCGTGCTGCGCGTCGGCCTTGTCCGCGACGTTGGTGCCGTCGTCCATCAGGCCCTTGGTCTCGGCCTTGATGATCCGCAGCGACCGGCCCAGCGAGCGCGCCGCGTCCGGCAGCCGCTTCGCACCGAACAGCAGCAGAATGACGGCCGCGAAGATGAGAAGGTGCACTGGCTTGAGGGCGCCCATGGTGGTGACTCCAGTCGGTGGGACAGCGGTCCTGGCGGTATGCCGGATCCATGGTACGTGCAGATTCTTCGCGTGACCCCGGCCGTACGTCTGGTTTATCCGCGGACGGCCTTGATCGCCGAGGCCCGCTCCTGCAACTGGGCGACCTGCTGCTCCACGTCAGCGGCCGTACGCTGCAGCGTCAGCGCCCGCTCCTGCAGCCGGGCCGCCTCCTGCTGGCGGCGCTGCAACCGCACCGCGGCCCGCTGCAGCCCGCGCAGCCGGCCCCCGAGCGACAGCAACGCCGCCAGGAGCAACAGCACCGCCCCGACGATCACACCCACGATCACCCATACCACCCCGTCAGCCTAGCGGGCGGGCTCCGGCCGGGCGGGATGCGGCGCCGCGTACTGGTCCAAAGCGGTCGCGGCCTGCGCACGGATGCGGTCGACCAGTTCCGGCGGGCCGAGCACGGTGACGTCGGCGCCGAGGCCGAGCAGCAGCCGTTGCGCCCAGCCCAGATCGGTGACCCGCATCGCGACCACCCAGCCGTCGCCATCGCGCTGCACGTCCTCCACCGGGTAGTACTCGGTGATCCACCGGCCGCCGCGGCCCACCCGGACCGTGACCAGCGGCAGGTCGCCGCCGGGGCTGAACACCCCGCCGGTGAGGTCGTGCGGCACGGCCTGCGCGGGCGGCGCGGCCGGCTCCGCCAGCTCGGTGAACGCGTCGATGCGGTCGACCCGGAACAGCCGCGTCGCCTCGGCGCGCCGGCACCACGCCTCCAGGTAGCCGCGGGCGCCGACCATCAGTACGCGCATCGGGTCGACGACGCGTTCCGTGGTCTCGTCGCGGGCCGCGGTGTAGTAGGTCAGCCGCAGCGCGTGCCGCCGCTCGACCGCGGCGCGGATCGCGTCGAGCCGTTCGGCGTTGACCGGCAGCCGGACCGCGACGGGTGCGTCGGCCAGGTCGCCGGTGGCGCCCTCGATCTTCGCGAGGGCCCGCTCGATGGCGTCGCGGTTGCCGGTGGCGGGGGTTTCGGCGAGCATTCGCAGCGCCACCACCAGCGCGAGCGCCTCGTCCTGGGTGAGCCGCAGCGGCCGGTCGATGCCCGCGTCGTAGGTGATCGTGACCCGGTCGCCGTCGAACGCCATGTCGATGAGATCCCCGGGGCCGTATCCGGGCAGGCCGCACACCCACAGCAGTTCCAGGTCCTCGCGCAGCTGCCGCTCGGTGACCCCCAGGTCGGCGGCCGCCTCGGCCACCCGGATCCCCGGCCGGGCCAGCAGGTACGGCACCAGGTTGAGCAGCCGGCCCAGCCGGTCGGCCGAGGCGCGGGTCGCAGGGGTACGCGGCTGCGGCGTCACGGCGCGGCCCCCGCGGCCGCGCGGGCCGGCCCGTCGTGCCGGGCGACGACCTCCTTGAGCTGCTGGATGACCGCCTCCCGCAGCTCCGGGGGCGCTTCGACACGGACGTCGGCGCCGTACCCGACCAGGGTGGCGGCGAGCCGCTCGACGTCCGCGTACGCGATGGTGAGCCGGTCGGCGTCGGCGCCGGGATCGGTGCGCTCGGCCATCCGGCGCAGCCCCGCGGCACAGCCGGGCCGGGCCAGCACGGTCGCCCGCCCGGTGTGCACCACCGGGCCGGACCAGCGGGCGACGTGACTGATCAGGTCGACGTCCGGTGGCGGGGTGAACGCGCGCTCGCGGCCGGACGCCCGGACGCTGCCGACGATGCGGGACAGCCGGAAACACCGGGTGGCGTCGCGGTCCCGGTCGTGTCCGACCACGTACCACCGGCCCTGCCAGCAGACGACGCCCCAGGGTTCGAGGTGACGCGTCACGGCGGTGTCGTTCTCGGGGGCCCGGTAGGCGAACGTGACCGGGCGGCGGTCGCGTGCCGCGGAGGTCAGCGGGCCGAACGCCGGGTCGACCGTCACGACCGGTTCCACCCCGAGGGTGGCCTGCGGGTCGACGTCGATCCCGGCGGCGCGCAGCTTCGCCAGCCCGGAGGAGGCGGCGGCGGCCAGCCCCGCGTGTTGCCACAGCCGCGCGGCGATGCCGACCGCGGCGGCCTCGTCCGGTTCGAGCGGTATGTCCGGTAGCGCGTACTCGCGGTGGGCGATCCGGTAGCCCGGCTCGCTGTCGAACGCGCTGGCGGTGCCGGTCTCCAGCGGCACACCCAGCTCGCGCAGCTCCGCCTTGTCCCGCTCGAACTTGCGCTGGAACGCCTCGTGGTCGCGCGGATCCTCCGCGTCGTGCTCGTAGCCGGGCACGGTCGCGGCGATCTGCGCGGCGGTCAGGAACCGTCGCGTGGACAGCAGACAGATCACCAGGTTCACCAGGCGCTCGGTACGGGTCCGCGACACGGCAGAAACGCTAGCAGCCTCGACGGACGTTGGCGGAACGCGCCGACGCCGGTACCGATAGGTTGGCCGCCATGGTGCGGTGGCGGTCCGGGACGGTGACGAGGGTACGGCGGCGCTGGCGCGGCGCGGCCGAGCTGGACGTGCAGACCACGGACGGTGAGCTGCGCGCCCTGGCGTACCCGGAGCTGACCGGGGCGCCCGAGCCGGGCGACCGGGTGCTGCTCAACGTCGGCGCCCTGGTGATGGGGCTGGGCACCGGCGGATATGCGCTGGTGGTGGCACTGCCCGACCGGCTGCCGGTCGACCCGGCCGACGACGGCACCACCCGCGACGCCGGCCATCTCGTCAAGGCCCGGTACACCCCGCTGCAGCCGATCCTGCTGGGCGTCGACGAGGAGGCCTCCCCGCACCGCGCCGTCATGGCCGCCGCGGACAGCCTCGACGGCATGCCGGTGGTCACGGCGGACCTGCACTCCGCACTGCCGGCCATCCTCGCCGGGGTACGCGCGCAGCGCCCCGACGCCCGCGTCGCGTACGTGATGACCGACGGCGGCGCGCTCCCGGCCTGGTTCTCCCGCACGCTGGACGGCCTGCGCGAACACCTGGCGGGAACCGTGACGACCGGGCAGTCGTTCGGCGGCGACCTGGAGGCCGGCACCGTCCACACCGGGCTGCTCGCGGCCCGGCACGTCCTGCGCGCCGACGTGGCCGTGGTCGCCCAGGGCCCGGGGAACCTCGGCACCGGCACCACGTGGGGTTTCTCGGGGGTGGCGGTCGGCGAGGCGATCAACGCCGTGGCGACGCTGGGCGGTCGGCCGGTGGGTTCGCTGCGGATCTCCGCGGGAGACGGACGGCCCCGGCACCGCGGCCTCTCCCACCACAGCCTCACCGCGTACGGGCGGGTGGCGCTCGCCCCCGCCGACCTCGTCCTGCCGGAGGAACTGCCGGCCGAGTTGGCCGCCGGCGTGGCCGCGGCCGTGGCCCCGCTGGCCGACCGGCACCGCCTGGTCCGGGTGCCGGTGGCCGGCCTGGACGGGGCACTGCGGGCCAGCCCGGTGCCGCTGTCCACGATGGGCCGGGGCCTGGACGCCGACCACGCATACTTCCTGACCGCCGCGGCCGCGGGCCGCCACGCCGCCACGCTGGTGAGCGGCGGCCAGGCCCGCGGATGACGTGGGCAGATGTCAGCGTGTGATGATCAGATACAGCCAGCCGAGCAGCAGCAGGCCGAGCAGCGCGGCGAGCACCCAGGTGGGGATGCGATGGCCGCCCGCCCGGTTGCGCTGGATCTCGTCGCGGATCCGGTCCCGGCGCCGCTGCACGCGGCTCCACAGCACGTCGTCGACCGTGCGCTCACGGCGCTGGTCGTCGTCGGATCCCTCCGGTCGCGGCCGGTGCGGGTGCTGGTCGGGTGTGGGCGTGGACATGGCCCGACCAGCGTATCCGTCCGCGGTCACATGCTGGCGATGAGCCGTTCCACCCGCTCGTCGTACGCCCGGAACGGGTCCTTGCACAGCACGGTGCGCTGGGCCTGGTCGTTCAACTTCAGGTGCACCCAGTCGACCGTGAAGTCGCGCCGCTTCTCCTGGGCGTGGCGGATGAACTCGCCCCGCAACCGCGCCCGGGTGGTCTGCGGCGGGGTCTCCTTGGCCTCGAAGATCTGCAGGTCGTTGGCGACCCGGTCGGCCTGCTTGCGCTTCTCCATGAGGGCGTAGAGGCCGCGCCCGCGGCGCACGTCGTGGTACGCGAGGTCGAGCTGCGCGATCCGCGGGTGCGACATCTGGATCTGGTGCTTGGCCTGGTAGCGCTCGATGAGCTTGAGCTTGCTCACCCAGTCGATCTCGCGGGAGACCGGCGTGAGATCGCCGCTCTCGATCGCATTGAGCACCCGGCCCCACAGCTCGACGACCCGCTTGGCGACCTGGTCCCCGCCGCGACGCTCGACGAACTCCGTCGCCTTGGCCAGGTACTCCTGCTGGATCTCCAGCGCGCTGACCTCTTTGTTGTTGGCCAGGCGGATCTTGCGGCGGCCCGTGATGTCGTGGCTGACCTCGCGGATGGCCCGGATCGGGTTCTCCAGCGTCAGGTCACGCATCACCACCCCGGCCTCGATCATGCGCAGCACGATGTCCGCGCTGCCGACCTTCAGCAGCGTGGTGACCTCGTTCATGTTGGAGTCGCCGACGATGACGTGCAGCCGGCGGTAGCGCTCCGCGTCGGCGTGCGGTTCGTCGCGGGTGTTGATGATCGGACGGCTGCGGGTGGTGGCGCTGGAGACGCCCTCCCAGATGTGCTCGGCACGCTGGGACAGGCAGAACACCGCGCCGCGCGGGGTCTGCAGCACCTTGCCGGCGCCGCAGATCAGCTGGCGGGTGACGAGGAACGGGATCAGTACGTCGGCCAGGCGGCCGAACTCGCCGTGCCGGCTGACGAGATAGTTCTCGTGGCAGCCGTACGAGTTGCCGGCGGAGTCGGTGTTGTTCTTGAAGAGGTAGATCTCGCCCGCGATCCCCTCGTCGTGCAGGCGCTTCTCGGCATCGACCAGCAGACCCTCCAGGATCCGCTCGCCGGCGCGGTCGTGGGCGACCAGATCGGTCACCGAGTCGCACTCGGGGGTGGCGTACTCCGGGTGGGAACCGACGTCGAGATAGAGGCGGGCACCGTTGCGCAGGAAGACGTTGCTGGAGCGTCCCCAGGACACCACTCGGCGGAACAGGTAGCGGGCCACCTCGTCCGGCGACAGCCGCCGCTGACCCCGGTAGGTGCACGTGACGCCGTACTCGGTCTCGAGGCCGAAAATTCGCCGTTCCATGACGAAACATTAGCCGCCCGAGGGGCATCAGCGGCAGTCAGAAACCGGCTCGACGCTCACAGATCCCGGAAATCACCATCACGCAGCGTGGTCTTTCGATCGCGCATGCCCGCCGCAGACTGGGCACCTGCGGATAAACTGCCGCTTTGATGAATCTTCTGGTCACCGGCGGTGCCGGCTTCATCGGCTCGCACTTCGTGCGGTCCGTGCTCACCGACGCGCTGGACGGCCTGGCCGGGGCGCGGGTCACCGTGCTGGACAAGCTTACGTACGCGGGCAACTTCGGCAACCTCGGCCCGGTCGCCCAGCACCGGCGGCTGGACTTCGTGCCGGGCGACGTCTGCGATGCCGCGCTTCTCGACCGGGTCGTCCGGGGCCACGACGCGATCGTGCACTTTGCGGCGGAGTCGCATGTCGACCGCTCGATCCTGGCCGCGGCGGAGTTCGCCATGACGAACGTGGTGGGCACCCAGGTGCTCCTCGACGCGGCGTTGCGCCACGGCACCGGGTGCTTCGTGTACGTCTCCACCGACGAGGTGTACGGCTCGATCGAGACCGGCGCCTGGAGCGAACAGGCCCCGATGTCACCGACCTCCCCGTACGCCGCCACCAAGGCGGGCGGCGACCTGCTCGCGCTCGCCTACCACCGCACGTTCGGGCTGCCCGTGGTGGTGACCCGCGGCGCCAACAACTACGGGCCGTACCAGCATCCCGAGAAGCTGATCCCCCGGTTCGTCACCAACCTGCTGTCCGGCCGCACCGTCCCGCTGTACGGCAGCGGCACCCAGGTCCGCGACTGGGTGCATGTCGACGACCATTGCCGCGCCACCGCACTGGTGCTGCTGCAGGGCCGCGCCGGCGAGGCCTACCACGTCGGCGGCGGCGCGGAGCTGTCCAACCGGGAGCTCACCGGCATGCTGCTGCGCGAGTGCGGGGCGGACGAGACGTCGGTCGTGACGGTGGCGGACCGGATGGGCCACGACCAGCGGTACGCCCTCGACGACAGCAAGATCCGCCGCGAGCTCGGCTACCGCCCGCGCACGGCATTCGCCGAGGGCCTGCCCGCCACCGTCCGCTGGTACCGCGAGAACGAGCAATGGTGGGCCCCGCTGGTCATCGACTGACGCGGCGAGGGACGCGCCGGAGCGGCCCCGGATGTCCCGCTCGGCAGGCGGGTCAGGCGCGGCCGTCCAGACGGGCGGCCCGCCGTTGCCGACCGTCGCGCCAGCCCGTCACTTGTCGGTGTCGGTGTTGCCTTCCAGGTCCTCGGAGGCCGCCGAAACCGTGGGCTTGGACTCGGCGGGCGCAGGCGGCGCGGCGTCCCCGGTCGGGACGCCCTTCTCCGGTTCGGGAAGGTCCTTACCGCCCTCGAGCAGCGTGATCAGTGCCGCCCCGGCGATGCGCCGGAACGCACGGCCCTTGCGGCGCCGGTCGAGCACCGCCACCTCGAGCTGGGAGGCACCCAGCTCACGGTTGGCGCCGTTCTCGCCGCCGACACTGCCCAGCGCCTCGACCGCGAGCTTCAGCGCGGCGCCGAGGTCGGCGGTGACGTCGTGGCGCTCGCGCAGCACGTTCGCGATCGCCTCGGACTGCCCGCCCATGGCCATGAAACCCGGCTCGTCCATGACCGAGCCGTCGTACGTGATGCGGTACAGCTCGTCCGCCTCCGCGGTGACACCCACCTGCGCCACGCAGATCTCCACCTCGTACGGCTTCTGCGTCTCGGTGAAGATGGCGCCCAGGGTCTGCGTGTAGGCGTTGGCGAGGCCCCGGCCGGTGACGTCACGGCGGTCGTAGCTGAACCCGTTGAGGTCGGCCATCCGCACGCCGGCCCGGCGCAGGTTCTCGAACTCGTTGTACCGGCCGACGGCCGCGAATCCGATCTTGTCGTAGATCTCGCTGATCTTGCGCAGCGACGTGAGGTTCTCGGCAACCAGCAGGATGCCGCCCTCGTACGTGAGGACGACCGCGGAGCGGCCGCGCGCGATGCCCTTGCGGGCGTACTCCGAGCGGTCGCGCTGCACCTGCTCGGGCGAGGCGTAGAACTGCATTGCCACGGGTGGCTACTCCTTCGATGACCGGATGGCGGAGGGGGCGTTCGGAAAGCGCCGGCGCTCAGCCGCCCGGATTCTCCATCCGCCCGCGGACCACGTCCTCGGCCACGGCGGTGATCTCCGACTCGGGGAGGCGGTGGGTGCCCTCCGCCGTCGCGGTCATGACGACCGGGTAGATCTTGCGGGTCAGGTCCGGCCCGCCGGTGGCGGTGTCGTCGTCGGCCGCGTCGTACAGCGCCTCGACCGCGAGGCGGATCGCGTCCGCGGTGCTCACCGCCGCGCGGTACCGCTTCTTGAGCGCGGCCTTGGCGAACAGCGAGCCCGAGCCGATCGCCTCGTAGCCGGTTTCCTCGTAGAGGCCGCCCGCCACGTCGAAGCTGAAGATGCGCCCGACGCGGGCGTTGTCGGCAGGCGTCAGGTCGTACCCGGCGAACAGCGGCACGACCGCGAGACCCTGCATGGCCGCGCCGAGGTTGCCGCGCACCATGGACGCCAGGCGGTTCGCCTTGCCGTCGAGGGACAGCATCATTCCCTCGATCTTTTCGTAGTGCTCCAGCTCCACCTGGAACAGCCGCATCAGCTCGATGCCGACACCCGCGGTGCCGGCGATGCCGATCAGCGAGTACGCATCCGCGGGGTGCACCTTCTCGATGTCCCGGCTGGCGATGAGGTTGCCCATCGTGGCACGCCGGTCGCCGGCCATGACGACGCCCTCGGCGGTCGCGATGGCCACGATCGTCGTGCCGTGCGGCGCCAGGTCGGCGGCCATGCCCGGCGGCAGCGGCCGACGACCCGGCAGCAGTTCGGGTGCCGCGTAGCTCAGGAACTGCGTGAAGGAGGACGTCCCCGCATTGGTGAACACATCTGGAAGACGCCCGGATGGATCAAAACCCGATGCCACGTGGTTCCCTTCAGATACGTGATCGCTTCCCCGAGAAGCTCCGGGTCGTCCCGGAACCGCCCGAGTCCGCCGCTGCAGTTGAAGCACAATATCCCGCGCACCCATCCGGTGCGACGATCGTGATCAAGGTGTTTGGGGTCGGGCGCCTGACAGATGGCGCACCGACCCTCCTGAGCCAGCAACATCTCGTCGAACTCGACCGAGCTCTCTCCGTCGCGGTCGTCCAGCCCCCGTGGCATGTCCGATTCGCTCCTTAAGTACTACTCGCCGCCCTTTTGGACGTAACCGCGGACGAATTCCTCCGCGTTCTCCTCCAGGACCGAGTCGATCTCGTCGAGCAGGTCGTCCACATCCTCGGTGATCTCGGCGTGCCGCTCGGCGACCTCCGGGTTGGCCTCTGTGGTGACGTCCTCGATCTCCTCGTCGCGGCGGCCCTTGCCGGACTGCGACTGGCCGCCGGTGTCTCGGGTTGCCATCTGAGTCCCCCTTCATCGCCCTTGTTGCCCGGCAC
Organism: Krasilnikovia sp. MM14-A1259; assembly: GCF_047159535.1. Taxonomy (NCBI): domain Bacteria; kingdom Bacillati; phylum Actinomycetota; class Actinomycetes; order Micromonosporales; family Micromonosporaceae; genus Krasilnikovia; species Krasilnikovia sp. MM14-A1259. The sequence continues at coordinate 1,790,045 of NZ_BAAGAJ010000002.1, forward strand.
GCCTGGGTGCCGAGGGTCCCTAGGTGCTGCACACGCCTCAGGTGCGGAGCCCACCTCACCATCGGGTTGGACAAAACCTACCTCGCGGGTACGACGAAAACCCCTGGCGCACCGGGAGTTTCTCGCCCCGCGTACGCACTCAGCGACTCGTGATGACCTCGAGCAGGTCCTTCGCGCTCTCACAGCGGTCGAACAACGCTCCCACGTGCTTGCGAGTCCCCCGCTCCGGCTCCATCATCGGTACCCGGACCAGCGACTCCCGCCCGACATCGAAGATGACCGAGTCCCAGCTCGCCGCGACCACTTCGGACGCGTACTGCGCCAGGCACCGGCCACGGAAGTAGGCGCGGGTGTCCTCGGGCGGCTCCACCATGGCCCGGCGGGTCTCCGTCTCGTCCAGCAGGGTCTTCATCGAGCCCCGGGCGACCAGACGGTGATAGAGCCCCTTCTCCGGCCGCACGTCGGAGTACTGCAGGTCGACCAGTTGCAGCTTGGGCGACGACCAGGCCAGGTTCTCCCGCTCCCGGTAGCCCTCCAGCAGCCGCAGCTTGGCCACCCAGTCCAGCTCGTCCGCGCACAGCATCGGGTCGCGGCCCAGCTTGTCGAGCACCGTCTCCCACCGCCGCAGCACGTCCGCGGTCTGCTCGTCCAGGTCGTCGCCGTAGCGCTCCTCCACGAACAACCGGGCCCGCTCGTAGTACGCCCACTGCAGATCCAGCGCGGTCAGCCGGCGGCCGTCGCGCAGCCGGATCAGGTGCTTGAGAGCGGGGTCGTGGCTGACCGCCTTCAGCTCCGACACCGGGTCCGCGATGCCGAGCTCGCCGGTGAAGATCTTCGCCTCGATCATGCTCAGCACCAGGGCGGTCGTGCCCACTTTCAGGTACGTCGAGATCTCGGACAGGTTCGCGTCACCGATGATGACGTGCAGCCGACGGTACTTGTCCGCATCCGCGTGCGGCTCGTCTCGGGTGTTGATGATCGGCCGCTTCAACGTCGTCTCCAGGCCGACCTCGACCTCGAAGAAGTCCGCCCGCGACGAGATCTGGAAACCGGCGCCCGTGCCGTCCTGGCCGATCCCGACCCGCCCGGCGCCGCAGAACACCTGCCGGGTCACGAAGAACGGCGTCAGGTGCGCGACGATGTCCGCGAACGGGGTCTGCCGGCGCATCAGGTAGTTCTCGTGGGAACCGTAGCTGGCGCCCTTGTTGTCGGTGTTGTTCTTGTACAGCTGAATCCGGTGCGTGCCCGGAATCGTGGCGGCCCGGCGCGACGCCTCGGCCATCACCCGCTCGCCGGCCTTGTCCCACCGCACCACGTCCATCGGATTGGTGCACTCCGGGGTGCTGTACTCCGGGTGGGCGTGGTCGACATACAACCGCGCACCGTTGGTCAGTATCACGTTCGCGAGGCCCAGGTCCTCGTCCGCCAGGGCGTCCGCCGGATCGTAGGCCGCTCCCGAGTACGTGAACCCGCGCGCATCGCGCAGCGGCGATTCCTCCTCGTAGTCCCACCGGGCCCGGCCGCCCCGATTCAGCTCCGGCCGCGCCCCGTACGCGTTCACCACCTGTGAGGAGGTGACCATCGGGTTGGCCCCGGGCTGGCCGGGCACGGAAATGCCGTACTCGACCTCGGTGCCCATGATCCGTCGAACGCTCATCCCGTCACTCCGCCCGCCACGTCGATCCCCGAGCCCATGTATCGAGCCTAGACGCTTCGCCGCGCATCATGTCGTCTGCCCGTGCGCGGCGCGGCACGCTCGGTGGCGGCAGGCACGCTCCGTGCCGGGGCGGACGCCCGGTCCAACGCCCGCAGAAGGCGCCGCCCGAGCGCCTGGCCCGGCCGCTCGACCAGGCGGTGTGACAACCCGGCCGCACCCAACGCCAGCAGCAGGAACGCGGCACCCACCAGAACCCGCACCGGCACCGGGCGGGTGGCGAGCCCGGGCACGAGGGCGACCACCCGGGCCAGCACCAGGACGTGCAGGAGATACAGCGAGTAGCTGATCGTGCCCAGCCAGACGAGGATTCGCGGCACGGCGCGCCGCCGCGCGGCGTACGCCGCCGCGAAAGTGACCGCCACCGCGACCACCGTGGTCAGCCAGACCAGGTGTGCGGTACGCCCCGGCAGGTAGATCCAGTGCGCCGCGACCGTGCAGACGCCGACGACCGCGAGGGCCGACGCGGCTGCCCGCCACCCGAGCTGCCCGTGCTGGGCCCGGTGCACCACCGTCCCGGCGAACATGACCGCCAGCAGAAGCACCCCCTGCCAGGACGCCACGACCGTGCTGTCGGCCGTGGGATGCCCGTCGAGCGCGGGCAGCGCAACGGAGCAGATCCCGGCCGCCCCGGCAACCGCGATCAGCCGCCTCCGCCCGCTCAGGCATGCGGCGATCACCCCCGCCACGAGCACCAGCAGCAGCGCCGCGGTGAGCCGCCGCCCGGCGGGGCCCGCGGCGAACAGCCCGTCCGGCAGGACCGACCCGGCGGCCAGGGCCGCCAGCGCCAGTCCGGCCGCCCACCAGCCACTGTGCCGGTGCAGCCGCCACGCGAAGAGTCCGGCCACCACCAGATAGAAGATCATTTCGTACGACAGGGTCCAGAAGACCCGGACCGTGCCGCGCAGGCCCAGCGGGTCCTGCAGCATCGTGGCGTGGGCCAGCACCGCGGTGACCGGGTCGGCGCGCAGCGAGGCCCGCATGCCGGCCAGCCCGGTCATGGCGAGGACCGCGGTGACCGCGATCGCCACCAGGTACGCCGGATACACCCGGAACAGCCGCCCGATCCAGAAGCGGCGCAGCGACCCGTGCCGTTCCAGCGACATCGGGATCACGTACCCGCTGACCAGGAAGAACAGCAGCACTCCGTACTTGCCGAGGTCGATGTGGTGGTAGATGCGCAGGTGCCGCTGCGGGCCGAGCACGAGTGGGCTGAGGTGGAACCAGACGACCGTGAGCGCCGCGAAACCGCGCAACGCGTCGAGCCAGCCGAGCCGGACCGGTTCCGCGGCGGGCGTGGGCAGGCTCCCGACGCCTACGGCAGGCTCAGGCAGCCTCCAGGCGCCCGCGGCGACTGCGCCGGGGCGGGTCTGCGGCCCAGGTAAGCCCGGCTGGGCCGGTGGCCCGGCGGCGGTGGTCCCGGTGTTCGCACCGGATGCGGCGGTCACACCGGGTGCAACGACGCGGCGCGGGCGGGGCGACGAGGAGTCGCCCCGCCCGCGCCGGGCGATGCACGGTTACAGGTACTGGCCGGTGTTGCTGACCGTGTCGATCGAGCGGCCGGCCTCGGCGCCCTTGCCACCGGAGACGAGCGTACGGATGTAGACGATCCGCTCGCCCTTCTTGCCGGAGATCCGGGCCCAGTCGTCCGGGTTGGTGGTGTTGGGCAGGTCCTCGTTCTCGCGGAACTCGTCGACGCACGAGTCCAGCAGGTGCTGCAGGCGCAGCCCCTTCTTGCCGTTGGTGAGGAACTCCTTGATGGCCATCTTCTTGCCGCGGTCGACGATGTTCTGGATCATCGCGCCGGAGTTGAAGTCCTTGAAGTACAGGACCTCCTTGTCACCGTTGGCGTAGGTGACCTCCAGGAAGCGGTTCTCCTCGGACTCCGTGTACATCCTCAGCACGACCGCCTCGATCATCGCGGCCACCGTGACGTCCCGGTCGTTGCTGTGCTCGATCAGGTCGTCGTCGGACAGCGGCAGCTCGGCGAGGATGTACTTGGCGAAGATGTCCTTGGCCGCTTCCGCGTCCGGGCGCTCGATCTTGATCTTCACGTCGAGCCGGCCCGGCCGCAGGATCGCCGGGTCGATCATGTCTTCCCGGTTGGAGGCGCCGATGACGATGACGTTCTCCAGGCCCTCGACGCCGTCGATCTCGCTGAGCAGCTGCGGGACGATCGTGTTCTCCACGTCGGAGGAGACGCCGGAACCACGGGTCCGGAAGATCGAGTCCATCTCGTCGAAGAACACGATGACCGGGGTGCCCTCGCTGGCCTTCTCCCGGGCCCGCTGGAAGACCAGGCGGATGTGCCGCTCGGTCTCACCCACGTACTTGTTGAGCAGCTCCGGGCCCTTGATGTTGAGGAAGTAGCTGGTGTGCTTCTCCTCGCCGCGCCGCTCCGCGATCTTCTTCGCCAGCGAGTTCGCGACTGCCTTGGCGATCAGCGTCTTGCCGCAGCCGGGCGGGCCATAGAGCAGGATGCCTTTCGGCGGGCGCAGCTGGTGCTCCCGGAACAGCTCGGCGTGCAGGAACGGCAGCTCCACCGCGTCGCGGATCTGCTCGATCTGGGCGTGCAGGCCGCCGATGTCGGTGTAGTCGACGTCCGGGACCTCCTCGAGGACGAGCTCCTCGACCTCGCTCTTGGGGATCCGCTCGTACGCGTACGCCGAGCGGGGCTCGATCATCAGCGAGTCACCCGCGCGCAGCGCGGACACCTGCAGCGACTCGGCCAGGTAGACGATCCGCTCCTCGTCGGCGTGCGAGACCACCAGCGCCCGGTCGGGACGGTCGCCCGCCGGCCCGGCCAGCACCTCCTTGAGCAGGACGACCTCGCCGACCCGCTCGTAGCCGAACGCGTCGACGACGTTCAGCGCGTCGTTGAGCAGCACTTCCTGGCCGCGCTTGAGGTCCTCGACCACGAGGGACGGCGACACCGCCACCCGAAGCTTGCGCCCGCCGGTGAACACGTCAACCGTGCCGTCCTCGTGGGCGGAAAGGAACACGCCGTAGCCGCTCGGCGGCTGGGCTAGCCGGTCAATCTCTTCCTTGAGAGTGACGATCTGGGCCCGGGCTTCCTTGAGGGTCGCCACGAGCCGGTCGTTGTTCTCGGTCAGTCGGGCCAGCTGCGCCTGCGTCGCCGCGAGTCGCTCCTCGAGCTGCCGGACGTGTCGGGGGCTTTCGGTCAACTTGCGCCGCACCAGAGCGAGTTCCTCCTGCAGGAACGCGACCTGGCTGGAGAGATCGTTGGCCTCTTTCTCCCAACGTGCGGCGCGGGAATCCGCCTCGTCGCTACGTGCCACGTCCCACCTCCCCGGGGGCTCGAACGTCTTGCAGATAACACTAGCCGTTGCGGGCCGGTTTTCGACCCGTGCAACACCCTCGTCACTGAACCTTGATCCATTGAGCCGGACTGCTGCGCCACCCGGTCGGAGCCGTCGGGTACGGTCGGTCCGGATGAACTGTGGGAGGCCCAGCATGTCGACGCAGACGGAAACGGACGAGCTGCAGGTCTGGGTGGATCAGGACCTGTGCACCGGGGACGGCCTGTGCGTGCAGTATGCGCCCGAGGTGTTCGAATTCGACATCGACGGCCTCGCGTACGTCAAGGACGGCTCGGGTGAGCTGCTGCAGAGCCCTGGCGTGCGCACCGACGTGCCGGCCGGGTTGCGCCTCGAGGTGATCGACGCGGCCAAGGAATGCCCGGGCGACTGCATCCACGTCGTGCGCCGCACGGACGACGTGGAGATCGCCGGCCCGGACGCGGACTGACCCGCGCCGGAGCCGCAGCGAAAGGCCCCGTACAGAGGGCGGCCCCGTCACAGGGCTGCCCCGTCACAGGGTCGGCCGGCCCACCAGCGACGCGACCACCCGGGAGAACTCCTCGAGCCGGGCGATCTGCCCCGGGCCGCCGTCGTCGAGCGTCTTGCCGAAGCGCAACGCGTCGTGCCGCAGCGGCGGGCGGCCCTCGTCTTCGAGCCCGGGCGGCGGCACCGCGTCGTCAACCGAGCTGAGCAGGAGATACACGTCGATGCTGTCGACCCGCGCCTGCCCGCTGGGGGTACGGGTCAGCCGCCGGCGACAGCCCACCTCGGTGACCGTGGACAACGGCACCACACGCAACGACGAGGTCATCGAGCCGACCGGGCCGTCCCCGGGCGCCACGTCCTCGCCGTGCCACAGCACGAGCCGGCTGCCGTCACAGATGACGACCTCCTGCCAGACGCCGTTCACCTCGTTGACGAAGCGCTCCAGTGTGAAACACAGCACCGTGGCGCCGCGCAGCACACCGAACAGCGCGTCCAGGGCGACCTCGGGGTCGCGCAGGTACGCCCGGGCGGCCGAGTCGAGATCCTCGTACGGCGACCAGTCCGGGAACACCGCCGGCATCTCGTTGCTGCCGCCGAACGGCGGTGAACTCATCGCGCCCACCCCATCCTCCCGCCGACCCGGCTTCCGCTGACACCCGGCGATTGCAGGGTCCGCGACGGAACCTACCCGACGCCGGGCCCGGGCTCACACCCCGGGATCGGCGGCGGTCTCCGCGTGATCCGGGTCGATCTGCGGGCCCGGGGCGGGCGGCGTCTGCTGCGCGGCGCGGCGCAGCGCGTACGCTTCGGCGCCCTTGCTGGGCTTTCGTCGCCGCGGCGGCGCGGTGACCCCGGGGGCCAGCTTGCGCGCGGACACCAGGAACGCCGTGTGCGCGATCATCCGGTGGTCGGGGCGGACCGCCAGCCCGTCGGCGTGCCAGTCCCGGATCAGCGACTCCCAGGCCCGCGGCTCGGTCCAGCCACCGCGCTCGCGCAACGCCTCCACCAGCTCGGACAATTGGGGCGTCGTGGCCACGTACCCGATGAAGACGCCGCCGGGCACGAGCGCCCGCTCGACCATGTCGAGGGCTTCCCACGGCGTCAGCATGTCCAGGATGATCCGGTCGAAACCGGTCTCCGTGGCGTCCGCCACATCGCCGTTGTGCAGGTGCCACGCCGGGTGGGGGCCGCCGAAGAACGACTCGACGTTGCGCTTGGCGATGGCCGCGAAGTCGTCGCGCAGCTCGTACGAATGCAACTCGCCGGAACGGCCCACCGCCCGCAGCAGCGAGCAGGTCAGCGCGCCGGAGCCGGCGCCCGCTTCCAGCACCTTCGCGCCGGGGAACACGTCGCCCATGGCCACGATCTGCGCCGCGTCCTTGGGGTAGATCACCTGGGCGCCGCGCGGCATGGACAGCACGTAGTCGGACAGCAGCGGCCGCAAAGCCAGGTACGCCGTGCCGCCCGCGGAGGTCACCACGCTGCCCTCGGGCAGCCCGATCAGCACGTCGTGCTCCAGCGCGCCGCGGTGCGTGTGGTACGCCTTGCCCGGTTCGAGCACGACGGTGTGCATGCGGCCCTTGGGGTCGGTGAGCTGCACGCGATCCCCGGGCTGGAACGGCCCGCGGTGCACGGGTGCCGGCTCGTCGATGCTGGTGATGGATTGGACGGTCACGGCACTTCTCTCTGTTCCCCGCTGCGGACGGCTTCCCGGATGCCTCAGCGCGGTCCCCCACGCCGCCGGCCCTGCGGCTCCAGCACCTCGGCGAGGTCGCCGACGTGCAGAACGCCGAGCACATCCTCGCCTGCGGTCACCAGGTACTGCGCACCCGGGTGGGCCTGCACCGCGTGGACCACCTGTTCCCCGCTGAGCTCGACCGGCAGCGCGGGCACGGCGGCCAGGCCCCGCGCCACGGTGTCGACCGCCACCCACGGCCGCCGCTGAGCCGGGACCGCGGCCGCGGATCTCGCGTCGACCAGCGCGACGAGCCGCCCCGCCGCGTCCGCGACCGCCAGCGCGTGCGGCCGTTGCGTCTCCCCGGCGCGGCGCTGCGCCTCGGCCAGAGGAGTCCCCGACGGCACCGCCAGCACCGGGCGGGCCAGCTCTTCGAGGTCGACCAGCGGAAACCGGCGGGTCATCCGGGCCAGCCGGATCGACTGCCCCGCGCCCTGCCACAGCGTGCCCGCCACGAGCAGCACGAAGGCCAGCCCGAACAGCGTGAACAGCCGAAGCTGGTACAGGCCCAGCGCGAACATCGCGGTGCTCGCGGCGATGCCCCGGCCGGCCCAGCCGGCCACGACCGTGGCCCGGTTGCGGTCGCGCAGCAGGGCCCACATGCCGGCGCGCAGCGCCCGGCCGCCGTCCAGCGGCAGGCCGGGAAGGACGTTGAAGACCGTCACGATGACGTTGCTCGCGGCGATCTGGAAAGCGACCTGCTCGATCACCGTACGGTCCGGCAGCGCCACCGCGGCCGCGGTCGCCAGCGCGCCCAGCAGCAGCGACACGGCCGGGCCGGCCAGCGACACGAGGGCGTCGATGCGGGGCGTGGGTGCATCGGAGTCCATCTCCGTCCACCCGCCGAGCAGTTCCAGCGTGATCCGGCGCACGCCGATGCCGTAGTGGCGGGCGGTCAGCGCGTGGCCGAGCTCGTGCAGCAGCACCGAGGCGAGCAGGCAGAGCACGAATCCGAAGCCCACGAGGTAGCCCATCGGGTCCGGCAGGCCCAGCTCCGCGCGGGCGTAGCCGCCGTACACGACCGTGACCACGAGGGCCAGCAGGACCATGGACGGGCTGGCGTAGACCGGCACGCCCAGGACCCGGCCGAGGCGGCGGCCCCGGCGCACCGAGGGGCGGCGCGGGCGGTCCGGGGTGTCGTCCACGGCATCGATGCTACGGAACGCCCCGCCGCGTACCGATGCGCCGTTTCGTCGTACCTCTCCCCTAGCCTGTCCCCCATGACGGCACAGACGGCGTTCCCGGCCCCACCGACCGCCCCGCCGAGCGCCGCTTCGGAGCCCCCGGTGGCCGCTTCGGGGCGGGCAGGCGACGCTTCGGCGGCCGCACCGGCCGATCGGCCGACAGGCCCGTCGCTGTCGCCGTCCCGGGCCGCGGATTTCAAGACCTGCCCGCTATTGTTCCGGTTCCGCACGGTCGACCGCCTGCCCGAGCAGCCGTCGGCCGACCAGGTCCGCGGCACGCTCGTGCATGCGGTGCTGGAGCGCCTGTTCGATCTGCCCGCCACCGAGCGCACGCCGGCCGCGGCGGCGGCGCTGATCGCCCCCGAGTGGCAGCGCCTGCTCGCGGCGGAGCCCGCACTCGCCGACCTGTTCTCGACGCCGGCCGGTGCCCTGCCCGACGAGGCGGCCCTGCTGGCGGATTTCCTGGCCGGTGCCGGTGACCTGCTCGCCGGGTATTTCGCGGTCGAGGACCCGCGCCGGCTGGAGCCGTCCGAGCGGGAGCAGCTGATCTCGACCGTGGTCGACGACGAGTTGCTGATCCGCGGGTACATCGACCGGCTGGATGTCTCCCCCGCCGGCGACCTGCGCGTGGTCGACTACAAGACCGGCGGCGCTCCGCGGGAGGCGTTCGAGGGGCGGGCGTTGTTCCAGCTCAAGTTCTATGCGCTCGTGCTGTGGCGCACTCGTGGCGTGGTGCCCCGGGTGCTGCGCCTGCTGTATCTGAAGGATGCCGAGGTGTGCGACTACCAGCCGGAGGCCGAGGAGCTGGAGCGTTTCGAGCGCACGCTGGTCGCGCTGTCGCGGGCGATCGAGCGCGCCAAGAGCGACCGCGACTTCCGCCCCAAGCCGAGCCGTCTGTGCGGCTGGTGCCGCCACCAGCAGTTCTGTCCGGAGTTCGGCGGCACCCCGCCGCCGTATCCGGAGCCCGACGCCGGCCCGAGCGAGGCGGCGGTGTCGCCGTCCGAGACCGAGCCGCAGGTTGGCATCGCATCGCCGGCCGGCACCGCACCGCCCGCGGCCGAGTGGCTGACGGCCGCGGGCAGCGCCGGAACCGGCGCCCCGGCACCGGACGGAGCGGCCGGGTCCGGCGCGGGACCGATCCCCTAGGGTGAGACCGGGCCGGACGCGCCGGTGCGGGGAGGCGAGCGGTGACGGCAGGCGGCGGGGCGGCGGCAAGCCGGCCGATCCGGGTGCTGCTCGCGGATGCCGCGCCGCTGCAGCGTTCCGGCCTGCGCATGGCGCTGGGCGCGGCGGACGACCTGACCGTCGTCGGCGAGGCGGCCGACGGCGCGGAGGCCGTCGATCTCACCCGCCGGCTGCTGCCCGATGTCGTGCTGCTGGACCTGCCGCTGCCCCGGCTCGACGGTCTCGCCGCGACCCGGGCGATCACGGCAGCCGGCCTACCCGCACGCGTGCTCGTCTTCACCGCGGACGATCACGACGACCTCGTGCTGGGCGCCATCGCCGCGGGAGCGGTCGGCTATCTGAGCAAGGATGCGCCCGCCGAGGCACTGACCGCGGCCATCCGTACCGTCGCCGCCGGGGGCGCGGTGGTCGCCCCCGGGCCGCTGGCGCGTCTGCTGCCCCGGCTCGCGGCCGCGGTGCCGCCGCCGGCCGCAGCTGTGCCCGCCGCGCTGGGCACGTTGACCGAGCGGGAACGCGAAGTCCTGGCGCATCTGGCCCGCGGCCACACGAACGCCGAGATCGCCCGGGCGTTGCTGGTCAGCGAAACCACGATCAAGACCCACGTCGGGCACGTGCTCGGCAAGCTCGGCCTGCGCGACCGCGTTCAGGCGGTCGTTCTGGCGTACGAGTCGGGGCTGGTCACGCGCGGCACCTGACCCGCGGGGAGCATTCTCAGGGTTGCGGAGCGCGGCCATGCCGGCGTGGCCTGGCCGCCGGCGCGAACCGCCCCGCGCGACGGGTGTTGAGACGCTCCCCGACCTGCCGCGCTGCCGTCTCGATGCTGGCGCGGTCGTGCGGCAGCATCAGGCGGCCCGGGCGGAGTCGGCGGCGGCCCGGCGCACGGCGATGTCGCCGCTGGCCGTTCGGACGCGCAGTTCGAGGCCGACCTGCTGGCCCCCCTCGCCCGCGCCACCCATCGCGAGGTCGCTGGTGGAGGAGCCGGACGCGGTGTTGAGGTCGAGCCAGACCCCGGTGCCGCGGGCCACCCCGACGGTGACGTCGCCGGAGGCCGAGTGGATGTTCGCCTGGCCCCGGACGAGCCGGCCCAGCTCGATGTCGCCGGACGCGGTCTTGGCCTGCAGGGAGCCGCCGACGCTGCGGATCGTGAGGTCACCGCTGGCGGAGTTCGCGATGACGTCACCGGCGACGTCGCCGACGCGCAGGTCACCGGAGGCGCTGCCGATGTGCAGGCTTCCTCCGACATGGTCCAACGTGACGTCACCGCTGGCGGCCTTGACCTGGGCGTCGCCGGTGACCCGCTCGACGATCGCGTCGCCTGACGCGAGGTCGGCGCGCAGCGCCGCGTACTCGCCGCGGGCACGCAGGTCGGCGGAGGCGGTCCGGACGGCCAGTGAACTGCCGGCCGGCACCTGGATGACCACGTGCACCTTGGCGGAGCGCCGCCACGGCCACCCGCCGTCCTCGTACGGGCGCACCGCGAGCTGGTTGCCGTCGAAGTCGACCCGGAAGTTCTCCGCGGCCTGGTGGGCGGCGGCGCTGTCGTCGTACGGCGTGACCTGCACGCGGACGGCGTCGCCCGGCGCGGTGGTGAGCTCTGCGGCGCCGCGGTGCATCTCCAGCCGGATGTCGACGGGGCCGTCGTGGGTGAAGTCGTACTCGGGCATGGTGCTGCTCCTTCGGGTGATGGTGGGGGTCAGGCCTGGGCGAAACCGGTGATGCGCTTGCCGCTGCGGCCCGAACGCCCGGAGCGCTCGCTGCGCGGAGGGGCGCCGGGCTGGGTGGCGGCCGCGGTGACCGCGCGCACCAGCCACGCGTTGACCGAGATGCCCTCGGCGGCCGCGGCCTGCTCGACGTGGTTCTTCAGTGCCTCGGGCATGCGCAGGGTCAGCCGGGCCAGGTCGCCGCCGTCCAGCAGCGGCGGCTCGGGCATGGGCTCGGCGGCGGCCTCGGTGACGACGAGGTCGGCCTCCCGGCCGCGCAGGCGCACCTCGACGCCGGCGCCGTGCAGCCGGGTGGTGATCTCGGCGGCCGCATCGGACAACGCCTCCAGCAGGGCCAGCCGGGCGGACGCCTCCAGCGCATAGCCGAGCATGTCGGCGGCGCGCTGGGTGTCGGGCCCGCCGGGCGCGGCGGCGGCCGCGAGGTCGGCCCGGAGCATCTCCAGGTACGGGGTCAAATCCATGACTCCATACTGACGCCTTGGATGACGTCAGTCAACCATCAATTTGACGTCAACGTGCCGTCAGACGCGCACCGCCGGAAGCAACGTCGCGAGGTACGCCGGGTCCACGCCCTCCAGCGACTCCCGCAGGTGCACCCCGCCGATCGGCGGTAGCTCCAGTTCCGCGGGCACCGCGAGCACGGCCGCGCCCGCCGCGAGCGCGCTGGCCACCCCGGTCGGCGAGTCCTCGATCGCCACGCATCCCGCGATGGGCACCCCCAGCAGCCGGGCAGCCGTCCGGTACGGCTCCGGGTCCGGCTTCGGCCTGGTCACCTCGTCGCCGCAGACCACCGCGTCGAAGTTCGCCCGCCCCAGCGTGTCGAGCGCGACCTCGACCAGCCGCCGCCCGGTGGAGGTGACCAGCGCGGTGGGCATCCCGGCGGCGCGGACGGCGCGCAGCAGCTCCGCGGCGCCCGGTCGCCACACCAGCCCGCGAGCGAACAGCTCGAACACGCGGCCGGTCAGCCACGCCGCGTCCGCCGCCTCGTCTCGGCCGGGCTGGCCGAGGTCGTCGCGCAGCAGTTGCATCGTGCGCGTCATGCTGGTGCCGATCATCGCGTGCCGCGCGGACAGCGACAGCTCGCCGCCCGCGAGCCGGGCCAGTTCGGTCAGCGCCACGTCCCAGACCGTCTCGCTGTCGACCAGGGTGCCGTCCATGTCGAACAGCACCGCCGCCGGTTGCCGTGTACTCAGGGTCGCCTCCAGGGGTGCAGGGGTGCGGCTCATTCTGCGATCCCACAGGCGCCCCGGCGATGTGTCACCGGACACGTCGCGGGCCCGCCGGGACGGGCATGATGGGGCCGTGCCGGCCGAGGACGTGACCCCGCTGACCGTACGGCCGGTGCGCCGCCCGTGGCTGTCGCAGCGCTGGCACGACCTGACGTTCCTGCACTGGGCGGTGACGCCGGAGGTGGTGGCGCCGCTGCTGCCCGCGGGCACCGTGCCGGACACCCTCGACGGGATGACGTACGTCGGGCTGATCGGCTTCCGGATGGTCGGGGTGGGTCCGCTGCGCGGCCCGGGGGTGCCGTACTTCGGCACGTTCTGCGAGACGAACGTGCGGCTGTACAGCGTGGACCGGCACGGGCGGCGGGCCGTGGTGTTCCGGTCGCTGGAGGCGGCCCGGCTGGTGCCGGTGCTGGTCGCGCGGGTGCTGCTGCGGCTTCCGTACATGTGGTCGCGGATGCGGCTGGTCCGCGAGGGCGACGTGCGGCACTACACCAGCCGGCGCCTCTGCCCGGGCCCGCGGCCCGCGGTCAACGCCATGTCCGTCCGGGTCGGGGCGCCGATCGCCGATCCGACACCACTGGAGCATTTCCTGACCGACCGGTGGGGGCTGCACACCCACGCGTGGGGCCGGACCCTGCACCTGCCCAACGAGCACCCGGCCTGGGTGCTGCACCGCGCCGAGCTGCTCCGCCTCGATGACGGCCTGGTCCGCGCGGCGGGCCTGCCGGATCCACTCGGGCCGCCGGTCAGCGTGCTGCACTCCCCCGGCCTGCCGGTCGTCTTCGGCGGGCCGGACGTGCCCGGCGGATGAGGTCGCGGCTACGCGGTCACGGTCACGGTTCGTGTCGTCACCCGGCCGGCGGCATCGTACGCGGTCACCGTGAGGGCGGTCCGTTTCCGGCTGGCCAGCTTGGTGCTGACGGCGACACTGCTGCGCGGGCCGCTGTAGAGCAGCTTGGTACCGGCCTTGAGCACCAGTTTGACCACCCGGGCCGATGACGTGGGCGCCGCCGACGCGGTGATGCGCACCGGCGTGTAGCCGCCCTTGCGCGCCCCGGTGACCTTCATGGCCGGACCGGTGATCCGCGGGCCCGTGACGCTGGCGACGACCCGGGTCAGCAACGTCGCGACATTGCCGGCCAGGTCCGTCGCCCGGATCTCGACGGTGTGACGCCCGAGCGGGAGGCTGAGCACCGTCGCGGTCGAGGTCGTGAAGGCCACGATGCGACCGTCCACGACGACCGTGTACGACGCCAGGCCGGTGCCGGTCTCCTGATCGGTCGCGGCAGGCCAGGTGAGCGTGAACGTCTGGGAGACCTCCTGCACCGCCGGGTACGACGTGGCCGTCGCCAGCCTCGGCGGCGTCGTGTCGCGGTGCAGGTAGACGTACCGTTCCGTGTGGCCGCCGGGGCCGTTGGCCTGCACGGCCAGCGTGTGCGGTCCGTCGGCGAGCTCGGGCGTCCAGGACCGTTCCGTGGCCGCGAGCGTGCCGGCCAGCTCGCCGTCCACGTACACGCGGTATTCGTCGAGCGGCCCGTCGCCGTCCGGCTGGGTCCAGGTGACGGTGGTCGAGGGCCGGGTGGTGATGCCGCCGTCCGGGCCGGTGAGCTCCGGTGCCTCGGGGGCAGGCGGCGCGTCCACGGTCACCGTGGTCTGTGCCTCGCTCGTCCCGTTGAAGGCGGATGCGACCAGCGTGACGGCGTTCTCCCCGTCGGGCAGTTCCAGCGGGATGGACCGCGCGGTGCCCGCCGCGGTGTCGGTCCAGTTGCCGTTGACGTAGATGTCGTACTTCTCGACCCGGAGCGGATGCGGCTGGTCCCAGGACACCGTGACGACACGGGTGTGCTGGATGTCGGCCAGCGGGGTGATCACCGCGGGTTCCGGGACGGCGGTGTCCACGTCGAGTGTGGTCGTTGCGGTGGCACGGCCGTTCGGGCCGATCGCGGTCAGCGCGATCGTGTGCACCCCGTCGGACAGGTCCAGCTTCCGCCACGTGCTGGACGGCGACGGCGTGGCGATGACCACCCCGTCGAGGCTCAGTTCGTATTTCGTGATCCGGTGCGGGCTCGGCTGTGTCCAGGACACGAATATGTCGCTGTACCGCACGTAGTCGAGGCCCGGACCGGTGATCACGGGCGCCGCCGGGGCTGCGGTGTCGACGACCACGACGGTGCTCGCCGTGGCGCGTCCGTTCGGACCCACCGCGGTCAGCTTCACGGAATGGGTGCCGTCGGCAAGGTTCAGCGGCCAGATGGTGGCCCCGGCGGCCGGGGCGGGTGCGGCGGTGCCGTCGACGGTCACCTCGTACCCGGTGACGCGGCCCGCGTTCGGCTGGGTCCAGGTCAGGTTGGGTGTGCCGGTGAGCTGCACGGCCGCCCCGGGGCCGGTGATCGTCGGCGCGGTCGGCGCGGTGGTGTCCACGGTGACCGTCAGCTCCGCCACGGAGGTGCCGGCGACGTTGCTCGCCTCGAGCCGAAGCTTGTGGCTGCCCTCCGTGAGCGTCAGCGGGTACGACCGTGCGCTCACGCCCGGATTGGCCACGGTGACACCGTCCACCTTGAGCGCGTACCCGGTGACGAGGTCCGGGGATGCCTGGGTCCAGGACATCGTTGCGGTGCGGGAGGTCATCGTGATGCCCGGCGCGGTCACGATCGGCTTCGGCGGGGCGGACAGGTTCGTCCACAGCCCGGCCGTCGTGGTGCCACCCGCGTTCCCGACCTTGTCGATCGCGGTGACGCCGAATCCGTGCGTCGCGTTGGTGAGCGGGGTCGGCACGCTCACGGACAGCGGCCCGGGCCCGGCCGGGACGTTCGCCACCGCCACTGTGCCGTCGACCTTTACCTCGTAGTGGTCGACGCCGGAGCGGTAGTCGGTCGCCGCGTCCCAGGTGACCGTCGTGGTGAGCCCGCTCTGCCGGGCCGTCACGTTGGTCGGCTTGTCCGGGCCGGTGGCGTCGCGCGACAGGCTCAGCGGGTTGGGCTCGCTGAGGTTGCCGGCAGCGTCCACGGCGTACATGTTGAGCTGCGCCGAGCTGTCCGTCATGGTGGAGCCGAATACCGCGGACGGCAGCTTGGCGCTGGTCACCCCGGTCGGCGTGGTGATCCACACGTCCGTGCCCTCGCCGGTGCGCGCGACGATCCGGTAACCGGCGACGTCGGCCTCGCCGCTGACCGGGCGGCTCCACGACAGCGTGTAGTCCCCGCGGCCCAGGTACCCCGCGACGGGCGCCGGGCTGACCACGGGCGTGATCGGCGGCTTGGGCGGGGTCACGTCGCTGCCGGAGTCGGTGATCTGGACGGTCGCCGCCGACGCGGTGGCCGACACGAGGCGCACGGCGAGGCTGGAGTACGGCACCCGCCACACCCCGCCGACGGGCATGCCCGGCTGGGAGTCGTACTGGTTGCGGGCCGGACCGGGCGTGGTGTCCACCAATGTGGATGCCTCGCCACCCGTGTGGGCCAGCAGGCCGCGCCACCCGTGCTCGGAGTACCACGACGCATCGTCCGGCCGGTACTCCAGGAAGTACGAGGAAACGCTCGTCGCGATCTTGAGTGCGCGGCGGCCGGAAGCCGCCGCGCTCGGCGCCAGCGTGTACGTGCCGGGTCCGCCGACCGTGGAGACGTCGGCGTCGCCCAGCAGTCCGAGCTGCGCCGCGTGGACGGCGTTGAGGGTTTCTGGTGAGCGGGTGCTACCCATCACCTCCCCGCCATCCGCGTATTCGCCCTGGGGGCAGACCCAGTTGTACGCGCACTGCTCCACGGGATAGTTCGCGTGGTCGAGGCCGAGATTGTGCCCGAACTCGTGGGCCAGCACGGCGCTGGGAACGTCGCCGACGAGATCGTCGGGCAGCCACACGTTGCTTCCGTGGATGCTGCCCAGTCCGGCCCAGCCGGCGCCGTCGCACGGGTTGCCCTCGGGCAGCACCATCACGAGGTGGCTGTGCAGGTCGCCGGTCGCGGGCAGGCCGAGCGCCGTCCGGACGGACGTGACGATCTGCGAGGTGTTGCAGCCGCCGGGGTCCGCGATGGCCAGGACCGGCTCGACGGTCACGGAGCCACCGCGGATGGCGCTGTGGGACAGCTTGTCCCACGTGGCCCAGGCGGTTTCGACCTGGGTGCGCCAGTCGGTGCGGGTTGTGCCCGCGTACGTGCCCCACGTCAGCGGTACGAGCCGGGTGTCGTGCGCCCCGGCGATGCTCGCCGGTACCGCGGCGGCGACCGCCTGACTGCTGACCACCGCGGTCGGGTCCGCGGACAGGGCGGCGACCGCTTGCGCCGCGGTCCGCGCACCCTCGACGGTGACCGAGACCGTCGTCCCGGTCGGCAGGTCGGCGAGCGCGGGCTCGTCCACCCGCACGGTGGTTCCGGCCATCGTCAGCGTGGTCAGGTGCTCCTCGACCGGCGGAGCACCGGGCGCCGAGTCGACCACGACGTCCGTCACCACGGCGGTCACGGGCACCTCGCCCGCGGCCGCCGCCAGGACCGTACCGGGTGCCATGGCGGCGACCAGTGCGGCCGCAAGCCCGCTGACGGCGAACCGCCGGAACCCGCTCATGATCCGATCTGCCACGGCGAGACCCATCGCCGTCGGCGCGGCGGGCTTGAGGATTTCCTGAGACTGATCAGCTGGCCTCGACGAGCGCGACCCAGGGTCAGCCGGCGTCGACCAGCGCGACCGACGGCAGGTCCCCGGCGAGCAGCCGGCCGATCGCCTCGGCCTCCGACGGGCGGGCGAAGTAGAAGCCCTGCCCGAGATCGCAGCCCAGTTCCCGCAGCGTCGTCCACTGGGCGCTGGTCTCGACGCCCTCGGCGACCGTCTGCAGCCGCAGCGCCCGGCCGATGCCGATGACCGCCTCGGTGAGGGTGGCGGACTCGGTACCCGCCTGGTCGCCCTGCACGAACGAACGGTCGATCTTCAGGATGTCGACCGGGAAGCGCCGCAGGTAGCCCAGCGACGAGTACCCGCTGCCGAAGTCGTCGACGGCCACCCGTACGCCGAGACGGCGCAGGCCGTTCAGGGCCTCCAGCACGGCCTCGGAGTCGTGCAGCAGGGTGGTCTCGGTGATCTCCAGGACCAGGCCGGACGGCTCGATACCCGAACGCGTCACCGCCTCGGCCACCTCGTCGACCAGGTGCGGGTTCTGGAACTGCCGCGCCGACAGGTTGACGCTGACGTGCATCTGCCGCGCCGCGGGCAGGTCCCGGCGCCACCGGGCGAGCTGGTCGCACGCCTGCTGCAGCACCCACCGGCCCAGCGGCACGATCAGGCCGGACTCCTCCGCGTACGGGATGAACGTGTCCGGGCCCAGCACCCCGTCGGTGGGGTGCCGCCAGCGGACCAGCGCCTCGACTCCGGTGGGGCGGCCACTGGGCATGTCCACGATCGGCTGGTACAGGACGAAGAACTGCTCCTCGGCGACCGCGCGTTCCAGTTCGGACCGGACGCGGGCCTCGCGCAGCACGTCGGCGTACATGGCCGGGTCGAACACGGCGTACCGGTCGCGGCCGTTGCGCTTGGAGGCGTACATCGCCAGGTCCGCGTTGCGCAGCAACTCGTCGGTGTCGGCGGGGCCGTCCCCCGGGTCGGCGGTGGCGACGCCGACGCTCATCGTGCACACGATGTCGCGTCCGGCCAGCGGCACGGGCGCCCGTACGGTGTCCAGAATGCGCTCGGCCAGGTCCACCGCCTCGCGCTCGGCGACGCCTTCGACCAGCAGCGCGAACTCGTCGCCGCCGAGGCGGGCGAGCGTGTCGGACGGCCGTACCTGGGTGCGCAGCCGCTCCGCCACCGTGACGAGCAGTTCGTCGCCGGCGCTGTGCCCGAGGGTGTCGTTGACCATCTTGAAGTTGTCGAGGTCGATGAGCAGCAGCGTGACGTGCTCCCCGCCGCGCCGGGCCCGGGCCGCGGCGTGCTCCAGCCGGTCGCGGAACAGTGCCCGGTTGGCCAGCCCGGTCAGCGAGTCGCGGAACGCCTGGCGGGTCAGTTCCTCCTCCA
Source organism: Krasilnikovia sp. MM14-A1259 (assembly GCF_047159535.1). Classification (NCBI taxonomy): domain Bacteria; kingdom Bacillati; phylum Actinomycetota; class Actinomycetes; order Micromonosporales; family Micromonosporaceae; genus Krasilnikovia; species Krasilnikovia sp. MM14-A1259. The sequence continues at coordinate 1,808,613 of NZ_BAAGAJ010000002.1, forward strand.
GCGAACGGCGTGCGCCGATGTCGCGGATGCTGAGCACGAGCGCGCCCAGGTCGGGGTCCTGGAGGCGGTTGGTGCCGATGATGTCGGCGTACAGCCACGCCTCGTCCGCGCACCGCAGCCGCGCCTCGATACGGCTGGTACGCCCGACCGGGGTGGCGGCCAGGGCGGTGAGCCATTCGCGCGAGAGCACCAGGTCGTCGGGGTGCACGAGGGCGCCGAGGTTGCCGTCGGTGCTCCACGGCTGGTCGTGGCCGAACAGGGTGCGCGCGGACGGGCTGACGTAGCGCAGCCGCCCGGCGGGGTCGATGGCCAGCAGCGCGTCGGACGAGTTCTCCAGCAGCAGCTCGACTCGCCGTTCCGCGGCGCGCCGCCGCTCGTCGAGGCGGCTGCGGCTGGCCGCGGTCAGGGCACACAGGCCCACCACGCAGGCGAGCATCGCGGCCATGCCCGCGGTGAACGAGACGTCGACGCCGGACTGCGTCGGCACCAGGGCGAAGAAGCCGGCCAGCGCGACGACACCGACCCCGATCACCCACCGCGGCGGATACAGGGCCGCGGCGGCCGTGACCACCAGCATGACCGCCGGGATGTACCGGATCCGGCCAGTGTTGTCGACGATTTCGAACCCGAAGATGACCACCAGCTCGGCGAGGAACCAGGTCAGCAGCGCCTCGCGGGCGTGCCGCAGCCGCACGATCCGGGACCAGGGCAGCCGGGTCGCGGCCGCCTGCACCAAGGCGGCGAACCCCATCGGCACGGCCCACCACCGCATGCCGGGCTCCCACGCGACCGCCATCCGCATGGCGGCCAGCAGCGTGATCCCGACAGCGACCCAGGCACAGATCCGGATCTGGCGCGCCCAGAACTCGACGTCGTAGTCGTCCGCGAGCGGCTTGAGCTTCACGCCTGACTAATCGGATGCATTCCGGGCCCGGCTGAGTCGAGGCAGGCGTGAGCGGGCACTCAGAGCAGCCGCCACACTATGATGCCCAACGCTGGGACGGCCGCCACCACCATCGCGCGGGTCAGCCTCTGGAACCGCCGGACCGGACCCGACACGCGCAGCACCGCCGCGCCGGGCGGACCCGGCTCGATGACGTACTCGTATCCCTGGGGGTCGAGCGCCCGCACGGCCGGAGGGTCTGCCTGTTCCTGGACCCGCAGGCCCGCACGGCGCCACATCCCCCGGTACACCGCCACCAGCTGCGGATACGACAGCGGCAGGTCCCCCAGGTCCAGGCTGCGCTGCCGGCGCACCTGCCCGGCCGGGGTGCGGACAAGCCCGCCCCCGTGCACCGCCGCGGTCACCGGCACCCCCGAGCCGACCAGGGCGCGGGCCAGACGCCGTGGCACGCCCCGCTCAGCCGGGTCCGCGGGCAGCAGCCGCAGCAGCAGGCGCAGCAGGTGCGCGTTGGCGATCGCGAACAGGCACAGCACCGCGACCCGGGCGGGCGCCAGGGCCGCATGCGCGCCGGTGAGCCACCCGTCGGCCGGGCCGTACAGCAGGCCGACCGGGAACACCAGCGCGGCCGCGAGGCCCTGGCCGGCCGCCGCGAGCATCCCGACGGCCGCCACGTACGCGGCGGTCGCGGCGCGAAACGCCAGACCGGGACGCATACGGCCAGTCTGCGAGCCGTCCGCCGGCAGCGCACGGGTTCACGCGTCAGACCGGCAGTGCCGCTCCCAGCTCAGCGGCGAGGCGGTCCTCGACGCGCTCCGCGACCGCCTTCAGGTACGGCCACCGCACGTGATCCACCCGGGCGTTCCACGACACCGATCCGTGCCGGCGCAGCATCTCGGCACGCCGGTCCTGCGGGGTGACCCGCTCCCCGCCGGGCCCGATGGTCTGGTCGGCGTACGTCAGGGCGTCGGCCACCACGCCGCCCTCGTCGGGGAACGCGGCGAGCGCATCGTCCAGCCCGCGCGCCGCCGCCACGAACACCGCCCCGGAGTGGTTGGCGACCAGCCCCGCCACGCGCGGCGGCCAGCGCCGGGCGGCCAGGTAGCCCGCACCGTCCAGCGGGTGGAAGCCGGAGACGACCGCCGGTGGCGCGTACCCGATGTCGTGCAGCCAGGCCGCCGCGACCAGCAGGTCCGTGTCGACGCCCAGCGGCCCGGCGAGCTCGGCCGCCCGGTACGCCACCCCGCGGCTGTGCCGCCACCGGGCGCCCATGCCCCCGAGCAGCGCGTACGCGGTCTGCTGCGCGACGTGGGCCAGCGGCATCCCGGCGAAGTCCATGACTCGGAATGGTGCAAAACGGTGGTGAACGGCGGACGACGCGAGGATGACCACCTGCTGAATCCCGGCCCGCCGAGGGGGGCCGAGCGCGGCGACCTGCGAGAAGTCCCGCATTTCGTCATGTCGTCACGCCCGCGCCCGATGAACAGCGTGCCACCGGAAGATCGAAGGAAGATCATGCGCAGAGTCAGGATCGGGACGCGGCTCGCTGCCGCGTTCGTCGCCGTGCTCGCCCTACTCGGGGTGGTGTCAGCGGTCTCATACAGCGCGATCCGCAACCAGAAGGCCACCGCCGCGGAGGTGCGCGCCCTGCAGGTGCTCACGAGCGAGGCGAAGGAGATCCGCTTCTACGCCGCCAGCATCAACGGCTGGCAGAGCGCGTACGTCGCGGACATCCACCGCCTCGGCGCCGCCCGGGCGTTCGGGGGCGACTCGGTCAACTACCGCGCGTGGGTGCGCGAGCGGGACCGCTTCCAGGCGTACCTGAAGACCGTGCACCGCAGCGACATGAACGCGGCCGAGCAGGCGCTGTTCGCCAAGGTGCAGAAGGAGACCTCGGCCTACTTCGACGTCAACGATCAGGTCGTGGCGGCGTACCGGCCGGGCACACCGGCGGCGGTGCGCAAGGGCGACCAGCTCGCCCAGAACGACAGCTGGAACACGTACTACCGGATCATGACCACCACGCAGAAGTTGGTGGAGTCGGTCGACCAGCGCAGCGAACGCGCGGTCGCGGAGTCGGCCGCATCGGCCGACACCGCGAAGCAGATCATCCTGGTCGGCAGCCTGCTCGCGCTGCTGCTGGGCTGCCTGCTGGCGGCGACCGTGACCCGCAGCATCACCAAGCCGGTGGTGGCGACGCGCGATGCACTGCGCAAGGTCGCTGGCGGTGAGCTGAAGGTGGAGCTGCCGCGGGACGGCACCGACGAGCCCGCCCAGATGGCCGCCACGCTCGACGAGGCGCTGGACTCGATCCGCCGCGTGGTCGCCGACGTGGCCGTGCAGGCGGAGGTTCTGGACCGGACCTCGGCCGCGATGGACGAGGTCGCGGAGACCTTCGCCACCAACATCGCCGAGACCTCCACCCAGGCCCGGATCGTGGCCGGCGCCTCGCAGGAGGTCAGCGCGAACGTCAACACGGTCGCGCTGGGCGCGGAGGAGATGGGCTCGGCGATCCGCGACATCGCCGAAAGCGCCTCGCAGGCCGCCGCGGTCGCCACCGAGGCCGTGACCGCGGCCGGCGTCGCCAACAGCACGGTCGCCAGCCTCGGCGCCTCCTCGGCCCGCATCGGCGACGTGGTGCAGCTGATCACCGCGATCGCGGAACAGACCAACCTGCTCGCGCTCAACGCCACCATCGAGGCGGCCCGGGCCGGCGAGCTCGGCAAGGGCTTCGCGGTCGTGGCGGGCGAGGTCAAGGAGCTGGCCCAGGAGACCGCGAAGGCGACCGAGGACATCGGCCGGCTGGTGCAGGACATCCAGAACGACAGCGCCGCAGCCGCCACCGCGATCTCCGGCATCGGCGAGGTCATCGGCCGGATCAGCGGCTACCAGACCACGATCGCGAGCGCGGTCGAGGAGCAGACCGCGACCACCAACGAGATGAACCGCGGTGTCGCCGAGGCGGCCGGGGGCAGCACGCAGATCGCGGACAACATCGCCGCGGTTGCCGCCGCGGCGAGCGCGGCCAGCGACGACGTGGCCCGTTCGCGGGCCGCCGCCGCCGAGCTGACCCGCATGTCGCGTCAGCTGCGCGAAGCCGTCGGCCAGTTCCGGTACTGAGAGGGCGAGACATGCGTACGAGAATGCTGCTGGCCGTGACCGCTGCGGCCGCAATGACCCTGGCCGGATGCGGCCGGACGCCCGCGGCACCGCCCGCCGACGCCGCCGCGGCCGCGCTCGCCGGGCTGGGCGCCGAGCACATCAAGGTGGGCATGGCGTTCGACGTCGGCGGACGCGGCGACAAGAGCTTCAACGACATGGCCGGTGTCGGCCTCGACCGGGCCAAGAAGGAGCTCGAGATCGAGGTGACCGAGACGGCTCCGGCCAAGAGCGATGACGGCGTGCGCATCGCCACGCTGAACAAGCTGGTCGAGTCCGGCAACAACCCGGTCTTCGCGGTCGGTTTCCAGTACGTCAACGCGCTCAAGAAGGTCGCCGCCGACCACCCGGAGACGACGTTCGCGATCATCGACGACGACTCGATCGCCGCCAACAACGTGGTGTCCCTGGTCTTCGCGGAGGAGCAGGGATCCTTCCTGGTCGGTGCGGCCGCGGCGCTGAAGTCGCACACCGGCGTGGTGGGCTACATCGGCGGGGTCCAGATCCCGCTGCTGCAGAAGTTCGAGGCCGGCTTCACCGCCGGCGCCAAGCACGTCAACCCCAAGATCAAGGTGCAGGTGCAGTACCTGAGCGCCCCGCCGGACTTCAGCGGCTTCGGCGTGCCCGACAAGGCGAAGCAGGTCGCCGCCGACATGCTGAAGGCCGACGCCGACGTGATCTACGCGGCCGCGGGCGGTTCCGGTTCGGGCGCGCTGCAGGCGGTGGGGGCGACGGACAACGCCGCATTCGTCGGCGTCGACTCCGACCAGTACGCCAGCGCCGACCCGGCCGTGCAGCCGCGGGTGCTGACCTCGATGCTCAAGCGCGTCGACAACGCGGTCTTCCAGGAGATCCAGGCGTTCATCAAGGGCGACCGCGCGGGCGGGGTCCGCCGCTTCGACCTGAAGACCGACGGCATCGGGTACGCGACGTCCAACCAGGCCGAGATCGCCCCGCTGCAGCCCGAGCTGGAGCGGCTGCGCCAGCAGCTGTACGACGGAAAGATCGTGGCGCCCACCAAGCCGTGATTTCGCAGGTCAAGCCTCCACGCTGTCCAGTGTGGAGGCTTGACTCTTGCCAAGTTGGCAATGGACGCCTATGCGGCTGCCTAGCCTACGGTTCATGCGGAGGAAGCTGAACCTCATGGGCGCGCATGAGATTCGGGTCCGCCTCGGCGGCATCAGCCGCCAGCGGGCCTACCAGCTCACCAGCCGGCGCGACTTCCCCACCCCGGTGGCCGAGCTGGCGATGGGCAACGTCTGGCTCGCCGAGGACGTCGAAGCCTGGATCAAGGAACGCCGCCCCGACGACCCGCGCCGCGACGAGGAATGAGGAATAGGGCGCCCATGCCCGCGGAGCTCCATCGTGACGTCGGCCGTGCAGGCTCCTTCGGTTCGGTCGCCGAGCAGTACGACCGGTTCCGCAATGCATACCCACCGGCGCTGATCGACGACCTGCTGACGGCATCGCCGGCCCGCGCGCTCGACGTCGGCTGCGGCACGGGCAAGGTCGCCGCTGCGCTGGCCGCCCACGGCGTGCGCGTACTCGGGGTCGAGCGCGATCACCGCATGGCCGCGGTGGCCCGAGGCCACGACCTCGACGTCGAGGTCGCCGATTTCGAGACCTGGGACGACGCCGGACGCACGTTCGACCTGCTCACCTGCGGCGATGCCTGGCACTGGATCGATCCCGAGCGGGGCGCCGCCAAGGCCGCGGCGGTCCTGGCCCCGGGCGCCACGATCGCCCGGTTCTGGACGGAACTCGTCCTCGGCGAACCGTTGGTCGCCGCGTTCGAGCCCGTCTACCGGCGGCACGCACCCGAGGTCGCCCCGGTGTGGCGGGCCGGCTCGGGCGTACCGCGGTTCCACGCCACCCGGCCCGACGCGGTCGCCGCCAGCGCGGCGTTTTCGGCGCCGACGCTGCGGACATACGCGTGGGAGCGCACGTACGCGGCCGACGAATGGGTGGGTCTCGTCGCGACGATCAGCGATCACCTGCGCCTCGGGGCGACACGACTTCCGGTGCTGCTGGACGCGTTGCACGACGCGATCCGAGCGGTCGGTGGCACGGTCGCGGCGCAGCACGAAACGTACGCAATGCTGTCGCGCCGCGTGTAGCCGCAGGCCCCTTCCAAGAGACGGACAGAGCCGTTGCGTCCGGTCGGGCGCGGTAGCTTCAAAGGCGACCGCCCGGTAAGCAGGGCACCGTCCGCCGGCCCGATCGCGAGGACTGCCGATGACCGATCCGAGCTCGCGCTTCGCCACCGAACTCCGCCGCCTCCGCACCCAGCGCGGCCTGTCGTACCGCGCCCTCGCCCAACGGGCCAACCAGGGTAAGAGCTACATCGAGGACCTGGAGAAGGGTCGCAAACCCCCCAACCCCGCGGTCGCAGCAAACCTGGACAAGGCCCTCGATGCGCACGAACGGCTGGCCGCCACGCTGCGCCCGGCCATAGACCACGGAGCCGAGGCCGAACTGGAGGCAATCGAGCTTGCCCGGCGTGTGTCCGCCTCCGACATGAGCACGGATACCCTCGACCGGTTGGAGCACGCCGCCGACGCGGTGGCCATGGCGTACGCCACCAACACGCCTGACCAGCTCCTGCCGCGCGTACGCAGGTTGCTGGACTATGTCGGAACGCTCCTCGACTCCCGCAAGACCCTTGCCCAGCACCAGCGGTTGCTGGCCATCGGCGGGTGGGTGGCTCTGTTGCGAGCGACTCTCCACATCGATCTGCGGCACGGTGCTGCTGCGGAGGCCTACCTGCGCATCGCTGCCCAACTGGCCGACCAGACCGGCCAGCGGGAACTCGCCGCCTGGTGCCTCGAGACGAAGGCATGGGAGGTCCTGACCAGCGGCGACTATCGGGAGGCACTGACACTTTCGCGCCATGCGCAGGCCCTCGCGCCCCTCGACGGGTCGGCCATGGTGCAGGCAACCGCGCAGGAGGGCCGGGCGTGGGCCCGGCTCGGCGACCGGCCGGAGACCGGCAGAGTTCTCGTACGGATGGAGCGCCTCGCCGAGCACCGCGACCAGCCCACGCACCCGGAACACCACTACCAGTACGACCCCGCGAAAGCGCATTCGTACGTCGCGACGACGCTGGCCTGGGCCGGTGACCCTGCCGCGGAGACCGTCGCGCGAGAGGTAATCACGGAGCTTCAGGCGGACGGTGCCCGGCCACGGCGGATCGCCTCGGCGCGACTCGACCTCGGGTTGGCACTGCTCTCCGCACGGAAGCCGGATGAGGCAGCGGCCGAGGCGCGTACGGCCATCACCTCCGGCCGAATCGTGGCCTCGAACTGGTGGCGTGCTGCCGAAGTCATCGCGGGCGTCCGCCGTACCGGCATCGCCGAGGCGGACGACCTTGACCAGATCGCCAAGGACTGTCGCCCACATCCTGGCTCGTAGCCTCGTCCGCCGTTTCGCGGACGGACAAGCGCCGTCGGCGGACGCCGACCTCCTCCCCCCGCCATGATCATCCGGGCACGATCAGGCGGGCGGTGAAAACGCCATCCCTTCGGCGCAAGGGATGGCCATGGCGAGAGGTGACGAGCGGTGAAATGCGGCTACCCGGTCCACGGGCCGCGCTGGTACTGGCGGCGACCGTTCCGCCTGATCTGCCGGTGTGGCCTCGAGGTCCACCCTTGCCCTGTCGCGTCGGCTCACGAGCGCCGTCGGCGTGCGATCCAGCTCGGTAACCCGCCCGGGGACCGCCGTTGGCCGGATGCGCGATGAGGCCCCCACATCAACCCCTACGGCCATCGTGGGACTGTGGCGCGTGCGGCGAACCCTGGCCGTGCGACCCGGCTCGTGAGCATCTGATGTCGGACATCGGCGGCGGCAGCGGACTGGCAATGCTCATGTGGGCTCATCTTGAGGACTTCTGCCAGGACCGCATCGGCGAGCCGGCCAACGAGGCGTTCGAGCGCTTCATCCGCTGGACCCGGTCGCCTGGGCAGCGCGGCTGATGGCCGGTCGCTCTGACTGGATTGCGACCGGAACGTTCTCGACTACTGCTGGCTGGCCCGGGAGATGTGTTCCAGGGCGCGGATGCCGCTGGCCATCGTCTGCGTCTCGCCAGCGGTCTGAGTGACCGTACGGGTCACCTCCGCGACCGCGGCGGACTGCTCCTCGATCGCGGCGGCCAGCGTGCTGTGGTGCGCCGACAGCGTGCTCATGCTGCCCGCGATCTCCGTCACCTGCGTAACAGCATCGTCGACTTGGGAGCGCACCTCGGTGAGGGTGCGGTTGATGGAGTCGGCGTTTTCGCCGGACTGGCGGGCCAGTTCCTTGACCTCGTTGGCCACGACCGCGAACCCCTTGCCGCTCTCACCCGCGCGGGCCGATTCGATCGTGGCGTTGAGCGCCAGCAGGTTCGTCTGCTCGGCGATGGACTGGATGATGTCGCTGGCCGCCATGATCTGAGCGCTGGACACCGCCAGCGCCTTGATCACCGTCGCGGCGTCGTCCGCCTGGCGCACCACCGCGTTGGTGATCTCCTCGGTGGACTGCGCCGTACGGGACAGATCCTGCAATGCGCACGACATCTGCTCGGTCGCGGTCGCCGCGGTGGTGGTGTTCTGGCTGACCTCGGCGGCCGACTGGGCCAGCACGGCCGCCTGTTCGGCAACCTGCTCCTGGAGACGGGCCTGCTCGGACATCTGGGCGGCCACCGATTCGGCCCGGCGCGCCTCGGCCTGCTGCTGCTCGGTCAGCGTTCGCACCTGCAGTTCGCTGATCTCCGCCTGGCTCTGCGCGACCTGGGCCGCACTGTCGTCGAGCAGCCGGCGCAGCCAGTGCATCACGATGCACAACGTCATGAGCAGCAGCCAGATCGCTACCGAATGCCACACCGCCGTCCAGGGCTCCGACCGGCGCCATTCTGTGATGATCGTCTGTGCGGCCATGATGGCCGACAGCGCTACCACGTCCCGGCGCTCCAGCGTGAACCCGGCCCAGACGAGGGCAATGGCGGAGTCGAGCATGACCAGGTAATACGTCTCCGGCGCGGTCACCGCCCCGAACCCGATCATGATCACGCCGAGGTATGCCAGGGCGCGCAGCGCCTGCGGATGGACCTTGTCCCAGTTGACCCGCCAGGTGGCTCCCGCGATCACGCAGGCCAGCAGGCCGCGGAACAGCAGGGAGCCGCGATAACCGTCGACATTGGCCAGACCGATGACCACTCCCGCGATACCCGTCGGCAGAAAGAGCCGGGGCAACAATTTGCCGGAAATGGAGCGATCCTCGAGCGGACTACGCCGCTTCGGCACCCGTGCGTGGCCCTGCGTCATGCCAGTTTGGTCGACCGCGCGACACGCCGCTTGAGTTCATGCCGTGCGCCTCACACCAGGCGCCGCAACGGAAAAGACCTACAATTCGGTGCGCATTTCGTCAGACATATCCTGGCAACGACCTCACCCAGCCCAGCACCTCGTCGACGTCGCGGCGGCGCCATCCCACCGCCGGGTCGATCGGGACGAGCAGCGTCGGTGCCGAGCGCCCTGCGGCCCAGTCCCTGCCCGCTTCCGTGTGGTTGTCGTCGATCCAGGCCGCTGCGCGGTCGCCGACCACCTGCGCGATCGCCGGAACCTTCAGCTCGGGGGCAAACGGTACGGGCGGGAAACGTACGACGGGCAACGGCTCGACACCGAGCAACGGCAGATACAACTCATTGGCGTGCTCACCCCACCCGGTCGCCCACCACAACTCGCCCACCGCTGCGAGATCCCGGATCCACTCGCCGTGCGCGATGCAGTAACGCTCAGGCCCTTCGTCGGGGAAGAACTCCCGCTCGAGATAGCCCTCCGGACATTCCGGCGCGCCGAAAGGGTTCAGCACGCCATCGAGGTCGAGCAAAAGCATGGGCCGACGCACCGCCACACCATATCGCCGCCCCTTGCCGACGACCGCAAGGAATGGGAACCCGACGATGGAAACACCAACGGCACCGGGGTTGTCCCCGCGGCTCACAAATTGCTACGGTCACCCGCCGTTGCCGGAAAGGGGTGTGTGCCGTGAGCATTACCCGCCGCCGGCTCGTCGCGGCCGCCGCCGCTCTGGCCTGCGTCACGGTCTGCGCCGCAGCGGCCGGCTTTCGCGGCATCGGGCCGCTGGCACGCCTGTCGGTGACCGAGATGCGACTCGAACCGCAAATCGTCACCGTCATGAATCCGCCCGCCGACCCGCTCGAGGTGCTGGTCGGTGTGACCTGGAGAGAAGAAGGCTACTGTGCGGGACAGTTCGAGGTCCGGGCGACCGAGACGCCGACCGAGGTGCGAGTGGGGACGGTCGTGAGCCGTGATGATTCCGCTCTGTCCTGCGCGGGCATCGGCACCGTCGACAATCTGGCCTGGGCCGAGTTGCAGATTGCCGCGCCGCTCGGGACCCGGGCGGTGGTCCGCGGCAGCGACGGATCCGTCCTGCCGATCCGTTATCGCTGACGCGGCGCTACGACAGCGCTGAAACCGGACCCCCGCCGTGCCGGGCCGGCGGCCGGATCCGGACGCGTGGCTACCCTCGCTTGGACTTCACCCAGCGCAACACCGCCCACACGGCAAACGCGGTGACGATCACCGACAGCAGAAACGACGCCAGCACCATCTGCTGCCACACCGGTACGAGCGGTGTCCCCGACTCCGCAGCCAAGGGCGTCAGGTGTTCCGTGATCTTCATGCCGTGAAAGGTACGAGGGCAGGTCACCGCTGAGAAGGCACCCGTCGCAACCGCCCGGACCGTCGTGCCCGGCCGAGCGGCCGGATGCACACCACCGCACTCCCTTCGGCTGGCTTGTGTGAGCACTCAGCGTGACCACATGGCCGATGAGCGGATGCATGTCGAGGGATGGGACGTGTACAAAGTGCGGCTGATCGACTGATTCAGGGAGAGAACCGCCAGATGACCACCGAAACGACCGCAGGCCGGGAGCCGGAACCCCAGTGGGACATCATCGAACTGGGCAGCACCCCGGGTGGCCGCGGCAGCCGGCGTCGGACCGTTCTGCTCGGCGGCTCAGTTGCGCTGGCTCTCGCCGCGGCGGTGACCGTACCCATGCTGCGATCCGGTGAATCCGGCAAGCCGTCGCCGCCTCACACCCCTGTGACGGTCGCGGCGCCGAACACGCCTGCCCCCGTCTCGACCACACCGACCACTCCCCCGTCGGCGCTCCCCTCGGCCACACCGAGCACGGCTGCCCCCGTGGTGTGGGTGAAGCCCCGCTGGGCGAACCCCACCTTTCCCCTGACTGCGGGCTGGTCGCCGGCCGGCGCGGGACAGCCACGGGTCCTCAAGATCGGCCCGAACGTGGCGCTGCATTACGAGTGGTCAGGGTCGGTGCTCTCCGCCGAGGTCGGACCGGTGCCGGGGTCATGGGAGGTCGAGGCACAAGAGACCCATGCGGGCACCGTGGGCGGGCGGCGCGCCACCATTCGTACGGCCGACAAATTCGATCCGGGATCGGAGGGCAGCTACGTCGGGATCCGATGGCGGTTGGCCGACGGGCGGTGGGTGCAGGTCCTCAGTTTCGGAGCCCTCACCGAGACACAGGTTCGGCGGTTCGCCGACAATCTGCGCCCGGGCAGCATGACCACGGCCTTGCCGTTCACCGTCGCGGAGGTCCCGGCCGGCCTGACGTTGCAGTTCCAGGGCCCCGCGATGATGTGCCTCGCGCCGTCGAAGCAGACCTCGGCGGCCGCCGGGGACGATGAGTCGGCGACACAGCCGCGTGGACTGTGCCTGTCCGTGGCCAAGGAGTCGTTCCCGTCCACGAGCGCGAACAATGTTCTGCAGGTGGGCGACCGTCGTGCCGTTTTCGGGGCCGGCGCTCCCTCGCTCACCGTCGACCTCGGCGCGGGCCAGGTGTTGAAAGTGGAGTGGGACCCCGAACAGACCCCACTGACGCCGGACGACGCCGTCCGCTTCGCCGCAGGCGTACGCGTCAACCACCCCTCGGGGACGAAGGCAGGCTGATGGTCAACGGGCAAGACCGACGTTGATGTAGGACGCACCGTGCACCTAAGTTGTGGCGATGACTACCGCCGACACCGCCCCGCCTGCCCACGACCCGGACTCCGCATTGCCGTCACGGCGTCGCGGCCGGCGGCTGGCCATCGGCGTTCTGATCGTCCTGCTGCTGGTGACCGGCGGCGCGATCGCGTTCACCTATTACTACGACAGTGTGCCCCTGGCCGAGAACAACGTCTCGTATCCGGTCGTCTCGGTGGCGCAGCTACCGCCTCCGGTGGCGCATGCTTTCGTCGCCGCCGTCGACCCGGACTTCTACGTCTCCGCCAACTCGCTGATCACCCGGCGGTACACAGTGATTGCGTCCGGTAGCGGCGAAGAGTCCATCTGGCGAACCTGGGTCATGGCAAGAAAGGCCGAGGCCAGCTACACCAAGACAGAAATCCTGGATCGCTATCTCAACAGAGCCGACTACGGCCGCGGGGCGGTGGGCCTGGTGGCCGCCGCCCAGACGTATTTTCACAAGCCGGCCGCGCAACTGACCGTCGCCGAGGCGGCACTACTCGCGGTGCAACTCCACCCCGACCGGCCCGCGCCGAAGGCTGGTTGGGAGCAAATCCTGGACACCATGGTGGGGCACGGCTGGTTGAGCCCGGCCGAACGGAAAACGCTCACGTTCCCCGGCTGAGCTGGGCCCGGCCGACGCGATGAAACCGCCGCGCTACCGCTTGCGCGCCAGAACCAACCCGATCGCGACAGCCACCGCCACGAACAGCGTCGCGCACAGGCAGCCCGACAGCATCAGCACGACCAACGACGACATACCCGCCACCCTAGATCAACAACGCCAGGAACACCGGACGACCACTGGGCGTACGCGTGCATGTGCGAGGGTCATGCCATGGACCGTGATGCGCAGCTCGTTGCAGCCGTCCGCGCGGCCGATCCGGCGGCCGTGGCGAAGGCGCTCGCAGACGGCGCCGACCCCGACTCCGCCGCCAGCCGTTTCACCGTGACCGTGCTGTCCGAGGCGGTGAGCAGGGGCCGGGTGGAGATCGCCCGGTTGCTGCTGGACGCGGGGGCGTCGCTGCGGGCGAGGATGCCGCGGTACCAGTCGCCGCTGCTGTCGGCGGTGACCAATGGTCATCTCGACGTCATCCGGCTTCTCGTCGATCGTGGCGCGCTCGATGTCGAGGGCACGGACCGTGGCAGTCTGCTCGCCGCCGCGATCGCCGCCACCCGGCACCGGCCCCGGGCTGCGGCGTTGGAGGTTCTGCGATACCTGCTGGAACTCGGCGCCGACGCCGCCCCCGACGAAGAGACCCCGATCGTCCAGGCGGTGCTCGGATCGGCCGCACCTGCCACGATCCGCATGCTGCTCAGCCACGGGGCCGATCCGAACGCGCGGCGCTCCGACGGCACCCCTGCTCTCATTCTCGCCGCTCGGCGCGGAGACCATGCCGCGGTTGACGTGCTGCTCACCGCAGGCGCTGATCCGAACGCAGTCGACGGTGATGGGCACACCGCGCTGATGCACGCCATCGAACGCAACGAGCAGGCCGTGAGCACCGCGTTGATGCTGGCCGGTGCCGACGATGCGGGGGCGCTCGAGATGGCGCGGGGCTGGCAGCGACAGAGGTTTCAGTTCCACCTGGGCGAGATGAGCGTCGGCCTGGATGACGTACCGATCGCCCGCACGGCCGTGCGGCTGCATCCCACCGGGTACGAGCTGCGCGGCGATGCGGCGGACCTCCGCCGCTGGGGGCAGCTCCTCGCATGCGCGACCCAGGCACTGGGCGACGACGATTGGGACGCGCGCACCGGCACCCCGTACGAGCTGGCCCACACCGTCGCCCACAGGCTCATCGACGAACCGGCCAAGTCACCCACGGCATCGTGGCACTGCATCGAGCTGACCACAGCAGAGCTGGCCACGGTGCGGCAGGCACTCGTGGAACTCGCCTACGCGGTCCGCGTCACGCTGCCGGACGGCCTCGGGCAGGAGTACGTCCACGACGCGCTCGACGAACTCGATGCACAGTTGCCCTGACTCGCGTCCGCAGCCGTTGGTTGTTGCGCGGGTGTCGGGAATCGAACCCCACTGTCAGCTCGGCTCTGAGGACGCCGCGTGGCGTTGTCCTCGCTGCTTCACCGGCTCAGCAAATGGCACGATCGGAGGCATGAGCAAGACCAAATCAGTGGCCTGTTACGGAGCGTCGATGCCAGAGCGCCCGGATCCTCAGCGCGAGATCTGGGCGTACGACGCGGCGCTGTCGCTGTTGCTGGCGCAAGTGATTCGCTCCGTGGAGGCGGCCCCTCCCGACAGCCGCCCGGGATGGTGGGCGGACCGAGCCGAGGAGCTCCGCCTCCAAGCCACGATCGGTGACATCTCCTTCGAACTGGCCGGTGGATCGGGCGCGGACGAGCGAGAGGAGTTCGCCGAGCTCCTGGAAAAGGCCGCCGATCGCCTGAGCGACCGTGGGATATTCACCGCCGAGGAGGCGGACGGGTGGCGGGTCATCGACGACGAGACCGTGATCTTCCGGGGTGATTCGGCCACGGACACCAAGCCCGTCGCGGAACTTGGCCGCGCGCTGGCAGGTCTGCTGCGTGGGCCGCTTCCGGCTCCGCCAACGGGAACGATGTGGCTCTACGGCTGCCCAGGAGGCCGCACCACCCTGGGGGTGGCGAACCCTGCCGACGAGGAATGACCGTCGCTGGATGCGATTGGGGGCCGTTCAGTCGTTGCGACCCGCGAAACTGTCCGCCCGGGCCCGAGTATTCTCCACCGGCCAAGGCCCCAAGACCGACCCCGTCGCCGCCCTGCGAACCCCTGACCTGCGGCAGGTCATCGTCGACGACACCACGGTCGCGTTACGGCTACTCGTCGACAGCAGTGACCAACTCGGCCGGTCCCGGATCGGGATCGTCTCGGCTCAGCCGTGTTCGGCTATTCGGACGAAGTCCATGGCAAAGTTCTCGCTCCAGGTAAGTCGACGGTCGGTCGAGAATGCCTGCCGCCAGCGCGCGTGGTTTGAATCATCGACATACCAGTCGAAACGCACGTCGACATCGATGCCCGACAGGACGTCCTTCCCGTAGAACACACCATGCCCCGCCTCGAAGCGACCCTCCATCGGTGAATCGAGGTGCCCCGGCCGGCTCGCGGAGGCCCACCAGATTCGCCAGAGACACGTACTCGGGTCGAACAACCGCAGCGTCATGCCGTGGAATGGCACCTCACCGATGCTGTCGTACGTGTCCGTATTGCCGAGGCCTCCCAGCACGGGTCGCGCGACGGCGATGGTTTCGAACTCGATCCATGTAGTCGCCACCGGGTCGAGAGGATTCGCGAGCCGGCGATTGGCAACCCGCCAGGAACCATGGAGGAAGTCGAAGTCGGAGCGACCGTCGGCCGGCGGCGAGGATGATGCGGGTGCGTTGATCGACGACATGCGGCGACGTTACCGCCGCCCTCTGACACTCTCTGCGGTGCAGTGTTCCGCAGGATCGGCCCGACGCCGCAGCCGTTGACGGCACGGTCGACCGGCGCGGGCGACCCCGGGCGGTAGCGGGACGAGGACGACCTTGCCGCCCTTGCCGCACACGCGCGGGACGCGGTGGCCGTGCTTCTCGCCCAGGTCGGTGACGCCCCGGCCCCCGCAGGCTTCGAAAGGGCTGAGCCCGCGGTCAGTCGATGCCTTCGACGATGCGGAAATCGCGCTCCACGCCGTCGGAGAGGGCGACCAGCGCCTCTCGGTAGGCCGCACTCTCGTGCACCGCGACGGCCTGCTCGAAGCTGTCGAACTCGACCAGGACAGTGCGCTCGGCGATTCCGGCGTCGTGCGCCACGACCCGACCTCCACGGACGAGGGTCCGACCGCCCCCGGTCCGGACGGCCGGACCGGCCAGCTTGTTGTAAGCAGCCAGCTTCTCAGGGTCTGAAATGGTGCGGTAGACGCTGACCCAGTAGCCCTTGGCCACGGAACCTCCAGTGTTCGGAAGAGCACATCTGTCTTCGAATTCACAATTCAGGTTGATTCCCCGACGAGGGGTCACCGGGGCGATTCAGAGCACGCGCCGGTCAGCCCGGGTTCGGGCCAGCGATGGCCGCTGACGACATTGCGGTCGGCGTCCGGCGCGCCTTCCGGATCAGCGGCGATGTTGGCAGTCCGCGATTCCAGCGAGGCTGCCGACTCAGCCTCTCAGGATCGGCTGATGCTCAGAAGCATGCTCAGATCCATGGCCGGTGCGCTGTGAGTCAGCGAGCCGACGGAGATGGCGTCGACACCGGTTTCCGCGACGGCGCGCAGGTTGTCCAGGGTGATCGTGCCCGAGGCCTCCAGCCCGATGCCGGAGTCGGGGGCCAGTTCCCGTCGAAGGCGGTCGGCTTCTGCCAACTGCGGCACGCTCATGTTGTCGAGCATGATCCATGACGGCTCGGCTCGCAGCGCCTCACGAGCTTGCGCAATCGTGGCCACCTCTACTTCGATGGCCATGGGCCTGCCCTCCGACGCCATGTTCTTGCGGACGTTGTCGATGGCGGCGGTTATGCCGCCTGCGGCCGTGATGTGGTTCTCCTTGAGCAGCACCATGGCGCCGAGGTCCAGCCGATGGTTGTGCCCGCCGCCCGCGGCGACCGCGTACTTGTCCAGCAACCGGAGCCCAGGGGCGGTCTTGCGGGTATCCAGGACCCGGACAGGCAGATCGCGCACGGCGGCCACGTACCGATCGGTGAGTGTGGCGATACCGCACAGGCGCTGGAGGAAATTCAGCACCGTCCGTTCGCCGGTGATGATCTGGTGTGCAGGGCCGGAAATGCTCGCGAGGACGTCGCCGGCCTTCACCCGAGTGCCGTCGGGTACTGATTCGTCGATCTGTGTTTCCGCGCCGATACGGGCGTAGACCTCGGCGGCCATGGGCACCCCGGCGGCCAGGCCCGGTTGGCGGGTGATGATGACTGCCGTCGCCCATCGTCGCGGCGCGACGCTCCATCGAGTGGTGACGTCATCGGCGGCTGCATCTTCGGAAAGCGCGAGTGTCACCGCGTTCCGGGCTGCCATGTGAGGGAACTGCATGCGGGCGGTCCTTAGCTTCCGGTTCGATCGGACGGGGGTGCCGGTGATCGTGGGCCAGGCACCCCACCCCTAGTGCTTCGGAAATCGAATCAACATCCGGGACGGTACCGTGTCGGATATCGAAGCATCAAGAGGGGCGGCACAGGCAATGACAGCACCCAGGCCAGGCCGGCCGGTACGCGGATCGAGTACCGGGCGACCCCTGATGGCCGCCCTTGACCTGTTCGGCCGCCGCTGGAACCTGCGCATCGTCTGGGAGCTGCAGCACGGGCCGGTCGGGTTCCGCGCGTTGCAGCAGCGCTGTGACAACATGTCCTCCAGCGTCCTGCGGCAACGGCTGACCGAACTTCTGGACGCCCAACTCGTTGCCCAGCAGCCGGACACGACCTACACGCTCACCGACCTGGGCCACGGCGTCTACCAGGCATTGCGCCCACTCGCCCGGTGGTCCGACGCGTGGGCCTCGGCCCTGGGCAAGGGCGGCGAAGACTGAAACCGCGAGGGCTCGCCCCTGGCGCTTCGTAATCCGAAGCGCTAATGTGCTTCTGAATCCGAATCACCTGGAGGGGCCATGGCTCGCATCATGGCGCTCGAACCGCCGTTCACGCCGGACGTGGAGGCACAACTCGCCACGATGATGCCGGCTGGCGTGCCTCCGATCGGCCTGTTCCGGACGTTCGCGAAGAACTTGCCGATGACCATGGCGATGAGCAGCTGGGGCAGGTATGAACTCGGCCGCGACCTGACGCTGACACTTCGAGAGCGGGAGATCGTCATCCTGCGCACCTGCGTGCGCTGCGGCTGCGAGTACGAGTGGGGCGTCCACCTGATGGTCTTCGGTGACCGTGCCGGCCTCTCGCCGGCCGAGGTCGCCTCGCTCACCCGCGGCTCCCCTGACAATCCCTGCTGGACGGCCGACCGCGAAGCCGCGCTCATCCGGATGGCGGACGCCCTGCACGACGCGAGCGACGTCGACGACGAACTGTGGCGATCCGCGCAGGAACTGCTCGACGAGCGGCAACTGCTCGACGTACTGCTGCTGTGCGGGTGGTACCACGCGATCTGCTTCGCCGCCCGCACCGCTCGCGTCGACCTCGAGTCCGGCGCTCCCCGTTTCGCCGACATCACGGCCGCCTGATGGCCGGCCCACCCATGGCAGTGGTGAACGCCTGCACCCGCGATGGCCAGGGCGGCAGCCCCACCGCGGTCGTGATCGACGACGCCACGCTCACCGACGACGAGCGGCACGCCACCGCCCGCAGGACCGGCACCTCCCACACCGCGTTCATCGACACCAGCACACCGGACACACCCACGGTGCGCTACTTCACCAGCGTCGGGGAACTCACGAACTGCGGCCATGGAATCATCGCCGCGCAAGCAGTCCTGCTGCACCGCAGCGGCGCCACCGAGCACCACGGGCGTCTAAACTCCGCAGGCCGTATCTTCGCCACGACCGCCATCCGCCGCCGCAACGGCGTCGAAGTCTGGTTCGACCAAGGCGTTGTCGCCCTTGCGGACTACGCCGACGCCACCGGCGATGGCATCATCGCGGCACTCGGCCTGCACCGAGCAGACATCGCCGCCGACGTGCGGGTCGCTTCGCCCGGCACGCCACGACTGCTCGTCCCCGTCCGGGATCACCGGACGCTGCTGTCGATGCGGCCCGACTTCGATCGTCTGGCAATCGAGTGCCGCAGACTCGGGTATCTCGGCTGCTTCACGTACGCACTCTCGCCGACCGCAAGAACGGCCGCAGCTCGGATGTTCGCCCCCGCGATCGGCGTCAACGAGGACATCGCGAACGCCAACAGTGTCGGCTGCCTCGCCGCCCACCTACTCGACACATCCGGCACCGGCGAAATCGAGGTCCACCAGGGTGACACGGCCCGGCGACCATCATCGATCTCCGCCAGCGCGACCCACACCGGAGCCGGCATCGTCGCCAGAATCGGCGGAGTGGTCGACCTCGGCCCGCCCATCGTTCCCGGCTGAAATATGAGGACATCCGGCAACGCGTGCCGGGTACGCCCGAGCAGGATGCGTCCCGCATGGTTCGCGAACCGCCCAACGGCTGGAGAACGATCGTCATCGAGAACTACAACCCCGCCTGGGCAGAGCGCTACGACACCATCGCCGCCGCGCTGCGCGGCGCTCTGGGCGATTCGATTCTCGAGCTGGAACATGTCGGATCCACGTCGGTTCCTGGCCTGGCCGCCAAGGCCATCGTGGATGTCGACCTCGTCATCGCCGATACCGAGTCCGAGACGCGCTACGTTCCGGCCCTGGAGAAGCTCGGGTACGTCCTCGTTCTGCGTGAGCCGTGGTGGCATGGGCACCGCATGCTCGTCGACACCGAGGAGGACGTCCACGTGCACGTCTGGCCCCAGGGCGCACCGGAGGTCACTCGGCACCGGCTTTTTCGCGACTGGCTACGCACCCACCCCGATGATCGAGAGCTGTACGCCTCGACCAAGCGGCGTCTGGCCCGCGACGCGGCCGACGGCGACTACACCATGGCCAAGAGCGAAGTTATCGACGCCATCTTCACCCGCATCTTCGCCGCAAGCGTTGACGGGTAGTTGAACGCCCGGGTGTGGAAGCGGGCGATCCGGGATCGAGGACGACCGGCGCAACGGGCTGCACGTACTGCGCCACACCTGCGCCTCGGTCCCGCTCGACGCGGCAAGACGATCAAGGCGCTGGCGGCCCACCTGGGCCACGCCGACACGGGGTTCACGCTGCGTGTTTACACGCACCGGTCGCCGACCGGCGAGGACCGCACCCGGCGGGCGATCGACGCCGCGTTCGCCGACGATCCGGACGAACCGCCGCTGACCCCGAGACGGCCTGGAGACGGCATGATCATGATTCTCGGGCCGTTTCCGGACCTGTTTGTGCAGGTCAGCGGCGGTACGTCGACTACTTGGCGTTGAAGTAGTTTGCTTCCGGGTGGTGGACGATGATGGCGTCGGTCGATTGCTCCGGCTCCAGCTGGAACTCCTCCGACAGCGTGACGCCGATACGCCCGGCGTCCAGCAGGTCCACCACCTTCGCCCGGTCCTCCAGGTCGGGACAGGCCGGATACCCGAACGCGTACCGGCAGCCGCGGTAGGCGTTCTTGAGGATGCCGGCGAGGTCGGCCGGATCGCCGGCACCCACGGAGCCGCCCCCGGGCAGGACGAGCTCACTGCGCACCCGGCGGTGCCAGTACTCCGCAAGCGCCTCGGTCAGCTGCACGGACAGGCCGTGCACCTCCAGGTAGTCCCGGTACTCGTTGCGGGCGAACATCTTCGCGGTGTACTCGCTGATCGGCTGGCCCACCGTCACCAGCTGCAGGCCGACGACGTCGAGACCGTCACCGCGGGGGCGGAAGAAGTCGGCCAGGCACAGCCGCCGCTCCTGCCGCTGCCGCGGGAACGTGAACCGGGCCCGCTCGCTGACGCCGTTCTCGTCCAGCACCACCAGCGTGTTGCCTTCGGCGTACGCCGGGAAGTACCCGTACACGACGGCCGCCTCGAGCACGTGGTCGGCGGCGAGCCGGTCCAGCCAGTACCGCAGCCGCGGCCGGCCCTCCGTCTCCACCAGCTCCTCGTACGTCGGCCCGCCGCCGCCCCGGGAACCCTTGAGGCCCCACTGCCCGAGGAATGTGGCCCGCTCGTCCAGCATCGACGCGTACTCCGCCAGCGGGATGCCCTTGATGACGCGCGTCCCGAAGAACGGCGCCGTGGGCACCTCGACGTCGGTGGCCACATCGGAGCGCACGGACGTGTCGTCCAACGGGGGCAGGTTGTCCGTGACCGTGGCGCGCTGGCGTGCCCGCCGTTCGCGCCGTGCCTGCAACACCGTCTCCCGCTCGGCGTCCACGACGGCGGTGCCGCCGCGCTTGGCGGTCATCACCTTGTCCATCAGGGCCAGGCCCTCGAACGCGTCCCGGGCGTAGTGCACGTCCCCGTCGTACGCGGACCGCAGGTCGTCCTCCACGTACGAGCGGGTCAGTGCCGCCCCGCCGAGCAGGACGGGGTACCGGCCGGCGACGCCGCGTTCGGCCATCTCCTGCAGGTTCTCCTTCATCACCACGGTGCTCTTGACCAGCAGGCCGGACATGCCGATGGCGTCGGCGTGGTGCTGTTCCGCGGCGTCGATGATGGCGTTGATCGGCTGCTTGATGCCGATGTTGACGACCTCGTACCCGTTGTTGCTGAGGATGATGTCGACGAGGTTCTTGCCGATGTCGTGGACGTCGCCCTTGACCGTGGCGAGCACGATGCGGCCCTTGCCGGCTTCGTCCTCGTTCTTCTCCATGTGCGGTTCGAGGTACGCCACGGCCGCCTTCATCACCTCGGCGGACTGCAGCACGAACGGCAGCTGCATCTGGCCGGAGCCGAACAGTTCACCGACGGTCTTCATGCCGTCGAGCAGCACGTCGTTGACGATGGTCAGCGCGGGCTTGTCGGCCAGCGCGGCGATCAGGTCGTCTTCGAGGCCGTTGCGTTCGCCGTCGATGATGCGCCGCTTGAGCCGTTCGTCCAGGGGCAGGCTGAGCAGTTCCTGGGCGCGGGAGGCGCGGGCACTGGTCGCATCGACGCCCTCGAACAGTTCCATGAACTTCTGCAGCGGGTCGTAGCCCTCGCTGCGCCGGTCGTAGACCATGTCGAGGGCGACCCGGCGGTGCTCGTCGGGGATCTTCGACATCGGCAGGATCTTGCTGGCGTGCACGATGGCGCTGGTCAGTCCAGCCTGGACACACTCGTGCAGGAACACCGAGTTGAGCACCTGCCGGGCGGCCGGGTTCAGACCGAACGAGATGTTCGAGACGCCGAGCGTGAAGTTCACCCCGGGGTACAGCTCGGCGATCCGGCGGATCGCCTCGATGGTCTCGATCCCGTCGCGGCGGGTCTCCTCCTGGCCGGTGGCGATCGGGAACGTCAGGCAGTCGATCAGGATGTCGGCGCGGTTCATCCCCCACGTGCCGGTGAGGTCGTCGATGAGCCGGGCGGCCACCCGTACCTTCCAGTCCGCGGTGCGGGCCTGGCCCTGCTCGTCGATGGTCAGCGCGACCACCGCGGCGCCGTGTTCCTTGACCAGCGGCATCATCCGCGCGAAGCGGGAGTTCGGGCCGTCGCCGTCCTCGTAGTTGACCGAGTTGACGATGCACCGGCCGCCCAGCATCTCCAGCCCGGCTTCGATGACCGGCGGCTCGGTGGAGTCCAGCATGATCGGCAGCGTGGACGCGGTGGCGAAGCGGCCGGCCAGCTCGCGCATGTCCTGGGTGCCGTCGCGGCCCACGTAGTCGATGCACAGGTCCAGCATGTGGGAGCCGTCGCGGGCCTGGCCACGGGCGATCTCCACGCAGGCCTGCCAGTCACCGGCGAGCATCGGTTCGCGGAACGCCTTGGATCCGTTCGCGTTGGTCCGCTCCCCGATCATCAGCACGCCGGCGTCCTGCCGGAACGGCACCTCGTGGTAGATCGACGCCGCGCCGGCCGCGTGCTCCGGGCTGCGCGCGGCGGCCTGCCGGCCGCGTACGCGCCGCACCACAGCCTCGATGTGCGCCGGGGTGGTGCCGCAACATCCACCGACGAGCGGGACGCCGTATTCGGTGACGAAGCGGTCGAGCGCCTCGGCCAGCTCGTCCGGGCCCAGCGGGTAGTAGGCACCGCCGGCCGCGAGGACCGGCAGGCCGGCGTTCGGCATGACCGACAGGGGTACGCGGGCGTGCTGCGACAGGAAGCGCAGGTGCTCGGTCATCTCGGCGGGGCCGGTGGCGCAGTTGAGCCCGATCAGGTCGATGCCCAGCGGCTCCAGCGCGGTGAGCGCGGCGCCGATCTCGCTGCCGAGCAGCATGGTGCCGGTGGTCTCGACGGTCACATGACAGATCACCGGCACCGTACGGCCGACCTCGGCCATCGCCCGGTGCGCGCCGATCACGGCCGCCTTGGTCTGCAGCAGGTCCTGGCACGTCTCGACGATCAGGGCGTCGGAGCCGCCGAGAATCAGGCCGGCCGCGTTCTCCAGGTACGCGTCGCGGAGTACGTCGTAGCGGGTGTGGCCGAGCGTGGGCAGCTTGGTGCCGGGGCCGATCGAACCGAGCACGTACCGGGGTTGTTCGGCGGTCGCGTACGCATCCGCGGCCGTACGCGCGATCCGCGCCCCGGCCTCGCTCAGCTCCCGGATCCGGTGCTGGATGTCGTAGTCGCCGAGGTTGCCGAGATTCGCCCCGAACGTGTTGGTCTCGACGCAGTCGCTGCCCGCCGCGAGGTACGCCTCGTGCACCCCCCGGACCACGTCCGGCCTGGTCACGTTGAGGATCTCGTTGCAGCCTTCGAGCCCCTGGAAGTCCTCATCCACACTCAGGTCGGCGGCCTGCAACATCGTCCCCATGGCCCCGTCGGCGACGAGGACACGGTCGGTCAGCGCAGAAAGGAAATCGTTAGGCACCTCCCCAGGCTACGGCTTTGCCGACGCCCGGCCGAACATCCGCCGCCACGTGGGACGCGGGAGTGTGACGGGGCTCTCGGCCGTGGTACCGGGTGCCGGCGTGTCACTCCCACGGCGCGGCCGGCGGGTGCGTGTCCCGGCGGCCACGTAAGGTTGGCGATGTGACTGAGTTCGACGGCCTCCCCCTGCTGCGTTCCCCCGTGGCGATCGCCGCGTTCGAAGGGTGGAACGACGCGGCCGACGCCTCCACCGCTGCCGTGGAACACCTGGAGCAGGTCTGGCAGGCCCGCGAGATCACCAGCATCGACCCGGAGGAGTTCTACGACTTCCAGGTGAGCCGCCCGACCATCACGATGGCCGAGGGCGAGACCCGCCGGATCGAGTGGCCGACGACCCGGTTCATGGTGGCCAGCCCGCCCGGGACGGAACGCGATGTCGTGCTCATCCGGGGCATCGAGCCCAGCATGCGGTGGCGGACGTTCTGCGAGGAGATCCTCGAGGTCTGTCACAGCCTGGAGGTGAACCGGGTGGTGCTGC
Organism: Krasilnikovia sp. MM14-A1259; assembly: GCF_047159535.1. Classification (NCBI taxonomy): domain Bacteria; kingdom Bacillati; phylum Actinomycetota; class Actinomycetes; order Micromonosporales; family Micromonosporaceae; genus Krasilnikovia; species Krasilnikovia sp. MM14-A1259. Next base: position 1,832,694 of record NZ_BAAGAJ010000002.1, read on the forward strand.
TCGGCGCGCTGCTGGCGGACGTGCCGTACACGCGTCCGCTGCCGATCAGCGGCACCGCCACGGGGCGGGAGACGGCCGAGAAGTACAAGGTCGCGCCGACCCGCTACGACGGCCCCACCGGCATCGTCGGGGTGCTGCAGGAGGCTTGTGGCCGGGCCGAGCTGGAGGCCCTGTCGTTCTGGGTGCACGTGCCGCACTACGCGAACAACCCGCCGTGTCCGAAAGCGACACTGGCGCTGCTGCACCGCGTCGAGGACGTCCTGGATCTGCCGGTGCCGATGGCGGATCTGGCGGAGGAGTCCGGCGAGTGGGAGGCTCGGGTCCGTTCGGCCGCCGAGCAGGACTCGGAGCTCGGCGAATACGTCCGCGAGCTGGAGGAACGCGTCGGCGACGAGGGCATCCAGCCGCTGACCGGTGACGAGATCGCCAGCGAGTTCGAGAAGTACCTGCGTCGCCGCGGCGGGTCCGCCGGCCCCACCGCGGGCTCCTGGTAACGCGCTCGTCTCGGCGTCCACACCGGACCGGCACGCCTCAGCCCCGCCGCGCCGAGCCGGGCGATTTCGGCGTGTCGGCGGCGCGGGACACCGCGCGTGGCGCATCCTAGGAACCTGGGTTCATTGCGAGCCGGAGGTGCGCCATGACGATCAACCCTGGTACCGCCGAATTCCCCCACCGGCAGATCGCCGCCCAGCTGCGCGAGCGCATCCGCCGCGGCGACTGGCAGCCCGGCGAGCGGCTGCCGTCCATCCCGGCCATGGCGGAGATGTTCGGGGTGGCCAAGCAGACCGTGCAGCGGACGGTCGACCAGCTGCGCGTCGAGGGCGTACTGATCACCAAGCCGGGGTCGGGCACGTACGTGCGCGGCACACGGCGCCGCCTCAACCGCCTCTCCCGCGGCCGGTACGGCGCCCACCGCGGCTACCACGCCGATCTTGCCGCCCGGTACCGGCAGCAGCTCGCCGGGGTGGGCCGCGAGCCCGCCCCGCCCGAGGTGGCCGACGCGTTCGGGGTGCGCGACGGCACCGAGATGCTGGTCCGTAGGCACATCGTGCGTACCGACGACGCCCCGGTGGAGGTGGGCGCGTCCTGGTTCCGGGTCACGGATGCGGGCGGCACCTCGCTGGAGCGCGTGGAGGCGTTCGGGCGGCCGCTCTACCAGGAGGCGGAGGAGGCCATCGGCCGCCGGTACGCCTCGGCCACGGACACGATCAGCGCCCGGCAGCCCAGCCGGGAGGAAGCCGAGATCCTGCAGATCCGCCCGGACACCCCGGTGCTGCATCTGCTGCACGTCGCGTTCGACGAGACCCGCAAGCCGATCGAGGTGGCGCAGGCGACCTGGCCGGGCCCGATGACCACGCTGACCGAGGAGTACCGCATCCCCGCGCCGAGCCCCGAGCCCGAACCGGGCCCGGGGCTCACCCTGGCGTGATCGGACTCAGATCTCGTCCCACGGGACGCCGGGGTCGGCGAGGCGGTGCGGGTCGACCGGCTTTCCGGAACGGATCAGCGCCTGGATCGCCGGGACGACGTCCCACACGTTGACGTTCATGCCGGCCAGCACCCGGCCGTCGGAGATCCAGAACGCGATGAACTCGCGCCGGTCGAGGTCGCCGCGGATCACGACCCGGTCGAAGCCCCCGGGCGGGGCGTACCCGGTGTACTCCATGCCCAGGTCGTACTGGTCGGTGAAGAAGTAGGGCAGGTCGTCGTGGCTGACCTGCTGTCCCAGCATGGCGCGGGCCGCCACGGGGCCGCCGTGCAGCGCGTTGGACCAGTGCTCGACGCGCAGGTGCCGCCCGAGCAGCGGGTGGTACGCGTTGGCGACGTCACCGGCGGCGTGGATGTGCGGGTCCGCGGTTCGCAGGGACTCGTCGACCACGACGCCGTTGTCGACCGTGAGCCCGGCCGCCTCGGCCAGCTCGGTGTCCGGCCGTACGCCGACGGCGGCGACGACCAGGTCGGCGGGCAGCTCGGCGCCGTCGGTCAGCACGACCGTGGAGACCTTGCCCGTGCCGCGGATCTCAGCCACCCCGGTGCCGAAGCGGAACGTGACGCCGTGGCCGCGGTGCAGGTCGGCGAAGACGTGGGCCATGTCGTCGCCGAGGACCCGCTGCAGTGGGAGTGCGGCGGTCTCGACGACGGTGACCGTGGCGCCGCGCTGCCGGGCGGCGGCGGCGACCTCCAGCCCGATCCACCCGGCGCCGACGATCACGACGTGGGGCGAGCCGGTCAGCGCGGTGGCGATGCGGGCGCTGTCGGCGCGCGTACGCAGCTGCTGCACGCCGTCGAGCCGCGCGCCCGGGACGTCCAGGGGGCGCGGGCTCGCACCGGTGGCCAGCAGCAGCTTGTCGTACGTGAGGTCGGTGCCGTCGGACAGGCGCAGCCGCCGGGCGGCGCGGTCGAGCCCGGTGGCCCGGATGCCGGTACGCAGATCGACGTCGTGCTCGGCGTACCAGCCGGGGTCGTGGACGAACACGCTGTCGGGCACGGCGTCGCCGGTCAGCACCCCCTTCGACAGCGGCGGGCGCTCGTAGGGGCGGTCCGGCTCCGCGCCGATCAGGACGATCCGGCCGTAGAAGCCCTCCTCACGCAGCGTCTGCGCGGCCTTCGCACCGGCCAGTCCTGCGCCGACGATCACGAATGTGCCGTCTGCGGTCATCACGGGTCTCCGATCTTCGGGTACGGCCGGTATCAGCGGGCGCCGACGCCGGCCAGGGTGAAGAACTCAGCGCGGGAACGGGCGTCGCTGCGCAGCGTTCCCTGCAGGGTGGAGGTGATGGTCGTGGCCCCGACCGCCTGCACGCCGCGCAGCGTCATGCACAGGTGCTCCGCCTCGACGATCACCCCCACACCGCGGGGGCTGAGCTGTGTGGTGAGCCAGTCGGCGATCTGCTTGGTGAGCCGTTCCTGCACCTGGGGACCGTGGGCGAACAGCTCCACGACGCGGGCCAGTTTGGACAGGCCCAGGATGCGGTCGCCGGGCAGGTAGCCGACGTGGGCGACGCCGACGAACGGCAGCAGGTGGTGCTCGCAGACCGACCGGATCGGGATGGCCCGGGCCAGCACCAGCTCGTCGTAGCCCTCGTCGTTGGCGAACGTGGTCAGTGTGAACTCGCGCGGGGTGAGCAGATCGGCGTACGCGCGGGCCATCCGGGCCGGGGTGTCGGCGAGCCCGTCGGCGTCGAGATCCACGCCGAGCGCGTCGAGGAACGCGGCCGCGGCCCGCACCGCGGCGGCTTCGTCGCGGCGCGGGCGCGCACGGTGTACGGGAAGCGGCGTGACGCTCACGTCAGCAGCCCTCGTGGTCCGGTCGGTGCGGCGTCATTCCGAGCCTCCGATTTTCGCTAATCGTCGTTGGTGTTAACGATCATGCTGCACCGACCCGGCGGGAATTTCAATAGCACATGTTGGTGATAATCTCCGGTGATGGACACGGGTGATCGCTGGAGCGCGATGGCGGCGCTCGTCGACGTGTCCCGCCGCGCGCTGTACGACTACGTGCGCCGCGCCGGCCACCCCGTCACCCGCGAGGAGGCGGCCGACGCCCATCACATGTCGCGCAATCTCACCGCGTTCCACCTCGACAAGCTCGTCGAGTCCGGCCTGCTGCGCGCCCGCTACGAGACGCCCGCCGGGCGGCCACGCGGCCGCGGCCGCGCCCCGAAGGTCTACGAACCGGCGGACGGCGAGGGCGTGGCCCTCACCGTTCCCGAACGGCGCTATGAGCTCATCGCCGAGATCCTGGCGGACGCCGTCTCCGACGACCCCGGCAACGCCGAGCAGGCGGCCCGGCGGCACGCCCGGCAGCGGGGGTACGACCTGGGCACCCGGCTACGCGCCGAGCCCGGCGACCTCGTTGCCGCGCTGTCCGGGCTCGGCTTCGACCCGGAGGCGGCCGGCGCCCGGGTGGTGCTGCGCAACTGCCCGTTCCACGCCGTGGCGACCCGGCAGACCGCCCTGGTGTGCGGGCTCAACCACGCATTCCTCGCCGGCCTGATCGAGGGCACCGGGCGCACGGACGTGACCGCCCGGCTGGAACCCCGGCCCGGCCACTGCTGCGTCGAGCTGGACGACCAGCCCGGCGGGCAGTCCCCGGCGCCCGGGACGTCACCGCTTCACGCAGCGCCCGCGGATCACCCGGGCCCCGGCTAGAGGCGGACGCCCAGCAGGGCGTCGGTCACGCGCGCCATCAGGGCGGGCGCATCCCGGTCGTCGCCCGCCCCGGCCAGGGCGGCGTCCGACCAGGCGTCGAGCAACGCCAGCGCGGCGGGGGTGTCGAGGTCGTTGGCGAGGGCCGCGCGTACCGCCGCGAGCAGACCCGCCCCGGACGGCCCGGCGGGCGCCGCTGCGGCCTCGCGCCACCGGGTCAGGCGCTCCTGACCGGCCTTGAGCACGTCGTCGGTCCACTGCCGGTCGGCGCGGTAGTGGTCGGCCAGCAGGGCCACCCGCACCGCCATCGGGTCGATGCCGTCGCCGCGCAGCCGCGACACGAACACCAGGTTGCCCTTGGACTTCGACATCTTCTCGCCGTGCAGGCCGATCATGCCGGCGTGCACGTAGTGGCGGGCGAACGGGGCCGCACCGGTCAGCCGCTCGGCGTGCGCGGCGGAGCACTCGTGATGCGGGTAGATCAGGTCGTTGCCGCCGCCCTGGACGTCGATGGTGGTGCCGAGCAGGCCGAGCGCGATCGTGGCGCACTCGATGTGCCAGCCGGGCCGGCCGGGGCCGAGGTCACCGCCGTCCCACGCGGGCTCGCCGTCGCGGGCGCCGCGCCACAACAGCGGGTCGAGCGGGTCGCGCTTGCCGGCGCGTTCCGGGTCGCCGCCGCGCTCGGCCGACAGTACGAGCATCTGCTCGCGGGTCAGGTGCGACTCGTAACCCCACGCGGGGGCCGCGGAGATCGGGAAGTACACGTCGCCGGTGCCGTCGTCGAGACGGTACGCCGCGCCGGTCTCCAGCAGTTCGCGCACGTGCACCGCGATGGCCGGGATGGACTCGACCGCGCCGATGTAGTGCTCCGGCGGGATGATCCGCATCGCCTCCATGTCCTCGCGGAACAGGGCGGTCTCGCGCATCGCGAGCACGACCCAGTCCTCGCCGTCCCGGTCAGCGCGCTCCAGCAGCGGGTCGTCGATGTCCGTGACGTTCTGCACGTACGTGACCGGGTGGCCGGCGTCGCGCCACGCCCGGTTGATCAGATCGAATGTGATCATGGTGGCGGCGTGCCCGAGGTGCGTGGCGTCGTACGGGGTGATCCCGCAGACGTACATCGTCGCCGTCGCGCCCGGGGTGGTGGGCTGCACGGATCGGCGGGCCGAGTCGTACAGCGCCAAGGGTGTGGCGGTTCCCGGCAGCGTCGGCACCTCGTGCCCGGTCCAAGCGTCCATGGTCACCGAGCCTATCCAGGCGGCCCGGCGCCGCGGGCGTGAGCTAGGCCTCTGCGGGCTACACCGGGGGCCACGGGACGGACGGCCAGTCCCGCGACGGCTTCGGGAAACGCGCCGAACGGGCCAGGCGCCGCGCCCGCAGCCGCACGTGCTGCACCTCCGACACGGTCAGGTGCTCCTCCAGGGCCTGGCCCAGCGGCCCGTCCAGCTTCTCACCGAGCGTGGCCAGCACCTGCTCCGCCTCGGCGGGCAGGGCCTTGCCGGTCCACCCCCACAGCACCGTCCGCAGCTTGTTCTCGACGTGGAAGCAGACGCCGTGGTCGACCGCGTAGATCCGGGCGTCCGGGCCGTACAGGACGTGGCCGGCCTTGCGGTCGGCGTTGTTGAGCACCGCGTCCAGCACGGCCAGCCGGGCCAGCCGCCGGTCGTCGGCGTGCGCGAGGGCGTACGCATCACCGTCGGGGTCGCGGGCCGAGGCGATAGCGAACCAGCCCGCGGGCACGTCGTACGCCGGGACGAAGCCGACCAGCGTCTCGGCGTCCTCCGGCTCGTCGATCCACAACTGCACCGCGCCGGGGCCGAGCGGCCCATCCCGCAGAATGGTCGGCGGCACCAGGCCCCATCCGGTCGCCTGGGAGACCAGGAACGCCGAGACCTCCCGGCCGGCAAGCGTGCCGTCGGGGAAGTCCCACAGCGGGCGTTCGCCGCGCACCGGCTTGTACACGCAGCGGGCCTGGACCCCGGCCAGCGTGATCTCGGCGCGCAGCGTGGTGTTGGACGCCTCGACCAGCCGCCCCTCCAGCTCCATCTCGCCGCGCTGGAGCAGTTCGAGGGCGTCGTCCTCGGACAGCACGGAGGCCGGTTCCGCGGTGGTCACCGGTGGTAGCCGTTGTGGCGGGGGCAGAGGTGACCGGCCGGGTCCAGCGGCTGGCCGCACAGCGGGCACGGGGGCCGCCCGGCGGCGACCACCCGGCGGGCCCGGTCGATGAACTCGCGGGTCGCCTCCGGGGTGAGCCGCACGCGGAGCCGGTCCAGGTCGTCGTCGGGCTCGTCCTCCTCGTCGGCCGAGTCCTCGTCCTCGTCGGCCAGCTCGGCCTCGGTCTCGCCCTCCCCCGCCTCGATCGCCTCGATCACCACCGTGGTGGAGTCGACGTCGAAGGCCAGTCCCAGCGTGCCGACCCGGAACTCCTCGTCGACCGGGGTGTCCAGCGGCTCGTTGTCGTGCCCGGACGCGGTGCTCTCCGGCAGCGCGATGCCGAAGCGCCGGCTCGCCTCGGTGAGCAGCTCCTCCAGCTTCTCCGCCAGCAGGGAGACCTGCACCTTCTCCAGCGCCACGCTGATCACCCGGCCGCCGCCACGGGCCTGGAGGAAGAACGTCCGGTCGCCCGGCTCCCCCACCGTCCCGGCGACGAATCGCTCCGGCGGCTCGAACGCATGCACCTGGTGGGTCATCCCCGGCTCCCCTCCGGCATGGCCCGGTGCCGCCGCGGCACGCCGCTGCTCCTCTCCGGCATGCCGCAGTGCCCCTCGCTGCGCTCGGTCATACCCCGACCCTAGCCGTCGCCGCACGCGGCTGCGCAGTCCACCGGGGCGGGTTCGCGGAGGGCGCAACCCGGCACACGCAGGCGTAACACGCCGGTCACGGGCTGTGCTCAGACGCCCGCGCCGGCCCCACCGCCGACCGCCGCGTCCGAGGATTCCGCCGGACGTGCCGAGCGGCGCCGCCGCGCCGGTTTCGGGGGCACCAACGACGCCAGGTCGGCGGTGTCGTTCAGCCGGACCAGGAACGGCCGCGTCGGGGTGTACCGGATCGCGGTGACCGACGCCGGATCGACCACGATGCGCTGGAACTGGTCCAGGTGCAGCCCCATCGCGTCCGCCACGATCGCCTTGATCACGTCGCCGTGGCTGCACGCCAGCCAGACCGCCTCGGGCCCGTGCTCCGCGGTCACCACGGCGTCCCACCGGCGGATCGTGGCCACGGCCCGCGCCGACATGTCCGCCATGGCCTCGCCGTTCGGGAAGACCACCGCGCTGGGATGGTGCTGCACCACCGGCCACAGCGGGTCCTTGGCCAGCTTCTTCAGCGGCTGGCCCTCCCAGTCGCCGTACCCGCACTCGATCAGGCCGTCGTCGACGGCCGGATCGGTGCCGGGCAGCGCGAGCTCCAGGGTCTGCCGGCAGCGGCGCAGCGGGCTGGTCACCACCGCGGCCAGCGACAGTGCCGACAGCCGCTCGCCCACCCGCTTCGCCTGTTCGCCGCCGGTGTCGTCGAGCTCCACGGGCTGCCGCCCGGCCAGCCCGCCGCTCGCATTGGCGGCGGTACGCCCGTGGCGTAACAGCAGAACGGTCGCCACGGCTAGACGGCCACGCCGGACGCCTCGTACGCCTCCGCCGCGGCGCGCATGGCGGCCAGGGCGTGCTCGCGGGACGTGGCGTGCAGCTCGATCGACAGGGTGCCGACGCCCGCGGCCGCGTACTCGCGCATGCGTTCGGCGATGCGGGCGGGCGGGCCGATCAGCGAGACCCGCTCGATGAACTCCTGCGGCACCGCCGCCGCGGCGTCGCGGATCTGGCGGGCCAGGTACAACTCCTGCACCTTCGCCGCCTCCTGCTCGTAGCCCATCCGTACCGCGAGCTGGTTGTAGAAATTCTGGTCCTTGCTGCCCATGCCGCCGACGTACAGGGCGGCGTGCGGGCGGATCAGGTCGGCGCCGGCCGCGATGTCGTCGCCCACCACCAGCGGGGCGGTGACGTTGACGTCGAAGCCGCTGAGCCCGGCGCCGCTCTTGGCCCGGCCGCGCTCGATGTGCTGCAGATACTCCCCGGCGGCGTCCGGCGCGAAGAAGATCGCCAGCCAGCCGTCGGCGATCTCGCCGGTCAGCTCCAGGTTCTTCGGCCCCACCGCGGCCAGGTACACCGGGATCGTGTCGCGCGGCGGGTGGAAACCCAGCCGCAGCGCCTTGCCCGCGCCGTCGGGCAGCGGCAGCTGGTAATGCTGCCCGGCGTACGCGACCGGCTTACGGGCCAGGGCCAGCCGGACGATGTCGACGTACTCGCGGGTGCGCCCCAGCGGCTTGGCGAACCGCACGCCGTGCCAGCCCTCGGAAACCTGCGGGCCGGAGACGCCCAGGCCCAGCCGGAACCGGCCGCCCGAGACCGTGTCGATCGTGGCCGCGGTCATCGCGGTCATCGCGGGGCTGCGCGCCGGGATCTGCATCACGGCCGCGCCGACGTCGATCTGCCGGGTCTGCCCGGCGATCCAGGCGAGCATGCTCGGGGCGTCCGAGCCGTACGCCTCCGCCGCCCACACCACCGAAAAGCCCAGCCGGTCGGCTTCCTGGGCGAGGGCGAGGTGGTCGGCGGGGGTGGTCCACGAGGTCTGGTAGCCGAGGCTGAGTCCGAGCCGCACGGGTCCTCCCGATCGTCGCGGGAGCCGCCTTGCTCCCGTCAGGAAGCCTACGCAAACACGTACGGTGATCTCCGCGGTGTTCCGTCGCCTTCCCGACGCGGTTGACCTGCCGCAAGGATTTCGCGGATGACCAGGTCTGAATAAGGTTCACCCATGCAGCAACGACCGCTCGGCCGAAGCGGGCTGGCGGTCTCCCGGCTCGCGCTCGGCACCATGACCTGGGGCCGCGACACCGACCCGGACGACGCGGCCGCGCAACTCAAGTGCTACCTCGACGCGGGCGGCACCCTGCTGGACACCGCCGACGTGTACGGCGACGGCGACGCGGAGACCGTCATCGGTTCCCTGATCGACCAGCTCGTGCCGCGCGACGAGATCCTCATCGCGACCAAGGCGGGCCTGGCCCGGGGTCCGCACCGGCGCCGCGACGGCTCCCGGGGGCATCTGCTGCGCGCGCTGGACGCGTCGCTGCGGCGGCTCGGCACCGACTATGTGGACCTGTGGCAGGTGCACGGGTACGACCCGCAGACCCCGCTGGAGGAGACCCTCGCAGCCCTGGACCACGCGGTGAGCTCCGGCCGGGTCCGGTACGTGGGGGTGTCCAACTTCGCCGGGTGGCAGACCGCCCGGGCGGCGACGTGGCAGGCCGCGTACCCGGGGCGGGCGCCCGTGGTGGCCGCCCAGATGGAGTATTCGCTGCTGGAGCGCGGGATCGAGCGGGAGCTGCTGCCCGCCGCGGCGGCGCTGGGCATCGGTGTGCTGCCATGGTCCCCGCTCGGGCGCGGGGTGCTGACCGGCAAGTACCGCAACGGGCGCCCGGCGGACTCCCGGGCCGCCTCGGAGCACCTGGCGCCGTTCGTCCAGACCTACCTGGAGCCGCGCAGCTCCAGCATCGTCGAGGCGGTCGTCATCGCCGCGGGCGGTCTCGGCGTGTCGCCGCTGGAGGTGGCGCTGGCGTGGGTCCGCGACCGGCCCGGGGTGGTGGCGCCGATCCTGGGCGCGCGCACGGCGGGCCAGTTGCAGGGCGCGCTGGCCAGCGACGGGCTCACGCTGCCTGCGGAAATCGCCGCGGCGCTGGATGACGTGTCCGCGGTTGCCGTGGGTTACCCGGAGCGCGAGGGTACTAGCAAAGGTCCGCAGGCTGGCGCATATTAGGTCACATGGACTACGAATATGCGCCGCTGCGGTTGCCGTCGAATGTCGATCGATTGACCGCTGCGGCGCAGCTGGCCATCCGGGCGGAGTTCTCAGGCTGGGAGCTGGCCCGGGTCCAGCTCTTCCCGGACGGCTCCCGGCGGGTGATGCTGCGCCGACTGGCGCAGAGCCCCGCGCAACCGGGACTGTCGTACTGAAACGGCGCCCGCCTCCCGGCGGGCGCCGTTTCAGTGCTGGTGGTCGTGCTCCTCGTCCTCGTCCGGCAGGAACGGGTGCTCGTCGAGCCGGCCGACCAGCAGGTCGCCGGCCTCGGGGGTGAACGGCCCGGTGCCGTCGGCGTCGTCGTACGCCTCCAGGTCGAGCGGCTGGGCGACCTCGCTCACGGTCAGCAGACCGTCGAGCGGCTCCAGCTCGGGCACGTCGAGCGAGGCGAGCGATCCGTCGCCGGCCTGCAGCAGCTCCAGCACGGCCTCGCCGACGCTCTCCACGCTGCCGGCGTCCTCGTCGGCGGGCACCGCCTCGCGGCGTGCCACCTCCGCGATCCGCAGCAGGGCCGCGACGCTGGGCACGCGGTAGTCGCGGCGCTGGCGCACCGAGATCACCTGCGGATACGGGTCCGCGGCGCCGTTTCCGCCCAGCCCGTCCATCCCGAGCCCGAAGCGGCGGTCCGCCTCGTCGGGGTCGATCGACTCGACGTCCCACGGCGTGACCTCGCCGAACGTGTCGAGAAGCTGCTCGTCGTACGCATAGGAGGTGTTGTTGAGCGTGACGTACGCCTGCCACACCTCGTCGTCGTCGACTCGGCCCTCCGCGGCCTTGACCGCGGCAAGATGGGCCCGGGCGGCGTCGAAGACCCGTTCCAGGGCCTTGTCCAGCTCCGCATACTGGTCGGACATGGTGACGACGTCCCTTCGGAAATGATGAAATCAGCTGGTCTGCAGAAGTCGGTCGAGCACGCGCACGCCGAACTGTAGTCCTTCCACCGGCACGCGCTCGTCGACGCCGTGGAAGAGGGCGGAGAAGTTCAGATCGGCGGGCAGCCGCAGCGGGGCGAAGCCGAAGCAGCGGATGCCCAGGGTGCTGAACGCCTTCGCGTCCGTGCCCCCGGAGAGCATGTACGGCACCGCCCGCGCCCCCGGGTCCTCGGCGCGCAGCGCCGCGGCCATCGCGTCGACCAGCGCGCCGTCGAAGCTGGTCTCGACCGCGCCCTGCTGCGAGATGTGCTCGATCTCGATGTCCGGCCCGATCACGTCGCGCAGCTGCTCCAGGAACGCCTCGGCCTGACCGGGCAGAGTGCGGCAGTCGATCGTGGCGGAGGCCCGGCTGGGGATGACGTTGTCCTTGTACCCGGCGTCGAGGCGGGTCGGGTTGGCGGTGTTGCGCAGGGTGGCGCCGATGAGGTTGGCGATCGGGCCCAGCTTGGCGATGGCCACCTCGGGATCGGCCGGGTCCAGCTCGATGCCGAACGCGTCGGACACGTGTTCCAGGAACGCCGCGACCGTGGGCGTGACGACCATGGGGAAGCGGTGGCGCCCGACCCGGGCGACCGCCTCGGCCAGCGCGGTGACCGCGTTGTCGTCGTGCACGAACGAGCCGTGCCCGGCGCGGCCGCGGGCATGCAGGCGCAGCCAGTCCAGCCCCTTCTCGGCGGTCTCGATCAGGTAGAGCCGCAGGTCGTCGTTGACGGAGTAGGAGAAGCCGCCGACCTCGCCGATCGCCTCGGTGCAGCCGGTGAACAGGTCGGCGTGCTCGCGGGCCAGCCATTGGGAGCCGTATTCCATGCCGGCTTCCTCGTCGGCGGTGAAGCACAGCACGATGTCGCGCGGCGGCCGCACACCGGTGCGGCGCCATTGCCGGACCACCGCGAGCATCATCGCGTCGAAGTCCTTCATGTCGACCGCGCCGCGCCCCCACAGGTAGCCGTCGCGCTCGGCGCCGGAGAACGGCGGGACGGACCACTCGCTCGCGTCGGCGGGAACGACGTCGAGGTGACCGTGGACGAGCAAGGCCCCCCGGGCGGGGTCCGCGCCGGGGATGCGGGCGACCAGGTTGGCCCGCCCCGGGGCGGACTCGTAGATCTGCGCCGGGATGCCGACGTCGTCGAGGCGTTCGGCCACGTACTCCGCGGCGGCGCGCTCGCCGACGGTGGTGCGCGGGTCGCCGGTGTTGGTGGTGTCGATCCGGAGCAGGTCGCGGCAGATCTCCACGACCTCGTCGTCGGCAGTGGCGTCCATCCGCCTTTCATACCAGGCCGGGCGGGACGGCCATCGTCTGGCCGTGCACGGTCCGGACCCGTCGTGATGTTCATCAATGTGAGCGCGAACCTGTGAACAACGTACAAAGTAGACGTTGATCACGCGTGGCGTGCTGGTTTGGGCACGGAAAGTTCAGATCTTGCGTACGAGTTATTAGGAAGTGTCCATTTGCGTAACCCGTTTGTCATATGTAGCGGATCTATCACCATCCAAAGGTCTTCCCGTCGATCCCATGAACGTCCTACCGTCACGCTATGAACCTGGAGCTGCGGCATCTCAAGGTGGTCTGCGCCATCGCCGAGACGGGCAGCGTCACGAAGGCGGCGTCGCTGCTGGGACTCGCCCAACCGGCCCTGACCGCCCAACTGCAACGGATCGAGCGCACCCTCGGCGGCCCACTGTTCGAACGCGACCGGCGCGGCGCCCGCGCCACCGCCCTCGGCGAGCTCGTGCTCTCCCGGGCCCGCGTCCTGCTGCCCGCGATGAAGGGCCTGCAGGACGAGGCCGCCCGGCTCGCCGGGGCCGGCACCGACCAGGGCATGAGCCGGTACCGGATCGGCACCATCGGCGGGCCGGTGATCGGCGGGCTGGTGCACCGGCTGTCCGCGGCGCAGCCGGACGCCCAGATCTCCACCCATGCCTCGTACTACGTCGACGAACTGGCCAACATGGTCGTCGCGGGCAAGCTGGACTACGCGCAGGTCGGCGTCTGCGGCGACGCGATGCCGTCCGCGGACTACGGCCTGCTCTGGCAGACCATCGCGGTCGACGCGGTGTGCATCCTGCTGCCCGAGGACCACCCGCAGGCCCGGGGCGAGGACATCGACCTGGCCGAGCTCGCCGAGGAGCAGTGGGCGGCCGGCACCGGCGACGGCTGCATGGCGGAGTGCTTCGCGGCCGCCTGCGCCCGGGCCGGGTTCACCCCTCGCCGGGTCCTGGAGACCGACGTCCGCGGCGTGGTGGACATGGTCGAGATGGGCCTGGCCATCGGCATCTGCCAGCCCACGTTCCGGCCACCCGCCGGGCTGACCCACCGGCCCCTCGCGGGCGCTCCGCTGCGCTGGCGGCAGGTGCTCGGGTGGCATCCCGAAAGCCCCGCGGCCCACGTCGCCCCATGGCTGATCGGCATGGCCCGGGAGGCGTACAAGGAGGCGGTGGCCCGTAACCCGCGATACCTGAAATGGCTGGCCGCCTATCCCGCACTCAGCAGCCACCAGCTCGCGGCGGCATGATCGGCGGCGCGGCCCGGCGGCACCGCGGTGGCCGTACGTGCGAGGCTGAGGACATGGCCGCACCGCTGCTCATCGTCGACGGGGCCAACGTGGTCGGTTCCGTGCCCGACGGGTGGTGGCGCGACCGGGCCGCCGCGGCGGTGCGGCTGCGCGAGCGCCTGGCGCCGCTCGCGGCCGACGGGCTGCCCGGCCTGCCGGCCCCGGTCGAGGTCGTCCTGGTCGTCGAGGGCAAGGCCCGCGACATCCCGGCCACCGGCACGGTACGGGTGGAGCGCGCCCCCGGCTCCGGCGACGACACCATCGTGGACCTGGTCGGCGCGGCGTCACCCGGCCGCCGGGTGATCGTGGTGACCGCGGACCGGGAACTGCGCGCCCGCGTCACCGCCCTCGGCGCCGAGACCCGCGGCCCGTCCGCCCTCCCGCGCCCCCCGCGTCACCCGAACGAGGCCCGGCCAAACGAGGATCAAATAGACGAAAACCCATGATCGTCGGCGGCGCCGGACGGGGAGCGTCGAACCGGGCGTGCGGGCATGAGTACCCCATCGGGGACGACTATCCTGGGCGGCGGTAGTCCCCCCGCACACCCCCAGGAGGCTGCACCCGTGGCCAGCGTCGCCGAGCTGAGAGCGGCCGTCGATGCCGCCCTGCAACAGGTCACCGAGGGTCAGGCGGCGATCCAGGCGGCGCGCGAGAAGCTGGGCGAGGCCCAGCAGAGCCTCGCCGCCGCGCTCGACGGCAGCGCCAACGACACGGTCGGCGCCGCGCACGCCGCGCTGTCGCAGGCCGACCAGCAGCTCGAGGAATGCCTCGCGGCCACGCTGGTCGCGGTCGAGCAGGCCCAGACCTACACCGCCACGCTGTAGCGCGCGATGTCTGTCCTGCAGGAGTTGGGCGCGCAGGTCCGCGCCACCAGCGACGAACTGCCCACCGGCCTGGTGACCGTGGCGATGGCCCGGCTGCGCTCCGCCACGGAGCTGCTGAACTGGGTCCGGCAGAGTTCCGTGGACCCGCTCGGCGTACCGCAGCTCGGCAACGCGACCGAGCACGCCGAGAACGCGGCCGCGGCATTGCGGATCGCGCAGGACGCCCTCGCGGCGTACCTCGGTGTGCTCGGGCTGGCGGGCGACGCCGCCGCCGCGCCCGAATCCGGCTGGCGGGCCGGGCTGGGTGAACCCGCCCCACCCCCGGCCGCCGGCGCGGGTCCCCCGCCACCCGAGCGGCTGGGCCCGTGGTGGCAGCAGCGGGTCGCCGAGCTGACCGGGCAGGCCCCGCCCCCGCCGGACCGCGACGGCCGGACCGGCGCGGCCGACACCGGCGAGCTGCTGCGCCGGGTCGCCGCCGGGGTGCGCAGCGGCGACCGCGCCCGGCTAGGCCGCGACCTGCACGCGGTCAACGCCTCGTCCGGGCTGGCCCTGTCCGCGCTCACCCCGCCCGTCCTGCACCGCCTCGCGGGCGACCTGCTCGGCCACGAGCCCCGGCCCGCCGACGTCGCGCGGCTGCGCAGCGCCGCCGCCGGGCCGGTCGGCTCGCTGCTGCCCGGTGCCCCGCCCACCGTCCTCGACACGCTGCTCGCCCGCGTGTGCCGCGCCCCCGAGCGCGAACCGGCGCAAGCCCACCCCGCCGACTCCGCGGTCACCGCCGCCGTACTGACCGGGGTGTTGCTCGCCCGCCTCGGCCGCGACCCGGCCAGCCTGCACCCGTCCGCCCCCGAGCCCGTGCGCGCCCGCGACACCGATGCCTGAGTCCTCCACCCAGCAGGTGCTCGACGTACGGGCCGGGCTGGCGCACGCGCTCGGCGCCGCACAGACCGCGCTCGACGCCGCCCGCCAGCGCCACCTCGCCGCGGTCGAACGCCGCAACCGGGTCGCCGCCGCCGCGGAGACCCAGAAGATCCGGCTGGCCGTCGAACGCGACACCCGGCTGCGCGACATCGACCACCAGCACCACGACGACCTGGCCGCACTCGCCGGGGCGGCGGCCGACGCGGGGCACCGCGGCGCCCCGGGCGCGGCGGGCGATCCGTGGCCGGGCTGGACCCCCACTCCCGCGGACGCCGGATCCGAGCTGCGGGTCGGCCGGCTGCTGCTGCCGTACGACGGGGAGGTGCCCGCGCTGGTGCCGCTGCTCGACCGCGGCCACGTCCTGGTCCGCGGCGACGCCGCCGCCGGTGACGACGTGGTGGCCGGCCTGCTGCTGCGCGTGCTCGGCACGGTCCCGGCCGGCACGCTGCGGCTCACCGGGTACGACCCGGAGCAACTCGGCGGCGGGCTGGCCGGTTTCGCCGCGCTCGCCACTGCCGGGGTGCTCACGTTCGTCGGGCCGGGCGGGCTCGGCGCCCTGCTCGACGAGCTGGTCGACCACGTCCGGCGGATCAACGAGACCGTGCTGGCCGGGGAGCACCAGTCGGTACGCGAGCTGGCCGCCGCGACCGGGCGCCGCCCCGAGCCGTGGCGGTTGTCGGTGCTGCTGGGCGGCGGGCGCGGCGACGAGCTGTCCCGCCACGAGCGCGAGCAGCTCGACCGGCTGCTGCGCACCGGGGCGGCGTGCGGGGTGCACCTTCTGTTGCGCGGGATCGGCGTGGACCCGCCCGCCGGGGTCGAGGTGATCGACGCCGCGCGCGGCGGGGCCGCCCGGCTGTCCGGCTGCGGTGACCTGCCCGTACACCTGGATGAGGGGCCGCCCGCGGCGCTGGTCACCGCGACCAGCCGCCGCATCGCCGACCAGGTCGCCGCAGGCCCCGGGCCGGTGGCGCTGGACAGCCTGCTGCCCGCCGAGGAGTGGTCGGAGAGCTCCGCCGCCGGCCTGAGCGCGCCGCTGGGCGACGGCCCGCAGGGCGCCCCGGTCACCGTGACGCTGAGCGACTACCCGCCACACGCGCTCATCGCGGGCCCCTCCGGCACCGGCAAGACCAACCTGATCTACGCGTGGATCGGGGCGCTGGCCGCCCGGTACTCCCCCGCCGAGCTCGCGTTCTACCTGCTCGACTTCAAGGAGGGGGTGTCGTTCGCCCGGTTCGCGCCGGGCCGGCGCGACCCGAGCTGGCTGCCCCACGTACGCCTGGTCGGCGTCAACGTCAACACCGACCGCGAGTTCGGGCTGGCGCTGCTGCGTTTCCTCGGCGCCGAGCTGCGCCGACGCGCCGACGCGGCCAAACGGCACGAGGTCACCAACCTGGCCGAGCTGCGCGCCGAGGACCCGGACGGGCACTGGCCGCGAATCGTGGCCGTGGTCGACGAGTTCCAGGTGCTGCTCGCCGGGCGCGACGCACTCGCCGGCGAAGCCGTGGACCTGCTGGAGGACCTGGCCCGCCGCGGCCGCTCCCAGGGCATCCACCTCGTATTGGCCAGCCAGGACGTCTCCGGCATCGAGGCACTGTGGGGCCGGCCCGCGTTGGTCGCCCAGTTCTCGCTGCGCATCGCGCTGCCCCGCGCCCGCCGCATCCTGGCCGAGACGAACCCGGCCGCCGAGGCGCTGCCCCGCTTCCACGCCGTGGTGAACGCCGACTCCGGCGCCGTCGAGGCGAACCGGGTGGTGCGGGTGCCCGCGGCCGGCGACCGGGACCGGTGGGGTGCCCTGCAGCACCGGTTGTGGCGCCGACGGCCGGGCGAGCTGAGCGCGCCCCGGCTGTTCGACGGCGACGCCGTGCCGCGGCTCGCGGACAGCCCCGACTACGCCGATCTCACCCCGGCCGCGGTGGTGCCCGCCCCGGTCGTGCTGCTCGGCGAGACGATCGACGTCGCCGCGCGCTCCGCCCGTACCGTGCTGCGGCGCGCCCCCGGCCGCAACCTCGCGGTGCTCGGCACCCGGGTCGACGAGGCGTGCGCCGTGCTCGGGACCGCGGCGCGGTCACTCGCCGCCCAATACCGGGCGGGGGCGGCCCGGTTCTCCGTGGCGTGCCTGGACCCCGACGCCGCCGCGGCCGTCGACGCGCTGCGCCCCGACCTGCCCACCACCGCCGGATGGTACGGCCCGGACAGCGTCGGCTGGCTGCTCGACGACGCCGCGGGCGCGGCTGCCGCGGACATCCCGGCCGACCGGCCGCACTTCCTGATCCTGTACGCCGTCGACGCCGCGCCCGGCGGGGCCCGTACCGCGGAGCTGCTGCGCACGATCCTGCGCCAGGGCCCCGAACGGCGCATCCACGTCCTCGGCTGGTGGCGTGGCGCCGCGCTGCTGCGCGAGACGCTCGGCGGGCAGGGCTCGCGCACCGATGCCATCGGCGCGTGGGTGGCCCTCGACGTGCACGGCAGCGAGCTCGCCCCGTACTACCCGGGCGCGGGCGCCCCGGTGTGGTATCCGCGGCCGTGGCGGGCGCTGCACTTCGACCGTTCGGTGCATCGCGGCGCCGAGGTGATCATCCCGTACGGTGCGTCGTGAGCTCCCCGGCGGACGAGTACCGGGCGGTGCTGGCGCGGCTGACCGCGCTCGACGCCGCCGCGGCCGGACACCGGGCCGAGGCCGTGGCCTGGCACGACGGGCGGGTCGCTGCGGCCGGCGACGCCCTGCGCGCCGCGGACGACACCGTTCGCGAGGCAGCCGCAGCCGTTCGGGCGGCGCAGCGGGATCTGGAGGAGGTCGACGCGCGAGCCGCCGGACTGTGGTCCGATTTCGTGCACCGGGTAGGCCCGGCCGCCGAACGGTTCGGGCGTACCGTGCCGCAGCCGGCGCTGCCCCGCCAGCGCAGCGCGCTCAGCGCCGACGACTACCTGCAGGAGGTCGCGGCAAAGATCGGCTGGACACCGCCGGCCCGGCCGCTCACCGGCGCCACCACCACGGTGTTCGCGGTGTTCGGCGCGATCGGCGGCGTCCTGGGCATGGCCGCGCACCAGTTGCTGCGCTGGGCCGGCGCCGCCGCGGGCGGCGACTGGGCGGTCGCCCTGCCGGTCGTGGCCCTGATCGCGCTGGTGCTCGGCCCGGTGATCGCGGTGTTCGCGGCCAAGCGGGTGGCGGACCGCCGCGGCGCGGAGCTGAACGCCGCTGCCGTCACCACCGTGCTGGTGGCGGGCCTGGTGACAGCCGGGCTGCTCGTCGGCGCCCTGCGCGGTTTTTGACGCCGCGCTGGGTAATCCAGCTAGGTGCTGCTCATCGGAACCTCGGGCTTCCAGTACCGCGACTGGCAGCCGGCCAAGGGCGACGACGACACCGGGTACCTGTATCCGGGAGGCCTGCCGCAGCGCCTGTGGCTGGAACACTACGCGCAGCGGTTCGCCACAGTGGAGATCAACAACGCGTTCTACCGGCTGCCCGAACGCGACACGTTCCGGCAGTGGCGCGACCGCACCCCGGACGACTTCGTCGTGGCGGTGAAGATGAGCCGCTACCTGACCCACATCCGGCGGCTGCAGGAGCCGACCGAGCCGGTGGCCCGGTTCCTCCGCCGCGCCGAAGCGCTGGGCGACCAGCTCGGCCCGGTGTTGTTGCAGCTCCCACCGACGCTGCGGGCCGACCCGGGCGCCCTCGACGACACACTGGCCCGGTTTCCGGCGCGGGTACGGGTCGCGGTCGAGCCGCGGCACGAGTCGTGGTTCACCGACGAGGTGCGCGCACTGCTGGAGAAGCGCGGTGCGGCCCTGTGCTGGGCCGACCGCGAAGGCCGGCCGGTCACCCCGCTGTGGGTGACCGCCGGGTTCGGCTACCTGCGCCTGCACGAGGGACGGGCCCGCCCGCGGCCGCGCTATGGGCGGGCGGCGCTGGCGAGCTGGCTCGACCGGATCGCGCAACAGCCGGTGGACACGTACGTGTACTTCAACAACGACCCGGGCGGCGCAGCCGTGATCGACGCGGCGGCGATGGCCGCGCAGGCCCGGCGCCGCGGCATCGAGGTCACGCGTACGCCGCGGATCAAACCACGACCGGGCCGCTGAGCGACACCCGCGGTAGCGTCGGTCGTGTGGCAGGCCGCCACGACCCCGGGAGCACGCCCATGGATCAGCCGACCATCGGCGACACGATCGCACGCCTGCGCCGAGGAAACCCATGGCCCAGGAACGCCTTGCCGAAGCCGCGCGCGTGAGTGTCGACTGCCCGACGACCGTGGGCTGCAGCGTGAGCTGACCGTGGCCAACACCCGCGACAGGGGTTGAGATAGGTACAACGGTTCGCGCTGGGGTGTTCAGGTTGCTCCGGCGGTGGCTGGGGCGATCGATTCCGTGGTTGTCGCGCTGAGCGGGATGCGGATCGTCATCGTGGTGCCCACGCCTTCGCGGGAGTCGGCCGTGATCGTCCCGCCGTGCCCCTCGATGATGGTCGACACGATGGCCAGGCCGAGGCCGGTGCCGGGAATCGCCTGGCGGGTGGCGTTGCTGGCCCGGAAGAATCGGGTGAACAGGTAGGGCAGATCTTCGGCCGGAATACCGATGCCGGTGTCGCGGACGACGAGAACCGCGTCGGGTCCATCGGCGCGCGCGGTCACTGTGACCGCCCCGCCGTCTGGGGTGAACTTCACCGCATTCGAGACCAGGTTGATGATCGCTCGTTCCAGATGGGACACATCGCCGTCGATCGTGATCGGCTCGGCGATCTCGTGGGTCACCGTGACGCCGGTCTTGTGGGCGGCCGGCTCGACCACGTGGATCACCGCCTCGATCACCGTGCGGAGGTCGATCGACTCGCGGGTGAACTCGAGGCCGCCGGCCTCGGCCCGGGACATGATCAGCAGGTCTTCGATGAGGCGCCGCAGGCGTAGGACATTGCGGTCGATCACCTCGAGCATGCGGTCCTGGGTCGCGGTGAGCGGCCCGGCCTCCTGCTCGATGATGACCTCCAGGTATCCGGCCACGCTGGTCAACGGGGTACGCAACTCGTGGGAGACCGTCGCGAGGAACGCCGTCTTGGCAGCGTCCACCTCCCGCAGCCGGGTCACCAGTTCGCTCGCATGCTCGAACAGCCGGGCCTGGGTCAGGATCCGCCCCAGTTCGGCGGCGAGCATGCTGATCAGGTGCACCTCGTACGGGTGCCAGGCTGCCCGCCCCTGCCGCCGGATGACGGTCAGGTGCCCGACCGGTTCGGCGCCCTCGCCGAACGCCACCGTGATCACCGGCCCGGCTCCGGCCTTCCGCAGCGCGACGACCTCCGTCTCGGGCGGGTGGGGGCCGCTGTCGGGGACGGCGACGAAGGCCATCGACGGGCCGACGGCGAGCCACTCCACCGGCGTCGCGGCCAGCGGGCCCACGTCCCCGACGGCGTCCGAGGCACTCCAGACGTGCGGCCCGGACGGCGCCTCCTCGTCCGGGACCAGCCGGATCACCGCGTGGTCCGCGTCGACCAGCTCGCCCGCCGACTGCGCAGCCGCCGTGACCGCATGCGCCTGCGAGAGGTGCTGGCGCACCGCGGCGCTGTGCTGCTGAAAGGCCCGGATCATGTCGCGCTCCCTGGCTGCTTCGTCTGCTGCGGCATTGAGCGCCGTGGCAACGGTATCGACCTCCGCCGGGGCCTCGGCGAGCGTCACGCGCGCGTCATGATCACCCCGGCGCATCCGGTCGAGGACGCGCAGCACCTGCGCCAGCGGAGTGGTGATGCGCCGGGTCGTCGACCGGCCGATCCGCGCGCCCAGCAGCACACCCACCACGACGGTGGTGACGAGCAGGATCAGCGAGACCAGGTTCAGGATGTCATTGGTGCGGTTGAGCTGCACCAAACGGTCTGTCATGACAAGATCGACCGCCCGGCCAGCGGTGGCTGTCCGGGCGTACTGGGCGTGGATCGCGTTGACCTCCTCGTGGGACGGCGCCGACCTGGGAATCTCGCGGATCAGCGGATCGGCCAACGCCCACCAGTGCATCGCCTCCTCGTCGAATACGCCGATCTGCCGGGAGGCCATGTAGCCGCCAGCGGACCGCAGGGCGGCGATCACGTCGGGATATGCCCTCTTGCGCTGTTCGTACGCCGCCCGGTAGGCGTCTCCGCCGGTCAGTAGGTAACCGTCGAGATTCCTTTGCGCGTCCCCCATCAGGACGCGGGTCTTATTGAAGGCGCTGCGTGCCTCGGTCACCTTGATGAGGGGATTGCTGACCAGCATGAACGCCGGTGCCGACGCCAGCAGCCCGGCCAGACCCGTGACGAGGATGAGGCCGACCAACACGGTGAACGCCCGGTTCATCAGCCGGCCGACGGTCACCGGCCCGCTGCGGCCCTTCGCCCGCCAGCGCCACATCAAGGTCATGTCCGCGCCCGCTCCCGAGATCCACGTCGTCAGAAGCCCGGATCAACACCATGCCGCTACCTCGACGGTGATCGTCACCCTGCCGGCAATGGCTGGCGTACGCGGTGTCCACGGGTCCGCCTGCCCGCTGTCAGATCTTGCAGCGCGGCCGAACGGACCGCCCACGGAATGCATCGGCACGGCGGAACGCCCATCGACGTCCGCTCTCCGGGACTGTCAGATCACGCTACAACACCCCGGTCCGAGCGGAACGGCTGATCGTTCGGTCGAGCCCCTGAAACGTGATCAGTCCAGGTCACGCCACGGGACGAGCAGGCCCGCATCGCCGAAGACAAGGGCTCCAGACAGATCGCGGTCAGGCCCATGTTCAGGACCGTCACGGCCTGCATCAACTCATCGGTGCCCGGCCCGCCCAGGAAACCCCGATGAGCCGCGGCAGCCGGGTCGTCCCGTGCTCACTTTCAGCCTTCGTGCGCGTTCCTCACGATCGGAGTGGCGGCGGACCGGCCGAACACGGATCGTCCGCCGGGTCCAGTCACACCCACCCGGACCACCACATGCGATGGCGAGAGGAAACCGATGCGGAACCCGTACCCACAGGCGTCTGCGCGAAACCCTGGCCATGCGATCCCGCCCGTCTGGGGCCGGCCACCGATGCGGGCGGGGGCACGGGGCTGGCGGTGGGTCATGGCAGCCTACCTCGAGGACTTCTGCCGCGATCGGGTCGACGAGCCGCCGGCAGCAGCCTTTGAGCGGTTCCTGGTTTGGACGCGGCGGTCCACGTGAAGCCGCGTGGTCGATGACCCGGACGGGTTCCTCCTCCCGCTTGCCCGTTCTCGTACGCCGGCCGCGAGTGGTGGCCGGGGCGGGCCGATCGTGCCGCCGATCATCCGAAATGGGCGCTGCCCCCTGTGCACGCCACGCCACACCGACCACAGTGGTCGAGCGGCCGGTTCTGGGCTGGGGGCCGGCCGCGCACGTGGTCGGACTCCAGCCGGACGGAGCCTGACCGTGACCTTCGAGACGCCGTACGAGCAGGAACGCACCCGCTGGGCCTACCCGGTCCCCGTGGTCCCCGGCACGCCGCTGCCGGGCCCGGATCTCGGCCGCGTCACGCCGCAGGTGGCGGTGGCACCGCTGCCTCGGACCTCGGGAACAGCGGTCGCGGCGATGGTGCTCGGCATCGTCGGCGCGGTGGCGGGCTGGGGTGCACTCGGGATGCCGTGCCTGGTCGCGATCGTGCTGGGCCATCAGGGCGTGACCGCCACGCGGGACGGCGCCCGGGACGGTCGCGGCATGGCGGTCACGGGCCTGGTGCTGGGCTATCTGTTCGTGGTGCCGTGGGTGTTGTTCTACTACCTGGGCGGGTTGAGCGCGATGCGGGAGGGGATCACGCCGTAGCGGACGTCAGGAGCTGCTGCAGCACGGCCGCGTTGCGCTGGGTGAAGTCCTGGTAGCAGTTGTCTACGGGCGGCCTGCGACCTGGTGTCATCCGTGCCGGTCAGCGACCGTCCATTCGGGCGGCAAACCGAGGGGGGTGGCCGGCCGCCAGATCGTGGGCGCGGGCTCGTCCGCCGGGGAGCCGGAGCCGACGGCATCCGGGCGCCTCCAGGCATGACACCCGCGCCCGATCACCGTCGGCCCTCCATTGGCTACCCGCCGTGCCGTTTGCGCGACCCCCCGTGATGATCTCGCCGCCCTTACGGCGATGAAAGGCTCGCGTCCCGTCCTTTCCACTACCCTTGCCAAACGCCTTGCCGCCCATCGTTAAGGTCACACATATGGAATTCCGCCTGCTCGGCCGGATGGAGGCGGACCAGGACGGCCGTCGCCTGGAGCTGGGACGACGCCGGGAGCGAGCGTTGCTCGCCGTGCTGCTGCTCGAGGCCGGCTCTGTCGTGCCCGTCGAGCGGCTGGTCGATCTGCTGTGGGACGAGGACCCACCGGCCACGGCGCGCGCCAACCTCCACACCCATGTGTCACGGCTACGGGCTCACCTCGACCGGGACGGCACCGGAGCGTGGGGGTTCCAGCTGATCAGCGGCGACGGCGGCTACCGGGCCGACGTGGACCGGCAGGCCGTCGACGTGCACCGCTTCCACAGCCTGGTGGACGATGCGGGCAGAATGTCCGCCCCCGGACAACGAGCGGCGATCCTTCGGCAGGCGCTGGCACTGTGGCGTGGCCCACTGCTCGCCGACGTGGCCTCGGAACGGCTCCGCGACCGGATCGGTACGGCGCTGGCCGAACAACGGGTCACCACCGTCGAGCTCGCCATCGACGCCGAGTTGGCGGATGGGCGACACGGCGAGGTGATCGCCGAGCTGACCGCGCTGACCGCCGAGTTCCCCTTGCGGGAACGGTTCGTCGGTCAACTGATGCGGGCTCTGCATGGCGCCGGCCGTGCCGCGGAGGCACTGGAGTGTTACGCCGCGATCCGGCAGCGGCTGGCAGAGGAGCTGGGTGTCGACCCGGGACCGGAGCTGCAGCAGCTGCATCTGGCGATCCTGCGCGGCGACCTCGGACTGCCCAGGCAGCCGCCGGCCGTTCCCGTGCCCGCGCAACTGCCCGTGGACGTGCACGGATTCGCCGGCCGCGACGCCGAACTCGACCGGCTCGACGCCGTGCTGGCCGCCGGGTCCGAGCAGCCGACCGCCGTACTCATCTCCGCCGTGTCCGGCACCGCGGGTGTGGGGAAGACCGCGCTCGCGGTGCACTGGGCATACCGCGTCGCCGAGCGGTTTCCGGACGGGCAGTTGTACGTCAACCTCCGCGGCTTCGGCCCCGACGAGCACCGCGCGACACCCTCAGAGGCCGTGTGCGACTTCCTCGGCGCCCTCGGCGTACCGGTCGAGAAGATCCCGGCAACGCTGGACGCGCAGGCCGCCCTGTACCGCAGCCTGCTCGCCGGCCGGCGCGTGCTGGTCGTACTGGACAATGCCCGCGACGCCGAGCAGGTGCGCCCGCTGCTGCCCGGGACACCCACCGCACTGGCGGTGGTGACCAGCCGCAACCAGCTCACCCCGCTGGTCGCCACCGAAGGGGCCCGGCCGATCGCGCTCGACACGCTGTCGACCGAGGAGGCTCGGACGATGCTCGAGCGGCGGCTGGGCACCGGCCGGATCACGGCCGAGCCGGAGGCGGTCGACCGCATCATCGCGGCATGTGCCCGGCTGCCGCTCGCGATCGCGATCGCCGCCGCGCGTGCTGAACAGAGCGGCTTTCCGCTCGCCGTGGTCGCGGGCGAGCTGGAGAAGCACGATCGGCTGCTGGAGACGCTGGACGCGGGCGACCCCGCCAGCCGGATCCGGGCCGTGTTCTCCTGGTCGTACCGCGAGCTCACACCGCCGGCGGCCGCCGTGTTCCGCCTGTTCGGCTTGCATCCCGGCCCGGACATGTCGGCGGCCGTGGGCGCGAGCATGGCCGGTTGCCCGCCGCGGGAAGCCCGCCGGCTACTGACCGAGCTCGCCAGAGCGAACCTGCTCACCGAGTACGTACCCGGCCGGTACACCGCACATGATCTCCTGCGCGCCTATGCCGCCGAACTCGTTCAGGAGCACGACGACGACCCGGCCAGACACGGTGCCCTCGGGCGGATGCTGGACCACTATCTCCATTCCGCATGCGCCGCCGACAAGGCCCTGTTCCCCCTTCGCAACCCCAGCGAGCTGCCACTCCCTACGCCGGATCCCGACAGTCACCCGGAACGGTTCGCCGACGCCGACGAGGCGAACGCCTGGCTACGAGCCGAACTGCGCAACCTCATGGCCGCCCAGTCGCACGCGGACACCACCAGGCGAGACACCTACAGCTGGCTGCTGGCGTGGGCCCTCGACACCTTCCTGGATCGGGAAGGTCTTCGCGGCGAGGAGATAACGGCCTGGCAATACGCGGCGCAGGCCGCCAAGCGGCTCGACAACCCGGCCGCACGAGCCGATGCCCTTCGCTATCTCGGCCGTGCCCACCTTCATCTCAACCAGTACGCCGCGGCACAGTCCCACCTCCGGCAGGCTTTCGCCCTGTTCACCGAGGTCGGCATTCTGACCGGCGCCGCCCGGACCGCTCTTCACCTGAGCTACCTCGAGGAACGGCAGGACCATCTGGAAGAGGCCCACCGCTACAACGAGCAGGGGCTCGCCCTGTACGAAGCGAGTGGCCAACGCCGTGGGCAGGCCGACGCACTCAACGCCGTCGGCTGGACCCATGGCCTGCTGGGCCGGTACGCCGAGGCCTTGGCCTACTGCTCGAAAGCGCTCGTGGTGCTCGAGGAGATCGGTCACGAGCCCGGCGTGGCGGCCACGTTGGACAGCATCGGCTACAGCCACCACCATCTCGGCGACCACGTCCAGGCGGCCGACTACTACCACCGGGCCATCGCCCTGTACCGCAAACTCGACGACCGCTACTACGAAGCCGCCACGCTCGTCCATCTCGGCGACAACCACGATGCCGCCGGCGACCCCGCAGCGGCGCGGGACGCCTGGCAGCAGGCGCTCGACACGTTCACCGAGCTCGACATGCCCGACGCCGCGAGCGTCCGCGCCAAACTTCAGGCCTCGCGGGCGGCCACATCGTAGCCCGATTTGCAGAGGTCACGTTTCGGCAGCTAGGAGGCGCTGCAGGTCGGCCGCATTCGTCTGCGCATAGTCTCCTTCTGGTATGGCACGCGGTGTTCAACACCGCCGAGGTACGGCGCACCGCTGCGTTGCTGCTGGTCCTGCTCCCCTCCGGCGCGGTCATCTCCATCTTCCAAGCCGCGGCCAGCTAAGTCTTCAACTCTGGCGCCGGAGGCACCCGCAATTGAAGACGCCGATGAAGTCCCATTCGTTGAGCAGTTGGCGCAGCTTATCCACCCGGTCGTACACGCACTCAGGATCACACTATTGGGCGATACCAACTCGTCATATTGGGCTCGCGGTGCTCGGAGGCAACGGCAGCCTCAGAGTCGATCGAACGAGGGACAGGGCGGTCCAGCGTCAGGACGCGTTCTCAAGGTCGCAGACCTGTTACCGACGCTCGGCGTCGGATAGCTGCAGCAAGCAGGCGGGCAGCGAATCTCGAGTTCGCTGCCCGCCTGTTGAGGCGCCGGTCAGGCGTTGAGGGCCTCCAGAATTTCATTCATTATGGCCACTTCCTTTTCCGTGAACGGCTTATCACAGATAGCGGCCAATGTTTCGTGCGCGACTTGCACCAAGGCGGTCCGGAGTTGTTCCATGGGGACTTCGCCGACCGCTATCGAGACCGGGTTGTTTTCGTCGCTGTCGCAGTTCGCCTCGATGTAGACCGTTGGCTCGTCCGCCTCGGTGCGCCGGTAGTACAGGTAGTACGACCCTTCGAAGAAGAACGAAAACGCCTCGTTCTCCCCGTTGGCGATCTCGGTGTACGCCGTGACGGCCGCACTCACCACGGAGATAGGCAGATCCCACCAGAGCGCTCTGGGGTAGTCGACACCGTTGAGGGTGAGCCACACCCGCGCTGTGATGATTCCGTCGGCGTTCTCCGGAAGGCCGAACTTGGTGACGTGCCAGGTTATGGACCCTGTGGTCATGTCCGCCTCACCTCTTGGGATAGATGGATCGCATGACCCCGGTGTCCTTGTTGATAATGAATTCGTACAGCTTGCCACCTACCCGGGCCTGCGCCTGGACCATCCGGGTTCGCGCGTCCCAGCCAGTCACCCGCGGATTGTTGCGGAAGGCATCGTTCGCCACCCGAGTGATCTCGGCGTCGGTGATGTTGTCCGGCCAAAGGTCATTGCGCGGGTCTACCTCTGCGCCGCCCTTGACGTGACCGTCGCGGACGTGCTTGATTTCCACGCCCTCCATCCGCCCGGGCAGCTTGACGCCGCGCAGCACCTTGGGCGCGCGGCTCATCGGGCAGTTGTGGACGAGCACGGGTGTGCCCTGGGCCTGCACATAGTAGGTGTGTCGGCTGGCGACGGTCAGGTTGTACATGAGTTGGGCGCCGCGGTGCGTGCGTACGCTGCGTACCGTGGTTTTGATGCCGCCGGGGCTGCTCAGTGCGGTGCCTGGGGTCAGGTCCGCCGCTTGGGTCCAGGCTCGTTTGTGGGGTTGCCAGAACCAGTGCTGCGCGGTGGTGTGCAGGACCGATCCGTCGGCGAGGGTCAGGTCGGTCAGCGTGGTATCGCGGTGGCGGTGGATGGCGGTGACGGGTTTTGCGATCGTGGTCTGGGTGCCGGGGTTGCCGGCGAGTACGCGCTGGCCGGGCCGGATGTCCTTGATCGCGGCGGTGCCCCCGCCGTCGAGTAGGACCCGCGTGTCGGCACTGAAGCTGTTGAGGCAGGACTCCTTGATGGGGGCGCGCTTGGCGCTGCCCAGGTATTCCAGTCCGTCATCGGTGGCCGCGTAGATGCTGCCGTCGCTGGTGTAGACGAGCCGGCCGCCGTCTTTGTAGACCGCTTCGGTCCACGTCCGCCCGGCCCTCGCGGACATCCCCGGGGGCGGACTCGACAGGCGCCGGGTGGTCCAGCCGGCCGGCAGATTGCCTCCCGTACGCAGCGCCGACACCGCGTCCTTCGCGTTGCGCAACGACCCGAACGCCTTGTTCAGCTTGCCCGTACCCCGCACGAAGTCGGCGCCCTTGCCCAGGTCCTTGACATGGTGCAACAGGAACAACGCACCCAGAGAACGCTCGATGCCATTGAGCTGATCCGAGGTGGCCATGTCCTTGCCCGTGAAGGCCTCGTACAACCCCTTGGCGTCGCCGATTCCTGGGGCGAAGTCGAGCATCAGCCCCATCGCCGCGTCTCGGTGCTGCTGGTCGGCGAGGTCCTGCAACCGCTGCTCGGGCGTGCGGTCACCGATGAACGGGTCCTTGAAGTTGTCCGAGAATCCCTTGAGGGAAACGCCGCTGCCCAACAGCTTGGTGATGTCAGGCATCCCGGCGACGGCGTCGTTCATCTGATCCATGCCGCGGTTGGCGCCCGCGATGGCCGCGTTCATCTGATCCAGATTCCGGACCCAGTCCGCGATTGCCCCGTTCAGCTGGTCCATGCCCCGGTTAGCCCCGGCGATGCCCTCGTTCATCGCGCCAAGGCCGCGGTTGACCTGCCGCATTGCGGCGTTCATCTTGTCCAGGCCGCGGTTCGCCTCAGCGAGGCTGGCGTTCATCTCGTCCATCAGGCGGGTGGCATCGGAGGCGGCCTGCGTGAGCGTCTCGTAGATGTCGACAACCTGGCCGAGAACTGTGCTGAACTTCTGGATCGCCTCGGTCGCTTTCTGCACCAGCGCATCCAGCGAGGGGATCTGCTGCTTAATCTTGTCACGCAGATCGGAGAGGACACCCACGGCGTACCGGATCGTCTCGACCACGCCCTGCAACCGCTCATAGCGATCCTGCAGATCCTCGCGCCAGCCCTCCACGACGTTCTGGGAATCCGTCATCCACGCGGTGTACTGCGCGACCGCCTCGGGCAACCCGGCCACGATCGTGGCCGGGTCAGCGACCTTGGCCTGCTGGTCCAGCAGCCCCTTCAAGGTCGCGCTGTTCTGCTGGCCGTCGGTCATCTCGTCCCGAATGTCGGCGATCAGCTCGGCGGCGTCGGCGTTCAGCTGCGGGAGACTGTCCCGGAAGACGTCCATGGTGTAGCCAGACAGCGTGAACTCCATCGCCGCCACGCCCACCGAACGTTGAGTCTCGATCAGGCACTGCTTGATCTGCTCGTACCGGGCGGTCAGCGTGTCGCCCGTGGACTTGTCCACACACTCCAGAGCAGCCGAGATCGGGAAACCGGCGTCATCCGCGCAGGTGCGGAACTTGTTCAGCCGCCCCAGCTTCTGCAACCAGGTGTCCGAATCGGCGTTACCACCCGGCGCCATGACGTCATCGACACACTTCTGCAACGCCGCCATGCTCGGCTGCGCCGCCGTTTCCGATGCGGCGGCGCGAGCCGCGGGCGACGCCACAGCAATCCCCGGCGACCCAGCCACGAGCGCCAGCACCACCGCTGACGCGACAAGTGTTCTTCTCACAACAGCCTTTCCCCCACGTGGTCAATCGGCGAAAGTTACCGGCAGGTAGCTACGGCCTGGGCGTTGCGGTCATGATCTTGTGAGGGCCCTCACCCACCGAGTGACGCCGATGCCGCGCCGCCTGCTCCTGACGTCCGCGGTCGTCGCCCTCACCGCCATCGCCGGGTTGCATGCCGCAGCGGCCGCCGTCAGTGAACTGGCGGCCGGTAAACCGGCAGTCGACCCTCCGCAGAGCCTGCGGTGGAGCAGGACGAAACGACACCGTGGGCGCCGCTGAGCCGCCGAATCGCGGGCATAGGCCCCGACCCCACGCTCTACGATGGTGTACCGGATCACTTGCGACCTGCCATGCGGAGTTGGGCCCGTGACCGTTGGAACGCCAACCCGTATGCGCTAGAGGAACTGCAATGGCGCCTGCAGCAGGCGCTGGAGGTCGAGGACCTCGACTACATCGATGGTGAGCCGCTGCTCGACATCATCGACGGCGTGCTGCGGTGGTGGCCGAAGGTCGATCTCGATGATCCAAAGAGGTACACGTGGGTGGAGGGCGTGAGGCACCAATACCCGGGGCCGCGATCCCTGCTGAGCGACGCCCTGAACGGAGGCGGGTCAGCGTGGCGCGTCATGCCGATGGCGATGCCCTGGAACGCCGGGTCGATGACACCGTGACCGCCGAGGTCATCGGGACTGCTGCCACGGCTAGCGACGAGGCCCGTGAGCATTTGCGCGCGGCCTGGTCTGCCGCGTACGGGCGGCAGCCGGATCCCGACAGGGCGTACGACGAAGCGGTGCTCGCGGTTGAGGCGCTCGCCTGCCGTCTGGTTTGCCCCGCTAGGGCACGTAGAGCGCCCGTTGCGTGGAGACACGCACGGCGGGTGCGGCGGGCGGATCGGGAAAACGGGCTGGTCGCAAGGCCAGTACCGCGCCCTGGTCCGAACCAACCCAGCCGCAATCGAGCTGGCAGCGTGGTCGGGGTGCCGGGTAAGAAGCGTGTCGTCACGGGCGAAGTAGCGACGCCGGCCATCTGGCGAGAGTGGATCCAGGTGCCGGTGTTCACACCTCGGTGCTCCCGCTGCTCCGTTCGACCGGGATCCAAAGCTGGGAGTCGGTCTCCGCGCCGACCTCCACCGGCTGTGTCCGCAGGAGTTCTGGACCTGTCCGGCTCGTGTACGGGTTCGAGGGGAACCATTGCGTGAACACGTCTTGCCACAGCTCCTGGAGGGCGCTCGGATAGGAGCCGTGGTTGTCGAAGACCGCCCAGCTCCCGGCCGGCACGTCGAGCGCGTCAAGGTTTTCGGCGGCCGCCTCGGGGCCGGTCACCACGCCGATCCAGTAGTCCGCCTCGGCGCCCTCCTCCCGGCTGTCGGTCAGGTACACCACCGCCGACAAGATCCCGGCCGGCTCCTGACCGGCCAGCTCCTTCATCCGCACGATCGCCAACTCGTCCAGGCTTTCCAGGTGCGCCGCAGCCGCCCTGTTGAGCCCCTCCGGCACGAGTGGGAGCCGAGCCTACTTGCCGACGATCCGAAACGGCTCCTTCTCCACGATCCGGTAGCGCATGGTCGTACTGCCTTCGACGACCACGCGGAAGGACATGCGCGGATGCGCGGTGAGCACCGCACCCGTGCGCCGGGCTTCGCCCGGCCCGATGCCGTGCACCGACCTGAATGCCCGGGCGAACGCCTCGCCCGAGCCGTACCCGTACCGCACCGCGATGTCGAGCAGCGTCAGGTCCCCGGCCAGCACCTCGGCCCCGGCGAGCGTCATCCGCCGACGCCGCACGTAGACCGGGAGCGGCATCCCGGCGAGCGCGGAGAACAGCCGCCGGAAGTGGTATTCCGACACCGCGGCGATCCGGGCCACCTCGGTCATGTCGACCTCCCGGTCGAGGCTGGCCTCCAGGTGGTCCAGCGCCTGATTCAGCCGCTCCAGCACGCCTATCCGTCCTTCGTTCTTGTCTCCTCCGCGGGAACACCCCCACGCTGGAGTCGCTCACCGCGCACGTGGTGCCGTGGCGGCCGTCATCAGTGCTGCGCTCTGGGGTGCCGACCGGGTCATCGACCGGGCACGCAGGAGGCGAAGACAGGATCGGTCGACCGAGCGGTCCCGTGCGCGGCCATCAGGCCGCCCTGCTGGAGTAGAGAAGATGTGGCCGCGCCCTCGCCCGACAAGACCGGCGCGGGAATTGTCGGGCAGGAAAGACCGCGTGACCTGAGGCTTGTGCCCATGACTGATGTTAAGGGCTCATCCCAGATGGTTGGGCTCTGGCCTGGGCTGCGATCCTGATTGAGTGACGACGGTCGTTGAGGACATGGTCTGCACGTGGGCGCCGGACGACTTCTGGCAGGCAGCACGCCCGTTGATCCCAGTACCAGCAGCGCGACCGCAGGGCGGCGGGAAACGACGCGCCGATGACCGAGCGGTGCTGGCCGCGATCGTGTACCTGGTCCAGGCCGGCTGCTCCTGGGCCAAGCTACCCGCGGTGATGTTCGGAGTCAGCCGCTCCACCGTGCACCGGCGCTTCACCGAGTGGACCCACGACGGGCTATGGGTACGACTGCACCAGCAGTTCCTGCACCAGCTCGGGATGATGAGTGAGATCGACTGGTCGCGGGCGATCGTGGACTCGATCAGCCTGCGCGCGCAAAAGGGGGCGACGAGACCGGCCCAAACCCGGTCGACCGCGGCAAACCAGGCTCGAAGATCCACGTTCTGTGCGACCGGACCGGCCTGCCCCTGACCGTCCTGATCTCCGCCGCGAACGTACCGGACGCGCAACTGCTGCTCCCGTTGCTGGACTCGATCATCCCGATCCGCGGCCACCGAGGCCGGCCCCGGCACGTTCCGGAGAAGCTGCACGCCGACAAAGCCTATGACGTGCGAGCGCTACGCGCCGAGGTCCGCCGCCGCGGCATCGGCGTACGTATCGCCCGCAAAGGCGTCGAGTCCTCCCAACGGCTCGGCCGGCACCGCTGGATCGTGGAATCGTGCCTGTCCTGGCTGCAGCACAACCGGCGCCTCGTGCGCCGCTACGACCGCAAAGCCGAACACTTCCAAGCCTTCGCTGACCTGGGCTGTCTCCTGCTGGCCTACCGCCGACTGACCAAACACAGCCATCTGGGATGAGCCCTAAGGGGTTTTGCGAGCCGCGGTTCGAGGCAGTCCGGGCGGCCCTTGCCGCCTTGCTCGGCAAGGACGACGTGGGTGCCTCGGCGGCCGTCTACGTCGACGGCGAGCCGGTGGTCGACATCTGGGGCGGGTACGCCGATGCGGATCGCTCCGCCGGCTGGGAGCGCGACACCCTCACCGGCGTGAACTCGACGACCAAGAACATGACCGCCCTGTGCGCGCTGATCCTTACCGACCGGGGCGAGCTCGATCTGTCCGCGCCGGTCGCCGCCTACTGGCCCGAGTTCGCCGCGGCCGGTAAGGAGAACGTGCTGGTGCGGCACGTACTGTCGCACACCGCGGGACTGCCGGACCTGTCCGGGCCGACGACGGTCGAGGAGCTCTACGACTGGGAGAGCGTGACGTCAGGGCTGGCTGCGCAGGCGCCCGAATGGGAGCCCGGAACGGCCGCCGGCTATCACGCGCTCACCTTCGGCTTCCTCATGGGCGAGATCGTCCGCTGTATCACCGGCCGCAGTCTCGGCGAGTTCTTCGCCGAAGAGGTGGCCAAACCGCTCGGTGCGGACTTCCACATCGGGCTCTCCGCCGAGCATGACCACCGGATCGCACCGCTCATCCCGCCGCCGTCACTGACCGACGAGTACGCCGCCAGCGCACCGCTCGGACCGGACGGCACACGCCGGGAAAACACCGGGGTGGCGATCCGGGTCAAGGACACCAACTCCCTGGCCTGGCGCCGGACGCAGATCCCTGCGGTAAACGGCTTCGGCAATGCTCGCTCCATCGCCCTTGTCCAGTCGGTCTTGGCGAACCAAGGTGCGGCCGGCGGCGTGCGGCTGCTGTCCCCCAAGGGTTGCGAGCCCGCGTGGCAGGAAGTGTTCCGCGGTGACGACCGCGTGCTGGGCACCCCGATGTGCTGGACGGTGGGATTCGGTAAGTTCGGCAACACCTTCGGCTGGGGCGGCTGGGGCGGTTCGCTGGTCGTGAGCGATCCCGGTTCACGCATGACGGTGGCCTATGTCATGAACCAGATGATCGACCGGAACCGGCAGGAGGACAACCGCGGCATGGAGATCGTGATGGCCGCCTACAGCGGACTGCATTGACAGGCAACGGGGCGGCCTGGGCCCGCACAGGCTTTCCCTTCTCCTCTCCCGCTCGAAATTCGCAGGTGGGCGGGGCTACTGCCAGTCACGCTCGACGGCCGGTGGCCTGCGGCCGCGACACCCCGTCGATACCCATAAGGGTTGACGTGGGTCCAGAACAGCGGGGACAGGGCTCGCCGGTCGCCGTCTTTGCCGTAGAACAGGTCGTGGTTGGCGGAGTGTTCTCCACGAGCTGGAGGCCGTCGTTGATCTCGCGGCGCAGGTCGGCGTCGGCGAGGTAGTCACAGATGAACGCGGTAGTCGGCGACCATCGACTGCCAGTCCGTGATCAGCGCGAAGACATCAGCACCCACGGGCGCATGCTGTCCACCCGTTCGAGATCCGGACTACCGGCTCCGACGCAGCTACACGCCAGGCGACCCATGACAGCGGACAGTACGGTTCAGTTCACGGCCGTCTGCAGTGAACGAGCCGGTCGTCGGACACGCACGCGAAGGCCCGGTGGCCCAACTGGTCATCGTGATACCCGCCGAGCGCGGGCGTCCGGTACTGGGGCATCTCGGCCGCCGCCTACCGGTAATTTGGACGCCGCCGGTCAGCCTGCCGGAGCCGACAACTCCAGCGCGATGCCATCGGGGTCGCGAAACTCCAGGATGAAGCCACCACG
Source organism: Krasilnikovia sp. MM14-A1259 (assembly GCF_047159535.1). Lineage (NCBI taxonomy): Bacteria > Bacillati > Actinomycetota > Actinomycetes > Micromonosporales > Micromonosporaceae > Krasilnikovia > Krasilnikovia sp. MM14-A1259. The sequence goes on from NZ_BAAGAJ010000002.1 coordinate 1,867,189, forward strand.
GCCGATGTCCTTCACTCCGCCGTGGGGGACGCCATGGGCCTCCAGCGTCTGGCAAGCCGCGTCGAGCTCGGCCCGGGCCGCGACCGAGAAACACAGATGATCGAGGCCGACGCGGTCCTCATCAAAGCGATCGGTCTGCGATGCCACCGGCCGCAAACCGATCATTGCACCACCAACCCGATACAGCACACCGCCGAAAAGGAAGCCCAGGGCCTCGCGGGTCGCCGAATCGGCATCAGCGGGCACCTGCAGCACGGGCGTGAACCCCAAAACCTGCTCGTAGAACGCCCGTGACCGGGCGATGTCGGTAACAGTAAGCCGGACATGGGCCACGCCGAGAGCCGCGATCGTCATGACCAGCGATCATAGGACTCTCGTCCATCCCATCCCCTGCGGCGTCTCGGTGAACGAGTACGCGACTTCGCTGCGGGCCGGATGCGCGCCACCCTGCGTCTGCAGGGGCTCGATCTCCAGCGCCCGATCACCGATCACGAACTGGATGCGATTGCGCCCGCCACGTCCGCGTCCGACGCCGCGGCGTACAGAACGCCGCCGACACCTGCCGATCCAGCCACCGCTGCGGCGCCAGCTCCTCCGGCGCCCCCGCCCGGCCCTGGCCGGCTGCGGCACCAGCGACAACCAACCCCGAGCACCACGCTCGCCACCGGTCATACCGAGACCGTACGACCGACCCAAATCCGATCTTTACTGACGGCATCGCGTATTGAGATGTCGTGAGTTCGGGCGGGAGCGGAGAGCCGGTTGCGGTCATGCGGTGATCGAAGCGGGCCAGGATGCGACGATTTGTCTCGTGAGTGGGCCGGGGTGGGACAACGATGCGTGGCAGCAGATCCGGGACTACGAGCAGTTCTGGACTCCGTTCGATGACCGCTTCCACTTTCGGCCAGGGATGGATCCCGCTACTTGGCCAGCGATCAAGGAGCCGGCCGGTTCGGTGACGTTCGACCTCAGTTCTGTCTTCGAACGTGCCGGCGGCTTCTCCGCCGACGAGGACGCGCTGAACGACCAGGTTCTCTCCGCCATGACCGCCGTCTTCTCTGCCGACCTTCCTCTGGTCGCTCTGGACTGGCAGCACCCGTCCTACTGGTTTTGGCCTCACCGGCAGGCCGTCGAAGGCGAGCCGTGGCGCATCTCGGCCTTCCCCAACGGCGACTACCACGCGTTCATCACCCAGGACCTTGAACAGGGAATCTTCGGTCATCCCTGGGAGCAGACGATCTGTGTGTTCGGCAGCGACCTGACCGAGGTGCTCGTCTCGGAGTTCGCCCTGTGGCTGGCGGTGAAGCGCAGGAACTGATCTGCGCCTGCCACGGATGGGGGACTGCGGACGTCGGTTGGCGAGTCTGCGACCGATAGGTGGCGGGACGCCGGTCGGTTCACCTCCACCAGATGTCGTGGTGGTGATCGATGCGGATGGCGAATTCGGAGGCGTAGGTCAGAAGGGCGCGCTGGAACCGGGGGCAGTGGTGATTGGTCTGCTTCTGGTGCCCGCGCTACAAGGCGCCTGCGGGCTGTCGCCACACTGACCGGCGGTGACGATCAACGGCCCTGGTCACACGCGAGCTGCGTCCCGCCGCTTAGACCGGTCGCCACTTGGCGCGGTAGCTGGGGCCGTCAGGGTGGTACGGCATCGTCTGGGTCGGCCGGGGTCGCCATTCGGCCTTCATCCGACGGGCGCCGTCCGGCACGGTGCGGTGTGGTTCGAGTCGTCTGGTCAGCTCATCATGGCGGCGGTCGATGTCGCTTACGGGGATGGCGTTGCCAGAATTGACACGCTCGAACCGTTCCACGAACACGTCCCACCGTTCACGTTCCCCTGCCAGCGCGGCTTGGCCGGCGGGCCAGACGAAGTACTCGTCGTTCTCGCCCTGCCGGGGAGAATCGTTGACGGCCCGGAAGTAGTGCGGCGCGGCGTCGATGTCGGCCACGCCGCTGCGGGGACCGTCGTACCAGTCCAGCTCGATGTGGACGGGCTCGAATCCGTCGTCGCTGGAAGCATCCTCACGCGGATGGGACACCGGAGAAGGTTATCCCGGCCGGGCTCGTGAGCCGGTCAGGTTCGTCCCGACAGCGGCGAAGCGGATGCCGTCAGGCTATCGGGCATTCGATCGAAGGGTCCTGAGCACGTCGTCGCGCATTGCCGCGGCGCCGTCCAGGTTGGCGGTGTCGTCGGGCGTGGGCTCGTTCAGACCGCGGTACAGCGCTACTGCCTCGTCGATCGCGGTCGCGGCTTCGGGTAGCTCGGCAGCGGCGGCCAGGCGTACTTCGGCGTAGGTCCACAGGCCGAGCGCAAGCCCTCGGTGGTGCTCAGGTCCGGCGCCAGCCAACTCCCGGTAGGTCGTGACGGCGTCCGCGGTGGCCGCGAGCGCCTCGGTGTGTCGTCCCGCTTCCATCAGTGCGACACCTGCATTGTTGAGGCCTGCGGCCAGCAGTGGCCGATGGGTCGCGTCGCCGCGTGCGACCAGCCGTCGGTAGACCTCGACCTCCTCGAGGATCGCCGGGAGTGCCTGCTCTCTACGATTCAGCAGCTTGAACAACCGCTGGGCGTCATTGAGCGTGGCCGCAAGCTCATGGTCGAACCTGTCGCCGTCGTCGGCCGCCAGTCGCCGATGCAGCCAGACCAATTCGGCGTTCAGGCGCAGCGTCATCAGGGTGTGGGACTGGTCGTCCAGCATGAGCTGAAGGTTGGCCAGCGATTGGGCGAGTGTGTCGAGGTGCCGGCCGGGTTGTGCGGTGGCGAGCCGCGCTTTGCGTTCGACGGCCTCGCATCCGGCGCTGAACGCGAACTCTTTGCCCATGTCATGCCGCATACCCGCAAAATCGCCGAGGGCGGCGGCCAGCATCGCCTCGGCCCAATCATCGGCCGGCGCGACCCTGCGCAACATGGCAATGAGGTCCTCGATCAGACCCTCCGCCTCCGGGAATCGGCGTATCTGCACCAGATTGCGGTAGCGCCGGTACAACGACTCGATCTCGTTCCAGTCGTACTGCTCCACCCGAACCTTGGGCTGGGCGGCGTCCTGTCTCAGACCGGTGTCCCATGCGGGAATGACCAGCGTGGCGACATCCACCCTGTCCTCTGCCACCTCTGCCCGCATGTCTTCGAAAGGCGTGTCATCGAGCACGGCGTGCAGAAGCACCAGGCGGGCCAGCGCCCGCGCGTACCCGGCATCGAGGTGCGACGCCGGCCCGGTCGTCTGCATGGCGTCCGGTGACACCACGGCGTCACCGGGGCGCTCCTCGGGCACACCCTGGACCGTTACCAGGGCCTGACTGGTCGACGCCAGCCCCAACGCTTCAACCGCGCTCGCGGCCGCTTCCGGATACTCCCCGTAGGCGCCCAGCATCGACGCCAGTTCCGCCAGCTCCTTGGCGAGGGACACCGCGTTGGCGGCGCCGACACGGCTGGTCCCGGCGGCGGAGTCGCGCAGCCGGGCTACTCGGTCACGCGCGGCCCGCAGATCGCGATCTTGGTTGGGCGACATCGCACCAACCTAGCGGTTCATTCCAGCAATCCGAGAGCCCACGACCAACGTCATCGTGCATATCGGCATGCGCTGACACGACCTGTCCACCAGGATGTTCGGCGCGTACGGGACCACAGTCACCGCTGCTGCGTTGGTGGCCTCGGGGCCTGTATGCGCCGCGGGTGGGTGGCGAGCCCAGCCAACGCGCCAAATATCGAACGGAGACTCGCCAACTAACGTCCGTAGTGACACAAGTTGTGACTTACATCCGTTAGTTGGCCTACCGCACGCCACTCGCGGTTTCGCTCGGCGCTGTCCATGAGCAGCCCGATCGCGGCGGTCGCATCGGGCACGTCGTCGAGAGTGAAGGGGCGAATCCACAGCCGGGCCGTCGTCAGCACGTGAGCAGTATGCGACCTGAGCGAGCGCGCGCGGCGAGCTCGGCATCCTGCCCGGCCTGTGGCCCGAGGAATCAACGACCAACCAAGCCGCGATCCGCGCGCCAACCGGACGCCCGTGCTGACTGAGCGTGGCGCGAAGGTGGTCGCCGGTCGGCAGCTGCAAGGATCGCCACCTTGACCCTCAAGTTCGACCCTAACGGCCCGACCGAGCCCAGTGTCGGCCAGCGGCTTCAATATCAGATGTCGTGGTGGTGATCGCCAACCAAGGGCTCAACCGCGGCGAACAGCAGCCGGTCGCGCCACTGCCCACGGATATAAAGGTGCTCGCGCAGATGCCCCTCGCGCTGCATGCCGATCCTGGTGAGGACGTGGGCTGAGCCCACGTTGTCCGGATCGCACGTCGCGCTGATCTTGTGCAACCCGAGCTCATGGAAGCCGAACCGCAGCAGGGCTGCGGCCGCCTCGGTGGCGTATCCCTGCCCCCACCGCGATCGGGTCAGCACGAAGCCCATCTCAGCCCGTCGGTGCTGGGTACTGATGACAGCCAACTGGACCGATCCGATCAGCCAGTCATCGGCGCGGTCGACCACCGCCAGGGCGAACACCGACCGTGGTGCGGCCTGAACCTGCTCGGCAACCTCGTGCAGGAAGGCCGTGGTGTCCTGCGGATCGTTGGGGCCCCAGTCGGTATATCGAACGACCTCGGGATCGCTGGCGAAAGCATGCACGGCGGCATGGTCGTCGAAGCGGAACTCGCGCAAGAGCAGGCGAGGTGTGGTCAGCTCCATCGCTGAGATCATCTCGCACACCTCTAGGCAACTCGCCAACTATCGGCCGCAGACCTGCGTCGCAGGTAGCGAGCAGGGCGCGAATGTCTGCGGGCTTCAGGACAGGCGTGTGCGGGTCGCCCTTGGTAGGCGTCTTGATGCCGAGCGTGGGGTCGTCGCTTCGCTCCCCTCGGCCACCATCCACCGGAAGAAGTGGCGTACGCCTGCGAACCAGCCACGGGCGGTGTTCGGCGAGGTGGTTTCCCGTAGGGTGGACGAGCCAGCCTCGGAGGTGGTCCCGGCTGGCCTGGACCGGCCCGATGCCGGGGGCTTCGCCGGAAATCCAGCGGGCGAACGAGCCGAGCGCCTGGCGGTACGCGGCGAGCGTGTTGCGGGAAAAGCCGTCAGCACCGAGCGCCACGCTCCCAACTGTAGGTGAGGGCGTCGAAGTCCGGATGCACTCCGCCAGATGATGAGCACCAGGGCCACTATGCACAGGTGCCCGATTTTGCAGAGGTCACGTTTCCGCAGCTAGGAGGCGCTGCAGGTCGGCCGCATTCGTCTGCGCATAGTCTCGATAGCAGTTGTTCATGAACACCTGGGTGTGTTGCGCCTCGGCGGCCAGGGCCCGCAGTTTCGGGGCCCAGCCGGCCAGTTCGGCGCCGGTGTACCGGTAGCCGTACTTCTCGTGGATGTCCTTGCTGGTCCACTTGTCGCTGTGGCCGTGGAAGCGGACCACGGCCAGGTCGGCGGTGGCGGCCAGGACGGGCGGCACGGAGCTGCGGTGCCCTTGCGGCATGTCGACGCACACGAACGGCAGCCCGTACGCGCGCAGGAAGTCCAGGGTCTCGTTGCGGTTGACGCCGTCGAACCAGGAGGCGTTGCGCAGCTCGATGACGGGTTGCAGCGGCTTGCACCGGGCGGCGACCTCGCGCAGGTACTCCTTGTGGGAACGCCGGATGCCGAACCATGGCGGGAACTGGAACAGCACCGCGCCGAGCTTGCCCGCGTCGTGCAGCGGGTCGAGCGCAGACAGGAATCTGGACCAGATCTCCTCGTAGGTCTGCGGGGGCAGGTCGCTCGGGTAGACGGTCGCCTTCTCGGTCTGCGGGCGCAGGTCCTTGTAGATCGCGGAGACCCGGGTGGGATGGCCGGTGAGCAGGCTGAACGCCTTGATGTTGAAGGTGAAGTGCGCTGGTGTGCGTTCGGCCCACAGCCTGGTGGTCTGCTCGGCGGGCGGGCCGTAGTAGGTGGCGTCCACCTCGACCACCGGGAACTGGCGGGCGTAGTAGGCCAGACGCTTCTCCGGGTTGTCCGCGGTCTGCGGATACCACCCCGAGTCGAGCAGGGTCCGGTCGGTCCACGACGCCGTGCCGACCTCGATCGCGCCCACGATTCACGCTAGCCCGGATGAGGCCGGTCCGCCGCCCGGCACGGGTGGCGGACCGGTATCGAATCCGGGTCAGCCGGCGCGGCGCTCGCGGTGGGATTTGCAGCTCACGCACGTGGTGGCCGACGGGAACACTTCCAGCCGGGCCACCGGGATCGGGCCGGCGCAGCCGTCGCAGTAGCCGTACGTGCCGTCCTCCAGCCGCTGCAGCGCGAGCTCCGCCTGCATCCGCCGGTCGAGCAGAGTGCGCAGCAGGGACGTGGCCGCGTCGCGTTCCGCGGTCTTGGAGCCGCTGTCAGCCTGGTCGTCGCCTGCCGCGTCGCCGATCTCGACGAGGCGCAGCTTCTGGTTCTCCGCCACCGCGTCCTCGTACTCGGTGTTGAGGTCTTCGAAGCGGGTCCGCAGCACCGTACGGATCTGCTCCGTCTCCTCCGCTGAGCGCCCCGTGGCGGTCTCCGCACCCTTCCCCGCGATAACCGTGCTGTTGACGAGCATGCGCTCCCCCTGCCCTTCCCCTGTGGCCCTGCCGGTCTCTGCCCCTGCCGGTGGGGTCCCCCCGGGCCGGCATGGCCTCCGTGAAAGCCGGCTGATACCCACCGCGGAAGATCTCAAACGGGATCTTCGCTGAAAAGTAATCGGAGCATAACTGTCAGTGCTCGAAACCGCCACGGACTGCGCCAGGATCCTTTCGCGTCGCAGGTCAGGGGCGGTTTTTCCACGTACGGCCGGTCCCGCGGACCGGGATTCGGGCCCGCCGACGGCCCCCAGACGGGCGCCGCGCCCGATTTGTCAGGGCCGCCCGACCAGCACGGCGGGGTGGCGCGGATCGTCCACCCGGACGACCACGTCGGCGAAGGAGGCGGGATCGACCTCGGCGTCGTACCGCGCGTACGCGGGCAGCGTCCAGCGCAGCTCCGGTGTCGTCCGCCGGCCCAGCGCGGCAGGCGACATGGTCAGGTGCACCGCCAGGTCGAACGGCATGCCACCGCCGAGCAGCAACGGCCCGCTCACCAGCACCACGGAGCCCGCGGGCAGGTCACGATACGGCTCGCGCGCGGACCGGTCCGTACGCGTGTCCCACAGCCTGGTCAGGATACGTCCGCTGCCGCCGGGACCGGTGGGGTCCAGCACCTCCCGGCGCAGCCCCGCCTCGTCCAGCCACCCGGCGTAGAACGAGTCCGGGTTGGTCCGGCCGAACTCCAGCCGCACCGACGCCGGGCGCAGGAAGTCCTCGGCGGCGATCCGGACGGCGGGCCGCCCGCGCAGCCGCAACGGGCCGACGAGCGCGTCCGCCAGCTCCGCCGGACCGGCGGCCGGGGCCCCGTCCACCCCCACTCGCAGCCACCCGTCGGGCGCGGTCGCCGCGAAGCGGTCGGCCAGCTCCTCGACCAGGGCCGCGAGGGAGACCGGGCGGGCACGCATGCGGCCACGATAGCCGCGTACGCCGCTCAGTCCTGCGGCTGCACCACGACGCGGGCCTCGTCGGACAGGCGGTACCCGACGCCGTAGACCGTGGTGATCAGCGGGACGTTGCCGCCCAGCTTGACCCGCAGCCGCCGCACGTGCACATCGACCGTGCGCTCGCCGGTGTGCTCGTAGCCCCACACCGCCGACAGCAGCTGCGTGCGGCTGAAGACCCGGCGCGGGTTCTCCGCCAGGAACAGCAGCAGGTCGAACTCCAGCCGGGTGAGCGGCAGCACCTCGCCGTCCAGCATGACCTGGCGCGACGCGGTGAGCAGGCGCAGCTCCGGCCCGCTGTGCGCGGTGACCGGAAATGCGGGTTCGGGATCCGGCGGCGCGACGGAGACCGCGCCCTGACCGAGCTCGACGAGCTCGCGGACGGCGTCGAGCAGGCGGTGGGCCTGCGGAGTGAGCCCCTCGTCGGTGAGCGGGATCGCCAGTGTGACGGTCAGCGCGGGATCGGCCGCGGGCGCAGCCGGAGTGCGGCGGATCGTCGCGACGTTCCTCGCTCCCGTCGCGTGCGAACCACGCCGCCCAGCGCGTGCCGACAGTGCCGTGACCGGCATGAATGCCCCCCAAATTGCGATACGGATAGGCCGCACCCCGAAGCGGCTGACGAAATCAATACATTCGTAAACGGGGTCGATATTGTCTGTCCCCGGGTTGTCCGGTCAAGGCGGCAACCACACTGTGGGAAGGTCGTTCCACATGAGAGATTTCCGCACTGGAAATGCGATTCCCGTCACGGGTTAACAGCATGCATCCATTCGTTGGAGTCCTCGGGAAAGAACAGTTTTCCTCGGGTCAAACTATCGCGTCCGAGCGCAGCCCGCCACCCGGGCAGTGATGGCTATCTTACGATGAGTACCCCTGGCCTCGCGCCGCCGCCCCGGGGCAAGTCGGCCAAACCGGGCCCGAGCTCGCGGGGAAAGTCCCGTTTGCCCAGCACAGCGCCCTGGTGCGCGACACGACCCGCACCGCGGCCCGGAACGGGCCACGCCGCCCACGGCCGTCGGAGCAGGAAGTGCTGGTTCACCCGGCCACGCCCGCCACGGCGCCGGTCGGCGTCAGCCGGAAATGGCCACGAGCTGTCCGGACCGCGCCACCTGTGACGCTGAGCCCAGGCAGCGCCGCCCGTCACATCCGCACCTCCACGAATGCACGCCGGAGATTGGCGCCGTACCCTCAGGTCGTTGCCGACGAAATCATCCGCACGCGAGACGGCGAAACGATCGCGTTCACACTGGGATGCCCGACCGCCCGTCTCTGCTGCGCTGCGACAGGAGCGCCGACATGATCCTCGCCCACGACATGCGCACCGCCGCGGACACCCTGCTCGGCACGTTGACCGGTGAGCAGCACGCCGCGGCGGCCCGCCCGTTCGACGACTCGGACCGCCGATGGATCGAGTACCGGCCCGAGCCGCGCCCCGGTCTCAGCCTGGCCGATCTCGGCGTGGCCGCCCGCAAGGCGGCACACCGCCTGCTCGCCACCGCGCTGAGCCCACCGGCGTACGCCCAGGCCATGGCCGTCATCGCGCTGGAGGAGGTGCTGGACCTCCGGGAAGGGTGGCGCCGGGGACGGCACAGCGAGGACTACCGGGTGATCGTCTTCGGCACCCCGGGCGCCGACCGGTGGGGATGGCGGTTCGAGGGCCATCACCTGTCGGTCAGCATGACCGTGGCCGACGACGTGGTCTCCCCCGCCCCGGTCTTCCTGGGTGCCAACCCGGCCCGGGTGGACACCGCCGGACGGGTGGTGCTGCGGCCCCTGGCCGCCGAGGAGGACCTGGGACGCGAACTGCTACTGGCCATGACCCCCGCGGCGCGCGGGCGCGCCGTCGTGGCCGACGAGGCGCCGTACGACATCCGCAGCGGCACGGCACCGATGGCGGGCACGATCCCACCCGCCGGGATCCACCGTGCCGACCTGCGCCCCGGCGAGCGGGCGCTGCTGGACCAGCTCGTCGCGCTCTACCTGGGCCGGCTGCCTGACGAGCTGGCCGCCGCGTACGTGGACACACTCGGCTCCGACGTGCACTTCGCGTGGGAAGGCCCGCCCGGGCCGGGCAGCCGCCACTACTACCGGATCCAGGCGGACGACCTGCTCATCGAGTACGACAACACCACCGACGACGGCAACCACGCGCACACCGTGCTGCGGCGCCCGCGCGGCGACTTCGGCGACGACGTCCTCGCCGCCCACCACGCGAGCGCGGCGCACACCCTGTAGCTATTGCCCGCTGGAGGTGAGGCGGCGGCCCACGGCCGCGATGAGCCGGTCCAGCTCGGAACCGAACGGGTTGTCGTGCACCAGGTACGTCCAGGTGGCGCTGGGCCGCACGATCTGCGCCTGCTCCGGCCGCCACCCCTCGTCGAGGTCGACCTCCTCGAACGTGTCGATGGTGCGCTTCTCGATGTCGGTGAACAGGGTCTGGAACGCGGGCACCGCCGCCCGGTGGAACTCGTCCAGCGGGTCCAGCTTGCCCAGCGCCCGCAGGTGCACGCCCTCGCGGACCTCGTTGAGATGCGCCAGGTGCTCGGCCCACAGCCGGTCCAGGTGGAACAGCGCAATGGCCCGGGCGGCGTCGCTGAGCACGTCCTCGTCGGTCGCCTTCGCCTTCTCCGGGGACCGCTCCAGCAGCATGATCGCAGCGATCTCGCTGGTGAGCAGCCGCTCCCGGCGCCTGGCCAGCTCCACCCGCTGCTGCTCGATCACCACGCTGTACCGCCACGTGTTGCGGTGGATCTCGTGGTTGACGCCCTCGGCGACCCGCTGGGCGTGCTCGACCGCGTAGTCCACGGTCTCGTCGTGCACCACACCGTCGATGTCCATCCGCGGCGACGCGGGCAGGATGTCGCCGGCGTGCCGGACCACCAGGTCGTCCTCCAGGCTGACGAAGAACACCGAGCCGCCCGGGTCACCCTGCCGGCCCGCCCGGCCGCGAAGCTGGTCGTCGACGCGCCGGCTGTCGTGGCGGCCGCTGCCGATCACGTACAGGCCGCCCAGCTCGACGACCTGGTCCCGGTCCTTCTCGTCGCTGCCGCCCAGGCGGATGTCGACGCCGCGGCCGGCCATCTGGGTGGAGACGGTCACCGCGCCCAGCGCGCCCGCCTCCGCGATGATCGCAGCCTCCTCGGCGTCGTTCTTCGCGTTCAGCACCTGCGAGGGGACCCCGGCCGCGGCGAGCTGCGCCGCGAGCTGCTCGGACGCCTTCACGTCGAGCGTGCCGACCAGCACCGGGCGGCCCTTCTCGTGGGCCAGCTTGATCTCCTCGACCAGCGCCTCGTCACGCATGTCGTGCGCCGAGTAGATCCGGTCCGGCTCGTCGACGCGGATGTTCTCGGCGTTCGGCGGGATCACCGCGACCTCGAGCTTGAAGTACTCCCGGAGCTGCTCGCCCACGTGCACCGCGGTCGCGGTCATCCCGCACACCGTCTCGTACGACGCGATGAACGCCTGCACCGTGACCGTGTCCAGCACCTCGCCCTCGGCGGTGGCGCTCAGCCCCTCCTTGGCCTCCACCGCGGCCTGCAGGCCGTCCGGCCAGCGGCGGCGCTGCGCGACCCGGCCGCGCATCTCGTCGATCAGCTCGACCGAGCCGTTACGCACGATGTAGTCGACGTCGCGGCGCAGCAGCGCCCGGGCGTGCAGCGCCACGTTGACCGCGGAAAGCTGCTCGACGTTCTCGTGGGCGTACAGATCAAGGCCCATCTTGCTCTCGATCTCGGCCAGGCCGGCCGAGGTGAACGCGACGCTGCGGCCGTCGTCGGCCACCTCGAAATGCTTGCCGGCACGCAGGTCGCGGACCAGGTCGGCGGCCTCGTGGACCGGGTCGCTCTCGGTGTGGATGCTGCCCGCCAGCACCATCGGCACGCGGGCCTCGTCGATCAGGATCGAGTCGGCCTCGTCGACGATCGCGGTGGCCAGCCGGCCCTGCACCCGGTCCTCGAGGTCCGTGACGAGCTGGTCGCGCAGGTAGTCGAAGCCCGCCTCGCTCACCGAGATGTACGTGACGTCGGACGCGTACGCCTCCCGGCGCTCCTGCGGGGTCGACGCCTCGGTGACCCAGCCGACCGTGAGGCCGAGCAGCGTGTACACCGGCTCCATCCACGTCGCGTCGCGGCGGGCCAGATAGTCGTTGACCGTGAGCACGTGCACCGGGCCGTTGCCGCGCCGGACGTGCCCGTACGCGGCGATCGTGGCGGTCAGCGTCTTGCCCTCGCCGGTGGCCATCTCGGCGACCTTGCCGGACAGCAACGCCATCGCGCCGAGCAGCTGCACGTCGTACGGTCGCTGATCCAGCGCCCGCTTCGCCGCCTCCCGGCCGATCGCGCAGATCTCCGTGTAGTCCTGGGCCTCGCCGGCCGCGGCGGTCAGCTCCGCGTCGTCGAGCGCCGCCAGGGCCTCCTCACGCGCGTCGATCTCCGGCAGCCGCCGGCGCAGCGGGGCGAGATCGACCGTAGTGCCCGGACGCTGCAGAAACTTACGGAACCGGCTCTTGAGCCGCTGCGACACACCCATGGCGGGCAACGGTACTTGATGCCGGCCGCCGATTGCGCCCGACTCCCGCCCTCGACGCCCGATATGCCGCCCGATTGTGCGCCCAGGATCGCCCGCGGGTCGGCCAGGGTCTGGTGGGCACACCGTCCTAGGCCGGCGCCACCATCGGGCCCAGGCCGGAGACGGCCAGGATGCGCGCGACGTACGGCTGGGCCCGGCGCACGACCAGCGGCACCTCGGCGCGGGCGGCGACCGCGCGCGCGTCCACCAGCGCCGCCACGCCGGCGGCGTCGATCAACGGCACACCGGACAGATCCACGACGATCGGTTGGGCAGCCGCCCCCGCGACCGCCTGCCGCAGCTCGGAGCGCAGCCGCCCGGCGGTGTCCCGGTCGATCTCGCCGCACACGCGTACGGTCAGCCGCCCGGCCATGCGTGCCACCGAGACCCGCATGTCGTGCCCGGCCCCCACCGTGCCCTCCCATCGGGGCAGCGTGTCGCTGAGCATCGCCTCACGCAGCCAGGTCAGAGCCCGGCTGAGCAGCCGCGACACGTGCATCTGGGAGACGCCGAGCTCCGCGGCGATCTCCGCCTGCGTACGGTTGCCGTAGAAGCGCAGCGCCAGCATGCGCCGCTCCCGCGCCGGCATCCGCAGCAGCAGGCCCGCGACGGTCAGCTTGTCGTCGACCGATTCCAGGTCCAGGTCCACGCCGCCGAGCAGGTCGCCGAGTTCGCCCGCCCCGTCGACACCGACCGGGGCGTTGAGCGAGGCCGGGCAGTACCCGGCCGCCGACTCGATCGCCTCGATCACCGCATCCTCGTCCACGTGCAGGTACTCGGCGATCTCGGCCACCGTGGGGCTGCCCGAGTTCCGGCCGGTCAGCACCGTGCAGGCCTGGGCGACCTCCAGGCTGAGATCCTGGACCCGGCGCGGCACGTGCACCCCCCACGTCTTGTCCCGGAAGTGACGCTTGATCTCACCCGTGATCGTGATGACCGCGTACGCGGTGAACGAGCCACGGCCCGGGTCGTACCGGTCGATGGCCTTGACCAGGCCGAGGCGGGCGACCTGGGTGAGGTCCTCCAGCGGCTCCCCGCGGCCCCGGTAGCGGCGGGCCAGCCGGCCCGCGAACGTCAGGCACGCCGCGATGAGCTCGTCGCGCAGAACGCGGCGGTCGTCGGGCGACGCATCGGTGCAACGCTGTGCGTAGGCGACCGCGGCGGCGTCGAGATCCGCCGGGGGACACTCCACCGTCTGCACATCCTCGGATGCCGGCATCGTCTCTCCCTTGCGCGGCCCCACCGTGACCGGTGAAACCGCCCTCGGCCCACGGCCGCGAAGCGCGACTGCCGCTCCGGTGCCGTCGTCCGGCGGCCGATCCGTGCGGTCTCGGCGGACCGGCCCCTTGGAGCGACGTTACTGCCCACGGTTGCCTGGCTCAAACGCCTCGACCGAAATGGAGGCCGGACAGCGAGGCGGGCGCGGGCGGCGGCGAGCAGCCCGGCATCGGCCTCGCGGCACCGGGCCCACGCGGAAAACGTCAGCGCGCGTCGTCCTGCTGTGGACGAGAGGGCAGGCCGCTCGGCGACTGCGGATGGCTTCCCCCGGCCTGGTCGGTGCTCTCGTCGTTGTCCTCCGGGCGCAGCGCCCACGAGGGGGTACCGGGATCCGTCGCGCCTGGCGCCGGCCGATCGTAGGACCGGCCGGGCAGGCCGGACGGGGCGCCGGCTGCCGGGCCCGGAAGTCCCGAGGGAGTCGCGGGCAGGTCGGTGGAGGCCGGCGGCGGGTAACCCGGACCGGGCAGCCCGGACGACGGCGTGGGCAGACCGGACGGCGTACCGGGTGCCGGGGTTCCGTGGCCGTGCAGTCCTGACGGGGCCCCGGCGGGACCGGATCCGTGCGCCGGCGTCTGCAGCGCGGCCGGAGTCGGGATCGGACCGAGCGACCGCGTGGCGCCCGTACCCTGAAGCGGGTTTGCGCCGGGCGCCTGTGCCGGGTCCGGTCCGGAGGGGACGGTGGGGTACGACGCTGCGCCGGTGTCCCCGGCCGGCGACGGTTGCGCCCACTGCTGCCCGGACGGGGCTCCCGGTTGTCCCGGCGGCGGAGGGTTGTGCTGACCCATCTGGGGTGGCTGCAGCGGCGGACGGTTCTGGCCCGTCTGCGGCGGCTCCAGCGGAGGCCGGCTCTGACCCATCTGCGGCGGCTGCAACGGTGGACGGTTCTGACCCATCTGCGGCGGCTCCAGCGAAGGCCGGCCCTGACCCGCAAGTGGCGGCTGGTTGCGCTGCGGCGGCTCCGTCGGGGGCCGGTTCTGGCCAAGCTGCGGCGGCTCCATCGGGGGCCGGTTCTGCCCGAGCTGCGGCGGCTGACTCTGGCCCGGCTGCGGGGCGTCCACGGGCGGCCTGGCCGGGGCCTGGCCCTGGTTCTGCGGGCCGAGGGGCGGCGGCCCTCCCGCGTGACCCGCCAACGGCGGCCGATTCTGCTGGCCGGGCTGGGGCGAGAGGCCCGAAGGCCCGGGGGTCGGCGCTTCGGGGTTCTGCTGCCCGAGCTGCGGAGGCTGGGCTGCCGTCAGTCCGGTCGCCGGGGCAGCCGAGAGGCCGCCGGGCTGCGCGGCCGGCAGTCCACCGGGCATCGGCTGGCCACCGGGCTGTCCGGGTCCGGCGCCGAACGGGGGCTGGCCCACGGGCGCCTGCCCGGCCTGCCCCGGGAGTCCGGAGTGCGCACCGGGCTGCGGGCCCATCGTGGAGGGTTCTCCGGGTCCACTGTGGCCGGGCTGCGCCTGCGGGGCGGGTTCGGGCCGGCCTGGTGCGGGCGGAGCCCCGGGACCCGGTTGACCTGCGGGCCCCGGCTGCGGCCCGGCTATGGTCCCCTGCTCGGTGGGCGGCCGGCCACCCGGCTGGTCCGGGCGCGGACGTGACGGTGTGAACTGGGGCGCGTCCAAGGGCCGGTTTTGCTGCACGTAGATCGGCGGGCCGAGGAGAAGCGGGTCGAAGTCGGGCGGCAGCGTCGGCGGCACGGCGGGCGGCGGGGTCACCGAGGACGGCCCGGCGACCGGCGGCGGGGCGGGCTGAGACGGGGCGGACGGCTGCAGGGCGGGCTGAGACGGCGCGGACGGCGGCGGTCCCGCGATCGGCGGGGAGGACGGTGCGCCTCCCCACGAGGACGGGACAGGTCCGCCTGCCGGCGCCCCGGAGGGGGGCGGCGTCCCTGGCGTCTGCTCCCACGACGGGCGGCTGCCCGCCATCTCGCCAGGGCCCATGCCCGGTCCCCCGGTTCCCGGGCCCGGGGGTACAGGCGGCGTGCCGCCCTCGCGCGGCGCGGCGAGACGCGATGACGCGGACGCCCCGTTCAACGGGCCGGCGCCGGATTCGGCCGGCGTTGCGGGGTGTACGGGGATGCCTCCGGCCTGGTCCGCAGCAGCGCCCCAGGCGGGCGCGGCGGGGGCACCGGGCGGGACCGCCCCCGGCGCGCCGCCGGACAGTCCGGAGGGAGCGGCGGGTACACCGCTGGGCGTGCCCCACTGTCCCGTCGCGGCCGCCTGCTCGGTGCCATGGAAGCCGCCCCTCTCGGCGGGCCCGCGGTGGGCGGCCTCAGCGCCCGGCAGGCCGGACGACACCGGGCCGATGGGAGCGGGGCCCGACAGACCGGACGGCGGGCCGCTGGGCGGGGGCGCCGAAAGACCCGACGGCGCGCCGCTCGGCGGAGGCGCAGACAGGCCTGACGGCGCGCCGCTCGGCGGAGGCGCCGAAAGACCCGACGGCAGGCCGTCAGGCGGGGGCGCCGAAAGACCCGACGGCGCGCCGCTCGGCGGAGGCGCAGACAGGCCTGACGGCGCGCCGCTCGGCGGAGGCGCCGAAAGACCCGACGGCAGGCCAGCAGGCGGGGACGCAGACAGACCCGACGGCGGGCCCGCGGGCGAAGGCGCGGACAAGGGCCCGGACGGCTGGGCGGTCGGCGACGACGCGGGCAGGTCCGCCGGGGAAACGACTCGGCCCGGCGCTTCGGATGCGGCCGGGCCGGACGGTGACAATGCGGCTTGCCCGGTGTCGACGGGCGGCAGGGTCGGGGCCAACGCCGGCGACAGGCCCGGGCCGGAGGCCGGCGGTGGGCCCGAGGGAGGAAGGGCGGGCGGCAGGCCCGAGGCGGGAGCGCCCGGGCCGCTCGGAATCGGGGCGTCCGCCGGCATCGGCGCCGGCTGGCCGGCACCCGCGTGCAGGCCCCGCCGAGCGGGAGCGGACCCGGGAGGCATGGGCAGGCCCGGCATGTCGAAGTCCGGTACGGGCTCCGCATGGCTGGGCTCACCGATGCGCAGCGTGGTCGGCGCTGCCGGGGGCATGAGACGCCCGGTGGGCGTGCCGCGTCCCTGCCGGGCCGCCTCGATCAGGCCGGACGATTCGGCCAGTCCCGCGGCGACGAGCACCTCGGCGGCGGCGAGACCGGTGGAGCAGGGCAGGGGTTCGCCGCAGACGGGGCAGGTGGTCATCGCCTCGGTCGGGCCCGCGCCGCCGGCGTGCGCCTGCATCACCTCCGCGGCGGTACGCGCCAGGACGCTGTCCGGCCGGATGTACGCCGTCGAGCCTGCTGCCATGGTCGTCCCCCGTCGGTCCGCCGCGCGCCGGCACGCGCGTGGTCAGCACAAGTTCACCGCGCCGGGGGCGGCTTCGGAGCGGTTTCGCGCAATCGGTAGACCTTCGGCGGACCGGCCGCGGGCTCATGGTGGCCGGATGCCGGTGATCACCGGGATAGGACGGCCGACGGAGTGACGCATTGAACCATCATTCACTCACTGTGCCCTAGAAGTCGCTCTCCGTACCATCAGTGGACAAGCATCTCCCCCCGGAGGTGAACCATGGACGACACCGGGCTGTACCGCGAACAGATCCTCCGGCACGCCGGTCCCGTCATCACCGGCCGCTTCCTGGGCTATCAGGCCTCGTACACCAGGGAGGTCAAGGTCGGGCAGCCGCTGCTGCTCGCGGTCGTCGCGGCCGCCGCCATCGCGCAGGGCCTGCTCACGCTGGCGCTGTCCGCCCTGCGCAGCGGCGGGCCGGGCGCGCGGCGCACCTTCAAGG
Organism: Krasilnikovia sp. MM14-A1259; assembly: GCF_047159535.1. Lineage (NCBI taxonomy): Bacteria > Bacillati > Actinomycetota > Actinomycetes > Micromonosporales > Micromonosporaceae > Krasilnikovia > Krasilnikovia sp. MM14-A1259. Next base: position 1,884,272 of record NZ_BAAGAJ010000002.1, read on the forward strand.
AGCTGAAGAAGGGCCCCGAGTACCTGGTCACGCCGTTGCGGCTGCGCGACGATCAGGGTCAGACGTACGAGGTGGAGATGCACGGGCACCTGCCGGTCTCCGCGCTGCACCGTGGCGACCTCGTACAGTTGCGCACTCAGCCGCAGAAGGACCCGCATCTGCCGGTCAAGGCGTGGCAGGTCCTCAACCTCACCACCCTGCAGCCGCTGACCCCGCGGGTGCCCACGCTCTGGTCGCATCTCGGTCCGGGCCTGCTGATCCAGGCGCTGGCCGGCGTGGCCCTTGCGGGGGTGCTCGCGGCGGCGTGGCTCGCCTGATCCGGGGCCCGCGGGTGGCTTCACCCGCACCTGCCCGGCAAGGAGCCGGCCGGCGACGGCGGCACGGCGGCCGGTCACCGCCCCTGGACGCGGGGCCCCGGCCACGGGCCCCGGCCACCGGCAACCGGCCACCGGCCACCGGTCCATTCGAGACGGGACGCCGTACCGATCGGGCGGTACCCGGCCCGGCGCGCGCCCGCGGGAGTTGCGCGGCCCGATGATGCGGTGAGACGGTGACGGTGCGTGGGAAGGTGATGCGCGATGGGTGAAGATGTCGGGCAGCACGCGTTCACCCGCGAGGACCGTGCCCGGTACCGGCAGAAGATCCGCCGGAGCCTGGACGTGTTCGCGTCGATGCTGCGTGAGTCCCGGTTCGAGTTCGAGCGGCCGCTGACCGGCATGGAGATCGAGCTGAACCTGATCGACGAGCACTGCGATCCGGCGATGCGCAACGCGGAGGTCCTCGGTGCCATCGCCGACCCCGATTTCCAGACCGAGCTGGGCCAGTTCAACATCGAGATCAACGTTCCGCCCCGCCAGCTCGCCGGGGACGGCAAGACCGATCTGGAACGCACACTGCGGGCCAGCCTCAACAGCGCCGAGCAGCACGCCGGCAAGGTCGGCGCGCGCATGGTGATGATCGGCATCCTGCCGACGCTGCGCCGCGAGCACCTCACCGCGGACGCGTTGTCGGCGAACCCGCGGTACCGGCTGCTCAACGAGCAGATCTTCGCGGCCCGCGGCGAGGACCTGGACATCCGCATCGACGGCATCGACCGGCTCGCGGTCACCACGGACACGATCGCGCCGGAGTCGGCGTGCACGAGCACCCAGTTCCATCTGCAGGTCAGCCCGGCGCAGTTCGCCGCGTACTGGAACGCCGCGCAGGTCATCGCGGGCGTGCAGGTGGCGTTGGGGGCCAATTCGCCGCTGCTGTTCGGCCGGGAGTTGTGGCGCGAGACCCGCATCCCGCTGTTCGAGCAGGCCACCGACACCCGCAGCGAGGAGATCAAAGCCCAGGGCGTACGCCCGCGCGTGTGGTTCGGCGAGCGGTGGATCACCTCGGTGTTCGATCTGTTCGAGGAGAACGTCCGGTACTTTCCCGCCCTGCTGCCCATCTGTGAGGACGGCGACCCCGAGCAGAGCCTGGAGCGCGGCGACGTTCCCGAACTGCCCGAGCTGCGCCTGCACAACGGCACGATCTACCGCTGGAACCGGCCCATCTACGCGGTCGTGCACGGCCGCCCCCACCTGCGCGTCGAGAACCGGGTGCTGCCCGCCGGGCCGACCGTGGTGGACACCATGGCCAACGCCGCGTTCTACTACGGCCTGGTCCGTACGCTCGCCGACGCCGAACGTCCGCTGTGGACCCAGATGTCGTTCCACGCTGCGGAGGAGAATTTCCACTCCGGGGCCCGGCACGGCATCGCCGCGAGCGTGTTCTGGCCGGGCCTCGGCTACGTCTCGGTCCCGGAGCTGGTGCTGCGCCGCCTGCTGCCGCTCGCGCACGAGGGCCTGGACATGTGGGGGGTGCCCCCGTCCGAGCGCGACCGGCTGCTGGGCATCATCGAACGCCGCTGCCTCACCGGCCGCAACGGCGCCCAGTGGCAGGTGGACACGCTGCACGCGCTGGAGGCCGACGGCCGGGAACGCCAGGACGCCCTGCGCGAGATGCTCGGCCGCTACCTGCCGCTGATGCACGGCAACGTGCCCGTCCACGAATGGCCGCTGCCCGCCTAACCCACTCCTGGCGCGACGGCCACCGCGACCGTGACGCGGGCACCGGCCGTCTTCGGCAGGACCAGCTCCGCGCCGGGCCCGGCGGCCAGCAGCGCGGCCGCCTCGGCCACGCTCGGGGTAGCGGTCGCCGCGGCGACCCGCGCCGACGGATGCGGCACCCGGACCGCGGCGAGCTCGGCCGCCGGGAACACCCGGACCGCCCACCCGCGGCGGGCGGCGACGACCGTCACGACCTCGGCCCGCCGATCCAGTGTGGCCAGGAGGCCGACGTCCGCGCTGCGCAGGCCCGCTGCCGCCAGCGCGGCCACGACCGCCCGGTCCAGCTCTTCTTCGGGTACGCCGGAACGCGCGCCCACCCCGACGACCGCGCGTGGCGCCGTCATCCGGCCGCGGCGGCGACCACCCGGCGCGCGATCTCCGGGTGGCCCGCCCAGTGCAGATGCAGGTACGACGCGTGCAACGCGGGGGTGGCGAAACCCTCCGGGTCGGCGCCCCGCCACGCCCACGCGGCCCCCGCCGCCGGGGACAGCAGCGGGCCGGAGCGCGGCTGCACCACCGTACGGTGGAACTCGTGGCCGGTGACCCGCGTGCCGACGACGGCGAGCGGGCTGTCGGTCAGCGCCGCCGCGTCCCGGTAGCCCAGGGTCAGCGTGGGGGTCATGGCTGCTTCCGCGTCGAGCACCCCGCACATCGGGGCGCCGTCGAGGGAACGGCACAGCCACAGCAGGCCGGCGCACTCGGCCACGATCGGCAGACCGGCGGCGGCGCGGGCCGCGACGTTGCGGCGCAACGGCTCGTTGGCGGACAGTTCGGCGGCGTACACCTCGGGGAAACCGCCGCCGACGACCAGCGCCCGGGTGTTCTCGGGCAGCGCCTCGGCGCGCAGCGGGTCGACCGTGACGACCTCGGCGCCCGCACCGGCGAGCAGTTCGGCGGTCTCGGCGTACGAGAACGTGAACGCCGGCCCGCCCGCGACCGCGACGACCGGACGGCCCGGTACGGGCTGCGCCGCCGCCGGGCTCCACGCGGCGGCGGACAGCGGCGGGGCGGCCCGGGCCAGGGCCAGCACCGCGTCGAGGTCCACGGTGGAGGCGACCAGCGCGGCCAGCGCCTCGACCGCGGCGACCGCTTCGGCGCGGCGCTCGGCCGCCGGGACGAGCCCGAGGTGACGCGACGGCGCGGCCACCGCGTCCGCGCGACGCAACGCACCGAGCACGGGCGTGCCGACCTCCTCGCACGCCTCGCGCAGCAACGCCTCGTGCCGGTCGGAGCCGACCCGGTTGAGGATGACCCCGCCGATGCGCACGTCGCCGAACGTGCGGAAACCGTGCACCAGGGCGGCCACGGAGCGGCCCTGCGCGGCGGCGTCCACGATCAGCACGACCGGGGCGTTCAGCAGCCCGGCGACCTGTGCGGTGGAGCCGGCGTCGCCCGCGCCGGTGCGGCCGTCGTACAGGCCCATGACGCCCTCGACGACCGCGAGCTGCGCGCCGGCCGCGCCGTGCGCGAACAGCGGGCCGATCAGCCGCTCGCCGACCATGACCGGGTCGAGATTGCGCCCGGGCCGCCCCGCGGCCAGGGCGTGGTAGCCCGGGTCGATGTAGTCCGGTCCCACCTTGAACGGCGCGACCGTGAGTCCGCGCGCCGCGAACGCCGCGAGCAGTCCCGTCGCCACCGTGGTCTTGCCGTGCCCGGAGGCCGGCGCGGCCACGACCAGGCGGGGAACGCTCACCATTCGATACCGGGCTGCCCCTTGCGGCCCGCGTCCATCGGGTGCTTGAGCTTGGTCATCTCGGTGACCAGGTCGGCCGCCGCGATCAGGTCGGGATGCGCGTCCCGGCCGGTGATCACGACGTGCTGCGTGCCGGGCCGCTCGGCCAGCGTCACGACGACGTCCGCGACATCCACCCACCCCCACTTCATCGGGTACGTGAACTCGTCGAGCACATAGAACCGGTGGGTCTGCGCGGCCAGGTCCCGTTTGATCTGTGCCCAGCCCTCGGCCGCCTCGGCGGCGTGGTCGCGTTCCGTGCCGGCGCGCTGGATCCAGGACCAGCCCTCCCCCATCTTGTGCCAGGCCACGGGCGCACCGCCGGTCGCGCCGAGCGCCTTGAGGGCGGTCTCCTCGCCGACCCGCCACTTCTCGCTCTTGACGAACTGGAACACCCCGATCGGCCATCCGGCGCTCCAGGCCCGCAGCGCCATCCCGAACGCGGCCGTGGACTTGCCCTTGCCATGCCCGGTGTGCACCGCCAGCACGGCCTGGCGGCGGCGCTGCCGCGTGGTCAGCCCGTCGTCCGGCACCGTGGTGACCTTGCCCTGCGGCATCAGGCTGCCCTCCTCGCGGTCGTGGTGGTGGTGTTCTCCAGGTGCTCAAGCGGCACCAGGTCGGCGGCGAGGGAGGCGGCGAGGCGGCGGGCCAGGCCCAGGCGTACCGGACCGGACTCGCAGTCCACCACCACGGTCGCGACCCCGGCCAGGGCCGCGGCGGCGGTCACCGGATCGGGCCCGCTGGTGGCCCGGCCGTCGGTGACCACGACCAGCAGGGGACGTCGCCGCGGGTCGCGGCGACGCTCGGTCGCGATGGTCGCCGCCGCGGCACGCAGGCCCGCCGCGAGTGGGGTACGCCCGCCGGTACGCAGCGACGCGAGCCGCAGCACCCCCACCTCGTGGCTGGAGGTCGGCGGCAGCACCTGCTCCGCGGCCGAACCCCGGAAGGTGATCATGCCGATCCGGTCCCGCCGCTGGTAGGCGTCGCGCAGCAACGACAGCACCGCGGTCTTGACCACGGTCATCCGGCGGCGGGCGGCCATCGAGCCGGAAGCGTCCACAACGAACAGTACGAGGTTCGCCTCCCGGCCGACGTGGACCGCCTCGCGCAGATCCCGCGGCTGCACGGCGAACCCGTCGCGGCGGGCAGCGTGGTCCGCTGCCGGGTGGTGCTGGTCAGGCCGGTTCGCCGGCTCTGCCAGGCCGCCGGGTCGGCGCGGGACCGCCTGGTACGCGGCGTCCCGGTGCAGGGCGGCCCGGTGCAGGGCGGCGCGCAGCGTCGCGGGCAGGTGCGGGGCACCGGCGAGGCGGCCGTGCGGCACCCGGGAGCCGACGACGCGCCCCCGCCGGGCGTACGCCGGGGAACGACGGCCCGCGTGACCGCCCTCCCCGCGCGCGGCGATCCGCAGCGTGCGCGGCCGGAACGCCGCACCGGCCTGCGCAGTCCCGGACGCACCGGGGCGGCGTGCCGCGGCGTCCTGCGCCGCGGGGGGCGGCTCCTCGGGCGAGGCCGCAGGGGCGGGGTCCCCGCCGCCCGATTGCACGGACGACGAGGCGTCCCCGGGCCTCGGGCCGTCCCCCGGAGGCGGGCCGCCTTTGGGCGGCGGGCCGTCTGTCGGAGGCGGGCCGCCTGTCGGAGGGGGACCGTCTGTCGGAGGCGGGCCGCCTGTCGGAGGCGGGCCGGCGCCGTCGGGCGGGGTGGGTGGCTCGTCATCACCCCCGGCCTGGGACAGGGCGTCGTCGAGCCGCTGCTCGTCCGTACCGGGCGGGTCGAGCGGGTCGCGCCGGCGCCGGTGCGGCAGGGCCAGCCGGGCCGCGTCCTTGACGTCGGCCACGGTCACCCGGTCCCGTCCGTGCCAGGCGGCCAGAGCCACCGCACACCGGGCCACCACGATGTCGGCGCGCATGCCGTCGACGCCGTACGCGAGGCACACGCGGGCGATCCGGTCCAGTTCGGCGTCGGGTAGCACCACGCCGGGCAGCGCGGCGCGAGCCGCGGCGATGCGGTCCGCGAGTGCCCGCTCGGCGTCCGCGAACCGGGCCGCGAACCCTCCCGGGTCGGCCTCGTACGCGAGCCGCCGCCGCACCACCTCGGCGCGCTGCCCGGCGTCGCGGGGCGCCGCGACCGTGACCACCAGCCCGAACCGGTCGACGAGCTGGGGGCGGGGTTCGCCCTCCTCGGGGTTCATGGTGCCGACCAGCAGGAAGCGGGCCGCGTGCTTGACCGACACGCCGTCGCGTTCCACGTGTGCCCGGCCCATCGCGGCCGCGTCCAGCAGCAGGTCCACGAGGTGGTCCGGGAGCAGGTTGACCTCGTCGACGTACAGGGCGCCGCGGTGGGCGGCGGCCAGCAGCCCCGGCTCGTACGCCTTGACCCCGTCGGCGAGGGCGCGCTGGATGTCCAGCGTCCCGACGACCCGGTCCTCGGTGGCGCCGACGGGCAGCTCCACCAGGGTGGCGGGCCGGTGCCCGTGCGGGGCCTGCGCCTCGTGCGGGCCGTCCGGGCAGTCGGGGTCGGGTCCGGCCGGGTCGCACGCGAAACGGCACCCGCGCACGACGTCGACCTCGGGCAGCAGCGCGGCCAGCGCGCGGACCACGGTCGACTTGGCGGTGCCCTTCTCGCCGCGGACCAGGACGCCGCCCACGGCCGGGGACACCGCGGTGAGCAGCAGGGCGAGCCGCAGGTCGTCGAGGCCGACGACGGCGGAGAACGGGTACGCAGGCAGCACGCGGCATTTCCCTTCCGCGGGTGTCCACGCCCGCGCATCCTCAAGGTACGAGCGGCCGGAGTCTCCTGGCTCCCGGATCGGCGCTGTCCGCGGCCTTCCGGCCGTCTCCAGCCGTGGCGTCGTCGCGGGTCACTCCCCGGTCACAGTGGCGGGACCGCCCCGGTTTCGCACCGGGTTCCTCCGCTACCGCTCGTCGGCCATGCTTTCCTACCACGGCGCCCGGCGTCAACGTGACGTGACGCTCCACGCCGCACCTCAGGGCCGGTCCAGTTCGGAGAGCAGGTCCGTCACGGCGAATGCGGCGCGTTCGACGAGGGGCCGTCGGCGGCGGTAGAGCGCGGCGGCGTCCGGGTCGGGCCGGGTGGGTTCTGCGGTGCCGACGAGTTCGGCCGCCCGGTCCAGGTCGGGCAATGCGCCGAGGGCGTACCAGCCGAGCAGGCAGGCGCCGAGCGCGGTGCCGCCGGCGGTGTCGGCGACCGCGACCGGCAGGTCCAGGGTGGCGGCGAGCACGCTCGCCCACACCGGGGAGGCGAGGGCGCCGCCGGTGGCCCGTACCTCGGTGATCGTGACGCCCTCGTCGGTGCAGGTGTCCCGGACCAGGGCGAGCTGCTGGCAGACTCCTTCGACCGCCGCGCGGACGAGGTGGCCGCGGCCGTGCTCGCGGCGCAGTCCCAGGTACGCCCCGCGCAGCCCGGACCTCCACCACGGCGCCCGCTCCCCCAGCAGGTACGGCAGGCAGATCAGGCCGTCGCTGCCCGCCGGTACGCCGCCCGCCTCCGCCAGCAGCGCAGCGTCACGAAGATCGGCGTCGGTGGGCATCTGCTCCCCGGGCCGGCCCGTGAGCGCCTGCCCGGCCCAGCGCACCACCGATCCGGCGTTGTTGACGGCGCCGCCGATGACCCAGCGGTCCTCGGTGAGCGCGTAGCAGAACAGCCGGCCCGCCCGGTCCACCGCGGGCGCACGCACGGCCGTACGGATCGCGCCGCTGGTGCCCAGCGACACCGCCGCGGCCCCGGGGGCGGTGGCGCCCGCGCCGAGGTTGGCCAGCGGCCCGTCGGCGGCGCCGACGATCAGCGGGGTGGCCGGTGGCAGCCCGGCGGCGGCCGCGACGTCGGGGCGCAGCGTGAGCCGGTGGGTGGTGGCTACGACCTCGGCCAGTTGCCCGGCGCGCACCCCGGCGATCTCGAGTGCCGTGGGGTCCCAGCGGCGCCGGTGGATGTCGTAGAGCCCGGTGCCTGAGGCGATCGAGAGGTCGACGAGCGCGGGCCCGCCGGCGAGGACGCCCAGGACGGTCTCCTTCGCGCCGCCCCAGCGTGGGGTGTCGTGCAGCGTCGCCGGCTGCGTGTCGCGCCACCAGGCCAGCTTGGCGAGCGGCGACATCGGATGCACCGGCGTGCCGGTGCGGGCCTGCAACTCCCGGGCGTGTCCCGCCGCGGCGATCGCGTCGCATTGCGCGGCGGCACGGCCGTCGGCCCAGGTGATCAGCGGGCCGAGGGGACGGCCGCCGGCGTCCATTGCGACGAGCCCGTGCAGGAACGCGCTGAGGCTGACCGCGACGACCCGGTCGCCGCGGTCGCGGGCCTGGCGGGCCACGTCGGTCAGGGCGCGTACGGCGGCGGCGCCGAGCGCACCCGGGTCCAGTTCGGCACGGCCCGGGGCGGGTACGGACAGCGGATAGTGGACGCCGGCGCGGGCCCGCACCTCGCCGCCGGGGCCGGCCGTGACGGCCTTGGTGGCGGTGGTGCCGGTGTCGATGCCGAGGACCACATCCATGGGTACGGTCAGTGCCGCAGGCGTTGCGCGTACGCGGCCCGCAGGTCGTCCCAGCCGTACGCGAGCGCGTCGCGGCCGCGGATGACGCCGACCGGGGTGCCGTCGAGCAGCCGCGCGAGGACGGCGATGCACAGGTGCCAGCCCGCGGCGACCATGGCGTCCATCTCCGGCTGGGCCAGGGTGTGCCGCAGGGTGAGCCGGGTGCCGGCGCCGTCCGGGTCGAGTTCCCAGCGCAGCCGGTCCGCGCCCCACGTGTACTCCAGCACGCGCGGAGCCTCGGCGCGCACCACGGTGGCGGGCTGGTCCGCCCGGGTGTCCCCGTCGATCATGGTGAGTGTGGTGTCGCCGGGCTCGGCGAGGTCGCGGGCGGCGGCGAACGGCGCCCACTGGTCGATCTCGGCGGGGTCGGTCAGGGCGCGCCACACCCGGTCGGGCGGGTGCTTCAGGTCACGGATGAACACGAGCGTCCAGGTGTCGCCGTCGGGCACGACGGTCGCGTCGGCGGGCGGACCCGCGTCGAAGTCGGTCGTACGCATCACTCCTCCTCGCGATCGAGATGGCGTTCGAGCGCGTCCAGGTGGTTGGTCCACAGCGCACGGTACGGCGCCAGCCAGGCGTCCAGGGCCTGGAACCGCTCCGGTTCCAGGTGGTAGATGCGCTGCTGCGCGGCCGCCCGGCAGGTGACGAACCCGGCGTCGCGCAGCACCCGGAGGTGCTTGGAGACCGCGGGCTGGCTCATCTTGAGCGCGCCGACCAGGGCGCCGACGCTGTGGTCGGCGTGGCGCAGCCGGTCGAGGATGCGGCGGCGGGCCGGATCCGCCAGCACGGCGATGGCGTCCACGGGCACGAGCCCGACTATTCCACTCCCGTTATATAACCGTCAAGGCAAGCAACGGCCGCCGAACGCCGAACGCACACCGCCCCGCCGGCCGAAGCCGACGGGGCGGACGAGCGAGCGGGATCAGCGCTTGCTGATCGGGACGAACTCGCGCTCCGGCGAACCGGTGTAGAGCTGACGGGGACGGCCGATCTTGGTGGTCGGGTCCGCGTTCATCTCCCGCCACTGGGCGATCCAGCCCGGCAGGCGGCCCAGCGCGAACAGCACCGTGAAGAGATTCGTCGGGAAGCCCATGGCCTTGTAGATCAGGCCGGTGTAGAAGTCGACGTTCGGGTACAGCTTGCGCGAGACGAAGTAGTCGTCGGCGAGCGCGATCTCCTCGAGCTTGAACGCGATGTCCAGCAGCGGATCCGGCTTCTCCATCGTGGACAGCACGTCCCGGGCGGCCTTCTTCACGATCGCGGCGCGCGGGTCGTAGTTCTTGTAGACCCGGTGGCCGAAGCCCATGAGCTTGACGCCTTTTTCCTTGTTCTTCACGCGGTTGACGAACGTGTCGACGTCGCCACCCTCGCGCTGGATCTGCTCGAGCATGTCCAGCACCGCCGCGTTCGCCCCGCCGTGCAACGGGCCGGACAGGGCGTTCACCCCGGCCGAGACCGACGCGTACAGGTTGGCCTGGCTGGAGCCGACCAGCCGGACCGTGGAGGTGGAGCAGTTCTGCTCGTGATCGGCGTGCAGCACCAGCAGCATGTCGAGGACCTTGGCGATGGTCGGGTCGACGTCGTAGTGCACCGTGGGCAGGCCGAACGTCATGCGCAGGAAGTTCTCGACGTAATCGAGGGAGTTGTCCGGGTACGGCAGCGGGTGCCCGATGGACTTCTTGTACGCGTACGCCGCGATCGTCGGAAGCTTCGCCATCAGGCGGATCGTGGAGATCTCGACCTGGTCGGGATCGGTCGGGTCCAGCGCGTCCTGGTAGAACGTCGACAGCGCGGTCACCGCCGAGGAGAGCACCGCCATCGGGTGCGCATCGCGCGGGAAGCCGGAGAAGAACGTACGCATCTCCTCCTGCAGCAGCGTGTGCACCCGGATCTTGTCCGCGAAGACCGCCAGCTCGGTCGGAGTCGGCAGCGCGTCGTGGATCAACAGGTAGGACACCTCGAGGAAGGAGGCCTGGCCCGCCAGCTGCTCGATCGGGTACCCGCGATAGCGCAGGATGCCGGCGTCACCGTCGATGTAGGTGATCGCCGACGAGCAGGAGGCCGTGTTGACGAAACCCTGGTCCAGGGTGACGAAACCGGTTTCCTTCAGCAGCGCGCTGACCTCGATGCCGCCGGGGCCCTCGACCGCCTCGCGCACCGGCATCGTCAACTGGCCACCGGGGTGGTCGAGCTTGACATCCGTCATGTATTTCCCTCGCTTCACCGGCAGATGTCCCCTAGAACGTGAAGTTCACCGTAAACCCTGAACCTGAATGGGTCATCAGGTGCCCGCCCGCTGAGGCATTGATCACCTATGCAATGCAACACACACGCCATAGATAATGGTTGTGGAGGTGGGAGTCGATGCTGACCCCGGGCTCGACCGGTGTGGTGGTAGGTGTGAACCGGACCGCGGCCGGCCTCGCCGCGGTGCGGCTGGGTGCCCGGGAGGCGGTGGCCCGCGGGTGCGCACTGCGGATCGTGCACGCATTCACATGGCCTGTCCCCGGGCAGAACCCGGAGATCCAAGACTACGGCACGGCGCGGCACGCCGCAGCCCGGATGGTCGAGCAGGCGGTGCTGCTGGCACGGCGCACCACCCCCGCCCCCCGGGTCCGGGGCCTGGTCGTCGACGGCCCCGCCGTACGGGTGCTCCTGCAGCTCAGCCGTACCGCCCGGCTGCTGGTGCTCGGCGAGGACGACCTGGCCACCCGGATTGCGCCCGACTCGGTCCTGCTGCAGGCGGTGTCCCGCGCCCGTTGCCCGGTCGCCGTGGCCCGTGGCGTACGCCCGCCCAACGGCCCGCTGCTCGCCGGGGTGGACGGTTCCGCCCCCTCGCTGGCCGCGTTGCGGCACGCCGCCGCGGAGGCCCGCCGCCGGCACGTCGTGATCGAGGTCGCGCACGTCGTGGAGCGGCCCGGCCCGGCGGCCCAGGCCCGCGGGCGGGGTCTGCTGGACACGGTCGTCGCGGCCGTACCGGAGCTTCCTTCGCCTCGGCTCCTGCTGCTCACCGGGGAACCGGCGACCGAACTGGTCCGTGCATCCCGGCACGCCCGCATGGTGATCGTCGGGCCGCGCGGCGCGGACGGCAGTCCATTGCTCGGCGTCGTTGCCCACGAACTGCTGCGTCGATGTGTGTGTCCCACGCTGTTTGTCCACGGGACCACTGCCGACGACCACACCACTACGGGTACGGTGCCTTCGGCGGGGGCGCTGGCCTCCTGACCAGACGCGGGATGTGCCACCCGGTCCTGGCGGGGTGGCCCGGCGAGGTCTCGTCACGAAGGCACTCCGCCGGTCTGCCGGCCGGGGACGGTCCTGCCAGGGGGAGATGGCGGTGCGATCCACAGCTGGTTCGACCGGCGGTCGGCGGCACGTGCCGTGGTGGGCGTTCGCCGTGGCCGGCGTCGCCGCGACGGCCGTCTATGTCGCCGAACTGTCGCGGACCACGAGCGTGCTCGCCTTCGCAGTGATCGGCGTCGGCACGGTCTCGGCCTGTTTCGCCGGCCCGCGCCGCTTCGGCGCGCAGCCGCGCGCGGCCTGGTCGCTGATGGGCGCGGCGGCCCTGTGTTTCCTGGTCGGGGTCGTGGTCCGGCCGTGGGCGACCACCCAGCCGTATCCGCGGGATCTGCTCGGCGATGCCGCAACCATTCCGGGCTATCTGCTGCTCGGGGTGTTCTTCGCGGTGCTGCTGCGGGCCCGGCAGAGCCTGGAACGCCACGCCGTGCTGGACGGGCTGATCGTCTGCCTGGCCGGTGGGCTGGCCAGCGCGCTGCTGCTGGCGGCGCCCGCGGCGGCGGTGCCGGGGCGCCCGCCGGCCGAGTCCGTCCTGGCCGGGCTGTACCCGCTGTTCGACGTGATGCTGCTGCTGCTCGTGGTGAATCTGACGTTCACCGCCACCACGTGGCCGTTCAGCCTGGTCACGCTGCTGGGCACGATGACGCTGATGGTGGTCGGGGACATCGCGTACGCGATCATCGGGGTGGCCGGGCTGACGTACGCGTCGCCGCTGCTGGACGTGCCGTTCCTGCTGGCGTACGTGCTGCTCGGGGTGACCGCGCTGCACCCGTCCGTGGCCCAGCTGAACCGGGCCGCCCGGCGGCCGGTGCAGGCCTGGTCCCGGCGCCGGATGTCGCTGCTCGGGCCGGCCATCTGCGTGCCGTTCCTGCTCCTGGTGCTGGTCGGGGGGCATTCACCGGCGTACCGGCTCAGCATCGCGGTGGGCGGGGCCGCCCTGGTGGTGCTGTTGCTGGCGCGGGCGGTGTCCGCGGTGCAGGCGCAGGTCGCGGCGCAGTTGTACTCCGAGCATCAGGCCGTGCACGACCCGCTGACCGGGCTGCCGAACCGGCGGATGATCTCCGCGCACATCGCGCGGCTGGTGGAGGCGGCGCCGCCGGAGGGGCCGCACCGGGTCTGGGTCTGCTACCTGGATCTGGACGGCTTCAAATGGGTCAACGACTCCTGGGGTCACGACACCGGCGACCAGCTCGTGATCGAGGTTGCGGCCCGGCTGCGCGCCGCCGTACCGGCCGCGGCCACGCTGGCCCGCGTCGGCGGCGACGAGTTCGTGCTGGCGTACGTGGGCGAGCAGGCCGGGGCGCTGAAACTGGTCGAGGAGGTGCAGCGCTGCTTCGCCCGTCCCCTGCCGGTGCGCGACACCGAGGTGGTGATCAGCGCCTCGGTCGGCATCGCGCACGCCGCGGGCGACCCGAATCCGGCGGTGACCGCCGAGGCCCTGCTGCGGGATGCCGACACGGCGATGTACCGGTCCAAGGCCGAGGGGCCGGGCCGGTCCACCGTCTTCGACGTCTCGATGCACGACCGGGTCCGCGAACGCATCGAGCTGGAGGTGGCGCTGCGCACCGCACTGGCCGAGGGGCAGCTGCGGGTGACGTACCAGCCGATCGTGGACCTGGCCACCGGGCACCCGGTCGGGGCGGAGGCGCTGGTCCGCTGGGAGCATCCGCAGCGCGGGGCGATTCCGCCGGTGACGTTCATCCCGGTCGCCGAGGACGCCGGCCTGATCGGCGCGATCGGCACCTGGGTACGCAAGCAGGCGCTGAGCCAGCTCGCCCGCTGGCGCGCCGACGGCACCGTGAGCGACGACTTCTACCTGTCCGTCAACGTTTCGCCGCGCCAGCTCACCGACGCCGACCTACCCCTGATCATCTCCGCGGAGCTGATGCAGTACGGCGTCCCGGCGCGGGCGATCGCCCTGGAGATGACCGAGTCGGTCATGATGGACGGTTCCAGCGTGACCGCCCGCGTCCTGTTCGAGCTCCGGGAGCTCGGAGTGCGCCTGCTGGTGGACGACTTCGGCACGGGCTTCTCGGCGCTGGGGTACCTGCGCCGCTTCCCGGTCACCGGAGTCAAGATCGACCGGTCGTTCGTCTCCGGCCTGGGCCAGATCGTGGAGGACGAGGAGATCGTCCGCGCGGTGGTCGCGATGAGCTGTGCCCTGGGGCTGAGCATCGTCGCGGAGGGGGTGGAGAACCGCCGCCAGCGCGACGCGCTCGCCGCGGTCGGGGTGACCCAGGGCCAGGGCTGGCTGTGGGGGCCCGCGGTGGCCCCCGAGGAGTTCGCCGCCGGCTGGGGCGCGGCGGCGAACCGCGATCAGCTGGCCGCGGGGAACTCGTAGGACCAGAACGACTGGCTGTCCAGGCGCTGGCCACGGGCCGTCCCGGCGATCCGGCCGAGGATCAGCTCGACGCGCTCGGGCAGCGAGTGCACGACCTCGTTGTGCGTGCACACGTCGATGTTGACCATGCCGTTGACCTCGATGACCGGGCGCGTCATCTCGCGCAGCAGCCGAACGAAGACGCCCATGCCGCGCGGGCCGGGCTTGGCGCCGACGAACACCGTGTAGAAGATCCGCCGCTGGGCGTACAGCTCGGGCCAGCGGTGCGCGAAGTAGTCCGGCGAGATCAACGGGACCGCGTGCAGGTCGTCGGTCTGGGCGGCGAAACCCACGATCGCGTCGCCGTCGCGGGCCACGTACTTGGTGATCCGCTTGTCGCCCGCCAGGTCGTCGAACTCGTGGCGGTGCATGAGGTGCCGGTTCACCGCGAGCACCCGCAGTTCGTCGAAGGTGTCGCGGTAGAAGCGCCAGGCCTCGTCCAGCAGCTCAGCCGGCAGCTCCGAAACGACATCCAACTGCATGAGTGTTCCTCCCCGTTCGGCGCGATCGACCGTAGCCGATGACGCGCCTCGATGCGGCATTCCCTGGTGCGGACCGTTCCTTTGCATCGGCAGCGGTCCGGCCGACACAAGGGAATCCGACGACGCGCGACCGGCGGCGGGATCGGGCAGGCTGTGCAGATGCGCTTCGCCACATGGAACGTCAACTCCGTCAAGGCCCGGCTCCCCCGACTGGTGCAGTGGCTCGCCGACACCCGTCCCGACGTCGTCTGCCTGCAGGAGACCAAGGTCGCCGCGGACGGCTTCCCGGCCGAGGAGGTCGCCGCGCTGGGGTACGCCAGCGCCACACACGGCCAGGGCCGCTGGAACGGGGTCGCGCTGCTGTCCCGGGCCGGGCTCGACGACGTACGCCTCGGCTTCGCCGGGGAGCCCGGCTTCCCCGAGCCGGAGGCCCGCGCGATCAGCGCGCTCTGCGCCGGGGTGCGCTTCATGTCGCTGTACGTCCCGAACGGCCGCACCCCGCAGGACCCGCACTACGACTACAAGCTGCGCTGGCTGGCGGCGCTGCGCGAGTCCTTGGCGTCGGAGGTCGCCACCGGCCCCGTGGTGGTGGCTGGCGACTTCAACGTGGCGCCGACCGACGACGACGTCTGGGATCCCGCGGTGTTCGTGGGCGCCACCCACGTGACCGCCCCGGAACGGAAGGCGCTGGCCGACATCCTGGCGCTCGGGCTGACCGACATCGTGCCGCGCCCGCTCAAGGGCGACCACCCGTTCACGTACTGGGACTACCGGGCCGGCATGTTCCACCAGAACAAGGGCATGCGTATCGACCTGGTGTACGGCACGCCGGACGTCGCGGCCGCGGTGCGCGACGCGGTCGTGGACCGGGAGGCCCGCAAGGGCAAGGGCCCGTCCGACCACGCGCCCATCGTGGTGGATCTCGATCGGGCGCCCGGACAGGGCGGATAAATGCGTGGCGGCCGCGGACCGGGCGCGGGTAGCGTGCCCGGCATGATCTCCTGACGTCGTGGCCCGCTGCCGACCCGCGCCTCACCGTGCCGGTCCGCCGAGCGGGTATCCGCGCGCAGGGCCCGCCGTGCGGGCCCGCGCCGACCTCTCCGGTTCCGGGCGCTGCGGCGGCATCGCCTGCCGTGGGGCCGCCCCCGCAGCCCGGGACACCTGACTTCGCGCCGCCGGTGCGGCGCCTCCGTCCACGGTTCCCGCCTCGTCTTCAGGAGGTTTCCGTATGCCTGACCGAACTTTCCACCCGCACGTCGACCGGGACGACCTGGCCCGCCGGCAGATGTCCGCCGTACCCGGGGTCGAGCACGACGCCCACCGGGCGGAGTCCGTCGCCGCGTCGCACCACGGCGCCGAGGACTCGCGGCTGGCCGCCCGGCAGCGTTCGGAGCGGGACCGCTCCGGCCGGGCGTCCCGGTCCGGCCAGACCCGGACGTACGCGTTCCGCCGCAGCTGAGCGGGATGCGTACACGCTGAATTGCATTCTCCGCGGGCCCGGGACCGGATGGTCCCGGGCCCGCGGGCGTTCAGCCGGCGACGGCGATCACGTCGTCGAGGTACCCGTGGTACATGTCGGAGGTCGTGTTGAAGTTCGGCCCGCCGATCCGCACCGGCATGTCGTTGCCGATCTCCAGCGTCGCCGGGATGGCGGCCTGGCCGCGGACGACCCCGTCGACGTACACGACCAGCGAAGCGCCGGCGCGACGGCACAGCACGCGGTGCCACGTGCCGTCGGCGACCGTCACCGAGGAACGCGCCACGTACGCCTGACTCGAACCGCGGCCGACGACCACGCACTGGGCCTTGCCACGATTCGCGCCGACCTGCAGCTTCCACTGGCTCTGGGTGTCCGACACACCCTTCTGCATGACGTTGGACGAGCCGATCACCTGCCACTGCTTGACGTAGACCGTCGCGCCCCAGCGGAACGGGTTCGTGCCCGGGTCGAGGTTGGCGTTGTCGGGTGCCTCGAACAGCGCGCGGGGGCAGGTGGTGGCGGTCCGGGCGCACGGGGCGGGGAAGCCGACGTACCGGCCGGTGGTGGTGCGCAGGAATCGGATGACGCCACCGTCCACAGTGCGCATGACCAGGGGCGCAGCGACGCCGGAGAGGTCCGCGATGCGCCCGGTGGCGGTCGGGCCGGCGTCGAACGTGTACCGCATGACCGTTCTGAGGCCGGTGGCCGCCGAGGCGGACAGGGCCAGCGCTGGTACGGCGGGGGTGGCGAGGAGCAGGAGGGTGAGGAGTTTGGCTCGAACCTTCATGGAGTTTGAAGTTACTTAGACGCCATTAGCGCGCAAAGTGCTCCGGTTGCCGTTTCGGCCGCTTTATCCGATCGGTCCGGGCGACCCCCCGGTCGGGCACACGACGCCCGTCACGGCGCTCCCGGCCAAAGACGCAAATCACACCGGGGCCTCGCGGTGCGAGCGTTCCAGCATCGCCCCCGCTTCGGCGGCGGGTACGGGCCGCGAGAAGTGGAATCCCTGAGCCCGCTCGCAGCCCAGTGCCCGCAGCAGTGCGACCTGCTCGGCGGTCTCCACCCCCTCGGCGATCGTGCCCAGGCCCAGGGCGGTCGCCAGATCGATGATCGCCTTGACCAGCGTCCGGGCGGTCGGGTCGGGTTCACCGGAACCGGGCATGAACGACCTGTCGATCTTGAGGTGATCGATCGGCAGGTCCCGCAGGTACGCCAGCGACGAGTAGCCCGTGCCGAAGTCGTCGACCGCCACCCGGACCCCCCGCTCGCGCAGCGCGCTCAGGTGGCGTACCGCCTGCTCGGCGACCGGTCCCGACGCCACCAGCACGCCTTCGGTGATCTCCAGGATCAGCGCCTGCGGCGGCAGGCCGGCGCCGCGCAGCGCGTCCAGGACCTGCGTGGCGAAGTCCGGTTCACGCAACTGGCGGGGCGACGCGTTGACCGAGACGACCGCACCGTTGCGCCGGTGCCACGGGGCGGCGACCCGGCACGCCTCCTGCAGCACCCAGGCGCCGATCGGCACGATCAGACCGCTGTCCTCGGCCTCGGGGATGAACGCGTCCGGCGGCACCATCGCCTCCCCCGGCGGCTGCCAGCGCAGCAGCGCCTCGGCACCGACGTACCGCTCGTCGGCGAGCCGGACCAGCGGCTGGAAGTGCAGCAGCAGCTCGCCGCGGTCCTGGGCGCCGCGCAGCCGTTCCACGGTGCGGGCCCGGGCCAGCCGCTGCTCGCGCATCTGCCGGTCGAACATGGCGAGCTGGTCGCGGCCCGCCGCCTTGGCCGCGTGCAGCGCCACGTACGTGTCGCGCAGGATGTCCGCGGTCAGCAGGTCCGGGTCCAGGCCGCGCAGGCCGACGCTGACCGCGGCGAACAGGGCGTGATGCTGCACCGTCACCGGCCGGCGCATGGCGACCAGCAGTTCCTCGGCCCAGCCGGCCGCCTCTTCCGGGCTGTCGCCCTCCAGCAGCACCGCGAACTCGTCGCTGTCCAGCCGCGCGACCATCGCCCGGTCCGCGACCATGCCGGTGATCCGGTCCGCGACCGCGATCAGCAAGTCGTCGCCCACGGCGTGCCCGAGCCGGTCGTTGACGTCCTTGAAGTCGTCGATGTCGAGCACAAGCAGCGCCCCCGGGGTGCCCGCGGCGAGAGCGGCGCCGATCCGCTCGTACAACAGGGCCCGGTTGGGCAGCCCGGTGAGCGGATCGTGCTGGGTGCGGTGGCGCAACTCGCCCTGCAGTTCGGCCTCGGCGCGCAGCGCCTGTTCCAGCCGGGAGGCATGCCGGCGGGCAACGCTGTTGAGCTGCTGGATCCGCCACAGCAGCAGCGCCGCGGCGACCGCGGTGATCAACAGCGGCACCCCGATGTCGGCCGGCTGCACCGACCGGGCCCGCTGCTCGTGCAGCAGGTACCCGGCGGTGACCAGGGGGGCGAGCACGACCGTGAGCAGGTATACCGGCGCGGCGGTGGCATGGTCCGGCCCACCCGTGGTGGCGCCGGCCGGGCTGGGAGCCGGCGGCTCGCCCGCGCCGACCCGGGCCATCGACGGATGCAGCGCGGCCGCGCCGAGCAGCACGTGCGCCAGCAGCGAGCCGGCGGCGGTGAGCGGGGGCGTGACCCCGTCCGGCGTCGCGAGGTACGCCGAGTCCGAGATCAGCAGCATGACCGTGGCCCCCGCGATCAGGACAGCCGCGGCGTTGCGCCGGGTACCGCGCACCAGCCGTACCGCGAGGGCGACCATCGCGAAGTCGAACAACGGGAACGCGAGCGTCCGGGCGTGCATCGGAAGGTTGCCCGCGTCGCTGAGCGGGTCGATCACCACGATCCACCACAGCAGCGCCGCGCCGCAGGTGAGGATCCCCACCTCGGCCAGGTTGCCCCTGGGGGAACGGATCCGGCCGTGGGCCCCCAGCATCGCCAGTGCGGCCGCCAGCACCAGGTAGACCGGGTAGTAGAACAGGTCCACGAGTGGCGGCGCGGTGCCGTTGCGCGGGGTCAGTGTCTGGCCGATCAGGCCGAGTGTCGTCGTCGCACCGATCACGGCCATGAGCAGCCACCAGGGCAGCGGCCGCGCCGGCCGGTGCAGGAGGATGCCCGCGATGATCGCCCCGGCGGTGGCCACGCCGACTAGCAACTGCCCGGCCAGGCCACCCACGGCCGCCCCGGCGGCCATCAGCAGCACCGAGGCGCACAGGCACCACGGCCACCACCCGCGTGATGCGTTTCCGGATTGCCGTGCCTGGTGCACCGGCGGCCCCCTTCCGCCCGTGTCACCCACGGTCGCACGGACGCCGCCACAAGGGGGCGGAAAGGACAGAACGGGCTAGGCGGGCAGTTGGTCCATCGCCTTGTAGATCCGTTTGTCCGATACGGGGTACGCGGTGCCCAGCGACTGGGCGAACAGGTTGACCCGCAACTCCTCGATCATCCAGCGGATCTCGTCCAGACCCTCGTCCGCGGGCCCGCCCGCACCCAGCTCGGCCCGCAGCTCCCGGTACTCCGCCTCGATCTCGTGCACCTGCGCCATGAGCTGCCGGTCGCGCGCCAGCGTGCCGGGCAGCCGGTCCAGCCGGTACGCGATCGCCTTCAGGTAGCGCGGCAGATGGTGCAGGTGACGCCAGCCGGTCTGGGTCACGAAACCGGGATGCACCAGCGCGCGCACCTGCGCCCGTACGTCCGCCAGCGCGGGCACCAGCGCCGGATCCTTGGTGGCGCCGATGCGCTGCTCGATCTCGTACGCCGTGGCCAGCACCGCGCGCACCTGGGTCACCACGTTGGCGACGCCGTCCACCAGGTCGGCCCGGACCGCGTCACGCAACGTGGCGAACGCGGCGGCGTCCCACGCCGGACCGCCCGCCTCGGCGACCAGCCGGTCCAGCGCCGCCCCCGCGCAGTCGTCCAGCAGCTCCGCGATCGACCGGTACGGGTTCCCCCGGCTCAGCTCCAGCTTGGCCCGGTTGTCCAGCCGCCCCTGCAGATACCGGGCCGCCTGCGGCAACGTGAGCAGCAGCAGGCGCCGGGTGCCCGCGCGCATCGCCACGCGCTGCTGCGGCTCGGTCTCGAAGACCCGCACCGCCACGCTGTCACCCTCGTCGGCCAGGGCCGGGAACACCGTCACCGCGTACCCGCCGCGGTCCTGGGCGACGTGGCGCGGGATCGTACCGATGTCGGCGGTGGTGATGCCGCGGCGTTCCACGTTCCCGGCCGCCGCCGAGATGGTGGCCTGCACCTTCGGCGCCAGGCTGCGGCGCAGCACCTCCAGGTCGCGGCCCTCGCCGAGCACCGCGCCGTCCTCGGCCACCACCCGGAAGTTCATCCGCAGGTGCTCGGGCACCTGGTCGGGACGCCACGCGTCGCGCGGCACCACCGTGCCGGTGAGCCGTCGCAGTTCGGTGCCGATCGCGTCCGGCAGCGGGCCGCGGCGGGCGGGCACCCGGGCCAGCACCGCCTCGGCCCAGTCCGGCACCGGCACGAAATTGGTGCGCAGCGCCTTGGGCAGCGCCCGGATCAGCGCCACCACGACGTCCTTGCGCAGGCCCGGCACCGACCAGCCGAAGTCCTCCGGGTCCACCTTGTTGAGCAGCGCGACCGGAACCTGCACGGTGACGCCGTCGGCGGCCGCGCCCGGCTCGAACTGGTAGGTCAACGGCAGCCGCACCCCGTCGGCCAGCCACGCGTCCGGGTACGCCCCCGGATCCATCGCGTCCTTGCCGGTGTTGACCAGCAGGTCGCGGGTGAACGTCAGCAACTCCGGCTCGGCGCGCCGGGCCTTCTTCCACCACGCGTCGAAGTGCCGTGCGGACACCACGTCGGCGGGGATGCGCGCGTCGTACAGGGCGTACACGGTCTCGTCGTCGACCGCGATGTCGCGGCGGCGGGCCCGGTGCTCCATCTCTTCGACCTGGGCCAGCAGTTTCGCGTTGTGCGCGAAGAACGTGTGGTGGGTGTCCCAGTCGCCCTCGACCAGGGCGTGCCGGATGAACAGCTCGCGGGCCAGCACCGGGTCGACCCGGGCGTAGCCGACCTTGCGCCGGGGCACGATCGGCAGGCCGTACAGGGTGACCTTCTCGAAGCCCAGCACCGCGCCCTGCCGGCGGTCCCAGTGCGGCTCGCTGTAGCTGCGTTTGACCAGGTGCGGGGCGAGCTTCTCGGCCCACTCCGGCTCGATGCGGGCGTTCACCCGGGCCCACAGGCGGCTGGTCTCGACCAGCTCGGCGGACATCACCCAGCGCGGCTGCTTCTTGAACAGCGCCGAGCCCGGGAAGATCGCGAACTTGGCGCCGCGGGCGCCCAGGTACTCCCGCTTGTCGGTGTCCTTGAGGCCGATGTGCGACAGCAGGCCGGACAGCAGCGCCGTGTGCAGCCGCTGCGCGTCCGGCGGCTCGGCGTCGTCGTGCTCGGCCACGCTGAGCCCGAGCGTACGGGCGACCTGCCGCAGCTGGGCGTAGATGTCCTGCCACTCGCGTACGCGCAGGTAGTTGAGGAACTCGGCGCGGCACAGCCGGCGGAACTGGTTGCCGGACAGCTCCCGCTGCCGCTCGCGCAGGTAGCGCCACAGGTTGAGGTAGCTGAAGAAGTCGGATTCCTTGTCGGTGAACCGGGCGTGCTTCTCGTCGGCCTGCTGCTGCTTGTCGGCCGGGCGTTCCCGCGGATCCTGGATGGACAGTGCCGCGGCCACCACCATCACCTCGGCGACGCAGTCCTGCTGGTCGGCCTCGATGACCATGCGGGCCAGCCGCGGGTCGACCGGCAGCTGGGCGAGCTGGCGGCCCATCGGGGTGAGCTTGCGCCCGTCCAGCGCGCCCAGCTCTTCGAGCAGCTTGACGCCGTCGGTGACGTTGCGCCGGTCCGGCGGGTCGAGGAACGGGAAGCGGGCCAGATCACCCAGGCCCAGCGCAGTCATCTGCAGGATGACACTGGCCAGATTGGTACGCAGGATCTCCGGCTCGGTGAACTCGGGGCGGCCGTCGAAGTCCTCTTCGGAGTACAGCCGGATGCAGATGCCGTCCGCGGTACGCCCGCAGCGGCCCTTGCGCTGGTTCGCGC
Organism: Krasilnikovia sp. MM14-A1259; assembly: GCF_047159535.1. Taxonomy (NCBI): domain Bacteria; kingdom Bacillati; phylum Actinomycetota; class Actinomycetes; order Micromonosporales; family Micromonosporaceae; genus Krasilnikovia; species Krasilnikovia sp. MM14-A1259. The sequence goes on from NZ_BAAGAJ010000002.1 coordinate 1,906,321, forward strand.
TGGCCTGCGACACCGGCTCGATCGGCAGCCGCTGCACCTTGAGCCGGTGGCTGTACCGGGAGATCCGGGCGGTGCCGGGGTCGATCACGTACCGGATGCCGGGGACGGTCAGCGACGTCTCGGCGACATTGGTGGCCAGCACGATGCGCCGCCCGGTGTGCCGCTCGAACACCCGGTGCTGTTCGGCCGCGGTGAGCCGGCCGTACAGCGGGACGACCTCGGTGTTGCGCAGGTCGCGTTTGTTCAGCGCGTCCGCGGTGTCGCGGATCTCCCGCTCGCCGCTGAGGAACACCAGGATGTCGCCGTTGCCGTCGCCGCTGAGCTCGTCGACCGCGGCGGCGATGCCGTCGACCTGGTCGACCGGCTCCTCGCGGCCCTCCTCGTCTGCCACCAGCGGCCGGTAGCGCACCTCCACCGGGTACGTGCGGCCGGACACCTCGATCACCGGGGCCGCAGCGGACGGGCCCGCGAAATGCTGCGCGAACCGGGCCGTCTCGATCGTCGCCGACGTGATGACCAGCTTCAGGTCGGGGCGGCGCGGCAGCAGCTCCTTCAGGTAGCCGAGCAGGAAGTCGATGTTGAGGCTGCGCTCGTGGGCCTCGTCGATGATCAGCGTGTCGTACGCCCGCAGCGCCCGGTCGTTCTGGATCTCGGCGAGCAGGATGCCGTCCGTCATGACCTTGACCATGGTCTGGTCACTGACCTGGTCGGTGAAGCGGACTTTGTAGCCGACCGTGGCGCCCAGCGGGGTGCCCAGTTCCTCGGCGATGCGCTCGGCGACCGTGCGGGCCGCGATCCGGCGCGGCTGGGTGTGCCCGATCATTCCGCGCACGCCGCGGCCCAGCTCCAGGCAGATCTTCGGCAACTGGGTGGTCTTGCCCGAACCGGTCTCCCCGGCCACCACCACGACCTGATGGTCGCGAACGGCCGCCGCGATGTCCTCGCGGCGGGCGCTGACCGGCAGCTCCTCCGGATAGCTGATCGTGGGCACGGCCGCGAGGCGCGCCTCGTACCGCCCGCGGGCCGCCGCTATCTCGGCGGCGATCTCGGTCAGCGCCACCGCGCGGGCGCCCGCGTCGCGGATGCGCCGGGTGCCCTCCAGACGCCGTCCGAGGCGGTGCTCGTCGCGGGGCAGCAGGGTCGTCAGGGTACGGCGCAGCGCGGCGGCGTCCGGGGTCGTCGGGGTGGGGCGCAGCGCGGCGGCGTCCGGGGGTGGCATCGACATGGCGGAGCAAGGATAGGCGGATCGGGCGCCGGGCGCCGCATGATTAGCGTCGCCCGGCGCCCGGCCGCGGCATGATCACATCGCCGGGTGTCCCGGCCGCCGGTTCACTTCCAGATGTCGTACCGGTACAGGTTCCACTTGGTCATGATGCCGGTGATCTTCGTGTAGTAGTTCGGGTCCGTGGCGTACCCGGCCTTCCACACAGTCCAGATGAACTTGTTCGCGCTGCGCGTGTACGCGAAGGCCGGCTTGTACCGGCTGTTGACCCGCAGGAAGTACCCGTGGTCGCGGTACGAATGGCCCTGCGTGGCGTACGTCCGGAAGCTCGCGGTGGTGGTGAAGCAGTCACCGGCCTTCGTGCACTCCTGCGTCACGTAGGTGTGGCAGCCGGTGGCCAGCGGGCCGTGGTTGCCGTCGAAGCACTTGATGCCGAAGAAGTTGCGGTCGGCGACCGACAGGTCGCTGCGGCCCCAGCCGGACTCGAGGACGGCCTGCGCGATCGTCACGGACGCCGGGACGCCGTAGTCGCGCCAGCCGCGCTGCGCGCCTGCCACGGACCGGGCGATGAACTGCTCCGGGGTCAGCGGCGGCGTCGACACGGCGGGCCGGGGGGCGCCGGGGCACAGGTGCAGCGTGGGCGTCACCACATACGCGTGCGAGACGTAGAGGCCGTTGGGGAGGCGGTCCCACTGCGTGGTGGTCCGCACGGTGCCCTTGACCCGGGCGCCGACGACGCCGCACACGAGGTTGACCCGCGCACCGTTCGGGATGGTCCCCTTGACCTTGGCTTTCATGGTCACGCCGGCGCGGACGTTGACCCGGCCGTCGGAGCTGCGGACCCGGCCGACCACGTACTTCACCGCGGCTGCCTGGACCGGTGCCGGGCGGACCTTGACCGTCTGGGCCTGGGCCCGCACGGCGGCGCAAGAGGGGATGCCGCCCGACGCGAGGACGTACGCGTGCGAGATGTACCGGTCGGTGCCGAGCCGGTCCCACACGTCCGTGGTACGGACGCTGCCGCGCACCTCGGTGCCACGGGTCGCGCACTCGACATTGATCCGCTGCTGGTCGCCGACCGCGCCGACCACCGGGGCCGCAAGCGACGGTGCGGAGCGCACCCGCAGCGTTCCGGTGACGTCCACGGTGGCGGGAACGCTCGCTGCCTGGGCTGCTCCCGGCGCGACGACGAGGCCGCCGCCGACCACGACGGCCAGCATCGGTGCGGTGAGCAGCCGGCGGGCGGTGTGCAGCATGAATGATCCCCTCTGTGGCGTCAGGCGTCCGTTCGACAGTCACGGGGGGCCGTTGCGGTAGAGGGGGGACCCGGGGAGCAGGACGGTTGCCCGTACCTGCCGGCACCATTGGGGCAAACGTTGCGTAAGGGAATTATGACCTGTGGGGTGACTGGCGGGGGCAGGGTTGAAAAAACGCGTTCTTGGGCATGGGGGCCCGGACGGCGGCCGGGGCACGGCCGGGCGACCGGCCCCGTGAGGGTGGTGTCGGAACCGGTGTCGGTACCGCGTGGTACACAGCAGGGACACCATCGGACGGCAGACGGGATCAGGGATGGCCATCCTCGGCATCGACATCGGCGGCTCCGGCGTGAAGGGCGCGCCGGTCGACCCGGCCCGTGGCGAGCTGCTCGACGAGCGCTACCGGGTGCCCACACCCCAGCCGTCGGAGGTGTCCAGCGTGGTCGAGGCGGTCGCCGAGGTGGCGGGCCGGTTCTCCGGCTACGACCGGGTCGGGGTGACCTTCCCCGGGGTGATCGTCGACGGCGTGGTCCGTACCGCGGCGAACGTCGACCCGTCGTGGCTGGAGGCGGATGCCGCGAAGCTGTTCGCGCAGCGGCTCGGGCTGCCGGTGGCGGTGCTCAACGACGCCGACGCCGCGGGCGTCGCCGAGGTGGCGTTCGGCGCCGGCCGCGGGCAGCCCGGCCTGACCGTGATGCTCACGTTCGGCACGGGCATCGGCAGCGCCCTGTTCCTCGACGGCATCCTGATGCCCAACACGGAGTTCGGCCACCTGGAGCTGGGCGGCGTCGACGCGGAGCTGCGTGCCGCCGACCGCGCGCGCGAGGTGGAGGATCTGAGCTGGGAGGACTGGGCGCGCCGGGTCCAGACGTACCTGCGCCACCTGGAGATGCTGCTGTCACCCCAGTTGTTCGTCATCGGCGGCGGAGTGAGCAAGAAGGCGGACCGGTACTTCCCGCTGATCGACGTCCGTACGCCGATGGTGCCCGCCGCGCTGCTCAACAACGCCGGGATCATCGGCGCGGCGGTGACCGCCGAGCAGGCCGCCGGTCACGCGGGCCCGCTCACGGTCGACGCCGCCCACGCCGGCGCCCCCCGGAGCTGAGCGGCCGTGGCCCGCACCATCGCGACCAACACCCGGGCCGGGCGTGCCGACCTGCTCGATTTCCTGCGGCCCCGGCACCGCGCCATCCTCATCACGACCCGGCGCGACGGCCGCCCTCAGTCGTCACCGAACACGTGCGGGGTGGACGCCGAGGGCCGGGTGGTCATCTCGACGTACCCCGAGCGGGCGAAGGTCGCCAATGTCCGGCGCGACCCGCGGGTGTCGTTGTGTGTGCTCTCCGACGAGTGGAACGGCCCGTGGGTGCACCTCGACGGCACGGCCGAGGTGCTCGACCTGCCCGAGGCGTTGGAGCCGCTGGTGGAGTACTTCCGGGGCATCTCCGGGGAGCACCCCGACTGGGACGAGTACCGGCAGGCCATGATCGCGCAGGGCAAGTCCCTGATCCGGATCTCGATCGACAGCTGGGGGCCGATCGCCACCGGCGGGTTCCCGGCCCGGCTCGCCGACTGACCAGCCCAGGGGAAGGGTCAGCCGCTGATGCCCAGCCACGGGTTGGGCACCTCGACGCCGAGCAGGTAGCGCAGCTCGTCGCGGTGCAGCACGGCCACCGGGTCCAGCAGGTCGGGGTGGCGCAGCAGCACGGCGGCTGCACGTTCCCGCGGGTTCGGGGTGGTCAGCCGGCGGAACTGGCTCAGCAGGTCCCCGGCCCGGCGCGGGCGCGGCCGGCGGTGGTCCTCCTGCTCGGGCACGGCCGCGGCGACCGCCCCCACCGCGTGGACCGCGAGCATCGGGTCGGCCAGCAGGCACGCGGCCCAGCTCACCACGACCTCGTCGACCCAGGTGCGCCACGCCTCGTCCTCGTCGTACTCCTCGACCGGCTCGCAGCCGACCCGCCAGTCCAGCACCGCCGAGCCGCCTGGCCCGGCGAGCGCCACCAGCTCGGCGTCCACCGGCGTCGGGTAGCGCAGCCACGCGCTGACCGTCACCGCCTGGCGTACCTGGAGCTCGGCCAGCGCGGCCGCCTGGTGGTCCGCGCCGGTGGCCGGGTAGGCGCGCGCGAGCCAATGCGTGCTCGCGGCGATCACCGGCGACAGCGCGGCAGACGGACCGGCCACAGGGCCCTCCCAGAGTCGAGGCGACCCGGGCGGGGCGCGACACGCCCTGTTCCTCGGCCGTACGGCGCCGAGGCTGAGCAAGATCACTCGGATCGCACCGCTTGGCAACCGACGCGCACCCGAGGATGCACCCGCCGGGCCCGCTCTCCGGTAGGTTGAGGCGGTACGGGCGCCACCGGATCTCGTCGTTCCTCCACAGCGGAGATGCCGCCGCGGTGCGGCGGTGGATTTCCCCGTCGCGCAGCCCGTCCCCGCCCCCCAAGCACTACGGTGGAGATCATGACCGGTCGCTTTCCCATCGAAGACGTCACGCCGTCGGTGTCCTGCGGCCGCTACCCCGCGAAGGCGGTCGTGGGCGAGCTCGTGCCGGTCTCGGCGATGTCCTATCGGGAAGGACACCACGCCCTCGGCGTCAATGTGGTATGGCAGGGGCCGGACGGCCAGCCCGAGCCGTTCACCCGGATGCAGCCGGGCGAGCCCGGCCTCGACCGCTGGCACACCGTGATCAAGCCGGACCGGGTCGGCCGGTGGACGTTCACGGTAGAGGCGTTCGATGACGCATATCTCACCTGGCGCAACGCGGTCACCAAGAAGATCGGCGCCGGCCAGGGCCCGGGCGAGCTGGCGAACGATCTCACCGAGGGCGCCGAGGTGCTCGACCTGGCCACCAAGATCGTCCCGGCGGCGGAGGAGGAGCGGATCCGGGCCGCCGCCGCGGCGCTGCGCGACGAGCAGCGCCCGCTGTACGAGCGGGTCTCCCCCGCCCTAGACCTGGACGCGCTTCTCTGGCAGCACCCGGTGCGCCACCTGGTCACCACGACCCGCTCGTACGCGATCTGGGTGGACCGCCCGCGCGCCCTGTTCTCCGCGTGGTACGAATTCTTCCCCCGCTCCGAGGGCGCCGAGATCGGCCCGGATGCCGTCCCGGTGCGGCACGGCACGTTCCGCACGGCCGCCGAGCGCATCCCGGCGGTCGCCGCCATGGGCTTCGACGTGCTGTACCTGCCGCCGATCCACCCCATCGGCAAGATCAATCGCAAGGGCCGCAACAACACGCTCGTCGCCCGTCCCGAGGACGTCGGCTCCCCGTGGGCGATCGGGTCGGAGGAGGGTGGCCACGACGCCATTCACCCGCAGCTGGGCACGCTGGAGGACTTCCGGGCGTTCGTCGCGGTGGCCCACGAGAACGGCATGGAGGTCGCGCTGGACCTCGCGCTGCAGGCAGCGCCGGACCACCCCTGGGTGCGCGAGCACCCGGAGTGGTTCACGACCCGCGCCGACGGCACCATCGCCTACGCCGAGAACCCGCCGAAGAAGTACCAGGACATCTACCCGCTCAACTGGGACAACGACTACGCGGGCCTGCGCAAGGAGGTCCTGCGGGTGGTCCTGCACTGGGTGGCGCAGGGCGTCAAGATCTTCCGCGTCGACAACCCGCACACCAAGGCGCTGAACTTCTGGCAATGGCTCATCACCAAGGTCAAGGACACCGACCCGGACGTGCTGTTCCTGGCCGAGGCGTTCACCCGGCCGGCCATGATGAACGGCCTCGGCAAGATCGGCTTCACCCAGTCGTACACGTACTTCACGTGGCGGACCACGGCCTGGGAGATGCGCGAGTACCTGGAGCAGCTGCTCGCCTCCGCGGACTGGATGCGGCCCAACTTCTGGCCCAACACCCCGGACATCCTGCACGAGACGCTGCAGCACGGCGGCCCGCCGATGTTCAAGATCCGCGCGGTGCTGGCGAGCCTGCTCTCCCCGTCGTGGGGCATGTACTCCGGATTCGAACTGTTCGAGCACGAGGCCCGGCCCGGCGCCGAGGAGTACCTCGACAACGAGAAGTTCGAGCTCAAGCCGCGCGACTGGGCGGGCGCCGCCCGGTCCGGGCGCACGCTCGCGCCGTACCTGACCACCCTCAACCGGGTCCGGCGGGAGAACTCCGCGCTGCACTGGCTGCGCAATCTGCATTTCCACGACGTCGACAACGGCGCGCTGCTGTGCTGGTCGAAACGGGACGCGGAGACGGGCAACACCATTCTGGTGATCTGCTCGTTCGACGTACACAACGTGCAGTGGGCCAACACGACGCTGGACATGCCGGCACTGGGCATGGACTGGCACGAGCGGTTCACGGTGACCGACCAGATCACCGGCGCAACGTACGAGTGGGGCCAGCAGAACGCGGTCCGCATCGACCCGTACGTCGAACCGGCGCACGTGTTCGTGGTGCAACCGCGCCGCTGACCGCGATTGGAACTCCTGCGGGTGGGGTAGGTGGGAAAAGATGGACCAGGCGAGTCATCTCGACCCGGCGGACGGCAGTCACCTCGAACACGGCGTGGTGGAGCACCCCAGCGCGGGCGACTTCGGCCACGCGCACGCCCTGCCCGCGGACCGGACGTGGTTCCAGCGGGCGGTCTTCTACGAGGTACTGGTCCGTGCGTTCTACGACTCCGGCGCCGACGGCTCGGGCGACCTGCGCGGGCTGATCGAGCGGCTGGACTACCTGCAGTGGCTGGGCGTGGACTGCCTCTGGCTGCCGCCGTTCTACGACTCCCCGCTGCGCGACGGCGGCTACGACATCCGCGACTTCTACAAGGTGCTGCCGGACTTCGGCACGGTCGACGACTTCGTGGCGCTGCTCGACGCGGCACACAAGCGGGGCATCCGGGTGATCACCGACCTGGTGATGAACCACACCTCGGACTCGCACCCGTGGTTCCAGGCGTCGCGCAACGACCCGGAGGGCCCGCACGGCGACTTCTACGTGTGGAGCGACACCAGCGAGCCGTACCCCGACGCCCGGGTGATCTTCGTGGACACCGAGGAGTCGAACTGGACGTTCGACCCGGTGCGGCGGCAGTTCTACTGGCACCGGTTCTTCTCCCACCAGCCAGACCTCAACTACGAGAACCCGGCCGTGCAGGAGGCCATGCTCGACACGCTGCGGTTCTGGCTCGACCTGGGCATCGACGGCTTCCGGCTGGACGCGGTGCCGTACCTGTTCGAGGCCGAGGGCACCAACTGCGAGAACCTGCCCGCCACCCATGCGTTCCTCAAACACTGCCGCAAGGTGATCGACGACGAGTACCCGGGCCGGGTGCTGCTGGCCGAGGCGAACCAGTGGCCCGCCGACGTGGTGGAGTACTTCGGCGACCCGGCGACCGGCGGCGACGAGTGCCACATGGCGTTCCACTTCCCGCTGATGCCGCGCATCTTCATGGCCGTACGCCGGGAGTCCCGCTTCCCGATCTCCGAAATCCTGGCCCAGACCCCGGCGATTCCGGAGAACTGTCAGTGGGGGATCTTCCTGCGCAACCATGACGAGCTCACCCTCGAAATGGTGACCGACGAAGAGCGCGACTACATGTACGCGGAGTACGCCAAGGACCCGCGCATGAAAGCCAACGTCGGGATCCGCCGCCGCCTCGCCCCGTTGCTGGAGAACGACCGCAACCAGATCGAGCTGTTCACCGCGTTGCTGCTGAGCCTGCCCGGTTCCCCGGTGCTGTACTACGGCGACGAGATCGGCATGGGCGACAACATCTGGCTCGGCGACCGCGACGGCGTCCGTACGCCGATGCAGTGGACGCCGGACCGCAACGCCGGCTTCTCCACCGCCAACCCCGGCCGGCTCTACCTGCCCGCCAACCAGGACCCGGTGTACGGCTACCAGGCGGTCAACGTGGAGGCCCAGCGGGACAACTCGACGTCGCTGCTGAACTGGACCCGCACGATGCTGGCGGTACGCCGCCGGCACGAGGCGTTCGCGATCGGCACGTTCCGTGAGCTGGGTGGCTCCAACCCGTCCGTGCTGGCGTTCCTGCGCGAGGCCGGCGACGACGTGGTGCTGTGCGTCAACAATCTGTCCCGCTTCCCGCAGCCCATCGAGCTCAATCTGCAGCACTGGAACGAATACACGCCGGTCGAGCTGACCGGCCACGTGAACTTCCCGCGCATCGGCCACCTGCCGTACCTGCTGACCCTGCCCGGGCACGGGTTCTACTGGTTCCAGCTGTGCCGCTCGGAGGAGAAGTGATGTCGCTGCCGTTCGTCGACTGGCTGCCCCGGCAACGCTGGTACGCGGGCCGGACCCGCACGTTGGAGTCCGCGAAACCGGCATCGTCCACCGCACTGCGCGACAACCTCGACCTGGTCCTGGTCGACGTCACGTACACCGACGGCAGCTCGGAGCGTTATCAGGTTCTGGTGGCCTGGAATTCCGGCCCGATCGCGGAGTTCGCCGCGATCGCCACGATCGGTGCCGACGGCGAGCGCACCGGCTACGACGCGCTGTACGACCCCCACGCGGACCGGTACCTGCTGTCGCTGGTCGCCTCGGGCGAGGCCGTCGGCGACGTCGTCTTCGAACCGGAACCGGGGGTGACACTGCCGGTCGACGCGGAGCCGCGGGTGTTCGACGCCGAACAGACCAACACCAGCGTCATCTACGAGCAGGAGGCCATCTTCAAGGTCTTCCGGCGCGTGGCCACCGGCATCAACCCGGACATCGAACTGAACCGGGTGCTCGGCCGCGCCGGGAACCCGCACGTGGCGCGGCTGCTCGGCTCGTTCGAGACCACCGAGAGCGGTGAGCCGTGCGCGCTGGGCATGGTCACGGAATACGCGGCCAACTCGGCCGAAGGGTGGGCGATGGCCACCGCCAGCGCGCGGGACCTGTTCGCGGAGGACGCGGAGCTGCGCGCGGACGAGGTGGGCGGCGACTTCTCCGGCGAGTCGTACCGGCTGGGCGAGGCCGTGGCCAGCGTGCACCGCACGCTCGCCGAGCAGCTCGGTGCGGGCCCCGCACCGTTCCCGGTGGACGCGGTGCTGGCCCGGCTGCGGGCCGCGGGCGCCGCCGTGCCGGATCTGGCGCCCTTCGTGCCGGCCATCGAGGCGCGGTTCCGGACGCTGACCGGCGCCCAGGTCAGCGTTCAGCGGGTGCACGGCGACCTGCACCTGGGCCAGGTGCTGCGCACGCCGTCCGCGTGGCTGCTCATCGACTTCGAGGGCGAGCCGGGGGCGCCGCTCGACGAGCGGCGGCTGCCCGACTCGCCGCTGCGCGACGTCGCCGGGGTGCTGCGCTCCTACGAGTACGCCGCGTACCAGCTGCTGGTGGACTCCGACGACGACGAGAAGCATCTCGCCGCCCGCGCCCGCGAGTGGGTGGATCGTAACCGGGCGGCATTCTGCGACGGCTACGCTGCCGCGGCGGGCACCGACCCGCGCGATCAGGCTCCGTTGCTCGCAGCGTACGAGTTGGACAAGGCGGTCTACGAGGCCGTGTACGAGGCCCGGCACCGGCCGGGGTGGTCGCGGATCCCGCTGCGCGCCATCGCCCGCCTCGTCGGCTGACCACGGGAGGACATCGATGATCGGGCACAGCACCTCGCGCTCCTCGGCCGCCGACGAGCGGGCCATGCACGCGGTGATCAGCGGGGACACCCACGACCCGCACGCGATCCTGGGCGCGCACCCGCACGGCGGGCGGACCGTGATCCGGACACTGCGGCGCGGCGCCACGCAGGTGACGCTGCTGTTCGGCGGCGAGAAGGCCCCGATGGCCAAGGTGCACCCCGAGGGCATCTTCGCGGTCGACGTGGCCGGGACGGTGCTCGACTACCGCCTCGACGTCGACGGGACCGAGTTCGACGACCCGTACCGGCATCTGCCCACCCTGGGCGAACTGGACCTGCATCTGATCGCCGAGGGCCGCCACGAGAAGCTGTGGAAGGTGCTGGGCGCGCAGCCGCGGGGCACCGGGGTGGCGTTCGCGGTGTGGGCGCCCAGCGCCCGCGGGGTGCGCATCATCGGCGACTTCACCGGCTGGGGCGCGCACGAGGGCTGGCCGATGCGCTCGCTGGGCTCCAGCGGGGTGTGGGAGATCTACGTGCCGGGCGCCGCCCCCGGCACGAAGTACAAGTTCCGGATCCTCGGCCGCGACGGGGTGTGGCGGGAGAAGGCCGACCCGATGGCCCAGCACACCGAGGTGCCGCCGCAGACCGCGTCCGTGGTGTACGAGTCCGGCTACGAGTGGGGCGACGGCGAGTGGATGGCCGCCCGGGCCCAGCGCAAGCCGCACCAGGAGCCGATGAGCATCTACGAGGTGCATCTCGGCTCGTGGCGCCCCGGGCTGTCCTACCGTGAGCTGGCCGAGCAGCTCACCGCGTACGTCGTGGACACCGGTTTCACCCACGTCGAGCTGATGCCGGTGATGGAGCACCCGTTCGGCGGCTCCTGGGGTTACCAGGTCACCGGGTACTTCGCGCCGACCTCGCGGTTCGGCACCCCGGACGAGTTCCGCCACCTCGTCGACACGCTGCACTCCGCCGGGATCGGGGTGATCCTCGACTGGGTGCCCGCCCACTTCCCCAAGGACGAGTGGGCCCTCGCGCGCTTCGACGGCACGCCCCTGTACGAGCACGGCGACTGGCGGCGCGGCGAGCACCCGGACTGGGGCACGTACGTCTTCGACTTCGGCCGTACCGAGGTGCGCAACTTCCTGGTCGCGAACGCCCTGTACTGGTGTCAGGAGTTCCACGCCGACGGTCTGCGCGTCGACGCGGTCGCCTCGATGCTGTACCTGGACTACTCGCGTGCCTCCGGCGAGTGGACCCCGAACCAGTACGGCGGCCGGGAGAACCTGGACGCGATCAGCTTCCTGCAGGAGATGAACGCGACCGTGTACAAGCACAACCCGGGCGTGGTGACGATCGCGGAGGAGTCCACGGCGTGGCCCGGCGTCACCCGGCCCACCCATCTGGGCGGGCTCGGCTTCGGCTTCAAATGGAACATGGGCTGGATGAACGACACCCTGACGTACATGGTCAAGGAGCCGATCCACCGGCAGTGGCACCACCACCAGATGACGTTCGCCACGGTGTACGCGTGGAGCGAGAACTACATCCTGCCGATCAGCCACGACGAGGTGGTGCACGGCAAGGGTTCACTGACCGGCAAGATGCCCGGCGATCTGTGGCAGAAGCTCGCGAACACCCGGGCGCTGCTCGGCTTCATGTGGGCGTTCACCGGCAAGCAGCTCATCTTCATGGGCGCCGAGATGGGCGACGAGCGGGAGTGGAACGAGGGCACCGGCCTGGACTGGGAGCTGCTGCAGGACCCGCGGCGCGGCGGCATCCGCCAGCTCGTGCAGGACCTCAACCGGGTGTACCGCGACAGCCCGGCACTGTGGACACAGGACACCGAGCCGAGCGGTTTCCGCTGGATCAGCAGCGAGGACTCGCAGCACAACGTGTTCTCGTTCCTGCGTTTCGCCCCGGGCGGCGAGACGCTCGCGTGCGTGGTCAACTTCGCGGCGATCCCGCACGAGGGCTACCGCATCGGCCTGCCCCGGCCGGGCGTCTGGCGCGAGGTGATCAATACCGACAGCGAACTGTACGGCGGCTCCGGCGTCGGGAACCTCGGCCAGGTGACCGCGGAACCCACCCCGTGGCACGCCCTGGACTTCTCGGTGTCCCTGCGGGTCCCGCCGCTGGGCGCGGTCTGGCTGCGCCACGAGTCCGCCGGCCCGTGACGGTGACACGATCGGATTGCGGCCGGATCAGGGCTGTCGTGTGTCTGCGTGGCGTGGCAGGGTGGAGAGGCCCCTCCGGATCGGCGTGAGCCGCCGCATCCTCAGGTGACGCGCAGCCCCGGGAGCCCCGATGCCGGACCAGGACACCACCGCACGCCGGTGGCCGAACGGTGCCGCGGCGACCGACCGCCGGACCACACCGGCACACATCGCCCGGATCCACACCTGCGACCCGGACGAGCACCGTGCCTGGCTCGCCACGCGTTACACCGATCATCGGCGCACGATCCGGCCACGGTCCCACGGATTCGGGTTCGTCACCGAGTTCGGCCAGGTCGGCGACCTTGCGGTCGGCCGGTTCACGTACACCGCGGCCACCACGATCACGGAGTGGCCGACACTGCCGTGCATCGTCGCGGGCCGGATCCACGCCGGCCGGTACCGGTTGCGCCAGGGCAGCGAGGAGGTCCGATTCGGCAAACATGACGCGCTGCTCCTGCCGCTCGACGGCGGCGCTGTGGTCAACGACTGCTGCCGGTACACCAGCGTGCGGCTGGCGCTGAACGTGCTGCTCCGGGTGGCCGAGGAGGAAACCGGACTCGATCGCTCGCTGGTCCGCTTCACCGGCGTGCAGGCGATCTCGGCGGCGGCACGGCGGCAGTGGCTGGCCACGGTGGAGTTCGTCCGGCGCGGCATCTACCGCCGTGACCTGGACCCGCCGCTGTTGCTGGCCGCGGCGGAGCAGGCGGTCGCGGCCAGCCTGCTCGCCACGTTCCCGAACACCACCATGACCACCGAGCAGCGGCGGCCACGCGACCCGGCCACCCCGGCCACGGTGCGCCGGGCCGCGGCGTACATCGACGAGCACGCCGGCGAGCCGATCAGCGTGAGTGACATCGCGGTCGGCGCCGGGGTGACACCGCGCACGTTGCAGGCCGCGTTCCGGCGCCACCGCGACACCACCGCCGGGGCCTACCTGCGCCGGGTCCGGCTGACCCGCGCCCACGAGGATCTGGCCGCCGCCGGGCCCGGCGACGGCAGCACCGTCGCGACCGTCGCGGCGCGGTGGGGATTCGCGCACCCGCGACGCTTCGCGGCCGCGTACCGGCAGGCGTACGGCCGGGCGCCGAGCCGAACCCTGCGGTCATGAACGCGCGCCGCACGCCGGCGGCCGGGGTGCCCTCCACGGACGACACCGCGCGCGAGGACCGGTACCGGATCGACTTCGCCACCACCGATCCCGAGCGCGCCCGGGCCTACCTCAATACCGCATTCGACTCCGCCATGACCATCCGCGCCCACCCGGACACGTACCGGTTCCGGCACACCCGGCTCGGCGCCCGGCCGTTCCACCTCGATTCGCTGGACCATCAGGCCGTCATCGAGTACCGCTGCGGCCCCGAAGCTCCGATCATGGTGACGCGGGTCCATCGCGGATTACGCACCGACTTGGACCGCGACATCCGGTACGGCACCGGCGATCTCGGCCTGCACGTCCACACCGGCCGAACGCAGCGGGTGCGGCAGGAGGCCCTGCAGGGTTCACTGGTCGGCATCGCCCCGCAGGTCGTCGCCGAGGTCGCCCGCAACGACCCCGAGCGCTCCGGAACCCCGTTGTCCTTCACCGCCGTACGCCCCGGCCGCCCGGCCGACGTCCACCGTTGGTTGCGGGTCGTCGACTACGTCGCGGACAGCATGCACAGCGCTCCCGAGTTCATCACGCACCCGCTGCTGGTCGGCCCGTTCGCCCGGCTGCTCGCCGCGGCCCTGCTCACCACGTTTCCCAACACGTGCACGACCGAGCCGCGCCACTACGACCGCACCGATGCCACCACCGCCGCGCTGTCGCGCGCCGTCGGCTTCATGGAGGCCAACGCCGATCTGGACATCGGCGTCGTGGACGTAGCCCGGGCCGCCCGCGTCACGGTCCGCGCCGTGCAGCGTGCGTTCCGCCGCCACCTCGGCACGACCCCCACGGCCTACCTGCGGCGGGTCCGCCTGGCCCGCTGCCACCAGCATCTGACCGACGCCGGCCCGTTCTCCGACGCCACGGTGGACGAGGTCGCGGCCCGGTGGGGCTACGCCGACCCGGCCCGGTTCCGGGCCGACTACCACCATGCGTACGGGCACGCGCCGTGCCGCACCAGCGTCACCGGGGACGGGTGAGCCAGTCCGTGGCGAGCAGGCCGAACAGCAGGTCGTCGGTCCACTCGCCCTTGGCCCAGGTGTACCCCCGGCGCAGGCCCTCGCGGGTGAAGCCGACCCGTTCGAGCAGTCGGGCGGAGGCGAGGTTGCGGGCGTCGCAGTCGGCCGAGACGCGATGCATGCCGCGTACCCGGAACAGGTGGTCCAGGACCGCGGTCACCGCCTCGGTGGCGTAGCCGCGCCCGCGGAACTGCGGCGCCAGCGTGAAACCGAGGTCCGCGTGCCGCCCGTCCGGGTGCGTGCCCACGCCGACGTCGCCGGCGAGTACGTGGTCAGCGGTGCGCTCGGCCGCGTACTGGAACCAGCCCGGACCGTCCGGATCGGCCACCGCCATCTCCGCGACGAACGCCTGCGCCGCGTCGAGCCCGAACGGGGCGTCCCACGACTGGTAGCGGGCAGTGTCCGGATCGGACCGGTACGTGCACAGCGGCGCGGCGTCCGCGCCCCGGAAGCGGCGCAGCACCAGGCGTTCCGTGGTGAGCAGCGTCAGCCTTCCTCGATGTCGGCCACGATCACGGTGACGTTGTCCGGGGCGCCCGCCTCCAGAGTGCGGGCGATCAGCTCGGCCGCGCACTGCTGCCGGTCCGGATGGTCCCGCAGCGTCACCCCGATCACCTCGTCGGTGACGTAGTCGGAGAGCCCGTCGCTGCACAGCAGGAAACGGTCGCCCGGCTGCACCGGCACCATTCTGCCCGCGGGCCGGATCGGGCCGCCCTGCACCGCCTGCGTCACCAGGGCCCGCTGCGGGTGGCGGCGGGCGTCGTCGCGGCTGAGCACACCGGAATCCACCAGCGCCTGCACGTACGTGTCGTCGCGGGTGAGCTGGGTCAGTTGCCCCTCGCGGCTGAGGTAGCAGCGCGAGTCGCCGACGTTGAGCGCGGCCATCGCGTCCCCGGTCAGCATCAGCGCGGTCACGGTGGTGCCCATGCCGTCGCGGGCGCCGTCGTCGGCGACCGCCGCCTCGATCCGCTCGTTGGCGGTGCCCAGCGCCGAGATCAGATCCTGCAACGGCTCGCCCCTGTCGGGCATGTCGTCCACCACCGCCAGCGCGCGGACCAGGATGTCGCTGGCCAGTTCCCCCGCGGGCAGCCCGCCCATGCCGTCGGCGACGACGAGCAACCGGGCGCCGACGAATGCCGCATCCTCGTTGTTGTCGCGCACGAGTCCCTGATCGGTGGCCGTGACGGCGCTCAGCACCAGCGTCATGCCACCAGACTGCCAAGAACCTGCCGGGCTGTCTGTAGTACCTACTACGTAGTGTTGGGTGGTGATGGCGGTACCAATGGTGGGACGTGCCGACGCGCTCGACGAGCTGCGCCGGGCATGGCAGCGGGTCGACGACGGGGGCGGATGCGTGCCCGCGGTGCTCACGGGCGAGCCGGGCACGGGCAAGAGCGCCCTGGTCGGGGCGCTGCTGCAGACGGTACGGCCGGGCACGGTGCTGACCGGCGCGGCGCGCCTGCACTCCCCCGCCCCGTACGACTGGCTGGCCGCGGTGCTGGCCGGGCGGGACCTGAGCGCGCTGCCGGTGCCGCCGGACGCACTGGCCTGGCTGGCCCAGCACCCGGACGTCCCCCGGGAGCGGTACACCCCGGAGGCGCTGCTGCGGCTCGCCGTGGGCGCGGTACGGGCACTGGTCGGCGCCGGGCCCGCGATCCTCGTGATCGAGGATCTGCACGCGCTCGACCCGGCCAGCCTGAACCTGGTCGGCGAGCTGGCCGCCGCGGACCTGCCCGCCCTGCTGCTGGTCACCAGCCGCCCGCCGGACGCCGCGGTGTCCCCGCAACTGGCCGCGCGCAGCCTTGCCCGGCTCTCCGGCGTGCCCGGCGCGGTCCGCCGGCACCTGGGCGCCCTGGACGCGGGACAGGTCGGGCAGATCCTCGCGCACGCGTACCCGGACGACGCGCCGTCGCCGCAGCTGGCCACCGCGGTGTGGCGACGTACCGGCGGGAACCCGTACCGGCTGACCGAGCTGCTGGTCGTGGCGGGAGGGCGGGGCCCGGCGGCGCTGGTGGACGAGCCGCTGCCCGGGTACCTGGCGACGACTTTCTCAGCGGCGGCGCCGCTGCAGCCCGGTGGCCCGCATGCCGAGGGCAGCGCGGAGCAGCAGATCGCCGGCGGACCGCTCACGCCGGAACCCCTCGCCGCGCCGAAGGAGCTGACCGCCCGCGAACGGGAGGTGCTCGGCTGCCTCGCCGAAGGCATGTCGAACAAACAGATCGCCCGGGCGCTGGAGATCTCGGTGCGCACGGTGACGGTGCACGTGTCGAACCTGCTGCGTAAGACCGGTGCGGCGTCGCGTACCGAGGTGGCGTTGCGGGCGGTCCGGGCGAGCACCGCACCGGCCGGCGCTCATCCCGGCGTGCAGCGATGAGCGGGGCGGCGCGACAACGCCCGGTCCGCTTGGGCACAATCGTCGCGGCAGTCCTAGGAGAGGTGAACGAGTGACGACCACGATTCATCAGCGCATCGCCGAGGAGCTCGGGGTGCGCGAGCGCCAGGTGACCGCGGCGGTGGAGCTGCTGGACGGCGGGGCGACGGTGCCGTTCATCGCCCGCTACCGCAAGGAGGTCACCGGCACCCTGGACGACCAGCAGCTGCGCACGCTGGAGGAGCGGCTGGGCTACCTGCGGGAGCTGGAGGACCGCCGGGCGGCCGTGCTGGAGTCGATCCGTTCCCAGGGCAAACTGGACGACGCCCTCGAAGCGCAGATCCTGGCCGCCGACTCGAAGGCCCGGCTGGAGGACATCTACCTGCCGTACAAGCCGAAGCGGCGGACCCGGGCGCAGATCGCCCGCGAGGCCGGGCTGGAGCCGCTCGCCGAGCTGCTGCTGGGCGACCCGCAGCGCGACCCGCGCGCCGAGGCGGCGGCCTACGTGGACGCCGACAAGGGGGTGGCCGACGCCGCCGCCGCGCTGGACGGGGCCCGTGCGATCCTGGTCGAGCGGTTCGCCGAGGACGCCGACCTGATCGGCGAGCTGCGCGAGCTCATGTGGACCAAGGGCCGCCTGATCGCCAAGGTGCGCGACGGCAAGCAGACCGAGGGCGCCAAGTTCGCGGACTACTTCGACTTCGCCGAGGCGTACACGAAACTGCCGTCGCACCGGATCCTCGCGGTGTTCCGCGGCGAGAAGGAGAACGTGCTCGACCTGACCATGGAGCCGGAGCCGGAGGACGCGTCGTCGTTCGAGCCGCGGGTCGCGGGCCGCTTCGGCGTGAGCGACCACGGGCGGCCCGGCGACCGGTGGCTGGCCGACACGGTGCGCTGGGCATGGCGTACCCGGATCCTCGTGCACCTCGGCGCGGACCTGCGGGTCCGGCTGTGGCAGGCGGCCGAGGACGAGGCGGTCCGGGTGTTCGCGGCCAACCTGCGGGACCTGCTGCTGGCCGCGCCCGCCGGCACACGCGCCACGATGGGCCTGGACCCCGGTTTCCGTACGGGCGTGAAGGTGGCCGTGGTCGACGCGACCGGCAAGTGCGTGGCCACCGACACGATCTACCCGCACGTGCCGCAGAACAAGTGGGACGAGTCGATCCACAAGCTGGCCGGGCTGGCCGCCGCGCACGGCGTGGAACTGGTCGCGATCGGCAACGGCACCGCGTCGCGGGAGACCGACCGGCTCGCCACCGACCTGATCAAGCGGCATCCCGAGCTGACACTGACCAAGGTGATGGTGTCCGAGGCGGGCGCGTCGGTGTACTCCGCCTCCCCGTACGCATCGCAGGAGCTGCCCGGGCTGGACGTGTCGCTGCGCGGGGCGGTGTCCATCGCCCGCCGCCTGCAGGACCCGCTCGCCGAACTGGTGAAGATCGACCCTCGGTCGATCGGGGTCGGTCAGTACCAGCACGACCTGTCCGAGCTGAAGCTGTCCAAGTCACTGGACGCGGTGGTCGAGGACTGCGTGAACGCGGTCGGCGTCGACGTGAACACCGCGTCCGCGCCGCTGCTGACCAGGGTCTCCGGGATCGGTGCCGGGCTGGCCGAGAACATCGTGCTGCACCGCGACTCCAACGGCCCGTTCCGGAACCGGTCCGCGCTCAAGCAGGTGGCCCGGCTGGGGCCGAAGGCGTTCGAGCAGTGCGCGGGCTTCCTGCGCATCCCGGGCGGCGACGACCCGCTGGACGCGTCCAGCGTGCACCCCGAGTCGTACCCGGTGGTCCGCACGATCCTCGCCGCGGCGGGCTCCGACCTGCGTACGGTGATCGGCAACAGCCCGCTGCTGCGTGGGCTCAAGCCGCAGCAGTTCGTCACGGACGCGGTGGGGCTGCCCACGGTCACGGACATCCTGCGTGAGCTGGAGAAGCCGGGGCGGGACCCGCGTCCGGCGTTCACCACGGCCACGTTCGCCGAGGGCGTGGAGAAGATCGCCGACCTGAAGCCCGGCATGATCCTGGAAGGGGTGGTCACGAACGTGGCCGCGTTCGGCGCGTTCGTCGACGTCGGGGTCCACCAGGACGGGCTGGTGCACGTGTCCGCGCTGTCGAACACGTTCGTGCAGGACCCGCGCGAGGTGGTGAAATCCGGCGACGTGGTCAAGGTCCGCGTGGTGGACGTCGACGAGGCCCGCAAGCGGATCTCCCTGACGATGCGGCTGGAGGACACGCCGCGCCGGGAGCCGGGCGGCCGCTCCCGCGACGGCCGGTCAGGTCAGGGCCAGTCCGGTCAGGGCCAGTCCGGTCAGGGCCAGCAGCGCCAGGGCGGTCGGCAGGGCGGCCAGCGGCAGGGCGGTCAACCGCAGGGCGGCCAGCGGCAGGGTCAGCCCCGCGACGGCCAGCCGCGTGACGGTCAGCAGCGGCAAGGTGGCCAGCGTGGCCGCTCGGGTGGCTCCTCCGGGTCCGGTGGCAGCTTCAACGGCGGTGCCATGGCGGACGCCCTGCGCCGGGCGGGCCTGACCAAGGACTGAGGCCGTACCGGGGTGGCGTGTCCCCGCGCCACCCCGACCGGTCAGGTCGCGGGGTAGATCTGGATGTTGCGGAACGCCACCTCGTACGGGCGCCCGTCGGGCACCCCTTCCTCGGTGAAGATGCCGAGGATGACGCGCCCCTCGGTGAGGTCACGGTCCCGCAGCGGCACGATGCCGATTTCCGCGCCATCGCGCTGCACGTCGATGGTGTCGCCGGTGATGGTGAGCGTCACGTGGGTCGCCGGTCCCCCGACGACCAGCGGCGAGCTGTCCAGCGGGAAGGTCTTGTAGACGTCCGGGTTCGCCCGCTTGTGCACGCCCACGTACACGGCCTTCTCGCAGAACCGCACCTGGTAGCCGCGGTTCTCCTTGAACCGCAGCCAGATGCTGGCGCAACTGCCCGGGGTACGCAGCTGCACATCCACCTCGGTGCGCAGGTTGTTGGGCACCTGGTCCAACGGGCCGCGGCACCGGAACGACCCGGGGCTCTCCCGGCGCACCACCAACGCCCCGGCGAACGAGCAGCTCGCCTGCTCGTCCGTGTACGTGGTCGGCTGCCACAGTGACGGAGCCACGAGCGGGTCCGTGATGACCGGGGAGACTCCCAGGGTGGGCGCCGTGCTCGTGGTGGGCTTCTCCACCCCGCCGGCGGCCCACGGCGGCCCGACCGCGAGCAGCGTCGCGACCCCGAACACCGCGGCCAGCAGCACCGCGGCCGCGGCCGTGAGCACGGCCCGGCCCGGGCGGCGCCGCGCTGCCCCGGCGGGCGGCTCGGGTGGCGCCGGCTGCAACGCCCCGACCGGCTCGGTCACGGACTCGCCGTCGGCGAGCGCGGCCAGCCCCGGAGCGGGGTTGAGCATGGTGAGCTGCCGGTTCGTGTCGTACCCGGTGGCGGCCTGGGCTTCCTCGGTGGCCGCCCGCAGCCCCGGCTGGTGGGCGAGCGCGGCCGCGGCGGCCGGCGTGCGCTGTGCGCCGCTGACCAGCAGATCCAGCAGCTCCCGGGCGGTGGGACGGTTCGCCGGGTCCTTCTCCAGGGCGTGCCCGACCAGGTCACGCAGGGGGCCGCTGAGCCCGGCCAGGTTGGGTTTCTGGGTGAGGATGCGCGCGGCGGTGGCGGTCGGTGAATCGGCCGCGAACGGCGTACGGCCGGTGCCCGCGTACGCCACCACGCCGCCCCAGGCGAAGATGTCGGCCGCCGGGGTCAGGGTGTGGCGCACGTCGTCGCCGAAACGCTCCGGCGCCATGTACGCCACCGTGCCGACCATCTGGTCGGTACGGGTGAGCCCGGTGGTCGCCTCCAGCGCCCGCGCGATCCCGAAGTCGATCACCTTGGGGCTGCCCGGGGCGAGCAGCACGTTGCGCGGCTTGAGATCGCGGTGGATCACCCCCGCGCCGTGGATGGCGGTCAGCGCGGTCGCCACGCCGATCGCCACGCTGTGCAGGTTCGCGGCGGTCAGCGGGCCACGGTCCTGCACCACGTCGGCGAGGCTGGGGCCGTCGACGTACTCGACCACCAGGTACGGCAGCTCGTGGTCGGGGTCGGCGTCGAGCACCTCCGCGGTGCAGAACGGCGGCACCTGCCGGACCCGTTCGACCTCGCTGCGGAAACGCCGCCGGAACTCGTCATCCGGCGCGAGATCGGCGCGCACGACCTTGATCGCCACCTGGGTGCCGCTCGCGTCCCGGGCGAGGTAGACGGTGCCCATGCCGCCCTGCCCGAGCCGCCCCACCACCTCGTACGGCCCGAGCTGGCGCGGGTCACGCGACCACAGCGGTGCCGCGCGCTCGTCCGTCATCGTGCCCCCAAACGCCTATCACGCCCCACGGCTGCGCCGACCCGCGGCCGACTGGCACCCTATCGGGCGACATGACTGTGTGCGAGCCCCCAGCCCGCGTTGCCGCCTAACCGACACTCCGTGATCGTCCCGGAAGCGTCACCACGTCCGGCCGACCGACACTCCGTGATCGTCGCGCGGGCGGTCAGAACGATCGGATCTGCACGTCCGCGAAGGTCACGGTGGTCCGGCGCAGCAGCCCGGCCGGCGGGTTCGAGCTGATGCCGAGCAGCACCTGGCCGCTCTCCGGGCCGTCGGCGGGCAACGGGACCGCGCCGACGAAATCGCCGGACCGGAACACCTCGGCGCGCCCGTTGCGAACGACCAGGTGGATCCGGGTGGCGGTGCCCAGCGGGATCTGGCGGGCCAGCGGCAGCGTGCCGAACACCTGCCGGTCCTCGGGGGTGTCGGCGGCGACCGACAGTTCCCGCTGGCACACCCGCAGCACCTGGCCGCCCTGTTCGTCGGCCCAGTGGAACCAGATCGCCGCGCACCCGCCCGCGTTCTGCAGGGCGACGGTCACCTCGACGCCGAGGTCGTCGTCGATGGCGTCCTGCGGACCGGGGCACTGCACGGTGCCGGGGCCGACGCGGGTGACCCGCAGGCCCCCGCGGACCGTGCAGCCCGCGCCGTCCGCGCGTACGGCGGTGTCGCTCCACTGGCCGGGTGAGTCGAGCGAGTCCTGGATGTCCGGTTCGCCGGTCGGTTCGACCGGGACGTCGGCACCGCCGTCGGCACCCGCTTCTCCGCCGTTGCCGCCCGGCCCGGAGTTCCCGCCGCCCGGGCCGGAGTTGCCGCCGTTGCCGCCGCCCGGGCCGGAGTTGCCGCCGTTGCCACCGCCCGGGCCGGAGTTGCCGCCGTTGCCGCCGCCGCCGCGGTTCCTGCCGCCGCCGTCGTCCGCCGCCGATCCGCTGGGATCGGCGCCGGGGCCGCGGGACGTGCCCGGTACGCCGCGACCACCGCCCGTGCCGCCCGCGGCTGCGCCGGTGTCCGACACCAGGCCGCCGCGCACCCGGTCGTCGAGGTGCAGCACCGCGCCGACCGTCGCCACGCCCGCGAGCACGAGCAGGACGGCGAGCGTCGCCAGCAGGCGCCCGCCGCGGGGGCGGCGCGCACGGACCGGGGCGGGGCGCAGCACGGGATACGCCCGCGTCCCCGACATCCCCGGCGCTCCGGAGAGCGCCACGGGCGCCGGACGGGGATGCGCGACGCGCGGCATCGCGGCGGGGACGGCAGGCCGCGGTACGGGGGCGTCGCCGAGCAGCATGTCGAGCAGTTCCCGGGCGGTGGGCCGGTCGGCCGGGTCCTTGGCGAGTGCCAGCTCGACGAGGTCGCGCAGGGGCTGGGGCAGCCCGGCGAGCTGCGGCGGCTGGGTGAGGATCCGCGCGGCGGTGGCCGGGGGCGAGTCCGCCCGGAACGGGGTACGCCCGGTCCCCGCGTACGCCACGACGCAGCCCCAGGCGAAGATGTCGGCCGCGGCGGTGAGCGGCCGGCCCGCTTCGGAGGAGAACCGTTCCGGCGCCATGTACGCCACCGTGCCGACCATCTGGTCGGTACGGGTGAGCTGGCTGGTCGACTCGAACGCCCGCGCGATGCCGAAGTCGATCACCTTCGGGCTGCCGGGGGCGAGCAGTACGTTCTCCGGTTTCAGGTCGCGGTGGATGACGCCCGCGCCGTGGATGCCGGCCAGCGCGGTGGCGACACCGACCGCCACGGAGTGCAGGTTCGCGGCGGTCAGGGGGCCCCGCTCGTCGACCGCCTCGCCGAGGCTCGGCCCGTCGACGTACTCGACCACCAGGTACGGCGGCTGGTGTTCGAGATCCGCGTCGAGCACCTCGGCGGTGCAGAACGACGGCACCTGCCGGGCCTGCTGCACCTCGCTGCGGAACCGTTCCCGGAACTCGGGGTCGTGCGCGAGCGTGGCGTGCACCAGCTTGACCGCGACCGGGTCGCCGTCCGGGTCCTCGGCGAGGTAGACGACGCCCATGCCGCCCTGCCCGAGCCGCCCGGTCAGCCGGTAGGCGCCGAGGTGCCGCGGGTCGTTGCGGTGCAGGGGACGCACCCGGGGCGCGGTGGGGGCGCTCATCGGCCCGCTCCCGCGGGGTGGACGCGGCGCGGCCGCAGCAGCCCGGCGGCGACGAGCACCACGAGGATCACGGCGAGCCAGCCCGCGCCGACGCGGCCGACGAGGTCACTGAGGCGGTGCTGCACACCGCCGGCGGCGACGACCAGCGGGTCGGTGACGCGCAGGTCCCGGGCGAGGCGCAGCTCGTACCAGCCGTAGTAGGCGACGTACGTGCCGCAGACGGCCAGCACCGCGCCGCCCAAACGGGGCACCACGGCGGCGGCCCGGCGCATCCGCGCCACGGCCGACACCCGGACCAGCGCGACCGCGACCGCGACGACACCGACGACCACACCCATGCCGATCGCGTACGCCACGAACAGCGCCAGGCCCGCACCGACAGTTCCGGCGCGCAGGCTGGACGCGACGATGGCCAGGAACGGCCCGGCGGCGCAGCCGAGCGAGGCCAGCGCGTACGCGGCGCCGAACAGTGCCGTGGAGGCGAGCGTGCCGGTCAGCCGTGGTGCGCGCAGCCGGGCGCCGAGCCCGGGCAGCGACCGCCCGGCCAGCAGCCACCCGCCGAGCAGGGCGAGCAGCACGCCGAGGACGACGGTCAGCCACGGCAGGTGCGGTGGGAGCACGGTGGCCAGCGGTGCGAGCAGCAGCCCGAACGCGCCGAACACGGCGACGTACCCGGCGGTGAGGGCGGCGGTGCAGCGCAACGCCCGGGCGACCGCGGCGGCCCGCGGCGCCCCACCGGCGCCGTCCGCGGCGACCAGCATGGACAGGTACGCGGGCAGCAACGCAAAACCGCACGGGTTGACCGCGCCGAGCATCCCGGCGGTGAGCGCGAGCAGCAGCGTGGCCTGCACGACTCAGGCCACCAGCGCCTTGATCTGCGCGGTGAGCTGCAAATCGTCGAGGTACCCGGAGACGCGCACCTTGCCGGCGCGGTCCAGCAGCACGTACGTGCTCTGCTCGGTGACGCCGAAGCGGCGCCACAGCACGCCCTGTTCGTCGTCGAGGTGCGGGACGCCGCCGACGTTCAGGTCGGTCACGAACTTGTGCATCGCGGTGTTGTCGCCCATTCCGGCGATGCCGAGCACGGCGATGCGGTCGGCGTACGTGTCCTTGAGGTCGGCCACGGACTGGGCCTCGGCGGCGCAGGTGGCGCACCAGGGCGCCCAGAACCACAGCAGGGTGGGCCGGCCCGCGAGCGTGGCCGCGTCGAACGCCGCGCCGTCGAGCGTGCGGCCGGTGAACTGCAGGTTCGCGGGCACTGCCGTACCCGCGGAACCGCCGGTCCCGGAGGCCGGTGCGCCCGCACCCGCGGCGGCTGCCGGAGCCGGGCTGGCGGCGCAGCCGGCCGTGGTGGCGGCGAGGCCGGCGGCCGCCACCGCCAGGGCCAACGCCGCCGCCACGGCCCGCCGGGTCACTTGCCGGCCGCTTCGGTGAGCCGCAGGGCGAGCGCCGGGCAGACGTTGACCGCCTTGCGGGCGCCGTCCTCCAGCCACGGCGGCAGCGGGGTGGTCGGGAACGCCGGGAAGCCGTTGGCGTCCAGCCGGATGATCTCGGGCGCGACCGCGGAGCACAGCCCGTGCCCGTCGCACCGCGACCAGTCCAGGGCGAGCTTCCGGACACCCTGGTTCTGGTGGTACGGCAGCGGCAGGATGCCGCGGACCTGCTTGCCGCAGCCCTCGCCGTTGGCGTGCGCCGCGACGTCCTTGTGGAACACCTCCAGCGCGGACAGCGCGAACCGGGCCGTGCCGTCCGGGTGGCTGCACGCGCCGCGGCCCTTGACCACGCCTGCGGCGGCGCGCACGTCCTCCAGCGCGCTGCCGCCGAGCGAGACGAGGGTGACCGAGCGGGCCAGGTCGGGCAGGCCGAGCCGGCACGGCCCGCACTGTCCGGCGGACTCGCCGGCCAGGTACTGGGTGACCTGGGCGACCTCGCCGATCGGGCAGGTGCCCGACCCGATCGGAAGGATCATGCCGGCGCCGAGGGTGGCCCCGGCCTTCGCGAAGCCCTTGCGGCTGATCGTGACGGTCTTGGCGGCCTCGGCGGTCAGCCATTTGCCGTGGTAGCCGCCGATGAGGATGCCGGGGCCGATGTCGGCACCGCACATGGTGAGGATGTCCATCAGCGGGGTGCCGGTCGGGGCCTCGACGACGGCCGGGGCGGTGGCCGAGCCGCCGACCGTGAGCATGACCGTGCCGGGTTCCTCGGGGATGCCGACGCTGTTGTACTCCCACGGCCCGAGCCGGGCGGCGATGGCGAGCTGCGAGTACGTCTCGGCGTTGGACAGCAGGGTCGGCAGTCCCATCACCCCGTTGTCGCTGGAGCGCACCTTGCGCCCGGGCGGGATGTGCGCCTCGCCGTTGATGCCGCGCACCAGCGCGCCGCCCTCGCCGGAGATGAACCGGTGCGGAACCGTGACGATCCGGGTCGGTACGGGCATCTTGCGCTCGGCGAGTGCGGCCGCAAGCGAGTCCTGGCCGATGCCGTCGTCGGCGACACCGATGACGATCTCCTCGGCGTCCAGCGCGGCGGCGGCCAGCGCGGCCCCGTCCAGGATCAGGTGCGGGCCGCGGGTGAGGATCGCCTTGTCCTTCCAGGACGGCGGCTCACCCTCGGTCGCGTTGACCACGATGACCGGCGGCAGGTCCTGGCGGCGGCAGGAGTCCAGCACCGCGCGCACCTTGCGGGCGAACGGGAACCCCGCGCCGCCGCGGCCGCGCAGTTCGATGCGGTCGGCCAGCCCGATCAGCTCCCCTGAGCTGAGTGCCGCGAAGCCGCCGTGCACCTCCTGGTGAGCGACCAGGTCAAGGCGGCCGTACTCGTCGAAACCGGCGGTGATGCGCGGTGTCCCGATCGCGGTGACCGGTGGAACCTTGGACCCGCTCATGGCCGCGCCCCCCGGCGCTGCCCCGCGTCACCCCTGCCGTGCTGGTGCTTCTTCACTGCGCTTCTCCTCGCAGCTGACGCCAGTACTGGTCGTCGGCCACATCGTCGGTGCTGTACCCCCGGCCGCGACGAGCCCCCCGGCTCGCCCCGCGCGGGGACTCGGGCTGCGCCGCCCGGCGGGCCCGCCGCGACGCCATGTCCACGAGGGTCGGCGTGTCGTCGGGCTCCAGGTCGGGACCCCACGACTGGCGGTCGTACTGCGGGCCGCCGAGGTCGACGAACTCGCTGCGGCTGTGCCGGCCGGAGTCGGTCCGGTCGACGTCGCCGCCGCGGTCCCCACGGTCGCGCCGGGAGCGGGGCGCGGGCAGGGGGTCGTCACTGTACCGGGTCGAACGGGGTTCCGGGGGCCCCGACGAATAGCCGGAATCGGCGTACCGGTCGGTGCGGCGGGGCGGCTCGTCGTCGTCGGCGTAGCGGCGACCCCGCGGCGCCTCCTCGGCGTACCGGCGGCCGCGCGGCTCCTCGTCGCCGCCCCGGCGCGGACGCTGGGGCTCGTCGTCGGCGTACCGGCTGCTGCGGGCGGGCGCGGCCTCGATGGCGCGGCGTTGCCGGGGGGCGGGCTCGTCGTCCTCGGCGTACCGGCCGCCGCGGCTCTCCCGCTCGTAGCGGGGCGGCTCGTAGCGCTCCTGTTCGGCGGTGCGTCGGCGCGAGCGCGGCGCCGGCTCGTCGTCGGCCTCGATTCGGCGGCCGGACGACTCGATCGCCCGCCGCGACATCGCGCGGGTCTCCTCGTCGTAGCCGTCGGCGGGGCGCCGGGCGGGCGCCTCCTCCTCGGCACGGCGGCGTGAACGCGGCGCGTCCTGCTCGTCGTCGCGCCGGCCGCGCGGCGCGCGGTCCTGGTCGTCGGCGCCGCGGCGCGGCCGGGAATCGCGCCGGTACACCTCGTCGCCGGCCGCCTTGGCGGGGGCCGGGGCTTCCTTGTCCGGTGCGGGGGCGGCCGGGATCCACGGCTCCAGGACCGCGGTGGCGGTCAGGCCCGGGTCGGAGGCGGCGCGGGAGCCGGAGAGGTCGGAGCCGCGGCGCGACGAGCCGCGCTTCGAGGCGCCGCTGGGTGCCATCTTGCCGACCGGCTTCATGGCGCCGGTGCTGGTGCCGGACTGCGAGGCGAAGTCCTTCTTGCGGTTCAGGCTCACGGAGACGCGGACGGCCAGGCCGAGCACGACCATCAGGGCGCAGACGACGTAGCTGACGATGACCCAGACCGCGGCGGGGCGGCCCGCGTTCAGGCCGTGCACCATCGCGATCGGCCACATCAGGTACGAGCTCGCGTGCACCGAACGCCACATCCACGGCTTGCCGCGGCCGATGAACCGGGCCCGCGCGATCCCCGACCAGAAGACGGTGACCAGGACGATGGCGGAGATCGTGCCGAACCCGACGAACAGGGTGTTGCCGGGGTGCAGGAACGGGATGAACATGTCGATCACACGGATGTGCTTCTCCATCAGCTTCGCCCACAGGTGAATACCGAGCGCCCCCACGGCGATCACGCCGAAGGTGCGGTGGGCGGACTGCAGCAGGACGCGCTGCCGGACGGAGAGCACGAGCCGGTCGGTGCAGACCAGTCCGAGCATGATCGCGGTCGAGAGCGACACGAGCGTGAGCACACCCATGTACCACTCGAGGTATGCGAAGACGTAGACGTACAGGACGCGACCGACCGGGGTCAGCATCATCGCGGCCCAGATCGCCAGGATGATCGAGACGCCGAGGATGGCGATCGTCATCTTCGACGGCGGTGTCGGGCCACCGGTGGCATCCATCGGGACGGTCCCACGATTGGCGGATCGTTGGTTCAGCTTCGTCCGGGCCATTGACTCCTCGTTTCCGCGGCGGCTGCGTCTCGGTGGGCGCTCCTGACGCTGGCATCCGTGGGGGATGCCCCGCGCTGTTCCGTCGGGCAGTGCCGCAGACCTACCTTCCTCACCGAGCGTTGCGGCGGTGCCTGCCCAATCCCCAAATACGTGCCGCGGCCGTGTGCGGATGAACGATCCGGAACTTCTTTACCCGCAACTTTGCGCAGGGGTGCTAGTGCACCCCGTTACCTGGCGTCTGAGCTGCTAAGACATCGTTCTGCAACCGTCCGCTAAGGAAAAAGTAAGGTCCTCTGGCGGATGGTCCTGCACACGTGGTGAACCTTTCGGGTGCCCCGCGCGAACTAGTAGGTGAGCGAGCAAGCTGACGCCTGAGCGTAAGGAGATGGTCGCTGTGCGGCATCGTGCTGCCCTGCTCTCGGCGGTGCCGGCGGTTGCGGCCGCGGCCGCGTTCCTGGCCCTGCCCAGTGCCGCGTCGGCGGCGCCCGGCCCGGGGCCCGGCGGCGCCGAGGTACGCATCACGGAGGCGCCGCAGGCGCTCACCGCGGGTGCGGACACGCGTACGGTCACCGCCGTGGTCTCCACGGACCGCGGCGGCCGGTGCCGCAAGGTGCGCTGGTCGGCGGTGGTGCGGGCGGAAGGCCCCCGCCTCGACCAGGTACGCGTGGAACGGATCGAGGACGACGGCGCCTTCCCGGTCCAGGTGCAGACCGCCGGTGATGCCGCCCGCCTGACCGACGTCCAGTTCGACCCGGGCGAGCTGTGCAAAGGCAAGACGGTGACCGCGCGGTACCGGGTCGCGGTGGACCGGGACGCGTCGCAGGGACGGGTCACGCTGGAGGTGCAGGCGTTCGACGCCGGTACGCGGCCCCTCGGGGCGGCCGTCGCGACCGCCACGGTGCAGGGCGAGGCGGCGAGTCCGGAGCCGAGCGAGTCCGACGACGCCGAGCCGAGCCCGTCACCGAGCGATTCGGACGATCCCGGCGCCGCGGCCGGTGACGACACCGCGGATCCGCCCGCGAAGACCCCCGCGACCGCTCCGGCGGCCGATCGCGCCGCCGCGTCCAGCGACAGCTCCGGCCTGCTCGGCCCGGGCCTGATCGTCGGGGCGCTGCTGGTCTTCGCCGGGGTCGGCCTGCTGTTGCGGCTGCGTACCCGCAACCGGGCCGCGCAGCAGCACATGCCGACGTCGTTCTATCCCGCGCCGTGACCTGCGAGCGGCGGGGTCCGCAGGGACCCCGCCGCCGGTCAGGCCAGCGTGCTCAGGACAGCGGCGGGTACGCGTTCGCCATCAGCTCGCGGAACTGCGCGGAGAACCAGGCGCCCGAGATCGGTGCGCCCGGCAGCGCACCGGACAGGTTGTTGCCGTTGCGGGCGTTGCCGGTGTAGGTCGGGTCGCACATCCGGTCGAAGCCCTTGCCCTCGTCGTTGGGGATCAGCGTGCTGGAGCCGTCCGACTCCCCCGGCGGCTTCACCCACACGTACGCGTCGATGCCCGGCTCGGGGGCGGCCGTGGGCCGCTCGCCGAGGCCCGCGCCGGACTGGTTGCACCAGTTGCCGGCGTGGATGCGGCGGTCGATACGGGACTGGTCGACGAACGTGTTGACGTCCGTGGCGGTGCTGGCCCGGGTGGGCCGGTTCGGGCCGCCCCAGCCGTTGCGGGACGTGTCGATGAGCATGCCGATGCCCGGGTCGAAGCCGATCGACACGAGCTTGGTCCGGAACGCCTGGGCGAACGACAGCTCGTCGACGTACTGGTTCCAGTCGACCCACCTGGACTGGCGCACCGAGGTTCCGTTCACGGTGGTGGCGACCGTGAAGTACGGCTCCCGCAGCGCGGAGTAGTTGGCCGTGTCGGTGATGAACCCGGCGACGTTGCGGACGTCCCCGGAGGCCCGCGCGGTCTGCAGCATCAGGTCGGCGGTGGGGCCGAAGTTGGAGTCCCAGCCGATCCAGCCGTGGTGCGCGGCGTCGAGGTAGTTGTACGTGTTGGCGATCGCGCCGAGCTTGCGCAGCGCGTACGCGATGCCGTTGACGTAGCCACCGTTGGCCTTCATCGTGTCGCACATCGCGGTGGCACCGGCCTGGCCGGAGGTGTTGGTGACCAGGTTCGGCAGCGAGTCGATCTCGATGACGTCGATGATCCGCAGGTTGCGGTACTTCGGGTCGGCCTGGATCGCGGCGATCGGATCGATGTACTCACTCTGGTACCGGGGCAGGTCGTCCGGGCCGAGTTCGCCGTTGGAGGCCAGCGCGGCGCAGTCGCGGCCGGGCAGGTCGTAGATGACGAACTGGATGTAGCCGGCGCCCTGGGCCAGCGCGGCGTCGAGGTGGTCGCGCAGGCCCATGCTCCCGGCAGCGCCGCCGATGGCGGCGATGCGATCCAGCCACACCGCGGTGGGGTTGTTCGAGACCCGGCTGCCGCCCGGCTCGGCGTCCGCCTTCGCCTTCCACTCGGGATTCACATATCCCTTCACCCCCGCGTACGGGTTGTCGGCGCGCGTCCCGGCGGGCGGTGTCGTCGGCGGGGTGGTCGGGGTCGTGGTCGGCGCGGTGGTGGGGACCGAGCCGGTGCACGCGACGCCGTTGAGCGAGAACGTGGCGGGGGCCGGGTTGGTGCCCGAGTAGTCCGCGTTGAAGCCGAGCGACGCGCTCGCGCCGGTGGCCAGCGACGTCGACCAGGCGGGGTTGGTGACGCTGACGTGCGTGCCGGTTTGGCTGAACGTGCCGTTCCAGCCCTGGGTGATGTGCTGATTGCCGGCGAAGTCCCAGGTCAGGGCCCAGCCGCCGGTGATCGGGTCGCCGAGGTTGGTGAGGGTGACTGAGCCGGTGAAGCCGGTGTTCCACTGGTTCACGGAGTAGTCCGCGCGGCAGCCGGCCGCGGCGTGGGCCTGGGTGGCGACCGCGACGACACCGATGCCGGAGACGAGCGTGGCGGCGGCCACGGCGGCGCCGCGGACCAGGTGGGCGCGCCGGGCGGGGGGATCGGATCTCATGGTGGGAGCTCCTCGGGGGACGGCGGGGGCCGGGATGGCGAGGCACATGGTGATCGAGACATGTGCATGGATCGCTGTGCGCTCGCACCGCCAGCATCGCATGGGAGCGCTCCCAGTGCAATCACTTCGACACACTTCGGAAACATCACCGCCATCACCCCAGGCAGACGCGGCCGGGTGCCGTGCTCGGCGCCCGCCCGCGACACCCTGAGCCGGCTGCGACCCGACCCGCTCGGGCTGAGGGCCGCCGCCGGGCACCGGGCCCGGCGGCGGCGCGGGCTCACTCGCCCGACTCGAAGAGCTGCTTGATCTCTGCGGCGGACAGGGCCCGGTCGTACAGGTGCACCTGGTCGACCGTGCCGTCCAGATAGTCCACCGGGTTGCCGCCGTACCGGCCGCGCCCGACGACGGTGTGCCCGGTCGGGCCCGCCTGCGGCAGGCAGGCGCTCTGCGCACCGGCCGGCTCGCCGTCGACGTAGAGCCGCAGCTCGCCCCGGACCGTGTCGCGCACCCCGGCGAGGTGATACCACCGGCCCGGCTCCGGCCTGACCGGCGCCAGGGCACGCACCCCGGCGAAACTCATCGCGAACCGCTGATCGGCGCCGGAGTACTGCAGGTAGAAGTCGCTGTTGGTGGGCCCGTCCTGGCTGACCACGGTCTGGAACGCACCGTCGACCCGGTCGAGCTTCACCCACGCGGCCACGGTGTAGTCCGCGGCCGTGTCCAGAACGGGCGCACCGGCGTCCAGGTACTGCGTCGCACCGCCGAGGGCCAGGCCCTGTCCGGAGCGGCCGTCGACGAACGCGGCCCCGCCGACCACGGTCGCGTCGTGGTCACCGGCCGCGTCGGCGCCCGTACCGTCGAGGGGGTAGAAGGTGACGCCGGTCAGGCCCGGGGTGCCGGGCGACGGCTGCGGCACGTGCCCCGCCGAGCCGTCCGCCCCGGCGATGATTCTCGTGTTGACCGCCCGTACCTGGTCGAGGTCCATCTTGGTCACCTGCCGGTCGTACGTGAAGAAGCCGTTGAGCTCGCCCTCCACGTCGGTGAGCTGGGTGTACACGGCCGCGCTGATGCCGCAGGAGCGCGCCGAGGTGAGTACGGCCTCCTGGTTGGCGACGTACTTGCTCGTCAGGGTCGCCGAGTCGGGCTCCATCTCGTACGCCTGCCCGTCGCCGAACCACATGTGATTGGCGACCTTGAGCCCGAAGCCGCCGTGCTCCCCGTCGATGGCGACCCGATCACCGCCGGGCGACGGGAAGGCCGGCCCGAGGTATTGGTGGAAATCGAGCACGTCGCCACGGCCGCTGTCGCCGTGCGAGTTGCAGCAGTTCACGCCGCTGTGTGCGTTGACCAGCCGGCTCGGGTCCTGCGCCTTGACCTCGTCGGCGATGCGGCCGGTGGCCGCCCGGTCCCACTCCCCCCAGCCCTCGTTGAACGGCACCCAGGCCACAATGGACGTCCAGCTCTGGTGCTCGCGCACCATCTCGTGCAGCTCGGACTCGAACTGGGGCCGCCATTCCTGCGGCATCGGCCCGGTGTTGGTGGCCGGCATGTCCTGCCACACCATCAGGCCGAGCTTGTCGGCCCAGTAGTACCAGCGGTCCGGCTCGACCTTGATGTGCTTGCGCACCGCGTTGAAGCCCATCCGCTTGTCCTGCTGCAGGTCGAACTTCAGGGCCGCGTCGGTCGGAGCGGTGTTCAGCCCGTCCGGCCAGAAGCCCTGGTCGAGGTTCGCCAGATGGAACAGGATCCGGCCGTTGAGCGTGATGCGCAGCTTGCCGTCGGCGCCGCGCGCCGTGCCGATCTGCCGCATGCCGAAGTACGACCCGACCGAGTCGACGACCCGGTTGCCGTCGAGCAGCGTGACCTCCAGGTCGTACAGGAACGGCGAGTCCGGCGACCACAGCCGGGCGCCGGGTACGGGCACCGCCAGCGGGTCGACCGCGGCGCCCGAGGCCCGCCCGACCACCCGGCCGCCCGCACGGGCGACCGCCCGGACCGTGAGTCCCGGCGGTGCGCCGCCACGCAGGTGCGGGGTGAGCCGCAGCGTTCCGGCGGCCACGTCGGGGGTCATGGTGAGGCTGTCGATGCTCGCGGGCGGGACCGGTTCCATCCACACCGTGCGCCAGATTCCGGAGCTGCCCTGGTAGAAGATGCCGTGATCGCTGCTGCGGCGCTGCTTGCCGATCGGCTGCCCGGTGGCGTCGGTGAGGTCCTCGGCCCACACGATGAGCTCCTGCGGGCCGGTGGTGAGCGCGTCCGTGACGTCGGCGTCGAAGGAGTCGTAGCCGCCGCGGTGGGTCGCCACCGGGATGCCGTTGACCCAGACCCGCGCGTCGTAGTCGACCGCCCCGAAGTGCAGCAGCAGCCGGTCGCCGCCGGCCCGCCAGTCGGCGGGCACCTCGAACGTGCGGCGGTACCACATGCGGTCCTCGTGGCGCTGGATGCCGGAGAGCGCGGACTCGATCGGGTACGGCACCAGCACCCGTTCGCCGAGCTCCCGCCCGACCGGCGGGGCCTGCCCGGATTCGGCCCCGGCGAACTGCCACACGCCGTCGAGGTTCTGCCACCGGGACCGGGTGAGCTGCGGGCGAGGGTACTCGGGCAGCGCGTTGTCCGGGCCGACCTGCGCGGTCCAGGGGGTGGCCAGGGGTGGGACGCCGGGGTGCCAGGCGGGGGCGGCGGGCCGCGGCGGCACGGCAGCGGCGGGCCCGGCCAGGCCCAGCGCGAGCAGGCACGCGGCGGCCACCGTGAGCGCCCGCGGTCGTCGTCGGTTCATGGGATGCGTCCAATCGTCGAGGAAAGCGCTCGCGGAACGCCATGAGCCAACACATTCCAACAATGTTGCTCAGGTAACGTCAAGGTTTCCGTGCTGACGATCTTCGATCCCTGAGATGCGAAACGCCGCCCGGACGGACCGGGCGGCGCGCAGAGACAGGAAGGAGCAGCCGGTCAGCCGGCCACCGACACGTACCGGTAGCCCAGGCGGCGCATGCGCTCCGGGTCGAGGCAGTGCCGCCCGTCCAGCAGCACCGGCGTACGCAGCAGCGGGCGCAGTTTGGCCCAGTCCAGGTCGAGGTACTGCGACCACTCCGTCACCAGCACCACCGCGTCGCTGTCGTCGAACACCTCCTCGGCGGTGTCGCACAGGTGCCCGGCCAGGTCCGGACGCTCCCGGCGGAACCGGTCCGCGGCCACCGGGTCGTGCAGCGCCACCCGCGCCCCGTGCGCGATGAGCTGCTCCGCGATGTCGATCGCGGGCGCGTCGCGCATGTCGTCGGTGTCCGGCTTGAACGCGAGCCCGAGCAGCCCGATCCGGCGGCCCTTGATCAGGCGCAGCTCGTCCAGCAGCCGGTCGACCACCATGCGGCGCTGGCGGAAGTTGACCTCCCGCGCCGCCTGCACGATCGGCATGTCGTGGTGGTACTCCCCCGCCGTGGTGATCAGCGCGGCGGTGTCCTTGCCGAAGCACGAACCGCCCCAGCCGACCCCGGGCTGCAGGAAGCGCGGCCCGATCCGGGCGTCGAGCCCGGTGCCGCGGGCCACCTCCATGATGTCGGCGCCGACCCGGCCCGCCAGCCGGCCGATCTCGTTGATGTAGCTGATCTTGATGGCGAGGAACGCGTTCGCCGCATACTTGATCAGCTCGGCGGAGGCCAGGTCCGTGGAGACCATCGCCACCGCCCCGACCTCACCGGGCCGGGGCAGGTACGTCGGCGCGGTGAAGGACTGGTTCAGAATCGGGCGGTAGAGCTGGTTGAGCACTTCGAGGCTGCGCGGGTGATCCGAGCCGATCACGATCCGATCCGGGTACAACGTGTCGAACAGGGCGACACCCTCGCGCAGGAACTCCGGGTTCGACGCCACCGAGAACTCGCCGTCGGCGCGGCGCGCGTGGGTCCGCTCGAACGACTCGCGCAGGATCGCGTCGACCCAGTTGCCGCTGCCGATCGGCACGGTCGACTTGTTCACCACCACCGTGAACGGACCGGTGATGTTGGCGCCCACGCTCTCCGCCGCCGCGCGCAGGTGCCGCAGGTCCGGGTTGCCGTCCGGCAGCGAGGGGGTCTGCACCGCGATGAACACGACATCCGCGCCGGGCACGCCCTCGGCGTACTCCGTGGTGAAGCGCAGCCGCTCGGCCGCCTCGGCCAGCAGCTCGTCCATGTGCGGCTCGTAGATCGGGGAACGGCCCGCCCGCAGCGACTCGACCTTCGCCTCGTCCAGGTCGACGCAGGTCACCTCGTGTCCCAGATATGCCAGACACACCCCGGTGGTCAGCCCCACGTAGCCTGTACCGACGACGCACACCTTCATCGCTCGTGTCCCTTTCCGTGCCGGGATGCGCTGCGCCGCACCCGGTCCGCCACGGTAATGCACCGAGGCCCACAGGAAACCCCTGCGGCGGCAACCTCAAGCTCAGGGGGTCGCTGCCGACCTTAGGTCCGTGACTGTGAGCAGTGGCGTGCGCCTCGCCGGTAGCCGGGACGGGTTCACCGTGCCCGCGCAGCCGCATGCCGTCGACGAGCAGACCGACCTGCTCGCCGCACTCGTCGACGTGATGACCCGGGACACACCGGTCATCGAGCACGTCCTCGACCTCGTGCACCGGTACCTCGGCGAGTACGCGGGACTGCGCTGCGCCACGGTCTTCACGCTCAGCTCCGAGGACGGCGGTCTCTATCCGGTCGCCACGGTCGGCGAGCCGGAACCCGGTGAACTGCGCACCGCCGGCATGGTTTTCCGCGTCCCGGCAGGCGCGCCCCCGACCCGCAACGGTGATCGTCTGACCGTACGGCTGCGCATCGGTGGCCAGACGGTCGGGGTGCTCGTCCTGACCGGTGGCCGGCTCGACCTGATCCGCGTCGACGTCATTGCCTCGGCCGGTCTGCACCTGGCCGCCACGCTGCAATCGCTGGAAGCCGAACGGCAGCGGCAGTTCCTCGCCAACGCGACCACCACCATCCGCCGCCTGTTCGAGCAGGGCACTGTCGCGACCAGTGTCGAGACGGCCGCCGAACTGGTCGCCCGGGCGACCGCCGAGGCGTTCCGCACCGAGTTCTCCGGGCTGCACCTGGTCGACACCGACGGCCGGATCCGGTACGCCACGGGCGTCGGACCGACCGCCGAGATCACCGAGGCGCTGCAGCGCAACCTGATCGGCAAGATGGCCGACGACTCCCCGATCTGGCGCGCCGCCGTCCGCGACGGCTCGCCCGTCCTGGTCGGCGATGTCGAGACGGTCGGCGTCTCGCCCGGCGGCTTCGTGCACACCATGGGTCTGCGGTCGTTCATCGCCATGCCGCTGATGTCCGCGACCGGTCCCGTGGGCATCGTGCTGTGCGGCGACGCCAACGCCGGACGCCGGTGGAGCGCCGACGACCACGGCCTGGCCCGCCAGCTCGCGGTCGAAGGGGCCCTCATCGTCGACAGCGCCCGGCTGCGCCAGGCCGAGCAGCTGCACGTCGCCGAGCTCACTCGCCAGGCGTTCCACGATGCGCTGACCGGCCTGCCGAACCGCTCCCACCTGCTGGAGGGCGCCGAGCAGGCGGTCACCGCCGCCACCCGGGCCGACGAGCGCACCGCGCTGCTGCTGCTCGACCTCGACGGATTCAAGCAGGTCAACGACAGCGCCGGGCACCACGCGGGCGACGCGCTGCTGCAGGCCGTGGCACACCGCCTGCTGCGTACCGTGCGCGAGAACGACCTGGTGTCGCGGCTGGGCGGCGACGAGTTCGCCATCCTGCTGACCCGTAACCCCGACGCCGCGTCGGCGGCCACCATCGCCGAGCGGATCCATCAGCGGCTCAGCGAGCCGTTCGACATCGAGGGCCGGTCCGTCACGATCGGTGCCAGCATCGGGGTGGCCCTGTTCCCCGACGACGCGAGCGACGTTCCGCACCTGCTGCGCGGCGCCGACGCCGCCATGTACCGGGCCAAGCGTCACGGCGGCGGCGTCCGCCTGGCCCGCTGATCCCGAAATCCCCCGGGCTGCGGCCCGCCGACGGGCTGATCCTCGAAATCCCCCGGGCTGCGGCCCGCTGACGGGTGATACCCGTGTCGCAACGGTGACACCGGGTGGGCACCGCGGCGTGGGCGGGTCACGATTGCGGCAGGGGCAGCCCCCGCAGCGCTGCCCGAAGGGGATGATCGACATGGCCGCCCTGCAACCCTGGCCCATCGTGCGCCGAGGCGCCACCGCACACCCGGTCCCCAGCCTGCAGTACCTGCTGCGGGCACGGGGTCACACCGTCACCGTGGACGGTGACTTCGGCCCGCACACCGAGACCGCGGTACGCGCGTTCCAGACCGAGCGGCACCTCACCGTGGACGGCATCGTCGGGCCGCTGACGTGGGCGGCGCTGATCATCACGGTACGGCGCGGCTCGCAGGGCGACGCGGTCCGCGCGGTGCAGGAGGAGTTCCAGTTCCGCAACCTGTCCGGTGATCCGAGCAAGGGGCCGCAGATCGACGGCGTCTTCGGACCCGTCACGGAACGCTTCGTCCGCGACTTCCAGCAGGCCATCCATGCGGACGTCCCGTCGATGACGGTCGACGGTGTCGTCGGCCCGATGACGTGGCAGGCGCTGATCAGCGGCATGCTGTCGTTCTGAGTGCCGGGCCTTGCGAGGGCCGGGCCGTAAGGGCGTCGGCGCTCAATTCGGTACGCGCCCACCCGGGCCGCAAATAGACTTCGGACCCATGCTGACCATGCAGGACGCACTCGCCCGGTTGATCGGCTACTGGACGGAACAGGGCTGCCTGACCGTCCAGCCGATGAACACCGAGGTCGGCGCCGGGACGCTGAACCCGGCCACGTTCCTGCGGGTGCTCGGGCCGGAGCCCTGGCGCGTCGCGTACGTAGAGCCGTCCGTGCGTCCGGACGACTCCCGCTACGGCGAGAACCCCAACCGCATCCAGACCCACACCCAGCTCCAGGTGATCCTCAAGCCGGAGCCGGGCAACGCGCAGGAGCTCTACCTCGGCAGTCTGGCGGCGCTCGGCATCGACGTCGCCGCCCACGACGTGCGGTTCGTGGAGGACAACTGGGCCTCCCCCGCGCTGGGCGCGTGGGGTCTGGGCTGGGAGGTCTGGCTCGACGGGCTGGAGATCACCCAGTTCACCTACTTCCAGCAGGCCGGCGGCCTGGACCTCGACCCACCGTCGGTGGAGATCACCTACGGCGTCGAGCGGATCATGATGGCGTTGCAGGAGGTCCGGCACTTCAAGGACATCACGTACGCGCCCGGCGTCAGCTACGGCGAGGCGTTCGGCCAGGCCGAGTACGAGATGTCGCGGTACTACCTGGACGATGCCGACGTCGCCGCCAACCGCCGGCTGCTCGACGAGTACGCCGCCGAGGCGCAACGGATGGTCGACGCCGGGCTGCCGGTCCCCGCGCACACGTACGTGCTCAAGTCCTCGCACGCGTTCAACGTGCTGGATGCCCGCGGCGCGGTGTCCACAGCGGACCGGGCCACCGAGTTCGCCCGCATGCGCCGCCTCGCCGGTGACGTCGCCCGCCTCTGGGTCGCCCGCCGCGCCGAACTGGACCACCCGCTCGGCGTGTCGGCCGCGACGGCACCCGCGTCCCCGGCGGCCGTGGCC
Organism: Krasilnikovia sp. MM14-A1259; assembly: GCF_047159535.1. Lineage (NCBI taxonomy): Bacteria > Bacillati > Actinomycetota > Actinomycetes > Micromonosporales > Micromonosporaceae > Krasilnikovia > Krasilnikovia sp. MM14-A1259. The sequence continues at coordinate 1,944,908 of NZ_BAAGAJ010000002.1, forward strand.
GAGGCCACCGGCGATCGGCCGCGCATGCTGGTGTTCGAGATCGGGACGGAGGAGATGCCGCCGACGGAGGCGCGCGCCGCGTGCGCCCAGCTGCGCCGCGACGTCGCCGACCGGCTGGCCGCAACCCGGCTCGCGCACGGCGAGGTCCGTGTGGCCGCGACACCACGACGGCTGATCGCGACGGTGTCCGACGTGGCCGCCCACGAACCGGACCGGGTCGTCACGGTCCGCGGCCCGCGCGCCTCGGCCGCGTACGACGCCGACGGCCGTCCCACCCCGGCGCTCGCCGGTTTCGCCCGCGCCCAGGGCGTCACACCCGACGCGGTGCAGACCGCCGACGTCAACGGCGTACCCCATGTGGTGGTGCAGCGGCACGAAGCCGGCGGCGCGGCACCCGCGGTGCTCGCCGCCGCGCTCGCGCCCGTCGTCACCGGCCTGCGCAGCAGCCGGAACATGCGCTGGAACGATCCACGGCTGTCGTTCACCCGGCCGATCCGCCGGCTGCTCGCCCTGTGGGGTGAGCACGTCGTGCCGGTCGCGGTGTCGGCGCTGGCCGCGGGCCGGCGCACGCAGCTGCTGCGGACCGCCGCGGAGCCGATCGTGGAGGTGCCCTCGGCCGAGGAGTTCGCCGAACTGATCGCGGTCAACGGCATCGTGGCCGACGCCGAGGACCGGCGCGACCTCGTGGTGACCGGCGCCCAGGACCTGGTCTACCCGGACGGCCGCATCGACGTGGCCGCCGAGGCCGACCTCATCGACCAGATCACGTACCTGGTGGAGCAGCCGACCCCGCTGCTCGGCACGTTCGACGAGGCCCACCTCGAACTGCCCGACGCGGTGCTGACCACCGTGATGCGCAAACACCAGCGATACCTGCCGGTGCGGGACTCGACCGGGGCGCTGCTGCCGCGCTTCGTGGCGGTGGCGAACGGCCCGGTCGACGTGGACCGGGTACGCGCGGGCAACGAGGCCGTGCTGCGGGCCCGGTTCACCGACGCCGCGTTCTTCTACGCCGCGGACCTGCGCGCCGGCCCGGCCGCGCTGCGCGAGCGGCTGGCCCGGCTGACGTTCACCGACCGACTCGGCTCGATGGCCGACCGGGCCGACCGGATCGCCGCCCTGGCCGCCGAACTGGCCGCCCCGCTCGGGCTCTCCAGCACCGACGCGGCCACGCTGCGCTGGGCGGCCCCGCTGGTCAAGTTCGACCTGGGCGCCCAGCTCGTCACGGAGATGACCAGCCTGGCCGGCGAGATGGCCCGCGACTACGCCCGCCACGCCGGGGAACCCCAGGACGTCGCCACCGCCCTGTACGAGGTGGAACTGCCGCGCCACGCGGGCGACGCGCCACCGCGTACGCTGCCCGGCGCGCTGCTGTCGCTCGCCGACCGCCTCGACCTGCTGGCCGGTCTGGCCGCCACGGTGGGCCTGCCCACGGGCAGCAGCGACCCGTTCGCGATACGCCGCGCTGCCCTCGGCGCCCTCGCGGTGCACCGCGCCCACCCGGGGCTGGCCCCGCTGAGCCTCACGGGCGCGCTGGCCGCGGCGGCGCGCCTGCAGCCCGTCGAGGTGACCGATCCGGTACGCCGCGACGTCGCGGAGTTCCTCGCCCGCCGCCTCGAACAGGCGCTGACCGAGGAGGGCCACCCGGTCGACCGGGTCCGGGCGGTACTGCCGCACGCCGACCGCCCGTCCCGGGTCGACCATCTGCTGTCCGAACTGACCGGTCTCGCGGACGATCCCGCGTTCCGGGGCGTCGCCGCAGCGATCCAGCGGGCCCGGCGCATCGTGCCGGACGGCACCCCGGCCGCGTACGATCCGGGCCTGCTCAAGGAACCCGCCGAGGCCGGGTTGCACGAGGCGGTCCAGGCGGTCCGCGCGGACCTGGGCCCGGAGTCGGATCTCACCGGCTTCACCCGCGTTGCGGGCCGGCTGGTCGCGCCGGTGGACGCGTTCTTCACCGACATCTTCGTGATGGCCGAGGACCCGGCGCTACGGGCGGCCCGCCTCGGCTTGCTCGCCACGATCCGCGACCTGGGCGCCACGCTGCTGGACTGGCCGCAACTACGCATCTGATCCGGAAGTCCGCCGGTGGCAAGTCATCCGTCAATGCCATGCGGCGGCCATCACCCGCGGATCATCCAGGTCTGTGAAGACTTCCGCTGATCGCCGCCAGTCCTCCACGGTGACCGTCCGGCCGCCCGCCACGCACGCATCTTCGTCGGCTACTTCTCCTCCGTCGAGGGCTTGGCGACGACGTACGTGCCGCGACCCACCACTGTCACCACCAGTCCGCGCTCACGGAGCAGCTGGATCGACTTGCGCGCCGTTCCTCGCGCGATGCCGTACTCCTGCACAAGCTGGTTCTCCGAGGGGATGGGCCGGTTCGGGAGCAGTTCACCTGCCTCGATACGGGCTTGGACAGCATCCGCCACCTGCACGTACAACGGCGTCGGGCCATCATGGTCGATCACATCGTCGACCATCCCACCTCGGTGTACACCGTGATCGTCAAAGGGGAACCATGGTGAACCCTGTACAGGCATGAGGAACTTGGCCTATCATCTGCCCGGGTCGCCGCTCCAGGCCCGCCCGAAGCGGACGACGGACTTCGCCCGCTCTTCCGAGGGAGGATGCGATGAGTCTCCAGGGCGACAACCAGCTTCGGCGGATCGCCGAGCAGGTCGCTGACCGCCTTGCCGAATCCGGTCACGCCTTCGTGGAGGACGACACGATCGATGGACTCGCGGCGGTACTGGAATCGTTTCTGGCCCGCCTTGGATCGGACGCGGGCGCCGCCACCGCCACCCAAGGCGGTCGCGACCAGTAGGGCTGCTGTCGCGGCGGGCCCGCGGTGGCTACCGTGAGACGAGCGGGCGAGAGCGGGTGGTGGCGATGCGGGCCAGGCTGGAGCCGCGGCGAGACGCCGACGACGCGGTGGAAGCCCGCCCTGTTGCATCCGCACCGGTCCGGTCGTCACTGCCCGGCCGGTGGGCCCCCGGGCAGGTGCCGCCCGACCGATCGTCGCTGGAGGCCGTGCTGGCCGCAGGCAACGCGGCGATCCACCGGCTGGTCGCGGGCGTGGCAGGTCCCGCCGTCCCAGACCGGAACACCACCCTCGCCCCGGCGGACGCGTTCGCGCTGGCGACCTCCGGCAGTGCCGGGGCGGTGCCGTACCGGGAGCAGATGGAGGAGCGGTTCGGGCACGACTTCGGACACGTCGACGCGTACCTGGGTGGGGACGCGGCGCGGGCCGGGCTGGCGGCGCTGGGGGCGCACGCCGCGGCGTACGGCAACCGCGTCGCGTTCGCGGATGCCCGTCCCTCCCCCACGGTCGTCGCGCACGAGCTGGCCCACGTCGTGCAGCATGACGGCGTGAGCCTGCCGCCGCGGCCGGACGCGGTGAGCTCTCCCGCCGACGCGACGGAACGGGCGGCCGCCGCGGGCGCCCCGCGCGTGACGGGGGCGGCGCCGGTGATCCACCGGCTGGTGGCCACGGCCGGTGGGTCCTGGACGACCGCGGCGTACCGGCCGGTCAATCAGGCGGGCACGATCGGCGCACACATCGAGCTGCACTTCACCGCGAACGACCTGGTCGAGGCGACCCGGATCGGCCTGACCCAGTCGGTGAAGACGCTGTCCGCGACGACCCGCGGCGGGGCGGTGGACACGCCGTCGAATGCCCGTACGATGCCGGATTTCCTGCAGCGCGGTGAGGGTGACGTGGGCCGCGGCATCGACCGGCGCGATTTCGGCCGGGGCGGCACGATCCCCAACACCAATCCGCTGTACGGCGTCTACAACGTGGCCCCGGCCGGGGCCGCCGCGGCGGTGGTGTCGGCGGCGCTGGGCGATGTGGCGGCCAGCGGCGGCAACAACGCCACGGGGGCGCACCGCCGCAAGCCCGACGGCACGTTCTTCCCGGCGGTCGATGCGGTGCTGGACGACACCCCGGGGCGTACGCCTGCGTTCGCCGGGCAGCAGTGGACGCAGAGTTTCGAGGTGGCCGCGCTGGCCATCGACGGGCCGCTGGCCGGGATGTATCTGGGCAGCGTCGCGTGGGGCTGGCGGACCGACGACGCGGGCCGGGCCAAGCTGGATCCGGCCGCGATCGCGCTGGTCCGGCAGGGGCCGCCGACCGAGGCGTTCGGCGACGCGGCCGTCAAGTGGAACTCGCTGACGTTCACCGACCCGGGCACCGGCACGGTGTACAACACGGTCGACCTGCCGATCGCGCACGACATCGACATCTTCGACACGGTGAACCTGGCCCGGCGGCTGGTCGAGATCCGTGCGGAGGTCGCAGCCCTGGCGGCGGGCCCGGACCGGGTGCGGCGCGACTTCACCCGGCTCGCGTACGAGCGGGAGCTGGCGCACCGCAACGTCGAGGTCTGGGTCAAGGTGCGCGGCACGGAGGACTGGACCGGCGCGGACGAGGTCTACGTCAAGGTCACCGGACAGAAGAAGCACCGTACGAAGGTGACGAAGCTCAACGACGGCGACAGTCACGACTTCCTCGTGCCGCTGGAGGCGTTCACCACCACGTTGCCGCTGGCCTCGGCGGTGCTGATCGAGGTGTTCGACGAGGACACACCGGACGCCGACGACAAGATCGTGTCGATGCGGTGGGCGCCGTCGATGGGTCAGATCCGCAACAAGTCGTCGATGGACGACGCCGACTACGACGTTCGGGTCGGCTACGAGCGCTGAAGGGGGCGCGGTGGGCGCGGTGGCGTGGTCGCCGGTGGTGGACGGGCTGCGGCTGGGTGGGGCGGCCGACGGTGGCACCGTGACGTTCACGCTGCACAACGCGGGCCCGGCGGAGCTGACCGTCCTGAGTCATGTGGACGTCGGCGAGATCCATCTGGACTGGTTCTCCGTGCTGCTCGACGACTCGCGGGTGCTGAGGTTCACCGGCGACCGCGACGAGTCGGCGGTGGAGCGTGCCCGCCTGGAGCCGGGCGGGTCGCTCAAGCATGCGGCCGATCTGCGGCACTGGGCGGGCCGGCCGGTCAACGGGGGTGCGTCGTTGCCGGCCGGCCCGCTCGTGCTGCGGTGCCGCTATGTGGTCGACGCGGAGGCTGCGGCGACGTTCGGCGGCGTGTGGTCGGGGTCGTTGACCACGCCGCAGTTCGGCTGACGGGTTAACGGGGGCCCGTCAGCCGGGGCCTCAGTTGTTCAGGGCGCAGGGGGCGAGCGTCGCCACGTCGAGCTGCGGCCGGGCGGCGTGCCGGCCGATGGCGGTGGCGATGCGGTTGATCGTGGCGACGCGCTTGTCCTTCAGCGGCCCGAGGATCGCGTTCTGCACGAAGTTGGGGCCGCCCTCGCCGACGCTGGTGGCGAGCCGCCGGTTCGCCTCGGCGATCTGGGTGTCCAGCAGCGCCAGGTTGCGAGTGACCTCGTCCTGCGCCTGCGCCGGGATCGCGGGCAGCGCGCCGTCCACCCGGGGGCAGTTGACCGTACGCGCAGCGACCGCGCCGGCGGCCTGGGTGGCCACCGTGGTGGGTTCGGCCGCGGAGGCGCCACCGCCCTGGTTCAGCGTGCACGTGGCCAGGCCCTGCACGTCGAGCTGCGGGCGCGGGGCGTTACGCCCGATCGCGGTCGCCATCCGGTTGATCGTGGCGACCCGCTTGTCCTTCAGCGGCCCCAGGATCGCGTTCTGGATGAAGTTCGGCCCGCCCTGCCCGACGCTGGTGGCCAGTCGCCGGTTGGCCTCGGCGATCTGGGTGTTGAGCAGCGCCAGGTTGCGCCCGATCTCCGCCTGCGCCTGCGCGGGCACCGCAGGCAGTTTGCCCGCCACGGCGGGACAGTTGACCGTGGGCGCGGCGGCCGTGGAGCCCCCACCCGCCCGGTTGCTGCTGGGTACGGCGGTGGGTTCGGCCGCGGAGGCGCCACCGCCCTGGTTCAGCGTGCACGTGGCCAGGCCCTGCACGTCGAGCTGCGGGCGCGGGGCGTTACGCCCGATCGCGGTCGCCATCCGGTTGATCGTGGCGACCCGCTTGTCCTTCAGCGGCCCCAGGATCGCGTTCTGGATGAAGTTCGGCCCGCCCTGCCCGACGCTGGTGGCCAGTCGCCGGTTGGCCTCGGCGATCTGGGTGTTGAGCAGCGCCAGGTTGCGCCCGATCTCCGCCTGCGCCTGCGCGGGCACCGCAGGCAGTTTGCCCGCCACCGCGGGACAGTTGACCGTGGGGGCAGCGGTCTCGTCGGCGGCGGCCACGCCGAGGCCGACGCCGACCATGGTCACGGCGACGGCGGCAACGCCGGCGATCTGCCAGCGACGTACGTTCGTTCGAGAGGTATACATGAGGGCGAGGAGCCTTCCTGTGCGGGGAACCGGCTTCCCCGATAGTTACGGGAGCGCTCCCATAACGGTTCACCGCACGAGGTTTCTTCGACCTTTCTTAAGGCTCACTTCAGGTTGGGCACGGACCGTGCCCAACCCGTCACTTGTCGACGATCGTCGGGAAGCCGTGCGCGAAGCTCAGCGCCTTGCCGAAGCCGCTGGCCACGATGAACGTGATGCCCAGCCCGACGCCGAGCAGCACCACCCCGAAGCAGGCCCAGCCCACCACGGTGCCGAGCGGGCGGGGCGTCGGCCCGGTCACGCCGGTCTCGTGCACCTCGGCGTCACCGCCGCTGCCCCACGCCAGGGACCGCACCCCGAGCGCGAACAGCGTCGGCAGCCCGGCACCCAGCAGCAGACTCGCGAGCAGGACCCGCCACGCGCCGTTGAGTGCGAAACCCAGGTTGTGCATGTCGTACGGCTCCTTCAGCTCACGGTCGCAGCGGGGACGGGCGGCGTGGCGATGACCGGCGCCGGGGCGGGCTCCCACTCGTCGTTGACGTTGTGGTGGCCGATCGGGGTACGCCGCGCGCGCAGGTACATGGCCCCGGAGCCGATGACGAGCAGCGTGAAGATGGCCAGCGCACCGCCGACGCCACCGACGAGGTGACCGATCCACCACATCGCCGCCCCGACCAGCCCGGCCGCGGGCAGCGTGATCAGCCAGGCGGCCACCATCCGGCCGGCCACGGCCCAGCGCACCGCAGCCCCGCGGCGGCCGAGGCCGCCGCCGATGATGGACCCGGTGGCCACGTGCGTGGTGGACAGCGCGAAGCCGAGGTGGCTGGAGGCCAGGATGACCGTGGCCGCGGCTGACTGTGCGGCCATCCCCTGCGGCGGGGTGATCTCCACGACCCCCTTGCCCAGGGTTCGGATGATGCGCCAGCCACCCAGGTACGTACCCAGGGCGATCGCGACCGCGCACGCCACCTTGACCCAGAGCGGGATGCTCGACGTGTCGTGCCACTGCCCGGCGGCGATCAGCGCGAGCGTGATGACTCCCATGGTCTTCTGCGCGTCGTTCGTGCCGTGCGCGAGCGAGACCAGCGAGGCGCTGCCGATCTGCCCCCAGCGGAAGCCCGAGTCGGTGAACCTCTGCGCCACGCCGACGCTGGCCTTGTAGACCAGCCAGGTCCCGGCGGCGGCCACGGCACCGGCGATCACCGGCGACATGACGGCGGGCAGCAGGACCTTGCCGATCACCCCGTCGAGCTTGCTGCCGTCACCGGCCCAGTTGACCCCGGCCCAGCCCAGACCGGCGACCGTGGCGCCGATCAGGCCACCGAACAGCGCGTGCGACGAGCTCGACGGCAGGCCGAGCAACCATGTCAGCAGGTTCCACAGGATGCCGCCGGCCAGCCCCGCCAGGATGATCAGCAGGAGCGCGGACCCGCCGTCGGACAGCAGCTCGGGCTTCGGGGCACCGGTCTTGCCCTGAATCTTCACCACGGCGTTGGTGACCGTCAGGGCCACCTCCACGGACAGGAACGCACCGATCAGGTTGAGGGTGCCGGACAGCGCGACGGCGATCTTGGGCCGTAGTGCACCAGTGGCGATGGAGGTGGCCATCGCGTTGGCGGTGTCGTGGAATCCGTTCGTGAAATCGAACGCGAGCGCGGCGACGATGACCAGCGCAAGGATCACCGATGTGGTTGTCACGCGGCGATGATGACCTGCCCGGGCGGCGTAATTCCAGTAGGTGAACCACACATGTAAAGGTGTTCCGAGTTTGTTTGCCTATTGTTTCCCTAAGTCCTACGTTGAGTAGTTTTTCAATTACCTTGCGTGATGATTCATGTCGGCGAGGCTGCCTCGTTAACCATTCGTTCGCCGTCATGCGGGGTCCGGTCCTTACCGGTCACCGCGGCGTGAGCCGGACCGCGAGGGCCACCATTTTGAGGTCTCCCTCGCGCAGCTTCTCGGCCGCGTCCCGCTCCCCTTGCGCCTCGAGGCGCTTCACGGCCGTTTCGATCAGCCCGGGATCACCGTCGAGCAGTTGGCGCGCCAGGCGCGCCTGGGCCGGGCTCAGCGACGCGTACGCGCAGGTGTCCAGCGCGACGATCGTCTCCTCGTCGAGGGTGCCGGCCAGCGCCCGCTCGGTGACGATACGTAACAGCCAGGCGGGCCACCAGCTGTAGTGCCCGATGAGCAGTCCCGACCGTACGGCCTGGGCGGGTTCCTGGCCGCCCGCGAGCAGCCGGTGGGTCAACGGGATGTCGAAATGCTCCAGGCGCAGCGCTGTGACGAACACCTTCTCCAGCTTGACCGTACCGACGTACGGCTCGGACGCGGCCGCCGCGGCGGCGCAGCGGCCCTGCAGGACGTCACGCAGAGCTAGTGCCTCGGTGAGCGAACCCGTACTTGTGTCACTGTGGGTGATGCGATCCAGTGTGGCGACGAACCGCCGCAGCGCGACATCCGCCCGCTCCGCCGCCTCCGGACTGGCCGGCCGCTCCAGCCGGCGGACCACGATGTCCGTGGCGATCTCGGCCTCGCGGCGCAGCAGCGGCGACGGGATGTGCGGCAGGATCAGGTAGCCGATCCCGTCCACCGCGGACGCCAGGTCGAAGCGTTCGGACGCCACCGGGAACTGCGCCCACCAGCTCTCCGGATGCCGTCCGTCGCGCTGCGCCACCACGCCATCAGGGTGTCCCACCGACGGCGCGCGCGGCGCGCGAAACCGCAGACCTCACCACTGCGGATCCACCGAAAGGCGGAGCGTGTCGCGTGCAATCCGTCCCCGGTCAGATACCCGGCCGGTCCCCGGGGCAGCACGCTGAGGGACACCACCACGCACCGACACACCGGGGGGAACGATGGCGGACACGGCACCGCTCGCGCACACCGACGTCCTTGTCCTGGACTATCTCGCCGCCCTGTGGGCCGAGACCGAGGACCTCGCGCCGGAACTGCGCGACGAGCTGATGACCACCGTGGCCGACTACGTTGCCCGGCGACGGGCGGCCGGCGGGGAGGACCCCGAACGGATCGTGCGGCGGCTGGGGCCGCCCGAGGACCTGGCCGCGGCCGTACGCCGCGGCCGGATGCCCCCGCACCTGCGCCTGCCCGCGCTGGCACCCGTCGCAGCGGTCCCGGCACCGGCGGCGGCCACCACCGACTACGTGGCGGTCACGCTGCTGACCGTCGGCGGCGTGTTTCTCCCGCTCGTCGCGCCGTTGGCCGGGATGGCCCTGGTCAGCGGGTCGCCGCGATGGACGCCCGCGGCGAAGGCGGCGGCGTGGGTGCTGTCCGCCGTGCCCGCCCTGTGCGGGTTCCTGCTGATGGTTGCCGGGGTGCTGCTCACGTCGGAGATCGGGCCGCTGGTGCTGCTGGCGTACCTGGCGATGGTGGCGGGACCGTTCGTGGCCGGGCTGACCCTGTTGCCGGGCCTGAGCGCACGATCGCAGGCTGCCCGCTGAGGCGGGATCAGATCAGGCCGGAACGGCGCCACAGGGCGACCCCTGGACCACCGATGAGACCCAGTTCGTCCAGGTAGGAGACCACGCGCTGGCCGGCCCAGCGCAGCGTCGCGAGGTGGTGCGGGTTGGTGCGGGCGGCCCGCCGCCCCACCTCCGGTGAGATCCCGACACAGCGGTACACCTCCGGGGCCACCATTCTGGTCCCCGTCAGGTACGCGGACCGGGCGATGATCAGCCGGTCGTACGCGAGCCGGGACCGCCCGGCCGTACGGACCTGCCGGGCCAGTTCCTCCCGGGCGTACCGGACGTGGCGGGCCTCCTCGATGACGTGGATGCGCGACACCATCCGGACCAGCGGCTGCAACGACTCGTCCGCGGCGGACTCGCGCTGCAACGCGTCGAGCACCTCCTCCGCGATGAGGATCGCCGCGAACATCCGCGGACCGGTCGCGGTCGCGGCCAGGAACCGGCCGAGCAGGTCGTCCACCATGCCGACCCGGTACGGCGGGCAGCCCAGCTTCGTCAGCATCCGGCCGAACATCACCGAGTGCCGGCATTCGTCGGCGACCTCGGTCAACGCGTACTGGGCGTGTGCCTCGGTGGGGTCCTGCCGGTAGTAGTCGCGCAGCAGCAACTGCATGAGGATCGTCTCGAACCAGATGCCGAGACCGGCCACGCTGGCGACCTCGTGACGGGTGAGCGTGATCCGCTGCGCCTCGGTCAGCGACTCCCACAGCTCGGTGCCGTACAGGCTGCACCGGTGCGGCGGCACGAAGTAGCGGTCGGGCGCGAGCGGAGCGTCCCAGTCGATCTCCACGTCCGGGTCGTACGTGTGGGCCGGGGAGGTGCGCAGCAGGCGGGTGGCGGTGACGTCGCGGGCGGGGGGTGGGGTCACCATGACGTGCCTCCGGGATCGGGGGGTTGACGTTACCCGAAGTAACAGTTACTTCTCGTACTATGAACTCCGTGGATGCCTCCGTCAACACCCCGCGCGACGGCCGCCGGGGACGCTGGGCCGATCACCGCGAGCAGCGCCGCGCCGAGCTGACCGCCGCGGCGATCGAGGCCATCCGGCAGCTCGGCCCCGAGATCGGGATGGACACGATCGCCGCCCACGCCGGGGTGAGCAAGCCGGTGCTCTACCGCTACTTCGCGGACAAGTCCGAGCTCTGGCAGGCGGTCGGCCAGCAGGGCGCGGCATTCGCGGTGGCCGCCATCGGCCCGGCCGTGGCCGCGGTCCGCGAGGAGCGCGACGTCATCCACGCCGCGATCGACGCCTACCTGGCGCACATCGAGGCGGACCCGAACCTGTACCTGTTCGTGGTGCACCAGGCCAGCATCGCCCGCCCCCGCGACGTGGTCGCCGAGGTCGTCGACACCGTGGCCAGCGGGCTCGCCAGCATCCTCGGCGACCGGCTGCGCGCCCTGGGCCTCGATACCGGCCCCGCCCTGCCCTGGGCGTACGGGGTGGTCGGCTACGTGCAGACCACCGCCGACTGGTGGCTGCGCCGGCAGAAACCGATCAGCCGGGCGGCGCTCAGCGACTACCTCACCACCCTGCTGTGGAGCGGCGTGTCCGGCGTCAAGGCCGCCGCCGACCTGCCCGGGGGGCTGGCGGTGACCGGGCGATGACCGACCATCTGCACGGACTCGACGAGGAGTACTCCGGCGCCGCGGTGCTGCGCATCGACGGCCGCGACATCCCGGTGATCGTGCGGCTGTCCGCCCGCTTCGAGCCGGTCGAGGGCCGCTACCGATGGGCCGGGCGCACCGGCACCAGCGACGACCTGCACGCCCGGTTCCGGGCCGGCCTGCGCGACGGCACCCTGCTCATCGGATCCGGCCCGGCGGTCGCGGTCCGGCTGGCCGAGCCCGACCCGTGGGGTCGCCTGCGGCTGACCGGCACCGGCCTGCCGCCCTGGTGCCACCCGGCCGCCCCGGAACCACCGCCCTCGCCCGCACCGCCCGCTGCGGTCGCGGAACCACCGCCATCCGCGGCACCGGCCGGCCCGGGGCGGCCTGAAGGGGCCGAAGGTCCCTACTGACCTTCCCGTCCGGGCGCGAGCCTGACTCTGGGGGTTCCCTCCCGTCCGCGCCACGGCCGTGGCGTGCCGCACGTCGAAGGCCACTTCCATGAGGACACCCGAGCGCCGGCGCCGCAGCGCCGCCCACCGATGACGACCGGGACGGCCCGGGCCCCCCGTGCCCGGCGGCTACGCCGCAGCGCCCCGGCGCTGACGCCGTGGGCGCAGGCCCGCGCGCTGGCGCGACGGCTGCCCGGGGCCACGGGCACCGAACGGATACCGCTGGACGCCGCGGCCGGCCGTACCCTCGCGACCGCGGTCGTCGCCCGGACCAGCCTGCCGGGCACGGACGACGCCGCGGTGGACGGATACGCGGTCCGCGGCATCGCCCCGTGGCGCGTGGTGGGACGTGCCCTGGCCGGGCACGGCGGCCCGCCCACGGTCGCCGCCGGTGAGGCCGTGGAGATCGCCGCGGGCGCCGCCATCCCCGCCGGTACCCACCGGGTGGTGCCGTACGAGGAGGCGCAGCGCGACGGCGACCTGGTGTGCACCGCCAGCGTCACCGCGTGCCGGCACATCCGCGGCACCGGTGAGTACGTCTCGGCCGGCGAACCGGTGCTGCCCGCCGGTGCCCTGCTCACCCCGGCCGCGATCGGCCTGGCCGCCGCGGTGGGCCTCGATACGGTGACGGTACGGCGCCGGCCCGTGGTGCGCCTGCTGGTCACCGGCGACGAGATCGTCGCCGCGGGCACGCCCCCGCCGGGCACGGTCCGCGACGCGGTGGCCCCGATGCTCGCCCCGTTGCTGCGGGGCTGGGGCGCCGACGTCGAGCCGCCGCGGTACGTGCCGGATCAGCCGGCCATCGCCGGGACCGCCGCCATCGCTGCGGCCGTCCACGACGCGGAGGTCACCGTGGTGTGCGGCGCGTCGTCGGCCGGGCCCGCCGACGGCCTGCACCGCTCGCTGCGGCTGCTCGGTGCGTGCGTGCACGTCGACGGCGTCGCGTGCCGGCCGGCCGAGCGGCAGGTGCTCGCCCAGTTCGGCGACCGCTGGCTGGTCGGCGTGCCGGGCGACCCGTACGCGGCGCTGGTCGCGGCGCTCACCCTGCTCGAACCGCTGATCGGCGGCCTCACCGGACGGCCCGCGGCGCCCTCGGCGCAGGCGCTGCTCATCGGCGACGTCCGCGCCGACCCGCGCGGCACCCGGCTGCTGCCGGTCGTCCGGCAGGGCGCGTGCGTACTGGGGCATGCCGCGGCGCAGGCACGGCATCTGGGCGATGCGGCGCAGGCCGACGCGCTGGCCGTGGTCCCGGTCAGCTGGCGGCCGGACCGCCCCGTCGAACTGCTCTCCCTGACCTGACCGCGACGCCGGGCGCGGCCCGGGTGAAGGCGCGCCCGGCCGGGTCGCACTCGACCACGCCGCGTGGGCCCGGGCCGGGTCGCACCCCGCCGCGCCGCGCCGCGTCGGCCCGGGCCGGGCCGGGTGGCACCCGACCACGCCGCGTCGGCCCGGGCCGCGCCCGGCCGGGTGGCACCGGCCCGCATGGCCCGGCCCGGGTACCGTCACCGGGGACGGACCACGCATCCCGCAGGACCCCGGCCAGCCAGCCCCCGAGCGACCATACGGACGATGACCCAGCAGACGACCCTCGAACACCCGGCCGACGCGCCCGCCCCCGGGCGCGGCCCGCGGCGGCGGCGGTGGCCGTTCGTGCTGGCGGCGGTGGCTCTGCTGGCCCAGATGGCGGTCGCGATGCTGACCACGGCGGTGCAGCAGACACCCACGATCGACGAGCCGGTGTACGTCGGCACCGCAGTCGTCTACCAGCAGCAGCACAGCCTGCGGTACAACCCGGAACACCCGCCGCTGGGCAAGCTGCTGATCGGTGCCGGGACGGCGTTCGCGCATCCGCGGCTGGCGCCCGCGCCGGGTGACACCCAGGAGCAGATGGGCCAGCGGCTGCTGTACGCCTCCGGCAACGACCCGTACCGGCTGATGCTGCTGGCCCGGCTTCCGGTGATCCTGCTGACGCTGCTGTTCGGCCTGGTGGTGCTGGCGTTCGCGGCCGACCTCGCGGGCCGATGGGCGGGCCTGCTCGCGCTCGGCCTGTACGCGTTCTCGCCCGACGTCATCGCGCACGGCGCACTGGCCACCCTGGACGTTCCCGTGGCGGGGTTCCTGCTCACCGCGGCATGGCTGCTCTGGCGTGCCCGGGGCCGCCCCGGCCGGTACCTGCCGTTGGCGGGGCTGGCGCTGGGGGCGGCGCTGGCCACGAAAATGAGCGCGCTCGCGGCCGTACCGGTGATGCTGGGTCTGGCCGCGGTGTCCGTGTGGTCCGCGGCCCGGCGCGACCCCGAATCCGGCACGGAAGCCGCGAAACCGGCGTGGGACGGTCGGTGGCGGCGGGTGATCCGCATCGCGGCAGGCCCGGCCGTGGTGGCGGCGTGCGCGCTGGCCGTGGTGTGGGCGAGTTACCTGGCCGTGGACCCCCGGCTGCACTGGGTGACACCACCGGACGTGCCGGTCATCGGCGGGTTACGCGGCCTGATCACGGACTGGCTGCCCGTGCCCCGGGCGTACCGGGACGGGATGCGGATCCAGTTCGGCTTCGAGGACGACACGTACCGCGGGTTCCTGTTCGGGCGGCAGTACCGCGGCGCGCTCTGGTACTACCTGCCCGCCGCACTGCTGGTGAAGACCCCACTGGGCATGCTGGCGCTGTGGGCGGCCGGGGCGCTGCGGATGGTGACGACCCGGCGGCTGTGGCCCGCGGCGGCGTACGTGGTGGTCCCGGCCGCGGTGCTGCTGCTGGCGGCGATGAGCGGCGCCCGCGACTACGGCACCCGGTACGCGGTGTTCCTGCCGCTGTTCCTGGCGGTCGCCGCGGGCACGCTGGTCACGCTGCGCCGTCCCCGCTGGGCACGCCCGGTCACGGCGGCGCTGGTGGTGTTCGTGGCGGTCAGCTCACTGCGGACGTTCCCGTATTACCTGCCGTACTCCAACGAGGCGTTCGGCGGGCCGGCCCGGACCTACCGGTCTCTGCACGACTCGAACGTCGACTGGGGCCAGGACCTGGGCCGGCTGGCCGACCGGTTGCGCGAGCGGTATCCGGGCGAGCAGGTGTGGCTGGTCTACAAGGGCAGTGGGATCCCGGCCGCGTACGGGATCACCGCCCGCAATCCGCTCGCGGTCCCGGCGGATCAGGTGCGCGGGCTGCTCGTGGTGTCGGATTCGCGGATCGATCGGCCGGGCAAGCAGCTCAAGGCACTGATCGACGGCAGCCGCCCGGTCGACGAGGTGGGCCACTCCATCACGATCTTCCGCCGCCCGGGCTGAGGGGGCTCATCGCCGGCGCTGCGCCGCTACAGCGGTGGCCGCACGACGAACGTCGCCGCGTCCCCTGCCGCCTCGGGCGCCAGCACGAGCTTGCCGTGCCGGACGGTCACGTACTGGTCGGGGAGGTTGGCGGAGCGCAGCGTCACCCGTTCGCCCGGTTTGTCCGACCCCGGGCAGAACGTCGCGTCGGCCGCGAACGTGCCGTCCCCGGGCTTCTCCCGGTCCACCTGGATCTGGAAGGCGTGGTGCCGCAGGAAACGACCCGGGCGGGCGGCGGACTCCAGTGAGACGCACGCCGGGTCGGCCAGTCCGGGGCGCACGACGAAGCGGGTGGCGAGCCGGTCCTCGGCCTTGTCGCCAGGCCGCGCGACGTCGATCAGCGTCCGCTCCCGGCCGCTGCCGACGCGGTGGCCCGGGCTGGCGGCAGGCTCCAGCCCGATGACCGCGCCCGCCGCGAAGACCGGTGCGGGCGGGGGCGGCGACGGTGCGACCGTGGTCGCGGCCTGGGTCGTGGGAGGCGGGGTCACGGCCGGGGTCGTGGGGGACGTGGCCTGGTCGGGGGTCGACGGGCCGGCCGGGTCCGCCTGCGCCGAGGTGGTCCGCGGCGGCGGCGGTGCCGTCCGGGAACCGGGCGCGGCCGCGGAACGGCCCGGCACCCCGGCAGTGACGGGGATCACCGGCTGCGCCGGGGACGACGGCACGATGAAACGACTGGGCGCGGCCGACCGCGACTCGCGCACGAGCAGCATGGGCACGGCGATCGCGACGGCGAGCAGCACGGCGGAGCCGGTGAGCGTCGCCTGGCGAAGCCGCGAGCCATCCTCTGTGGACATCCGTTCCCATCCCCGATCGCCGACGGTGACCGCGACAGACTATGGTCGGCTCCGCGGCCACGATCCGCAAGGGCTGAAATGGCGGTGCTCGCCACGCCAACAGGGGCGGGACCAGGGCAAATCGGGCCGAGACGCCGACCGGGATCGATGCACCGTAGCGGCCGTGATCAGGCACTGTGCGGTTGACACGCCGGTCACCGTTCGACGAGGGTTTGCCGCGTGAGCGACGACTGGCCGACCGCGGGCACCCTGCTGGCCTCCCGGTACCGGCTCACGACCCGCCTGGAAACCGGCGGGATGGCCGAGATCTGGCGCGCCGACGACGAACTGCTCGGCCGCCCGGTCGCGCTGAAGCTGCCCACCAACCTCACCGCCTCCGCGGCCGAGCTGCTGCAGCTCGCCTGGAAGGAGGCGCGTACCGCGGCCCGGCTGTCGCACCCGCACGTGGCGGCGGTGCACGACTACACCGAGGCGATCCGTCCGGACGGGTCATTGGCCCCGTTCGTGGTGATGGAACTCCTGGCGGGCGAGACCGTGGCGGCCCGGCTGGCCGACGCCCCGCTGCCGTGGCGGGAGGCCGCAGCGGTCGGGGCGGCGGTCGCGGACGCGCTGGCCGCGGCGCACGCCACCGGGGTCGTGCACCGCGACATCAAGCCGGGCAACGTGATGCTCACCCCGACCGGCGTCAAGATCCTCGACTTCGGGATCAGCGCGGCCACCGGCGATCCGGACGACGACGAGACCGGCCGGACGTTCGGCACCCCCGCGTACGTGTCCCCGGAACGGCTCGACGGACGTCCCGCGGA
The DNA here is from genome assembly GCF_047159535.1 of Krasilnikovia sp. MM14-A1259. Taxonomy (NCBI): domain Bacteria; kingdom Bacillati; phylum Actinomycetota; class Actinomycetes; order Micromonosporales; family Micromonosporaceae; genus Krasilnikovia; species Krasilnikovia sp. MM14-A1259. The sequence goes on from NZ_BAAGAJ010000002.1 coordinate 1,961,666, forward strand.
GCCCGCCACGGACGTCTACGGCCTGGGCATCCTGCTGTACGAGATGGTGACCGGCGACCCGCCGTACCCGGTGGACACGTGGGAGGAACTGGACGCCGCCCGCCGGTACCCGCCCGCGCCACTGCCCGCCGACCTGCCCGCGGAGTTCCGCGAACTGGTGCACCGGTGCCTGGACGAGGATCCCGCCGCGCGCCCCACCGCCGCGCAGGCCCGCGACCGGTTGACCGCGCTGGCCCCGCCCGCCCGCGGCAGCCGGAACGCGGGGCGCGACCCGGTCGGGTACACCGCCGGCCGCGCCCCCGCGCACACGGTCGCGCTGACCCGGCCACGGCGGCGCCGCCGGCCCGTACGCGCTGCCGCGGTCGGGCTGGCCCTGGCGGCGGGCGTCACGTTCGTGGTGCTGGGGGTCGTCCACCGCGCGGACGAGCCGGGGCGGGCCGCGCCTCCCCCGGCGGTGGCTGCGCCGCTTTCGCCCGTACCGTCCTCGGCGGCGCCGTCGGCGACCGCTCCCCGCGCCCGGCGCAGCCCGCCCACTCAGGCCCCGCTGGACGTCGACGTCGCGCTGCGCCGGGTCGGCGCGGCGGTGCAGGACGGCAGGGCCGCCGGGGACATCCGCCCCGACGTGGCCACCGACCTGGCGAACCTGCTGCGCCCGCTGGCCGGCGCATCGGCCGGTGACGTCGCGGACCGGGTCGCCGACCTGCGCCGCAAGGTGCGTGAACGGGCGGCCGAGGGTGGCATCACTGCGGACCGGGCGGACGTCCTTCAGGCCCGGCTCACCGACCTGGCCCGGGCCGCCCGGACCTGAACCGCCCAGGCCGCGGGGTCAGGCCGAGCCGCGCAGCACCAGGCGGGTCCGCAGCACGATCTCACTGTCGTCCAGGGCCTCGCCGTCGAGTTTGGCCAGCAGCAGCCGGACCATCTCCTGGCCCATCTGCTCGATCGGCTGATGCACGCTGGTCAGCGGAGGCTCGGTGTGCCGGGCGATCACCGAGTCGTCGAAGCCGACGACCGCGATGTCCTGCGGCACGCGCAGGCCGCGCTCGCGGATCACCCGCATGGCGCCCGCGGCCATCATGTCCGAGGCCGCGAAGACCGCGTCGACGTCCGGATAGTGGTCCAGCAGCCACCGCATCGCCGCGGCGCCGCTCTCCTCGCTGAAGTCGCCCACCGCCACCGGCCCGTGCCCGGCGACGTCGCGGTAGCCGTCGAGGCGGGCCAGTCCGGCAGCCATGTCCTGCGGGCCGGCGATGGCCGCGATCCGGCGGCGGCCCTGCCGGTGCAGGTAGTGCACGGCCTCGCGGGCGCCGCCGCGGTTGTCCGCGTCGACGACGCAGCCGGGGGCGGGATAGGTCGGACGCCCGGCGCGCACCGTGGCCAGGCCGCGTTCCTCCAGCTTGGCGGGCAGCGGGTCATCGCCGTGCAGCGACAGCAGCAGCGCCCCGTCGACATGCTGGCGGGTCAGATAGCCCTCCAGGCGCTGCCGCTCCTGCGGCGACTGGGCGATCATCAGCAGCATCTGCAGGTTGCGCACGATCAGCGCCGAGGAGATCGACTGGACGATCCGCCCGAAGAACGGTTCCGCGAAGAACCGCTCCCCCGACTCGAAGATCACCAACGCGATCGAGTCCGTACGCTGCGTGACCAGCGCGCGGGCGGCGCGGTTCGGCACGTACCCGAGTTCCTCGATCGCGTCCTCGACCGCCTGCTTTGCCTGCGGGCTGACCTGGGACGAGCCGTTGACCACCCGGGACACCGTGCCGCGGCCCACGCCGGCCCGCAGGGCGACCTGGTCCAGGGTGGGCCGCCCGGTCGAACGGTTCCTCCCGGTCGTCATCGCGTCCCACGCTCCCTCGCTCGCGTCCCGTCACAAGCTACCGCCCCGTGGCCAGGCCCGCGCCGGCCGGTGACGGAGATCGATAACGGTACGCTACCCGGGGGTCACCGCGTCCCGCTCAGCAGCGGACGCCGCCCCACTGCTGGCACAACACGATGGTCTCGGCCGCGGTCTGCAACGACACCGCATCCGCGGCGTGGGTGAAGATGTCGCCGCTCTCGCCCCAGTAGCGGGTCAGCCCGGAGTTGGTGCCCGTGCCGGTGTAGACCGTCAGCGTGTCGCCGGGCTGCAGCACGGTGTGCGTGAGGAACTGGTACCGGTACGGCCGGTTGACCAGCATGTGCCCGAACAGGTCCACCGCCTCGGTGCTGGTGTTGGTGAGGTCGACGTGCTCCGGGCGGCCATCCGGGTCCAGCTCCATGGTCACCTTGCCCGCCAGCGGGCTGGTGCAGTTGAGCATGCACGGGTACTGCATCCAGGCGCGCACGTCGCCCTGCCGGTCGAACAGGTACGCCCCGTCGCCCAGGGTGTGGGACGCCGCACCCACGTTCTCGAAGACCGGACCCGTGAGTCCCCAGTACTTGTGCGTCGCGGTGTTGGTGCCGCGGCCGACGTGCAGGAACACTGCTCCGTTTGCGGGCACCACGGTGTCGGACGGGAACGTGTAGCGCCGCAGCCCCGAGTCGCGGACCCACCAGCCGCCGATCCGCACGTCGGCGGGCGAGTCGTTGCCGACGCGCACCCACTCGCCGTTGAGGTTCTTGGCGTCTTCGCCGTCGGCGTCGGAGTTGACCCACACGCTGATCTTGCTGCTCTGGTACGGCCCGGACCCGCAGCTGTCCGTGTCGAACAGGTTGATCCCGTCGTTGGCGGCCAGCGCCTCCATCTGGCGGTACGTCGAGTCCGCCGCCCACTCGCCGCCGAACGGCTGCCACAGCGTGAGCCCGCGGCGCACCAGGTCGGTGCCGATGTCCCGCCACTGGCCGTTGATCTTGACGGAGATGGATCGCAGCGGCCGGTTCCGGCTGCTGCTGGAGGCGTGCAGCGCGGTCATCCGGACGACGCCGCCGCCGGCCCTGACGAGCTGCTCGACCCGCGCGGTGGCGGCCAGCGCGTGGCAGTCACCGCGCCGCTTCTTCGGGTTCGGCGAGTAGACGTGCTGCTCCATCGCCTGCATGCCGATGATCCGTACCGACTTGGGGGTCTTCGTGCCGTCGCCGTTGATGTCGACCAGCACCGTGTCGCCGTCGGCGACCCAGGCCACCTTGCCGGTCCACACGTGGCAGCGCGGGCTGCCCGCCACGGGCAGGCACGCGCCCATCGCGGCGGACGCCGGGGCGGCGGTGAGGGGCACGGCGACGAGCGCGGCCGCGAGCGCGGCGGTGAGACGGCGCAGCACGATACGGACCTCCCGGGGGCGCGGTGAGCGACGAGAACAGAACGTCGAAGCTCATCGACCGGCGCGGAGGCGTCCTTAGGGTTGTCAGCGGGACCCGGCCCGATCAGCCGGCCAGGTCCAGCACGTACGAGTCGCCCGCGCGGTGGAAGCCCAACCGGCCGTAGTACGGCGCGAGCATGCCGGGCGGGGTCACCACGGTCTTGCAGCCGTGCTCGAGGAAGTACCGGCTCTCCCGGTAGACGAACTCCCCCGGCGTGAAGTCCCGGTACGGCGGGGTCACGTAGTCCAGCTCCACCTGGGCGACGCCGTCGCCGCTGGACCGGAACACCACCGCCCCGACCACCTCGTCCCGGTTGACCACCAGGAACGCGGCGCGGTCCGGGCTCGGCCCGGCCGGGCGGAACCCCGGGTTGAACCGGGCGATGTCGTCACGGTGCCGCTCCAGCACGTACCCGAGCATCTCGTCGTCGGAGCGCACCTGCACGACCCGGTACGCCCGCTCGTCGTGGCGGGTCGACAGCATCCGCCACAGGTACCAGATGTTGATCACGCAGAGGACGACGTTCAGCCCGACCATGGGCCAGACGCCCAGTGCCGCGTTGAAGCCGATCAGCACCACGCAGCCGACCAGGTTGAGGGCGCGCAGGCGCAGCAGCCGGCTCTGCAGCAGCGACCACACGAGGAGCGCCGAGCCGGCCCAGCCGATGATGTCGAGCCAGGTCACGGGCCCAGCCTAGGCCGAATGATCTTCGGCCTCCGCGGCGGGTTCGGCCTCGGCGCTGCGCCGCGGCCCGGGAACCATGAGTTCCGGAAGCGGGGGCATCGACGGCGCTGCCGCCGGGCGCGCGGGCGCCGCCGCCGCGGGATGCACGAGCGGGCCGCCGGGCTGCGTGGGTGCAGCCGCGGGCTGGGCCGGTGCAGCGGCGGAGTTTGTGGGTGCAGCGGCCGGGTGTGTGGGGGCAGCGGACGGGGACACCGGCTGCGGGGGCATCGCCGCCGGCGGCACGGCCGCGGGCTGGCCCGCCCGTTCCTCCGCCGCGTGCCGCGGCTCCTCCGGCTCGTCGAGCTCCAGTTCGCCGTTCACCTGCGGCTGGTCCAGCCACAGCGCGCGGAGCTGGCCCTGCATGAACGCGGCGAGCCGGGCCCGGTACTCCCGGTCGAACTGCTCCAGCGCCTCGATCTGGTCCTGCAGGTCCTCCCGCTTGGCGCTGAGGCTGCCCACCACGTCGTCGAAGCGGCGCTGCGCCTGCACCCGCAGCGCCTCGGCGTTTGCGCGGGCGTCGGCGTCGACGGACTCGGCCCGCGCCTGCGCGTCGGACACGATCAGGTCGGCGTTGCGCTGCGCCTCCTCGACCCGCGTACGGGCCTCGATCGCGCCCCGCTCGGCGGTGGCGCGGGCCTCGGCGAGCACGTGGTCGGCCTCCCGCCGTACGGCGTGGGCGTGCTGCTCGGCCTCGCGGGCGATCTGCTCGGCCGCGGCCAGCGCGTCCGTCCGGATCTTGTCCGCCTGCCGGTGTGCGGTGGCGACGTGCTCCTCCGCGGTGCGCTGGGCGAGCGTGAGAACCTGCAGGGCCTGGTTGGGGTGACCGGCCGTGGGGGTCATCAGGACGTGCTCCGAGGTCACGCCGTCGGGAGACGTTCCGAGGATCACCTTCATCCGGTTGTCAGTCACACGGACCTCCATACGTACGTGGGCACCCGCGGCGGGCCGAAACGCTCCGGCCGCGGGTCGGATTCGGACGCACCGCGGACGCTCCCGAAGGCCGTCCGGGCTGGAGCGCTGGCCATGATCCGCGCGGGAGCCTACCAAGCTGAACAGGCACTTTGCGATAGCCGAACGGCCCGGCCCGGTTGCCGGAGCCGCTCGCGGACGGGTGCCGTGCGGGCGCCGAGCCGCCGCCCCGGCGACGGCTGGACGCGCCTACGCCGCGATCCCCGGCGATAACCGGACTGGTGCTACGCCGCGGTCCCGGCGATGACGAAACGGCCCCGGCCGAGCCCCTTCGCGGAGTACATCGCGGCGTCGGCCGCGCGCAGCAACGCCGACGGCCGCCACGTGGCGTCGGCGTGCCCGGTGCCGGCGCCCGCGATGCCGATGCTCGTCCCGACCGAGTACGCCGCGCCCTCGTGCAGCACCGGCGCGGCCACGTCGCGCAGGATGCGCTCCGCGATCGGTACGGCCGACCGTGCGTCGAGATCGGGCAGAACGATGACGAACTCGTCACCGCCGAGCCGGGCGACCGTGTCCCGGTCGCGGACCGCGGCGCGCAGCCGGACGGACACCTCACGCAGGATGGCGTCACCGGCGGCGTGCCCGGCCGCGTCGTTGATCGCCTTGAACCCGTCGAGGTCCAGGTAGAGGACCGTGGTGGTGGGCGGCGCGCTGTCCAGGACCTCGCCGAGCGCCGCCCGGTTGGCCAGCCCGGTGAGCGGGTCGTGCAGCGCCTGGTAGCTCAGTTGCCGCTCGGCGCGCTCCAGCGAGCGCAGTGCGCTGGCGAACCGGACGAACACGAACAGCAGGGTGATCACGGTCGCGGTGAACAGGGCGATCCGCTCGGCCGGGGCGTATCCCTGCCGCGCGAACGTGATCGTGGGCGCGGTGAGCAGGCCCACGCCGAGGAACCAGAGGCGCGCCGGGTGCAGCGTGCGCCGGGCCTGCGCCGGCCGGGTCAGTTCACCGCTGCCGGGGTGCAGCGCGGCGGCGATCAGCAGCCCGTTGCTGAACAGGATGATCCCTGTCGGGACCATGACCGCGACGGCGTCGCTCGGGATGTAGGTGGTGCCGAGATCCGCGGCGATGCGCAGCACAGCCGAGGCGAGCAGCAGCCGGGTCGGCGTCCCCCGGACCCCGGGTGACAGGACGAGCAGCAGCACTCCGGCGGTGATGATGACGTCCCCGAGCGGTGCCATGATCACCAGGTACGCGTAGACCGGCTCCGCCGCCAGATCCGCCAGGTACGGCGAGATGAACGCGACCCAGATGGCGATGCCGACCGCCGTGGTCAGCGTCAGCATGTCCAGCACCGCGGGTCGCAGCCACCGGCCCGCCCGCCTGCGCGCCATGCTGACCAGCCCCGCGCCGTACGCCACGTACCCGAGCGTCCACAGGACGGATTCCAGCAGCCCGGGTTCCGCATGCCCGAGGAGCCGGGCGATCGGGTACGCGGCGTTGCCGGCCAGCCAGAGCAGTTGCCCGCCGGCGATCCACAGCCACGGGCGCCGGTCCTCGCGGCGGCGCGGACGCAGCGCGCAGGCCAGTCCGATCACGCAGATGCCCGCGTGCGCGACGAGGTAGATCACGTCGCCCGTGTCGTCGCCGGCGGTCACGCCCGAGATCATCGCGGCGACCACGGTCGCGGCAATGAACAGGTACACCGGCAGAACCCTCACGGCCGGTGTGATCGGCGACGGAACGTCCGAGTTTCGCCTTGTACCCGAATCGCTGCCCGCCCGGCGGACCGGGGCGGTGCTGCCCTTACCGTGGTCGGCATGATGACCGATCTCGCACAGCGCATCGCCGCCCGGCTCCACGAGACGCTCGACCAGCGCGTGGGCGCCGAGATCAACGTCCCGCACGCCGAGCGTGGCATGGCGGCGGGCGGCCCGGACTTCCCGATCATCGCGCTCACCGTGGAGGAGGTGGCCCGCATCGCGGCCCGCGTCGCCGCGGAGACCCCGAGCACGGCCCAGGAAACAGGTGGGGCCGCGGAATCCCGGCCGTGACCACGGAACCGGCCCTCGTCGATCGCGGCGGGCGGCGCTACCCGCTCGGCGAGCCGCGCTGGTGCGGCGCGGACGGCTCCCCGCTGGCCGTCACCGCGCTCGGCGGCCTGACCCGCGACGACGTCGACACGACCGTACGGTCCCAGTGGCGCTACGCGGCCGCCCTGCCGATTCCGGTCGCGCAACCGGTGAGCCTGGGCGAAGGCGTGACGCCGCTGCTGCCGTTGCGGATCGACGGCCTGGAGCTGGCGGTCAAGCCGGAATGGCACAACCCGACCGCGAGCTTCAAGGATCGCGGCACCACCGTGATGATCTCGGTCCTCGCCCAGCAAGGGGTTCGCGAGGTGCTGGAGGACAGCAGCGGCAACGGCGGGTCGTCGGTCGCCGCGTACGCGGCCGCCGCGGGCATCCGGGCCACCATCCTCGCCCCCGCCGCCACGTCCGCCGCCAAGATCCAGCAGAGCCGGTTCCACGGCGCGACGGTCGAACTGGTGCCCGGCCCCCGGCAGGCGATCGCCGACGAGGCCGTGCGCCGGTCCGCGACCACGTTCTACGCCAGCCACAACTGGCACCCGTTCTTCCTGCAGGGCACGAAGCTGCTGGCGTACGAGATCTGGGAGGACCTGGGGTTCTCCGCGCCGGACGCGGTCGTGCTGCCGGCCGGTGCGGGCAGCCTGGTGCTCGGTTGTCACCTGGGCTTCGGTGAACTGCTCGCGGCCGGGGCGATCCGGCGACGACCTCGCCTGCTCGTGGCGCAGCCGCAGCACTGCAGCCCGCTGGTGGCCGCGTTCACGGCCGGAGCGGACGCGGTCGTACCGGGCGCGTGGCAGGCGACCGTGGCCGAGGGCACCGCCATCGCCCGCCCGGTCCGCGACCGGGAGGTCCTGCACGCCGTCCGGGCATCGGGCGGCGACATGGCGGCGGTCGCCGAGGCAGACATCGGCCCCGCCACCGCCGAGCTCGCCCACCGCGGCCTGTACGCGGAACCGACCAGCGCGATCGTCGTCCCGGCGATCCGCGAATTCAGGCGCCGCGGTGCCCTGCGCAACGGCGACACGATCGTGGCGGTGCTGACCGGCTCCGCCCTGAAGGCGTCCGACGCGATCGCCGGACTGCTCGCTGCGCAGAACCCGCCCGCACCGAACGGGTGACCCGGCGTGTTGCCGACGGCCATGACGCAACGTCCCTTGTAGGGTGACGCACTGTCGCGCTGGACGCAGCGCGGCGCATGCTCCGGAACCTGTTCCCCCATCCGGACGCTCCCCCACATCACCTGCGCCGGCCGCCCGTTCCCCACCGCGCCCTCGTGCCGGTCGGGCGTTGCCCGGCGCCCCCGGAAAGGACCGCAGTGTCAACTGTTCGAGTACCGCGCTGGGCCTTGGCGGCCGGGGCGGCCGTGGTCACCGTGCTGGCCCCGGCAACTCCGGCGCTGGCCGCGGACGGCGTGACGCCGTCGACGTACACGGGGTCGTTGAAGCCCGGCGACCACGTGACGATCAACAAGACCGTGCACACCCCGCAGGTGCTGCCCAAGCCGGACGTGTACTTCCTGGCCGACACGACCGGCAGCATGAATCCGGCGCTGGACAACGTCCGGCTAAACGCCGGGGCCATCGTGGGGCTGGTCGACGGCGCCGCCGCTGACGCCCGTTTCGGCGCCGGCCAGTACCGCGACTTCCCGACGCTGGGCAGCTTCGCGTACCAGAACGACGCCGCCATCCCGGCCGCGGACGACAACGGTGCCGCCGCGCACGGCGCCATCAACGCGTGGTCGGCCGACGGTGGCGGCGACGCCCCCGAGGCGAGCCTGTTCGCGCTGCACAAGCTGGTGACCGCGGCCGCGTTCCGCTCCGACTCCAGCCGGATCGTGGTGTGGTTCGGCGACGCGCCGGGCCACGATCCGGTGTGTTCGGCGATCTCCGGCGAACCGGGCGACGTCACGGAGGCGTCGGTCACCGCGGAACTGCAGGCGGCCCACGTCCGGGTCATCGCGGTGTCCAGCGACACCGGCATCCCGGACGGCCTCGACGGCGACCCCGTCTCGTCGTCGACGGAGTACGGCGCCTGTGGCGCACCCGGCGGTGCCCCCGGTCAGGCGACCCGGATCGCGAACGCCACCGGCGGCCGGGTCTTCAACGACGTGGCCCCGGGCGACATCTCGGACGCCATCCTGGCCGGGCTGACGAGCCTGCCGGTGACGGTCAAGCCGGTCGCCACCTGTGACGCCGGCCTGAGCGCCTCGTTCGACGCCCCGGAAAAGACCGTGACCAGCGGCGACGCCGCCACGTTCGTCGAGACGCTGACCGTCGGTGCGGGAGTGTCCAGCACGGCCCCGCTCGGGTGCACCGTGGACTTCCAGCTCGGCGGCCAGCCTGCCGGGGCGGCGTACGTCGAGACGAACACGATCACGCCGATCATCAACAAACCGCCGGTGTGCACCGGTGTCAAGGCGAGCAAGGGCGAGCTGTGGCCGCCGAACCACAAGTTCGTGACCGTCTCGCTGGGTGGCGCCACCGATCCCGACGGGGACACGACCGCGCTCACGATCACCGGTGTGACCCAGGACGAGGCGCTGAACGGCACCGGTGACGGCGACACCGGTCCCGACGCCGCGTGGGTCAGCGCCGGCGTCAAGGACAAGGTGCAGCTGCGCGCCGAACGCGCCGGCACCGGCGACGGCCGGGTCTACCGCATCGCCTACACCGTCAGCGACGGCAACGGTGGCACCTGCACCGGCACCGCGACCGTCGGCGTGCCGCACGACCAGGGCCACGGGTCCGCGGTGGACACCGCCGCGGTCGTGGTGAACTCCTTCGGCAGCTGACCCCGGGCTGCCCCCGGGCTGGGCACCGGTGTCAGCCCACCGGTGCCCAGCCCACCCAGGTCGGTCCGGGCGGTACCGCCCTACCGCCCGGACCGGGTGGTCACTTCTTCAGCGACCGCAGCGTCGCCCGGGCCTCGTGGGCCGCCTCGCGGACCGGCTTGACCTGGGCGCGGATGGCGTCGCCGTCCGGACCCGGCTGTACGGCCAGCAGCGCGTCGACCTTGCCGGTCAGCGACTTCTGCACCGCGTCGAGCTTGGCCTGGTCGACGCCCGAGCGGCCGTGCAGCTTCTCCACGACGGCGAGCTCCGTGTCGATCGCCCTGGTGAGCCGGACCTTCGGGCCGGTCAGGATGAAGACGCGGAAGTCGTTGACCATGCTCTGTCCGTCGGCCTTCACCGCGGCCGCGGTGCTTTCGCCCGCGACCTTGGTACGCAGCGCGGTGAGCCCGGCCGTCTGGTCGTCGATCAGCTTGTCCAACGTGGCGCGGTGCGCGGCCTGAACCTTGCCGGCCTTGCCCAGTGCGGTGTCGAAGTGCTGCAGAGCGGCGAGGCGCTTGTCGATCCGGGCGGTGACCGCCTTCTTGGCTGCGTCGAGCGGCTTCGCCGGATTGTCGGCCCATGCCGGGGCGCCGGCACCGAGGGTGACGGCCAGCGCGGCAGCGCCGACCGCGGTGGTACGCAGGATGCGGTTCATCGGGGGGGTCCTCTCTGTCAGTCCTGGTCCTCGACCGGCTGGTCGTCGCTGCCCAGCTGCCGATCGACGTCGTCGAGCAGGCCGTCGACGTCCGGCGCGGTGGCCGTGCCGTGCGCCGAGGGTGCAGGCGCGTGCGACGCGCGGGTGACCGGCGCCGTGGTGCGGGGTGTGGCCGACTCCACCGGCGCGGCCTGCCGGGTGGTGGCCGGTTCGGCCGGCGCCCGGTGGCGGGCACAGCCGCCGACCAGCACCACCGCGGCCACCAGCGTGATGGCGAGGGTTCTTCTCATGTCCGAAGATCCTGCGCAGCTACCGTCAGCGATCGGCGAGCGCTTCGTAAGGATCCGGTCAGGGCAGGGCGGCAGAAACCCCTGGGTTCAGCCGTGGGGGCGCGACTGCACCGCCTGCAACGACCATCGGTTGCCGTCGGGGTCGCGGAAGTAGACGAAGTTGCCCCACGGCTGCGCGTCGACCTCGCTGGCCTCGACACCTGCCTCGACGAGCTGCGCACGCGCCGTCTCCGCGCTGGCGACGACGACCTGGATCTCCTGCGTGCCGGGCACCTTGTCGGTGATGCCGTCGCCGATCACGATCGAGCACGCGGAGCCGGGCGGGGTCAGTTGCACGAACCGAAGCCCCTCGTGGACCCGGTGGTCGTGGTCGGCGTGGAAGCCGACCGTCTCGTAGAACGCCTTGGCCCGGTCGACGTCGGTCACCGGAACGGGAATCAGCTCGATCTTCCAGTCCATCCGTCCACCGTATGGCCCGGGTACGACACGGACGGGATCCGCGGCGACGGGTCATCCGACCAGCGGAAGCACCACCCGGGACACGCCGAGCCGCACGCCGACCTCGGTGCCCGCCGGGTACCGCAGGGTGTGGTCGCGGTCGGTGGAGATCAGCACCAGCCCGATCCGGTGCCCCGCCGCGAACACGTGATCGGTGGGCTGCAGCTCCCAACGCAGCGTGTACGCCTTACCGGGCCGCACCGGCTCACTGTGCGCGGCCGAGTGCCGGTTGCGTACGTCGAGCCAGCCGCGGGTGACGATCTCCGAGGGGGTCACGGCGGTCACGTACTCGCGGCGGTTGAAGCAACCCGGATCGCCCGGGATGCCGGGGCCGATGCAGTCCTGCTCGCTCAGGGTCCGCATGCCGGCGTAACGGTCCGCGGGACCGTAGTCGACCAGCAACGCGGCCAGGTACGGCGACTTGCCGTCCAGATCGGCGCGCACGGTCACGCCGGGCGTCCCGGACAGCCGCGTCTCGTGGCTCAACGGCGCGCTCAGGTACGCCAGCCGGTGCGGATCCGTGCTCGTCTCGTCGTCGGCGAGTTGTTCCGCGGTCTGCGCCGGGTCGTCCACGAAGGACTGCCGCATTCCCGGCCGGGGCGGGCGGGGAAGCTGGCCGGACCCGCCCAGGAACATCGTCGTGTCCCGGCTGCCGGGCACCGGCCAGGTGGCGGCCGTACGCCATCGGCCCGGGGCGACCTCCACATCGGCCATGGGTTCGCGCATGATGCCGGTGTCGATGCCGTACAGCCACTGGTCGAACCAGCGGTGCAGCGTGGTCAGCCACTCCTGCCGGCGTACGTTGAACGGGTCGGCGTGCCCGGCCTGGTGCAGCCAGATCTTGCGCGGCACGCCTCGCCGCGCGAGCGCGTCCCACCACTGACCGGCCTGCCGGGTGCGCACGTTGTCGTCGTGCAGGCCGTGCACGAGCAGCACGCTGGCGTGCACGTTGCCGACGTCGCGCAGGTAGTCGCGCTGCGCCCAGTAGCCGTTGTCGTCTCCGGTGGCCCGGTCCTGCCCGCGTTCCAGGGCCGCCATCACGCCGGCGCACACCTCGGGGTGGGCGCGTGTGAGAACCGCTTTGGCCAGCACGTCGGTGTCCTCTCCCTGGAAACCGCCGGGCGCCACCACCCCGCCGTCGGCGCGGTAGTAGTCGTACCACCGGGAGATGGCCGCGATCGGCACGATCGTCTCCAGGCCGCGGACGCCGGTCGAGGCGACCGCGTTGGGCAGGGTGCCGTTGTAGGACACCCCGATCATTCCGGTACGCCCGGTCGACCAGTCGGCCCGCACCGGTGCGCCGGTGGCGTCGAAGCCGGGTGCCCGGCCGTTCAGCCAGTCGACGACCGCCTTCATGCCGAGCGTCTCGTTGCGGCCACCCGAGGTCGGGCAGCCCTGCGAGTCACCCGTGCCGAGGCTGTCGGCGAAGACGACCGCGTAGCCGCGGGGCACGAAGTAGTTGTCGAGATACCCGGCGAACAGGATGGACTCGGCGGCACGCCCCGCGCTCGCGGCGGCATGGTGCTGCAGCGTGACCGCGTCCCGGTCGATGTCGTCGTGGTTGGGCACGTCGTTGAGCCCCGCGTAGTACGGGCTGGCCTGGAAGATCACCGGCACCTTGCGGCCGTCGGTGCGGGGCCGGATGATCCGCACCGCCACCCGGTCGGGCCGGCCGTCGCCGTCGCTGTCGACCGGGCTCTGCACCCAGACCTGCTCGCGGACGGCCTGAGCGTAGTCGTACACCGGCTCGGTGGCGGTGCGCACGGCCGCGGCCCGGGCGACCGCGGCACCGGTCAGGAGCAGCGGGACGGCACTGGCGGTGACGCAGGCGCGCACCACATCTCGGACTGATCGCATCGAGGACGCCTCCGGCGTTCGGGGACCATTCCCGCCCGACGATATCGTCATCCATCGATATCCGTCAGCCTTGGCTCCCGCCGGGCCGAGCGGCCGCCGGGGACGGCGTCAGGTCCGGGAAGAAGCCGGACGATGTCACGTTCACGTTGCTCACGGTCCCACCCAAGGACCAGAACCGCGATGTGCTGTGCATCGTGCACCGGGTGACCGGCACGTCGACCGGCTCACTGCGTCGCTGACCCGTACGCCTCAGCCCTGCCGGACGGCCTGGTCGACGCGCCCGTCCGGCCAGTGCCGCGACCACTGCTGATCGTCCTCCAGCTGCGCGGCGAGCGAGACGAGCAGCGGTTCGCTGTTGGCCGGGCCCAGCAGTTGCGCGCCGACCGGCAGCCCGTCCGGCGTGAAACCGGCCGGGACGTTGATGCCGGGCCACCCCAGGACGTTCCACGGCCAGCCGTACGGGCAGGCCGCGATGATCGCCTGATCCGTGCCCCAGCTCGACAGCGTCGCATGGGCGCCGATCATCGGCGGCGGGGTCGCGGTGGTCGGTGTCAGCACCACGTCGAACCGGCTGAAGATGGCGCCGATCCGCCGCCGCGCCCGCGACTCGGCCGCCCGGGACAGGCGCAGGACCGGGCCGCCGAGGATCCGGCCCTGCCGCGCGTTGTGCCGCGTACGCCGGTCCAGCAGCGCCTGGTCGGGCATCTGTTTGGCCCAGTCCCGGACACCGGCGGTCGCCCGCGGCACGAACGTCAGGCCGATCAGGCCGTACCGGGGGTCCGCTTCGGCCACGTCGTGGCCCAGCCGGGCGAGCGCCTCGGCCACGCCCGTCACGGCGCGCCGCACCGCCGGGTCCAGCGGCCGCGGCACGCCGCCGTGGAACGCGCTGCGCATCGAGAGCGCGATGCGCAGCCGCCCCGGGTCGCGCCCCACCGCGGGCGACACGGTCAAAGGGGCGGGGCGGTGCCGGTCGCCGGGGTGGCTGCCGGCCGCCGCGTCGAGCAGCAGGGCCGCGTCGGCGACCGTACGGGCAAGCGGCCCATGGCCGGTCAGGCCGTGGAACGCCTCCGGGTCAGGCCAGGTCGACACGCGGCCGCGCTGAGGTTTGATCCCGACCAGATGGGTCCACGCGGCCGGGATGCGCACGGAACCCGCGCCGTCGGAGCCCAGTGCCGCGGGCACCAGACCCGCGGCGACCGCTGCCGCCGCACCGCCGGACGAGCCGCCGGGAGTGTGGGCCGGTGACCACGGGTTGCGGGTGGCACCGAACGCCGCCCCCTCGGTGAACGGCCATTGGCCGAGCTCGCACGTGTTGGTCTTGCCGACCACGACGGCACCGGCTGCGCGCAGCCGCCGGACCGCCTCGGCGTCGACCGTCTTCGGCGCGAAGTCCCCGCCGCACCCGAACGCGGTCGCCTCGCCCGCGAGGTCGATGTCGTCCTTGATCGCCACCGGTACGCCCAGCAGCGGCAGCCGGTCCCCCGCCGCGAGCCGCCGGTCGGCGGCGTCCGCCTCGGCCAGTGCCGCCTCGCCGCGGATCCGGCGGAACGCGTTGAGTGTCTGCTGCGTGGCCTCGATGCGCTCGAGCGCCTGCTGCACCAGGAAACGCGAGGTGACGCGGCCCTCGGCGAGGGCGCGGACCTGGGCGGTGAGACCGGTGGGCGTGGCGTCGGGCATCGGGAACCCCTGTCATCGGCGCGGAGGGCCAAACGACAGGAACGATAGGACCATCGGGCCAGGCCTGCATAGTCACGCATCGATAAAGCGACTCGGGCGGGCCGGACCTCTACTTGACATTCTCTAGTACCTGTCGTTGTATAGCAGCGTGACCGAGACACACGACCCCCAACTGTTGAAAGGGGTGCTTTCCCTGCTGCTGCTGCACCTCCTGGCCGAGCACGAGTCGTACGGCTACGAGGTGGTGCAGCGGTTGCAGGCCGCCGGCTTCGCCGACGTGCTGGAGGGAAGCGTCTACCCCGCGCTGGCCCGTCTGCAACGCGAGGGACGGGTGGAAACCCGTCTCGTGCCGTCGCCCGCCGGGCCGGCCCGCAAGTACTACCACCTGACCCCCCTGGGGCGGGAAGCACTCGCCGACGGGACCGCCTCGTGGGCACGGCACACCGCCGCGGTCGACACCGTGCTCTCCCGGCCACTGCCACATTCCTGAGAAGGGACACCCGATATGACACACACCGTCAACTGGCTCGACCGGCTGCGCATCGAGCGTCGCGTGTGGGGCCTCGACCAGCACCTCTACGACCTGCCCCGGGCCCAGCGCATCGCCACCCGCCGCGACGTGCGGGCCAACCTGCGGGAGGCGGCCGCCGACGTGGGCACCACCGAGGCACTGCGCCGGGTGGGCAGCAGCCGCCGGCTCGCCGAGCAGTACCTGGCCGCCGAGTTCGGCGACCGCCCGCGCCACTCCTGGATGGGCGCCTTCTATGCCGCGTTCCTGGTGCCGCTGACGCTCGACTTCTTCCTCGCCGAGGCCGACAACGCGTTCCAGAGTGGAGTGACCTCCGCCGATCCGCACGCCACCGGCACGTACCTCTGGTCCGGGGTGAGCTTGCTGCAGTCCGAGGTCACGTACTCCTTCAGCAACGGCACGGCCAGCACGCACGGCGGCGCATGGACGCCGTTCACGTACGTCGCGTGGGCCGTCATCACGATCAGCGCCGGCCGGCTGTGGCGGATCCGCCGACGCCGCCACCCGGCGGCGGCAAACGCCTGAGACAGTGGGACCGAGTGAGGAGGCGACAGATGACCACGGGTGGCTTCTCGCCGAAACGGCTGACCCGGTTGCGGGAGTTCCTCGAACGCCAGGTCGACTCCGGGTTCGTCCCGGGCATGGCGGCCGTTCTCGCGCGTCACGGCCGGGTGCACGTCGAGGCGACGGGCCATCTCGCGTTCGAGGGCGTGGGGTCGAGGACGCCGATGGCCGCCGACACGATCTGTCGCCTCGGCTCGATGACCAAGCCGATCACCGCCGCGTGTGCCATGACGCTCGTCGAGGACTGCACGCTGCGCCTCGACGACCCGGTCGACGACCTCCTCCCCGAGCTGGCGGACATGACCGTGCTCGCCGACCCCGGCGGTGCACTGGACGACACCGTGGCGGCCGGACGCCCGATCACGCTGCGGGACCTGCTCACCTTCACGTTCGGCACCGGCATGGTCCTCGCCGAGCCGGGAACGGCGCCGATCGCCGACGCGCTGAATGCGCTGGAGCCGCCACCGGCGCCGGACGAGTGGATCCGGCGGCTCGGCGCGCTACCGCTCGTCCACCAGCCGGGCGAGCGCTGGATGTACGACACCGCCGCGGACGTGACCGGCGTCCTCATCGCGCGGGCCACCGGCAAATCCTTCGGGGAAGCCCTGCGCGAGCGGATCTGTGACCCGCTCGGGATGAAGGACACCGCGTTCGTGGTGGGCGCCGGGAGCGTCGACCGGCTCGCGACGGCGTACGAGCGGGACGACGCTCCCACCGGCGAGCCGGTCGTCGAGGACGGCCCGGACGGGCGGTGGAGCCGGCCTCCGGTGTTCGAGGGGGGCGGCGGGGGTCTCGTCTCGACCGCCGCCGACTTCCTCGCGTTCGCCACGGCGCTGCTCGGCGGCGGCACCCGCAACGGGAAGCGGGTGCTCTCCCGGGCCTCGGTGGCCCTGATGACCAGCGATCAGCTGACCCCGGCACAGAAGGCGGTCTCCGGTTTCTGGCCGGGGTACTTCGACGCCATGGGCTGGGGTTTCGGCATGTCGGTGCGGACCCGCCGCACGCACCTCGGCCCCTCGTCCGGCAGCTACGGCTGGGCCGGCTTCTACGGCACCGCGTGGTACAACGACCCCGCGGAGGACATGACGGCGATCCTGATCATGCAGCGGGCGCACGCCGGCGACCAGCGGCTGCCGCGGTCGCAGGATTTCTGGACCGCCGTCTACCAGGCGATCGACGACTGAGGCCCGATCAGGACGTCGGACTGAACTGCGCCTCGGTCACGCCGACCCACGCCCCCCACTGTCGCACCGAGACTTCGAGCCACGGGCCGTTGGCGTTCGTCCGGCCGCTGTAGCCGCCCTCCAGCTGCCCCTTCAGGCCGCAGTCGCGCAGGGCCTGCTCGAGTCCACGGATCGCGTCCTGCGCCTGGCCGGGGTCCGCGTACTTCGAGATGCGGTACCGGGCCTTCGCGTCGCCCGCTCCGGTGAAGAGGCTCGTGTACTGCTGCTCCGGCGTCTCGATGCCGCCGGGAAAGCCGCCGCACACGCCGTCCATACCGGCCTGCGGCAGGGCGGTGCTGTAGGACGCGTCAGCGTGGTAGTCGACCTTCCAGCGCAGGGCCGCGTTCTTCGGCAGGTCCGAGGGCTTCAGGTTCCGCACCACACCCTGCGACAGGAACGGGTTGCTGCCTGCCGGAACCGCGCCGTCACCGCTCGACGCCGCGCTCGTGCCGTGCGAGACGGGTGTCGGGCCCGGCCACGCGGCGGCACCCACCGCCGCCACGGCGACCACCGCCGCGGCGGCCAGGCCGGCCTTCTGCCGGGTCCGGCGGCGCTCACCCCGGGCGCGTACGGCCTGGGCCGGCGCCAGCCGCACCGGGACACCGTCCAGCAGTTCCTCAACGTCAACCATTTGCGACAACCCCCTCGTCGTACGTGTCCATGTTGGCGAGCTGCGCGCCGAGCAGCTTGCGAGCCCTGCTGAGCCTGGTCCGCACCGCGCCGCTCGACGAGTCGGTCTCGCGTGCCACGTCCTCCACCGGCAGGTCGAGCAGATGGTGCAGCACCACGGCGCGGCGCTGGTCCGGGCTCAGCTCGCGCAGCGCCGCGATCAGGGCCACCCGGTCCTCGGACAGCGCGGGCAGGTCCGGTGCAGGACCGTGCCGCAACTGGGCGAACAGACGGTTGCGGGTCCGCCGCCAGGTGCTGATCGCCAGCCGGGTCGCGACCGTCCGGACCCATGGCAGCGGGTCTCCCTGCTGTGTGAGCCGGCCCCATCGCTGCCAGGCGCGGGCATACGCCTCCTGCACCGCGTCCTCGGCCTCGGCCAGGTCCCCGGTCATCGCATAGACCGTGGCGACCAGCCGTTTCGCCGTGGCGGCGTAGAAGGCGTCGAACTCTGCTTCGGTCGACATCCTTGCTCGGCTCCTGTTCCCGTACTGCTTCGTGTTCCTGCCATAAGCACGCCCGGGAGGCCCGCGGTGTTACAGCCGAATCTGCGGGGTCATGCCGCGGTCCGCAGCAGCGTAATCGGCCGAGGGACCGGCGGGGTTTGGTCGGACCTTCCCGGGCGGCACCACAAACCCGGCATAAGATGCATGCCTGAGCGGAGGGCCCGGAGCCGACAGGAACGGGACGGCTGGGGGTGGACCGGTGGACGACGCCGCCATGGACGCCGAGGAATTGTCGGCCGCCCTGCTGGCGCTCGAGGTGAACCGGACCGGGGACGCCGAGACCGCGCACGCCGCCGCGGTCGCGTACGAAAAGCAGGCCCTGGCATTGGGCGACGAGCATCTGCTCATGCGGGCCCGGCTCTGGCAGGCCGCGATGCGCGTGCGGACCGGCGACACCGCGGGCGTGGACGGGCCGCTCGACGAGGTCATGGAGTGGGCCGTCCGGCACGGCGACCACCTGCTGCAGGCCCGAACCCACATACTCCGGGCGACGCTCGGGTGGATCTCCGGTGATGCGGCCCGGTTCCTGGAGCATTCGCTGAGCGGCGTGGAACTGCTGGACGACGCGGCCCCGGCGGTCCTGCAGATCAGCCACCGCGTCACGCTGGCCGACGCGCTGGCGTACACCGGCGACATGGATGCGGCGCGGCTGCGCTACCAGCGGGCGGAAACCCTTGCCCGGGACGCGAACGAGTGGACCCGGCTGGTGCTCCTGCTGAACAACTGGGCGTACGCGGAGTACAAGGTCGGTGACTTCGCCCGGGCCGGGCACGTCGCCCGCCGGATGGTGGAGCACGCCGGAACGCACGGCATCGAGCTCGCTCCGGCAATCCTGCACACGATCGGTGACATCCAGGCCGCGAACGGCGAGTTCGCCGACGCCGAGCAGACGTTGCAGACGTGCATCGCCGCGCACGAGGCCGGGGACGTCGACGAGGCCAGCGACCTGCCGTACTACCTGCTCAGCCTGGCTCAGGTCCAGCGCGCCCTCGGTGCCACCGACCGGGCGCAGGACAGCCTGGACGCCTGCCGGGCGCTGTGTGCCCAGAGTGACCAGCAGGGCCTCCTGCTACGGGTGCAGGAGGAGCAGGCCGAACTGCACGCCGCGCGCGGCGACTTCGCCGCGGCGTTCGCGGCGCAGAAGGCGTTCCGGACCGCCAGCGACGGCCTGCGCTCGCCGTCGCGGGAGGCGCAGGTGCTGGCGCGGCATGTCGAGTTCGAGACCGCCGAGGCCCGTACGGCGGCCGAGCGTTTCCGCGAGGAGGCCCGCCGCGATCCCCTGACCGGCCTGTACAACCGCCGCTTCGTCGACGAGGTGCTGCCCGCGCTGATCGCGGCGGACCCCGGGCTGACCGTGGCGATCACTGACATCGACCACTTCAAGAGGATCAACGACGAGCATTCCCACGACACCGGGGACCGGGTGCTCGTACAGGTGGCGAAGCTGCTGAGGAACGGCCTGGCCATGGTTGCCCCGGACGGGTTCGTCGCCCGCCTCGGCGGGGAGGAGTTCCTGCTCGTGCTGCCCGCCACGCCGGTCGCCGTCGCGGCCGCCCGGCTCGACGGCATCCGGCAGGCCATCAGCATGCACGACTGGCAGGGCACCGCCGGCAACCTCACGGTCACGGTCAGCGTCGGCGTCGCCGGAGCCGGGGAGGCCTCGCCGCCCAGTACGTCCGGCGCCCTGTCCACGGCCGACCGCAACCTGTACGTCGCGAAGCGCGAAGGGCGCAACCGCGTCGTCGCGGGATTGCCGCCGGAACGCCGACCCCGCGCCTACCGCGACCGCGACGTGCCCTGAAGCGCGCCACCACTCGAACAAAAAGCAACATTTTCGAGCGAATATTGACCGCATCGACCAGCAAGCGTAACTTTTCGTTGACAAGGTCGACCTCCGTCAATGTCTGCCATGCCGGCACTGCGCAGACGGTCGTCAGGAGTGCATCCCCATGCGCAAACCCCGCTCCCCACTCCTCACCCTCGGCGCGACACTGGCTCTCGTACTCGGCACTCTGGTCGGCTTGCCCGGCGCGGCCTCCGCCGCCGCGTCCCTGCCCTGTGACATCTACGGCGCGGCCGGCACGCCGTGCGTCGCCGCCCACAGCACCGTACGCGCGCTGTCCGCGGCGTACGCCGGACCGCTCTACCAGCTCACCCGCGCCTCCGACCGCGCCACCCACGACGTCGGCCCGCTGACCGTCGGCGGTTACGCCGACGCCGGCGACCACGACGCGTTCTGCAACGGCACCACGTGCAGCATCACCAGGATTTACGACCAGAGCGCCCGGCACAACGACCTGACCGTGTCGCCCGCCGGGACAGCCGGGCCGGCCGACTACGCCGCCGATGCGAGCGAGATCGCGATCACGGCGGGCGGCCACAAGGCGTACGGCGTCTGGATCTCCCCGCAGCACGGCTACCGGCACTACGTCGGCGCGGGCGTCGCGCAGAACGGCGCGCCCGAGGGCATGTACATGGTGGCCAGCGGGACCCACGTCGGTGCCGACTGCTGCTTCGACTACGGCAACGCCGAGGCTCAGGTCGCGGACACCGGCAACGGGCACATGGACGCGGTCAGCATTGCCACGACCTGCTATTTCGCGCCGTGCACCGGATCCGGGCCGTGGGTCGAGGCGGACCTGGAGAACGGCATGTTCCAGGGCGCCAACGGCTCGAACCTGGCAAACCTGGGCAACAACAGCACATTCGTCACGGCGCTCCTGAAGAACAACGGCCAGACGACGTACGCGCTCAAGGGCGGCAACTCCCAGTCGGGTGGACTGAGCACCTGGTGGAACGGTGCCCTGCCCAACCGTGGCGGCTACCTCCCGATGCACCAGGAAGGCTCGATCATCCTCGGCACCGGCGGCGACAACAGCAACCGCAACATGGGTACGTTCTTCGAGGGCGTGATGACCTCGGGCTACCCGAGCGACGCCGCGGACAACGCGGTGCAGGCCGACATCGTGTCGGTGGGTTACTCCGGGCAGACCAGCGTGCCCAACGGTCCGAAGGGAACGATCACCGGCCCGGGTGGCAAGTGTGTCGACGTGGCGGCCGACGACACCGGCCAGAACCTCGCCGCGGTGCAGTTGTGGGACTGCCAGTCGTACGCATCCGACCAGCACTGGGCGCACTTCGCGGACAACACGCTGCGGACGCTGGGCCGCTGCCTCGACATCAACGGCAACGGCACGGCGAACGGCACCCCGGTCGAGCTCTGGGACTGCAACGGCGTCGGCGGCCAGAAGTGGGTGCAGCAGGCCGACGGCTCGCTGCGCAACCCGCAGTCCGGCCGGTGCCTCGATTCGCCCAGCGGCGCCACCGGCAACGGCACCCGCCTGCAGATCTGGGACTGCAACTCGTCGGGGGCGCAGAAGTTCGCGGTCAACGGCGGCGGCCCCACCGTCGGACCGGCCGGCACGTGCGTGGATGTCGCGGCCGACGACACCGGTGGCAACGGTTCGGCCGTGCAGTTGTGGGACTGCCAGTCGTACGCCCTCGACGAGCACTGGTTCCACCAGGCCGACGGCGCGCTGCGGACGCTGGGCCGCTGCCTCGACATCAACGGCAACGGCACCGCGAACGGCACCCCGGTCGAGCTCTGGGACTGCAACGGCGTCGGCGGCCAGGTCTGGCAGCAGCAGGCGGACGGCTCACTGCGTAACCCGCAGTCCGGCCGCTGCCTGGACGCCCCGAGCGGCGCCTCGGCCAACGGGACCCGGCTGCAGATCTGGGACTGCAACGGCAGCGCCGCGCAGAAGTTCGCCCTCGGATAGGCCCCCGGCGGTCCCGGGCACCCGATGGTGCCCGGGACCGGCGCCGTCCGGTAGATGCCGTGGGTGGCCCAGCAGTGGTAGCCTCCACAGCCGCTTGATCGACACAAAGAAATACCCACATAAGCCCTCAAGTCAGACAACTTAATACGTCTTCCGAGATGCCGGTCTCCCGACAGGCAACGATTCCGGCCTCGGATGCGTCTTGTCTTGTACGGCCCACGGATGGCGCCGACCGGGACCCCCTCGATTGTGAGAGCCATGATTCAGCGACGTAACGTCATCATCGGCGCACTGGGCATGGCCGCAGCCGCCGCGACCGCCGGGTGCTCCGCACACCGCACGGCCGGTCGCGGCGCCGCCAACTGGGTCGAGCCGGTGGCCAACACCGAGAAGCCGGCCACCCCTGTCCGGCTGACCGTGACACCGGCCGGCGGGGCCACCGGGGTCGCACCGGTGACGCCGGTCGTGGTCACCGCCGAGGGCGGCACGTTGCAGTCGGTCACCGTCACCGCGGGCAAGACGAAGGTCGGCGGCGCCGTGCAGAGCGACGGCTCCTGGCGCTCGGACGACGACCTCGACTATGACAAGACCTACAAGGTGGTCGCGACGACCGCCGACGCCACCGGCACCACGAACGAGCACACCTCCACGTTCAAGACGGTGGCGCCGCAGAGCCTGGCGCGCATCACGTTCCAGGCCAACGGGATGAGCGCGCTCAAGACCGGCCACACGTACGGCGCGGGGCAGCCGGTGATCATCGCGTTCAGCCGCGCCGTCAACAAGGCCGCGGCCGAGAAAGCCATCGAGATCACGACCTCACCCGCGGTCGAGGGCAAGTTCCACTGGGCGAGCGACTCCACCGTGCATTGGCGGCCGGAGAAGTACTGGACCAGCGGCACCAAGATCGAGGTGAGCGTCAAGGCGTTCGGGGTCAAGCTCGGCAAAGAGGTGTACGGGGCAAAGAACGCGTCGACCCACTTCCAGATCGGGCGTCAGCTCGTCGCGGTCAGCGACTACAAGAAGCACGTGACGAAGGTGTACATCGACGGCAAGCTCGTCCGCACCATGAACTGCAGCCTCGGCAAGGGCGGCACCACCACGGGCGCAAAGGGCGAGCACATCAGCTACTGGACGACCGGCGGTCCCCACGTCGTGCTGTCCAAGGAGCGGGTGCACAGCATGAGCTCGGAGAGCTACGGGATCACCGACCCGAAGGACCCGAACTACTACGCGCCCGAGGACGTCGAGTACTGCACCCGGATCAGCGACACGGGCGAGTTCATGCACGCGGCCCCGTGGAACCATTCGCTGGGCCGCGCGAACCTGTCGCACGGCTGCATCAACCTCAGCGTGGCCGACGCCAAGTGGGTCTACGAGAACTTCATGGTCGGCGACATCGTCGACGTGCGGAACAGTCCTCGACCGGTCCAGATCGGGAACGGGCTCGGCGACTGGGCGGTCCCCTACCGCAAGTACGGCCGCTGACCGGTCACGTCCGGTCGGTCTCCGCGCAGACTCGGATCAGCGTGTCGAGCGCCGTCAATACCTCCTTGGCCGGACGCTGCCGGTGATCCTGGTGCGGGTGGCCTTCGTCGCCGACGCGCACCACCACCCCGTCGACCTCACGTTCCCCATGTCGGGCGAGGTCGGCACCGCCGAGGCGATCGCGACGGCACTGTTCCCCGGGCCGTGACATCCCCGTACGGTGCAGCCCGGTTCGTTACGCTGGCCCGGTGACCGTGTCCGATGAGATCATCCGTAGCCGGTATGTCAGCCTGACCACGTTCCGCAAGGACGGCACACCGGTAGCCACGCCGGTCTGGCACGTACCGCAGAACGCCGAACTGTGGATCGTGACCGAAGCGGACTCGGGCAAGGTCAAGCGGATCCGGAACAACCCGCAGGTGCGGGTGACACCGTGCTCCCTGCGCGGGACGGTGGCGCCGGATGCGCCGAGCGCGACGGGAACAGCCCGTCTGCTGGACGACGACAAGACAGCCCAGGCCCGAAAGATGCTGGCCCGCAGGTACGTCATGTCGCGAGCGGGGAACTGGTTCGCGCGCCTGCTACGGCTGCGCCGCCCCCCGATGATCGGCATCGTCGTGACCTTCTGACCGGCCGAGCCTGGCCCCGCAGCCCGGGACCACCGTGGACCAATGCTGGTCCTTGTCGCACCACCACGCGTTTGTCTGAATTGCACCGAAGAGTCGGAACACGGGGCGAGGAGATGTCATGAGCGACTGGAACGAAAAAATCGTGGAAGAGTTCCGAGCCAACGGTGGGCAGGTCGGTGGTCAGTTCGCCGGCGCGCCGCTGCTGCTGTTGCACACGGTGGGCGCCAAGACCGGCCGGCCTCGGGTGAACCCGATGATGTACCAGAAGGTGGACAGCGGCTATGCCGTGTTCGCGTCCAAGGCCGGCGCACCCACCAATCCTGACTGGTATTTCAACCTGCTCGCTCATCCACAGGTCCAGGCGGAGATCGGTGTGGACAAGCTCGCGCTGGTCGCCCGAGTAGCCGAAGGGGACGAGCGCGAACGCATCTGGAGCGCGCAGAAGACCACGTACCCGGGCTTCGCCGACTACGAGCAGAAGACCACCCGCCAGATCCCGGTCGTCGTCCTGGAAGAAGCGCCGTAGCCTGTTGTGGTTGCCCTGGCCCATGGTTCGCGCTGCGCGAAGTGCCCGTCACGACGTCACGGCACTCTGACCTTCCTGCAGCCAGGTCAGGATCAGCGGATTGACGGTGGCCGGGTCCTCCAGGGACGGCAGATGCCCGGCCCATGCGAGGTCCACACGGGTGGACCCCGGGATCGACTCGGCCAGATGGTCGGCGGTCGACCGGAAGTAGTCGACATCGAGCCCACCCGAGACGACCACCGTACGGGCGGTGATCGCTGCCAGGTCGACGTCGTGGTTGCGTACATGGCCGGAGTTGCGCGACTGCGCCGCGTCATCGGCGGCGATCTGGATCTCGAACGTCGACCGTTGCATCGCCGCGACCGCGGCACGCGTGTCCGCCGATGCGGCCGGTCCGAGGAACGTCGTGACGTTCAGCGCCACCGCGCCGTCGACGTCACCGGCCTCCAGCAGTTCCTGCTCACGGGAACCGAACTCCAGGATCGCCTCGGTCGGCGGGTGCAGCCGCGTCGCCGCGCACAGCAGGACCAGTGCCGCGACCCGTTCGGGCCACCGCGCGGCGAACTCCTGAGCCACCCGGCCACCGTAGGACGAGCCGATCAGGATGGCTTCCGGTACCTGCAGCGCATCGAGCAGATCCCGGACGTCCTCAGCCGCGTTGAACGGTCCCGTCGGCGCCGGTGAATCGCCATGACCACGAAAGTCGCAGCGCACCGCGCGGTATCCGGCCTCCAGCAGTATCGACCACTGCGGATCCCACATCCGGCGGTCACAGACCGCGGAATGCAACAGGATCACCGCCGGGCCCGCCCCGGCCACGTCATGAGCAAGAACCACCGGCCGACCCTAGCTGACGGCAGCCGGCGTGTGGTCGTCACGGCAATGGACCGCTGGTTTCCACCGGTGTCGAGGCGGAGGCCGCGGGGGCGGGCGGGCCGGACGGGGACGCCGTGGCATCGGTGTCGGGGAGCGGGGTCCAGGCGCTGATCCCGATCCGGCCGGTACTGCCCAGGTCGAGGCCGCCGTCCGGTTCGACGATCTGCGACGGTCGCCCGGCCAGTGGGGCGATGTCGAGGAGCTTCACCGTCACCGGTGGTTTCCGGATGTCGGTGTAGGTGTTGCGCCAGGCCACGGCGGCGCCCGCCCGCTGTCCCGGCTTCAGAACCACCGGCTTCGGCGGGCCGTCCCACGGCAGGTTCGGCCCGACGATCTCCTTGACCCCGTGCAGAACCCGCACCTTAAGCGCCGCCCGGTCCTTGTCGAGGGAATGCACAGCGGGGTAGCCGTTCAGCCGGTAGGTCTGCGACCCGCAGTTGACCAGCATGATGTCGAGCACTCGCAGCCCCGCCGCGGCGTCCCCCTGGCCCGCCTCGATACGGACACCCTCGGGCGGGCACGTCACGGCGTGCACCGGGGGGACCGGGCGCCCGGACTGCGAGGGCGCCGGGACCGCGTGCGACGTCGGCGCCTCCGGAGCGGCGGAGGGCGCCGGCCGGGCACAGCCCGCGAGCAGCGCTGCGAGGGCGAACGGGACAGCAAAGCGGTGGGCCCGGGATCTGATCACCGGCCAAGTCTGCCCGCCCCGGACAACCCATGACTGCACGCGGCGACGAGCGCGCGCAGACCGGCGAGAAGGTCGCGCCACGATCGGTAACGCAGGAAGGGCTGCTCGAACGCCTTCGCGAACAGCCACGCGCACAGGAGCGACAGCGGTACCCCGATCAGGAGCGTGACCAGGAACGCCGGCAGGCCGCTTCCCACGTACGGTTTCGCGACCTTCCGGCTGATCACCATGATCATCGGCATGTTGATGAGGTAGAGGCTGAAGGACATCGCTCCGAGCGCCCGCAGCGGCCTGCTGTCGAGCAGGCGCCGCACGATGGCCGGCCGGCCGAGGGCCACCGCGACGATGAACAGCACCATCGACGGCGAAACCGCCAGATCGATCCAGAAGTAGTGGTTCACCGTCCAGACGGACCCGCGCATCACGATCACGGCGAGAACCGGCACGGCGGCCAGAAGACTCAGCCACGACCACGGCATGCGCCGGTCTCTCCCCCGGCCGGACACCGCCCCGGCGGCGATCATGCCGGCGACGAAGACCGGAGCGAGATTCGGCGCCAGGAGATTGACTCCCTCCACCGGGGTGCCGTGGGGCACCGTCGTGGCGAGTGCGGCGACGGGCACCACCGCGATGGCCGCGACGGCGACGACGCCGAGCCGTCGGCGCAGGAACAGGAGCAGCGGAAAGATCGCATACAACTCGACTTCGACCGCAATCGACCAGAACGACCCGTTGGGTGTCGGCGCGACCGCGACGTCCTGGAGCATCAGCCCGTAGACGATCACGGTGTCGCGGGTCGGCGGCCCGAAGTGGGACGCCGGGACGACCAGCGCGGCGACCACCAGGCTGAGGGCCAGCGCCGCCCAGTACGGGGGCAGAATGCGCCACGCGCGCCGGCGCGCGTACCGGGTGAGGCCGCCGAGCCGCCAACCGGACGCGGCCGGCGACAGCGCGAGCGAGAACCCGGACAGTGCGAGGAAGAACACGACGGCCAGGCGGCCGTACATCAGCCAGCCGAGAGCCGCGGGACCGGTGTTCGCCGGGAACCCGGGGAAGTTGAGCAGCCAGCAGTGGAAGACGACCACATATACAGCCGCGAGACCGCGAAGTCCCTCCAGCCCGCCGACGCGGGCGGCGTCGGCGTGGGGAGCCGCGCCGGAGGACGGTCCCCGGGTGGCTTTCGTCGAGCTGAGGTTGGTCAATCCCGCGTCCTGGAGTGCAACGCCTCGAAAAGCACCGGACCGCTCATTCCGGCCGGGCTCGAAGCACCTCACGGGCAGCTTGTTGCTGTCCGGCCCTGAGTACGTGCACCCCGGCGCCGCGGTTCATTCCCGCGAGCGTCGCGCTGGGTACGCTCAGCGGATGTCCGAACGCTCCTGGCGCGAGCACTCCGCCGAGGCTCGGCAGTCGCTCGGGAGCCCGGTATGCCACGGTCTGCGTGGTCGCCGCGCCGCTGGACGACACGTATGAACCCGGCCGGTGGGCCGACCTGCGCCTCACCCTGACGTTCCCGAACGGCGCCGAGTTCGCATCGCTCCGGGGTTGGGACGACAACGACTTTCGATGGCGCAGATTCCGGTCGGCCCGCGAGGGCGAGATCTTCGTCCCGGACGACATCGCCCTCATGAAAGGCGTGCGGGCGCGCTTTTCGGTGTGAGTACGCCCGACGACCATCGGCACACGACGAGACCAGGAGTGATCACGGATGGAAGCGAGCCCGGCCCCGCATGCGTGGATCATCGATTCGGCCCCGGCGTTGCCGGTCACGGGTCTGCGCGTGGACTGGCCCGCCCGGGGGCTCGACCCGTTCGACCTGACCGAACGCCGCACCCAGCGGATGTACTACGCCTCCGGCTACACCCGGGCCTTTCCGGCCGAGGAGGACTACGGGGCGTACGACGACCGCGCAGTGGCCGACGCCGTACCCCACGGGTACACCGCGCTGTCGTTGCTGGAGAAGCTGGCCGTCGTACACGACGGCATCCTGATCGCCGAGTGGCCGCGCAGCCCCGCGCCGACCTTCGCCGGCGCGGCGCGGGCGGACGACGGCCCGCGCCGCCTGGTGCCCATGGTGGCCTTCCAGACCGTACGGACGGTGTGGGCCGCTCACGATCCGTCGTGGCTCGCACAGGCTCGCGCGGGTCGGCCGGTCAGACCCCAGCCGGCCGCGAACGCCGTGGAGATGCTCTCCACGAACGGCTACGCGTCAGCGCTGGACAAGGCGCTGGCACTGTCCGCGGTCCTCGGCCGGGAACCCGTCATGGTCGTGGATGTGCTGGAGTCCGTCGACTGGCATTGACGACCGTGGTGCTAGACGTGCCAGAGCACGCTGCCGTGGTGGAGCTGGGAGGCCATCAGGGCGGCCAGCACGATCAGGTCGGCCACCCCGAGCACGATTCCGATCAGGCCCGCGTTGCGGCTGGGCGTGCCCGCACCGTGGCGGCGAGCGGTGACCGCGCCGAGCACGATGGCGATCGGGCCGAACAGGACGTTGAAGAAGAACAGGCCGGCCACGCCCAGCGCCAGCGAACCCACTGCGCGGTCGTCGAGGCTGCCGACGCGTTTGATGAAATTCATGGCGATCCTTCCTGGATCAGCGACGCTGGGCGAGCGTCGCGGCGCGCCGGGCACCGAGGAGAATCGCGGCGGCCAGCACCGCACCGACCGCGATGAGTAGTGGCTGTCCGACGAGCACAGACGGGCCGAGGACCAGGGCGATCAGCGCGATCGCCGCCATCAGTGCCACCATCAGTGCCACCCTCCCTTCAGTTGACAGTTGTTTACTGAATCACCATAGGCCGCTGCCAACTCAGTGGACAGGTGTTTACTGAGTGACATGAACCACCGCCACCCGGCGCCCCCCGACCGGCTCACCCGGCCGGAGCAGAAGGCGCGCACCAGGCAGGCGCTGCTCGACGCGGCGCTCGCCCTGATGGAACATCGAAGCCTGGGCAGCATCGGCCTGCGCGAGATCACTCGCGCCGCGGGTGTCACCCCAACCGCCTTCTACCGCCATTTCCCCGACGTCGGCAGCCTCGGCGTGGCCCTCGTCGACGAGTGCCTCGGCAGCCTGCGGGCCACCATCCGCTCCGTACGCGACGGGCTCAGCTCCAGCGACGAGGTGATCAACCGGTCGATAGCCGTCCTCGCCCGCCAGGTGCACCACGACCGGGAGCACTTCCGGTTCGTGGCCCGGGAGCGCCACGGCGGCGTGCCGGCCGTCCGCGCGGCGATCGCCGAGCAGCTCGACCTGTTCGCCGCCGAGCTGGCCACCGACTTCGCCGGCGACAAGCTGCGCGGCGGCCCCCAGTTCGACCGATGGATCGCCGCCGACCTGCAGATGGTCACCGGCCTGATCGTCAACCACATGGTGTTCACCGCCGCGGCGCTGCTCGACGCCCCGCCGGACTCCGCCGACGCCGAACAGCGGGTCATCGACACCGCCGGCCGGCAGCTGCGGCTGATCCTGCTGGGCGCCCGGCAATGGGCCACCGCGGAGTGAGACCGGCGCGCAGGGATGGCGGCGCCACGTTCCCGCCCGAATCACCTGAGGGCAGAGCCCGCGTTCGCTACGCGGCCAGCCGGTCGCGCCCGGCGCGCTTGGCACGGTAGAGCTGTTCGTCCGCGGCGGCAAAAAGGGCCTCGCCGGTCATGCCGTCGTCCAGCGCGGCCAGGCCCATGCTGACCGTGACCTGCAGGCCAACGGCGATCCGGTGCCATTCGCGGTCGCGGATCGCGGCCCGCATCCGCGCCGCGACCCGGGCCGCGGTCTCGATGTCGGTGCCGAGGAAGACGCCGAACTCGTCGCCGCCGAACCGGGCGGCCAGGTCCGTTGCCCGGCACTCGGAGCGCAGTACGTGGCCGATCTCGCGCAGGACGGCGTCGCCCACGGCGTGCGAGAAGCCGTCGTTGATCTGCTTGAACCGGTCGAGGTCGACGAGCAGCAGGCACATCGGTCCGGTGGTCGCGTCGTCGGCGAGACCGGCCATCCGGCGGTCGAAGCCTCGCCGGTTCGCCAGCATGGTCAGCGGGTCGGTCTGGGCGGCGCGGTCCGCGTGGGCGTGGGCGGCCTCGAGCTGCACCCGGCGGCGGGCCTGGCGCAGCATCGCCACCCGGTCGAGCCGCAGCCGCCACAGCTGCTCCGCGCAGGCACGCAACGCGGTCATCAGGTGCTGGGTGGCCGGTCCCGGCGCCGACTCGGCGGCCAGCAGGCCCAGCTCGTACTGGAAGATCTGCCGGTGTCCGCGTGCGCCCGGATCCGTGCACACCTGCTCGCCCATGATCAGCTCCCGGGCTGCCCCTTCGTAGTCGCCGGTGCTGCGCAATGCCACCCCGTACGCGAGGTGGGCCAGCCGGGCGTCGAACCCGCGTCCCTTGGCGTGCAGGGCGGCGATCGCGGCGACGGCCAGCTCGCGGGCCTGCGCGACCTCCCCGGTCTTCGCGAGCGCGCACGCGAGCTTGGCGACGCGCAGGCTGTGGTCCCCGCCGAACTCGGCGGCCGCCGCCGGATCCGCCCACGGCCGCATCAGCGTGATCACCTCCCGGTAGCGAAGATCCGCCTCCTCGGTGCGGCCGACGTGTTCGAGCCGCAGCGCCCATTCGAGCAGCGACTCGGCGCGCTGGCCCGCATGGATGGCGCGCCGCTCGGGATCCGCCAGCAACCGCGGGTCGGCGACCGACGCCTGCTCGGCCAGCTCGTACAGTTCGACCCAGCGGGCCGGCTCGACGACCGAGGACATCGCGGAGTAGTAGCGCCAGTCCCGCGGGCACGTCTCCAGAATGTTCATGGCCACCGCGAGCAGGTGCAGGCCGTCCTCCAGGCGCCCGAGCCGGACCAGTACGTCGGCCAGATCGGCGCTCGCCTTCGCCCGGGCAACCCGGGACACCGCGCGGCCCAGCAACGCCCGCCCGAACGCCTCGGCCTCCGTGTTGCGGCCCATCTCGGTGAGCACATAGAGGCGGGCCTGCAACACGCCCCGGGCGGTTGCGCGGTCGTGGAACGCGAGGGCGATCCACTCGTACTCGTCGGCGATGTCGAGGGCTTCGTCGTAGCTGGCCTGCAGGTAGAGGTCGTGCACGTGGGCTGCCAGCAGCGGCGCCAGCGGTCCTGCGGACAGGATGGGCGCGGGCAGCATCGACGTCGAGCCCATGGGTCCCCCTCCGTCGACCGGCCGCCACTTGGCACCGTCAGCATCGGCCACGGCCGGATACCCCTGAGGTCAGCCGGTCAGCTCGATCCCGCCTGCAGTGCCGCGGGGACCGGCACGACCGGTCCGGTCAGGCCGTAGGCCGCCCGGACCGCCGCGGTCACCGCCTGCACGGTCACGCCGGACACGACGTCGTCCACGGCGCCGACGGTGGCCGGCTCGAAGTCGTAGCCGAGTTCACGGTATGCGCCGTTCAGTACCTCGCGCAGACGCCCCGAGCCGGTGACCTGGATGACCGTGCTGAACAGCCAGCCGTCGCGGGTCACCCGCTGCGCCGAGCCGACGATCTTCATCCCGCCGGCGTTGATGCTGTACTCGCCGGGGCAGTACTCGCCGGCGACCGGGCCGATCCGCGCGGGAGCGCCGAGCCACACGAGCAGCTCGGCGTGCATCTCGGCGAACCGCCGGAACCGTGCGACCGGGTCGGGGGCCGCCTGCTCGGCCCGGTGCACGTGATCGACGACCACGCTGCCCTGGTGGTAGGCGGCGAGGCTGCCACCCTGCGGGCGGACCACCGGCGCGAAGCCGAAGCGGCGTACCGCGTCGGCCGCCGCGGGGTAGCCCGGCCGCCGCGTGTCGCGGCGGCTGAACGCCGCGGTCGGCTCCGGCGAGTAGATCCGCAGGATGTCGCGGGCCTCTCCCACGCCGTGCCGCAGCAGCAGCGGCCCGAGCGCCACATCGTGCGCCGGGCCACCCGCCGTCTCCTCGTCGAGGAGAACCGTCGTCACAGCCGGGCGATCGCCGAGGCCGGGTTCTCGATCGCGTCGGCGACGCTGCGCATGAAGCCGGCCGCCACCCCGCCGTCGCACACACGGTGATCGAACACGAAGCTCATCTGCGTGATCTTACGGACGCAGAGCTGCCCGTCGACCACCCACGGCCGATCCAGGATGCGGCCGAAGCCCAGAATCGCCACCTGCGGATAGTTAATGATCGCGGCGCTGCCGTCGACCCCGAACCCGCCGTAGTTGTTGAGCGTGAACGTGCCGGCCGACAGCTCCTGCGCGGTCGCCCGCCCCTCACGGGCCGTGGCGGTGAGCCGCTTGATCTCCTCGCCGAGCCGCGTGGTGGTCATCGCGTCCGCGCCGATCACGGCCGGCACCACCAGGCCCCGGTCGCCCTGCACCGCGATGCCGAGGTTGATGCGGTCGAACTCGACGATCTCCTGCCGGTCGGCGTCGAACCGGGCGTTGAGCACCGGAAACTCGCGCAGACCGGCGACCACGAAGCGGGCGATGTAGGCGAGCAGCCCCGGGCCGGCGGGGTTGCTCTCCCGCAGCTCCCACAGCTTGGTCGCGTCCACGTCGACCCACACGGTGGCCTCGGGAATCTCGGCGCGGCTGCGGGTCAGCGCGGCCGTCACGGCCTTGCGGAACCCGTTGAGCGGGGTACGCCGCTCCCCCGCGACCGCCGCCGAGGACTCGACCGCAGCGGGCGACGTGGATGGCGCGACGGCAGCGAGCGACGCGGACGCAACAGGCGGCGCGGATGACGCCGATGCGGCAGGCGCGGATCCGGCCAACGCACGCTCGACGTCCGCCCGGGTGATCACACCGCCGAGGCCGGTCGGCTCGACCGTACGCAGGTCGATGCCGTTGCTGCGGGCCAGGTTGCGGACCAGCGGCGAGATGACCTTCGGCACCCGCTGCGTTCCGGGCTCCCCATGCGCGGCAGCCACGGTACGGGCGCGGCGGCGACGGGTCGTGGCCGGGCCGCCCGACGTGCCGTACCCGATGAGGACGTTGCCGGAGCCGGCCTTCTCCTCCTCGCGGTACGCCGCGGCCGCCGGTTCCACCGCCTCGACCGTGATGAGCGGCTCGCCGACCGCGAGCGTGGTACCCGCCGCGGCGTGCAGCACCGCGACCCGGCCCGCGTACGGCGACGGCACCTCGACCACCGACTTCGCGGTCTCCACCTCGGCGATGCTCTGGTCCACGACCACCTCGTCGCCCTCGGCCACGAGCCACTGCACGATCTCCGCCTCGGTGAGCCCTTCGCCGAGGTCGGGCAGGCGGAACGTCTGTGCGGCCATCACTGCTCCCACTGCAGGTCGTCGACGGCGTCGAGCACCCGGTCCACGCCGGGCAGCTGGAAGTGCTCCAGCTTCGGCGGCGGGTACGGGATGTCGAAGCCGGCGACCCGGCGGATCGGCGCGGCCAGGGAGTGGAAGCACCGCTCGGTGACCCGGGCGACGATCTCCGAGGAGACGCTGGCGAACCCGGCCGCCTCGGCGACCACCACGGCACGGCCGGTGGACCGGACCGCGGCGCAGACGGTCTCGTCGTCGAACGGCACGATCGACCGCAGGTCGACGACCTGGAGGCTGCGGCCCTCACGGGCGGCGATCTCGGCGGCCTCCAGCGCGACCGGCACGGCCGGCCCGTACGCGATCAGCGTGGCGTCGGTGCCCTCGCGGCGCACCACGGCCGTGCCGATGCCGGGCGCCCGGACCGGGAGTTCGACCTCCTGCTTGCTCCAGTACAGCTTCTTGGGCTCCAGGAACACGACCGGGTCCGGGGAGTCGACGGCGTCGCGCAGCAGCGCGTACGCGTCGGCCGGGGTGGCCGGTGCGACCACGTGCAGGCCGGGTGTGTGGGCCCAGTACGACTCGGACGAGTCACAGTGGTGCTCGACGCCCCCGATGCCGCCGGCGTAGGGCACCCGGATCACCATCGGCAGGGCGACCCGGCCGCGGGTGCGGTTGCGCATCTTCGCGACGTGGCTGACGATCTGCTCGAACGCCGGGTAGGCGAACGCGTCGAACTGCATCTCCACGACCGGGCGCATACCGTTCATCGCCATGCCGACGGCCATGCCGACGATCCCCGACTCGGCGAGCGGCGTGTCGAAGCAGCGCGCGTCGCCGAACTCCGCGGTCAGCCCGTCGGTGATCCGGAAGACGCCGCCGAGCGCGCCGACGTCCTCGCCGAACATCACCACGGTCGGGTCGGCGGCCATCGCGTCACGCAGCGCCTGGTTGAGTGCCTGGGCCATCGACAGCGTGCGGACCTCTGTCTTCGGTACGGGCCGGGTGTCGAGAACCGTCATCAGTGCGCTCCCTCTCGGCTCAGCTCGTCGGCCACCAGCGCCGCCTGCTCCCGCAGCTGCGGTGTGGGCTCCGCGTAGACGTACGCGAAAAGGTCGTCGGGGTTGGGGGTGATGTCCTTGTTGAGGCCGTCGCGCAGGTGGGTGGCCACCCGCTCGGCCTCGGCCGTGAAGCGGGTCTCGGCCTCGTCGGTGAGCAGGCCGCGGTCGCGCAGGTGGGTCTGCAGCCGGGTGA
Organism: Krasilnikovia sp. MM14-A1259; assembly: GCF_047159535.1. NCBI lineage: Bacteria > Bacillati > Actinomycetota > Actinomycetes > Micromonosporales > Micromonosporaceae > Krasilnikovia > Krasilnikovia sp. MM14-A1259. The sequence continues at coordinate 1,996,423 of NZ_BAAGAJ010000002.1, forward strand.
TCGGATCGCGGTGCACCCACGCCGCGACGTCGGCGTCGTCGCGGTAACGGGTCGCGTCGTCGGCGTTGGTGTGCGCCTGCATCCGGTACGTGTGCGCCTCGATGAGCTGCGGGCCCTCACCGGCGCGGGCCCGGTCGACCGCCGCGCCGAGCACGGACAGCAGCGCGGCCATGTCGTTGCCGTCGACCCGCTCGCCGGGAATGCCGTAGCCGACGCCCTTGTGTGCCAGCGACGGCGCCGCGGACTGCCGCGACAGCGGGACGCTGATCGCGTACTCGTTGTTCTGTACGAAGAAGACGACCGGGGCCCGGAAGACCGCGGCGAAGTTCAGTGCCTCGTGGAAGTCTCCCTCGCTGGTGCCGCCGTCGCCGCACATCGCCATGACGACGGTCGGTTCGCCGCGCAGCCGGGCCGCGTGGGCGACGCCGACGGCGTGCGGCAACTGGGTGGCCAGCGGCGTCGCGTGCGGGGCGACCCGGTGCTCGTACGGGTCGTAGCCGCAGTGCCAGTCGCCCTTGAGCAGGCTCAGCGCCTCGACCGGGTCGACGCCTTTGACCACGGCCGCGACGGTGTCCCGGTAGGTCGGGAACAGCCAGTCGCCGGTGTCGAGAACCTGCGCCGCCGCGACCTGGCAGGCCTCCTGGCCGTGCGAGGACGGGTAGACGGCCAGGCGGCCCTGCCGGACCAGCGCGTACGCCTGGTCGTTGAGCCGGCGGGCGGTGATCAGAGCCCCGAGCGACCGCAGCAGGTCCGCATCGTCCGGGACGGGGTACGAGCTGTCGGCCGGCCGCCCCTGCGCATCGATCAGGGTGACCGGGTCCTCGGACGGCAACAGCCGACGGGGGTCAGATGTCATGGAGGAATTGTGTGACCGCCGCCATTCGTGTTCCACACTACGGCAAAGAACGAGAAGATGGCGTTCAAACCGGGGCTTTCGGAGGCCAAACGTCCCGCGGGCGTCCCACCCGGAGAGGGGAGATCAAGACAGGTGGCCAGCACACTCGACGACATCGACCGGCAGATTCTCGTCGAACTCAACCGCGACGGCCGCATGTCGATCCGTACCCTCGCCGAGACGCTGCACATCTCCCGGGCCAACGCGTACGCCCGCGTGCAGCGGCTGCGGGAGACGGACGTGATCAGAGGCTTCCGCGCCGACGTCAACCACGTCGCCGCCGGGATGGGCACGTCGGCGTACGTCACGGTCAACCTGCGCCAGGCCGAATGGCGCATCGTCGGCGAACGGCTGCGGACCCTGCCGGGCGTCGTGCACATCGCCCTGGTCGGCGGCGACTTCGACGTCATCATGCTGGTCCGGGCAAAGGACAACACCGACCTGCGCCGCCTCGTGCTCGACGAGATCCAGGGCATGCCCGAGGTGGTCAATACGCGGACCCTGCTGGTCTTCGAGGAGTTCGAGCCGCCGACGGCCGCGGCGACGTGGGAGGAGGAGAAGTAGCCCACAGCGGATGAGGCCGGGGCGACGCGAACGCGGTGCAATGGAGCGACGCTGATCCCTGTGCCGCCGACGACGTCGGCGGCGATCCGGAAGGGCACCCACCGTGTTCGACAACAACGGCTCGTTCCTCCTGGCTGTCTTCGAGTTCTTCATCTTCCTCGCGTGGTTCATGGGCCTGTTCTGGATCTTCGGAGATCTGTTCCGGAGCAAGGACCTCGGTGGCGGGGCCAAGACCCTGTGGTCGCTGTTCCTCATCTTCCTGCCGCTGCTCGGCATGTTGATCTACCTGATGGCACGCGGCAACGGCATGACCGAGCGGGCACTCGCCACCCAGGCCGAAATGCAGAAGCGGCAGGATGCCTACATCAAGTCGGTCGCCGCGTCGAACGGCAAAGGCAGCGCCACCGACGAGATCGCATCGGCGAAGGCACTGCTCGACTCCGGCGCCATCAGCGCAAGCGAGTACGAGCAGCTGAAGGCCAATGCGCTCGGGAAAGGCACCGCGCAGCTGGTCGGATAACGCCGGCCAGCCGGCGATGGATGCCGAATGTGCTGTGTCGGCGCAGGTCGGTCAGCTCAGGCTGGCGAACGCCTCGACCTGACGGGTCCTGCCGGCCACGATCAGGGTGTCGCCGGCGTGGACGGTGGTGTCGGCGGTGGCGTACGTGAATTCCGCACCGGGATGCTTGATGGAGACGACGGTGACGCCGTACTTGGCGCGCAGCGCCGCGTCGGCGAGCGTCCTGTCGAACGCCTCCGCCGGAGCGTGGGTCTGGACGATGGCGTAGTCGTCCTCGAATTCGATGAAGTTGAGGTTGTGCCCGGTGACGAGATGGGCGACGCGTTCGCCCATCTCATGCTCCGGCAGCACGACGTGGTGCGCACCGACTCGCTGCAGGATGGCGGCGTGCCGGTGGCTCATCGCCTTGGCCCAGATGTTGGGGACGCCGAGGTCGGCAAGCAGTCCGGTGGTCAGGATGCCGGCTTCCAGGTTGATGCCGATGCCGACGGCGGCGTGCGCCATGTCCTGCACGCCGAGCTGGCGCATCGCCACCTCGTCGGTGGTGTTCGCGACCGCGGCGTGGGTGAGCTGGTCGGCGTATTCCTGCACGACCGACGGGTCGGCGTCGACGCCGACGACCTCCCAGCCCTGGCGCATCAGCGCGAGGGCCAGCGAGCCGCCGAAGCGGCCGAGGCCGAGCACGGCGATGCGGTTGACGGTGGCGGGTCTCCTAGCCAACGATGAGTCGCTCCTCCGGTCGTTCGTATCGGCGGGTCCGCTCCCGTAGCGCGAGGGCAGCGGCGGCGGTGATGGGCCCGAGCCGGCCGACGAACATCAGCACGATCAGGATGACATGCCCCGATGTGCCGAGTTGCGCGGTGATGCCGGTGGTCAGCCCGACCGTGGCGAACGCCGACACGGCCTCGAACAGCACCTGGTCCAGCCGGAACGGAGTCATCGCCAGCAGGGCGACCGTGGATGCGGTGACGGTGGTCATGCTGAGCAGCGCGACCGTCAGCGCTTGCCGTTGCACGTCCGCGGGCAGCCGGCGGCCGAGCGCGTGCACACTCGGGTTGCCGCGGATCTCCGCGAGGACCACCAGGGCGAGCAATGCGAACGTGGTGACCTTGATGCCGCCGGCGGTGCCGGCGCTGCCGCCGCCGATGAACATCAGCACATCGTGTACGAGCAGGGTGACGTCGGTGAACTGGGCGACGTCGAGGCTGTTGAAACCGGCGGTACGGGGCATCACCGCGGTGGTGAACCCGGCCAGCAGTTTGCCACCCGGTCCAAGGGCGCCGAGGGTGCCCGGGTTCGACCACTCCGCGACGCTGATCGCCACCCACCCGGCGGCGAGCAGCCCAGCCGTCGTCCCCACCGTGATCTTGGTGTGGAGCGACCAGCTCCGCGGTGTACGCAGCTCCCGGCGCAACTCGAACAGCACCGGGAAGCCGAGCCCGCCGATGATCACCGCCGCGTCGATGGGCAGGCACACGAAGGGGTCGGCGACGAAGCGCATCAGGCTGTCGGAGAACAGGCCGAAGCCGGCGTTGTTGAACGCCGACACCGAGTGGAACACCCCCAGGTACGCGGCGCGGCCCCACGGCTCGCCGTAGCCGTCCGCGAACCGCCACGTCAGCACCGCCGCCACGAGCACCTCCACGATCAGGCTCACCCGGAGCACGCCGAGTACGACCCGGCGTACCTCTCCGATCCCGATCGCCTTGGTTTCCGCCTGCGCACCCAACTGCATCCGCATCCGCAGGCGCCGCGCCACCAGCAAGCCGAGCAGCGACGCGAGCGTCATGATCCCGAACCCGCCGATCTGGATCAGGCCCAGGATCACCGCCTCGCCGAATCCCGACCAGTACGTGCCGGTGTCGACGACGACCAGCCCCGTCACGCACACCGCCGAGGTGGCGGTGAACACCGCCGTCACCATCGGCGCGCTCCGCCCGCTCTCCGTGGCGACCGGCAGCAACAGCAGGGCCGACCCCGCCAGCACCGCCACGGCGAAGCCGAGGACCACCAGCCGGGCCGGATGCCGTACGACATCCCACAGCCTCAGCCGCAGCCGACGAGCCCGCCCCGACCGGAATGCCGGCAGCCACCGGACCACCATCAGATCATGATCTACGCCGATTCGACGGCACCGGCCCGAACCCGGAAATCAACCGGACACCGCGCGCCGACGGCGATCATGTCCCCGGCGCTGCCAGGTGGCCGCGCCCCGACCGTACTCATGAAGTGGCCCGGACTGCCTGGTTTGCCAGGGGCGGGGTGAGGGGTAAGAATGACCGTTGGTTGATGATCCAGCCAATCCTCGGGGAGGGGATGGCTGGTGTCCGGAATATCCTATGGTGAGGTCTGCGGGCCGCACCGTTTTGGTTGGACGAAACGGCACGTCGATGGTCGCATCGTTGTCGATGTGACCGGCGAGTTGGACCTGTCGACGGTCCCGGAGTGGCGCGAGTGCCTGCGGCGAGTCGCAGAGTCCGGCGCCGCCGCCACGATCGTGCTCGACCTGTCAGGTGTGCGTTTCATCGATGCCCAGAGCACCGGTCTGATCATCCGCGCGTGGGTGGCGGCGAGATCGCGCGGCCGAGATCTGCGCGTCGACGGGTTGCACGGCATGCCGGCGCGGGTATTCGGTCTGCTGGGCGTGGAGGAGACCGTCGCCTGCAGCGCGCTGGACGCCGATTCCGGAGGGAATGCCGATGACCGAAACGGGAGGGCAGGCGGCGTCGCCGGACCGCAGTGTTCCGCTGCAAGAGCAGGTCAGACGCGCCGATCTGTGGGAAGCCGGCGCGGATGAGCGCGAACGGCTGGCCGACGAACGCGAACGGCTGGCCAACGAACGCGAAGCGCTGGCCGACGAACGGGAAGCGCTCGCCGATCGGCAGGACCAGACGCTGGACCGGCGGGAGACCGCCTGGCTCACGGACGCCACCTCGGCCGGCGACGCGGACGATGCGGCGGAGCAGGCCGCGACGCAGGCAGCGCTGGACCGCGCCGAAGCGGCGGTGCAGCGGGCCGAGGCGGAGCTCGGACGCGCCCGGGAGGCCGCCGCCCGGGTCCAGGCAGGCGCCGCACGCCGCAGCGCCACCCGGGATCGGGCCGCCGCGGCCAAGCAGGCCGGGGAGACGCTCGACGCCGAGGAGAACGCATGGCTGGCCGATCGGCGCAACTTCGTCGCCGCCGAACGCGACAACCGGGCTGATCAACGCGACGACGTCGCCGACCAGCGCGATGAGGCCGCGGGCGCGCGCGAACGCCAGGCCGACGACCGTGAGCGCGAGTCGATGGACCGGGAGCGCGGTGTCGAGCAGCGGCGACGAGCCGGCCACCGAGCGCCGCGAGTTCCGGACGTGTACGCGCGCCGGCGCGCCCACGACGCGCGTCAACGCGAGAGCGCCGCCGCCGGCCGGCATGCTGCCGCGCAGGATCGGGCCCGCGCCGCGGTGACGTGGGGACCGCAGGTGTACGGGCCGATGCTGGTGGCCAGCTTCGCCCAGCTCGCCCGCCAGCTGTGCGGCTCCGACGATCTCAGCGAGATGCTCCCGCAGGTCCTGAAGTTCACCGTCGATGCGGTGGCCGGGTGCGACTGGGCCAGTATCACCCTGTACCGCCATGAACAGGTCGTCGATCAGGTGACCACCTCCCCGGTCGCCGCCGAACTCGACGACATCCAGTTCGCCACCGGGATCGGCCCCGGTCCGGAAGCCATGAACACCATGAACGCGGCGTACGCGCCCGAGCTGGCCGAATCGTCGCGCTGGCCGGTGCTGGCCGCCACCGCCGCGCAGCTCGGCGCGGCCAGCGCCCTGTCGCAGGGCTTGTTCGTCCACCAGCGGGCCCAGTGGTCGGCGCTCGGTGCGTTCACCCTCTACGGTGCCACCGCCGACGCATTCAGCGATGAAGACCAGGAGTTCACGTCGATCCTGGCCGCGTACGTGTCCGTCACCGTCGCCATGGCCCATCGCCGCGACGAGGTCGACCGGCGCGAAGCCGCCCTCCATCGAGGACTGAGCACCCGCGACGTCATCGGGCAGGCCAAGGGCATTCTGATGGAACGCCAGCGCCTGCCCGCGGGCGCCGCCTTCGACCTGCTGCGGCGCGTGTCCCAGCGGCTGAACCGCAAACTCGCTGACGTCGCCCAGCAACTGGCAGAAACCGGCGAATTGCCGAAGTAGCCGAGGCCGTCGGCGACAGCCCACGTGGGGGTGAACGCCTCCGTCAGGTCACCAGGACGGGCAGCGCCTGCAACCCGAAGACGATGGAGGCGTCCCGGAACGACAGCTGCCCGGGGTCGATCGCCAGGCGCATGCGGGGGAACCGGCGGACCAACGCCGGGTAGGCCGCGTGCAGTTCCATGCGGGCCAGCTCTGCGCCGATGCAGCGGTGGGCGCCGTGGCCGAAGGCCAGATGCGGGCGGGCCGGCCGGGCCGGGTCGAAAGCCTGCGGATCGGCGCCGAAGACGTCGGCGCGGTTGGCCGCGCTCAGCGAGCACGCCACGAAGTCGCCGGCGGCGATCCGTACGTTGCCGAGCTGGATGTCGCGAACGGCGCACCGGGGGAACGCGACCTGCACCACGCTCAGGTAGCGCAGCAGTTCTTCGACGAACGGGCCCGCCGGACCGCCGCCGACAGAGCCGTGGTCGCCGGGGTCGACGCCGGTGAGCAGGCGTTTCGCGCGCGGTTCGCGGGCGATGACCAGCGCGCCGAGCGCGAGCATGCTCGCCGTGGTCTCCAGGCCTCCGGTGAGCAGGCCGTCGGCCAGCCCGGCGAGCTCCCGATCGTCGACGGCGTCGCCGTGCTCGCGGATGAGCATGCCGAGCAGCCCGTCGCCGGGCGCCTGGCGCTGCCGGGTGACCAGGTCGCTCAGGTACGACAGCGACTCGCTCATCGCGGTCAACGAGCCGCCGGCGGCGCCGGTCAGATCGAATCGGGCGGTGGCCAGCCGCTGAAAATGCTCGCGTTCGCCGTACGGCACACCGAGCAGCTCGCAGATCGTCAGCGACGGTATCGGCAGCGCGAACGATCGCCACAGGTCCACTGGGGCGTCGCCGGGCTCGATCGCGTCGAGCACCTCGTCGACAATGGTCTGGATGCGCGGCGCGAGGCGGCGCAACCGCCGCATCGTGAATTCCGGAGCGAGCAGGCGGCGTAGCCGGGTGTGCACCGGCGGGTCCGCGAAACCCAGCCCGCCCGGGTCGTGGCGCGCACCGATCCCGGCGAGGTTGGCGAAGTCGTTGCTGAACCCGTCGACGTGCCCGAGGACCGCCTTGACCTCGTCGTAGCCGGTGACCAGCCACGCCCGCACCCCGAACGGCAGCGGCAACGGGCTGACCGGCTCCTGCTCGCGGCGACGTGACAGCTCCGGGACCGGATCCAGGCCGTCGCGGCGCAACGGCCACAGCACGGAGTCCGGCAGCCGGGACAGGTCGGACAGGTCCACGCCGCCGCCGAACGCCCGCACCGCCAAGCGCCGCGTGACCCAGCTCCACATCCGTCTGGGGCGGAAGCCGATGACCGAATCGCCGCCTCGCGCCTTCCCGTCCGTCTCGCTCACCCACCATCGTCGACCGGGCGGCTCGGTGCCGGGCAAGCCCGGCTGCCGTTGCATGCCCGTACGGCCTGACGGCAGGGCAGGTCGCGGACCACCACGCGAGACAGCCTACTGAGCCGCGTGCGCTCCTTCGTCCGCCTCGCCGAACACCGGTACCGATGACCCGGCCGCACGCGCCGCACCAGATCAGCGGGCAACTGATGCGAGGTTCGTTCATGAAACCGCTGGATCGGCTATTTCATGGCATTTGTCAAGTTTCGGTCCTACATGTGGCTAACGTGGTCCCTGTGGGCTCATCTGAGCACCAGATCCTGCCGATCGGGGGACTCATGCGACAGCGGCTCGGGTCACGGAAACCTCACCGTCGTCTGCGGCGCGCTGCCGCGGTTCTCGCGTGCGTCACGGCGTTCGGGCTGCCGGCAGCCCCTGCCGCAGCGGACGTTGCGAGCGTCGGCGCCGCGCAGATGTGGGCCGGGAACCGGAGCGCCCGCGCGGACGGGCTGGCCGCGCCGACCAACGTCCGGGCCGAGACCGCATCCCAGGGCATCCACGTCAGCTGGGACCCGCTCGTGGGCGCTTCCCCGAGCGTCCACTACGCGGCCTACGCCAGGCCCCCCGGGTCCACGGATCCGGGCTTCGGGTGCTTCCAGCCCACCTCCGAGCCCGGCGACCGGTTGGGGTGCACGATCAGCCGCGACCTCGACCCCGGCGCGGAATACGAGGTCTACGCGGTGGCCATGAACGGCGTCGAGCAGTCAGCTCCCGCCTTCGCCGCCGGACCTGTCACGGCCGGCGGCACTCCCCCGGCACCGGACGCCCCGACGATCACCACGGTGACGGCCGGGCGCGGCACGCTTACCGTGAGCTGGGACAAAGTGCAGTTCGCGACCAGCTTCACCGCGACCGCGGTGGCGACAGACGGCGTCAGCCCGGGCGGAACCTGCCACGAGTCCGCGAAGTCCCTCTCCTGCACGATCAAGGACCTGTCGGCCGCGGTGACCTACCGGGTGACGGTGACCGCGACCGGGCTGGGTGGCACGTCCCCGTCGAGCGCCGTCGCCACCGGAGTCCCGACCGGCGTGCCGACGACGCCGCCGCAGCCTCCGACGAACGCTCCCACCCTGGCGTCCGATGTGGCCCGGGGTGAGACGCCGGCCGCCGGAAGCCACATCACGGTGTCCGGCCATGGGTTCAAGCCGGGCACCACGGTGGAGGTGGCGCTCTATTCGGCGCCGCGGGTGCTGGCACGCCCGGTGGTGGCCGCGAACGGCTCGTTCTCCGCCACCGTGACGATCCCGGCCACGTACAAGGGTGAGCACACGTTCGTCGCCACCGGCACCAGCCCGAACGGCCGGGTCCGCTACCTGGCGTTGCCGGTCACCATCGCCGCCGCGGGCACCGGCCTACCGGTCACCGGCTCACCGGTCACCGCGCTGGCGCTGTTCGGCCTGGCGACCGTGACGGCCGGCGGCTTCGCGGTCTTCACCACCCGGCGCCGGAAGCCTCGCCCCACGACGGCCTGACCGCGCACGCTCGAGGGGTCTCGACCGAGACCCCTCAAGCCGCTACGGAACATCGAGCGGTTCCTCGGCTCGGCGCGGTTGCGGTCGTATCGCCGTGGCGCCCGCCGGCCTATCCGCGCCACGCCGGCTTCCCCGGTTTCTCGCCGACGCGTCACCGGGGAACCGCACCAGCTTGCCTGACGGCGGCATCGACCAGGATGCTGATGTCATGATCGACTGGCTGTTGACCACCGCGTTCACCGCATTCGGAGCGCCTACCACCTGGGCGGAGCTGCTCGGCTTCGCGACGGGTCTGCTCACCGTCTGGCTGCTGGTACGCCAGCACATCCTCAACTGGCCGATCGGCATCCTCAACGTGGTGCTGCTGATGGTGGTCTTCTGGTCGGCCGGGCTCTATGCGGACGCCGGCCTGCAGGTCGTCTACATCATCCTCGGCCTGTACGGCTGGTGGGCGTGGCTCTACGGCGGTGACCAGCACAACCCGCTGACCGTACGCGCCACCACCCGCGGTGAATGGACCGCGCTCGGTCTTTCCGGAGCCGCACTGAGCGCCGCACTGTGGTGGTTCCTGGGCCGGTTCACCGGCTCGACAGTCCCGCTCGCAGACGCGGTCACGACCGCGTTGTCACTGCTCGCCACGTACGGCCAGACCCGCAAGCTGGTGGAGAACTGGTGGCTGTGGATCGCCGCCGACCTCATCTACATCCCGCTGTACGCATACAAGGGGCTCTGGCTCACCGCGATCCTGTACGTCGCGTTCCTGACCCTGTGCGTACTCGGCCTGCGCGCCTGGCGTGCGGCCCTGCCGGCGCGGGCGGCGGTGCCCGCATGACGTACCGCCACGGCCTGGTGATCGGCAAGTTCTATCCGCCGCACGCCGGCCATCACGCCCTGATCGACGCCGCAGCGGCGGCCTGCGACCGGGTCACCGTGGTCGTCGCGCCCTCGACGCGCGAGTCGTTGCCCCTGGAACTGCGGGTGGACTGGCTGCGGGCGGCACACCCACCCCACGTCCGGATCGTCGGCAGCTACGACGACCACCCCGTGGACTACGGCGACCCGGCCGTGTGGGACCTGCACATGGCGGTGTTCCGGGCGGCCGTCGGCGCCGACCACGTCGACGCGGTGTTCTCCGGGGAACCGTACGGTGCCGAGCTGGCCCGGCGGTTCGGGGCCGTGGCGGTCACGGTCCGGCGCGACGCGCTGCCGGTCTCCGGCACGGCGATCCGCGCCGACCCGGTCGCGCACTGGTCGCAGCTCGGCCCGGGCGTACGGTCCTGGCTGACCCGCCGGGTGATCGTGGTGGGTGCCGAGTCCACCGGCACCACCACGCTGGCTCGTGCCCTCGCCCACCACTTCCGGCTGCGCGGCGGCGTCTGGGCGCACACCCGATGGGTGCCCGAGTACGGCCGCGAGCTCACGGAACGCAAACTGGCCGCACTGCGCGCGGCGGACCCGGATGCACGTGTCGAGCACGTCACCTGGGACCGGGCCGACTTCGTGACCGTGGCGCAGGCCCAGAACGCGGCCGAGGACGAGGCGGCTCGCGCCGGCTCGCCGATCCTGTTCGGCGACACCGACGCGCTGGCCACCACCGTGTGGGAGGAACGTTACCTGGGCAGTGCCTCGCCGGCGGTCCGCGCGCTGGTCCGTCCCCCGCATCTCTACCTGCTCACCGACCACGAGCGGGTGCCGTTCGTCGACGACGGGCTGCGCGACGGGCAGGGCGTCCGGCCCTGGATGACGCGTCGTTTCGTCGAGACGCTGGCCGCTCAGGACGTACCCCATCGGGCGTTGACCGGAAGCTATCCGGACCGGCTCCGCGCCGCAGTGACCGCTTGTGATGCGCTGCTCGCGCGGGGTTGGTCCTGGGCGCCCCCGATCAGCCCGAAACCTTGAGAAGGTGACGGCGGGTGAGGCGCGGCGCTGGGCCGCGCCGGAGGTCGAGCCGCTGTCCGAGGTCCCGGTGTCGACCGGCTGTCGTGACCTGGACGTCCGCTGCCGGACCGAGGTGTAGGACCGTCGACGGCCCAGCCTCGGTCGGGAGGCCCGGAAAGCTCAGACCGGGCCACCGGCGACCGATCTGGTTCGTCTCACCGACCCACGGGATCACACCCGCCCGCGCTCCGGCTCCGGGCCTGCCGGGTTACGGCACCGGCGGTACGCGTTGACCGATTCGCACTGCTCTCAGGAGGTTTCGTTGACCGCACCGATGCCTCCTGCCGGCTGGTATCCCGACCCGTACGGCGGCGGCGGCGGGGACCGATGGTGGGACGGGCAGCGGTGGACCGGCGAGACGTCGTTCCGGCCACCGGTCCCCTCCCCCGCCCAGCCGGCCTTCCCGAGCGCACAGCCGGCCTTCGCGAGCACACCCGCCCAGGGCAGCCTCGCGGTGGCGGGTCCGCGGTTGACCACCGGCGCTGCGCTGGCCGGTGCGGCGATGATGGTCCGCGGACGACGCCGGATCGGACTGGCCACGTCGCTTTTCCTGCTGGTCTTCGGGCTGGCGTTCGTTCTCGCCGGCTGGGCCGTGGCGCGCCCGAAGACCGGACCGGGATGGGTGACCACCACCGCGACGGTCATGGACGTCACCATGAACAGCGACTATCAGTACCGGGCGATCTACCGCTACAACGACCGGTCCGGACAGCAGCACACGCTCCCCGGCAGGCTCTTGAGCGGATCACGACCGACCATCGGCGAGACGACGGACGTGGCGTACAACCCGGTGGACCCGGACAACGCCACGGTGACCGGCGGGCAGGAGGGGCATTTCTGGATGCTGTTCGCCGGCGTCGGTACGGTCGTCAGCCTCATCGGCGCGGTCGCCCTGCTGCGGCGGCTGCTCGGCCTCGCCATCGGCGTCGGCCTGTTGACCCGGGCATGGCTCCGCCGGGCGTAAGCCACCCGCGTCCCGCCTGCTCCCGATACTGGACGGACCACGTCAGCATGGTCCATGGTCGCATCGTCACCGTCCAGGTCGGCACTGGACGGACGCCAACACTCGGCTGGACGGCCACAACGTCACACAGGAACCGAGGAACACCATGGGCGCCCTGCACGACCTGCTGAACGAACTTGACGGCGCCCGCGTGCACGACGTGCTTGTGCCCGGATACATCGAGACGGCGTACGGAACACCGGAGTTCCGGCCGCTCGGGGGTACCGCCTATCTGCACCTGGATGACCGGTTCCTCCGTATCGACGGCTCCGAGAACGAAGGCTCACTCACCCTGCGCATGGTCGATGAGATCACCATGCCGGCGACGCTCGAGCGCGAAGACGACGAGTTCGCCACCGCCTCACTCACCAGCCTCTTCTTCATCGATTCGGGCGCGGATCCACCCATCACCCGCATCCGATACGCCGTCAACGACCCTGCAGACGCCGATCGGGGGGTCGTGCGTTGCGCCGAGTTCCGTATCGGCTCCCGTTCCACCCTCTTCTTCGACCCGATGTCACTCGAGCGGCTGCGCATCGCGGTGCACGACGGGTACGACGACTGGCAGCGACACGACCGCGACCGTGAGGTCGTCGGCTACGTCGAGGAATTCGTGTGGGAACCTGAAGGCTCCTCGTAGCCGGATCATCGACAACTGCCCCGGGTGCACGACATGGAACCGCCGGAGTTCCTTCGCTTCCAGCATGTCGTGCACGCCGTCGCGCGGGCCAAAACGGCGACCGTGCCCACCGAGCGCATGTACTCGATGAGCCTCGGTAGCCGGCAAGGCAACGCGCACCTGCATTGGCACCTGGCGCCCATGCCACCGGGCGTGCCATCCCACTTGCAGCAATTCCACGCCGTCATGGCCGAGAACGGCATCCTCGCCGTCAACAACCACAGCCAGGCCACGCTGGCCCGCGAGATCCGCCGCCAGGTCCAAATCTGACGGTACGGCGTCGGTAACTGCCGGATCTTCTGAATCAACGTGGATTCCGGTCGCGACATCGCCGGCGGCGGTGACCTCGACGAGTGGCGCGCCGCCGGCGAACCGGTCATGTCGTTGCCGTGGTACGCGCCGTCGTCAGCCGTTGGCGCAGACGGCGCCGTTGAGGGTGAACGCCGCCGGGGTGGCGAAGGCACCGGTGTAGGTGCCCTGGAACCCGAATGATTGGCTGCCACCGGCGGAGACGCTGCCGTTGTAGGACAGGTTGCGCGCGGTGATCGCCCCGCTGGTGGCGGACAGGGTCGCGTTCCATGCCTGGGTGACGGCCTGTCCGGCGGGCAGGCCGAAGCCCAGCGACCAGCCGTCTATCGCCGCGGCGCCGGTGTTGGTCACGGTGACGGTGGCGGTGAAACCGCCCGGCCAGACATTCGTCTGGTAGGCGACGGTGCAGCCCGTTCCACCGGTGGGTGGCGTGGTGGGCGGGGTGGTGGGTGGCGTGCTACCGCCACCGTTCACTGAGGCCGAGAAGGACTTGACCGCAAGCCCGGTGCCGCCGATCCACGGCTCGAACCCGGCCTGGATGCTGGTCAGATACCAGGCGCTGGTGATGGCGCCCCGAGTGCGTACGTCGGTGATGAAGTCCAGCACGCTGAATCCCAGGGTGGTGATCGGGGCCGGGGCGACGTAGCTGATGACCTCGTTCTGGCCGTTGCTGCCGCGCCAGACCTCCCACGTGTGGCCGCCGATCGTGGCGGTGCCGACGACGGATCCGATCGGCTGGATGGCGCCCTGGCGGTTGAACCAGATCATGATCTCCTGCTGGTTCACGCCGTCGGTCTTCGGCGTCGGGTCGAGCCAGATGTCGTACGCGGCGTCGTATGTGGCGCCGCTGACGAAGCCGTACTCGATGCTGCTGGTCGCGCTGGTGATCTGGTCCACCCGCAGCGGGAGGTTCGTGCCCGGCGAGCAGTTGGTGTAGTGGCAGCCATAGTAGATCGCCGGGTACGACACCGGAGCGCCGCTGGTGTTGCCGACGCCCTGCTGGCTGGCGATGGCGAAGCCGGTCGCGGTGACGGTGATGCACTGTTCGGCGGTGGTGCCCCAGCGGTTGTTCATCACGACGTATCGGCCGCCGACGGTCGTGGAGCCGAACTGTTCGCAGATCTGGGTGTCGGCCCGTGCCGGCAGCGCGAGGGCGATCGCGGTCAGTGAACCGGCGGCGAGCAGGCAGGCGGTGAGGGCGGCGCGGAGGGCATGTCTCATGACACTCCTAGCGGTGGGGGACTCCCTGGGACGAAGGGGGATGGGAGCGCTCCCAACACGCTAACGCAGATCGACGGATGTGAAAAGAGTGTTGCCAAACGGTTTCCGGCGCGAGCCGCCGAGGGCTGCTCCGCTTGCTACCGGATGGCAAGCTCGTGTCCCGTGATCGATGATTGCGCGAAAGACCATCTGCACGGCCGGCTCCGGTCGGCACGTCAGGCGCCGGTCTGGATGCTTGATGGGCTTTCCGAATACGACGTCCGGCACCCTCTGACAGCAACGAGAAATCCGGATCTCGTGGAGGCTCGCCCGTGAGGGCAGTCATCGTCGCGGCGGCGGTCGCCTTCATCGTCTCGCTGTTCGGCACGCCGTTCGCGATCCGGGTCTTCACCGCATTGAAGGCCGGGCAGCCGATCCGTGTCCTCGGGCCGGCGACCCACCAGGGCAAGAAGGGCACGCCCACGATGGGTGGGGTGGCGTTCATCGTGGCCACCATCGTCGCGTACGCGGCCGGGCACGTTGCCCTGACCACCTTGCCGGAACGTCAGATCGCCCAAGAACGCCCGACCATGACGGCGTTGGTGCTGCTCGGGCTGTTTCTCTTCTGCGGCGTGGTCGGCTTCCTCGACGACTTCCTCAAGGTACGCAGGCGCAACTCGGACGGGCTGAGCGCGAAGGGCAAGCTGCTCGGCCAGTTGATCGTCGGCGGCGGCTTCGGCATCGCTGCGCTGTACGTGCCCAGCACCAACGGCGAAACCGTGGCCAGCGAACACATCTCGTTCATCCGGGACCTCAGTTGGCTGGACGTAGGCAAGATCGGTTCGGTGCTGGTCTTCGTCTTCGTGATCATGTCGATGTCGAACGGCGTGAACCTCGCTGACGGCCTCGACGGCCTGGCCACCGGAGCGTCCATCCTGGTGCTCGGGGCGTACGCGCTGATCGGCTTCTGGCAGTACCGGCACTGGTGTGGCGACGTCGACTACGCCCGGGTCAACGAGTACTGCTACCAGGTGCGAGATCCGTTGGAGATCGCGATGATCGCGGCTGCCGCGGCAGCCGCGTGTGTGGGCTTCCTGTGGTGGAACACCTCGCCCGCGCGGATCATCATGGGTGATACCGGCGCGCTCGGGCTGGGTGGGCTGATCGGCGGACTGGCCGTGGCGACCCGGACCACGCTGCTGTCGGTCATCATCGGCGGCCTGTTCGTGATCGTCACGATGTCCGTGGTCATCCAGATCATCTCGTTCAAGACCACCGGCAAGCGGGTGTTCCGGATGACGCCGCTGCACCACCACTTCGAGCTGGCCGGTTGGAGCGAGGTCAACATCGTGGTCCGGTTCTGGATCGTGGCCGGGATCTGCGTAGCGATCGGCCTGGTCGTGTTCTACTCGGACTTCTTGGCGGCCGTGGGATAACGCCACGCGACAAGCCTGTGTCATGCCACAGACGTGAACCGCCGGGGCAGCCTGATTCCTCCCTACCGGGGACGCATCGCCGTCAGCAGCGCTTCCATGGCCCTATAACCGGTCCGTCTCTGATACGCGTGGGAATACCGACCCTGCCGAATTGCTCGCGCTCCTGCTCCCCCTCCAGCGGGGTCGTTCAGCCGCAGGACGACCGTCGGCCCGTCCGGGCGCGGGTTAGTGGAGGGTGCACAGCAACGCCATTGCCATGACTGTCGTTGCGTACGCAGCGCCGCGCCGCCCTGATCGATCCCGACCGGGATTCCTGAAGCCCAGGTTCGTCACTGGCGTTGCTTCCTGGCAGCACAGGGTTGTGGACGCACAATCGGGTGGTGAGAAATCCGGTGCCCCCCGTCGTGACCTCGTCGTCCTTCCGTCACGCCGGTGCGCCGCCGAAGGGCTCGGCGTGCGTCTGACCGGTGACGTCCGGGTCTTCGGCGGCGCCGATGACTTGATCGGCATGCAACGCGCCGTCCAGCGGACCTGGACTGCGGACAGCCACTGGCACATCGGTGACCTGGCCTGGCAGCGCCCGTCGCTGCCGGAGCGGACGGTGGCCCTGTGGCCCGACCCCGACGGCGAGGTCGCGGCCTGGGCCTGGCTCAGTCCTCCCTGGCGTCTCGAACTTCACGCCCCGCCGAACCTGGTGGACGCGGTGCTGGCCTGGTTCGACGCGACAGCAGGTGAGGTGGGGCAGTCGGTCACCGTGATGGACTCCGACACCCACCTGAGCGCCGCCTTGCGCGCGGCCGGGTACCGCGAGGTGGATGAGCCGTTCTTCCGGCACTGCCTGCGTGACCTGGACGACGATCTACCGGCTCCGCGTCTGCCCAGCGGCTTCCGGGTACGCGCGATCCGGGCCGACGAGATGGCCGAGCGGGCTGCGGTGCACCGGGCCGCGTGGCGCCCCACGTGGCTCGGCCAGTTGCAGGTGCCGCCGGTCGACCTGGGCGACGGCGAGTCGGGCATGACGACCACGCGCTACCAGACGATCGCAGCGACCTGGCCGTACCGGTCGGACCTGGACCAAGTCGTCGAGGCGCCGGACGGCATCCTGACGGCCTCGGCGCTCGGCTGGTACGACGAGGTGAACCGAGTGGCTCTGCTGGAGCCGGTCGGCACCGACCCGCGGTACGCCCGGCGCGGTCTCGGCGCCGCCGTCAGCCTGGCCTGTCTGCACGCGATGCGCGATGCCGGGGCGACCCGCGCCGTGGTGTGCCCGCGCGGCGACGCGGCCTACCCGGTCGCCCGCGCGCTCTATCACCGGATCGGTTTCCGCGACGCCGGACGGACGGTCACCTATCGGCGGGCGCCCGCGGTACCGCGCTGACCTCTGGGGGCGGTAGTCCGGCCGTGGAGGGTAATCATCTTGCGGACTGCCGGTCCAAGGTTCCCAAGGTCTGAGTCGACGAGATCTAGCAATGGGTTTCACAATGATCAGGTGCTCGTCTACTACACGGCCGCCGTCGCAGACGTCATCACGCATGATCAGAAATTCCCAGCGGGCGTATCGGTGCGGCCCCTGGTGCGCGACGACATCCCCGCGCTCGCGCACGTGTACCTCAACGCATATGGGCCAGCGGTGGTCGAGACGCACGAGGCAGCAACGGTCGAGGTCGCCTCGGCCTTCGACGGCGAATGGGGCCAGCTGTGGCGCGCGGCGTCGCTTGGCGGGCGACCTTGCCCCTTGTGTGGCGTGAGCTGCGCAAACTGTCCACTGGCGTCCATCGTTGCGCGACCCGCAGGCTTCCATCGGCCTTGTCCGTCGCCCCTCGCCCTTGGTACAGCGCAATGGCGCCGTACGCTTGGCGCCGGCCCCTCATTCGCCAATCCACCGCGCGCACCGCGATGCCGGCTACGCGGGCACCGGGCTCGACCTGGCCCTCTGCCACCGCATTGTGAGCCACGGCGGCACCATCACCGCCGCCGACAACCCTGGCGGGGGCTCTCTCTTCACGTTCACGCTGCCCGCCACCGGCCAACCCGGCACCCTCGCCGAAATCGCCCCACTGGCCCTGCCCACCACACGCACCCCGGCGAGCCCCATCCACCGCCCGGCACACCCGCCCGCAGCATCACAACACCGACCAGCAGAGTTTGAGCCAGGGACACGGCACCCGCCGGACGGAGCACACTATCGCAGCACTGTGCACGCTCAGCGACAACAGGTGTTGCTCGCCCAGATCGCCTTCCGGTCGGAGTCCCGATAGAGGACCAGGTTCCCGTCGTTCTGCAGGATCAGCGTGGCGGTCCGATCCGGGCCCTGGTACGAGCCACTGTTCCAGGCGGAGACCCCCTGCCGGTTCTTCAGAGCCAGAGAGCCGTCGGCCTGGTTGATCAGGAGGGAACCGTGCTTGTTCGTCACCGACCACAGCACCTGTGCCGGTGTCGTGGCGGTGACCGTGCGGTAGAGCACGAGGTTGCCGTCGCCCTGCATCCAGAGGAAGAAGCGACCGTCCGGGGAGCGCAGCGCCGAGTTCTCGAACACCGCCTGATTCCAGTACAGCCGATCCGGCCAGCCGCCCTGCAGTGCCGTCCGCATGTCCTCGAACAGCGGGGACTTGGGGTGGTGGGAACCGTCGACCTCGTTGGTCTCCACGCCGAAGTTGCAGTCGCCCAGATTGGGCGACTTCACGCAGTCCTCGCTGCGCGGGCTGTCCTGATAGGTGAAGAGGAACAGCGGTCCGGTCCAATCCACCGACCGCCACAGGTGGACGGCGTCCACCTGGATGTTGCGCACCCGGGCGAGCGAATCGTTCGGACGATAGGGTTCCTTCGTCGGCACCCCCCACTCCGTACCCCAGATCTTCTTGCCCGCGTCGCCGTTGCGGACCAGGACGTCGCGGACGGCGGCGAGCTCACCGCACAGCTGTCCCTTGTCGTTGCGATAGATCGGCCCGAAGGGGTTGTCCCACGGACTTTCGCACATGCGCGCATCCGGGCCGGCCTGGTTGGGGAAGTACGGATGGTGCGCGACGGCGTCGAAGTAGTCCCGGGCGTGCTCGTCGTAACCGGCCTGGAGCCACGCAGCAGAACTGCTCGCGTAACCGTTCGGAGTGCCCTGCGCCGAGCCGCCGGCCACGACCACGCACGAGGGGCAGCCCTGCTTGATCCTGGGGTAGGCGAGTTTCACCAGCTCCCAGTAGCGCTTCTTGCGTTCCGGCACGCGCTGCGCATCCGTGCCGGGCACGTCGAAGTCGCCGAACCCCTGGAGGTTCGGCTCGTTCCACACCTCGTACGCCTGCACCTTGGTGCCGAAGTGTTCGACCGCCGCCTGCACGACGTCCGCCCAGTCGCCGTCATGGTCGCGGGTCGGGAAGAACTTGCCGGATTCGTGGCCGCCGTTCGCCCACTTCGGCGTGTAGTCGAGGATGAGCATGACGCGGAAACCACGCTGGTGTGCGGCGTCGACCGTCTTGTCGATACCGGACCAGTCCAGCCCGTCCGCGCAGGGGCCGGGACAACTGGTCTGCTCCAGCCAGGTCCATTCCAGGTCGACCCGGATGAACGGGTTCCGACCACCGGCGTACTCCCACTCGCGATCCAGTCGTGGCCCCGGGTCCACCTTCTGGTAGATCGACTCCTCGAAACCGACGTCGGCGTTCGTGTACGTAGGTGTAGTCGGCTCAGCCTGAGCCGGCACCGCGGCGAACGCCCCGCCGAGCACGATCGCGGTCATCGCGGCAGCAGCGCGCCACCAGAACGGTCTTGGCACAACGGACCCCCGTGTGTCGATGCCGGTCAGACACCCGCCCCTGATCCGAGACCATCGAATGTCAGACGGCCGGAATCGAATCTGGCCGCGGAGAAGCTAACACGCATCCATGCCAGCGCATGGTTCGATGTGTCACGGGTCTCGCCGCGGACCGACGCCGGGTCGCGGGCGCCTCACTCGACCAGGCGGAACTGCTGCAGCAGCTGGCCGATCTCGGTGCTCTCCACCTTGTTGCGGTACAGCGTCCGGCCGAGCGTCCCACCGGGCACCCGGAACTCGTCACCGTCACGCAGCCGGTTCGTCGCGGCGAGCAGCGTACGCACGTCGTAGGTCGAGTTGAACACCTCGGGTACGCCCCGCTCGATGTCGAGCAGCTGGTAAACCGCCTCCATCGGGGTGCGTACCGAGTACTCGGTGGTGAAGATGCAGTCCCGGCCGGTCTCGGCGAACTGGCCGATGAACGCGAAGTTCACCGACCCCGACGGGACCACGTCGGGGCGGTCGCCGGCGCGGCGGGGCATGAAGAACGAGGTGACGTAGGGCATCATGCACGGCACGGTCCGGGCGCCGGTCGCGGCCAGCTCGTCGATCTCGTCCGCCGGTACGCCGAGGTGGTACAGCCACTCCTTGGTGATCTCCTCGCCGGTGCAGTCCTGCATCGGCTTGCGCACGTAGTCGCCGGGGACGTCCACGAACAGCGAGTAGATCCAGACCACGATCTCGGTCGGCTTTTGCGCCTTGAAGTGCGGTTGCCGGTTGACGGTCCAGCTGAGCAGCCAGCTGGAGTCGCGGACGCTGACGACGCCGCCGGTGACCACCCGGCCGCTGAACGGATCCCGTTTGGCGATCTTCTGGATGTAGGCCGGGATCCGCGGGTCGAGGGTGGTGACCGTCGCCGACTCCCACTTCGTCTGCGGTATGTGCGCGCCGAAGACGTCCGGGCGTCCGAACGACGGGTCTTTCGCGGCGATCCGGCGCCACAGGTCCCAGGCCGGGGCCGGGCCCTCGTTCAGCCGCGCCGGGGTGTGGTGGTCGCCGTTGTCGGAGTTCTCGGTGAGCGAGCCGATTGTCATGAACAGCAGGTCGTCGGCGCTCAGGTCGACCCCGCCCGGCGCGCCGTCGCGGATCCAGTGCAGCCGGGTCGCCTGTTTGCGTCCCGCGCTGATGTCGAAATCGACGTCGGTCACCTCGGTGCTGAAGTGGAACACCACGCCCTGCTCGAGCAGCCAGGTGTAGAGCGGCAGGGTCAGCGACTCGTACTGGTTGTACTTGGTGAACTTCAGCGCGGAGAAATCGGGCAGCCCGCCGATGTGGTGGATGAAGCGGTGCAGGTAGAGCTTCATCTCCAGGGCGCTGTGCCATTCCTCGAACGCGAACATCGTGCGCCAGTACAGCCAGAAGTTGCTGGCCAGGAAGTCCGCGCCGAAGACCTCGTCGATCCGCTTGCCTTCCATGTCCGCTCGGGTCGCGAGGAAGACCTTGATGATGTCCTGCTGCGCCTTGTCGCTGAGTCCGAACAGCCCGTCGGTGCGCGCGTCCTGGCCGCGGTCGACGGTGGCGCGCTGCAGGGAGAAGTTCGGGTCGTCCTTATTCAGCCAGTAGAACTCGTCGAGCACCGAGGCGCCCTCGATCTCCAGCGAGGGGATCGAGCGGAACAGGTCCCAGAGGCACTCGAAGTGGTCCTCCATCTCCCGCCCGCCCCGGATCACGAACCCGCGTTCCGGCTCCTTGATGCCGTCCAGCGCGCCGCCGGGCAGCCGCAACCGCTCCAGAATCGTGATCCTGCTGCCGGGCATCCGGCCGTCCCGGATGAGGAACGCTGCACCGGCCAGCGAGGCCAGTCCCGCGCCCACGAACCAGGCCGCCTTGTCGTCCACCCCGGCCGGCTTGCGCGGACGGGCGAAAGCTTCGTAATTGCCGCTGCTGTGGTACATGATCTTCTCTCTCTCACCGGGCCCGGAATCCCCGGACCACCTGAGCGACCTGCGCCCGCAGCTCCTCGACCGGGTCGGTGCCCGGATGCACACCGGTCCACGGCTGGACCAGCAGCAGGTTGAGGACCGCGAAAACGGTGCGCGCTGCCCGGACGGCCTCTGTGCCGCCACCGAGCAGTTCCGCGATCCGCCGTTGTAGCTCTCCGACGAGCTCGAGCCCTTCGGCCCGGTACCGCTCGCCGGGCGGGCCGAACAACAGTTCGCGTTGGTAGACGGCGGCGCTGCGCGAGTCGTGGGCGCGGACGAGTACGGGCTCGATCTGAGCCAGCACCGCGCTGTCCGGATCCGCCTGGTCTGCCGCCGCGGCGGCACCGATCTCGATCGCGGCGCGCAGTTCCTCGTTGTGCACCATCAGGAACAGCTCGCCCTTGGACGCCGCGTACCGAAAGAGCGTGCCCGCCGCCACGTCCGCGCGCTCGGAGATCTCCTGCGTCGTGACGCCCTCGAATCCCCGTTCGGAGAACAGCTCCGCCGCGGCCCGCATGATCCGGTTCCGCTTCTCCCGCATGTTCTGGGCGCGCCGCCCGGCAGCCTCGTCGTCCACCGCCGTCCTCCAAATGAGTTCGCTCATTAATGAGCCTAGTCATTTTTCACGCCAGGGCGCCCGGGCCGAAAGTCCCGTCAATGCCGCCGGCGCCCACCATGGGGGGCGGCGTTCGGTGACCAAGAAGGTGCGAGCGATGCCCGCCGTTGGTCGGTTGGCCAGTCGGAACAACAACGAGGGCCGCCCGGCTGGGGGACGGCCCTCGTTTGTGTGGCCCGCTGTCAGCTGACGGGCAGGTGTCCGCTGACCAGCGCCTCGGGCGAGGCCGGGACCACGATCCTGCGGGGCCGCATGCTGTACGCGGTCACCCCGGCGGTGGCGCCCAACGCGATGAGCAGTCCGCCGAGTCCGATGACCAGCCAGGTGACCTGCTCGGCCTGGTACGCGCTCATCAGCGACCCGCGCAACGTCTCACCCATGAACGCGGTCTGCCGCACCTGGGCGAGCTGCTCGTCCTTACGGCCGCCGGCGATCCACTCCTCGGACACCTGCGAGTACGTCTTGCCACCGGTCGCCTTCGCCACGTGCTCGGCGATCAGATCCGCGTACGCCTTCGCGTCGCTGCCGGTGGTGACCTGCTGGCCGGCGTACGCCTTCAACGCGTCGGGCAGCTGCGCCTTGTCCGCCGGGAAGGTGATCTTCTGGGCGGTCAGCTCATCGGTGATCATCTGCTGACCGTGCACGCCCTCGTACACCATCACCGGGCCTGCCGCAACCATCCCGGCCCCGACCAGAGCCATCAGCACGCTGGCGATCTTCCGCGACCTCATTGTCCTGCCCCTTCCTTGTGCCCTGCCCTCTCGTGTTGCATCTAGATCATCGGCCGGCGCCGGGGCGCAGGGACGTGCGCAACGACCCCATCGGGGCGGGCTGAAGATCCCGTTCCGAGTGGGCCGGTCGGGGACCCGGCCGTGGACCAGGCAGGGGACCTTCGGCCCTGCCGGAAGCACGGTCCGCGGACGATGCTGATCTTGTCGCCCGCCGGATGTCTCAGGCGAGCCGCAGGTCAAAGATGAGAAGTGGCCGGTGAGCCACCAGACCCACCGTCGTCAAGACGGCACGACCGCGGCGAAGAGCCTGAACGACACCCGGCGGGCGCCAGACTGTGACCGCAGGATCCCGTGTCTGGCTTCAAGGTGCCGGCGCAGGGCCGTGCGCCCGTACCGGACGACGGACGCCGCGGTGACGGGACCCGAGCGCCAGGGACGGAGTCCGGACGAGTCCGGCGCCGAGATACGCCCTCGCGCCACGCCGGCTGATGCCCTCGTCGCGGCCGCAGTACTGACACGTCCGAAAACCGCGCGATTTTGTCGCACCCCTTCGGCAGAGTGTCAGGGGTGACAACCCAGACCGGTCCTGACGTACAGCCCTCCGCCGACGCCCTGCCCGCGTCCGCCACCGCGATACGCAGCCGGTGGCTGCCCAGCTATCTGGCGCTCGCCGCCATCTGGGGCACCAGCTTCCTGTTCATCAAAGTCGGCGTCCGCGAGCTGCACCCACTGTGGCTCACGTTCGGCAGGGTCAGCGCGGGCGTGCTGACCCTGCTGGTAGTGCTGACGGTGACCCGCGACCGGCTGCCCCGCGACGCCCGGCTGTGGGGGCATCTGGCGGTGGTCGCACTGCTCGGCGTCGTGCTGCCGTTCACGCTGTTCGGGTTCGGCGAACAGCGTGTCTCGTCGGTGCTGGCCGGCATCTGGAACGCGGCGACACCGCTGGTCGCGCTGCCGTTGGCGGTGCTGGTCTTCCGCACCGAGCGGATGACCGTACGCCGGGTGGCCGGGCTCGCCCTAGGGTTCGCCGGGGTACTGGTGGTCCTCGGCGTGTGGCACGGTGTCGGCGGCGCCCAGCTCACCGGCCAGCTCATGTGCTTCGGCGCGGCGATGTGCTATGCGGTGGCGATCCCGTACCAAAAGAAGTTCATCGCCGGTCGGGCGGGCAGCGGGGTCTCGATGGCCGCCGCTCAGCTCCTGGTGGCCCTGGGCATGCTCGCCGTGGCAGCGCCCCTGCTGGCCGGGCCGCCCCCCGCCCCGGAAAGGCTGTCGGTCGGCGTGGTGCTGAGCGTGCTGGCGCTCGGCGCCCTCGGCACCGGCATCGCGTTCGTGCTCAACCTGCAGGTGATCCGGGTGGCGGGCGCGAGCACGTCGACGTCGGTCACCTACCTGATGCCGGTGGTCGCCACGCTGGTCGGTGTGCTGGTCCTGCGTGAACACCTGCACTGGCATCAGATTGCCGGTGCCGCGGTCGTGCTGGCCGGTGTCGCGGTCTCCCAAGGCCTGCGGCTGCGCCGCCGCGCCACCCGCTGAGTCCACCGGCGGGCGGCAGGATCTCAACCCGGCCGCCCGCCGCGGGCACGCCACCCGGCCGGGGGTCCTCGCCGGTCTGCCCGTCCACCGCCTGGATCGCGTGGGCCTGCGAGCGTCGCCCCCGGCCTCGGCCCGCGGAGGCCGGGAAGCACCCGGACCGTCGTTACGGCCCGGGTGTCCCCGTATTCCCCGGACCTACTGTGTGATGCGGATGTCGTCCAGGTAGCCGCGATAGCCGCCGGTGCCGGCCGGCTGGTCGTACCCGAAGTCGATCTGGACGATCCGCTTGCCGTTCGCGATCGCGCCGAGCGGCACGACCACCTGGGTCCAGGTGTCCAGGGGCAGCTTGCCGCACTGCTTGCCCGGGTGCACGACGTTGCCGCGGTTGTCCTTGACGCCGGTGCTGCGCAGCGCGACGGTGCTCGCCGCGATCTTGTCCTCGAGCAGCAGGTCGAGCGACACGCACGAGCTGTTGCTGCCGGTTACCCCGCTGAACTTCGCGCTGCTCTGCGGGTAGACCCAATACGACAGCCGGGTGGTCGGGGTGACGTACGTCTCCCCGAGGCTGTAGCCCTTCATGTACGCGTACGAACTGGTGGCGCTGTTGTCCTTGCCCGAGTACAGGACGATGCCGGATCCGGTACGCCCGGTGGCCGGACCCTCCTTGAGCTCCGGCCCGGTGACCGAGGAGACCAGTGGGCCGACGTTGGCCGCGCCACCGGCCGGCTTGGCGCCGGTGTCCACACTGTTGGTCCAGGTCAGCTTGGTGTCACCGGACTCCGCCGAGGTGCGGAACTTCGGCGCGCTCTCCAGGTCGGTGAACGACAGGTCGTCGATGAAGCCACGGTAACCGCCGGTGTTGGCCGGCTGGTCGTAACCGACGGTGACCCGCAGGATCGTCCGGCCGGCCGCGACCGCACCCAGGTCCACGTCCACTTCGTTCCAGGTGTCGAGAGTCAGTTTGCCGCACTGCGCGCCCGGGTGGATCGAGTTGCCGCGCTGATCCTTGGCTCCCGAGTCGCGCAGGTTGGTGCCGTCCGAGAAGATCAGGTCGACCGCCACGCAGGTGCTGTTGGTGCCGGAGACCTTGGACATCTTGGTAGGGCTCTCCGGGAAGATCCAGTACGACATCTTGGTGGTGGGCCGTACCGAGACGCCCTTCAGCCCGAACACCTGGTTGTAGGAGTAGGACTTGGTGGCGCTGTTGTCCATGCCCGAGTACATCAGCGCGTTCGTGCCGGTGTGCGGGCTCTCTGTCCGTACGCCCAGCTCAGAGGTGGTCACCGTGCCGACGATGCCGCCGACGTTCAGCGTGCCGCCGTGGCCGCCACCGGTGCTGTCGACCGTGTTCTGCCAGTTCGGACGGGCGTCGGTGGCCTCGAACCCGCTGCTGAAGTCCAGCCTCCGGTCCTTGGCGCGCGCCTCGTCCTGTCCCTTGAGCAGGAAGGTCTGCAGGGCTACGAGCGTGTTGTCGGCGAGGGCCCGATCCGCGGCGGCGAGCAGGTTCGGCGAGAAGCCGTCGTGCGTGGCGGCGTCCCGGATCGGGGTCACCCGGTCGCGGTAACCGGCCAGTTCCTTGGCGGCTGCCGCGTCTTCGTCCCGCTTGTTGGCGGCCGCGCCCCCGGTGAAGATGAAGTCGGTCAGCGCCTGTTCGAGCTGGTCGTCCGGCGCGTTCAGGGCTACCTGTGAGGCGAGCGAGACCTCAGAGCCCTTGGCGTTGTTATGGATGAAGAGCACGTATTGCCGGTTGGGCGCTTTGACCAGCTCGTCGGTCACCGGCAGCAGGAGAAGCTGCAGCAACGACTTCTTGGCGCCGGCGAGCCGCTCGGCCCGCAGTTTCGCAGCCTGCTCCTCGTCGGCCTTCTCGATCGCCTCGCGCATGTCCTGGTCGGCCGCGGCGGCGGCCCCGGTGTTGAGGAAGGCGTCCCAGTCGCCCTGGCCGGTGCCGTCGGCGATCGCGTCGCGGGCCGCGGTCCAGACGTGGGTGCCGGACGTGGAACGCTGCCACACCGCGAAAATGAAGTCGCGGTCATCCCGCTCGATCAGCGCGGTGTCGGACGGGTCGAGCCCGACAGTCACCGCGACCGAGCGCCGGCGGGCCTTCGCGGCCTCCGCAGTGATCTCGGCCTGGGCGTCGTCGTTGGCCGCCACGAAGATGCCGGTGACGATGAAGTCGTACGCCGCCCGTGCGTCATCCGACTCGTACGCACGCATCGCCGCGGCCTTTACGTACGGCCCGGCCTCGGCGCGGCGCCACAGCGCGAAGACGAACGCCTGGTCGTTGAGGACCAGCAGGTCGACGCCGGGGTTGACGCCGATCGCGCCGGCCGCCTTGACCTTGTTCTCGTCGGTGGCCTGGTTCGTGGGGTCCTCGACGACGGCGACCCCGGCCGCGGCGGCGCGCACCCCGGCGGACGCCGAAGGAGACGGCCGAGGCCCCTCCGCCTGAGCGGCCCCGGGCACGCTCAGGAGCCCACACACCAGCCCGGCCGCGAGCAGGCCGGCTTGGACGGTTCTTACAGACATGACGAATTCCCCCGTGCAGACGGGCAGCCTCGCGGAGACACCCCGATCAACGATGTGGACTGTCGTTCGGCACACCGACCCGATAACGACGGGCGCAAATCTACGGCACTGCCGCCCCCGCGGTCGAGTCAGCCCAGGTCGGGACCGAACCGTGGCGTGCAAGGCTGCGGTCTGTGAAGTCCGGCTTTGGGAGCGGGGCCCACAGCGCAGGGACCCACGGTGAACTACCGGTTCCCTGCGCTGCCGCCGGCCTCCAGCCGCGGATGCGGTGCTGGATCGGCCTGAGCGTCATCGCAGCGCCCAGGATCTGGCCATGCGACGTCCAGATGGGTCACGTACGAAAGAACCGTGGTGCCCAAAGCCGCGGACAGTCGCGTGACGCGGCCTGCGACCGCGGCCCCGACGTCGGCGGGCGCGAGCAGGCGGATCGACCCGTGTTCGTCCGTGGCGGAGACGAGATGCAGGGTCAGACGCCGCTGGGCGACATCGACGGTCGCGAGCATGCCACCGCCGCGGCCGCGCATCGTGGGCCAGTCGAAGACCAGGTTACCCAGGCCGTAGAGAATCGGTCGCGACCGGTGGAACTCGATGCCATGCACGTCATGTGTGCCGTGCCCGGCGATGATGTGCGCCCCGGCGTCGATCGCGGCGTACGCGAACTGCCGCTGGTAGTCGCACACGCCGTCACCGGGTACGCCCCAGTGCATCGAGACGACCACGACATCAACTTGGTCACGGAGCCGGCGCACGTCGTCGCGGAGTGCGGCGAGGTCGTCCGGGTCGGCGACGGTGCGCACCACGGGCGGCCGGCCAGGCACCTCGGCGATGCGCGGGTCGGGCCGGTAGCTTGTTTCCGCCCACGCCGTGGCGACCCCGGGCGTATGGTCGCCGGCGGCGTGGCCGTACGGAAAGAAGATGCTGGTGCAGGCCAGGAATCCGACCCGGACGCCGGCTCGCTGGACGATCGCGGGTGTCCGTGCGGCCGCCCGGTCGATGCCGGCGCCGCAGTGCGCAATGCCGTGCGAGTCGAGGACGTCGCTGCTGGCCAGCGCCGCGGCCGGCGGGTACGTGACGTTGTTCGCGCAGCTGACCACGTCGATGCCTGCGGCCACCAGCCCGTCGACCATCCGTGGTGGGCTGTGCCGCCAGCGCGGCTTGTGCGCGATGTCGGGGCGGGACGGGTACGGGGAAGGCTCGGACAGTGGACCTTCAAGGTTGACGAACCGGACGTCCGCCTCAGCGAGCACCGCCGCCACCGGCCGCAACGCGGTGGCTGGCACCTCCCGGTTGATGTTGACGTCACCGCCCAGTAGTAGCCGCACGCCCGTCCCCCGTTCGCCATGCACGGCCGCAGCGGCCCGAGCCGGTGAGCGTACAAAGCGGCGGCCAGCCGCGCCGACGGGCCGCGGCCGCGGCTCAGGTCACGGGTAGGTGCCGCCGAGGAGGCGGCGTGCGGTCCTGAGGGATTCGGAATCCGCCACTGCCTGGTCGATGGTGCGGGGGGTTGCGGCGATGAAGGCATCGATGGTGTCGAGGTGTTCGGGTTGAAGTCCGCGGTTGGGCAGTGGTGCGATCAGCAGCGCCCGGCCGGTCCCGGTGAGTTCGTCGTGGACCGGGCCGCCGGTGGGCACCGCGTCGTCGTCGGTCCAGATCAGCCGGTGCCCTTGGTCCAGGACGGTGCTGGCTGCGGCGAGCTTTGCCGCGGGGGCGGTGGCGGTGCTGATCGGGTCGATCCAGGCGCGTTCCAGGCGGGGCAGGCCGAGCAGGCGTTCGACCTGGTCGGCGTCGGCGCACCAGGTGGAGCACCAGCGGATCGTGACAAGCTGGTGCACTGCGCGGATCCGGGCGACCAATGCCGGCGCCCACCGCAGGCGGTAGGGCAGACCGGCGGAGTATGCGGTGCCGGTGCGCGGGGCTGCGGCCCAGCCGGGCCGGGTGGCGTTGATGACCCCGTCGAGGTCGAGGAGCCAGACCGTTGTCGTCACGCGCTGCCTTGTTCTGTTCGGTGCGGATGTTGCGGTAGATGGTCATGGGGGGTGACGCCACAGGAGGAGGCGATCTCACGGTGTGAGATCACCGTGGTAGATCCGGCCCCGTCGTTGCTCCTGACGTCGAGGACCAGACCGTCGCCTCCGGGGCTGAGCACGGCGACCTCATCGCAGAAGTCACACGGCCAACGAAACTCTTTCAGGTCCTCTGGCCGGATGCTCAGTCGAGCCCAGGCAGGGTCCGTCCATCTCCGAACCTCTTGCACCACTGCATCCAGTTCGGCGCCGATCTCTGGACATAGTGCCTGCAACGCGGCGTCATCATGGACAGTGGACCCGAACTGCGCGATCACGTCGATAGACGCGCCGACCCTTCTCATGGCCATCGATCATGACAATGACACCCCAGGCATGACGACTTGTCACTCGTACCCGAACACGCTGACCCGGCAGCAGACACATGCTGTCCTGCTCGAATCGCTCCACGGTGGTCGGGGCCCAATCCGGGACTTTCCTGGTCACCTTGCCTCAATTCCCGATGCTGTCACCGGTCGCGACTGCCGGCAATTCATCCAGCTCTGAAAGCCGTGGCCGGTGGGCGCTCATCCACGTTTCAACGTCGTCGGCAAGCCAGACCTTGCCTTGCTCCGACTCAGCGATGGGCCGCGGGAAGTCGCGGCGGCTGGTGATCTGATATGTCCGTTGGCGGCTGACCCCGCCGAGCCGAACCCGGATTTCGTGAGTACCCATGAGGTGAAGTCGCACACCCACCATACGTATGACTATAGTCGCTAGCCTACCTCAGGCAAGGGCGAGCGGGGTGCCTTGGCCGATGCCTCGAGGATGGCGCCCGGGCCCTCGACCTCAACTCGCCACTCACGCAGCCGACCGCACCGAACTGGGCTTAGCCTCTTGAGGCGACCAACTCCCGAAGCAGGATCACGATGCCTCAGCTTCGCCAGGCATGCACACGCATCCTCGATGCAATCGAGAACCGGCATGGCCCAACCCTCGACGTGATCGAACTCGGCGGTGGACCGTACTGGATGATCGTCCCTGCAGCAGCTCAGCTGCTCCACCCCGAGCCGGAGCAGCAGGTCACGGTCGGCGACACTGTCGATGACGCCGACGAGCTGCCGCGCTCGCCGGCCGCGGCGAGGACGAGCCAGTCGTTATCTGGCATGACGCCGCCCATCTCGGTGGGCTGCTCAGATTCCTGGCGTTCCTCGACGAGCAGGAATCGAACTCCACGGGGTGAATGGGCTCCCAGTTACCGCCGTCGGCGGTTCCGGCCGGGACCTGCTGACCTCTTCCGCATCAAGGTATGATCTTGGATGTTTGACCACGAGTACAACGTGGGCTGAGCTGCGTAAACGGTCCATCTGAGTCCGTGGTTGTCCGGCGCGATTCGCCTCGGTTGTCACCCAGTCAGTCACCCACCACTGGCCGAGTCAGTCGGAGTCCGACTCCTTGTCGACCAGGCCGCAGGCTGTCCCGATGTCGTTTGAGCGGACCATTGAGCTTCCCCCCGGGGTGTGGACACCGGGTTATGCCGCGACTTGGAGCAGCGTAGCCGGGTCGAGGGTTTGTTCGTAGTCGGCGGGGCTGCGGTAACCGAGGGCGGAGTGCCGGCGGCGATGGTTGTAGAACGCGATCCAGCGGAACACGTCGCGGCGGGCATCGGCCTCGCAGGCCCAGCGGCGCCTGTCGACGTCGAGTTCGCGTTTGAGCGACGCGAAGAACGCCTCGGCCAGGGCGTTGTCGAACGACGACCCGATCCGGCCCCTCGACCGGCGTACCCCGTAGCGGCGGCAGGCGTCCGCGAAGGCGGTGCTGCCGTATTGGCTGCCGCGGTCGGAGTGGAACACCACGCCGTGGACGCGGTGTCCGCGAGCCGCGACCGCCGCGTGCAAAGCGTCGATGACCAGCTCGGCGCGCATGTGAGAGTTGATGGACCAGCCGAGCAGCCGCCGGGAGTGGATGTCGATGACGGTGGCCAGGTAGATGAATCGATCCCCGACCCGCAGATAGGTAATGTCGCCGCACCACCGCTGATCCGGTGCAGGGGCGGTGAAGTCGCGACCGAGCAGGTCTGGCACCGGCGCCGCGGCCAGGTCCGGGATCGTGGTCCGTTTACGCCGGCGCAGGTGCCGGCCGACCACCGCACGCTGACGCATGATGCGCTCGACCCGTTTGCGGTTGACCCGCAGACCTTGCTCGCGCAGTTCGACGGTGACCCTCGGTGAGCCGTAGGCGCCGCCCGAGGCGGTGTGCACCGTGGTGATCGCGGCGGCCAGCGCGTCCTCGGCGGCGGTCCGCGCGGCCCGGCCGGGTGCGGCGGCGGCCCACCGGTAGAACCCGGAGCGCGACACCGCCAGGACCCGGCACAACCGCTTCACGCCGTGCTCCCCACGGTGGGTGGAGATGAACCGGAAGCGGCTGGTCACCGATCCATCTCCTTCGCGAAAAACGCGGCGGCCTTGCGCAGGATCTCCTTCTCCTGCCGCAACTCGGCCACCTCACGGCGCAGCCGGGCGATCTCAGCGTCCTTGTCCGCCACCGACAACCCGGCACCCGCCGAACCCGCGCCCGCTGCCTGCTCGTCCTTGCGGACCCAGTTGCGCAGCGTCTCGTGACTCAGGCCCAACTCGCGGGCAACCTCGTTGATCGGCCGGCCGGACGAGCGCACCAGCTCTACCGCATCGGCCCGGAACTCTTGCGTGTACTTCGATGGCCTCCCCAACGGGGACACCCCTTTCCTCTGGACTCAAGATCCAGTTTCAGGGTGTCCACACCGCCGGGGGAAGCCCACATCTCCATCACAGCCGCCATCATGGCTGGCACGCCGGGCTGCGGCACGATGACAAGGTCGGAGCACCAGAAGTACCTGCTTCCTTCGGTCCCGCGGCGGATTTCCGAGCGTTGTCAGGACCGCCGAGCGGAACGGTCCAAGAATGAATTTCTGGAGTGGCCGAGGCGATATCAACGCTGGGACGGGTGGTGGAATCCATTTCCGGATACGTGAACAACGGTCGCAGGGGCTGGACCGAACTGCGGGTACATGGCGTATCCGGAACCCCGCCCGACGAGATGTTGCAACATGCCCAGAACGAGATGGTCGCGGGCGACGCAAACGCCGGATTCTTCCGGAAGCGATACGACTCGGCCCTGGTATCGGCCGACACCGAGCAGCAGCGGACCGAGGCCTACTTCTGGGGCGGGCTCACCGCCGGCGGGGGCGCACGGGCGCTGTGGCTTCTGCTGACACCGTTCATGCTGGCGAACATGGCCTACTTCGCGCTGCCCGCCCAAGGCCAGGTCGACGGCCGGCGGGCCGGCGCAGGCAGCGCGAAAGAAGCCGTGCTTGATCAAGAACGAGTCGAGCGGCGCGACGCGCGGGTCCGAGCGGTGGCCGAAGGGCTGGTACGGCTGTTCGCGTTGTCGGTGACGACGACCTTCATGCTCGTACCGGTGCAGATCGCGATGGATCTGGTCGGCTGGCAGTGCGTCCGCCCAGGGGTCCGTGACTGCACGGCTGAGACGCCGTGGCTAGCCTTTCTGAACTGGGGATGGTTGGCGACGCCGGGGCGGCGGGTGGCGGTGATGGCCCTGGTTCCGCTTCTGGTGGTTGCAGTGCTGTGGTGGCTGGGCCGCTCGACCTGGCTACGGCTGGAGGGCACCACGGTTCCCCCGGCCGGCGCCACCAACGACGGCCAGACACCGCTGGAGAACCGGGCGATGTGGAATGGTCGGGAGCCGGTCCGCAAGCTGCGGGCCGTACACCTCACGGCCACGCTGGCGGTGGTCGGGATCTTCCTGACCACGCCGCTGAGCAATGCCGCCGGCAAGGCCGGCTTGGGGATCCTGCTGGCCATGCTTGCGGTGGCCGCCTTCCTCGCCTGGCGACCCGAAACGAGCCGGCGGCGGCGCCCTGACCAGACCCACGCCGCCCCCAGGTTCGACGGATACACGGCCCTCCCGCTGGTCACGGCTGTCGTGGTCCTGCTGGCCGCGGTCCTGGATGTCGCCGCCGACCAGGAGGCGATTCGCCGCGAGCCGTCGCTGCCCGGTCTGGCGGGTGCCGTCCAAGGCCAGTTCACGGGACAGTCCGTGGTCCTGCTGGTGACGGCCGGCCTGCTGGTCTGGCTCCAGCGTCACGCGCCGGACCCGCAGCTGATCGAAGCGGTGCCGGACCGCGACGGTACGGCGATCGTCGACCGGCCGGTATGGCGAGGCATGGCCTGCGCCGCCTTCATGATGGTGGCGTTGGCGTTCATCGGAGAGATCGCCGCCGGAGCCGGGATCCGGTTCGCCGATCTGCTCGGCACGCCCACCATCGAATACGAAGGCCCGTCCACTTTTCTGCTGCCCGGCGGCTACTTCTCCGCCGCGGCGGTGACCGCCATCCTGGCGATAGTCCTGGCTGTGATGGTCGCCATCGGATGGTGGAAGCTGGCCAAGAAGGCGAAGAGGTTCGAACCCGCACTGGACACGTTCTACGACGACGCGACCGGCAAGCCGCACACCACACGCCGCGAGGCGATCGCCAGGGTGTGGGCGTGGGCTGAAATCGGTGAGGTGGCGCAAGGGCTGGTCGGCTGGCTACTCGTGATCATCGCGGTGGTGCTCACGGCCGGTCTCATCGCGTTCTGGCGCGACCCGACCTGGCTGCTGGACCATGCGCGGTTGCTGGTCAACGCCGGCACGTTCCTGGTGGTCGGCTTCGTGTTCCTGCTGCTGTACGTCGGACGCCAGGCGTACGGCAATCCGCGCTTCCGGCGCACTGTCGGGGTGCTGTGGGACGTCGGAACCTTCTGGCCCCGCGCGGCGCACCCGCTCGCCCCGCCCTGCTACACCGAGCGGACCGTGCCGGACCTGATGACCCGGATCGGCTACCTCGGAGACAAATCCCAGGGCGGCAAGGTCCTGCTGTCCTGCCACTCGCAGGGCTCCGTGATCGGCGCGGCCGTCATCATGCAACTGACGTACGACGAGAGTGCCCCCGTGGCGTTCCTGACCTACGGAAGCCCGTTACGCCGCCTGTACTGCCGGTTCTTCCCCCAGTACTTCAACGTCGCGGTGCTCAACCGGGCGGGATCGTTCCTGCTCGGCAGCGCTCGCGAGGACACCCCGCGCGCCGAACGTCCGTGGCGCAACCTGCACCGGCGCAGCGATCCGATCGGGGGTCCGCTGCTGGTCACCTATCCAGCCATGGTGTCCGACGACGGTGGGCACCTCGTGCCGGCCGGCGACAACGGCGACATCGACCGGCAGCTGGTCGATCCGCGCTTCGACCGGCCCGCCGGCGACACCTGCGACCCAGCCCCGTACGGGCATTCCAACTACTTCGCCGATCCGGCCTTCGCGGCGGCCGCCGCGAAATTGATGGAGTTGAGGGACACGTATCCCAGCGTCCGCGGCGTGCGCTCCGGCGGCCATACCCGGGACACGGTCGAGTCCCCAGGTGATGCCGAGGCGCGCCAGCGGGCGGCGGGGCCGCCTACGTAACAATGGCACCCAAAGTCCGTGTGCGGGGTAGCTGGTTGGCTCGCTGTCTCGCTGTTCAATCCGGGCGCTTTCGGGGTGTCCGGGGAGCTTCTGCAGCCTGGCGTGGGAGCGGCTGTTCGTCGCGGATGGCGAGTTCCTGCAGAACCAGGTCGGTGTCAGCGTTCTCAAAACGTGTGCGGGATGATCTCGTCGCGGAAGATTCGCGGGGACTCGGCGTCGGACAGCAGATTCCGGCGCGGGTCGAGGTCGCTCATTGCGCCTGCGCCCGCAGGTCCTGGGTGAGCGCCCGAAATCTCTCGGTGGCCACCGCCACGGCGGCGTCGTCGGTGCCGCGCAGCCGGTCCTGCTCACGGACGCACGCGGCCCGCTCGGCCAGCAGCTGCTCGGCCTCGGCAGTGTCGCTGCGCTGCTGCGCCTGCCGGATCAGCACGGTGTACGCGGCGGTGGCCTGGCTGATCGCCTCCACGGCCACCTCGTAGGCCACCGACTGCGCCGAATCCCAGGCGAAGGTGGGCAGTCCGGCCAGCACGGACGGGTCGTGCGGTCGCATAGTCACGGCGTCACCTTCCCGGCCCGGTCCGCAGGGCCGTGTGCAGATCGACACGTAACGAAACGCTCGTACTGATGATCCTCCTCTGCGAGGTGGGGCGAAGGGCTGGGTGGGTCGGTCATTCCGCGGCGGAATACTGCGCGTCGTGACGGCCAGGACGTCACCAATCCGCCCCAGCACCACCGGGTGGGTCAAGTCTTGCGGACTGCGCTGGGGAAGCCTGCGACGAACAGGGTGGCGAAGATCCAGGCGATGAGTTGCTGCGTCCTCCCGGCGACGGTCACGGTGGCCCGACGGCGGTTGAGCTTCCCCGCTTCGACGGAGCGGTTACCTGCCTCCGATCGGGACAGGGGTGAGGTTATCTGGGCGTGCCAGGCCATCTCATTTTCGTCGGGAGTGAGGTAGCCGAGTTCTTTCTGGATGCGGCGGGTGTTGCTACCAGCTCTGACCTTCCCGATTCGGGAAAGGCCCGGTCGATCGGACCTCCGACTGGTCCGGAACTCCTTGGGTCGGGGGCATCACGTGCCCCCCAGCCGCGTGCGGCCTGCACGCGGCCCTGACTCAGGAGAACTCGTGACAGCAGACCCCCAGTACGACCTCACCGGAATCCAGCTCATCCCCATCTTCGACAGTCTGGCGTCCCAGCATCCCGAGATGGTGAAGAAGTTCCTCCGCCCGCGCAACGGCGGCCACGCCTGGAACTACGACATCGTCTACGACTCTCGGCGTACTGCTGCGCCTGCTCGGCTAAGTCCTCGGGGCCTCCCCGTCAGAGTCGGTGGCCGTTAACGACCGGGCGCCCGGATGCGCGGCGTGCTGGGCGGCCCACCTCGACGTGACGCTCGCAGGGGGGCAATTTTCATCAATGGTTCTTGATGTGCGAGATAGCCGGGCGTGGATTCCCGGCCCGGAAATTGCCGTACGTGAAATACCGGAAATTGCCGTACGTGAAATACCGGCAGCCGCCACAATCTTGAGCCGTGATCTGCTCAAGGGCGGAGGGTGCTGCCGATGACTACTGTGTGCGGATGCCGACGTTCCCCCGCGCGTTCCGGTGGACGCTGGGCGCCTTCCTGATCGTCGTGGCCGCTACCTGGTGGCGGCCGCTACACCCGGCCGAGCAGGCCCTGCACCACTCGCTCACCGTGCTCGGGCTGGTGGCCCTGGTGCTCGTCCAGCGGCGGCGGCCGCTGCCGTACGTATCGTTCCTCCTGATCTTGATTTTCCTGGTCCTACATTCGGTGGCGGCCCGGTGGATCTACTCGTTCGTGCCCTACGACGACTGGGCCAGCTGGCTCTTCGGGGTACGCCTGAATGAGGTGTTCGGCTGGCAGCGCAACAACTTCGACCGCCTGGTGCATCTGTCCTACGGTCTCTGCTTCGGTCCCGTGCTGTTCTTCCGGTTCCGCGAGGCCGGGCGCAGCATCCGCTGGTCGGCGCTGACAGCGGTGGAGGTGGTGCTGTCCACCAGCGCACTGTACGAGTTGTTCGAGTGGGCCATCGCGTTGACACTCGCGCCGGAAGCGGCGGAGGCCTACAACGGCCAGCAGGGCGACATGTGGGACGCGCAGAAGGACATGGCGATCGCCACCCTCGGCGCGATGATCGCAGTGACGGTCACTGCCGTGATCGCCCGTCCGGCACCAATCCGATCTTGAGGTTCCAGGACTGGTACTCACCCGGCCTCGGTCGCGGGTGACAGCCGGGTCGGGCGCGTCGTACGACTATCCGCGCGCCGGTGACAAAGGGGTTGCTGCTTGTTTCATTGCTCTAGGACCGCGGCCCGGCGCCGGCGCCGCGCATGGATGACATCGCCCCCTATGCAGAACTAGGAATAGCCGGTACCGTTGCCCGCCATGAGCACCCTGCGCATGACGACGCCGCGCCTGCTAGCGCTGCGCATTCTGCTGGAGGACCCGGAACGGGAACGCTACGGGCTGGAGCTGGCCACGCAGGCAGGCCTCGAGCCAGCCACCGTCTATCCGATCCTGGTCGCGTTCGAGACGGTCGGCTGGGTGTGCAGCCGCGCGGAGGACATCGACGCGCACGAGGCCGGACGCCCCCGACGCCGCTACTACCGGCTGACCGCCGCCGGTGTCACGGCCGCCCGCGACGCCATCGCGGCCCGCGAGCAGCGCAGCGCCCGCGGAGTCTCCCGGCGGCTGGCATGGTGAGCCGTGAGGTGTCCACGGCGCCCGCCATGCGGGGCGTCGAACCCGCCGTGGTGGCCGCCCTGTCCCGGTTGCTGCCAGCCGGCTTCCGCGCCCGGCAGCATGACGAATGGACCGCCGACCTGCTCGATCTGGCCGACGCCGGGCCGGCCGCGCGGTGGCGCTACCTGTTCGCCGCCGCATGGACGCTGCCCACGCTGCGCTCGTTCGCCCGGCGGGGAACCGCAGCCGGCAGCGCAGGACTGCACGCGGCCGTCCCGTCCGCCGGGCTACAGCTGATCGCCCGGATCATGGTGGCGGGCATCGGCGTACCCGTCCTCGGCCTCACGGTGACAGGCCTGCTGAACTGGGCAAGCTTCATGGGCTCCTGGCCCGACAGCGTGAAATGGCCGCTGTGGCTGCTCCTGGTGCTTCCCGCCGCCGTCCTCTGGGAAGGCGGCGCCTGTCTCGTCGTCTGGCTGGCCCTGCTAGCGACAATCATGGTTTCGTGGCAGCGCAGCATGCCCCTCCGGCAGCGACGCATCGTGCGGCTCGCCGGCCTCGCCACCGTCGTGGTCGTGAGCGGCGCCATCACCCTCCAGGACATCGACGGCCGCGGCTGGCTCGGCACAGTAATCGGCGGCCTGTCCAGCACAGTCGGCACAGCAGCGACAACCGGGCTACTCGGCATGGCCGGCGTCATGCTGGCAGCACGATCCCGGACACTGAGCCGACGCCTACGTGTCGTACTCGCCGTGGCCGGCGTCCTCGCCCTGGCAACCGTGGCCCTGCACCACACCCCGGTGGAAGACATGATCTGGCAGCAGGTGAACAACTAACCCGGACCGGCGTCCCGCAGAACGGGAGCCTGAAAGACAAGCTCGAACACCACCACGCAAGAACACTGGAAGGAAGGCAGCGGCTGCGAAGCCGCCTGCGACGAGGTCGTCGCGCCGCATCACCCAATACAGGCTGCCGCAGTCGCCCACACCATCCCGCCGTCGTCCTCGGATTCAATTTGCACTAGTGACGTCCACTGCCGCGCCTCGTCCCGCAACGCCGGATCTGAGTGCGCAGGTGGGAACCCAGGCGCTGCCACGCGGCCTCGAACTCAACTCCACGTCGACACGTCCCTGGTTGAGCGCGTCGTACAGACGCGATGGGGGCGGTCCCGCGCGGACCCAGCCAGGCGCCGCGGAGGCCTTCCATTCCTGCCAACACGGGACACGGTAGCCTGCGCTGCGTGCTCGCCCTTCCACCCGGAGACTTCCAGGCCTACCTGTTCGACTGTGACGGCACCATCACCGATTCCATGCCGGCCCACTACCGTGCGTGGACACAGGCGCTGGCCGAGTGGGATTGCGACTTTCCGGAAGACTTGTTCTACGCGTGGGGTGGCCGGACGGTCACCGACATCATCGAGGATCTGAACCAGCGCCACGGCAAGGCCATGCCCGTGGCAACCGTGGCAAGCCGTCGCGAGGTCATCTTCCAGCAGGGCCTGAGCGAAATCAAAGCGGTGCCCGAGGTCCTCGCCCACATCCACGACGCGCACCGACGTGTCCCGTTGGCCGTGGTTTCGGGCAGTAGCCGAGACTCGGTCACCGCGTCGCTGACCACCCTCTGCTTGCTCGACCGCTTCCCGGT
The DNA here is from genome assembly GCF_047159535.1 of Krasilnikovia sp. MM14-A1259. NCBI lineage: Bacteria > Bacillati > Actinomycetota > Actinomycetes > Micromonosporales > Micromonosporaceae > Krasilnikovia > Krasilnikovia sp. MM14-A1259. The sequence goes on from NZ_BAAGAJ010000002.1 coordinate 2,035,013, forward strand.
CCTGGTCTGCGCCGACGACTACACCAAACCCAAGCCGGATCCCGAGGCCTACCTGCTCGCAGCTCAACTGCTCAACGTGTCCCCGGACGCCTGCCTGGTCTTCGAAAGACACCGACCTCGGAATACAGGCCGCCACAGCGGCGGGCATGTCATCGGTACGCGTCCCCCCCACCGTGGCAGCGCTGAAACTTCACATCCCCGCCGCCCAAGCCGGATGCCGCCGAGCGCTACCCCGCCACCACCCGTGACGTCGGGGACCACCAGAAGACCCTCCCTCCGCACTGGCACCGAGCCCGGAGGTCAAACGGAAAGAGGCGACGACCTGGAACCTATGCTCATCAGCCGGTGAAGATGGCCGTGCCACTCACGATGAACGCGATGCCCAGGATCGCAAGCCCGGCCAGGAACGCGACGACACCAGCGGCCAGCGCCATGCTCCCCCGGGTGGCGTCCCGCGGCGCCGCGTGGCGGGTACTCCGGTATGCGAGGACACCCAGGACGAGGCTGAGAGTCCCGGGCACGAAACTCCACAACAGCAGCAGCGGCGCGGTCAGGACCGTAGCGCCCGCCACCCAGAGAGTGAAGCGGGGCAGTCGGGTAGCGGCGGACCGGGGCTGGTGCACTTCCACGTTGATCATGCAGACGATCATTCCGCCGGGTGACGCGGCTGATCACGTCTGGCGTACTCAACTACGGATGAGTACCAACGCCTAACCTCCGATGTGTGTCCGCGGCCAGTGAAAGATCAGACTGGCCGTTGACAGATGTGCGGTTGAGCGGTCGATGGGAGCGACCGTCTTGTGTAGTTCAGCGCTCGCAGTTGACCACTACGCCCCGCTTGCTCGGGTGGCAGTCGTCGCCCTGCGGCCCATTGCTGCCACCGTCGAGCCGGTCGGCGGCGCCCTGGTCGTCGTTGCTACTCAGCAGGTCGTCGCCGTCCTGGCCGTACACCGAGTCGATGGCCATACCCTGGGGGGGGTCCAGTGTTTCGCCCATATCACCCATGCCGGTAACCCGATGGCAACAGCCGACCACTCGGCAGCCCAGCGAATCGAGCCCGAGCGTCGGGCAGCGCCGCGGCCCGGCCAAATGCGCAGTGCTGGACCGACGTGACTTTGTCGAGATGCTCCACCCTGGCGACGCCCCGCTCAGGCTGTCTCCAGCCGCACCCCACCGCTACGACGGCGGCTGGCAGCCGAGCATGTTGATGTCTCCAACCGCTGCACCGACAACCGCATCCGGCCCGTAGCGCCGTGGGGCACCACCACACGCTGGCGTCGGGCCTGCCTCCTCGATCCGCTGGGCCAGCAGCCGCCATCCGGCATCCAACGTGGCCGTGCGCTCGGCCAGGTGCTCCTCGACCCCCGGCTGGCGATCTTGTGACAGCTTGCGTTAGCGCTAGTCGGAGGGCTGCAGGCCAGAGCCGGGCTGGAGAGCTGGGGCTTGATGTCTGGTTGCGCGGGGGTCAGCGTCCAAGCAATTCGGTCTCCAGCTCGTCTTCGCCGACTGGGCGGGCCGCGAGCACGGCGGTTTTGAGCAGCGCCTTGTCGACCACGATGCCGGCTCCGGCTCGCAGCACGGTGTTGCCGTCCGTGCGGATGTATTCGTGGGCGCCGCGTCCGCGCCGGTACAGCAGTGAGCTGCCGTCCGGCCGGCAGGTGATCTCTTCCGGCCGTGGAGGAGGAGCTGTCGGCTGGACCGGTTCCGGGCCGTCGGCCGGCGCGTCCGTCGCTCGCAGGACCGGCGGCGGTTGCGGGACACACAGCACATCAGGACCGCAGTCGGGGCCTTGCACAGCGGTGTGCGAAACGGTCAGCACGATGCTCTGTTCGCGCCAGTACTTCACGGTCGCCTGGTCCGACGGCTCGTATTCGGTGGTCGCGGTGACAGGCGTCGCCGTTGGGCGGTACCCGGGAATCTCAGTCGTGTAAATCTGGTCGAGCGGCGCCCGCAACAGCGACATCAGGTCGGCTCGCCGGTCCTCGGTGTGCTGACGCCGGAACTGCCCGTGCACCGCCATCCCGGCGCCCACACCCAGGATGAGGACGACGGCGAGCACCGTCACCCGGATCCGGCGTCCGATGAAGAGCGCGGCAACAGCGACATACGGCAGACCGGCGGCCAGTGTCCAGGGTGCCATCTCGCCGTACTTCATGTCGAAGACAGTGGTGAGCCACGCGACGCCGCCAACGCCGACCATCCCGCCGGTGGTGACGGCCACAGCCCACCAGAACCGCCGGGCCGCAGTGCTGGTCGCCGGCGAGGCGTCACTGGTGACCGTCCCGGCGAGGAAGATCAGGCCGACAGCTGCCACCGGAACCACAAGGAGCCCGAAGCCACCGCCAAAGATCAAGACCACGAACAGGGCGGCCGCTACGGGCAGCGTCAGGCAACCCAGTACATAGACGGCGGCCAGTTGGGCGGCGACCGGCCCAAGCCGGGCAAGACGGTCGTCGAAGGAGTCGGGCACATACAACCTTTCGCAGGCGGGATTCGAGTGTGACGTGGGGCCGCCACCGATCAGCCGCTGGCGGCGCCACACCGGCACGGCCGACACCACGCCGGCCACGAACGGCCGCGCCTCGGCAGCCTGGCTCGCACCCCAACCGGATCGCCTGTTCCCCCGGCCTGCCTGCGTAGAAGGCCCGGCCGTCCGGGCCGAGGTCTATCCCCCGTGATACGGCGGTGCCTGTGCCGGCGGTGCCGGACGACGGCCGGGCATCATCGGCCGCCGGCGCCGGGCCCGGACCCGGCGGTGGTGAAGCCGCCGCCGGCGAGCGCGGCGACCAGGTCGTCGTAGCGGCGTTCGGCCTCGCGCGTGCGTGCCTCGGCGGCGGCGAGGTGGCGGGCGAGTTCGCCGGCCTGGCGCCGGCTGTGTCGGTGCGGGTGGCGTCGAGTTCGCCGCGTAGGGCCTGGGCGTCCTGGCGGACATCCGTGGCCTGCTGTTCGGCGGCCCCGACCTGATGCTGCAGGTGGGCGAGGGCGGTGCGGGCCTGCTCGGTGTCGCGGCGCAGCAGGGCGAGTTCCGGGTGCATGCCGCTGAGCAGGTGGACCATTTTGGTTCGGGCGGCCACCCGCTGCCCACGGTGACCTTCCCCGAGACCGACCTGGGCCGCCATGGTGGCTGGAGGAGGCGTTCCGCGGCCACTGAGATGTCACCCTGTTCAAAATCCGACATGGCACGACCGCTGGCCGGGCGGTAACTTCGGCGCCGCATCCGACACCGGCGGGAGGGCCGTGCAGAAGTTACTCACGTCGGTGCGGCGCCGGTCGGCGGCGTACCTCAAGCGGGGCGACCCCGGTCCGGTGCTGTCGAAGAGGGCGCTCACCGAGGCCGGCCAGCTGCTGGCGACCGCCCGGGCCGCCAGCCGGCACCACCCGATCTCACCGCAGGTGGTGCGGGCGGTGGCCTGGCTGCACTGGTGCCGCTATCTCTCGCTGCCGACCGGGGCGGGCCGCGACGACTACGAGGTAGCGCAGGGGCTGTTCGCCACGGTCTTCCGGCTGGATCCCGCGCTGGTGCCCGAGGAGTTGCGCGAGCGGCTGGCGGCCGGCCAGGACGAGGCCGGGGAGTTGGGCGAGCGGGGCGCCCAGCTGCTTGTGCGCGGCGACCTCGCGAATGCAATTGGCCTGCTGCGGCGGGCTATGGAGATCGATGGGACCAGCCATCCCGAACGACACATGTGGCTGGCCAACCTCGGGCAGGCCCTGCAGGCCCGGTTCGCCGACACGAAACTGGACGGGGATCTCGACGAGGCCGTCCGCCGCCTGGAGGAGGCGCTCGCCGCCGCGCCGGCCGGGCATCCGTACCGGTCGGCGTATCTGCTCAATCTCGGCCGAACGCTGCGCCTGCGCGACCGGGGCGACGACCTCGGTGCGGCGATCACCCGGCTCCGTGCTGCGATCGACGAGTGCGCACTGCAGGACGATGCGGTCCGGGCGCGGGCGTGGTGCCTGGCCGCGCTCGGCGAGGCGCTGCACGAGCGCTTCGTGCGCGGCCAGGATCCGGTCGATCTGGACGCGGCCATCGCGGCCTGGGGCGACGCCGCCGACATGGAGCAGGACGCCGCCGATCAGGCGCGGATCATGACGAACCTGAGCGTGGCATTGCGCGCCCGCCACCAGCGAGACGGGAATGCGGGGGACGCGGAGGCCTCGGTGACCGCCGCCCGGGCGGCGGTCGAGGCGGGCGCCGGCGCCGAACGGCCGGCCTGCCTAACCAATCTGGTGGCCGCGCTCGCCCTCCAGGTTGACGAGGCCGCCGACTCGGAGATGATCGGAGCCGCTCGCGAGGCGCTCGCGGCGCTGCCGGCCGATCATTCCGACCGGGGTGCGCTGCTGGAGCGGCTTGGTGGCGCGCTGTGGCGGCGTTACCTCGCCGGCCGGGAGACCAGTGACCTCGACGAGGCAATCGCCTGCTGCCGCACCGCCGCCGAGGCGTTGCCCGGGGAGGGTCGCCTGGCCAACCTGACCACCGTCCTGATCGAGCGGGCGGCCACGCTCGGCGACGACGCCGACCTCACGACCGTCGTCGCCGACGCGCGGTGGCTGCTCGAAGTGACCGGCCCAGACGACCCCGAGCGGGCGGAACGGTTGGCGCACCTGGGCGTGGTGCATCGCCTCCGGCACCAGCGCCTGGGTGAGACGGCCGACCTCGACGCCGCGATCGTCTCGTGGCGGGCGGTGGCCGACGCCGGGACATCGGACGCGGGCCTGCACGGCAACCTCAGTGACGCGCTGATCGACCGGTTCACCCGTACCGGCCGGCTCGACGACCTGATCGCCGCGGTCGCCCACGCGCGGACGGCGGCCGGCGCCGTCGTCGCGGAGCACCCGGACCGGCCGCAGATGCTGGCCCACTTCAGCATCGCGTTGCGGCTCCGGTACCGGCGGCTCGGCGACCCGGCCGACCTCGACGACGCGGTCGACCAGGCGCAGGCCGCCGTCGACGCCACCCCCGCAGGCCACGCCGACCGGGGGCCCTGGCTGTCCACGCTGAACAACGCCCTGCAGGCCCGGTTCGAGCGCGCCGGCGACCCGCGCGACCTCGACCGGGCGATCGCCGCCAACCTGGAGACCCTCGACATCGGCACGGACGAACCGCACGCGGCCCGGTCCAACCTCGGCGGCTCACTCATGGTCCGCTTCCGGCACGGCGGGGACCCCGCCGACCTCGACGCGGCGATCACCCACTTCCAGTGGGCGATCGACCACACCCCCGCGGGACACCGGCACCGGGCGAGCTATCTCGGCAATCTCGGGTACGCGCGGCACGCGCGCTACGACAGCGGCGGAGATCCGGCCGATCTGGAGGCCGCCGCCGTCCTCTGCCGGGACGCTGTTGAGGCGAGCGCGGGTCGCCCCGACCAGGCGCAGTTCCTGTCCAACTTGGCCTGGGTGTCGCAGGCGCGGTTCGACCAGTCGGGCAACGAGACGGCCGCCGACGCCGCGCTCAACGACCTACGCCGAGCCGCCGCGATCGAAACGGCGCCCCCGGCAGAACGGGTGGCCTACGGCCGCCGGCGCGGTGACCTGGCGGCCCGTCTCGGCAGGTGGAGCGAGGCGGCGGACGGCTACGCCCAGGCGGTCGCGGTGCTGCCCCTGATGGCCTGGCGCGGCCTCGACCGGGACGGTCGGCAGGAACGGCTCGCCTGGTGGGGCGGCACGGCGGCAGACGCGGCAGCCTGCGCGACCGCGGCGGGCCGGGTGGAGCACGCCGTCGCCCTGCTCGAACAGGGCCGCGCCGTGTCCTGGGCCCAGCTGCTGGACTTGGGCACCGACCTCGGCGCGCTGCGCCGCGTGCGACCGGCTCTCGCCGACCGGCTGGCGGCGGTGGGCGCCGAACTCACCAACGAGCCGGCGGCCATGGTGCCGCTGGCGCCCCCGCCCGGCCCGGACACCGACCGGCGGATCGCGGCGGCCCACGAGTGGGAGGAACTGGTCGCGCGAGTCCGCGAGCTGGACGGGTTCGGCGGCTTCCTGCGGCCGCCCCCCACCGGCAGCCTGCTGGCCGCCGCCGAGAGCGGACCCGTGGTGATCGTCAACGTAAGCCGGTGGCGGTGCGACGCGCTGCTGGTGCGCCGCGACGGGGTGCAGGCGTGCCCGTTGCCCGCCCTGACGCTCGAGGAGGCCATCGCCCGGGCCGAGGGTTACCTCACCCTCCTGTCCGAGGCGGAGGCCGCCGATCTGCGGCGCATCGAGGCGCAGCGGCCCGTGTCGGGCGAGTCCCCGCGCACGGTGGCCCGGCGGCGGCTCGACGCCGCCCGGGCGGTGGAGGAGGCGCACGAGCGCGTCGACCGTCTGCTCGCCGACCTGCAGGCGTGGCTGTGGGGCACGATCGCCGAGCCGGTGCTCGACGCGCTCGGCCACGGCGGCACGCCCGAGGGGGACGCGGCGACGTGGCCGCGGGTGTGGTGGTGCCCGACCGGGCCGCTCACCGTGCTGCCGCTGCACACCGCGGGCCGGCACGGCGAGGGCGACCGGACGGTGCTGGACCGGGTGGTGTCGTCGTACACGCCCACCCTGCGGGCGCTGCTGGAGGCCCGCCGGCCCGCGGCCGCCGCGGGTCCGGAGGCCGACCGGTTGCTGCTGGTCGACGTGGCGGATCCGGAAGGGCTGCCGCCCATCGACAACTCGGCGGTGCGGGCCGCGCTGCTGCGGGGCTTTCCGGCGGAGGCCCGCACGGTGCTCGACGACGTCGCGGCGGTGCGGGCCGCCCTGCCGCACCACCGCTGGGCGCACTTCAGCTGCCACGGCGACCAGGACCTCCGCGCCCCGTCGCGCGGCGGCCTGCGGCTGCGCGACGGCGTGCTGACCGTCGCCGACCTGAGCACGGGCCGGTTCCGCGGCGACTTCGCTGGCCTGTCCGCCTGCAAGACCGCGGTCGGCGGGATCCATCTCCTCGACGAGGTGGTCACCCTGGCGGCGGCGCTGCACCACACCGGCTTCCGGCACGTCATCGCCGCCCTCTGGTCGATCGACAAGGAGACCTCGGCGGAGGTCTTCGGCACGCTGTACGAGAGGATCGCGGCGCACGGGCGGATGGAACCCGGCCGAGCGCCCGCCGTCCTGCACGAGGTGGTGCGCCGGATTCGGGACCGCCGGCCCGACTGGCCACACCGGTGGACACCGTTCACCCACATCGGACCCTGACCCGACCGAGGAGGCTCGTGAGCGAGATGACCCAGGCACCCCCCGCGCCACTGCCCTTCGCGGAGGTCACCGCGGACACCTACGCCGCGGCGTTCTCGGCGGCCTGCGAGCCCACCGAGACGCGCCGAGGCGTGCTGCTCACCGGGGCCTGCCCGCGCTGCGGCGACCGCATGGACTACCTGGTGCCCACCGGCGTCTTCCTGGTCTTTCCGGGCGGCTCCGGGCCGCGGCCGACGCCTGTGATGTGCACCTGCCGCGCCGGGCACCCGGGCCGGCCGGACGACGACGAGGGCTGCGGCGCCTACTGGACGGTCGAGCTGACCGGGCTGGCGTCGTGACCGTCCGGGTCTCCGCGGGCCCGCCGGCCGCGCCGGGCGACCGGGGAGCCGCCAAGGCCACCCGCGACCTGCTCGCCGACGAACTGCCCCGGATCCGGGCCGGCGCGCTGGCCTGGCGCAACGGTCTCGGCGCGCTGCTGGCCGGGCTGGTCGGCTTCGGTCTGGTGCGGGGCCGCTCCGACGTGACCCAGCTGGTCGCGCCGTATGCCGCCGGGGTGGGTGCCCTTCTGCTGGCCGCCCTGGTCACCGGCAGCGCGGCGGCTCTGCTGGTCATGCGGGCCGCGCACGGCCGCCCGTACGCGGCCGCCCTGCTCGCATCGGAGCGGACGGCCGCCGCCAACCCGGCGGAGCTCACCCGCTGGGCCGAGGCGAGCGCGTCCGAACGTGCGCTGCGCCACGGTGTCGTACTGTCCTTCGCCTGCATGGCGCTGCTCGCCGCCGCGGTCGGAGTGACCTGGTACGGCCCGGCGAAGGACAAACCGCGCGTCGAGGTCCGCCTCCCGGGCGGCGCCCGCTCGTGCGGCGAGGTCGTCGCGGTGTCGGCGGGCCGACTCGTGCTCAAGACCCCGCTCGGCCCGCAGACCATCGACCTCGCCCGGATCGACGGCTTGGCCGCGGCGCCCACCTGCACTCCACCGTCCGGCTGACGGCGGACTCGGGATCCTTCGCCCGGTCGACTCGGCATCTGCCAATCGTCGCCGACCATGAGGTCCCCTGGATCGGATTTGACTTTCGATCCGCGTATGGCCGGGACGCGCCGAACCGGTGGACGACAACGTCAGATGCCCCGGAGACCACGTCAGAACGAGACGCTGGACGAGACATCCATGCCCGCGCCCACCATTGCGGCAGGGGTCAAGCTTTCGGGTTACGCCACGGCAGTCTGCGCCTGCTCGACGGTGGAGACGTAGCTGATCGGTGCACCGGTCGCGTCGGACGAGCGCTGCATCTGCATCGCCACCAGAGGGCTAGCGACGATGAGCGCGGCATGGCGCATGCCGCCGCCGGCAGCGGCCGCCATGCAACCCTCGTGCACCGCCTGCTGCTCCGGCGTGGAGACGCCCAGCACCCGCATGTCGCAGATGACGGTCCAGCCCGGCTCGCCTTCCTGGATCTTCTCGTGGAACTCGCGGCTGTATGCCTGCCCGAGTTCCGAGGGCCAGTCACCGCGCAGGTCGAGGTTCAGCAGGTTCGCGGCCTTGTCCCAGGAGATGTGGTAACTGGCTTCGACGTGCTGGGCATTCGGCAGCGCGAGGTGCCCGATCGACTGCCTCAGCTCCCCCGCGATCCGGGTGATCTCGGTGACGGCCAGGCTGTTGCGTTCCGCGGCGGTGGCCGTGCTGCGGGTGCTCTCACCGACTACCGCGATCGCCTGTGCGATCGCCTCGGCCCGCTGCGACACCTCATTGATGGTGGAGGTCATCTCACTGGTCGTGACGGACTGCTCCTCGATCGCCGACGCGATCGAGGACTGGTACCCGGAAATGCTTTCGATGATCTGACCGATTTCACCGATCGCGCGGATCGTCGACGCCGAATCGCCCTGGATCTGATCCACCGTCGCGGCGATCTCCTGCGTCGCCCGGGCCGTCTCCGTCGCCAGATCCTTGACCTCGCCGGCCACCACGGCGAAACCCTTGCCGGCGTCGCCGGCCCGCGCGGCCTCGATGGTGGCGTTCAATGCGAGCAGATTCGTCTGCTCAGCGATTACGGTGATCGTCTTGATGATCCCACCGATGGTCGCTGACGACTTCTCCAGCGCCTCCATGGTGACGGTCGTCTGTGCCAGGGTTTCGACGCCGGTACGGGCCACCGTCGAGGCACTGTGCACGTTTTGGGAGATCTCCTGGATCGCGGCGTGCATCTGTTCTCCTGCGGCTGCGATGCCTTGGACTCGTTGGGATACGTCCCCCGCGGCCTCCACGATGGCGCTGACCTCGTGACTGGTGTCGCGGACACCGGTCTCGATGATCTCGCCGCTGACCGCCATCTCACCCCCGCCGACCGCCAACAGGTCGATCGCGGGCCCCAGCCCCTGCAGGCGCGTCCCGAGCGTGTCAAGCCCGTCGGAGAGCGGCACGTCGAGCTTGCCGCTGCGCAGCGCGGCCTCGACCGCTATGGCCTGCACCTCACGCGCTCGCACTGCCTGAGCGGCCCGCCGCACCAGGGCGAGTGCGCCGATCGCCCCCGCCGCCAGCATGCCGACCGGCAGCGGTGCCGGCGCGCCGGCGAGGATCAACACCGCGGCGGCCACCATGGCCGCCGCCGCGACCGCGAACGACGCCCACGTCGTCGTGGTGCTCGAGATTCCACTGGGCCGATACGCCGACTGCCGCTTCAAGGTACGCATACCGGACCATTCGGCCACGATCACGGCTCGGTTTAGTTTGCTGCCCTTTGGGCTTGCTCACCGGTCCCGGCCTGGTCTCAGATCAGGCCCTTGGGCGGGTGGGGAACGGGACCAATGGCCTGTCAGTGCCAGTCAGCCCCCAGCTGAATGGGCCCCCGAAGCCGCGTCAGCATGACGACGGTGGACGAGACCGCCACGGACGGCACCCGAGCGAAGCCAGCCACGATGACCGCTCAGCCCCGTGTCCTTTGCCTCGACGACGACCCGCGCGTTCTCGACGAACTGGAGCGTACCTTGCATGCCGGCTATCAGGTGGTGACGACCAGCGACCCCGGCGAAGCGCTGGGCCGGCTCGCCGACGCCGCCGCCGACCCGTTCGGGGTGGTCATCGCGGACCTGCAGATGCCCACCGTCGGCGGCGTCAACGTCCTGCAGCGGGCGCAGGCGGTCTCGCCGCAGACCACCCGGTTGCTGCTGGCCGACGAGATCGACGTGGCCGACACCATGGCCGCGATCAACCAAGGACACGTGTACCAACTGCTGCTCAAGCCCTGCCCCCCGATCGAGCTGCGGACCGCGGTCGCCGCGGCCGTCGCACAACACCAGCTGACCCGCGCGGACCAGCACCAAGCCCGGAACAGCCTCGAGGGCAGCGTGGAGGCGCTGCTGGCCACACTCGCCCAGGCCCAGCCCGCCCTGGTCGAACGGGCGCACCGGATGCGCCGCACCGCCGAGCACGTGTGCGCCACCCTTGGCCTGCCCGAGGCGTGGCAGGTCGAGCTTGCCGCTGAACTGACCATGGTCGGCGCGGTCACCGTGCCGGCATCGACGGCCGAGGCGGTCATCACCGGCATCCCTCGCGATGATGCCGAGGCCCGGGTGCTCGCCGATCTGTTCGACCGGGCCGCCGCGGTGCTGGCCCACGTCCCCGGCCTGGTGCCGGTGCGCAGCATCATCCGCTACCAGCTGCGCACCGACCGCGACCCGATGCACGCGCCGTCGGCCGATGCGCCCCGCGGTGCGCTGGTGTTGCAGGCGATCCGTGAGTACGACGCGCTGATCCACCGTGGAACCCCCGTCGACCTGGCCCTGGCCACCCTCGAGACGCGCAAGACCCACGACCCGGCGGTGATCACCGCGCTCGCCGAGTTCGCCGGGATCGGCCTGCCGAACCAGGACGTACGCGAGGTCACCGCCGACGAACTGCACGTCGGCGACGAACTGGCCGACGACGTGCACTCCGCCATGGGCCTGCTGCTGATCTCCCGCGGCCAGACCGTCACCGACCGGCTCCTGCACCGAGTCCGCAACTTCAACGACTCCACCGGCCTGCAAGGACGCATCCTCATCCTCCGCAGCTAGCCACCTCGACACCGCGAACCGCAAGCCCGGCGACTACCACGCGTCATCACCCAGGACCTTGAGCAGGGGACTCTTCGGTCATCCCCGAGAGCAGACGATCTGTGTGTTCGGCAGCGACCTGACCGAGGTTCTCGTCCCGGAGTTCGCCCTGTGGCTGGCGGTGAAGCGCAGGAACTGATCCGCGCCTGCCACGCGAGCCGGAGCGCATGTCATTTCGAGGCGTGGCTTTGTTCGTGAGTTCCGGGCTCTGTCCCATCAAGAGTGATCGAGGCATTTCATGGTCACTGGCTGCGTGGCGACGACGTGGGCTGTACGCGGTAGGCAATCTCGGGATGCGCCAGCGGCGGGCCGACCAATCCTCTATCGTTCGCCAGCAGAGGATTGCAGACTAGGAAATGCCTGCTCATGCTGCCGGATACGTTCGTCACTTTCACCCCTGACCGACAGGACCCCTCTTGGCGCGGCGACTGGGATCCCATGACCCGTCTCAAGGAACCGACCCCGTTCCAAGACCTGCCGCAGTCGGTGTTCATCTGGTACTACTTCCAGGTCAGAGTGACTTTCCGGGTGGGTGGTGTTGACCTCAGCCAAAGCATGGACGGCGTTCCCGTGAGCATCCTCGATTTCGTCCTGATGTTGCAGGCCGCAAAGGCCATGTTGCTCCGCGACGGCAGCGCTGAGATCGGACTGTCCGACCGTGGTGACCAATGGTGGTTCGCGCGGCACGACGAGCTGGTGAGCGTGCGTATCCGAGGCCCACTCGCCGAGGCTTGGGTCGAAGGATCATGCCTTGCAGAGGAGTTTGAACAGCTCGTGGATATCTGCCTGGCCGACGCGTTGCGACTGATGTTCTGGGAGCAGCCCGCGCTTCGACAGAACACCTACCTCCAAACGTTGGCCCGTCGGCCGTCCGGATCTTGATCATCCGGCGAGCAAGACCCGCTTCCGGAGGAGGTCGAAGCCGGCGCGGCCGTACATCTGTCGTTTGAGCATCTTGATCCGGTTGACATTGCCTTCGACCGGTCCGGAGCTGAAGGGCAGGCTCAGCCCTGCGGTCACGGCGTCGAGGTCGGAGGTCACGCCGTTGACGAAACGGCTGATGCCAGCCAAGTTGGCCTGCTCGGCAGCGGTGAGCCATTCGCCGAGGCGGTGGCCGTGCCGCTGGGTCATGATCGCGGCGAAGGAACGCACCAGCTCGGCGGCGGTTCGTAGTTCGGGGCAGATGTCGAGGATCGCGGTCAGGCGGGTGGTGTCTCGGTCGGTGAGGTTGTCGGGGTGTCGGCAGATCCAGACGGTGACCTGCCGTGTCGACAACGGCTTCGGGACTGCTCGGAGGTCTGGCCGTGTCCGGTGCTGCTCGACGAAGTCCCGGACGATGCCGTAGCCACCGGTGAAGCCTTGGGCGACGACTTCGCGGTGCAGCACCGAGGCGTTGAGGCATCCGCTCTCGATCCGATCGACCAGGTAGGCCTTGAACCGGTCGAGCAAACTCGCTCGCTTCTTGGGCACGATCATCATTTCCTGCCACGTTGCGGCGTAGGCGTATCGGGAGACGGTTTGGTGGTTCCAGCCCAAGTGCCGGGCGATCTGCCGGAAGCTGGCGCCCTGCGCGAGCATCTCGTGGATCAAGGCATGGCGGGCCTGGCGGCGTTGCGCCATCGCGCCCTGCGGCTCAACGACGACTCCCGTGGCGTCGGCGGCCGGCGCGGTGGGCTGTTCGACCAGGCAGCCTTTGTGCTTGGCGACCAGGCGTTCGATCGCGGTGGCGAGGTTCTGCCAGAGGTGGAAGCGGTCGGCGACCTGGACCGCGTCGGGTGCTCCGGTGCGTGCGCCTTCGGCATAGGAGCTTGCTCGGTCCCGGCAGATCATCGCCGGGGACTCGTGCTGCAGCAGCCATTCGGCCAGTGGTGAGGCATCGCGTCAAGGGACCAGATCGACGACGCGGTGGTTCTCGCAGTCGATCAGAACTGTGCCGTAGTGGTGCTCTCGTTTGATCGCGAAGTCGTCGGCGCCGAGTACCCGTACCGAGCCCACCGCGGGGTCTGGGACTGCTCGGACCAGCCGTAGCAGGCTGTTGCGGCTGGTCCGGATCCCGACTTTGGCGGCGAGCCGGGCGGCGGCACGACCGGCCAGCGCGAGCCCGATCGAGGTCAGCATCGTCCGCAACGGCTCGCTGCGACGGGCCCGGCGACGCGTCAGACCGGTGACCTGTTCGGCGAATGTCCGCATCCCACAGACGGCGTTGACGCAGAAGAACCGGCGCACCGTCAGGCAAAGTTCCACGAGCCGGCCTGCGACCGGCAGATCAGCCAGCCGACGCTGATACCGCGAATGCACCCGCCCCGACACGACCGAACATGCTGGGCAGCTTTGCTCGGCGCTGCGCACCGCGGCATGAAGAACGACGCCATCGGTGGCTTCGATGATCTCGTTGACTTCTACGCCGCCAAGATGCGGCAGCAGCCTGCCGATGTCGTCACACCGTCATCCAACGACCGATCATGACGGACATCGATCACTCTTCACGGGACAGAGCCGAGTTCCGGCCCCGGATATCACTGAGGCTGGTCATGCTCTTCTACGGCCGCATTACGATGGAGTCGCTGCGGACCAAGGGCGATCAGAGGCCGGCAGGAGCGCACCTCGGGCCCAGTCCGCGGCCGCCGTCAACACCCATCACGCCGCTGCTTGCCCTCGCCTCCTGGACACTCGGTCAGGCGGGCGACCCGGCCGGCGTCAGCGCCTGCCCCGGTCCGGGCGGATCCTCCTGCGGTGCGGCGGTGGCATGCTGTCGTTGCTCGATTCGGGAGAACCGGTGGAGGTTCCAGCTTGGCACCGCACAGCGACGCGGACGCGTTCCTCGACTGGCTCTATGCCAAGAGCGGCGCCAGCGTCAGGTACTCAGGCATCGATCCGGAGCATTTCTGCACGGCAACGGGCATCCCATGGGAACGATGCCAGGCGGTCGTCCGCGAGTGCCTGGCGCGCGCGCTGGTCACCCAGGACAGCATGCAACGATGCCGTCTCGCGCCGGCCGGTGTCCGGCAGGTGCAGCAACGGCGCACGCTGTTGCCGGTAACCGTCCTGGCCGGACACGCCGGCGAGGTGAAGGCAGTCGCGTTCGATGCTGCCACGGGAGGCCTTACATCGGTGGCGGACGATGGCACGGTCCTGCGGTGGGATCCCTCCACTGGCGCCGGCCAGCCCCTGGTGACCCGCCCCGAGGAGAACGCCGACGCGGCATTCACTCCCGGCGGGAGGCTGGTCGCGGTCTACGGCCGCGCCGGCGGGGTACGGGTGTGGCACAGCGCCACGGGCGAGCCGGCCGGCCCGCCGATCACCCCCGGCGAGGAATGTGAACGCGCCATCCTCTCCGGCGACGGGCGGCTGCTCGCCGCGGTGCGCAACCGGGAGGACGTTCAGATCTACCACGTGGCGACAGGAGAAGCCGTCACCGCACACCTGTTGTTCGGCGGCGGCGCCGCGCGGGACGCTGTCGACGATCTCGCGTTCTCGCCCGACGGGCGCCTGCTGGCCGCGGTCAGCCCCGACTGCGCCGGACGGGTCTGGGAAGCCGCGACGGGACGGCCGATCTGGGACATTCCCTGCGCTGATGCGATGACCCGGGTGGCGTTCGCGCCGGACGGGCGCAGCATGGTCACCGCAGGCGGTGGCGACGTCACGCTGTGGGATATCACTGGGCGCTACCTCGGGCACACCTGGACGGCCGAGATCCTCGACGAGTACGGACACGCTTCCTTCACGTTCGCGGTCGCGTTCTCCAGCGACGGGCGACACCTCGCCACCGGCGGTGACCTGCGCAGTGTGCGGCTGTGGTCGACGGCCGACGGGGAACCAGCAGCCCCGCCGCTGGACGGTCACGCCGAAACCGTCGGGGACCTCATCTGGGCGCCGGACGGCACGATGCTGGCGAGCACGAGCGGGGACGGCAACGCGAGGCTGTGGGATCCGCGACGCGGCCTCCCGATCGGTGAACCGCTGTGCGGCCACACCGGCGATGTCGCCGCCGGCATTACGACGACCGCATTGTCGCCGGACGGCCGGCTGCTGGCAGCGGGATGCGAGGACGGAACCGTGAAACTGTGGTCACTGCCCACCAGCCCGGCGCAGGGCCTGACCAGATGATGCAACTCTGCCCCGGTCAGCGCTCACCGGCAGCGTCCGGTACTGCTGGCGGTGGAGTCGAGCCACGGCATCATGCAGGTGCGGCCTGGATCACGCCAAGCCGGCCGTAGATGCGGCACCAGGACCGAACCTGACCGCGCGGCCGCAGCAACCGCGCCGGCCACGACAACGCGCGTACGAGATCGCCGGCCAGGACGTCCGCCTGCTGAACCGGGCGCCGCGACGGGCCGCGCACGCCGTCGTCATGGCTACGCAGGCCGCGCTCGCCGCCCCGTCGCTGGCCGGTGGCCGGCCACCCGAGACACCCGGCGCTCGAGCAGTCACCGCGGCCCGAGCTCGCGACCACCACGCCACCTGCAGGCCCCGCGCGATGACGCGGGCCGCCCGCCAGAACGAGCGCTGGACCGCGCCTCGTGGGGAGAGTCGCCGTCTCCGACGATCAACGAGGTTCGCGCGACGGCGGTCGGATCGAGGCCCTTGATCGCGGTTTCGGCTGCGGCCTTCGCGGCGCACAGGTCCCGAGCGTTCTGGCGGGGCCACGTAGGGGCCCAGTAAACGCACCCAATGCCATCGTTGCGGTGCGACGTCGGTCGCAACTCGTCAAGGTCTGGGCCACGCCACCCGATGCAATCGACGACACCACTGGTTTCCCCTGCCCCCGGTTGAAAGTCCAGGCGATGGCAATGACTGCCGAAACATCGACGGCCCGAAAGCGGCCCGGTGCGGTGACGCGCTGGATACGCGACCGCCGCTTGTACACCAAGATCATGCTGGTGGTGATCGTCGTGGCGGTGGTGGGCGCCGGTGTCGGGAGCTTCGCGACGGTGCAGATGTCGCGTCTGAGCGGCGCCGTCCACGAGCTGTACACCGGCAGTGTCATCCCCGGCCAGGCCCTGGAAAAGATCGCCGTGGACATCGGCGTCATGCGAGCCACGGTGCTCAATCACGCCCTGACCACCTCGCCGGCGAACAAGGTCCGCTATGAGCAGGAGATCAAGGCCGCCGACGCGACGTTCCGGCAGGACGTGCTGGCCTACCGGAAGATCACCGTGGACCCCGCCGGGCTGGACCGGCTGGAAGCGGCCTGGCAGCGATACCGCACCGCACGGGACACCGACTTCATCCCCGCCAGCAAGCGGCATCAGGATGTGGAACAGATCCGCGACACCGCGCTGGTCCCTGCCGTGCAGGAAACCATGACCCAGTTGAACGCGCTGATCGCCGCGGAGAACGCCGAGGCCACCGCCGACGACGCCAATGCCAACCAGCGGTACCTCACCGCCCGTACGATCACCATCGCCGCGCTCGCCGTGGGCCTGCTGCTCGCCGGCGGGTTCGGGCTGCTGGTGGCCCGCAGCCTGGCGCGCCGCGTACGCACCCTGTCGGAGGTGATCCGCGCCATCGCCGACGGCGACCTGACCCGCACTGCCGACGCGGACAGCCGCGACGAGGTCGGGCAGATGACCGCCGAACTGCACCGCGCCTGCGGCACCCTGCGCGCCACCGTGGGGCAGATCAGCGGCAGCAGCCAGACGCTGGCCGGATCCGCCCAGCGGATGGCCACCGCCAGCACCCAGATCGCCGGCACCGCCGAGCACACCAGCGAGCAGGCCGACACGGTGTCGGCCGCGGCCGGGCAGGTCTCGGCGAACGTCGACACCGTCGCCGCCGCCGTCGAACAGATGACCGCCTCGATCCGGGAGATCGCGGGCAGCGCCACGGACGCCGCCGGGATCGCCCACGACGCCGTCGCGGTCGCCCAGGCCGCCAACACCACCATGGACAAGCTCGGCACCTCATCCGCCGAGATCGGCGACATCGTCAAGGTGATCACCTCGATCGCCGAGCAGACCAACCTGCTGGCGCTCAACGCCACCATCGAGGCCGCCCGCGCGGGCGAGGCCGGCAAAGGCTTCGCCGTGGTCGCCTCCGAGGTCAAGGACCTGGCTCAGGAGACCGCCAAGGCCACCGACGAGATCTCCAACCGGATCAACGTCATCCAGACGGACACCGGCGCCGCGGTCGCGGCGATCGGTGAGATCACGCATGTCATCGAACGGATCAACGCCTACTCGAACACCATCGCCTCGGCGGTGGAGGAACAGACCGCCACCACCAGCGAAATCGGCCGCAACGTCGCCGAAGCCGCCGTCGGCGCCGCCAACATCACCGACACCATCACGGGAGTGGCCAAGGCCGCCCAGGACACCTACCTCGGCGTCGGCGAATCCCACCAGACCGCGAACGAACTGTCCGACCTCGCCAGCGAACTGCGGACTCTGGTCGGCCGATTCAAGGTGTAGCCAGCTTCATACAGAGCACGGTTCCTCTAGCGGGACTGGGACAAGGGCGTGACCCTCTGGCGCCTCTGCGCACATTCCGATTTTCGATGGAGTTGGCGAGTGATTTCGTCGGCGAGAACGGGAGCCGGGTGTTGAGCGACAGGTTGACCTGTCGCTCAGGACGACAGCCGGCATGCACATCCGATCAGCCGTCGAGGAGTAGTCCGAGACCGTGCTGGTTGGCGTGACGGATTAGTTGACCGAGCGCGGCGAGTCCACCAAGCGAAGCTGAGTTGCCGAAGAGCTCCCGGGCAGCAGCATTCGGGTCGGGACTCTCGGCTATCCGGTTGCCCAGGGCCGTGTGGAACCATCCGTACCAGGTACCGACGACGAGCGTCTCGGACGGATCGAGTCGGTCCCGGAAGCACAGGTGTTCCAGAACCATGTACGGCGTGACGTTCACCGTTCTGCCATCGAGGTCGAATGGGACCGGCGCCGACCCGACCGGGCTCGGTTCTGCTCCCAGCTGGCGGACGAGCTGCTCCATCCGGCGTCCGTCCCAGCCCATCCGCACCAGCGTCCGGACGAATCCGTCGGCGGGCGGCGTGAACATCGCGGCGTTCTCCAGCAGAGCCTCCCGCAGGACTGTCAAGGCCAAGTCATCGACCGGGTAGTCCAGCCTCGCGTGACAACCTGGCGCGGCCTGCCGATTACTCACCGGACAGGCCAGGCACAACTGCCACAGATGCTGCATCTGAACGCTGGCCTGCTCCGTCTGAGCGCGGTGGACCGTGCGGTCCTCGACCCCTTGCTGGCCGAGAACCCTGAACGTCAGCGAGGGAACGCCGTGTTGATCCATGAGACCACCCATGCGCACGAGTTGCTGCATCTCGGTGATCCATGAGGGTGTTCCTCCTGGCCGAAAGGTGCACTCGTACTGCAGGTATGCCTCAAGTCCCATGATCAAGATCATACCGATGGCGGTCGACGGCCATAACCAGCTCACCTCGGCGACGGCCTCGTGACTAACGCTGGGGTACCAACTCGTCGACGATGTACACCGCCGCGTTGGTGATGTCGAGCTGCCGGCACACCACCTTCACGCCGTTGACGCGGAAGCCGCCGGAGTCGGTGGTAACGATGGCCTGGGTGCCGGCCATGGTCGTATGCGCGCCGCGCAGTTGGCCCGGCTCCAGGCGTTCCGCAATGGCAGCCTGCTTGAGCATCGTGGCTAGTTGCTCCGGGTGGTCCCACAACAGCGGGATACGCCGGAACGGGAAAGCCGCGAGAAACTGGTCGGACGTCGCGAACAGGGTCAGCGCGGGCATGCCATCGAGCGTGCGCAGCCCGGCCCGGTCGAGTCCGTCCGACATCCCGGACAGGCCCGGATTTGCGGCTACTGCAGCTGTCAACGGCTTGCCTGCCATGGCTGCCACGTTCGGTGAGGCGCAGGCGTCAGCAGGCTGCGAGCCTGATGGCAGCGGCTGCCCGGTCACGACTCCACCCTGCCCGTACGTGCAGCTGGACAGAGAGACGCCCAGGAGCGCCGCGAGGAGGGCAGGCTTCACCGCCTCATCATCGCCCCGTTCTCGTACGGAGATGGGCGGTTCGCCCAGTCGCCATCCGGTGACCGCACGTGACGCCTGCGGGAAGGGATGCACCGTACCCTTCCAGCGCCGATCGCATCGCATGACATGGAGGCGGCCTTGTCGGTTGCCTAGAGCATGGAGTTGCCCTCGCTGGTGGTGCCGGTACGCGAGGGGTGGATCCGGTGCAGGGCCAGGTACTCGGGGATGTCCGCCAGGCCCGGTCCGCCCGCGTTGAGCCAGGCTTGCAGGGTACGCAGGGCGTGCGCGTCGAGGCGCGCGAGCCAGACGGGACGGCCGCCTGCGCGGCGTCCGTCGGGTGAGGGCCGAACGACGATGATGTTGGCGTATTCGCAGGGGCCGAGGCAGTCGCTGGTGCTCAGCCGGACCGTGTCGGGGTTGTCCGCGGCGATCTGGTGCAGGGCGCGGAGTTCGCCGTCGTGGTCGAGGCCGGGATGCTTGGCGGGGTTTCCGCAGCAGCAGCCGCGGCAGGCGATCAGCCCGGCCACGGTGTGCGTCGCCGGCTGCTTCGCATCGACGGTGTGTGGGCTGGTCATCGGCGCACTGGGCCCGAGACGACCCCGCGGGGTGTGGCAGACCGGCGCGGCGCGGGCGGGCAGGTGCCGGGACCGTCGGTGGGTCGTGGCAGGGCAGAACGCGGCATGGCGGCGAACTCCTTTTCCCCATCGCTCGTGGGGGTAGACATTCGGCGCCGCGGCCGGTCTCCTGGCTCCCAGATCATCGCGGGTTTCTTCAGCCTTCCCAGACCGGACGGTCCAGTGGCGACAGCGAAGGAGCCCACTTCCTGGTCACAGTGGCGAGGACCACGCCGGAATCGCACCGGCTTCCCGAACACCGCGGCAGGGGAACTGTATCGACCGGGTCCGGGGCAGGCCGCACAGCCCCCACCAACGGACACAACATGTTGTCCTTGCTGGGCTATCACTTCCCAGCGGTAGATACAAGATCGGTCGCCGTGCGGTCGGTCTGTGGTGGTATTCCGACTGCGGGAGACAGTCGGCCTGGACGTGCTGGTGCACGGCGAGCCGGAATGCAACGACATGGTGTTCATCGCGGCCACCGCGGTGGTGATGCTGATCCTGCGGTCGTTCGGGGACCTGGCCGCCAACAAGCCCAACCACCAAACCACCGAAACCCCGGCGCCGCTCACCGACGGCACCGGCCGGATCGTGTTCCCCGGTTTCCCCGCCGACCTGCTGTTCAACCTCCGCCTGCACTCGATCGGCGCCCAGTTTGGTCCGGTGGGCCACGATCGGCCTGGTCTTCGCCCCGATGGCCGAGCGGCTCCTGGCCGGGTCGCGCACCCAGCGGGCCGACACGGGCGAACCAGTGACGGTCAGCGGCTGAGTATCGCCTGCCACTGCTGACGCCGGACCGGCTCCGGCGTCGGCACGCAGTCGCCACATGTGCGCACGGCATGGCCCGGCGCGGCGCGGCGTCGGCGATCATCCCAGCGGCGCCGCCCAGCGCCGAGGACACGTTGCCCTACAGCACCTGCGGTGACCGGGCGAACCGGCCGCGGAACACCCCGACGATCGGCTCGACCAGCCCTCGCGTTGCCGTCCAGGAAGCGGCTGTCGCCGGTGCGCCGGCGCTGTGGGACGGTTCGAGAGGACCCGGCGGAAGAGGGGTCCTCGCTGACATGCTGCGCCGCCACGGACCGGATTCACCGAACGCTGCGGCCGGCATGCCTCCCCGACGCCTGCGTCGGACCCGCGCCGCAGCCTGAGCGGCCGTCAGGCGCGACCGATCGGTCGGCCGAGGTCGGTGAGCAGGCGGGGAACGTCCGCGACGCCGTCCAGGAGGTGGGTCGGACCGGCTGCGGCCAGGGTTTGTGCGGGGACCTCGCCGGTGCGTACGGCGACGACGAGGGCGGCTCCCGCGTTCCGGCCGGCCTGCACATCCCGCACGGTGTCGCCAGCGACGAGCACCCGGCGTACGTCTTCGACGCCGGTCACCTCCATCGCGTGGAAGATCATGAAAGGGGCCGGCCGGCCGACGGTCACGTCGTCGATGCAGACGACCGCGTCCAGGATACGCGCGGTCCAGCCGATCGATGCGAGCAGCGAGTCGGTCGTCCCGCGGTCGAAGCCGGTGGAGAGTGCAACCTTGACGCCGGCGGCCCGCAGCTGTGCGATCACCTCCGGCACGCCGGGGAACGGGACCGGCGGCCGTACCCGGTACGCGCCGGCCAGCCGCGTACGGAAGTCGGCGAACGCCCGGTCCACCACCACGTCGCTCGGGCCCGTGCCTGAGTCGGTGAGCAGGGCCTGGATCGCCGTGCGCTTGCTCGCGCCCATCCAGACCTCGATCTGAGCGGGGGTGGGATCGCCTCCGGCCGCGCGGACGGTGTCGGCCAGTACGCGGTACACCGTGCCACCTTCGTCGACGGTGGTCCCGGCGATGTCGAACACGGCGAGCTCGATCATGGGACGGCCCTTTCCGGCTGGGGGCGTACGGAGGTGTGCCAGGTGCGGCCGAACAGTGGCCGCCCGGCGGGAGCGTTGTCGATGGTGAAGGTCACCCGGTCGGGGCGGTACCGGTCGTCGGAGTACTCGAAAGCCTCGCCGCCACTGGTATAGGCGACGCGGACTTCGCGGAGCAGGGGTGCGCCCACGGCGACGCCGAGCAGCTCATGGTCATGCTCGTCGGCCCGCACCGCGTCGATCGTGTGGCGCGCCACCCCGATCTGCAGGCCCTTGCTGATCAGATGTTCGTAGATGGATCCGCTGTCCGGATCGTGCTCGAACAGCAGCGAGCCCCAGGCGCGCACGAACGTGGTGCGTTCGATCATGACCGGCTCGCCGCGTAGCGTGCGCTGGCGCAGGAGCTGCACGACCGGCTCGCCGACCTCGATGTCGAGCTGCTCCGCGATGTCCCGGGTGGTGCGCCGCCGCGCAATCTCGACGGTGTGCTGGCCCGGCGGCAGGCCGAGCATGTGGGCCCAGCGGGAGAAAGACATGAAGGAGTCGAACGGTTGCGCAAGCTCGCGGCGCAGGACCGTCGGCGGTTTGCCCCGACCGCCGGAGATCAGCCCCTCGGCGCGCAGCGAGGCCAGCGCCTGACGGACCGGTCCGCGGGAGCCGCTCCACTGCAGACACAGCTCGGATTCGGACGGTACGGGCGCGCCAACCGCGAGCTCGCCGGAGAGGATCCGGGCGCGCAGGTCAGCCGCGACGCGTTCATGCAACGGCGCTTCCACGAGAGAAGACAATACATGTTCTGTCGTACCCGGCAGAGCGAGATCGTCCGCGAATCGGCGTATCAGAACGATGGGTGAACGCTTGCGGTCCATCGTGCCCCGCGCGTTGACTCACCGGAACGAGCAGATCGAACATGCTTGTCATGACAAGTCCTCGCCCCTTCGACATGGTCGTCGTCGGCGCCGGCGTGGTCGGCCTCGGCCACGCGGTCCACGCTGCGGCGCGAGGCGCGCGCGTCGCCGTCGTCGAACGCGGTCCGCGGGCCCTCGGCGCGTCGGTGCGCAACTTCGGCCACGGCTGCGTGACCGCGCAAGCCGGCGTCGCGCTGAACTTCGCGATGGCAGCACGGCAGCACTGGCTGCGCCTTGCCGACGAGGCCGGCTTTTGGCTCCGCGACACCGGCACCGTGGTGGTCGCGCGTGCCGAGGACGAGTACACGGTGCTCGAAGACTTCCACGCCGAGCGCGGCGAAGACGTCGTCCTGCTGGACGCCGCCGCGGTCCGCGACAGGGTGCCGGGGGTCGAGGCCGTCGTCGGTGGCGCCTGGCTGCCGCTGGATCTGCGCGTCGACGCACGGGAGGCGGTCGCATCGATCGCGGCGTGGCTCGCCGGCCGCGGGGTCGAGTTCCGCTGGTCCACCTCGGTGCTCGGCGTCGAGGGTGACGTCGTGCGCACCAGCCGGGGCGACCTCAGGGCCGCCAAGGTGGTCGTCGCGATCGGGCACGACGTCGACCGCCTGTACCCAGACGTCGCCGCCGGCCATTCGGTGCTGCGGTGCAGCCTGCACATGCTCGAACTGGACGACCCGATGCGCGCTGTCGTCGATCCCGCCGTGCTGACCGGCTGGTCGCTGATGCGCTACGACGGGTTCGCGGTCAGCCCGGCGTTGGACCGCGTGCGGGAGCGGCTCCGGACCGCCGACCCGGCGAGCGTCGAGGCCGGACTCAACCTCATGTTCACCCAGCGCCCGACCGGGGAGATCGTCTTCGGCGACACCCACGACTACGCGGACGCGGTCCCGCCGTTCCGCTCCGAGGACCGTGACGATTTGCTGCTGCGGCACGCTCGCCAGATCTTCGGAGCCCAGACCCTGCGGATCCGTGCGCGGTGGCGGGGCGTCTACGCCGCAGCGCCCCGGCCCTTCCTCGTCGCTGCCCCGAACCACACCCCGAACCCGGACGTACGCATCGTGTCGGTGACCTCCGGCATCGGCATGACGACCGGCTTCGGCCTCGCCGAGCACGTCGTCGACGACCTGCTCACCTAACACTCCCACCAGTGAGGACACGATGCCATGAAACGTCGACCAGTCGCCGGACTCTTCGCCGCGACCCTCGCGGTTGCCTCGCTCACCGCCTGCGGCGGCACGGACAGCGGAACCAGCACCGGCGCGAACAGCAGCGGCGCGGTCACGGTCTACAGCGCCGACGGCCTCGCCGACTGGTACAAGCCGCAGTTCGACACGTTCACCAAGGACACCGGCATCAAAGTTGACTATGTCGAGGCCGGCTCGAGCGAGGTCGTCAGCCGCATCGAGAAGGAACGGTCGAACCCGCAGGCGGACGTACTGATCACGCTGCCGCCCTTCATCCAGCAGGCGGACCGGGACGGGATGCTGGGCGATCTCGGCATCGACACCGCCGCCATCGCCGCGGCGGACAAGGCGGCCAACGGACACTGGACCGCGGTCGTCGACAACTACTCCTGCTTCATCGTCAACAACAAGCAGAAGAACCCACCGAAGACGTGGGACGACCTGCTCGCGCCGACCTACCGGGGCAAGCTGCAGTACTCGACGCCCGGCCAGGCCGGTGACGGCACCGCGGTCCTGATCCTGCTGCAGCACCTCATGGGCAAGGACGGCGCTCTCGCGTACCTGAAGAGGTTGGAGGTCAACAACGTGGGCCCGTCGTCGTCGACCGGCAAGCTGCAACCCAAGGTCTCGTCCGGCGAACTGATCGTCGCCAACGGTGACCTGCAGATGAACCTGGCCTCCATCACCAACGACAAATCGAACTTCACCGTGTTCTTCCCGGCCCTGGCCGGCAAGGCCCCGCAGACGCTCGCCCTGCCCTACGACATGGGCCTGACGTCGCACGCGCCACACGCGGACAACGGCAGAAAGCTGATGGAGTTCCTGCTGTCCCCCGATGCCCAGAAGGCGGCGTCCGCCCTGGCCTTCGGCATTCCGGTCCGCGGCGACATCGCGCCGACCGAGGACCACTACGCGGCCGTACGGAAGATCGTCGAGGGCGTCGAGATCTACCACCCGGACTGGAACACGGTGCTCGCCGACCTCGACGCGGACATCGCCGCCTACAACGCCGCCGTCGCGGGCTGAGCCCCGACGATGTCCGCGGCCATCCGCTTCGACACGGTCTGCGTCGACTACGGACGCACCAGGGCGCTGTCCGACTTCACCCTCACCGTCGACGCCGGTGAGACGGTCGCGCTGCTCGGACCGTCGGGGTCTGGCAAGTCGACCGCTCTTCAGGCGCTGGCCGGGTTCATCCCGCTCGCGTCCGGCCGGGTGTATCTGACCGGCCGGGACGTCACCGGCCTGCCGCCGTACGAGCGGGGTCTCGGCGTCGTCGTCCAGCAATACGCCCTGTTCCCGCACATGCGCGTCGCCGACAACGTGGCCTTCGGCCTGCGCGCCCGCCGTGTTCGCCGGTCGGAGGCGGCCTCCCGGGTCGCCGACATGCTGAAGATGGTCGGCATGTCGGCCTACGCCCGCCGCTACCCGGCCGAGCTTTCCGGCGGCCAGCAGCAGCGCGTCGCCATCGCCCGGGCACTGGCGGTGTCCCCGGACGTCCTGCTGCTCGACGAGCCGCTGTCGGCGCTGGACGCCAAGCTGCGCCAGGACATGATCGGCGAACTGCAGCAGCTCCGGATTGACCTGCCCGACATCGCCATGCTCTACGTCACCCACGACCAGGTCGAGGCGCTGAGCCTGGCCGAACGCATCGTGGTCATGCGCGACGGCCGGATGGTCGACACCGGACCGGCCGGCGGGCTCTACCGACGGCCGCCGTCACCGTTCACCGCGTCCTTCCTCGGCGACGCCAACCTCATCCCGGCCACCGTGATCGGCGCCGGCCTGGTCCGGGCCGGTGCGCTCACGGTGCGGTGCTCGACTGCGGGCTTCGCCCAGGACGACCGGCCGCTGCTCTGCCTGCGGCCGCACGAGCTCGGCGTCGGCGACGGCTGGGGCGCCCGGCTCACCGCCGTACAGTGGCGTGGCGCGAACTACCGGCTGTCGGTCGATCTGGACGGTCTGGGCCCGCTGCGTGTCGATGTCGGCTCGGTGCATGCCCTGCCCGAGGTGGGCCGGCCGATCTCGATCCTTCCGGCCGAGGGCGCCGGGGTGCTCGTCCCGGCCGGGGAGGTCTCGTGACGATTGCGCTGGAGACCGCGAGCACCGCGGGTACGGCAGGCGCGAGCCGGCGGCGTCCGGTGCTCGGCGCGATCAGCGTGCTGGGGCCTGGTGCGGTGCTCGGCCTGCTGTTCCTCTACCCGCTCGGCACCGTCGTGCAGCAGTCGTTCGCCGATCGGCTGGGCCGCCCGGCCGGCGCGGTCGCCTGGCAGGAGGTGCTGAGCTCGGCGGCGTTCCAGACTGGTCTTGCGAACACGATCGCCATCGCGGTCGGCTCGACGATCGGCTGCGTCGTGCTCGGCACGTTCATCGCGATCGTGCTCGCCTTCGTGGCGTTCCCGGGCTCGGCATCGGTGTCCCGGCTCATCACGGCGATCCTGGCCTTTCCCTCTTTCTTCATCGCCCTGTCGTTCGCGGCCCTGTACGGCCGGGTGGGTGTGTTCAGCTCCGTCGTCGAGGTCCTGACGGGCCACTCCGAAACGCTCGGCGGGTTCATCTACACCCGGTGGGTGGTCATCCTCGCCGAGATCACCTTCTACACGCCGTTCGTGGTGCGCCCGGTCTATGCCGCCTGCCAGCAGATGCCGGTCGAGCAGCTCCGGGTCGCGGCCAGCCTTGGCGCCCGACCCTGGACGGTGGTCCGGCGGGTGCTGTTGCCGGAGCTGCTGCCGTCGATCGTCGCCGGGGCCAGCCTGGCCCTGCTGCTCACCCTCAACGAGTTCGGGATCGTGTTGTTCATCGGAGCCAAAGGTGTAATCACGCTGCCGGTGCTGATCTACATCAAGGGTATCGTCGCGTTCGACTACCCGGCGGCGGCCGTGCTGGCCTGCGTCCAGGTCGCCCTGTCACTCCTGTTGTACGTGCTCGGCCGCCTGCTCGTGGCACGGATCGGAGGCCGCCGTGCTGATCTGGACTGACCGGGGACGGCGCGCCGTGGTGACCGTGTTCGCCGGGCTGGTGCTCGTGCTCTTCGTAGCGCCGCTGCTCGTGATGCTGGTCGCGTCGCTCGCCCGCACCTGGAACGACGTGCTGCCGTCGTCGCTGACCACGGCACACCTGCGCGAGGCACTCAGCGCCGACAGCCTGGCGAGCCTGTCCACCAGCATCCAGACGGCGCTGATCGCCGGCCTGGTCGCGGTGGCCGTCGGCGCCTGGGCGGCGCTCGCGACCGTACGCCTGCCGCGCCGGTTGCGTGCCGTCAGCGATGCGTTCTTCCACCTGCCGCTGGCGGTCCCGAGTGTGGTCGTCGGCTTCGGCGTCCTCGTCGCGTTCAGCCGGCGGCCGATCCTGCTCAACGGTACGAAGTGGATTGTCATCGCCGCACAGGCGGTGCTCGTGCTCGCGTTCGCCCACAGCACCGTGTCGGCGGCGTTACAGCGGCTGGACCGACGGCTGCTCGACGTCGCCGCGAGCCTGGGAGCCCGGCCGGCTCGCGTCCTGACGCGCGTGACACTCCCGCTGCTGCTGCCGTCGATCACCGCGGCTGCAGCGCTGGCCGTGGCGCTGTGCATGGGCGAGCTCGGTGCGACGATCATGGTCTATCCGTCGAGCTGGCGCACGTTGCCGGTGACCATCTTCGGGCTGTCCGACCGGGGCGACGTGTTCGGTGCCAGCGCTCACACTCTCGTGCTGCTCGCCACGACCGGCCTGCTGCTGCTCGCGATCGGCCGGGTCCGGACGGGTCACCGGCGGGGCAGGTAAGGGCGCGCGAAGGAGGCGCCGAACGTCGACGCCCCCCAGCCTCGGATCGGTCAGGCGATGGCGTAGCAGCGACGCAGTTCGTCGAAGTCGTAGAAGTAGCTGCGCGGCTTGATCGGGCGGCAACCGGACTTGAATGCGGTCTCCCGCTCGTTGTAGAGCATGCGTACGAGATGCCGGCCGTGCCCGGCGTACACGTCCCACTGGATGTTGGCGCCCATCGGCGCTACCGACGCGCCCCGCCACGGGTTGTTCGCGTAGCGGTACGTGGTGACGGCCGGGGTCGTGCTACCGGGGAGTCCGAGCAGCACCGCGAGCGGGATGACCTCCTCCGCATGCGTGAAGCGCAGCACCGCCCCGTACGCAATCCTGTTGTTGATCTTGTTGTCGACCTGCGCGAAAAGATCATTCAGCAGGACCGAGGCCATGTCATAGGTGATGCTCCGTCCCGCGAACGCCGGGCCCTTCTCGTAGAACTCCTCGGCATCGTCCAGGTAGGCGAACCACTGCGCATCGGCGTCCGACATGAACGGATCCAGGTCCACGCCGGCCGCCTCGACGGCCAGGCCGGGCGCGGCGCTGGACAATTCGAACAGTGAGCGGGCGAACGCGATCCGGTCGCCGTCGGACATCGCCGCCACATAGGGCGGCGCAAAGATCCGCGACACGACCCGGGCGGCGGCCGAGGAGGTCTGCGGCAGGCCGTCGATACGCGCGAGTACGGCGTGCAGGTCCGGGTCGCTCGCCACATACTGCTGGTAGGCGGCGTTCTGCGGCTGCTTGTGGAAGTAGAGCAGGTCCTTGTTGGTCACCGGCGCCTGGATCAGCGACGCCAGCGCCGGATCGCCCGCGGTCAGCCCGCCGGTGAAGGCGTTCGCGCTGTCGGTTGCCCGGGTGACGCCCGAGGTGAGTACCTCGATCGGCTCCTGCTGGGCGACGATCGTGTCGAACAGCGACGGGAGGCGCCGTTCGAGCCGCTGCGCGGTCTGCGCCTGTTCCCGCCGGCCTCGGCCGGACAGATTGCCGTACCCGATGGTCTGCGCGCCGGCGAGTAGGGCCTGTACCTGCGGGCCAAGCTCGGCGCCGAGTTCGGTCAGCGCGTGGCGCGCCTGTCCGGTGGCGAGCGCGGCCAGCACGGCGTCGCCGTCTTTGCTGTCGCTCATCGCCCGCGACCCGTGCCGGGCCACGTTCTCCGTGAAGATCGGCGCGAAGCCGCGCGGGGCCGGCTCGTACTGCCGCGGACTCTGCTGCGGCGCGTACGGCGTTTTGGTGGTGTAGTTGTGGGCTTCGGCACACGCGAACGCGGGGGCGCCGGCCAGCACGGCGGCCAGGGCGGTAGCCGCCACTGCCAGGGTGGATTTCATGAGGCGACGCTCGCAGCCGATTCTGGCCACGAGATGAACGCCCGCCGGACTACCGGCGACGCCGGCCACGCCCACGCATCGCAGGCCATGAGAGCGTCCCAGGGACCAGCCAATATCAAAATCCGGTCTGGCGTACTCGGGGGGTTGGCTTGGCGGTCGGGGCCGGTGTCGCCGCCGGAAGGATGCGGCGGGGCCACGCAGACGGGTCAGGGTCAAGTTAGAGGGGGCTGGCGAAGCCTACTTCGGTGGTCGGCTGCCCGAGCCAGGTCGACAGCCAGTCGAAGGCGGGCGCCTCCATCGCCCGCCAGCTCTGGGTGCTGTGCCCACCGCCGTTGATGTACGAGGTTGTCAGCGCAAGCGGGTTGTGGGCCGCCTTGGCGATCGCGACCGTGGCGGCGAACGCGCCGGTGTCGGCGCGGGCGGCCGACAGGTAGAGGGCGACCGCGGGGACCGGCAGGTGTTGCAGCCGCCACAGGATGTTGTACGTGGTGTGCTCCGACCCGTCGCCCACATGGATGCCGGGATCCAGGTAGCCCGAGAGACTTGCCGCGGCCGCGTACTGGTTCGGATGGCGCAGCAGCAGCTGGGTGGCGCAGTAGGCGCCAGCCGAGAAGCCGATCAGGCTCCAGCCGCTGTGATCGGAACGTACCTTGAAGTGGCTGCGGGCGTATTCCGGCACGTCCTGGGTCAGGAATGTCTCGGTTTGCGCGGAGCCGACGAGGTTGGTGCACTCGGTGTCCAGCCGCAGCGGCCGGGGCGACTGCTGAGGGAACAGAACGACCGTGGGCGCCATGCGCCCGGCGGCGATCTCCCGGTCGAGGATCTTCGGGGCGTTCAGGGCATGTAGCCACTGGGCGGACACGCCGGGATAACCGTGCAGAGCTTCGATCACCGGGTACCGCAGCGATCCGGCCGGGTCGTAACCGACGGGGAGATAGACCCACATCGGCATGGCCAGTTTGCTGGCCGGCCCGGCGACGGTGACGCTGACGACGCGTCCGCTCCCGCGGACGGTCGAGGTGACCGGACCGGCGGAGATCGGGCCGGTGGCCGGTGCGGCGGACTTGGCGTCCGGCACGGTATCGTGCTCAGACGTCCAGCTCGGCCAAAAGTCGACCTCATGATTGACCCAGGAGCCCGCGAACGCCACCGAGGTGACCACGCAGGCGAGGACGCTGGCACCGCGCAGGACGACACGGCGCCACCCCTGGGAACGGTTCCAGAAGAGGGCGAGCGCGGCCGCCGCCAGAATGGCGGCGACGGCCGTGACCAGTTCAGTGCCGGCGCTGTCCGGAGCCATGCCCCTGGTCCTTTCCGGTCGGGGCGGCCGAGGGCCCGGATGATGCGCGCGACCGTGGGGGCGTGACCGGGAGGAATCTGACCGGTGGTGACGACGCTGCCAGTGGTGGCGGAGTCTGACCGCCGGCCCAGGTTACGGCGGTGGCCAGGGCGACCGGGACGGAGCCCGAGCGGCTCACGAAGGTCGCGATGCCTGCCGGCACGTCTTTGTCGCCCACGCGTCCGCCAACCGTGGCGGCGGCTGCGGTTCCGACGGTCACGTCCGTCGACGTGGTCCTCGCCCGCGCCGGCCTCGACTTGGCCGTGGGCCGCGACGGTGGCTTCCTGCCGCCAGGCGAGGATGCCTTCTTGGTCGCGGATGGTGAGGGCTGGTCGCCGTACACGGTCGCCACCGCCGGGTACTGCGCGGCCGCGGCCACCACGGCTTGCCGCACCAGAGGCGCATCAGCCGACGCGGTGACGACCGCCCACCGGTGGCCGGTGACCCGCAGATCGTGGTCCAGCCGCTCGGGCAGAGACGTCGTCAGCGTCTGCGCCGTCGTGCCGGGGGTAGTGGTCACGTAGACCACCACGTCGCTGCTCGCGCCGGCCGCGACACGCAGCGCGGTCGTGTCCTGCCCGACCGCCGGCCAGCTGGGTGCGGCATTGGCGACCACCAGGACCACCGAGTACCGCCACTGCGGGTGCCTCAGGTATCCGGCCGGGACGACCAGGGTGGGCGCGGCGGCCAACCGCCAGCCGGTCCAGCCCTCGGGCTTCCACGGCAAGGCCTGCGGCTGGCCACTCCGGGCGTCTGCCAGCGTGGCCAACTGCTGATCGAGGCTACCGGCGACCGCGTGATAGACCGGAGCCGCTGAGCCGCCGGAGTCGGAGGCGACCAGGGCGTCCCATGTCGGATAGAAGTCCTCCTCGCGGTTGACGACCAGGCCGACCGATATCAGCAGCAGAGCCTCGATGAGCAGCACACCGGCCGTGCGGAGCAGGAACCGTAGCCGCCACGACCGACCCCACACCCACACGGTGCCCGCCACGACGATCGCTGTAGCGAGAAAGGCCAGCACGATCAGCGGCAGGCTGGTCAACGGCATGGTGGACCTACTCCTCTGTCCGCGCCGAGCTACCTCGGTGGCGTCAGGTGCCCGCTGACTCCCGGGGCAGACTCGTGAACGCCCGACGGGACCTGAGCCAGCTGTTCTGGGCTCCTCAGCTCTTCGACCGCGGGGCGTGCGGCCGGGACAAGAGTAGCTGACGGCTCGCAACGTGCCCTTCTCTCGGCGGTGATCGCCGCCGATGCATGCCGCGCAGGCTGCCGGGGCTCTCGCAACCTGCACAAATCCTCCTGTGTGGCCGATGATCTGTGCGCGACGCCGTCGTCTCGGCCGCCGGCCGACCGCCTGAACTTGCAGAGCCGATGACCGCTGTGTGCTCCGTGACGTACGCGGCGCTGCACTACTGAGGCCCTGACAGGGTTTTCGTCCGAAAGGTCACTTAACAGGGAATTGCGGCATACATGGCCTTCGAGGCGACCCGCCGGTATGTGGTGTTGAACGGCCCGAACTGCTGTATCTGGCCGCGGCCACCTCGGTCGATGCGGCTGGACCTGCAGTGGTCGACCGTGCCCGCACGCACTCCGAAAAGGCGCCTCCCTGCACTGCTTGCGGACCGGCACGAGGACCTCGAGAAGCCGTCACGGCAGCCGCCGCGGGCGTTCGGTCTCGTGTGGACGCCGCTCTGCACGCTATCGCGGTCGCCGGTGCCCGGGTTTTCGACCGGACGGGCGGCAACGAGCGCCGGGCATCCCGCCGCGCGTACGCGCCTCCTACTACTCGGTCTCACAGGCCCTGGCTGGAAAGTCGCGGGACACACGAACTGGGCAGTCAGCGACCTCACACCGATGAACTGCACCGAATGCGGCACCTCAAACGCCACGACCCTGCTCCGTGCCCGGTGCCGGGCCGAACGATCGAAGAGCCGGTCCGGGCCGGCGAGCCGTTGTCAGCTCCGCAGGAAGGCCAGCAGGTCGGCGTTGATCGTCTCGGCCTGGGTGGTGGGCATTCCGTGCGGGAATCCAGGGTAGGTCTTCAGCATCCCGTTGCGCAGGAGCGGGGCGGACAGTGGCGCGGAGTCGGCGTACGGAACGATCTGGTCGTCGTCGCCGTGCATCACCAGCACGGGAACGGTGATCTGCTTCAGGTCCTCGGTGAAGTCCGTCTGCGAGAACGCGACAATGCCGTCGTAGTGCGCCTTTGCCCCGCCCATCATGCCCTGCCGCCACCAGTTCTCGATGATCGCATCCGAGGACTGCACGCCGGGACGGTTGAAACCGTAGAAGGGGCCCGACGCGAGCGCCCGGTAGAACTCCGACCGGTTCGCCGCCAGCTGGGCCTGGAGGTCGTCGAACACCTTCTTCGGCTGGCCGCCGGGGTTGGCTTCGGTCTGCACCATCAGCGGCGGCACCGCACTGATGAGTGCCGCTTTCGCCACCCGAGCCTCGTCGTGCCGGGCGAGGTAGCGCACCACCTCGCCGCCGCCGGTTGAGTGGCCGACGTGGATGGCGTCCCGGAGATCGAGATGCGCGGTGAGGGCGGCCAGGTCGTCGGCGTAGTGGTCCATGTCGTGGCCGGTGCCGGTCTGTGCGGATCGACCGTGCCCGCGCCGGTCGTGGGCGATGACGCGGTAGCCGTGCCGCAGGAAGTACAACATCTGGGTGTCCCAGTCGTCGGCCGACAGTGGCCAGCCGTGGCTGAAGACGATCGGCTGGCCCGAGCCCCAATCCTTGAAAAAGATCTCCGTGCCGTCGGGTGTGGTGATCGTGTTCATGGGTCGCCTCCGTGATCAGGGCGTAACGTCACACACACCGCAGCGTATCCACATCTCAGCTTTCGGGCGTACATCCACCAACTGCCGCAGTGGTGAACTTTCGGCGCATCCCGCAACCACGCGCCGCATCGCCCCCTCCCCCGCGATCGCTCGAACCACCGCTGTCCAGCCGCCCGGTACCGCACCGGGCGACTGGACAGGGCAGCCTCCTGAAACGACCGATCAGGATCCAGCTCCGCGGCCGATCCCCGGACCGTTCACACGAAGGCGCTCTGACCGGTGATGGACTTGCCAACGATCAGGGTGTTCATCTCGCGGGTGCCCTCGAATGAGTAGATTGCCTCGGCATCGGCGAAGAACCGCGCCACGTCGTATTCCAGGAGGATACCGTTGCCCCCGAAGATCTCCCGGCTCCAGGAGACGACCTCGCGCATCCGCGCGGTGACGAACGCCTTGGCCAGCGACGAGTGCTCGTCCCGGAAGATCTTCGCGTCCTGCAGCCGGGCGAGCTGAACCAGCATGCCCCACGAGGCGGTGATGTTGCCCAGACTCTTCACGAGCAGATCCTGCACCAGTTGGAAGCCGGCGATCGGACGGCCGAACTGCTGGCGCTGCCGCGCATAGTCGAGCGCAAGTTCGTAGGCGCCGATCATCACGCCGAGCGCCTGCCAGGCGACTCCACCTCGGGTGGCGCGCAGGATCTTCGCGACGTCGCGGAACGAGTCGACGTTCTGCAGGCGGTCGGCCTCGGGTACCCGGACGTCGGTCAGGGTGATCTCGGCGTTCTCGACGATGCGGAACGCGAGCTTGTGCTCGATTTTCACCGCGGTGAACCCGGGCATGCCTTTGGTGACCACGAACCCTTTGATGGTGTTGTCGTCGACGTCCCTGGCCCACACCACGACGTAGTCGGCGAAGGTCGCGTTGCCGATCCACTTCTTGGTGCCGTTGAGGATCCAGGTGGCGCCGTCACGCTTCGCGGTGGTCCGCATCCCGCCCGCCACGTCCGAGCCGCCGAGTGGTTCGGTCATCGCGAACGCACCGATCTTGTCCATGGCCGCCATCTCGGGAAGCCACCGGTCGCGCTGCTCCTGGCTTCCGCCCGAGTAGATCGAGTACATGGCCAGGCCGTTGTGGACGCCGAAGAATGTGGAAACAGAGGCGTCGGTGCGGGTCAGCTCCATCGCCAGCATGCCGCTGAGCAGGTTGCTGACCGCAGGCCGATGCTCGCCGTAGCCCTCGTAGGGCAGCCCCGCCAGGCCACTCGCGCGAAACATCCCGATCAGCTCCTTCGGGAACTCACCCCTGGCCCAGTATTCGTTGACCAACGGTTTGATCTCGGTACGCATGAGGGCGCGGGCCCGCAGCAGTATCTTGCGTTCCGCGTCGGGCAGCAGCGACTCGTAGTTGAAGAGGTCCGCGGTCAACTGACCGTCCAGCGGCGCCATGACATCGGTCATCTCAGTTCTCCTTCGTGTGATCGCTGTCCAGCGCGGACAGCACGGCGAGTTGTCGGCGATCGCGGGTCGCGGCGAGATCGGCGTAGGAGGCGTCGCCGTACGCGGCTTCGACCGCTTCGATCAACCGTTGTTGCGCCTCGGGGCGCTGTGACGGCTGGCCGAGTGACATCTGGTTCATCGACCGGCCGATGTGTTCGGCCAGGTGTCGGTAGCCGCCGGGGCCACCGCCCAGATGCGCGCCGAGGAACGGCCCGACCGTCGCCCAACGGATGCCGAGTGAGTTCGTCATCACCTGGTCGAGCTCCGCCGGGGTCACCACGCCCTGCTCGACGAGGTAGATCGCCTCGCGGCTGAGCGCAGTCTGCAACCGGTTGCCGACGAAGCCGGGGATCTCCTTACGTTCGACGACCGGGACGCGGCCCACACGGGTGTAGAAGGCCACCGTCGCCTCGACGACATCCGGGCTGGTGCGTTCACCCGGCACCACCTCCACCAGCGGAATGAGGTGAGGGGGGTTGAACGGGTGGCCGATGAGGATCCGGCCGGCGTCGTCGATCTCCCCGGTGAACGCGGTCGCCGGGATCGCCGAGGAGGAGCTCAGCAGCAGCGCGTGCTGCGGGGCCTGCCGGATCAGGGTGGCGAACAGGTCCTTCTTGAACTCGATCCGCTCCGGTCCGCTCTCCTGTACGACATCCGCGTCCCGTACCGCTTCCGTCACGTCGGCCGCGACGTGCACCCGCTCGGCGATCCGGTCGACGTCCAGTCCCTGCGCCGCCAGGTGCGGGGCGAGCTCCGTCAGCGTGGCCGAGACGGCCTCGGCGACATCGGGGCGAGGGTCACTCACCCGGACGTTGAGCCCGTGGGCGGCGAACAGCGCTGTCCAGGACAGCCCGATGGTGCCGGCGCCGACGACCGCGACGGTGGTGAACTCCCGGTTCATCACGATCCCTCCTTCAGGTAGTCGAAAACCGGCTTGACCGGGGCGAGCGTCAGGTCGGTGCGGATGTGACTGGCGGACACGACCTCCAGTACGGGAAGGTCGGCCACCGGCGCCAGCACGTGGTGGAACAACTGCAACCGGGCCGGACCGGTGTATGCCTCCTTGACCACGACCTCGGTGATCTCCGTGCGGACGAGTTCCTGCACTCGTGGAGTGCCGTCGTACCCCGGAATGATCTTCACCATGTACGTCGGCACGGTGATCTGCGCCTCAGCCGCGCGCCTGTCCAACTCGTGGTGCTGGTACCCCATGGTCGCGGTGGCGACCCGCAACGTGCCGTAGTCCAGGGTGCCGATCAGCGCACCGCCCTCGGCGTACAGCCTGGGCGCCCCGACGGTCTTGGGATAGGCGCTGACCTCGCGCCCGGACGCGATCGCCTGGGAGTTGTCGAGGTACATCGCGTGCAGGTATTCGCCCTGCTCGCCGTCGAAGCTGACCGGGATCGCCTGGCCCGCCTCGGTGTAGGGGCCGTATCCGCTGACGTCGCCCATCCTCATCACCTCGAACCGGACCAGCGGCTCGTCGATGCGCAGCGGCTCGGGGACAACCGCGCGCAGTGCATCGACGTCGGTGCGGTACACGATGTTGAGGTACTCGCGGTCGGTGAACCGAGGGACCATCGGGGGGAACGCGGGGCTGGTCAACGGCGCGGTCACGTGGCGCCGTACGTCGTCGATCCTCATGTCACCGCCCGATCCACTGTGGGGCGCGACGCTCGGCGAAGGCGGTCATGCCCTCACGGACGTCGGCCGAGGCCGTCAGCCGGCTCAGTTCCGTACGCTGCAGGGTGAACGCCTCGGCCTCGGGCAGCCCGACAGCATTGCGCGCGATCCGCTTCACGGCGGCCAGCGCGAGTGGGGCGTTCAGCGCGATCTGCTCGGCGAGCCGCAGCGCGATCGCCAGGGCCTCGCCGCTCGGCGTGATGCGGTTGACCAGGCCCAGCGCTTCGGCGCGGCGAGCGGTGACGGGCTCGCCGGTGAGCAGCAACTCCATTGCCAGGTGGTAGGGGATGCGCTGGGGCAGCCGGATGACGCCACCGCCCGCGGCGACGAGCCCGCGTTTGACCTCGGGCAGACCGAACTTCGCGTCCTCGGCCGCGACGATGAGGTCGCAGCCCAGTGCAAGTTCGAATCCGCCGCCCATGGCCCAGCCCTCGACCGCGGCGATGAGCGGTTTCGTCAGGTCGGCCTCGACGAGCCCGCCGAACCCGCGGCCGGCGACCTCGGGTGACTCCCCCTGGAGGGCGGCCTTGAGGTCCATGCCGGCGCTGAAGGTGCCCCCCGTACCGGTCAGCACCCCGGCCCGCAGCGCGGGATCGCCCTCCAGCTCATCGAGGGCGGCTGCCAGGCCCGCGGCGACCGCCGCGTTGACGGCGTTGCGTCCCTGTGGACGGTCGATCGTGATCAATAGAGTGGAGCCGATACGTTCGGTGTTCACGTCGGTGGTGCCCATGGAGCTCCTTCTCGGTATTGCGATTGCGTGGGCTCAGATGATTGCCAGGTCGGCAAGAACTTCCTCGGTGTGTTGGCCCGGGACCGGTGCCAAGCGGCGGATCGAGCCGGGCGTGGCGGAGAACCTCATCGGGATGCCGACCGTGCGGATCCGGCCCTCGGTCGGATGCTCGACGGTGTCCAACAGGTGGCCCTCGCGCACGTATTCGTCCTCGTGGACGCGGTCCAGCTGCAAGACAGGCGCCATGGGGATGCTGTGCTTGGTGCACACATCCGCCCACTCGGCGGTGGTCAGCGCGGCAGCACACTCGGCGGTCAGCTCGAACAGCGCGTCGATGTCGGCACCATCGATGGTCTCGGCGTTGACGCGGGGGTCCTCGACCAGGTCGGGCCGCCCGGCGGCGGCGAACATGTCGCGGAAGTTGCGCGGGTTGTACGGGATCACACAGGCGAGACCGTCCTTGGTGCGCACCGCCCGATGACCCTTCGACATCGACAGCGGGAAGCCGGTGGTGCCGTGCGCGGGCTCGTACACATGTCCGGCGAGGTGCTCGACCAGGTTGAACGCCAGCAGCGTGTCGGTCATCGGGATCTCGATCTGCTGGCCCAGGCCCGTCCGGTCGCGATGCACCAGAGCGGCGAGCACGCTGTAGACGATGACCAGGGCGGACACCTTGTCGGCGAGAATGGTGGGCAGGTAGACCGGCGTACCCATGGCCCGGTCGGCGATGTCGACCAGCCCAGACGCCGCCTGCACGGTCTCGTCGTACGCGGCGTTGCCGGCGCGGGCCGAGTCGCTGCGGTAGCCCTGGGCGTGTGCGTAGACCAGGCGGCGGTTGCGCTCGGCGACGTCGTCGTAGTTCAGGCCCAGCCGATCAAGCGCGCCCGGCCGCATGTTCGTGATCAGCACGTCTGCGGTGCTGATCAGGGCGAGTGCCTGTGCACGCCCGGTCTCGTCCTTCAAGTTGAGGGCGACGCTGCGCTTGTTGCGGTTGACGTTGAGGTTCAGCGGGGTCATGCCCGGCGTGGTGCGGTATTCACCCGTCCGCACGGCGTCGACAGGAGACTCGATCTTGATCACGTCGGCGCCCAGATCCCCGAGAATCTGGGCCGCGTACGGGCCCATCACCACGGTGGAAAGGTCGATCACTCGAATTCCGTCCAGCGGGCCGGTGGCACCCATCGTTTCGCCCATTGTTTCGTCCTTTCGCCGATCTCTTCTCGTTCTGGATCGACGCTAAGGGCGGACGAATGGCAGGGGAATCACCGTGTTGCGAACAAGGGTGTGACCACGGCGGTCACACCATGCTCGCGCGCCATCGCGGTCCTGTTCGGACAGCGGCGCTCGCTGCCGTCAGCAGCTGAGGGGATCGGCGAACACCTCGCGGGCGGCATCAATGAGCTGGTCGAGGTCGCCACCGGAGGCACGGTCGCGTAGCCAGAACAGCCCGGTATCCAACCGGGGCCGGAAGTCCGCGAACGGCAGCAGCATCGTGTTCTCCAGCTGATACCCGTGCATCGGGCTCTTCGCGTCCAGCATGGAGACGGAGAAACTTGTCCCGCTGGAAATGACCTCGGCTATTCCGGCGTAGCCGGTGTCGGTCAGCTTGATGCGTTTCTTGATTCCATGGTCGGACAGTTCCCGGTCGAGCTGGTCGAAATAGGCGGGGGTGAGTTCGGACGGCAGGGCGACGCAGGCGAGGTCCGTCAGGTCGGCCAACGCCACGGCGTCTCGTCCGGCGAACCGATCAGCCGGCACCAGAGCGCCGAGCTGCTCGGACATCACGGGCAGACAGTCCAGCATCGGGTCGTTCACCGGCAGGCGGGCCAAGGTCAGCGCGAGCTTGCCCTCCAGCACGGCGGTGACCAGGCTGGGTGTGGTGCCTGGCCAGCGCCGGAGTTCGAACGACTCATGGATCCGCTCGGCGAGCATGCTGACCCGCGTCCGAAGGTCGAGATGAACCCCGGCGGGCATGCCGATCGAAACGGTGCAGCGCTGCGAACGGTTGGCCTTGCGTAGCTGCCACGGGATGGAGTTGACCTGCTGCAGGATGTTGCTCGCAATCGGGAGCAACGCCGCACCGGCCGGCGTGAGTGTGACGTGGTGCGTGTCGCGGTCGAACAGCCGCTGGCCCAGCTCGTTCTCGAGATCCCGGATCCGTTGGCTCAACGGCGAGGCCGCCATGTGCAAGCGGCGTGCCGCAGCGGAGAAGTTCAGCTCCTCGGCGACCGCAACGAAGTACCGTAAATGCAGCATCTCCACGCTCTCAAACCTAGCCTGTGTTTCGCCCACCCTCGGTCCGGTCGCGTGGGACCCCACAGGCA
Source organism: Krasilnikovia sp. MM14-A1259 (assembly GCF_047159535.1). Taxonomy (NCBI): domain Bacteria; kingdom Bacillati; phylum Actinomycetota; class Actinomycetes; order Micromonosporales; family Micromonosporaceae; genus Krasilnikovia; species Krasilnikovia sp. MM14-A1259. Next base: position 2,074,246 of record NZ_BAAGAJ010000002.1, read on the forward strand.
GTTAGGCCTCTCCTCCAGTTCGAGATCGGCGGCGACCGGTCAGACACGGGTGCCATGCGACCCACAGCAGGTACGATTCGGCACGCCGCGTGGAACCGCGGCGACACCACCGAACCTCCGCGCCGAAGACGACGACACAGTCCCCCGGGTTCAACCTGGCACGCCAGTCACCAGAGGATTCGCTCAGGTCATCCCATTGATGAGCCGGCCAGCGAGACTCGCCCACGTCCTCGGTCAGGGAAGCCGCCCGGCGCAGACCGGCACGGGCTTCGCCATGGAGCTGCGTTCGCGGTGGGCGAGGGCGAGGACGGTCAGCGGCTCGTCCGCCCGACGCCCGTCCAGCCCGGACCGTCAGCGGCTGGTGACGACCACGAACTTCTCGCTCGGCTCGAACACCTCGAACAGCGAGTCGTGACCGGCCGGTACCGCGGCCACATCCCCGGTACGCATTTCGTGCCTGCGGCCGTCGACCGTGATGGCAACCCGTCCACGCGTGATGACGAACGCCTCGTCGTTGACGAAGCGGTAACGGAAGGTCGATGGCTCGCAGGTGATCCGCGCGAGCGTCTGGACCGCGGAACTGACGTCGACCGTGTGCAAGACCTGAACTCGCGCAGCCGGTTCTCCGTCGACGACATCTGCGATCGGGTAGTCGGTCCAGCCGGTCTCGTCGCCGGCCGGCGAGGAGACCACCGCACGCGAATCGGCCGGAATCGCCCGGGCGTTCACCGGTGGGCCGCCGAGGCGCTGGCCGCCAGCTCCGCGCGTTCGGCGGCCGCCAGGTCGCTCAGATCGATGGAACGGACGACCTTGCCGCCGGCACCCCACGAGCCGTCGGGCTGTGTGTGCACCAGGACCCACACCCGGTGGGCGTCCTCGGCACCTAGTCCGGCGGCCTCCAGTACGGCGCGGGTGACCTCGTCGACCAGGCCCTCCGTTCGGCGCGGCGACAGCGCCCCCTCGGGGACTGTGACGTCGATCCGCCATCGCGGCAGTCCATCACCGCTGGCCGCACTGACCGCATCGGCGGGCAGCTCACGCAGGTATCCCCAGGACAACGCGCGGAACTTCGCCGTGTCCGGAGCGCCTTCCCAGCGCAGCAGGATCGCGGCGAGGCGCTTCGGCAGCTCCACCCGCTCTTCGGCCGACAGCACCCCGGACTGCCCCGTGATCTCGATCATCGGCATGGCGCACATCCTCACTATGACGACTGGCATAACACGGGCCACGGTAGGCTATGACGGTCGGCATAATCAAGGGGCGAGCGCCGAACCGGCGAGACCTCGGCTCCATGCGGAAGGTGGCGAAACGTGGACACCCACGAGCGGATGGTGCGCGGCGCCGTCGACCTGCTTCGCCGGCGCGGGTTGAGCGCCACAAGCTTCCGCGATCTCGTGGCGCACACCAGCACGCCGCGCGGCTCGATCTACCACCACTTCCCCCGCGGCAAGGAGCAACTCGTGGAGGAGGCCGTCCACTATGCGGCCCGCCAGGTCTCCGCGACGCTCGAACGGGAGTTCCGTGCCGGCGCGGTCGAGGGGGTGCGAGCTTTCCTCGCCATCTGGCGGTCAGTCGTGGTCGACAGTGACTACCGGGCCGGGTGTCCCGTACTCGCGGTGGCGCTGGAGGAGCATCCCGAGAACGAGGGCATGACCCTGTTGCAGGCGGCCGACTCTGCGCTGGCCGAATGGGCCGCGCTGATTGCCGCCGCGCTCAAGGCCGAGGGGGTATCCCCGGAGCGGGCCGACCGGCTCGGCACCTTCGTCGTTGCCGCCGTCGAGGGCACGGTCGCCATGTGCCGCGCACGCCGCGACGCCGGCCCGCTGGACGATGTTGGTGCCGAGCTCGACGAGCTTCTCGTCGGGGCACTGCGTCAGGCGAGGTCGAAGCGGCCCGGCTGACCGGTGACAGCCGTGCGGCTTCTGCTGCGGAAGCGGGACTTGAACCCCACGCCAGCGACCTCACCACACGGCAAGCCCGCAGGTCATCCCTTGATCAAATGAGTCTGACGCTCAACACGACGGATGCGCACACGGTCATCACAGCCAAGGGCGCCGGCGATCTGAGATCTGGCCGATCTTAGCGAGCGGAGGATCTTTCCCGAGCTGCAGCGCCTTGAGGCCGGTCAATGACTGCCGCTACATGAAGACGAGTTCGTCTGCCGCACCAGCGGCACCCTTGGACCTTTCCCGTTTGCACGACAGTTCGACACCGGATGTTCGCGTCCGCGACGCGCGGGCAGGGTGCCATGGGCCGTGCACCACGCCAACCACTACTACGGTCACTCAAGCGTGCTGGCGCGCTACTGCGGGTTGGACGACGAGGAATCGCCGCGCATCCATGGCTACCTGCAACACGGCTGGAACATCGGAGACGGACTCGCTCCCGACCACGAATACGACCCTGGGACGCCGGCCTTCCTCTGGTCGGATCGGACCCGTCGGCGCGCGTGGTCCCTGGGGCGGCGGCCCGGATACACGGTGGGTGCCCCATGGGCGTACCTGCTGGCGATGCGTCCGGTGACCGAAGAACAACCTCGTGCTGGAACGCTGTGGTACCCGTTCCACGGCTGGGAAGGGCAGCAGGTGGTGGGCGATCACGGTCGCCTGATCGCCCAGATCCGGGAAGTCGAGACCGGCCCGGTGACGGTCTGCCTTTACTGGCAGGAATTCCGGTCTGCCCTGCTGCGGCGCCGCTACGAACGAGCCGGATTCCGGGTGATCTGCCACGGGTACCGCGGCGGCAGGTGGCGTGATCTGGATCCCGGCTTCCTCGACCGGCAACTCACCGAACTGCGCCAGCATCGCCGAGTAGCCGCCAACCGGTTGTGCAGTGCCGTGCTGTACGGGGTGCTGGCCGGCTGTGAACCCGCAGTTTACGGCGACGCGATGCACTTGGACGGCGAGACGTCGGCGTTCGGTGGCCAGGAACGCATCCGGTCGCAGTGGGCGGTGCTGCACGGCGAACATCCCGATCCGCGCGCGAGCCGGCAGGCAGCAGTGGAGGAACTGGGCGCCGACCGGCTGCTGACGCCGGATGAACTGCGCGCGCTGGTCGGCTGGCCGCCGCGGGAGCGGCGATGATCCCCCTGCTCGGCGGCGAGATGTACGAATGGTCCGACCTGGACGGCCGTCGCGCCATGCCGCCGGCGCGGGGCGCGGTGCTGGCACACCTGGTGTCGACCGTCCGCGGTCGGACCCTGGTGGTCGGCCCGCACGACGGCGACCTGCTGGCGACCATCGGCTCCGGGCATCCCGACGGCCGGGACATCGACGTCACCGTTCTGGTCCGCGGCGCCAGCGACGCGCGTGCCTGCGCGTCGCGTACGGGTGTGACCGTGTTGTGCGGCACCCTCGACGCGGTGCCAGCCGCCGGCCACAGGGCGCTCGTCCCGTCGGCGTACGACACTGTGGTCGCACTGGACGGGCTCGAGCGGGTGGGCTCCCCGGAGACCACCGAGCTGTCCTGGGCCGACCGGCTCGCTCGCGTGGTGTCACTGCTGCGCCCAAATGGACGCCTGCTGCTCGGCCTGACGAATGTCTTCGGCCTGCACCAGCTCACCGAGATGCCGACCCCTCCGAGCGACGCCCAGTGGGCAGCCGGGATGGAGCACGACAGGTCCCGGCCGACCGGTCCGGCGACGTTGTACCGGTGCCTGCGCGACGCGGGCCTGTCGGTGGGCCCGCTGTACGCTGCCTATCCCACCGTGCAGGAACCGACCGTGTTGGTGCCTCCGGAGATGCTCGACGATGGTGACTTCGACGGCGTCCTGGCGGCCGCCCTCCGGTCGGCGTGTGCTCCGCGCGGGGCGGTGTTGACCGACCCGCGGCGGCTGGTGGTCGATGCCCTGCATGCGGGGCATGCCACGGCGTTGGCGCCCGCCTGGATCGTCGACGCGCGAAACGGCGACGGGCCGTCCGGATGTGAGAGCGGGCCGCGGGCGTATCTGACCGTCGGCGGCCGGATGCGGGTCGCGCACTGGAGCAGCCCGGGGTGGGTGTGGGCGGACGGAGACCCTGTGCCCTGCGGGCGTACGGTGCTCGACCTGGCCTGCGCGGCGGTAGCCCGGCGCGATCTGCCGGGGCTGCGGGACCTGCTCACCGATTGGCAGGCCGGCCCGGGCGCCGGGGTGCCTGCCGACGAGGTGGTGGTCGACCGTACGCATGTCGCGCTGGGGCCGGTGGGCGAACCGGCCGATGCCCTGCGTGCTCTGGCCGCGCACCTGGTCGTCAGCGGCCACGGCGAGGTGATGCCGCTTTCGCCACGGCTGTTGGCGGCGCTCGCCGGGGTCGAACGGACCGCCGAGGCGCAGGTCGAGCACCCGGGTCAGCCGAGCGCGGAATCCGGCGGGCAGCCGACTGCGGCGGCGGTACGGGAGCTGACGCTCGCGCATGCCCGCCTGGCGAGCGAACTCGCCGAGGTGCGCGGTCAGCATCGGCGACTGGCGCAACTGCTGGCCGCCCGCGACGCGGAGATCGCCCGGGTACGGCGACAGAACATGCTGTTGCGGGCCACGTTGCCGGGCCGGCTGGCCGGTCTGGCGAAGGATGTGCTGCGGGCCGGGCGGCGGGGCGTGCGTGCCGTCGAGCGTCGGGTACGCGCCTGACGACACAGGTCAGCGCACCTCATGACTCAGGTGTCTGCGCCCGGCGACGGAGGTGGCGGTGCCGGAGTGCGCCCGCGGGCGGTCCCGGTCCACCGCGCGGTAGCCCAACGAGGTCGTCGTAGATGTCCTCGAGCAGCCGGGTCTGGGCCCTCACGTCGAACCGGGCCGCAACGTGGTCGCGGCCGGCGCGGCCGAGTCGGCGGCACAGGTCCTCGTCAGCCAGCAGGCGGCGCAGGTTCGCCGCGAGCGCGGGCACATCCCCTTCCGGACCCAGGAGGCCGGTCGTGCCGTCGACTACCGCCTCCCCAATTCCGCTGTGTCTGGTCGAGACAACGGGCAGCCCCAGTGCCGAGGCCTCCACAATCGTCGTGGGCAACCCTTCGGAGTCGCCGTCCGGCGCGGTCTTCGAGGGAGCTGCCAGCAGCCGCGACTGGGCCAGGAGATCCCGCACCTCGGCGGGGGTCCGGACACCGGCGAACGTGACCTCGACGCCGAGTCGCCGCGCGTCGGTTCGGAGCTGCAGTTCGAGCGGCCCACCACCGACGATGAGGACCCGTGGTCGATGCGGACGCAGCGTTGCAAGGGCCGTCAGGAGATCTGTCACGCCCTTCTTCTCGATGAGCCGACCAACGAACGCGACGTCCCACCGTCGGGGCAGACAAGGTACCGCGGCCGGGACCGGCACCCCGGTGTGGTGTACGCGTACCTTCGCCGGGTCGGCGCCCAGCGTGACCGCCCGGTCGCGGATGGCGCCGGAGACCGCCAACACCACGGCGGCCCGGTCGAAGACGACGCGCAGGTTGTGCCGGTACCGGATGCCCCGAATCCCGGCGCTCGCCGGCTGCCGGCTCACATCGTGACCGTGCACCGTCACGACCAGCGGCACCCGCAGGTGGGCCGCTGCCCGGCTGATCAGCCAGCCGTCCCCGCCGAAGTGCGCGTGGACCAGGTCGGGACGGGCCGCGCGGAGCAGCGCCAGCAGACGCGGCGAACGGCCGGTGACGCGCAGCCGCGCGAACGCCACGCTATCGCGGCGGCCGCCCGGATAGGCGACCACATCGGTGTCGCGGGCCAGCGCCGAGCCAACCCGGGTGGCACCCAGGAAACGCGGGCGCCACCGGGCCAACGCATCGGCCTGGTCCCGGACGAACGTCTCCGAAGCTGACAGCAGGGCACTGCGCCAGATGACGACCGTACGCTCAGTCGACATCGGCCATCTCGGGCGCAGCCTTGGTGTGCCCGGCGCGCCGGTCGCGGCGTCCGACGATACGGTCCCGCAGTCCCCGTCGTAGCGCAGGCGGCAGCGCCCAGATCTGCGTGTGGGTGAGGTAGTCCAACGCGGCCGGTCGACCATGTGCACGTGCTTCACGCAGCAGTTCGACGAAGACCCGCGAACTGCGCGTGGACGCCGCCATGGAGCTGAGCACGCTGAGGGTGAACGCCGCGTACGCCCGCGGGGTGAACAACTCCCGACTGCGGCGCAACCATTCCAGCTGTTCGCGCCACGGCATCTCCAGACTGATCCGATGCCGGTCCTCGTCCTGATGCCACACCACCAGCGGCTCGGCGGCGTAGTGCAGCCGGGCGCCGTCGTGGCGTAACGCGCGCAGCGTCCAGTCGAGTTCCTGCTGCCGGCGGAGGCCGACGGTGAACGGAACCTGACGTACCAGGGCAGTGGGCGCCATGATGGTGGACGTCTGCACGAACCCATCACCGTAGAACAGGCCTCGGCGCACCGTGAGGTACTCGCTGACCGGTTCGTCCCCGGGCAGGCGCCGCGGCATGACGACCTCGCCGCGCGGTGTACGACTGATGAGCCGGCACGCGACGACGGGCGTGACCGTCGGCACGGCGTCGGCGACCCGGCGCTGCACCGCGATTTTCGCCGGCATCCATTCGTCGTCGTCGTCCAGGAACGCCGTCCAGCGCCCGCGCGCGGATCTTGCCCCGACGTTGCGGGCGTTCGGAGCGCCACCCCGTTCGGGAAGCTCGATGACGCGCAGCCGGCGGTCGCGAACTGCGGCGAGCGCGTCCCGGGTGGCGCCGTGTATGCCATCGACCACGACGATCACCTCGAGATCGTCGTACGTTTGGGTCAGTGCGCTTTCCACAGCGCGGACCGCAAGGGAAGGACGCTCATGGGTGGGGATGACGACGCTGACGTCCGGCTCGGCGGGCATGTCAAACCTGCTATCGCTCGTAGCTTGTCGGATGTGTTTGCGCACGTGATGATCCGCGACGACGCATCGACAGATGCTAGAGACGTTCGGCAGCGACCCGGTTAACGCCGGTAGGCGTGGATGCATGCATCAAACGACCGTCGCCGATATCGACGGGTCCTGCTGAGGCACGTCAGGCGGGTCATGAAAGATGTCCGCCGAAGCGGGACCCGCCCCGCCGAGCGCGAGCCCGGCCATCTGCACCGCCCTGACACGTTCAGTTTGCGCAGGACCCGTTTACTGTCTTCGTCGCGGTTCCCGTGGTGGGCGTGGTGGCTGCTCAGTTGGGTCGCCGCGCTGCTAGATCTAGTCGGAATCCCTCAGCCGACTCGCCGCCCTTGACCAGGAGCGTTGATCAGCACGCATCGTGACGACGGCAACGCATTCACATTGGCAGATCCGCGTACACGCAGGTCGGCCCAGGGACGAACGGTGCCGCCTCGGTTTCGTGCGAACGACTGGGATGCGGACGCTATCGAATCGGCATGCTGCCGTCCCTGGTGGCGAGGTAGGCACGGATCTGGCCGGACGCCGTTGGATCCGGACCGGCAGCCGGTGGCCGGCACGATCGCGCGCGGCTAATCTGCCGGGAACGCGGGAGGATTCGATGAAGGCTGAAACAACCCGGCTGCGGGCTGACGCCCAGCGCAACCGTGACCACATCGTGTCCGTAGCTCGGGTCGTGTTCGCCGAGATCGGCCCGGGTGTGCCGATGGACGAGATCGCCCGGAGGGCCGGGGTCGGCGTCGGCACGCTCTACCGCCGTTTCCCCGATCGGGGGGCGCTGCTGCGCGCCGTGGCCCTAGAGAGCCTATCGGCCGTCCTGGCCGACGCCCACGCCGCGATCGATGAGGAGCCGGCCGCCTGGGACGCCCTCACGCGGATCGTCCGCCGGGTCGTCGACCTACGGTTCAGCACGCACTTGACCATGATGGACGAGCACACGCGGCAGGCCCTCAAAGAGGCACCCGACTTCCGACACACCCGCGCCGCGGTGCTCGACCTGGTCGGGCACCTGGTCGAGCGGGCCCAGGCCGAGGGCTCGATGCGGTCGGACGTCGGCGCCGGTGACGTGTTCGCGGTGGTGTCGCTCCTGCTCAAACCGCCCCCGAGCCGGTCCGCGGAGATGTCCGACCTGCTGATGCGCCGCTGCTTGACCCTCATCCTGGACGGCCTGCACTCCGGCGGGCAGAGCGTGCTTCCCGGCGAGCCGATCAGCATCACCGACCTCCGCCTGGGTTCCTGAGAGCTCACTGTCAACTCTGGACGATTGTCCGTATTCAGAGCTATTCTCAGCGGAAACGGAGGGTTTTATTCCGCTTAGATGTGACTGCAACCGATGGAGGTTCCTCGGTGACCGCTCCCACCTTGCAGACCACCCGCCGCTGCCCGTACGCACCCCCGGACGAGCACACCCGCATCCGCGACACCGAATCCGGGATCTCCCAGGTCACCCTGCCCAGTGGCCAGGTCGCCTGGGCGCTGAGCCGACTCGAACACATCCGCGCCATGCTCACCGATCCGCGGTTCAGCTCCGACCGCCAGCACCCGAACTTCCCCCGGTTCACCCGCGAGCAACCCGCATTCGACCTCATGCGCCCATCGATCATCCAGCTGGACCCGCCCGAGCACGGTCCCGCCCGCAAGGCCGTGGTCGGCGAGTTCACCGTGCGCCGCATGGCCGGCCTGCGCCCGCGCATCCAGCAGATCGTCGACGAGCACATCGACGCCATGCTTGCCGGGCCGCGCCCCGCCGACCTCGTACGGGCCCTCTCTCTACCGGTGCCATCCCTGGTCATCTGCGAACAGCTCGGCGTGCCCTACCGCGACCACGACTTCTTCCAGAGCCACAGCTCGGCCCTGCTGAACCGCACCGTCACCGCCGAGGAACGACGGCAGGCGGTCACGGAACTGCGCGACTATCTCAAAGAGCTGATCGCCGAGAAGGCCGCCGACCCGGCCGACGACCTGCTGGGCCGTCAGCTCGCCCGGGGCAACGATCCCGAGGACGTCCTGTCGCTGGCCTTCCTGCTGCTGATCGCCGGCCACGAGACCACCGCCAACATGATCTCGCTCGGCGTGGTGACACTGCTGGAACGCCCGGACGAACTGGCGGCGCTGCGCGAGGACCCGGCGCGTACGCTCCCCGCGATCGAGGAGCTGCTGCGGGTCTACACCATCGCCGAGTTCGCCAACTCCCGCGTCGCCGTCGAGGATGTGGAGATCGGCGGCGTAACCATCCGGGCCGGCGACCCCGTCCTGGCACTTAGCAACGCCGCCAACCACGACCCGTCGGCCTTCGACGAGGCGGAAGAGATCAAGCTCGACCGGGGCGCCCGTAACCACGTCGCCTTCGGCTTCGGCATCCACCAGTGCCTCGGCCAGAACCTGGCTCGCATGGAACTGCAAATCGTCTTCGACACCCTCTTCCGCCGCATCCCGACGCTGCGGCTCGCCGCACCCGCCGACACGCTGCCCTACAAAGACGACGCCTTCATCTACGGCATCCACGAGGTACCCGTAACCTGGGAGGACCCGGCATGAGCAAGATCGTGGCGGACCTCGACCGCTGCGTCGGATCGGGCCAATGCGTCCTGACCGACCCCGACGCGTTCGACCAAAGCGATGAGGACGGCACGGCCGTCATCATCCAGGACACCCCGGCGGACGACGAGGCCTTGAAGCGGGCACGGATCGCCGTCGAAATCTGCCCAAGCCGCGCCCTCTCTCTGACGGAGTAGCCGCCCGCGCGGCCACGGTGACCTCGGTCCGCGCCGCGGTCGCGACCACACCCGGTTGAAGTCAGGGAACATCAGTGACGGCCATGGTCGCGGCCTGGAAATGCGATGCGGCCGGGCCGCCCCCGACAAGGAGAGCACGCGGATCGCGGCTATGACAGTGAGATGATCTCACTAGCCTTCAACGCACTGTCATCGGCTGGAAGTGCGCATCGAGCCGTCATCCAGCATCGCGGCGCCCGTCTACAGAGAGTACTGGACGGACATGTTGTGACCTCGAGCGTGCTTCGGCCATGGTCAACAAGTGGCGCTCGTTCTCACGAACATTCGCGCGGTGAGCTTCCCCCCGGGGTGTGGACACCGGGTTATGCCGCGACTTGGAGCAGCGTAGCCGGGTCGAGGGTTTGTTCGTAGTCGGCGGGGCTGCGGTAACCGAGGGCGGAGTGCCGGCGGCGATGGTTGTAGAACGCGATCCAGCGGAACACGTCGCGGCGGGCATCGGCCTCGCAGGCCCAGCGGCGCCTGTCGACGTCGAGTTCGCGTTTGAGCGACGCGAAGAACGCCTCGGCCAGGGCGTTGTCGAACGACGACCCGATCCGGCCCCTCGACCGGCGTACCCCGTAGCGGCGGCAGGCGTCCGCGAAGGCGGTGCTGCCGTATTGGCTGCCGCGGTCGGAGTGGAACACCACGCCGTGGACGCGGTGTCCGCGAGCCGCGACCGCCGCGTGCAAAGCGTCGATGACCAGCTCGGCGCGCATGTGAGAGTTGATGGACCAGCCGAGCAGCCGCCGGGAGTAGATGTCGATGACGGTGGCCAGGTAGATGAATCGATCCCCGACCCGCAGATAGGTAATGTCGCCGCACCACCGCTGATCCGGTGCAGGGGCGGTGAAGTCGCGACCGAGCAGGTCTGGCACCGGCGCCGCGGCCAGGTCCGGGATCGTGGTCCGTTTACGCCGGCGCAGGTGCCGGCCGACCACCGCACGCTGACGCATGATGCGCTCGACCCGTTTGCGGTTGACCCGCAGACCTTGCTCGCGCAGTTCGACGGTGACCCTCGGTGAGCCGTAGGCGCCGCCCGAGGCGGTGTGCACCGTGGTGATCGCGGCGGCCAGCGCGTCCTCGGCGGCGGTCCGCGCGGCCCGGCCGGGTGCGGCGGCGGCCCACCGGTAGAACCCGGAGCGCGACACCGCCAGGACCCGGCACAACCGCTTCACGCCGTGCTCCCCACGGTGGGTGGAGATGAACCGGAAGCGGCTGGTCACCGATCCATCTCCTTCGCGAAAAACGCGGCGGCCTTGCGCAGGATCTCCTTCTCCTGCCGCAACTCGGCCACCTCACGGCGCAGCCGGGCGATCTCAGCGTCCTTGTCCGCCACCGACAACCCGGCACCCGCCGCCGAACCCGCGCCTGGGCCTGAGGTCTGCTGCTCGTGCTTGCGGACCCAGTTGCGCAGCGTCTCGTGACTCAGGCCCAACTCGCGGGCAACCTCGTTGATCGGCCGGCCGGACGAGCGCACCAGCTCTACCGCATCGGCCCGGAACTCTTGCGTGTACTTCGATGGCCTCCCCAACGGGGACACCCCTTTCCTCTGGACTCAACATCCAGTTTCAGGGTGTCCACACCGCCGGGGGAAGCCCACCTATTCCACATCGCTCACCACGGTCGCGTTGCCACTTCCGCAGCGTGTGGCGGTTTGAAGCCTCCCCCGCAGGACGACTCCGAAGGGCCAAATCCTTCATCTCCTGCACAGCACCGCATCAAGTCGCTTCGCCAGCTCCACCTTGCGTTCGTGGCACACCTTGCCGTTTAACCTTCGCCATCCGCCTGGCGTCGCTGCCGGAGCAGCTCACCGCACCACCAGGGCGACTACGGTGATCTGCTGGCGGATATTTGACCGTGAGGAGCCCGGCCGCGCTACCTGCGGCAGGTGTGTGCGCGCAGCAAGCGCCAGGCATGCCGATGAACGACCGGTATGCGATGCTACGTCGATGCCGTGGACAGCCGCAGTGCCGCCCCGTCCTGCGTCACGACCTGTTGCCCTGGCTGCCCTGAACCGATCACACCGCGCGGTACTCGGCAACCTTGGACAGCTGTACCGGCACGACCTGTCGGAGACCTACGGCCATCTGCCCAACGACGACGGCACGTTCAACGACCGGCAGACGGACCGGTTCGTCGCCGGTGTCGATCCGAAGCACCACACCTGGCTCATCACCGTGGCCGGCAGGACCGCCGGATTCGTCATGACGCTCCCCGCCGAGAACGGCGGCACGCTCCTCGGTCCGTTCTTCGTCGTTCGCGCACTGCGTCGGACGGGTGTCGGCCGCGAGGCCGCGGCACAAGTTATCGCAATGTTCCCGGGCCGGTGGAGCATCCCCTTCCAGCGGTACAACCCCGGCGTCGAACGGTTCTGGTGCCGCGTGGCGACCGACGTGGCCGGGGACCAGTGGGACATGCACGACGGTCCCGTACCGGAGAACCGGCCACCCGACACGTGGATCACCTTTACCACGGCGCCCGATTCCGCCCCGACCGATCCACTTGTCCAGCCTGGACACCCCGTCTCGCCGGGCGCAGACGAGCACTGACGGCTGCGGGTTAACACCGGAGTGTTAACCCGCCGTGAGCTGCGATGACTGCCACGATCACGGGGTGACTGATCCAGCGAACCCACAGGGCTACGTCGGCGGTTGGGTACTGTACGTGACCCGGTGCGGGCATCCCCTCGCGTACGCCTATACCGAGTCCGGGTGCCGGTTCTTCTGGCACGACTTCGATCACGGGTCGAGGAGCGGGCCCTCGGTCGACACCGAACGGCACAGCGCGACCCGCCTGGCGACCCAGGCCGATCTCGACGTACTGCGCCGCGGCGACTCCTGCGAGCTGTGCAGCGTGGACACCGCGCCCCGTCCCACCGAGGCCGGCGAAGGCGAGGCTCCCTCACGGTCATCCGTCCCGGTGTGACGGGCCGGTGTGACGCTGCCGCCAGGCGCGGGTGCGCCACGCGCCGGAGCAGTAGATCGCGTCGCGTGTCGGCGTAGTCGCCTTCGGAGTGGTGAATCTCGCATGTGACAGGAGATGGCGTATGCCCGAATTCGTGTCCGCTCTGGTCCGTGCAGGCCTTCATCGTCCCGAACGGGCCTTGGTCAGACCTTTCACGCTTTGTAGATGATGTTGCTACAGATAATGCGGGGACCGAGCTGTGGTCCGGGCATTGCCCGCGACGCACCGCCAGAGCTACAGCGGTATGGGGGCCGCGTCGGGAGGAGTGCCGGGTGTCGGAGAACGTCGGTGTCAAAGTCGGGGCTCTGCTGCACCTGACTGGCGACAACCAGGAGTGGGCGTTTCGCGCCAGGGAGGCCAGCGGCGACGCCATCATTGTCGTCGCCGCCAACGGCAACGGCCGGTTCACGCCGCCGCTGCCGGGGACCGAGGTGCAGGTCTGTTGGAACCAGCCGCCGAGCCGTTACCTGGTCAGCGCGGTGTTCCGCGGTCCGGTCAGCCCAACCGCCGCGCAGTGGCGGCTGAAACTGACCGGTGAGCCGAAACCCAGTACCCGCCGCTCGTTCTTCCGCGGTGGCGGCGGCGAAGACATCAAGCTGCTGCCCGTGGGCACGCCGCAGCAGTGCGACGCCCGGGTGGTGAACCTCAGCGAAGGCGGGGTTCGCTTCCGATACGAGGACCTGCAACTGGTCGCGGGGGAAACCATCGACGCCGGGATCGCCCTCGGCGACACCGTGGTCGCGATCCGCGGTCCTGTCCTGTCCGCGAAGGAAACCGCGCGGGGCGAGTACGAGGCAGTGGTCATCTACGACCTCGGCGAGAACGAAAGCCAGCAGGTGCGCCGGTACCTCATGGCGTGGGAGCTGGAGCGGCGCCGTCGCGAACGTGACGACTGGTGACCTCTTCCGCCGCCCATCCACTCGTGACAAATGCTGGAGGCTTCCGTGTCGCACACGATCCCCACGCGTCCTGACGGCTGGCAACCGAGGAGTCGCGTCGTGGACGCGATCGTCGCGTACTACCGCGGCACTGCCAGCCGGTCCGGGCCGGCTGATGGCAGTGGCGAACTCGCCGCGCTGGCGGTGCTGGCAGCGGTGCTCGGTGTCGGGCTGCTGCAGATGACCGGATCCGTTCTCGCCGCGGTGCTCATCCCCCTGGTCACCGCCGGGACAGGCGCGCTCGTGGTGATCGGCACGTCCAAACCTGCCGGCCCGGCCCGCGGCGTCGACGTGTTCGCCTCTCGCGGCGGCGCAGGGTCGCTGCCGGCCGGATACCTGGTCAGCCCGGACGTGTGGGACCTCGGCATGGCACGGCGCACCGCCCGCGTGCCAGCGCCGCAACTCCAGGCGGCCGCCCTGCTGTGCCGGGACTTCCCGGGCTCCGTCGACAAACTGCTGGAGCTGGTCGCCACCGTCGACGCCCAAGGCACTCCCCCCGCCGTCTCCGACGACGAACGGACGCGACGGATCGTCCGCGAAGTGACGGCGGCGCAGCATCGCGCGCAGACACCGCAGCCGACCGCCGAGAAACCCAAGAACCTCCTGGCGTACGGCCCGCAACCGGCTGCCTTCCTGCAGTCCGGAGGCAAACCCGCCGAAACGCGCAGCCGCCGTTGACCGCCGCCGAGTACCTCTTTCCTGCGACCCTGCGCGGGTGGCGGGCCGAAGCACCGCCACCCGGGGCAGGGTCGCGATAACGGCACACCAGCGGATGTCCTCAGAATCGACTCCCTGTCAGCGTCGGCGCCGCGCATGGATGACATCGCCCCCTATGCAGAACTAGGAATAGCCGGTACCGTTGCCCGCCATGAGCACCCTGCGCATGACGACGCCGCGCCTGCTAGCGCTGCGCACTCTGCTGGAGGACCCGGAACGGGAACGCTACGGGCTGGAGCTGGCCACGCAGGCAGGCCTCGAGCCAGCCACCGTCTATCCGATCCTGGTCGCGTTCGAGACGGCCGGCTGGGTCTGCAGCCGCGCGGAGGACATCGACGCGCACGAGGCCGGACGCCCCCGACGCCGCTACTACCGGCTGACCGCCGCCGGTGTCACGGCCGCCCGCGACGCCATCGCGGCCCGTGAGCAGCGCAGCGCCCGCGGAGTCTCCCGGCGGCTGGCATGGTGAGCCGTGAGGTGTCCACGGCGCCCGCCATGCGGGGCGTCGAACCCGCCGTGGTGGCCGCCACGTCCCGGTTGCTGCCAGCCGGCTTCCGCGCCCGGCAGCAGGACGAATGGACCGCCGACCTGCTCGATCTGGCCGACGCCGGGCCGGCCGCGCGGTGGCGCTACCTGTTCGCCGCCGCATGGACGCTGCCCACGCTGCGCTCGTTCGCCCGGCGGGGAACCGCAGCCGGCAGCGCAGGACTGCACGCGGCCGTCCCGTCCGCCCGGCTGCAGCTGATCGCCCGGATCATGGTGGCGGGCATCGGCGTACCCGTCCTCGGCCTCGCGGTGACAGGCCTGCTGAACTGGGCAAGCTTCATGGGCTCCTGGCCCGACAGCGTGAAATGGCCGCTGTGGCTGCTCCTGGTGCTTCCCGCCGCCGTCCTCTGGGAAGGCGGCGCCTGTCTCGTCGTCTGGCTGGCCCTGCTAGCGACGATCATGGTTTCGTGGCAGCGCAGCATGCCCCTCCGGCAGCGACGCATCGTGCGGCTCGCCGGCCTCGCCACCGTCGTGGTCGTGAGCGGCGCCATCGCCCTCCAGGACATCGACGGCCGCGGCTGGCTCGGCACAGTGATCGGCGGCCTGTCCAGCACAGTCGGCACAGCAGCGACAACCGGGCTACTCGGCATGGCCGGCGTCATGCTGGCAGCACGATCCCGGACACTGAGCCGACGCCTGCGTGTCGTACTCGCCGTGGCCGGCGTCCTCGCCCTGGCAACCGTGGCCCTGCACCACACCCCAGTAGCCGACGTCATCTTGGGGCAGTTGGACAACTGAACCGCGACCTGTCCCTCATTCAATGGGCCCCACCGAGCCGGGAACCACCGAACCGAACCGGTCCGCCACTGACAATCGGCGACAGATCCGCGCTGACATTCACCCGGGAAAGGTCCAGTGGAGCGCCAGACCGCTCAGGCCGCAATTCGTCTCCGTCACGGAGCGCTGACCCGACAACACACTGCCATCGGCCATATCCGGACACCGTCGGTCCGGCTATCGTGACTGAATGTAGTCGACTGTCCCGGTCAGCTCGGCCACGAGATCGCTGCCAAACTCGCGGATGTCGATGGCTGCGGTGTACTCGATGGGGAACGCAGTTCTGCATTCGAAGCCGTGCCCCCGACATACGGTCCTGCGCCGCCGCCCATCGCCCATATCCCGTCACCTTCTGTCACCGAACGACCAAGACGCTCAAGACTCAGTGTCGCGCATGTCTTGGGACGGAAACGTCACGCATCAGACGGACTAGACATCGACCCCGACCGATCGTCGACCCCGACCGACCCGATTCGAGACTTCTGACCCGCGACTGCGTCGCGTGATGGTGGTCAGTCGCCCGGCGGAGGAGGGAATCTTGTCCTGGGTTTCGATGTTCATGGCGCAGACGAGGCCGCTGTGGCTGCAGGTATGCCCGCTGCCCCTTCGGCGGGCAGTAGTCCGGCATATCGGCTGACTGCCTAACCCAGTTCGGTGTTCGTACCATGCGGCACGACGAACGTCGAACCGTTCGTTGACATGCGGGAACGTCGATCATCCGGAGGGGCGAAATCCTGTGGTGGATGACTGTCCGGATGATCTACGTAAAGGACGGCAGGCCGGCTTCGTGGCGGGTAGAGCAAGGGGCACTACCGCGTTGTTCGTCACCGACCCAGGCCGGGACCTCCTACAGGTTGCTGGGCTCTTGAGGCAGCACGGCGACCTGAACTTTGGCGAAGCCCTTAAACGGGCGCAGAATCCTTCTCGACCAGTGTGGGATGACCTGACGAGCGAAAGCGCCGAACGGATCAGCCTTCTGCTCACCAACGCGGGGGCAACCGTGAATGTAAGGCCGAAGTCGAGACCTTCAAGGGCCCGCGACGTAACCGGCCGATGAGCCGCGAGAACTCCCGACCCGACCCTCTCCGGGACCGGTTCGCCGACATGAGCCGTCGGGACCTTTTGTGGATGTGGCTCCTCTACTCAGTTCTGCTCAGCCCCGCGTTGGTGGCCCTCTACACCGCAGGGCAATGGCTGCGGCCCGGCGTCGGGCCCAACTGGAGCGACGGGCTGGTTCAAGGCGTGCTGGGACCGCCAGTGTGCCTCGCGGTGCTGCGCCTGTTGGGGCGCTGGATTCGCCGCAGGCGGAGGACCCGGCGAGGATGATCGTGCGTCCTGAACCGTGACGAGATGGTTTCGAGACGGCATGCTCAGATCCGGGTTGGATTGATATGGCACGTACCAGAGGCAAGCAGGCGTCGGCATGGTTCGAGATCATGAAATCTGGCATATCTAGGCCGGGTCCAGTATCCCCGATCCGCAGAGCTGTTAAGGAGGCGCGGAGGTGACTCGCCTCCGCGCATCCTCGCGTCAACGGACTGGCGTCAGCCGGGGGACGGCGTCATGATCGACAACCTGGTCAGATGGGTAAGGTCGGCTGTTGGCGTCAGCTCCACGGTGGTCGCGCCGGCCGCCTTGTCCGCGGACACTCGCCCGATCGTGACAGCGCCAACCTGATTGCTGTGCTGGGACGGGTCGGGCATCATGACGCGGTTGGTCTCGGACACCTCGCCCCCTGCGGGGATGTTTTCCATGACCAGCTTTCCGCCCGTGCCACGTACAAAACCAGGAACATTACTGATATCCGTGTGCACCTGACCTGTGAATCCCGAGCTGGTGATGAGCTCGACAGTGGCTTGGCCACGGGCGGCATCGACCGCGGTGACGCGTCCGACCAGACCTGAGGCCACTACTGCTAGTTGCCCCGGCCGGACTCCCTGATCCTTCGGGTACGCCACCATCATCTGCTGGTCGGTCCTGCTGATCACCTCAGCGGATACGCCCCGCGCGTCGCCGTCAACACCGCCCTCGCCAGGTACCTCGAACACCTTCGTGAGGCTGGCGAACGGTCGCTTCGGCTTGATGAACCCCGCGATCGTCGTCGTCTGCGCGGTCGCAGCAGCGGTGGGGAACTCCGTCACAACAAGGCGGCTGGTAGGTTCGTCCGGGTTTTGAATCATTTCACTATCGACCGCGGTACTCGACACCCGGACCGCTGTCACGCCCGGCATCGCAACGGCGATGGCGTAGCTGCCCCCGGAGTCATTACTCGCCCCGCCGGTGGTTCCGGTCAGCCGAGGACTGACCAGACTGATCACCTGAGTCTTCACCGGGTCGGGCGCCGGCCGATCAACCCGCATCCGCAAGGCTTCTGCCCCACCGGGACCACCGGTGAAGAACGCCAACCGCGCATCGCCGTGCTTGTCGTATCCCTCCAAGACGACCACCGCCGAGCCCAAGCCTGGATCGTGCGTCGCGACCAGAGCCCGAACCGCAGTGTGCGGACCTGCCGAGTTGACCCGGTCCCAGACACTGGTCGCCTCCCGTACCAGGCCGACGTCCAGGTCTCCCACCGGCGACCAGCCCAGGAACGGGCCGTCCGGGGGCGATGCAGCAAGTTGCGGTGTGGACCCGAATCCGGCCACCCGAAACATCGTCACCAGCACCGCCAAGCACACTGCGGCCGCGGCCCCGGCGGTGATACGCCGCCGCCTGCGAAGCCGGCCTACCCGCCGCATGATCTGGCCCTCATAGCCCTCGGTCGGGGTGACCGGCTCGGCCAGATCCGCCAGACCGGCACGCAACTCGGTCGTGTCATGCATAGCGCACCTCTTGATCAGCAGCAGCGTCGGGCTCTACCCACCGCTTACGCAGAGTCTGCAGGCCCCTGGATGAAAGACTCTTGACCGTGCCCACCGAACAGCCCAGCGCGCGCGCCGTGTCCTGCTCGGACAAGTCCTCGTAGAAGCGCAGCACGACAGCGGCACGCTGCCGTGCCGGCAGCCCGTCCAACGCCCGGCGCAGCACGTCCCGCTGCTCCACCCCCACGTACTCGTCGCGCGCCTGGCTGTCCACCAGCCGACCCAAGGGCTGTTCCCACCAGGAGCGGCGCCGCCTGGCGGTCACGTAGGTATTGACCAGGACGCGCTGAACGTAGTGATCGATACCGTCTGATTGGTGCAGCCGAGGCCACGCCGCAACCGTCTTGGCCAACGTCGTCTGGACCAGATCCTCGGCCTTCCCCCGGTCCCCGCACAGCAGGAAGGCGGTCCGCAGCAGCGATCCGTACCGCGCCCGGACGAAGGCTGTCACCTGCTTATCCTCGCGATCGTGCATCAGCCCGCACCCTCAGTCCCAATCTCACGACCACTACTTACGCTCTTGACCCCAGCAAACGTTGCCGTGAATCCGGAACTGTTTGACGATCGATTATCTCGACCGGCCCGCCGTGACGGCGATGGGCAGAAGGAGAGGCCCAGTGGCGTGCAGGCCGAGCCGTAGAACATGGGCTTGGCCCATCTCGGCGACTGGACCACCAAGACGCATTTGACGGGTGTGAGCGGGGCCACAAACCGGCGCCATGGCGGGAACCGCGGAAAGGCGGCGGCGGTCCACAGTTCATCCCCCGCGCTGGCCAAGGTGCGTGTCGTCCGGACGGTAACGCCGGCCGCAGTGGTTGGGATCCGATCCTCCTGACTCCAGGCGTCCAGTCTTTGCCCCTGACCGAACACACCGCCATCGAGATCGGCACATGGCCCGGAAGCCTCGCCGCCCGGCACGTCGTCCACGAGGCCGCCACCGTGCGCGGGGTCGTAGTGACCCGCTCCCCCGAAACCTACGAAGGACTCAAAGTCCCCCTGCTCATCGTCTAACAACGCACGAAGCCATCCTGGCCCGCACGACCCCCAGGCCGTTGGGATAGACGTTTCCGCACGTCAAAGCCCAATGCCACCCGTTCAAATGCGGGCGACCGCACGCGGGTCGAGCACGGCCGCGAACGACGTGTGGTCCCCAAATGGTCCCCACCGGTCCCCCGCTTCCGCTCGCGGGTTAAGGGGACACGCCTGGCCGACATGTCCCCCTGGGCTTCCCCCGGCGGTGTGGACACCCTGAAACTGGATCTTGAGTCCAGAGGAAAGGGGTGTCCCCGTTGGGGAGGCCATCGAAGTACACGCAAGAGTTCCGGGCCGATGCGGTAGAGCTGGTGCGCTCGTCCGGCCGGCCGATCAACGAGGTTGCCCGCGAGTTGGGCCTGAGTCACGAGACGCTGCGCAACTGGGTCCGCAAGGACGAGCAGGCAGCGGGCGCGGGTTCGGCGGGTGCCAGGTTGTCGGTGGCGGACAAGGACGCTGAGATCGCCCGGCTGCGCCGTGAGGTGGCCGAGTTGCGGCAGGAGAAGGAGATCCTGCGCAAGGCCGCCGCGTTTTTCGCGAAGGAGATGGATCGGTGACCAGCCGCTTCCGGTTCATCTCCACCCACCGTGGGGAGCACGGCGTGAAGCGGTTGTGCCGGGTCCTGGCGGTGTCGCGCTCCGGGTTCTACCGGTGGGCCGCCGCCGCACCCGGCCGGGCCGCGCGGACCGCCGCCGAGGACGCGCTGGCCGCCGCGATCACCACGGTGCACACCGCCTCGGGCGGCGCCTACGGCTCACCGAGGGTCACCGTCGAACTGCGCGAGCAAGGTCTGCGGGTCAACCGCAAACGGGTCGAGCGCATCATGCGTCAGCGTGCGGTGGTCGGCCGGCACCTGCGCCGGCGTAAACGGACCACGATCCCGGACCTGGCCGCGGCGCCGGTGCCAGACCTGCTCGGTCGCGACTTCACCGCCCCTGCACCGGATCAGCGGTGGTGCGGCGACATTACCTATCTGCGGGTCGGGGATCGATTCATCTACCTGGCCACCGTCATCGACATCCACTCCCGGCGGCTGCTCGGCTGGTCCATCAACTCTCACATGCGCGCCGAGCTGGTCATCGACGCTTTGCACGCGGCGGTCGCGGCTCGCGGACACCGCGTCCACGGCGTGGTGTTCCACTCCGACCGCGGCAGCCAATACGGCAGCACCGCCTTCGCGGACGCCTGCCGCCGCTACGGGGTACGCCGGTCGAGGGGCCGGATCGGGTCGTCGTTCGACAACGCCCTGGCCGAGGCGTTCTTCGCGTCGCTCAAACGCGAACTCGACGTCGACAGGCGCCGCTGGGCCTGCGAGGCCGATGCCCGCCGCGACGTGTTCCGCTGGATCGCGTTCTACAACCATCGCCGCCGGCACTCCGCCCTCGGTTACCGCAGCCCCGCCGACTACGAACAAACCCCCGACCCGGCTACGCTGCTCCAAGTCGCGGCATAACCCGGTGTCCACACCCCGGGGGGAAGCTCACCCCACACTGCCAGGGGGCACTCGGCCAAGATCACTGAACTGCGAAGCGTTGACCAGCCCGGACGTAGGTCAGCTTCCCGTGATTCCCCGCCACTCCCCTTCAGCGACCGGCCCATCTGGCACGGAACTGACACGTCGTCTGCCCTCACTTGATTCACTCATCCGGTTCCGACAACGGACGCCGGTGCGCGCTCATCCACGCTTCCACGTCTTGGGCAAGCCAGACCTTGCCCTGGGCCAACTCAGCGATGGGCTTCGGGAAGTCGCCTCGGATGGTGATCTGGTACGTCCGTTGTCGGCTGACGCCGCCGAGCCGGACCCGGATTTCCTCGGCCCCCATGAAATGAAGTCGCATGCCTACCACGCATACGACAATAGGCACCCGACCACCTTGCGCCAAGGCCCAACCACTCCAGGTCGGGCATGCCCCACGCCGTCGTAGAACTCGTCCGGCTCTGTCGCGTCTCGGCCGAGACCATCTTTGGCGGTTGCTATCACGGTTGCTGTCGATGGGGGCTTGCATGCCGCGGCGCCGCGTTCTGGATGTCCGGAACTGGGCGCCATGGCGGCGGCTTGGGCTGGGTCGTCTGCGCCTCAGGCGCTACTCGGGGGTCGCCCCCGTGAAGCTTGCCGTCGGCGACGAAAACCTCCAGCGCAACCGGAGTCCCGTCGGCGCGCCGAACCTGAAGTTGCTCGAACTCCACCACGCCCTCGATACAGTAAGCAACCGACTCACCGTCCTCCTCGCGACCGCACTCGTTAAACCAGTAGAGGCTGTGCCTCGCTGGCGTCGATGCCCAGACGATGTCCAGGCTGACGTGAGCCGGCCAGTCACTAATCAACTCAGGATCATCCAGAAAGCGCCAGCCATACATCGAGCCATGCCAGGACGCGGACGCCAAGAACTCGTCCACCGACTCCAGGTCTGACAACGGCACCACCGGTCCGTAGGCATACTGCCCGATCCGGTCGCGACGCAGCAGCACCCGTACCCGTGCCGGCTCCGACAGAACGAGCATCCTGCGGGTGTCCACATCCACCGGCCCGTACTCCGGTACAGCGAGGACATGTAGCAGCAGCACAATGCTCCCGGACCACTCCTGCACGCCGACCACGTCGGACTCGTTGAGCGCGATGTCAATCTCTCGACGCCAGGACTCGTCCATCACCACCCTTTCGATCATGAGTCTCGATCTTCTCACTGCCCGGCGGCATAGACCTGCGAATCAGGAACACGCCCGGTCACCGACAGTTGTTCGGGGCTGAGAAACTTGAGGCATGGCCCAACAGCCGACCACACCAGTTCCGGTCAGCGAACCAGCGCTTCTAGCGACCTATGCCATGGTTACTGCGCGCCGCACATCGTTCGACACGATGATGTGGCAGGTTCCAGCGCTCGCCACGGCGGGACAAGCATTTCTCCTTGCTACGGCGCTTGGAGCCAGCACTGGACGTGGCGCCCGTCTGGTAGCCGCCCTGCTAGCCCTTACCCTGGCCGGCTTGTCGGCTCAGCTCATGACCAAATACCGCACGCTCGAAAACAGAGACAGCAGGATGGCTGAGCAGATTGAGCGCCGAATCGGGATAGATCAGGTGCTTGGCGTTGCGCCGAGTGCGTCCGTCCAAGAGCGGCTCGGGGAAGGCCAACCATGGTGGGTGCGCCTATCTTCATTCAGGGTGTGGTTACTAGGGCTGGGCCTCTTCGCGGCCGCTGATCTAGCGGCCGTGTTCGCTGTCGCTACAGGTGTCCGGCTCCTCGGATAACGGGACAGGCGTATCGGACTAACCCTTCGTCCCGAACGTATGATCATGGCAGCCTGGCCAGCAGAGGAACCGTGACTGACCTGCTAGAACCTTCCACAGGAGTCCACGAACGTCCGGCCTTGTTCTGCTCGGTTGTCACTCAGTTCGTCACCCATGCGGTAACTCGGACGGCGTTGCCCTCCGTAACCCCGGGTGTCCGACGGCGGGCTTCCACACTGGCCCCCTCAGGCTGCTTCACCTGGCAGACTGCTGAACGTGCGCTTGATCGACGCTGCTGGCCACGGAGTGGACCTACGTGTCACCGGATACCAGTTCCCAGACGCCGAGGACCTCGCCCAGCGACATAGCTGGCACATGGTGGAGGGAACGGCAACCAGCCCAGAAGGCTCCTGGACTTTCCGGTATCCCGCCCTGACCTGCGACGACTCGCAATACGTCGCGAGATGGCTTCGGACCACCGCCCTCCGTGAATCCTCCTGGCCAAACACCGAGGCCGCACCGACGGTTCCCGCCAGCCTGGCCTTCACCGAGCCCAACCTGACCATGGCCGCAAGCGACTACGCGCCCGATTTGGTCACTCTGGACATCGGTCTCGATCTAGAGTTCTCCCCGCCGTGGCGGCACCGAGACCGGGCCGGTACACCCTTCGTCATCCGCACCCGTCTAACCCATCAGCAGCTTGAACGAGCCGCAGATGACTGGGAACAAGAGATCGCTCCGTATCCCAACCACTGAACGGATCCAGGCTGGAGTTTGGTGAATGAGCTACTACTTCAAAGTTGCCGGCGAAACCGTCTGGAATCCTGCCCTTCGCATTGCACAGTGGTACCTCTCTTTTGCGGAGAGGGCAGGCGAACTCGTTCAACGCCCGACCGGTTTGGCGCCGTCAAATGACGATACGTGCACAATCGAAGTAGAAGTCTTTCAGCAGTTTGTCGAGGCTATGCTTGAATGCTATGCATCGACACGTCACCCCGTCCAACATGGCCTAATGCGAGGCGTCCTGCTCGCTTCACTGGTTGTATTGAAGCGCGGGGGCGTTGCGCTTGATCCCAAATCCGAGAGGGCCGCGTCTCTGATGGGAGAGGTGGAAACCTTCGCCCGCGCCATGTGAGCACAGCGAGTCGGTGACCGGTGCTGCGACGCGCGAACAGATGAGGGCAGGCCACCGTTGAAGAGGTCACAATGCCACCAAATCTCGTAGAGTTATTGAAAAGCCTCGGACTTCGTTCGTCCTCGGATCTGTTCGCGCAGTCCGTTGGTCGTCTCGGGCATTCATTCGAGGCCGTCCGGCAGTTGCAGGCGCATCCCACAAGATTCATCGATGTTTCTTTTGCTCGTGGCGACGAAGTGCGGTCATGGCTTTCGGCGTTGGTGGCTGGCGAGCCGCCGTCAGTGCTCGTCGTGTGGTTGGCCGACCGCACGGCTGCGGAAATGCCTTTCCCTGTACTATTAGAAAGATATGACGACCTGTGGTATCCATCGATGGATGATGTGGCGGTCATCTTCCCGGACGGCGGGTTGCTATTGATGGACCACGAGGAGAGGTTTTGCTTCGGTCGTGTCGTTACCGCGGCTTGAGCCACAGAGTCGGGGTCCGGTGCGGCGGCGCGCGACCTGATGAGGGCAGGCCACCGGCCTGCCCTCTGACTACCTACCCGAGGGTCGCAGAGGCTCCGAGGTCAAGGGCGGCCGCAGGCCGTCGCTTGCGACGCGTAGCGCCCTTAAGCTCGGAGGGGCGGCCCGGACACAATGCGCGCCGCCGTGCACGGCGCCGACGTCCGCAACCCGCCCCACGGCCTGGCGTGGCAGTTCGCCGCGGCCCGAACCCGCTATCCCACGCCAGCCGACGGGCGCCAGCGTGGACGGCCCGACCGACCAAGGGAGGGACGGCCACGCGCCCTGGCGGCGGCGTGAGCGGCCCGTTTCGGGCCGCATTTAAGACGTACAGAAAGTTTGAACCGGATTCGAGCCCGACAATGATGTTGACCCGTTTGACCCGTTTGACCCGTTTGATGTTGATCGATGTTGATCGATGTTGATCGCGATGTTGATCGCGGCACGCGACACGCGCAGCGCGCAGCGTGTCCTCCGACAGGTGATGTGCGACAGTCGTCCGCCAGGTGACCTGCGACAGATGAGAGCACGGATCGTGGCATAAGAATCGATCGAGGCACGACCGGACCACGTTGCCGCAGACCATCGGCAAGCGCTCATCCGCTGATCTCCGGGAGCCCGCGCAGGCGTCGCTGCTCTGCGACCTTGGCGAGCAGAGACGCACGGATGGCCGGAGACGCCCCGCTCGGATACCACGCCTCGGCCTGTTGTCCAGTCATCCCATCGGCGGTTGTGAGCGCGGCGTCAGCTTCGTCGTACTGTTCCAAAATGATGTAGGTCGCGGCTTGCAGGTACAGCCATCGCGCGCCGTCGGAATCCGCGGCCCGCTCCCCACAGAAACGGCGGAAGCCTTCCAAGGAACCATAGATGCTGAGCAGCGGCAGGACATCGGTCCGGATCTTCTCTGCCACAGCAAGCATGTATTCTTCCGCGTCCGAAATCCGCGAGAAGTATCCCCACGCCTGGGTCTGCTGCACCTCAGGAAGACACTCCCAGCCGTCTATCGGCACGTACAGCGGATGTAGCACGACGGCGAGGCCGTGGACGTGGCGTACGACCCCGCAGGCGATCAGATCGATCGGTGCGACCATCGCGGCATCCTCGAGGACCAACCAGCGCCCGGGAAGCTCAGGAAGCACGTATCGCCTGAAGGCCGCCTGCCACACCGGACGGTTGCGCACCAGGACAGGCTTCTCGCCGTCCGGGCCGGACCAGGCGATGCCAAGGGCGTTGAGCCACGGCGCGAAGGGCTCGCCGATGATGCCTAGATCCTGGTGTGAACGGCGGGCATGGCGGCCGGCGGCGCGAATCTGTCCGAGCGGAACCCCATACAGTCGCGCCAGCGCCGACCTCGCCGACGGCCCGTCCACCAGCCTGCCCGAGAAGCGGCCCCGCTCCCATCCGATTGTCGGCAGGTCCGTCCGCCATGGTCGACCCGCCCGGTAGGGCCACAGACCCAAGAGCTTCGGATAGATGTACTTGTGGTGCACCCGCTCCACGCGACCGTCCCGAGTCGCCAGAACAATGTGCTCCGCGCCGTACTCATCATGATCAAGTGCAACAAGCGCCCGGATGACCACACCTGTACGCCGCATCAGAAACACGACGATATCTGGGAGGAAGTCGTAGTTCGATCCGTCGGTGTTCAGCTCGATCCGCCGTCCCTGACCGGCGTCGTAAGAGCGGGCATACAACTTGTCCGGCGCGTCCCCGCAATCCTCGTCATCGATCGCCTTCAGAATCGCGTCCACGGCGGCCTTGTCCGGGACGTCGATCCAGGCGATGCCCCCATACGACGCCATAGCCACCTCCGCAGATGCCTACATCGACCATAGGACTGGCCGGTGCGCCGGCGGGCAGCTTCTCCCCCGAACCATCCCATTGGGACCAGCACTAGAATTCAGTTAGGCACATACTGCCTTTCGTTCGCCGCACTGACTTCAGTCAGATCCGTGCGCAGGCCAGACCCGCGCGCTCCCCCCTCAGAAACTCGGCGCAGGTTTCTAGACCCGTCGCGCATCAGTTGGCGGACATGTTTCGCGCCTCAGTCGACGAAGGACAGCGCAGCGCGCAGCGAGCGTGGTTTTGTTCGCGAGTTCGGGGTTCTGTCCCACGAAGAGTGATCGAGGTATTTCATTGTCACTGACTGCGTGACGACGTGCGCCGTACGCGGTAGGCATGTCGACAAACACAGGGCTGGCTGACCGAACGTGGCCTCGAACTGCGCCAGCTCGAACGCGACGCCGCACCGTCAGCGCAACAGCACTGGCATCAACCTGTCATCAGCACCGACATCAACGATCGGGCCACAGGACCACCACCAGGGCCCGGCCCGTGCGGGTGTCCGGCCCCAGACGGTCAGCACCACCCCGGCCGGCGCGGGCGATGCGTAGCGGGTCGGCACCGGTGCGGTAGGTCTCGGTGGCGAAGCCGCGGCGCAGGCTGTGGCCGACCAGGCGGCGGCCGGGTCGAGACCGGCGGCGCGGGCAGTGCGCGCCACGACCAGGGCGACGGCCTGGCCGGTAAGGCCGCCGTCGGGCTGCCACGGCCGGTGGGGGTGCGGCCGAGCCGGTCGATCCCCAGCAACAGCGGCCGGTCATGAGGCCGTGCGCGGCGAGCACGGTCAGCCAGGCCTGCGCGGTGCGCGCCCGGCGCGGAGGGCGATGTGCGCGGCGCGCAAGTGGTGGGGTCGATCAGGGACATGATGGTGGTGCTCGTCTGTGCAGGAGTAGCGGGTGCGAGCGTCGGTTGGCTCGGTTGAGCGCCCTGTCGCTCAGCAGAATGCCGCCCCGCGGCACGCCTGGCCATATGAGACTACACCAGCGAATAGAGGACGAATGCGAGCGGATGCTTGGCAGCGAGCCGTCAACCGCCACGTCATCCCACAGTTGCCTGGGACCTGGGGGGTAAAGGGTGGAATACTTTACCGAAAGCCAATTGAATGGCTTCTTTGCGGAGTTGTGATGAGCAATGTCGCTACGTCGAAGAAGTTTCGAATATCTGCCCTGGTGCAATTCCTGGCGACGCCGAATGAATATGTCTCTGGACCGCATCTGCAGCGCCTAGGGCACGGCGTCGGTGCGGCGATCTGGGAAGTGCCAACCACCGAGGCGGAAACGGAGGAGACGATGAACGACGTCGCCGGACTGACTCGCGACAAGGCCATCCCTTACTTCGACCAAGTCGGTACGCTCTCGACATTTGCGGCTGACGCGCAGGCGCGCGCAGCAGAGGAACCATCGAACATGCACTATCAGGAGGCACTGTTCGCTGTCCGGCTCATCACCGGCGATGTTCCCGGAGCGCTCCTCACCGCAGCGGAGGTGAGGTCAGCCCTCACCACAACGGACGAGCCGTGGAAAATCGTCTTGAAAGCTAGAGTTGCAGAAGTGGCCGACGCTGCCCGACAAGACCCAGACCGAGCCGTCGACGTTCTGCGGACCTACGCCGATCACACGCTCACGGCCTTGCGTCTTCCGAAGGCGAAATAATCGGCTCGACGAAATCTCCATGATCGAAGGAAAGGTCATTGGCCTGCCGATCGGCGGCCGTGACGATTCAGACCGCCGTGAACCACGCGATGTCGGGTACGCCCATCGCACGGTCAGGCCGTGTCCGGCCCCGCCCGTAGCGTCGGAGCCGCGATGGTGAACCGGCGGTAATACGTAGGTGCACCAAGGTACGTGCCGGACTCCCCCCGCTCGATCTCCCGCATACCCAGACGCTGAAGTATCCGTACCGATGCCGGGTTGGCGGCCCACGCCTCGGCCCAGATCTCGTGGAGCCCCAAGTCGGTGAAGCCGTGGTCCAGAGCTGCCTGGGCGGCCTGCGCGCCGAGCCCATGGCCCCATCGCCGGGAGTCGCCGATCACGAAGCCGAGCTCGCGTCGCTGCGGCTCGGGGCCCTGGAGGACGACGTAGCCGACGAGTTCGCCGTCGTGGACGACGCCCAGCCGGACCAGCCCGTTCGGCGGTTCGGCGATGAGGCGGCTCTGGAACCGCTGATGCTCCGCCAGCGGCAGATCGGGCGACCATTCTGCGGCGGCGCAGAACCGCTCGTCGAGCGACCATGAGGCGAGGATCCCGGCGTCAGAGACTTCCAGCGGCCGAAGCTGAACAGCGGGGTCGAACGGCACGGCAACAAGGCTAAGGGTCCGTCCCAGATGGTTGGGCTCTCGCCCGAGCTGGGATCCTGGTTGAGTCACGAGGTTCGTTGATGACACGGAGCCGGGCATCCAGATTTCCGGGGCGCCGGACCGGGGCCGTCTGCGCCACCGGACGATCACGCTACGCGCCCGGCGGCAGGGCGGTATCGTCGCCTCACTCCGCCGAATTCACGGCAGGCCCCACTCTCCAAACAATGATCGGCCACACCTGTCGCTGCGACCGTCTGGGCTCTGTCGCCCAGCAGAATGCCGCCCCCTGCCGGGACATATCAGTATCTATAGATCACGCACGGATCACGCAAACGTCCACAAGGAACATGAAAAAGGCTCTGATCTGGCATCAAATGCCTGATCAGAGCCTTGATCAAGTGTGCGCCGCGTAGGACTTGAACCTACAACCCGCGGATTAAGAGTCCGCGATCATGAGTGTCGCCTGCTACTTTGCGATGTCAATTTGTGCTGTCTCATACCAGTCTATTGCCAAATCGACCCCGGCGGTCTGCCGATTCATGCCGACAGGTGCCGTCCTGCGCCAGAACCGTCGATCACGCATGGATCACGGGTTCCACCCCTGGACGGCGCCGATTGCGGCATCCGGATCTGGCCGATGTGAGGGCGACGTTGACCCACCGGCGGAAATCAAGCTGGAGAGTGTCGGATCTGCCGGATGCCGTTCGTAGCGTATGCAGAGACGGACATCGGGTCCGGAAGATCAGAAGGAGCGGACATGCCCGAGTACCTCATCTACTTCAATCAGCAGTGGGTGGGTGACCACACCGAGGAGTGGTTCCGCGGGCGCGGTCCACTCGCCAGGGCGGTCGTTGACGAGATCAAGGCCGCCGGGGCGTTCGTCTTCGCTGGGGGCCTGGAAGAAGAGGACGGTCCGGTCTTCAGCGCAGACGCCACCAGCGGTGCGATCGTCTTCACCGACGGGCCCTATGTCGAGACCAAAGAATTCCTGGGTGGCCTGACCATCGTGAACGTGCCGGATGAGGACACCGCCCGGATGTGGGCCGGCAAGATCGCGGAGGCATGCGGCTGGCCGCAGGAGGTTCGCCGGTTCAAGCCCCAGCGCATCTTGCAGGGATGAGATCGTCACTCGTCGACTGAAGCGTGGCCAGCGCCGGGGTAACGTCGCTGCGCTACCGCCCAGCATTCGAAGAGGCCCGGCTCCGGGGCGGCCAGAAATGTGCCGCCCCAGAGCGCGCGGCTGGGGGTCGTGCTGGGGTCAGCGCTATCAATGCGGTTGAGAGCTCCCGAGGTTCATGCGCCAAGTCGAGGAGGGCGTCCGCGACGTCGCGCTGGAATGGGACGAACCACCCTGACTTCCCCACACTGCCAGGACCGGCCAAACCGTCCGCATCGGCCTCTCGCGGCGCCTTCTGCCCAGGCAGCCCGGTTCCATGTGGCGAGTGGCCGAACGTCACAGTCACCCAGTCGGTAACGCGTCGGTCTCTACCATGATCCTCATGATTGGCGGAGGCAAAGACCCGGCGGCAGTTGCTCAAACTCTCACCGTTGCGGCGAGCGTTGTGGTCGACGGGAAGTTCGACCCTAACGCATACCCCTATCAGCATCTAGCGGTAGTGCGGGTCGGCAAGATTGGCACGCCTGACAGCCAGATTCCCCTCGTCATGACCGCCATCGAGATTCTAGGCGGAACTGGGTGGGAGTTGGTCAGCTTCACGATCGCCCATCGCACGGTCTGCGCTGTCATGCGCCGCTCCCGACGCTGATGCGATTGAAACGGCCGATGTTGACGTCGACCGTCAACGCGACCCGCAACCCAAGCTGTTGACTGCCCACTCTGCCGCCATCCCCTGATAGATGCCGCGTCCTTCGCGTCCCGCCCGGGGGCCAAGGGTGGCCGGAGGCCATCGGCTGCCGACGCGGAGCGCCCTTGAGGGCGGGCGGGAGGCGTTGGAGACTTCCGGCGCCCGGGGATGGCGTCGCCGAGGTCGGCTACCGCAACCGCGTTCTCGCCCGAAGGTGGAAGAATTCGGTTACCGGACGGGAGGGCTGGGAGAAGGGCGCCAAGGTTCCCAATGTCGTGTTCGGCGTGGACAAATTGGAACCGGAGCTCTTCCTCGACCTCAAGACCGGCGCCGCAGGGCTCGACCCCACCTGGTACAAGAAGCTGCAGAACCCACTCCCGCCGAAGTTCCGGACTGTTCCGGCGATCGCGCTTCGTTGCTGAGAAGGGGATGATCACGTGCACGTCGGCAGGTGGGAAAAGGCGGTCGACGCGTACCTGCTGCCTGCATTGGGTGAGGGCTGGCGGGCCGCGGACGGCCATCTGGTGCGGGGACCGGTCGGGTGGACCGCCCAGACGGTGGTGCCGCTGCCACCCCTGCGCCGACGACCCACCTTCAAGGTGGAAGTAATCGTCTGGTTGCTCGCGGTGCCAAGAGCCGACGGCTACACCTGCTCACGCCAGCTTGAAGGGGTGTTCCCCGAGCCGGACACGGTGGCCGGTTACGAACCGGTGATGGCCGACATCCGCGACGCCATGCTCCGGGAGGCCGTTCCGTTCCTGGACCGCTACGGAGATGTCGACGGCTTCCTCACCCACCGACGGGAGAGGGAAGCCCGCGAGGCGGAGCGTGGTCTGACCGGACCGGACATCATTGCGGCCGAGGAACTCGCCTACCTTGCCGTGATCCGCCGTGACTGGGAAGCGGCTCTGGCCGCGGCCGCGGCCGCCGAGGAGGCCGCCGAACTGAACCGTGCCAGCCCGGACCCGGCCCCCTTGGAGGACGAGATCCTCGAACGCGTCCGGGCGGTGATCGCCCTCGGCCCGGACGGCGCCCGCGAAGCCCTCGCCCGCAACGCCGCCGCCACCGCGACCGCGTTGTCCCTGCCCTACGACATGTAGCCCGTGGAGTTCCGCCCCGGCTAGGCCGGGTGCGGGCTGCTGGTGCTCGCCGCGATGGCCGTGACCTGTTGAGTGCTCTCCAAACGGGCCCGCACCCGCCATGCGAGGCGAATCCGCCCCCGCACTCCCCCCAACGGCGGACAGCAGCAGTAGCCCGCGCAGGGCATTTAGCCGATGTTCTCGTTCATCTGGTCCGCGTACCGGCCGCGTGCCCAGGGTGCGCTGGCTGGAGCCGCCGTCTTGTCGGTCCAGTGCGCTACGATGCCGACCGGAGTCAGGACGCGCACGCTCCTCGCCGCTGTTACGAGCCGCCCACGCCGGCCATGTGACGTCGCCGGCCACGGTCCCTCGTGGGCCCGCGTAGCTTCATCCGCCTCTGTTCGTCTGCGTTCATGCAAGCGGACTGCGTGGGCGTCCGCGCCGAAAGGGACGCCGAACATGCCCAAGAACAGCAGCGCGGCCCGCCGTGAACGGGCCCGCAGACTCGCCGCTGCCGAAAACATCAAGTACACCGCAGCCCTCCGGCGCCTCGATGAGCAGCGTGACCCTGGTAGGCCGGAGTACAAGGCGGCCACCGGAGAGCCGTACATCGTGGCCGACCGACTCGGCACCGACCCGGCACCGGTGCGGATGTTCATCCGCGACCATTGCGCCAACTGTTTCGCCGAACTGTTCCCGGAGACCGAGGGACTGTTCTGCAGCGAACTGTGCCAGCAGACCGCCGCGCTGGTCCGGTACTGGAGGCGCATCGTGTGCGACGGGCGTAGCGCACAACCCACGGTCCAGCGGGCCCTGCAGGTCCAGATCGCACACCTGCTCGCCGGGGGCTACGCCAAGAACGCCCGTCGGCTGCCGGCCGGCGTCAGAGCCCAGGTGATCCGCCGTGCCGAGGGATGCTGCCAGAGCTGCGGAGACGCCGGAACCGAGATCGACCACATCGACGGTGACTCGCCGCGGCTGGCCAACCTGCAGCTGCTGTGCCCCAGGTGCCACCAGGGCAATACCGCCTCGCGGAGGATTCCCGCCACCGCGGATCAGGCGGACGTGATCGACAACCTCGAAGTGGAACGGGTGCAACCCGCCGAACCGACGCTGCTGTGCGACGACGAAGACCGGTGGCCGGATTTGTCGAGACGCCTCGATCGGGCGCGTCACAACGATCTGGTGCAACAGCTATGCGACATGGAATGTGACCCGAGTGACTTTCCCGAGCTCAGTTGGGCTGAGCTGTGGCAGATGGCCCGCGAGAACGCCGACGACGAGTGGGCCGAACGCCTGGAGGAGCAGGCTTCCCATCCAGAGGACTACGACGGCGGGTACGGCCCCGGCTCCTACTTCGCGCACGCTATGGCGCGGAACTGAGGAGCGGGCTCGTGGATGATTTGACCCAGAAACTCGCCGTGGTCACGGACTTCGCCCACGAACACGCCATGCCTGTGGTGCCCGCAGTGCTGCAGCAGAGCATCGGTCCCGACGCGTGTCTCGACGACCTCGACGTAGAGGACTTCCTCGACCTGGCGCACCAGCTCAAGGCACCGGCCTTGTACCTGTTCGTGCCCCGGCCGGAGTCGGCCGATCCGCCCCGAGAACGGCATAACCAGCCCTATCACGTCACGATTGCCTTTGTCGCCGGCGGTGTATTCCACCACTGGCAATACACCGCCTCGTGGTACCTCGAGTGGCAGACGCTGGTCGACAGCCAACGCCCGAGCGTCGTCTCCATCGTCGACTCCCTGCTCGAGATGACAGGCTTCCGCGCCACGAAGCCCCGTGACCGGCGACGGTTCGCCCAAGCGCATCTGCCGGCGGGCATCGACGAGTATGTCGGTCGTGACGCCGTAGACCAGGCGTTGCGCCGTATCGAGGAAATCAGCCAGGTTCACTACGACGACCTCAACGGGCATTATGACGATTTCGCGGCGCGGCTACTCGACGATCCGGCCTATCAACGCGCCGCGTCCCCGGCAGCCCGCAAGACCGCAACTGAACAGTTCCTCACCGCGTGTACCGGCTTCTTTCCCCCAACCGCGGCTCGCGACGAGCTGTACGCCCAAGCCCGGAACCTGACCAAGACTGGGCAGAGGTCACGCAGGCAGTCCTAACCCTCGGGTTCTAGGGCTCACCGGCCAGCCCGACGACATCCCGGCGCAGCGCGAGGTGAGTGAGGGACCTGCCCAACAACTGGTCACAACACGAGGATGTCCCCGGTTTACCGCGCGGTAAACCGGGGACATCGCGGCCGACAGTCGTCAGTGCTGCGCGAAGCGAGCAGAGAGCGGCTGGACAGGTCCGGCTTGGCGACCCCGGTGCGCAGGTTGTCCGGCACCAACCTCGCTGCGACACCGTCGAAATAGGCGCCCGGCCGCGCCCTGCCCGGAGGGCCCCGCGGCAGTGATCACCCTCAGCGGGGCCGACGCCGCATGTGCCACCCCTGTGCCCGCGACGCCGATGCACCGCCGAATCACCTCCGAGTGTTCCCGAATTTCTCTGTACTTGGATCAAGGCGCCGCTGACGCGGCGCACCGTGGCGCGCAAGCCGACGCGCGGGGGTTTACGCGGCCCGGCCGGGCAAGCCCCAGCGCCGGAATCCGCACCAGCACCAGCACCGAACTTGATTGAGGCCGGTCGGGCAGGATGGGCGAGTGACGCCGAGCCAGCACCAGAACCGTATGGGCCGCACCGAGCTGCACGACGCGGCCGCGATCGGTGACGTGGCCACCGTCCGCTCTCTTGTAGCCGAAGCCGTGGGCGTGGACGCCGCAGACTTGGCGGGGTGGACTGCCCTGCACTTCGCCGCTCAGGCTCAGGCCGCCGCCGTAGCCGATGAACTCCTTACGGCCGGGGCGGCTGCCGACAGCACCGACGAACACGGCAACACGCCGCTGTGGCGGGCGGTGTTCTGCTACCGAGGCGATCCCACGACCCTGAACCGGCTCGTGGCGGCAGGCGCTGACCCTGATCGTGTCAACGCCCATGGCGTCAGCAGTACAGGCACCGCGTCGGACGCTGAGATCCGGCACTGCACTGCGAATGGGACATAAGACCCTGGTAAATAATGGGTTCAGGTGGGTTGTGGGTGTCGGGCGAGGCGGCGCGTCATGATGATGATCATGGCCCATTGGACCATTGCGGCGTGATGCTGCGGGAGGCGTTCGTAGTCGCGGACGGTGCGCCGGCAGCGGTTGATCCAGGAGAACGTTCGCTCGACCGCCCACCGGCGGTGCAGCACGACGAAGGTCGTCTTGAGCTTCCCCCGCTTTGATGGAGCGGTGGTTACCTGCCGCCGGCTGGGGCAGGGGTGACGATATCGGGCTCGCGGTGGTCGGCCTGCTGGGTGTGCCAGGTCGTCTCGTACTCGTCAGGGCTGAGGTAGCCGAGTTCTCGTT
The DNA here is from genome assembly GCF_047159535.1 of Krasilnikovia sp. MM14-A1259. Classification (NCBI taxonomy): domain Bacteria; kingdom Bacillati; phylum Actinomycetota; class Actinomycetes; order Micromonosporales; family Micromonosporaceae; genus Krasilnikovia; species Krasilnikovia sp. MM14-A1259. Next base: position 2,108,976 of record NZ_BAAGAJ010000002.1, read on the forward strand.
GGATGCGGCGGGTGTTGTACCAGGTGTCGATGTAGGTGAACAGCGCGTTCTCGGCCTCGTCGCGGGTCCGCCAGCTCGTGCGGTAGACCAGTTCGACCTTCAGGATGGACCAGAAGCGCGTTATCGAAGCTGTCGCCTACCGAGCCCATCGAGGGCAGGATCCCGTTGTCCTGCAAGCGCTGCGCGAAGCGGAACGACGTGTAGTTCGACCCTCTGTCGCTGTGATGTATCAACTCACCATCGCGGACATCACGCGACCAGATCCCGTACTCCAGGGCGGCCAGGATGAGGTCGGTGTCGCAGCGGTCGGAGGTCTTCCACCCGACGATCCGGCGGGAGAACACGTCGCGGACCGCGGCTAGTCAGAACACTCCCTCACCGCACGGGATCCGGGTCGCGTCGGCCACCCACAACCGGTTCGGGCCGGTCGCGGTGAAGTCCCGGTTCACCAGATCCGGCGCCGGCGTCGCCGCCGGGTCCTGCCGGGTTGAGCCGCCGCGCCAGCCGCGCCGCAAGTACGCGCCCTGCCAGCCCTGGGCGGCCATCAACCGCTCGACACGTTTACGGCCGACCCGGATCCCGTCGCGGCGTAGCTGCTGGTGCACTCGATCCGCGCCGTAGGTGTGGCCGGACGCTTCCCAGATCTCGTGGATGTTGCTGAGCAGGCCGAGGTCGACCAGGTCCCGGTCGCAGGGCCGTTCGGCCTGGCGGATCCACTGGTAGTAGGTCGACTCGCCGATGTTCAGGACCCGCAGCAGGAGCGCGACCGCGTACCGGTCACGGTGTTGGTCGATGAACCTCATGACCGTCGCCGGGTCGGGTCGAGCTCCGAGGCGAAATAGCTGGAGGCCGCTCGCAGGATCTCGTTGACCCGACGCAGCTCGGCGACCTCTTGCCGCAGCCGCCGGTTCTCCTCGGCCATCTCCGTTGTGGGCCGGTCGGTGCGTTCACCCGCGTCCGCCTCGGCCTGCCGGATCCAGTTCCGCAACGCCTCAGGGTGCACGCCCAGCTGCTCGGCCAGGCGCTTGATGACCGGTTTCGGATCCGACTCGCGGTACAAGCGCACCGCACGCGCTCGAAGCTCATCGGGGTACTTCTTCGGTGCCGCCACAGATACTTCCTCCCCATGGCCATCAGACCATGATCAAGAAGCTCCATGAAAGCGGGGGGAACTCATCTGCCCGGCGAGCTTGGCCACGATCTGCACCGTCAGGGCGAGGTGGGCGGCGGCCCAGCCGACGAGTTTGCCGGCGTAGCCGGAGTCGGCCCATACCTGCCGGACCGTCGGGAAGCACCCGTGGAGTGCCCAGAGCAGGGGCTTCGCGCCGTCCCGGTCTTGGGTGTGGGCGCCGGTGACCAGGATCGCGAGGAGCAGTCCGCAGGTGTCGACCGCGATATGCCGTTTGCGGCCGTTCACTTTCTTGCCCGCGTCGTAGCCGCGGCTGGTGGCCGCGACGGTTTCCGCGGCGCGCAGCGACTGGGAGTCGATCAGCGCGGCGGTGGGCTGCGGGTCGCGGTGTTCGAGGTGTTTGCGGACCTGTTCGCGCAGGCTGTTGTGGATTCGGTTGACGGTTCCGTCGCGGGTCCAGGTCTTGAAGTAGTGGTAGACCAGCTTGGGGTGCGGGAAGTCTGCGGGCAGGGCGTCCCATTGGCAGCCGGTGCGGTCGAGGTAGCGGATCGCGTCGACGATGTCGCGGCGCGGGTAGATGATCGGCCGGCCGCGGCCGGTACCGGCGGGCACGTACGGGGCGAGCACGGCCCATTCGGCGTCGCTGGTGTCCGACGGGTAGTGACGGGCTCGGGTGGTGGGCAGGTGATCGGCGAGGGTGGCCGGGGTGGCAGGTGCGGCGACGCCGGCGACAAGGTATACAGACAGGGTTGGGCCTTCGGTCGTGCTGGTTTAGTCACCTCGCTCGTATCCGAAGGCCCTTCCTCATGTCACGCCGCCACGCCGCATCCAGGCATGGGCATCGATATTCAGTCCAACGCGGCCGCCCGGAACCCCTTATTTACCAGGGTCTTACGTCGAGGGCTCCTGGCCCCGGATCACCGAGGGATGTTCCGTGCTGGCGGGCTCGAACCACGAACGAATCCAAGCGGACCCGATCTTGCCGAGCGGGCCGGGCCCTGGCCACAGCTCCCGCCTTATCAAGAGGCGTCGAGCGCCAGGGCTACCAAAGGAGTCGCGACAAACCCGACCCGCTCTGATCCCATTAGGGCTACCAAGGCGCTCGCGGCAGCGTGCGCACCCCCGTTCAAACGGCGCCGCTACCGACCCAAGCTGTCACGACGGCAGAAGGTCGTGAACCGCGCCCACGCGAAGATCCGCGCCCGCGGGGAACGCGCGATCGCGACGCTCAAGACCTGGAAGATCCTGGCCAAGCTGCGCTGCTGCCCACGCCGCGCCTCCGCGATCGTGCAGGCCATCCTCGTCCTGCACTGCATCGAGTCCGGCCGCTACGCAGGATGAAACAGGCTCCGTGGATGACCCGTTTGTCGACCGCGTACAGCTGCCGCCCGCCGATCTGCGGGTTCACGTACATCCGGAACAGGTTGCGGTAGTTGTCCAGCGTGGTCTCCTCGACGTCGAGTTCACGCTCGGAAAGCCAGCCGGCGAGTTCCGCCGCGACACTGCCGTCCGCACCGATCGCTGCCTCCCCGTACGCCTTACGCGCCTCGGATTCCGCCTTCTCGGCCTCGGTATCGGTGCGGAACCCGCGTCGCTTGTACTGACGGCGCTTCCCGTCATCGCCGACCGGCAGGTCGATCACGAAGTACCAGAGCGTCTTTCCGCCTGCGAGTTGGTACGAGCCGATGGTCATCGAGGACACCTCCGTGGTCACACGAGTGGAGCGCTGACATCGACGCTAGCCCGCCCCGTGACCACGCCTGTGACCACAAGATCCAATAAAGCGATCTTGAGAGAACGATGAGCGTGAATTGAAAAAGCCGCTGACCAGGACTTTCGTCCTTGCCAACGGCTTGAAAAAGCTGGTCGGGCTGACAGGATTTGAACCTGCGACCCCTTGACCCCCAGGCCGTTGGGGTAGACGTTTCCGCACGTCAGACCCGATGCAGCCTGTTCAGGTACGCGTGACCCGACGCAGGTCGGGCAACGTCGCGCACGACGTGTGGTCCCCAAGTGGTCCCCGAGCGGTTCCCCGGCCCGTCCCTCCAAATGAGGGACACCCCCACCCTCTCCCTGTCCCAACCGTTTCCGCAGTTCACGGCCTGTTGAGGGACACGAGGGACACAACCAATGCGGTCACCGCGCTGGGCGGGCCATGCTACTTGGGTGAGTCACTGACAACGGCACCTGCCTGTAAGTCAACCTCCGGAACAGCCGCCACCGCTCGCGCGTAGCCGCGCACGACGTGCGGTCCCCAAATGGAGCCCCACCGGCACTTCTCCCGCAGCTGGGCTGTGGTCACCTCCTCCTACGGCAAGGTCGGCCGTCTTGCCTGAGCAGGCCCCCTGAAAGGGTGAGGGCGGCGCACCGTCAGTCCACAAAGGTACGGTGGCAGCGTGACTGACCCCGTGACAGAGGGTGGCGAGATCGCGGCAGCATTGCGCACGACGGCGCTGGCGGGCCATCGCACGGAGGATGGGCTGGGTGCCACGTTCGAGCTCGACCTTGTCGCCGGCCTCGAGTGCGAGCGCGGCATCGCACCTGTCCACATTGCGGCGGTCGGGGGTCCCCGATGAGACCGCCACACAAGCGCCGGCGCCTGTGGCCTTGGGTGGTGCTGACCGTACTCGGGCTCATTGGCCTGAGCTGGCCGTGGCTGGCCAGAGCGGCGGCGGCCTACATCCGTGTGGACCTGGCGACTCGTGACCAGATGAGCAGCGTGGCCGGGTTCTGGATAGGCGTGGCTGCGCTGGCGACGGGGATCATCCAGCTGGTCCGCGAGGGACGGAAGGAAGCGGCGGCGAATACGGTGGCGCCGGTTACTGCGGGCATGTCGTCGCTGACCGTGCCTGATCTGATGCCCGGCGAGCGGGTACGCGGCCGGGATGCACTCATCGCCGATCTGGTCCGCCCATACTGGCGGCGCCTGATCCCGTGGCGGCGACGGGTCCCGCGGCGGGTCCGGGTACTGCACGGCATGGGCGGGGCCGGCAAGTCCGTTGTCGCCGCCCACGCTGCCCGCCAGCTCGAACAGCGGGGCGTTACGGCCTGGTGGATCTCCGCCGCCGAGGCCACCGAGCTGCAAACTGGTCTCTGGCAACTCGCCCGTCTTCTCGGCGCAACCGTCACTGAGCTGACCACCGACTGGGCGACCAACGCCCCTGACGTTCTCTGGCGCCGACTGAACGGATACCCGGGGCGGTGGCTGCTGGTCCTGGACAACGCCGACGACACCCGGCTGTTGACCGGCGACAGTGAACCGGTCTGGGCTGGGCGGGGCTGGATCCGACAGGTGCAGACTCCTCGCGGCATGCTGCTCATCACGAGCCGCGACGGCGACCGGGACACATGGATCACCGACACTGGTCATCGCACGACGCGCCGCACCCCAGCTCCGCAGAATCAGCTCCGGGGCGCGTGGTCCCAGATGGACAAGGTCGACATGCTCGCCCCGGCAGAAGCCGCCCAGGTCCTGTGCGACCGCACGGGCCCTCATGCGGGCACCCTCATAGAGGCCACCGAACTCGCGGAGCGGCTCGGCCAGCTCCCCTTGGCCCTCGGGCTGGTCGGCAGGTACCTCCACGACGCGCAACAACTGCCCCTGGCAGGCGCGATCACCACTTTCACCGCCTACCAAAACGCCTTGCGGGCCGACGGCGTGGCCGCGGTATTCGATAGACCGGGCGGCGAGCTGACCCCAGCACAGGCCCGTCAGCTCATAGACCGCACCTGGGAACTGTCCCTGGACCTCCTCGACGACCGCAGCCAACCCCAAGCACGACCCCTGCTACGCCTGCTTGCTCTGCTCGCCGACGCTCCCATTCCGTGTCACCTCATCGACACCCAGGTCCTAGCCGCCTCGACGTTGTTCGCTGACCTGACCGTGAACCGGCTCAACGGGCTATTGCGGGCGCTGACCGGCCTCGGCCTCCTCGAGGCCCTGCACACCGGTGCCAAATCAACACCCCGAGAGGTCAGCATCCATCCACTTATCCGTGACGTCAGCCTGCAGCATTTGCACGACAGCGATGACTACACCGCATCACTCGAGCTCGCCGTTCGCTTGATCGACAACGCCACTACCGATGACCCCACCGACCCGATGACCTGGCCTACCTGGCGTGCGTTGGCTCCACACGCCCTGCACCTGATCAGCGTTTTCGAGAGCACGCCCGCTGCCCAACAGGACAGCATCGAGGCAGCCGCCCACGCAGCCCGGAAAGCCACCGAATACCTGGACGCCACCGGCCTTTACGGTGAGGCCCGCGATCGCGCCTGCACCATCCACCGCATCTGTCAGCGCCTGCTCGGTGAAGTTCATCCAGAAACCCTACGAATCCAGGTCAGCCTCGCCCACTGGACCGCACACGTCGGCGACGAAGCCGCGGCCCGCGACCAGCTTGCCGCGCTGTTCCCGGTCATCCAGCGAGCTCTCGGCGTCAACCATCCTGACACTCTTGCAACCCGACACAGGCTCGCTCACCTGACCGGTGCGTTGGGTGATGTGGTGGCCGCCCGCGACCAACTCGCCGCGCTGCTACCCATCCGCGAGCAGGTCCTCGGCGCTCTACATCCCGAAAGTCTCGTCACCCGGTCTGGGATGGCCTTTTGGACCGCGAAGGCCGGTAACCCGGTTTCCGCTCGCGAGCAATTCGCTGCGCTGCTGCCCGCCCAGCAACACGTTCTCGGCGCCGCCCACCCTGACACGCTCGCCACCCGAACCGGGTTGGCCTTGCAGACAGGGGACGCTGGTGATCCCGTTGCCGCCCGCGATCAACTCGCCGCGCTGCTGCCCGTCCGCGAACGGGTCCTCGGCACTGCCCATCCTGAAACCCTCATTACCCGGGCCTTTCTGGCTCGGTGGACCGGGGAGGCCGGCGACCCCGAGACTGCCCGCGACCAGCTCGCGGACCTGTTGCCCGCGGTCGAGCGGGTCCTCGGCACTGCCCATCCCGAAACCCTCATTACCCGGGCCTTTCTGGCTCGGTGGACCGGGGAGGCCGGCGACCCCGAGACTGCCCGCGACCAACTCGCGGACCTGTTGCCCGCGGCCGAGCGGGTCCTCGGCACTGACCACGCATATGCCCAGGACATCGGAAATGAACTCGCCCGCTGGAGCCACACGTAACCGCAGGCAAGAATTCGGCGCCCGCTGACCGTGCACCACCGACTCACTTGCGACTACGAACGCGACCCAGCGGTATCCGAGGCACTCATCCGCTGGGCGCCAATCAACGCTCATCCATCTCCGATGGCTTCGGCGGGTTTATCCCGCCCCTTGGGCCAGCAGGGCTTGGGTCAGCCCCGTCTTCGAAGCGGACGCCTAAGCCGCACGCGTGTGATCGCCACAACTGGCACCTAGTCGTACCAAGCTCCCGGGCAAGACCGCACGACCCCCAGGTCGTTGGGGTAGGTGTTTCCGCACGTCACACGCGGTGCAGCCCGTTCGGGTGCGCGTAACCTAACGCAGGTCGCGCATGGTCGTGCACGACGTGTGGTCCCAAAATGGTCCCCCAACCCGTCCCGGGCTGCACTCTGCAATGGAGGGACAGCGTCACCCTCCCTGTCCCCGGCGCTTCGGCAGTTCATTGTCTCTCGGTGGACACCAGGGACAGTCCACCGCGTCCGGTGTCGTCTGCCGTGCCTTCAGCCGTTGCCCTCAGCGCGGTGACCACGCCTACTTCCTGTCCGATAGGGAAAGGTAGTGGCTGGCCGTAAGCCCAAGCCAGGATCCGGGTGGAGCAGAGGAAATTCGAACCCGTGACCCCCACACTGCCAGGGGCACTCGACCATTATCGCCGAGCTGCGGATCCCTAAGCAGCGGAAACCTAGGCCAACTGTCCGGACTCCCCCATGCACCCTCGTGATCACTGGCTGATCTGGCACGAGCCGGTCATCCGTCCCAAAGCCTGCCGGCCTTGCCGCACGTTCTGTCCGCTCGGCCTCCCCATCACTGGATAGGGTCACGACGCGCTTGGGCCCCCGACGACGACCGGACAACTGACGCCTCGCCACTGATCGAACGGCCCACGCCTTACGGCTACGCGCGGACCATCGCTCATTTTCCGTCAGCAGACGGTTTGTTCTACCGTTTACGGCTGGACAACCGGGCATCGAGGACGCAGAGGACGACATATCGTGCCATCACGGCAGGAAGACCCCAAGCCGGGACCCTACCGTGGACGAGGTGGGCGGATCTTGCGGCATTCTGCCAGCAAGGCCCCCAAGCCCAAGCCCGCCACGTACGAACCGCCGCCTGCCGACGACTGCACCGTGGACGTCTTCCAGACGTACCCCACAGGCAGTGACAACGATGGCCAGATGCTCGTTGTCCGTATTTGGGTATACCGCGCCCTGATTGTCGACTTTGCGATTAATCAGGTCATCGAGGTTGATGGATCGTGGAAGGATGTCGCAAGGATCGACTGCTGCGGCGGCACGGTGCACCGACACCAGTTCGACAAGGACGGCAACGACTTGATCGGCCACAAGCTGATCAGGGAGATTCCTCCGGACGCAGGAGGGGAAGTGGTCAATGAGGCCTACAAGGAAGCCCTCGCCGTGATGCATGATGAGTATGACGACAACCTGAGGAGGTGGCGTGGTGACGATGCGTAACCCCGAGCGTGAAGCCACGTTCGAGTTCAGCAGTCGTCTAGCCGACGCGTCGTTCCGAGCGATCCTGAGAGATCATGGCTGCAGTCAGGTTCAGGACGTGGTTGTCACTCTGGATGACACCCCTGTCGTGGACGTGCTCGATCGAGTCTTTACGAAGACCCGATCCCCCGCCCTTGTGGCCGTAAGGCGCCCAACCGAGGATCTTGGCTTCGTCTTCTTGGTCGTCAAGGCCGATGCAGGCCCGTCGAAGGAACCTTCAACGGTGCCCCGCGACGTCGAGTCGTTGAGCGACCACACGACAATCGGCATGCTGTACGACACCATACCCACTGCTCATGGGGCCACCTTTGCGATTGGTCGCCATTTCCGCTACAGCTTTGAGTCTGTAGGTCCTGAGCTGATTGGTGCCTAAGCACAACACGACGGACACGGACACCGCGGCTAGGCTCACACCAAAAACCCTGGTAACAGGGTGAGCCTAGCCGCGGTGTCCGTCATTTTCACCGCGACGCGCGGGTCGCGGTGCCATCAAGATTGCCTTGACTGCCACGACATCGGCCAGGCGCGAGTCGGTGACCGGCGCCGAGGCGCGCGACCTGATGCGGGCAGGACACCGGCCTGCCCTTCTGTCCCGGTCGGGCCTCCGCTAATGGCCTGACAACCCCTGACAGGCGGACGGGATGCCACGACACCCGGACGCGGCTCCGGCAGAGGCGCCGAGTCAATCGGGCAAAGCTGGCCAGTGCATATTCCCTGGTCAGGACCCCACCAGCCCGCGGAACACCGCTATGCTCTCCGCCGTGACACGGACCTCACCAGTGCCGCCGCTCGACATTCCCGCGCTGTTCCCCGGCATCAGCGCGTTCGCAAAGACCGCGACGCGGCTGCATCCCCGACCGGGCGAACCGGGTATCTCGGACAGCCACGTCGGTGGCATGCTGCTCTGGCCCACGGCCGAACCGTGGCCGACCTGCCAGCAACCGCACGTCGTAGCAACCAAGAACCCAATCCCGCGCGAGCTCGCTCAGCAACTCAGAAGGAACATGAGTCCCGCCGTGATGGCCCAGCTCGCCGCGACGACGCCCGGCTTCTCGGGCATGGAAATCAACGACGACGGCGCATTCATCCACGGCTCCACGACCGTGACCCAACCGACCCCGCTCGTGCCAGTCGCCCAGCTACGCGCCACCGACATCCCTGACCTGCACTGCCCAACGGGAACCGACATGCTTCAGGTGCTCTGGTGCCCCAACAACCACAGCGACTCCGACGACTTCGGCCCCGCCATCCAGATCCGCTGGCGCGCGGCGGACACCGTCGCCGACGCATTGCCCGCGGCACCCCCGGCCGAGGCCCACCAGGAGGAGTACCTGCCGCGGCGGTGCGTGCTCCATCCCGAGCAGATCGTCGAATACCCCTGGTGGCAGGAACTGCCCAACGAACTCGGCCGGCAGGTCGACGAGTTCGACGACAGCCGCAGTTACGGCGAAGACTCCTACTACTCTGTCTCGCAGGCTCCCGGCTGGAAGGTCGCGGGATACACGAACTGGGCAATCAGCGACCTCAAACCGATGAACTGCACCGAATGCGGCACATCAATGGACCTCCTGCTGACCATCGACTCCACCGAGTCCATGGGCACCGCCTGGCTACCGGTCGAGGACTCCCACCTGCAACCCGACCGTACGGATCCCGCCTGGATGGCCGCACATGAACCCACCGGCATCTCTGTGGGCCGCCACAGCCAACTCCGGATCTTCGTATGCCCGACCTGCCCCGGGACACCGATCCGACCAAGCTTCCAGTAGCACGCACGGCGCCCGCCCCGGACCGCCTACGCCGAGCCTCCACGCCAGCTTCGTCATCGAGAAGTCCTTCGCCGCCGCCGTGTCGGACCGCAGTAGGCGACGAGCGTCGCTAGACCGCACGACCCCCAGGCCGTTGGGGTAGGCATTTCCGCACGTCAGACCCGATGCGGCCCGTTCAGATGCGCGAGACGACACGCAGGTCGCGCGCAGTCGCGCACGACGTGTGGTCCCCAAATGGTCCCCAAGCGGTCCCCCACGTTCTTCCCACCGATTGAGGGACACCTCGGCCTTCCATGTCCAAGACGTTTCCACAGCTCACGGCTTGTTGAGGGACACCAGGGACAGCAGGGACACCACCTATGCGATCGTCGCTGGGAGAGACCCCGTCTGCGCCCGGTAGTACGCTTTGGGAGTGACCACAGACGACCGAATCAAGCCGCGCCAAACCGCCGCACAGCGCTTGGCGCTAGCGCTTGGCCGTCCGGCGCCTGAGTCGCTGACTGCCGACGAGCTTGCGGCGCTTGAGGCCGCGCAGGACCGCGCGGATGCTGAGGCCGAGCGAGTCTGGGGCGTCCGGGGTCGGGCTGTTGCGTGAGGGTCCGACCTCCGCGAATCCTGGACGCCTCATCGCTGGTCGACCTCTTCAACGGTCACCGCGAACTTGGTGAGTTGCTGAACCAAGCCGAGGCCGGATGGTTGCAGCTCCTGATGCCCACCACCGCGATTGCCGAGGCCGAAGCCGCGTTGAACGCCGGTCGCATTGGCTGGGATCCGATCCTGCTGACTCCGGGCGTCCAGTCTTTGCCCTTGACCGAGCACACTGCCATCGAGATCGGCACATGGCCGGGCAGCCTTGCCGCGCGGCATGTCGTCCACGAGGCCGCCGCAGTGCGCGGGGTCGTGGTGACTCGTTCACCCGGAACCTATGACGGGCTCAAGGCCTCCCTGCTCGTCGTCTGACGCCCTCGCGTCGTGGTCACCTCCGCCGAAGCCGATCGTTGATCCCGCTCGGCTCCGGTCGCCAACCTTGTTCGGCCGCCGGCGCCTAACTCACGAACGGGATGGCAAAACTCAAGGCGACTGCCAGCATTCCCACGATGCCGAGCACTACCGCGGCGACGGCAGACTGACGCCGCATCGTGCGATCATCACGTCGGCTCGGCGCCTTACTGAGTCGCCGCCCAGTGATCGCTTGATAGCCGTTCAACCCGGCCAGCACCAGACACAGGGCACTAGCGATCCGCAGCACAAGACCGAAGATGCCGTCAATGTCCACTGCCTCAGTATTCCCGAACCACCCGCGCCCGGACGAAACGCCGTTGACGTCTACCTGCTCGTCGTCTGAGACCGCACGAAGTCCTTCTGACCCGCACGACCCCAGGCCGTTGGGGTAACGGTTTCCGCACGTCAGGCCCGATGCCGCCCGTTCGGAGCCACGTGACTCCACGCAGGTCGCGCAGGGTAGTGCACGACGTGTGGTCCCAGATGGTCCCCACGGGTCTCCGGTTACACCTGCGGTGTTGGGACAACCCGACGCTCCCCGTCCCCGCCGTTTCACAGCTCATTGCCTGCGTACCAGGAACCAACTCGCCAGAAACCTTGCTCCTGAAGGGTGTCAGCCAGTTGGCTGCGGGTCCCCCATGGAAATCTCCCACTTCTCCCCGTCAAAGTCGAGCCCTACTTGATCCGCAATCTTGTTACCAGAGGCATCAGTGGCGGTAATGTCAGCGCTCGGTACCGTGGCGGCAACCGTCTCCCGCCATGTAGTTTTGACGTTTAACCACGGCCGATTTCCTATCGACTTGACCTTCTCGTCAATCACGGGGCGCGCATCCAGTCGCGGGTTACTCAGTTCCATCAAGCGTTTGCGGTCCCCTTTCTGCATCGCGTTCATGTAATCTTCGAGGGCCTTCATCTTGGCGACCTCAATTGGCGACGAACTTGCCGAGACTTTAGGCAAGCTAGGTTCCGCCTGCGTACATGCGGTCATGGCAAGCACCGACAACACCGTCGCTGCGAACGCGATCCTTGATACTTTGAATGTCAACCTTCACCTCATTCGTAGCGCCCGCCGCGATGACCCCGGTGACTTTGCCATCCGGCGCGGCGAACAACCTCGACCGTCCGTACAGGATTTCGTCACGAGGTCGCTCGAGACCGCACGACCCCCAGGCCGTTGGGGTAGACGTTTCCGCACGTCACGCACGATGCGATCCGTTCGGGAGCGCATAGCCCCACGCAGGTCGCGCATGGTCGTGCACGACGCGTGGTCCCCAGATGGTCCCGATCGATCCCGGTGGGCGTCACCCCAGATCGTGGCGGTGGCCGGCACAGCGTGACCACCCGTCCGGTGTCGTGGTGACCCTCGGGGATACGCGCCGACCGGGCTGCGGGAATGGCAATACTGCTATTGGCCTCGACTGGTCCACAGTCGCTCCGTGCCAAGTTGAGCGCTGCCGCCGCTGCCCCAGCAGCAGGACTTGGTGTCGCTACCTACTCCACAGGTGTGGGACCAACCGGCGTCAACCTGGGTAAAGCCCACCGGCCGGGCGGCCTCTGCACGCGTCACCAGCGTCAACGAGGCGTGGACCCACAGTTGCGCCAAGCTACCGATGCATGGGTCCGCGACCATGGCGATCTATGCCGCACGTCGAATCGTGCCACTTCCCATTGGTGTTGCGGACCGGCCCGATATCGAGCCGGTCCGCAACACCACGCAATCGCGACGCCCGGTGGACGGCCGAACGCTAGATCCCTCGGTTATTGGCCCAGACCGCCAGGTTTCCTGGGGCGTAGACCACCACGTTCCGGTCGTCCTGGATGGTGAGCATGCTGTCGGGCCGGTTTGTTCCGGTGGCCCAGACAGCGCGGTGGCCAGCTGCGTAGACGACGAAGTTGCCGTCCCGTTGCGCCTCGAACGTGCTGGCACCCACGCCCGCCGTGTTCGATGCCCACACCGGGGTCCCACCGTCGTACTCGACCAGGTTGCCATCGCCCTGCATGACAAGTACATACCGACCGTTAGCGCTGACGAGGCGCTCGTTCGGGAACAACATCTCTCCCGGGTAGAGCCTGCTGCGGTTCACCGGCGCCCCAGACGTGAAGAACGAGGTCTGACCCGTGCGGTCGATAAGGACATAGCCACCCTGGGTCGGAGTGATCGTCACGATGGGACGGGTCGAGCCGGTTTGGCCGAGTGACCCGACGAACGGTGCAGTCCCGAAGGCGAACACACCGCCATCGCGTCCGGCCAGCCAGTACCCGCGACCGCCAGGCGCGGCGCTAATCCCCACAACAGGCCCATTCATGGGCTTGCCGACCATCGAGCCAGCGAACACGGCGTCGCCGTAGGCGAACACGCCGCCGTCAGCGGCGGTAAGCCAGTAGCCCCGACCGGATGGGGTGGCGGCGATTCCCACGACGGGCGCGTTGAGCGGGCTGCCGCCCATCGAGCCGTAGAACAGGGCGTCGCCGTAGTTGAAGACGCCACCGTCGGCCGCAACCAGCCAGTAGCCCCGACCGGACGGGGTACCCGTGATCCCGACCACCGGACGGTTGAGTGGCTTGCCGCCCATCGAGCCCGCGAACACGGCGTCGCCGTAGTTGAACACGCCACCGTCCGCGCCGACCAGCCAATACCCGTTCCCAGAAGGCGTGGCGGCCATGCCGACCATGGGGGCATTCAGCGGTTTGCCGCCCATCGAGCCGAAGAACGGCGCACCGGCGTAGGCGAACACGCCACCGTCGGAGGCGACAGTCCACTGCTGCTGGCCGAACCCGGGCCGGATTGCCCCACCAGTGACCGGCACCACCGTCATAGTGATCGAGATACCCGGCCCGCTCATCCAGGTCGTACCTTCGACGACCGGCCGGTACGCCTCTCGGACGGTCCGCGACGCGGAGGAATCGACGGCCTCCGGTGCAGTGATGGGGAACTGGAAGGTGCCCTGGCCGCCCGGCGGTACAGAGGCCTGCGGCAGGCCCGCGGGCCGAGTCGGTGACACCCAGCCGGGTGCCTGCAATGTACCGGTGTGATCACGGGGCTCGTCGGTGCCCAACCGAACCGGGTTCGTGCCGCCCGGGGTCCATGTGGTGTTGCCAGCGTTGGCGAGGGTCATTGTGACGGTGAAGCGTTGCCCGGGCCGGGCATGGCCCAGGTCTACGGGCTGCCCGGAACTGTCCACGACCTTCTGTGACACGACGTTGTACGCCCACAGCTGAGTCGTTGCGGCCACCGCGGCACTGGGGCCGGACAAGCCGGCGGCGTTGACGGCCCGCACCGTGTAGGTGTGCGTCGAACCGCTGGCCAGACCCGACACCGTCACCGCGGTGCCGGACGTGGACGCCACCTGAGTGGTGCCTTCATAAACGCGGTAGGAGGTGGCCCCAGCGACCGTGTTCCACGCCAGTGAGATCGACGAGATCGAGGTACCGGTGACCCGTACCCCTTGCGGAACGCCAGGTAGCGGCACGGCTGGGGGTGTCGGGGTGGTCGGCGGTGTCGGGGCTACCGGTGCGATGTTGCCGCCCGAGGCGAGGCCTGAATTAACGTACAAGGAGACAGCGTAGTCGGTCCGGTTGAGTAGCCAACCCGTCTCCTTACCCTCTTTGCAATCCGCCGACAATGGCCGCGAGGGAATCGTCGGAACCGTGTAGCCCGGTGCGTTTACTGCGTACGTCCGGCAGATCGGATCGAACCGGCCGACGCCCGGAGTCAGAGCAGTCGGCAGTTGCCCGCCGTTGGAGATGAATCGCCTGAGTTCGACGGACTGTTCATCCCTGACCACCTGGTTGTTATTGGCGTAGACCGTGATTCCTGGGAAATCGGAATACGTCACCGTCGCACGTTTTGTGCCATCACAACTTAATTTTTCGTGCAACGCAAACCAGATGAAGGGGGCGTCGTAGCCCAGCACCGCATATTGGGCCACCCGGTCGGCATATGCGATCCGGGCTGCGGTTCGAACACTGATAACCACCGATTTGTGATCCGACGCCTCGATGTAGACAGGTCGAGCCGACGCGAAATCACCGCTGAGCCCGGTGTTGCTCGTCGGTGACTCCGCCGCAGCATGGAGTGTCGCTACGCCTGGAACGACATCCTTCGTATATCCGGGACTGTTCGTGGCGGATCCTGCCGTAGCGATGGTAGCCACGGTCCCGTCTAGGCACTTCAAGTCGTAACTTGGCAGGGTCGCATACCCCCGGTATTCCTTGAGGCCGACGAAACTTTGCCACCCGCCTTCCCCGTTGAATGAACTCGGTGGGAATTCGTTGGAAGAAAGGTTGAGCGCAGTGCAACTCCCCGTCGCCGCACCCACTCGGTCCGCCAGCGTCCGGCCCGGAACTGGAGACAAACCCATGACCTCACTGAAACATGTAGCGGGGTCAACGGGCCGGAGCGTTCGGACCACCTTAATGTCGCTGCTCGTGATATGGGTTTCGGTCGCCGCCCTAGCCTCACTCGGCGAGATCTGCCCCCCAAGCACTCCGACCATGAGGATGGCGAGCAGGAATGCGCGCCTCGGGACTCCAGCTCGTAAAATCCTTCTCATATTTGACTCTTTCGGCGTTATGATTAACTGCATTGATGACGGGTGCGCCCACGGGCGATGCCCGCTTCAACTAAACGCGAACGAAGAGTAATGATATTTATGCTGACGCCGATCCGCTGCCGAGCCAGATTGACTAGACTTGCGACGCGCTGAACCATCCCGGCAGTGGCACCGAGCCCCCGGTTGGTCAACATTGCATCCGATCGACCTAATGCGACAGCCTCACTTTCGTGATCAATAACTGATGGTAGTTTCACGATCACTGTAGGTCTCTAGGTTGCGTGCGCACTGCGGCTCTGCGTGGTGAACGCGTCACGGACGCTGGGGTACCTGCGTGTTCGGCAACCATGTACTGGTGGCTCTGGGACCGTTTCAGCCGTGTTTGTTCGCCTACCGATTGTCACCGCTTAGGGTGTTACCGACCGTGCTGCGACGCCCTTTATCATCCCCCCGCCGGTAGCACTATCAGGAAACCGGTGCGGCCGTATGTTCGCCAGCCTCGGCATCCGCCTTTGTCGGGTACAAATACACGACGACCTCTAATAATGATCGTCCAGCCTCGACATCAGTTGCCCCTGGAAACCTCGTCATGCCATCAGTTTCGACGGTCACCGAGGGCCGCAAGCGCCCGCGCCTCAAAAGTGTGCAGGTCAGCGATACACCCAAGCGAGTCGCCGTCGGTCATGCCCCTGGCAGCCGGCGTTCCTCCCACTCCGAATGTGGTGTGGGATTGAACCGCTGACCACCTCGATGCGAACGAGGCTTCGCAGCACTGGGTAGGCCCGATCACGACCGTTTGGCCTGGTCACGGCCATCGGATCGCCGACGATGACCGCGCCTAACCGCACCACGCCCGTGCTCCCCGCTCCCACTTCGCTCCCACTCCCCCGGCGCTCGGGCCACCCGGCCCGTCTGGGGGCCTGCCTGGCGGCGAGGATGAAGATGCCGGGCCGCGGGTCTCAGCCGATTACCGTTCCTCTATTCGGATCGCGCGATTGCTGTACCGCACGATCAGTTCATGGTCGGCCGCGCACCACACTTCATCTGTCGGGCGGTTCGCTGCCGCGGCGACCCATTGGCAAACGTCCGGGAGTGCCGCCGCGAGAGGGCCTGTGATTTCGTGGCGGCGGCCGGAGTCCACGGCCCAAACCCTCATGAACAGGCTGCTAGCGCGCGTTCTGTCAGCGTGCCTCGCATACCGGCTCACGGGTTTGCCGTACCAGAAGACCTCGATGATGTTCTGTGCATCAGCAGACAGAGGGCGACCGTTAGCGGGCACGGCAAAGACGAGGCTGCCCACCTCGGCGTTGGCATCGCGAAGGGCCTGCCCGACCAGGCTTCGGCCAAGGGGATAAGACGTGCCCGGCCGTAGGCCGGCCTTGCGGTAGTCCCACCATGGCGGCGGCGACTTAGGCATGGTGATCACGGTATACCGAGGTGACCGCCTGGAAGACCTGGCCGGAGCGCAGTCACGGCAATGACGGCCTGAGGGACCGCGGACATCATCCATGCGGTCGTCGCGGGCAGGCCGATGTCTGCCGCCGGTAAGTACGCTCGGCGTATGACCGCCGACGACCGGAATGCCCGTCCGGCGAGGACGCCTTTGCTGCTTCTGGATACGATCCGCGGCTATGGACACGGGGTACGCCGTCGGCTGGGGCACACTTACATTGATCAACGCGGGTCTGGCTCAGGCCAAAGGACGCAGCGGATGGAACTGGTGGGTCATTTCGATCCTGCTGGGGCCGATTGCCACGTTCCTGATCGTGGTGTGGCCGCCGCTTCCCCGCTCAGATCGGTGATGGCACTTCGCAGCCTCGGCCCCCGCTAGTGACGCCCGGCCGCTCGTCGCCCAAGTCGAGACCGCCCTACCGAGGAATCCCTACAAACGAACGTCCTGCTACTTCGACGACAGGACCTGCGATGCGAACGGCCCACCCGAAACGGCAGCTCGGGTGGGCCTCAAGCCTGATCCACCCAAACCGTCACAGTGCCGCTTTACCCTCACAGCGATACCGACACCGAGGAGTCGACCTGTGCAGCTGCGCGACCTGATCGGAACCATCGGCGCGACGTACGACCGCCACCTACCGATGTCCAGCGAGGCTCAGCTGCTTCTCCGCAGCGCGCCTCGCGAGCTTCCGCAATGGATTCCCGGCGGCTACATGGTCACCGGAAGCGGCGGCATCGGCGGTGGCGCGATCTCGCCATGGATTGGCGTCTTCAACCCGGCCGAGACCACGACGGCCCAAAAAGGCATGTACGTCGTCTACCTGTTCGCCGCCGACATGAAACGTGTCTACCTCACCCTCAACCAGGGGGTAACTGAGATCAGTGAACGCCTCGGACGCCAGGCCGCCCGCAACGCCCTTAACCAGGAAGCGGCCCAAATCCGTGCAGCCTTCGAAACGGCCACCATTCACGACCTGGATGAGGCGATCGACCTGCGCTCCAAGGCTGACCTCCCGCGCAACTACGAGTACGCCAACATCCTTGCGCGCGCATACCTCACCGATGACCTGCCAGATGAGGCGACCATGGTTGCCGATCTCCAACGGTTCGTGCAGCTATACGACCTAGCGCTCGAAGCTCGCGAGGAGGGCAGCCAGCGCGGCGTGCCCGGTATCGTCACGCCGCCACGGGAGCAGCCACGCAAGAAGACCGCCGTTGTCTTCAAGCCGAAGGACGACGGCGAATACCGGAAGATGATCGCCGCGCGAGAAGTCACCATCTACCGACGGCACGAAACCCTCGTCAACGACTACGAGGCGTTCCTTCGGCGCCAACGGTTCACCACGGCATCCCCGCATCCTCGCGACCTCACCGCGGAACGCGATGGCCGCCACTGGCTGATCGAGGCGAAAGCCATCCGTGCCGGCGACGCAGAGACTGCCGCCCGCGAGGCGTTCGCCCAACTCTGCTTCTACGAGCACTTCCTCTACGACGACACTGCCACCGTCTCCAAGCTCGCCCTCTTCAACGAACCGCTCGGCGCGGCCCACCTTGGCTTCTTCGAGCGGAAGGGCATCGCCGTCGTCTGGCGGCGCGGCGACGGCTGGCTCGGCACGGACAGCGCCCAGTCCGCGGGGCTCTGTTAACGCGTAGTCGACGCCGGAACAGCCCTCAGCGCCCCGTCTGGGAGAACCCGGGGAGAAGTTGGTCCCCAAATGGTCCCCAAATCAGGGCAGCCCAGTAGGAATATCAGGATCAAGCCGGACACGAGAAACGGCCGCCAACCAGGGAAAATACCCTCGTCGGCGGCCGTTGATCGTTGTCGGGCTGACAGGATTTGAACCTGCGACCCCTTGACCCCCAGCATGGTCAACATGATCGGTTGACCAGTACAGGCGTGCGAATGTCCTGGTCAAGCATGGTGGTACCGGTCGGTCTACTGTGGGCTGTGTCGGTCAGATTGGCAAGATCGTCTCCCAGATTTCTCCCCATGATCCACCGGCCCCTACTGGAGCCGGCATCCCGTCGCGCAAGCTTCGCTCGGCCGGGCCGCGCCTGCCCGGTCCAGGTGGAGCGCCCCACTGGACGACCTGGACCGGGCAGGCGCGGTCTGGTTGCCTCCGGTGCGCGATTGGTGTCCGCCGGCTGGGCATCCCAGAGCCGCCCGGGTCCAGGGCTGGAAGCCCTGGCCGCCGGAGGCTCTGGGGTCTTCGACGGTCATTCCGCGGAGATCAGCGTTGCGCGCCAGCCTCGTTAGGCTGCTCACCCATGACGAGCCGGATAGGTGACATCGTGATCGACTGCTCGGACCCCGAGCTCCTGGCCGGGTTCTGGTGCAGCGTCCTCGGGTACCGGATCTTCGACCGGGACGAGACCGGCGTGGCGATCCGGGGAGCGACGGTCAGTCCGGACATCCTGTTCATCCGGGTGCCTGAGCGCAAGGCCGCGAAGAACCGGATCCATTTCGACGTGTGCGCCACCGACGGGGATCAGCAGCAGGAGCTGGCACGCCTGCTGGAACTGGGCGCCAGGCGGTCGAGCATCGCGGCCGGCGGCTCCTGGGTCGTGCTCGAAGACCCGGAGGGCAACGAGTTCTGCCTAATGTCGAAGCGGATTGCACCGGAACCGGAACCGTTTCACGAGGTGTAAGCCGCCCTGCATGGGGAGGCCATCGCCCGACGACCCCCGGACGCTCCCGTGAGGAGAGCCCGGGGGCTTCGTCGTGTCCGGCGTAAGTTCCGCATCAGCGCGGCCGGGGCCGGCGCGGAGCCGAAGGCGGCAGCGCCGGTCCCCGGACCGCGCCTTGAAGACGTATAGAAAAATTCTCACGAAAAATTTGTCCGGCTCCACTTGATGCGCTACGGATCTAGGTCAGATGATCCGTGACAGCTCCGGCTAGACGATCTTGGTTGCTTGTCGTTCTGGTTGGTCAGGTGCGGTCGGCCAGCTCGGTGGCCAATGCCTCTGGCGTCTCGCAATGGTCCGTCGATGGCCACGGCGGGTTCTCTGCCGAACCTCGCCAAGTGAGGTGGACGACGGCCCAGGACCTGTCGGCAAGACGGACGACGATGTCGTCGGTCACCTCCGATTTCGCCGTAACGATCGCGGGTTTGCCATGGAGCGGGTGACCGGGGCTGACCTCGACGGCGAGCTCGGCCGCAAGGGCCTCGCGCTGTGCGACGTCGGCCGGATCGGCGCTGCGCAGGTCGCGCCAGGGATAGGTGAACACGATGTCGTCCACGGTGTCATCGTGCCGCACGTCGCGGCTGCTCGGGTTTGCGGACCTTGAATCTGGCGATGTTCTTGCTGGTGGTGCGGGCGACTTCGGTGAGCAGTTCGTCGCCGTGGTAGATCCGCCAGGTGGTGTCGCCGGTCTCGATGGTGACGGTGCGGCCGGCGTGGACCATGCCGACGTGGATGCGTTGCCCGGCCACCTCCAGGGCACCCCGGCAGCTGATCCGCCGCTCCACCCGCAACGGTTCGGCGGGAGGTTGGGGTGGCGGTCCGGCGGGCCGGGCGTCGCGGAGGCGGGCCAGCTCGCCAGGGGTGAGCGGGTTGGGCAGGCTGCGCAGCAGGACACCGTCCTGGACGAGCTGGAGCAGGCCCTGGTCGATGCGGACCGTGACCCGGCGGCCAGCGTAGTGGTAGCCGACCGGGTGCTGCCGCCCGGCCAAGCCGATGGTGCCGACGGCGCTGACCGTGCGGTCCACCTCGATCGCCATGCCCGGCTGCGTGCCGCCGGTGCGGATGGGAGGCGGCCCGGCGAGACGGCCACCGTCGTCCAGGAGCCGACGCAGATGGGCGGTGGTGAGCCGGGACGGCACGGTCTTGAGCCGGACGCCGTTGACCAGCAGGTGCACGACGGTGCTGTCGGCCCAGAAGGTAACCGTGCCGCCGGCGCGGTCCGGGCCGAGCCAGAACTGCTGCCCGGCCACGGTCAGATTCCCCGACGAGGGCACCACGCGGGTGAACTCCACCGCCAGATCGACCGGTTCGGCGCCGTTGGTCGACAACCGCGGTGCGACCGTCACGGCGGAGACTGGATGCCGGGCGGGCACGGCTGGTGGCAGCGTGGCAGGCAGCTGCGGCGGCAGTGCCTGGCCGCTGGTGCGGGGGATGAACCGGTCGGCCGGGAACGCCATGTTCAACGACTGGTGCGGCCGGTTGGAGTTGTACTCGACCCGGAACGCGTCAATCGCCGCCTGGGCAGCCTGCAGGTCAGGCCACACCTGCACGTGATCGAGCAGTTCCCGCTGCAGGGTCTGGTGGAACCGCTCCACCTTCCCCGTCGTCGTCGGCGACCGCGGTTTGGTGTTACGGGCGACGATGCCGTTCTCCCGGCAGATCCGCTCGAACATCACCTCCGCCGGGCGGGGCTTGGTGAACCGGCCGGTGAACTGCTTGCCGTTATCGGTGAGCACCTCATCCGGAAACCCGTACGCGCGTAACGCGTCCGTGAACGCGGCACAGACCGCACGGCCGGTGGCCCGGCGGACCACGGTGGCGATCACACAGAACCGGGAATGGTCGTCCACCCCGGTGACGATCTTCGTTTCCGAGCCGTCGGCCAGCCGGATGCCGTCCACGATGTCGAGTTGCCACAGCTCCATCGGCACCGCCCGTTCCCACCGCCGGTAGTCCTCTCGGCGCCGGCGGCGAGGCACCGCGTCGACCAGGCCGTGCCGGACCAGCACCCGGTAGATCGTGCTCACCGACGGAATCGGGCCGGGACAGCCGGTCCGGCCCAGCTCGAACTCGATCCGCCGCTGACCCCACCGCGGATGCGTCCGCCGCAGCTCACAGATGGCCGCCTCCACCTCCGAGCTGGTCTGTGCGGGATGTGCATGCGGCCGGTGGGACCGGTCGGCCAACCCGTCCAGGCCCTCATCTCGATACCAGCCGATCCAGCGGTGCACCGCCTGCCGGGACACCCCGAACCGCTCGGCCACCTCGGTCACCGGCACCCCGGCTTCAACTTCGAGCACGGCCCGATACCGCTGCTCCGTCATGGTCATCTCCACCAGCACTCGGCGGAGTGTCACGCATCAACTGAAGCCACGACGTAACGCGTCAAGCGGAGTCAGACATTCTCACGAAAAATTGCCAGTGCGAAGTTTCTATATGAGTTCAAGGCGGCGCACCGTGGCGCGCAGGCCGGTCGCTCGGGGCCGCTGCGCGGCCCGGTCCGCCTTACGCATGTGGCGACGGCGACCGGGCGAACCACGGCGCCCGCACCCGCACCGGCACCCGCACCAGTAGCAAACCTGATCGAGGCCGGTCGGGCAGGATGAGCGAGTGACGCCGAGCCAGCACCGGGACCGTATGGGCCGCACCGAGCTGCACGACGCGGCCGCGGCCGGTGACGTGGCCACCGTTCGATCTCTCGTTGCCCAAGGCGCAGATGTGGACACGGCAGACAAAGCGGGGTGGACTGCGCTGCACTTCGCCGCCCAGGCCCAGGCCGCCGCCGTAGCCGCTGAACTCCTTACGGCCGGGGCCACCGCCGACAGCACCGACGAGCACGGCAACACGCCGCTCTGGCGCGCAGTGTTCTGCTACCGGGGCGATCCCGCGACCTTGAACCGGCTCGCGGCGGCAGGCGCTGACCCTGATCGTGTCAACGCCCATGGCGTCAGCCCACGGGCCTTGGCGGCGAGGATCGCCAATACAGACGTCGCCCAGCATCTCCCACCAGGGCATTAGCAGCATCGGCCACGCTCGCGCCTGCTGGCGGCGCAAGCGCCAGCAGCAGGCGCGGCGCGGCCGATCATCACTGCGACACCGCAGGTTCCTGACGATGCCTCCGGCGGGAGCACTCGGTGCTCTGGGATGGTTGCCATCCCGCGCACCGTCGACCCAGGCGGAGCCGAGCAGACCTGCCCCTCCACGGTGTGTGTGGGTCGACGGCGGACGTGATGGCTGGGCTTGGCAAATGTCGGCGCCTGTTTGGCTGAGCCAACTAACGTCATCCGGGTGACTAAGCGGTTCGAGCAGGCCATGTATCTCATGCGCCGTCACGACCCGCAGGCCATGGAGGACGGCTTTCACCTTTTGCTGCCCCACGCAGCCGAGCACATCGATGAACTCATCGCCGAGTTTGCGGAGCTGGAACCCTCCGACCGGCTGCGGTTCTGGCTGATCCAACTCATCGGCGAAGGACGCTCACCCCAGGCGCTGCCCTTGTTCGCTGACCTGCTCTACAGCGACGATGAATCGTTGCGCTTCTGGGCCGCCCGAGGTCTAGAGAAACTCGACACCAAGCCTGCGCGGCACGAGCTGTGGAAGGCCCGAGCCAACGGCCGCAACGACTGAACGGCCTCACCGTCCAGCGACGATCACCCCTCATCGGCGGGGTTCACCACCCCCAGGGTGGTGCGTCCGCCCGGCGAGCCGTAGAGCCATATCGTCCCCGCTGGCGGAGCCGGCAGCGGCCCACGCAGCAGAGCCGCCAGCGCGCGGCCAAGTTCTGCGACGGGCTCGGTGTCCGTGGCCGAATCACCCCGGAAGATCACGGTCTCGTCGTCGATGACCTGCCATCCGGCGGCCTCGGCGGCGGTGAAGATCCCACGGTCCCTTAGGCGATCGGCGGCGTCTTCCAACAGCTCGGCGAACTCCTCACGTTCCCCCGCGCCCGACCCGCCAGCCAGCTCGAAGGAGATGTCACTGACCGTGGCCTGGAGGCGGAGTTCCTCAGCTCGGTCCGCCCACCAGTTGGGGCGGTCGTCCGGGGGTGCCGACTCGACGGAGCGAATCACCTGGGCCAGCAGCAACGATAGCGCCGCGTCGTACACCCATATCTCGCGTTGAGGATCCGGACGTTTCGGTGAGGGCCCCCCGTAACAGGCCACCGTCTTGGTCTTGCTCACCCCCCGATCGTGCCATCCAGATGACCTTCCCTGGCACGGCTGAGCCCAATGCAAACGCCCACCTGCCGTGGGCCATTCACGGGCACTAAGGCAGGGCACGGAAGGTCACTCCGGGCCACTCTGTGCCGCCCTGACCTGCGTGCGGACGGCTCGAACTGCGGATCTTGTGCGGTTCCCAAGCTGCGAGTTCCCGACGCGAGCCCGGACCGTCTGGAAGCCGCGGCACACTGAGCAAATGTCGCACCAGGATCTCGC
Organism: Krasilnikovia sp. MM14-A1259; assembly: GCF_047159535.1. Taxonomy (NCBI): domain Bacteria; kingdom Bacillati; phylum Actinomycetota; class Actinomycetes; order Micromonosporales; family Micromonosporaceae; genus Krasilnikovia; species Krasilnikovia sp. MM14-A1259. Next base: position 2,132,659 of record NZ_BAAGAJ010000002.1, read on the forward strand.
CGATGACATGAAGGAGTGGCCGGTTGTCCGCTTCCACCAGTGGATGAGCACCCTTGACCAGGACAACGCACCTCGATCGATCAACTGGTGGCTGAGAGCTCGGGTGATGCCGCAGCACCGTGCCTACGACGAGAACCTGACCCCGGAGGTGCGCCGAAACTGGGGAGCGGTGGTGTTGTCGCTGACCGAGTGCGCCGAGCGGTTCGCCGGTTACGACCGCTGGGAAGTAGCTGCGGACGACTTCAACCTGCGTGGCCTGCTGATCAGGAAACTCGGGTCGGTGCCGGATGACGAGAACTGGGAGCTGGGTGCGCTGGTCCGAAGCGTCCTCGCGATTGTGACGCTGACACCCGGGCAGGCGAGCGAGATGGCTGAACACTGGCGAACGCTGCCAACGGATCAGATCCACCTCCTTCGTCGTCACAAGATCGTCCTCACCCCGCTTGCGTTGCTGGCTGATCAGGTGCTCGCGGGGCCGGAGGCCGAGGACGTGCGAGCATGGTTGTCGATTCGGCCGAGCCTGCCGTGACGGAGCGGGGCTCTGGGATTCGAGCTTCGTAGAGATGAACCCGGCGGATCTTGAAGGGTCGTTTCGCAGCACTCCGTGACGTCCGTCCCCATGGCCTCACGCGTGGCCGCGGTCGGGGCATGAGAGTCGAAGCGTCAACCACCTGCCGTAGTCGGCACATTACGCGGCGTTCACGACGAGAGGGATTAGGGCTTTCTTCGAGAAGTTCCCAACAACCTCACAGCGAGCTGTTGCTTGCGTGACCAGTGGGGTCACCGCACGCGCACGATGCGCGATCTTGAGCGGCGCCTGAACGCATCTCGTCCATTCGGTCATCGAGCTACGCCCAGGCTGCAGGTGGGCGTCGCCGTCCGTGGGCCTCCGGCTGGACCTGCGCTGGTGTCTGGCATATGCCGCGTTTCCCTACCTTTCCTCTGTCTCATTGGGCGTGGAAGGTTGGGCATGACGGGTCACGGACTGCGTAAGGCGCCGGGTTCTCCTCGCGGGAGCCACGGGCGTTCGCGCGCGATGGTGCTGCTGGCGTTCTCGTGTGTGGCAGCGCTGCTGGCTGGTTTCGTCTCGCCGCCGGCGTGGGCCGCGGCGCTGTCCGTGACGAGCCCGGGGGCGCAGTCCAGCCCGACCGGGACCTCCGTGTCGCTGCCGATCGCAGCGGCGGGTGGCACTTCCCCGTACACCTGGTCGGCGACCGGCCTGCCCACCGGACTGTCCATCAACACCGGCACTGGTGTCGTCTCGGGTGTGCCTTCCGCGGCGGGCGGCTCCTCGGTCACGGTGACCGTGCGGGATGCGACGACGGCGACGGCGAGCGCCTCGTTCACCTGGGCCACCGGTGTCGTGGTGGCGAACCCGGGTAACCAGGTGGCACCGTCGAACGTCGCGTTCTCCAAGACGATCACCGCTGCCGGCGGCACCGCCCCGTACACGTGGTCGGCGACCGGCCTGCCCCCCCGGCCTGACGATCAACACGTCCTCCGGTGTCATCTCCGGTACCCCCACGACCAAGGGCACCTATCCGACGACGGTGACCGCCACCGACACTGCCGGCGTGGCCGGCACCGCCGCGTTCAGCATCACCACCGGCGTGATCGTCCCGCACCCTGGCAACCGCGGTAACGCCAACGGCGCCGCCATCGCCGACCTCGCCCTGACCGCGAACGGCGGCACCGCCTCCTACACTTGGACCGCCACCGGCCTGCCCACCGGACTGTCCATCAACGCCACCACCGGCGTCATCACCGGCACCCCCACCGTCGATGGCACCTACTCGGTCATCGCCACCGCAACCGACACCGCCGGCGTCTCCGGCGCGACCGGCTTCACCTGGAACGTCGGCCCCGCCCCGCAACTGACGGACCCCGGCACCAAGGTCGGCACCATCGGTGTGCCCCTGTCCCTGCCCATCACCGTGACCGGCGGCAAGGCCCCGTACACCTGGGCGGGCTCCGCGCTGCCCTCCGGCCTGTCGATCAACACGTCGACCGGTGTCATCTCCGGCACCCCGACCTCGGCGACCACCCCCACGGTGAAGGTGACCGTCACCGACAGCCTCAAGATCGTCAACTCGGTGTCGTTCGTGATCGCCGTCGCTCCCGCGGTCGCGGTGGTCGACCCCGGCACCCAGAACGACGGCGTAGGCGCCCCGGTCTCGACCACCTTCAACGCCGGCGGCGGCAAGTACCCCTACACCTGGACCGCCACCGGTCTGCCCGCCGGCCTGTCCCTCAACGCCTCAACCGGCACCGTGACCGGCACCCCCACCACCACCGGCACGAATGCCGTCACCGTGACCGCCACCGACAGCGCTGGACGTACCGGCACGCTGTCGCTGACCTGGAACATCGGCTCGATCACGGTGGCGAACCCGGGCGGCCTGGCCGCCCCGACCGGCGTCGCCTACTCCAAGGCCATCACCGCGAGCGGTGGCACCGCCCCGTACACGTGGTCGGCCACCGGCCTGCCCCCGGGCATCACCATCAACGCCTCCACCGGTGTCCTGTCCGGAACCCCGACCACGGCGGGCAACTACACCACGCGGGTGACCGCCACCGACACGACCGGCGTCCCGGGCACGGTGTCGTTCGGCTTCGCCACCGGCGTGATTGCCACCCACCCCGGCAACCGCGGCAACGCCACCGGCACCGCCATCCCCGACCTGACCATCGTTGCCAACGGTGGCACCAAGTCCTACACCTGGACCGCCACCGGCCTGCCGCCCGGCTTGTCCATCAACCCGTCGACCGGCGTGATCTCCGGTACCCCGACCACCGATGGCGCCTACTCGGTGATCGCTACCGCAACTGACACCGCGGGTGTCTCCGGCGCGACCGGCTTCACCTGGAACATCGGCCCCGCCACACAGTTGACCGATCCTGGCTCCCAGGCCGCCACGCTCGGTGTCGCCATGTCACTGCCGATCACCGCCACCGGCGGCAAGGCCCCGTACACGTGGGCGGCGGCCTGGCTGCCGTCCGGCCTGTCCATCAACAGCAGCACGGGTGTCATCTCTGGCACCCCGACCATGCTCACCACGAGCCCGGTCACCGTGACCGTCACCGACAGCCTCAAGATCGCCAGCACGGTGTCGTTCCCGATCACCGTCACCAACCCAGTCACCGTGACCGACCCCGGCACCCACAACGATGCCGCCGGCAGCACCGTCACGGCCGTGGCGCTCACCGCCGCAGGTGGCAGCGGCACCTACACCTGGACCACGACCGGGCTGCCCACCGGACTGTCGGTCAATGCATCGACCGGCGTGATTTCCGGTGTCCCCGCGGCGGCGGGCACGAGTGCCGTCACCGTCACCGCCACCGACTCTGCCGGACGCAGCGCCACCCGCTCCTTCACCTGGAACGTTGCGCTCGCCCTGACAGCCGCGAGCATCGATGCGCAGAGCGGGACGGTGGGTATTGCGGTCAGCCCCGTGACGCTGACCGCGACCGGCGGGAAGAGCCCGTACTCGTGGTCGGCGGCCGGCCTGCCCGCCGGGCTGTCCCTGGCTGCGTCGACCGGCGTGATCTCCGGCGCCCCGACAGCCGTGGGGTCCCCGACCGTCCAGGCCACCGTGACCGACGCGGACGGGCGGACGAACATCACCACCTTCACCTGGACCGTAGCCACCCCCGTCACCATCCACGAGCTGCCCACCCAGGACAACACGGTCGGCGTCAACGGCTCCGTCACCGTGTCCGCTAGCGGTGGCGCCGCCCCCTACACCTGGACCGCCACGGGCCTGCCCGACGGTCTGTCCATTGACACCACCACAGGCATCATTTCCGGCACCCCGGCGGCGGCCATCTCCACCACGGTGACGATCACCGCCACCGACGCCGCTCACCGCACCGGAAGTCTCCGCGTCGCCTGGAACGTCGGGGTTCCCGTGTCGCTGGCCAACCCGGGAACGCAGAACGGCACCGTCGGTGTCCCCGCCAGCCTGCAGCTGGCCGGCAGCGGTGGTACAGGCAGCTACACGTGGACCGCGACCGCCCTGCCCGACGGCCTGACCCTGAACGCGTCAACGGGCCTGATCACCGGACAGCCGACCACCGAGGGAACCTGGACCGCCGGTATCACGATCACCGACACTGCCGGCCGCACCGCAACCGTCTGGTACACCTGGACCGTGGCGCTGGCCCTGGCCGCGGTCAATCCCGGCGACCAGAGCACCATCGTCGGCCAGCAGGTGAACCTCACCCTCGCTGCGGGTGGCGGCACCGCCCCCTACACCTGGACTATGGCCGGCCTTCCGTCGGGCGTGACCGTCGACCCGGCCACCGGGGTCGTGACCGGATCCCCGATCACCGCCAGCGCCGGCTCCACCGTGACCGTGACCTTGACCGACGCCGTAGGCCGCACAGACCACACCGCGTTCACATGGACCGTCCGCCTGGCCACCCCGACCGGTCTCACCGCGAATGCCCAAGGCCTCCAGACCGTGGAGCTCGCCTGGGCCCCGGTTGCCGGCGCGACCGGATACCGAATCTACCGGGACGGCGCCCCCGTAACCACCACAGGCACCGACCCCCACCTGTGGGACCGCCAGCTGGACGGCTCCACGACCTACCGCTACCGCATCACCGCAGTCGACGCTGACGGCCTGGAAACCGCCTCCAGCGCCGAGGCAGTCGTCACGACGACACCGACGCCCGAGGCACCCACGAACTACGCCGTGTGCCCGCAGGACGACACCCTGCCCGGGTGCGCCTACACCGCCAGCATCCCGGCAGGTGCGGCTCACCCCGATAGCAACGGCACATCGCTCACCGATGGCGTGCACGGCCAGGTCACCGGCGGGGCAGCCTGGCAGGGCCGCCACAACGTCGACGAGTACACGTTCACCGTCGACCTGGGCGTCAGCCGTCCCCTCACCGAGATCAACAGCGGCTGGCTACAGAACAAGAGCGACAGCGTCGAGCTGCCCCTCACCGTCAGCTACGCGCTGTCCAACGACGGCCACAACTTCACCGGCACCGCACTCGTGTCGCGGCCGTACGCCTCGGCTGCGGATCAGGTCCGCCCCTACCGTGCGGCGGGTCTCAACACGACTGCCCGCTACGTCCGCGTCACGGTTAATGGCAGCGCCGGCTGGACCATGGTGGACGAAGTCGAGGCGCGGGGCGTTGTCGCGCAGGCGCTGCCCGCGTTGACGCTGTCAGCGCCGACTGCGAACCCGGTTGACCAGGACCATGCAATTACGCCGCTGCCCGTCACCGTCGCGGAACCGGTTGGTCCTTTTAGCTGGAGCGCCGATGGCCTGCCCGACGGCCTGACGATCGACCGCAGCACCGGCGTCATCACCGGCATCGTCCGCGCCGCAGGCGTTTTCACGATCACCGTGACCGCCACGAGCACGAAGGGACGCATCGGCCACGCGTCGATCCCCCTGCGCGTGTATGCCGCGACTGCAAAGGGTCCGGTGATGAACTCGGGCACGGTTGCCGGGGTTGGGCCGGACGCGAAGAGCGGCGGCGTGGCCGTGGTGGACGGCTACGCCTACACCATCACCGGGAACAAGGTCGTGCGCCTAGACCCGGCCGCGGGCAAGAACGCCACCGCCCAGACAGTCGCCGGCAGCGACACCAACGGCTGCACCGACGCCGGCACCGGCAGCCAGGCCCGCTTCTACGCCAGCAGCGCACGGATCATCGGCACCGACGGCTCACTGCTCTACGTCTACGACTACAACTGCGGCGTACGGGCGGTCAACCCCACCACCGGCGCCACCCGCACCATGACCGGCCTGTCGGCCAACACCAGCAGCACCGTCGACGGCCGCTACCTCTACACCGCCGCCACCTACGGCAACGGGATCGTCCGCTACGACCTGCAAACCGGCCAGGCAACCAACCTGTTCGGAACCGTCAGCCTGAGCTCCAGCGTTCTGGCAGCGGACAACACCTACGTGTGGGCATTCAACAACAACGACTACAAGCTCTACCGCCTCGACCCTGCCGGCGTCGCCGAAACCAAGACGTTCACCCTGCCCACCAACGGTGTGACCGCCGCCCGCTCGGCCGGCGACTACGTCTACTACGCCGACAGCCGTAACCTGCTCACCCGGGTCAACAAGAACGACGGCAGCCTGCAAGTCGTCGCCGGCGACGGCGCCCACAACGACGACCTGCTCTACAACACCACCGCCATCGCCGCCGACGGCACCAACCTCTACACCGCCGGCGACCACGGCATCGCCAAACTCACCGTCACCCCCCGCACCTACACCCCGACCGCGACCGGTCCAGTGATGAACTCGGGCACGGTTGCCGGGGTTGGGCCGGACGCGAAGAGCGGCGGCGTGGCCGTGGTGGACGGCTACGCCTACACCATCACCGGGAACAAGGTCGTGCGCCTAGACCCGGCCGCGGGCAAGAACGCCACCGCCCAGACAGTCGCCGGCAGCGACACCAACGGCTGCACCGACGCCGGCACCGGCAGCCAGGCCCGCTTCTACGCCAGCAGCGCACGGATCATCGGCACCGACGGCTCACTGCTCTACGTCTACGACTACAACTGCGGCGTACGGGCGGTCAACCCCACCACCGGCGCCACCCGCACCATGACCGGCCTGTCGGCCAACACCAGCAGCACCGTCGACGGCCGCTACCTCTACACCGCCGCCACCTACGGCAACGGGATCGTCCGCTACGACCTGCAAACCGGCCAGGCAACCAACCTGTTCGGAACCGTCAGCCTGAGCTCCAGCGTTCTGGCAGCGGACAACACCTACGTGTGGGCATTCAACAACAACGACTACAAGCTCTACCGCCTCGACCCTGCCGGCGTCGCCGAAACCAAGACGTTCACCCTGCCCACCAACGGTGTGACCGCCGCCCGCTCGGCCGGCGACTACGTCTACTACGCCGACAGCCGTAACCTGCTCACCCGGGTCAACAAGAACGACGGCAGCCTGCAAGTCGTCGCCGGCGACGGCGCCCACAACGACGACCTGCTCTACAACACCACCGCCATCGCCGCCGACGGCACCAACCTCTACACCGCCGGCGACCACGGCATCGCCAAACTCACAACAGTGGTCCGTGTGTATGAGGAGCCGGCTGTGCGTGCGCCGGACTTCGGTGATGTCCGTCCTGTCGGCCCGGACGTCCGGGGCAGTGGTATGGCCGTGGTGGACGGCTACGCCTACACCATCACCGGGAACAAGGTCGTGCGCCTAGACCCGGCCGCGGGCAAGAACGCCACCGCCCAGACAGTCGCCGGCAGCGACACCAACGGCTGCACCGACGCCGGCACCGGCAGCCAGGCCCGCTTCTACGCCAGCAGCGCACGGATCATCGGCACCGACGGCTCACTGCTCTACGTCTACGACTACAACTGCGGCGTACGGGCGGTCAACCCCACCACCGGCGCCACCCGCACCCTCACCGGTGTGTCGGCCAACACCGGCAGCACCATTGCGGGCCGCTACCTCTACACCGGCGCCACCTACGGCAACGGGGTCGTCCGCTACGACCTGCAAGCCGGCCAGGCCACCACCCTGTTCGGAACCATGAGCCTGAGCAACAGCGTCCTGGCCGCGGACAACACCCGCGTGTGGGCATTCAACAACAACGACGGCAAGCTCTACCGCCTCGACCCCACCGGCACCACCGAAACCACGACATATGCCCTACCCGGCACCGCAGTTACCGCGGCCCGCTCGGCCGGCGACTACGTCTACTACGCCGACGACAGCAACTTGCTCACCCGGGTCAACAAGAACGACGGCAGCCTGCAAGTCGTCGCCGGCGACGGCGCCCACAACGACGACCTGCTCTACAACACCACCGCCATCGCCGCCGACGGCACCAACCTCTACACCGCCGGCGACCACGGCATCGCCAAACTCACCGTCACCACCCGCACCTACACCCCACCCGCCACCGGACCAGTCATGTACTCGGGGAAGATCACACGGGTCGGCCCGGATCGCTGGGTCAAGGGTGTAACGCTGGTCAGCGGCTTGGTCTACACCGCCGTCGGCTCGAACATCGTCGAGGCATTCCTTGACGGCTCTAACGAGAATGTCCAGGCTGGCGGCGGCGGCGCTGCCGACTGCGCCCACGCCGACGCCGGTGAGGGCAGCCGAGCCACGTTTTTCAATCCGAGCGTCATCGGTAACGATGGCCGGCAGATCTATGTCGCGGACGGCTGTGGGCTGCGGGAAGTCAACTGGCTCACCGGAGCGACGCGCACGATCAAATTTCAGGTCAACGCGCGCAGCGTGGTGGGGGATCATTACATCTACACCACCGACAGCTACGGAAAGCTCTGGCGCTACGACCTGACTGCCCGCAAGACCACCCGCCTGTACGCCGACATGACCATGACGGGCCCATTGGCAGCAGATACTACGTCACTGTGGGCGTTCAACAACAACGACGGCAAGCTTTACCAACTTGACCCGAGCGGCAACAATCCCGCCAAACCGTTCCCGCTGCCCACCAGCACCGCGTCTACCGCACTCTCGGTCGGGAACTACATCTACTACACCGACGGCAGCAACCTGCTCCGCCGTATCGACAAGCGCAACGGCAATCTCCAGATCATCGCCGGCGACGGCGCCCAAGACGATGACCTGCTTTTCGGCACCATGGGAATCGCCAGCGACAATTTCCACCTCTACGCTGCCGGGGAACACGGCCTCTACAGCATTACGGCCGCCACACGGCAATTCGCATCAGCTCAGAAGGACATCCCAATCCTTGATGCCTTGTCACCTCAGACGCAGGTCGATTTGCTTGGTGGGAAACGATCAGGTATTGCGGTAGTCGGATATGATGCCTTTACTGCGTCGCGCGCAACGGTTACGAAAACCAACATTTATACCCCCGCCAAGCCCACGGCGTTGTCTACTGGTACGGGTGGCTGCAGCGACGCGGGCAAGGGGGGCAAGGCCAGCTTCTACGACGCCTCGGTCATCGGCTATGACGGATCATTGCTCTACGTCGCCGACACCTACTGCGGCGTTCGGGCCGTCAACCCAGATACTGGATCTACCCGTACCTTGCTGGTGCCGGGGAACTCGCAATCCTCTATTGGGGGCAGGTACCTCTACACCATCGATGCGTCGAACACGCTCCTTCAGTACGGGCTCAAGACTGGCGTCACTAATGTCGTCGAACGCAATATCGCCCCCGGCTCGTTGATGGTTGCCACTGAGGATGCCGTTTACCTCGTCAATAACAGAACCGTGACGGAAGTGTCGATCACTGATACTGGCGGCCAGAAGGCCGAGGGCAGTATCGGCACGTCCCATGTCGTGACCGCTAATCTTCCTTACCGAGTCACGGGTTCCGATGTGGCCTACGCCAACGGCGGCCTTTATGTCACGGCCGACGTCCCCCCCGCTCCAGGAACGGAAGCCACGGTCGCGGCGTCGAATCCAAGTCTCGTCCGGATAGCCCTGAATTCCGCGACTGAATACGTGATCCTGCGCAGCATCTGGTCGGGTGACCTGACCGGGATCACGGTGGCGAAGCACGACGTCTACGTCCTGTACGCCGGAGGCGGAAGTGACATGACGACACTTGGGCGGATTCACAATCAGGGTCTTGTTGATTCCGAAACCCATGAAGACATGTCTTTCTACGTCGAAGAAGGCACCGCCTACATTCCCACGGGTCACCTCGACGACTTGCAGGCCATGATCAACTTGTTCGACAGGGCACTGGAGTGGAACCCAGCAACTCACATGTGTGTCAACGGGTGCCAGGGCATCAAGGCGGCCGCAGACGAGGCCGCACAGACCGTCGATAAAGGCTTCTGGCACGACGTCGCATGCTCCGTGAAGTTGTGCGACACAGCCGATGATTGGGAGCAGTCCATCATCAAGGCGGAGGTGGATAAGCAGGCCATCTACGACGAAAATGGCAGGCTCCGTCCGGATGGCAAGTTGAGATTGTTCCGCACGCAATGCATTGTCGAAGCGAATCGGGCCGAAGACTGCGACCTCTACCAGGAGATTACTGACAAGCTCAGGAACGTTGAGACCGTCGCCGACGTTCTCGCGACGATCTACGACTTCCTGCCGTCCCGAGGAGGCCTGCGCCCCGAAACCTGTCCCCACAGCTTCCGCGGCGACACCCGGGTACTTATGGCCGATGGTGGCACCACCGCCATCCAGGATATCCGCCTAGGGCAGCAGGTACTGGCCGGCGATCCAGCCAGCCAGACAACCGCCGCCCAGTCGGTGACCGCGCTACACGTCAACGCCGACACGGAACTGACCGACCTGACCCTCGCCGACGGATCCATGGTGCACACGACCGCGCACCACCCGTTCTGGACACCCCAACAGCAAACCTGGACCGATGCGAGCGACCTCGTCGCCGGCATGACTCTGGGCAGCACCAGCGGCAGCACCACCTCTGTCAAATTGGTGCACAACTTCACCGGCAACACGACCATGTACGACCTGACCGTCGACCGCCTGCACACGTACTATGTGCTCGCCGGCAACACCCCAGTGCTCGTCCACAACTGCGGTGGCGAGTCTCAGATCACCGATGAGAGGCTCGCTCACATCGAATATCGCCATGGACCTGGCGCGCGGGAAAGGGCGATTCAAGAGGGCGAGACGGACATTCCCGGGGAGTTTAATGAGGAATTCATGTGGGAGGGCGATGACATGGTTCTCGGCGACCGGTTGCGCCGAGGGGTGGACTCCACGCCGGAATTGCCAAATGAAAGAGGTCCCGGGCACATTCACCAGTTCGACTACGGCTCGCCCGTGGGTGTCAACGGGGCCGGGAATAAGACTAACATTGTTGAGGTCGTTGTGCGTGACGGCAAGATTTGGACGGCGTATCCGAAGTGACAAGTGAAGCAAAGTTCAACGAAGATGCCCGCTTCCGCTGGACAAAGGTTGCCCATGGGTGGATTTCGTTTGCACTGGATGGCGGCTCAGGGCAGTACAGATGTACAGTCAGCGACGCGAGCGACGTCATGGCTGAACTTTTGCTCGCGGTGGCCCGTATTGTCCGAGGATCGCTAGAGGAGCAAGTTTCTTTCGACCATGAGCCGACGGAGATCCGATGGACTCTTCGTCGGGCCACTGAGAAGGTATCCGTTTCGATCGAATCATTCGAACGGTGGGGCTCGAACTCCGGAGGCCATCTGAAATGGCTGGGAAACTGGTCGAGTACGAGCGACTTTGGACAGGAGTTCCTCGTGGCCACCGAATCATTCCTACAGGACGTCGGACCGGACGGATATTCGTCCGGCTGGCCATCCTATTCGACGCCGGATCACGCGATCGGTGATTTGAAGACGAGCCTAAACTCGGCAGCGACATTTGATTGACCTATGCCCCTGGATCTTTCATTATCGGCGACATGGCAGAGCCTCCGACTTTCTTCACCTAGGGCAAACGATCCACCGAAGTCCGCTGAACTTCGCCGCTTTCACGCCCGATTGTCGCCTAGCTGGCCACCAATCCAGCAGGCCGAGGCTCTTTCACAACCGATTGATGCCGCCACCGAGCCCCGTCAGCCAACAGAATCCGCCGCACGTGCGAGCGGCTCACGGCGATGCCCAGGGCTTTCGCGGCCTGCACCAACGCGTCCAGCGTCCATACCGCCGCAGTCGACGTCTCATCCGCCTGGACCAGACCCTCGGCAGCCGGGTCGTGGCGCAGCCGGCCTGGCGGAACCGTCTTGACCCACGCCACAATCCGGGACCGCTCGTCCTCGGCGTTGAACCTATGGATCCACGAACGCACTGTCCGCGCATGACACCCGAGGTCATCGGCAGCCTGCAGCACCGCCAGGCCCGTCCAGGACAACGCGACGATCTGGGGCCGCATTACCCAATCCTTGGGCGCATGCCGCGCCCCGTCCAATACGCGCGCGAAAAGTTGGCGCCTTGACCTATGGGCGGGGTTCGGGCCGCGGACTCAGAGTCCGCCACGGCGGCCGGCCGCCGTCCGCGGCGGGGCGGATCACGTTCGGCGAGTACGTCAACGACTGGTACGAGCGGCAGGACCTGGCCGTCTCCACCGGGCAGAACTACCGCCGCACGATCGAGGATCACCTGCTGCCGGCGTTCCAGGACGTCGCGGTGGCCGCGATCTCGGTGGCGGACGTGGCGCGCTGGGAGAAGCGGGAACGCTCGCTCGACTATGCGGAGGCCAGCATCCGGCTGTGGCGGACCACGCTGCACCTGATCCTGGCCGACGCGGTGGACGAGGGACTGCGGGAGTCCAACCCGGCGTCCCGGCGACGGGGCCGGGGCAAGCGGGCCGGACGCTCGGCCAAGCGCGGCCCGGAGAAGACCGTCACCTCGGCGCTGGGCATCCTGCTGCTGGCCGAACGCGCCGCGCTGCTGTCCGGCCGCGACGACGAGTTCGTCGCCGTGACGACGCTCGGCTTCACCGGCCTGCGCTGGGGCGAGCTGGTCGGCCTGGAAACGCCGTACGTGCGCCCGGGTGAGATCCGCGTCGAGTGGCAGCTGTACGAACTGGACACCGGTGTGCTGCACCGCTGCCCGCCGAAGGACGACTCCCACCGCAACATCCACGTGCCGGCATGGCTGAGCGAGCTGCTGGCCGATCACATCGCCCGGACGGCACCGCGGCCGTGCGGCTGCCACGGCTACCGGTACGTGTTCCGCGGCTACGGCACCGCCAACGGCGCGGCCCGCCGGACGGGGCCAACGCTGGCCGAGGTGGCCCAGGCGGCTGGAGTGTCGACCGGCACGGTGCCGAACGTGCTGAACCGGCCCGAGGCCGTGACCGAGGCGATCCGGGACGCGGTGACGGCGGCGATCGACCGGCTCGGCTATGTGCGCGGGGCACCAACCGGTGCGGCGGCGGCCCACTACCGGCGCAACGGGTTCGCGACGTGGCTGTTCCAGCCAGCCGCCACGGGCCGCTACCCGGCGAAGGCGCCGAAGGTGGCCCGGCCGGTGCCGGTCACCGGCGAGCCGTGGCCGGGCGTCCCGGTCCGGGGCCGCAACGCGGCGACCCGGGCGCAGGCGTGCTGGCTGCCGGTCGCACCGGGTTTGACCCCGCACGGGCTGCGGCACAGCTACAAGACGCTGATGGCCGAGTTGGGCACCCCGTCCCCGTTGATGGACGACCAGATGGGTCACTCGGACGGGTCGGTGCAGGCGCGCTACGCGCACCAGACGACCGAGATGGTGCGGCGACTCATGGACGGCCTGACGACTGCGTGGGCTGACGCGCTGGACGCCCGGCGAGCCCTCTCCCCCGGCTCACCGGTTGCGATCCTGGACCGGCTACTCCGGGCCAAGATCGTCTCCCAGATTTCTCCCCAACGGTCCCCAGAGACACTTCAGGGCCGGTCCGCATTCCGCGACACCGGCCCTGACCTGCTGATTTATCGTCGGGCTGACAGGATTTGAACCTGCGACCCCTTGTTACCAACCATTACGATTCCGGGCTTGTCATTGCTGACCGAAGTTCGGCATTGAGCTGCGGAAACACTGCAAGGCCATGATCAACTTTTGTCACCAGTTGTCGCCCGTTGGCACGCGTTTTCGGGGGGTAAACGGGGGCTGCCGGGCCATGGCGACTATCGGGCCGCAGCCATCACCGCGCGACGACCCGCTGGGTGGCCTTCGCCGAGATCCCCTGATCGCCGCCAAACTTCCATCGATACGAAACGGGGGAGCATGCCGCTCTGGGCGTCGATCGTGGGGGGGTCGTGTCGGTGGCTCAAGCTCCCGACGAGTTCCAAGCCAAGGAATCGAGTGGAGCCCGCCCTGGGCTTCCCCCGGCGGTGTGGACACCCTGAAACTGGATCTTGAGTCCAGAGGAAAGGGGTGTCCCCGTTGGGGAGGCCATCGAAGTACACGCAAGAGTTCCGGGCCGATGCGGTAGAGCTGGTGCGCTCGTCCGGCCGGCCGATCAACGAGGTTGCCCGCGAGTTGGGCCTGAGTCACGAGACGCTGCGCAACTGGGTCCGCAAGCACGAGCAGCAGACCTCAGGCCCAGGCGCGGGTTCGGCGGCGGGTGCCGGGTTGTCGGTGGCGGACAAGGACGCTGAGATCGCCCGGCTGCGCCGTGAGGTGGCCGAGTTGCGGCAGGAGAAGGAGATCCTGCGCAAGGCCGCCGCGTTTTTCGCGAAGGAGATGGATCGGTGACCAGCCGCTTCCGGTTCATCTCCACCCACCGTGGGGAGCACGGCGTGAAGCGGTTGTGCCGGGTCCTGGCGGTGTCGCGCTCCGGGTTCTACCGGTGGGCCGCCGCCGCACCCGGCCGGGCCGCGCGGACCGCCGCCGAGGACGCGCTGGCCGCCGCGATCACCACGGTGCACACCGCCTCGGGCGGCGCCTACGGCTCACCGAGGGTCACTGTCGAACTGCGTGAGCAAGGTCTGCGGGTCAACCGCAAACGGGTCGAGCGCATCATGCGTCAGCGTGCGGTGGTCGGCCGGCACCTGCGCCGGCGTAAACGGACCACGATCCCGGACCTGGCCGCGGCGCCGGTGCCAGACCTGCTCGGTCGCGACTTCACCGCCCCTGCACCGGATCAGCGGTGGTGCGGCGACATTACCTATCTGCGGGTCGGGGATCGATTCATCTACCTGGCCACCGTCATCGACATCTACTCCCGGCGGCTGCTCGGCTGGTCCATCAACTCTCACATGCGCGCCGAGCTGGTCATCGACGCTTTGCACGCGGCGGTCGCGGCTCGCGGACACCGCGTCCACGGCGTGGTGTTCCACTCCGACCGCGGCAGCCAATACGGCAGCACCGCCTTCGCGGACGCCTGCCGCCGCTACGGGGTACGCCGGTCGAGGGGCCGGATCGGGTCGTCGTTCGACAACGCCCTGGCCGAGGCGTTCTTCGCGTCGCTCAAACGCGAACTCGACGTCGACAGGCGCCGCTGGGCCTGCGAGGCCGATGCCCGCCGCGACGTGTTCCGCTGGATCGCGTTCTACAACCATCGCCGCCGGCACTCCGCCCTCGGTTACCGCAGCCCCGCCGACTACGAACAAACCCCCGACCCGGCTACGCTGCTCCAAGTCGCGGCATAACCCGGTGTCCACACCCCGGGGGGAAGCTCACCCAACGCGGGTGGGAAAGTACGCCCGTGCTTACGGGTAGTCAACCCGGAGGAACCGACGCCATCGATTGTGTCGGGACTGATGTCGTCGGGCGGGTCGTTGATTGACGAGATCGTGCGCGACGGCGCCCGTCAGATGCTCGCGGCGGCGTTGGAGGCTGAGGTCGCCGGCGAAGTTCGGCAAGGCCGTCGCGAAGATCGTCGACGATCTGGACGAACTACTGGCGTTCTCCGACTTCCCGCCCGAGCACTGGGTGCACCTGTGCACCACGAACCCGATCGAGTCGACGTTCGCCACCGTCCGGCACCGCACCAAGGTCACCAAAGGCCCCGGCTCGAAGGCCGCCGGTCTGGCCATGGCGTTCAAGCATTTCTCATCCACAAGTCTTGACGATTGCTCCCCTGATGGCGAAAATGCCGCGACCGGCTCAAACATAGCCCCGTCAAGGGTCCTCGTGCCGATATCTAGGACTACCCTGGCAGACATGGCGAGAAGACGACACCGTGGGGCTGCCCGCCGCACTGTGTCTGCGACTGCGCTGGCTATCGCCCTACCTGTAGTAGTCGGCTGGTTCACCGTCCTGGGGGCCTCATACTGGTGCAGCGGCGCAGGCATCGCTCGCCCGACCCCAGCGGGCGGCCGGCTCACCACCCAAGCCGCACTTAGAACCACGCTTTTCGTGACTAGCCTCTTGTTGGCGCTCATTAACGGCCCCCTCCGACTGGCTGGCGTCGTAGGAATGATCGTCATGATTCTTGCCGGCGCAGCAGGGTACTGCAGTCCGGCAGCCCGGCAGGCGAGGGAGATGCGCAGGATTGATGGCTTGAGGGCCGAGTCCGTTATAGCCGGACGGTCACCTGCTCCATGGTCGACAACCCCGGACTGGATTGCATCAGGACCACTACCTCGCCTTTTTCGTTAGCCCGACTATTCACATCATTGCCGCCTGTTCATTCTGAGGCACTTAATACCCAGTGGTCGATCGAATCCTGCGCGGCCGGGATCGATCCCGCCCCGGACCGGGCCACCACCACCTGGTCACAGTTCCTGCGCTCGCAGGCCGAGGTGCTACTGGCCGCGGACTTCATCGAAACGGTCGCCCTGACCGGAACAAGGCTGTACGTCCTCGCAGTCATCAAACATGCCAGCCGCCGCATCCGGATCCTCGGCTGACCGCGCACCCGAGCGCCGCGTGGGTGGCCCAGACCGCCCGCAACCTCGTGATGGGCCTCGACGACGCCGGATGCCGAGTGAAGTACCTGTGGGCTTGATGGCATGAAGGAGCGGGGCCTCGCTCCTCGTGACTCCCGGCGGGATGCTCAGGGTGCTCACTTCTCACGGTTGAAGGAGGCCCCTCATGCAGGCAGAGTACGACGGCCGGCAGATCGTAGGTATCGATCTGCACCGGCGCCGGACGGTGATCGTGCGGATGACCGAGGCCGGTGACCAGCTCGGCTGTGTGCGCATCGATAACGAACCGCTCGCGTTGGCGGCGGAGATCGCGAAGGCCGGAGGACACCCGGACGTGGTTCTGGAAGCCACCTACGGCTGGTACTGGGCCGTCGACGTGCTCCAGGACGCTGGCGCGCAGGTCCATCCGGCGCATCCGCTCGGGGTGAAAGGGTTCGCCTACCGGCGGGTCAAGAACGACCAGCGTGACGCCGCGGACCTGGCCGACCTGTTGCGGATGAACCGGCTGCCGGAGGCGTACGTGGCGCCGCCGCAGGTGCGGGAACTACGCGAGCTGGTACGGCATCGGGCGAAGCTGGTGGCGTTACGGTCCGGGCTCAAGGCCGGGGTGCACGCGGTGCTGGCCAAGCAGGGTGTGCTTGTCCCGGTCAGCGATCTGTTCGGTGTCGGCGGCCGGAAACTGGGCATGGGCATGTCTTCAGGCTCGTACCTTTCTCGCGACGCGGTGCGTCACCTGACAGACCGGCGTGCCAGGGTGTCGGTGACAAACGGACTGTGGGTACCGTGCCAAAATATTGCTAGGTCGTCCCGGGCTCGCGTAGCGGCGACGAATAGCAGCGATCGGTCCCTAGCGCGTTCGCGCTGGTATCGTGCCGGATCGGCGTCGGTGTACCGCGCGATCGCGGCACGCGGTACGAGCCCGTTCGATACTCCGCCGAGGATCATCCGCCGATATTCCAGGCCCTTGAAGCGGTGCATGGTGCCGACGTGTACGCCGTCGGCTCGCTTCGGGCCGTCGGGTCCGATCTCGGCCACGGGGATGCCGTCGGCGTCCAGCCGCGCGACGATCTCGGCAACCATGTCCTTGGTGGGCAGGCACACCGCGATGGATCCATCGACGGCTGGCCCCCATGATCGCAGTTGCGCCACGATCGCGTCCCGCTCCTCCGCCCAGGTGCGCAGACCGTGCAGCCTTGGCTGCTCGCCGCGTAGCAGGGATCGGTAGCCGGACAGGGTGTCCTCGCCGCCGTCGAGGTCGTCGTAGGTCTCACCGGTGAGCAGCTCGAGCGCGACCGCGAGGATCTGCCGGGTGGTGCGATAGCAGCGGGTTAGCCGTGACGAGCGGCCACGGATGTTGATGCCGAGGCTACCCAGTGAGGCATAGTTGTCGTAGATGCGCTGGTGTGTATCGCCGGCGATGAACATGTCGTTGCGGGTCGGGGAGACCATCGCGCGCAGCATCTTCCAGTGGGCCGTGCTGAAGTCCTGCGCTTCGTCGACGACCACGTGGCGGTATCGGGATCCTGCGGCGCGCGACGCGGCCCGGTCGGCCCTGTCTATTTCGGCGCGGGCAGCTGCTGCGGCGATTTGCCGCCACGTCCACACGCCCTTTTCTTCCAGGCGCAGGGTGAAACGTTCGGCGAGCTGCCAGATCTGGTCCCGGTCGGCCCGGGTCAGCGTCCGGCCGCGCCCTGCCCGTCGAGCGAGGAAGTAGTCGGCGCGTGACGTGAGTACCTGTCCGAGGATGACTTGTCCCCACTCGGCGTTGAGGAATTCGGGGTCCCATCGCTGCACGCCGAGTTCGAGCAGCATGTCGCGCCATTCGGCCACGGCGCGGGTATCGTCGATATGGCGGCGACCCGCGCCCACGCCGGCCTCGCGAACGACGAGGCTGGCCAGCTTGTCGATGGTGAAAATATCCACTCGGGAGAGGACTTTTTCCCCGCCGAGCGTAAGCAGGCGCGCCCGTAAGTCGGCCGCGAGGTTTCGGTTGAAGGTGGTCAGCAGGATCGGTCGGTCGGTGCCGTCCGGGAGCTGTTCGACCAGGTGGGCGACCCGATGTAGGGCGACGATCGTCTTGCCGGTACCGGGACCGCCGCTTACTCGGGTGGGTCCGGTGTAGTCGCGCTCTACAAGCTTGCGCTGCATGGGGTGCAGGTACACCTGCCACCGGGCGAACGGCTCGTCGAGCATCGCCTGTAGCGCCTCGTCGTCGGTGGTGACCGGCGTGGCGGGCCGGTTTACCGCGGTGAGGTAGTCGTCGAGATCGACGGGGTCCTCGGCGGTGACCGGCTTGGTTACCTGATCCCGCACCTCGTCGACAGTGGCGCCGCTGAATAGTTGCAGCAACACCTCGGCGGTCACCGACGGTACGTCTTCCATGAACGTCTGCAGCTCGTCCTCGCTGGTCAGCTGCCGGATCGCGGGCAGTAGTGGCTCAGCAACCCCGAGTTCGATCAGGTCATCGTCGCTGACCTTCTCGAACAGTGCGGGCCGTGCGGTAGACGCACGGTCCGCCTTCATGAGACGCCCGACGATGCTGTCACCCACCGGCGCGAGGTCGAATACCTCGATGCCGCCGGTTACCCGGTTGATCTGGTACGCGTAGCGGTCCAGGTCCTCGTTAACGTCCTTGCGGTGCTTGACGGACACGAGCAGGTAATCTCTGTCGCCGGCGTGCAGCAGCAGCGCCCGGTGGTCGGCGCTGACCCGAGCCGAGTACAGCCGAGAGTCGCCTTTGAGCTGTTTGAAGTGAAGTCCAGGGTTGTTCGGGTTGGTGCGGAACTTGGAGATGAACTCCCACACCGCACCGCGGTCGGCGCGCGAAAGCTTCATGATCTCCTTGTCAGCGCGCTCCAGGATGCGCAGCGTGGCGCCGCCCTGCCCTGCCATCAATGACCCTCTCCAGAGACCATGTTGGGTATGATGATCTTGTCGATGAGCTCGTCAACGGTCCATTGCCGGGCGATGCGGGCGTCCCAGCCGTCGGCAGCGTACGCTCTGTCGCGATCCGCGGCCTCAAGATGACCGTGTCCAGCGGCGACCACGACCGCGATCTTCCGGTCCGGCCATGCCAGCTCGGCCTGCCATCCAGCGTCGCCGAGCTCGTACCCCTGCTCCGGTAACGGCGCCTCCCGGGCGATGAGACCGCGCACCAACGACTCCAGACCGGATTCGCCAGGGAACAGCAGATCGAGCACCTCGTGCCAGCGCTGATCCGCGTCGCTGTCGCCGAGCACCGCCGGCTCGCCTTCCGGCTCGGGCTGCTCGGCCAGACCAAGCCAAGTAGCGGTTTCCTCGTCCAGCTCGCTTGCCCGGCGTGCGAGCACGAGGCCGGTACCCTCGCTGACCGCCAGTTCGGCCGGCTCGAAGTTGTCCAGTTCCGAGGTGGCCAGCTGAGCGCCGTCTCCACCACCGAAGTCGAGGAACTGGATCAGGTTGCCCCAGTAGAGCCACCCCGCCCACCGGCGCCGGTGATCGGGGTCGCTGTCCCGCACTGCCCCGGCGCGGTCGTCGACCACGGCGAGCGCCGACCAGGTAGGTGGTTGGCCGCCACGCCGGTCCACGATGAGGGTGAGAGGACAGCTGTTGCCGTCGGCGGTCTGGACCACTGTGATGCCGCCAGCGGTCGGAGTGGCTAGAGGGGCGCCATGCAACGCAGCTGTGATCGCAGCACCGAGGCCGTGAGAGCTGACCAGTGTCTTCGCGCCGGGCTGGGTCAGCAGGCCAGCCAGCGTCCCCACCGCGCGGCGGTGCCATACGGCTCCGTCCGGATCCGCCAGGTACGCCAGAAGCATGTCGATCGGGTTGGTCCAGGCGAACGTGTTGAGGTCGTCCGGATCGTGTCCGCCGAGTTGCTGGTACAGCTGGCGGGCGGCCCTCTTGCCGTTCTCCTGGTACGGCGGCCAGACCGGATCAGTCCTGACCTCGTGTCCCGTCCAGCGTTGCACGTCATCCCAGGTCATGGCGAAGACGTACATGGGTTGCGCCCGCAGGACGGCACGCTTGGCCGCGTCGTCGGCGAGCCGGTTGTGCCGCTCGGATGCGTGGTACTTGTAGCCGTCGAGGTACACCGCCACCTGGGGGCTGGCGGCATCCAGGCGAACAAAGTGCACATCCGGCCGGGTGCCTCTGATCGTGTTCTGCAGCTTCATCCGCCAGTGGGTCACGCTGCCGCTCGGGGAGGTGAAACGCAGTTCCGCGAAGCGGGCACCGTCGCGGTCGGTGGACCGGGTGATCGACGCGGGGGTGTCCGTCCGGGCGCCCCAGTCCAGAAGCGCCTGGAGGAACCTGGCTTCCAGTTCGCTTTCCACTTGCTGGATGAGGGAGATCTCGTTGGTGCTGGTCACATGGCGGACCTGCCATTTGGCGAGCAGCCGGTCCAGCAGGTCCACCGCCTCCTGCTTGCTCATCAGCGAGAACTCGTTGGCTTGGGCGTACCGCAGAAGGCACCGGTGGCAGGCAGTGCGCCCCTCCGCGCCGCAGACACAATCGGCGATCGCGTCCCGGGCGGCCTGGAGGACCAGTCGAAACTCGTCCGGATCGGAAAGGCGATGCAGGTACCCAGTGCCGCCGGGCTGGACGTCGAACAGCACGACGAACTGCCGCTGCTCGCCGGTACCGTCCTCGCGGTTGTCGGGCATGTAGGCACGGACAGTACGCAGGTGGTCCGGGTCTCCGCCGTACCTGGTCGCGATGCCCAAGCGCAGGGCGGCCTGGAAGGACCGGATGCGTTCCTCGACCAGCGCGGCGACGGCCGGTACCAGGATGCGCAGTGCCTCGGTGTTGAGCTCGTGGGCGAGGATGAGTGCCCGGTGGTCCATGGTGGAGCCACGCCAGCCGGGACACCACGGTCGGTGATGCTCGTTCCCCCTGGACCGGCCCACACCGGACGAGATGCCTAGCGTCGCCAGTGCCACGGGCGGGCCGTCGGTGGTGGCGCCGCCACAGGTGACGCATGTGTGGAACGGGTTGACCCGCACGTCGTCGCCAGCGAACCGGTGGTCGGCACGGCTGTCGAACCGGGTGCGACCCAGGTTGAACCGCCGCACCACCGCGTGGCGGGCGTAGTCGACACCGAATGTCTCGGTTTCGTGCCGCCAGGATGCGGCGAGCGCGGTGGCGCCCATGTCCACCGTGGTCGCCGTCGTGTAGGAGGCACTGTCCCGATCGTCCTCGTCGTCACCGATGCGCGCGTCGTCACGCCGGTCGCGTGAGCTGACCCGCGTCGGTACCAGCACGTCGTAAAGTTGACCGCTGTCGGCGATGCCGCCGTCGCCGCACCGGTCGCAGGCGCTCGTGTCGTCTGCCCCGAGCGCGGTCCGCACGTACCCGCAGGATGGACAGATTCGCCACCTCCGTACCGCGCGCCCTTTCGCGCCGAGGTCGAGGCCGGAGATCTGGTGACCGTATCCCCGGACGTAGTAGGTGTTTCCGGGCGCGATCTCGGTCAGCGCCTGGCGCGCTGGGCGTGCGTACTCGCGGACTTCGGAGTGATACTCGGTATCGCCGGCCGGGGTCTTCTCCTCCCAGGTGAGTGTGGCTTCCAGTGTGGTGCGGGTGTCGGTAAGCGCGTAGTTGGGCAGCAGTCCGTATTCGACGAGCGTTCCGTGCGCGGCTGCCCGACCGATCCGGCTGATCTGCCGACGGGTCTGGATTGCCTCGCTGCGCAGCATCTTGAGGTCCCGGGCGTGGTCGGGGTTCGTGGCGACCAGCGCGCTGGCGGCCTCGTCGATGCGGGTGAGTCGCTCGCGCAATTCGGCGAGCTGCTCGTCCCAGATGTGGTTCGCGTCTGCCACCGCGTCGAGCAGCCCGCCAGTCGCGTAGGCGCGCAGGTCGTCGGTGGTGGCCTGACTGATCTGGTTGCCGAACAGCGCGAGGAACTCCTCGACGAGCGTGCCTCCCTCGCGTACCGCCGCGGTGGCGAGGCCGCGCAGCCAGGCGGTCGGACCGAAGACGGCCGAGGCCCACCGGGGCAGGGGCAGCACGCCCGGGAAATGGCCCCGCGCGGCCAGGTCGACCAGGTGCGCCAGGTACTGGCGGCGTAACAGGTCGACCGCGGACAGGAAGCAGCCGGGCGGCACGATGTCCCCGGCGAGCATGTCGCGAGGCTCGGTCAGGAAGTAGCGGTCCCGCTCGCTGCGCCCCACCAGGG
The DNA here is from genome assembly GCF_047159535.1 of Krasilnikovia sp. MM14-A1259. Classification (NCBI taxonomy): domain Bacteria; kingdom Bacillati; phylum Actinomycetota; class Actinomycetes; order Micromonosporales; family Micromonosporaceae; genus Krasilnikovia; species Krasilnikovia sp. MM14-A1259. The sequence continues at coordinate 2,155,061 of NZ_BAAGAJ010000002.1, forward strand.
TCACGATCAACGCGTTGCCGGTGCGCCGGCCCGCGCGGCCGGCGCGCTGCACGTAGTTGGCCGGTCCGGCAGGCAGCGATGCCAGCACCACCGCCGACAGGTCGCCGATGTCGATACCCATCTCCAGCGTCGGCGTGCAGGACAGCACGTTCGGGTCGCTGTACCGGCGGTTCTGCCGGAACGCCACCTCCACCGTTTCCCGCTGTGCGCGGGTGAGTAGACCGGTATGCTCGGACGCCACCACCCGGAAGATGCCACCCTCCAGGTACAGGCGGCGGTAGTAGTCGTCGCGGGCGGCGGAGTCCGGCGCGGGCAGCAGATGCCCGGAGCACCGGTACTGGCGGCACGGTTGGCCGACCCAGCCGGTGACCCGGTCCGGGTGCACGGTCTGCTGCCAGGTGCAGCTGTCGCAGCCGATGCCGGCGGCTACGGCCTGCTCTGCGTCCAACAGGGTCACCTGTAGATGCCCAGGTTGCAAGCCGTACACGTTGGCGCTGCCGTTCTCGGTGGTGCCCTGCGCGAGCACACCAGCGTTGGCAAGCGCCGGCAGCAGCCGTTCGAGGTAGACAGTCGCGTCGCTCGCGGTCAGGCCGAGGCATCGGGAGGTCCAGTCGGCATACCAGGAATCCCGGCCGATGCCCTGGAATTGCGACTTGCCCGGCACCGACCCGGTGATGAGGAACCGCGGTGCGGCGAGCCCTCTCGGGAAGGCCGGCATGCCATCCGGCCGCCCGCCCCAGATCTGCCAGCGCAGCCCGCCGGAGCGCAGGTAGCCGGCGTACCAGTCGTGACGCACCGCGCCCTGAGTGCGTAGCCGCTCCAGCAGTCCCCGCACGTGCGCCGTAAACCGCTCGGGCTCGGGCAGCTTGTCGAGTTCGTGGACGGGCGCTGCGGTCAGCACGTCGCGGCACAGTGCTGCCGTCGCCGCCGGGTCGTCAAGCGCGACTTCAACCGCGGCGGTACGGGTCAGCTCCAGCGTTCGGCCGGGCCGGGCGCGCAGGCCGCACTCTAGGATGGTGGCGAACGCCAAGCGCTGCGCGATCAGCCGCCACGCGGCGGGCGAGCCGGCCTCCTCGCTGGCCAGCAACGCGTCCACGCCGGGCCGGTCGTGCAGATCCTGCGGTACGACGGTGGCCAGTGTCTTCGGATCGGCCGCCGCACCGATCACGCGGGCGATGACGTCGTTGAGGTCGGTCGGCTCTCCCGGCTTGAGCTGGGCGGCGAGCAAGGCGCGTAGCGAGAAGGTATACGCGCGGCTAGCGACAAATCCGGCACGATACGCGGCGTCCTGTACAGAGTCATTGAACAGCAGTGTCTTGCGTTCCCGCTCGTCGAGTTCCCCGCCGGTGAACAGGTTCGTCACCGCCACGGACGCCAGCGATGCAAGGCCTGCACCGATATATCGGATGCCCTGGTCGGTTTCGCACGCCGGGCATCGATCGTTCTCTGCCGCAACGATGTCGGACAAATCGCCGAGTACAAACACGCCGTTGTCCGGCTGCGACCTTCCCCCGTCGCGTACCGGATCAAACGGCCGGACCCGTTGTCCTGCCTCCAGCACGATCAGCCCGCGCCGCGCCTGCACGACCTCGGTCGGCGTGGCCGCGATGAACGAGCGCAGGCGCCGCTTCTCCCGTGTGGTGCCGGCCCGGTAAATGCGGTCGGGATCCGTGTTGAGTTCCTGCGGATCACGCTCGGGCGAGAAGGCCGACCAGCCGGAGCGCCCGCAGTGGCGGCAGTGGATGGCGGGCAGCAGTGCCTGCCGCCGGTCGGCCACGACCAGGTCCGCCTCGGCCGGCTGGAGATCCGGATCGCGCGGTGGCTCGCCGTACCAACCGAACGCCGGTCGATCGGCCACTGCCCGCAGCAGCCGAGACACATGCCGCACCCACAGGTGCCCCTCGATCGTCAACAGCGGCCGCTGCGGATGATCCGGGTTGCGCGCCTGCGACAGCAGCGCGATGAACCGGGCCAGCGCGGCCGCGGCGACCTCCGGCTCACGCTTGAACGTTTCGCCCCAGTCCGGTCCCGCACCGCGTCGGGGCAGGATCTCCAGGATCTCTTCGGCGGTACGCGGGCGGCCGTCCAGCACCGCGAGGACCGCCTGAGTGAGCTTGTGTCTGCGTAATCCACGCCCGAGTACCACGGGATGGGTGTCCGAGCTTCCCAGCACGGCCATGGCGATCGCCGACAGCGCGTCCGGCTCGATGGCTGCCAGATCCTTCGGGTGCGGAATCGGCAGGCCATAGTCAACCTCACCGATAAACTCCTCCGGGAGATACCGGTCCTCGCCAACGACCGACTCCTCGTCGAAAGCGGCGCCGAAGACCTGGGCCGCCACCCCGCGGATATCCTCGGCCGCATCCGCGCTGTGCCGGGCGGAGCCGAGCGTGGCCGAGGTAGCCACCGGGCAGATCGTCCCCAGCGGCCGTTCCACGTTGCCGCCGGCCGCGACCGAGGCGAGCCGGCGCAGCAGCATCGCCACGTCGGTGCCCTGCGCGCCGTCGTAAGTGTGGAACTCGTCGAGCACCACGTACGTTAGGAAGCGTCTCTCGGATCATGGTTTGGTCCAGAGCAGGATCCCGGCAAGGGTGAGCGCGGCCTGGTAATGCACGGCGAGTTTGTCGGTGCGCATGGCCAGGCCACGCCATTGTTTGAGCCGGTTGATGCAGCGTTCCGCGACGTTGCGCTGCCGGTAGCCCTGCTTGTCGAACGCGGGTGGGCGGCCACCACGGCTGCCGCGCCGCAGGCGGTGGGCCTTCTGATCGCACGGCTGCGGGATCGTGGCCCGAATCCCGCGCCGGCGCAGCCATGCGCGGATCGCCCGAGACGAGTACGCCTTATCCGCGAGTACCCGCTCCGGGCGTCGCCGAGGCCGGCCAGGTCCGCGGCGGGGCACCGCAATCGCGTCCATGACCGCGGTGAACTGGGGTGCGTCACCGACCTGCCCGGCGGTGACGAGCAGGCTCATCGGCCGGCAACGCGACTCCGCCGCGAGGTGAACCTTGGTGCTCAGGCCGCCACGGGACCGGCCGAGGCAATGGTCGGCCGGCTCGTACCGTCGTGGTCTTTTCCCGGTCGCAGCCCGGCAGCGTGCTGATGCGCCCGCACCACGGTCGAGTCCACCGCCACCGCCAGCCAGTCGAGCTCACCGGCCGCGTCGGCGTCGGCCTGCACCGCGGTCAACACCTTCTGCCAGGTGCCATCGAGGGTCCAGCGGCGAAACCTGGAGTATGCGCCCTTCCACGAACCCAGCTCATCGGGCAGATCACGCCAGGGCGAGCCGGTGCGGTACTTCCACGCGATCGCCTCGATCACCTCACGGTGATCGGACCACCGGCCGCCGCGCTGCGGCGACCGGTCCGGCAGATACGGCTCCACCCGAGCCCACATGTCATCAGAGATCCATCGACGAACCGGCACGTACGGTCAACGAACGATCCTGATCCGAGAGACGCACCCTAGGTCGGCGTCGGCCCACAGCGGCAGGTCGTCGGCGCGTTGCAACAGCAGGTCGAGCATCTTGTAGTTGGTGATGAGGATGTCCGGGGGCGTACGACGCATCTCTGACCGCTTGGTGAGCACCCGCTCGTACTCGATCGCCGCCACATCGCCGATGTAGAGCCCGGCCGTCACGTCTGCCAGGTCCGGATCCTGCAACAGCGCGTCGATCCGGCCGGTCTGGTCGGTGGCCAGCGCGTTCATCGGGTACAACAGGATCGCCTTAACACCGGCTCGGCCAGCGCGGCGGGCACGCCGGCAGTGGTCCAGGACGGGAATCAAAAACGCCTCGGTCTTGCCCGACCCGGTGCCGGTCGTTACGAGCGTCGGTCGCGCAGGACCGTTCAGCGTGGACAGGCGGGCGAACGCCTTCGCCTGGTGCCCCCAGGGCGTCCAGTCGCGCGGCGCCCACTCCAGGTGGTCGCGCCAGTCGTCGGCAGCCGGCCGGAAGGGGGTACGGATCCGCAGGTACGGGCCTCGAAAAATGCCCTGTTCCGGGTGGATCAGGAAGGACGCCAATCCAGCACGTACCGGATCCTCGGTCAGGCCGAAGGTGGTGGTGAGGTATTGGGTCAGGTTCGCCCGCAACGCCTCGGCCGCCAGCGTCGGCCTCATGACGGTGTCCACCCGGCATTGATAGCGTCCTCGAGCCGTTGACTGAAGACAGCATACGCCTGGCGCATCTCTGCCTCTCGGTCAGCCTTGAAGAACGGCATCGTGTAACCTTCCGGTGCTGGGCTACATTTCGGATTATCCAGGAATGCTTTGAATTGCTTCCAGCTCTCCTTCGATTGCCGCTGACCGATGGTCCGCGCATTGCCGGCCAATTTCCTGCCGTCCGCATCAAACCATGTAACAGCCTCGTACTTCTGGAGGACTGGAAAGCGTCCCCGATAGGCGGCGATGAGCGCGTCGGCGTTCATGCCGAGCCAGGCTGCAACCAGGGCATCGATTTCAACTAGGGCAGCGCGCCTGGCGCGCTCGGTTCGTAGCGGGGTGTCCGGCCCCCACTGAGCGGAAACATCGTCCAGCGGCTGGAGGCCCGGCCATTCACAGGCCCAGGACTCACTATCTGACCAGGTCGGGTCGAAGAGTTCTGTCCATAAGTCGGAGTACGCCGAGGTCAAACAGTTCAGCCGCAGCGTCCGGAGCAGCAAGGCAGACGCCAATGGGTGTTGAGGATCCGGGGCAGGCATCGCGTTGGCAGCAGCGCTGCGGAAGTGGTTGCGACCCGTTAGCCGGACGAAGTAGTCAAGTGGGAGGGAGGCCCAGAAGCCGGCCACTAAGGTAGTAAACCGCGCATCGGCCATCGTTAGGCTATTGACAGCATCGACGTGCGTAGGACCGGGAGGGATGATTGCGGCGTATAGGCTTCGTTCGGTATCGGGTGCAACCATCTCCCGCCATGCCAACCGGTAGAAGTCGACATACGGCCTACGGCACCGCTCGGCCAGTAATGAATCGACCTTCGCCGCGTCCACCTCAGGCTCCGGCAGGCGGTCGACTTCAGCAACGCGGGCGCGCGCCCACTTGACAACCTCCTTGTCGGCCCGGAGGCGACCAACCGCAGCGTGGTCGATCCATTGGTCGTATGCAGCACAGTACGGTTCAATGCGTCCCGGGACTTGGACGTATCCGGTGTCGGGCACGAAATCGGCGGGCAACTCAACAAGATCGACTCCGTAAGGGTCGTTCGTGTTCGCGTCATGACGCTTGAATATCGGTGTAGCTGTGCCCAGCTGGATTCCCTTCAGGATGACCTCGTCCCAACCGGCCGGCTGGTAATCCCTGCCCGTGACTCGATCTCTACGATTGTAGTCGATTAGTTTGGCCTTCTTCGCGCCGCTCTCGTTCAGGCCGAGTGAAGCCTGAGGATTGAACGTCGCCAGGCGCTGCGGATAGGCGGCCAGGGCCTCGATCGCGATCTGCTCGGCAGTGCTCACCGGGAACAGCAACCGCGCCCGGGCTATCGGGCGATCTTCATCGTTTAGCAGGCGCCGCCAAACCGTCAGCACATCATTGTTCACGGTGATGACTCTGGTTCGGTGCGGTCTCCCATCGAACTCGCCGTTTCGATATCGGATTCCAGGGATCTCTCCGGATCCGTCGTGGTCGGCCGAATATCGCAGTGCATCCGCCGAAACCAACCATGATAGGTGGTCAAACCCGATATCCCTCTCACGCCCGTACACATGTACGCCGAAGTGGGCGGCATGACCTACTGGTGGCGGAAAGAATCGCTGACCGGAATTGACGAAATCGCCATGAATGCGCAGCCGGCGGCAAGCGGCCTCGCGCAGCGGCCCTTCCTTCTCGCCAGTAAAGTGCGTACTGGGGTGCAAGAGTCCCACCGTTCCAGATGGGGAACTGTGCATCCATGCCTGGCACATGAAAGCGCGGTATAGATCGGGGTGTGTGCCGACCAGCAGTGGGTACGCCTGCCGGGAGCCTAGGAATGCGGACTGGGCACTGATGACAGTCAACTCTCCTAGCACGTAGTCCCAAGTCCTGGCCCGATCGAGCAACTCTCGACGTCGCCTGTCCTTCTCAACGCCAACCGGTCGGTCTTCGAGTGCGAACCATGGCTCATGTTCCGCGTATACAGTGCTCTCATCCCAGCGCGGCCGTACCCACGGCGGGTTGCCGACCTGAATATCGAAACCACCGTTGGCGAAAGGGTGGGCGAAGCTGAGTGCCCAGTGGAAAAACCCCTCGTCCTCCGCGATGTCCATGGCGACTGTCAGCCAGGGGAAGCGGTCGGCGAGGCGGCCTTCGTCGTCCATGCCCATGAGGCCAGCGAGGCTATCCTCATACTCCTCGATCTCGGCAAGGGTCTCGAAGCCGATGACCAGCGAGTCCCGTGGAACGTCGTGGCGACCAAGCATGGCCTCAGCGAACGCGATCCAGTCGTCAAGGTTAGCGAGTGGAACGAGCTTTCGAAGTGCCACGGTTTGCTTGCGGGCGCGGGAACCTACCTGCTTGGCGGGTGTCGGCAGGGTGAGCTGCTCGTCGATGCCCAAATCCAGCATTCCCTGCTCGGCATATGCGAGTTCGTACACCGGCTCCTCGATGACCCTGGTCATCGTCACGGTGTCTGCCCCGTACTCGGGGGCTTCGCCGTCCAGCAGCGTCGCCTTGTCCAGCGGCCAATGCCAAAGCGCGCACCACGTGTCCATGACGGTCTTGAGCCGCCAGTACGGCGTACCCGTCGATTCAAGATCTTTGAGGATCTTCTCGCGATGAGCTGGATCGGCAGGCACGGGCGGCAGGTCGGCCGCGCCCCACACTGCAATGTTGCGGCGGATTTCGCGCTCGGAGATCTCCAGCCGGCGCAGCACCAGTTTCCACAAGTACTCCACACGGCCGGACAGCGCGAGCAACCGCTGCACCTGGCTGCGTCTACCCCTGGCGACGGGTGTCTTATGCATGGCGCGTCGCCAGGTACCCAGCCGCTTGGCCTCGTCTTGAGCCAGCGCCTTCGCCTCGGCGTTGCCGGCCACAGCGCCCCAACCCTCAGCCGGCAGAAGGAAATGGTGTATCACGCCCTCGGGCAGGTCACCGTCGCGCAGCTTGTGTTCGGCGGGTGCGGTCTTCAGCCACGACTTGTCGGCGAGTTGGGCCAGCGTGTACGTCTTGCGTCCCGCACCGATCAGCGAATTGCCCCGCCGTAGGTGCAAGCCGAACCAGGGTGCCTGGAGGCCGGAGTGCATGGTGTTGAGCCACAGCGACACCTCGGCCAGTTCGACGGCCGTGCGGTTGAGGTCGACACCGTAGCAGTTGTGCAGGGCGATGTACGCCTTGACCTTTTGCAACTCGATGGCGTACCGCTCCGGGTCGAGGGTCTCACCGCGCTCCTTCTGGGCGCGACGCAGATATTCGGCGGCGACCTGGTTGATAGCCTCGTTGAGGAACGCACCGGAGCCCAACGCCGGCTCGCAGATCGTCCAGTCCAGCAATTCGCGGGCCGCGACCTCGCGCCCTTCCTCTTCCAGCCGGTACTTCAGCGCGAGCTGGACGGTTACCTCGGTCAGCGACTGCGGGGTGTAGTACGAGGCGCTGGTCTGCCGGTCCCGACCGGCCAACCGATACACGAAAGAGCCCTTGTCATAGCAGACCCGGCTGCGCACGCCGGTCTCCTCGTCGGTGCGCTCTACGAACACTTCATCGGGATATTCACCCACTTTGGATGCCGGGATCATCCACGAGCCGTCCTTGGGATCGCCCTTCTTGGCGACCTCGTATAGCTCCTCGGTGGCGATGAAACCGGTGTACGACATCAGGCCCTCGTATACCGCGCCGAGCTGGTTGATGCCGAGCTGGGCGTATGAGATGTATCCGCCCCGGCCTTTCTTCTTGCCCCGAGCGATCATCAGCCATCGCAGCACCTGGTGCAGGCAGGCGTTGCGCAGCCGGGTGTCGATGCGTTGGGCGTCCGGGTCGTCCTCGTCGAAGTCGGGATGCACGATCGCCTTGCGGCCGATCAGGTGGGTCTTCTCCGGCAGGAACAGGTCGGACTTCAGCGGCTCGAACCGCAGCCCAGCGCCCTCGGACGTGATTTCATCCACAGCGGACATTCCAAGCCAGTTGTGCCCTTCGTTGACCATGTGAAACAGCAGGTCGAGCGACTCGTACAGGTGGAAGCCGTGCTCGGCCGACTCGCCGATCAGCTTGCGCGAGGCGACCTCGCCGAGGCGGGCCAGGCTGTAGCCCTGGATGTAGTCGTCATCGGTCACCGGCAGCACGCCCAGCTCGGGGCGGGCTTCGGTGTAGAGCAGGAACAGGATGCGGTAGAGGTAGCGCAGCGACTCGCGGGCGAGTTCCTTGCCCAGGTCGGTCGGGTCCATGATCTGCTCGGGTTCCACCCCGGCGGCGCGGATGCGGTGCAGTACTTCGTTCGCGATGAGCTCGACGGACAGGCGCAGACCCTCGCGCAGCTCGCTGGAGACTCCGACGGCGTGCTGGCGGGAGCCGTCGCGGAGGGTGGACAGCAGTTCGGCGCCGCCCTCCGGCGGGGGCCGCAGCGACTCGGCGCAGAACAGCGTGGTAATCACGTCGAGCTCGCCGCCGGTCGAGGTGTCGTTGCGGCCGTACGCGACGTCCAGGCTCACTGCGAGGTAGCGACCCTCGAACCAGGTGAGTCGATCGGCGAGAATCACCACGGCGCCGCTGAGGATCAGCACGTACCGGGGCGGTTGGTCCTCACTGAGCAGCAGGTACGAGGCGAGCGCCGCCGCGGTGTCCATGGGCTTCGTGGGGTCGATCGTGACGGGATCGAGCAGCCGGCCCGCGTCATCGGGGTCGGTTGCCGCGTCGGCGTCGGCGGCCCAGCCCGACTCGATCACAACGATACCGGGCTCGGCGTGTACCACCGGGATGATGTGCTCTTGGCCGGCGCGTTCGACGGTGAGCTGCTCGGGCGTGGTCGCCTCGGCGAAGCCCAGCGCGGTGAGTATCTCCCGGTGCAGCGCCCGCAAAGTCTCCATATGGACGGCGCTACGAGGCTCCTGCTCGGCCAGTTCGCTCTTGAGCTTGTTGTAGGCGCGCCGTAGTGCCCGCATTCGGGTGCGCGGAGTTTCCTTGTCGTGACGCTCCTCATCGGCCCACTGCTTGAGCACACCGGTCCTGAGAGAGCCGGGCAGCACATCGGCGAGGTAGTGGGCGGAGAGGTATTCGCCGCGGTTGGTCAGCGCATCCAGGCTCACTTGGCTCCTCCCACCAGCACTGCGAGCAGGCGCAGCAGCGGCTCTCCGCTGGTCTCGAGCAGGTTGATCAGGTTCCGTTGCGCGGCGGCCGTGTCGCGTACCTTGCGGTCGCGGTGCGCGCGTAACGGTGCCGGCGTGTCGACGTCCACCAGACTCGCCTGTTCCCACCGCTCCAACCGGCGCCGGTGGGCAGTTAGCGGCTCTTCGGTCCGCTGCTCCCAGTCGGCCAACCGGCCGGCCAGATGTTTCCGCGCCACCTGGATCGCGTCTGGCACCAACCCTTGCAGGTCAGCGAAGTCAGCGAGCCGGTTGGGGTTCGGCATGCTGGGTCGCACCCCAGCCGCGGCAAGCACCTGCGGCATCGGGCGGACCACCGGGGCTTCCGGCAGGCCGGAGATGGCCATCCACTCGACCACCGTCGGCTGCCCGAGGCGGTTGCAGTAAACGCCCTGCACCAGGAACACCGGGTCTTCCACGGTGGCATGCAGCACTGGCGCCTGCTGGCGGCCGAGCCGGATCAGCACCTTGTCTATTAGCCAGTCCACGACTGGGTGGATGTCGGAGAGGTACCCGATCTCCGGCCAGATGGTCTGCTTGCTCTTGCGGGCCTCATCCAGCTTCCGTTGGGCCAGCTCGCGGTCGAAGGTCAGCTTCAGCCGCAGACGCTCCCCATTGCGATGCGCGGCCAGGTAGGTGCGCGGCAGGTCAAGCAGACGTCGCTCCAGGTCCTTTGGCGCGTCGAAGGACAGTAGCTCGTCCTCGTGGGCGAGATCGAGTACATCACCATACGGGCCGTAAAGCTCCCGCAGCGCCTCATCCACGAACCGCGCCGTAGAGGTGAACAGCGTGGGCACCTCTACGGTGGGTACCTCGGCCGTGGTCGGCGCCTCGCCGAAGCCGGCCAGCAGGTCCGCCAGCACGTCCCGCTCCTCGGCCGGCTCGATGGACTCCTCGACGGTTCGCCCACGCAGCAGGTCGAGCGTGAGCCGGTCCTCTTCCTTCTTCGCGTCGTACAGGCCGGTGACCGCCTCGGCTGTACCCAGGCTGCGGTGGGCAGCTTCCTCCTTCAGCAGCAACTTCTCCGCCACCGTCCGGTCGTCGAGCGCGTCCGGCACTTTCGAGGTGAGAATCAGCGCCCTGAACTGTGGGGACTGCTCCTGCCCGTACCGGTCGATGCGTCCGTTGCGTTGCTCGATGCGGATCAGGCTCCACGGGATGTCGTAGTGCACCATGTAGTGGCACTCGCGGTGCAGGTTCACGCCCTCGGACGCGACGTCGCCGGTGAACAGCAGTCGTACTGGGCTGCCGGCGAGCGTGAACTCCTCCACGATGCGCTGCTGTTCAGTGTCGGTCAGGCCGCCATGCATCACTCGTATCGCATCGCTGCCGGCCGGGAATCCGAGCCGGGCTGGCACGGTGTCGGCGAGCCACCGCAGCGTGCGAACCCGTTCGGAAAACACCACGACTCGGGTATCGCCCCTGGGCTTGACGCCGATGTCCTTCAAGTAGTCGACCATCGCGCCGAGCTTCGCTGACTCGTCGTCTGGGATGGCCTCCGCGAGACCGCGCAGCCGCAGAAGGTCGGACCGCTCCGTTCCATCAGCGTTGCGCAGCCGCGCGTCGACCGACTCCAGTAACGCGTGGTGTGAGGACAGGAACGCTTTCATCAGGGTGTAAGGGAACAGCCGGTCCCGCCGGGATCCACCGCTGGCGTGGGATAACCAGACGGTGGTCAGCTCGGCGAAAACCCGCTCCTCAGCATCCGTGGCCTGGCAGTGCACCGGCACGGACGGGCCTCTTTCGGACCAGTTCTTGCCGATTTGGTCACGCACCTCGGGGCTGATCTTCGTACGCCGGATGTAGAGGTGCTCGATGTCGGCGGCCGAGTAGTCACGCGCGTCGGCGATCGCGGCCGGGTCGAGCAGGCTGATCAACTCGGCGAACGACTTCTTGTCACCGTTGTGCGGAGTCGCGCTGGCCAGAATCAGCGCGTCGGTCCGCGGCGCCAACCGGCGGGCCAGCTTGTTGCGAAGGCTCGCACCAATCAGGTTGTGCGACTCGTCGATGACCACGGCATCCCAGTCGATGGCGTCAAGGTGATGGCCGTATGCGCCGGTGTCCTTGAGCGTGTCGACCGAGACGATGACCCGCTTGAAATACGTGAACGGGTTGCGTCCCGCCGGAATCTCCTGCTGGATCCGCTGGATACCGACCGAGTCCAGCCGTACCAATGGAATGGAGAACCGGGTCCACAGCTCGTGCTGAAACTGTTCCAGCACGTGCTGGGGAGTCACCACCAGCAGGCGCTCACCCCGACCGCGGCGGATCAGCTCCGCCAGCAAGAGCCCGATCTCCAGCGTCTTACCCAGACCGACCACGTCCGCAATGAGCACTCGGGGCCGCAGCGCTCGCAGCGCCAGCTCGACCGGACGGGTCTGGTAGGTGAGCGGGTCACGCAGGAAGCCCTTCGCTAGCGCCAGGCCGGTTTCAGCGCGTGGCAGCGGGGTGCGGCGCAGCACCGCCTCCAGGTACAGCCGGCTGCGCCGGAAGTTAGGCGTCTCATCCGCGACGAGTTGCGTCTCCTCGGGGCGCAGCAACATCACCGTATCGATCGCGTCGAAGAACGTCGCCTTATCGTCGAGCACCAGCTCCGAGACGCCGATCGCCTCGATCCGGTACCCGTCCTGCGCCGTCGGGGAAGCGCTGCGAACCAACCACTCCTCGTCGCGTACCTCGATCCGTGCACCGGGTGGGTACGCGGCGGCCGGTTCGCCCGTCGTTGTCGTCACAGCGTGGCCTTTCGGGCATAGGTCGTACGCATCTCATCAACCAGCCAGCCAACGTCCGCCACCGGAGCCGGCTGCTCAGATGTTTTCACCTCCAGCACCTCCCGAATCGGTGGCGCGGACACTAGGCGGGTCGGATCTTCCTCGTCGGTGAAGGCGTCACCGTCGTCGACCAGTGGGTCGGCGGTCCAGTCCGGCAGTTCGAGCGATTCCTCGACGTACGTCTGCTCGGCAAGGATGGTGCGCACGACCTCGACCGAGACACCGTCAGCTGTAGCGACCTCGACGAGCCGGCGATACACCTCGTCAAGGCTGGGCCGCGTACTTGGCTCGTACCCGAGCATGCCGTCTACCAGGGACTTGAGCTCGGCGGGTACGCCGGTGGTGTCCGGTAGATCAGTCGGGTCGTCGATGCGCCTGAGCAGCGCTACAGGGCTGGCCTGCCCGTACACGGTGTGCCCGGTAAGCGCGTAGACCAACGTCGCACCGAGCGCGTAAACATCGGTGGCCGCGGTAAGGTCACGGTCGCCGCGGGCCTGCTCAGGCGACATGTACGCCAGCGTCCCGACCGGCTGGCCGGTAGCCGTCACATGTGAGTCGCGCTCGTGCAGGCGAGCCAACCCAAAGTCGATCACGATTGGCCCGGCCGGGCCAAGCATGATGTTCGCCGGCTTGAGGTCACGGTGCACCAGGCCGGCCTCGTGCACGCTGCGCAGGCCGTCAACGATCAGCGCGCCCAGCATTGCGCCGGAGCGCGTCTCCAGCGGACCGGCCTCCTCGATTTGCCGATGCACGCTGAGGCCAGGCACGAACATGACGGCTAGCCAGGGCGGATCGTCGTCCAGGTTCGCACGCTCCAGACGGGCGACGCGGCTACCGGTGACGGTCTTGAGGATCTCGACCTCGGCGGCGAACCGCTCCCGGAACTCGTCATCGCCGACCAGCCCAGGGGTGATCACCTTGATCGCAAATCTGTCGGCTGTCAGAGAGACGCCGAGGTAGACCACGCCCATACCGCCAGCTCCGAGCCGCCCAGCCAGCCGGTATGGTCCGAGCTGGCTCGGATCCGTAGCCTTCAGCGATTGCATGGTCTCCTACCGTAGTCAGTCCCAGACCGCATCATGCCGACCCAGTAGCGCCGGGTCCGCCGGACTTTCGGTCACTCGCGCACGACATCACTCAGAGGAGGACAGACTACGCAGCGCAGATCAAAGTTTTCCAGCTTCGACCTCGGCGCCGCACTCCGGTTGCGATCACGCGCAGCGACCAACAGGCAGCCGGCGCTTACCTAGAATCGGGAAGATCCGAAGCCGAGAGTGGCTAACGACCGGGAGCGCGGTTGCGGCCAGCAATAAACTGAAGTGATCTCAACGACTTTCGATCAGGTATCGGTATTCGAAGTGCGTCAGGTGTAGCGCTGCGGCGACGATGTCACCGATCCGGCGTGGACCGGCGGTGGTGTGCCGAAGCGTTTTCCAGCGTCCGTTGAGGATGGCGAAGCCACGTTCGCCTTGCCAGCGCAGACCGCGCAGCACCCGGTTGACCGTCCGGTTGGCGACGGCCAGGAGTTTGCCGTCGGTGGGCTGCTTGACCGGGGTTTTGATGCCGTGACCTGCACCGTCGTAGCCGGCGTCGGCCAAGGCAGGTAGGTCGAGTTCGGCGGCCGCCCAGTTCAAGGAGGCGGTGACACCGTGCTGCTGGGCGCAGGTCAGATCGTGCAGGTGGCCCGGCGAGGCGTGCGACGTCCAGATCGGCAGTCCGTCGGGACGAATGATCGCTTGGATGTTCGCGCCGAAGTCGCGGTGCTTGCCGGAATACCACGCGTCGATCGTTTTGCCCTTCACGCTCGTCGCGTTCTCTGTCACCCGGTCGCAGTCGTACAGCTTGCCGTCGAGGATCACGTACGCCCAGCCTTCGTCAGCCACTCGGCGCAACGCCTCGTGCAGGTCGGGCCGCTGTGCGGCGAGGACCGCGATGCCCTCGGCTACGTACCGGTACGCGGTGGCCCGGGAGATCCCGAACCCGGCACCGAGCACCGTCGTGTCCTCGGCCTTGCGGAACCAGATCAAGACCATGAGCGCCTGGTAGAAGCAGGTCAACGCTCGAGAACCCCGCCGAGTGCCGAGAATGCGGCGCTCGGCGGCAAGCAGCCGGGCGAGGTGGCGCACCAGTTCCCTGGGGACGTCGAGCATGGCAGGATAGGCGATCACGTGGAGCCCTCTCGAAGACCGATTCCGTCGCAAGAACCTGTCTATCGATGGCTCCACGCCTGCATCCAGCACTGTCCGACCTGATCGGGTATGCCCGTGTCGATCAGGTTCAGCTCCTATTCCCTGCTGAGATCACCTCACTGCACCATAAGCAGCATTTCGGTGTACCGCAGCCGACGCGCCTGCCGCAATCGAACCGACGACCTACGCTTACCGAACGTCATGATCCTGAACTTGTGATTGATCGTAAAAGCCATTACTGAACTGCACAGACGCTGTCGTTGAATTATCAACGTCAGTCACTGATAGTCGCCCTTTGGCAGGGGTTTTCGGGGGGTAAACGGGGGCACATTCACCCGTTGCCGATTGCGTTCACGGCCCCACCAGGCGCCCTATCCGCCGACCTTCTACACCACCGGCCGCGCCGCCGCCGGGGTGCCTGACCGACAACCTCGTTGGCAGCGCTGATCGGCACCATCCTGGGTGCACTGGATGACAAGGCTGCGGTGCATCGGGAGATCGTCGCAGTCACCGAGAAACTACGCGATTCGCTGTTGCCCGTCCTACTAGGTAGCCCGAAGGGAGCGAGCTCCTGGCCGGCGTAACCGTCGACGGCCCTGACCAGTTGAACGTGACGAGGATTCGCAGGGTAGCGGCTTATAGGGGCGCGCGTCCTTGGATTCGACGATCGGAAGTATTTTGAGCGACCTGAAGCTGTTTCGGATCGACGGCGGTCTGGCCACTGAGCTGGTCAGCAGCGCGATGTCCCTCGAGAAACACCTCCAGACGCTCATCGAGCGCAACATGGACCCCTTGTTCGGAGTGCGGTTGCTGGCCTCGGAGTATTCCACCGGCGCCCGCCACGGCGGACGGATCGACTCACTTGGAATCGATGAGAACGGCTCGCCCGTAATCTTCGAGTACAAACGGTCGCGCGACGAGAACGTCATCAACCAGGGCCTGTTTTACCTTGACTGGCTGCTGGACCATCGAGCTGAGTTCACCCTGCTGGCGATGAAGCAGCTTGGCGCAGCCGCCGATGAGATCGACTGGAGCAACCCCCGGCTGGTATGCGTCGCCCGAGACTTCACCCGCTACGATGAACACGCTGTACAACAGATCAACCGCACGGTCGAATTGGTTCGCTACCGCGACTACGATGGCCAACTGCTGGCCCTGGAGCTGTTGACCGCGGTAACTGGCACCCCGGCCTGCGAGCCCGGCCTCGGCGCGGATCCGGCCGGCATGACCACCAGGGTCCGCGCCGGCGCCAACCATCAGAAGACCGTCAGCCAGTACCTTGAGCAGGCGCCTGAGTCGCTGAAGAACCTCTTCGCCGACTTGGACGCCGCTTTGACCGCATTCGGTGATGACGTGCAACGCACCACCCGGAAGCTGTACTTCGCCTACAAACGGCTGAAGAACTTCGCCTGCGTAGAGGTCCATCCCCGCGACCACACACTGCTGGTCTACACCAAGGTCGATCCCGAGTCGGTCGACCTGGAAGACGGCTTCACTCGCGACGTGCGCACCATCGGACACTTTGGCACCGGCGATCTGGAGGTCCGGATCAAGAACCACTCAGACCTCGACCGGGCCGGTGACCTGCTCCTTCGCAGCTACCAAGCAAGCTGAGGCAAGCGCCCCAGACGGAAGGCCGTGCCGCTAGGGAGACTGGTTGACGGAACCGGTCACGCGGCTCGGCGTTACGCCGATTCGCCGGACGGGGAGATCCAGTCCATGGGCGAGTTAGCTTGCAAAGTCGAGCGCGATCTTCAGGTGCGCTTCCCGCTGGCGCTCCGCGCTTACCGGCAGGGCCGCCAAGGAGGAACGCAACATCCGATGGCGGCGGCTGAACCCTGGCCGCCAGCCCTGCTCGCCCTGGCCACCTTCGTAACGGCGACGCCTATGCCGCGCCCGGCCGCTGGCTTCGAACTCGGGACCGCTATCGTACGGCGCTATCACCAGGGATCCATCTCCCTGGTCGGCGCGGCCGTTGACAGCGCGATGGGGCGCATGCGGCACCCGGCGTACGCGATCCTTGACGGCACGCTGGTCCAGATCGACCGGGTCGCCGACTAGAAGCCCTACTCCTCCAGCAAGCACCGACGTCACGTGTAAACGTGCAGGTCCTCGCCAACGCACTCGGGGTGTCGTGCGGGCCTCGGCCGCTCTGCCCGGCTCGACCCACGACCTGACCTACGGCATCATCGACGCGCTGACCAGCGCAGATGCGTTGACGTTCGCCGACAAGAGGTTTAGGGGGCCCGCGGTAGCGTGCGCACGCCGTTCAGGCGGCGCCGGTTCCGGCCGGATCGTAGTGCCGTCAACCCGACGCCCTCGGCCGGATCTTCGAGTTGGCCGAGATTACGGTGTCTGCGGCGGCGTCCCGTGCTGCCGGCACGGGTCGCCCGTGGTCGCTGACTGTCAGTGCTGTGGGATGCGGACGCCGTGAGTAGCAGCTCCCACTGCTACCACCCAGATTGTCGTAGGTATGCGGCATCCTTCCTACGGAACTCCCGGAGGAGAGGTACGGGGATGGACCAGGCGACAAGGTTGCGCGAGCAGGAGTTCGCGTCGATCCGGCTGCACCAAGGCGAGGATCTTCGTGAAACCGGGCTGAAGATTCTCGATGAGCGGGGCGGCGCCCAGGAGCTGATCCGCCAGCAGTATTCCGGTCGTTATCCGTTCGAGCTCCTTCAAAATGCCAACGACGCAGCGGTCGACCGTGGTGTCCGGGGCCGGGCGTCCTTCCTGCTCACTGAGACGGCCCTGATAGTCGCCGATGACGGGTCAGGCTTCGAGGACAAACACGTCGCTGCTATCTGTTCCCTCGGGCGGTCTTCGAAAGGGCCGGGTACGGCCGTGGGGCACAAGGGGCTTGGTTTCAAGTCGGTTGGCGAGATCACCGACCGACCACAGATATTCTCGGTCGAAACGTCGTTCGAGTTCGACGGCGACCGGCTGCGCCGAGAAGTAGCCGCCATCATGGGAGACCTGCCTACCGGCCAGCGGCTGCCGATCTACGCGTTTCCATTCCCGGTCACGGTGGCTGATCTGGAGCACGACGCCCACGAAGTACGCCGCCTACGGGATGAGGGGTTTAATACGGTTATCCGGTTGCCCCTGCGGGCCGGGGTAAACCGGCAGACGGTTGCCGAACATCTGGTCACTTACCTTCGGCCGCGTCTGCTGCTCTTCCTGCCCGGGATCGACCACCTCGACCTACAAGGCACCGCCGCAGATTTTTCGGCGCGAGTGACACGACCGAGCGTCGACGGCGTGGAGCGGGTGTCGCTCCACACCGGGACCAGCGCCGAGGAATGGCTCATCTATCGTCAAGAGGCGCGACCGGCACCCGATGTTCTGGAACCTCTTGGCGAGGCGTGGGCAGACGTCACAACAGTGCGTTGGGCGGTGGCCGTGCCGCTGGACGGAGCGGGCCAGCCACGCGCCGACGAGACGTTCCCTCTGCACGTCTACTTCCCCACCGAGGAAGACCCGGGCCTGCACCTCATGATCCACGCCGAGTGGATTCTGGGTATGGACCGGCGTCAGCTGAGTACCGCGCCGGAAGCTCAGCCGTACAACGAGATGCTTCTCGATCACCTGGCCGCGTCGGTAGAGCGGGTCGCAACCGACGTGGTGCGGCGCTGGAACGCTTCGACGGCAGCGGTCACGGCGCTTGTACCGGCTGTCGTCCCAGCCAGCCCGGGCGCTGGACAGACCCTACGCGGCCGCTGGCAGGATGCCCTATCCAGAGCGCCGTTCTTGCCAGTCGCCGACGGTTCGCTGGCCCAGCCCGTCGATGTCAGTTTGCTTCCAGACACCCTGCCGAACTGCAGTACCGCGCATGACCTGGCCGACATCGACGGCGAGCGAACGCTACTTCCGGACATCGAGCAACTGGGCACAGTACGGTCCTTTCTTACCGGACACGTGGGCGTCAAACCGATGAGTGTCGAAGGGTTTGTCGCAATCCTGCGACCACCGCACCTCGAGACCGTGGCGGCTTACTACGGTTTTCTCGCCGAGTGGCGGGAACGGGCCGGTCGGAAGCTGGTGCCCGCGCTCCGCGAAGTGCCGTGTGTGCTGACGGTGGACGGTGCACTGATGGTTGCCGCGAAGCAGCCAGTGTTCTTCCCGAGAGCCCGTGGTCACGCGCCGATTCCCCTCGACCTTCCGGTGCCCATCGCAGTAGTGCCGGAGGTCGACGGCGCGGAGGCGCTCCTGAACGAGGTGGGTGTCCGGCCCTTCGAATGGCGGGATCTCATCCGCGACTTCCTGCTCGGAATTCTGACGAATCCCGATGAAGCGCCGGAACTGCGTGCCCGAGCCTTGGCGGGGATGCGTGCCTATCACCAGGTCCGCTTATCAGAAAGTGAAGCCTTGGCGCCGGCACTCGGTAGCGTCCTGTTGTCGGCTCGCACCGCGGCGGGTGAGCGACGGGAGCTGCGCGCCGGCGCATCCCTCTACTTCGGCGAGGACTGGACCGGATCAGGCGACCTTGAGGTCATCTATGGGCCATTCGGAAATACCGAGTTCCTGGCATCAGACCCTCCGACTGATTCCGAGCAGCGGCGCATCGACCGGGCCTTCTACGAGATGCTCGGCGTACGCGACCACCCGCGACTTCACGAGGCGAAGACCAGCGACTCCGGCGGCTACCCGCTGGCGGGTTCAGACCCACTAAAACGGTCGACCATGTTCAACGCCTGGCGCACGCAGCCAACCGTCCAGGCCACCAGAAACTGCCCGCACGGCCACGCACACTCCCAGCAGCAGCTAGGGGTTTCCTATCGGCTGGACCGCCACGAGGATCTCATTGCCAGCCTTGACCGGCAGCGGCTCGAGGCGCTCTGGCGTCAACTGGCCCTGCACTGGGGTGATGTCTACGAACCCGCCATGGTGGCAGTGTTTCATTGCAGCCAGCGTCAGCACAGCGGGGAACGCGACCGCCACTGCATGTCATTGTTCGCCCATACCCTGCAATCTCAGCGCTGGTTGCCCGTATACCGGGGCACCACGGCCGAACTAGCCCGGCCTGGCGACGCCTGGATCAGCGCCCGCCAAACGCACAAGCGGATCTTGGAGCGCGTTCCCCGGATCAGCGCGCCGATGCTCTCGATGAAGGGCGGCATGGCACTGGCTAATGCCCTGGGTGTGACCGACGCCAGCCGGCCAGCAGTCGCCGACCTGCTCACGCTGCTCGCCGACATCGCCGATGAGTCGGACCGCCTCGGGGAGACCAACAGGGAAATCGAGCTGGCAGCCAGGTGGGCGGTCCGCGCCCTCCATGACGTTCTGGCCGATGAGCCACCACACCCCGATCCTGGCTCCGTCCGGGTACTCGCGCGGCACGGCGGGCAGACCCTGTTCGTCGCACAACCGCCGTACACCGACGATCCGCTGTTGCGCGAGACTTGGGAGCAACGGTGTCCAGTGCTCAATGCCGACCAGCGACTCGGCCGGCTGGTGCGATACCTGTCGCTGACCAGGCTGGACGACGCAGTTACCACGACACCTGTGCCGTACGGCGAACACTTTGGCGACGATGTTCATCGGGCAGTGTCGAGGAAGATCGCGGAGGCGAAACCGTACCTGCTCGCGTTGGTCCGGGCCGAGAACAGCCTATCTGAGAACACCGCACGTAACGCCCTCACCAGGCTGGAACTCGTGATCTGCGACAGTCTCGTGTTGCGGTATGAGCACGACGGCCACAGCATCGAACGTGAGGACGCTACCTGTTTCATCGCGGAACGGCGTAGCGCGCGCCACCACCTGATCGGCACCGCGTACCTCGAAGTGGAGCGAGACACCGGTGAACCACACTGGTTCCCGTTCGGCAGGCAGCTTGCCCAGCATCTCGGCGTGCCCACTTTGTCCGACGCCATCACGATGGTCTTCACCACGGCATACGACGATCGCCGGCGGATGATGGCCGATCGTCAGATTCGGCCCGAGGACGTCAACGAGGCCCGCGATCTGCTCGGACTGGCCGATGACGAGGAGCTCGACATGCTGCCCGACAGCTTTGAAACCTCGATTGGCGACTCGGATACTTTCGGTTCGCGACCGGAAGTCGCGCCGGGAACGAACGAGGCTCCAGCTGACAGTCCAATGCCATCGGGAAGCCCTGCATCATCGGGCAGCACAGCACCATCCAACGTCCCGGGATCACCCGACGCGCAGAAGCCGACCGCACAGCAGATTACCGAGGTTGATTACGAGCAGGTACACATCGTCGACGGCCGGTTGGGTCCCCTGGACGGGAAGTTTTCCCCGACGCACCCGAGCGGCTTCGGTGGCGGCGGCGCCCCGACCTTGCAGAGCGAAGCGGACAAGCGCCGGGTGGGTCGACGCGGTGAAGAGATCGTGTTCACCAAAGAGCGCGCGCGCCTGCAAGCGGCGGGTAAGGACCCGAACCGGGTCGTCTGGATGTCCAAGGACCATGAGACAGCCCCGTTCGACATCCGCAGCGTCGATGACGATGACCAGGCGATCTACATCGAAGTGAAGGCCACCAAAGCGGACGACCCTGGCGAGCCGTTCTACATCTCCCATGCGGAACTAGTAGAAGCTGCCCTGCACCGCCACCGCTACTACATCTATCGAGTGACCAGGACCGACTCATCCGCGCCGATGATCACGAGGGTCGCCGACCCACTCAGCGAGATCAAAGCCGGCCGAGGGCGGCTCTTGCTGTCCCAGGCGCGAATCGCACTCGGCTTCACCGCGTCCGAGTGACCTTCAGCCGGCTGGCGCCGGCGAAGGCACTGCCAACGAGTTCGCCAGCATCCATAAGGCTGCCCAATGTTGACAAGAGTCGACAACCTACGCTTGCCGAAACGTCACAGTCCAGAGCTTGTCGTTGGTTGCCAAGAATTGGCGCTGTGTCCTTGTCGAATTTGGTCGTTGACTGGTCAACGCTTGTCACTGACAGTCGACACTATGCCGGGGTTTTCGGGGGGTAAACGGGGGCGCATGCATGTTCGGCGGCGGCGTGACCGGCGGCGGCCAGATCCCGGCGGGAGCCGACGAGCAAGACTTCGCCCTGATAGCGGTGAAGAGCAGGTTGCGTTGCAGCATCATGCACGCGCTGGTTGGGATCGTGATGACCAACGTCGGCCACTCCGAGCCCTACGAGCGGTGGATCCTCATCGCGTACGAACACTTTGCGCAGCTTTCGCAGTGTTCTTGTCGGACGGCACCCCTCACCCGATTGCACAACCTGGCTAAGCATCGCGACCAGCGAGTTACCGCGGTGGGCTATTGATCGTTGCCCCTTGGTGGCGGCGGGAGGACCGGGTATGGCGACGCGCAAGCAGCTGGTGGTGGTGCTGCCCGGTATCGGCGGCAGTGTGCTCGCCGATCGGGCCGGCCGAATCGTATGGGCGCTGGAGCCGGGCGGGTTACTCGGCGCTGGCCGTGATCCGGGTCGTCTCAGTCTCGCGGAGAACCCCGACCTGCGCCCGGTGGGGCTGGTTCGATCGCTGCAGCTTTTGCCGGGCTGGTCGGTGATCCGCGGGTACGAGCGTCTCGTCGAACAGATGCGCCGGTTGCCAGGCACGGTGGTGGCCGACGGCCCATCCGGCACCTGCCCGGACGCGAACGTGGTGCTGTTCCCGTACGACTTCCGGCGACCTGTGGCGCACAACGCCGAGCTGCTCGCGCAGGAGGTCTCGCAACGCCTCGCGCATCTCGGCGGCAATAGAGAACACCGGGTCGTCGTGGTCGCCCATTCGATGGGCGGGCTGGTCGCCCGCTATTGGCTCGGTCCGCTCGGTGGCCACCGGTGGTGCCGCGCCCTGATCACTCTGGGAACGCCCCACCGTGGTGCGCCCAAGGCCCTCGGGATGCTGGTGAACGGCCCGCCGCTCGGCCTCCTCGGCGCGGTCACCGGTGTGCTGCGCGAGTGGCCGAGCGTGTACGAACTGCTGCCGACTTACCCGGCGATCTTCGACCCCGCCACCTGCACCTCCATGCAACCTGCCGAGCTGCCGGTGCCCTGGCTAACCGCCCCGGCGCGACGTGCCGCCGAAACCCATGCGGCGATCGCGGCCGGGTGGGAGCGGATGCCTCGCGGCCTACCTGAGGTCGAGCCGCGGCTGGGCTGGAGCCACGGCACGCCGAACGCCGCGTTCTGGGAGAACGGGCGGCTGCGCGTCACGAAGGAGCCACCGCACTGGCTGGATCTGACCGCATGGAAGCACGACAAAGGCGACGGCACGGTTCCAGCGTTTTCGGCGCTGCCGCCTGAGATGGAGAGCCACACGTCGGCGTTCCGCCGGGAGAAGCAGCGGCACACTCCGCTGGCGTCGGCCGGTTTCGTGACCGAGCTGGTGGAGTCGTACGAGCGATACGGAAGCCGGCCGCTGGCCCCGATTCGCGGAGACGAACGGCCCGCCGCACTCGGTCTGGACCTCGACACCGAACACGCCGCCGGCCGGCCGATCGAGTTCCGGGCGTCGGTCGAGGGCATCGCCGAAGCGCCGTCCACCATCACGGCCGCGCTCCGCGCCGATCACTCGGTGGTGCAGAGGGTGCAGCTCACCGCCGACGCCGCGGGCGGCTATCGGGGCGAGTTCGGCCCGGTGCCACCTGGGTTCTACGACATGCAGGTCACCGCCGCGGGCCTGTCAGGCGCGGACCGGCTGACCGTTGACGACACCGTCGCGGTGGTCGACGAGTGAGCGCCTGGCCTCGGTGGAGCCTCGCCGGGGAGCCGGCGGCGCTCGCGAAGTACGTGCAACCGGGCGCGGTGGCCGAACACCTCGCCCTGCCCGGCTCGTCCAGCTCCGACCCGGCGATCCGGTTGGCGGAGGTGTATCGCGTCCTGGCCGCAGCCGGCATCCGATACGCCCACGAGGCGCCGTCCGACGAGCCCGGCCGGCGGCAGGTTATCCGCACGCCCGAACAGGTTCTCTGGTCGCCCCGCCACGGCACATGCCTCGACCTGGCGATCGTCCTCGCCGGGGCCGCGCTAGTCGCCGGCCTGCACCCGATCATCATCATTGTCGCTCCGGCGGGCCGCGAACCGGCCCACGCGCTGGTGGGATTCTGGATGGCCGATGACGACTCCCTTCCGCTCGGCGCCGCCGCCGGCGTGTGGTCTCACCGCCCGCCACGACTGGACGACCTCGTGCAGACGCGCTGGGACGAACCGGCCGACCTGGTGGTTCTCGACCCAGTTGGCTTCGCCATGGCTCTTCCCGGCACCACCGTTCCCGGGGCAGGGCTGGACCTTCCGGCGGCCGTGCAGCGCGGCGCAGGACTGCTCGCCGAGCGCGGATGGTTGCTCGGCGTCGACATCGCCACGCTGTGGCGCGCCCAGGACGCGCTGACCCTTCCCTCGCGTCCCGCGACCGACCCCTTGCGCGCCGGCTACGTGGAACCGGCCGACGACGGCCCGCTGCGGCTGTTGCGCGCCGACTACGGCCTCATTCCGTTCGTGGACCGGGCCGAGCTAGCCGAGCTGCAGGACTTCTGCCGGCGCATCGCGGCCAGCGACCGCACCGGCGTGGTGGTGCTGACGGGCGCGGGCGGGGCAGGCAAGACCCGGCTCGCCTTGGAGCTCGCCGAGACCCTGTCGGCGGCCGGCTGGCACGCCGGGTTGCTGCGGCCCGCTGCGACCCCGGACGATCTCGCCTGGCTCGGATCCGGCGTCGCGCCGCTGCTGGTCGTTGTCGACTACGCCGACGCGCAGGTGCCGCGGGCGCAGCAGGTGCTCGCCGCCATGCAGGCACGACTGCAGAGGCGCCCCGCCGTGGTGCTGCTGACCGCCCGGTCAGCAGAGGGCTCGTGGTGGCGGGACGTGATCACCGATCTTCGCGACAACGGTCACCCGCACGAGGTGCACCACCAACCACTGCCGCCCCACCACCCCGCCGGTACGACAATTCTGCGCGAGACGATGTCCCTGCTCGGCCACGACGACGCGCAGCCGCCGGACGTCGAGCACCTCGAAGGCATCATCGCCAACCGACTGACGACCCTCGACTTCGTCCTGCTCGGCTGGTTCGCGACCACGAACGGTGGTCCCGCGCCGACCGGCCTCGACGCGCTCTATGACAGCGCCCTCGAGCACGAGCTCAGCTATTGGCGCCGCGCCTGGTCGCGCATTCAGCCAGCGAGCGAGGCGCCGGACACCCTATTGCGAAAGGCGGCGGCCTTCGTGACGCTGCTGGCGCCGGCCCCGGACGAGGCCGCAGTTGGCAACTGCCTAGGCTCGCTGAGCGAAGCGGGACCGGACCGCGTCCACGACATTGCGCGTACGCTCATCGTCTGCTTGAGCCCGGGGCCCGGGGAACAACTGTCCGTCCGGCCCGGCCCGGTGGCCGACCACCTGATCCGTACCCTGCTTCGCCGCGACCGCGCCGCGCTGACGACCCTCCTCACAGGGCTCTCCCCGGAGGCGGCACGCCCCGCGCTCTACCGGCTCAATCGAGCGACCCGCGCCGACGACGCGGCGGACGCGGCCGCGCTGATGGCAGAGGTCGTGCGCGCCGCACCCGCCCTGTGGCGGCGGCTGTTCATGATCGCTTACTTCCAGACCGGACCGGCGCTGAGGGCAATGATGGAGATCGTTGGCGACGACGGCATCGTGCCGCTGGACGAGCTGGCCGGGCTGATCCCGCCGGAACATCCGGCCCTGTGGCAGCTCGGCCTGGCGACAGACCGGTTGCGGCTGCAGCGGCTGCGGCTGGATTCCGACGCCGACGCGCCGCTGATCGCAGGTGCGGTATCGAGCCTTGCCATCCGCCTGAGCAAGGCGGGAGATCTCGACGGCGCCCTGACCGCGGCCACTGACTCGGTGCGGCTGGCGCGCGAGCTCGCCGCCGGCGACGAAAGCCACCGCCGGTTGCTGGGCCGGACCCTCAGCAACCTCAGCAACCGGCTTAGCGAGCTCCGCCAGCACGACGCCGCGCTGGCGGCGGCCCGCGAGTCTGCCGACATCGAACGAGCCTTGGCGGACGGTGGTCACAACCACGAACTCGGCGTTGCCCTCGACATCCTCGGTGTGCGGGAGAACGACGCCGGTGACGTGGCCGCGGCGCTGGCGGCCAGCACAGAGGCGATCGCTCACCACCGTGCCGCCGCGCCGGCAGCGGGCACTGACCGGTACGCCGAGTTCGCCGCATCGCTGTACTTCCATTCCGATTACCTGGCCGCGGCGGGAGAGCATGAAGCCGCCCTGCGTGCGGCCGAGGAGTCCGTCGGGATGGCCCGCATCGCCGCAGAGCACGACCCGGTGCAGGTCGTACGCCTGGCGGAGGCACTGCGGACGCTGTCCGCCCGGCAGCAGACGCTGGACATGGCGCCCGCGGCCGTGACCACCATCGAGGAAGCCATCGCCCTCAGCCGAATTCTGGCGGGCGCGCATCCGAGCCACTACCGGCCCATGCTCGGCCAGTACCTGCTGGCGGCGGCGGGTGCCGACGCCGCCGCCGGTGACCGAGCGACGGCACAGCATCGCGTGGTGGAGGCCGTCGACGTGCTGCGGGAGTGCCGGCGGGACGGCGCCGCGCCAGGCCCGCTCGTGCCGGCCCTGCTGGATCTGTCGGAACGTCACGCGTTCGATGGCAGGTTCGACGCGTCGCTAGACGCCGCTCGCGAGGCCCTCGACACCTGTCGCGCATCGGCCAGCGAAGGCCCAGCCCGGGACGCGCTGTTGGCGGCATGCCTCTACACGCTGTCGGAACGACTCGCGGCGAGGCTCGATCATGCCGGGGCGCTCCACGCGGCGGAGGAATGCGTGGCGCTGATGCGTACACCGGCCGCGGATATGGAAGGTCTCGCCAGCGCGCTGCGCATGCTGGCGTTCCGGCAGCACGCTGCCGGCGACAACCGTGCGGCCAGGGCAGCGCTCACCGAAGCCGCCGGCCTATATCGCGAGATGGCCGCCGGAGACGCACCGCCAGCCGACCTGCCACGTTGCCTCAAGGCGCTGACCGATCTGCACGTCGCCGCGGCGGACCTGGACGCCGCGTTGCTGACCATCACGGAGTCGGTCGACACGTACCGCAGCCTCGACGATCCTCTCCTCGCAGAGGAACTCGCCAGTGCGCTCAACGCCCTGTCGTATGTGCAACGCCGCACCGGCGACGTGGCCGGGGCGCTGGCCACGAACCTCGAAGCGGTGGCGCACCTCCGCCAGTCGCCCGAGTCGCGCGGGCAGCAGACAGAACTGGCCCTGTCGCTGTCCAACCTCTCCAACCGATACGCGGAGATCGGACTCGTTCGTAAGGCCCGCGCGGCGATCGACGAGGCGGTGGAAATCTACCGGTCGCTCGGAGCGGACCAGGACGCCGAACTGCGCCCTTCCTTGACGATTGCGTTGCCCAACCAATCCGCCCGGTACAGTGGGGGGCGGGGCTAGGCTCGCAGGATAACGGCCAGAACCGCTCGAACCTAGGCGATCGAGGTGTGGCGACTGAGCCTGGCCACACCCCGCTACACGGGATGGCCGTCTACCGACGACGCCACCGAAACAGCTCGGCTACTGCCTTAATGATGCTCGGCCGGTCCTTCGGGTCCGACCGACGAAGGGCGCTCGTGATCACCACGATCCGACCCACCACCGACGCACCAACCGCCAGGGCGACAGCCCACGGTCCCTGCTCGACAACCGGCTGAAGATCTGTCAGCACGGCGCACGGATCTGCCGCCGATCGGGCGCAGCGCCGAGTGAAGTCATGACGCTTCGGGCAGCTGGCCCACGGCGCGAGCGCCTCGTTGCGTCGCCGTGAGTGCGGCTGGTCGGGGTTCACGGCCGGGCTCAACGGAGGGCTTCCGGTGTGGACGCATTCCATTGGGATCGGAGGTCGTGAGGTTGTCGGGTGCCGGTCAGGGTTCGACGAGCGGAGCCAGCGGCGGTTGGTGGCTGTGGCGGTGCCGTAGATCAGGCGGGCGAGGTCGGCTGCGCCTTGCGGGTCGTCGGCGCGGCGGATCGTGGTGAGGATCGGGCGGACTTCGTCGAGTTCGATGCCGGCGCGCAGCAGCACGTAGTGCAGGAGCAGGCCGCCCAGGCGGGCGTTGCCGTCGTCGTAGGGGTGGAAGAAGGCGATGTCGAGATAGGCCCGGGCCGCGCGGGCCGCTACCGGGATTGTCGGGTCGGTGGCTTCTGACAGGCATGATGCGTACCGCCGCTGGGTGTCGGCGTGTAACCCGTACCGGTCTCGGCCGTTCTTGGCGAAAGCCGGGCCACGGCGGAAGTCGGCGGCCGGGATGCCACGCAGCGTCCCGTTCCAGCGGGCCGTCAGGTCCGGGGTGAGGCCTGCTCCGGTCGTCGCCGCGTATCTGGCGTCGGCGTAGGCGGCCAGCAACAGGCTCTGCCGTCGCCGGTCCTCGCCGATCGTGGCATGGGTGGTGAACCCGTCGCGGGCAGCGGGAACCGGGGTCTGCAGGTGCGGGACGAGATCGCGCCATGGGACCTGCTCGCGGACCTGCTGCCAGGTCGTGAGTTGGTCAGGCACCGGCCGCCTGCCCGGCCAGGCGCTCGGCCACCGACGCGATGAGTTCCGGGTCCGGCTCGGACCAGCTGTTGAACCGGCCGCCGATTGCGTGGTCGAGCAGCTTCTTGTGCTCGCCTGGGGCGATGCCTGCGGCTTCGAGGAACCAGCCGAGGACGGTGGTGCAGCACGAGTACCAGGCGGACTCGTACTGGGTACGGTCGCCGACGGCGGTCACCAGGTGGGCGACCGCGCGTTCCCAGCCGTCCAGGTCGCCTGCGGCCAGCGGCAGGAACCGGTCGAACCGGTCGGCGGTGTCCTCCAGCCAGTCGCGCCACTCGATCAATGCGGCACCGACGAGGGCGGCGGTCGCCTCCGGGGTCGTGACCGAATGGGAGAAGCAGCACCAGTTACCGACCGGCCCACCGTCGAGGTCGCCTTCGCCGACCGACCAACGCCAACCGACCGCCCACTGCCCGTACCGCTTCGCGAAACCAATCGACACGCTCTCCAACCACAGGTCCCGCAGTCGCCAGTCCGCGCCCTGGGCCGGGAGACTCTCAGCGGTGACCAGTGTGGCGACCACGGTCGCAACCGTCGCCGGATCGAAGTCCCAGTCTCGCGGATCGACGTCGGCCCAACTCAGGCTCGCCGGGTAGGGAACGCCGCGGGTGAAGCGCCCGGGGTTGAGGCGGCTGATACCGGGTGCCTTCACCGCCCGCCAGGCCACCGGGTCGCCGGAGCTGTCGGTTATGGCCGGGGCCGCCGCAGCGAACCGGCCACGAGCGTCGGTGGCCAGTTCGACGGTCAGTTCGTGCCAGGCCACCACTGCTTCGGCCAGGCGATTCAGGGTCTCGGCAGGAGTCGTGATCGTCAGCTCCACCTCCCGCCAGACCGGGATGACCCCCCGGCCCGGGAAGTCCTCGATCACCACCGTGTGCTGCCAGCCCACCACCCAGTCGCCGAGGCGTTCGACCAGGGCCTCCGTCATCCGGTCCCACCAGAAATCGGCGAGGCGCCAATCAGTGCCGGCCGGCGGGACCTCAGCAGCCGGTGGCAACGAACGCACCAGCGCAGCCGCACCTGCCAGGTCGACATCGGGGCGGGCGGCGGGGTCGACGTCACGCCAGGTGAGCCGCTGAAAATCAGGCAAGTGGACACGGTCAGTGGCCAATGCAGTCAGCCTTCCGTTGGACAGCCGGACAGCATATCGGACCGCCACGTCCACTCGTCGGCAAGTTCCCGGCAGCGCCTGGAACGCTGCTGGGAGGTAGCGGAGCTAAAGCGGCCAGAGAACAATCAATCACGTGATCGAAACGCCGGCCGTCGTCAACACCAGCATCCTCTTCCGCTTTCCGCATTGGCCAGCCGGACGAGGTGGTGGTCGACTCATTGGTCCAGCGGCACCGTGACGAAGCCGTCGGTCCACCCGGTCTTCGTCGAGGGTGAAGGGGTTGATGAGGAAGCAGTCCGGTTCGTCGCGAAATCCGGGTAGCTTCTGGGCGCAGAAGATACGCTCCTGGGCCTTCTGCTCGGTGGAGTAGACGCCGAGGATCTTGAGGTCGTCCCCGTCCTCCTCGTCCCACACGAGTTCACCATCCTCACCACGATGCTCGGTCGGCCTGCCGTCCAGGAATGGCGCATGGCGAATGTGCCAGAGCAGGAAAACGTCCACGAGTTGACCATATAGCCGGGTGATCATCGCGGGCCCCGGCCCGGTGGCCAGTGCGCTCTCATGCCGCATTCCGCGTGCGTTCTGCCGGCTTGTCGGTGACGCACCGTAGTCCGCGGGAGACTCACTTCGGACCACGCCGATCACCAAAGTGACCAGATTCCGGTTTCGCCCGTCACGACTACTGCCCACGCCCACGGCCCTGATCAACCACAGAGTGGCCAACCAACTCTTGCAGAACGGGCCAATCAAGCGTTGAAGTCGCCTCCAAGGGGCGAGCTCATAAGGCGTGAGGCGTGCCAACTAGCCGTTGTAGTCACATGACTTGTGACTGCAACGGTTAGTACTGCAACCCGACGTTGCGACTTTGCGCTGGGCTCGCTCATTGAGTGGTCAGGGGTGGTGGGGGGTGCTTCACCACTCACCTACGTTGGCGTCGGAGCGGTTTACGAATGATGAGGACAGCGAGAAGGCCCGGCAGGGCGCCGAGGAAGCCGACGAGAAAGCCGATCCAGGTGAGCCACGGCCTTGGTGGGGTGTCCTCTCGGGCCAGTTGCTTGCTGGTGCGGTATTGGCCGAGGTCCCCGACGCGAACCTCGGTGCCGATGTCTGACGGGGTGAACACGGCGTCGACCGTCAACCGGCTGGCCGCACCGTCATCCCATGTGATCGTCGCCGAGCATCGATACCAGGAACCGAATCCGCGGTTAGTGATGGGGCCATGTTGGTTGCACGCGTCGACGGCAGCTCGGCCAGTGCGTGTGGCGTCGGTGTAGTCGCGCCCCGCCAGTCGGATGAGAGTGATCGATGAGCCGATGAGTATGACCGCAAGGGCCACGAGCCCGATGAGGAAGACGGCTGACCGCATGGCGCTGCCCTCGCGCCCGCGTACTACGACGGCAGATGGATCGGAGGCTGCGGCCTTCCGCTCGGCTTCTTCGCGGTCAAGCTCCGCCTCTAGTGCCTTGCGTTCGGCGGCGCGTTTGGCCATCCGCTCGTCGTGCGAGTCCATGGTGACTTCCTGCGTCAGAGGGGAAGGTGGATCGGCTCTGGCTCGGGGTCCTCGCCCGTCAGCGTAGAGAGTCCTGAGCCTGTGTTCTGCACGGCGTTGCTCCGGCTCGAATCACGTGCAGTGTCGGCGATCACCTGATCGACAGTGCCGTGCACGGACACGTGGCCCTGACTGAGAAGCTTGTACGCGTCCTTGAAACCGCTCCAGCCTTTCCCTGCGGTCCCTGCCGCCTCGATCCGGAACGCCTCCAGTCGCAGCACATTTCGATTCGCCTGCGCGACCTCTTCAAGCAGGCTCTGCATCCGCTTAGTGAACAGGCCAACTTGCTTGATCGAGGAGAACAACTGCTTGAGCAATCCGAGGATCTTGGTACTGGTTTTGGCCACCAGAACGGCAACTTCGGCCGCCACCTTGGGAATCAGCACGACTGTGGCAGCCTGAATCGCCTTGGAAATGCAGGCACCCACGACTTCAGCGACGATGTCCCGAATCGTGTTACGTACCACGCCGACCAGCGCGCCCATGATCGTTGTTGCCTTGCTCATGCCGTCGGCAATTTTTCCTATCGCCTGAATGGCATCGGCATGGTCGTGTGCGCGTTGCCGGTATGCCTCCGCCGACTCAGCGGCCCAGACCGCCGTGCTGCGATTGACCTCGGCAACGAAGAAGTCGGTGGCATCGTAGATGCGTTTTTCGATGTTCTTCCAGCTTTGCGCGTGTCCCTCGATCGCCTTGGGGTCGCCCATCAGCCGGTCGAGTGGTTCGCGGAGGCAATCGAGGTGTTCCATGAGCCAGCTGACGCCCGCCGCGAAGACCGCTTGGAGCGGGTCCATTATCGCGCCGATGGCCCCGAGTCCCGTGGCGACTAGGTTACCTGCAAAACCAAAGCCATCGAGATGGAATCCGCTATCGACGACACCGCAGGCCGACTCGAAGATTCCCGCACCTTCGTAGCCTTTGGTGGCGCTCTCTTGCGCAATGAGGCCGGGCCGGCCGATGGATGCCGCGCCGGTCATGATCCGGCCGCCCGGATCCGTTGGGCCGCGTCAGTGTCGGTGATGTCGACGGAGTTGGCAACGGATCGGATGACGTCCGCGAGATGCATCGTCGCATCCGTTCCGTTGCGAAGCTCTCGTGACGCGTAATCCTGGGGGATGTTCAGCAGCGGCACGATTAGCTTACCGGGCCACTCGCCGTAAACCTCGTCGTGGAGGTCGAGGAATCCAGCCGCGGCCCGCGCTTCATCGACCATGTCGGCAACCTGATCGACCATTCGTGCGTGGCTGCGCACGCCGTCCGTGTCGATGCTGAGGTCAGGCTGAGTCATCTTTTCACCGCGTCTCTTCGTCGTCCGACGGCGTGGGGAACTGTTCGCTGTAGGAACCGGCGATGAACGCGGCGGTTGGTGAGTCGGAGCCGTAGATGCCCTTCACCAACTCGCCCATCTTTTCGGCCAACTGCGCCTGTGCGCGGCGATTGGTCGCCAAAATGGTTTCGGCCAACTCGACAGCCGAAAGTCTCATTGCCCTGTCAGCCAGCCGCAACCCGGCCAAACCGCCCGAATGGTTTACCGTCACCACAGTCTCGCCGTCCGCCGACTCGGCGCTAGCGGTGACTTCCTGCATCCGGCGGCTTAGCTCCAGGCTGGTTTCTGCCTGCTGTTCGGCCCTGTACTGCCAGTCAGAAAGCAGGTCCTCGGGGTCTTGCGGCACGGGCTGCCCCCTCACACGAAATCTGTAAGCCCACGCGACTTGTTGATCACGGAAGACGGAGCCTACCTGGCTCGCCGTCCGCCTGTGGGGCCTCAAAGCGGACCATTTCGCGCAGCCCGTCCCGGGCTGTGACCTCGAATAACAGTCGAACCACACGAGTCGGGCCGAGACGTACTCAGAACGGTCATCCGATCCGGCGCGCGATGTGTGGCAGGATCCGACCCTTGTCCCCAGCGAGGAGAGACCTGTGGCCGTCTGGCCGACCAACTCGGCCACGCCGATCCCGCCATGACCCTCGCCATCTACCTTGGCCGCGACCCGCTCGGCGATAAGGCAGACCTGGCAGCCCACCTCTGACGAGCACCACTCGGCGCATGCACGAACGTCACATCGTCATCGGCATGCCGGCACACTTACCCGGGTGCCAAGGTGGCCGTCAGCTCTCAGCCCTCGGAGTCGATCTGAGTCGTTACGGCGGTCCAGGCGAGCCAAGCCCGCGCCCCATACCTGCCCGGGGTGTCAGCGACGCGGGAGGAGGCGGGTGCCGGCGGCGACGAGTGCGATGCTGATGATGACGAGCAAGATCGTGGTGACCAGGTGATGCAACGCAACCGCGAGGGCGATGGCGCCCACCGCCAACAGCAACAGCAACACGGCGAGCACGGTGCGTCCAACCTTGGGTGCCGTCGTGCTAGTCATGAGACACTCCTCTTCATCGCGTGTTGGATAGTTGTCGATCGGTACGGGTGAAGATCGGCGGGTGAAGATCGGGCTGTCGCGGCTGGGCCGTCGGGCGGGACCTGGGTGCTGTCAGGCGTAGCCGGCTGCGACGATCCCCAGCACTGCCTCTTCCCGCGGGAGAATGCCCAATCTGTTCGCCATCATATGGTTTTGGTGGAAGATGAGGTGGCCGGGCGTCTTGGGCACAGCCTTCTTCCTCACCTCATCGAGGTAGGCGCTTACGTTCACGGACCATCGTTGCAGGAGCGACGTCGTACCCGGGTCCTCAGCGAGTCGCCGCACTGCGCTGTGGACGTTCCCTGCGGCGTCCGCTCGCTTCCGCAGACTCGACTTGAGCTGCTCAGCGTGGGAGCCGGCGTCTCGGGTCCACCACATCAGGTGGCGTTCCCAGTAGATGGCTGGCGGTGGGCTACCAGGGCGGGTGCCGTGGACCGACTGTACGGTCGCAACGGAGGTTTGCATGAGCAGGACGGTGAGGGCTGCACGATCGGTTGCCTTGTCGAGGGACGCTGCTGCCAGGGCGATCTCGCTGGAGATCTCGAAGAGCTGCTCGGCGGCAGCTACTCCCTCCTGACCGCCGTACTTGGCCCATTCCGGCTCGTACAGGGCCGTATCTGCGCCGGCGTAGTCGCCGCTGAAGAAGCTGGTGTCCAGCGGCACCAGAGCGGTGAACGGCGCGGTTGCCGCCTGGCTGAGATCGAGGCAGGCACGTGCCAGGGTGGGCACGCTGCGCTGCAAGGGGTCCAGCAGTGAGCGGCTCCCTCGGATGCGCAGGCGGAGATGGGGACCACGAAAATCCGTATATCGGATGAAAAACCATCGCCCGTCCGCGTCATGGGCTGTGGCGGCCAGTGGTGGTAGAAGCTGTCGGACCGCCATGTCCAGATGATCCAGTCCTCCTGGGTACAACCGCGCGTACCACCAGCTGTCCCGGTCAAGCCATGCAGGCCGGCTACGAAGCAGCGTAGTCATCTCCTGGTTCCCTTCCTGTCGGTCATGGCTGCGTAGGCGTGCTGCGGGGGTTCGGGCGGTCCCAACGGAGGAAGGAGACATGTTCGGCTGCTCTGGTCCGGTCTTCGCCGTCTCGCAGCCAGTACTGCTCTCGGTGCGGCAGTGCTTCGGCCAGCCGCACCGCTTGGGCGACGCCGATCTTGGGGTTGGATGCGAGGGCCCGTACGGCGTGGGCGCTGTTGAACGAGATCCAGGCGGGTTTTCGGTCCGGATAGTCCTGCGTGAGTCGACCGCCGCCTTCCAGCGTCAGGAATACTTCATCGGGCAGGTCGTGCTCACGACGCCATTGGTCCATTCGCTTGTAGAAGTCGAATGGTGACTCGTTGCGGTGGGGGGTCGGGAAGTGGGAGGCAGACATGCGCCAGTTGCGTCGGCGGGTTACGAGTCGGCCGATGGACTGCCGGGGCTCTTCCACGATGTCAGCGCCGGGCTCGGATAGTTGTTCGAGCGGGCTATAGGTGCAGCACAGGTGATGTGCCCCGTTCACCCAGGGGTCGCTCAGGCAGAGCAGCAGTCGTACCGGTCCCGACATGAGGTGTGCGGGTACCACGCCCAGGTAGACAGGCGCGATCGGTAGGCCTTCGACGTTGGTGAGGAGCAGGGTGCCTTGGGCCCGCTCGTGCCAGATCATCAAGCGAGGTGGGCTTGCGGAGGAATCACGGTTTTCGGGCTCGGCCGGCCAACGGAAGGGCGGGAAGATGCCGGCGCTGTCGCGTTGCATGCTGTTGAGGTCGGCGCAGAGGGTGACCTCGTGCGGTGTGGCGTGAGGGAAGGCGTCGGTGACCCATTGCCGGAGGCGACTGGTTAGCCCGCCGGCGATGTTGTCGGTGGGATCGAGAAGGTGGCGGAAGCGGGCTACGAGGCCGCCGAGGCCGGGATTGAATTGGTTGACAACGAGCTGATATGCGCCTTCGGCGATGCTGTGGTTGTCCTTTGCGGCGAGCTGGTAGAGCACGGTCGTCGACGGAGGTGCGCTGGTGACGGAGGCGGGGAGCCACGCCCGGTCGGTGCGGAAGGTGAGCATTGCCCGGTCGGCTGCGAGGGCCTTGCCGAGCTGGTTGAGGAAGTCGGGCCGCGTTGCCAGGCTGATGAGGAATGCGTAGGCGTCGTCGCATCGGCCGCCTGGTCCATAGCGTGCGACGAACTGCTCGACGATCCAGTCGTAGACGTGGCTACGGAAGATGTACGGCCTGATGAGTTCACCGAGCTGCTGTAGGTCGGTCGTGAGGTGGGCGCCTGGCACGTCGACGGCGATGTCGGACACGGCATCCTCGTACACCGATACGCGGCGGCCGTCGAGACGGAGGCTGTCGAGTGCCGCCAAGCGGGCCGGCCCCTGTGCCTGGTTGAGCAGTTCCACTCGTCGCTGGAGATCGCGCGCCTGCTGAGCGGCAGCGGTATCGGCGGTGTCGAGGAGATCGGCGAGTTCTGTCAGCGGCGAAGAGTCGCGAGAGTCCGACCAGGGTAGGACGATGCGGATCAGGTGGGTATCGAGTAGCCGCAGGTAGGCGCCGAATGGGTCGTCTCCACCGAGTCGCATCAGGAACTCGTCGACGGGCAGGACACCCCATTCGGTCAGCGTGTCCAGGACGTCGGCGTACAGCTGGCCGTCGACGAGCGCGTCACCGCGCCATGCCAGGGCGGTGCCAGGACGTACGTCGGGTGTGATCAGCCACCGGTGGTCGTTGACGGTCACGGCAGACGAGTTGGCGGCCACCAGGAAGATCCGGGCGCAGGCGTCGTCACGGGCGAGGTCGTCGAGCCATCCGCGGATGTCCTGCTGCGCGGGCGCGATGCGGGCACTCCCGTCGGCCGGCAGGTTGTCGAGAGCCAGGGCCGTGAACCGGGAGAAGGGGCTTGTCTTCAGGGCTGCACGGGATGCGTATGCCAGCAGTGTCCGTGCCGGCTTGCTACCCGGACGCAGCCGCCATCGCTGCAAGTATCGCACCAGGTCAGGGGAGGCGTGCGCGAGGCTTTGCACGAACGCGGGATGATCGAGAATGGCAGCGAGCCGCTCCCCTTCGTCGTCAGCCTCAGCACGGTATGCGTCTTCCGCAGCCGTCTGAAGCGCGTTACGCCGGTCGAAGGTATCCAGGTGGCGTTCCAGGACCCCGGCATCAGCACCGAGCGCGCGGCACCATGACGCCCGCTGCTCGGTGGACACGCGCGGGAGCTTGCCGTTGTGCAGCGCCCGGCGTAGGGCCAGGAGGTCCCGGCGTTGTTGCGGATCGTCGAGGAGCGGAATGCGCTGGTACAGCAGATCACTGGCGTGGTCCGCGTTGCGGCCGATTTCCGCCTCAATGCCGTCTAGCTCGCGCAAGAGCCTGTTCGTCTTGTGGAGCCCCAGGTTGAGGGCGTCCGCCGGCAGGCCATTGACCCGGTGAATCATGAACGGCGCTCTGATCATTACGCCACCGCCGACAGGAGCAGGCGCCACCATGACAGCAGGATCAGGCAGGCGGTGAGGGCGCCGTAGCTCAGGCACACCACCCCGAAGGCTAAGTACCCGAACCGCCGGACGCGGCCGAGTATCCGCAAGTAGCTGGGCAGCTCGGAGCGGCTGACAAGGTGCGCGAGGTAGCTGAAGGCCCGTCCTCGCAGGTTGATCGCTCCGAATGCGGATTCGAGGGCGTGGTAGCCGTCCGAGGGTAGGAGCGGATTCAAGTTCACGATCATGAGTAGGACTTGCATCTGGAGGAGCTGGGTGGCGATGTGGGCGGCAACGCCGTGCGTGGTGAGTATGACGAGGCTGGTGGCGCCGGCCCACAGCACATCGCTGAGGGGCCCGGCGAGCGCGATGAGCGTGCGGCTGCCGCGGCTGCGGATCCGGTAGGCGTCGGTGCGATCGACGTATGCCACGGGCATGACGAAGAGCATCAGGGTGATGCCGGCTTCGCGGACGGGTACACCGAGGTACTGACAGACGATGGCATGGCCCACCTCGTGCACGGCGATTTGAGCGACGAGGATGGCTACGGCGGCCCATATCCAGTGGGTGTAGTGCAGACCGAACGGCTGGCTACTGAGCGCCAGTCCGGCAAGGGACGCCGCACCACCGAGGACGGTGATCATGACAGTGGCCAGCAGGAATCGAGGGATCTGACGTAAGCGGCGGGCCAGCGGCTCCAGCACGAGCAACAACGATCGTGTCAAGGGCAGGCGGGGCGTGTGGCGTCGCATGAAACGGGCAGATCGGGGCCGCTTGGGGCCGGGCGGATCAGTCGACAGCACGCCCGCCTGTCGCAGCTCGCTGAGGAAGCGCACAACGGCGGCCTCGGCGTTGGCAGGGTCGCCCGATGCCCGCGCGACGATTCGCTCGACCAGTGCGCTGCCGGTGCTCGTTCCGTTCAGCAACGCCACGATGGCGGCACCGGCCTTCGAGATGGCGACGTAACGGCCGGTAGCGACGTCGAACAGCATGGGTCGTCCGTCCGCGCCTTCCAGACGTTGGACGGTCTCGCGCAGACAGAGTGGCTCGGTGTCGAGCCAGCGGCGATCGGCGACGGCGTCTGGGCCGGCCGCAGCCGTCGTCCGGGCTGCAAGCAGCCGCATGCGTCCTCCTGATTATCCTGATGGTGACCCTGGACCGGCCGGTTTCGACCGCTGGTACGGCGGTTGCCACCGCTGGTTCGGCGATCCGCTTTATCGCCGAACCAGCGGTGGTGCTGTGTCAGCCCGCCGACGAGAACGTGCCAGCGCTGGACGCGCAGCCCACCGGGCAGCTGGCGCAGGCACCACAGGCGAAGCTGCCCGTCGTGCCGAGTGCCATGGTGTCGTCAAGCGTCTCGGCGGTCATGTCTTCGGCCGAGAGGTCGATCTCCCACAAGGCCTCGAGAGCCGTGACATCGGTGTTCACGTGATCTCCTCTTCCGTTTGCGTTAGCCTGCGCAGGACGCGGTGGATGACGACGAGACGGTCGACTCCGGGCAAGACGCCGAGCTGACGGTCGTCGACGATGTCCAGGTACCGAGCAGGTTGGCCTCATCGAGGGACTCCACCGACAGATGGTCGCTGAGATCCTCGGAAAAGAGATCGATGTTCTCCTGCATGATCGTTCTTCCTCCTGGGTGATGCCTCATCCTGCGGACGAGGCGCTGCTGCTGCTGCCCGCGGTGGACGCGGGGCACGACGCGCTGGTGAACGTGCTAACCGATCCCCACGTGGACAGCGCTGCCTCATCCGAGAGCGCTTCGGCCGTCAGGTCCGGCTCGCCTTCCTCGGCGAACAGGTCAAGAAAATCGATAGCTTCCATCGTTTGCCCTTCCACAGTGGGGTCAGCCAGCGGAGCTGGCGGTACCGTTGCTAGAAGCCGTGGACAGCGGGCACGAGAAGCAGTCCACGGAGCTGATCGTGCCAACCGAGCTGAGTGCGACATCCGCCGGCAGCTCGTCAACGGCCAAATTCAGGTCCTCCGCGAAGAGGTCCAGATCGGCGTCGTTCATAGGTTGTTTCCTCCTATCGATGTGGGACGTCCGTCGTCCCGGGGCTCCGCATAGCGGAGGTCTGTGTGCCCGTCAGGGCGTGCGGTGTCGCTGGCGCGGATGACCGACAGCCAAGGCGAGCAGTTGTGTGGTGTAGTAGCCGTCGACCGGCGCTAGCGGGCGCAGCGAGGTCGCGAGAAAGCCCGCGAAGATGCTGCCCACCAGGCCGTGATCGATAGCGGTCAGCCAACCGGCGTACGCAGCGGCGCCGGCCCTGCTCAGTAGCAGGCGGTGGCCGTGTTCGCCGTGTCGATCGAGGCTTGCCGCCAGCGGTCCGCAGATCAAGACGATCGCCGGGGAATCGGCAAACTCGACTTGGAGCACGAGGTCGGCGGACTCGTCCCCCGTGGGAAGGTCGCCGACGCGCACGAACGTCTCGGTGTGCGGACGGTGAGCATAGATGGCCGGTGGCAGTCCGGCGACGTCTCGCGCCGCGACCAGTACCTGCAGATCGGTACCGGCTGCCTGTTCGGTCCAGGCCTCCTGGTCGAATGCGGCGGCGGCCGTCGTGATCGCCGCCAGGACGTCGACCGTGACGGGATGCTCGTCGAAGTATCGGATGGACAGGCGCTGCTCCTGGATGCCGTTGAGCGGTGTTGCCGGTGAGGCAGCGGCAACCGCCCTGACGACGTGATGGGCGTCGGCATGCGCGTCGACCGCCCGGTACAGCGAAGGATTCGCGTGGCGCAGCCCGACGGTGGCCGCGTCAGCGTCGAGGCGACTGTATTTCTGCAGCAGGCGCAGTGCCTGCGTGTGGTCGGGAAACCTGGCCGCCTCGCGGTAGGCGACCTCCCCGTTGATCTCTACTGTCATCGCTGCTGTTCTCCTTCGGATGCCGAGCCGAGCAAGACGACGCCGGTGACCGGCTCGCTATCGAGATCGAGGTCGAGCAGGTCCGCGATGCACTGGTCGTCCCAGCGGGGCAGCGGGTGTGCCGCCAACCCGAACGCTCGTGCGGTATAGGCGAGTTGCGCGATGGCGGCGCCCGCGTCCAGGTGAACGACGCGCCAGGCAAATCCGAGGTACTTGCTGGCGACCCGGGCAAGCGCTGCTGTCAGCACGATCGCCGCGGCCGGTTCACCGCTGCGATGGCCCAGTGCTGACAGGTCGTCCTGGTCACGAAGGCGGGCCAGGGCGTGTTGGTCGCCGACGTAGCCCCAGACACCAGGCGTCAGGCCTTCGACGCGGTGCGCCAACAGGTGCAGCTGGACGGAGCCGAGATTGCCGCCGGTCGGTGCCCAGCGTTGCACCTTCTGCTCGAACGAGGGCCCGGGTCTCAGCCCTGCAGCGCGCTGCAACACCGCGGCGATGGCCGGCAAGGCAATATCGCCGTCGTTCTTTGCAGCGGAGGACCTACGCAGGGGCCCTGGCGGGACGGACGCCCAGGGTGCCAGGTCCAGCAGTGGGGCACTGGGCCACCGCTTGCTCTCATGCTGCAGGGCCAGGTTGCCGGGCTTGTAGTGCACCTGGTGTGCCTTGGGATTCAGCAGGTGCCGGGGCGTGAACGCCACCGAACTCTCGTAGCAGACCGCCAGCGGGACACCGGCTGTGGTCGTGCGGACCTGCGGCCCCACAGAGTCCGGGATGGGCGAGATGACATGGATACGGTGCGACCAGTCCACGAGGTCGACGCGAAGTAGTCCCCGCAGAACGGGCACGGTGCCGATCCTGGCCAGCAACCCCACGATCTGCCCGCTCCCGAGCGCCGCGGCCAGCTTCGCCCGAACCGGGAAGGACAGCTCACCGGCATCGTCCTTGATCGGGTCGGCTCGCCGCTGGCGGTCGTAATCAGCGAAGCTCGCCGTGAAGGCTGGGTCGAGGTAGGGGCCCACCTCGACGCCTCGACCGGACAGTCGGAGGGGCAGAAACGGCACGTGGTGGGCAGCACAGGCGTCCGCCATGTGCCGCAGGTCCGCGTTCGCGTGGTCGGAAACGCCGACGACCAGGTCATAGTCGGGCTCAGGGGTGCTGTCGCTGACCGCCTTGGCGCCGATGCCGTTGGCCTGCAGATCCGCCAGGACGAGGTCGGCAAGCAGTCCAGAGCCCGACACACCGACCCGCGCGGTGTCCAATCGCCGCAGGACCTCGGAGGTCGATCGGTTAGCGCGGCTCGAGTCAAGGCTTCGCGACCAGAACAATGCGGCGTTCGGATCGCCGACCGCGGCAGCCTGTTCGCCTTCCTCCAGCAACCCGCAGGTGTAGAGCAAGGCGATCACTCGATCGACGTGCGGACGCGGCAGCCCTGAGCGGGTCGCGATCCCGTCGGCGTCGAGTGTTCCATCCAGCAGTGGCAGCACGGCAGGAACGAGATCCTTGGTGGCTGCGCCGCGCAGGATCTGCCGGCTGGGGCCTCCCTCGAACAGAATCCCGTCCGGAAGGTCAAGGCGTACAAGCCCCTGCACCAGGGCCGGTCGGCGAGGGCAGGCGAACTGCGGGTCGCTGTGCACCGCACGGTACATGGCATCTGCCGAGAGCAATTGTTCTGCCATCATTTGGTCCTCTCGCCGGTGCTGTGCTGGGCAAGGTCTCGGGCGAGGGCGGCCCACGTTGCGTCCTGTCGTTGCGTCGTCGGACGGCAGCGGTCACATCCGTGAAGACCCACGACGGTCGCGGTCGACGCCTGATGGTCGAGAAGGTTGTAGTGCCGCACCGTTCCAGCACTGTCATCCAGCGTGGCGGCATCGAAACGATCCAGTTGCGCCTCGGCGAGGGCGGCGGCGAGGGTGACGTGATGAGGCAGGAAGCCGCCGGGACCGGCTTTCGGGTCGCGGTCGTACAGGTCGTGCACGGCGCTGGTGCTGGCCCGGTCGCGTTCGTGCTGATTGCGTCGTCGGGTGAAGCAGCGGTAGCACGCGCCTGCGCCGGGCACGACGACCGGTCCCAGGCGCAGCCGCGGGTGATCCACGGTGACGGTGAACCATGGGGTTC
The DNA here is from genome assembly GCF_047159535.1 of Krasilnikovia sp. MM14-A1259. NCBI lineage: Bacteria > Bacillati > Actinomycetota > Actinomycetes > Micromonosporales > Micromonosporaceae > Krasilnikovia > Krasilnikovia sp. MM14-A1259. Next base: position 2,196,268 of record NZ_BAAGAJ010000002.1, read on the forward strand.
CCCAGTCGGCGGCTCGCGCGTCAATGACGTCCGCGACCGCAGGCGCTTCCCGCCAGCTGAGCAGTATCCGTATGGCGGCGTTGGGCCATTGGGCTGAGGCCGAAGCAGGCCAGGGTCCGGAGCTGTCGGTCATGGTGATGTTCGGCCGGCCATCTGCAAGGTTCTTGGCGACTGCCGTGCCGAAATCTCCGAGTGCAATCACGTGTATGGAGTCCATCGGTCCTCGTCTCGATGAGCCGGCATGAGGGCAGGCTCCAGCTGCCTGCCCTTTATGGCAGGTGCGTCAGAATGGTGTTGCTGTCGCTGTTAGGCGAAGGGCTGCGGGAGCGGATTGATCTCTTCGGCCGACAGCACGCGGTGTCCCATGGCGGCTGGTGCGGTGTAGAGGCGCGGATGCGCCAGGTAGCGGGCGCGATAGGTGAAGGAGAGGGGCATGAGCTGGGGGATGATCACGCGTACGACGCGGAACCCTACGTCGCGGGCCTCATCCGTGGTGCACTCGATAGCGACCACATCGCATCCAGCGTCCGCCAGCCGTCCGATCAGGAGCTGAAGGTCGGTGTCGGCGTCACCGCTGGAGAGGTTGGGGAGATCGGTGAAACGACGCCGGCGAGCATTGTCCAGCAGGAACGAGAAATCGGGGCGTCGTTGCGGCGTGCCCATGTACGCGGCCCCATGGTAGACGCTGACGAACTCATCAATGGTGTCGGGAACTTTGCGCGAGGATTGCATGGCGATGCGTGACGACGCCGACTCTCGAAGAATTTTCGAGACTGAATCGGCGGGGTTGAGGGCAGCGTTACACATGACCAGCTGGCCGAGAACCGGATTGTCGGGCGTAAGGTCGATCGAATAGATGACAGGTATCCCGAGGTCCGTGGTCGCGTCGAAGAACACCGTCTCTACCTGGCTGGCGCGCGAACGATCGAGGTAGGGACGCACCGTGGCGGGGACCTCGTCGAACTCGATTCGAGGCAGCGGGAGACGCTGGTACCACGTCAGTGCGATGGAGTCACGCTCGACCACCTCACAGATGGCGTTGACGAGTGCCTGCTTGAGATCGGTGTGCGTGGCGCAGCCCGTGGAGATGGGATTCCAGTGGCGCTCGGCGCGGGACCTGGCCGCCAGATGCATCCAGACCTGGACCGCTGGCATCCACAGCGGGCGGTGCTCGGTGAGGGACCATCCGCGTGTCCACCTCATCGGCGCTTGAGCATCGATGTCCACCGCCATCGCGCGTGGATGCGCGAGCTCCTGCGGTGTGCACCGGGGCAAGGAGGCGATCGGCAGCGCATCGTTGCCCAGTTCCTCGGCGGTTGCCCAGATCAACTGGTCCTCGGGGACGACGCAGGTCGAGTAACGTTCCAGGGCCTCTGCTACGCAGAGGCGTGCGGCGCGCTCCGCGTGCAGGTCCCCGCCGGCACCATCGACCTGCCCTCGCGCCCCGCGGGGACCCACCGACTCCGCCACATTCGGTATCACCTGGGCAATGTCGCCCAAGGAAGCGGCGTAGATGGGGAACCGGGGCTCTCCGGGCTGGATGGGCAACCGGTTGACCTGCCCGACGAGCCCGTACGGGCCGACGATGCGATCCAGCCTGCGTAACCCCTCGGGAACCGTCGATCTGGTTTCATCCGTCATCGTCATCGTTCGTCCCCCGCATCCCAGTCGAAGAGCCAAGCAGCGAGTGTTGCCAAAACCGCGGCGGACAGCCCCAGTACGAGCCAATCGGTCAACATCCCGTGGGCGGACGGTGACTTGATGAAGGCGTGGCTGAGGGCGTCCACAAGGTAGGTGGTCGGAAGAATGTTGGACACGGCGCGCAGGAATCCGGGCATGAGATCCAGCGGCAGGAACAGGCCGCTCAGCAACATCGTCACTGGCATGAGCAGCGCCAAGAGCCCGTTGGCAACCTCGGCATTGCGCAGTCGAGCAGCCACCAGGTAACCGAATCCAAAGAGCATCAGCGCTCCGAGCAAGCCACTGACCAATCCCGGCGCGACGCTGTCTACCGACAAGAGTCCGGCCACCGCCGCCACCACACACACGACGAGAAGCTGCGCGGTCACCAGCATGAGTCGCACTGGCATCTGAGCGAGAACGAACTTCCGTCGAGACAACGGTGTGGTGCTGAGCATGCGAAGCGTGCCGCGCTGACGTAAGGCGATCATCGGGGTGGCCGTACCGAAGAAGGAGGCCGACATCAGGGCGATGAACAAGGCGGATGGCAAGGCCGACTTGATCGGATCGAAGGGAACCGAGCCGTCGGTCGTGCGGAATTCCAGGCGGCTGTCTCCCCCGACGCTCAGACCCTTGCGTAGTGGACGTACTGCGCCGAACTTCGCGGTGTCTACGGTGACAGTGATGCGATCGCCCTGGTCTCGGACGATGGCATCGTTGCCGCCCGTCGAGGTGGGGTTTGCGGGAACCGGTCCGCCAAGCGGAGCCGCAATGATCCCCTGCACCCCGTTGAGCCGGGTCACGAGCTCGGACTGCCGAGGCCCCGGTGTCACCCCGACGTGGTAGGTGCCCCCCTTGGTAAGCAACCCGATACCCAGGAACATCGCGATGAAGAAGAACGGGAATATAAGGACGAAAAAGGCGGTCTTTCCGTCCCGGAACAGTTCGCGTGAGCTGGCCAGAACAAGTTCGACGTAGGCGGACTTACGGGTGGTCATGAGTCTGCTCCGTTCGTCCGTCCGCGCTGGCGACCAAGGTCTTGAAGACGTCGTCCAACCCGCCATGGGTGATCGTCAGGTCGCTCGCCTCGATGTCGGCGGTAGAGGCGATGTGCCGTACCACATCGTCGCCATCCTTGGTCTTGACATACACCTGTGTCCGGCCGCCAGCCGCCTCCGTGCGGACCGAAGCCACGGCCGGTAACCGACGTACCGCGGCGATCGTGTGTGGCGACTGCGTCGTAAACGACACTGTGCTGAACCCGCCCAAATCGCGGGCGAGTTGAGCCGGGGATCCGGATGCCACGATCCGTCCGCCGACGAGGACGCCAATCTGATCGCAAAGCTGAGTCGCTTCGTTCATGTCGTGCGTCGTTAAGAGGACGGAGCTACCGGCAGATCGTCTGGAGCGGATGACGTCCCACAGCAGTTCCCGGGCGCTCGGGTCCAATCCTGACGCGGGTTCGTCCAGCACGAGGACCTCCGGGTTGCCCACGAGGCATACGGCGAGAAGCAGCCGGCGCCGTTGACCGCCCGACAGCGCCTTCACCCTCTGGTTTGCCTGGTCAGTTAGGCCCACCTCGGTAAGGACCGGCTCGATAGGCAGGGGATCCTGGTAGAACGTGGACCACAGCTGCACGGTCTCCCGCACCTTGAGGTGAGCGAACAGTGCACCCTCCTGCGGTTGGACGGCGACGACGTGTCGCAGCCGGCTCGCCCGGGTTGAGGGATCTCGCCCTAGTATGCGGAGAACACCCGCGGTGGGTTTTCGCAAACCAACGAGGCACTCCAAGGTGGTGGTCTTACCCGCCCCGTTGGGACCGATCAGTCCGAACACCTGCCCACGGGCGACCTCAAATGACACTCCCTGGACGGCCTCCACGCCGGGATAGCTCTTCTTCAAATCCCTGACGCTGATTGCGAGCGTCGAGTCGACCGTTACATATCTGTCAACAGACAATGGGAAACTGCCCTTCTTCGTCGCGCCATCAACAGGGTTCGGCACCGGCTTTCGGGGTGGCCCGCCTGATCAAGGTGGAACGCCATACCGGATGAACGACCTTGACCAGGTAGGCAACCGCCAGGCCACCCATGTTCCATTATGGACCACGCGGAGCCCGAGAAGCGATGCTCATAAGCGACAGCGCTCCGGCCAACGTACGGTCGAGACCTATCCGAGCTCCTACGAGATGCTTATTCAATTGAAGCGCCCCGCCCTTCTCTCATGCGCTCACTCCATTTTCAGCGGAGTCGCTTTCGATTTCATACCCACCCGCACCTCCCACACCCATGCTCGGCGTCGCCGGCTGACCAATAATGACATTGGCCTATATCCAGATCCTTCCCACCGCTTGGGAAGCGATACATTGCCCGATGACGTGCCTTGGCGCGCACGTCGCAACCGGCTCGAGAGCTGTAGCCAGTGGAGCACTGTCCGAAAAGGGGTGTTTGCTGTCAACTGCGGCCAGCTTGGCCCTGCCAAACCTTCCCAGTTCCTTCCCACTGAGGTCCACGCACCGGCGGGCGGCTACCGCGAGGCTCGGGGAGGCAAAGCTCTTTTCGCAGGCAGGAGACACTGTGGATCCCTGTCCATGAGGCGGTGGAGTGAGGAGTAACGCCGCTCTCCTGCGAAGGTCAGTCCGGGTCGATTCCGGCCGCGTCGGACCCTTCGGGACCTCGTACGGCGGCTTCGTCGCGCTGCCGTGCGCGGTCGGGTCCGGTGCGGCGAATGTTTCCTTGGGTAGCGCCCCAGCCAGCTCCTCGAGCCTCGTTGGCTCGACACCATCCACAGCAGAACGCGAAGCCGCCGGAGCAGGCAAATCCTCCACTAAGACGCCCTCGGCCAAGCCACTGCCTCGACCACGCTGCCGGCTGGTGCTCGCCGTCGACGCGAGACGCGGCGCGCGGCACCGAGCTGGAGCACTGCAGGCCGCGCCGTGGCCGACAGGCAGCCGCGGTCCATGCTGACGCTTGCGCGAGCATGCCCCTATCGCAAGTTGCCCCTAGTTGCGGCTCGCGCCGGCACATCTCACCCTGGAAGGCGATGTGCTGGCAGATCCAGCAGTGGGAGAAGCGCTCGGGTCACGCACGACACCGCCGACGCTCCGGGACGGGCACACTCGCAGCCATACCGGGATACAATCGATGGCCCTCCATCTATACATGGTCAGTGGCTCTGGGGCCGCTGGTGGGCGGTCATTGAGCGGGAGTGCTATGGAGATTCGGGTACTAGGGCCGGTCGAGCTGTGGAACGACGGCCGTCTACTACCCCTGGTGAGACGCCAGCAGCGCCTGATCCTCGGGACACTGGCACTCGAGGTCAACCGGGTTGTCAGCCGAGACCGTCTCATCGAGCTCCTGTGGGGTGACACGCCGCCCGCGCGCGCGACACCAATCGTGCAGAGCAGGGTGTCTGAGCTACGGGCACTCCTTGAGGGTGGAGCAGACGAAGCCCGACTTCTCAGTCGGGGGGCCGCCTACCTGTTGGAGTGCCCTCCGAGCATGATCGACGCGGAACGCTTCAGGTCGGCCGCGAGCGGGTGGCGGCAGTGCCGTAGCGATGTAGAAGGTCGTGCAATGCTCAGCGCGGCACTCGGCTTCTGGCGAGGCCCCGTGCTCGGAGAAGACCCACCGCCAGAGGCTTGCGCAGCTCAATGCAGAGGGCTGGAGGCCACCCGCCTCACTGCTGTCGAAGATCTCTTCGAGCTTCAGCTCGCGTTGGGCGACGAGCCGCAGGTCGTCGACCAAGTCGTTGAGAGCGCCAAGGCGTACCCGTTACGAGAACGGCTCACAGAACTCATGCTGGTCGCCCTACACGGTGCGGGCCGCAGCGCCGAAGCACTGCAAGCGTACGAAGCCTGGCGGCACTGGCTACGCGACGAGTTGGGTACTGAGCCGCCCGCAAGAGCGCAGCAGCTTCACCTCGCAATACTTCGAGACGAACCATTGCCCTTCGCGTATAAGATCGGTGCGCCGAGCGAGCAAGCCCCTCGCGAGGCGCCTTCCGACCCTTCAGCAGTGGACGCGGAAGGTGTTGTTCCTTTACCTGTGCCTGCAACAGAGTCAGGCGACGTCGAGGGATTCCGCGTGGGCTCTCCTCGGAATTTACCCCCCGATATCGCTGACTTTTCAGGACGCAGGGAGGAAGTACGGCAAATTTCTACCTGGTTGCGTGGGGCCGACGGCGACGGAATATCAGTCGTGGCGATCACGGGACCGGGCGGCGTGGGAAAGACGGCACTTTCCATTCATGCAGCGCATCGAAACAGTGACGCCTTTCCGGATGGGCAGCTCTTTGCCAACCTTCAAGGATTGGGTGAACGCGAGCCGGCCACGGCATTCGAGGTATTAGGGAAGTTCCTTCGGGCGCTTGGAATCGACGGGTCGAGGCTCCCGGATACAACCAGCGATCGCACAGATATGTACCGGACCCTCCTAGCTCAGCGTCGCGTGCTGGTGCTGTTGGATAATGCCGTAGACGACGAGCAGGTTGTTCCGCTCTTACCCGGAAGTTCGTCCTGCGCCGTGTTGGTCAACAGCAGGGGACGGCTCGGCGCCCTAACCGCTGCGCACACGCTCAACCTAGATGTTCTCGAGCGAAGGGAGGCGGTTGAATTATTAACCAAAATCGCTGGAGGCGCCAGGGTTGCCTCCGAGACTGAAGCCACGCTCGAGCTTACCCAACAATGCGGCTATCTCCCCCTGGCACTGCGGGTCGCAGGCGCCAAGCTGGCTGCAAAGCCCCATTGGCCGGTTCGTCGTCTGGTGCACCTTTTTAGGGACGAACGCAGTCGAATAAACAACTTCTCGCACGGATACCTTGACGTGAAGGCGAGCATTTGGCTCAGCTACCGCGACCTCAATGGTGACCTCAAGACGCTGTTGCGTCGGCTCGGCAATCTTGATGTACCGGAGGTGCCGATATGGGTAGCTGCTGCGCTGCTCGAAGTATCAATAATCCGAGCGGAAGAGATGCTGGAGCAGCTATTCGATGCACAACTCGTTGAAGTTGCTGGGCAGGATTTCTGCGGGTCAACTCGGTATCGCATTCATGACCTTGTCCGCATCTTTGCCAACGATCTTGCGGTAAGCGAGGAACTTGATTCTGACCTCGAAGCAGCTCGCGTTCGGGCATACGGGGTATGGCTAGACCTCACAGAGACCGCGGAGTCCGCGACGGTCGGAAAAGCGCACCATGTCGGGCCCCAAACACCTCGATGGACCGCGGATAGTCGCATCACCAAAAGGTTGATTACAGATCCCATGTCGTGGTTCGAGATCGAGGAGCAGGCGATCCTGGCCGTCGTCCGAAGAGCCCGACGGGATCGTGTCCCTCAGGCGTGGGAGCTAGCCTGCGTCATCTCTCCACTGCTTACAATGCGCCGTCATTTCGATGTGGCACGCGACATGCTGGAAGCAGCCCTAACGCAGGCCCGCGAGGAGCAGGATCGCGAGGGTGAGGCTACTGTACTGTTTCGCCTGGGAGGAGCAGACGCCGATCGCACGGAATACGACTCCGCCGTTCGTCGAAACATGGAATCGGCGCATCTATTCCGAGAACATGGCGAGGAGGCTGCGGCTGCCACCGCTTTGGCATATGCCGCCATGGCATATCGCCTGCAAGGCGATCTGGTGAGGTCGCTCAATGTCTACGATGAGGCGCTGGCACAACTTCGACTGCATGGGAACGCGGTTTCGCTAGCGTTCTGTTTACGCGGAATAGCGCAAATTCATCTCAATGCAGGTCGGCATAGCGAAGCGGAGTCCTACCTAAGAGATGCGCTCGACGTTTATGACACTGTTTCGGCGCCACAAGGACACGCTCAAGCACTCTTCTGGCAGGGAATGTTGCGCATTGAACAGGAACGGTACGCCGAGGCTGAAGAGTGCATTCGGGAGGCTCATCTGATCTGCCAACGGCTGAAGGACCGGCCAGGAGTAGCCCAGTGCCTTCGCGGCCTCGGGGTGTGCTCGCTCAGGCGCGGCGATCGGGAGCGTGCCCGCAGGCTACTTCAAGAGGCACTAGCGCTCGTTCAGCAACCCCGACCCACGTTTATGGAGGTGGCGATTCGGCAGTCGTTGTCGGAGCTGCAATCAACACCTTTGGAACAGACAGGTAGCCTGCCGCTGCCTTACGCTTCCTGACCCTGTCCCACACCGAGTTTGTTGGAGACCGGAACCTGGGAGTAACACCGGTAATGCCCGCACCGAAGTTCCCCAACGAGCTGCGTGAGCATACGACCCGGCGGGCGATTGAGGCCCGCCGAGATCCGGCGAGTGCGGCGTGAGCGATCCGGCGGGTTGCCGAACAGCTCGGAATCCATCCGGAAGTATGGCGGACTTCGGTGAAGAAGGCTGGGACCGGCGCCGGTGACCTGCCAGGCACCACCAGCGGCGACGCGGAGTGCCTCGCCGCGCTCTCACGGGAGGTTCGCCGGGCGAGTCAAAATCCTGAAGACCGCGGCCGTCCTTCCTCGTGGCGGAACTGGACCGTCCGTCGCGATGAACCCGCCCCGCCTCTGCCCGATCACGGCGCGTCAGCGAGTTGACCACGATGGTCGAGCAGCTCCTGCTGCGCGACAAGTCGCCCCGCACGACCAGGTCCCCGAGAGCGTACGCCCCGGCGACCTCGTCAAACGTGACTTACCGCCGCACGGCCGAACTGGCCGTAGATCGCCGACCCAACCTATGCGCCAGACAAGTCATGATCTAGTTGCTTGAAGCCCAGTTTTCCGATGAGGAAGTCAGCAGCGTCAGTCTTGGATCGAATCTGGTTGTCGACCTTGGTGAAGACGTGCCCTTCGTCCGGATAACAGTCATAGCGCACGTCGACCCCGCGGGCACGAAGCTGTGTGACGACCTGTTCGCTCTCGTTCGGAGGCACGCGTGGGTCGTTGCCACCTTGGATGATGAACAGGGGTGCCCGAATCCGATCGACGTAGGTGACGGGTGAGCGCTCACGAAGGAAGTCGGCATCGTGTTCCGGATCTCCGATGACGGTATGCACCAGGGACCGAATCGTCGGTGGCGATGCCTCGGCCAGGGTGAGCAGGTTGCTGATGCCACAGTGGTCCACTGCCGCGGCCCAGTTGAGCTCTGGCAGCCGCGCGACGGCGGACAACACGACGAAGCCACCGTAGGAAGCCCCGTAAATTCCGACCCGCTCCGGGTCGACCCAGGTTTGCTGCCGGAGGTAGGTCACGGTGTCGGCGAGGTCGCGCAGATCACCGCCGCCCCAGTCGCGATAGACCGATTCGATGTACGCCTGGCCATACCCGGACGATCCGCGGATGTTGGGGGCCAGCACGGCCACACCGTTGGCAAGCAGGTACTGATATAGGCCGTCATGCATGTAAATCGGGCGTTCCTGATACACGGGTCCGCCGTGCACAGAGATGACGACTGCCACGGGCTCATTGGTATCGTTCGGCCGGTAGAGGTAACCGGCGATGTGGTGCCCATCTCGGGACGCGATGCGCACCAGTTCCGGTTCGACGAACCGGTGCGTCGTGGCGGCCGCAGGTGCGGCATCGGTCAACCGGTGCAGCTCTCCCGTGGGCAAATCCATGGTGACGAGGTGCCATGGGTCGAGTGCGGTCGAGAGTAGGGCGGCGACAGTGCGGCCGTCGGCCGAGACGCTCAGGTTCATGAGCTGGCCGGCCGGCAGATCCGGCCCCGGCATGACCACGCCTGTCGTCATATCCCGCACCCGTAGCGCGGAGGAACCATCGACGTTCACGGTCCAGACAAGGGTGCTTCCGCCACGCGACAGCGCAGTCTGTTCGACATCCCAGTCCGGGGTGTCGAGCCATTCCAGACTGCCGTCCAGGCGCAGGACCGCCAGACCAGTGAACTCCCGGCCGGCAGTGCTCTCGACGAGGAAACCCGAGCCGTCTGGCAGCCACGGTCCCAACCAGTAGGTGGCAGCCGGATCCACGGAGGTAATGCGAGTAGCCGACCCGTTCTCGATGTCTACCACGTAGATGACGTGGTGACTATTGGCGTCAATCCAATGCGTCGCCGTCAGCAGGGATCCGTCAGGTGACCAGTGACCGGCATAGACCCGGCCGCCGCCAGCATAGAGCCGGCGGACCTGTCCCGTGTCGAGATGACGAATAAGTACGTCCTGATCACCAGGTTCACGGTCGTTGGCCGAGTAGGCCAGCCAGCGTCCATCCGGAGAGAACGGGTTCCCAAGAGCCAGGGCGTGCGACGCCGACGGATTCGCCGTCAACGGCTGAGGATCGCCGCCGATCACGTCAACGCGATAGAGCTGATGGTTCTCGGTACCGCCTGCATCCGCGGCGTACACGATCGACTTGCCGTCCGGATGCCAGACCACCCGCCGTACAGTGTCGTCGGTGTACGCGGTCAGGTGACGCGCCTCCCCGCCGGCCAGCGGCTGCACCGCCACGTTGAACTGCCCCAACGTGTCATCGGAGTAAGCGACCATGTCGCCGTCGGGCGAGACGGCAACCGTCATCTGCACACGGACCCTTGGCCGGAAATCCCGGTACGACACCATGCCCCTCACCCTGTCTCACATCACACAGCTGCCATGAGCTCTTGTTAACGCGAGCGGTCGATCGCCTCCGGCAGGTCCTACGAGGAACCTGAGCGGACGGGGCTAGCTGGCCCAGCATCCGTGCAAGGCCAGCCAGCCCAAAAAGACCGCCAACGCTGAACGTCCCTCCAATGAGGGCGCTCTTGATAGTCAACTACAGGTCTTAATGTCCCCAGGTCGCGTCGCCACCGGCCAAGGGCCGCGCGTCGCCATGAGAAGTGGAGTAGGTCACGCCGATAGCTCCCGAGATCGCGAGAGCCAGAGCTGCGAGGGTCAGGACGAGTCGTCGACTCACTGTTCTTACACCTTTTTCTCGAGTCCGATGATAGGCATGACCCGCGGCGACATCTCGAAGTGTTGCCTTGGAGCTGCCGAGACGTCTCGCTGGATCATGGTGCAGACCGTATCGAACGGGGCTTACCAAATCCTTCCCACCAAGTTCCCGAACCCGACCTGCTGCCGGAGCAAATAAGCCGCAGCCGCCATCGTGGGCAAAGCCAAGGGCACCGGGGCTGGCTCTGACCTGGCGACGGCATCACGCGACCAGATTTCGTGGCTAGCTAGTGCATCGTGATGTCCGCGACGGTACCCCAGTCGTCCGTCGATGTCTGCGCGTGCTCAATGGCATGACTGCTTCATTGGCTGCTCGGCGAGGACGCCGGATGCCCATTGAATCCCAGCACCGCCGCAAGCTGATCGCGCCGGTTTCGGTCAGCCGATGCCTACCTGGACTCCATCGCCGAGTTCGGCGTGTGTGGGCCCAGCCATCTCGGGCAGCTGCCGGTTGCGCAGTCGTGGCGCGACGTGGTCGACCGGCGTTGATCAGTGGTCGGCTGGTTGGCCGACGTGTGCCAGACGTGGCCGTTCGTCGGGGTGCTCAAAGTAGCGTTTGAGGGCCTGGTAGGCCAGCACCGCGTTGACTCCGAGCCAATAAGCACGGATGATCATGAACGGGAGGCCGTGGGCGCCACCGCCCAAGCGGCCGGTGTACGTGCGTTGCCGTGTTCCGGCCATCGGTAGGGCCTTGACCGTGATCCACGGGTGTCGGGCCTTGCCAGGCCAGCACGTCGTGACCGCCTCCGGGGGCATGTCACAGAACTGCAACAACGCAGCGTGACTGATCGTGTGCTCCACATCGAAGCCACCTTCACGCTGCCTTGAGCATCGTTCCAAATGCGTCCACGAGCCCGACTGCGACAAGCTGTCGGGCTCGTTCGCTTGCGTGGCAGCTAGCCGTTCGGTATCCAGCAGATGACGGTGTGCTGAGCGGCGACGGCGTTGCGCCACTCGCGTACCCCGACGCGTCCGCGCGCCACCTCAATCTGCCCCTCATATATCGAGGTGTCCACCACGGCTTCGAAGGCGTGCCAGTCCGGCTGCGTTCCGCAACCGGTGCACGTGTTCGGATTAAAGCTCGCGCCCCGCTCGTTGAACGGCCTGGGCCGTAGCCGTCGGGCCACGACATCCTGGCCCGAACACCGCAGGATCTCTTCTGCGAGCGCCAAGGCGCCCTCCTGGTCGACCTTGACGAACTCGCCGACATCCGGCCGATTCACGGGCAGTAGAGCCAAGATCCATAACATCTGGTGCGCGCAGCGAGGGCAGGGCGCCACTCTGCCCAGGACACGTAGCAGTAGCGTTCCGGGCATCCTTTGAGTCGGCGGCATCGACATGACCTCATCGTGTCAGCCCGGTATGACAGGTTGGCCTCGCGCGGCGTTCGCTCGCCGTCATCCCGGCTGGATGCTCGCTGCTGGTGGGCGAGTGCTGGCCCGATGACGCTGATGAGGTGCCGAAGATGGCTTCGGTAGCTGCGTGCGCGAGCGTGGCCTGGGTGGGCGCGGACAGGCCGAGTCGATTCCAGTGAAAGATCAAGTGCAAGGCGATCACGGCACGGATGCCCCGGGTGAGTCTGCCGGTCTCGCGTAGGCGTTGGAGGCGCCTGCCGGTGTCGGCGAAGGCGGTGTGCCAGGCGTCGGACATACGGGCGGTGCCGGTGAGCAGTTGGCGGACGTTGTCGGTGAAGCCTTCCCACGTGCGGGTGTCGGGGGCGGGTGGCTGGTTGAGGTGGTCGGCGCGGTGTTGGACGACTCGTGTCCAGACGTCGCCTTGCTCGTTGAGGTCGAGCGCCGCCGCACGCATCAGCGCGGTGCACAGGACGAGCGACCGTTCCCGGCGGTCGGTGGGGTGCTGGTGGAGGTAGGTGAGGAGGTGGCGGCTGTCGTGGTGGAACAGTGTGTGCGAGGTGTCCATGGCGTCGATCCCGCCGAAGGCGTAGGTCTCGGGTTCGTAGATGTCGCCGGTCCAGCTCACTCCGTCGGTGATCAGCTCGTGTGCCAGTTCTCGGCTGTGTTCCTGCCCGGTGGGTAGATAGCGGACGCGCCACGCGCCTTTGCGGATGAACCACCACGAGGTGATCAGCCCGGCCGCCTGTGCGGCGGGAAGCACCTGGCCGAGGTGGTCGACCGCGCGCTGTTCGCGTTCCCGCAGGGTCTCGCCGGGATAGCTGATGTTGATCTGTTGCCACGGGCTGTCATCCACGGCGGACCCTTTCGTCAGGTGAGTAGGAGGCAGGCGTCCCACGAGGTTGCGGTGGTGGCAACGGCGGTGAGGTCGGATCCGGTGGTGCCGACGAGGAGCCCATCAGATTCGCCGGTGTCCGGGGTGGCCGACCGATGAAGGTTCTCGATGGGACCGAGGGGCGTCGGGTCGAGCGCGTCGGCGGCGATGCGCCGGGCGGTGGCCAGGAGCCCGGCGGTGCCGTGGCACAGGCTGCGGTCGCCGAGCCGCGCGACCTGGGCGGGGTCGGTGAGGCAGCCGGCGAAGGCGGCTTCGGCAAGGTTCTGCCGGTCGGTGTCGTGCAGGGCATGCGCGGCGAGTTGCTGGGCACGGGCTATGCCGGGGGTGCCGTAGCACCAGGACCGCCGCAACGGGGCCTGCTGGGCTGGGGCACCCCGGTGTAGGTCGGTGAGGGTGACGGTCTGAGGCCACCAGGCCGCGCCGCCGGTGTGCTGCTGCCAGGTGTCCAGCCACCGGCAGATGCGGGTGATCGCCTCGGCGTGTCCGTCGACGTGGATGCCGTCGCGCATCGTGAGGGCGAGCAATGCCAGCGGGCCGGTGATGCCGTGGGCGATGCCGTGGTTGGCGTGGCCGCCGGTGGGCGGCGGCTGGTCGCGCTCGGGGCTGTTCCAGCACCACCAGCCGGGGAGAGAGCCTCGCGGTTCGGTGAGCCGGACGAGGTAGTCCAGGACGTGGCGGAGCAGGTCGTGGTCCCCGAGCCGGCGCAGCGCGACGCCGAGGCCGGTCAGCCCGCGGATCAGGTCGTACTCGGCGAAATGCGGCTGCTCGTCGCGGTCGATACGGCGGTGCGCGGCGTCGAGCCGTCGGCGGGTCACGGTGACGGTGCCCTCGGCGGTGATCGCTCGGGCCGGAGCGAGCCCCGGCTGGTCGGTGGCGGCCAAGACGAACGCGAGCGCGGGGGCGCCGTAGAACAGGCTCGCCCCGGCGGCGATGCTGACGCCACCGGTGGTGGCCCGGCGCAAAGCGTCGCACGCTGCTGGCAAGTTGCCGGTCTCCAGGTGCAGCAGGGCGACGCCGGCCGCACCGTCGGCGAGGGACTGTCCGGCGCTCATGCCGCTTGCCGGGCTTGCGCGGTGCGGGCGACGGTGCGGGCCAGCCGTAGGCAGTGCCGCTCGGACGTGGAGTCTACGCCGATCATCCGGGCGTGGTGCAGGTGCAGCAGGTCGCCGAGGATCTGGTCGGGGTCGAGTCCGGCCTCCACTGCCGAGGTCCGATAGGCGGCCAACGCCGCTGCCAGGTGCTCGTCGCGCAACGGCCTCCGGGCGAGTTCGGCCTGCGCGGGCTCCAGACGAGGACCGGTGAATTGGGGAACGTGTGCGGCAAGCCAGCCCAAGCCGTCGCCGGTGAAACCGTCGGCAATGGCGATCATGCCGGCGGCGGTGGCGGCCTGCCGGTCGCCGGTCAGGCGGCGCAACGCGGCGCGGGAGTCGGCGGCGAACACCGCTTCGGCAGCGGCAAGGGTCGCTCCGGCGCCGTGGCGGGTTTCGGGCCGGTAGGGGTGCAGGCTGTAGTCGTACACGGCGGCGTTGGTGTGGAGGTAGGCCACCCAGCGGGCGAGGTGACCAGCGGTGTCGGCGAACCGTTCGACGTCCGGAAGCGGGATGCGGAGCCGGAGGTGGGGTTCGGGGTCGGGGTAGCGCACGAACCACCAGCCGGCCGGTAGGTGGTCGGCGGGGCGGCCGGCGAGGTCGGTCAGGATGGCGTCGAGCCGGCCGAACAGGCGTGCCTCCAGCCACCGCGACTCGCCGGGCCGGTGCTGGATGTTGCAGACGGGCCGTGCCGGTCGGGCTGGCCGGGTTGCAGGCACGGGGTGGGTGAGGGTGAGCAGAAGTTCGGCGGGGCGGTTGTCGATCCAGTCCGCCGGTCCGGGGGCCTCGGTGAGCACCATGCGGGCGTGCCGGTCGAGTTGGTCACGCACCATCGCCAGGTGTGCGTGGTTGTCCAGGTCCAGGCGCAGCCGTACGTCGTCCTCGCCGAGGAGTACCTGCTGGGGAATGTGCCGTTGGTGACGGTGGCCCTGCCAGGCGTCGCGCCACTGGGACCATCCGGCGGTCCGGGCGGGCAGCGCGGTGCGCTCGATGATCCAGCGGGCGGGGTGCACGATAGTACGTCCGTGCCGCACGCGAGGCAGGAACGGCAGGCCGGCGGCGTGGCCCCAGTCGAACCGGCTGCACGGCGCGCTCCACGCGGCCCAAATCTCGGTCAGAAACCGCATCAGCGGCTGCTGGAGAGACGGCAGCAGCACGCTGTTGCACAACAACGGCTCGACGGGCTGGCCGGTGGTCCGCGACACCAGCCACAGCCGCTGACCGTCGCCGGTCACCGCCAGATCCTCCACACTCCACGGCGGTGACGGGTGAAACTCGCCGAGCGGAAGCACCGGCAACAGCTCAGGCGTGCGGGCCACCGCCGCGAGCCGGGCGTCCAGCGGCGGACCGGACAACTGCACGGTCGCCGCACCCGGTTGGGTGGTCGGCAAATGTTGAAAGACGCGCTGAAACGAGGCGAACTCGGCCGGGGTCAGCAGGTGCAGGAACCGAGCGGCGGAAACCCCGGCGTGACGCGACCCGCTGAGCACCGTCAGGGTGAACGCGCCCCGGTCCAGGTCCCGCACGGTGTCGGCAGCGAGCGCGAACCGCAGCTCGGTGTGCGGGACCGGCGGCCGGTCGTCATCCCCTCGCAGCCGGCCGATCAGCCCATCGTCAAGCACCACCTCGGCGCACCCGTCCAGCACGGACTGCTGCGCGAGCTGTCCCAGCAGCCCATCCCGGCCGGTGAACACCGCAGGGACGCGGCGGGCCGATCCCCGGTAGCCGGCCGGGAACCCCAGCACGTTCAGCACGTCGCGGACCGGCACGGCCGCTCCTGGACCCCACCGCTCGATGAACGCGCTGTGGTACCCGACCCATCCGGGCCACGCAGGCGCCACCGCCACCAGCGTCGCAGCCGCCCGGCCCGCCTCGCGCAGCACCGCCGGAGGAAGCGTCACCGCGACATCAGCACGCAAATCGACCGCGACCCGATCCCCGGGATGCGGTAGAGCGTGCTGGCGCGCCAGGTAGGCGGCCGGATCGGTGACCGTCATCGCTGGCCGCAACGCCGACAGCAGCACCCCGACCTGCACCAGTTCGGCCAGTAGCCGCTCGGCGGCGGCCACGTCGGTGGTCCCGGCGATCTTTGCGGCGAGTTCGGCGAACCCGACCGGTGAACGCGCCGCCTGGATCGCTGCCTGGACCGGGCCGGTCAGGCGGACCTCGACGTCCCACCGCCGCTCCCCCTCGGAGCGGGCACACGGCAGCACCCATGTGCCGCCGCGCTGGAATCCGAGCGAGTTCGTCACCACCTCGACGGTTCGCAGGGTGGCGAGACTCTGTTCGGCCCGCGCGGTGTGCTCGGCGATGAACTCACCGTCCGGGCGGGCAACCGGGCGATGGGCCTCGCCCACGCGGACCGCTGCGTGGGCGCCGAACTGGACCGGGGCGACCCCGGCGAAGGTGCCGAACGGGGTCGCGCGGGTGCCCCACCGCAGCAGGTACTTGACTGCTGCTTGCACCAGGCGACGCAGCCGCTGCGGCGCAACTGGCTCGCCGGACACGGCCCGAGTGATCTGCTCGGCCAGCTCGGGCGCCGCCGAGGTGACGGCCGCCGCGAACCGGGGCAGCTCCCACGCCGTGTCCAGCCACGTGCGCCACTCTTCGGGTTCGCCGGATGCCAGGTCGGGCCAGTCCGGCAGAACCAGATCGCTCGGGTACGCGGCGACTCTGATCAGCGCCGCACCGGCCGCGGGAATCATGCTGCACCACCGAGGGGTCGGCAGGCCCGGCGCCGTGAGACGCCGGGCCTGGGATGTGAGGGGAACTGGCTCGGTCAGTTGCCGGTGTCGCTGCGGCCCGTGCAGGCGGTCGAGCCGGTGTTGCCCGAGCCGCAGCCGTCGTCGGTGCCGGTGGCGTAGCCGGTCGCGGCGGGGCCGGCGTCGACCAGGGTGACGTCCAGGGTGAACTCGGGGACGGGCGTTTCGTTCATGTGCTTGCCTTTCTACGAGGGGTTGAAGGTGAGGACGACGCGGCTGTGCCGCTTGTCCAGCACCGTCCCGGCCGGCAGGTCGCCGTCGGGAGTTCCAGCCGGCAGGACGTGCAGCAACGGCGAAGGGCTGCCCGCGTCCAGCCAGGCGCGCATGTGCTCGACCATCCGCTCGGCCGCCGCGCCAGCATCGCGGCCGTGCGCGCGGGCGCCCAGGTCGAACAGGTCGTCGGTCCAGGTCAGCGCCGAGCGGTAGCAGAAGCTGCCGTCGTGCAGGGCGGCGGGCGTGCCGTAGCGCCACGCCGGGGCGACGAGGCCGGCGTCGATGGCCTCCTGTTGGGCGGTGAGCACCACGAACTGCTGCCCCGCGTCGGTGATGCGGGCCGCCAGCCACAGGTCGAGGTCGGCCAGGATCGTGTTCGGCGGCAGGCTCGCCCCGGCCCACTCCTGCGCCGGTGGTTGTGACAGCAGCGCGCCGACGGCCTCCGGATCGGCCTGCTGCTGGAGTTCGTCCAGGCGCAGGTGCACGCCGGCCGCGATGTCGACGTAGCGCATCTCGTGGGCTCCGGAGCCTTGCATGGACACGAAGCCACACAGGCGCTGGCTGCGGCTGACGAGCCGGTCACCGGCCCGGCGCAGCGCCCACGAGCGGGTCATCCCGAACGTACGCAGCGGCACGACCAGGGTGCCGGTCTCGGCGAGCTGCCCGGTCCACGCCGGGGAGATGTCCCACGCCCCGACCGTCACGATGATCAGGTCGTAGGGGCGGCCGTCGCCGATCGGCTGCTCGGCGTCGGCGCAGACCACCCTCACGTCGTCGTAGCCGGCCGCCGCCAGGCACGCCGTGGCCCGGTCGGTCACGTCGCGGTCGATGTCCACGGTCGTGACCGACCCCGACAGCCCGACCAGCTCGCGCAGCAGCGCGGCGTTGTAGCCGCCGGAGCCGATCTCCAACACGTGCCGGCCGAGGAGCCCGCCGTCGACGTCGTCGGTCGCCTGACCGAGCATCTCCGCGATCAGCCACGGCGCCGACACCGAGCTAACGGCCTCGTCGCCGCGCCGCTTGGCGATCACGGCCTGGTCGGCGCGGTACGCCTCCTCCAGCGGAGCGCCCGGTGTGAACAGGTGGCGGCGGACGGCGCGCAGGGCCGCCTCCACCTCGGGCCGCATCGTCAGCCCCTTGTCCGCGTGATCAGCAACGAGCTGATCGACCATCGCGGTATGCAGGCCCTCGCTAGCCACCGTGTCGACACTCACTGGGTTGCACTCTCCTTCTCCATCAGAACCGCCCGATCGGACGGCCCGGCCTTCCCGGTGTTCGGATCAACACCGCGGCAAGCGACTCGACTCGCCAAAATCAGGGGTGGTTCCTTGCGGCTGAGCCTCGTACCCAGCTCGGGTCAGAACAACGTGTCCGGCGCCTGCATGGGCGCTACATCCGGCAGGGCGGCCACCGTGCACAGTCCGGCAAGACCGACACCGGCAGGCCACCGTCGGGAGACGAGGCTGCCGAGCAGGACGGCCGCGCCGACGGTGTCCCACAGGGCGCGGTGTGGCTGCCCGTGCGGCACCGCCCCGGTCACCGTGGCAGTCAGTTCGAGATGATCGAGCAGCGTGGTGAGGCTGTTCCCGCCGGCGTCGAGGTGGCAGGCGCGGGCCAGGCGCAGCGTGTCGATGAGCCCGGCCGGGGCGATGGAGGCACACCGTCGGTGTAGCAGGCGCCAGTCGACGCCGATGTTGTGCCCGACGAGCCACCGGCCGTTGGTCGAAGGCGTCGTCACGGTCGTACTGGTTGCCCACGTACACCAGCGACAGCGGCCGGGGTAGACCCGCCAGCGCCGCCGGGTCGGCGGCGTCCAGCGCGGCGTCGGGGACCGGGCACCGCAGGGTCGTGGCGCCCGGCGTCGGGTGCAGGGCGAACTCGCACACCGCGACGTTCGGCAGCGCGCGGAGGGGTCGTCGGCGGGGAGCTGCCGGTCGAGGTCCCAGATCACCGTCGGGGTGCCGCACGCGCGGGTGTAGTGCTCCAGCAGCCCGATTTGCCGGTGCAGGTCGCAGGTGCGGCCCGGGGTGCCGCACGGGGTGGTGTTGCGGCCGGGCAGCGGCCATCGCCACTCCAGCATCAACGCGTCGAGGTCGGGCAGCCCGCCGTAGGTGTATCGGTCCCGCAGGTCGAGTCCCGCCTCGGCCAGGTCCCGGTTCGCCTGGACGAGCACCACCTCGTGACCCGCGTCGGTGAGCCCGTCGATCAGCGGGCGGCGGTAGGCGCGTAACCCGTCCGGCGTCTCCACCACGCCAGGGCCGAGGCAACCCCAGCAGCTATATCCGAGTCTCATCCCGCCTCCCCCGCCGGGCGGGGGCGCCGCCACATCGGGTAAAGCGGCGGCCCGTCCGGTACCCGGTAGCCCTGCCGGGGCAGGTAGCCATGGCGGCGGTAGAGGGCGCCGTTGCGGCTGCCGGTCGCCTCCAGGTAGGCGGGGACTCCATCGGCGTCGAGCCGGGCGTGGTGATGCTCCAGCAGGGCGCTGCCGAGTCCCTGCCGCTGCCGGTCCGGGTGCACGCCCAAGTGGGCGAGGTAGTGGTGCGGCACGCCGGTGGGGTGGTGGGCGTGCATGGCCCGATCGAGGGCGACGAACCGGCGCAGGTACTCGCCGCACGCCTGCGCCAGGCGGGTGTCGTAGCCCGGGATGTCGAGGTCGAGGCGCTCGCCGATCGGGTACCAGATCGCGGTGGCGGTGAGCTGCTCGGTGACGTCGATCCAGCCAGCGGCCAGGGCGTGCTCGGTCAAGATCCGAAAGTAGGGGCGGTACACCCGGTCCCGAGTTTCGACGTTCGGGACGAGGTACGGACCGAAGTCGCCGTACAGGAACGCCTCGGCGAGCAGGTCGGCCACCCTGTCGGTCTCGGCGGGAATGGCGCGGCGAATAGTCGAAGCAAACGCGGTCATGGCGGTCACCACCCGCTCGCGGCCGGCGCCGGGTTCAGTCGGTCGAGTGGGGTCTCCAGCCCTGTGGTGACGCTGTTCGCGCCCCGACCGATACCGGCGTACACGCCCGGCTTGGCGGCCCGCAGCACCAACGCCCACAGCACACCCAGCACAGCCGCGACGGCGAATGCGCCGGGGAACAGCCACCGCAGCGGGTTGGTTGCCTCCACCCCGAGCAGGGTGTGGAACTGGTCGATCGTGGCCCACAGGATCCACAGCAGCGCTATCGCCGCCAGCGCGGGCGCGATCAGCCACCGCCACGCGGTTACGCCGTCGCGGTTGGCCGGTCGGGCGAAGAACGCGATGACCGCGACGGCGGTACCGGCCATCAAGATCAGGACGCCGAGTCCACCAACGACCGTGAGCCAGAAAAACAGGTGCACGATTGGATCCCACCCCATCGCCGCGTAGACGCCGAGCACGATCGCGGCCAGCCCGGACTGCACGATCGAGCCGATCTTCGGCGCGCGGGTGCGGGTGCTGGTCCGCCCCAGAACCGGCGGAAGCACCCGTTCACGACCGAGGGCGAACAGGTACCGGGCCACCGTGTTGTGGAACGACAGCAGCGCCGCGAACAGGCTCGTGACGAACAGCAGGTGACCGAGCTCAACCATGGTCTGTCCGACGTACGGGCGCACCAGGTTGAAAATCAGCTCGGTGCCGTCGGCCTTCGCCGCCTCGACGATGCGGTCCGGGCCGGTCGCCACCGACATTGCCCAGGCGCAGAAGGCATAGAGCAGGCCGATGATCGCCAACGCCCGGTAGGTCGCCTTCGCCACGGTGCGCTGCGGGTCCTTGGACTCCTCGGAGAAGACCGCGGTGCCCTCGAAGCCGACAAACCCGGCCACGGCCGTTACCAAGGCAGCGCCGATCCCAGCGCCGAGAAAGTTCCCCGGCGCGAGGGTGTCGAAGGTGACCCTCCCATCCGCCGGGTGGGCGAGCTGCACCACGGCGAACACCGCCGCGACCGCGATCTCGACCAGCAGGATGACGGCCAAGACCCGGCCGTTGAGGTCGATGCGCCGCACCCCGAGGACCGCCACCACGAGCCAGCCGGCGAACGCGCACACAGCCCACGGCACCGACCAGCCGAGCCAGTCGTCCAGCAGACCGGCGAGGACGGCGCCGAACCCACCGTAGAGACCGATCTGCATGGTGTTGTAGGCCGCGACCGCGACGAACGAGGCCCCGACGCCGGGCACCCTGCCCAGGCCGCGCGACACGTAGGTGTAGAACGCCCCCGCGTTGACCACGCACCTGGACATGGCGACGTAGCCGACGGAGAACAGGCCGAGAGCCACCGCGACGGCGAGGTACGCCACCGGGATGCCGACCACGCCGGTGACGGCGAAGCCGGTGGTAGCGCCGCCAGCCACCACGGTCAACGGTGCGGCGGCGGCCATGACGATGAAGACCACCGGCCAGACACCGAGACGGGCGCGGGCCAGCGCCAGCGAGACGTTGCTGGCCCTGGGCGTTCGGGGTCCGGGTACGGACATGGTCAGGCTCCTCGTATGCGGTGGGGGTTAGTGGCCGGTGAGGACGGCATCTCCGACGGCCGCCTCGGTGTGATGCAGCAGCAGCCGCATCGACGGCGGCGCCTTGGCGACGAGCTGGCGAAGCCCGGTGATGACGTTCCCCGGAATGCCGTCGACGACATGGCGGTGCAGGTCAGCGGCGAGCGTGAGCCCGGCGAGGACGGTGTCGAAGCCGTTCAACGGCTGACCATTGCGCAACCGCGTCGACAGGCGCGCCCACGGCCACGCCGCCACGTTGGCGTCGGTGGGCACGTAGATCGTCGTCTTGATCAACAGGCGTCGGGATGCCTCGGCGCGCACATGCCCCGACCGCAAGAGCCGCGACGCCACCTCGTCGTATGAGGTCTGGGAGAGGAACGCCAGCCACGTCCGCACGGTGTGCGCGGTCTGCTCACCGACGAGCTGGTCGAGCACCGTGTGCGCAAGCGCGTCGCCCGGTGGCGCGTGCCGGATGACGAACACCTGGTCGTGTTCAACGACGATCGTGTCGGTCAAGGCCAGCTCGGCCAGCAAGGCCGCCGCCAGTCCAAGACCCGCCACCGTCGAGTGCAACAGTGGGCGCCCCGTCGTGTCGTGGTGCGCCAGCCGGAACAGGTCATCAGCCAGCAGAGGCCATCCAGTAGGAGGCAGCGTCGTTGACGGCATCGGCTGGTTCGGGTGCGTCCGTGGTTCGGGTGGTGGTGTTGCCGGGCGTCCGTGCGGTTCACGGGCGGCGTGACGGGCTACAACCGGTGCTGTCGCCCGGGTCGTTCGTGGCACTGGCGCCCGGTCCGCCGACGGCCGGGTGGCAGCGGCGGCGGACCGGGGATCTGGGTACGGCACGCTTGAATCACCGCGCAAGACATGGGGCGGCTGCGGCGGTCCGGACGTCGCCTGCGCCGCCAATGGGTACGGTGCCTGCATCGGTCGCCTCCCCTGCCTGATCCTCGTGCCTTCGGTGCTTGATTCGTATGCGTCGATGACGACGTGGCTCTGGGTGCCGCCACAGGCCATCGATGTATTGCGTGTCGTGAGTCCACGATCACGGACCGTCCGGCAGGTCGGAACCCCGTTCTACGGGGAGAGTTGGGGGGAGATTTGCGGGGTGACTAGCCGTTGACCTGCGGTTCTTCGGGTTCGCTTTGATCGACTAGTGATCCACACTGGCGGATTCGGGGTTACGCTCTTGGCGCGCTGACAGTCCACGGAGACGGTCAGTGGGCTGTGTGGCCGGTGCGGCTGGAGGACTCGATGATGGTCAGCCCGTATGTGCGGCGGCGCAGGCTTGCAATGGAGATCCTGCGACTCCGCGACGAGTACGGGTACTCTGCGGACCGACTCGCCAGCGCAGTTGGTGTTAAGCGGCAAACCATCAGCCGGATCGAGAACGGCCACGTGCGGCCCGACCCTGACCTGATAATGCGGATCCTCGCCGTGTTCAACGTCGGTGAGAACCGTTGGTCTCAGATCATGACGATCGCCCGTGAAGCCCAGGAGCGCGGCTGGTGGGAACGTCACGCCGACCAGATGGGTCCTCGGCAGGCGCTCTCGGCGAGCCTGGAGTCGGGCGCCCACCGGATCTCGGAGTACCAGATGACCTTGCTGCCGGGGCTGCTGCAAACCCCGGCGTTCAGCCAGGCTCGGGTCCACGCCGACCCGTCCGCCCACACCGAAGGTGTCGACGCCGCCCGTGCCCTGGAGGCGCGCATCACCCGGCAACGGCTCCTGGAACGGCCTGGTGGCCCGACCTACGAGGTGGTCATTGACGAGCTGGCCATCCGGAGGTTCGCCGCGCCTGCGAATGTCGTCGGAGGGCAACTCCGGCATCTGGCCGACCTCGCGCGCACGCAGGACCGGGTCACCATTCGGGTGTTGCCGATCGCCGCCTCGATCGCCGGTCATGTCGTGCCGCGCTCGGCCTTCTCCATCTACCGCTACCCGGATTCCGCCGACCCGATCGTGGTTTCCGTCGACACCATCACCTCGGATCTTGTCGTGACGGACGCCGTCGATGTAGGTCACTATCTGACCCTTTACGACCGCCTACGGGCGGTGGCACTGACCCCGGAGCAGACCCTCGGCTTCCTCGCCGCCGTGGCCGAGGAGCTACCCGAACACCAAGGAGTCATCTGATGCCCCACCGCTTCACCAACTGGCGCAAGTCCACCCGCAGCGGCAGCGCAGACAACTGCGTCGAGTTCGCCGTCGCCGATGACGGCGTGGTGGGCGTACGCGACTCGAAGAACCCGACGGGGCCAGTCCTCGAGTTCACCCCGGCGGAATGGGCCGCATTCACCGGGGGCGTCCGGGATGACGAGTTCGATCTTTGACCAACGGTCACCGGATACGTTCTCGATCGCCTCTGTCGTGGCGGCAACGCCTTGAACGTCATTGGTCACGGTGGGATGCTGACGCTGGCCGACATGTCAGGGCTGACCGGACATGTCGACTCACGGGTCGACGGCACAGCGAGCCGAGGTGAGGACCGTTGGGGATGACGCGGCGACGCCGCAACCGTCCGCCCAACGAGCTGCTCAGCAACGCTCGCCGTCGCCTCGTGTCGCCATCCGGATCGGGAAGGCGGATGTCCCGCCAGGAGGTCGCCGACGCCGTCAACCGCTACCTCGCCCGCAAGGGCTACAACGACGCCGACATTGATGCGAACTATGTCGGCAAACTCGAACGGGGCGAACACCGCTGGCCCCGCGATACCCGGCGCGAAGCCTTCCGCGCCGTGCTGGGTGTCACCAGCGACGCAGACCTCGGCTTCTACGTACCTCTTCTCGCTAGCGCCCCCGGCGTAGCCCGCGAGTTCCGCACCCGCCTACACAGCGTCCGAACCCGAGACCAGCAGGTCCAATGGACCCCGTTCGCTGCCCTCCGAGGGGAAGGAGGTCGACGGTGACCGACAAGGACGACAAACCACCGAACGAAGACCTGCGACGAGCCCGACTGCGCACCCCGTCACCAACCTCGCCCGGACGGCCAATGTCGAGGCAGGAACTGGCCGACGCGGTCAACGCCTACGTCGGCCACGAGCACCCACGGGAAGGGCCGATCGACGCCAACTACGTTGGCAAGCTTGAGAGCGGCAAACACCGGTGGCCGGGTGACCTCCGACGCGAGGCATTCGTGGCGGTCCTCAAGGCGAGCACCCCGGCCGAGCTGGGGTTCTACATCATCCGGAGCAGCCCGGATGGTCCGGATACAGTTGTTCCATGGTCACCGGACTCCGACGCGGCGTCGGTGGTCCTCGACGGCCCAGGGACCAACAACGTGAACCGTCGCGGACTTCTTAGAGCGGCCATCACCGCCGGCGCCGCGTCAATCTCGCCCTCGATGCTCTGGGCTTCGGCGCAGGAATCCATAGTGATGAGTGATGCCGCCGCGGCCAGCGGGCTCAGCGGCCCGACCCTTGATCTCCTTCGAGCCGATCTTCGTCGGCTAACGACGGACTACGTAGTGACCTCGGATCTTCCCCGCATCACGGCCGAGGCGCTTCTCCTTCGTAGCCGATTGGCGCCCTTGATCGACCAGCGAGCTAGCCGCCCCCGAGAAGTGCGCGAGCTGCACACCATCATGGGTGCGGTCTGTCTGCTCCTAGCGTCGATCTCCCACGACTTCGGGGCCGCCGAGGCCGGCATGTTGCACGCCCGCTCTGCGGAGACGTTTGCGGACCTAGCCGACCACCGGCAACTCCTCGGGTGGTCGCTCTGCACCAAAGCCATGATCGACCTGTGGCGCTCGCGGCCCGGCGAGGTGGTTGACAACGCCGACCGCGCGCGCGAGATGGGTATTGCCGGCGACGGACGGCTCCGACTTGAGGGCCTCCGCGTGCGCGCTCTAGCCCAACTCGGCCGAACGGATGAAGCCCGAACGTTGATGCGTCAGCTCGAGGACCCCGCCGACACGAACCAGACGCCGGCAGCGCTCGATGAGCTTGGGTCGCTCTTCTCATTCCCGGAGTCCCGCCGCCGCTACTACGGTGCTGTCAGCTACGCCTTGTTGGGCGATCTTGCGGGTGTCGAGCGATCCGTCGCCGCCCTCGGATACGACGAGAAGGCGGCCTCGCCGAACGGGGCTTGGCCTGTGAGCTGGGCATTGAGCGGAAGCTACCTGGCAGTCGCTAGGCTCAACCACCGCGGCTCAGACGGAGGTCCAGAGGCCGCGCGGGCCGCACTCGCGCCCATTCTGTCGCTTCCACCTGTCCAGCGAATCAACCAACTCGGACAGGTATTGGGTGATCTTGACCGTCGCCTACGAATGCCTGCTTATCGGAAGAACTCGGCAGCAAGGGACCTTCGAGTCGCCATTCGATCGTTCCGATCCCCGCTGCCACGCGTGGTCATGTCATGACGATGCGTCCGGCCGCGATCAACAAAGCTCATCGGCTGCTCGCGCCACGTGTCGCGTTCCTCATCGGAACCCGCGACGCGGCCGAGCAAGCGAACCTGATCCCCATCTCCAATGTGACGTCGGTCTCCACGGACCCCCAACAGATACTCGTGGCAGTTCACCGAGCTTGGAAGACCTACGACAACCTCAACCGCGCGGACGGCTTCACCGTCTCTGTGCCAGCAGATGATCAGCTCGACGGGGTGTGGAAACTCGGGGCTCGCTACTCCCGCCACCTCTTCCCGGACCGGGCGACGAAGCTGCGTGAGTGCGGCATGCCGCTTATCGACACCCCGCACGGCCCCGTGCTCGCAAACGGTCTGGGATGGATGTCTTGCCTCGTGATCCAAAGGCCAGACTTCGGCGGCGACCACGGGGTCTTCGTCGGGGAGGTTGCCGACGTGCACTTCAACGACACGGCGTTCACCGACGAGGCTGAGCCGCGTGGCGAGCTACGTCCGGTCATGCAGGTCACCGGCAACCTCTTCTCGACGACGGGGCCGTCGAGGCGGATTCCGTACGGGGACGAAGACCCGGCTCTCTGACCAGTCGCCAGCGCACGCCGTCCGATTCGCGGAGCCGGGTCGATGGGTGGCACCCTCGACGGGTGATCGAGGCCGTGATTTTCGACTGCGACGGCGTCCTGGTGGATTCCGAGCGAATCAACAACGAAGTGCTGGCCGAGCTAGTCACCTGTGCTGGGCTCCCCACCACCTACCAGGACTGCATCGCCCGGTATATGGGGCGGTCTACCGCCGAATGCGTGGCGGAGGTGGAACGCGCCCTAGGCTATGCCGTTTCGTTCGACCTGGCGAGCGAGTACGAGCGCCGCGTCCTGCTCCGGCAGCAGGACGAGCTGGAGCCGGTGCCCGGCGTACGCGAGCTGCTTGACCATCTTCATGAGGCCGCGATGCCGGTCTGCGTTGCTTCAAGCGGCACGCCTGGCGAGATCAAGGCTCGCTTGGATGCAACCGGCCTTGCCGGGTACTTCGACAATCGCTGCTTCAGTGCCACCATGGTTGATCACGGGAAGCCCGCGCCGGACTTGTTCCTCCTGGCAGCTCGAAGGCTCGGTGTGCCGCCCGCACGGTGTCTGGTAATCGAGGACAGTCCTTACGGAGTGAAGGGGGCCAAGGCCGCCGGCATGACGGTGCTCGGGTACGCCTCGCTAGCCGCCGACGAGGCGCTGATGGCTGCTGGGGCCGAGCGGGTGATACACAGCATGGCGGACGTCGTCACCCTCACTGACCACTTCTAGGTCGCAAGAGCGGCGAGAAGCCAACCGGCCCACAGTGCCGGTCCCATCGGCACCGCGTGGTCGCCCCAGGCTCGCATCTTGGCAGCGAGGCCCACGACGCCTTGAAGCACAAATGCGACGAGGATGCCAAGGGCCGCGGCTTGCCAGCTCAGCCAACCAAGACTGAGCGTGATAACACCCCCGAGGACCACATCGCCGAGCCCGAGCTGTCCGGGCAGCGTGAACGCGATGACGAGCAACGCTGCGCTCGCCGCGACTCCGGCGATGATCGCGCGCCACAGCGGACCCGCATCGCCCTCTACGGCGGCTGCCAGTCCGAAGCACACAACGCAGGCGACCCACAGCCCTCCAGTTAAGACATGTGGGAGGCGGCGTCGCCGAACATCGATGATCGACAAGCCAACTCCCGCGACGGCGAAGACCCAGAAGGGCACGGCAGCCGCCATCGGCACCGAGGCAACCGCAAGCCCGGCAGATACGGCCGTAGCGGCTGCGGTGCTCGCGACGATGGCTGGGCGTGCCGGGTGACCCCGCCACCAGCGCGCAGGAAGGCGTACCGGGCCTTCGTCCGGCACCGCGTAGGCGACGGCGGCAACTGGCACGCCGGCGACAGCCCCGGCGACAGCGGCAGCGAGCGTCGCTAGACCGGTCACTTGCGCCGGCCTACTCGTCGTCGTTGCGATGTTCCTCGTCCCAGCGGCCGAGGTAGCCGAACAGGTCCACCAGGTCTGAGCCGGCCTGGGTGAGCCGGTAGTCGGCGGCCTCTGGGTCATGGTGGTGCTCGACCAGGCCCTCGTCTTGCAGGAAGGTAAGGTTGTCGGTCAGTGTGCGGGCGTGAACGACGCCCGGGCTCGTCCGCGAGACCGCGTGGAGCAGTCTGCTGTACCGCTGCGGTCCCTCCTGGAGGGCGATCAGGATGGATACGGCTAGCTTCCGGCGGGCGATGTTGAGGATGAGTTGAAGGACGTTCGTCAGCGCAGCTCACCTCCCCGTTCAGGAGCGCGCGACTCCGAGGTGGATCACAGTGTATTGGGCAGCACAAATGTTCGACCACCCGTTTGTAATCACGCCGACGCCTCAACGTATTGAAGAAGCGTAAGGATTAGGGCCGCCAGTCGATCGTTACCGTACGGCCCGTCCTAGATCGACCCGCCACGTCGCCAACCGGCAAGACCGCCATTGCCCCGGCCGGAGTTCCGGGTGGCAGCCCACTGCTGCAGGCGGTCGAGGTGGCCGATGACGGCCTCGCCACGGGCCGTCAGGCAGAAGTAGGTCGTCCCGCACGGGTCAACGTCGAGACTTCCGCAGCACGGCGCGATCACGAGGTCGTAGACAGCGAGGGAACGCAGCACAGCCATGGGCCGAGGCGCCTCTGTGGCGATCTGCGCGAAGGTGGCAGTGCCGTCGCGCGTACGCATGGCGCGAAGAACCTCGTAGGCGCCGGGGCGCGCCAGCAAGGTCAGCATCTGGTGGGTGCGGTCGGGGCCGCTCATGCGCGGGTCCACCTTTCTCGCGCGAGCGCAATTTCGGTGAGTGTACGACCAATCGATACGAGCAGATGTGTCGGCTAGGCGACACCCTTCCGGTCCGGATCGCCCGCATTCGAGCGACGTACGTACCTCAAGGTACGTACGTCGATGTACGTGAGTTCAACCGGCGCTGAGGTACGTGCCTTGAGGTACGTACCCGCAGGTACGAAGGTTGCAATCACTACGGGGTGCGGGTGTAGACACATCTCGTGACCTTGATCGGGCCGTCCTATGTGGCCCAGTGTCGGGGTCGCAAGAGCGGCTGACCCGCAGCGGGCAGTCCACACGCTGGGGAGGTACTGAGGGTGTTGAGCCGTTCGGGTCTGGTTGGTCTCGCTGTTGGCGTGCTGCTCGTCGGTGCGGGGTGCACCTCTGGCAAGTCGGACAGCTCGCCGAACGGCACGTCGTCGCCGACGGCATCGTCCGCGCCGAGTCTCGGACCGCGCGCCGCTGCCGAACGCGATGCGCTCGCCGCGTACCGCGGCATGTGGAGCACATTTGTCGAGGCGGCCAAGACGTCGGACGCGGAAGCGCCGGAGCTACGCAAGTACGCCTCAGACCAGGCCCTACGCCTGATCGCCAGCGGTCTCTACAACGACAAAAAGCAGGGGAAGATCACCAAGGGTGAGGTAGTGCTCGATCCCAAGGTGACCGAGGTCAAGCCGGAGCAAGTGCCCACCGAGGTGACTGTCCTGGACTGCGTCGACACCACGAAGTGGCTGGTGCACAAGGCATCAGGCGAATTGTGGGACGACAAGCCGGGCGGCCAGCACCGCATGACGGCCACCGTGAAGCAGTCCGACGGGGCGTGGAAGGTCAACTCGTTCATATTGGAGGAGTCGGGGACATGCTAGGACGACGGACACCGCTTCTCCTGGCAGCCCTTGTCGGCCTCTTCGCCGTCGCGTTTGCGCCGGCGGTGGCCTGGGCCGACGACGGTGGCGGCAAGGTGGTGTGCCAGAAGAACGACCCTCGCCCGGAGTGCAACATCAAGGTCGGCACTCCGAACCAGCCCGGCACCGGCGGCCACGGGGGCAACGGAGGTGGAACCGGTGGACGCGGCGGAGACGGCAAGTGCCGCGACCCGCAGGGCAAGGAGATCCCGTGCCAGCGCGAGGGCGGGTGGGCCGGGGCTGATGGCTGCTACTACAAGGCGGTCAACCTCTCACCCGACATGATCGAGAACATGGGCGGGCAGCCGGCCGGTGAGGGCGGCTGGTACGAGAAGGTCTGCTACAACAACGACGGCACGGCGACCTCCGCCCTGGGCGGCCCCCAGTGGATCGCCGGCGCTCCGCCAGCGGTGTCACCGGCGGTCCTCGCTCGGCAGGCGAGCGCGAACCTGCGGCTGCCCGAGGTCACGATCCGCATGAACCCGCCGGGTGACCAGCTCGTGAACCTTCCGATCTGGCTCGCCCTCGATTCCGGCTCGTGGAAAACGCAGTCGGCAACCGCCTCGGTCCCGGCGATGAGTGTGACCGCGACGGCCCGACCCGCGACGGTCACCTGGGCCATGGGCGACGGGTCGACCGTCAACTGCGCCGGCCCGGGAACGGCGTGGACGCCGGGCACTGATCCAGCGAAGGCGTCCCCTAACTGCGGGCACGTGTACCGACGCTCATCGGCCGGTGCCCCCGGCGGCTCCTACACCGTCACGGCGACGGTGACGTGGGAGGTGACCTGGTCCGGCGGCGGGGAGTCCGGGACGATCCCCGGCCTGAATACAACGGGTCAGGTCCAGACCCGAGTCCAGGAGTCTCAGGCGGTCGTAACCCGCTAACCAATCACCTTCAGTCGCGCCAGCAAACGGGGGAGGATGTCATGGCGCTTGGTTCAGTGCGCCCCAAAATAGGGTCAGAAGATCGTTCGCAGGTTGCCGCGCCGCGTGCGGGGCGGGGGCCGTGGCGGGCGGCCCGACGTCGCCGGCGGTTGCCGTTCGTGGCGTTGGGCGGGTTGTTGGTCATTGTGTGCGTGCTGGGCTATGCCTGGGGCGCGGTGCGCCTCGGTGACCGGGTTCAGGTGCTCGCGGTGGCGCGGTCGGTGGCGGCCGGGCAGAGCATCACCGCGGCGGACCTCAAGCAGGTCCCGGCGGCCGAGGACCCTGGGGTGCAGCTGATCCCCGCCACGCAAGCCGAACAGGTCGTCGGCCGCACGGCCGTCGTCCCGCTCATGGCCGGGACGCTGCTGACCCCCTCGCTGGTGGGTGAGGCCGCGTTCCCGCCCGCCGGGAAGGTATCGGCGTCGGTGGCGCTCAAGCCCGGCCAGTACCCGCAGGGTCTCGCCAACGGGTCGCGGGTCGCGGTGTACGTCTCGCCGACCGCGCAGGGCGGTGGCAACGGTCAGCCGGCACCCGTCTCCAGTTCGACAGCCGGATCGGCGCCGGTGCGGCTGCAGGCCGTGGTGCTCGGAGTGGATCTCGCTGGTGACGGTCAGGGCGGCACGGTGATCACGCTGCTCCTGGATGCCTCGGACGCCCCAAAGCTGGCCGGCGCACCGGCCGGTGGCGTGGTGCTGATGCAGACCTCCCCTGGGGGTGCGTGATGGCGCTGCTCGCCGTGACCTACGTCAAGGGCCGCCCCGGCGTCACTACGACCGCGCTCGGGTTGGCGGCCGTTGCTCCGGCCGAGGCGCGGCCGGTGGTGATCGAGGCGGACCCGTCCGGCGGTGACCTCATGCGCCGCCTCGACCTGGCGGCCACACCGGGCGTGGTGGACCTGGCGGCTGCCGCCCGAGGCGCCATCAACCCGGATGACGCCTTCGCCGCCGGCCTCCAGTCCGTGACCGTCGGGGACGCAACCGTGCCGGTAGTGGTCGCACCGGCCGGCGGCGCGCAGACCCGCGCCGCGCTACCGGAGCTGACCGGCACCGGCCGGGCGGTGCTGACCGCACCGGAGCGCCTGGTCGTGGCCGACTGCGGACGCCTCGCCCTGGGTTCGCCGGCGTGGCCGTTGCTGCGCCTAGCGGACGTGGTGCTCGTGATGGTCCGTGCCCGCACGGACGAGCTGGCCCATGTGCGAGAGGCGCTGGCCGAGCTGGTCGACGTCGGCGCCGGGAGCCTCGTCGTGCTGCTGGCCCCGGGCGGGGTGTACGCGGCCGCCGAGGTCGCCGACGTGCTCACCCGGCACGTCGTGGACGAGCTGGCCCGCGACCCCGAAGCGGTCAGCGTCCTCGGGCCGCTACCGGCCGACCGCAAGGCGGCGGCCGTACTCGGCGGTGAGCTGCTGGCCGGCAAGCGGTGGCGGCGCCTGCCCCTGATTCGCGCGTACGCCGAGCTTTACGGCGACCTGACCACCCACCTGAGCACCGCACCCTCGGCACCAGCAAGGCACGCCCGTGAGGAGGCGAGATGAGTTACCCGTTCGAGCCATTGCCGCCGGCCGGGCGCCGCCCCGGCGACGGCCTGCCGTCCGAGGTGGCCGGCGCCGAGGCGGCCGAGATCGCCGTGGTGCGGCGTATCCGCCGCGACGTGGCCGAGCGGCTGACCCGCGAAACCCGGGCGCACGAGACCGCCACAGGCACGCCGATGCCGGCCGGTGAGCAGCAGGCCGCCACCCACCGCCTGATCACCGACGCGTTGGACGCCTACGCCACGGCAGAGATGAACGCCGGCCGCCCACCGCTGCGCCCGGCCGCGGAGTCGAGGGTGGCGCGGGCGGTGGCCGACATGCTCCTCGGCGCGGGCGGCTTGCAGCCGCTGCTGAACGACGAGCGGGTCGAGGACATCCACGCCAACGGCTTCGATCAGGTCTTCGTCCGGTACACCGACGGCACCTGCCGTCAGGTCGCGCCGATCGCCGATTCTGACGCCGAGATGGTCGAGCTGATCCGCCGTCTCGCTGCCGACGCCGGCCGCGCCGAGACCGGCGGCGAAGGCGCGGAGGAACGCCGCTGGGACCGGGCCGCGCCGATCCTGAAGCTCCAGCTCCCGGACGGCTCGCGCCTACACGCGGTCATGTCGGTGACCCGGCGCCCGGCGCTGTCGATCCGCCGGCACGGCTACATCAAGGTCACCCTCGCCGACCTGGAGCAGCTCGGCACCCTCAACCCGCTGCTGCGGGAGCTGTTCGCCGCCGCCGTCCGCGCACGCCTCAACACGTTGGTTGCGGGGCGCACCGGCGCCGGCAAGACCACGCTGTTGCGGGCGCTCGGGTCGGTGATCGACCCGGACGAGCGGATCGTGACCATCGAGGACACCTACGAGCTGGCCTTGGACGTGGATAAGGCGCTGCATCCGGACGTGGTGGCGATGCAGTCGCGGGAGGCCAACGTCGAGGGTGAAGGCGCCATCGACATGTCGGAGTTGTTCCGCTCGGGTCTGCGGATGTCGCCGGACCGGGTAATCGTCGGTGAGATCCGGGGTCACGAAGTCATCCCGATGCTCAACGCCATGTCGCAGGGCAACGACGGCAGCCTGGGCACCATCCACGCCTCCTCCAGCGCCGGGGTGTTCAAGAAGCTCGCGTTGTACGCGGCGCAGTCCCCGGAACGCCTCGAACCAGCTACCACGAACCTGCTGGTGGCGGAGGCGGTGCACCTGGTCGTCCACCTCGGCTTCGGCGACAACGGCCGCCGTGTGGTGACCTCCGTGCGGGAGGTCGTCGACGCCGACGGCCTGTCCGTGGCGAGCAACGAGATCCTGCGACCCGGCCCCGACGGGCGGGCCGTGCCGGGGTCGCCGCTGTCCACCGGTCTGCTGTCGATGCTGAGCGGGGCCGGTTTCGACCCGCGCCTGTTGGAAGATGCCCGCACTGCCCCGGGTGGGGGGTGGATGTCATGACGTTGACGGTGCCCCTAGCCGCGCTGCTGGGGCTGGGAACCGCGTTCGGCGTCGTGCTGGTGACGGTTGGGCTGTCCGGACGGGACAACGGGCCCGCGAACCTCGAAGCCGGCTCCTGGCTGTCGAGGTTCACCTCGGCCCGTGGCCCGGTCGACCGGCGCCGGGTGGCCCTGTGCCTGGCCGTCGGTCTGTTGGCGGCGGTGCTGACCCGCTGGCCGGTCGCGGCGGCCCTGGCCGTCGTGGGGGCGTGGGTGCTGCCGGACATCATCGGCCCGGACCGTGACCACGCCCGCCGCGTCGCCAAGATCGAAGCGATTGCCACGTGGACCGAGGCGCTGCGCGACAACCTCAGTGGCGCGGCCGGGTTGGAGCAGGCCATCACCGCTAGCGCTATCGAATCCCCCGAGCCGATCCGCGACGAGGTGACCCGCCTCGCCACCCGGTTGCAGCGGAGCTGGCGGCTGCCGGCCGCGCTGCGGGCGTTCGCCGCCGAGCTGGCCGACCCCACGGCCGACCTGGTCGTGGCCGGGCTGCTCATGGCCGCCCGGGGCAGCGCCGGGCAGCTCGGCGAGGTGCTCGGCGAGCTGGCCGCCTCCGCCCGCGCGAAGGTCGCCAGCCGGCAGCGGGTCGCCGCCGGCCGCAAACGCAACCGCACCAGCGCCCGAGTGATCGTCGGGGCGACCCTCGCCATGGCCGGCGTCCTGACCCTGCTCAACCGGGGCTACCTCAAGCCGTTCGACTCCGCGTTCGGTCAGCTCGTCCTGCTGGCGGCCGGGGGCTGTTTCGCGTGCGCGTTCGCGTGGTTGGGCCGGCTGATGCGCGACCGCGACGCCTCCCGAATCTTGGTAGGGGTCGCCTCGACCACGGACGCGGAGGCGGTGGTGCGGTCATGAACGGGATGGTGTTGCTCGCCGGCCTCGGCACCGGCCTCGGACTATGGCTGATCGTGGTGGGCTGGTTCCCCCGCCCCCCACGTCTGGACAAGGCGCTCGACGCCCCGAACGGTGCGACCCGCCCGGTCGAGACCGACACGGCGCCGCAAGGGTGGACCGGACGGTTGGGACGCCCGGCGGTGCATTTCCTCCGTCGCGCTGGCCTGCCCCTAGCGAATACCCGCCGGGACCTGGCCGCCCTCGACAAGCCAGTCGACGTGCATCTCGCCGAGCAGGCCACCGCCGCCGTGGTCGGAGTGCTCCTGCCGCCGGTCGCCGCGGCCCTGGCCGCATTCGCCGGGCTGAGTACCGGCATGACGATGCCAGCGGCGGCGTCGCTGATCCTCGGCGCGGCCGGGTTCCTCGCCCCGGAGCTGTCGGTACGGGCCGACGCGGCGAAGTACCGGACCGCATTCTGCGACACCCTGTCCTCCTTCCTGGACCTAGTGGTCATCAGCCTCGCGTCCGGGTCGGGTGTCGATCAGGCCCTCGACGACGCGGCGAAGGTCGGCTCCGGCCCCGCTTACACCGAACTGCGCTACGCGCTCACCGAGGCACGCCTCGCCCGGGTCGCCCCCTGGGACGTCCTCGGCGCGCTCGGCAAGCGGGTCACCGTCGCGGAGTTGCAGCAGCTCGCCGCCACCGTCGGCCTCGCCGGCACCGAAGGCGCCCGGGTCCGCTCGTCGCTGCGCTCCCGTGCGGTGGCGCTGCGGGAACGGCAGCTCACCGACGCCGAGGGCGACGCCAACGCCGCGACCGAACGCATGGCCCTGCCCATCGTGGCCCTGTTCGCCGGGTTCTTGATCTTCCTCGGCTACCCGGCCATGGCCGCCGTCATGGGAGGTCTCTAGGAAAGCCGCCAGTTCATGAATCCCGACGCGACGCCCAGGTTGCAGGAGGTCCCGCATGAGTACCGAAACCCGCGTCATGCCCGTGCTCCTGGCAGTCGTCTTCGTGCTCGCCCTGGTCGGCACGCTCGTTCACCGATGCACCTGACCTCGGCCCCGCCGGACCGGCGACGAAGCCCGCGACGCCCGCACGGATGCCGCTATCCCCGACCCCACCCGGAAGGAGTGATCAATGACCGCCGTTCACGCCGTGCCACCGAGCGCACGAGCGGGACGCCGACGTGACCGGCCGACGTGCTGACCGAGCCCCGTCTCACGGCGTTCCCCGTCCCCGGCTGTCACCAGCGGTGCGAGCGTCCCCGCTCGCTGCTGGGCAGTCCCGCCACCTGCCGCACCACTTCCGTACCGACACCAGTTCCGAGGAGGGACACCGCAATGCCTGTGTTGAGCTACATCGCCGCGGAGATGCGGCACCGCTGGGCCGTCGTGCGCAACACGAAGGACGCCGGCTACACCACCGAGGCAGTCGTGGCGACCGCCGTGCTCGTCACCCTGGCCATCCTCGCCATCGGGATCATCTACACCAAGGTCCAGGGCAAGGCCAACAGCATCGACCTCGGCTGAAAGGCCAACGTCGGTGACCGCCTCCCGAATCCGCCGTGCCGAGCGCCCCTCCTCCCCGGGCCTCGGCACGGCCGGGCGGCTCCGCGCCCGATGGCGGCGCGTAGCCGCCCGCCCCGACGCGGGCGCAGCGACGGCCGAGCTGGTCATCGCCATGCCTCTACTGCTGTTCATCGTCATGACGGTCATCCAGGCCGGCGTGTGGATGCACGCCACCCACGTCGCGCAGGCCGCCGCCACGAGGGCAGCGTCCACGGCCGCCGCGTACCAGTCGAGTGCCGGCGCCGGTCATGGCGCCGGCAGTGACACCCTCGCCGCGATCGGCAGCGGCGTGCTGAAGAACCCGTCGGTGTCGGTCAGTCGCACCGCCACCGAGGTCCGGGTAGAGATCCACGGGAAGGCGGCCACCGTCGTCCCGGGCATGGGCTGGAGCGTTAAGGCCGTCGTCGTGCGCCCCGTTGAACGCTGGACAGCGAACCAATGATCACCTCCACCCCGCTACGCGCGGCGCTCGCCGCTCGGTGGCGACTGCTCACCCAGGCACCGGACGCCGGGGCCAGTACCGCCGAGATGGCGTTGGTGACGCCGCTGCTGGTGGCATTGCTGCTGTTCGTGGTCATGTGCGGCCGGCTCGTCAGCGCGCAGATCGACCTGGACGCCGCCGCCAGCAGCGGCGCCCGCACCGCCTCCATCACCCGAGGCGGCAACGCGACCGCGCAAGCCGAGCGCACCGCCCGGGACACCCTCGCCGCCCGAGGCGTCACCTGCCGCAACGCAACCGTCTCGGTCAGCGGCAACCAGCAGCCCGGCGGGGCCGTGACCGTGCGGGTGGCATGCCGGGTTCCCCTGTCAGATTTGATCTTGCTGGGGGTGCCGGGGAGTCGGGTGGTGGAGGCGTCCGCGACCTCCCCCGTGGATCAGTGGCGAGGTGCCTCATGAGACGAACCGCTCGCGTGGTGGCCGGCTGGCTGCGCCGCCGCACCGGCCGTCTCGATGCCGGGCAAGTGACGCCGTTCGCGGTGCTGTTCACCGTCGCCTCGATGGCGGTTGCCGGGCTTGTGCTCGACGCCGGCATGGCGCTGTCGGCCAAGGTGCAGGCTCTCGACGTCGCCCAGAGCGCGGCCCGCGCGGGAGCGCAAGAGATCGACCTGGGCGTGTACCGCACGCAGGGCCGCGCTCAGCTCGACCCGAGCCGTGCGGCGTCGGTTGCCCGGTCTTGGCTGGCTTCGGCCGGTATGGACGGCACCGCCTCGGCGACCACCACCACCGTGAGCGTCACCGTCCGCCGGTCCAGCCGGACGCAGCTCCTGCAACTGGTCGGTGTCGGGAGCCTGCACGTGTCGGCCTCGGCCACCGCAACCGCCGTGCACGGCGTGACCGGCCCCAACGCCTGAGCCCACCCCCGTTTCCCAGCGAAGGAGTCCCGCATGTTCCGCGTCGTCGCCGCCCTCGGCCGCCTGCTGCGCGCCCTGGCCGCGCTCGCCGCGCTAATCAGCTTCCTCGCGTGCGTGCCCTGGCTGCTGACCGCCTCCTCAGGCTGGCCGCTGGACTGGATCGGCTGGCCGTCCCTCGCCCAGGTCCCCGACCTGTCCGACCTCTACACCACCGTGACGAGCCCCTGGTCGGATCAGATGATCCTGGACCTGCTCGCCTCGATCGGCTGGGTCCTGTGGCTGATCTTCCTGCGGGACGTCCTCGTGGAGGTCATCGAGGCGTCCGCCGCCACCAGCGCCGCCCGGCGCGGCCGGCTGCGCGCCCCGGTGGTGCGGCGCGGCCCGATCCGCTGGGTGGCGGCCGTGCTGGTCGGCGCGATCGTCGGCGCGGTGCTGTTCGACGCCGCCCGCGCCGCTGTGACGGGCACGGCAACCCCGAGCGCCGCCGCAGCGGCGGCCGACGCCGCCGCGCGCCGCCCGGCCGTCGCGGTCGCCCCGGCACAGCGCACCGTCGCACCGGCCGTCATCGACAGCGCCTGGGTCCGATCCCTGCGCACCGGCGACGTCTCCACCGCCGCTCCCACGAAGGCCGCCGCTCCCGCCCACGAGGCCGCTGACCGCGACGTCCCGGCGTGGGCACGCGACGCCCCCGGCGGCGTGCACCACGTCGTACGCGGAGACAACCTGTGGGACATCGCCGAGCACCAGCTCGGCGACCCGCACCGCTGGCGCGAGATCTACACCCTCAATCGGGGCCACGAGCAGGCCAACGGCTACGCCCTGACCGACCCCGACGAGATCCACGTCGGCTGGGTCCTCGCCATGCCCACCCGCGACACCACCGCCGCACCAGTGTCCGCCACACCAGCGGCCGAGCCGCCCCCCGTCACGCCAGCGCCCGGCTCGGCCGACGCCGGCCCGGCACCGCACGGCTCAGCAAACCCGTCCCCGGGCTCCGGTGACGCCGGGGACGCACCGCAGGCTCCGGCCGCGACGCGGACCGAGGCGCCGAGCAGCCCCCCGGTCAGCACGGCACCGACGCCCAGCTCGTCCGTGCCGGCAGGCAGCGCCTCTTCGGCTGCCGCCACCCCGACGGCCAGCGCCACCGACAGTGCGGCGGGACCGCAGACGAGCAGTCAGCGCGACGAGGCCGGGGTCAGCCTGCCGTCGCAGGGCTGGGTCAGCCTCGGCCTGGCTGCTCTGATCGCGTCCGTGGCGTCGCTGCTGCGCCTGCAGCGCCGCCGCCGCGCCCGCCTTGGCTTCCCCATCCCGGCCCGCCTCGCCGCGCAGCCCACGCCGGTGCCCGAGCCGCTCACCCCGGCCGACACGGCCGGTGCCCGCCACCTCGCCGCGGAGGAATTCGAGCCGCACCGGCCCCCGCTCCCGGCGGTGCTCGCCCCGATCGGCGTGGACGCGGGCGGGGCCGAGGTGAGTCTGTTCGACCTGCCCGCCCCGGGCCTGGCCGTGACCGGCGACGGGGCCGAGGCCGCCGCCCGCGCGGTGCTGGCGTCCGTGCTCGCCACCGGCGCCACCGAGATCCTGGAGCAGCGGCCCGTGGTGGTCACCACCGTCGAAGTCCTCGCCCGGCTCCTACCCGAAGACGCCCCGCTGGTGGGCCTCGACCCCGACGGCACCACCTACGACGGGGAACGCCTCATCGTCCTGGACGAGGTCGCCGCCGCGGTCACCCACGCCGAGGAAGAGATGATCGTGCGCCGGCGGCTGCTGGACACCTTCCACGCCGACAGCATCACCGCGCTCAACGCCCGCACCGACCACGCCGAGGCGCAACAGCCCTACGTGCTGCTCATCGAAGCCGCGCCCCGCCACGCCGCCCGCCTGCTCGCGGTCGGCGCCCACAAGGCGGCGCTGCACCTGCACCCGGTCATCCTCGGCCCGCTCGACCGGGTGCCGACCGTGGACGTCACCGCCGACGGGACCGTCAACGCCACCACCGACGAGACGGCCGACGTGCGACGGATGTCCACCCTGACCGGCGACGACCTCGCCGCCGTGATGACCATGCTCACCGACGCCGCAGCCCGCCCCGAGCTGGGCCACGACACCGACGACCCCACCCCGCAGACCACACCCGCCGCCGAGGCGCCTACGGAGCCGGCCGAGCCGGTGCCGGCACAGGCCGCGCAGGCGCCGGGCGTGGTGCGGCTGACCGTGCTCGGCCCGATGACGGTCGCCACCGAGGCCGGGCCGGTCACGACCGGAATGCGTAGCGGCTCCTACGCCGTGCTCGCCCTGCTCGCGGTGCACCCGGGCGGACGCACCCTCGACCAGCTCGGCGCCGACCTGCACCCCGACACCAACCCGAGCACGGCAGCCAACCGCGTCCGGACCGACATCGGCACCATTCGCCGCGTCCTGCGCGCCGCCACCGGCCAGGCGGAGGCGATGTTCGTCATCCACGACTCGGCCACCGGCCGCTACCGCCTCGACCCCGACCTGGTGACGGTGGACCTGTGGCAGATGCTCACCGCCATCGAACACGCCAACAGTGCCGAGGATGACGCGGCAGCATTGGCGGCGCTGCGCGAGGCGGCCGAGCTGTACGCCGGGGACTTCGCCGACGGCGGCGACCAGACCTGGATCACCGACTACGCCACCACCTACCGCCACCAGATCCTCGCCGTCTACGCCCGCATCGCCGAGATCGTGGAGCCCGACCACCCGGACCAGGCCGTTGCCGCCCTGGAGCGTGCCCTGGAGTTCGACCCGGTCAACGAGGAGCTGTACCAGCGGATCATGCGGATCCACGGCCGCGCCGGACGGCCCGACGTGGTGCGGCGCACGCTACGCCGGCTCGAGCAACGCCTCGCCGACCTCGGCGACGCCGAACCGTCGCAGGCCACCCGCCGCGTCGCCGAACGGCAACTGCGCCCGAACATCACCACAGGGGGCCGCCGATGACCCCGGCCCGACTGCGACGGCTGCGCTGGGCGGTGCGCGCCACCCTCACCCTCGGTGTGGCCGCCTCCATCACCGCCAACGTCCTACACGCCCAACCCCATCCGATCTCGCAGGCCATCGCGGCCTGGCCAGCGCTGGCGTTCCTCATCACCGTCGAGCTGGTCACCCGTATCCCGCTCGAACGGCGCACCCTCGGCTACGTGCGCGCGGCCGTCTCCTACGGCATCGCTGCTATTGCCGCGTGGGTCTCGTACTGGCACATGGTCGACGTGGTGGCCCGCTACGGCGAGACCGGCAGCGTCCCCTACCTGCTGCCGTTGAGCGTGGACGGGCTCATCGTCGTGGCCTCGGTGTCCCTGGTGGAACTCGCCGCCCGGCGCGAGGCCCTCCCGAAGCCGGCCGCCTCGACCACAGCGGCCCAGCCCACCCGCGCGGTCACCACGAGCAGCCCAGCCCCGAACGGCGCCCCGGTTGCGCCGACGCTGCCGGTGCCGCCCGTACCGCTACCGGCACGACCGGCGACCGGCGCCGGTCAACCTCCGCCCGGCGCCGACCACGACCCGGCCCCCGACGGCGCCGCCAGGGCGGAGGCGCTTCTCGACGGCGACCGTGACCCGCACGCCGAGGCGGCGCAGCGTGGCGAGGAACCCGACCTCGGTGACGGGCACAGCGGCAGTCACGCCGAGCCCAGCCCGAACCTTGAGCCCGACGACGAGGAGGACCAGACCGACGACGACCAGGACGACGACACCGACGACGGCGCCAGCCTCGACGCGGACCTCGTGCCGCTGCTGCCCGCCGCCCGGCAGGCCCGCGACGAGCTGCTACGCGAGGGCCGCGCGGTCAGCCGGGACGCCCTCGCCCGGCGGCTTCGCCGCAACGGCACCGCGATCCGCAACGACCGAGTGTCGGAGCTGCTGCGGGAGCTGCGCCGCGAGGGACAGCCGGTCAACGGTTCGCGCCCCACGCTGCCGGCCTGACCCGGCCGCGCCGACCCCCTGACCAAGGATGTGAGGAGCATGTCCATGGACGAGTTCGCCATGGAGCGCGGCGCCGCCGCGCCGCACGCAGGGCACCTTCCGCCGTGGTGCGCCGACTGCCACGACACCGACCCGCCCGGCGCGATGCACCGAGGCCCAGCGACCAACGTTGCCGTGTACGACGAGGCGTGCCGCCTGGTCGACGCCCAGGTCCGGGCCGCCTACTGGGACAAGGCCCCGGACTGGCTCGGCACCGACCCCGCCGACCTCGAACGCCCCCACGTCGAAGTCACCATCCCCGACGGCACCGACATGCAGCTGTACCTCAACCCCAGCCAGGCGCGCGCCTTCGCCATCGCCCTCCTACGGGCCGCTGACACCGCCGAGGCCGCGCCGCCGGCCCTGCTCGTACGGCGGTGACACTCGGCGAACCTCCAGTGCGGCGCCCGCCGGTGTGCCGCTGTACCAGGCTTGATGCCTCGGCGCCGGTCGGCGTGGATGGGGGTGCCGGTGCCCACCCCGGGCACCGGCGATCCCTACCGCCAGGAGGAACCGAGATGGAATCGACCACGGCCGACACCTACACGATCAAGGTTGATGAGCAGGTGTTCGACGTGCTCACCCGGACCGCCGAGGCCCGCGACACCGACATCAACGGCGCGTTGCGCTACTTGATCGAGGCTCCGGCGGTGCCGGCCGCGCCGTCGGATGACGACGACGACAACTGACGCGTACGGACGAGGCGTCGCCGGGCGAGGGGGCCGGCGACGCCTGTGCGTTTGCGGCGGTCAGGTGCGTTCGTCCGCCTCGGCCACAGTGAGCAGGCGCTGCGCCGTTCGTTGCGGGACACCCAGGCGCCGGGCCAGCTCGACGCCGAGGCCGCGCCGGTCCCGGCCGGCGGCGCGGGCCTCGGCGAGCAGGGTGGCGGCGGCCTGAAGGCGCGGGTCGTCGGCGTAGGCGTGCGGCTTGCGCGGGCCGGTTGTGGTGCCCGGCGTGCGGCCGGTCGATTGCCGGCCGGTACGGGCGTCAGCGATGGCCCAAATGGTGCGTCGCCGCCAGTAGCGGCGGATACGCCCGCTCGGCAGCTCTTCGATCTCGTCGGGATGGTCGATCACCGTGTCGGGCAGGTTGCGGTACGAGGCGTATCCGAGGATGTCGGCGGCGCCGGTGGAGTTGACCAGCTCGTTCGGGCTTCCGCTGCGGTCCACCTCCGTGAGCACGGCCTTCTTCGCGGTCAGGTGCTCGGTGTGGAACGCCTCGATGTCGTCGAGCCAGAACCACTCGCCGCCGTCGTCGGTGAAGCCGTCAGGAAAGCCGAACCGGTCGCGGTGCAGGTGCCAGTGGTTGACGGTCGAGCGTGCTGCCCCGAGGTGCTCAACCACTCCTGCCCGGTCCACGGCGAGGCGTCCGTCGATGCTGCGTTGCGCCACGGCGATCATCCTTTCACCTCCTGGCCTAGCCGAGGCAGCGCCCGCGAGGCGTCCTCGCGGGCGCTGCGTCCGGCTACGATCGGGCGCACATCCGAGCCCGGGGATAGCGGCTGGTATGGGCGCGGTGGCTCGGGATCGGATGAGGTGGCCGGCGGGGTTGCGCACGCCCTCGGGCGTGCCCGCCGGCCACCGGCCCACTCCCTAGACCTTCGGGCGCAGCAACCGCCACGCCACCTGCGCCATCCGGTCAATGTCGAGCGCGGCGAGCCTGACCCGAGTCGGGGGCTTGAGCACGTCGTGCACGGTCAGGATTGCGGCGGCGGTGGTGGCGTCCACGATCACCCCGTCGATCTTGCGCACGTGCCCGCGCATGACTTCACGCAACACCTCGATGACCCGAGGGTCGCCGGCCGTGGCGTCGTCGGGCAGCTCCCCGATCCACACGAGATCGGGGCAGTCCGGACACGTGACGTGCAGCGGGTCCTCGGTCACCCGGGTCACCGGGCCGTCGTCGGCCCCGCAGACCGGTCCGGCGTGATGGGTGGCCTTCGCGTGGGTGTAGCCCGTCACGATCGGTCCTTCCTGGTGAGGGTGGCCACCTCGAGGAAGGCCGGCTCCAGGCGAGCCGGGTCGAGGGTGACATCGAGCCGGTTACGGGCGATGTCCACGAGGAAGCCGGTAGCGAAAACGATCTCTGCGCTGAGTTCCTCGTCGTCGTAGTCGTGCGCGATGCGGCAGGCGGCCACGAGCGAACGGGCCGCGCTGTCCAGGGCGTTGATGATGGTGGCCGCGTCGTCGTCGCAGGTGCACTTGGTGATCTCGGTGGCGGCGTAAGTGCGTTCGTCGCCGGAAGGGAACCGCACCCGGTAACGGCTCTCGTGCGGCCCGAGGCGGCGGTTGTGCAGCTCGTAGACGGGGCCGTGTCCCGGGCGCTGTTGCTCGATCACGGTGACCGTCCCGAGGCGGTACTCGAAAGGGCTGCGCGGGTGACCTACCGGGCGGTGTCGCCGATGTTCATGTTGTTCTCCGTCCGTGCAGGGTCATCGGATGGGGTGGTCGATTTCGCCGCCGCCGTTGATCTCGAAGAGATGAGGGCGTCGTCGGTATCGGTGGTGTCGGCGTGTAGGTAGAGGTCGTGGGCGCGGCGTTGCACGCCGATCGAGACGCCGTGCACGTCGAGCACGACGTACGTGCTGCGGTCGCTGGCGCCTGAGTAGCCGGGATATATCCGCAGGTGGAGGCTGGTGAGCACCTCGGCGAGGCGGGGCTCGATCGGGCCGAGGGCGCGCAGGGCCGCCGTCAGGCGTTCGCCGTCGAGGACGGCCTGGGCGATGTCGACGTCGGGCTCGTAGCCGTCGTGCTCGGTGGTCTCGTTCATGCCCGCCGCCCCGCCTCGGTGGTGTCCGTGCCGGTGCTGGGCTCGGTGTCGGGCTCGACTGGTACGAGGGGTGGAGGGCAGGGGCGGGGCCGGGCGGCGCGGGGTCGCCGCACCGCCCGGCGTTGGGTCATCGCGCCGGTGGCGCGGGGATCGCTGCGGCGGCGCGGCCGGTGGCCGGGGCGTCGCCGGTGGTGGCGGTCGGTGGATCGGTGAGCATCGGCGGCAGCACGCGGTCGACCCGGGTGCCGGTGCGGTCGAGACCGATCGCGGCGTGCGCGGTCAGGTGCACGCCGACGGTGACGGCCTCCGCGCCGGTGAGCGCGACAACGACCGGGCGGGAGTGCTGGTCGCGGGCATGGAGTTCGACGTGGCCGTTGGGCAGCGTGCGCACGGGCAGGAACGTCTCGACGCGGGACGGCGGCGGGGTGACCGTGCGGACCACGTCGACGAGGGCGCGGTGCAGGGTGTGGGTCTGCCGGTCCCAATATTGGGCGCGGGAGAGGTGATCGTCTCGCCCGGCCTTCGTGGGGGCCTGCTCGGCGACGCCGCGGGCCACTTGCGCCTTCGCGTGCGCCTCGCACAGCTCGTTGATCGCGGTGAGGATGGCCTCGGTGGTCGCCGCGATGGCGGGCGGCGGTGTCGCGGGGGCGGTGGGCATGGCTGGGGCCTCCATCATGGAGTCGCGTTGAGGTGATCGAGGTGCGGGCGCGGCCGTGGCGGCGCCCGCCGGGGTGGGGCTAGGCAAGGACACC
The DNA here is from genome assembly GCF_047159535.1 of Krasilnikovia sp. MM14-A1259. Lineage (NCBI taxonomy): Bacteria > Bacillati > Actinomycetota > Actinomycetes > Micromonosporales > Micromonosporaceae > Krasilnikovia > Krasilnikovia sp. MM14-A1259. Next base: position 2,240,868 of record NZ_BAAGAJ010000002.1, read on the forward strand.
GGCCGGGCCGGGTTCGTCGCCGGTGGCCGACGTGAGCCGGGTTGTGTGGGCGGGCGGGGCCGACCGACGGAGGTTCGGCGCTCGGTCGTGGTGACACCCGCCGGTGCCGGGGCCGGTCGCCGCCCGGTGCGGCGGTGCCGGCCCCGATACCGGGCCACGTTCAGACCGCCAGCAGCTCGAACGCGGCGGCCTTGAGGTCGGCGCCCGTGCCGGTGACCGCGCGGCGGGCGCGTACCTCCGCGGTGCTGGCCTTGGCGAAGTGATCCACGTACTCCGTGATGGCCTGGTATCCGGCCCACCGGGTGCCCTTGATCGCCTTCTGCGTGTCCGCGTCACGGATGAGGTACCGCAACGTGGCGGTGCGCTGTTTGGCGTTGTTCTTCGTCGCGTCGGAGGCGTCGTCCGCGACGGGCCACAGCTCGGCGCACACCTTCTCGAACTCACCCATGGTCAACGCCTCGTTGATCATCTTTTCCGCTTCGCGCTCGAACGCGGCGAAGTGCTTCCACATCAGGCCGAGGGCCTCACGCGCCTCGCTGATCTTGGAGGTGATGTTCGAGGTGTGCCGGAACGTGTAGGAGCCCTGGGACTGCGCGAAGGCCGCGCGCTGCGTGTTGGCGCACACGATCCGGACCGGGGTGGCGTCCACCCGTAGCGACGCGGTGCCGTCGTGGGAGGTGGTCCCGGCCAGGTAGAGGTCCATGCGGTCGACGCCGGCGATCTCCATAGCGTCCGGCAGCTTCATCGTGACGAAGACGTTCTTGCCCTTACGCATCGAGCCGGCGGTCTCGAAGTGGGCGCCGGAGGCGTCGACCAGCAGGTTGAGCATCTCGGCGACCTGCTCGTTTTGCACGGTGGCGTAGTCCTCGCCGACGACGCCCAGATACTCCGTCTCACCCGTCTGCGGGTTGGTCCGCACGGTCATGAACTTGTCCGGGCAGTCAACCTTCGTGACGCCCTTGACGTTGACCTCGATGCCCTGAAGCGGGATCTTGCGGACCTCCCAGCCGCCGAGCCACGCCTTACTCATGATCTCCTCGGCCGTCATGCAGTCGTCGGTGACGGTGCCGAGCTGGTGCCAGGCGGACAACCGGGCGGAGGCGAAGGCCGTCTGGCCGTTGGCGAGGGTTTCCAGTTCGTGTGCCACGAGATGTGGTCCTTTCGGTATGGGTTTGTGGGGCCGGCAGGCCGGGGGTTACGACCCCGGCAACGCCGTCATAAACAATGATTCCGACTTTTACGATTGGATCAAGTCGATCCATGCCCGTCTTTCGAGGTTTCTTCGGCGAATCTGCCGCCGTGGGCGGCGGTACACCCCCGGCCCACGCGCGGGCGCTGGCGTTGCAGTCCGCGCCTGCATCCCGTGACCGCTTCACTTGAAGGGGTTGCCGAGCGTTCGCAGCATCGCCGCGACCTCCGGCGTGATGGAGGACGGATCGGCCAGCCAATCGATCGCCCATGTCAGGAGGCTGTCGTTGCAGACCGTCTCGACGTGAGCACAGTGGTCGGAGGTGGCGACCGCAACGGTGCCCCATTCCGGCGCGTTAGGTGCCACGACCATCGCCTGGTTCGCCCAATAGCCCAGGTGCTGACCGCACAACGAACACCGACGTTCGTCCGCCAACCGTGCCGAGGTGGTCGTGTTGATCGTGGTGAAGTCCACGTGCACGCCCCACCGTCAGGGTTGGGGTGCACGTTGACCGGCGGAATCGGCAGACCGCGCCGGGCGTCGCGCGGGCGTGCCGCCAGACCGGGCGGAAGGTCGGGCGGCATGTCCGCGCCGGTCACCGCCGCACCCCGGGGCGTACGTCCACGATCACCAGATCGGGCGCGGTCGCCCGCAACTCCGCGCGGATGCTCACCCATTGCCCCGCCGTGACCCGCCGGGAGATCACGTCGAGGTTGGCGCCGACCATGACCCTGTGTTGCATGACGGCGGAGTCCGCGTCGCCGAACACGGCCACCAGGTCACCCCCGGCCACCAGGTACACGGCGCGGCATCCGACGGACCCGCTACGGCCGCCGTGGGGGCGTTACCGGTGACGGGGCCGCGTCGCACGACCCGACGCACCGGCCGGGCCGGGCACGGGTCGGCGGGACGGTAGCCGGCCGGGCCGGCGACCGGGCACAGCGGCTCTCCGTCGCGGTGCGACCAGCGCGGCCGGGCACCGTTCGCCGATACCCACCGGCGGGGTGGGCACGACCCGGGCGGGCTCGCCGCACTCCGGACACACCAGGGATTGCCGCCCGCGCCGGTTGTTGATCTTCATGATGTGTCTCCTACGGTTCGGGGGTGGTTGGTGGGTAGGGCGGGGCCGGGACGCTGCCCGCGTCCCGGCCCCGCGCGGGGGTGCTCACGCCGCAAGCGCCCCGCTGTCCGTTGCGTCGCCGGCCGCGTCGTCGGTCGCGGTGGCCGGGGCGTCGTCCGACCCGGTGGCCGGAGCGTCGTCCTCACCGATCAGCGGGCGGGTCATCAGCGCGGCGACCTCGGCCGACGGGGCGGGTGCGTTGTCGGCAAGCGCGTACTTCACCGGCGCTTCGCTGGTCAGCACCACCACACCGGCGACAGCCAACCGGGCAAGGGCGTTCAGGCACGCGCCGGACGACCGGCCACCCAACTCCCGCCCCACGGTGCCCGGGGTGACCTCATGCCCGGCGCCGAGGTCGCGAATGAACGCCTCCACCTGGTTACGAAGGCCGTTCTTGCCCATCCGGGGCGAGCCGTCGGTGTTGATCTCCCCGGTCGCCCGGCCGGTGCGGCGGGTCGTGACCGTGGCACCCGTGCGCACCCGGTGGGTGTGCCCGCACGAACACACGCACTCCCGGTACGGGGCCGCGTTCGCCAGATCCACCGTGCTCAGGTCGGCTTCACCGCGTACCCACAGTTCCGGGGCATCGTCGCTACCGCCCGGCTTGCGTACCGCCGCGCCCGCGACCTCCATTGCGGTCAGCAAACGCGCCACAATCGGCGCGCGCAGACCGGACTGATCGGTCACGTCCGCCGCGCTGATCCCGTCGGGGTAGCCGCCCAAAATCCCGGCCACCATCACGATCTTGAAGTGGTCCGCGCTACCGGACGGAGCGCCCGACACCGGCGCCCCGGACACCGGCACAGCGGACACGGGCGCCTCAGCCATAGCCGACCCGGCCCCGTTGTCGCCGGCCTCATTGGTCGCGCTGTCCGTGTCAGCGGTGACCGCGCCGTCCGTGGTCATGATGTCGGCGGTCATGGGGATCTCCTGGTCTGCGGTCGTGGCGGTGTCGGTGGTGACGGGGCACCAGATGTCGGCGGTCCGTCCGGTGCCGTTGGTGGGTCCGGGGTTGCGGGTGGCGGTGCCGTCGGTCTCCATGGCGGCCAGAACCTTTGCGGCGGTGGAGGCACCGATCTGGGCGGCGGCGGCAAGCTGGCGGGCGGTGATGCCGCCGGGGTACGCGGCCAGGGTGCGGGCGACGGTCTCAGCGGCGGGGGTGGGTGCGGACATGACGAATTACCTCCGAGAGGAAAGGGAATGATTAGCGGTTCCGCATAGCGCGTGTGCGCCTATTGTTTTGCGGTTCCGCCGGGCGTTTGTTGTTGCCCACGTCCATGGACCCTCTGTACGCAACTAATGTCAACCCCGGCGCCCAAACTTTTTCGGGGACCGTGTGATAGTCGCGCATGGGCCTCGTTCCGAGCGACCGCGCATTAGTGCCGGATAGCAATTGCGGCCGTTGTGCGCCACGCTCGCCCCCGAACGGCCGTCGCCGGTATATCGCCATGGGTGCGCGGTCGCGTGCGGCGTGCGGGGCCGTTGCGCCGGGCACGGTTTCGGGGCAGAACGCACCGCGCGCCCGGCCGATGGGCCGGGCGCGCGGGGTCGGTCGGGTGGTGCGGCCTACCGCACAGCGGCGGTGATCATGGCCGTGAGTGCGTCGCTGACAGCGCCCCACCGGTCTACCCGTAGCGGCTCGGTCGGGGCACCGGGAAGCTGAATGCTGTGCGTGACACCGGTGCGGTCAGCGGCGAACGCGATGCGCTCACCGGGCAGAATGAGCGCGTAGCCGAACACGGCAGGGTCGAACAGTGCCGGGTGTCGGGCGATCAGTTCGGCCATGTCCCGCAACGTGGCGGCGGCGTTGTCGGCGGTCAGCGCGCCGCCGGGGGTGGTCTCACGGCGGCCGGTGACGGTGACCCCGGCGGCGGTCAGCGTGACCAGCGTCGGGGCCGTACACGTGGCCGCTACGGACTTCACGGCGGCCGTTACGGTCTCGATGGCAATGCGGGCGGCGGCGGTTGCGGGCATGTCATTTCCTTTCGGGCCGGAATTGCTTACATGTCCATGGACCCTCGATCAGGCTATGAAGTCAAGTCGATAAATGTGTGGAATCTCACTTCGTGGCTTGCCTTTCCCGGATCCGTTGTGGATCTCGATTGTCAGGGCACGACCCGACGAATCGCAGCCACGTCGGACGCCCACCCGGATAGCTTGCTGATCTTCACCACATCACCGGTTTTCGGCGCGTGCATTAGGAGCCCCGATCCGATTGACATTCCCACATGGCCGGGGTCGGCGCGGGTGCCGTCGCTGCCCGGAATCAGTATCAGGTCCCCGGGGCGCACCTCGGCCAGGCTGCCCACCGGCGTGCCGGCGTGGACCTGTTCGTGGGTGGTGCGCGGTAGGCGTACCCCGGCTGCCCGGTACGCCTGTTGCATCAGCGACGAACAGTCACACTGACGCGACGGCACCCCGGAACGGGGGGCGGTGCAATCCCCGCCGAACGTGTACGGCGTGCCCAACTGACTGACCGCCCACCGGATAGCCACCACCACCGGCGCCGGGGTACCGGCCGGCAGGGTGAACCCCGGCGGCAGTCCGGGAAGGTCCCCGCCCGGCCCGGCAACGCCGCCGTCACAGGTGATCCCGCCGGTGTACGCGCCGCCGATGGCCGCCGCGCGGATCTCGTGCTTGGCGTAGGCGTCCGGATACGCCGACCGTTGCACCGCTTGCGCGGCGGCCGTGAGCGGCATGGTTTGCCATCCCGGCACCCGGACGAGGCGCCGGTAGAACTGTTCGGCGGCGTAATCCGGGTTCATGACCTGTTCCACGGTGCCCCACCCTTGCGACGGGCGTTGCTGGAACAGCCCCACCGAGTCGTGATCGGTGGCAACCGGCGAATTGATCAGGTTCGACTCTTGCAACGCGGTCGCTATGGCGATCACCCACCCGCGCGCCGGGACGGCCATGCGCTGACCGACGGCCACGATCACGGCCGCGTTACGGGTCTGATCTGCGGTGAGCCCGGCCGGGGTGGCGCCGGGGTGGGCTAGCGTCGCCGCGCACGTGACCCCGGCCCCGGCACCGGACATGGACCCGATGATGCCGGCGGCGGCAGCGGCCACCAGGACCACCAGGGCCACGGCCGCCACCGCCACGCCGGTGACTATCCGTCCCACGGCGCACCGTCCCCAGACACCGGAAGGTCGGCCGGGGTGACCCGTCCCGGTCGCCCGACGATGCGCCACACCGGCCCGGCCGGGCCGTCGGGTGCGTTGTCGGCGGCGGCCGTCGCCACGCTCACCCCGGCCGATACGCCGGTGCGGGCGAGGTGGGCGTGCAAGTTGGTCTCACGGGCGGTGTTGGGCAGCCAGAACAGCACCGGGTACGCCCGCACCGGGGGTAGCGCGGCGTAGCCGGTCAGCTTGCCCGCGACCCGTGCCAGCGTTTCCGTACCGAGGTCGGCTTCCAACCAGAACGGCACCGCCCGGCCGTCGTCGTCCCACACGCCGTGACCGTCCGGGCGGACCACGGTGCCGACCGCTTCGCGGCATCGGGCCTCGTTCCACCACCGCGCCAACCGGCCGCCGTGGGTGCGGGCGTGCCCGGTCAGCGCCGCGAAGAACCCGTTGGTGGTCAGCAGATGCGAAAGCGTCGGGGACATGGCGATTCGGGCCGTGGCGTCGCGTACGGCGGCCGGGCGGGGCAGCGTGTCACCGCGTCCGGCCGCGACGAGGGCGGCACCGACCGGGCCGAGGGTCCACCGCCACGACTGTGAGCCGGGGCGTTGGTAGTGGCGGAACCGGTCGAGGATGTCGCGGGAGTGCAGGGTGTTGAGTCGAGCGCGGGCACGGCCGACGGAGCCGAACGTGAGGTCGACGAGTTGGTCGGTGGTGAAGGTCTTGTGCTGGTCGAGTAGGTCGAGCAGGAGTCGGTCACGAGGGGTGATGCGGGTGAGTTCGGCTGCGATGACGGACGCCGTCAGGCGGGCACCGGAAGGGGCAGAGGCTTGTGACCTAGTAGGAGTGATATCTCTTATCAGTCGGTTCCGGTCCACCAGTCCTCCTCAGCTTCCGTGACGTGCGCGTACGACGTGTTCAAGGGGGCGCGTTCTAACGAGCGTTCGGACTCGTTAGAACGCTCGTTAGATCGCTCGTTTGACGACTCGTTAGAGCCCTGGTTAGACCGCTCGCCATGAACAGCGAAGGTGTTGCGGAAGACCAGCTCAGGCACCGGAACCCCGGTCGAGGACTCCTCCTCCTCGGAGTTGGGGGCAACGGTCACCGCGGTGCCGAGCAGCTTCCTGCGGTCCTCGTGGGACAAGCCGGTGTGCTCCCGAGCCGCCTGGCGCAGCTCGCTGGCCCGACCCTTGATCGGCGGCGCAGGCGGCTCGGTGTCGGCGGTGACCGGCGGCACCACCCGGCCGCCCGCTACCGGACGTAGGACCACCTCATAGCCGCCGAGGCGGATCAGGTCTCCGTCGTCCAGGTAGGGGCGCAGGTGGCGGGCCTGGTCGACGGCGTCGCGCGGGGCGAGAGCGAAGTACACCTTGTTGCGGGCGTTGGCGTCGATCGCCTCGGCCATGTCCCCGGAGAGCTGGCCGAGGTACTGATGCGCCAGGACGAACGAGGTGTGCAGGCCGCGCGCCTCTGCGAGGGCGTCATCGATGCCGATCGGCAGTCGGGTAGCCCCTGGCCCTCTCGGGTCAGGGGCCCCCTCAGAACCGGACGTGCGGGTCTCCCCGCATCCGGCTCAAGCAGGCCGCTATGGGCGCGCATGTCGGATCTCCTTGGGTCCTCGGGAGTTCGCCACCGCGTGGTGCTGTTGGTGGCATTCCCAGTGGATGAGCATGAGGTTGGACTTGTTGTCCGAGCCGCCGCGTGACCGGTAGAGCACGTGGTGCCTGTTGATCGTTCGGGCTTTGGCCCAGAACCATGCCGCCCATTCGCGGACGGATTCAGGTTCGAAGCCTGGTCCGGCGATCAGGTCCAGTCCGCATAGCGGGCACAGTCCTTTCTGCTTGGCAGCCAGCCACAAGTTGCGCTTGTCGGCTTCTGGATGCTTTCGCTTGCGGGTGCGTGCCGCCCAGTAGTCCTCCAGCAGGGGGTCGTCTTTGGACGCGCGGCCCGTGACGAGGGTGTGCCGTTGGATGTGGGTCCATGCGAATCGGTACAGGTACCGTCCGGTGGTGCGGTCGGCGAAGACCCAGTGGTCCTGCCGTTCGGGGTTGTAGCGCCCGAAGTACTGCTCGCGTATCCACGCGACCGACTTCTGGTGGTGCCTGCGCTTGGCCCACCTGTACATGCGGTAGTGCATGTAGTGGTCGAGGGACGTGAAGGTCTCCGTGGAGGCCACGCCCCTGTAGTAGGTGGACCACCCCTTGATCAAGGGATTGAGGCGCCTGATGACGTCCTCGGTCGGGGCGGTGCGCATCGCGTTCACCAGTTCCCGGACCTTGCCCTTGACCTGCTTTACCGCCGCGGCGCTCGGCTTGATCAGCAGCTTGTCGTCGTAGCGTCTGACGTTGAACCCGAGGAAGTCGAAACCCTCGTCGAGGTGGACGATCTTCGTCTTGTCCTCGTTGAAGGCCAACCCCTTGGGCGCCAGCCAGTCGGCGAGCCGCTGCTTCACCTGCTGTGCCTGTTCCTTCGTGGTGCACAGCACCACGAAGTCGTCGGCGTACCGGACGAACGCCGGCGGGCAATGCAACCATCGTTGCCGTGCCGTGCCGTCCTCCCGGTCGCCTGCGGCGGTCCCCATGCCGTGCAGGACGATGTTCAGCAACAGTGGGCTGATCACTCCGCCTTGAGGTGCGCCCTCGTCGGTCGGGGCGAACCGCCCGCCGTGCATCACACCGGCCTTGAGCCAGCGGCGGATCTCCCGGGCAGCCGGGAACGCGCCGATGGCTTCCATCAAGCGATCGTGGTTGATTTTGTCGAAGGCGCTGGTCAGGTCCGCGTCGAGGGCCCACCGTCGGCGGGCCTTCTTCCCCGCCGCGAAGTTGAAGATCGCGGCGATCGCGTCGTGACATCCGCGTCCGGGGCGGAAGCCGTAGCTTCGGCCCTCGAACCGCGCCTCCCACTGCGGTTCCAGGGCGTTCTTCACCCTGGCCTGCTGCGCCCGGTCCCGGATGACCGGGATACCGAGCGGACGCATCTTCCCGTTCGCTTTCGGGATGTGCACACGACGCACCGGCTTGGCCGTGGGCCAGGGCTGCTCGGCGAGTGTCCTCGCCAGCCGTCCCCGGGCCGCCGGGTCAAGCGCGAGTTCCCCGTCTACCCCGGGGGTGCGCCGTCCCAGGCTCCGCTGCGTCACTCGTCGCACGCTGACCAGCGTGTTGGAGTGTGAGCGCAGCATGAGCTTTTGGAGATTACGGACCTTCTTCAGGTCCCCGTCCTGCGTCGCCTTGAAGATTCGCTGCCGCAGCCGCCGTACGTTGCGCTCGGCGTCGACCCAGTCGATGCTGTGCCAGTACCGGGCGTCGTCCAACGCTTGGTTCCCCGCAGGTGGAGCCGGAACGTCCTGCACCGCTGCGGTCGTGCTGCTTGCGGTTGTGTCGGTCACTTCGCCTCCTTCGGTATCTAACTCCGGCGTTGGTGAAGGCTTGTGTGGTGTGAATCGTCAAAGGCCTACCAGACCCGCGTGGGCTCCCTTTCGGGCCCGGAAACAGGTTCCGGTATCCGCCGGGTTATCCGCGGAGGCTGAGGCGCCTTGTTCCGCGGTTTCCCCTGGGCTTTCGCCCCAGCGGCGTTCGCTTCTCGGGTCTTCCTACTCCCGCAGCGGGATTCAGCTTCCGTTGCCGTCGGCTTACCAGAACGCATCCGTCCTGGACCGCTACGGGGTTGACCTGTTCCGCTTGCGCCAGTTGCGACCTGGGAGGACGCCCCCTTTACCCCGGGACCGGTGGTGGTCACGCAGTAGGAGAACACCGGCTCCTGCTGCCACCTTGAGTCTTTCAACTCCGGGCCCTTCCGCCGATTTCGAGCCATTGACGCGGTCAACTTTCACGAGGCCTCATCGGGGGTTCACTTGCGTTCGTCCTTCAGGTCTTCTCCTTGCCCTGTGGCTGGTGATGGCCCACCTGCCCTTGGGGCTTCACGTCAGGCGGCTTAGCACGAGTCCGTTACCAGTCCCGCACCCGCCTTAGGAGACCCGCCCGTTTGACCACTGAGCGGGGAATTACCGCCTCCTCTTGGGTAATTCACTGGCTACAAGCGACTTTCAGGCCGCACGATGAAGGAAATTGTGGCATTCATCCAAAATGACTGTTGCGTCGGGCCGCTGGTGTTCGGGGATGCGGGCGCGGGCGGTGGTGGCCTGCCACAACCCAGCCAGCAGCAGGGAACCGACTAGCCGGGTGCCGTCCTCCCCGATGACACCCTTGGGAAGCCGGGCCAGCAGCACGCCGCCGTCCAGGATGTCGGCGAAGGAGAACGTGGTGGCCGGCACGCCGAACAGGGAGTTCGCCACCGGATGCGCGAGCACCAGCCGCAGCCGTGACAGCAGCGGGGCGACCAAGCCGGCGCGCTGCCCCGCCGGGAGCCCGTCGAAGCCCTCCCAGAACTCGCCGAGGGTGTTGCCCTCCCACGCCCTCAAGCCCCGCACCACGGCGTTGACCCGCTCGGCGCGCCACTTGGTGTCCGACAGCAGCCGCGGCAACTGCGCGAGAGTGGACCCTTCCAAATGGGCCAGGGTAAGCAGGGCGTGGTAGCAGATGTCAGCCGAGCGGTGGCCCCACCAGCGCGCCCACACCTTCGACATGACGGCGGTGACGTTGGCGGCCACGTCGTGCGGGGTGCCGCCATGCACGGCCGGGTCGAGCAGGTTGATGGCCGGGGGTGCGTGCCGCTCGTCGGGGTCGATCAGCACGAGTCGGTCACCGGCGGCTTTTGGCATCCGGTCGAGCAGGTCGCGGATGAGGTCACCCTTAGCGGGGTCGAACGCGGCCACGCCCCTGCCGGCCTCCACGTCGTCGAGGATCATGTTCATGAGCAGGGTGGTCTTGCCGGTGCCGGTCGGGCCGAGGGCGTGCAGGTGGTAGCGGCAGTCGGTGAGCGAGATCCCGATCCTCATGCGGGGGCCGGCGTTGGCGACGCCGATGACCTTGCCGCCGATGCCGTTTCGCTGGTCGCGCGGCACCAGGTTGAGCCGGCCCTGCGGGCGGGCGGTGGCCGGGGCGCTCGGGTTGTCAGGCGTGGTCACGGGGCACTCCAAGGAGTAGGCGGGTCGTCGTTGTCGGTGTCGGGCTGCGGCGTTTGGGGGTCGTCGGGCTTCGGCCGGGCGGGGCGGGCGGGGCCGGCGCGGAAGAGGTCGCGGCCTCCGGGCCGGCGCCGCGACGCGGCGGCCGGTAGGCCGTAGGCGGCCGGTTCGGCGGGTAGCCCGGCCAGGGCGGCGGTCTCGGCGACGGCGGCGAGGCTCATCCGGGCTTGCGGCACCCACCGCTGCGCGGCGGCGGTGGCGCCTCGGCGCAGCCGGCGGCGGGTGAAGTGCGCCGAGAGCAGCCCGAATCCGGCGGTGATGTCGGCGGCAGCCGCGAGGGCGGCAGGTTTGGTGGGGCCGATGCCGGTGGCGTAGACCGCGACGAGCAGGTGCGGGGCGGCGGCGAGCTTGCCGCGCGCCTGCCGGGCCAACTCCGCCAGGTACGGATCGTGGGAGTTGGTGCGCCGGCGGGTGCTCGACGGTCCCGGCGTCACGATGTTGAGGACGCCGAGGATCAGCGCCCGCAGGCCGTCCGCGAGCAGCCCCACGGCGCGGCTGGCACCTCGGACCTTGCGGGCTCGTTCGGGGTGGGTGGTGGCCCGGCGCAGTGCCCGCATCCGGTGCGCGGGAGCGCGGCTGATGTGGACTTGCAGCAGGCCGCCGCCGGTGCGCCCGGCCGAGGCGAGCCCGTCGAACACTGCCCGCATCCGGTCCTCGTCCGGCGGCGCGGTCTCCCAGTTGCGGGAGTTCGCGGTCGAGGTGTCCTCGACCAGCGGCAGCCAATCGGGCTGCGTGGGCAGCAGAGCGAGGGTTGTCGCCGTGCCCGTGGTGGGGACGGCCGGCGGGGCGGCTTGTTCGGCGCGCACGCCGGGCCAGGCCCGCTGGAGTAGCCGCAGCACGGCGGTCGGGTTCACCCCGGGCGGCAGCCACAGCCCCGCCCGCATTCCGTGCGGGTCAGCCTGGACCTCCCACACGATGCGCGGCGGGCGCAGCGCCCACCGGCTCGGCGCGGGCAACGCCGTGGCGAGCAGCCGCCACAGGCCGACGGTCGCGGCCGGGGTGGCGGTGACCGGCGGGATGATCTGCAACCAGCGCGCCTGCGCGGCGTGCCGCCGCCACACCCGGCGCCGCCACTCCCGCCACGCGAGGACCACCGCGAGGAGCAGACCGAGGCCCGCGAGCAGCAGCGGCCACCGTTCCCGAACGAAGTGCCACACCGCGCCCGGGGCTTCCGGCCCCCACGAGCCGCACAGCACATTGCCGAGCACAGAGTCCGGGATGCCGTCGCGGCCGGGCACGCACCCGGTCGGGGACGGCGGCGGGGACGGGGACGGCGTTGGGGACGGCGGGGACGACCACGGGGACGACGCGAGGAGCAGCGGGGACGGCCCGGTGAACAGCAAGGGGAAGGACACGAGGGGTCTCCAAGTCGGCTGAGGTTTAGCGGCGGGCAGAACTTGAGCCCAACTCCGGACCGGTCACGACGAGGTCGTGCTCGGTGTCGGATGCCAGGGAGTGAAAGGCGACCCGGGACGACCCGGACGCCAAGAGCGCGTCACCGCGGGCGCAGGACAGCAGGAACGCCCGCTCGCCGTCGGTGAGCCCGAACGCCTCGGTCACGGCGTCGATGGCCTGCGGTGCCTGGCGTAGCAGCACCTGGGTGGCCGCGTTGGACACCACGGCCCGGCCGACTTCGGTGGCGAGGACGTCGGCGGCGTCCTGGGTGATCACGGACAAGCCGGCCCCGTACTTGCGGGCGCTCTTGGACAGGCGGAAGAGGAACTGAGCGCCAAGGCCGGCGCGCAGCATCAGCCACGCCTCGTCCACCAGCACCAGCCGGCGGACCTGCGCTCGGGACTCGGCTGCGGCGCGGCGGTTGGCCGTGCTCACGGTCTTCCAGACCGCGTCGAGGATCAGCAGTGTGCCGACCGGCTTCAGCTCGTCCGGCAGGTCCTTGATCGCGTAGACCACGAGGTGCCCGTCCGCCGCCGTGGTCGTCGGGCCGTCGAACAGGCCCTTGAAGCTGCCGGCCACGTACGGGTGCAGCCGTGCGGCGAGGGTCTGCCCTGCCTGGCCTGCCTCGGCGAGGGCTTCGGCGACGTCGCCGAGCATCGGCGCCGGCCGCCGCCAGGTACGCGGGTCGGTGGTGATGCCTTTGGCCCGGTACGCGGCGAGGACGGCGACGTCGAGGGCGGCGGCTTCCTGCGGCGACACCCCACCGGCGCCGGTGGTGCCGTCGGTGAGCACGGCGACGAAGGTCTGCATGAACAGCGCCCGCCGCACCAGCGCGTCATCGCCATCGGCGAGGTACAGGTCGAGCGGGTTGATCCTCACCCCGGGGGCACCGGGGCGGATGATCGTCCCGCCCACCGCCTCGGCAAGGCGCACGTATTCGTCCTCGGGGTCGATGACGAACGCCTCAACGCCCAGGTACAGGTTGCGCAGCAGGTCGAGCTTCGCCAGGTAGGACTTGCCCTCACCGGAGCGGGCGAGGATGACGGAGTTGTAGTTCGACTGCGCCCACCGGTCCCACACCACGACACCCGGGCTGTGCAGGTTCAACCCGTAGAGCACACCCATGCCGCTGTCGCCGGCCGTGGTCGGTAGGTCCGGGCTGGTGAACGGGAAGCTCGCGGCGAGGGCGTCAGTGTCGAACGCCCGCTTCATCCCGAGCGCGTCGAAGGCCAGGGGCAGGCCGGTGATCCAGCCTTGTAGCTGCCGCCACGTCGCCGGGGCGACGTCGAGCAGCAGCGATGAGGCGAGGGCGCGGACCTCGGTCACCCGGTCGGCGAGTTCGTCCTCGCTGTCGGCGTGCACCGTCAGGTACAGCCCCAGCCGGAACAACCTCGCTTCGCCCCGGGCGACGCGGGCGGCCAGCTCGGCGGCGTCCGCGGCGGCGGCGTCCAGCTCGGGGTCATCGAGGCGGCCCTTGGCGTGATCCTGCCGCCGGGATGCCTCGAACCGGCCGCGCTGCTTGCGCAGCCGCTGCGACGCGACGACCGGCGGGACGGGTTCGATGTGCAGCGACACGTCCACCCGGCCCGGATAGGCGAGCAGCGGTTCGAGCCAGCCGGGGCCGACCTCGGCCGGGTAGCCGGTGACGGCGAGGGCGGCGGTGTAGCCGTCCCCGACACGCACCGACCGTCCCCCGACCTCAACGGCGTCCGGGCTGCCGGACACGACCGTCCCCGCCTCGGGGACGGCATGGGGACGACGACGAGACAACAGGTTCACAGCTCCTCCATAAGGTTGGAGATCGTCTGGGGATTGGGTGCCTCAGATGCCCGGGACGGTGGGGTGTGGCTGACAGCTCCTTGCCCGTGGTGGCTCGAAGCGAGTGGCCGCCCTGCCGTGTCGGACGCCTCGGCTGCTGATTGAAATCTGTGCGCGCGTCGCTGTTTATGGAGCTGCTGGCGAGGCTGTCCAAGGGGATGACCTGTCGTATGGGGAGGACGAGCCAGGTGCAGGTCCGCGAGATGATCTGGGTTGGCATCGATGTGGGCAAGACGCATCACCACGCCTGCGCGGTGGACGCGACGGGCGCGGTGGTGTTCAGCAAGCGACTGGCCAACGGGCAGGCGGAGATCGAGGCGTTGATCGCCCGGGCGGGTAAGGCCGCTACCGAGGCGCGATGGGCCTTGGACATGACCTCCGGCACGGCCGGTCTGTTGCTCGGGTTGCTGCTGGCCGCCGAGGCTCAGGTGCAATACGTGCCGGGCCGGCTGGTCAACCGCATGGCCGGCGCGTTCACCGGCGAAGGCAAGAGCGACGCCAAGGACGCTCGTACGATCGCCGAGACTGCCCGGTTGCGCAGCGACCTGAACTCGATCGCCAAACCTGACCCGATCGTGGCCGACCTGCAGGTGCTGACCGCCCGCCGCGCGGACCTGATGGGCGACTGGGTGCGCGGGGTCAACCGGCTGCGTTCCTTGCTCGCATCGATTTTCCCGGCGCTGGAGGCGTCGTTCGACTATTCCACCCGCGCGGCATTGATCCTGCTGGCCGGCTTCCAAACGCCACAAGACATCCGCGACGGCGGCCCACAGGAAGTCGCGGCGCACCTGCGCGCTGGCGGCGTCCGCGCCACCGGCGTACCGACCATGGTGGACAAGGCCTTGGCCGCCGCCACAGCGCAGACGATCGCCCTGCCCACCCAAGCCGCCACCGCGCCGCTGATCGCCCGGCTCGCGCAGCAGATGTTGGACCTGGACCGGGAGATCAAGGAGCTCGACAAACAACTCACCAAACGATTCACGGAACACGCACACTCGCCACGAATCACCAGCGTGCCCGGATTCGGCCCGATCCTCGGCGCCCAGCTGCTCGCCGACGCAGGCGGCGACCTGCCGGCGGCATTCGGCACGTCTGGCCGACTGGCCGCCTATGCCGGACTCGCGCCCGTGCCCCGCGACTCGGGCCGCGTGCGCGGCAACCTTCACCGCCCCAAGCGGTACCACCGCGGTCTGCGCCGCGTGTTCTACATGGCCGCACTGTCCGCGATCAAACCCGACGGGCCGTCGCGGACGTTCTACCTGCGAAAACGCGGCGAGGGAAAGCGGCACACTCAGGCGCTGATCGCCCTGGCCCGCCGGCTGATCGACGTGATATGGGCGTTGCTGCGTGACGGTCGCGAGTTCCACAACCCGCCACCAATCGCCGCAGACGCGGCTTGCCACGATCATTGAAACTCATTTCCATCAAGATCAGCGACCATCAGGTCGGTATCGGGGACGGCCCGTCCCCGGCCGCCTGCCAGCGGCAGGGACGACGGGGACGACGCGGCGGAGGGGTTGAGCGCGCCCGCCAAGGTGGCCGCCGCGTCGCCCGGGTCCAGCACCGACGCAGCGACCTCGCAGCCGGACAAAGCGCGGACGGCCTCGGCGGCCTGGTGCGCGGTGTGGCCGGGGCTACGGGTGCTGCGCACCGCGACGGTGACGTGGCGGTGCAGCAGTTCCCGGCGGGCGGCGAGCTCGTCGAGGAACGCCGCGTGGGAGCGGGCGGCCTCGTCCAGGGCCGGGTGCGGCAGGTTCGGCGCGTGGGCGAGGATGCGGTCGGCGACGTGGGTCAGGTCGACGCGCTGGGCGCGGACGAGGATCTGCGCCGGGCCGTCCAGCGAGTGCAGCCAGCGGGCGAACCCGGCGACCAGGCCGTTCTGCTCGGCCGGGGTGCGCAGCCCGAACGCCACCGTCGAGGCCGCCACGAGGCCGGTGGTGCCGTCCGATCCCAGGTCAATGAGACCGTCGGCGGTGATGCCCGTGGCGGGCAGCCGCAGCGGTGCGGGCAGCGGGAGCCGGTCGCCCGGCCCCCGCGTGGTGGTGACCCACGCGGGGGCCGGGGCGATCGGACCCTCAGCCGGCACGAGCTGGTGCCGTGCCCGGCGGTGCCGGATGCCGGCGAGCAGCCAACGGTCGAGGCTGATCCCGTCGCGGCGACCGACCGCCAGGAAGAACGCCGTGCCGAGGATCGGCACCGCGGCGGCGACGAAGACCAGCGGGTGCACCACTCTTGCCAGGGCCGTCCACGCCGCGTACAGCACGAGCGCGGCGACGGTCAGGATGGTCAACTGGCGGCCGGTCATGCCGAACGCGATGCGATCCTCGCGTTCCACATCGGCGGGAACCCGGGCGCGCAGGGGCGCCTCGTCATCACGGCGACTCACGGCTTACCTCCTCTCGGTTGCCGCCGGGCGGGCGGTGGGGACGGCGGGGACGGGCGCGGGGACGGCGGGGACGACGCCGGCCGGAAGACCGGAGCCGTACTGCCGGCCGGGCGCGGTGGGGACGGCGGCGGCGCTGCCGGTGCTGGCCGTGCGGTCGGGCTCCGCGCCGGTCGCGGCGAGGGTGCCGTTGAGCTCGCCGCGCTGGTTCGGCGCGGTGCTGCGGTGGGCCGACGGGCGGCCGTCGGCCGTCCTGCCGGGGTGGTCGGCGCGGAGGAGAACACCGGTGTGAACGGGGCCGGCGGCCGGCCCGGCGCGCTCTGCGCGGGCTGCGGGTTGGAGAACGTTGCCGCTGGTGGCGGGCCTGCCGGAGGTGGGCTCGCCGGCGCAGTGGTGGCGTTGCTGAACGCCACCGGCGCCGGGTGGTTCGCCGGTCGACTCTGGCCCGGTTGGGCTGTGGCGGGGTGGGAGAACCGAGCGCCGGACGCCGCCCCGGACGAGGCCGGTGCCGGGGTGGCCGGCGGTGCCGGATGGCTGAATGCGGGTGCCCCGGTACGGCTAGCGGGCGCCGATAGTGGCGTCTGCGTGACCGGGGCGTGGCTGAACGCGACCGGTCCGGCCGGGGATGGCCGGGACAGCGCCGGTCGCGGGGCCATCGGTTGACCCCCGGCGCCGCGAACGGGCCGAGCGGTACTCGTCGTCGCGGCTGCCCGCCCGCTCGTTGCGCCCGCGACGATGGCCCGCTTGCCCTTGCTGAGACCGGACACGGCGCCGAGGGTCTTGAAGGTCATGTACGCCTGCAGGAGCTGCCCGAACAGCCCTCGGCCCTGGCTACGCAGGCCGAGAGGCGAGAGGACGAACTGCTTGAGCAGGCCCGGCAGCTTGATCAGCAGCCACAGCATCGTGACGCAGACCAGGACGCCGAGCAGGCCGTCCTTGCTGGCCGGCACCCCGAGCAGCGTGAGCCCGGCCGGGGTGAGGAACATCTTCACCGCCGTCAGCACGATGAGCGCCTGGGCGACCTGCATGCCGAGGCAGGCGGCGAACGCGCGCCACCAGGTGTAGGCCAGGCCCTCGGTCTGCGGCGTCGCATGGCACGCCAGGGCCAGCGGTGCGAAGCCGATGAGGACGACCAGCAGGGCCACCCGCAGCAGGAACGTGATGACCACGACCAGTGCGAGGACCACCATGGCGATGACCAGCAGCGCGAACAGGATGTTCGGCGAGGTGGCACCCAGCGGCTGCGCCATCATGTCGACGATCGCCTGCGCGGCGGCGGGGCCGTCGACGCCTTGACCGGCGACCGCGGTGGTCAGCGCGTTGGTGAACTCGATGGCCTTGCCGCACAGGATCAGGCTGACGTTGGAGATCACCGCGCCGAGGACGAGCCGGCGTGCGATCTGCTTGAACCCGTACTGCGTTTGCAGGCTCTCCTGCGAGGCGACGATGAAGCCGCCAGCGACGACGAACAGCACGTAGATGCCGTTCGCGGCCACCAGGGTTGTCGTCCACACGGCCTTGACCTGCGGGTTGCCGGTCAGGTCCGGGGTGGACAGCGCCGTCGAGCCGAGGGTCTCCATGACCGGCTTGAGGCCGGTCTTGGCCATCCACACGAGGAACCCGGTGATGGCCTTGCGGATCTGGCCGGGGATGTCGAACATCCCCGGGTCGTCCTCGGTGTCGTCCCCACCGGGGACGACGATCGGGGACGGCGGCGTAGCGATGGGCGGGACCGCCGGGGACGACGGGCCGACGGTGGGGACGGACGCCGAAGGAGCCGGGGCGGGTGCCGGTACCGGGTCGGCCGCCGCCGGCCCCGCGTTCGCGGGGCCGACGGCCAGCCCGACACCGAACACGACCGCCACGAGCAACCGAACAGGGCGGCGGATCGGCATGGAGTGGGTCATCACGCCACCCACTTACCGACGATGGTGACGAACAGCGGCGCCAGCATGGCGAGGGCGTAGCCGATCGCTGCGCTCTTGAGGGCGAGCTTGGCCTTCTCGACCTCGCCCGGGTCGCCGTTGGCGGCCAGGTAGCGCAGGCCCCCGACGGTGAGGAACAGGGTGGCGACCGCGACGAGGATGCCGACGAGCCAGGTGCGGATGTTGTTGACGACCACGTCGATGGAGGCGGGGGCGGCGAAGGCGGCGTCCGGGGTGCCGGCAATGAGCAGCAGCGCCGTCACGGTGACGGCTACGGCCGCGATCACCGGGGACGGCCACGGGCGTGGGTGGGGACGGCGGGGACGGGGACGGCGGGCGGGCCGTCCCCGCCCCGGGACGACGCGGCGGGCTGCCGCGGCGTCGCCCGGGGACGGGATCGGGTTCATGGGTGGACCTCCGATGGGCAGGCCGCATCCGCCCCCAGGCATGGCAGGGGCCAGAAAGGTGCGGCAGGTGGTGTGCGGCCGAGAGGCCGACGAGGGGCCGTGGTGACCGGGGGCCGACCGGCGTGGCCGCTCCTCCTCGTTCGGGAGTCGTGGGCCAGAGCTGTCTATCGGGTGTCAGCGCCGTCAGCGGGATCGGTCGGGGTGGGTCACCTGCGGGAAGATCCCGCACTAACGGAATACAAATCGGGGCCGCGATTTTGCAGGTCGGCCGGAAAATTCTTCAAAGACGCAGGTCAGGCAGGGTGCACTTCGGACTGGTCAGGGGCGGGCGGCCTCCGGCGCGGTCGTGGTGGTCGCCTCGGCCACCACGTCGGCGTAGTCGTCGGACAGGTCCCCGGACTGGATCGCCGCGACCAGGCGCTGCACGGCCGCGCCGCGCTGGCGGTAGACCTGCCAGTACGAGCGACCCACCCGCTCGGCGTACTCGCCCACGTTGGCGCTCTCCAGGTAGGTCGCGCCGATCAGGTCCGCCTCCTGTGCGGTGATGACACCGGCCCGGACGGCGCGGACCAGCACGAAGTCCGGGTGGTTGAGACCGGTGGTCGGCACCCGCGACTCGGGCACGAAGCTGACCTCACCGGAGGCCGGTTCGCGCCTGTCCAGCTCGCTGCGCGCCTTGGAGAACGCCGCGTTGAGCAGCCGGGTCACCACGCTGGGCTTGGTGATGTCGACGCTGGCCAGCGCCTGCATGAACTGCGCGATCAGCGCGGCGTCGACGTCGCCTGCGGACAGCTTCCACAGGTGGTGAGCCCGGCGGCGCAGCCCCGGCAGGGCCACCCCGACCGCGCCGACGATCCACCGCTCGGCGCCGGTACGGGCGTTGGTCACCAGCAGCCGCCACGCGGCGTCGGCCGCCTCCGGGCTGCACGACGGGTGCATCAGGATCGACGACAATTCGACCAGCGCGATCGGCCGGCGCGGCAGACCGTGCCCGAGAGCGCGGCCATCAACGGACAGGGGATCCGGTCTCTGCCCAGTCAGGCGGAACCGGTACTCGATCGCGTCCAACAGCGACTCGCTGCGCGCCGGGGTGACGGCGGCGAACGCGTCAGTCGGGATGCGTGCAGACATGGAGGAACTCCCTAGTGGTGTGTGGGAGCCGTCCGGCCATTCGAGGGCCGGTCGGCGGGTCTGCCACCACGCCACCAGGGGCCTTGAACAGATCATGAACACTGTTGATCTTGCTCAAAGTCACCGCCCGCCATTCCGCGCCGCCGCCGCTGATCACCATCGATGGCCGAGGCCGCCGCCGCGAGACCGCCAAGCGGGTACGCGAAGGCCAGCAGAGCTGGGTGTTCAACCCCCATTGCGGAGTGCGGCCAGTTGACGCCGCGACCCGACGACAGGCACCTTGAACACGACGAGGCCGCCAACCCCGCACGTGGGGTTGGCGGCCTCGTCCCGCTGCTCTCGTAAGCCATCAGATGATCTTGTTCAACCCCCGAAGGTCCTGAAGTCGATCTTGTTCATGGGGTTGTGGATCTTGCTCAACGGGCCGCCGAATCAAAGTCGATCTTGTTCAAGCCTCGACATGATCTTGTTCAAGGCCCTGCGACGAGCGCCACATCGACAGCAATTCACCGAGGCCGCACAGGGCACCCAAAGGTTTGAGGTGCAGCCGCCCTGACCTGCGCGTTCAACCCAAAGATGATCTTGTTCAAGAGGACTCCTCGGCCGGCTCCCGGCCACACTCGGCGGGCCGGTGAGACGCGGCGCGTGCAAAATCGGCGCCCCGATTTGTATTCCGTTGGTGTCAGCGTTCGCCGGCGGGCGTGGCCCACACGCTCATGCCGAACAGCCCCACCACCGACTCCCGCCCTGCGGCACCCGTCGGACTGTTCCTCACCCCGCCCCACGACCACCGGCCACTCGACCGGACCGGGCAGCCGCTGCCGAACTGGTACGGCATCCACCCCGATCACGTCGCCCGTCTGATCGCCCGGTACAGCCGCGACGGCGACACCGTGCTCGACCTCGACACCCACCCGACGGTCGCGGGAGCAGCCCGACACCTGCACCGCCACCCGAGCCCGGTCGTCCCCGAGCAGTGGAGTGTCGGGCTGATCCTGGCGAGCCTGCCCCGGCTGGGCGTCGACACCCGCGACGTGTACGCGCTCAGCGAGACCTTCGACGGCTGGCAGACCTGGCTGCGTCCCGGCGGCTTCCTCGTCACGCTGCTGACCGCTCTGCCCGGTGGCGGCGCGGCCGGGCACCGCTCGACGGTCATCGCCGCCGCCCGTGCGGTCGGGCTGCTCTACCACCAGCACATCCCCGCGGTCCTGGTTCCTCTGCCCGAGGCGGACCCGCGTACCGAATCCGATCCGGTTCCTCGGCCGCCGCTGCTCGCCGGCCGCCACGTTCGAGCGCATCGGGACTTGCTTGTCTTCGCCAGCACCTCCCTGGAGGCCACCCATGTCTGAGCGTCGTCCCACCACGCCCGCCTTCGTTGGCTCGCCCGCCCGGCTGATCGAGCAGGGCTACCCCGGTTCGGTCTGGGTGACCGGGCAGAAGCCGTCCCGGGAGTTGCGTAAGGGCCGCTACGCCCCGGAGTCGATCACCCACCCGGGCAAGATGCTGCCCCCCATCGCCCGCTACGCCATCCAGACCTACACCGACCCGGGCGACGTGGTGCTCGACCCCATGGCCGGCATCGGCACCACCGTGGTCGAAGCCATGCACCTCAGCCGGCACGGCGTCGGCGTCGAGTACGAAGACCGGTGGGCGGCCCTGGCCGCCGTCAACATCGCCCTCGCCGAACGGCACGGCGCCACCGGCGACGGGGAGGTCTACACCGGCGACTCCCGCAAGCTCCCCTCGCTGCTGCCGCCCCCGCTTCGCGGCCGGGTCGCGCTCGTAGTCACCTCGCCACCGTACGGGCCATCCACCCACGGACACGTCCGCACCCCCGGCCCGCGACGCGGCAAGGTCCGCAAGATCCACCACCGCTACGGGGACAGCGACAACCTCGCCTACCGCGACCACGACACCCTCGCCGCCGGATTCACCGAAATCCTCGCCGGCTGCCGGGCCGTCCTACGCCCCGGCGGACACGTCGCCATCACCGCCCGCCCCTACCGGCGACACGGGGAACTCGTGGACATCCCCGGCATGGTCGTCGCCGCCGGACACGCGGCCGGGCTCGAACTGGTCGAGGAATGCGTCGCGCTGATGGCCGGCGTCCGCGACGGCGTGCTCGTCCCCCGGGCCTCGTTCTTCCAGCAGAAGAACGTCCGCGACGCCATCACCGCCGGTGACCCGCAATGGATTCAGCAGCACGAGGACGTCGTGATTCTAAAAGCGGGACTGCCGCAAACCACCCACCACGACCCCGCGCCGAGCACGGCCGACCCCGCCGGGCCGCACACCGATCGGCTTGATCCCTTCACCGCGTCCCGCGTGGATCGACGGGCACACCCGGCGCCCGCCGCCAACATCAGAACCGGCGGCGGCAGCGCCACCCATCCCCGGCCCACCCCGGACCGGGACGTCGAAAGGACCGCCGCTCCGTGCCCGCCCTACTCACGTCCGACGCCGGGCGACGCCCAGCCGGACACCACATTCACCGCTTCCGACCCGAAGTCCGGTTCGTCCGCCACGGCGGGCCAGCGATGAGCGCCGCGCCGGCCGCCGAGTGGCGGCCCGACCCGCTCCTCACCATCGATGACGTAGCGGCCTGGCTCGGCAAGCCAAAGAACACCCTCTACGCCTGGCACAGCCGCGGCAAAGGACCCCGCGCCATCCGGGTCGGCAACACCCTGCGCTACCGGCGCAGCGAGGTCGACCGCTGGCTCGACGCCCACACCGACCCGGAGCGCTGAACCATGGCCCGACCTCCACTCCCGATCGGAACCTGGGGCAACATCCGCACCGAGACGCTCGGCCCCAACCGGTACTGCGCCCGCGCCCGATTCCGCGACTACGACGGCAAGACCCGCGACGTCGAGGCCACCGGCACCACCGGTCCGGCCGCCGTCCGTGCCCTGAAGGAGAAGCTGCGTGACCGCGTCGCCCCCAATGACGACGAGATCACCAGGGAAACTCACATCAGCACGCTTGCCGACCTGTGGATCGACGAGATCACCGCGGAGGAACGACTCGCACCGCAGACCATCGACCGGTACCAGAAGAGCCTACGCACGATGATCATTCCAACTCTCGGTAATCTGCGAGTTCGGGAGGCGACGGTCGGCCGCCTGGACCGGTTCCTCCGGGAAATCGCGAAGAATCATCCGGCATCAGCCAAGGGCGCGAAAGTCGTCCTCGGACAGATGTTCGCCCTGGGTGTGCGCCACGGCGCGCTCACCGCTAATCCGGTTCGCGACACCGGTCGGCTCCGCAGACCACGCCGCAAGGTCACCGCCCTCACCGGTGATCACCTTCAGGCCGTCCGGACAGCTATCCGGGAATGGCAGCACCCCGTCCCCGGCAAGCCGGGACCTCGGCACACCGGCGATCTGGCCGACATCGTCGACCTCATGCTCGCTACCGGCGCCCGCATCGGCGAGATCCTCGCACTGCGCTGGGCAGACCTGGAGCTAGCCACCTCCCGACCCACCCTGACCGTCTCAGGCACCATCGTCTACGTCAAAGGCAGAGGCTTCTTCCGCCAAGAATGGACCAAGTCCGACGCCGGCTACCGGACAGTCGTGCTGCCCCGGTTCGCAATCAGTATGCTGTTGGGCCGCACAGTCGATGCCGCCGACAACTGCAACGACGCGATCTTTCCGTCCCGCCGCGGTACCTGGCTATCCCCCAACAACGTACGCCGCCAGTGGCGCCGTGCCCGCGCCGACAGCGACCTGGAATGGGTCACCCCACATACCTTCCGCAAGACCGTGGCCACACTCATCGACAAGGAAGCCGACGCCAAGAGCGCCGCCGCCCAACTGGGACATGCCAGCGAGGAGATCACCAACACGTACTACATCGTCAAACCAGCCCTTGCCCCGGACGTCTCCGACATCCTCCAACAGCTCGGCACCGATCAGTCCACGGGCAATCGCGATCCCCGGCAGCCGCACCGTACATAAGGTGCCGTCCCGTGACCGCCTGACGCCCGCAGAACTCGCCTCCATGTACGCGGGCTCTGGCAGAACAACGCCGCCGCTCCGCCCGATTTCGACCAATTAGACACCCGCCCATCCAACGACGGCCCCGAGGACGATCCCACCTGCCAGCAATAGCTCGATCACCCGCAGCTCTGGCACCCGGCGCGCCCCAGCGCTGGGTGCCAGTAGCCGGTCGAGTTCCCGCGAGACCGCCATCAGCCGGCCCGCCCACGGCGGTGCCAGCAGCGCCTCGAGTTCGGCACGCGTGTTCGTCCGTATCGTGGCGGTGAGCCGGCCGAGTTGCCACCGGTTGTACGCAGCTAGAACTGCTCGCCACGCCACAAGCATGACCAGCCCGGCCAGTATCGGCCAAGGCAGGGCGAACCAGCCCCAACCCACCACCCAACCCAGGGTCAACCCGAGCAGCGCGGCGGCCGTCCGGTTGACGGCCCGCCCAGCCGCGCTCATCGTCCGTCGTGGCGGACCGGCCGCGTCCAGGACTTCCATCTTGGAGGTGATCTGCCCGGGCTGGAGCGCCAGCAGTCGGGCCAGTGGCGCTCCCCTGCTCGCCCACGAGTCGTGCAGCCAGCTGTCCGTGGCGAACTCCCGCGCCATCCGGTCCGCGCCATGTGCCACGACTGTGTGGCCGTAGTGCTGCGCCAGCGAGGGAGACAGCCGTTCCACATTCCACGACCGATAGAGCGCGACCTGCAGCAGCGGCACGAGCAGGGCGGCGAAGACCCGCTTGTCGTCGACGGCGAGGTAGAGCAGTACCGAGAGGGCGAACGCAACGATCACGTACTGCAGTCCAGCGTTGCGCCGTTCGGTCGGGTGGTCCACCGTGATCATTCGGGGCTCCATTCCGTGCCGAGGGAGATGAGCACAAACGAGGCCCACTCGCGCGGATGCGGGTGGCGTTGGCGGCGCACCTCGAGGGCAGCCTCGCGTACTGCCTGCTCCGCTGGCACGCCGTCCGCCAACTCCCGGTAGAGCGCGCGCATCTGCCGGACCACGATCGGGTCGGTGATGGGCCAGCGGCTGAGCAGCACCGCGCGGGCTCCCGCGCCGAACAACGCATAGGCCAGACCGACCGTTCCCTCACCGGCCCGGGACTCGCCCTTGGCGGTATCGCAGGCGGAACAGACCACCAAGTCCGCGCAAAGATCGAAACTAGCTATCTCGTACGCGTGCAGGAACTCCCCACCGGACAGCGGGAAACCCGAGTACAGCGGCCGCGTGTCGCTGATTAGCCCGTGCATGGCAAAGTGCACATATCGGGCGTTCGAGGCAAGTTCGCGCACTACCGTCACGGTCACCTCGGCACCGACCCGGGTGACCGGCTCGGTTGCCGCGTTGACCTCCCCGGCCGGCAACTGGCCGCCCATGATCGCGGCCGCCTCCCGCACTTCGCGCGATGTGGCGGGCAGCCCGACCTGGCTTGGTGTGGACGGTGTCGCGAAGCCGGCGAACGGCCGGTCAGCCCGGCGGTGGCGCGGGTCCGTCCCGAAGTGAGTTAGGATCGTTGCGGAGGGGATCATCCGGAGCGCGGACAGTTCCGCCACGACGGTGCCGTCCAGTTCCAGGGCCTCAAACGGCAGGCCGGCCAGCACTCCGCCGGCGCACACCGCGAGGTTGCCCAGATGGGCGGCGATGGGCCGCAGTAACCATTCACCGAGGCGGCGCAGCGCATCGGCCGGTGGGGCACTGTCCTCGGCGGTGCACGCACTGACGACCTCCTCGACGGCCGCGACGATGGTCGCGGTGTCAACCGGGAGTTTGGTGAAGGTGTAGTCGTTGCGTCGCACAGCGAACAGGTACACGCCGTCGTCGGTCACCTCGTAGACGGCCACGGTCACCGCGCTGTCCAGATGGCGCTGCACCTCGGTGACTGTGCAAGGAAGCGGGCACTCCCGATCGGCGGCCAGTGGGTCGAGCGCGCGCAGGTCGACGCGCAGAAGCTCCGCCTTCTCCTCGAGCCGGTCCCGGTCGGCCTGCCAACGCTGGTCTGGGTCCGCCGCAATACACCGGTACAGCGCACCCAGTTGTTGCCGGACCTCGTTCAGCTCGGCAAGCAGCGTCGCGGCCTCGCTGCCCGGCGGTCGCACCTGCTCTGCCCCGGAAAGTATCTCGGCCAGCGTGCGGGCCCGGAAGCTCTCCGCAGCACGAAACGCAATCGCCGCAGACTCGGGCGTCTGGCTCTTCCACGCCGCCTGGATTCGGCCGTGATATGCGGACTGGGCGGTGCCGAAGAGAAGCTCCAGTCCCGGTTCCCCGGCCGAGCCGGGCCTCATCGTCTCGGCTACCTCGATCGCCCGGTCGAAGCAGGATGCCGCCTGGTCAGCCGCGTGCCGGCTCACCTGCGCCGGGGTCAAGGTGGGGAAACGCTGCTTGATCAACGCGGCGCCTTCGTCCAGCAGGAGCCGGCCCAACTCGGTGTACACCCAGCGCAGCTCGGGCAGCAGCGGCGAAATCTTCTCGCAGACCTCGCGGGCCTCCTCGAGCATCGCGCGGGCCAGGTCCGGCTGATCCAGCTCCCGATAGGCGAAAGCGAGCGCCATACGCACGCCGGTGAGCTGCCGTCCGGCAGCCGGTGCCGCGACGAGCGCCTGTTCACCGAGTGCGACTGCGGCTGCCGGCTGGCCGGCCCCGAGCAGCCCCCAAGCCTGGGCCGCCCGCATCGAGGCGAGTGCGGCGCTCCGCGGCGCGATTGCCTCCGCCAGGCCGGCTGCCTCGTCGAGTAGCCGGCCCGCCTCCTCCGTCTCCCCGGTGGCGGCGAGGGAATCGGCCATATTGTGTAATGCCAGAGCCAGCGGCAGGGAGCCCGGCTGCCGTTTGCGGCGGATCTCCACGGCACGGCGGTGCCAGCGTTGTGCTTCCTGCGGATTCTGCATTTCAGCATATGCCTGCGCGAGATTCCCAGCGAGGTACGCGGCCTCTACCGAGTCCTCCGGAGCCCGGCGAAACTGCCCGGTCAGGCGCACCAGCGCGGCGCTGAACTGCCCGCGGGTCATCAGATGGAAGGAGCGTTGCCCGTCGAGCTGCCGGATCATCCCCGGCGCCAGCCCGCCCACCGCCGTCGCCCGCTCGAACGCGCGGGCCGCCTCATCCAGGTAGCCGGACGCCTGCATGCTTTGAGACAGGTTGTTCCAGGCGGCTGCGAGCGCCGCCGGGTCCCGGCCGATCCTGCGGTCGATCTCCATCGCCCGGCGCAACGCCCGGTCCGACTCCTCGAACCGGCCGAGCTCCCCATACGCGATGCCCAGGTTGTTGAGGACGACCGACACTTCTTCGGACTCGTGGTACGAGACCTCGGAGTATCGCCGCAGGGCCTCCTCGAATGCCTCGCACGCCAGATCAGGCCGCCCGCTCGCAAGATCAATCTCACCGAGCACGCTCAGCACGTCGGCGGCGTGCCGCGCCCACCGCAACCGGGACAGGGGAGAACTCCACCGCGACTGGGCACTCTCGATGATCGAAATTGCACGAGTGTATTCCGCGCGGGCCTGACCGAATTCCTCCGCCGCACGGAAGCGATCGCCGGCAGCGATGTGGTGGCGGACCCGATCCGGCTTGCTGGCAAGCATGCCGCCATCCTTGCTGTCGGCTGGCGGCCGGGCAAGGGATCAAGTCGTCGGACCGGCTCCGACCGGCACGAGGACAAGTCCACAACCGATCAACCGACACGTGATGATCCGTCAGACGCGCTCTAGCTTTAGAGAACGAGGTCCTGAACCACGGCGAACGCGTCATCGACGGTCGGCGTCCCAGTCGTTCGAGTACATAGCGACCGACGATCCTGAGCCGGCCGGTGCAGAAGGTCGCCCGATTTCGTGACCGGTTCAGGCTCCACGCCATCATTTTCGGGGTTCGGCGGCCGCTGCATCGCCGGATACGATCGACCCCATGTCCGAAGTAAACAGCCCCGCAACTCTCTCGAACGACGCCGTCGACGACTTCCTCGAAGTTCTCGAGGACACGGAGCTGTGGGAGCTGGACGAAGCTTCGTGGGCCATCGTCGACTCGATCGTGGAACGGGCCCGCGCCGCCGCCCGGGCTGGGAAAGAGGACGCCTTCCGGGAAGCCACCGCGGACCTGGAGCGGAGCGGCCCTCGCCGCGGCAACGATGCCGGCGGTGGAGCCAAGCGCAAACAGTCTGCCCAGCAACGGCAGTCCAAGATCGACCTGAAGCATGAGCTGAAGCCGCCTCAGCGCACCCACGCGGGAGAACAGAGTGGTGACTCCGGCAAGGGTCGCTGACCAGGAGCTGGTGGTTCATGCCTTCGCACCCCTGGACGGCCCGGGGGCCGTCCCGGGGTATGCCGAACTTCGCCGCACGTGGGAGCGCTGCCGGGAATTGCTCGGCATGACAGCGCCGCTGCGCAGCCCGGTGCCGCCCCGGGACCTTCCACAAACACTCGCGGAGTTGCCATGCGAGCCCGGTGGTCGGGGCCTCGTCGTGGCCGCTCAGAAGAACCCTGACTCGCTGTACCAGGCGATCCTGCGCCGTTTCCCAGCGGTGCTCAACCTCTCGGTGATCCTCTCCCCCGGGGTCGGCGGTGGCCGCAGCCCCGACGCGCCCAGCTGGCGGGACCTTGACGGGATGTGGGCCGAAACGGCGGGCTCGTTGCCATCCCACCTGATCGGCTCGGCGTACCTCTTCCTCGGCAAGGCCCTCAACGACGGCCTGCTCGCGAAGGTGGACCCGCGCCTCGCCGAGTGTTCCGCTCTGGATCTTCCGGGGATGCCGTCCGGCGATTGGTGGCACGACGGCGTCACCGTGGGAAGAGGCTTCGCCCTGTGGGAGACCGGGCTGCACGGCTCCGACGACCGCCCGGTCCGCCGCTTCGTGATCCTGGCGCCGCCCGACCGTGATGAACAGCTCAGCGACTGGACGTGGTCGAACGGTGAGCCGGTGATGCCTCCGTTCGGGCTGTACCTGATGCCTGCCGCCATGCTGCGCTACCAGCTCAGGGTGTGGGATCGGGCGCACGACCTGCGCCGGGTTCAGGACCGCCTCGACCGCTGCGGCCCGGCCGAGCTCCCGAGCCTCCGGTCCGACTTGGCGTACTGGCAGGCCTCCGTGCGCGACTTGCGCGCGACCGTGAAGAAACTCGCTGGCGACATGCGGCGGTCCCTCGGCGAGGCAGGCCCGACCGGGCCATTCGCCGAAGATCTCCGCCTACTCACTTGGTTCCGCCGCGAGCTCAAGGACGACCTCGTGTATCTAAGCACCGCTGATGAGCGGGCCCGCGCCCTGAGCGAACTCCCTGCCAAACCCACCACTCCACTATTCGAGGAGAAGCGGCCGGTGCCCAACACCCGTGACGTCTTTGTCATCCACGGCCGCGACGACCAGGCCCGTCGGGCACTCTGGACATTCCTCCAGTCCATCGACCTGCACCCGTTGGACTGGGAAGAGATTGTGCAACGCACCGGTAAGCCGAGCCCGTATATGGGCGAAGTGCTCCGGGAGGCCTTCGAGCGCAACCAGGCCGCGGTCGTGCTGCTCACGCCGGATGACGGCGCGTCGCTGCACCCGAGCCTGCAAGGAGCCGACGAGCCGGCGTACGAGACGGTCGTAACTGGGCAGGCTCGCCCCAATGTGCTGGTCGAGGCCGGTATGGCCCTGGGGCTACAACACGAGCGAACGGTCGTCATCGAAATCGGCCGGCTGCGGCCGGTCTCGGACATGGCCGGGATCAACGTCGTCCGCTTCAACGGCACGGTGGAGAGCCTCAAAAAGATCGTCAACCGGCTCACCGCTGCCGGGTGCGCGGCGAACACGCAGGGTACCGACTGGCTCGACGTCAGCCGCTTCAAGGACCTGGCGGCGTATACCCGCTCATTCTGAGCGTGTCCGCTGACGACTGGGAGCGGGCCGCTGCGGCTACAGCAATGGCCCTGGCCTGGCACGGCCAACCCCCTGCGCCGCGACGACGCCGAGCCCGCGAGCGCGAGAGCGCAGGCCAGGAACGCACGCGGATGGCAATCCGAAGGCGCTGGACACCGTCAGCACACGATGTCGCCGAGACAGCTGGCACATAAGGACGCCTACTTCCGGGCCGTGACGATGACGCCCGTAGCTCAGCCCGAGAGGCCGTAACGCTGAGTCACATATTCATCAGTCAATTGCGACAGCTCGTGCGCGTCGGGCAGAATAGGCGAGTGCGGTGGCGGCGTGTGGGACGGGCGCTGCAGATCTGGGCCACCCACGCGTTCGCGGCCTTCGGCGTGGTCGCGCTGCTGCTGCAGTCCTATCAGGCAGTCTGGGACAAGCCCGCATTTCCGGGGTACGGGGCAACGGTCTCAGCTGTCGTGGCGTTGGGATCCCTGCTGTACGGGCTGGTCCGGGCCCGCGTAGGCACCGTGTGCCGCGTGTTCGACCACCCGCGCTTTCGCGTCGTGGTGATGCCCGGCGACATGTTCGATCAAGACGACGCCCATCTTGTCGTGGGCTTCACTGACGTGTTCGACACTGATGTAGCCGGCAACCGGATCGTGCACGGACGCAGCGTGCAGGCCCAGTTCCTGCAGCAGATGTATGGCGACGATGTCGCGCACCTCGACGCCGATTTGAAGGTCGCGCTCGCGCCCGAGCCAGTGCTGGCCTCCATCTCCCGCGACGAGAAGCCTTACGGCAAGCTGGACCGCTATCCGATCGGCACGGTGGCCGTGCTCGGCGCGCCGCGGCGGCTGTTCTTCTGCGTCGCGTACAGCACGATGTCGCCCAGTCTGGTCGCGGCATCCTCCACGGACGCGCTGTGGCAAAGTCTCAGTCGACTCTGGAAAGCGGTGCACGAACGCGGGCAGCGGCAACCGCTCGCCATGCCCGTCGTCGGAGCTGCCCTCGCCCGGGTGAACGCTCTCGATCGCGAGGCGTTGCTTCGCCTCATCCTGCTGTCGTTCGTCGCAGCGTCGCGCGAGCGGGTACTCACCACCGAACTGCGGATTGTGCTGCCCCCGGCGGAGTACGCACAGGTTGACCAGCGTGAGCTGCAGGCGTTCCTCGAGTCGCTCTGATCACAGATCGGCGTGGAGGTGAAAGCCGTCCAAGCGCTCGGTATATCACAGTGCCTCGCCCGCGCTGCCTGTACGGCACCCATAAGGCGCCACCATGCCGGCTACGGCTCCGCCTAGCTGGGCGTCGCATTTGCCCAGGCGCTGACCTGCCGGCATACCGGCAGCGGATAGGAGTGCTGTAGCTGCCAGGCTCGCAGTTCGGCCCTCGTGAGACCGCTCGATCCGCCGACACGATCAAGCATGACACGCGTCGGCCAACCCCGAAAAAGCAACATGCGCGGACCATGGCAGGGCGACGCCGTACATCGCCGACAAACCTGGTCGCCGACCGCGTAAGTGGGGGGTTTTCGGGGGAAGGTTCAATATGACCTAGACAAAAATCAGGCCCTGACCGGCGTTTCTGCTGGTCAGGGCCTTGGATTGGTCGGGCTGACAGGATTTGAACCTGCGACCCCTTGACCCCCAGTCAAGTGCGCTACCAAGCTGCGCTACAGCCCGTAACCCCACCCCAGAACCCGGGGTGCGGCGACTCGGAAAGCTTACCAAGGGGGCACGGAAACCTGCGCACCGGCATGCCTAGCCGTGCGCCTTGCCCCGCCCGCCCGGCCCGGTCTTCTTGCGAGGCCGAACCGACACCTCGATCGGCGTCCCTTCGTACCCGAACTCCTCGCGCAGCTTGCGCTCGACGAACCGGAGGTATCCGGCGTCCAGCGGTCCGGTCGTGAATAGCACGAAGCGTGGCGGCGCCACACCGGCCTGCGTGGCGAACAGCACGCGGGGTGCGCGTCCGCCGCGGACCGGGTGGGGGGTGGCCTGGGTGAGGGCGGTGAGCCACTGGTTCAGTGCGCCGGTGGCGACGCGCTGCTCCCAGGATGCGAGTGCGCGCCGCAGCGCGGGCGCCAGCTTGTCGACCGCGCGGCCGGTCTTGGCGGAGATGTTGACGCGGATCGCCCACGGGATCCGCTTGAGGTCGCGGTCGATCTCCTTGTCGAGGTAGTACCGCCGGTCCTCGTCGACGAGGTCCCATTTGTTGAACGCGATGACCAGGGCTCGGCCGGCTTCGACGACGGAGGTGAGGACGCGCTGGTCCTGCTCGCTGATGGTCTCGGCAGCGTCGAGCAGCACGACTGCGACCTCGGCCGCCTCGACCGCACCGGCGGTCCGCAGCGAGGCGTAGTACTCCGTGCCGCTGGCCTGGTTGACGCGTTTGCGCAGGCCGGCCGTGTCGACGAACTGCCACACCTCGCCGTCCATCTCCACGAGGCTGTCGACCGGGTCGACCGTGGTGCCGGCGACGGAGTCGACGACGGCGCGTTCCTCCTTGGCGAGCCGGTTCAGCAGGCTGGATTTGCCGACGTTGGGACGCCCGACGAGGGCGACCCGGCGCGGGCCGCGCGGGCCGCCTTCGATGATGGGCGGGGCGGGCGGCATGGCTTCCAGGATCGCGTCGAGCAGGTCGCCGGAGCCGCGGCCGTGCAGGGCGCTGATCGGGTACGGCTCGCCGAGGCCCAGCGACCACAGCGAGGTCGCCTCGATCTCCAGGCTCTGGTTGTCGGCTTTGTTGGCGACCAGGAGTACGGGCTTGGAGCTGCGGCGCAGCATCCTGACCGCGGCCTCGTCGACGTCGGTGGAGCCGACGGTCACGTCCACCACGAAGATCACGACGTCGGCGGTCTGTACCGCGATCTCGGCCTGTGCGGCGATGGCGGCGGCCCGGTCCTTGGCGTCGGGCTCCCAGCCGCCGGTGTCGACGACGGTGAAGCGGCGCCCGTTCCACTGGGCGTCGTAGGGCACGCGGTCTCGGGTGACGCCGGGGACGTCCTCGACGACGGCCTGTCGGCGGCCGATGATGCGGTTGACCAGCGTCGATTTGCCGACGTTGGGGCGGCCGACGACGGCGACGACGGGGGCGGGGCCGGTGGGGCTCGCTTCGACGTCCGGTCCGGCGGTGTAGTCGTCGATCTCGAATTCGGAGAGGTCGACCGGGAAGTCCGTCACGAATGTGCCTTGCTGTTCAGCAGGTCGAGCAGGTGGGCCACGACCTCGTCGATGCCCATGCCGGTGGTGTCGACCTCGATCGCGTCGTCGGCCTGGCGCAGGGGGTCGGTGGCGCGGCTGGAGTCGAGCTTGTCGCGGCGGGCCAGGTCGGCCTGGGTGGCGGCGACATGGGTGCCGTCCTCGGCGCTGCGCCGCTGGGCGCGGGCCGCCGCGGAGGCGGTCAGGTAGACCTTGAGGTCGGCGTCCGGGGCGACCACCGAGGCGATGTCACGTCCCTCGACGACGATGCGCGGGGCGCCGGCGATGAGGGCGCGCTGCTGCTCGACGAGGCGGCGGCGTACGGCGGGGACGGCGGCGACGGCGGAAACCGCGGCGGTCACCTCGGCGCCACGAATGGGGTTGTCCACGTTCGTCCCGTTCGCGAAGAAGTGGGGCGCGACCGGGTCCGTACCGATCGACAGCTCCGTCTCCTCCACGATCTTGGCGATGGACTCGGGGTCCTGCAGGTCGGCGCCCGCCTGCAGCACCGCCCAGGTCGCCGCCCGGTACATCGCGCCGGTGTCGAGGTAGACGCCGTCGAGGGCGGTGGCGAGACGCCGGGAGACGGTGGATTTGCCCGATCCGGAGGGACCGTCGACGGCCACCACGCACCTCGCCGGCCGTACCTGTTCCGCCACCGTTCCTCCTCAGTCCCCGGGTCGACCAACCCTCCTATTGTGCCCGCCGTTCCGAACCGCTGCGGAGTCAGTCCCCGACGGCCTTGAACAGCGCCCCGATCTCGGCGTTCGACAGGTGCCGGAAGCCGCCGGGCCGCATGTCGCCGAGGCGGATCGGACCCACCGCCGTACGGATGAGCCGGCTGACCGGGTGGCCCACCGCATCCAGCATGCGCCGCACGATGTGTTTGCGCCCCTCGTGCAGGGTCACCTCGATCTGCGCGGTCTTGCCGAGCGTGTCCACCAGGCGGAACGTGTCGACCCGGGCGAAGCCGTCCTCCAGCTCGACGCCGGCCAGCAGCTGGCGCCCGACGTTACGCGGCAGCGGCCCGGCCACCTCCGCCAGATACGTCTTGGCGACCCCGAACGACGGGTGCATGAGCTTGTGCGCGAGGGCACCGTCGTTGGTGAGCAGCAGCAGCCCCTCACTGTCGGCGTCGAGCCGGCCCACGTGGAAGATGCGCTGCTCGAACGTGCCGAGGAAGTCGGCGAGCTCGTTGCGGCCCTTATCGTCGTCCATGCTGGAGACCACGCCGCGGGGCTTGTTCATGGCCAGGTACACCATCTTGGTGTCGGTGACCACACGCTGGCCGTCGACCTGGATCTCGTCGGTGCCGGGGTTCACCTTGTCGCCGAGCTGCGCGATCCGGCCGTTCACGGTGACGCGCCGGCGGAAGATGAGGTCCTCGCAGGCCCGCCGGGAGCCGACTCCGGCGGTCGCGAGGACCTTTTGCAGCCGCACAGTTTCCGGGTCAGCCTGAGGCATCGAGCACTTCTTCCACGTCGTCGGGCAGGAACGGGGCCAGCGGGGGCAGCTCGTCGACCGAGTTGAGGCCGAGCTTCTCCAGGAACAGAGCGGTTGTCCGGTACAGAAACGCCCCGGTCTCCCGCTCCGTGCCGCATTCCTCGATGAGGCCGCGGGTGACCAGGGTACGCATGACGCCGTCACAGTTCACACCGCGGATGGCGGAGATGCGCGATCGGGTCACCGGCTGCTTGTACGCGACGACCGCAAGCGTCTCCAGGGCAGCCTGGGTGAGCCGCACGGATTGCCCGTCCAGCACGAACCGCTCGACGTATCGCGCGTATTCGGGCCTGGTGTAGAGCCGCCAGCCGCCCGCGGCCCGGCGCAGGTCGAAGCCGTGCCCCGCCGCGGTGTAACCCGCGGAGATGTCCTCCAGGACGGCCGCGACCCGCTCGGCGGGCTCCTCGAGGATCTGGGCGAGCTGCAGCTCGGCGACCGGCTCGTCGACGACGAGCAGGATCGCCTCGAGGGCTGCGCGCAGCTCGGCGTCGTCCATCGGCGCGGGCGCGGCCTCCGGCTCATCGACGGTACGGGGCTCGTCCGCGCCCAGGGCCCCGATCGGGACGCCGGGTTCAGCCAAGTGGAGAGCCTCGACCGGAACGCTGGGTTCAGCCAAGTGAAGAACCTCGACCGGAACGCTCGGTTCATCCGAATAGAGAGCCTCGACCGAAATACCGTTTTCGTCCTGGTTCACGGCGTCGACCGGAGCCTCGGACTCGTCCGCTTCCTCAGCATGCGCCGCACCATCCTCGGCCTTCACCGCAGCATCCTCGGCCTGCGCCGCAGCATCCTCGGCCTGCGCCGCAGCTTGCTCGGCCAGCTCAGCGGCTTCCTCGGCGTCCATGGCCGCTTCCTCGGCCCGCACGGCCGCTTCCTGATACGCCCGGTCCGGTGGCAGCGGCGGGCGTTCCCACGGGGGCACCCAGGACGCGGCCTGCGCGGCCAGGGACTCGGGTCGCTCGTCGGTCATGGGGTCTCCTGCGCGGGGGCCGGGGCGGTCTCGGGCTTGGGCGGGGTGCCCTCGTAGTCGTCGATGTCGAGCTCCACGTCCGCGGCGTCCTCGCCGCCGACCCAGCGCACCGTGAGCTCGTCGAGCGAGACCGGCTGGTCGAACTCGACGAGACCTTCGCGGTACAGCTCCAGCAGGGCGAGGAACCGGGCGACGATCTCCAGCGTGGTGTCGCAGTCCGCGATCAGCAGACGGAACGGGGCACTGCCCGCCCTGCGCAGCCGTTCGCGCAGCAGATTGGCGTGCTCACGGACGCTGACCCGGACCTGGTGGATGTGGGCGATGGACACCTCGGGCGGGCCCGGCTTCGGGGTGAACTGCTTGATGGCGAGCTTGAGCAGCCGCTGCGCACCGACGCCGAGCACCAGGTCGGGCAGGGCTTCGGCGTACCGCGGCTCGAGGGAGACCGCGCGGGGCCAGCGCCGGGCGCCGGTGCTCTCCAGCGCCGCCAGGTGCGCGGCGGCCTCCTTGAACGCCTTGTACTGCAGCAGCCGGGCGAACAGCAGGTCACGTGCCTCCAGCAGCGCCAGGTCCTCCTCGTCCTCGACCTCGGCGGCGGGCAGCAGGCGGGCTGCCTTGAGGTCGAGCAGGGTGGCCGCGACCAGCAGGAACTCGCTGGCCTCGCCGAGGTCCCAGTCGTCGCCCATGGCCCGGATGTACGCGATGAAGTCGTCCGTGACCTGGTGCAGCGCCACCTCGGTGACGTCGAGTTTGTGCTTGCCGATCAGCTGCAGCAGCAGGTCGAACGGGCCCGTGAAGTTGTCCAGCCGCACGGTGAAGCCGCCGGCGGGCGCGCCGTCAGCGGACGCGCCGACGCCGGACGCGCCGTCGGGTGACGCGTCGGCCTCGGCCGCAGTGGGCTCCGTGGGGGGTGACTCGGGCACGCGTTGACCGTAGACCACCGGCCCGACAGCCTGGTCAAGGCTCACCTGCCTACCCCCACACCCCGGGAAACCACGTCTTGATCAAGCCAACGCGTCACGCGGCCGGGGGTGACTGGTGGTCGCTACGACCACAGGCGCAGGACGAGCCCGCCGACGAGGTCGATCGGCAGCAGCCCGCGCCGCACGCCGGCGCAGGTCACGGGCTGACCGGACGCGAACAGCACCGGGTCAGTCCCGCTCGGCCTGGGAGGCGATCACCTCGCGGGCGAGCTGGCGGTAGTTGCGCGCCCCGGAGGACGCGGGATCCAAAGTGGTGATCGGCGCACCGGCCACGGTCGACTCGGGGAACTTGACCGTCTTGGTGATGACGGTCTGGTACACCTTGTCGCCGAACGCCTCCACGACCCGCTGCAGCACCTGGCGGCAGTGCGTGGTGCGGCTGTCGTACATGGTGGCGAGGATGCCTTCGAGCTCGAGGTCGAAGTTGAGCCGCTCACGCACCTTGTCGATCGTGTCCAGCAGCAGCGCGACACCGCGCAGGCTGAAGAACTCGCACTCCAGCGGGATGAGCACCCCGTGCGCGACCGTCAGCGCGTTGATCGCCAGCAACCCGAGCGAGGGCTGGCAGTCGATGAGGATGAAGTCGTACTCCTTGCGCACCTTGCGCAGCGCCCGGGCCAGCGCCATCTCCCGGGCGACCTCGTTGACCAGCTGGATCTCGGCGGCGGACAGGTCGATGTTGGCGGGCAGCAGGTGCAGACCGGCGACGTCGGTCTTGATGATGACGTCGTCGGTGGTGACGTCGTCCTGCATCAGCAGGTTGTAGATGCTCAGGTCGAGGTTGTGCGGGTTGACGCCGAGGCCGACCGAGCAGGCGCCCTGCGGGTCGAAGTCGACGAGCAGCACCTTGCGGCCGTACTCGGCCAGGGCGGCGCCCAGATTGATCGTGGTGGTGGTCTTCCCGACCCCGCCCTTCTGGTTGGCCAGGGCGATGATGCGGGCCGGGCCGTGCCGGTCGGTCGGCATCGGCTCGGGAATGGGGCGGCGCATCGTGTACGCCGTGGGATCGGCGGGGCCGAGGTCCGCGCCGAGGTCGAGGGCGCTCTGCTGCTCGCGCAGGACCGTGGTCCAGGCCTCCGCCTGGTCGCCGTTGCCCGCCATGTCGTCCCGTCGCCCCCTTTCGACTCGCCGCCGCTCCCGGGGTGATCTCGGTTTTCCGCCGCGGGTTGGCTCAGCCGATGCTCGACTGTACGCCACGCGTAGCGCCGGGCCGGGGTGAACATTCGGCGTGTCGCACCGTCGGTTACGTGCGGTCAGCGGGCCCGAGGGTGCGCGGTGGCGTACACCTCACGCAGCCGGTCGACCGTGACCAGCGTGTATACCTGGGTGGTCGTCACGGAGGCGTGCCCGAGCAGTTCCTGCACCACACGCACGTCGGCGCCGCCGTCGAGCAGGTGGGTGGCGTACGAGTGGCGCAGGGTGTGCGGGCTGACCCCGTGCGGCCCGTCGGTGTCCAGTCCGGCGCGCTGGGCGGCGCGGCGAAGGATCGACCAGGCGCTCTGCCGTGACAGTGGCCCGCCGCGGGCGTTGAGGAAGACCTTCGGGGTGCCGCGTCCGGCGGCGACCAGCGTGGGCCGCCCGCGGACGAGGTACGCGTCGAGGGCGGCGCGGGCGTACCGGCCGACCGGCACGAGCCGGGTACGACCACCCTTGCCGTGCAGCACGGCGGCGCTCGGATCGCCCCGGTGCAGGTCGTCGACGTCAGCGCCGACCGCCTCGGAGATCCGCGCGCCGGTGCCGTACAGAAATTCCAGCAGGGCCCGGTCGCGCAGGCCCAGCGGGCCGTCGTCGCCGCCGGTCGCGGCCAGCAGGCGCTCCACCTGGTCGACGTCGAGCGCCTTGGGCAGCCGCTTGGGTGGGGCGGGCGGGCGGACCTCGCGGCTGACGTCGTGCGAGGTCACACCTTCGCGGGCGGCGAAGCGATGCAGCCCGCGGACCGCGCTGACCGCGCGGGCCGCGGACGCGGCCGACAGGGCCGGGTGGCCCGGCTCGCCGGCACGCAGCACCGCGAGGTGCCGCGCCACATCGGCCTCGGCGACCGCGGCCAGGTCGGCGATCCCGGCCGCGGTCAGGGTGTGCAGATACCGGTCGAGGTCACGACGGTACGAGACGAGCGTGTTGCCCGCCAGGCCGCGCTCCACCGTCAGGTGGTCGAGGTACGTCCCGACCACCCGGCGCAGCGCGGCCGACGGTTCGTCGTCGCCCGGTTCGTCGTCGCTCAGCGCAGCACCTCGGCGAGCGGCATGACCTGCATGCCGTGCGCGTCGGCGACCGGACCGTAGACGACGTGGCCGCCGTAGGTATTGACGCCCAGGGCCAGGGCCGGGTCGGCCTTGACCGCGTCGCGCCAGCCGCGGTTGGCCAGCTCCAGCGCGTACGGCAGGGTGACGTTGGTCAGCGCGTACGTGCTGGTGTGCGGCACCGCGCCGGGCATGTTGGCGACGCAGTAGAACATCGAGTTGTGCACCCGGTAGACCGGGTCGGCGTGCGTGGTGGGCCGGGAGTCCTCGAAGCATCCGCCCTGGTCGATGGAGATGTCGACGAGCACGCTGCCGGGCTTCATCCGCGACACCAGCTCGTTGGAGATCAGCGTCGGGGCCTTGGCGCCGGGCACGAGCACCGCGCCGACGACCAGGTCGGCGTCGAGGACGGCCTTCTCGACCTCGTACGCGTTGCTGGCCACGGTCTGCAGGGTGCCCCGGTAGTCGGCGTCGAGCGCGCGCAGCCGGGCGATGTTCTTGTCCAGCACCAGCACCTCGGACTGCATGCCGAGCGCGATCGCGGCGGCGTTCTGGCCCGCGACGCCGGCGCCGATGACCACGGTCTTGGCGGAGTACACGCCGGGCACGCCGCCCATGAGCACGCCGCGGCCGCCGCCGGAGCGCATCAGGTGGTACGCCCCGGCCATCGGCGCGAGCCGGCCCGCAACCTCGCTCATCGGCGCGAGCAGCGGCAGCGAGCGGTCGGTCAGCTCGACCGTCTCGTACGCGATGCCGGTGACCTTGCGGTCGAGGAGCGCGTCAGTGCACTCCTTGCTGGCCGCCAGGTGCAGGTACGTGAAGAGGACCTGCCCCTCACGCATGCGGTGGTACTCCTCGGCGATGGGCTCCTTGACCTTGAGCACCAGATCTGCGGTGCCCCAGACGTCATCGGCGGTGCCGAGGATCGTCGCGCCCGCGGCGACGTAGTCGGCATCCGTGATCGACGAGCCGTTCCCGGCTCCTGCCTGCACGAACACCTGGTGTCCGGCACGGGTGAACTCGAACACGCCGGCCGGGGTGATCGCCACCCGGAACTCGTTGTTCTTGACTTCGGTGGGAATGCCGACCTTCACGAGCCGACACCGTCCTTTCCTCAACGCTGAGTGACGTCCCGGGTCCGCTCGGCCTATACCCGAACGGGGCTCACTCGGAGACTACCGTCCCATTCAGTGGAAGGCCGACCGCGGCCCGGGACGTCACCGCACGTCACGAACAGACGCGTGCCGGGTGATCCTCAGATGGCCGGGGTGTCCGCGGGCCGCAGCGTCGCCCAATCCGCGGCGCGGGCTGCCGCCGCGGCCAGTACCCCGCCGACCGCGGCCGCGTTCGTGATCTCCCCGCGCAGCACCATCGCGACCGCCTCGTCCAGGTCGAACCGGGCGATCTCCAGGTCCGCCTCCTCGTCGGTACGCACGTGCCGCTGCTCCTCGGGCACCGGGGACAGGTCCCGGGCCAGGAACAACCGGATCGTCTCGTCGCTGAAGCCCGGCGAGGTGTGCAGGTCCAGCAGCAGGTCCAGCCGGCCGGCCCGCAGATCCACCTCCTCGGCCAGCTCCCGGGCCGCGGTCAGCGCCAGGTCCTCCCCGGCCACGTCGCGCAGCCCGGCGGGCAGCTCCCACAGCTTGCGCCGCACCGGATGCCGGTACTGCTTGATCAGCACGACCCGGCCGGCGTCGTCGAGCGCCACGACGCCGACGGCGCCCTTGTTCTCGGTGAGATCCCGGGCGGCGGTACCGCCGCCCGGCATGGTCACCACGTCGGTGTACACCGAGAAGATCGGGCCGGCGTACCGCTGGACACGGGACCGGGTCTCATGGTCGAACGTGGTCACGAGGCGGAGACCGCCTCGTCGGCCAGCGGCTCCACCGGCAGCTCGTCGGCGGCCGCGTAGGTGACCGAAGCCGCCACGAACGCGGCGAACAGCGGGTGCGGGCGCGTGGGGCGGCTCTTGAGCTCCGGGTGGGCCTGGGTGGCCACGAAGAACGGGTGTGTGTCACGGTCCAGCTCGATGAACTCGACGAGGCGGCCGTCCGGGGAGGTGCCGGAGAAGACCAGGCCCGCCGCGGCCAGCTTGTCGCGGTAGGAGTTGTTCACCTCGTACCGGTGGCGGTGCCGCTCGGAGATCTCCGTGCTGCCGTACGCCTGCGCCACGATCGAGCCCGGGGCGAGCGCCGCGGGGTACGCGCCCAGCCGCATCGTGCCGCCCAGGTCGCCCTTGCCCGCGACGATGTCCTCCTGATCGGCCATCGTGGAGATCACCGGATGCTGCGCCTGCTCCTCGAACTCCAGGGAGTTCGCGCCGGTCAGCCCGGCCAGGTGCCGCGCCGCGTCGATCGTCATGCACTGCAGGCCCAGGCACAGCCCGAGGACCGGGATGCGGTTCTCCCGGGCGTACCGGGAAGTATTGATCTTTCCTTCGATACCGCGGACGCCGAAGCCGCCCGGGATCACGATGCCGTCGACGCCTTTGAGGGCGAGCGCCGCACCGGCCGGGGTCTCGCAGTCGTCGCTGGGCACCCAGCGGATGTTGACCCGGGCCTGGTTGGCGAACCCGGCCGCCCGGATCGCCTCACTCACCGACAGGTACGCGTCCGGCAGGTCGATGTACTTGCCGACCAGCGCCACCGTGATCGTGCGGCGCGGGTGGTGCACCCGCTGCAGCAGGTCGTCCCACGTGGACCAGTCCACGTCCCGGAACGACAGCCCGAGCCGCCGCACCACGTACGCGTCCAGGCCCGCGCGGTGCAGCACCTTCGGGATGTCGTAGATGCTCGGCGCGTCCGGAGCGGCGACCACGGCCTCGCGGTCGACGTCGCAGTACAGCGACAGCTTGTGCCGCAGCTTCTCCGGGATCTCCCGGTCGCTGCGGCACACCAGCGCGTCCGGCTGGATACCGATGTTGCGCAGCGCGGCGACCGAGTGCTGGGTCGGCTTGGTCTTCAGCTCCCCCGACGGCGCCAGGTACGGCACCAGCGACACGTGCAGGTAGAAGACCCGGTCCCGGCCGATCTCGTGACGCACCTGGCGGATGGCTTCCAGGAACGGCAGCGACTCCATGTCGCCCACGGTGCCGCCCACCTCGGTGATGACCACGTCCGGGCGGCGACCGCGGTCGTCCGGGTCGGCCATCGCGAAGATGCGTTCCTTGATCTCGTTGGTCACATGCGGGATGACCTGCACGGTGTCGCCCAGGTACTCGCCGCGGCGCTCCTTGGCGATCACCGCGGAGTAGATCTGGCCCGTGGTGACGTTCGCCTTCGCCGACAGTTCCCGGTCCAGGAACCGCTCGTAGTGGCCGACGTCGAGGTCCGTCTCCGCCCCGTCCTCGGTCACGAAGACCTCACCGTGCTGGAACGGGTTCATCGTGCCCGGGTCGACGTTCAGGTACGGGTCGAGTTTCTGCATGACGACGCGCAGCCCGCGTGCGGTCAGCAGGTTGCCGAGGCTGGAGGCGGTGAGGCCTTTGCCCAGCGAGGAGGCGACGCCTCCGGTGACGAAGATGTGCCGCGTCTCGCGAACTGCTGCTGCCAAGGCCTGCTCCCGTGGTCATCTGAGGCGGTCCGCGATCCGAGAGGCACTGGATCTGAGCTACAGACCGGCGATGATCAGGAACCGATCATCCACGGGATTCCAGGGTAACACCATCGCGGTCGCACGGACGTCCGGGCTGCACGGGCACGAACGTGTCACCGGGCGCCCACCCGGCGTAACACCGGATCGGGTGGCGCCAGGCCGGGACCACCCGGACCGTCGGTCTCCCAGTCGGCCCGGGTCCGGTCCGCCGCATGATCC
This sequence comes from Krasilnikovia sp. MM14-A1259, assembly GCF_047159535.1. NCBI lineage: Bacteria > Bacillati > Actinomycetota > Actinomycetes > Micromonosporales > Micromonosporaceae > Krasilnikovia > Krasilnikovia sp. MM14-A1259. The sequence goes on from NZ_BAAGAJ010000002.1 coordinate 2,282,963, forward strand.
AGAACCCGCAGCGTGACCAGCACCGCCGTCGGCACCGCCGCGGCCGCCGCGGCCCCGGCGACGGCCAGCGCCGAACCACCCAGCGCCCCGGCGATCAAGGACGCCACGGCCGTACCGGCGGCCGCCGCGCGTAGCGCCGGGTGCAGGCCGAACAGGCGGTTCAGCCCGCCCCACGGCGAGTACCGGCAGAACGCCAGCATCAGCACGCCGACCACGGCGAGCAGCGTCAGCGGGCTGTCCAGCAGGGTCTGACCGTTCGCGGCCGCCGCCCGCTGCACGGCCGGGCCGCCCGTACCGTCGGCCAGCGCGCTGAGGAAACGGCCGAGGCTGCCCTGTTCGAGGGCGGGACGGCGCAGATCCACCACCGCGAACCCGATCGTCACGCCGAGCCCGGCCAGCGCGGCCCACGCGAACCGCGGGAACGTCAGCCAGCCACCCGAACTGATCGCGGCGGCGACACACACCCCGGCGGTCACCGCGACCGCCCCCACCGGGTCCGCCCCCAGGTACGGGCTGCCGACCATGACCACGGCGACACCGCCGACCAGGACCACGACCACCGGGCGCCACGGGCGCCGGCGTACCCATTGGGCCGCGCACCCCGCGACGATCAGCGCACCGGCCACGAACACGCCCAGCCCGACGCTGCCCACGCCCGCATACCGGGTACCCAGCACGGTCGAATACCCGGCGACGCCGTTGAGCTGCAGCCGGGAACCGGTGAGCAGGTCTGCGCCGACCACCGCGGCGCCGATCGCCGCGGCCGCACCCATCGGCCACAGCGTGCGCGGATACCGCGGCGCGACCCGCACCGCGGCCGTGCCGACCGCCATCAGCACCAGCGTGAGCAGACCGAACACCAGACCGGGGTGGGTGGTCCGCCACCAGGGCATGGCGTCGGCCAGCAGCGCGGCCGGGATGGCCAGGGCCGCCGCGATCAGCGCGGGCTCGGCGATCGCCAGCCACCGGCGCGGCACACCCGCGGGGCCGGTCGGCCCGGCATGCCGCCGGGCCCGCACCAGCAGCGGCACGACCAGCGCGAACAACAGCAACTGGGCCACGGCCAGCACGGTGAAGAACGTTCCCGCCACCGACGCCTGCGCACCCGCCCGGCGGTCCGCGTCGTGGGCGCCGCCCACGGCCGCGGCCAGCTCGGCCGGCCGGCCCGGCACCGAGGACACACTGCGCCCGGTGAACAGCTTCGCCGGCTGCGGGCGGCCCAGCGCGGACAGTACGGTCGGCGCCAGGTCGACCAGCTTCAGGTATCCGTCGCGGCCGGTGCCCGCGGAGGTCAGCCAGCCGCCCGCCCAGCCCGGCCCCTCGACGATCGCGACGTGCAGTCGCGACGTGGTGTCGGTGTCCGAAACCCCCGCGACCACCACGAGGGAACGCTCCGGCCGGGCCGCCACGACCGCGGCGAGTGCGGCGTCGGCCCGCGCCACCGCGGCCTGCCGGGCCGCCCCCGAACCGGTGATCGTGCCCAGGTCCACGATGCTGAGCACGCACGAGGACAGCAGCCCGCGCAGGTCGGCGGGCGGCGTCGGCTCGTACCGGTCGACGCGGCCGAACGGGCGGGCCGCGGCCACCGCCGCCCCGGGCCCGACCGCGACGGTGCAGCGCACCGACTCGGCCAGCGCCCCCGGCACCGCCCCGTACGGCGACTCCTCCGCGTTCGCGTCGACCACGGAACGCTGCTCCGTGATGTTCGCGCCGATGTCGTCCGGGCGGGTGAGCGCCGGCTGGATCGGCGGGCACGAGCCCGTGACCCGCTTGGTGTCCCACGCGGCATAGTTGCCCGCGCCCAGCGTGAGCCAGCCGTCGACCGGGCAGGTGGTGCCGTGCGCGCTGCGTACCGACAACCAGCCCACCGAACCCTGCGACGCCTCCCGCCACAGGGTCGGGGTGCGCTGCGGGTCCAGGTCGTCCCAGCGCAGGCCGGGGGCGCCCGCCAGCAGCACGTAGTCGGCGCGGGCCGGGACGGCGCCGGTGGCCGGGCGCACGGTCAGCCCGGCCAGGCTCGCCGCGGCGGCCAGCACGACCAGCACGTACGGCAGCCACGGCCGCACGACCCGGGCCGGGCCGCGCAGACGCCGCCGCGCCGCCCGGGTCGGGGCCGACAGCCGGCGTCGGGCCGGGGCGGTCAGGCGGCGTAACGGATGCAGCGCCCAGCGCGGCCGGTTCGTCGTCACGCTCGCCCAGCTCTGCTGGTCGCGGTCACGGCCGAGTACGCGGCCCGTACGTCCGCGACGGTGTCGTCCTCGGTGGGCCAGGTGGCAGCACGCTGCGGGCCGCGCTGCGCGAGGTCGGCGAGCCGCTGCGGATCGGCGAGCAGCTCCCGGACGGCGGCGTCGAGCGCGTCCACGTCGCCCGGGGGCACCAGCACCGCGGCGTCGCCCACCAGCCCCGGCAGGCCGCCGACCGCCGTGGCGACCAGCGGCACCCCGGCACGCATGGCCTCCTGGGCGAACAACTGGCGGGCCTCCCAGTCACTGGTCACCACCGCCAGATCGGCACCGGCGAGCAGATCCGGCACATCCGTACGGTGCCCGAGCAGGAAAAACGGCGCCCGCTTCGCGCTGGCGCGCTGGGCCAGCGGCATGTAGCTGGGACCGGAGCCGGCCACCACGACCGCAGGGGCCGGGTCCAGGTCGCGCCACCGGGCCGCGGCGTCGACCAGCACGTCGTACCGCTTCTGCGGGTGCAACCGGCCGACCGACAAGATCAGCGGGCCGCCGGGCTTGAGCCGGAACTCCGCGCGGACCTGCGCGCGGGAGCGGCGGGCCAGCCGTACGTCGGGGGCCGCGACCGGGCCGAGCCGGGCCTGCCGGGCGCCCACCGCGGTGGCCCGCCTCACCAGGTCCTCGGAGGCGCCCAGAGTGAGGTCGGCCGCGCGCGCCACGATCCGCTCCACCAGCGACGACGCCTGCCCGCGCAGACCCCGGGCCAGGACGGCGTTGTGCCAGGTGACCACGAGCGGGACCCGGGGACGGGCCAGCGCGGCGACGAACCCGGCACGCAGCCCGTGCGCGTGCACCACGTCGACGTCCCGCTCCGCCAGCGCCCGCCGCACCGCCCGGATCGCCCCCGAGTCCTGCGGGCCCGGGTTCGCCGGGATCTCCACCGGCACGAAGTCCGCGCCCGCGGCCGTGAAGCCGAACAGTTCGTCGGTCGCCGCCGGGCCGCACACCACCACGGGGCACCCAGCCGCGACGAGGCCACGGGTGAGGGAAGCGACGTGCCGGCCCACCCCTCCGGTGCTGGAGGCCAGCACGAGGGCGACCGGCCCGCACCAGGAATGGTCGCGGGTCGCGTCCGTCATGACGTGTTCCTCCCGTTCGGCGTGGCGGCCCCTCCTCGGCGCAAGCGGCGGGCCAGCGTCGAGACCAGGGGCCGGATGTCGTGACGGTCCATCGGGTAGGCCACCGCGACGAAACCGACCGCGAGCACGACACCACCAAGAATGCCCTGCCCGAGGCCGCGCACCCCCTCCGGCGCCGCGTCCAGGACGTGACCTGTGCCGCGAACCACTGCAAACGCCACGATCCCGGCGACGACGGCCGCCACAATACCGACCCCGGCGGCGCGGGGCAGCCCCGCGAGCGCCGAGGCGCCCGCGCGCCGCCGTACCGCGGCGACGAGCAGCAGGCCGATGACGGTCATCCCGACAGTGTTCGCCAGGCCGAGCCCGAACACCTGATCGCGCGCGGGCAACGCGGCCGACAGCGCCAGCGCGCTGACCGCCGCGACACCCCAGCCCGCGGCGGTGGCCAGCGCCGCGGCGGCCGTGGCGCCCCGGGCGTACAGGGCACGCGACAACAGGGCGAACAGCGCGTACCCGAGCAGGCCGGGCGCGAAGCCGACCATGCCGGGCGCCGACCCGTCCGCGTTGAGCAGCGTCGCCGCCGGCTCCGCGAGCACGGCCAGCGCGGCCGCACCCAGGCACGACAGCAGCATCACGGACCGCGCGGTCCGGGACAGGCTGTCCGCGTACGCCGCGTCGTCGCCACGGGCGGCCGCGGTCGCCAGGCCGGGATACACCGCGGTGGCCAGCGGTACGGCGAGCACCGCCCACGGCAGCAGGAACATCGTCTGGGCGGCGTTGTACAGCGTCAGCGGGCCGTGCACCGCCAACGCGACGACCGTCACCACCATGATCTGCTGGGCGCCCACGGTCACCGCACCGGCCCAGCCCAGCCGGAGCGCCTGACGCCCCTCCCCGCCCGGGAACCGGTAGCGCGGCCGCAACCGCAACCGCAGCCGCCGCAACGGGACGAGCAGGCACAGCGCGAGGACCACCACCCCGACGGTGGTGCCGACGGACAGCGTCAGCTCCCCGGCGCTGCTCAGACCGCCCAGGTCCGTGCCGGACCCGTCCAGAGCGGCATACGTCAGGTACGCGGCCATCACGGTCACGCTCGACAGCAGCGGGGCGATGACCGGCCAGGCGAACCGGTGATGCGCCTGCAGGACCCCGGTGAGCACGATGCCGATCCCGTACAGGGGTAACTGGGGCGCGAAGACGCGCAGCATGCGGGCCGCGACGACCTGGTCGGCGGCGGCCACGTCCAGCAGGCCCGCGATCGGCCCCGCCGCCAGCGCCACCACCAGCGCCAGCGGCACGAGCAGGGTCAGCACCCAGGTCAGCAACGCGGACGCGACCGCGGCGACCCGGGCGCGGTCGCCGTCGGCCACCGAACCGGCCAGCAACGGAACCACCAGGCTGGCGAGAGCGCCGCCCGCCACGATCTCGAAGACGATGTTCGGGATCGTGTTCGCGGCGTTGTAGACGTTCGCCAGTCCGCCGTGGCCAACCGTGTGCAGGAAGACAAACGTACGGCCGAAGCCCGCCAGCCGCGCGACCACGGTCAGCACCGTGATCACCGCGGCGGCCCCGGCGACCCGTCCCATCGCGGCGGGTCGCGCCCAGCCCGGCCCGCGCTCGTCGCCGGCCGCGGCATCCGCCTGTGCGGGGGCTTCCGCCGATCCCGGCCCGGTGGCGCGCTCGGGAACCCCAGCCTCCGGTGGAACGCTCACGCTGCTCCCCCGAGCGTGCGCTCGCTGCGCTCGGTGCACTCGCTCACGCTGAACTGACTGGGCGTGCGCTCGCGGCCCTCGCTGCGCTCGGTGCACTCGCTCACGCTGAACTGACTGGGCGTGCGCTCGCGGCCCTCGCTGCGCTCGGTGCACTCGCTCACGCGGAAGGAGACCGGCGGCCGAGTTCGTCCAGGTAGCGCAACCATGGCGTGTCCTGGATGACCTTGGTGAAGCTGACCTTCTCGCTGGCAGCGGTCAGGCCCGCGACCGCGGCCAGGGCCACCGCCCGCCCGAACGGCCCGGTACGCGCGGCCAGCGCGACCCCGAGCAGCGCGCCGAGCGCGTTCGCGCCCGCGTCGCCCAGCATGATCTCCTCGCCGAGATCGGCGGGCAGCAGCGCGGCACCGGCGCCCAGCGTGCCCGCCGCGACCGCCCCGCCGCGGCCCACCGCCAGCGGGGCGCCGATCAGCGCGCCGGCCTTCAACGCCCGGCCGGGCCGCAGGTCCAGCAGGTTGAGCAAGTTGGCGGTGCCGGCGATCACACCCGCGCCGAGCAGCACGTCAACACCCCGGCGGACCACCCCGGCGCCGGTGCGGCCACGATGGGCGCGGACCCGGGGGTCCGCGCCGAGCAGCGCGGCCGCGGCGAGGCCGGCCGCACCCACCCCGGCGATCTTGACCACGCCGCTGGTGACCCGGCCCTCGCGCAGCGCCCCGAGGTGGCCCGCGAAGCCCTTGGCGGCCTTCTGCTCGGGCCGCGCGCCGACCACGTCGTCGTAGGCGCCGACCGCCCCGCACGTGGCGCCCGCGACCAGGGCGGCACCCGCGACGGCCGCGCTGGGCGCGCCGAGCACCGCGCCGACGGTCGCCCCCGCCGCGAGAGCGGGACCGCCGGCAAGGCTCACCGTACGGCCGTGGAAGTTGGTGCGCTCCAGCTCGCCCGCGCGCGGATCGCTCCGGATCCAGGCCAGCGCCGCCCGCGCGACGATCGCCCCGGTACCGAACGACCGGGCGAACCGTGTAGCCATGATGTCGATCTCCTGACTCCGCCGGTCCGGCTGAGAGGACCGGCGACCGGGTAGTGAGTCTAGGGAGCCGGGGCTACGCCGCCGTCTTGGGCACCAGCGAGGTCGCCCCCGCGGCGAGGCCGTACTGGCCGATCTTGCCGCCCGTGATCCGCTCGATGACGGTCAGCGCGACGGCGAGCTGGCCCTGCACGCTGCCCGCGTTGTCCACGGTCGAGATCTTGCGGACCATGGTCGGGTCGCCGCGCACCTCGGCGACGAGGTTGCCGTCACCGCTGCCGTTTCCGGCCACGACCAGCGGCTTGTCCTTGCTGAACTGGTTGGCGAGCGTGACCGCGGACTGGTTCCGGCGGGCCGCGTCCTTGTCGACCGCCGGCAGGGCGGAGACCACGACCGTGGCCTCGGCGCCGCCGACGGCGCCGTCCTCGACCGCGATGTAACCCGGCTTGGCGTACGCGGTGAGCACCGCCGTCAGGTCGCCCGCAGCGACCTCCGGGGTGCGCTGCTGCAGCGCGAGCGCGAGCAGCGCGCTGGAGGTCTCCACGCCGTCGCTGTTCAGCGGAAGCCGGGCCACCTGAATGGTCGGCTGCGAGGCCCGGTTCGCCAGGTCGAGCAGCTCCACGTTGTTGGCCGGGTCGAAGAACTTGTCCTGGACGGTGACCTTCGCGGTGACCTTGGCACCGGCGACGGTCAGCATGGAGACGACCCCGTCGACGTAGTCCTGGCTGCCCGGCAGCGCGACCACCAGCAGCCGGCGGCCGGTCAGCTTGCCACTGACCAGGGCCGGCGCGACCTCGTTGGCGAAGTCCTGGCTGCGAGTGAGTTCCTCGCGGTACTGGTTGGCCTGCGAACGGTAGTTGCCGTTGTCCTTGCTGAGCGTGGTGACCTGGTCCTTGAGGCTGTCGGCGACCGGCCCGTTGAGCGCGGCGGTGCCCACGACCAGGCCGATGGCCAGTGCGAGGAAGACCGCGGTGAGCGACACCACGTGGTACCGGAAGTTGATCACGCCTAGAGCCTCTTGGTCATTCGGGGGTCAGAAGAGGTGTCCCAGCTGGAACACCAGATTGTCCCACCACTCGGATACCACAGCGAGGTACGCCTTGCCGACCGTGGACACCGCCACGGCCGAAGCCATGGCCGCGATCGCGGCCAGCACGAGCAGCAGCAGCGCCGAGCCGGAGATGTTCTGCCGGTACAACCGGCTGACACCCTTGGCATCGACCAGTTTGCCGCCCACCTTGAGCCGAGTGAGGAAAGTCGACGCCATTCCCCCGCGGCCCTTGTCCAGGAACTCGACCAGGTTGGCGTGGGTGCCCACGGCGACGATCAGCGAGGCGCCCTTCTCGTCGGCCAGCAGCATGGCCAGGTCCTCGCTGGTGGCCGCGGCCGGGAACGTCAGCGCGGCCACGTCGAGCTGGCGGACCCGGTCCAGGCCGGGCGCCCGCCCGTCCGGGTACGCATGCACCACCACCTCCGCGCCGCAGCGCAGCACGTCGTCGGTGACCGAATCCATGTCCCCGATGATCAAATCGGGGGTGTAGCCGGTCTCCACCAGCGCGTCCGCCCCACCGTCGACGCCGATCAGCACGGGCTTGAACTCGCGGATGTACGGCCGCAGCACGTCCAGGTCGGCCTTGTAGTCGTACCCGCGTACGACGATCAGCACGTGCCGCCCGGCGATCGGGGTCTGCACGTCGGGCACACCGACGCCGTCGAGCAGCAGGTCACGTTCCTGCTTGAGGTAGTCCATGGTGTTCGCGGCGAACGCCTCGAGCTGCACGGACAGCCCCTCGCGGGCATTCGCCATGGCGGCAGCGACCGTGCCGGCGTCCTGCCGGATCCCGGTGGCCACGACCTCGTTGTCGACGAGCACCGAATCACCCTCGATGGTGACCGTGGTGCCCTCGCGCAGACGGTCGAACACACCCTCGCCGAGGCCGTCGATCAGCACGATGCCCGCCTGCACGAGCACCTCGGGGCCCAGATTCGGGTACCGCCCGGAGATGGAGGGTTTCGCGTTCAGGACCGCGGCGACGCCGACCGCCACCAGGGAGTCCGCCGCCACCCGGTCGATGTCGACGTGGTCGATGACCGCGATGTCGCCGGGGCGCAGCCGACCGACCAGACGCTTGGTCCGACGGTCGAGGCGCGCGGTGCCGGTGAGCGTACCCGGTTCGACGGGCCGCGTCCGGCGCAAGGTGGGAAGTCGCATCGTGGCCATCCTGACATGCCCGATCACCCGCGCCGAATACGACATGCGAGAGATCACGCCCGAATAGGGCAAATAGGTATCCGCTGCTCCGGCAGCCGCGTCAGTGTTCCCTCTCCTGACCCGCCACCGCCAGCAACTCCTCCGCGTGGGCGATGCCGAGATCGGAATCCGGCAGGCCGGCCAGCATCCGGGCCAGCTCCCGGGCACGCTCCCCCTCCTCGACGATCCGCACCCCGCTGGTCGTGATCGCGCCGCCGGTGTCCTTCGCGACCACCAGATGCCGGTCCGCGAACGCCGCCACCTGCGGCAGATGCGTCACCACGAGCACCTGATGGGTACGCGCCAGCCGGGCCAGCCGTCGCCCGATCTCCACCGCGGCCTGACCACCCACACCCGCGTCGACCTCGTCGAAGACCAGAGTCGGCGGGCCACCGGCGCCGGCGAAGGCCACCTCGATGGCCAGCATCACCCGCGACAGCTCACCGCCCGAGGCGCCCTTCTGCAGCGGCAGGCTGGGCGCGCCCGGGTGGGCGAGCAGCCGCAGCTCCACCTCGTCCGCCCCGTCCGGGCCCGGCGCCAGATCGCGGCCGTCGGCGCGCAGCACCGGCTCGTCGCGGCCCGGCGACCGCGGCAGCACCGCCACCTCCACCCGCGCGTGCGGCATGGCCAGCCCGGCCAGCTCCACGCTGACCAGGTCGGCGAACCGGCCCGCAGCCTGCTGCCGTGCCGCGGTCAGCCGCACCGCCAGCTCACCCACGGTCGCCTCCAGCCGCAGCCGCTCCCGGTCCAGCTCCTCCAGCAGCTCGTCGGAGGTGTCCAGCGCCGCCAGCCGGGCACGGGCGTGCTCCGCCCAGGCGATGACGCCGTCGACGTCGTCCGCGTACTTGCGGGTCAACGCGCGCAGGGCCGCCCGCCGCTCATGCACCGCCGACAGCCGCGCCGGGTCGGCGTCCAGCGCCGCCAGATACGCCGACAGCTCCGAGGACACGTCGCCCACCAGCGTCGCCACCTCCTCGAGGCGGGCCGCGAGATCACCGAGCACCGGATCCACCCCCGACTGGGCTGACAGGGTGCGCCGTGCCGTACCGAGCAGCTGGGTCGCATCCGGGGTGTCGTCGACCGCCTCCACCCCGCCCGCGAGCGCCTGCGCGGCCAGCGCCGCCGCCGTCCGCAGCCCCTCGGCGTGCTCCAGCCGCTGCGCCTCGGCGCGCAACTCCTCGTCCTCGCCCGGCTGCGGGTCGACCCGGCTGATCTCATCCAGCCCGAGCGTCAGCAGGTCGGCCTCCTGACTGCGCTGGCGGGCGTGACGACGCCGGTCCGCCAGGTCGTCCACCGCCGCACGCCAGCGCCCGAACGCCTCCCGGTACGTCGCCAGCAGCTTCTCATGCTCCGGCCCCGCGAACCGGTCCAGCGCCCCCCGCTGCTCGGCCGGGCGCAGCAGGCGCAGCTGGTCGGACTGCCCGTGCACCGCCACCACCTGCTCGCCCACCTCGGCCAGCATCGCCACGGGCATGCTGCGCCCGCCGACGTGGGCCCGGGAACGACCCTCGATGGTCACCGTCCGGCTGAGCAGGACCGTGCCGTCGTCATCCGGCTCGGCACCGGCGTCGGTGACCCGCGCCTGCACCGTGTCGGCCAGCGCGCCGGTCAGCCGCAGCCGCCCCTCGACGACCGCGCGGCCCGGATCGGCCCGGACCCGTCCGGCGTCGGCGCGGCCGCCGAACAGCAGGCCGAGCCCGGTCACCACCATCGTCTTACCCGCGCCGGTCTCACCGGTGATCACGTTCATGCCTGCGGTCAGGCGCAGCGTCGTGTCCTCGATGACGCCGAGCCCGGTGATGCGCAACTCCTCCAGCACAGGGCAGACAGTATCGGTGGCGTCCGACAATTGCCCACCGGCATCCGCGTGGATCAGCGTCGATTCCCCCGCCAGCCGTCCACCGGCAGGGCGAACTTCGCCACCAGCGTGTCCGTGAACGGCCGCGGCGCAAGCCGGACCAACCGCACCGGAAGGTCACCGCGCTGCACCGTCACCGTCGCCCCCGGCGGCAGATCCCACGTACGCCGCCCGTCGCAGCACATCACCGCGAACGACGTGTACGGGTCCACCGTCAGCATCAGTGTCGACGTGGGCGCGGTCACCAGCGGCTTGCTGAACAACGCGTGCGCGCTGATCGGCACGAGCAGCAGCGCCTCCACCTCCGGCCACACCACCGGCCCGCCGGCCGAGAACGCGTACGCGGTCGACCCGGTCGGCGTGGCACACACCACCCCGTCGCAGCCGTACCGCGACAGCGGCCGCCCGTCGACGTCCACGAGCAGCTCGAGCATCTGGGCCCGCTGGCCCTTCTCGACGCTGACCTCGTTGAGCGCCCACGAGTCGGCGATGAGCCGCCCGTCGTACTCGGCCCGCACGTCGAGCGTGAGCCGTTCGTCCACGGTGTACGCACCGGCGATGATGTCGCGCACGGTCTGGTCGAGGTCGCTGATCTCGGCCTCGGCGAGGAAACCCACCTTGCCGAGGTTGATCCCGAGCAGCGGCGCCTTCGCCGGGCGGGCCAGCTCGGCCGCGCGCAGGAACGTGCCGTCCCCGCCCAGCGCGAAGACGATCTCCACACCCTCGGCCGCGGCCGGGTCGTCGACCGGGGTGACCCCGGCAGGCAGCTCCAGGTCGGCGACCTCCGCCGCGATGACCCGCACCTCGAAACCCGCCTCGATCAGGTCTCGGGCGACCGCCTGGGCGTGCTGGGTGCTCTGCCGGCGACCCGTGTGGGTGACCAGCAAGGCGGAGCGAGTCATGCCATCTCCTCTTTCAACCGGACGTCTCGGGCACCGGCCCGCCGGAGGCTACCCCGCCGGAGGGCCCCGCCGCGACCACGGTCCGCACCCGCTCGGCATCAGCGGGTGGCGCATCCCGCCGGAACCACAGGAAGAACTCGACGTTCCCGCTGGGCCCGGGCAACGGGCTCGCGGTCACCCCGGCGACGCCCAGGCCCAGATCCGCGGCGCTCGCCGCCACGTCCAGCACGGCCTCCGCCCGCAGCGCCGGATCCCGCACGACGCCGCCCGCACCCACCCGGTCCTTGCCCACCTCGAACTGTGGCTTGACCATGAGCGCGAGGTCACCGTCCGCGGCGGTGCACGCCGCCAGCGCGGGCAGGACCAGCCGCAACGAGATGAACGACAGGTCGGCCACGGTCAGCGCCACCGGGCCGCCGACGGTCTCCGGGGTCAACGTGCGCACGTTGGTGCGTTCCAGCACGGTGACCCGCTCGTCGGTGCGCAGCGGCCAGGCGAGCTGCCCGTAGCCGACGTCGACCGCCACCACGTGCGCCGCGCCGGAACGCAACAGCACATCGGTGAAGCCCCCGGTGGACGCCCCCGCATCCAGACAGCGTCGCCCGGCCACGGTCAGCCCGCTCCCGGCGAACGCCTCCAGCGCACCCGCGAGCTTGTGCCCGCCCCGGGACACGTACTCGGTGGCCGGGTCGTCGCCGGTGACCACGACCGGATCCGCGGGGTCGATCATCGCGGCGACCTTGTGGGCCACGGTGCCACGTACCTGGACGCGGCCGGCCGCGACCAGCGCGGCGGCCTGCTCCCGGGAGCGGGCCAGCTTGCGACGGACGAGCTCAGCGTCGAGACGGGCGCGGCGGGCCATTCACATTCCTCGCGTACGGGGGGCTCAGGGTCGATGACTCAGCGGTCGATGCTCGCCAGCGTCTCCTGCAACACCTGATACGCGGCCTCGTACGCGGCGATCTGGTCGGCGGGGGGTAGCTGGGCGGCGTTGGCGAGCGAGCCCAGCACCGCATCCACCGCAGGATGCCCGGTGGAGTCCTCGCCACCGCCGACGCCATCCGCGCCGGCACCGTGCCCCGCCGCACCGGGGTGACCCGGCAGAGGGCGGCCCGGCGGCGGCCCCGGCCGCGCAGCGCCCAACGGCAGGCCGGACTGGCCGGACGACGCGCCGGGCTGCGCACCGCCGAACGGCAGGCCGGACTGGCCGGCACCGGACGACGAGCCGGGCCGCGCGGGATCGGACGGCTGACCGGGCTGGGCCGGACCGGACGGCGAACCGGGCTGATATCCGGGTGCCGGACCGGGCCGGGGACCGGGCACCGGGGTTTGCGGACCCGTCACTGATGCGTCTCCGTCCCGGCGCCCTGCTGCGTTGACCGGTCAGTCGGACGTTCGGCCGCAGTCCCGGTACTCCCTTGCGGCGTCGCCTCGCCCGCCCCCGAGCCTGCGGGTGCCTGCTGAACGGCCTGCGCGGGAGCCGGCACCGTGGCGGCGCGGTCGTTCGAGGTGACCGGCTCGAAGGCAGGCAGGAATTCGGGGGCGGCCGGAGCCTGCTTGACCGGCGCGACGGGCGTCTCACCCGTGCCCGTCGGCGTGGCGACCCGCGCCCCCGTAGTCGTTGCCGGTGCGCCGACGGCGCGAGGTCCGGCCGGTGCAGCCTTCTCGGCCACGGCCTTCTTGGCCACCGCAGTCTTCGCCACGGCCTTCTTCGCCACAGCCTTCTTGGCCACCGCAGTCTTCGCCACAGCCCTCTTCGCCACGGCCTTTTGCGCTGGCCCAGCCGGGGTGACGGCCTTCGCGGCGGGCGTCGTCGGCGTGACCGCCTTCTCAGCGGGCGCCGTCGGGGTGACGGCCTTCGTGGCAGGCGTTGTCTTGGCAACCGTCGTCGGCGCGACGGCCTTCTTGGCAACCGCCTTCTTCGCAGCCGTCGTCGGGGTGACGGCCTTCTTGGCAACCGCCTTCTTCGCCACGGCCTTCTTCGCGGGCGTGGGTGCCGCCGGCGAACCGCCCTCAGCCGCATTACCCGCGGAAGCTGCCACCGTGCCGCCTCCGGTGGCTGGACCCCCGGCCCGCGCATCGCGCAGTTGCCGTTCCAGGTCCCGCACCCGCGCGGTCAGTTCGGCGACTTCCTCCGCGGTGGCCAGGCCGACCAGGCCGAGCGCGCGGTCGACCTCGTACCGAACGATCGTGGTGAGCGCTTCACGGTTGGGCATTCCGGTGCTGACCATGTCCTCGACGAGGCCCTGCAGTTGCGCGGCGGTCTGGCCGCCTTTGCTGATCAGGTCACCGGCCACCTTCTGAGCCTTGCGGCGCGGCTCCTCGGTCAAGCCGAGCGCCAGCTCCAGATACGCCCGCCATGCGTCCTGCATGTCCGCTCTCCTCGCTCACGGCCCTCCAACGGGTGTCACGCTACCGGGCGGCCCAGCACGCCCTGTGCGGTACCGTGCGGTACGCGGTGGTGTCGCGCGAAGGGAGCCCGAATGGCCAGCGTGGACGAGTGCCGGCAGGCGCTGCTCGACCTCGCCGCCCGCCTCGACGCCAACGCGGCGACGCAGGGTCGACTCGACCTGGACCGGACCCTGGCGTGCCGGGTTCCCGATCTCGATGCGGCCTTCCACGCCCGGCTCACCGGGGGCCGGCTGGTCGACATCGCCGACGGGGACGACCCGCGCGCCAAGATCACGCTTGTCGCGAGCAGCGACGACCTGATCGCGCTCGTGGCCGGACGCCTGGACGTGACCAGGGCGGTCACGTCGCGTCAGGTCTCCATCAAGGCCAACCCGTTCGACATGTTGAAGCTGCGCAAGCTGCTGTAGGGGCGGCATGCTACAGCCCAGGAGGCTGCCGAGCCCGCCAAAGCCCAGGAAGCTGCCGAAGCCCGCCAAGCTGCTGCAGAGCCCGGTCAGCCCGGCAGACCCCAGCTCGCCAACAGCTCACGCGCCTGGTCCGAACCGGCGCGCACGTCGCCGGCCGCGGTGCCGTCCCAGACCGGGCCGCAGAGCAGCCGCAGCGCGTCCACGGCCTGCCCGGCACCGTCGAGCCGCACGCCGCCGCCGTCGGCGGTCAGCCGCCACCCACCGGCCTCCTCGGCGCCCGCCGGAAGAACCGCGGTATCAGCGGGCGCGAACAGGCCCGCCACGTCCGCCGCGACGTACCTGGGCCGCCGGGCCGGCGGCGCGGCGAGCAGGTCGGCCGGACCGGTCACCCCGGTCAGGACCAGCAGGCTGTCCATCCCCGCGCCGACCGCGCCCTCGATGTCCGTGTCGAGCCGGTCGCCCACCACGAGCGGGCGCACCGATCCGGAACGCGACGCCGCCGCCCGGAACAGCGCCGGTGACGGCTTGCCCACGACCACGTCAGGCTCGCGGTCCAGCGCAGTACGCAGCACCGACACGAGTGAGCCGTTCCCCGGCAGCGGGCCGCGCGGGCTCGGCAGCGTACGGTCGGTGTTCGTGGCGATCCACCTCGCACCGCCGCGCACCGCCAGTGCCGCCTCCGCGAGGTGCCGCCAGCCGACGTCGGGCCCGTAGCCCTGCACCACCGCGACCGGCGCATCGTCCAGCCGCTCGACCGGCGTGAGCCCCTGGTCGCGCACCTCGGCGCACAGGGCGTCCGCACCGACCACCAGGACGGCTGCGCCGGCGGGCAGGTCGTCCGCGAGCATCGCCGCGGCCGCGCCGGCCGAGGTGAGCACCTCGTCGGGTGACGCGGGTACGCCCATGCCGGTCAGCAGCGTGGCAACGTCGGCCGCGCGGCGGGAGGCGTTGTTCGTCGCGTACGCGATCGCCGTGCCCTCGGCGTGCAATGTCGTGACCGCCGCGGCGGCACCCGGAATCGGCTTGTCGATGAGATAGATGACCCCGTCGAGGTCGAATACCACCAGGTCGTACCCGTCGACCAGCCGGTCACTCACGCCTTGGCCCGCCCGTCCTCGTCGTCCTCGTCGTCGACCGCCGCGACGAACTCGTCGTCGGCTGACTTCCGTTCGTCGTCCCCACTGCCCGAGGCAGTGCCTTCAGCGTCGACGTCGTCCGCGCCCAGGTCGTCGTCCGCCGGCTCGAAGACAAGGTCTCCGCCGGGCCCTTCGCCCTCGTCGTCGCGCTCGTCCGCCTCCGGACGCTCGTCGTCGTCCTGGGCGTCCTCGTCGTCGTCCTCGTGCTCGTCCGCGAAGTCGACGCCGTCGAGTTCCAGCAGCCGCTCCGCCGCGTCGGTCAGACCGTCCTCGTCGACCGACGCCGCCCGCGCGAACCACTCCCGTGCCTCGTCCCGGCGTCCCGCCGCGAGCAGAGCATCCGCGTACGCATATCGCAGCCTCGGCACCCAGTCGGCGTCGCCGTCACCGGTGAGCTCGCGAACCTGCAGCATCGCCACCGCCGCGTCGTGCTGCCCGAGATCGCCACGCGCCCCGGCCGCCACGATGAGCAGCTCGATCGCCCCGGCCTTGTCGAGCGCGTCGCGGTCCGCGCCGCGATACAGATCGATCGCCCGTTCCGGGCGGCCCAGCGCACGCTCACAGTCCGCCAGCTCGGCCAGGTGGGTCTGCCGGCCCGACATGCGATGGTACGTACGCAGCTCGGAGATCGCGGTTGCCCAGTCCCCCGCGGCGTACGCGGCGAGCCCCACGGCTTCGCGCACGGCGGCGATCCGGGACGCGAGCCGCCGCGCCGCGATGGCGTGCTGCAACGCCAGGCCGGAGTCCTCGTCGATGATCTGCCCGGCCGCGACGAGATGCCGGGCCACGCGGTCGGCGACATCGCGCGACAGGCTCAGCAGTTCGGCACGAACCTCCTTGTCGAGGTCACTCGCCGCGATGTCCTCGGGCAGCTCCGGCACCTGGTACGCCGGCTGCTGCTCGTCGCGGGCGCGGTGGTCGTCGCGGAAGCTGCTCCCGCGGTCATCGCTTCCACGGCGTTCGCCGCCGGGGGCACCACGGTCGCTGCGGAATCCGCCGCCGGACATACCCCGGTCTCGGAATCCACCGTCGCGCGGGCCCCGGTCGTCGCGGAAACCCCGGTCCTGGAACCCGCCCTCGCGCGGACCCCGGTCACGATCGCCGCGGAACCCGCCCTCGCGCGGACCCCGGTCACGATCGCCGCGGAACCCGCCCTCGCGCGGACCCCGGTCACGATCGCCGCGGAACCCGCCCTCGCGTGGACCGCGGTCGCCGGAGAAGCCCGAGTCGCGAGGTCCGCGGTCGGGCCCGCGGTCACGGAAGCCGCCTCCGGAACCACCCCGGTCTCCGCCCCGATCCGGGAAACCACCGTCGCGACCGCCCCGGTCCGGTCCGCGATCCCGGAAACCACCGTCGCGGCCACCCCGGTCCGGTCCGCGATCCCGGAAACCACCGTCGCGGCCACCCCGATCCGGTCCGCGATCCCGGAAACCACCGTCGCGGGCTCCCCGGTCCTGCCGGAAACCGCTGTCGCGGCCACCCGAGTAGCCGCCGCGGTCCCGGTCGGCCCGATAGCCGCCCCCGCCGCGGTTCCCCGGACGGTCCGCACCGCGGTCGTCGCGCGGGTGTCCCCCACGGTCGCCGGTACGGTCACGCCCGTCCCGATATTCGCGCTCTCCCCGGAACCCTTCACGGCCCTCGCCGGCAGACCGACGGTCACGATCGTCGCGGAAGCCCGGCCGGTCGGTACGGCCCTGATAGCCACCACGGCCGCCCTGGAATCCGCCGCGGTCCGGCCCGCCACGGAACTGGCCGCCGTCACGGTCGCCGCCGCGGTCCCGGTCGCCGCCCTGGAAGCCGCGCGGCCCGCCCTGGAATCCACCGCGGTCGCCGCCACGGAAGCCGCCGCGGTCACCGCCCTGGAAGCCACCGCGGTCACGCGACTGCCCGCCGCGATCGCCCTGGAAGCCACCGCGGTCGCCGCCCCGATCGCGGTCGCCGCGGAAGTCACGCTGGCCACCGGAGTGGTCGCGCCCCCGGTCGCCTGGGAACGAGCCGCCACGGGGCCGGTCATCGCGGAAGCCACCGCGCGAGCCACCGTCACGGGATCCGCCCTGCGGGCCGCCGTCGCGGAACCCGCCGCCACGCTCCTGGCTGCCGCGTCCGCCCTGATAGCCACCGCGGCTCCCGCCGCCGTAGCCGCCGCGGTCACGATCGCCCTGGCTGCGGTCGCCGTACCCACGCTCGCGGTCACCACGGAACCCGCGGTCGCCGCCGAAGCCGCGATCTGCGCCCCGGTCCCGCGAGTAACCGCCGCGGTCGCTGCGGCCCTGCTGACCTCCGGCACCGTACGAGCCGCGGCCCGCTCGATCGCGATCGTCGCGGAAGCCCCCGCGCTCACGGTCGTCGCGGTTGCCCGCGCCGTACCCTCGGTCGCGGCCGCCGCGGAATCCGCCATCGCCACCGCGCGAGCCGCCATCGCCGCCCCGGTGACCGCTGTCACGGCCGCCGCGGTATCCGCCGTCGCCGCCTCGGTGGCCGCCGTCACGGCCGCCGCGGAACCCGCCGTCGCCGCCCCGGTGACCGCCCTCGCGGTCGCCGCGGAACCCGCCGTCACGACCGCGGCCGGCCTGGCCCTCGTCGTCGCGGTGCTGGCCGCCGCCGTCCTGCGGTCCTGTGGTCACGGGTAGTTCCTTCCGATACGGCGTTTCCCGCGGCTCGGCGGGTCTGCTTCAACGCTCACAAAGGCTACTCGGCGAGCGGCTGGAAATGAGCGGTGGGCGGTGGCCAGGCCACGAAGCCAGGCATGCAGTGAGGGCCGTCCCGGGTTCGGGACGGCCCTCACTTGTGGTTTGAGTCCGGCGGCGTCCTACTCTCCCACACCCTCCCGGGTGCAGTACCATCGGCGCTGGAGGGCTTAGCTTCCGGGTTCGGAATGAGACCGGGCGTTTCCCCTCCGCTATGACCACCGGCACAATGTGCCAGCCAACCACACCATTGTTTCCCCTGCACCGTTTGCCACCATGTTGTGGTGGTGGTGTTGGGGGGGTGGTTGTTTGCTGAGAGATCACACAGTGGACGCGTTGAGCACCAAATTTATGGTTGTGGTTAAGCCCTCGGCCTATTAGTACCGGTCGACTGAACCAGTTACCTGGCTTACATCTCCGGCCTATCAACCCAGTCGTCTAGCTGGGGGCCTTACCCACTCGAAGGTGGTGGGATACCTCATCTCGAAGCAGGCTTCCCGCTTAGATGCTTTCAGCGGTTATCCCTTCCGAACGTAGCTAACCAGCCGTGCCCCTGGCGGGACAACTGGCACACCAGAGGTTCGTCCGTCCCGGTCCTCTCGTACTAGGGACAGCCCTTCTCAAGTATCCAACGCGCACGGCGGATAGGGACCGAACTGTCTCACGACGTTCTAAACCCAGCTCGCGTACCGCTTTAATGGGCGAACAGCCCAACCCTTGGGACCTGCTACAGCCCCAGGATGCGACGAGCCGACATCGAGGTGCCAAACCATCCCGTCGATATGGACTCTTGGGGAAGATCAGCCTGTTATCCCCGGGGTACCTTTTATCCGTTGAGCGACACCGCTTCCACACGCAAGTGCCGGATCACTAGTCCCGACTTTCGTCCCTGCTCGACCTGTCAGTCTCACAGTCAAGCTCCCTTGTGCACTTACACTCAACACCTGATTGCCAACCAGGCTGAGGGAACCTTTGGGCGCCTCCGTTACCTTTTAGGAGGCAACCGCCCCAGTTAAACTACCCACCAGACACTGTCCCTCGACCCGATCAGGGCCGCAAGTTAGATACCCAAATCCAACAGAGTGGTATTTCAAGATTGCCTCCACCCGAACTGGCGTCCGAGCTTCACCGGCTCCCACCTATCCTACACAATTGCATTCGGATACCAATGTCAAGCTATAGTAAAGGTCCCGGGGTCTTTCCGTCCTGCCGCGCGTAACGAGCATCTTTACTCGTACTGCAATTTCGCCGGGCCTGTGGTTGAGACAGTGGGGAAGTCGTTACGCCATTCGTGCAGGTCGGAACTTACCCGACAAGGAATTTCGCTACCTTAGGATGGTTATAGTTACCACCGCCGTTTACTGGCGCTTAAGTTCTCCGCTTCGCCCCGAAGAGCTAACAGGTCCCCTTAACGTTCCAGCACCGGGCAGGCGTCAGTCCATATACATCGTCTTACGACTTGGCATGGACCTGTGTTTTTAGTAAACAGTCGCTTCCCCCTGCTCTCTGCGGCCATACCACGCTCCACCCGCAAGGGGCTTCACGCGTCCGGCCCCCCTTCTCCCTAAGTTACGGGGGCAATTTGCCGAGTTCCTTAACCACAGTTCGCCCGTCGCCTCGGTATTCTCTACCTGACCACCTGTGTCGGTTTGGGGTACGGGCCGCTCGGAACATCGCTAGAGGCTTTTCTCGGCAGCATAGGATCACTGACTTCACCTGAATCGGCTCGGCATCACGTCTCAGCCACATGTGCCACGGATTTGCCTATGGCACGGCCTACACGCTTACCCCGGCACAACCACCGGCCGGGATCAGCTACCTTCCTGCGTCACCCCATCGCTCAACTACTACCCACCAGGATCCCAGCCTCCCCCACCTCACCCCGAAGGGATCAGCAGGATCGGGTGGTTAGCACAGTGAGGTTCATCGCTGGCGCTCCTACGCGGGTACGGGAATATCAACCCGTTATCCATCGACTACGCCTCTCGGCCTCGCCTTAGGCCCCGACTCACCCAGGGCGGATTAGCCTGGCCCTGGAACCCTTGGTCATCCGGCGGAAGGGTTTCTCACCCTTCATTCGCTACTCATGCCTGCATTCTCACTCGTATGGCGTCCACACCTGGGTCACCCCGGCGCTTCACCCGCCATACGACGCTCCCCTACCCACCCACACACCTGCACGAAAGGATCAAGTCCTTCCGCGAAGTTCATGTGTGAGTGCCACAGCTTCGGCGGTGTGCTTGAGCCCCGCTACATTGTCGGCGCGGAACCACTTGACCAGTGAGCTATTACGCACTCTTTAAAGGGTGGCTGCTTCTAAGCCAACCTCCTGGTTGTCTATGCGACCCCACATCCTTTTCCACTTAGCACACGCTTAGGGGCCTTAGCTGGTGATCTGGGCTGTTTCCCTCTCGACTACGAAGCTTATCCCCCGCAGTCTCACTGCCGCGCTCTCACTTACCGGCATTCGGAGTTTGGCTGATTTCGGTAAGCTTGTAGGCCCCCTAGACCATCCAGTGCTCTACCTCCGGCAAGAAACACGCGACGCTGCACCTAAATGCATTTCGGGGAGAACCAGCTATCACGGAGTTTGATTGGCCTTTCACCCCTAACCACAGGTCATCCCCCAACTTTTCAACGTTGGTGGGTTCGGTCCTCCACGCAGTCTTACCCACGCTTCAACCTGCCCATGGCTAGATCACCCCGCTTCGGGTCTAGGACACGCGACTCAACGCCCTATTCAGACTCGCTTTCGCTACGGCTACCCCACCCGGGTTAACCTCGCCACATGCCACTAACTCGCAGGCTCATTCTTCAAAAGGCACGCCATCACCCCGAAAGGCTCTGACGGATTGTAGGCGAACGGTTTCAGGTACTATTTCACTCCCCTCCCGGGGTACTTTTCACCATTCCCTCACGGTACTAGTCCGCTATCGGTCACCAGGAAGTATTCAGCCTTACCAGGTGGTCCTGGCAGATTCACGGCAGATTACAGGGGTCCGCCGCTACTCGGGACACTCGCCAAAGAGGTCGAAGATTTTCGTCTACCGGGCTCTCACCGTCTACGGCCGACTTTCCCACGTCGTTCGACTAACCCACGACTTTGTAACTCTCCGGGAGACTGTCAGATCTCCCCCACGAATCCCACAACCCCGGCAACGCAACCCCTGACAGGTATCACACGCCACCGGTTTAGGCTACATCCGCTTTCGCTCGCCACTACTCACGGAATCACTGTTGTTTTCTCTTCCTACGGGTACTGAGATGTTTCACTTCCCCGCGTTCCCCCCACCACCCTATGAATTCAGATGATGGTGACACGACATGACTCGTGCCAGGTTTCCCCATTCGGACACCCTGGGATCACAGCTAGGTTGACAGCTCCCCCAGGCCTATCGCGGCCTCCCACGTCCTTCATCGGCTCCTGGTGCCAAGGCATCCACCGTTCGCCCTTGACAACTTAACCACAGAAAACAAGATGCTCGCGTCCACTGTGCAATTCTCAACCAACAACCAACCCACAACCCACAACGCCCCCCACCAAACCCCCAACACACCAACCCCACAGGGCTGATCCGCTGAAATGGTATGGAGGGCCAGGTCGTGCCTGGCACTGAAACAACAACCCCCGGCCTCCCGGCCGACCCACCAGCCTCCCGGCCGGGGTGCCCGAACCACGTCTCACGCGGTACCGGGCCTGGTTGTTCTTTCAGGACCCAACAGGGTGTTCACCGCCAGATCCAGCCGCACCCGCCCACCCGTTCCCCCACCCCGCGAACGGGATGCGTACTAGGAAGGGCCGGCCGTTGCCGGAACCCGACTAGCCAGTGTCTCCGCCATCGAGCACCCCGGTCCGGCATTCGCAGACCGCGGGCCACTGGACACCTTTCAGTGTCTAGTTGCTCCTTAGAAAGGAGGTGATCCAGCCGCACCTTCCGGTACGGCTACCTTGTTACGACTTCGTCCCAATCGCCAGCCCCACCTTCGACGGCTCCCTCCCACAAGGGGTTAGGCCACCGGCTTCGGGTGTTGCCGACTTTCGTGACGTGACGGGCGGTGTGTACAAGGCCCGGGAACGTATTCACCGCAGCGTTGCTGATCTGCGATTACTAGCGACTCCGACTTCACGGGGTCGAGTTGCAGACCCCGATCCGAACTGAGACCGGCTTTTTGGGATTCGCTCCACCTCACGGCATCGCAACCCTTTGTACCGGCCATTGTAGCATGCGTGAAGCCCTGGACATAAGGGGCATGATGACTTGACGTCATCCCCACCTTCCTCCGAGTTGACCCCGGCAGTCTTCGATGAGTCCCCGCCATAACGCGCTGGCAACATCGAACGAGGGTTGCGCTCGTTGCGGGACTTAACCCAACATCTCACGACACGAGCTGACGACAGCCATGCACCACCTGTCACCCGCCCCGAAGGACCCCGCATCTCTGCGAGTTTTCGAGTGATGTCAAACCCAGGTAAGGTTCTTCGCGTTGCATCGAATTAATCCGCATGCTCCGCCGCTTGTGCGGGCCCCCGTCAATTCCTTTGAGTTTTAGCCTTGCGGCCGTACTCCCCAGGCGGGGCGCTTAATGCGTTAGCTGCGGCACAGAGAACCGGAGAGGCTCCCCACACCTAGCGCCCAACGTTTACAGCGTGGACTACCAGGGTATCTAATCCTGTTCGCTCCCCACGCTTTCGCTCCTCAGCGTCAGTATCGGCCCAGAGACCCGCCTTCGCCACCGGTGTTCCTCCTGATATCTGCGCATTTCACCGCTACACCAGGAATTCCAGTCTCCCCTACCGAACTCTAGCCTGCCCGTATCGGCTGCAGGCCCGCAGTTGAGCCGCGGGTTTTCACAGTCGACGCGACAAGCCGCCTACGAGCTCTTTACGCCCAATAAATCCGGACAACGCTCGCGCCCTACGTCTTACCGCGGCTGCTGGCACGTAGTTGGCCGGCGCTTCTTCTGCACCTACCGTCACTCTCGCTTCGTCGGTGCTGAAAGAGGTTTACAACCCGAAGGCCGTCATCCCTCACGCGGCGTCGCTGCATCAGGCTTCCGCCCATTGTGCAATATTCCCCACTGCTGCCTCCCGTAGGAGTCTGGGCCGTGTCTCAGTCCCAGTGTGGCCGGTCGCCCTCTCAGGCCGGCTACCCGTCGTCGCCTTGGTAGGCCATCACCCCACCAACAAGCTGATAGGCCGCGAGCCCATCCCACGCCGAAAAACTTTCCACCCCCAACCATGCGGCCGGAAGTCATATTCGGTATTAGCCCCGGTTTCCCGGGGTTATCCCAAAGCATGGGGCAGGTTACTCACGTGTTACTCACCCGTTCGCCGCTCGAGTACCCCCGAAAGGGCCTTTCCGCTCGACTTGCATGTGTTAAGCACGCCGCCAGCGTTCGTCCTGAGCCAGGATCAAACTCTCCAACAAAAACTTGAAGAAATCATCCCGGCAACAAACAAATGTTGCCAAAGGAACCCCACCAACCACAAAGATTGGCCAGGGACATAACAATCACAATTGGCACTGGCTTATCAAACACCCTGTTGAGTTCTCAAAGAACAACCACACACCAAAACCAGACCCCCAACCGGAGGCCCAACCTCGGGGCACTCGTTCAACTTACCCTCGCTATTTCGCACCAGTCAAATCCGGTGCAATTTCGCTTGGGCACCCGCAGCAAAGTACACGATCGAAGATCGTTTGCTTTTCCGTGGGTTCCGGTAGGACGGTTGCCCGTTTCCCTTCCGGCCCGAACTACTTTACCCGGTCGGCTTCGCGGGTTCAAATCGGGGTCCCCGTTGGGTTTTCCCGTCCCGCACCGCCCGGTTTCGGCAGCGAGATCATCGCCTCGCGACCGAAATCCGCAACTCCGTGATCAATTCCTGAGCCACGATTTCCACGCGACCGAGCACGGTCGAACGACCGCGCTCGGTTTCGTGGATCCGGCAGGAGGACCGTGGCTGTCGCCCGGTCACTGCCGAGGGGAAGAACTCGCTCGGCCGGTCTGTGGTCGCTGAAAATCACCGACCTGAACCGCCCGAGCCCGGCCTTGCGAAGGCTGACGCCCGCACGACCGACGCTGCTGACCCGAAGACCGAGTCGCCGGAATCCCGGCGCCCCTGGACTCGCGGGCGAAGGAGAACGTTACGTGTCGCGGCCGGGCAGCGTCAAACTGCCCGGCGTAGACCTACGTCACACCAACTCGACGCCGGCGAACGTCCGCTTGCCCCGGCGCAACACGAGGAAACGGCCGTGCAGCAGGGTCGCAGCCGACGGAACGGCGTCACCGTCGGTGACCCGCTCGTTGTTGACGTACGCCCCGCCCTCGGCGATCGTCCGGCGTGCCTCGTTGGCGCTGCTCACCAGGCCGGATTCCTTGAGCAGGGCAGCGATCTGGGGCAGCTCCCCGCGTACCTGAAGGAGCCCGGCCTCGGCCAGGGCGGCCCGCAGCGTCTCCGCGGACAGCTCGTCGAGCGAGGCCCGGCCGAACAGTGCCTGACTGGCCGTGATCGCCTGCCGGGCCTCCTCCGCACCGTGCACCAGCGCGGTCATCTCCTCGGCGAGCGCGCGCTGCGCGAGTCGCGCCTGGGGGCGCTCGGCGGTGGCCTTCTCCAGCTCCTCCAGTTCCTCGCGGGGGCGGAAGCTGAAGTAGCGCAGGTAGTTGTTCACGTCGCGGTCGTCGGCGTTGACCCAGAACTGGTAGAACGCGTACGGCGAGGTCATCGTGGGGTCGAGCCAGGTGGCGCCGCCCTCGGACTTGCCGAACTTGGTGCCGTCGGCCTTCAGCACGAGCGGCGTGGTGAACGCGTGCACCGGCCCGGCGCCGCGGCGGCGGACGAAGTCCACGCCGGCGGTGATGTTGCCCCACTGGTCGGAGCCGCCGAACTGGAGCATGCAGCCGTGGCGCACGTGCAGCTGGTGGAAGTCGTTGGCCTGCAGCAGCTGATAGCTGAACTCGGTGAAGCTGATGCCGGTCTCGAGACGGTTGCGCACCACGTCGCGGGCCAGCATCTTGTTGACCGGGAAGTGCTTGCCGACGTCGCGCAGGAACTCGATGACGGAGGTCGGCCCGGTCCAGTCCAGGTTGTTCACCAGGGTCGCCGCGTTGGCTCCGGTGTAGGTGACGAACGGGGACACCTGGGCGCGGATGCGGTCCTGCCAGGCGGCCACGACCTCGGGCGGGTTGAGAGTGCGCTCGCTGGACTCGCGCGGGTCGCCGATCTGGCCGGTGGCGCCGCCGACCAGCAGCAGGGGGCGGTGTCCGGCGAGCTGGAGGCGGCGTGCGGTGAGCACCTGCATGAGATGGCCGACGTGCAGGGAGGCGGCGGTCGGGTCGAAGCCCACGTAGAACGTCATCGGGGCGCCGTCGAGAAGGCGGCGCAGCTCCTCCGGGTCGGTGGAGTCCTGGATCAGCCCCCGCCAGCGCAGGTCGTCGACGATGGGCTGCACGTTCGCGGCTTCGGCACGGTCGGTCACGGGGCCGATTCTCCCGCATGCGCTCGAGGCACGGACACCGGGTTTCTATATGCCTGCGGTGGGCCTCGATGCCAGGGTGGAGCCATGAGCCGTCTCGGATCCGCGACGCCGCCGGTCGCGCTGTCGAAGAAGAAGGCGATCGCCCGGCTGGAGGCGGCGCAGCAGCGCCTGCTGCGGTTGCGGCTGTTGCTCGGCGGCCAGATCGGCGAGAAGCGCATCGGGCCGCCGCTGTGCGTGGTCTTCGAGGGCTGGGACGCCTCGGGCAAGGGCGGGGCGATCAAGCGGCTGGTCTCGCCGCTGGACCCGCGGCACGTACGGGTCTCGCAGTTCGCGGCGCCCACGTACGACGAGAAACGGCATCACTTCCTGTGGCGGTTCTGGCCGCGGCTGCCGGGCTGGGGCGGCATGGCGGTGTTCGACCGGTCCTGGTACGGGCGGGTGCTGGTGGAACGGGTCGAGGGGTTCGCCAGCAAGGAGCAGTGGACGAGGGCGTACGGGGAGATCGTCGAGTTCGAGCGGACGCTGACCGCCGAGGGCATGATCATGGTCAAGTTCTGGATGCACGTGTCCCCCGAGGAGCAGTTGCGGAGGTTCCAGGATCGTGCGGCCGACCCGCTGCGCACCTGGAAGCTCACCGACGAGGACTGGCGCAACCGCGACCAGCGGCCCCGGTACGAGGCGGCGGTCGAGGAGATGCTGGAGCGGTGCGATCCGACGTGGGCGCCGTGGCGGGTCATCGCGGGCGACGACAAGCACTGGGCGCGGCTCGCGGTCGCCGAGGCCGTCTGCGAGGCGGTCGAGCAGGAGCTGACGAAGCGCGGCTACGACCTCGGCCCGCCGGGCGTGGTGGCAACCTGACCGGCACCCCGGCCCGGCGGCAGCTCAGGGCGTGGCGCCGGTCCAGGGGCCGGGCACGCTCAGGGTGTGGCGCCGACATGCAGCGGGCCCGGTGCGGGACGGCCGTCGAGCCGGGTGGGATCCACGCTCCACGCGGACGCGACCGCGAGCACGTCGCGCTCCGCGACGAGCACGGTCGTCTCCTCCTCCAGCGCCGCGGGCAGTCCCGCTGCCTGCTCGGCGGCGTCGGGGTCGCCGTACCAGGAGGTCACCTCGCCGGTCTGCCCCACATAACCGAACGCGCGCACCAGCTCACCGGCGACCGCGCGCTGCCAGCGGTGCAGTTCGGTGACGCGGTGCGTGGCGAAGAACTGGACCTCGGTGCCGAGCTGCGCGGACAGGCCGGGCAGGTCGACCACCGTGGCGGGGCGCAGCAGCCACCGGCCGGCCGCGAGCACCCAGGACCCGCCGGCGCCGGGCAGCGGCGGGGTGAGGGCGACCCGGTCGTCGGTGAGGTAGGCCAGGTCGATGCCCTCCCGCCAGGGCACCGCGCCGAGGTCGCGCAGCCCGAGGGCGGTCAGCACCGCGTGCGGGTCGGTGTCGCGCACCGCGAGCCAGGCCTGTTTGGTGCCGAATCCGACCATCGCCCCCGCTGCCATGCCCTCACGCTATCGGCCCGGCACGCGGGGGCGGCGGACCGGGTCAGGACCAGCCGTACTCGCTGCGCAGGCGCTCGGCCACCCGGTCGTAGCGGCCGCGGTCGAGGATGGCCCCCTCGCGGCGGATGCCGTCCTCGGCGACCTCCAGGACCCGGTCGAGGCGGACCCAGCTGGGCCGGGCCGTGCGGTCCCAGTCGCCCGGGCCGAGCGCGAGCCAGCCGCGTTGGCCGTCCCGCTCGCTCTGGCTGGACAGCATCAGGCCCAGCAGCGTACGGCCGGAGCGCCCGACCACCAGGACGGGCCGGTCCTTGCCCTGGCGAGGGTCGTCCTCGTACGGCACCCAGGTCCAGACGATCTCGCCGGGATCGGCGGCGCCGTCCAGGTCGGGTGCGTACTCCAGCCGCCGGCGGTGATCGGCGGTGGGCACCGATCGGGCCGGGCCGGTGCGTGCGGTGGGACCGGTGCGTGGTGTGGGCGGGGTGGGGCCGGTGCGCGGGGTGGCGGCGCCTCGGCGGGTGGCGCGGCGCAGCGCGTCGACGATGTCCTTGAGCAGGTTGACCACCGCCGCACTTTAACGAGTCGGGTACAGGCCGGGCGCAGTCACGCGGCCGACAGCCATCGATGACCGATAATCTTCGGCGTGCAACCGGCGGGCAACCATCCTGCACCGGGCGGCGCACCACACGGCCCGGAGGGTTCCCGCGTGCTTTGTGACTGTCCACCGGAGAACGCCTCCGCGTCCCTGTCCCTGTCCGAGCCGGCCGGGGAACCCGGGACCCCGTTCCTGAGGGTCGACCTCGACGGGGTCGGCCGGGCGTACCGCGCGATGCGCGACGCTCTGCCCGAGGCCCGCGTCCACTACGCCATGAAGTGCAACCCGGCCCGGCCGATCCTGAGCCTGCTGCGGGACATGGGCGGATCGTTCGAGATCGCGTCCGTGGCGGAGCTGCGGGAATTGCAGGCGGTCGGCGTCCCGGCGGCGCAGGTGCTGTTCAGCAACCCGGTCAAGGTGGCCACGCAGGTACGGCAGGCGTGGGCGGCCGGGGTGTGGCGGTTCGCGGCGGACTCCGACGCGGAACTGGACAAGATCGCTGCGATGGCGCCCGGCGCAGCGGTGTACGTGAGGTTGGCCACCGCCGCCGCGGACAGCGCGGTGCCCAGCGAGGGCAAGTTCGGGGTGGACGCGGGTGAGGTGGCCCGCCTGCTGCGCGCGGCCCGGGCGCGCGGGCTGGAGCCGTACGGGATCACGTTCCATGTCGGTTCGCAGATGACCGACCCGGGTGCCTGGGCCCTCGCGATCGAGCGCTGCGGCGCGGTGATGACCGCGCTGAGCGGCGACGGGATCCGGCTCACGATGCTCAATGCGGGCGGCGGCTTCCCGGCCCGTTACGACTCCGACGTGCCGGACCTGCGGACGTACGCCAAGCACATCCGCACCGCGGTCGAGCGGTACGTGCCGTACCCGGTCGAGCTGGTCGTGGAACCGGGCCGGGCGCTGGTCGCGGAGGCCGGCGTGATGGTGGCGACCGTGATCGGGGTGGCCCGGCGCGGCGGGGCGCTCTGGGCGCACCTGGACGTGGGTGCGTTCAACGGGTTCATGGAGTCGCTGGAGACGGGGACCGCGCTGAGCTACCCGGTGCGCGACTCGCGCGACTCGTCGCGCCGCGAGCTGTTCCACCTCACCGGGCCGAGCTGCGACAGCCAGGACACGCTGCGGTACGGCGTACCCATGTCGGCGGACCTGGCCGTGGGCGACCGGGTGTACATCCATGTGGCCGGGGCGTACACGACGGCGTACGCGTCGCGGTTCAACGGTTTCGACGTGCCGGGGATGCAGTTCGTAGGCTCGGGGGATGCAGCAGCCTGACATCGAGGCATGGGCGGCGTGGCACCCGCGGGAGATCGCGCAGCGGCTGGCCGGGCTGACCGCGCCGTGGTACGTGGCGGCGGGCTGGGCGATCGACCTGTTCACCGGTGGCGTGCCCCGCGACCACGAGGATCTGGAGATCGCGGTTCCGGCGCAGCATTTCGCGTCGGTGCCGCCGCTGCTGCCCGGCTGCGAGTTCTGGGTGCCGCAGGGCGAGGGCCGGCTCGCGCCGATGAGTGCGCAGACGCTGGCCGGCGAATCGCACCAGACCTGGGCGTACGAGCGGGCGGCCGGGGTGTGGCGACTCGACGTGTTCCGGGAGCCGCACGACGGCGACGTGTGGATCTGCCGGCGCGACGAGGCCCGGGTCCGGCGGCCGTACGCCGAGATCATCCGGCACACCGGGGACGGGATCCCGTACCTGGCGCCGGAGGTGGTGCTGCTGTTCAAGGCGAAGGCGGCCCGGGCCAAGGACGAGCGTGATCTGGCCCGGGCGCTGCCGCTGATGACCTCCGCGCAGCGCGGATGGCTGCGGGACGCGCTGGCGGTGGTGCATCCCGGCCACGCGTGGCTGGCGCGCTGCTGAGCTCAGGCGCGTGGGCGCTTCGGCCCGTTCGGGCGGGTGCGGCGGGTCGGCCGGCTCGGCCGTGGCGGGCGCTTGGGGCCCACCGGGCGGGCCGGACCGTACGGGCGGCTCATCCGACGAAGTCCTGGGTCACCCAGGTGAGGCCCTTGCCGTCGCGCACGACGCTGAGGCCGATACGGCGGAAGTCCTTGCTGAGCAGGTTCCGGCGGTGCCCGTCCTCCGGCGGCACCTCGGCCAGCATGCTGTCGGTCAGCCCGTTGGCGGCCTTGACGATCTCGGCGTTGCTCGCGCCGGACGAGCCGAAGCCGATGTTCTCCCCGGCCGAGGACCAGGAGACGCCCTGGGCGCTGAACCGCGGGCCGATGCTGCTCTCGCCGCTGCACTGGTGCTTCATCCCGCACCCGTTGATCATGCGCTGGTTGTGCAGCGCGGACGCCTTCGACAGGCTGGTGTCCAGTGTGTACGCGGGCAGGCCCTGGTCGGCGCGGGCCGCGTTGATGTGCGCGAGCACCTGGTCGAGGACCTCGTCGCTGGTCTGCGGCGCCGGGACCGTGGCGGCCTTCAGCTCCGCGGCGGTCCGCTTCACCTTGGGATTGGCGGCGACCGCGGTGCTCGCCGACGGCCGGGGCTGGGCCGTCGGCGTCGCGGACGGGCTCGTGCCGGCGCTCGCGGACGGGGCCGTCGAGGTGGGACCGGCCGGTGCCGAGAGCGGCGCGGCCTTGGTGGTGGCCGGTGGCTGTGCCGGTGCCGTACCGGTGTTGTCGGCGACGGCCGTGCCGACGTAGCTGTCGGCGACGCGGGCCGACGTGGCGTCGGACGCGTGCCGGTGCAGGCCGAGCGCGGTGAAGGAGGCGCCGATCACGACGGCCGTGGCTCCGGCCGCGATGGTGTACCGGAGTTTCAGGGTTTCGGACATCGACACGGGCGGGGTCGCTCCTCGATCCATCGGCGACCGCGTGGGGGGCGGCCGTGCACCCGTGGGGCACGGGGCGCACCGACTATGCCGGTCGCACAAGGCGCGGCACGGTCACCTTAGGAGCGCTTAAGGATCGACTCAGTGAGAGATAAGGTCGCGTGACCTAGGCGACGGACTCCTGGCGTGCGCGGGCCTTGTCGCGCATCTCCGTGAACCGGTTCGCCGCCCGGTCCAGATCGGCCAGGAACTCCGCCAGCTCCTCCCGGGCCGCCTCGCCGTCGCCGGACAGCCCGGTGCGCTCGAAGATGCGGAGCTGGCGCAGGACCGGCTGGAGCACCTCGTCGTGATGGATGCGCAGGTCGTAGATGCCGGCCTTGGCGATCTGGACGGACTTGCGGCGGAAGTTGTCGATGCCGTGCCCGGGCATCTGGAAGGCCTTGACCACCTCGAGGACCGCCTGCATCGCCGCGTCGGGAGCCAGCTCGAACGCCGCGGTGAGCAGGTTGCGGTAGAACAACATGTGCAGGTTCTCGTCCTGGGCGACGCGGGCGAGCAGCTGGTCGCAGATGGGGTCGCCGCTGATCCGGCCGGTGTTGCGGTGCGCCACCCGGGTCGCCAGCTCCTGGAACGACACGTAGCTGATCGACGGGAGCACGCCGGAGAAGGCGTTGGTGTAGCCCTCGCTCATGTGTGTCATGCGGGCGCGTTCGAGGGCCACCGGGTCGACGGCGCGGGTCGCCAGCAGGTAGTCGCGGATGGCGATACCGTGGCGGCCCTCCTCCGCGGTCCACCGGTGCACCCAGGTACCCCAGGCGCCGTCGCGGCCGAACTCCGTGGCGATCTCGTGGTGGTAGCTGGGCAGGTTGTCCTCGGTCAGCAGGTTCACGATCAGCGACGTACGGGCCACGTCGGGCAGCTTCGACTGGCCCGGCTCCCACGCCTGGCCGCCGAGCACCCCGTCGAAGTCCGTGCCCTGGCTCCACGGCACGTACTCGTGCGGGAACCACTCCTTGGCCGTGGCCAGGTGCCGGTTGAGGTTGCTCTCCACCACCGATTCCAGCTCGGTCAGCAGGGCGAGATCGGAAAGGGGCTCGGTCGTCACACGTCCTCCAGGCTGCTCGTTCTCCGGTGCCGTCGGCTACGCCACCGTAGGTTACGCTACCGTAGGTTCGGCGTTCCGACGATCCGGAGACCGACCGGCCGGGTCACTGGTCCGCGGCCGCGGCCGCGGTGAGCGTGATGAGCCGCGCCGCCTGGTCCTTCAGGCCGGCCGCGGCGGCCAGGACGGTCTCGGCGGCCTCCGCGGAGGACTGGACCGCGTCGGCGACCGCCTGCATGCCGCCGGTCATCTCGGAGCTGGTCGCGCTCTGCTCCTCGACCGCCCCGGCGATCATGCCCTGCTGCTCGGCCACCGCGTCGATGAGCTCGACGATCCCGGCGATGCCCTCGGCCGCCTCGGTGCTCTCCGTCTGGATGCCCTCGATGATCTCGGAGATCTGCCCGGTGGCCTCCGCGGTACGCGCGGCCAGGTCCTTGACCTCGCCGGCGACGACCGCGAACCCCTTGCCCATCTCGCCCGCCCGCGCGGACTCGATCGTGGCGTTCAGGGCGAGCAGCTTGGTCTGCTCGGCGATCTCGGTGATCAGCTTGGTGACGCTGCCGATCCGCTGGCTGGACTCCCTCAGCTGCTCCATCCGGCGGGTGGCGTCCCGCGCCGCCTGGACGGCCGCGGTGGTGCTGGTGGAGGCGCTGTCGACGCCGCGGGAGATCTCCTTGATGCTCTCGGTCAGCTCGGCGGAGCCCAGCGAGACCCCCTCGGCCTGCTCGGAGCTGCGCCGCGCGTTGCCGACGAGTTCCTGCCCGGCCTCGGTCAGCGAGGTGCTGGCCGCGGACAGTTCGTGGGCCAGCTCCCGGGCGAGCGCCTGGGTCCGGGACTGCTCCGTGGTGTCGATGTACGTCAGCAGGTAG
The DNA here is from genome assembly GCF_047159535.1 of Krasilnikovia sp. MM14-A1259. NCBI lineage: Bacteria > Bacillati > Actinomycetota > Actinomycetes > Micromonosporales > Micromonosporaceae > Krasilnikovia > Krasilnikovia sp. MM14-A1259. Next base: position 2,314,985 of record NZ_BAAGAJ010000002.1, read on the forward strand.
CCGCCGGAGAACCGGTCGTAGATCGCGGTGCCCTGCACGGGTTCACCGGGTTCGGCGTGACGGACGTACGGGAACGAGTCGGCCTCCCCGAGGGTCTCTCTGAGGATCTTCTGAAGCCCCTTCAGCGCCTCCGGACCCTGCCGCTGCGCGAGTCGCTCCAGTGCCTGCGCGGACGCCTTGTTCCGGTAGCGCATCTCGCCCGAGTGATCCACGATCACCAGCGCGGCGGGCGCGTTGTCGAACGCCTCGAACAGCGAGTCCCCGAACCGGGCGAGCGGATGCGCCCCCGTGCGGCCGCCGGCTCTCCACCACTTGCGCATGCGCCACTCCGAATCATCCGACTGTTTCCCGTACCCTGTCGGCGGCGCCGGGGCGGACCTGAGGTCCGTCGGCCGGTGTGGCACGGGTCGCCCCGAGGCAGGACACCGCAGGTGTGCTTGTCTTGGTCGTGACCTACCCCTGGCTCGACGCCCCGGCCGAGGCGATCGCACAGACCGCCCGCGACCTGCTGGGATGGCTCGTCACCGCCCACGGCGTGACGGTCCGGCTCACCGAGGTGGAGGCGTACAGCGGGCTCGGTGAGGACCCGGCCAGCCACGCGCACCGGGGGCGCACCGCCCGCAACGCGGCGATGTTCGGCCCGCCCGGGCGGCTGTATCTCTACCGCATCTACGGCATGCACTCCTGCGTCAACGTGGTCTGCGGGCCCGAGGGGCAGGCGTCGGCGGTGCTGCTGCGGGCCGGTCAGGTCGTCGACGGGCTGGCGCTCGCGCGTACCCGCCGACCCGCGGCCCGGTCGGATCACGACCTGGCCGCGGGACCTGCCAAGCTCGTTCAGGTGCTGGCGCTCGACGCCTCCGCGTACGGCACGTCGGTGGTGGACGGGACCGGGCCGATGACGATGGCCCCGCCCGCGGCGCCCGTACCGGCCGGCCTGATCGAGGCCGGGCCGCGGGTCGGGGTCACCTCCGCGCACGAGGTGCCGTGGCGGTTCTGGATCCGGGACGATCCGACGGTCAGCGTGTACCGCCGGCACGTGCCCCGGACACGCCGGCGGACCTGAGGTGTTCCGGGCGGGCAGGGCCCACCCGGAACCAGTCATGCGGACGGGGACCTGCGGCGCTTTGCCGACGCGGACGGCGCCGACTCCTTGCGGATCTTCGACGAGCCCGTGCCGACGGACCAGCCCGCGACCCACTTGGTGGCGCTGTCCCGCTTGGTGCGGTCCGCCAGGTGGTACCAGTCCATCCGGCACCGGTCCGCGGTCACCTCGAACACGCCGTACCCGTGGCCGTCGAGCTCGTTCCACTTCACGTGCGGGTTGGTGCCGCGGATCAGGTCGGCCGCCAGCAGGCTGAGCGGGCCACCCGGGCTGGTGTGCAGGAAGTCGTTGAGGTTGTCGCTGGTCACCGACGGCACCACGAACTCCGCGGCGGCGGGGTTGTTGACGCCGGTGTCCTTCGTGGTCAGTTCGCTGGCCCAGGAGGTGTGGATGTCGCCGGTGAGGAAGACGACGTTGCGGGTCTGGTGCGCGCGCAGCGAGTCGACCAGCCGCTCGCGGTCGGCGTTGTAGCCGTCCCACTGGTCGGCGTTGAGGACGATGCCGTTCTCCGGGATGCCGAGCAGCTTGGCGATCGGGCCGAGCAGCCAGGCGGGCAGCGTCGCCAGGTCAACGCGGGCGATCATCACCGGGTTGCCGACGATCTTCCACCGGGCAGTGGACGAGTTCAGGCCGTCGATGAGCCACTCCAACTGGTCATGGCCCGCGATGGTGCGGTTCGGGTCGTCCACGTCGGTGCCGTTGGACTGCTTCGACCGGTACGTCCGCAGGTCCAGCATGGACAGCTCGAACAGGTTGCCGTAGCGCAAACGGCGGTAGATGTGCCCGTCGGCGGCGAGCCGGACCGGCATCCACTCGCCGTACGCCCGGTGGGCCGCGGCCACCCGCGCCCCGAAGTCGCCCTCGGTGGACGGGGTGTGGTTCTCCGCGCCGCCGCTCCACATGTCGTTGGCGACCTCGTGGTCGTCCCACGTGAGGATCCACGGGATGGAGGCGTGCAGGGCCTGCAGGTCCGGGTCGGTCTTGTACTGCGCGTGCCGGATCCGGTAATCCGCGAGCGTGAGGATCTCGTGCGTGGGCTCGGTGCGGCGCACCACGGTGCCGCCCGCGTCGAACTGGCCCGTGCCGTACTCGTAGATGTAGTCGCCCAGGTGCACGACCAGGTTGAGGTCGCCGCGCTCGGCCAGGTGCCGGTACGCGGCGAAGTAACCGCCCTCCCAGTTGGCGCACGAGACCACGCCCATGCGCAGCCGGTCGATGGCCGCGTCGGCGGCCGGCGCGGTCATCGTGCGGCCGGTGCCCGACCAGGCACCGTTGAACCCGAAGCGGTACCAGTACGTGGTGGCCGGGGCCAGCCCGGCGACGTCCACCTTCACGGTGTGGTCGCGGTCGGGACCGGTGCTGACCTGTCCGGAGGCGACCACGGCGGCGAACGACGGGTCTGCCGCGACCTGCCAGTCCAGGGTGACGGCCGGTCCCGCGCCGGAGCCGGGAACCGATTCGGGGGTGGGGGTGACGCGGGTCCAGAGCAGGATGCCGCCGGGCAGCGGGTCGCCGGAGGCGATGCCGTGCTGGAAGACGGAGGCGGAGGCGGCGGAAGCGGCGGCGGGCCGGGTGGCGGCCGCGACGACGCCCGCGCCCGCGGAGAGGCCGGCAACGCGCAGGAGGGTACGGCGGTCGACCGTGCCGTCCGCGCCGGGGATAACAGTCATGACATGTTCTGTAACACGGGCACCAGGCCGAATGTGTCGATGATCATGAACATTTAACAGCTCTTGGCCCGCCGGGCAAGGAAGCGTTCTCTTCCGGCAACCTGGCGACGGCGACACGGCCGGCGGGTATTTCGTCAAAGTCGACCGAGTTAGTAGACAAAGCAGGTTTTCCCGGGGAGACTTCGGCCATGGATCTCACCATGGCGCTCGCCGGTCTCGGCGTCGGCATCGTCGTCGGCCTCACCGGCATGGGCGGCGGCGCCTTGATGACCCCGATCCTCGTGCTGCTGTTCGGGGTGCCCCCGATCGCGGCCGTCTCCAGCGACCTCGCCGCCAGCGCCGTGATGAAGCCGTTCGGCGGTGCCGTGCACGCCCGCCGCGGCACGGTCAACTGGCGGCTCGTCGGCTGGCTGTGCGCCGGCAGCGTGCCCAGCGCGTTCCTCGGCGTGCTGCTGCTGCGCCTGATCGGCGACGACGCCGCGATGCAGCACACCATCAAGGTCGCGCTCGGCGTTGCCCTGCTGCTCGCCGCCGCCGGACTGCTGCTCAAAGCGTGGGCCGGCCGCCGCCGCCCGGCCGACGCGGCCCCGGAGCCCATCCGCGTACGCCCGCTGCCGACGCTGGCGCTGGGCGTGCTCGGCGGCCTCGTCGTCGGCCTGACCTCGGTCGGCTCCGGCTCCCTGATCATCGTCGTGCTGCTGGCCATCTACCCGAAGCTGCGCGCCAACGACCTCGTCGGCACCGACCTCGTGCAGGCCATCCCGCTGGTCATGTCCGCCGCGCTCGGGCACGCCTTCTTCGGTGACCTGCATCTCGACATCACCGGCGCGATCGTGCTGGGCTCCATCCCCGGCGTGCTGATCGGCGCCCGCATCTCGTCGCGGGCCCCGGGCGGCCTGATCCGGACGGCACTGGTGATCGTCCTGCTCGCCAGCGCGCTCAAACTGCTGGACGTGCCTACCGCCGCGGTCGGCGTGATCACCGGCGCCGCGGTGCTCGCCGCGGTCGTCACCGCCGCCGTGACCCGCCTGCGCGGTGCCGCCGGGGCGCGGCGGCCCGGCCCCGCCCGGGTCATCCCGGTCAGCCGCCCGGCACCGGTCGAGCTGGCCCGGGACTGACCTACCCCGCGAAATGGGCGCCGAGCTCAGGCTCGGCGCCCATTCGTCAGATCCGGTTCAGCGGGGAACGACCGTCTCGATCGCCCACTCGCGCCACGAATCCAGGCGGTTCTGCACCGTGGCCAGCTGCTCGGCGACCGGACCCGGCCCGGTCGAGCCGGGCGTGGTCCGGGCCGCCAGCGCGGAGCGCACCGACAGCACCTCCCGTACGGACGGGTCCAGGTGTTCGCTGACCGTCTTCAGGTCGTCGTCCGAGACGTCCTCCAGCTCGCACTCGCGGGCCGCGCACAACGCGACCAGGCGGCCGGTGACCTCGTGCGCGTCCCGGAACGGCACCCCGCGACGCACCAGCCAGTCGGCGACCTCGGTGGCCAGGGAGAACCCGACCGGCGCGGCGGCAACCAGGCGGTCCACCCGTACGGTCATCGTGGAGATCATCCCGGCCAGCGCGGGCAGCAGCAGTTGCAGCGTGTCGACCGCGTCGAACGCCGGCTCCTTGTCCTCCTGCATGTCCCGGTCGTAGGTCAGCGGCAGGCCCTTGAGCATGGTCAGCACCGCGACCAGCCCGCCGACCAGCCGGCCCGACTTGCCCCGGGCCAGCTCCGCGATGTCCGCGTTCTTCTTCTGCGGCATGATCGACGACCCGGTGGCGAACGCGTCGTCCAGTTCCACCCATCCGAACTCGGTGGAGGTCCAGAGCACCACCTCCTCGCCGAGTCGGGACAGGTGCACCCCGACCAGCGCGGTGACGAACAGGAACTCGGCCACGAAGTCGCGGTCCGCGACCGCGTCCATCGAGTTCGGTGCGGGAGCCGTGAAGCCCAGCTCGTGGGCGACCGCGGCCGGGTCCAGCGGCAGCGACGACCCGGCCAGCGCGCCCGAGCCGAGCGGGCTGATCGCGGCCCGCGCATCCCAGTCGCGCAGCCGGTCCAGGTCACGCAGGAGTGGCTGCACGTGAGCCAGCAGCCAGTGCCCGAAACTGACCGGCTGGGCGTGCTGCACGTGGGTCATGCCCGGGGCGGGCGTGTCCACGTGGCGTTCGGCCTGCTCGACCAGGGCGTCGGCCAGCTCCACCAGTCGCCCGGCCACCCCGCGCGCGTGGTCGCGCAGGTACATCCGCAGGTCCGTGGCGACCTGGTCGTTGCGGGAGCGGCCGGCGCGCAGCTTGCCGCCGAGCGCGCCGAGGCGTTCCAGCAGGCCCCGTTCCAGCGCGGTGTGCACGTCCTCGTCGTCCACGGTCGGCCGGAACTCACCGGAGGCGCACGCCGCCTCCAGGTCGTCCAGCGCGGCCAGCATCCGGCCCAGTTCCTGCGGGTCCAGCAGGCCCGCGGTGGCCAGCACCCGGGCGTGCGCGCGCGACGCCGCGATATCGTACGGCGCGAGGCGCCAGTCGAATTGGACGCTCACCGACAGCCGGGCGAGCGCCTCGGCGGGGCCGCCGGCGAACCGGCCGCCCCACAGCGAAGTACGTTCGGTCACGGCGCTCAGTCTGCCAGCCGCTTGTCACGAGCCGACGCCATCCGCGACGGCAGGCCCCACAGCTGCACGAACCCCTTGGCCAGGGACTGGTCGAACGTGTCGCCGGTGTCGTAGGTGGCCATGCCGAAGTCGTACAGGCTCGCCTCGGAACGGCGGCCGGTCACCACGGCGCGGCCGCCGTGCAGCGTGAGCCGGACCTCGCCGGTGACGTGCTGCTGCGCCTCGTCGATGAACTTGTCCAGCGCGTCCTTCAGCGGGGAGAACCACAGGCCGTCGTAGACCAGCTCCGCCCAGCGCTGGTCGACGCCGCGCTTGAACCGGGCCAGGTCGCGTTCGACCGTGACGTTCTCCAGCTCCTGATGTGCGGCGATGAGCGCGATCGCGCCGGGGGCCTCGTACACCTCGCGGCTCTTGATACCCACCAGCCGGTCCTCGACCATGTCGAGCCGGCCGACCCCCTGCGCGCCGGCCCGCCGGTTCAGCTCGGTGATCGCCTGCAGCGGGGTGACGGTCTCGCCGTCGATCGCCACCGGGTTGCCCTTGTCGAACGTGATCACGACCTCGTCGGCGTCGCGCGGCTCCGCCGGGTTCTTCGTGTACGAGTACAGCTCCTCGATCGGGGAGTTCCAGATGTCCTCCAGGAAGCCGGTCTCGACGGCGCGGCCCCACAGGTTCTGGTCGATCGAGTACGGCGACTTGTGCGTCACGTCGATCGGCAGGCCCTTCTCCTCGGCCAGCGCGATCGCCTTGTCCCGGGTCCACGCGAAGTCCCGGGCGGGCGCGACGACCTTCAGCTCAGGCGCGAGCGCGCCGATGCCGACCTCGAAACGGACCTGGTCGTTGCCCTTGCCGGTGCAGCCGTGCGACACGATCGTGCCGCCGTGCTGCCGGGCCGCCTCGACGAGGTGCCGCACGATCAGCGGGCGGCTCAGCGCCGACACCAGCGGGTAACGGTCCATGTAGAGCGCGTTGGCGCGCAGCGCGGGCAGGCAGAAGTCCGCGGCGAACTCCTCCCGCGCGTCCACCACCACGCTCTCGGCGGCGCCGCAGTCCAGGGCACGCTGCCGGATCACGTCCATGTCCTCGCCGCCCTGGCCGACGTCCAGGGCGACCGCGATCACCTCACCGCCGGTCTGCTCGGCCAGATACGGGATGGCGACGGAGGTGTCCAGACCCCCGGAAAATGCAAGTACGACCCGCTCGGTCACGGGGTGCTCCTCTCAATGTTGTCGGGGATGTGGCCGGCCCATTCGGCGAGCTTCTCGGCCAGGGCCTTGCCGCCGGTCACGTCGCGGGCCACGACGAGAATGGTGTCGTCGCCGGCGATCGTGCCGACGACATCGGAGAGCCCGGAGCGGTCCAGCGCGCTGGCGAGGAACTGCGCCGCCCCGGGCGGGGTTCGCAGCACCGCGATGTTGCCGCTGGCGTCCACCCCGGTCAGCAGCTCACGCAGCAGCCGCTGCAGCCGGGCCGGACCCTGCTGGGTTTCGCGCAGCGGGCGCTGGCCGTCCTCCGGGATCAGGTACGCGCCGCCGACCTTGACCGCGTTCAGCTCCTCCAGGTCCCGCGACAGGGTCGCCTGGGTGACCTGGATGCCCTCGGTGGCGAGCAGCTCCCCCAGCTCGGTCTGCGAGTGCACGGACCGCTCCCGGATCAGCGCGACGATCCGGGCGTGGCGCCCCGCGCGGGTCACCGGCCCGGTCATGAGGTGCTCAGCAGCCAGGTCAGCAGCGCCTTCTGGGCGTGCAACCGGTTCTCCGCCTGGTCGAACACCGCACTGCTGGGGCCGTCGAGCACCTCGTCGGTGATCTCCTCGCCGCGGTGGGCGGGCAGGCAGTGCAGCACGATCGCGTCGTTCGCGGCCGCGGCCAGCAGATCCTTGTTCACCTGGTACGGCCAGAACGGCGTACGCCGGTCCCGCCCGTCGTTCTCCTGCCCCATCGACGTCCAGGTGTCCGTGGCCAGCACGTCCACGCCGTCGGCCGCCTCGTACGGGTCGCGCAGCACCTCCACCGAGCCGCCGGTCCACGCCGCGATCTCGGCGGCCCGCGACACCACGGCCGGGGCGGGGTCGAACCCGGAAGGCCCCGCGACCCGCACATGCATGCCCGCGGTGGCGCCGGCGAGCAGGTACGAGTGGGCCATGTTGTTCGCGGCGTCCCCCACGTACGCGAGGCGGCGCCCGGCCGTGCCGCCGCACCGCTCCCGGATCGTCAGCAGGTCGGCCAGCAGCTGGCACGGGTGGTAGCCGTCGGTCAGCGCGTTGATGACCGGCACCCGCACGTCCGAGGCGAGTTCGGCGAGCCGGTCGTCGCCGGTCGTCCGGTAGACGATCGCGGCGGCGTACCGGGAGACGACCCGGCCCGCGTCGGCCAGGCTCTCGCCGCGGCCGAAGTGGGTGGCCTGGGTGTCCACGATGATCGGGTTGCCGCCCAGCTCCGCGACGCCGATCTCGAACGACAGCCGGGTCCGCAGGCTCGCCTTGTCGAAGAAGACCGCCACGGACCGCGGCCCGGCCAGCGGGTGGTGGCCGAACCGGTCCGCCTTCATCACCTCGGCCAGGTCCAGGACCTCGCCCTGCTCGGCGGGGCTCAGGTCGTCATCCCGCAGGAAGTGCCGGGTCATGACAGACCGTCCAGGGCAGCGGGAAGGGCGGCGACGAACGCGTCGGCCTGGCCGGCGGTGAGGATCAGCGGCGGCGCGAGCCGGATCACGTCCGGCTGGACCGGGTTGACCAGGAAACCGGCGTCACGCAACCGGGCGGCGGCCTGGGCGGAGACGTCCGCGGTGAGCACGACGCCGAGTAGCAGGCCCGACCCGCGCACCCCGGCGACCAGCGGGTGGCCCAGGCTCTCGACGCCGCGGCGCAGTTGCTCCCCGACCCGCTTGGCGTTGTCGAGCAGCCCTTCACCGGCGATCGTGCGGATCACCGCGAGCGCGGCGGCACAGCTCACCGGGTTCCCGCCGAACGTGGTGCCGTGCGAGCCGGGGCCGAACAGCTCGGCTGCCGCGCCGAACGCGAGGCACGCGCCGATGGGCAGGCCGCCGCCGAGGCCCTTGGCGAGCGTCACCACGTCCGGCTCGACGCCGTCGGCCTGGTGGGCGAACCAGTGCCCGGTACGGCCGATGCCGGTCTGCACCTCGTCGAGCACGAGCAGCGCCCCGTACGTGGTGCAGATCTCGCGGGCCGCGGCGAGGTAGCCGGGCGGCGGGACGACGACGCCGTTCTCGCCCTGGAGGGGTTCCAGGATGACCATGGCGGTGGCGTCCGTGACCGAGGCGGCGAGCGCGGCGGCGTCCCCGTACGGAACATGGGTGACCTCGCCGGGCAGCGGCCGGAACGGGTCCGCCTTGGCGGGCTGGCCGGTCAGCGCCAGCGCCCCCATCGTGCGGCCGTGGAAGCCGCCGTGGGCGGCGACCACGTGGGTGCGGCCGGTGAGGCGGGACAGCTTGAACGCGGCCTCGTTGGCCTCGGCGCCGGAGTTGCAGAACAGCGCCCGCCCGGGCCGCCCGACCAGCGCCAGCAGCAGCTCGGCGAGGGCCACCGGGGGCTCGGCGACATACAGGTTGGAGACGTGACCGAGCGTGGCGATCTGCGCCGACACCGCGGCGACCACGGCCGGGTGGGCGTGGCCGAGCGCGTTGACCGCGATGCCGCCGAGCAGGTCCACGTACGTCTGCCCGGCCTCGTCGGTGACGACCGCGCCGTCGCCCGAGACCAGGGCCAGCGACGGGGTGCCGTAGTTGTCCATCATGGACTGCGACCAGCGGTCGACGAGTGTGCTCATGAGGGGATCACCATCGTTCCGAATCCTTCCGAGGTGAAGACTTCGAGCAGGGTGGAGTGGGCGACCCGGCCGTCCACCACGTGCGCCGCGGGCACCCCGCCCTGGACCGCGCGCAGGCACGCCTCCATCTTCGGGACCATGCCGGACTCCAGGCGGGGCAGCAGCTTCGCCAGGTCGTCCGCGGTGATCTCGGAGGTGAGCGAGGAGGTGTCGGGCCAGGCGGTGTAGAGGCCGGGGACGTCGGTGAGCACCACCAGTTTGCGGGCGCCCAGCGCGACCGCGAGCGCGGACGCGGCGGTGTCCGCGTTGACGTTGTGCACCATCCCGTCGGCGTCCGGGGCGACCGTGGCGACGACCGGGATCCGGCCCGCCGCGATCAGGTCGTCGACCGCGGACGTGTCGACCTGCGCGACGTCGCCGACCTGGCCGACGTCGACCGGCTGCCCGTCCACGACCGCGGGGCGCCGGACCGCGGTGAACAGGCGGGCGTCCTCGCCGGACAGCCCGACCGCGAACGGGCCGTGCTCGTTGATCAGCCCGACCAGTTCCCGGCCGACCTGGCCGGTCAGGACCATGCGGACCACGTCCATGGCCTCCGGGGTGGTGACCCGCAGGCCGCCGCGGAACTCGCTGGCGATGCCGAGCCGGTCCAGCATCGCGGAGATCTGCGGGCCGCCGCCGTGCACCACGACCGGCTTGATGCCCGCGTAGCGCAGGAACACCATGTCGGCCGCGAACGCCCGCTGCAACTCCGGATCGATCATCGCGTTGCCGCCGTACTTGATGACGACGGTCGCGCCGTGGAAGCGTTCCAGCCAGGGCAGCGTCTCGATGAGAACCGCGGCCTTCTCCTGCGGAGTCATGAGCTGTAGGCCGAGTTCTCGTGCACGTACGCGTGGGACAGGTCCGTGGTCCGGATGGTCGCGGACATCTCCCCCTCGTTCAGGTGCACCTGGATCGTCACGTCCCGGCCCTTGAGGTCCACCTTGCCGCGGTCCTCGGCGGCGGCTCCGCCACGGCACACCCAGACCCCGTTGACCGCGACGTCGACCCGGTCCGGCTCGAACGCCGCGCCGGTGGTGCCGACCGCGGCGAGGATCCGCCCCCAGTTGGGGTCGTTGCCGAACAGCGCGGTCTTGACCAGGTTGTTGCGGGCCACGGCCCGGCCGACCTCGACCGCGTCGGCGTCGCTGGCCGCGCCGAGCACCTCGATGGCGATGTGCTTGGTGGCACCCTCGGCGTCGGAGATGAGCTGCCGGGCCAGGTTCTGGCAGACCGCGGTGACCGCGGCGGTCAGCTCGTCCTGGCTCGGCTCGACGTTGGCGGCGCCGTTGGCCAGCAGTAGCACGGTGTCGTTGGTGGACATGCAGCCGTCGGAGTCGATCCGGTCGAACGTGAGCCGGGTCGCCTCGCGCAGCGCCGCGTCCAGCGCCTCGCTTCCCGCCACCGCGTCCGTGGTCAGCACCACGAGCATCGTGGCCAGCGCGGGTGCCAGCATGCCGGCGCCCTTGGCCATGCCGCCGACCGACCAGCCGTCGCCGGTCACGACCGCGGTCTTGGCGACCGTGTCGGTGGTCATGATGGCCTCGGCGGCGTCCGGGCCGCCGTCGGCGGCGAGCGCCTTGACCGCGGCGCTGACGCCGGGCAGCAGTTTGTCCATCGGCAGCAGCTCACCGATCAGGCCGGTCGAGCAGACCGCGACGTCGCCCGCGCCGATCAGCAGCGGCTTGGCGCCGCCGCGCAGCGCCGCGGCGGTGTGCTCGGCGGTGGCGTGGGTGTCGCGGAATCCCTGGGTGCCGGTGCACGCGTTCGCGCCACCGGAGTTCAGCACGACCGCGCGGACGATGCCGCCGCGCAGCACCTGCTGGCTCCAGAGCACGGGGGCGGCCTTGACGCGGTTCGCGGTGAAGACCCCGGCGACGATGGCGTCCGGGCCGTCGTTGACCACGAGCGCGACGTCGCGGCCGCCGCCGGTCTTGAGCCCGGCCGCGATCCCGGCCGCCCGGTAGCCTTTGGGGTGGGTGACGCTCACTGGACCTCCCTGTCCGTCTCGGTCATGGGGCAACCCCGTACACCGGCAAGCCGGTGGTCTCGGGCAGGCCGCACATCAGGTTGGCGCACTGCACCGCCTGCCCGGCGGCGCCCTTGCCGAGGTTGTCGAGCGCGCTGACCACGATGATCCGGCCGGAGTCGGCGTCCACACCGGCCTGCAGGTGGCAGGAGTTGGATCCGGCGGTCGCCGCGGTGTGCGGCCACGCGCCGGGCGCGAGCACGTGCACGAACGGCTCATTCGCGTACGCCGCGGCGAGCACCTCGCGCGGGTCGGCGTCGCCGGTGGGCACCGCGGTCACCGTGGCGAGGATGCCGCGCGGCATCGGGGCGAGCACCGGCGTCATGGACAGCGACACCGCGCCGGTCGCCTGCTTGATCTCCGGCACATGCTGGTGCGCCCCCACCTTGTACGGGCTCAGGTCGCCCATGACCTCGCTGCCGAGCAGGTGCGCCGTGGCGGCCCGGCCCGCGCCGGACGTGCCGGACGAGGCGACCACGACGACGTCGTCCGGGGCGGCGGCCCCGGCCGCGATGAGCGGGGCGAGCGCGAGGGTGATCGTGGCGGCGTAGCAGCCGGTGTTGGCGACGCGGTCGGCGGCGGCGATGCGCGCGCGCTGGCCGGGCAGCTCGGGCAGCCCGTATGTCCAGGTGCCGGCGTGTGGGCCGCCGTAGTAGCGGGCCCAGGCGTCGGCGTCGTGCAGCCGGAAGTCGGCGCCCAGGTCGACGACCTTGACGCCGGCCGGGAGTTGCGCGGCGAGCGCGGCGGACTGGCCGTGGGGCAGCGCGAGGAACACGACGTCGGCGTCGGCCAGGACGGCCGGGTCGGTCTCGCCGAGCACGAGGTCGAGCCCGGCGAGCTGGGGGTGGACCGCGGTGACCGGGGTCCCGGCCTGGGTGTGCGCGGTGGCGGCGGCGAGGTCGAACTCGGGGTGCCCGGCGATCAGGCGGAGCAGTTCGCCCCCGGCGTACCCGCTGGCACCGGCGACGGCGACGCGGATTCCCATCGCACCTCCTGACGATCGTCACTGCATTTCTATGCAGAGGACCGTATCAACTCTCGGTCGGCGGGGGCAACCCGGAATCCTCCGGGTGTCCGAATGGCGCGCGAGTTCCGGAACCGCGCAGGGGTGCCGTAACCGGTTCCGGGCTGGAAGACTTCCCATTTGTTCATGTTCCACCGACCGTGCGGGCTTGCGGTCGACCACCGGAGGCCGTGCGTGACCGCAGAGCTCCCGTACCGGGATGTTTCGCTGACCGTCGACGAGCGCGTCGAGGACCTGCTGGCCCGCATGACCCTCCCCGAGAAGGTCGGGCAGATGCTCCAGCTCGACGCGCGCGGCGACGTCAAGGAGATCGTCGCGGACCAGCTCGCGGGCTCGATCCTGCACGCCTCGCCGCGCAAGATGCTGGAAGCGATCGACCTGGCCGCCCGGACCCGGCTGGGCATCCCCCTGCTCACCGCGGAGGACTGCATCCACGGGCACTCGTTCTGGCCCGGTGCCACGATCTTCCCCACCCAGCTCGCCCTCGCCTGCACCTGGGACGCCGGCCTGGCCGAACGGGTCGCCCGGGTGACCGCGATCGAGGTGTCCGCCACCGGCATCCACTGGACCTTCTCCCCCGTCCTGTGCGTGGCCCGGGACCTGCGCTGGGGGCGCACCGACGAGACGTTCGGCGAGGACCCGTACCTCATCGGGGAACTGGGCTCCGCGATGGTCCGCGGCTACCAGGGCGACGGGCTGAGCGATCCCACCGCCATCCTCGCCACCGCCAAACACTTCGCCGGCTACTCGGAGACCCAGGGCGGCCGGGACGCCAGCGAAGCCGACCTGAGCCCCCGCAAACTGCGCTCGTGGTTCCTGCCGCCGTTCGAACGCCTCGCCCGCGAGGGGGTGCGCACGTTCATGCTCGGCTACCAGTCGATCGACGGCGTGCCGATCACCGCGAACCGTTGGCTGCTCCACGACGTACTCAAAAAGGAGTGGGGTTTCACCGGCACGCTGGTCACGGACTGGGACAACGTCGGCCGGATGGTCTGGGAACAGCAGGTGTGCGCGGACCAGACGCAGGCCGCGGCCGTGGCGGTCCGCGCGGGCAACGACCTCATCATGACCACCCCCGACTTCTTCACCGGCGCCCAGGCCGCGGTCGAGGCCGGGCTGCTCGCCGAAACCGACATCGACGCCGCGGTACGCCGGGTCCTGCGGCTCAAATTCGAGCTCGGCCTGTTCGAGAACCCGCGGGCCCCGGACGCCCGCCGGCAGGCCGTGGTCATCGGCGCACCGGAACACGCGGCCCTCAACCTGGAGGTGGCCCGGCGCGGCCTGGTCCTGCTGCGCAACGACGGCCTGCTGCCACTGGCGCCGGACACTCCCCGTACGGTCGCGGTGATCGGCCCGAACGCCGACGACCCCCAGTCGCAGCTCGGCGACTGGGCCGGCGCCTCCGGGCAGGTCGACTGGATGCCCGACGGCCACCCCCGCGAGCTGATCGAAACCGTGCTGGACGGGTTCCGGACGGTGGCGCCCGGCGACTGGACGATCACCCACGCCCGCGGCGCGGACATCGAGATGCTGGTGCCCGATCCGGAAGGGCCGCTCTATCCCGACGGGCAGCCCCGCCCGCCGATCTCCCGCCCGGCGCCCACCGATCCGGCCCTGATCGCCGGGGCGGTCGCCGCCGCGCAGGCCGCCGACGTCGCGGTCGTGGTCCTCGGCGACACGGTCGCCCTCACCGGCGAAGCCTGCTCCACGGCCACCCTGGAGCTGCAGGGCGGGCAGATCGCCCTGCTGGACGCCCTGGCCGACGCCGGGACGCCGACCGTGCTCGTGCTGATCAATTCCAAGCCGGCCGCGCTGCCCGAGTCTGCGCTGCGCTGCGCCGCGGTGATCCAGGCGTTCAACCCCGGCATGCGCGGCGGCCGGGCCGTGGCCGAGCTGGTGCTGGGCCACATCGAGCCCACCGGGCGGCTGCCCATCTCCGTGGCCCGGCACGTCGGCCAGCAGCCGGTCTACTACAACCAGATCCGCGGCCAGCACGGCAACCGGTACGCCGACCTCACCCAGGAGCCGCTGTTCGTCTTCGGCGAAGGGCTCAGCTACTCCACAGTCGACTACGCCGACCTGACGATCGGGCAGCCCGCGGTGCGGGTGGGCGAGGCGGTTCGGGCCACCGTGCGACTGACCAACACCGGGACCCGGCCCGCGACCGAGACCGTGCAGGCGTACGTCAGCGACCTGGTCACCAGCGTGACCTGGGCGGCGCGGGAGCTGAAGGCGTACCGGCAGGTGACCGTGCCGGCGGGCGGATCGGTCACGGTCGAGCTGGAGGTCGCCGCGGCGGACTGCACGCTGGTCACCGCGGACGGACGCCGGGTCGTCGAACCGGGCGACTTCGCGCTGCTGGTGGGCCGCAGTTCCCGCCCCGCGGACCTGCTCACCGCGACGTTCTCGATCACCTGACCCGCGGGCGCTCACGTCGTGCCCCGGCGGCACAGGTGCGGTTAACCGCACCCGCATTGCCCGTGGCTGCCCCGATGTCGTCCCGGCCCACGCCGACCAGGCTGAACGCATGGACAATGTCGTGGAACTCAAGGACGTCACCCGCAGGTTCGGGCGGCGCCGGACCACCGTCGTGGCCTTGGACAACGTGTCGCTGGCCGTGCCCGCCGGGCAGTTCGTCGCCGTCATGGGCGCGACCGGCTCGGGCAAGAGCACACTGCTGCACTGCGCCGCGGGGCTGGACCGGCCCACCGCCGGCACCGTACGGCTGGCCGGGCACGACGTCGGCAAGCTCCGCGAGGGGCGGCTGACCCGGCTGCGCCGCGACCGCGTCGGCTTCGTGTTCCAGTCCTACAACCTGCTGTCGGAGCTGACCGTACGCCAGAACGTGGCACTGCCCGGCCGGCTCGGCGGCACGCGGCGGCGGGCGGTCGCCGACGTGCTCGCCGACGTCGGCCTGGCCGGGTACGAACGACGCGGCGTCGGCGAACTGTCCGGAGGTCAGCAGCAGCGCGTCGCGATCGCACGGGCGCTGGTCACGCGCCCCGCAGTGATCTTCGCCGACGAGCCGACCGGCGCGCTCGACCCGAGCACGGGCGGGCAGATCCTGTCGCTGCTGCGGGCCGCGGTGGACACCGCGGGGGTGACCGTCGTGATGGTGACGCACGACCCCGCCGCGGCCGCGTGGAGCGACCGGCTCGTGCTGCTGCACGCCGGTCAGGTGGCGTCCGACCGGCCGACGCCGCCGACGGGCGAGATCGCCGCCCGGCTGCGCGCCGCCTCCGGACCGTCAGCGCCGACGCCGGGCGCCTCGGCAGCTCCGGCCTCCACCGTCGCCACGGCGGTGGGCGCATGATCACCGGACTGGTCCGGCAGGCGCTGCGCCGGCACCCGTGGTCGTTCGTCGGCCCCGCCGCCACCCAGTGCCTGGCCGCGGCAATCGTCACGGGCGCCCTCGGCATCGCGCACTCCCTGGACAACGCGCCGCGGCACGGACCGGACCGGCAGACGATGGCCGACAGCGGACTGACCGACGTCGCGGCGCTGTTCGTCACGATCTCCGTGTACCTGTCGGTCATCATCGTCGGCGTCACCATGGGCGCCGCGATCGCCCGCCAGGCCCGGGACACCGCCCTGGCCCGCGCGATCGGGGCGACACCGGGTCAGGTACGCCGGGCGATCGCCGTGCAGTCGGGCGTGGTGGCGCTGCCCGCCACGGCCGTGGGCGTACCGCTGGGGATGCTGGGCGGGCACGCCTGGGTGGACGGGCTGGCCGGGCACGGCATCGTCGCGGTGCCCGTACCGTTCACGCCGCACCCCGCCGCCCCTGCAGCGGCGCTGGCCGTCACCGTCGGCACCTCGCTGCTCGGCGCGCTGGTCGCGGCGATCCGCCCGGCGCGGGTCCGGCCCTCGGTGGCGTTGGCCGAGACCGCGACCCCGCGGCGGCGCGTCGGCGTCGTCCGTACCGTCCTGGGTGCGGCACTGGTGGCGGGCGGCGTGGCGCTGGCCGTGGTGATCTCCGGCCTCGACGCGACGACCGCGGACACCGCGGGGCTGTTCGTCATGCTCGCCATGTGTGTGGGCGCGGGTCTGCTCGGCCCCGCCCTGCTGCGGACCGCGGCGCCCGCCGGCCGGTTGTTCGGCGATGTGGGCCGCCTCGCCGCGGACAACCTTGCGGCCCGCGCCCGCACCTACTCCGGGGCGCTGGTGCCGCTCACCCTGGCGGTCGCGTTCGCCACGGTCACCGTCGCAAGGGCGAGCACCGCCGCGCACGTGACCGGCGTGCCCGAACCGGCCGCGGAACGCTGGATGGAGTACTCGGGCACCGGCGTCTACACGGCCTTCGCGGCGGTTGCGGCATTGGCCACGCTGGTCGCGACGACGCTGTCGCGGCGCCGCGATCTGGCCGTGCTGCGGCTCACCGGCGGCACCCGGGTGCGGGTGCTGCGGGTGGTGGTCTGCGAGGCTCTGCTCGTGACCGGTACGGCGCTCCTGGTCGCCGCGGCCGTCGCGGCGACGGCACTGCTGCCCCTGCTGCACACCGCGCTGGGCACCTGGCTGCCGTGGCTGCCCGCCGGGCAATGGGCCGCCGGGGTGCTGGCCCTGACCGCGCTGGTGCTGGCCGGCACCGTGCCGCCCGCGCTCGCCGTGCTGCGGCACCCACCCGTCGACGCGGTCCGGTGACCCCGCGAGCGGGCGGGCCGGCCGTCATCTCCGTGCTGACCGCGCTGTTCACCCGGCGTACGTGGCGCGACGTCGCGTACGTGCTGACCGGGGTCGTGGTGGGCGCGCCGGCGTTCGTGCTGGCGCTGGTGGGCGTCGCCGCCACCGCGCTGAGCATCCTGACCGTCGGGCTGCCGGTACTGATCGCGGTGCTGGCCGTGGCCCGGCACCTCCCGGCGTACTTCCGGGTGCCCGCGCGCGGCCTGCTCGGCTGGGACTGGCCGCGCCCGGCGCCGCTGGACGCCCGCGGCGTACTGCGCCGCGTGGTCGCGCTGCTCGGCGACGGCACCGCCTGGCGCGCCCTGCTCTACAGCTTCACCACGTTCCCGGTACGCGTCGCCGGTGCCTACGCGGCAGCGATCGCGCTCGTCCTCGGACCGGTCGGCCTGACCTACCCGCTGTGGTGGTTCATCGTCCCCGACGGCTGGGGCATGGACCCCACCGACTGGGCGGGCACCTGGACGTGGGCGTGGCAGGGCGCCGCGCTCCTGCTGGTCATGCCGTGGGTGCTGCGGCTGGTCGTCGCGGCGGACCGGCTGCTGGTCCGGGCGCTGCTGGAACCGACGGGGGGCAGCGCCCGGATCGCCGCGCTGGAGTCGAGCCGGGCCGAGCTGCGCGCCGACGCCGCCGCCACGCTGCGCCGGGTGGAGCGGGACCTGCACGACGGCACCCAGGCCCGGCTGGTGGCGCTCGGCATGACGCTCGGGCGCATCGCCCACCGCACCGACGACCCGCAGGTCCGCACGCTGGTCGACGACGCGCGGGGCACCGTCACCGAAGCCCTGGCAGAGCTGCGCGACATCGTCCGCGGCCTGCACCCGCCCGCCCTGGACGACGGCCTGCCGGTGGCGTTGCAGACCCTGGCCGGACGCAGCGCGGTCCCCGTGGAACTGGCGGTGCCGACCGGCCTGCGGCCCTCGGACAACACCGCGTCCGCGGTGTACTTCGCGGTCGCGGAACTGCTCACGAACATCGCCCGGCACGCGTCCGCCACCCGCGTCCGGGTCGAGGTCCAGGCCGCGGACGGCCGGATACGGTTGGCCGTCACCGACGACGGCCGCGGCGGGGCGCGCCCGGACGGGCTGGGCACCGGCCTGGCCGGGCTGGCCCGCCGGGCCACCGCCCTGGACGGCACGTTCACCGTGGACAGTCCGGCCGGCGGGCCCACGGTCGTCACCATGACTCTGCCCGGGGAGGGCTGACATGCGTACGGTCATCGCCGAGGACAATCCCCTGCTGCGCGACGGCATCAGGCTGCTGCTCGGCGAACACGGCATCGACGTCGTCGCCGCCGTGGACAACCCCGACGACCTGCTCGAGGCCGTGGCCCAGCACGGGCCCGACGCGGCGATCGTCGACGTACGCATGCCACCCACGCACACCGACGAAGGCGTACGGGCCGCGCTGGCGATCCGGTCGGCGCATCCGCACACCGCGGTCCTGGTCTTCTCCCAGTGGGTGGAGACCGGCTACGCCCGGCGGCTGCTCGCCGAACACGGCGAACGCGTCGGCTACCTGCTCAAGGACCGGATCGTCAGCACGGACGAGTTCGTGGGGGCGCTGTACCGGGTGGCGGATGGCGGCACCGCCCTCGACCCCGAGGTCGTCCGGCAGTTGCTGGCGGCCCCGGCCGTCGACGCGGGGCTGGCCCGGCTGTCCGCCCGCGAACGGGAGATCCTGGCGCTGCTCGCCGAGGGACGGTCCAATGTGGCCATCGCCGAGGGCCTGCACCTCGTGGAACGCAGCGTCGAGAAGCATGTCACGGCGATCTTCACCAAGCTCGACCTGCCGCAGGCCCGCACCGACCATCGGCGGGTCCTGGCGGTGCTGCGCTACCTCAACGCCCCGCCAGGATTTGCCACCTGACCTCGGCCAAAACAGGGCAGTGTACGCATATCGGGTGCCCGGCGCTCGGCCGAGGTCGATTGCAGCGCCTTGACCTGGGCTGGCATGGTGGGCCGCATGCGGAAGATCACCCTGCGGCGCACGCTGCGGCGCCTCGTCAAGGCCGGGGCGCTGGCCGTGGCCGCGGCGGTGCTGACGATGGTCGCGGGCGCCTGGTGGGTGCATTCCGAGGCCGACGGGCACGTGTACGCGCAGGACGCCGTACCGGCGGCGCCCGTGGCCCTGGTGCTCGGCGCGCAGGTCGACCCCGGCGGGGTGCCGTCGCCGTTCCTCGCCGCGCGCCTGGAGATCGCCCGCCGGCTGTACGCCGACGGCAAGGTCGGCGCGATCCTCGTCTCCGGCGACCACGGCCGGTGGGAGTACAACGAGCCCGGCGCGATGTTCGAATGGCTGGTCGGCCACGGGGTGCCGTCGCAGCAGATCGTGCTCGACCACGCCGGGTTCGACACGTACGACTCGTGCGCCCGGGCGCGGCAGATCTTCGGGGTGCGCCAGGCGATCGTGGTGACCCAGTCGTACCACCTGGAGCGGGCGGTCACCCTGTGCCGGCATCTCGGGGTGGACGCCAGCGGCGTCGGCGACGACACCGTACGCATCTACAAGCAGCCGTGGCTGCACAGCTCGATCCGCGAACGCGGCGCGGTCGTCAAGGCGATGTTCGACGTCGCGTCCGGGCGTGACCCGGTGTTCCTCGGGCCCCACGAGACCGGCGTCGAAGCCGCCCTGCGCTGAACCGCGGGGGCGGAGACCTACCTCCCGCCGCTCAGCCGGTCGGAACGAAGGCGCCGGTGGGCCGCCCAATTGCCGGTCCAGGCCGCAAGGTCGTGTACCCACGCTTGAGGGCTCTGCCGGGACTTGGTCGACCACTTCGCGGCGTTCCGCGATGCGAATTCGTCCAAGATCTCGGGATCAGTTGCCGTCCACTCGGGGAATCTCGCGAGCCAGTCTTCAGCCTGCCCGGGATCGTGGCCACTGCCGATCAGCCACTGAACAAGCAGGGCGAGTTCGACCCACGAAGCGGCCTGGGTCGCCCATGCCCAATCGACGATCCGCAGACCCTTCGAGGTGACGATGAGGTTGGCCGGGTTGAGGTCAGAGTGAACGAGCGTCCCGCCGTTCATCGCCGGGTGCCCGAACCCGAGCCGGGCTTCCGGGGTGAACCACGGTCGGCCCGCCGCCGAAGTCTCCTGAAGTTCGGTCAATGTCGCAGCGAGCAGATCGAGATCCGGACTGCCGGGGGACAGATCGGCGTGGGGACCGTCGAGATATTCGGTCCCCACCACCAACCATCCATCGGACTGGAAATCCCACAGGACCGCGGCCGGGTAACGGCCGACGGCCTTCGTGACGGCCAGTTCGTAGCGCAGTGTCAGAACGTTCGTCTCGGCCGAGGCCGCCTTGATGAACACCGTTCCGTTCGGCCCGGTGACGGCGGAGGCGATCTCCGCGTGGTCGCCGGTCACGGCCGGGGTCACCTCGAAGGGCCCGCCGATTCGTTCGGCGATCTCGGTGGTGACTGCCTCCGGCAACGCGTTCCAATCACGGCGCAAGGGAGATCCTTATCGGTCAGGCGGTGATGCCGGGCTGCGGCGGGTTCGGTGGGCAGCAGGACTCGGCCTCGCCGCTCCAGAATTCCACGTCGACCGGGTAGCCGGTCGCGTGCAGTGCCGACAGGGTGTAGGTCATGGCGGTGCCGTCCTGCATGGCCTCGGTCAGGATCGGGCGGTGGTGTACGTAGTGACCCGCGATCTCCTGGCACGCGGCGGTGTAGGGCTCGCTGATCTGGAGGGCGGTGTGCCACACGGCGTCGACCGGGCGGGTCGGGACGACCCGGTAGGACTCGCCGGACGGCAGCGTCATGCCGTAGCCGGGGTTGTCATGCGCGTCGGCGTATGCCTTGAGGAAGATCAGGAACTGTTCAGTCGCTCGTTCGGCGTAGGTCTGGGTGACCTCCTGCTTGGCGGCGAAGTAACGGGCGATCTCGTCGAACACCTCGGCCGAGACGAGGTCTCGGGGGTCCGCGACGGTCGCGACCGGCTTGTCCGCGGTGATGGTCATTCTCTGTACCTCCTGCTCCGAGGGGTTATGGGAGGCTACGCACCCCGAACGGACGGTGCGTAGAGTCTTGCCATCTGCGCGCCTTTCAGCGCAATGATCAAACTTCTTGCGTGAACGCAGGTCCGCGTATGTAGAGTTCGCGGCCTTACCAGCCGCCGTGATGATCCGGTGTGCCCTTCGCGCATTTCCCGAACACGCGCCACCAGGTCAGACCGTCGCCGTAGTCGCACGGCTCAATGACCGTGTCGACCTCGCACAGGATTGGCCCGACGCCGTCAAGGACGGCGAGTTCGATCTGTAGATCCAACGAATCAACAAGCCGAGGCCCGGTCCCCTATTGGGATTCGGGCCTCGCTCATGCAGCGGCAGCGAAGTGCCTCCGACAACCCGCTTTCGCCAGTTCGACCGTCGAGAGGGGAGTCGCGCCATACCGCGTAATGCCCACATGCTCGCCCAAACACCGCTGACCTACCCGTCGAACGTCGTCGGCTTCCTGTCGCACAGGGTCGGCGGATTGCAAGCACGTCGGCTTCCTCCCGGGACGCGGCCGGTCCGAGAATGCCGACATGACATGTAGTACCGCACAGTCTCTCCACCGGCCTGGCGCGACCGCTGACCCACCCATGCCCTGCAGCCATCAGAACAACGATTGACGGGAGAAACATGACGTACGGCTACCTCAACGAGATCAGCACCCAGCCCGGTCGACGCGACGAGGTCGTCGCCATCCTGCTCGGCGGCGTTGACGGGCTCCTCGTCGCCGGATGTGAGCTGTACCTGGTGGGGGTGTCGGACACCGAGCCCGACACGGTGTTCGTTACGGAGGTGTGGCGCAGCAGGGCGGATCACGACGCGTCCTTGCAGCTGCCGGAGACCCGGGCCGCGATCGCCACGGCGATGCCGATGCTGACCGGAAAGTTCCGCACCCGCGCGCTGACCGTCGCGGGAGGTGTGGGGTTGCCGTGAGCCAGGGCCGGCCGTGCCTTGCCTGAGTCGCCGGCTTGCGATGGCGGCATCGGCGCGATCCCTAGACCGCAGTCAACAACTGCTCAGCCGCGGTGAGCCGGCCGATCCACTCGGCGGCTTCGGGCGACCCGTCGGCGGTGTCCGAGAGGCTGAGCAGTCCCTGGACCAGGGCCGCGGGCAGAACCGCACTCAAGTTTGTGACCGGCCCGTATGCGGCGGTGACGGCCGCCCACTGAGACGGGTCGACCGACGACAGCAGCAGCCACGCGACGTCCACGACACCCGGCGCCGCCGAGACGTCTTCCCAGTCGACCAGCGCGAGCTCGCCGTCGGGGCTGGTGCGCACGTTGTGTGCCGACGCATCGCCGTGCACGAGGGTCAGCGGGCCCGCCGACGCGACGTCCTGTTCGGCGCTCGGCACCCTGCCGACGAGTCGCGCACCGAGAGTGCACAGCCCGGCGGGCAGGTCAGCGCGGATGCTCAGCGCCGGCCACGTCGCGTCGTACAGCTCACCGACGAGATCGGCCGCCGCGCCGACCGGACGTAGCCACGGCCATCGGCCAGCGGCCTGGCCGGCCCAACGCTCGTGCAGCCGCGACAGCATCTGGGCGTGTGCCATCGGGTCGGCCCCCGGACGCCACGAGGAGAGATCTTCGAGGATCAGCGTCGTGCCGTCCGGGGTGACCTCCGCGTGCAGGCAGGCGGGTACCCGGACGCCCACGACGGGGGCGATGTCGCGGTAGAAGCGCACCTCGGCGCGGAACATGTCGAGCACGTCGGGGATGGTCCCCGGTTCCGGCAGCCCGCGACGTTTCACAAACCCCTGCACGGCGCCATGCTAGAAGCCGATCCGCGGGATCATTCGGCGGTCGGGAAATCCGTCCGCCTTCGGGTCCACCGGTCGATCCGGTTCGCCTGCTCGATTCCCGCCATACTCGACAGCATGCGACTGGCGTACGCCCACCGGGCGGTCCTCGTGCTGGAATCGGACGCCGACGATCGGGCACCCGGGGGCGCGATCACCACCGCGCTGTGCGGCCACTGGGCGCACCGGCCGCCGTGTCCCCTCGCCGCGCACCACACCGCGACCACCCGCGACGGCGACGAGCTGCACCTGCGCATCCTGTTCGCGACCGCCCCGGACCGGATGGACGAGGTGCGCGAACGTATCGACGCCGCCCTCGCGGCCGGCCAGTTCACCGGCCCGGACGGCGCGGTCAGCCGGTGGCGGTGCGTGGAGAGCGGTTGCGTCCGGCTCGTGCCCGAGGAACTCCCGCACGCCCGTCGCCTGCTCCGCGATCCGGCTAGCGCTCCAGGATCTGCTTGAGCCGGACGAGATCCTTGTGGTTCGCGCGGCGCATGGCCGCCGCCATCACCGGTGCGGTGATCTTGCCGAAGCCGGCCGGCTCGCCTCGGTTACGCAAGGTCATCCGGGTCCGGCCGGCGTCGATCGGCTGCCACGTGTAACTGGTCTCCATCGGAAACGGACCTTGCGCCGTCCGCATCACCAGCCGTTGCCCCGGCACGAGGTCGATGACCTCGTAGGTGTACGCGAGCCGGCGGCCGAGGAATCGCGCGACGAAATCCATCGTCGAGCCGACCTGGACCGGCGGAGCCGTACGCCATTCGATCGAGTCGATGTTCGCGTACCACTCGGTGGCGTGGGAGGGGTCCCCGGCGTACTCGGCGACCTCGGCGGACGGGCGCTCGATCACGATCTCGGTCACCACGTCGACACCCATGAGCCGATGCTAAGCCGCGCCCGGCGGGCCCGGGTGGGCGAACACGATCGGGATCATGCTCGCCCGCCCGGCGACGGCCTCAGCCGGTCACGCCCCGCGCAGGACCGCCCCGAACCTCTCCGCCGCGGCGGCCACGGCAGCGTCCCGCGCCGCCACGGCCTCCTCGACCGTCAACGTACGGTCCGGGGCCCGGAAGGTCAGCTTGTACGCGAGGCTGCGCTTGCCCTCCCCCAGCTGCTCGTCGGTGTACACGTCGAACAGGTGCACGGTTTCGAGCAGGTCGCCCGCCCCGCCGACCAGGGCGTCGCGCACCTGCGCGGCCGGCACGCTCGCGTCGACGATCAGCGCCACGTCGATCAGGGCGGGCGGGAACGTGGTCAGCCGGACCGCCTGCACGACCGGCGCCGCGGGCAGCGCGTCCAGGTCGAGTTCCACCGCGCACGTACGCCGGGGCAGTTCCAGCGCCGACACCACGGCCGGGTGCAGCTCACCCGCGTACCCGACGATCACGTCGTCGACCAGGACGGCCGCGCAGCGGCCCGGATGCCACGGGGCGTACTCGGCCGCCTCGACGCGGACCCGGCCGTCGGGCAGCCCGGCCGCGGACACCGCGATCCGGGCGGTCTCCACCGCGTCCGCCCACCCGGCCGGGCGGCCGGGGCCCCACCAGCCGGCGGGCTCGATCGCGCCCGCGAACACCGCGGCCAGGTGCCACGGCTGCTCGGGGACGATGTCGTTGGCGGCCGCCCAGTCGGCGTCGGACGGGCGGTGCTCGACGCTCATCTCCGGCGGCGCGACCGCGGACAGGTGCGGCCGGAACACCGTGCCGACCTCGTACAGGGCGAGGTCGCGGTGGCCGCGGCCGACGTTGCGCTTCAACGCGCCGAGCAGGGTGGGCAGCAGCGACGTACGCAACTGCGGCTCCTCCTCCGACAGCGGGTTGGTCAGCCGGGCGGCGCTGCGCCGCGGGTCGTCGGCCGCCAGCCCGAACGCGTCGTGCACCGACGGCGACACGAACGGGTACGACAGCACCTCCACGCACCCGGCCTCGGCCAGGGCACGGCCCACGGAACGGCGGCGGCTCTGCGCCCCGGTGAGTCCGCGCCCGCCCGGGGCGAGCGGCAGGATGCTCGGGATCGCGTCGTACCCGCCGAGGCGGGCCACCTCCTCGACCAGGTCGGCCGGGGCCAGCAGGTCCGGACGCCACGACGGCGGCGTGACCACCAGCGGGTCGGACCCGGTGACGGTGCAGCCGACCCGGGTGAGCAGTTCCACGACCCGCTCCACCGGGTACGGCACGCCGATGCGGCGCGACGGCAGCGCCGGGTCCAGCCGCACCGCGGCAGGCGGCTGCACGTGGTCGAGGTCGAGGACGCGTTCGTCGACGGTGCCGCCGGCGTGCTCGGTGAGGATCGCGACCGCCCGTTCCAGGGCGACCAGCGGCATCCGCGGGTCGACACCGCGCTCCCACCGCTTGGCGGCCTCGCTGAACAGCCGGTGCCGCCGGGCGGTACGCCCGACCATGACGGGATCCCAGTGGGCGGCCTCCAGCAGCACGTTGACCGTGCCGGGCTGCCACTCGCTGGTCTCGCCGCCCATGACCGCGGCCAGCGACACCGGGCCGGTATCGTCGAGGATCACCATGTCCTCGGCGTCCAGTACGCGCGCCACACCGTCCAGGGTGGTCAGCTTCTCGCCGTGCTGGGCCCGGCGCACCACCAGGCCGCCGCGCAACCGGTCCAGGTCGAACACATGCATCGGCTGGCCGGTCTCCAGCATCAGGTAGTTGGTGATGTCGACCGGCAGCGAGATCGTCCGGATGCCCGCGGCGACCAGTCGGCGCTGCATCCACTCCGGCGACTTCGCGTCCGGGTCGATGCCGCGCACCACCCGGGCGGCGAACCGGTCACACCCGGCGGTGTCCTCGACCGTCACCGGGTACGGCGGCTCCGCGGTCCCCGCCGCGAACGGCAATGCGCCCGGATCCCGCCACGTGCAGTCGAACGCGTGCGACAGCTCGCGGGCCAGGCCGCGGATGCTCATCTCGTACCCGCGGTCCGGGGTGATCTCCACGTCGACCAGCACGTCGTCGAGGCCGACCAGCGGACGCGCGTCGGTCCCCGGCTCGGCGGCACCCGGCGGCAGCACGATGATGCCGGAGTGGTCGGCGCCCAACCCCAGCTCGGCCTGGGAGCAGATCATGCCCGCGGAGGTACGCCCGTACGTCTTGCGGGCGCCGATCGTGAACCCGCCGGGCAGCTCGCCGCCGGGCAGGATCACCACGACGAGGTCACCGACGGCGTAGTTACGCGCCCCGCAGATGATCTCCTGCGGCTGCGGGTTGCCGACGTCGACGAGGTTGAAGCGGATCGGCTTCTTGAAGCCGGTCAGCTCCTCGACCTCCAGCACCCGGCCGACGACCAGGTCGCCCTTGATCGTGGCGGCCTGGTCGACGACGGACTCGACCTCGATGCCGAGACCGATCAGGGCCTGTTCCAGCTCGGCCGCACTCAGCGACGCCGGCAGGTCGACGTACTCGCGCAGCCAGGACAGCGACACCTTCATCGCGTCAGACCTCCATCCCGTACTGGCGGGCGAACCGGACGTCGCCCTCGACCATCTCGCGCATGTCGCTGACCCCGTTGCGGAACATCAGGGTCCGCTCCACGCCCATGCCGAACGCGAAGCCCGAGTACCGCTGCGGGTCGATGCCGCAGGCGGTGAGCACCCGCGGGTTGACCATGCCGCAGCCGCCCCACTCGACCCAGCGCGGCCCGTCACGGTGCTGGGCGAACCACACGTCGAACTCGGCGGACGGCTCGGTGAACGGGAAGTAGTGCGGCCGCCAGCGGGTCCGCGCGTCCGGCCCGAACATCGCCCGGGCGAAGTGGTCCAGCGTGCCCCGCAGGTGGGCCATCGTGATGCCCTCGTCGATCACCAGCCCCTCGATCTGGTGGAACACCGGGCTGTGCGTCGCGTCCAGCTCATCGGTCCGGTACGCCCGCCCCGGACAGACGATGTAGATCGGCGGCTTGCGGGTCAGCATGCTGCGCACCTGCGCGGGCGACGTGTGCGTACGCATCACCAGACCCGGCAGGTCCAGGTAGAACGTGTCCATCGCGCCGCGCACCGGGTTGTCCGGGCCGATGTTGAGGGCGTCGAAGTTCGCCCACTCCAGCTCCAGCTCGGGCCCCTCGGCGACCTCGTAGCCCATGCCGACGAACAGGTCCGCCATGTGCTCCATCAGCGTGGTCAACGGATGCCGGGCGCCGCGCGGGCGGCGGTCCCACGGCAGGGTGACGTCGACGCGTTCCTCGACCAGCATGCGCGCGGCGCGTTCGCGCTCCAGCTCGGCGTGGCGGGCGTCGAAGGCGGCCTGAATGGACTGCCGGGCCACGTTGACACGCTTGCCCGCGTCGGACTTGGCGGCCGGGGGCAGCGAGCCGATCTCGCGCCGCGCCAGCGACACCGGCGAACGGTCGCCCAGGTGGGCCGGCTTCAGCGCGCCGAGGGCGTCCAAGTCGGACGCGCCGCCGAAGGCCTTCTCGGCCTCGGCGACCGCGGCGTCGAGCGCCTCGGGGTCGAGCAGGGCGGCCTGCTTCGGATCGTACGGATCGTTGCGGTAGGACATGATCGGGCGAACTCCCTCACACCGGATGAGCCATGCGGGCTCGTCGGGACCGAGTGCACCGAGCGCAGCGAGGCCGCGAGTGGGGCGACTCAGGTGGATCAGTGTACGGAGGCGCGGCTGAGCCGCAGCCCGCCGGTCAGGGAAGTTCGCACAGGAGTTTACGTGCGCAGCCCGCGACCAGCGGGCCGGCTAAACATCCTGGTGGTCGTCACGGGCGCCAGCATACCGCCGGGGCGTTCCCGGTCGCCACGGCGTTCCGCGAGCCCCGGTCGCTCGACGGTTGACTTTCCCGCCAGGAAAGTCGACACTGAGTTTCCCAACGGGAAAGTGAGGCGTCATGAACGAACTGACACCCGAGCAGGCGCGGGCCGCCCTCGACACCGTCGAGCGCAACCGCCGCAGGGTCATCGACGAGATCGACGTCCCGCTCTGGTACTGGGTGGCGCTGGCCGTCGCGTGGATCACGCTCGGCGTCATCGCCGACCTCAACAATCCGCTGGCCACCACGCTGGCCACGGTCTTGATCGGGGCCGCGCACTCGTCGATCGCGCCCCGGGTGATCAACGGCCGGCGGCGCAGTCACCAGATGAGCGTGCGCGCCGACGTCGCCGGCCCGCACCTCGCGGCCTGGGTGCTGGGCAGCCTGGTCGCTCTGGTCGGGATCACCATCGTCGCCGCGCTCGCCCTGAACGCCGACGGCGCACGTCACCCGGCCACGTGGGCCGCCGTGCTGGCCGCGGTCATGCTCGTGCTCGGCGGGCCGCTGCTGTCGGCGACCGCACGCCGCCGGGCCGTACGGTCCGGAGCCGCCTCATGACCACGCCGCGCTTCGACGAGCTGATCCATCCCAGCACCCGCCTGTCCATCGTCTCCCTGCTCGCCGCCGCGGACTGGGCCGACTTCAGCTACCTGCGCGACCAGCTCGGACTGTCCGACTCCGCGCTGTCCAAACAGGTGTCGACGCTGGAGCAGGCCGGTTACGTCGCCGTCGACCGCACGGACCGGCGCCGCGTACGGGCCCGGCTGACCGGCGACGGCCGTACCGCGTTCGAAGGTCACGTCGCCGCGCTGCAGGCCATCGTGGCCACCGCGAACATCCCGGCCCCCAGTCCGGTCAGCGAATGAGCACCGGGTTCACCGCAGGGCGCGGGCGGAGGCGTACAGGCAGACCGCGGCGGCAGCTGCCAGGTTGAGGCTTTCCGCAGCCCCGTGGATCGGCACCCGCACCCGGCGGTCCGCGGCGTCGAGCAGTTCGGCGGGCAGGCCGTGCGCCTCGGAGCCGAACAGCCAGGCGGTCGGCCGGGCCAACTCCCCCGCGTCGAGCAGGTCGTCCAGGTCGTCGGCGCCATGACCGGTCGCGGCGAGCACCTGCACCCCGGCGGCACGCAGTGCGTCGAGGACCGCGCCGGGCGCACGCTCGCGGACCACGTCGACGTGGAACAGACTGCCCGCGGAGGCGCGTACACATTTGCCGTTGTACGGGTCCACCGCGTCGCCCGCGAACACCACCGTGCCCGCGCCCGCAGCGTCGGCCGTACGCAGGACCGTCCCGGCATTGCCGGGGTCGCGGATGTCCGCTGCCACGGCGATCAGACGGGGCCGCTTGGCGAGCGCCTCGCCCAGCCCGATGTCGACCTGGTGGCAGACGGCGACCAGGCCCTGCGGCTGGACGGTCTCGGCGAGCGCTTCCAGGGCCTCGCCGGTGACCGCGGAGACCGCCTCGGCGTCGGCGGCCAGCGCCGCGTACCGGTCGAGAGCGGCCTCGGTGCCGAACAGTTCGATGACCGCGCCCGCGGCCATCGCCTCCCGCACGGCCTGCGGGCCTTCGGCGAGGAAACGGCCGGTCTGCTCGCGGTCCCGGCGCCGCTGCAGGCGCCGGGCAGCCACGATGCGGGGGGTACGGGGCGTGAAAAGGCGCCCCTCGTCACGGCTGTCGCCGGGAACGGGGGGCGCCTTACGCACGGGTGGATCAGGCAGCCTGAGCGGCGGCGCCGCCGGTGCCCTCGGCCGCCACCGCGGCCCGCGCGATCTCGACGATCGCCGCGAACGAGGCGGCGTCGTTGACGGCCATGTCGGCCAGGATCTTGCGGTCCACCTCGACGCCGGCCAGCTTCAGCCCCTGGATCAGCCGGTTGTACGTCATGCCGTTGGCACGGGCGCCCGCGTTGATCCGGGTGATCCACAGCTGGCGGAAGTCGCCCTTGCGGTCCCGGCGGTCGCGGTACGCGTACTGCATCGAGTGCAGCACCTGCTCCTTGGCCTTGCGGTACAGCCGCGAGCGCTGCCCGCGGTAGCCGCTGGCGGTTTCCAGCAGCGTACGGCGCTTCTTCTGGGCGTTCACTGCGCGCTTGACGCGTGCCATATCGGTACTCCTATCGGGGAACGGGTGTGGCGCGCGTCAGCGGCCCAGCAGCTTCTTGACTCGCTTCGTGTCGGCCTTCGCCACCACGACGGTGCCGGTCATCCGGCGGGTCACCTTGGAGGACTTGCCCTCCAGCAGGTGCCGCTTGCCGGCCTGCTCGGTGACGAGCTTGCCGCGGCCGGTGACCTTCACCCGCTTGCCCATGCCGGTGTGGCTCTTCATCTTCGGCACTTGTCGAACGCCTCTTTCTCGATCTTGCTCTGCTCCGCCCGGCAAGGGGCCGGGCGGAGCGTCACTCTGCGGTGGTGTCGGCGGCTGCGGCCGGCGGTGCCTCGGCACCCTCGCCGTCGCGCTGCTCACGGGGGGTCTTCCCACTCGCGGCGGCAGCAGCAGCCTTGGTGGCCCGGTGCGGGGCCAGGACCATGATCATGTTGCGGCCGTCCTGCTTCGGACTGGCCTCCACGAAACCCAGGTCCGCGATCTCCTCGCTGAGCCGGCGCAGGAGCCGGAAGCCCAGCTCCGGGCGGCTCTGCTCGCGACCGCGGAACATGATCGTCACCTTGACCTTGTCGCCCGCCTTGAGGAACCGCACCACGTGACCCTTCTTGGTCTCGTAGTCGTGCGGGTCGATCTTCGGCCGGAGCTTCATCTCCTTGATGACGGTCTGCTGCTGGTTGCGCCGCGCTTCGCGCGCCTTCAGTGCGCTCTCGTACTTGAACTTGCCGAAGTCCATGAGCTTGCACACCGGCGGGCGCGCCATGGGCGCAACCTCGACCAGGTCCAGGTCGACATCCGCGGCCAGTTGGAGGGCGCGCTCGAGCGGGACGATGCCCACCTGCTCACCCTCCGGACCGACCAGACGGACCTCGCGGGCCCGGATCTGTTCGTTCACGCGTGGTTCGACGCTGATGAGGCCTCCTTAGAACGATGTATCTCGCCTGCCCGGCCGCGGATCTCGCGGAACGGGCACCGCCAATGTCGGTCGGCCTCGCACACCCCCCGGCTACGGAGGCGACGGGAAAGCAGAAGGCCCCGGACATGCCGGGGCCCGCTCGACCGGTCATCGGCGCCCAGGAGGACGCGCCCCGACGCCGGGATGACTCCCGACGTGGGTGACCGGACCCGGACACCGGTGATGGTGACTCGGGTGGGAACCAGCGGGCTCCTCTTTCGCGCGCAGCCCCAAAAGAGGCTCCGCGTGGTCGACTGGCGAAGTCTACCAGCCCTCAGGACGCCGCGTCCGCCGAGGCCTCGTGCAGGGCCCGCAGCGTCCGCACCCCCTCCACCGCGTACTCCCGGTCGGCCGCCTGCAGCGCGTGCACCGAGACCGTCTCGTCGTCGTGCAGCTCCAGCGTCGCCCACGGCGAGTTGCGGTCGAAGCGGACCGCCCGCACCACCGACCACGGCAGGTCGTAGCCGCCGATGACGTTGCGGACCTTCACCCCGGCCGCATCCGCGCTCACCCGGGGCCGGGTGAACGCCAGGATGCCCAGCGCGATGAGCACCCCCAGGCCGACCATGGCGCTCTGGTCGCCGCGCTCGAACCGGCCGAAACCGTCCCCGGTCGCCCCATGCAGGCCGAAGCTGAGCACGGTGAACAGGACCACCACGGCCACCGCGGCGGCGCCCGCGACCCAGCGGATGCGCCGGGGCCGGTAGACCACGGGTACGGAGGACTGCGTCACGCCCACCACTGTGCCACTCACAGCCGGCAGTTGTGGATGTCGGTGACCAGGATGGCCCGGGCGCCCAGCTCGTACAGCTCGTCCATCACCCGGTGGACCTCCTTGCGCAGCACCATGGCCTGCACCGCCACCCAGCCCTCCCGGTGCAGCGGGGAGACCGTCGGCGACTCGATGCCCGGGGTCAGCCCGGTCGCCTGCTCCAGCAGGTCGGCGCGCACGTCGTACGCCAGCATCACGTACGTACGGGCGACCAGCACGCCCTGCAGGCGGCGCATCAGCTGGGCGACCCCGCCGGGCGCCCCCGTGCTGTGGCGCCCGATGAGGATCGCCGAGGACCGCAGGATCGGCTCCCCGATCGTGACGAGGCCGGCCTGGCGCAGCGTGGCCCCGGTCTCCACGACGTCCGCGATGACGTCGGCGACGCCGAGGCGGACCGCGTTCTCCACCGCGCCGTCGAGACGAACCACGTCCGCCTTCAGGTTGTGCTCGGCCAGGTGCTGCTCCACCACCCCCGGGTACGCGGTGGCGATGCGGCGCCCGGCGATGTCGTCGGCCGAGACCAGCGACCCCGCCGGGGCGGCCCACCGGAACGTGGCCCCGCCGAAGCCCAGGTCGAGCAGTTCGACGGCGGGCACCCCGGAGTCGACCAGCAGGTCCCGGCCGGTGATGCCGAGGTCCAGGTCGCCGGAGCCGACGTACGTGGCGATGTCACGAGGCCGCAGGTAGAAGAACTCGACCTGGTTGGCCTCGTCCCGGCAGACGAGATCCTTCGGGTCGGTGCGCTGGCGGTAGCCGGCGTCGCGCAGCATCTGCGAGGCCGGGGCGGACAGGGTGCCTTTGTTCGGGATGGCGATGCGCAGCATGACGTGCTCCTTCGGGCGGGGTGGGTACTCCTCTCGGGGCGGCACGTCACAGATGTCGGTAGACGTCCTCGAGCGTCAGACCGGTCGCGATCATCAGCACCTGGGCCTGGTAGAGCAGCTGGGAGATCTCCTCCGCGGCCCGCTGCGGGCCCTCGTGCTCCGCGGCCATCCAGGACTCGGCCGCCTCCTCGACGACCTTCTTGCCGATGAAGTGCACGCCGCGTTCCAGCGCCGCGACCGTGGACGAACCCGGGTCCCGCTGCTCCGCCTTGGCCTGCAGCTCGGCGAACAGCTCTTCGAACGTCTTCACGGGTGCCGATTGTGGCAGCTCATCACCGGATCGCGTCGGACGGCCCCAGTGGGTGAGACGTGGCCTAGGCTGCGCGCATGCCCAGCCGACACTCGCGCACCGCGCTCGGCGGCGCGGTTCTGCTCCTGGCCGCGCTCGCGGCATGCGCTCCCGCGGACGACACCACCCCCGCCCAGGGCGGCTCCGCCTCGGCCTCCGGCACCCCCTGCCCGCCCGGCGGGCTGGCCACCCGCACCCTGGGCAAACTCACCGTCGCCACCGACGACCCGGCGTACGCGCCGTGGTTCGCGGACAACCAGCCGGACAACGGCAAGGGCTTCGAATCCGCGGTGGCCTACCAGGTCGCCGAGCGGCTCGGCTACCCGCGGGACAGCGTCACCTGGACCCGGGTGACGTTCAACAATGCGATCGCGCCCGGGCCCAAGGACTTCGACCTCGACATCAACCAGTTCTCCATCACCGACCAGCGCCGTCAGGCCGTCGACTTCTCGTCGCCGTACTATCTGGTCCGCCAGACCGTCATCGCACTGAAGTCGTCGAAGATCGCCGGGGCGAAGACCATCGCCGAGCTGCACGACGCCAAGCTCGGCGCGCAGGTCGGGACCACCAGCTACCAGGCCATCACCGAGGTGATCAAGCCAACGGTCCAGCCCCAGGTCTACAACAGCAACGACGACGCCAAGAAGGCGCTGCAGAACGGGCAGATCGACGGCCTCGTGGTGGACCTGCCGACCGCGTTCTACATGACCTCCGCGGAGTTGGAGAACGGCGTCATCGTCGGGCAGCTGCCGCAGGTCGGCGTGCCGGAACAGTTCGGCATCGTGCTCGACAAGGGCTCGCCGCTGACCGGTTGCGTCAGTACGGCGGTCGACCAGCTCCGCCAGGACGGCACCCTCGCGGTGCTGGAGAAGACCTGGCTGACGGGTACGGGTGGGGCTCCCGAGTTGTCGTGACCGCGATCCACGAGCCCAGCGAGATCCAGCGCGGCCGGATCGCGTACCGGCGGCGGCAGACCGTCCGGTCCGTACTGCTGGCCGCGGCCTCCACCGCGATCGTGGGCACCGTGCTCGTGGTCGCGGTGACCGGGGCGCCCGGCTGGGAACGGGTCAAACAGTCCTTCTTCGACCCGCAGGTGGCCCGCGAGGCGTTGCCCGCCATCCTCGCCGGACTGTGGCTCAACGTGCGGCTGCTGGTGTTCTGCGCGGCCGCGTCGCTGGCACTGGGCCTGCTCGTCGCGGTGCTGCGCACGCTGCGCGGGCCGGTCTTCTTCCCGGTCCGGGCCGTGGCCACCGGCTACACGTACGCGTTCCGCGGGCTGCCGCTGATCATCGTGCTGTACCTGTTCACGTTCGGGGTGCCCGGGTTGCGGCTGCAGGGCACCCCGAGTGTGCTGGTGCTGGGCGGGGCGGCACTGGTCGTCACGTACGGGGCGTACCTGGCGGAGGTGTTCCGGGCCGGGATCGAGTCGGTGCACCCCAGCCAGCTCGCCGCGGCCCGGTCGCTGGGGCTCACGTACCGGCAGACGATGCGGTTCGTGGTGCTGCCGCAGGCGGTGCGGCGGGTGGCGCCGCCGCTGCTCAACGACACCGTGGCACTGCAGAAGGACGTCGGCCTGGTGTCGCTGGCCGGGCCGGTCGACGCGGTACGCGCGGCCCAGATCTCCACGGCCGAGCACTTCAACTACACCCCGTACGTGGTGGCCGGGGTGCTGTTCGTGCTGCTGGCGCTGCCGCTGATCGTGGTCACCGACTGGGTGACGCTGCGGGCCGCCCGCCGCCAGTCGGGAGGGCTGTGATGGCGGTGCTGTCCTGCGCGCGCGTCCGCAAGGTCTACGGCGGCGCCGTGGTCCTGGACGACCTCAGCCTCGACGTGGACGAGCACCGGGTGGTGGCCCTGATCGGCGCGTCCGGCTCCGGCAAGTCGACGCTGCTGCGCTGCATCAACCTGCTCACCGGGATCGACGACGGCACCATCCACCTGGACGGCGAGGACATCACCGACCCGCGGGCCGACCCGGACGCGGTACGCCGCCGCATCGGGATGGTGTTCCAGTCGTACAACCTGTTCCCGCACATGAGCGTGCTCGACAACATCGTCCTCGCCCCGGTACGGGTGCACCGCCGCGACCGGGACGCGGCCCGCGCGCAGGCCCGCGACTGGCTGGAACGGGTCGGACTGGCCGACAAGGCGGACAGCTACCCGGACCGGCTCTCCGGCGGTCAGCAGCAGCGGGTGGCGATCGTGCGGGCCCTGGTCAACTCGCCCCGGCTGCTGCTGCTCGACGAGGTCACCTCCGCGCTCGACCCGGAACTGGTCGGCGAGGTGCTGACCATGATCCGCGACCTGAAGGCCGACGGGATGACCATGGTGCTGGCGACGCACGAGATGGGTTTCGCCCGGCAGATCGCCGACGAGGTCGTCTTCCTCGACGCCGGCCGCATCCTGGAGGCCGGGCCGCCGCAGCAGGTGCTGGGCGACCCGGCCGAGCCCCGGACCCGGCAGTTCCTGTCCCGGATCATCGAGGCCGGCCGGCTGTGACCCCCGGCAGGCGCTACGCGGGCAGGCCGCGGATGGTCAGGACGGCGTCGAGCACCGCGACCGTGCTCTGCCACCCCTTGTCCTCGATCGAGTCCTCCAGTCCGGCGCGGTCCCGGGCCTGACCGATCGACTCCACGGTCAGTACGCCGTGCGCCACCGGTGTCTGCTCGTCCAGGCTGACCCGGGTCAGCCCGGCGGTGACCGCGTCGCACACGTACTCGAAGTGGGCCGTCTCCCCGCGGATCACCACCCCGATCGCGACCACGGCGTCGCAGCGCTTGGCCATCGCCTGCGCCACGATCGGCAACTCGACCGAGCCCGCGACCCGGGCCACGATCACGTCGTCCACGCCGCACGCCTTCGCCGCCGCCTGAGCCCGATCAACCATGTGATCGACCAGGCTCGCGTGCCAGCGCGATGCGACGATGCCCAGCCGCAGCCCGGCAGCGTCGACTGTGCCCAGGTGCGGGTCCCCGAAGCCGGCCATGTCCGCCCTCCCCCTCATCAGGTGATCCTGATTGTCGTCCGCGGCCGCGCCCGCGGCCCCGGGTTTCGCCATTCGGCCGGGGCCGGTTCAGCCCGCGGCCGGGCCCGCCTCGCCGAGCTCGTCGAACAGGTGTCCCATCCGGTCCCGCTTGGTGCGCAGGTATCGCACGTTCTCCGGGTGCAGGCGCGCCGGCATGGCCTCACGCCCGGTGATCGTCAGCCCGTACCCCTCCAGCCCGGCCCGCTTGGCCGGGTTGTTGGTGAGCAGCCGCATCGAGCGCACCCCGAGGTCGTACAGGATCTGTGCGCCGATGCCGTAGTCGCGGGCGTCCGCGGGCAGGCCCAGATGCAGGTTCGCGTCGACCGTGTCGAATCCCGCGTCCTGCAGCTGGTACGCCTGCAGCTTGTGCAGCAGCCCGATGCCGCGCCCCTCGTGCCCGCGCATGTACAGCACCACGCCGCGGCCGGCGTCCGCGACCCGGCGCAGGGCCGCATCGAGCTGGGGGCCGCAGTCGCAGCGCACCGAGCCGAAGACGTCCCCCGTCAGGCACTCGGAGTGCACCCGGACCAGGACGTCCGCGCCGTCGGCGAGGTCGCCGTAGACGAGCGCGACGTGTTCCGCGCCGTCGGGCGCCGCGCGGTACCCGAACGCGGTGAACATGCCGTGCTCGGTGGGCAGCCGGGTCTCGGCAACCCGCTCCACCTGCCGCTCGGTACGCCGCCGGTACGTGATGAGCTGCTCGATGCTGATCAGCGCGAGACCGTGCTCGGCCGCGAACTTCTCCAGGTCGGGCAGGCGCATCATGGTGCCGTCGTCGTTGACCAGCTCGCACAGCACCCCGGCCGGACGCAGGCCGGCCAGCACGGTCAGGTCGATGGTGGCCTCGGTGTGTCCGGGGCGGCGCAGCACCCCGCCGGGCTTGGCGCGCAGCGGCACGACGTGTCCCGGCCGGGCCAGGTCACTGGCCTGGGTGGTCGCGGAGCCCAGCAGCCGGATGGTGTGTGCACGGTCGGCCGCCGAGATGCCGGTGCTGACCCCCTCGCGGGCGTCCACGGTCACCGCGTACGCGGTCCCGCGCCGGTCCTGGTTGGTGTGGAACATCGGCGGCAGGTCCAGCCGGTCCGCCTCCTCCTCGGTCAGCACCGCGCAGATGTAGCCGGAGGTGTAGCGGACCATGAATGCGAGCAGTTCGGGCGTGGCGTGCTCGGCCGCGAAGATCAGATCGCCTTCGTTCTCGCGGTTCTCGTCGTCGACGACGATCACGGGGCGTCCGGCGGCGATGTCCTTGACGGCCCGTTCGATGTCAGCCAGCACGGTGGCCTCCCAGCATCTTCTCGACATACTTCGCGATGACGTCGACCTCGAGGTTCACCGGGTCTCCGACCCCCTTCTGGCCGAGGACGGTGAGTTTCAGGGTGGTCGGGATCAGGCTGACGCTGAACGTGTCGTCGGTGACCTCGGTGACCGTCAGTGACACCCCGTCGACCGTGATCGAGCCTTTCTCCACGACGTAGCGGGCCAGCTCGGAGGGCAGCGAGAAGCGCAGCACCTCCCACGCCTCGCCGGGCTCGCGCGACAGCAGCCGGGCGACCCCGTCGACGTGGCCCTGCACCAGATGCCCGCCGAGGCGGGAGCCCAGGGTGGCGGCCCGTTCCAGGTTCACCGGGCTGCCCACGCGCAGCGCGGCCAGCGCGGAACGGTGCAGCGTCTCGGCCATCACGTCGGCGGTGAACGCGCCGTCGGACGCCTCGGTGACCGTGAGACAGACGCCGTTGACCGCGATGGAGTCGCCGTGCCGTACGTCGCCGGTCACGAGCGGTCCGCGCACGGTGAGCACTGCCGAGTCGCCGTCGGCGCCGACCAGCGCGACGACTTCCCCCAGTTCCTCGACGATGCCGGTGAACATCAGGCCTCCTTCTGGCGCAGTGTTGCGGTGAAGCGCAGGTCGTCGCCGACCTGCGCCACATCGATGAGATCCAGATCGATCGCCTCGGCGATGGTGACGACACCCGCGTCGACCAGTGCGGGCAGCCCGGCGCCGAGCAGTTTCGGTGCGACGTAGCCGATCACCTTGTCGACCAGCCCGGCAGCCAGGAACGCGCCTGCCAGGGTGGGCCCGCCCTCCAGCAGCACGCTGCGCACGCCGCGCCCGTACAGCGTGGTGAGCAGGGCGGAGAGGTCCGCGCGCCCGTCCGGGCCGGTGCCCAGCTCGGCCGCGGTGGCGATCCAGGTGGGCGCGGACGCGTCCCGGACGCGGGCGGTGGCCGGGGTACGGCCCGCCGTGTCGACCACGACGCGCAGCGGCTGGGTGATGGCGAGGCTGCCGTCGCGCAGATCACGCACGGTCAGTTGAGGGTCGTCCGCGAGCACCGTGCCGACGCCGACGACGATCGCGTCGACCGTGCTGCGCAGGGCGTGCACATCCGTACGGGCGGGAGACGAGGTGATCCACTGGCTGGTGCCGTCCGCGGCCGCCGCGCGCCCGTCCAGGGTGGCGGCGAACTTCCACGTCACGTACGGGCGGCCGCGGCGCACCGCGGTCAGCCACGCCACGTTGCCCGCCTCGGCCTCCGACCGCCGCGCTCCGACCACCACGTCGATCCCGGCGTCCCGCAGCGCCGCGGCGCCTCCGGCCGCGGCCGGGTTCGGGTCGTCCACGCCGATGACGACCCGGCGGATACCCGCCCCGATCAATGCCTTCACGCACGGGCCGGTACGGCCGGTGTGGTTGCAGGGTTCCAAGGTGACCACCGCGGTGCCGCCGCGGGCGCGCTCGCCCGCCTGCGCCAGCGCCACGATCTCGGCGTGCGGCCCACCCGCGTACGCGTGGAAGCCTTCGCCGACGACCTCGCCGTCCGGGTCGAGCAGCAGGCAGCCGACGACCGGATTGGGGCTGGTCGTACCGAGACCGCGGGCGGCGAGCGTGATCGCCCGGCCCATGGCCTCGTCCTCGGTCACCATCTGCGTCCCTCTCCGCACGGCGTGATCACGCGCTGGAAAGAGGGAGAAAACGACGGGAACCGGACATGACGGGACGGCTGACGCCGACCCGGCGCGGGTACGCCACGGCGCACCCTCGTCCTGCTCCGCGCGCTGTCTCCCATCCGGACTGTCTGACCGGGTGGCACATGTGCCACGTCGATCAACCGTCGGCCCCGGATTTTCACCAGGTCCACCGGGCGTCGTGGTGTTGACGACCGGGTCGCGGGCTTACCGCGGGCCAGAGTCGGCCCGTGGATCACCGCCGGTTCGGAATTTCACCGAGTCCCGCCAGCGCGTGGTGGGTCATCCATGAGTCTTGCACGCCGTGCGCAGGATGCAACCAGGCGAGCGACCCAGGTCACAGTCCGCGTTCGTCCTCGTCGTCCGATTCGGCGCGGCGGCGGTCGATCGCCACGTACGAACCGGGCTGGCTCTTGGCCACCTTCTTCATCTCCGAGGCGACCGCCACCACCATCCGCGGATCGAGCAGCCGGCGGCCCTCCGCGGTGGCCTGCGCGACCCCGATGGACAGCGTGATCAGGGCGGCGCGGTGCTTGTTGCCGCGCCGGTCCGGCACCTCGATGTAGCCGCGACGGGCGTCCTCGGGGTCGTACAGCCGGTCCGCGGACGCCTCGAAGTCGGTGACCGCCCGCTTGGTCAGCGGCAGCACCTGGTCGGGGGTGCAGATGAAGACGAAGTCGTCGCCGCCGATGTGACCGAGGAAGATCGACGGCGGGTCGGAGGCGGCGACCGCCCGGTGCAGGCTGCTGGCCAGCGCGGTGATGAATTCGTCGCCACGGTCGAAGCCGTACACGTCGTTGACGCTCTTGAACCGGTCGATGTCGATGTAGCCCACCGCGTAGTCCGCGCCCGACCGGATCCGGTCGGCGATCTCCCGCCGCACCCGGGCGTTGCCGGGCAGCCCGGTCAGCGGCGAGACCTCCCGGAACTCCTTGTTGCGCCGCAGCGTGGAGGAGACCCGGGCGATCAGCTCGGCCGTGTCGAACGGCTTGACCAGGTAGTCGTCCACCCCGGCGGTGAGCCCGACGACCTTGTCCACGGTCATGCCGCGGGCCGTCAGCATGATCACCGGCAGGGCGGACGTGAGCGGTTCGGCGCGCAGCCGCCGCGTCAGCTCCACACCGTCCATGGTCGGCATCATCCAGTCGACCACCGCGAGATCGGGCCGTCGGCTCTCGATGACCTCCAAGGCCTCGCGGCCGTCGCGGGCCCGCATCACCTCGAAGCCGTGCAGTTGCAGATTGAACGCGACGAACCCGGCGATGTCGTCATCGTCGTCGACCACCAGGATGAGATCCGGCCGGTCCTCGGGCTCCAGACCGGCTTCGTCCGCGGAATGCCGGACCTCCCCGGTGTTCATCGGCTGCCCGCCCGCAACCCGGTCATGGGGTCACCGTCGCACCCAGCGCGAGAGCCCGCAGCTTCCGGATGGCCTCGGCCGGGTCCTGCGCGCCGTACACCGCGGTGCCCGCGACGAACGCGTCCGCCCCCGCCTCGGCGGCCTGCTCGATCGTGTCGGCCGCGATCCCGCCGTCCACCTCCAGCCGCACCTGCAGCCCCTTCGCGCTGATCCGGCGGCGCACCGCGCGGACCTTGTCCAGCATCTCGGGCATGAACTTCTGGCCGCCGAACCCGGCCTTGATCGTCATGATCAGCAGGGTGTCCACATAGGGCAGAAGCTCCAGGTACGGCTCGACCGGCGTGTCCCGGTCGATCGCCAGCCCGGCCTTCGCACCGGCCGCCCGCAACGTCTTGGCCAGCGCCACCGGATCCTCGCACGCCTCCGCGTGGAACGTCACGTTGTACGCCCCCGCCTCCGCGTACCCCGGTGCCCAACGCTCCGGATCGGTGATCATCAGGTGCACGTCGAACGGGATGCTGGTCGCCGAACGCAGGCACTGCACCACCGGCAGGCCGATCGACAGGTTCGGCACGAAATGGTTGTCCATGACGTCGACGTGCACCCAGTCGGCGGCGCCCTCGATCGCATGCACCTCCTGCGCGAGGCGGGCGAAATCGGCGGCGAGGATGCTGGGCGCGATGATCGGCGAAGGCTCCACGGCTGAAGTGTATGACCCCGCGCCGGACCCGGGACTGCCGTCGGTGGCGCCCGCCCGCGATACTCGAAAACGCATCCGTGATCGTCGAGGCGGGGAGGAATCGGTGCGACGATGGCTCGCCGCGGCCGCGGCGACGACGGTGGTCCTGCTCGCCGCGGCCGGCTGCACCACGACGCACGGCACGGACGGCGACCTCACCGGCGGCTGGGCGATGATCGGGGCGCCCACGCCGTTCCGCCCGGCGACGAAGGTCTGCCACGAAAGCCTCCAGGCCGACTCGTCCCTGGCGACGTACCGGCCGGTGCCGTGCACCGACCTGCACGTCGCGGAGACGTTCCACGTCGCCGACGCCCCGGACGCGCCCGTGCCGCCCACGCCGGGATCGGCGCAGAGCCGCGAGGCGTACGCGCAGTGCGCGCAGCGGGCCGAGGCGTTCCTGGGCGGGCCGTGGCGGGGTGCCCGGATCGCCGTGCAGGTGCTGTGGCCGTCCCGGGCCGGGTGGCGCGGCGGGGCCCACTGGTTCCGCTGCGACCTCACCGAGACAGGCCTCGACGGGCTCGCCGCCACCGGCCGCTCCGGCAGCCTGGCCGGGGCACTGCGCGGCCCGTCGCCGCTGCGGCTGGGCTGCTTCGACGCCCGGGTGAACGGCGACTCCGTGACGGCCATGACACCCGTGGCCTGCACGCAACCGCACCGAACCGAGTTCGTCGGCCTGTGGACCGCGCCGGAGATCTCGTACGCGGCGCTGAGCGCGGACCGTACCCGTACCGCGCGGGGCTGCCGCAGCGCCATCGCCCGGTACACCGGCGTGCCCGACGACGACGAGGTGCAGTACCGCGCGGGCTGGATCTCGTACCGGCCGAGCCGCACCGAGTGGCAGCTCGGCGAGCGGCGGGTGCGCTGCTTCCTGTGGTTCCGCAACCGCACGCTCGACCGGTCGATGCAGGGCGCAGGCCCCACGGTGCTGCCGGTGCACTGAACGCCCAGCTCGCGCCGCCCGGTCAGCTCCTGGGGGCATGGGCGGCCCGCTCAGCGCGGGCCCGTGGAAGTGCGCGACCCGGCTCGGCAGCCGGTCAGCTGGTGCGGCGCAGCACCGCCAGGAACATCGCGTCCGTGCCGTGCCGATGCGGCCACAACTGCACCGTCGGGCCGTCGCCCAGCCCGGGCATGCCCGGCGGCAGCAGCGGGCGGGCATCCACGAAATCCACGTCGACGCCGGAGCGGCGGGCCCCCTCGGTGACGGTCACCTGTGTCTCCACCATGTGCGGCGAGCACGTCACGTATGCCACCACCCCGCCCGGCCGGACCGCACGCAACGCCGCCACCAGCAATTCGCGTTGCAGCCGGGTCAGCGGGGGCAGGTCGGCCGGCTGGCGCCGCCAACGCGACTCGGGGCGCCGGCGCAGCGAACCCAGCCCGGTGCACGGGGCATCCACCAGCACCCGGTCGAACGACTCTTCCGGCAGGTCCGGGTCGCGCCCGACCGTACGGCCGTCGGTGGGCAGCACGGTCACCGGCAGGCCGACCGTGGCTTGGTCGACGAGGCGGGCCCGGTGCTCGGCCACCTCCACCGCGGTCACCTCGGCGCCGCGCAACGCCGCGATCGACCCGAGCAGACCGGTCTTCCCGCCCGGGCCCGCGCACAGGTCCAGCCAGCGGGTGTCCGAACCCTCCACCGGCGCTTCCAGCAGTGCCGCGGCGACCAGCTGGGAACCCTCGTCCTGCACGTGCGCGCGGCCCTGCCGGATCGCGTCCAGGTCACCGGGCGCGCCGCCGTTCAGGTACACCGCGTACGGCGAGAACGCCGCGGGCACACCGTCGGCGTCGTCCGCGAGCTCCACCGGATCGGCCCGGCCCGGCCGGGCGCACAGGTGCACCGGGGCAGGCTGGTTGTCCTCGATGAGCAGCCGCGTGGTTTCGCCCAGGTCGCCGCCCAGAGCCTCCGAGAACGCCCGCACGATCCACTGCGGGTGGTGGTGCACCACCGACAGATGCGCGATCGGGTCGTCGTCGTACGCCGGGGCCAACTGCTCCAGCCACGCGTCGAGGTCCTTGCCCGCGATCTCGCGCAGCACCGCGTTGGCGAACCCGCCCGCGCCCGGCGCCACGGAACGGACCAGGTCGACCGTCTGGTTCACCGCGGCGTGCGCGGGCACCCGGGTGTGCAGGAGCTGGTACGCGCCCAGCCGCAGGGCATCCCGGGCGGGCGGGTCGATGCGGGCCACGTCGCGACCGGCCGCCGCCGCGATGATCAGATCGAGGGTGCCGACCGCGCGCAGTGTGCCGTACGTCAGCTCGGTGGCGAACGCCGCGTCCCGCCCGTGCAGACCCATGTCGCGCAGGATGTCGGCGAGCACCAGATTCGCGTACGCGTCGTCGCGGTGCACCGCCGCGACCGCCTCGTACGCTGCCTGCCGTGCCGGGTCGGACGGCGGCCGCCCGCCGCGCGGGGCCCGCCCGGTGCGGGCGTCGCGATCCTGCCCGCGGCCGTGGCCGGGGCCGCTGGAGCGGCGCGGGCGGCCGGAGCCGTGTGGACGGTCGGCGCGATGATCCGTCACGCGAAGCTCTCCCCCGCTGCGAGGCGCAGCCCGCGCGCCCAGTCCACGGCCGCCATGGCACGCTTGCCCGCCGCCCGGACCTCACCCAGGACGACCGGGGTCGTCGCCGTGCCCGCCAGCACCTGGGTGCGCTCGACGCGCAGCTCCCCGGGCGCCAGCGCGGGCGCATTCGCGACCGGATGGACGGGACCGAGTTTGAGCCGATCCCCCCGCAGGGTCGTCCAAGCCCCGGGCGCCGGGGTGCAGGCGCGGATGCGCCGGTCGACCGCGAACGCCGGGTCGTCCCAGCGCACCTGGGCGTCCTCCACGGTCAGTTTGGGGGCCAGCGAGATGCCGTCGGCCGGCTGCGGGTGGGCGCGGGCGGTGCCGGCATCCATCGCGTCCAGGACGGCCACGAGCAGCTCGGCGCCCGACACCGCGAGGCGTTCCAGCAGGTCACCGGAGGTGTCCGCGGGGCGGATCTCGTCGGTGACGGTGCCGTACACCGGGCCGGTGTCGAGACCCTCCTCCAGCTCGAACACGCTGGCGCCGGTCACCTCGTCGCCGTGCAGAACGGCGTGCTGCACGGGCGCGGCGCCGCGCCACGCGGGCAGCAGCGAGAAGTGCAGGTTCACCCAGCCGTGCTTGGGGATCTGCAGGGCGGCCGGGGGCACCAGCGCGCCGTACGCGACCACGGGAACGCAGTCCGGGGCGAGCGCACGCAACCGGTCCAGGAACTCGGGCTCGCGTGGGCGCTGCGGGGTGAGCACCTCGATGCCGCGCTCGTCGGCCCACGCCCCGGCGTTCGAACGGACCAGTCTGCGGCCGCGACCAGCGGGGGCGTCCGGGCGGGTGACGACCGCGAGCAGTTCGTGGCCGGAGGCGGCGATGGCGTCCAGCGAGGGCACGGCGACGGCCGGGGTGCCGGCGAAGATCAGGCGCACCGGGTCACCGCCCCAGGCCCAGGCCGAACAGGCCCCGCCCGTGCGGGCTCTGCTTGACCGTCGGCGGAGCGCCCGCGTCATACCAGTCCGCGGCGCGGATCTGCTTCATGGCCTCCTTGCGGGCGGCCGGGTCGAGGCGGTCGATGAACAACACTCCGTCCAGGTGGTCCGTCTCGTGCTGCACACAGCGGGCCATCAGGCCGGTGCCGACGAGCTGGATCGGGTCGCCGTGCTCGGTGAAGCCGCGGGCCACCACGTTCTGGCGGCGCCGGGTGTCCAGGTAGACGCCGGGGATCG
This sequence comes from Krasilnikovia sp. MM14-A1259, assembly GCF_047159535.1. NCBI lineage: Bacteria > Bacillati > Actinomycetota > Actinomycetes > Micromonosporales > Micromonosporaceae > Krasilnikovia > Krasilnikovia sp. MM14-A1259. The sequence continues at coordinate 2,359,305 of NZ_BAAGAJ010000002.1, forward strand.
ACAGGCAGCCCTCGGGGCCGTCCTGCTCCTCCTCATCCGGGAAGTCGAGCACCGGGTTGACGATGTGGCCCACCACGTCGTCCACGTCGAACGCGAACACCCGCAGCCCGACGCCGAGCTGGGGGGCGGCCAGGCCGGCCCCGCCCTCATCCCGCATGGTCTCGATCAGGTCGGCGACGAGCCTGCGCAGCTCGGCGTCGAAATCCACGACGGGCTCGGCCTGGGTGCGCAGCACCGGGTCGCCGAACAGACGGATGGGCTGGACGGTCACGCGGTGCAACTCCCTACGGATACGGACGACGGGCTCAGTCTACGGAGTCCGCCGCAGCGGGCGCGCCGCCCGGTCGCGCACACCATCGAGCGGGGCTCGGGGGCCATTCGCGGCTCGAAGGGCCGATGCACTCGCCGACGCCCCGGGTCGCGGCACATACCCGTGGCGGGCGGCGCTGTGGACGACGTGCGGCGGGCGGCGTGGGCTGCGACTGAGGGGGCAGTCGCGCCTGCGCCCGGGCATCAGAACAGGTCTGCGGGGTCGATCTGGACCCGCACCGGCTGGACCGCCTTGCGGGCACTGCGCACCGCGGCCGCCTCGTGCAGGGCCCTGGCCAGCTCGGGCAGCGCACCGCGGGACACCCGGACCAGCATCCGCTCCTGGTCGTCGGCATCCGGCACATCCGTGGTCGTGGCCTCCCCGGGCGCCGAGCCACGCGACGCGGGCGCGTTCGGCCCGGGCCCGCGTCCTGCACCTCGGCCCCTGCCGGCCGGGACCGGGCCGAGCACCTCCGCGCCGTCGGGCAGCCGGGCCGCGTCGAGCAGCTCGGCCACGGCCGCCGGGTGGCCGGTCAAGCTGGCCATCCGGGCCGCAGGCGGAAAGCCCAGCTCCCGGCGCTCGGCCAGCTCCCGGGCCGCGAACCAGCCCGGGTCCCAGCGCAGCAGCGCCTGCACGGGGGCCAGTGACCCGTCCGCCACCACGATCACCCGGCCGCCGGCCGCACCGGGACGGGCCAGCGCAGCGGCGCTCAGCCAGCGGCGCATCGTCTCCTCGGCGGCGCGCAGGTCCGAACGCGTCAGCAGCGCCCACGTGTCGAGCAGCAGCACCGCGCCGTACCCGCCCTCGGCGCGTGGCTCGGCACCCGGGGTGGCCACCACCACGGCAGGCTCCGCCGGCACGACGTCCAGCACCTCGTCGCGGCCGGAGGTGCGCACCGGCGCACCCGGGAACGCGCGCCCCAACTCCTCCGCGGTGCGCCGGGCCCCGGTCACGGACGCGCGCAGGCGGCGCCCACCACAGGCAGGGCATGCGTACGCCGCGGCGGCGCGCCCGCACCAGTGACAGGTCGGCACGGCTCGCGATCCGGTCAACCCCAGCGGCCCCGCGCAGTGCGGACAGCGAGCAGGGGTACGGCAGTCCGCACACGCGACCGACGGCAGATAGCCCCGCCGGGGCACCTGCACCAGCACCGGCGCCCCGGCCTGCAGTGCCTGCCGGGCCGCCTGCCACGCGAGGCTGGGCAGGCGGGCCGTGGCGGCACCGGGATCGCGAGCGAGCTGGGGATCGTCCCCGGTCGGGGAGATCGCGGGGCTGCGCGCGCGCAGCGTGTCCCGGTCGGCGGCGATCTCCTTCGCCCACCCGGTCTCCAGCAGCAGCTGCCCCTCCCCGGTACGCGCGAAGCCGCCCACCAGAGCCGCACACCCGGCCAGCTGGGCGCGGGTGAGCAGCACGTCGCGGGCGTGCGGGTACGGTGCGCGGGGCTCGGCGTGCAGGTCGTCGCCGTCGTCCCAGATCACCACGAGGCCGAGCGCGGCGACCGGGGCGAACATGGCCGCCCGGGTGCCCGCCACGACCGGCACCCGATGCCTGCTGGCCGCCAGGAACCGGCGGTACCGTTCCGCGGGGCCGGCGGCCGCGTTGAGCGCGACATGCCGGCCAGGACCCAGCGCAGCGGCGAGGGCCCGGTCGAGCCGATCGAGGTCACGGGCATCGGGCACGACCACGACAACGCCCCGCCCGGCGTCGGCCGTGGCGGCGGCGGCCTCGGCGATCCGGGCCGCCCAGTCCTCGCCCGGCAGTGCCGACCACACGGCCCGGGCCGGCCGCCCGTCCGCGAGCGCACCCAGAAACGCGGCGCCGGCCCGGTACGCCCCCCATCCATCCCTGGACGTCCCCGGCTCGACGGGACCGGGCTCGACGGGGCCGGGCTCGACGGGAACCGGCGGAGTTGCGGGCGGGGCTGAAGGGGTGGGCGGGGGCGACGACTGGGACTCGACGCGAGCGTGGCGGGGTGGGACGGCCAGACGCAGGACGTCGATGAGATTGCCCGCATACCGCTCGGCGACCGCGCGGGCGAGCCGAGCCACATCGGGGTCGAGGACCCGCTCGGGCGACACAACCCGGTCCAGGTACGCGAGCTTGGCGTGCGCGGAGGACTCGACGCGCTCCAGCAGGAAGCCGCCGACGAGCTGGCCCGCGAACCGGACCCGCACGCGGACCCCGGGCTGGGCGGCCTCGTCGTCGGCGGCCGCGACGAGGTAGTCGAACGGGCGGTCGAGGTGGGCCAGCGGCACATCGACGCAGACACGCGCGACCGGGAGCCGTGCTGCCGGCTCCCGGTCGCGTTTCGTGCCGCTGGGTGTCACCCGATCATCCTGCCGGGTGACACCGACAAGAACTGTCAGGCCGCGGCGGCCTTGAGGTCCTGGGCGCGGTCGGTGTTCTCCCACAGCAGGTCGGGCAGCTCCCGGCCGAAGTGGCCGTACGCGGCGGTCTGCTGGTAGATCGGGCGCATCAGGTCCAGGTCCCGAATGATCGCGGCGGGGCGCAGGTCGAAGACCTCCTTGATCGCCTTCTCGATCCGGTCGACCGGCACGTTCTCCGTGCCGAACGTCTCGACGAACAGGCTCACCGGGTGGGCCTTGCCGATCGCGTACGCCACCTGGGTCTCGCACCGCTCGGCCAGGCCCGCGGCCACCACGTTCTTGGCCACCCAGCGCATCGCGTACGCCGCGGAACGGTCCACCTTGGACGGGTCCTTGCCGGAGAACGCGCCGCCGCCGTGGCGGGCGTACCCGCCGTACGTGTCCACGATGATCTTGCGGCCGGTCAGGCCCGCGTCGCCCATCGGGCCGCCGATCTCGAAGCGGCCGGTCGGGTTCACCAGCAGCCGGTAGCCGTCGGTGTCCAGCCCCAGGCCCTCCAGCTCGGGCGCGATGACGTGCTCGCGCACGTCCGGCGTGAGCAGCGACTCCAGGGAGATGTCCGCGGCGTGCTGCGACGACACGACGACCGTGTCGAGGCGCACCGGGCGCAGACCGTCGTACTCGATCGTGACCTGGGTCTTGCCGTCGGGGCGCAGGTACGGGATCGTGCCGTCCTTGCGGGCCGCGGACAGCCGCCGGGCGAGCCGGTGCGCGAGGGCGATCGGCAGCGGCATCAGTTCGGGCGTCTCGGAGCACGCGAAGCCGAACATCATGCCCTGGTCGCCGGCGCCCTGCGCGTCGAGCACGTGCTCGGAGTCGCCCTTGCGCAGCTCGATCGCCGAGTCGACCCCCTGGGCGATGTCGGGCGACTGGGCGCCGATGGAGACGCTGACGCCGCACGACGCGCCGTCGAAGCCCTTCTTCGACGAGTCGTAGCCGATGCCCAGGATCGTGTCGCGCACGATCGTCGGGATGTCGGCGTACGCCTGAGTGGTGACCTCGCCGGCGACGTGCACCTGACCGGTGGTGATGAGCGTTTCCACCGCCACGCGGCTGCGGGGGTCCTGCCGCAGCAGGGCGTCGAGAATACCGTCGCTGATCTGGTCAGCGATCTTGTCCGGGTGGCCTTCCGTGACCGACTCGGAGGTGAACAGGCGGCGTGCCACGGTGCTCCTCAGCTTGGTCGAATAGTTCGTTGCGCGGAAGTGTAGTCACCGCCGCAGGGAGTTCGTCATGCTGTCCCATCGTCGGCGAGCTGGGGATGCAGGCGTGCGAGCACCGCGTCCCATATCGCATCCGACACATCGTCTTTCGGTAGTTCGCCGAGCTCGGCAAGGCTTTCGTCGGCGCCGACGAGGGTGACCGTGTTCGACTCGGCGCCGAAGACGCGATCGATTCCCACCTCGTTAACGACGATCAGGTCGGCGCGTTTCCTGGCGAGCTTGGTGCGCGCGTTCGCCAGCGCGTCGTGGGTCTCCGCGGCGAACGCCACGAGCACCTGGCCCGGGCGTTTCATAGCGCCCAGTTCGGCCGCGATGTCCGGGTTGGTGACCAGTTCGATCGTCGGCGGCGTACCCGAGTCGGTTTTCTTGATCTTGCGATCCGCGACCGTGGCGGGCCGGAAGTCCGCGGGCGCGGCGGCCATCACCACCGCGTCGGCCCCGGCCGCCGCCTCCAGTACGGCCTTGCGCAGCTCCTCGGTCGTGCCGACCTCGACCAGGTCGGCGCCGGCGGGGGTGGGCAGCGCGACGTTCGCCGCGATGAGCGTCACACGCGCGCCACGGGCCACCGCGGTACGCGCCAGCGCGTAGCCCTGCTTGCCGGAGGAACGGTTGCCCAGGAAGCGGACCGGGTCCAGAGGTTCCCGGGTGCCGCCGGCGGTGACCACCACGTGGCGCCCGGCCAGATCGGGCCGCACCCGCCGCAGCGCACGCCGGGCGATCGCGAAGATCTCCTCCGGCTCCGGGAGCCGGCCCTTGCCCGTGTCGGCGCCGGTGAGCCGGCCCACCGCGGGCTCGATCACCACGGCGCCGCGCGAGCGCAGGATCGCCACGTTGGCGACGGTCGCCGGGTTCTCCCACATCTCGGTGTGCATGGCGGGGGCGTACACGACCGGGCAGGTGGCGGTGAGCAGCGTGTTGGTGAGCAGGTCGTCCGCGATGCCGTGGGCGGCCTTGGCGAGCAGGTCCGCGGTGGCGGGGGCGACCACGACCAGTTCGGCGTGCCGGCCGATGCGCACGTGCGGCACCTCGTGGGCGTCGTCCCACACCTCGGTGGTGGCCGGGCGGCCGGACAAAGCCGCCCAGGTGGGGGCGCCGACGAACTTGAGCGCGGACGCGGTGGGCACCACCCGCACCCCGTGCCCGGACTCGGTGAACAGCCGCAGCAGCTCACACGCCTTGTACGCGGCGATGCCACCGCAGACGCCGAGCACGACCTCGGTCATGGTCTCTCCCCCGGAGAAATGACAAAACCCGCGCCCCGGGGCGGGACGCGGGTCCATGGAGCCGGGCGCCCGTCGAACGGCCGGCACCCGGCGGCCGGGTCAGGGCTGGTCGGTGGCCTCGGCCGTGAGCAGGCCGGCGTTGATCTCCCGGAGGGCGATCGAGAGGGGCTTCTCCTGGGGGGTGGTCTCCACCAGCGGGCCCACGTACTCCAGCAGACCCTCGCCGAGCTGGCTGTAGTAGGCGTTGACCTGGCGGGCGCGCTTGGCCGCGAAGATCACCAGCGAGTACTTCGAGGAGGTCTTGTCGAGCAGCTCGTCGATCGGCGGGTTGGTGATGCCTTCGGGGTTGGCGATGGTTGCCACGGTGGTGAAATCCTCAGTGTCGGGAGCTGAGTGGTCAGACCCCTGGGCTTATCAGGCCTCGGGGGCTTGAGCAGGCGTCAGGAATGACGAACCGAGCAATCCTACCAGTTCGTCCGCAGCGCGCTCGACGAAGTCGTTGACCACCGTTCGGTCGAATTCGGTCTCCGCCGCCAGTTCCTCGTCGGCGTGAGCCAGCCGGCGCTTGATCGTCTCTTCGTCGTCCGTCCCCCGGCCGATCAGCCGACGCCGCAGCTCCTCGACGCTGGGCGGAGCCAGGAACACCAGTTGCGCGTCCGACATCGCGGCGCGAACCTGCCGGGCACCCTGCAGGTCGATCTTCAGCAGGACCGGGCGGCCCTGGGCGAGCCAGCCCTCCACCTGCGCCCGCGGGGTGCCGTAGAGGTTGCCCGCGAACTCGGCCCACTCGAGTAGTTGATCGCCGTCGATCAGGCGCTGGAACTCCGAACGGGTGACGAAGTGATAGTGCTCACCGTCGGTCTCGTAGTCGCGCTTCTTGCGGGTCGTCACGGAGACGGACAGCTTGATCCATGGCGAACGCGCCCGGATCAGCTCGATCACGCTGTCCTTTCCGACCCCGGAGGGGCCGGAAAGGACGGTGAGTCGGGCTGCCGGGCGCGCTTCGTCATCCATGCTCACGGCTCATTCCTACACGAGCCGTCGAGTCAGTTCGCAGCGAACTCCCCCAGGAGGGCCTTGCGCTGCTGCTCGCCGAGGCCACGAAGGCGACGGCTGTCGGCGATCTTGAGCTTCTCCATGATCTGGGTGGCTCGGATCTTGCCGATGCCCGGCAGCGCCTGCAGCACGGCCGAGACCTTCAGCTTGCCGACGACGTCGTCGCCCTCGGCCCGCTCGAGCACGGCGGCGAGGGTGGTCTTGCCAGACTTGAGCTGTTCCTTGAGCTCGGCCCGGGCCTTGCGAATCTCCGCGGCCTTCTCCAGCGCGGCTGCACGCTGCTCGGGGCTCAGTGACGGGAGCGGCACCAGTTCTCCTCAGGTCCCTATGCGGCGGTACTCCAATACCGGCGCTTCTGTGAAACGTGGTGTGCCAGGGAACCAAAGGGGCATGTGGTTCCCGGCGCCGGGAAAACTAGCGGTCAACGACGGTTTCGGCAACGTGGGGGTACCCCCCGACCGGTTCGGGCGCGGCCTGCTAAGCAGCCGGTTTCACCCGAGCGCGGCCCGGCAATCGGCCACCGCGCGCTGCGCCGCGGCCCGCAACTCGACCACGGAGGGTCCCGCCGCGAGCACTTCCCGCGAGTACGACGGCAGCACGTTCCGCACGCTTGCACCGAAGACGGAACGGAGGTCCGCGGGCGTCGCGCCCTGCGCTCCGAGGCCCGGAGCGAGCAGCGGGCCGTTCACCTTGGACAGGTCGTGGCCGGTCTCGCCGATCGTCGCGCCGACCACCAGCCCGACGCTGCCGAGCGGATCCGCACCCGCGTTGACCTGGGAAATCTCGTCGATGACGGTTTGCGCGACCGTCCTGCCGTCCGCGGCGACGGCGTGCTGGACGGCCGGTCCCTCCGGGTTGGACGTCAGCGCCAGGACGAAGACTCCGGCACCGTGAGCGGCCGCGAGCTCGAATGCCGGCTGCAACGAACCCACCCCAAGGTAGGGACTCACAGTAATCGCGTCCGCACTCAGCGGACTCGCCGGATCGAGGTACGCGGCGGCGTACGCGGCCATCGTCGAGCCGATGTCGCCCCGCTTCACGTCGAGCAGGACGAGCGCGCCGGCCTCCCGGGACTGTCGGATAGTTGACTCAAGAATCGCGACTCCACGTGACCCAAATCTCTCGAAGAACGCCGACTGCGGCTTCAGAACGGCGACCCGATCGGCCAGTGCGTCGACCACCGTACGGGCGAAGCGTTCCAGGCCGGCGACGTCGTCCGGGAGCCCCCAACGGTCGAGCAGACCGGGATGCGGATCGATGCCCACGCACAGCGGACCACGCTGCGCGACCGCCCGGTGCAACCGGGCTCCGAAGGTCTCCATCGGGTCGAGTCCCCTTCTGTCAGGTAGCTGCCACCGACGCGGCGATCGCCGCGGTAATGCGGGCGACATCGTCGTCGTCCGTCACGTACGGGGGCATGGTGTAGATCAGGTCCCGGAACGGGCGCAGCCACACGCCCGCCGCCACGGCAGCCGCGGTGGCCTTCGCGACGTCGACCTCGTGGTCGAGCTGCACCACGCCGATCGCGCCGCGTACCCGCACGTCGGCGACCCCGGCGGCGCCGCGCAGCGGCTCCAGGCCGGCCGCGAGGCCCGACTCGATGCGCCGGACCGCACCGGCCCAGTCCGTGGCCTCCAGCAGCCCGAGAGAGGCGTTCGCCACCGCGCACGCCAGCGGGTTGCCCATGAACGTGGGCCCGTGCGCCAGGCCGCCGCCCTCGCCCGCCGAGACCGCCGCCGCGACCTCGGTGGTGCACAACGTCGCCGCCAGGCTCAGGTAGCCGCCGGTGAGTGCCTTGCCCAGGCACAGGATGTCCGGGCTCACCCCGGCGTGGTCGGCCGCGAACAACGTCCCGGTACGCCCGAAGCCGGTCGCGATCTCGTCGAAGATCAGCAGAATGCCGTGCGCCCGGGTGGCCTCGCGCAGCACCCGCAGGTACTCGGGATGGTGGAAACGCATGCCGCCCGCGCCCTGCACCAGCGGCTCGACGATGACCGCGGCCAGTTCCCCGGCGTGCCGTGCGATGGTCGCGGTCAGCTCCGCGGCGTACCCGGGGTCGAACTCGGCCGGTGGCGGACCGGCGAACACCTGCCGGGGCAGCACGCCGGTCCAGAGCTGGTGCATGCCGCCGTCCGGGTCGCAGACGCTCATCGGGTGGAACGTGTCGCCGTGGTAGCCGCCGCGCCAGGTGGCCAGCCGGTGCCGGCCCGGGCCGTGCACCGCCCGCTGCGCCTGCAGCGCCATCTTGACGGCCACCTCGACCCCCACGGAGCCGGAGTCGCACAGGAAGACGTGCTCCAGGCCCTCGGGGGTCAGCTCGACCAGGGTGGCGGCCAGTTCGACCGCCGGGGCGTGGGTGAGCCCGCCGAACATCACGTGGCTCATCCGGCCGCTCTGCTCGGCCAGCGCCGCGTCCAGCACCGGATGCCGGTAGCCGTGGATGGCGGCCCACCACGACGACATGCCGTCGACCAGTTCCCGGCCGTCGGCCAGCCGCAGGCGCACCCCGGCCGCACTGTCCACCACGTACGGGTCGGAACGCCCCGGCATCGGCCCGTACGGATGCCAGACGTGCGCCCGGTCGAGCCGCAGCAGCCGCGCCGGATCCGGCCCGTCCCCGGCGGCGGCCAGGCCAATCACGGCCGGGCCCGATCCCCGGCCGCGGCGGCACCCCGGGCGACCGCGCGGACCAGGCCCGGGCCGCGGTACACGAACCCGGAATACAGCTGCACCAGCGACGCCCCGGCGTCGAACAGGCGTGCCGCGTCATCCGCGTCGAGGATGCCGCCCACCCCGATGATCGGCAGGGTTCCGCCGGTCTCGTTGTGCACGAACTGCACGACCTTCCGCGCCCGCTCGGTGAGCGGCCGCCCGGACAGCCCGCCCGCCTGGCCGGCCATCGGCTGGTCGGCCGCGGCCAGCCCGTCACGGGCGAGCGTGGTGTTCGTGGCGATCACCCCGGAGGTGCCGGTGGACACGCAGACCTCCAGCACCTCGGCGATCGCGGAGTCGGTGAGATCGGGGGCGATCTTCACCAGCACCGGGGTCTTGCCGACCAGCGCGCCGAGCAGCCTCGCCAGCGCGGCCCGGTCCTGCAGCGCCCGCAGCCCCGGGGTGTTGGGCGAGGACACGTTGACCGCGATGTAGTCCGCGTACGGGCGGAGCAGGTTGTACGAGGTCAGGTAGTCATCGACGGCCTCGTCGAGCGGGGTGACCTTGGACTTGCCCAGCGAGATGCCCAGCGGCACCGGCAGCGGGCCGAGGTTCGCCAGCCGCTGCGCGAGCGCGGCTGCCCCGGCGTTGTTGAAGCCCATCCGGTTGATGATCGCCTCGCTGTCGCGCAGCCGGAACAGCCGCGGCCGGTCGTTGCCCGGCTGGGCGTGCGCGGTCACCGTGCCCACCTCGACGAAACCGAACCCGAGCGCGGGCCACGCGGGCAGCGCGACCCCGTTCTTGTCCATCCCCGCGGCCAGCCCCACCGGGTTCGGGAAACGCACCCCGAACACCTCGGCCGGGGCGCTGACCGCGTACCGGCGGCGCAGCATCGCCAGGCTGCGCGGCTGTCCACTCAGGGCGGCCAGCCGCCGCAGCGTGAACTCGTGCGCCGCCTCGGGGTCACCGCTGCCGAGGCGGAACAGGACCGGCCGTACCAGTCGCTCGAAAGCGCTCACCCAGCGCTCCGCAGGCTCGCGTGCAGCTCCTGCAGAGGACGGACGGTCATGTCGCCGCGCATCAGCGCCTCGATGCCCATCACCGCGGCGGCCACGCCGGGCACCGTGGTGATGCTCGGGATGTCCGCGACCACGGCCGCGCTGCGGATCTCGTACCCGTCGGCCCGGGCGCTCGCGCCGGAACCCTGCGGGGTGTTGATGACCAGCGCGATCTCCCCGGCGAGGATCAGCTCGACCGCGTTCTTGCCCGGGCTCTCGAAGTGCTTGGGCACGATCTCGCACTCGATGCCGTGGCGCCGCAGCACCTCGCCCGTGCCGGTGGTGCTGACGATCGTGAAGCCCAGGTCCGCGAGGCGCTTCACCGGGAAGATCATCGAGCGCTTGTCCCGGTTGGCGACGGAGACGAACACCTTGCCGCTGGTCGGCAGCGAACCGTACGCGGCGGCCTGGCTCTTGGCGAACGCGGGGCCGAAGCCCGGGTCGATGCCCATCACCTCGCCGGTCGACTTCATCTCCGGGCCGAGCAGGCTGTCCACGCCGTGGCCGGCGGGTGTGCGGAACCGCTTGAACGGCAGCACCGCCTCCTTGACCGCGATCGGCGCCCCGGGCGGGGTGTCGCCGCCGTCCCCGTCGGACAGCAGCACCCCTTCCGCGCGCAGCTGCGCGATCGTGGCGCCCAGCATGATCCGGGCGGCGGCCTTGGCCAGCGGCACCGCGGTCGCCTTCGAGACGAACGGCACCGTACGCGAGGCGCGCGGGTTGGCCTCCAGCACGTAGAGGGCGTCGTCCTTGAGCGCGTACTGGACGTTGAGCAGGCCGCGCACGCCGACGCCGCGGGCGATCGCCTCGGTGTAGCGGCGCACCTCGGCCAGGTGCGCCCCGGCCAGGGTCACCGGCGGCAGCGAGCACGACGAGTCGCCGGAGTGGATGCCGGCCTCCTCGATGTGCTCCATCACGCCGCCCAGGTACACCTCGCCGGTGGCGTCGCAGAGCGCGTCCACGTCGATCTCGATGGCGTCGTCGAGGAACCGGTCCACCAGCACCGGATGGTCCGGCGAGATCTCCGTGGCCCGTTCGATGTACGCGGCCAGCGTCGGCTCGTCGTACACGATCTCCATGCCGCGGCCGCCGAGCACGTACGACGGCCGCACCAGCACGGGGTAGCCGATCGTGTCCGCGATCGCCTTGGCCTGCCCGAAGCTGGTGGCCGTGCCATGCTCGGGTGCGCGCAGCCCGGCCGCGGCCAGGACCTCGCCGAACTCGCCACGGTCCTCGGCCAGGTCGATCGACTCCGGGGAGGTGCCCACGATGGGCACCCCGGCCGCCTTGAGCCGGCGTGCCAGCCCGAGCGGGGTCTGCCCGCCGAGCTGCACGACCACCCCGACCACGCCGGGCCCGCCCGCCGCCTTGCCGGACGCGTCCTCGGCGTGCACGACCTCCAGGACGTCCTCGAACGTCAGCGGCTCGAAGTACAGCCGGTCCGCGGTGTCGTAGTCCGTGGAGACCGTCTCCGGGTTGCAGTTGACCATGACGGTCTCGTACTCGCCCTTGAGGGCCTGGACGGCATGCACGCACGAGTAGTCGAACTCGATGCCCTGCCCGATCCGGTTCGGCCCCGACCCCAGGATGAGGACCTTGGGCCGGTCCGACGGCGCCACCTCGGTCTCCTCGTCATACGACGAGTAGTGGTACGGCGTGTTCGCCGCGAACTCGGCCGCACACGTGTCCACGGTCTTGTACACCGGGCGTACGCCGAGCCGGTGGCGCAGCGTGCGGACCCCGTCCTCGCCCGCGAGCTCGGGGCGCAGCGCGGCGAGCTGGCGGTCGGACAGCCCGCATCGCTTGGCCCGGCGCAGCAGGTCCTCGTCGAGCACCGCGGCGGCCAGGATCTCGGCGCGCAGCTCCACCAGCGCCGCGATCTCCTCCAGGAACCACGGGTCGATGCGGCCGCTGGCCTCGTGCACCTGCGAGACCGTGGCGCCCAGCCGCAGGGCCCGCTCCACGGTGTACAGCCGCCCGTCGTGCGGGACCTTCAACGCGGCGAGCGTCTCGTCGAGCGAGTCCGTCGGGTCGGGGACGGTCCAGAATCCGGCGGCCTTGGTCTCCATCGAGCGCATGGCCTTGTTCAGCGCCTCGGCGAAGTTGCGGCCCAGGCTCATCGCCTCGCCCACGGACTTCATCGTGGTGGTCAGCTCCGGGTCGGCGACCGGGAACTTCTCGAACGCGAACCGGGGAATCTTCACCACGACGTAGTCGAGCGCCGGCTCGAACGCGGCCGGGGTCTTCAGCGTGATGTCGTTCGGGATCTCGTCCAGGGTGTAGCCGATGGCGAGCTTGGCGGCGATCTTCGCGATCGGGAAGCCGGTGGCCTTCGACGCCAGCGCGGACGAGCGGGACACGCGCGGGTTCATCTCGATGACGACCAGGCGGCCGTTGTCCGGGTTGATCGCGAACTGGATGTTGCAGCCGCCGGTGTCCACGCCGACCTCACGCAGCACCGCGATGCCCAGGTCACGCAGCCGCTGGTACTCCCGGTCGGTCAGGGTCATGGCCGGGGCCACGGTGACGCTGTCGCCAGTGTGCACGCCCATCGGGTCGATGTTCTCGATCGAGCACACGACCACGACGTTGTCGTGCTTGTCGCGCATCAGTTCGAGCTCGTACTCCTTCCAGCCGAGCACGCTCTCCTCGATGAGCACCTCGTGCACCGGGGAGGCGGCCAGCCCGGCGCCCGCGATGCGTTCCAGGTCCTCGTCGGTGTGCGCCATGCCGGAACCCAGCCCACCCATGGTGAACGACGGCCGGATGACCACCGGCAGGCCGAGCTCGGCCACGGTCGCGCGGACTTCGTCCATCGAGTGGCACACCCGCGAGCGCGGGGTCTCGCCACCCGCCTTCGCGACGATGTCCTTGAAGATCTGCCGGTCCTCGCCGCGGCGGATCGCGTCGATGTCGGCGCCGATCAGCTCGACGCCGTACTTGTCGAGCACGCCGCTCTCATGCAGCGCGACCGCGGTGTTCAGGGCGGTCTGGCCGCCCAGCGTGGGCAGGATCGCGTCGGGGCGCTCGCGGGCGATGACCAGCTCCACGAACTCGGGCGTGATCGGTTCGACGTACGTGGCGTCGGCGAACTCCGGGTCCGTCATGATCGTGGCGGGGTTGGAGTTCACCAGCGAGACCCGCAGGCCCTCGGCGCGCAGCACCCGGCACGCCTGGGTGCCGGAGTAGTCGAACTCGCAGGCCTGGCCGATGACGATCGGTCCGGAGCCGATCACCATGACATGCTTCAGATCCGTACGCTTCGGCATCAGGCAGCCCTCTTCTCGACGAGCTCGACGAAGCGGTCGAACAGGTAGTCCGCGTCGTGGGGACCGGCCGCCGCCTCGGGGTGGTACTGGACGGTGAACGCGGGCACATCGAGCGCCCGCAGCCCTTCGACCACGTTGTCGTTGAGGCACACGTGACTGACTTCGACCCGGCCGAACTCGGTGCCGACGACCGTGTCGAGCGGAGCGTCGACGGCGAAGCCGTGGTTGTGGCTGGTCACCTCGACCTTGCCGGTGGTGCGGTCCAGCACGGGCTGGTTGATGCCGCGGTGGCCGTACCCGAGCTTGTAGGTGCCGAAGCCGAGCGCGCGGCCGAGGATCTGGCTGCCGAAGCAGATGCCGAACAGCGGGATGCGGCGGCGCATCACCTCCTGCGCCAGCGCGACCGGGTGGTCGGCGGTGGCGGGGTCGCCGGGGCCGGGTGAGAAGAACACCGCGTCCGGGTTGACCGCGAGCAGGTCGTCCAGGGTGGACGACGACGGCAGCACGTGGGTGGTGACCCCGCGCTCGGCCAGCCGCCGGGACACGTTGCGCTTGATGCCCAGATCCAGCGCGGCGATCGTGTACCGGTGCTGGCCCACCGCCTCGATCGTGTACGGCTTCGGCGTGCTCACCTGCGCGGAGAGGTCCGCGCCCACCATGCCGGGTGCCTGCTGGACCTTGGCCAGCAGCGCCTGCGGGTCGGTGTCCATGCTGGACACACCGACGCGCATGGCGCCGCGCTCGCGCAGGTGCCGGGTCAGCGCCCGGGTGTCGATGCCGCTGATGCCGACCACCCCCTCGGCGGCCAGCCGCTCGCCCAGGTCGCCGGTGGCACGCCAGTTCGACGGGCGGCGCGACGGGTCACGGACCACGTAGCCGGACACCCAGATCCGGTCCGACTCGTCGTCCTCGGCGTTGACGCCGGTGTTGCCGATCTGCGGTGCGGTCTGCACCACGACCTGCCGGTGGTACGACGGGTCCGTCAAGGTCTCCTGATAGCCGGTCATGCCGGTGGTGAAGACCGCCTCGCCGAAGGTCTCACCGACCGCTCCGTACGCCTCACCGGCGAACGTGCGGCCGTCCTCGAGCACGAGGATCGCAGGGGTGCGTGTCACTTGGTCGCCTTCCCGTCCAGGACTGTCGGCTCTCCCCGAAGGAAGGTCGCGACGATGCGACCCGGCAGGGTGGTGCCCGCGTACGGTGTGTTGCGGCTGCGGCTCGCCAGCCCGGCCGGGTCGACGACCCGGCGGGCGGACGGGTCCACCAGCGTGAGGTTGGCCGGCGTACCGGCCGTGAGGTCGCCGCCGTGCCCGGTCAGCCCGGCGATCCGGGCCGGGGCGCGCGACATCCGCTCGGCGATGAGATCCCACTGCTCCCCGAGGACGGACAGCACCACCGGCAGCGCGGTTTCCAGGCCGACCATGCCGGGGCGGGCGTACGCCCACTCGCACTCCTTGTCCTCCACGGCGTGCGGGGCGTGGTCGGTGGCGACGATGTCGATCGTGCCGTCGACCAGCGCGGCGCGCAGCGCCTCGACGTCGGCGGCGGTACGCAGCGGCGGGTTCACCTTGTACACCGGGTCGTAGCTGGCGGCCAGCTCGTCGGTGAGCAACAGGTGGTGCGGGGTCACCTCGGCGGTGACCCGGACGCCGCGGGCCTTGGCCTGGCGCAGCACCTCGACGCTGCCCGCGGTGGAGACGTGGCAGACGTGCAGGCGGCTGCCGACGTGCTCGGCCAGCAGCACGTCGCGGGCGATGATCGCCTCCTCGGCGACCGCGGGCCAGCCGGTCAGGCCGAGCCGGGTGGAGACCTCGCCCTCGTGCATCTGCGCGCCCTCGGTGAGCCGGGGCTCCTCGGCGTGCTGGGCGATCACCCCGCCGAACGCCTTCACGTACTCCAGGGCGCGGCGCATCAGACGCGGGTCGGCGACGCAGAAGCCGTCGTCGGAGAAGATCCGCACCCGGGCCGCGGAGTCGGCCATCGCGCCCAGCTCGGCGAGCTGCTTGCCGGCCAGCCCGACCGTGACCGCGCCGATCGGCTGCACGTCCACCAGCCCGGCCTCGTGGCCGAGCCGCCACACCTGCTCGACCACTCCCGCGGTGTCCGCGACCGGGGAGGTGTTGGCCATCGCGCAGACCGCGGTGTAGCCGCCCAGCGCCGCGGCCCGCGAGCCGGTCTCGACCGTCTCGGCGTCCTCGCGGCCCGGCTCGCGCAGGTGGGTGTGCAGGTCGACCAGGCCGGGCAGGGCGACCAGCCCGGCGGCCTCGATCACCTCGGCGCCCGCGGGGTCGCCGTCGGCGATCACGCCGTCGCGGATCAGCAGGTCGCGCGGCTCACCGCCGAGCACCCGGACGCTTTTGATCAGGTACGCCGCCGACATCATTTGCCTCCGAGGAGCAGGTAGAGAACGGCCATCCGGACGCTGACGCCGTTGGTGACCTGTTCGACGATCGTGGAGCGGGGCGAGTCGGCCACCGCCGGGGTGATCTCCATGCCGCGGTTCATCGGCCCGGGGTGCATGACGATCGCGTGCTCTCCGAGCCGGTGCATGCGTGCGGCGTCCAGGCCGTACCGGCGGGAGTACTCCCGGGCCGAAGGGAAGAACGAGTCCTGCATCCGCTCGGTCTGCACCCGCAGCATCATCACCACGTCCGCGGTGGGCAGCACCGCGTCCAGGTCGTACGAGACCTCGGTGCCGGGAGCCAGCGCCGCCGCGATGTCCAGCGGGATCAGCGTGGGCGGGCCGACCAGGGTGACCTTGGCGCCGAGCGTCGACAGCAGCAGCGTGTTGGACCGGGCCACCCGGCTGTGCAGCACGTCGCCGACGATCACCACGTGCAGCCCGGCGAGGCGGCCGAGGCGCGCCCGCATCGTGTACGCGTCCAGCAGCGCCTGCGTCGGGTGCTCGTGGGTGCCGTCGCCCGCGTTGACCACCGAGCCGTCGATCCAGTTGGCGAGCCGGTGCGGGGCGCCCGAGGCGGAGTGCCGGATGACGACCGCGTCCGCGCCCATGGCCTGCAACGTCAGCGCGGTGTCCTTGAGGCTCTCGCCCTTGCTGACGCTGGAGCCCTTGGCGGAGAAGTTGATGACGTCCGCGGACAGGCGCTTGGCGGCGGCCTCGAACGAGATCCGGGTCCTGGTGGAGTCCTCGTAGAACAGGTTGACCACGGTGCGCCCGCGCAGCGTGGGCAGCTTCTTCACTTCGCGGCCGGCCAGCGCGGCCATCTCCGCCGCGGTGTCCAGGATCAGGGTGGCGGTGGCGGCGTCCAGATCGGCCGCCGAGCGCAGGTGCTTGATCATTTGTCACCTCCGGTCAGCCGGACCTCGTCCGTACCGTCGTCGGTCTCGGCCAGCGACACGCGCACGCTCTCGGACCGGGCGGTGGGGATGTTCTTGCCGACGTAGTCGGCGCGGATCGGCAGCTCCCGGTGGCCGCGGTCGACCAGCACCGCGAGCTGCACCGAGCTGGGCCGGCCGACGTCGCTGAGCGCATCCAGCGCGGCCCGGACCGTACGCCCGGAGAAGAGCACGTCGTCGACCAGGATGACCCGGCGCCCGTCGAGCCCGCCGGGCGGAAGCTCGGTCTTGCCGAGCGCCCGGGTGGCCTGCAGCCGCAGGTCGTCGCGATACAGCGTGATGTCGAGCGAGCCGACCGGGACGTCGACGTCCTCGAAGGCGTGGATCCGGGCGGCGAGGCGGCGGGCCAGCGGGACGCCGCGGGTCGGGATGCCGAGCAGGACCGTGCCGGTCGCACCGGAGGTCTTCTCGAGGATCTGATGGGCGATCCGATCCACCACCCGGTGGAGATCCGCCTCGGACAGAATGATCTTGGTGTCGGCGCGTGGGTGTGCCACGGCTGACCTCCTTCCCCGCCTCACGGGACGGGTCGTTAAAGGACGTCTGGCGGGAAACCCCCTGGCAGGGGTCAACCCAATGGCTGTCGACACGTTACCAGTGAACGCTGCGTGCAGGATGGTGACGTGCCCTACCCGTCGCGGAAAGGGGCTAAAGTGGTCAAGTTACGCGACTCCCGCGTCTCATCGGTAACCGGCACTTGACCAGGGGTCGCAAACTCCGTACCGTCACGCTGCGTAGCGATCCGCGGGGGAAGAACCCCCCGCGCCAGCACAGCACTGGGAGTGACCGTATGCCGTCTGAGTACGCCAAGTCGTTGGGCGCCCGCCTGCGCTCCATCCGCCAGCAGCAGGGCCTGTCTCTGCAGGGCGTGGAAGAGAAGTCGAACGGCCGGTGGAAGGCCGTCGTGGTGGGCTCGTACGAGCGCGGCGACCGTGCGGTCACCGTGTCCCGTCTGGCCGAGCTCGCCGACTTCTACCGCGTCCCCGTGTCGGAGCTGCTGCCCGACGGCAGCGGGGTCCGGCTCGAAGCCACCAACAAGATCGTTCTCGACCTCGAGAAGCTGTACGACACCACCAACGAGGACCTCGCCTACGTGGCGCGCTACGCCCGGGCGATCCAGCAGCAGCGCGGTGACTACAACGGGCGGGTGCTGTCCATCCGCGCCGACGACCTGCGCGCGCTGGCCATCGTCTACGACATCTCGCCGTCCGGCCTCATCGAGCGCCTGACCGAGCAGGGCGTCCTGGTCGCCGACCCGCGGGCCTTCTTCGCCTCCTGATCACCAGAAATCAGCGGCCGAGCCCACATCGCCACCCGGCGGTGTGGGCTTCGCCGTGTCCGCGACCCACGGCGCTCCCGCAGGCCGGTCGAGCACGGCGGTGACCGCGCGCATCGACTCCCGGCCTGGCGGCGCAGGCCATCGGGCGGCCCGGCGCGCAGCAGCGCAGACGCCGACGGCCCGGACCGTGATGGTCCGGGCCGTCGGGCGTCGACGGGTCAGCGGCTCGCGAACTCGGCGATCCGGCCCAGCAGGCCGTTGAGGAATCGCGGGCTGTCATCGGTGGACATCTGCTTCGCCAGCTCGACCGCCTCGGTGATCGCGACCGGGTCGTCGATCTCGGGCACGTAGAGCAGCTCGTACACCGCGATGCGGGCCAGATTGCGGTCCACGACCGGCATCCGGGGCAGCGTCCAGCCCTCGGCGTAGCTCGCGATCAGCTCGTCGATCCGGTCCAGATGCGTCGCCACGCCCTCGACCAGCCCGATCGTGTACTCGAGGTGATCCGGGCGGGGCTGCACGATCCGCTCCAGGTAGCCCGCAAGCACCTTACGCGGCGGCAGATCTCGCAGGTCGGCCTCGTAGAGCACGTCCAGCGCCCGCTTGCGCGCCTTCCGGCGCGCGGGCATCTGCAGCTTGGGGGCCTCGGGCATCAGCTGCGGCCGAGGTAACGGCCGTCGCGCGTGTCGACCTTGATCTTCTCACCGGTGGAGATGAACAGCGGCACCTGCACGGTGGCGCCGGTCTCCACGGTCGCCGGCTTGGTGCCGCCCGTGGAGCGGTCACCCTGCAGGCCCGGCTCGGTGTACGTCACCTCGAGGAAGACGCTGGTGGGCAGCTCGATGTACAGCGGCACGCCCTCGTGGGTCGCCACGGTCGCCTCGGCCTCGGGCAGCAGGTAATTCGCCGCCTCACCCACGGTGCCACCGGGCACGTGGATCTGGTCGAACGTGCCCAGGTCCATGAAGACGAAGTCGTCGCCGTCCTGGTACAGATACTGCATCGTGCGCTTGTCGACCGTGGCCGTCTCGACCTTGGTCCCCGCGTTGAAGGTCTTGTCGACCACCTTGCCGGACAGCACGTTCTTGAGCGTCGTGCGCACGAACGCACCGCCCTTGCCCGGCTTGACGTGCTGGAACTCGACGACGGCCCAGAGCTCGCCGTCGAGGTTGAGCACGAGGCCGTTCTTCAGGTCGTTCGTAGTCGCCATGTCCTGCCTTGATCTTGACGCGATGAAGTGACCCGAAAAGTTTACCGGCGCGGCGTGTCACCCGACGAATCGGGCCTCCGCGCGATGTGCTGCAACGCCAGCTTGTAGCCGTCGACCCCCAGCCCGGCGATGACGCCCGTGGCCACCGCCGAGACCACCGAGTGGTGCCGGAACTCCTCCCGGGCGTGGATGTTGGAGATGTGCACCTCGACCAGGGGGGCCCGCAGCAACGCGCAGGCGTCGCGAACCGCGTACGAATAATGTGACCACGCCCCGGGGTTGAGCACCACCGGGGCCTGCTCGTCGGCGGCGGCGTGCAGCCAGGCCAGCATCTCGTGCTCCGCGTCGGTCTGCCGGACCTGCACCGCCAGGCCCAGCTCCGCCCCGGCGGACTCGCACATCGCCACGAGATCCGCGTACGAGGTCAGCCCGTAGACGTCGACCTGCCGGGTGCCCAGCCGCCCCAGGTTCGGCCCGTTGAGCACGTACACCCGCCTCATGCGGACACCGCCTCGTACGCCCGGGCCAGCAGCGCGTCGTCCGGACCGGCCAGGGTGCCGGGCTTGGCCAGGCCGTCGAGCACCACGAAACGCAGCGTGTCGGCCCGGGTCTTCTTGTCCACCCGCATCCCGGCCAGCAACTCCGGCCAGGCGTCCCCCGGGTACGACGTGGGCAGCCCCAACAGCTCCAGCGCCGCGCGGTGGCGGGCGGCGGTGGCGTCGTCCAGCCGCCCGGCGAGGCGGGACAGCTCGGCCGCGAAGACCAGCCCGACCGCCACGGCGTGCCCGTGCCGCCACCGGTACGCCTCCCGCTTCTCGATCGCGTGGCCCAGCGTGTGCCCGTAGTTCAGGATCTCCCGCAGCCCGGACTCGCGCAGGTCCGCGCTCACCACCTCGGCCTTGACCCGGATCGCGCGTTCGATCAGCTCCCGGACGACCGGGCCGTGCGGGTCGGTGGCCGCGGCGGGATCGGCCTCGACCGCGTCGAGGATCGCGGGGTCGGCGATGAAGCCGCACTTGACCACCTCGGCCAGCCCGGCGACCAGGTCGCCGCCCGGCAGGGTGTCGAGCATGTCGAGGTCGCACAGCACCCCGGCGGGTGGATGGAACGCGCCCACGAGGTTCTTGCCCGCGGCGACGTTGATGCCGGTCTTACCGCCCACGGCCGCGTCGACCATGCCGAGCAGCGAGGTGGACCAGGGCACCCAGCGCACTCCGCGCAGCCAGCTCGCGGCGACGAAACCGGCGAGGTCGGTGACCGCACCGCCGCCCACGCCGACGACCGCATCGGTACGGGTGAACCCGGCCTCGCCGAGCGCGTCCCAGCAGGACGCGGCGACCTGGACGGTCTTGCCCGCCTCGGCGTCGGGCACGGGGAGCAGGGTCGGCCGCAGCCCGGCCGCGGTCAGCTCCTGCGCGAGGTGCGCGGCCTGACTCTGCATCGGCGGTGCATGCAGGACGGCGACGCGGACCGCGCCGTCGAGCAGCGGCGCCAGGGCGGGGGCGAGCCCACGCCCGACCAGCACCTCATACGGTCGGTCACCGGCCACGGGGATTCGGGTCACGTCGTCCATCGACGCCGAGCCTAGTGGGCACGCCGCGGGGTCATGGCGCCACACCCCCTCGGGGGCTGCACCCGCTGGCGCCGCGCATCGAATGGCCGAAGACCGTCTCCGTCGCTGACGATCGCGCGGCGGCAAGCCTCGGATCGCCGTTCGGTGGGGGCTCTATCGGCTGGTCATGGCATCGGCCGGGCCGAAAGTATGAGCTGCAACCGTTAGGAAACCTTCCAGGACCCGGGGGCGCTCCCCCTGACCCCGAATCTTCTTCATGTGACCGGCCGACGTGGGCCGGAACAAACGGGGGAGATTCGTTTTGGGTCGCAAGGTTCGCAAGGTCGTCACGCTGCTGGGTGCGATGCTGGCCGGGACCACCGCGGTGGTCGGCGCGGCCGGGGCGGCGCACGCCGCTCCCGCGTCCTCGGCCAAGCCGAAGGCCAAGCAGCAGTGCGTCACCGGCGACAAGCTCGTCCCCACCTGCGGAGTCCTGTGGGGCGCCGCCGCGGGCGGCTTCACCTCCGCCCCCCGCGACGCCGAACTGAAGAAGTGGGAGGCCCTGTCCGGCCGGACCGCGTCGATCTTCCACACCTACCACAAGGGCGACGAAGCCTTCCCCACCCAGAGCGAGATCGCGATGACCACCGACCCCGCCCACCCCCGCGCGCTGCTGGTCAACTGGAAGATCGCCTACGGCTCCACCTGGGCCAAGGTCGCCAAGGGCGAGCAGGACAAGCGGATCGACGCGTTCGCGAAGCGGATCAAAACCAGCTACCCGCAGAAGTTTTTCCTGGTGCTCAACCACGAACCGGAGAACGACGTCATCGCCCGCAAGGGCTCCGGCATGGAAGCCAAGGACTTCGCCGCCATGTACCGCCACACCATCACCCGGCTCAAAGCGCAGGGTGTGACCAACGCGGTCAACGTGCTCGCCTACATGGGTAACGAGAAGTGGATGGCCCAGTCCTGGTGGAAGGACCTCTACCCCGGCGACGACGTCGTCGACTGGATCGGCCTGGACTCCTACGTGTCCGCGGAGAAGGGCTACTACCACTACGGCCAGTTCGCCGACCTGCTCGACCGCAAAGCGTCGACCGGTAAGGGACTGGGCTGGTACGACTGGGCCGTCACCAACCACCCCAGCAAGCCGATCATGATCGCCGAGTGGGGTGTCTACCACCGCATCGGCCACCCCGTCGACAAGAGCGCCGGCTACAACAGCGTCCTGCCGGAGCTGGCCAAGCGCCCCGGGATCAAGGCCATCGTCTACTTCGACACCAAGCACGACGACCAAGGCGACCGCGACATCAGCATCGACAGCACACCGGGCAACCTCGCCGCGTTCAAGAAGCTCGCCGCCAACCCCCTCTTCAACGTCAAAATCGCCTGACAAACAACAGCGCATTCCACGAGCCGCCCGGCGACACACCGGGCGGCTCGTGCCGTGCTACTCAGCTGCCGAGCTCTCCGGCCAGCAACTCCGCGATCTCCTGCGGGGTACGGCCGTCCGTCGCAATCGTGTGCGTGGCCACGGACTCGTACAGCGGGCGGCGCTGATCCATCAGGTACCTGAGGGTCGCCCGCGGGTTGACGCTCAGCATGGGACGCCCGGCGCCCAGGCCGACGCGCTTGACGGCATCGCTCAACTCGACCGACAGGTACGCGACCACGTGCCCTGCCAAGGCCGCACGGGTGTCCGCGTTCATGATCGCGCCGCCGCCGAGGGCGAGCACCCCGTCGAAGTCCGCGAGCGCGTCCGCCACCGTGACCCGCTCCAGCGCCCGGAACGCGGGCTCGCCGTCCTCGACGAAGATGTCCGGGATCGGTTTGCCTGCCCGTTCCTCGATCTGCGCGTCCGTGTCCGCGAACGGCACGTCGAGCAGGGCGGCCAGCGCGTGGCCGACCGTGGACTTGCCGGCGCCGGGCGGCCCGACCAGCACGCAGACCGGCGCCATCAGCGGATCAGCAGGCTGTCGAGGTAGCCGGCCAGGTTGCGGCGGATCTCGGTGACGGAGTCGCCGCCGAACTTCTCCGTGGCCGCCTCGGCGAGCACCAGCGCCACCATCGCCTCCGCGACCACCGCACCGGCGGGCACCGCGCAGACGTCGGAACGCTGGTTGATGGCCGTGGCAGGCTCGCCGGTGGAGACGTCGACGGTCTGCAGCGCGCGGTTCAGCGAGGAGATCGGCTTCATGGCCGCCCGGACCCGCAGGTATTCACCGTTGGTGATGCCGCCTTCGAGGCCACCGGCCCGGTCGGTGACCCGCCGCACCCCCTCGGGCGTGGGGATGATCTCGTCGTGCGCCACCGAGCCGCGCGAACGGGCCTGAGTGAAGCCGTCGCCGATCTCGACGCCCTTGACGGACTGGATCGACATCAGCGCCGTCGCGAGCCGCGCATCCAGCTTGCGGTCCCACTGGACGTGCGAGCCGAGGCCCGGCGGCACCCCGTACGCGAGCACCTCGACGATGCCGCCGAGCGTGTCGGCGTCCTTCTTGGCCGCGTCCACCTCGGCGACCATGCGGACGCTGGCCTCGGGGTCGAGGCAGCGCAACGGGTCCGCGTCTACGCGCTCGGCGTCCTCGGGCGCCGGGATCACCCCGGGCTTGGCCGCCACGGAACCCAGCTCGACGACGTGCGAGACGATCTGCACCCCGATAGCCTGCCGGACCATCGCCTTGGCGACCGCGCCGACCGCGACCCGTGCCGCGGTCTCGCGGGCGCTGGCGCGCTCCAGGATCGGCCGGGCGTCGGCGTGCCCGTACTTCTGCATGCCTGCCAGGTCGGCGTGGCCGGGGCGGGGACGGGTCAACGGGGCGTTGCGGGCCTGCGCGGCCAGCTCCACCGGATCGACCGGGTCGGCGGCCATCACGGTCCGCCACTTGGGCCACTCGGAATTGCCCACCCGGATCGCGACCGGGCTGCCCAGCGTGACGCCGTGCCGGAGCCCGCCGACGATCTCCACCTCGTCCTGCTCGAACGCCATCCGCGCGCCGCGGCCGTAGCCGAGGCGGCGGCGAGCAAGATCGCGACGGATGTCGTCGCTCGTCACCCGCACCCCGGCGGGCACGCCTTCAAGGAGGGCGACGAGCGCGGGGCCATGGGATTCACCTGCGGTCAACCAGCGCAACACGGGTCACAGTCTGGCACGCCGCCCTGGCGCGGCGTACACCCCCCGGGGGCGTCCCGTCCTGCGGAACACCGGCCGATCAAGGACGCGGAGCCGGAGGTACGGTGCGGGCGTGCCCGCATCGTCCACCGAACACCGCTCCGCGCCGCACGGACCGTTGCTGGTGGTGATGCTCGGGCTGATCACCGCGATCGGGCCGTTGTCGCTGGACATGTACCTGCCGGCGTTCCCCGCGATCGCGGCCGACTACGGGGTGCCCGACGCGCAGGTGCAACTCTCGCTCACCACCTGCCTGATCGGGCTGGCCCTCGGGCAGCTCGCCGGAGGCCCGCTCAGCGACCGGTGGGGGCGGCGGCGGCCGATCGTGCTCAGCGTCGCCGCGTACGCGATCTTCTCGCTGTCGTGCGCGCTGGCCCCGGCCGCACCCGTCCTGGTGGCGCTGCGGCTGCTGCAGGGCATGGCGGGCGGGTTCGGCGTCGTGGTGGCCCGCGCGGTGGTGCGTGACCTGTACTCCGGCGTCGAGGCCGCGAAGTTCTTCTCCCGGCTCACCCTGATCTTCGGGGTGGCGCCGATCGCCGCGCCCGCGCTGGGCAGTGCGGTGCTCAAGGTGGCCCCGTGGCCCGGCATCTTCGTCACGCTGGGCGTGATCGCCGCGCTGCTCACCGCGCTCGTGGCGCTGCGGCTGCCGGAGACGCTGCCGCCGCAGCGGCGTGCGGAGGGCGGGTTCGCCGAGACGGCCCGGGCCGCGCGCACGCTGCTCACCGACCGCCAGTACCTCGGCTTCGCCCTCGGGCAGGGGTGCGCGTTCGCGGCGATGTTCGCGTACATCTCGGCGTCGTCGTTCGTCTTCCAGGACGGGTACGGGGTCTCACCGACCGCGTTCAGCCTGCTGTTCGGGCTCAACGCGGCGGGGCTCATCACACTCAGCCAGGCGAACCGGCGGCTGCTGGACCACTTCCCGCCCGCCACGCTGCTGACCGGCGCGCTGGTGACGCAGGCCGTGGCCGCAGTGGCCGTACTGGTCGCGGCGGCGGTGGGCAGCCTGGTCGGGCTCGCTGCCGGGCTCTTCGTGGTGGTCGCGTCGATCGGGGCGGTGATGCCCAACGGGACCGCGCTGGCGCTGGACCGGTACCCGGAGCGGGCCGGGACCGCGGCGGCGCTGCTCGGCGGCATCCAGTCCGTCGTCGCGTCGGTCGCGGCCCCGCTGGCGGGCGTGGGTGACGCGGGGACCGGCGTACCGATGGGTGTGGTGATCGTGGGATTCGCCGTGCTGGCGTTGCTGACCAGGACGCTCGTTGCGCCGCGGCGGCCCGGGGGGCGGCCGGCCGACCTCCGTGATCATCGTGGGCGGCGCACCCGGGGTTGAGCGTCCGCAGGCATCGCCGGGCTTCGGCAGCACCCGGGCCGGGCGGCGTGATCCGGTCTGCCGGTCAGCGCAACGCGGCTGCTCCGCCGGTCAGCGCAACGCGGCTGCGGCGTGCAGCGCTTCGCGCATGGCCGCCTCGGGGGCCGGGCGTACGCCGGTGAACTGCTCGAACTGGCCGAGCGCCTGGGCCAGCAGCAGGTCCAGGCCGGAGACGACCGGCAGGCCGGCGGCGGTGGCCGCGGCGGCCAGCGGCGTCGGCCACGGGTCGTAGATCGCGTCGAACAGCACCGTGCCCGAACGCCACGCGACCACCGGGGCGAAGGAGTCGGCGGCGCCCTTCGGCACGGTCGAGACGACCACGTCGGCATCGAACGCAGCCGTCGCCGCCTCCCAGGCGACCCCGGACAGCGTCACCCCCAGCGCGTCGGCGGCCGCACCCAGTTCCGTCACCGCGGCGGGGCGCCGGGTCACCACCGTGACCGTCGAGGCGCCGAGCCGAGCGGCCGCGGCCAGCGCGGCGCGCGCCGTGCCACCGCCGCCGAGCACGGTCACCGACGGCGCCGTGCCGACGCCGGCGTCGCGCAGGACCCGCACCATTCCGGACACGTCGGTGTTGTCCGCGTGCCAGCCGTCCGGGCGGCGGATCAGCGTGTTGGCGGCGCCGGTGGCCCGCGCCACGTCGGTGGCGGAGGTCGCCAAGGCCAGGGCGGTCTCCTTGAGCGGCATGGTCAGCGACAACCCGGCCCACTCCGGGCCCAGGCCCGCGACCAGGCCCGGCAGGTCGGCCTCGGCGCACTCGACGGCCTCGTACGACCAGTCGGCCAGTCCCGCCGCCGCGAACCCTGCCCGGTGGATCACCGGAGACAGCGAGTGCCCGATCGGTGTGCCGCAGACCGCGGCGCGATGCGCGGCGGGAGCACCCGTCACAGAACGCCGTTCTTGCGGGCAGTCGCCTCGTTCTTGCGCTGGCCGTCCAGCGTGGTGGCGAACGCCGAGTGACCCTGCTTGTCGATCGCCACGAAGTACAGCCACGGGCCGGCGGGCGGATTCATCGCGCCTTCCAGCGCCGCCTGGCCCGGGTTGTTGATCGGGGTGGGCGTGAGGCCGCTCTTGCCGTGCGTACGGTACGGGTTCTTCGGGTCGGTCAGCTCGGCCAGCGTCATGTCCTTCGACGGCTTCGTCGGCCGCCCGGTGAGCTGGTAGTAGTAGTTGATCCCGACGTCGAACTGCAGGCAGCTGCACGGGAAGTTGCCGCCGTAGATCCGGTTGTACGCGACCCGGGCGATCTTGCCGAGGTCTTCCTGGTTGCCCGCCTCGGCCTGTGCCAGGGACGCCACGGTCAGCGCCTCGTACGGGCTGATCTTGCGTTCCTTCTGCACCCGGTCGACGAAGTCGATCTTCTGAGCGACGTTCAGGAAGTGCGTCACCATCGTCTTCAGCGCGTCCGTGGCGGTGCCCTTGGGCTGGAACTCGTAGGTGTCCGGGAACAGGAAGCCCTCGATCGACCGGTTCACCTTCTGCCCGTCCGTCCGGTTGAACCAGAAAGTGGGCACACCGAGCGCGACCGGGTCCTTTCCGGCCGCCTCGAAGTCCTTGACCGGGATGTTCGTCGCCTTGGACAGCAGCTCGTACACCTGCTTGGCGGTCTTGCCCTCCGGGATGGTGACGCCCGTGCTGACCCGCGACTTCGGGTCCAGCAGCAGCGTCACCGCGTCCTTGGCGGCCATCTGCTTGCGCAGGTTGTACGTGCCCGCCCGGATGTTGTGCCCCTGCGGGTTGGCGTCCGCCGCGTTGACGAACGCCGCGGTGCTCTTGACCACGTCCTTGTCGACCAGCGCGTTACCCATGTCCGTGAGGGTCGCGCTCTCCTTGATCTGCACCTGCGCGGTACCGGTGCCCGGACCGTCGTAGTCGGCGGCGGTGAAGAAGTCCCGGACCTTGCTGTAGCCCAGATACACCCCGCCGCCGAGCGCGCCGAGCAGGACGAAGGCCAGCAGGAACGCGACGGCCGACTTGCCCTTGCCACCACGCGAGCGCCGGTGCCGCGGTTTGGTCCGTTCGGCGTTCTCGTCGAACGCCAGATCAAGCTCGTCGATCATCTCGTCTGCCTCCGCTGCGCGTCCAGCCAGCTCTGCAGGATCTCCACGGCGGCCACCTGGTCGACCACCGCCCGCTGGCGCCGTCCCCGGACACCACGTTCGGCAAGTCTGCGAGTTGCCACCACGGTCGACATCCTCTCGTCCGTCAGTACGACGGGCACGTCCCCGACCGCACGTGCCAGCCGGTCAGCGTACGCACGAATGTCTACCGCGGCTGTCCCCTCCGCGCCCGACAGGCGCACCGGAAGACCCACCACGATCTGCACCGCCTCGTGCTCCTCCACGAGGCGCCTGAGCTCGGCTATATCGGCGGGTACGGAATCGGCGGCCGCCCCCATGTCCCGGGACACCGTGACCAATGGGGTGGCCAGGATCCCGTCGGGGTCACAGATCGCAACCCCGACACGGACCTTACCGACATCGACGCCCAGCCGCCTACCCCGCGGTGGTGTCTTCATCGGGCCACCCTCTCCAACGTCACGCAGCGTCGCCGACCGCCTTCTCCACAGCGACCAACAGGGCCGATACCTGATCGGCGGGCACGCCGCCGCCCTGAGCGAGGTCGGCGTTGCCGCCGCCGCGTCCCGACAGCGCCCCCTTGACGAGGTCGGCCGCGGACAACCCGCGACCCTTCGCAGCCGCGTTGATCGCCACGATGAGTGACGCCTTGCCGTTCGCCCGGGACGCGACCGCGACCACCGCGGGACGCGCCGGGTCGATCTTTCCACGGATCTCCTGGGCCAGGGTGCGCACGTCGTTCCCGGCCGCGCCCTCGGGGGCCTCGGTGCCGACGTACGCGACGCCGCGCAGGTCCTTCGCCCCGCTCGCGAGCGCCGCCGCTCCGCCCAGCACCATCTGGGCGCGCAGCTTCTCCAGCTCCTTCTCCGCGTCGCGCAGCGCGGTCACGGTCTGCTCCACGCGCTCCGCGACCTGGTCGCCGGGCACCCGGAACAGCTCCGCCAGCCGGGACACCAGCAGGTGCTCCTTGGCCAGGAAGCCGAACGCGTCGATGCCGACCAGCGCCTCGACCCGGCGGACCCCGGAACCGATGGACGACTCGGACAGGACCTTCACCAGGCCGAGCTGCCCGGAACGGGACACGTGGGTGCCGCCGCACAGCTCGCGCGCATAGTCGCCGACCTCCACGACGCGGACCTCGTCGCCGTACTTCTCACCGAACAGCGCCATCGCACCCAGCCGGCGGGCCTCCTCCTGGCTGGTGATGAACGCGTGCACCTCCAGGTCACGCAGCAGCACCTCGTTGACCTGCTGCTCGACGTCGTGCAGCACTGCCTGCGGCACCGCGCCCGGGGTGTTGAAGTCGAAGCGCAGCCGGCCCGGCGCGTTCAGCGAACCCGCCTGGGTCGCCGACTCGCCGAGGAAGTGCCGCATCGTCTGGTGGATCAGGTGCGTCGCGGTGTGCGAACGGGAGATCGCCTTGCGCCGGGTCACGTCGATCTCCGCGAACCCGGCCTCGCCCGCGCGGACCTCACCGCGGACCACGCGCGCCTTGTGCACGATCAACCCCGGGATGGGCTGCTGCACGTCGACGACCTCGACCTGCCCCGCACCCACGTTGATCAGGCCAGTGTCGGCCTGCTGGCCGCCGCCCTCCGCGTAGAACGGGGTCGCGTCCAGGATCAGCTCCACGAACTCGCCCTCGCCCGCCGCCGCGACGCTCGCGCCGCCGCCGAGCACCGCGCGGATCCGCGACTCCCGGGACACCTCCGCGTACCCGGTGAACTCCACCGGGCCGCCCGCGTCCAGGACCGCACGGTACGCCGACAGGTCCGCGTGGCCGGTCTTGCGCGCCGCCGCGTCCGCCTTCGCCCGCGCCCGCTGGTCGGCCATCAACCTGCGGAAACCCTCCTGGTCGACCTGCAGGCCCTGCTCGGCCGCGATCTCCAGGGTCAGATCGATCGGGAAACCGTACGTGTCGTGCAGCTGGAACGCCTGCGCGCCGGTCAGCGTGGAACCGCCCGCGGTCTTGGTGTCCGTGATCGCGGTGTCCAGGATCGTGGTGCCCGCCCGCAGCGTGGACAGGAACGCGTCCTCCTCCGCGTACGCGTACGTGGAGATGCGGCCGAACTCCTCCGCCAGCTCCGGGTACGACGGCGCCATGCAGTCGCGCGCCACCGGCAGCAGCTCGGGCAGCGCGGGGGCCTGCCAGCCGAGCAGGCGCATCGCCCGGATCGCGCGGCGCATGATGCGGCGCAGCACGTACCCGCGGCCCTCGTTGGAGGGGACGATGCCGTCGCCGATCAGCATCAGCGCGGTGCGGACGTGGTCCGCGATCACCCGCAGCCGCACGTCGTCGGGGTGCGACTGGTTCGCCGCGTGCCCGGAATGCGCGCCGTACGTCTTGCCGGTCAGCTCCGCCGCCCGGGACAGGATCGGGCGGACCTCGTCGATCTCGTACAGGTTGTCGACGCCCTGCAGGATCGAGGCGATGCGCTCCAGGCCCATGCCGGTGTCGATGTTCTTCGCGGGCAGGTCGCCGACGATCGTGAAGTCCTCCTTCGACTTCACGTCGGTGATCTCGTACTGCATGAAGACGAGGTTCCAGAACTCCATGTACCGGTCCTCGTCGACCTCGGGGCCGCCCTCCGCGCCGTACGTCGGGCCACGGTCGTAGAACAGCTCCGAGCACGGGCCCGCGGGCCCGGGGATGCCCATCGACCAGAAGTTGTCCTTCTTGCCACGGCGCACGATCCGCTCCGCGGGCATGCCCGTCTGGCGCCAGATGTCGATGGCCTCGTCGTCGTCCAGGTACACCGTCGCCCAGATCCGCTCCGGGTCCAGCCCGAAACCGCCCTGCTCGACCGGCTTGGTGGACAGCTCCCACGCCAGCGGGATCGCGCCCGCCTTGAAGTAGTCGCCGAACGAGAAGTTGCCGTTCATCTGGAAGAACGTGCCGTGCCGGGAGGTCTTGCCGACCTCGTCGATGTCCGGGGTGCGGATGCACTTCTGCACGCTGACCGCCCGCTGGTACGGCGGGGTGCGCTGCCCCAGGAAGAACGGCACGAACTGCACCATGCCGGCGTTGATGAACAGCAGGTTCGGGTCGTCGATGGCCGGCAGCGGGGCACTCGGCACGACCGTGTGCCCGTTGGCCTCGAAATGCGCCAGGTAGCGCCGCTTGATCTCCGCCGTTCTCATCATGACCCCTTCTGGGCGTGCCGCCCCTGCGTACCGTCGTCGTCCCGCACGTCGGCGAACTGGTCGTCGAACAGCTCACCGGCAGCGAAGGCCTCGTGGATCTCTTGTTCGCGCTCGGCCATCCCGTCGCGGACGTCCTCCACGAAGTTACGCAGCGACTCGACGAGGCCGCCAGCGGATTGTGACAGGGAGGCGGCGATGCCCGACGGGGTGAACTCGTCGGCCTTGCGGGTCAGCTTGCGGACGACGACCGCGCCGACCGCCAGACCGATGCCGAGCCAGAGCAGGCGCTTCATGGCGGCGTTCCTTTCTCGGCGGCGCATCGTCGCCGCGGATGATCTCCAGTCGGCTCAGCGGGCGGCCCGGCGCCGCCGCTTCAATGTCTCGCGGACCTCGCGCTCCTCCTCGGCGTGCCGACGCGCGGCAGTGGCCTTGCGCAGGCCGTAGCCGAACGACGCCACCTTGACCAACGGGTTCGCCGCCGCGGCGGACACGACGGCCACCAGGTTCGCGACGTTGGCCGAGATGTTCTGCGCGTGGCCGGTGATCGCGTCCACCTTCGCCAGCTGGAGGTTCACACCGTCCAAAGAGACCTGCACCTGGCCGAGCGCCGTGTTCACGTTCTCGACCGTCTCGTTGACGTTGCCCAGCAGCGGGCCGGTGCGATCGGTCAGGTCGTTGATCGCCCGGGTCGCCGCGTCCACGGTGTGCCGCAGCTTGAGGATCGGAACGGCGAGCACGAGCACGAGCATCAGGAACGCGCCCGCCGCGATCAGCCCTGCGATTTCTCCGGCGTTCATGAACGCGTCTCCTCTACTGGCGGCCGTGTACGGCGTGCGTGAGCAACCGTGCAGACCCTACCGTCCGTCATCGCCCGCGCGTGTCACGACCGGGAGGGTGTCGGCTCCAACAGGGGATCATCACTGAGAACGGGGTCGGGAGTCTCGCCGACCAGCGACGGGTTCGGCGCCGGCTCGGGCTTGCCGCGCAGATCGGTAATGGCGTTCTGCACCTTGATGCTCACGCTGGAGCCGGTGCACTTCTTCGGGTCCGTCGTGGGCACCACACCGTCCGCGCCCGCCGACGGCAGCACCGCCGGATCCTGGGCGGCGACCGCGTCGATCGCGCACTCGGGCGGGCCGACGCGCAGGTCCAGAGTGAACTCGTCGCGCCGCCAGCACGTGTAGCTGCCGTCGGTGACCGGCTGCTCCGGGCACTCGGCGACCTGCCAGCGGTGCCACCCGGCGTCCGCCAGCGCCGTGGAGTACACCTTGGTGGTCTCCTGGTACGGCTGCTGCGACTGGGCGGTCCGCTCACGGAACCGGCAGTCCATGAAGCACCACTGGCTGCCGCTGCCGCGGTCCTTGACCTGCATGGCGGCCCAGGACGGCACGTGCAGCGCGTCCAGCGAGGTGAACACAGGGTCGCTGGTGGCCGAACGGATGCCGAACACCAGCGGCAGCAGGCCCAGCACGACGACGGCCAGCGACATCAGCGTGATGACCCGCAACCGCCGCTGGGTACGCATCTTCTGCCGCAGCTCGGAGCGGGCCTCGCGCAGGCCACCCAGTGCGCCGTCCGCGGATGGCCGGCGGGTCGCCGCGGCGCTGGCCGCAGCGGGTACGGCGCCACTCGCGGTGGCAGTCGCGACCGCACCACTCGCCGCGGCACCGCGTGTCCCGGCACCGGCGGCGCCCGCGGCGGGCGGCACCGTCCCGGCCGGGGTGTTCGCGGGGCCCGCACCGATGGCCGCGGCAGCGACGGAGGCGGCCGCACGCACCGGGGCAGCTGCACCGGTGACCTGCGCGCGACCGGGCACCGGGCCGGCCTCGGGTGCACGGCTGGGCGCGGCGACGGAGGCGGCGCCCGTCACCCTCCCGGCCGCGTCGCCGGGCGGCAGTGCCCGTCCGGCCGCGTCGCCGGGCGGCAGTGCCCGTCCGGCTGCGTCGCCAGGCGGCAGCGCCCGCGCGGCTCCACGGCCGGGCGGCAGCGGCCGGGCGGGCACGTCAGCGGGCGGCAGGGCCCGCGAAGTCATCTCGCCGGGCGGCAAGGGGCGGCCGGGCGCCTCCGCGGAGGGCAGAGCCCGCGCAGCCTGACCCGGCGGCAGAGCTCGTGGCGGCGTCTGACCGGGTAGAGCCTGAGCGGGGGCCGGACCGGGCGGCAGGGCCCGCCCCGGCATCTCGCCAGGTCTCTGGGCGCGTCTGGGTGCGGCGTCAGGCGGCGCGACACGCCCTGACGCACCGGTCGGTGCCGCGGTAGCCCGGACGGCCGCGTCGCCCGGAGGCAGGACGGGCGCCGCGTGAGCGGGCACGCCATGGGCGGGCGCCCCGTGAGCAGGGGCGCCGTGAGCGGGCGCGCCATGGGCGGCGCCACCATGCGCGGCGCCACCATGGGCGGGACCACCCTGGGCGGGTGCCCCGTGGGCAGGGGCGCCGTGGGCAGGGGCACCGTGGGCAGGGCCGCCGTGAGCCGGCTCGCGCGTGGGCGGCTCCGCCGGACCCTGCCGGTGGGCCTGGTCCGGTTGCCCGGGCGGAACTCGGCCGGGCCCGCCGCCACGTACGGCCGGGCGGCCGGTCCCGCCGGTACGTGGGGAAACCCCGATGACCGGAACCGCACCGGAGGTGTTGCCCGCCATCGCCCCGGCGCGGCCGGGCACGGCGGGACTCCGTACGCCCTCGCGGCCCGGCACGACCGGCGGGGCGACGGAGGCGGCGGGCCGGCCACCCTGCCCTGCCGGGGGCCGGCCGGAGCGGCCCGCAGGCGCTCGTCCCGGCTGGCCGCTCGACGGAGCCTGACCGGGCGGGAGCCCGCCCGACCGTGCGGGCGGGAACGGCGCGGCCTGAGCGCCCGACGATCCGGGCCGGCCCGGCGGGAACGGCGCGGCCCGGCCGCCCGAAGGTCCGGGCTGGCCCGGCGGGAAAGTGCCGGGAGGGAGTTGGCCGGGAGGGAGCTGGCCGGGGCGGCCGGCCGGGGAGTTCGGGGCGGACCCGGGCGGACCTGCGGAACGCTGGTCCCCGGCGCGCTGATCGGCGACCCGCCCGCGGCGGCCGGCCTGGTTCCCGCCGGGGCGCCGGGTCTGCGGCTCCGCCGCGGAGTGCATCCCGGGCTCGGGCACGCCGTGGCGCCCGCCGCCGTCCTGAGCCCCGTCGTCGCGAACGCCGCCGCGAACCCCTTCGCCGCGAACCCCGTCGCCGACGGGCTGTCGGGAGCCGGGACGGCCGCGACCGCCCGTGGCGGCGTTGCGGGATCCGAAGCCGGTGTCGTCGGCACCGGGCACTGCGGAGATCGGGCGGGCGGCGCCGCCCGCGGCGGGATATTCGTGGCGGGGCGGGCTGTCGGGGTGGCGGCCCGCGGAGGGGAATCCGCCACCCACCGGTTCGGGACGCGCGTGCCCGGCGGGTCGCCGACCGGCGGACGGGCCGACGGCGGGATTGCCGGCCGTCGCGCCCGGCGTCGTATCGGGGCCGGCACCCGGCTCAGCCGCGGCCCGGCGCCCGCGCGCTGCCGGCGCCGCGCGACGGCCGGCCGTCGGCAGCTCCGGCGCGTTGCCGGACAGCGGGACCAGCGGGGCCCCGGTCGGCGACACCGGCACGGCCGGTGATCCCGGGGCGGACTGGCCGGGGAGCAGGCCTGATTCGATCTGGCGGCGTCCTTGGCCGGGGCCGCGTTCGGTCTGGGGGCGTGGTGGTGCGACGGGCACGCCCGGGCGGTCGGGCTGGGCACTGCCGAGCGCGCCGGGCCCGGACGGGGGCACGGACCCCGGCGGTGTGGCGGGAGGGGCCGAGCGTGGGGCGGGCGCCGGGGCACGGCCACCGGGCGCGGCCGGTGGGGCGGAGGCGGCGGGCGGGCGGGGGGCGCCCGGTGAGGCCGGGGCAGCCGGTGGTGCGCCGTGCCGCGATCCCGGCTGCGCCGCCGGGTCGACGGCGGGCCAGCCACCGGTGGCGTACTCGCCGGAGCCGTCCTGCCACGAGCGGGACCGGCCGGTCTCGCGCCCGCCCGGACCGCGGGTGGCCGCACCGGCGGGAGCACCGCTGGTGGCCCGGGGCCCCGGTGGCGGGCTGACCGGCCGTACGCCGGCGTCGGGCGGACCGAACGAACCGGAACCGGCAGCGACCCCCGGTGGCCCGAACGCGCCGGGACCGGCAGCAGCCTCCGGTGGCCCGAACGGGCCGGGACCGGCAGTGTCGTCGGGCGGCCCGAACGGGTCGGGACCGGCGGCGTCGTCCGGGCCGGGCGCCGTGCGCCCGGACTTGCTGGTGCGGGCCTCGCCCCCGGCCGCGCCGGGGCCGATTGCAGTGCGCTGTTCCTTCGCCGTACGCAGGTCGTCGAGCC
Organism: Krasilnikovia sp. MM14-A1259; assembly: GCF_047159535.1. Lineage (NCBI taxonomy): Bacteria > Bacillati > Actinomycetota > Actinomycetes > Micromonosporales > Micromonosporaceae > Krasilnikovia > Krasilnikovia sp. MM14-A1259. Next base: position 2,393,970 of record NZ_BAAGAJ010000002.1, read on the forward strand.
AGCCGGTCTCCTCCTGCGGGACCTCCTCCGGCGTCACCGGCTCCGGCCGGCCACGCCCGAAGCGCCGACGGCTCCGTCCGGCCTGCTCGTTGCGCTGGCCGGTCTCGTCGTCGGGCCCGTCGGCACCGCGCGCTCTCACAGCTGTTCCCCTCCGGCGGCGTCGCCGCGCTCGCCCGCGTCCGGATCGTCGGCCGACGGTCCGTGCACTCCCCGCACGATTCTGCGCAGCCGGGGCAACCGCTCTCCAACCGCCCGCTCGGCGCCGTGGTCGGTGGGCCGGTAGTACTCCGTGCGGATCAGATCATCCGGCACATACTGCTGTGCAACAACACCCCGCGGGTCGTCGTGCGGGTAGCGGTAGCCCGTACCGTGACCAAGACCACGCGCCCCGGGGTAGTGCGCGTCGCGCAGGTGGGCGGGGACCGCCCCGCCGCGCCCGGCCCGCACGTCGGACAACGCTGCTGCCAGCGCCGTGGTGACGCTGTTGGATTTGGGGGCGGTAGCGAGGTGCACGACCGCCTGGGCGAGGTTCAGCTGGGCTTCCGGCAGGCCCACCTGCTGGACCGCCAGGGCCGCCGCGGTGGCGACCTGAAGCGCCTGCGGGTCCGCCATGCCGACGTCCTCGCTGGCGAAGATCACGATCCGGCGGGCGATGAACCGGGGGTCCTCCCCCGCCACCAGCATCCGGGCCAGCCAGTGCAGGGCGGCGTCCGGGTCGCTGCCCCGCATGCTCTTGATGAATGCGCTGGTCACGTCGTAGTGGGCGTCGCCGTCGCGGTCGTAGCGGACCGCGGCCACGTCGACGGCGCGCTCGGCGGTGGCCAGGTCGATCTCCGTGGCCCCGACCGCCTGCGCGGACGCGGCCGCCGCTTCCAGCGCGGTCAGGGCTTTGCGTACGTCGCCCCCGGCCAGCCGGACCAGGTGCTCCTCGGCCTCGGCGCTGAGGGTGACCGCGCCCGCCAGGCCCCGCTCGTCGGCCACCGCACGCCGCACGAGCGCCCGGACGTCGTCCTCGGTCAGCGCATGCAGCGTGAGCAGGACGCAACGCGACAACAGCGGCGAGATGACCGAGAAGTACGGATTTTCCGTGGTCGCCGCGAGCAGCGTGACCGTCCGGTCCTCGACCGCGGCCAGCAGCGAATCCTGCTGGGTCTTGCTGAACCGGTGCACCTCGTCGATGAACAGCACCGTCGGCGGCCCCCCGGCCCGGCGGGCGCGGCGCGCGGCGTCGATGACCGAGCGCACGTCCTTGACCCCGGCCGACAGCGCCGACATGGCCACAAACGTACGGTCCGTGGCCGCGGCGACCAGGTGCGCGATCGTGGTCTTGCCCGTGCCGGGCGGCCCCCACAGGATCACCGACATCGGGGTCCGGCCGGTGACCAGCTGGCGCAGCGGGGCGCCCGGCGCGAGCAGGTGATCCTGGCCGACCAGCTCGTCGATGCCGGCGGGACGCATCCGCACCGGCAGCGGCGAATCACGGGTGGGGGCGGTGAATCCGATGGGTTCGGCACCGGCCGGGGCCGCGGTGCGCACGCCCCCCGGCCCGGTCAGCGGAAACAGCCCGTCGGATTCCATCGGCACCGAGGGTACCGGCACGCCCGTCACTGCCGGAAATACACCGAACGCGCAGCTTGAGGGGGCCAATCGACCGGGTCACGCCAGCGCGTTGACCGCCTTGGCCACGACCAGGGTCGCGATCACCACGGAGATCGCCGACTGCAGCAACATCGCGGACTTCGCCCATCGCGACAACGGCATCGTGTCCGTCGGGCTGAACGCGGTCGCGTTGGTGAATGCCAGGTACACGTAGTCCAGGAATTGGGGTTCCCAGTCCTTCCCCAGCCGCTCGTCGGCGAGCTGCGGGAACAGGAAGTCCGGGTAATCGTGCAGGCCGGCGGCCCGGGCTCGCGGGCCGCCCCGGTCGAAGTCCCAGTACCAGACTGCGAACGTCAACACGTTCAGCAGCCAGATCGCCCCGCCCGTGGCGAGCAGCTGGGCGGCGCTGGACGGCCCGTGGCCGGTGACGATGTCGCGCACGAGCAACGCCACGGAGCCCGCGTTGCTGAGGCTGACCACGCCGATCAGCACCAGCCCGAGGCGGCGCAGCCACGGCGCCGGCCGCTCGATCCGGCCGGGGTTCGCGGCGACCAGCACCGCCATCAGCACGATCTCGACCACGGGCAGCAGCCATCGTGAGCCGAGCGTCAGCCGGTCCGGCAGCATCACCTGCAGCCCGATCATCGCCAGGATGGCCAGCGCGAACGGCCACCGGTGCTCGCCCGCCGTGGCGCGCCGCCAGGCGGGCCGCACCGCGTCCTCGACGTCGTGCGTGACGAGCCGCTCGATGCGGGCCAGCCGCTCGATCAGGTCGTCGTCGGAGTCCGGCTGCACCCGGCCAGTCTCACAGTTGCGCGCGGCGGATGCAGCGCGACCTCAGTTCGAGTGCTCCACCGGTACGGCCTGGCCGTCGGTGCCGGGCAGACCGGCGGTCGGCTTGGGCTTCGCGTCGATGCCGGCCTCCAGCCGCTGCTGGGCGGTGATCGGCGTGGGCGCCCCGGTCAGCGGGTCGTACCCGCCCCGCGTCTTCGGGAACGCGATGACCTCGCGGATCGAGTCGGCGCCGGCCAGCAGCATGCAGGTACGGTCCCAGCCGATCGCGATGCCGGCGTGCGGCGGCGGCCCGTACTTGAACGCCTCCAGCAGGAACCCGAACTTGTCCTGCGCTTCCTCGGGCGAGATGCCGAGCAGGTCGAACACCCGGCTCTGCACGCTGGCCCGGTGGATACGCACACTGCCGCCACCGATCTCGTTGCCGTTGCACACGATGTCGTACGCGTACGCCAGCGCCCGGTCGGGACCGTCCTCGAAGTTGTCCATCCACTCCGCGTTGGGCGACGTGAACGGGTGGTGCACCGCCGTCCAGCCGCCCTCGTCCGTACGCTCGAACATGGGCGCGTCGACCACCCAGCAGAACGCCCACGCAGACTCGTCGATCAGGTTGGCCCGCTTGGCGATCTCGATGCGGGCCGCGCCGAGCAGTTCCTGGGCCTCCCGGCGGTGGTTCGCCGCCGCGAAGAAGATCGCGTCGCCCGGCTTGGCGCCGACCGCGTCGCCGAGCCCGGCCAGGTGTGCGGCGGACAGGTTCTTGGCGACCGGCCCGCGCGGCTCGCCGGTCGACTCGTCGAGCACCACGTACGCGAGCCCGCGCGCCCCGCGCGCCTTGGCCCAGTCCTGCCAGCCGTCCAGCTCCTTGCGGGTCTGCGACGCGCCGCCCGGCATCACGACCGCGCCCACGTAGCCGCCCGCGTCGATGGCGCCCGCGAAGACCCGGAACTCCGTGCCGCGCAGGTAGTCCGTGAGCTCGGTCAGCTCCAGGCCGTAGCGCAGGTCGGGCTTGTCCGAGCCGTACCGGTTCATCGCGTCGTGCCAGGTGATCCGGCGGATCGGGGTGGGCACCTCGACACCGGCCAGCTCGCCCCACAGCTTCGACACGATCTGCTCGCCGAGCTCGATGACGTCGTCCTGGGTGACGAACGACATCTCGATGTCGAGCTGGGTAAACTCGGGCTGCCGGTCGGCGCGGAAGTCCTCGTCGCGGTAGCAGCGGGCGATCTGGTAGTAGCGCTCCAGTCCGGAGACCATCAGCAGCTGCTTGAACAGCTGCGGGGACTGAGGCAGCGCGTACCACGTGCCCGGCTGCAGGCGGACCGGGACCAGGAAGTCGCGGGCGCCCTCGGGAGTGGATCGGGTCAGCGTCGGCGTCTCGATCTCCACGAAGTCGCGGGCGTGCAGCACCTCGCGGGCGATCTGGTTGGCGCGGCTGCGCAGCTTCATGGCGTTCGCCGGACCGCTGCGGCGCAGGTCCAGGTAGCGGTACTTCAGGCGCAGGTCGTCGGACGCGGTGACCGCGTCGTCGACCGGCAGCGGCAGCGCGGCGGCCTCGGACAGCACGGTCAGCTCGCTGGCCACCACCTCGATCGCGCCGGTGGCCAGCTCCGGGTTCTCGTTGCCGGCCGGGCGGGCGGACACCGCGCCGGTGACCTTGACGCAGAACTCGTTGCGCAGCGCGTGCGCGTCCTCCTCCCGGAAGACCACCTGGACGATGCCGGAGGTGTCGCGCAGGTCGACGAAGATGACCCCACCGTGGTCGCGCCGGCGGGCGACCCACCCGGCGAGCGTCACCGTCGTGCCGGCGTCGCTCGCACGCAGGCTGCCGGCGTCATGGGTACGGATCACGGAAACGTCTCCTCACACGGTGTCACAGGGCGCACCCGACATTCTGTCAGTCGCGCCGGGCCCGGCCGCGACGCGGGCCGAAACTCGTCGATCAGAAGTACGTGTGCAGCACGTCCACGACCCGCAACGCGTCGTCGACCACCGGGATGTGCCGCCACTTGTCGAACGCCGTGCACGGGTGCGAGATCCCGAACCGGACGATGTCACCCGGCGCGAGCCTCGCCCCCGGGGCCACCTCCAGGTAGGTGTGGTGGTCGTTGAGCCGGGTCACGGTGAGCCCGTCCGCGGCGACGGCACCGCCGTCGGCGCGGCGCACGGACAGCGGCACGGGCAGCCCCGCGTCGCACGGGGCGTCCCGCTTGCCCATCCCGGCCAGCGCCAGACCCGGCTCGGGGACGGACAGGACCTGGGCGTACAGCTCCAGCGCGGCGACCAGCGGGCCCTCGGCGGGCACCCGCAGGAACGGCGTGCAGTCGCGGTACAGGCCGTCGTCGTGCGTCACCGAGGTGCCGCTGCGCAGCACCGTCTGCCGCTCGTGGCCGGGCAGCCGGTCGCCCGCGAGCACCGCTGCCACCCGGTCGAACCAGGCGCTGCCGCCCGCCGACACCAGCACCCTCGGTCCCAGCAGCCCGGCCCCGGCCAGAGCCGCCGCCCCGGCCGCGAGGTCGCCGAGGAACGCGTCCACCGCGGCCTGCTCGCCCAGGCCGCCCTCGTAGCCGGTGACCCCGGCCAGCTCCAGGCCCGCGACCCCGCTCACGGACCGGGCCACGACGAGCAGCCGCTCGACCGTACGGCAGCCCGTGCGCCCGCCGGAGTACCCCCGCTCGACCAGAACCCGCAGGCGTCCCCCGGCTGATGCGGTCGCGTCGAGTGCCGTGGCGGCCGCGGCCACCCCCGCCTCGGAGTCGACCTGGAGGTACACCTCCCATCCGCGGGCACTCTCGGCCGCCAGCCAGCGCAGCGCGGTCGGGTCGAGCACCTGGTTGGCCAGCAGCACCCGCGGCACGCCGAGGCGGCGCAGCACCAGCGCCTGGTTGGCGGTGGCCACGGTCATGCCCCACGCTCCGGCGTCGAGCTGGGCGGCGAGCAGCCCGGGAGCCATCGACGTCTTGGCGTGCGGCGCGAGATCGAGGCCGTGCCGGGCGCAGTACGCGGCCATCGTCGCGATGTTCGCCTCGGCGGCCGAGCGGCGCAGCACCAGCACGGGCCAGGTGAACCCGCCGTCGAACAGCCCGGGCCGCGCGGCCGCGAACCCGGCCGCGGACACCGACGTGTCCGGCAGCCAGAAACCTTTGCTGCGCCAGTCGATCCGCTCGTCCGGCAGGTCCAGTGTCACGGTCACCTCCGAGCGCGGGGACAGCGGCCCGCACGCTGTGCACGCTATCGCCGGGACCGGCCGGTGTGGAGGCCGCACGCCGCACACCGGCCCGGGCCTGCGGTCCCCCGGCTGAGTGTCGTCCAGCGTCACGGCCCCCGGCGTGCTTTGATCGGATGATCGGCGCGAGCGCCGGAGCACCGGCGATCAGGGAGGTCGGGCTTGTTCCTCAGCCAGCACGAGCAGGAACGTCTGCTCATCCACGTCGCGGCGGACGTGGCCCGGCGCCGGCGGGAACGGGGACTGCGCCTGAACCATCCGGAGGCCACCGCGATCATCACCGCGTTCCTGCTGGAGGGTGCCCGCGACGGCCGTACGGTCGACGAGCTGACCGCCGCGGGCCGCCGGCTGCTCAGCCGCGACGACGTGCTGGCCGGGGTGCCCGAGATGCTGCCCGAGGTGCAGGTCGAGGCGACGTTCCCGGACGGGACGCAGCTGGTCACGGTGCTTGGGCCGATCTCGTGATCCCGGGCGAGATCCTGCCCGGCGACGGCGACATCACGATCAACCCCGATCGGCCGGTGCGGACCGTGGCGGTCCGCAACACCGGTGACCGGCCGGTGCAGGTCGGCTCGCATTTCCACTTCGCGGAGTGCAACGCGGTGCTGGAGTTCGACCGGCAGGCGGCCTGGGGGCACCGGCTCGCCGTACCGGCCGGGACGTCGGTGCGGTTCGAGCCGGGGCTGCCCCGGGAGGTGCAGCTCGTCCCGCTGGGCGGGCGGCGGGTGGTGCCGGGCCTGCGTGGTCTGGCCGCCGGCTGCCTCGACGTCGAACCGCCACCGCCACCGGTCGAGGTGGACGACATCGAACCGGCGGGCTCGCTGGACGAGGACGAGGGTGAAGGCCCGTTGAGCAACGGGAGCAGCCGGTGACCGTGCTCGACCGTGGCCGCTACGCCGCCCTGTACGGCCCCACCGCGGGCGACCGGATCCGCCTGGCCGACACGAACCTGCTCATCGAGATCGACCAGGATCTGAGCGCGGGCCCGCACCCGGGCGACGAGGTGGTGTTCGGCGGCGGCAAGGTGATCCGCGAGTCGATGGGCCAGTCCCGGGCGACCCGCGGCGAGGGCACCCCCGACACGGTGATCACCGGCGTGGTCGTGCTGGACCACTGGGGGGTGGTGAAGGCGGACGTCGGCATCCGCGACGGGCGCATCGCGGCGCTCGGCAAGGCCGGTAACCCGGACACGATGGACGGGGTGGATCCGGCGCTGGTCATCGGCCCGGGCACCGAGGTGATCGCCGGCAACGGCCGGATCCTCACCGCGGGCGCGATCGACGGCCACGTGCACCTGATCAGCCCGACTCTCCTCGACACCGCGCTGGCCAGCGGCATCACCACGATCATCGGCGGTGGCACCGGCCCGGCCGAGGGCACCATGGCGGCCACGGTCACGCCGAACTCGTGGCATCTGGCCCGCATGCTGGAGGCCGTCGACGCGTGGCCGCTCAACGTTCTGCTGCTGGGCAAGGGCAACACCGTGTCCGAGGCGTCGATGTGGGAGCAGATGCGCGGCGGCGCGGGCGGCTTCACGCTGCACGAGGACTGGGGCAGCACCCCGGCCGCCGTCGACGCGTGCCTGCGGGTGGCGGACGAGTCCGGGGTGCAGGTCACCCTGCACACCGACTCGCGCAACGAGGCGGGTTTCGTCGAGGAGACGTGGCGGGCGGTCGCGGGCCGCTCGGTCCACGCGTACCTCACCGACGGGGCGGACCTCGTCACGGTCGCGGGGCAGCCCACCGTGCTGCCGTCGTCGACGAACCCGGTCCGGGCGTCCACGATGGGCGCCGAGGGCCTGCTGCACGACCTCGGCGCGATCTCGATGATCGGGTCGGATGCCCAGGCGACCGGCCGGGCCGGCGAGGTGATTGTGCGTACGTGGCAGACCGCGCACGTGATGAAGGCCCGCCGCGGCGCCCTGCCCGGCGACGACGCCGCGGACAACCTGCGCGCCCGGCGGTACGTCGCCAAGTACACGATCTGCCCCGCGCTGGCGCACGGGCTGGCCGAGCTGATCGGTTCCGTCGAGCCGGGGAAGCTGGCCGACCTGGTGCTGTGGGACCCGGCGTTCTTCGGCGTCCGCCCGGCGATGGTGCTCAAGGGCGGCATGATCGCGTACGCGCAGGCGGGCGACGCGAACGCCGCCGTCCCCGCCGCGCAGCCGGTGCTGCCCCGCCCGATGTTCGGTGCGTACGGCGTCGTCCCGGCGCAGACGTCGCTCGCGTTCGTCGCACCCGCGGCGATCGACGCGCTGCTGGGCGACCGCATCGCGGTCAGGCGGACGCTCGTGCCGGTGGCGGACACCCGCGCGGTGGGCAAGGCGGACCTGCCGCTCAACGATGCGCAGCCGCGCATCGAGGTGGAGCCGGGCACGTTCGCGGTACGCGTCGACGGCGAGGCCGTGGAACCCGCAACGGTCACCGAGCTGCCCATGGCGCAGCGGTATTTCCTGTTCTGACAGCCGAGATTCTAGGCCGCGACCGCGACCGGCACGCCGTGGCTGTCCGTCAGGGCCAGCCGGGTGTGCAGATTGCCCTCCCGGGCGACGCGCGCGAAGTACTCGCTGCTGCGCCGCTGCACGCACCCCTTGCGGGTACGCGGTCCGCCCGCGGCGACCGTGAGCAGTTCGGGGGCCAGCGAGCTGTTCAGGCCCTCCCGCAGCATCCGCAGCGCCTCGGTGCGCAGCTGGGAGATCCGCGACTCGGTGACCCCGAGTTCGGCCGCGACCTCGCTGAGCGGCCGTTCCTGCAGGAACGACTGCGTGACCACCATCCGCAGCCGATCGGGCAACGCCTGGATCGCCTGGTGCAGGTACCCCAGGCGTTCCCGCTTCAGCAGCAGGTCCTCCGGGCCTTCGGCGGTCTCCGCGATCATCTCCTCGGCGGCGCCCGCGGGGAAACCCTGGAGGCTGAGCAGTGCGGCCTTCTGTACGTCGTCCTCGACCGCGGCCAGCTCGGAGACCCGGATGCCGAGGAAGTCGGCCACCTCGGTGTCGGTGGGGGTACGCCCGAGGGCGGCGGTGAGCTCCTGGCGTGCCGCGGTGCTGCGGCGGGCACGGGCCCGTACGAGCCGGCTGGCCCAGTCCTGGCCGCGCAGTTCGTCGAGGAGCGCGCCGCGGATGCGTACCGCCGCGAAGCGGTGGAACGGGATGCCCCGGGTGACGTCGAACGAGCGGGCGGCGTCGAGCAGCGCGGCGAATCCGGCGGATGACAGGTCGTCGGCGTTCACGTGGCCCGGCACCCGGGTCTGCAACTCCCGGACCAGGTAGCCCACCATCGGCATGTGCTCGCGGATCAGGTCCTCGAGATCTCGCGCGGACGGCGCATCGTGAGTCGTGCCGGGGGCGGCGGGGAGTGTGGTCGCGGCAGTCACGGTGCTCCTCCTCGCGCGTACGAGGGACCGGTCGACGCCGGCCTCCGAGGAGAACCCTTGCCGCCCCCAGGTGCAGGGGCAGCCGAACTCGGTTGCTTTTCTGGTGCTTTTTGCTGAAAATCCTCAGTTTGCGTAGTGGGGGTGACGCTCCTGGGCCATCAGCCGGTCGAGCTGACCGCAGACCCACAACATGCGGCGGACGGCCATCTCGGGGTGGTCCCCGAACTCCGTGGCGACGCCCGCGGCGCATCCCTCGCTGCCGTGCCGCAAGATCATCGCGGTCACGGCCTCCTCCATCGACTGCCGGCTGGGGTCCTCGGACGGCTGCAGGTTGGAAACGAACAACGCTTCCGCGGCCAGCTCCCGAACGGTGCTGATCATGTCGAACTCCCCGATGTGCGACGACGTGCGAATCCGGCCGGACACATGCGCTAGGACCGATCAGCCTCATCTTCCTCGCATGTGCCACGGTGCCCGGCAGGCACGCCGATGCATTTTCCGCGGGTACGGCCCCGGGTGCACGACGCAGGTCGCGCGCTCGGATCCGTACGTTTCACCGCACTCGGACCGGCCGGCGGATCTTCGCCGTGACCCGATCCACGCACGGAACTCGCCGTGCCGGGGTGGCTCGGCGAGACAGGGCGGAGCCCCGCCCGCATCGGAGGGCGAGGCGGCGGTACGTCGGGTCGTCCCGATGCGACATCCGGGGCCCGCGGCGGTCTCGTCGTCACCCACCACGCGGTCCAGCCCGGAAAGTGTCTGGTGTCACTCGCAACCGTATCGCGGCGATCGGCCGACCGACCGCGATTTTCCGGTCGGTCAGATCGTCGCCACCGGCTGGACACCCGGAATCCGGCCGACCGCCGTCATCCGGGGCCGGCCGGCGCCGGGCCCGATGTCGGGCGGGTCAGCTGTCGGCCGGGTCCTGGTCCGCCGGGTCGGGCGGGGGAAGCGAAGGGCTGGGCGGCGGGGCGTTGGTCGTCGGGGGTGCCGAGGTCGACTCCGTGGTCGGGTTGGTGGTGGGGTGCTCGTCCGGCGGCTTCGGCGGCGGCGGTGTCGGCGACGACGAGGACTGGGTACTGGGCGGTGTCGAACCGGGCGCGCCGGCCGGCGGCGTGACGTTCTGCGGCGCCGTGGTGGCCCCCGCGGGGTTCGACGTCACCGGCACGGGCACCGCGACCCCGTTGGGCGCGATGGAGATCCCCGGCACCGGGTTGCTGGTCGTCGGCACCGGCCCGAGCCGGACACCGCCGCCGGCCAGGTGCTCGACCGGGCGGGACGGCTCGCCGGGCTTGCCCGACACGAACGTCTCGCAGGTCTTGCCGTCGAGCTGGAACACCATCGGCGCGGCGTTGCTCTGGTCGTAGCGGCCGGTGATCTGCATCGTGGTCGTCCGCAGCGGGCTGAGCGGGGCTTCCGAGGTGACCGTGACGCCGCGGTCCTGCTGGTCGAGCTTGAGCTTGCCGTTGCCGGACATGGTCTGGTCGCCGGGCATGACGAACCACAGGTTCCAGTCGTTGACCGGCACGGTGTCGCGGTTGGCGACCGTGACCGCGGCCTTGAACTTCTTCCCGTCGTCCGACCAGACGGTGTAGCTCACCACGCACTTGCCGTTGGCGGCCAGCACGGACGGCTGCGGAGCCACGTGCGCCGCGTCGTTGCGGTCGGCGCCCGTACCCGCCATCGCCCACGCACCGGCGCCGAACGCGGCCAGCACGCCGGTCAGGATCAGCGCACGCCGGGCCTGGGTCGGCACGCCGCGGCCGGCCGGGACGGGCGGGGCCTCGCCGGGCCGCGGCATCGGCACGAACGGCTGACCGCTGTGCGACCCGAGGCCGTCCGGCCCGGCAGGGGGCCGGATCGTGGCCGGTACGCCACCGGGCGCGGCGTTGCGGCTCGCGCCCTTCCCGGCTCGCGTCGGCGCGTCGGGGCCCTGGCCGGCCCACGGGTTTGCGGCGGCGCGGTGCTCGTCCCAAGGATCGGTCGCGGCCCCGGGGCCATGGCGGGTCGCGGTGTCGAGTGCTTCACCGCCGGAGCCGGCCGCCGCGGCGAGGCCGGAGCGGGCCGCGGGGGCGAATCGGCTGTTGCGTCCCTGGACCGGTGTGGGCCGGGCCGGGCCGCCGTGGCCGCCCGCCGGGCCGGCCGGATCGAGCTCGGCGGGGCCGGTCGGCGCCGGGAACCCGATGCTGTCGGCGAACGGGTCCGCGACCGCGGCGGCCGCGGGGTCGGCGCGCCAGTCCGCGACACCGGACGGCGGCGAGCCGGGAATGTCCACATCGGCCATCCCGCCGAGGCCGGCCAATCCCGGGGGCACCGCCGCGACTCCGCGCCCGGCCTGCGCCGGGGCGGCGTCGGCGACCCGGGCATGCCCCGGGCGCACCCGGCCGAGGACGCCGTCGGTCTGCCACCGCGACGGCAGGATCGTCGTGTCCTCACTGCTGTCGGCCCAGTCGGGGACGAAGCCGCGCGCGGGCGGGGCGCCCGCCGAGATGCCCGCCAGTACGTGGGCCAGTTCGGCGCTGGAGGGCCGGTCGTCGGGGCGCTTCTCCAGGCAGCGGCCGACGAGCGCCTCGACCGCGGCCGGCAGACCCTCGACGGGAGGCAGTGGCTCGGGCTCGGTGTACTGATGGGCGCGCAGCAGCGCGGTGGTGGTGCCGACGTCCCACGGGAGCTGGCCGATCAGCGTGCGGTAGATCAGCAGGCCGACCGCGTACACGTCGGTGGCCGGGCTGACCTGGCCGCCCTCCAGCCGCTCCGGTGCGAGGTAGGCCGGCGTGCCGAGCAGGCTGCCGTCGGGGTCGATGTCGTTCTCGCCGATCAGGGCGGAGATGCCGAAGTCCACGACCTTGACGCCGGACGAGGTCAGCATGACGTTGGCCGGGGTGACGTCGCGGTGCACGATGCCACGGGCGTGCGCGGCGGCCAGGGCCGCGGACACCTCGGCACAGATGCGCACGGCGGCGGGCCACGGCAGCCGCCGGACCCGGGCCAGCGCGGCGGCGAGGGATTCGCCGTCGACCAGTTCCATGACGACGTACGGGACGGGCTCGCCGTCGACCGTGGTCGCCTCGCCGTAGTCGTACACATTGGTGATGTGCGGATGGCTGAGCCGGGCAGCCGCCTGGGCCTCCGCGCGCAGCCGACGCCGGAATGACGGATCGGCGCTGGTCGACGGCGGCAGGACCTTCACCGCGACCTGGCGGCCGAGCACTTCGTCGAACCCTCGCCACACCACTGACATCCCGCCGGCCCCGAGCCGCTCGACCAGTCGGTATCGACCGGCAAGCAGACTCGACCCGGGCAGGTCCGTCGTGCTCATGTGCCCCCACATGCGCGATCGGAAGAAACGTCGAACTCGCACCGCCATGCTGGCTCGACGTCGGGGCGGTGATCGGCCCGCCGTTGGACCGAAGCATTCCCCATCGACGGCGTGGATGTTAGCCGACGATCGGGCACTACTTCGACCGATCAATGACAGTGACAGCCCGCGCGCCGTCACTCTCCGTTCTCGCCTGCCAAAGCCCGGAGCCACTCCATGGTGGATCAGAGAAATCCCAGGTCAGAGGCATTTATCTGCACAACGCATGTCTGATCTAGACGGTATGCCGGATTCGCGTACTCTTGCGATGGTCACCCATTAGTGTGGGCCTCCGACCAGCCCCTCGAACTTCCCGTGGCGACCGCACTACGCAGCGGAATTCTCGTCGCGATACAAACAACGATCCGGTCCGGAATCCGCGATGGAACCGCCCGGCGATTACAGTGAGTTGCCATTCTTTCGGTACTCATTCTCGGGCGCTTTCGGTACTCGGGCCACGGGCCCGTGGCATTGACCAGGACAACCCCGCCTGATTGGCCGATCGGGGCGAACGATCATTCCTTATTCGCCGCCATCGACATTCGTACGGACATACCAGGCGAAGTCGGTCGTGCGTGGAGAAAGCCGATCAACGGGTGGCGCTCACCAGCCCCGCCTCCGCCGGCCGCGCACCCCGTTCGTGCAACAACCCGAGCACCGTGCCGGCGTCCTCATGCAACAGCAACACCACGTCGCCGGGGGCCGCAAGCCGCAGGGCGGCGTCGACCGCCGCGGCACAGCCGTCCGCCCGTACCGCGGTCAGGTTCGGGCGCCGCGCGCGCATCTCCCGCTCGACCAGCGCCGGCACCTCCCCCGGCGGGCGACCGCGGGGATCGCAGTCGTAGAGCACCGCGCGGGTGAGCCCGTCCGCCAGCACCTGGGCGCACGCGGCGAGCAGGTCGTCGCGCCGGTCGGAGGGCAACGTGACCGCCGCGAGGCAGCGCTCCGCGCCCCACACCCGATGCAGGGTCCGCAGCACCCCGGCCAGCGCCGCCGGATTGTGCGCACCGTCCACCAGCAGGAACACCTCGCCCATCCGCAGCAGCGTGCCCCGGCCCGGGTTGTGCCGGGCCGGATCGAACTCCGCCAGCCGGGCCAGCGCGGTCCGGTGCGGGGTACCGAGCGCCCGGGCGCCGGCGAGAGCCGCGAGCGCGTTGGCCAGCGCGTACCCGGCCGCTCCGCCGAAGCCGCCCGGCACCTCGGCGCCGCGCACCAGCGGCGTGCGCCGCGCCCCGGTGGCCTGCGTCAGCCACCCGTCCTCCAGCACGTACGCGGTGCCGCCCCGGGCCAGGTGCGCCACCAGTTCCGGGTTGCGCGGATCCGTGCCGAACCAGACGATGCGCTTGCGGTCCGCGCGTACCCGTGGCCGGCTCACCAGGCTGCGGACGCAACTGTCGTCCACGTTGAGCACCAGCGTTCCGCCGTCGCGGACCCGCTCGGCGATCAGCGCCTTGATGTCCATCAGGTCCTCGAGGGAGTCGACGCCGTCCTGCCCGAGATGATCGACCGTGATGTTGGTGATGATGCCGACGTCGGTCCAGTCGTAGCCGAGCCCACCCCGTACGGTGCCGCCGCGCGCCGTCTCCAGCACTGCGACCTGCACCTCCGGGTCGCCCAGCACCATCTGCGCCGAACGCGGCCCGGTGGCGTCGGCGCGCTGGATCAGGCGGCCGTCGACGCTGACCCCGTCCGTGGTCGCGAGCCCCACCCGCTGACCCGTGCCCTCGACCAGATGGGCGGCCAGCCGGGCCACGCTGGTCTTGCCGTTCGTGCCGGCCACCGCCATGGTCGGGATGCGCCCGTCGGAGCCGCCGGGGAACATGGCCGACACGATGGCGTCGCCGATGTCGCGCGGCCGGCCCTGCGCGGGCCCCAGGTGCATCCCCAGCCCCGGTACGGCGTTGACCTCCACCACCCCGCCGGTCGCCTCCCCGGCCTGGCCCGCGGGCGGCACCGGAGCGCCGATGTCGGCCAGCCGCAGGTCGACACCGACGATGTCCAGCCCGACCAGCGCGGCCACGCGGCGGCAGAGCCGGACGACATCGGCGTGCATCCGGGCGGTGACGTCCCGGCTCGTACCGGCCGGGGCGCCGTCGATGCGCTCCGCGGCGGCCATCACCTCGTTCGCCACGACCAGGACGCGATAGTCCCGGCCGGGCGGCCGGCGTTCGACCACGACGTCGCCGCCCGCGGCCGCGAACGCCCGTTCGACCTCGTCCGGCGTGCCGAGGTGGAGAACGACCCCGTCGCCCTGGCCCGCACGCCGCGGCTTGACCACGACCGGCGCCCCGAGCTGGTTGAACAGGCGCACCGCCTGTTCCGCGGTGCTCGCTGCGCCGCCCGGCACGACCGGGACTCCGGCCTCGGCGAGCAACCGCCGGGTGACCTGCCGGTCCCCGGCGATGTCGATGCCCACGCCGCTGGTGCGGTCGGTCATGGCAGCCCAGGCGAGCCGGCGCCGGTTGCCCCAGCCGAGCCGCAGCAGGCCGAGGTCGCCGAAACGTTCCACCGGGATGCCGCGCCGCCGGGCCGCGGCCACGATGGACCGGATGTCCGGTCCGGGCACTTGACGCTCGGCGAGCTCGGTCAGTTGTGCGAGTCGCTGCCCGAGGTCCAGGCCGGGCAGGGCCGCGGCGACCGAGGTGACCACCTCCACGGCGGCGTCCAGCAGGTCGGCCGCCATCGAGGAGTCGGGCGACTCGTCGACCGGGCACTCGATGATCAGGTCATAGTGGCCGGGTTCGCCGGTGGGGACCGTACGGCCGAAGCTGATGTCACGGCCGATGCGCCGCGACAGTTCGACGCAGACGTGCTCGGTGACGTGCCCGAAGTACGTGCCGACGCGCATCCGGCTGACGAATCCGCCGGGCACACCGGCGCTGCAGTGGTGGTCGGCCAGGCCGGGCAGGGCCCGCAGCAGCCGTTCCGGGAAGCCGGCGACGTCGGTGGTCTCCTGACCGGCCAGCCCGTCCAGGCGCAGGCGCGCCACGATCGCGGGCCGGGGAAGGTACACGTTGGGTCCCCGCACGTGCCGGATGCCGAGGACCTTCATACAGCGCTCCCCCGTTCCACATGGTGGGACAGCGGGGGCCTGCCAGCGGGGTGGCGGCGGGCAGCAGAGGGTGCCATGCCGAAACCTCCTCAGCCGAGCCGGGACCAGAAGGGAACCCACCCCTGAGATTAATCGGAACAATTCCGAAACATCCGCCTAATCTGGCGGTTGGGCCACGCACCCGTCCCAACTGGCGGGCGGCGAGGTCAGCGCCGGCGGGCTCCGGGCCCGGGACGCGGCACGATCTCGCGGTACGCGGTGACCCGGTGGCCGTCGGCGCACCGCAGCTCGCCGTGGACCGCGGCCCCGCAATCAAGATGCACCATCTCCAGCGGCGGACCTTCCGGCTCGGCGAGGTACCGGTCGCCCCATTCGCGGACCGCCACCAGCACCGGGTACAGATCGAAGCCCTTGTCCGTGAGCCGGTACTCGTGACGCACCCGGGCCCCGGGCTCCTGGTACGGCTCGCGGTGCAACAGCCCGTTGTCGACCAGCATGGCCAGCCGGCTGGCCAGGACCTGGCGCGGGATCCCGGTGCGCAGGCGCATGTCGTCGAACCGCCGGTTGCCGATGAAGACCTCGCGCAGCACCACGACGGTCGATTTCTCGCCGAGGATCGCCATGGCCCGCCCGATCGTGCAGACGTCGGCAGAGTAGGCGAGGGCCGCGGCGGGCACGGTGTCGGGTGTCATGACCGCCAGGCTAGGTCTGATTGACAGATCCAGCAAGCGATGCCAGGCTGCGTCCATGACTCAGACCCAGACGGTGCCCGTCGCCGCGGATCTCGATGCGGACGCCCGCGCCCGCACGTTCACCTGGACCGACCCGGCCCGGCACGCCCACCTGCTGGGCCGCACCCCCGGCCTGGAGCTGCTGCAGCGCATGGCCGCGGGCGAGTTGCCGCCGCCCCCGGTGATGGATCTGCTGGACATGTCCGGGATCGAGGCCGAGCCGGGGCGGGTCACGTTCTACCTGCAGCCCCAGGAGTTCCACTACAACCCGCTGGGCACGGTCCACGGCGGCGTGCTGTCCACCCTGCTCGACAGCGCCGCCGCCTGCGCGGTGCACAGCACCCTGCCCGCCGGGCTCGGCTACACGACCCAGGACCTCCACGTGAAGTTCCTGCGGCCGGTCACGGTCGCCTCCGGACGGCTGCGCTGCGAGGGGACGCTCATCCAACGCGGCCGCCGCACCGCGTACGCGGAAGCGCGGCTGACCGACGCCGAGGGCCGCCTGGTCGCCCACGCCACGTCCAGCTGCCTGATCTTCGAGACGACACCGCCCGCCTGATCAGACGCCGGTCAGAACCTGGGTCAGCGGGCGTCGCGGCGTGGCCGGGGCGGGCAGCCCGTACCCGATCCGGATCACCATCTGGGCCCACGTGCCGCCGGCGGTGTCCGTCAGCACCTCACGGATCGCGGGCAGCTCCACCGGCTGGCTGATCGGCGTCGTCGCCAGGCCGTGCACGGTCGCGGTCAGCAACACCCGTTGCAGGGCCTGCCCCGCGGCGACCCAGTCCCGGCACCCGTCGCCGCGGGTGGCGAGGACAAGGATCGTCGGGTACGGCTCGAAGCGCTCCGCGTGCCGCAGCAACGGCGGGTGGACAAGGCCGAACTCGCGGATCGGCATGGTCTCCATGAGGTCCCACGGGCCGATCGCCGACGGTGGTATCCCGTCGGCACGCCGCGGCCCCGGCCGCGTCCACCGGCCCAGCTCGGCCCGGTAGCCGCGTTCCCGGCGCAGTCGCCGCTCCGCCGACCAGGTCAGACCCAGGATCGCGGCGCGGGCCGGAACTCCGGCGACCGTCAGCCGTGCCCCCTCGTACGTCGCCGCCCGGACGAGCTGCTCGATCACGCCGGACGGTACGACCGTCGTGGCGAACGGCCATCGGTTGGTGTGCCGGTTCGGCACGGCCGCGGCGAGCGCGGCGATCTCCGGGCCGGTCACCGCCGCGCGGCCCGGCTCCACCCGGGCGACGAGCGCGTCGTCACCGGCGGGCAGCAGGGTCCGCGGTACCACCCCCTGCGCCCGTATCGCCAGGCGAAGGTTGAACAGGGCCGCGCCGCAACTGATCAGCAGCTCGCGCCCGGCGGGGTCGAGCACGTGGAGCTGCCGGGTGCGGTCGGCGAAGACGTCGACACCGCCGTCACGTACGCGGAACCGCCACGGCTGGCTGTTGTGCAGCGACGGCGCCGCGGTGGCCGCCTCGACGGCCGCCGCCAGCGCCGCATCGGACAGACCGCCCCCGGACGCCGCGGCCGGGCCGGACCCGCAGGAGATGCCCTCGGGCGACACACATTCGGGCTTGCCGGACTGCGGGGAAATGCCCTGCGTGCTCATACCGTCCACGGTGCCGCGCCTCGGGCGACGGTCACAGAGGACGGCGCCCCGGGCCGGCGGGACCTACGGCCCGCGCCCCGGGCCATGGCAATTGACGCGCGGGATTACCCGCCGGTGACCAGCACGCGCCGGTCGGCGGCGGGTGGCTCCCAGGTCGCCGCGTCCGCGTCGGCCTGGGCGCCCGAGCGGATGTCCTTGATCGAGTCGGCG
This sequence comes from Krasilnikovia sp. MM14-A1259, assembly GCF_047159535.1. Classification (NCBI taxonomy): domain Bacteria; kingdom Bacillati; phylum Actinomycetota; class Actinomycetes; order Micromonosporales; family Micromonosporaceae; genus Krasilnikovia; species Krasilnikovia sp. MM14-A1259. The sequence continues at coordinate 2,411,919 of NZ_BAAGAJ010000002.1, forward strand.
GCCCCGTCCACCCCCGGGAACCACACGTACGGCACCCCGCGGCGCTCCGCGAAACGGATCTGCTTGCCGAACTTCGCCGCCGTCGGCGCGACCTCCGTGGCGATGCCGCGGCGGCGCAACGCGGTCGCGATCCGGTCGCAGGCCGGCCGCATCTCCTCGTTGGGCAGCGCCACCACCACGCAGGTGGGCACGGGCCGGGACACCGCCAGCGCGTCACGGCCGAACAGCAGGCCGAGCATCCGGGACACGCCGATGGAGATCCCCACTCCCGGGAAGCGTTCCGTCCCGGACGTGGCGAGGTTGTCGTACCGGCCGCCGGAACAGATCGACCCGAACTGCTCGTAGCCCTGCAGCTGGGTCTCGTACACCGTGCCGGTGTAGTAGTCGAGGCCGCGGGCGATCTTCAGATCCGCCACGACCAGGCCCGGGGCGTGCTCCGCGGCGGTCTCCACCACCCGGACCAGCTCGGCCAGGCCCTCGTCGAGCAGCGGGTCGTCGACGCCGAGCGCGCGCACCGCGTCGACGAACGACGCGTCCTGGGCACTGATCTCCGCCAGCTTCAGGCACGCGGCGGCCTGCGCGTCGGTCGCCCCGGCGGTCTCGACCAGCAGTGCCGCCACCTTCTCCGGGCCGATCTTGTCGAGCTTGTCGACCGTACGCAGCACCTGCTCGGTGTCGGCCAGGCCGAGGCCGCGGTAGAAGCCCTCGCAGACCTTGCGGTTGTTCACCAGGATCCGGGCGGGCGGGATGGGCAGCGCGGCGAACACGTCGCCGATCACCAGCGGCATCTCGGTGTCGTAGTGGAACGGCAGCGTGTCGCGGTCCACCACGTCGATGTCGGCCTGCAGGAACTCCCGGTACCGGCCCTCCTGCGGGCGCTCGCCGCGCCACGCCTTCTGGATCTGGTAGCGGCGGAACGGGAACTGCAGCTTGCCCGCGTTCTCCAGCACGAAGCGCGCGAACGGCACGGTCAGGTCGAAGTGCAGGCCGAGCGCGTCATCGCCGCCGGGCGCGGCCGGGTCCGCCTGCAGGCGGCGCAGGACGTACACCTCCTTGGAGGTCTCGCCCTTGCGCAGCAGCTGGTCCAGCGGCTCGACCGCGCGGGTCTCCAGCGGGGCGAAGCCGTACAGCTCGAACGTGGCACGGATCTTGTCCAGCACGTACTGCTCGATCATGCGCTGGGGCGGCAGCCACTCGGGGAAGCCGGAAATGGGCACTGTCTCTCCGTCTGCGGGGTCAGAGGCCGCGGCGGGGTGCGCCGGTCAGTTCCCGCAGGTACGGGTTCGAGGCGCGCTCGCGGCCGATGGTCGTTGCCGGTCCGTGGCCGGGCAGCACGACGGTGTCGTCGGCCAGCGGCAGGATCTTGTCCCGCAGGCTGGCCATCATCGTCGCGGTGTCGCCGCCCGGCAGGTCGGTGCGTCCGATGGAGCCGGCGAACAGCACGTCACCGGAGAGGCAGACCTGGTCTGCGTCCCACGACGTGCCGGCGCCCGGCACCCGGAACAGCACCGACCCGCCGGTATGGCCGGGCGCGTGGTCGACCGTGATCTCGATGCCCGCGATGGTCATCGTGCTGCCGTCGGTCAGCTCCGCCACATCCTCGGGCTCCGAGTACGGCAGCCGGCCACCGAACAGGGCGGCCAGGTCGATGCTGATCCCCTTGGCGGGATCGGCCAGCATCTCCCGGTCAGCCGGGTGCAGGTACGCGGTGATGCCGCGGGCACCGCATACCGGGGCCACGGAGAACGTGTGATCCAGGTGGCCGTGGGTCAGCAGGACCGCGGCCGGGTGCAGCCGGTGCTGCGCAACGACCTCGTCGAGCCGGTCCAGCACGCCGATGCCCGGGTCGACGATCAGGCACTGCTCCCCCGGACCGGCGGCCAGCACGTAGCAGTTGGTGCCGAACGCCTCGGCCTCGAAGCCGGTGACGAGCACAGGGCACCCCTCTCGCACGGTCGGTGTCGCCCCGCGAGCCTACCGTGCGGCACGGGCGGGCCTGCGCTGCACCGCGTCCCGGCGGGACGGGTCGCGACACCGTACACACCGTGACGGAACCTCGCACACCACATTCTCAGGAGTTACCCGTACACTCTTGCGGGCGTGTGGCGTCGCGCACTCGCCGCAACCGGCCGGGGTCCGGGGCTGGCGCGCGCCGCGACGGGATGAGGAAGGAACACTCGGTGGCATCCAGCAAGGACCGGCAGCGGAAACTGGCGCGGGCCAAGCTCGACCGGCAGATGGCGCGCCGGGCCGAGAAGACGCAGCGCCGCCGTCGCATCCAGGCCGGCGTGGGCGCCGGGCTCGGGCTGCTGCTCATCGTCGGCGGTGTCGCCTGGCTGTCGGGTGCCTTCGACAAGGACGACACGCAGACCAACAATGCCTCCGACTCCGACGTGTGCGCGTGGGTCCCACAGAGCGTGGCGAGCAACACCAGCCTCAAGGAGGTCGGCACGCCGCCGACCAAGGGCATTCCGACCTCCGGCACCCAGACCATGACGATCACCACCAACCACGGCAAGCCGATCGTCGTCAGCATGGACCTGACTTCCGTTCCGTGCAGCGCGGCGAGCTTCAGCTACCTGTCGGGCAAGAAGTTCTTCGACAACACCGAGTGCCACGAGCTCACCACCGAGGGCGCGGTGCACTGCGGCGACCCGACCGGTACGGGCCAGGGCGGGCCGACGTACAGCTTCTACGACGAGAACCTGCCCTCCGCGCCGCCCACCCCGGCGCCGAGCCCGTCCGCGAAGGTCCCGCCGAAGATCGCCCCGGTGTACCCGAAGGGCACGGTCGCGCTGATCGGCAACCCGCCGGGCACCAACGGCAGCCAGTTCCTGATCTTCTTCAAGGACTTCAGCCCGGCCGACCCGAAGTACTCGATCGTGGGCAGGGTCACCGACGGCATGGACACCGTGGCGGCGATCGGGGCCATCCCCACCGTGGACAATGGCTCCGGCTCCAAGGTCAAGCCGAAGGACAAGATCGTCGTGCAGAGCCTCACCGTCTCCGCCGCGACCGGCGGCGCCACCCCGGCGCCAGCGACCAGCAGCCAGTCCTGACCACCCTCAAGCACCCGAGGCATACAGGAGGAAGACCGTGTCGTCGATCAAGGACCGGCAACGCGCGGCGGCGCGGGCCCGGCTCGAGAAGGAGATGGCCGAGCGCGCGACGGCCGCCAAGAAGCGGCGCCAGAGGCAGGCCATCATCGGCTCGGCCGCCGCGGTCGTCATCATCGCCGGTGCCGCCGTGTGGATCGTGACCGCCATGCGCGACGACCACAAGAAGTCGACGTCCACGGCCGCCCCGGCCGGCACGGTCGCCTGCACGTGGACGCCGGTGCAGCCGGGCGGGGGCAAGGTCAAGGACGTCGGCACTCCCCCGCCGAACGTGCCCAACACCGGCACCAGCGTCATGACGATCGCCACCAACCTGGGCACCATGACCGCGAAGCTCGACCTGAGCAAGGTGCCGTGCACCGGGGCCAGCTTCATGCACCTCGGCAGCAAGAGCTTCTTCAACGACACCAAGTGCCACCGGGTCGTCAACGAGCCGAGCTTCAAGGTGCTGCAGTGTGGTGACCCGTTCGCCAAGGGCAAGGGGTACCGGGAGACCGACGGCACCGGCGGCCCGAGCTACACGATGGCCGAGGAGAACCTGCCCACGGACCAGAACAACCCGTACCCCGCGGGTTCGATCGCGATGGCCAACACCGGGCAGCCCAACAGCACGGGCAGCCAGTTCTTCCTGTGCGCGGAGGACACCAAGCTGCCGCCGAACTACACCCTGGTGGGCGGCCTCACGTCCGGTCTGGACATCGTCAAGAAGATCGTCGCGGCCGGTGACGACGGCGCGTTCAAGGCGCAGGCCGGTGGCGGTCACCCGAAGTTGGAGACGGTGATCAAGACGCTGACGGTCGCGCAGAGCTGACCAACGCACAAGAAAGGGGGGCGCGGTCCGCGCCCCCCTTTCTTGTGTTGTCGTTCAGGCTCCCGAGGTCACCCGGTACGCGTCGAACACACCGTCCACCTTGCGCACCGCCGCGACCAGATGGCCCAGGTGCTTCGGGTCGGCCATCTCGAACGTGAACCGGCTGACCGCCACCCGGTCGCGCGTCGTGGTGACCGTCGCGGACAGGATGTTCACCCGCTCCTCCGACAGCACCCGGGTCACGTCCGCCAGCAGCTTGTGCCGGTCCAGCGCCTCCACCTGAATGGCCACCAGGAACGTCGACGCGCTGGTCGGCTTCCAGCTCACCTCGACCCGGCGTTCGCTCTGCGCCCGCAGGTCCTCCGCGTTGGCGCAGTCCTCCCGGTGCACGCTGACCCCGCCGGAACGGGTGACGAAGCCGAACACCGCGTCCCCGGGCACCGGAGTGCAGCAGCGGGCCAGCTTCACCCAGACGTCGCTGACGCCCTTGACCACGACACCCGGGTCCTGCGCGCTGGTCCGGGTACGCGGCGGACGCGTCGCCACCGCGGTCTCGGCGATGTCCTCGACCGCGCCCTCCTCGCCACCGAACCCGGCGACGAGCTTCTGCACCACCGACTGCGCGGACACCGTGTTCTCGCCGACCGCCGCGTACAGCGACGCCACGTCGGCCAGGTGCAGGTCACGGGCGATCGTGGTCAGGTTCTCGCTGGTCAGCATGCGCTGCAAGGGCAGGCCCTGTTTGCGCATCGCCTTGACGATGGCTTCCTTGCCGACCTCGATCGCTTCTTCCCGGCGCTCCTTGTTGAAGTACTGCCGGATCTTCGTGCGCGCGCGGGGACTCTTGACGAAGCCGAGCCAGTCCTGCGTCGGCCCGGCCGTGGCCGACTTCGACGTGAAGATCTCGATGACGTCGCCGTTGGACAGCGTCGACTCCAGCGGCACCAGCTTGCCGTTGACCCGGGCGCCGATGCACTTGTGGCCCACCTCGGTGTGCACCGCATACGCGAAGTCGACCGGGGTCGAGCCCGTGGGCAGCGGGATGACGTCGCCCTTCGGGGTGAAGACGTACACCTCCTGGCTGGACAGGTCGAAGCGCAACGCGTCGAGGAACTCGCTCGGGTCGCTGGCCTCCCGCTGCCAGTCAAGTAACTGGCGGAGCCACGTCATCTCGTCGATGTGCGCGGGCGGGCCCACGATCGTGGCGCCCTTCTGCTCCTTGTACTTCCAGTGCGCGGCGATGCCGAACTCGGCGGTGCGGTGCATCGCGAACGTACGGATCTGCATCTCGACCGGCTTGCCGGTCGGGCCGATGACCGTCGTGTGCAACGACTGGTACATGTTGAACTTCGGCATCGCGATGTAGTCCTTGAACCGGCCCGGCACGGGCTGCCAGTTCGCGTGGATGACGCCGAGGGCCGCATAGCAGTCGCGGACCGTGTCCACCAGGATGCGCACGCCGACCAGGTCGTAGATGTCGTTGAAGTCGCGGCCCCGCACGATCATCTTCTGGTAGATCGAGTACAGGTGCTTCGGGCGGCCGGTGACCTCCGCTTTGATCTTCGCGGACTTCAGGTCGAGCTGGACCCGCTGAGTGACCTGGCGCAGCAGCGCCTCGCGCTGCGGCTGGTGCTCCCCGATCAGGCGGTTGATCTCCTCGAACCGCTTCGGGAACAGCGTCCCGAACGCCAGGTCCTCCAGCTCCCACTTGATCGTGTTCATACCGAGGCGGTGGGCCAGCGGGGCGAGGATCTCCAGCGTCTCCTTGGCCTTCTGCTCCTGCTTGGCGCGGGGCAGGAAGGTCAGCGTACGCATGTTGTGCAGCCGGTCGGCCAGTTTGATCACCAGCACCCGCGGGTCCTTGGCCATCGCCACGACCATCTTGCGGATCGTCTCGGCCTTCGCCGCATCGCCCAGCTTGACCCGGTCGAGCTTGGTCACGCCGTCGACCAGCAGACCCACCTCGGCGCCGAAGTCGGTCTTCATCTGCTCCAGCGAGTACGCGGTGTCCTCGATCGTGTCGTGCAGCAGCGCGGCCACCAGCGTGGTGGTGTCCATGCCGAGGTTCGCCAGGATCGTCGCCACCGCGAGCGGATGCGTGATGTACGGGTCGCCCGACTTGCGGTACTGCCCCGAGTGCCAGCGTGCCGCCACGTCGAACGCGCGCTGCAACGACCGGATGTCCGCCTTCGGGTGGCTGGCGCGGTGCGTCGCGATCAGCGGTTCGAGGACCTCGCTGACCTGGGTGCTCTGCCACGGGGCGTTGAACCGGGCGAGCCGGGCCCGGACCCGGCGGCCGGTGGGGGCGCTGGCCAGTGCACCGAGCGGGGCGGCCGGATCGTCCGCGGGCGCCAGCGGCTGGGTCGCCTCGGGGTCGTTGGCCCGGCTCCCGGCGGTGGCGCCCAGCCGGTTGGGAGCCCCCGGGCGCACCGCGGCGGCCTCGGTACGGGCCCGCCGGGCGTCCCCGCCCGCCGCGGCAGGCTTGGCCGGGCGCTCGCCCGCTTTGACGGAGTTCTCCCCCGTTTTGGCCGGATGCTCCCCTGCCTTTGCGGGACGCTCCCCTGCCGGGGACTTGGCCGGACGCTGTTCGGCCTTGGCCGGACGCCCGTCCGCCGCACCCTTGGCCGGACGGTCCCCCGCCTGCGGGCCCGGCTTGGCCGGACGCTCGGTCGCGGGCGGCCGGGGCTTCGCCGGCGGCTCGGCCACGGCCGGCCCCGGCTTGGCGGGACGCTTGGTCGCTCCCGCGGCCGCCTTCTTGGCCGGGCGATCCGTGACCGCCCGGTCCGGTGCCTGCGCAGTGGGGGGGCGTCGTGTCGGCAACGGCGTCGGGGGCCGGGGCCTCAGGAACCACAGCCTCCCCGGCAGCCTGAGGCGTGCCGGGACGCACGGAGCCTGCCACGGCCGCCGACTGCGCGTCGACGCCGGGCTGCGAGCTGTCGGGCGGCTGCACCGTGCCCTCCGTCGGAGGAGCGACGTCGCTGGACACCGGCCTCCTCACACCATCGCCAGGGAGCCCGTCGGCCGGCGTCGGCCGGAGGGCTCCTTCACCGCCAGGAACGCCGTTGCTCACCTGGATGGAAACGTCATCCTACCCGGCTCTTCATCCCCGGTGGCCGGGCCTGAACCTCGAAAGAGACCGACGGGCCGGGGCCAAAAGGATCAAACGGTCAGGACCGCATGGACCGTACGCGGAGCCAGCCGTTGCCGACCGTCCAGGAACCCGAGCTCGAGCAGCACCGTGAAGCCCGCGACCCGGCCGCCCGCCTGTTCCACCAGGTCAAGCGCCGCCCCGGCGGTGCCGCCCGTGGCCAGCACGTCATCGACCACGAGTACCCGCTGGCCGGTCATGAATGCGTCCTCGTGGACCTCAAGCGTGGCCTCGCCGTATTCCAGCGCGTACGACGCGGACAGCGCCCGGCGGGGTAGCTTGCCCGCTTTGCGCACGGGCACCACCCCGGTGCCTGTCGCGTATGCGATCGCCGCGGCCACCACGAACCCGCGCGCCTCCACACCTGCGACCACGTCGAACGACTCAGCCCCGTGGTGCGCCACGATCTGGTCGACGACCTGCCGGAACACCGGGCCGTCCGCGAACAGCGGCATGAGGTCCTTGAACATGATGCCGGGCTTCGGGAAGTCGGGCACGTCCAGCACCCGGCTGGCGACGAGCTCCGCGGCCATCTGCCCGCTGTCGCCGCGTACCTCTGCGGTCTCTGTCACCGGCCCAGCCTATCGATGGGCCGAAGGCCCGCCACCGGGCGGTGGCGGGCCTTCGCGCGGTCGACGGGCGACCGGAGTGAACTGTGCGGTCAGCGGCGCTTGCCGCCGCCGCTGGGCCGGTTGCCGGACCCGCCGGGGCGGCCGGTGCGCTTGGTCGCCGGGCGCGCGCCGGGCCGCGGGGTCGAGCCGGCCAGCGCCGGGGCCGCCTCCGCGGCGGAGGTGCCGTCGGCCGGCTTGCGCTCGCCGCCCGGGCGGGCCGAGGCCCGCCGGCTGAGCACCCGCACGTTGTGCGCCTTGATCCGCGGCTCCTGGTCCTTCAGCCAGGACAGCAGCGGCGCCGCGAACAGGATCGAGGCGGCCACACCGATGCCCATGCCGACGAACAGCACCAGACCGAGGTCCTTGAGCGTGCCCGCGCCCAGCAGCCCGGCACCGATGAACAGCAGGCCGCCGACCGGCAGCAGCGCCACCAGACCGGTGTTGATCGAACGCATCAGGGTCTGGTTGACCGCCAGGTTCGTCGCCTCGCTGTACGTCTGCGTGCTGCCCGCGGTGATGCCCCGCGTGTTCTCCTGCACCTTGTCGAACACCACGACGACGTCGTACAGGGAGAAGCCGAGGATCGTCAGGAAGCCGATCACCGTGGACGGGGTGACCTCGAAGCCGACCAGCGAGTACACGCCCGCGGTGAGGATCAGGTCGAGCAGCAGCGAGGAGACCGCGGCCACGGCCATCCGCCACTCGAAGCGGATCACCAGATAGCCCATCACCAGGACGATGAAGATGCCCAGGCCGAGCAGCGCCTGCCGGGTGACCGCGCCACCCCAGGCCGCCGAGACCTGGCTGTCGCTGACCTGGCCGGCGTCGACGTTGAGGTCCTTGGCCAAGGACGCCTTGGCGGCCTCGGCCTGCTCCGGCTTCATGGCGGACGCGCGGATGGTGTAGCTCTGCTGCTGGCCGGACCGGCCGACCTTCTGCGCCGCACCCACGGTGGCTTCCGGGTCGGCCGCCGTGACGGCCTTCTTCACCGCGTCCTGGACGTCGGTCTGGGTCAGCTCGTGACCCGACGTGGTGACGGCAGGGACGGTGAACGACGTACCGCCGGCGAACTCGATGCCCAGCTCGAAGCCGCGGAAGACGAAGCTGCCGATCGCGATGAGCACGAGCACGGCCGCGGTGAGGAACCACGTCTTGCGGCGCCCGATGATGTTGAGATTCGCCTCGCCGCGGTACAGGCGATACGCGAAACCGCCGGTCTTGGCCATCTCATGCCTCCTTCGCGCGCGACGTGCGGGGCGCCTCGTCGGACTTCGTACGAGCCGGCAGGACCTTGCCGAGGCCGCTGACGCGAGGCGACAGGAACGCCTTGGTGTTCGCGAACATCGTCATGATCGGGTGGCGGAACAGGAACACCACCATCAGGTCGATGATCGTGGCGAGGCCGAGCGCCGCCGCGAAGCCCTTCACTGCGCCGATCGACACGATGTACAGCACCACGGCCGCCATGATCGTGATCGTGTTGGCGCTGATGATGGTACGCCGCGCCCGCACCCACGCCCGTGGGACCGCGCTGCGCGGACTACGACCCTCGTGGATCTCGTCCTTGAGTCGCTCGAAGTAGATGACGAACGAGTCCGCCGCCACACCGAGCGACACGATGAAGCCCGCGATTCCCGCGAGCGTCAGCGTGAACCCGGTCGCCCGGCCCAGGAACACCAGGGCCCCGTAGGTCAGCACGCCGGACAGGATCAGGCTGAGGAAGATCACCGTGCCGAGCAGGCGGTAGTAGAAGAACGCGTAGATCGCGACCAGCGCCATGCCGATCGCCGCCGCCAGCAGACCGGCCTTGAGCTGGGCGGTTCCCAGGGTCGGGGAGACCGTCATCGCCTGGCCCGCGGTGAACGTGACCGGCAGTGCGCCGTACTGGATCTGGTCGGCCAACTGCCGGGCCGACTTCGCGTCGAAGTTGCCCGTGATCTGCGACTGGCCGGTGAGCACGCCCTGGATCTCCGGCGCCGAGATGACGGTCTTGTCCAGCACGACCGCGACATGGCAGTGCTGGCCGTCGCCGCCCAGCGCCCCCGCCGCGTTCTCGCACCCGTCGTTGGCGGTCTTGTTGTACGCCTCGCGCGTGAGGTCGGCCCACTTCTTCTGACCGTCGGTCTTGAAGTCCAGCGAGACGACCCACTGGCCCTGCTGCTGGTCGTACTGGGGGCTCGCGGAGGCGATGTCGGTGCCGATCACCTTGGCGACGTCCATGTACATCTTGCGGCCGCTCTTGTCGCAGGCGGTGGCCTTGGCATGCTCGTCGTCGATCGCGCCGTTCGGCCGGTCCTGGAGCTGCTTGCAGCTGATCGTCGGAACGTTGTACTGCATCTCGGGCGTCAGTGCGTTGACCTCGAGGCCGGTGAGCGTCCCGAACTTCGCGAGCGGCACGGCGGCCTGCGGGTTCTGCGACAGGTCCGGTACGTCGGTCAGCTTGCTGGCGGCCGCCCATGCCTCCGGGCCGACCTTCTTCTCCACGTCCGCGCGCGTCGGGATCGCGGTGCCCGGGACGGGCGCGGCAGACGCCGACGGCGTGGGGAGGGCCGAGGCGGAGGGGGCCGCGGCGGTCGCCGTCGGGGCCGGAGCGCTCGCGCTCGGGTTCGGCGCCTGCTCGCCGCCGCCCTGGCCGCCGCTCGCGGCGGTGCTGGGGGCGGTGCTGGGCTTGCTGGTGCCGCTGATGTTCGGCGCCTTGGTGGTGCCGGCCGACGGCTTGGCGCTGCCGCTCGGGGCGGCGCTCGCGGCGGGCGGGTTGGCCGCCGCCGCGGCGACGTCGACCGTGGCCTTGAGGACCTTGCGGAAGCGCATCTGCGCGGCCTGGCCGATGTTCTTCAGCTCGTCGGCCTCTTTGCCCGCGACGGAGACCACGATGTTGCGGTCGCCCTCGATGACGACCTCGGCCTCGGAGACGCCGAGCGCGTTGACCCGGCTCTCCATGATGTCCCTGGCCTGCTCCATGTTCTGCCGCGGCGGCACCTGGCCGTTGGTCAGCAGTGAGGCCTGGTACGTCACCTGGGTGCCGCCGATGAGGTCGAGCCCCAGCTTCGGGTGCAGCCGGTCGCGGGCGCTGCCTTCCGCACCCGCCGCGAAGAAGACGAGCAGGTACAGGACGACGAAGACCAGGCCGAGCACGGCGAGTTGCCGCCCGGGATGCATCTGTCCCTGTGGTGGTCGGGCCACGGCGTTCGGTCTCCTCGTACGGTACGGCCGCCGCACGGTCGCGACGACACGGGTGAAGGTGCTGGGGCAGCCGCGTCAGACCGGACGAAGCGCCCGGCGACGATTATTCACAACGGCGGGCTGCCCGGTTACCCCGACCCGGACATCCCGCCATCGAAGTCGAGCGATCAGTCCTTGTTCTTGCGGGTCTCGACGACCGGGCTCTGAATCGGCTCGTCGGCGACCGGCGCGTCGTCAGCGGGCTCGGCGGCCGCGGAACCGGCCTCGTCCGACTCGGTCATCGCGGCGGCCTCGGGCTTGACCACCCGCGCGATCGCCGGGCGAGCGAACCGCAGCTCCACCCCGGGCGACGCCTCGACCGTCACGATCTCGTCGTCCGCCGCAGTCACCGTGCCGTGCAGCCCGCCGATCGTCACGACCTGGTCGCCCGGGCCGAGCGCGGACTGCATCTCCTGAGCCTCGCGGCGACGCTTCTGTTGCGGGCGGATCATCATGAAGTACATGACGCCGAAAAGCAGGGCGATCAGCAGCAGCGGCATGAAGCTGCCGCCGCCCTGGGACGGAGCTGCAAAAGTCACGAAAAAGAGCCTTCCATGGAGCCTCCGCCGCGGCACATGGTGCGCGACGGGGCGAGACAGACATCCCGTAAGAACCGCGGCGAGTTTAGTCCCTCATCCTGGGAACTCTGCGCACGGCACACGTCACGTTCACATTACGAGGGGCGCCGCGCTCAGGCATCCCGGGCGAACAACTCCGCCTGGCCCGGCACCGGCCCGCGCCCGTCCACCGGCGGAGCCTTGCCCAGGTGATGCCAACCGGCGTCCGTGGCCACCCGCCCGCGCGGGGTACGTGCCAGCAGCCCGGCCCGGACCAGGAACGGCTCGCACACCTCCTCCACGGTGTCCGGCTGCTCCCCCACCGCCACCGCCAGTGTCGACAGCCCCACCGGCCCACCCCGGAACGACTCGATCAGCGCCCGCAGCACGGCCCGGTCCAGCCGGTCCAGGCCCAGCTCGTCGACGTCGTACACGGCCAGCGCGGCGCGGGCGGTCTCCTCGTTGACCACGCCGTCCGCGCGGACCTCCGCGAAGTCACGCACCCGGCGCAGCAGCCGGTTCGCGATCCGTGGGGTGCCCCGGGAGCGCCCCGCGATCTCCGCGGCCCCCTCCGCGGTGATCGGCACCCCCAGGATCCGCGCGGAGCGGTGCAGCAACGCGTCCAGGTCGGCCGGCGAGTAGAAGTCGAGGTGGGCGACGAAGCCGAAGCGGTCCCGCATCGGGCCGGACAGCAACCCGGCGCGGGTGGTCGCCCCGACCAGGGTGAACGGTTCGACGTCCAGCGGGATCGCGGTCGCGCCGGGCCCCTTGCCGACCACCACGTCGACGCGGAAGTCCTCCATCGCGCTGTACAGCAGCTCCTCGGCGGGCTTGGCGATCCGGTGGATCTCGTCGATGAACAGCACATCGCCCGGGCCGAGGCTGGTCAGGATCGCGGCGAGGTCCCCGGAGCGCTCGATCACCGGACCGCTGGTGGTGCGGATGCCCGTACCCAGCTCGGCCGCCACGATGTTGGCCAAGGTGGTCTTCCCCAGCCCGGGTGGTCCGGACAGCAGGATGTGGTCCGGTGGGGTGCCGCGGCCCATCGCACCTTTGAGCAGCAGCTCCAGCTGGTCGCGGACGCGGTGCTGGGCGATGAAGTCGGCCAGCCGGCGAGGGCGGACGCTGGCCTCGGCGTCCATTTCCTCGTCGCCCGCGTACGGCGACACCACGGCGTCGCCGGTCATCGGGCCCGCCCGAGCAGCCGGATCGCCTGGCGCAGCAGAACGGGCACCGGCGGCACCTCGCCGTCGAGGCTCTCCCCGACCGCGGTGACCGCCTGATCGGCCTGGGCCGCGGACCAGCCGAGGGCGACGACGCCCTGACGGACCTGCTCCTGCCAGTCGCCGCGCAGCACCCCGCCGGTCGCACTCTCGGGGCCGGCCACCACACCGATACGGTCGCGCAATTCCAGGACGAGGCGTTCGGCGCCCTTCTTCCCGATGCCGGGCACCCTGGTCAGGGCGGCGATGTCACCCCCCGACACCGCCCGGCGCACCGCGTCGGGCGCGTGTACGGCAAGGACCGCCTGGGCCAGCCGGGGACCCACCCCGCTGGCGGTCTGCAACAGCTCGAACAGGCGCTTCTCGTCGTCGTCGGCGAAGCCGTACAGGGTGAGCGAGTCCTCCCGCACGACGAGGCTGGTGGCCAGCCGGGCCTCCGACCCGGCCTTGAGACCGGCCAGGGTCCCGGGGGCGCACTGGACCGCGAGGCCGACGCCGCCGACCTCGATGACGGCGCTGTCGGGGGCGATCGTGGCGACCACGCCGCGGACGCTGGCGATCATCGTGGGGCTCCTGTCCGGCGGGCGGCGGCCTGCGCCGCCTTGGCGATACGGGCGCGGGTGCCGCCGCGCCAGATGTGGCAGATGGCCAGCGCGAGCGCGTCCGCGGCGTCGGCCGGGCGGGGCGGCTGGTCCAGCCCGAGCAGCCGGGTGACCATCGTCGTGACCTGGGCTTTTCCGGCCGTTCCGGAGCCGGTGATGGCCGCCTTGACCTCGCTCGGGGTGTAGGTCTCGACCGGCAGGCGGGCGCGCGCGCCCGCGAGGATCGCGACCGCGCTGGCCTGCGCGGTGCCCATGACCGTACGCACGTTGTGCTGGCTGAAGACGCGCTCGACCGCGACGCTCTGGGGCTGGTGCTCGGCGACCAGCGCGGCCAGCGACTCGTCGAGGTGCCGCAGGCGCAGCGCGATGTCCTCGCCGGGCTCGGAGGTGACCACGTAGTAGGCGACCAGTTTGCACGGCCGGCCCGGCACGCCCTCGACGACGCCGACCCCGCACCGGGTTAGGCCCGGGTCGATGCCGAGCACGCGCACTACGCGACCTCCCCATGTCCGGCGTACGTGTGTTCGACACCCTAGTACGGCCGCATCCCGCGCCGGGAAGCGACACGCACGCCCCGCGCCGTGAGGGGGGTGCGCTCCTGCACTCCTGCGGGGAGGATGGGGTCGGAGGCGTCATGGCGTACCTGATCCCGCCGATGGCGGAGGAGCCGCCCGCCGACTACGTGGACTTCGTGGCCGGTCATCTTGCCGCGCTGCGTCGCGAGGCGGCCCGCCTGATGGACGGCGACCCGTCTGTGGACCAGATGTCCGGTGAGGTGCTTGCCGACCTGGCCGGACACTGGCGGCGGCTGCGGTGGTGGTCCCGGCTGCGCCACGGCGACGCGGCAGCGGATTTTCTGTCGCGCCGGCTCGCGTCCCGGGCGAAGCAGTGGCGCGAGGATCGGCCGTATCCGGTCGACGTGCGGCCCGCGCCGCCGGGCGCGGTGATGCCACCCATCGCGACGGTCACTGACTCGCTGGAACCGACGGCCCCCGGATCGCCGGGACCGACGGCCCCCGGATCGCCGGGCCCGCAGGTGAGCGTGGCGATGCGGCTGGCGCCATTGCTGGGATCAACGGCCCGCTCGGACTCCCGGACGGTCGCGGAGGCAGGTATTGCGTGGGTCCACGCGTATGAGCGCTACTGCTGGCGCCGGGTGGGGCGGCTGGCCGCGGCGGTGGTGCTGATCGTGGGCGCCATCGCCCAGATCATGTCGCACGTGTCAGCCACGGCGCCCTGACCGCCTGGTTGACGGCCGACCGCCCGGCTGACGGCCGGGCTCGGACGCCACCGCGGCCATCGGTCGCCGCCGATGCTCGTAGGTCAGCCGTAGTGATAGCGACACATGAGGATCTCCAGATCGCCGCCCGCGGTGGTCCGGCAGACGAGGCGGTGCTCCTGGTTGATACGGCGCGACGACCAGCCGCTCAGGTCGCCCTTGAGCAGCTCGGGCTTGCCGATGCCTCCGTCGCCTCCCCGCCGGATGTCCCGGATCAGTTCGTTGACCCGGCGCAGCATCCGTCGATCCTCGGTCTGCCAGATGACGTACTCATCCCAGGCCGAGGGATGCCAGATGATCTTCACGCAATGCCCGGCTCGGCCTCGTCCTCGTCGAGGTCATGCACCACACCACGGCCGGAATCCATGTCCGCGATGCGGCGGCGCAGTTCCTGGCCGCTGGCACCACGGGACAGGTAGTCGGTTTCGCGCCAGGCGTCGTAGTCGCGCTTGAGCATGATCACAACATCCTCGTGACCGCTCCGGGTGACGACGAGATCCTCAGCGTCGCTCTCAATGGTGTCGAGTGCGGCCGCAAGGTTCGACCGCAGATCGGACGCGGAAATCACTCGCATCGCACACCTCCCGGGTTGTACGTCATATCGTACAACCCGGTGACTGCCGCGGGTATGCCGTTCAGGCGTCGATCTTGGCCATGACCTCGTCGGGGACGTCGAAGTTGGCGAAGATGTTCTGCACGTCGTCGCAGTCCTCCAGGACGTCGATGAGCTTGAACACCTTGCGGGCCGCCTCCTCGTCGACCTCCACGGTCATCGTGGGCACCAGCGAGGACTCGGCCGAGTCGTACTCGATGCCGGCGCCCTGCAGCGCGGTGCGGACCGCGACCAGCTCACCGGCCTCACTGATCACCTCGAACGAGTCGCCCAGGTCGTTGATCTCCTCGGCCCCGGCGTCGAGCACCGCGAGCATGAGGTCGTCCTCGCTGAGGCCGCCCTTCGGGACGATGACCACGCCCTTGCGGTTGAACAGGTACGACACGCTGCCGGCGTCGGCGAACGTGCCGCCGTTGCGGGTGAGCGCGGTGCGCACCTCGGTGGCGGCGCGGTTGCGGTTGTCCGTCAGGCACTCGATGAGGATCGCGACGCCGTTGGGGCCGTACCCCTCGTACATGATCGTCTGCCAGTCGGCGCCGCCGGCCTCCAGGCCGGAGCCGCGCTTGACCGCGCGGTCGATGTTGTCGTTCGGTACGGAGCTCTTCTTCGCCTTCTGGATGGCGTCGTAGAGGGTGGGGTTACCGGCCGGGTCGCCGCCCCCGGTGCGCGCCGCGACCTCGATGTTCTTGATCAGCTTGGCGAACATCTTGCCGCGCTTGGCGTCGATGACGGCCTTCTTGTGCTTGGTCGTCGCCCACTTGGAGTGGCCGGACATGGGGAACCTCCGTCTTCACCGGTCGTCTGCGGCGCTGGACACCATCTGCACGAAGTACCGGTGGACACGCAGGTCGCCGGTCAGCTCGGGATGGAAGGCCGTGGCGAGCAGGTTTCCCTGCTGAACCGCGACAATCCTACCGGCGGCCGGTCCGGCCGTGACGCGGCCCAGCGCACGCACGTCCGGGCCGATGTTCTCGACCCACGGGGCGCGGATGAACACGGCGTGGAAGTCGCCGCCCGCGATGCCGTCGATGGCGACCGGCGCCTCGAACGAGTCGACCTGGCGGCCGAACGCGTTGCGCCGCACGGTCATGTCGATGCCGGCGAAGGACTCCTGGTCGGGCCGGCCGTCCAGCACCGTGGTGGCCAGCATGATCATGCCGGCGCAGGAGCCGTACACCGGCATGCCGTCGGCGATCCGCTTGCGGATCGGGTCGAGCAGGCCGAACGACACGGCCAGGTTGCTCATCGTGGTGGACTCGCCGCCGGGGATGACCAGCGCGGCGACCGCGTCCAGCTCCTCGGTACGGCGTACCGGCCGCGCCTGCGTGCCGCTCTCGGTCAGGGCGCGCAGGTGCTCGCGTACGTCGCCCTGCAGGGCCAGCACCCCGATGGTCACGTCGTCCTCCAGGTCGTCAACGGGCAGCGGTCCCCGGGCCCTCGAGGAGCCCGGAGACCGCGTGCGTTCAGGGTGTTACCAGCCGCGCTCGGCGAGGCGGTGCGGGACCGGGATGTCGTCGACGTTGATGCCGACCATGGCCTCGCCCAGGCCGCGCGACACCTTGGCGACCACGTCGGGGTCGTCGTGGAACGTGGTGGCCTTGACGATCGCGGCGGCGCGCTGGGCGGGGTTGCCGGACTTGAAGATGCCGGAGCCGACGAACACGCCCTCGGCGCCGAGCTGCATCATCATGGCCGCGTCGGCCGGGGTGGCGATGCCGCCCGCGGTGAACAGCACCACCGGCAGCTTGCCCGCCTCGGCGACCTCCTTGACCAGCTCGTACGGGGCCTGCAGCTCCTTGGCCGCGACGTACAGCTCGTCGGCGGGCAGCGACTGCAGGCGGCGCAGCTCGGCGCGGATGGTCCGCATGTGGGTGACCGCGTTGGAGACGTCGCCGGTGCCGGCCTCGCCCTTCGAGCGGATCATGGCGGCGCCCTCGGTGATCCGGCGCAGCGCCTCGCCGAGGTTGGTGGCGCCGCAGACGAACGGCACGGTGAACGCCCACTTGTCGATGTGGTTGGCGTAGTCGGCCGGGGTCAGCACCTCGGACTCGTCGATGTAGTCGACGCCGAGCGACTGCAGGACCTGGGCCTCGGCGAAGTGCCCGATGCGGGCCTTGGCCATGACGGGGATCGAGACCGCGCTGATGATGCCGTCGATCATGTCGGGGTCGCTCATCCGGGACACGCCGCCCTGGGCGCGGATGTCGGCGGGGACCCGTTCGAGCGCCATCACGGCGACGGCTCCGGCGTCCTCGGCGATCTTGGCCTGCTCGGGGGTGACCACGTCCATGATCACGCCACCCTTGAGCATCTCGGCCATGCCGCGCTTGACGCGGGCGGTACCGGTGACGGGCGTCGGCTGCTGGCTGTCGGACACGGGAGATCGCTCCTTACGGCGGGGTTTGTCGGGGTCCGAGTCTAGAGCCGCCGCCTGAGGCCACCGATGGCCAATCGACCCCCCGGTGGCCTGCTCCGCAGAGCCACCTTGCGCCGGCCCGCTCAGCCGGCCTCGACCGGGACGGCCGGCGGGGCGAGACGCGACATCGTCGTGTACGGGTCGAGGATGTCGAAATACGCGGGGCGGGGGTAGCGGCGGGCCATCCGTAGCACCCGTACGAGCGGGCGCCGCCGGGCGGTCAGGGCGTCGCGCACCAGGTCGGTGTGCACCTGGCGGGCCAGCACGACGCGCCTGCTGTGGACGACCAGGGCGTGCGTGGCCGGCTCGGTGCCGGTCAGGTCGACCGCCTCCAGCTGGCGGGTCAGGTCGTTCTCGGCCGCCTCCCGCTCACCGGGCGCGGCGTCCAACGCCAGGCGGGCGGCCGCGTACAGCTCGACGCTCTCGAGGGTCTCGGCGACGACCGCGGCGGCGGCGGCGCGCCGCAGCAGGTGGGCGTCGAGCGCACGCTGGGCGGAGCGGGCACGCACGTGTACGCGCTCGACGCGGTGCGCCGTCCAGGTCAGGTAACCCGAGAGCAGGGCCGCCAGCACGACGATGCCCATGACCCACCACATGCCGGGCATCGTAGTGCTGCCCGATGTCGGCCCGTCAGCGTGCCGGGGGTGGTTCCGCCCACTCGGCGTCGAAAACCCGCCCGTCGGTCGCCTCGATGGCGGTGGCGTACACCTCCAGCACCCGCTGCGCGACCGTGCTCCAGTCGTACGCCTGCACGGTCTCGCGGGCGCCGGCGGCCAGCTCGGCGCGGCGCGCCGGGTCGTCGAGCAGGGCCGCCAGCGTGCCGGCGAGGGCGTCCGGGTCGCCGGTCGCGAACAGCTCCCCGGCCCGCCCGCCGTCGAGCACCCGCCGGAACGCGTCCAGGTCGCTGGCCACGACGGTCGCACCGGCGGCCATCGCCTCGGTGAGGATCATGCCGAACGACTCGCCGCCGGTGTTCGGTGCGACGTACACGTCGACGCTGCGCAGCATCCGCGCCTTGTCGGGCTCGGAGACCAGCCCGAGGAACGTGACCCGGTCGTGCAGGTCCGCGGGGAGCTCGTCGTACATCTCGTCGCGGTCGCCCGGGCCGGCCACGAGCAGCCGCAGGCCGGGCCGCTGGCGGGCCAGCGTGACGAACGCCGTACGCAGGATCGTGAAGCCCTTGCGCGGCTCGGTGAACCGGCCCAGGAAGCCCAGCGTGCCGCCGTCGCCGGGCCAGCCCGGCAGCGGCTGCGCGTCGGCGAACTTCGCGACCGCGACCCCGTTGGGGATCTCCACGGCGCCGCCGCCCAGGTGTTCGACCTGCACCTTGCGGGCAAGTTCGCTCACCGCGATCCGGGCGGTGATCTTCTCCACCACGAGCTGCAGCAGCCCCTGGGCGACCGACAGCACGCGGGAGCGGGTCATCGCGGTGTGGAACGTGGCGACCACCGGGCCGCGCGCCGACAGCACGGCCAGCATGGACAGGCTCAGCGCCATCGGCTCGTGCACGTGCAGCACGTCGAACTCGCCGCGCGCCAGCCACCGGCGCACCCGGGCGGTCGACACCGGCCCGAACGCGATCCGCGCCACCGACCCGTTGTACGGCAGCGGCACGGCCCGGCCCGCGGGCACCACGTACGGCGGCAGCTCGGCGTCCTCGTCCGCGGGGGCCAGCACGCTGACGGAGTGACCCAGCGCGATCAGCGCCTCGGCGAGGTCGATGATGTGGTTCTGCACCCCGCCGGGCACGTCGAACGAGTACGGGGAGACGATCCCGATCCGCACCGCGCCCGCCTCAGCCCCGGCCCGTGCGCGCGGGCGTGTCCAGCCACAGTTTCTGCAGCATGTGCCAGTCCTGCGGGTGCGCGGCGATCCCCCCGGCGAACGCGTCGGCCAGCCGCTGGGTGGCCACCCGTACCCGCACGTCCAGGGGGCCTTCGTCGGGGCCCGGCAGCGGGATGCGGCGCATGCTGGCCTCGGTGCGTTCCGGGGTGAACCACATGTCCACGGCGTACAGTGGCGCGCCGGTCCGCAGCGCCACCAGGGCCGGTCCGGCGGGCATCCGGGTGCGGCCGCCGAAGAAGTCCACCTCCACGCCGCGCGCGGACAGGTCCCGGTCGGCGAGCAGGGCCACCGCGTACCCCTGGGTGGCCCGCTCGGCGAGCACGTCCAGCGGGGGGCGCTGCCCGCCGGTCAGGGCCAGCACTTCCATGCCGAGCTTCTCGCGGTACTCGACGAAGCGCTGGAACACCCCTTCGGGCTTGAGCCGTTCCGCGACCGTGACCAGCCGCCAGCCGTTCGCGGAGACCCAGGCCGCTGCGGCGTCCCAGTTGGCGACGTGCGGCAGCGCGAGGACCGCCCCGCGGCCCTGGTTCAACAGCTCGGCCAGCTCGTCGGCCTGGGCCAGCCGGAAGCCGTCGAGATGCTGGGCCGCGGTGCGTGACGGCAGCCGGAACGCCTCCATCCAGTACCGGGCGTACGAGCGCAGCCCGGCCTGGACGGTCTCCTCCAGCGTGGTGTCCGGCGCGTCCGGCCCGAGCACCTGGCGCAGGTTGCGGCGCAGCCGCTGGGTGCCGGGCCCGTTGCCCCGGTACGCCCGGTCCGCTCCGGCGCGGAACAGCGCCGCGGCGGCCCGCTGGGGCAGGGCGCGTACCAGCCGCCAGCCCGCCGCGTACCCCAGTTCGGCGAACCGGTCCTTCGCCGGGCTCACGGGGTGGGGACCCGCGCCGAGCGGGCGGCGTGCAGCAGCCGCTGGAACACCGTGATGATCGAGAGCACCGCGAGCAGCCACAGCGCGGCGGGCAGCCCCCAGACCAGGCCCGCGCTGGTGAGCAGACCGCCGACGCCCACGATGAGCAGGCGCTCCAGCCGTTCGGCGATGCCGACGTCGGCGTCCAGGCCCAGGCTCTGGGCGCGCGCCTTCACGTACGAGACCACCTGGCCGGTGGCGAGGCAGACCAGTGCGGCCACCATCCCCCCGTACGGGTTGCCGCGCTCGGCGAGGTAGAAGGCGACCGCGCCGAACACCGCCGCGTCGGCGATGCGGTCCATGGACGAGTCGAGCAGCGCCCCGAACTTGCTGGAGCCGCCGCGCATCCGGGCCATCGTGCCGTCGAGCACGTCGGTGAGCGCGCAGGCGGTGACGATCCAGACGCCCCAGAAGATGTGGCCGACAGCGGCGACGGTCGAGCCGGCGAGCACCCCGACCGTCCCGGCCACGGTGACCGCGTTCGGGGTGACGCCGAGGCGCAGCAGGAACCTGGCGGTCGGGTCGACGCCGTGCGACACGACCGCACGAGCGGTTCCGGTGAAGATCTTTGCCATGGCCGTCTCACCATAACGGCGCGCCATCACCGGACGGTACGGCCCACGTCACGCGTTGGCCGTATCGTCATGGTGGCGCCGCGTGTGACTACTGGGGGTTGCGGTCACGACTGCGCTGGGTGTGGGATCCAGGAACAGCGTCGTAACTCTTCTGAAACGGAGGTGCGCTGTCATGGCGCAGAAGACTTCGGAAAGGGGGCTCGCCGGCGCCACCGCGCCGGTCGTCACCGAGCCCGGCAGAGTGCGCAACGTGGTGCTGGTGGGCCACTCCGGTTCCGGGAAGACGACGCTGGCCGAGGCGCTGCTCGCCGCGACCGGCACGATTCCCCGGCCGGGTACGGTCGCCGACGGCACCACGGTGTGCGACCACGATCCGGCGGCCGTCCGGCAGCAGCGGTCGGTCTCCCTGGCGTGTGCGCCCCTGGTGCACGGCGACGTCAAGATCAATCTGTTGGACACCCCCGGGTTCGCCGACTTCGTCGGGGAGCTGCGCGCCGGCCTGCGGGCCGCGGACGCCGCGCTCTTCGTCGTCTCCGCGGTGGACGGCGTGGACGACGCCACCACCGCCCTGTGGGAGGAGTGCGCCGCGGTCGGCATGCCGCGGGCGGTGGCGATCACCCGGCTGGACCATCCGCGCGCCGACTACGACGGCACCCTGGAACGCTGCCAGGAGGCGTTCGGCGACAACGTCATGCCGCTGTACCAGCCGATGCTGGGCGACGACGGGCAGTCCGTCGCGGGCCTGCTCGGCCTGGTGACGCTGCGGGTGCTGGACTACTCGAACGGCCACCCGCCGCAGCAACGCGACGCCGAACCGGAGCACCTCGCCCCGGTCGAGGAGGAACGCAACACGCTCATCGAGGGGATCATCGCCGAGAGCGAGGACGAGACCCTGATGGACCGCTACCTCGGCGGGGAGCAGGTCGGCCAGGACGTGCTGATCCCCGACCTGGAGAAGGCGGTGGCCCGCGGCCACTTCTACCCGGTCATCCCGGTGTGCGCGCAGACCGGCGTCGGGCTCGACGCGCTGCTCGACACGCTGGTGTCCAGCGCCCCGACACCCCTGGAGCACGACCTGCCCGCGGTGACCGGGGTGGACGGTTCCCCGCGTACGCCGCTGACCTGCGACCCGGACGGCCCGCTGGTCGCCGAGGTGGTCAAGACCACCATCGACCGGCACGTCGGGCGGGTCTCGCTGGTCCGGGTGTTCTCCGGCACGCTGCGACCGGAGCAGACCGTGCACGTCTCCGGGCACGGCATGTCCGAGCGCGGCCACCCGGACCACGACGCCGACGAGCGCATCGCGCACATCTACTCCCCGCTGGGTGCCCAACTCCGCGAGGTCTCCTCGTGCGTGGCCGGTGACCTGTGCGCGATCACCAAGTCGGGCAGCGCGGAGACCGGCGACACGCTGTCCGGCAGGGACGAGCCGCTGCTGATGGCCCCGTGGCGGATGCCGGAGCCGCTGCTGCCGATCGCGGTGGTCGCCAAGTCCCGTTCGGACGAGGACGCGCTGGCCAAGAACCTGGCCCGGCTGGTCGCGGGCGACCCGACGCTGCGCCTGGAACGCAACGCCGACACCCACCAGCTCGTGCTGTGGTGCATGGGCGAGTCGCACGCCGACGTGGTGCTGGAACGGCTGCGCGCGGGCGGCGTCGAGCTGGACACCGAGCCGGTCAAGGTGTCGCTGCGGGAGACGTTCGGCGCGGCCGCCAAGGGCCACGGACGCCACGTCAAGCAGTCCGGCGGGCACGGCCAGTACGCGGTGTGCGACATCGAGGTGGAGCCGCTGCCGCGCGGCGAGGGTTTCCAATTCGTCGACAAGGTGGTGGGCGGCGCGGTGCCGCACAACTACATCCCGTCCGTGGAGAAGGGGGTGCGGGCCCAGCTCGAACGCGGGCTCGTCGCCGGCTACCCGGTGGTGGACCTGAAGGTCACGCTGGTCGACGGCAAGGCGCACAGCGTCGACTCGTCCGACGCGGCGTTCCAGACCGCGGGCTCAATGGCGCTGAAGGAGGCCGCGGAGGAGGGTCAGATGACCCTGCTCGAACCGGTGGACGAGATCGTGGTGCGGGTTCCGGAGGCGTACGTCGGCGCGGTGATGAGCGACCTGTCCGGCCGCCGCGGGCGCCCGATGGGCACCGAGAACGAGGACGAGACCGGCTACAGCCTGGTCCGGGCCGAGGTGCCCGCCACCGAGCTGATCCGGTACGCCGTGGAGCTGCGTGCGCTGACCTCCGGGGCGGGCACGTTCAGCCGTACGTATGTGCGGCACGAGCCGATGCCGGGGCACCTGGCCGACACGGTCCGCAAGGAGCACGTGGCGACCCGGTAGCTCCGGCGGCGGGGACGTCAGGCGACGTCCGGCCACGCCTTCGCGAGCATCTCCCGCGTGTCGGCCAGCATCTGAGGCAGCACCTTGGTGCGGCCGATCACGGGCATGAAGTTGGCGTCCCCGCCCCACCGCGGCACCACGTGCTGGTGCAGGTGCGCCGCGATCCCGGCGCCCGCCACCGCGCCCTGGTTCATCCCCAGGTTGAAGCCGTGCGGGCGGCTGGCGCTGCGGATCACCCGCATCGCGCGCTGGGTGAACTCGGCCAGCTCCACGGTCTCGGCCGCGTCCAGCTCGGTGTAGTCGGCGACGTGCCGGTACGGGCACACCATCAGGTGCCCCGGGTTGTACGGGTACAGGTTCAGCACCGCGAACACCCGCTCGCCGCGCGCCACCACCAGCGAGTCCGGCTCGGCGCGCCCCGGCGCGATGCAGAACGGGCAGCCGGACGGCTGCTCGTACCCGCCCTCGGGCCGGTCCTCCCCCGAGATGTACGTCATCCGGTGCGGCGTCCAGAGCCGCTCCAACCCGTCCGGATCCTGCCCGCGCTGCTCGTCCACCACGCCACGATCCTAGGCGCAGCGGACGAGCAGGCGCGGGGCGCCTCAGGCCGCGGACGGCCCGGTGTTGACCCGCGAACGCACCACCTCGACGACGTGGGCGACCGCCTCGTCCAGGCCGACCCCGTTGCGCTGCGAACCGTCGCGGTAGCGGAACGACACCGTGCCGCCGCTGACGTCGTCGTCGCCCGCGATCGCCATGAACGGGATCTTCTGCTGCTGCGCGGTGCGGATCTTCTTCTGCATGCGGTCGGTGGAGTGGTCCACCTCGGCGCGGATCCCCTCGGCGCGCAGTCTGGCCACGAACTTCTCCAGGTACTCCGCGTGGTCGTCGCGGATCGGGATGCCGACCACCTGCACCGGCGCCAGCCAGGCCGGGAACGCCCCGGCGTAGTGCTCCACGAGCACCCCGATGAAGCGCTCGATCGACCCGAACTTGGCACAGTGGATCATGACCGGCTGCTGCCGGGTGCCGTCACCCGCCTGGTACTCCAGGCCGAAGCCGCGCGGCTGGTTGAAGTCGTACTGGATCGTCGACAGCTGCCAGGTACGCCCGATCGCGTCCTTGGCCTGCACCGAGATCTTCGGGCCGTAGAACGCCGCGCCGCCCGGGTCGGCGACCAGGTCCAGGCCGGTCTCCTTGGCGCACTGCTCCAGCACCGCGGTCGCGGACGCCCAGTCTTCGTCCGAGCCGACGAACTTGTCCGGCTTGCTGTCGTCGCGGGTCGACAACTCCAGGTAGAAGTCGCTGATCCCGAAGTCCTTCAGCAGGCCCAGCACGAAGTTCAGCAGGTGCTTGATCTCCCCGGGCGCCTGCTCCGGGGTGCAGTACGAGTGGGAGTCGTCCTGGGTCAGGCCGCGCACCCGGGTCAGACCGTGCACCACGCCGGACTTCTCGTACCGGTACACCGACCCGAACTCGAACATCCGCAGCGGCAGCTCCCGGTACGACCGGCCGCGCGACCGGAAGATCAGGTTGTGCATCGGGCAGTTCATGGCCTTGAGGTAGTAGTCCGCGCCCTCGAACGGGATCGGCGGGAACATCGTGTCCGCGTAGTACGGCAGGTGCCCGGAGGTGTGGAACAGCCCCTCCTTGCTGATGTGCGGGGTGCCGACGTACTGGAAGCCCTCCTGGATGTGGCGGGCCCGGACGTAGTCCTCCATCTCCCGCTTGATCACCCCGCCCTTGGGGTGGAAGACCGCCAGGCCGGAACCGATCTCGTCCGGGAACGAGAACAGGTCCAGCTCGGCGCCGAGGCGCCGGTGGTCGCGGCGCTCCGCCTCGGCCAGCCGGTTCTGGTACGCCTTCAGCTCGTCGCGGCTGGGCCAGGCGGTGCCGTACACGCGCTGCAGCTGCGGGTTCTTCTCGCTGCCGCGCCAGTACGCGGCGGCCGAGCGCATCAGCTTGACCGCCGGGATCAGCCGGGTCGAGGGCAGGTGCGGGCCGCGGCACAGGTCGCCCCAGACCCGCTCGCCGGACTTCGCGTCGATGTTGTCGTAGACGGTGAGTTCACCGCCGCCGACCTCCATCACCTCGTCGGAGTCCACGTCGCCCTTGATGTCGACCAGTTCCAGCTTGAACGGCTCGTTCGCCAGTTCCGCCTTGGCCGCCTCCAGCGAGTCGAAGCGGCGGCGGCGGAACAACTGGCCGGCCTTGACGATCTCCAGCATCCGCTTCTCGAGCTTCGCCAGGTCGTCGGGGTGGAACGGCTTGGCCACGTCGAAGTCGTAGTAGAAGCCGTCGTGGATGGGCGGGCCGATGCCGAGCTTGGCCTCCGGGAAGATGTCCTGCACCGCCTGGGCGAGCACGTGCGCGGCGGAATGGCGCAGCACGTTCAGCCCGTCGGGTGAGTCCATTCCGACCGGCTCGACCCGGGTGTCGGCGTCCGGCGCCCAGTCGAGGTCACGCAGCCGGCCGTCGATGTCGCGGACCACCACGATCGCCTTGGGTCCGGAGGTGGGCAGGCCCGCGGCCGCGACCGCGTCGCCCGCCGTCGTCCCGGCCGGGACGACGACGGGGTCGGCCACGGCATGGGTACGGGGTGCAGACACGGTCTTTCTCCTTTTCGCCGGTGGTGTACCGGCCCGCCGATTGCGGGCCGTTCCCGATGCTAGTGGTTCCATTTGCGCACCCCTGAACCGACGCGGCCACCGGTTTTCCGGGCCACCCACGCGGGCTGCCCGGGGTGCCGGAAAAGCGCGCCGACGGCATCACCGCCGGGTTCCTGCCCCCGGATTTCGTGACTCTGCGTTGCCAAGACATTCCCCTGCATCACCATTTAGGAGTTACGTGCCGAGGGCAGTACGGTGCTCGGCATGGCCACGGTGTTGCTCGTCGAAGACGATCACGTCGTGCGCGGTGCGATGCTGCGGTCACTGGCCGACCGCGGGCACGCCGTGCACGCCGTGGGCACGGCGCTGGACGCCCTGCGCCGCGTCGCCGCCGAGACCCCCGACCTGGTCGTCCTCGACCTGGGGTTACCGGATCTGGACGGCTCGGACGCGCTGCGCATGCTGCGCGGCATCACCGACGTACCCATCATCATCGCCACCGCCCGCGACGACGAGCAGACCGTGGTGCGGCTGCTGCGCGCCGGTGCGGACGACTACATGGTCAAGCCGTTCACCGGCGCCCACCTCGACGCGCGCATCACCACGGTGCTGCGCCGGGTGGGCCGCGCCAGCCGCACCGCTCAGCCCGCCGTGCACGAGGTGGGCGAGCTTCGCGTCGACGTCGGTGAGCGCAGCGCCACCCTGGGCGACACGCCGCTCGCATTGACCCGCAAGGAGTTCGACCTGCTGGCGTACCTCGCCGCCCGCCCGGGCCGGGTGGTCTCGCGTCGTGAGCTGTTGGAGGAGGTATGGCGACAGCCATCCGTCGGCGAGGACCAGACGATCGACGTGCATCTGTACTGGCTCCGCCGGAAGCTGGGCGAATCCGCGGCGAAGCCTCGCTACCTGCGCACCGTGCGGGGGGTCGGATTCCGGTTGGTGGCCCCGGACTGAGGGCCCGGCTGGCCTGGGTCAGCGCCGCCACCACCGCCGTCGCCGCACTCGCGTTCCTCGTCCCGCTCGGCTGGGAACTACGCGACGATCACCGTACCCAGGCCCTGCATGCCGCCGAACTGCGCGGCGCGACCGTGGCCGGGGCGCTGGCGGCCGGGGCGAGCCACCGCGAGCTGCAGTCCGCCATCGACGCGGCCGGCGGCACCCCGGTGGTGCACGGGCCGGGCAGCACCGGCGGCGGCCGCGCGTCCGCGAATGACATCCGCGCCGCCGAGACCGGCCGGCGCAGCCTCACCAAGGACGTCGACGGCGGCGTCGTACGCCTCCAGCCGGTCACGGTCGGTGACCAGACGTCCGTGGTCGAGGTGTTCGTGCCCGGCGACGAACTGGGCCAGAACACCGCCCGCGACTGGTGGATTTTGTTCGCCATCGCGCTCGGCCTGGTGGTCGGCTCGGTGATCGTGGTGGACCGGCTGGCCCGCGGCACGGTGGCCTCGGTCCGCAACCTCGTGCAGGCGGCCATGGCGGTCGGGGGCGGCGACCTGGGGGTGCGCATCCAGCCCAGCGGACCGCGGGAGCTGGCCGAGGCCGGGTACGCGTTCAACCGGATGGCCGACCGGCTGGTCACCTCCCGCACCAACGAGCGGGAACTGGTGGCCGACCTGTCGCACCGGCTGCGTACGCCGCTGACCGTGCTGCGGCTCGACGCGGAAGCGCTCGACCCCGACGACACGCACATCGGCGAGTTCTCCGCCGCCGAGCTGGACCGCCGCCGCGGCATCCGGCGCATCCGGCAGGCCATCGCCACGCTGGAGGGCGAGGTCGACCAGCTCATCAACACCACCCGCAAGGCCGTGGCCGCGCAGGTCGCCGGGCCGGAGGAAGGGTTCTGCGACGCGAGCGAGGTGGTCCGCGACCGGATGGTGTTCTGGTCCGCGCTGGCCGGCGACCAGGACCGGGAGTACCGGGTGCTGGGGGCCAGCACCCGCATCCCCGTGCCGGTGGTGCGCGCGGAGCTGGCCGCGGCGCTCGACGCCGTACTGGGCAATGTGTTCCGGTACACCCCGCAGGGCACCGCGTTCGAGGTGGGCATCTCGCGCCGTGACGGGTGGGTGGCGCTGCGTGTGGACGACGCCGGACCGGGCATTCCGGACCCGGAGAACGCGCTGCGCCGCGGCGTGAGCGACCAGGGCTCGACCGGGCTCGGCCTGGACATCGCCCGGCGCGCCGCGCAGACCACCGGCGGGTCCGTGAGCATCGACCGGGCCGTGCTGGGCGGGGCCAGCGTGGTGATGCTGCTGGCCGACGCGGAGGCCGCACCGAAACAGGCGAGCCGGTTCGGCCTGGTGGGGCGGCTGGCCCGGGAGCGAGATCCGGTACGCCGCAAGTGGCCGCAGAAACGCACCGAGCAACCCTGACGCCTTGCCCGCGACCCGATCCGGACGGACCAACTCTTGCTTAGATCTGTATTAAGGGCGTTCCCCTCGCGCCGCAGGGCTGGCACGATCCCAAGCGATCCCATCCGGCTTGCCGGTTCGAAGGGCGCAGGTCGTCCCCGCAGCGCGGACCGGTCGAGCCCCCGCGCGGTGGGAGGTGGTCACCCCATAACCCCCTCCCACCGCGCCCCGGCCGTACGAGGAGGGTCCTTGTCCGCGCACCGACGGCCCGCGCTGCGCGAGGCGGCGCGACGCCGCATGGCGTCGGTACACCGGCGCGTGGACTCGCGCTCGCACCGGCTGCTGCCTGTCGCGCTGTGCCTCGGCCTGCTCGGCATCGGGGCGATCGCGGGCCCGGGCGTGGTCGGAAGCGGCTGGGGCACCGGGGACGGAAAGGACCGCGAGCGGATCCGGTACGCCGCCCAGCGCGACGTCCCGGACCAGGGACTCGTCTACGACGGATTGCGGCAGGCCGCCCCGAACTCGCTGTGCGCGGGCTCGTACCAGATCGACGACCTGACCTGCACCCACGGGCCCGACCCCGCGCCGGCCGGACTGCGGGTGCTGCGCACTGTGGCACCGGTGGCCCAGAAGACACCCGAACCGGTGGGACCGCAGCGCGAGGCGGCCCGGGTGCCCGCCGACGCCGAGATCGTCCGCGACGAGGGCGGCACCGCGCTGACCCCCGGCGCGCCCGCGCTGATCCCGGACGCCGCGCCCGGCGACGCGGACTTCATCATGGGCGGTCACGACGTGGCGTGCGCGGGCGACGGCCGCACCGGCAAGCGGGTGCAGGTGCTCTACCTGCACGAGTTCGGCACGCCGAGCCGTTACACCGACTTCCTCGGCTCGATCCGAGTCTGGTCGGCCGGCGTGGACGACATCTTCGACGCCAGCGCCGCGGAGACCGGGGGCTCCCGGCACGTCCGTTTCGTCACCACCGCGCAGTGCCGGGTGGATGTCGCCGAGGTGCAGGTGCCCGAGGGCGCGCTGGCGTCGTTCACCACGAACATCGACGCGTTGCAGACGCTGGGCTACAACCGGACCGACCGCAAATACCTGATCTTCGCGGACGCGAACGTGTACTGCGGGATCGGCACGTACATCGCGGACCTGCGGCCGGGGCTGGGCAACCGCAACAACGGCGGCCCCTCGTACGGGCGGGTCGACTCCGGGTGCTGGAGTGCGGCGATGGCGGCGCGGGAGCTGACGTACACGCTCGGCGCCTCGCTGCAGGACTCCCCCAACTCCAGCGGCGCGGGCGGGTGCACGGACGACTACGACCTGCTGTGCGGCCGGGACCGCTCGAACAAGCCGGTCCGCGCGGTGTGCCCGAAGAAGCACGAGAACCGGCTCGACTGCGGCCACGACGACTACTTCAGCACCAACCCGAAGCCGGGCAGCTACCTGACCCGTGCCTGGAATGTCGCGCAGAGCGAGTTCCTGCTGCGCGGCGACGGCGGCGACGACCTGCCCGAGGGTGCCGCCCCGGCGCCGGGGCCGACGACCGCCCCGGCGACCGCAGCGCCCACCGCATCGGCTCCCACGACCGCGCCGCCGCCGGACCCGGAGTCGGGCGGCGTCGTCACGGAGCCCGGTGCGGACAAGGACAAGGACAAGCACAGCGCCCCGGCCACCACGCCGCCGTCCGGTGAGCCCGTACCGTCCACGTCCGCGCCCACGGCCGGGCCGGCGCCGTCCGGCAGCGGGCCGGTGCCCGCCGACCCGGTGGCCGCGCAGCAGGCCGCCGTCGAGGTACGTGACCCGACCAGCACCGCGGTGCGGCTGATGTGGAGTGCCGCCGCCCCGGACGCGAGCTACGAGGTGGCCGTGGACGGCGTGCCGGTGGCCACCACGTCGGCCACCCGGGCCCAGCTCATCGGGCTCAAGCCGGACACGTCGTATCAGGTGACCGTTCGCAGCCAGAAGCACGGGTATCTCGCCAAGAGCGCGGCGCGCACCGCGCCCGCGGCCCGCCCGGCGCAGAACACCTGGTTCGTGCTGACGAACTCGCTGACCGGTGGCGCCGCCGACCTGTACGCGGCCCGTACCGCCAGCGGCACCCCGATCACGCTCGGCGGGACGGACGGCGACGCGCAGCAGCAGTGGAAGTTCGTCCCGGCCGGGGGCGGCACGTTCGCGCTGCAGTCGCGGGCGACGGGCAAGTGTGTCGTACCGCTCGACGACAGTCCGGTGGCGGGCGCGCCGCTGGTACAGGGCGACTGCGCGTCGGACACCGGGCGCTGGTCGTTGCAGGCCTCCGATCACGGCTTCACGCTGCGTACGACGGTCGGGGATCTGACGGTGGGCGTGGGCAACCAGCGGTTCGGGGCGCACCGGCTGCTGGTACTGCAGCAGGGCAACGGGTCCCGGCACCAGAGTTGGACGGCCGTGCCGGGCTGAGCAGGCGGACGCAGAACGGACAGCGGGTGACGAAGCCGGGCTCGCCCGCCGACGAAGGGGGAACGACCATGCTGGACACGGACGTGACCGTCGAGCCGGGGCTGGAGCCCGACGAGGACCTGGCCCGGTTCAATCGCCGCCGCGTGGTGCGCTGGGTGGCGATCCTGACCATCGGCATCCTGGTGGTGCTGGCGATCTGGCAGGACCCGCTGTACGCGGGCCGCGTCTGACCGGCGCCGGGGCGGCAACGCCGGACCGGGCGCCGGACGGCGACGCCGAGCTCAGTGCCCGGCCGCGTACGCGTCGATCTCGGCGCGCAGCTCCGCCTTGCGTGCGGCGGGCAGGAACGCGGCGTCGACCGCCGCGCGGGCCAGGTCGGCGACCCCGGCCGCGTCGAGGTCGAGCAGGCGACCCGCGACCGCGTACTCCTGCTCCAGAGTGGTGCCGAACATCGGCGGATCGTCGGAGTTGATCGTGACCGGGACGCCGGCCGCGACCAGCTCCGGCAGCGGGTGGTGGTCGAGGTCGGGCACCGCTCTGGTCCGCACGTTCGAGGTGGGGCACACCTCCAGCGTGATGCGGTGTTCCGCGAGGTGGGCCATCAGCGCGGGGTCCTGGGCGCTGGCGATGCCGTGCCCGATGCGCTCGGCGCCGAGGTCGCGCAGTGCGTCCCAGACGGTCTGCGGCCCGGTGGTCTCCCCCGCGTGCGGGACGCTGTGCAGCCCGGCCGCCCGCGCCTTGTCGAAGTACGTCTTGAACTGCGGCCGGGGCACCCCCACCTCCGGCCCGCCGAGGCCGAAGCTGACCAGCCCGTCCGGACGCTCCTCCAGCGCGATGCGCAGCGTCTCCTCCGCGGCGGGCAGACCGGCCTCGCCGGGGATGTCGAAGCACCACTGCAGCTCCACCCCGAAGTCGGTACGCGCGGTGCGGCGGGCGTCCTCGATGGCCGCGCAGAACTCCGGCGCCGGGATGCCACGGCTGACATGCGAGTACGGGGTGACCGTGAGCTCCGCGTACCGGACCTGCTGGCGGCCCATCTCGCGGGCCACCTCGTAGGTGAGGGTGCGGACGTCCTCGGCGTCGCGGATCAGGTCGACGACGCTCAGGTACACCTCGATGAAGTGCGCGAAGTCGCGGAACGCGAAGTAGTCGGCGAGCGCGGCGGGGTCGGCGGGCACCGGCGTGGCCCCCTCGTGCCGGGCGGCCAGTTCCGCCACGGCGCGCGGGGAGGCCGAGCCCACGTGGTGCACGTGCAGCTCGGCCTTGGGCAGGCCGGCGATGAATGAGGCCAGCTCGGTCACGGTGCAGTCTCCTTGGGTGTGGTCGCCACGACGAAGATCCGCCGGAACGGGAACGTCACGAGGCCGTCGCGGGCGGGGTACGCCGCGGCCAGCCGGTCGCCGAGTGCCGCGCGGAACTCCTGCCAGGCCGGGTCGTCGAGGGCTGCCCGGACCGGCCGCAGCGCGGTGCCCTCCATCCAGCGCAGCACGGGGTGCTCTGCGGCGGGCTCGGCGGGCAGCAGGTGCACGTACGTAGTCTCCCAGGCGTCGACCGTGGCGCCCGCGGCGGTCAGCACCTGCGCGTAGCCGGGTGCGTCGTCGACCGGGGCCTCGCGCAGCAGGTCGCCGATCCGCCCGGCCCACGGCCCGGTGGCGGCGAGCTCCCGCAGCGCCCGGTGCGAGGGCGCGTCGAAGTTGCCCGGGACCTGAATGGCCAGCCACGCACCGGCGGGCAGCTCACGGACCCACCGGCGCAGCAGGTCCTGGTGGCCGGGGACCCATTGCAGCACGGCGTTGCTGATCACCACGTCGTCGTCGGGGCCGGGCCGCCAGGCCCGTACGTCGGCGACCCGGAAGTCGGCCCGCGCCCCCAGGGCCGCCGCCTTGGTGATCATCTCGGGTGAGGAGTCGAGGCCGGTGACCCGCGCGCCGGGCCAGCGCCGGGCGAGGTCGGCGGTCAGCTCGCCCGGGCCGCAGCCGAGGTCGACGACCGCGCGGGGCGTTTCGGCGCCGACCCGGGCGAGCAGGTCGGCGAACGGGCGGGAGCGCTCGGCCCCGAAGCGGCGGTAGACGGTGGGATCCCACATGACACGCCTCCAAACCAAACCGTACGTACGTTTTGTAAAACGATAGCACCCCGCACGTTAGGCTCACGGCGTGGAAACCCGGACCTTTGCCCGGATGGGGCGAGATGTCGGC
Source organism: Krasilnikovia sp. MM14-A1259 (assembly GCF_047159535.1). NCBI lineage: Bacteria > Bacillati > Actinomycetota > Actinomycetes > Micromonosporales > Micromonosporaceae > Krasilnikovia > Krasilnikovia sp. MM14-A1259. The sequence goes on from NZ_BAAGAJ010000002.1 coordinate 2,444,776, forward strand.
GTGGTCGGGCTCGGGGCGTGGCAGCTCGGCGCCGACTGGGGCAGCGTGAGCGAAGCTGACGCCCATGCCACGCTGCAGGCGGCCGCGGACGCGGGCGTGACGTTCTTCGACACCGCCGACGTGTACGGCGACGGCCGCAGCGAGCAGATCATCGGCAGCTTCATCAAGGGCCACCCCGGCATCACCGTGGCCACCAAGATGGGCCGCCGGGTGCCGCAGGAGCCCGCCGCGTACACCATGGACAACTTCCGGGCCTGGACGGACCGGTCCCGCACCAACCTCGGCGTGGACACCCTGGACCTGGTGCAACTGCACTGCCCGCCGACCGCGGTGTTCGCCACGGACGCGGTCTTCGACGCGCTGGACATGCTGGTGCAGGAGAAGCGCATCTCGGCGTACGGCGTCAGCGTCGAACGCGTCGACGAGGCCCTCACCGCCATCGCGCGGCCCGGCGTCGCCAGCGTCCAGATCATCCTCAACGCGTTCCGGCTCAAACCCCTGGAGCGGGTGCTGCCCGCCGCCTCCGCGGCCGGGGTGGGCATCATCGCCCGGGTGCCGCTGGCCAGCGGGCTGCTCTCCGGCCGCTACGACGAGCACACCACGTTCGCGCCGGACGACCACCGCAACTTCAACCGGCACGGCGAGGCGTTCGACGTTGGCGAGACATTCTCCGGAGTGGACTTCGCCACCGGCCTGGAGGCGGTACGCCGGCTGCGCCCGCTGGTGCCCGAGGGTGCCACCATGGCCCAGTTCGCACTGCGCTGGATCATCGACCAGCCCGGGGTCACGGGCGTCATCCCGGGCGCCCGCGATCCGGGGCAGGCACGCGCCAACGCGGCCGCCGCCACCCTGGCACCGCTGCCCGGCAGCACCCACGACGCCGTGCGAGCCGTCTACGACGAGCTCGTCCGGCCCCAGGTCCACGATCGGTGGTGAGCACAGCATGCGCGGATGGCTGGCGATGACCGTGGGACTGCTCGCGGTCGTACTCGGTTCGGTGTGGACATTGCAGGGCCTGGACGTGCTGGCGGGCAGCGCGATGAGCGGGGTGACCGTCTGGGCGGTCATCGGCCCGGTCGTGGCGATCGGCGGCCTCGTGCTCATCGTGATCGGTCTGCGGCAGCGCAGCCGCAGCAAAGCCTGACCCGCCGCGATCCACACACGACTGCGGGCCGCGGAAAGCGGGGCGCAGCAACGCGAAGGCCCCGCATCCCGGTGAGGATGCGGGGCCGACTTGCACCGACCTCCGCCAGGCGGCCGGCAACCGACGTCACCGCCGGCGGTTTGGTCTCAGAGCGGGCGGACCTGCTCCGCCTGCGGGCCCTTCTGGCCCTGGGCGATCTCGAACTCGACCCGCTGGTTCTCTTCCAGAGTGCGGTAGCCGCTGGTCTGGATGGCCGAGAAGTGGACGAACACGTCAGCACCCCCGCCGTCGACGGTGATAAAGCCGAAGCCCTTGTCTGCGTTGAACCACTTCACGGTTCCCTGCGCCATGCTGAACTCTCCTTCTGACAATGCCGGCCCCCGTGATGCGGGACCGATGGCCGTTTTCGAGCAGCGGCGCTTGAGGCGACCACGTACACAAAAACTGGGCACACTGTACCGAAGAACCGCGCGCAAAGCTGCCCCTCGGTCGAATCGAACGACCCTTGACAGACAAGGAAAAGCCCCCGGCGGCACGACTGCGCAGCCGGGGACCTGGATCAGGGTTCGTCGATGATCAAACGGTCAGTCGGGCCACTCTCCCGTGAGCTTGCGTACGCCGGTGGCGCCACCGCGATCCACCAGCGCCTTCACCACCGCAAAGATCGCGCCCTGCAACGCCGCGGCCGCGATGATCTCGCCCCAGCCACGGTCCTCGTCCGTCGCGTCCGGAGTCTCGTCCTCGCCCGCTGCGAGCTGCCAGACCTTTTTGGTCACGAAACCCGCTATCGCACCGGCGGCCACGCCCAGCAGCAGCCCCACCGGCTTGTACGCGAACTTCTGGAGCCGGCCGCTCACCGGCGCCGCCGCCGGATGATCAGGATGATCCCGGCCAGCGCCACCGCACCGGCGATCACCGCACCGACCGGGAACGGGTGGCGTCGCACCTGATCCCCCGCCTCGTGCGCCACGTCCATGGCGCCGGAATCGCGGACCTTGCCCGTGGCGGACTGCGCCGCCTCCCGCACCGCGTCCGTGGCCGACTGGGCGTTGTCCCGCACCTTGCCGGTGGTTTCGGCAACCTGCGACTTGACCTTCCGGCCGGTCTGTTGCACCTGCTCCTTGGCCCGCGCCTTGACGTCCGTCTTGGCGGCCAGCGCCCGGACGGTGTCGCCGAGATCGGCCCGCGTCTCGGCGATCTCCTCCCGGAGCGCGGCAACGTCCGGCTTGGCCTGTGGGGAACCGTTCTTGTCACTCATGCCTGGCTGCGCTCCTTGATCGCGTGCTTGACCTCATCGACATCGGCCCGGGCGCTCCGCATGGCGGCCACGGGTTCGAGGGGGGTGGCCCGGCGCAGCTGCCTGCGGCCGTACAACGCCATGATTCCGGCTCCGGCGAACAGCACCACCGTCATGATCAATGCGGCGAGCCAGAGCGGGAGAAACAGGTCCAGCACCACGATGAGCGTGGCGATCATGGCGCCCAGCCCGTACGCGGCCAGCAGTCCGCCGCCGCTGAACAGGCCCACACCGACACCGGCGCGCTTGCCCTTCTCCGCCAGTTCCGCCTTCGCCAGTTCGATCTCGCCGCGCACGAGGGCGGTGATCTGGTCACTTGCCTGCTGGATCAGTTCTGCGGTGGACCGGTCCGCGGTCGTTCCGGCCCGGTCGCCGCTCAGGACGTCGGCCATCGCGTCCTCCCTTCCTGCTCAAGGCTTTATGCCCTGACCAGGGGACGGTCAATCCTCACCGGGCGAATTCCCCCCACATCGGTGACATCCACCCCGCCCGCTCAGGTGACCTCTTCCCGGGCCAGTTCCCTCCGTGCTAGGTCCTCCCGGGCAAGGTCCTCCCGGGCCAGGTCCTCCCGGGCCAATTCCTCCCGGGCGGGCGTCGCGGGGCCGCCGAACGACGCGGCGCGGGACTCGCCGTCCGAACCTCCGCCGAAGACGCGGGCACCCTCGTCCGCCTCATGTCCACCACCGAGCACCAACGCCGCACCCGGGGCCTTCGGGGCGGCAGCCGGCGGGGACGCCGGGCGGGCCGCGCCGGCTGCCGGAGCCCGCATCTCGGCGCGGTACCGGGGCACCGACTCCGGCTGGTGCTCCCAGACCCAGGCGACCAGGCGTTCGCGTACCAGGCACCGCAGGTCCCACAGCGCCGGGGCATCGTGCGCGCTCACCAGCGCGCGCAACCGGACCATGCCGCGCACCGCGTCGGTCACCTGCAACACACACACCCGCCCGTCCCACAGGTCGCTGCTCTCACACACGGCGCGCAGCTCCGCGCGCAACGGCTCCACCGCGGTCGCGAAATCCACGTCGATCTCGGCGGTACCGAGCACCGCGGAGCCGGTACGAGTCCAGTTCTGGAACGGCTTCGTGGTGAAGTACGAGGTCGGCAGGATCAGCCGCCGGTCGTCCCAGATCTGCAGTGCCACGTACGTGAGGGTGATCTCCTCGATGCGTCCCCACTCCTGCTCGACGACCACGACGTCGTCGATCCGGATCGCGTCGCTGAACGCGAGCTGGATCCCGGCGAAGACGTTGCCCAGCGTGCTCTGCGCGGCCACCGCCGCGACCACGCTGATGATGCCCGCGGAGGCGAGCAGGCTGGCCCCCAGCGCGCGCACCGCGGGGAAGGTCATCAACGCCACGCCGAACGCCACCACGACGATCGCGGCGACCGTCACCCGGCGCAGCATCACCACCTGGGTACGGACCTTGCGCGCCTTGCGGTTGTCGGGCACATCGGTACGCCAGCGTGCCAGCGCCACGTCCTCCAGCACGAGCAGCAGGGCGCCCACCAGCCATGCGCCGGACACGATGACCAGGATGACCAGGATGTGCAGCAGCTCGTGGCGGCCCGGGAAGTCGCCCGTTGCGCTGCGCAGCGCCTGCTGCACCGCGAACAGCGTGAGCGTGGTGAGGAACGGCTTGTGCGCGGTGCGTTCGAGCGTGCTCAGCAGCGGCCAGCGGCGCGCGTACCGGGTCAGCAGCCAGTGCACGGCCTCGACGAGCACGATCGCGGCGCCCGCTGCGAGCACCACCGCGAGCAGTGCGGTCAGGAAGTCGGACACGGTCTCTCCTCCGCGAGGTCGCGGACGCCCGAAAACTCCCTTTCACACCGTACACGAAGGGGGCCTGGGCGATGCCCACGACGACGAGGCCGACGGATTCGCCCCCGCGCGGTCGGTCACCGAACGCGCAGGCCCGCCGGCCGGTCCCTAACGGGAGATCTGCACCCGCACGGCGTCCTTGGTGACGCTGTCCAGCGACACCTGCAGGCCGGCGACCTGCACGGCCGGCTGGCCCGTGGTGAGCTGGATCTGCTCGCCCGCAACCTCCAGCGTCACCGTGCCGCCGTCGGCCCGGACGAAATGCGCTTCGACCCCGAGGACGCTGGCGCTCGCCTCGGTGCTGCGCTCCAGGGTGACCGTGCAGGAGTTGACGCTGCAGTCCACATTGTCGCCGCCGCAGCCGGCGAGCAGGGTGATCGCGAGGGCGGCAGAGGTCAGCAGGGCGGCGCTACGGCGCGAGGGGCGGTTCCACACCCCGACCAGGGTACGTCGACCCCGCCACGGCCGTCATGGGCACCGCAACGGCCGTCGTGAGCACCGTCGCTCGGCCCGGAGTGCTGCCGCCCGCGAGCCCGGAGTGCTGCCGCCTGCGAGCCCCGGACTGCTGCCGCCCGCGGGCCCGGCGTCAGGTCATGCCGCCACGGGTTCCGGCGCGGACACCGACGTTCCGGCGATGACCTGCGCGGCGGCCAGCCCGCACGCCCGGGTCGCGCCGTACGTCGCGACGTGCACCCCGCCGCTGATCGCGACCGGGACGCCCATCTCCACGACGATCGCGTCCGGGCGGACGGTGAGCGTGTGCGCGAGCGCCTCGGCGACCCACGGGTGGCGATGGGCGTCTCGGACCACGAGCACGAGCGGGCGCGCGCCCGCATCCGCGAGCACCACGGCGGCCGGATCGGGCACCCCGGCCAGGTCGTCGGCGTCGAGCCGGACCGCGGTCGTGCCGGGCAGCAGCTCGGCGAGGGGCCCGCCCACGCCCCACGGGGTCTCCAGGCCGACGGCGATGTTGCGCGGCGGGGCGAACTCGACCACGTGCGGCGCCTCGGTCAGCGGGAGCACGGGCGCCTGCGCCCGGACCGTGACCTTGACCGCACGGCGGGCGGCCGCGAAGCCGACCGCCGACCCCGTGACGGCCCCCGCCCCGTCCGTGCGACCGCCGCGGGCGGGAGCGCCGCCGGCGCCGGGCCTGTCATGGCCGGGCCCGGGAATGCCGGTCGGATTCGTGCCGGACGGGTTCCCGGGACGGGCGGCCGTGGTCCACGCGGCGAGGCGGCGGACCCGCGAGGCAGCGTCGTGCAGGCGTTCCTCACTGAGGTCACCGGCCCGGACCGCGGCCACGATGGCGTCGCGCAGCCGCACCGCGGTCTCCTCGTCGGCGTGGTCCCCGCCCACGCAGATCGCGTCGGCACCCGCGGCGAGCGCCAGCACGGCGGCGCCGGCCAGCCCGTACCGTCGGCGTACGCCGCGCATCTCGATGCCGTCGGTGACGATGAGGCCGGTGAAGCCCAGTTCCTCGCGCAGCAGTCCGGTGAGGATGCGCCGGCTCAGCGTCGCGGGCAGCTCCGGATCCCACGCGGGCACCAGCAGGTGGCCGGTCATGACGGCCTGCACCTCGGCGGCGATCGCGGCCCGGAACGGCAGCAGCTCGCACGCGTCCAGCTCGGCGCGGCTGCGGTCGATCACGGGCACGGCGTGGTGGGAGTCCACACTGGTGTCGCCGTGGCCCGGGAAGTGTTTCGCGCACGCGGCCACACCGGCGCGTTGCAGACCGGCAACGAACGCGGCGCCGTGCCGGGCGACCAACTGGGCGTCCGCGCCGAACGCGCGCACACCGATCACCGGATTGTCCGGATTGGAGTTGACGTCGGTGTCCGGCGCGTAGTTCAGGGTGACGCCCGCGGACGCGAGATCCAGCCCGAGGTCGTGGGCCACGGCCTCGGTGACCGCGATGTCGTCGACCGCGCCGAGCGCCAGGTTGCCGGGGCGCGAGCTGCCGTGGCGGGACTCCAGCCGGGTGACGTCGCCGGCCTCCTCGTCGATCGCCACGATGACGTCCGGCCGCTCCGCCCGCAGTTGCGCGGTCAGCGCCGCCACCTGGGCGGCCGACTCGACGTTGCGGGCGAACAGCGCCACGCCGCCCAGGCCCTCGGCGAGGCGGCGGCGCACCCAGTCCGGTGCGGTGGTGCCTACGAAGCCGGGCTGCAGCACGGCGGCGGCGAGCTCCGGCAGGTCCCCTTGTCGCGGCATGAGCCCCCGCACCTCCGGTGACGATCGACCACGCGCCTGCTGAACACCCGGCAACCGTCGTGGACGCGGCGGACGGACCAATGGTCACATCCCGCCCGCCTTCAGTCAACAAACCTTTCTATTACGGCGCCGCTAGAGTGCACGCCGTGAAGAGCTCCGTTCTGGCGACGTCCGGCGTGGACTGGTCCCAGGTACATGCCGTGCGGCTGCTCGGTGTCGCCCTCGCCGCGCTCATCCTGTTCTGGGCGATCCGCCGCATGTTCGGCGGCAAGTGAACTCCGACGCAAACGGCGAAGGCCGCCCCGGATCCGGGGCGGCCTTCACACCTACCTGTTCAGACGCCGACGCGTCCGTACTTGACGCGACCGGGCTCGAAGATCGCAGCCAGTTTCACCCGGCTGCCGGGCTTGGGGGCGTGCCACACCTTGCCGTGACCGGCATAGACCGCGACGTGGTAGGCGTGCCCGCCGCGAAGCCAGAACACCAGGTCACCGGGGCGCCGCTGGGATTTTGCGATCCGGTGGGTCTGCCTGTACTGGGCATTCGCGGTGCCGCCCAGCTTCAGCTTCGCCTGGCGGTACACATACCCCGCCAGACCTGAACAGTCGAACGCCGTGGGGCCGTGCGCCCCGAAGCGGTACGGCTTGCCCTTCTGCGCCTTGGCGTACGCGACGATCTGCAAGCCCCTTACCCGGGCCGCCGCGACCGCCCGGGCTGCCCGCAACCGGGCCGCCCGCGCCGCGGTGGCGCGGGCCTTGGCGGCGCGTTGCGCCGCGGTCAACCGCGCACCCGACCCGACGGCAACGGCCGCCGAGTCGCCCGACGCCGCCGAGGACGGCGCCGCTGTACTCAGGTTGACGGTGGTTACCAGCGCTGCGGCGATCCCGAACAGGGCGAGGCGACGCAGAACCGGCTGGTGACGGTGGAACATTCAGGCATCCTGATCCTTCAACCCGCGTGCGAGGTTAGCTGTCGGGTTAGGCCTTGAAGTGGCCCGTCGCGCGCTGCGCGACCACACCCCAAGCCGGTGTCCGGCACCGGCGCACTGGGTCCCCCGTTCCTGCCCATCGAAGTCACTGATAGGAGTCAGTCTTCGTTCGCACTTCCAGCGGGCAGGACTCCGCGGCCGGAAGCGGCGCCCCGAAATCGGGGTGCGCCTTACCGTCGGCATGCCGCCGGACCGGCTCAGCGCCACTGCCGTTGCAGGGACCTCGCGACTACCGAACCCGACGCGCGGGCCCGTACCTCGCGGGACATGGCGCGCCCAACAACCCCGGAAGTGGACGACCCGGACGCCAAACCGTGGCGTACGTCACACCCGGGTGCGCGGCTCGGCGGCGCAGTGAACCGGGACCCCGGCGGCAGAGGGTGCCTGCCCGTACGGTCGGCGACATACGCGGCGGGACCGGATGAGGATTCCGCCCAGCACACGGCGGGTACAGATCCCGTCCGTTCCGGCAGTCCAGGAGAATGTTCTCCCGGTCGCCGACAACCGTGGAAAGGACACCCGAGTGACGGACGAACCGATGTACGCCACGCTGGGATACACCGACGCGGAGTGGGGTCTGCTGACCGGCCTGCCGCAGTCGGTGCTGACCGCCGCCAGCGCCGCCACCCCCGACGGCGCCCGCAAGACCCGCGCCGAGAGCGCCGCCGGGCTCGACGAGATCGCGGACGCCCGCGCCAGCGCCAGCCCGCTGGTCGCCACGATCGCCGCGGCCGTGGTCGACCTCGCGGGCGACCCCGAGCGCGGCGAGGAACCGCCCGTCATCGCCCCGGACGACCCTGCCGCGTACGCCGCGGACGTGCTGCAGCGCGCGACGCAGGCCGCCGCGCTGCTGGCCGCGAAGGCCCCCGCCGCGGACGCGCAGACGTACCGGCACTGGCTGGTGGAGATCGCCGACTCGGTGGTCGGCGCGGCCACCACGGGCGGCGTGCTGGGCATCGGCGGCGAGACCGTGACCGAGAGCGAGCGCCGGTTCCGCACCGATCTGGCGACGGCCCTGGGGAACTGAGTCCGCGGGCCGGGGCCGGTCAGGCGATCGCTTCCTCCCCCATCTGGCCACGGCCCGTGACCACCGCATAGACCGAGCCCACCTGGGCCGCCGCCCGTTTCCACGAGTACGCCTGGCGGGCCCGGTCCACGGCGGCCGTCGCGTACGTGAAACGCCGCACCCGGTCCAGGATGAGCCGCCGCAGCGCGCTCCCGAGCGCCACGGGATCGCCCGGCGGCACGAGCACGCCGGTCAGGCCGTCCACGACCGTGTCGGCGAGACCGCCGCCCGCGGCACCCACCACGGGCAGGCCGCACGCCATGGCCTCCAGCGGGGCCGCCTCGAACCCGTCCTGCCGGGGCACGGCGGCGAACAGGTCCGCGGAGCGGTACCAGCGCGGCATGTCCGCCCGGGGCACGGCACCGACGAGACGGACACGGTCGGCGACCAGGCATCGCGCCGCGATGTCGCGCAGTCTCGTGGCCTGCGGGTCCGCGGGCAGCTCGGCGGCCGGTGGACCACCCACCAGCAGACATTCCGCCCCGGGCACGCCCCGCATGGCCGCGATGACGTCGCCGAAGCCCGCCTGCTCCCCCAGCGCACCCACCGCGATGATGCGCGCCCGGTGTGGATCACGCTCGGCCGCAGGCCCGGTCGGGGTGAACCGCCCGCTGTCCACGCCGGCCGGGACGAACGCGAGCCGGGCCCGCGGCACCCCCAGGCGGACCAGCTCGCGGACCTCCTGCTGGCTCTGCGCCACCACCCGGTCGACGGCGCAGCCCAGCACACGCTCGTAGCCCGCCCGCGACGGTCCGTCGGGTGCCGGTTCGGCGGTGCCGAGATCCTGGAACGACTGCACCACGGGTACGCCGATCCGCCGGGCCGCGGTGATCGCGGCGAGGCCGCTGGTCCAGAAGTGCGCATGAACCACCGCGGGCGCCCAGTCGCCGTCGCGCCAGCACCGGCCGAGCCACTGCGCGAATTCACCGAGGTACGGCAGCCGCGCCGCCGGGGGCAGCTCCTTCGCCGGTCCGGCCGGGACGTGCTGCACCGGGACGCCGCCGGGCGCCCGGATCAGGTCGGGTGGGCCGGCGCGGTTGCGTCGCGTGTAGACGCGGACGTCGTGCCCGAGCTCCACGAGCGCCGCCGCGAGCTCGACCACCTGGCCGTACCGGCCTTCGGTGGCGTGCGGACCGGCGGGTTCGGAGATCATCGCAACGCGCATGGATCCCTCCAGCTACGCAGCCTCCGGGCCGAGGACCGGAGCGGGGGCAGTGACACCCGGTCCGAGTTGCCCGCAACGTCCGAAGCGTAAACCCGCCCGTGATCACCCGGAGACGAGCGTGAGCGTGCCCGCCGGTGCGCGCAGGTCCACGGCGTACCGGTCGGCGGCGCTCGCCCACCCGGCCGGGGTCAGCACCGATCCGGCCGGGGAGTCGTGGTGCACCCCGTGTGGCGTCGTGACCCTCCCGGCGCCGCCGCGCAGGCGCACCCGGACCGGGACGGCGGCGGCAGCCCGTACCGTGATCGTGGCGACGCCGCCGGTGAGGGTGACCGGCACCGTGCCGCGGGGCCGGGGCAGCCGCAGGTCGAGCAGCCCGGCGGGCCCCGCCAGCACCCGGCGGACACGCCCGCCGGTCAGGTCGAGATGCTGCTCCCCCGCGCCCGCGGGCAGCCGGACGTCCCAGTCGACCGTACGGTTCAGCGCGATCCGGACCGTGTCCGGGCCGTCCCCGCCGGTCGGCCGCAGGCCGAGACACACCCGGCCGGGCTCCCCCGTGACCTGCGGGGCCAGGCCGGACTCGGCCGGGGTGCTGATCCGGTAGAGCAGACCGGGCAGGTCGACGAGCCGCACGTCGACCCGCGACGCGGCGTCCCGGACGGTGAGCGAGGCCCCGGTCCGCCCGCGCAGCGGAGTCGCCAGCACCTGCCCGGGCCGGGGCGCCGACGGCGGCCCGCTGGGCGCTGATCTCCACTGCGGTGCCGGTGCGGCGGCGGGCCACACGGACCGGGTCAGCCCGGAGCATCCGGCCGCCGCAAGCAGGGTGATCAGGGCGAACAGCGTCGTGCCCGGCCGCACGGCGCGGCGGTGACTCAGCTCGTGGAACACGTTCGGACAACGGAGATTCGGCCGAACGGGTGACGGCGTTTCGCCCGGATCAGGCCACACTTTCCGGATGCAGTCCGCGGGTTTCCTGTCCGGCCGGCAACGGCGGTTCGCGTGGCTCGGCTTCCTGCTGGCGGCGGTTCAGGCCCCGCTCGCCGCGAAGCTGATCGACGACGCGTCCTGGCTGTTCGCGGTGGTCGTGGCGCTCGTGGTGGCCACCGTGATCATCGCCGACGACGCGCAGCGACGCCGCCCCGCGCCAGCCGAGTAGTTCCGGCGGTTCAACCGACCTGCACCGGTCGGGAGAACCGTTGGATACCCGTGGCTTCCTACCGTCTTTTTTCATGACTGGCCTGTTCGGCGGCGCTGCCGCCCGCGCTGCAACGCGCTCCGCCCATGCCTGCCTCGACGCTCTGGCTGCCACGGTCGGCGTCTCCGGTCACGCCGCGGCCGCGGAATCGCCCGGCCTGCTCGCCGCGGTCGACCAGCACTCCGCCGGTATCCGGCAGAGCCTGTCCGCGGACAGCCGCCCGCTTACGCCGGTGATCCTCGCCGCGTATGCGGAAGGGGTTCGCGAGGCCGCGTACAAGCACGGCTGGCAGGCACCGGCCGACGGAATCGACTGGACCGTGCAGGACTGGGTGCTGGTACGCCTGCTCGCGGTGTGCACGCTGGCCCGTACGCTGCCGCCGCGCCGCTGACCACGCCGCAGGGCCGACGAAAATCTGCCAGGGCCGGTGCCGCATGTCTGCGGTACCGGCCCTCGTCCGTTTCCCGTCCCTGCAGCGGCCTGGTCAGTGACGCTTGCGGGGACGGTTCCGGCGGGGCGGCTGCTGCTGCCCGGGTTCGGCGGGCGGCTCGGCGGTCTCGTCCGCCGGCGGGATGAGCTGGGTTTCGGCCGTTGTGTCGTCGTCCTCGGCCGGCTCCGGTCCGGCCGTCACGTCCCCGACCGGGATGGGCTGCGTCTCCTGATCGCCGGGCGGTTCCGGCGCCGCCGCGGGAATCGGTAGCCGCAGGGTCGGTTCGCTGTCCCGCGCCGCCGCCGCGGTCGCGGGTTCCTCCGGCCCGGCGTCCCGGACTCCGCCGATGTCCGTGGTGGTCTCGTCGTCGGGCCCGAAGCCCGGAACGAAGTCCGGTCGATCGTCGGGGTCCGGGTCGGCGCTGCGGACCGCGCGGCCACCGGACCGGCGCCCGGAGCCGGTACGGCTCGGCCGGGGCGCCGCCTGCTGGTCGCGCTGCCGGGCCGCCTCGGCCTCCGCCTCGAACGCGGCCGCCGCCGCCTGCCGGGCCTCCTGCGCCCGGCGTGCCTCGTCGTCGCGCTCCCGTACGGTCTGCTGAGCTCGCTCCGCCGCGCGCGCCTGCTCGGCACGCCGTGCTTCCTCCGCCCGCCGCGCTGCCTCCGCGGACTGCCGGGCCTCCTCGGCGGCCTGCCGGGCGGCCTCCACGCGGCGCGCTTCCTCGGCTTTCCGGGCTTCCTCCGCCCGCCGCGCCTCCTCGGCCTTACGCGCCTCTTCCGCCTTGCGTGCCTCGTCCGCCTGGCGGGCTTCCTCGGCCTTGCGGGCCTCTTCCGCCTGGCGTGCCTCCTCGGCCTTGCGGGCCTCCTCCGCCAGCCGCGCCTCCTCCGCCAGGCGCGCTTCTTCCGCCAGGCGGGCTTCCTCGGCCTTGCGGGCCTCCTCGGCCTGCCGGGCCTCCTCCGCCAGGCGGGCCTGTTCGGCCGCCTCCCGGGCGCGCTCGTCGGCGTACGTGCGGGCGTGCTCCCGGATCGCCGCGGACTCCGCGCCCGCCCGTTCGAGCCACTCGTCCCAGCGCCGCTGCATCGGACGCACCAGGCCGCCACCGACGCCCACCACGAGGATGCCCGCGACCGTGGCCAGGACCGCGATGAGCAGCGGCTGGGTCACGGACGTGGCGATGTGGACCTGATCCAGCGCGGCGATGACCCCCAGCGTGATGATCAGGACGGACGCGATGCGGGCCAGCAGCCGGCCGTAACTCAGGCCGCCGAGCGCGCTCGCGATCAGGTCGTGCGCCGCACCGGCGATCGCGGACGCCACCACGACGATCACGATCGCCACGAACGCCCGCGGCAGCCACGCGATGAGCACGGTGAGCAGCTCGCTCACCGGGTTCGGGCCCCACAGTCCGAACGCGAGTTGCAGCGCGAACAGCAGCACCGCATAAAAGGCGATCTTGGCGCACAGGTCGCTCGCGTCGATGTTGCTGCCGCGCAACGCCCGGCGTACCGCGCCGCGCTCGACGGCCCGGTCGAAACCCATCCGCTGCAGGGTCTTGGCCACCAGCGTGCGGGCCAGCCGGGCGACGACGTACCCGATGGCCAGGATCGCGATGAACGCCAGCGCCGTCGGTACGAACAACAGCACCGAGCGCCACATGTCGCTCAACCCCCGGCTCAGGTCGTCCCCGCTCATCCGCGCCCCCTAGCTGCCGTAACCGGTCCGGCGACGTGCCGGCTCACCCACGACATTAGGTCGGGCGGAAGGGACCGCCGGACGCAGAGTGACGAGTTCGCCCGTCCGGTCAGCCGCAGGACTGTCCGTTGATCATGCAACTACCCGGGTCGGCGGTGAGCACTCCCTGCACCGTGAAGGTGAACGTGACCGATCCCCCGGCAGGGATCGTCGCCGCATCACCCACCGGGGTGAACGTGACTTTCTCACCGTCCTGGGTGACCGAGACCGCGGAATCGCCGGAGACCTGGTTGCCGCCGGGGATCTTCAGCGTCACCTTCCACTGGCTCGCGGCGCGGTCGCGCGGGTTCGTGACCCGCACGGTGCCCGCATAGTTCGTGAGTCCGTCCGGACCGGAGTCCGCGGTATGGCTGAACGCCGCGGTCAGCGGCGGCGCCGACGGCGACGGCGACGCGCTGGTCGAGGGCGATGCGGTGGCGCTCGGCTTGGGGGTGCCGCTGCCCGGCGTGGCGGCGCCGGGCAGGGCCGTTCCCGGTCCGGTCGGGGCGGTGGTGCCGGTGGGCGAGCTGCCCCCGGTGTGCCCGGAGCGGCGGGACGCGGTCGGTGTGGCCCCCGCGGGGCTCGAGGTGGAGGGCTTCGGGGACTCGGCGGGCTGCGCGGGGATCCCGGCCGGGGTTGCGGCCGCCGGGTCCAGCTGCACGTCGTCCGAGGGCAGGCCGGTGGCGGTCGCCGCGGGCGCGGCGGTGCGCGCCGTCGGGGCGGAGCCGCGCAGCGCCGCGTAGCAGATGCCGGTGCCGAGCAGGACCGCGGTGGCGGCGGCGCCGAGCACGAGCATGCGCCGCCGTTGCGGCCGCGGGGCTGCCGCCGATTCGGGTACGCGGTGCCCGGCCGTCCCGCCGCGCCGGTCCGCGGGCGCGGCGCTGTGCCGGTGGTCGGCGGTGACCGTGACTTCCCGGTCGTGGGCGGCCGGGGTGGCGACGGGCCGTGTCCAGTCGCCGTCGGTGCCGGCGTTCCCTCCGGTGGCAGGCGCCGCATCCGCGTGGTGCCACGCGGCGGGGCCGTTGCCCGCCCCGGCCGGTTCGACCGCCGGGGCCCAGCTGACGCCGGGTTCCGTCGCGGGCGCCCAGCCGGCCGCAGCTGAGCTGGACTCCGGGAACCAGGCCGGTCCTGTGGCGGCCGGCGGCGACGGCCACCCGGGCTCGTTCGCACCGGCCGCTCGGCCCCAGCCCGGGCCGTTCTGCTCCGCCGGACCCCAGCCCGGCTCGTACTGTTCCGCCTGATGCCGGCTCGGCTCGTACTGCTCCGCCTGGTACCGGGCCGGCTCGTACTGCTCCGCCTGGTACCGGGCCGGCTCGTACTGCTCCGCCTGGTACCGAGCTGGCTCGTACTGGTCTGCCTGGTACCGGGCCGGCTCGTACTGCTCCGCCTGATACCGGGCCGGCTCGTACTGGTCCGCCTGATGCTGGCTCGGCACGTACTGGTCCGTCTGGCGCCAGTCGGGCCCGGTGGTGCCCGGCCAGGCCGTGTCGTGCGCGCCCGGCGCCGGAGGGGCCCCGGAAATCCGGGCGAATCTTCCGGTTCCGCCGCTCAGCAGCGTTCCCCCGGCCTGGCGGGGGCCTTCCGCGTGCCGGGGCTCGGGAACGGCAGAGCGGCCGTGCGGAGCTTCCGGCTCGGCACCGGGTTCGGGCAGCGCCCAGGCGTTACGGATACGGGCCGCGGTGCCGGAACCCGGCCGTCCCTGTCCGCCCGCCGCCGGTTCGCGCGGGGCCGGCAGGTGCCCGGCCGGGGGCGCGTCGGCGCTCCGGCCCGGCGGCTCCACGTCGCGCGGGGCGAGGTCGGCGAGGGCCGCGTACGGGTCGGTCGGCTCGGGGTCGGGCTCGGCCGCGGGCTGTGTGTCGAACTGCTGCAGCTCGGCGACGTACCCCATCACACCGCGGCTCGGCCGGGGCTGGCTGGGAAAAGTCACGCCGGGACTATAGGACTTGGGAAATCGAAAGCACCAAGGTCAATTGGGGTACGGCAAGACTACCCAGCGTCAGGTCGCGGGCGATACCGTCACATGTGACGCAGGACACTCCGTGGCGTCCCGGCAAGTTTCGGACGGTCGGATGGTGCCCGTATCGTCCAAAAGGATGAGTGGGGATAGGCTTTCTTCATGACGGGCTCGGGAGGCGGGGACCCTTCCACCATCACCGCACTGCCGAGCCAGGCAGGCGCGGTGACCACCGGTGCCCAGGCCTGTGCCGAGCTGCTGCGCGTGTTCGACTGGGCGACGACCTCCCTGGGGCCGCCGGCCGGCTGGGACCCGCCGATCCGCACGACCGTGGAGGATGTGCTCGCATTCGCCGGGCCGCTGGCGGTGGTGGTGGGTGACGAGCTGCGGCTGATCTACAACGACGCCCATGCCGTGCTGCTCGGCGACCGGCATCCGGAGGCATTCGGGCGCCCGGCCACCGAGGTGTACGGCGAGTTGTGGCAGGAGGCGGCGGCCGAGACCAACCAGGTGACCCGACGCCTGCAGAGCCTCGGCGAGTTGACCGCCCGGCTGGCCGGTGCGATGACGGTCGACGACGTGGCCCGGGTCGTCCTCGCGTTCGCGACGGCCTCGTTCGACGCCGATCACTGCGCGTTCGCGATCGACGACGGCCCCGCGTGGCGTTACGTGCGCCGGATCCGCGGCGAGATGCTCGACGAGGCGGACGAGCGGCTCCCGCCCCTGTGGAAACGGATCGGGCCGGAGAGCATGTCCCCGCTGGTCGCCGCCGCGAAGGGTGGCCACAGCACGTTCACCGCCGAGGGCGCCCCGCTGCACGACGTCGCCGCGGACCGGCACGAGCGCCGGATCCGGTCGCTGGCGGTGCTGCCGTTGCGGGCACCGTCCGTGCGCGGC
Organism: Krasilnikovia sp. MM14-A1259; assembly: GCF_047159535.1. NCBI lineage: Bacteria > Bacillati > Actinomycetota > Actinomycetes > Micromonosporales > Micromonosporaceae > Krasilnikovia > Krasilnikovia sp. MM14-A1259. The sequence goes on from NZ_BAAGAJ010000002.1 coordinate 2,460,667, forward strand.
GCGCTGTCACTGGGTTACCGCAGCGGGCACGCGTGGCCGGCTGCGGAGCGGGCCCTTCTCACGGCCGCGGCCGAGCTGGTGGTGCAGGCCGCCGAGCGGGCCCGCCGGTTCGAGGCTCAGCACGGCACTGCCCAGTTGCTGCAGCGCAGCATGCTGCCGGAGCACCTGCCCGAGTTGGACCGTTTCCGCATCGCGGCCCGCTACGACGTGGGGGTGGACGGCAACGCCGCGGGCGGCGACTTCTACGACGCGTTCGAGCTGGCCGGCGGCCGCCTGGCCATGGTGCTCGGCGACGTGGCCGGGCACGACGTGCGGGCCGCGGCGGTGATGGGCCAGGTCCGGGCCGCGCTGCGGGCGCTGGCGCTGACGGATCCGGCGCCGCAGACCGTCCTGGCGGGGCTGGACAGGCTGATCGGCTCGCTGGGCGCGGAGCAGCGCAACGAGGAGATCTTCGTGACCGTGGTCTACGGCGTTCTGGACCCGGTCGACGGCACGATCACGCTGGCCAGCGCGGGCCATCCACCGCCGGTGCTGCGCCGCGGCAGCGCCGAGGGCCCGGCGACGGCCGAGCTCGTCGTGGTCCCGCCGGGCGCGCCCCTGGGCCTGGGCGGCCGGTGGGGCATCGGCAAGGTACGCCTGGAGCCCGGCGACACGATCCTGATGTTCAGTGACGGCGTGGTGGAGCGCCGCGAGCAGACCCTGAGCGTGGGACTGGACGCGCTGGTGGACGTGGTGGCTGCCGCGCCGAGCGGCGACCCGCGCAACCTGTGCGCGCTGGCCACCGCCGCCGTCCCCGGGCGTACCGACGACGACGTGGCGGTCCTGGCGGTCGAGCATGCGGTCGCGTTGAGCCGTTCGGCGACCATGCTGGTCCCGGCGGAGCCCACGGGGCCGAGCCGGGTGCGTCAGTGGATGACCACCCGGCTGCGGGAGTGGTCCGTGCCGGAGGGCGTGATCAGCGCCGCGATCCTGTGCACCAGCGAACTGACCACCAACGCCCTGCTGCATGCGGGCACTCCCGCGCAGGTGCACATCGACCTCAGCGCGGAACGGCTGCTCGTGTCGGTCGCGGACACGGGTACCCGGGGCAGCGTGGCGCGTGCCCAGACCGACACGATGAGCAGCCGGGGCCGCGGCCTCGGGCTCATCGAGGAGCTCAGCGACGCCTGGGGCACCGATCCCAGCGTGCGCGGCGCGACGGTCTGGTTCGAGATGCTCATCCCGGCGCGCTGAGATTTGCGTACGGTCCGAGGTGGACCGGTCCCGCTGCGTGTTCGCCGCGCCCTAACGCGTCGCATCTTCACGTTCCGTGCTTGCAAGTTGCGCAACGCTGAGTGACGGATGCACCGTGAAACGTAGTTCTTTCGGACATTGAACCTCTGTGTGATGGCGGAGCGTATTCATTGTCGTAAGGTGTTCGACACCCCCTCCTTACAGTCGGGCATCCACGATGGAACGACCGGAGAGAAAGGTGCGGCCAGATGCGCATCCGAGGCTTCGCGCCGGCGACCCCGTGCTGGGTCGAGCTGGCCAGTACCGACCCTGCCGGGGCGGCGGACTTCTACGCGAGTCTGTTCGGCTGGGAAGCCGCCGGGCACCGATTCCGGCTCGACGGTCACGTCGTGGCCGGACTGACCCGCGCCGACGCGGATCGCCCGGCCGGCTGGCTGACATATCTGACCGAACCGGACCTGAGCGGCGCCATCGAGCGGGTGCTGGAGGCCGGCGGACGCTGCGTCAGCGTCCCGGCGGACGCACAGGGCGGCCGGGCCGCCATCGTCGCCGACGCGGAGGGGGCGACGCTGGGGCTGTGGCAGGCGGACGACTTCGCGGGCATCGAGCTCGGCGGCGAGCCGGGCGCGATGACCTGGCCCGAACTGCTGACGCACGACGCGCGGACCGCCCTCAACTTCTACGGTCGCGCGTTCGGCTGGCTGTTGCGCGACGAGCCGGGCAGCGCGCGGACCCGCGGCGAGTGGCTGACCCGGGGGCATGACGCCATCGCCGGGCTGGCCCCGGGCGACGGCTGGACCCGCTGGCGAACCGCGTTCCAGGTGGCCGACTGCGCCCGGGCCGTGGAGCTGTGCCGGACGCTGGGCGGCGGCGTCGTCACCGGCCCGATCCAGATGGGCGTCGGCCGGTACGCGGAGCTGGTCGACCCGTGGGGCACCCGGTTCGCGGTGGCCGCGCCGGTGGGCCTGCCCATGGAGCTGGGTGTGTCGTTCGGGTCGCCGACCGGAGTGGAGCTGACGTTCCCGGGCTGACACTTGCACCACTGACTTCCGCCGGAGGGCGGGGAACGAATCGGGGCCGATCCCACGGGGGGATCGGCCTCGATTCGTGTCAACGTCGGTTGACAAGCGGATGGCTGTCAACGTACGTTGACACGCATGACGGAAGCAACCGACCTGGCCGCCGCCGCCGGAAGCGCGGAACCCCGGGTGGGCCTGCGAGCGGTCGTGGCGCTGCGCCGCCTGCTCGAAGGGCTGGAGCACCTGCAGGTGGCCAACGCCCGCCGCCAGGGCTGGTCCTGGCAGGAAATCGCCGACGCACTCGAGGTGACCCGCCAAGGGGTACACAAGAAGCACGCGTCCCGGATGCCGATGCACGACCCACGGGAGGACTGACCGATGTTCGAACGCTTCACGCACTCCGCCCGGGAAACCGTCGTGCGGGCCACGACCGAGGCGAAACAACTGCACCAGTCCCCCGTCGGCACGGAACACGTCCTGCTGGCCCTGCTCGCCGACCCGGACTGGGCCCCCGCCGCAGCCCTCAAGGCCGGGGGCGTCGACGCGGCGTACGTGCGGGCCGAGATCCTGCGGCGCGCCGGGCAGGGCACCGAGCCGGGCGGCGCACCCGCGGCCGACCCGGAAGCCGAGGACGCCGCCGCCCTCAAGGCCATCGGCATCGACCTCGACGCCGTGCGCCGCGCGATCGAGCAGACGTTCGGGCCGGGCGCGTTGCGGCTGCCCAGGGACACCGAGCCGAAACGGCGGGGCTTCATGAGCCGCTTCTACGGCAGCGGACACACCCCGTTCTCCGATCGGGCCAAGAAGGTGCTGGAGCTCTCCCTGCGCGAGGCGCTACGGCTCAAGCACAACTTCATCGCCCGCGAGCACCTCATGCTCGGGCTGCTGCGCGACGGCCGCGGCCCGGCCGTACAGATCCTCACGGACGCGCACGTCGACCTGGCCAGGCTGCGCAGCGACCTGACCGAATCGCTCACCCACCGCGCCGCGTGACGCCCGCTGTCAGGGTTCGTCGCGGTCGCGGTACGCGCGGGGACGGCGCTCGGGCGGGGTGCCCGCGACGACCCGGTTACGGCCGGCACGCTTCGCGGCGTACAGGTTGCGGTCCGCGGCGGACAGCGCCGCGGACTGGCTGCGGGGCCCGCTCTCCTTCACCCCGGCCACCCCGGCGCTGATCGTCACCGGCAGGTCCCCGGTGATGTCGTGCCAGCCGAATTCCTCGACGGTCCGCCGGATTTCGTCGAGCGCCGAGATCGCGGCGGACACCTGGGTGGCGGGGAGCACGAGGACGAACTCCTCGCCGCCCAGCCGGGCCACGAACCCCTCCGGGGCGGTCGCGGCGAGCCCGGTCTCCAGCAGCTTCGCGACCTGCACCAGCACCTGGTCGCCGGTGTCGTGCGACAACGTGTCGTTGATCCGCTTGAAGTGGTCGACGTCGGCGATCGCGACGACCAGATCCGGATCGTTCGTGATCAGGGCCGGCAGTTCCTCGTCGGCGTAGCGGCGGTTGCGCAGGCCGGTCAGCGGGTCACGCCGGGCCTGCTCCCGGAACCGCTCCGCCTCCTCACGGGCCTCCGCGGTCTCGAACATCACCTGCCGGGTCTGCGCCCGCGCCTGCCGTTCCTTCATGTACAGGGCTTCACGGGCGGCGAAGGACAGCTTGTGCTCCGCGAACGCCGCGGCATGATCACCGCGGGCGGCGTACAGCTCGGCCTGCTCCAGGTGCACCCGGACCATCACCTCGGGCAGGTCCCGTTCCGCGCACAGCGCGCGGGAGAGGGCGAGGCTTTCCTGGGCGCGATCCGGTTCGCCCAGGCCGCGCTGGACCCGCGCCATGGTCAGCTGATACTCGGCCATGTCGTCGGCATTGTCCGTGAACCCGGCCTCGCATCGTTCGATGCACAGCCGCATCGTCCGCTCAGCCTCGGCATACTGCCCGTTCTCGACCTGGATCCCGCCGATCGTGTCCAGGTACGCCGGGTCGAGCTCGACGCCGCGTTCGGCCGCATGCGCCAGCAGCCGCCTGGCCACCTGCTCCGAGCGCGCGAACTCCCCCGCGGTGAACTCGTTGTACGCCCAGTTGTTCAGTACGACCGTGAGCAGCTCCCACTGCCCCAGTTCCCGGGCCAGCTGCTCGGCCTGCCGGAACCGGGGCCGGGCCGCGTCCATGGTGCCGTTGAGCGCCAGCGCCTCGGCCAGCCGGAGGCGGTGCGACACCTGCATGTAGTCGGTGGCGGTCCCGTCCAGCAGCTCGACCGCGCTCAGCGCGTGTTCCAGCCGCTTCGCCGAATCACCGGCCAGCCGCGCCACATTCGAGCAGGCATTGTGAGCGCGAGCCTGCAGCAGTTTGTCGCCGTGCTGAAGAGCCCACTCGAGCAGTGTGTGGATCGCCCGGGTGGCGGCGACATCACCGGCGCGCAGCCGCAGGCTGGCCGCGCACAGTCGGGCGCGCGCGAGCAGAGCCTCGTCGTTCAGCGGTTCGGCCAGCCGTTCGATCTCGACCGCGGCGGCGTGGCAGCCTTCGACGTCGGACACGACCTGGTCTTCGAGTGCCAGAAGGGCAGCCGACAGTTGCTCGGCGCTCGCCACGCTGCCGTCCACCAGTCCACCCCCAGCCGTCACGGTGCCGATCGGCTCCCTTGAGCTCCGCTTGAACCAATTGCGGGCCATGTGCCGGGGCACACGTTCGGTCCCCCATGGAAGGAATTGTCTGACCATCGGCCACCCGGTCGACGAGGAATTCCGGAGCAGCGAGGCTAGGTCCTGATGACATTCCAGGTTGCGGTGTGCGGGCCTCGCCAATGCACCGATGAGGACAGGGCTCACGCGTACGCGGTCGGCGAGTTGCTGGCCGAGGCCGGCGCCGTCGTGATCTGTGGCGGCGGAACCGGCGTGATGCAGGCAGTGGCCGGTGGCGTCAGATCCAAGGGAGGGATCGTCATCGGGATACGGCCCGGCGACTCCCGGGAGGGGGCCTCGCCGGATCTCACGGCCACCATCGTGACGAACATGGGCGAGGCCAGAAACGCCGTCATCGTGTGGAGCGCCGACGCGGTCATCTCCGTCGGCGGCTCCTGGGGCACGTTGAGTGAGATCGCCCTGGCCATGCGGCGTGGCGGTATCCCCGTGGTCTGCCTCGGCGGATGGAGTCTGACCGACAAGGACGGTGCACCGGTGCCCGGCCTGCACGTAGTCACTACGCCGCAGGAAGCCGTGACAGCCGCGCTCAACAGCTGACGCCGCTGTTGTTCAAAACTTGAGGAGTACGGTGGTGGCGTGCCGGAGCCGCTGACCGACGCCCAGCAGGTGTGCTGGCGTGCCTACATCGAGAGCAGCTGGGCACTGCACACCCGTCTGGAGGAGGAACTGCGCGCGGCGACCGGCCTGAGCATGGCCGACTACCACGTACTGGTCGCGCTCTCGGAGGCACCCGACCACCGGCTGCGCATGGGGCAGCTGGCCGGGCGCCTGGTGTTCTCGCCGAGCCGGCTCACGTACCAGATCGCCTCGATGGCCAAGCGCGGCCTGGTCCGCAAGCAGAGCTGCCCGCAGGACGGCCGCGGCCAGGAAGCGGTGCTTACCGACGCGGGGCTGGCGGCGCTCACCGCCGCCGCGCCGCTGCACCTGGCCACGGTGCGCGACACCTTCATCGACGACCTCGACGACGCCGAGATCGCGGCACTCACGGGCGTTTTCGGACGCCTCGGCCCGCGCCTGCGGGCCACGTCGCACAGCGCGTAGCGCGGCCGGTTCCGCTGCCTGCCACATCGGCACCGAGGTTGGCCACCGCTCGGCCTGCTCGGGCGCGTGCCCTGCCCGGATCAGCCGGACGACCATCAGCGCTGTGTCGATCCATGCTGCGCCGCGGCCGAGTCACGGTTCTTCCCGGGCTGTTGTAGCAGTTCGCGGTCTGTGCCGGGCAATCTCACGGCGTCACGCAACCTGCACTCCGCTCCGCTGTGGTCCGCTTCGCCCAGCCCAAGAAACGGTCGTACAGATCGGCTGCGGCTCTATCCGTGCCCGCAGCCCTGTCGTCGATCGCCTCGACCAGGCACGAGGCGAGATATACGGTGAGTCCGGTCGGGAAGCCTTGATACTGCTCAGCAAGCTCGACCTTCGCCGCAGCGCACGGCCAGGCTCGACCGCAGGTGCGGCAGTCCCATGACGGCCGTTCCGCCTGGTGGTCTGTGCGCGGCATCAACATGGCGGCGTTCCTCCGGTGCGGTGGTTCTGTCCTGGAGCCGGCGAGCCGCCCTGGCCGTGGCAGCAGCAGCCCGACCCGCCCGGCAGTCACGCTAGGCTCGCGGGGATTCGCAGCTCAATGCCAGTGCGGACGTGTGCGTGGCGATTGGCGATCAGGTCCGGGATCTGGTCGGGCACGCCGCAGTGTTCGCACCATGCGTGCACGTCAGCCTCGGAGGGTGCCGCGGACCCGTGCTCGATCCGCGACACCTTCGCGTGGTGCCGGCCCATCCGCCCCGCGAGTGCCAGCGCGGTGAGCCCAGCCTCTACCCGGATCTCACGGAGCCTCAGCCCAAGGGCCTCGCGGGCTTGCTGGGCGCTGGACGAGGAGGACGCATGCAACGGGCCTAGCTTGTGGGAAGTCGGTAGTCCGCGTGTGGCGTACTGTGCGCCCAAGCGGCATCGAACGCCTCGGTGAGCCGCGCTGCCAGCGCAGCGTCCTCGCGTAGCTCCTCGTCGATCCAGTCACCGTCGCCGTTGAAGTGGTTGAACACCACGACATCATCGATGACCCAGAAGTCAGCCGCTGGAAGGAACAGGTCCGGCGCGACGCGACGCGAGAGCCAGTGGACCTTTTCGCCCGCCGCGAGGTTGTGGCCCGCCGTGATGTCGTACTCATAGTGGACGTAGTCGGGGACAGGCTCAGAGACGACGCGAAGTCGTCGAACGGCGACGCCCCTCCCGGTGACCTCGCGGACCATGTCGGACCATGCGGCCCGCGTCACAGCGACGTCCGGTATTTGCCCCGCCCGCCAGGTTCGCCAGTCCGGGTCATCGAGCGTGTACCAGTCCCGCAACTCAAGGTGAATCGCTGACCGGGTGGACGCCGTGAGAAGGTCAGCGATCCTCGCTCCCGGCACCGCACACCTCCTGCAGAAACGGAACCGCACGGCTCGGCAGCCTGAGCACGGTCTCACGATCGGGAATCGGGCCGGTCGCCTGGACGGCGGCAAGCGTCGCCGCGTCGTCGATCTTCCAACCTTGAACCACGATGCTTCCGTCCTCGTCGTCCACCCACCGTCGGTGAGCCACCATCAGGGCTACCGGTCCTTGCCGATGAACCGTAGCGACATCGTGGTCTCCCAAACGGGTTCTCGTAGGCATGTTGTGAGCGGATCTGCGCGCCGGTACCCGGCGACTCTAGAGGGTGTGCGGAGGTGTGCGCGGCGATTGGTCAGGCGCCGATCGCGTCGATCGCGGCGGTAATGCGCGAGCGCGCGGCGAATCCGTACAGGGCGGCGGCGGACAGCTCGGCGAAGACCTGGGCGTACATCGCAATCTCGCGGGGCTGCGTCACCGTGAGATGCCCGGAGACCAGCTCGACCTGAACCTGTTCATCGTCGAAGATCCAGAAGCCTTCCACGGGCCAGGCGTCGTCGCGGTCGGGGCGTGCCGGGAGGATTCCGAGGCTGACCGTCGGCGCAGCCGAGACCTCGATCAGGTGGCCGAGTTGACCAATCATGACCTCAGCACCGCCAACACCGGCGGCCAGCGCTGCCTCCTCGATCAGGATGGCGAAGCGGTGCCGGGTGTCCCGGAGTATGCGCTTCCGCTCCATCCGAACAGCTACCGCATCCTCGACGTCGTCAGGTACGGACCGGCGCCGCCGGATGGCTTCGAGGACCGCGGTCGTGTAACCCCTGGTCTGGAGAACCCCCGGGAGCAGGTTCGGCGTGTAAACGCGAAACTGTCGGGTCCGCTCGTAGAGCGGCCAGACCGCCTCCTGCGCGTGCCGCAGTCCGGCCACCTCCATGCGACGCCACTCAATCCACATGCCTTCAACGGCGCGGAGCGAGGCGAGGAGGTCTGGGATCTGCTCGGGTATGCGGCAGTGCCTGCACCACTCGCGGATGTCGGCCTCGGAGGGTGCCGCGGAGCCATGTTCGATCCGCGACACCTTCGCATGGTGCCGGCCCATGAGTGCCGCGAGTGCCGACGCCGTGAGGCCAGCCTCCAAGCGGATCTCACGGAGCCTCAGCCCGAGGGCGTCGCGGGCTTGCTGAGCGCTGGACGACGAAGAGACCAACAACGGTGGCCTAGCTCGTCGCCGGCCTGTAGGCGTCGTGCGGCGTGGCGCGGTCCCAGACCGCCTCGAACGCCTCGATCAGCTGGCGAGCCAGGAGCGGGTCGTCGCGGTGCTCTTCGCCCGCCCAGTTGCCGACGCCGTCGAAGTGGTTGAACACGATGGCGTGGTCGTCGATGACCCAGAAATCTGTAGGTGGGACGAGGATGTCGGAGGCTTGCGCGCGCCCGAGCCAACGAACGGACTCGCCAGACGCGATGTTGTGCGCCTCTGTCACGTCGTACTCGAAGATCACATAATTGGTGACCGGCTCGGAAACGATTCGCGCTCGCCGAACGACCACGCCGCGCGCCGTAGTCGCCTTGATCAGGTTGTGCCACTCGTGCCATCGCTCGGCCGGGTTGAAATGGTCGCCTGCCTGCCAGTCGAGCCAGTCGGGGTCGTCCGGCGTGTACGCATCGCGCAGCTCCAGGTGAATCGCTGAGCGCACGGCGGAGGCCAGGAGCCTAGCGGTCGCCGACTCCGTCACCGCACACCTCCCGCAGGAACGGCGCCATCCGGCGAGGCAGTCGCAGGACGGTTTCGTGGCCCGGGATCGGGCCGGCCTCCTCGATTGCCGCCAGCGTCGTCTCGTCCCCGATCTTCCAGCCCTGAATCACGATGCTGTCGTCCTCCTCGTCGACCCACACCGTAGGTGAGCCGTTGTTCGGGCTTTCCGGGTCCTTGCCGATGAACCTTAGCGACATGTTGATCTCCAAATGGGTCCTCGTAGGCCGGTGGTAAGCGAGTCTGCGCGCCGGTGCGCGGGGCCTCAAGAGTGTGTGCGGAAGTGTGCGCGGCACTTTGCGAGCCGATGCGGGAACAACCGCCAGTTATTTCAGGTTTGAAGGACGTAGAATGAACCGACACGTCAGGAGGGTTCGAGATGCCCGCGATCACCGTTGACGACGTCCTGGTCCTGCCCCGCCTCCCGCACCTTGACGCCGCCACCACCACTGTCCGGCCGGTCCGCCGGCTCACCACCGCGCCCAGCGGCTTCGAGGGCGAAGGATTCCCGGTCCGCCGGGCGTTCGCCGGGGTACCGCTGACGGAACTGGACCCGTTCATCCACCTGGACCAGATGGGCGAGGTGGACTACGCGCCGGGCGAGCCCAAAGATTCTCGCCTGTAGTGCAGTAGTTCGATAGACTGAGATCCATGCAGACCCTTCCCGATGCCTCCGCCCAGGTCCGAGCTGCTGGTTACGTTCGTCAGTCATCCGCCCGAGAGAACAGGTCCGAAGCGTCCCCCGCCACACAGCGAACGAAGAACCGAGAGAAGGCGGCCCAGTGCAGCGCGGAGTGGGTTGGTAGCTACGAGGACATCGGTATCAGCGCCTTCAGCGGTGCCGAGCGCCCTGAGTTTGAGCGGTTGATCAACGACTGTCGCGCCGGGCGCGTCAACATGATCATTGTCTACTATGTCTCGCGACTATCGCGAATGGATCCACTGGATGCGATCCCCATCGTGACTGAGCTGCTCAACCTGGGGGTCGTTCTCGTCTCGGTGACCGAAGGCGAGTTCCGCAAAGGCAACCTCATGGATCTGATTCACCTGATCATGAGGCTCGACGCGGCACACAACGAGTCCAAGAACAAGAGCAGCGCTATTCGAGGAGCCAAGGACGCCGCCCGCGCCCTCGGCGGCTACGTCGGCGGCAAGCCGCCGTACGGCTTCAGCATGATCAGCTCGACTCGCAGTGGCGCCGACGGCCGCCCCATTGCGATTAACCTGCTCGACCCAGACCCGACCGAGGCCAAAGTCATCCGTGATGCGGCGTCCCACCTCCTAAATCCCCCGCCGGCAGCGCGTCCAGTCAGTCGGGCCGGTCATCGCGAGCGTCCCGGAACGTTGGGCTACTTCTGCCGTCACCTGAACACCGAGGGCGTTCCGACGCGCGGTGCCACCGTCGGAAAGAAGACCGCAGGCAGTTCATGGTCGCCGCGAACCTTGGAGCGCATCCTCCGTGACCCGCGCATCGCGGGATACGCGACCGAGGTGGTCTACAAGCAGCGCCCCGACAACCGAAAATCAAAGTCGGTGCAGGGCTACCGTCTTGTGCGTGACCCAGGGACCGGCCAACCGATCATGGCGCACACCGCCATTCTCGACCCAGAGACCTTCTGGACACTTCAGCAGGTACTTGATGGCAGACCAACATTTGTGCGCGCCGTGCCCACGCCCTCCCTCCTCGCCTCAATGGGAGTTCTGTTCTGCGAATGCGAATCGCCGATGAAGAGCAATAGCAACTCGGCCGTCGCAGCACGATCTAGCTATCGCTGTTCACGACCCGCCGGGCGCAGGCTTCCTGGACAGCACGGTTCTGACTGCACGATCTCGAAGGCCGCACTCGATGACCACGTGGCCCGACGTCTCTTCAGCCTCATCGCGTCTGCATCCGCAGGCGATGACACGGACACGCTCGACGTCCTGGCGGAGGCGACACGCCTGTTTGGCCTCGCTTCATTGAGTCCGGAGTCGGCGGGCCTTCGATTGTCACTCCAAGGTGATTTGAGGGATGCCGAGGCCGCGCTCACTGCCCTATATGACGACCGCCAAAGCGGCGGCTACTCAACCTCAATCGGCCAGCGCCGCTTCCTGGAGCAGGAGGCAACCCTTGGCAAGCGGATCGATGCGATTACCGGGCAGCTCGCGGCTGTGGAGGCAAACGAGACGCCAACCCTCCCCGTTGAGCAATGGCTCGGAGAACCAGGCACCGATCCAATCGGCCCTGGTTCGTGGTGGAGCAGCGTCTCCACGGCCGAGCAACGAGCGATGATTTCGTTGTTCGTTCGGCGCGTGACCGTCTCAAAGTCCCCGGCTGGGCATACCCGGCCAAGCGTGGATACGCGGGTGGCAATCGAGTGGGTGCGACCCGCCGTGGAGGACTGAGCGCCAGGCAAGGTGCGCGCTGAGCCCCGTGACGAAGTGACGGAACGAACGTCACTCTCTATCTCTCTTCTAGTCGTCGTCTTCCTCTAAGAGAGAGAAAGGAGAGTGACGGTAGTTCCGTCACTCCGACACTCGTCCCGTGGTCCTGAACACCGCGCCGCGCCGAGGCCGACTTGCGGTTCGTCCCATCCGACGAGCCCTGGAGGCCCACAGCATGACCTTCAACCATTCCGGCCTGGTTGTCGACGACACGTTCGACGAGGACAACGAGCTGCGCTTCACGATCGGAGGCGTGGCCGCGTGGATCGACACCACGAACGCGCGGCGACTGCGCGACCACCTTACGGCCGTACTTGGCGACTCCCCGGCGTCCACGACGGACGTCTCCCCCGGGTTGTCACGCACCGAGGCGCTCAAGGCAGCCGAGGACGCAGTGTCCCGGCTGTCTCCGGCGACCAACGCGAGGGGCTACGCCGACGTCGCTATGCCTCTCGCTCAGCGAACCGACGCGATCTTGCGCCTCGCTGGGTTCTTGCTGCCCAGGAGTCAGGCATGAGCGTTTACACGGCTGCCTGGCTGCTCTGGTTCGCCTACTTCCTGATCGTTGAGGGCATGGCGTTGTTCAACTCACGGCCCGGCGACACTCTGTCCGAGCATGTTTGGGCATGGTTCGGAACGCAGCGCGCCGCACCCGGCGAGTCTCCTCGGCTCCGGTCCGGCTGGACCCAGCTTCGGCGCGTCCTGCTGCTGGCGTTCATGGTCTGGCTGTCCGTGCACTTCCTCATGGGAGGGTGGGCATGAGCGTCCTCGAAGAGATCACCAGGCAGCACGCCCTACGACACGGCCTGGACCCAGCCGCGCTCTATGTCCGCGTCCGGGACCGTCTGGAGCAGTGGCGTCAGCGCGGACTCCAGTCGACCAAGAAGTGCGTCAGTTGCGGCCGCGATCGGCCCATGCTGGCGTTCGCCGAGGACCGCCGGTCAGGCGACGGCTTCCAGTCTCGGTGTCGGGAGTGCGATGCCGACCGGCAGCGCTCTCGGCGCGTCACGTAGTCCTGGCCGACTAGCCATCTGAGGGGCGAGGTACTCGCCACCCATCCCGCCTCGACCCCATCACACCGACCCGCGAGCCCCTAGGGGCGGGCGTGTGCGTGGGGTCGCTGTGCTTCCACCGTAAGCCCCCGTTCCGCCTCTGCCGCTTTCATCGGCACGCCCTCGGGGGACCGAAGACGACGCCCTGCGCGTGCGCTCCCCCGTGCCCCTGGCGCTGGGTCTGACCTCGGCTGGCCCGAGGCAAGAGCGCCGCCAGGGCGTCGCCGTGTCTAGGAGTTTGTCAATGAGTTGGGAGACCAGCGACCGGCGCGCCCGCCTGCCCCGCGACTGGCCAGTTCGGCGTCAGCGGGTGCTGCGCGCGGCCTCCTACCGCTGCCAGATCAAGGCCCACGGCATTCCCTGCGGCGAACCCGCGGCGGAGGTCGACCACATCGAGCGCGGCGACGACCACAGCTACGAGAACCTTCAGGCGATCTGCCGCTGGCACCACGCCCGCAAGACCGCGGCCGAGGCAGCCGCAGCACGCAAGCCGCGTCCGACGCAGCGCCGCGAACCGGAGCGCCATCCCGGGCTCGCGTGACGCTCGGCCTCCTGGTTACCGAGGGTGAGGACCCTGGGGGGTGACCCCCGCCGGCCGCCCTCCCACACCGAAGCGGCATAGCGTCTCGGGGTCTGTACGGGCATAGAGGTCGCCGACATAGGCCGCGGCTACCAACGGGGCTTACCGTCTGTAGCGGGTCTGTCGTAGAGGTTTCGGCCGAATCGGCTTACGTGCCACACACCGACGCTCGACCAGTGGGCGTAGACGCCGTCGAGCGCGGACCACGCCTCATCGACACTCGTGAAGACCTCCGTCGCCTGCCCGCCGCGAGAACGCGGTAGTTGCATCACGTGCACCTGCCAGCGTTCTTCGACCAGCTCGGAGAGCATCACCTGCAAAGTCTGCCGTCGCGTTCCGTCGACCTCGCAGACGAGGATCGCCGACTCGCGGAGAAGCCCAGACTCCCGCTCGGTCATGATCAGAGCGTATCGTACACGTGTTCGATTAGTGCCCCTGACCTGGAAAATTGTACGACCGCCGCTGTGAGCGCGGGTTGGAAGTCACCGAGCACGGGTTAGTCAGGCAGCTCAACTTCGCTGGCTTCAGCCATGTCCTCATCCGGCAGTCTGCCCGTGAGGGCGGTCCGGGCGGTCTTGCCCTGTTGACGAAGCTCCTCGCGACGCGTCTCACCGCGTTGGCGGTATGCCTCTTTGGCCACGGCTGCGGCCGCCGCTGCGAGCGGAGCAACGACGCCGATGCTCTCCATATTGATGTTGGCGCCAGGGCTGCCAGCGATGTGGAACCCGCCAGAACGATTTCCGTCACTCATTCAACCACTATGCACTCTTTGCACAAATGCTCCCCCGAAAGGAGGACCGATGGCTCGCGGCACGCTGCATTCCCCCAAGGCCGACGACCAGCGCCGTCGGCGTAACGCGCCGACCCACGCCGAGATGGTCCTCCTGCGCGATGGGCAGCTTCGCGGCCCCGAGCTGACCGAGTTGACCTCGCGCCCGTTCGGCGATGACACGCTGGCCTGGTTCGACGACTGGCGCCGCTCCCCGCAGGCTGCCGTCTTCGAGCTGACTGACTGGCGGCGCCTGGCGCTACTCGCCCCGATCGTTGAGTCCTACCTGCGCCGGCCTTCGGCTGCTGCCCTGTCTGAGATCCGCATGAACGAGGAGCGCCTCGGCGCGACGGTCGTGGATCGGATGCGGGCTCGGATGCGGATCGAGGACTCCGACGAGACTCCCGCCCCTGTCCTTCGGCTGGCCGACGCGCGCAAGGGCCTGCGCGACCGGCTGGCCGGGGACGAGTGACCGCGGCTGACGCCCGCGACTCTGCGCTCCTCTCCGACAGCAAGACCGCCGCCGCGCAAGCAGCGATGGCGTATGCCCTGGCAACCGTCGAGACGTTCCCTACCGACGGCAGCGTGAAGACGCTCGGCTGGGGGGTCGCGGAGTGGATCGAGGACTGGCTTCTCCAGCCGGACGGCGATGACGCGGGCACGCCCTACCGCCTGACCCGCGAGCAACTGAACTTCGTCCTCTGGTTTTACGCAGTCGACGAGCGCGGACGGTTCGTCTACCGCCGCGCCGTCCTGCGCCGGGCGAAGGGCTGGGGCAAGTCGCCGTTCCTCGGCGCGTTGTGCCTCGCCGAGCTGGCCGGGCCTGTGCGGTTCGCCCATTGGGATGACGACGGCGAGGCCGTCGGCAAGCCACACCCCGCTCCGTGGGTCGTTATCGCGGGCGTCTCCGAGACGCAGACCGAGAACACGATGGCCGCGATCCGCTCGATGGTCGAGGACTCCGACCTCGTCGCCGAGCTAGGTCTCGACATCGGCAAGACCCGGATCTTCACGCCCTCTGGCGGCAAGCTGATGCCGATCACGGCCAGCTCGTCGAGCCAAGAGGGCGCCCGACCCAGCTTCGCCGTGCTGGACGAGACCCACCACTGGACCGAGAGTAACGGCGGTCACGCCCTCGCTCGCGTGATCCGGCGCAACCTCGCCAAGTCCCGCGACGGCGCCGCCCGCGCGATCGAGACGACCAATGCGCATGCGCCCGGCGAGGACACCGTTGCCGAGCTGAGTTACCTCGCCTACCTGGCAGGTCTCGAAGGCCGCGCGAAGTCGAAGGGCATCCTGTACGACTCCCGTGAGGCACCCGGCGGCATCGACCTTGCCGACCAGGCCGCGCTCATGGCGGGCCTGCGTGCCACGTACGGCGATTCGCACTGGGTTGACCTGGAGCGCATCGCCGAGGAGGTCTACGACCCCAACACGCCGCCCGAAGAGGCCCGCCGGTTCTACCTCAACCAGATCGTCGCCGCTGCCGACTCCTGGCTCGTCCCGCACGAGTACGACGCGAACGAACGCTCCGACCTGGCGCCGCTCAAGCGCGCCGAGCCTGGCCGCTGGCTCAAGGGCGACACGGTGACCCTCGGCTTCGACGGCGGCCGGACCGACGACAGCTCGGCCCTGGTCGCTGTGCGCTGCTCCGACGGCGCGGCGTTCCTCCTTGGCCTTTGGGAGAAGCCCTCCGGCCCGCAAGGCGTGGGCTGGGAGGTCGACCACGAACAGGTCCGCGAGACGGTGCACCACGCCTTCGCGACGCTCGACATCGTCGGCTTCTTCAGCGACGTCGCCTACTGGGAAACCGACGTCGACCACTGGCGCGACGACTACCAGGAACGGCTACTCGTCAAGGCGACCACCCGCCACACCGTCGGCTGGGACATGCGCGCCCACCAGGGCGAAACCGTCCGCGCCGTCGAGAGCCTGCGCCGGGCCTTCATCGACGGCGAAGTCCCCCACGACGGCGATCCCCGCCTTCGCCGCCACGTGCTCAACGCCCGGCGCCGGCCGAACCGCTGGGGCGTGAGCTTCGGCAAGGAGACCCGCGAGTCCCCGAAGAAGGTCGACGCCCTGGCCGCGCTCCTACTCGCGCGTATGGCACGGACCCGCGTGCTGGCCGACGGCGTCCTCGCGAAGCGCCGCCGCCCGGTCGGCCGCCTCGTCGGCTTCTAAGTGCCAAGGGGCCGCACGGTGGAGATCATGACGCTGGCTGGAGAAGCAGCTCCTCAAGCCCACAGACTTGAAGCACCTGACGAACGCGGTCGTGAACTGGGCGGATATCTATTTGACGTCCAAACCGCTTTGCGTCCTTGTGGCAGATGAGCAGGGCGCGAATGCCAGACGAGTCCAGGAACGTCACGTCGGCCATGTCCAGAACAACAGGGACTCGCTGGTCGTCATGCAGTAGTTCGGTAACAACTTGCGACACCTGCGCGCAAGTAACCATGTCGATCTCACCGGCGAGCACAACCGTAGTGGCGTCTGGGTGCCGCTGAACGTCTACCCGGAGCAACGAGCGCACATCAGGTGCATCAGCAATGTCCACATCGGTTCCTTCTCGTCGATCTCAGGTCCGTCCCTGCGTGCCGACCACCCCTACACAGACAGGAGCGGTGCCGAGCGGACGGCCCTTGTGAGATGCCGAAAAACCCGACGACGTGCGTACAAGCCGACGCTACACCCATTCGTCCTCGGCGCACGGAATCCGCCTCACGCCAGTGCACCCAGAACCGCTGATAGCGGGCAATATCGCCATCTTTGCCTAGGAAGGAGGCCGCCTCCGTGCCCACGGATGGCTCGATCGTCGGCCTCGCCGAGGAGCTGATCAACGAACACAAGAAGGTCAACTCCCCGGACTCCGACTTCAGCAAGATCCGCCGCTACCTCGACGGCGACCACGACAAGCCCTACACCCCGCGCGGTGCGCGCCAGGAGTACAAGCGTCTCGCCGAGAAGGCGATCACCAACTGGCTGCCTCTGATCAGCGCGACCTTCGTCAAGGGCCTGTACGTCGATGGCTATCGCGCCGCGAGGAAGACGACCAACGCCCAGGCGTGGACCTATTGGCAAGCGAACCGGATGGATGCCCGGCAGACGATCGTGCACCGCTCAGCGCTGGAGTTCGGCGTCGGCTACACGCTCGTGCTGCCGGGCAGCGACGGCCCGTCGATCCGGCCCGTCCACGCCCAACGCGCGGTCGCGTTCTATGAGGACGATGACGACGAGTGGCCCGCGCACGCGCTGCGCTACCGCGGCCGGGCGACCGACGGCGCCGAGTTGTACGAGCTGCTCGACGACACGAGCGTTTACACGATCGCGATCCGCCGTGATGCCTCGCGCCCCGTGCTCGTCACGACTGACGACCACAACCTCGGCTACTGCCCGCTCGTGCGTTACCGCGAACGCCTGGAGGGCTCCAAGGGCGTCATCTACCCGCTGATCGTCATTCAAGACCGGATCAACGAGGCCGTCTTCTCTCTGCTGATCGCCCTTCAGTACGCCTCCTTCCGGCAGCGCTGGGCGACTGGCCTCGCGATCCCCGTGGACGACCGGGCCTTCCTCGACGACGCGGGCACGGTGCCCAACCCCAACTTCGGGCAGCCAATCGAGCCCTTCCAGGCCGCGATCGACCGGCTGTGGGTCACCGACAACCCGGACGCCCGCTTCGGTGACTTCGCTCAGACCGAGGTCGGCGGGCACCTGACGACCTACGAATCCGGCGTCAAGAGCCTCGCCGCCATCGCGCAGCTCTCCCCGCACGTACTGCTCGGCGACCTCGTCAACCTCTCCGCCGACGCCCTGGCCGCCGCCGAGGCGACCACCCAGCGACTCATCGGCGGCTACGAAACGACCTTCGGCGAGTCCCACGAGCAGACACTGCGACTCGCCGCGCTGGCCGCCAACGATTCGACCAGCGCCCGCGACACCACCGCTCAGGTCCGGTGGCGCGACACCGAGGCCCGCAGCCTGGCCGCCGCAGTCGACGCCCTGGGCAAGATGGTGCAGATGCTCGGCGTCCCGCCCGAGGGCGCCTGGGAGCGCATCCCCGGCGTGACCGATCAGGACATCGAGCGCTGGCGCGAGATGTTCGGCGCCAACGACGGCTTCGCGCAGCTCGCCGAGGCCATCAATCGGCAGTCCGCCACCCCGGCCAACGCCACGCCACAGGCGGCGTAGCCGTGACCGCGCCGGTCCTGCCGACGCACGCGCTGACCGAGGCATACCGACTGAAGCAGGCAGAGATCGCCTCTCATGCCGCAGCCGCGGTCGCGCTGGCGCACAAGACGATGCTGTCGAAAGCCGACCTCGACCAGGGTTTCGCGCACTACGCCACCGTCGCCGGGAAGATCATCAACGCGGCGCGGGCCAGCGCTGCCGCCGCTGGCGCGGCCTTCTACCTCGCCCACCGTGGCGCCGCGAACGTGCGAGCGGCCATGCCGCAAATCGCATGGGCGCCACAGCTCGATCCGGCGATCCTGCATACCTCGCTGCTCGTGACCGGCCCAGTCGCGGTGAAGCGGGCAATCTCGATGGGCGCCACGATCGACCAAGCCCTCAAGTCGGCCGAGGTCAAGACGGCAGGTGCCGCGTACCGGCACACCGCCAACGGCGGCCGGGCCACGATCAAGGGCACCATCCTGCGCGACGAGCAGGCGCTCGGTTGGGCTCGCGTCTCCGACGGCCGCCCCTGCGCTTTCTGCGCGATGCTGTGCTCCCGAGGCGCGGTCTACGAGTCCTCGACAACTGCCGGCCTCACCGAAGAGGGCGACAAGTACCACGACCACTGTGGATGCTTCGTCGTCCCGGTCTACAGCCCGTTCGACCCGCTTCCCGGGCTCGGACCGGAGCTGGCCCAGCTCTGGCAGGTCTCGACGAAGGGCAAGGGCGGCCAGGCCGCGGTTAATGCGTTCCGCCAGGCGTACGACACCAAGTACCCGCCCGGCACCAACCCCTCTGCGGCCATCGCTGACGCCCAGCTCGCCGCCGCGAAATCGGAAGCCGCGACCAACAAGGCCAACCTCGACCAGAAACTCGCCGAGGACGCTGTCCGTGAGGCCGAGCAGGCAGCCAAGGCCGCCGCCGAGGCCGCCGCAGCGGCCGAGCGTGCCGCGACAGCGGCGGCAGGGATGGACATTCCCCGCCCTCAGCCCGACAACCTAACGAAGGTCGGCTCGGCAGCCGGCTCGCACGGCGCCGTCATCTACGAGGACACCCAGACCGGTCGCAAGTGGGTCTTCAAGTCGCAGGTCGATGTCATGGTCGATGTCGATGCCGCGACGGCGAAGCTCGCCAAGCGCGTCGGCCGCCCGGCTGCGGACACCTACCCCTTCGAGATTGACGGCAAGAGCGGCTCCATTCAGCTCATGCTTCCCGGCGGTGATGCCTTCCCCGGCTCCGACTCGCAGAAGATCGATCCGGAGAAGCTGGCGACCGCTGACCTGCTGGCCCTCCAGAAGGAGCAGGTCCTCGACTGGCTGTTCGCCAACCACGACGCCCACAAGTCGAACTTCGTCCGGGACGCGGACGGTCAGCTCGCGGGGATTGACAAGGGCCAGGCGCTCAAGTTCTTCGGCCGCGACCGGCTTGACTGGACGTTTCACCCGAACGAGCACGAGCCGATCTACAACACGATCTACAGGGCCTTCGCCGAGGGCATGAACGTCGCGCTCAACGACCCGACCGAGGGCGAGCTGTCGATCTTCATCCGGGCGGTCATGGACCTGCCCGACGACGACCTGAAGGCGATTTTCCGGCCGTACGCGGAGGACGCCGCCCGACGCGGTTGGCTCCTGGCGGGCTCGCACTGGAAACCCGGCGCGCTGGAGCCGCAGAAGCTCAAGGCCAACGACGTCGAGGTGTTCCTTGACGCCCTGGTCGCCCGCAAGAACCGGCTCGACGCCGACTTTGCCGCGCTCTTCCACCGCGCCCAGACCGAGCGGGTCAAGGTCGAGGAGGCTGCGAAGGAGGCCGCCAAGCTCGCCGCGTTGGAGAAGAAGTGGAAGGGCAAGCCGAAGCCGGCCGCCCCGACCGAACCTCAACCGCCGAAGGTCAGCCACGACGAGCACTTCGCGGGCTGGCTCTTCAAGGTCAAGGCCCGGTACACCGCGCACAGCGGTGGCAAGCGCCTCGCCGACTCCCACAACTACAAGCGGGTCCGTGCGGTCATCGACAGCCTCGACCGCGACGAGCTGGACGCGCTCCTAAGCCGGAAGTACATCGACGAAGCCCTGCACGCCGAGGCCCTCGACCTGTTCGAGGCCATCAAGGCGGCGAAGGCCAACGCCACCAGCGACGCCGACTACCTGAAGGCGCTGCGCTCCTACAAGAACCGGCGCACCCGATACCGGCGGTACCTCGCCGAGTGGCAGCAGATCAACGGCCACAGCGCCGCGCTGCGCGGCATGACCAACAACGTCCTGCGGCACACCAGCTTCGCCGAGGGCGATGCGTGGGCGCAGGCGAACGTATCCGTTCCGACCGGAACTGCCAAGGCCGCGCTGAGGCGCTACTCCGGCAGCGACTACACCCCGTGGAACGCCGCCCTGCGCAAGAACAACAGCATTACGTCGCCGAGCGGCACGTGGGAGCAGCCCACGCAGGAAGCCGACGCGGGCTTCTCCCCGATGCCCGCCGACGTCATCGTGCACCGCGGCACGGGCTTCGACGAGTTCGCGTTCCCCAACCACGGACGGACGGCGTACCTTCCACCGCCTGACCCGCGCGAGCTGATCGGCACCGTACAGACACAGGCCGGATACATGTCGACCAGCGTCGGTCACCGCTCCGCCTTCTTCAGCAAGCCCGTGCAGATGATCATCCGACTGCCAGCGGGCCACGGAGGTGCCTACGTCAACCCGTACTCGCAGTTCAAGGGCGAGTACGAGATGCTCGTCCAGCGCCAAACGTCAGTCTTCATTCACGACGTCTACCAGAACGCCGCGAGCGGCAAGTGGTTCGTCGAGGCCGAGGTGCTGCCGATGGACACCGACCCGGCACTGTTCGAGGGCCTGGAGCCGCATCCGACCCCGGCAGACCAGAAGATCACCCCGTCGTACTGATGCCCGATATCATGGAAGGTCGCCGAAAGGAGCCCGCGATGCCGCACCGCCCGCTGCCCATGTCACTGACGTACGCACCGCCGGCCTACCCGTCGCACGACTACACCGGCCAGGGCGAGATCTACACGATCCGCCTCGGCGACGAGGTCGTCGGGTTCCTGTCGCACAAGGTCGGGGACTACGAGCACGTTGGCTTCCTCCCCCGTCGTGGCCTGTCCGAGGACGCCGACACAGTACGGCTCATCGTGTATGACCTGCTGCGTCAGTACGCCGCTGATGGACGGCCGATGGTTGACGCGTTCGCCCGTATCCTGGATGTCACCCAGCACGATGGACCCGTAACGGCGCCGCTCGATGGTCTTCGTGAGGACTAGTTGGAGCGGTTCGGCGGTGCTGCGTCTATCGTCGCCTCGATCGGCTCAGTTGTCCCCGGCTGCGAGGGGATTGCCCTGCAGGTAGCTCGTTGGCCTGGCGGCGGAACGCATCAATGATTCGGACAGTGTTTCCGGTGCGGGTCCTGCTGGCAATGATCCAGCAGTACACGATGGTGATGAGCACAAGCAGCCCACCGAGCGCTACCAACACCGTGGGCCCGGCGGCGGCGGCAGCCGCAGTAACGCCACTGATGGCAGTGGCGAGCCCGGTGGTCTTCATGTGCGGGCGCCTTGCCGATTGGGACGGCGCAGCTCGGCGCGCAGCTCGAAGGCACGATTGACCTGGCGCAAGGCGTACCGCACCTGCGCTATCCGAGTAGCGCCGGCGGTTGCAAGATCAAACAGCTCGCTCCGAAACTCCTCGTCGAAGCGCGATCGGTAGCAGGACGGAACGATCCTAATCGCCGCCCTGAGTGCCCTCAGTGCAGTCTGGGTCGGCGCTTGCGCCGTGAGCAATGCCGGGGCCCCTTGCGTCGTTACCCCCGTGTCGCCGAGGCTCCACGCACGACCCAGAACATCCACGAGTTCTTCGGTAACAGCGCTGAGGGTGGTGAGAGCAAGAAGGTCGTGGAGATCGCGCGCAACACCCACTGCGCGAAGGAGGTCGATGGTGCGGGCAGCGTCGAGAGCGCGGGCGAGATTGGAGACACATTCACTGATTTGCAGGATATGCTGGTTGGTGGCTTTGAGGTTCGCGAGTTGAGCTTCAGTGGCGCGCCCCTTCGCGGTATTCGCCAGTTCCTCGCTACCGTAGCGACGGCGAACGATTGCGACCTCCCGTTCGAGATTGTCAGCGATGCTACGCGCACGGGCGAGAGCGCCAGCGATGATGCGGGTACGTTCCTTGGGAGTCATTCGGCTGCCTCCCCTACAACAGAACGGGGCTCGCAGCCTGGACGCCGGTTCTGCACCATGGCAACGGCGATCCGCCGAGACGATGCCGCTAACGGCACCAGCCAACGCTGCGTCCTCATGGGCGGGCACCTCGGCGAGCGGGACGACGCAGCTCGGCCCGAAGCTCGAACGCAAGATTGATTTGTCGTAGTGCGTACCACACCTGTTCAAAGTGGGTGGCCCTTGCCGTCGCGAGATCGTGTAGTTCGCTCCGAAATTCCTCGCTGTAGCGGGAACGATGGCACGCAGGAAGGGCCTTCACAGCCCCATTGAGGAGTCGCCGAGCAACGAGTACCGGAGATGCGCCATGCCGCGCCGGCGCCTGCTGCTCCACCATCGAGTCGATGAATCGACGGGCATCGTTGAGGGCAATCACGAGCCGTTCGACGTCCTGGAATGCGGGATCGAGCCGGTGGTTGTCGAGATGGCGAGCAAGGTACAGGGCGTGATCAAGGGTTGAATTCAGGTCACGGCAAAGGTTACTGAAAGGGTTCCGCTGGCTCAGGCCGGTGTGGGCCTCCAAGAGGTCGACTTCTTTGGCCAGCGTCATCGCCAAATCGACCGTCTCGGCATTGGCGGCCACTGAGCCTCGCACGAGGTGCGCGAGGAGGTCTCTGGTGTGATCGCGCACGCACATGAGGATGGGGCCGAGAGCGTTGACGCAGTCCATGTGACGCGCCATCCGCTTGGTGGAGATCACGCAGTGACCTCCCCCGCGACAGGACGGGACATCCAGCCAGCACGTCGATTTTGCGCCGCCGCCAACGCGGCGGTCGCCTTTTCGGCACCGTCAGGGCTGAGTTTGTAGTACCGCCGCCGTGGCCGCCCGGACAGGCTCGGATCGACGTCCTCCCATCGTGATTCCAGCCATTCGAGTTTCTCCAGCCGCGCCAAGATCGGATGGATCGTGCCGCTTGGCAGACCAGCAGCTTCACAGATCTGCAACCCGTACATCTCATGGGTGGGACGCACTAGCAAGACCTGCAACACGAGCCGCAGCGCCTGTGTCATCCGAATCTCACTGGACATGCTCGTACTCTACCAAGCCCCCTAGGTAGAGAACAACCATCCAGTCGCCGCCGGTTCTGCACCATGCGTCAGCAAATTGACGCACCTTTGCAATCGAGCACATCTTCGTGCGGCAGTGCCGCACGTCCACGTCCCAGGAGGACACCTTGTCGGACGACCCGACCACCGAGCCCGTGAACGACTCCGCCGACACCGGCGGCACGGCCGGAAGCAACACGACCGCCCCCTCGACCACGACGGACAAGGCGCCGAAGTGGGAGGGCGACTTCGACCCCGACAAGGCCGCACGGCTCGTTGCGAATCTGCGCGAGGAACTGGCGGGCGTGAAGTCGAAGCTCAAGACCCGCGAGGACGCCGAGAAGAACGACCTCCAGAAGGCCACCGAGCGCGGCGAATCGTTGGCCCACGAGCTGAACGAGCTGCGCCGTAAGGACGCGGCCCGCGATTACGGCATCCCCGCATCGCTCGCGAAGTTCATTATCGGCGATTCGCCGGACGAGATCACCGCCAGTGCGAAGGCTCTCGCCGACGAGCTGGGTGCCGTCAAGCCCGACACCGACTCGCTTCCCGGCCGTCCGAAGCCCCGGCTCAAGCCGGGCCACGGCACAGGGGACGACGCGTCGGGGTTCGACCCGGTCGCCGTCGCCAAGGCGGCCCGCGGCTACTAATCCGATCCTCTGAAGGGACACCCCCGCCTGATGGCGCACAATTTCGTCATTCCTGAGCAGGTGCTCAGCACCGCGCTCACCCTGCTCCGCGACGACCTGATGATCGCCGCGACTATGAACCGTGACTACGAGGCGAACTTCGGCGGTGGTCGAGGCACCGTCGTCAACGTCCGCATTCCTGCGACGCTGAAGGCCCGGCGCCGGACCCTGGCCCAAGCTGGGACCGCGATCACCACCGACAGCCTGAGCGAGTCGACCGTGCCAGTCGCGATGACCCACATGGTCTACTCCGCAGTCGACGTCACCGACGAGGAGCTGACCTTCTCGATCGAGGACTTCACCCGGCAGGTCACGCTTCCTCAGATCACCGCCTTGGTCGAGGACATCGAGGACACCGCCGTTGCGGAGCTTCAGGCCGTGCCGGAGACGCTGACCATCGGCTACGACAAGGCCAACCCGGTCCCGACGTTCACCGCTATCCGCAAGATGCTGCGCGACAACGGCGTGCCGGCCTCCGGCATGTGGACCGCCGTCGGTACCGGCGTTTACGCCGAGCTGCTCGACGCCAAGGCGATCACGGACGCCTCCGAGTCTGGGTCGACCGCCGCGCTGCGCAGCGCTCAGGTCGGCAACCTGCGCGGCTTCAACGTCGTCGAGTGCAACCGGCTCGCCGACGACGAGATCGTCGCCTACAACCGGGACAGCTTCACCCTCGCCATCCGCGCACCCCGCGTGCCAGACGGCGTCAGCTTCGGCTCGACGCAGTCCAACAACGGCTTCGCGATGCGCTGGATCAAGGACTACGACTCCACGCACCTTCAGGACCGGTCGATCTTCTCGACGTTCCTGGGCTGCCAGCGCATCGACTGGCCGCGGATGAACCCGACCAGCAAGGCGGTCGAGTCCGTGCAGTCCGCGATCCGGGTGAAGACCTCCACCGTCCCGGCCTGATCGGAGGCGCTGCGTGAGCCTGCCCCCGCTGGCGACCGTGGAGGCGATGCAAGTCCGTCTCGGCGGCCCGCCCCTGACGGGCGCGGACCTCGCCCGCGCCACGGCGACGCTCGACGACGTGTCCGCGCTCGTCCGGCTGGAAGCGGGCGTCACCTGGGTCGCCGCCGACGGTGTCACGATCACCGCCCCTGCGGCGGTAGTCGCTGTCGTCATCGCGGCAGCCCTGCGTGGTTACCGCAACCCGGACGGCTTCTCGGGCGAGACCATCGGCCCCTACTCATATCAGTACGCGCAGGGAGCGACGTCGTCCTACCTCACCCCGGCCGAGGCCCGGGTGATCCGGCTCGCCGCGACCGGATCAACGGGCCGCCCGAGCGTTTACACGGTTCGCACGCCGTCGCCGTACGAATGCGTGCGTCCGCCAACCGATCCGGAGCTGCCGTGAAGTTCCCCGACGTAGTGACCGTGCTGCGCCCGGCCGGAGCCGACGAGTACGGCAACCCCGGCTCGGGCTGGACAAGCCCCGCGCAGCTTAACGGCGTCGGCTTCCTCACCGGGGACACCGTCTACATGCCGCCCAGCGCTGACGTGCAGCGCGGCGACCGGCTGCGCGTCACGGGTCGCGACTACGACGTCATCGGCGAGCCCGACCTTGTCCGCTCGCCGTCGCGGCCCGTGATGCTGCTCGTCAAGGTCGCAAGGCGGCTGCCGTGACTGCCCGGCTTCGCCTCGACCATGCCGGAATCGCCGAGGTGCTGCGCTCGGCCGAGGTGACCTTCGCGGTCACCGCGAAGGCCGCCGAGGTCCAGGACGCCGTAGAGACACATCACTCCGTCGCCCGGCACCGGATGCCCGTCGAGCGGCACAGCTACGAAACCGACCGCGCCGCCGACGCCGTCACCATCGCCCACCCCGGCGGGCTCGGCGTCGAAGCGAAGTACGGGGTCCTGTCCGAAGCGGCGCGCACCGTCGGCCTCGACGTCAACGCCGACCAGCCCCGACGTCACCGAAGGCGCAGACGTGAGCGACCACGAGAGGACGACAACTGACCGTGTTCGCCGATCCCCAGCTCACCACGCTGACCCTGCTGCGTGCGCTCGCGCCAGGCCCGGCATACGGCAGCAAGACCCACGACGACTTTCCCGAGGGCGACGTACCGACCTTGCCGTATGTGCAGGTCCGCGCGGGGACCGCCGCCGTGCGCTGGCCGGTGCTCGCCTCGGCGCCGATCCGCGTCGTCGTCTGGGCACGTAGTGAGGCCGCGTCCACTGCTCTCGCGTGGCGCCTGCTCGGTCTGCTTCTGGATTACGAGGGCGGCCCCGACATGCGCGGCTTCGGCAACCCGATCGGCCCAACACCGGCCGACGACCCGGACACCGGCCGCCCACTCGCGGCTTTCACCGTTACGGCGCGTCTGCGCCCGCACCCCTGAAGGAGTAGCCCATGGCGGGCGACCCGACGAAGGCGGCCCTCTGGGAGGGCGCCGACATCTACATCCACGACACCCCCGGAACCGCTGGCCCTGCCGACCTGACAAGCCCATGGGGCGCCGGCTGGGGCGTTGCCGGCCTTCTCGACGGCGAGGAAGGCATGAGCTGGGCTCGCGACGAGGACACCAACGAGTTCTACGCCTGGGGCAACATCCTGGTGAAGCGGACGAAGTCCAAGCACAAGCGGACCGTCAAGTTCGTCGCGCTGGAGGACAACGACGTCGTCTTCGCCCTGGTCAACCCCGGCTCGACCCGTTCCACCACGGCCGGCGTGACCACCTCGAAGATCAAGGTCCCGGCGGGCCGTGAGTTCGCCTTCGGCGCCGAGCTGCGCGACGACGACAAGATCGTGCGCCGCGCCGTCAAGCGTGCCGAGGTATCCGAGGTGGACGAGGTCAAGGAGTCCGAGTCCGAGCTGACGGTCTACACCATCACCGTGATCCTGTACCCCGAGGCGGACGGCACCCTCTACACCGAGATCTCCGGCGCCGTTCACGCCTGACCTGGCTGCGTCAACCGCGCCACCTACCGGCTCCGAGGTCGTCCCGCGCAGAGGCGACCTCGGAGCCTTCTTTCTGCGCACTCTGCGCCCTGCTCTCTGGAGGAGAAGCCTGTATGGCTGCCCCGCGTAAGACCGCTGCCGCTCGCGCTGAGGCGATCGGCGCCCCCATCAAGTTCGCGTACGACGGCGAGCTGTACGAAATCCCGCCGTCGAAGGACTGGGACCTCGACGTCTTGGAGGCCATCGACGAGGGCCGCATCACCACGGCGGTACGCCTCATCGTCGGCGACGAGCAGTGGAGCGTGTTCCGCTCGACCCGCCGGACCGTCGGCGACCTCAACGACTTCTTCACCGAGGCACAGAAGGCGGCGGGTATCGAGGGAAATTGACCGCGCTCGCCGGTCTGCTGCGCCATCACGGCGACGCCGTCGAGGCCGACCTCGCCCACTTCTACGGCGTCGACCTCGCGCAGCTCTGGACCGGCGGGCTTTCGCTGCGACGCCTGAGCGTCCTGATCGCGAACCTGCCCCCCGGATCGGCGACCTGGGCAGCCGAGCACGGCCTCCCGCTCGGCGCCGTTCCCGGTGACCTCGTACTCGCCGACATCTTCGAGGCCCTCACAGGCCAGACGCACCCGCTGAAGCCGACACCGGCCGCAGCGCGTTCCGCCGCGACTCGGCACGAAACCCTCGCCGCCCGCCTGCGCGCCCAGCGCCTTCGCGTCGCCCAAGCCTCACGGAAGGAGGCCCGTGTCTAACGTCGGGTACGCCACCCTGTCGATCATCCCCAGCGCCAAGGGCTTCCTGCGCAGGCTCCGCACGGACACGAAGGCGCCGCTCGCCGCGTTCACCAAGGAGATCGGCGACGCGATCAGCGAGCAGGCCGCGAAGGGTCTCGGCGACGGCTTGGCCGATGTCGACAGCCGTGCGCTGGGCCGGGCGATCCACGAGCAGACCTCGGCGTCCACCGCCCGGGGCATCCGGGACGGGGCCGGCAAGGGCGCCGACGGCGTCGAGGCGCATTTGCGCAACAGCGTCCGGCGAGCGTTCACCGACGGTTTCACACGCGGCTTCCGTGGGCTCTTCGGCCTGGCGCAACGCCAGGACAAGACCCTTCGCACGTCGTTGGCGTTCGGTGTCGCGGGTGGCCTGATCCAAGGCGCCGAGGAGGGCTTCGCGGCGGCGAAGCAGGCGGTGACCTCGTTCGCGGCAGACGTCAACGAGACCCTTCGCGGGGCTGGAACTGCCGCGCTGTCCGCGATCACCGGCCTTATCGCGACCGCATCGGGCACGGCGGCGACCGGCGGGCTGAACCTGCTCGTCGGCGCCCTGCTCGCGGTGGCGGCGGCGATACCCGCAGTCATTGCGGGCTTCCTGGCCTTGGCCCCGGTCGTCTCCCTCGTCGGTGGCACGGCCGGGGCGCTGTTCACCGTAGCTGCTGGCGGGGCCGCAACAATCGGGGTGCTGGCTCTCGCCTCGCGGGGTCTGAGCGACGCCTTCTCCGAGCTGTCGCAGACCGGCACGGTGTCCCGCGCGACGCTGGACAAGCTCGCGCCCTCGGCTCGCACGTTCGTGCAGGAGATCGCCCGGCTTCGCAAGCCGTTCGGCCAGCTCCAGCGGTTCGTGCAGGGCAAGGTCTTCGACGGCCTGGCCGCTACGGTCCGGCGGCTGGCGCGGTCGTGGCTGGTTCCGCTGCACACCTCGCTCGGCGACCTTGCTACCCGCATCAACGCCTTCGTCAGGCAGGCCGCTGCTGCCCTGAGCGACAAGAGTTTCGTCGCCAACATTCAGACCGCGATAGGCGGCTTCGGTGCGTTCATCGACCGGATCGGCCAGGCGATCGGTCCGCTGATCCGTGCCTTCGGTGAGCTGGCCGCCGCCTCGGTCCCGTTCCTCGACGGGCTTGGCAACGGTCTGGCCCGCATCGTGGAGCGGTTCTCGGCGTGGATCTCGCAGGCCGCGCAGACCGGCGCGCTGACGACCTTCATGCAGCAGGCCGCCCGCACGCTCGGCGAGGTATGGCGCATCGGCGAACTAGCTGTCGGCATCGTCGGCCGCCTCATCGCCATCCTTTTCCCCAGCTCGAAGAAGGCCAGCGACGGCCTGCTCGCGGGCGTGGTCGTCGTTCTCCAACGGATTCAGGACTGGCTCGGTAAGCCCGAAAACCAGAAGAAGATCCAGGACTTCATCGACAAGCTGGCCGAGCTGCCGAGCAAGGCGGTCAACGAGTGGATCCCGCAGCTCCAAAGCCTGCTGGCCACGCTCACCCAGTGGACGGCCCGGCTTCAGGCCCTCGGCGGGCTCGTCGGATCGTGGGTCGCTCGCGTATCCGACGCCATGGGCCGCGTCCATACGGCGGTCGTCGTTGCCTCGGGCGCGATCGTGGCGGCCATCCGGCTGATCGCAGGGCCGCTGATCGCCGCCGCGCAAGGGTTCGCCCGGTTCCGGGCGGCGGTCGCCCAGAACGTGAACGCAGCGGCGGCGTTGGTCGCGTCCTTGCCTTCCCGGTTCGTCGGTGCGCTCGCGGGCCTCGGTTCGGCGCTGTTCGCCATGGGCGCCCAGGCCATCGCTGGCTTCATCCAGGGCCTCAAGACCCGCATCGGCGCACTTCAGGCCACGGCCCGCTCTCTGGGATCGATCGTGCTCGGCACGGTGCGCAGCGCCCTGGCCATCCGCTCACCGTCACGGAAGATGCGCGAGCTGGGCCAGTGGGCGACCAAGGGCTTCGTCGCCGGAATGGCCGGCAGCATGGACGAGGTCACGACCACCGCCCGCAAGCTCGGCGACCAAGCACTCACCGCGCTACGCAGCCAGGGCTTCAGCGCCAAGGCTGCCGCATCGCGCGTCGCCGCGCTGACTGCGGCGCTCGCCCCACGCCAGGCACAGATCAACGCGCTCGCGAAGCGGTGGGACGTCCTCAACGGCCGGCTCAAGACTGCGAAGGAGTCGCTCGCCAACGCCATCAAGGCCCGCGACGAGTTCTCCGGCAGCATCCGTGACGCGATCATCGGCACCGGCTCGATCGCCAACATCCGCACCGATAACGCCGACAGCATCATCGAGGCGATGCAGGGCCAGCTCGCCCAGGCTCAGCAGTTCGGTGCGGTGCTGGACAAGCTGCGCGCGGCCGGACTCAACGCGACGACGTTCCGCCAGCTCGTCGAGAACGGGCCGGACAGCCTGAGCACCGCGCAGGCACTACTCAACGGTGGCAGCGCCGCGATCAGCCAGGTCAACGCCATCCAGAATGCGCTTGCCGAAACCGCCTCGACGGTCGGCTCGCACGCGGCTAGCACCCTCTACCAAGGCGGCGTGGACGCCGCCCGGGGCCTGGTCCGGGGCCTGGAGTCGCAGATGGGCGCCATCGAGAAGGCGATGACTCGCATTGCGAGGTCCATGGTCAGGACCATCCGCAAGCAGCTCGGCATCAAGTCGCCGTCGCGGGTCTTCGCCCGCCTCGGCGGGTTCGTCGGCGAGGGCTTCGCGCTCGGCGTGGACCGCTCGTCCGGCACCGTCACGAAGTCGCTCGACGCGCTGACAGCGCTGCCCACGGCCCGGACGGTCAGCCTCGCCGACGCGCTGGCCGCCCGCGCACCCGCTGCCGCAGGCGAGACGCACTACCACCTGCACGACTCGCGGGCAACGCTCGCCCAGCTCCAGGCGCTTCAGGAGCGACAGGCGATCAAGGCCCGCGCCGGAAGGGCGCGCTAATGCCTCTGCTGACCAGGGGCGGGCAGGTCATCGACCCTCCCGCCCCTAGTAGGACGTTCACCGAGTCCGATCTTCGGACCCCGACCGCGACATACATCGACCCAACCGGCCAGCAATGGCCGCTCACCACACCCGACCTCGGCTGGGTCACCCTTGACGAGGTCGGGGGCCTGGGCGCCGTACCCGTCGAGATCGCCACCGACCCGCACCCGCGCGGCGGCGCCCGCATCCGCCACATCCAAGACCAGCCCCGGATCATCAACTGGCCGCTGCTGGTCTGGGCCGACTCGCACCAGCAGTTCCTCACGCGCTGGCGGACCCTGACGCGGGCGTTCAAGCTCACCCGCCGTCTCGGCCCCGGCCAGCTCCGGATCACCCGCCCGGACGGCTCCGACCGGGAGATCGCCTGCACGCTGCAAGAGGGTTTCCAGGGCGAGCCGGGCCAGGGCATCACCCACGACACCACCGTTCTCGCGTTGTACTGCGAGGACCCCTACTTCCGCGACACCGAACCGCTGAGCCTGCTGTTCACCACACCCGCCCCGCGACGGTTCCTGACCGGTTTCCCCGCGCTGTCCTCCGGTCGCGTCCTCGGCGACACCGACATCGTCAACCCCGGCGAGGGCAACGCCTGGCCGCTGTGGACGCTGACCGGCCCGTCGACCTCCCTCACCGCGATCAACCGCACCCTCGGGCAGTCGTTCGTGCTGACCCATCGGCTCGACGCCGGGCAGGCGATCACCATCACCACCGACACGCCGACCGTCCGCGGCCCGTCCGGCGAGGTACTCACGGCCGCCCTGAACTGGCCCGGCGCGGTGCTGTGGGGCCTCGACTCGGGGCTGAACGAGGTCACCTTCTCGGTCGCGGGCGCCACCGCAGCGACCGCGATCGCGTTGTCGTTCTTCCCCCGATTCGAGACGGCCTGAGCCATGGCACTGACGATCCTCATCACCGACCGCAACCTGCGCATCATCGGCGATCCGATCACCCGCTGGACCCAGGTCGACATGACCCTGCGGTTCAACGAGCCCGGCAGCGGCACCATCACCGCAGCGGCCGACGGGGTATCCGCCGACCAACTCGCTCCCGGCAACCGCCTCGTCGTCATCCGCAACCCCGACCCGCTCACCGGCTATCCCGGCGGGATCGTCATGGCCGGGCCGATCGAGCAACCCGGTGCCGAAGAGTGGAGCATCGACGGCACCACTTCCGGCGCAGGCACAACAACGATCGGGTTCGCCAGCGACGAGGCCGCGATCGTCGCGGAAGTCGCCTACCCCGACCCGGCGCACGCGATCACCGCGCAGGCCGCATCCCGACGCGTTTACACGGCCGTCAGCGCCGAGACCGTTATGCGGTCGCTGGTCGTCGAGAACGTGGGCGCGACAGCGCTGCCCGCCCGTCGGATACCGAAACTCGCCCTCGGCCCCACAGCCGGAGTCGGCGCCGCAGTGACGATGGGGTTCCGCCTGGACCCGCTCGGCGACGCGTTGAGGTCCGCTGCGCTGGCGGGTGGCGGACTCGGCTTCCGCGCGCCGCAGGTCGGCGACCGCATCGAGTTTCAGGTCTACCAGCCGCGTGACCTGCGCGGAGAGGTCCGGTTCTCCCGGGGCCTGGGCAACCTGCGTTCGTACAAGTACACCCCGGCCGCGCCGACCGCGACCGTCGCCATCGTCGGCGACGGCTCCGGCGAGGGCACCACCCGCACATTCGTCGAGGTCTCCTCGATGGACCTGCCGCAGTGGGGTCGCTACGTGACCGTCGTGGACCGCCGGGACACCCTGATCACCGCCGAACTGGCCGCCGCCGGTACCGAGGCCCTGGCCGAGGCCGGCGCGTCCGCGCAGCTCGAATCCGTGACCATCGACGTACCGACACAGCGCTACGGCGTGCACTACGACCTGGGCGACCTCGTGTCCGTCGAGCTGACCAGTGGCATCGAAGTCGCCGACATCGTGCGCGCCGTCACCATCACCGTCACTCCCGACGAAGGCGAGCAGGTATCCGCCGTCGTCGGCACCCAATCCGCCAGCACCGACCCGTCCTGGGTCGCGATGATGCGCGCCTTCGGGCGCCGCCTGGCGCGTCTGGAGGCAATCTGAATGGCTGAAGAGTCCCCGCTCAGCGCGACCGGCTCTCTCACCGAATACCAGTACGAAGCTCTCGCCGCGCCGCAGGCCCCGGACGGGCTGAACGGCAACCCCGGCGATCCGCCGCCGGTCAGCGTCAGCGGTGGTCAGGTCATCGTCCGCGAGGGCCTGAAGGGAGTCCTTCGCGGCTTCCCGTGGGCCAGCACGTCACCGACCGTTTACACGCCCAGCCTGACCGGTGCTCCCCGCGTCGACCTCGTCGTGCTGCGCCTGAACCGCGACGACAACTTCCGCGTCGGCACCGCCATCCGGACCGGCTCGGGCGACACCGCGCCAACGCCGTTCAACGGCACCGGCCCGACCGACTGGTACGAGATTCCGCTCGCCGAAGTCCGCATGTCCGGAGGCGCGCTCTCCGTACAACGCACCCGCGCCTGGTACCTCGGCGAGGACGGGCAGATCATCTGCACGGTCGACAGCCGACCCCCGCACCTGCCCGGCCGCTACATCTACGAACAGGACACCGGCCGCGCCTACATCTCCACGGGCGTGCGCTGGGTACCAGTGCTCGACGACGCGGGCACGACCACCCCTTCACTCGCTGCCGGATGGGCCGCGTCCGGGCTGTACCTGTTCCGGCTCAACGGCATCGCGTACATGGCCGGAGGCATCCGGCGCACCGGCGGCACTCTCACCCCCTCGGCAGCAGCAGCGCCACTGCTCACCCTGCCGAACGGCTACCGGCCCCGCGTGACCTTCGGACACGCCTCCAACGTGAGCATGACCGGCGCCCAGGCGGTGCTCCGCTTCGCCCCCACGGGCGCCATCACCGTCGATGTCTACGGCGCCAACATCACCGCCAACCAGTTCATCGACCTCGCCACCTGTGTGTGGCCGGTCGCGCTCAACTAAAGGGGCCTCGTGACGTACTACTGGTTTGGCGGTGACCTGGCCGCCTACGTCATCACTGCAGGGGCCGGCAACGTGGTCACCCTGGCTCCCGGCGCCGTCGTGACGTTCTGGACCGCGCAAACCGGCGGCGCACAGATCACCGATCTCGTGACGGCGGACGGCACACCGATCACTCAGGTGATCGCCGCAGACGGCTCCGGCGCCTACGGCGTCGGCGCCCTCCCCCGCTTCCGCGCCTCCGTCCTGACGATGTGGGCGCAGGCGGGCTCCGGGCCGCGCGTCCTGATCCTCACCACCGACCTGCCCGACCTCATCGAAGACCTCCAGACACCCGCGACGCCCGAGATTCCGGTCATCCTCCCGCCGCTGACCGTCGCAGGCGCGGTCACCGGCCCGCAGATCGGGCTCTCGCGGCTCTATAACGACACCGGCATGACCCTGAACATCGCGGCAATCCGCGCGTCGGTCGGCACGGCCCCGACCGGCGACCTCGTCGTCGATGTCCGCCGCAACGGCGCCAGCGTCTTCAGCACCCCCGCCGCCCGGCCGAAAATCGCCTCCGGCCTCTACACAACTGGACGCATCGCCCCCACCGAGCTGATCACGCTCGCACCAGAGGACTACCTCAGCGCCGACATCGCCTCGGGGTCCTCCGGCGGCAACCTCGTCATCCAGGTACTCGCCGAAAGGGCACGATAGTGACGGTCTCCACGTTCGAGGGACTGCCGCTCGGCCCGTTCAGCGCGACAGCGGCGGGCTTCGACTTCCTCGCAGGCGCCAGCGGCGCGACCGTCATTGACGCCAACCCATACCGCGGCACACGGGCCGCCCAGCTCGTCACCACCGCATCGCCCTGCTACCTCCAGCGCGCGGCGTCCGTCTCGGTCGACACGGCCGGTCAGGTCTACGGCCGCGCCCGGTTCCGGCTGCCCACTATGCCCCCGGACGCGACCGGGGTACGGCTGCTCGTGATCGCGGACGGCTCCGGCGCCTTCCTCGGCGACCTGCGTATCATCAACACCGGCCGGATTCAGCTCCGCGACAAGAACGCCGTCGTTCTGGGCACCGCAGCGACGACATACGCCGCGAACCAGTGGATCGATGTCGGCCTCGCCGTCCTCGCATTCTCCACCACCCGAGGTCAGCTCCAGGCCGTCATCTTCAATGGCTCCGGGCAGGTTGCCGAGACCATCACCTCTCCCGCCACGCTCGACACCCTCGGCGCGGCAGGCACCATCGCCTGCCTGGTGGGCGCGGTCCGCTCGGCCGTCGCCGGTTTTACCGTCGTGGTCGACGACGTCGACTGGGCGAAAACCGGATGGCCCACCTCGCCGACGGCACCGAGCATCCTCAATGGCCCCTGGTCCGGCGCGGTCACCTCGACCGGGTTCACCGCCGTCTACCGGCTCAGCGGCGGCAGCACGGTCCGGCTGGTCGCCTCGACCACGCTGGACCTGGCGGCGCCGACCTTCAGCGCGGCCGTCGCACCGGACGCTGACGGGTTCGTGAAACTGCCCATCACAGGCTTGGCACCCGACACGCTCTGGTTCTACGGCATCGAGGCCGACGGCGTTGTCCTGAACGCCGGACGTGGACAGGTCCGGACCTTCCCCCGCGTCGGTACCGCCGCCTCATTCTCCGTGTGGTTCGGCTCCTGCCAGTGGACCGTGCCCACCGACTCGACCTACGCGGCGATCCTGGAACGCTTCGGCCCCTACGGGCGGGCGCTCATGGGCATCCACATGGGCGACCTGAACTATCGCGACTGGGGGCCGACAACCACCGCAGCGGACGTGGTAGCCCAGCACCTGACGTCGCTCGGGTCGCAGAGTATGGCGCCGCACCTGGCCAAGATCCCGTTCAACTATCTGTGGGACAACCACGACTGGGGCGGCGACACCAGCGACAAGAATGCCGCTGCCGGGCCGATCGTGGCCGCCCAGTACCGGCGGGTCTTCCCGACCTACCCGCTACCGGCCTCCGACCATCGCGGCGGTTACCACTCGTGGGTCATCGGCCGGGTCCGCTTCATCCAGCTCGACGTCCGCTCCTACCGCGACCCGCAGACCGACCCCGACGGGCCAGACAAGACGATGCTCGGCGCCGAGCAGAAGGCATGGCTCAAGGCCCGGCTTCTCGACCCCCAGCCCGTGAAAGTCATATGCGGTAACTACTACTGGCGGCAGGACTCCGTCACTTCCGGTCGCTGGGGAAGTTACAGCGCGGAGTTCGCCGACCTGAACGCCTTCATCAAGGCCAACGGTGTGCGCGTCTACGTCATCTTCGGCGACCGGCACGCCATCTGCGCTGACGACGGTTCCGCCGCTGGCGCCTACGGCATCCCACAGGCCGGAGGGGCACCGATCCAGCAAGGTTCGGTCGCGCCAGGCGAACCCTGGTCAGCAGGCTACTACCACACCGCACCGAGCACCTTGCAGGCGTTCGGCTGGCTCGACATTACCGACACCGGCGCCACGATCGAGATCGCCTACCAGGGCGTCACCACTCTCGACGGTGTCACCCGCGTGCAGATGACCACCACCTTCGACGCCGCGACGCCACTCGCCGCCGTCTGGGGCCTGCCGCTCTAACTCCATCGACTCACGCGAAGGGCGCCCACACCAGCGGGCGCCCTTTCCGCGTGCCTGGAAGGAATCCCTGTGACCACCGCACCCGCAAACCTAAAGGCGGTCCGAGCCCTGCTGCTCGACCACCTCGACATCCACGAGCACAGCACCGCCTACCCAGCCGACCTGGACCCGATGGAGGTCGGCATCGTCGGCGACACCGCCCACGTCCGTCAGGGCAACTCATACCACCTGGGCCTCCCCGAGCAGTCCCACACCGGCTATGCCGCGACCGAATCGGCCCGCGACAAGGCAGGGCTGTCGGCCTTCGCATCGGCGCTCGACGTTGGCTACTTCTCTATCACCGTCAAGGGAAAGACGCACACCCTGCGCACCTTCTCGGCCTGGCTCGTGGCCCAGTGCCAGGCCGGCACCAGCGACACCCGGGACATCCGCGAGGTCATCTACAGCCTCGACGGCAAGACGGTGAAGCGCTGGGACCGGCTGAAGAAGCGCTCGACCGGTGACCGCTCGCACACCTTCCACACCCATGTGTCGTTCTTCCGCGACGCGACCAAGGCAGGCCGCGACCTGACCCCGCTGTTCAAGCGGTACCTCATCGAGATCAGCCTTATCGCCGGTCCCCGCCCGGTCGTCACCAAGCCCGCCCCGCCGCGCACCCCGACCATGCCGAAGCCACCCGCACGACTGGCGAAGCGCGCGTACGGCTCGCGCCAGATGAAGGCCGGGCACGTCGGCGCGGACGTCTGGGAGCTTCAGTGGAGGCTCAACCTCCACGGCGCCAAGCTGACGATCGACGGCGATTTCGGACCCAAGACCGGCGCCGCGGTACGCAGCTTTCAGCGGGCACGCAAGCTCGCCGTCGATGGGATCGCCGGGCCGAAGACGATCGCCGCCCTCCGAAAGTGAGCCGCCCGTGACCCAGCCCGCTCCGCCGCCCGACGAGGGCGGCTCCGCCTCGGTCCTCATCGCCTTCGCCCGGCTGGAGGGCAAGGTCGACGCCGCCCTCGCCATCCAAAGCACGAAGGGCGACGAGCACACCCGCCGCCTCGACGATCAGGAAGTCCGCCTCCGCCACCTGGAGGCCACGCCGACCGTCACACCCCGGGCGATGTGGTCCGCCGTCGCCACCATCGCCGCCATCGTGTCCGCCCTCACGCCACTGCTTGCCCGCCTCTACTCCTGATGGAGCCGCCCGTGTCCCGCCAGCCCTTGACCAGCCGCGCCGCCGCCGTCGCGGTCGTCGGCCTGGTCGTCGTCGCCCTCGCCCACGCCGGTATCGCCATTCCGGCGGACATCCGCGAGGCGGTCGTGGAAGTGATCGCCGTCGGTGGCCCACTGGTCGCCGCGTTCTGGACGCGACGCCACGTCACCCCGACCGCCAGCCCGCGGGCGGCGGACGGTACGCCCCTCGTTCCCGCCCCGCCCACACTCGTTCCCGCCCCGGCCACCGCCGTTGCCGACGCCACTTCCGATGACGCACCCGTCGCCACCGAGGCGGACGACGAGCTGGACCCGCCCGCCTGACCGCCCACCCGTCGCCCCGCCCCGGATCTTCGGGGCGGGGCCTTCCTTCTTACCTAAACAGGTGCGCATTTCCTGAACAGTTGCGCGGCCCTGACCGACTCGCCGGACAACTTCCAAATCAGGAGGACTGATGGCATCGCCACTTATTGGACTGGTTGGCCGCAAGCGGGTCGGAAAGGACACCGTGGCACAGCGCCTCGTCCACACACACGCGTTTACACGCTTCGCCTTCGCTGATCTTCTGCGTGAGGCGGTACTGCGTCTGGACCCGATCGTGCTGCCGATGGACTCGACATGGGCCTCCTATCGTCTGTCCGAGGTGGTCGCCCAGGAAGGCTGGGAGTCGGCAAAGGAGATCCCCGAGGTGCGGCGGCTCTTGCAGAACTACGGCACCGCAATCCGGGAAGTCGATCCCGCTTTCTGGATATGTCCCGTGCTATCGGCGCTCGACGGCTGCGCGACGCCGGCCGTCGTCACCGACGTGCGCTTCCCCAACGAAGCCGACGCCCTTCTCGCCAGAGGAGCGACCCTGCTCCGAATCACGCGGCCAGGGTTGGACGAGTCTGACCAGCACGAAAGTGAAACGGCGATGGCCGACTACCCGATCGCTGAGATCCTCCGAAACACCAACGATATCGAACACATGTTCGACAGGGTGGACGCCTGGGTCCTGGGTCGACATCGAACCCCCGGTCGCTGCCTTAGCTGACCCTTAAGGTTCACCCACAGCCCTGCACGGTCCTTACATGGGCCTTGCAGGGCTTTTTTTGTGTAACGACGCGGCGCGATGCGATCCGCAACACCGCGGGCCGGATGGGTAGATGCGCAAAGACCCTGACGCACCTACACTGGCGACAACGTGACCGCCCTGGACGAAGGGCATCAAGGAGAGATGACAGCGACGATGGCACCCTCGCGCCCGAAGGCCGAGCTTGAGCAAGAGCTGATAAAGAACCTTCGTACGTTGCACCGCGCCCAAGATGAGGACCAGCGTACGAGCCTCAAGCGCATCATTGGTGAGTTGACCGTGGACCTACGCGAATACTTCATCACCGATGACGGAAACCCTGACTGGGCCGGTCGCACATGGAAGTACCGCGACTTCATGCGGGACTGCTATTCCGAAGCAGGGTTTAAACAGGACGAGGCGCGGAAAGTACAGACGAGCGTCCGTTACCACGTCTCTCGCTACATCCGCGAGCGGCTGAGCCCCGATGAGCTGGCCAGCCTGGACCTGAAGGAATCGCCCCAGGCCGACCGTTCGAGGGAGGCATACCAACGAAGGAGCCAGCTCTTGAGCGCAGCTCGCGCGCTGAACCTCGGGGACAGCAACAACGTCCTTCGGGGACTCGTTGCTGCGCTGGTCACGCTCAGGGAGACGCCACCCGAGGCAATCGAGGCGCTGGACGGGACCAGCCGCGAGCAGGTCGCCCCGCTGCTGGACGAGCTGGCGGAGCGTGCCGCGGCACTGGCAGCCATCGCGCGGGGCGCAGCGACCGCCGGGTGACGAAGTGACGGAACTACCGTCACTCTCTATTCTTCTTCTAGTTCTTCTTCTCCTCCTATAACACCAATAGGAAGTGACGCTCGTTCCGTCACTTCGTCACACCGAGCCCCGGCCGGCATGTTCCGGCCAGGGCTTTGTCATGTTCTGAACAGCCGCGCGACGGCTGGCCGACTTGCGGAGTGTCCCAGTACCCGCACGAAGGGCCACACATCGCGTGACCACTCCGAAGATCAACACGATCAAGCGGGGCGACTCCCGCTTCTACGTCAACCCCGAGACCGGCGCGAAGACGCCCGGCGTCACGTCCATCATCGGGATGCTCCCGAAGTCGTTCCTCCGCCCCTGGGCCTCCAAGGTCGTCGCCGAGTACGCGCTCGCAAACCTCGGCGAGATCGTGAACATCGCCCTGCGATCCGACGCCCAGGGCGCCATCGACCTTCTGAAGCGGGCACCAGACCGCGAGACGCAGAAGGCCGCCGACATCGGCACCGAGGTACACGACTACTTCGAGACTCTGGCGAAGGGCGACTCCGTCGGTCGCCTGCACCCCGAGCTACGGCCATACGTCGAGCACTTCGACGCCTTCCTCCAAGAGTTCACACCGGACTTCATCTTCATGGAGGAAACGGTGTGGAGCGAGCAGTACGACTACGCGGGCAGCTTCGACGCCTTCGCCACCATCGGCGGTGAGGCCGTCTGGCTGGACTGGAAGACAACCCGAAGCGGCATTCACCCGGAGGTCGCACTCCAACTCGCGGCATACCGCAACGCCGACTACATCATCCGCCCCGACGGCTCCCGGGTACCGCTACCCGCGGGCGACGGCGGCGCCGTCCTGCACGTGCGCCCGGAGGGCTGGTCCTTCGTGCCGGTCCAGACCGGCCCTGAAGTCTTCGACTTCTTCCTCCACCTGCGGCACGTCTTCCGGTGGGAGAAGGAGATCAAGGAGACTGTCATCGGCGACCCGCTCAACCGATCGAGCCTGGCTGCCCAAGGCCGCCGAGCGAGGCGGTCCGCATGATCGAGTACGCGACCGACACCGACGTTGTCTGGCTGGCGGGCCTGCTCGAAGGCGAAGGGGCCTTTGACCTGCACCGGAGCCGCTATCCGCGCGTCCGTGTCGCGATGACGGACCGCGACGTCATCGGACGGGCCGCGACGCTCTTCGGCGTTAGCGTCCGGCTCTCGATGCGCCCCGCCCCGCATTCGGCGATGTGGCACGCCGAAGTCTCCGGGCCGAAGGCCGAGGCGATCATGCGCGCGATCCTGCCCCACATGGGCGCCCGCCGCTCCGCGCGCATCGCCGCGATCCTCGGGCACGCCCCGACCACCTCGAAGGCCACCGTGTCAATCACCCGGCCACCCGGTCTGCCGAGCTTCACCTGAACAGCCCGCCCGCTGCTGGCCGACTCGCCATGTGACCAGCACAGCGCGGGGTCGGCGCTTTGACCGCCGCCCGACTCAATCGACCCGGCTTAGCAGGGCGCCCGCGCCAATACACAGGAGGCACCCCTTTGGGCCTGCGCATCTTCGAGACCGACCCCGAGGCCGCGCCGAAGCAGCGTCAGCGTTTCGCTGACGACCTCGTCGGCCGCTTCCGCTCGGGATACAGCATCAACAACCGGCCCGCCGCTCTCACCGAATGGCGCGTCACCTCCGGCGACCCGGACGTCGCCGCCGCGATCAACGAGCTGTACGGCGGTGATAGGCCCCAGACTTGGGAGACCAAGGGCGAGGACAACATCGAGGTCTTCACCAAGGCCGCCAAGGTGAAGGTCATCCTCGACGGACCCTCCGCTATCCGTCAGGAAATGGTTCTCTGGGGCCGCGCAGGAGCCATCCGGCGCTGCGACGGAGTCGAACAGACCGGCGACGACGCGAAGGGCAGGCCGTGCGAATGCCCGGCCAGCTTCGCCGAGCGCAAGGAGGCCGGCAAGCGCGGCACCGGCTGCCAGCCGAACATCACCACCTTCTTCCGGCTCGCCGACAATCCCGACCTCGGCCGCTTCAAGTTCACCTCCGGCTCCTGGTCGCTGGTGAAAGACATCGTCGCCACCGAGGCCGCACTCGCGAGCATCGACGGCCCGGCCGAGGCATGGCTCCGCCTGGAAATCGTCGAGTACACCAGCGCTGGCCAGCT
The DNA here is from genome assembly GCF_047159535.1 of Krasilnikovia sp. MM14-A1259. Taxonomy (NCBI): domain Bacteria; kingdom Bacillati; phylum Actinomycetota; class Actinomycetes; order Micromonosporales; family Micromonosporaceae; genus Krasilnikovia; species Krasilnikovia sp. MM14-A1259. The sequence continues at coordinate 2,502,067 of NZ_BAAGAJ010000002.1, forward strand.
CCGCAAGTTCACCAAGCCGGTCATCGATGTGATCGGTCCGGTCAAGTAGACGCCGCCAGATGCGTCAAATGATTCGCGCATGACTTGGCCCTGGGGCCGGCGAGGACAAGAGCCCGCCGGTCTCGGGGCCTTTTCACTGAGGAGACCCGTGAGCAACGCAAACAAGGCAAAGGGCACACGCTGGGAGACTGCCCTCGTCCATTTCCTTCGGACTGTCGGCATCGACGCCTACCGTCCGGCGCAAGCGGGGCTCCGCGACGTCGGTGACCTGCATGGATTGACGCCATTCGTCGGCCAGGCCAAGGACTACAAGTCGTGGCAGGACGCGATCCGCGAGGGTCTGGACGGCGCCGAGAAGCAGAAGCACAACGCAGGCCAGCCCTATGGCGTCGCCTTCATCAAGCGCATCCGACGAGACGTGAGGCAAGGCTACGCCGTGACGACGGTCGCTACTTTTGCTCACGTGCTCGTGCGGCTTCGCCGGGCCGAGAAGCTGCTAGCAACCTACGCGGCGCAGCACGAGGTCGAGGAGCACTTTCGCAGCGTATCCACCGAATGCGGCGACATCTTCGACGGCAGGACCACCTAAATGCACTGGCACCACCGCGCTGTCAGCAGCGCAGGACGCGCCAGCCCTTCAGTGAGTGTTTGAGAGAGGCGCTATTCGGGTGTGTTGAAGACGCGTCGGGCTTGGCGTGTGGCGGGTCGGCCACGGTCGAGGCGGCGGACCATGGTGTTGATCGCGGCCCACCGGATGAACGCCTCGGAGACGGCCGGGTCACGTTCGTAGTCGCGGGCCAGCCGGCGGTGCGCGGTCAACCAGGCCAGGCTGCGCTCCACAACCCACCGCTTCGGGTGCACCACGAACCCGCGCTGTTCCGCCGGTTTCCGGACGATCTCCACCGTCATCTTGAGCGTGGTGGCGGCCCAGCCGACCAACCGGCCCGCGAAGCCTTGATCGGCGAACACGTGCCGGATCGGCGTGGCCAGGTAGGTGCTGAGCAGCGTCGTCTTCGCACCGTCACGGTCCTGCCAGGACGCGGCCATCACGCAGACCACGACCAGCAGGCCCAGGGTGTCGGTGACGATGAACCGCTTCCGGCCGTTGATCTTCTTACCAGCGTCGTAGCCGCGGGAGTCCCTGCCGACGGTGTCGGCACCCTTGACCGACTGCGAATCGATGATCCCCGCCGACGGTTCGGGATCCCGGCCTTCCGCGAGCCGGACCTGTTCGCGGAGCTCTTCCAGGATCCGTTCGGTGACCTGGCGTTGCTCCCACTGCTGGAACTGCCAGTACACCGTCTGCCAGGGCGGGAAGTCGACCGGCATCTGCCGCCACGAGCAGCCGGTCCGCACGACGTACAGGATCGCGTCCACGATCGCCCGGCGCGGATGCTTCGGGATTCGACCCGGCGACTTGATCAGCGGAAGCATCGGCTCCACGATCTCCCACTGCGCATCGGTCAGGTCCGACGGATACCGCCGCTCACGCTCCACCCCGCCAGCTTCACGGCGTCCGGGCCATCGGCAGGGACACGCCGTGCGACACCACTCTCAAACACGCACTCAGAGGCTAGACAGGATCGACACCCTCCGCGATCGCCTTCTTGTTGTAGTCCTCTAGGACCACCTCGATGGCGTTGGCCAACTCTCGGGCGGTCGTTGAGTGCAAGTAGTGATCCACACCGTGCACCGTAAGCCGAACGCACTCAGACAACTCGTCGCCGGTCAGGTGGGCCGACACATGTCCTTGAGGCCAGTTGATTGGTACGTGCGGTTCATGGGTGTGTGGCCGGTCGCTGCGGGGATGATCGCAATCCATTGGTAGACCCCTTCGGGCGGGTGGGAACTGAGAGGGTTCCCCCCGGCCGCTGTGCGTGTCTCAGGGGTACGGAGGGAGGCTACGCGCTCCGCCGCCGACTCTGCAATCCTCAGCGCTAAGCCAGCGTCGCGGATCCGGCACGCCGTGAACACCTCGGCCGCCCCTGACCGACTCGCCTCTCGTCCACTTCCGATGACGAGGGGAAGCCTGTGACCCTAGATGACCTGCTCGGCAAGTTTGCTCAGGTGATTGACGAGCGGGACGGCTGGGTCGTCCCATGTCCCGCGCACACCGATACCCGGCCCTCACTGCGCATCGCTGTGTCGGACTCCGGCCGCATCTTGCTCAAGTGCCGCGCTGGCTGTCCCACCAGCCGCCGCGATCCCGCAGACCCGCCCGGGGTGCTGGAAGCCCTCGGCATGTCCTGGGCCGACCTGGAGACCGTCAAGCCCGGTGAGGTCAGAACCCGAGCCGTCTCCACATCGACTCCCGCTGGCTCGGCCGCCGTGGCGGCGCTCGCCGCCGACCTCGATCGCTGGACCGCCGATCTCGCCGAGCATGGGGCCGCCGCCTATACCTACGCTCTCGACCGCTTCGGCCTGGACACCGCCGCCTGTGGACGGCTGGGCCTGGGTTACGCCGTCGGGCTCGGAGGCGGCCCACGACTCGTGGTGCCCTTCCGTGACGAGCTGGGCGTGCCCCGCGGCTACCAGGCCCGCGCGCTTGAGCCGGCCGCCCGCGTGCGCTGGCTCGGTGCGAAATCGCCCGAGGGCGCGAGTTGGGCCAAGGTCGGCTGGCTGCCCGGCGAGGCAGGCTGGGCCGAGGTGCTCGTAACCGAAGGCCCCGGCGACGGGCTGACCGCCTGCGCGGTCGGGTATGACGTCGTTCTCGTGCGGGGTGCGGGCCTTGCTGCCAGCGTCGCGGACGACATCGTCCGCATGGCGGGTGGCCGACCGATCGTGATCTGCGGCGACGCGGACGCCGCAGGTGACGGCTTCGCCCGCACGCTGGCCGCCGAGCTGGCGAAGCGCGGCGAGCACGTCCGGAAGGTTCGGCCGCCCCGCGACGGCGACGATCTGACCGACTGGCGCGCCCGCAACCCTGATGCCTTCGCCACCGACCTGACGCGTTCCGTGGCGGCGGCTCCCACCCTCGGTGGGGTCGCCGTGCGGGTTGATGCCTGGACCGATGCTGACCTGACCGAGGTCGCCTCGGCCCGGCGTTTGCGGGACCACTTCGAGGCCGCAGGCTCCGGGGTGCGCTACTCGCCCGAGGCGGGCTTCTTCGTCCTCCGCGGCGGGGTCTGGCGGCCTGACCGGCTCGACGAAGTTCGCACGGCTGCGCAGGACGTTGCCATGGCGCTGTGGGCAGAGGCGGCCGATCTCGCCCGTGAGGTGGAGGCGATCAAGCAGGCGGGCGACCCAGCAGGCGAGGTGAAGATGCTCGCGGCCCGCGTCGGGAAGCTGAAGGCGTTCGCGCGCAACGCGAACAGCTCCCGAGGCATCGACGCGATGGTTCGTGAGTTGAAGGCGTTGCGGGGCGTGGCGGCCGATCTGGAGAGCTTCGATCGGCACCATCACCTGATTGCAGTACGAAACGGTGTGATCGACCTCCGAACCGGCGCCCTGCTCCCGCACGATCCGGCCAACCTGCTGACCCGCCGCGTCGACCTCGACTTCGATCCCGAGGCGACCGCGCCGCGGTGGGAGGAGTTCCTCCGCGAGATCTTCCCCAGTCAGACGAGGCACGCCGGCCTTCCTGACTACATGCGGAGGCTCGTCGGGTACGGCATCACCGGATCAACCGCTGAGCAATGCTTCGCGGTGCTGTGGGGCACGGGCGCCAACGGCAAGAGCGTCCTCACCGACACGCTGACCGAGGTCTTCCGGGAGCACACCGTGACGACGCCGTTCTCCACCTTCGAGGAACGCACGTCAGGTGGAATCCCGAACGACCTCGCCGCGCTGAAGGGCGCCCGGCTGGTCATGGCCGCCGAGGGCGAGCAGGGCCGCCCCATGGCCGAGGCGATCCTGAAGCGGGTTACCGGCCGCGACGCGATCTCCGCGCGCTTCATGCGTAAGGAGTTCTTCGAGTTCCGGCCGACCTTCCTGCTTCTGCTGGCCACCAACTTCCGTCCGCAGTTTCGCGGCCAGGACGAGGGCCTATGGCGGCGCGTGAAGCTGATCCCCTTCGAGCGGTACTTCGCGCCGTCTGAGCGTGACCACAAACTCGGCGAGAAGCTGCTCGCCGAGGCACGCGGCATCCTGGCCTGGGCCGTACGCGGCGCTGTCGAGTGGTACCGCAACGGGCTGGACGATCCGACGCCGATCGTCGATGCGACCAAGGAATACCGGCAGACCTCCGACGCCCTGGCGGGCCTGCTCCCCGGCGTGCTCGTCATCGACGACGACGGCCGCATCACCGGCAAGCTCGCCTACGACGCATACCTCGCCTGGGCCGACGAGGAGAACCTTCCGCCGAAGGAACGGTGGACCCGCCGCACCTTCTTCGCCGCGCTGGAGGAACGCGGGGCCTCGAAGAAGAAGGCGAACAGCGGGGTCTACTTCACCGGCATCCGCCGCGCCCGCGCCACCGACAACGCACCCGCGGAAGAAATCTTGGCCGAACCGCGAACAGCTCCCTCACCGCTGGCCGACTCGCCTGGCACAAGCCTCGCTACGTCCCCGTCGCTCAACGACTTCGTCTAGGAGCTGCTCGTGCCATTGACCTTCCAACCCGATCGAGGTTCCGGCGGCGACTGCGGAGTCTCCGGCGGCTGCCAGGCATGTCCGCTGTTCGCCGCGAACGTCTGCGGCGATCCCGGGCCCGAGCCCGATGCCGTCTTCGAGGCGCACCTCGACGGCCTGGACTGCGGCCGCCCCTCCTGCCGAACGTGCCAGGTGCCCGACCTGCCCGACGTCGACCCGGCCGAGCCACCACCGTCGGATCTCGGCTGCTGCGGAGGCGCCTGCTCCGCCTAGTCAACGCCCGCCCCGGCCGAAGGGCCGCTCTCCACGTGAGGGCGGCCCTTCGCATATTCCAAGGAGACTCCGTGATCACCCTGCATCACTGGGTGGCGGGCGAAGAATGCCGGATCAACGTTCCGGAGCGGCCCACCGACCTCGCCGCGTTCGAGGCGTGGCTCGCCCAAGGCGACCGCCTTCTCGCCCTCGATACCGAAACGACCGGCCTCGACGTTTACACGCCCGGCCACGCGCTGCGGCTCGTGCAGTTCGGCAACCGCAGTGAGGCATGGGTCCTGCGCGCAGACTGCTTTGCGCAGGCCATCGCCCGCGCCCTACGCCAGCGTCGGACGTTCGTCGTTCACAACGCCGCCTATGACCTGCTGGTCATCGACCGCCATCTTGGCGTGAGCGTCGAAGAGCTGGGCGGGCGGGTCTTTGACACACGCGTCCTGGCCCACCTGCTCGACCCCCGCGCGGAAGCCGAAGGCGGCATCGGCCTCGGCCTGAAGCCGCTTTCGACTGTGTACGTCGACCCCACCGCCCCGGACACCCAGGGCGGTCTCACCGCGGAGTTCCGGCGACTCGGCGCCACCAAGGCGACGGGCTGGGCACGCATCCCGATCGACAACGAGCTGTACCTCCGGTATGCCGGACTCGACGTGCTGCTCGCGCGGCGGCTGTTCGACGAGATCGCCCCGATGGTGCGCGACATCGGACTCGACCGCCTGAGCAAGTTCGAGCACCACCTCCAAGTCATCCTGGCGATCCTCCAGCGACGCGGAATGCGTATCGACTTGCCCTACGTCGAGCAGCTCAAGGCCGATCTCCTGATCGAAGCACAGCGGTGTCAGGCCGTTGCGGCTCGGTACGGAGTCGCCAACGTCAACTCACCGACGCAGGTGGCGCAAGCACTGCTCGCCATGGGTGAAGCGCTGACCGAGCGCACCAGCTCCGGCGCACCCAAGGTGGACAAGAACGTACTGCTTCCTCTCGCCGACCTGGATCTCCAGTGGCAGCGCATCGAGGCCCGCCGACCGAATCCCCTCGCTGACGCGGTCGTGCGATCCAAGCGAGCGGGCAAATGGGCCGAGTCGTACGCGCAAGCCTTCCTCGACCTGAAGGACTCCGCAGACCGGCTCCACCCGTTCATCGGCGGGCTTCAGGCCCGCACCGCCCGCATGTCCGTCAGCCGCCCGCCGCTTCAGCAACTTCCGTCCTCCGACTGGACAATTCGCCGGTCATTCATTGCCGACCCAGGACAACTCATCATCGCCGCCGACTACCAGGCGGTCGAAATGCGGGTACTCGCCGCCCTCTCCGGCGACGAGACAATGATCCGGGCAATCGCCGACGGCGTCGACCTGCACAGTTTCACCGCCGAGAAGGTCTTCGGTTCCGGCTTCACAAAACTGCATCGAAAAATCGCGAAGGCGGTCGGGTTCGGCAAGGTCTACGGCGGCGGTGCAGCGACTATCGCGCGGCAGACTGGCGCTGACATGAGCGCCGTCAAGTCCGCACTCGCGGCGTACGACGCGACGTTCCCCGAAATCCGGCGGTATGCGCGACGACTGATGAACCGCGCCGAGTGGGGACGGCGCGAGGTGGTCACCCCGAGCGGGCGGCATCTGCCCCTCGACCGTGACCGTCTCTACGCCGCGACCAACTACGTCGTGCAGTCAACGAGCCGCGATCTGTTGGCCCAAGCGCTCGTCGACCTCTTCGAGGCAGGGCTTGGCGATCACCTGCTGTTACCCGTGCACGACGAGGTGATCGCCCAGGCGCCGGCCCCGGACGCCGCCGAGGTGGTCCGGGAGATCGGCAAGGTCATGGAGTCCACCTTCTACGGCGTCCGGATCGAGAGCGACCCCGAGGTCTACGGGCTGAGCTGGGGCCACGGCTACGGCGCGCCCGCTTGACATTTCGTCCGACGAAAAGGAGCCCCGCCCGAATGTCTTTCGTTCTAGAACGTAAGCGCGACCGTGATGAATCTGAAATCACCAGCCTGCTCGGCGAGCTGCGCGCCGAGGTCACCGCGCTGGAGACGCTTATTCCGTTGGCGGTCGATGCACAATGGACAGCGGCCCCCGCTGCCCGGCCGAGGGAGGACGTGACCGTGCGGATGAAGCATCAGAAGTCGGACCCGACCTCCGACATCGCACTCGATTCTGGACGCCTCGAATGTCGGCGCGCGGTAGTAAGATCACGATCGGTTCTTCGCGCTGCGACCGTCGCGATGCGGGGCGTCCGTCGCGAGCTGGCGCGTGCTGTCGAACCATGGACGGGGGAGGCTCTTTGATGGTAGGTGCACGGCGCGTCTTCGTCGCCGTCCCTGACGACGACACCGTCACCACAGGGCAGGATCGTCACGCCCACGTTCGCGACGCCTTACGTGACCTGGGATTCCTTGCCACCTTCTCGGACACTGCCATCCACTCGCCCACCTCGCTCGACACCCTGATCGACGCCGTGGGCGGTGACCTCGCCGCTCTGCGAGCCGCAGACTACGTCGTCGTACTTCCAGGCGCGGAGGACCGTCCAGAGTTGATCTGGGCGGAGGCATGGGACAAGCCGTTCCTTACCATCGCCGATCTCGCCGAGATGGTCGCTGCCTAACGGCACCCCTACCCGCCGACGGCCCCCGGGATGACCACCTGGGGGCCGTCTGCCTTAATGCCATCTGTCCACATCAGACGCTTGTGATCATACGAACAGCCCCCTCCGAATGGCTGTTCGGCTGATATGGGCCCCCGGCCGGATGATCAGCACCTCTTCGAGTCGTTGCGCTAAATGACTGACGCACTGGTTGGTCCCCCTCAGACCTCCTGAGCAGGGAAATCCAACACACGTCCGCATGGGTCGGTGACACCGGCCGGACCCCTTGCACCCCTTGGAGCACACCGTATGTCCAGCTTCGCCCACCTTTGGAATGCAGCCGCCGAACCCATCGCGGACGCCACCGAGGAGGCCGCCACCATCAAGGCCGCCCAGACTGACGACGAGGAGGCGACCATCCGCCTCTTCGTCGCGTACGTTCCCGCCCTGCGCTCCGCGCTCGCGCACTACGTCCCCGCCATGCCACTCGACGACGCCCGTCAGGCAGCAACCCTGGGCTTCCTGATGGCCATCCGAGAACACGAGACGGCACGCTCCGAACGGCTCGCCGGCCTGGTTCGTATGCGCGTACACGACGCCCTCAGCGAGGCGATCTCGGCCGCAGGCGGGGGCTTCACCGTCCCAGCCCGCACACTGCGGCGGTTCTTCGGCATTCTCAGGGCCGCCGACGGAGACGCTGCCGAAGCGGCCAGGCTAGCGCCCGCCCACCAGATGACGACCGAGACGTTCTACGACGTCCTCGCGGCGGTCAAGGCCGACGAATCCCTCGACCTGGAGATGGAACTCCGCGGCGCCGACGCCGCGCTCCAGGAGATCGTGACGCCGCGCGAGATCACCGATGTAGAGGACCGCATCCTCGTCGAGGCCGCCTTCCGGGCCGTTGACGACCAGGAGCGGATGATCTGCCGCCTCGCCTACGGCTTCGCCGACTACAACCCGGTCCCCGACGCCGAGATCGGACACCGGATCGGTTACTCACGTTTGAAGGTGCAGCGCACGCGTAGTCGCGCGCTGGGCAAGATGCGTCAAATGCTTTGCGCGTGAAGGCTGACGCATCTGCCGGGGTCGGGGTGAGCAGCCCCACCCCGGCTGGCCGACTTGCCCGCCATCTCCTCGCGAAAGGAACCGCGCCATGCCGCACCGAACACGCGACCTCATCACCCGCCGGAACTACGACCACGTCGACTTCGACGAGCGCGACGAACGGGACGAGCAGCACGACGAGCTGCTACGCGCCGTCCTCTTCGGATTGCCACCTCGCCCCGGCACGCGTCGGACACATGCCACCGCGCCGCCCTGCGGCGCCCGCCCGAACCGACGCCCGCTTGATTGTCCCCACGCCAGCATTGGGGCGTCAGAGTAGTTGCGCTAAACATTTAGCGCAACTATGCTCATGTCCACGCACCCCACATCCCCGGAGGACGCCATGACCGCCGACGCTGCCACCACAACTGACGCCGACCTAGCCGCAGCCGGCGGGAGCGCACCCGAGACACATGAGACCCGCGAGGCGTGGCTCCTGTCCGCCGTCGAGAAGCTCACTCCCCTATTCGACGAGGTCGGCGCCACGGTCCCTACCGTCAAGGTCTCGGTCGGCTGGCCCGGCGGCCGCGGCAAGAAGAACACCGTCATCGGCCAGTGCTGGGCCTCCCACGCCTCCGCCGACAAGGTCGCCCAGCTCTTCATCTCGCCCGTCCTCGACGACGCGGAAGCCGTCCTCGCCACCCTGACCCACGAGGTCGTACACGCCGTCGACGACTGCAAGAGCGGCCACAAGGGCAACTTCGCCCGCATCGCCAAGGGCGTCGGCCTCGCCGGGAAGATGACCGCCACCGTCGCAGGCGAAGCCCTCAAGCCGCGCCTCGCGCAGATCGCTGCCCAGCTCGGCGCCTATCCACATGCCCGGCTCGCGCACCCCACCAACACCGCCAAGGGCGAGAAGACACAGACCACGCGAATGATCAAAGTCCTGTGTACAGCCTGCGGATACAGCGCCCGCACCACCCGCAAATGGCTCGACGAGGTCGGCGCCCCACTCTGCCCCTGCAACCGAGAAGAAATGGAGATCGCATGACCGACTCGACGACGGCAGGCGCCCTGACCAAGGGCGCCCTCGTCCTGGTCTCCACCGACGACGGAACGTCAACGTTCGCCCGGAAGACCCAGGCGTCCAACCCGGCGACCGTGACCGCCGAGCCCATCAAGGCCGGGCGCAGACTGCGCATCCCAACCGACCTCGGCGAGGTACACGCCGCGCCCACAACGCGGGTCCTGCTTGCGTCACCCGAACAGGCCGCCAAGAGCACCGCGCCTTCAGCACCAGTCGCCACGGTCACCGTCAACGTCGTTGGCAGCCTGACCACCGAGAGTCGGTTGAGAGTTGGCGATCGAGAGGTCACCGTGCCGACCCGTTCGCGTGACGGCTCCGCACACGCATCCCGTCGTCTGACCGAAGCGCTCGCCGACCTGGACTACGCCGCAGCGTCACCCTGGCGCAAGCTCGACGCCTTTCGCATCGCCGCCGCGATCCGCCCGAAGTAGCTCACGACCGCCCACGCCCAGTTGCACGAACTGACGTAAAAGGTGCCCCGTGAAACCCAGACTCCCCCGCGACGGCCGCAACTCCGCCCAGCTCGGCGCCCTGCTCGGCGCACTCGTATCTGTCGCGGCAAACGTTGCGCACTCCTACATCCCCCCGACCGGCGCCCCGGCCGGCTGGTCGCCGAAGGCCGGCGCAGTCGCCTTCTCGATCTTCTGGCCTGTCGCCCTTGCCGTCGTCATCGAAATCGCCGCCCGCGTCACCTGGCCCCACGGCTGGCGCTATGTTTTCGTTCGGGCACTCGGGCTCCTGCCCGTCGCCGTCGTCGCAGCCGTCGTGTCCTACCGGCACCTCTCCGGTCTGCTCGGCTACTACGGCGAGGACGTCGTGACCCAGACCTTCGGCCCGCTCGCCGTAGATGGCCTAATGCTGATCGCCACCACAGCCGTCATCGTCACCGGACAGCAATCGCCGCGACCGGTCCAACCCCGCGCCGTCGCACACAGACTGCCCTCCGTACCCGCTGGTGCGCGCCTCCTGCCGCTTGTGGCCGCCACAGGCCCATCGGCCGCTGCGCTGCTTGATAGCTCCGGTGCGACGACAAACGACGTGGAGACCGCATCAGGCACACCACCCCGCCGCCGTGGGCGCCCCGCCGCCGACACCCGCAAGCTTTTCGAGTCGCTCAAAGCGGACGATCCGAAGATCACGCAGGTCCAAGCCGCCGCCCAGCTCGGGATCTCCCGACGCACCCTCCGTGACGCACTCTCCGCGACAACATGACCGCACTGAAGCCCCTGTCTGCATCAGACGGGGGCTGCCATCATTGCCGGCTTCTAGACGCGACCCCGCTGCCATGACTTGACCGCGTCTGGGATGACGTAGTCCGGGAACGGCTCGGTCTCCGGATCGGCCCCCGTCGAGACGCTGGCGCCGGAGACCCGAAGAAGCATCTTCGTGCCGTCTGCACAGACCAGGCTCACGCCACTCGGGGAACTGCCCCGCGCGTCGGTCGGGCCGAGGTCTGACAGCGCAACGAGCTGCCAGGATCGGAACTCCGCCGGGCGGGCGACGTCTAGGAGCTGGACAACGAAAATAGCCAGACGCGGAGCACGACGGACAGGCGGCGGCATCTCGTCGGGCACCGGGATTGGCGTCTCACTGGGCCACACTGCACCGAAAATCATCGCCGAGGCGGAAGACTGATAGCGGACCCTGACGCCGCTGATAGAACGGCTCGTGGATGTCTGCACATTCGGTCCCCAGGGCTCCGTGGCGTCGCCGTAGCGGTCAACCTGCACGATGTCCGGGTGCTCGCTCGCGTTGAGCACGCCTTCGATGACGTCGAGTACCTCGGTGAGCCGCATTCTGCTCCGATCGATGTCTGTTCAGGGCGTGGGGAGTCTAGCCACAGGCGGATCTTGGTCAGGCTGGCGATCGATGGGCCGCCCACCAGCGGGCCGCCGCGCTCAGCTCACGACGGTGCGGCAATGGGGACTCCTGACATCTCTGGGTGTAGAGCTCCGCCATAGCTGCAGAGAACGCGTCCAACGCGGCCGGGTCGGCTGCCTGCCACATCGGCACCGAGGCTGCCCACCTCTCGGCCTGCTCAGGCGTATGTCCAGCCCTGATCAACCGGACGACCATCAGCGCTGTGTCGATCCACGCCGCGCCCCGGCACGGGGCCGACCAGTCCACCACTGAAACCCGCTGTCCAACGATGAAGTTCCGCGCGGTCACGTCGGTATGGAGAAGGGTGCCCCCGTCGACCAGCTCGGGCGCCACGCGCCCCGCCCATCGGACCGTTGCCGGTTGGACACGATCGGTGGGTGATGGCGTGAGCAGCGCTGACAGGTGTTCAAGTGTCGTCGCGACCCTCGCCAGATCGGAGGAGCCCGGGGTGAGGTCAGCGTGTTGGCCGTCGGCAAAGTCGAACCCAAGTAGGTGCCAGTCACCCGTCTCGACCTCCCACCTCAGCCGCGGAACCACAGCGCGAGGCAAGAACCCGTTTACACGCGCTTCGTTGCGGAGCACCCAAGCGCGGGGGTTGTCGGCCCGAGTCGCCTTGCAGAACACTGCCCGCCCGGCGGTGTGAAGGATGACGGCCATATCGGCGAATGAACCCGCCGCCACCGGCTCAACCCGTTCCAGGTCGCCCGTGTGCTCGCGCACCGCGTCCTGAATGTCTAGTGAAAGGTCAAGCCAGCGGCAGCGGTTCATCAAGATCCCTCCGGTGTTATCGAGGGGACCGTACTCCACCTGCCGGGTTCAACGTCACCGTCCGGGGCTGTCGTGGCAACCAGCGTGGCACTGGGTGCAATCGCTGGTAGCACTGACGTTCCACAGGTCAGCGTCGAGCCGGAATCCGGCCGCGCGGATCGCCTTCACTGCGGACGAGATCGGCACCCCGTCCGACTCGGGCGTGTTTGGCCATCCGTCGCCGGGCGCGTCGTCGGGCTGGTGATGGATGAAGCGACCCGCCACCCGGTCGCAGAACTCCGCGTACTCGCGCGTATAGAGGATGAACGTGTGCCAGCCGATGTCCACCAGATCGGACGGGCCGATCGGCTCGGTGCTGACAGCGCACGCGCCCAGGAAGGCCAGGGCCTGATCGACGATGCGGATGGGCATGTCGGCCGCCAACTCACGGTGATCGGATGCAACACGGGCAGTCAGCCGTGAGAACAGCTCCTCCGACACCAACGAACGCCCGTCGGTGGTGCCCCTTGCTGTGGATACGGACATGGGTTCCTCCTACAGCTATTGGACGTGAGCGACGGCAACCGCCGCGCCGTTGAGGCGGCACCGTCGCGGTGGGACCTGGATCGCTGAGAACCTCGGCTTCGTCTGTGCGAGGCAATCTCAGCCAGATGAATCAGTCACCAATGGCGTCAGGCAACTTGCTCTTCGCTCCGCTGTAGTCCGCTTCGCCCAGCCCAAGAAGCGGTCATACAGATCCGGAGCGGCTCCGTGCGCACCTGCGGCCCAGTCATCGATCGCCTCGATCAGGCAAGAGCCGAGGTATATGGCGAGGCCCGTCGGGAAGCGTTGGTACTGCTCAGCCAGCTCGATCTTCGCTTTGGCACATGGCCATGCCTGTCCACAAGCGCGGCAATCCCACGACGGCCGCGCCGCCTGATGCTCTGTGCGCGACATCAACACGGCGGTCCTCCCGCGCGGTGGTGCTGCGCTGGAGTGAGCCATCCAGCCCGTCCAACTTGTGGGAACGCCTGGGTCTGCACTGACGCCCAGGCGCCAGTGCGGTCGTTGCGCACGACCTGCGAACGCTTGCGCATACGGGCCTTTGTGGCCTCGTCGCAGGCCCATGGCATTCCGCAAACGGCGCACCGCCGTGCACGCCACCATGCAAGGCGCTCCCACCATGCCTGCGCACGGGGGTAGTGCTGCATCGCAATCACCTCGATCGGTCGAAGACAGGACACGAGGGGGACCTGCACGCAGGAGCGGGGTAACCGCGCCAAACCTCTGAGCAACAACGTACGCTGTGCAACACCGTCGTGCAATGTCTCCAGACGAGACAATGACTCATGCAAGACCATGTGCGCGCTGATCAGAGGGGGTTTGCAAGACTGTGCCGAGACGCAAGGGACGGGATGCAATGCCTGGGGCACGAGGATCGATCGACCGGCGACGGCTCGGCATCGAGCTGCGCCAGCTACGGGAGGCCAAGGGCCTCACGCTGGAAGATCTCAAGGCGCACACCGGCTGGTCGACGAGCAAGGGCAGCCGCCAGGAGCGCGGATTGGTGCCGATCAACCCGGCCGATCTGCGCACGCTCATGCAGTTCTACGACGTCAAGGAACAGGCGATCATCGACGCCCTGTTCGCGCTGGCCAGCGGGTCACGTGGCCGGGACTGGTGGCACCGGTACGACGACGTCGTGTCCCGGCAGTTCTCCACCTACCTCGGCTTCGAGGCGGTGGCCTCCGTGGTGCAGACGTACGAGGGCATGGTCGTGCCTGGCCTCCTGCAGACCCCTGAATATGCGCGGGCACTGGTCGACGCCGTCGGCGATGCTCAGAATGAAGAAGAGGCGGGGCGAAGAGTCGAGGCCCGCACATACCGTCAGCAGATATTGCAAGGTGACGATGCACCCCGCCTACATGCAATCTTGGATGAGGGGATCATGCATCGCGAGGTCGGCGGACGGGACGTCATGCGCGGCCAACTTGTGCACCTGCTAGACGCAACGCGGCGCGCCAACGTCATCGTGCAGGTCATCCCGTACGAGGCCGGCGCACACCGGGCCATGGAAGGCGGGTTCATCATCCTGCGTTTCGCCGAGGACGAGGACAGCGACGTGGTGAGCGTCGACCTACGCACAAGGAGCCTCTACATCGACGACCGCGCCGAGGTAGAGGAATACAGGGAAGCCTGGGAGTCAGTGCTTGCAACGGCCGCCAGCCCACTCCAATCCCAGCAACTCATCGAAAGGGCGGCCGAGGAGATGAAGCGATGAAGACCTACCACAAAACCTTTGACCGCAACACAGTGGAGTGGCGCAAGCGCTCCAACGGCAGCGGGGGCAACTGCGTTGAAGTCACCGACCTGGCAGACGGCGGGTTCGCCGTACGCGACTCAAAGGACCCCGACGGCCCGATCCTGTTCTTCACCCCCAGCGAGCGCGCGTCGTTCGTGCAGGGCGTGAAGGAAGGCTTGCTCGACTAGCCCAACTCAGAACGAGGCCCCGCTCGGCACGATGCCGGGTGGGGCCTCGTCGCATCAGGACACAGCGCGGACGGCCTCGGGTGACCCGGCTGATCGCCTGCCTCCAATGCCAAGGAGCCCCGGCCCATGAGGTGTGTGCTTGGGGTCCGGGGCGGCCCGTCCAACTGGGGTTAGTACTGCAACGGCACTTAGCAGAGTGGATAGCCGCGGCGTTTGTAGTGGCTGAGGCGGGCTTGGTATTGGCGTCGGCGGCGCCAGTGTGACCACTGCCAGATGTGGTGTTCGGGCTGGTGGAAGCGGACGATCAGTGCGGCGATGAGGCGTCTGATCTCGGGTACGGTGTAGCCGATCATCGCGTCGTGGCCGGTGGTGGTTCCCCTTTTGACGATAGGGTTCTGGCGACGACGAGCCAGGCATGTGCGGCCATGGACAGGGTGATGTGGGCGTACCAGGCTCGCCAGTCGCGGACCTGGTACTCGTCCAGGCCGGCCTCGTTCTTGGCCTGTTGAAAGCATTCCTCGACCGCCCAACGGGTCCCGGCGATGCGGGCCAGGTCCATCAGCCGGGTCTTACTTGGCCCGTAGCAGACGTAGTAGGCCAGCTCGCCCGTGCTGATGTTGCGCCGGGCGAGCAGCCAATGCCCTCTGCCCGGACGCCAGAACACCCGGATCGGGATCCGCGCCCACCAGTACTCGCGTGGCCCGTGAGCGCCCGGTCCGCAAGACACCCGAGACCACGCCCGGCCCGGCAACGCGGCGATCAGCTTGTCGACGCGGGCAGAGCCCATACCGGTCGTGATCACGTCGTCGTTGCGGCGGGTCGCGACGACATGCGCCTGGTCGTGCTCTTCCATGAAGACCCGCAACGATTTCGACTGCCCGTAAGCCTCGTCCATCGTCACCCAGCCGGCCGGAAGACCGGCGGTGAACGCCCGGGCCAGCATGCTGCGGGCCATCTCGACCTTCGTGGCGAAGCCCACCTCATCCGGGACACCGGCCGCCCGGCAACGGTCGCGGTCATCGGTCCACGCCGTGGGTAGATACAACTGCCGGTCGATCAGCGCGTGACCTTTCGCTGATCGGTAGGCCATAAACACCCCGACCTGGCAGTTCTCGATCCGGCCGGCAGTTCCCGAGTACTGCCGGGCCACGCCCGCCGACTTCACGCCCTTCTTCAAGAAGCCCGTGTCGTCGATGATCAGCACACCGTCCGGGGCGCCAAGGTGCTCGATCACGTAGTCCCGCAGATCGTCACGCACCGCGTCGATGTCCCAGTCGGCCCACCGCAGCAACCGCTGCATCCCGTCCGGCGAGACGTCACCGGCCTGCTCGGCCAGAGTCCAACCGTTCGTGCGGGACAACCCGGCCACCAGCCCGGCCAGATACTGCCGCGCCCGCCGTCGCGGCTCTGAGCGCGTGAACCGCCCACCGATCCGAGCATGCAACCGGTCCAGCTCGCCAGACCATCGATCAACATCAACCACCGTCACGACCAGCTCAACGAGCCGATCATCAATGCGTTCCGCCCGCTGAGTGCCGTTGCAGTATTAGGCCGCAACCCAAGCACGCAGAGCCGTGAGTGCCAAGCTGCTCGCGTTATGGTGTTCGGCGGAGCACGCCTGTCGAGAGCCAATGAACCAACAATGCCGCAAGGTGTGCGGCAGCCTTAGCCTCTTCAAGCGTTTGCCGGCGCGAGTTTGAACCGCCCCCATGGCGCGATCGTTGAGCATCCCAAAGTGTGGCCATCATTTCAACAACTATCCCTACATCACGCGGCGCCGCGTTCTTATTCGGCAGCGCCAACTCCCATTTATGCGCCGAGTTGTTCCGCAGTTCCCCCATTACCGTGCCTAATGTAGCACCACCGCGGTCAGCCTTGCGCTCCTCAATGAGAGGACAGGCGACCTCCTCGACAGCCCTGATCGCCTCGTTGAAGGCCTTGTCCGGATCCGGGCTCACTCCGTATGCAGCAGCCCACGCCACCCCCAGGTGATCGGCCGCCGTCTCTGGCGCTGCCGAGACCGATTGATCGATTGCCGCCTGAACTGGCTCGTCCACCCGACGCACGAGGCATCGGGGCTCTCTGTCAACCCGCCAAACGGAATTGCCGCGTTCGAGAATCTCTTCAAGTCGATCAAGGCAGGTCGTGAAAATAGCGTCACTAGGCGAGCCACTGTGAAGCTGCACCGTCGCATCAACTACCTTGAGCAGATCATCCGCCGCACAATTCCAGAGCGAAACGTCTGGAGTCCGCGTGGCTGGAAAGCGAAGACACAGAGCAACCGTCTCTGCGACCTTGCCATCGAGAAAGAAGGCGTGATTCAGCCAGCTACGCAGGGGGCCGTCGAGCCACGGGGTCATACCATCGTGCAAAGCCGTGTCGACGACCTTGTTGCCAATGCGATCATCCAGTGATCGAAATGGTCGATTTCCGGTCACCCTGGCAGCGTACTTGGTGGCTCCCCAGTCCCAGCAAGTCCAATTCGCTGAGCCCACCGGCCACGCGTCACTCCAGAGATGGTAGGAAACTGCTCCCTCCACGGCGCCAGAGGTTACAACCCCGGTCCTATGGGCACGCCATTGGCGGCTGCCCATCGTGGTGTCCGACGGTTAGCGCCCTGTCCAGGCAGGCAACAAGGTCTCCCAGGAGGAACGGCTTGGGCAAGAGCCAGGTAGCTCGTACATCGGCTGCGCGGTGGTCACCCGGCACCAGGCTCCCGCTGACGAAGATCACGGGCAGGTCGGCTGTAGCCGCATCGGCGCGGATCGCGTCGCAGAGTTCAAGGCCGGACATGCTCGGCAGGTCGATGTCGCTCACTAGTACGTCGGGGTGGCGTTCCCGTACGTCCTGTAATGCTGCCGCCCCGTCAGCAGCCTCGATCACCTCATGGCCTGCCCGACGTAGGATACGAACGACTAGGGCTCGGATGTCGTCCTCGTCCTCAGCAACCACGATGAGCGTCATGTGATCTCCTCGGCTTGAGGTGCCGAAGGTCCCTACGGGGCCGTTGTTGATAGCTCCAGATACCCACTCGTTTGCCTGTTTAGTCCCGTCTCGGCCGAGATCCTCTCCTCCGTTCGAGGGAGTGTTTCTGCCTCCCTCGACGACGCTCGGGAGGTCCCGCCGGAACAAGACCCCGGTATTTCAGGTTTGAAGGACGCAGACTCAACCGACCACGTCAGGAGGCTTCGAGATGCCTGCCATCACCGTCGACGACGTTCTGGTCCTGCCCCGCCTGCCCAGCCTGGACGCCGCCACCACCTTCCGACCGGTCCACCGGCTCACCACCGCGCCCAGCGGCTTCGAGGGCGAGGGCTTCCCCGTGCGGCGTGCGTTCGCCGGAGTGCCGATGACGGAGTTGGACCCGTTCATCCACCTGGACCAGATGGGCGAAGTGTTGTACCAAGCGGGGGAACCTAAGGGCACCCCGTGGCATCCGCACCGGGGCTTCGAGACAGTCACGTACATGATCGACGGGATCATGGACCACCAGGACTCGAACGGCGGCGGCGGCACGATCACCAACGGCGACACCCAGTGGATGACGGCCGGCCAGGGCATCCTCCACATCGAGGCACCGCCCGAGCATCTCGTCACCAGCGGTGGCCTGTTCCACGGCCTGCAGCTGTGGGTGAACCTGCCGCGCGCCGCCAAGCTGATCCCGCCCCGCTACCAGGACATCCGCGGGCAGGCGGCCGCGTTGATCACGACGCCCGACGGCGGCGCACTGATCCGCATCATCGCGGGCGAGATCGCCGGACATGCCGGGCCCGGTTCCACCCACACGCCGATCAACCTCGCCCACGTCACGCTGCAGCCGGGCGCGCAGCTCGACCTGCCCTGGCAGCAGGAGTACAACGCACTTGTGTACGTCCTCGCGGGGCGCGGCACGATCGGACCCGACCGGCAGCCGGTGCAGCTCGGCCAGCTCGCGGTGCACGGGGCCGGCGACGCCGTCCGGGTGACCGCCGACCCTGCCCCGGACGCCGGCGCGCTGGAACTGTTCATCATGGGAGGGCGGCCGATCCGCGAGCCGGTGGTGCACTATGGACCTTTCGTCATGAACACCCGCGCGGAGCTGATCCAGGCGTTCGAGGACTACCAGCAGGGACGCCTCGGCGTCATTCCGGCGGATCGGCTGCCACACACCGACTGAACCTGGAGGGCAGCATGTCGCAAGCCCCGGAATCCGGCGGCCTGGAGCCGATCACCGAGGACTGGCAGCGCGCGCTGGCGATCGTGGCGCACCCGGACGATCTCGAATTCGGTGCCGCCGCCGCGATCGCGCGCTGGACCGGGCAGGGCAAGCACGTCGCGTACAGCCTGGTGACCAGCGGCGAGGCCGGCATCGACAGCCTGGAGCCGGACAAGTCCCGCACGGTACGGGAGGCCGAGGAACGCGCCTCGGCGGCCATCGTGGGCGTGGACACGGTCGAATTCCTCGGCCAGCCCGACGGCGTACTGGAGTACAGCGTCGCGCTGCGCCGGGTGCTGACCGCCGCGGTGCGCCGCCACCGGCCCGAGATCGTCATCACCAACAACCTGCGCGACACCTGGAACGGGGTGATCCTCAACCAGGCAGATCACATCGCCACCGGGCGCGCGGTGCTGGACGCGGTCCGCGACGCCGGCAACCGGTGGGTCTTCCCCGACCTCGGTGACGAGCCGTGGAAGGGCGTACGGCAGGTCTGGGCCGCGAACTCGCCGCAGTCGACCCACGCCGTGGATGTCACGGCGACCTTCGAGACCGGTGTGCGGTCGTTGCACGCCCACGAGGAGTATCTGCGCAGCCTGGACTGGCCGGCGGACGAGTGGGCGGGGTTCCTCGAGAAGATGGCCGGTTCGGTGGGTTCCCGGCTCGGCTGCCGGTACGCGGTGTCGTTCGAGGTGTTCCCGTTCGGCTGACCGTGGCCGCCTCGGCGTGGGGTGCCGCAGACTTGCCGGATGCGGATTCTCGTTCTCGGTGGGACCTCGTTCGTGGGGCGGGGCATCGTCGCCGCCGCGCTGGACTCCGGCGCCGACGTCACTCTGTTCACCCGTGGCCGTACGGGGACGGACCTGTTCCCGACGGTGCCGCGCCGCGTGGGCGACCGCGACACCGGCGACTACACGGCATTGCGCGACGGTGAGTGGGACGCGGTCGCGGACGTCAGCGGTTACCTGCCGCGGCACGTCGGCCCGGCGATGGACGCGCTCGACGGGCGGATCGGGCGGTACCTGTTCGTCTCCAGCCACGCGGTCTACGTCCGCGACGGCGTCGGGCCCGGCGCGGACGAGAACACCCCGCGACGCCCCCCGGTGCGCGACGCGGACGTGCTCACCGAAGACACGTACGGGCCGGCCAAGGTCGCGTGCGAGGACGACGTGCTCGCCCGGTACGGCGACCGCGCGACCATCGTGCGGCCCGTGAAGGTGGCGGGCCCGCACGACAACCAGGACGGGCTCACGTACTGGGTGCGCCGCGCGGCCCGGGGTGGCCGGGTCGCCCTGCCCACCCGGCCGGAGCAGCCCGTCCAGCTCGTGGACGTACGCGACCTGGGCACCCTTGTCGTGCGGCTGCTCGCCGACGGGCGGGCCGGGGCGTACAACGCGGCCGGACCGGTCACCACCATCGGCGACCTGATCGGCGTGTGCGCCGCGGCGGCCGGCACACGCGTCGAGGTCGTACCGGTGGCGCCGGAGCCGGCCCCGAAGCCGTTCCCGCTGGTGAAGGCGGAAGCGATGTGGCACAGCCAGCACCGCGGCGCGAGCCGGGCCCGGGCCGCCGGGATGCCGGTGACCCCGCTGGCCGAGACCGTGGCCGACACCCTCGCATGGGACCGGGCGCGCGGCACGCCCCCGCTGCGCCGCGGCTTCACCGACGACCAGGAGCGGCAGGCCCTCGCCACAGCATCCTGACCACTGCCGAGCTGCTCGGGTCTCAGTGCGCGTCGACGGCTGCGACTGCCGCGGTGAGCCGTTCGGGGACGTCGGCGTCGTGGTACGGCCGTTCGGCGGGCTCGATGGCGGCGAGGAAGTCCGCGTACACCTGGGCCGCGCGAAGCGCTGCGACCGGCCGCATCAGTGACGCCGCCCGCGCCGGGTCGCTCCCGGGCACGTCGCGCCGCCAGCGCAGCGCCCACGCGCCCAGCAGCGGCTCGGCGTCGCCCGCGGGCAGGCCGCCGGCGAGCCGCAGGATGTCGTACGCCGGGTGGCCGACCGTCGCGTCGCCCCAGTCCATGAGCACCGGCCGCCCGCTGCCGATCCGGGCGTTGCCGGGATGCAGGTCGCCGTGCACCAGCGTGGGCGGCAGCCCGCACCGGGCCACCGCGTCCAGCCTCCGCGGCAGGTCGTCGATCAGCTCCCGCAGGCCGGCGATCCGGTCCAGGTACGGCGCGGCGACCCGGGCGAACGGCTCGGCCGCCGGGCGCCGGTCGGGCAGTCCTGCGGCGAGCAGGTCGTCGACCCGTCCCGCGAAATGCGCCTGCACCGGGTGGAACGCCTGCGCGATCTGGTTGCAGACGTCGGCATCCGCCCCGTACCCGTCGGCGCCGGGCACGTGGGCCAGCAGCATCCGCCCGTGGGCGCCCGCCGCCAGCAGCGGCGGCACGAGGCCGGGCGCGATGCCGCCGACGAGGCGCAACACGGCCGGCTCGTGCGCGAAGAACCCGGGTACCTGTTTGAGCCAGGCCACCGGGGCGCCGCCGGCGTCCAGCCGCCAGATCGCGGACAGATTCCAGGTGCGCTGCTGGTACGCCGCGGCGCCGGGGGTGCCGAGCGCGGCGAGCGCCGACACCGCCCAGCGGGTCGAGTCGGCGGGCCCGCCGGGATGCGCGTACGCGGTGCGCAGCGGGTGCGGGGCGAGGTCGGCCTCGGCCGGGCCGAGCGCGATGGGCGGGTTCCCGCACAGCTGCGCCAGGTACGTGACCTCGCCGCCGACCGGGCCGTCGCCGGTGCCGTGCAGCAGCCGCAGCACCTGCACCTCGACGCCGTCGCGGGCCCGGACCCCGGCCACCACGTCCGACACCTCCTGCCAATACGGCAGGGGGACCGTGAGCGGCGGCAACGCACCCAGCGGATGGCCGGCCCGGTCGACCAGCACGAGGGTCACGGTCCGCCCGACGATCATGTCCACGCGCCAGACCGTAGCGTCTGCCCGCCATAGGCGCGCGGTCACTCGCGTGGCGGCAGGGTGGTCTCGTCGAAGCGGGCCTGCAGGGCGTCGGCGCCCGCCGGGTCGGGGCGGCCGAAAAGGCGCAGCCGGGCCATCCCGCCGTCGGGGAAGATGTCCAGCCGGACGTGGGTGGCCGCGGGCACGACCGTCACCGGGAACCGGTGCGGGGTGTCCGGCATCAGCCGCACCGGCGGCAGCAGCTCGAACCAGTCCGCCGCGTCGTCCAGCGAGCCGGAACGCACATCCACCGCGTGCAGGCCGGCCCGGCCGGGCGCGTTGCCCTTGAACCAGGTCGTGTCGAGCTCGGCCAGCTCGATCACCGCGGGCACGGCGAGCTCGACGAGCGCCCAGTCGTTGCCGTCGTCGCGGCGGCGCGCGGTCTCCCAGCCGTCGCCCATGCTCGCGGCCAGCCCGGGGGCGAGCATGCTCTCCGGGTGCCCGAAGAACCGGTCGCTGCACCCGGCGATGCGCCCGCCGTGCAGGGCGGCGGCCACGTCGAAGACACCGGGCAGCAGCCGCGGG
This sequence comes from Krasilnikovia sp. MM14-A1259, assembly GCF_047159535.1. Classification (NCBI taxonomy): domain Bacteria; kingdom Bacillati; phylum Actinomycetota; class Actinomycetes; order Micromonosporales; family Micromonosporaceae; genus Krasilnikovia; species Krasilnikovia sp. MM14-A1259. Next base: position 2,524,371 of record NZ_BAAGAJ010000002.1, read on the forward strand.
TCGGCCACCACCTCGCCGTGCACGCGCAACCGGGCGACGCCGCCGTCCGGGTGGATGGTCAGCCGCACGTGGGTGAACCGGTACGGCATGTCCACCACGAACAGGTTGCGCCCGTCGCCCTTCAACGGCGACATCGGCACCAGCGACACCCAGTCGGCCGCCGCGAGCTCGTCCGCGTCCGGGTAGCCGTCGAGCGCGCACGCGTCGATCGAGGCGTGCGGCGGGTAGTTGCCGACGAAGAACGTCGTGTCGACGTCCACGCCGTACACCACGCCGGGGGCGCCGAGCCGGACGATGACGTGGTCGGTGCCGTCCGTGCGGCGCCGACGGGTCTCCCACCCGTCGTACACCTGGCCGCGCAGGTCGAACGTGCGCGGCTCGAACGCGGGGGGCGCCGGGTCCAGCAGGTGGTCCGCGGCGGCGAAGAACTCGTCGTTGGCGTACACGATGCTGGCGCCCAGCGTGCGCGATGCCAGATCGGGCAGCGCGGTGAAATCGTCGCTCACGGATCCTCCCTTTGCAGCAGACGGCCGCGGGGTTCGTCCCCGGTCACGCTCTGACCGCGCAGCCAGGTCGTGTGCACCACACCCGACAGGGTCCGGCCCGCGTACGGGGTGACCGGGTTGCGGTGGTGCAGCCGCAACGGGTCCACGGTGAACGTGGCGTCGGGGTCGAAGGCGACCAGGTCGGCGTCGGCGCCGACCGCCAGGCGTCCCTTGCGGGTGAGCCCGACCAGGTCGGCGGGGCGCCGTGCCATCCAGTCGACGACCTCGGCGAGGCTGTGCCCCCGGGCCCGGGCCGCGGTCCACACCACCGGCAGGCCCAACTGGACGGAGGCGATGCCGCCCCACGCCGCGGCGAAGTCGCCCGTGTCGCGGTGCTTCAACTCCGGGGTGCACGGCGAGTGGTCGCTGACGACGCAGGAGATGAGACCGTTGGCGAGCGCGGCCCACAGGCGGTCGGCGTTGCCCGCGTCGCGGATCGGCGGGCAGCACTTGAACTCGGTGGCACCGGCCGGGATGTCCGCCGCGTCCAGCGTCAGATAGTGCGGGCAGGTTTCCGCGGTGACCCGCACCCCGTCCGCGCGGGCGGCCGCAATCAGCGGCAGCGCGTCCGCGGCGGACAGGTGCAGGATGTGTACGCGCGCGCGGGCGGCGCGGGCGGCCGCGATCGCGGTGGCGACCGCGGCGTGCTCGGCGTCGGGCGGGCGGGAGGCGAGGAAGTCCGCGTACGCCGCCGACGACGCGGCCGCGTGCAGGTGGTGCGGGTCCTCGGCGTGCAGCACGAACCGGGCGTCGACCCCGGCGAGCGCCGCGGCGAGCCCGTCCGGGTCCAGTGGCGGGAACTCGGGCACCCCGGAGTCGGCGAGGAACGCCTTGAATCCGAACACTCCGGCGTCGTGCAGGCCGGGCAGGTCGGCAACGTTGCCGGGGACGGCGCCGCCCCAGAAACCGACGTCGACGTGGCACTGCCGCTCGGCGGCCGCGCGTTTGATCCGCAGGGCGTCGAGCGTCACCGTGGGCGGGATGCTGTTGAGCGGCATGTCGATGATGGCGGTGACGCCGCCGGCCGCCGCGGCCCGGGTGGCGGGGGCGAACCCTTCCCATTCCGTACGGCCGGGCTCGTTGACGTGCACGTGCGTGTCGACGAGGCCGGGCAGCAGCGCGAGCTCGCCGAGGTCGACGTCGCCGGCCGCGTCGACCCGGGCGGCGTGCTCGTGCACCGCCACGATCCGACCGGCGGTGATCTCGACCGCGGCCGGTCGCTCCCCGGCGGGCGTCACGGCGCGCCGGGACCGCACGACGAGATCGGCCATGGGCCGAGCGTAGCGGCCCGGAGGTCACCGTGAGATGAAGGTGGTCAGGTCGGTGCGGGTGAACCCGGCGTCGGTCAGGGCGCCGCAGTCCAGGCCGCGCAGCAGGTACCCGGCCAGGGCGCGCGCGGTGGCGGGCTCGTCGGCGATGCCGCTGTCCTGCCGTTCGAGGTAGCGCCGCAGGCGTTCGACCGCGGCGTCGCGGCCGTCGGCGAAGAACGCGTAGGTGGCCGCGTACCGGGTGGCGAGCTGGGCGGGGTGCAGGTCCCAGCCCTGGTAGAAGCCGCGTTCCAGGGAACGCCGCACGAGCCGGTGGTGCAGCTCCCACGCGGCGTGGACCTCGGCCGGGGTGCCCACGGGCAGCACGTTCGTGGAGCCGTCGGACAGCCGTACGCCGGTCTGGGCGGCGGCGGCCTGCATCACCGCCTTGGCGTGGTCCGCGGCGGGGTGCTCCATCGACTGGTACGCCGCGGCCACCCCGGCCGCGGCGCTGTAGTCGTACGTGCCGTAGTGCAGCCCGGTGCAGCGCCCGGCCGCGGCCGTGATGAGCCGGGCGACCGTGGCCGTGCCGTCCGCGCCCAGCACGGCCGCGGGCAACTCGATCTGGATCTCGAACCGCAGGCCGCCCGCGGCCAGGCCGTACGCCGACTCCAGCCGCTCGCACAGCCACACCATCGCGGTGACCTGGTCGACGCCGCTGACCTTCGGCAGGGTGATCACGAACGGGTCCGGATAGGACTCCAGGAACATCTCCAGCGTGCGCAGCGCCCGGCGCCGGGTGGCGGCCTCCAGTGACTTGATCCGGATACCGACGAACGGCGGCACCGGGCCCGCCCGCAGCACCTGCACCGCGTCGCGGACCGCGGCGTCCTCCTCGTCGTCGCCGCGCACCCCGTAGCCGTCCTCGAAGTCGACGCGCAGGTCCTCGATCGGCTCGGCGGCGAGCTTCGCACGGACCGCGTCGGCGCCGGGGAACGGGAACCCGTACCGGTCCATGGCCGTGACCGCCTGCGCACCCCAGTCCCGGAAGCCCGCGAGCCGGTCGGCGGGCACATACACGGTGTGCACGGGCTGACGCCCGGCCCGCTCGCCCACGTACCGTTCCGCGAGGAACGCGTCGTGGGCGGCGAGCCGGGCGTCGAGCGCGGCGCGGTCGGAGTCGCCGAGGCGCATCAGTCGATGGCTTCGTACGCCACGGTCGTGAGGAAGTCCGCGAAGTCGTCCGCGAGGGCGACCCGCTCGAACAGCTTGCGGGCGTCGTCGAATCGGCCGGAGGTCCACGCCTCGTCGCCCAGCGACTCGCGGATCTTCGCGAGTTCCTCGTCCTCGATCCGGCCGACCAGGTCGGCGGTGATCGCAGTGCCGTCCTCCAGGCGGACCCCGTTGTGGATCCACTGCCACACCTGGGAGCGGGAGATCTCGGCGGTGGCCGCGTCCTCCATCAGGTTGTGGATGGCGACCGCGCCGTTTCCGCGCAGCCACGCCTCCAGGTACTGCAGTGCCACGTTCACGTTGTTGCGCAGGCCCGCCTCGGTGACTCCGCCCGGGGTGGCGGCGACGTCGAGCAGCTGGGCGGCCTCGACCGAGACGTCGTCGCGCAGCCGGCCGAGCTGGTTCGGCTTGTCGCCCAGCACCCGGTCGAAGACCTCCTGGCAGACCGGCACCAGGTCGGGGTGGGCCACCCACGAGCCGTCGAAGCCGTCACCGGCCTCGCGCTCCTTGTCCTCGCGGACCTTCGCCAGGGCCACCTCGTTGACCGCGGGGTCGCGGCGGCTGGGGATGAACGCGGCCATGCCGCCCATCGCGAACGCGCCGCGCTTGTGGCACGTCGACACCAGCAGCTCCGTGTACGCCCGCATGAACGGCGCGGTCATCGTCACGGCCGCCCGGTCCGGCAGGATCATGCCCGGGTTGTCGCGGAAGTACTTGATGATGCTGAACAGGTAGTCCCACCGGCCCGCGTTGAGCCCGGCCAGATGCGGGCGCAGCGCGTGGATGATCTCGTCCATCTCGAACGCGGCCGGGATCGTCTCGATGAGCACCGTGGCGCGGATCGTGCCGCGCGGGATGCCGAGCGTGTCCTGGGCGTGGTCGAAGACGTCGTTCCAGAGCGCCGCCTCCAGGTGCGACTCCATCTTCGGCAGGTAGAAGTACGGGCCGCTGCCGCGCGCCAGCAGCTCCTTGGCGTTGTGGAAGAAGTACAGGCCGAAGTCGACCAGGGCGCCGACCGCGGGCTCGCCGTCGACCAGCAGGTGACGCTCGTCGAGGTGCCAGCCGCGCGGGCGCATGACGATCGTGGGGTACGGCCCGGCGCCCAGCTCGTACGTCTTGGCGGGGGTTTCCAGGCGGATCGTGCGGCGGATCGCGTCGTGCAGGTTCTGCTGGCCGTCGACAACGTTGGCCCAGTGCGGGGTGTTGGCGTCCTCCAGGTCGGCCAGCCACACCTTGGCGCCCGAATTGAGCGCGTTGATGGTCATCTTCCGCTCGGTCGGGCCAGTGATCTCGACGCGGCGGTCGGTGAGGTCGGCCGGGGCGGGCGGCACGGTCCAGTCGCCCTCGCGGATGTCGGCGGTCTCGGGCAGGAAGCCCAGCGTGCCGCCCGCGGCGATCTCGGCGCGCCGCTGCGCGCGGCGGGCCAGCAGCTCGTTACGGCGCGGCCGGAACCGGCGGTTCAGGTCTTCGACGAACGCCACGGCCTCGGCGGAGAGGATCTCGGTCACGTGCGGGGCTCCCTTCGCAGCACTGCGGATGCTCGTAGGTTACTGGCCGGTAGGGTATGCGGCTCAGCGGGCGTCCTTCAAGCCGCCGATGATGATCACATGTACCAGTCCGCGGTGGCCGCGGGCGCGTCGTCCCGGGTCACCGTGCCCTCGATCAGCCCGTACGGCCGGTCGCCCGCCATGAACACCTCGCCCGGGTTGTCCAGCCCGAACGGCGCCAGGTCGACCAGGTAGTGGTGCTTGTTCGGCAGCGCCAGCCGCACCTCGGCCACCTCCGAGCACCGGTGCAGCACGACCGAGCCCATCGACAGCAACGTCTGCTGCAGCGAGTGGCTGTACGTGTTGACGAACGCGGACACCAGCGCGTCCCGCACCCCGTCGAACGAGCCCGCCCAGTCGGTGTCCGCGCCCGTGTGGCGCCAGCGCGCATTCACCGCGGTCGCTAGGATCCGGTCCGAGGTCTCCGACAGCGTGGTGTACCGGTCCTTGACGAAACCGTGGAACTCCGAGGCGGTCGAGTTCAGCAGCACCAGATCCGACAGCCCGGACACCACCTGGGTACCCGCCGGGTTCACCGTGACCGTCGCCGTACGGGTCAGATCCCCGGACCGTTGGAACGAGTGCGGGCCCAGCCGCTGCCAGCCGTACGACTCGATGGTCACGGTCGCGGTGTCGATGTGGCCCAGCGTCTGCACGAAGTGCCGGGCCAGCCGCAACCCGAACGCCTCCGGCTCGCCGACCCCGTCGCGCGCGAACGCGTACACCGTGTTCTTCATCGTGTCCGTCGGCAGCACCGCGCTGTTGTCGCCGGTCAGGTGCGTGGCCGTCAGGTCACCGGCGAGCGCCACGCTGACGTTGAGGTCCGTCAGCGTGTGCGTGTCACCGTCGCGGGCCACGCGGACCAGCCGCGTCTCCGCCTTGCCGTACCGGTTCGGCCCCAGCACGATCGCCATCGCTCAGCTCCCCCGGTAGGTGGTGTAGCCGTACCGGCTCAGCAGCAGCGGCACGTGGTAGTGACGGTTCGGGTCGTGCACGTGGAACGCCACCGTGATCTCCGGGAAGAACGCCTGACCCCCCAGGTACGGCTCCACATAGAACAGCAGGCGGTACCCGCCCGCCTGCCACTCGTGCAGGCCCACCTCGTAGCGCAGGCGGCCGTCGTCGTCGGTGCGGCCCTGCGCGACCATGCGCCAGCCGTCGGTGTCGTGGCGCTCCAGCCGCACGTACACGTCGCGGGCGGGATCGCCGGTCACCGTGTCCAGGATGTGCGTGGAGATCCGGGCGTGTGACTCCGGCTCCGTACCGTCAGCCGAGCTCATCCAGCAGCCTCTCCAGCCGCAACCCGGCAATCTTGCGCAGTTCGTCCGCCACGATCGCGCGCTCCGTCGTCTCGTCGTTGCCCAGCCGCTGCCGCGCCGCGGCCAGGATCTGCTCCGGGGACCGCCCGCTGGCGAAGATGAGGAACACGTGACCGAACCGGTCCTCGTAGGCCCGGTTCGCCTCCACCAGCGCCGCGCGGGTCGACTCGTCCCCGGGCGCCGCCGCGGCCTGCTCCCGCCGCGACCACTGCGCCTCCCGCGAGTCGCCGGCGGCACGCTCACCGATCCGCGGATGCGCGGACAGACCCTTGAGGACCTCCGCCCAGCTCAGGCTCTGCGCGGCCGCGTCGGCCGCGGCCGAGAGCGCAACCCGGTCCGGGTACGGCCGGCCCGCCACGAGCGCGGCACCCCACTCGGGAGCGGCACAGCATGCGATCAGCCGATCCTGCAACTCGCGCACGGGCAGGGAGTTGAACGCCTCGACGCCGGTCACGCTCACCCCCTCGTGCGCTGACGGACAGTCAAGCAGGCCGCCGGGAATCGCGCACCGGTTTGGGCAGGAAATTACGCTGGTCGATCAAGAACGCCCGCCTGGCGGGTGCACGGGCCTGACGCCGAGCCCGCGGAAAGATACGCGAGGATGGGCCGGTGCTGATCGCCCCCGAAGCCCTGCCGGAGCTGCCCATCCGTGCCGTGCTGCCGGAGCTGGCCGCCGCACTGGCGCGGGCCGGGGCGGCCGTACTCGTGGCGCCGCCGGGCACCGGCAAGACCACGCTGGTCCCGCTCGCCCTGGCGGACGCGGCCCGGGGCCGGGTGGTGGTGGCCGAGCCGAGGCGGGTCGCGGCGCGGGCCGCGGCCCGGCGGATGGCGGCGCTGCTCGGCGAACAGGTCGGCGGCCGGGTCGGGTACACCGTCCGCGGCGACCGGCGCGTCGGCCGCGACACCGTGGTCGAAGTGATCACCACCGGCGTGCTGGTACGCCGGTTGCAGCGCGACCCCGAACTGCCCGGCACGGCGCTGGTCGTCCTCGACGAGTGTCACGAACGGCACCTGGACGCCGACCTGGCGCTCGCATTCCTCATCGAGGTGCGCGGCGCGCTGCGCCCCGACCTGGGGTTGCTGGCCACCTCGGCGACCGCCGAGTCGCACCGGCTGGCGCAGGTGCTCGGCGACGCCCCGGTGGTCACCGCAGCGGCCCGGCAGTTCCCGGTGCAGGTGCACTGGTGCCCGCCGCCGCAGCCGGTCGCCCCGGCGCACGGGCTGCGCGTCGATGAGAAGCTGCTCGATCACGTCGCCGCGACCGTCCGCCGGGCGCTCGCCGAGGGCGACGGCGACGTGCTGGCTTTCCTGCCGGGTGCCCGCGAGATCGACGCGGTGGCGCAGCGGCTGGGCGGCGTCACCGCGCGGGTCCTGACCCTGCACGGGCGCCTGCCCGCTGCCGCGCAGGACGCCGCGCTCAGTCCCGCCGGTCCCGGCCGCGCGGCGAACGCGGCCGTCCACGACTCCGCGAACCCGGAGCGGCGGGTCGTCCTGGCCACCGCGGTCGCGGAGAGCAGCCTGACCGTGCCCGGGGTGCGCGCGGTGGTCGACGCCGGGCTGAGCCGGGTGCCGCGGATGGACCACGCCCGCGGGCTCGGGGCGCTGGTCACCGTGCCCGTCTCCCGGGCCGCCGCCCGCCAGCGGGCCGGGCGGGCGGGCCGCGAGGCGCCCGGTCGGGTGTATCGGTGCTGGTCACAGGCGCAGCACGACCGGCTGCCCGCCCAGCCGGAGCCCGAGATCGCCGCGGCGGACCTGACCGGTTTCGCGCTGGATCTGGCGTTGTGGGGGCACCCGGACGGCACCGGCCTGAGCCTGCCCGACCCGCCCCCGCCCGGCGCGTTGCGGACCGCGGTCGCCACCCTGCACGACCTCGGCGCCCTGGACTCCGACGGTCGGGTCAGCCCGCGGGGGCGGGCCCTGGCCGAGGCGGGCCTGCATCCGCGCCTGGCCCGCGCACTGATCGACGGCGCGGCCGCGGTCGGCACCCGCCGGGCCGCCGAAGTGGTCGCGCTGCTCGACGACGACCGGGCGGCCGGGGACGACCTGGTGGCCGGGTGGCGGCGGGCGCGGCGTGACGGCGGCGCGGCGTGGCGGGCCGAGGTGCAGCGGCTCACGTCGGTGTTGACCCGGCACGGCACGTCCGGCGCCGCCACGGAACTGCCCGACGACCTGGCCGCCGGGCTGGTGGTCGCGCTGGCGTACCCGGAGCGGGTGGCCAGGGTACGGGAACCGGGCGGCCGGGCGTACCTGATGGCCGGGGGGACCGCCGCGGAGCTGGCGGGCGGCAGCGGCCTGGCCGGAACGCCCTGGCTGGCCGTCGCGGACGCCGACCGTGCGCCCGGGGCGCGGACCGCACGGATCCGAGCCGCCGCCCCGCTGGACGAGGCCACCGCGCGGGAGGCCGCCGCGGCCCTGCTCACCGACGCCACGGAGATCGGCTGGTCGGACGGCGACGTGGTGGCCCGCACGGTGCACCGCCTGGGCGCGATCACACTTGCCGAACGGCGGCTGGACGCGCCCGATCCGGAGCTGCTGCGCGCCGCGATGCTGGACGGACTGCGGCGCGACGGGCTCGGACTGCTGACGTGGACGGCCACGGCGACCCAGCTACGGCAACGGCTGGCGTTCGCACACGCGGCGCTCGGTACGCCGTGGCCGCCGGTCGACGACGCTGCGCTGCTGGACGCGGCCGCGGACTGGCTGGATCTGACCGGCGTGCGGCGCCGCGCGGACCTGGCCCGCATCGACGTGGCGGCGGCGCTGCGCCGGCTGCTGCCCTGGCAGGTGGTGGCGCAGCTGGACGAGGTCGCGCCGGAGCGGCTGCCCGTGCCCAGCGGTTCGCGGGTACGGGTGGACTACGCGGACCCGGCGGCGCCGGTGCTGGCGGTGAAAGTGCAGGAGACGTTCGGGTGGCGGGAGGCTCCGCGGCTGGCCGCCGGGCGGGTGCCGGTGCTACTGCACCTGTTGTCGCCCGCGGGCCGCCCGGTCGCCGTGACCCGGGACCTGGCGTCGTTCTGGGCCACCGGATATCCGCAGGTTCGCGCCGAGCTGCGCGGCCGCTACCCACGGCACCCGTGGCCCGAGGATCCCGCCACCGCGGCACCGACCCGGCGCACCAACCCCCGCGGGTAGGGCGTCGCTCATCGCCCGGTACCAGAGCGCGGCCATCCGCCGGTAGCCCAGGTCGTTGGGGTGGTGCACGTCGTACAGGTACGGCCCCCGGACCGAGGACAGGTCCACGACGTGGACGAGGGGGCCTTTCGTCGCGACGACGCCCGGGATCAGCGCGTCGTAGGCGCGGTTGGCCGCCACCTGGCGCGGCACCCCGGTGCCGACGATCTGGGCGACGAAGATCTGCGCGGCGGGGACCTCGGTGCGGATCTGGTCGATCATGGCGGACAGCCCGGCCGCGATGGTCACGGGTGGGTGCCCGCGGCTGACGTCGTTCGTGCCGGTGTGCAGCAGCACCACGTCGGGCGCGTACGCGGCGAGCCGGCCGTCGAGCCGCGCGGCAAGCTGCCGGGTCGACCAGCCACCGTGGCCCTCGTTGTCGGGGTCGCCGTCCGTCCCGTGCCGCTGGGAGCCGACGACGTCGAACCGGACGCCCGCGGCCCGCAGGTACCGCTGGAGGTGATAGCGGTACCCGTCACCGGACGGGCTGCCGACACCGTAGGTGATGCTGTCACCCAGCGGCATGATCCGCAGTACGGCACGGCACCCGTTGCCCGCCGCGCCGGACGGCGCCGGGTGCGGAACCGGGCCCGCCCGCGCCGGCACGGCACAGATGGCGGGCCAGGCCATGACCGCCGCGACGAGCGCGGCGACCATCAACCTTGGCACGAGGATCACTCGTTGGGGCGGGGAAAGCACGCGGCACACCCCTCGACCGATGGGCGGGGTCGCGAACGATTCTCCTACTGCCGGCGCGGCGGCGGGTCAGGGAGCGAGGATCAGGTCCGCCACGATGACCGTGATGTTGTCGGGGCCACCGCCGTCCAGGGCGAGCTGCACCAGGCGCTCGGCACACGACTGCGCCTCGGCGTACGCGAGCATCTCGGCCTCGATCTGCTCCGGGGTGACGACCGCGGTGAGCCCGTCGCTGCACAGCAGCCAGCGGTCGCCGGACACCGGCTCCACGATCACGTACGCGGGGCTGACCGGCTCGCCCTGCAACGCCTGGGTGACCACTGCCCGGCGCGGGTGGGTGCCGGCCTCCTCGGGGCGGATCAGCCCCTGGTCGACCAGCATCTGCACGTACGTGTCGTCCTTGGTGAGCTGGTTGAGCCGCCCGTCGCGCAGCAGGTAGGCGCGGGAGTCACCGACGTGCGCGAGCGCCGCCCGGTCACCGGAGAAGATGACCGCGGTCAGCGTGGTACCCATGCCGAGCAGCGCGCCGTCGGCGGCGACCGTCTCGGCGATCCTGCCGTTGGCCACCTCCAGCGCCTTGTGCAGGGCGTCCATCTGGTGCTCGTTGTCGATCGGGACATCGAGCGAGGTCATCGCCTCGATGGCGAGGCGGCTCGCAACGTCGCCCGCGGCCATGCCGCCCATTCCGTCGGCGACGACCAGCAGCCGGTCGCCGGCGTAATAACAGTCCTGGTTGGTGCTGCGGACTCGGCCCTGGTCGGTGACGGCGGCCCACCGAAGGTGCAAGGTCATGGCGTGCAGCCTGCCAGGTCGGGTCGAGCCTGTCTGCACGCGGTCACCGCCTTTCGGCCCACGACGGTCGTGTATCGGGTCCCCGCACGCCCGCCCGGCACGCTCACCCGGGGCTGCTCAGCGCGGGGCGAGGGGCCGTCCCAGGCATCGCGGATCCAGGTTTGCGACACGCCGGGCGGGGGCGACCCATTCGAGGACGGATGCCTCGACGGGCCACCCACGGACCTCCACGGCGCTCGCGGGGACCTGCGCGGTTTCGGGACAGATCGTCCGCGTACGCAGGTCCGCGTTGCGCACGAAGTGGACCTCGCCCTCCCGGTCGATGATCGTGGTGGCCACGTCGTCGACCGTGATCACCTGCCCGCGCAGCACCTCGACGCCGCCGCCGGTCGTCACCTCGACCGCGGAGGTCGGCAGGATCGGGGCCCGCAGGAACACCACCCCCACCACGAACGGGGCGACCAGGGCGGCGATCACCGCCGGCCAGTGCGTGGCAAGCCGGGCGAACCGGACCGGCACCGGACCGGCCAGCAGCGTACCCAGCAGCGGCGGGGCGAGCAGCAGGACGGCCGTGACCGCCTCCCCGCGGTGCACCGCGTCGACGATGCCGGGCAGCACCCACACGAGCACCACGGCCGCGGCGGCGACCGGCACCCCGACCGCGACCACGCGCAGCACGAGCCGGTCGTCCGGGTGCCGCTGCCACGCGGTCAAGCCCATGATGACGACCAGCAGCATCACCAGCGCCGGCAGGAACCGCAACTGCCAGGTGAACGCGGCCAGTGCGGCCGCGATCACCACCACCCAGTCCGGCATCCGCTGCGCGGTGACCGCCAGCAGGGAGCGGGTCGCCCGGACCTGGTCGCGGGCGCTGACCAGCAGCAGCCCGCCGAGTGCCCGCAACACCAGCACCACCGCGGGTACGGCCCACAGCAGCGTGATGAACAGGGCGCTGATCATGCCGAGCGGGCTGACGTACTGCACGAGCAGCAGCATGGTCGGCAGGTCCTGGCGGCTCAGATACCACAACCGCAGTACGAGCAGGAGCAGCGGGAACGCGGGCAGCACGGCGAACAGCCAGTTCTGCTGTGAGCGCCGCGGCGGCGTCGGGACGGGCTCGGTCACCCTCAGACCCGTTCCCACGGCCACTGCCGTACGTTGGGTTCGTCGACGGCGGGCTGCTGGTCGACCGCGATCGGGGCGGGCTCGTTGACCGCCTCCTCGGCCCGGAAGTTGCGGTCGAACGCCTCCTCCCACCGGTTGTCCTTGGGGTCGTTGCGGGACCGGTACAACGCGAGGTTCACCAGGTCGCGCAGGGCCGGGTTCTCGCCGACGTTGACTCCCCACGCCTCCGTGACGTCGAGGCCGATGTCCCAGTGGTCGTACTTCGCCGGGAACCTGCTCTTGTACCCGGCCAGGATCGCGGCGTCCGTGGTGATGGCGTCGAAGTCTCCGCGGTCCATCGCCTGGAAGCATTCGCTGATCTTCTTGCGGCTGCTCAGCAGCACGCCGGCCCGGCCCGCTGCGGTCTCGCTCGTGGAGGCCGCCAGGCTGCACACCCGCCGGCCTTTCAGGTCCTCCAGCGAGGACACCGGGGCGTGCCCGTGCCGGGTGATCACGCCCTGCTCCGTGTACAGGTACGGCGCGGAGAACGTCACCCCGGCCATCTGCTCCCGTTCCGGGGTGATGCTGTAGCTGGCGATGACCATGTCGACGCCGACGCGTTCGCCGTTACGGTCGGTGGCCTGCATGCGCGCCCGGTCCTCGCTCTCGATGGACAGGAAGCGGATCTCGCTGCGCCGGAAGCCCAGATCCTCGGCGATCAGGTACGCGATGTCGATGTCGAAGCCGCTCCACTGCCCGTTCGCGAACTCCGCCACGCCGGGCTGGTCGTCCTTCACGCCGATCAGTAGTTCCCGTTTGCCGTCGAGCCCGGCCCGCACCCGCAGCTCGGCGACGGACGGCGGGCCGGTGAACACCACCACGACGAACGCCAGCACGATCGCCAGGACCAGCGCGACGGCCAGGGCCACCAGCCGTACCGCCATGGCGCTGCGGCGAGGCAGGATCCGGTCGCCGGCCGGTTCCTCGGTGGCCGGATCCTCCGCGGTGGCGGGTTCCGCGGTGGCCGGATCCTCCGCGGTGGCCGGCTCCGCGGTGGCCGGATCCTCCGCGGTGGCCGGGCCCGCCGGGGCCGGTTCGATCGCCGAATCCTGCCCGGGGCCGCCACCCGCGGGCGTCGGGGCATCCGCGGGCGTGGATTCCCCGCTGCGTGCTTCCGGCATCGTCGCTCCACACTCCCCCGTCTCGAACCGCGGCGCGCTCATGCTGCCGCAGGAAGGTCACAGAACGGGTTCCACGACCCCGTTCAGGCGACCACGAGTCCGGTCAGGGTCGGCGGAATCACACCGGGCGGTACTCGAGCACCGCCGCGGATTCAGCGGGAAGCTCGACGAGATGGTCGCGGACGTGCACGCCCGGTGAGGTGGCCAGCAGCACCGTGCCTGCGGCCGCCCGCAGATCCACCGTCTGCGGCGCGTCGGCCAGGTTTGCGGCGACCACGCACCCGCCCCGCCGCATCACCACTGTGTGCGGGCCGTGCCACACCCGTACCTTGCTCAGGTCCGGGTCGGTCAGCTCGGCGCGGGCCCGGCGCAACGCGATCAGCCGTCGGTACAGGTCGAGCAGTTCGGCGTGGACGGGCTTGTCCGGCTCCGACCAGTCCAGGGTGGAACGGGCGAACGTGCCCGGGTCCTGCGGGTCGGGCACATCGGCCTCGGCCCAGCCGTGCGCGGCGAATTCCCGGCGCCGCCCACGCCGGACAGCGTCGGCCAGGTCGGGCTCCGGGTGGCTGGTGAAGAACTGCCACGGGGTGCCGGCCGCCCACTCCTCCCCCATGAACAGCATCGGGGTGAACGGCCCGGTCAGCAGCAGGGTCGCGCCGACCTTGAGCAGGCCCGGGGACAGGATCGCGGCCAGCCGGTCACCGGTGGCCCGGTTGCCGACCTGGTCGTGGTTCTGCAGGTACGCCACGAACCGGTGACCCGGCATCGTGCGCCGGTCGACCGGGCGGCCGTGACGGCGCCCACGGAAGCTCGACCACGTCCCGGCGTGGAAGAACGCCTGCTCCAGCACGGTTTGCAGGCAGTCCAGGGAGCCGAAGTCCGCGTAGTAGCCCTGCCGCTCGCCGGTCAGCAGTGCGTGCAGCGCGTGGTGCACGTCGTCGTCCCACTGCGCGTGCAGGCCGTACCCGCCGGCCTGGCGGGCGGTGATCAGCCGCGGGTCGTTGAGGTCGGACTCGGCGATCAGGGTCAGCGGGCGGCGCAGGTGTGCGGACAGGCTCTCCACCTCGGCGGCCAGCTCCTCCAGCAGGTGCACCGCGCCGCGGTCTACCAGGGCGTGCACGGCGTCGAGCCGCAGCCCGTCGGCGTGGTAGTCGCGCAGCCACGCCAGCGCGCTGTCGATGATGAACCGGCGCACCTCGTCCGAGCGGGCCCCGTCGAGATTCACCGCGGCGCCCCACGGGTTGCTGCCGGACGCGGCCAGGTACGGCGCGAACGCGGGCGCGTACGCCCCGCTGGGGCCGAAGTGGTTGTAAACCACGTCGAGCACCACGCCCAGGCCGCGGGCGTGGCACGCGTCGACGAACCGTTTCAGCCCGTCCGGCCCGCCGTACGCCTCGTGCGGGGCGAACCAGCAGGCGCCGTCGTAGCCCCAGCCGTGCGCGCCGTTGAACGCGTTGACCGGCAGCAGTTGCACCAGGTCGACGCCGAGGTCGACGAGGTGGTCCAGCCGGGCGACGGCCGCGTCGAACGTGCCCTGCGGGGTGAACGTGCCGACGTGCAGCTCGTACAGGACACTGCCGGGCAGCTGACGGCCGGTCCAGCCGGAGTCGGTCCAGTCGAACGCGGCGTGGTCGTACACCCGGCTGGGGCCGTGCACCCCGGCGGGCTGCCACGGCGAGCGCGGATCGGGCCGGGCGGCGTCGTGGCCCGGCAGCACGTACGCGTAGTCCGTGCCCGGCCCGGCCTCCGGCACGTCCAGGCGCCACCAGCCGTCGTCCCCGCCCCGCATGTCGCGGTCGGTGCCCCCGATCCGCAGCCGCACCGCCTGCTCCGGTGCCCACACCTCGAACCTCACTGCTTCACCAGCAGCGCCACCGGGTACGTGGCCAGAACGTCGGCCACCGCGATGCGGCGGCCCACGACCTCGTTGCCGGTGACGACGTCGGTGAAGCGGAACCCGTCCAGGCTCAGTGCGGCGTCGTCCCAGCCGCCGTGGCGGGACAGGCCGACCGGCAGCCGGGTCGCCACCACGACGACCCCGCCGCGGTCGAACACCAGCGCGTGCTCGCCGGCCCGCCCCTGCGCGAACACCGGCCGGTAGGCGCCGAACAGCTCGGGGTGGCGGCGCCGCAGGCGCAGCGCCCGGCTGGTGACCAGCAGCTTGGCGGCGCCGGTCGCGTCGATCGGCGGCTGCCAGCCGTCGTCGAGCCGGGCCAGCAGCGCGCGCCGGGCACCGAAGTCGACCGGCCGCCGGTTGTCCGGGTCCACCAGGGAGTGCTCCCACAACTCCGTGCCCTGGTACGTGTCCGGCACGCCCGGCATGGTGAGCTGCACCAGTTTCTGGCCGAGCGAGTTGGACCAGCCGGGCGGGGTGATCGCGGCCGCGAAATCGGCGACCTCCCGCTGCAGCGCCGGGTCGTCGTAGATCTTGTCGACCATCGCGTGCAGGGCGTTCTCGAACCGCTGGTCGGGCCGCCGCCAGGTGGTGAGGGTGCCGGCTTCCCGGGCGGCCTTCACCGCGTACGCGTGCAGCCGGTCCCGGTCGATCGGCCACGCCCCGACCGCGGCCTGCCAGATCAGGTGGGCGAGCGACGGGTCGGGCAGCGGGGCGATCCGCACCCAGCGGCGCACCACCTCGGTCCAGTCGCCGGGCAGCTCGGCGAGGACCGCGAGCCGGGCCCGCACGTCCTCGCCGCGCTTGGTGTCGTGCGTGGACAGTGCGGTCATCCCGTCCGGCCAGCTCTGCTGCCGTTCCTGCGCGGCGTCGTGGAACTCGTCGAGCGTGAGCCCGAACTTCGTGGGGTCGGCGCCGACCTCGTTGCGGGCGGTGAACCGGGTCCACCGGTAGAACGCGCAGTCCTCCACCCCCTTGGCGGTGACCGCGCCGGTGAACTGCTGGAACCGCTGAGCCAGCTCGTCGGCGGGGTCGCGCAGCCGAGCGGTGAGCTGGTCGAGGACCCCGATGAGCTGGGGGCGGCGCCGGCCCGCCTCGGCACGGGCGCGGGCCAGGTGCCGGGCACCGAACGGCAGGTAGGTGCGGTAGACCGGGAAGCACGCGGCCAGCTCGGCCAGGCCGGGCCCGGCGTCGAGCTCGGGTACGAGCCGCCCCATGCGGGCCAGTTCCGCGGCGAGCAGCGTCGTCGCGACGTGGTAACGGCTGTCGTGCGCGAGGTTGTGCCAGGAGGTCTCGCCGCCGGTGAGGTGGTGGTCCAGGGTGTCGAAGAACGCCTCCGTGGTGGTGTCCACGAAAACTCCGCTGACCTCGGCCATGGCGTCGTAGCCGGTGGTGCCCGCGATCGGCCACGGCGGCAGCCGCTCCGCCGTCGCGAGGATCTTCTCCACCACGATCCAGGCGTCCGGCGCGGCCTCGTGCAGCCGCTGCAGGTAGCCGCCCGGGTCGCGCAGCCCGTCCGGGTGGTCGACCCGGATGCCCTGCACCGCTCCTTCGGCGTACCAGCGCAGCAGCTCCGCGTGGGTGGCGGCGAAGACCTCCGGGTCCTCGACGCGCAGCCCGGCCAGGCCGGCGATCGCGAAGAACCGGCGGTAGTTGAGCTCGGCGTCGCCGCGGGTCCACGCCACCAGCTCGTAGTGCTGGCGGTCGTGGATGTCGCGGGCGCTGCCGCCGCCGGTGCCGTCCGCGATCGGGAACCGGTGGTCGTGGTAATGCAGCTCGTCACCGGCCACGGTGAGCCGGTCCAGCGCGTCCGGCTCGTCGGCCAGCACGGGCAGCAGCAGCCGGCCGCGGGACCAGTCGATGTCGTACCAACCGGCGTAGGGCGAATCCGGGCCGTGTTTGAGTACGTCCCACCAGCTCGGGTTGGCCGCGGCCGCGGTGACCCCGGCGTGATTGGGCACGATGTCGACGACCAGGCCGAGCCCGGCGGCGTGCAGCGCCGCCACCAGCGCGGCGCGGCCCGGCTCGCCACCGAGCTGCGGGTTGACCCGGGCGTGGTCGACCACGTCGTACCCGTGCTCGGAGCCCGGGGCGGCGGTGAGCAGCGGGGCGGTGTAGAGGTGGCTGACGCCCAGCTCGGCGAGGTAGTCGGCCAGTTCGGCGGTGGCCTTCAGGTCGAACTCGGGGCGGACCTGGACCCGGTACGTACTGGTCGGCGGCATCTCACACCGTCCGGTCCAGCACCATCAGAGACCGGTCCGGTACGAGGATCTTGGTGCCGGCTTCGACGATCGGGGGCCGGTGCGGGGACGGTGCGGCGGTGTCGATGACGACCTCCCACTTTTCGCCGTAGTCGATGGGCGGTGTGGAGAACTCGATCGGTGCGTCGTGCGCGTTGAAGAACAGCAGGAACGACGAGTCCACATGGCGCTGGCCGTACTGGCCGCGCTCGCGGATGCCCTCGCCGTTGACGAACAGGGCCACCGCCCGGCCGAAGTCGTTGCCCCAGTCGTCGCCGGTCATCTCGCGGCCGTCCGGGGTGAACCAGGCGAGGTCCTGCAGCGGGTCGCCGCCGCCGCGGGCGGTGACCGGCAAGCCGGTGAAGAAGCGCCGGCGCCGGAACACCTGGTGCCGGTGGCGGAACGCGGTCAGCTTGCGGGTGAACTCCAGCAGTTGCTCGTCGGCGTCGTCCCAGTCGACCCAGGCCAGTTTGTTGTCCTGGCAGTACGCGTTGTTGTTGCCCTGCTGGGTACGGCCCAGCTCGTCGCCGTGCGCGATCATCGGTACGCCCTGGCTGAGCATCAGCGTCGCCAGGAAGTTGCGCCGCTGACGGGCCCGCAGCTCCAGCACCGACCGGTCGTCGGTGGGGCCTTCCACCCCGCAGTTCCAGGACCGGTTGTGGCTCTCCCCGTCGCGGTTCTCCTCCCCGTTGGCGTCGTTGTGCTTGTCGTTGTACGACACCAGGTCGGTGAGCGTGAAGCCGTCGTGCGCGGTGACGAAGTTGATCGAGTGGAACGGTTTGCGCCCGTCGTCCTGGTACAGGTCGGCCGAGCCGGTGATCCGGCTGGCGAATTCGGCCAGCGTGGCCGGCTCGCCGCGCCAGAAGTCACGGACCGTGTCGCGGTACTTGCCGTTCCACTCCGTCCAGTTCGGCGGGAAGTTGCCGACCTGGTAGCCGCCCGGGCCGACGTCCCACGGCTCGGCGATGAGCTTCACCTGGCCGACCACCGGGTCCTGCTGCACCACCTCGAAGAACGTGGACAGCCGGTCGACGTCGTAGAACTCGCGGGCCAGCGTGGAGGCGAGGTCGAAGCGGAACCCATCGACGTGCATCTCGGTCACCCAGTACCGCAGCGAGTCCATGATGAGCTGCAGGCTCTGCGGGCTGCGCACGTTGAGGCTGTTGCCCGTGCCGGTGTAGTCCATGTAGAAAACCGGCTGGTCGTCGACCAGCCGGTAGTACGTGCGATTGTCGATGCCCTTGAGGCTCATCGTCGGCCCGAGATGGTTGCCCTCGGCGGTGTGGTTGTACACCACGTCGAGGATCACCTCCATCCCGGCGGCGTGCAGCGCCTTCACCATGCCCCGGAACTCCTGGGTCTGCTGGCCCAGCGCCCCCATCGCCGAGTACCCGTGGTACGGCGCGAAGAAACCGAGCGTGTTGTAGCCCCAGTAGTTGCGCAGGCCCAGGTCGACCAGCCGGTTGTCGTGCACGAACTGGTGCACCGGCATCAGTTCCACCGCGGTGACGCCGAGCCCCTTGAGGTGCTCGATGATCGCCGGGTGGCCCAGCGCCGCGTACGTGCCGCGCAGGTCCCGCGGCACCTCCGGGTGGCGCTGGGTGAGCCCCTTGACGTGGGTCTCGTAGATCACCGAGTGGTGGTACGGGATGTTCGGCCGCCGGTCGTTGCCCCAGTCGAAGTACGGGTTGACCACGACACCTTTGGCCATGTGCGGCGCCGAGTCGAGATCCGACATCTGGTCCGGGCTGTCGAAGTCGTACGCGTACAGCGACGGGTGCCAGTCGATGTCCGAGTCGACCGCCCGCGCGTACGGGTCCAGCAGCAGCTTGTGCGGGTTGCACCGCAGCCCGCGCGCCGGGTCGTACGGGCCGTACACCCGGTAGCCGTAGCGCTGGCCCGGCTCGATGCCCGGCAGGTAGGCGTGCCAGACGAACGCGTCCTGCTCGTGCAGCTGCACCTTGCGCTCGTTGCCGGACGGGTCGAACAGGCACAGCTCCACGGCCTCGGCGACCTCGGAGAAGATCGCGAAGTTCGTGCCCGTCCCGTCGTAGGTCGCGCCCAGCGGATACCGGTGGCCCGGCCACACCTGCATGTTGTCTCCCAACGTCTGGCGGCTCCACATTGGCACAGGGGCGTCCGGGCCGCCACGGCAGCGCGCAGCGTCACCCGAGCAGCTCGTCCTCGAAGCACCACCGCCACGTCTCACCCGGTTCGTACGAGCGCATCACCGGGTGGCCGGTCTGCTCGTGGTGGGCGGACATGTGCCTCCGCGGGGAGGAGTCGCAGCATGCCACCACCCCGCAGCTCAGGCATTCCCGCAGGTGAACCCAGTCGGTGAAGCCGTCCGCGACGCACTGCGGGCAGCCGTCGTCGTACTGCGTGCGCGGGGCGGGCTCCCCGGCCTCCGCGAGATGCTGGCAGGTCAATCGTCACTCCGGGTCAACTGGGACTCCTCCAGGTCGAGCTCACGCTGCGCACGGGTCAGCACCTCCTCGGGGATGCGGCCCTCGTTGCGGGCCACCTTGAAGACGTGCCGCTCCGCCGCGATCATCTCGCGCCGTAACCGACCGTACGCTGCCGACGGTGTCTCCTGGGCCTGGTTGCCCAGCCGCTCCCACGCCACGTTGGCCCGGCTGTCGGTCAATGCCCGCAGCCGCTGCACCACCGCGGGCGGGGCGCCGTCCGCGTGTTCCTCCAGCGCGGCCAGCGCCGCCCGGCTGGCCGCGTGCTGCACCCCCGCCTCGGCCAGGGCGTCCTGCGCGCTGGTGTCCTCCACCACCCCGAGGCGCCGCGACAGCCACGGCAGCGTGGTGCCCTGGACGAGCAGGGTCAGCACGATCACCGCGAACGCCACGAAGACGAACAGGTCGCCGGGCAGGTTCTCGTACTCGGTCAGGGTCAGCGCCGCCGCCAGCGTGACGACCCCGCGCATCCCGGCCCAGGCGATCACCGCCGGGACCGCGGGCGGCGGCAGCTCCCGGCGCGACCGCACCCGCGGGACCAGCCGCGCCAGGTACGTGGCCGGGTACATCCACGCGTACCGGACGAGCACGACCGTCGCGAACACCGCGCCGGTCACCGCGGCCGTGGTGGCCGGGGGTGTTTCCAGGCGGGCGACCAGGCCCCGCAGTT
Source organism: Krasilnikovia sp. MM14-A1259 (assembly GCF_047159535.1). NCBI lineage: Bacteria > Bacillati > Actinomycetota > Actinomycetes > Micromonosporales > Micromonosporaceae > Krasilnikovia > Krasilnikovia sp. MM14-A1259. The sequence continues at coordinate 2,544,475 of NZ_BAAGAJ010000002.1, forward strand.
GCAGCCCGACCAGCAGGAACACGACGCCTTCGAGCAGGAACGTCAGCAGCCGCCACACCGCCTCCATCTGCAGCCGGGAGGTCGCCGACAGCAGGTACGGGATCCGGTGTCCCAGGTAGAGCCCGGCCACCACCACCGCGACCACGCTGGAGGTACGCAGCGTCTCGGCCACGATCACCACCACGAACGGGGTCAGCACGGACAACGCGTCGTCCAGCAGCGGGTCCTCGATGCGGCGGTGCAGCCACGCCGCCGCCACCGCGGCGCCCAGGCCGAGCAGCAGGCCCCCGCCCGCCTTGAGGACAACCTGGCCGGCGATCTCCCAGAATCCGGCGGCGGTGCCGAGCAGCGCACCCACCGAGATCCGCAGCAACACCAGCGCGGTGGCGTCGTTGAGCAGGCTTTCGCCGTCCAGGATGGTGACCACCCGCCGGGGCAGGCCGACCCGGCGGGCGACCGCGGTGGCCGAGACCGCGTCCGGCGGGGCGACCACCGCGCCCAGCGCCAGGCACGCCGCGAACGGCACCTCGGGCAGCAGCAGGTGCAGCACGCCACCGACCGCGAACGCACTCACCACGACCAGGCCGACGGCCAGCAGCAGGATCGGCCGCAGCGCATCGGTGAACGCGGGCACCGAGGTACGCAACGCCGCCACGTACAGCAGGGGCGGCAGGATGCCGAGCAGCACCAGTTCGGGTTCCAGGTGCACCGCGGGAATGCCGGGCAGGAACGACAGGCACAGCCCGGCCACCAGCAGTACCAGCGGCGCGATCAGCCCGAACCGCCGGGCCAGCGCCGCGCCGAGCACGCTGATCGTCACCAGTACGACCGTGTCGACGATCGTCTCCATGCCGGGAAGCTTAGAGACCCGGTCGACCGGGACCGCGCAGCGCTCGGCGGGCGGGTGCTACTTGGTGCGGAAGACGTGCGAGCGGTAGACCGTAGCCGCGTGGGTGCCGTCGCCGCTGCGCCGCAGGACCACCGCGTCGACCGAGAACACGTACCCGGTCTTGGGTTTCAGGCCGGTGATCCGGCCGGTCATCATGCCGCACGGCGCGGCCGGTTTGATCGTGACGAAGCCGTAGTTGTGCTGCGAGCCGACGACCAGATCCTGGCTGATCGCGGTGAGCCGGAACTCGACCAGGTTGTATCCGCCGATGTTGTACCAGGTCGCCACGGCACTGGTGGTCCCGGTGGTGACGTCGAGCGCGTCGATGCGGGAGAAGTTGTAGGTCTTCGGCTCGCAGGTCGGGCCCACGGTCGGCCCGGGGGTCGTGCTGGGCCGCGGCAGGAATCCGGTCGGCGCGGGACTGGGCGACGGGGCGCGGTAGCTCGGTGCCGGCATCGGCGTGGGGCTGCCCTGGGCGACCCGGATCCAACCGGGGCCACCGGACGGAGGACTGGTGGACGGCGTGCCCGCGGTCGGCGACAGCAGGCTGGACACGCTGTTGCAGCCGGTGAGCAGCGCAAGCGCCACCGGCAGCACCGCCCAGTACCTGGGTCGCACGGCGCCTCCCGCCGAATCGGAGTGTTACCCGGTTCAGATCGGATGCGGCGCCGGTGACATTAGTGCCCTGGCCGGTACATGTCGCGGGCGCGTTGCGCGAGGTGCTTGGTGGCGGCCGCGTTCGCCCACGTGCCCAGGATCAGGCCGGCCCCGGGGACCAGCTTGACGAAGAACCGCTTGGTGGCCTTGACCCCGGCCATCTGGGCCAGTTTTGCGCCCAGCCGCAGCATCACGCCGGCCAGTGGCCGCCCCGCCATGCCCTCGAAGATCCGGCTGGCCCGTTCGCGGCCCGCCGCCACGCCGAGCGCCAGGCGGGCCGACTCGGCGACCCGGTGCACCCGCTGCAGCACGAGCAGCTCGGTGGCCCGGGCGGGATGGGTCGGGTCGAGGCCGTACGCCGCGGCGAGGTGCAGCACCATCCGGGCCTGCGTCCAGGCCAGTACGCCGACGTCGACGACCGTCCCGGGCAGCCCGACCGCGCCGGAGATCGCGCCGGAGAGCCGGGCCTGGTAGGTGAACCGGCGGGTGGCGAGGTGGGCGAGCGCGTCCGGGTCGAGGTCCGGCCGTTCCGCCCGGGTCTGCGCCGCCCACGCGCGGGCCTGCGGGCCGAGCCGGCGGACGGCCTCCAGCGCGAGGTGCTCGGGGGCGTACTCCGGGTCGGTTTTCATCCTGGCCCACAGCGTGCCGGGCGGCCCGTCGGCCGGTGGGGTGCTCGATTCGGGCAGTGCCTGCGTGCGGTCGCTCACCGGATCGCTCCCAGGGGATTTGGAACGGGATCTCCCGACCATTGTGCCGTGCAGATGCACGTGCACCGTACCGCCCTCCGATCATCGCGTTGACCAGTGCCGACGGCTCCCCCAGGGCCGTTCTGCTCAGACCATTGGTCCGGCGACCGATAAGCCACGCCGGAGGGGCACCGCGGTGCCCGCGAGCACGATCCGGAAGGTGACAGGTATGACGGTCGGTGGACGGCAGGTGGAGCGGCTGCGGCCGACCCCCGCGCTGGTCACGGCCGTCGCCGTGGTCGTGGTCGGCGTCGTGCTGTTCCTGGGCAACCTCGCCGGGTCGTGGACTCCCCTGTTCTGGAACTGGGTGCCGTCCGCGGCCGCCGCGGCGGCTGCCGCCGTGGCCTGCTGGCGCACCGCCACCGAGCCGAAACTGGACACTGTCTGCCGCCGTTTCTGGCGCCTGCAGATGCTCGTGGCCACGCTGATCGGCCTCGGCGCCCTGGGCGACATCCGGCACACCGCGGCCCACCCGCACGGATCCGGCGCTCAGCACGACCTGCCCACCGCCCTCCTGTACTGCCTGGCGATGGGCGTCCTGCTCTGGTCGATGCTGGGCCTGCCGGTGGTCCGGCACGAGCGCAAGGAGCGGCTGCTGCGGTTCTCGGTGGACGCCCTCACCGTCACGGTCACGGTGGGCCTGTTCGCCTGGTACCTCACCCGGCACGCGGTCAGCGCCTCTCTGGCCGGCCAGGACGCCCTGCCGGTCATCGTGCTGGCCACGCTAGGCCTCGTCGGCGTCGCCGCGGTCGGCAAGCTGGCCATGAGCGACCTGGGCGGCCTCGACCGGGTCACGGTCCGCCTGCTGGCCGTCGCGACCGCGGTGGGCGCGTTCGGCGCGGGTCTGTTCCCGTTGTTCATCGACCTGCCTGCGGGCCTGCGCGGCTCGCAGATGTTCACCCCCGCCACGCTGCTGTTCCTGGCGTTCGCCGCCGACCGGCAGCGCCGTGCCGCGGGGATGCCGCCGGTCGAGCGGCCCCGGCGCCGGTTCAGCGCACTGCCGTACCTGGCGGTCGCCGCCACCGACGGCCTGCTGCTGGTGATCAGCAACAAGGCCGGTGACGGCGCGCTCGTGGTCGCGCTGGCCGCGGTCTGCCTCACCGCCCTGGTGGTGCTTCGTCAGGTCAACGCGCTGCGCGAGAACGGCCGCCTGGTGCGCCGGCTCGACGCCAACCTGGTGCAGCTCAACCAGTTCCAGAGTCAGCTCACCCACCGGGCCACCCACGACGGTCTCACCGACCTGGCCAACCGCGCACTGTTCGAACAGCACACCCGGGACGCGCTGACCGCGGTGGCCACCGCGGGCGCCGCGGAGACCACGCTGAGCCTGGCGCTCATCGACCTGGACGACTTCAAGGCGATCAACGACCGGCTGGGGCACGCGGTCGGCGACGCGATGCTCGTGGTGGTGGCCCAGCGCCTGCGCGATTGCGTACGGGTGGACGACGTGGTCGCCCGCCTCGGTGGCGACGAGTTCGGCCTGCTGCTGCACGGGTTGCGCGGCGACGAGGCCACCGAGGTGCTGGCACGCATCACCGAGGCCTTGAGCCGCCCGGTGCACGCGCTCGGTTACGACCTGCTGGTCCGCGCCAGTGTCGGCCTGGCCGAGGCGTGGCCCGACGCCAGCCCGCAGGAGTTGCTGCGCCGCGCCGACCTGGCCATGTACGCCGCCAAGGAGCGCGGCAAGGGCCGCCACGCCGTCTACGACGCCGAGCTGGAGCAGCACCAGGCCGCCGACGCGCAGCTCGGTGCCGAGCTGCGGCAGGCCCTGGACCGCGGCGAGTTCTCCCTGGTGTACCAGCCGATCGTGCGGCTGCCTGACGGCAAGTGGACCGGCGTGGAGACGCTGGTGCGCTGGACGCATCCCGACCGCGGGTTCGTCGGCCCGGACAAGTTCATCCCGATCGCGGAGCGCACCGGCCTGATCGTGCCGTTGGGCGACTGGATCCTGCGTACCGCGCTGCGCCAGGCGATGGCCTGGATCGAGCAGTTCGGCGACGACGCGCCGCACGAGATCGGCGTCAACGTGTCCGCGCGGCAGCTGCGCGAGCCCGGCTACGCCGAGACGGTCCGCGACGCGCTGGCCGAGACCGGCTTCGACCCGGAGCGGCTGGTCGTCGAGGTCACCGAGACCGCGGTCTTCGACGGCGGTGTGGCGCTCGACGCGTTGCAGATGCTCGTGACGCTCGGCGTGAAGGTCGCGCTCGACGACTTCGGTACGGGCCACTCCTCGCTCGGCCTGCTGCGTACGTGCCCGGCCGACACGCTCAAGGTGGACAAGTCGTTCGTGGACGGCATCGGCGGGCGCTCCGAGGAGGCGGTCATCGCCACCGCGATGATCCAGATCACGAACGGCCTGCACCTGCAGGCGATCGCCGAGGGCGTGGAGACCGCCGAGCAGGCGGACACCCTGCACCGGCTTGGGTACCGCTTCGCCCAGGGTTACCACTTCTCCCGGCCGTTGTCGGCCCAGCAGCTCGGTGAGCGCCTGGTGGCCGGGCGTAACGCCCAGGCGCTGACCGGCTGATCATCCGCGTGATGCGGATCGCCGGCTGAAGCCTCAGCCGACGACTCCGGCGACCGATCAGAAACGACGGAATTGTCTGTTGTTTCCTGAAGGGTCGACGCTTGAACACCCCTGCACTGAAATCCGTGAACGTTTATGGCGCCGCGGCCCGCTGGATCCGCAACCTGCCCATGTACACCAAGATCCTGCTGATCGTCGTCGTGCTGTCGATCGTCGGTGCGGGGGTCGGCGCGTTCGCCATCCTGCAGATGGCCGGGCTGAGCCGGACGGCCAACGGCCTGTACACCGGCAGTGTCGTGCCGACCCAGCAGCTCGAGCAGATCGCGGTGGACATCAGTGCCACTCGGACCGCGGTGTTCAACCACGGGCTCACCTCCTCTCCCTCGGCCAAGACCCGGTACGAGCAGGAGATCAAGAAGGACGACGCGGCGTTCGAGAAGGATGTCGCCGCGTACCGGGAAGTCGCGGTGAATCCCCGCTACCTCGACCGGCTCGTGGCCGCCTGGCAGGAGTACCGCACCGTACGGGACAAGCAGTTCGTGCCCGCGAGCCGGCGTCTCGCGGCGCCCGACGTGGAGCAGATCGGTGACAACGTCCTCGCCCCGGCCGCGGCCACCGCGAGCGCCTACCTGACCGACCTCATCGCCGCGGAGAGCGCCCAGGCGAGCGTGGACGCCGCCAACGCCCGGTCCCGGTACGCCTCCGCGCGGACCGTGACGGTCGTGGTGCTGGTGGTCGGCCTGACGCTGGCCGCGTTCTTCGGGCTGCTGGTGGCGCGCGGCCTCGCCACCCGCGTGCGCCTCCTGTCGGAGGTGATCCGCGCGCTCGCGAACGGCGACCTGACCCGGACCGCCGATGTGGACAGCCTCGACGAGGTGGGCCGGATGGGTCTCGAACTCGACAAGGCCACCCAGACGCTGCGCTCGACGATCGGTCAGATCGGTGAGAGCAGTCAGACGCTGGCCAGTTCGGCGCAGCAGATGGCGGCGGTCAGCGCGCAGATGGCGGCCAACGCCGAGCTGACCAGCTCCCGCGCCGAGCAGGTGTCATCCGCGGCCGTGGAGGTCTCCACCAACGTGGACACGGTCGCCGTGGCCGCCGAGGAGATGACCGCCTCGATCCGGGAGATCGCGGGCAGCGCCACCGACGCGGCGGGCATCGCCCGCGACGCGGTCGAGGTGGCGAAGGCGGCCAACACCACGATGGCCAAGCTGGGGGTGTCCTCCGCCGAGGTGGGCGACATCGTCAAGGTGATCACGTCGATCGCGGAGCAGACGAACCTGCTGGCGCTGAACGCGACGATCGAGGCGGCCCGCGCAGGCGAGGCCGGCAAGGGGTTCGCGGTGGTGGCGTCCGAGGTCAAGGACCTGGCACAGGAGACCGCCAAGGCGACCGAGGAGATCTCCAGCCGGATCCAGGCGATCCAGACCGATACGGGGGCCGCGGTCACCGCCATCGAGGAGATCGCCGAGGTGATCGAGCGGATCAACGCGTACTCGAACACGATCGCGTCGGCGGTGGAGGAGCAGACCGCCACGACCAGCGAGATCGGGCGCAACGTGGCCGGGGCCGCGACCGGTGCGGCGCACATCACCGAGACGATCACCGGGGTAGCCGGGGACGCGCAGAGCACCACGACCGGGGCCGGCGAGGCCAACCGTACGGCCACGGAGCTGTCCCGGCTCGCCGGTGACCTGCACGTTCTCGTGGAGCAGTTCAAGGTGTGACCCACGCCGCGGGTGCCCGCCCGGGCGGGGCGGGCGCCCGTACGGCAGGATCGGAACGCGATCCTGTCACCGCCGGGGCGGCAGGAATGAACGCGGGGGCGGCAACGTTCCTGCCCATGTCCGCCGCGCGGCGGGTCATGAGGAGGTCTGCAGCGTGCTCGACCCACAGGGTCTCTACGAGTTGGTCGATGACCTGCCCGCCCTGGACGGTCCCGTGCTGGTCCAGGCGCTGACCGGGTTCGTCGACGCGGGCAGTGCGATCCAGCTCACCCGCGAACACCTGCTGGAGCAGCTCGACGGCCGCGTGGTCGCCACGTTCGACCTGGACCAGCTGCTCGACTACCGCTCGCGGCGCCCCACGATGATCTTCGTAGAGGATCACTGGGAGAGCTACGAGCAGCCCAGCCTGGCCCTGCACCTGCTGCACGACCGGCTGGGCACCCCGTTCCTGCTGCTCGCCGGCCCGGAGCCGGACCTGCAGTGGGAACGCTTCATCGCCGCGGTGACCCAGCTCGTCGAGCGTCTCGGGGTCCGGGTCACGGTGGGGCTCAACGCCATCCCGATGGCCGTGCCGCACACCCGGCCGGTCGGGATCACCGCGCATGCCACGGATCAGCGCCTGCTCGGCGACCACGAGTCGTGGCTGCAGCGGGTGCAGGTCCCGGCCAGCGTCGGCAACCTGCTGGAGTTCCGCCTCGGTGAGGCCGGGCACGACGCCATGGGGTATGCCGCGCACGTCCCGCACTACCTGGCGCAGACCACCTACCCCGCGGCCGCGGAGCTGCTGCTCGACTCCGTGTCGGCCAGCACCGGGCTGGCGCTGCCGACCGGGCAGCTCCGGGAGGCGTCCGCGCTGGTCCGTGAGGAGATCGACAAGCAGGTCGGCGAGGACGAGCAGGCCGGCCGCCTGGTCGCCGCGTTGGAACAGCAGTACGACGCGTTCCTGCGGGGTCGCGCCGGTAACCTGCTGGCCGACTCGGGCCAGCCGCTGCCCACCGCCGAGGAGCTGGGCGCCGAGCTGGAGCGCTTCCTCGCCGAGCAGTCCCGCGACGGCGAATAGCACCGGGCTGCCGCAAAGCCGCACCAACAGGGCGGGCGCTGCCGGATGATGGGGACCATCACCGGACAACCACCCCACAGGAGTGGCCGTGAGCGTATTTCGGTCCTCAACGGCCGGGCAGGGGCAGCCGCTGCGCATCCCTCGCGACGTCGAAAACCTCGAAAAGCTCATCATCGATCTCGAACAGGCCACGGACGAGGCGTCGACGTGGCGGATCACGGTCGACAGCACGGTCGAGGCCCAGGACTTCGGGTACGGCGCCGTCTGGCTGTCCGACGGCCGCGGCACGGTCACCCTGGAGTACGAGAAGGGTGCCATCGCCGCCGACCTGCAGGCCGCGATCGCCGCCCACGCCATGCCGGCGGACGCCGGGCTGGTCGGGCGGGCACACAAGACGCGTCAGCCGCACTACGTCGACGACCTCGAACGGTACGTCGACTGCCTGCGCTGCCAGGCCGCCGCGCGCGTGGGCATGAAGTCCGCGGTGGTCACCCCGGTGCTGCACAACAACGAGGCCATCGCGGTACTGGAGTACTACTCCCCCGAACTGCTCCACGTCGACGGCCCACGTACGGAGAAGTGGTCGGCCATCGCGCGCATCGCCGAGCAGTCCCGCCGCGCCGCGCTGGCCCAAGCGGAGCTGCGTCAGGTGGTCAGCGACCGGCTCGCGGTGACCGGCGTGGTCAGCGCCATGGGCGACGTGCACGACTCGACCACGGCATTGCGTACCGCGCTCGAGGGCGTACGCACCGCGTTCGGCTGGGCGTACGGCTCGTACTGGGAGATCGACGAGACCGACAACGTGCTGCGGTTCCGGTTCGAGTCCGGCTCGGCCGGCGAGGAGTTCCGCAAGGTCACGCTCGCGGCCACGTTCGCCGAGGGGGTCGGCCTGTCCGGCCGGGCGTGGCGTACCGACGACCTGGTGTTCGTCCGTGACCTGGCCGACCTGACGGACTGCGTACGGGCACCGGCCGCCCAGCGGGCCGGGGTCCGCTCCGGGGTCTGCCTGCCGATCCACCGCCACGGCCGGATCATCGGCACGATGGACTTCTTCACCACCGAGTCCATTGAGCTCACCGAGTCACGCGCGTCGGCACTGCGCAACGTGGAGCAGTTGGTCTCCCAGCGGCTCGACATCGTGCGCGGCACCGAGCATGCGGCGGACAACGCCGGGGCGCTGCTCGACACGGTGTCGCGGCTGCGCGCCGCCAGCGACGACGCGACCCGGGTGGCGGAGGAGGCGGTGGCCCGCGCGTCCGCGATGACGCAGGAGGTCGAGGCGCTGGGACACGCGTCCGCGGCGATCGGTGACGTCATCAAGATCATTTCCTCGATCGCGGATCAGACGAACCTGCTCGCCCTCAACGCCACGATCGAGGCAGCCCGCGCCGGCGAGGTGGGCCGCGGGTTCGCGGTGGTCGCGGGCGAGGTCAAGGACCTGGCCCGGGAGACCGCCGAGGCGACCCAGCGGGTCGCCGAGCAGGTCACCGGCATCCAGCACAGCGCGAAGACGGTCTCCTCGGGCATCCTGACCACGAGCGAGACGATCGGGCAGATGGACGCGGTGCAGGTCCGGATCAACGAGGTGCTGGAGGAACAGGCACTGATGGCGAACCGCCTGCAGTAGCCTCAGCGCGGCAGCCAGTCCAGGACGGCCTGAATCTGCGCGTCCCAGTACGGCCACTCGTGCGCGCCCGGCCCGAACTCCGCGTCCAGCGGCACGCCGTGCTCGGCGCAGGCGGCCACGAACCGCTCGTTCTGCGCCACCAGATGGTCCTCGGCACCGCACCGCAGCATCAGCCGCGGCAGCCGGGACGGATCCGCGGTGGCCACCAGGTGCAGCAGATCGTCGTCCGTGCCCGCGACCGGCCGGTCGGCGAAGACCCGGGTCACCAGCTCGCGCATGTGCGGCCGCTGATCCCACTGGTACATGTGCGCCAGGTCGAGGGCACCGGAGAGGCTGGCCGCGGCGGCGAACCGGTCCGGCCGGCGCAACGCCCACTTCAGTGCCCCGTACCCGCCCATCGACAGCCCCGCGACGAACGTGTCCTCGCGGCGCGTGGACACCCGGAAGAACCCCGACACGACCGCGGGCAGCTCCTCCGACAGGAACGTCCAGAACTTCAGGCCGTACGCCTCGTCGGTGTAGAAACTGCGGTGCACCTGCGGCATGACGACCGCGAGGCCGCGGGCGGCCGCGTACCGTTCGATCGAGGTGTACCGGGTCCAGGCGGTGTCGTCGTCGCTGAGCCCGTGCAGCAGATACAGCACGGGCGGCGCCTCGTCGCCGGCGCGGCCCGCGAGGCCGATCTGGGTGCTGGCGGTCTGCGGCAGCAGCACGGTCATCGAGGTGCCGAGCTCCAGCACGTCGGAGAAGAAGTCACAGCGCATCACGGCCATTGCGCCAGTCTCGGCCATACCCGGCCGCCGGCCACGCGCGGGTCGGCACTCGGCTATCGAAGGCCGGCGCGATGGAGGATCTCGACGATGACGTCGGCCTTGGCCGCGACGTACCCGGCCATCGACCACGCATGGTCCGCGGCGGCGCGGTGCTTGCCTGCGGCGTACCGCTCCCGGTCGTCGGGATGGGTACGCAGCCAGTCCCGCAGGATCATGTGGCGCAGGAACTCGTCGCAGTCCGGCCCGAAGACATGCAGGTTGACGTCGTGACTGTCGGTCCACAGGCAGCGGTGTTCGTACCAGTGCGGCTCACGGGTCCGCAGCGTGTAGCCGGCCCCGGTCAGGGCCGGGACGTAGTCGTCCTCGTCGGCCGGGTCCGCCACGATCAGGTCGATGTCGATGCGATCCTTGGCGGCGAGCCCGGGTACTGCGGTGGATCCGATGTGCTCGACGGCGAGCGCCCGCGCGCCCAGCGCGGCCCGGATCCGGCTCTCCTGCGCGGCGTACCGGGCCGGCCACGACGCATCGTACGGGCTCAGGACGATCGGCTTGGTCACCTCCGCGGGCCGGTCACCGACCGCCCGCTGGGCCATCTGCGCCAGGGTCAGCGGCCCGGCCGGTACGGGCAGTGGCGGCATCCGCATGCCGGGGGTCCTGTCCTTGCCGGCCTCGAAAAGCATCGGCGCAGCGTAGCCGATCTTGGCAACGCCGCCGGTCCGCGCTGCCGCTCGATGTCCGAGCCGGATCGCGGTGGTTCCCTTCGTCGTGGAGGTGGTTCAGCGGCCGCCGAGGCCGATCGTCGTGGCGTGACTGGGTGACAGGGTGATCGGTCCGACCCAGCCACGGACGACCGCGGCGATCTGGGCGCGATCCGGCTGGGCGGGATGGATGTCGCGGCCGTGCGACCAGTTGTCGAGCAGCGCGTGGGTGGTGTCCAGGGCGGTGGTGACGATCGTGTGGGCGCGGGCCTTGTCATCCCAGCTGTACCAGAGCGCCCAGCCCTCGTCGCGGACGTCGACGCCGAGGCGGGCGCAGCCGGTCCGGTAGTTCTCCTGCCGCTCGGGGTTGTCGCCGGGCGTGATGACACCGGCACCGCCGAGGTGCAGCAGCGGACGATCGTCCTCTAGGCATCCGTCACCGTTGAAATGCCAGTGCCGCAGCCGGCGGGCCACCTCGTTGACCGCCCGCTGCAACGCGGAGGCCTCCGCCGGATCGGCGTCGTACGACACCCAGCCCTCGTCCTTGGCGGCGCGGACCACGTCGCGGGCAAGCAGCTCGATCTGCTGCAGGTAATCGTGTTCGTTCAGCTCCGGCTCCAGCACGCGGACAGTCTGACCAACCACGCCGGGAGTTGTCGCCCGCATTCACCTCGGCACTCTCCGTACGCAAGCAACTCGGGATGAGGGCCCGCCGTGTCGGGCCCGTCATGCCACGGCAACCGTCGCGGCCGGGGCCGGGCGGAGTCCCCGGACGAGCAGCCAGATCACCAGCACGAGCTCGTTGATGCCGAACTGGGCGGTGACGATCGTGGCGAGCGGCCCCGCGACGCCGTACAGGATCAGCAGTTGACTCGCCAGGTACAGCGGCGCCCCGGCCAGGCCCCACACCGAGATGTACCGCGGCACCGCGCGGGATCGGTGCAGCAGGTACAGCAGGACCATGACGCTCAGGCTCCACGCGATCTGGCCGAACGGGCCCGCCCAGTACTCGTCCATGGACAACGCGCCGGCGACCGGTTGCAGGCCGGGCTGCGTGGTGGCCGGCTGCCGGCCCACCGTCAGTACCAGCAGTGGTGCCACCGCGGACGCGGTCAGCAGCAGCGCCTCGATCACGCGCAGCACGGCGTAGCCCAGCGCGAGCGCTTCGTTCTGCTTCTTGAGCACCGGGAAGAGCGCCACCGGGATCATGGCCACCGCGAGCGCCATGACGAAGACCAGCACCGCGCCGGTGATGACCGCATTCGCGTCGTTCTCGCGATCGAGGAGGACTTTTCCGCCAATCCCGGCGACGTCCGCGATGACGAACAGTGCTCCCGCAACCCGTGCGGCCGTTTGCCGATTCACCGTGGTTCTCCTTGCGTCGGTCGGCCGCCCGGGTACGGCCGTCGACGGCAAGCCTGGTCGCGGCGGCAGGGCGGGACATCGGCGCGGGAGCCGGGGATCCGCCGTTCCGCGGGACTACGCCCGGCCCGTTCTTTCGGCCGATGTGCGGCGCGGCAGGCCCCCTAGGCTGGGAGTCGTGCTGCGCGACGAGCTGCGAACCCTGTGGACCGAGCCACGGCCGCCGCCCGGCCCGGCCCGGGTGTGGCGGGACTGGGCGCTGCTCACCGTGGGCGTGCTCGGCGCGCTCGCGGAAGGGATACTGCGGGAAGACGTACGGTGGCGGCCGGTGGCCGTGGTGTTCGCCGTGGGCGTGGCCGTCCTGCCGATGTGGCGCCGGGCCCGTCCCCTGGCGATGGTTCTGCTGGGGTTCGGTGCGGCCCTGGTGGTCACCGTTGCGGCTCTTCCCGGGCAGCCGGTCGGCCTGTACGTCACCGGCCTGGGGCTGCTCGTGCTCGTGTACGCGCTGCCCCGGTGGGGCTCGGGTCGCGAGGTCATTCTGGGCGGGGCCGCGATCCTCGCGTTCTTCGTGCTGTCGGCCGTCATCGACCCCGCCCCGGCCGCCGACCAGGTGGTGGGCCTGGCGTTCCTGCTGCTTCCCGCGGTGCTGGGGGCGGCCGCCCGGTTGTGGGCGACGGTGCGGCAGCGGCGGATGGAGCGGGTGCGCTCCGACGAGCGCGAACGACTCGCCCGGGAGTTGCACGACACGGTGGCCCACCACGTCTCGGCGATGGTGATCCGCGCCCAGGCCGGCCGGGTGCTCGCCGGAACGGACCCGGCCGCCGCCGTGGAGGCGCTCGACGGAGTCGAGGAGGACGGGGCACGCACGCTGGAGGAGATGCGAGCCATCGTCACCGCGCTGCGCGACGGCGGGGTGGGTGCCGAGTGGGCACCGGCGGCCGGCGTTGCCGACCTGGAACGCCTGGTACGCACGCCGGGCGGCGGTCCGCGGGTCGTGCTGACAATGGACGGGGAGTTGGACACGCTGCCCCCGGCGGTAGACGCGGCGGTGTTCCGGATCGTGCAGGAGTCGCTGACCAACGCCCGGCGGCACGCGGTCGACGCGACCGAGGTCGTGGTCCGGGTCGCCGGGGACGCGCAGCGGATACGGATCACGGTGCAGGACGACGGCGGGCGGCCCGGACGTCGTCGCGACGGGTACGGTCTGGCCGGGTTGCAGGAGCGCGCCGACCTGCTCGGCGGGCAGTTGCGGGCCGGTCCCGGACCGGATCGGGGCTGGCGGGTCGAGGCCGAGCTGCCACGGGGGAGGACCGGTGTCCATCCGCGCGCTCGTCGCTGACGATCAGGCGATCATCCGTACCGGGCTGCGGATCATGCTGGACGCCCAGCCCGACATCGAGGTGGTCGGCGAGGCGGCCGACGGGCAGCAGGCCGTGCGCCGGGCCCGCGAGCTGCGACCCGACGTGTGCCTGTTCGACATCCGGATGCCGGTGCTCGACGGCCTGGAGGCCACCCGGCTGATCGCGGGTCCGGGCGTCGCCGACCCGATGGCCGTGGTCGTGATCACCACGTTCGATCTCGATGAGTACGTCTACCGCGCTTTGCGGGTGGGAGCCCGCGGCTTCCTCCTCAAGGACGCCGGGCCGGAACTGCTCGCGCAGGCCGTCCGGGCGGCCGCCGACGGCGAGGCGCTCATCGCGCCCAATGTCACCGTACGGTTGCTGCGGGCGTTCGCGGATGTACCGGCGGGGCGGCCCGCCGCTCAGCCGATCTCTGCGATCACCGCCCGGGAGGAGCAGGTGCTGCTCGCCGTCGCGCGCGGGCTGACCAACGTCGAGATCGCCGATACCCTGCACATCAGCCTGAGCACGGTCAAGACGCACCTGGCGAGCCTGATGGCCAAGCTCGGCGCCCGAAACCGGGTGGAGATCGCGATGTGGGCGTACGAGACCCGCCGGATCATCCCGTCGATCTGAGTCCGGTAACCCCTGGAAGGAGTTCGGATGCTGCGTCGTGTCGTGCTGACGGGTGCCCCCGGCAGCGGCAAGACCACGCTGCTGCAGGCGTTGCGGCAGCGCGGTCATGCCGTCGTGGAGGAGGCGGCGACCGACGTCATCGCCGTTCAGCAGGACGGTGGGATCGCTGAGCCGTGGCGGCTTCCGGGCTTCGTCGACCTGATCGTGGCGTTGCAGCGGGAACGGCAGGTCGCACCGGTGCGGGCGGCCGTGGACGTGCAGGTGTTCGACCGGTCTCCCCTGTGCACACTGGCGCTGGCCCGGTATCTGCGGCAGCCGGTGAGCTCGTCACTGGCCGCCGAGGTCGATCGGGTGCTCACGGAGCGGGTGTACGAACGCGAGGTGTTCCTGGTGCGGCCGCTCGGCTTCGTCGCACCCACGGCCGCCCGGCGCATCAGCTACGAGGATTCGCTCGAGTTCGAGCTCGTGCATGAGAGCGTCTACCGGGAGCACGGCTTCACGCTCGTCGACGTGCCGCCCGGCCCGACGGTGGAACGCGTCGCCGCCGTGGAAGATCTCCTGGGGTGCCTCGTGATCAACGAGGGTGCAGGAACGTGATGAGGACGAGGAACGTCACCGCTGCCAGCGCGGCGCACAGCACCAGGACGTACCAGATGCGACGCTGGCGGGCCGCCGTCACGCCAGCGGGATTCGGGCCGGCGGGCGACCGTAGGTCGTCCGGCGCCGGCCGGGATGCGGTCACGACGGGCAGCAGCGCCGCGGTCAGCGCCGGGTCGGCGCCCGGCGGGGCCGGCAGCGCGGCCGGTGCGGTGGCAGCCGGCCGGTGACGCAGGCGGGCGGTGGCCGCCGCGGCCGCCCACCCGATGGTTGCGGTCATCAGCGGCAGCGCGATCAGGTAGAACACGGCCTGGTTGCCGAGGTTGTCGTCGACGATCTGGGCGGTCGTCCAGCCGTCGCTGGGATCGTGCCCGGTGGCGCCGACGACCGCGACCGCGAGGATCCCGTACAGGTAAATGCCCAGGGCGGCGCTCACGGTGGCCAGTCGCACGGCGCGCCGTCCGACGGCGGCGCTGCCGCCCCACAACGTGCCACCCGCGCCGACCACGATGGGCGCCAGCAGCAGCAACCACTGGCTGGGCCCGAGCCCGTTCGAGTTGAGCCAACGGTTGAAGGTGAACCCGCCGGCCGCCAGCCAGGCGGCCGCGACCACCAGGCCGCCGACCAGCCCGGGGCCGGTCACTCCGGGGCGGCGCAGCAGTACGCTGCCGCCGAGGATGTAGCCGACCAGCAGCAGCACCAGGATCACGGCCCCGACCCAGGTCCAACCGTCGGTGTGCAGCCGGTAGTGCATGTGCGTGTACGCGACCAGCCCGCCACCGCTGGCCGCGATCGCCATCAGCGCCCCGAGGGCGGCGGCGGCGCGCCCCCAGGGCGGCATGACCGCCGCGGCAGCGACGCAGCCGAGGGCGAAGCGCCACCGTCGGGCCCGCCCGTCCAGACTGTCCAGCTCGCCGATCATCGCCTGGCCCCACTGCTGCCGCTGCTCGGCCAGCAGGCCGACCGCCCAGCCCAGCAGCCGGGCCGGCGCGTCCCCGCTCGGCCGCTCCTCAGGGGCGACCAGGAAATGGCGGCGGATCAGGGCCACCGCGATGCCCACCACGAAAACGAACAGCACCGGCATCATGAACCCTCACTCAGTCGCAGCTGGCGACGCGGCGCGCTCCGCGCCGCCCGGGTGGCCGGCAGGGCCGCCACGTGCTCCCGCCCGGCCCCGGTGAGCCGGTACAGGTGGCGGGGTGGCCGGCCGTCCGGGCCGGGCTCCCAGGTCGCCTCCAGCAGCCCTCGGTCGGCCAGGCGGACGAGGATCGGGTACAGCGAGCCGGACTTGAGGTGGACCTCGGTGGCCAGGTCGTAGCCGTAGCGCCACCGCGACGGCTCAGCCGCCAACGCCCGCAGGACGCTGATCGCCTGCGCGGACAAGGGTCGGTTACGCCGCACGGCGTTAACTCTACTCAAGTAGCGATAAGGGTCAAGTACGGTCGGGCTCACAGCGCGGGTCCAGGTCGCGGCGGTGCGCCCGAACGTGGCCGTGGTGCCTCGTCGCCTGCCGAGGCCGACCGCCGACGACAAGACGGCAGCGCGGAATCGGTGGTATTAACCTGTCACGATGTCATTCCCGTCCGACGGCCCGACTCCGGAAGCTGCCGCACCGCCGCACCGCGCCACCATGGCCCGGGTCCGCCACGCGACCCTGCGGCCCCCGACGCTGCAGCCCGGCGACGTCGTACATCTGGTCGGTCCCTCCGGGTGGGTGCAGGCGGATCGGGCCGCCGCGGCGATGTCGACGCTGGCCGCCTGGGGCCTGCGGCCCCGGCTGGGCGAGAACGCCCTGAAAACCCACTTCCACCTGGCCGGCACCGACGAGGAACGCCTCGCCGACCTCAATGCGGCCTTCCGCGATCCAGACGTACGCGGCGTCATCTGCCTGCGCGGCGGCTACGGCGCGCAGCGCATCGTCGACGGGCTCGACTTCGACGCGGTGCGCGCCGATCCCAAACTCTTCATGGGTTTCTCCGACATCACCGCGTTGCACGCCGCCCTGTGGTGCGAAGCCGGGCTGTCCACGGTGCACGGCCCGAGGCTGTCAAATCTGCATGACGGCGCCCGCCGCGCGTTGATGACCACGGATCCCGTCGTCGTGGCCGCCGACGAGAAGGAGGACACGTTCGGCGTTCGCGTGCCCGGCCGTACGGAAGGGACCCTGCTCGGCGGCAACCTGACCATGCTGGCCGCAACGGCGGGCACCCGCCATCGTCTCGACCTCACCGGATCGATCCTGTTGATCGAGGCGGTGAGCGAGGAGCCGTACCGGGTCGACCGCTCGATCGTGCAGTTGAAGCGGTCCGGCTGGCTCGACGGTGTGGCGGGGGTCGCGGTCGGCCAGTTCACCGAGTGCGAGGAAGGCCTGCCGTCGCCGACCGTCCAGCAGGTCCTCGCCGAGCAGTTCGGCGAGCTCGGCGTTCCGGTGCTCGGCGGCCTTCCGATCGGCCACGGCGAGAAACAGGCCGTCGTCCCCCTCGGCGTCCCCGCCGTCCTCGACGCCGACGCGGGCACCCTCACCACCGGGTCAGCGGGGATAGGCGCTGGTGCGGCGGTTCCGCCGAAAATCCGTTGAGGGGCATGATGGGGTGGCAGGGTGATCAACCTCTCCGCCGGGCTGCCCCCGGCCACCCTGAACGCCATCGCCGACCTGGAGCGCCGCGTGGTCGCGGCGGACGGGGGACGGCTGAAACTGGAATGGAACTCGCTGCGCCACCGCTCCGGGAAGGATGTCGAGGACGTCCTGTGGTGGGACGGCGAGCGGCTGCTCGGCTTCCTGGGTATCTACACCCACGGTGCGCCCACCCTAGAACTGGCCGGCATGGTCGATCCTGCCGCGCGGCGGCGCGGGATCGGCACCGCATTGCTGGATGCGGCGCTGCGCGTATGCCAGGACCGCGAGCACTCGTCGATCCTGCTGGTCGTACCGCGGACCTCAGTCGCGGGACGGACTCTCGCGCAGGGCCGGGGCGGCACACTCGACCACTCCGAGCACGCCCTTGAGATGCCCGGCGAACCCGCTGAGGTGCCCGCCGATCCCCGTGTGACGATCCGCGCCGCCACCGCGGTGGATCAGCCCGCGGTGCGGGAGCTGCTGCGCGTGGGATTCGGCTGGGAGCCGCCCGAGACCGCGGGCCAGGACCCGAACACCCTAGTCGTCGAACAAGGCGGCGAGCCGATCGGAACGGTCCGGCTGATCCACGAGGAGGGCCGGGCCGGCGTGTACGGCTTCGTCATCCACCCCGACCACCAGGGCCGTGGCATCGGGCGTGATGTGCTGCACCGCCTGTGCCGCAAGGCTCTCGCGGACGGCGCCACCGCCGTGCACCTGGAGGTGGCCACCGACAACGACCGGGCGCTGAACCTCTATACATCGCTCGGCTTCCAGCTGGTGATGACCGAGGACTACTACGAGCTGTCCGGCCGCTGAGGGCGCCGGGTCGTTCATGCACCACCGGGGGTGAGCCGCGATCTGATCGCGAGTATGTCGGCGGCCTCCAGGAAGGCCGCACCGTCGAACGTGGCGATCCACTCCCGCAGTGCGGGGACCCGATCCGCGACCTGGCGATCCAACACGTCGGCCTCCGTGGGCTCGTGCCGATTCCGGCGCCAGGTCTCCCCGTCCGGGTCGTAGACCCAGCCGTGCCCGGAATACGTCCCCGCACCTCGCCACCCGGTCGCGTAGTCCTCGATGATGGCCTCGTCGGTCGCGCCGGCGATGTGCAACACCATCGCGGAGATCATGCCGGTACGGTCCCGGCCTCCCGCGCAGTGCACGAGGACCGCTTCGTCCGCCCGGGCGATCGCCCGCAATGCGGCCCCGATGCGGGCCGGGGCCAGCCGCGCGTTGTCCGTCCAGGAGCGCGGATGGTCCAGGTAGGGCCCGCACACCCGGAGGAACTCGGCATCCTCCGGATCCTCGGTGGGCGCCGGCACGAAGACCAGCCCGTGAGTGACTCGGGCCGGACGGTCGGGTGATCGGCGGTGCGCTGCGTCTCTGCCGGGGCGTTGCGCAGATCCACCACCGTGCGCACGCCCGCGGCCTTCGCGGCGGTCCACCCGTCGTCGGTCAGGTGCTCCGGTGCCGCCGAGCGGAAGACCCGGCCGAACCGCGTGTGACCTCCGGCGCGCAGTGCCCGGCCGCCGACGTCCCGTACGTTCCGGCCACCCGGCCAGCGCAACATGCCCACCGCCTCCGCTCGATCCACTCCCACACCGCTCCCGATGATGCCTGACGCATGGCAACAAACCCTCACCGACGACGCGGCGGCCGCAGCGCACGTGTCATGGCGGCAAATGTTCAGTGGCCGGTCGGGCGGCCTCGCGGTCGCGGTAGGCGCGGGGGCGGCGCTCCCGCGGAGTTCCGGAGACCACCCGGTTACGGCCTTGGTGTTTGGCGGCGTACAGGTTGCGGTCGGCGTCGGCCAGGGCGCTGGACTGGGCCGGCGGCGCGGTCTCGTCGGCGGCCGCGACACCGATGCTGACGGTGACCGACCGGCCGTCGGGGAGTCCGTCCCAGTCGTGGCCGGCGATGGCCTGCCGGATGGCGTCGAGCGTGGCGACCGCCTCGGCGTCGGGAGTGGCCGGCAGCACGGCCAGGAACTCCTCGCCGCCGAGGCGGGCGACGAAACCGTCGGGGGTGACGGTGGCCAGCTTCGCTTCGAGCAGCGCCGCGACCTGAACGAGTACCTGGTCGCCAGTGTCGTGGGAGAGCTCGTCGTTGATCCGCTTGAAGTGGTCGATGTCGACCAGTGCCACGCTCAGCCGGGGGTCCGCGGCGATCCGGGCGGAGAGTTCCTCGTCGACGTAGCGGCGGTTGCGCAGGCCGGTCAGGGGGTCGCGGCGGGCCTGTTCGCGGAAGCGCTCAGCCTCGTCGCGTGCCTCGGCGGTCTCGAAGATCGCGTGGCGGGTCTGCGCCTGGGCGTCCCGCTCCAGCGAGCGCAGCCGTTCCTGGGCGGCGACGTATTCCTTCTGCTCGGCGAACGCCGCCGCGTAGTCGCCGCGCGCCGCGTGCAGCTCGGCCTGCTCCTTGTGCACCTGGACCAGCAGCCCGTGCACCCCGCTCGAGTCGCATCGCGCGCGGCAGGCGTCCAGGCTCTGCTGGGCCGCGGTCATCTCGCCGAGTCCGCGTTGGGCGCGTGCGAGGGTGAGCAGGAAGTAGTTGAGATCGTCCGCCTGATCGACATGCCCGGCTTCCTGCCGGGCGATGCACGTCCGCATCGTCTGCTCGGCCAGGCGATGCTCGCCGTTCGTGACCTGGATGTCGGCGAGTGTGTGCAACGACGATGGGTAGAGCTCCATGCCGTGAGCCTCGGCGCACTCCACCATCCGGCCGGCGACCTGCTGGGCGCGGTCGCCGTCCCCGGCCTCGTGTTCGAGGAAGGCCCAGTTGTTGAGCAGGATGATCAGCCGCTCCCACTGGTGCGCTGCCCGCGCCAGCTCCTCGGCCTGCCGGTAGCGCAGCCGCGCCGCGTCCATCGCGCCGGTCAGCGCCAGCGCGTCGGCCAGCTTCGTACGGTGCTTGATCTGCGTGAAAGCGGAGGCCGTCGCATCGAGCAGTTCCACCGCGCTCAGCGCGTGCTCCAGGGACTTGGCTGCGTCACCGGCCATCCGCTCGATGGCCGAGCTGACGAGATGCGTACGGGCCTGCAGCAGGCGGTCGCCGTGCTGTTGAGCCCATGCCAGGATGTCGTGAAGCTGCCAGCCGATTCCGGCGAGTCTGCCGGCTACCAGGGCGAAAGTGGTCCGGCACAGCCGGGCGCGCATGAGCAGGCTCTCGTCGCCCAGCGCAATGGCCTGCTGTTCGAGGTGGGATGCGGTGGCGTAGCCGGCCTCGGCGTCCGTGGAGACCTGGTCCTCCAGCGCGAGGATGGCGGCCGACAGATCCTCGGCGCCCATCACACCATCGTCCATCACTGCGGGCGCGTCACGGTGCAGAACTGAGGTCTGCGGAGGTGACCATGGGTGATGACCTCTTCGCCGCGCCCGCCCGACGACGACAACCGACCGGAGCCGACCGGCGGTACCACCACGCCCGCGGGAGAGTCCGCTCGCGGGTACCTGCTGGACAACGCGCGCGCCGAGGCGGGCGAGCGATTCGCCTGGCTGGCCGAGCTGTTCGACGGTGTGACGCGGGGGCACGTCGATCGGCTGGGGGTCGGCGTGGGCTCGCGCTGCTGGGAGGTGGGGGCCGGTGGTCCGGGTATCCCGGAGGCGCTTGCGGCGGCCGTCGGTCCGAGCGGGTACGTGCTGGCCACGGACATCGACCCGTCGTGGCTGAGCGCAGACGACGGGTACGAGGTGCGCCGGCACGACGTCGCCGCTGATCCGCCCCCGGAGCGGGGGACGTTCGATCTGGTGCACGCCCGGCTCGTGCTGGTCCATCTGCCCGACCGTGTCCGGGCGTTGGCCACCATGGTGGCGGCGCTGCGGCCCGGCGGCTGGCTGCTGGTCGAGGACGCCGACACCGCTCTGCAGCCTCTGGCCTGCCTGGACGACAACGGCGCGGCGCAGCGGCGCGCCAACCGGCTGCGCAACGCGGTCCGGGAACTGCTGACGCGCCGCGGCGCGGACCTGCGCTACGGCCGGACGCTGCCGCGGGCGCTGCGTGAGGCGGGCCTGGTCGATGTCGCCGCGGTGGGCACTTTCCCGGTGGGCGGGCCGGCCTGCGACCGGTTGGAGGCGGCGACCATCCGGCACGTGCGCGGCGAGCTGCTCGCTGCCGGGTTGGCCGACGAGACCGAGATCGATGCGCATCTGGCCGCCATCCTCGCCGGCGAACTCGACCTGACTCTCGCGCCGCTGATCTCGGCCTGGGGACGCCGTCCGGCCGGGCACCCCCCGGCAGCCGGTCAGCGGTCGGGCGACCTCTGAACCCCACGCATCACGTCGAGCCCAAGCATTTATGATCTTGCACTTCAACGCATTTGATGAAGGCTGGCGACCTGCTACAACGTCAACGACACGTTCACCTGGGAACACGCCTGAGCGTCCGGACGGCGCCAACCTGCGGCGGGCCGGACACCGGGGTGTCCGGCCCGCTCGACGGTGGCCACTGGCCATGCCGTTGAGCGGCAGGCTGATGGTCAGTCGCTGGGCATCGCCCCTGCGGCTACCGGTTCGGCGAACTCTCGCGGAAAGGCGTAGAACCGCACAAGGACGGTCCGGGTGCCCTCGACCGGGCGGTCACGCAGCAGGCAGTACCGGTTCAACAGCTCGAGGTACTCGGCGTTGAAACGGGTCAGTTCCGCAGAGGTCAGCTGGATCGCTGCCGCCTCCCTTTTGCCCCATCGCCCCATCTTGGCGTGGTTGCGGGCCGCGTTCGCCAGCACCCGCACCTCGTTCTCGTACTTCTGGTCCAGGTACGGGCGTACCCACGACTCGTCGGCCTTCGGCGTGCGCAGTGACAACGGCTTCGCCGACCAGCGGCCGCGCCGGTCGCAGCCCACGAATCCAGCGTGCGCCAGGAGAGACAGCGCGCCCGCCACGTCGTCGGGCCGGCGGTCGAGCGCGACCGCCAGGGCGTGCACGCCGGCCGGTCCGTGCTCCGAGAGGTGGCCCAGCAGAGCCTGATGTCGGCCGTCCTGGTGGATCGCAATGTCGTCGGCCGTCAACGGCCGGCTCGGCATCCCACCGACCAGCAGATCCCGCGCCCGGATCAGCAGGACGACGGCAAGCGGCAGTTCGGCCAGGATGGCCGTGAGGATGCTGAGCCAACGATCGGGCGCCGTCCAGTCGAGCAGGATGTCGAACCAGGCGTCACAGCACAGCAGGGCGGCTGTCGCGGCCAGAACCGGTACCGCGGTGCGGTGCCGTCGCCAGCCCAGCCAGCTCGCCGCGGCGAAACACCCGACCAAGCCCAGGTCGAACCCGACCCAGGCCACCCGCCACTGGTCGGCGTGGTGCTGACTCGGCAGGCTCACTGCCAGATACCAAGTCCACGGCAGCAAGGCGACCGTGGAACAGCCGATGACGGCCAACAGAACGCGACGGGTCACATCGGACACGGTAGGTGCCAGGCTCGGCAGCCACATCAGGTGATCTCCCCCAGGACCGCCGGTGTGCCCCACACCGGTACGGCCGCGAACAGTCCGGATCTACCTGGCACTTTCGGTGGGCCGATTGGGATGGCCGGCGGTCGGGGCAGCGATCCAGGGGTCAGCATCGTCGGTCAACGCGAGCGTCAGGCACCGTTCCTGATGGGGAGGCAGCGGCGGCATCGCGTGCGGGTCGAACCAGCCGACCTCAACGGACTCGTCGTCGTTGACCCTCGCGTCACCGTCGACCAGCCGGCAGCGCAGTCCGATGGCCAGCCAGTGGACCTGGTCGCCGTTGGGTGCGACGGACAGGTCCAGCGCCTCGGCGGAGAGCAGCCGCTCCACCGTCACCTGGACACCGGTTTCCTCGAACACCTCGCGCAACGCACCGTCGGCCGGCTGCTCGCCGGGCTCCAGGCACCCGGTCGTGAGGGCCCACTCGTGGTTGTCCGACCGGCGGACCAGGAGTACCCGGTTCCGTTCGTCGAGCACGACGGCGATCACGCCGGTCAGGGGTAGCGGGGCGTGCCCGATCTTGGAGCGCAAGGCGACGACGAACTCGGGTATGGGCATGGGGGTCACCCTATGGACGGCCCGCCAGCCGGCCACCTTCGGCCGGACGTCGCCACGCCGTTGGCCAACTCCACGCGGACTGGCCAACTTCGACTGGACCGGACAGCCGGGCCCGCCGTCGGAGCGTTGGGAATGTCGTACCCGTCGATTAGAATGTATGTACGAAAACGGCTTCTGACCTGCGGGGAGATCACGTGACCACGCCCGTTGTGCCGCCATCCGCGGCGTCCCGTCCGCTCACCTCCACCCCCACGATCCCGCCCTACGCGACCATGCTCGGCTTCACCCGGTATGTCGCTCGCACCGGTCCCGCCAAGGCCCAGTTCGTCGGCGGCCTGCGCCGCCAGCGTGAGCGCCGGTCCGGCTTCAATCCGCACGGCCAGCTCGTGAAGGCGCTCAAGGCCGATCTCGCGTTCCGCACCGGCGGCAGCTACCTGGGCGGGGTGACCGACCTGGTCAAGCCGCGGTGGCGCCCGCTGTACGAGGCGGTCAGTGCCGGCGCGGCGACCTACCTGCATTCCCTCGGCGACCCCGAGACCGTCGGCCTGGCCCGGACCCACGACGCGCTCGCCGCGGTCGGCCCGCTCGCCGTGAAGATCAACCCGCATTTCGGGCTGCGCTTCGCCGACGGCCGCCGCGAGGCGGTGCGCCTGCACTTCGACGAGGATCCGCCCACCGCCGAGGTGATCACGGCAACGCTGCACCTCATGTCCCGGCACATGGACCAGATCCTGCCCGGAGCCGAGCCCGTGCTGGTGGACCTGCGCCGAGGTGTCACCCATCGCCTCGACCCCGCCGCCCGCACCGGCGACGTGGAGCGCTGGCTCGCCGGGGAGGCCGCGGCGTTCTCCGCCATGTGGACGGCGACCGCGGCCTGATCCACTGCCGGGTGGGGGCGGCGGCCCGGGGCCTTCGCCCCCACCCGAAGGGACCGGCGGAGGGGCCGGCGGTGTGATTTTTTCGGTTTCGGATTGGGAATCGCTCAGGTGCAGCTCGGTTGCGACGATGCTCTCGATGGCAAGGGGAGTTGTGCCCGGGGGGAAACGAGACGTCGGGGGGCGTTCGTCATGGGAGCAGTGGGACGCACGGGTGGCATGGTTCTGGCGGTGCTGGGAGCCGCCGCGGGAGCGGTGTGGCAGGCAGCACCGGCCAGCGCGACACCGGCGGCGGGCGGCGCCGCGCCGGTGATGCGCACCCAGGTGGCCTACGTGCGCAGCGGCAACGTGTACGTCAGCAAGGGCGCCGCCGAGACCCGCCTGACCACCGGCGGGGGATATTCCCGGCCCCGCTGGTCGCGCGACGGCCGCCAGCTGGCCGTTCTCAAGAGCGGCCAGCTGTGGGTCATGAAGGCGGACGGCAGCGCCAAGCGGCGGCTGAGCACCCGCCCGGCGGCGGGCGCCTCCTGGTCACCCGACGGCCAGTGGATCGCGTTCGCGTCGCTGTCCTGCACCGGCGGGCCGGGGGTCTACCGGATCTCGGCGACCGTCCCGGGCGCCGGCCCGCAGGTGCTGTTCCCGGCCGAGTGCCGGGGCGAGGCCCTGCCCGACCAGCCTGCTGCCACGCCCGCGGCGACCGGCACGCTGGCCGAGCGGCTGCGCTTCGACAACGCGGTGGCCTGGTCGCCGGACGGCACCTCGATCGCGTTCCGGGGCGGGGTCTGCGAGTCGGTCTACGACGACTGCCTCACGGTCGGCACGGTGTCCACCGGCGACGAGCGCACCGTGGCCGCGTACGGCGGCGGCGGCCTGCAGAATTCCGGTTTCGCGGTCATGCCGAGCTGGCGCCCGGACGGCACGCGGCTGGCCTGGACCGCCTACCAGCAGGGTGAGACCGCGGCCGACAACCAGCCGGTGCACCTGGTCGAGTTCGACCCGGCGACCGGGGCGAAGCGGACCGTGGGCGCGGCGCAGGACCGGGAGCTGGCGTACGTCGACGCGGGCAAGGCCGTGGTGACCGGGCAGTACCGGGGCGGCTCGTGGGTTCTGGTGCTCGACATGCGCACCGGCGCGCGCACCCCGTTCCACGCCGGGTCCCAGCCGAGTGTGCAGCCTGTCGCGTAGTGATCCGCTGCGGTGGGGCGCGGCCGTCAGTCCGCCGGCGGCTATCGTGGTCGCCTGATGTCTGAGACCACGGCTGCCCGCCCCATCCGCACGTTCCACCCGCGCCGGGGCCGGGTGAGCACCCGCCACGCCGATGCCATGGCCGCCCTGTGGCCCACGCTCGGGCTCACGGTCGTCGATGGCGACCGTACGCCGCTCGACCTGGGTGAGATGTTCGGCCGCGACGCCCCGCGGGTGCTGGAGATCGGGTTCGGGATGGGCGAGTCGACCGCGGCGATGGCGGCTTCCGACCCCGGCCGCGACTACCTCGCGGTCGAGGTGCACACGCCGGGCATCGGCAATCTGCTGGCCCTGGTCGGCGAGCGGGGCCTGCGCAACGTACGGGTGGCGTGCGGCGACGCGATGGAGCTGGTGCACCGGCTCGCGCCCGCGAGCCTGGACGCGGTGCACGCGTTCTTCCCGGACCCGTGGCCCAAGGCGCGTCACCACAAGCGCCGGCTGATCCGGCCGGACAACGTCGCCCTGCTCCGCGACCGGCTGCGCCCCGGCGGCGTCCTGCACTGCGCCACGGACTGGCCGGAGTACGCCGAGGCGATGGCTGCCACGCTGGCCGCCGACCCGGCGCTGCGTAACGTGCACGAGGGGGCTGCGCCGCGCCCGCGGCACCGACCGGTGACCAAGTTCGAGCGGCGCGGGGAGTTGGCCGGACGGCCGATCGTCGACCTGGTCTTCCATCGCGTCGCGATCACCGGGCCGGATCCCGTCCCTCGGCCGTGAGGCGGCGCACGCCGACCGACCCGGCAGTCACCCGTACCTGAATAGCCGGTTTTGCCGTTTTGGTCTTGTTAGGCTTCAACGGGAGGTCGGGCCATGGGTCGGACGGACGCCGGCACCGGCGCCGGGCGGGCGCGCGACGCGCCGCCGCGCCGCACCCCCGGCCTGGCCGATCTGCCGCGCGAGCTGTTCACGGGCGCCTCCGCCGACCAGCTCGCCGGGCTGCTGGCACGCGCGGCACGCGCCCCCGCGGCCACGATCTCGCTGTTACTGGAAGGCTCCCTGCAGACCTGCGGGAAACACGGCACGGACGCCGTGCCCGTGCCGGACGACCTGGCCACCCGCGTCGTCACCGCCGCCGACGCGGTGATCATCGCCGACTTGTCGTCCGACGGCGGCCCCGCCGGGGCCTACCTGGGCCAGCCCGTGCACGACCAGGACGGCGCGGTCGTCGGGGTGTGCAGCGCCTACGACCCGGCGCCCCGGCCGTGGACCGCCGACGAGGTCGCGGGCGGCGCGATGGCCTCCCGGGTGGCCACCCAGCTGGTCACCGAGCAGGTCGCCCGGCACCTCATCGACCGGCAGCGGCGCTTCCTCGACGCGGTGCTCGACAGCCTGCACGACGGGGTCGTCGCGTGCGACCCGGAGGGCCACTTCGTACTGATCAACACCCAGATGTTCCGGCTGTGGGGCGACGCGCCCGTCCCGGCCAACCTGGACGACCCGGCCTCGGTCGACGGCCTGCTCGACGAACTCGGCCGGCCGCTGACCCACGGTGACAACGTCCTGCGGCGGGCCCTGCAGGGCGAGCACCTGCGCAACGAACGGCTGGTCGTCCAGGGGCGGCACCGGCGGATGCGGCACTACCTGGTCGACGCCCAGCCGATCATCGGCCCGGACGGGCGTACGCAGGGTGCGGTGGCGGCGCTGCAGGACGTCACCCGGCAGCGGCGCGCCGAACGGTTCCGCTCGTGCGAGCTGGCCGTGGCGACCGCGCTGGGCGAGGAGAACACCGTCGAGGCGGCGGGGCGGCGCGTGCTGGACGCGGTCGTCTCCACCCTGGGCTGGATACACGCCGAACTGTGGCTGGTGGACGTTCCCGCCGGGCTGACCCGGCCGGCCGCGCACTGGACCGCACCGTACTGGCAGGGCGGCGACATCGAGGTCCCCCCGGAGCTGGCGTTCGGCGAGGGGCTGGCCGGCCGGGCCTGGCAGGTCGCCAAACCGCTGTGGCTGCGCGACATCGGCCAGCCGCAAAGCCTGATCCCGCTCCGGACCGGAGGCTGGTCCCAGCTGCACGCCGCGCTCGCGGTGCCCGTGCAGGACGGCCGCGACATCCTCGGCGTGCTCACCGTCTTCGCCGACACCGTCGAGGACCCCGAGGACGAACTGGTCGCACTGCTGGCGGGCATCGCCGCGCACATCGGCCAGTTCCTGGCCCGCCGCCTCGTGGAGGACCTGCAGCGGCAACTCAACCGCAGCAAGGACGAATACCTGGCGCTCATCAGCCACGAACTGCGCACGCCGCTGACCGCGATCAGCACGTACACGGAGCTGCTGCGCGGGGCGGACGCGCAGGCGCTGGCCGCGGACGCCCCGGCGATGCTGGAAGTGATCGAACGCAACACTGCCCAGTTGCGGCGCATCATCGACGAGCTGCTCGAACTGTCCGCATTGGACACCGGCCACATCGAGATGAGCACCGGCCCGGTGGACATCGCGGCGGTCACGGCCGAGGCGGTGGCGCAGATCCGCGAGGAGACCGCCGGCACCGACGTCACGGTCAGCGCCGACCTGCCCGAGGCGCTGGTGCTGCCGGGTGACCCCGTCCGGCTGCGGCAGGTGGTCGACCACCTGCTCGGCAACGCGGTGAAGTACAGCCCCGACGGCGGCCAGGTGTCCGTGCAGCTCAGCGTCACCGGCGGGGCCGCGGAGCTGACCGTCTCAGACACCGGCATCGGGGTCACCGAGGACGAGCGGGAGCGGTTGTTCGACCGGATGTACCGCAGCAACCGGGCCCGCAACAGGGCCATCCCCGGCACGGGGCTCGGGTTGTCGGTCACCCGGGCGATCGTGCAGCGTCACCACGGCACGATCGAGCTGGCCGACCACGAGGGTCCGGGTACGACGGTGGTGGTCCGGCTGCCGCTCGCGGCGCGCTGAGTTCCCCCGTCCGGGGATCGGTTCTGGCCTCCGGCGCGCCGGGCACGCCAGACTGCTGGCATGACCCGCTGGACTCCGGATCCCACGTTCTACCCATCGCCCCGCGACGCGGCCGGCGCCCCGGCCGAACGGCTCGCGTACGTCGCCGCGTTCGACCGCTCGGCGACGCGGCCCGACGCGATCGCGGTGCTCGACACCGACCCCGGCTCCGCCGACTACGGCCGCGTGGTGGGCTGGACCGACCTGCCGCACGTCGGCGACGAACTCCACCACTTCGGCTGGAACGCATGCTCCAGCGCGCTGTGCCCGACCGCGCCGCACCCGCACGTGGAACGCCGCTACCTGATCGTTCCCGGCCTGCGCTCGTCGCGGATCTACGTACTGGACACCAAGGACGACCCGCGCAACCCGCGGCTGGTCAAGGAGATCAGCGCAACGGAACTGGCGACGAAGGCGGGCTACTCCCGGCCGCACACCATCCACTGCGGACCGGACGGGATCTACGTCTCCGCTCTCGGCGCGGGCACCGGCGACGAAGGCCCCGGCGGCATCGCGGTGCTCGACCACACCACCTTCGACGTACGCGGGGCGTGGGAGCACGACCGCGGCGACCAGTACCTGGCGTACGACTTCTGGTGGCATCTCACCCGGGACGTGCTGGTCACCTCCGAGTGGGGCACCCCGTCCATGATCGAGGACGGCGTGAACCCGGAGCTGCTGCTCGCCCGCAGGTACGGCCACCGGATCCACTTCTGGGACCTGGCCAAACGCGCCCTGGTGCAGAGCATCGACCTCGGCGACGAGCACCAGATGACGCTGGAGCTGCGCCCCGCCCACGACCCCACCAAGGAGTACGGCTTCGTCGGCGTCGTCACCAATGTCACCGACCTGTCCGCCTCGATCTGGCTGTGGCACCGCGACGGCGGCGAGTTCGCCGTCACCAAGGTGATCGACATCGCCGCCGAACCGGCCGACCCCGCCGCGCTACCACCGGCCCTGCAGCCGTTCGGGGCGGTCCCCCCGCTGGTCACCGACATCGACCTGTCCGTCGACGACCGCTACCTGTACGTGTCGTGCTGGGGCACCGGCGAACTGAAACAGTACGACGTGAGCGACCCGAGGCACCCGGTGCAGACCGGCTCGATCCGGCTCGGCGGGGTGGTGGGCCGGGTGGCGCATCCCGCGTACCCGGACGAGCCGCTGGCGGGCGGCCCGCAGATGGTCGAGGTGTCCCGCGACGGGCGCCGCGTCTACGTCACCAACTCGCTGTACGGCTCGTGGGACGACCAGTTCTACCCGGACGGCGTCGGCGCGTGGATGGCGAAGATCGACGTGGACCCGGACGCGGGCGGCATGACGCTGGATACCAGGTTCTTCCCGCACGGCGACGAGTTCCGCGGGCTGCGCGTGCACCAGACCCGGCTGCAGGGCGGGGACGCGTCGTCCGACTCGTACTGCTTCCCGTGACCGGTGGCCAACTGGCGGCGCTCGCCGCGCTCGGCGCGTTCCACGGCCTGAATCCGGCGATGGGCTGGTTGTTCGCGGTGGCCCGGGGCATGCAGGAGCGCAGCCGGCGGGTACTGCTCGGGTCGCTGCCGCCGATCGCGGCCGGGCATCTCGCGTCGGTCGCGATCGTCGCGGCGGTCGTCTCGGCCACGGCGTCGCTGGGCGCGGCGCGGATCGTCGGCGTCGCGGGCGGGACGCTGCTGGTCGGCTTCGGGCTGTGGCGGCTGCTGGCGCAGCGGCACTTCCGGTGGGCGGGGATGCGGCTGTCGGCGTACCAGCTCGCCGGTTGGTCGTTTCTCATGTCGTCCGCGCACGGGGCCGGGCTGATGCTGCTGCCGGTATTGGTGCGGGCGCCGCTGCCCGCCGGGCACGGTGGGCATCCGCCGGCGGCGGCGCCCACCGGGGCGGCCGGCACCCCCGGGGCGGCGCTGCAGGGGCTGGCCGCGGCCGGGATGCACACCGCCGGAATGCTGGCGGCGATGGCCGCGTGCGCATTGCTGATCTACGAGTACGTGGGGCTGTCGGTGCTGCGCCGGGCCTGGTTCAACGTGGACCGGCTGTGGGCGGCGGTGCTGGTGGCCGCGGGTGCCGTGACGATCGCGCTCGCCGCGTAGCCCGGGGCGGTGGCGTGCGGCCACCACCCCGGGTCTCGGATCAGCCGCGGGGTACCACGACCGCGGCGGCGCCGCCGCCGCGGCGTACCGGCTCGGCGGCTGCGGTGAGCAGGCCGTGCGGCCCGAACTCGATCGCGGTGAGCGCACCGAGCTCCGGCATGTCCGGCCCGAACGTGTGCCCGAGCCCGGTCAGCTGCGTGCCGAACTGGGCGCGGTAGGCGGGCTCAGCCTGGATGCCCGGACTGTTGCGTTGCGAGCCACGCGGCGCCGCGACCGCCTCGGGCAGGGACATGCCCAGGTCGAGACGGTTCACCAGTACCTGCAGCACAGTCGTGATGATCGAGGCGCCGCCGGGCGAGCCGAGAGCCAGCCGCGGGCGCCCGTAGTCGAACACGATCGTCGGGGACATCGAGCTGCGCGGCCGCTTGCCGGGGCCGGGCAGGTTCGGGTCGGGCGCGCTGCCCTGCGTGGGGGTGAAGTTGAAGTCGGTCAGCTCGTTGTTGAGCAGGAATCCGCGGCCGGGCACGACCATCGCATTGCCGCCGGTCTGCTCGATCGTCAGCGTGTACTCGACGACGTTGCCCCACCGGTCGGCGACGGTCAGATTGGTGGTGCTCTGACCCTCCTCGACGGGGCTGCCCGGCACGCCGCCGGGGCAGCCGGAGGCGGTCAGCGGCGCGGGCGCCACCGGCTTGGCCAGCGCGTGCGCAGGGTCGATCAGGCATGCCCGGGCCTGCGCGAAGCCGTCGCTGAGCAGCGTGTTCAGGGTGGAGCGGGGGGTGCCGTCGCCGACGTACCGGTTCCGGTCGGCGAACGCGAGCGCGCTCGCCTCCAGGTAGCGGTGCTCCGCCTGGATCAGCGGCAGATGCCCCAGGTCGGAGGGCTCCAGGATGTTGAGGGCCTCCCCCACGGCCGTGCCGCCGCTGGACGGCGTGGCCATCCCGTACACGGTGAGCCCGTGATACTGCGACCGGGTCGGCGCGGGGTGGCGCACCCGGTAGCCGGCCAGGTCCGACATCCGCAGATCACCCGGGCGGATCGGGTACGCCCACGTCCCGGCCGGATGCGACGAGACGGGCGGGTGCTGCACCGTACGGACCACATCGGCGCCCACCGGGCCGCGGTAGAACACGTCCGTCCCGTGCCGGGCGATCAGCCGGTAGGTGGCCGCGAGATCGGGGTTGCGCTGGATCGATCCGACCGCGGGCGGCGCACCGCCGGGCAGGTACAGCGCGCGGGTCGCGTCGAACTGGCCGAACGCGGCGGCGTTGTCCGCGATCTGCTGCTGGAACGTGGCGTCCACCGCGAAGCCCTGGTCGGCGACCCGGGTGGCCGGGCGCAGCAGGCTGCCCAGTGACCGGGTGCCCCAGCGCCGGTTCGCCGCGGCCCAGGTGGCGAGCGTGCCGGGCACCCCGACGGACATGCCACTGATCCGGGCCTCCTGGAAGTCGTACGCCTGCCCGTCGGCCGGGTCGACGAAGATGGTCGGCGTCATCGTGGCCGGGCCGGCCTCGCGGCCGTCGATGGTGTGCACCGTGCGGTGTGCGGCGTCGTAGAAGACGAGGAAACCGCCACCGCCGATCCCGGCGGAGAACGGCTCGGTCACGCCGAGGGTGGCCGCGGCGGCCACGGCGGCGTCGACCGCGTTGCCGCCGCGGCGCAGCACGTCCAGGCCGACGGCGGTGGCCGTCGGGTCCACCGTGGCCACGGCGCCGCCGTAGCCGTACGCGGTGGGCACCTTCGGCGGGGCCGCGAGCGCCGGGCCGGGCTGGCCGGTCGCGACGTTCGGCGTGGGGGCGGCGTGCGCCGGACCCGGCTGGCCGGTGAGGACCAGGGTGGCCGCGGCGGTCAGCGCGGCGAATGCTCGGAACCGCATCGTTCCTCCGGAAGACAAAGTGGCCGGTCCACCTCTGCCTACCGGGGAACCGGCACCCGCACAACCGGGGCGCGCCGATGAGCGGCCCCGGCGGTTCGCCGGGCAGCGGCAGGATGTCACCGTGGAGGGGACACCAGCAGCGGCGGAGGGGGCGGATGTGAGCGCAGCAACGAGGACACGCCCGCGCGGGGCGCTGGCGCTGGCGAGCGTCGGCGTGGCGTTCGTGGCGGCCTGCTCCGGCGGCGGCGGCCCGCCCACTCCCCCGCCGCCCCCGGCGTCCGCGACGTCCGCCCCACGCTCACCGGCGGCGTCCGCCCCGGCCAGGACGCCGGACCTGTCCGCACCCGAGACGGTCGCCACGGGGCTGGACGTGCCGTGGGGGCTGGCGTTCCTCTCCGACGGCAGCGCGCTGGTCGCCGAGCGCAACTCGGGGCGGATCCTTCAGGTGCGGCCGGGCGGCGCGGCGCCCCGCGAGGTCTACCGCATGCCCGGGGTGGTGCACGCGGGCGAGAGCGGGCTGCTGGGGCTCGCGGTCGCGCCGGACCACGACCGCACCGGCTGGGTGTACGCGTACTTCACCGCGGAGCACGACAACCGGATCGTCCGGTTCCGGCCGGGCAGCAGCAGCACCCCGGAGGTGATCTTCAAGGGCATCGACAAGGCGAACTTCCACGACGGGGGCCGGATCGCGTTCGGCCCCGACGGCATGCTGTACGCCGGGACCGGCGACGCCGGTGACCGCCCCTCCGCGCAGGATCCCGCGGATCCCAACGGCAAGATCCTGCGGCTGACCCCGGACGGCGCCCCGGCGCCCGGCAACCCGCGCGGCACGCCGGTGTGGAGCCTGGGCCATCGCAACGTGCAGGGTCTTGCGTGGTCGGCCGACGGCACGATGTACGCCACGGAGTTCGGCCAGAACCGCTTCGACGAGGTCAACATCATCCGGCCGGGCAACAACTACGGCTGGCCCGAGGTGGAGGGCACGTCGGACGACACCCGGTACGTCAACCCGCTGGTGACGTGGTCCACGACCGAGGCGTCCCCGTCCGGGGCGGCGATCGCGGGCGACACCCTGTACGTGGCGGCCCTGCGCGGGCGGCGCCTGTGGACCGTTCCGCTGCACGGCGGCGCCCCGAAGGCCGAGCTGACCGGCACGTACGGGCGGCTGCGCACCGTGGCGGTCGCTCCGGACGGCGCGCTGTGGCTCACCACGTCGAACCGGGACGGACGTGGCGACCCCGTCGCGGGCGACGACCGCATCCTGCGCTTCCCGGCCCGGTGAACAACCGGCCGAACGCATCGGGCCCGGCAAGGTTGCCGGGCCCGATGAGCATCCCCGCTCGGCCGGGGCGCTTGCGTCAGGCCTTGGCCTCTGCCGGGGGCAGCAGCGGCAGAGACGAGATCACGGTCGCGTAGCGCGCGACGTCGCGGTCGTTGGGCACGACTCCGAAGTAGCGGAGCTGATCCTGGATCGCCTGCGCGACGGCATCCTCGGACTGGCCTCGGTGCGTCTGCATGACCTTGTTGACGACATAGTCGACACGGAGCTGCACCTGCCAACCGGCGGTGCGGCTCCCTCCTGTGGTGGTGAGGGTTACGGGGGCGACGGCTTCCATGTGATCGAGTATCGGGAGCGGCCGCAGCACACGGAAAGACCGCCGGATTGCGTGCAACCGAACTGCACCCGGGCCACACCGCGGACTCCATCAAACGTCTGAGGCGCGTCGCCGGGTCAGCGACGGCCGGTTACCTGCCGGTAGGTAGGTTACCGGCGAGTAGGGGACGGGGTCGCCGCGCGGTCGTCAGCGCAGCTTGGCGACCACGTCCGCGGTGAGCTCGCCCAGGTCCTCGACGACCAGGTCGGCCAGCTCGAGCGCGTCCGGCGCGGGCGGGTACTCGCCGTGCGGCACCGCCACCACGGCCAGCCCGGCCGCAGCGGCGGCCCTTAGCCCGTTGCTGGAGTCCTCGACTGCGACGCACTCCTTCGGCGCGAACCCGAGCCGCTGCACCGCGGCCAGGTACACGTCCGGGGCGGGCTTTCCGCGCGCCACCTCCTCGGTGGACAGGGTGACCTGGAACGCGTCGGCCAGCCCGGCGGTCGCCAGCACCTGGTCGATGAGAATGCGAGCGGAGGAGCTGGCCAGGGCCAGCGGGAACCGCTGGCCCAGCCGCCGCACCGCCGCCACCGAACCCGGGATCAGCGGCAGCGCCTCGGCGTACCGCTGCGCCATGCGGCCGAGCACGTCGTCGGCGACCTGCTGCGGGGTACGCCCGACGCCGACGTCCACGCTCAGATGGCGGGACCACTCGCCCGTACTCATGCCCATCATCCGCTGCTGGGTGTCCGGCAGGAACGCGCGCCCGTGCTCGGCGACGTAGCCCCGACGGACCTCCTCCCACACCCCTTCGGTGTCGATGATGACGCCGTCGAGGTCGAAGACGACCGCCGCGATACCGCTCACAGCGCTTCGGCCGCGGGGATCAGCTCGTTCTTGAAGATCTCGAACTGGCTGACGTCCCACGCGTTACGCAGGCTGCCGTGCGCGACGGTGAACCCGAGCCCGGCAAGCCGCCGCAGGTCCGCGACGATCTCGTCGACCCGCTCGCCCTTCTCGCCCAGGTCGAAGTTGTACAGCACGGTCTTCTCGATCTCCGCGTAGTCGCGGCCCACGGCGTCGCAGTGCCCCCGCAGCACGTCGAGCTTGTGCTGCACGTCCGGGCCGCCGAACAGGTTGCACGCGTCGGCGTACTTCGCGACGAACAGCAACGTCTTCTTCTCGCCCCCGCCGCCGATGAGGATCGGCACGCGCGGGCTCAGCGGCGCGGGCGAGTTGAGCAGGCGGCCGAGCCGGTAGTGCCTGCCCTCGTACGCGGTCTCGTCGCCGTCGAACATCCGGCGGCAGATCTGCAGCGCCTCCTCCAGCCGCTCGAAACGCTCCGCGGTCGGCGGGAACGGCAGGCCGAGGCCCAGCGACTCCTCCTCGTTCCAGGCCGCGCCGATGCCCAGCATCGCCCGGCCGCCGGAGAGCACGTCGACCGTCGTGACCGCCTTGGCCAGCAGGCCCGGCTCGCGATAGACCACGCCGGTCACCAGCGTCAGCAGCTTGGCCCGGCGGGTGTGCCCGGCCAGGAAGCCGAGCGCGGTGTACGCCTCCAGCATCTCGTGCTCCGGAGGCCCGATGACCCCGATCTGCCACAGGTGGTCCATCACGCTGATCCGCTCGAATCCGGCGTCGTCGGCGGCTTCGGCCACGTCGCCCAGGACCGCGCCCAGCCGGGGCGCCCCGTCGGGCCAGGTGAAGTTGGAGATGTGCAGGCCGAGTTTCACGGCGGCGTCCTTTCAGCGGGTGGGCGGATCGCCGGGGATGCCCCACGGGCGGCCCCCCTGCACCCTAGCTCCCGCCGCCGTCCCGCATGACCCCGATTCCCGCGCCGCTTCCGGTTGCCACGCCGCGCATGGTTGACGCACCGTACGAGCTTGCTAGGTTGAACCGCGACGGCGCCGCCCCCGCGCCCGAAACCGTTCGAGGAGTCACCGCCATGCCTTCCTCGCGGCCCCCGTTGATGCCGCGCGACCCCGTGTCGTCACCCACCGTCAGTGTGGTGATCCCGGTGCTCAACGAGGAGGAGAACCTGCCCCTCGTCCTGGAGGGCCTGCCCCCGGTCGACCAGGTGATCGTGGTCGACGGCGGTTCCACGGACGACACGGTCGCCCTGGCCCGCGAGGTCCGGCCCGACGCGGTGCTCGTCCGGCAGACCCGCGCCGGCAAGGGCAACGCGCTCGCGTGCGGGTTCGCAGCGGCCACCGGCGACATCGTGGTCACGCTCAACGGCGACGGTTCGGCCGACCCGGGCGAGCTGCCGCGCTTCGTGGACGCGTTGCTGTCCGGCGCGCAGGTGGCGCACGGCTCCCGGTATCGCCACGGCGGCGGACAGCTCGGCGGGTCGCGTCTCGAACGGCTCGCCGACCGGCTGTTGTGCGGGCTGGTCAACCCGGTGTTCGGCACCCGGTTCACCGACCTCGGGTACGGCTACAACGCGTACTGGCGTGCGGTGCTGCCGGCGTTCGGACTGCCGGAGCCGACCGTGCCCGGGTTGCGCCGCGGCGACCAGCCCTGGGGCGACGGGCCGGAGATCGCGCCGCTGCTCACCCTGCGTACCGGGACGGCGGGGCTGCGCGTCGTCGAGGTGGCCAGCATCGGCTACCCGCGCATCCACGGGGCATGGCAGCGGCGGGCACTGCGCGGGCTCAGCCGGGCGCTGCGCGCGGCCTGCCTCGAACTCCGGCACCGGCGGCGCGTCGGCCCGGCCGCGGCCGACCGGTGGCCCGATGGTCGCGCGGGGCAGGCGGGCCGGGGTGCGGCAGACGGGTGGGCTGATGGTCGCGAGGCGGTGCCCGGTGGACCGGGCGGCGG
The DNA here is from genome assembly GCF_047159535.1 of Krasilnikovia sp. MM14-A1259. Classification (NCBI taxonomy): domain Bacteria; kingdom Bacillati; phylum Actinomycetota; class Actinomycetes; order Micromonosporales; family Micromonosporaceae; genus Krasilnikovia; species Krasilnikovia sp. MM14-A1259. The sequence goes on from NZ_BAAGAJ010000002.1 coordinate 2,581,134, forward strand.
GCCCACGCGGCAGGACCGCCGTTCCGGAGCCCGGCACGCCGCCGAGCCCGTGGCGCAGCGGTCCACGGCGCGGCGCTTGCGCAGCGACGGCCACGCCGAGCCCGGCCAGGTCCCGGGCGCGCGCGACTGGCGGACCCGCCGGGACGGCTCGCGCCATCAGCGGGCCACACCAGGCGCGCGCAATCCGGGGTAGCGACCCGGGTTGATCAGCCGCCGGTGTGCTTGCGCAGCCGGGGCAGGATCTGCTCGCCGTACACCCGCAGGAAGCGGTCCTGGTCCGGGCCTGGGGCGTGGAAGACCAGGTGTTTGAAACCCATGTCGAGGTATTCGGCGACCTTCGCCGCATGCTCGTCGGGGTCGGACGAGACGATCCACCGGGTCGCGGTGCGTTCCACCGGCAGCGCGTCGGCCCGGCGCTGCATCTCGATGGGGTCCTCGACGCCGGTCTTCTCCTCGGGCGAGAGGGCCAGCGCACCCCAGTAGTGGGTGTCGTTGCGGGCCCGTTCGAAGTCCGGGTCGAACGACACCTTCACCTCGATCATGAGGTCGAGGTCGTCGACCGACCGGCCCGCCTTGCCGGCCCCTTCCCGTACGGCCGGCAGCAGCGTGTCCGTGTACAGCGCGTGGCCCTTGCCGCTGGTGGTGATGAAGCCGTCGGCGACCCGCCCGGCCAGCCGCGTCGCCGCGGGCCCGGACGCACCGATGTAGATGGGCACGGGCTGCTCGGGCTTGTCGTAGATCGTCGCCAGCTCGGTCCGGTAGTACGTGCCCTCGAACGTCACCCGGTCCTCGGTCCACAACTGCCGGATCAGCGTGACCGCCTCCTTGAGACGGGCGAACCGCTCCTTGCCCTCCGGCCACTGTGCCCCGAGCGGCACCTCGTTGAGCGATTCCCCGGAGCCCACGCCGAGGATGATGCGGCCCGGAGCGAGGCAGCCGAGCGTGGCGAACGCCTGCGCGACGACCGCCGGGTGGTAGCGGAACGTGGGGGTCAGCACGCTGGTGCCGATCAGGACCCGGTCGGTACGCGCGGCCAGGGCGCCCAGCCAGGGCAGCGCCGCCGGGGCGTGCCCGCCGTCGTGGCGCCACGGCTGGAAATGGTCGCTGACGAACACCGAGTCGAAGCCCAGCCGCTCCGCCTCGACGCTGTACGTGAGCAGCTCGGTCGGCGGGAACTGCTCCGCCGACGCCTTGTAGCCGAAGCGAATCATGACCCGACCCTATCCCGCGGCCCGGTACGCCTTCCCCGCCTCGGTCGGGGTTTCGCCGTCCCGGTAGAGCCCGAACGCGGCGCTGTCACCGACCGCGGGCAGCGCGAACCAGGCGTACCGCTCGACGTACCGGCGCGACTGCAACCCGGCCGTGCTGCCACTGATGAACGCGGCCTCCTGGGCGCCGCTCGGATACTTGGGAGCGCCGGCGAAGTTCGCCAGGCCGAATTCGGTGACCCAGACCGGCAACCCGTACCGGCGGTGTACCGCGTCGACGTACCGCAGGAACTGGCCGACCGCCGCGGGACCGAAATCCGAGCCGTACCAATGCAGCGTGATGAAGTCGACGCGCCTGCCGTGGGCTTTCGCCCCGGAGATGAACCGGTCGAGCCAGCCGCCGGGAACGTCACCGCCGTACGCGACCGCGGGACTGCCCAGGCGCAGGCCGGTCCGTTCCAGCCGTGGCCACAGGTCGAGTGCCTGCTCGACGGTCAGGTCGGCCTGCCCGGGCAGGTCCGGCTCGTTGAAGCCGAGCAGCACCCGGCCGCTGCGCCGGGCCCGGGCGAGGGTGGCGTCGGTGACGCTGTCGCGGCCCCAGATCATGGGCACGAACTCGACGCCGGCCGGGCCGGGCACGTCGGCGTTGTCCGCGGCCCAGTTGTAGTACCAACCGGCTCCGACGTCTCGCAGGGCGCCGGACAGGCCGGGGAACCTCCAGACGCTCGCCCCCTTCTTCACGGGCGCGACCGCGGGCTCGGCCCGCGCGGGAACCGATGGTGCGGCCCGGGTCGACGCCGCAGGTACGGCCGGGCTGGACGACGCCACGGCGGCCTGCGGCGTCACCGGGGGGATCGCGGCCGCGGCCTGACCGGCGGGCCGGGCGCCGGAATGCCGGTATGCCACCATGGCGGCGCCGCCCCCGGCCACGACCCCGGCCGCGAGCACCGCGGTGAGCACGCGCCGGGCAACCCCGACCGTGAGGTACGCCTTCCCCACGGTCGCCGATTTGCCCGCGCCCGCCGCGGGCCGGCCGGCCGTAGCGCCCACCTTCGCCGCCCCAGCCCCCGCCTTCGCTGCGGTACTCCCCGCCTTCGCCGCCCCAGCCCCTGCCTTGCCCGCCGCGGCGACCTGCCCGGCGCCGTGCACCGCCGAACCGCCGGCGACGGTCAGACCGGGCGGCACCGGGACCAGCGCCAGGCCGGCCAGCAACCGATCGGCGGCCACCAGGCCGGACCAGGCGGGCGCGCAGCGCGGGCAGTCGCGGGTGTGCCGGGCGATCCGCTTGCGCCACAGCGGGCCAGGGCGGCCGTCCCAGTCGTACGTGACGCGGCGCAACTCGGGGCACGCCGGCGTCGCGGCGAGTGCCCGGACGACTGCCCGGCCGGTCTCCAGCTGTTCCTTCATCCGCTGGATCCGGACCGCGGCGTGCTGGCGGGCGACGCCCAGCCCTGCGACGAGGTCGTCGCGGGTCAGTGTCCCCGACGCCTCCAGCCACCACAGGGACAGCAGTTCGCGGTGGTCGGCGTCGAGCCAGCGGGTCGCCTCGGCGGTCTCCCGGCGCTGCCCGGACAGTTCCAGGCGGGTGATCGTCAGGTCGGTGAAGTCGGCGCCCGGGTCGCGGACGTCGGCATCGAGCGCGTCGGCGGCGCCGTGCCGCGCCCGCATCCGGTCGCGTACCTGCCGCACCGTGATCGTCACCAGCCAGGACCGGAACGCCGCCGGATCCGGCAGGTCGCCGAGGTTGCGCAGGATCCGCAGCATCGTGTCCTGCACGACGTCGTCGGCGTCCGCGTGGCCGTCGAGCGCGCGCCCGGCGATCGAGTAGACCAGCGGCAGGGAGCCGGCGACGAGCCGGTCCACCGCGGCCGGATCACCGGCGCGGGCCGCCGCGACGGTCGCGGTGTCGGGTTGATCCGGCATGACTTCCTGCCCTTCGGTGCGGCATCAGATCATCGCCTGCCGCATCCGAGGCCCGCCACACCACCACCCATGGTCACCGTACGTGACGAAGCGATACGGATTCGTTCATTCTCCGGCCCGCCGTGCAAATTGACCGGCGTACCCGGCCGGCTCGGGATGTCAGTTTTCGCCGGTGCCGTCACCGGCCGCGCGACCGGCCCCGGACACGGGTACGGCAGCACCCGGTCGCCGCCACAATGCAGCAACGGTTTCGTACGTGTTTCCTGAGCTTTTCCGGTCAGCCGGCGTGCGCCTGGTGGTACGCCGTGGTGACGCTTGACGGAATGCGGCCCCGCTCGGAGATCTGGTGACCGTGGCGCTGCGCCCAGTCACGAATCAATCGGTTCTCGTCGCGGCTGCTGGCCGTACGACCGCCGGCGAGGGTGCGTCCCGAACGCCCGACCGCCCGCCCGGATCCGCCTCGCCCAACCCGCGTACCTGCGGCGATGTACGGATCCAGCGCCTTACGCAGCTTTCCCGCATTGGTCTCGGAAAGGTCGATCGTGTAGTGCATGCCGTCGAGACTGAACTCGACGGTGCGATCCGCCTTCTTGCCATCCAGATCGTCGATCAAAGTGGTGATGACCCGCCGCGCCATGACGACTCCCGTTGTTCTCCGTAAGAACCGCGATCAGTGTCACCCGTGTCCGCGTTCCGGCGCAACGGTTCCGTGGAAATTCGACACGGAACGATTCTCCCGGCCCATTTCCGAGCCATGGTTTTGCGAAATGGTGCACTGCCATTCACACCAATCGGCGGCCGCGCGGGATCGACCGTCTTCGCAAACCCGGGTGGCTGAGGGCACCACGCAGAGGTTAGGGTCGTCGCCATGAACGACGAGCGGGCCGCCTGGCGGGAGCAGCGCCGGCGGGCCGTAGCGGGGCAAGCCGCCGCACTCGAGGCGGACCGGGCCACCGAGGTGGCCCAGGCGACGTCCCTGCTCACCGACTTCGTGCGGCGGGCCGCCGAGCGGGGCCTTCCGCCCGCCACGTTGGCCGCCCGATCGTTCGACGGCCGCGCGACGTACCGGACGCGGCTGCGCGGCTGGTATCTGAAGGCGAACCGGTCGATCGCCGTCGGCGAGGACGGGCAGTACTACGTGCTCACCGTCGCCTCGTCGCTGCGCGCCCGGTTCACCGGCGCCGAGCCCGTGTCCAGCCCGCCCCGCCTGGTGGTCGGCGCGGGCGGTGGCGACGGGGAGACCATGCCGCTGGCCCGACTCCTGGAACGCCGCCTCGACGCGGGGGTCGTATGGCCGTGACGCGCGCCCTTCGACCCCGGTGGCGAAGCGCGGTGGCGGTCGCGGCTGTCGCCGTGCTCGCGGCGCCGATCGGGCCTGCCGCCATCGCCGCCCCGCCGCATCAGGCGCGGGCCGCCGCGGCCCCGGCGGCCGTGCCGTGCCCCAAGCCCCCGGTCAAGCCGCCGCCCGGGCGCCCGGCCCGCCCGGTGCCGCCCCCGAACGACCCCGCGATGCGTGCGGTCGGCGGCGCCGCGCTGGACACCGACGGCCTGGTCGTGCCGGACGGCTCACCGCGGCCGCCCGCCCTGACCGCGACGAGCTGGCTGGTCGCCGACCTGGACACCGGCGAGGTGCTGGGCGCCTGCGGCCCGCACGTGTACGGCACCCCGGCCAGCGTGCAGAAGCTGCTGCTGGCCGCGACCGTGCTCCCGAAACTGGATCCGAAGCGGACCGTGACGGTCACCGACGAGGACGTGGCGATCGAGCCGGGCAGCTCCGCGGTCGGTCTCGTGCGCGACGGCAAGTACCCGGTGTCCACGCTGTGGCTCGGATTGCTGCTCAACTCCGGCAACGACGCGGCGAACGCACTGGCCCGTACGGGCGGCGGGGACGGCGGGGTCGCCGCGACCGTGGCCGCGATGAACGCGGAGGCCAAGCACCTGGGTGCAAACCAGACACACGCGGTCACCCCGTCCGGCCTCGACGGCCCGGGCCAGTTCACCAGCGCGTACGACCTGGCGCTGATCGCCCGGGTGTGCTTCGGCCTGCCGGACTTCCGCCGGTACACGCTCACCCGCAGCGCTCAGATGCCCGCCCAGAAGGCCCTGAAGAAGGGCGGGTTCCAGATCCAGAACGAGAACCGCCTGATCTTCAACTACCCGGGCGCGCTCGGCGGGAAGACCGGCTTCACCCAGCTCGCCCGGCACAGCTACGTCGGCGCCGCCGAGCGCGGCGGGCGCCGCCTGGTCGCCACGCTGCTCGGCGCCGAGGCCGCGCCGCTGCGCGGATGGCAGCAGGGTGCGGCGCTGCTCGACTGGGGCTTCTCGGTGCCGCGCGGCACGTCGGTCGGCAAGCTGGTCGGCCCCCAGGACGAGCACACCGAGGCGGCCGGGGACACCTCCGCCCCGGCGGCGAAACAGCGGCAGGCGTCGGCCCGCCCCGCTGCGCCGGGAGGCCTGTCGCTGGGTGCCGCCGCGGCGGTCGCGGTGGTTCTCGCCGCCACCCCGCTGCTGCTCCTGCTCACCCAGCGTCGCCGCCGGTTGCGCCGTCGGCGGGCCCGGCGGACCCGCATCTACCCCGCGAGCTGACCGGGCCGCGCGCCTAGGCATAGCGACACCCGCCACAGCGGCCGGCAAACCTCAACCGGGTTCGCTCAGCGCCGATTCAATCATCGGCGCCGCCGAACCCCCACGGCGGCGCCCCCAGGACCAGGCGCGCCAATCCCCGTCGCGCCCCCACCGCGGGTAACCCAAGGACCGCGGATCATCACGGTACGTAACTCCTCGCGCGCCCTTTCGCGCCCCTGTCCCCCGGCTTCGCCGGGCGCGACGTGCTGCCGCGATCGGCCGTCCCCGAGCCGGTGCCCGGAGGCGTGCAGGCGGATCCGAGTAGTCCCGGCGGAAACAACCCGGCGGCAACTCTCCGCAACCGGAACGCGTACCCGGAATCACAGACAGTTTCCCCTGTCAGCCGGCATGCCCATCGCCCGGGCCGCCGACCACACACGGGGGAAACGACATGACCAGCACCGACCCGACTGCTGCCGACCTCGACGACGACACCGCCGGTGGTGTGACCGTCCTGTCCGCCCGCGAACAGGAAGACCTCGTCCGCCAGCACATGCCGCTCGTCGGCCACCTCGTCCGCGACATGCTCAGCCGCATCCCTAATCACGTGCACCGCGACGACCTCACGAGTGCGGGGCTGCACGCCCTCGTGAAGGCGACGCGGAGTTGGGACCCGGACCGCGGCATCCCGTTCCACCGCTTCGCGACCACGCGTATCCGCGGCGCGATCCTCGACGAGCTGCGCTCGCTGGACTGGGCCACCCGGTCCGTACGGACGAAGGCGCGCGCCACGGACACGACCCGGCAGCGGCTGACGACCGCACTGGGCCGTACGCCGACCAACGAGGAACTGGCCCAGGCGCTCGGCACCACCACGAGTGAGCTGCACCAGACCGACACGGACGTGCAGCGCGCGACCGTGCTGTCGCTGCAGAACTTCACCAGTTCCAGCGCGGACGACCTGGTCACCGAGCCCGCTCCGGGACCGGAGGACATGCTGCTGCGCCGCGAGCAGATCGGCTATCTGCACCACGCGATCGCCTCGCTGCCCGACCGGCTGCAGACCGTGATCACGGAGTATTTCCTGAACGAGCGGCCGATGGCCGAGATCGCGGCAGACCTGGGTGTCACCGAGAGCCGGATCAGCCAGCTGCGCGCGGAGGCGCTGTCGCTGTTGAAGGACGGCCTCAACACACACCTCGACCCGCACCTGGCGCCCGTGCCGGAGAACCCGGGCAGCATCACGGCCCGCCGCCGTGCCGGGTACTACGCGGCGATCGCCGGCAACACGTCGGTGCACAGCCGGCTGGCGCTGACCAACGCCAACGGCCACACCACGTTCGGCGTCGGCGCGCCCGCAGCCTGACGCGGGTCCACCGCGAATGTTCGATGGGGTTGGCGCTACGGCGCCAACCCCATCGTCGTCTCGTCTCAGGGTTCCAGCGAGGCGAGAACCTTGGGCAGGTCCCTGGTGTGCAGTACGGCCAGGCGCCGGGTCGCCCGGGTCACCGCCACGTAGAGGTCGCTGAGCCCGCGCGGGGACTCCGCCACGATGTCGTCCGGTTCCACCACGAGGACGCTGTCGAATTCCAGGCCCTTCGCCTCCCGTACGGTCATCAGCACGATGTGGTTGCGCAGGTCCGGCTGCTCCCCCACCGCGGCCTCGGGCAGCGCCCCGAGCAGTGCGCGGCCCAGCTCCGCCTCCAGCGCCGCGGGCACCAGTACCCCGAGCCGGCCGTCACCGGCGTCGGCCGCCTCGCGGCGCACCGCTGCGACGAGCTCGTCGGTGAGCGTGCCGGGCAGTACCCGGCTCGCCCACGGCACGATCCCGGCCTCGCGCACCGACCGCGGCGGCTGCAGCGAAGGGTCGATCGCCGACAGCACGTCGGCGGCCACGGCCATCACCTCGGCCGGGGTGCGGTAGTTGACCGTCAGCTCGGTGAGCCGCCAGCGTTGCGCGACGTACGGTTCGAACACCTGGTCCCACGTCGTCGTGCCGGCCAGATCCCCGGTCTGCGCGACGTCACCCACCACGGTCATCGAACGGCTGGGGCAGCGGCGCATCAGCAGGCGCCACGCCATCGGCGACAGCTCCTGCGCCTCGTCGACGATCACGTGCCCGAACACCCAGTCCCGGTCGGCCGCGGCCCGCTCCGCAGCGGTACGCGTGTCCACCTCGGCATAGCGCTCCGCGAAGCCGCTCGCGTCGACCACGTCGACCGCGGACAGGATCTCCTCCTCCTCGTCCTCGAAGTCCAGCGAACGGGACCCCTCAACGATCTCCAGCACGCCCTCGGCGTACTCGATCGCTTCCCGGCGCTGCCGGGCCGCGGCCCGCAGCTTCGCGCTGTCGTCCTCGCCGAGCAGTTCGGCCAGCTCGTCGAGCAGCGGGACGTCGGCCGGGGTCCAGTCGCCGCCGCGTTCGCGCCACAGCAGCGACCGTTCCTCGTCGGTGAGCTGCGGGGCGGCGCAGGCGAGCCGGTCGGCCGAGCCGAGCAGGTCACGCAGCACCCGCCGCGGGGTCAGCACCGGCCAGTACTCGGCCAGCACGGCCTGCAGCTCGGTGTCCTCGCGCAGTTCGCGGCGGGTCTCCGCGAGGTCCGCCTCGTCCAGCAGGTTCTCCCCGCCCAGCGGGTCCGCGCCGATGCGCTCCGCGACCTGCAGGGACAGCGCGTGGATCACCTCGGTCACGAAGATCGACCGGGCGAGGTTGTGCGGGCGGCCCGAAGCGCGGGCGACCGCGCGGGCGTCCTCGCAGACCGCGCGCTCCACACGCAGCGGGAAGCCCTCGTGGTCGACCTCGGCGTGGTCGTGCGGGACGGTCTGACGGTCGGCCACCGCCGCGGCCAGCACGTCGAGCATCCCGAGCCGGCCCTTGAGCGCCGCCGCAGCCGGGTCCTCGGCGGCCCGGGCCCGCACCCCGGGAAACATGTCCCCCAGCGTGGCCAGCAGCACCCCGGTCTCGGCGAGCGACGGCAGCACCTGGGAGATGTAGCGCAGGAACGTGGCGTTGGGCCCGAGGATCAGCACGGCCGTCCGGGTGAGCTGCGCCCGGTACGTGTACAGCAGGTACGCCGCCCGGTGCAGCGCCACCGCGGTCTTGCCCGTACCGGGGCCGCCCTGCACGACCAGCACCCCGGGCAGCGGGGAGCGGATCACCTCGTCCTGCTCGGCCTGGATCGTCTCGACGATGTCGCGCATCCGGCCGGTACGGTTCGCGGTGAGCGCGGACAGCAGCGCCGCCTCGCCGGTCACGTCCTCGCGTCCGCCGACCCCGCCCAGCGCCGGGTCGAGCACCTCGTCGTCGATGCCCAGCAGCTCACGGCCCCGGGTCCGCAGGTGTCGCCGCCGGGTCACGCCGTCCGGCGACACCGCGGTGGCCAGGTAGAACGGGCGGGCGGCCGGTGCCCGCCAGTCGACGAGCAGCGGATCCCGCTCGCGGTCCTCGTCGAACAATCCGATCCGGCCGACGTAGCGCGGATTGTCGGCGGTGAAGTCCAGGCGCCCGAAGCAGAGCCCGTTCTCCACCGAATTCATTTGTGCGAGTTGCTCGGTGTAATGCATGCGGGTGGCATCGCGCTGGGAACGGCCCTGCGGGGTGCCGCCGCTTTCCTGCAGGATCGCCCGCAACCGGCGATCGGCCTGCTCACGCAGCTGGTCGAGGCGGTGATAGAGCCCATCGAGGTACGCCTGCTCCCGCGCGACGTCATCGTTTCGCGCGTCGTCGCGGCTACCGGCGGAGCTTGACAAATCCACTCCTCGTCGTGGTAACATTCCGAAGCCAGCGACCATTCTTTCTGATCTTCGGATGATCCGATCCCCTGGGAAATCCGATCTTTCAGAGAAGACGGTCGCTTTTCTATTGGCATGGAAATGCTCAGACTAGCCGATCCGCCACGACGCGGCACCACCCTCGGGCGGGTAATGGTCGTCTCATCCGCGTACGGTGATCACACCAGCACCAACACGCACGCCCCGACCGGTCGGACCGGTCGGGGCGTTGCGTTCGGAGCGCCTCAGGCGGCGCTCGGGAGGCCGTCCACGCCGGTGACCGCGAGCCGGCTGTGCAACGTGCCCAGCGTCTCGATCTGGTCGTAGTACGCCGCCCGGCGCCGGGCGACGCAACCGTCCTTCTTGGACGCCTGGGCGGCCAGCGCCGGATCCAGGTGGGTGTTCAGGCCGTCGCGCAGCAGCACCAGGGCCTCCGCGCGCAACTGCGACACCCGGGACTCGGTGACGCCCAGCTCCGCGGCGATCTGCGCCATCGGGCGCTCGTCGAAGAAGTAGCCGCTGATGACCGCACGCAGCCGGTCCGGCAGCGCGTCGATCGCGTGCTTCAGGTAGCCCAGGCGCTCGCGGCGCAGCAGCATCTCCTCCGGGCCGGCGCTGGGCTCGGTGACCATGTCCTCGGCGCCCGCAGTCGCGAAACCCTGCAGGCTGAACACGACCGCGCGCTGCACGTCGTCGTCCGCGGCCTCGATGTCCTCCACGGAACAGCCGAGCCGCTCGGCGACCTCCGGCGCGGTGGGCGTACGGCCCAGCTCGGCGGTCAGCTCCTGACGGGCGGCGTCCGTACGGCGGGCCCGCTGGCGTACCGAGCGGCTGGCCCAGTCCAGGCCGCGCAGCTCATCCAGCAGCGCGCCGCGTACGCGGGCTGCGGCGAACCGGGCGAACGGAACACCGCGGCTCTCGTCGAACCCACGGGCCGCCGCGACCAGGGCCGCGTACCCGGCGGAGAGCAGGTCGTCGCGATTGACGTGGGCCGGGACCCGGGCCAGCATCTCGCGGACCAGGTGACCGACGAGCGGCATGTGCGCGCGGACAACGTCCTCGCGGCGGCGATCGACAACAGGTGCACCGCTCATGGGGGATCTCCTCATGTACGGGCCGGGGGCGGGGGATGTGCCCGGCATCGAGGAGAACGTTGCGGGTCGGCGGGTGCAGGACGGTTCGCCGCGGGGTGCGGCGGGGTTGCAGCGAGCGGAGCCTCAGCCACCCGTTCCCGGTGCACGCGAGAAGTGCCATCGGCAGGCGCAGCCGAAAGCGAGGGGCTTTACCCAAAATTGACGATCTGTTGAGGCCGGGCGGTCAGCTCGGGGGAATGGTCACCGCGACCTCGTCGCCCAGCCGGTAACCCGCGCACAGGTCCAGTTCGTCGCCGCTCCAGAAACGGCCCGGGTCGTACCAGTTCGGCTGCCGGCCGCGCGGCAACAGGCCCATCTGCTCGTAGGTCACCGCGACGACCTCGGCGCAGTACGCCGTCTCCAGCGCCGAGTCGGCCTCGGACGGCCGGCGCCACGGCCCGCGCATCTTCGGCACCCGGCCCCGGGCCCAGCGCCAGGCCAGCTGGGTGGTGGACGGGAACGGCGTACCGTCGAGCCGGGCGACGGCCTGCAGCGCCCGGTCCTCCATCACGGTGGTGACCGTCGGGTCGAGCTGGCGCAGCCACGCGCGCTGGCCGTACCGGTTGGCCCAGACGACGACCGCGTCACGCAGGTCGTGCAGTTGCACCCCGCGCTGGAACGTGCCCGACCACAGGTCCGGCAGCGACTTGCCGAGTTCGGCGTGCCACATCAGCGCCGGCATGTCCTCGATGACCAGCGACATGCCGACATGGTTGACCGGGCTGTTGGTCAACGCCTGAATGGCCCGGTCGGGAACGCTGCTGCCCCGGAAGATCCAGATGTCACCCGTACGCGTCAGATCGATGGCCTCGTCGAGGCTGATGGCGGCAACCACGTGTCTATCCTCAGCAGATGCGTTGGTGGAAGGTAGCGGGTCTGGCCGGGCTGGCGGGCGTGGCAGCCACAGGGATCGTGCTGGCCCGGGCGGAACGGCGGCGCCGGGCGTACACCCCGGACGAGATCCGGGAACGGCTGCACACCCGCCTGGCGGAAGCGGGCGAGCCCGGGGCCGGCCACGACGACGAGCCGGCGGCGGACGACCACTGATCGTCAGACAATGTCGGTGTCCCGCAGCAGCGACCAGAGGCCCGCGCCGTCCGGCGCGGTGAACCAGGACTTGCCGCCGGACCCGACCACCTCGGGGTCGCCGGCCGGCCCGGGGATGGCACCGGCCAGCACCGCCTGGGTCGGCGACAGCCGGCGGATCGCCACGGCGACCACATTGTCCGGGAACGCGTGCGCGAACTCGGAGTACAACTCCTGGTCGTGCTGGCCGTCGTCGCCGATGAGCAGCCATTTGATGTGCGGGAACTCGGTGGCCAGCCGGCGCAGCGTGCTGCGCTTGTGGTCCCGGCCGCTGCGGAACCAGCGGTCCGGGGTGGGGCCCCAGTCGGTGAGCAGCAGCGGCCCTGCCGGGTACAGGTGGCGCGACAGGAAACGGGTCAGCGCGGGCGCCACGTTCCACGCGCCGGTGGACAGGTAGACGAACGGGGCACCCGGATGGGTCCGCGACAACCGCTCGTAGAGCACGGCCATGCCAGGCACCGCCATCCGGGCGTGCTCGTCGAGGACGAACGTGTTCCACGCCGCGAGCAGCGGCCGGGGCAGCGCGGTCACCATGACAGTGTCGTCGATGTCCGACACGACACCGAAGCGCACCTGCGGGTCGACCACCCGGATCGGAGCCTCCACCGTGGCCGCGCCCTCGGTGCTGATCCGCACCGAGGCCCAACCGGGCTCCAAGTCACCGGCGAGGCGGCAGTCGACGTACCCGCTGCGGTCCGTCCGGGTCTCGTGCACCTCGTCGCCCACCCGGATCAGTACGGGCGCGTCGTGCACCGGCGAGGTCGTGAAACTGCGCCACCCGCGCACCTTGTCCCGCTGCTTGCGGGCCTCTGCGCCGCGGGTCAGCACGATCCGCGCCATGACCCGGGCCCAGCCGGGGGCGCCGTACCCGGTGTACGCCGTGATGACCGGCTGCCAGCCGCGCTGGCGCAGCCGCCGCTCGACCATCTTGTTGAGCGCGTCCTCGACGCGTGCGGCCCGGTGCAGCCGCTGCACGGGCGCGCCGCCCGACGGCGTCACCGCCACCCCCGCCCCCTTCCGCTCGCGCGGGTCGCGGCCCCGCTGCTGTCGATGTCCCCCGGTGACGGTACCCGGCCCGTTCGACAGCCGTGCCGGAACGGGTCGGGCCGGACGCGATCGAGCGACCGCGCACTCCACTGTGGAGCAGGCTCAGACGGCCACCATCGGGAGCGGTTCGGTGGTGGCCCACTGTTCGGCCCACCACTCGGCGCCGGCGGAGTGCGGGCCCTCCCCGGCCCGTACGCTCGCCGCACACGCCTCGGCCCGCAGGCTGGACAGCGCGGCCGCCGCGCGTTCCGCCTCCTGCCAGGCCTGCTGCTCCCGCTCGACCGCAGCCTGGTATGCGGTCAGCCGGTGCTCACGCACGGCCTGACGCAACACCACTTCCTGCTGGACCGGGTGCAGGCGCGGGTTCCAGCCGCGGTGGGCGAGCACGTCGTTGAGCTGGGCGATGGACAGATCGCGGTTGCGGCAGGCGGCCGTGGCGCTCTGGTGCAGCCACCGCTCCCGGTCGGCGCGTTCGGTGGGCCTGCGGCGGCGCACCAGCAGGGGGTAGGCGGCCGCGGCGACGACCTTCCGCGCGGCCGCGTCCGCGTCGTCGTACGCCGTCCAGGCGGTGTCGAGGTCGTGCCGGGCCTTCTCCCACTCGTCGCGGCAGCGGCGGGCGGTGGCCGCGGCACGCTCGGCCGCCACCGCGATCTCGTCGGCGTACCGCTGGGCGGCGTCGGCGTCCCGCTCGCCCGGGTCCTCGACCGGCGGGTGACCCGCCAGGGCCAGCCGAACGGACAGGCGGCCGGGTAGCGCGAAGGCCACCACGGCGGTGGCCGCGGCGAGCAGCATGGTCAGCCAGATGACGGCGGCCTCCGGGACGGAGATCAGGATGCTGTGCAGGGCAGTTTCCATGATGAACACCTCGGGGGGATTTGCGGTGCATCGAGCGATCTCTGGGCGCGCCGCGCACGGCGCGCGGTGGTGCAGAGCGGGCTCAGGTACGGGCACCGGCGCCACGCCTGTCGCCACGGGGTGAGCGGGAGACGGCCGGGACCTCGGTTCCAGCCGCCCGGGTCGTCACCGGCGCGGGGTGGGATTCAGGCGGGCGGGGCGCGGGAACCGGCCGTCCGCCGGGGCGCGGCGGCGGGTGGCGCCGCGCCGGCCGTGACGATCGGCTTTGCCGCGGCGGCAAGCCGCAGGACGGCACCGGCCGGAACACCGGCGGCCTGCGGATGGCCTGTGGCATCGTGCGCCGCTCGGGCGGTCCCCGACGCCGCCCGGTCCGCGGCGTCGCCGGCCGCGGCCGGCCGGGGGGTCGCCTTGTCGGAGGCGTCGCCGGATGGGGCAGTCCCGGAGGTCACCCTACGGGGGGCGTCACCGACCAGGGCGGTCCCAGAGGTCGCCGCGTCACCGGCCGGGGCAGTCCCGGAGGTCGCCCCGCCGAGCGCGTCACCGGCCAGGGCGGTCCCGGGGGCAGCCTTGTCGGGGGCGGCGCGACCGGCGGATCCGGCCCGGACGTGCAGCGCGGCGGATGCTTCGGCGGCGGGCCCGGGTGCGGCAGCCGCGTCGATGCGCCCGGCGAACGCGAGGGCGAGCAGCGCGAGGCCGGTCACGAACCGCAGCAGCCGCCGCCCGTCCCAGTGACGGGGCAGCAGGCGCGCGACGACGGCCATGGGATCAACGTACCGGGGCCGCCCGGTTCGTGCATCCCTCGCATCCACCGGGGCCTTTCGTCCGGTAGCCGGGCCGGGCGACGGTGGTCTCGTGCGAGGGACCATGAACTGGTGACGGATGCGGATGTGGCGCGGCTGGCCGGGTGGGTCGGTGACGGCGGTGTGGTGGTGCTCAGCGGGGCCGGGCTCTCGACCGACTCGGGGATCCCGGACTACCGCGGGCCGTCGGGGGTGGCGCGGCGGGCGACTCCGATGACATACCAGGAGTTCACCGGCGACCCGGTGGCCCGCCGCCGGTACTGGGCGCGCAGCCATCTCGGCTGGCGCACGGTCGGCGACGCGGGCCCGAACGCGGGTCACCGGGCGGTCGCCCGGTTGCAGGAGCTGGCCGCGGTCGGCGGGATCGTCACACAGAACGTCGACGGCCTGCATCAGGCCGGTGGCGCCCGGGACGTGGTGGAGTTGCACGGCAATCTGGCGTACGTGACGTGCCTGCGCTGCGAGGCGCGCACCTCGCGACACGAGCTGGAGCACCGGCTGACCGCGGCGAACCCGGGGTTCGACCCGGCGGTGCGGACGGTCAACCCGGACGGCGACGTGGCGCTGGACGACGAGGCGCTGGCCGGGTTCGTGGTGGTGGACTGCGACCTGTGCGGCGGGCTGCTCAAGCCGGATGTCGTGTACTTCGGCGAGACCGTGCCGGCCGACCGGGTACGCCGGGCGTTCGACCTGGTGACTGCGGCGCGGACGCTGCTCGTCCTGGGTTCCTCGCTGACCGTGATGTCGGGGCGGCGGTTCGTGTTGCGCGCCGCGAAGGAGGGCATCCGGGTGGCGATCGTCAACCAGGGCGTGACCCGCGGGCAGCCGTACGCAGGGCTGGTGGTGGACGCGCCGCTGGGTGCGGTGCTGCCGGAGCTCGTCCGCCGGGTCGAGGGCCCCACGGCCGCCTGATTGGTCCCTTTTCGCGGCGGAACTTTATTCCTCCCCGAGAGCGCTCTCACCTGGGTTTACCTGCGCAGTTACCGTCTCGAAATCTGAAGAAAGTCATCCATGCGTTGACGTGACACGGCTCACTGCGGTTAACTGCCCGGAACCGCTCCCGAAACCGGTTCCGAATCACCGGGCAACCGGCCGGACACACACACCCGCGGAGGACCAGTGCCGATCACCATCGCCGACGTGGCGGCCCGGGCCAAGGTCAGCAAGACCACGGTCTCCCGGGTGCTCAACGGCAAGGGTGAGCTGGACGAGTCGACCGCGGCCCGGGTGCGCAAGGTGATCGAGGAGCTCGGGTACGTGCCCAGTTCACGCGCCGTCGGCCTGGCCCGCGGCCGGACCCGGGTCGTCGGCATGCTCGTCCCGTCCCTGACCTGGCCGTGGATCGGCCAGGTGCTGCAGGGCGCGGTCGACGTGCTGGAGACCGAGCGCTACGGCCTGCTGCTGTTCACCTGCAACCGCGGCGAGGAGTCCATGCGCCAGTTCAGCGCCCAGGTCTCCGCGAAGAGCTTCGACGGGCTGCTGGTGATCGAGCCCGAGGGCACGCTCGACTACATCGCCACGCTGCACGCCCGCGGCCTGCCGGTCGTGCTCATCGACGACCGCGACCACCAGCCCGGGCAGATCCCCAGCGTGGGCACCACCAACCACACCGGCGCCGGGGCCGCGGCCCGGCACCTGCTGGAGATCGGCCGGCATGCCCCGCTGATCGTCGCCGGCCCGGAACGCTTCGGCTGCACCCAGCAGCGCCTGGAGGGCTTCGCCGCGGTGTACGCCGAGGCCGGCCACCCGATCCCGGCCGAACGCGTGCTGCCCGGCGACTTCACGATCGCGTGCGGGCTGGACGGCGTACGCCGGGCGATCGAGGACGGCATCGACTTCGACGCGATCTTCGCCCACAACGACCTCAGCGCGACCGGCGCGATGCAGGCCGTACTGGACTCCGGCCGCCGCGTCCCGCAGGACGTCGCCGTGGTCGGCTTCGACGACATCCCCATGGCGGCGCACACCCAGCCGCCACTCACCACCGTGCACCAACCGTTGCGCGAGATGGGCGAGGCGGCGGCCCGTACGCTGCTCGCCCACTTCGAGGGCTCACCCCTGCCCAACCGTCCCACCGTGATTCCCGCCACCTTCAAGGTCCGCGCCTCCACCGTGGTCGCACCGACCGCCGCTCCATAACGGCAAGACCGGCCGGACGCTGACGTCCGGCGCCTCACCACCACACCACCACCCGGCGTCATCGCGCATCCCGACCCCGGTCGTGCTCGCGTCGGCGCAGCCCTTCCTCGGGCGACCCCTCCAAACCGCCTTTTCTTACCCCTGAGGAGCATTTGATGCAGCGCAGGACACTGTTCGCGGCTGCCCTGGCGGGCGTGCTCGCCACCGGCGGCATGGCCGCCTGCAGCAACGATTCGCCGAACGCCAACAAGGCGAACGGGCAGGGCGCCACGTTCTTGAGCGTGGGCATGCCGAACGGCCCGCAGACCGAGAACTTCAACCCGTTCCTGTCCACATCAGCCGCTGCGTCGCTCGGTTTCAAGTGGATGATCTACGAGCCGCTGATGATGTGGAACCCGGTGAAGCCGGCCGACCCGTCGAAGCCGTGGCTGGCCACCAGCGCGACGTGGGATCCCGCGTTCAAGAAGGTCGACATCACGGTCCGGGACAACGCCACCTGGTCGGACGGGCAGAAGCTCACCGCGGACGACGTGGCGTTCACGTTCAACCTGATCAAGAGCAACAAGGCGCTGAACACGAACAACACCCCGTACGGCAGCATCACGGTCAAGGACAACGTGGTGACCGTGACGTTCACCAGCTCGATGTTCGTCTACAAGGACAAGTGGCTCGGGCAGACCCCGATCGTGCCCAAGCACATCTGGTCGGGCGTCGCCAAGCCGGACACCGACGTGAACAAGAACCCGATCGGCAGTGGCCCGTACACGGTGAAGTCGTTCACGCCGCAGACGACGACGCTTTCGGTTCGAGAGAGCGGTTACTGGCAGGACCTGCCGAAGGTCAAGGAGCTGCGGTACACGTCGTACACGGACAACAACGCGCAGACCACCGCGCTGAGCTCGGCAGCCTGCGAGTGGAGCTTCGTGTTCATCCCGAACTACAAGACCGTGTTCATCGACAAGGACCCGGCGCACTACAAGGTGTGGGCCCCGGCCGTGCTGGGCATCCACGGCCTGTACATCAACACCGCGAAGAAGCCGTTCGACAACCCGGCGCTGCGCAAGGCGATGAACATGGTCGTCAACCGCGAGGACATCTTCAACCAGGCCGAGGCGGGCTACTTCCACCCCGTGGTCGACAGCGTGACCGGTCTGCCGTCGCCGGCCGGTGACGCGTTCGTCGCGCCGGACTACAAGGGCAAGAACGCCACCGTCGATGTCGAAGGCGCCAAGCAGGTCCTCAGCCAGGCCGGCTTCAAGCTCAACGGCACCACGCTGACCGACCCGAGCGGCAAGCCCGTCGCGATCACCCTGACCGACCCGGCGGGCTGGTCCGACTACCAGACCTCGCTGGAGATCGTGAAGTCCAACCTGGCGCAGATCGGCATCGCGGCCACGGTCGAGAAGGCCAACCAGGACGCGTGGTTCAAGAACGTGGAGGAGGGCAACTTCGACGCCACGTTCCGCTGGACCAACGGCGGTTCGACGCCGTACGACCTGTACCAGACCGTGATGGACGGGTCGCTGCTCAAGCCGGTCGGTACCGCCTCGCCCGCGGGCAACTTCGGCCGCTTCAACAGCCCCGAGGCCACCGCCGCACTGAAGGCGTACGCCACCGCCGCTGACGAGGCGAGCCGCACCACCGCGCTCAACACGCTGCAGAAGGTGTTCGTGGAGCAGACGCCGATGATCCCGGCCGGCGCGGACAACGTGGGTGCCGCGTACAGCACGAAGAACTGGGTCGGCTGGCCCGACGACACCGACGCGTACGGTGCCGGGCAGCCCACCCAGGCCAACGCGCTGGACGTCGTCCTGCACCTCAAGCCCGCCAACTCCTGATCCGCATCCCGCTTCCCCGGGCGGCCACACCGCCGCCCGGGGAGGCGGACCCCGGCATGACCGAGCGCACCGAGCGAAGCGAGGGCCACGAGGGCATGCCCATCGAGCAGAGCTTCCCTCAGACAGGAACCCCGGCATGACGTTGAGCCATGACGCGCAGGCCCCGGCCGGCGAGGTGGTGCTGGAGGCCGTCGGCCTGACCAAGCACTTCCCCGTCCGGGCACCGCTGCGCACTCTCTTCAGCAGAAAGCGCGACGCGGTGCACGCCGTCGACGACGTACACCTGACACTGCGCCGGGGCCGGGTCACCGCCCTGGTCGGCGAGTCCGGCTCCGGCAAGTCCACCGTGGCCCGCCTGCTGGCCCAGCTCTACCCGCGCACCGGCGGCGACATCCAACTGCACGGCGTGACCACCACGGTCAAGGGTGGCCGACGATTCCGCGAGTACGCCCGCCGCGTTCAGATGATCTTCCAGGATCCGTTCGCGTCGCTGAACCCGGTGCACACGATCCGGTATCACCTGACCCGGTCGCTGCGAATCCACGGCAACGCGGGCCGCACCCCGCAGGACCTCGAGGTCGCGCTCGCGGACCTGCTCACCCGGGTGTCAATGACCCCGCCCGAACGGTATCTGGACAAGTTCCCGCACGAGCTGTCCGGCGGGCAGCGCCAGCGGGTCGCGATCGCCCGGGCGCTGGGCGCGAACCCGGAGGCGCTGCTGGCCGACGAGCCGGTGTCCATGCTGGACGTCTCGATCCGCCTCGGGGTGCTGAACCTGCTGCGCGACCTCAAGGAACGGTTCAACCTCGCGATCCTGTACATCACGCATGACATCGCCTCGGCCCGCTACTTCGCGGACGAGACCATGGTCATGTACGCGGGCCGGATGGTGGAGGGCGGCGACAGCGAAACCGTCACGCAGTCGCCCGCGCACCCGTACACCCGGCTGCTGATCGACTCGGCGCCCGACCCGGACCGGCTGACCGGCCTGGTCGACGCGGACGCCGCGGACCGCGGCAACGGGGAGCCGCCGAGCCTGATCCGGCCGCCGTCGGGCTGCCGTTTCCACCCGCGCTGCCCGCACGCCATGCCGCGCTGCTCGGCCGAGATGCCGGTCCCGCTGCCGATCGGCGACCGGCCCGGCCACTGGGCTGCCTGCTGGTTGTACGACGAGGCGAGCCTCGCCACCACCGCCGCGTCGACCGGGCGGGAGGAGCTGTCGTGAAGTATTTCCTGCAACGCCTCGCGTTCTACGCGTTCACCGCGTGGGCCGCCATCACGATCAACTTCTTCATCCCCCGGATGATCCCCGGTGACCCGGTCAAGTCGCTGATGGCCCGATTCCAGGGCGAGATGAACTCCGACGCGATCCAATCGCTGTACGTGCTGTTCGGCATCGACAAGAACGCCAGCCTGTGGAGCCAGTACGTCGACTACTGGCGGCAACTGTTCCACGGCGACCTGGGCCTGTCATTCAGTGCCTTCCCCTCGCCGGTCTCCGAGGTCATCGCGCAGGCGCTGCCCTGGACGGTCGCGCTGGTGGGCATCACCACGGTCGTCAGCTTCTTCCTCGGCACCGGGCTGGGCGTGGTGGCCGGGTGGCGGCGCGGCTCCTGGGTGGACGGTCTGCTGCCGGCGACGACGTTCCTCTCCTCGATCCCGTACTTCTGGCTGGGCCTGCTGGCGATCTACCTGCTCGCCGGGCCGGACAGCTTCTTCCCGGCCTCCGGCGGCTACGACCCGGGCCTGGTGCCTGCGTGGGACCAGTACTTCATCCCGAGCGCCATCCGGCACAGCCTGCTGCCCGCGCTGACCATCCTGATCTCCTCGGTCAGCGGCTGGATCCTCAGCATGCGCAACATGATGGTGACCGTGTCCGCCGAGGACTACATCACCGTGGCGCACGCCAAGGGCCTGCGGGAACGACGGGTCGCGTTGAGCTACGCCGCGCGCAACGCTCTGCTGCCCAACGTCTCCGGCTTCGCGCTCGCACTGGGCTTCATCGTCGGCGGCACCCTGCTGGTGGAGATCGTCTTCTCCTATCCGGGGCTGGGCTTCCTGCTGTTCCGGGCGGTGGGCGCCAAGGACTACCCGCTGATGCAGGGCATCTTCCTGGTGATCACGATCTCGGTGCTGCTGGCCAACCTGCTGGCCGACGTCGCGTACCTGCTGCTCGACCCGCGTACCCGTAAGGAGGGCTGACCATGACGCTCCCCGCCTCCAGCATCGAGCAGGAGATTCCCGGCCAGGGCGTGGTCGCCCAGCCCGCGGAGCCCCAGCCGACCAAGGCGAAACGACAGCGGTTCCGGTTCGTGGCCAACGCCAAGGCGATGACCGGCCTGATCGTGCTCGGGATCTACATCCTGTTCGCGATCATCGGGTCGTGGGTCGCGCCGTACGATCCGGACGCGCGCAGCAACGCCATCGTGCAGCCGCCGTCCGCCGAGCACTGGTTCGGCACCACCCACCTGGGCCAGGACGTACTCAGCCAGATCCTGGTGGGCACCCGCGGCGTGATGGTGGTCGGCCTCACCGCCGGGGTCGTCGCGACGGTCCTGTCCGTGCTGGTCGGCGTGACCGCCGGCTACCTCGGCGGCGCGTGGGACGAGACGCTGTCCGCGCTGTCCAACGTGTTCCTGGTGATCCCGGCGCTGCCGCTGATCATCATCGTGGCCTCGACGCTCAACAACGCCGGCTCGACGATCGTCGCGCTCGTCATCGGTTTCACGTCGTGGGCGTGGGGGGCACGCGTGCTGCGCGCCCAGACCCTGTCGTTGCGCCGCCGCGACTACGTGGAGGCGGCCCGCGCCACCGGCGAGAAGACCTGGCGGATCATCCTGTTCGAGATCCTGCCCAACCTCACCGCGATCATCGCCTCCAGCTTCGTCGGCACGGTCATCTTCGCGGTCACCTCCGAGATCACCCTGGCGTTCATCGGCGTCGGCAGCATCTCCAACTGGAACTGGGGCGAGATCCTGTTCTGGGCGCAGAGCCAGCAGGCCCTCGCGCAGGGCGCCTGGTGGTGGTTCGTGCCCGCCGGTCTGGCCATCGCGTTCCTCGGCACCGCACTGTCACTGATCAACTTCGGGATCGACGAATTCGTCAGCCCCCGGCTGCGCAGCGCGGGCAAGACCAAAGTCAAGACCGCGTCCGGCCACACCGTACGGATGCGGGTCGGTTTCACCCCGGTGCTGGGGACCGGCTCCCCGAAGATCCCGGCGCAGCGAAAGGAGGCCGCACGATGAGCGAGCCCGTCCTCGAGATCCGCAACCTCGACGTGGACTACGGCCTCGGCGACGCGGCGGTGCAGGCCGTCCGCGACGTCAGCCTCACGCTGCACCGCGGCGAGGTGCTCGGCCTGGCCGGGGAGAGCGGCAGCGGCAAATCCACGCTCGCGTACGGCCTGACCCGGCTGCTGCCCCCGCCGGGGGTGATCAGCGGCGGCCAGGTGATCTACCACCCGGAGGGCGGCGAACCGTACGACGTGCTGCGGCTGTCCGACCGCGAACTGCGGGCGTTCCGGTGGGCCGAGACCGCGATCGTGTTCCAGGGGGCGATGAACTCGCTCAACCCCGTACACAAGATCTCGACCCAGATGGACGACGTGCTGCGCGCACACGAGCCCGGGATGAGCGCGCACAGCCGGGCCGCCCGCGCCCGCGAGATGCTCAAACTGGTCGGCATCGCCGCGGACCGGATGGACGCCTACCCCCACCAGCTCTCCGGCGGCATGCGGCAGCGCGTCATGATCGGCATGGCGCTGATCCTGCAGCCGCAGGTCGTCATCATGGACGAGCCCACCACCGCGCTGGACGTGGTGATGCAGCGGCAGATCCTCGGCCAGATCATCGAGCTGCGCGAACGGCTCGGCTTCTCGGTCATCTTCATCACCCACGACCTGTCGCTGCTGGTCGAGTTCTCCAACCGGATCGCCATCATGTACGGCGGCCGGATCGTGGAGGAGGCGCCGGCATCCAGTTTGTACCGCGACTCGCTGCACCCGTACAGCGCCGGGCTGCTCGGCTCGTTCCCGGCGCTGCGCGGGCCGCGCCGGGAACTGTCCGGCATCCCCGGTTCACCGCCGGATCTCAAGGGCATGCCGAGTGGCTGCTCGTTCCACCCGCGCTGCCCGAAAGCGTTCGACCCCTGCGCCCAGCGCATCCCGGTGCTGGGCCGCCCGGACACCCCGGACGGCCCGACCCGCTCGGTTGCGTGCTGGCTGCACCCCGTCGGCTGAGGACTGACCGGTGACCGCACCGCTGCGCGGTCCGATGCTGTCCTCCCCCACGCTCAGGAGAACCATGAACCCCACCGCCACCACCCCTGCCCCGCTGCCGTCCACCGTCGCGTTCCCCCCGTCGTTCAAGTGGGGCGTGGCCACGTCGTCGTACCAGATCGAGGGCGCCGTCGCCGAGGACGGCCGCACACCGTCCATCTGGGACACGTTCAGCCGCGTTCCCGGCGCGGTGACCGGCGGCGACCACGGCGACGTCGCGTGCGACCACTACCACCGGATGCCCGAGGACGTGGCGCTGATCAGGAGCCTCGGCGTCGACACGTACCGGTTCTCGGTGGCCTGGCCCCGGGTGCAGCCGCACGGGCGCGGCCCGGTCAACGCGGCTGGCCTCGGTTTCTACGACCGGCTGGTGGACGAACTGCTCGGCGCGGGCGTCGACCCGTGGGTCACGCTGTACCACTGGGACCTGCCGCAGGAGCTGGAGGATTCGGGCGGCTGGCCGAACCGGGACACCGCGTACCGGTTCGCCGACTACGCGATGCTGGTGTTCGACCGGCTCAGCGACCGGGTCGACACGTTCACCACGCTCAACGAGCCGTGGTGCTCGGCGTGGCTCGGCTACCACACCGGGGTGCACGCCCCCGGACGGCGCGAGCCCGCCGCAGCCATGGCCGCGACCCACCACCTGCTGCTCGGCCACGGCCTGGCGACCCAACGGATGCGCGCGGCGGCGACCCGGCCGATGACGCTGGGCATCACGCTCAACATGGGTACGGCCGACCCGGCCACGGACAGCCCCGCCGACCGGGACGCGGCTCGCCGCGCGGACGGGATGGGCACGCGGATCTACCTGGACCCGCTGCGCAAGGGCGAGTACCCCGCCGACATCGTGGCCGACCTGGCGGAAGACGGCATCACGCTGCCGGTTCAGGACGGCGACCTGGAGATCATTTCGACGCCGTTCGAGGTGCTCGGGGTGAACTTCTACTTCGGGCAGGACTTCAGCGGCACGGACGAGCAGGGCAACACCCGCGACGCCGACGGGTCGCCGATCGTCCGGCCCGTACTGCCGGACGGGTCCCGCACCGGGATGGACTGGCCGATCACGCCGGAACGCTTCACCCGGCTCCTGGTCCGGTTGCACGAGGACTACCCCGCCCTGGCGATGGTCGTCACCGAGAACGGGGCCGCGTTCCACGACGAGGCGGACGCGGACGGGTTCGTGCGCGACGACGGGCGGACCGCGTACCTGGCCGAGCACATCACGGCGGTGGCGCAGGCCCGGGCGCAGGGCGCGGACGTGCGCGGCTACTTCGCCTGGTCGCTGATGGACAACTTCGAATGGGCGTACGGGTACGCGCAGCGTTTCGGCATCGTGCACGTCGACTACGCCACCCAGAAGCGCACCCCGAAGCAGAGCGCCCTGTGGTACCGCGACACCATCACCCGCCTGCGCAACAACTGAACGCACGCCCGCCCGCGGGCGGCACCGGAGGAATCAGCGCGCCGGGTGCCGCCCGCGGGCCGCAGCGGCGGGCAGGCCACCGTCGGCCAGCAGGCGTGCGATCGGCAGGGTGGCCGCGCCCATCGCCACCGCGTCCGGGCCGAGCTGACAGACCTCGATCCGGGTCTTCGAGTACGGC
The DNA here is from genome assembly GCF_047159535.1 of Krasilnikovia sp. MM14-A1259. Classification (NCBI taxonomy): domain Bacteria; kingdom Bacillati; phylum Actinomycetota; class Actinomycetes; order Micromonosporales; family Micromonosporaceae; genus Krasilnikovia; species Krasilnikovia sp. MM14-A1259. Next base: position 2,605,379 of record NZ_BAAGAJ010000002.1, read on the forward strand.
TGCCGCAGCGCGTTTCGTGCCGTGGCGGCCCGGATGTCCGGCAGGAACCGCTCTCCCAGCGCCAAGCCGGTCCGGCCGCCCAGCACGATCCGCTCCGGGCTGAACAGGTTGACCAGGCCCGCGATGCCGGCGCCCAGATAGCCGACCGTCTCCGCCACGACCTCGGCCACCGGCGGCGGCAGCGGGTGGTCCCCGGCCAGCAGGCGGGTGAGCAGCATCGGGTCGGCGGGCTCCCCGGCCGCCTCCGCGAGCCGCCGGATCACCCGGTCCGCCCCGATGTACGCCTCCAGGCAGCCGCGTGCCCCGCACCGGCACCGGTCGCCGTCGTACACGAGCGTGGTGTGTCCCCACTCCCCTGCGCTGCTGCTCGCGCCGCGGTAGTTGCGCCCGTCCATCACCACCGCCGCCCCCACGCCGGTGCCGACCAGCAGGATCACGGCGTGCCGCGCGCCCCGGCCGGCGCCGAACCACATCTCGGCCTGCCCGACGGTCTTCGCGCCGTTCTCCACGAACACCGGGACATCCGTGGCGGCCCGCAGCATCGCCCCGAGCGGGACACCGTCCCAGCCGGTGGTCTGCGCGTACACGACCGCGTCGGCGCCGGAGTCCACGACGCCGGCGACGCCGATGCCGTACCCGAGGACGGCGTCCGGGTCGACCTCCGCCTGCGCGACGACCACGCCCAGGCCTTCGATCAGCTTGGCGACGGCCAGGCCGGGGTCGCGGCCGCGCTCGCCCAGGTCGTACGAGGCCACGCCGAGTCGGGACATGGCCAGGTCGTACAGCTCCACGAGCACGCGGGTGTCGCCGACGTCGGCGCCCACGACGTACCCGAAGCCGGGGGCGACCCGCAGTAGCGCCCGCGGCCGGCCGCCGTCCGAGCCGACCAGACCCGCCTCCTCGACCAGGCCCTCCTCGATCATCTCGCCGACGAGGTTGCTGATGCTGGCCTGGCTCAGCGCGGTGGTGTCGCCGAGCTGCTGGCGGCTCTGCCGTCCGCCGTGGAACAGGTCCGTGAGCAGACTGGCCCGGTTGGCCCGGCGCACATCCCGCACCGTCGTACGCCTGGATTCCACGCGCGCACCACCCCCGCATTCACGTCCGCCGAACCGACACCCCACGGTATCGCCCGCCACGATGCCGGGGACTCGGGTGCGAAACCCCCGGCCCGGCACCCCTGACCTGCAGTACGGTCAGGCCCCATGACCGACTACCGCGACGTGAACCGGGCCAACTGGGACGAGCGGGCCGACGCGCACGCCGCGTCGGCGGATTACGGCGTGGCCGCGTTCGAGACCGATCCGGCGCACCTCAGCAAGGTCGTCCGATTCGACGTGCCGCTGCTCGGCGACATCGCCGGGCTGCGCGGGGTGCACCTGCAGTGCCACATCGGCACGGACACGTTGTCGCTGGCCCGCCTGGGCGCCACCATGACCGGGGTGGACTTTTCGCCGCGCTCGCTGGCGCAGGCGCGGCGGCTGGCGCAGCGCGCCGGCCCGCCGGTGGAGTTCGTGGAGTCGGACGTGTACGCCGCCCCCGACGTGCTCGGCCGCGGCGGCTTCGACCTGGTGTACACCGGCGTCGGCGCGCTGTGCTGGCTGCCGGACGTGCACCGCTGGGCGCAGACCGTGGCGTCGCTGCTACGCCCCGGCGGGCGGCTGTTCCTGCGCGAGGGCCATCCCGTGCTGTGGGCGCTGGACTACGAACGCGACGACGACCTGCTGGTGCTGTCCGAGCCGTACTTCGAAACCGCACAACCGCAGGTGTACGACGAGCCCGGCACGTACGTCGACACCGATGTCGAGTTCACCCACACCGTGACCCACGAGTGGAACCACGGTCTGGGCGAGATCGTCACCGCCGTGCTGGCGGCGGGGCTGACCGTGACCGGCCTGGTCGAGCACCGCAGCGTGCCGTGGGAGGCGCTGCCGGGGCGGATGCACCGCGACGACGCCGGGGAGTGGCAGCTCACCGACCGCCCGGACCGCCTGCCGCACACGTACACGCTGCAGGCGGTCCGGGCCGGTCAGTAACGGAAGCGGGCGACCAGGCCGCGCAGCCCGTCGGCCATCTCCGCGAGTTCCTGCGCGGTCTGCTGGGAGGCGGCGGCGTCGCGGCTCGTGGTGGTCGTGACGTCCGCGACCCCGGCGATGTTGCCGGCGATCTCGCCGCTGGCATCGGCGGCCTGGGTCACGCTGCGGCTGATCTCGGCGGACGTGGCGCGCTGCTGCTCCACCGCGGCCGCGATCATCGACTGGTACTCGTTGACCCGGCCGATGACGTCGCTGATCGTTTCGATGGCCTCGACCGCGGAGGCCGAGTCGGCCTGGATCGCCTCGACCCGCCGCACGATGTCCTCGGTGGCGCGCGCGGTGTCCTGGGCCAGGTCCTTGACCTCGCTCGCGACCACGGCGAAGCCCTTGCCGGCCTCGCCGGCCCGGGCCGCCTCGATGGTGGCGTTGAGGGCCAGCAGGTTGGTCTGCTCGGCGATCTCGGTGATCGCGTTCACGACGTTGCCGATCTCGATGGAGGACTCCCCGAGCCGGGCCATGATCTGTCCGGTCGCCTGCGCGCTGGTCACGGCGTCGGCGGCGACCAGCGCGGCCTCGCTGGTGTTCTGGGCGATCTCACCGATGGAGGCACCCATCTCGTCCGTGCCGGTGGCGACCTGGCTGACGCTGTCGGAGACCTGGGCGGCCGACCCGGAAACCAGCGTGGCCTGGGCGTGCGCCTCGTCGGCCGAGGTGGCGATGCGGCGGGCGACCGTGGACATGCTGGCCGCCGAGGAGGCGACCGTGTCGGCCGAGCCGGCCAGGGTGCGGACGGTCTCCCGTACGCTGCGGATCGCGGTGTTGAGGAGCCCGGCCATGCGGCCGAGTTCGTCGCGTGCGGACACCTCGGCCTCCCGCGACAGGTCGCCGTCGGCCATGGCACCGAGCACCCGGCTGACCGCGCCGAGCGGGCGCAGAATGCTGCGGGCCACGAGCACACCGATCAGGGCCAGCAGGGCCACACCGACGCCGGCGACCGCGCCCAGCGTCCAGACCGCGTCGTGGCGCTGCGCGCCGACCGCGTCGGAGGCGGCGGACGAGCGGGCCTGCAGCGCGTCGGCCACCGCGGGCAGGTCGTGCTCGATCGCCGCGAACGCGTCCTGGAAGGCGGCCAGCGTCTGCGGCGTACGGTTGCCCGCCAGCGCCGCGTCGACGGTCTTGCGGCCGAGGTCGAGGTACGTGTCCACCTCGGGCACGACCTTGGTGGCGGCCGCGCGGACCTCGGGGAACATCGACGGCGCCGCGAAGCCGCGCACGCCGTCGCGCAGGATGGCGGAGTGCTCCGTCAGGTTGCCGCGGATCTCGTCGTCGTCCCCGCTGTCGGTGCTGAGCAGCGCCCGCTGTACGTCGCCGCGGACCGCGTCGTGGGCCATGTCGGATTCCAGCGACACCCGCGACATGCGGGCCACCCGGTTGAGCTCCCGGGCCTTGTCGCCCGCCTTCTCCAGGGCGATCAGGCCGGTGGCGGCGACGCCCACCAGCGCGATGAGGCCGACGGCCACCAGCGCGGCGAGTTTGGTCCGCACCGACCGGTCAGCGACCCATCTGGCAAATGTGCTCATTCTCGACCCCCGTGGATAGGAGAGATCCCCCTTACGAGGGCTATCGCCCACCGCCGATCACGGGCTTAGCCCTCCACGGCGCAATCCCACAGGAAGAGACGGCAGACACGTACGTGCGTGAACGGTCTGACGGATCAACCGTCGCCATGAGAGCTTGCTCACCAGCCACTTAGGCGCCCATCGAGACAGCGACGCTCAGTGACATCCAGGCATCGTCATGTGTCGTTGTGTTTGCCGCCGCGACCGGCCCCGCAGTCGCCGAACGCGCCGATGCGTGACGTGGCAGGCAACCTGCCGCACACGGCCGTCCCGCGGGCCACTGGCAGGCCGGGTTGCCCACTCAAGATCGTCATTGCTAGCTTCCTACCCGCTCAACGCGCGCCGAAGATTCCTCGGAAGAACGTCGAATCAGCTGATGATTCGATGCTCGTCTTGCCATTCTTCCGAAGATCTTTGCCGCCAGGTGAACTTATGGGGGAGGAAGACACGTGACCACGATCAATCGTCGCGAGCTGCTCAAGCTCGCCGGCGCCGGCACGGTGGCCGTTGGTACCGGCGCCATGGGGCTCCAGGTGCTCACCGCGGGCGGCTCCCAGGCCGCCCCCGCACGCGACGCCGAGACCGCTGCCACCTCCGGCGAGCGCTTCGCCGAGGTCTACAAGGGCCGCCGCATCGAGGCCACCGCGGCCGCCGGCGCGGCACCTCGCGCCGCCCGCAGCCTCGCCGCCGCGCCGGCACCCACCGAGGCCGCCGCACCGAACGTGCTCATCGACGGCGTGCCCCTGCACGTCATGGTCAACGCGGACGGCACGTACACCAGCGTCGTCAACCACTACCAGACCTTCCGCTCGCTGCGTGAGGTCTCCCGCGCCGCGGTCGACGAACTCGACGGCGCCGCGCTCGAACACGTCCACCACGGCTGACCGCTGCCGACCACCCACGCACCGAAAGGCCGACCCACCACCATGGGCGTACGCAAGAACCAGCGTGACCTGAGCGCCGACGAGAAGCGCGCCTTCGTCAACGCCGTGCTCGAGCTCAAGAAGCGCGGCCGGTACGACGAGTTCGTCCGCACCCACAACACGTTCATCCTCAACGACAGCGACACCGGCAACCGCGTCGGACACCGCTCGCCGTCGTTCCTGCCGTGGCACCGGCAGTTCCTGCTCGACTTCGAGCGGGCCCTGCAGTCCATCGACTCCAGCGTGAACCTGCCGTACTGGAACTGGAGCACCGACGGCGCCAGCTCGACGCTGTGGGGCGACGACTTCCTCGGCGGCAACGGGCGCGACTCCGACAACCAGGTCATGACCGGGCCGTTCGCGTTCAGCGGTGGCAACTGGACGATCAACGTCCGCACCGACCGGCGCAACTTCCTGCGCCGCGAGCTCGGCGCCAGCGGCCAGCCGCTGCCCACCGCCAGCGACGTGCGGACCGTGCTCGCCCAGACCCGGTACGACGTGGCGCCGTGGAACAGCAGCTCCACCACCGGCTTCCGCAACCTGATCGAAGGATGGCGCGGGCCGAACATCCACAACCGCGTGCACGTCTGGGTCGGCGGCGACATGACCTCCGGCACGTCGCCCAACGACCCCGTCTTCTGGCTGCACCACTGCCACATCGACAAGCTGTGGTCCGACTGGCAGAAGGCCCACCCCAGCTCCGGCTACCTGCCCACCGGGGGCACCACCAACGTGGTCGACCTCAACGACACGATGGCGCCGTGGAACACCGTGCGCCCGTCGGACATGCTCGACCACACCCCCTGGTACACGTACGCCTGATCGGGGGCGCGCCGCGGTGGCCTCCGGGCCGCCGCGGCGCGCGTTTGTCGTTCAGTCCCTCTCGGCCAGGCCCGCCCTCTCGGCCAGGCCCGCTCGATCAGTCGCGCTCGATCAGGTGCCCGACGATCTGCGGGCCCATCATGACCGCCTCACCCGAGCCGTCCCGGCGCTCGTCCGGATCCGGCAGCTCCACCGGGTCGCCCGTGGCACTGGAACCGACCGGGCGCGGACCCACCCAGGCCACCGCGAGCCGCGACTCCCCCTTCAGGAAACGCTGCACGCGCACCCCACCGGTCGCCCGCCCCTTCGCCGGGTACTTCGCGAACGGCGTCAGCTTCACCTGATGACCGGTGGACGTCACCACCATCGGCTCACCGTGCTCCGGATCGTCGGTGTGCACCGCGTGGAACGCGATCACCTCGGCCCCGGCCGCCAGGCTCACCCCGGCCATGCCGCCGCCCTTGAGGCCCTGCGGGCGCACCAGCTTCGCCCCGAACCGCAGCAGCGACGCATCCGACGTGACGAACACCAGCGACTCGGACCCGTCGGTGAGCCACGCGGCGCCGAGCACCTCGTCGCCCTCCTTGAGCGTGACCACCTCGAACTCGTCCGAGCGCACCGGCCACTCCGGGGCACACACCTTCACCACGCCGTGGCGGGTGCCCAGCGCGATGCCCGGCGAACCCTCCCCCGCCAACGGCGCCAGCCCGATCACCCGCTCCCCCGGCTCGAGCGGCACCAGCTCGGAGGCTGACATGCCGCCACGCAACGACACCGTGCCGGACTGCTCCGGCAACACCGGCAAGGGCAGCACATCGGTCTTGAACGCCCGGCCCTTGCTCGTCACCAGCAGCACCCGGCCACGGGCGGTGGAATGCACCACCGAATGCACCGCGTCGTGCTTGACCCGGCCGCTGCGGCGGCGCCCCTCCACGGACTCCTCGCTCTCGGCCGCCGTCCGCGCGATCAGCCCGGTGGCCGACAGGATGACCTGACACGGGTCGTCGGCCACCTCCAGCGGCCCGGCCGGCACGGACGCGGCCAGCACCTCCTTGAGGTCCCCGCCGATCAGCGTCGTGCGCCGGGCACCGGCGAACTCCGCCGCCACCGCGGACAGCTCGTCCGAGACCACCTGCCGCAGCACCGCCTCGTCGTCCAGGATCCGCGACAGTTCCGCGATCTCGGCGCGCAGCCGCTCCTGCTCGCTCTCCAGCTCGATCCGGTCGAACCGGGTCAACCGGCGCAACGGCGTGTCCAGAATGTACGTCGCCTGAATGTCGCTGAGACCGAACTCGCTGATCAGCCCCGCCTTCGCCGCCGCCGCGTCGTCACTGCCCCGGATCAGGGCCACCACCCGGTCGATGTCGATCAGCGCGATCAGCAGGCCGTCCACGAGGTGCAGACGGTCCTGCCGTTTCGTACGCCGGTGCGTCGTGCGCCGGGTCACCACCTCGTAGCGGTGCGCCAGGAACACCTCCAGCAGCTCCTTGAGGCCCAGCGTGCGCGGCTGACCGTCGACCAGCACCAGATTGTTGATGCCGAACGACGACTCCAGCGGCGTCAGCCGGTACAGGTCCGCCAGCAGCGCCTGCGGATTGACCCCCACCTTGCACTCGATGACCAGCCGGGTGCCGTGCTCGCGGTCCGTCAGGTCCTTCACGTCCGCGATGCCCTGCAGCCGCGGCGCCTGCCGCTGCCCCTTACGCGGACCCGAGACGATCAGTTTGCCCTTCACCTCGTCCGTGATCGCCTCGATGATCTTCTCGGCGCCCACCCCGTACGGCAGCTCCGTGACCGTGATGGCCTGGCGTCCCCGGCCGCCCTCCAGCGGCCCGGACTGGGCCCGCGCCCGCATCCGCACCACGCCGCGACCCGTCTCGTACGCCCGGCGCACCTCGTCCAGCCCCAGCAACTGGCCGCCCGTGGGCAGATCTGGACCCGGCACGAAACGCATCAGCGCGTCGAGGTCCGCATCCGGGTCCGTGATCAGGTGCTGCGCGGCGGCCACCACCTCGCCGAGGTTGTGCGGAATCATGTTGGTCGCCATGCCGACCGCGATGCCCGAAGTGCCGTTGACCAGCAGGTTCGGGAACGCCGCGGGCAGCACCCGCGGCTCCTGCTCGGAGCCGTCGTAGTTGGACTTGAAGTCGACCGTGCCCTCGCCCAGCTCGCCGACCAGCAGCATCGCCTCGGGCGACAGACGCGACTCGGTGTACCGCTCCGCGGCCGGCCCGTCGTCCGGCGAGCCGAAATTGCCGTGCCCGTCGATCAGCGGGTTGTTCAGCGAGAAGTCCTGCGCCAGCCGGACCAGGGCGTCGTAGATCGCCAGGTTGCCGTGCGGGTGGAAACGGCCCATCACGTCACCGGTGATTCGCGCCGACTTCACGTACGGCCGGTCGGGCCGGTGGCCCTGGTCGTACATCGAGAACAGGATGCGGCGGTGCACCGGCTTGAGGCCGTCGCGCGCGTCCGGCAGGGCCCGCGAGTGGATCACCGAGTACGCGTACTCCAGGTAGGAGTCCTCGACCTCGGTCGTCAGCGGATTGTCGATGACGCGGGCGCCCGCCTGATCGAACGCGGACGGGTCCACGCGCGACTGCTCGGCCTTGCGGCGTGCCATGTGCTGCTGTCTCCTCCCGGTACGCCGCTCAGGCGTCGATGGTTTCCTCGTCGATGCGGCCGGACGACTCGATCAGCCAGTTGCGGCGCGGCTCGACGCGCTCGCCCATGAGCAGTTCGAGCGTTTCCTCGGCGCGCTCCACGTCGTCCAGGGTGATCCGCCGCACGGCCCGGGTCGCCGGGTTCATCGTGGTGTCCCACAGCTCGTCGGCGTTCATCTCGCCGAGGCCCTTGAACCGCGGGACCGGCTTCTGCACCTGCCTGCCACGCTTCTCCAGCCGGGAGACGGTCGTCTCCATCTCCTGCTGGGTGTAGGTGTAGATCGTCTCGGAGTTGCGCCCCTTGGTGACCACTTTGTGCAGCGGCGGCATCGCGGCGAACAACCGGCCCGCCTCGATGACCGGGCGCATGTACCGGGCGAACAGCGTGATGAGCAGGGTCCGGATGTGCGAGCCGTCGACGTCGGCGTCCGCCATGATCATTACCCGGCCGTACCGCATGGCCGACAGATCGAACGTGCGCCCGGAACCCGCACCGAGCACCTGCACGATCGCGGAACACTCCGCGTTGTCGAGCACCTGCTGCAGGCTGGCCTTCTGGACGTTGAGGATCTTGCCGCGGATGGGCAACAATGCCTGATATTCGCTGGAACGCGCCATACGCGCTGTTCCTAATGCGGAGTCCCCTTCGACGATATATACCTCACTACGGGCGATTCCGGTAGATCGGCAGTCGACCAGTTTCGGGGGCATCGAGGCGCCTTCGAGCGCGGTCTTGCGCCGCGCCGCGTCCTTCTGCTGCTTCTGGGTCAGCCGCACCCGGGCCGCGTCGACGATCTTCTGCAGCACCGTACGGGCCTCGGCCTTGGTGCGCCGCCCCTCCAGCCACTCCTTCAGATGCGACTCGACCAGGCCCTGCAGCACCCGGGTGATGCCCGCGGTGGACAGCTCGTCCTTGGTCTGCGAGGTGAACTGCGGCTCCGGGATCCGCACGTGGATGACCGCGGTCATACCCTCCAGCAGGTCGTCCAGGACCGGCGGGTCTTCCTTGGGCTTGAGCAGGCCACGGGCGTTACGGATCGCGTCGGTCAGCGCCCGGACCAGGGCCCGGTCGAACCCCTTGCGGTGGGTGCCGCCGTGCATGTTGCGGATCGTGTTGGTGAAGCATTCCACCGTACGCTCGTAGCCGGTGCCCCAGCGGAACGCGATCTCCACCTCGGCGCGGCGCTCCACGTTGGACTGCATGACGCCGTTGGCGTCCGCGGCGTTCTCCTTGTACGTCCCCTCGCCGGTGACCAGCAGGATGCCGGAGACCGGCTTGTCGCCGGGCGGGGCCAGGAAATCCACCATGTCGGTGAGCCCGTTCGGGTAGTGGAACGTCTCCGTGGTGGGCTCGGGGCGGGTCTCGTCGCGCAGCGTGTACGTGACGCCGGGGACGAGGAACGCGGTGTTGCGCAGTTTGGCCCGCACGGACTCGGCGTCGAGGCGGGCGCCGCTCTCGAAGTAGCGGGTGTCGTACCAGTACCGCACGGAGGTGCCGGTGGCCTCGCCGCGTTTCATCCGGCGCACCATGCGCAGGCCGGACTCGCGGTGGAACTTCGCATCGGGGCCGGGGCCGTCGAAGACGCCGGGCACGCCGCGGTGGAACGACACCTCGTGGACCTTGCCGCCGCGTTTCACCGTGACGTCCAGGCGCAGGGACAGCGCGTTGACCGCGGAGGCGCCGACGCCGTGCAGGCCGCCGGAGGTCTTGTAGCCCGAGCCGCCGAACTTGCCGCCGGCGTGCAGCCGGGTCAGGACCAGCTCGACGCCGGTGAGGCCGGACTTCGCGTTGACGTCGGTGGGGATGCCGCGGCCGTCGTCGTCGACCTGCACGGAGCCGTCGGCGTGCAGGATGACCTCGACGGTGGTGGCGTGGCCGGCGACGCCCTCGTCGGTGGAGTTGTCGATGATCTCGTTGGCGAGGTGGTTGATGCCCCGGCTGCCGGTCGAGCCGATGTACATGCCCGGGCGCTTGCGCACCGCGTCGAGGCCCTCAAGGTGCGTGAGGTCGTCGGCCCCGTACAAGGTCTCCGGTTGCGCAGTCACGAGGTGGTACTCCCGAGCGTGGTGGCGATCGACCCGGCGAGCCTACCGGTCACCCCCGACGAGATTCGGGAGATGAGCGGGGTCGGCCCGGTCGCGCCCGGCCACAAGCCGGACAAAGCGGCTCGCAGGTGAGCCAGGACACGCTCGGGTGCTCAGGCGGCGGCCAGGATGCAGGGGGCGGCTTCCAGGGTCAGGGCGCGCCACAGCTCGACCGGCTGCGGCTTGCCGGCCATGGTCATCGGGGGCAGTTCCTGGTACGCGATCAGGGCGCCGGTGATCTGCCGGGTCTGGGCGCACACCACGACGGTGTCGTGCGGGGCGTACGTCTGCAGCCGCGACGCCGTGGTGACGACCCGCCCGCTGACCATGCCCTGCCCGCCGTCGCGGGTGGCGTCCAGGTCGACGATGACCTCGCCGGTGGCGACCCCGACCCGGGTACGCACGGTGTGCCGCCCGGCCAGCAGGCGCCCCCGCAGCGCCTGCTGGACGGCGAGCCCGGCCCGGACCGCGGCGTGCGCGGCGGCCGCCGGGTCTCCGGTGACGCCGAAGACCGCCATGACCGCGTCTCCGACGAACTTCTCGACCACCCCGCCGAAGCGGCGCACCACGGCCGAAACCTGGGCGAAGTACTCCATCTGGAGCTCCCGCACCTCGGCGCAGTCGAGCTCCTCGACCAGGGTGGTGAATCCGACGATGTCGATGAACAGGACCGTGACGTGCTGCCGACGGCACCTGTCGGGAGTCGTCACGACGCTCATGGCCACTTTCGTTCCTCCGGTCGGTCGCGTTGGTGTGTTCACGCTGCCAGCCGGGGCATTGCGGACGGATCCGCAGAACGACGTATCTGTGACAGAGGCATCGATGGTCAGTTTTGTGACGCAGAACAGACCGAACCGACGAGAACGTGCTACCCCCTCACGGTTTAGGCTGCCGGGCATGGCCAGCGAGGGGGACGAGGCGCCACTTGTCGGGCGCGCCGCCACGCTCGGTGAGCTGCGTTCCGACCTGCTGGACGTCGGGCCGGCCGGCACCGCCGCGGTGTTCGTGACCGGTGAGAGCGGCGTGGGCAAGACCCGGCTGCTGCACGAGACCGCCGATGCGCTGCGTGCGGCGGGGGCCGCCGTACTGTCGGGCACCTGCCTCGACATCGGTGACGCGTCGCCGCTGCACCCGGTGCTGCAGGCGCTGCGCCGCGGTGAGGCGGCGCCGGAGGCGGCGCCCGCGGGCGGGCCGCCGGACGACGCGGGCGCGCTGCTGGAGTGGGTGTCGCAGCGGCTGCGGGCGGTCGCCGGGGATCGTCCTCTGCTGCTGGTTCTCGACGACCTGCAGTGGGCCGACCGCAGCACCCGGCAGTTGCTGCTCTACCTGCTCGCCGGGCTGGGCGAGGTGAAACTGTCCGTGCTGGCCGCGGTGCGGGCCGAGTCGCTGCAGGGCAGCCACCCGCTGCGCCGGGTGCTCGCGGAGCTGCGGCGTCTGCGTTCGGTACGGGTGCTGGACCTGGCCCCGCTGGACCACGACGCGACCCGGGAGCTGGTCCGTGCCATCGCGGGCGAGCGGGTGGCGGTCGAGGACGTCGAGCAGGTCTTCAAGCGCAGCGGGGGCAACCCGTTCGTGGCCGAGGAGCTGGCGCGCGACCTGCGCGACGGGCGGGCCGAGCTGTCCGACACCTTGCGGGAGATCTTCCTGGCGCGGGTGGACGAGCTGCCCAAGCATGCGCATGCCGTGGTGCACGCGATCGCCGCCGGGGTGGAGCCGGTCGAGCATGCGGTGCTGGCGCGGGTGGTGCAGCTGGGCGGCGACGAGCTGCTGGACGCGGTCCGGGCGGCGGTCGCGCACCGGTTCGTGATCGGTGAGGCGGACGGCTACCGGCTGCGGCACCGGCTGGTCGCGGAGGTGCTGGAGCAGGAGGTGCTGCCCGCCGAGCGGGCCGCGCTGCACCGCCGGTACGCGGAGGCGCTGGAGGCCGATCCGGCGACGGCGGACCACGCCGCGCTGGCGCACCACTGGCAGCATGCCGGTGATCCGTTGCGGGCGTTGCCGTCGGTGGTGGCGGCGGCCCGGGCCGCGGAGCGTCTGTACGGCTTCGTCGAGGCGCACCGGTACTGGTCGGTGGCGCTGGACCTGGCGGGCGAGGGCACCGCGGAGATCGGCCGGACGGAGTTGCTGTCGCATGCCGCCGAGTCGGCGCACCAGTGCGGGGAGCACGCGCTGGCGCTGGCCCGTCTGGAGGAGCTGGCCGGGCGCCCGGACGCCCCGAGTACGTGCGCCCTGCACCTGCGCCGGGCGCGCTATCTGGCGGCGGCGGGCCGTACAGCGACCGCGGAGACCGAGTACGAGCGGGCGCTGGCTCTGGCCGACTGCACGCCGCGGGAGAAGGCCAGTGCGGCGGCCCATCTGGCCGAGTTGCTGCTGCACCTGGGCCGGTACGCGGACGCGAACGCCCGTGCGCGCGAGGCGCTGGAGCTGGCCGAGCTGGACGGCGCCACGGCCGATCTGGTGCGGGCCAGTGCGGCGCTGGGTTTCAGTTCGGCGTTCCGGGAGGACCCGGATGCGGGGCTGGCGGTGATCCGGCACGCGGTCCAGATCGCGGAGCGTTCCGGGCATCCGGACGACGTGGGGGTCGCGTATCTGCATCTGGCCGAGTTGCTCACCGGGCCGTTGAACAACCTGGAGGAGGGCGTGCTGGTGGCCCGCCGAGGGGCGGAGAAGCTGGCCGCGCTCGGGGTGGGACGTACGTATCAGACCCGGCTGCTGGCGATCGCCGCGAACGGGCTGTTCCGGGTGGGTCAGTGGGCGGAGGCGGACCGGGTGCTGGCCGACGCGATGCGGCACCGCCCGTCGGGCGCGGACGCGGTGGAGTTGCTGCTGGCGCGGTGCCGGCTGTGGGTGGGATTCGGTGACGAGGAGGCCGCCGACCGGGATCTGGACGCGATCGCCACGATGCTGGCCGGTGGCGGGGCGCGGCACGTGCTGCCGATGCTGACGTTGCGGGCCGGGCTGGCGATGTGGCGGGGCCGGCATGCGGAGGCGCGGGCCGCGGTGCAGCGCGGGCTCACCGAGACCCGTTCCGACGACCTGGTGCTGCTGGGGGTGCTGGCATGGCACGGGCTGCGGGCGGAGGCGGAGGCGCACGCCGCGGGTGACGTGCCGGTCGATCCGGGCGTGGTGCGCCGCCTGAAGGTGGTGGTGGACCGGATGAGCCAGGGTGCCGGGGACGCCGCCGCCCCGGTGCGGGCGGTGATCGACGGCTATCTGGAGTTGTGTGCGGCGGAGCTGAGCCGGCTGGAGGACCGGCCGGACCCGGAGCCGTGGGCCCGTGCGGCGTCCACGTGGGACCGGCGTAAGCAGCCGTACCCGGCGGCTTATGCGCGGCTGCGGCAGGCGGAGGCGGCGCTGGCCCGCAAGTCGCGCCGGTCGGTGGCGGTGGCCGCGTTGCGGCAGGCGTTCGAGACCGCGCAGGCGATGGGGGCGCGTCCGTTCGCGGCCGAGATCAGCGCCGTGGCCGCGCGGGCCCGGGTGCCGTTGACCAGCGACGACTCGGTCGAGGTTGGCCCGGCTGCACCGGTGGACGAGCTGGGTGTGCTGACCGAGCGCGAGCGGGAGGTGCTGAGCGCGGTGGCCGAGGGCCTGACGAACAAGGAGATCGGGCACCGGCTGTTCATCAGCGAGCGGACGGTCGGCGTGCACGTGGGGCACATCTTCGACAAGCTTCAGGTCCGTACGCGGGTGCAGGCCAGCCGGGTCTACCTCCGCGCGGCGTGACCTTTTCGTGACCTACGTACGGCGAATACGTCGTTCTACGGATCCCCCTGCCGGCACCGGATGACAGGCTGTTGGCACGGGGGAGCACCGCCCGGCGGCGAGGTCGCCGGGCGGTGCTTAGGGGCCCCTTGACTTGACTCACCGCGCGTGGAGGATCCGATGACGGAGTCGGTCTGGGGGCCCGTGCACGACGACATGGCCGCCCTGCTCAGTGGCCATCCGGACGACGTGCCCGCGGTCGTGGACCAGCTCACCAAGCTGCAGGACGTCCTGGAACGGGTCCCGCCGTTGCTGGACAGCAACCCGCTCGCCGACTTCAACAAGCTCTATCTGAAGATCACCACGTGCGTGCTGGAGCGGCTGTATGCGGGCCGGTTCGCCGACCCGGCGTTCCTGGCCCGGCTGGACGTGGAGTTCGCGGCCCGCTACTTCGACGCGCTGCGTCAGTGGACCGACGGCAGTACGTGCTGTCCGCGGGCGTGGGGGGTGCTGCTGAAACGGGTCGCCGGGCCGGACTGCCGCCCGCTGCCCTCGGCCGCCGCGGGGGTCAACGCGCACATCAACTTCGACCTGCCGTTCGCGCTGGTCACCACGTTCGACCACCTGGGTTGCGACCCGATCGACGACAGCGACCAGCATCACGACTACCTGCAGATCAACGAGATCTTCGCGGAGAACATCCCGAGCCTGCGCCGCGGCTACCTGGAGCACTGGCAGTTGCTCATCGACACCCTCAACGGGGATCTGGACGACTGGTGGCAGGGTGAGCTGGTCGACTACACCCGCGACGTGGCGTGGCGCAATGCGCAGAAGCTGTGGGCCGTACGCCACGATCTGATCGCCCTGGCCGACGAGCGCGACCGGCTCGACCAGAACGCGGCGACCCTGGGCCGGCTGCTGTTGTCGCCGCTGGGGGCGTTCCTGCAGTGACCCAGGGTCCCGGCTCACTTGATCGCGATGAGCCGGGCCGTCGCGGTGTCGCCGTCCTTGAGGCCCGCGATGCCGACCTCGACGCCGTTCTTGATCGCGGAGGTCGGGACGGCCTTGCGGTCCTGCACGAGTCGCAACTTGGCGCCGAAGCTCCAGGTCTGCGAGAAGCCGTCCGTCGACTTCACGGTCACGCCGTCCGCGTTGGCGGAGGTGACCGTGCCGCGCTGCACGACAACCGTCTTCATGCCGTTCTTGGACTGCACGGTCACCTCGCCGTGCAGCGTGTTCTTACGCAGGAACCGGCGGGCGGCGCCGATGCCCTTGCCCTTGCCCTGCTTGTCCTTCGGGCCGGTGGAGGTGGTCGCGGCCGGCGCCGGGTCGTCGGTCAGCCCGGTCTCGAACCCGACCTGGGCCAGCGCCTGCGCCTCGTCGGTGACGTCCGCGGCGGCCGCCGTTGCGGGGGCGTTCGACGCGGCGGTGCAGGCCGTCAGGCCCAGCAGGCCCGTCAGGGACAGCGTGGTCAGGGTCAGCGCGATGCGGGTACGTGTCATGGTGATCATGATTGCCGCGCCGGGCTCGGGCTGCGTCAGCGCTGTGTTCGGGCCGGGTAAGGAAGTGCGACCGTGAAGCGGGCCCCGCCCTCGGCGGCGTGACCTGCCTCGATGGTCCCGCCGAGCCGGTCCACGAGCCGCGCCGCCAGGGCCAGGCCGAGACCGCTGCCGACCTTGCGGATGCCGCGGTAGCGCTGGTTCAGGGCGCCGCGCTGGAACGCCACGGCGAGGTCGTCGTCGGTGAAGCCGGGGCCGCCGTCGCGGACCTCGACCACCCCGGCGCCGGCTTCCGCGCGGGCGGCGAGCACCAGCGGGGCGCCGGGCGGCACGATGCGCAGCGCGTTCTCGCACAGCCCGTCGAGGACCTGCCGGATCCGGCCGGGGTCGGTGTGCACGACGATCGGCGCGGACGGCGCCTCGACGAGCAGCAGCGGGCCGTCCGGGACGCAGCGCGGCGCCCACGCCTCGACGGCCGAACGCACCAGTTCCGCCAGGTCCACCTCGACGACGTCGATCGGCAGGTCGGCCGCCTCCAGCCGGGACAGGACGAGCAGGTCCGCGATCAGCCGGTCCAGCCGTTCCGCCTCGGCGAGCATGGTCGCCCCGGCCTTGGGGGCCCCGTCGGCGCCCACCACCCCGTCGGCGAGCGCTTCGGCGTACCCGCGGATGGTGGCCAGCGGGGTGCGCAGCTCGTGCGACACCGACAGCAGGAAGTCGCGTTCCCGGCCCTCGCTGGTCTCCAGCGCGGCGGCGAGCTGGTTGAACGCCCCGGCCAGCTCGGTGGCCTCGACGGGCGGGCGCACCGCGAGGCGCACCGTGCGCTCCCCCGCGGCCAGGCGGGTGGCCGCCTGGGCGGCTTGGCGGATGGGCCGCGCGATGAACCGGGCCTGCAACGCCCCCGCCAGCACGCCGCCGACCAGCCCGGCGAGCATCCCCAGCCACACCCCTTGCAGTGCCTGGACGGCCGCGCCGGTCGGGGGGCGGGTCAGCACCACGCCCGCGTCGTTGCCCTTCAGCGGGCGGCCCGCGATCATCATGGATTTGCCACCGACCATGCCCCTGGTGTCGACCTGCGCGCCGGCCGCCACCTGCTGCACGACCCGCGCGGGCAGCCCGGGCGAGTCCGCGACCCCGCGGCGGATCAGGTACACGTTGACGCCGTCGTCGCGGAGCTGGCTGACGATCTTCTCCCGGGCCGCAGGGGTGTGCAGCAGCTCGACCGCGATGGCGCTCTTCTCCTGCAGGTCGGCACGGGCCTGGTTGTTGGCGCGGCGGACCGCGACCGGCAGTGCCACCAGCGAGGTGACGATCACCGCGACGAACGCCGTGGCCACGGTGACCAGGACGACGCGGCCGGTGAGCGTACGGAAGAAGTTACGCATCGGCGGTGTAGCCGACGCCGCGCACGGTCCGGATCAGGTGGGCGGCGTCGCCGAGCTTCGCGCGGACCTGCGCCACGTGCACGTCGACCGTACGGGTGCCCGCGTGCGAGGCGTACCCCCACACGCTGGCCAGTAGTTCCTCGCGGGTGAAGACGCGGCCGGGGCGGCCCAGCAGGTGGCCGAGCAGGTCGAACTCGGTCGGGGTGAGCGCGAGCAGGCTGCCGTCGACCGTGACCTGGCGGCGGCCCGGGTCCAGCACGACCGGCCCGAGGGTGCGCACCGGGGAGTCGGGCGGGCCGGCGGCGCGGCGCAGCAGCCCTTTGACCCGGGCGACCAGTTCCCGCGGGCTGAACGGCTTGGTCACGTAGTCGTCGCCGCCCAGTTCGAGGCCGAGGATGCGGTCCACCTCGTCGTCGCGGGCGGTGAGGAAGATGACCGGTGTCCAGTCGCCGTCGGCACGCAGCTTGCGGCAGATCTCGGTGCCCTCCATGCCGGGCAGCGCGATGTCCAGCACGCAGACGACCGGGCGCAGCCGGCGCGCCGCGGCCAGCCCGGCGGCGCCGTCGTGCTCCACGTGCACGCCGAATCCGTCGCGGGTCAGGTACATCCGGACGAGGTCGGCGATCGGGCGCTCGTCCTCGACGACGAGCACGAGTCCCTTGCCGGCCTGCGATTCAGTCACGGACCCATCATGCCGGGCGGGTGCACGGGCCGGTGTTCGGGCAACGTAAGCGCAGCCGGACGGCCTTCGATGGGTTGCTAAAGACTTCTTTCTAAAGCATTCTCTAGGGTATGCCTGACGGGACACCCGACCGCACGGTCAAGCTCGCCGACCCGCGCACGCTGCGGGCGTACGCGCATCCGCTGCGGATGAGCCTGATCGGCCTGCTGCGCACCGAGGGCCCGATGACCGCCACCCAGGCCGCCGCCCGGCTCGACGACAACGTGCCGAACTGCTCGTTCCACCTGCGGCAGCTCGCCAAGTACGGGCTCGCCGAACGCGCCCCGGCCGCCGACGGCCGGGAGCGACCGTGGCAGGCCACCGCGCAGACCACGTCCTGGGACGACGACTCCGACGACCCGGCCATGCGGGCGGCGACGGACGAGCTCAACGGCGTGCTGCTGGGCAGCTTCATGCAGCGCGCGCAGGCGTACCTGGCGGTCCGCGGGGACGAGCCCGCGCCGTGGCGGGCCGCCGCCGGCTTCGACGACGCTCTGCTGCACGTCACCGCGGCGGAGCTGCGCGCACTGACCGACCAGATCGAGGCGCTGCTCGCCCGGTACGACGAACGGCTCACCGACCCCGCGAAACGTCCGCCCGGGTCGCGCCCGGTGCAGCTCATCCAGTTGGCGGTGCCGCGAGGCCCGGTGCCCGGCGAGGAGACCGGCCGTGGCTGACCTGATCGCGCCGCCCCGCGCCCGCGGCCTGCCCCCGCTGCTGCACCGGGCGACGTTCCGGCGGTACTGGGCCGCGCAGACCGTCTCGCTGTTCGGCGATCAGGTCACCGTGCTCGCCATGCCGCTGCTGGCCGCGCTCACGATCGGCGCCGGACCGGCCGAGATGGGTTACCTGACCGCGGCGGCGCTGCTGCCGAACCTGTTCTTCTCGCTGCCCGCGGGCGCCTGGGCGGACCGGTATCCCCGCAAACGGCACCTCATGATCATCGCCGACCTGGGCCGGGCGGTACTGCTGGTGGCCGTACCGCTGCTGTGGTGGGCGGGCGCGCTGAGCCTGCCACTGGTCTACGCGGTCGCGTTCCTGGCCGGCACACTGTCGGTCCTGTTCGAGGTGGCGCACAGCAGCATGTTCGCCGCGCTGGTGCCACGCGACGACTACATGCAGGCCAACAGCCTGATCAACGGCAGCCGGGCCATGGCGTACGTGGCCGGGCCGAGCCTGGGCGGCATGCTCGTCCAGGTCCTCGCCGCACCCCTGGCCCTGGTCGCCGACGTGGTCACGTACCTGGCCTCGGCCGCGCTCCTGAGCCGCCTCGACGTCACCGACCCGCCCGTGGAGCGCGCCTCCGGCCTGGGCATGGCCGCCGGCGTCCGGTACGTGGCCCGCTCCGCCACGCTGCGGCCCCTGCTGCTCGCCGCCACCACGCTCAACCTGTTCAACTACCTCTTCGCGGCCCTGTTCGTCCTGTACGTCACGACCGAGCTGCACGTCTCCCCCGGCACACTCGGCCTGGTCATCGGGGCCGGCTCCGTCGGCGGACTGGTCGGCGCCGCGATCACCGGCCCGGTCAGCCGCCGGATCGGCATCGGGCCCGCACTGATCCTCGGCCTCGTCGCGTTCCCGGCTCCCCTGATCCTCGTGCCACTGGCCGGCTCGGCCCACGTACCGGTGCTCGCGCTGCTCGTCGTGGCCGAGTTCGTCTCCGCTCTGGGCGTCATGCTCCTCGACATCACGTCCGGGTCGGTGCAGACCGCGGCCACGCCGCAGACGATGCTCGCCGTGGTCGCCGGTTTCAAACGCACCGTCAACTACGGCGTCCGGCCGCTCGGTGCCGTGCTCGGCGGCGCGCTGGGCGCCACGATCGGCATCCGCCCCACCCTCTGGATCGCCACCGTCGGCGCCCTGCTCGGTGTGCTCTGGGTGCTGTTCTCCCCGCTGCGCACCATGCGCCGGCTTCCCGGCGACCCGGTGACTGCGGACCATGAACCGCTCCCCGCGGACCCGCTGACTGCTGCGCCCGGGCCGACGATGGAGCCCGCTGCGGAGGGCTCCCGGGCATAGGCTGACGGTTGTTTGCGAGGAGGCAGGTCATGGACAGAGTCGTCCATTTCGAGGTCCCGTTCGACGACGCTGAGCGGGCGCACACGTTCTACCGCGAGGCGTTCGGCTGGAAGCTCGACGCGATGCCGGACTTCGCGTACACGATGGTGACCACGACCCCGACCGACGACCGCGGGCGGCCCAGCGAGACCGGCGGCATCAACGGCGGGATGCTGAAACGGCAGGCGCAGATCACCTCGCCGGTGATCACGGTCGGGGTCGAGGACCTCGACGACGCCCTCACCCGCATCGAGAAGCTGGGCGGCACGATCGCCATCGGCCGCCAGCCCGTGGGCACCATGGGCTTCAGCGCGTACGTGCAGGACACCGAGGGCAACCTCATCGGCCTCTGGCAGAACGCCTGACCCACGGCTCACCTCTCCCGGCGCCGCGCCGGCCGGTTTCCTAACCCGGGGCCGCCCGCCCGCCGATCGGTGTGAAAGTCCAGTGCACCGTACGCGCCGCCCGGCGGCAGGGGAGAGCCGATGCGCACCGCTGCAGCATGCCGAGCCGCGTGCTCGCTGCAGCGCGCCCCCGACCGGGCCGACGACCGCGGGTTCACGCTGGTCGAGGTGCTGGTCTCGCTCGCCGTGATCGGCACGGTGATGACCGCGCTCGCCCCGTTCCTGATCCGGTCCCTGGCGGTGGTGTCGGATCAGCGGGCCCGGCAGGTCGCCATCCAGCTCGCCGGTGACGCCGTCGAACGCGCCCGCGCGCTGACCGGCACCACCGCCCTGGCCGGGCGCAGCGAGATGGCCACCAACGCGCAGTGGACCGCCGCCCCGAGCCCGGTCCGGCCGTACCTGCAGAGTATGTCCCCGGCGTGGGACACGCTGCTGAAGGCGGGCTCCGGCGCGGGTGCCGCGGCGGGGCTGCCCACCAGCGCGGTCGTGACGCCGGTCAACGGCGTCTCGTACTCCCAGAACTGGTATCTGGGCATCTGCCGGCAGCAGTTCGGTTCCGCGGGCTCGTGCGACGACCCCGCGGCGTCCGACCCCGACCCGGCGAAGGCGGACGTGCCGTTCCTGCGCGTCGTGGCCGCCGTCACCTGGCCGGACCGGGCCTGCCCGGCCGGCTCCTGCGCGTACGTGACGACCACCCTGATCAGCTCCGCGCCCGACCCGGTCTTCAACCTCGACCGGCCCGCCCCGAAGGTCGACGACCCGGGCGCACAGACCGGCTACGCCAAGATCGCCACGCCCGGGCTGCAACTCACCTCCACCGGCGGCACCCTGCCGCTGACCTGGAGCTTCACCGGCCTGCCGCCGGGCCTGACCGCGACGCCCGGGGGCCAGGTCACCGGCACCCCGGACGATCCCGGCACGGACGTGGTCTACACCGTGACGGCCACGGTGAAGGACCGGCGCGGGCGCACCGCCAGCGCCAACTTCCCGTGGACGATCTGGGCCGCTCCGGTGCTGGTGAGCCCCGGCGACCAGAGCACCCGCGCCGGCTCACCGGCCTGGCTGGCGATGGGCCTGACCCACGGCGTCGACCCGGTCGCCTGGAACGCCACCGGCCTGCCCGACGGCCTGGTCATCGACCCGAACACCGGGGTCGTCTCCGGCACCCCGACCGCGACCAGCCGTACGGTCTCCCGGGTCACGGTCACCGCCACGGACAAGCCGGGCCGCAGCACCCAGGTGAGCTTCACCTGGACCGTGGTGACCCTGGCCGTGCCCGGGATGACGACCCGCACGGACCACGTCCGCGACACCGTGAGCTTCTCCGTGCCCGCACCGTCGGGCGGGGCCGCGCCGTACACGTACTCGATCATGAACGTGCCCGGGGACCCGTCCGACATCTCGATCGACCCGGCCACCGGGAAGATCACCGGCAAGATCACCTACGCGAGCCGGTTCTTCACCACGGTCTACGTCACGGACGCGAACGGCGACCGGGTCGAGACGACGTTCCTGTGGAACGTGCTGCCGAGCCAGCCCAACGACATGATCATCAGTGCGCCCGACCCGGCCGCGCCCGAGCAGACCGGCACGGTCGGCAAGGCCGTGACACTGACCACGGACGTGACCGGCGGCAGCGCCAGCACGGTCACCTGGTCGGCGACGGGCCTGCCACCGGGACTGTCGGTCAAGGCCGGTCCCGGCCGGACCGGCGTGATCACCGGCACCCCGACCCTCCCCGGGACGTTCCGCGTGACGCTCAAGGCCGTGGACTCCACCAACAAGTACGCCGTGGTGATGTTCGACTGGACGGTGCTGCCGTGAGGGCCGTGATGCGTACGTGGCGGCGCCGGCCCCGCCGCGGCGACGAGGGCGTGACCCTGCTCGAAGTGATGATCGCGATGAGCATCCTCGGGGTGCTCATGACGATCTTCACCAACGCCGTGCTGGACGTCTACCACGCGGTCGACAAGGGCACGAACGGCGCCACGGTGCAGAGCCAGTTGCACCTCGCGGTCGAACGACTGGACCAGGACGTCCGCTACTCCTCCGGGATCACCGCACCCAACGCGACGCCGGTCGGCGGCGCCTGGTACGTCGAGTACCTCACCCCGAACCCGGCCACGACCCAGCTCGAATGCCACCAGCTGCGGCTGGCCCCCGCCCCCGGCGCCGGGTCCACCGGGGCGGTCGGGGTGCTGCAGCTGCTGCGCTGGGCCCCCGGGCACCCACCGGCACCGGGTACGGCCGGACAGACCATCGCCTCGCAGATCGTGCTGCCCGGCGGCGGCGTTCCGGCCCCGTTCCAACGGACCCTGGCCGACAACAAGCCCCAGCCCGGCGCCCCGGTCGGCGGCGACTTCGTCCCGGACTACATGCTGCTGCGGTTGCAGCTCACGTCCAGCGCCGGACGGGCGACCAGCACGGCGAGGTTCACGTTCACGGCACTCAACACGTCCCGCGACACCCCGTCGGACAACGTCTGCGGCGAGGGGAGGCCGGCATGAGACTGCGCCGCCGCACGACATCCGACGGCACCGACCGGGGGTCGCTGCCCATCGCGATGCTGCTCACTCTGGTCGGCCTGACCATGAGCGCGCTGCTGGTCCCCGCGGTCCTCGAACAGGTGCACGGCACCCGCGACAGCTCGGACCGCACCCGTGCGCTGCACGCCGCCGAGGCAGGCCTCGACGCCGCGATGGGCCAGATCCGCGCGTCGGTCGACGGCACCGGCGCGGGCGACGCGGCCCGCCTGCCGACCGCGGCGCTCAGCGGCAACGCCGCGCCGGACGGCGGCGAACGCTACCGCGTCACGATCGAGTACCGGGACCTGGACGGCAACGCGCTCGGCCCCGCGCTCGCCGAGCAGCCCGGCACCGCGGTGCTCGTGTCGACCGGCGTGGCGGGTGCGACCGGGACCTTCGACGCGCACACCGCCGGCGCCCGCACGCTGCAGGCGACCTACGCGTTCCGTACGTCCAACGAGAACATCCCGGGCGGCCAGATCCACGTCCGCAGTTCCCGGGTGGATCTGTGCATCGACGCCGGCTCGGCGGATCCGGCCGCGGGCACCCCGGTGACGATGCAGCCGTGCGGGGACGCCCCGCAGCCACCGTCGCAGCTGTTCTCGTACAACCGGGACCTGACCATCACGCTCGTATCGTCGCGGACGTCGGCGAACTCGGCCGGCATGTGCCTGGACGCCGGCACCCCGCACACCGTGGGCGCCCCGGTCGTGCTGCAGAAGTGCACCGGGACCAGCCCAGCCGCGGCGCGTCAGCAGTGGAGCGCCAACGACGTCGCGAACCTCATGGGCACCAGCGACGGCGCGACGCTGGACGGTTTCTGCTTCAACGTCCAGCAGCCGGACACCGCGGGCAGCCCGGTCGTGCTCGGCAAGGGCGGCAACTGCGGGGGCAACTACGACAACAAGCAGACGTTCCAGCCGGATGCGACCGTCGGGGCCGGAGCCGCCGGCCCGGCCACCGGTCAGCTCGTGAACTACCAGCAGTTCGGACGCTGCCTGGACATCACCGAGGCGAACAAGAGCGCGTCGTACCTGATCGCCTGGCCGTGCAAGCAGGCGCCCAACCCCAACAACGTGCTGTGGAACCAGCGGTGGAAGATGCCGGCGACGAGCGGGCCGAACAACACCGGCACCGGGCGTATCTACGTCACCGACGGCGGCACGGACTACTGCCTGAAGAGTCCCGGCACGACCGCGGCGTACCCGACCGTGGTGGCCTGCCCGTCCGGCACGCTGCCGGCGGAGCTGACCTGGACGGTGTACGGCTACACCGGCAACTACGCCACCAGCTACCAGATCGCCGACGGCGCCCACCCGACCACCGCCGGGCTGTGCCTGGCCGTCTCCGATCTCAAGGCCACGGCACCCGAGGTGTACGACTCGCCCAGGTACACCGGGCCGCCGATCAGCCGCATCGTGCTGCGTACGTGTGACGGCAAGACCGCGCAGAAGTGGAACGCCCCGGCGGGCCTGTCGCGCCCGTCCCCGCTGACGGACTTCCGCGAGCGCACCGCGGGCTGAGCGTCAACCGCGCGGGCGGTCGGTCGTGGCCGCGCCGGGCACGACCGCCGCGTCGTCGTTCCGGATGGCCCGTTCGAGTGCGCGCAGCCCCGGGCCGTCCCCGATGCCGAGTTCCT
Organism: Krasilnikovia sp. MM14-A1259; assembly: GCF_047159535.1. Taxonomy (NCBI): domain Bacteria; kingdom Bacillati; phylum Actinomycetota; class Actinomycetes; order Micromonosporales; family Micromonosporaceae; genus Krasilnikovia; species Krasilnikovia sp. MM14-A1259. The sequence goes on from NZ_BAAGAJ010000002.1 coordinate 2,629,454, forward strand.
CGAACAGCAGATCCCGCACCCGCGTGATCGCCGCCAGCGCGTCGGCCTGGCGCCCGTCCCGGTACAACGCCGCCGCGTACAGCTCCCACAGCCGTTCCCGGTACGGCATCTCCCGCACCAGCTCGCCCAGCTCGGTGACGCACCACCCGGCGTCGCCGAGCTGCAGCCGGGCCTCCGCGCGGTCCTGCACCGCCTGGGCGCGCAGATTCTCCAGGTGGGCGATCGTCGGCCCGGCGAACGGCTCGCCCGAGAACTCGGCGAGCGGGGCGCCGCGCCACTCGGCGAGCGCCGCGTCCAGTGTCCGGACCGCCTGCGCCGGCTGCCCGGCGGTCACCGCCGCCCGTCCCGCCGCCGCACCGGCCGCGAACCGGCACACGTCGACGGCGTCGGGCTCGACGTCCACGAGGTAGCCGGTCTCGCGGGCGACCAGGACCGGCCCGGCGGTGCCGAGCGCGGCGCGCAGGGCGGCGACGTGGTTGCCGACGTCCGCGGCGGCGTCCGGCGGGGGCGCGCCCGGCCAGAGCTGGGCGATGATCTCCGTCAGGCCGACGAGCGTGCCGGGCCGCAGCAACAGCAGGGCGAGCAGGGCCCGCGGGGTACGTGCGCCGAGCGGGTACGCCCGCCCCGGCGCGCCGCTCACCCGCAGCGGCCCGAACAGGTGAAACGTCAGCTCCTCTGCCACCGGCACCCTCCGCACCCAGACGCTACCCGGATCGGGGCCCGCCCGGTTGGACGGGCGGCGGGACCCATGGCGCGGCAGGATGGGAGCCATGGCGTACGTCAATCCGTCCGGTGAATTCACCCGCGACCAGCGCTACATCAGCACCCGGATCACCGCCGACGGCCGCGACGGCTACCCCGTCGAGCCCGGCCGGTACCGGCTCGTGGTCAGCCGAGCCTGCCCGTGGGCCAACCGCGCGATCATCGTGCGCCGCCTGCTCGGCCTGGAGGACGTCCTGTCCATGGCCATCGCCGGGCCCACGCACGACGCGCGGAGCTGGACGTTCGACCTGGACCCGGGCGGCCGCGACCCGGTGCTCGGCATCGAGCGGCTGCAGGAGGCGTTCTTCGCCCGGTTCCCGGAGTACGACAAGGGCATCACCGTGCCCGCGATCGTGGACGTACCGACCGGGCAGGTGGTCACGAACGACTTCGCGCAGATCACGATCGACCTGAGTCTGGAGTGGAGGAAGCACCACCGCGAGGGCGCACCGCAGCTCTACCCGGAGCATCTGCGCGACGAGATCGACGAGGTCAACCGGTACGTGTTCGCCGACGTCAACAACGGCGTCTACCGGGCGGGTTTCGCGGGCACCCAGGAGGCGTACGAGAAGGCGTACCGGAGGCTGTTCGACCGCCTGGACTGGCTGTCGCAGCGACTGGCGGACCGCCGCTACCTGGTCGGGGACACCATCACCGAGGCGGACGTGCGGCTGTTCACCACGCTGGCCCGCTTCGACGCCGTGTACCACGGCCACTTCAAGTGCAACCGGCAGAAGCTGACCGAGATGCCGGTGCTGTGGGCGTACGCGCGGGACCTGTTCCAGACTCCCGGCTTCGGCGACACGATCGACTTCGTGCACATCAAGCAGCACTACTACGTGGTGCACTCCGACATCAATCCGACGCGGATCGTGCCGGCCGGCCCGGATCTGTCCGGCTGGCTGACCGAGCACGGGCGGGCGGCCCTGGGCGGGCGGCCGTACGGCGAGGGCACCCCGCCGCCGCTGCGGGCCGACGAGGCCGTACCCGCGGGCCACGGCGCGGATCAGGCCTCGTAGGGGTCCAGCGCGGCGCGCAGCAGGGCATCCAGGTCGCGCTGCTGCGCGGGGGTCAGGTGGGACAGCAGGCGCTGCTGCTCGGCCAGCCCCGCGCCGACCGCGGCGTCGGCGACCCGCCGCCCTTCCGTGGTCAGGCTGACCAGGACGCCGCGCCGGTCGTGCGGGTCCGGTGAGCGGCTCACCAGGCCGGCCTTCTCGAGCCGGTCCAGCCGGGCCGTGGTGCCGCCGCTGCTGAGCATCATCGAGGCGGCCAGCGCCCCGGGGGACAGCTGGAACGGCTCCCCGGCCCGCCGCAGCGTGGCCACGACGTCGAACTCGGGCCGCCCGATGCCGTGCCGGCCGTACGCCCGCTCGACCTCGTCGCCGGACAGCCGGGCGAGCCGGTAGATGCGGCCGAAGATCGACATGGCGGTGGTGTCGAGCTCGGGGCGCTCGTGCGACCACTGCGCGATGATGCGGTCCACGCCGCGGGGACGGTCCATGTGTCGATTATCTCGATGTCGAGCTTCTTGACAAGGAGAGAACTCCGAGCGAGTCTCTTTATGTCGAGATACTTTGCGTCGAGGGAGTCGGTTCATGTCACGTGTCCTGCTGGTCACGGCACTCACGCCGGTCGCCTGGGGCACCACGTACGCGGTGACCACCGAATTCCTCCCCCCGGACCGGCCGCTGCTCGCCGCGACCCTGCGCGCCCTGCCCGCCGGCCTGCTCCTGCTCGCCCTCACCCGGCGGCTGCCCCGCGGCGACTGGTGGTGGCGGTCCGCGGTGCTCGGCGCACTCAACATCGCGGTCTTCTTCGCGCTGCTGTTCTGCAGCGCGTACCGGCTGCCCGGCGGCATGGCCGCGGTCCTCGGGGCCGCCCAGCCGCTGGTCGTGGCGGGGCTGTCCGCGCTGCTGCTCAGCGAGCGGGTCTCCCTGCGTACGGTGCTGGCGGGTCTCGCGGGCGTGGCCGGGGTCGCCATGGCCGTGCTGAGCGCCTCGGCCCGGCTGGACACGATCGGCGTGCTCGCCGGGCTCGGCGGCGCCGTGTCGATGGGGCTGGGGCTGGTACTGGCCAAGCGCTGGGGCCGCCCGAACGCGTCCCTGCTCACCGTGACGGGCTGGCAGCTCACCGCCGGTGGGCTGATGCTCGTGCCGGTCACCCTGGCCGTCGAGGGGCTGCCCGGTTCGCTCACGGCCGGCAACCTCGCCGGGTACGCCTACCTGTCGCTGATCGGCACGGCGCTGGCGTACACGATGTGGTTCCGGGGCCTGGAACGCCTGCCCGCCACCAAGGTGTCGCTGCTCGCGCTGCTCTCCCCCGTCGTGGCGACCGTGGTGGGCTGGGCGGCACTCGCGCAGGAACTCACCCCGGCGCAGCTCGTGGGCATGGCCGTCGCGTTCGGCGCCGTGCTCGTCGGGGCGCGGTCGGCGCGGATCGTCCCCAAGGCGGAACCCGACGCCGTGGAGCCGGTCGGAAACGTCGTACCGCGCGCATACAGTGCGGCGTGTGCCCGTTGAACGACTGCCCGCACCGCCCGCACTGCCTCCTGACAACGATCAGCGCGCCGATCACGAGCTGAGCCCGATCGAGCGCTGGAGCGCACAGCAGGTCGCCGCGCTGGCGCCCGATCCAGCCTCGCTGCGCGCCGCCCGCGCGGTGAGCGGCACCGGCCACTGGTCCAGCGCGGGTCTGCTCGACGATGTCCTGTGGGGACTGTGCCGCGGCAGCGGCGCCACGCCGTATCAGGTGTGCGTGGATCTTTCCGGCCCGGCGTACAAGTGCTCCTGCCCCAGCCGCAAGATCCCGTGCAAGCACGCGCTCGGGCTGCTGCTGCGCTGGGCCGACGGCCTGGAACCGGCGACCGGGCCGGTCCCGCAGTTCGTGGCCGAGTGGCGGGCGGCGCGGGCCGCCCGCGCCGCCCGGGCGGCGGCGCCGCGCGGCTCCGGCCCGGCCGATCCGGCCGGCGCACGGCAGCGCGCCCAGCAGCGCGCGGAGCGGATCGCCGGCGGCCTGGCGGAGCTGCGCCGCTGGCTCGACGACCAGGTGCAGCAGGGCCTGGCGGCGGCAGAGCAGGCGGGTCACCGGCCGTTCGAGACGATGGCCGCCCGGCTGGTCGACGCTCAGGCGCCCGCCGCCGCCGCGACCGTGCGGCGCCTGGGCGGCCTGGTCGGCGTCGGTCCACTGTGGGCGGACAGACTCCTCGGCGAGCTGGGGCTGCTGCGCCTGCTGGTCTCCGGCCACGAGCGCCTCGACGGGCTGCCGCCCGGCCTCGCGGCCACGGTCCGGTCCCGCATCGGCTTTCCCGTCGCCACCGACGACGTCCTCGCCGGGCCCCGCGTCACCGACCGGTGGCAGGTGCTCGGTCAGGTCGAAACCGACGACGGTACGCTCACGACGAGGCGCACCTGGCTGCGCGGCGTCGACAGTGGACGCTTTGCTCTCGTTCTGGCGTTCGCGGCGGCGGGCCAGACCCTGCCGGCCGATCTCACCCCCGGCACCGAGCTGCGGGCCGATGTGTGTTTCTACCCGGGCACGGCACCACTGCGGGCCCTGGTCGCCGAGCGGCACAGTGCCGCGGGCGTCTGCGCCGAGCCGGCCGGGGCGCTCCCGGCCCGGGCCGCGCTGGCCGGATGGGCCCGGGCACTGGCCGCCGACCCCTGGCGCCACGACGCGCCGGTGCTGCTCGCGGGCGTGACACCGGCCCGGACGGGCCACCTTGTCGACACGACCGGGGAAGCCCTGCCGTTGGCATCGGACCACCACGAGCCGTGGTGGTTGCTCGCGGCCGCGGGCGGCGCCCCCGCCACGGTGGCCGCCGAGTGGGGGCCCGCCGGGCTGCGTCCGCTCGCCGCGTGGATCAACGGGAGGTACGTCCCGGCCGCCCCGCCCACGTTCGAGCCGGGCGGCCCCGAACGGCCGCCGGAACTGCCCGCCGACCTGCTGGCCGCGGCGCTGCTGGGCACGGCTCGCCGCCCGTGGGACCGGCCGGGCGTACCCGTCGGCGGGCGCACTCTCACCCGGTCGGCACAGCCCACGCAGGCGGCGTCCGGGCCTGCGCAGCCTGGGCCCGCCGCGTCCGAGCCTGCGCAGCCAGGGCCCGCGGCGTCCGAGCCTGCGCAGCCAGGGCCCGCGGCGTCCGAGCCGTCAGCGTCCGGGCCCGCGGCCCTGCTGGAAGCGGCCGCTGCCGCGCTGATCTATCGCCGTGCCGGGACCACCCCGGTCACCGGGCAGCAGCCCGTGCCGGCCGCGCCACCGGAGCGGGAGGCACCGCTGCCCGCCACGGCAGCCGACCGGCTGCTGCGGATCCTCGACGGCGATGCGCCCGGCGGCGCCCAGACGGCCCAGGAGCTGCTGGCCCAGTGGCTGGTGGCCGCGGCGCGGCGCGGCGGGCACGTCCCCGCGCAGGCACTGCCCGCGCTGCTGGACGCCGGGCGGCGCAACGCCACCCTGCGGCCTGCCCTGGGCATGGTCGCCGGGCGGCGCGGCCCGTGGCTCGCCGCCCAGCGGGCCGACTGGCGATGGCTGCTCGACGAGGCACCCGGTGCCGCCGACGACGGACCCGAGGTGTGGCGCACCGGGTCGACCGGCGAGCGGATGGCATACCTGTCCCGGATCCGGGCCGCCGATCCGGCCGCCGCGCGGGACCTGCTGACCGCGAGCTGGGACACCGAGCCGGCCGAGGAACGCGCCCGGTTCGTGGCGGCGCTCGGCCCCGGCCTGTCGCTCACCGACGACCCGTTCCTCGAACGGGCGCTCGACGATCCGCGCCGGGAGGTCCGCGACGTCGCGGCGGACCTGCTGCGACGGCTTCCCGGCTCGAGTCTGACCCGGCGCATGGCGCGGCGGGCCCACGCCGCCGTCCGGGTGGACCGCGGCCGAGCCGGTGCGGACCGGCTCGCGGTGGACCCGCCGCAGACGCTGGACCCGGGGCTGCGCCGCGACGGTGTGGGCGCCACCCCGGCCCGCGGCATGGGTATCGGGGCGTGGCTGCTCGAGGAGGTGATCGCCGGGAGCCCGCTCGATTCCTGGACGACCGCGTTCGACCGGGACCCGGCGGCGGTGGTGGAGCTCGGCCGCGCCGACGACTGGGCAACCCCGCTGCTGCACGGCTGGGCCAAGGCGGCGATCGCCCAGCAGGCACCGGAGTGGGCGGCGGCCCTGCTCGCGGCGGACGCCCGCCGCGGCGGCGCGGGCCTGCGCGAGGCGGTGCGCTGGGATCTGCACCTCGTCCTGCCGGCCGCCGAGCTCGGCCGCCTCGCCGCGGACGCGCTGCGCCGCGAGGACCACGTCGCACACCGGCTGCTCGCCGTCCACCCGGGCCGGTGGCCCGACGAGCTGGCGGTCGCCGTGATCGAGACGATCGCCCACCGCGCACGCCACGACCGGCACAGCTGGCAGCTCGGCGAGCTGTGCCGCGCGGCCGCCATGGCCATGCCCACCACGTACGCCGCGGCCGTCGCGCGGCTCGCGGCCGAGCTGGACGCCGAACCCGCCGACCCGTCCCGGGTGCGCCCGGTCGCGGAGCTCGCCCGGACCCTCATCTTCCGCCACGAGATGCTTCAGGAGTTGCAGTGACCGCTGTGCGTCCCCACGCCGAGGACCAGTACGCCGAGGAGCTGGCCCTGCTGGCCGCCGCCGACGACCGCCCCCGCCCGCCCGGCTGGCGGCTGTCCCCGCAGGCGGTGGTCACGTACCTGCTCGGCGACGGCACGAAGGTGACCCCCAAGTACGTGGGCCCGCGCCGGCTCATCGAGGTGGCGGTGTCCACACTGGCCACCGACCGGGCTCTGCTGCTGCTCGGCGTGCCCGGCACCGCGAAGACGTGGGTGTCCGAGCACCTGGCCGCCGCGATCTCCGGTGACTCCACGCTGCTGGTGCAGGGTACGGCCGGCACCGCCGAGGAGGCGATCCGGTACGGCTGGAACTACGCCCGCCTGCTCGCCGAGGGCCCCACGGAGGCCGCGCTGGTGCCCAGCCCGGTGATGCGGGCGATGCAGCGCGGCTCGATCGTGCGGGTGGAGGAGCTGACCCGGGTCCCCTCCGACGTCCAGGACGCCCTGATCACGACCCTGTCGGAGAAGACGCTGCCCGTGCCCGAGCTGAACACGGAGGTGCCGGCGCAGCGCGGGTTCAACCTCATCGCGACCGCCAACGACCGCGACCGCGGGGTCAACGAGCTGTCCAGCGCGCTGCGCCGCCGGTTCAACACCGTGGTCCTGCCCGTCCCGGCATCCGCCGACGAGGAGGTGGAGATCGTGGCCCGCCGGGTCGCCCAGCTCGGCCGGGCGCTGGAGTTGCCCGAGGTGCCGGCCGCGCTCGACGAGATCCGGCGGGTGGTCACGGTGTTCCGCGAGCTGCGCGGCGGGCTCACCGAGGACGGCCGGACGAAGCTCAAGTCCCCCACCGCCACCCTGTCCCCAGCCGAGGCGATCTCCGTGGTCACCAATGGCATGGCGCTGGCCGCGCATTTCGGCGACGGTCGCCTGCGCGCCGCGGACGTCGCCGCCGGCATCGTCGGCGCGGTCGTCAAGGACCCGGTCTCCGACCGCGTGGTCTGGCGCGAGTACCTGGAGACGGTCGTGCGGGAGCGGCCCGACTGGAGCGACTTCTACCGCGCCGCCCGCGATGCCTGAGCAGCTGTACGGCATCCGCCACCACGGGCCCGGCTCGGCCCGCGCGCTGCTGCAGGAGCTGGACCGGCAGCGCCCCGAGATCCTGCTGATCGAGGGGCCACCCGAGGCGGACGAGCTGGTGCAGTGGGCTGCCGACGAGCAGCTGACCCCGCCCGTGGCGCTGCTCGGTTACGCGGTCGACGACCCGCGCCACGCCGCGTTCTGGCCGTTCGCGGTGTTCTCCCCCGAGTGGCAGGCGCTGCGGTGGGCGGTCACCCACGGCGTGCCGGTGCGCTTCTTCGACCTTCCGTACGCGTACCGCACCGCGGGCACGCCGCGAGCGGGCACGGCACGACCGGCCGACCCGATCGGGGCGCTCGCGGCCGCGGCCGGGTACGACGACCCGGAACGCTGGTGGGAGGACGTCGTCGAGCACCGGGGGATGCCCGCGTTCGCCGCGATCGCCGAGGCGATGACCGCGCTGCGGGAGTCCACTCCCGACGATCCCGAGGATCTGGTGCGCGAGGCGTACATGCGGACCGTGCTGCGCGAGGTGCGGCGTACCGGGCAGGAGGTGGCCGTGGTGTGCGGGGCCTGGCACGTTCCCGCGCTGGCCCGCGCGGTGCCGGTCAAGGACGACGCGGCGCTGCTCAAGGGCCACCGCAGGGCGAAGGTCGCGTTCACCTGGGTCCCGTGGACGTACGGGCGGCTGGCCACCGCGTCCGGCTACGGGGCCGGGGTACGCTCCCCCGGCTGGTACCACCACCTGTTCAGCACCGTCGACGAGGTGGTGCCGCGCTGGCTGGTGGACGCCGCCGGGGTGCTGCGGGCCGAGGGGGTGCCCACCTCGTCCGCACACGTCATCGAGGCGGCCCGGCTCGCCGAGGCGCTGGCGACCCTGCGCGGGCGCCCGCTCGCGGGGCTGGCCGAGGTGACCGAGGCCGCGGAGGCCGTGATGTGCGACGGCGAGCCGCTGCGTACGGAACTGATCGGCCGCCGCCTGATCGTCGGCGAACGGCTCGGCGGGGTACCGGAGGCGATGCCCGCGGTGCCGCTCGCCCGGGACCTGGCCGCGCAGCAGCGCTCCGTACGGCTGAAGCCGGAAGCGCTCGACCGGGTGCTGGAGCTGGACCTGCGGCGCGACATCGACCTGCGGCGCAGCCGGCTGCTGCACCGGCTGCGCCGCATCGGTGTGCCGTGGGGTGAGCCCGACGCGGCGCGGCGGGGCATGGGCACGTTCCGGGAGGCGTGGCGGCTGCGCTGGCAGCCGGAGTTCGCGGTGCAGCTCGTGGAACAGAGCATGTACGGCACCACGGTGAGCGCCGCGGCCACCGCCCGGGTCACCGAGGCGGCCGGGGCGGCCACCTCGCTCGCCGAGGTCACCGCACTGGTGGAGGCGTGCCTGCTGGCCGATCTGACCGACGCGTACCCGCCGGTGCTGGTGGCGCTGGACGCCCGCGCCGCCGCCGACGCCGACGTCGGGCACCTGATGGCCGCGATTCCGGCGCTCGCCCGCACGCTGCGCTACGGCGACGTCCGCCGGACCGACGTGGCGGGGCTGGCGGCGGTGACGACGAGCCTGTTCGACCGGGTCTGCGCGGGACTGCCCGCGGCGGCCGGGGCGGTCGCCGACTCCGCCGCCAAGGAGCTGCGCAAACAGGTCGACGGCGTGCATTCCGCGGTGGCGCTGCTCGACGACGCGGCGTTGCGGGACCGCTGGTTGGCCACGCTGTCCGCGGTGGCGGCCCGCGCCGACCTGCACGGGCTGCTGGCGGGCCGGGTCACCCGGCTGTTGCACGATGCCGGGCGCCTCGACGACACCGAGGTGCGCCGCCGTTTGCGGCTGCCGTTGACGGTCGGCACCCCGCCCGCGCACGGCGCCGCCTGGGTCGAGGGGTTCCTGTCCGGCGGCGGGTTGCTCCTGGTGCACGATGATGCGCTGCTGAGCCTGCTCGACGCGTGGCTCGCCGACATTCCCGCCGAGGCGTTCGACGACGTGCTGCCGCTGCTGCGCCGTACGTTCGGCGGGTTCGCGGCCGGCGAGCGCCGGGCCATCGGCGAGCGCGTGGCCGACGCCTCGTCGGGCCGGCGCACCGGTGGCCCGGCCGCCGCGCTGGACCACGACCGCGCCGCGGCCGTGCTGCCGACCCTGAGCGCCTTGCTGGGTCACGACATCCACGCATGGGAGGCGCAGCGATGACCGATCCGGACGACCCGGCCCGCCGGGAACGGCTGCGCCGGTGGCGGCTCGTGCTGGGCGGCCCCGCGCAGGAATCCCTCGGCGCCGCCACGGGCCGCGACGGAGCCATGGACGCCGCCCTGGCCGCACTGTACGACGCCGCCGAGCAGGAGCCCGGCGCCGACCGGCGGCCCGGCCGCTCCGGTGGGCTCGGCGGCTCCGCGCCGCGGGTCGCGCGCTGGCTCGGCGACATCCGGGAGTACTTCCCCAGCACGGTGGTGCAGGTCATGCAGGCCGACGCGATCGAGCGGCTGGACCTGTCCCGGCTGCTGCTGGAGCCGGAGATGCTGGCGGCGGTCGAGCCTGACGTCCACCTCGTGGGCACCCTGCTGTCGCTCAACGGGGTCATGCCCGCCGAGGCCAAGCAGGCCGCCCGGCGGGTGGTCCGCACGGTCGTCGACGACCTGGAGCGCCGCCTGGAGCAGCGGACCCGCGCCGCGATCATGGGCGCCCTGAACCGGGCGGCCCGGATCCACCGGCCGCGGCACGCCGACATCGACTGGAACCGTACGATCCGCGCCAACCTGCGGCACTACCAGCCGACACATCGGACGGTGATCCCGCAGCGGCTGATCGGGTACGACCGGCGCGCCTCGGCGGTGCACCGCGACGTGGTGCTCTGCGTCGACCAGTCCGGCTCGATGGCCGCCTCGGTGGTGTTCGCCGGGGTGTTCGCGGCCGTGCTGGCGTCGGTGCGGTCGCTGCGCACGTCGCTGGTGGTTTTCGACACCGCCGTGGTCGACCTGACGGAACAGCTCAGCGACCCGGTGGAGGTGCTGTTCGGGACACAGCTCGGCGGCGGCACGGACATCAACCGGGCCTTGGCGTACGCGCAGCAGCTCGTCACCCGCCCGCGGGAGACCATCGTCGTGCTCGTCAGCGACCTGTACGAGGGCGGCGTGCGGGAGCAGATGCTGCGCCGGGTGGCGGAGCTGACCGCGGCCGGGGTGCAGGTGGTGGCGCTGCTGGCGCTCTCCGACGAGGGGGCACCGGCGTACGACCACGAGAACGCGGCGGCGCTGGCGGCGCTCGGGGTGCCCGCGTTCGCCTGCACTCCGGACGCGTTCCCGGATCTGATGGCGGCGGCGATCGAGCGGCGCGACCTCATGGCGTTCGCTCAGCGCCACACCGCCGGGTGATCTTCACCCACGACCGTGCCCGCTGCGGCGGCGTGGACCGCACCCGACCCCCGGGGCGCGCGCCTACTGTGGAGGCGTCACCGATCGAGTCGCCCGATCGTACCGAGGAAGGAACACGCATGCCGCTGTCCGGAGAGTACGAGCCCAGCCCCGTCGACTGGGCCCGCAAGCAGGCCGAAACGTACGAGGCGAGCGGCGGCACCGAAGCGGACACGATCGTCGGCCTGCCGGTCGTGGTGCTGACCTCCGTGGGAGCGAAGACCGGAAAGCTGCGCAAGACCGCACTGATGCGTGTCGAGCACGACGGCCGGTACGCGGTGGTCGGCTCGCTCGGCGGCGCCCCGCAGAACCCGGTGTGGGTGTACAACGTGCGCAAGCATCCGCACGTCGAGCTGCAGGACGGCCCGGAGCGGCGCGACTTCACCGCGCATGAGACCGACGGCGACGAGCGGGCCGTGTGGTGGGAGCGTGCGGTCACGGCCTACCCGCAGTACGCGGATTACCAGCGGAACACCGAGCGCGTCATCCCGGTCTTCGTCCTCACCCCGCAGGCGGACTGAACCAGCGAGCGGACCGAGCCTGCGCATGGACCGAGCCCGCGCATGGACCGAGCCCGCGCATGGACCGAGCCCGCGCATGGACCGAGCCCGCGCATGGACCGACCCCGCCCAGGCCGAACTCGACGCGATCCGGGCCGTGCACCTGGGCTGAATCGGCCCGGAGACCGGGCCCCGGCTGCCGAAAACGGGATGCCACGCCGGCACCCGTAGACGATCATGGGGCGCATGCGTACCCCCCACCAGACTGCCGAGCGGCTCGGCGGCCGTGCCATGGAGCAGGCGGCCGACCGGTCCGCAGCCACCGGCGCCACCGCCCAGCCGCGTCCGGCCGGTGGGGTGCCGCTGTCCGGCGCCATCGACGACGCGGACCGTCTGATCGACGTGGTCGACCTGCTCGCCCTCGACGCGTTCGCGACCGGTCGTGAGCCGTACGGTCGCACCAGTTACCTGGAGAACATCCGCTCGGACGCGCGGCTGAGCACGGACGACGCCCGCACCGTGCGCGAAGCAGTCGAGGAGGACACCCACGGCCGCCTCGCCGTGGGTGACGGCTGGACGCTGCACGTGACCCGGTGGCCGCAGAGCCGGCGCGCCCGGCTGACGGTCACTGCGGTCACTGCGGAACTGGCCGAGCGCGTACTGACCACCGCCACCGACGGCGCGGTCGAGCCGCCCGCACCGACCGCCGACACCGTACCGATCGGCTTCTGGCACCTCGGCCAGCACGGCCCCCGCCGGGTGCAGCGCGACATCGAGGCCACCGGGTGGCCGCAGATCCGCCGCAACTACGCGAGCCCGGTGGCGAATGCCCTCGAACAGCTCATGGCGTTGGACGGCACGTCGGTGAACGGCCGCCTCCTGCTGCTGCACGGGGAGCCGGGAACGGGCAAGACCACGGCGCTGCGGGCGCTGGCCCAGCAGTGGCGTTCGTGGTGCCAGGTGGACTGCGTACTGGACCCGGAGCGGTTGTTCAACGACCCGGCGTACCTGATGAATGTCGCGCTGGGCGGCGGTGACGACGACGAGCCGCACTGGCGGCTGCTGATGCTGGAGGACTGCGACGAGCTGATCAGCGGCGAGGCCAAGGCGAGCGCGGGGCAGTCGTTGTCGCGGCTGCTCAACCTGACCGACGGGCTGCTCGGCCAGGGCCGCCACGCGCTCATCGCGATCACGACCAACGAGGACCTGGCGTCGTTGCATCCGGCGGTCGTGCGGCCGGGCCGCTGTCTGGCGAGCATCGAGGTCGGGCGGCTGCCGTACGGCGAGGCCGTCGACTGGCTCGGCCGTCCGGCGGGCATCGGCCCGGACGGCGCCACGCTGGCCGAACTGTACGCGCTGCGCGCCGACGCCCGCCCGCTCGCGGTGACCGCCCCGCCACCCGCGACCGGCCTCTACCTGTGACGCCACCCGGCGCCGGATGAACACCGACGCCGGGTCACGTCCTACTCGGGCCGGTTGCCCGCCGCGCCGCCGACCCGGTAGGGCGTGCTCACTCCCTGGTAGGCGAGGTGGGCGAGCAGGCCTTCCGCCGCGTGTTCCAGGTTGTGGCAGTGGTCCACCCAGATGCCCGGGTTGTCGGCGACGAACGCGATCTCGTACGTGTCGCCGTCGCCGACGTCGAGGGAGTCGATCCACCACGGGCTACCGGTGGCGGCGACCCCGTTGCGGCTGAGCACGACGGCGTGGTGGCCGTGCAGGTGCATGGGGTGCACCTCGCCGCTGCTGTTCGAGATCGTCATCCGGACGATATCGCCGGTGGTGACCATGAACATCGGCAGGTCCGGGAACATGTGCCCGTTGACGGTCCACCACAGACCGGGGCGGCCGTCGAGGAAGCCGGGGCGACGCCCCACCCGGTACTGGAACACCCGGGTGGCCTTGGCGGGGTCGAAGCCCAGCGGGGCGGGCGTGCCGTACCCGAGCAGGTCGAGCGTGCGGCGCGGCTGCGCCGTCGCCGGGGCGTCCGGGCCGGGGCCCACGACCAGCCCGGTGCTCGCGCCGACGTCGACCCGGGCACCCGCTTGCGGGACGGTGAACTCCACGTCGATCCTGCCGCCCGCGGTCACCAGGACCGCGGTGTCGGTGACCGGGGTCGGCTCGTGCACGTCACGGCCGTCCACGGCGACCACCCGGTAGGCGGCTCCGCTCACCCAGGCGCGGATCGGCCCGGCGTCGGTGTTGATGATCCGCGCGCGGACGACCGTGCCGGGCTTGGCGGCGAGGGCGCTCACCCCGGGCCGGCCGTTGACGGTACGCCGCCCGGCGTACGTGTGCACCGCGACGACCGGGTCCGGCGCGGGCGACGTGGCGGCGGGCGTGACGACGAGCGCTCCGAACAGGCCGAGCCGCACCTGTTCGTGGCTGACCTGGTGGGAGTGGTACCAGTACGTTCCCGCGTCCCGGGCGACGAACCGGTACACGTGAGACTGCCCGCGGCCGACCGCGTCCTGGGTGACTCCGGCGACGCCGTCCTCGGCGTTGGGCACGTCGACGCCGTGCCAGTGCAAGGTGACCCCGTCCGCAACGGACTCGTTGACCAGCGTCACCTGCACCAGTTGGCCCTGCCGGGCCCGGATCTCGGGTCCGGGCGACGTGTGGTTGAGGGTGTAGCCGGACCCTTCCCGGCGGGCGGTGAGCGTGACCGTGACGTCGGGGACGCCGGACGGGCCGGTCAGGTCGGCGACGCTGAGCGTGGCGCCGTGCGCGTGCGCGTGCGCGGCGGGCCCACCACCGCCGTCGGGGTATCCCATGGCCGCCATGTCGTACGTGTCCGGGACGAGGCTGCGCTGCCAGAACCAGCCGAGTGGTCCGATCACGGCGAGGGCCGCCGTCACGGCGACGGCGGCCCGTAGGCGGGTACGCACGCGGACGTCAGCCCGCGGCGGCGGGTGCGGCCGGCTCGGCCGGGGTGTCCTTGCCGGCGAGCCGGGCCTGGCGCATCGCCAGGGAGGCGGCGAACGCGATCACGAACGCGTTGATGCCGTGCAGCGCCCCGACGACCGGCGCGCCGGTTGCCAGCTCGGCGAGCAGCACCTGCAGCACGGTGACACCGAGCGTGATGGCGGCCCATTTGACCCCGCCGGGGATGCGGGCGAAGAACGCGACGATCAGCAGCAGCACCGCGATCGTCGGCAGCACCATCATGCCGACGACGCTGTGCATGGCCTGCCCGGCGTTGTCGCCGCTGTTCTTGTCGTAGACCGCGCCCGAATCGGTGTCGTGCAGCACGGCGAACCAGCCCCACGCCACGGTTGCGGCCTGCACGACCACGCCGATCGCGATCAGCATGGCGAGGACTCGGTAGACGGCACGCATGGTGGCTCCCTCCTGCACCGGCATGTGCATTCTGCATCCGCGCGGGCGGCACCGCGGCGGACGTTGGTGCAGGTTATCCGTTCGGGTGCGGGCGGCCGCGCGCGGCCGGGAGGTCACCGACGGGCGGGCCGGCGGCGATGCGCCGGCCCGCCCGTCGTGCGGCGGTTCAGTCGAGCGGGTCGAGCGTGAGGTACGCGTGCTGCGGGGCGCCGTCGTGCACCAGCGACTCGTGGGCGCCGACGTCGTCGAAGGCGAACGCGTACGCCTTGCCGTCGGCCATCTGCGCGTGCACGAGGCGGGCGTACTCGTTGGTGACGGTGTCGGCGTAGAACGTGTCCGCCTCGTTGTACGGCTGGTCCGCACTGGCCAGCAGCGTGGCCCGGTTGTACCCGGCGCACAGGGTCCGCGAGATCGGCCCCCGGACCAGGTCGTTGGGGGCGTCGAGCTGCTTGTAGCAACCGAGGATGCTGTCGGAGTCCGGTTTGCTGAACGACGTGACGACCTGCCCGGCCGCGTCGGTGAACGTCATGGTGTCGCCGGCGACCCGGCCGTAGTACTCGACGTCGGGCTGCTCGGCGAACGGGGCGACGGTCAGGGTCTGGGTGCGGTAGCGGTCCCAGACCCGGTCGACGTAGTCGTCCAGTACGCCCGGGGGCAGCGCGCCCGCCTCGATGGCGTGTCCGGGCGCGAGCGCGCGCAGCACCGTGCCGTCGGCCCGCGTGCGTACGAGGCCGGGCCACCCGCCGGGCAGTGCCCGCAGCGCGGCGAAGAACCCCTGGTAGCCGCCGGGCTTGAGATGGCCGGTGGTGACGGTGGTGCCGTCTGTCCGCTGGAGCCCGACCGCGTACGGGGTGGAGAACATGTCGACTTGGGTGCTGTTGATCCACAGCCCGTCGTTGTTGAGCGTGTACTCGGTCCAGTTGAACAGCGTGTCCGCGTTCGGGTCGGCCGGGCTCTGCACCGCGGGCTGGACGAGGCCGCCGGTGGCGAGCCGGAAGACGAGTTTGCGGCCGTACGAGAAGTAGACCCGGCCGGAGAATTTCGGGAGCTGGAGTGTGAGGCTGGTGCCGTCGGCGGGCCCGGGAACGGCGGCGTCGGGTGCGTCGACCGGCGGTGAGCCGCCCTGCGGCCACGGGTGGAACGTGCCGCTGGCATCGGCCCAGCCCTGCTGCCCGGTGGTGAGCAGGGTGCCGATGTTGTACACGTACACCTGGTCGCTGCGGCCGGAACGGTTGGTGATGGTGAGCGGGATCGTGTCGGCCGCGACCGTGGCCTCGGCGGCGGTCGGTGCGATCACGGCGGCGCTGAGGCTGGTCGCAAGCGCGGCGACGGCCGTCAGGACGCGTCGGCGGGGGCGGCGAGGTTGCTCGAACACGGGCACTCCCTGGCAACGTCGGGGCCGCCGGCGCGGGGACGGGCGCGCCGGCGGGAGCGGGACGGTGCTTCACGGCCGTGAGAGCGCTCTCAGAATCCGTGGCTCGAGTCACGTTTGTCAATGACGCGTTAACGCCAGATTGCCGATTTTCGGCCGGACGGCGCACACGTTCGGGTCGAGCCGACCCCCCGACACGCCGGGGCGGCCGAATCGACATGCCCTCGGCCGCTACTCTCGGTGGCGACCACTCCCCGACGGGACGCGCCGGGCACCGCGTCGCCGGCCGGCCCGCGGGGGCGGCGCCCGTGTACCCGAGCCGGAGGTTCCGTCCACATGTCCCCGCAGCCCGCGCCCAGCCGGCGTTCCCTCTGGATCGCCGCCGGCACCGTGGTCGTCGCCCTGCTGGGAGTGGGTGCGGCGACCGCAGTGCAGACGCAGGCCGAGACCAGCCGGACCGCTCCGGCGGGCGCGCCGCTCGACCGGCCCCGGTCCCCGCGGGACGCCGCGGCACCGGACGGCGTGGCCCGCCGGACCCTGCCCGAACGCTCCGCGCACACACTGCTGGCGCTGCCACGGACCGTGGGCACGTGGCCCGGCCCGAACGGACTGTCCGGCGTCAACGGCGACCCCGTGCTGGACGCCGCACACGTGGCCCAGTTCTGCGCCGCCCGCGGCCGGCCCTGCCGGGTGGCCCAGACCTACACGGACCGCACCTCGTACGAGACGATGACCAGCGGCACCGGCTGGACCTTCGACTACTTCGCCGGATTCGACGGACTGCTGGTCATCTCCCAGGGCCTGGTCCCGATCGGCGGCGAGGCCGACCTGCCCGCGTGCGCGCGAGGCGAGTTCGACCAGTCCTGGAGAAACTTCGGCAAGCTCATGGTGCAGTACGGCCGCGGTGACTCGATCGTGCGGCTGGGGTGGGAGTTCAACGAGCGCACCAGCCCGTGGGGGGCGCGCGACCCGCAAACCTGGATCGCCTGTTACCGGCACGCCGTCGACGGCATCCGCGCCACGAATCCGTCCGTGCTCTTCGACTGGACCATCAACGCGCACAGCACCCCTCACCACCTGTGCGGCGGCCTGAGCACGAACTGTTACCCCGGTGACGCCTACGTGGACATCATCGGCATCGACAACTACGACCACTATCCGTGGTCGCCCACCAAGGACGACTTCGACCGCACCGCCGCCCAGCCCGAGGGCCTCACCTGGCTGTACGAGTTCGCCCGGCGGCACGACAAGCCGTTCTCCGTGGGCGAGTGGGGTGTCGTGCCGACCGCCGACGCGGGCAAGGACAACCCGGAATTCGTGCGCTGGATGCACGAATGGTTCGCTGCGCGGGCGCCACATCTGGCGTACGAGGCGTATTTCACCAACTGTGACAGCGGAGGTGTCCAGTCCAGCCTGTTCCGGGTGGACGCACAGTGTGTGCGCAATCCGGGGTCGGCCGGGGTCTACCGGGGACTGTTCGGCGCCTGAAACGTGCCTCCCACGAACTCGGTGAGACCAAGCACATACCGACCGTCACCACGACGCCTCGGCTGGTGAACGTCGGATCGTCATGCTTGGATGGCCCCATGACGGGTGACCGCAGGGCGCTGGTTCTGGGCGGAGGCGGCGTCACCGGCGTCGCCTGGGAGATCGGCCTGCTGTACGGCCTGGCCGAGCTCGGCGTGGACCTGACCGGCGCCGACCTGTTCGTCGGCACCTCGGCCGGTTCGGTGGTGGCCGCCGAGGTGACCACCGGCGTCCCCCTCGACCAGATGTACGCGACCCAGCGCGCCGAGGCCACCGGCGAGATCGCGGCGCGGATCGGCCCCACGGTCCTGCTGCACTTCGCAGTCGCGGGGCTGTGGCCCGGCGACCGCCGTATCGGCCGCGCCCGGATCGGCCGGGCCGCGCTGCGTACCCGTACCGTGCCGGAGGCCGAGCGCCGTGCGGTCATCGCGCGGCGGGTCGGCACCGACGTGTGGCCGGCCACGCCGTTGCTCATCCCCGCTGTCGTCGCCGAGACCGGCGAGGTGGCGGTGTTCGACAAGGGCAGCGGGGTGTCGCTGATCGACGCGGTCGCGGCGAGCTGCGCGGTGCCGCTGGTCTGGCCGCCCATGACGGTGAACGGCACCCGCTACGTCGACGGCGGGGTGCGCTCGGTGGCCAACGTCGACCTCGCCGAGGGTTACGACCGGGTGGTGGTGATCGCGCCGATGACCCGGGCGGCCCGCCGCGCCGACCGCCCGGACGCCCAGGCGGCGGCACTGGGCGCGGGTGTGCGTTCCGTGGTGGTGAGCCCCGACTCCCAGGCCGCGGCCGCGATCGGGCCCAACGCGCTCGACCCCGCCCGCCGTGCGTCCGCCGCCGAGGCGGGACGGGCGCAGGCGGCCGGGGCCGTGGAACGCATCCGCGAGGTCTGGGCCTAGCCGACCCCGACCCCGGCGTTGCCCGTGGGCAGCTTGCGGCCACCCCGGTCGTACGCGGCGAGTCCGCCGACCCCCTTGGTCGCCGGGTCGAACCAGAAGACCACCACGGAGGCGTCCTCACTCCAGCGGGCCTGGTGCGCGGTCACCGTGCGACCGTTCGCGCGGGCCGTGATCCGGTCCGCCGGGCCGACGTAGTAGCCGAACGCCGGGGTCGCGCCCGCCTCGGTGGCCATCGTGCCCTCCACGGCGTGGAAGCCGGGCGCCCGGTCGGACCCGGTGACCTCGTTGGTCATGACGTCGGCCGTGACCGCGCCGCTGGGCAGCCGCCGCCCGGCCATCACGCCGAAGTGCACCTTCGGCAGGGCCTTCTCGGCGACCGGGACGCCGTAGAACACCCAGGTGCCCTCGCGGGCGGCGATGCCTCCGTCGATGATCGCGCCGAGCGGCGTGGGCTTGGGCGGGTTCGGGTCGGGCCGCTGCGGTGCCCCGCTGGCGGAGGGGACGGGAGCGGCCGAGCCGGCGCCGATCGCCGGGGCGCCCGGCCGGTCGGCCATCGCCGCGTTGGCGGCCATCGTTCCGGCGGCGATGACGGCGGTGCAGGCCACGGCCGAACCGCCCGCGTACAGCCAGCGGGTCCTCGTGCTTCTCATGGGGTGGATCCCCTCCTCGACGATCGGGTGGTGCATTGCGCAGATCGAGACGGGTGGTTCGGCCGGAAAGTTGCCGCGGATGACGGCAACCTTTCGGGGTGCCCGCTCGTAGTAGCGGCCGTGGCAGACATGGCAGCGCATGGCGCGCGGTGACGACGAGTTCGTCGAGTTCGCGACCGCGAGCTCGGCGCGGTTGCAGCACGTGGCGTTCCTGCTGACCGGCGACCGGCACGAGGCCGAGGACGCCGCACAGGCCGCGCTGGTCCGCACGTACGCGGCGTGGCAGCGGGTCCGCCGCCGCGACGCGTACGCATATGCCCGGACTGTCCTGGCCAACCTCGTGACCGACCGCTGGCGGCGTCCGCTGCGCGAGTACGCCACGGAGCAGTTGCCCGAAGGCCCGGCCCCGCGCGACCTGGCCGACGACGTGACCCGCCGGCGCTGGCTGATCAGCGCGCTGGACGTGCTGTCGCCGCGCGAGCGGGCCGTGATCGTGCTGCGCCATTACCTGGACCTGCCGGAGGCCGAGGTGGCGCAGGAGCTGAGTCTCTCCCTCGGCACGGTCAAGAGCCTCAACTCGCGGGGGCTGGCCAAGCTCCGCATCGCGGTGAACGCCCCGGTGCCGGGCCAGCGCAGGGATCAGGAGAGCGGAGTACGCCGATGACCGACCTCGACGACCTGCGCGACGCGCTTGCGTCGCCGCCGGGCTTCACGCCCCGGGTCCTCGACCTCGACCAGGTCATGGCGTCCGGGGGGCGGCTGCGCCGCCGGCGCCGCCTCGCCGTGGGCGCCGCCTCGGCACTGGCGGTCGGGGCGTTGCTGGTCGGCGGCAGCCAGGTGGCCCGCCTGGCGGGCGACGCGCCGCGGGTGCCGGCCAACCCGACCCAGATCGTCGGCGCCCCGGACGGCCGCGTGCGCGGTGACGTCGTGCCCACCGGGGTGAAGACCGGCAACGCCGAATGGGTCATCTACGCGCAACCGGTCGAGATCCAGGGCCAACCCGGCATTCACTTCGGGTTCCAGCTCGGGCGCCGCACCCCGGACGGGAACCTGACCACCGGCGTCATGACCAACGACGTCGAAGGCTCCGACCGGACCCCCGGCTTCCACGCCGTGCAGGGCGCGATGGAGGCCGACGGCCGGACGACGCTGGCTTTCGGCTACTACGTCGGTTCGCCGGCCACGATCACCGGCCGCGCCGGCGGCCGCACGGTGACGGCCCACCGCGCGGTGTGGAGTGAGGACCCGTCGGTCACCGTGTTCTGGTTCACGCCGCACGACGTCGCCCCGCGCGCGAAGCTGGACGATCTGACCGCCAAAGACGCCCGGGGCGAGATCCTGCCGAAGGGCAACGCGAGCGTGGGCGTCGGCTGACACCCACGCTCGCGGCCGGATCAGTCGCGGAACGTCCGGCGCAGCCGTTCGGCGAGGCTGAGCGGGCTGGGCGCCGCCGGGGCCCGGCCCGCGGCCGCCCCGGCCGGGCGCCGGTCGGCCCGCGACGCGACATGCGTACGCGCGCCCGCCCGGTCGTAGTCCGCGGAGGCGATGGCGTCCACGATCTGGGCGTCGCCGAAGTTCTCCGACCCGGGGATGGACGGCACGAAGCCGACCAGGATCCCGTTACGCATGACCTGGGCCTCAAGTCCGGCCGTGCCGTCGTTGTCCCAGATCGCCTCCCGCCCGTCGGGCAGGACGACGCGGATGCCGTGCCGGGTGATGCCGGCGTGCGGCAATTTCACATGGGCGAAAACATTGCGGGTTCGCAGCGTCTCGACGATCCGGGTGGTCCGTTCTGCGTCCATGTCATGGACGTTAACGGGCAAACATGTGGGCACGCTGAAGGCCGGCTGTAAGGCCGGTGACAGGAATCTCGCGATGGGCGCACGTAACATGACCGCATGTCATAGATGCAGGTCACATCGACGGATGTTACTACGAGGTAACACGAATGTCACTGTGTTTCTTTACCTCGCCGGTTGACTTACTCTGCGGTAACCGGAGCGCTTCGGCCCCCATCCCATCGCGGATCCGGAGGCCCACCGATGAGCAGACGCCTATCCGTCCTGGCCTGTCTCGTCACGACGACCCTGATGACCGCCCTGACCGCCGCCCCCGCCCAGGCAGCGGCCACCTACGAGAACACCGACTACGTCGCCCTCGGCGACTCCTACTCGGCCGGCGCCGGCGCGCCGGACCAGAGTGGACTGTGCCTGCGCAGCGTTTTCGCGTACCCCGCCCAGTGGGTCAACAAGAACCATCCCCACTCGTACACGAACATCGCCTGCTACGGCGCGACCATCGACAGCATGCGACTGACCCAGATGATCGCCCTGAGCGACAAGACCGACCTGGTCACGGTCACGATCGGCGGCAACGACGCGGGTTTCGGACCGGTCGTCATCTCGTGCACCCTGGTGTCCGACAGTGGCTGTGAGTCCATTGTGGATGTTGCGCACGACTATGTGACCGATGTGCTGCCCGGCAAGCTCGACGCGGCGTACCGGGACATCCGCGCGCACGCACCGAACGCGGACGTCGTGGTGCTGGGCTACCCCGTGCTGTTCGACACCACGTCCGAGAACTGTGGATTCGCCGGCATGGACATCGCCAAGCGGAAGATGATCAACGTGGGCGACAACGACCTCAACGACATCATCCGCGACCGCGCCCGCGCGGCGGGGTTCACGTACGCCGAGGTTCGTGACAATTTCGGCGGCCGTGGCATCTGCGCGAACGGCGCGTGGATCAACGGGCTCACGGTGCTCCCGCCGACTGATTCCTTCCATCCCACCCAGACGGGCTACACCGACGGCTACCTGCCCGCCCTGGTCGACGCTCTCTGATCCATCGCAAGCGCGGTCCGGCGGCGGCCACCACGCCGCCGGGCCGTCCCTCTGAATGGCGCGGGACCCCGGCGCTCACCGGGGTCCCGCGATCGGCGCGACTCTGCCATCATCGTCGCTATGTTCCGGCTGTACTCGCTGTTTGTGCTGCTCGACCTGGCCTTGCTGGTCGCGGCCCTGATCGACTGCCTCTCCGCCGATGAGTTCGCAATCCGCGCGCTGCCACGGGTGGTGTGGGTGTTCCTCATCCTGCTGTTCTCGCCGATCGGCGCGATCGTCTGGTTCGTCGCCGGCCGCCCGGCCCGGCCCGTACGGCTCAGCAACGGCCAGGTGTGGCGGCCCGGCAGCGGCTTCCCGGAGAGCGAACGGCCCCGGCGGCCGGTGGCGCCGGACGACGACCCGGACTTCCTGCGGGGACTCACCCGCTCCCGCGGCGAGGACGCCGACCGGCGTTCCAGGGGTGCGGACAACGACCCGCGCTCGCCGGGCGAGGATCGGCTGGGCCGGTGGGAGGACGACCTGCGCCGCCGCGAGGAGGAACTGCGCCGCAGGTCCGAGGAGCAGTGACCACGCGACGCCCGGGCCTTCACCAGGCGAAGACGTCGCTGGCGCACCGGCCGCTCACCACGCCGGTGTGACGGCGGTACTCCCAGCTCACCACCACCACGTAGCGATGCCCGTGCGGCGGATTCAGCGTGGCGGGCCCGCACGACCGCCGTACCCCCCGGTCGGCCGCGCGCACCCGGCGGCAGTCCAGCGGGCTCCCGACCGTACGGGCCGAATCGGCGTCGACCAGCGACACCCACAGGCTCGCCCGGCCGCCCATCGGCCCGGCCAGGGCGCCCTGCACCTGGACACCTGCCCCCAGGGCAAAGCACGCCTGCGCGGTGACCGGGCTCGGGAACGCGGACCGGACCTCCTCGCGACACCGTGGCGGGCCGTACGGTTTCGCCTCGACCGGCCGGGCGGGAGCGCTGGACGACGCGGCGGCGGACGTCGGTGCCACGGTGCCGGAGGTGGACGCGGGCGCCCGTACGCTGCGGGTGACCGCCGCCTCGACCGGACGGGTGACCGCACGGACGGTGCCCGTCGCGGGCAGCGCCGGGACGGAGGTACGGGCGGGCACCGGCCTCCCGGAGAACGCCGGGACACTGGGGCGGGCGGGCAGCACGGCGATCGCGGTGTCCCCCACCGGTCCGTCGGTGTGGCCCAGGCGTGACGCGGTCGCGCCGAGCCCGGCGGCGACCAGGGCGCCGCCCACCACCAGCACGACCACGACCACCGGCCGGGCCCAACGCCGGTTCGTGGACACGACCGCCCGGCGCCGCCCCCGCGGGGCAGGCACCGCGGGGGCCAGCACCTGCGCAAAGCCGACCGGAACGGCCGACGGCAACGGCCCAGAACCGACCGGAACGGCCGACGGCAAGGGGCCGACCGGAACAGCCGACGGCGACAACCCAGGGCTGACCGGATCGGCCGGCGACGGCCCGGGGCCCGCGAGCCCGGCCGACATCGCGGGATCACCGGAGACGCCCTGAGCGCCGGCGGGTGCGGGCGCGGCCGGAGGCGCGGGGACCCCGCCGTTTGCGGATGCCGGACCTGCTGACACGGCGGTCGCGGCACCGATCGCGTACGCCGGGCCCGTGAGCGTGGCCGCAACCGCGGGCGTCGGCGCAACCGAGCCAGAGGCGGACATGTGCCCGACCGCGCCAGTGGCGGACGTGGCCGCCGCCGCGGGCCTTGGCGTGAGCGCGCCGGGGGCCGGCAGGGACGCAGCCGCGCCGGAGGCGGGCGTTGCCGCGGCCGGCAGGGCGCGCGACGGCGCGGGGGCGGCCGTGCCGAGTGCGCCCAGCCGGGCGGCCAGGGCTGCGGCTGCGGGTCGTCGGCGCGGATTCGGCCGCAGGCAGGAACGGATGACGTCCCACAACGGGTCCGGCATGCCGGGTAGGCGCTCCGGACGCCCCTCCAGGTGTTGCTGCATCAGCTCCGGCACCGAGTCGCCCTCGTACGGCGGGTGGCCGGCGAGCATCTCGTAGATGAGCACGCCGAGCGCGTACACGTCGGCGGCCGGGCCGGCGGGCACGCCCTGGAACGACTCCGGCGCCATGTAGTGCGGGGTGCCGACGACCGCGTGCGGCAGCGTGAGGCGGGGCGTGGTGAGCATGCGGGCGATGCCGAAATCGGTGAGCCGGGTGTCGAGCCGGCCGTCCACGTTCTCCAGCAGGACGTTGTCGGGTTTGAGGTCGCGGTGCACGACGCCCAGTTCGTGCGCCTCCGCGAGCGCTCCGGCGACCTGCGCGGCGAGCCGGGCGGCCTCGGCCGGGGGCACCGTACGGTGCTCGCGCAGGTGGTCACGCAGGCTGCCGCCCGGCACCAGGTCCATGACCAGCGCGAGCGTCTCCCCCACGCTGAACAGGTCACGCACCCGAACGACGTGGCGATGTCGCAGCATCAGCAGGATGGTGCGTTCCTGCACGAAGCGGGAGACCAGCTTCGGCTGGTGCAGCAGCCCCTCGTACAGGACCTTGACCGCGACCTGCTCGCCGGAGGCCCGGTCGACGCCGAGCCAGACACGGCCGGTCGCCCCCTGACCGATCGGTTCGACAAGCATGTACGAGCCGCCGACGCACCGGTTGCTCAGATCCAGGGTCGACGGACCGCCGGTATCCGCCCCCGCGCCGCTACTCGTGGGATCCTGGGTCACCTGTGGTCGCGTCCTTCCGATCGTTTCCTAACCGACCGGAATATTGCTTTTGTCCCTATTGGTACGCAAGTCTGACGGCGAGAGTTCGCACGTTGGGTAGGAGTCCCGACAAAGCCGTCACCGCACGCCGTCCACCTCGTTCGTGCGGGTGACGCCAACCGGCCGTCACCCGAACAGGGCGCTCACCGACTCGCCGTTGTGGATCCGGCGCATCGCCTCGGCCAGCGCCGGAGCGACCGACAGCACGGTCAGCTTGTCCGTGGCCTTGCCGGGCTCGATCGGCACGGTGTTCGTGCAGACGATCTCCTTGATCTCCTTCTCGGCGGACAACCGGGCGATCGCGTCGCCGGTGAACAGCCCGTGCGTGCACGCCACCCGGACGCTGCGTACATTGCGCTCACGCAGCCGGTTGAGCAGCTCGAACACCGTGCTGCCCTTGGCGATCTCGTCGTCGAGCACGATGACGTCACGGTCGGCGACCTCGCCGATGACGGAGCTGATCACGACCCGGTCGTCGGCGTAGCGCTGCTTGGCGCCGGCGGCCACCTCGATGCCGAGCATCCGGGCGAACGCCGCCGCCTCCTTCGCGTTGCCCAGGTCGGGCGAGACCACGACGGTGTCGCTCAGGTCATACCCGCGGAAGTGGTGGGCCAGCTCGCGCAGCGCGTGCAGGTGGTCCACCGGGATGCTGAAGAAGCCGTGCACCTGTGGCGAGTGCAACGTCATGGCGAGGATGCGGTGCGCGCCCGCGGTCTGCAGCAGGTCGGCGACCAGGCGCCCGCCGATCGAGATGCGCGGGGCGTCCTTCTTGTCACTGCGCGCGTACGCATAGTGCGGCAGCACGACCGTGATCCGCCCGGCCGAAGCTCCTCGCGCCGCGTCCAGCATGAACAGCAGCTCGACCAGATTCTCCTGCACCGGCGGCACCAGCGGCTGGATGAGGAAGACGTCGCGCTCCCGGCAGTTGCCCTGCAACTGCACCTCTATGCAGTCGTTGGCGAACCGGGAGGTCACGGTCGGGAGCAGCGGCACCCCCAACTGCTCGCAGATCTGAGCCGCCAGCTCAGGATGGGCACTGCCGGAGAACACCGCGATGTCACGCACGCAGCCACCCTAGATCACCATTAGGCTGGCCTCGTGTCCGACGTGACGCGGGAGCGCCCGCGCATCCCCGGCTCCCGCTCGGCGACCGCGCCGGAGCGGCGGCTGCCCCGCGGACGGCACGATCTGCCCCGTGAGTTCGTCGCCCGTACGCAGCGCGACCGGCTGATCGACGCGATGGCACGCACCGTGGCCGAACGCGGCTACGCCGCCGCGCCGCTCAGCGACGTGTGCGCTGCCGCGGGCGTGTCGACCCGGGCGTTCTACGAGCATTTCGTGGACAAGGAGGCGTGCTTCCTGGCCACGTTCGAGCTGGGCGTCGAGCTGCTGCAGGACGCGGCCGCCTCGGCGTACGCGCAGCCCGCCGCATGGCCTCGCCGCATCCACCGCGGGCTGGACACCGTGCTGCGCCTCCTGGCGGCCGAGCCGGCGTTCGCCGCGCTGGCGGTCGTCGAGGTGCTCGCCGCGGGCGCTCAGGCCCGTGCGCGCCGCCGGGTGCTGCTGTCCTCGTACGTGACCTACTTCGCCGATGCGCCGCGGCGGGCCGGCAGTCCGCAGGTGCCCAGCGGCGTGATCGAGGCGGCGATCGCGGGCGTCTACGGCATCATCTACGACTGTGTCGCCACCGGCCGCGCCGACGAGCTGCCGGACCAGTTGCCCGACCTGACGTACCTGGTGCTGGTGCCGTTCCTGGGCCCGGCGGCCGCCGCGCGGGTGGCCGCCGAGCCCGTCGCCGATCGGGTCTGACCCGGTCAGCGCGCGGCCGGAGGCGGTTCAGCAGGCCCGGCCGAGACGGTGATCTGCTGGGCCGGGTCCGTGGTGTCGGTCACCGCGTAGCGGGCCTTCAGCGTCGCGCTGAGCGCGCCCGTCGGGCACGCCAGGCCACCGGTCACCTTGACCGGCAGCGTGACACCGGCCGACAGGTCCAGGACCGGCGGGCTGGTGTCGGTGCCCGGGATCCAGGCACCGCTGATCGAGACCGGCCCGTCCGGCGCGACCGTGGCGGTGCAGGAGGCGAGCCCGGAGATCTGGGTGATGGAGCCGGCCTGCGGGATCGTCATGGTCCCCACCGAACCGGCCGGGTCGTACTGCAGCGAGATCGTCCAGTCGCCGTTGGTCGAGTTGGAGGTCGTCCGGGCGGTGGTGAACGGGACGTTGGTGGGGCACGCGCCGCCGTTGTTCGAGAAGGACGCCGGGGCCAGCGTGTTCACGACCGGCCCGGCCGCGTTGCTGTTGGCCGGTTCGGCGGGCACCGTCCCGGAACTGCCGGACTGGTTGCAGGTGGAGGTCGTCGTGCCGACCGTGAACGTGACCGTGGTCCCGGTCGCGAGCGCGGCGGTGAAGGCATGACCGGCCGGCGTGACCGTGGTGCCGGCGGCGGCCCAGGCCGGCCCCGCGGTCACCGCCGTCAGGCCGGCGCCGGCCAGTAGCGTCGCCGCGGCGATCACCGCGCCACGGCGCAGAGTGGACGTGGGGGGACGGCCCATCTCGAACTCCTTCGTTCGGGGAAAGGAAGTATCCGGGTTCAGAAGCACTCGTCTTTGCCCCAGTGCAGGCGCAGCGAGAGGTGACGCAGGTTGAACTGGCCCGCGGACGTGGCCCACGCGACCTGCTTGAGGTTGGTGATGGTGACGTTGTCGGCCTGCTGGCTGAACATGCCCTGACGCCGCTGGGCCTGCTCGGCCGGGTCGTTGGTCGGCCCTTTGTCCAGAGTGGACGCGTCACGGCCGATCTCGATGTTGGTGAAGCTCGCGTCGCCGTCCAGCTGGCTCATGTCCACGACCATGTCCCGGGCGGTGACCGGATCCCCGCCCGTGCCCGCGCGAATCTTCAGCGAGACGGAACCGAAGTCACCGAGGTCGGTGATCACGGACTGGCAGAGGTTCTTCAGCGTGGCGGTTTTCATGGCGGACACGGCCACGGGTTCCGGGACCTGGTTGTCGCCGCCCGGCTCGACACGCGCGTCGACCGTGCCGTACTGAATGAAGCCGGTGGCCTGGAGTTCGTCGGCGCTCACCTTGAACTGCTGACCGGAGACGGTGAAGCCCGCCGCGACCGCCCCGTTGGCGACCACGGTCAGGAGGATCGCCGAAGCGGCGGTGCTGAGGCCGAGAAGCGCGGCGAAGCGGCGCCAGCGGGTGTACCCCTCGCCCGGCGCCTGATCCATTGGCGTCATACGGAATCGACCTCCGTCACTCGTGAATGGATCGGGAAAATGATTTACGTCTCATAGCGCGGCACGCTAGACCGCCCCGAGAGTCATCGTCAAGCATCTATTTACTCGGCAGTAGGGTCGGGTCACCGCGACAGCCCCAACCGCGCCGGGCTCGGTGCGCTCGTCGATGTCAGCCAGGTCCGCAGCGCCCACCACAGACGGGTGGTTTCCAGCACGTCCGGCCGCTCCCCCGGCTCCCCGCCCAGCGCCGGGATGCCGGTGATCTCATGCAGCCGCCGCAGCCGGTAGCGCACCGTGTTCGGGTGCACGTGCAGCGCCGCCGCGGTCTGATCCAGCCGCAGGCCGTGGTCCAGATAGCCGAGCGCGGTCGTGACCAGTTCGCGGTGGAAGTCGTCGCCCGGCCGCAGCGCGCCCAGCAGAGAATCGCGAAGCAGCTCGGCCAGTAACGGCTGCGCCGTCAGGGCGGTCTGCGCGGCCAGGTCCACCACGTCGTGCAGCCCGGCCAGGCCGGACCGGATCGCCGTGCGCAGGGCGGTCAGGCACAGGCCGTACACCGCGCGGATCTCCGTGAGACGGCGGGCGGGCGCGGCCACCGCCGGCACCGTACGGCCGAGCGCCTCGGCCGGGGGCAGGCGTGGGGCCAGCGCGGCCAGGCGGCCGTCCACCGTGCCGACGACCGCGCCAAGGGCGGACAGCGACTGCTCGACCGGGCTGACCCGGGTCACATCGCCGAGTTCGGCGAGGACACAGTGGTACCGGCCGTCCGCGCGCAGCCCGAAGCGGGCGAGTTCGTGCGGTGGCACCCCGCCGTGCTCGCCGAGCAGCAGCCGGCGCAGCATCCGCGAACGCGCCTCCCGGTGCCCCCGGCCCAGTCGCCGTTCGGCCGCCCGGTACCCCTCGATGACGTGCCGTTCCAGCGTGGCCGCGTACCGGTCCACGTCGAGGACGGCCTCCAGCAGCGCCTCGTCGGGGATGCCCGCCGCGCGGCCGTGGCTCACCACGATCTCCAGGGCACGGGACCGGCAGGCCTGCACGCCGTACAGCAGGGCGCCGATCGGCACGCCCTGCGCCGCGCGCTCGGCCCCGAGCCGGGCGGCCTGGGTGAAGTCACGGTCGCCCAGCTCACCCAGCCGGTCCAGCGCACCGACCGCGGTGGACAGCAGGGTCTGGATGTGCCGGCGGCTTTCCAGGTGCGGCAGCCGGGCCACCTCCGGGGAACGGGACCGGGCCACCTCGACCATCTCGTCCAGGATGCGGCCGTCCGCGACGAGGTCGTCCAGCAGCGTACG
Organism: Krasilnikovia sp. MM14-A1259; assembly: GCF_047159535.1. NCBI lineage: Bacteria > Bacillati > Actinomycetota > Actinomycetes > Micromonosporales > Micromonosporaceae > Krasilnikovia > Krasilnikovia sp. MM14-A1259. The sequence goes on from NZ_BAAGAJ010000002.1 coordinate 2,658,644, forward strand.
GATCGACGCGTCCCGCTCTCTCATGGCCATCGCGATCCCGCTTTCCGCAGGGGCGCCGTTGTGGCCCGCGCACAACGGCAGGTCCGGGCATTGGCGCCCGGAGCCTATGGACGGGCACCGATCCGTTGTTTCCTTCTCGTTACCGGAAGGTAACACCGAGTGCCGTTCAGGGGAACGTCGAAACCGTGTCCATTCAGGAGCTGCCACGAATGTTCACCGCAGGCGCCGACGGCTCACCGCCGCGATGGCGGCCCGGGCCGGTGGTGAGCGCGGGCAAGCCCTATTGGGCCACGGTCAGCGGGGAGCGGGCGGGACTGCGTGATCTCCGAATCCGGCGCGGACCGGGCCAGCGCGATTAGCTTCGCGACCGGCGAGCGGGTGGCCAGTGTCGCGGTCGGCGACCATCCGCAACGCGTGCGGATCGGTCATGTTGCCCTGGACTGGACCTCGCCCGCCGCCTGACCGAAGCCGTCCGGGATCGGGCCACGGACCCGGCGCCGCGATGCCGACGCGAGCGCCAGCGATGGGAAAGCCTCGGCGGGCGGGAAGGGCGATCCCGCCCGCCGAGGCGGGGGCAGGCTGGAAGACGCTCGAGATCCCCGGAACCGCGCGACGCGAGATGTGATCACGGCCAGCCCAGAACCGTTGATAGAGAGCTGCCGACGGCGCGGATCCCGCAGACTGAAGATCCTCCGAGGCGACGCAGTAGTTCGCTGCCAGGTAGATCCGGAGCAAACTCGGAGACGCGCAGAACTCCGCCGACAGGTTCGCCCTGGCTTCTGGACATGGCCACGGGAGGGCGCACAGGCGGCAGCACCAGGAAGGTCGGGACGGAACGTGCTGCGACTGGACGGTCAACGGCTCGCCCGAGGTGGTTCAACACCGCACCCATGGCTCGGACACTGCAACGTCTCGCCGCAGATGTCGCACCATCGTTGTTTGATCTTGAAGGCGAACAGGCCGGACGCGAGCCCGACAACGAGCGCGGCTGCGACAGCGATCACCAAAGTCATACCGCTCCCATGAACATTGCAAAGTGGTCAGGCCGACCGTAAGGGCGGGCCGCGATTCAGGGCCAGATGTTTGCTCCTATTTGCTCGGTGCCGTGAGCTTGACGTACCAAGGATTAGCATCCGATGCTGATACCGCACCGAGCAAATCACGGCAACCTTCCTCCCGAGAGGAGCACAGATGGGAGTGAGGTTTCTCGGCAAGGAGACTCAAGGCGGTGACTCCCCCACCCTCTACGCCACCGATCGCAGCACCTACCTGGTTCAGGGATGGAAGGTCCCCGACCAACCGGCAACCGTCGTGGAGATACCGGAGACGCTCCTTCGCCACCTGCTGCCTGGCACTGAACTTGCGGCACCGTTGCAGGCCACCGGTCGCCGCTGGCGGGGCGATAACGGCGAGTGCGCCACGTACACGCTGACGGGAGCTGAGGTGACTGACCTGGGAATCAGCGAACAGTTGGCCGTTCCTGCCCATGAGGGGTGCATCGAAGTCGGACAGCGACGAAAGGACCACCAGGGTGCGCCTGCTGCAAGGCCATGAGTTCGAGCAGCTTTTCCGCAACTTCGAACGCTCCGCATTCCATCTGGAGGTCAACGACTCGTATGACACACCCGAGGAGTCGGAGCCGTTCCGGCGGTTCCTGTCCGGCGAGCCGGACGACTATGCCTGGCATCTACCTTGGCTGGAACTGGTCAGCGAAGCGACCAAGTCCGGCAGAACAATCGAACGGGTCCGCATCGTTTCCGTGCCACACGTGAACTACACGCGATGGGGCTTGACCGTTGCCGCACTAAATATCGAGGCCGGCGAGGATATTCGTTGGCTGCCGCGCCCGCTTCTGAACGGCGCGGCCATCCCGGCGGACGACTTCTGGCTGTTCGATCGCGATCGGGTGGTCTTCACCCTGTTCACCCCTGACGGTGCGTTCTCTGGCGGTGCGGAGACGCAAGACCCGATGATTCTCGAAAGTTGTGTTCGCGTACGGAATGACCTGTGGGCCCGGGCCATTCCACACGCTGACTATGCACTCGGCGACCGATAGCCGTTGCCGACCACCACCGTTCACCACGCACGTGAAGCGCTCGGAAAGCGCCTTCGCGACATCCGGCACGATGCCGGGCTGACCGGCCGGCGCCTCGCTGCCCTGGCCGGTTGGCAGAGTTCGAAAGTGTCAAAGATCGAGTATGGCAAGCAGTCGCCTTCCGAATTCGACGAGCGGTTGGTACATGTCGAAGCGGTGTCCGCCGAAATCACGGTCACCCAACCGCGCGAGATCGACCTTTACCTACGCGCGTTCGCCGCGCTTGCGGGCTCGGCGGTATACGGTTCCGCGGCGCGCGACCTCATCATGACCGAACTCGATGCCCTGGGCCCGCACCATTCCGCGCCGTGACGCGACGAGGGCCGCCCCTGTCGGGACGGCCCTCGCGGAGGTGTGTCGGGTCAGCCGACGCGCTCGGGTTCGCGGGCCAGTGCCTCGGGCGAGGCCGGCACCACGATCTTGCGGGTGCGCATGCTGAACGCGGTCACGCCGAGCACGGCGCCGAGCGCGATGAACAGCGAGCCCAGCCCGATGACCAGCACGGTGACCTGCTGCGCCTGGTAGGCGCTCATCAGGGAGCCGCGCAGCGTCTCGCCCATGAACGCGGTCTGACGCAACTGGCCGAGCTGCTCGTCCTTGCGGCCGCCGGCGATCCATTCCTCGGAGACCTCGGAGTATGTCTTGCCACCGGTGGCCTTGGCCACGTGCGTGGCGATCAGGTCGGCGTACGCCTTCGCCTGCCCGCCGGTGGTGACGTGCTGGCCGGCGTACTTCTTGAGGGCGTCAGGGAGCTGGGCCTTGTCGGTCGGGAACGCGATCTCCTGAGCCTTCAGCTCACTCTTGATCATGCTCTGGCCGTGCGTGCCTTCGTAGATCATCACCGGGCCCGCCGCGACCATTCCGGCTCCGACAAGAGCCATCAGCATGCTCGCGATCTTCCGCGACTTGATCATTTTCCTGCTCCCTCTTTTGGTCCTGCTCACTCGCCTTCGTGTCGGCCTTTCACCCAGCACGTTCGGCGGGCGCACGGGGGCGCGGAGATGCACAAGGGCACCACCGGGCAGGCCGAAGGTCCCGTACGGGACGGGCCGGTCGGGAGCGTAAGAGCGGCGCTGCTCCCGTCGGCGCGATCCACCGACGGGGGCAGCCTTGCCCTTCAGGCGGTCAGGACTGGTTGACCGCGACCGTGTTCGGCAGTGCCACGTACGGGAACACCGTGCGGAACGGGTGGTCGTTCGCGTCCACCGCGTCGCCCAGCGTGTCCACCGCGGGCGCGTGGTTCGGCAGCAGCACACCTTCGGCGGCCCGTACGGTGACGTCGACGACGTCGTCGGCGAGCCGGCGCCCGTTCGGGAAGCCGGCGAGGTCGCCGCCGATCACGCCGAGGCGGTTGGGGCTGGCCGCGGGCGGAACAGCCATGTTGAGTCGCAGTTGCTCACTGCCGGCGAACTTCTTCGCGACGACGTCCTTGTTGAGCAGTTGCGAGTTGAGGTCCGCGGCGACCGGGCCGCAGGCCTTGCACACGCCGGTCAGGAAGACTTCGACAAGGTCCTTGCGCGGCTCGGCGGGGGCCTGGATGCCGTAGATCGCCTGGATCAGCTTGGGCACCTCGGGCTGCTGGACGTACTTGAGGAACTTGGCGTCCTTGTCCGGCGTCGTGGCGTTGAACTCGTTCTTGTGGCCGACCGGGATGACGACCTCGTTGACCAACGGCATGCCCAGCCGCGACACCTGCTGGTACTTGCCGTAGGGCTTTCCGGTCTTCATGCTGATGCCGGCGCGCGACGTGGTGGTCCAGATGCCGACGACCGGGTTGCGCGTCGGGTTGCCCTTGAGTGCCAGGTCAGACTTGGGCACCTGCAGCGCGATCGTGTTGACGTTGTAGCCCTTGAGCGTGTCCTGGCCCACCTCGGACAGGTTGCCGCCGTAGAGCAGGTCGAAGACCCGCAGGTCGAGGAAGAACGGGTCGTCCGCCTGGCCGGCGAAGGACTTCCCACCACCGGCGTACGGGGTGATGGCCGCGTTGGACAGTGCGGCGTAGTCGGGCATGGACGCGGCACCCACGAACGACGGGGCGACCGGCGCCTTGGACAGCAGCGTCGTGGTGCCGGACTTCGTGATGCGCTGCAGCTTGTAGTACTGCCGCAGGTTCAGGTTGGGGTCGGTCAGCGAGTGGACCGGGCCCGTGTTGTAGAGGAACGTGTTGGTGTTCTGGTACGTGGTGGTGAACGTCCAGCGGTAGATGATGTCCGGCTTGGCGTCGCCGTTGTTGTCGATGTTGATGTCATGCGCGGTGTATTCCGCGAACGGATAGAAGTTCGGGCCGCCGTTGGGCTCCTCGAACGGCTGCCAGTTCGCCACCATCGTGACCGTGTTGGGCGCGTCCGGGCTGACGAACGCGTACAGGTCGGTGTTGTCGAGGGCGGGCATCCCCGCGATCAGTGGCGCCTCACGGTGCGAGGACGCAACGCTCTGGGCGGGTGCGAGCGCTGCCACGCACACCGCCGACAGGCCGATGGCAGCCGCGGCCATGAGGCTGCGACGGCCGTTGGGCACGACGAGTTTCATCGTTCTCCTGGGTTTTTGTGTTTAGGACCGACGGCGCGTACTCCGCCGCCGCAGTGAGTTGATAGTTACTGTATAAACCTGTTTGGGCGAATTTATGCGTATTTGAGTCGAATAGGCATGAAACGTCGCGTGTGTTCGGGTAGACGGCCCGGCGGAGAGGACCCTGCGCCATGCGTGGACGATGGATCGTGCGTTTGGCGCTGGTCGGCGCCGCGGCCGTGGCGACGTTGATCACCGCGGGCGTGGCGTTCGATCCGGCGGTCCGGCGCCCACCGAGCCGGGCCGCCGACGCGGCCGCCGCACCCGGGTCCGCTACCCGCGAACTCGACGCGTACGTCGCGCGGACCACCGCCCACCTCGATCAGGTGCCCGGCGACTGGCAGGCCTGGGCGCAACTGGGCATGGCCCACGTGCAGCTCGCCCGGATCTCGTACGACCCCGCGCACTATCCCGCCGCCGCGGCCGCCCTGCGCCGGTCGCTGCGCGTACGTCCCACCGGCAATGCCGCCGCGCTGACCGGCCTCGGCGCGCTGGCCGCGGCCGAGCACGACTTCCGCGGCGCGCTGCGCTACGCCCTCGGCGCCACGGCAGCCGACCCGTACTCCGCCGACGCGTACGGCGTGCTCACCGACGCGTACGTCGAACTCGGCCGGTACCCCGAGGCCACCGCCGCGGTGCAGCGGATGCTGGACCTGCGCCCCGACACCGGCTCGTACGCGCGGGCGTCGTACCTGTTCGAGCTGCGCGGCGACACCGTCGGCGCGACCCGGCTCATGCAGCAGGCCCTGGACGTCGCCGGCAGCCCCGGGGACACCACGTTCGCGTTGCTGCACCTCGGCGAGCTCGCGTTCAACGCGGGCGACCTCAACACCGCCGCCGCACGCTTCGCCGAGGGGCTGGCCCGTTCACCGGGACAGCCGGCGCTGCTCGCCGACCGGGCCAAGGTCGCCGCCGCCCGCGGGGACCTGGCCGGTGCCGTGACCGACCTGCGGGCCGCGACCGCCGTCCTGCCCACCGTGGACCATCTCGTCACGCTGTGCGATGTGCTCACCGCCGCCGGGGACCCGACGGCGGCCGCCCGCACGGACGGCCTCGTACGGATCGGCGCCCGGCTGCCCGGTGTGACCCCGGCGGCCACGGACATCGACCTCGTCCTCTTCTACGCCGATCGCGGCCCGGCGGCCACCGCGGTCGACAAGGGGCGGGCGCTGCTCGCGGCCCGGCCCAGCGTCAGCGTCGAAACCGCGTACGCATGGGCGCTGCACGCCGCCGGGCACGACCGCGAGGCGCTCACCCACGCGAACCGGGGGCTGCGGCTCGGCACGCGCGACGCGAAGGCCCACTACTACCGGGGGATGATCCGGCTGGCCCTGAAGGACCGGGCCGGTGCCCGCGCCGATCTGCGGCAAGCGCTGGCGATCAACCCGTACTTCTCGCCGCGGTACGGCCCGGCGGCGCGGCACGCCCTTGCCACCCTCGGAGGTCGCGCATGATCCGCCGCCTGCTCTGCCTCGCCGCGTTCGGCCTCGCCGGAGCGCTGCTGTGCCCGGCCCCGGCGCAGGCGCATCCGCTGGGCAACTTCACCACCAATCAGTACGCGGGCCTGCGGGTGAGCGTGGCCGGGGTCGACGTGGACTACGTGCTCGACCTCGCCGAGCTGCCCACGTATCAGGCGCAGCACGAGGACATCGACACCGACGGAGACGGCACCGACTCCCCCGCCGAACGCGACGGGTACGCCGCCCGCACCTGTGCCGCGGCCGCCGCGGCGTCGACGCTCACGATCGACGGGCGGCCCCGGGCGATGCGGGCCGAACCCGCCGGACTCAGCTTCCCGCCCGGCGCCGGCGGCCTGACCACCCTGCGTCTGCAGTGCGTGCTGCACGCCGACGCGCGGATCACCGGGGAGACGGCGATCGCGTACCGGGCAGCCCTGTTCGCCGACCGGATCGGCTGGCGCGAAGTCACCGCGGTCGGCGACCGGGTCACGCTGGCCGGTTCGGACGTTCCGGCGGACAGCGTCAGCGCCCGGCTCACCGCGTACCCGCCGGGGGCGCCCACCGCCGACGTCCGGGCCGCGACGCTGACCGTACGGCCCGGTGGACCGGCGGCGCCGCCCGCACCGTTCACGGCGACCGGGGACCCGGGTGCGCAGGCCCGGGGCATCGACCGGTTCACCTCGTGGTTCACCGATCTGATCGGGCGGCCGCAGCTCACGGTCGGAGTGGGGATCCTCGGCTTCATCATCGCGATCGTCCTCGGTGGTGCCCACGCGGTCGCCCCCGGGCACGGCAAGACGATCATGGCGGCGTACCTCGTCGGCGCGCGGGGGCGGCTGATGCACGCGGTGACGGTCGCGCTCTCCGTGGCCGCCACCCACACCGTCGGGGTGCTCACGCTCGGCATCGTGCTGGCGACGTCGCTGCAGTTCGCCCCCGACACCATGTACGCCTGGCTGCGCCTGGTCAGCGGGGCCGTGGTCGCCGTGGTCGGCGCCCAGATGCTGCACCGCGCCCGCCGCCGGAACGCCGCCACAGGGTCTATCGCGGTCTCCGTGCCCACCCAGGCCGACGGCCACAACCATGCCCCGCTCCACAGCCACGGCCACAGCCACGGCCACAGCCACGACCCGGCCCACAACCACAGCCACGGTCGCAGCCACGAGTCGGGCCACAGCCACAGCCACGATCACGAGTCGGTTTACAGCCACGACCACGGATCGGACCACGACCACGACGAGCCGGTACACAGCCACGACCACGAGCACGAGCCGGTACACGGCCACGGTCACGAGCAGGACAGGGAGCTCGTGGCCGCGGGGCATGTGCGCGAACATTCCGCGGTGGGGCACGAACGTCCGCACAGCCACGGCGCGGTCAGCGCACTCGTGCACTCCCACGGGGGCCGGACCCACACCCATCACGTGCCTGCGCCTGATGAGCCGTTGCACGTACGTACGCTGCTCGTGATGGGTTTTGCCGGCGGCCTTTCGCCCAGCCCGTCGGCGGTGGTGGTGCTGCTCGGCGCCGCCGCCCTCGGCCGCGCCTGGTATGGGGTGCTGGTCGTGCTGGCATACGGCGTCGGCCTGGCCGCGACCCTGACCGGCATCGGGTTCGCGCTGGCCAGGTGGGGCGAGCGCCTGCACCGGGCCCGCGCCTTCGGGTGGAACGGACGGCTGCTGCGCCGGATGCCCGCCGCCACCGCCACGATCATCCTCGCGGTCGGCATCGGGATGGCCGCCGTCGCCGCGATCGGCCTCTTCACGGGCTGAGCTGGTTGTCGGGATTCGGAGCAGGCGAGAACTCCACCCGCCGGTCTGAAATTCATGGGGCTGAGCACTCCGGCACGCCGGTATGAACAACGCCACTCTCTTGCCGGGGCGGAAAACTTGCCAGCGCGGCAAGATTCGCCGATGGTGGGGACATGACTTCACCGGCCGGGTTGCGCGAACGCAAGAAGGCGGCGACGCGCGCAGCGCTGAGCCACGCGGCGTGGTCCCTGATGCTCACGCACGGGCTGGGCGCCGTCACGCCGGAGGCGATCGCCGCGGCGGCCGACGTGTCTCCCCGTACGTTCCGCAACTACTTCGGCAGCCGCGAGGAGGCGATCCTCGGCGAGCTGGTGCTGCGCCACCTCGCACTGCTCGACAAGCTGCGTGAACGCCCCGCGGACGAGCCGGTGTGGGACGGCCTCAGCCAGGTGCTGCCGCAGGGGGTCACCGAGATCGTCGGCGACCGCGACAGCTTCGCCGTGCTGGCCGAGGAGATCCGCCGCAACCCCGCGATGCTGGCGCAGAACCTCGTCGTGTTCCAGGACGCCGCGATCCGGATGGCCGCGGTCTTCGCCGAACGGACCGGCACCGACCTCGACACCGATCCCGTCCCTCGGCTGCTGGCCGGCGCCGTGTGCGCCGCGATCAGCACGTCCATCGACCTGTGGGTCGGCGGTACGACCGACCGGCCGCTGCCCGACCTGATCCGTGATTGCCTGGCGCACCTGCGCGCCGGGCTGCCCGTGGGTGCCGCCACGCCGCGCGCCTGACCCCCACCCCGATACGCCGTTCGCCCGCCGGGTGCACGGACGGTTACCCGTGCTCGTGAACAGGAGATCCTGATGGCTTCCCTGCTGTACCGGCTGGGCCGGTTCTCGTACCGACAGCGCTGGCTGGTCTCGGTGGCGTGGCTGGCGGTGCTCGCCGCGACACTCATCGGCGCGGCCACCCTGGCGAAGCCGACGTCGGACGCGTTCAGCATCCCCGGCACCCCGGCCCAGAAGGCCATCGACGTGCTGCACGACCGGTTCCCGCAGGCCGGGGCGGGCGGCGCAACCGCACGGATCGTATTCGCCGCCCCGGCCGGTCACACGCTCGCCGAACCCGGGCCCAAGGCCGCCGTGGAGCGTGCGGTCTCCGCGTTGCGTACCGCGCCGCAGGTGGCCTCGGTGACCGATCCGTTCCAGAGCCGGGCGGTCAGCCCGACGGGGACCGTCGGGTACGCCCAGGCCACGTACACCGTGCAGGCACCGGAGCTGACCACCGCGGCCCGCGACGCCCTCAAGGCCACGGTCGAGAGCGCCCGCTCCGCGGGGCTGACCGTCGAGACCGGCGGTGACGCGGTGCAGAACCAGCCGGGCGGCAGCGCCTCCGAGGTTATCGGTCTCGTGGTCGCCGCGATCGTCCTGGTGGTCACGTTCGGTTCGCTGGTGGCGGCCGGTCTGCCGCTGCTCACCGGCATCATCGGGATCGGCATCGGGGTCGGCGCCATCTCGGTGTCCACCCACTTCTTCGACCTGTCCGGCAACACCTCGACGCTGGCGATGATGCTCGGCCTGGCAGTCGCGATCGACTACGCCCTGTTCATCGTGTCCCGCTACCGCCACGAACTCGCGGTCGGGCGCGACCCGCAGGAGGCCGTCGCCCGGGCGGTCGGCACGGCCGGGTCCGCGGTCGTCTTCGCCGGTCTGACGGTCGTGATCGCCCTGGCCGGGCTGTCCGTGGTCGGCATCCCGTTCCTCACTCAGATGGGGCTCGCGGCGGCGGGCACGGTCGCCGTCTCGGTACTCATCGCGCTGACGCTGCTGCCCGCGCTGCTGGCGTTCGCGGGGCGGCGGATCACCGCCGGGCACATCCCCGGCCTCAAGGAGCACGACCCGGAGGGCGACAGCGTCAAGCCGACCCTCGGCGTGCGCTGGGTGACGGCGATCGTCCGGCGGCCGGTGGTCGCGCTGCTCGCCGCCGTGATCGGCCTGGGCGTCGTCGCGATCCCCGCCATGCAGCTGCGGCTGGGCATGCCCAGTGACGGCACGGCCGCGCCGGACAGTACCCAGCGCAAGGCGTACGACCTGCTCGCGGGCGGGTTCGGCCCCGGCTTCAACGCTCCCCTGATGGTCGTGGTGGAGACCCCGGCCGGGTCCGTCAAGGACGCCGCCGATCAGGTCGCTGGGCGGATCCGCGGCCTGCACGACGTGGCCGTGGTGACCCCGCCGGTGCCCAACCCGGCCGGGAACACCGCGATTCTCACCGTCATCCCCACCGCCGGGCCCGACGCCGCGTCCACCGAGGACCTGGTGCACGCGATCCGGCGCCTCGACGGGACGGTGGCCGGGGCGTACCTCGGTGTCACCGGCACCACCGCGATCAACCTGGACATCTCCACCAAGCTCGCGGATGCGTTGCCGCCGTATCTCGCGCTCGTGATCGGCCTGGCGTTCGTCCTGCTCACGCTGGTGTTCCGGTCGCTGCTGGTGCCACTGAAGGCCACGCTCGGGTTCCTGCTCAGCGTCGCCGCCACATTCGGCGCGGTGGTCGCGGTGTTCCAGTGGGGCTGGCTGTCGGACCTGCTCGGCGTGGACCACACCGGGCCGATCATCAGCTTCCTGCCGATCTTCCTGATCGGGATCGTGTTCGGCCTCGCCATGGACTACCAGGTCTTCCTGGTGACCCGGATGCGGGAGGAGCACGTCCACGGGACCGCACCGAAGGCCGCCGTGATCAACGGCTTCGGCCACGGGGCACGGGTCGTCACGGCCGCCGCCCTGATCATGATGAGCGTGTTCTTCGGCTTCATGCTCGGCGACGAGGCGATCATCAAGTCGATCGGCTTCGGGCTCGGCATCGCCGTACTGTTCGACGCCATCGTGGTCCGCATGATCCTCGTCCCGGCGGTCATGGCGCTGCTCGGCCGCGCGGCCTGGTGGCTGCCCGGATGGCTGGACCGGGCCCTGCCCAACGTCGACGTCGAGGGCGAGAAGCTGCTGCAGCAGCTCGACGACGCAGCCGCCGCGCAGCCCGTCGAGGCCGGTGAGCCCGCGCTGCGCTGACACGGCTCACTCCGGGGGTCGCCGCGACTGCGGCGACCCCCGGACGCGTTTCCGGAGCAGGCGACAAGCATTTAGAGAGCACTGCTCTTGACAGAGAACGGCGCTCCCGTGTTCACTGATTCCAGACGAGAGCACTGCTCTTCACATGGAGGAGGAGACATGCGGTACCTGGCACCCGAACGCAGCGCCAACGCCTTCAACGAGGCCGTCAAGTGGCTCGCCGCCCACGGGATCAGCCTGCTCGGCAGCCGCGTCCTGGCGGTCCGCGGCCGCAAGAGCGGCGAAACCCGGACCACGGTGGTCAACCTCTTCACGCACGAGGGCGATCAGTACCTGCTCGCGCCCCGAGGCCACACCCAATGGGTACGCAACCTGCGCGCCGCCGGTGAGGGCGAGCTCCGCCTCGGGCGCCGCGTCCAGCCGTTCACCCCGGTGGAGATCGCCGACGCGGAGAAGGCACCTCTGATCCGCGTCTACCTGCGGAAATGGGCGTGGGAGGCAGGCACCTTCTTCGACGGGCTGAAGGCGGACTCCCCGGACGCCGACATCGCCGCCGCGGCCCCCGGTTTCCCGGTCTTCCGCATCGCGTCCCGCTGAACGCCGAAGCCCGGACCGGCTCCCGCAGTCCCGCACGCACACCGCACGCGTCGGCCCCGCCCGCGCATCGAACGGCGCGGCAGATCAGCATGCACGTCCGGCGGGAGGAGGAACACCGCCTGCTCCGGTGAGCCGCCCGCGTCCTGAGTGACCGGTCGCCGTGCAGACCTCGCGAGGGTCCGCACGGCGACCGCCGTACCGCCTACGGGTCGACGCGGGGCTTGGTCGGGCAGCCGTTCTTCGCCTTCCACGCCGAGATCTCGGCAACCGGCGACTTGTTGCCGCCCTTGCGCCACGAGTCGAGGTAGGGCCAGGGCCAGATCGTTCCCCGCTGGGTCCACCAGTCGCTGCCCCGGGCACACGGCGGGGAGATGCCGAAATGCAGGTGGCAGGCGCTCGCGTCGCCGGTCTCGCCGATGCGGCCCAGCGTCTGACCGGTGCTGACGTGCGCCCCGACCTGAATCGCCGGGTCGATCGCGGAGAAGTGTGAGCCGTAGTAGCGCACCCCGTCGTCGCCGACGATGCCCACGGACAGACCGCCGCGGGTGGCGCCCGCGTTCACCTTCGCATTCCAGGTGTCCTTGCGTACGACGTACGCGATGGTGCCGCTGGACGCCGCGACCACCTTGTTGCCGCACGCGGTGATGATGTCGGTCGCCGGGTAGTCGTGGTGCACGTGCGCGTACGAGGCCTTGCCGACCACGGGGAACGCGTGCGTGGCCGCCTTCGCCTCCGGGGTCGCCGAGGTCGTCGGGGTCGCGCTGCCCGCCGGGGCGCCCGAGGCGGACGGCGGCGCCGGTGCCGGCGAGGACGGCGCGGCACCCTCGGTCGAGATCGTGGGCGTGGCGCTGGGCGTCACGAACGTGGGGGCGTCGGCGCTGCGCGCCGCCGGTTCACCACACGCGCCGAGCGCGACGACGCTCATGCCGATGAGTACGAAACGTCCGATCTTCGACCGCAACACGAATCCTCCCCGCTGGTGGCGACCAAGATAGCGCGCACCCGCACGGGGATGGTGTCCCCGGCCCCCTGCCAGGCCGGGGACACCGCGGTCAGGCGGTCGGGGCGACCGGCGCAGCGGCCTTGCCGTGCAGTGGGGTGATCTCGGCGCCCGCCGGCTCGGCCACAGACGCCCGCATACCCGTACGGATCGTCTCCAGCACCGCCGCCCCCTGCGCGGCCAGCGAGGCCACCACGGAGTTGAGGCCCTCCGCACCGTCGAGCACGGTGACGTTCGCACCCTGCAGACCCTGCGCCGCGGCCCGCAGCATCTCCGGAAGCTGCTGGATGATCGCCTGGTCCAGGGCGATCCGGTCCTGGGCGGCGGCCGCCTCTGCGGACAGCTTGGTGGCGTCGGCCTCCGCGCGGGCCAGGGCACGGATCCGCTCGGCCTCGGCCTCGGCGGGACGTACCACCTCGGCGATCAGCTCGGCCTGGCGCAGCTCGGCGTTCTTCTGCGCGACGACGGCCCGCTCGGCGATGACGTCCTGCTGGGCGCGGGCCGCGGCCAGCGGGCCGGCCTGGGCGGCGGTCTGCTGGGCCTCGTCGATCTGCGCCTGGTACTCGGCCTTGGCGATCGCCGTCTGCCGGGCGTACTCGGCCTGATGGCGCACGCTCTCCTGCTGGGCCATCGCGCTCTGCCGGTCGGCGTCGGCCTGCGCGACCTTGGCCTCCTGGTCGACCCGGGCCTGATGCGGCGCGGCGAGCGCCCGGATGTAGCCGACCCCCTTGTCGTCGATGCTGCTGATCTGCAGCGAGTCGACGCCGAGGCCGATCCGGGCCATCTCGGTCTTGCTGGCGTCGACGATCGCGTCGGCCAGGGTCTGCTGCTCGCGGATGATGGCCTCGACCGTCATGCTGCCGATGATGCTGCGCAGATGGCCGCTGAAGATGCGGCCCACCAGCGTCGGCATCTGGGTCTGGTCGCCCTGGAACCGGCGAGCCGCCGCCGCGATCGACTCGTGGTCGTCCCCGACCTTGAACGCGATCACGGCGTGCACCGAGAGGGTGATCCCCTGCTTGGTGTAGCAGTCCTCCATCACCTCCGCCTCCTGCATGGCGAGGGTGAGCCGGCTGGCCCGGGAGAAGATCGGCACGACGAAGACGCCGTGCCCGGTGACGATCTTGAACGGCAACGCGTCCGCACCCCGCTGCTTCCGACCGCTGATCAGAAGCGCCTCGTTGGGGGCGGGCACCCGATAACCGAACACTGTTACTGCCCTTCTACGACGCCGCCCGGGCAATCGCCCAGCGGCACAGTGGGCCATGGCTCGACGTCGACCTGGCGCGCGCCACGGTTGTTGATGACGAGTACGTCGGTGCCGGCGGGCAGGGCCGTCGCGGCGTACGCGAGGTAATAGTGAGCGATGCCCGCCACTACGATGCGCACCTCGCCGGGCCGGACGCCGCCGCGGATCGCGGTGACCACGGAGCCGGTCCTGCCCACCAGCGATTCACTCGTCACGCCTGGATTGTGCACCTGCCCGGCGACCCGCACCGCCCGGCCCTGCTCCACTGTCCGGGACGCGGCTCCCGTCGCACGGCTTGCCCCTGTCGCGCCGGCGTCGCTATGTCAGATAGTTCTCCAGCAGGGCCGGCGTGAGGCCTGCGTCATGGATGGCCCGCAATGCGGCGGTGACATCCTGGACGAATGCGGGCCGGAAGTGCATCAGGATGATGTCGCCGGCCTGGATCTTGTGCACCGGGGTTTGGTAGTAGACCTTGCCGTTGTTGACCGTTTCCGACCAGTAGAACGCCGCCTGCAGGCCACAGTCGTGGACGGCCCGCAGCGTGTTGTGGTCGTAGTTGCCGAACGGCGGCCGGAAGAATCTCATCGTCGTGCCGAACGTGTGCTGCAGGCTCGTCTTCGCCCCGCAGATCTCGCGGCGCTGGAACTCGTACGACTTGCCGCGCAGGCTGGGGTGGGTCAGCGTGTGATCCTCGATCACCCCTCCGGTCGCCTGCAGATCCTTGAAGAACTGCGGATTTCCGGCCGCGATCGGGGCGATGAGGAACATCGTGAACGGTATGTGCGCCGCCTGCATGAGCTCGCGAGCCTGCGGCAGCTGGGTCTGGCCGTCGTCCATGGTCAGGAACACCACCGGCTGGTCGACCGGCAGTCTCTTGTAGATCGGCGCGACGGGCCCGGCCGGAACCGTGATCGGGTGGGCCTGCGGCGGCGGCCCGAACGCCGGCAGTTTGCCCGCGAACGGGGCTGCCGCGACGTGTCCGGCGCCCTGCGATGGACCGGGCGTGACCGGCGCCTCATGGGCGCCGCGGCCGGCCTTGGGCGGCGCGGCCGGGGGGCCCGGCGAGCTGCATCCCGCGGTCGCCGCCATGGCGATCGCTACGACGAGGGCCGTGAGTCGACGATATCGACGGCTGGCGAAGGACACCGTGCACACGCTAGCGACCGGTCGCAAGTCGTCGCATTTGCGCAGTAACAAGCTAGACGCGGGCTGTCACCACGCTCGCAACGTTGCAGGCCAGACAGGCCGGACGGGATCGGGTACGCTCCATCACCTCGTTCTCGATCTACGGGGTGGTGGTCCCAGGATGAAGCATCTGACGCTCGGCGCCCTGCTGGGCCGAGGGCTCTGTTTTCTGATCGTGGTCACCGTCGTCGTGGTGGTGGGGAGAGTGTTCCTGCGCCGGGTGGCCGTGAGCCGCCGGGAGCAGCCGCCGCATTCCTCGGATCCAAGGATCACGCCGCCGCCCATCCCACCCCCGCCGAACAGCCACCTACCGTGGGGACCGCAATAGCGCTCGGAAGCGCTTCAATCGGACACTGCCGAGCTCGTCAAAGGCAGTGGACCCACACCACGACCTGCGTGGGCCAGACCCCCTTTCCGTGGAGGTCCACGACACCGAGTTCCATCCGGCGACCGTTCGAGGCACCGGTGAGGCAGGCCGGGCGATCACCCGCGTGGTTCTGGCCGGACGCGTCGGTCCAGCTGACGTTCGCCATCACGGGCAGGCTTTCGCCCTCGCCCGGCAGGACATAGTCATGATCGTCAAAGCGGAACGCGATCGCGGTGATGTTCCCGTGCGGGTCTTCCGCAACCCCGCTGATCGTCCCGTGCACGATGTCGGGCACACCTCGCGCACTCATGACAAGGTAGGCCGCCGCTGCGCCGGCCAGGGCGGCCACCAATACGACGGTCAGGAGCAGCGGCGCAGACACGGACACGGTGCGCCGGGTCGCCGGGGTCGTGGCGGAGGCGGGCGAGGCATCGAGCATCGCGACAGCATAGTGACGATCGATGATCGCTGGCGACCGCCGGTACGACAAGCCGGCCAGCGCGACCCGCTCGGGAGACAGGGCCGGCCTGGACGGCCGGAGCTGTCCTCCCATCGACGCATCCCCTTATGATCTCGTGGCCGTCCCGGCCGGCGACCGCGTCATCCGGGACCGTACGAAACGGGGAGATCAGGAAATTGGGAAACCGGGCGGACGTCCAGGACACGCGGTATCGCGCGGCGGCGCAGGACGCTGAGGCGCCCGCGATCTCCGCACCGCGGCACCGGGGCCCGGCCCGCTGGCTGCGGCACGAGTGGCTGCTCGCGGCGGTGGGTTCGCTGGCCCTCGCGGTGGGCATGACGTGGCCGCTGGTGACCGACCTGTCGGGGACATTCGCCTCCGACTACTGGGATCCCAGTCTGCAGGCGTGGCAGGTCGCGTGGAACGGGTGGGCGGTCCAGCACGACCCTGGCAGTCTGTGGCAGACGAACGCCCACTTCGGTGAGACGCTGCCGCTGGCGTGGTCGGACTCGCTGCTGGGCTATCTGCCGGCCGGGTTGATCGGCTCCGGTTTCGGGGCTGCGGTGCTGCGCTACAACATCCTGTTCGTGCTGGTGTTCGCGTTCGCCTCGTTCGGGGCGTACGTGCTGGCCCGCCAGCTCGGCGCGAACCGGCTCGGCGCCCTGACGGCCGGCGCGGGTTTCGCGTACGCGCCGTGGCGCTACGGGCACCTGTCGCACCTCAACATCCTGTCCATCGGTGGTATCGCCCTGGCGCTCGCCATGCTGGCGCGCGGACACGGCTACGCACTGCGGCACGGCTACCGCCCCGAACTGGCCCGGCCCGGCTGGGCACTGGCCGGCTGGCTGGTCGCCGCATGGCAGGTCACCCTCGGCTTCGGCCTCGGCCTGCCATTCGGGTACGTGCTGGGCACGCTCACCGCCGCGGCGCTGGCGTTCTGGCTGTGGCGGCGGCCGCCGTTCGGCCGGAGGCTGTTCTGGTCTGATCTGGCCGGCGTGGTGATCTTCCTGGCCGTGACCGTGCTCATGGCCCTCCCCTACCTTGCGGTCAACCGGGCCTACCCGGACAGCGCGCGGACCCTCGCCGAGGTCACCTCGTACTCCGGGGACTACCGGCAGTTCCTCACGGCGCCGTCGTTCGAGTGGCTGTGGGGCCGCGGCAACGGGGCGCTGCGCGATGCGATGGCGACCCAGGGCGGCAACGAGTCCTGGAATCTGCCCGGTTTCTTCCTGGCCGGGCTGGCCCTGGCGGGCCTGCTGTGGTCGGTCTGGTCCCGGCGCCACCGGGTGCTGATCGTGGTGGCCGTCGCCGGGTTCGCCTGGCTGGGCATGGGCATGCGGGCGCCCGCGAACTACCCGTACCAGGTGCTGCACCATTTCCTGCCCGGCTGGAACGCGATCCGGACCCCGGGGCGGCTCGTCCTCTGGGTCACGCTGCTGCTGGCGTTGCTGGCCGCCGGCATGGTCACCGCGCTGGCCGAGCGGGCGCAGGCGAAGCTGGCCGGCGGATCCGGGCGCGCCCTGCGGCCCGTACTGTGCGTGGCCCTGCTCGTCCCCACGGCTCTGGTGCTGCTCGAAGGCGTACAGAACGCCAACTTCGTCAAGGTGCCGCAGCCGCCGGTGGCGATGCGCGCGCTGCCGCAGCCGCTGCTGGTGCTGCCCGCGAACAAGCTCGACGACGAGCTGGCCATGCTGTGGTCCACCGACGGTTTCCCCACCATTGCGAACGGCTCCAGCGGCATGATCCCGCCGAGCCTCGACGAGCTTCGCGCCAAGGCCGCATCCTTCCCGGACGCCGCCAGCGTGACGTATCTGCGTGCGCGGGGGATCCGTACGGTCGTGGCGCTGCGCCGGGGTCACGGCGACCAGCAGGTCGCCACGGACGCCTTCAGCAAACCCCTGGCCGGCCTCGGCGTCACCCGCGAGGAACGGCCCGGCGTGATGGTGTTCCACCTCGAGCCGTGACAGCGTCCCGTCGTGAGACCGGCAGAGTCTCAGTGGGGGGAGGTGTTGAACTCGCTGCTCAATGCCAGGCCGGCCGAGCAGTCCAGCTCGCCCGGGGCCAGCTGGGTGTGCGACGGCCGCCAGAGCGTCACGTCGCCCCGGGCAGCGACGCGAGCGACGACGCAGTCGTACTGACTGGCGCGTAGCGCCACCCCGACGATGCCGTCCTGAACGGCGAAATCCTGATGGATGGCCGGGTCGAGGTTCAGTCGGGCCACCGCGGCGCGGACGGCGGCCTCGTTCGGGCCGACGGGTTTCAGCGCGCGCTGGAGGCGCTCGTCCACGCCCTGCAGCGACGGGTCCGGGGGAACCGGCAGCGGCGCCCCCGCCGGGCAGTCGATGTCGTCGTCGCGGCTGTCGTTCTCCGGGCCCATCTGCAGGCGAAAGCAGATCGGCACGTCATTCTGCCGGAGCACCACGTCGTCGAAGCCGCGCACCGCACCGTGACCCGTCACCTTCAGTACCAGGGTCACGCCGGTCTGCCAGTGGGTCTGCCCGGTGACCGAGAGGACCTGGACGTCGGGGTGCTGGCCGGCCGAGTGCAGGTAGTCGCCGGCCTTGAAGAGGTGGTCGCGCTCGAACTGGGCAAGCACGTCGTCGACCTTCTTCGCCGCATCGGGCACCGCCGTGTGGTGGATCTGCCAGTCCGGCTGGCGCTGGACGTGCTCCTCGTACCGCCACGCGCCCACGGCCGCGAGGCCCACCGCCACGACCGCGCCGAGCCCGATCAACTTCGTTCTTCCCCGCATGGGCCGGATTATGTCGCAGACAGCTCGGCGGCCGCTGGGTCGCCCCCGCCGCGGCTGATCGTCAGGAAGGATCACACCGAGTCCGCTCAGCTCCCGCGGTCCGGCGTCGATGGACAGGAAGAAGGGCGCCAGGAGGAGACGTGCACGAGCTGCGGAGTCGGATCATGACCCCGGTCCGCGCCGTACTGCTGGCGGGGGTCGCGCTCCAGTTGATTCTGCCGCTGCTCTCCACCCGCCTGGGCCTCGTGATCGCGGACGTGCCGATCACGGTTGGCGTGCTCTGCGCACCGGCCGGCTTCCTCCGGCAGGCCCGCGCCCACATCGGACGGGAACGAGCCGGATGGGCGCTGGGCATCGCCGCGTCCTGCCTGGTCGGAACCTCGTACATCCTGTACACCGGGTACGCCGTGCTCGGCCTCGAGCCAGGCAAGCCCAGTCCTGCCGACCTGCTCTCGGTGATCGGCGGCGTGGTGACCCTGGTCGGCATCGCCCTGATCGCCCCGCGGACGCACAGCGCGAGGGCGGGAATCACCCACGCGATCGACGTCGCCATCGTCACCAGTTCCCTGTTCGCCCTGGCCTGGCAGTTCGTCATCGCGCCCGCCACGGCCACGCTGCCCCCGGGGACCCAGACGACCTTCGTCGTGATCATGCTGCCCGAGATCATCTCGGCCGCGTTGGCCCTTACCCTGATGTCGGGTACCCGCGCCAGTCAGCAAGGGCGCGCGCTGCATCTGCTCGCTGCCGCGATGGCTCTCTTCGCCTTGGCGGCGGTGCTCAGCACCCACAACGCGACCGCGGGAAAGCCCTGGTACGCCACGGGTGACGGCGCGCTGTACCTCATCGCCGGGTTGCTCATCTTCCTGTCCAGCCGCAGCAGCGTAGGCGCGGCGGACGTCTCCGGGCGGCGGGCGCTGGCCGGTTTCTGGCTCGTCCTGCCGTACGTGCCCGTGGCGCTCGCCATCTGCGCCGTCAGCGGAATGTACCTGCGCACCGGCGCGCTCAGCCCGGTGCTGTTCTGGGCGCTGGTCAGCGGTACCGTGCTGGCCCTGGTGCGCCAATTCCTCGGCCTGCTCACGATCAAGCGGCTGCTGCGCAACCTCGACGAGCAGCAGGAGCGGCTGCGCCATGCCGCGCACCACGACCCGCTGACCCTGCTGCCGAACCGGACCGCGTTTCACACGGGCGCCGTCGAGGCGCTCGCCGCGGCGGGCCCGGATGTGCACACCGGGGTGCTGCTGCTCGATCTGGACGGGTTCAAGCCGATCAACGACGGCTTCGGGCACGCCGCGGGCGACGCCGTTCTGGTCGCGGTGGGCCAGCGCCTGCGCGGCGGACTGCGCGGCCACGACACCTCCGCCCGCCTCGGCGGCGACGAGTTCGCCGTCGTGCTGCCCGGCCTGGACGATCCGGCCGAAGCCGAGGCGATCGCCGCCCGGCTGCTCGCCCGCATCGTCGCGCCGGTGCCGATCGCGGGCGCCCAGGTGCAGGTGGGTGTCAGCATCGGGATCACCACCGCGCGTGGGCCCGGCCACGACGTCGACCGGCTGCTGCGGGAGGCCGACCACGCCTTGTACGCCGCCAAGGCCGCGGGCAAGGGCGTCGCACGCCGGTACGGCGAAGCCGAAGCCGCGCCACGCCCGGAACCGGCGTGGCCGGCAGCTGCCCGACAGTCATATGAGCCGGCCCCGCGTGCGGGTTCGCCCCACGGATGACGCAGAGGCGCATCTCGTGCTGGAGTGTCGGCACCACCCCGACCCGCCACCGTCCACTACCGAGAGTCGCCATCGCCCACGTCGCCGGGGTGGCGAGCAACGGGCTGCGGTTTCACGATCTCCGCCACTCGTACGCGACCTGGCTCGTGTCGCGCAACGTGCCCCTCAACGACGTCAGGGAGGTCATGGGTCACGAGCAGGCGTCCACGGCGCTGAACCTCTACATCCACGGATCGGCGGGGCCGCACGAAACGGTGCGGGACGCGCTCGCTGACTTCCGAGGATCCGTCGTCGCCGGAAATGCTGACGGCACCCTTGATCAAGGGTGCCGTCGCTGCTGTGAACTGCTGTTACGTGGTGGTGGGCGATACTGGGATCGAACCAGTGACCTCTCCGGTGTGAACGGAGCGCTCTCCCGCTGAGCTAATCGCCCGCAACGCGATCAGACTGTACCGGACCCCCGCCCATGGGCGCGAACCAGGGGTCGGCGCGTCACGAACCGCCGAGCCAGCCCCACGCCAGGGCGGCCAGGTCGACGCCGAAACTGAGCCGTACGGACTCCCAGACGACCGCCGCGACGAACAGCAGGCCCACGAGGCCGATGAGCAGGCGCAGCGGCAACGACTGGCGGCCGACCCAGTGCGTCCAGGACTGCACGTGCCGCTTCGTGAACTCGAGCGCGTGCCTGGCCCAGGCGAACTCCAGCGCCAGGATCGCCAGGCCGAGGATCACGATCGCCCACCCGGGGCCGGGGAGCGGGATCATCGCGACCCCGATCGCCAACACCAGCCCGCCGGCCGTTCCGATGCCGACCTTGAGTGCCACGCGCCCGCTGGGATTGGCCCGGATGCGGTGCAGAAGACCGGCGGGGCCGTGACCCTCGTCCGTACGCGGGGCCTCGCTCACGCGGTCGGTTCCGGGCATCGTGATCACTTTCGGGCGGGCTCGGCGGCGGGACCCGTCGGCGGCGTGCTGCCGGGTTTGCTGGTCAATTCATCCCCCAGTGTTCCGGTGCCCCGTCACTACCCGGGAGGAATGGACGTTACCGGAGTAAGTCAACTGCTGGACCCACCCGACGCCGGGCGGAGCCGGGTACTTGGGCAGAACAGGACAAGATATCGCTTTACGTCCTGCCCGAAGGGGTTTTCGGAACCGTCTTCCCACTACTGGGTGAGATCAGCGTATGGCGGAGCGTAACGACAGGGATCACCTGAGTATGGGAAAGCGGGGTTCACCGACCCCGCAGCGGTG
Source organism: Krasilnikovia sp. MM14-A1259 (assembly GCF_047159535.1). NCBI lineage: Bacteria > Bacillati > Actinomycetota > Actinomycetes > Micromonosporales > Micromonosporaceae > Krasilnikovia > Krasilnikovia sp. MM14-A1259. The sequence continues at coordinate 2,680,162 of NZ_BAAGAJ010000002.1, forward strand.
CCGGGGGGAGTTCGTCCATGAGTACCATTCGTCCAACGACCGTCGAGGTCGAAACATCGCTACGGCTCGTAGCGCCAGATGCCACGGCACTGCCCGTGCGCGCCAGTCTGCGGTACGACCCAGCCGACCCGTACGCCGTGCACGTGTTGTTCCACGCAGAATCAGCCGGTGGGGAAGCCGTGAGCTGGTCCTTTGCGCGCGAACTGCTCGTCACCGGGCTCGACGAGCCCGCCGGGATCGGCGACGTCCGGGTGTGGCCGTGGGCCACGCCGCGCGGCGACTTCGTCGCCCTCGCGCTGTCGTCACCTGACGGCAACGCGTTGTTCGAGGTACCCCGCAGCGTCCTCGTCCGCTTCCTTCGGCGCACCTACGTGGTCGTGCCGCGGGGTCGCGAGTCCGAACACCTGGACGTGGACACGGCGGTCAACCGGCTGCTGGCCGGCCGATAGCGACACGCATTTCCGGGGCGACCCGTGCGGACTCTGCCGGTCCGCACGGGTCGCTTTTTCATACGGGAGGATTTGGCATCGCCCAATCTCCGCCAGGGAACACGAAACCGGACAAATAATACATACGACACTTCCACGTCCCGTTCTTTCCCGCCGCGGACGAGGCGCCCTCAATGCCCATAATGTCGCTTTTAGCCCAATCGTCAGTCGACCCGATTGCGCCGACGCCCCCGGTGCAATTCGAACGACCCGGGAACGCCACGAAGATGGCTCCGCCAACAACCGGCCCATCGTCGCGGTGGCCGTGCCCGGTCGCGAGCGGAGGCCGGCCCACCGTAATTCCCACAGATTCATGGGGTATGTGCAAGCCGCCCGAACCGACCCGGCATGATGGGGGCGTGCAGATCTCCGCTCGTGGCGACTACGCGGTCCGAGCCGCGCTCAGCCTGGCACAGTCCTACCCCAACCTGATGTCCGCGCAGGCCATCGCGCAGGACCAGGACATGCCCCGCAAGTTCCTGGAGGCGGTGCTGGCCGACCTGCGCCGCGCCGGGGTGGTCCGGGCCCAGCGCGGCGCCGAGGGCGGGTACACGCTGTCGCAGGCCCCGCGTGACGTGACCATCGGGCAGGTCCTGCGCGCCGTCGACGGGCCGCTCGCCGGTGTCCGCGGCCTTCGTCCAGAGGAGACCACCTACTCGGGGGCCGCCGAGAACCTGCCCAGCCTCTGGATCGCGGTCCGTTCGGCGGTCCGCGAGGTGGTCGACGAGGTCAGCCTCGCCGAGCTGATCAGCGGACGGATGCCCGCCCACGTGCGAAAGCTGACCACCCGCCCGGACGCCTGGCAGCCACGCTGACCCACCGTCGGGTGTGGTCGCTGCCGCGGGCTACCCGCCGACCGCGGTGATCACCACGTCCCCGCCGAGCCGGCCGTGCTCGGGCCGGCGGGTCACCTCCTCGGCCGCCAGCATCGTGTGCAGCACACGGGTCGCGTCGGCGGCCCGGTACACCGTCTCGGTCAGCGCGAACGTCCGCAGCTCGGTCACGGTCGCCGGACCGGCCTCACTCAGGTGGCGCAGCAGCTCCCGCCGCAGCGGCCCCGGGTGCGGCGTGAGCGAAATGTCGATGAGATGCCGCTCCGGGTCGCCGGGGTCGCGGTAGCGCACCCCCGCGTACTCGTCGACCGCCCACAGCGTCTCCTTGAAAGCCTCCAGGCTCTTGCCCGCAGCCGTCGCGAAGATCAGCAACTCCCCCTCGTCGCCGTTCGGGACCAGCTCCACCGCGGTGACCAGCGGAAACCCCGCACCCCGCAGCGCCTCACGGTAGGCGTCCACCACCGACCCGCCGCCCGGCGCGGCACCGAACACACGGACGGCCGCGTCCGCGTCCAGCCCGGCAAGCGCGCCGGGCGCGAGCAGCACCTCCGCCGGCTTGGCCGTGGCCAGGGCGGCCACGGTGGCCAGCGCCGGAGGGGCCGTCGCGGCGGTCGCATCAAGAAAACCCAGCAGGGGTACGCGGGCCGCCCCGGCCGCCGCGAGCGCGACACCGAGCCGCTCGTCCGTACCACCGTCCACGGTGTGCACGGCCAGCCCGGCCGCGCCGCCGGCCTCCTGCTGGACCGTGGCGAGGCGCCGGGCCGTGGCGGCGGTGTCGTCGCCGACCGCCAGCATGGTCAGCTCCCGGCCGCGTACCAGATCGGACAGCTCGGCGAAGACGCGCAGCGCCGCTACGGCCGACAGGCCGTCGTCGGCATCCGCGTAGCCGTGTACGTACATGGCTCGGCGGGCCCGGTGCAGTGCGGCCGGGGCCCACGCCTCGAGGTGGCGTACGAGCACCTCACGCTTGACCTCAGCGGCACGGTCGTCGGTGGTCATATCCGAGTTCTACCCCGCACAGGTTGCGCATGACGGCTCGGGTCGGCGCGCCACGGGTCTTGTACCGTGGGTCGCCGAGCAGACACTATGAGGCACGTGCCCCCACCGCTGGCCGAACTCACCGCGCACGCGCAGTCCCTGACGTCCGCTGGGGATCTTGTCGGCGCGCGGGCCGTGCTCGCGGACGTGCTCGACCCGACCGACGCCGACCCGCGGCGCGCCACCGCCGACCTCGCGATCGCCGCCGCGCTGCTCGCACGCATCCTCATCGCCCTCGGCGACCCGCACACCGCCCGGGTCTGGGCCGGCTTCGCGCACGCCGCCGAGGAACGCCTGCACGGCCCGCACGACGAGCGGACGATCGCCGCCGCGGCCACCCACGCCGCGGTGCTGCAGCGGACCGGCAACCACGGCCGGGCGGTCCAGCTCTACCACGACCTCGTGGGTGCACTGATCACACTGGACGGGCCCGACTCGTCGCGGGTGCTGGCCGCCCAGGCCGACCTCGCGACCGCCGAGCACTCCGCCGGGCAGTGCACCGCCGCCCGGTCGCGGCTGGCGGACGCGTGGACCCGGCATCGGGCCGAGCACGGCGACACCGCCCCGGCCGGCATCAAGATGCTCGCCCGCCTCTCCGCGATGGAACGCGACTGCGGCCTGGCGGCGGCGGCCCAGGACCATCTCGGCCTGGCCCGCGAGCTGTGCGCCCGCCACCTGCCCGCCGATCACCCGCTGGCCCGGCAGGTCGGCGCGCTCACCCACAGGCCGGGCGGCCACCAGTGCGGCCGGGTCGCCCAGTCCGTCGGCCCCAGCGGCCCCCTGCTGGCCGGGCCACCCGACCCGGCGCGGTTCCCGCAGCGCCCGGGTGGACCGCTCCTGGACGGGCCGGGGGTCGTTCCCGGTGGCCCATCCCCCGGCGTGGCGACCGTGCCCGGCACCGTCCCCGCAGTGACCGCACTGTCGCCGCCGGACGGTCCCGCCGGGCGCCACACCCTCACTGACCTGCCGGCGCCGTCCTGGCCGGGCCGGAGCAGCGACCGCCCGCCCGGCCCCCCGGAGGCCGCCGCGACGACCCCACCCGCATTGTCTGAGCTAACCTCGTTCGATCCGCCACGGTTCCGTCGGCCCACGGTCGCCTCGCCCCCGGCTGACCCGCCCCGCTTCGTGCCGCCCGTGCCTGACCAGCCGCCGACCGCATTCGCCCCGCGACCGCCCACCGTCGCCCCGCCACCCGCCGACCCGCCCCGATTCGTCCCGCTGCCACCTGCCTCCCCGGCGCCCGCTGCCGCGCCGGGAGCGGGCCCCTTCCCGGGCCCCGGCGCCTCACCCGCCGCGGGCCCCTTCCCGGGCCCCGGCGCCTCGCCCACCGCGGGCCCCTTTGCGGACCCCAGCACCCCACCCGCCACAGAAGCCTTCCCGGACCCCGGCGCAGGGCCGGGTGGACGGCCCGCGCCGGCGGGCTGGCGACCGGCCGTGGTGTACCCGCCGCCTCATCCGGAGCCGGTGCGCATCCCGCCACCACCCCACGCCACGGCCGGGGCCACCACGGTCACCGGGCCCGGCACCAGCCTGGTCGCGGACCGGCGGCTGCCCGTACCCATCGCGCGGCCCGGACCGGCCCGCTCCCGGCGGTGGATGGCGCTGGCCGCCGTGCTGGTGGCCGGGATCGCCGTCGCCGGCGTCGTGGTGGCCGCCGCGCTGCCGCGCGCTGCCCGCGACGCCCCCGCAGGCAGCGCCGCCGGCCCGGCCGCGGCGACCCCGGCCGCCACCGCGTCCCCGGCGGCGCCGTCCGCGCCCGGTGGCGCACCGGAGAACGTCCGGCTACGGGACAATCGGGACAGCGTGTCCCTGCAGTGGGGGTATCCGGCCGGCGCCGAGGGCCCGGTGCTGATCTCGGGCGGGCGCACCGGCCAGGAGCAGCGCGCGTTCCAGCAGCTTCCGGCCGGCACCACCAACTACGTCGTGTACGGCCTGAACGAGCGCGAGAACTACTGCTTCACCGTGGCAGTGGTCTACACGGTCGACCACGTCGCCGCCTCGCCACAGGTCTGCACACAGCGCCGCTGAGCCGGACCTGTGCAACTGAACTGCACCCGACCGGGACCTCAACAACCACCGCCTCGCACCGATCGTGAACCTGACCAACCCACGACGGAGGCGCTCACGGTGACCACGGAAGCGGCGGTGCCGGCCAGCCCAGTGCTGGCCGACGACGAGCGTGCCACGCTCGCCGCGCTCGTGGCCGAGTTGGAGAGCCTGCCGGGGTCGCAGTTCCGGGCGCTGCCCGGCCCGGCCGCCGAGGTGGAACGGCGGGCCGAGGCGCTCGGCGCGCAGGAGCTGGTCCAGCGGGCCCGGCTGCTGCGCATCTCGGTGATGTTGCGGGAGGGCCGCTCCGCCGAGGGCGGCCGGGCGGTGCACCAGATCCTCGCCTGGGCACGGGAGAACCGCAGCGAGTACCTGCTCGCCCGGGCGCACCGCGAGCTGGCCATCTTCTACCGGCAGGTCGGCGACGTGTCGGGTGCGCTGACCCACGCCGTGCAGTGCGTCGCGCACCTCGACGAACAGGTGCCCCCGGCCATCCGCGCCCGGCACCTGCAGTCGCTGGCGGTCGCGCTGGACGAGAGCGGATCCAGCGCCGAGGCCGACCGCCGCTTCCGCGAGGCGCTGGACATCTCCACCGCGATCCGCGACGACGAGCTGACGCTGTTCATCCTCAACAACATGGCGTACACCGCGTACGAGAACGAGGACGAACCGGCCGCCCGGGACCTGATCGACCACATGCGTGAGGTGCAGTCCCGGGGCTCGCGGCAGTTCAGCGCGAACGAGCTGGATACGATCGCCCGGGTGGAGATCATGGGCGGCCGGTACGCGGCGGTCGAGTCGACGCTGCACGCCGTGCTCGACACCGAGCAGTCCACGGTGCTGGGCAACGAGGGCGACGCGATCGCCATGTGCCGCCTGACGCTCGCCGAGGCTCGCCGCCGGGCCGGCCGGTACGGCGCGGCGCAGGAGGCGCTGGACGCCGCGCTGCGGATGTGCGACGAGCGGGAACTGGCCGCGGTGCGCGCGCAGGTCCGCGAGGAGCAGGCGGCGCTGTACGCGGCGACCGGCCGCCACGCGGAGGCGTACGAGGAGCACCGCGCGTTCCATGCGGAGGCGACCGCCCTGCACTCCGCCCAGCGGGAGGCGCGGGCCCGGGCGCTGCAGGCGGTGTTCGAGGCGGCCGAGGCGCGCCGGGCCACGGAGCATTTCCGGGAGATGGCGCACCGCGACCCGCTCACCGGCCTGCACAACCGACGGTACGTCAACGAGCGCCTGCCCGAGCTGCTGCGGGAGGCGGCGAGCCGGCGTACCCCGGTGTCGCTGGCGCTGGTGGACCTGGACCATTTCAAGCGGATCAACGACACGCTGTCCCACAACACCGGTGACACCGTGCTGCAGCACGTGGCGAAGCTGCTGCAGGAGGCCGCGGACGGCCCGGCCATGGCCGCCCGGATGGGCGGCGAGGAGTTCCTGCTCGTCTTCCCGGGGGTGGGCGAGACCGAGGCGGCCGAGCGGTGCGAGCGGCTGCGGCTGCGCATCCGGGCGCACGCCTGGGAACCGATCACCGGTACGGTCCCGGTGACCACGAGCATCGGGGTGGTCACCACGCTCGACGGCGTCGGCACCCCCTCGGGCCTGCTGTCCCAGGCGGACCGCCGGCTGTACGCGGCCAAGCGGGGCGGCCGCGACCGGGTGGTGGCGGTCGCGGACTGACGTGGTTCACCCGCGGCGCTGCTCCGCGTCGCGTGCGGCCTGGGTGGCGGTGCGCAGGTCGGCGTTCGGCCGGACCGCCCACATCAGGACGCCGAGCCAGCCCGCCGTGAGCATGATCGCCCCGACCACGTCGGTGGGGTGATGCTCGCCGCGGTACATCCGGGACAGCGCCACCCCCGCCGGCATGATCACGGCCAGGACCACGATGACCCAGCGCCACCACTGCCGGATCCGGGGCACCGCGACCAGGGCGATCGCCGTCCACAGGCACAGCGTCGCGGCGATGTGCCCGGACGGGAACGACGAGGTGGGCATGGGGCCGTCGAGCTGGGCGACCGGCGGCCGGGGGCGGTCCACGGCCGCCGCGGTGCCCAGGAAAAGGGTCAGTTCACCGGCCATGGTGAGCGCGAGGAACAGCACCAGCCGCCACTGCCGCCACAACGCCATCGCGAGCGCGCAGAACACCAGGCTGATCGCGAGGATGGCATGCGTGTCACCGGCCTTGCTCCACAGGTGGCTGAGGTGGTCGAGGCCCGGCGTACGGAAGGACTGCAACCATCGGGGCACGCCGTCGTCGAACGACGCCACCGGAGTACCGGCGGTCAGGTGGGTGACGGCGTACCCGAGCGCGTACGCCAGCCCGAACGTCAGCACCCAGCCGACGACGATCTCCGCGGCCCCGGCCCAGGGATGCGGGAGCACCTGCCGTTCCGCGGGCGCCGGGCGCAACTGCGGGGCGGCTTCCGGTTCCAGACCCTCCTCCAGCGGCTCCACCGCGCGTCCCGTCTCGCGCCGCCACACCCGGAACGCGTACGCGGTGACGCCCAGCCACGCCGCGCCGAGCAGCCAACCCGCCACCACGTCGGACAGGTAGTGCACGCCCAGCGCCGCCCGGCTGACCCCGATCGAGACCACGATCAGCGCGGCCCCGGCGGCCAGGAACGGGCGCCCACCGCGGCGCACCGCGGGCAGGAAGACGAGCAGCAGGGCGCCGTACACCACCATGGAGCCGAGCGCGTGCCCGCTCGGGAAACTGTTGCCCGGCGCGGCGGCGACCGGTACGTCCACGATGGGGCGCACCCGGCCGACGAGTGTCTTGAGTGACGGGTCGAGCAGCAACGCGCCGGTGCTCGCCACCACGAGGTAGATCGCGAGCCGGGGCCGGCGGCGGATGAGCAGCACGAGCACCGCCAGCACGACCAGCCACAGCATGAACGGGCGGCCACCGAAGCCGGACACCTGTGTCAGCGCGGACACCAGGTCGGAGTGTGGGGCGACGAGATGGTTGAGTCCTTCGGCGACCCCGTGGTCGAGGCGTTGCAGCGGTGCCCAGTGGAAGCGTACGAGCAGCAGCACCGTGCCGAACCCCAGCCCTATCGCGACCACCGCGAGCAGGCCCAGCACGCTGCGCTCGGCGAACAGTCCCAGTGGCGCCCACCCCGCCCGCCCGCGGACGCGGTCCTGCCCGTCGGCGGGCCGGGGCTGGCGGGTGTCGTGCTGGGTCACGGTCGGGGCTCGCTTTCCGGTTCGGTGGTGAGCCCGGTTCTACCCGGTCGCGTCGTCGCGTACACCGCCGTCGCGGGGAGCCGGCACCCGCGGCGTCTCGTCGGCCGGCTCCCACTTGTCGTCCTGCGCCGGGCGGCGCACCCCGACCCGGCGCGCCTCCAGCTGGGCCGCGAACGCGAGCCCCAGGAAGAACGTCACACCGGTGAGGTTGGCCCACAGCAGCAGCCCCATGATCGCGGTGAGCGGGCCGTACGTGGCGCCGAAGCCGCCGCTGACCCGGACGTAGCCGGCAAGCAGCAGGCTGGCCACCCACCACAGGACCGTGGTGACGGTCGCGCCGAACAGCAGCCAGGACAGCGCCGGCTGGCTGCGGCGCGGCGTGTGGCGGAACAGCAGGCCGACGGCGAGCACGATGAGCCCGAGACTGACCGGCCAGCGCCCGATCGTCCAGGCCAGCCGCGCGGCGCCGGTCCACCCGAAGTGATCGCTCAACGAGTCGCCCGCGGCGCGTCCGGCCACCAGGAGCAGGAACCCGGTGAGCGCGGGCAGGCCGGCCACCAGCGCCAGGACCGCCGCGCGGGCGTACTTGGCGAGCACGGGCCGGTCGCGTTCCACACCGTAGATGCGGTTGGCGCCGCGTTCCACCTGGGCCATCGCCGTGGTGAGCGCGACCAGGCCGGTGAGCAGGCCGAGCACCAGGGCGAGCTCGCCGGCGTGCGCGATGCGGTCGTCGTCGCCGAGCAGGTCGCGTACGAGCGGCTCGCTGGCGCCCGGGGTGAGCGCCAGAACGGTGTCCGCGACGACCTGCCCGCCCTCCTCGGCGCCGAGATCCGAGGCCAGTCCGGACAGTGCGATGAGGAACGGCACGACGGCCAGGCAGAGCTGCAATGCGAACGCGCGGGCGTGGCTGAAGCCGTCGCCGTACCGGAACCGGATGAACGCGTCGCGCACGAGCGGCCAGCGGCCGTAGCGGCGCAGGGCGAGGAACGCGTCGTCGGCCGACAGCTCGTCGCCCGGCATCGTCCTGGTTTCGGGGACCGGCTCCGCCGAGCTCACCGGCCGCCCTCGCCGTCCCCGCGCACGGCGTCGGCGCCGTATGCGAGGTCGGGGTCGCCGGCGGGCTGCGGGACGCACAGGAGCAGGGCCTTGTGCCGTACCGAGATCGACATGCCCGTTCCGGGGGCGATGAGATCCCCGTCGAGCTGGCGCGGCTGCGGGCGCCCGCTGCGGATCTCGACCCGCCGCGCCGAGTACGTCTCCATCGACGGCACCCGCGGCTGTCCGCGGACCACGCCCCACGCGAGGGCGGCCCAGTGCAGCAGCGTGTCCGGGCTGAGGATGGCCACGTCGAGGCGCCCGTCGGCCGGGTCCGCGGCGCTGAGCAGTTTGACCCCGCCCTGCAGGCGGCCCACGTTGCCCACGATGACCGTACGGGAGCGCCGCCGCATCGGCGGTCCCCCGTCCAGGGAGACCAGCAGGGGCATCGGCCGGTCCCGCAGGTGCTTGACCGCCCCGCCCACGTACGCGAGCCACCCGACCCGCTTCTTGGCCGCCTCGGACGTGCCCTGCAGCATCTGGGCGTCGAACCCCATCCCGGCCATCACCACGAAGCACCGGTCGCCGACGACCCCGACGTCGATGCGGCGCCGGGCGCCCTGCACCGCCACCTCCACGGCGGCGGCCGCGTCGGAGTCCAGCCCCAGGTTGGCGGCGAGCAGGTTGCCCGTACCGGCGGGCAGCACGGCCAGCGCCACGTCGGTGCCCGCGAGCGCGGTCACGCACGCAGTGACCGTGCCGTCGCCGCCGCACACGAACACCACGTCGGCGCCGTTCTCGACCGCCTTGGTGGCCGGGCCGAAGCCCGGGTCGTCGCGGGTGGTCTCGAACCATTCCGGCTCCGGCCAGCCCGCGCGGGCCAGCACGGCACCGACCGTACGGCGCAGCAGGTCCAGGTCCGGGACCTTCACCGGGTTGACGACGACAGCGGATCGGGGGCCCACCATGTCAGTCAGTCTGCAGCAGGACGATCATCCGGGCGACTCGGACGGTGCGGGACGTCCGGGCGTCCTGTCACGTACGGTGTCCTCGTGGGTGCTACGAGCGTCACCTGGTGGGGCCACAGCACGATGTGGCTGACCGACTCGGGGGTCGCGCTGCTCACCGACCCGGTGCTGACCGACCGGCTGGCCCACCTGCGCCGGCTGACCGGGCCGACGCCGCGGCTGGCGCACGCCCCCGACGCGGTGCTGCTGTCGCACCTGCACGCGGATCACTTCCATCTGCCGTCGCTGCGCGCGGTGCCCGGCGATCCGCTGCTGGTGCTGCCGCGCGGCGCCACCGAACTGATCGCCCGCGGCCTGGGCAGCCGGTACGCGAACCGTTGCATCGAGCTGCTGCCCGGCGAGCAGACCACGGTGCGCGGGGTGACCGTCCGCGCGGTCCGGGCCGCCCACGACGGCGGCCGGGCGCCCTGGTCGCGGCACCGGGCGATCGCGCTGGGTTTCGTCGTCGAGGGCGCCGCCCGCACCTGGTACGCGGGCGACACGACGCTGTTCGACGGGATGACCGCGTTCGGGCCGCTGGATCTGGCGCTGGTCCCGGTCGGCGGCTGGGGCCCCACGCTCGACCCGCACAAGCATCTGAACGCCTCGACGGGCGCGGACGCGCTGCGGCTGGTCCAGGCGGCGTGGGCGGTGCCGGTGCACTACGGCACGTTCTGGCCGGTCGGGCTGAGCCGGGTCCGCAAGCACATGTTCCACGAGCCTGGCGACGCGTTCGCCCGGCACGCGGCGCACAAATGCCCGGACACCCGGGTCCGGGTCCTGGCCCACGGCGAGACGCTGACGATCGGCCCGGGCGCGTGATCGGCACCCTGTCCACCCTGAGCTGGCTGTTCCTGGTCGTGTCGTTCGGTGCGATCGTGCCCGTGGTGCCCACCGGAGCGGCGGTCAGCGGAGCGGCGGTGCTGGCGATGCACACCCACCCGCTCACGGTCGTCCTGGTGGTCGCGGTGGGCGCGGCCGGGGCGTACGCGGGCGACCTGGTCATGTATGCGATGTGCCGGGCCGGCGGCGAGCAGCTGGCCCGGCGGCTGCGCTGGCTGCGCGACCAGGACCGGCTGTCCCCGGTGAAGGACCGCCTGCAACGCAGTCAGGTGCCGGTCCTGCTGGTGTCCCGGCTGGTCCCCGGCGGCCGGGTGCCGGTGCTGCTGGCGGCGGCCGTGCTGGGGCTGAGCTGGCGCACGTTCGTGGTGGCGAACGCCCCGGCCTGCCTGCTGTGGGCCGTGCTGTACGCGGGGATCGGCGTGGCGGGCGGCTCGATCTTCCCGGAGCCGTGGCAGGGACTGCTCGCCGCGATCTTCCTGGTGCTGCTGGTCTCCCAGACGGTGAGCCTGGTCAACCGGCGCCGGGCCGCCCGGGACCCCACGGATGCCTCGAGCGCGGACGCTCCTAGTACCTGAGGTGCAGCCGGGTCAGTTTGGCGATCTTCTCGACCACCTTGATGCCCGCGGGCATGCTGCCGTGCCCGTGGGACAGCACCGCGACGGAGACGTCGGTGTCGGCGTCCGTGACCCGGCCGACCGTGTTGATGATCCACCGGTTGCCCTCGGTCGATCGGGGCAGCCAGCCGTTCTTCACGGTCGGGATCTCGCCGGCCCGGGCCACGACCGGCACGCCCCAGTCCTGGTCCGGCTGGACCGTGCTCATCAGGTCGAACGCGAGCTTGCGCGAGCGGGCGTCCAGCGGGCCCTTCTTGTCGACCAGCTTGCCCAGCAGCTTGACCTGGTCGTCGACCGTGGTCCGGGTCAGGCCCCAGGAGCCGCTCACCCTGGTCTGCGTGAGCCCGAGCCGCTTGTTGCAGGCGCCGATCGCGCCGGCCTGGCCCAGGTGGTTGAACAGCGCGGTGGTGGCGTCGTTGTCGCTGGCCCGGATCATCCGCTTGGCCAGGGACAGTTCGCTGGCGGTGAGCGCACGGTCGGCGTCCTGCGCGGTGAGCAGCAGGCACGCCAGAACCTGCACCTTCACCACGCTCGCGGTCTCGTACCGCTCGCTGCCGCGGAACGCGTACCGCTGGCCGGTCCTGCGGTCGAGCACCGCGACGGAGAACTCAGGCACGGTCGCGGCGTACTTCGTCAGGGCCACGGTGAGCGCCTTCACCCGGCGCGCGTGCTCCTGCCGGGCCAGCTCCTCGGGGCTCGGACCGGCCGGAGTGGCCTCGGGCTCTGAACTTGGAGTGACCGGCGTATCACCGAAAGTGCCGGCAACCGGCAAGACTTTTCCCACACCACCCTGCCGCATGCCGAGGCCGATCAAACCGGCACCTCCGAGAATTACCACCGCCGCCACAGCGGAAACCCAGATACGTCGCACCCCTGCATATTGCCGTGTCCACAGCCCTCCTGGCCTGCCCTAACGGCCGCGGCGGGAAAATCGGCCCAAACTTTCGACCGTCGGCACGGACAGCATCACTCTAGGTACGCGCACAATGAGCCCATGGCCCTCGCCCTCCCGACGCCCGGCGTCCTTGCCGACCTCGCCCGCGCCGCAGCCGGACAGGTGATCGAGTCGGCCGCGTCCCTCGCGACCGTGCCCGTCCGCGTGCTCGGCCTGCTCGGGCAGAGTGAGCTGCTGATGAGCCGGCTCACCCTGCTCGCGGAGCGCAGCGAGGCACTGATCGAACGAATGGGGGAAGTGGTCACCGACGCGGAGAAGGCGATCGGCGCGACAAAGGCCGTGATCGCGAACGCGGCGCTCGCCGCGGCGGACGCCCGGGCCGCCGCCGAGGACGCGCGCCGCCTGGTCGCCAGCAACGGCCGCCCGGCCCGGTCAGCCGACCTGTAGGCGCAGGCCGACCAGCTCGTACGACGCGATCTCGGGCCGGATACGGACCGTGGGCGGCCGTACCATCCGCAGCCCCGGCAGGGCGAACAGCCGGACCAGGAACGTGTCGGTCTCCTGGATCGCGATGTACGCGCCGGGGCAGCGGTGCGGGCCGTCGCCGAACGCCAGCCCCGCGTTGCCCACCCCGTCGGGCAGCGGGCGGCCGGGGCAGATCGCGCCGGGCTGCGGGCCGACCGCGGCGGCGTCGAGGTTCGCGGCGGCCACCCCGATGTCCACCCGGACCCCCGCCGGGATGGTCACCGGCCCGTGCGCGCTGGGCAGCTCCAGTTCGGCCGTGGTGGTCCGGTACAGGTCGCTGACCACCGGCTCCAGGCGCAGGATCTCGTGCAGGATGCCCACCCGCTGCGGCTCGTCGCCCTCGGCGTACGCCCGGCGCAGGTCCTCGTCGGTGAGCAGGTGCCACGCGGCGAGCGTGATGAACTCGCGGGTCGTCACCATCCCGGCGGCGGCGAACGTGACGCACTCGCCGAGGATCTCGCTCGCGGAGCACCCCTCGCCGAGCAGGTGGGAGATCAGGTCGTCGCGGCCCGCGGCGCGCCGAGCCACGATCGAGGGACGTACGTCGAGCCAGTAGAACAGGCCGAGGTTGACGTTGCCGCGCACCTGATGCAGCACGGCGCCGGGATTGCGCCAGCCCGGTGTGCCGCCCTGCTCGGCGAAGAACCGCTCCAGCCGCCCGGCCATCCCCGCGCCGCCCTCGGTGAGCCCGATGACCTCGGCCGCCACTGCCACGGCCAGGCGGAACGACAACTGCGACAGGTCCACCTCACCGCGGCGGCGCAACTCGTCGCACTGCTGCTCGGCCAGCCGTTCCATCAGCCCCCGGTACGCGGTGTCCACCCGCTTGGGGGTGAAGTACTTCGCGGTCTGGCGGCGGTGCTCCCGGTGCTCGGCGCCGTCGCGGTACAGCACCGGCAGGCGCATCCGGCCTTCCAGCTTGCGGGCGTTCTCGATGTTGAACCCGGCCTGCCGGGTGTCGGTGCTGCGCAGCAGCGCCCGCGCGGTCACGAAGTCCTGCACCTGCCAGACCGCGTCGGCGCCGGCGTGCGCCGGGCAGCCGGGGGGCGGCCCGCCGCGGGCCACCTTGCGGGTCGACTCGACCGGGGTCTCGGCGGTCATGCGGCGGCTCCTTGTCCGGCGGGTTCCGTCGACTGTGGTTGCTGGTGCACGGTACACGCGCAGAGGGGGTCCCGCCGCTTGGCGGGACCCCCTCTGCGGATCAGTAGACGCTCACCCCGTACGCGCTCAGCGGCTCGACGACCGGCTGGAAGAACGTGGTGCCGCCGGAGGAGCAGTTGCCGCTGCCGCCCGAGGTGAGGCCCAGGGCGGTGGTGCCGGCGTACAGGGAGCCGCCGCTGTCTCCCGGCTCGGCGCACACCGTCGTACGGATGAGACCGGTGACGGTGCCCTGCGAGTAGTTCACCGTGGCGTTGAGCGCGGTGACCTGGCCGGAGTGGATGCCGGTGGTGCTGCCCCGGCGGTACACGGTCGAGCCCACCGCCGGGGTGCCGGCCGACGTGATGTCCTGCGAGCCGACCGCCCCGGGGTGGGCGACGTTGCCGTTGGTGTACGCGACGATGCCGTAGTCGTTGCCGGGGAAGCTGGTGCCAGCCCGGGTGCCCAGCGTGGTCGAGCCGTCCGTCCAGGTCGCGCCGATGTTGGTGCAGTGCCCGGCGGTGAGGAAGTAGTACGTGCTTCCGCTGCGGACGTTGAAGCCGAGCGAGCAGCGGGCCCCGCCGGTGTAGATGGCGTCGCCGCCCGCGACGGTGGTGCTCAGCGTGCCGGGCAGCCGTTCCAGGCGGGCCCGGTCGCCGAGCTTCGCGACGATCGCCCGGACCGCGGCGAGCCGGGCGCCGGTGACCGTGGCGTCGGCACTGACCACGATCTGGTTGCCGACCGGGTCGACCGCGTACGCGGTGCCGGGGGTGGTGAGCGTCGACCGCAGGGTGGCGCCGGCCGCCGCCAGGGTGGCGCCGCTGTGGCGGACGTACCGGGGGGTCGCGCCGGACGCCCGGACCTGTGCGGCCGTGGCGGCGTCGGTGACGTCGACGACCAGTGCACCGTCCTCGTCCACGTAGGATCCGGCGGCGCGCTCGCCGAACCGCGCGTCGAGGGTGCCGGCGAGCGCGGACACCGCGAAGGACGGGTCGGTGGCGGGCGGAGCGGCCGAAGCCGGCGACGGCGCGATCAGCGCGCCGCCCACGAGTGCGGCGACGGCCAGGCCGACGATCGGCCGGCCCGGCTTGGTGGGGATACGCATGGCTTTCCTCCCAGGGGGGTGAGAGAGTGGCGCCGGTTTTCGGGGATGGTGGCGCCCTGCCCGCAGTATCGAGACATCTCGATGTCGAGATCAATACCGCCGCACCCTGCGGCAATCCTGCCTCGACACCCGCCAAACCGGCCGTGACCTGCGCAGACGTCGCGTCATAACGCCGGGCTATCACTCGTTCGGGATGCCGTCGCGCAGGTCAGGCCGCCTCCGGCAGGGCCGCGGCGACCGCCAGGTCCCTCGCCAGCGCACGCGCCTGGGCGCGGATCTCGGGCACCGCGGTCGTCTCCCACTGCGCGCCGCGACGCAGCGGGCCGAGCAGCCACAGCCGCGGATGCACCGTACCGTCGCGGGCCACGACCCGGCCGGCCGCGTCGACGTCCAGTCCCAGCCCGTGCGGCCCGACCCGGGCGAAGCCCGCCCTGAGCAGCGCCCCGACCAGCGGGCCCGCGGCAGCGGGCAGCCGGCCGGGCCCGGCACAGTTGACGACGGCCGCGAACCGGCGCACCCGCACATCCGCGCCGGCCATGATGCCGCCGCCAGGCGCCGGGGCCGCGCGCGCGGGCGTGGGCATCAGCTCCGCGGGCGTGGCAATCAGGCTCGCGTCGAGGGCGCCGCCAGGGGCCGGGGCCAGGCCGTCGAGGCCGCCGGCCCGGATCTCCAGGGCACCGGCCGCGCGCAGGGCGGCGATCCGTTCGGCGACGGGCGGCGGCATCCGGTGCCGGTGGCATTCCCACGGCCGGGCCAGATGGCGCAGGAACGCGTCCTGCTCGCCGGGGGTGAGGGCGGACCACAAGCGATCCAGATGTGGGCGCACGCCGTCCACCACGGCCCGCCACTCCCCCGCCTGCCCGGCGCAGGCGCGCACGGCCCGTACCACGTCGCGCAGCGTGCGGCACCCGGCAAGGGCCGGAACGGCGGGCGGGGTGGCGTGCGCGGTGTGGTTGAGCGGGAGCTGCCCGCGGCGGCTCACGGCGACCAGCGGCCGGTCGCCGCCGTCGGCGGTGAGGGTCAGCGCCACGTCGACCGCGGTCAGCCCGGTGCCGATGAGCAGGACCGGCGCCCCGCGGGGGATCGCCGCCAGCGCGCCGCGGCGCCACGGATCGGACACGTACGCCGGATGGGCCGCGAGCCGCACGGGCAGGCCCGGCGGGCGGGTTCCGGCGGGGCCACCGACGGCGAGCACGACATGGTCGGCGAACACGATCGCGCCGTCGGCGAGGCAGACGGCCACGCCGGTGCTGCCGGGATACAGCGACCGCACGGGGGCCCGCCGCACGGCGAGCCGGCCGGGGTGGGCAGCGACCGCCGCGTCGAGCGCGTCGCGCAGGTAGCGGCCGTACTCGCGGCGGCCCAGGAACGCGTCGGGGTCGGCGTCGAGGCCGCGGCGGCGCGCCCAGCCGACGAAGTGGTCCGGGTCGTCGGGGTCGGCGCTCATCGCTCCGGCTCGCGAGTTGAGCAGGTGCCACGGCTGCGCCGCGCCGTACGCGATCCCGCCGCCCAGCTCCCCCGGCTCGCTGAGCACCACGTTGTCGTCACCCGAGCGCAGCACCTCGCGTGCGGCCAGCACGCCGGCACACCCGCCACCGATCACGACCACGGTCCGCCGCCCCATTGCGCCTCCCATGTCCACCGAACTCGCCATTCCCTAGTAATACGATAGGGAATGCGGGTTGGTGACGCCAGAGGCGCGCGGCTCACTCGGCCGCGATCACCTGCACCCGCGCCTCGTCGGCCAGGCGGTACCCCACGCCGTACACCGTGGTGATCAGGTCGGCGTCGCCAAGCTTCGTACGCAGGCGGCTGACGTGCACGTCCACGGTGCGCGCCGTGGTGTGCGTGTGCCCCCAGACCTGCGCGAGCAACTGGCTGCGGCTGAACACCTGCTGCGGGTTGCGGGCGAAGAACAGCAGCAGGTCGTACTCCAGCCGGCTCAGCTCCAGCGGCGCGCCGTCCCGGCTCACCGCCCGCGGTCGGGGGTCGAGCCGCAGGACGCCGGACCGTGGGCGCGTCGGGAGACCGACCGGCGCCACGGGAACCGGCTCCGCGGCGTCCACGACGACATCGGCGCGCGGCCCGGCCGCCGCGACGAGATCATGCAGGGCCGCCAGAACCCGCTCCCCCTCGGGCGAGCCCCCGACTCCGATGGTGACGGTGACCGTGACGGACCCGGCGCTGTCCGGCAACGGCCGGAGCCGGGCTGGTCGCCGCCGCCCGAGTCGCCCGCGCGAGGGCACGGGCCGGGCGGAGCCGTGGAGATCGGCGACTGCGAGAACGGACATGGTCTTTCCTCCGGGTGCTCTGGCCGCCGGCCGGATCTCGACGACGGCAACAAATTCTTATCCCATGTGCGGGATAGGGTTACGGGGCGCATTGCGGTGGAGAGGATGGCTCGACCGGGGTGAGGTCACCGGGAGTTCAGCGACCGGAGCAACACCGCGCGCTTGCGCATCGCAGCAGGTCGATGGCGAGGCGGGCCGTGAGTTGACGCTCGTGCAGCCGCATACCGTTCATCGTTGTCAGGGCGGCTTGGGAGGTCAAAGATAATCCAGCATGCGGGAATTCGGCATCGGAAATAGCCCGCACTGTCACCGGAATGGGTGACGCAGGGCACTGGGAATGCATTTCCTCAGACCACAAAGGACCTCGCGAAAGCCGGGACGCTGACACGGCTGCCGGAGATGGGACCGGAGCCGGGCCAACGAACGACATGACCATCACTGTCGCCGACACCCCGCCGCCATGTCAACTGTATCCCATAGGTTTACTAGGATATGAGATCAAGCCACCGGTCCCACATTGGCACTCCCCCGGCAGCTCCCGAGCGGCCACGCTGGAACGCATGGTCACTTCGCTGCTCGGGGTCGCAGCCGTCGCGCTCGGAATGGTGCTCACCCCCGGACCGAACATGATGTACCTGGTGTCGCGCAGCATCACCCAGGGACGGCGGGCCGGAATCATCTCCCTGGGCGGCGTCGCGATCGGGTTCCTGGTCTACCTGACCGCGGCGAACCTCGGCCTCGCGGTGATCTTCGTGCACGTCCCGGAGGCGTACGCCGCGGTCAAGCTGGCCGGGGCCGCTTACCTCGGGTGGCTGGCGGTGCAGAGCCTGCGTGGTGCCTCGGTGTTCGAGACCCGGGAGCTGCCGGTCGACTCACCGCGGCGGCTGTTCACCATGGGGCTGCTGACCAACCTGCTCAACCCCAAGGCGGCGATCCTCTACCTCTCGCTCATCCCGCAGTTCGTGCACCCGGCGCACGGTTCCGTCGTGCTGCAGGGGTTCCTGCTCGGCGGCGTACAGATCGTCGTGAGCCTCACCGTGAACCTGCTCATCGTGTCGGCGGCCGGGACCATCGCGGTCTTCCTCGCCCGCCGGCCGGGCTGGCTGCGGGCGCAGCGCTGGTTCATGAGCACGGTGCTGGGCGGCCTCGCGGTACGCCTCGCCACCGAGCGGGCGCCCGCGCACCCCTGAGACATCGGCGCATCCACCGGAAACCGCCCACGCGGCTGGTCCCCACGCGATAGCTTGTACGCAGCAGGGCCGGGATCCCGCCGCCACGGGGTCCCGGCCTTCTGCACACCCGCGTGCATCAGTGCTCACGAGACACCGCGGCCGAACAGCGCCAATCGGACCCGGTTCGGGCTCTCCGTCTTGGTCATCAGGCTCGTGATGTGGGTCTTCACCGTCGTCACGCCGATGTGCAGACGGTCCGCGATCTCGACGTTGGACAGGCCCTCGGCCACCAGATCCAGCACCTCGCGTTCCCGGCCGGTCAGCCCGGGCGCCGGGCGCGGCTGCTCCACCCGGGCGTCCACGGCCCGCCGCACCAGCCGCTGCAGCACCGGCTGGCTGAACGGACTGCCCCCGGCCGCCGCCCGGCGGATCCCGTCGAGCAGCTCGGCCGGCGGAGCGTCCTTGAGCAGGAACCCGCACGCCCCGGCGGTCAGGGCCGGGTAGAGATGGTCGTCGTCGCCGAACGTGGTGAGCACGAGAATCCGCGCCCCCGGCCGCTCGGCGAGGATCCGGGCGGTGGCGGTGATGCCGTCGACCCCGGGCATCCGCAGGTCCATCACGACCACGTCCGGAGCGAGCCGGCTCGCGAGCGCGATCGCGTCGCGGCCGTTGTCCGCCTCCCCGACCACCCCGAGGTCGTCCTCCGCATCGCAGAGCATCCGCAGACCCGCCCGGATCAGCGGCTGGTCGTCGACCAGCAGGACGCGGATCACGCCGGACCCGCGGCCGGCAGCGTGGTGTGCACGCGCCAGCCACCCTCGGCCGGCCCGGCACTCAGCCGCCCGCCGAGCACCTCGACCCGTTCCCGCATCCCGGTCAGGCCGTGCCCCCCGGACGGCACCGCGGCCGGTGGCGTGCCGCCACCGTCGTCGCGCACCTCCCACTCCAGGTCACCGTCACGCACCGCGACCCGCAACCGGGCGTGGGCGGACGCACCCGCATGCTTGGCCACGTTGGTCAGTGCCTCCTGGGTGAGCCGCAGCACCGCCAGCCCGCGTACGGCGTCGACCGCGCCCACGGCCGGGTCGATCTCGGCGTCCACGGTCAGTCCCGCGCGGGCCGCCGTGTCCACCGCCGCCTGCAGCGCTGCCGGCAACGCCGCCGGTTCGATCGCGGTCAGTGCCGCGTCGGTGCCGGCGGCGTCCGGGTCGCGCAGCACCGCGACCAGTCCGCGCAGGTCCGCCAGCGCCGCCGTCCCCGTACGGTGCACGTCGTCGAAGACCTCCGCCACCCGCGGGTCCGGGTCGGGCAGCACGTGCCGGGCGACGCCGACCCGCAGCACCATCGAGGCCACGTGGTGGGCCACCACGTCGTGCAGCTCGCGGGCGATCGCGCCGCGTTCCGCCGCACGCGCGGCCCGTTGGTCGGACTCGTGACGCCGCTGCTGCTCGGCGGCGCGTTGCTCGGCCTGCCGGGCCAGCTCCCGGCTGGTCCGGATCACCAGGCCGAACAGGACCGGCATGCCCACCGCGACGACCAGCCGCAGCGCCCACGGCGGCACCGCGGACAGCGGCGCGCCGGCGAGCCCGGTCGCAGACACGGCAACCAGCAGCGCGGCCCCCGCCCCGATCATCCAGGTGGCACGCGCGGCCATCGTGACCTCGAGCAGCGCCCAGCTCGCGCCGACCTGATTGATCGTCACGTCCTCGATCACCCGCGACGCCACCAGCAGCAGGGCGGTCTGCACCAGCAGATTCGCCACCGGGCGGCGGTGCAGCAGCAGCGCCGCGGCGAACGCGATCACCGCGAGCAGCCACTGCAGCGGGGTCGGCTCCGGCCCGGCGTGCGGGCCGAAGACCAGGTACAACAGCCCGCTGAGGTCGAGCAGCAGGATGCGCACGCGCGTGTCGCGCTCGTCGAACAGCCGGCTCACCCATCCCACGGCGATCAGCCTAGGCGTCGCGCAGCAGTCGCCGCGGGCCGCGGCCACCGGGCCCGCACCACCAGGTACGTCCCCAGGCCCAGCGGGCCCAGCAGGATCGTCAGCACCAGCACGGACGACACCACGAGTGCGGGGATGCCCCGTTCCCGGGCATCCAGCCAGGCCCACCGGCCGACGAACAGGTCGAATCCGATCATGTGGGCCCAGGCCGCCGCCGCACCGCGGTCGGTGCCGAGCAGATCCCGTACCGAATCCAGGGTGGGCGAGGCGACCGCGGGTAGCACGGTGCCGAGCGCGGGCAGTACCAGCACCGCGTAGATGACCACGACCGGCAGCACGATCAGCGGCGAGCCGATCACCCGCGCGGTCCACGACCACCGCGGCGCCAGAATCATCAGCGCCCAGAACGGCGCCGCGACCGCGAACGTCAGCGTGAACAGCGAACCGGTCATGCCGTACCTCCCAGGTGTGCACGCGGCGCGGCAGCGCGTGCCGCGCTGCCCGCCCGGACGACGCCCGTCGCGGCGGCCACGGTCATCACCGCCAGGACGCCGAACGCCGCCACGGTCAGCGCGTCCGGGCGCAACAACGGCTGGCCGCGCAGCGCCTGCCAGGTCAGCAGGACGGTCAGGGCACCGTACGCGGCACCGGCGACGAGCATCAGCCGAGCTCGCACGGCCGAATCCAGACGGCTCGCGAACCGGCCGAGCAGCAGCGCCAGCAGCGGCATGACCTGCAACGCGTGCAACCCCACGAAGTGGCCGATACGCAGGTCGCCGCCGACCGTGCTCCAGCCCACCAGCGGCAGCCCCGGACCGCCATCGGGCACGCCGACGCTGTGCGCACCGGCGATGCCGGGCGTGCCCGGCGCCGCGGACGGCAGCACCATCGGAATCGCGGCGGCCAGGCCCAGCAACGACAGGCCGAGGCCGAGGCGGATCCCGTACGTGGCCACGCGGTCGCCCAGCGGGCGGCGGGCCAGCACCACGGTGACCACGAACTGGGCGGCGAACAGGACCATGATCGCCGTACCCATGGCCTGCCACAACGCCGCGTTGAGCGGCGTCGTCTGGTTGTAGTGGCTGGTCTGGCCGCGGACGACCTGGCCGATGATGACGACCATCTCGATCGCCGCCATGGCCACGATCACGGTGGCGGCGCGTTCGGCGAGGCGGCTGCGACGCGGCAGCAGGGACAGCATCCACGCCAGGGTGAGGCTGTACGCCCCGAACGACACCGCGAACTTGAACGGCTTGAGCCAGATCGGTACGCCCGTGAGCACCCGCGGGTCCGCCACGATGCCGATCACGGCGACCACCGCGGCGATCCCCATGAGCCCGGCGAAGACCACCAGGGGCCGGTGCGCGCGGGTGGCCCGGCGCCATGCGAGAGATGTCATGCCATCGATGCTCGCGGCTGCGCCGAGCCGTTTCGTCCGCCCCGCAGCCGTATCCGCGACCACTGGTCGGAGCCGGCTCTCCTACCGCGGTAGGAGACGAAACCGGGCGCTGCCGCAGCGCGTCGAGCCCGGACGGCCCTCAGCGTGCCGGTGTGGCGGCCAGCGGGGTGATCAGCTCCACCAGGTCGTCGCGCGTCGGGCCCGGCGGCACGAGCGGCCGCCACCCGCCGGCATAGATCTCCCGGGCCCGCGGCTCCGCCTCGGCCAGCGACGACGGCAGCGCCTGCATACCCAGGTACGGCCCGACAACGCTCATGAGCTGCGGATCCGCCTGGGCGGCCGCGACGATGTGCCCGGAACCCAGCGGCCGGCTCAGGTCGATGTCCTCGCCCGCCCACATCCGCATCTCGTCCGCGTCCACCGACAGGTGGTCGAGGAACCACGGCCGGATCCGGGCGGTGCACCACGCGTCGAAGTGGACGGTCGCCGCCTCGACGTCCGTGCCATGCTCGGTGATCAGCTGCACCACCTGTTGGGCCTGCATGAGGCTGGTGGCCATGCCGCGCCCCGCGGTCGGGTTCGTGGTGCAGACCGCGTCGCCCAGGTGCAGCAGGCCCGGCAGCCCCACCCGCCCGTCCAGGTCGAGCTGACCACGGTACGTGTTGTGCAGGCGCCCGCCGGGCAGCACCGGGGTGATCGGCCGGGTGCGCTCGGCCGACGTCCACGCGTCCAGACCGGGAATGACCTGGACCGCGACGTCGAACGCGGCGGTGTCCCGCAGCCGCGCCAGCGCCCGATCCGTGCTGGGCCGCGCGATCAGCACGGAGACCGTGCGGTTGTCGTGCAGGAACACCCCGGCCAGGTAGCCGCGGAACCGGATCATCAGGCCGATCGGGCCGTTCACCGGGCCGGGCTCGGCCCCGGGCAACAGCTCGTACTGCCGGGACACGTACGCGAGGCCGCAGTCGGCTCCCGTGCCCGGCGCGCGCAGGTCGTCCGCGAACCGCCCGCTGCGCCCCGTGGCGTTGACGACCAGGTCGGCGGCGAGCTCGCGCCCGTCCGCCCGGACCCCGCCCGCCCGTCCGCGGTCGCGCAGCACCTCGCCGGCGTGGGCGGGCACCAGCGTGACGCCCGGCTCGGCGACCGCCGCGGCGCGCAGCACCCGCTCGAACGTCGACCGGCGGCACTGCATGCCGATCACCATCCCGGGACGCCCGCCCTCGGGCGGCAGGACCGTCAGCCGCGCACCCGCCGCGAGCAGCGCATCGCGGACCTCGGGGAGCTCCGCCTCCAGCGCCTGGACGACCTGCTGGCGCAGCCCGTGGGGATGGTGGAACTGCATGACCCCGCGGCGCTCCCACGAGCCGTCCGCGGCGGGCCCGGCGTCGCGGTCCACGATCGTCGCCCGATGCCCCCGCCGGGCCAGCGCCATGGCGGTGAACAGTCCGGTCGGCCCCGACCCGATGATGGCTGCGTGCATGTCGCCCCCTGATGTTGCGGGCAGCCTATGAGCGCAGCACCGAATACGTCAGTCCGATATCCGTCAGGGAGTGACCATGCCGATACGCTCGGCTGATGGAGATCGGCGGGCCGGTCGCCGCGCTCAGAGGCCGCGGCCGCGCAGGCGGCGCAGCATGCGGGCGTCGCTGAAGCCGACCGTACGGGCGGCGGACTCCACGGTGGCCCCCTGCGAGATCAGGTGCTCGGCGCGTTCCACGCGCAGAAGCTGCTGGTAGCGCAGCGGGGTCTGCCCGATCGCCGCGGTGAACAGCCGGGTCAGGGTGCGCTCGCTGACCCCGGCCGTGGCGGCCAGCTCGGCCAGCGTCAGGGTACGGGTGAACTCGGCGTCGATCCGATCCTGCACCCGGTGCACCGGGTCACTGAGGTGCGCCCGGTGCCGCAGCGTCGCGCCGGCCTGCCCGGTGTGCCGGGCGTACGCCACCAGATGCCCGGCCACCCGCGCGGCGGCGGCCGGGCCGTGCCGGACGGCGACCAGGTGCAGCGCCAGGTCGATGCCGCCGGTGACGCCCGCCGAGGTGACCACCCGGCCGTCCTCGACGTACGGGACGTCACGCACCACCTGCGCGCGCGGGAACCGCCGGGCCAGTTCGTCGCGCACATCGTGGTGGGTGGTGCAGCGCCGCCCGTCGAGCAGCCCGGCCCGGCCCAGCGCGTCGGCGCCCACGCACACGCCCGCGACCACGCCGCCGGCCGCGTGGTGCGCCGCGATCCGGGCCAGGGTCGCGCTGCCCATTCGGCCGGAACGGGCCAGTGTCGCCGCGCGCCAGCCCGGCACGACCACCAGGTCGTCCCGGGTCAACGCGGGCCAGTCCAGTGCGGCGTTCAGGGTGAGCCCCTGCGCGCTGGCCACGTGCGGGGTGTCGGCGACGTACGCCAGGTCGTACCGGTGGCCGAGGTCGGCGGCCGTGCCGAACACCTGCGCGGGACCGGCCAGATCGAGCAGGTGCACCCGCGGCGCCAGGACGAACACCACCCGGCTCACGTTCCGGTCCCCATGCGCGTCAGCCGCCGGGCCGGCTCGCGGTCTCGGGCTTCTCGGGGGCGGGCGGGCGCCACGGCCGCCACAGCAGACCCCGCAGCCCGCCCGGGACGGGGGCGGCGAACGGTTCGGCCACCGGCGGGCCGGCGTCGATGCCCAGCTCCTCCCGCACCGCCACCTCGAACTCGTGCATGAGCAGCGGGACGTGTCCGAGCAGTTCCAGGAACGGCCGGTCGGTCTCGGTGCCGGGTGCCGGGCTCCGGTTGTGCAACTGTTCCAGCACCAGATGTACGGCCAGGGCCGCGCCGCGCGTGGAGGGCGAGGCGATCAGCCGGACCTGCATGAGCGCCGGGCCGACCTCGTCGAAATAGCGGTCCGGGTCCGGCTGTGTGATCCCCGCGGTGAAGCCGGCCCGCAGCCGGTGCACCACCCGCTCGTACGCCGCCATCAGCGCGACGTACGCATCCTTGCGCTCGGCATACCACCGGCGCGACTTGCGCGAACGCGTGCGCAGCCGGTGGTCACGGGCGGTCACGAGCAGCGTCACACCCGCCCCGACCAGGGCGAACACGGCGGCGATGAGGGGCAACCCCCACCACGGGATCTCAGCCACCCGACAACCGTAGCGATGGCCCGGGTGCCGGGTCGTCACCTGCGTTGAGATCGTGACCGCGAGTTCAGCGCAGGCGGGCCTCAGACCGTGGCGGTCGGGCGGATCCAGTCGTCCAGTTCGGTGGGCAGCTTCGCGGCACCGTAGAACCAGCCCTGCGCCAGGTCGCAGCCCTGCGCGCGCAGCCAGTCCCGCTGCACCTCGGTCTCGACACCCTCCGCGACCACCCGCAGGTTCATCGCGTCGGTCATCGCGAGCACCGCGCGGACGATGGGCTCATTGGCGCCGCTCTCCCCGACCTGGGAGACGAACGAGCGGTCCAGCTTGACGATGCCGACGGGCAACCGGTTGAGGTAGCTCAGCGACGAGTAGCCGGTGCCGAAGTCGTCGATGCACAGCACGACGCCGAGCGCCCGCAACGCGTGCAGCGTGGCCAGCGCGGTGTCCAGGTCCTCCATGACGCCGGACTCGGTGATCTCCAGCCAGAGCGCCTGCGCCGGCAGACCGGTCTCGGCCAGCACATCGCGGACGACGTCGACGAGCGCGCCGTCGCGCAACTGGCGTACGGAGACGTTCACGGAAACGTGCAGGGCGCGTGCTTCACCGGGGCGCTCGGCGATCCACCGCGCGAGCTGCGTGGCCGATTCGCGCAGCAGCCAGGCCCCGCTCTCGACGATGAGGCCGGTCTCCTCCGCGATCGGGATGAAGTGCATCGGGGAGACCGCGCCCAGCTCGGGGTGGCGCCACCGCATCAGCGCCTCGAATCCCTCCAGTTCGCCGGTGCCCAGGTCCACGATGGGCTGGAAGTGCACCGACAGCTCGCCGCGTTCCAGCGCACCGCGCAGCGCCTGCTCCAGGTTCATCCGGTCGCGAACCTCGTCGCGCAGCGACGTGTCGAACAGCGCGACCGCGTTGCGCCCGGAGCCCTTGGCCTTGTACATCGCGGTGTCCGCGTCGCGGATGAGTTCCAGCGCGTGCGCGCCACCCAGCGACTTGGCCACGCCGATGGACGCGGAGATGACCACGTCGCCGACACTGAGCCGGAACGGGCGCGCGAACTCGCCGAGCACCCGCTCGGCGAGCGACTCCGCGTACCGGGAGTGCGAAGGGGTGGCCAGCGCGATGACGAACTCGTCGCCGCCGATGCGGCACACCAGGTCGTTCTCGCGGACCTGGGTGCCCAGCCGGCCGGCGACCGCGCAGAGCAGTTCGTCGCCGATCTGGTGTCCCCAGTGGTCGTTGACCATCTTGAAGCGGTCCAGGTCGATGAACAGCAGGCTGATCTCCTGCTGCCCGGCGACGGCCCGGTCGCCCCACTCGGCGATGGTCTCGGCGAGCAGTTCCCGGTTGGGCAGGTCGGTCAGCGCGTCGTGGGTGGCGCGGCGGCGGATGGAGCGCTCGGCGCGGGCCTGGGAGTTGTTGGCCCGTACGACGCGGGCCAGCACACCGACGATGAGCAGCGCGCAGAGCCCGGACCGGACAGCCCCGTCGAGTATGGACCGCGACGGCTCCAGCGTGGTGATCACGGTGGGCACGACGACCACGAGCGCGATCAGGACCGTACGGACCTTGCTCAGGTCCTGGGGGATGATCTGCTGCGGCTGGGTCAGCGTCCGCATCGACGGGTGCAGCGCCGACGCCCCGACCAGCAGGAACACCGCGACGAACAGGGTGTCCACGGTGTGCTGGGAGACGTGGACGAGCAGGCCGTCGCGCAGCGTGAAGACGAAGTCCCCGACGAACATGGCGGTCGAACTGCCGAGCAGCAGCCACAGGGAGGGCTGGCGGGCGCCGCCGGCCAGCGCGAGCTGGGCCACGAGCACGAGCAGGACCACATCGATGACGGGGAAGAACGAGTTCGCCAGCCGCAGGACGTTGACGTCCGCTTCGCCGAGCTGCGGGGAGATCACGTACGTCCAGGTCATGAACGCGCTGGCCAGCCCGACGAGCAGCGCGTCGACCCGGGCCGGGTCGTCCTCGGCGGCGCGGCGGCGGCGCAGCATGCCGGCGAACCCGTACCCCATGATCAGGTACGCGGGGAGCACGAACGCGTCCGGCAGCAGCACCATGGGCCCCGGCGGTGTGGCGGCCGCGCCCGGCACCACGGCGCGCAGCACCATGGCCGCCACGGTCAGCAGCGCGGAGATCAGCAGGAGGCGCCAGGGGCCGCGCTGCTCGGGGGCGGCGTTGCGGCGCAGCCCGTACGTCAGTGCCCAGATGGCCCCCGCGACGCCGACCAGCGTGAGCGGCGCGCGCAGTGCCGGCGGCCCCACGGCGAGCATCGCCAGCACGCCCGCACCCGCGGCGATGAACGCCCACGCCACCACGGCGGAACGGCGCGTCACCACCGGTCGGGGTCCGCCGGGTGGGGGCACGCTGCTGGTCTGCTCAGGGCGCACTGACAGAGAAAGCACGCCCCTACATCGGCGGGCAGGCGGCCGTTATTACACAATTTGCGGCCGCGGGGGGAATTCGGGAAAACGCTCCCCCATCGGGCGGTGATCATGGGCCAGCTCACCGCACCCGGTCACACATGACCGTCTCTCACTTCATCCTGAATCGGTACCTGCCGACAGGAGATCCGTGGACGTGGCTCGGACCAGCAACCGGATCGTCGCCGCCGTGACCGGCGTGGCGGCGGCCGTCACCAGCACCGTGGCGGCGACCGCCACCCTCACCCTGCCCGCGTACGCGGCCCCCGCCGCGGCACCTGAGCTGCAGACCCTGGACCTGCCGGCGCCCGTGGCGCCCGCCGGGGCCGGGTTCAGCGCACCCGGCACCGCCCGCTCCGAGGCGGCGACCGCGGTCACGCCGCGCGGCACCCGGCCGTTCAGCCTGCTCGGGGCGACCTGGGCGGACCCGCACACGCCGCTGGCCGGCACCGTGCAGGTCCGTACCCGAGCCGTGGCCGACGGCCGGTGGAGCGGGTGGCGCACCCTCGACGCGGACGGGTCCAGCCCGGCCGAACCCGGCAGTGCCGACGCCGGAGGGCGGGGCAGCACCGATCCGGTCTGGGTGGGCGACTCCGACGGGGTCGAGGCCCGCGTCGTGTCGGACGGCGGGAGCCGGCCACTGCCCGCCGGGCTGCGCCTCGACCTGATCAACCCCGACGCCGACCGGCCGGCAGGCGCTGCCTCCGCCGCCGCGGGCACCGCCCGCGCCGCCGCTGCCGAGGCCGTGACCGCCGACGCGGCGGGCACCGCCCGGGCGGCCGCCGCAGCCGTGCCGCCGCTGCCCGAACCGACCCTGATCACCCGGGCCGGCTGGGGCGCGGACGAGGCCATGGTCGTGAACCCACCGGAGTACACGACCGACGTGCAGGTGGTGTTCGTGCACCACACCGCGACCAGCAACGACTACTCGTGCGCCGACTCGGCGCGGATCGTCCGCGGCATCCAGGCCTACCACGTGCGCAGCAACGGCTGGAACGACATCGGCTACAACTTCCTCGTCGACAAGTGCGGCACGCTGTTCGAGGGCCGCGCCGGCGGTGTGGACAAGCCGGTGCTCGGAGCGCACACGCTCGGGTTCAACTCGCACAGCGCGGCCATCGCCGTGATCGGCGACTACACCGACCAGGCCGTCTCCACGACGGTGAGCCGGGTGATCGCCCAGGTCGCGGCGTACAAGCTCGGCATGTACGGCCACCTGGCGACGGAACGCACCGTGCTGGTGTCCTCCGGCAGCGACCGCTGGCCGGCCGGCACCCGCGTCCCGCTGACCCGCGTCTCCGGGCACCGGGACACGGCCAAGACCGCGTGCCCCGGCGACACCCTGTACAAGCAGCTGACCCCGATCCGCGGCATCGCTGCCGCCGCCCCGGCCGACTTCACCATGGCCCGGATGACCGGGGCCACCCAGGTCGGCACCGCGTACTACGCCCGGGGCCCGGTCCGGCCACTGTGGACCACTACGA
Source organism: Krasilnikovia sp. MM14-A1259 (assembly GCF_047159535.1). Lineage (NCBI taxonomy): Bacteria > Bacillati > Actinomycetota > Actinomycetes > Micromonosporales > Micromonosporaceae > Krasilnikovia > Krasilnikovia sp. MM14-A1259. The sequence goes on from NZ_BAAGAJ010000002.1 coordinate 2,708,738, forward strand.
CCCCCACCGCCCTGATCAACCGGTTCGACATCATCGTCGACGGCGTCGTGGTCGCCTCCGCACCCCGCGCGTGGCGCACCACGCTGCTCAACCTGAACCCGGGCCGGCACGTCGTCACGGTCCGCGCCTACCACCTCTCGGGCCGGGCCGTGAGCCAGACCCGGGTGCTGATCGTGGACCGCACTGCACCGTCGTACGTGGCGGCCCCGGCGGTGTGGCTGCGCGGCGGGTCGCTGGCCGGCTCGGTCCCGATCTGGCTGCGCTGGACCGCGGCCGACGCCGGTGGCCTGCGCTCGGTCACGTTGACCAGGCCCGGCGTCGTCAGCCTGGGCACCACCGCGCACGCGTGGGCGAGCGCCGCGGCGCCGGGACGGCCGACGACCTGGTCGGTGCGGGCGGCGGACCGTGCGGGCAACACCAATACGGCGTCGGTCACCCGTACGCCGCTGCTGCTGACCGAGCGCACCGCGGTACGGGCCGGGCGCTGGACGACCGTCACGGGCAGCGGCTACCTCGGCGGCAGCGCCTTGCGTAGCATCGCCGCCGGGTCCAGCCTGACCTGGACGTTCACGGGCATGTCCGCGTCGCTGGCGGCAAGCCGGACCCCGACGTCGGGCCGGGTCAGGATCTATGTGGACGGCCGCTACTCCGGCATCGTGGACCTGCGCTCCCCGTCGGCCCGCGACCGGATGGCGGTATGGGCCCGCTCGTGGCCCGCCACGGCGACCCACACCGTGCGGGTCGTGGTCGAGGGCACGGCCCGGCGCCCGGGCGTGACCCTGGACGGCCTGGTCCTGCTGCGCTGAGCCGGCGCCACGAGGCGGCCGGGCTCAAGCGGCGGCGCCGGGCCGGGCTCGGGCGGCGCCGGCGGTGCAGAGCCGGGCGCAGGCGCTGCGCTTCACGAGACACGGGGCTGGTCCGCGGCGACGTGGCGGTCGAGGACGGCGCGCAACGCCCGCAGTGCGTAGTACAGCCGGGACTTGACCGTCTCCACCGACACTCCGCGCACGGCCGCGGCCGCCTCCAACGTGTCGCCGCGATAGAACAGCTCGACCAGCATGTCGCGGTGGGCGGCCGACAGCTCGTCCATCGCCCGCAGCACGGTCGTACCGGGATGCTCCGGCCCGGATGCGCCGCGCCGGGCGAACCGGGGATGCTCCGGGTCGTACGCCGTCCGGTCGGCGGCGTGGCGGCCCATGGGCATACCTCGCTCTCGTGACCTTTCCGGCCCACCGGGCCGGTGCGGTCCATCGTCCGGCCGCCCTGTTTGCGAGGCCACCGGGAAAGTACCCGGATCACTACCCGTATTCGCATCGTCGGAACTCAACGTCACCGGAATCTGGGTACCGGGTAGGTAGTTCACCCGTGGCAGTTCGCCCGCAGACGCGGCATGGTTGCAGGCAGGAGGGACTGACATGTGTGAGCACGCGCCGACCTGCCCCCGCGCGGCGGACCCCGACCATCACGCCGCGAAGGCAGTGGCCACTCACCCTGAGCAGGGGTGGAGCCTGCTGTGTAACGGAGTGGTGATCTTCGATGACACGGGTGAGATCCTGCCGGACGGCACCGCCGTCGCCCCGCACCGCCCGGCCGTACGCCGGATGGCCGCGATGCTCGCCTGAGCCGTTCCCGCCGGTCGCGCCGCAACCGGCGGCGGCCCGGCGATCCGCGCTCCGCCGCGACCCGGCGCAGCCACTACGGTGCTCCTATGAGCACCGCCACGACCCCGCGCGGTTCCCTGGGCAATCTGCCCGCCGAGGTGACCAGCTTCGTGGGCCGCCGCGCGGAGGTGACGCAGGTCCGCCGCATGCTGTCGAGCAGCCGCCTGGTCACGCTCACCGGCGCGGGCGGGGTCGGCAAGACCCGGCTGGCGCTGCGGGTCGGCGCGGAGATGCGCCGGGCCTTCCCGGACGGGGTGTGGCTGGTGGAGCTGGCCGAGCTGCGCGACCCCGAACTGCTGGCGGTGGCCGTCGCCGAAGCGCTCGGGATCCGTGAGCAGGCCGTCAGCCCGGGCACCCCGGACCTCGCGGAGTTCCTGGCCGACCAGCGGGTGCTGCTGATTCTGGACAACTGCGAGCAACTCGTGGCGGCCTGCGCGGAGCTGGCCGAGGCCCTGCTGCGGAGCTGCCCGGAACTGCGCGTACTGGCGACGAGCCGGCACGCGCTGCGGCTGGCCGGGGAGGCCACCCTGACCGTGCAGCCACTGTCCGTACCCGACGGGGACACCTGCAACCCGGCCGAGCTCGACCGGTACGAGTCGGCCGGCCTGCTGGTCGAGCGCGCCACCGCGGCCGACCCGGGATTCACGGTCACGGACGGCAACTGCGCCACGGTGGCCCGGCTGTGTCAGGCGCTGGAAGGCGTACCGTTGGCCATCGAGCTGGCCGCGGCCCGGCTGCGGGTCCTCTCCCTCGACCAACTCCTGGACCGTCTCACGGACCGTTTTCGGCTGCTCACCGCGGGGACCCGGGACGCGCCGCCACGCCAGCAGACCCTGCGCGCGCTCATCGACTGGAGCTGGGACCTCTGCACCCCCGCCGAGCAGGCCCTCTGGTCGCGGGTGTCGGTCTTCTCCGGCGGCCTGGAGCTGGACGCGGTCGAGCACGTCTGCGTGGACGACACGCTGCCCCCGGAGTCCATCCTGGACCTGGTCGCGTCACTCGTGGACAAGTCCGTGCTCACCCGCAGCGGGGACGGCCGGCAGGCTCGCTACCGGATGCTCGAGGTGGTCCGCGAGTACGGCGCGCAGCGGCTCACCGAGTCGGGCGAGCAGGCCATGGCGGAACGGCACTGCCGGTGGTTCGCCGAACTGGCCACGTACAGTGACCGGCACTGGGCGAGCCCCGACCAGGCGGCGCTGATGTTGCGCCTGCATCAGGAGAAGGCCAACCTGCGCGTGGCGCTGGAGTACGCGGTGACCGCGGGGCCGCCGGAGCGGGCGCTGCGTCTGGCCGCGGATCTGGAGAACCACTGGTTCGTCCGCGGTTTCCTGTCCGAGGGGCGGCACTGGCTCGACCGCGCCCTGGCCATGCCCGCCCCGCAGCACTGGACCCGGGTCAAGGCGCTGCGCGTCGCCGCGTGGATCGCCACGGTGCAGGACGACCGGGCGCGCGCCCGAGCGCTGCTGGCCGAGGCCCAGGAGCTGGCCAAACAGTTGCCGCGCTCGGTGGAGCTGGCATACCTGCCGCTGGTGGACGGCAACATCGCGCTGTTCTCCGGCGACCACGCCGGTGCGCTGCCGCTGTTCGAACGGGCACTCGGGCTGTTCCGCGAGCTGGACGCGCGCAGCGGGCAGATGTGGACACTGGCCGTACTGGGGCTGACCCGCGGCCTCACCGGGACCCCGTCGGACGGCTACCCGGAGCTCGTCGCCTGCCGCGACATGGGGGTCGCCAGCGGGGAGGTGTGGTGGCGCTCGTTCGCGCTGTGGGCTCTGAGTGTGCTGCGGTGGCGCGCCGGGGACACCGCCGGTGCGACCGCGGCGGCCAAGGAGAGCCTGGAGGTGCAACGGCTGGTCGAGGGCGAGCAGTTCACGGTCGGCCTGGCGTTGGAGTCACTGGCGTGGATCGCGGGCAGCGAAGGCCGGGACCCCCGGGCTGCGCAGCTGCTCGGCGCGTCCGTCCGGCTGTGGCGGGCGATGCACGCCTCCCTGTCCTCGTTCCGCAGCTTGCGCGACTTCCACGACGGGTGCGTCGCCGAGGTACGTGCCCGCATGGGCGCGCATGCCTTCGAGGCGGCGCTTCGCCGCGGGGCCGAACTCAGCGCGCCGGAAGCGGTCTCGGTGGCTATGGAGCAGCAGCCGGGCCGGGTGCCGGCGCCGCGTACCGAGGCCCCGGCGGGGGCCGACTTCGGGCTCACCCGCCGCGAACGCGAGGTCGCCGCACTGATCGCCGAGGGACTGACCAACCGGGAGATCGCCGCGCGGCTGGTGGTCGCACAGCGCACCGCTGAGGGCCACGTGGAGAACATCCTCAGCAAGCTCGGGTTCACCTCGCGCGCCCAGGTGGCCGGGTGGCTGGCGGCACAGCAGCAGCCTCCCGCAGGGTCCTGACGATCCGCGCGAAGTTGTCGGACCCGAGGGGCAGGATCGGCGGGGTCGGCGACGATCCGCGTCGCCCGTTTCTGAGAGGGCCCTCCGCATGTCCGGATTCGCCACCCTGGCCATGATCAACCTCGACGCCGCGGACCCGGCGGCGCTGGCCTCGTTCTACGCGCAGCTTCTCGGTTGGGAGGTGGTGCACAGCGCGGACGACTACGCGATGATCAGCGACGGCACGACGAGCATCGGGTGGGGCCGCGTGCCCGGCTACACGGCGCCCGGCTGGCCGGACGAGACCGCCCCCAAGCGCTACCACCTCGACTTCTACGTCGACGACCTGGACAAGGCGCAGGAGCAGGCGCTGGCGCTGGGCGCGAGCAAGCCGGACACACAGCCGGAGCCGCAGCGGTGGCGGGTCCTGCTCGACCCGGGCGGCCACCCGTTCGACCTGTGCGCGCGCCCCCAGGGCTGAACCACCGCGGCAGGACCGGGTCGGCCCGGCCAGGACTGGGCCGACGCGGCCGGACCGGGTCGGCGCAGCGTGCACCGGCGGCCGGCGACCGGTTTGGGCGAACGAGCCGGAAGGCGCGCGCTTCTTGTTACCGTCGCCGTGTTCGTTGTCGCGCGTTCGACCGCGCGCCGTGTCCGTGCTGCGGGGAGGCAGCCGCCGAGCAGGAGGGGCCGGTCATGCCCGCGCAGACCCTGTGGCTCGTGCCGCCGCCCCTCCGGCTCTCCGACGCGCCCGCCCCCGCCTGGGGGCACGTCGCCCGGCTCACCGACGACACCGGCCTGCTCGGGTTCGCCCGCACCGCCATCGCCAGCCGCGAGCACGGTTACCGGGTGCAGGACGCGGCCCGCGGCCTGCTCGTGGCGAGCCGCGAGCCCCGTCCGGCCACACAGGTCGTCGCGCTCGCCGAGCGGTATCTGGCCTGCCTCGTGCACGCTCAGGACCTCGACGGCGCGTTCCACGCCCGGCTCGGCTACGACCGGCGCTGGCTGGACGAGCCGTCCACCGGCGAGCCGTGGGGTCACGCGATGTGGGGCCTGGGCAGTGCGGCGGCCCGCAGCACGGTGCCATGGATCAGCCGCGCGGCGTCGGAGGCGTTCCGGCTGGGGGCACATCTGCGTTCGCCGAGCCCACGGGCTATGGCGTTCGCCGGGCTGGGCGCCGCCGAGGTGCTGCGCGCGGACCCGCGGGCCGCGGCGGCGGCGGATCTGCTCGCCGACGCGGCGACCGTGGTGGGCCTGCCCGGCGGCGACCCCGGGTGGGCGTGGCCGGAGCCCGAGCTGACGTACGCCAACCCGGCCCTGGCCGAGGTGGTGGTCGCGGCGGGCGATCTGCTCGGCGACGAGTGCCTGCTCACCGAGGGCCTGCGCATGCTCGCCTGGCTGTGCCGGGTCCAGGACCGCGACGGTCACCTGTCCCCGGTCCCGGCGAACGGCCTGCGCCCGGCCGACGACCTGTGCCCGCCCAACGACCCGGGGCCGGCCGAGGCGGGTCGCGGCGTCACCGGGCGAGGGGCCACGGCCGAGGACCACCCGGCCCCCGGTGTCCAACGGCCGGCGGAAGTGGCCGCCACCGCAGACGCGTGCGCCACCGCCGCCGCGGTGACCGGCGACGACCGCTGGGACGCGGCGCTGTTCCAGGCCGTGGCGTGGTTCCTCGGCGACAACGACGCCGGCGCGGTCATGTACGACCCGCTCACCGGCGGCGGCTACGACGCGCTGACCGTGGACGGCCCGGATCGCCATCAGGGCGCCGAGGCCGCACTCGCGCTGCTGTCCACACTCCAGCACGCCCGCACGCTGGCGGCCCGGCGACCCGGAGTGACCGGCCGGGCGCTGCGCCGCCCGGCACCGCTGGGGCCCGGGCGCAGCCGCGTCACCGGGCCGTTCGGCGCGCCGACGTGACGGCCGAGGTGCGCCTCGGGCTGGTCGGCTACGGGTTGGGCGGGCGGACCTTCCACGCCCCGCTGATCGCCTCCGCCGAGGGCGTACGGTTCCTGGGCGCGGTGACCACCTCGCCGCAGCGGCAGGCGTGCCTGCGCGAGGACCATCCGGGGGCAGTGGCGTTCGCCTCGCTCGCCGAGCTCGCCGCGGCCGGCGCCCACGCGGTGTCGATCTCGACGCCCGCGGCCACCCACGAGCGGCTGGCCAAGGAGGCGATCGGGCTCGGACTGGCCGTGGTCGTGGACAAACCGTTCACGCTGGACGCCGCGACCGCCCGCGAGATCGCGACCGCCGCCCGCGACACCGGTGTGCCGCTGACGGTGTACCAGAACCGGCGGTGGGATTCCGACCTGCTGACCCTGCGACGCCTGGTCGCCGACGGAACCCTCGGTGAGGTACGCCGGTTCGAGTCCCGTTTCGAACGGTGGGCACCGCAGCGGCAGCCGCCCGCGGCCGGGGGCGGCACCCTGTTGGACTTCGGCTCCCACCTGGTCGATCAGGCGCTGCTGGTGTTCGGCCCGGCCACCCGGGTCCACGCGGAGATGCGCGGCGACGGGGGGCTCGACGACGACGTGTTCGTCGCTCTGCACCATGCGCGCGGGGTCGAGTCGCACCTGTGGGGCAGCTGGCGGCAGGGCGCGCCGGGGCCACGCCTGCGGGTCAGCGGCAGCCTCGGCGCGTACGTGGTGGACGACCTCGACGGGCAGGAGGCGGCTCTCAAGGCCGGCCGCTCCCCCGCCGGGCTCGGGGAGCGCTGGGGCGTGGAGCCGGAACCCGCCTGGGGCCGGCTGTACCGGGGCGCCACCGGGGCGCCCGTGCCCAGCGAGCGCGGCCGGTGGGACTCGTTCTACCCGGCGTTCGCGGCGGCGGTACGCGGCGACGCCCCGGTGCCGGTGGATCCGTGGGACGCGGTGCGCGCCATGGAGGTGCTGGACGCGGCCCGGGCCGCGGCGACCGGCGGCCGGACCGTGCCGCTCTGAACCCCGAGAAGATCACCGCTGCGGGCGGGCGCCGCGCAGCACCTCCGCGAACGGCGTGGCCGGGCGCCCGGTCAGCCGGGGCACCGCCGGGCTGACCGCCGCCAGCTCACCCGCGGCCACCGCGGTGTACGTGCTGACCCACGCCTGCACCTGCCACTCCGGAGCGCCGTAGCGGGCCCGCGACGCGTACGCCTGCGCGAGCGTTTCCGACTCGTACCGGACCGGGTTGCCGCTCTCCGCGCTCATCGTCGCCGCCATCTCCGCGAAACTCAGCGCCTCTGGACCGGTCAGGTCGTACGTCGCTCCGCCGTGCGTGGCCGGGTCGCGCAGCACGGCGACGGAGGCGTCGGCGATGTCGTCCTGGGCGACGACGGCCGCGCGCCCGTCCCCGCCCGGGCCACGGATCACCCCGTCCTCGCCGACCATCAGCGGCAGGAAGTCGGCGTACAGGTTGTCGCGCAGGATCGTGAACGTCAGGCCGCTCGCCCGCAGGTGCTCCTCGGTGGCCGCGTGGTCGCGGGCCAGCGTGAACGTGGCGTCGGGCGATGCACCCACGAACGAGGTGTAGACGAGGTGGCGCACGCCCGCCGCGGCGGCCGCGTCGATGAACGCCCGGTGCCGGTCCACCCGGTCGGGAGACTCGGCCGCGGACACCATGAACACGGTGCCCGCACCGGCCAGGGCCTCGCGCAGGGCGGCCGGGTCGCCGTAGTCGGCCACCGCGGCCTCGGCGCCGGGCAGCCGGGGCGCCCGGCCCGGATCACGGACCAGCAGCCGCAGCGGGTACGCGGCAGCGGCGAGCCGGCGCGCCACACGACCGCCGAGGCGGCCGGTGGCGCCGGTGACGGCGAGGGTCATGAGTCGATGCTCCGCCCTGCGTCGCGCGGCCGGATGTCGGGGCCGACCACCCGGGCGGTGGCCAGCGCGTCGGCGAAGACCCCGGATTCGAGGCTCAGCCCGCCCGGGATCCAGCACGGCTCGGCCGCGATGCCCGGGGCGGGGCCGGTCATCGCGCTCAGGATGTCGTCCGGGCTCATCCCGGCCTGCTGCAGCGCCCGGATCTCGCGCCGGTTGATCCCGGGCGGCAGCGGGCCGTTGCCCAGGTCGGTGCCGTACCGGACGGTGCCGCCGTGGTCCAGGAAGGCGCGCAGGTTACCGATCGCGGTGTCCTGGGCCGGGTCGGGTACGCCGTACCCGTGAATGTCGAGGGTGCTGATCCACGTCATCCGCTGTCCGCAGTCGCGTGCCAGCCCGGCGTCGAGCGGTTCCGTCCACGGCGTGTGGGCGAGCAACCCCGCCCCGGCCTCGTACGCGGCGGCCACCGTGCCGGGCCCTTCCGCGTGCGCGACGACCGGCAGGCCGAGCCCGCCGGCCGCGGCGACGACCGCTGCCAGGGTCGCCGGGGGCAGCATCGGCCCACCGGCGTGGACGGTGACCTTGATGAGCGTGGCTCCGCCCGCGTACGCCTCGGCGACCGCGTCGGCCGCGTCGTCGGGCGATCGGACTTCCCGGCAGCAGCCCGGCGGCGCCCACGAACGGTCGCTGGGGTACCCGCCCGGCGCGGTCAGGAACGGCCCGGCGTGGCGGATCCGCGGCAGGCCGGAGCCGGGCCGCGCGGCCCGGGCCGCGAGCGCGGCGACCGACGCCGGTACGCCGCCCAGGTCCCATACCGCCGAGATCCCGCCCGCGCGGACGGTGCCGAGATCGACCAGGGCGGAGTGGACGTGTGCGTCCCACAGCCCCGGCAGCAGGGTGCCGGGCAGCCGCCGGACCGCGGCCCCGGTGGCAGGGACCCGGCCCGCCGCGACCGGCACCCCGTCGCGCAGCCGCAGTCCCTCCCCACGGCGCAACTGCCCGTCCCACCACAGCTCGTCGGCCAGCAGCCACTCGTCCGCCGGGGGGCTCATCGCTGCTGGTCGAGCAGGACGCGCAGCACCGACAGACCGCGATGCACCTCGGTGAAGCTGGTGCTCAGCGGCGCCGGCCCGATTCGGATGCCGTCGGGGCGACGGTAGTCCGGGATGACCCCGTGCCCCCACAGCCCGTCCAGCAACTGCTCGAACCCGGCGCGGCGCAACGTGACGTGCCCGCCGCGCCGGTGCGCCTCGCGCGGGCTGACCACCTCGACGCCCAACGGCGCGAGCCAGCGGTCGGCCAGCTCCAGCACGTACCCGGTGAGCAGCACCGACTTGGCGCGGACCGCGGCGATCCCGGCCTCGGCGAGCAGGTCGAGGTTGGCGTGCAGGGGCACCATCGCGAGGATCGGCGGGGTGCCGCTGAGCAGGGCCTGGACGCCGAGGGCGGGCTCGAAGCCGTGGCCCATGTGGAAGGAGGCGCGGTGGCCCATCCAGCCCCAGATCGGCTGGCGCAGCCGGTCCTGCAGGTCGCGGCGCAGGTAGGCGAAGGCGGGCGCGCCGGGCCCGCCGTTGAGATATTTGTACGTGCACCCGACGGCGAGGTCGCAGTGCCAGGCGTCCAGTTCGACTCCAACGCTGCCGGCGGAGTGGCTGAGGTCCCACAGGGTCAGCGCTCCGGCGGCGTGCGCGATCCGGTTGATCTCGGCGGCGTCCGCGAGCCACCCGGACCGGTACGCGACGTGGCTGAACAGCACCAGCGCGGTGTCGTCGCCGACCGCGGCGGCGACCTGTTCGGGTTGGATGCCGGTGGCCGGGTCGGTCTCGATCCAGTCCAGTTCGAGGCCCCGTTCGGCGGCGATGCCTTCCAGCACGTACCGGTCGGTGGGGAAGTTGTCCGTGTCCAGCACGACCCGGCGGCGGCCGGGCTGGGCGTCGACCGCGGCGCGGGCCAGCTTGTACAGCAGCACCGTGGTGGAGTCGCCGATGACCACCTGTCCGGCGCCGGCGCCGAGGGCAACGGTGCCGAGCCGGTCGCCGAGCACCCGGGGCCACTCCAGCCAGCCGTCGGTCCAGCCGCGAATGAGCCGCCCGGCCCACTGCTCGCGGACGAACGAGTCCATCAGGCGGGCGGTCGCCTCCAGCGGGCGTCCGAGCGAGTTGCCGTCGAGGTACGAGATGACGTCGTGGCCGTCGGGGGTGACGAACCGGGCGCGCAGGTGGGCCAGGGGGTCCGCCGCGTCGAGCGCTTCGGCGCGGGCGAGCAGGTCGTCGGTCATCGGGCTTCGTTCCCGGGGGCCGCGCCGATTTCGGTACGCACCGCGTACAACTCGGGGAAGAACGTCAGGTCGAGCGCCTTGCGCAGGAACGTGACCCCGCTGGAGCCGCCGGTGCCGCGCTTGTAGCCGATGGTGCGTTCGACGGTCTTGAGGTGCCGGAACCGCCAGTACTGGAAGTTCTCCTCCAGGTCGACGAACTCCTCACACGCCTCGTACGCCTCCCAGTGCTGCCCGGAATGCTCGTAGATGTTCACGAACACGGGCACCAGCTCGGGGTGGAAGCGGTACCCCTCGGTGACGTCGCGTTCCAGGATCGCGGTGGGCACGTCGTGGCCGCGGCGGGCGAGCAGGCGCAGGAACTCGTCGTACACCGTGGGGCGTTCCAGCGCCTCGGTGAGCATGGCATGGGCGCCGGGGTCGTCGGTGAAGACCGACAGCATGTGGCGGTCCTTGTTGCCGAGCGTGAACTCGATCGCCCGGTACTGGTACGACTGGAAGCCCGACGAGGTGCCCAGGAAGCTGCGGAATTCGGCGTACTCGCTGGGGGTGAGGGTGGCCAGCACGGACCACTGTTCGGTGAGGCAGTGCTGGATGTGTTTGACCCGGGCCAGGCCCTTGAGGGCGGGGCGCAGCTCGTCGGCGGCGAGCCGGCGCTGCACTTCGCGCAGCTCGTGCAGGATCAGTTTGAGCCACAGCTCGGAGGTCTGGTGCTGGAGGATGAACAGCAGCTCGTCGTGGTGCTCGGGGGTGCTGACCGGGTGCTGCGCCGAGAGGATCTGATCCAGGTGCAGGTACTTGCCGTAGGAGAGGTTGACCTTGAAGTCGCGGACGATCCCGTCCTCGAGAGGTCGCTCGTGGCGCGTCGACATTGACGGCTCCTTGTCGTGCTGTGGATCTTCGCCAGAGCTCAGCACATCACACGGGCCAGATGTGCGCGAGACCGCCGTGTTCCAGGACGGGCCCCCAGTACACCCACCGGCCGTCGTGGCGCACGAAACGGCTGCGCTCGTACAGCTCGCCGGGCTGGCCCTGGTCGAGGTAGTGGGCACGGAACTCGACCGTCCCCTCGGCGTCGAACAGACCGCCGCCGCTCGACCCGAGCACGTCCAGGCGCACCCAGGTCAGACCCGCGTCGGGCGCGAGTTCGGAGGGCCGCGAGTCGGGGTGCCACGACGCGAGCACGTACGCGTCGTCCTCGCGCGCATAGGCGCTGTACCGTGCGCGCATCAGGGCCTCGGCGCTGGCCGGTGGCTGCCCGCGGTGGGCTGGTCCGCAGCATTCCACGTACGGGAGGCCGCGCCCGCACGGACAGGGACCGGCGTCGGCGGACGGGGGCGCGGTGCGTCGGGCCATGCCCCCATCCTCGCGCATCGCCCGGACCCGTCGGCCGGTACCGGGCCGGTCTCGGCGCCGCTGGGCCTCAGGCGGCCTGTTGCTCGGCGACGATGCCGCTGATGATCTGCTGGCAGCGGTCCAGTTCGGCGATGAGGTGCTGCATCTCCTCGATCGCCGAGACGGCGTTCTGAGTGTCCGCGCGGATTCCGCCGACCTGCCCGCCGATCTCGTTGGTGGCGGTGGCGGTCTCGTTGGCCAGGTCCTTGACCTCGCTGGCGACGACCGCGAAGCCGCGGCCCGCTTCACCGGCCCGCGCCGCCTCGATCGTGGCGTTGAGGGCGAGCAGGTTGGTCTGCTTGGCGATCGTGGCGATCAATTGCACGACCTTGCCGATCTCGGTGCTGCTCGCGTCGAGCCGCTGAATCACGGCTACGGCCATCTCGGCCGCTTTGACGGCCTGCCTCGTGGCGGTCGCCATGGTGTTGCTGACGTCGGCGAGCCGCTGCACCGAGTCGCCACGGCGTTCGCCGTAGTCGTAGGTGCCCTCGTCGGGCTGTTCGTCGGTGGCAGTGGTGTCCCAGTCGGTCATCGCTTCACGCCCATCCCTTCCCCCTCGTCCCAACATCGCACCCTCACCGGGGCAACCGCACCGTTTTGGCCCGATTCGTGGTGCCTTCCTCCACCTCGTACGGGAGCGGTCCCGTCCTGCCGGCGATGGCTGCAACGGCGAGCAGGAAGCCGACCGGACTTGCTGCAAGACTTGCAAGAATCCGACGTACGATTGCCGGTATGACGAAGCGTCTTGCCGAGGTGGCGAAGAAGGCGGGCGTCAGCGAGGCGACCGTCAGCCGGGTCCTGAACGGCCGCAGCGGGGTCTCCGCGGCGACCCGGACGTCCGTGCTGACCGCGCTCGACGTCCTCGGCTACGAGCGGCCGACGAAGCTGCGTGGCGAACGCGGCCGGCTCGTCGGCCTCGTCCTGCCGGAGCTGCAGAACCCGATCTTCCCCGCGCTCGCCGAGGTGGTGACCGCCTCGCTCGCCCAGCGCGGCTTCACCCCCGCACTGTGCGCGCGCACCATCGGCGGCGTGCCGGAACGCGACTACATCGAGATGCTGCTCGACCACCAGGTGTCCGGGGTGGTCTTCGCCGGCGGCTCGTACGCGCTGGCCACGGCCGAGCACGGCCACTACGGGCAGTTGCGGGAACGCCGGATGCCGGTGGTGATGGTGAACGCGGGCGTCCCCGGCCTGGGCTTCCCGCACATCTCCACGGACGACGCGGTCGCGGTGGAGCAGGCGTACGGTCACCTGCGCTCGCTCGGCCACGACCGGATCGGCCTGGTGACCGGCCCGGAGGATCATGTGCCGTCGCGCCGCAAGCTCGCCGCGGCGGCGGCCGTGGCGGGCTGGTCCGACGCGGACCGCGAGGTCCTGGTGGAACGCACGACGTTCTCGATGGAGAGTGCCCGGCTGGCGGCGACCCGGCTGATCCAGCGCGGGGTGACCGGCATGATCTGCGCCAGTGACGTGCTGGCGCTCGGTTCCATCCGGGCGGCCCGGCGGCTGGGCCTGGGCGTGCCGGGCGACGTGTCCGTCGTCGGTTTCGACGACAGCGCGCTGATGACCTGCACGGATCCGCCGCTGACCACGGTGCGTCAGCCGATCGAGCTGATGGGCCAGGCCGCGGTGGACGTCCTCGTGCACCAGATCGAGGGTGCCGCGGCCAGTACGGACGAGCTGCTGTTCGAGCCGGAACTGGTGGTGCGCGGCTCCACCGGCCCGGCCCCGGCGCGCGCGGCGGGCTGACCGCCGCAACATTCAGCACGGTCGAAGGGCGAGCCGATCCGGCTCGCCCTTCGACCGTTCATGCCTCTGACATCGGTCGTGTTTTTTCTTCTTCTGATTCAGTTCTTGCGGCCACCTGTTCGACTTTGTATCGTCATCGCCACGAAACATGCGGGCCCCCGTCCCCGATCCCCCGACGCGCACTACCCACCCCCTGCGAAAGGGCGATGTCATATGTCCACGTTCACGCTGCGCACCGCGCTCGGGCTCCTGCTCGCGGCCGGTCTCACCGTCTCGGCCGCAGCCTGCGGCGCCGACGACGTGCCGAAGGACGGCAAGGTCACGCTGGTGATCAACGGCCTTCCCCCGGCCACCGAGAAGGCCGGTCACGACCGGTTCCTGGCCAACGTCGCGGAGTTCGAGAAGGCCAACCCGGAAATCCGGATCGAGGCCCACGAGGGCAAGATGGACCCGCAGACGTTCCCCGCCAAGCTCGCGGGCGGCCAGCTGGAGGACGTCTTCTACGTCTACTTCACCGACCCGGCCGGGCTGATCGCCAAACACCAGGTCTCCGACATCAGCAAGTACCTCAAGGACTACGCGGTCACCGGCCAGATCAAGCCCGAGGTACTGCGGGTCTTCCAGGACGGCAAGGGCGGCACGTACGGCCTGCCGTACAAGAACTACTCGATGGGCCTGCTCTACAACCGCGACCTGTTCACCAAGGCCGGGCTGGACCCGAACACCCCGCCCGCAACCTGGGCCGACCTGCGCACCGCCGCCAAGAAGATCGCCACGCTCGGCCCCGGCTACACCGGATACGGCGACTACAGCAAGAGCAACACCGGCGGCTGGCACTTCACCACGGAGTTGTACTCGCTCGGCGGCGCGATCGCGGTCGACGACGGCGGCACCTGGAAGGCGGCGTTCCACGACGCGGCCGGGCGGCAGGTCCTGCAGCAGCTCAAGGACATGCGCTGGACCGACGACTCGATGGGCTCGCGGCAGCTGCTCGAATGGGCCGACCTGCTGCAGATGATGGGCTCCGGCAAGCTCGGCATGTACCTGGCCACCGCGGACAACATCCCCACGATCGTCAACCAGTACAAGGGCGACTACGCCCGCTACGGCCTGGGGCCGATCCCGGACGGCCAGGGCACGCTCGGCGGCGGCGAAGGATACATGTTCAAGGCCGGGCTGAGCCCCGAGAAGATCCGTGCCGGCCTCAAGTGGCTGACGTTCTGGTTCACCTCACCCGAGCGCATCGCCGCCGAGAACAAGTGGGCGAACGAGACCGGCCAGCCCGTCGGCCTGCCCGAACCCGCCATCTACACCGGCGCCGCCGCGGCCACCCAGGCCGCCGCAGACAAGCAGTACGCGAACGTGCCGCAGGCCAACTACGCGCCATTCGTCGCGTCGATGGGCCGCGTCCCGGTCAAACTGGAACCGCCGAACGCCCAGCAGATCTACGCGGTGCTCGACGTCGCCATGCAGAAGGTGCTCACCGACCGCGACGCGAACGTCGACCAGTTGCTCAGCGACGCCGAGAAGCAGGTCAACTCCATCCTGGCCGGGGTCCGGTGACGGTGCGCACAAGCGCGGCACGCCTGCGCCGAACGGTCGCGGACAACCTGCTGGCGTACGCGTTCCTCGCCGCAGGCATCGCCTGCTTCGCCCTGTTCTCCTGGTATCCGCTGGTGCGCGGGATCCTCCTGAGCTTCCAGCAGGTCAACTTCGTCACCGACCCGTGGTGGGTGGGCCTGGACAACTACCGGGCCCTGTTCGACGACCCGCTGTTCTGGACGGCGTGGCGCAACACCGCGCTGTTCACCGGCCTGGCGCTGGTCCTCGGGTACGCGGTGCCGTTCGCGGTCGCCGTCGGAATCAACGAGTTCCGTCACCTGCGCGGGCTGTTCCGGGTGCTGGTCTACCTGCCCGTGATGCTGCCGCCGATCGTCAGTGTGCTGCTGTGGCGCTACTTCTACGATCCCGGCGACGGACTGTTCAACACGATCCTGCACGGCGTGGGCCTGCCCGGGTCACAGTGGACCCAGTCCCCGCGTACCGCGATGATCTCGCTGGTCCTGGTCTCGACCTGGGCGAACATGGGCGGCGCCACGCTCATGTATCTGGCCGCCCTGCAGGGAATTCCCGGCGAACTGTACGAGGCGGCCGAACTGGACGGCGCAAGCGTCTGGCGGCGGCTGCGCCACGTCACCATCCCGCAGCTGCGGTTCGTCCTGCTGGTCCTGCTGCTGCTGCAGGTCATCGCCACGATGCAGGTGTTCATCGAGCCGTTCCAGCTCACCGGCACGTCCAGCCCGGACACCATCACCGTGATGGTGCTGATCTACCGGTACGCGTTCACGGTCAACAACGACTTCGGTCTGGCCGCAGCGATGAGCGTGCTGCTGTTCGTGGTGCTGGGCGCGTTCTCCGCACTGTACCTGCGGCTGACCGCGGATCGGGGCGAAGCGTGAACCGGACCCTGATCTCGGCGGCCGACCTGCACCGGCACCGCGCCGCGTACGTCGTCGTGCTCGGCCTGACGCTGGGCTTGTTCTGCCTGGTCTTCCTGTTCCCGCTGTTCTGGATGGCGAGCAGCGCGCTCAAGTCGCCCCAGGAGTTCGCCCAGCACCCGCCCACGCTGGTGCCGCACACCGTGCACCCGGACACGTACGTGACCGCGTGGAGCACGATGCAGATCGGCCGGTACTTCCTCAACACAGTGGGCTACGCGCTCGGCGGCTGGCTGGTGCAGCTCACGGTCGCGGTGGCCGCCGCGTACGCGCTGTCCAAGCTGCGCCCGGCGTTCGGCAAGGTGATCCTCGGCGCCATGCTGGCCAGCCTCATGCTGCCCGCCGCGGCGCTGCTCGTACCGGCGTACCTGACCGTCACGAACGTCCCGCTGGTGCACGTCAACCTGCTCAACACCCCGTGGGCGCTGTGGCTGCCGGCCGCCGCGAACGCGTTCAACATCTACGTGCTCAAACGGTTCTTCGACCAGATCCCGGACGACCTGCTGGACGCCGCCGCGATCGACGGGGCCGGACGGCTGCGCGTGCTGTGGTCGGTGGTGCTGCCGCTGTCGCGGCCGGTCCTCGGGGTGGTCTCGATCTTCGCGATCATCGGTATCTGGAAGGACTTCCTCTGGCCGCTTCTCGTCCTGCAGGACCCCGGCTCGCAGACCCTGAGCGTCGCGTTGAGCCGGCTCGCCGGCACCAGCCAGGTGCCGCCCACACAGTTCCTGGCCGGAATGGTGATCGCGAGCGTACCGATGATCGTCGTCTTCCTGATCTTTCAACGCAGCATCGTCGGCGGGCTCTCCGCGGGCTCGCTCAAGGGCTGATCCGACCCTCCAACCTGGAGAAAGCAGGTGAACGTGGCTACCCCATGGTGGCGCGACGCGGTGATCTACCAGATCTATCCGCGCAGTTTCGCCGACGGCGACGGCGACGGAATCGGCGACCTCGACGGCATCCGGCACCGCCTGGGCCACCTCGCGGACCTCGGCGTCGACGCGATCTGGATGAGTCCGTGGTACCCGTCCCCGATGGCCGACGCCGGCTACGACGTCGCGGACTTCCGCGACATCGACCCGGTCTTCGGCACCCTGGCCGGCGCCGAATCGCTGATCCGCGAGGCGCACGCGGCCGGCCTGCGGATGATCGTGGACATCGTGCCGAACCACGTGTCCCGCGCACACCCGTGGTTCGCGGCGGCGCTGGCGTCGCCGGACGCCCCGGAACGCGACTACTTCTGGTTCCGCCCCGGCGGCGACACTGCCCCGACCGGTTGGCGCAGCGAGTTCGGCGGCCCCGCGTGGACCCGCACCACCAACCCGGACGGCACCCCGGGCGACTGGTACCTGCACCTGTTCACCCCCGAACAGCCCGATCTCAACTGGGACCACCCGGACGTACGCGCCGAGTTCGAGAGCATCCTGCGGTTCTGGTTCGACCGCGGCGTCGACGGCATCCGGATCGACTCGGCCGCGCTGCTGCTCAAGGACCCGGCGCTGCCCGAGGTGGCCGACGGCGCCCCGCACCCGTACCACGACCGGGACGGCGTGCACGACATATACCGCGCCTGGCGGCGGGTGGCCGACGAGTATCCCGGCCGCGCCCTGATCGGCGAGGTGTGGCTGCCCGACCCGGAACGGTTCGCGAACTACCTGCGCCCGGACGAGCTGCACGCCGCGTTCAACTTCGACTTCCTCGGCTGCGCCTGGGACCCCGGCCTGCTGCGTGAATGCATCGACCGGACCCTGCACGTCCACGCCGCGGTCGGCGCCCCCGCCACCTGGGTGCTGTCCAACCACGACGTCACCCGCCACCCCACCCGGTACGGCCGGGCGGACACCACGTTCAGCTTCGCCGCCAAACGCGAGGGCGTACCGGTCGACCTGGAACTGGGCACCCGCCGCGCCCGCGCCGCCACGCTGCTGTCGCTGTCGCTGCCCGGCGCGGCGTACGTCTACCAGGGCGAGGAACTCGGCCTGTGGGAGCACGAAAGCATCCCGCCCGGCCTGCGCCAAGACCCGATGTGGGCCCGTTCGGGTCACGGCCGCGACGGCTGCCGGGTGCCGCTGCCGTGGCACGGCGACGAACCGCCGTTCGGGTTCTCCCCCGACAGTGCGGCCGAGCCGCCGTGGCTGCCCCAGCCGCCGGAGTGGAAGGGCCTCACGGTCGCGGCCCAGCGCGGCGACCCCAGCTCGATGCTGGAGCTGTACCGCGCGGCGCTCCGGGTACGCCGCGGCGAACCCGGCCTGCACACCCCGGCGCTGGACTGGCTGCCCGCAGCGCCCGGCGTCCTCGCGTTCACCCGCGGACCGGGCTTCGCCTGCGTCCTGAACCTGTCCGCGGCGCCGGTCGCGTTGCCGGACCACGACACCCGCCTGCTGGCCAGCAGCCCCCTCGACGGTGACCTCGTCCCCCCGGACACCGCGGTGTGGCTGCGCCTGCAACACCGATGACCCATCCACCACCCCCGGCTCGGCCACCTCACGAAGGGATCCCCATGGCCATCCGCACCGCTCCGTACCGCCGCCGCACGCTGGCTGCCCTCATCAGCGTTCTCACCGCGGCGTCATTGACGGCGTTCGCCCACACCGCCCCGGCCCAGGCCGCCGGGCCCGACCTCGCGGTCGGAAAGGCATTCACCGCAAGCAGCAGCACCGACGTGTACCAGCCCGGCAACGCCGGGGACGGCAAGACGGACACGTACTGGGAAAGCACGAACAACGCGTTCCCTCAATGGCTGCAGGTCGACCTCGGCGCCACGGTCGCGGTCGACCAGGCAGTTCTGCGGCTGCCACCCGCCGCCGCCTGGGCCACGCGCACCCAGACGCTGACCATCCAGGGCAGCACCGACGGCTCGTCGTTCACGCCGGTCAAGGCGAGCACCGGGTACACGTTCGACCCGGGCACCGACAACGCGGTGACCGTGGACCTGCCCGCGACCAGCACCCGCTATCTGCGGCTGACGTTCACCGCCAACACCGGCTGGCCCGCGGCCCAGCTCGCCGAGCTGGAGGTGTACGGCCCGGGATCCCCGCCGCCCACCGATCCGCCACCCACGGGCACCGACCTCGCCACCGGCAAACCGATCGACGCGTCGTCCACGGTGTACTCGTTCGCGGCCACCAACGCGAACGACGGCAACGTGGCGACGTACTGGGAGGGCAGCGCGTACCCGGCGAACCTGACCGTGAAGCTGGGCGCCGATGCGGTCACGAAGGCCGTCGTGGTGAAGCTGAACCCGGACCCGATCTGGGCGGCGCGTACCCAGACGTTCTCGGTCCTGGGGCGGGCGCAGGGCGCTTCCGCGTTCACCACGCTGGTGAACTCCGCGACCTACCGGTTCGACCCGGCCTCCGGCAACACGGTCACCGTCGCGGTCAGCGCGACCGTCGCGGACGTACGCCTCAGCTTCACCGCCAACACCGGGGCGCCCAGCGGCCAGGTCGCGGAGTTCCAGGTCATCGGCACCCCGGTACCGGAACCGGAGACCTCCGACCTGGTCGGGGCCGCCACCTGGTCGCCGGCCAACCCGGCCGCGGGCGACCCGGTCACGTTCGCGGTGGCCCTGCGCAACGCCGGGAACATCGCCACCACGTCCGGCGCGCACGACGTCACGGTCACGATCCTCAACGGCTCGACCACGGTACGCACCCTGACCGGCTCGTACACCGGCACGCTCGCACCCGGCGCCTCGGCACCGCCGATCGCCCTGGGTACGTGGACGGCCGCCACCGGCCGGTACACCGTGCGTACCGTGATCGCGGACGACCCCGGCGAGCTGCCGGACCGCAAGGCCAACAACACCACCGAGACGCCGCTGCTCGTGGGGCGCGGCGCAAACATGCCGTACGACTCGTACGAGGCCGAGGACGGCCAGGTTGGCGGCGGCGCGCAGGTGGTGGGCCCGAACCGCACCATCGGGGACCTCGCCGGTGAGGCATCCGGGCGGCGGGCCGTCACGCTGAACCAGACCGGCGCGTACGTCCAGTGGACCACCAAGGCGAAGACGAACACACTGGTCGCCCGGTTCTCCATCCCCGACGGCACAACGAGCGCGATCGACGTGTACGTCGACGGGACCCTGAACCGCACCCTGCCGCTCACCTCCAAGTACGCGTGGCTGTACGGCGACGAGGCCAACCCGCAGAACTCGGGCACCGGCGCCCGGCACATCTACGACGAGGCGAACGTCATGCTGACCGGCACGGTGGCCGCGGGCAGCACGATCCGCCTGCAGAAGGACGGCGCGAACCCGGGCCCGATCGCGATCGACTTCGTCAACACCGAGCAGGTCACCCCGATCGCGAACCCCGACCCGGCGAAGTACGTCGTGCCCGCGGGCTTCGACCAGCAGGCCGTGCAGGCGGCTCTGGACACGGCCCGGATGGACACCGCCAAGAGCGGGGTTTACCTCCCGCCGGGCGACTACAAAACCACGGGCAAGTTCCAGGTGTACGGCCGGGCGATCCAGGTCGTCGGCGCGGGCCCCTGGTACACCCGGTTCTTCACCCCCGCCGACCAGACCGAGACCGACGCCGGTTTCTCCGCGCAGAGCGGGGCGGGCGGCTCGGCGTTCAAGAACTTCGCGTTCTTCGGCAACTACACGATCCGGCGGGACGGCCCCGGGAAGGTGTTCGACTTCAGCAACATCGCGGACATCACGATCGACAACATCTGGGCCGAGCACGTGGTGTGCCTGTACTGGGGTGCCAACACCGACCGGATGACCATCAGCAACTCCCGTATCCGGGACACGTTCGCCGACGGCATCAACATGACCAACGGCAGCACGGACAACCACGTGGTCAACGACGACGCCCGGGCCACCGGCGACGACAGTTTCGCGCTGTTCTCGGCGATCGACGCGGGCGGTTCCGACGAGACCGGCAACGTGTACGAGAACCTGACCGCCACCCTGACCTGGCGCGCCGCCGGGGTCGCGGTGTACGGCGGGTACCACAACACGTTCCGCAACATCTACATCGCGGACACGCTGGTCTACTCCGGCATCACGATCAGCTCGCTGGACTTCGGGATCCCGATGAACGGTTTCGGCGCCGACCCGCCGACCGTCTTCGACAACATCACGGTCGTCCGTGCCGGTGGGCATTTCTGGGGGGCGCAGACCTTCCCCGGAATCTGGGTGTTCTCCGCGTCGAAGGTGTTCCAGGGCATCCGGGTGAGCAATGTGGACATCGTCGACCCGACGTACTCGGGCATCATGTTCCAGACCAACTACGTCGGCGGTCAGCCGCAGTTCCCGATCAAGGACACGGTCTTCACCAACGTCACGATCTCCGGCGCACAGCGCAGCGGTGATGCGTACGATGCCAAGTCCGGCTTCGGGATCTGGGCCAATCCGATGCCCGAGGCGGGCCAGGGCCCGGCCGTCGGCGAGGTGACGTTCAACGGCCTGCACCTGTCGAACAACTACCGCGACATCGAGAACCCGACGACCACGTTCACCATCCACCGCAATTGAGTACGACGGGCCCGCGCGTGCACGCGCGGGCCCGTCCCCTAGCCGGCGAAGCGGGCGCTACGGGCCATCGCCTTGTACGCGGCGAGCGTGGTGGCGCTCGTGTCGATCCGGAAGTTGTGCGGCACGTCCTCCTGGGTGTCGGTGTCGAACCACACCAGGCCGCCGATCTGCGGCGTCGACTTCACGTACGCGGACAGGTCGGCGATCCAGTCGGCCTTGCTGCGCCCGCCGAAGTCGACCGCCGCGGTCTCCGTGACGATGATCGGCTTCTTGCCCCCGTACGCGCTGACCACCGGCTTGAACAGGGTCCGCGGGGACTCCTTGAAGAAGTTGTAGCCGGAAACGCCGACCCAGTCGACGTACGCGTCGCCGGGGTAATAGCGCTGCATCTTGTTCCACGAGGTGTTGGGGCCGGAATTCCAGTTCGGGCTCCACACCCAGGCGACGTTGTCGGCGCCCTCGGCGCGGAAGATGTCGTGCATCCGCCGCCACGCCCGGATGTAGCCGGCCGTGTCCTGCCCGTTGTTCGCGCCGCCCCACTCGAACCAGTCGCCGTTCATCTCCCAGCCCCAGCGCAACATCACCGGGTGCCCGTGCCGGGCCAGGTCCCGCGCCGCAGATTTGATCAGCTTGTCGGACCCGCCGCCGTTGATCCGCGAGTACGGCACCCCGTGCCACGACACCAGCAGGGTGCTGTCACCGATCGAGGGCCGTTCCAGCCGTTCGCCGAAGCCGTAGAAGACGTGCACGATGCGCTGCTCGCGGCCGAGCTGGCCGCGGCGCAGCGCGATGCTCTGCGACAGCGACTTGCCGCTGAGGCTCATGTACGCGCCCAGTTTCACCTTGCCCGCCTCGAACGGCACCGGGCCGCCGAGCGACGAGTGTGCCGTGGTGGCCCCCGCGCTCGGCGACGCGGACCCTTCCGGGGTGGCCGACGCGGACGCCGACGGGCGCGCCGTCGCGGTGGCGGGGCCGACGCTCGCGCTCGGGGCGCCGCTCGTGGTCGCGCCGGTGCTCGGGGTCGCGCGCGGCGGCGCGGCCTCGGCCCCGCGCCGGGCGGTCGAGCAGGCCGCCGGGAGGGTCGCCAGCGCGGCCAGGGTGAGCAGCCCGCGGCGCGGTAGCCGGGGGCTGCCGGACGATGGGGCGGTCATGGTTCTCCTCGCATGCGGTCGTTTCCGCGGGCGAGGCTACCCGGCTGAAAAGCATAAATATGTCGTGGGCGACCATTTGCCTACGACATTTTGCGCAATACTCGTGTTTCTCTGAAATCCGTCATCGTGCCTAGGTCGGCAATGCGGCATTCGGTCTGATTGCCGTGTCTCGTGCCTGCTGACCGGATGACCCGGGCTGCGGCGGCTCCGCGTTCCCCTGCCCGCCGCCGCTGCCCCGCCGAGACGGCCGGGTCCGCGTGGATGATCGGCCCGGCCGGGTGTGTGCTTGGCACCCACACCCGGCCGGACGTCACCTCATCGCGCCGGACGGGCAGACCTGACGGCAGGGTCAGCCGGCGTACCGGTATGTGGGATAGGTGATGTACCCCTGGTCACCACCCGCATACCAGGTCGCCTGGTCGTCCTCCGCGATCGGGAGGCCCTGCCGCAGGCGCTCGACGAGGTCTGGATTGGCGATGAACGCGCGACCGAAGCTGATCAGATCCGCCCCCAGGCCCAGCCAGCGGTCGGCGGCCGCCCGGTCCGCCTTCTTCGGGCCCATCGGGAACGCCGGGTTGACGATGAGCGTGCCGGGCCAGGCGTGCCGCAGCCCGACCAGCACGTCGTCGGCCGTGGTCACCTCCAGGTGCACGTACGCCAGTTCCAGCGGCGCGAGCTGCGCGAGCAGGGCCGCGTACATCTCGGCCACGTCCGTCTCCGCAGCGCCCCAGATGCCCGCGCCGGGCGAGAGCCGGATCCCCGTACGGTGCGCACCCACCGCCTCGGCGGTCGCAGCCACCGCCTCGACCGCGAAGCGGATCCGGTTGGTGAGCGAGCCGCCGTACCGGTCGGTGCGCTGGTTGGCAGCGCTCGACAGGAACTGGGAGATCAGGTAGCCGTTCGCGCCATGCAACTCCACCCCGTCGAAGCCCGCGTCGATCGCGCGTACCGCGGCATCGGCGTAGGACTGTGCGTGCTCGGGCACCTCCGCGGTGTCCAGGGCCCGCGGCACCGGCGCCGGCCGGCGCCCGTTCGGGGTGAAGATCTCCCCCTCGAACGGCACCGCCGACGGGCCGACCGGCTGCATCCCGCTCGTCTCCGGGTGCGACACCCGCCCACCGTGCATGATCTGGGCGAAGATGCGCCCGCCGTTGGCGTGCACCGCGTCGGTGACCTGCAGCCACGACTTGACCTGCTCGTCGGTGTGCAGGCCCGGGGTGCCGGGGTTCGACTGCCCGACAAGGCTCGGCTGCACCCCTTCGGTCACGATCAGCCCCGCGGTGGCGCGCTGGGCGTAGTAGGTCGCCATCGACGGCGTCGCCAGCCCGCCCGCCGCGGCACGGACCCGGGTCAACGGAGCCATCACCACGCGGTTGGGCAGGACCAACTGGCCGAGCTGGAAGCGGTCGAACAGGGTCGTCATCGCGTACTGCCTTCCGGGAGCCTCACGGGGGGTCACGCCCGCCGACCGGGCGTGCCGCTACGCTAGGACCTGACACTGACGTCAGATGCAAGCTTTGCGGGGCGGATCACATCGGGAGGCACCATGCGGATCGGCGATCTCGCCGCCCAGGCCGGGGTGAGCGTGCGCTCGCTGCGCTACTACGAGGAGCAGGGGCTGCTCACCAGCACCCGGAGCACGGGTGGCCAGCGCCAGTACACCGACAACGAGATCGCCCGGGTCCGCTTCCTGCAGCGCCTGTACTCCGCGGGGCTGTCCAGCAAGACGATCGCCGAACTGCTGCCCTGCGTCGACTCCCCCAGCGCGCAGAACGCCGACGACGCGTGGGAGCGGCTGACCGACGAACGGGACCGGATCACCGCACACATCGAGGAACTCACCCGGGCCCGCGACGCCCTCGACCAGCTCATCGACATCAACCGCCAACACCGCGCCCGGCTCGCCGCAGACTGAGGCGTCGCGACAGTGACCCTGAATGACGAGTACGGGATCCGGCGACCGCGCCTGGCGGACACGCCGGACAGCGTTCGGTTCGCGGTGGAGGAATTGCTCGGCAGTTCTGTCGTCGCCGAATACCCCGCTGAAGCAGGGTTCACGCCGTCAGTGGCATCGGTCGTGATCGGCACTGACGGGAGCCGGTTATTCGCCAAGGCCGCTCCAGTGGGCCAAGGTCTCGGTGAGGCCGTGGAAGCCGGTGTGGCTCTGGCCGTGGTGGCAGACGAATTGGGCCCCCGGCTGGTCGGTTCCACCTCCGTGGAGCAATGGCGGGTGGCGGCCTACGAAGTCGTCGACGGCGCCCCCGTGACGAGGTGGGAAGCGGCCGACCAACCGAAGATCCTCGCGGTGGTGCAGCGCATGCGTGAGTTGATGGATCCAAGCCCCATCGCTGGCACGTCACCGTATGCGGAGGCGTTTCTTCCTCTGCTCGGCTGCTGGCAGGCGCTGAACCGCAGCGCAGACTCTGAGCTCAGCCGGATAGCCGTGGAGCATGTGCGCGGGCGGCCGTTGCCGGTGGATGTTGCTATCCCGCGGCTCGCCGAGCTGGAGAGTCGATGGCTCGACGTCCTCGCCGTCGGATCCGCCCTGCACCATGGGGATCTGCGGCGGGACAACGTCATCCGGCAACCCGACGGGGAGTTCCGGATTGTGGACTGGACACATCTGTGGACCGCACCGGGCTGGATGGACCTCGTCCGGCTTGCTCCCGACCTGGCCGCGTGCGGACTCGACCCCGAGCACCTGCTACAGCAGTCATCTTGGCAGGACACACCGGCGGAGGACGTCAACGTGGCGCTTGCTGGGCTGTCCGGCCGAGCCTGGAGGGAAGGGCACCTACCCGAGCTCCCCGGCCTACCGGGGCTGCGCCGGATGCAACGGGAACAATCCCTCTACACCCTGCGATGGCTCGAGTCCCGCCTCGGAGGAACCAGAAGACAATAGTGCAGCGCCTGTCCGCCGCCGAGTAGAGCCGCGCGCATGCGGACATCGGGATTGTCCTCATGCTTGGACGACGGTGCCGTGCGACCCGCACCCGCGCCGCGCCGACAATGGACTGTTGTCGGTCGTGTACGGCGCTCCCGAATGGTGGTGACAGATGGGCCAGACCCCGAAGGATCTCCAGCCGACCCGTTCGGTGCTGCATTTCCTGGGGGCTGAAATCCGTAGGCTCCGCCTCGGAGCAGGCATGTCCCAGGCCGATCTCGGCAAGGCCCTCTTCGTACACAAGGACCTGATCCGTCGGGTCGAGGCCGCCGAGCGTACGCCCTCCGACGACCTCGTCGAGCAATGCGACGCGACATTGGGCGCCAACGGGCGACTTCACCGCCTGCTGCCGATGCTGCAGCGCGAACGTGTCCTCCGGCCAGCGCGTGACGTGGGCGGGGCGGCGTCCGGCTTCCGATCGGAGGCGACGGATCGGCCCGTGCTGGACTGGCTGCTGTCGACCGCACCGGTCCGGCGTTCAGACGCCGCTGATCAGCACGCCGCTGCCGACCAGTTGAGGGTACTCCGCGAAGCGGACCACAGACACGGAGCAGGACTCACGTACCCAGGGCTGGCAAGGACTCTCGCCGAGAGCCTGGAAGCGTTGACCCGCTGTGCGCCGCAAGTAGCGGTCGGATACCTGGAACTTGCCGGATACGAGGCCGTCGACCTGGGCAACGACGGTATGGCGCAACAGCGCTACCTGCGTGCACTGGAGATCGCCACCGGAGCGGGCGATCGCCTGTACGGCGGCTACCTCATCGCGGTCAGCCTCGGCCACCTCGCACTGCACTGCGGTGACCCCGAGCAAGCTGCCCGCCTCGCCAGAGCATCCCTGCGCGGTATCGGGACAGCCGCCACACCGGCCATTCGGGCCGCCTGCCGCACCGTGCTGGCGCGCGCCCATGCGCGGCGTGGCGAAAGGGTCGCGTGCGCGGCGGCGTTGCTGCTGGCCGAGAGGGATCTCGCTCGGAGTCGGCGCTCCGAGGAACCATCCTGGATTGCCTATTTCGGCGAAGCTGACCTTGGCGACGAAAGGGCACACTGCTTCTTCGATCTCGGCCTTCATGCACCGGCCCAGCGCGAAGCGGCGCAGGCGGTCGCCGCCCTGGAGCCGCATCGCATCCGCCGCAAGGCGATCGATTCGGCGCTGAGCACGGCGTCACTCGCCCGCAGCCGGCAGGTCGATCACGCGTGTGCCATGGCCCGTCAGGCAATAGACCATGCCACCGCCATCAGTTCGTTCCGCAGCGCACACCGGATCGTGCTCATGCTGGCGGAACTGCAGCCCTATTCGGACCAGCCCGAGGTGCGAGACGTCGTCGAATACGCTCACACGCGGCTGCCCGTGCTCGTCAACCCGGCAATGACAAGCCCGCCCTCTTGAGCACGTTCAGATACGCGGCAAGCTCGGCGTCCAATGCCGTCGCCAACGCCGACCGCGACAGATAGTGCCCGACACCGTCGAGCGGCAGCAGCCCGGCAAGCATCCCCCGATTCTGTAGCGCCTCCGCCAACGCCATCACGTCGTCGATCGGTGCGACCTCATCCGCGACGCCGTGCACGAGCAGCACCGGCCGCCGTACCCGGTCCGCACGCACGCCGGAATCGTCACCGGCCAGGATCACCGCGTGCGGGCGCTGAAATCGGGGTGCTGTGGTCGCCCACCGATGCGGGTCCACGATCGCCGATCGAGCCACCGCCAGTGCGAACGGTTCTTCCTCGCCGACCGCTCGCAAAGCCGTGTAACCGCCCGCGCTGGCGCCCGAGATGAAGACCGCACCCGGGGCGGCAAGCCCGGCCGATATCAGGTGCCGGGCGACGTTGCGGCAGTCATCGACATCGAATCGGCCCCACTGCCCGTCCAGCGACTTCCTGAATTCCCGGCCGTAGCCGGTGCTACCCCGGTAGTCGACATCCACGACGGCGAACCCACGGTTGGTGAAGAACTGCACCTCCCCGTCCAACCTCAAGGCGACGTGATAGGTCGGACCCGGATGCGGTCTGACGATCATCGGCGTCGGACGGCCACCGGTCGCCGGTGGGTGGTACACGGCAATCACTTCGCCGTCCCCGGACGGCACCCTCATCAGCTCCGGCGCCGGCAGCCGGCCGAGTGGCTGCTCCCGGCCACGCCGGATGACATCGACCCGGCCCGAGCCGTCCGGCGAGATCACCGCGATCTCCTGCTGGCGGGTCGACGACGCCCCGATCACCGCGATCCGGCTGCCAACCCGCGCGAGAAACGGCTTGATCGATGTGTACGGCGAAGCAAGCAACGTCGTCCGCGTACCCGACACCACCGCCAGGCTCTGCTCCGGCCCTCGCTGGACGGTCATCACGATCCGCCCGCCGTTCAGCAGGACGTAGTTGGCGTATCCCGACTCCCACGGAGCGGTCGCGCATTCGGCCGCCATCGGCGCCACCGCCTCCGTGTGACCGTCACGCCACCGGTAGAGGTTCCACCATCCCGTCCGGTCCGACATGAAATACAACCAGCCATCGAAACCCCATCGCGGCTGGAAGGCAGATTCATCGCGCCCACCGGCCACCCGGACCGGGTTCGCCAGCGAACCGGCGGCCGGCCCGCGATCCGCCACCCACACCTCGCTGGAGTCCCACGGCATCACCCCGGGACCCCACCGCACCCACGCCAGTCGACCCGGCGCCGGACGTGGCGTGGCGAGGAGGCCATCGGTGCTCAGCAGGACACGAACCTTGCCCGACGAAACCTCCACCGCCACGATCTCATCGCCGCGTGTTCCCTCGCGGATACTCAGCAGACCTTCGTCGGACCAGACTAGGTCCCCGTACACATGTGCGGTGCCGCGTGTGCGGACGTCCCGACCGGCGAGCTGTCCGGACTCGTTGTCCACCACCACGACGTCGCCCGACGGCAGCACCGCGTACGGCATCCCGCCATACGCGTGCAGACTGCTGCCCACGCTCACCCCCGCGGGCCCGGTCACCTGGCATTCGGAGATTTCCGGGGTCCACCGCACCACGGCGTCCTGCCCGGTCAACGGCGAGGCTTCCACCCAGTACAGACCCCCGCGATGCCCGGTCAGCCAGTCGTACGAGACCCGGTGACCGGCCACCTGAGCAGCCGTCGGTGCGACGTCCGCTGCGCCGTCGTCGATCACGTGTGCCCCCGCATCCTTCGGATCACGTACGAAACCCGACCACCTGCCGACCGTCCATGTCTATCCCAGCTCAACCCATGCGGACATCGCCAGTGTCCGCGCCCATCACCTGGTGATGCGCCTACCCCACCGGCTCAATGGAATCCGGCACCGCACCCCCAAAATCGCGCGGATCCCGCACGAAAGGAAAGGTGATCATGACTTTGGCCGTATCAGTCTTGGCCGCAATGGTGATCGGGTTTCTGGGCGGCCTGCTCATGTTCAAGGCCAAGCAGCGGTGGTGTCCGGTATGCGGGGTGTCATTGGAATGCCCGATACATTCAGATGGAGCGCAGGGCGGCCGGGGCACGCGATGAGCGCCGCACCGCGCCACACCCCCGGCCGTCCGACGTGGCGCTGCCGGCAGTGCGGCTACCCATGGCCGTGCCGGCCGGCCAAGACTCACCTGCTCACGGAGTACAAATACTCGCCATCGGCGTTGACGATCTACCTTGCGGCCCAGATGTACGACGCGCTGACCGACCTGCACCGGCGCGATCAGCCTGCCGCCCTCTACGACCGCTTCTTGTCGTGGGCGAGGGGCACCGGCGCCGGATCTCGACGGTCATGACCGTCGGACACCGGCGCGGCGGGCTGGAACGGTTGAATCCCGTCGTGGCACCGGGTGCTGTGGCCGCGTGGCGCAGCCAGTCATGCCACCGCCGTCCTCGCGGGCTTCTGAACCCGTGTGGACTTTGCGCCCGGAGGGTACGGTAACGGCGTGATCTGGTGGCAGGTGTTCTGGCAGTTGGTCAGCGTGCTGACCGACGCCGGCCCGAC
This sequence comes from Krasilnikovia sp. MM14-A1259, assembly GCF_047159535.1. NCBI lineage: Bacteria > Bacillati > Actinomycetota > Actinomycetes > Micromonosporales > Micromonosporaceae > Krasilnikovia > Krasilnikovia sp. MM14-A1259. The sequence goes on from NZ_BAAGAJ010000002.1 coordinate 2,738,021, forward strand.
CGATCTGCTCGTCGGCACCGGACTGCTCGTCGGCACGGGCGCGGTCGCCGGTGTGCTGCTGATCGCGGTTTTCGCCGCCAATATGGTGCTGAGCCGGCGTGCCACCGCGGCCGACCCGAGGATCCTCCACCGCGCGTTGCGGGAGTGGGCGGGCCGTGCCGGTGTGCCGCGCCATCGCGATCCCGACGCCGCAGGACGCACCCGGCCGAGAGGGCCCACCGGGCCGCTCGCGGCCGCCTGAGCGTCTTCTCCTTTTCCTACCGCTCGTCGCGGCCGCTGGTGACCGTTCCTGTCCTCATCCAGCCGCTTGGCCGTCCTTCGAGGGGTTCGTCATGCCCGTGTCCATTGTCCTGTCCGGATCCGCTGCCGCCCGGGTGGTGGCGCCATGAGTACGTTGTTCAGCCCGTTGATGGCGATGGTCTATTCGGCGATCTCCGCGGTCCTGCTGTTCTGGCATGCCGCCTGGGACACGGTGCTCGGTGACGCGTTCGGGTGGCAGACGAGCTGGTCCTGGGTGCTCGGCATCGTCTTCCTGGTACTGACCGTCCGCACCGCACTGATCCCGATCGTGATCAGGCAGGTCCGGACGCAACGCGCGGTGCAACTGCTGCAACCCAAGGTCAAGGCGTTGCAGGACAAGCACAAGGGAGACCGGCAGACCCTGCACCAGGAACTCCAGAAGCTCTACCGGTCTGAGCAGGTCAACCCGCTGATGAGTATCCTGCCGATGCTGCTGCAGGCACCGATCCTGCTCGGGTTGCTGCACGTGTTGCGTCACCTCAGGCCGACCGTCACCAGCGAGAGCGCCCGCACACTGTACGGCTGGACTCTGGCGCAGTTCGACAGCGCGGCGAACGCACGGCTGTTCGGGGCACCGATCGCCGCGACGTTCGGCGGCCACGGCGGCACCGTCACGATCGTGGCGGCGATCCTGATCGCGGCGATGGCGGCCACGAGTTTCCTCACCAGCCGGCAGATGATCCGCAAGACGGGATGGTCCCCGGACCCGCAGGCGCGGACGATGCAGCGGCTGACGCTGTTCGCCATCCCGTTGTCGCTGCTCGTGTCCGGCGCGTTCTTTCCCATCGGCGTCGTTCTGTACTGGTTGACGCAGAACCTGTTCGCCTATGGCCAGCAGGTGTGGATCCTGCGCCGGTACCCGCCGCCGGGACCTGCGCCGGTCAAGCGACCCAGTGCGCCTGCAGCACGAGGGTGACGAGCATCAGCGTCTGCAGCGAGAACCCCAGCATCAGATAGATGCGGTCGACGAACGCGTTGCCGCCGATCCGCGCCAGGACGATGAACGCGACCACCCATTCCATGGCGTAGCGCGGCGCCGATTGCAGCCAGCGCTGGTCGCCCACCATCGTCATGGAGACCAGCAGCAGCGGCACCGCCGTGGCGACGAGCAGGAAGTACTGGTCGCGCCGCAACTTCCACGGGCCGACGAAGCCGAGCACCAGCAGAATCAGGGCGCCGAGCACGACGGCGGCCTCGAACAGGGTGATCAGGTAGTACTCGTTCGGGATGAACTCGCCGCTGCGTGGGCCCTGCCGGATGACCAGCCAGATCGCTTCGAGCAGCGACTGCCCGGGAAAGCCGTAGGCGCGCTTCCACGTCGACTGCGCATCCACGAATGCCCGCCAGTTGCCCATCGCCACCTGGCAGTAGACGGCATAGGCGGCCAGGCCGACCGGGACCAGGAGCAGGCTGAGCGCGTTCCACCTGATCCGGCGGGGCCGCCAGCCGATCTGCCGCAGGTATTCGTACGCGAGCGGCACGCCCAGCAGCAGCCCGAACAGCCGGGTCGCGCCGGCCAGCCCGGCCAGCGAACCGGCCAGCCACCAGTGGCCGCGCCGGCAGGCGTACAGGGCGCCGATGCTGAGCAGGATGAACAGCGACTCGTTGTACGCGTTGTACAGGAAGAACGCCATCGGGAAAGCCGCGAAGTAGATCACGGTCCGGGAGGCGACCTTGGCACCGAACTCCATGTCCACGAAGCGGTGCAGCAGGAGCATGCAGAGGTACGCGCAGATCGAGGAGGTCACGGCACCGGCGACGAGAAGGTCACCGGGTGTGAGCTTGTCGACGGTCCAGATCAGCATGGGATACAGCGGGTAGAAGGCCGGGGTGTCCGCGTTCCGGCCGTATCCGTACTCGGCGATCTCGACGTAGAAGTTGACGTCGTTCCACTTCCACATGCCGAAGACGTGGTGCAGGTCGGGCGTGGGGGCGGTGCTCGCGCGCCAGGCGTAGACGGTGATGATCGCGTACGTGACGGTGGCCGCGATCCAGCTGATCAACGCAACCCGGGCGGAGCGGCGCCAGGGGCGGTCCGCGGTCTGCGCCGGCTCGGGCTCCGCCACCGCGGTCAATTCATCGTCACAGGTATTCACCAGCGTCACGGGCTGGGACTATACCGCCAAGTAGCAACCATGATCACCTCCCCGCACGCGGCCGAATGACCTTGATACGACCCGTACGGGAACGTGCCTTTGCCGCCCCAAGGAACCAAGGATGTCGATTGGTCCCGTGGCGGGGCATTCGCGCCCGGAGTCGTCCGGATCAGGCGGGTCAGCGCCAGTGAGACGGTACTAACTGTCGCGATTCCGGGCTGATACGCACCGCTTCATACTGCTACCGTGCGCGTCGTGAGTGAAGAGTCGACCCCCAGCGCGCTGCACCACAGTCAGGACGCGTGGCCCGCACCCGACGGCATCCAGCCGGCACCGGAGAGCGCGCCACCGACGGGTTGGGCCGCCAACTCCGGCATGCACCAGCAATGGAGCCCCACCGTGTCCGGGCCGCCCGCTCAGGGCGGTTGGTCGAGCGGGCAGCCGCAGCAGTGGGACGTGCCACCCGTGCAGCCGCAGTCCGGCGCGGCATGGTCGACACAGCCCCAGTCGGGGGCCGGCTGGGACGCGCCCGCATCGCCGTACCCGAGCGAGCCGATGGCGCAGAATCAGCCGCGCATCACGCCGACGCCGCGCAAGCAGCGCAGTCCGCTGCTCCCGTGGATCGCGGGCCTCACGGTCGCCGTGCTGGCCGCCGGCGCAGGCGGCTACTTCCTCGGTGCCGCCACCGGGGGCGGCGTTAAGAAGGACAAGGACCCGGATCCGGCGCCGCCCGCCGCGACCGGGCTCTACGACGCCCAGCTCGCGTCGGTGAACAAGACGAAGCTCAACAACGAGCTGGCCGGGCTCGCCCAGCCGTGGCTGAACTCGACACTCGGCGCCTGCATGGCGAACACGGACAAGGGCGCCCCTCCCCTCGGCAACGACGAGACCCGCCACGTCACCTGCAAGTACGGCTCTGTCGGTGTGCAGTTCGTGGTCTACAAGAACGCCGATGCCAAGAACGCCTCCCGCCTGTACCGCCAGCAGATGAACATCAACTCCGACGCGATCGCCCCGGGCGTGCACGACCCCGCCCGGATCAACGGCGGCGTCACGGGCGCGCCGGGCAAGGTGATCGAGTACGCATTCCGGGCCGGCGACGGCCGTTCGGTGTGCGGCATGTCCTGGGAGCGTGACGACGCCCCGCTGGCGATCGAGGTCGTCGAGTCGTACTGCGAGGAGGACTTCGGCGGCAAGTGGGAGCCGCTACGCGACCTCTGGCAGCGGCACAGCTGACCGGGTGGGTGAACGATCCAGAAACCGGTCGGCATCGGGTCAACCAGACGGCAGTCGCCGGTTCGGCTAGCCTTCCTGGCGTGACGCTGCTGACCACCGCCATCGACGCCGGACGCCGGTGGTGGGATCGTCGGCGCCGTCCCACCGGCGCCGTTCCCGCTTCGCCGTCCCGGCGCGCCATGCTCACCGGCGGCGGCGCCCTGCTGCTCGGCGCGGGCGTCACCGGCGCCACCACGGGCTACTACGCCGGCACCGGCTCGCCACCCACGGGCGAGGCGACGTCGGACGTCCGCAAGCTGGGCGCGACCGGCGACGGCCGGACCGACGACACCGAAGCCCTGCAGCGCGCCATCGACGCGGTCAAGGACACCGGCGGTGTCGTCTACCTGCCGCCGGGCGTCTACCTGACCCGCGGGCTGCGGCTGTATTCGAGGGTGCACCTGCGCGGCGCCGGCGGCGACACCACGACGCTCAAGCTGCACAAGGGCGCGAACAAGGCGATCCTGGAGTCGGACCGGTTCAGCGAGCTCACCGGCACCGACAAAAACGCCGGTATCGGGCACTTCAGCGTGCGCGACCTCACCCTCGACGGGAACAAGGACGAGAACCCCGACGGCGGGTACGGGATCCGGGTCTACGGCTACGGATACGAGCTGTCCGAGGTCATCATCTTCAACTGCCGGCAGGACGGCCTCTACAGCGAGTGGAGCGCGTCGGCGGCGCTGCCCAGCCCGTCACACCAGATGGAAGCCCGGCTGACCGCGGTCCGTTCGCACGACAACGAGGGCGACGGCCTCAACTTCAACGGCCCACACGACTCGATGTTCGTCAACTGCGTGTCGTTCGAGAACAGCGGTGTCGGCTTCCGGATGGCCGGGCAGAGCCACGGCTCCCAGATGATCAACTGCCACGGCTGGGGCATCCGCCAGGCCGTCGCGTTCCACCTGGCGGCGCTGTCCATCGGTTGTGTGAACTGCTACGCCGACATCAACGGCGGGGTCGGCGTACGGATCTTCCGCCACGGCTGCCGCTGGGTCGGCGGGTTCGTGCTCGGCGCCAACCACACCGGCCATCGGCGCGAGATCGGGGTGCAGTTCGTGCCCGGCCCCGCCGCGAACGAGCCGAGCGGCTGCGTCATCGACACGAAGATCTCCAACTGTGCCACCGCGGCCATCGACTTCGGCGCCGACTCGGGCCAGTCCAGCATCCGCGCCCAGCTCACCCAGCCCGGCGTGCACATCAACGGCCGGTACGTCGACGGCAGCGGCGCGGGCTGGATCGGCTCACCGCACCCGACCAGCCGGGTCGACGTCGTCGAGGGCGTGGCGGACGCGGGAAAGAACTACGTGGTGAGCCCCGCCTTCGAACTTCGCTCACAGGACGTTCCGGGGGCACCCGGCCCGGATTCGGTGCGCGTCTTCGCCCGTACCGTGGGTGGCAACACGCAGCTGTGCGCCCAGTTCCCGAACGGCGTGGTCCGGGTCCTGGCGGCCGAATAACGCCGCCTTACCCCTGCGCCACCAGGTCGCCACTCTCGGCCACGACATCCTTCGGGGCGGCCGCCGGGTCGGGCGTATGAGGCGTGCGGGCGATCCGGTAGGCGAACCAGGCCACCACGAGCGCCTCACAGATCAGCAGCTGCACGAACAACTCCGGCACCCGGTCCACCCAGGCCACCGAGACCGCCAGGCCGGCCAGGGCGATCACCCGCGAACCCACGCCGGACACCAGGTACCGGCCGGGCGTGGCCCAGATCATGTGCCGGATGGACAGCCACGTGGAGAACATCAGCAGGCCCTTGTAGGCACAGAACGCGGCCAGCGCGACGAGTCCCAGCGCCCGCAGATCCGCCGCGAGCAGCCCGCGTACCCAGGGGCTGAACATGACGATGACCGACACCACCGCCCAGCCGCCCACGGTGAGCACGCGTGTGGGGTTGATCCAGCGGGCCTTGCGGCCCATGACGACGTCGTCGCGGGTGGTGGCCGACAGCGTCACGTGGAACGGCCCGAACGCCAGCTCCATCGCGCGCAGCACGATCACCGCGGTCGGTCCGGCCAGGGCCCCGGCGACCGACGGCAGCGCCACGGAGTACGTGAGGTCCACCGACGCGGTGACGAAGTACGCGGCGCCCACCCGGAACCCGGCCCGGTAGCCGGGTCGGATCGTGCCCGGCGCCAACGGCGCGCGGCGCAGCAGCAGCCACGCCAGCACGGCCACTTGGCCGGGCACCGCGGCGACGTCCACCCGCAGCCCGGCAACGGCGAACGCGGCGCCACACACGAGCGTGCCGATCGCCACCACCTGGGGGATCAGGTTGGCCCGGCTGGTGCTCTCCGTCCGCGCCTTCGCCCAGAACGCGGCCTCCAACGGCAGCTGCAGCAGGACCGGAGTGAGCATCAGCAGACGGTCCGGCCAGCTCGCACCGGGCAACGCCACCGCCGCCGACACGCAGCCGACCACCGCCACCGGCAGGATGCTGACCGCCGCGGTACGGCGGGCCCACGACTCCATGTCCCAGTTCGCCGGTAGCAGTCCCGCCGAGATGGGCCTGCCGATCAACGACTCCATCAGCGCGAACGGGAGCGCCAGCAACGCGCCCTGCAAGGCGACCAGCGGCAACCGCGTACCGTCCGCCCACGACGCCAACAGGAACAGGCCGACGCTGGCCAGGCGGCTCAGCGCTTGCACCGACAGCTGCGAGCCTTGAAGTTTGCCCGCGGCGCGGAGGAGGGTGTTCATCGGCGGTATCGCTCCGGGTGCTTCCGCGTGTCCCGGTCCGGGAACGGGCCGGGTTTGTTCAAGATGACGGTGTCGTCGATGCCCGGCCGGTTCATCACCACGGTCTCGCCGGACAGGTCGAGCTGCAGGCGCACGGTCTCGGCTGCCGCCCCGGGTTGCAGGCGCACGGTCTCGGCCAGAACCTCCGAGCCCGGTTCGTCGCCGTCCGGCCCGGTCTCCGGCGGTCCGGACAGCGAACCGGCACGCACGGCGAACGCGACGAACGTGACGAGACAGAGCATCGCGGTCGCGTACTCCCAGACCTCGATCATCACGCAGCCGCTGGCCAGGCCCGCAAGCACGGCCAGGTGGACGGCGTACTCCGGGTGCCGCGACGAGCCACGGGACAGCCGGTAGAGCCCCCAGCACACCAGCGCCAGCACCGTCACCAGCACCGGGATGCCGAGCTGCAGGGAAACGCTCACGAAGTAGTTGTCCACGAAAACCTGCGCCGAGCTGGAGGCGCGCGAGTTCGTGGCGGCGCCCACGGAGCCCATCCCGTTGCCGTACCAGGGTGCGCCCGAACGCAGCAGGCGGCCCCAGATCGTGAACCGCTCGAACGTACTGGTCGAGCCGGTCACACCCAGCGCCGCGAAGCCACCCAGCACCACCGCCACCACGGCCACGCCGATCCAGCGCGCCCGCTTACGTGCTGCTGGGCCGCCGCCACGGTTCAGGACGATGGCCACGACCATGCCGCCGACCAGCAGCAGCGCACCCGTACGGCTGGTGCTCAGCACCAGCCCGACCGCGGCGGCCCCGCCGGCGACATGCCACAGCAGCCGGTTCGGCCGCAGGTCACGGACCAGCCACAGGGCGGCGTAACCGAGCAGGTACGCGCCGCAGAGCAGGCCCAGTGCAGCGTTGACCTCGGTGAGACCGGGCGCCCGGAACGTGGAACCGATGTAGCGGATCGCCCGGTCCGGCTCGAAGCCGTACGCGAGCAGGCGGGTCGGACCGATGATGTACTCGGCCACCGCGGCGACCGCGTTTGCGATCACCAGCCAGGCGGTGACGCTGATCAGGAGGTGCAGCTCGCGCACGCTGAGCCCGAGTACCACCACGAGCATGACGACCGGAAGCACCATGAGCCGGACCCCGACCAGGGTCTGCGAGACGCCGTGGTGGGCCACGCCGATGGGTATCCAGATCGCGAAGATGGCGGCGGCGACCACCGCGACCGTGAGCTGCCGCTGGGTGGGCCGCCGGCGGATCAGCGTCACCAGCAGCAGGGTGCAGCAGACCACCGACGCGGACAGGCTGAGCACGTAGTCATGGCCACCGAAGGCGTCGCCGACCAGCCGTTGCACGCCGAGCAGCCACAACCCGAGCGGAGCGAAGAACACCGTCGCCGCGAACACCGCGCCGGGGAACGGCCGGAGTGCCACGAACAGCAGGAAGGCCACCACAAACGGCAGGGCCGGGTGCAACCCTGCAGCCAGGCTGACCACCTCGGCACCAGCGAGCAGGGCCGCGCCGCCCCACAGCAGCGCGATCCGCGCTCCCCGGGTACGGCTGACCCACCACGGTCGCAGACGTTCCGACCGCAGCAGCCCGAGATTGCCGTCGTCCGCCATCAGGGCCGGGCCTGCGGCCCGGCGACCGAACGGCGGTCCGCCCGCACCGCCTCGTACGTGTCGACGATCGCGTCGACGTGCCGGTCCCAGTTCAGGGCCTCCCCGTCGGCCGCGGCGGCGGCGGCCATCCGGTCGTACTCCGGCGCGGTCATGCTGGCGGCCCGGCGCAGCGCCGCGACGAGCTGGTCACGGCCCTCGAACGTGAGCAGTGCGGCGTCCGAGGCCATCGGCGGCCGGGCGACCGTGCTCGCCACGATGGGCCGGCCCGCGCGCAACGCCTCCACGCAGGAGATCGGGAAGTTCTCCGCCCACTGGCTCGGGAAGACCAGCCAGCCGGCCTCCTGGAACGCGGCCTCCTTGCCGGCGGCGTCCAGGAACCCGAGTGGCTTGATCCCGGGCACGTCGCGGGCTTCGGCGGCGAGCCGGTCGCGCAGTGCGCCGTCGCCGGCCACCAGCAGCCGGCCGCGGACACCGGCCAGGCGCCACGCGTCGAGCAGCATGTCGACGCCCTTGTGCGGGCTGAGCGCGCCGAGGAACAGGAACGTGTCGGTGTGGCCGCGGCGCCAGACCGGCCGCGGGCCGTCCTCGGGCACCGCCAGCGGCACCACCCGGCCGGGCAGCCGCCCGGCGGCGGGCACATGCCGTTCCACGATCTCCCGGGTACGCGCGGCCGGCCACAGCAGCGTGACCCGGCGCAACTGGCTGACCAGCCAGGCCGACCGCAGTTGCAGCGCGGTGTCCAGGGCGGCCGAGCGGCCGCGGTTGCCCAGCGCGTTGTTCGGGTCCGCGATTGCGTAGTCGTGCACTGTGTGACAGATCGGGTACGCGCGGGCCAGCCGGGCCAGCGGCAGCACGCCCAGGCCCTGCCAGTTGTGCACGTGCACCATGTCGGGCGCGAAACCCTGGATGTCCGACAGGCCCAGGCCGGTCGGGTCGGCCACGTCGCCGAGATGCGTGAACACCTTGCGCAGCGCGCCGGAGCGGGCGCCGATCCGCTCACTCATGCGCCGGCCGACGGCCTGATCGGCGGATTCGGCCTGCTCGGAGTCGCGGCTGAAGATCCGCACGTCGTGCCCGCGCGCCGACAACGCACGGGTCAGGTCACGGACGTACTGCTCGGCGCCGCCCCGGATGGCAAAGGACGAATGCACCATGGCGATCCGCACGTCAGCCTCCCCCACGCGCCGCGGCAGCATCTGCCGCGGCCGGTTCTGCGGCCAGCAGCGCGACCAGGTGCTCGGTCGCCGCCCGCCACGAGCGTCCGCCCAGCTCGGCCGTGGCCGTCGGGAGGTGCCCGCTCTCCACCTGGCGCAGCGCACGCACCATCGCGTCACCGGTCCAGCTGTCCATCCGCACGGCCGCCCCGCCGGTGGCCTCCAGCAGCGCCGGGTCCGGTGAGATGACCGTGGGGGTGCCCAACCGCAGCGCCTCGGCCGCGGGCAGCCCGTACCCCTCGAAGTGACTCGGCATGAGGAACGCGGCCGCGCCGGCGACGGTGGCCGCGTACTCGGCGTCGTCGAGGCGGTCCAGGAACAGCACTCGCGGCGCCGCCGCGGACTGCGCCGCCGCGCGCCGGAACTCCTCGGCCGGGTGCCCGCCCGTCAGGACCACGAGGTGGTACGAGTCGAGCTGGGCGACCGCCTCGATCGCGAGCTCGACGCCCTTGTGTGCCGCGTGCCCGGCGACCACCAGGTAGCGGCCTCCGGCGTACCGGATCTCGGACAGCGGCACGGGCAGCGCGCCCGGCGCCTCGCTCAGGTCGCTGCCCGGGTGCCACACCGACGTGCGCGCGTACGGCACGTTGTAGATGCCGAGCAGGTCGTGCCGGGTGCGTGCGCTCACGCAGATGAGCCGTTCGGAGCGCCCGATCGCGGTGCCGTAGCTGAGCCGCCGGTACTGCTTCACCGACGCCGACAGGTCGTGCGGCCACAGCTTGAACGCCAGGTCGTGGACCATCGTGGTGACCGGCAGCCGGCTGCCGCGGATGGCCAGCGACGGGCTCAGGGACAGCACCCGGGCGTCCTCCGCGCCACGGCCGGTGGCCCGGCGCAGCGCCTCGGTGGCCGCGGCGATCGTGCCGACGCGGCCGTGGTCCTGCGAGCTGACCACGGTCACCTCGGCGGAGCGGTCCTGCGGGGCCGTCCAGCCCGCGGGCGCCGCGACGATCCGCAGCGGCGCACCGGACGGCCAGTACCGGACCAGCTCGGTCAGGACGCGGGTGATGCCACCCGCGCCGACGCCGCTGCAGTCGACGATCGTGGTGCTCACCGCGCTCCTCCGCCCGTGCGGGGCCGGTCAGCGGGCCGCATGGTCGATCCATCGTGCCATCCGGTCGGCGAACCGGTCGGCCGAGAAGCCGCCCGCGTGCCGCCGGATGTGGTGCGCCGACAGCTCCCCGAGCCGGTGGACCGCGGCCGCGTACTGGCCGGGGTCGCGGGTGTCGAGCAGGAAGCCGGTCTCGCCGTCCACGACCGTCTCCAGTAGACCGCCGCGACGCAGGCCGATCACGGGAGTGCCGCAGGCCTGCGCCTCGACCGGGATGATGCCGAAGTCCTCGTGGGCGGGGAACAGCAGCGCGCGGGCACCCCAGTAGAGCTGGCGGAGCCGGTCGCGTTCCGGCCGTACCTCGAAGTGGATGGGCACCCGCTTGCCGGCGGCGAGGCGCCGCAGCCGGTCCTCCTCGGGCCCGGACCCGGCGATCACCAGGGGCAGGCCCGCCGCGTCCGCGATCTCGATCATCAGATCGAAGTTCTTGTACGGGATCCAGCGCCCGATGCCGAGCAGGTAGTCGCGCGACTGGTACTGGTCGGCCTGCGGCGCGTCCGCGAAGTAGTACGTGTCGACCGGCGGGTTGATGACCACCGCGTCGCGGTTCCAGAACCGCTTGATCCGGCCCTGCACCTCGATCGAGTTCGCCGCGTACGCGTGCACGTGCCGGCTCAGCTTGATGTCGGCCCGCTGCAGCATCTTGCGCGGCACCTTGAGCGCGGGGTGCGAGCCGCGGCCGTCGAAGTCGGGGCTCCACACGTAGCGCGCGGGCGAGTGGATGTAGCTGAGGTGCCGGGTGCGGTCAGGATCGCCCAGCTTCACGGTGTGCGCGAACGCGTGACTCGACGAGACGACCACGTCGAATGTCTCTTTGCTCAGCGTGCGCCAGACCAGGGGCATGGCGGGCAACGCGAGGGCCTTGCTGCGCTTGAGCGGCGTACGCGACATCCACGACTGGCTCAGCCGCAGCTGGTCGGTGGGCACTCCTTCGTCGGCCCACAGGACCAGACGCTGCGCGTGGGGCATCAGGTCGGCGATGGCCAGGAAGACGGCCTCGGAGCCGCCGGTGGCGCCGAACCACTCGTGTACCAGGGCCACCGAACGGTCTGCCAGCAGCGGAAGCCGTGGGAGTGGTGCGGTCGCCGAGTCGAGCTGGGTCACGCCGTACCACTCGTCTCACGGCATGGCTGTTCGGATCGCATCTTTCCCCGTATCTGTCGCGCGAGTGTGCCGTCCGCTCGCTCGATGGAGTGACAATTAAGGCGGTTTACGTCGATGCTGTCAACCCGGTCACATTCCGGTGGTTCTGCAGTCACCCAGCGCAATTGCCGGTACGCGGCGGAAACCGTCAGCGGCCGCCACCGCGGAACACTTCGCCCACCGTGCGCAGGATGACCTTGACGTCGAGCCAGAGCGACCAGTTCTCGATGTAGTAGTTGTCGAACCGGGCACGGTCGGAGATCGGGGTGTCCCCCCGCAGACCGCTGACCTGGGCCAGCCCGGTCAGGCCGACCGGCACCCGGTGACGCATCGCGTACTCCGGGTAGTCGACCGAGAAGCGGTCGACGAAGTACGGGCGTTCCGGACGCGGGCCGACCACGGTCATGTCACCACGCAGGATGTTCCACAGCTGGGGCAGCTCGTCCAGCGAGGTGCGCCGCATGAACTTGCCGAAGGGACCGACCCGGGGGTCGTGCCCGATGTTCCAGTTGGTCTGCGACTCGTTGTCGTCGGCCGGGCGCATCGACCGGAACTTCATGACGTCGAACGGCTTGCCGTAGCGGCCGATCCGCTGCTGGCGGAAGATGATGCCCTTGCCGCCCTCGAAGTACGTGCCGATCGCGCAGCACAGCAGGACCGGGGAGAGCAACAGCAGCGCGATCGACGCGAAGATCACGTCGGAACTGCGCTTGACCGCCCACTTCGGACCGGAGAGCGTGGGCTGGCGCAGCGGGGCCACCGGGATGGCGCCGATGTGGTCGGGCGTGCCGACCGTGCCGGGGAACTCCCGCAGCCGCGGCACCATCCACAGGTCGGTCTCGGCCAGTCCGGGCGCCCGCACGGCGCGCAGCAGGCGATTCTCCGAGCAGTCGATGTCCGCGATGATCACCACTTCGGTGTCCGTGTAGCGGACCAGATCCTCCAGGTCCTCCAGGTGACCGACCAGCGGCGAACTCTCCCGCTTGGTGTGCGCCGTGGACGGGACGTCGACGAATCCGACGAAGCGCAGGCCGTACTGGGGGTAGCGGCGCAGCAGCCGGGCCAGCTCGATGGCCACCGGGCCGCCGCCCACGATGATGGCGCCGTGCTCCACCCAGCGCCGGCGGCGGGCGATCACCACGGCCATGCGGCTGACCGCACGGGCCGGGAGCAGCAGCGCCGCGGAGACCGCGGCCAGCCGCAGGAAGCCCTCGATGTAGTTGAACGAGTCGTGCCGGCTGGCCACCGCGATCGCCACGGCCGCGGTGGCGGCCAGGAACCGGAAATACACCGCGGGGAGCTCGTCGAGCACGCTGAGGTGCCGGCGCGCCCGGTACAGCCCGCCGACGGCGAACGCGCCGACCGCCACGAAGGCCATCGCGGTCGACGCCTTCCAGTACTGCTGGCTCCACGTGATGGGGGCGAGCAGCGCGACCAGGTCGATCGGCAGCGCGAGCATCCAGGCCCGCAGCGGGCGGGTGCGGGCCGCGGCCTCGGACGGGATGTACGGCAGGACCACGGTCGAGCGGGAGCTGCCCTCGATGAGGATCCGCTCGGTTGGCGGCTCCTCCGCGCGTCTCGGCCCCGCGCTTTCGCGCGGCTCCGCGCTCGCGCCGGCCTCCGGGCTGGTGCGCTGCCGCGGCAGGCCCCGCTGGTCGGCGCTCTTGCGCTGCTCGGCGCCCTTGCGGTGACCGGCGCCTTTGCGGGTCTCCGGGCCTTTGCGCGGCGCCTGAATGGGTTCGTCGAGGTCGCCCGGTGCCCACCAGTCGAACTGTCCGTCCGGCCGCGGCTGCGGCCCGCCGTTCGACGCGCGAGACAGCGGACCAACCGACGCCCGTCCCTGTGCGGGATCGGGAAGCCTGGAATCCGTCTGTGCCATCACTTGTCCCCGTGCCACGACGCGACTCTCTGCCGCAATCGAGGCCGAATGATAAAGGTCGCTGTCAATCCGCGCCAGAGCGTGACCGGCGACCCGACTTGCGGATCCATGCCGGATGCAGGTGGGTTTCGTCCTCATCAGCAGATTTGTCGAGGCGGTCAATTCGGGCATCCGGCTACCAGCCTGGCAATTGCCACTGGTATCGATCCGAGTGCGATTGATCACACCTCATCTCTCGAACTCAGACAATACAGACGACGGGGCGACGCACGCTTGCGTGCATCGATACCATCGCCGCCATGCGCACCGGACAGCAGCTTCATGACCGCGACGCCACCCAGGTGATGGGACCACTCGGCGACTTCGAGGAGATCCCCCCGGGCAAGCACGTCGCGCCCAAAACCAAGAAGCGCATGAGCCGCCGCGCGAAGCTCATCCTCAGCCTCATCCTCGTGCCGCTGATTCTGCTCGGCGTCGGTCTGATGTCGGCGGGCATCTATCTGCACAACGTGGAAGGAAACGTCCAGCGGGTCAACGCGTTCGACCAGGTGCCCGAGTCCAGCCGCCCGCAGAAGGAGGCGGCGGCCGGGGGCGCGCAGAACTTCCTGCTGCTGGGCAGCGACTCGCGCGACCCGGAGAACAACGGAGGCTCGCGCAGCGACACGATCATCGTCCTGCACCTGAACAAGGACAAGTCGGCCGCGCAGCTCATCTCCATCCCGCGTGACACCTGGACGTTCATCCCCCGGGCGGCGAACGGCCAGCACGGCGGCGTCGACTCGAAGATCAACGCATCGTTCGCCTGGGGTGGCGTTCCGTTGATGGTGCAGACCGTCGAGGGTTACACCGGGGTGCGGATCGACCACGTTGCGCTCGTGGACTTCGCCGGATTCAAGGAGATCGTGGACGCCCTCGGCGGCATCAACGTCGACGTGGAAGCGACGTTCACCTCCACCCACTCGCTGAACGCCAACCACGAGCGGCACTTCGAGAAGGGCCCGCAGACGCTGGACGGCGCCGCCGCACTGGACTACGCCCGCGAGCGGTACTCGTTCAAGGACGGCGACTTCGCCCGCATCCGCCACCAGCAGCAGGTCATCAAGGCCATCCTCAACAAGGCCTCGTCCGGCGGCATGCTGTCGAGCCCGACCAAGCTCAACGACTTCCTCAAGGCCACGACGAACACCGTGAGCGTCGACAAGGACCTCAACCTGATCGACATGGCCACCCAGCTGCGTCACCTGCGCAGTGAGAACCTCAACTTCTACACCAGCCCCACCAAGGGCACCGGCATGATCGGCACCCAGAGCGTCGTCCTGCCGGACAAGGCCAAGGCCAAGGAGCTGTTCGCCGCGGTCCGCAAGGACGACACGGAGGCGATCACCCGCCTGGGCACCTCCAAGTAGGACACCAGCCAGCAGCAACGCCGGCCGGGGATTCGTTCCCCGGCCGGCGTTGTGCTTTCCCGGGCCGGCGCATTCGTCCGTCAACGCCCCTGCCGCCGCGATCGGCGAGCTTGGAGCACGGCGGAAATGGGCACGTCACATGTTCGGCATACGAGGTAGCCACGCTCCCGGTAGGAGCGGCTGCGCGGGCCGGACGACGAAGGCGGGGAACGTATGACGGAGTCTCTGAGCGTCACCACAGGCGGCGCCCCCGACCCTGCCCGTGCGGACCTCACCCTCGGCGTCGAGGAGGAACTGCACGTCGTCGACCTGCGCACCCGCGAACTGGTGCCCCGCGCGCCCGAGGTGCTGGCCCGGCTCGACCAGGACCACTACTCCGCCGAGCTGCACCGCTCGGTCGTCGAGACGAACACCCCGATCGCGCGCACGCTCGACGACCTGCGCACGGGCATCGTGGCGCTGCGCCGCCGGGCCATCGGCGTCGCCACGGCCCAGGGCCTGGGACTGGTGGCGGCGGGCACCGTACCCCTGGTCGATCTCGACAGCCCGCCGGTGACCCCGACCTCGCGATATCGCCGGATGCTCGACGACTATCAGCTCCTCGTCCGGGAACAACTCATCTGCGGTGCGCAGGTGCACGTCGGAGTCCCCGATCGCGACGAGGCGGTCGCCGTGGCGCAACTGGTCACCCCGGCGCTGCCGGTGCTGCTGGCGTTGTCGGCCAGCTCGCCGTACTGGATGCTGGAGGACTCCGGATACGCGAGCACCCGATCGCTGATCTGGATGCGCTGGCCCACGGCCGGCGACAGCGGCGGTGTGGCATCAGCTGCGGAGCACGACGCGCTGGTCGCCGACCTGATCACGTCAGGGACGATCACCGACCCCAAGATGGTCTATTTCGATGTACGCCCGTCCGCCCACCTGCCAACCGTCGAGTTGCGGGTCACCGACTCCAGCCCGGACGTCGACACCGTGGTGTTGCTCGCCGGGCTGTTCCGGGCGCTGGTGCTGCGGGCGCGACACGAGTACCGGGCCGGGGAGCCCTCGGGCCGGATCCGGGCGCCGCTGCACCGGGCCGCGATGTGGCGGGCGGCCCGCTCCGGGCTGGAGGGCACTTTGCTCGACCTGCCCCGCTCCCCCGCCCCGGTGCCCGCGGCCGTCGCCGTGCAACGGCTCGTCGCCGACCTGCGCCCGTGGCTGGAAGAACTGGGCGACTGGGAACAGGTCCTCGACCTGTCCGCCGCCACGCTCAGCCGCGGCAGCTCCGCGGCGCGGCAACGGCGCGCCATGGCCCGCCGCGGCCGTCTGTCCGATGTGGTCGATCTGCTGATCGCCGACACCCGCGGTGGCGCCACCGGGATCGGGCCGCGCGGGCAGAGCTTGCCCGCGGGGCTCACCCCGTACGCGGCGATCGGCGATGAGGCGTTCCCGCGCGGCGACGTGGCACCGGGATATCAGGGCATCTTCGCCACACTGTCCGCGCTCGGACCGGTGGGGCTGCGCCGCCGCGAGGACGCCAAGGACGACGAGCAGCGCGCCCGGGGCGTCACGTTCAGTGTGGCCGGTGAGGCCGCAACCCGCCTGTTCCCGTTCGACCTGGTGCCCCGGGTCGTGGCGGCGGGCGACTGGACACGGCTGCGGGCCGGGCTGGTGCAACGGGTCCGGGCGCTGAACGCGTTCGTCGACGACGTGTACGGCGACCGTGCCGTGGTCGCCGACGGCGTCGTCCCCGCGTGGGTGATCACCGGCTCCCCCGAGCTGCGCCCCAGCGGCGCCCTGGTCCACCGGCCCGGCGTGCGCGCCACCGTGGCCGGCGTCGACCTGGTACGCGACGCCGTCGGCACCTGGCGCGTGCTGGAGGACAACCTGCGGGTGCCCTCCGGCATCGCCTACGCCATGCAGAACCGGCGGCTCACCGACGCCGTGCTTCCGGAGCTGCCCCGCCCCACCGGCCTGGCCGCGCCGGACGGCGTACCGAAACTGCTGTTGCGGGCGCTCCGCGACGCCGCGAGCCCGGCCGCGGGCGACGACCCGGCGGTGGTGCTGCTCAGTCAGGGACCGGCGGACTCGGCATGGTTCGAGCACCGGATGCTCGCCGAGGAGATGGGCGTGCCGGTGGTGCGCGGCACCGACCTGCTCGTCGACGACGGCATCGTCCATCGCCTGGCGGACGGCCACCGCCACCGCGTCGACGTGATCTATCTGCGGATGGGCGAGGACAGCCTGGTCCACTCCCCCGGCGCGGACGGCATGCCGCTGGGCCCCGGCCTGATGGCCGCCGTGCACGGAAACACGGTCGTGCTGGCCAACGCGCTCGGAAACGGCATCGGCGACGACAAGGCCGTGTACGCGTACGTGCCGAAACTCATCGAGTACTACCTGAGTGAGCGGCCGCTGCTGAGGGACGTGCCGACGTACCTGTGCGGTATCGAGGAACAACGGTCCGAGGTGCTGCGGCGCCTGCCCGAGCTGGTGTGCAAGCCGGTCGACGGGTACGGCGGCGACCGCATCGTCATCGGCCCGCACGCCGGCCCCGAGGACCTCGTCGCGGTGCGCCGGCAGATCCTGGCGGCCCCGCACCGCTGGGTGGCGCAGGAGGTCGTGCAACTGTCCACGCATCCCGTGTTCGACGGGCAAGGGCTCGCGCCGCGCCATGTCGACCTGCGGGCATTTGTGTTCACCGGCGTCGAGTCCGTCGTGGCGCCCGCCGCCCTGACCCGGGTCGCCCCCGCCGACAGCATGATCGTCAACTCGTCGCGCGGCGGTGGCTCCAAGGACACCTGGCTGCTGCAGCGATAGGAGGAGACACATGTGTGGAATCGGCGGCGAACTGCGCTTCGACGGCCACGCGGCGGACGATGCCACCGTCCGCCGGATGCTGCCGGCCCTGGCGTCCCGGGGCCCGGACGGCGAGGGCGTGTGGCAGCGGGGACCGGTCGCGTTCGGCCACCGCCGCCTGAAGATCATCGACCTGTCCGAGACCGGTGCCCAGCCGATGACCGACGAACAGCTCGGCCTCACCCTGGTCTTCAACGGCTGCATTTACAACTACCGGGAGCTGCGCCGCCGGCTACGCGGCGACGGCTACCACTTCTTCTCCACCTCGGACACCGAGGTGATCCTCAAGGCGTACCACCGGTGGGGTGCCGACTGCGTCCGGCACCTGCTCGGCATGTTCGCGTTCGCGATTGTCGAGCACGACACCGGAACGGTGACGCTGGCCCGCGACCGGCTGGGCATCAAGCCGTTGTACCTGGCCGAGACGCCGGGGCGGCTGCGCTTCGCCTCCACGCTGCCCGCACTGCTCGCCGCCGGCGACGTGGACACCACATTGGACAAGCTGGCACTGCATCACTACATGACGTTCCATTCCGTCGTCCCGGCACCGCGCACGATCCTGACCGGCGTCCGCAAGCTGCCGCCCGCCACGATCCGGATCATCCGCGCCGACGGCAGCACCGAGCAGCGGGTGTACTGGCAGCCCGCGTTCGAGCGGATCCGGCTGGACCGCGCGGAATGGGCCGCGCAGGTGCACGATGCGCTGCGGACCGCGGTGCAGCGGCGGATGGTCGCCGATGTGCCGGTCGGGGTGCTGCTCTCCGGCGGCCTGGACTCCAGCTACATCGTGGCGCTCCTGGCCGAGCAGGGGCAGCACGGGCTGGCCACATTCAGCATCGGTTTCGAGGCCGTGGGCGGGGAGAGCGGGGACGAATTCGCGTACTCCGACCTGGTCGCCCGCAAGTTCGGCACCGAGCACATGCAGATCCGCATCGACCGGCGGCGCTTCCTGCCCGCGGTGCAGCGCACCGTCGCGGCGATGAGCGAGCCGATGGTCAGCCACGACTGCATCGCGTTCAACCTGCTCAGTGAGGACGTGTCCGCGCAGGTCAAGGTGGTGCAGTCGGGTCAGGGCGCGGACGAAATCTTCGCCGGGTACAGCTGGTATCCGCCGCTGCTGCCGGTGTCGCGCGGCTGCGCCGTCGACGCGTACGCGCGGGAGTTCTTCGACCGGCCGCACGCGGAACTGGCCCGACAGCTGTCCCCGGAGTGGCTGGCCGGCTCCGACGTGAGCCGCGAGTTCGTGGCGGCCCATTTCGCCCGCCCCGGTGCGGTCACCACGGTGGATGCCGCGTTGCGGCTGGACTCGCAGGTGATGCTGGTCGACGACCCGGTCAAGCGGGTCGACAACATGACGATGGCGTGGGGGCTGGAGGCGCGTGTGCCGTTCCTGGACCACGAGCTGGTGGAACTGGCTGCGGCGTGCCCCCCGGAGCTCAAACTGGCCCAGGGCGGCAAGGGCGTGCTCAAGGACGCCGCCCGCGGCCTCGTGCCCGACGAGGTGATCGACCGGCCCAAGGGCTACTTTCCGGTTCCGGCCATCCGGCACCTGCAAGGACCGATCCTGGAACGGGTACGCGACGCGCTGCACGCGCCCGAGGCCCGGTCCCGGGGACTGTTCCGCGCCGGGCACGTCGACGCGCTTCTCGCCGACCCGAACACCGCGCGCACCACGCTCGGGGCCAACCAGTTGTGGCAGCTCGGGCTGCTCGAGATGTGGCTGCAGGACAAGGGGATATGACGGATGGACGCACGCACGTGACCGGTCAGCTCGGGACCGACCTCGCCGCCCCGCCCGCCGGGTGGACCACGCCGGACTCCCCGGCGACGGAGGCGGCCGGCTCCTGGTCGCCGGCACTGTCGCCGGACGGCCGGCACGCCGCGTACGTGTCGGACCGCGGCGGTGCTCCCCAGGTCTGGGTGCGGCCGGCCGGCGGCGACCAGGCGTTTCCGGTCGACACGGGAGGCGAACCGGTCGCCGCGGTGCACTGGTCCACCTGCGGCGGCTGGCTCGCCTGCCGGCTCAGTCCCGGCGGGGCGCCCCGGCACGAGATCTGGCTGGTGCGCCCGGACGGCTCGGCGCTGCACCAGGTGGCAGGCTTCGGCGTGGACACCGCGGACAACCTGCGCTGGCTGCCCGGCGGCCCGATGCTGGCGGTCACGGAGAACCTGAGCCGCGCGGTGCTCGTCGACGCCGGCACCGGGCGCCGCCAGGTCGTGGCGGAGGGCGAGCTGATCGCGCTGCTCGACGTCAGCCCGGACCACGGCCGGGCGCTGCTGCGCCGCGGCCCGCGCGGGGCGCGGCGGCTCGTCGTGCGCGACTTGCGCAGCGGCCTGGAACGGTACGTGACCGACGGCGAGCAGGGCTGTTTCGGCCCCGACGGGCACACCGTGTACGCGGTCAGCGACGCCGGGGAGTTCGCCGTGCTCGTCCGGGCAGGCGGGGACGGCAAAGCCGCCGTGGTGGCCGGCGCCGGACGCGGGGAGGTGGAGTCGTTCGCGGTGACCGTGGACGGCCGTACCGGTGCGGTGTTGTGGAACGTCCGGGGCGGGGAGTCGGAACTCGCGCTGATCGACCTCGCCCACGGCGCACGCCGCGTCGTAGAGCCCCTGCCCGGCACCGTGGCCGGTGGTCTGATGTGGAGCGCGGACGGCCGCACACTCGCGTTCACCGTGGAGGGGCCGGGGCAGCCGCACGGCGTCTGGGCGTATGCGCTTGCGCCGGACGCGGCCGGGCTCGACGGGGTGTTGCGGCCCGTGTCGGTCCAGGCGGCCGCGACCGGCGCGGCACGGCCCGTGCTGCACGCGTTCCGGTCGCACGACGGCCTGGAGATCACCGGGTGGCTGGTACGGCCCCCGGGCGACGGCCCCCACCCGGCCGTGGTGTGGCTGCACGGCGGCCCCGAGGCTCAGGAACGCCCCGGCCACAACCCGCTGTTCCAGTCGCTGGCGGACCACGGCATCGCGGTCCTCGCCCCGAACGTGCGCGGCTCCTCCGGCTTCGGCCGGCGCTTCGTCGACGCCGACAACGGGGCGCTGCGGTACGCCGCGATCGCCGATGTGGCCGCCTGCGTGGCGTACCTGACCTCGGCGGGCATCGCGGACCCGGCGCGGGTGGGCTGCGCGGGCCGCTCGTACGGCGGCTACCTGACGCTGGCCGCGCTGACCACGTACCCGGAGCTGTTCGCGGTCGGCGTCGACGTGTGCGGGATGGCCAACTTCGCCACGTTCTACGCGCACACCGAGCCGTGGATCGCCGCCGCCGCGGTCACCAAGTACGGCGACCCGATCGCCGACGCGGAGCTGCTGCGCGACCTGTCCCCGATCACCCGGATCGACCGGCTACGCGCACCGCTGCTGGTGGTGCACGGGGCGAACGACAGCAACGTCCCCGTGATCGAGTCGGAGCAGGTCGTCGCCGCGCTCGCCGCCCGCGGGGTGCCGCACCGGTACGTGCTGTTCCCCGGCGAGGGACACGACCTGCTGCACCGCCACACCCGCGCGGAGTACCTGCGGGTCACGGTCGACTGGCTGACTCGTCACCTGTCCGGATCCGGCCCGTCGATGACCACGGCCGTCTGACTGTCTTCAGCGCGGAGGCGTGGTGGCGACCGTCACCCCGCGCCGGAAGGGTCAGACCATTCAGCAAGGCGTGCGCGGCTGCCGATCAAATTGTGTGACCTTTCGACTCGTGCGCTTCGCCCGGCCCGTGGTGGCGGGCGTGCTCGTGTTGCTGGCCGTCTTTCTCGCCCTGCGGGCGATCGCGACCGGCCCGTTCGAGGAGCTAGAGGCGAACCAGCTCGCCCGCGACGCGCAGCGGCTACGGATCGCCCTCGACGGGCAGGTGGCGCTGCTGAACACGTTCGGCGCCACCAACTCGGTGTGGGACGACCCCGCGGACCAGGTCGCCGCCGGCGACGACAAGGGCTTCCGGGACAGCTTCGAACCGGAGTACCTGCGCGGGACCGGCGTGGTCGACGGGGTTCTCGGTGTCGGGCTCGACGGCACCCCGCGGGTGGGTCTGCTGGTCGGCGCCAAGACCGTCACGGGACTCGCCGGCGCCCCCGCCGAGCTGCGCGATCCGGCGCTGCTGCGGCGGCTGTTCGACCCCAAGGCGAAGGCCGGGGCCGCCGACTGCGGCATGCTCCTCGGAGCTGGACAAATCTACCTGTACTGCGGCTTCGCCGCGTACCGGAGCAGCGGGGAACCCCCGGCCACGGGCGGGCTGATCTACCTCAAGGCGCTCGACCAGGCGGCGCTGACCAAGCTCGGCGCCGAAGTGGATCTTCCGCTGGCCCGGGTGCCCCAGCGGCACACCGGCGCGGCCGAACGGTCGGTGCTCGCCAGCCGCGTCGGCAAGATCGCGGTCAGCACCGCCACGCTGGACGGGGAACACGTCGCCGTGGACGCCGTCGTACCGACCGCCGACGGCGGCCAGGTGGTCCTGCGTTCCGTTCGTGACCGGCCGCTGCACCAGATCGCCGGCCGGACCGCCAACCAGATCTTCGTGGTGACCGCGGTCGGCACCCTGCTGCTGCTCGGCGCGGTCCGGATCCTGTCGCGCCGCGCCGTACGCCAACGGGTACGCCCACTACGCCAGACCACCGAAGCGGTCATCGCCTCCGGCGACCGCACCCTGCGGATCGGACACTCCGGCGGCGACGACATCGGCGCCCTGGCCGCCGCCATCGACACCATGCTCGAATCCCTCGCCGCGCAGGACACCGCGCTGCACGCCGAGCAGACCCAACGCGAACAGCAACTGCGGAAGACGTACGCCGAGCAGGAACGCGTCCAGGAGGAGTCCCGCCGCCAGGCCCGCGACACGGTCGACCGGACCTCCGGTGCGGTCGTCGACCGGCTCGCCGGGGTCGTGGACCACGTCGACGACGTGCGTACCGCCACCCGCGACATCGACGCCCGCATCGACGCCGCCCACGCCGCCAGCCAGGACCTGGTGGCCCACGCCGACAACGCCGAACAGGCCGTCGATGCGCTGAGCGACAGCCTGCGCCGGGTCGCCGGGATCGCCGAAATGATCACCGGAGTCGCCGCACAGACCAACCTGCTCGCCCTCAACGCCACCATCGAAGCCGCCCGCGCCGGCGAAGCCGGACGAGGCTTCGCCGTCGTCGCCGGCGAAGTCAAGAACCTCGCCACCACCACCGCCCAATCCACCGACGAAATCACCACCATCGTCGGCGAACTCGAACGCGACATGCGCGCCATGTCCACCACCATCCGCACCATGGCCGGCTCCGTCACCGACATCACCGGCACCACCGGCCAGGTCCACGACCTCGCCGCACGGCAACGGGAACTGGTGGAACAGCTCAGCGGCGACGTCGACAACGCCATCCAGCAGATCGAAAGCCTCGCCGGGGAACACCCGACCACAGACCCCGATGTCACGCCGTAACGCGCCGGCACTCGTCGGCGCGGTGCCCGGCGAGCACCACGGGGTGGTAGCCGTCACGGAGCCGAGCGGGATCCGCCGTTCAACGAAGCGTCCGCAGCGACCGATAGAACATGACGTGCCTCAACGGATTTTGCGCTGGGCCCGTCCCGCCGGGGCGGGCCTGCTGGTGTTGATCGCGGTTTTCCTGGCTCTGCGCGCGGTCGCCACCGGCCCGTTCGAGGAGCTGGAGGCGAACCAGCTCGCCCGCGACGCGCAGCGGCTACGGATCGCGCTCGACGGACAGGTGGCGCTGCTGAGCACGTTCGGCGCGACCAACTCGGTGTGGGACGACTCCGCCGAGCAGGTCGCCACGAACGACGAAGCAGGCTTCCTGGACACGTTCGACCCGGACTACCTGCGCAGCACCGGCGTGGTCGACGGGATCCTCGGCGTCGGGCTCGACGGCAAGCCCCGGGTGGGCGGGCTGGCGACCGGCGCGGACGAAACCAAGTTCACCGAGGCCCCCGCCGAGCTGCGCGATCCGGCCCTGCTGCGCAAGCTGTTCAACCCCCAGGCCAAGGCGGGCGACGCGGTGTGCGGCGTCGTCGCCGGTACGGGCTACGCCTACCTGTTCTGCGGCTTCGCCGCGTACCCGAGCAGCGGGGACCCGCCGGCAAAGGGCGGGCTGATCTATCTCAAGGCGCTCGACCAGGCGGCGCTGACCAAGCTCGGCGCCGAAGTGGATCTTCCGCTGGCCCGGGTGGCGCAACGGCACACCGGCGCGAACGAGCGGTCCTCGCTGGCCAGCCGACTCGGCAAGATCGCGGTCAGCACCGCCACGCTCGACGGGGAACACGTGGCCGTGGACGCCGTGGTGCCCACGGTCAACGGCGGCCAGGTGGTTCTGCGGTCCGTGCGTGACCGTCCGCTGCACGACGTGGCCGGCCGGACCGCCAACCAGATCTTCGTGGTGACCGCGATCGGCACCCTGCTCCTGCTCGGTGCCGTACGGATCCTGTCGCGCCGCGCCGTACGCCAACAAGTACGCCCTCTACGCCAGACCACCGAAGCGGTCATCGCCTCCGGCGACCGTAGCCTGCGCATCGATTACCGCGGAGGCGGCGACATCGGTGGCCTGGCCGCGGCGATCGACACCATGCTGGAGACCCTCGCCACCCAGGATGCGGCGCTGCACACCGAGCAGGCCCAGCGCGAACAGCAACTGCGCGAAACGTACGCCGAGCAGGAACGCATCGAGCAGGAGTCCCGCCGCCAGGCGCGGGAAACGGTCGACCGGACCTCGGGTGCGGTGGTCGACCGGCTCACCGGAGTGGTCGATCACGTCGACGACGTACGTACCGCCACCCGCGACATCGACGGCCGCATCGACGCCGCCCACGTCGCCAGCCAGAACCTGGTCGAACATGCAGGCCAGGCCGAACAGGCCGTCGATGCGCTGAGCGACAGCCTGCGCCGCGTCGCCGGGATCGCCGAAATGATCACCGGAGTCGCCGCACAGACCAACCTGCTCGCCCTCAACGCCACCATCGAAGCCGCCCGCGCCGGCGAAGCCGGACGAGGCTTCGCCGTCGTCGCCGGCGAAGTCAAGAACCTCGCCACCACCACCGCCCAATCCACCGACGAAATCACCACCATCGTCGGCGAACTCGAACGCGACATGCGCGCCATGTCCACCACCATCCGCACCATGGCCGGCTCCGTCACCGACATCACCGGCACCACCGGCCAGGTCCACGACCTCGCCGCACGGCAGCGGGAACTGGTGGAACAGCTCAGCGGCGACGTCGACGACGCCATCCAGCAGATCGAAAGTCTCAGCGGCGAGCACCCGGCGTGACGTGTCACACCACGGTTCTGTGAGCTGACTCGTTGTGAGCCCGGCGACCAGCGAGCAGGCTTGACGCGAAGACTGCCCGTACGACGGGAAGGCGTGACCGTGGCTCTGCGACCCGAGGCCCGGGCCTGGGCCGTGTGGGCGGTCGGCCTGTCCGCGTACATCGTGGCGGTGCTGCACCGGACGTCGCTGGGTGTGGCCGGGCTCGATGCGCAGACCCGCTTCCACATCGGGGCGGGCGCGCTGGCCTCGTTCGCCGTGCTTCAGCTCCTCGTGTACGCCGCCCTGCAGGTGCCCGTGGGGCTGCTGCTGGACCGGTTCGGGTCGCTGCGGCTCGTGGTCACCGGCGCGCTGCTCATGGCGGCGGGCCAGGCGCTGATGGCGGGCACTCACGACATCGCCGGCGCGGTGGTGGCCCGGGTCCTGGTCGGCGCGGGCGACGCGATGACATTCATCAGCGTGCTGCGCCTCGTGGCCCAATGGTTCCCGACCCGCCGGGTGCCGGTCCTGACCCAGCTCACCGGGCTGATGGGCCAGGCCGGGCAGGTGCTCAGCGCGGTGCCCCTGGCGGCCCTGCTGGCGGGGCGTGGCTGGGGCACGGCGTTCGGGTCGGCGGCGGCCACCGGGGTGTTCGTGGGGCTGGTCGCACTGGCGGCACTGCACGACACTCCGCAGCGGCGGGTCAGCTCGGGCGCGGCGATGACCCCGCGGCAGCTGGGCGCGGACCTGGTGGGCGCGTGGCGGCACCCCGGTACCCGGCTCGGCCTGTGGAGCCATTTCAGTACCCAGTTCACGGGTACGGTCTTCGCCCTCATGTGGGGCTACCCGTTCCTGGTGGCCGGCGAAGGCCTGTCCCGGGGGCAGGCGAGTGCCCTGCTCACGGTGTTCGTGCTGACCGGAATGGCCGCCGCGCCGGTGATCGGTGTGCTGGTCCAGCGGTACCCGCTGCGTCGCTCCTGGCTGGTGCTCGGGGTGGTCGGCGCCAACGCGGTCGCCTGGGCGCTCGTGCTGGCATGGCCGGGCCGGGCACCGCTGCCGCTGCTCGTGGTGCTGGTGCTGGCGCTGGGACTCGGCGGCCCCGGCTCGATGATCGGCTTCGAGTTCGCCCGTACGTTCAATCCGCCGAACCGGCTCGGCACCGCGACGGGCATCGTCAATGTGGGCGGGTTCGTGGCGTCGCTGATCACCATCATGTTGGTCGGCCTGCTCCTGGACGCCCGTACGGGCGGCCGGGCCACCTACGGCATCGACGATTTCAAACTGGCCATGTCGGTGCAGTACGTGGTCGGCGGGCTCGGGGTGCTGGGGATTCTGCGGACCCGGCGGCTGGCCCGTCAGCGGCTCGCCGCCGAGCAGGGGGTGATCGTCCGCCCCATGCGCGACGTGCTGGCCGAACGTGGCTGGTTCGGTCTCGCGCGCACCGGCAAGGGCTGACGGGGACAATCTGCAAGGGACGCCGGAACCGGCGACCCGAAGGAGCGTGCACCGTGAACGTCAGCGACGTACTCAACGAGGCCCTGGGACGGCTGCCCGACCTGGTCCGGGCCGCGGTCGAGGACCTCACCCCCGACCAACTGTGCTGGGCCCCGGCCGCGGGCGCGAACCCGGTCGGCTGGCTGGTCTGGCACCTCACCCGCGTGCAGGACGGCCACGTGGCCGACCTGCTCGGCGCCGAGCAGGTCTACGTGACCGGGAACTGGGCGGCCCGGTTCGGGCGCAAGCCCGACCCGGACGACACCGGGTACGGGCACACCGCCGCCGACGTCGCGGCCGTGCGGCCGGAGAACGGGCAGGCGCTGATCGACTACTACACCGCCGTCCACGAGCGGACCAGGGACTACCTCGCCGGGCTGGAACCCGGCGACCTGGACCGGGTCGTGGACCGGCGCTGGGACCCGCCGGTCACGCTGGGGGTGCGGCTGGTCAGCGTGATCGACGACGACGTCCAGCACGCCGGCCAGGCCGCGTACGTGCGGGGCCTGCTCTGACCGAGGTCAGGACGAGGGGGGCTCGGTCACGGGCAGCCGGACCAGGAACCGGGTGTCGCCCGGCTGCGACTCCAGGCGGATGTCGCCGCCGTGGCCGTTGACCACGATCCGGTACGAGATGTCGAGGCCGAGCCCGGTGCCCTGCCCCACGCCCTTGGTGGTGAAGAACGGCTCGAACACGCGTTTGTGCAGCTCCGGCGGCACGCCGGGGCCGGTGTCGCCCACCGAGACCACCACGTGATCAAGATCGGCGTACGTAGTGATGGTGAGCGTGCCGGCCCCGTCCATCGCCTGGACCGCGTTGTCGATGAGGTTGGTCCACACCTGGTTCAGCTCCGCGGGGTGGGCGGGGACCTGCGGCAGGCTGCGGTCGTAATGCTTGACGACCGTGACCCCGTCGCCGATCTTGTGGGTCAGCATGACCAGGGTGCTGTCGATCCCGGCGTGCACGTCGATCCACTGGTGTGCGGCCCGGTCGAGCTGGGAGTACTGCTTGGCCGCGGACACCAGCGACGACACCCGGCCGGTGGCGTCCTCGATGTCGCTCATCAACTGCTCGGTCTCCAGCGCGTACCCGATCCAGTGCACCGCCTGATCCAGCAGGCCCGGGTCGACCTTGCGCTCGATCTCGGTGAGGCAGTCGATGTCGAGCCCGCCCTGAGCGAAGACCGGCGCCAGATCCCAGGCCCCGGTGATGGTGCGCTCCTCCATCCAGTCGCCCAGTTCGTCCTCGCGGTCCGCGGCCTGCAGCGCGGTCAGGTCGGGCGCCTTGGCGGCCCGCTCGATGACGTCCTCCTGCAGCTCGACGAGCGCGTCGAGCTGGGCGGGCGGGACCTGTCCCGCGGCCAGCATGCCCAGCTTGTGCCGCATCCCGGCGACCCGCTGGCGCAGCGCGCTGGTGGCCCGCGACGCCGCCGCGGCCGGGTTGTTGAGCTCGTGCATGAGCCCGGCCGACAGCGCGCCGAGCGCCGCGAGCCGCTGCCGCTCGCTGACCACGGCCTGGCGTTCCCGCATGCCCAGGGCGAGGCCCTCCAGCAGGTGGATCGCCATGGGGAACCAGTCGCGCATCATCCGGCCGAAGTCGGCCGCGGGCATCACGAAGAACTCGGAGTCGTCGAGCGCGCGCATCGACGCCTGGTACGTGCGCGGAACCCCGTCGTCCCGCAGGTACGCCTGAGTGGCTCCCATGTAGACGCCGCGCTGCTCGGTGCGGGTGGTCTCCACGTCGTCGTCGCCGACCCGGCGGGTGAGCGAGATCGTGCCGCTGAGCAGCACGAAGAACTGCTCCGCCGGGTCGCCCTCACGCACCACGAGCCCACCGGCCGGTACGCGCATCGTGCAGCCGTGCTCAGCGATCCAGGCGAGCTGCTCCGCGGACAGCTTCTCGAACAGGAACAGGGTCCGCAGGTCGTCCGGGCGCAGCAGCCCCGGTTCGCAAGGCTCCAGCCGCACCGCCTCCGACGTGGTCATTGCGCCTCCAGATACCGGTGGACCAGGGTGACCGCCATCGCGCCCTCGCCGACCGCCGAGGCCACCCGTTTGACCGAGTTGGCCCGCACGTCGCCCGCGGCGAAGATGCCGGGCACGCTGCACTCCAGGTAGAACGGATCGCGGTCGCGGTCCCATCCCGGTGGGCGATGCCCGCTCGTCAGCAGATCCGGCCCGGTGTAGACGAAACCGCGCTCGTCGCGGGCGACGACCTCGCCGAGCCAGTCCGTACGCGGCTCGGCGCCGATGAAGATGAACAGCGACCCGCACTCCACGGTCGTCTGCTCGCCGTTCTTGCCGTCGCAGATGGTGATCGCCTCCAGGTGCCCCTCCCCCAGCGCGGAGACCACCTCGCAGCGGGTGCGGACCCGCACGTTGGCGACGCGGTCGAGCTGCTGGATCAGGTAGTACGACATCGACGACTCCAGCGAGTCGCCGCGCACCAGCAGGGTGACCGTGCGTGCGTACCGGGAGAAGAACAGCGCGGCCTGCCCGGCGGAGTTCGCCCCGCCCACGATGTAGACGTCGGAGCCGGAGCAGGACGGGCCCTCGGTGGACGCCGACCCGTAGTACACCCCCGCGCCGGTGAGCTGCGCGACCCCGTCCGCCGCCAGCGGCCGGTAGGCGACGCCGGTGGCCAGCACGATCGCGTGCGCGGACACCTCGGCGCCGTCGGCGAACGTGAGCGTGCGCGCGGAACCGTCGGGGCGCAGCCCCACGACCTCGCGCGTGTTGAGCACCTCGGCCGCGAACTTCCCCGCCTGCCGCCGGGCCCGGTCGGTGAGCTGGGCGCCCGAGATGCCGTCCGGGAAACCCAGGTAGTTCTCGATGCGGGAGCTCTGCCCGGCCTGGCCGCCGACCGCCTGCCGCTCGACCAGCAGAGTCCGCAGGCCTTCGGAGGCCCCGTACACCGCGGCGCCCAGCCCGGCCGGGCCGCCGCCCACGATGATCAGGTCGTAGAAGTCGCGGTTCGGCGCGGTGGACAACCCGGCGGCCTCGGCCACTTCCGCCGTGCCGGGCCGGACCAGGGCCCGGCCGTCGGCCGTGACCACCAGCGGGACGGCCTCCGGGCCCACCCCGGCCGCCTCCAGCAGGCGGCGCGCCTCCGGCTCGTCCGCCCCCAGCCATCGGTACGGCACGAGGTTGCGCGCGAGGAAGTCGCGGATCTGGTACGACGGCTCGCTCCACCGGTGCCCGACGACCCGGATGTCGGCCACCTCCCGGTCGCCCGTGACCTGCCACGCCTCCAGCAGGGAGTCGATCACCGGGTACAGCTTCTCCTCGGGCGGGTCCCACGGCTTGAGCAGGTAGTGGTCGACGTCGACCACGTTGATCGCCTGGATCGCCGCGTCGGTGTCCGCGTACGCGGTGAGCAACGCCCGGCGCGCGTGCGGGAACAGGTCCATGGCGTGTTCGAGGAACTCGATGCCGTTCTGCTGCGGCATCCGGTAGTCCGCCAGCATCACGGCCACCCGGCCGCCACGCAGCTTGAGGTCCTTGAGGGCGTCCAGGGCGTCGGCCGCTGACGAGGCGCGCAGAATGCGGTACTCCGCGCCGTACCGGCGGCGCAGGTCACGGGCGATGGCCCGGGAGACGGACGGGTCGTCGTCGACCGTGAGGATCGCGGGCTGGCCCATGCTCGGCCCGCCCTAACCCTGCGGTGTTGTCAGCGTGTCACGGACGGTCATGCTGTGCCTCCGGGCATGCTCTCGCGGCCCTCGCTGCGCTCGGTGCACTCGATCATGCTGTGCCTCCCGGCATGCTCTCGCGGCCCTCGCTGCGCTCGGTGCACTCGATCATGCTGTGGCCTCCCGCGTCTGGGGGTCCGCGGCCAGCAGGTCGCGGAACTCGGGGTGGCGTTGCACGTACCCGGTGATGAACGGGCAGGTGACGACGACCGGGGTGGCGCGGGCGCGGGCGTCGTCCAGCGCCGCCGCGGCGAGCCGCCCGGCCAGCCCGCGCCCCTCGAACGCCTGGTCCACCTCGGTGTGCGTCAGCTCGACCCGGCCTCCGGAACGCCGGTAGTGCAGCACCCCAGCGACCTCGCCGCCGAGCAGCACTTCGTACCGGGAGTGCTCGAAGCTGTCGACGACCGTGGCGTCGGTGGCGTTGCCGGGCCCGACCTGCGCGCTGCCCTCGACGCGCAGTTTGCGCCGGGCCCGCTCGTAGAAGGTGGTGCGGCCGAACCGGATGACCTGGGCCGCGCCCGGCGCCTGCACGATGGTCAGCCGGTCGCCGCCGGTCGCGTGACCGGCCACGATGCCGTCCACCTCGATCGCCACGCGGCCGCTGGTCGGCAGCACGTCGAGCGCCAGGTGCTCGCCCTCGGCCAGCATCAGCGAGCGGTTGAACGACGAGTGCGCCGCCGCGGCACTGACCAGCAGCCCGGTCACGTTGGGTGAGACGATCGGCCCACCGGCCGAGAAGCTGTACGCCGTGGAGCCGGTGGGGGTGGCGACGATGACCGCGTCCGCCGCGTAGTTGACAAATGTGCTGCCCTCGACCGTGATGCCGATCGCGGCGAGGCCGTCGCCGGGCACCCGGACCAGGGCAATGTCGTTGAACGCGGACACCTCGGTGCCGTCGGGCAGCACGGTGCGCACCGCGGCGCGTGGCTCCACCGTGTACCGCTGCTCGTCGATGGCGGACAGCGCGGTGGCCAGGTCGGGCAGGTCGACCTCGGCGAGGAAGCCCAAGCGCCCCACGTTGACCCCGAGCACCGGCGTCTTGCGGCCCTCGACCAGCCGCATCGTGCGCAGCATGGTGCCGTCGCCGCCGAGGCTGACCAGCAGCCCGGCGCGCTCGACGAGCTCGTCCGCGGAGACCGCGACCGCGGAGCAGTCGATCCGGGTGATCTCGTCGTGCAGCCCCAGCACGGTTACGTTGCGGGCGGCGGCCCACCCGACGATCGCGTCGATCGCGGCACCGCAGTCGCGCCGCGGATGCAGCACCAGCCCGACGACCTCGACCATGCCCATCGCCGTCACCTCTCCGGAGGCTCGTTCCCGCCGTTCAGCCTTGCACGCCGGTGAGACAACGGCGAGCACGACCGGCCCGCAGTGGCCGGGAAACGCAAAAAGGTCGGCTCATTGCCGACAGGTCGGCAATTGACGCCGCCCGATTCGGGAGAGCGCGCTCCCCGCAGTCCGGCGGGTCGGCACGCGTACCCGAATCGTTGTGGGAAATGTGTTATCGACCGCCGGTCGCGCGGCTCGCGATCGGCGGGCAACAGTGGGTGACCGCCGACGTTAGAAGAACTTTAATGATCGACGGAAATAACCGCGACGGCTTCCGGAGTCCCGATAATCGACGAGTCCTGTTACCCCGTCCCTCGGAGGCTTCACCGCAATGCGCCGCAAGCGAACCCTGATTCTGTCCGTCGCCGCAGCCGTGGCCGCGGCCGGCACCGCCTGGATCGCGCTGCCGGCCTCCGCCGCCGCCCCCACCGCGACGCTGCGCACGGTCGCCGAGTGGGGCAACGGCTGGCAGGCCGAGGTCACCGTCGACAACACCGGCGCCAAGAAGATGACCTCGTGGAAGGTCGAATTCGACCTGCCCAAGGGCGCCACGATCGGCAGCTTCTGGGAGGCCGGCCTGAAGGCCAGCGGCAGCCACCGCACGTTCACCAGCCGCCCCTGGAACGCCACCGTCGCCGTCGACCACAAGGTCACGTTCGGTTTCATCGGCTCCGGCGGTCTGCCCACGAACTGCCGCCTCAACGGCCTGCCGTGCAGCGGCACGGGCAGCACGCCCGCCACTTCCGCGGCCACCAGCGCACCGGTCACCCCCGTGACGACCAAGCCGACCGTGCAGCCGACGGTCACCACGGCCACGCCCCAGGGGGATCCGCCGTCGTCCCCGGCCAGCACGCCGAGCAGCGGCGACAACACCCCGCCTCCCCCGGCGGGAAACCTGCTGCCGCTGAAGGTCAACAACAAGACCGGGCGCGGGGACGACACGTTCCTGTACGTCCTCGGCACCGACCTGAAGAGCGGCAAGCTCGGCTACGTCAACGCCGGTGGCACGTTCACGGCGTGGCCCGGGGCGGGCGCGGAGCCCGAACCCGCGCCGGACGTGTCGATCCCCGGGCCGAAGGACGGCGCCAGCACCACGATCAAGGTGCCGAAGGGGCTGTCCGGCCGGTTGTACTTCTCGTTCGGCAAGAAGCTGGACTTCAAACTCACCTCGGGCGGCCTGGTACAGCCCGCGCCGTGGGCCGGCGGCGACCCCAACCGCAACATCCTGTTCGACTGGAGCGAGTTCACGCTGGACAACGGCGGCCTGTTCCTGAACAGCTCGCAGGTCGACATGTTCGCGGTGCCGCACATCGTCAGCGTCCAGGGCGGCAACGGCGCGGTGACCAAGACCGGTGAGCTGAAGGCCGACGGCCGCGACAAGGTCATCGACGCGGTCAAGTCCGACCCGGACTTCGCCAAGAGCGTCGTCAAGGGCGCCGACGGCACGGTGCTGCGGGTACTGGCGCCCGGCAAGGCCGCCGACGCGGGCCTGATGGACCCGAAGTACCTGGACCAGGCGATCGACCAGGCGTGGAACGCGTACACGACCCGGACCCTCACCGTGGCGCCGTTCGGCGACCGGCCGGACACGAAGTTCTTCGGCCGCACCTCGGGCAACGTCCTGAACTTCACCGACGGCACCGGCCGGGTGGTCGCGTCGTTCCCGAAGCCCAGCACCGCGAACGTGTGGGGCTGCGACGGGGCGCTGGGGGCGCCGAACGACCAGGTCGTCGGCCCGATCGCCCGGACGCTGTGCGCCGCGCTGACCCGGGGCACGCTGGGCACGCTCGACAACCAGCCGAGCGGCGCCGCGAAGGACTTCTACCGCGGTGAGGACCCCAACACGTACGCCAAGGTGATCCACCAGAACATGATCGACGGCAAGGCGTACGCGTTCGCGTTCGACGACGTGCAGAACCAGGAGTCGCTGGTGCACGACGGTGACCCGCGTACCGCGACGATCACCATGACCCCGTTCTGATCCGGCAACGCCGCAGGCCCCCGGCGCAACCATGCCGGGGGCCTGCGGCGTGCAGCGAACCGGTCCGGGTGCGCCGACGTCCACCGGGGAGGCGTGGGCGTCGGCGCGCCGGGGCTGCGCCGGCGCCCCAGCGGGGCGCGCGGCGCAGCCGGCCCGTCCGTGGACGGGCGGGTCCCCGCGGTCAGGCCACGGACCACCACACCGTGGTGTCCGCGGGGATGAGGATCTCGTCCGCCTCGTCGTCCACCGGGCCGCTGGCGAGCAGCGCCTGCCCCGGCTTGGCGAGGGCGATCGGCGCGTCGGTCAGGTTGACCGTGCACCGGAACGTGGGGCCCTCGGCCGCGGTGCGCTCGAAGACGAGCAGGCCGTCGGGGCCCTCGCACCAGGTGAGGTTGTCCGGCGCGCCGAGTGCCGGGTGGGCCCGGCGCATGAGCAGCGCGGAGCGGTACATCTCCAGCGTGGACTCCGGAACCCCGTCCTGCGCGGCGACGCTGAGCTGCGCCCAGTCGTCCGGCTGCGGCAGCCAGCTGGGGCCGCCGTCGGGGCCGAACCCGTACGGGGCGGTGTCGCCGGACCACGGCAGCGGCACGCGGCAGCCGTCGCGGTAGCCGTCCTGGCCGGTGGCGCGGTGGAACGCCGGGTCCTGGCGCACCTCCGGCGGCAGGTCGATGACCTCAGGCAGGCCGAGTTCCTCGCCCTGGTACAGGTACGCGGAGCCGGGCAGCGCGAGCATCAGCAGCGTCGCCGCGCGAGCGCGGCGCAGCCCGGCGACCGGGTCGGCGGCGGTGGGTCGCCGCCCGGCGGCGTCGCCGGAGATCGTGCCCATCAGCCGGGTGGCGTGCCGGACGACGTCGTGGTTGGACAGTGTCCAGGTCGGCGGCGCACCGACCGAGCGCATCGCGACCAGGGACTCGTCGATGATGGTGCGCTGCTTCTCGACGGTCCAGGCGGCACCGAGGTAGCTGAAGTTGAACGACTGGTGCAGCTCGTCCGGGCGCACGTACTTGGACAGCCGCTCCAGCGTGGGGGCCCAGGCTTCGGCCACCGCGATGCGCTCGCCGGGATACTCGTCGAGGATCTGCCGCCAGCTGCGGTAGATCTCGTGCACGCCGTCCTGGTCGAAGCAGGGGCTGGCGGCGACGTCGAGCAGGTGCAGTTCGCTGGCGTCGCCCGCGTCCGGCAGGCCGGCGGCCTTGACCAGGCCGTGCGCCACGTCGATGCGGAAGCCGTCCGCGCCCAGGTCGAGCCAGAACCGCAGGATCGTACGGAACTCGTCCGCGACCGCGGGGTGCTCCCAGTTGAAGTCGGGCTGCTCGGGGGCGAACAGGTGCAGGTACCAGTCCCCCGGCGTGCCGTCCGGGTCGGTGGTGCGGGTCCACGCCGGACCGCCGAACAGCGACTGCCAGTCGTTGGGCGGCTCTTCGCCGTCGGCGCCCTTGCCGGGGCGGAAGTGGTAGCGGTCGCGGGCGGGCGAGCCGGGGCCTTCGGCGATGGCGCGGCGGAACCACTCGTGCTGGTCGGAGGAGTGGTTCGGCACCAGGTCGACGATCACCCGCAAGCCGAGCGCGTGCGCGTCCGTGATCAGGGCGCGGGCGTCGTCGAGCGTGCCGAACATCGGGTCGACGGTCCGGTAGTCGGACACGTCGTAGCCCGCGTCGGCCTGCGGCGAGGCGTAGAACGGGGAGAGCCACACCGCGTCGATGCCCAGCTCCTGCAGGTACGGCAGGCGGCTGCGGATGCCCGGCAGGTCGCCGATGCCGTCGCCGTCGGAGTCGGCGAAGCTGCGCGGGTAGATCTGGTAGATGACGGCGTCGCGCCACCAGGGCGCGGGGCCGGCCGCACCGGCGGTGTTCTCGTCCGCGGTGGCGACGGTCAGTTGATCGGTCATGGGTCCTCACTGCGAGGTCAGGCACCGGCGAAGGGACGGTTTGAGGTACGTGAGACGGGCCACGGTAGCACGTGACTAACACGTTTTACTTCACGAGTTAGCCACGACGGAAGATGCTCATGCGAGGAATTACTGCCGCGCCACCGGTGGGGAGGTCGAGTCCCGTACCACCAGTGACGTGCCGAGCACCTGGTGTGGATGCTGATCCTCCCCGCGGATCGCGGAGATCAGGAAGTCGGCGGCCGTACGGCCCTTGGTCACGATCGGCTGCCGGACCGTGGTCAGCCGGGGACGGAACCAGGCAGACTCCGCGAGATCGTCGAAACCGGTCACGGACACCTCGCCCGGCACGTCGATACCGAGCTCGTGCAGCGCGTCCACCGCGCCGTACGCCAGCACGTCCGACAGCGCCAGGATCGCGGTGGGCCGGTGCTCGGCCATCAGCTTGCGGGTCACCTGATACCCGTCCGTACGGGTCACCGGCACCTCGGCCAGCGGCACGTCCGCCCACGTCATGCCGACCTCGGCCAGCGCCTCGGCGATGCCGTCCAGGCGGCGGGCCAGCGGGCCCCAGTGCTCGCCCGGCTCCGGGCCGCCCGCCCCGATCGACACCACCGCGATCCGGCGGTGGCCCAGCTCCAGCAGGTGCCGGGTGACGTCCCGCGCACCGCCCTGGTCGTCCACGTCCACGCTGGGCGCGCCGGACTGCCCGTCGCTGTCGATCAGCACGAACGGGATGTTGCGCCGCTGCAACTCGGCGACCTCACCCCGGTCGGTCTCCAGCCCGCAGACGATGAAGCCGTCGACCGCCGCGTACGGAATCGCCTTGAGCACCGAATCCTGCAGCGGCGGGGTCAGCAGCAGCGTGTAGCCCTCCTGGTCGCACACCTGCCCGGCACCCATCAGGAACCGGGCGTAGTACGGGTTCTCCAGGATCCGGGCCAGCCGCTGCGGCAGCAGCACCCCCAGCGACTGGGTGGCCCCGGACTGCAACATCCGGGCCAGCGTGTTCGGCGTGTACCCGAGCTCCTGGGCGACCGCCATGATCCGGTCCCGCGTCGCGGCCGAGATGCGCTGCGGGTTGTTGAACGCGAACGACACCGCCGAACGGGAGACCCCGGCCGCCGCGGCCACGTCACCCGACGTCGGCTTGCGGCGGCTGCCCGGCTCGGCACCGACCCTTTTCGAAGCCATGCGCCCCGATCCCGCTGATATAGGTGGGCGATCACGATACCGCGGTCACGACGCGGCCACCGTGCGGGATCAGCCCGGCACGCCGGGCAGGATCAGTGCGACTCCCCCTGCGGGCCGAACGTGGTCAGGAAACGGTCCCGGAACGCGTCCATCGGCCACACCGGCGCCTGCGGGCCCGGCTTCAGCCCGTCCTGCCAGCCCCAGCCCGAGATCCGGTCCAGCACCTTCGGGTCCTTGGCCACGATCGTGATCGGTACGTCGTGGCTGGCGTGCTCGCCACTGACGATCGGGGCGGCCTGGTGGTCGCCGAGGAACACCAGCACCAG
The DNA here is from genome assembly GCF_047159535.1 of Krasilnikovia sp. MM14-A1259. Lineage (NCBI taxonomy): Bacteria > Bacillati > Actinomycetota > Actinomycetes > Micromonosporales > Micromonosporaceae > Krasilnikovia > Krasilnikovia sp. MM14-A1259. The sequence continues at coordinate 2,774,737 of NZ_BAAGAJ010000002.1, forward strand.
GTTGTCGTCGCCGTACTTCTGCGCCCACGAGGTCAGCGCCGAGACCGAGTAGGCCACGGACTTCGCGTACTCCGTGCGCACCTGGGCCGGGTCCTTCCACACCTGGTCGGGGGACTTACCGGCGGCGGCCTGCGCGGTGTAGACGGAGCCGTTGCCGACCGCGTCCCAGTCGATCATCTGCGGGATCGGGGCCCACGGGGTGTGGCTGGAGGTCAGGGTGACCTCGGCCAGCATCGGGCCGCGCCCCTTGCGGCCGTACTCGTTGCGCTGGAACGCCGCGAGCGTGTACTGGTCCGGCATCCGCGACCAGCTGAAGTGCGGGCCCTGGTAGCCCAGGTTCCGGGCGTCCCAGATGCGCCGGTAGCCGTAGAAGTCGCCCTCGGGCCACGCGTACGTGTTGTCCGGCTCGATGCCGACCGTGTCCCAGCCCGCGCGCTTGAACGCCCCGGTCAGGGTGAACCGGTCGCTGGACACCAGGCTGAGGTACCGCATCTGGTTGTCGATGGACAGCCCGGACTGGAACGTCGAGTGGGCCAGCCAGCTGTACCCGCCGTAGGTCGGCGAGGTCAGCCACGCGCTGCGGGTGGTGAACCCGGCCGCGGTCAGCTGCTTGGTGCCCTCGTCCAGCACCGGGTTCACGTACGCGGAAAGCGCCGGGTCCTCGATCGCGGACCGGCCGTAGCTCTCGATGAACGACACCACGACGTCCTTGCCCGCCAGGCCGGTGAGCAGCTGGTTGGCCGGCGTCTTGGCGAACGAGTCCACCTCGACCGCCCGCTCGAACGCCCGCTGGTTCTCCACACCCTGGCGGACCAGCAGCGCCCGGTCGCGGACGAACTCGGCCTCGCTGCGCGACGCCACCGGCAGCCCGGGCACGACCTGGGCGCCCAGCGTCGCGCAGACCACCCAGGCCGCCGTGACCGCGATCCCGGCACGGGTGCTGACCCGGCGGTGCCGGACGATGACGCGGGACAGCCGCAGCGTCGCCAGCGCCAGCAGCGACACGACGGCGACCGCGAGCACGAGCACGAGGGCGGCGACGGCGCGCGCCCCGCCCTTCCCGATCGAGTCCTCCAGCACACCGAGGCCGTCGTCGAGCAGACCCCAGTCGGCGACCAGGTCGAACTGCCGGTTCAGGAACGACCAGAAGCCCAGGTCGAGCGCCTTGATGAGGGTCAGCAGGCCGAGCAGGGCACCGAGTGTCAGCGCCACGATGCTGCGCGCGCGGCCCGGCAGCACCAGCAGCAGGGCGACTGCGACCAGCGCCTCCACCGGCACCCGCAGGAACGCCGTCGGGGTGATCGAAAAGGGCTGGTTCGGCAGGAGCAGCGCCGCGAAGATCAGGACGGCGGCCAGGACCGTCACGATCCGGCCCAGCACGAGCCGCCAGGTACGTGGCGCCTTGTCGGCGTCGGTGGCGGGGGTGTCCGCGGGCGATGGCGGGCGCAAGCGGGTAAGAAGCGACACCGGGGATTCCTTCGATACTTGGCGGAGCAGCGACAGCACTTAGTGACACGTCCGTGCCGCCGCGTCGGTTCACCGGCGCGGCGTGACATGCCGGACCGGATTGACTCGATCATGCACGGGCCGTCGGTGGGTACCCCCGGAAGGAGGGCACCCGGTCCGATCGGGTGACCCGGCACCGGTGGATCGGACCCCTGGGCCGGGCGGGCGTGACAAATGTCAGTGGCTGAGTGAGTGCTCGCTCATTAGGATCGGCCGGGTGACAGCCCAGCAACGCCGCCGCCGCGTTCCCGCGCTGGCGGCCGAGGAACGGCGCGCCGCGCTGGTGGCGGCGACCGTGCCGCTGCTGCACCGGTGCGGGCTGGAGATCAGTACGCGCCAGATCGCCCAGGCGGCGGGCGTCGCCGAGGGCACCATCTTCGGGGTCTTCCCCGACAAGCAGTCACTGGTCGTGGCCGCGCTCATGCAGGCCCTCGACCCGCAGCCGACCCTGGACGCGCTGGCCGCCATCGACCCGCACGCCGGGCTGCGGCAACGCCTCACCACGGCAGCGAACCTGATCCATCAGCGCTTCGCGGGCAACGCCCACCTCATGGCCGGGGCCCGCGGACTCACCACGGGCGCCGACATCGCATCGAGCGCCGCACAGGCCCGCCACGCCATGGCGGACTCCCGGGAACGGCAGCTCACCGCGCTCACCGCGGTCATCGCCCCGGACGCCGCAAAGCTGCGCCGCTCCCCCGCCGACGTCGCCCGGCTGCTGCTGCTGTTCTGCGGCGCCAACACGTACGGGCCGTACGGCGACCCCGAGAACTTCGACGGCGCCGAGACGGTGTCGCTGCTGCTCGACGGGCTGTTGACCGTCCCTGAGAACCACACCTGTCCGACCCAGACCGAGACCCCGAAGGTGCCGTGAGGTGCTGATCAAACTCATGCGGGCGCATCTGCGCCCGTACCGCAGAGCCATCACGCTCATCGTGCTGTTCCAGTTCCTGCAGACGCTGGCGACGCTCTACCTGCCCACACTCAACGCCGACATCATCGACAACGGCGTCGTCCCGGGAGACACCGACCATGTGATCCGGGTCGGCGCGACGATGCTCGGCATCACGCTGATCCAGATCGCCGCGCAGATCGTCGCGGTCTACTACGGTGCACAGACCGCGATGGCGGTCGGCCGCGACGTCCGGGCCGCCATCTTCGGCCGGGTGCAGGACTTCTCGGCCCGCGAGGTCGGCCAGTTCGGCGCGCCGTCGCTGATCACCCGGACCACCAACGACGTCCAGCAGGTACAGATGCTGGTGCTGATGACGTTCACGCTGCTGGTCTCGGCGCCCATCATGTGCGTCGGCGGCATCGTGCTCGCGCTGCACCAGGACGTACCGTTGTCCGCTCTGATCCTGGTCATCGTGCCGGTCCTGGTCATCCTGGTCGGTCTGATCATCTCCCGGATGCGGCCGCTGTTCCGGTCCATGCAGGTGCGCATCGACAAGGTCAACCGGGTGATGCGCGAGCAGATCACGGGCATCCGGGTCATCCGGGCCTTCGTCCGCGACGAGCACGAACAGGATCGGTACGGCGAGGCCAGCGAGGAACTGATGGACGTGTCGCTGCGGGCCGGGCGGCTGATGGCCATGATGTTCCCGACCGTCATGCTCGTGGTGAACCTGTCCAGTGTGGCCGTGCTGTGGTTCGGCGGGCACCGCATCGACTCCGGCGAGATGCAGGTCGGCGCGCTCACCGCGTTCCTCAGCTACCTCATGCAGATCCTCATGGCGATCATGATGGCCACGTTCATGTTCATCATGATTCCGCGGGCCGAGGTGTGCGCCGACCGGATCGTGGAGGTGCTGAGCACCGAGTCCAGCGTCCGGCCGGCCGCGAACCCGGTCCGGGCGCTGCGCAGCCACGGCCAGTTGGAGCTGAAAAACGTCGAGTTCCGGTACCCGGGCGCCGAGGCGCCGGTGCTGTGCGGGGTGGACGTGGCGGCCCGCCCCGGCGAGGTCACCGCGATCATCGGCAGTACCGGCAGCGGCAAGACCACCCTGCTCAACCTCGTTCCGCGGCTGTTCGACGTCACCGGCGGGGAGGTGCTGGTCGGCGGCGTCGACGCCCGCGAACTCGACACCGCGCTGCTGTCGCGCACGGTCGGCCTGGTGCCGCAGAAGCCGTACCTGTTCACCGGGACGGTCGCGTCCAACCTGCGCTACGGCAACCCGGACGCCACGGACGAACAGTTGTGGGAGGCGCTGGACGTGGCGCAGGCCCGCGAGTTCGTGGAACGCATGGACGGCGGGCTCAACGCGAAGATCGCGCAGGGCGGCACGAACGTCTCCGGCGGCCAGCGCCAGCGCCTGGCCATCGCCCGGGTGCTGGTGCACCGGCCGGAGATCTACCTGTTCGACGACTCGTTCTCCGCGCTCGACTACGCCACGGACGCGGCGCTGCGGGCGGCGCTCGCCGACCGTACGGCGGACGCCACCGTGGTGATCGTGGCCCAGCGGGTCAGCACGATCCGCGACGCGGACCGGATCGTCGTGCTCGACGACGGGGTCGTGGTGGGTACGGGCACCCACGCCGAACTGATGGACACCAACCCGACGTACCGGGAGATCGTTCTTTCCCAGCTCACGGAGCAGGAGGCTGCAGCATGACCGAGTGCACCGAGCGGAGCGAGGGCCGCGAGGGCATGCCAGGGGGTGCAGCATGACGGCGCCGGTGAGGCGGGCCCAGGCTGGGCCGCCAGTGGGTGGGCCTGCGGCGCGGATGATGGCCGGGCAGATGCCGCCGGAAAAGCTGGAAGACTTCCGGGGCTCCACGAAACGGCTACTCGGGCTGATGCGGCCGCACCGACTGCTCGTCGCGCTCGTGCTGTTGCTCGGGGCGGGCAGCGTGTTCCTGTCCGTACTCGGGCCGCGGCTGCTCGGGCACGGCACGGACCTGATCTTCTCCGGGGTGGTCGGCAAGCGGCTGCCCGCCGGGATGACCAAGGCCGAGGCGGTCGCCGGGCTGCGGGCCGAGGGCCATGCCAACCAGGCGGACATGCTCGCGTCCATGGACGTCGTGCCCGGCCAGGGCATCGACTTCAACCGGCTCGCCCACCTGCTCGCCTGGGTGTTCGTCGTGTACGCGTGCGCCTGGATCTTCGGGGTGCTGCAGGGCCGGCTGACCGCCCGGGTGGTCCAGGCCACCGTGTTCCGGCTGCGCGCCGAGGTGGAGGCCAAACTGTCGCGGCTGCCGCTGTCCTACTTCGACAAGCAGGCGCGCGGCGAGGTGCTCAGCCGGGCCACCAACGACACCGACAACATCGCCCAGACCCTGCAGCAGACGTTCGCCCAGCTCATCACGGCGCTGCTGATGATCGTCGGCGTGCTCGCCATGATGCTCTGGATCTCGCCGCTGCTGGCGCTCATCGCGGTGCTGACCGTACCGGTGTCGATTCTGATCACCACGAGGATCGGCAAGCGGGCGCAGCCGCAGTTCGTGGCGCAGTGGGGCACGACCGGCCGGCTCAACGGACACATCGAGGAGATGTTCTCCGGGCACTCGCTGGTGCAGGTGTTCGGCCGCCAGGCCGAGGCCGCCGCCACGTTCCGGCAGCACAACGAGAAACTGTACGCGTCGAGCTTCCGCGCCCAGTTCATCTCGGGCCTGATCCAGCCGGCCATGATGTTCATCGGCAACCTCAACTACGTACTGGTCGCCGTGGTGGGCGGCCTGCGGGTGGCGTCGGGTTCGCTGTCGCTGGGCGACGTGCAGGCGTTCATCCAGTACTCGCGGCAGTTCAGCCAGCCGCTGACCCAGGTGGCGAGCATGGCCAACCTGGTGCAGTCCGGGGTGGCCTCCGCGGAGCGGGTGTTCCAGTTGCTCGACGCGGAGGAGCAGAGCCCCGAGCCGGTCGGCTCGGCGCTGCCCCGGCCGGTGCGCGGGCGGATCGCGTTCGAGGACGTGTCGTTCCGGTACCTGCCGGACAAGCCGCTGATCGACCACCTGTCGCTGGCCGTCGAGCCGGGGCAGACCGTGGCGATCGTGGGCCCCACCGGAGCGGGCAAGACCACGCTGGTGAACCTGCTCATGCGCTTCTACGACGTGACCGGCGGGCGGATCACCCTGGACGGGGTGGACATCGCCGCCGTGCCTCGCCCGGAACTACGGGAGAACATGGGCATGGTGCTGCAGGACACCTGGCTGTTCGGCGGCACGATCGCGGAGAACATCGCGTACGGCGCGGACCACCCGACCACCGAGAAGATCGTCGCGGCGGCCGAGGCGGCGCACGTGGACGGCTTCGTACGCATGCTGCCCGACGGCTACGACACCGTGATCGACGACGAGGGCTCCAACGTCAGCGCCGGGCAGAAGCAGCTCCTCACGATCGCCCGGGCGTTCCTGGCCGAACCGAGCATCCTCATCCTCGATGAGGCGACCAGCTCGGTCGACACGCGGACGGAGGTGCTGATCCAGCGGGCGATGAACTCGCTGCGGGCCGGGCGGACCAGCTTCGTCATCGCGCACCGGCTCTCCACGATCCGCGACGCGGACGTCATCCTCGTCATGGAGAACGGCGCGATCGTCGAGCACGGCACGCACGACGAGCTGATCGCCGCGGACGGGGCGTACGCCCGGCTGTACTCGGCCCAGTTCGCGGAGGCGGCGGTCGAGGTGGACTGAGCGGGCGTCCAGTTGATCATCGGCAAACCGGCGAAACACGGCGTGTCGCGTCGTAGGGTTTGCGATATGAAGGCGCTTCTGAACTCCCTGACCGACGCCGAGTTGGGGCTGGTGCGTGAGACCGAGCGCGAGCAGATCGTTGCGGCCGACGAGGACACCCTGGTGGACCTGCACCTGCGGATCCGCCGCGCCCGGGACAAGTACGTGGGCCTGTACCGCCGCCAGGCCAGCGCCCGTGTCTCGGAGTACGGGGGCCGGGGCAAGGCGCGGCCGAAGAACACGCGCAACGCCGAGAAGGCGGAGGTCTTCGAGGACGCGCTGTCCCGCGTCAGCCGGCAGCTCGCGGTCGCCGCCCGGCGCAGCGCGCAGCAGCTGCGCAGTGAACGCCTGGCCGCCGCCCGGGAGGCCCGCAACATGGCGCCGCCGACCGTGGCCCAGCGGCGGGGGGCGACCGGCCCCAAGGCCGCGAAGCGGGCGGCGCCGGCCAAGCGGGCGTCCCCGGGGGCCGGTCAGGCCGCCCGTAAGCGGCAGGCGGCCAGCGCCGCCGCGGGCGCCCGCCGGCAGGCCCGTCGCGACAGGCCCGCCTCCGCCTGACTCATACCCGCACGGCAGCCGACGGCCGCATCGGCGGCGGTCGACGTGGACTGTCGACGCTTCGCTACGCTCGGCCCCGATCGACCACCTCCCCCGAAGGTTGGGACCGTTGCGTCTGCCCAGGGTGCGCCCGCCCGCCCGTCGCCTGGTGCCCGTGATCGCCGGCGGCGCCGCGGCGCTCGCCGTCGCCGCCGCGCTCGCCATCACCATCCTGCCGATCCGCGAGGACCCGGCACCCCCGCCGGTCGCTGCCCCGCCAAGCGCCGCCGCCCCGGCCGGCTGGCGCCTCGTCTGGTCCGACGAGTTCGACGGCACCGCCATCGACCGTCGCCGGTGGCACGTACGTGCCCGCGAGGGCCGCGACGTCGACGCGGGCTGCAACGTCGACAACCCGCGCAACGCCTTCGTCACCGGCGGCACGCTCGTGCTGCGCGCGCTGCGCGAGACCGTCCCGTGCGGGCGGCAGACCCGCCGCTACAGCCAGGCGTACCTGGACACGATCGGCAAGGCGTCGTGGACGTACGGCCGGTTCGAGATCCGCGCCAAGTCGCCCAATCAGCCGCACACCTCCACCGGGGTGTGGCCCGCGTTCTGGCTACGCCCGGACGACAGCGGCCACGGCGAGATCGACGTGACCGAACTGCCCGGCGGGGCCGCCTGGTCCGACCGGTCCACCGCAGCGATCTTCCACGACTATGCGCCGGTCAAACAGGACAGCCGCGTCGCGTTGCCCGGCGGCGGCCACCCGGGCGACGGCTTCCACACGTACGCGACGGAGTGGGACGCCACGTCGCTGCGCTGGTACGTCGACGGCACCCTGGTGTGGACCCGCGACCGGGGCACCACGCCGTGGTTCGACGAGGTGTTCCACAAGCCCTACAACATCCGGCTCAACCTGCAGATCGGTGGCTGGCTCGGCGAGCCGGACGCGCAGACCGCGTTCCCCGCGGACTTCGTCGTCGACTACGTGCGCGTGTATCAGGCGTCGCCTCGGTAGGCTGGAGAGAGTGACCCTGAAACATAGAGAGCTCTACGAACGGTACGTGTACGCCGGCGCCATCAGCCGCAACGCCGACGCGGTGGCGGAGATGTTCACCGAGGACGGACTGTTCGAGGCGCCGCTGGTGCCGCCCGGCCACCGCCTGCCCGGCCGCCTCGAAGGCCGCGAGGCCATTCGCACAGGGATCGCTGCCTATCACGACGACCCGCAATACCAACGCACGGTCGACATCGAACGCTCCCGGTACGTGCTGCACGACACCACGGACCCGGACGTCTTCATCGCGGAGATCGACACGGGATTCATCGCGCCCGGCGGACGGCGCACCACCATGTCACTCGTGCAGATCTTCCGGCTGCGCGACGGCCGGATCGCCTCGCTGCGCGACTACTTCGCCCCGCCCGCCGGGTGACGGCCGGCAGGGCCGGCGCTCAGCCCTACGGCTCTGATCCATCCGTGTCATCGGCAAGGCGCCGCCTGCTGGGCCAGCTCTGAGCCTGCTACGGCTCTGATCCACTCATGTCATCGGCGAGGCGCCGCCTGCTGCGGGCGGGGTGCTCGGACGCCCCGCCCGCGTCGCTGAGCCGCGCATCGAAGGACCGCTATTGTGTCCGCGTGCGGCAGCATTCCAGCCACGTCGATGTTCCCGGCCACGTCGATGTTCCCGGGCAGCGCCCGCCGTCGGACCCGCTCGTCGGCCCTGCAGCGGCCGACCTCTCGGGCGGTTCCATCGCGCCTGCCCGCGGGGACGACACCCCGTCCGGCCTGTTCCGCGACCGGGATGACCCTCGGCGGCGCACCGACGGGATCGGCTGGGTCACCCGGGCGGTCTTCGGCGACCCGCGGCTGCGGCTGAGCCTCGGCGCCGACCCTGGCGCCGCCCCTGGCGCCGCCCTCACGTACGCGATGGTGCCGTCGCTGGAGCGGGCTCGGTTCCTGCTGCCGCTGGCCGGGCGGCGGGTGACCGGGTCGTCCGTGCTGGCGTACAACGCGTTGCGGCCGCCGAAGGTGCGCGCGGGCCGGGCCGCGATCGGGCTGCTCGCGTGGGCCGGGGCGCTGCGGCTGACCGGAGCGCCGGCGCTGTCCGTACATGTGCCGGACGGGGTGGATCCGGCCGAGGTGCTGCTCTGCGCGCACCTGGCCGGCCTGCTGGGGGTGCCGCGGCTGCACGCCGCGATCGGGGTTCGGCCGCCCGACCCGCACCACAAGCCGACCCTGCAATTGTTCGACGATGCCGGGCGTCCGCGCGGGTACGCGAAGCTCGGCTGGAACGACGGCACGCGGGCGATGGTCCGCGCCGAGGCGGCGACCCTGGCCGACCTGCCCGGACCCGGCGGGGACCTGCCCGCGGTGCCGGAGCTGGTGTTGCATACCCGGTGGCGCGAGCGGGAGGTCGCGGTCGTGGCGCCGATGCCGCGCCGGGTTCGCCGCGTGCGCCGGCCGGACGAACCGCGGCTCGCCGCGATGCTCGCAGTCGCCCGCCGCGGCGGCCCGGCGGCGGCACCTCGGCCGCTGCGCGGTTCGCCTCTGCTGGACGACTGGCGCCGCCGGGCGGCCGCGGTCCCGGCCTGCGTCTCGGCAGTGCCCGAAGGCCCGGCAGCGCCCGAAGGCCCGGCAGCGCCCGAAGGCCCAGCAGCGGACGACGCGGCTTGGTCACCGGCGCCCAGGGGCCCCCGTCGGCGGCCCGACTCGGCAGCCGGCGAGGCAGCCGCGACAGGCAAGGCCGCCGCAACGGGCGACGCAGCGGCAACCGGCTCGGCGACGCCGACCGCCGCCGGCCTCCCGTCAACCCCGCCCGCAATGGCCATCGGCGATGCGATCGACGCGATCGAGGCCCGCGACGGCGAACTGACCTGCGAGTTCGGGGACTGGCACGGCGACTGGGTGCCGTGGAACATGGCCCGGCACCGCGACCGGCTGTACGTGTGGGACTGGGAGAACCGCGGATCCGGCGTACCGGTCGGGTTCGACCTGGCTCATCAGGCGTTCCAGACCGCGCTGTCGCTTCGGGCGCTCCCGGCCGCGCAGTGCGCGGCGGCGGCCGATGCGATGCTGCACCGCCATGGGGCCGCCCTGGGACTCGGCGCGGCACACCGGCGGCTGGTCGTGGACGCGTATCTCGTCGAGTTGTGGCTGCGGACGTACGAGCTGTCGGGCGGCGGAGCCGGATGGAATCCGCGGCTGCATCCCGCCCTGCTGCACGTCCTGGCGGCACGACTCGGCCCGGGTGCAGCGGCGCGCCCGGGCGCCGATCCCGCGTCGGCGCGGCGAGCGCGCGGATCGGCAGGCGGCCCGCCACTCGACCTCGCAGAACCCCGGGATGTTAAGCCGACTTGACGTCAATAGAACTTTACTTGATGATGTTGCCATGACGACGATGACCGCGCCCCCGGGGCGCAGAAGCATCACCGGCCGCATCGCCCGCTGGGCCCTCGACTTCGACGGCGACATGTACGGCGACGAGCGCGAGCGCCTGCACTGGTACGAGGGCATCGCGACCGCGGCCGGCCTGCAATGGATGGCCGTGCCGTGGGCTGGCGCCGTGATGGTCTGGGTCGGCGGGCGCCAGGCCGTCGTGCCGCTGACGGTCGTCCTCGTGGCGCTGTACCTGCCGATGTTGCTGTGCCTGACCTACGTCAGCCGGCGACGCGTCGACACCGCGGCGCGGAGCTGGCCGTTGAAGCGGATCGTGGTGACCACGCTCTACGGCCTGCCGTACCCGGTGTTCATGGCCGGGGCGCTCAAGCCGTACAGCACGGATGGCGACCTGATCCGCGGCGCCGGTGTGGGCGCACTCGTCGGGGGCGTGCTCGCCGTTGCCGTTCTGGCGATCCAGACGCGCCGGCGCCGGCGGCGAGAGGCCATGGCGCTCCCGGACGCCGACTGATGCGGGCCGCCGCCGGCGGGCCGGTACGGGCGACCGGTGACGCGCCGATGCCCGGAGCCCTGGTCCGCGCCGCACGCCGGGCTGCGGGGCTGACCCAGCAGGATCTCTGCGCGACGGTCGAGGTCAGCCGCCAGACGATCATCGCGATGGAGACGGGCGACTACGCGCCCTCGGTGTACCTGGCGATCCGGGTCGCGCGGGCACTGGGGACCACGGTCGAAGAGTTGTGGGGAGCGGCAGCCTCCCCGTGACATCGCCACCGGGGCCAAGCGGGTCAGGACCAGTCGAAGGACATGCCCAGCCGGGCCGCCAGCGCCGCGTTGTACGGCCGGTAGTACGCGCTCAGCTCCGCCCGTACCTGCTCGTCCATGCCCCGGCTGGGCCGGTCGTTGAACACGTCGTACGAGGACAGCTCGTGCGGGGGCAGCCGGAGGAAGTCGAGCACCCGCCCGTACGTGGCGGCGGGCTCGGAGTACAGCGTCTCGCTCGGCACGAACAGCAGTTGGCGGCGGTCGAAGTGGCGCAGCCACGGCTCCAGGTGTTCCAGATACCGCCCCCGCGCCCGGTACGAGTACCAGTCGTACGCCGTACTGTGATAATCCGGCTCCGCGATCAGCCGATCCCGCTCCCCCGCCGTGCGCTGCGCCTCGGCCGCGAGTGCCGCCGCGAAGTCCAGCGGTTCGGTGCCTTCGGTGCGCCGCTCCTTCCAATGGGAGTACGCCCGCTGCACCGGGTCGCGCAGCAGCACGATGATGCGGGCCCCCGGCATCAGCGTGTGGACGCGCTCGGCCGCCAGCGGGTGGAACATGTACAGCGGTGCGGCCTCGCCGACCCGGCACGCGGCGCCGTGCCGGCGCTCCAGGGCGTCGCGCTGCCGCTGGGTCGGGAAGTGCGAGCGGTACCACGCCTCGCCGCGGGCCCAGTTCTGCTCGAAGTAGTGCGAGGTCTTGGTGTTCCAGGCGGGGAACAGCCGCGGCACGAGCGGATGGCGCAGCAGGTAACGCCACAGCGACGTGGTGCCACCGCGTTTGGTGCCGATGATGAGGAAGTCCGGCAGGGGGCGCCGGTCGCTGGTCCGCTCGCCGTAGCGGACCAGCAGGCCGCGTACCCCCTCCCGGGCGTGCCGGGGCGCGACCTGCTTGATGCGGTCCTTGACGGTCATGGGACAACCTCCGGTGTGGACGGACGATCCGGCGATTCGGTGGGGACCGCGCCGCGGGCGGGGCGCAGCAGGATGACCACGGAGCGCAGCAGCGCCCGTACGCGGACGCTGGCGAGCAGCGCGAGCGCACCCGCGGCGAGGACGCCCAGCGCGACCGCCAGCCCGCCCGGCCCGCGGCCGGCGACCGCGACACCGACGGTCGCTGCGGCACCGGACGCCACAACCACGGCCGTCCCGGTACCGGCGAGGGCACGTCCGGCCAGCGGCTCGCCCAGCGCGCGCCGGGCGAGCACGGCGGCGATGACGTTCTCCACGACGATCCCGGCCGACCACGCGAGGGCCGCGCCGAGCGCACCGTGGCGGGGGACGAGCAGCACGCAACCCAGCAGGTTGAGGGTCAGCCCGGTCGCGGTCGCGGTCAGGTGGCCGCGGCTGTTGCCGCTCATCAGCAGCACGGTCTGCACCGTGCCGACGCCGACGTTGACCAGCATGGCCAGCGACAGCACCACCATCGGCGCGGCCCCGGCCGCGAACGGCGCGCCGAACAGCGCCAGGAACGCGGGCGCGAACACCGCCAGCAGCAGGTACGCGGGCCAGGACAGCAGCACCACGACGCCGGTGATGCGGCGGTGCACCGCGGCGGCCTGCGCCCGCTGTCCCGCGCCGAGCAGCCGGGACAGCTGCGGGGCGATCGCCACCCGCAGGCCCTGCATGACGAGCAGGCCGGCCAGCACGTACCGGCCGACCGCGCCGAACACGCCGGCCTGCGCGGGACCGGCCAGCGCCGCGGTGAGCAGCACCCCGAACCACATGCTGCCCGCGTCGATCGCGGTGGACGCGGCCCGGGGCAGCGCGAACGACCAGAACCAGCGCCGGTCCGCCGCGGTGGGCCGCAGCCGGGCACCCCGGGTCAGCCCGAGCGGGCCCGCCACCAGCAGCGCGGCCGCCACCGCGGCGGCGGCCAGCGGCAGCAGCCACCCGGCGAACGCGGCCGTCACCGACCCGCCGGCCGCGACCGCCGCGCCGATCAGCAACGGACGGGCCATCGGCACGCCGACGAGCTGCACCCCCACGTACGCGGTGACGGGACGGGTGGCCCGGACCGCGGCGAGCAGGACGGTCGCGGCGGCGAACACGGGCACCCCGGCGAACGCGAGCCGTACCGGCGCCGGATCGCCGGAGCCGAGCAGGGCGGCGCCGACCGCGGGCGCAGCCACCCATCCGGCGACCGCGACCACGGTGGCCAGCCCCAGCGTGGGCACCACGGCCAGCGGCAACAGCCGGGCGGCGTCGCCACCCGGTCCCCCGGTACGCCGCGGCAGCGCCCACATCAGACCGGTGTCCGCGCCCAGGCAGCACAGCGGCCCGAGGATGGTGACCAGAGCGATGACGCTGAACAGCGCCCCCGAGTCGGCCGCACCCAGTACCCGGGCGACGACCGCGGTCAGCACGAAGCCGCAGGCGCCGTTGACGGCCGCCCCGAGCAGCCCGACGGCCCCGTTGCGGGTACTGCGCCGCACCTCCGACTCGGTCCAGGCACCGGCCGGGGTGGCGACCGCGGTCACCGCGGCACCCCCGGCTCCCGGTTGACCGCACCGTCCACCGCGGCCAGGCCCAGCCCGATCCCGGCGCACAGCACAGACAGGTTCGGGTCGACGTAGCCGTAGAACGGGGTGACCACCGCCGCGATCACGGGCAGCGCGCTGAGCCACAGCCCGGTCGCGGTCACCGCCGCGGCCAGCCGCCGCGCCACCACGAACAGCAGCAGATAGAAGCAGAGCGTGGCGGGGATGCCGTGGCTGTACAGCAGTTGCCAGATCATGCCCTGGGTGCCGAGCGGCTCCGCGGCGTGCGTGGTGTCGACCGAGGCGGGCTGGCCGTACCCGAGCAGCGGGGAGTGCAGGACCGCGGCCCAGGTCTGCACGTACAGGTCGAAGCGGTCCAGGTTGGTGTCCGTGGTGGAGGTCCGGCTCTGGATCATGTCCACCACCGGGATGATCAGCGTGACCAGCCACCCCACCAGCAGGAGCACCGCGACCGGCACCAGCAGCCGCACCCGGCCGCGGGCGATCTCGCGGCCCAGCAGGTACAGCACGCCCGCGCCGAGGCCGATGAACATGCCCCGGTTCAGGGTCAGGAACGCGGGCACCAGCGACAGGGGCAGCGACACCAGCAGGATCACGCGCAGCGGGCCGTGCCGTACCGCGGTCAGGTACGCCAGCACGAACGGCACGAGGAACGCGTACCCGGTCCCCCAGTTGTTGGTGTACGGGTACGGCGCCGCCGGCCGGTAGATCGGGTTGGCGCTGGCCGGGTTGAACTCCGTGCTGTCCAGGTGCGTGAGGTCCTGCAGGAACCGCTGGGCGGCCAGCCCGCGCGGCAAGGCGAGTTCGACCGGGCTGGGCATGCCGAATTTCGGGACGAGCACCCCCAGCCACCCCAGCGCCACCATCCCCACCCAGTACGCGCACAGCGGCGCGGCGACACGGGCCCACGGGACCCGGTCCCGGGCCAGGTTGTACACGTACAGGCCGACGAGGAACGCGGTGCAGAACAGGCCGAGGCGCAGCCCGAACGTGCCGAGCCCGCCGAGCCGGTGCAGCCGTACCGCGCTGAGCGCCACGATGCCCAGGAACGCCAGCCACACCGTGGTGCCGGCCGGCAGGCGGATCCGCCCGCGCGTGGCCAGCAGCACGAACAGCAGCACCCCGAAGCACGGCCAGGCGAGCTGGAAAGCGCCGAGCGCCCACCACAACGGCATGAAGCCGAACATCAGGGTCAGCGGCCACACCGGCAGCCGTACGGTGCGGACCGCCCACGCGCCGCGGTCGCGGATCCCCGGCTCGACCGGCGCGACCGCCCGGGCCCGGACCGCGGCGACCGCCCGTACGGGCCATCGCAGCCGCCGGACCCGCACGGCGGTGTCAGACACCGCGGCCCCGCCTCTGCGCCATCCGCAGCACCCGCTCGCCGGTGACCAGCCCGAGGATCACGGGCACGGTGACCAGTACCCGCTTCTCCCGCCAGTTGAGCCGCAATACCGCGCACAGCTCCCGGATCGCTTCCAGCCGCCGGTTCCCGGAGGCCAGCGCGAACGCGATCTGACCGCGGATGCGGGCCGTCCCGGTGCGGCTGCGCAACAATTCCGGGTGCTGGCGCAGCAGGTAGCGCTGGGCCTCGACGATCGTGGCCCACCGTCCGAAGTAGAACGATCCACCGTGCCAGTCGACCACCACCAGCGGCTGGCGGCAGATCGCGATCGGGGTGTGCGCGGCGAGCCGCAGCAGCCACTCGTAGTCCTCGCTGTAGCCGCCGGGGATCTGCTCGTCCACCTCCCCCGCGGCCGCCCACGCCGAACGGCGCACCAGCATCGTGCTGGAGTGCACCTCCATGACCCGGTCGGCGATCAGGTCGTCGAGGGTGACCCGGTCGCTGGTCAGCACCCGTTCCTTGTCGATACCGGGGCCGCGCAGCCGCAGCCCGCAGCTCACCGCGCCGACGGCCGGGTCGGCGAGCAGCGCCACCTGGCGGCTCAGCTTGGCGGGCAGCCAGATGTCGTCGTCGTCGCAGAACGCCAGCAACTCGCCGGTGGCCGCGTCCACCCCGCTGTTGCGGCCACCCGGCAGGCCCTGCCGACGCCCGTTGGAGACGACCTTGAGACTCCGGTACGGGCCGACGGCCACGTCCAGCTCGCGGACCGGCACGTGGTCGTAGACCACGATGCACTCGACCGGGCCCGGATACACCTGGCCGAGGATCGCGGCGACGGCCCGTTCCAGCAGGCCGGGGCGGTCCCGGGTAGCGACGACGACGCTGACCGACGGGTACGGGAGCGCGCTGTCACCCACGCCGGCCCCCGGTGAGGACGAAGCCGACCGCCTGGGCGCCGGCCGACCGCAGCCGGTCCACGAGCCGGGTCAGCTCGACGTTGCGGGTGCGGTCGCGGGCGACCACGAGCAGGGCCACCCCGGACTGCGCGTCGCGCACGCCGCGCTCGTCGGTGTCCGACGGCGGCGCGTCGACCACGACGACGCCGCGTTCCGGCAGGTCGCCGAGGGGGCGCAGCCGCACCACACCGCCGCCGATCAGCACCGCGAGAGCCGCCCGTTCGTCGGCCGGCCGGTCGGGACGCGACGCCAGCAGCGGCGTGGCGCTCGGGCGCGACACCGCGGCCTCCATGACCATGGTGGCGTCGGGGTCACCCGCGGTCTGCAGGCCCGGACCGGTGGGCCGGGCGAACCCGGGCCGCATCGGCAGCGCCGCGCCGACGCCGGGCTGCGCCACGCCGTTGAGCCGCGGGGGGTCGGCCACGGGCAGCAGGCGCGGCCGGGGCGGGGTGCGCCGCTGGGCCGCGTACAGGATCTCCTTGAGTTCCGTCTCACTCTCGGCCGGCGCGGCCAGGTGCACGTCCTGGCCGGCCTCGGCGAGCGCGACCGCGAGGTTGCCGGTGACCGCGGTGCGGCCCTCGTCGTCGCGGCTGGACAGCACGATCAGCGGCCGGTCCGGGTGGCGGCCGAGCCATTTCAGTACGGCGAGGGAGACGTACCGGGCGTCGGCGGCCGCGCCCCCGTCACCGCCGCCGCGGACCGTGCCGAGCGCAGGCACCCCGACCAGATCGGCCGCCTGCTCCACGGAGCGGACCCGGCGGTCCAGCGCCTCCCGGGAATGCGCGACGAGCACGCCGACCAGCACGCCGCCGACCAGCGCCGCGAGCAGGTACAGCGGGGCGTGGTCGTGGCTGGACGGAACGGGGGTGCGCGCGGCGGCCGTGATCGCGCCGGGGCTCAGGTCCGCCGAGGAGACCTTGGCACGCGCGTTGGCGAGCTGGGCGAGCTGGTCGTTGAGCTTGCTGACCTGGTCCAGCATCGCCTGCACGCGGGGCGACGCGGGGCCGGGCGCGGTCGTACCGTCGTCGGGCAGTTCCTTCTGCGCGGCCTTGCGCTGGCTGGTGACCTGCTTGATCGTGCTGTCGTAGGAGAGCAGCAGGGCGGCGCGCTGCTGCTGGTAGATGGCCTCGCGCACCTTCAGGTACGTCTGGGCGGCGGCGTTCGCCCCGGTGATCGCCTGCGGCTCGGTGTCGCCTGCGTACTCGAAGCGCAGCACCTGGCCGCCGGTGGGCACCTCGACCGACAGCGCGTCGCGGACGTCGTCGGCGTCCCGTCCCAGCGTCTGCGCGGTGGCGTCGACGACCTCGTTGCCCAGCGCGATGCCGTTCTCGGCGGTCATGTTGATGGCCCGGTCGGCGCCGCCCGCGGGCAGCGTGAACGGGTCGGTCACCACGGGGCGCAGGACGACCACCGTGGTCGCGCGGTAGGTGGCGGGGAAGAACAGCAGGTAGCCGAGCGTGACCAGCACGACGGCAGCCGTGGTCGCCGCCACGGTCCGCCACCGGCGTACCGGGATCCGCACGACGTCGGCGAAGCCGACGACGCGCTGCCGGCCGCCCGCGACGGCATCAGTCACATCCATGGGAACTCCCCGCAACGTGTGGCCAGGCCCCGGCCGGTACGCCGGTGCCGCGGCGGTGCGGCACCGGCGTGCGGCCGGGGCGATGTGGTGCGGTTCCGCGCCTACGAGGTGGCGAAGAACAGGGTGGGGTTGGACCAGGTCGCCCCGGACTTCGCGCGGGCCACGACGGTCGCGGACGCGCCGTTGACCGCGGTGGCCGCGGCCGGGTCGAACGCGGCGGTCCGCAGCGAGCCGTCCGTCGAGCCGTAGACGATCTTGCCATTGACCCAGGTGAGACCGCGCACGGTACGCCAGTCGATGCCCGAGGTGGGCAGCGTGAACTGGGTGCAGCCCACGATCGACCCGTCCGGCTCCAGGTAGCGGTAGTACAGCGCGTTGCCGCTGGAGCTCGTGTAGTACATGCGGCCCCGCAGGAAGAACGCGCCGGTCATGGAACCGGCGGCGAACCAGGAGTTGAAGCCGCTGCTGACCCACGGGGCACCGGCGTTCCCGCCGGTGAACATGGAGATCTCCAGCAGGCTGCCGCTGTCCGCCCGGGTGTCCTTCTTGGCCCACCACAGCTTGTTCGACACCGCGAACGCGGCCTTGGCCGACGTGAGGTTCGGCTGGTTGCTCATCGTGGCCGCGCCGAGCCCGCCCGGACCGTACGGCACCTTGGTCAGCTTGCCGTTGCCCGCGCCCAGGTACAGGAACCCGGAGGCGGCCTGCGGCGCGTCGACCGGCGCAACCGTACGCCCGCCCGCGGTCGGGAAGAACGCCTGCCGGCCGTGGTACTCGTTGCCCACCCCGTCGGAGTCCTGCCCGATGAACACGCCGGACGGACCCTTCCAGATCTCCCACACGATCGGGCCCCACGCGGTGCCGCCGCTGGGCAGGTGGCTGCCCGGGGAGCGGCCCGGGTTCCAGGACATCGGCAGGCCGTTGCCCGGGTCGAGGGCGCCGAAGCCGTACCGGTCGACGGCACCGTCCCCGGCGTCGTCGTCACCGTTGGCGTTGTTCAGCCAGCGGAAGTGGCCGCCGACGTAAACCACGTTGTCGGCCGCCTCCAGCGAGGTGACCGAGTCGTGGCCCGTCCGGTCGACCCAGGTGGCGTCGAGGTTGCTGCCGCGCGCCGAGGTCTCCCAGCGGCTGATCGTGTCGCAGAAAGCGTCCCCGCCGAGGCCGCCGTCCGCGCCGATGACGAAGTAGCTGCCGTCGTCGGAGAAGTCGACGTCCCGGGCGTAGAACGGGAACGAGTCGATCTGGCAGTTCGGGGCGAACCGCTGGGTGCTCCAATCCGCCACCTTCGGGGTGCCGGACACGTCGATCATCACGACCTGCTCGCGGGACAGCGTGTTGACCTTCTTGAAGTTGCCGGACGCGACGACGGTCTTGCCGTCCGGCGACACCGCCAGCGCCCACACCAGCTCGGAGGAGGCGCGGGCGACGCTCGCGTCGATCTGGAACGACGAGTCGATCGCGCCCGTGGTGGCGTTCAGCCGGGCGAGCAGCGAGTGCTGGGTGCCGTTGACCCAGTGGAACGCGCCCGCGACGTAGAGGCTGTTGCCGTGCACGACCGCGCGGCGCACCACGCCGCCGTCGGCACGGCCGGCCCACTTGCTCACGGTCGCCCCGGTGCCGGGGTCCAGTTCGACGAGGTTCTTGTGGGCCGCGCCGTTGACCGTGCCGAAGTTGCCGCCCACGATCAGCTTGCCGTCGGGGCTGACCGCGAGCGTCTGCACCGCGTTGTCGAAGGTGGGCCGGAAGCCGGTCTTGAGCGCGCCGGTCGCGGCGTCGTACGCGATGAGGTAGCTGGCCGCGGACCAGCCGCTCGCCCCGGCGTTCTTCGCGCCGGTGAACGAGCCGCCCGCGTACACGGTGTTGCCGATCTGGGCGAACGCCCGCACGCTGCCGTTCTGCACGTGCGGGGTGGTGTCCGCGGGGTTCGCGGTGACGAGGGTGGAGGTGACGTTCGGTGGCACGACGACGGCGTGGGCGGGGACGGCGCTGAGCGCGACCGTACTCATCGCCACGACGCCCGCCAGGATCTGTCGACGGAGCAGGGACACAAGCCCTCCTATTCGGAGTACGAGGGGTGGGACGGGACGTACGTGGAGAACCGGAACGGGACGGGGACCGGTCCGGCGCGGACCGACCAGGCGGCGGCGGACCGCAGGTCGTCGAGAGCGATCTCGTCGGCCTCGCGGGCGACGACGAGGTTACGGGCGGCGAGTTCCGCGGCCATGTCGGCCTGATGGTCGTCGATGTGCTCGCCGTGGGCGCGGCGCCGCGGCACGTACACGGCGCGGCGGCCGGCCTGCATCGCGGCCAGCGCGGAGCCGACCCCGGCATGCGCGATCACCACGTCGGCCTCGCGCATCGCCCGCTGCAGCTCGGCGATCGGTACGTGCGCGCGGGCCCCGGCGGGCATGTCGTCCACCACGGTCGCGCCGACCTGCCACAGCACGTCCAGCTCCGGCGGCAGGATCCGGACCAGCCGCCGCAACAGCCGCGGGAACGTGAAGCGGGCGTGTGTGCCCAGCGTGACCACGACCTTGCGTACGGGCGGCGGCGCCGGCAGCGGCTCGGAGGTGAACGCGTCGAAGATGGACCCGCCGTAGCGCCACGTACCGTCGGCCCAGCCCGGGCACTGGGTGTACAACCGCACCCCGGGCAGCCGGGCGGCCAGCCGGCCGGTCAGCGACGGCCCGCGGGTGCGGGTGGCGCTCTCGATGTACGTGCATTCGATCCCGGCCGCGCGGGCGGGCACGAAGAACGACACCGCCACACTGGCCCCGGTGCTGATCACCCGGTCGTAGCGCCCGGTGCGCAGCAGTCGCCGGGCCACGGCCAGGTTGCGGGCGGCGCCGAGTACGTCCCGGCTGGTGGCCGGCGGCACGTGCACGACGTCCTCACCGGCCAGCAGGGACCGGCTCTGCGGGCTGTCGAAGGTCACCCACCGGTGCTCGCCGACGCCGAGGCGCGGCCTCAGGTCGTGCAGCTCGGCGAGGTGGCCGCCGGTGGACGCGACCAGCAGGGTCGTCACGACGCCGCCTCCCGCCCGCCCACCGCGGCCACCGGCCCGGCGTCGACAGGCTCGTCAACCGGTGCAGGGCGGACCGCGTCAGGCCCGTCGGCCCGCGCGGTGAGGCCGTCGCCAGGATCGCCGGGCGGCAACGGGCCGGGAACCAGACCGGCGAGGACGAGCACCGCCACCGCCCAGCCCAGGAACAGCGCCGGTCCGAACAGGACACCGGCCACCACGTCGGTGAGCCAGTGCTTCTGCAGGTAGATCCGGGTATAGCCCTCCACGACCGCGAGCACCAGCACGGCGGTACCCAGACCGATCCGGGCACGGCGGCCCAGCCGGAACGTCAGTACCGCGAACAGCGCCAGCGCCCCGAACGTCATCATGATCCGGGCCACCCCACCCGACGGGTACGTGCCCAGCCCGGTCGGCGGGTGCCCGCGGTCCACCATCCCCGCGAGCACGGTCTGCACGTACTGCTCCAGCGGGAACTGGGCGAGGATCGCCACCAGCGGAATCCAGAACCGCCGCCCCCACAGCACCGCGAAGACCACCGCACCGGCGACCGTCACCACCTTCAGCGGGGCCCGGTCCCCCAACGCCGTGTACGCCCAGTTCAGCCGCGCGAAGGACGGGTCGAGACGGGTGCTCACCCAGGCGTGCAAGGGCACGTCCACGGTGGACTCCAGCCGGTGCGCCAGCTCACCCAGCGGCCAGAAGACCGCCACCACCGCGGCGGCCCAGGCGAGCAGGAACGCCGCCGCCGTGGCCGGACGCCCGATCGTGGTCACCAGCGCGGCCAGCCCGGCACGTGCCCGGCACGCGAGCCGGGTGTGCGGCCAGCGGCGACCCGGCCCGTACGCCAGCGCCGGTCCCGCAACCACGGGTGCCAGCACCGCCAGCGCGGCGGCGAAGTACATCGTGCCCAAACGAACCGTCCCCATCCTGCGGCGTCCCGACCGCACTCCTGCCGTTCCCGAGCGGCGCCCGGCCGCCTTCCCCCGCGCCGGGTTGATCGGGCGCCTCAGTACGCCCCCGCGCCACGCCGGACCGCTATCGCGGTGCGCAGCAGGATCACCAGGTCGACCGTGAGCGACCAGTTCTCCACGTACCGCAGGTCGAGCCGGATGGAGTCCTCCCACGAGAGATCCGAGCGCCCGCTCACCTGCCACAGCCCGGTCATGCCGGGCTTGACCATCAGCCGCCGATGCATGTCCTGTGGGTACCGCTCGACCTCGTCGGGCAGCGGCGGGCGCGGCCCGACCAGCGACATGTCGCCCAGCAGGACGTTGAACAACTGGGGCAGCTCGTCGAGCGACCAACGGCGCAGCACCCGGCCGGAACGGGTCACCCGCGGGTCCCGGCGCATCTTGAACAGCACGTCGGGGAACTCGTTGTGCGCCCGCACGTCGTCCAGCGCGTGCTCGGCGTCGACGTGCATCGTCCGGAACTTGTACATGCGGAACGGCTCACCGCCGCGCCCCACCCGGGTCTGCCGGAAGAGCACCGGACCGCCGGTGTCCAGCCGCACCACCAGCGCGACCGCCAGGAACACCGGCGCGGCCAGCAGCAGCAACACGGCGGCCAGCGTCAGGTCGAACATCGACTTGACCAGCCGTCGCCCGCCGCCGAGCCGCGCGTGCTCGATGTGCATCATCGGCAGCCCGTCCACCGGGCGCACCGTGATCCGGTCCCCGGACGTGTCCACCAGGGAGGACGAGACGATCAGGTCGATGTCGTCGCGTTCCAGCTCCCAGGCGAGGCGGCGTAGCATGGCGCCGTCCAGTTCGGGGCAGGACAACACCATCACGGTGTCCGCACCGGCCGCTGCGGCGCAGTTCGCCGCGGCATCCAGCGCGCCGTAGACCGGCACCGGCACGGCGCCGGCCGCCGAGGCGAGCTGGTCGGCGGGCACGCACGCGCCGACGACCTGCAACCCGTGGCGGTGGCCGCGGTGCAGTTGCTCGGTCAGCCGGGCCACCGCACCGGCGTGCCCGAGCGCCAGCACGCGGTGCAGGCACGTGCCGCGGCGGCGGGCCCGGTGCAGTGCCCGGCGCAGGCCGAACCGGCCGAGCAGCGAGCCGGCCGTGGTCAGCACCAGCACGATGAGCAGATACCCGCGGGCGACTCCCGCGTGCGCCACGTACGCGGCGAGCGCCGACCCGGCCGTGAGCCGCCCGGCGGAACGCAGCACCCGCTGATACTCCTCGGTGCCGACGAACAGCAGCCGCCGCTCGTACGCGCGGGTCAGCGCGAGGATCGCGACCCACACCAGCGGGATGAACACGGACAGCGCGAGGTACCAGTTCGCGTACTTGGCGCCCTGGAAACGCAGCACGAACGCGGCCAGCGTGGCCGTCAGCGCCGCGGCCGCGTCGACGGCCAGCAGGTAACGGACGTAGCGCGCCTCCCACACCCAGCGGTCGGCGTGCCCACGGCCCGCGGCAGCACCGAGATCCCTTCCGGTGGTGCCGAAATGTGTCGCCGGAGCCGGCGACGTTGCCGGTGCTGCAAAAGACGATGTAGCGGTAAATGATGCTGACGCGGCGTTGTCCGCCGCGGTATCCGTCGTGGTCACGACGCCTTGCCTCCAGTGAGACCCCACGCCCACTCGGCACTTACGTGCACGGCACCGAGGCGTCCTCACCCTTTCCCGCAACAGCGCAGGTCAGAAGCGGTGACGCCGGACTGTTTCCAGGTGGGAACCCGACCTCTCGATCGCGAATTCGACAAACGGCAGGCACAATGCGCGGACACCGATCCCCGAGTCGTGTCCGTGGCATTGCAGATGGACTCGCGTCCACGCCGGACAAAATAGCAAGGGCATCGACCCCCGCGGAAGGCGGAAGCGCATCCTCACCATCCGCACCGGACTGATGCATTGGCGGTTACGATTTGCTTGGTGGTGACGATTTGCCCGGCGATGTGAATCGGGCCACCGCACCGTAGCACAAAAGACACCCACCACAAGGGCTCAGGCACTGCCGATCGTCGATGACCGGCATCGACGTCCACGAACGAGGTCAGAGCAGGTCGTGACCCATCGCGGTGGTCACCGCGGCGGTACGGTCGGCCACGTCCAGCTTGTTGAAGATCCGCAGCAGGTGGGTCTTCACGGTCGCCTCCGAGATGAACAGTGCACGCCCGATGTCACCGTTGGTCAGCCCCCGGGCGACGAGCCGCAGCACCTCGGTCTCGCGCGCCGACAGGGCGGGCGGCGCGGGCCGGCGTACCTGTCGCACCAGCGTGGAGGCGACCTGCGGCGCCAGCACGGTCTCCCCGCGGGCGGCCGCCCGTACGGCGTCGGCCAGCTCCGCGGGCGAGGCGTCCTTGAGCAGGTACCCGCAGGCGCCGGCCTCGATGGCGCGCAGGATGTCGCGGTCGGAGTCGTATGTGGTCAGCACCATCACCCGGGTCTGCGGGAGCTCGGCGAGGATCCGCTGGGTGGCCTCCACCCCGTCGCCGCCGGGCATCCGCAGGTCCATGAGGACGATGTCGGGCCGCTGTGCAGCGGCCAGCGCCACCGCATCGTCCGCCGACGACGCCTCGCCGGCCACGGTCAGGTCCGGTTCCGCGTCGAGCATGCCGCGCAGCCCGTGCCGGACGACCGGGTGATCATCCACCAGCACGATCCGGATCATCCCGGCACCTCCAGCTCGATCGTCGTGCCCGTGTCCGGGTTGCTGTGCACCACCAGGGTGCCGTCGACCTGCCCGGCGCGGGCCTGCATCCCGGCCAGGCCGTACCCGGCCGTACCGCCGGGCACGAACCCGGCGCCGTCGTCACGCACCACCAGCCGCACCGCCGACTCGGAGTACGCGAGCAGCACCGCAGCCTCCCGCGCCCCGGCGTGGCGGCGCACATTGGTCAGTGCCTCCTGGGCGGCGCGCAGCAGCACGACCTCCACGGCGGTCGGCAGCGCCCGGGGTTCGCCCGAGGTGCGGCAGGTCGCCGGGATGCCGGACTCCTGCGTGAACCGGGCCACCTGCCGGCCGACCGCCTCGGGCAGGGACGACTCGGCGAGCGCGGCCGGGGTCAGCGCCGCCACCATGGCCCGGGACTCGGCAAGGTTCTCCCGCGCGGTCCGCACCGCCAGGGCCAGCCGCTCGTCGGCCAGCTCCGGGTCGGCCGCCTGCAGCAGCGTGATGATGCTGGTGAACCCCTGCGCCAGGGTGTCGTGGATGTCCCCGGCCAGCCGGGCCCGTTCGGCGGCCACGCCCGCGGTGTGCGACAGCCGGGCCACCTCGGCCCGGCTGAGCTCCAGCTCGGCGATCAGTTCCGCCCGTTCCTTGCTCTGCTCGATCACCCGGCTGCCCCACAGGCCGACCAGCACCGCGAACGCCAGCGCCATCAACCCGAACGGCGCCTCGTGGACCGCCGCGGCCGGACCGCGTTCGAGCAGGGCCACCACGGACGGAACGAGGTTGACCGCGACGGCGACCGGGACCGCCGGGCGGACCCCCACGGCGAGGAAGATCAGCGGGTTGATCACGAACAGCAGGTACGTCGCGGTCGGGTCGGCCGCCACCGCCACCGCGAACAGCGCCGCCTCGGCGAGCACGAACACGAGCGCGGGCCGCCCCGCGCGGTCGCCCCGGATCAGCGTGCGGCCCCACGCCACGTACAGAATCGATCCGGCCGTGATCGCCGCGATCGCCGTGAGCCGGCGGGGCCCGGGCAGGTCGCCGGCGGTGATCGCGACGACCACCGCCACGGCGACCACCGCGAAGCAGGTGTCCCAGAGCGGGAACAGCCGCTGCCACACGCCGGGCCCCGCGCCGGTCATCGGTCGCGGCGGTTCGTCCAGCGGAAGGAGCCCAGGCACAGCAGCAATCCGATCACACACCACGCGCCGAGGATCAGGGCGGTCCGGCCGGGTTCCCATGCCCCCGCCGCCTCCAGGCTGCGCATCGAGTCCGGCAGGAACACCGAGCGGAAGCCCTGGCCCATCCATTTCACCGGGAAGACCGAGGAGAGGGTCACCATCCACGACGGCAGCTGGGTGATGGGGTGGATGAAGATGCCGGAGATGAACTGCAACGCCACCACCGGCGCGTTGAGGATGGCACCTGCGCTGCGCGCGTGCCGCACCAGCGCGCTGGCCGCGATGCCGAGCAGTGCGCACGCCAGCACCGAGAGTGCGAACAGCCAGGCGAACGTGAACCAGTGGCCCGCGTCGCGCGGCAGCGGCAGGTCGAACACCAGCACCCCGGCCGCGAGCAACACGGCCGCCTCACCCAGCGACAGCGCGGCGACCAGCAGAACCTTGCCGACGAAGTACGAGGTCGCCGTAGCGGGGGTGCCCCGCAACCGCTGCAGCGTGCCGTCCTCACGGTCGGTGGCGATGCCGACGCCCATCGTGATGAACGCGGTCGACACGATCCCGTACGCGATCATGCTGGCGGAGAAGACCTGCGCGGCGCTGATGCCCGGCCGGTCGTACTGGCCGCCGAAGATGACGCCGAACAGCACCAGCAGCATGGCGGGGAACGAGAACGTGAAGATCACCGCGGTCTTGTCGCGGGTGAACTGGCGCAGCTCCACGCCGCCGCGGGCCAGTCCGATCCGCAGGGGCGAGGGCAGCGCAGGGGCGGTGGCGGTCAACGGTTCTCTCCGATCAGCGCAAGGTACGTGTCCTCGAGGGTGGGCCGGGTCACGGTCAGGGTGCTCAGGTCGGCGTCCGCCGCGGCGGCGAGCCGGCGCAGCAGCCCGTCCGGGTCGGCGGTCCGCTCCGTACGGGTCCCCGTGGCGTCACGCCAGGTGACCGTGGCCTCGGCGGTGGCCCGCCCGCCCAGCGTGGCCGGGGTGCCCTCGGCGACGACCGTGCCGCGGGCGACGACGACCAGCCGGTCCGCGAGCGCCTCGGCCTCGTCCAGGTAGTGCGTGGTCAGCAGGATCGTGGCGCCCTCCGCGGACAGGGTACGGATGAGCTGCCAGAACTGGCGCCGCGCCGCCGGATCGAACCCGGTCGTCGGCTCGTCCAGGAAGACCAGCTCGGGACGGCCCACGATGCCGAGGGCGACGTCCACGCGACGGCGCTGACCGCCGGAGAGCGTGCCCACCCGTTGGCGCCGGTGCTCCGCCAGCCCGACCAGGTCGATGACCTCGGCGACGGGCCGCGGGCGCGGGTACATCCCGGCGAGATGCCGCACGGCCTCCTCGACGGTCAGGTCGCCGGAGTCGGCGGCGTTCTGGGCGACGATCCCGATCCGGGCCCGCCACGCGCGACCCGCGTCACCCGGGTCCGCGCCGAGCACCCGGACGGATCCGCCGTTGCGGCGCCGGTGTCCCTCCAGGATCTCCACGGTGGTGGTCTTGCCGGCCCCGTTCGGGCCGAGCAGCGCGAACACTTCGCCGGTCGCGACGGACAGGTCGATACCGGCGACGGCGGCGTGCGCGCCGTAGGACTTGCGGAGGCCCCGCACCTCGATGGCTGTCATGGGGACCATCGTCGCGGCGCGGCGACCGCCCGCGGGACGACCGCGTGACGGTCACCAGGTGTCCACCGACCGGTGGACAACCGTTCCCGGCTACTCCCAGCGGCTCATTCCCAGCGGAACCGGCGGGCGGCGGCGAACAGGGACACCGCCGCCCACAGCGCGAGGCTCAGCCAGATCCCGCCGTCCACCGGCGCGCCGTCGGTCAGGGCGGCCCGCAGCGCGGCGGCGTGCGCGGCCAGCGGGAGCAGGAAGTAACCGGCCGTGCCGAGGTCCGGCGCGGCGAACATGATGCCGCCCGCGGCCAGCATCAGCACGTAGATCAGCGTGGCCGCGGCGGTCACGGTCTCGGCCCGCAGCAGGCTCGCCAGCAGCAGCGCCAGCCCGCAGTACGCCGCGGTGGCCAGGGCGGTGACCCCCAGCGCGGGCAGCACCTGGCCGAGGTGCGGTCGCCACCCGACCGCGACGCCCACCACCGCCAGTACGAGCAGCTGCACCGCGACCAGGCACCACACCGCGGCGGTCTTCGCGGCGAGCAGGCCGGGCTTGGTGAGCGGCGAGGCCCCGAGCCTTTTCAGTACGCCGTAGCTGCGCTCGTACCCCGTGGTGATGGCCTGCCCGGTGAACGCGGTCGACAGCACCGTCAGGGCCAGCACCCCGGGCACCACGAAGCCGGGGCGATCGGCGCCGGGCACATTGGTGGCTCGGGTCAGGGTCGCACCGAGCAGCACCAGCAGCGGCACACCCATCGCCAGCACGACGGCCTCACCCCGGCGCGCGGTGAGCAGCAGTTCCGTACGGATCTGGCGGGACAGCACGGCGCGCATCGGGGCGCGGCCCGGCGCGGGGGTGAAGGTTCCGTTCATCGGCTCGCCCCGGCAGTGAGATCGAGGTACACGTCTTCGAGGGTGCGCCGCCGGGTGTCGACGCCGGTGACCCGCGCGCCCTGCGCCGCGAACCAGGTCAGCACGTCCGCGATCGCGTCGGTGTGCAGCGGGCCCGCAACCGCGTACTCGCCCGGTGACTGCTCGGTGACCGTGACGCCGGTGAGCCGGGCGGCCAGGTCGCCGGCCGGCAGGCCGGGATCCGCGCGGATCTGCAGCAGGTCGATGCCGGCGGCGGCGGTGAGCTCGGCCGGGGTGCCGGTGGCCGCGACCACCCCGGAACGCATGATCACGACGTGGTCGGCGAGCCGCTCGGCCTCGTCGAGCAGGTGCGTGGTGAGCAGGACCGTGACGCCGTCGGCGCGCAGCTGCTCGACCAGGGCCCAGGTGGTGTGCCGGGCCTCGGTGTCCATGCCCGCGGTCGGCTCGTCCAGGAATACCAGCTCGGGCCGCCCCACCAGCGCCACCGCGAGGGCCAGGCGCTGCTGTTCGCCGCCGGACAGCCGGCGGAACGTCGTGCGCGCGGAGCGGCGCAGGCCGAGCCGGTCCAGCAGCATGCCGGTGTCCAGTGGCCGCGCGGCGAACGACGCGAACTGCTGGAGGATCTCCGCCGCGGTGGCCCACGGGTACATCCCGCCGGACTGCAGCATGATGCCGATCCGTGGCATGAGCGCGTCGTGGTCGGCGACCGGGTCGAGGCCGAGCACCCGGACGGTGCCCGCGTCCGGGCTGCGGAAGCCCTCGCACACCTGCAGCAGGCTGGTCTTGCCCGCGCCGTTGTTGCCGAGCAGCGCCAGGACCGCGCCGCGCGGAACGGTCAGCGACACACCGTCTACCGCGGTGCGGGTGCCGTAGCGGATCACCAGATCCCGCACCGATACGGCGTCTTCGTCGCCCATGTCAGCCCATCAGTTCCGTCGGTTTCGCCGGGGCAACGATACCGAGCGCCCCGGTGTGGCCCCGGTCACCGCCGACGCCGGTGACGCCCCTCGCACGCTGGTGTCGCCCGCGCGGCGCCCGTCGGTAGGGTGCGCAGGTGACCGACCAGAGTGCCGCCGTGGAGATCTACACCGATGGGGCATGCGTCCCGAATCCGGGCCCGGGCGGGTGGGGCGCCGTCCTGCGCTACGGCACCGCCGAGAAGGATCTGTGCGGCGGCGAGGCCACACCGACCACGAACAACCGGATGGAGCTGATGGCGCCGATCCGGGCGCTGGAGAGCCTGACCCGGGCGCCGCTGACCGTGCGGATGTACACCGACAGCATCTACGTCCGCGACGGCATCACGAAATGGCTGCCGCGGTGGCGGGCGAACGGCTGGCTGACCTCGGCCCGGCAGCCGGTCAAGAACGTGGACCTGTGGCAGCGGCTGGACGCGGCGGTGCAGCGCCACGACGTGCAGTGGCACTGGGTGAAGGGCCACAACGGTCACCCGGAGAACGAGCGCGCGGACCGGCTGGCCGCCCGGGGCCTGCAGGAGGCGCTGGCCGCCGCGGGCTGAGGCCGTGCCGGGGGCATGCGCCGGTCCCGCGTCTGCGCCGTCCCGGATCTGAGCGATCCGGTCAGCGCAGCACCCGGAAACGCAGGCTGGTACGTGGGCCGATCTCGGTCACCTCGATGCGCTCCAGGGTGACGCCGGCCAGCCTCGGGTCGTCGAACAGGCGGGTGCCCGCGCCGAGGAACACCGGCATCACGTCCACCCGGATCTCGTCGACCAGACCCGCTACCAGCAGTTGCTCGCCGAGTCGCGCCCCGCCCACGATCTGCACCGCGCGGTCGCCCGCGGCGGCCTTCGCCCGGCGCACCGCGGACTCCGGCCCGTCGGTGACGAACGTGAACGTCAGGCGGTCGTTCTCGCGCGGATGCCGGGCCGGCGGATGGGTGGTCACGATGAACAGCGGCACCTGGAACTCGTAGGCGTCCGCGATCGAGTCCGGGTCGTCAGGCATCTCGAACGAGCGGCGGCCCATGACGACCGCGCCCGTCTCGGCGATCATCGCGTCCAGGTAGTCCGTGCCGTGCAACGCCGCCAGGTCCTGATACAGCGCGCCGGAGTCGCCGTGCTCGTCGGCGACGAAGCCGTCGAGTGACATCGTCATGCCACCGATCACCGTGGCCACGCGGCCCACCCCCTCTCCCTGCAGAACCGGTCTAGCAGACGGTTCCGACGAAACGGGGGCGGACGGATCAGGACGACCGTGGTTTCGGAACGGTGATCCGGGTCGTGGGCCGCGCCGCGACCTCGTCCTGCACGACGGCTCCGGCCCCGTGGACCACCGCGCCGTTCACCACTGCACCGTTGACCTTGACGCCCGCGGCGCCGTTCACCTTGGCGCGGGCGACCCGGTCGGCCGGCAGCCGGTACGTCGGCCCCTGCACGAGTTCGTCCGGCACCTGATGGCGGCCCGAGGGCTCGGCGGCCGGCAGGGGTTCCGCCGAGCCCTCCACGACGGCGTTCGAACCGACGATCACCGCGGCCGACGCACGGATCGCGGCCCGGTCACCCCGGCGCGGCGCGATGATCCGTGCGGCCAGCCCGAACACGCTGCGGGTGGCGGTGTCGTACCCGTCGCGGAACGCCTCGTCGCGGTCCAGCCCCGTCCTGTACCACTGGTGCAGGCGCCCCGCCGCGTACCCGGTGCACGCGATGAACGCGGCCAGCAGCGACAAGAGCAGGGTGGAGTTTCCCGGGGCGGTCATGAGTCAGATTCTTGCCAATGGGATAGACCGCAAGCTATGGCCCGTTTGACGTACCCCGATCGACGTACCGCGGTGGATGCGACGAGACCGGGTGGCGTCCGAATCACTTCGGACGCCACCCGGTCCCTGGTGGATCCACTGTCGAAGCGGCGCCGGACTCGCCCGAGCGGCACCCGACGCCCTCGGGCGCCGCCCGGACGAGGGCTTCGGCGAAGGCCTCAGGCCGCGATCGGTTCCGGTGCCGCCGCGGGCGTCTCCGGCTGCGGCCGGCGCTTGCGCTTGACGAACGGCGTGATGCGCGGGCGCCGCCGGGCGGCCAGGTCCTCGACCCAGCCGAGCGACAGGACCGCGACGGCGAGCAGCACCAGGGCGATCGAGAAGTCCGCCGCGTACTCCAGGCCCTGGGTGGGGATCTCCCAGAGCTTGAGCGGGTCGAACAGCGCGACCGCGATCGTGATGGCGACGTTGTGCCACAGATAGATGGTGACGGCCCGGTTGTTCACCATGGACACGAAGCCGTCGAGCGGCCGGGACCGGGCCAGCCAGTCCATCCGCGGCGCCCAGCGCATCAGCGCCAGGACGAAGCCGATGGAGTAGATGGCGTACGCCACGGGGATGCCGACCAGGTTCATGCCTTCGTCGCCGGGGTGGGTGTACGCCCACGCCAGAGATCCGGCGACGCAGACCACCGCGACGCCGAGCACGGCGGGGACGGGCAGCTTGGCCAGGTCGCCTTCGCGGTGCGCCATGCCGAGCACCCAGCAGGACGCGAAGCCGAGGATGTTCTGCAGCACCCAGCCGGCCGAGGCGCCGAACACCTGCGGGTGCGTCGTGAGCGCCATCAGCAGCAGCAGCGGCAGCAGCACGGTGGGGATCTTCATCTTGCGGTACATCTTGAGCAGGACTGGCGAGAGCAGCACCAGCCAGAGGTAGGTGACCAGGTACCACAGCACACCGGCGGCGGCGTAGCCGTACTCGCTGGCGGGCGGGTCGGCGATGGGGAACACCCACAGCAGCATGCGCGGCCAGGACGGGCGGTCCGGCCAGCCGTGGTGGATCATGATCGGCACGAGGATGAGGGCCATCACCCAGAGTGCTGGCAACAGCCGACGCAGACGGTTACGCAGTGTGCGGGAGACGCTACGGTCCAGCGACTTGACCATGAGCGAACCGCCCAGGGCGAACATGACGCCCATCGACGGGAAGATCAGCTCAAGCGTCGCAAAAGGGAAGGCGTGGAACAAAACAACCCGGATGATCGCAACTGCACGGAGAGTGTCGAAGTATCTGTCCCGGCTCGCCCTCTTACGTGCCGCCACCTTGCCTCCATCAGGTCATACTGTGCGTGACCGCGGTCTGCGGCAATTACAAAACGTAGTGTTTGACGCAAGCCACGCGGATTCCCCGAATGGGCAGATCCGGCCACCGTTCCGGCGCACGGGCATGGCCCCCCGGCGCCGGGGCGCGCCGGTCGATGCGCCGACCCCGACCCGCGGGCAACCGTCGATGCCATACTTGCGGCCTCCACCGCCGCGACCGCCGCACCAGTCGCGACCGCCGCACAGTACGGAGCGCCATGTCCGCATCCGGGCCCGCTGACGGGCCGGCCGTTCGACGGCCGACCCTGACCCAGGTGGCCGCCCTCGCGGGGGTGAGCCTGAAGACCGCCTCCCGGGCGCTCAACGCTGAGCCGAACGTCGCCGAGGCCACCGGCCGCCGGGTCCGTGACGCGGCCGACGAACTCGGCTACCGCCTCAATGGCATCGCCCGCGAGTTGCGCCGCGGCGCCACGTCCGCGCTCGTCGGCCTGATCAGCGGCGACCTGACCAACCCGTTCTACTCCGCGGTCGCCAGCGGAATCGAACGTGAGCTGCGGCAACACGGGCTCCAGCTGGTGACCGCCAACAACGACGAGGACGCCGAGCGGGAGCGGGAACTCATCGACGCGTTCCTGGAACGCCGGGTGCGGGCGCTGCTCATCGTGCCCAGTGGCACCGGCCACGACTACCTGACGATCGAAGGCAACCGGGGCGTGCCGTTCGTCTTCCTGGACCGGCCCCCGGACGGCCTGGCCGCCGACGCCGTGGTCATCGACAACCACGGCGGTGCCCGTTCGGCCGCACAGCACCTGCTCGCCGGTGGACACCGGCGGATCGCGCTGGTCGCCGACCTGGCCCGGATGGCGCCGCAGCGGGAACGCATCGACGGTTTCGTGCAGGCGATGGGCGCGGCGGGCAGCGACGAGTGGCGGCCGTACCTGCGTACGGATGTGCACGACGTACGTAACGCCGAGCGCACGGTCGGCGAGCTGCTGGCCACGGACCCGGCACCGACCGCGGTGTTCACCACGAACAACCGGCTGACCACGGGGGCGCTGCGGGCCCTGCGAGGGCGTCCGGACCCGCCGGCCCTGATCGGCTTCGACGACTTCGACCTCGCCGACGTGATCGGCGCGACCGTGGTGGCGCACGACGCCATGGCGCTGGGGCGGGCGGCGGCACGGCTGGCGCACGAGCGGATCAGCGGCCACGAGGGCCCGGCGCGCACGATCGTCATCCCGACGTCCGTGGTCGCCCGCGGCTCGGGTGAACGCCGCCCGAGCTGACACACTCGCAACCCGAGTCGAACAAGACCGCTCACATTACAACACGGCTACAAGCACCGACCCACGATTGACACCCACCAGGCGGAGGAGCAGCGTATTCGCCGTTGTCTGTGACAACGATGTCAAGGATTGGGGAGGACCATGGGCTTTACGCGACGGGCCGCCGTGGCCGTTGTGGGCGTCGCCGCCCTGCTCACGGCATCCGCGTGCAGCGGCAGCGACAGCAGCGGCGGCACCGGTTCCAAAAATGTCGAAGTGTTCACATGGTGGGCGGACGGCGGCGAGAAGGCGGGGCTGGACGGCCTCGTCGGCGTCTTCGGCACCGCCTGCGCGGGCCAGACCTTCCAGAACGGCGCGATCGCCGGCGGCGCCGGCGCGAACGCCAAGCAGGTGCTCGCATCCCGTCTGCAGCAGGGCGACCCGCCGGACACGTTCCAGGCGCACGCGGGCGCCGAACTGCTCGACTACATCAACGCGGGCCAGATCGAGGACATCAGCGCCGACTACGACGCGTGGGGCCTGAAGCAGGCGTTCCCGGCCGGCCTCATCGGCAACCTCACCGTCGACGGCAAGATCTACTCGGTGCCGGCGAACATCCACCGCGCCAACGTTGTGTGGAGCAACAAGAAGGTGCTCTCCGGAGCCGGCATCACCGCCGACCCCAAGGACATGACCGAGTTCCTTGCCGACCTCGACAAGCTCAAGGCCAAGGGCGTCAAAGCGCCACTGGCGGTCGGCAAGGACTGGACGCAGCTCATGCTGTTCGAATCCGTGCTGATCACCGACCTCGGCGCGGACAAGTTCACCGGACTGTGGCAGGGCAAAACGGACTGGAACGACCCGGCCGTCACGAAAGCGATCGGCGACTTCCAGCACCTGCTCACATACTCGAACACCGACCGCGACGCCCTGGACTGGACCGACGCCGAGAAGCTCGTCATGGACGGCAAGGCCGGCTACCAGCTCATGGGTGACTGGGAGGCCGCGGACCTCGACGCCAAGGGCTTCAAGGACTACGGCTGGTTCACGTTCCCCGGCAACGGCGCCACCTTCCAGTGGCTGGCCGACTCGTTCGTGCTGCCCAAGGGGGCGAAGAACCCCGACGGCACCAAGTGCTGGCTGAAGACGGTCGGCAGCGCCGACGGGCAGAAGGCGTTCAACACCAAGAAGGGCTCCATCCCGGCCCGTACGGACGCCAACCCGGCCGACTACCCGAAGTACCAGCAGGCCGCCATGGCCGACTGGAAGGCCGCCACCCCGGTGCCCTCGTGCGCCCACGGATCGGCCTGCTCGCAGGGCTGGCAGGGGGCGGCCAACTCGGCGCTCGGCGCGTTCTCCACCAACCACGATGCGGCGGCGCTGCAGAAGGCGCTCGCCACCGCGGCGAAGCAGTTCGCCGGAAAGTGAAAGCGCGACGGCGGGGCGGGGGGCGCCCCGCCGTCGTCATTCCGAGCCACACCTGAGGAGCCCGATGCGCCGAATGCGGCACTGGGGACCGGGCCTGCTGCTGCTCTCCCCGTCACTGATCCTGCTCGCCGTCTTCGTGTACGGGCTCATCGCCTGGACCACGAAGGTCTCCGTCTCCGACGAGCACAACGCCCGCGGCTCCAAGGGTTTCGTCGGGCTCGACAACTACGTCACCCTGTTCACCGACGACATCAACGACCGGTTCCTGCACTCGCTGAAGAACCTGCTCATCTTCACGGTCGTGTTCATGGCCGGCACGATGCTGATGGGCCTGCTCTGGGCGTTCCTGCTGGAGCGCGGCGTCCGCGGCGAGGGCTTCTTCCGTACGGTCTACCTGTTCCCGATGGCGGTGTCGTTCATCGCCTCCGGGGTGGTGTGGCGCTGGCTGATGAACCCCGGCACGGGCGACGACGCGGGCGGCCTCAACGCCGTCTTCGGCGCCCTGCACCTTCAGTTCCTGCAGAACACGTGGTGGACGAACCCGGACTGGGGCATGGCCGCCATGGCGATGCCCGCGATCTGGCAGCTCTCCGGCTATGTGATGGCGTTGTTCCTGGCCGGCTTCCGCGGCATCCCCCAGGAGCTGCGCGAGGCAGCCGCGATGGACGGGGCGAGCACGTACCGGCTGTACCGCAACGTCATCTTCCCGCAGCTCACCCCGGTCGCGCTGTCCGCGCTGATCATCGTGGGACACATGTCGATGAAGATGTTCGACCTGATCATGAGCGTGTCCGGGGCGCAGTGGCTCACCGAGGTGCCCGCGGTCTACGTCTGGCAGGCGCTGCTGACCAGCGACTACGCCAAGGCGGCCGCCATCTCGATCATCCTGCTGCTGCTGGTCGCGGTGGTCATCGTCCCGTATCTGATCTGGACCAACCGCACGGAGAAAGCCTCATGACCGCCACCCGCGTTCCGGCTGCCCGTTCGTCGGTCGAGCCGGTCGCCGCACCGCCGGTCGCGAAGCGGTCGGTCACACCCGGCATGGTTGCCGGGCGCACCGTGAAGTACCTGCTCGTGGTCTTCTTCCTGCTCGTCGTGCTCATGCCCGCGTACGTGCTGATCGTGACGAGCTTCAAGTCGGGCTCCGAGATCGGGGTCACCGGGCAGTGGACGCTTCCCCAGCACTGGACCGTGGCGTCGTGGTCTAAGGCGTGGACCGCGTTGCAGCCGTCGTTCATCCGTACGTTCGAACTGGCCGTGCCGGTCGCGGTGATCTCCTCGCTGATCGGCGCCGCGAACGGGTTCGTGCTGTCCCGGTGGCGCTTCCCCGGGGCGGACGTGGTGTTCACGCTGATCCTGTTCGGGATGTTCATCCCGTATCAGGCCGTGATGATCCCGCTGCGGGAGATCGTGACGACGATCGGCATCCCGCCGGGCATCCCGACCCTGGTGTTCGTGCACTGCATCTACGGCATCCCGATCTGCACGCTGATCTTCCGGAACTACTACGCGACGACCGTGCCGGAGGAGCTGATCGAGGCGGGCCGGGTGGACGGCGCGGGGCTGCTGCGGACGTTCTGGTCGCTGATCCTGCCGATCTCGATCCCCGGCTTCGTGGTGACGATCATCTGGCAGTTCACGTCGGCGTGGAACGACTACCTCTTCGCGATCTTCCTGTCGAACACCCGCAACGGCCCGATCACGATCGCGCTGAACGCACTGGCCGGCGCCCAGTCACCGGACTACGCGGCGTCGATGGCGGGCGCGCTGATCACGTCACTGCCCACCCTCGTCGTGTACGTGCTGCTCGGCCGCTGGTTCATCGGCGGTCTGATGGCGGGCTCCGTCAAGAGCTGAGTCCCGCTCACACTCACCGGGCGGAAATCCCGCCCGGCGCTTAGAGTCCCTGCCATGACCCCCGAAGCCCTGCCGCCGCTGATCCGGCGCACCGACGTGGCGGCCCGGACCGCGCACGAGGTCCGGCAGGACGAACGGGAGGCGCAGCGGCGTACCACGGTCACGCTGCGGGTGACGCTCGTGACCCTGGTGTGGCTGGTCTCGGTGTCGCTGTCACTCGGCTGGGGGTTCACCGGCGCCCCCGGCACCTCCCCGGACGGGGCGTTCACGCTGGCCGCCGTGCTGGTGGTGCTGCTGCCGTTCGTCGCCGCGGTCATCGCGACCCGCTACGGCCGGGTCTGGCTGGGCGGCGCGTACGTCGTGCTGACCCTCGCCATGGTGCTGCCCGCACTGCTCATCGCCCGCGCGAGCTGACCGCGGGCACGGGCGCGGTCGGGCAGGATGGGCGGCATGAGTACGGGCGGTGAGGAACGCGACGGCGTACCCCTGACGAACCTGGACCAAGAACTCTTCCCGGGCGCCGGAGCGGTCAAAAGGGACCTGGTCGACTATCTCGACGCCGTACGGGATCGCATCCTGCCGGTGCTGCGCGACCGGCCGCTGTCGGTCGTCCGGGTGCTGCGCGGCCAGGACCGGTTCATGCAGAAGAATCTGCCCAAATACACCCCGGACTGGGTGGCCCGGGTGCCGGTGTGGGCGGAGGCGTCCCACCGCGAGGTCCAGTACGCGCTGTGCAACGACCGCCGCACGCTGCTGTGGTTCGGCAACCAGCGGGCCGTGGAGTACCACCCGACGCTCGCGCTCGCCGGCGAGCACCATCCCACGCACCTCATCATGGACCTCGACCCGCCGGACGACGGCGGATTCACCCTGGCCGTGGGTGCGGCGAAGCTCGTCCGTCAGGTACTGTCCGACGCAGGGCTGGCGAGCGCGGTGAAGACCAGCGGCGCCAAGGGTGTGCACGTGTTCGTGCCGCTGACCCCGGACGCGCGCCCCGAGGATGTGGCGGCGGCGACCCGCGCCGTGGGGGTACGCGCGGAACGGCTCGACCCGGCACTGGCCACGACCGCGTTCATCCGCGAGGACCGGCACGGCAAGGTGTTCCTGGACTCGACCCGGGCGGGCGGCGCGACGGTCGTCGCGGCGTACAGTCCGCGGGCGCGGCCGGGGGTTCCGGTGTCGTTCCCGGTCGGGTGGGACGATCTCGACGACGTACGCCCGGCCGACTTCACCGTGCACACCGTGCCCGGGTTGCTCGGCGACCGCGACCCGTGGGCGGACGCGATGCCGGCTCCGCAGCCGCTGGATCCCGGCCTGGTCGAGGAGGGACACACGATCCCGATCGCCCGGGTGGCCGCGATGCACGAAGGCAAACGCCGTGCCCGCGCCGCCAAGGCGCGCGACGACGAGAAAGAACCGCGTTAGGGGACTTCGGCGAACGGCGCGGACGTTCCCGCGACGACGCGGTTGCGCCCGGCGTGCTTGGCGGCGTAGAGGTTGCGGTCGGCCGCGGCCAACGCCGCCGACTGGCTGGGCGGGACGCTTTCGCCCACCCCGGCGACGCCGATGCTGATCGTGACGGGCAGGTCCCCGGTGATGTCCCGCCAGTCGTACTCGCCGACGGCGTGCCGGATCACGTCGAGCTGCTCGGCCGCCGCCGGGACCGGCGTCGCGGGCAGGACCAGCAGGAACTCCTCGCCGCCGATGCGGGCCACGAACCCGTGCGGGGCGATCGCGGCCAGTCCGGATTCCAGCAGCCGGGCGATCCGCACGAGCACCCGGTCGCCGGTCTCGTGCGACAGCGTGTCGTTGATCCGCTTGAAGTGATCGACATCGGCGATCGCGACGGCCACGTCCGGGTCGGCGGCGATCAGATCGGGCAGTTCCTCGTCGACGTACCGGCGGTTGCGCAGCCCGGTCAGGGGGTCGTGACGCGCCTGCTGCCGGAACCGTTCGGCCTCCTGGCGGGCCTCGGCGGTCTCGAACAGGACCTGCCGGGTCTGCGCCTGCGCCTGCCGTTCCTGCATGCGCAGGTTCTCGTGGGCGGCGAAGGACGCCTTGTGCTCGGCGAACGCCGCGGCGTGATCACCACGGACGGCGTACAGCTCGGCCTGCTCCTGGTGCACCCGGACCATGACCTCGGGCAGCCCCCGCTCAGCGCACAGCGCGCGGGAGGAGTCCAGGGCGGCCTGGGCGCGGTCCGGCCGGCCCATCCCGCGCAGCGCCCTGGCCAGGGTGAGCTGGTACTCGGCCATGTCGTCGGCGTTGTCGCTCTCCCCGGCCTCCCATCGCTCGATGCACAGCCGCATGGTCTGCTCGGCCTCGGAATACTGGCCGTTCGCGATCTGGATCGCCCCGATCGTGTCCAGGGCGGCCGGGTCCAGGTTCAGTCCGTGCGCGGCCGCGTGGGCCAGCAGCCGGTTGGCCACCTCCTCGGCGCGTTCCAGATCGCCGGTGGTGAACTCGATGTACGCCCAGTTGTTGAGCACGACGGTGAGCAGCCGCCACTGATCCAGTTCCCGGCCGAGCTGCTCGGCCTGGCGGAACCGAGGCCGGGCAACCTCCATCGTGCCGTTGAGGGCCAGCGCCTCGGCCAGTCCCAGGCGGTGCAGCACCTGCATGAAGTCGGTGGCGGTCTCGTCCAGCAGTTCCACGGCACCGAGGGCGAGCTCCAGCCGCTTGGCGGAATCACCCGCCAGCCGGTGGGCGTGCGCGCAGGCCGCATGCGTACGGGCCTGCAGCCGGCGGTCCCCGTGCTCGGCGGCCCACTCGTGGATGGCGAAGATCTGCCGGGTGGCGGTGGCGATGTCACCGGTCCGCAGCCGCATGACGGCCGCGCAGAGCTGTGCGCGGGCGAGCAGACCCTCGTCGCCCAGCGGTCCGGCCAGCCGTTCCAGCTCGACCGCCGCGGCATAGCAGTCCTCGATGTGCGTGACGACCTGGTCCTCCAGTGCCAGCAGCGCAGCCGACAGTTCCTCCGCGCTCATGACACCGTCGTCCACCAGATCCCCCCGCCGTCACCGTGCCGATCGGCTCCGCGGACCATCCGATTAACGATTCCACGGCACATCCTGGGCGCCTCCCCTCGCCCAGGCGGAGGTGCTGGAGATCCGCGGTGGGCTACGCTTCGCCGGCCGGGTCCACGACCCGCCACCTGGTGACACCAGGCCGCGTGAGCGGACGTGCCGGCCTCCGCCTGACATCGATGTCAATCGCGTACCCGGAAAGCCTTGCGCATCGACGGACGTGAACGTCAGCATGTCTCGCGGAGGGTTCGCAGTCCACCACGCGAAGGAGGCGGCATGCACCGGCCACGATGGGGCGCCGCACTGCTCGGCATGTCGCTCGTCGCCGCGGCGGCCGCCGTGGCCACCGGCGGCGGTGCCGCCGCGGCACCGGCCGATCCGGCCGAGGGCGGAACGGGGGCGTTCGCGTCCTCGTTCGAGCCCGGCGAGCCGGCGCCCGCCTGGCACGACACGGTCGAGACCGGCCCGGACGGCCGGCCGCGCAGCAGCGGCGTCGACGGCACCGTCCAGGTGGGTCTGCCGGGCAGCCTGCGCGAGCACGTCACCGCGGTCGCGGTCAACGCCGAGCCGAACCCGGACGAGAACGGCACCAACCTCAACGACGCCGACCCGGCGACCAAATGGCTGGTGGACTCGCCCACGAGCTGGGCCCGCTACACCCTGGACGCCCCCGCCCGCGTCGTGCGGTACGCGCTGACCTCCGCCAACGACGCCCCCGAGCGCGACCCGCGCGACTGGACGCTGGAGGGCTCCGCCGACGGCACCACCTGGACCACCGTGGACACCCGCACCGGCCAGAGCTTCGACCAGCGGTTCCAGACCCACATGTACGACGTGTCGGGCCCCGGCTCCTTCGCGATGTACCGGCTCAGCATCACCGGGCATCCGTCCGGGAATCTCACCCAGCTCGCCGACTGGCAGATCGCCACCGACGAGACGGGCACGCCGCCCGCGAGCGACATGCAGAGCCGGGTCGGCTCCGGTCCGGCCTCCTCCCCCACAGCGAAGGCGAACGTGGGGTTCACGGGCCGCAACGCGTTCCAGATCGGCGGCCGTCATCTGACCGGCGGGCGCGCGTACGCGTACAACAAGGTGTTCGACGTGAACGTGGCCGTGACGGCCGACACCGAGCTGTCGTACCTCGTGTTTCCCGAGTTCAACTCCGACGACCTGAGCAACCCGGCCACGTACACGGCGGTGGACCTGGCGTTCACCGACGGCACGTACCTGTCCGAGCTGAAGGCGGCCGACCAGCACGGCGTCGGGCTCAGCCCGGCCGCCCAGGGCGCCTCGAAGACCCTGTACACGCAGCAGTGGAACCAGCGCACCTCCCGGATCGGCGCGGTCGCGGCGGGCAAGACGGTCGACCGCATCCTGGTCGGCTACGACAAGCCGGCCGGGCCGACCAGCTTCCGGGCCTGGTTCGACGACATCGCGCTGCGCGACGTGCCGGCGGCCGGACCGCGGGCACACCTGTCCGACTACGCGGACACCCGGCGCGGCACCCAGTCCTCCGGCGACTACTCGCGGGGCAACAACTTCCCCGCGACCGCGGTGCCGCACGGGTTCAACTTCTGGACCCCGGTCACCGACGCGGGCACGACGAGCTGGCTGTACGAGTACCACCGCGACAACAACGCCGCGAACCGGCCGACCATCCAGGCGTTCTCCGCGAGCCACCAGCCCAGCCCGTGGATGGGTGACCGGCAGACGTTCCAGGTGATGCCGTCGCCCGCCGCCGGGGTGCCGGACGCGAGCCGGACCGGCCGGGCCCTGGCGTTCGGCCACGAGAACGAGACCGCCCGCCCGTACTACTACGGCGTCACGTTCGACAACGGCATGAA
This sequence comes from Krasilnikovia sp. MM14-A1259, assembly GCF_047159535.1. NCBI lineage: Bacteria > Bacillati > Actinomycetota > Actinomycetes > Micromonosporales > Micromonosporaceae > Krasilnikovia > Krasilnikovia sp. MM14-A1259. The sequence continues at coordinate 2,815,751 of NZ_BAAGAJ010000002.1, forward strand.
GACCGAGATCGCCCCGGCCGACCACGCGGCGCTGATGCGGTTCACGTTCACGGGCAACCGCGGCAATCTCCTCCTGGACAACGTCAACGGCAACGCGGGCCTGAGCATCGACGCCGCGAACCGGGCCGTCTCCGGCTGGTCCGACGTCAACAGCGGCGGCCTGTCCGCCGGCTGGACCCGGATGTTCATGTACGCCGTGGCCGACCGTCCCGTGGCCGCGAGCGGTTCCCTCGCGAGCGGCAACCGCCCGTCGACCGGGTATCTGGCGTTCGACACGTCGTCCGACAGGACCGTCACGCTGCGGATCGCCACGTCGCTGATCAGCGTGGCGCAGGCCCGGCACAACCTGGAGCTGGAGCTCGCCGCGGACGCGACGCTGGAGTCGGTGCGCGACGCGGCGCAGCGGCAGTGGGACACCCGGATGCACACGGTCGAGGTCGAGGGCGCCTCCGAGGACCAGCTCGTCACGCTGTACTCGAACCTGTACCGGCTCTTCCTCTACCCGAACTCGGCGTACGAGAACACCGGCACCGCCGCCGCACCGGTGTACCGGCACGCGGTGCAGTCGTCGACCACCACCCCGGCGAGCACGCCCACCGAGACCGGCGCCCCGGTCAAGGACGGCAAGGTGTTCGTGAACAACGGCTTCTGGGACACGTACCGGACCGCGTGGCCCGCGTATTCGCTGCTCACGCCGGGCGAGGCCGGTGAGCTGGTCGACGGGTTCCTGCAGCAGTACCGCGACGGCGGCTGGATCTCCCGGTGGTCCGCGCCCGGCTACGCCAACCTGATGGTCGGCACCAGCTCCGACGTGGCGTTCGCGGACGCGTTCCGCAAGGGCGTGGGGTTCGACGCGGAGACCGCGTACCGGGCTGCGGTGAAGAACGCGACCGTCACCCCGCCGAACGCCAATGTCGGCCGCAAGGGCCTGGCCTCGTCGATCTTCAAGGGGTACACCCCCAGCGACGCGACCGGCGAGGCCATGTCGTGGGCCATGGACGGCTACATCAACGATTTCGGCATCGCCGGGATGGCTGACGAGCTGGCCAAGCGCGGCGGCCCCAAGGCATCCGAGTACGCCGAGCAGGCCGAGTACTTCCGCAACCGGGCCCAGAACTACGTCACCATGTTCGACCCGTCGGTGAAGTTCTTCCAGGGCCGCGATTCCGGCGGCACGTGGCGCCTGCCGCCCGACCGGTACGACCCGCGGGTGTGGGGCTACGACTACACCGAGACCGACGGCTGGAACATGGCGTTCCACGTGCCGCACGACGGCCAGGGCCTGGCCAACCTGTACGGCGGCCGCGACGCGCTCGCCAAGAAGCTGGACGAGTTCTTCGCGACCCCGGAGACCGCCGGGTTCCCCGGCTCGTACGGCGGCACGATCCACGAAATGCTGGAGGCCCGCGACGTGCGGCTGGGCCAGTACGGCCACAGCAACCAGCCGTCACACCACATCATCTACATGTACGACTACGCCGGTCAGCCCGCGAAGACGCAGGCGCTGGCCCGGGAGGCGCTGTCCCGGCTGTACCTGGGCAGCGAGATCGGCCAGGGCTACCCGGGCGACGAGGACAACGGCGAGATGAGCGCGTGGTACGTGTTCAGCGCGCTCGGCTTCTACCCGTTGCAGATGGGCAGCCCCGCGTACGCGATCGGCTCCCCGCTGTTCACCAAGGCGACCGTGCACCTGGAGAACGGCAAGCAGATCGTGATCAACGCGCCCGGCAACAGTGCCCGCAACGTGTACGTGCAGTCGCTGGAGGTCAACGGCAAGCCGTACACGTCGACGTCGCTGCCGCACGCGCTGCTGGCCGCCGGGGCGACGCTGGACTTCACCATGGGTGCCAGCCCGTCGGGCTGGGGCACCGGGGCCGACGCCGCACCGCCGTCGCTGACCACGGGCACCGCGGCACCGGACCCGCTGCGCGACCTGGCCGCGCCGGGCCGCGGCACCGCATCGGACCCGGCGCTGGTCGACGACACCACCGCCACCCGTGCCGTCTTCCCTTCGGCCACCCCGAGCTGGCAGTACCAGTTCACCGGGTCCGGGGAGCGGGCCGAGTTCTACACGCTGACCTCGGGCGCGGTCGCGGGCGACCCGACCGGCTGGCGGCTGCGCGGCTCGTACGACGGAACGCGGTGGACCACGATCGACGAGCGCAGCGGCCAGAGTTTCGACTGGCGGTTGCAGACCCGGCCGTTCCGGATCGCGAATCCCGGCACGTACCGCTACTACCGGCTGGAGGTGACCGGCAACACCGGGCAGGCGAGCACGACCCTGGCCGAGGTGGAGTTGCTCGGGCATCCCGCGCCGGTGTGCTCCACCACGATCGCGGACCGGGTGGTCGGCGCGTTGTCGGTGCGTTCGGGCACCACGTGTCTGCGCGGGGCGACCGTCACCGGCGTGGTGAGCGTCAGCGGCGGCGCCGCCCTGCATGCCACGGACACGAACCTGCGCGGTGCGGTGACCGCCACGGATGCCGGTGCGGTGTCGCTGCAGCACACCACGGTGACCGGCACGGTCACCGCGACCGGTGCCGCCGCAGTGTCCATCGAGGACTCCACGGTCTCGGGACCGGTGTCGCTGCTGCGCAACCGCGGGGCGAGCCTGGTCTCCGGCAACACCATCGGCGGAGCGCTGACCTGCACGGGCAACCAGCCCGCGCCGGTCGACAACGGCCTGGGCAACACCGTGTCCGGGCCGCGCCGGGGTCAGTGCGCCACGTTCTGATCCCGGCGGTACGGAACGCGCCGCGGCCCCACCGGACCGCGGCGCGTTTGCATAAGCTGATCTCATGTCCGATCAACAACTGTGGGATCTGGTCACGGGCGCCGACCTCGGAACCCTCGTCACGATCAAGCGGGACGGGCGGCCCCAGCTTTCCGATGTCAACTACACCGTTGACGCCGCGGCGCGGGTGGTGCGCATCTCCACCCGTACCGAACTGGCCAAGGTCAAGAATCTGCGCCGTGACCCGCGCGCGAGCCTGAAGGTCACCGCGCCCGGCGGTGCCGGGTACGCGGTGGCCGAAGCCACCGCCGAGATGTCGCCGCCCGCGGCCGACGCGCACGACGCGACGGTCGAGGAGCTGATCGACGTGTACCGGCGGATCGCGGGCAAGGAACACCCCGACTGGGACGACTACCGGCGGGCGATGCTGGCCGACGGCCGGCTCGTCCTGCGCCTGCACGTCGAGCGCCTGTACGGCTGGGTGTTCCCCTAGCAACCCGATTGCACCCGGCGCCACACTTCTGAGCTGCGGGTTTACCTCAAGGTCACGCTGCTCGGACCCGATGACTGCGGCATGGCCACCCGACCCGCAGGGCGTTGCCCTGGAGCCGGAGCGAACTGATGGCAGCCGAGACCGAACCGTCGGCGCCCGCCGGAGCGCTCGACCACCGCGCCGTCCGGCGCGGCTGGGCGCGTCTGGGCGTGCTGGTGGCCGGCGTGGTGGCGCTGTTCGCCGGCATTCTCGGGACGGACCTGTTCGGTGCGGGGGCTTCCGCGACGATCTCGAACGTCGGTCTGGCGGTGGCGGCGTTCGCCGCGGCCACTGCGGTGCTCGTCCGGGCCTGGTCGTTCACGGGCCGGACCCGGCTCGGCTGGGCGCTGGCCGGGCTCGGGGTGCTGTCCTGGGGCCTCGGCCAGGTTTGCTGGGTCTACCTGGCGACGTTCGGCGGCGAGGCGTTGCCGTTCCCGTCCGTGGCCGACATCGGCTACCTGGGCATGGTGGTGTTCACCCCCGTGGGTCTGCTGGTGCTGCCCACCTCCGCGCAGACACTGGTGAATCGCGCCCGTAGCCTGCTCGACGGCGTCATGGTGGCCGCGTCGCTGGCGCTCATCGCCGGGCTGCTCGTGGTCGAGCCGATGCTGCATTCGGGCGGGAACGGCGGCCTGGCGCTCGTCATCAGCCTGACGTACCCGCTCGCGGACGTCGTGATCATCACCATCGTCGTGTACATGCTCGCGCTGCGCCGCCGCGGCGGCATGTCGGCCCAGCTCGCCCTGTTCGGCGCCGGCATCGGCGCGTTCGCGGCCTCCGACGTCGGGTACGCGTATCTCAACCTGATCGGCGGGTACGTCTCCGGCGGGATCACCGACATCGGCTGGTTCACCGGCTTCGCACTGATCCTGCTCGCGGCGTGCGGCCCGGCCCCCGCCGCCGAGGCCCCGCAGACCGAGCCGGACGACGCCCGGCGCCCGTTCGGTGTCCTGGTGCCGTACGTGGCCGTGCTGGCCGGGATGGCGGCCTCCATCTGGTGGTCCAGCAACTTCGGCTACGGCAGCCGGTTCATCACGTACACCCGGTCCGCGCTGACCCTGCTCATCGTGGGCCGCCAACTGCTCGCGCTGACCGAGAACCGCAACCTCACCCGCAACCTGGAATCCCGCGTCGCGGAGCAGACCGCCGAGTTGTCCGCCAGTGAGCAGCGCGTCCACGCCCTCGTGCAGTACGGCTCCGACGTGGTGACCGTGGTCGACCCGCAGGCCCGGGTGCTGTATCAGAGCGAGTCGATGCAGCGGGTGTTCGGCTACCGCCCCCGGCAGCTGACCGGCCGGATCCTGACCTCGGTGCTGGACCCGGAGTCCGCGCAGCGGCTGTCCGCGGCGCTGGCCACCGCGCTGGAAAGCCCGGACGGCAGCGTCGTCGTCGAGCTCACCGTCCCGCACCGCGACGGCCGTCCCCGCGACGCCGAGATGACCGTGACCAACCTGCTCGACGACCCGAACGTCGGCGGTCTCGTGCTGAACACCCGCGACGTCACCGTGCGCAAACAGTTGCAGGAGCAGCTCGTGCACGCGGCGTACCACGACGCGCTGACGCAGTTGGCCAACCGCACGCTGTTCCACGAGCACGTCGCGACCGCGTTGCGGCAGCGGGAGCCCGGCACCGACGTGACCGTGCTGTACCTGGACCTGGACGGGTTCAAGGAGGTCAACGACAGCCTGGGGCACCTCGCGGGCGACCGGCTGCTGGTCGGGGTGGCCGACCGCCTGCGCGACTGCGTACGCCCCGGCGACCTGGTGGCGCGTTTCGGCGGGGACGAGTTCGCGGTGCTGGTGCAGGCCCCGCTGGGCTCCCCGGACGCGGAGCGGGTCGGCCGGCGCATCCTCGCGGGCCTGCACGAGCCGTTCCACTTCGACGGCCGCGACCTGCATGTACGGGCGAGCATCGGGCTCGCCGCAGCCGTTTCCGCGGGCGAGGCCGACCCCGGGGTGCAGCGGCGGCTCTCCGCCGACGCGGCCGAGGCCGAGCAGCTCATGCGCAACGCCGACCTCGCGATGTACCGGGCCAAGTCCTCGGGCAGCGGCCTCGCCAGCTACCACCCGGAGATGCTGACCGGCCTGATCCAGCGCCTGGAGCTGGAGGCCGACCTGCGGCTGGCACTCGAACGCGACGAACTGCTGCTGCACTACCAGCCCACGATCGACCTCGCGAACAACCGGGTGGTCGGCTTCGAGGCACTGCTGCGCTGGCAGCACCCCACCCGCGGCCTGATCGAGCCGATGGACTTCATCCCGATGGCCGAAGCCACGGGACTGATCGCGCAGGTGGGCCGCTGGGTGTTGGCCGAGGCGTGCCGGCAGGCCACCGCCTGGTCCGCCGAGGGCGGCGACCCGGTCACGATGGCGATCAACGTGTCGGTACGCCAGTTCGACCGCACCGACCTGGCCGCGGAGATCGCCGAGCAGCTCGCCCGGTCCGGTCTGCCCGCGGACCGGCTCTGCCTGGAGATGACCGAGAGCGTCCTGATGACCGACACCGAGGAGAACCTGGCCCAGCTGGTCCGGCTCAAGGCGCTCGGCGTACGCCTCGCGATCGACGACTTCGGCACCGGCTACTCGTCGCTCGCCTACCTGCGGCGTTTCCCGGTCGACACGCTGAAGATCGATCGGTCCTTCGTGGAGCGTCTGGGCGAGCAGGCCGACGATGCGGCGCTGGCCGAGACGATCGTGCAGTTGGGCGAGAGCCTGGGGATGTCCACGGTCGCCGAGGGCGTCGAGGAGTACGGCCAGCTCGCCGCGCTGCGGGAGATGGGCTGCACCGAAGCGCAGGGCTTCTACTTCTCCCACCCCGTACCGGCCGAGCAGGCGCGACGGCTGCTGATGGAGGGCGCCGCGGCGCCGCGGGCGACGGGAGCGCAGGCCCCTGCCTGAGCTATAACGGACGCCATGAGCACGCGGCCCCCGCGCGGCGGGCAATACCCCACAATGGACCAGGTCGCCGAGGCCGCAGGAGTGTCCCGGGCAACGGTGTCCCGCGTCATCAACGGGGTACCCACGGTCAACGCGAAGATCCGCGAGATCGTGCAGCGCGCCGTCGCCGAGACCGGCTACGTGCCCAACGGTGCCGCCCGTACGCTCGTGACCCGCCGGACCAACTCCGTCGCCCTGGTCATCTCCGAGCCGGAACGTCCCCACGACTCGTCCTTTCTCAACCGGGTCTTCACCGACCCGTACTTCGGCCGCGTCACCGCCGGGGCCACGGGCGCGTTGCGCCCGCACGACATCCACCTGGTGATCGTCCCGACGGATTCCTCGGGGCATCACCACGTCCTGCGCTACCTGCGCCAGGGGCACGTCGACGGGGTGCTGCTGATCACCAGCCACGAACGGGACCCGCTGCCCCGGCATGTGCTCGACCTGGGCGTACCGGCCGTGCTGTCGGCGCCGCCCGCCCAGCAGATCGCGGTCAGCTACGTCGACGTGGACCAGCGGCTCGGCGCCCGGCTCGCCGCCGACCACCTGCTCGGTCGTGGTTGCCGCCGGCTCGCCACGATCACCGGGCCGCTGGATTCGCCTGCCGGCAAGGAACGCTTCGACGGGTTCCGGTCGTACCTGGCGAGCCAGGGTGTGCCCGACGTGCCGTACGCGGAGGGTGACTTCACCCGGGCCCGAGCGGAGGAGATCACCCGGGACCTGCTGCAACGCCATCCCGCGGTGGACGGCCTCTTCGTCGCCAGCGATCTGATGAGCGAGGGGGCGCTGCGCGCACTGCAGGACCTCGGTCGCCGGGTCCCCGGCGACGTCGCCGTGGTCGGCTTCGACGACAGCAGCGCGGCACGGGACTGCCGGCCGCTGCTGACCACGGTCCGCCAGCCGGTCGAGGAGATGGCCGCCGAGATGGCCGCGATGTTGCTGGCGGAGATCACCGCCCCGGGCCGGCTCCCCCGCTCGGTGACGTTCCGGCCCACCCTCGTCGTCCGTGAATCCACGTGAGGTTTCCCCCGGAGGGGGTGCGGTGTCACCCGCACGGGCGGGGGACCGATCGCAAATCCGACACGCCGACCGGTCACGGCGCGTCGTGCCGGTACAAACGGCTGCATGTCCGCCGGTTTCCTGACCATCGATAGCCCCGCCGACGTCGCCCTCGCGGCGCGGGCGCTGCACGACGGGCGGGTGGTCGCCACCGCGTTCGGCAACATCTACGCCATCGTCGCCGAACCGTCCGCGACGGCGGTCCGCCGGGTCAACCTCGCCAAGGGCCGCCCGGCCGGGCAGATCGGCAGTGTCACGGCTGCCGCCGACGGCATCCCCGGCCTCTTCGACTGGGCCGAGGTCGGCCGGCGGCTCGACGTGCCGCGCCTGGCGGCGCTGCTGGTGGCGCTGGCCCGGACGGGACCGATCGGCTTGCGCGGGCCCGCCGCGCCGCACCTGCCGGAACATCTGACCCGGATGGACGACGACGTGCGCACCACCCAGGTGATCACGCCGGGCACCGCGTGCCCGTCCAATGCGCTGTTCGCCCAGGCCACCGCCGCACTGGGCCGCGACCACCTGTACGTCACCTCGGCGAACCGTTCCCACCACGCCACGGGCACGGCGGAGGAGCCCGCGCACTGGCGCGCGGCCGAGTTGGAGACGGACCTCGGCCACGTGCCGGACCTGACCGTGGTCGCGCACCGCGACGAGGAGGCGGCGGTTGCCGCGTACCCGCGTCATCAGCCGATGTCCGTGACGGTCGTGTCCTTCCACGACCCCGGCACCGGCCCGGCGCCGATGCTGACGGTCGAGCGGCACGGTTCGCTGCACATCGCGGACGTACGGCGGATCGCGGCGCCGCTCGGTTTCCTGGTCAGCACGGGCCGGGGTGCGACCCAGCGCCTGCCGGTCCGTACGTATGCGCCGGCGCCGGCCTGACCTCAGCGACCGCGCCCGGCCGCCCGGCGATCGGGACGAGACCGCGCGCCACCCGGCGATCAGGACGTCCGCGCGCCACCCGGCGATCAGGACGACCGCGCGCCACCCGGCGATCAGGACGACCGCGCGCCGCCCGGCAATCGGAACGAGCCCGCGCCACCGATGACGGGGCGGGCGGCCGGCGGATCCTGGGTCAATGCAGGTGGTCGCCGAAGAACGATTCGATGCGTTGCCAGGCGTCGGCGGCGGCCTCGGGCTCGGGGCCGATGTGGGCCACCCGCATGAGCGGCCACAGGATCTTCGGCCCGGTCGCGGCGTCGTTGAGGAACGAGTGCCCGGCCGCCGGGTACTCCTTGACGTCGTGCGGCACCCCGGCGCGAGTCAGCGCGGCGGACAGTTTCGGGGCGGAGCCGGGCAGCCAGTCGCGACCGGCGTAGCTGCCCACGAGCGGGCAGGCGCCGGCCACGGTGCCGTCGAGGTCGCGGGGCAGCTCGCCGTAGTTCACCGCGGCGGCGTCGTAGCGGCCGGTCCCGGCCAGGAGCAGCGCGAACCCGCCGCCGAGGCAGAAGCCGATCACGCCGACCCGGCCGGTGCACTGCGGGCTGGCGGCGAGCCAGGCCCGGCCGGTCTCCAGGTCGGTGAACGCCCGGCCCTGGCCGCGCCGCGCGGCAAGCACTGTGGAGACCAGGCAGCGCCGCATGCCCCCGGCGCTGTACAGGTCGACCGCGAGGGCGAGGTAGCCGGCGGCGGCCAGCCGGTCGGCGTGGCGCATCACGACGTCGGTGAGCCCGAACGACTCGTGCACCACCAGCAGGCCCGGCCACGGTCCGTCACCGGCAGGGGTGGCCAGGTACGCGCGCAGCGTCGGCGAACCACCGTGGGCCGCGCTCGCCTCGCTCAGATCGACGAATCTCATTGGCGATCACCCTAGTACGGTGACCCCATGCTGATCAGCTTCGGCTGCCCGGTTTCCGGGGCGTGGGCCGATCCGGTGTCCGTGGCGGGTTTCGCGATGCGGGCGGAGGAGCTGGGCTACCACGGGCTGTGGACGTTCCAGCGGTTGCTGGTGAGAACGGGCCAGGATCTCGATCCGGTGTACCGCAGCGTGCTGGATCCGCTGCTGACCCTCACGTACGCGGCGGCCCGCACGGACCGGATCCGCCTCGGCGTGGCGGTGATCAACCTGCCGTACGTCTCGCCGGCGTACCTGGCGAAGCAGGCCGCGACGCTGGACGTGCTCTCCCGCGGTCGGTGCGATCTGGGGCTGGGGACCGGCTGGTCCGAGCCGGAGTTCACGGCGACCGGCTCGAACCCGAACCCGCGGGGCAAACGCACCTCGGAGTACGTCCGGGTCCTGCGCGCGCTGTGGAACGACGAGGTCAGCCGGTTCGACGGCGACTGCTACACGGTGCCACCGAGCGTGATGGAACCCCGGCCGGTGCAGCCGGGCGGGCCGCCGATCCTGCTCGGGGGCACCGCGGACGCGGCGCTGCGCCGGGCGGGCCGGATCGCCGACGGCTGGGTCAGCAGCAGCAGCGCCACGCTGCCGGACATCGCCCGCGCGGCCCGGCTGGTCCGGCGCGCCGCCGAGGAGGCGGGCCGCGATCCCGGCGCCGTACGCATCGTGGTGCGCGGGGTCGTCCGCGCCGGCCGCCGCGACGACGACGTCCCCCTGTCGGGTGACTTCGCGCAGATCCGCGCGGGCGCTCAGCGGTACGAGCAGGCCGGGGTCACCGAGCTGTTCTACGACCTGAACTGGGATCCGTTGATCGGCTCGCCGGATGCGGACACCCGGATGGCCGCCGAGCGTGCCACGGAGATCATCACCGAGCTCGCGCCGGATAGCTGACTCGCGACCGAATTCCCGGTTCCGGAGGCGGTTCTTCCGGACCGCGAAGCAGGTCCGGAAAATCGCCCGAGGCACCGATCAACCGAATTGCGCGAGAAATCCGCGCGGATTGAGCGCGAACCGGGCCCGCGCCGGCCAATTCCGCGCGACTGCAGGCCGTTACTTACGCATTCCCGATGAATTGTCCGAATAGCCCGCCGGGTGGCGACTGCGACGCGCCAAAGCGGCCATCACCGCGCCGCAGCGATCCCGACCGGACGGGTTCACCCACCAGGCAGGCCGGGGACCAAGCCGCCGGACGGGCGGGGACGAAGCCGCCCGGGCGGGCGGGGACCAAGCCGCCGGGCGGGCCGCGGACGAAGCCGCCGGGCGCCCGGGACGAATTGGGTCCGCGGCCGCTCAGCCGGACCCGCCCGCCCGGGAAGTCATCCGACCCGCTCCGGGACGGGACGCACCGCCCCGCCGTGGTGTACCGTTCGCGACCTCGTCGCTCCGTCAGGCCTGCCGCGCCGGGCCACGCCGGCCGGGAGGACCACCACCCCGGTGGACGCCGCCCCGCGCTGCGCGCAAACGCGCGCTCCCGGCGGAATTGACGCCGACGATTGCACCGCGGCACCCCGTCCGCCCTCGGGCCCCTTTCCCCGTCGCGGCATCCCGGGATCGCGGTGGCGACATGCGCCCCATGGCTACATTGACGGCCGTGCACACAAGGGCGCGATTCCCGCCATCGACACGACCACGCCCACCCGTTCCCGAGCGCTCGCGTGAAGGCTCGGAGGCCGCCGGAAGGCGTCGGCGACGGCCGGCCGGGAGCCACCGGAGGGTGCCCGCAGGGCCGGCTGCGGACACTCGGTTCCGACGACACGACAGGTCACGCGCCGGAGATCTTCCCGTTGATCATGCTTATGACCGCTTTGCTTCCGGTGATCTCGACCCTGTCACGAAACCCGCGCGAAACACTTGACCTCGGGGTTGGCAAATCCGATCAAAGTACTGTGGGCACTATGGCCGTTACACCACGTGATGATGAGGGACGCCTACCCGACATAACGGGCAGGCGAAAAGTCCGCCTTCTTGCAGGTCCTTGGTGTTTGATCGATATGGGTGGGGCGGACTTGTGACGGCGATCATGGGCCTTCGCACCAGAGCTGTTATTCATTCGATGCGTCAACTCATTTCCTAAGGCCCAGTTGCCGACTACCTTCCAAGCGCAGCGTCCGAATACCTCTCACGCACGACGCACGTGGAGGTGTCGTGTTCCCATGGAGGTGACAAACGCGTGGAACCGATGATTGAGGAAGCCGATCTCACGAGGACCGGCATGCCGTCCGGCTCGGGGCCCACGTCCGCGGTAGCCGCCGCGACGGAGAAGACGGTCAAGACCCGGGGCAAGTCCCCGACCGCGATCGCCCTTGCGCGTCTGCGCAAGGACAAGGTCGCCGTGATCTGCGCCGGCATCTTCGTCTTCTTCGTCTTGATCGCGGTCTTCGCCCCGCTCCTGGCCAAGATCGAAGGCCAGGACCCGACGACGTACCACTTCGACCTGATCGATCAGTACGGCTTTCCGACCATCGGCCCGACCAGTGAGCACTGGTTCGGCGTCGAGCCGCGCGTGGGCCGCGATCTGTTCGCCCGGTTCGTGTACGGCGCCCGCCCGTCGCTGCTGGTCGCCACCACGGTCACGATCATCACCACGGTCATCGGCGTCGTCATCGGCCTGATGGCCGGCTTCCTCGGCGGCTGGATCGACCGGATCCTCTCCTGGGTCATCGACTTCGTCCTGAGCCTGCCGTACCTGCTGTTCGCGATCGCGGTTCCCGCCGCGCTGCTGGCGATCTTCGTCGGCAGCGCCGAGAACGCGGCCGCCGAGGACGTCGCGACCGTGCGGTTCTGGTCGCTGATCATCGTGCTCTCCTTCTTCGGCTGGGCCAGCCTGGCCCGTCTGATCCGCGGCGAGGTGCTATCGCTGCGGGAGCGTGAGTTCATCGCCGCGGCCAAGGTGCTCGGCGTGCCGACCAGCAAGGTGCTGTTCAAGGAACTGCTGCCGAACCTGGTGGCACCGATCGTCATCTCGGTCTCGCTCGCCCTGCCGGGCTACATCGTCACCGAGGCGGGTCTGACCTTCCTCGGCGTCGGTCTCACCGAGCCCACGCCGTCCTGGGGTCTGACCATCTCCTCGGCGCAGAACTTCTACCGGGCCGATCCGCTGTACCTGTGGATCCCGGTCCTGGCCATCACCATCCTGGTCCTGGCACTGAGCCTGCTCGGTGACTCCATCCGTGACGCATTCGATCCCCGCACCCGACGGTGACGTGGTGACGCCCAGTATGAGAAGAGGAGAAATGGCAAGGCGACTTAACGTGGCCGTCGCGGCAACAGCTGCCGTGGCCCTCGGCCTGACCGGCTGCAGCAGCCCGTCTTCGAACAACAACGGCTCCGGCAACAACGCGGACACCGGCAAGATCACGAAGCAGGAGAACGCGTTCGACCCGAGTGCCAAGGGCCCCGCTCCCGAGGTCCCCGGCGCGCACAAGGGCGGCACCCTGCAGGTCGTGGCGCAGAGCACCCCGAACACCTTCGACCCGACGGACATCTACTACGTCGACTCGAACGAGATCGGCAAGCTGCTGTTCCGTACCCCGACGCAGTTCGACATCCGCAACGGCAAGCCGACCCTCGTGCCGGACCTCACGGACCTCGGCACGGCCTCGTCGGACAAGCTGACGTGGACGTTCAAGATGCAGCCGGGCATCAAGTACGAGGACGGCACCCCGATCAAGGTCGAGGACCTCGCGTACGCGGTCAAGCGCTCGTTCGCGCACGACGTCTACGCCAACGGCCCGACGTACCAGCTGACCTACTTCAAGGACGGCGACAAGTACAAGGGCCCGTACAAGAGCGGCGACAACTACTCCGGTGTGGAGACCAAGGGCACGGACACCCTGATCATCCACCTGGCGAAGCCGTTCTCGGACCTGCCGTTCTTCATGACCTTCCCGATGTTCACGCCGATCCCGAAGGCGAAGGACACCAAGCAGGAGTACAAGAACCACCCGCTGGCCACCGGCCCGTACATGTTCAAGTCCTACGTCGCGGGCACCTCGCTGAACCTGGTGAAGAACCCGAATTGGGACGCGAACACGGACCCGGCCCGGCACCAGTACCTGGACGGCTACGACTTCGCGTGGGGCGCGGAGTCGGTCAAGGCGCAGACCGCGGTGCTCAACAGCAACAACCCCAAGGACGCCAACACGATCAACTACGACGTCCTCGACGCCACGTTGATCCCGCAGCTCAACGGCGCCAAGAAGGAGCAGCTGGTCCAGGGTGAGAGCCCCTGCACCATCGTGGTCCAGATGGACACCCGCAAGATCCCGCTGGAGGTCCGCAAGGCGATCGCCAAGGCGTACCCGAGCGACCAGATCTGGAAGGCCGCGGGTCTCAACGACTACGTCGCCGAGCCGGCCAGCACGATCCTGCCGCCGTCGGTTCCCGGCTACGAGAAGTACGAGCCCCTGCCCGACCTGACCGGTCGCGGCACCGGCGACCCGGCCGGCGCGAAGGCGATGCTGCAGGCCGCCGGCAAGCTGGGCTTCGAGGTCAGCTGGTACTACGACAACACCAAGCCGATCTCGCAGCAGACCAGCCAGATCCGCGCCGACGCGCTGACCAAGGCCGGCTTCAAGGCCAAGCCGATCGGTGTGGCCACCGCCGACCTGCGCACCAAGACCGGCGACTACAACGCCCCGGTCAACCTGGGCCAGAGCCCGGCCGGCTGGTGCTCCGACTGGCCGTCCGGTGGTTCCTGGTTCCCGGTGCTGTTCCAGTCGCACAGCGTCACCGACGGCCAGAGCTGGGGCATGCTGAACGACCCGGCGCTGGACAAGGAGATCACGGACGTCGCCAACCTGCCGGCTGACCAGGCCACCCCGAAGTGGACCGAGCTGGACAAGAAGATCATGGGGATGTACGTCGCGATCCCCCGGTACTACGACAAGATGGCCATCCTCAAGGGCTCGAACGTCGGCACCACCGCCGGCGACCCGACCATGGGCATGCCGCTGCTCGCGTCGATGTTCCTGAAGAGCTGACGCTCGGATAGCAGTACCCGGGGTGGTCCGGCCCGCCGGCGAGGCGGACCGGACCACCCCGGACCCGAACCACACCCCCTGCCGCACCACGGCCGACCGGCCCGCATGCGGTGATCTTCCCCGGGACACGAACCCGGCGCCGTGACCAAAGAGGAGCTAGCGGTGCTGCTGTACATCCTTCGACGCGTCCTGAGCGCGATCTCCGTCGTGATCGTGACGGTGGTGGCCAGCTTCGCGCTGTTCTTCTTCGCGCCGACGGATCCCGCCGGTGTCATCTGCGGCCCCAAGTGCACGCCCGAGCGCCTGTCGGACATCGAGAAGAGCCTCGACCTCGACAAGCCGCCGGTCGAGCAGATCACCTCGTACCTGAAGGGTCTGGTGGTCGGCCGGGAGTACACCACCGGCGGCGTCACGCGGCACTGCTCCGCGCCCTGCCTCGGCTACTCGTACACCCTCGGCCAGCCGGTCACGAAGATGCTGGCCCAGGCCCTGCCGGTCACGGTCTCCATCGTCATCGGCGGCGCCGTCGTCTATCTCTTCTTCGGCATCCTGAGCGGCACGATCGCCGCCCAGGTCCGCGGGACACCGTTGGACCGGTTCACGGTCGGCACCACATTGGTCATCGCGTCGTTCCCGTACTTCGTCTTCGCCCTGCTGGTGGCCCTGTATGCGACGTTCCTGCCGCAATCGGGCTATCACCCCTTCCTGGAGAATCCGCTCACCTGGGCGAGCGGTCTGGTGGCGGCATGGCTGTGCGTCGGCATCACCAACGCCGCCTCGTACACCAGGTACTCCCGGGCGTCGATGATCGAATCGCTGGACCAGGACTTCGTCCGCACGGCCAAGTCCAAGGGCATCGGCCGCAACCGGGTCGTCTACCGGCACGGCCTGCGCGCCGCCCTGACCCCGGTCGCCACGATCTTCGGTATCGACCTCGCCTTCCAGCTCACCGGCGCGATCTTCACGGAGAGCATCTTCGGCCTGCCGGGCATCGGCCTGGTCACCCTGCGCGCCTTCAACGTGTACGACCTCCCCGTGATCATGGGCGGCATCCTGTTCGGCGCCGTGGTACTGGTGGTCATGAACCTCGTCGTGGACATCGCGTACACGGTCCTCGACCCGCGGGTGCGGCTCGGATGATCCCGGCCCTCCCGTCCATCCCCGAACCCCGCAGCACGAAGGCGGCAGCATGAGCGACCAGACCATCCGGGCCCCGCAGACGTCGCCCCGGGTTCCCCGCACCCGGGCGGAGAACGAGGAGCCGTACCTCGAGGTCAAGGACCTTCAGGTGCAGTTCCCCACGGCCGACGGGCTGGTCAAGGCCGTGCAGGGGCTCAGCTACTCGCTGCCGCTGCGCCGCACCCTCGCCATCGTCGGCGAGTCCGGCTCGGGCAAGAGCGTCTCCAGCATGGCCGTGATGGGCCTGCACGACCGCCGCACCGCGCGCATCTCCGGCTCGATCAAGGTCGGCGGCAAGGAGATCGTCGGCATGAGCGAGAAGGAGCTCAAGCAGCACCGCGGCGCCCAGGCCGCGATGATCTTCCAGGACCCGCAGTCCTCGCTGCACCCGTACTTCACCGTGGGCGACCAGATCATGGAGGCCTACCGGGCGCACCACAGCGTGAGCAAGGGCAAGGCCAAGCAGCGGGCGATCGACATGCTCGGCCGCGTCGGCATCCCGAACCCGAAGCGGCGCGTCGACAACTACCCGCACGAGTTCTCCGGCGGTATGCGCCAGCGCGCGATGATCGCGATGGCACTGGTCAACGACCCGAAGCTGCTGATCGCGGACGAGCCCACGACGGCCCTCGACGTGACCGTGCAGGCGCAGATCCTGGACCTCATCGCGGACCTGCAGCGCGACTTCGGCTCCGCGGTCGTCTTCATCACCCACGACCTGGGCGTGGTCGCCGAGATCGCGGACGACATCATGGTCATGTACGCCGGTGCCGCCATCGAGCACGGGCCGGTCGACAAGATCCTCGGCAGCCCGTTGCACCCGTACACGTGGGGTCTGCTGGAGAGCATCCCCGCGCTGACCGGCGAGCCCACGCCGCTGCACCCGATCCCCGGCTCCCCGCCGAGCCTGCTCGCGGTGCCGAGCGGCTGTGCGTTCCACCCGCGCTGCGAATACCGCAACCGGGTGGCCGGCGACCTGTGCTTCACCACCCGGCCCGACCTGGTGGCGCGGACCGCCGACCAGGGTCGCGCCGCGCGCTGTCACCTGCGCGATCCCGACCAGGTGTTCGCCAACGAAGTTCTGCCCCGGCTGCCGTAAGGACCACGACGATGACCGCTGCGACCTCCGAATCGCGCGTCCCCAAGGTGGACGGCGCCCCCCTGCTTCAGCTCGACAATGTCGCCATGCACTTCAAGGCCAAGGGCGACGGCATGCTCTCCCGCGGCACCAAGTGGGTGAAGGCCGTGGACGGTGTGGACCTCACGGTCAACGCCGGTGAGACCGTCGGTCTCGTCGGCGAGTCGGGCTGCGGCAAGTCCACCACCGCGCGCCTGATCACCCGGCTGCTGGAGCCCACCGGTGGCCGGATCCTGTACCAGGGCCACGACATCGCGCACATGTCGGAGCGCAGGCTGCGGCCGTACCGGCGGGAGATCCAGCTGATCTTCCAGGACCCGTACTCGTCGCTGAACCCGCGGCACACCGTCGGCGCCATCGTCGGCACCGCGTTGCGCACCCACGGCATGGTGTCGAAGAAGGGCGAGTTGCCCCGGGTCCAGGAACTGCTGGAGGTCGTCGGCCTCAACCCGGAGCACTACAACCGGTACCCGCACGAGTTCTCCGGTGGTCAGCGCCAGCGCATCGGGATCGCCCGGGCCCTGGCCGCCCGGCCGAAGATCATCGTGGCGGACGAGCCGGTCAGCGCGCTGGACGTCTCCATTCAGGCCCAGGTCATGAACCTGCTGGAGAACCTGCGCAAGGAGTTCGGCATCGCGTTCGTCTTCATCGCGCACGACCTCGGCGTGGTCCGGCACTTCTGCGACCGGATCGCGGTGATGTACCTCGGCAAGGTGGCCGAGGAGGGCCCGCGCGACTCGCTGTACGGGGCGCCGCAGCACCCGTACACCCAGGCCCTGCTGTCGGCGGTGCCGGACATCGCCGTGGTGCGGGGGGTTCCGCCGAAGCACCGCATCCGGCTCGCGGGCGACCCGCCGAGCCCGGTAGACCCGCCGTCGGGCTGCCGGTTCCGGACCCGCTGCTGGAAGGCGCAGGACATCTGCGCCCAGGTGACCCCGCCGCTGGACGAGAAGGCCCCGGCACAGCGGGTGGCCTGCCACTTCGCGGAGCCGCCGGCCGAGTCGATCATCGCCGAGGCGGTCTGACCGCATCCCCGGACACGGCAACAGGCCGCACACCCAGTGGGTGTGCGGCCCGTTTCGGTTGCCGGATCAGGCGGTGGTCAGCTCGTCGTCGGCCCTCTCGCGGCCCGCCACGATCTCGATGCGGCGCGGCTTGGCCTGCTCCTTGACCGGGACCCGCAGCGTCAGCACGCCGTCGGCGTAGCGGGCCTCGAGCCGGTCGGCGTCCAGCGAATCGGCCAGGACCACCTGGCGGGTGATCACGCCGGTCGGCCGCTCCCGCACGATGACCTTGGCGCCCTCGGGGGCGGTGGACTTGCGCTCGGCCCGTACGGTCAGCACCCGGCGGTCGACGGTCGCCTCGATGCCCGCGGGGTCGACCCCGGGCAGGTCGATCGCGATGACGAATGCGTCGCCGTCGCGGTACGCGTCCAGCTGGGCGCCGGTGCCGCGCTGGGCGGTGTCGAGGACCCGGGCGGTGAGCCGGTCGAAGTCACGGAAAACGTCGGTGCGCAGCAACATGGTCGATCCTCCAGCTATGCAATCCCAAGGTTGAGCGTGACGCGCTCAAGTTTTGCAACGGGACTGACCCCGACCATCTTCCGGACCGCGCTGTGACCTGCGCCACTGCGTTCAGATCCGCTGCCACAAGGCCGGGACGATCGGCGGCTCCCAGCCGACCTGCGACGTGTGCGCCTGAAGGCACCGGTAGCCCACGCCGTCGTAGGTCACCGTGTCGCCGACGGCATACCAGTGGCCCGCCACCCACGTGGTGCCGGTGCCCGGCGGCGTCGTGGTCGGGGCCGTGGTGGGCGCGGTCGTCGGGGCGGTGGTCGGCGGCGTGGTGCCGCCGCCACCCGCGCCACCCGTGAAGATCTTGGTGAAGTCGAGCGCGGCGCCGCCGAGCCCGGAACAGTTCGGCGACACGCCGCCACCGGCGCAGGGCTGGTCGCGCCCGACCGACCAGAACGCCAGGCGGCCGATTCCGTTGGCGCGGGCCCACGAGACGATGTCCTGCGCGTTCGCCTGCGTCACGACCTCACCGGCGCTGTCGTTGTTGCCGATCATCGGGGTCAGCCCGATGTTGGCGTACGTGACGCTCAGGCCGGCCCCGCGCGCCGCGCTGAGCGTGCCCGCGGCGGCGGTCTTCGCGGCGGCGGCCATGTCCGCGACCGGGTGGCCGTAGTCCATGACCATCGCGTTGACGATGTCCAGGCGCACGCCGTTGGCGGCAGCGTTGGCCAGGAACGTCTTGCCGCTGTCCACCGGCCCGCTCTCCAGGACCGGAATGGTGACCGAGACGTTGAGCCCGGGGTTGGCCGCCTCCAACGCCTTGATCGCCTTGAATCGGCGGTCCACCGAGACCGGGTCGGCGATGGCCGCCCCCTCGATGTCGAAGTCGATGTGGTCCACCTTGTACTTGGAGATCACGCTCTGGTAGGCCGCCGTGAGCGCGGTCTGGTCCGTGCAGGACTGGCCGAGCTCGATGCCACCCGCACCGCCGAACGAGATGATGGTCCTGGCGCCGGCCGCCTCGGCGCGGGCGATCCGCGGGTTCACGGTGGAGTTGTCGATGCCCAGCGTGTCACCCCAGATGGGCGTGCATCCGGCGCCGATGACGAACGCCGCGGTGTAGCTGGTCACGCCGCCCTGGGCGATCGCCTTGTCCAGCATGTCGGCACTGTTGGCGGACAGGTCCACGTACGGCGCGACGGCGTACGTGGTGGCGGCCTTGGCGGTGCCGCCGGCCGTGAACGCCGCGGCGCCGGCACCGGCGAACAGGGCAGCGAGGGAGGCGGCGACGGCTGTTCTGGGATTGCGCATGATGCGGCTCCTCAGACGGGAATCTCCGACCGCGGGGATGACGGTCGTGGCCGCGAGGCGGGGGATGCAATGTTGTTAACAACATTTACAAATTCGCGGATGCCGATGAGCTTAAACCCGGGACCGGGCGCCGTCATTCGAACAGGTGTGCGAAGATGTCGGGGTGTCTGACACGGCGACGATCCTGCACGCCGACCTCGACTCGTTCTACGCCTCGGTCGAGCAACGCGACGACCCCGGCCTGCGCGGAAGGCCCGTCCTCGTGGGCGCGGGCGTCGTGCTGGCTGCCAGCTACGAGGCCAAGGCGTTCGGGGTGCGCACGCCCATGGGGCTGACGCAGGCACGGGCACTGTGCCCCCACGCGATCGTCGTGCCGCCACGCATGCGGGCCTATTCGCAGGCCAGCAAGGACGTCTTCGCGGTGTTCCGGGACACCACCCCGATCGTCGAGGGGATCAGCATCGACGAGGCGTTCCTGGAGGTCGGCGGCCTGCTGCGGATCCGCGGCACCCCCACCGAGATCGCCACCCGGCTGCGCGAGGACGTCCGCGCCCGGGTCGGCCTGCCCATCACGGTCGGCGTGGCCCGCACCAAGTTCCTCGCCAAGGTCGCCAGCGGCGTCGGCAAACCCGACGGGCTCCTTGTCGTTGCGCCCGGTCAGGAGCTGACCTTCCTGCACCCGCTGCCGGTCGAACGGCTGTGGGGCGTCGGCCCGGTGACCGCCGCCAAGCTGCGCGAACGCCACATCCACACGGTCGGCCACGTCGCCCGCATCGGCGAGGCCGCCCTGGTCACGATGCTCGGCGCGCACGCCGGGCGCCACCTGCACGCGCTCGCCCACAACCACGACCCGCGCCGTGTCCGCACCGGCCACCGCCGCGGCTCCATCGGCGCCCAATCCGCGCTGGGCAGCCGGCCCCGCCCGTTCTCCGAAGTGGAAGCCACCCTCGCGGCGCTCGTCGACCGTGTGACCCGGCGGATGCGGGCGGCCCACCGGGCCGGCCGGACGGTCACGCTGCGGCTGCGCTTCGCGGACTACACCCGGGCCACCCGCTCACGCAGCCTGCTCACCGCCACGCTGCACACCCGGGTCGTGCTGCAGACCGCGCGAGCGCTGCTGGCCCAGGCCCGCCCGCTCATCGACGAACGCGGCCTCACCCTGGTCGGCATCGCGGTCGGCAACCTCGACACCGACGGCGCCGTGCAGCTGGAGCTGCCGTTCGACCAGCCGGACGACCACGGTCTCGACGCCGCGCTCGACGCCGTCCGGGACCGCTTCGGCAGCACCGCGGTCACCCGCGCCGCCGTGCTCGGCCGCGACCTCGGCCCCGCGGTGCCGATCCTGCCGGACTAGGCGCGCCCCGCATGCGGCAGACTTGCGCAGGTGCGGAAGATCTACGTCATCGGGATCGGCGCGGGCGACCCGGATCATCTGACCCTGCAAGCGGCGAAGGCGATCGGCCGGACCGACGTGTTCTTCCTGCTCGACAAGGGCGAGGCCAAAGACAGCATGATCGAGCTGCGCCGGCGGATGCTGCAGGCGTACGGGCGGCCGGGGCGGCGCGTCGCCGAAGGGCGCGACCCCGACCGCGACCGCACCCCCGCCGACTACCCGGGCACCATCGCGGACTGGCGACACCGGCGCTCGGAAATCACCGAAGCGCTGATCGCCGACCACCTGCGCGACGGCGAGACCGGAGCGTTCCTGGTGTGGGGCGACCCCTCGCTGTACGACTCCACCATCGCGATCCTGCAGGAGATCCTGGCCCGCGGCGACACCACGTTCGAGTACGACGTGGTCCCCGGGATCAGCAGCGTCTCCGCGCTGGCCGCCAAGCACCGGGTCGGGCTGAACCGGGTCGGGCAGCCGTTCCAGGTCACCACCGGGCGGCGGCTCGGCGAGGGCTGGCCGCCCGCGGTGAACGACCTGGTGGTGATGCTCGACGCCCAGCACGCCTTCGAGGCGTACCGGGACGCTGAGGTGGACATCTACTGGGGAGCGTACGTGGGGACCCCGGACGAACTGCTCGTGTCCGGGCCGCTCGCCGAGGTCGCCGACGAGATCATCCGGGTCCGCACCGCGGCCCGGGAGAAACACGGCTGGATCATGGACACGTACCTGCTGCGCCGCCGCGACACCTGACGGGTTTCGTCACAGACGCCACGCGGAGGGGCCGCACGATCACGCGAATCGTGCGGCCCTCGCCTCGTCGGCACTCACTCCCAGTTCTGGAAGTTGCCGCCGTTGCACCGCAAGGTGTAGACCTTGCCGTCCGTGTTGCTGTCCAGGCACAGGCCCGTGGACACGTTAATCCAGCGCTGACCGTCGCGCCGCCAATGCTGGAAGTTGCCGCCGTTGCACCGCAACGTGTAGACCTTGCCGTCCGTGTTGCTGTCCAGGCACAGGCCCGTCGCCACATTCTTGTGCTCCACGGACGACGAGCTACCGGTCCAGGTCCAATTCTGGAAGTTGCCGCCGTTGCACCCGAGCGTGTAGACGTTGCCCCCCGTATTGCTGTCCAGGCAGCGTTGCGTCGAGACATCCCGCCACCAGTACGGGCCCGCCGCCTGGGCCGGAGCGGCCAGGCCGAGAGCACCGAGAACGGTTGCCATCGCGAGTAGTGCCAACCACCTTGCCCTGCGCTTCATCAATCCCCCTGGTGAGACGAGGGAGCGGCGGACAGGCAGGCGCCCGTTGCCGTAGACGCTCCCGCTCATTTCGGTTCGCTTTCGCATCGGCCCGATGGAGTGGATCACACCGTCCCCTATGGACCGGAAGCGATGTAACCCTCGCACCGAAGCTACGGCGCGCACGAGCCGGCCGTGTCCTTTTCGGCGTGGGTCGAAGTTCTTGACGTGCAGCCTGCTCCGCGCTACGACCGTCAACGTCCCTCGATAGGGTGCCCACGCGCGACACGCGCCACGGGCTACAATCGAGCAGCCTCGATTCGTGCGAGCGGCGGGGGAATGACGCAGACGTGTTGCAGATCCACTTCTCGCCCGACGACCTGACGCGCGTCAGGTTCGCACCGGAACCACGAATCGCCTGGGAGCTGTCGGGAAGTGTGCAGCTGCTGCAGTGCACGGACGGCGCTCTGGTCTTCGACGGCTGGCGGCAGCGGGCCAGGCGATGGGCGCGCGAAGGCCGCAACCGCGTGGCCATCCACCTGCTCTCCGACCTCTTTCCGCATTTCAAATACTTTCCGGACTACCTGACCCCCACCACCGCCGACGAGTCAACCGATTCCCTGATCGATGCAATCCTGTCGACCGGCCGGTCCCGGCGGCTGGCCGAACTGTCGACAATGGACCGGATGAAGTCGACACCGCCCTGGCTCGGCCGGTTCGCGACCGAGGACCGCCACGTGGAGAACGCGGTGGCCGGCGCGGTCCACCTGTACCAGAGTTCGCTGCTCGGCCCGGTCTGGCCCACCGTCGCCGGGCTGCTCCAGGAATACCGGGACGGCATCGCGAAAGCCATGCTTCTCGGTGGCGTCGAGCGCGCGCTCGCCACGCTCGGGCCCTCGATCAGGTGGAATCCCCCGATCCTGGAAGCCGATTATCCGGTCGACCAGGAGCTCCACCTGGACGGCCGCGGACTGGAGATCGTCCCGTCGTTCTTCTGCTGGCGCATGCCGGTCACCATGGCCGACCCGGAACTCCCACCGACCCTCGTCGTTCCGATCGAGCGCCTACCCGGGCGGACATCGCTGGATTCGCCGGGCCGCGACAGCAGACGACTGACCCTCGGCAAACTGCTCGGGCGCACTCGCGCGACGATCCTGGAGAAGTCGGTGAGCGGCGTGACCTCCGCCCAGCTCTGCAGGAGCGCCGCCGTCTCCCCCGCGTCCGTGAGCCACCACCTCGCGGTCATGCGTGACAGTGGACTCGTGGTGTCGCATCGCCATGGCGTTCACCTCGTGCATGAGGCCACCGAGCTCGGGCGCCGGCTCCTGGCATGCTCCTGAGGGCGAACGCCTCCGCGGTCAGTCGTCGCCTTCCAGGTCGCCCTCGGATTCCAGGTACACCTGCTGCAGTGCGGCCAGGGTGTCCGGCTCCGGCTCCGCCCACATCTTGCGTTCGGCCGCCTCCAGCAGGCGCTCCGTGATGCCGTGCAGCGCCCACGGGTTGGACTCGGTCATGAACTTCTGGTTCTCCGGGTCCAGCACGTACGTGGCGGCGAGCTGCTCGTACATCCAGTCGGCCACCACGCCCGCGGTGGCGTCGTAGCCGAACAGGTAGTCGACCGTCGCCGCCAGCTCGAAAGCGCCCTTGTAGCCGTGCCGGCGCATCGCGGCGATCCACCGCGGGTTCACCACCCGGGCGCGGAACACCCGGGCGGTCTCCTCGGTGAGGCTGCGGGTGCGGGCCGCGTCCGGGTTGGTGGAGTCACCGATGTACGCGGCGGGCGCCTTGCCGGTCAGCGCCCGTACCGTGGCGATCATCCCGCCGTGGTACTGGAAGTAGTCGTCGGAGTCGGCGATGTCGTGCTCGCGGGTGTCCACGTTCTTCGCGGCCACCTCGATGCGCCGGTACGCGTTCTCCATGTCCGGGCGGGCGGGCACCCCGTCCAGGTCCCGGCCGTACGCGAAACCACCCCACACCGCGTAGACCTCGGCCAGGTCGGCGTCGCCGCGCCAGTTACGGCTGTCGATCAGCGGCAGGATACCCGCACCGTACGCGCCGGGACGCGAGCCGAAGATGCGCGTGGTGGCCCGCCGCCAGTCGCCGTGCGCGGCCTCGTCGGTGACCGCGTGGGCGCGTACGTAATTCTGGTCGACGGGCTCGTCCAGGCCCGCGACCAGCCGGACCGCGTCGTCCAGCATGGCCACCACGTGCGGGAACGCGTCGCGGAAGAAGCCGGAGATGCGTACGGTCACGTCGACGCGGGGGCGGCCCAGTTCGGCCAGGTCGATCGGCGCGATGCCGGTGACCCGGCGCGAGGCCTGATCCCAGACCGGCCGCACACCCATCAGCGCGAGGACTTCGGCGATGTCGTCCCCGGCCGTACGCATGGCGCTGGTGCCCCAGACCGACAGGCCGACGGACCGCGGCCAGTCGCCGGTGTCCGCGCGGTAGCGCGCCAGCAGCGAGTCCGCCATGGCCTGGCCGGTCTCCCAGGCCAGGGCGCTGGGGATGGCCTTGGGGTCGACGGAGTAGAAGTTCCGGCCGGTGGGCAGCACGTTGATCAGTCCGCGCAGCGGAGACCCGCTGGGGCCGGCCGGCACGTAGCCGCCGTCCAGGGCGTGCAGCACGTGGTCGAGTTCGTCGGTGGTGCGAGCCAGCCGGGGCACGACCTCGGTGGCGGCGAACGCGAGGACCGCGGTCACCGCGTCGTCCGCCCGGCCGAGGACCGCTTGCACGACCTCGGCCACGGCGTCGGCCGCCCAGCCGCGCGTCTCCATCGCGGTGACCAGCTCACGCGCGGTCGCCTCGACCGCATCGACATCGGCGCGATGAGTCCCGGCGGCCGCCGTTCCAGGCTCGGTGAGGCCGAGTGCTTCCCGCAGGCCGGGCAGCGCGGCGACCTGTCCGGCCCACATCTGCCGGGCCCGCAGCATCGCCAGCACCAGGTTGACCCGCGCCTCGCCGGTCGGCGCCTCGCCCAGCACGTGCAGGCCGTCGCGGATCTGCGCGTCCTTCACCTCGCACAGCCACCCGTCCACGTGTAGCAGGAAGTCGTCGAACTCCTCGTCGCCGGGCCGGTGCGCCAGCCCCAGGTCGTGGTCCATCCGGGCCGCCTGGATCAGCGTCCAGATCTGCGCGCGGATCGCGGGCAGCTTCGCCGGGTCCAGCGTGGCGATCGTGGCGTGCTCGTCCAGCAGCTGTTCGAGGCGGGCGATGTCGCCGTACGACTCGGCGCGGGCCATCGGCGGGATCAGGTGGTCGATCAGGGTAGCGTGGGCGCGCCGCTTCGCCTGGGTGCCCTCCCCCGGGTCGTTCACCAGGAACGGGTAGATCAGCGGCAGGTCACCCAGCGCCGCGTCGGTGCCGTCCGACGCGGACATGCCGACGTTCTTTCCGGGCAGCCACTCCAGGTTGCCGTGCTTGCCGACATGCACCACCGCGTGCGCGCCGAAGTCGTCGGCCAGCCATCGGTACGCGGCCAGGTAGTGGTGGCTCGGCGGCAGGTCCGGGTCGTGGTAGATGGCGACCGGATTGGCGCCGAAACCCCGCGGCGGCTGCACCATCACCACCACGTTCGCATCGCGCAGCGCCGCCAGCACGATGTCGTTGCCGTCGACGTACAGGTCGCCGGGGGGCGGGCCCCACTGGTGGGTCACCGCGTCGCGCAAGCCCTCGGGCAGGCCGGCGAACCAGGCGGCGTACCGATCGCCGCTGATCCGTACCGGGTTGCCCTGCAGCTGCTCCTCGGTGAGCCAGTCCGGGTCCTGGCCGCCCGCGGCGATCAGCGCGTGGATCAGCCCGTCACCGTCGTAGTCGGTGAACGAACCCACCTGGTAGCCGCGCTCCTTCAGCGCCGCGAGCAGCCGGACCGTGGAGGCGGGGGTGTCCAGACCGACCGCGTTGCCGATCCGCGAGTGCTTCGTCGGGTACGCCGACAGCATCACCGCGACGCGGCGCTGCGCGGCCGGGATGTGGCGCAGCCGGGCGTGCGCCACCGCGATCCCGGCGACACGGGCGGCGCGTTCGGGATCGGCCACGTACACCGACAGCCCGTCCGGGTCGATCTCCTTGAACGAGAACGGCACCGTGATGATGCGCCCGTCGAACTCCGGGATCGCCACCTGCGTCGCCGCGTCCAACGGCGACAGCCCGTCGTCGCTGTCCTCCCACGCCGCGCGCCCGCTGGTCAGGCACAACCCCTGCAGGATCGGTACGTCCAGCTCGGCGAGCACGCCGACGTCCCACGCCTCGTCGTCGCCGCCCGCCGAGGCGGTTGCGGGCCGGGTGCCGCCCGCGGCGAGCACGGTCACCACCAGCGCGTCCGCCCGGCGCAGCTCGGCCAGCAGGTCGGGCGGCGCGGTCCGCAGCGACGAGGTGAAGATCGGCAGCGGGCGCCCGCCTTTGTCCTCGACCGCCCGGCACAGCGCCTCGACGAACGCGGTGTTGCCGGCCATGTGGTGCGCCCGGTAATAGAGCACCGCAATCGTCGGCCCGTCGCTGGATGCCAGGCCGTCGCTGGAGGCCAGGCCCGGGTCCGGGCTGGAGCTGGAGCCGGGGGCACGGTCCAGGACGCCCCAGTCCGGGGCGGGTTCGGCCGGGGCGAAACCGTGGCCGGTGAGCAGGATCGTGTCGGACAGGAAATCGTGCAGGGCGGACAGGTTCGCCGGTCCTCCGTGCGCGAGGTAGGCGTGCGCCTGCGCGGCCGTGCCCGCGGGCACAGTGGAGAGCTGCATCAGCTCCGCGTCGGGGGCCTGCTCCCCGCCGAGCACCACCACGGGTACGGGCCCGGCGAGCAGCGCGTCCAGCCCCTGCTCCCAGGCCCGGCGGCCACCCAGGATCCGGACGACCACGAGGTCGACGCCGTCGAGCAGCGCGGGCAGGTCGGAAACATCCGTACGGGCCGGGTTGGCCAGCCGGTACGCGGCCCGGCTGGCACGGGCGCTGAGCAGGTCGGTGTCGGACGTCGACAGCAGCAGAAACACGGCTCTCCCCTCGGGGTCCGCGCCCCGGGTCGAAGGTTCACGGCGACCGGAGTTTCTGGCTCCCGGGCAGCTGCGCCCGGTGACAGTGGCGGGACCGCGCCGGATTTGCACCGGCTTCCTCCGCGGCGTCGCCGCACGTGGACCCCCACTCTGCGCAAGCCGCACCAACCGCGTCAAGGCGGCGTGCCGTGTCCGACAACAACGACGGGTGATGCGGCAGGGTCGCGGTACGCCCGTAGTATCCGGGCCGTGCCCTCCCCACGTCGCGTCGACGCCGACGCCTGCCCCGGAGCGTTGCGGCTGCACGCCGCGGCCGACGGGCCGCTGGCGCGGGTGCGGCTACCCGGTGGGCGGCTCACCGGCGCCCAGCTGCAGGTGCTGCGTACGGTCGCACACGAGTGGGGCGACGGACATCTGGAACTGACCTCGCGGGCCAACGTGCAGCTTCGCGCACTCAACGGCGTCGCGGCCGAGCGGCTGGCCGGGCGGCTCGCGGCGGCGGGCCTGCTGCCCTCACGCACCCACGAACTGGTACGCAACATCGCCGCGTCCCCGCTGCCCGGCGGGGTCCTGGACGTGGCAGAACTGGTGGGCGAACTGGACCGGGCACTGTGTGCCGACGCGGCGCTCGCCGGGCTGCCGGGGCGCTTCCTGTTCGCCCTGGACAGCGGGCGCGGCGACGTGGCGTTCGCCGCCGACGTGGCGGCGTACCCCCTGGACGCCGCAACCGACCTGCCGGACGCGCCCGCGCACCCCTCGGGCGGGACGACTGACGTGCCGAACGCGCCCGTTGACGCCCCGCGCAGGGCAGCCGATCCGCGCGGCAGGACGGTCGATCCGCGGCGCGGGACAGTAGATCCGCGGGGCGGGACGGTGGCGATCCTGTTCGCGGGCGTGGACGCCGGGCTGCGAGTACCGGCCGAGGAAATCGTGCCCGCTCTGCTGGCTGCCGCCCACGCGTTCCTCGCCGAACGCGAAGCCCAGCGTGGGGCCGGGCCGGCGTGGCGGGTTGGGGAGCTTGTGGACGGGGCCGGGCTGCTGGCCGCGCGTACCGCGGCCGCGCTAGGCGTGACGTTGCACGCGCCGGTGGCACTGGACCGGCCCGAGATCGTGCCTCCCGTGGGGACCGTCGAAATCCCGGACGGGCTGGTCAGCGTCGCGGCGGTGGTACCGCTCGGGCGGTGGGACGCCGTACAGATGACAGTGCTGGAACGGGCCGCGACGCTGGTCGTGACGCCCTGGCGCGGGGTTGTCGTGCCCGGGCTGGCCGCGGCCGAGGCGTCCGGGTGGCGGCGAGCGCTGGCCGGGGCGGGCCTGGAGGTCGAGCAGGGCGCGCGGTGGGCCGGGGTGACGGCCTGTGCCGGGCGGCCCGGCTGCGCGAAATCCCTGGCCGACGTGCGGGCGGACGCGACCCGGTCGGTCACCGTGAGCGCCCCGGCCGCGGGCCTGCCGGTGCACTGGGTGGGCTGCGCCCGCGGCTGTGGCAGCCCGGCCGGGCCGCACGTACGGGTCGAGGCGACCGGCCGCGACTATGCGGTCCGGTCCCCGTCCGGATCGGGCCGGGCCGGGGTGGACGGGGTGGCCGACCTGGTCGCTGCCGCGAGGAGGAGCTGATGGAGTACGTACGCGACGGCGCGGAGATCTACCGCCGGTCGTTCGCCACGATCCGTGCCGAGGCCGACCTGGCCCGGCTGCCCGGCGACGTGGCGCGGGTGGCGGTCCGCATGATCCACGCGTGCGGGATGGTCGACTTGGTGGACGACATCGGGTACAGCCCCGGCGTGGTCACCGCGGCCCGCAAGGCGCTGCGGGACGGCGCGCCGATCCTGTGCGACGCCGAGATGGTGGCGTCGGGGGTGACCCGGCGGCGGCTGCCCGCGGACAACGAGGTGATCTGCACGCTGCGTGACCCGGCCGTGCCCGGCCTGGCCGCGGCGATCGGCAACACCCGCAGCGCGGCGGCCCTGGACCTGTGGGGTGACCGGCTGGGCGGGGCCGTGGTGGCGATCGGCAACGCGCCGACTGCGCTGTTCCGGCTGCTGGAGATGGTCGGGGCGGGGGCGCCGCGCCCGGCGGCGGTGCTCGGCATTCCGGTCGGGTTCATCGGCGCCGCCGAGTCGAAGGAGGCGCTGGCCGCCTCCGACCTGGAGTATCTGATCGTACGGGGGCGCCGCGGCGGCAGCGCGATCACGGCGGCGGCGGTCAACGCCCTGGCATCGGAGGAAGAGTGAGCGGGCGGCTGTACGGCGTCGGCCTCGGTCCCGGCGACCCGGAACTGGTCACGGTCAAGGCGGCGCGGCTGATCGGGGCGGCCGACGTGGTGGCGTACCACGCGGCGCGGCACGGGCGCAGCAACGCCCGCGCCATCGCCGCGCCGTACCTGCGGCCGGAGCAGGTCGAGGAGCCGCTGATCTACCCGGTCACCACGGAGACCACCGACCATCCCGGCGGTTACCAGGGCGCGATCGACGAGTTCTACGCGGACGCGGCGCGGCGGCTCGCCGCCCACCTGGACGCGGGCCGCGACGTGGTGGTGCTGTCCGAGGGGGACCCGTTCTTCTACGGCTCGTACATGCACATGCACAAGCGGCTGGCGCACCGGTACCACACCGAGGTGGTGCCCGGTGTGACGTCGGTGAGTGCCGCGTCGGCCGCCCTGGGCCGCCCGCTCGTGGAACGCGACGAGATCCTCACCGTCCTGCCGGGCACCCTGGAACCCGACGAGCTGGCGGCCCGCCTGGCCGAGGGCGGTCCGGCCGCTGTGATGAAGCTGGGACGGACGTTCCCGGGCGTGCGCGCGGCGCTGCAGCAGGCGGGGCGGCTCGACGACGCGTGGTACGTGGAACGGGCCACCACGGATCGGGAGCGGACCGGGCGGTTCGCCGAGATCGACCCCGCGACCGTGCCGTACTTCTCGCTGGCGTTGCTGCCCACCCCGGGCGCGGCCGCCCCATTGCCGGACGCCGTACACCTCCCGGGCGCGGCGGGGTCGGTGACCGTGGTGGGGCTCGGACCGGGCGGCCGGGACTGGCTCACCCCGGAGGCCCAGGCCGCCCTCGCCGAGGCGGACGACCTCATCGGGTACGGCCCGTACCTGGACCGGGTGGTGCCGAACCCGCGGCAACGCCGGCACCCTTCCGACAACCGGGTCGAGGCGGAACGGGCCGCGTTCGCGCTGGACCTGGCCAAGCGGGGCCGCCGGGTGGCCGTGGTGTCCTCAGGTGACCCGGGCGTGTTCGCGATGGCGACCGCGGTGCTGGAGGTCAGCGAGGATCCGCAGTGGAAGGACGTACCGGTGCGGGTCGTGCCGGGCCTGACCGCGGCGCAGGCCGTGGCGAGCCGGGTCGGCGCGCCGCTGGGCCACGACTTCTGCATCGTGTCCTTGTCCGACCGGCTCAAGCCGTGGCAGGTCATCGCTGCCCGGCTGGCCGCGGCGGCGAGCACCGACCTGGTGATCGCGCTGTACAACCCGGCGTCGCGCAGCCGCCGCGAGCAACTGGTCCGCGCCCGCGACCTGCTGCTGGAACACCGGGCCGCGGACACCCCCGTGGTGGTGGGCCGCGACGTGGGCGGTCCCACCGAGACCGTACGGGTGACCACGCTCGCGGAACTGGACCCGGCCACGATCGACATGCGCTGCCTGCTCATCGTCGGCTCGTCGCAGACCCGCGCCTCGATGCGTCCCGACGGCAGCTGGCTGGTCTTCACCCCCCGGCACTACCCGGAGGCCGCGCCCACCACGGAGGTCAGCGGGCTGCGCGGGCGCTGAGCCACCCGAGCGCCGCGGGGATCGAATCCACGATCTCCGCGGTGGAGCCGGCCACCGACGCATCCCGGACCGGCCCGGCGGCGATCGGCGACGCGGCCGGGTCGGTGCTCGCGCCGATTCCGGCCCCGGCCGGCGTCGCCGCCCCGGGCCGGTCGATCATCACGACGGGGATGCCGCGGTGGCGGGCGGCGTCCAGTTTGGGCGCCGCCCCGCCGCTGTCCTTGGTGACCAGGACGTCGATGCGGTGCGCGGCGAGCAGCGCCCGTTCACCGGCCACCGTGAACGGCCCCCGGTCCAGCACGACCCGCAGGCGGGCCGGGACGGGCGGCTCCGGCGGCTCCACGGACCGGGACAGGAACCAGCAGCCGGTGACCCCCGCGAACGCGGCGATGCTCTGCCGCCCGGTGGTCAGGAACACCTGTTCACCCAGCGTGGGCAGAAGGTCCGCGGCGGCGGCCACGGTCGGCACCCGGTGCCAGTCGTCGCCGGGCCGGGACGCGAAGCCCGGACGGCGCAGCACGAGCAGCGGCACCCCGGCCCGGGCGGCGGCCGTCGCGGCGTGCGCGGACATGGTCGCGGCGAACGGGTGCGTCGCGTCGACCAGCGCACCGACCCGCTCCGACCGCAGGTACGCGGTCAGCCCGTCGACCCCGCCGAATCCCCCGACACGCACCCGCCCCGCGACGTGCAGCGGCGCGCTGGTGCGCCCCGCGAGGGAACTGGTGACGTGCAGTCCGGGCAGGTCCGCGCAGGCGGCGGCCAGCGCCCGGCCCTCCGTGGTCCCGCCGAGGATCAGTACCCGCAGGCCGGTCACACCCGGCATCGGTCCGCGGAGTACAGGTGGCTGTCCGGGAACTGCGACGCGGTCAGCGCTGCCCCGACCACGATCACCGCGGTACGC
Organism: Krasilnikovia sp. MM14-A1259; assembly: GCF_047159535.1. Classification (NCBI taxonomy): domain Bacteria; kingdom Bacillati; phylum Actinomycetota; class Actinomycetes; order Micromonosporales; family Micromonosporaceae; genus Krasilnikovia; species Krasilnikovia sp. MM14-A1259. The sequence goes on from NZ_BAAGAJ010000002.1 coordinate 2,847,259, forward strand.
CGGATGCCCGCCTCGGCCACCCGCCCCGCGATGTCCGCGAGCGTCCCGCGCACGATCAGCTCGTCGGGACGGCTGGCCCGGGCCACGACCGCCACCGGGCAGTCCGCGCCGTAACTGCCGGTCAGCTCCGCGACCACGGCGTCGATCCGCTGCACGGCCAGGTGCAGCACCATCGTGGCGCGGCTGGCGCCCAGCGTGGACAGGTCCTCGCCGGGCGGCATGGCCGTAGCCCGCTCGGCGGTACGGGTGAGGATGACCGTCTGCGCGACGCCGGGCACGGTGAACTCCCGTCCCAGCGACGCGGCCGCCGCGGCGAACGCGGGCACCCCGGGCGTCACGTCGTACGGCACCCCGGCCGCGTCGAGCCGGCGCATCTGCTCGGCGACCGCGCTGAACACCGACGGGTCACCGGAGTGCAGCCGGGCCACGTCGTGTCCGGCGGCGTGCGCGTCGACCATCAGCGCCACGATCTCGTCGAGGGTCAGCCGCGCGGTGTCGACCAGGCTTGCCCCGGGCGGGCACGAGTCCAGCAGCTCGGCGGGGACGAGGCTGCCCGCGTACAGGCAGACCGGTGAGGTGGCGATGAGCCGTTGCCCGCGCACGGTGATGAGGTCCGCGGCGCCGGGTCCGGCGCCGATGAAGTGCACCGTCACGGCTTCGTCACCGACCAGATCGTCACCGGCATCATCGTCCTCCATCCCGTGAACCCGCCGACCGGTGCGCCGCGGCTGACCGCGACCCGGGTCAGCTCGCCGCCGAGCCGGGCGTACCAGGCGGCGAGCACTGCCTCGGATTCCACCGTGACCGCGTTGGCCACCAGGCGTCCCCCGGCGCGCAGCGCGGCCAGGCAGGTGTCGAGCACCCCGTCGCGGGTCAGGCCGCCGCCGATGAACACCGCGTCGGGGGCGGACAGGTCGGCCAGCGCGTCCGGGGCACGGCCGTGCACCACGCGCAGCGCGGGGGTCCCGAGGGCGGCGGCGTTGGCGCGGATGCGCGCGGCGCGCTCGGCGGACGACTCCACCGCGACGGCCCGGCAGGCGCGATGCGTACGCATCCATTCGATGCCGATGCTGCCCGAGCCCGCGCCGACGTCCCAGAGCAGCTCGCCGGGTTGCGGGCCGAGGACGGCGAGGGTGACCGCGCGGACCTCGCGCTTGGTGAGCTGGCCGTCGGTGTCGTACGCCTCGTCGGGCAGGCCGGGCACACACGGTACGGGACGGCCCGCGCCGCGGCACTCGACCGCGATCACGGTGAGCGGGTCGGTGTCCAGGTGGGACCACGTCCCGGCGGCGCCCGTGAGGGCGTGCTCGGCGGGGCCCCCGAGCTGGGACAGCACGGTGAGCGGGCTGTCGCCGTACCCGCGGGCGGTGAGCAGCGCGGCCACCTGGGCCGCGGTGGTGCCGTCGCGGCCGAGCACAAGGATCCGGCGCCCGGGGTGCACCAGCGGGTGCAGCTCCTCGACCGGTGCGGTCACGAGGCTGAGCACGTCGGTGTCGGCGAGCGGCCAGCCGAGGCGGGCGGCGGCGAGCGAGGCCGAAGACGGATGCGGCAGGACCCGCACGGCGTCCGCGCCGGCGTGCCGGACGAGCGTGGCACCGATGCCGTGCCACATCGGGTCTCCGCTGGCGAGCACGCACAGTGTCCGTCCGCGGTGGTCGGCGAGCAGGCCGGGCAGCGCGGGCAGCAGCGGGGAGGGCCACGGCACCCGCCGCGCGGCCACGGTCGCGGGCAGCATCGCGAGCTGCCGGTCGCTGCCCAGCACCGCCTCCGCGGCGGTCAGGGCGGCCCGGGCCGGGCCGGTGAGCCCGTCCCACCCGTCCGCGCCGATCCCGACGACGGTCAGCGGGTGCGGGTCGGTGGTCACGGGATTGACGCTATCGCCCGCCGGTCGTGAACCGGTCTGCAGGGCTCGAGAAGCGCCCGCGCGGGTCGCGGGTCCGGGAGACGATCGGGGACATCGTTCGAAACTGGACCCCGATGAGCATCTTCCCGCCGTACCGTCAGATCGATATCTTTCCATGCATGAAGCGCGTCTTCGCGATCCTCACCCTGATCACGACGCTGCTCGCAGCGCCCCGGCCCGCACTGGCCGCGGTCGCGACCGATGCGTCCTACCGGACGCTGAGCACCGCACACCTGCCGGACTGGATGCGGGCCGTACCGGACACGACCAGCCTGGCCGCGATGTCGATCCCCGGCACCCACGACACGATGGCGATCCACGGCGGCGGGCCGACCCAGACCCAGGAGGACTTCGGCGACAGCGGCGCCACGCTGGCCGCGCAGCTCGCCGCCGGCATCCGGGTGATCGACATCCGGGCCCGGGTGAACGGCGGCAACACGTTCACGATCCACCACGGCGCGGTGTATCAGAACGCGAACTTCGACGACGTGCTGGACAAGCTCGCCGCGTTCCTGTCGGCGCACCCGTCCGAGACCATGGTCATGCGGCTCAAACAGGAATGCACCGGCGAGGTGGGCTCGTGCACGGACGTTCCCGGCCAGATGAGCTTTCCGGACATCTTCGACCTGTACGCCGCGAAACGGCCCGCGCTGTTCTGGCAGCCGTCGATCCAGCGCGGCAGCAACGCGCCCACCCCGGTGCTGGGCGCGATCCGCGGCAAGGTCGTCCTCGCGGTGCTGCACGGCGCGTTCGGCGGCCCGATCGAGCATTACGGGCTCGTCCAGTTCGCCGACTGGAACGGAACCTCGACGTACGTGCAGGACAACTACAACGTCCCCAACATCGGCGCCATCGCCACGAAGCGTGACCAGGTGCGGCGGTTCCTGGACACCACGGACGCCGGGGACCCCGGCAAGATGTACGTGAATTTCGCCAGCGGCGCGAGCACGTTCGTGCAGCCCCAGTGGGTTGCCGGCGGGGCGCTGTGGCAGCAGGGGGTCAACCCGTTCCTGCTCGACTACCTGAACCAGGGACACGTCACGCACCGCACTGGGATGGTCCTGATGGACTTCCCGGGCGGCGGCCTCATCGAGAAGATCATCTCGTTCGACTAAGGGATTTTCCGGGCCCGCGTTGAGCGTTCCCGCCGCTCGCTGCGTACCAAACCCCGACGGCCTCCGGTCGTCACGTCGGCCACCGGGGGGTGGTGGACGCCGGAGACGACTGGCGAGCGGGTGAAAGCGATGGCGCGGGCGTACGGCGACGTCGCCGGCCGACAGGGGCCGGAGACGTTCCAGACCTTCGAGGACCAGCGCAGCCGTCGCCCCGAGCCGGTGACGACCGCGCGGTTCCTGACCCGGACCCGGTCCCAGCCGCGGCCCGACCACGCCCGCGGCGACATCATCGTCGAGGCGCCCGCCGACCCCGGCGGCTGGCGCGGCTCCGGCGAGGGCCCGGCCGTACCGGTGGACGACCGGCCCCCCGCCGAGGCCGTCACCGGCAACCGGCTCCTCACGATCATCCTGTTCTTCGCCGGCCTGGGCACCAGCATCGCGCTGTGGGTGTTCGACACCCAGCCCGGCACGGTCAACGACACCGCCACCCTCATGCTCGCGGTCGGCCGGGTCACCGGCCTGATCGGCGGCTACCTGCTGTTCGTCCAGCTGCTCATGATGAGCCGGGTGTCCTGGCTGGAGGACTGGGTCGGCGCCCGGGACCTGCTGCGCTGGCACCGCTGGCTGGGCACGTCACTGGTGGTCGCGGTCCTCGTACACATCGTGTTCATCGTCTTCGGGTACGCCAAGACCGCGCAGGCCGGCGTGGTGCAGCAGGCGTTCGACATCGTCAAGACGCTGCCCGACATGCTCAGCGCCGTGGTCGCCACGGTCATCCTCGTGGTGATCAGCCTGATCTCGATCCGGGCCGCCCGCGCCAAGCTGCCGTACGAGCTGTGGCACCTCACCCACCTCGCCGCGTACCTGGTCCTGCTGCTCGGCTACGGCCACCAGGTCGCCACCGGCGCCGACCTCAGCGGCCGCTACGCGCAGGTCTTCTGGCCCGGCCTCGGCGCGCTGGTGATCGCCGCCCTGTTCTGGGGCCGCCTCGTCGAGCCGGTGTGGCTCAACTCGCGGCACCGGTTCGCGGTGGCCGAGGTGGTCGCCGAGGGCCGGAACACCTTCTCGATCTACATCGACGGCAAGAACCTCGACCGGCTGCCCGCCCAGGCGGGGCAGTTCATGCGCTGGCGCTTCCTGACCCGCAACGGCTGGTGGCAGTCGCACCCGTTCTCCCTGTCGGCGGCCCCGAACTCCGACTGGCTGCGCCTGACCGTCACCGCGGTCGGCGGCCACACCGCGCAGCTCGCCGAACTGCAGCCCGGCACCCCGGTCTGGGCCGAGGGCCCGTTCGGTACGTTCACCGCCCAGCACCGCACCCGGCGGCGCGCCCTGCTCATCGCCGGTGGCAGCGGCATCGCCCCGATCCGGGCCTTGCTGGAGGACATGCCGCCGGACACGATCGTCATCTACCGCGCCAGCCGCCCCGACGAGCTGGTGTTCCGGGCCGAACTGGAGGACCTGGCCGAGCGGCGCGACGCCTGGGTCCGCTACATCGTCGGCTCCCGCGCCGACGCCGGCCCCCGCCGCCTCTTCACCCCCGAAGGGATGATCGGCCTCGTCCCCGACGTCAACCGCCGGGACGTGTACCTGTGCGGCCCGCCCGGCCTCGTCGGCGCGGCTGTCAACACCCTGCGCCAGCTCGACGTACCCGACAGCCAGATGCACCTCGACCCCTTCGAGTTCTGACCTCGACCCCTTCGAGTTCTGACCTCGACCCCTTCGAGTTCCGACGGAGACACACGATGCGACGTAGTACCGCAGCAGCCGTAGGCACCCTGGCCGGCGCCGCCCTGATCATCGGCGTACGGCTCAGCGTGTCCGCACCCGTAGTGACCGCCGCGCCCCCCGCCGTCGATGTCGCCAACAACGACCTGGGCACCGGCGACCCCGAACCGTCGGCGTCCTCGGGCAAGAAGAAGAAAGAACCCGCCAAGGATGACCAATCGGGCACCGCGGGCGGTGGCAGCGGCCTCACCGACGGCACGTTCAAGGGCAAGGCGGTCCGCAACCCGTACGGGACCGTGCAGGTGAGCATCAAGGTCACCGACGGCAAGATCGCCGCGATCGGCGCCACGTTCCCCACCACCGGCCAGAGCGCCACCATCAACCCGGCCGCGGTGCCGCAGCTCAAGAAGGAAACCCTCAAGGCCCAGAGCGCCGAGATCGACGCCGTCTCCGGCGCCACATTCACCAGCAAGTCGTACGTGGAATCCCTGCAGGCCGCGCTCGACCAGGCCGGCGCGTAGGGTCCCAGGGGTGCGGCACGTCGAACACGTCATGGGCACCGTGGTCAGCATCGAGCTGGCCGACCCGCTGCCCGCCGAACGGCTCACCACGCTGATCGGCGACGTGTGCAACTGGCTGCACGAGGTCGACCGCCGGTTCACCACGTACTCCGACGACAGCGAGGTCATGCGGCTACGCCGCGGCGAGATCTCCGCGGATGACGCCTCGCCCGATTTGCGGCACGTGCTGTCCGCCTGCGCCGACCTGTGGCGCGAGACCGACGGCTGGTTCGACGCGTACGCCGCCGGGCCGCTCGACCCGTCCGGCTACGTCAAAGGCTGGTCGATCGAGGTGGCCTCGAGGCGGCTGGCCGCAGCCGGCAGCGCCAACCACTGCCTCAACGCGGGCGGCGACATCCGGATGCGCGGCCACAAGACCGACGGCACACCCTGGCGGGTCGGCGTGCGCCACCCCTGGCAGGCCGACAAGCTGAGCTGGGTGCTGGAGCTCACGGACGGCGCGGTGGCCACCTCCGGCACGTACGAGCGGGGCGCGCACGTCTTCAACCCGCGTACCCGGCAAGCCGCGCAGGGCCTGCGCTCGGTGACCGTCACCGGCGCTGATCTGGCGCTGGCCGACGCGTACGCGACCGCCGCGCTCGCCATGGGTGAACCCGGCGTCGCCTGGCTCGCCAAGCTCGCGGCCGACGGCTACGAGTCCGCCGCGGTGACCGACGACGGCCGGGCGTTCCGCACGGCCGGCCTTCCCGCCGTCGACCTCACCTAGAATTCCGCGAACAGGTCGCGGGAACCGTGCTCGGATCGGCGCCACGGCCTCAGAAGCGCGCGGACCGGGCCGCGCCGCCGTGCGGATGGGTGCGCGAGGCTCTTACGCCACTCCAGCCACGTCGTGCACCACGCCGGGCCACGTTCTGCCGCATGGCGAACGCGGTGGCGTCTCCCCCTCCCCCGTGGGCGATCAAGCCGACCGCGGACCGGGTAGTTCGTGCGCGGTGCACAGGTTTCGGTCCTGTCGTCCGGTCTCGGATCTCGGATCTGGACTGCAGGCTTGCACCTGCCTCGGCCATTTCATCTGCCCGCTGCTCGGCGCTGAGCGGTCGGATCTCCATGCCGCCGTCCGACACCCCTCCGCACCCCGCCCCAGGTCACGGCTCCGGGAGACGGCAGTGCGACGCGCCGGGGGACCCCGGTTTGGCAACCCCCGGGGGAACCGGCTAAAGTTCCTATCCGTCACCGGGGAACACCACCGGAGCGACAAGCGGACGTAGCGCAGTTGGTAGCGCATCACCTTGCCAAGGTGAGGGTCGCGGGTTCGAGTCCCGTCGTCCGCTCGGAGAGGCTTCCACAGGTAACGTGCGGGGCCCACTCGGTGGAGTGGCCGAGAGGCGAGGCAACGGCCTGCAAAGCCGTGTACACGGGTTCAAATCCCGTCTCCACCTCGGCGAGGTATGACCGAGGGCGATTGGCGCAGCGGGAGCGCGCTTCCTTGACACGGAAGAGGTCACTGGTTCGATCCCAGTATCGCCCACCAGCTCAGAGGCCATGTTCAATCGATGAACATGGCCTCTTTTCATGCCTGGGTGACTAACTGAGTGACTATCACCGTGGACCCGCATCGAGGGCGAAGATCTTGTCCATGGCGGCGGCGCCGGTCAGCAGGACCGGGCGGAGTTGGTGGCGGTAGACGGCCTCGGTCACCCGGGTGCCGGAGTGGCCGCACAGGTCGGCGATGTCGTTGATCGAGACTCCGCTCTCGGACAGCAGCGACACGAAGCTGTGCCGCGGCTCGCGCGGCGTCCAGTCGGGGGGTTGAACCCAGCCGCCTTGGTGACACGGAAGGCGCGCCGGACGTTGGCGGCGTCGAGGGCCGCGCCCAGGCTGTCGCGAGTGACAGCAACGCTGACAGCAACTACCCCGAACGGCGGCGATCAACGAGGTCCGGCAGTGGACGACCTTCCGAGGCCACGGCCACAGACGCACTCTGACGGACGGCCGCTCAGAACTTACAAGCGAGGGTTCAGCGGCGCCCGTACCTATGGGAGCGGATTCAGCTTGTCAGCGTCGGCGGCCAAGGAGTCGTTGGGATTGACCTGCCATGCGTCGAGTGCGGGGTGTTCCAGGATTCCTTCGATCAGGTCGGTTGTCCGCCGACGAGGGTGGAGTCGAAGTCGATCTCGCTGGCGACGTACCAGGCGCGGTCGGCAGGCCACAACAGGTTCGGGGACTGCGGTACGAACCAGTCGGGTAGCGGTCGGTGCCCGAGTTGCAGCGCGGCGTGCAGTGGGCCGGTGAACAGGATGTAGTCCCGGCCGTAGTGGTGCAGGTTCGCGACGGCTGTGGAGGGGGTCCAGCCGTGGCCCTCCCACAGGCCGAAGTAGCAGGTGTCCGGAGTGGTGGTGTGGTGGGTGAGCAGGTTGCAGAGCGGTCCGAGAAGTTGAGGCGGCAGATTGCCGCACTCGGGATCGTTACCGGGCCACAGGTATTTGGCGGCGGCATACCGGTGCGGGGAACCGACGAGGGCGTGCCACTGCATGGTGGGGTGCGCCTGCCGTCCGGTCACGGCGGCGACCTGTGACCAGGCGGTCGGGCTGCCGGATTCGTCGTCGGCTGGATGGCATACGCGTGCGTAGGCGGCGTAACCCTGCGGAACCTCACGTGTCACGGCGCCGAACTCGCCCATCAGGCGGGGTTTGATCCACGATGCAGCAGCCAGGTCGTCGTCGGTGACGAGCTTCAGTTCGGGAGTGTCCACCACATCAGCATGGTTCGCCGGGTGCTGCTGGGTGACTAACTGGGTGACAATCACCCGCGACGGAGATGGACGCCTGTCGACGGCGGTGGAAGCCTTCGCCGGTCGGGATCGAAGGAAACCGTGTCCGGGAGCTATCGAACGGGCGCGTCATCCGAGGCCAAGAACCGTGACCGGAACCGCTGGATCAGTCTCGACAAGGGCAGTTTGATCGCCAAGCCGACGATGAATCCGACAGCCAGCCCGGTGAGGTTGTTGACCAGATCCTCGGAGTCGCACGAACGCAGCAGCCATGGCAGCGCGAATTGGATGCCCTCGACGAGGAAGGGTGCCGCCACCACGGCGATTGCTTTCCGTGACGGGAGCTGGGCGGCCGTGAAACCGAGAGGCACAAACAACAGTACGTTCTGCCCGGCTTCACCGGTGAATCCCGGCGTCCACCGATCCGCAACACATTGCCATTGTGGATGAATCCCGACCAGATCGTTGGCCGGGTTGGGCAGGAGCGTGAGGCTGACGATACCGCCGATGGAGAGAACCAGCAGGAACGCGATCAACCTATTACTTCCCAGTCGCGTGGCCAACGGTTTGCCGCACAGCAGTCCGAGCAACGCGGAGAACGCAACTCCCGGCCAGAACAGGGGGTAGGACTGGAAAAGTGACACTGGGCGGACCTCCGAACGTCGTTGCATAGGAGCCCGGCCAGGGTAGGAGACATGATCAATGAGTCAGGTTAGGTAGCCTGATGCCACCTGCGCTGGACCCCTCGGCCGGAGTTACATCACTCCTGTCGATGTGCCGCCTGAGATTCACCACGCCTTTTGGTCACTGCGCAAAGCCACCGACTTTGCGTCCGGGCGGCAGACCCCCACTGGGCCGGCCGAGTGACAATCGAGGAGCACTACGACTGGATGTCCACGGACTCCCATGGAACATTCCTGCGCCTCATCAAACCCTTCATGATCATTTGTACGGGACGAAGCGGTGCTCTGCCAGCTTTGCGCCGCCCGGACGGCCGTGGGTGGCGCCAGCGCGGAAGCCCCCATAAGCGCCCCGACGCGATCCTGCCCACGCTTGGCGGGCAGGCCGCGGTGAGCGGTGACTGTGGGTGCCCGCGGCGCTTTCTGGGTTGGTCTGCTTCGATCCGCAACTGGATCGGCTCCGGCCGTAAGGGGCGTCGGCGGCTCCGTGACATCGACGGATCACGTCCCGTGCTGTGACCACGAACGATGCGGGTGTTGGTTGGCACGCGGTCCCGCCCGCGGTGGCTGATCTCGTACGCGTGGAACCTGGAACTTGCGTCGGCCAGAGGTCCCACCAGGTCCGATGTGACTCGCGACATGACTACCGCCCACATCGATACTGGCCAGTAACATGCGTCGGGTGACGGTATATGCGATCGCCCAGCTCTCCATCCACGACCGCGACGGCTACGGCCGTTACGTCGCGGCATTCATGCCGGTGCTTCAGCAGTACGGCGGCCGGCTGCTGGTCGCCGACGAGCAGCCCGAGATCGTCGAGGGGCAGTGGGACGGCGACAAGGTCGTCGTCGTGGCGTTCCCAGACCGGGACGCCCTCATTGCCTGGGCGAACTCTGCGGAGTACCAGCAGATTTCGAAGGACCGGCACGCCGCCACCAACGGCGTCGTGCTGGCCGTGCGCGGCACAAGCTAGTGACGTGACCAAGAGCGTTTGAGGTGTTGGGGTCAGGCAGCTACCCGGGTGGATGCTTGGCCCCAGCGTCGTCGTTGTCGTTCGCTGCGGATACGGCGCGTTCGTGGCGTTGCGCGGCCCGGACGTGTGTCCAGGAGCTCACGGGCCCGTGGACCACAAACGCCGGTCGGGCTCTCCGAGTCCTCCGCTAGACCGTCGTCACGCAACCGCACGGACAACACGAACGCGCCACCCGAGGACAAGACCACGCACAGCTCCCCGGAGGTCCCGTCGACGCGTGTCGGCTGCTCATCCATCTCGTGACAGTATTGGCGCGACGTCGCGCGGGCCACCTCCATCCGATGGTTTCCTCCCGTCACGCCCTCCGAGGCCCCATCGGGACGATGATGGGGTGGCCGCCTGGTCAAATGCCGAACGCGACTCGGCACGGGTCCATGCCGTTGACCGTCACTGCGGGTCGGACCTGCTGACGCCATCCTTGAGCCGTTAGGCGCAGCCGATCGGAGACGACGGCTTCTCCGTCGCGCGCGTCGACGGAGATGCCGTCATGCTGGTATCCGAGTTTGCGGGAGACGGCCTGCGAGGCGTGGTTGTCTTGGAAGACCTCGGTGAGCGCGGCAGCGGCCCCGAGGTGATCGAAAGCGAGGGTAAGTAGTCCTAGCCTGGCTTCGGTGCCGTAGCCGACACCTTGGTGCTGCATGCCGAGCCAAGACCACGTCGTGACCTGCCGGACCACCGGAAAGTCGCGAGCACGAAGGTTGATCATCCCTATCGGCTCGCCGGCGAGGAAGACTCCCATGCCCAGCGCCCAAGCTGTTACGTCCCAGGTGGCCAGCTGGTGCCAATATCCCTGCAGCACGAACCGGGCACGGTCGGCGGAGCTGCCCTCCGTCCACGGCGTCAGAAACGGTCGCTCGCTGGGCGGATGCACGCCCCGTCCGGCAACGTCGGCAAGCACGGCGAGCTCGTCCTCACGGGGCAGATGCAGCTCCAGGCGTGGCGTGACTACGGTAAGACCGAACTGCGGCCAGAGATCGACAAGCATGCCGCTCCCCCTGCAGGCGACTCTAGGGCGACCAGAAGTTATCAGGTCCAGTACACCGCCACTGGCGAAGTACTTTCGCAGTAGCCATGAACCGTCGCCGTCACATCCGGCCAATCGACGGCCTGCCGCCCGCGAAACCCGAGCAATAGCACACATGTTCCAGTCCGCCGAGTGGTGGGTCGTGGAGAACACTGGTTCAATCGCCGACACGGCAGGGCCCGCCGTGACGTCTACCTGATCCGCACCGCGACCGGGCTCGTCGGCGGAGCGGACGGCAGCGAGAGGATCCAGTACTTGTGCCATCGCTGTTCTTCGCCTTCCCGACCAGCATTGTCGCCGTGGCGTGGGCAGCCGCCTCGGTAACGGCCGCCCCAGCATCTGCGGCGCTCATCCGGTGGTGCTCGCCGCGCCGTGGCGCCGTTCCCGGTGTCGTATTGGGCGCCTTCGCCGGACTGGTGCTGCGGCCGTCCAACTCTGGTGGTCGGTGACCGGCGGCTGCCGGACCAGTTCCCGCTCCGGCCCGCCCGGGCCGTGGTCGAGGTCGTCACGGCCGTCGTCATCGCCGTGGCCGTACCCGTGCACGTGCGGACCTGAGTGTGGGCAGTGGCGATGTCGGTGCCGATTGCCATGGTCGCGACCGCGCTGGCGAACCGGTTTCCGTTCGCGCTCTGACACGACCGACCCGACAACCGACCGGCAACCTGCGTTGTCTGATGTCGGGCTTCACTGTCCGGGCTTCCAATCCGGTCCGTTGCCGGGAACATGGTGCTATGGATCCGCTGACGACCGCCGGTGATCTCGTCGCCGACCGCTTCCCGAGTGCCACCTGGGCGATCCTCGCGGGCAGCGTCCTCGGGCCGCACCGCACCGCAGGCTCGGACCTCGACATCGTGGTCCTGAACGATGACGGCCCCGGCTACCGGGAGAGCCTGCGCTTTCGCGGTTGGCCCGTGGAGCTGTTCGTGCACACCCCGGACCGCCTGGCCGAGTTCCTGGCGAGGGAGCTGGCCGAACGCAAGCCCAGTACGCATCGGATGCTGGCACAGGGCGTCCCGCTGCTGGGCGACCCTGGCGATCTGCAGGCGCAGTGCGCACGTGTGCTGGCGCAGGGGCCACCGCTGACCGACGCGGAGCGCGATCGATTCCGGTACGGCCTGACCGACCTACTCGACGACTACGCACACGTCGTCGACCCGGGAGAGCGGAGCGTCATTGCATCGGCGCTGTGGACCGAAACCGCCCGGGCGGCGTTGGCATTCGCCGGACGCTGGATCAGCGGCGGCAAGTGGCTGCTTCGGGAACTGCGCGAGTACGACCCGGACTTCGCCACCCGGTGGTTAGCCGCCCGTGACGACCCAGAACCTCTCGCGAGACAGGTGCTGACCCCCGTCGGCGGCCCGCTGTTCGACGGCTATCGCGTCTGAGTCCAGGCTTGTCTGACCGCGTCGAGGCGGGTCGACCAGATGGGCGTCAGCCTGATCCGCGGCACGGTCCGCCAGGCGCTCGTCCACGACGGTGATCGCTGCGCCGGCTGGTGCCACTTCGCCCCCGGGTGGGCAGGACCGCGCACGACCTGCCCACCTCGGAGGGTGACTCTTGGTGTGGAACTACTACGGCGCCATCGACGTGAACATGACTACGCTGTTCGCCGGAACGGTGACCTTGAAGCCCGAGTCAGCGGACACGTCCATCGGGCTGCCAACCGTCGACGGGAAACCGTTGGCATCCACCTTCTGCGAGGTGGGGCTGTACACGTACTTGTTCATCTGAAGGTGCCCGGTCGGCTCCGTCACGGTGAACTGGGCCGAGTTGGTCTTGTCGCGGTTGACCAGCACGAACGTCCAACCCCCGTTGGGCAGTTTGGCGTCGAGTTCACGCGTGGTGCCGTTGTCCTGCGGGGCGGGGGCGTACATGATCGAGTGGGCCGGCAGGTAGCGGCACAGCAGGCTCCAGGTGTAGAACCACGGCCTGAGTTTGTAGTCGTTGTCGTTGTCACGGTGGTCCCACATGCCGCACTTGGTGTCGTTGTCGTAGCCGTCGAGGCACCACGCGGCGGCGCCGTCAAGACCGGCCCGGGTCTCCTGCACGGCAAGGTCCGCCATCCGGATGCCCTGGTCGTATTCGGTGGCGAAGACGAACGGGTCCTGGCCCTGGCCGACGTCCGGCTTCTGATCGCCGGTCTCGCTGAAGATCACCGGAGCGCCCGGGTGCAGTGCGTGGGCCTGGTCCACCGCGGTCTTGACAGTGCGCTCCGCGTAGCTGGGGTCGAGGGTGGGGTCGTCCTTGAGACCCACCTCGTAATCGTAGAAGTGCACGTCGGACCCGGACACCAGGATCGGGTTGGTCTGCATCGACTTCAACCAGAAGTTGTCCTTGCCCCGCGGAGGCGTCCAGCCGGTCGAGGACCCGGAGACCTTGGCGAGGTCGTTCATGGGATCCACGAACGTGGCGGCGCCGTCTGCAGCCGGGGTTGCCTCGAAGCTCGCGATCGCCCGCTCGATGGTGTCTCCCGCGGGGCGGGCCGGCATCACCAGCTTGATGTAGCGCTGCTGGGAGTCGGCAGGGAAGGTGCCTTTCGTGGTCACGGGGTACTGGGTGTTGTCGATCGACGTCGTCTTGGGCAGGGGTGAGTTGGTGCCGACCCGATTCCAGGTGTTGCCGTCGGCGGAGCTCCAGAAGGACCAGTCAGTGACCCCGATGCGATTGACGTAGAACCTGGCGGTGAAGGATTTCAGGTCTGCCGGAAACTTCCACGTCAGCCACTGTGCGGTGCGCGAGTTGTCGGGAGTCACCGACTGAAGGCCCAGGTCACCCTCGTAGGCCGACATGCCGGCGCCCGCCATGTCGGGACCGACGACGCGGCTCTTGAGGTGATAGGGGTCGGCGTCGTCGTCAGGGAGGCGATCCAGCAGATTCCGGGTCGCGGTCTGCCAGTCGTCGAAGCTGTAATGCTTGGTCTTCGAGTATCCGTTGGGCTCGTTGATCCCGCTGTAGCGGGTGATGTTCGTGAACTTCTTGCCGATGATCAGATGCTTCATCAGCGCCGCCTGGGCGTCGGCGAACGCGTCGCTGGTGTACACCTGGCCCGTGTCCTGGCCGTCCTCCTTGGCCGGCGACTGCGTGGTGCCCCAGATGCCGACCTGTACCGGCACCTTCAGGTCCCGATACATGTCGAGGATCTTGTGGACGTCCGTCATTTCCTTGGTGTCCCAGTTGTACTGGACCGGCTGGTGATCCTCGGTCCCCTCGGGGTCGAACCAGAAGCGGTTCACCATGATCCGCACCATCCCGGGACGGATATACGTGACCCGTTTCTGCAGGAGATCGAATGCGTCGCTGTCGTCTGACCACGTGAGGCCACCCACGTGGAGGGGGTCCTGGTTGTAGCCAAGACCCTGCCAGTTGCTGCCGACCCGAGGTGCCACCGGCGGTATTCCGCCGCTGCCGGCAGCTGCCGCCGCCCCGGGCATACCGACGCCGAGAGCAGCGAGAACGGCGGCAGAGCCGGCGGCAGAGGCCAAGCGTCGGCGCAGCCGGGACGGGTTTCGCCGCACCGCCGCCATCAACCACGGCTGTCCACGCCCCAGGCTGCCACGCCGCGTGCGCCCGGCCTCCCCCGCAGCGCCGTCGCCGGCCGCCCCCATTGTTGATTCGTGCATCTCACACCTCTGTGCATCGTCCATCCGACAGGCCAATGTGGACCGTTGCGGCGCGCCTCCGCGAAAATGCTCGACGATGTGGCGGAACCGCACGCATCCCACCGTGGCAGCGTAGTTACAGACAATCACCGACACCGATGTGGGACCGGACCCTCACCGCCTCCCGGACCTCTGGTAGAGACCCGGGCTTTCCTGGAAAACCCAACGAAATGGATGTTCTGGACGACCTCATCGAAACAGCGCCCGCAGTGCGTCCCGGAACCATCCTCACCACCTGCGCAATATTCCACGTGAGCTGGCAGTTTCCGGCTCTTCCCGGCGGTGCCGGGCGCCGGCAATCGATCAGCCGGACGACGCCGTACAGGGACCGATCGGTGTCCAGCAGAGCGTGACTATCATGGCCGTCATGACGATCTTCGACGTGACGATCCCTGGTGGCACCGACCCCTCCGCGAAGCTCGGGCCGCAGCCCGGCGTCGCCACCCTGGTCGTGAACGTGGCGTCCCAATGCGGTCTCACCCCGCAGTACCACGGCCTCGAGCGCCTGCAGCAGCGCTACGCCGGCCGAGGGTTCACGGTGCTCGGCGTGCCGTGCAACCAGTTCGGCGGACAGGAACCGGGCACGGCCGAGGAGATCACCGAGTTCTGCTCAACCACCTACGGGGTCAGCTTCCCCCTGACCGAGAAGATCGCGGTGAACGGTGAGGACCGGCACCCGCTTTACGCCCAGCTGGTGAACGTTCCCGACGCGGAGGGCTACACCGGCGACATCCGCTGGAACTTCGAGAAGTTCCTCGTCGGCCCGGACGGCACGGTCGTGCGCTTCGGCCCGCGCACGGAGCCCGAGGACGAGTCGGTGGTCTCCGCGATCGAGGCGGCACTGCCCCTCTGACACTCAATCCGAACGACGTACCGTCGCCGACGTGAGCTCTGCGGCGGTCCGGACGTCGATGCCGGGCATCCTGCACGGCGACGAGACCGCTGCCGCTACAGCCGCTTGCGCATCCGGAGCGAGGTGACCTCGAAGCCCATCTGCTCATACAGGCTGCGCGCTCCCGTGTTGAACCCGAATACGTTCAGACCCACCGACACAACACCCATCTCGCGGCACACCTCCTCCACCGCCAGCATGATCGCCCGACCATAACCGCGACGGCGTAGGGGCTCGCCGACCGCGAAGTCGTACCCGAAGGCGTGCAACCCGTCCGACTTCTGCTCCACATACAGCCACACCATGCCGACCTCTTCGTGCCCGTCGAAGGCCGTCCACAGGCGATGACCGGCGGTGTGCAAGCCGTCCGGCAACAGTCGCTCGAGATCGTCGCGTGCCTGCCGTTGCGCTTCCGGTAGAGGCATCGACCCGGAATCGGCAATGTTCTGTGCATAGTCCACTTCGGCCCGCTGCCGGTACGCGAGGAACTGCTCTTCGGTCATCGGTTCAAGTCTCACCATCGCCACGGCTCGACCGTAGCGGGTCGCCGCACACCCCGGACCGCCGACGTGTCGACGGAGGTCAGGGGCTCGGGTCAGGTGCGTGGCTGAAGCCCGTCACGCACTTGGGTCCCAGGCGATGAGCTGCTCGAAGATGCGGCGGTCGCCGTCCACTTTCAGCGAATCCAGCGGGATGCGTCCGTAGAAGAGCAGGACCAGATCGCTGGCCGTGCCCCAGACCGAGCCGTCGGGCGGGTCCTGGTCCACGCCGGCATCGGGCGTGCGGACGTGGACGGCCTGTGCGCCCTCGGGTGAGAGGCGAAGGTGCAAGGAGCGACCCTCGGCGGCGTGGTAAGCGACGGCGGCGGGTTCGTGCGGCCACGCGACGTCCGTCGCGCAACAGGTGAACAGGAACTCCTCGACACCGTCGAAGGCGACCTCGTCCGGCAGCGGCTGCGGTGCACCCAGGGTGAGCTGAGCATCGTACGTGTGCATTGCGACCTCCTGAACCTGGTGCCGGGCGACGCCACCGGAGGTCTGCGGCGACTGTGAGTCGCCCCACCAGGTCCAACAACCGCGCTCCGGTCCGGCCTCGCGCAGCGTGCTCGCCAGCAGATCGATGGACTCGGTCAACCAGGCCAGCAGGGCCTCGCGTTCCCGAGGTGCACCCGTACCGTCGTCCCAAGCCGATTTGTCCGGTGGAGCGTCGGCGGGCCCCGCGGCGACGATGGCGGCCGCTTTGCGGCGGCCCACGCCCACGTGCTGCGCCAGATCGAACAGCGTCCACCCGGGGCAGGACGGCACCGGCACGTCGAGGCTGGGTGCGGACGCCACCACGGTGTGGAAGGCAGTCGACCGTTCGTCGATCAGGCGCAGCAGCTCGGGGAACTCGAGAGTCTTCTTCACCGCCGCTGTTTATCACCCTGCGCCGCCGACCGGAGAGCGATTTTCACAGGACAACACCGCCGCCGGTTCGGGCCCAGGCCATGTCGTTCAGTTCCGCGGCGGGCATGGGCTTGGCGAACAGGTAGCCCTGGCCGATGCCGCAGCCCATCAGCTGAAGCTCCGCCGCCTGAGACGCCGTCTCGACGCCCTCGGCGATCGTGGTCAGGTGCAGTACCTGGCTGAGCCGCAGGATCGCCTCGGCAATCCCCGAGCCTTCGGGTGTGCCGTTCAGCTCCGCGACGAAACTGCGGTCGATCTTGAGAATGTCCACCGGCAGCCGGGTCAGGTAGTGCAGTGACGAGTAGCCCGTGCCGAAGTCGTCGATCGCCACGCGAATGCCGTGTTCGCGGAACTCGCGCAGCATGGCGATCCCGGTGCTGTCGTCGACCAGCGCCGACTCGGTGATTTCCAGGACCAGACGGTGCGGCTCCAGCCCGGTGCGTGCCAGTACGTCCAGCACGTCATGCACCAACGTCGGCTCCTGCAATTGGCGCGGCGACAGGTTGACGCTGACGTAGCGGCCGTCCCACGACACGATCTGGCGGCATGCCGTCTCCAGCACGAACAGGCCGATCTCCGCGATGGAGCCGGTGCGTTCGGCGATCGGAATGAACTCGGCAGGCGAGATGATGCCCAGTCGCGGGTGCTGCCAGCGGACCAGCGCCTCGACGCCGATCGGGCGCCTGTCCGCGAGGTTGACCAGCGGTTGGTAGAGCACGTGCAGTTCGCCGCGTTCGAGCGCGCCGGTCAGGTCGTCGGTCAGCGGGGACTGTGCCGCGTGCCGGTTCGTCAGGGATGCGTGGTGCACCTGGATGCCGTGTTTACCCAGGTGCTTGGCCTGGTACATGGCGGTGTCGGCGCGGCGCAGCAGTTCCTGCGGGGTGTCGCCGACGCGACCGGTGGCGACGCCGATGCTGGCCCGGATCGCGAGGGTGTTTTCACCCATGCGTACAGGTGTCGCGGCCGCGCAGGCCAGGATGCGCTCGGCGATGGCGACCGCGCCGGCCTCGTCGGGTACGTCGGTGAGCAGCACGACGAACTCGTCGCCGCCGAAGCGGGCCACCACGTCGCCGGTACGTACGCAGCAATGCAGGATCCGGGCGAACTCGGTCAGCATCAGGTCACCGGCGGCATGGCCGTGTACGTCGTTGACCAGTTTGAATCCGTCCAGGTCGATGAGCAGCAACGCGATCTGCGTGTCGCGGCCCACGAGTTCGGCGAGGCCGGCGTCCAGCCCGGCCCGGTTGGCGAGGCCGGTCAGCGGGTCCCGCAGCACCATTCGTTGCAGTTCCAGTTCGCGTTCGCGCAGCCGTGTCTCGACCTGCTCGCGGCGTTCGATGTCGTCGCGCAGGGCGGCGGTCGCGGCGTCGACCTTGCCCATCGCCCGGTTCCGCGCGCTCGCCAGCAGACCGACGATCAGGGTGAGCAGCGCGGTGATCGTCATCGCCACCCGGTACGTGGTGCCCGCGATGCCCTGCCGGACATCGCGGAGAAGCGCGTCGGTCGGGTACGCCTTGAGGGTCCAGGTGCGGGCGCCCATGGTGATATGGGTGATCCGGTCCAGCGACCGGGAGGAGGCCCGGGCTCGGCCGGCGGAGGCGGAGGCGACCGTCTGCACCACGGCGCCGTTGGTCTCCAGGAGGTCGGCGGCGATCGCGCCGTGGGCCTGCGCCTGGAGTGCCGCATTCAGCAGGTCGGTGCCGTGCACGCCCATCGTGAGCCAGCCGCCGAACACGTTGCCGGGCCGGTACACCGGCACCGCGAGGCGGAACGAGATCTGCTGTTGCGCGACCGGCAGCGCATGATCGAGCACCAGCACGTACGCGCGGCTGACGGCGAAGCCGCCGACGGCTTGGGAGTCCCGCAGCGCCTGCGCCGCCTCGGGAGCTGAGTACAGGTCCGTGCCGGTGGGCCGCTGCCGGCCGTCGAACGAGCGTCTGAGGACCGTGAATGCGTGCTGGCCGCCGGGGGCGGACGGTTGCAGTGTCAGGTTGCGCGCGCCGCGCCGCCGCCAGTCGGTCTGAAGGTCTGCCATCCCGGTGTCGCCGGTGGCCACGACCAGGTCGAGCGAGGTGGCGCCGGGCAACCGGCGGTTACTGACCGTATTGGTGATCCAGGTGAAGTCGGCGGCGGTGAGGTCCGGCTGGGCCCCGACGGCGACAGCCACGTCGGTGAGCATCTCGCCGTACCGTTGGATCTCTGTGCTGATCGCCCGGCTGAGGTCGCTGCTGTAGCGGTCCATGAGGTGGGCCGCATTGCGGTGATCGTCGGTGCCCTGGGCGACCCACGAGGTGGCGGTTCCGGTCATGGCGACCACCGCGACGAAAGCCATGCCGGTCCAGCGTCGCCAGGTTGGCCGCACCGACATCCACAGCATGCCCCGACAGATCGGACGTGGAGATCGCCGGTGAAGGATTCGGGCCCGACCAGGGCGCCTCCGACCGCATCGTGGGACCAGGCCGGCGGGACGCGGATGAGGCGGACGTGTTCAGCGCGCCGCGCAGAAGGCGCGCAGGGCTTCCTCGTCGGCCGGATCCATCCATTCGTACGTACCACGCAACTGGTCGGCCCGCTGGTCGACGGTCGCAACCGTTGCCGTCATGTCGCCCCACGGCATGCTGACGTGCAGCAGCGTTCGCACGATGCCGGGCGGCAGGTGGACGCTGTCGGCGGGCGTGGCACGCAGCAGCAGGCCGCTGGTGGAGACGTCCTCGACCTGGCCGGACACGGCAACCAGCCGGCGGCCCGGTTCGGTGTCGAGCTCGACGGTGCCGGTCGCGGCGTACGCGCCGGGGCGCCGCGGGGCGCCGCGTCGCTGGACCACATCGGTGGGTGGGTCGCCGGTACGGGTGAGGAGGCCGTCGCGCAGTTCCGCCTCGACCCAGGTGACGCCGGCGCTGCTGACCAGTTCGAGGATGCCGAAGCGGCGGGTGCCGTCGGGGCTGAGCACCGGGATCGGCGGCAGCTCGGCCACGAACGCCGCACTGACCTCGGCCAGCGTGATCAACGTGACTGGCTGCTCACCCGGGCACCGCAGCACGAGCGTGCTGCCCGCCGGGACCGTGACCATCGGATCTCCCCGCTCGTAGGGTCCGCTTCCCCGAACGGTCTCACGGCCGCCTCCCGGCAGGCGGCGGCGCTGCGGAGCGTCACGCTTCCGGCGTACGCTTCAGCTTGTGACGTTCTGGCAGGTTCTGTCCTGATTTCTCGCCCGCCCTGGCGAGCGGCGACGTGCGGCACCGACTTCGTCGATGTGGCGGCCGAGGTGACCGGCGTCGCCTTCGAGCGGGTGCCGCCCGTCGACCCGGCCGGTCCGCGCCCGCGGTGACGCCGGACACACCCAGGTAACACCGGGTTAATAAATGAGCAACGGCCGGGAAACCGCCCGCCGACAGGCTCCCCGTTGTCACCGCGGCGTCCCCAGTGCCGCTGTCTGGAAACACCCGAAGGATGTGGATCGTGAGCTTCAAGGCAGAGTACATCTGGATCGACGGCACCGAGCCGACCGCGAAGCTCCGTTCCAAGACGAAGATCCTGGAGGACCGCGCGAAGGGCGCCGAGCTGCCGATCTGGGGCTTCGACGGGTCCTCCACCAACCAGGCCGTGGGGCACTCCTCCGACCGCGTACTCAAGCCGGTCTTCACCTGCCCCGACCCGATCCGTGGCGGTGACGACATCCTCGTGCTGTGCGAGGTCCTCAACATCGACATGACGCCGCACGAGTCGAACACGCGCGCCGCCCTGGCCGAGATCGCGGAGAGGTTCGCCGAGCAGGAGCCGATCTTCGGCATTGAGCAGGAGTACACGTTCTTCGACGGCGTGCGCCCGCTCGGCTTCCCCGCGGGTGGCTTCCCGGCCCCGCAGGGCGGCTACTACTGCGGCGTCGGCGCAGACGAGATCTTCGGCCGCGACATCGTCGAGGCGCACCTGGACAACTGTCTCAAGGCGGGCCTGGGCATCTCCGGCATCAACGCCGAGGTCATGCCGGGCCAGTGGGAGTTCCAGGTCGGCCCGCTCGCCCCGCTGGAGGTCGCCGACCAGCTCTGGGTGGCCCGCTGGCTGCTCTACCGCACCGCCGAGGACTTCAACGTCTCCGCCACCCTCAACCCCAAGCCGGTCAAGGGCGACTGGAACGGCGCCGGCGCGCACACCAACTTCTCCACCAGGGCGATGCGCGAGGGGTACGAAGCGATCATCACGGCGTGCGAGGCACTCGGTGAGGGCTCCAAGCCGATGGACCACGTCAAGAACTACGGTGCGGGCATCGACGACCGCCTGACCGGCCTGCACGAGACCGCCCCGTGGAACGAGTACTCCTACGGCGTCTCGGACCGCGGTGCATCGGTCCGCATCCCGTGGCAGGTCGAGAAGGACCGCAAGGGCTACATCGAGGACCGCCGTCCCAACGCGAACGTCGATCCGTACGTCGTGACGCGCCTGCTCGTCGACACCTGCTGCGCCGCGCTGGAGAAGGCCGGCCAGGTCTGACCGACCCTGCCCCTCGGATGCCTTGCGTCCGGGAGGCAGGATCAGTCCTATGAAGGTGCACGAACGAATCGACGGGCGGCTGCGCGCGTTCATCGAGGCGCAGCCGATGTTCTTCGTAGCCACCGCGCCGAACGGACCGGGCGGACACGTCAACGTGTCGCCCAAGGGGATGGCCGGCACGTTCGAGGTGCTGGGTGAGCACCGGGTCGCGTATCTGGACTATCACGGCAGCGGCGCGGAGACGATCGCCCACCTGACCGAGAACGGACGGATCACCCTGATGTTCTGCGCCTTCGAGGGACCGCCGAACATCGTCCGGCTCCACGGCCGGGGCCGCGCGGTGCCGGTGACCTCGCCGGAACACACCGAGCTGCGGCACTTGTTCCGCTCGGCGCCGGACACGCACGGCGTACGGTCGGTGATCGACGTCGAGGTCGAGCGGATCAGCGACTCCTGCGGCTACGCGGTACCACTCATGTCCTACGAGGGTGACCGTGACCTGCTCATCCGCGCCCACGAGCGGCGTACCGACGCGGATCTGGCGGAGTATCGCCGGGTGAAGAACGGCGTCAGCCTCGACGGCAAGCCGATCTTCGCCCACGAGGTCTGACGCGTTGGCGCGGGGGTCGCGTCGTTGCGACCGTGGCACGTCTGCGACCGTGGTCGGATGTTGATCTACAAGATCCTGCGGCCCTCCGAGTGGGCCGAGTTCGAGGCCGCTGGACGCTTCGACGGCTCGCCGCATGACCGCCGCGACGGGTTCATCCACCTGTCCACCCGGGAGCAGGTCGCGGACACCGCGGCGCGGGTGTTCGGCCAGGAGCCGACGCTCGTGGTGGTCGCCGTCGAGACCGAGACACTCGGCGAGACTGTGCGGTGGGAGGAGGCACCCCGCCGGGGCGACGTGTTCCCGCACGTCTACGGGCCTCTGCCGAGAACGTCCGTGACGGCGGTGCACCACGTTCCCGGAGCGTCCGCTGTGGACGACGTACTGCCTGCTTGAGGGGTCGGCGCATTCATCCATCAGAATGGCTCCCATGACAGAGACCAGGACGGTCGGCACGGCGCCCGACGACTACGACGCGATGCACCGTGCGGCGCAGAACAGCCCACTGCTGCACGAGCTGTGGGCGCGCGCGATGGGCGATGAGTATCCGACCGGCGTGGAGCCCACCAGCTCGTGCTCCTGGTGGCTGCTGGGGCACGCCGTGTCGGCGTTGCGTCTGCGTCCCGGCGCGCGGCTCGTCGACCTCGGCTGCGGTCGCGGCGGGCCGGGCCTCTGGCTGGCGAGGGCGTTGTCGGCCCGGCTCACCGGCGTCGACGTCAGCGCCGCAGCGGTCGAGATCGCGGCGCAGCGGGCCGGCGATTTCGTCGCCCCCGGCCGGGCTGAGTTCCATCTGGGGAGCTTCGAGCAGACCGGCCTTCCCGACCGGTACGCCGACGGGCTGGTCAGCGTCGACGCGTTGCCGTTCAGCCGGGACCGGCAGGCGGCGCTGCGGGAGGCCGGCCGGATCGTGGCGCCCGGCGGACGATTCGTGCTGAGCGTACGGGAACAGCCGGCGGACGCCGACGATTGGCCGACGATGGCGGGGAAAGCCGGTTTCGACCTGGAGCTGCTCCTGGACAACACCGAGCACGACGGTTTCTGGCGGCGACTGTTCCTGTCGTACCCCGAGAACGCGGCGGCACTGCGCGCCGAGCTCGGCGAGCGGGCTGCTGACAACCTGTTGCTGGAGGCCGAGTTGTTCCTGGCGGCGGAGCCGCCCCGGCGGCGCGCTCAGCTGCTGGTGCTGCGCCGCGCCAGTTGTTGACGTCGCGCCCGAAGAAGCAGCAGACGAAGCCGGTCAGGCCATCACTCGGCTGCTTCAGTGAACGGGCGCGGGCGTCGCCGGGCGGGTACGACGGCGCTCCTTGGCCTCGTACATCGCACTGTCGGCGCGGTTGATCAGCGTCTCCGCGTCGTCGCCGGGCTCAGCCATGCCGGCGCCGATGCTGGTGCCCACCCGCACCGCCTCGCCCGCGATCACGATGGGCCGGGAGAGTTCCGCGCCGATCCGGGGAATGGCCGACATGTCGTCGGGGGCCCCGCCGTCGCGGCAGAGTACGACGAACTCGTCCCCGCCGAACCGGCTCACCAGATCCGTCCCGCGGACGGCACTGCGCAGCCGGGCGGCGACCTCGACGAGGAGGGCGTCGCCCGCGGCGTGCCCGAGCCGGTCGTTGACGGCCTTGAACCCGTCGAGGTCGCAGAACAGGACGGTGGGCCGGCTGCGGACGCGGTCGTCGAGCGCCGCGTTCAGTTGCAGGACGAACTCGCGTCGGTTCGGCAGGCCGGTGAGCGCGTCGTGGGTGGCCTGGTGCATCAATGCCTGCTCGGCGCGCGCCCGTTGGGCCGACAGCCGGCCGACTCGCACCATCACCAGCGGGACCACTGCCGCGCCACCGAGGGCCAGCAGGAGCCCGTCGACCCTCTCGCCGACGATCTGGTGCAGGCCGCCCACGACCGGGATCGAGGCGAGCGCCAGACCGAGGAACGCCAGCCGGCCTGACGTCAGCTCGTCCCGCGGTGCCGGGCCGGGTTCCACCAGCAGATCGGACGAGCGGGTCAGGCCGACGCCGCCGACGGCGGCGAACGCGGCCATGAACATCATGTCGGTCCACGGCGGGCGGGGACCGGTCGCCGGGACGTCGAACAACTCGGCACTGACCGTGGCAGTGAGGACCAGGGCGATGGCCGTGGTCAGCAGCCACAGCGCCGGGATGCGTTGACCGGCCGTCTGCAGCAGGCGGATGAGGGCTCCCAGGACGCCGGTGAGCACGAACACCGAGATGCACATGGGGCCCATCGCATCGAGACCCTTGCCCGTGGCGGTCATGTGCGGCAGCAGCACCCAGTCCCACAGCAGCAGGCCGAGGGTCATCGAGATGATGGTGGTGTCGATGATGCCGCCGAGGTCGGCGCGGCCGCGGCGGGCGACGACGTTCACCGCTCCGCCCAGCATGAGAACCTTGCCCAGCACCCCGATGAGATGCGACACCGCAAGGTACGTCGAGCCGTCCATGGGGCCGTGACCGCTCAGGAACCAGGTCACGTTCATGACGAGGTAGACACTGAACGCACTGGCCAGGAACCACCACGGGCCGCGGTTGCCGTCCTTGGCCCGCCGCAGGCCCCAGATCACCGGCGGGAGCGCGACCAGCGACACCAGGACGTAGTCCAGGTCCCGCCCGAGCACGGGCAGCGCGGGGAACCCCGCGATCAGGACGGCGACGATCGCGAGGTACGTCCAGCCGTCGGAGGATCGGGAAGAACTCGGCGCCACGGGTGCTTCTTCGGCCGTCCGGCCGTTGGTCTGAGGTTTTCAGGCGTACCTCAGATCCGCGCTCGGGCGGCCGATGTCTTGGGCACCCCGACTGAAAGAGGTCCGCGACCATGTTGCCCTCGGCGTGGAGGGGCACCGCCTCGCCGCGCCAGGGCAGAATCAGGGCGAGTGCCCTACGCACCTTGCTCACGCCCGCCGCGGCGATGATCTACGCCCTCGGTACGCCGAACGGACCCCATCGCCAGCCCATGATGGCGGTCGCGGTGGGCATGGCCGCCCTCGGCCTGCTCGGCTGGGCGACCGCCCCGCTGGTGGCGCGCTCCCGCCTGCGGGTGCCGATCCAGCTCGCCAGCGCCATCGTGACCCTCGCCGGTACGTCCGGTCTCGCCCTGCTCGACGGCGGCGTGACCAGCCCGCTCGGGGCACTGGAGCTGTACTCGCTGGTCTTCTTCGCGGTGGTGCTGCCGCAGCGGCTGTTCGCGCCGATGGCGGTGCTGTGCGTCGCGGCGTACGCCACCGTGGCGATGGCCGGCGGCGCCGCGCCGCCCGGGTTCGCGTGGGTCTTCACGTTCACATACGGCGGGGTGGCGTATCTCGCGATGCGGCACACGTCGGCGCTGGCCTCATTGCGGCGGCGGCTCGCCGAGGTGACGCGGAGCGACGCGCTCACGGGTTGCCTCAACCGTCGCGGTTTCGACGAGCGGCTGAACGCCGAGTTCGCCGCCGCGGCCCGCCGGGGCGAGCCGGTCAGCCTGCTCCTGGCCGACCTGGACCGGTTCAAGGAGGTCAACGACCGGTACGGCCACCGCGCCGGCGACGAGCTGCTGGCGTGGACCGGGCGCACCCTGGCGAGCGGGGTTCGCGTCCGCGACGCGGTCGGCCGGGTCGGCGGTGACGAGTTCGCCGCGGTGCTGGTCGGCGCGGAATCCGACGACGCCCGGGCCGTGATGGACCGGCTACGCGCGGAGCTGGACCCGGTGTCCCCCACCAGCCTCGGGTACGCCTCCTACCCCGCCGACGCGGACACGCTGGCGGGGCTGCGGCAGCTGGCCGACGAACGCGTCTACGCCGACAAGATCGCCCGGCAGCCCGAATCGTCGTCGCGCGACACCACGCCGCGGGCCCGCGTCACCGTCGAGCAGCGCACGACCCTGGCGGTGACCGGGCGGGAGCGGCGCCGCCGTTCGGTGGCGGACGGCGGCTGGCTCGGGGTTTCCGTCTGCGCGGTCGGGCTGGGCTACGTCGTCCTGTTCGCGGGAGGGCACCCGCACCGCGTCGGGATGGGTGTGCTGCTGGCGGTCGGCTGGCTACTGGGGGCCGCGGTCCTCGCCGGCGCCGAACGGCTCAGCCGCTCGTCCGCGCTGCGCCTGTGGATGGCGTGCTACGGCCTGGTGGAGTTCGTGCTGTCCACCGGCATCGTCGCGCTCGACGGCGGGGCGACCAGCACGCTGGCCGTCGGGCTGCTGGCGCCGATGCCGCTCATCGCGCTGAGCACCCCGCCCCGGGTCGGGGTGCCGCTGCTCGGCCTCATCAGCGGCTGCTACCTGGCGGTGGCGACGTTCGTGGGCGCCGCCGACCCGTGGCACGTCGCCGTCCATCTGGGCGGCACGATCGCGCTGACGTTCGCCTGCGGGTCGCAGGGCGCCGAGGCGGGCCGGCAGCGGCGGCGGCTGACCGAGCTGTCGCGGCTCGACGCGTTGACCGGCATCCTCAACAGGCGCGGTTTCGAGCAACGGTTCGCCGCCGAGATGGCGCACTCCGGCGTCTCCCTGCTGCTTCTTGACCTGGACCGGTTCAAGGAGGTCAACGACAGGCAGGGCCACGCGGCCGGTGACGCGCTGCTGCGCTGGGTCGCGATCACGCTGCGCGGCAATGTGCGGCCCACCGACGTGGTGGGCCGGCTCGGCGGTGACGAGTTCGTGGTGCTGCTCACCTCGGCCGGCGAGGCCGGCGCGGCCGAGGCCGCGGACCGGCTGCGGTCGGCGCTGGGCGAGCGCACCGCGGCCTGCATCGGTACGGCCACCCTGGGCGCACACGGAGCGGATTTCGACGCCCTGTACGCGCACGCCGACGCCGAGCTGTACGCGCACAAGCGACGCCGTGCCGCGTGGCGCAGCCAGCCCGCCCGGGATCGCCGGCGCGGCCCCCGGAGCTGGGCGCTCCCGGAGTCGCGCACCGGCGAAACCACCCGTCACCCGGACGAGCTCCCGGCCTGAGGACGTCCCCTAGACCGGGAACGTGCGGCAGATGCCGGGCCACGCCGCCCGCGGCTGGTTCTTCCACGGCGAGTCCACGGACAGGTCGAGCGTTCCGGCGCCGCTCAGGTCCACGTACCCCAGTGGTGGGGTGCCGCCGCACACCACGGAGCCGGTCTGCGCGAGGTACCTCGCCTCCAGGGCGCTGAGCCGCGGTGCCGCGAACGAAGTGCCGAAACTGCCGGGCACGAGCCCCGGGCCGGTGGCGTCGAGCGCGAGCTCGCCCGAGTTGAGGCGCGCGGCCACGTCCTCGGGGGCGTCCGCGCCGGCGCTGACCACGAAGTCCCACAGGGCCGGCGCGAACGGGAACGGCAGCCCCTTGCGGATGAGGTTCGCGGGGTCGTGGGCCCGGGCGGGGTCCGCCTTGGGGTCGACGTACTTCACGCCGTTGCCGGCCGCGCCGACCGGGATGACCTTCAGGGTGGCGCCGGACGCCCCGGGCTCGACGAGCTGGCTGCGGAAACCGTTCCAGCCGGGATCGTCGTACACGGTCGACAGTGGACGTTCCTTGCCGTTGAAGTGGGTGACGTCGATGGTTTGGTAATACGCCCCGGCCAGGTACGGCCGCAGCGCCCCGAGACTGTCGTCGCGCAGCAGCGTCGCGGTGAAGTCGCCGCCGCGCACCAGTGCCGGGTCGAGTTCACCGGAGGCGTTCAGGTAGCCCATCAGGCCGGCCTTCAGGGACGCATCACTGTCGATCATGGCGTCGTACGTCTTCAGCAGCGTGTCGAGATCCGGGTCGGTGAGCCACCCGACGACGTCACAGGGGATGACCACGAAACTCAGGTTGAGCACGAAACGCTCGAACCCGTCGTGCCGCAACGCCGTGATCCGGTCCCGGATCCCGTCGAGGATGTCGGCCGTCCGGTACTTGTCGGTGTGCACGGCGACGAGCCGCACGGCATACGCCGCACCCTTGACGGGGTATTTCCACTCCGTCGTCGTCTCGATGGGCGGGCCGGGCGCGGGCCGCGGGATGGTCGTCGACGAGATCGGGGCACTGCCCAGGTCGGCGGTGAGCGCGTCCGCGAGCACCCGGTACACCAGCTCGCCGTGGGCGTACGTGGACACCGGCAGGTCGTCACCGGCGCCGTTGGAGCCGACGTCGTTGGTGCCGACGGTGCAGTTCTCGTCCTTCGCGCCCGGTGTGGTCTGAGGATCCTTGCCCAGCCCGAAGTCGTCCACCACCAGGACCGCGACGTTGCCCGGCCGGGCACCCGGCGCCGCTGCCGCCCGGTCCGTCGTACCACCGGCGAGTGCCGGTCCGATCACGACGAGAAGGGCGAGCAGGATCGCGTACGGGCGTCTCATGGGAACCTCCGGCGAGGCGAGCGTCGGCTGTCAGCAGACTCGTACGAACAGCGACCGAGCGCAATGGATGTGACGGGTTATCGATCGCCGCGCAGCCGGTCGGTCAGGTCCCGCAGCCCGCCGTCGTCGGGGTGGCCGGCCTGCAACCGGTCCAGGGCGGCCAGCGCGTCCCGGGGCCGGCCCAGGGCGGCACACGTGGCGGCGAGTTCCCGGCAGGCCCGGTCCCGCAGGTTCGTCAGCCAGCACACACGGTCGGCGACGAACGCCCGGTCCGGCAGCCCGAGCAGCGGCCGTTCGGTCCACATCGCCAGCGCCCGGGTCAGCAGATCCACCGCGACCGCGTCCCGGACGGCGGCCGCCCGGAACACCAGATCGGTGAACACGTGCAGATCGACCCGGTCGTCGTCGAGCAGCAGCCGGTAGCCGGTGCGGGCGGACCGCTCGGTCAGCAGCATGGTCGTGCCGGTGTCGCCGCCGGGCACGAGGAACCGGCGCAGCTCGGCGATGCGTTTGTGCACCCCGACCCGCTGCTCCCGGCGGATCACCGGTGCCGGGTCGGGCCACGAGTCGCGGTACAGGTCGTCGGCGTAGACCAGGGCACCGCGGGCCAGCACCAGGCGGGCGAGCATGGTCCGGCTGATCGGTGGCAGCAGGGCCGCGACGCCGTCGACGTCGGCCCGGAAGACCCCGAACCCGGAAAGCCGCAGCCCGGTCGAGGTGGCTCGGCCCGGCGCGACGGGTGCACAGGCAGCGATGGTCATCGTGTCCTCCTGGAGTCCGGCATGCCGCCAGCGTGCGGCGTCCGCGCCGGTCCGGGCCACAGGTGATGCGGAACTGCTGAGGGGTTGCGGACGCATTGCTGAGAATCGGCAGCCCGACAAGAATGTGCCCAGCGCCCCGTGAGTGCGGTTGCATGAGCCGTGGGCACGAGGCTGCGGGAGGAGCATTGGCCGGATTCAGCAAGCACCGGTGGCCGGCCGACGGTCCGGAACGCGCGCTGCTGGAGTGCCTGGACGAGTTGCACCGCGCGCACGGCCAGCCGTCCATGGCCCGCATCGGCAAGGCGGTCGGCCTGGCCGCGGGCACCGTGTCGGCTTTCTTCACCGGCGCCCGCCCGATCGGGCCGGAACGGCTCGCGGCCGTCGTCGGCTACCTGGGCGGCGATCCGGCGCATGCGGAGCGGCTGCGGCGTGCGGCGGCGACCGTCCGCAACGACCGGCGCGCCGGTCTGCCGGCCCCGGCCGCGCCGCCAGGGCCGCGGCCCTCCCCCGGCTGGACGGCCGCGTCCGCCGACGACGGTACGACGCGACTGGACGTCATCCTGTTCGACACCGCGGCGAACCGGCTGAACCGGCCGGAGCTGATGGTGGGGCGCCAGCACCTCATCACCACGGTGACCGCCTGGCTCGACACCGGCGCCCGGGTCCTGCTGCACGGGCTGGGTGGCGCCGGAAAGACCGCGATCGCGGCGACGATCGCCGACCGGTACGTCGACGCGGGCCGCGGCCCGTACGTGTGGATGCGACTCGGCAACGCCGACGCCGACGTGGTGCTGGACCGGCTGGCCAGTTGCCTGGAGGCGGCGCTGGGCGCCGGTGCGGAGCCGGTGCCGCCGGGCGGCGACGTCCGTCTGCTCTCGATCGGGCGGCACCTGTCCGAAGCCGCGGTCCGCCTGTGCGTCCTCGACGACGTGGGGAACGCGGCGGCCCTGCACACGATCCTGCGGGCGATGCCGGCCGGGGTCGCGGTCCTGGTCACGTCCCGGCTGAAGCTGGGCGTCGATCACCAGGTGGAGGTGGACGGGCTGGACCCGGCCGAGGCGGTCCGGCTGCTCGCCCACCACGCGCACGACGACGGATATGCGACCCGTCCCGACGCCGCGGCGCTCTGCGGCGACCTGCGCAATCACCCGTACCTGATCGAGATCGCGGGGCACCGCCTGCGCCAGTACGGCCTGACGCCGGGCGAGTTGCGCCGCGACGTCGACGGGTCCCCGCACGACCTGGAGATGCCCGCCGGGTTCGCCGCACCGGGGCGCGAGAGCGGCCGGCGGCTGCTGGACACGACGATCGGCGCGCTGCCGCACGCCGACGGCCGGGCGGCGCTCGCCGCGGTCGGTGCGTTGTTCAGCGGCACGGTCACGCCCGAGTTGCTGGCCTGCTGCCTGGGTGCCGGACTCGGCCGGGCGCGCGCCGCCCTCAACGCGCTGGTCGACGTGAGCTTCGCGAAACGCTCCGCCGGTGTGTACGTCATCCACGACCTGACCGTGAGCTACGCCCGTACGGTGCTGCGCCCCGCCGGGGACGGCACCGGGTCGGCGATCCGCGCGGTGCGCGACTTCGTGTCGGCGTACGCCGCGGACCACGAGGTGATCGCCCGCGACCTCGACAACGTGGTGGCGGCCGCCGACCGGGCCCGGCACGACGCGGTCGAGGATTTCGTCGCGATCGTGCGCACGCTCGCCGCGTCCGGTTATCTCGACACCCACGGGCACACGCTGGCGCTGCTGCGGCTGCTCGACACGGCCCTCGAGGTGCTGCGGGACTCCCCGGACGGCGAGGCGCTGCACCTGTTGCTGAGCAAGCGCGGTAACGCCAGCTTCAACCAGGGCGACTTCGCCGAGGCGGTCGGGTTCTACCGGCAGGCTCTGCCGCTGGCGCCGACCGCCCAACGCCGGGTGATCATGCTGAGTGTGATCGCCAAGGCGCTGGCCGAGGCCGGTCGCCACGGGCCGGCGGAGGAGACGTTCGACCAGGCGTACGCGCTGGCCGCGGCGGAGGCGGACGACGTCGGCACGATGCGGACGCTGGAGGCGCACAGCGTCGCCGCGTTCCGCCGCCGCGATTTCGCCCGTGTCCGGGATCTGACCGAGCGGGGTGTGCAGCTCAGCCGCGCGCTCGGCGACCGTGCGGCCGAGGCCATCTTCCTCAACAACCTCGGCTCGGCCACCTTCGAGCTGGGTGTCGAGACCGCGATCCGCTATCACCAGGAGGCGATGGCGATCGCCGTGGACACCAGCAACGAGCACATCCTGGCCCTCACCCACAGGTGCATCGGCGCCGATTTCCACGCGCAGGAGCGGTTCGACGAGGCCCAGCGGAACTTCGGCGAAGCGCTGCGCCTCTACGGGCGGCTCGGGCAGGCCCAGCGGGAGGCGACGGTCCGCCGGCTCATGCGCCGGTTCGGCTATCTGACGCAGCCGGACTGACGGCAGCTGTCCGGCCCGGCCGACGGCGAAACGGAAGCAGCGCCGGCATTGTTTCGGAAGCAGTGATCGCCGTGTGCTTGATCGGTCCGCCCCGGGCGTTGTTCCACGGCTCGTGAGGAGAGGCCATGAGATCAGGCAGCCGCATCCGCAGGAAGAAGGCCATGGCGTTCGGCGCCATGGCGCTGGTGACCATCTTGGTGTCCGCGTCCTGGTCGAGCGCCGGCGCGGCGCAACCCGCACAACCGAGCCAGCGGGACTGGCAGAACACGATCGCCCAGACCCCCCGGCCGGCGCGCGGGTGTTTCACCGCCCAGTTTCCGCGGACGAGCTGGCGGGCGGTGCGGTGCGCGAGCGCACCGGATATTCCGCAGCCGCCCCACCGCGGGCCGCGACCCCTGGTGGTCGGCAACGGCAGCGACATCGCGGCGCAGGTGCCGACCGGGTTCATCTCCACCGCGATCGGCTCGTTCGACAGTGTCGTCAACGTGACCAGCGAAAGCGGGCCGATCGGCAACTCCGGGCCGTCCATCGCCAACGCGTACACACTGCAGCTCAACACGAACTTCTTCGCCAGCACGGCCTGCGCCGGTTCGCCGAACCCGGGATGCCAGGGCTGGCAGCAGTTCGTGTACGCCAACGACGGCTCGTCCGGAGCGGCGTTCATCCAGTACTGGCTGCTGCAGTACAACGCGCCGTGCCCGGCCGGGGTCGGCTGGCACACGTTCTCGTTCGCGGGTGACACGGACGTCTACTGCTGGAAGAACAACACCGGCGGGGCGGTCGGGGTGCCCAACCAGCCGATCACCAACCTGGGCGCGCTGAGCCTGTCCGGTCAGGTCAGTGCGAGCAGCGACAGCGTCACGCTGTTCGACGGGAGCACCGCGTACACCCGGGTCGGCGACAACGCGGTCAACGCGGCGGCCGGCTGGAACACCGCGGAGTTCAACGTGTTCGGCAACGGCGGCAACAGCTCCGGCGGCGGCACGGCCACGTTCAACACCGGCGCGGCCCTGACCGTACGGACCAGAACCATCTACGGTGGCCGGGCCGCCCCGCTGTGCGTGGCCACCGGTTTCACCGCGGAGATGAACAACCTGAGCTTCGGCACCCCGGCTCCCGCCATGACCCCGCCCGGCCCGGCCGTACGGTTCATCGAGGACACCGTCGGCGGCGCCGCCACGAACTGCGCGGCCGCGACGACCATCGGCGACGTCCACGCGCACACCGTGGCCGGCCTGTCGTACGACTTCCAGGCGGTCGGCGACTTCGAGCTGGCGCAGGTGGGCAAGGACTTCGAGGTGCAGGCGCGGCACGTGTCCGGCGCGCCGACCTGGCCGGACGCGTCGGTCAACCAGGCGGTCGCCACCCGGATGGGCGGCACCACGGTGGCCGTGTGCGGCGGGCCCCGGCTCGTGATCGACGGGCGCAACGTCCAGCTCGGCGAGGGTAAGCCGCTGTCCCTGCCGTCCGGGGTCGACGTGACGCTCGCGGGCGGGGCGTACGTGGTGACCGACCCGAGCGGCAACAGCATCCGGGTGACACCGCACCGCGCCCCCGACTACATGGACGTGGCGGTCGGTGTGGGCACGTGGCCGACGCGGGTGCGCGGTCTGCTCGGCAACCCGGACAACGACGTCCACCTGCTCGAAGCCAGTGACGGACAGATCTTCGAGGTCCCGCTGTCCTTCGAGGACCTGTACCACCGCTACGGCGACAGCTGGCGCGTCAGCCCTGCCGATTCGCTGCTCGCGCCGTGCGGCAAGGAGGCCGAGGAGAGCAACCCGGGGAAGCCGTTCTTCGCCCGCGACCTCGAACCGAAGATCCGCGAACGGGGAATGTCGATCTGCCGCCAGGCCGAGGTCCGGGATCCCTGGATCGACGCCTGCACGCTCGACGTCGCGGTGCTCGGTGAGAAGGCGGCCGCCGTGTACGTCGGCAAGCCGCCGCCGGTCCTCGACGGTAACCCGTAGGACCGTACGCAATCTGGCCGGCCGCTTGCGGCCGGCCAGATCCGCGCCCGGGTTCGGGGGTGGGCTCAGACCGGGTCGCGGTCGCGGTACGCGCGGGGACGCCGCTCGGGCGGGGTGCCCGCGACGACCCGGTTGCGTCCGGTGCGCTTGGCGGCGTACAGGTTGCGGTCCGCGGCGGACAGCGCCGCGGACTGGCTGCGCGGCGTGCTCTCGTTCGCCGCGGCCACCCCGATGCTGATCGTCACCGGCAGGTCCCCGGTGATGTCGTGCCAGCCGAAGCCGCCGACGGCCTCCCGGATCCCGTCGAGCGCCGTGACCGCGGCGGACACCTGGGTGGCGGGCAGGACGAGGACGAACTCCTCGCCGCCCAGACGGGCCACGAACCCGTCCGGGGCGGTCGCGGCGAGCCCGGTCTCCAGCAGCTTGGCGATCTGCACCAGCACCTGGTCGCCGGTGTCGTGCGACAACGTGTCGTTGATCCGCTTGAAGTGGTCGACGTCGGCGATCGCGACGACCAGATCCGGATCGTTCGTGATCAGGGGCGGCAGTTCCTCGTCGGTGTAGCGGCGGTTGCGCAGGCCGGTCAGCGGGTCACGCCGGGCCTGCTCCCGGAACCGCTCCGCCTCCTCACGGGCCTCCGCGGTCTCGAACATCACCTGCCGGGTCTGCGCCTGCGCTTCCCGCTCCCGCGAGCGCAGGTTCTCGCGGGCCGCGAAGAACACCTTCTGCTCGGCGAACGCCGCCAGATAGTCGCCGCGGGCGGCGTACAGCTCGGCCTGCTCCTGGTGCACCCGGACCATGACCTCGTGCAGTTCCCGCTGGGTGCACAGCGCGCGCGAGGAGTCCAGGGCCTGCTGAACCCGGTCCAGCTCCCCCTGCCCGCGCAGGGCCCGGGCCAGGGTCAGCAGGTACTCGGCCATGTCGTCGGCGTCGTCGCTGTACCCGGCGTGGTAGCGCGCGATGCACAACCGCATGGTCTGCTCGGCCTCGGCGTACTGGCCGTTCTCGATCTGGATCCCGCCGATGGTGTCCAGGGCGGTCGGGTCGAGCTCGAAGCCACGCGCCGTCGCATGCGCCATGAGCCGCGCGGCGACCTGCTCGGCGCGGGGGAACTCACCGGCGGTGTATTCGATGTAGGCCCAGTTGTTCAGTACGACCGTGAGCAGCTCCCACTGCTCCAGCTCCTGGGCCAGCTTTTCGGCCTGCCGGAACCGGGGGCGGGCCGCGTCGACCGTCCCGTTGAGGGCCAGCGCCTCGGCGAGCCTGAGCCGGTGCGCCACCTGCATGTACGCGCTGGCGGTCTCGTCGAGCAGCTCGACCGCGCTCAGCGAGTGTTCCAGCAGCTTCGCCGAGTCACCGGCCAGCCGCTGCACGTTGCCGCATGCCATGTGGGTGCGCGCCTGCAGCCGGCGGTCCCCGTGGACGACCGCCCACTCGTGGATGGCGTGGATCTGCCGTGCGGCCGTACCGATGTCACCGGTGCGCAGCAGCATGCCTGCGGCGCACAGGCGGGCGCGGACGAGCAGGCCCTCGTCGCCGAGCGCAGCGGCGTGCCGTTCGAGGTCGACCGCGGCGGCGTGGCACGCCTCGATGTTGAGGACGATCTGGTCCTCCAGCGCCACGAGCGCAGCCGCCAGCTCGGCGGCGCTCATCACATGGCCGTCCACCAGTCCACCCCCCGCCGTTTACGGTCCGATCGGCCCGCTCCGTACGCGGCTGAAGCAATTCCGAGGGCACGTGCCGCGGCACACGTCCCCGGCGGCGACGACGGTGGCATGCTCGCCACATGGGCACCGATGCTGCACAAACCGGGCATCTCACCGCGGCCGCGCTCGCCGTCCTCCCGGCGCTGGAACGCTGGCTGGAGTTCACCGACGTCGCCGCGCCCGCCCGCCGCCGGGACGCCTGGCGGGCGGCGCTCGACGTCGATCTGCCGGAGAAGGGCGCCGGGGCGGATGCGACCCTCGCCGAGCTGGCCGACCAGGTTGTCGCGAACGGGCTGCCGATCGGCGCGCCCCGGTTCACCGGCTTCATCACCACCGGCCCGCCGACCGTCCCGGCCGTGGCGCAGTTCGCGGCCGCACTGGCCAGCCCGCAGCGGTACGCGGTGAGCGCGTTCAACCTGCTGGAAGACGTCTCGCTGCGCTGGCTGGCCCAGCTGTGCGGGCTCGACGACCAGGTCGCCGGGGTGTACAGCAGCGGCGGGTCGGTGGCCAACCTCCTGGCGCTCGGGGCGGCCCGGCAGTACGCCTTCGAGCGGCACGGCATCGACGTCGGCCGGGACGGCCTGCCGCCCGGCATGCCCGCCCGGATCTACGCCAGCGCCGAGGCGCACCACACGGTCCAGCGGTCCGCCGCCGTGCTGGGGCTCGGCCGCGACGGGGTCCGGTCCGTGCCGGTCGACGCGCACCAGCGGATCCGTACGGATGTGCTCACCGCGATGATCGAGGCGGATGTGGCCGGCGGGGCGGTGCCGGTGGCGGTGGTCGGGGTGGCCGGCACCACGAACACCGGGGCGATCGACCCGCTCGATACGCTCGCCGACATCGCCGCACGCCACGACACCTGGCTGCACGTCGACGGGGCGTACGGCCTGCCCGCGGCCGGGCTCGGCGAGATGGCGGCACGCTTCGACGGGATGCGCCGCGCCCAGTCGTGGATCGTCGACCCGCACAAGTGGCTGGCCACCGGCGTCGGCTGCGCCGCGACGTACGTGCGGGACCCGCTCCTGCTGCACCGGTGCTTCACGCAGACCCCGGCGGCGTACCTGGCGATGCCCGGCCGGGGCCCGGCGGCCTCGCCGTTCGAGGAGTTCGGCGTGCACTACGACGACATGGGCGTGGAGCTGTCCGCTCCCCCGCGGGGCGTACTGGTCTGGGCGGTGCTGCGGGAGATCGGCCGCGAGGGCCTGCACGACCGGGTCCGGCGGCACATCGGATACGCCCGCCGCCTCACCGAGCTGGCCCACCGCCATCCCCGGCTGGAGGCGCTGACCGAGCCGGAACTGTCGGTGGCGTGCGTACGGTATCGACCGGCCCGCCCGGTCCCGGACCCGGAACTGGACCGCCTCAACGAGGAGCTGCTGCGCCGCCTGTGGCGCACCACCGGCCACCTGCCGACGAGCACCGTGGTGGACGGGCGGTTCGCGATCCGGCCGTGTTTCATCGGCGTGCGGCACAGCGAGGCCGACGTGGACGGTCTGGCCGAGCGCATCGTGGAGGTGGGCGACGCCGTGGCCGCGGGGTGACGGCTACTGCGCCCGGAATTCGGCGAGCCACGCCGCCGCGCGGCGGGCCGAGGCCCGCGACAGCCACGCGTCCGCGACGACCTCGGCCAGTTCCTGCCGGGTCAGCTCACCGATGCGCCCGGCACGGATCAGTACGGACCGATGGCCGTCGAAGTGGCTGGTGGTGAAGAACGGCGAGACCGGGTCCTGAATCAGTGCCTGCTTGTCCGCCTCGGACTCGACCCAGAAGACGATCACGTCCGGGTAGCGTTCCCCGGTGTCCGGGTCGACCGCGTCCGGCCGCGGATTGCGGAAGAAGATGAACGACTTGCCGCCGACCTGATAGACCGGATTGCCGGTGCTCCCGTCCACGACGGTGACGTACGGCATGGCCAGGGCGAGCTCGTGCACGTCGTCGACCCGGGCGGGCCGGTCGTCCGGGCCGGTCACGTGCAGTCCTCCTGCACGTCGGTGAGCAACTCCTCCGGCGCCCGCATCCGCCACGCGTCGGTCACCAGCTCGCGCAGGCGGGCGGCGCTCACCCGGCCCAGGCGCAGCATGACCAGGGGCAGGCCGTCGTAGCCCGGGGTGGTGAAGAAGCGGTCCGGTTCGCCCAGCAGCAGCGCCTGCTTTTCGGCCTCGTCGCCCACGAACAGCACCGCGATGTCGGTGCGCAACACGCGGGGCCGGCCCGGCCGGCGCTCGGGGTACGACCAGACGAATCCCTTGTTGCCGACCCGGAAGTCGAAGCCGTCACTGTCGATCTCCACGACGTGCGGCAGGGCCAGTGCCAGGCGGCGGACGTCGTCGGCGTCAGCCACCGCTCCGCCTCCCGGTCCGTGCCTCGCGCATGGTGCCGAGGGTACGCGTGGGCGCGGCGGCCGGAGACGCCGCCGCACCCGTGCCCGTCCGGGCGCGCCTGGCGGGCTACTTCGCCCAGGGCGGGGTGCCGATCGAGGTGCCGTCGGCGGCCCGGGCGTCGAACCCGGCGCGGATCGCCACATACACCCGGGCCGGTTCGTCGCCCGGGTTGCAGATCTGGATCGGGGTGCCTGCCGGTACTACGGCCGCGTCCCCGGGGCCGAGGGTTTCGGCGTCCGGCCCAAGCTGGACGGCGCCGGAAAGGACCATGAAGACCTCGTCCTGGTCGAGCGTGTGCGACTCGGGTGACCGCAGGCCCGATGCCACGGTGATGAGCCAGGTGCAGATGTCGGCCGAGCCGCGGCTCGGCGCCGCCAGCGCGGTGAACTCGACCCCGGGCACCTCGAACCGCTGGGCCTGGGCGGCACGGATGATGTGCATGATTCCTCCATCAGACAAGCCAGCTTGTCCAAGCTGACTTGTCTATCATGAGGTCATGGCGACTCCGGCGCAACCCGACTTCGGCATCCTGCTCGCGCTCGCGTACCAGAAATTCGTCCGTGACCTGCGCGGCCATCTGGCGGAACAGGGCTTCGACGATCTCGGGCGCTCCGACGGGTTCGTATTCCGGGCACTGGGCACCCACCCGATGAGCATCAGCGAGCTCGCCGGCCGGCTGGAGGTGACCAAGCAGGCCGCCGCGCAGATCGTCGACGACATGCAGCGTCGCGGATACGTCCGCCGTACCCCGGACCCGAATGACCGCCGCGCCCAGCGCCTGGAGCTGACCGACCGCGGCACGACGGCGCTCGCCACGGCGCGCCGCTTCCACCAGCGCTACGAGCGGCGCCTCACCCGCGACCACGGGGCACCGGCGATGGATGCATTGCGCGGTGTCCTCGACGCGATCGCCGGCGGCCCGGACGAGACCGTCGATCCGCACCTGCGCGCGATGTACCTGTAGCTCCGGAGCGGACCCAAAGCCCACCCAAAGATCAACTGAGCGGTGCTGCGTCCCGAGAATCAGTCCTGGTCGGACGACCCCTCGATCCGTCGTTTCCGGCCCTCGGTGGAGGCGGCGGCATCCCGCGGGTGGATCGCGATGAGCAGCTCGAACGAGGGTGCGCCCGGGACACTGGCGGCGCGAAATCGCTCCACCAGATCAAGCAGCGCGGCGCGGAACTCCCCGGCCCGATCCGGCGCCATCCGTGCGGTGGTGTAGCTGACCACGACCCGCTGGGAATCCGGCGCCTGGCGGTCCATCACCGCGGCGCCGGAGCGCAGGCCGGCCTGGATGTTCGTGTGTACCTCGTCGAAGAGCGTGGTCACCAGCTGGCCCATGTCGGCCGCCGGGACTCCGGGGTCGGGCGTGGAGCCGGACTCGGCGGCGACCGGACGGCCGCCGCGCTGGAACGTGATGCTCTTCTGCGCCGCCCCGTAGTGCTTCTCGATGATGCCGTTCACCACCTGGGTGGCGCGCACCTCCAGCAGGCCGCGCTGCTCCAGCAGCCCGAGGTGGTAGTAGATCTTCTTCGGGGGCATGTCGATGGCCCCGGCGAGCTCCTTGGCCGTCCAGGCGCGGGCGTAGTCGTCCATCATCAGCTCGACGATGGCCAGCCGGGCAGGATCGGCGAGTGCCTTGAGCGTCTCGACGTCCTGGACCATCCGAGCTGGGGCCATGCGCTGCGCATCCCTTTCGACCTGGAACTTCCACAGTGATATTACGTCGCCCTGCTGACCTACGATGCCGGACGCAAGTCTGACACTTGACTCTGTTACATCGTCTGGGAAACTTTGGACGTCGGTCGGGCCATCCGCACCGACCTATATTCAGGGGTGACACATGGTCTTCGATTCCTTCCTTCTCATGCACGCGGCCCAGGTCGCCGAGCAGGCCGTGACCCACCTCGCCACGACGGCGAGCACCCTGCACCACGACGCCCACGTCTTCCTCGAGGAGATCTCCAAG
The DNA here is from genome assembly GCF_047159535.1 of Krasilnikovia sp. MM14-A1259. Taxonomy (NCBI): domain Bacteria; kingdom Bacillati; phylum Actinomycetota; class Actinomycetes; order Micromonosporales; family Micromonosporaceae; genus Krasilnikovia; species Krasilnikovia sp. MM14-A1259. The sequence goes on from NZ_BAAGAJ010000002.1 coordinate 2,886,640, forward strand.
GTCCAGCTCAACCCGGATCTCATCCGTCTGGGCGGCGGCGTCGACGGCGGCTGCCACGCGGACCTGCTCTGAGCCTCGTGCCGCTGCGACCCAGCCGGTACGCCGTCGTCGGGCGCACCGAGTTCCGTCACCCGTCCGGCCGTGTCGTGCGGCCCGTGCTGCACACCGCGACCGGACGGGTCTTCCTGGCCGATCCGGCCACCGCCGCCCGCCTGGACACCTCGCAGCCGCCGGTCCAGGCGGGGCCGGACGGCACGATCGCCGAGCAGGTCGACCCGGTCCGCGAGCAGCAACTCGCCGCCGTGGGCCTGCTGGTGGACGCGGACCGGGACGAGGCGGCCGAGACGCTGGCGGCCAGCCGCGCCGCGGCCCGCGACCACCGGGTCCGCAACACCATCGTGATGCCCAGCGCCTACTGCAACATGGGGTGCGGGTACTGCGGTCAGCAACACGAACGCCGCACGGTGTCCGGGGTGCACCGCGCGGCCCTGGCGGCCCGGATCGACCGCGCCGCCCACTCCGGGCGGTACGACGCCCTCAACGTGCGCTGGTTCGGCGGTGAGCCGCTGATGGCGTTCGCCGTCCTGCGTGACCTGTCGCGCAGCTTCGTGGCCAGCGCGGACGCGGCCGGTGTCCGGTATGCGGCCAAGCTGGTGACCAACGGCGTGCTGCTGGACGCGCGCAAGCTGCATACGCTGCATCAGCAGTGCCGGGTGGGCCTGATCGAGATCACCCTGGACGGACCGGCCGAGGCGCACGACGCGAGCCGGCCACTCAAGCGTGGCGGCGGTTCCTTTCATCGCATCCTCGCGACGGTCGCGGCGGCGCTCGCCGACAGCGAGCTCGTCGACCTACGGTTCATCGTCCGGACCAATGTGGGCCTCCACAATGCCGGGCTGGCCGAGCCGTTCGCCGCCGAGCTGGCCGCCGCGGGCCTGGCCCACGACCGCGTGGCGTGCTATCCCGCGCCGGTGCATTCGTGGGGCAACGACGTCTCCGCCGTGGCCGTGGCGCGCCGGGAGATGGCGGCGGCCGAGCTGGCCTGGTTCCGCGCGTACCGGCGGCACGGGCTGCGGTTCTCGCTGTTGCCGTCCGGGCCGCGACAGGTGGTCTGTGCCGCCACGACCCGGCACAGCGAGGTGGTCGGCGCGGACGGGCGGGTCTACAGCTGCACCGAGCAGCCACTGGTGCCCGGCCACACCGGGCAGGACCTGGGTTCGATCTCCACACTGGACGCGGATGCACTGCGCCCGGTCGGCGCGTTCGACGACTGGTACGACACGGTGGCGGCGGGTGAGACCCCGTGCCGCGGGTGCGCGATCCTGCCGGTCTGCGGCGGCGCCTGCCCGAAACTGTGGCGCGAGGGCGCGCCACCCTGTCCCCCGCTGCGCGACAACGTCCGCGAGCGCCTGGACCTGTACGCCGCCGACGCCGGTTGTGTCCCGTTGCATGAGGCTCATCCGGCGGCCGGAGCCCAGCCCGACTGATCCGCGGGGCACAGCAGGCCACGCACGAGATGCGGGACGCGCAGCTCCGTGGCGCTCGCCCCGTGCACCACCAGCAGCAGGCCGTGTCCGATGAGGACGTCGAGGTCGTCGAGCAGTTCCTCCGGCGAGCGGCGCAGCACGGCGGCCGCGTCCGTCACGGTCCACGGCCGGGGGCGCCGGGCCAGCGCCGCCAGCAGCGCCCGGTGCCCGGGCTGCAGGGCGTCGAGTCCCGCGCGGAGCAGGCCGCCGAGGGTGCCGGGGGCTTCGCCGGCGCGGGCCGGCAGCGTCAGGTCGAGCAGATCCGCGGTCGGCAGGTCGGCAAGCTGGCGCAGCGCGAGCACCCGGCCCCGGCCGGCCACGATCTCCAGGGCCAGGGGCAGGCCGTCCAGCCGGCGGCAGATCTCGGCGGCGGCGCCCGCGTCTGCCCGGGTGAGCACGAACCCGGGCCGGACCTCGGCGAGCCGGTCGACCAGCAGCCGCACCGACGGCACGTCCGTGAGGTCGTCGAGGGCCGACCCCGTCGGCCAGCCCGGCGGGGGCGTCGGCAGCGGTGCGACGACGGTGGCGGGTACGCCGGCCAGGCGTACCGGTGTCCGCGCGGTGCCGACCACCCGCAGCCCGGGACAGTACGCGAGCAGGTCCTCGACCGCGCGGGAGGTCTGCGCCCGGGCGACCCCGTCGACGACCAGCACGGCCTCGTGGCGGCCCAGAAGCTGGCGGATCGGAGCGACATCCGGATTATCGGCCTCGACCAGCGCGCGCAGCGACCGGGCCAGCGGACCGGCGGTGCCGGCGTCGGCGGCCCGCGGGTCCCGGCCGGCCCAGAGCACCGGCCACCCGTGCCGGGCGCTCAGCCGGGCCGCGATGTCGGCGGCCAGCCGGGTCTTGCCCACCCCGGCGAGGCCGGACAACGCGACCGTGCGCCGGCGTCCCGACGCCAGGACATCCACCAGAGCGCCGAGCTCGACGTCACGGCCGAGCAGCGCGTCGACCGGCCGGGGCGCCGCCATGACCGCGCCGTCGTCGAACGGGCTGGTGCGCCGTCGGCTCAGGCTGGCCCGGACGAACAGCTCGCGCATCATGCCGTGCAGCCGCAGACCGTCCGCGAGCAGGTGGATGGTCTGGGTCCGGGCGTTGGCACGACCGGCCTCCAGGTCGCGGATCGCCCGCGGGCTGACCGTGGAGAGGTCGGCGAGGGCCCGCTGGGTCAGGCCGGCCCGGATGCGGTGGTGTCGCAACAATTCCGGGAACGGGCGGTCCGCCTCGCCACCGCCCGGCCGCGCCCCGGCGGCCGGGCGCCCCAGCGCCGCGGACAACGCCAGCGCGGTCAACGCGGATCCCGTTCGCGTCGGCTCTGTCGGCTCATGCCCGCCCCCGTCAACATCGCATCCCGACTGGACATCCAAATTCTCTTGGATGTCGTACACAGGTGTCAAGACATCGATCAGCCTGCCAGCGAAGCCGCCGGACTCGACCGTTCCATGAGGTTCACCGACATCGCCAGCATCGCCACCGCCAGCGGATCCTGGGTGTCCGTGGCGGCCAGCTCGGACAGTCGCGCCAGGATGTTTCCCAGCGGCGGCGCGGCCAGCGGCTGGCTGCGGCGCCGCACCAGGGCAAGGCTGAGGGCGGCCTGGGTGGCGAGCAGATTCAGCAGCTCCAGGTCGTCGAGTTCCCGGGCGGGCTCGGCCGCGGAATGCCGGTCCAGTACCTCCAGCACGCCGATGCACTCGCCCTCGGCGACGAGCGGAGCGGCCATGATGCTGGCGGGCAGGTAGCCGGTGGAACTCGCGGCGTCGCGGGCGAACAGATCCGTCTCGGCCACCTTGTCCGCGATGAGCGTCTGACAGCTCATCGACACCCAGCCCGCGATCCCGGTACCCGGCGGGAAACGCCGTCCGACCAGCTCCTGCTGGCCCGCGCCGGATACCGCGGCGAACACCAGCTCGCCGGTGTCCGGGCACACCATGAAGACCGACGACGCCGCCGCCCCGTACACATGCTGCGCCACCGTGACCACGGACTGCAGCAGTTGATTCTCAGTGACTCCGCTCAGTGTGGGATGAGACAAGGACTCCACCTTCATTCCGTCGCATCGATACGTTCGCCGCGCACTGGTACAGCACGCTCTTGAGCTGGAACGGCGTGAGCCACGGGTGCTTGCTCAGCGTCAGCGCAGCGATCCCCGCGATGTGCGGGGCCGCGAAGCTGTTCCCCGTGTTGCGGGTGGTGCCGCCGCCCGGGCTGGCCACCGGCACCCGTACCCCCCGGGCGCAGAACTCGACCGGCGGCGACGCGTTGTAGTAGTAACGCATCGGATCGGGCTCGGCGTGGCTCGCCACCGAGATCACCGAGGCGAAGTTCCAGGGAAAGCTCTCGATCGGCAGATTGTGCGCGGCCACGACCAGGGCGCACCGCCGGAAGTACGCGCGGTCACACAGCTCCGCCAGCCGGTTGCGGAACTCCAGCCGGGCGGTCGACAGGCTCATGTTGATCACATCGAAACCCTCCTCGACCGCGAACGCGAGCCCCGCGATCAGCGCTGCCGCGCTGCCGGAACGGCCCTCGGTCAGCACCTTCACCGAGCTCAGTGACACTCCGGGGGCGATGCCGCGCACGATTCCCGCGCACGCGGTGCCGTGCCCGGAGGCGTCCCGGGGCTCGCACTCGCGTACCCGCGGGGCGCGGCCCTCCTCGCTCACCACCTGCCAGGCCCCGTCGACCGGCCCGACCAGCGGATGGTCGGCGTCCACGCCGCTGTCGAGCACACACACCCGGACACCGGCGCCGTCCGCACCGCCCCACGCCCAGTCCGCGTCGACACCGCCGATCAGATCGGCGGGCAGCGAGTCCTCGTCCGGCCCGCCAACCGGCATGCCCCAGGCGGGCAGCCCTGGGGCGTGGCGCGGCCGGTCACGGCGCCACGGCGGGACGGCCGGCCGGTCCGCAGCCTCCGGCGCCGCGCCGGTGGTCACCGGCATGCCGTCACCGCCTCCATCGGCGCGGTTGCGCCGACCTGCGCGTAACAGCCGATCGCGGCGTCGGCCGAGGCCCTGGCCGCGGCCCGATCTCCACGGCCCGCGCACGCGTGGGCGAGGTCGGCGTGCACGTCACCCCGCAGGCACGGATCGTCCGTACGGGCCAGCAGCGCGGTCACCTCGTCGAGGCGGGGATCCGGCAGGTCCGGTCCGCCCACGTCCAGCCGGATCGAGGCGGACAGGCACAGCAGGAGCCCGCGTACGTCCATCTCGGAGCCGCGGGCCAGCAGCGCCGCAACCTCTGCCGCCGCACCGGCCGGGTCCCGCCCCGCCCGCTCGCGAGCCGCCTGGACCCGCAGGGTCAGCGCCCCCGGCCCGTGGTCGGCCCGGTCCAGCACCCCGGCCGCGCGGCGGAAATGCCGCTCCGCGGCGGTATGGTCGCCGGACAGCGCACACACCAGCCCGGCCGCCTGATCGATCAGGACGCCACCCATGGTGAGCTGCAACTGCTCCACCGCCTCCCTTGCCTGCGCCAGCGCGGCCCGCGCACCGGCCTCGTCGCCGATCAGCGCCAGGCAGCGGGCCCGGGCGGCCAGCACCGGCACCAGCAGGAACCGGTCGGCCGCGAACCGTCGGGCCAGCTCCGCACCACCGGCCAGTTGCTCGGCCAGCGGGGTCGGCGACCACTGCCGGATCTCGCACAGCGCCACGAGAAGCCGGTCCTGTTCGTACTCGTCGCCCAGCGTGCGCGCATGCGCCAGGGCGACCAGGGCAGCCCGCTGGGCGGCGGCGAACCGGCCGCGGCCCAGATGGATCAGCATGCGCAGCTGCGCCATGCGGCAGCGGGCGAGCCGGTCCCCCGCCACCGCGGCCAGCCCGCGCCGGATCCGGTCGGGTGGCACGGCGGCCGGCCGGCCGGCGCGGACCGCGAGCAGATGCTGTTGCACCAGGCACGCCGGGCGGTCCAGGCCATCCGCGTCGCCGTTCCCGATGATGTCGGCGACCACCGTCGCGGCCCGCCGGGTGTCGCCCGCGAGCAGCAGCGCGTCACTGAGCCGGATCGCCGCGACCGCGGCGTCGTCGCCGGCCTCGTCCAGATCGGTGCCGCGGTCGGCGCCCGCGACCGCCAGCGACAGGGCGCGGTGCAGCAGGCCGGTCGCCGCCGGAAGGTCGCGTTGACGCAGTGCGGCAGTGCCCTCCGCCAGCAGCGCCCGGCCCGCCCGCCTCGACAACGTCACCAGTTCCGGATCACCCGGGCGCAGCTCGCGGAGCAGGCGTACCGCGGCCTCGCCGTGAAAGCCGGGGCTGAGGCCTGCCTCCGCCAGACGCCGGTGCCGGTCGAGCCGGCGCTGCTTGTCCAGTCGCCCGTACGCCACCTCGTGCACGGGCTGCTGCACGAAACAGAACTCGCCGGGACGGGCCGACGCCCGGATCAAACCACCGGCCGACAGGGTCTCCACCGCCTCCCCGGGCACCGGTTCACCGAGCGCCGCGACCTGATCCAGGGTGAACGTGGAACCGATCACCGACGCCGCGCCCAGCAGCCGCCGCGCCGCCGCGGGCAGCCGGTCGATCATCGCGCCCACCATCGCCGTGATGGTCGGCGGCACCTCGGTGGCCGGGCGGCCCGACTCCACCATGAGCCGGATGAACAGCGGGTTGCCCGCGCTGTGCCGGGTGACGCGTTCCACTAGGTCGAGGCCGTGAGCCTGAACCTCGGCGGCGGGCGCGGCGGCGACCAGCAGCCCGGCCAGCTCGGCGCTGTCCGCGGGGCCGAGCGCGCCGACGTCGAGGACGTCGCAGCGCGGCAGCGCCCGCAACCACGCCGCCCGCCCGGCCGGCTCGGGGCGGGCCACGCAGATCGTCAGCACCGGCAGATCCCGTACGCTCTCCGCCAGCTCACCGACGAGCCGCAGCAAAGACGGGCCGGACCACTGCAGTCCGTCCCACACGACCACCACCGGTCCCGCCGAGGCCGCCGCGGTGAGCAGTTCGCGGGCCGCCCAGGACACCTCCTCCACCCCGGGCCCGGGGCCGGGGTCGTCCCGAGCACCACGTCCGGCACCCCGCAGTGCGGCGAGCGCCGCGGCGATGCGCGCGTCCGCGCGTACCAGGTCGCGGGCCGGTCCCGCCCGGCCGGTCAGCGCGTCCAGCACCTCCGTGAGGGCGACCGCGTTCTCCGGCGGGGCGTACGACGGGCAGGCCCCGACCACCGCCACCGGCTGCGGCCGGAACTCGCCGACCGCCGCCCGTACCAGCCGCGACTTGCCGATACCCGGGGGCCCGAGCACCACCACCGTGCGTCCACGCCGGTCGCATTGCACGCTGCGGTACGCCGCGATCAGCCGCCCGCGTTCCGCCTCGCGGTCGACCATCGGCGAGGAGTCCGCGGCCCGGCCCGTCGCGGCTGGTCCGATCACACGCAACGCCGTGACCGGCTCCGCCTTGCCCTTCAGCGGCAGTGGCGTCAGCGGCTGCAACGTCCAGTGTGCTGCGGCCAGATCCCCCGCGACGTCGTTGACCAGGATCTCGCCCGCAGCGGCCGCGGACTGCAGCCGTGCCGCCACGTTCACCACGTCGCCGACGACCCGCAGTCCCGCCCGCGACGACCGGGTGACCAGGGCCTCGCCCGCCGCCACCCCGCAGTGGATCCGCAACGCCTGCGTGCCGGTGCCGGGGCGGGCCAGACCACCCACCTCGGCGCGGATCCGGGCTGCGGCGCGCAGCGCGCGCACCGCGTCGTCCTCCCCGGAACGGTCCGCGCCGAACACGGCCATCACGGCGTCCCCGATGAACTTCTCCACGGTGCCACCGTGCTCCTCCACCGCGGCCGAGCTGAGCTCGTAGTACTGCTCCAGCAGCAGCTGCAGTGGCTCCGGGTCGACGTCCTCCCCGAGCCCGGTCCAGCCCACCAGGTCGAGGAAGAGGACGACCACCAGCCTGCGACTCACCGGCGCGGGGTCAGAGCAGCTTGAGGTTGTGGGCCACGACCTCGGGCTCGACCTCGTTGAGCCGGTGTTGCACCGCGACGAGGACGGCCGTCTCGTGCTCGGTCAGCGCCGCCAGCACATCGCGTTGCGCGTCGCTCAGGTGCTCGACCGGGAGACCGGCCGCGCGCAGGGCTGCCAGGGAATCGTGCATTTCACTCACCTACCAGGGACAGTTCGGGATTCGGACGGATGGACGCAGCGGCGATCGGCGGAGGCCAGATGCCGACGGGCAGGAGTTGGTGGACGTAGCAGTAGGCGACCAGCTCCGCCCGGTTGCGGCAGTTGAACCGGCCGAGCAGGGCGCTGATCTCCTCGCCCACGGTGTGCCGGCTCAGCCGCAGTTCCCGGGCGGCGCGGTCGGTGGTGTGGCCGCGGGCGAGCATGGCCATCAGCCGCATCTCCCGCTCCGAGACGCGCTCAACCTTCGACGTCAGCATCGTGAGCTCCCCCTCGACGTGGTTCGGACGAACAACTCGCGCACCATGACGGCGGCCATGAACGACACCCCGTGCCAGCCGGCCCGCTGCTCGTACCAGAGCCAGTCGCCGTCCGGATTGGCCTCCAGGAACACCGGTTCGCCGTCGGGGCGTACGAGCAGGTCGAACGCGCCGTACCGCAGGTTCCAGGCGGTGCACAGTGCGCGTACGGCCGCCGCGGCGGCGGCGGGGCAGTCGACCCGGGACACGGTCACGGTCGCCGGATCGGTCCACGCGGCGCCGGGGTCGGGTTTGGTCACCTCGAACGCGCACAGTGCGCCGTCGAGGTGGTAGACGCGCAGTTCCCGGGCGTGTGGCACATACTCCTGCACCACCACCGGGGCGCCGGATCCGCCGGGGACCGCGGCGGCATCGACCACCCTCGGCACCAGCGCGGGCCAGCGCCGCGGATCCGGCTCCGCGAGGCGGAAGTCGGGGATCTTCACCACCACCCGCGGGGTGCCGATCCGCCGGGCGGCGGCGGGCATGTCCGTAGTGATCTCCGTACGCGGAACCGCCACGCCCAGCTGCCGCGCGCCGGTCAGCTGTCCCGGGCCGGCCGGGGCCGCGCCGGGCAGCGCCACGGATGCCGCAGCGGTCAACTGGGCGAGCAGATCGGACCAGCCGGCCGCGGACACCGCGCTCAGCGGACCGTGGGTCGCCATCGTGGCCGCCCCGGCGTGCCGAACCCACACGACTGCGGGCCGCACACGACGCTCATCCACCCACAGCAGTCCATTGTCGACGTCCAGGGATGCGGAGATCTCCGGCAGGTCGGCTCTGGTGATCAGCACCGCGGGCGTACGCAGTGCGTGGGTGAGCGTCTCGTGCACGACCGCGAGCTCGTGCCCACCCGCGCCGGACACCAGCACCACGGCGGGTTCGCCGTCGCGGCACAGGTTCCCCGGCATTGGCATGGCGGAAATGCTAGACAGCCGCCGGGCGGCCGGATGGCAGATAAGCGGCAGTTTCGCGGCAGCTTGAATCGGCGGGCAGCGTCGGCGCCGCGCTTCTCCCCTACCGTCCAGAACCGGAAAGGCCAGCAGCGCAACGGAGGGAGGGATCGTGTCGCGTGATGTGGTGACCGCCGTCGAGCTCACCAAGCGCTATCGACGCAGCGAGGTACCGGCGGTGGACGGCATCTCGTTCGAGATCGGGCAGGGTGAGACCGTCGGCCTGCTGGGACCCAACGGTGCGGGCAAGACGACTCTGATCAAGATGATCTGCGGGGTCACCGCCCCCACCACGGGCCACCTGCGCGTGTTCGGGGCGGACCCGGTCAGCGACCCGGTGGGCGCCAAGACCGGCATCGGCGCCATGCACCAGTCCGGCCCGTACGACGAGATGCTGTCCGGATTGGACAATCTGCAGATCGCCGCCCGGTTCCGGGGCCTGTCGTGGCGCGACGTGCGGCCGTGGGCGCTGGAGGTCGCCGAGTATCTCGGCCTCACCAAGGCGTTGCCGCAGCTCGTCTTCCAGCTCTCCGGCGGACAGCGGCAGCGCCTGCAGATGGTCCGCGCCCTGCTGACGATCCCCAAGCTGCTGATTCTCGACGAGCCGTCCGCGGGCCTCGACGTCGCGGGGCGGCATCAGGTCGAGCGGTTCGTGCGGTGGCTGCGCGACGACCTCGACGTGACCGTGCTGTGGACCAGCCATCACATCGACGAGCTGGAACGCAACTGCCAGCGCATCCTGGTCATCGACCGCGGCCGGGTGCTGCGTTTCGCGCACCCGCGGGAGCTGATTCGCGAGTTCGGCGGCACGCATCTCGTGGTGAGCGTGGACGACGCGGTCGCCGGCAAGGTCGTCGCCGAGTGGGCGGAGACCGCCGGCTTCGCGGCGACGGTGCAGGACAACGACGTACGCATCGACGGCGCCGCCGCCCACGACGTGCTGGCCCCGCTGACGCGGCACTGCGCGGACGCGGGCGCCGCGATCTCCGGGATCGCCACCGTGACGGACTCCCTGGAGCAGGTGTTCCTGCGCATGACCGAGCGCAGCGAGGGCCCCGGAAGCAGCAAGAGCACCGAGAGCAGGGGATGACCGTGACGGAGCTCGCCTTCACCAACAAGCCGCCGGCCGCGGCCGGCCGCACCGCCGACCTGTCCGCGGTGTTCTACCGCGAGTACGCGCTGCTGGCCCGCAACCGGGTCAACCTGATCCTCGGGCTCACCCCGACCCTGGTGTACCTGCTGCTGGTGAACACGTCGCTGGGCAACGTCGTCGGGGACATCACGTACCGGGGCACCCGGCTGCCGTTCGCGGTGTTCCTGCTGCCGATGGTGCTGGCCATGAGCGTGGTCAGCGCGTCCGGCACCACCGGGATGGCGTTGTTCCAGGAGGAGATGAGCGGGGTGTCGACCCAGTTGTGGTCGTGGCCGCTGCGCCGCTCCCGGTTCCTGCTCGGCAAGCTGCTGGCCGGGGTGTCGCTGGTGCTCGCGCAGAGCGTGCTCGCCCTGGTCGTGGCGGTACTGCTGTTCCGGTACCCGTTCGCACTGTCGCACTGGCTGGGCCTGATCGTGGCGCTGGTGCTGGCGTCCGTGGCGTTCAACGGCCTGTACCTGGCCGCGGCGATCCTGATCCGCGACTACCGGACGTTCATGGTGATCACCAGCGTGTCCGTGCCGGTGCTGGTGTTCGCCGCGCCGTCGCTGTCCACCACCCAGCAGTTGCCGACCGTCCTGCAGTGGGTGTCCGTGGTGAACCCGGTGACGTACGCGGTCAAGGGCATGCGCGACGTGGCCATCTTCGGCTTCGGCACGGCCTGGCCGAGCCTCACTGTCCTGGCCGCGGTCGCGGTCGCCGCCAACGTGGTCGCCGGGCGGGCCCTGCTGCGCCGCACCCGCGACGTCTGAGGGGACGCGCATGCAGACCATCGACGCGCCCGGGGCGTGGCTCGCCACGGGCGACGACCGGGCCAAGGTCCGGCTGCCCGGCACGACCCGGGCGCAGCCGCCGGAGGCCACCCTGGAGATGGCCCGGCGCGCCGCGCAGCGCGTCGGGGTCACCCGGGTCGCGGACATCACCCGCCTCGACACCATCGGGATCCCCACGTACCAGGCGATCCGGCCGTTGTCGCGGACGCTGGCGGTCTCGCAGGGCAAGGGGGTCACCGCCGAGCTCGCCCGGCTGTCCGCGATGCTGGAATCCGTCGAGATCTGGCACGTGGAGCAGCCGATGCCGCCGGCGGTCACCGGCACCCCGGCCGAGCTGGCCGATCGGCTGGGCTACGACGTGGCCGCGCTGGCGCGGTCCGCGCCGAGCCTGCTGCACGACGCGCTGCCGCTGGCCTGGGTGCCCGGCCGGTCGTTGGGCGACGGTACGCCGACCCTGCTGCCCCGCGACGTCGTCCGGCTCTCCCTGGAGGCGCCGACGGACTGGCAGCCGCCGGTGTTCTTCTCCTCCACCAACGGACTGGCCAGCGGCAACACCCGGGTCGAGGCGGTGTTGCACGGCCTGTACGAGGTGATCGAGCGCGACGCCGTGACCGCGTCCGTGCAGGGCGGCGACCGGGGCGTACGGGTGGACCCGCGCAGCGGCGGCGTGGCGGACGACCTGTGCACCGCGATCGAGCGTGCCGGGGTGGCCATGGAGGTCCGGCTGCTGCCGTCGGGTACCGGCCTGCCGGTGTTTCTCGCGTGGCTGTCCTGCGACGACTATCCCGCCGCGATGTACGGCTTCGGCTGCCACCTCGACCCGGAGATCGCCCTGACCCGGGCGATCACCGAGGCGGCGCAGACCCGGCTCAGTTATGTGGCGGGCGCCCGCGACGACCTGCAGAGCGACATCGACGACGGCGGCGTACGACGCCGCAAGGAACCGTCCGGCCCGGTCAGCGATCTCGCGGACGTGCTGCCGCTCCCGGTCGACACGTCGAGCCTGGCCGACGATCTGGCGTACGTGACGGACCGGGCCACGGCCGCGTTCGCCCACTGCCCGCTGGTGGCCGACCTGACCCGGGACGACATCGGCGTACCCGTGGTCAAGGTGGTGGCGCCCGGCGCGCGCATCTGCCCGGAGGTGTTGTGATGAGTTCATCGGTGGTCGTGTACACGGGGCCGACCGTCTCCGCGGACGAGGTCCGGGCGGTGCTGCCGCAGGCGCACGTCCGGCCGCCCGCGGCCCGCGGTGACCTGCTGGCCGAGCGGTGGCGGCCGGGCGACGTCGCGGTCGTCATCGACGGCTTCTTCCGGGAGCGGCGGTCCGTCGGCCACAAGGAGATCCTGCGGCTGATCGACGGCGGCGTCGACGTGATCGGCGCGGCCAGCATGGGTGCGCTGCGAGCGGCGGAGCTGGCCCCGTACGGGATGCGCGGGGTCGGCGAGGTGTACGGGATGTACGCCGGCGGCGAGATCGACGGCGACGACGAGGTGGGCGTGCTGCACGGGCCTGCCGCGATGGGCTACCCGGCGCAGACCGTGGCGCTGGTCAACCTGCGGTACGCGTGCCGCGCGGCCGGGCTGTCGCCGCGCATCGTCGAGGCGGCGAAGTCTCTGCCGTTCACGTCGCGGACCTGGGCCGAGATCGGCGCGCTGCTGGACGACGCGGACCGGGCCGAGCTGCCCGCCCTGGAGCGGGCGATCGTGGCGGGAGACGCGGACCTGAAGCGGCGTGACGCGCTGGCGGCGCTGGAGGCGGCCGGGACCACCGGCGCGGAGCGGTCCGCGGCCGACGCGGTGGTGTTCACCGGGCTCAGCGACCACGAGGCGCTGACCCGGCGGTCCCGGCACGAGTACGCCCCCGGCCGCTGGATGTCCGACCTCGACGTGCTGGACGCCGCGCGGCTGTTCGACCCGGAGTACCCGCTGCGGCACGAGCGCGTCCTGTCCGGGCTGCTGGACGATCTGGCACGGGACCAGGATGTCGACGCGGCGGCGTACGCGCGGACCCGGCTCGGCGTCGCCACGGACGCCACACTGCCGGATGCTCTGGCGGCCTGGCTCACCGCCGGGGAGCGCGCCGGGCGCACCCCGGCCGCGCAGGTGCGGCTGGTGATGGTCCGGGTGTGGCCGGTGTGGCAGTCGGTGGACTGGCGCGCGGCCGTCGTGGCCGACCTGCGGCAGTCGGAGAGCTGGCAACGGTTCACCGAGCTGGTCGCGGACGCCGACGAGGCGGCGGAGCAGGCCCGGTACCGCACCGCGGTGCCCCCGCCGGCGCTGTGCGCCCGGATGTTCCAGCGCCACTGGCCGAAGCAGGGCACGTCACCGGAGATCGAGATGGGCCGGCGCGGTTTCGCCGGGCCGGAGGAACTGGGAGCAACCGTGCGGCGGTTCTTCGCGTACGACGTCCAGCGTGGACGCACGCCCGCGGGGGCGGCCCGATGAGCGCGGTCGCCGCCCCGGAGGTGTTCGACCCGAACGCGGCGGAGCATCGCAGCGACCCGTATCCGGTGCTGCACCGGATGCGGGAGCAGGCACCGGTCCATCGGCTCGTGCACGCGCCGAGCGGCCGGGCGTACTGGTATCTGACCCGCTATGCCGACGTGCAGCGCGCGCTGCACGACCCGGCGCTCGGACGGCAGCTCGACCGGCTGCCGGAACACCTCGCCGCCCTCCACCGCCGGTGGGAGTCCGATCCGCTGGCGATGGTGCGGCGCAACGTGTTCAACCTCGACCCGCCGGACCACACCCGGCTGCGCCGCCTGATCGCGCCCGCGTTCGGCGCCCGTACCGTGGCGGCGATCGAGCACCGGATCGAGCAGGTCGTCGACGACCTGGTCACCGGCCTGGCGGACGACGGCACGGTCGACGTGATCGAGCGGCTGGCGCTGCCGCTGCCCGTACTGGTGGTCGCGGAACTGGTCGGTTTCGGCATCGACGACCACGCCCGGCTGCGCCGGTGGAGCGACGACATGCTGCGCAGCCGCGACCCGGTGCAGGTCCGCCGGGCCGGCACCGAGTTCATCGGGTACGTGCAGGAGCAGCTCGCGTTCCGGTGGGCGCATCCGGGCGACGACCTGCTGACCCGGCTGCTGAGCGCCCGGCAGGCGGGCGAGCTCAGCCACCACGAGTTGATCTCCAGCGTCTTCCAGTTGCTGCTGGCCGGCGACGAGACCACGGTCAACCTGATCGGCAACGCGGTGCTGGAACTGCTGCGTCACCCGGACCAGCTGGCCCGGCTGCGCGCCCGTCCGGAGCTGATCGACTCCGCGATCGAGGAGGTCATGCGGTTCAACGGCCCGGTCGGCCACGCCCGCCCGCTGTACGCGCTGGCCGACGTGACGATCGGCGGCACAGTGATCCCGCAGGGCGACACGGTGATCCCGGTGCTGCTGGCCGCAAACCGGGACCCGGCGGTGTTCACCGACCCGGACGTGTTCGACATCGGCCGCAGCCCGAACCGGCATCTCGGTTTCGGGCACGGCATCCACTTCTGCCTCGGTGCCGCGCTGGCCCGGCTCCAGGCGCGCGCCGCGGTCGGTACGCTGCTGCGCCGCCTGCCCCACCTGGAGCTGGCGGCCGACCCGGAGCAGCTGCCGTGGACCCCGGAGCTGTTCCTGCACGGCGTGCGTCACCTGCCGGTCCGGACGGTGCGGCGATGAGCTACCCGAGCCTGGCCCGGCTGGCGTTCGGCTACGCCCCCGCCCAGATCGTGCACGCGGCGGTCCGGCTGGGCCTGCCGGACGCGCTGGCGGACGCGCCGATGCCGGTGGAGAAGCTGGCCGACGCGCTGCACTGCGACGCGGCCACGCTGACCCGGCTGGTCCGGGCGCTGGTGGTGCTCGGCGTCCTGGACGAGGGCCCGGACGACCAGGTCGCGCTCGCCGACCTGGGACGGCCGCTGTGCGCCGACCATCCCCGGTCGATGCGCGCCAGCGTCCTGCTGTACGGCCATCCGGCCGCCTGGCAGGCCTGGGGCGCGCTGGCCGACGGTGTCCGTAGTGGCCAGGCTGCGTTCGACCAGGTCCACGGCATGCCGTTGTTCGATCACCTCGCCCAGCATCCCGACCTGGCCGCGGCGTTCCACACCGCGATGCGGGAGGGCACCGGCGGCATCGCGGCCGCGGTGGCCGGTGCGTACGACTTCAGCGGCGCCCGTACGGTCGTCGACGTCGGCGGCGGCAACGGCGCTCTGCTGGCCGCGGTGCTGACGGCGGCGCCGCACGTGCACGGGATCCTGGTCGACACCGCCGAGGGGGCGGCGGGCGCGGAGGCGACGCTGGAGCGGGCCGCCTCGCCGCAGCGGTGGTCGGTCGCGACCGGGGATTTCTTCGCCGCGGTGCCGGGCGGCGACGTGATGCTGGTCAAGGGCATACTGCACGACTGGGACGACGAACGCTGCGTGCGCCTGCTGCGCAACTGCCGCGAGTCGATCGCGCCGGACGGGCGGCTGCTGGTGGTCGAACCGGTGCTGCCGGAATCGCTCGGCGCCCCCGACGCGGCCGGTGTGGTGCTCAGCGACATCGCCATGCTGGTCTACACCGGTGGACGGGAACGCAGCCGTACCGAATTCCGTACCGTGCTGGCCGCGAGCGGGTTCGATCTCATCGAGGTGACGCCGCCCCTGGGTGGCACCGCTATTCGTGTGCTCATTTCCACTCCTTCCTGATCTCCTTTTCCCGTACCGGAAAGCCATTCGTCCCATTCGGACGAATGGTGCTCCGGCGTGTATTGATAAGTCAATCCGACCCCACATTTGTGGGGTTGTGCGGGGCGGTTCGCAACGGCCACTCTCGACACATCCGGTGAACCATTCCGGCAACAATTTCCAGGAGGAAGACATGGCTTTCGACTCGGCGTCCGCGCTGCGCCAGGCCGGCATTCTCGGCGGTCCGATGACCCCCGAGCTGGAGGAGTTCTACGGCAGCCTGACGCAGGAAGAGACCGAGGTGCTCATCTCGACGAAGAACCGCCTCATGGCCGTTCTGCCGGACGTGGTGGCGCACTCGCAGGAGTGGGCGAAGCCCGAGGCCACCCAGGAGGGCTTCGACGCCGCGATGCTGTGCGCGTGCGGCGCCTGGTCCGGTTCCGGCCACGCCCAGAACTGATCGGTTCACCGTCGCGGGTGCGGCCCGGCGATCCGGTCGGGCCGCACCCGCGGCGGGCCAAACAGGGGAGGATCCATGCGCGGGAACCTGGTGCGCAACCGCTCGTTGTTCGAGGTGCCGAACGACCTGACGTACTTCGTGCACGGCGACGACCACCTCGTCGTCAACCCGGAGGTCGGGGCCCGGTGCGTGCTCACGCCGCGCGAGTTCCGGGTCCTGCAGGCCCTGGCCGGCGGGTCGCCGGCGCCGCTGGAGGAGACCGCGGAGACCGAGCGGGCACTGGCCAAACTCATCCTCCACTGGGTGGTCTACTTCAACGGCAACCGGCCGACCGTGAAGGTCGGCGAGCCGCCGCTGACCATCGCGTACTACGCGATCACGGACGGCTGCAACCTGCGCTGCCCGTACTGCTACGCCTCGTCGGAGAAGTGCCTGCCGGGCGAGATGAACACGGCCGAGTCGATGGACCTGGTCACCCAGCTCGCCGAATTCGGCACGTCGACGATCGTGTTCACCGGCGGTGAGCCGATGCTGCGCAAGGACCTGTTCTCGATCGTCGAGCACGCCAAGCGCTGCGGCATGAAGGCCAACATCATCACGAACGCGACGATGATCCGCACGCCGGCCATCGCGAAGCGGTTCGCCGAGCTGTTCAACGCGGTCACCATCAGCGTCGACGGCGGCACCGCCGAGACCCACGACCGTACGCGCGGCAAGGGTGCGTTCGACAAGACGTACAAGGCGCTGCAGCTGCTCAACGCCGAGGGCGTGAAACCGGCCATCAACCACATCGTCACCTCGGACAACGTGGACGAGCTGGAGAGCTTCGCATCCTTCCTGGACGGCATCGAGGTGCACAGCGTGCGCCTGATGAACCACAACGACCTGGGCCGTGGCGTCGACGACCAGTACGACTTCGGCTGGCAGGACCACCTGCGGGTACAGCAGCTCGTGTGGACCTCGCCGGTCGCCGCGCAGCTCAAGCCGGACGGCCCGCGCCCGGTGAGCCCCTGCTCGGTCAAGGGCAACTGCGGCATGGGCGGCAACGAGATCTACATCAACTCGCTCGGCGACGTGTACCCGTGCAAGCTCGTCACCGGCCGCCAGCACTACGCGGGCAACGTCCGCCGCCAGAAGCTGGCCGAGGTCTTCGCCAGCCCGGTGCTGAGCGACATGCGGCGCAGCACGGTGTACGGCGGCGACTTCCACGCCGACTGCGCCCGGTGCTACATCAAGTCCAACTGCGGCGGCGGGTGCCGGGCCGCGCACATGTCCGAATCCGGTGACCTGAAGCGCAACAGCCGCCACCTGTGCCGGATCCTGCGGCACGGCGTCGTCACCCAGCTGTGGCAGGAGACCGGGGTCACCCGCGCCGAACTGGCCGCGGGCGACCAGGAGATGACCGTCCCCCGCATGGTTGCCACGGGCGAGGTGCACGCCGTGTTCGACCAGTGGAAGACCTATGTACGCACCCCCCGGCCCGCCGTCGCGGTCGGGGAACTCATTCCCATCATGCCGGTACAGAGGAGGTCGGGCGGTGTCCCTGCACATCAGTGATTCGGTGATCTGGCACGAGACCGCGGAGGGGATCTCCCTCTACCACACGGAGTCGGGCGAGTTCCGTACGCTCAACGGCAGCGCCGCCAAGATCTGGGTGCTGGTGGAGAGCGACCAGGAGCGGGAGCCGGTCAAGGACAAGCTGGCGCTGATGTTCGCCGGCGGCAACGCGGCGATGGGTGCCCGCATCCGGTCCGAGGTGGACACGTTCATCGACTCGATGGTCGGCAGCGGCCTGCTCGCCGAAGGCGAACCCGCCGCCGCGGCATGACCGACTGCACCGCGGCGCAGCAAGGGCCAGGAGGGCATGCCCAGGAGGCTCAGCATGACCGACTGCACCGCGGCGCAGCAAGGGCCAGGAGGGCATGCCCAGGAGGCTCAGCATGACCGACTGCACCGCAGCGCAGCAAGGGCCAGGAGGGCATGCCCAGGAGGCTCAGCATGACCGACTGCACCGCAGCGCAGCAAGGGCCAGGAGGGCATGCCCAAGGAGGCTCAGCATGAGCACGGCGGTCGTTCTCGGTGGCGGGTTCGCAGGCGTGCTGGCCGCCGCCGTGCTGGCCCGGCACGTCGACGAGGTCACCCTGGTCGAGGGTGGCGGGCCGTACCCGGACGGGCCGGCGGAGCGCTCCGGGGTGCCACAGGCGCACCACAACCACGTCCTCGTGGCCGGCGGCGCCCGGGCCCTGGAGGCGCTGCTGCCGGGGACGGTGGCCGACCTGCTCGCCCGAGGCGCGCACCGGCGCGATCTGCCCGGCGACGCGCTGGTCCTGTCCGCGGACGGCTGGTTCCGGCGCCACCCGACCGGCGCCGACGTGATTTCGTGCAGCCGGTGGTTGACGGATCACGTCGTGCGGCGGCGGGCGTTCGCGGACGCCGCGGTGACCGTACGGGAAGGCACCCGCGTACGCGCGCTGACCGGCGACGCCGCCCGGGTCACCGGGGTCGTGGTCGAACGGCCCGACGGGCGCGCCGAGACGATCCGGGCGGATCTCGTGGTGGACGCGACCGGCCGCCGTTCCCGATCGGGTCGCTGGCTGGCCGCGCTCGGGGTCGCGGCGGCGCAGGAGGAGACGGTCGACGCGGGTCTCGCGTACGCCACGCGGGTGTTCCGGGCGCCCCCGGATCTGGCCGCGTCCGTTCCGGCGGTCATGGTGCATCCGCGACCCGGGCCGGGGGGTGCCGGCCACGGGGCGACGCTGTTCCCGATCGAGGACGAACGGTGGATCGTCACGCTCACCGGTACCCGGGGCAACGCCCCGCCGGTCCACGAGCAGGACTTCACAGAGTGCGCGTACGCATTGCGCTCGCCCGTCGTGGCGGAGTTGATGGCCGCGGCCAAGCCGCTCGGCGGGGTGCGGCCGTACCGGTCCACCGCGAACCGCCGGCGGTATGTCGAACGCCAGGCAATCCCGGCCGGTTTCCTGGTTCTCGGTGACGCGCTCGTGGCGCTCAACCCGGTCTACTCGCATGGCATGTCGGTCGCCGCGCTGGCCGTGCTGCGGCTGGACCGCGAGCTGGCCCGCCACGGCGCGGACCCGGCCGCACTCCCCCGCATTCAGGCCGCCGTGGCGGCCGAGACGGAGCCGGCCTGGCGCATGGCGACCGTGCGCGACCGTCCGGGCGGTCCGGCCCCCGCCGCGTCGCCGTTTGCACAGCGGGCCCGCGAGTGGGCGGCCCGGGCCACGCTGAGCAGCCCGCTGCTGATGTCGCGCATGTTCCGGGCCCAGATGCTGATCGAGCCGGAGCCGTCGGTGGACGCGACGCGGACCGAACTCGGCGAGGCGCGGACCGAACCGGACGCGACGCGGACCGAACTCGGCGTGGCGCGGGCCGAGGCGAACGCGGCGCTGCTGCGCGAGCTGTCGCGCGACCCGGGGCCGTTGCTGGGCACGGACGAGGCGATCGCCCAGTATCCCGCGCTGGCCGACTGGTGGTTGTCCGGGCGACGGCCCGGGTGAGGAGCGAACCGTGACATCCGATGCCGTACCGCTGATCCCGCGGGCGACCCTGTTCGGCAACCCGGCGTACCTGAAACCGGAGATCTCGCCGGACGGCACCCGCCTGCTGTTCCTGGCCCCCGACGACGGCGTCATGAACGTGTGGTCCGCGCCGGTGGACCGCCCGCACGAGGCCACCGTGGTGACCGACGACCGGGGCCGCGGCATCCGCACGTACGGGGTCTGCCACGACGACCGCACCCTGTTCTATCTGTGTGACACCGGCGGCGACGAGAGCTGGCGGCTGCACCTGGTCGACCTGGTGTCGGGCGAGCGGCGGTGCGCCACCCCGTTCGACGGCATCCAGGCCCGGGTGCTGGCGCACCACCGATGGCATCCGCACACGATCCTGATCGGGCTCAATCTGGACCGGCGGGACCTGCACGACGTGTACGAGCTGGACACCGAGTCCGGCGAACTGACGCTCGTCGCGACGAACCCGGGCTACCTGAGCTGGATCATCGACACCGACCTGCGGGTACGCGGCGGAGTCGCGGCCCGCCCGGACGGCGGCGTCACCATCCACCTGGACCTGGGGGCCGACGAGGCGCGCCCGTGGCTGGAGGTCCCGTACGAGGATGTGCTCGGCACGCGCGTCGCGGGTTGGTCCCGGGACGGCGCCACCTGCTACCTGCTCTCCTCGATCGGGGCCAACGCGAGCCGGTTGTCCGCGATCGACACGGCCACCGGGCGGCAGACGCTGCTCGCCGCCGACCCCACGTTCGACGTGAAGCAGGTGGAGTGGGACCCGGTGACCCGTACTCCGCAGGCGGTGCTGTTCGCCAAGGACCGCGACGAATGGGTGTTCCTGGACGAGGACCACGCGAAGGACATGGACCGGATCCGCGGCGAGCTCGGCCTGCAGGGCATCGACGCGGAGGTGTACGTCGACCGCACCGACCGCACCGACCGCTGCTGGACGGTGTCCGCGGTGACCGGCGCGGGTCCGGTGCACTACTACGTGTACGACCGGAGCGCCGGCCACCTGCGCTACCTCTTCGACCATCAGCCGGAGCTGGGCGGCTACCGGCTGGCCCGGATGGAACCGTTCACGTACGCGGCGCGCGACGGCGTCACGGTGCACGGGTACGTGACGTGGCCGCCGGGCGCCGAGCGCCGCACCCTGCCCGCGGTGGTGAATGTGCACGGCGGCCCGTGGGCCCGCAACACGTTCGCGTTCGACGAGGAGGCGCAGTTCCTGGCGAACCGCGGCTACGCCTGCATCCAGGTGAACTTCCGCGGCTCGACCGGCTACGGCAAGCATTTCCGCAACCTGGGTGCCAAGCAGTGGGGCGCCGCCATGCACACCGACCTGCTCGACGCGGTCGGCCACCTCGTCGGGGCCGGGTCCGTCGACCCGTCCCGCGTCGCGATCATGGGCTGCTCGTACGGCGGGTATGCCGCGCTGGCCGGTGCGGCGTTCAGCCCGGACGTGTTCGCCTGCGCGATCGACCTGTGCGGGCCGTCGAACCTGCTGACGTTGCTGGCCGGTGGGGCGCCGTACCGGTCGCCGCTGCGCGCGTTCATGCACGCCCACGTCGGTGATCCGGACACGGAACGGGACATGCTGTGGGCGCGGTCGCCGCTGTCGCGGGTGGACGACATCGCGATCCCGATCCTGGTGGTGCAGGGCGCCAACGACGTCCGGGTGCCTCAGGCCGAGGCGGAACAGATCGTCGCCGCGCTGAAGGCCAAGGGTCTGCCGCACGAGTACCTGCTGTTCCCCGACGAGGGTCACGGCCTGGCCCGGCCGCGGAACCGGGAGACGTACTACGCCGCGGTCGAGCGTTTCCTGGCGCAACACCTGGCCACCTGCTGACACGGTCAGCAGATGCATGCGGCCCCGCAGGATCGTGGTCCCGGCCTCGCCCGAGGCGCTGATCAACGGGCACCTGCCCGTCGGCTGACACCACTCCCCGCATTCGAGGGCCGTCCCGTGGGGCGGCCCTCACTTCAGCTTGCGCCAGCCTCCGGCCCGGTTGTTCGCGATGATCTGCTGGAACATGGCCGTCAACGCCCGCCGGTTGATCGGCTCGTCCTGCCGTACGGCCACGGTGCGGGCGGTCTTGTTGTCGTGCCCGCCCGTGATGATCCCCTCCGGGTCGGGGACGATCGCGCCGTCGTACAGGAAGACGTTGACGTGGTCGCGCGCGGCCAGCAGCGCGCAGACGTTGCCCTGCAGCACGAAGTACGGCCGGTCGGTGCGCTTGATGGTCTCGGTGACCTCCGGATCGGCGGCGTGGATCAGGTCGCGCACCTCCCGGCAGATCGCCTGCTGCCAGCCGGGCAGCGCCTCGATGTACGCATCCACCCGCGGATCCTTCTGGTAGCTCACGCCTTCGCACGGTACCGGGGGTGCGGCCAGAATGGGCTCAGCAGCCCGGGTTACGCCCCGACGACGAGGATGCGGCCCGGATCGGCGCCTTCGTGCCGGTCTGAGTTTGGTGTCCCGTTCGATCCGCGGGTTCTTGAGGTTTCTTTTGGTCAGACTTCTCGCCTCCCGGCCCCGGCGGACCGATCAGAGAGCCGCGACCGACGTGGTGCCGGCCGAGGGCGACATTCTCCGTGGGGAAGGTGATGCGCTACCGCTGAGCTCGGCGCCCGGTCACGGCAGGATGACGGCCCTGCCGTGACCGGGCCCGGAACACGGATCCGGCGGTGCTGTGTCCACACAGCACCGCCGGATCAGTATTGTTCTGCCTTACCGGACCGTCGTGGTCACTCCCCGGCCCCGGCCCGCGCCGGCCGCGTTGACGGCCTGCACCGTGACGCGGTAGCGGGTGCCCGCCCGGACTCCGGTCGCGGTGAACGACATCGCGCGGGCCGCACCGGACACCACGGTCACGATCGGCGCACCGTACGCGTGACCCTTGGCGTCCAGCCGCTGACGGGTGATCCGGAACTGGGTGATCTTCGCGCCGCCGCCCGAGGCGGGCAGGCTCCACCGGACCGTGGCGGTCAGCTTGCCACCGGCCGCGCCCTTCTTGGCGGTCACGGTCCTCGGCGCGCTGGGCAGGCCCCGCGGCGAGACCTCGGCCGAGGTGGCCGACATGGCCCCGGCGCCGACCGAGTTGACCGCCCGGACCCGGAATCGGTAGACGGTCCCGTTGCCCAGTCCGGTCACCGTGAGGGCGGACGCGGAGGGTGCCGCGATCCGCATCGGGCCGACCTGGGCGCCGCGCACGCTGAGGACCTGGATCTCGTAGCGCAGGATCGGCGCGCCGCCGGTCTGCGCCGCCGCAGTCCACCGCACGGTGGCGAGCCCGTTGCCCGCCGACACCTGGCGGAGGGTCGGCGCGCCCGGCACGGTACGGGTGACCGGCGGTGCAGTCGGCGTGCCCGGGTCCGCCGGGGTGCCGGGGTCGGCCGGGGCGCCCGGGCCGCCGGTGCTCACCGTGACCACATTGGAGGTCGCGGAGAATTCACTCGCCGCGGCGGCGTTGACCGCGCGGACCCAGAAGACGTACGACGCTCCGGGCACCAGGCTGCTGAACGTCAGCGCGGTGGCGTCCGGCCCGGCGACGTCGACGTCGACGACGATGCCGGTCTCGGCGTCGAGCGCCTGCACCTCGTACCCGAGGATGTCGCTGCCGCCGGTGCGGGCGGGCGCGGTCCATCGGACCACGGCGGTGCCGTTGCCGGCCGAGGCCGTGCCGATGGCGGGCGCGTCCGGGGCGACCGGAATCACCGGGGAGTCCGGTGCGGCCGCCGGGGTGACCGGCTCGGACGCGGTGCTGAAGTCGCCCGCACCGGCGGCGGTGACCGGACGGACCCGGAAGGTCACCGGTACGCCGCTGGTGAGGCCGGTGACGACCGTGTTGGTGGCAGTGGCGGGCGCATCGACCAGCCGGGTCGTTGTGCCGTCGTTGACCTCGATCTGGTAGCCGGTGACGATCGCCCCGCTCGAGTCCACGGGCACGGTCCACAGGACGGTGGCCTCGGCGTCTCCCGCGAACGCGGTGACCGCGGTGACCGCGGTCGCGGCGGTGACCGGGACGGTCTGGTCGGCGAACTTCAGCTTCTCGACGTTGCGAACGGTGTCGGTGCCGTCCGGGCCGGAGACGATCAGGGCGTCGCTGACGGGGGTGATGGCGTACTGGTCGCGGTTGCTGGAGAAGACCGCGGTGTCCACCCCACCGTCGGTGGCGGTGCGGATCTCCCGTACGGGGACGATGTCCTTGGGGTTGATCTTGCCGGCGAAAACGTCGGCCTGCAGTTCGGTCATGCTGTTCGCGGTGCGGATCTCCGTGCCGTCGGCGTCGCGGACGCTGAGCCGGACGGTGAGGTACCGGTCGCCGTCGATGATGTCGTCGCCGTCGCGGCCCTCGATGGTGTCGTTGCCGGGCCCGCCGAGCAGGATGTTGCCCTCACCCCACACGTTGCCGTGCAGGTCGCAGGGGCGCCCGGTCTGGTTGCTCACCGCGGCGGCCGGGAGGGGCAGGCTCGTGACGACCTGGTCGAGATTCTTGATCCGGGCGATGCCCGCAGCGTCGAGGGCGTCGCACCCGAGGAACCCGGTGCCGTCGCCGACGGAGGGGGTCACGTCGTCGCCGCGCAGGATGTCGTCGTGCACGCCGCCCGACAGCGCCTCGACCTCGTTGTAGCGGTCCTGGATCCCGGTGACCGGGGTGCCCCGGGGCAGCATCGGCAGGGCCAGGTCGGCGTCCATCGGCTGGTCGTCGCCGCCCTGCTCGGGCCGCGAGGCGATGGACCAGTCGTAGCCGGAGCCGCCCGCGTACTTCTCGACGCCGGGGCCCTGGACGCCGATGTCGTCGCCACCCTCCATGTCGTAGGTGTCGTCGCCACCCTGACCGATCAGTACGTCGCTGCCGGGCTTGTTGGCGTCGTCCAGGAAGAACGGGTTGCCGCTGTCGCCCTGCAGCAGGTCGGGCGAGTTGCCGCCCTCTTCCCAGTCGTCGCCGGAATCGCCCCAGACGGTGTCGTCACCCTCGCCGGCGTTGATGATGTCGTCGCCCTCGCCGCCGAAGGTCTCGTTGGTGTTGGCGCCGCCGTTGGTGAAGTCGTTGCCGTCGCCGCCGAGCACGACGTCCAGGCCGGGGCCCGCGTCGATGGCGTCGTTGCCGGGGCCGCCCTTGCTGATGTCGTCGCCGCCGAGGTCGGTGAGGACGTCGTCGCCTTCGCCGCCGAGCGCGATGTCGTTGCCCGCGCCGCCCTCGATGACGTCGTCGCCTTCGCCACCCCACACGGTGTCGTTGTCGTTGCCGGCGCTGACCCGGTCCCGGTCGTCGGTTCCGGCGAAGACGGACTGGGCGTTGATGCCGGGCTTGTCGACGGTGTTGCGGGCCCGGTACTTGAGGGTGCCGTCGGGCATCCGCATCAGCAGCGCGCGCTCGTCGCAGGCGCTTGCCGGGTCGTCGGCGACCAGGTTGCCGTCCTTGTCGTACCCGGCCGGGGTGCCGGCCAGGCCGGACAGCTCGAACGTGCAGTCGGCGGTGGCGAACGCGTCGGCCCGCAGGCTGTGCGCGGTGGTCGTGCGCCCGATCAGCTCGGCGAACGAGTTGCCCTCCAGCTGGGCGCGCAGGTTCATGCCGGGCGTACGGGCCAGGTAGTACAGCCGGTCGCCGTCCTGCAGGCGGGTGAGCTGCTGCTCGAAGACGTAGTTGAACGTGCTGCCGAGCAGGCCGCCGAACGGGTTGGTGACCTCGGCGAGCCCGCCGATCCACAGGTCGACGTCGTCGAGCCCGGACGTCGTCGTGGTCCATGCGCCGGTGGCGTTCATGAACGCGGCAGCGTCGGCCGGAGGCGTGTCGCCGGTCTGCGGGTCGACGATGGCGCGCGCCGCGGCCCGCTTCGCGGCGGCGGTGGTGGCCGCGACGATGCTCGGGTGCCGGCCGTACGCGGCGACGAAGTTCACCAGCGACTCGGGGTGCTTGAGGTGCTCACCGAAGTCGACCCAGCTCGTGTACGGGGCGAGCTGGCCGTCGTTGGTCTTCTCGCGCAGCGTCCGCCGCAGGTTGTTCAGCGACGGGACACCCTCGGAGCGGCCCCGGGCGATGTTGATCGCGGCCAGGTCCATCGGCAGGCCGAGCAGGTTGTTGCGCAGCGTGTCGGTCATGAACTCGTCGAGCTCGTTGCCGACCTGGCCGGACATGCCGGTGACGATCTCGCCGGCCGCCTGCTCGGGCGTCAGCGTTCCGCCGTTGGTGTACGCGGGCGGGTTGAGGAACCCGTCCAGCAGCGACATGGAGTCGTCGGAGCCGTCCTCGTGCTTGCGGGCGATGCTCTCGTCCAGCATGGAGTGGCCGAAGCGGTAGACCGCGTGCGCGAACTCGGCGTACACGGCGGGGTTCAGTTCCGCCTGGGTGGACGCGAACGGGTTGATCGCGGGCTGGATCTTGCGGGCGAACTCCTCGAAGACGAGGTGCTGGTACTCCATCTCGTTGACGAACCGGGCGGCCTGGAAGATCCGCTCACCGTTCCACGCGTCGCCGATCTGCCACTCGGCCAGCGCGGTGCCGTCGTCGGTGAGGACCCGCTCGATGTCGCGGACCAGCCGGTTGTGCTCGGAGTGGAAGATGTCGTGCACCGCGGTGAGGCCGATGTTCTCGTTGGCCCGGCCGTCACCGGCGATGTAGTGGGCGTCGAGCATCTCGTCGTCGTACGTGCCGGCGGGCTGCTTGGCGAAGTCGGCGCTGGCGGTGTGGTCGTCGTCCGCGCGGGGCGCGACCGGCGCGGTGGCCGGGTTGTGGTCGGTGTCGACCGGGCTCGGGTCGGCGTTGTGCGCGATGTCGGTCAGGAACGGTGTGTCGAAGTGCAGGGTGTCCGCGGGCACCCGGACCGGGTTCGCGGTGTCGCCCTCGATCAGGCCGGAGCGGGTGACGTACTGCGGCAGGCCGCGCGCCGGGCCGGGCACGAACTTTCCGTACGGGTCGGTGAGGATCATCGGCACGTCGGTGACGTCGGCGTCGGTGAGCTGCAGGCCGAGCAGTTCGGCCGCCTGCCGCTTGGTGTCCGCCCAGGTGGGCATGCCGCCGAGCGGGCCGGACAGCAGGTTGCCGGTGGCCACCGGGCGGCCCTGCGGGTCGTTGGCGTACTCGCGCAGGAAGACCTGGTGCGCGGCGTGCGAGGTGTACGCCTGGGACAGGTCGACGTATGGCGTGTCGGTGTTGACCGCGTCCTGCACGTCGTCGGCGGTGCCGAGCTTGCCGTCGGGGCCGGGCTGATTGGCGGCCCGGGTGAGCACCATGAAGCGCATGGACGGCGGGACGTACTTGGCGTCGCCGGGTTTGGGGTCGTCGGCGGTGCCGGGCTTGCGGTCCGGGCCGGCGATCAGCGGGTCGTCGGCCTTGAGCGGCACGATGACCGTGCCGCCGCCCTTCACGGTCTGGTCGATGCCGTGGTCGAAGAACTGCCCGAACAGCGTGAACCACGAGTTGTACGGGGCGGACAGGCCCATGTCCGTGGTGACGTTCGGGATGAACAGGGTGCCGCCGTCGGTCGCGGGCGCCTGCGCGCCGCTCTGCGAACGGACCGGCTTTCCGGCCGCGGCGACGGCGGCCGGGTTGTTCGCGGTCTGGTCGGCGATCAGGTTGCTGATCAGCCGGGGCTGCGAGTCGACGACGGTGTTGTTGGCGCGCTTGTCGGCGTACGTGGTGGACATCGCCGGGCTGCCCGGGCCGAACATGTCCGCCGGTGCGGTTTCCGCGGCCTTGAAGGTCGGGTTCGCGAGCCGGGGGAACTTCTGGTCGGCGGCGCCGAACTTCTCCTGCCCGCCGGTGAGGTTGTTGCAGGTCCCGTCGACCGTGCGCAGACCCAGCGAGAGCGTCGGGTTGGACAGCTGGTCCGGCCCGGCTCCCAGCAGGGCGCCGCACGGGCCGGTCGCGCTGGTGGTGTGCGCGACGTGCGCCTCAGCGATCTTGATCTGCTTGAGGATGTACGCCAGGTCGGCGGGGGTGATGGTGAAGCCCTGACCGATCGGCGCCGCGGCGGCCGGGGTGGCCACCGCGGTACCGGCGACCAGGGTCGTGATCAGGGCACCGATGGCGGTGCGGAGGGGGAGCCTCATTGACGCATCTCCGGGGGAGTCAGGGGAAAAGCGTTGAATTCGTACATCTTGGGCAGGGCCGGTGTGGTCCGGCTCCCGTCCAACTCCCGCCCGGCTGAGGACATGCTGAAGGGCCGCCCCCGACATCGGGGACGGCCCTTCAGGCCCTGCTATGCGATCAGTGGTGGCCACCTGCATGCTGGTGCAGGTCGGGCACCCCGTGCGACAGGTCCACGCCGAGACCCGCCTCGCTCGCCTCGACGGCGACCCGCTCGGCCGGCACGTGCGCGGCCCGGCCCATGGCCTCCCGTACGGTCGCGATCTGGCCGTCGCTGATGACCGCGCCGAAGTACCGGATGGTCAGCCCGGAGGGCTGCAGCGTGGTGACGTAGTGGTTCAGCGAGTCGTCCAGCACACCCTCGGTGTCCTCGACCGCCTGGACCTGGGCCGGGGTGACCCCGGAAGCCGGGACGACCGCGAACGTCAGGTCGTGCACCAGCACCGGCTGCACCACGTAGAAGCCGACGGTGGCGGGCTGGTAGTCGCGCATGAACCGGTCCGCGTCCACCACCGAGGCGCCCTCGGGCATCACCAGCGTCAACTCGGGCACCATGTGCTCCAGCAGCCCCGCGTCGAACACCGCGAACGTCGCATCGCTCAGCTCGCCGTACCCGCCCTTCTTCGCCGCCGCCTTCAGCCCGGCGGCGATCTGCGTACGGTCGGCGCCCTTGATCGGGAGGATCCCGATGGCCGCCCGCTGACGCACCATCGGGCCGTCGAACGTCGTGGTCGCCAGCTCGTCACCGGCGTCGTCGTTGATCGGCCCGGCCGCCGCGGCGGGCGTCGGGGCGGCGGCGAGCCAGCCACCCCAACGGCCCATCGCGGCGAGGCCGCACAGGATCAGCGCGACGACCAGGCACCAGCGCAGGCTGTTGTCCCGCTTCCGGCGGTCCATCAGGTCCCCAGCGGGTAGCCGGGGGCGTACGTCGCGGGCCGCTCCGCCGCCTCAGGGTCGGGCTTCGGGCGGTCCGAGGCGACCGGGTCGTTGACGTTCACGTCACCCACCGCGAACTGGATCATCATGTCGTTGTCCTCGTGAATGAGGTTGTGGCAGTGCGTCATGTACCGGCCACCGGCGTTGCCGTCGCCCGTGGTGAACTGCATGAGCGCGGTCACGTGCTCGTTCTCACCGAGGTAGAAGACGTCCTTGCCGCCGGACTCCCACGCGTGCGACAGCCCGTTGGAGGTGGTGTTCCGGGCGATGATCTTGGCGTCGATGAGGTGGATGTGCAGCGGGTGGAACCAGCCGCCCGACTCGTTGATCAGGTCCCACATCTCGACGTCGTACGGCTGCGGGTTGCCCAGGACGCGCTGGAAGTTGGTCTTCTCGATGTCTTCCCAGGTCTCGCCGTTGACGGTCCAGATGCCGTTCTTGCGCTGCAGGCGCAGGCTGCGGCGCGCCTTGGCCATGTCCGGCGTCAGCTTGTTGACCTCGATCGCGCCGCGGTTCGAGAACGGCTGCGGGCCGAGGTCCAGCGTCGTGGGGATCTTGTACGTGTCGGCCGGGCCGGAGTCCGCGACGACCTCGAACTGCAGGACCTTGCCGGTGTTGGCGAAGTCGACGTTGTTCTTGTTGCTGAGGTTCTTCAGCTCGATCTTCTGGCCGGGCTTGTACTTCCGGAAGTCGATCAGCACCTCGTAGCGCTCGGCGGCGCCGTGCCGCCACGACGACACCGCGTTGACCTTGGGGGTCATGCCGGCGTCGGTACCGACGACGTAGAACGGGTCGCCGGTGCTCAGCGCGAACCGGTACGAACGGGAGATGCTGGCCACCAGGAACCGGAACCGGTAGACGCGGGGCTTGACCTTCATCTTGGGCCACGGCACGCCGTTGACCATGATCACGTCGCCCATGAAGCCGGCGTTGTCACCGTGGTCGAACGCGACCGAGCCGTCCGCGTTGAACGCCATGTCGCTGACGATCATCGGCACGTCGAACTCGCCCTGCGGCAACTGCGCCGTCTCGTACTTGTCGTGCATGTGGTACTGCGCGGCCAGACCGCCGAACACGTTCTGGGCCGTCGTGCGGTGGTTGTGGTCGTGGTACCAGAGCGTGCGCGCCTGCTGCCAGTTCGGGTACTGGTAGTACTTCACGTACCCCGGGCGGGTCTGGTCGTTGGCGTAGCCGTCGTACTGCGGCAGCGAGGCCGAGCCGTGCAGGTGGGTCGACGTGCTGAACTCACCGCCGTGCAGCGGGCTGACGGTCAGCTTGTTGGCGATCCGCACCTCGGCACGGGTTCCCTGCTGCACCCTGATGGTGGGGCCGGGGAAGATGCCGTTGAACGCGGCGATCTTGGTGGTCAGGCCGGGCAGGATGCTGGCCGTGCCGACCTTCTGGGTCAGCGCGAACCGGGCGAACGGGCCCTTCGCGTCGACACCCTGCTCGTACGGCAGCAGCACCGGCGGACGCCGGAACATGTTCGTGTACGGCGTGGGCATGTTCTTCGCCGCCAGCGAGCTGGACGCGGCGATGACCTCGCCGCCGGTCGCCGCCACGATCAGGCCGCCACCGCCGATCGCCAGCGCGCCCTTGAGCAGACCACGTCGGGTCAGCCTTGAGTCAGACATCCGCATTCTCCGTTTTCGCGTACCAGGTGGGCGCAGAAGCTAGCGGCGGACGCTGAGGTGGCCCGGTCGAAATCCTGTCGTCGCGGCCGCAGCAGCCGAACGGATATTCAGCGGAACCTCAGCCACGGCTGCGGGTCGCCTCAGGATCAGCCCGGGGCCGTGACGAAAGGCTCAGAATCCGGCCCCCCGGGTCGATCGCTGCATCCTGCATAGGAGGTCAGGACTAATGCGGGTCACGGTGCTGGGACCACTGATGGTCACCGACGGCGAGGGCGTGGTGCTGCCCGCCGGCGAGCTGCCGCGCCGCGCCCGGCAGGTGCTCGCCGTGCTGACCGCCCGGCACGACCGCATCCAGTCGAAGGACGCCCTGGCCGACGCGGTGTGGGGCGCCGAGCTGCCCGGCAATCATGTCGCCACGCTGGAACACTACGTGTCGATGATCCGCCGGCGGCTGCAGCCCGCGGGCAACGCGGCGTCGTGGTTCATCGTGACCCGCGGCAGCGGCTACCTGTTCGACACCAGCCGGGCCGAGCTCGACCTGGCCGAACTGCGGACCCGGATCCGCAGCCTGGACGATCTCGCGCCGGACGGCCCGCAGCGGCTCGCCGCCCACTCGGCGATCCTCGCGCTGGCCCGGCAGCTGCCGTACCCCGAGGACCCGTACGCCGACTGGGCCGAGCCCGCCCGGACGGAGGTGCAGTTCGCCGCGGTGAACGCGCTGCTGGCGCTGGCCGCGGCGGCGCTGGCGGAGGATCCGGCACGGTCGTTGCGGCTGGCCCAGGAGGCGATCGGGCTCAGCCCGTTCCTGGAGTCGGGTTACCAGGCGGCCATGTCCGCGGCGGTGGCCATGGACCGTCCGGACGAGGCGCTGCGCATCTTCGACCGGTGCTGCCGGGTCCTCGACGACGAGCTGGGCGTACCGCCGTCGGCCGAACTGATCCGGATGCAGAGCGCCGCCCTGACCCGCCGCCTCCCCGGGCCGGTCGAGACCCAGCCCGCCCCGGTGGCGACCGTTGCGCCCGCCGCGGCACCGCCCGGCCCGGCCCGGCCCGGCCGCACCGCGCCGCAGGTCACCACCACCGCGCTGCCCGGGACGTTCCTGGGCCGACGGCACCAGCTGGACGTGCTGTTCG
This sequence comes from Krasilnikovia sp. MM14-A1259, assembly GCF_047159535.1. NCBI lineage: Bacteria > Bacillati > Actinomycetota > Actinomycetes > Micromonosporales > Micromonosporaceae > Krasilnikovia > Krasilnikovia sp. MM14-A1259. The sequence continues at coordinate 2,917,881 of NZ_BAAGAJ010000002.1, forward strand.
ATCCGGCCGCGCCGCTGATCGTGCATGTGGTCGGCCCCGTCGGGTCGGGCAAGTCCGCGTTCGTGGCCGAGCTGGCCCGGCGCGCGCCCGGCCGGGTCGGCATCGGGCACGCGGGCTCGCTCGCCGGCGTGTTCCGCCTCGCCTGGCTGCGGGCCGCCCTGGTCGAGCTCGGCGCCGGACCCGACGTGCTCGCGGCGGTCGACGGTGCCCGCCCCGACCAGCCGTTGGGACCGGAGAACCTGGAACTGATCGGTACGGTCTTCGATCGCCCCGACCGCGTGTTCCTGGCCGTGGACGACGCCGCCGACCTGGACCGCGCGGGCGTCGCCGAGCTGGCCTGGCTCAGCCGCCACTGCCCGCAGTTGCGCATCGTGCTGACCTACCGCTACCCGTCGCAGGTCATCGACCGTCCGCTCGCGGCGCTGAACACATCGGTGGTGCTGCGGCTCGGTCCGCTGACCGACGCCGAACTGGGCGACCCGACGGCCGCCGAGCGCAGCGGCGGAATCCCGGCCCTGGTGGCGGTCGCGCACCGCCCGCATGAGATCGCGTGTGCGGTGGCGATGCAGATCGCCCGGCAGCGGACCCGGTGGATGCGCGAACCCGCCTGGGACGTGCTGCGCCTGTGTGCGGTGCTCGGCCCGCTCAGCGCTGCCGACCTGGCCCCGCTCACCGGCCGGCCCGTGCCGGAGGTGCTGTCTGCGGTCGACGACCTGATGCACGCGCACCTGCTCAGCGATGGACCCGACGGTACGGTGCAGCACCGCAGCTCGCTGGTGCGCGACGCCATCCGGGAACAGGTGTCCAGCGCATCGAGTGCGCACCTGCGGGAAAAGCTGGCGGCGGCCTCCTGAGAAGGAGACCGCCGCCGCTGAGGTGGTGCTTCTGTCAGCCCGTCAGTTGGTCACGCTGACCGCGAAGCCGAGCTGGCTGGCGCCCGTCGTGGTGACGAAGCTGACCGTCGGCGCCGGGTTGGTCGCCGGCACCGGGCCGGTCACCCGGATGCTGAACGCGCCGGCCGCGTCCACGGTGCCCGTGCCGATGACCCGGCCGGTGAGCGTGCTGCCCAGCACGACCGCGACACGCTGGCCCTGGAGCAGGCTGCTCGTGCCGGAGATCCGCCATTCGTTGTTCCCGGTGCGGTAGCGCACCGTGAGCCCGGACAGCGTCTCCGCCTGCGGCGTGACCACGACCTGGTCGGTGCTGATGCCGGCCGCGTTGCGGATGGTCAGCTCCAGCACGACGGGGTCGTTGTTGTAGACGAAGCCTGCGTTCGGGCCCGGCGAGGCAGGCAGGGCCTGCGTCGGGAACGTGAACGACGGCTTGGCGCTCGATGCGCCGGTCAGCGTCACCGCCGGGCCGGACACCTGAGCCCACGAGTACGTCTCGGCCGCCGTCGACTTCGAGCCGTCCAGCGTGACCGCCTTGCCCCGTACGACGGTCTGGTCGACGCCCGCGTCGGCCTTCGGCGCGGTCACGTTGGTCACGGTGACCGCCACGGTCGCCTGGCTGGTGCCACCCGGGCCGTCGACCTGGAGCCGGAACGTGTACAGGCCCGCTGCCTTCGGCGCGAACGTCGCGAGCTTGGTCGCCGCGTTCGTCAGCGTGACCGCCGCACCGCCGGTCTGCGTCCAGGTGTACTTGGTGATCTCACCGACCGAACCGCTGGCGTCCAGGCGCACGGTCTGGTTGACCAGCGCCGGGGTGTCGGCGGTCGCCGCGGCCACCGGGGCGGTCGGCACGAAGTTCGCACCGCTGCTGACCACCGGAACGGTCGTGGAGCCACCCGCGGCCGACGTGATCGTGATCGCGGCGGGCGGGGCCACGACGCCGGTGAACCCGGCCGGGGTGACCGCGCCGAACCCGACCGCGGTCAGGGCCGGGTTGAGCTTCTTGTCGCTGGAGGTGGCCGCCACGGTCAGCTTCTGCGTGTCCGCGTTGTACGTGGCCGAGGCGCCCGACACCAGGTCGACCAGGGCCCGGGTCTTGTGCGTCGCCGGGCGGTCGGTGATGTTGGCGACGTCGACCGTCGGGTTCGCCGGCAGAGTCCCGGTCAGCGGGAACCGGCCGTAGTAGTGGCCGTCCGCGGAACCCCGCAGCTTGGTGTCGTGGAAGCCCATCGTCGTGTTGCCGGTGATCTGCAGAACCTGGTTCGGCTCGCTGCTGGCGTACACGTCGATGGCGCCGGTGCCGTTCGCGGCCCGGCTGTAGGTGGCCTGGTCGACGTCGAGGCCCGAGTTCGTCGCGTACCGGCCCTGGAGGCTGAACAGCGAGGTCTTGCCGACCTGCTTGATCAACGCCCCCGTGTCGGGGTCAAGCTGATCGATCTGCACGAAGTTCGTGTTGTACGGGCTGCCGGTGATCGGGTGATCGATGCCGGGGTTGCCGATGTAGCCGGCCGGGGCCTGGGGGCTCGTTCCGTCCCACTTCAGGAACGGCCCGACCCGGCCGTTGAGGGCGGCACCGAAGGCACCCGGGATGGCCCCGGTGTCCTCGGTCATGTTCACGCCCTTCTTGGCGTCGGCGACGACGTCGTCGACCCCGTACGGGTGGGTGATGCGGAAGCGCTCACCGGCAGCAGCGTCGAACCGGATCCGGATCCGGCCGAACACCATCTGGTCGCCGGGCGCGGGCGCCCCGTTCATGAACGCGGCTTCGAGGTTCGTGCTGACGACCGCCTTCGCGCCGCTGTCCAGCGTCACGGTGGCCGTGGCGAGCTGGTAGAACGACTCGTCCGGGAAGTTGTCCGGGAACGACACCGGCGCGTCCGGGTTCGGAATCGAACCGGCGGGCGCCGGGCACATCGGGTCGTCCGCGGTGGTGCACAGCTCCAGCCGCACGTTGTTGCTGTCGCGGTACCAGGCCGGGAAGCCGTGGTCGGCGATCGGGCCGACCTGCGTGAGCTTGCCCGTCCGGGGTGCGGCAGGTGTCACGGCGACCGCGACCGCGGTACCGGCCATCGGCGCCAGCACCGCCGCGATCACGCCGAGCGTGACCGGCAGGCGAGCCAGTGTGATCTTCATGGAACTCCTCAGGGTTTCCGGGGTTGCACACCATGACGGGTTCACCCGTGGCGGCAGTCTCGTCGCGCTGAGGTCTGGCTGAGGTTCCGCTGAGGTCCCCCTGAGGTTCGGCCGCGGAGAACCGGGAGGTCGTCCCAGACCATCGGTTTTCCCCTGACAGTTCGCATATCGCCAATACCACGTAAACCTCAGAAGCATCGGTTTTCCTGTTTTGTACCCCCTAGGGTGGACTGTGACGGGGAACCGGGATCAATCGGCAGCTGCCGTTGGGGGCTGCGCATGAAGCTTGCGGTACGGCGAGGCGACCGCGGCTCGCTCGCCGACCGGTGGTGGCGGGTCGGGACGCTGGCGCTCGCGGTACTCCTCGTCCTGCTGGCCGGCCTCGCGGAGCTGCTGGCGCCTCCGGATCTGATGCTGTTCGGGCTGGTCGTGGTCGGGCCGGTACTGGCCGCGGCGACGGCCCGCCCGTGGGCGGTGGCCGGGGTCGGGGCGCTCGCCCTGCTGGTGGGCTGGGCCACCTCGTCCTGGACGGGCGGGGCGGGCACGCTGAACCAGGAGCTGCGCCTGTGGGTGATCGCCGGCATGATCCTGATCAGCATCGCGGTGGCCTACCGCCAGCGTCTGCTGGAACGCCACGCCAAACGCGCGGCCGAGGACGAGTCGATGCTGGCCGCGATCGTGCAGTCGTCCCAGGACGCGATCATGACGGTGGATCTGCACGGCACGGTCACCACCTGGAACGAGGGCGCCGCCCGCACGTACGGCTGGAGCGCCGACGAGGCGATCGGGCAGAGCGTCGCCAACGTGATCACTCCGGAACGGATGCACACCCTGCAGTCCACTCTGGACGCGCTGGTCCGCGGCGAGAGCATGGCCGCGGTCGAGACTCAGGGAGTTCGCAAGGACGGCACCGTCATCGACCTGTCGACCAGCATCTCCCCGGTACGCGACCGGCACGGCACCGTCATCGGGGCCGCAGGCATCGAACGCGACATCACCGATCAGCTACGCGCCGACCGCCAACGCCAGCAGATCCTCGAACGCTCCGCCCGCGCCGAACGCCTCGAAAGCCTCGGCCAACTCGCCGGCGGCATCGCCCACGACTTCAACAACCTGCTCGCCATCAACCTCAACTACCTCGAATTCGCCCTCGAACAAACCACCGACCCCGACACCCACAACGACCTCACCCGCGCCAAAGCCAGCGCCGAACGCGCCCGCGACCTCACCCGCCAACTCCTCGTCTTCGCCCGCAAACAACCCACCACCGCCCAAACCATCGACCTCAACACCATCATCACCGACACCCGCACCCTCCTCGACCGCACCATCGGCACCCACATCGAACTCATCACCCACCTCCACCCCCACCCACTCCCCATCCGCGCCGACCGCAGCCGCATCGAACAAGTACTGCTCAACCTCGTCATCAACGCCCGCGACGCCATGCCCGACGGCGGCATGATCATCATCGAAGACGGACCCACCACCCTCACCCCCGACACCAACCCCCCACCACCCCTACCCTCCGGCCACTACGCCCACCTCAACATCACCGACACCGGCACCGGCATGCCCGAAGACATCGCCACCCACGTCTTCGAACCCTTCTTCACCACCAAAACCAAACACCACGGCACCGGCCTCGGCCTCGCCACCGTCTACGGCATCATCACCGAAGCCCAGGGCACCATCACGCTCACCACCCAACCCGGCGTCGGCACCACCTTCCGCATCCTCCTACCCCTCAGCACCACCCACACCCCCACCACCACAACCACCACCACCAAAGCCCCACCCGGCCACGGCCAGCACATCCTCGTCGTCGACGACGACCCCGACGTCCGCCAAGCCACCACCCGCATCCTCCAACGCCACGGCTACCACGTCACCGCCGCACCCGACGGCCACACCGCCCTCCAACATCTCCACCAACACCCCTACGACCTCCTCATCACCGACATCGTCATGCCCGGCATGTCCGGCTACCAACTCGCCGAAACCGCCCTCCGCGACCACCCGACGACCCTGATCATGCTGATCTCCGGGTCCACCGAGGACACTCCGACCAGCCAGCGCCTGCGCGCCGGGCGGGTCCCCATGATCTACAAGCCGTTCACCGCGGACGAGCTGCTGCGGGCCGTGCACGAGAGCACGTCCAGCAGCGACGCCACCCCGGCGCATCATTGAGCCGGCCGCCGCGACGCTCAGACCGGACGGGCCACCGCGGCGAACGGCGAGAGCGTGAACCAGCCGGGCAGCGAGCGGCGCAACGCGGCCGGGCCCTGAATCTCCACCACGCCCGTACGCAGGGCGGCGGGCCAGCTCAGGTCGCCCCGCCACACCTGAACCAGGCCGCGCAGGTCAGCGATCACCGTGACCGCCACCGGGTGGCCCGGGTCGCCGTCGCACACGTCCACATCGTCCGGTGTGATCACCAGCCACCAGTCGCGGGGCCGGGCCTGCGGGAACCGGAACTGGACCACCGTGCGCCCGGCCGGTACGGCGTCGGGGTCGACGTGGCGATGCATGTCCCACAGCAGCAGCTTGGGATCGAGGTCCTCATCGCCCAGCTCGCCGATCCAGCGGGCCCCCCACGCGCCGAGCGCCTCCACCACCGGACGCAGTTCCTGCCCGGCCGGGGTCAGCACGTACCGCACGTCGCCGCCGTCCGTCCGGCGCTCCACGACACCGGCCTTGATCAGCTGTTGCAGTCGCCGCGACAGCAGCGTGGGCGACATGCGCGGCAGCCCGCGGCGCAGTTCGTTGAACCGCTCCGAGCCGGCCACCAGCTCCCGCACGACGAGCAGCGTCCACCGCTCGTCGAGCAGTTCCATGGCCTTGGCGACCGGGCAGAACTGCCGGTAGGAAGAGCCCATGCCTGCAGGCTAGGGCTCAGCCGCCGGAGACGCTACGCGGTACAGATTTCGTACTGGTTCGGGGACACCGGGGTTCCTAGTGTCGGTTCCGGTCGTACTGGAACGACGAGGGGGAACAACCGATGGACACGCAGACGATCGAGCCTGCGGCCGCGCGGGCCGACCGTACGCTGAAGGCCCGGCACCGGGCGATGTGGGCGCTGGGCGACTATCACCGGGTGGCCGCCGAGTTGGTCGGCGACCTGGGCGCGGTCCTGGTGGACGCGTGCGGGGTCCGGCCCGGCGACCGGGTGCTGGACGTGGCCGCCGGGTCCGGCAGCGCCGCGATCCGCGCCGCGCTGGCCGGGGGGCGGGTGATCGCCAGCGACCTGACCCCGGAGCTGTTCGCACCGGGCCAGGCATGGGCCGCCGAGCACGGGGCGACGCTGGCCTGGGAGCAGGCCGACGCGGAGCATCTTCCGTACGCCGACGCAGGCTTCGACACGGTGCTGTCGTGCCTGGGGGTGATGTTCGCCCCGCATCATCGCGCCGCCGCGGGCGAACTGGCCCGGGTGTGCCGGCCGGGCGGCACCGTGGGCGTGCTGAGCTGGACCCCCCAGGGGTTCATCGGTGAGATGTTCGCGGCGATGAAGCCGTACGCGCCGCCCCCGCCGCCGGGTGCCCAGCCGCCGCTGTGGGGCGACGAAGAGCATGTCCGCGACCTGCTCGGCGAGCATTTCACGGATCTCACCGCGCGCCGGCGGATGTTGCGAGTGGACAGGTTCGCCGATCCGGCCGCGTTCGTCGGCTACTTCAAGGCCCACTACGGGCCGACGATCGCGGTGTACCGGTCGATCGCCGGGGAGCCGGACTCCGTCGCCGCCCTCGACCGGGCCCTGACCGAGTTGGCCTACCGGTACTTCCACGATGGGGTGATGAACTGGGAGTACCTGCTGGTGACCGGCCGCCGCCACTGACGGCCCGCCGGTCCTCAGCGGCGGGGTGACCGACGCGGTTTTCGTGGTGGCCGACACGGGAGTTCTCGTGGCGGCCACCCGCACCGCGGCGGTTCAGCTCGGCAGCTCGTCGAACTCGACCACCTGGCGCACCTCGACCTCCACCTCGTCGAACAGCGCGGCGTAGCTCCGGGCGTACTCGACGGCCCCGGCCCGGTCCGCGAAGTTGACCAGCGCGAAGCCGCCGATGACCTCCTTGGCCTCGGTGAACGGCCCGTCGGTCGCGGTGGTCGCGCCACCGCGGGCCTTGCGCACCAGGGCACCCTTCTCGGACGGGTGGACGCCCTCGGCCGTGATCAGGATGCCCTTGTCGATCGAGTCCTGGATGAACGCGCCCATCTTCTCGATGAACTCCGGGCTGGGGTTCCACGCCTCAGGGGCGCGTTCGTCGAGCCGGTGCATCATCAGAAACCGCATCGCCGTCTCCCTGTCGTCTCCGGCTGGGGCCCGGGGCCTCCCGGGCGCAACGACCAGCCGTCACCAACCCGTCGAACGGGCCCGTGCCGATTCGACAGGTCGCCCCGAACATTTTCCGGCGCGGGCCGGAAAAGTCCGGGGTGGGGACGGCGTGTCGGCGGCGGTCAGCCGGCGGCGTAGTCGGTGAGGATCTCGTGATACTGCTTGGCGGTGTCGTCCAGCGCGCGCTGGACCCCGACCTTGGATGAACGCGAACGCCGCGGCCCAGCTCGCCGACCTCACCAAGGAGCTCGACGCCATGATCGGGCGTTTCCGTTTCTGAGCGTTCTCGCAAGCGAAAGCGCCGGCTGATTTCTTGGCCGGCGCTTTCGATGGGGAATGGGAAACGGGATCACTCACCGCTTTCCACTTCTAACCTATAGCAGACCGGGGGGCTTGCGGCAAGGCCCGGGTGATGGCGCAGAATCGCTCAACCTGCGCAAATAACATCGGAGCTGATGCCGTGAGCCCGCTGACCACCAGCGCCTTCGACCTTCCCGAACGGCTGGCCGCCAAGGCCGGACCGGCGTTGATCGCCGACGACGAGCGGCATTTCGCGGCGATCGCGGACAGCCTCGAACAATCGATCGCCGAACTGTCCGACCGCCTCGACGCCGTACGCAGAGCGCCCGGCGGCATCGGCCGTCGGGCGGTGGACCGCGACGAGGAGGTCCGCCGCCTCACCGCCCGCCTGCGTGCCCTGCGCCGCTTCGGCCTGGACCTGTGCCTGGGCCGCATGGTCGGCGCGGACCACACCGAACCCGTGTACGTCGGCCGGCTCGGCCTCACCGACGGCCACGGCCGCCGGCTGCTGCTCGACTGGCGTTCCCCCGCGGCGGAGCCGTTCTTCGGCGCGACCCACGCCAACCCGATGGGTCTGGCGCACCGGCGCCGGTACCGCTGGACCGGCGGCCGCGTCACCGACTACTGGGACGAGGTGTTCACCGCGGACGAGTTCGCGGGCCACGCCGCCGCGCTCGACGACCAGTCCGCGTTCATCGCCAGCCTGGGCACGAACCGGTCGGCCCGGATGCGCGACGTGCTCGGCACGATCCAGGCCGACCAGGACGCCATCATCCGGGCCGGTTCGCACGGCGCGCTGGTGGTCGACGGCGGTCCGGGCACCGGCAAGACAGTGGTGGCCCTGCACCGGACCGCCTACTTGCTCTACTCCGACCCTCGGCTCGAACACCGCCGCGGTGGTGTGCTGTTTGTCGGCCCGCACGAGCCGTACCTGGCGTATGTGGCGGACGTGCTGCCGAGCCTCGGCGAGGAGGGCGTGCAGTCCTGCACGCTGCGGGACCTGGTCGCCGAGGGAGCCACCGCCAGGCCGGAGACCGACCCGCGGGTGGCGCGCCTCAAGGCGTCCGCCGACCTGGTACGGGCGATCGAGACGGCCGTCCGGTTCTACGAGGAGCCGCCCCCCACGGGCATGACGGTCACGACCGGCGACTCTGACATGTGGCTCAGCGCCGACGACTGGGCCGAGGCGTTCCAGGCGCCGGGGCCGGGCACACCGCACAACGAGGCCCGCGACGAGGTCTGGGAGGAACTGCTCACGATCCTGATGAACCGGTACGACGGCGACGAGCCGGAGGACCTGCTGCGGCGCTCGCTGGTGGATAACCGGGCGCTGCGGACCGCGTTCCACCGGGCGTGGCCGGTGCTGGAGGCGGCCGACCTCGTCGCCGACCTGTGGTCGGTGCCCGCGTACCTGCGCAAGTGCGCGCCCTGGCTCGGCCCCGACGACGTCCGCGCGTTGCAGCGGGACGACCCGCACGCCTGGACGGTCGCCGATCTGCCGTTGCTGGACGCGGCCCGGCTGCGGCTCGGCGACCCGCAGGCGTCCACCCGCAAGCGCCGCGAACGGGCCACACTGGCGGCCCAACGCGTCCACATGACCCGGGTCGTCGACGACCTGCTCGACGCGAACGCCTACGACGACGGCGAAGGCGTGTGGTCCATGCTGCGCGGCGCGGACATGCGCAACTCCCTGGTCGACGAGGCGGTGCTGCCCGCGGCCGAGGTGGACCGGCTGGCCGGGCCGTTCGCTCACATCGTCGTGGACGAGGCGCAGGAGCTGACCGACGCCGAGTGGCAGATGCTGCTGCTCCGCTGTCCGTCGCGCAGCTTCACGATCGTCGGGGACCGCGCCCAGGCCCGGCACGGCTTCACCGAATCGTGGCGGGAACGGCTGGAACGCATCGGGCTCAGCGGGATCGAACTGGCCGGGCTGAGCATCAACTACCGGACGCCGCAGGAGGTCATGGTGGAGGCCGAGCCGGTCATCCGGGCCGCTCTGCCGGACGCCAACGTGCCGACGTCGATCCGCAGCGGTGGCCGCCCGGTCGGGTACGGGCCGGTGCCGCGGCTGCGGTCGATCCTGGACGACTGGCTGGCCGCGCATGACGACGGGATCGCCTGCGTCATCGGCGATCCCACGGTCGCGGACACGGCCCGCGTGCGGTCGCTGGCCCCGGAACTGTCGAAGGGGCTCGAATTCGACCTGGTCGTCCTGGTCGACCCGGAGAGCTTCGGCGACGGGATCGAAGGCGCGGTCGACCGGTACGTCGCGATGACCCGGGCGACTCAGGAGCTCGTCATCCTCACGAGCTCCTGAGTCGGGTGGTTACCGGCGGATCTGTGCCCGAGTGATCACCGTGGACAGTGCCGGGGCACCGTCGACCGGCGCCGGGTCGTCCGGGGTGGGAGCCACGCCGCCGGACGCCACCCGGTCGAGCGTGTCCAGCCCGGCCGGTTCCACCGTGCCGAAGATGGTGTAGTTCGGCCGCAGTGCGGAATCCGCGTAGACCAGGAAGAACTGGCTGCCGTTGGTGTCCGGCCCGGCGTTGGCCATCGCCAGGACACCGCGGGCGTACACGCGGCGGGCACCCGTCGGATCGGTCGGGGCCGGGGGCAGGTCCGTGGGCAGCTCGTCCTTGTAGCGGTAACCCGGGCCGCCCTCGCCCGTACCGGTCGGGTCGCCGCACTGCAGCACCTTGAGCGTCGAGTACGCGGTGAGTCGGTGGCAGGGGGTGCGGTCGTAGAACCCGTGCCGGGCCAGGTGCAGGAAGCTCAGCACGGTGCAGGGCGCCTCGGCCCGGTCGAGCACCAACGGGATCGGTCCGAGACTGGTCCGCAGGACAACCCGTACGGTGCCCCGGCTCGGCGTCGTGCGGGGGTCCGGTGGCAACGGCACCGGCCGGGCGGCCGGTTCGTCCGGCGTGGGCGTGAACGCGCAGGGGCCGCCGGTGGGTTCGGTCGGGTCGGTGCTGCTCGCCGCCGCCGGCGAGGCCCCGGCGAGGACGGTTCCGGCAATGACCATCGTGGCCAGCACCGGGCCGAGCGCTCTGACGCGGATACGCGGACGTTCGTGGACCACTTTGTCCTCCTTGGACTCGACTGACACCAGCCGGTCTAATCGAAGCCCATGGATTGGTCAAGGTGGGTCACCGCGCGCGGGCCGCGGCGACGTCCGCGGGGCGGTCCGCGTCGTCCCAGCCGAACAGGCGGCGTACGAAATGCCAGCCGCCCTCGACCACGTCACCGGCGTCCGTGACGACCCGGTCTGCCGCGATCATCCACTCGCCGAGCAGCGACGCGGCGCGGTCCATCGTGCGCCGGGCCTGTTCGAAGTCGTCCGGGTCGGCACGCAGCTCCCACATCCGCCGGGCCTGCTCCCAGGCGTGCGCCCGGGTGACGTTGACCAGCACGCGCTGGCTCCAGTCGTCCAGCGGCCCGACGAGCTTGTCGAGTTCCAGTTGCCAGGCGTCGGAGAAGCCGCGCCGCAACGGCTGGACCTCGTCATAGAAGATGTAGTTGACCAGCAGGTAGTCGGGGTTGATCCGGTTGTCCCCGGGAGCGCCGAGCTGGTCCCAGGTGGAGATCAGGGCCAGCGCCAGGTCGTGGTTGATGTGCGCGTTGACCCCGAGGATCGCGGCCACGAGCTGGCTCACCTCCAGGTCGTGGGCGCGTTTGAACAGCACCTCCCAGACATCCGGGGTGTCCTCGTCGTCACGGTTCCACAGATCCAGGGCCGTGAAGTAGCGCTTGGCGAACTCGACGTCGAGCAGTTCCAGGAACTCCGGAGAGGTGGCGTCGGTACGCAGCGCGCCGTCGACCCGCCGGGTGATGGTGAGGTAGAGGTCGTTGAAGGCGGAGACCCGATTGCTGGTGGGGCTGGGCGGCAGGTCGTCGAGGATGCCCTGCACCGTCTCCAGCTTCATGATCACGTCACCGATGCCGGTCGGCGGATCGTGCAGGGCGTCGGCCATGCGCAGCCGTAACGGCTCCCAGCCGCGCCCCGCGGGGATGGGCAGATCGGACAGCGTACGCCGTCGCTCCCGCAGCGTTTCGGCGCTGCCGCGGGCCATGTCGCGATCGAAGGATGTCACGACTGCCAGCCTGACCATTCCCGGGGCGCTGCACCACCGTCATGTCGGAAAAAAGTCGAGACAACCTCGGATCCGGCGCGGCGGCCGGACCCCGGGTGGGGCCGGCCGCCGCAATGTCAGACCGTTTGTGCTCAGTGCAGCGGCACCTCGAACCAGCTCGGGCCGGTGACCGTCACGGTCGCCCCCTTCGGGTTGGTGCCCTGGTAGAGCGGGTCCTTGGTGTCGACCACCAGGTTGAGGTAGTGCCCGGAGGGCACGTCCCAGGCGGTCACGGGCAGTCTCAGGTCGAGCGTGAGCGGCTCGCCCGGCTTCGCGTCCACCCAGCTGATGGGCGCCTGGGTGACGAGTGCTCCCCGGCCGGCGAAGTTGACGTCGTACAGGTACGCCACGACGGTGCCCTCAGCCGCGCTGGGCCGGATGGTCAGGTGCATTTTGGGTATGCCGCGGACGCGGGTGGCGGGCAGACGCCCGGTGCCCCACACCGCACCCTTGTTGCGGTTGACCGCGGGCAGCCAGGCGTGCGGGGTGTGGCCGGTGAACGCCTCGACCGTGTTGGACAGCACGACGACGCCGGAGTCCGCGACCGTGTCGCCCGAGGTGGACATCTTGTCGGACCAGTTCGCGTTGACCTCGCTGGTGCTCATCGGGCCGGTGCCGGTCCAGTTCGCACCGCCGAGGTAGTAGCGGGTGGTGGAGCCGGTGACGTGGGCCCAGTCGGGGTACTGCTCGACCACGCCGTCGGTGTTGCGCACCTGAAGAACCAGCGGGTCCTCGGTACCGATGCCGGTGTCGACGCCACGCAGGTACTGGTCGAACCAGCGGCGGGTGCTGGTCCACACGTGGTTCGGCAGTCCGGTGAGCCCGAGCAGCTCCGGGATGGCGTGGTCGCCGGGGGCGTATTCCAGGCGCTTGGGTCCGTTGTACGCGTTGAAGAAGTCGACGTGCTGGTTGGGGCCGAAAACGCTGTCGCCGTACGCCTGGGCCATCATGACCGCCGGGTGGTTCTTCTTGAGCTGGTCCAGGTAGGTCATCGCGGAGCGCTGGGTGCCGTACTCGATGAGGCCGGGCACGTTGCGCCCGGCGAAGTAGTCGTCCGCGATCGCCTTGAAGTCGGGGCTGAGGCGGCCGACGATCTTGCCGACGGTCAGCAGCAGCCAGGTGGCCTGCGGGTGCCGGGTCTGGTCGGCGTACAGCGACTGCACCAGGTCGGTCCAGCCGGACATCATGGCCACGGCCTTGATGCGCGGGTCGTGTGCCGCGGCGAGCAGGCTGATGCCGCCGCCGTAGGAGACCCCGCCGACCCCGATGCGGGCCGGGTCGGTGGGGGTGTTGGCGATGAGCCAGTCGACGACGCTGTGCGCGTCGGCGACATCCTTCGGTCCGGCCACGTCGATGGCGCCGCCGGAGAAGTAGAAACCGCGGGTCGTGTACGACAGGACCACGTACCCGTCGTCGACGAGTTTGGTCGCCTGGGCGAGGTACTCGACGTCGTTGAGCCCCCAGCTCGCGACGAAGACGATCGCGGGGTGGTTGTTGCCCACCACGGGGCTCATCACATTGGCCTTGAGGACGACGCCATCGGGAGCGGTGATGTCGGCGAACCGCAGGGCTGGGCGGGTGGACGTGACGGTGGTGGTCGGCGTGGTGGCGAGGGCCGCCGGTGCCGGGCCGGCGGTCAGGAGCAGCGTCGCCGCAGCGAGCGAGGTCAGGATTCTGCGCAGCGTCATGCCGGGCCTCACAAGAACGGAGCCGCACCCCGATCGGGGATGAGGCTGTGGGTGTCCGGCGGCGCCTACCGGGCGGATGTTACCGTACGGTAACCGAGATGTTTCGCGTGACACAAGACATTGACAATCTTAAATTTCTGTGCCTCGGGATTCGTCCCGGACGGATGACGCGGACCCCGGCCCACTGCTGCGATTCTCGCGACGTCACACCACATCCGTGGGACGATCGGAGGACCGGATGACGGCCCAGGTACAGCTACAGGAACTCCTCAATGACCTGACCGACGGCGGCGGCCCCGTACTCGAGACGCTGGGCCGGATGAACGCCGACGCGCTCCAGCACAGCGGCCTCGACGAACGGACCGCGCTGATGGCCCGCATCAGCGCGCTCGTCGCGCTGGACGCGTCGCCGGGCTCCTACTTGGTCCATCTCGGGATGGCCGACCAGATCGGGATCGCCGCGGAGGACATCCGGGCCGTACTGGTCGAACTGGCGCCCGTCGTGGGCAGCGCCCGGATCGTCTCCGCGGCCGCCAACATCGAGCGAGCGATCCAGCTCGCGTCCGGGTGAGCGCCGCGGGGGCGGCGCGCACAGCGAGGGGAAACACACCATGGCTGATCCGATCAGCGACTTCTTCGAGGACCTGAGCCAACGCAAGCACGAACCCAGACTGAGCCACGTCACGGCGACGGTCCGTTTCGACATCGTCGACGGTCGGCAGACCGACTCCTGGCGGCTCGTCGTACGGGACGGGCAGCTCGACGTGTCTCCCGGCGACGGCCCCGCCGACAGCATCCTCACCGCCGAACGCGCCGTCTTCGAGGGCCTCGTCGGCGGCACGGTCAACGCGATGGCGGCCCTGCTGCGCGGCGAACTCGGGCTGGAAGGCAACGCGAACCTCATCGTCTCGTTCCAGCGGCTCTTCCCCGGGCCACCCGGCGGGCGCGCGCCGCAGACGATCCCCGCGAAGGTGGGAGCCTCCTCATGACCGACGACGTGCGAATCCTGGACGGCAACCACTTCGTGGTCAGCGACGGCCGCGGCGACATCGAGGCATCACCGACCGACCCGGACGGCTTCTTCGCCAACGACACGCGGTACCTGTCCACCTGGGTGCTCACGGTCGACGGCCACCGGCTCTCCCCGCTGTCCGTCGACGACCTGCAGTACTTCGAGACGCGGTTCTTCCTGGTCGTCGGCACGGGCACGGTGTACGTCGACGCCAAGATCTCGGTGATCCGGCACCGCACCATCAGCGACGGCTTCCAGGAGCGGGTGAGCGTGCTCAACCACGCCGACGAGCCCGCCAAGCTGACCCTCAAGATCGCCGCGGGCAGCGACTTCGCGGACCTGTTCGAGGTGAAGGACGCCCAGAAGAAGAAGGGCTCATACCACACCGAGGTGGAATCCGATCGCCTCGTGCTGCGCTACGAGCGCGGCCCGTTCCACCGGGGCACCGCGATCTCCACGAGTGAGCCCGCGCAGATCAGCGAGGACGGACTCACGTACGTGATCGAGGTGCAGCCGCACGACGAGTGGACCACGGAGCTGAGGGCCACCCCGCTGATGCACCGCAAGGACGGGCAGCCGATCGTCGCGAACGGCAAACACCGCGAACCCCGCGACCTGCACATGGACCTCCAGGAGTGGATCGCCCGGGCACCCAAGCTGGAATGCGACTGGGAGCCCATGAAGGTCACGTACCGGCGCAGCATCGTCGACCTGGCCGCGCTGCGGTTCGCCCCGGCGATCGCGGGACGGCACAGCCTGCCCGCCGCGGGCCTGCCGTGGTTCATGACCATGTTCGGGCGCGACAGCATCTTCACCAGCCTGCAGGCGCTGCCGTTCGTGCCGGAACTGGCCGAGACCACGCTGCGGGTGCTGGGCCGCTGGCAGGGCACCCGGGTCGACGATTTCCGTGACGAGGACCCGGGCCGGATCCTGCACGAGATGCGCTACGGCGAGCTGAGCGCGTTCGAGGAACGGCCGCACACGCCGTACTACGGCACCGCCGACGCCACCCCGCTGTACGTTGTCCTGCTCGACGAGTACGAGCGGTGGTCCGGCGACACCAACCTGGTCCGGGACCTGGAGTACGAGGCCCGCGCCGCCCTGAACTGGATCGACGAGTACGCCGACCTGATGGACAACGGCTACATCTCGTACGAGCGGCGCAACAAGGAGACCGGCCTGGAGAACCAGTGCTGGAAGGACTCGTGGGACTCCATCGCGTACCGCGACGGCCGGATCCCGGGCTTCCCGCGGGCCACCGCGGAGCTGCAGGGGTACGCGTACGACGCGAAGGTGCGCGGGGCGCGGCTGGCCCGGCTGGTGTGGCACGACAACGCGTACGCCGAACGGCTGGAACGGGAGGCCGCCGACCTGAAACGCCGCTTCAACCGGGACTTCTGGGTCGCCGACGGGGACTACTACGCGCTGGCCCTCGATCAGGACGGCGCACAGGTCGACGCGCTCGCCTCCAACATCGGCCACCTGCTGTGGAGCGGGATCGTCGAACAGGAGAAGGCCCAGGCGATCGCCAAGCACCTGCTCGGGCCGAAGCTGTTCTCCGGCTGGGGCGTACGCACCATGGCCGAGGGCGAGCACCGGTACAACCCGATCGGTTACCACGTCGGCACGGTGTGGCCGTTCGACAGCTCCATCGTCGCGTGGGGCCTGCGCCGCTACGGCTTCAAGGAGGAGGCCGCCCGGATCGCCGACGGCATCCTGGAGGCGGCCGAGTTCTTCAACGGGCGGCTTCCCGAGGCGTTCGGCGGCTACGAGCGCGCGCTGACGAAGTACCCGGTGCAGTACCCGACCGCGTGCAGCCCGCAGGCGTGGTCGTCAGGCGCGCCGCTGCTGCTGCTGCGTACGATGCTGGGCCTCGAACCGCTCGGTGAGCACCTGGTCGTGGACCCGGCGCTGCCCGAGGGAGTGGGCCGGGTGGAGTTGCTCGACATCCCCGGCCGTTGGGGGCGCCTGGACGCGTTCGGCCGGGGCCGGGTGGCCATGGCTCCGATGTCGATGGGCAGGGATCCGATGGAGGCCGACCACTCGGGTACGGTCGCACCCTGACGCATGCCGATGCCGGGCCTGACGGGTGATTGCCCGTCAGGCCCGGCCCTGGTTCAGAGACCGGCCGGGACGGTGCCGCGGCGGGTCGCCGCCGACGGGTGCCGGTCCAGCTCGCGGTCCAGGGCGATCGCCGCGTCGATGAGAGCCAGGTGGGTGAACGCCTGCGGGAAATTGCCGATCTGCTCGCCGGTCAGCGCGATCTCCTCCGAGTACAGGCCGAGATGGTTCGCGTACGTCAGCATCTTCTCGAACGTCACCCGCGCCTTGCCCAGCCGGCCCGCACCGGCCAGCGCGGTCACGTACGAGAACGTACACAGCGAGAACGTGCCCTCGGCGCCGCGCAGCCCGTCCGGTGAGGCGGCCGGATCGTACCGGTACACCAGGCTGTCCGTGACCAGTTCGGTCTCCATCGCGTCCAGAGTGGACAGCCACATCGGGTCGGCCGGGGTGACGAATCCGACCGTCGGCATGCGCAGCAGCGCGGAATCCAGGACGTCCGTGTCGTAGTGCTGGCGGAACGCCCGGCGGGCCGGACTCCACCCCCGGTCCATGATCTGGTGATACAGGGCGTCGCGTTCGGTCTGCCAGCGGCCCACCGGGCCGGGCCGGCCGTGCTCGCCCGCCAGCCGGATGCCGCGGTCCAGCGCCACCCAGCACATCAGCCGACCGTACGTGAAGTCCTGCCGGCCGCCACGCGTCTCCCAGATGCCCTCCTCGGGCTGGTCCCAGTTCCCGGCGACCCAGTCGAGCAGTTCGCAGATCCGCAGCCAGCCCTGATGGCCGGGGGCCAGCCCGTGCCGGTCGGCGAAGTACAGGCTGTCCAACGCCTCGCCGTAGATGTCGAGCTGCAGTTGATCCGCGGCGCCGTTGCCCACGCGCACCGGGGCGGACCCGCGATAGCCCTCCCAGTGCTCCAGGATCTCCTCGCTCAGGTCGCTGGAGCCGTCCACCCGGTACATGATCTTCAGCGGGCCGCTGCCGTCCTTGTCGGCCTGCTCGTCGACCCGGTCCCGCAGCCACCGGCCCAGCGCCGCGGCTTCATCGGTGAAACCCATGCCGAGCAGCGAGTACACCGAGAACGAGGCGTCGCGGACCCACGTGTAACGGTAGTCCCAGTTGCGTTCCCCGCCGATCTGCTCCGGCAGCGCGGCGGTCGGCGCCGCGATCAGCGCCCCGGTCGGCGCGTACGTCATCAGCTTCAGCGTGATCGCCGAGCGGTGCAGCGTCTCCCGCCACCGCCCCGCATACGTGGACCCACGCAGCCAGCCCGCCCAGAAGTCGACCGTCTCCTCGAACAGTTGCCACGCCTGGGCGACCCGGAGCTGGCGCACCGGGCCGGCCGTACCGGTCTGCAGCACGAGGCCGCGCAGTTGCCCCGCGGTGAGCCGGACCTCGGCCCGCACGTCGCCGTCCTCCACCCAGGTACGCGCGATCCGCTCGTCGTCCGGCTCCCGGATCAGATGCACCGTCATCGCGGTCCGCGGACCCTCGAACACCGCGCCGTCCTGACCCAGATACGTCCCGAACGACTCGCGACCGTAGTCGAAGCGCGGGGCCAGGTCGATGGCGAACGTCATCTCCCCGCGTACGCATCGCACCATCCGCACCAGGCGGTGCTCGGCCGTGACCACCGGGCCCGCGATCGGCATGAAGTCGACGACCTCCCCCACCCCCGCCTCGGTGAGGAACCGGGTGACCAGCACCGCGCTGTCCGGGAAGTAGAGCTGCTTGGTGGTAAACGTGCCGGACACCGGGGTGATCCGGAAGTGGCCGCCGCGCTCGGCGTCGAGCAGGGCACCGAAGATGCTGGGCGAGTCGAAGCGGGGGGCGCAGAACCAGTCGATGCATCCGTCCGTGGCGACCAGCGCGGCGGTCTGCAGGTCCCCGATGAGTCCGTGGTCGGCGATGAGCGGATAGTCGGGCATGGCACCCACCTTTCTCGGGCCGTCTCCTGATCATTCGGCCGCGGGGCAGGCGCAGGCATCATGCGCGGAGGATGATGCCCGCGCGCCTGACAAGGGGCAGGCTGCGCGTTGACGTCCGCCGGTCTCGACAGCGCGGGCCGACTCGCACGGAAGCAGGTACAGCATGACTGAGCAGGTCACGTCGGGACGCCCGTCGAGCGCCCTGCGCCGGGTGCTCATCCCGCTCGCGCTCGCGCAGTTCATCTGCAGCTTCGCCGGCTCCAACATGAACGTGATGATCAACGAGATCGCCAAGGACCTCGGCACCACGGTCCAGGGCGTACAGCTCGCGATCACGCTGTTCCTGCTGGTCATGGCCGCGCTGATGATCCCCGGGGGCAAGCTGACCGACCGCTACGGCCGCAAACGGTGCCTCAACCTGGGCCTCGCCGTGTTCGGCCTCGGCGCCTTGATCAGCTCGTTCGCCCAGGGCCTGCCGATCCTCATCATCGGGTACTCGGTGCTGGAAGGCGTGGGGACGGCACTGCTGATCCCGCCGGTCTACATCCTCACCACGATGCTGTTCAGCGACATCACGTCGCGGGCGCGGGCGTTCGGCGCGATCAACGGCATGGGCGGCATCGGCGCGGCCACCGGCCCGCTGATCGGCGGCATCATCGCCACCGCGATCAGCTGGCGTGCGGCGTTCATCTTCCAGGCGGCGATCATCGTGGTCATCGTGCTGCTGAGCCGGCGCGACGTACGCGACCCGGTGCCCGCGGACCCGGCCCGCCCGTTCGACATCACCGGCGCGGTGCTGTCCGCGATCGGGCTCGTCCTCATCGTCATGGGCATCCTGGCCGCCGACAACAACGGCTGGCTCATGCTGGGACTGATCGTCGCCGGTGTGCTCGTGCTCGCCTGGTTCTTCGCCGGCGTACGGGCCAAGGAGCGCTCGGGCCGCGAGGCGCTGCTGACCACCGAGCTGTTCAAGAACCGCACCTCGAACCTCGGCCTGGTCACCCAGAACATCCAGTGGCTCGTACTGATGGGCATCTCGTTCACCGTGTCGGCCTACCTGCAGGTGGTGCACGGCTACAACCCGATCCAGACCGGCCTCATCCTGACCGCCGCCACGGTCGGCCTGCTGCTGTCGTCGGCGGCCGCCGAACGCTTCGCGAAACGGCGCGCCCAGCGCACCCTGGTCATGGGGGGCTTCATCATCACGGTCACCGGCATCGTGCTGTTCCTCGTGCTGAACGCGGTCGGTTCCGGCGTCTGGGTGTACCTGCCCGGGCTGTTCCTGATCGGGTTCGGCGTCGGCGCCATGCTCACGCCGTCGGTGAACGTGGTGCAGTCCGCGTTCCCGGACGAACTGCAGGGCGAGATCTCCGGGTTGTCCCGCAGCGTCTCGAACCTCGGATCGTCGCTGGGCACCGCGATCGCGGGCACCATTCTGGTCGCCGGCATCACCAAGACCCCGGAACGGTCGTACGCGCTGGCGCTCACCGTACTGGCCGCGATCGGGCTCGCCGGGCTCGTGGCATCCGCGTTCCTGCCGAACACCCGCCCCGCCGCCCCGGCAGCGGACTCACTACCGACCACTCCCCATCCGAGCGCGAAACGCAATGAAAGCGGTATACCGGGATTCACCGCGCCGCCCGCAGACAAGCGCACAGCGTCGCCAGACCCCAGGGCGGATTGATTTCACCGCGGGGCGACAGAATGCTCGGCATGGCCGTCATCCACAACACCAACCTCACGCCGAACAAGCTGGAACTGCTCACCGCCTGGCTGCCCGGCAGGCCCTGGTACTCCGCGGGCACGGGCGCGCCGGACCTGGCGAAGGCCGGTGGCTTCCGGCTGGACGACCCCGAGGGTGTGGTGGGGATCGAGTTCCTCGTGGTCACCGACAGCGCCCGCACCGAGCCGACCGCGTACCTCGTGCCGATGACCTACCGCGGCGCCCCGCTCGCCGGGGCCGACCACGCCCTCGTCGGCACGATGGAGCACGGCGTGCTGGGGCGGCGCTGGGCGTACGACGGGTGCCATGACCCGGTGCTGGTCGCCCAGTTGCTGGCCCTGATCGACGGCCGGGCCCCGGCCCAGAACCAGAATGTCAGCGACACCCCGGACCGCGAGGTCACCCGCTCCTGTGTCCGCGGCGAGCTCGCCGCCGCGGACTTCACGGCCCCTCCCGTCGACGACCGGACCGGTACGGAGCTGGCCGGGCCGCACGGAACTACCCTGCGCCTGCACAGGGTCCTGCGTCCCACCCAGGGCGGCACCCCCGCCCGTCCCGCGGAAGCGACCGGCCATGTCGCCGGTTCGTGGCACATGCCGGACGACACCCACACGCAAGGGCTGCTGGCCGTCCTCCAGCCCGGCCCTCGCGCCTCTCAGGAGTCGCCACGGTAGCCCAGCCCCACCTCGGTCGACTCGGCCGATGCTTCCTGCTGGGCCTCCCGCTTTCCCTGGATGGCGTCACGCCAACGCATGGCATCGGTGACGAGGTCGGCGGGACGCTCAAGATCACAAGGACGGACTTCGCCGAGCTCGTACCACCCGTGTGGGAAGAGCAGCAACTGAACGCCGTTGCCCTGGATGCACAAGCACGGCGGTTCGTCGTTCCGGTCGCCAACATCGAGCAGAATCGAGGCGTGATCGCCAATCATGATCGCAATTTCCGCTCTTGTCTCCTCAGGACGGACAACTCGCAAGTGTTCATTCCCGGTGGTAGTCGCCAATGTCTCCACCCCTCTCCGCTGGTGGCGGCGTGAGCGGGAAGGATTCGAGTCGCCCCCGCGCTCGCCTGATGACAGCGTCCCGCAATCGACGGCAGAGCGGCACGGTCATTGCGTCTACGGCCGTCTACAGGAGGCGCCCACGTGGATAGCGAGTTCGGCGACACCCTTCGAGCCCTACGAAACCAGGCCGGGATGAGTTTGCACGCACTCTCCCAGAAGATCCATTGGAGTAAGGCTGCTGTCGGCCACGCCGAGACCGGAGCCGGATGCCCTCGCCGGACCTGGCCGCGGCACTCGACCGCGAACTTTCTGCCAACGGTCTCTTGATCGCATTGGCCACGGCAGGCCGCGAGAAGCGCCGTACTGTGAACGACATGGACCGGCGCGGACTGCTGAAGGCTATCGTCGCCGGCGGCGTTTCTTCGCTCGGCGCTCCCGCCATCGCGGCGGGGTGCAGCGGCCGACGCATCGGCTCAGCCGAGGTCGCGATGCTCGTTCAGCGGACCGCTGAGCTCCGCCGCCTCGATGACTCACTCGGCGGTGCGGATACGTTTCATCTGTACCTTGCCGAGGTCGAGACCACGGAACGTCTCCTCGCAACGTCCGCGTGCAGTTCTGGAACGCAGCATGCACTCCTTGCCGTGCTGTCGGAGCAGACGCAGCTCGCCGGATGGGCTGCCTTCGACGCCGGTTGGACCGACAAGTCAACGGCGCTGTACCGGACAAGCCACAAGGCCGCCGCCGAGGCGGATGACCCCGCGCTCCTCGCGAACGCCCTCGCGCTCGACGCTTACCAGAAGGCGTTCGCCGGAGACCCGGACGTCGGCCTTGCCGAGGCCTCCGTCGAGGCCATGGACGATCGCGTTCCGCCCCAAGTCCGGGCACTCGTCCACGACCGCGCGGCCTGGTCCTTCGCGCTGACCGGTGGGCCGCTGCGGGCAGGAGTTGGACATCATGACGGGCCGGTGCTGGTCCGCACTCCAGCGACCCTTGCGGGCCGTTCCTCCGCTCGATCGAGCACTCCGCGCCTTCCCGGATGCCTACGCCCGCGACAAGGCCATCTACCTTCTCGCGCTTGCAGAGGCCTACCTGCACGGGCGCGAACTGGACCTCGCCGCTGCCTCCATCAGCCAAGCGCATCGGCTCACGTCGGGCGTCGCCTCAGCCCGCCCGGCACTGCAGCTGCGGCGGACGCTGGCCATGGCCTCAGGGGTCGTCGCAGCGCGGCCGATGCGTGAGCTTCAGGCCGAACTCGACGTCGGCCGATGACTACCCGGCCAGCTCTCGCTGCGCCCACGCCACACACTGCGCCGATGCTGCGACCACCGCGACCGCGGTAATCTGCGGGTTCTGCCAAGGGTGATTCGCCAGCAGAAACTCCTCGACCTGTGGGTACCGCTCCTGAGTCGTCGTCAACACCGCGGTCCACTCAACGCTCGTACCGAACTCCCCGAGATGCCAGAATGCGGACCTGACGGGCCCGAACACCTGTGCGGAGGCCGCCAGCCGTGCACGGACCGCCAACTCGGCGAGCGCAGATGCAGCTTCCTCATTGTCGATGGCAGTGGTCACCTGAAGAATCCCTGTCACGCGCCGAAGCCTAGCGATCCCCACCCTCACATCTGACAGCCAGCGGCCATTCGACGGCGGGGTGCTCACCCCCGAAGCAGACCGCCAGGATCCGGCTACCCGCCGACGAGCTGCGTAGACGGTGGGTGCGGCGCGTATCAGCGCGCCGGGTGGTGCCCTCCTAGTTGGTGTCCCAAGCCGCCCTGAGGTCCGCCGAGAGTGGACAGATCCAGGAGGGTTCACCATGCTCTTCCCCAGCGACAACGGGCCGTCCTTGCTGGTCAAGGATGGCGAGACCGTCACGCTCAGCACCGACCGGGCCGAGGAGGACGGGCTCACCGCGCTGCGGCTCCGCCCGCTGACGGCCGCCGCCCTGCACCGAGCATTCGGCACGATGCGAGACTCGCCGCCACGGCTGTCCGACGAGAGAGCCTTCGAGCGGGTCGAGGACGTCGGCGGTCTCGTCGATCTGTCCCACCCGGACGACGACGGCCGGATCGGCGGCTTCACCATGGCCGCGCTGCACAACATGCTCAGCGTGATCGACCCCGACGCCCACCTGCCCACACACATCAGTTGGCCGCCGGTCGCCGACCAGCTCAGCGACATGGCGGCCGGTTCGCCGCCGTCCCGGCACGTGTCCGCGGAGTTCTCGTCGATGAAGCTCAGGATTCCGCTGCCGAAGTTCGTTGCCGACCTGTCGTCGCACTTCACCACATTGCTGTTCCGGGACATCGTCGTGGAAAGTGGCGCGACCCTCGTTCTGGAGAAGGACCTGAACCACCTCTGGGCCGGCAACTTCGTCGCCTACAACGGCGCACGGATCGTGCAGCGTTCCAGCTTCCTCACCATCGACGTCATGGGCCGTCTGCGCGGCGGGTTGCTCAACCTGTCGCACGTGATTTCCGACCACGCCCTCGAACTCCTCGACGACGTGATCGACGCCCATCCCGTCGAGCTGCCCTGACGGTACGAGAGACGAGACCAGGAGGACCACCATGTCAACGGATTGGGACATGTTCGGGGAGAAGGGCGCCGACAAGACGGCGGCCCCGGCCGGGTCGGACGTCGGCAAGGCGCTCGACGGCAAGACCGCGATCTGCAGCTTCTTCGGCGACTCCAAATCGACCCCGGGCCAGGCCGGCCAGCAGGGGGGCAACGGCGGCAACGGTGATTGGGGCGGACCGGGCCTGCCCGGCAGGATTCTCATGGTGACCGTGAGCACCTTCGAGGGCGGCATCGTGTTCAAGGCCTGGGGCGGCGACGGCGGCCGCGGCGGGAACGGCGGTGACGGCGGCCATGGCGGTGACGGCGGTGACGGCGGCTTGGGCCACGGCTGCGAGGACGGGTCCAACGGCGGCGACGGCGGCCGCGGCGGCAACGCCGGCAACGG
The DNA here is from genome assembly GCF_047159535.1 of Krasilnikovia sp. MM14-A1259. Lineage (NCBI taxonomy): Bacteria > Bacillati > Actinomycetota > Actinomycetes > Micromonosporales > Micromonosporaceae > Krasilnikovia > Krasilnikovia sp. MM14-A1259. Next base: position 2,942,044 of record NZ_BAAGAJ010000002.1, read on the forward strand.
CGGCCACGGCGGTGCCGGCGGCGCCGCGGGCACCGTGCACCTCTGGTACAAGAACTACAACCTGTCCGACGGCCCGCGCCCGATCCCCGGCGGCCGCGGCGGCGATCCGGGAGTGCGGGGAGTGCCTGGCATCGGCGGGAAGGGCGGCGAAGGCGGGAAGGGCGGCTGCAACTTCTGGGGCTGCAACGCCAGCGGCAACAACGGGGCGTCCGCGGCCAACGGCGACCTCGGCGCGGACGGCACGTCCGGGCCGGACGGGAATGGTTCCCAGTTCAAGGTCGACGCGATGACCTGAGTGGCCGTCCGTCGCGGCCAATCTGGCTTACCCGGCGGGAGCGGCGAACGGCACGAGCCGCCCGGTGTGTCGCCGGGCGGCTCGTGGAACGCGCTGTTGTTTGTCAGGCGATTTTGACGTTGAAGAGCGGGTTGGCGGCGAGCTTCTTGAACGCGGCGAGGTTGCCCGGTGTGCTGTCGATGCTGATGTCGCGGTCGCCTTGGTCGTCGTGCTTGGTGTCGAAGTAGACGATGGCCTTGATCCCGGGGCGCTTGGCCAGCTCCGGCAGGACGCTGTTGTAGCCGGCGGTCTTGTCGACCGGGTGGCCGATGCGGTGGTACACACCCCACTCGGCGATCATGATCGGCTTGCTGGGGTGGTTGGTGACGGCCCAGTCGTACCAGCCCAGTCCCTTACCGGTCGACGCTTTGCGGTCGAGCAGGTCGGCGAACTGGCCGTAGTGGTAGTAGCCCTTCTCCGCGGACACGTAGGAGTCCAGGCCGATCCAGTCGACGACGTCGTCGCCGGGGTACAGGTCCTTCCACCAGGACTGGGCCATCCACTTCTCGTTACCCATGTAGGCGAGCACGTTGACCGCGTTGGTCACACCCTGCGCTTTGAGCCGGGTGATGGTGTGGCGGTACATGGCGGCGAAGTCCTTGGCTTCCATGCCGGAGCCCTTGCGGGCGATGACGTCGTTCTCCGGTTCGTGGTTGAGCACCAGGAAAAACTTCTGCGGGTAGCTGGTTTTGATCCGCTTCGCGAACGCGTCGATGCGCTTGTCCTGCTCACCCTTGGCGACCTTGGCCCAGGTGGAGCCGTAGGCGATCTTCCAGTTGACCAGCAGCGCCCGGGGGTGGGCGGGGTCGGTGGTCATCGCGATCTCGCTCTGGGTGGGGAAGACTTCGTCGCCCTTGTGGTAGGTGTGGAAGATCGACGCGGTCCGGCCGGACAGGGCCTCCCACTTCTTCAGTTCGGCGTCGCGGGGGGCGGAGGTGAAGCCGCCCGCGGCGGCGCCCCACAGGACTCCGCAGGTGGGGACGAGCTTGTCGCCGGTGACGCACTGCTGCTTGGCCTTCGGCTTGGCCGAGGACGCGGGAGCGGCGTGCGCCGCCCCGGCCGCGCCGACCACCGCGGTGGTCCCGGCCAGCATCGCACCCAGCAGCGTGACGACCTTGCGAACCTTGCGACCCAAAACGAATCTCCCCCGTTTGTTCCGGCCCACGTCGGCCGGTCACATGAAGAAGATTCGGGGTCAGGGGGAGCACCCCCGGGTCCTGGAAGGTTTCCTAACGGTTGCAGCTCATACTTTCGTCCCGACCGATGCCCTGGGCGGCCGATAGAGCCCCCACCGAACGGCGAACCGGCGTCTGGACGCCTGGTTCGGCTCCTTAAGTCCGGATGGGGGCAGATGAGGGTGGGACGCGGTCAGCTTGCTCCGACGGTGTTGGCCGTGGCGGCGGTTGCCGCGGGTGCCTCGCTGAGCGGGATGCGAATCGTCATCGTGGTGCCCACACCCTCGCGCGAGTCGACCGTGATCGTCCCACCGTGTCCCTCGACGATGGTCGACACGATGGCCAGGCCGAGGCCGGTGCCGGGGATGGCCTGACGGGTGGCGTTGCTGGCCCGGAAGAACCGGGTGAACAGGTACGGCAGATCCGCGGCCGGGATGCCGATGCCGGTGTCGCGGACGACGATGACCGCCTCCGGCCCCTCCGTGCGCGCGGTTACGGTGACGGTCCCGCCGTCACCGGTGAACTTCACCGCGTTGGAGACGAGGTTGATGATCGCGCGTTCCAGGTGGGACATGTCGCCGTTGATCATGATCGGCTCGGAGATCTCGTGGGTCACCGTGACGCCGGTCTTGTGCGCGGTCGGTTCGACCACCTGGGACACCGACTCGATCACGGCGCCGAGGTCAATCGGCTCGCGGTTGAGCACGAGACGACCCGCCTCGATCCGGGACATGATCAGGAGGTCTTCGATGAGCCGCCGGAGGCGTCCGACGTTGCGGTCGATCACCTCGAGCATGCGGTCCTGGATGGAGGTGAGCGGCCCGGCCTCCTGGTCGATGATGACCTCCAGGTAGCCGGACACGCTGGTCAACGGCGTACGCAGCTCGTGGGAGACGGTGGACAGGAACTCCGTCTTGGCGGCGTCCACCTCCTGCAGGCGGGTCACCAGCTCGTTCGCGTGCTCGAACAGCCGGGCCTGGGTGAGGATCCGCCCCAGATCGGCGGCGAGCATGCAGACCAAGTGCACCTCGTACGGGTGCCAGGCTGCCCGCCCCTGCCGCCTGATGACGGTCAGGTGGCCGACCGGTTCGCTGCCCTCGCCGAACGCCACCGAGATCACCGGCCCGGCTTCGGCCATCCGCAGCGCGGCGACCTCCGCCTCGGGGGGCCGCGGACCTCCGTCGGGTTCGGCGACGAAGGCCGTAGCCGGGCCGGCGGCGAGCCACTCCGCCGGTGTCGCGGCCAGCGGGGCCGGGTCTCCGACGGCGTTCGGTGCACTCCACACGTGCGGCCCCGACGGCCCGCCCTCGTCCGGGACCATCCGGATCACCGCGTGGTCCGCATCAACCAGTTCACCGGCCGCCTGCACCGCCGCGACGACCGCGTGCGCGCGGGAGAGGTGCTGCCGCACCGCCGCGCTGTGCAGCTGAAAGGACCTGAGCATCGCGCGCTCCGTGGCTGCTGCGTCGGCGTTCGCGTTCAATGCTGCGGCGACGGTGCCGACCTCTACCGGGGCCGCGTCGAGCCGCACACGCGTGTCATGGTCGCCGCGGCCCAACCGGTCGAGGACGTCAAGAACCTGCGCCAGCGGGGCGGTGATGCGCCGGGTCGTCGATCTGCCGATCCGCACCCCCAGGATCAGGCCCACCGCAATGGTGGTGATCAGCATGACCAAGGAAACCGCGTTCATGACATCGTTGGTGCGGTTGATCTGCGCCACCCGGGCGGCAAGGGCGGCGTTGATCGCCCGGCTCGCGGCGGTTTCCCGGGCGAACTGCTCGTGAATCGCGATGATCTCCTGGTCGGACGGCGGCGAGCCCGGGGTCCCGGGGATGTGCGGGTCGGCCATCGCCCACCAGCGGGTCGCCTGTGCGTCCAGTTCGTCGACCTGGCGTGCAACGACGTCGGCAGCCGCGGACCGCAAGTCCTCCATCGCGCCGGGATATTGCCGTTTGGCCTGCTCATACAATGCCCGGTAGGTGTCTGCGCCGGTCAGCAGGTAGCCGTCGAGACCCGTTTGCGCCTGCGTCAGGACCGCACGCACCGCGGCTTGGGCGCCGCTCGCCTCGATCACACGGGTCAGGGGGCCACTGATCACCAGGAACGCCGGCGCGGACGAGAGCAACCCGGCCAGACCGGTGACAAGAACGATGACGATCAGCACGGTGAACGCCCGGTTCATCAGCCCGCCGACGGTGACCGGTCCGGTGCGGCCCCACAGCCGCCTGCGCGACCTCATGTCCGCGCCCCGCTCACGAGATCCGCGCCGTCGGACGCCCGGATCAGGACGATGCCGCACCTCGACAGTGGTCGTCGCCGCTTGCTTCCGGCAATGGCCGGCGTACGCGGGATCCACGGGTCCGCCCACCCGCTGTCGGATCCTGCAGCGCGGCTGAACGGTCCATCCATATCTTGCATCGGCACGGCTGAACGCCCATCGATGTCTGTTTTCCGAGACCGTCAATTCTCGTTATAACACCCTGGTCGGGGCGGGACGGCTGATTGTTTCGGTCTACCCCAGAAACGTGATCGGCCCGGTGACGGTCGAGGTCAGGCCATGGTCGGCGGGCCGTCCGGGGCTTGATGCGGTCGGCGGGATCGCTTACGCGATCCCCACACCGCGATGAGGACCGCGGCGGAAAGGGCGACCACCGCGACGACGGTGCCGTCCGGGACGAGATACTCCGGAAGCTGGTCGCTGATCGTGTACATCACGTACGGCAGAGTTGCGCTGTCGTACACCCAGACCTTGTACAGGTGGGTGTAGAGATCGAGGGTGGGGGCGGCCGCGGCCACGGCGGCGGTCACGCCGAGCACGGCCACTGCCGCGCGGTGGGCTCGGCCGGTCTGCCGGACCCGGGCGGTGAGCGCGGCCACGAACAGCCATCCGGCGAGCGCACCCAGCAGCAGCCCGGCGACCGTCAAGGGACGCACGGCGGGGGGCGCGAGGGCCCACACGTCGACGCGGGCGTCCGTGGTGTCGTTGGGCATGTACTGGTTTCCGTCGACGGTGGTGTTGATGAAGCCTTCCAGCAGCAGCCCGTCCTTCGTGGCGGTGAAGCTGAGCCATTGCTGCCCCGCCGTGACGATTTCGGCGTCGTCGTCGTCGAACAAGTCCGTGAACGACTGGAAGTCCTCCGCGCCGACGCCTATCCGCTGCGGTGCTGCGGTGAACGAGGTGAGCTGCCAGCCGTCGGCGGCGATGGCGGCTCGGACACGGTCGGGCGAGTAGGGCGACATCACCGTCAACACCCTGGCGACGGTGGCCGGTCCGTCCATCTCTGTCCGCTCGAACTGGACCGGGACCTGCTTCGGGTCGCTGCCCAGCATGGCCGCGGTCACGGCACCGACCTGGTCGTTGGAGGGAAACCGGGCGCCCGTCTGCCAGCCCAGCCACGTACCGCCGGGGGCGGCGAGGCCGCCCAGGGCGATCGCGGCCAGCACGGCGGCGAGTACGGCAAAGGGCCGCCGCAGGGGCAGCCGGAAGCGTTGCCGAATGCCGCAGGCCACCAGATGCAGCGTCTCGGCCACGGTCGGCCCGCCGTACCCGCCCTCGGCCATGTCCAGCAGCGTCGTGATGATCTCGGCGCCGTGCTGACGGCGGTAGGGGCCCGGGTAGGCCCAGAGCAGCCGGCGGTAGCGGCGCTCGTGCCGCGTCAGCGATGCCGTCATCCGGTCATCCCGAACTGCGCGCCGCCCAGGGCGGGCCGTCCGGCGGGTCGTCGCAGCCGGGCCTCGGCCGCGTCGGCGTTGCGGCGCAACCGGGCCACCTGCGCGGCGAGGGCGGCGGCACCGCTGTCGGTGAGCCGGTAGTACCGGCGCAGCCGCCCGTCGATGGCTTCCTCCCGGTCGACTTCGACGAGGCCCTGCTCGGCGAGACGGTCCAGGGCGCCGTACAGCGTGCCGGGACGCAGGATGACGTCGCCGCCGGACAGCGTGTCGACGGCGCGGATCACGCCGTAGCCGTGCGTCGGCTCGGCCGCGAGCGCGGTGAGGATCAAGAACGTGGGTTCTTGCATGGGCGGACACACTACAGCCGCCGCTATATAACGTCAAACGGATAGTACGGTTGACGTTATATACCGGCGGTTGTAGCTTCCCCGAGCATGCCAGCCGTCCTGTCACCCGCTCCCCTGATCCTCACCGCCCTGGCCGACGGCCCCCGGTCCGGCCCCGCGGTGATCCGCGAGGTCACCACGCTGTCCGCCGGTGAGGTCAAGCTCAGGCCCGGCACGCTGTACGGCGCCCTCGACCGGCTGGCCGAGCGCCGGCTCGTGGAGGTCGACCGGGAGTACATCGCCGACGGACGGGCGCGGCGCTACTACCGGCTCACCGCCACCGGCCGCGCGGCGGCGCCGCCCCACCCGTCGGCCGTCAAGGCGCCCCGGCTCGCCGCCCTGGACGGACTGCGGCTGATCGCCGCGCTCGCGGTCGCGGTCCATCACTACACCGCGTACTGGGCGCTCGACGGTGTCCACACGCCCGCATACTTCCTGCCCCACGCCAGCCGGGTCACGATCTACGGCTTCCTCGGCGTCGAGTTGTTCTTCATGATCAGCGGGTTTGCGATCTGCATGAGCAGTTGGGGGCGGACGCTGCGATATTTCTTCGCCTCCCGCGCGAGCCGGCTCTACCCGGCGTACTGGACCGGCGTCGTCCTCACCACCGCGGTCACCTTCCTGCTGCCCATCAGCGGTCACATACCGCAGCGGGTGCCACTGTCCTGGGCCGGCATCGGCGTCAACTTCACCATACTGCAGGAGCCGCTCGGGGTCCCCGCCGTGGACAACGTGTACTGGACACTGTGGGCGGAGCTGCGGTTCTACCTGCTGTTCGCGATCGTCGTCGCGCGGGGCGTCACGTACCAGCGGACGGTCATCTTCCTGCTGAGCTGGATGCTGGCCGCCTGCGCGGCGACGTCGCTCGACGTGCCGCTGCTCAAGACGATCACCGTCGGTGAGTTCGCGGGGTACTTCATCGCCGGTGTCGCCATGTACCTGATGCACCGCTTCGGGCCGACCCCGCTGCTGTGGGCGATCCTCGGCATGACCTGGTGGGTGAACATGCACCGGCTCGCGGAACGGGTCGGACCGCACGGGTTCCGCATTCCGCTGTGGCCCGCTGTCCTCATCGTGAGCCTCGGCTACGTGATGCTGGTGCTGATCGCGCTCGACGCGAAGGGCCGCCCCGGCTGGCGGTGGCTGACGATCGCCGGCGCGTTGACCTATCCGTTCTATCTGCTGCACCAGCGGATCGGATACACCGTCATCCGCTACGGGTACGAGCTGACCAGCCTGCCGGTGCCGGTCCTGATCGGCGCGACGGTCGTCCTCATGCTCGTCCCCGCCTGGCTGGTGCACCGGTACGTCGAGCGCCCCCTCGGCCCCAGGATGCGTAAGGCGTTGGCACCGGCTGCGCGGACGTAGCCCGTCACCGGTCGGGGCCGGCGCCGTCCACGACCTGGATCCGGTCGGCGGGGTCGCGTTCCTGCTCGCGGGCCAGCAGCGCCAGGGCCCGGGCGTCCGCCGCGGTCGGCCGGTCACGGTCCAGCGCCCGCGGCCACAACCGGCCCTGACGCACCGCCGCCACCTCGGCCGCGAACACCAGCCCCAAGCTCAGCACGTACAGCAGGGAGAACATGCCCGCCACGGCGGCGAAGCTGCCGTACACCGCGCCCGCCCGGCGGACCAGCCCCGGCAGGACCGCGGCGCCGACCGTCAGCACCACGGTCAACGCGGTCGCCCCGAGCGCGGCGCCGGGCCACAGTGCCCGCACCGGCGCCGGACGCGACAGCAGCAGGCGGGCGGCCAGCAGCAGTACGCCGTACCCGATGAGCCAGGAGCCGAGCGCGGCCGCGACCTGCGGCATCGCACTGACGCCGGGCACGACCGTGACCGCCACGGTGAGCCCGCCCACCGCCACCACCCCCGACAGCAGCAGCACCAGAACGACCATTACGCGCAGCAGCCACGAGATGATGCCGTGACGCAGCCGGAACGGGACCGCGGCGAGATGGTTGAGCGTGTGGTACGCCGAGAAGACCACTCCGGCGCCGGAGTACAACAGGCCGATGATGCCGATGGCCAGCGGCACCGCGGAGGTCGGCATGGCCGCCGCCGCACTCTCCACACTGGGCTGCAGCGAGTGCGGCACGATCGCGGTCACCAGCCGGTGCCGCAGATCCGGCCGTGCCGCCAGGACCCGGGTCACGACCGTGACGCCGAGCAGCAGCACCGGGAAGACGCTCAGGAAGCCGTAGTAGGTGATCAGCGCGGCTTCGCGGCCGCCGCCGTCGTCGAGGTACTTGCGCACCACGGCGTACCCGAACCCCAGCACCCGGTGCTGCTGTTGCAGGCGGTCCAGCCGGCCGATCACCCCGGCCACGGCGTCAGCGAGGCTCCACCGCGAGCACGTGACACCCCCAGGCGGGCAGGTCCACGAAGAGGCCGTCGGCGGCCAGTTCGTCGCCCGTACGGTCGAAGACGCGCCCGTCGAGCCGATCCGTGAGCCGCCACGCACGCCCGCGCAACTCCTGCCACGGCAGCGCCGCACGGCCCTGCGCGGCGTGCCCGGACAGGTTCACCACCACCACGTGGTGCAGCGGCCCGTCGTGCCACGCCCACGCCGCCAGGTCGTGGTGGGTCGGATTGTCCGGCCAGCCGTGCACCTGCAGCAGCGTCCAGTCGCCGCGGCGCAGTTCTGCGGCCGCCGCGAGCAGCCGGTGGTAGAAACGCTGCAGATCGTCGTCGGCGGGCTCGTCCGGGCGCCGCCCGAGGAACACCGGCAGCCGCACCCGCCGCCCCTCGAACTGTCCGTCGTGCCACAGCGTCGCCCCGGGCAGCGTGGCCACGGCCACCGCGGCGGCCCGGTCCCGGCCGGCGGGCAACTCCGCGGCGGCGCGGGGCTCGTCGTGGTTCTCGATGAAACGGATCAGCCGCCGCTGGTAGTCGTACCCGGCGGACAGGTGACCGCGCACCGCGGCGGCGTCGCCGTGCGCGAGCCGGTCGTAGAGGCGCTTGTCGTAACAGAAGTCGAAGCCCTGCTGCTGCAGTGCCCACTCCATGTCCCAGTACGCCTCGGCGATCAGCACCGCGTTCGGGTGCCGCAGCCGCAGCTCACCGAGGACGGTCGGCCAGAACTCCTCCGCCGGGGCCGCCCCGACGTGCGCACCCCAGGTCTTGCCGAACACGTCGTTGGTCACCAGCATCGCCATGTCGCAGCGCACGCCGTCGCACTGCTCCAGGATGCGGTCGAGCACGTCCGTGGTGGCCTGGCGCAGCTCCGGGCGGAACGCGTTGAGCTGCACCACGTCCGGCCAAGCCGGAAAGAACGGGTCACGGCCGCGCGCCACGATCAGCCCGCGGATGTCGAGCCAGTCGTCCGGGGCCGCGGCCTTGTCCCGGGCCGTACCGCGCACGAACCAGTCCGGATGCTCCAGCAGGGCCGGGTGATCCGGGGCGACGTGGTTGGGCACGAAGTCCAGGATCAGGCGCAGACCGCGGCGGGCCAGCTCGGCGCGGGCCGCGGCCAGCCCGGCGGGGCCGCCCAGGCGGTCGTCCACCACGTACCGGCGGACACAGTACGGCGAGCCGACCACGTCCTCGTCGGTCAGGTCGGGCAGGGCGGCGCGGAACGCGTCCTGCAGTCCCGCGTTGTGCCGGGCCACCGCGAGACCGGCCGGGCTGCGCTGCCACACACCCATCAGCCACACCGCGTCCGTGCCGGGCGGGGCCAGCTCGTCCCAGACTTTCGCGGGGACCTGGGCGAGTGTCAGCGGGGCACCGGCGCGGCGGCCCACCTCGGCCAGCCACGGCCAGGTGTCGACCTCGTACACGACCGGGTGGGACGGCCAGCCGCTCATCGCCTCTCCTGTCGCGTGCGCCGGACGCCGATCATCCCATGGGCGAGCAGATCGTGGCTCTCCAGTCCCGCGAACAGGTTCGGGAACACCGCGACCATCCCGGTCCAACCGGTCTGGTGACTGGCGCCGACCCCGGCACCGTTGTCGCCGTGGAAGTACTCGGAGAACGTCAGCAGTTCCCGCCAGTGCTCGTCGGTCGCGAAGATCGTGTGACCGCCGTAGCAGGGGCGGCGGCCCTGCTCGTCGGGCAGGAAGATCCGGGTCAGCCGGTCGGAGATCTCCCGTGCCACCTCGAACAGCGTCATCTGCCGGCCCGTGCCGGTCGGGCATTCCACGGTGAATTCGTCGCCGTAGCCGACGTGCAGGTTCAGCAGGGCACGGATCATCAGGGCGTTCATCGGGAACCAGATCGGGCCGCGCCAGTTGGAGTTGCCGCCGAACATGCCGGTGTCGGATTCGGCAGGCAGGTACGACACCTCGTGCCGATGCCCGTCCACGTCCAGGCCGTACGGATGCTCGGCGTGGTAGCGCGACAGCGAGCGGATGCCGTACTCGCTGAGGAATTCGTCCTCGTCCAGCAGCCGGGCCAGTACCCGGCGCAGCCGCTGCTGGTCGAACAGCGCGAGCAGGTAGTGCCCGCGCTCGCCGCGGAAGCGCCCGGGGGTGATCACCGAGGCGATGCTGGGGTGGCGGGTCACGAACTCCTGCGCCCCCTTCAGCAGTTCGGGATGCCGCTCGGCCACCTCGGGACTCAGCACGGTGGCCGCGGCCAGCGGCAGCAGACCCACCATGGAACGCACCCGCATCCTCGTGGCGCTGCCGTCCGGCAGGCGCAGCAGGTCGTAGAAGAAGCCGTCCTGCTCGTCCCACATGCTCTCGGCCTTGCCGCCCGAACGGTTGACCGCGACCGCGATCAGCATGAAGTGCTGCAGGAACGTCTGCGCCTGCTCCAGGTACACCGGCTCGTCGTCGGCCAGTTCCAGCGCGATCTGCAGCATGTTCTGGCAGTACAGGGCCATCCATGCGGTGCCGTCGGCCTGGTCCAGGTGCCCGCCCGTGGGCAGCGGGGCACTGCGGTCGAAGACGCCGATGTTGTCCAGGCCGAGGAATCCGCCCTGGAACACGTTGCGGCCGTCCACGTCCTTGCGGTTGATCCACCAGGTGAAGTTCTTGGACAGTTTGAGGAACGCGTTCTTCAGCCAGGCGCGGTCGCCCTGGCCGGTGTTCGCCTTCTCGAGCTCGTACAACAGGTACGTGGCCCAGGCGTGCACCGGCGGGTTGACGTCGGAGAAGTTCCACTCGTACGCGGGGAGCTGGCCGTTGGGGTGCTGGTAGCGACGGGTCAGCAGCAGGTCGAGCTGGTGCTTGGCGAACGTGACGTCGACCAGGCCGAGCGTGATGGCCTGGAACGCGAGGTCCCACGCGGCGAACCATGGGTACTCCCACGTGTCCGGCATCGAGATGATGTCGTGGGCGACCAGGTGGAACCAGTCGCCGTTGCGGACGCCCTCCGCGTCCAGCGGGTCCAGGCCGTGTTCGGAGAGCCACTGCTCCACGTCGTAGCCGAAGTACTGCTTGCTCCACAGCATCCCGGCCAGCGCCTGGCGAACCACGGGCCGTTCCGCCTCGGCCAGTTCGGGGTCGAGGATGTCGTCGTAGAACTCGTCCGCCTCGGTGCGGCGCCGCGCGACGAGCTCGTCGAAGCCGGGCGCGGAGAAGCGGGGATCGTCCGGGGCGGGCGGCGTGTCGGTGAGCCGCAACCGGACCACGGCACTGCCGCCGGGCGGCAGCGTCAACGGCACGTCCACGGCGGCCTTCGTGCCGGTCAGATCCGGGTTCACCGCGGCCTCGTCGCCGTGCACGACGTACCGGTCGAACGCGTCCTTGACGTACGGGGTGGCGTTCGGGGTGCCGAACAGCCGCTGCGTGTTGGTGGCGTTCTCGGTGAACAACAGTGTGTCGCCGTCCAGGGACAGCAGCCAGCGGTCGCCGAGGTGCGGGTGGGTGATCGCGATCGCCGGCGTGCCCGGCACCGCGCGCAGTTGCGGCCGCGGCGCGTCCGGCCCGGCCGACCAGATGTCGCGGAACCACACGGTCGGCAGCAGCCGCAGATCCGCCTGCTCCGGGCCACGGTTGTGCACGGTGATCCGCAGCAGCACGTCCTCCGGGCCGTCCTTGGCGTACTCGACGACGACGTCGAAATAGCGGCCGTCGTCGAAGATTCCGGTGTCGAGCAGTTCGTACTCGAACTCGGTCCGGCCGCGGGAGCCGTTGGTGGCCACCAGATCCGTGTACGGGAACTCCGCCTGCGGGTACTTGTACAGCATCCGCTGATACGAGTGGGTGGGGGTGCATTCGGTGTAGAAGTAGTACTCCTTGACGTCCTCACCGTGGTTGCCCTCGGCGTTGGTCAGGCCGAACATGCGTTCCTTGAGGATGGGGTCACGGCCGTTCCACATCGCCACGGACAGGCAGAGGAACTGCTGGTCGTCGCTGAACCCGGCGATGCCGTCCTCCCCCCATCGGTACGCGCGCGAGCGCGCCTGGTCGTGAGTGAAGTAGGCCCAGGCGTCGCCGCCCGCGCTGTAGTCCTCGCGGACCGTGCCCCACTGCCGCTCGCTCAGATAAGGGCCCCATCGGCGCCATGAGGCGCCGGACATGTCGGCTTCGTGAAGGCGCTGCTGCTCAGCGCCGTAGGATCCGGGGGAAGCTGCGCTGCTCATGCCCGCCATGCTCGGCGCAGCCCGCACCGGCCGCGTCATCCGGGACGAATGACGGGCTCACGAACGGGGTTGCGGGTCGGCGGCGGGCGCCCTCCACTGCGCACCGGTCAACGCCTGGTACGCGGTCACCGCGTCCTCCAGCGTCGGAAAGAAGTGCTCCGGCTCGATCGCGCGGGTCAGGTGGTACCGGTCGATCTTACGGCGCACCGGGTCCTTGAGTTCCGCGAACACCAGGAAAATCCCGCGGGCGTTCAGCTCCTCGTCGAGGTCCTCCAGCACGTCGGAGGCGGTGGTGTCGACGTCCGTGATCGGCTCGGCCGCGATCACGATCCACCGCGGTGGCGGGTCCGCGGCGGCCAGCTCGCGGATCTGGTCCCGGAACACCCGCGCGTTCGCGAAGATCAACGGTGCGTCGAAGCGGAACAACACCATCCCGGGCAGCCGCTCCGCATGCGGGTACGACGTGACGTCGTGGTAGCCCTGCACGCCGGCCGCCCGCCCGAGCACCGCCTGGTACGGCCACCACAGCCGGCGGAACACGTTCACCACGGACAGCGCCACCGCCACCCCGATGCCGGGCAGCACCCCGAGCAGCGCCACCCCGAGGAACGCGGTCATCGCCACGGCGAATTCGGTGCGCCGGTGACGCCACAGCCGGGCCGTACCCGGGATGTCGGCCAGCGACAGCGACGCCGCGATCACAACCGCGCCCAGCGCGGGCTGCGGAAGGTCCTTCAGCAGGCCGGGGACGAACACCAGCATGAGCAGGATCAGCGCGGCGCCGACCACGCCGGTCACCTGCGACCGGGCCCCGGACTGCTCCGCCACCGCCGTGCGGGAACCGCTCGTGCTGACCGGGAAACCCTGGAACAGCGACGCCGCGATGTTGGCCGCGCCGATGCCGATCATCTCCTGGTTGCCGCGGACCTCCTGCCCGGTGCGCGCGGCGAACGCCGACGAGGTCGAGATCGTGTCCGTCAGCGACACCAGCGTGATGCCCAGCGCGCCGGCCACCAGCAGCGCCATCTCCGACCACGAGGCGTGCGGCAGGGTGAGCGGTGGGAAACCCCGCGGCAGGTCCCCCACCAGCTTCACCCCGCGCTCCCCCAGGTCCAGCACCCACGTCGCGCAGATCGCGACCAGCACACCGGCGAGTACGGCCGGCACCTTGGGCAGGAAGCGTTGCAGCCCCAGGATCACCGCCAGGGTGAACAGGCCCACGCCGACCGCCGCCGCCACGGCCTCTCCGTCGGCCAGGCCACGCACGAACGCGGTCGCCTCCCCGATCAGACCCTCGGCGTCCACGGAGAACCCGCACAGCTTCGGGAGCTGGCTGACCAGGATGGTCACCGCGAGCCCGTTCATGTAGCCGATCTGTGTCGGCTTGGACAGCAGGTCCGCGATGAACCCCAGCTTCGCCGCCCCGGCCACGGCCATGGTCACGCCCACCATCAGGGCGAGCATCGACGCCAGCGCCACCGCCTTGGCCGGGTCGCCGCCCGACCCGACGATCGGCACGATCACCGCGGCGATCATCGGGCCCAGTGAGGAGTCCGGCCCGAGCACCAGGATCCGTGACGGGCCGAACAGCGCATAGCCCAGCAGGCACAGGATCGACGTGTACAGGCCGGTGATCGGGGGCAGGCCCGCCAGTTCCGCGTACGCCATGCCCTGCGGCACCAGCAGCGTCGACAGGACCAGCCCGGCCACCAGATCCTTGACCAGCCAGTCCCGGCGGTACGCCGAAACCAGCCGCAGCCCGGGAACCCATTGGCCGATCGCCGCCATGCCGTCCTCCCGTCACCGGTCGCCGTACGCGGCGGCCACCTCACCCCCGTGCACCACGACCGCATAGATCACCAGGGCGGTCAGGATCATCGTCGTGACCGACCACACCGGATACGTTCGCATGAACGCGAAGTCCACCAGGATCGCCAGGCTGCCCAGTACGACCGCGACGACCCGGGCCCAGCCGGTGCCGCGCATCAGCCCCACCCCGGTCACCACCGCCACCGTGCCCAGCACCAGGTGTGTCCACGCCAGCGCGGTCAGGCCGATCGGCAGCAGCAGGTCCGCCCGGGTCCCGTGCAGGATCTCCGGGCGCCACAGCGCGACCAGCCCGGTGCCCAGGTGGATCGCACCGAGCAACACCAGCAGGATCCCGCCGAACAGCACCCACGCGACCCAGTCGGTCGCCTCGCTGTACTGCACCTCGCGGTACGGCGGTGCCAGGCCCGGGAAGGGCCGGCTCGGGCCCGCGGACGCGGGCGTCACCATGCCCATCAGCAGGTCCCCGACATGGACGCGCCGAGCTGCTGCAGGCTGGCCGCCAGCCCGGCGGTGGCCGTACGCACGTTGCCGAACGTCGCGGCGCTCGGCGTGGTCTTCGCCGAAGCGATGCTGGCCTTGAACTGGTCCGCGGCGGTCTGCACCGTGGACAGCTGGGTCGAGAACTGCGTCTTGGCGTCGGTCTTGAGCCGCTGCAGACTCGTCTGCAGGGCCTGCAGGTCCGTCTTGAGCTGTGACAGCCCGTTCTCGGACACGTTCGCGTTCTTGATCTGGTCAGCCGTCTGCTGTACCTGGGCCAGGCTGTCGCAGACCGCGGACGACGACTCCGTGCCGCATGCGCCGGCGCCGAGCATCACGATGACCGCGCCGATCGAGATCCATGTCATCCGTCTCATGGCGGAAGAATGGCCACCGCGGCGGGGTCCGCACGTCATCTCGGCGGGATGAACGATGACCACCGGACGCGCGGATGCCGGCCCGCTGTGCAGGCCGGCATCCGGATTCCGTTGGGCCCGGTGGCGCTCGCCGCCCGGACCGTGCCCGCCGGAGCTCAGGTCACGGGGTGGACGCCGCCGGGGTCTCCTCGGCCTCGGAGGACTTGATGATCTCCTCGGTGTCCGTGCCGCTGTGCAGGGCCTCCTGCAGTTTGGCCTCGGTGTCCTTGGGCAGCGACGACTTGAGGACGGTGCCGCCGAACTTCGCCAGCGCCTCGACCGCCTTGTCCGGGGTGACCTTCTCGACGACCAGGAACAGCGCCGACGTGCCCGGCTGCACCAGGTCACGGACCTGGTCCTGGAATTCCTTGTTGATCGCGCCCTTGGTCATCTTGCCCATCAGCGCGCCGAGCCCGGCGCCGACCGCCATGCCCAGGAACGGGATGAAGAACAGCAGACCGAACAGCAGACCCCAGAACATGCCCCAGGTGGCGCCGCCACCCACCGCGTGGTGGTTCGTCGTGACGTGGAACTTGCCCTCGCGGTCCCGGATGATCACCGCGATCGCGTCGGGCTGGATGATCAGGTCCTTGCTGAGGCGCTGGGCCTCCAGCGACGCGGCCGTCGCGGTGGTCTCGTCGGGGTAGCCGATGGCGACGAGTGTTGCCATGATCCGTACACATCCCTTCTGTACTGAACCGGTCCGCCGCCGCGCGACGGCGGGCCCCGCCCGCCCGGCGGTTCTGCGCCGCTGGGTTGCGGTCGCCGGCGTCAAGGTCAGTCAGCCATGGCGCACGGCCCGGGACCTCATTCCGCGCGAATGAAGCTGCCCGGTGGCGAGCCCGGGCCCCGGCCACTCCTTCCAGGGCCTCCCGGCGGCCCTGACCCGTTCATCCCCGCCGGATGAGGCAGCCCGCCCCGGCCGTCGATGAGGCTCGGCGGGACACGGCCACGCGTGCCGAAACCGCCCGAGGAGGACGCCATGACCCCGATGTACCCATCGGCCGGCGCATCGTCGCACCCCGTGGTGAACGCTTCCCGGCTCTGGGCCGGTGGTACGGCCACCGCGGTGGTGGCCGCGCTGATCGCGATCGTGGGGATCCTGGTCGGGCGCGGCCTGTTCGGGGTGGAGATCCTCGCGCCCAAGGGTGCCGGGGTGTGGGGCGACGCGGACACCGGCTGGTACGCCATCGGCGCGGCGATGTGCGCGTTCGCGGCCACCGCGGTGCTGCATCTGCTGCTGCTCTACACGCCGAAACCGCTGCGGTTCTTCGGCTGGGTGATGACACTGGCGACTGTGGCCGCGATGCTGGCGCCGTTCGTCACGGAAACGGGACTCGGGTCCCGGCTGTTCACCGCGGGCCTGAACTTCATCCTCGGCGTCGCGATCGGCTCGCTGCTGACCGGTACGGCGCACACCGCCGTCCAACCCACCATGTCGGCCCGGCCCGCGCCGCGGCCGTACCGGTGACCGGAGAACGGAAACGCCATGGCACACGTACAGCAGACCCCCGCGCATCTGCGCAACTACGCGGACCCGATGACCGCCGGGCTCGGCTGGGTGCTGTTCATCGGCATCGTCATGTTCGGCGCGGGCCTGATCAACGTCATGCAGGGCCTGATCGCGCTGTTCGACGAGAACTTCTATCTGTCCCCGGCGTCCAAGCTGGTGATCGACCTCAGCTACGCGGTGTGGGGATGGACGCTGCTGTTGATGGGCACCGCGCTGCTGATCTCCGGCGTCGGCGTGCTGCGCGGCCTGACATGGGCCCGGTGGCTCGGTGTGGTCGCGGCCGGGGTCAACGCGTTCGTGAACCTGGGGTTCGTCACCGCGTACCCGGCGTGGACCATCTTCGCGGTCACGTTCGACTTCATCGCCATCTACGCGCTGGTCGTGCACGGCGGTGAGATGCGGGCGATGCGGAAGGAACGGCGATGAGCACCCAGCCGGCCGCGGCCGACGCGCAGCCCGAAACCGACACCACGCAGGAAATCGGGCCACCGGTCCGTACCGGGGAGCCCGTGTGGGCCGGTGACGTCGAGGAACTTGCCCGCCTGCGCGCCGAGGTCGCCGACCTGAACGCGCGCCTGGACACGCGGCACCGGCGTGCCTCCACGATCCACACGCTGCGCCGGGTCACCGCCGCCGTGCTGATCGCGATCACCGCGTTCGCGCTGGTGGCCGGCGTCGTCGGGGTGTGGTCCGCGCGGACCGCCCTGAACACCGACCGCTGGGTGGCGACCATCGCCCCGCTGCCGCAGGACCCGCAGGTGGCCGCGGCGGTCGCGGACTACGCCACGAACCAGGTATTCAGTGCGATCGACGTGCAGCAGCGGGTCGCGAACGTGCTGCCCGCGCAGGCCGCGTTCGTCGCCGGGCCGATCGCCGGGCAACTGCACGACGCGGTCGAGAAGACCGTCTACAACGTGCTGCAGAGCGCACAGTTCCAGCGCATCTGGGTGGAGCTGAACCGGCGGGCCCACGACCGGGCCGTGGCCATCCTCAACGGCGAGAGCAACGTGGTGGTGGCACGCGACGACCGCGTCGAGATCGACCTGCTGCCGCTGATCAACCAGGTGCTGCGGGCGCTCAGCGCGCAGCTTCCCACGATGTTCGGCAAGCAGATCAACCTGCCGGACCTGAGCAGCGGTGCGATCCCGGACAACCTGCGCACCCGCGTGCAGGACTCCCTCGGGGTGACCCTGCCGGCCAACTTCGCCCAGTTCACCGTGTACGACTCCGGCCAGCTCAAGGCCGTGCAACGGGCAGTGTCGACCGCCAAACGCGACCTGGTGCTGTTCGTGGTCGCCACGGTCGCCCTGTTCGGCCTGGCCCTGCTGATCTCGCCGGGACGGCGCCGTACGCTGCTGCAGCTCGGCTTGTGGCTGGTCGTGGCGGCCGTGGCGGTGGGCGCGGTGATCCGCGCCGTCAAGGACCAGATCCTCGGCGAGATCCCGGCGGGCCTGTACCGCGACGGCGCCGCCGCGGCCATCACGACGGTGTTCAGCCAGCTCCGGGTCCGCGGTGACCAGATCATCTGGATCGGCGCGATCCTGGCCGCGGTGATGTACCTGATCGGGCCGGGACGCGGCCCGACCTGGCTGCGCCACCAGGGTGCGCGCGGCGCCCGCGCCGTCGGCCGGTGGACCCGCACCGGCGGGCGCGCCGTCGTCACCCACGGACCCGGATTCACCGCCCGGCATCTGGACGCGCTGCGCGTCGGCGGCCTCGTGGTGGCAGTGGCGCTCGCGCTGATCCTGTCCTCGTGGACCGCGCTGCTGGTGATCGTCGTGGCGCTCGCCGCCTACGAGGTGGGGGTCACCCTGGTGGCCCGGTCGGTGGCCACGGCGGAACCGGAGACGCCGGTGGATGAGGCGACGACCCCGGGTCCGGCATGAGCGGGTGGACCCTGGGCGATTCCGAGCCCGAATCGGAAGAGTCCCAGCACCTGGTGGTGATGACCGAGGCGCAGGAAGCCACCACCGCGGGCATCTACGGCATCATCATCAGCGCCGCCGTCATGGCGGCCGCGCACCAGCCGACCGTCCCCGCCACGGTGGTGGCGGTGCTCGGCACGCTGATCATCTACTGGGCCGCCGAGCGGTACGCGCGAATCGTGGCCGAACGCATCCACGCCGGCCACCGCCCGCGCTGGGACAGCCTCCGGGAGCAGCTCACCAGCGGCTGGGAGATGGTCACGGCGTCGCTGTTCCCGTTGCTCGTACTCCTGATCGCCTACTGGTTCGGGGCCGACCAGCGGACGTCGATCCTGTGGGGCCTGAGCTGCAGCACCCTGCTGCTGTGCGTAGCGGGATGGCGGGTCGGCCGCCACGGGCGGCTGACCCGGGGAGAACAGATGGTCTCCTCGGCGATCGCCGGGGTCTTCGGACTCACGATGATCGCGCTGAAGTCCTTCCTGCACTGACCACGGTCCGGTCCTGGCCGCGATTCAGAGCAGCCCGTACTCGCGGGCCCGGGCCACGACGGCCCGTCTGCGGGGGGCCTCCAGCTTGCGGTAGATCGATCGCATGTGCGCCTTGATCGTGTTGACCGACACGCCCAGCTCTCCCGCGATCTCCCCCGCGGTCAGCATGGTCGGCAGGAAACGCAGCACCTCCGTCTCCCGTTCGCTGAGCTGGCCCGCGGGCAGCGCCGGGCGGTGCAGCGGGGTACCGGCACGCATCCCGGCCAGGATCTCCGCGACGAACTCCGCGTTGCGGTGCGGCAGCAGGTTCTGCCGCGCGACCAGCGCGTCCAGGCGGGCGTCCCGCAATGCCAGGAACGGGCGGTGGATGCCCTCCTGATCGGCCAGCGCGAACGCGTCCGCGAGCCGGTCGGCGGCCTGCAGGCCGTACCCGGCGGCGTCGGCGACCTGGGCCCCGACGATGCGGGCCGCCACGGTCGCGGCGGTCTCGGACAGCGGCGCGCGCAGCCCGGCCAGCAGTTCTTCGGCGCGGCGCAGGTCGTGCACCGCGTACCCGGCCCGCGCCGCGCAGACCCGCTCCGGGCTGGTCAGGCGATGGCGGCGGGCCAGGACGGCGTACCGGTGGGCGACCGTCTCGGCGGCGCCCGTGGCGAGATCCACTTCCGACTCGGTGAGCAGCAGCCACCGGTCCAGGGCCGGGGCGGACAGGCCCGCGTCGGCGTCGCGGCGGGCCTCGTGCAGGAACGCGCGCGCCGCCCGCGGATCACCGTGTGCCAGCGCGAGCCGGGCCTGCACGCCCAACCGGACCAGCCATTGCGCCACCGCCGGTTCCCCGCGGTGGGCGCGCATCGCCTGCTGCAGGGCGCGCTGGGCAGCGGCGAGGTCGTCGCGTTCGAGATGCACCAGGGCCAGCGCGAGGTGCACCGACCCGGTCTGCAGCGCGGACATCAGGCCACGGCGTTCGGCCAGGTCGCGGGCGCCGGTGGCCAGCCGGGCAGCCTCCTGCACGGAACCGGACATCACCTCCAGCAGGGCCAGGTGGCCGAGCGCGCTGATCTCCACCAGCTCGACCCCGGCCGCCCGGGCCGCGGTCGAGGCGGCCCACAGGTACCGCTGGGCCCGGTCGGGGCGCCCGGTCCACAGCAGGCCGAAGCCCTTGTTGTTCAGGGCGATCGCGCGGTACTGCACGGCCGAGGGCACCTCGGCGAAGCGGACCTTGGCGAGCATCGCCAGCAGCCGGGTGGTCTCCGCGACCACCTCGGGCATGTCGCCGCCCGCCCGGTGCACCGCCACCCGCAGCGAGCCCAGCGTGAGCTCCGCCGGGAGCCGTTGCGCCTCGGTCCGGTCGCGCAGCAGCTCGGCCGCCCCGGCCAGTTGCGCCGGGATCGCGTCGTAGTCGCCCGCGTCGAACAGCAGCAGCGCTACGCAGACGCGCAGCTCCGGTGTCGCGGCGAACTCCGTCGGCGGGATCTGCCGCAGCAGCCGGGACAGCGCCGCCCGGTGTGCGGAGGCGATCAGCGGGGCCGCCTGGGTCACCACGAGCCGGCCCACGTACGCCCAGTCCCCCGCGGCCACCGCGTGCTCGATCGCCTCGAAGATCGAGTTGTGGGCGGCGTGCCAGCCCGCGGCGCGCCGGTGCAGCTCGGGCAGCATGGTGGGGCATTCCAGCAGCAGCCGGTGCCGCAGCATGTCGCGCAGCAGATGGTGGTATCGGAACCACTGCGGCTTGGCGCCGAGCCGGATCACGAAGTCGTTGACCCGTTCCAGCTCCTCCAGGGTGCGCTGGCCGTCCGAGCCCAGGGTGATCGCGTCGGCCAGGTCACCGCAGACGTGCTCGCAGATGCTGGTGTGCAGCAGGAACCGGTACAGGTGCGGGGACTGCCCGGACAGCACCTCGTCGGCCAGGTACTCGTCCACGGCCCGGACGTCACCGGCGAAGTCGGCCACCGTACGCGGGCCGTCCGGCCCGGCCAGGAACGTCGCGCCGAGCTGGAGCCCGGCCGCCCACCCTTCGGTGTGCTCGACCAGTGCCGCCACCTCGTCAGCGGGCAGCGCCAGACCGTGCCGGGCGAGCAGGTCCGCGGCCTCCGCCGCGGTGAACGCCAGCTCCCCCGACCGGATCTCGGCCACCTCACCGGTGGCCCGCATGCGGTGCAACGGCAGTGCCACCTGGCTGCGGGTGAGCAGTACGAGACGCAGCCCCGGCGGTGGATGGCGCAGCAGCCCGGACAGCTCCGCCAGCACGTCTTCGTCGGTGATCTCGTGGAAGTCGTCCAGTACCAGCACGGTCGGCGCGCTGAGCTGGCCCAGGCCACGGGCCAGGTGCCGCAGGCGCTCGACGTGGTCGGACGGTACCGCGCCCAGCTCGGCGAGCGCGCTGTCCGGGGGCACCGCCCCGGCCGCCCGCAACGCGGCCGCCACGCTCGCCCAGAACAGCTGCACGTCGTTGTCGTGAGCGTCCAGTGTGAGCCAGGCGACCGGGGTGCGCCGGGTGTCCGCCCACGCGGAGACCAGCACGGTCTTGCCCCAGCCCGCGCCGGCGCAGACGACCGTCAGCGGGCACCGCACCGCGGCCTCCAGCGCGTCGTACAGGCGCTGGCGGCGGATCCGGGCCCGCAGCATCTGCGGGCGGGCGGTCTTCGCCGCGATGAACGGAGTCAGCATGGGCGGGGCCCGCCGCCCCTCGTTCGGACGTTTCCCACCCGCGGTCCGGGATTGTCGTTTAATCACGTGGTCAACAACGTTGTCACCCTCCACGCCGCCCCCTTCGGCAGCCATCCGCGGCCTCCGCTCGCCCAAGGCGCCCGCTTCGCGTGACGGGCGGGATGGGGTTGTCGGCACCGGCCGGCCGCGCCGGGTGACATCCTCGGCACCAGCGCAGCGCTCCGCCGCCACTGCCGACGGCGATTGCCGGACGGGACGGGGGGCCACTGCCGTCCTCAGCCAAACATGTCGATCACCAACGTGGCAACATCCGCTTTGCGGGCCCGATCATCCGATTTGCGAGGTGGTCGGGAGCTGCCGCCCGGTCCCCTATCACCCCTTGTGGAGGAACATGTTGCCGCGGAATGGGTACACCGTGAAATACGACCGATGAGACGTCACCACGCCGGAGGCTGTGTGCGCCATGGAGGAGAGATACGAGATCCGCGTGCAGGGATTCGTCGGGCCGGTGCTGCGCGCCGCCTTCGCCGACCTGCGCTGCGAGTCCGTGGCCCGGCAGTGGACGATCCGCGGCCGGCTGTCCGCCGATCAGCTGGGTGCCCTGCTGGTCCGGCTCGACCGGTGCGGGGTGGAGCTGGTCGGCGTGCACTATCAGCACGACCGCCCGGACGAGCCCGCCCGGGAGGTGGCGGCCGAGCCGGAGTGGGCCGAGCCGGTGGTCACCCCCGCCGGATGAGGTGACGGGACGCGGGTGCCGTAAGGATCGATATCGGGCGATCCACGGACGCGGCGGACACCCGCACCTACCCCCGGTTCCGCTGCCGGCCGCGCTTCGTGAGATCGCCCGTTCGCATCGAACGTCGGATCGCACGAAGGAGCGGCAGCAGATGTCCATCGGTCCGGTCCAGCTGATCGTGCTGGGCTTCGAACATCCCAACTTCCACGGCGAGGTCGTCGCCGAGCTGGAGAAGCTGCGTAAGAGCGACACCGTCCGCGTGATCGACGCCCTTGCGGTCTACAAGGACGCGGCGGGCGACATCGAGATCGAGCACCTGAGCAACCTGTCCACCGAAGAAGCCGTCGAACTGGGCAGCAAGATCGGCGCCCTGGTGGGCCTCGGCGTCGAGGGCGAGGCGGGCTTCGAGGCCGGCGCGCTGGCCGGTGCCGAGGCGGTGGCCGAACAGGGCGGGGTCCGCGTCTTCAGCGACGCCGACGCCTGGGACGTCATCGACGAGATCCCCGACGACAGCGCGGCCGCGCTGCTGCTGATCGAGCACCACTGGGCGGTTCCGCTGCGCGACGCGATCGCGCGGGCCGGCGGCTTCCGCCTCGCCGACGGCTTCATCAACCCGTTCGACCTGGTGGGGATCGGGCTGCTGACGGCCGAGGAGGCCAAGGAACTCCACGATCTGGAAACCGCGGGGACGTCCCGCTGAATCCACGTACGCAGGGGAGGTGCAGCGATGTTCGGAACTCGCCGGGTGGCCCGGCGTACCTCGCGGCGCACGGCGCGGCGGGTGACGCGCCGACGCCGCTGAATGCGGATCACGATGCGGCCGGGACTTTCCCGGCCGCATCCCTCATCCGTGGCGGGTGGTCCCCGGACCGCCGCCGCGGAGGACCGTCGGGAGATGACGACCAGCGACCCGGAGCAGCCGATGGAGACGACAACGGCACTGCCGCCGACCCTCCCCGACGACGCCGCGGCCGGCAACGGCTACGCCGCCGCACTCGCGGCCGACGATGGTGCCCCCGTTGCCGATGACGGCGTCCCCGTTACCGACGGCAGTCCGGTGGCCGTGGCCGCCGGCCCGGCTCAGGCGGGCACCGTGTGGGACCGGCTGGGCCCGGTCACCGGGGTCCGCTGGTGGCGCGACGCCGCCCTGGGTGCGGTGTTCGAGGCCGAGGAAGCCGCCGCCGGAATGTTCGCGGGCCTGCGCCGCGCCGCGGCCCGCCGCGGGGACATCGTCGCGGAACTGGCCGCGCGAGGCGCCCGCGAACGAACCCGGGGCCGCCAGCGGGCGAACGACGCGGTGCAGGCCGCAGTCACGGCGTTCGCCACGTCCGTGGTGGTGGACCGGGTCGTGGACGCGCAGCTGGAACGGGTGCTGCGCCCCGTGGTGCTGGCCGTCCTGGACGACGTGCTGGTGCTGCTGGAACGCGAACCGGAGCGGATCCACTCGCTGATCCGCGGGCAGCGCGAGAGCATGGTGGACGAGCTGATCACCCGCGTCCGGACCGGCGCCGCCGCCGGCGACACCGCGGTCGACCGGATCACCTACCGGGTCTTCCACCGCGGTCCACGGCCGGCCTCCGCTGACGGGCGATGACCGAACCCGAGGGTACGTCGTACGCCGGGCCGGTGAGCCGGACGATCGCGTACGTGATCGACATCCTGCTGGTCGCAACCGTGTTCACCGCCGGAGTGCTGATCGCGGCGCTGATCGGCGCGGTGGTGTTCCCCACCCACGGCAACCTGCCCAAGGTCGCGGTGTCGGTGTACCTGCTGTTCCTGCCCGCCACGCTGGCGTTGTACAACACCGTGTTCTGGGCCCTGGCGGGCCGCACGCCGGGGATGGCACTGCTGGGGGTACGGGTGGTCGCGATCAGCGGGCGCCGCGTCTCCTGGTTCGCCGCGCTGATCCGCGGGGCCGTGCTGGCGTACTTTCCGATCGGTGCGGCGTGGATCCTCGTGGACAGCCGCCACCAGGGCATCCACGACAAGCTGGCGCGCACGGCAGTGGTCCGGATGCGCGCACCCGCGACGGACGCCGCGGTCGCTCCCCGGCCGCCACAACCGCCCGTGGCGGCCGGCTGAGCCGTCAGCCGTGGCGCGGATACCGGGTGGTGGCGGTGGTGTGCCAGCCGGGCCCGGCCTGGTGCCGTTCCTCGACCACGATCTCGTCGGTGTCCACCCGGATCACCGACCAGGACCGCCCCACCCCGCGGGTGCGTACGCTGGTCGCGGTCCCGGCCACCACCTCGACCACCCGGTGCGCCGAGCCGGCCAGGTCGACGCGGCTCGCCGCGGGCAGGTGGGTGTGCCCGGCGAGGACCAGGTCGACGCGGGCCGCGGCCAGCGCCCGCAGCAGCCGTTCGCGCCCGACCACCCGGGCCAGGCCGGTGGCCCGTGGCGGGTGGTGCAGGGCGAGGACCCGGACCGCGCCCGGCGATGCGGCCCCCAGCACGGTACGCACCGCGTCGACCTGCCGCCGTGACACGCGGCCACTCTTCCACCGCCACCGCGGGGTGCTCTCCAGGCCCAGCACGGTCACGCCGTCGAGCCGCAGCACCGGGTCCAGGTCGTCCTCCAGCCAGTGCCGGAACCGGGAGTACGGCGAGACGAGCCGGGCAGGGCTGTCCAGCGGCACGTCGTGGTTGCCGGTCACCACGAGCAGCGGGCGCGGCAGCCCGTCGAGCAGTTCCCGGGCCTGCCGGAACTGGCCGGTGCGGGCGCGCATCGTGCAGTCGCCGGTGACCACCGTGACCGTGGGGTCGACCGCCGCGACGTCGGCGGCCAGGGTCTGCGCGGCGAGCGGATCGTGGGCGCCCAGGTGCAGGTCGGAGACGTGCGCGATGACGACCGGGCGGCCCGCCGCGGTCATCCGCCGCCCGCGGACAGGGCGAGCCGCCGCAGCCGGGCCCAGTCCATCTCGGGGCGCGGCGGCGGGACTCCCGGCCGGTGCCGCGGCACGCGTACGCGCAGCGCGCCGGGCCGGATCGTGCACCGCACCGGGGTGGGCAGCGTGATCGCCTCCCCGTCGATGCCGACCGGCACGGTGGGTTCGTCCGCGTCGACGACCGTTTCGGCGGCGGTGAGGACGGTCAGGGCCTTGGCCCGCCGCAGTCCCTGCGCCAGCCCGGCCGCCTCGGCCGCGCCGTGGACCGTGACCGCGAGGACGCCGAGCACCCCGCCGTCGATGCGGGGCCGGCGGCCCAGGCCCGCCAGGTCGTCCGAGCCGTACGGATTGTTGCTGACCAGCACCGCCTGCGGCCCGGACAGTTCCACGTCGCCCGCCCGTACCCGAAGCTGGGGGCCCTGCTGTCCGACCAGCAGGTCGGGCAGCAGTTCCAGCGTGGTGCGGGTCTTGTCGTCGCGGTACGCGGGGCTCTGCACGACCGCCGCGTACGCCCCGAACGACGCGTTGTTGACGAACGTGCGGTCGCCGATCAGGCCGAGGTCGACGCTCAGTTCCACCCCGTCGCGCAGTGCGTCCAAACAGGTGGCGGGGTTCTGCCGGTCCAGTCCGAGGTCCAGCGCGAAATGGTTGCGGGTGCCCGCGGAGATCACCATGAACGGCAGCCCGTGCTCCGCGGCGATGCCGGCGACCAGGGCCTGGGTGCCGTCGCCTCCCGCGACGCCGAGCAGGTCCGCGCCGTCGCGGACGGCCTGGCGGGCCAGCTCGACGACGTCCACGTCGCCTTCCAGCAGGACCACTTCGGCGCCCAGGTCCCGGGCACGTTCGACGAGCTGGAACCGTTCCACCTTGCCGCCGCCGGAGCGCGGATTCATGATCAGGAACGGGTGTCGCGGTGGCGGGGTGTCCCGCTCCGCGGGTGCGTAGGCGGACTCGGGCCGGGTCAGCGCGCGCCGCCCGGCGGCCAGCGCCGCGGCCCACAGGACCGCGAACGCCACCACGACCCAGATCAGGTTGGCCCGCCCGTACAGGATGGCGACGACCACCGGCGCGACGATCACCAGCGCCCCGGCGAGCCAGCGCATCGTCCCGCGGTGGCTGAGGAACCACCACGCCCCGGCCAGCGCCAGCGCCATCCCCGCCGCGCCGATCACGAGCAGGTTGATGCTGCCGCGTACGCCCGCGACCGCCACCACGAGCAGCACGGCCGCGGCCGCGGTGAGGAACGCGAGACGGGCCATCCACCGCTGGGCCGGCCGCGAAGCCACCGGCATGGTCGGCGCGTCGGTGGCGGTGACCTCGACCATCGCTGACTCCCATCGGTACGCGGCCCATGAGTACGCGCGAGAGCGGA
Organism: Krasilnikovia sp. MM14-A1259; assembly: GCF_047159535.1. Lineage (NCBI taxonomy): Bacteria > Bacillati > Actinomycetota > Actinomycetes > Micromonosporales > Micromonosporaceae > Krasilnikovia > Krasilnikovia sp. MM14-A1259. The sequence continues at coordinate 2,968,442 of NZ_BAAGAJ010000002.1, forward strand.
CCCGCCGCCCTGCCGCCCAGTGTCGGCCCGCACGCCGCGCGGAGCCTCATTCCGGCGGGGTGAACCGGTGGACCCGTTGCGGCGGCAGACTGCATTTCCCCGGTACGAGACAGGAGGACCGCCGTGGCGACGAAAAAGCGGCCGAAGGCCACCCCCAGCAGCCGGCTGCGGCACCCCGCCGAGGTGCCCTTCTTCATCTTCATGGTCATTCTGAACGTGCTCATCGTCGTCTTCATCGTGCGCGCCGCCGTGGTCCTGCCGTACCTGCCGGAACGGTTCCACGACACCGGCTGGGCGATCGCGGTGCGCTCCGCACTGATCGGCCTGCTGCTGCTGATCCCCGGCCTGATCGTGATCCGCGAGACCCAGCGGGCGTCGGTACGCGGCACCGCGGTGCTGCTGTCCCCCCGCCAGTACGCCGACCTGTACCAGACCGCGGACGACTTCGCGCACAAGCTCGGGCTGCGCCGTCGCCCGCAGATCTACCTCGCCAACGGCAACGGCACGCTGAACGCGTTCGCGGCACAGGCGACCGGCCACGACTACGTGGTGCTGGCCAACGAGCTGTTCGTGAACCTGCACCGGAGCAACCGGGACGGGCTGCGGTTCATCCTGGGCCACGAGCTGGGCCACGTCCGGCTGCACCACGTCTCGCTGTGGTATCAGATCGCGGTCGCGTACTCGCAGATGATTCCGCTGCTCGGGCCGCTGCTGTCGCGGCTGCGGGAGTACTCGTGCGACCGGCACGGCGCCCACCTGTCGCCGTTGGGCGCGACCGGGCTGGTGCTGCTCGCGTCCGGACGGCACACCGAGGACGTGGTCGACGTGGACGAACTGGTCCGGCAGGGTCAGGCGCTCAAGGGCTTCTGGGTGGAGCTGTCGCAGCTGCCGCGCTCGCACCCATTCACGGTGCGCCGCCTGGAGCGGCTGTACCGGCTCGGCCTGTTCCACGCCAGGCTGCGCCAGGCGGAGTCCGCGTGAGCGAGCGCACCGAGCGAAGCGAGGGCCGCGAGCGCGCGCCGGCCAGCTCGGAACGCGCGGTCTGACCGGCGCTCAGGGCAGCCGGGGATGGAAGTCGCCGAGGACGTCCGGGCCTTCCTGGACCACGCCGTAGCTCGACTCCGGAACCGGCTGCCACGCACCGACCAGCTCCCCCAGCGGCTCGGACACGATGATCCGGGTCTCGTCGGACAACTTCTGGAACTGCTCGTTCTCCGGGTACAGCTCGCGCAGCGCGGTCACCGCGGTGCTGAAGTACAACGTGCGGCTCTTGCTCTCGCTGGAGTACCGGAACGCCCACAGCCGTTCCCCGTCCGTGGTGGCCACGGTCATCTGGATCGGGTCGTGCACGCCGTGCGCCCGGCCGACGGACTCCACGAAGCCGACCATCCGCTCCACCGCGGCGACCGGCTCGTCCCGCAGCCCGAACGTCAGCGCAAGGTGGAACATCACCTCGGAATCGGTCGAGCCGACCATCGTGCGGTACAGCTCCGGGTCCACCGCGAACACCAGGTCCCGTTTGACCGCCGCGAAGTCGCGGATCGAACCGTTGTGGATCCACAGCCACGAGCCGTACCGGAAGGGGTGGCAGTTGGTCTGCTGCACCGGGGTTCCGGTGCTCGCCCGGATGTGGGCGAGGAACAGATAGGACGACACCGACGACGACAGCTCCCGCAGGTTGATGTCACCCCACGCCGGGCCGATGCCCCGGAACAGGGTCGGGCCGGGGCGGCCGTCGGTGCCGTACCAGCCGACGCCGAAACCGTCGCCGTTGGTGGTCTCCACCCCCATGCGGGCGTGCAGGCTCTGATCGATCAGCGAGTACCGCGGTTTGTACAGCAACTCCTCCAGCAGGATCGGGGTACCCGAGTAGGCAAGCCACCGGCACATGGTCGTGCTCCTTCCGCATGGGGTCAGACCCCGCTGTGCACCGGGATCCGGCCGTCGCGGCCCGCCGCCGCGAGGGCCTGGAAGTCGCTGTCGTTGAGGTCGGCGTAGCGTTCCGCGAACTCCACCAGCGCCTGGTCGAAACCGGCGCCCTCGCTGAGGTATCCGGCGATCGCGATCCGGTCCCCGGTACGGGCGTGCGCCCGGGCCAGCGTCCACCCGCACAGCCCCGCGTACGCCTGCAACGCCTCCGGATCCATGGCCTCGACCAGCGCCGAGCCTTTCCAGTCGCGCAGTTGCCGTACGTAGAAGTCGCGCACCCGGCCGTCCTGTCCTTCGACCGTCTGCCAGCCGAGGAAGATGTCGCTGACCGCCTGCATCATCCGTTGGCCGGTCACCACGCGCTCCCCCTCGCTGGGATAACCGGGGTCCGTGCCGCCGGGCACATGGGCCGCGAGCACCGACGCCGGCGCCTCCTTGACCTGCAGCAGCAGCGGGTCGTCCGGGTCGCGGCCGCTGAGCAGGACGATCCAGCACCGGGTGCCGACACTGCCGACCCCGACCACCTTGCGCGCCAGGTCGACGTACCGGAACGCGCCGAGCAGGTGCCGCCGGTCCGGGGACAGCGTGTCCGCGTACCCGTCGAGCACGCCGCGGATCCACGCCGCGAACTCGGCGCGGTCCGCGTCCGCCAGCAGGTCGTCGATCGGCACGATCAGCGGCGGGTCGGCGACGATGCGCCGCTGCCCGTCCACCACCGCGGTCAGCTTGCGGAACGCCTGCATGCTGTCCCGGGTACGCGCCTTCGCCTGCGCCTGCGCGAAACGTTTGCGTTTGTCCTTACTGATCATGTCGCGCAGCAGCACGTTGAGTTCGTCGACGTCGGCGCGGGCGTACCAGACTTCCATCTCGCGTTGTTCCGCGAAGACGGCCATCGCCTGCCGGTACCGGCTCACCGCGCTGGCCACGACGGCCGCGCGGACCTTGCGGCGGAAGCCGTTGCCGCGTGCGGCTATCGCCAGGCTGGCCACCAGCCGCTTGAGGTCCCATTCCCACGGTCCCGGGTACGTCTCGTCGAAGTCGTTGATGTCGAAGACCAGCCGCCGCTCCGGCGACGCGAACAGCCCGAAGTTGCTCAGGTGCGCGTCACCGCACAGCTGGCAGTTCAGCCCGGTGGCGGGAGTGCGGGCCAGGTCGGCGGCCATGACGGCGGCGGCGCCGCGGAAGAACGTGAACGGCGAGACCAGCATCCGGCCGTGCCGGATCGGTACCAGTTCGGGTACGCGGGTGTCCGCCTGGGCGGCCAGGATGCCGACCGGGTCGGGCCGGTCGGCGGGGACGGGCACCTCGGCGTGCGCGTCGAACGGCACCGTACGCCGGGCGGCGCGACCGGCGGCGAAACGTGCGGCCGGGTCGCCGTACCGTGCGGCTGTCTCGGCTGGTGATGCGGTGGCCTTGGCGGGCCGGTCGGCCGGCTTGGTGTCCGGCCCCCCGGTGTCCGGCCCTTTGGCGTCCGGCCGCCTTGTGTCCCGCCCTTTGGCGTCCGGCCGCTTGGTTTCTGGCCTCTTGACGCCGGCGATGGCCTGTCCACCGGGCATCGCGCACCTCCCGCGGGTGTCGATCGGCCACTGGAATCCCTCGACGTGACACAACACCCGTGCGCGCCGGAGCGCACCATCCGCCGGGGAGGAACGCGGCGCGGCCGGATCAGGACGACCGGGCGGGAGAGGGCTCAGACCGGCGAGCGAAGCGGCTGCCGGGAACGCGGGGGGCGACTCGGAGTAAGCGCGGGATTACCCGATCCGAACGATGTGGCTCCGCGATCAACGGGCAAAGATAGCATGGAGTCCGGTCGTCTTCGACAGCGGAGGGAGGGCCCGTGCGCGCTGATCTCGCCGTTTCCATGCCGGTGACCGATCCAGCCACCTCGGAAGATCCACTGCTCCGATCCAAGTTCGAGATCCCCGAACGGCCCCGTTTCATGGTGGCCCGTCCACGCCTGCTCGACCTGCTGTCGAACCGGGCGGACGTGCCGGTGCGGCTCGTCGTCGGCCCGGCGGGAAGCGGCAAGACCCAGCTCGTGGCCGCGTGGGTGAACGACGGTGCCGCGGGCACCGCGGTCGCCTGGGTCACGCTGGAGGACGACGACGACCAGACGTGCGGGTTCTGGACGTACATCGTGGAGGCGCTGCGCCGGGCCGGGGTGCCGATCTCCCCCACGCTCAGCCCGGTGCCCTCCAGCGTGTCCGTGGACCGCTCGTTCCTGGTGCGACTGTCGGCGGAGCTGTGCGAGCAGAAGATGCCGGTGCTGCTCGTCCTCGACGGCGTCTCGGCGCTGGCCGGTGAGCAGTGGGCCACCGACCTGGAATTCGTGCTGCGGCACACCAGCCCGCTGCTGCGCCTCGTGCTGGTCGGCCGCTGGGACCCGCCGCTGCCGCTGCACCGGTACCGGCTCGACGGCCGCTTGACCGAGGTGCGCAGCGAGGATCTGGCGTTCACCGCCGAGGAGGCCGGCGAGCTGCTGACCCTGCACGGCGTCGACCTGAGCCCGGCCGGGCTGTCGTCGCTGCTGGAGCACACCGAAGGGTGGGCGGCGGGGCTACGGCTGTTCGCCATCGCGCTGCAGGACCGGCGCGACGCGGACCGGCTGGTCGACACGATCACCGGCAACGAGGCGACCATCGCCGAGTACTTCGTCGACGAGGTGCTGCGCGTGCAGCCCCCTCACGTGCGCGCGTTCCTGCTGGAGACCAGCATCCTGGACACGTTCACGCCGGAGCTGGCCGAGGCGGTCACCGGGCGTACCGACGCCAGGCGGCTACTCGTCGAGCTGGCCCGGCGCAACGCGTTCGTGCAGCCGGCGGCCGAGTACTCGGCGGCGTACCGGTTCCACCGGCTGTTCGCCGAGCTGCTGCGCGCCCAGCTCATGTACGAGGCCCCCGAACGGACCCCGCAGCTGCACCGCCGCGCCGCCGCGTGGTTCGCGGCCCAGGGCCAGACCGCGGAAGCGGTCAGCCATTCCGTCCGCGCCGGGGACTGGGCGGCCGCCACCACCGTGGTCGTCGACCACCACGCGATCGGCCGGGTGCTGCTCGACGGCCGTACGGGCCGGCTGGGCACGCTGTTGCGGCACCTGCCCGAGGACGCCGACAACGCCGAGGTGGCGATCGTGGCGGCGGCCCTGGCGCTGGCCGACGGGTCCGCCGAGCGGTGCGCGCACCAGCTCAGCCGCGCGCAGGAGCTCGTGATGCGCCGCGGCTGGGAGTACAGCCAGGCACTGGCGCTGGCCGACCTGCTGCTCGGGGTGCTGCTGGCCGCCGCGTGCGGCGACCACGCGCAGGTGCTGCAGCTCAGCGCGGCCGCCGAGCACGCGCTGGCGCAGGCCCCCCGCGAGGAGCTGGCCCGGCACCCCGAGCTGCGGGTGCTGCTGCTGGCCGCGAAGGGCCTCGCCCAGAGCGGGCGCGGCGCCATCGACGCGGCCGGGGTCACGCTGACCGAGGCGGTCGCCGGGTCGGTGGCCGGGTGCGAGTACCCGCGGGTGGAGTGCCTTCAGCATCTGGCGCTCATCGAGGCGTACCGGGGGCGGCTCGGGCACGCCGAGAAGCTGGCGAACGAGGCGATCGACCTGGCCGACCGGTGCGGGCTCGAACCGTCCCGGCGGCCCGCGGACGGTCACCTGGCGCTGGCCTGGGTGGCGATGGAACGGTACGACGTGGACGCGGCCGGCAGGCACCTGCGCATCGCCGACCCGAAGCGCCGGCCCCGGCACGGCGGCCTGACCGCGGGCGCCTACGCGCTGGTCAAGTCGCGGCGCCTGCAGGCGCGCGGGGAGCTGCGCGGCGCCATGAGCCTGCTCGACGACGCCGACGCCGCGGTTGACGCCGCCCGGCCGCCGGAGTGGCTGGCCCGTGAGATCACCCTGTCCCGAGCCCGGTTGATGATCGCCACGGGCCACGCCGAGCAGGCCCTGGCCGCGGTCGACGGGTTCACGTCCCCGCGCCCGCCGGACGTCGTGGTGCTGCACGCCGCCGCGCTGGCCGCCGCCGGTGAGCCGGACCGGGCCCGCGAGGCGGTCCTGCCGGTCGTCGGCACGGCCGGGCTCGCCCCGCCGGTCGGCGTGGAGGCCTGGCTCGTCGTGGCGTCCCTGGCCGCGCAGGCCGGCGACGGCGACGGCGCCCGCAACGCGCTGCGGCACGCGCTGCGCCTGGCCGCCCCCGAGTCGCAGCGCCGCGCCGTCCAGCAGGTCTGGGCGCAGCTGCGCCGGGTGCTGCGCGACGACGACGAGCTTGCCGACCAGTACCGGGCGCTGCTGGGCGCGGCCCAGCCCGGACCGCAGCGGCAGGCCGAGCCCGACCCGGACACCCTGGTCATCGTCGAGCCGCTGAGCCGGCGCGAGATGGAGGTGCTGCAGGGCATGGCGGGCATGCTCCCGACCGAGGAGATCGCCGCCACCCTGTACGTCTCGGTCAACACGGTCAAGACACACGTGCGCAGCATCCTGCGCAAGCTGTCCGCGTCTCGGCGCAACGAGGCGGTCCGCCGCGCCCGCGCGCTCGGCCTCATCTGAACCCCCGCCGTACCCACTCACCCGTCACCCGCCGGGGATGACGTGTCCGCCGTGCGGGTCGCGCAGGCTGAGGTCGGGACAGCTCGGAGGGGGACGACGATGGCCGCGACGCAACCGCCGGTGCCGGCGGACCTCGGCGCGGCGTACCAGGGTGCGGTGCGCGAGCTGGAGGTGCTGCGGCACGAACGCAGCGTCCTGGCCCGCAAGCTGAAGTCCGAGCGCAACCTGCGGCCCTGGCAGATCGAACTGCTCAAGCTGCAACGTCACCTGGAGGACGAGAGCCTGCGGATGATCGTGCTGTTCGAGGGGCGCGACGCGGCGGGCAAGGGCGGGGCGATCCGGCGGGTCACCCGGTACATGAACGAGAAGCACTACCGGGTCGTCGCGCTCGGCAGGCCGACCGAGGAACAGCGTTCCCAGTGGTATTTCCAGCGGTACGTGGCCCAGTTCCCGGCGGGCGGGGAGATGGTCCTGTTCGACCGCAGCTGGTACAACCGCGCGATGGTCGAACGGGTCTTCGGCTTCTGCACCCCGAAGGAGTATTCGGACTTCCTGCGCGGGGTGACCGGCTTCGAGAAGGACCTGGTGCGTCAGGGCACCGTACTGGTGAAGTTGTATTTCAGTGTGACCCGCGAGGAACAGGCGCGCCGCTTCGAGCGGCGCCGCACCGACCCGCTGCGCCGGTGGAAGCTCAGCGAGATCGACCTGCAGGCGCAGGACCGCTGGGACGACTTCACCAAACGCAAGTACGAGATGCTGGTGCGCACCGACACCCGGACGGCCCCGTGGGTCATCGTGCGCGCCAACGACAAGCAGCAGGCCCGGCTGAACAGCATCAAGGTCCTGCTCAACGCGGTCGACTACAAGGAACGCGACCCGGACCTGAACTTCGCGACCGACCCGGACATCGTCGTGCCCGGCGCCGAGGAGATCGCGTTGATGCGGGCGGAGCGCAGACGCAGCGGCAGATTCACGGGATGACGAATGTGCGTACGGCGACGGAGGGGAAAGCGATGCCCGAGGCGTCATATCAGGTCAGGGTTTCCGGGGTCATCCCGGCCGAGCTGCTCCGGGAGCTGCAGGACCTGACCGTGAGCGTGGAGCCGCCGGAGACCGTGCTCCACGGGTCGCTGCCGGACCAGTCCGCCGTCGTCGGGCTCATCTCGCGCATCCACGGCCTGGGTCTACGCCTGATCGAGGTGCGCCGGCTGCCGCCCGACGAGGGCTCGGACCCGCCGCGCGACCCCGCCCGCTGATCCCGCCTCGGAGCCGGCATGGTGACCGTGGCGGGCCGGGCCGCCGGACCGCGGATGTGGCACCCGCCGCGCCGCGGGTACGGCGTCGTGCTGATGCTGATCGTGACCACGTACGTGCTGGCGTTGCTGGCCGACCGGGCGTGGCTGGTGGCCGTGGTGCTGTTCGTGCAGACCGGCACGGTCTGGCAGACGCTACGGGTGTCCCAGGCGCGGCCGGGCCTGCGGATCGCGTCCGGGGCGGTGTTCGCGTTCGCCCTGATCGCCGGCGTGGCCGGCGTGTTCGCCGACAACGAGGCGCTGTCCGGCGTGACGTTCCTGGCGGCGAGCGTCCTCTACCTGGTCGCGCCGTTCTCGATCGTGCGCGACATCGGTTTCCACCGCGGCGTCGACCAGCAGACGATGTTCGGCGCGCTGGCCGCGTACCTGTTGATCGGCATGGCGTTCGGCTTCCTGTACGCGTGTCTGGGCGCGCTGCAGCCCGGCCCGTTGTTCGGCGACAACGGTGACCCGACGCTGCCGCAGGCGTTGTTCTTCAGCTTCGTCACGATGACCACGGTGGGCTACGGCGATCTGGTGCCCGCGGGCAATCCGGCGCAGAGCATCGCGGTGCTGGAGGCGTTGCTCGGTCAGCTTTTCCTGGTGACCGCGGTCGCGAAGGTCGTGGAGAACTGGCGTCCGCGCGGGTGGCACCGCGACGGCCGCGCCGAGCCGGACGCGGCGGGCGAGCCGGACGCCGATGCACCTGCTGAGCCCGCCGGCTGAGGACCCGTCAGGCCGCGCCGAGGTCGGCGGCCGGTACCGCGGACGCGCGCTGCCCGAGCGTTTCCAGCCACCGCACCAGCTGCCGGTGCACCGCGTCGGCGCTGGTCAGCTCGATGTCCACGGGCCACGGAGCCGGGTGGATCAGCACCGGCCGGTTCTGCCAGCCGCCGAGGCCGCCGTGACACCCGATCAGCTCCTCGAACGCCGCGACTTCCAGGGTCTGCGGATCCACCATGCTGTTCACCAGAAGGTCCCCGGCGTGCGCGAGAGTGTCGTGGCGCCGCAGGTCGTGGGCGGCCCGCGGGCCGAACCCGGCCAGCGGGTCCGCACCCTCCACCCGGTCGTCGGCGAGCAGGCGCCGCCCCGCGCGGCCCAGCACCACCGCGCCGAGCCGGGCGGAGCGGACCATCACCCAGCCGATGCCCGGATGCGCGACCAGGCCCGGCAGCAGGGTGGGATGGTGCTGCTCGATCTCCTCCAAGGTCACCCGGCCGGGATGCCGGGCGAGATACACCAGCGCGAGGTTGCCGGAGGCGGCGACGACCAGCTCCGGCCGCCCGGGTCCGGGCGCGGACTCCGCCGGGTCCGGGCCCGGGCCGTCCAGCTTGGGCAGCAGACCCGCACGCAACGTACGGGCCCGCCCGGCCTGCTCGTCCTCGGGGGCCACCACGACGCTTCGGCCGGGTGCCGCGGCGAGCTCCCGGACCAGGTCTTCCAACGCGATCCCGTAGCGCTGCCGGAACGTCGCACCCTGGCTCTGCCCGTGATCGGACAGCACCACCAGGTGGTACGGGCGCGGCGCCGACCCGGCCAGTTCCTCCAGCGTGGCCAGTACGCTGTCGATGCCTTCCAGGGAGGCCAGCGCCTCCGGCCGGGCAGGCCCGGCGTGGTGGGCGATCTCGTCGTAGTCGACGAAGTCGCAGAAGATCGACGGGGCGCCGCGCATCATGTGTTCCGCGATCAGTGACAGGTTGAGGTGGCGCAGCAGCACGTTGGTGAGGCCGCGCAGCAGCACGTACGCGGCGGTGCGCGGGATGCGCGGCTCCACCCGCCGGAGCCGCTGCCGCCGGGCCTGGTGCAGTTCCTTGACGATCTCCCCGAACGTGAGGAACAACGAGCGGGTCAGCCCGAACGGGTCGACCAGGTACGCGCCGAGGAACCGCCCCGGCCTGCCCGGCGCCCGCGGGGTGCCCACCGTACTCATGGTGAGAATGCTCGTCGCTGCGTCGCCCGAGAAGACGTTGCTGACGCTGACCCCGCCGTCGGCGAGCAGCCCGCGGCCGTCGGTGCAGCGCGACTCGACCAGCGCACTGTCGTGCGGGTGGTTGGTGACGACGAGGCGGCCGGTTTCCTTCTCGTACCAGCGGAACGCAGGGACCTGGGCGCTGGCGCCGTGCAGCAGCCCGGCCTGGCTCGCGGGCGTGGTGGCGGGCAGTTCAGCGTGCCACTCGGCGAAGCTGTGGCTGCCGCTGCGCAGCCACCGGCTCAGCGTCGGCAGGGCGCCCGTGGACATCGCCATCCGGGCCAGCGGCGCGGACAGCCCGTCGATCTGAATCATCACGACACCGGGTACGTCGCTGACGGCCGCGGCCCGCCGGTGCCGCCGGTTGACCCGCAGCAGGTGCCGGGTCACGATGCCCGGCTGGCCCGCGGTCACCACCCACAGGCCGCCGCTGACCAACGCGCCGTACACCCACGACGCCCAGAACGCGGGCCAGAACCCGGCGACGTGCAGGCTCGGGGTCACCGACAGGGCGAGATACACCAGCACGGCCTGGCTCAGCAGCCAGCCGAGGAACAGGCCCGCCCACCCGACCCGCGTGAGCAGCGCCGCCGCGACGGGACGCAGCGCGGCGCCGAGCAGCCCCAGGACGACCGCGGCCAGCAGGACCGCCCAGCCGGAACCGGCCGAGATGCCCGGCAGCAGCCCGATGGTCAGACCCAGCGCCGCCCAGTCCAGAAGCACGATCGCGACCACAGTCGACACGCGCGGCGTCATGACCGCTCGTGCCCCTCGGCCGAGGCGGGGGCCAGGCGCGCGGCGGGCGCGATGACCTGCTGTTCCGGGGCGTCGTGCGCCGGTTCGCGGCTGCCGTACCGGACGGCCAGCGGCCCGGCCGACGCCCCGTGCGCGAGCACACTCAGCAGCACGGTCGCCACGACGACCGCGACCGCCGGGGTGGCGGCCTCACCCAGCTCCTCCACCGCGAGCAACGCGAAGACCACCGACGCGAGCCCGCGCGGCCCGAACCAGCCGACGAACGCCACGGTCCGGGCGCCGAGGTGGGCGCCGATCAGGCTCAGCGCCACGGGAACCATCCGGATCGCGGTGAGGCTCAGCACGGCGTACAGCACGACGTGCCAGTCGATCCGGCCGGCCAGCAGCGGCAGGCCGACCGCGCCGAACAGCATCCACACCAGCAGGGAGGCAAGACCCGCGGTCTGCTCGACGTAGAAGACCTCGCGCGGGCCGCCGCGCCCGGCGACCCGCCCGAACGCCAGGCCACCCACGAACGCGGCGACGAACCCGTTGGCGTGCACGGCCACCGACCCCGCGTACGCCAGCAGCGCCAGCGCCAGCACGGCCGGGCCCGCGAAGTTCTCCCCGGACCAGCCCCGCCGGGCGGTCATCCGCAGCAGCCATCCGCCGCCACCGCCCAGCGCCGCGCCGACGAGCGCCCCGCCGGCGAGCTGCAGCGCCGCGGCGAGCACCGTGCCGGGGCCACCGGTGCCGTGCTCGGAGGCGGCGGCACCGGCGAGCGCGACCACCACGATCGGGGTGACGAAGCCGTCGTTGAGCCCGCTCTCCACATTGAGGATCCGGCGGATCCGGGCCGGTACCGCCGGATGGCTGATGACCACCGCGCCGAGCGCAGCGTCGGTCGGTGCCAGCGCCGCGCCGACGAACAGCGCCACCCAGAATCCGGGGGTGCCGAGCAGCAGCCACGCGCACAGGGCACCGGCCGCGACGGTCAGCGGCAGCGCGAGGCCGAGCAGGCGCCCGTAGATCCCGGCGTCCATGCGCAGTTCGCGCAGGCCGACCCGGGCGGCGTCGGAGAACAGCACCCACACCAGCGTCGCCTCGGTCAGTGCGGTGATCGTCGCGGTTTCCGCCCGGCCGCCGAGGCCGATCAGTTCGGCGAGCACGACGCCGATGCCCACGAACGCCATCGGCGCGGTCAGGTCGGCCCGTTCCAGCCGCGCCGAGAACGCACCCCAGGCGAACATGGCGGCCAGGATCAACACGAGAGCGCCCGAGGTCACCCACCCATGCCACCGGGTACGGGCGGCCGGCGGATCGTCCGCCGCGAATGAGCACCTGCCGCCGCGCGTCCGGCGCCGTGACCGGCGGGGCGGGCGGTGTGGACCGGTGGTGTTCTCACTCGCCGCGGATGGGGCGCGGAACGTGGGTGGGTGGCCAGCATGGAACCGCTCCCCGGCGTCCGTCGTCGGACGTCCGGCCCGTGCGCCGGGTCGCGGAGAAGCAACCGAGGAAAGGTGACACCATGTCGGAGACCCAGCAGAGACCGACTTACACGGCCAACCAGCCGTACATCGCGCCGGGTCGCGAACCCACCGCGTGGGTGGGCTTCGTCCTGTTCGCCGGCATCATGATGCTGATGCTGGGCGGCTTCCAGGTCATGGAGGGCCTGGTCGCGATCTTCCGGGACGAGTACTACCTCGTGACGCGCAACGGCCTGGTCCTGACGATGGACTACACCGCCTGGGGCTGGACGCACCTGGTCATCGGCCTGGTCGCCATCGCGGCCGGTCTCGGCGTGCTGATGGGCCAGATGTGGGCCCGCGTGACCGGTATCGCCATTGCGGTGATCAGCGCGCTGGCGAATCTCGCGTTCCTGCCCGCGTACCCGGTCTGGGCCTCGATCGTCATCGCGGTGGACGTGCTGGTGATCTACGCGCTGGCGGTGCACGGGCGTGAGGTGAAGTCCAGCTGACGGCACCCCGGACCGGCCGGGCTCGATGAGGGGGTGCACCGGTGACCCGGAGGCCAGGGCGGTACCGCCCCGCCGTCGTCCGTCTGCGCGGACGTCTTGACGGCACCGTCGGTGGGCGACTGCCCGGCGACGTGGGAAACGGCGGATACGCCCTGCCTCGCGGGGTCATCGTGCTGCTCGGGCTGGCCGGTACGGTCGTCGCGGTCGCCGGGATGCGGGAGGTCTCGGACATCATCGGCCCGGTCTTCCTGGCGCTGATGCTGACCGTGACCGCGAGCCCGCTGAGCACCTGGCTGCGCCGCCGCGGCGCGCCCGCCTGGTCGGCCGGGCTGGCGCTGGTGGCGACCGTGTACGCGGTGCTGCTCGGTCTGGGCGGGGCGCTCGTCCTGTCCGTGGCCCGGCTCGTCGACCTGCTGCCGCACTATCAGGACAAGTTCGACCAGCTGCGCGCCGACACCGCGCAGGCGCTCAGTGACCTGGGCGTCGACACCCAGCACGTGCAGGACGTCGCCGGGCTGATCCAGCCGAGCAGCGTCACGGACGTGCTCCAGGCGGTGCTGGGCGGGATCGTCGGCGTGCTGTCCAACGGCATCTTCGTCCTCGCCGTCCTGCTGTTCCTCTGCCTGGACGCGGTGCATTTCCCGGCCCGGCTCGGCGCGGCGGGGCGGGAACGCCCCGAAGTGGTCGGTGCCTTGGGCTCGTTCGCCCAGGGCACTCGCCGTTACCTGCTCGTTTCCACGATCTTCGGGTTGATCGTGGCGGTGATCGACACCGGGGTGCTGTGGGCGCTGGGCATTCCCCTGCCGGTGCTGTGGGGGCTGCTGTCGTTCATCACCAACTACATCCCCAACATCGGCTTCGTGATCGGGCTGGTGCCCCCGGCGCTGCTGGGGCTGCTGGAGGGCGGACCCCGCCTGATGACCATGGTCATCGTCCTGTATTGCCTGGTCAACTTCGTGATCCAGTCGGTGATCCAACCAAAGATCGTCGGTGACGCGGTCGGCCTGTCCGCCACGGTGTCGTTCCTGTCGCTGGTGTTCTGGAGCTGGGTGCTCGGGCCGCTCGGTGCGCTGCTGGCGATCCCGCTGAGCCTGCTGGCCAAGGGGCTGCTCGTGGACGTCGACCCGTCGACCCGCTGGATGAACGTGCTGATCTCCAATGACGGCTCGCCGGCCGTACCGGACGGCCGGGTCCGGCCCGCAGCCGTCGCACGGCCGGGATGAGCGCCGTGGCGGGGCCGGAGCCGGGCGACTGGGAGGGCCGCGTCGAGCGGGCGCTGCTGGCGGTGCCGCGACGGTTGCGCCCTCCGCTGGCCTGGCTGGCCCGGCAGTGGGTCGGGCGGATGGTGGCACGAACCACGGCCGGGCTGGTCCGGGTGCAGATCTTCGACCGGTCGATGACGCTGGCCGCCCAGGCGTTCACGTCGATCATCCCGGTGCTGATCCTGATGGGCGCGCTGGTGGGGCCGGGCGAGAGCAGCCGGCTCGTGGATCTGGCGGGGCTTCCCGCCGCGGCGGGGAGCCTGTTCGTCGACGCGATCCGGCAGGGGGGTCTCGGCGCGTTCGGCGTGGTGGGCAGCCTGCTCGTGCTGGTCAGTTCGACCGGGCTGGCCCGGGCGCTGGGGCGTGCGTACTGCGCGGTGTGGGAGGTACGCCAGGCACCGTCGGGACCGCGCGCGACATGGCGCTGGTTCGCGACCGTGCTGACGCTGGCCGTGTTCATGGTGGGGAGCCGGCTGATGGGCTGGGTGACCCACCAGCTGCCGATGCCGCGCCTGTCGAACTCGCTGCTGCTGTTCGCGGCGGACTGCGGGGTGGCCGTGCTGGTGCCGTCGCTGGTGCTGGGCAGCGCGGTACGGACCCGGCTGCTCGCCACGGGCGCGCTGATCTTCGGGCTGGCGATGCTGGTCCTGCGCCCGGCCGGGGAGGTGTTCCTGCCCCGAGCACTGCACACCAGCGCCGACCGCTACGGCACCATCGGGGTCGCGTTCACGTACATCGGCTGGCTGTACGTCGTGGCATTCTGCCTGCTGCTGACCGCGATCCTCGGTCAGGTGGTGGCCGAGGACGAGGGCGCGCTGGGCCGCCTGGTCCGCGGTGAGGCCGCCGTTACGCCGCGCTGACCCCGACGGCGCGTGCTCCGCCCCGGGGCGTGCTTTCATGCGGTGCGGGTGATGACCGCGCCGCCCTGGCGGGGCAGCATCCCCGCCAGGGCATCCGTCCCGACCGGCCGCCGGCCCCGGACGATGCTCTGGTCGCGGTGAACCGCGACGGCCACGCAGACGAGGGGAGACGACGATGACCGTCCACCAGGACTCGGCCGTGCTGGGCTACCCGGCGATTCCGGAGCATCGGGACTGGCTGCGCCTGACCGTCGGGGTGTTCGCCCTCATGGTCGGCGTGGCCGCGTTCGCCTGGCCGGACGCCACGGTCCGCGTGATCGGCTTCCTGTTCGGGCTCAACCTCGTGCTGACCGGTTCCATCCACGCCGTGCTGCTGCTGTTCGTGCCGGGCTATCCGATGCTGTTCCGGGTACTGGGCATCACGTTCGGCGTACTCACCGCGCTGGTCGGCATCCTGTGCCTGCGCAACATCACCGCGTCGCTGGCGCTGCTGCTGGTGATCGTCGCGATCGGCTGGCTGCTGGACGGCCTGGTGCAGATCTTCATGGCGATCGGCCGGTCCGCGGAGGGCGCCCGGGGATGGCGCATCACCTCCGGGGTGATCATGGTGCTGGGTGCGGTCGCGGTGCTCGTGTGGCCGCACATCGGCCTGGCCACGTTCGTCTTCGTGGGCGCGACCATCCTGGTCTTCGTCGGCATCGCCCAGGTGGTCATCGCGATCGCCGGAATGCGCGCGGCCCGGGCATAACGGAAAACCATCCCCGACGGGTGAGGGGGCCGGGAGCGGGACCGGCGAGCGTGTACCGGAAGACCGGGTGGGATCCGCCTGCCCGCATTCAGGGGGCGTGCGATGAGCGACGGAACAGACACCATCGAGCAAGCGCCGTCCGGCGCCGTCGGCACGTCACCACCACCCTGGTACGCGCGCACCGCGGAGGACGTGGTGGCCGCGTTCGACAGCGACGCGGACCGCGGCCTGACCCGCGCCGAGGCCGCCGCGCGGCTGGTCCGGTACGGCCCGAACCGGATCGCCCAGGAGAAGCCCCCGTCGGCGTGGATGGTGGCGCTGCAGCAGTTCCGCGACCCGATGAACCTCATGCTGGTGGCGGTCGTGCTGGTCAGCGTCGCGATCGGCGAGGTCTCCACGTCGATCATCGTGGCGCTGCTCATCGTGCTCAACGTCGTGCTCGGCTCCCGGCAGGAGCTCAAGGCCCGGGCCAGTGTGGACGCGCTGGCGAAGATGCAGGTGCCCGAGGCGCGGGTGGTCCGCGACGACGAACTGCTCTCCCGGCCCGCCGCGGAGCTGGTCCCGGGCGACATCGTGCGCCTGGAAGCGGGCGACCTGGTCCCGGCCGACGGGCGCATCCTGCGCTCGGCGACCCTGGAGGTCCAGGAGGCCGCGCTGACCGGGGAGAGCGCACCGGTCGCGAAGCACGCCGGGGCGCTGCCCGCGGGTGACGTCGCGCTCGGGGACCGCTCCGACATGCTGTTCCAGAACACGTCCGTGACCCGCGGCACGGCGACGATGGTGGTCACCGCGACCGCCATGCTCACCGAGATGGGCCAGATCGCGACGATGCTGACCCAGGTCAAGCGGACCCGTTCGCCGTTGCAGCGGGAGCTGGACTCGCTGACCAAGGTGCTGGGCATCATCGCCTGGACCGCGGTCGCGTTCATCGTGGTGGTCGGGCTGCTGCGCGGCACGGCGTTCCAGGACGTGCTACTGCTGGGCACCGCGATGGCCATCTCGGCCATCCCCACCGGCCTGCCCGCGTTCGTGTCCGCGCTGCTCGCGTACGGGGCCAAGAGCCTCGCCGCGGCCAAGGCGGTGGTCAAGAACCTCACCGACGTCGAGACGCTCGGCGCCACCAGCGCGATCAACTCCGACAAGACCGGCACCCTGACGATGAACGAGATGATGGTCAAGGTGCTGTTCGCGGACGGCGCCTGGTTCACCGTCGAGGGCGAGGGCTATCGCAAGGTCGGTGCGCTGCGGTCGGCGGCGGGCGCCCCGGTGCCCGACTTCACCCGGCTGGCCCTGGGCCTGGTGCTGGCCAGCGACGCGACCGTCGGCGACGACGGCACCGTGATCGGTGACCCCACCGAGGCCGCGCTCGTGGTGCTGGCCGCGAAGCTGGAGGTGGACGCCGAGGAGACGCGCCGGCTGTACCCGCGGCTGGCCGAGGTGCCGTTCGACTCCGAGTACAAGTTCATGGCCACCTTCCACCGGTACGCCACTCCCGAGGGCGACCGCATCATCGAGCTGGTCAAGGGCGCACCGGACGTGGTGCTGGCCCGGTGTTCGGCCGCGGGGCGGCCGCTGCGCGACGACCAGGTGCCGATCGACCAGGTCCGCGCGGACATCACCGCCGCGAACCGGCGGATGGGCGAGAAGGGCCTGCGGGTGCTCGCGTTCGCGGCCCGGATCGTGGAGCCCGGCGACGAGGCGACGATGGCGAGCGACCCGATGTCGCTCACCCACGACCTCGGCTTCGTCGGGATGGTGGGCATCATCGACCCGCTGCGCGCGGAGGCCACCGACGCGGTGCACACCGCGCTGCGCGCCGGCATCGACGTACGGATGATCACCGGCGATCACGCGGTCACGGCGCAGGCCATCGGCGAGACGCTCGGGCTGGGCCCCGGCGCGATCAGCGGCAAGGAGCTGCAGGCGCTGTCCGATGAGGAGCTGGCCCGCCGCCTGCCGGAACTGCACGTCTTCGGCCGGGTGTCGCCGGAGGACAAGCTGCGGCTGGCGCGGATCATGCAGCAGCAGGGGATGATCGTGGCGATGACCGGCGACGCGGTCAACGACGCCGCGGCGCTCAAGCAGGCCGACATCGGTGTGGCGATGGGCAGCGGCAGCGAGGTCACGAAGCAGGCCGCCCGGATGATCCTCACGGACGACAACTTCGGCACGCTGGTGCACGCGGTCGAGATCGGCCGCCGGGTGTACGAGAAGATCGTCGCGTACATCCGGTACCAGATGACCCAGCTGCTGTCGCTGGTGATGCTGTTCGTGGCGGCCACCGCGTTCAACATCAACGAGGGGGTCGCGATGACCCCGTCGATGATCCTCTATCTGTTCTTCTTCGCCACCGCGGTCGGGGTCATCGTCATCGCCACCGACCCCGGCGATCCCGAGGTGATGCGCCGGCCTCCGCGCGACCCCAACGTCCCGATCATCAACCGTGCCGCGGTGTCGTTCTGGCTGCTGTACGCGGGCGTGTTGTTCGCGGCCGCGCTCATACCGCTGATCGCGGGCCCGGACGAACCCCGCGCGGACGCCCCGAGCGCCGCACTCACCATGACGTTCGTGGTGATGGGACTGGGCACCGTGGGCAACGCGCTGGTCAACCGCCGCGACCCGGCCAGCGGCCTGCTGCCGCCGATCCTCAAGGCGACCGGCGTCGGACTGATCACGGTGACACTGATCGTGCTGGCCACCACTGTCGGCTTCCTGCGTACCAGCCTGATGACCCAGCCGCTGACCGGCCCGCAATGGCTGGCCTGCATCGGTCTGGCCCTGGTGCTGCCGGTGGTGGCCGAGATCGGTAAATGGATCCGCCGCAGCCGGGCGCCGCGCCCCGCGATCGACCCGGTGCGTGCGGTCACGCCGCTGCGGGGCCGCACCGGCGCGGCACCAGCCGACGCTTGACCAGGGAGAACGCCATGGCGAAGCACAAGCACGCGAAGGCCCATCGGGACGACGACCACGCGAACGGCCGGGTGCTCGTCGCCGAGCGGCGGCCCAGGGCGGAGGAACCCGCGGAGGCGCCGCCCCGGATGAAGGAGAAGGAGTACCAGCGGGAGCTGCGCGGCCTGCACGGTGAGCTGGTCGCGCTGCAGGAGTGGGTGAAGGACACCGGCGCGAAGGTGTGCATCCTGTTCGAGGGCCGCGACACGGCCGGCAAGGGTGGCGTGATCAAGGCGATCACGGAACGGGTGAGCCCGCGCGTCTTCCGGGTCGTCGCGCTGCCCGCGCCCACCGAGCGGGAACGCTCGCAGATGTTCCTGCAACGCTACGTGCCGCACCTGCCGGGCGCGGGCGACGTCGTCATCTTCGACCGCAGTTGGTACAACCGTGCCGGGGTCGAACGGGTCATGGGCTTCTGCACCGAACGGCAGGCCCAGCAGTTCCTGCAGGCCACGCCGGAGGTGGAACGGGCCATCGTGGACTCGGGCGTCATCCTGCTCAAGTACTGGCTCGAGGTGAGCCCGGACGAGCAGACCCGGCGCCTGCAGAGCCGGATCAACGACCCGCGCAAGGTCTGGAAGCTCTCCGACCTGGACCTGATGTCGTACAGCCGGTGGTACGACTACTCGCGGGCCCGCGACGACATGTTCCGGGCGACCGACACCGCGTGGGCGCCGTGGTTCGTGGCGTACACCGACGACAAGAAGCGGGGGCGGCTCAACATCATCACGCACCTGCTGGCCAGCCTGCCGTACCGGCCGCTGCCGCACCGCGAGGTGACCCTCCCGAAGCGGCAGAAGCCGGACGGCTACGTCGAACCCGACCTGCGGGTGCGGCACGTCCCGACGCCGTACTGACGCTCAGGCGCCGCCGAACACCTGCAGCAGGATGTCGCGTTCCGCGTCGGTGAGGTTCGTGGCGATCAGTGTGCTGTGCCAGCCGCGCATGCGTTCCCCGAGGCGGTCGAGGTCGCCCTGCTCGGTGACCAGGAACAGCGCCGACGTGCCCTCGGTCACCTCGTTGCGGATCCGTTCCAGCTGCTCCTTGGTGATTCCGGCGTCCTCGGTGGCCTTGGCGAGCGCGCCGAGTGCGGCGCCCGCCAGCCCGCCCAGCACCGGGATGAAGAACAGCGTGCCGATCAGCAGCCCCAGCAGACCGCCCCAGCCCACCCCCTTCCAGGTCTCCTCGTGGCCGTGTTTGGTGTCCGGCTGCGACTGCCCGGCAGGCCACCGGATGACGGCATGATCATCGATCTTGACCAGCCCGTCCGCCTCGGCGTTGCGCAGCAACCGGACCGCCCGGTCGGCGCCGTCCGGATCGTCGAACTTCCACACGGTGAAGGCCGTCATCGTCTACTCCCGGTGTGAGGGGAACGGGTGGTACCGGCCATCGTGTCCGGACCGCGACCCGGCCCCCCTCATCCCTGCCGGGCTATTTCGCAGCCCAGCGGCAATCTCGTCCGGCCAGGATGATCCACTGGCGCCGGATCCCGGCCGATTCTGACGGTACGGCGGTGAGACAGTCCGAGAGCACGGACGGAACCCCAGGAGGTGCCCCGTCTCGTGATCCCCCCGGACGACGCGTCCCGTACCGGCAGCGGCCCGGACGCACCCGAGCTGCTGGAGTTCCTGCTCTACCTGGGCAGCGGGCTCACCGCCGCCGGTGAGGCCGTCAACCGGATCGAGGACCGGCTGCGCCGGGTCGCCACCGCGTACGGGGCAGATCGTCTGCGGGTCAGCGTGCTGCCGACGTACCTCATGATCGCGCTCGGACCGGGACAGCCCGCCACCCTGGAGCTGACCCCCCAGACGCTGCGCCTGAACCAGACTGCGGCGCTGTACGACCTGCTCAAGTCCGCCGAGCACGGCGAGGTGGTTCCGGCCGAGGGGGCCCGGCGGGTCGGGGAGATCCTGGCCATGACGCCACGCTTCGGCCGTCCGGTGACCATCCTCGGGCACCTGACCCTGACCGCGGGCATCTGCATGCTGCTGCGCCCGACCGTGAGTGATCTGTTGCTGGCCGCGGCGTTCGGCGCCCTGATCGGCGTCCTCAAGATATTCGCGGGGCGCTGGGCGAGCGCGCAGATCCTCATGCCGGTGGTCGCGTCCTTCGTCGTCGCCGCGCTCACCCTGGTGGCGGCCGGCTCGGGCTGGGCCGACGCGGAGGCCCGCGCGATGATCGCCCCGTTGGTGACGTTCCTGCCCGGCGCGGTACTCACCATGGGGGTCGTCGAGATGTCCGCGGCCCAGCTCGTCACGGGGGCCAGCCGGCTGGTGGCCGGAACCCTGCAACTGGTGCTGCTGGCGTTCGGCCTGCTCGGCGCGGTCCAGATCGTGGGCCTGCCCCGGCCGGACGTCGTGGTCGTCACCAGCGAGTACCGGCTCGGCGCGTGGGCGCCCTGGGCCGGGGTGTTCCTGGTCGGCGTCGGCAACTACCTGTTCCGGTCCGCGCCACCCCGGTCCCTCGGCTGGCTCTGCCTGGTCCTGTACGCCGCCTGGGTCGGCCGCTACCTGGGCGAACAGATCTTCTCCGGCTACCTGAGCGGCTTCACCGGCGCCCTGCTGATGACGATGGTGGCGTACGTGGTGGAGCGACGGCCGTCGGGCCCACCCGCGCTGGTTTCCTTCCTGCCGGCCTTCTGGCTGCTGGTCCCCGGCGGGGTGAGCCTCATCGGAGTCACCGAGGTCCTGAGCACCGGCACCGCGTCGGCCACGGCGGACCTCATCGGCGCCACCGGCACGATCATGGCGATCGCCCTCGGAGTGCTGTGCGGCTACCCCATGTACCGGCGGCTCGGGGCTAGCTGACCAGACCCAGGTCGTGGCTGGTGTTGTTGAACCGGCGCCCGCCGTCCGCGGTCACCGTGACGATGTCCTCGATGCGCACCCCGAAGCGGCCGGGCAGGTAGATCCCCGGTTCGATGGAGAAACACATGCCCGGCACGAGCGGGCTCACCTCGCCCTCCACCACGTACGGCGGCTCGTGGGTGGTGACGCCGATGCCGTGGCCGGTGCGGTGGATGAAGAACTCGCCGTACCCGGCCTCGGTGATCACCCGCCGGGCCACCCGGTCGACCTGCTGAGCCGGCACCCCCGGCCGGACCGCCTCGAACGCGGCCTGCTGCGCCTCGCGCACGATGCCGTGCACCGTGCGCACCTCGGGGTCGCCCGGCTCCCCCACGGTCACGGTGCGGGTGGTGTCCGAGCCGTACCCGGCGAGCAGGCCACCGAAGTCCAGCACGACCGCGTCGCCCGGCTCGATCACCCGCTCCCCCGCCTCGTGGTGCGGGTTCGCGCCGTTGGGTCCGGAACCGACCACGGTGAAGTCCACCTGCTCGTGCCCGAAACGGCGCAGCAGCCCGGCCAGGTCCGCCGCCACGTCGGTCTCGCGGCGCCCGGCGAAGCGGACCTTCAGGATCTCCGCGTACGCGGCGTCGGCCGCCGCACCTGCCGCCGCCAGCCGGTCCAGCTCGGCGCCGTCCTTGACCCCCCGCAACATGGGCAGGCCGTCCGTCAGCGACACGTACGCCGTTCCGGGGCGCACCCGCTGCAACCCGAGCAGGTGCATGGCCCACGTGGAGTCGGAGATGCCGTACCGCCCGTCGGGGTGCAGCAGCGACCCGGCCACCTCGTACGGGTCGGTGCCGTCGGTCCAGTCGCGGAACGTCACCGCGCCCGCCCCGGGCGCGGCCTGCGCGTCGGGGCGTTCCAACGTGGGCACGATCAGCGTGGGCGGGCCGTCCGGGGTCAGCACCAGCAGCGTGAGCCGTTCCAGGACCGCGATCGGCCGGTACCCGGTCAGCCAGGTCAGGTCCGGGCCCGGGGCCACCAGCAGCCCGGCCAGCCCGGCATCGGCGGCCGCGGCCCCGGCGCGGGCGATCCGGGCGGCGTAGTCGTCCACGGTGAACGGAAGGAGCGTCGGTGCCACGGGCGCACTCATGTCGCCTCCGATGATCAGCGCAGCGAGGCGCGACACCGGTCGTCGATGTCGCACCCGAATCTACGTGTCCGCCCGTACCCTCGCGACCGCTTCACCGCGGCTCAGTCGCGCAGCGACCCGGTACGCCGGTCCTTGTCCACGGCGATGCACTTGACGGTGCGGTCGTCCGCCCACGAGTCCTGCCTCGGCTGCAGGTCGTATGTCTGCACATCGTCGTCGGGCTTCTTGAGGTACTTGCGGATCTCGGCATCGCACCGGTCCTCGGCCAGCTTGGTCACCTTCGCATCCCCCGGCCACGGGCCGGCCGGCAGCTCGAAGACCGCGGCCACCTCACCCTGGTGGGGAACGGAGCACGGCACGACCGGCACGTCCGCGACGCTGCCGGATTCCAGGACCTTGTCGATGCAGTCGCCCTTGTGCAGGCCGTTGACCGCGACGTCCTCCGGGCGGACCGAGGGACGAACGGAGGGGCGGACCGAGGGACGGACCGACGGGTCCGCGCCGGCGGCGGCCCTCGTCCGGCCGCTCCTGGTGTCGGCGACACCGTTCTCGGTGTCGCCGACCACGATGACCAGGGCCACCACCGCGACGACCAGCAGGACCCAGCAGCCCGACGCGACGAGACCGCCGATCGCCAGGCCACGGCCGCCCTGCCGGCGCCGGCGGATCTGGCCCAGGGCGACGAAGCCGAACACCATGCTCACCGGCACGGCACCGAGAATGCCCGAGATCAGCGACGCGATCGCGAAACCGTTGGTCCCGGCCGGTTGCGGCGTAGGGATGCCCGGGAAAGTCACGCCGGGCGGCAGGCCGTACGGCGCGGCGGGCGGCCCGGGCGGAGGGAAACCGGCCGCCGGGTGGGGCGGCTGCGGCGCAGTGGCGGAGGTCGGGGCGGGCGGCATCTCATGCGGGAACTGCTCAGTCACCCGAGGACGCTAACAATCCAGATGATCTTTCGTCGCCCCGGACGATCTCGATCCGGCATCGACCAGCATCCCAGCAGCCCCGGACTGCTGCGCCCGATCGGCGACTGCGGCACCGGCTCGTGAGGCTCAGTCGCGCAGCGAACCGGTCCGCATGGCCGGGTCGGCGGCGACGCAGGTGGCTCCGCGGTCGTAGCTCCACGACGCGCGCGACGGCTGCAGGTAATAGATCTCCAGCTTGTCGTCCGGCTTCTTGAGGTACTTGACCAGTACCCGGCTTCAGCCGCGTGACCGAGGCCGTGCTGTCCCCGGCCACCACCGTGGAGGAGCCGGCGTCTTTCAGGCCGGAGAGCACGCCCAGCCCGATGGCGACCGCGAAGACCAGGGCCCAGCAGCCCGACGCGACGAGGCCACCGATCGCCAGGCCGCGGCCGCCCTGACCCCCTGCACCCGAGCCGCACCCGAACCGAGCTCACGACCACCGCCGGTACGGGCGATGAGTGCGCTGTGGCACACACCGACACGGCCCGGCGGCTGGCTCTTTGCGCGCTGTCGCTTGCGCTCGTCGCCGTGCCCGGTGCCGCCGCCGCGGCGTCCACCCGGCCGCCGTCGGTGACCGCAGGCGCGGACAGCGACCCGGCCTCCGACCTTGCCTCGACCGGCCCGGCCCGGGCGGAGAAGCCGCGCGGCAACCCGCGGGCGTACAAGTTCCTGAGCCGGTCGGCGCCGGCGGATCTGATCGCCCGCTGGAACCCGTGCAAGCCAATCGGCTACCGGGTCAACCTCGACCGGTCGGACAAGGGAGCCCTGACCGACGTCAGGGCCGCCGTGCAGCGCGTCCACCAGGCCACCGGCCTGCGGTTCGTGTACCGCGGCACGACCCACGCCGTCCCGTTCGCCATGCGGGGCTACTCGGGCACCTACCCGGCTGACACGAACCTGATCATCGCGTGGGCCACCCCCGGCAAGCAGAGCACCCAGATCCCCGTCGACGCCGGTGGCCTGGCCGGCATGGGGGGCGCGTGGTGGCAGGGGGCGTACCTCCGCACCGGGCGGGCTGCCAGCCGGATCACCAGTGGGTTCGTCGTGCTGAATGCGTCGATGCACCTGCCGGCCGGATTCGGCCTGGGCGACAAGATCGGCTGGCAGGGCACCCGCGGCCAGGAGCTCATGCACGAGATCGGTCACGCGGTCGGCCTCGACCACCCGAAGATCCATGACACGTACGAGATCATGTCGCCGACCCTGAGCCGGAAGAAGGCGGTCTGGGGCGCGGGAGATCTCCACGGGCTGCGCGGCGTCGGCAATGCCGGCGGATGCCTGTACGACTCCGATCCCACCGCCGAGCCCGCCTCACCGGCCGCGTCCGGCGTCTCCGACCTGGCGCACCAGGTCCCCGCGGACAACCGGCACGAGGTGCGTCCCCTGCCCTGACGGGTGCACGCCCGGGTCCGGGCGGTCATGGTTGCCCGGATCGCTGCCCCGCTGGCCCTGGCGACCCCTCCGCTGCGCAGGCCACGATGCAACCGGCTGTCGGCAGGCGCGACCTTGATCGACGGCGGAAGTGGGCGTGTTCGGCGGACAGTCCGGGCGCGGCGGCAGGGGGCGGCATGGGCGTGTTCGACCGCGATCAGCAGGCGGACGCGGAACCCGCGAGCCAGGACCGCAAATCCACGCCGCGCCGACCGGCCGGTGACGCGCTCGGTGTCCTCGGCGCCGGTGGCAACCGCGCCGTGGCCCGCCTGATGCAGCAGGGCGCCGACAGCCCCGGCCCCGCCGGGCTGGCATCGCGGATCGCGGCACGACGCGGCCAGGGAAGCCCGTTGGCCGACGACGTCCGTTCCCGCTTCGAGGCCGGGTACGGCGCCGACCTCGGTGACGTGCGGGTCCACGACGACACCGAGTCCACCGCGCTGGCCGACGCGCTGCACGCCCGCGCGTTCACGACCGGCCGCGACGTCTTCTTCGGCGCGGACGGCTACGACCCGGACACGCCGTCCGGCTCCCACGTGCTCGCCCACGAACTCGCGCACACGCTGCAGGACGGCACCGGTAGCCGGGCGTTCCCCGCCGGGTCGGAACTGCAGGTGAGCGACCCCGGCGACGCGGCCGAGCGGGAGGCCGAGCAGGCCGCCCGTACGGTGCTGGCGGGTGGCCGGGCCGAGCTGCCCGGCGCGGGCGCCCCCGGGGTCGGCCGGACGCTGGTCCGCCGCACCCCCGGCGACCTCAGCGAACGTGACCTGCTGCTCAACGTCATGTTCGGCGGGAACTCGGTGAGCTGGGACTTCCCGGTCGCCGACCTGGATTCGGCGCTGGTCGCGAACCTGCGCGCGGACCCGGCGCGGATCCCGGCGATCGAGGCGCAGATCGTGGCGGCGCTGCACGACGACGCCGGTCCGGTGCACGAGAGCCAGACGTTCCTGCAGAGCCCGCCGGTCGCCGACGACCTGCGCCGGGACCTGGCGGGCTGGCCCGCCAGCCGGGTGTTGCCGCTGTTCACGGGGCGGATCGCGGCGCGGGCCGCGGCGGTGCGCGCGACGCGGCTGCGCTACCCGCTGGAACAGGGTCTGGAGGCGTCCGGCACGCTGCGGCCGGGCGACATCGACTGGGCGCAGGAGGTCGTCGCGCTGCGCGGGCACTCCCCCGGCCCGGACCGTACGGTGCTCGACGCCGCCCGCAACGACCGTTTCGCGCTCGCGCTGTCCGTGCTGGACGCGGAGGCCCGGACCGGTCCGCAGCCCGCACCCGGGTTGAGCCCGCACCCGGACCTGCTCGGCCCGATCATCTTCGCGAAGTACGCGGCCACCGACCCGGCCCCGTCGGAGCTGCAGACCGCGGACATGATGCACACGCACAGCGAGGCGTTCCTGGCGCAGTGGCTGCCGACGATCCGCGACGTCCGGCTGATCCCGGACGGCTTCGACCTGTCGGCGTTCGAGCCGACCGGCGAGATGGACCAGCTCCGGCGTGAACTGATCAACCAGTACATCCGCGAGGCCGCACCCCGCACGATGGAGAAGTACCTGCTGGACCGCTGGGCCGGTGACCAGCGCAGCCCGGAACAGTTCATCCGCACCGCGGACATCAACGCGCTGCGGCACGACCTGATCGACCATCTGGCCAAGGACTTCCCGCGGTGGGCGATGACCCAGCCCGGCTTCCGGGGCGCGTTCTGGTCGGACGTGGGTCAACGGGCGGCGTTCACCGCGCTGAAGACGCTCGTGCTGGCGGGGCGGGCGTTGCAGTCGTTCCACGCGGGCCTGGCGGACCGGTTCGCCACGGTCGGCGCGGACCAGCTGAGCCAGGAGGAGTTCGCGATCGCGCAGGACCCGTACGGGTACAGCCAGAAGATCGCCGCGATCGGGACCGTCACCGCCGCCCTGACCCAGCAGCTCAAACCCGGCGAGCTGCTGGAACACGGTCTGCTCGGCTGGTATCAGGCGATCGCGGCGACCTGGTCGGTGGGCGGGGAGGACGCCCGCGGGGCCGCGGGGCTGCTCGCGGTGTTCCAGGGCCTGGGCGGGCTGAAGTCCGCGATCGAGGCGCAGCAGACGGCCAGCCGTACCCATCTCGCTCTTCAGCTGGACACCAGCTACGAGGCGATCGCGGCGGTCATCCGCAACGAGGCGCGGGCCGCGGACGAGTTCATCCAGACCAAGTGGATACCGATGCTCAAGGTGGTCGCGCTGGAGCAGATCACCCGCAACCGCGACGAGATGAAGGAACACATCGCCAACTGGCCGAAGTACCGGGCGGAGGCGGTGGCGAAGTTCAAGATCTGCGGGCACTTCCTGGACGACCTGATCACCCGGCTGCAGTCCGGCGACGTCGAGTCGGCCACGATGGGCACGCAGGTGATCACCCCGGCCGAGCTGCCCGCGCTGATCCAGGCCCGCGACTTCATGAAGGGCGAGGCCGCGAAGCTGGAAAGCGACGACGAGGCGGAGTCCAAGAAGGACGACATGACGGAGGCCGTCGCCGGCTTCGAGAAGGTTCGCAAGCGCATCCTCAGCGGCGACTACAAACCGGTCGACTACTCCAAGGCGGTGTACGACGAGGCCCGCGCCCGGCTCGGCCTCGTCGGATACGACGACTGGGTCACCATGGGCCAGGCGCTGGACCGGTGGGCGGTCGTGCCGCAGAACCCGTTCCTGGCGTACGCGATCGCCCGCTGGCAGTGGGAGGAGCACGTCAAGCAGCTCGACCACGAGTTCCTGGTGTTCATCGGGCTGGGCCTGCTGACGCTGGCGTCGTTGGTGGTGCCGGGCGCGGCCGGGGTGGTGCTGACCGCGATCGACGTCGCGGCCGGCATCGCGCAGGGGGTCAAGGGCGTTTCCGACGCGTACGCGCTGGTCGACCTGGCCGAGCTGGACCCGACCGGCGCGATCGGCGGCGTCACGATCGAGCAGGCCCGGGCGGCGCTGCACACCGCGTGGATCGGGCTGGGCATCAACATCGTGCTGGTGGGCGGGCTGGGCGCGGTGTGGGCGGCGATGAAGCTGGCGGGCCGCGGCGCCGGCAAGATCCCGATGGAGCTGGAACGCCTGTCCGCGCTCGCGAAGGTCAACCCGGTCGCGGCGGAGAAGATGATGGCCCAGGTCAAGGACCTGGTGAAGCTGGAGGATCTGCTCGCCACCACGGGCGACTCGCTGCTGCTGGAGAAGATGCTGGCCAAGACCGGCGACGTGCGGCACCTGGAGTACGCGCTGATGTTCGGCGATCCCCGCAAGATTGCCGACCTGCTGGAGCTGGCCGGGGACGCGGGCAAGCTGGGCAAGGTGCTCGACCACGTACCGGACGCGGTGACCGCCGAACGGTTGCTGCGCCTTACCGACGACGCGGACGGGCTGGCCCTGCTGCTGCGCAGCGCCGACAACGCGGGCATCGCCGAGGCGCTGCTGAGGTGGACGAACCCGCGGATGGCCGACAAGCTGATCGGCCTCGCGGGCGGCGAGCAGGGCGGCCTGCTCACGTTGAGCACGTCCGGGCTGTCCCCGGAGACCGCGGCGGCCCTGCTGCCCCGATGCGACAGTGCCGCCGAGCTGGCCGCGCTGGTCAAGAGGATGGACAAGGGCGCCGAACAGGTCGCCGGTCTGCTGGCCAAACATCCGCCGGGCGAGCTGCGCGCCCTGCTCGACCGCGGAATCCGTCCGTCCGAGGTGGAGATGGGTGTGGGCACCCCGGCGCTCGGTGCGCAGCCGACGTTCCCCGCCAACACCATCCCGATGCCGGACGCGTCCAAGGCGATCCTGCGCGAGTACGGCCTCGACGGTCACCCGATGCTGCAGACGATCCAGCCGCACGAGCTGGGCCGGATCCGGACCCTGGCCGACGGTGGGGGCCTGTCCAAGAAGGTGCCAGCGGAGGTCCGGCAGAAGGCGGCCCAGTGGGCGGCCGACGGCGCCACCGGCCCGGGCAACTTCGTGGACCGCTGGGAGTACTTCAAGACCCGTGTCGACGAGGTGTCGCTGACGCTGGACCCGGCGCTGTACCGCAACCAGAACCTGAAGGTGGTGGCCGCCCGCCAGCTCACCGACGACGTCAGCCTGCTCGACAAGGTGTTCACCACGCGTGCCCAGACGATGCGGGAGCTGGGCGGGATCGGCTGGGCCGACCTGGGCGCACCGGCCGGTGCCGACCTGGTGAAGGGCAACGCCACGAAACTCACGTTCGGCAGCGAGGCCAACGCGGCGTACCACCCGGTGAAGCACCGGGCGGAGCTGCCGCTGTCCGAACGGGCCGCGCCGACCGGCGGCTTCGATGCGCAGGCGGCGGCGTACCTGGCCAGCGCCCGCCGCACCGTGGCCGAGGGCGCCCTGGCTTCCGCGGAAACCAGCGAGGGCGCCACCAGAATGGTGTTCAAACGCACCACCGAGGGGGTCGAGATGACGGCGATGGTCATCACCCGCGACCAGTACGCGCTGATCGCCAGCCTGACCGGCAAGACGATCCGGTGAGCGACGTCGACGAGCAGGTCCAGGCCGCGCTGCGGGAGCTGGCGTACGCGGCGGCGCACGACGACGCCGAGAGCGCGATCAACGCGCTGACCCGGATCGGCCTGGCCGAGGCCGCGCTGGGGCCACGGTCGCTGGCCGAGGTGCCGAAGGCCGCGGACGTGCTCCGAGCGGCGGCGGCAGGGCACGGCCCGCTGATCGCGCGGGCGGCAGCCAATGTCGACGTGGCGATGAGGCGCGGCGACGACGGCCTGGTCGACGCGCTGCTGGCCCGCAGCGGATACCAGGTGCTGCTCGATCTCGGAACGTGGCCGCAGCCCCCGCTGGACGACTTCCACCTCGGCGAGGCGGACGAGGAACTGGCCGACGCGGTGGCCGCCGATCCACCCGAGGTGCCGGATGGCATCCCGCACACGCACCGCTGGTGGTGGCCCGCCGGGCGGTGAGCGTTCCTGATCACGGTCCGGGCCGCGCACCGTGCCGGGGGCGACCAGGTGTGGTCCACTGGTCGTCCCCGGGGTCTCCGCCGCGGGCCGATGTGAGGAGCACACCGTGACCGATGCCTCGATCAAGCCGCGCCGGCTGATCCGGCCGCGCCGCTGGACGCCCCCGGCCGCCACGCCGAACGCGGGCCGCAGCGATCGGACCGCGACGCTGGTCGTGGAGCGGCGGCTGCCCACGGGCGCGCCCGGCCCCGAGGACGTGGCGTTCGACGCCACCGGCGGGGTCCTCACCGGCACGGCCGACGGCAGCATCGAGCGCATCGACCCGGTGACGGGCGAACGTACGGTCATCGGCAACACCGGCGGGCGCCCGCTCGGCCTCGAACCCCGTCCCGACGGCAGTGTGCTGGTCTGCGACCACGACCGGGGACTGCTGCGGCTGTACCCGGACGGCCGGGTCGACACGCTCGCCGACACGGTGGACGGGCAGCGGATCACGTTCGCCAGCAACGTCGCCGAGGCACCGGACGGCTCGATCTGGTTCACCACGTCGACCAGCGAGTGGCACGTCGACCACTACCTCGGGGACATGTTGGAGCATTCCGGCACCGGACGCCTGCTGTGCCGTACGCCGGACGGCGCGGTGCGCACGGTGGAGAGCGGGCTGAAGTTCGCCAACGGGGTGGTGGTCGCGCCGGACGGCTCGCATCTGGTGTTCGCGGAGACGTCCGGCTACCGGATCCGGCGGCACTGGCTGACCGGGCCGGATGCGGGCACTACGGACACCCTCGTGGAGAATCTGCCCGGTTTCCCGGACAACATGAGCCTGGGCAGCGACGGCCTGCTCTGGGTGGCCGTCGCGGCCCCCCGCAACCCGCTGCTCGACCGGCTGCTGCCGCTGCCGGGGTTCCTGCGCACGCTGGTGTGGAACCTGCCCGAGGCGGTCCGCCCGGAGGCCACCCCGGTCGCCTGGGTGATGGCGTTCGACTTCACCGGCCAGGTGGTGCACGACCTGCGCGGCGAGGACTGCGGGTACGGCTTCGTCACATCGGTGGCCGAGCGCGACGGCACGCTGGTGATCGGCAGCCTGTCCGAGGACGCCGTGGCGGTGATCCGTACCCCCGCCGCAGCGATCTGAGCGGCACGAGCCACCCGCGTGTTCCTCGCGGTGTCGCGGGTACCTATCCGGTCATGAACAGCGAGCGTGCGCACACCGAGGCAGAGCGGATACGACACGACATCGGTCAGCAGATCCGCCGTGCCCGACGGTGCTTCAGCCGGCTCGCGGAGACCGCGCAGCACGTGGCGGACGTCGAGCGGCAGGTGGCCGGCACCCACGACGAGCTGGCCGCAAAGCATGGCGACGGCGGCTACCGCAGAACCGCCGAGGAGGCGACCGCGCAGGCGCAGGTGGCACAGCGGGCGGCGATCCGCGCCCGCAGCATGGCCCGCGGCGCGGCGGCGGACGAGTCGGCCACAACGGCGGCGCCACCGAGGTGCCCGCATCCGCGGAACCGGCCAGACCAGCCGTGAAGGTCGGACAACGGAACGGCCGGCACGCTTTGTGCGTGCCGGCCGGGCCGTCAGATGGTGAGGGGGCTGGGGATCAGGTCCAGCCGAACATCTGGGTGTAGTACGGGGTGCCGTTGCTCGCGTAGATCACACCGACCGCGAACGACTTCGCCTGGCAGTTGAGAATGTTCGCCCGGTGCCCCGGGCTGGCCATCCACGCCTTCATCGTCTCCGACGCGGTCCGGTACCCGTACGCCACGTTCTCACTCTGCGGGTACCGGTACCCCGCCGCGTGCGCCCGGTCCACGAACGACGAACCATGCGACCCGATGTGACTCATCCGGTTGGTCTGCGCCTGGTACGCACTGTGCCCCCGCGCCGCCAGCAACAACCGGCTGTCCACCCGGATGGCCTTGCAACCCGCCCGGACCCGGGTGTTGTTCGTGTAGGTCACCAGCTGCGTCTGCAACGTCGAGGTCGACACCGCCGCCGCCGACGCGGGAGCCGCGGACACCGACAGAGCAGCAACCGAGGCCCCGGCACCGGCCAGCAGCACACCGACCGTCGTGACCATCTTGCGCAGCGTCTTGCGACCCATTCCGAATCTCCCCCGCTCCGGCCCGGCCCCTGTCAGCCGGTCACATGAAGAAGATTCGGGGTCGTCCGGAGCGGGCCCGGGTCCGCGACGGTTGCCTACCGGTTGCGACTCATACTTTCGGTTCACCGCCATTGGCCATGGGGGTGCCGCCACCGGTACGGACGTCCGAGCCCGGCCGGGTCGATGCGCAGCAGAATCTCGGTGCCGCACGGCCCGTACTCGACGGGGAGGTTCCTTGATCAGCGATGACCCGGAGGGTCACGGACACCTGCAGACGCTGGCGCGTACCCACGATCCGTCGGACCTGCGAGACCTCCGGCCGGTCGACGAGGATCTCTCGGCACAGGTACCGCACCTGATTCAGGCGTTCTCGTTCAAGCCGATCGGTACGGGCCTGAAACGCACCCAGCCGGGGCGCTGGGCGGCGGAGACGCTCCTGTTCTGCCTGCGCCGCTGCTCCGGGCCGTGGCTGGACGACCTCGCCGAGGCCCTCGGGCACGCCGAACGCGGCACGGACGCCCTCCAGAGCCGATGGGCGTCGTACGTGCTGACCTGCGAAAACTTCCGGCGCGGCGAATGGGCGGCCATCGACGCCCGGTGTGCCGACCCGTCCCCGAATGTCCGTTTGGGCGCGCAGGACGCCCTGCACAGCGGGATCAGTCAGACGTATCACCAGCACAGTCGCAGGACCCGGACGGTGACACCGCCCAGCTTCGACGTGGGACCGGTGATCGCGCCGCTGACGACCGGACTGCGCGACAGCAAGGTCGACGTACGGAAGTCCGCGGCCAGTGCGCTGCGGGATCTGGCGTACTGGCTGCGGGTGGACCCGACGCCGTTCGCGCCGGAACTCGGCAACCTGCTGCGGGACAGGAACACCGAGGTGGTCAAGGACGCCGCGGAGGTCTTCGGGCGGCTGCCGAACGACGGGCAGCACAACGACCTCGCCGCACTCGTCATCGCGCTGCTGGAGCACCCGAACAGCAAGGTCCGGCAACAGGCGATGGCCGCGATCGCGTCCTCCGCGCATCGCGCCGCGCTCTATCTCCCGTACCTTCCGCAGTGGTTCGGCAGCGACGATCAGGCCATCAAACTCGACCTCGGGTTCCTGGTCCGGCGGCTGGCACAGGCCGGTGCCGACATCAGCGCGTCGGTGCCCCTGATCACCGCGGCGATCGGCCGGTACGGCCCGGTGGCCGACAAGGTGTTCAGCGAAACACTGGTCACCTTCGGCGGCACGAGCGCGGACCGGCGCGGCGCAGTCCTCGCCGCGGTGCGGTCCGCGGCGCCCCGCAAGGCCGCCCAGTCGATCGCCAGACAACTGGCGTGACCGGGGGGCAGCAGCGCCGCCACCGCGAGCACGGGCAGGGGCGTCACGGCCGTCCGGCGGCCTCGGCGAGCGTGCTGCCGGGTCGCCGTCGGGCGACCGCGGCGACGACCACCCGGACGCCGCTGCGGATCGCTCCCGCCAGGGCCCACAGCATCGGCACGACGGAGATCGCCAGGGCGGCGAGGCCCTGCCATGCGGCGAGCGTGGTCAGGCCGTCCGCCCGGATCGGTGCCACGCACAGCTCGACCAGGTGGGGCAGGCTGGGCAGCACGAACCAGACCAGATATCCCAGGGCCACCGCGATGCCGGGCACGTACAGCCACAGGTAGCGGCGCGCCCACCGGACCTCGCCCGGGTCGGCGTCGGCGAGCTGGCGCTCGTCGGCCGCGGTGGCGCGGCGCAGACCGCGGCGCAGCAGTGCGCCCTTGGTCGCCCACAGCGTCTTCGCGCCGGTCGCGTTGACCAGCAGCGCGTACACGTCGGTGCGCATGAACACCATGATCTGCGCGATGACCGCGGTGAACTGCAACAGCACGAGCGCGCGCAGCAGACGTACGGCGACCGGGCCGAGCTGGTCCGCCAGCGTGGCTTCCAGCACCAGGGCGACCGCCATGATGACCGCGTCCCACACCATTCCGGCGGCGAGCGGGCCGTACCGGGCGCGCCGCGGCAGGCTCCACAGCCGGGTCAGGTCGGCCTGGAACGTCAGGAAGTAGAGGCGCCGGCTCACGGACAGTCTGCTGCGCAGCCCGTACGCGGCGGTGGCCAGCACGTGCGCCCCCTCGTGGGCGGCCACGGCGGCCATGCCGAGCACGCTGACCGCGAGGATGTTGAGCAGCTGCGTGTGGAACGGGAACCCGTCGCGATAGGACGGTCGCAACTCCGGCACCGCGATCAGCAGTACCGGGCCGGCGAGCGCGAGGACGGCGTACCCGATCCAGGCGGCCCGGCCGAACAGCAGCCCGCCGATGCGCCGTGCCGTCGGCCCGGCGAGCCGGTCGTGGTCCGCATCCCCGGCGAACAGGCCCTCCTCGGCCAGGACGTTGAGGAAGTCCACGACGTCCACGGGTTCGCCCGCGAGGTCGGCGGCGCGGCGTTCACACTCGGTCAGGTCGACGCCGTCCTGCAGCCACCGGATGATCTCGGCGCCCAGTTCGGGCACCTCGACGTACTCGGCGGTGTGTGGGCTGCCCACGACGAAGCCGTCGCCGTCGGGCACGAGGGTGAGCGTCGCGATCTGCGCCGCGGTCGGCAGCGGCGGCGCTTGGAGCGTGTCGACGGTCATCGGGCCTCCCCGGCGCGGGCGCACAGCGGGCACCGCGGGTTGCGCTTCCATTCCGACCGGACGGTCCGCATCCCGTCGGCCAGCTCGACGGTGTGGTAGACCGCGGCGGCGACCGGCGGATCGGTACGGGTCAGATAGCGCCCGGCCTCCAGCGTGACGAACCCGGCGAGCAGCTGCGCGATCGGCCCGGTGGCCCGGTTGACCCGCCCGGCGGGCAGCACCACGGAACGGTCGACGAGTTCGGGCATGGTCTCGCCCTCATCCTCGCGGTCGAGGTCCAGGCACAGCCGGCACGCGCTGACCCCGGGCTCGACCGACCAGTAGAACATCGTCGAGTACTGCAGGCCCGCCGCCACGTACGGCACGCCGAGGTCGAAGCACGCCTCGTTGACGAGCAGGTGCACGTCGTTCGGGGAGTCGATGGCGCAGATGACCAGTGACGCCCCGGCACCGAGGCGGCGCAGGTCGTCCGGACCGGTGATGCGCTCGTCGATCGCCTCGACGACCGTGCTGCCCGGGGAGTACCGGGCGGCCCAGTCCCGGGCGGCGTCCACTTTGCGGCGCCCGATGTCGTCGCGCCCGTACGCGAACTGGCGGGCCAGGTTCTTCTCCTCGACGACGTCGAAGTCGACCAGGCGGACCCGGCCCACGCCGAGGCCGACCAGCGACTGCAGAACGCCGCTGCCCATGCCGCCCGCGCCGAGCAGCAGCACGTCCGCGGCGGCCATGGCACGGTGGTGGTCGACCGCGGACCGGTCGAGGCCGGCGAACAGGTCGTAGAAGCGCAGGTTGCTCTCGTGGCGACGGCGGGTGGCCTCGTCCAGCCCGGCGTCCGCGTCGGCGCGCAGCAGCACGCCGACCTCGTCGAGGGCTTCGACCGCACCGGCCATCTCCGCCTCGGTGACGTCGTAGCCGTGCCCGCGCATGGCCTCGGGCAGTTCGGCGACGGTGTGCTCGCCGCGGGACAGCACCTGCAGCAGCGCGGTGACGCTGCCGTCGGGGTCGTCGAGGTAGGTCGCCTCCAGGGCACGCCCGACGAGGATCACCTCGGAGGGCCGCCGCACCACCGAGATCGGCTTGAGCTGGGGCCGGACCGGCATCGCCATTCTCCTGTTCGGATCGGGAAACGTCACCGGGGGAAGGTCGGACATGAAAAGGACTGGTCGGCATAAAGGGGCCGGCCCGGCGATTGCCGGACCGGCCAAAACATCAACGCTTACGCGGCACCCTGCGGCGGGTCCGGGTCCAGGTGCGGACGGGTGGCCTCGATGCGCTCAACCTTCTTGACCTTGATCTTCACGCGATTCCCCTCGTGTCTTCCGGATCCGGCGGGCGGCGTGCCCGACCGACTCAACGAAGGTATGCACCCGCCAGGGCCCGGGCATTCGCCGATCCGACACATCGCGGTCAGGGATTGGACAAGACGGATGTATCTGATCTATGACTTATACCCATTTCATGGGTATATAGCCACTTACCAGGCCGTTCCGTACGGTTTGCAGGACCGGCTCTTATCGAATGCTTAGTGAAGGAACAGCGGGTGACCCGGCCCCACCGACCGATCATGGAGGTCGGGGCGAGGCGCGTGGCGGAGGAGCGGATGCGGATCCTGGTGGTGGACGACGACGCGGCCGTACGCGACTCG
This sequence comes from Krasilnikovia sp. MM14-A1259, assembly GCF_047159535.1. Classification (NCBI taxonomy): domain Bacteria; kingdom Bacillati; phylum Actinomycetota; class Actinomycetes; order Micromonosporales; family Micromonosporaceae; genus Krasilnikovia; species Krasilnikovia sp. MM14-A1259. The sequence continues at coordinate 3,004,318 of NZ_BAAGAJ010000002.1, forward strand.
CTGGCCCGTACGCTGCGGTTCGAGGGATATCAGGCCGACACCGCGTGCGACGGCCAGGAAGCGATCGACGCGGTCCGCGCGGCCGAACCCGACGCGATGATCCTCGACGTCAGCATGCCCACCCTCGACGGCCTGCAGGCCTGCCGGCAGCTCCGGGCCTCCGGTGTGCTGCTGCCGGTCCTCATGCTCACCGCACGCGACAGCGTCGGAGACCGCGTGGCCGGGCTCGACGCGGGCGCGGACGACTACCTCGTCAAGCCGTTCGCCCTGCAGGAACTGCTGGCCCGGCTACGCGCGCTGCTGCGCCGCTCCCTGCTCGCGGCACCCGAACCGGCGCCGGAACCCTCCCCGGACGGCTGGCTCACCCACGCCGACCTGCGACTGAACCCGCAGACCCGGGAGGTCACCCGCGGCGCACGAGCGCTGCGGCTGACCCGTACCGAGTTCTCCATCCTGGAGGTGTTCCTGCGCCACCCCCGCCAGGTGCTCACCCGGACCGTGCTGTTCGAGCACGTCTGGGGCTACGACTTCGGCGAGGCGTCCAACAGCATCCACGTGTACCTCGGCTACCTGCGCCGCAAGCTGGAGGCCGACGGCGAGGCCCGGCTGCTGCACACCGTACGCGGAGTGGGTTTCGTCCTGCGCGAGGAGCCGCTGTGACCGCGCGGGGCCGGTTCCGCCGCCCGCTCGCCGCGTGGTGGCGCCGGCGCACCCTGCATGCCCGGCTGTCGCTGCTGGTCACCGGCGCGGTGGCGGTCGCCGTGCTGGCCATGGCGGCGCTGGCCTGGACCGCGGTCACGCAGATCCAGGAGCACCGGCTGCGGGCCGACCTGAGCGCCGACGCCCGCGACATCGCCGCCCGCCCGGATCAGTGGGTTCCGGTCCCGGGCCCGCCCGGGCCGCGCCCGGACGGGCCGCGGCACCGGCTGCGCGAGGCGGGCCCGCGCTGGCAGAGGATCAGCGCCGACGCCACCGTGATCAGCGTGTCCGGCGTCCCGCTGCCGGTCACCCCCGCGGCCCGCCGGGTCGCCGCGGGCGGCCACCAGCCGGCGCAGGAACGGGTCACCGTCGGCGATGACACCTACCTCATGGTCACCGTGCCGGCCGCCGGGGGCGGCGCCGTGCAGGTCGCGATCGACCAGGGCCCCCAGGACCGCACCCGGGCCGTCTTCGGCCTGCTGCTGGCCGCCGGATGCGTCACGGTCATCGCGGGCGCCGCGGCGCTGGGCCGCTCCGTCGCCCGCGCCGGGCTGCTGCCGGTGCAACGGCTCACCGAGGCGGTCGAGGACGTCGCGGTCACCATGGACCTGACCAAACCCGTCGCGGTCAGCGGCGCCGACGAGATCGCCCGGCTGGGCCGCTCCGTCAACACCATGCTGGCCGCGATCGACACGGCCCGGCAGGCGCAGCGCACCCTGGTCGAGGACGCGGGCCACGAGCTGCGTACGCCGCTGACGAGCATCCGCACCAACATCGAGTTGCTGCTGGCGGTCGAACGGCAACCCGACCTCGCCCACCGTCTGCCGCCCGAGGAACGCGCCAAACTGCTGACCGACCTCGACGCCCAGGTCCGCGAGCTGGCCACGCTCACCACCGAGCTGGTCGAGTTGTCCCGCGAGGAAACCACCCGGGAAGCCACCGAAGAGGTCGAGCTGGCCGACGTGGTGACCGCCGCGGTCGGGCGGGTCCGCACCCGCGCGCCGGGCCTGACGTTCAGCACGGACCTCGTACCGGTCACCGTGCGGGGCCGGGCCGGTGAGCTGGAACGCATGGTGCTCAACGTGCTCGACAACGCCGCGAAGTGGAGCCCGCCCGGCGCGCCCGTACACACCGAGCTGCGCGCCGACGGCGAGGACTGGTGCCGGCTGACCGTCACCGACAGCGGCCCCGGCATCGACGAGGACGACCGGCCCCACGTCTTCGACCGCTTCTACCGGGCCACCGCCGCCCGCGCCATGCCCGGCTCCGGGCTGGGCCTGGCGATCGTCGCCCAGACCGCCACCCAGCACGGCGGGACGGTCGCCACGCAAGCACACGAACCGCACGGCACCACCGTCGTCATCCGGCTGCCACGCCTGCCGGATGCGGCTCCTTAGGGAGTTCTTAGAGACAGCCCCTCGCCGTACTTATCCGGCCCGCGCAGGATTGCCATCACCGCCCCTGCGCACCAGGAACGGCGGCACCACGCAGGCGAGCGACCAGGAGAAACAATGAGCGACGAGACCACCCCGGCGGGGGCGACGCCTCCCCCGCCGCAGGACGAGCGCACCAACGCGGAGGCCGCGCCCGCCGCGGCCGAGGCCCCGCCCGCGGAACCGCAGGCCGCGTACGCGCCACCGCCGCAGGCCGCCTACGCCGCCCCGCCCCCGCGCGAAGGAAGCTGGCGGCGCATCCGGCGGACCCGCGTGCCGCTGCTCGTCGCCGGTGGCCTGATGCTGGTCGGCTGCGTCCTCGGGGCCGGCGTGACTGCGGTCGGCGCCCTGGTCGCGGACCACCACCACGGCCACCGGATGCACATGGAGCGGTACGACCGGCAGGACGGCCCGCGGCCCGTCGGGCCGAACTGGGACAGGCAGGACGGCCCTGGCATGGGCGGCCCCGGTATGGGCGGGCAGAACGGCTGGCAGAACCGTCCCCGCTTCAACCAGCAGCAGCCCGCCCCGAACGCACCGAACGCACCCGTCCCTAACGCACCGGTTCCGGGCGCGCCTGCTCCGACCGCCCCATCGGCCCCGGCACCCTCTGCGTCGTCCTGACGCGGCCCGGTCCCGGTAGCCGACACCGGTTGCGAACAGCGAAGGGTGGCTGCCGTTACGGCAGCCACCCTTCGCTTGTTCGGTGAATCGCTACTTGTCGAACTCGCCGTGCTTGACGCCTTCCACGAACGAGCGCCACTCGATCGCCGTGAAGAACAGGACCGGCCCACTCCGGTCCTTGGAGTCACGCACAGCCGTCCCGCCATCGGGCAGGTCCGTGATCTCCACGCAAGCACCGCCGTTGCCGTCGGAGCGGCTCGATTTCCGCCACACCGCGCGGGTCAGGTCTGGGGTATTCATGACCCACTCTCTTCTCTGAACTGATCGGCCACCGTCGTAATCAGGTGCCGAGACTCGACCGGCCCGAGGGCTGCTGCCTTCAGCTCGTCCCACAACCGAGTGTAAACCCGGACATCTGAGGGCCTGTCTAGGTAGGAAGCGTCGGTGTAGTCCTCGACGTAGATCACGTCGGACGCCGCGTCGTGGTCGAAGCGCAGCATGACGAAGGGGAACGAGACCGAGCTGACGTAGGAACGCGCGGAGAACGGAAGGACCTGGATCGTGACGCCGGGTCGCCTGCTGAGCTCCGCCAAGAACGCCAATTGCTCACGCATGGTAGCCGCGTTGCCGACCGTGCGTCGGATCGCGGATTCGCTGAGGACAAAGGACAGCTCCGTGCTGTCCGACTCATCCAGGGCGCTCTGCCGCTGCAGCCGGACCTGCACCTGCCGGTCGATCTCCTCGGAGGGTCCACCATCCAGGATGGCCCGAATATAGGGGCCGGTCTGAAGGATGCCGGGCACGACCTCGGACTGGTACCACCGGATTTCCGAAGCGTCTGACTCCAGGTCCACGTACTGGCGGAACCAGCCTGGCAACGCGTCTCGATAGGTGCTCCACCGGCCGCGCTGACGACCGGCTCTCGCAAGGTCGCGCATGGACTCGGCTTCCTCGCCGGTCACTCCGTAGAAGTCCAGCAAGTGGGCAAGGTCGGTGAGCCGTACGCCGCTCTGGCCCAGCTCGAAACGGCTGATCTTCGATGCGGCGGCGTCGATGATCGCGGCCGCCTCGTCCTGCGTCTTACCGGCCGCTTCACGTGCCCGCTTGAGAGCGTTGCCGAGCCTGCGTCGCTGCACGGTCGGGTTGGCCACCGATCAAACCTCCGCTCGAAACGTGCTGACAAGTATGGAGCGCACCGTGATCGCCGCAGCACGCCGGGCCGCCGTGTCGTCTTTCCAAAGTGGAAGTCCGGATGTAGCGTTGGCGGCGCTCCTAAAATAGGAGTCTACTTCGATCTTGCAACTTGCGTTTCCGAGGGAGCGGAGTGCCTTGGTGATCGTGGCAATGTCGACGGCCCTGCTGATCGGGTTCCTCGCGGGCCTGCTCAGCTTCAAAATCAAGCAGAGGTGGTGTCCGCGTTGCGGCTCACTGACGACCGGCAGCGTTCCGGAGCGTCACCCGTGACCGGCGACGGCCAGGACCTGCCGAAACGCGTACCCCGGGGCAACCTGCCGGCCGAGGCTTCGCGCGTTCCGATCAAGAACGTGGTCGACGACCGGTGGTATCTGGACGATCAGCAGCTCCGGATTCTGCTCAATGGGCTCCGTCGGTGGCGGGTGATGGGCCGGTGACCCCGGAGATCGGAGCCTCGTACGAACTCACCGAGAAGGACTACCGATACGGTTTGGGACCACTGATCGTCCGGATCACCATGGTCATCGGTGAGGTTGCCTACGACAACGAATCGTGGTGGGACGTCGAGGTCACCGCCCGTCCACCACACTCTGTCAGCCCAGCGGGAGCGCGACGGCTGTACATCCGGGCAGAGAGCCTTCGCAAACGAGCACCGTGGTGAGAACCGATCGCGAACAGCGGCCGGTGCACCCCGAAGGCCCCCTGCCCCGCTCGTGGTTGCGTCCACCGGGACGAAGGCAGGGGCCTTCTCGCGGATCAACCTCCGGCGGGTGCCGGTGAGGTCGGCGTTGCGGATCCCGGTCGGCGGCGAAATGCGCCGATGACCACGTCGGTGAGCAGGAACGCGGCCAGGGGAATGCCGAACAGCGGCAGCACCCAGCCGAGCGCGAACACGGCCGGGACGCCCACGACGATGCCCCAGGCGGGCAGGCCGATCCAGGCGCCGCGCGCCGGCGGGGCGCCCACCACGGCGCGGCGGTCGGCCCGGGTGGGGCGGCGCTGCCACCACATGCGGTAGCCCCAGACGATGACGCAGATCAGGCCGATGGCCAGCGCGGCGAGCAGGAGCTGGTTGACGATGCCGAACAGGGTTCCCATGTGGGCGTTGATGCCCCACCGGGTCAGCTTGGCCAGCAGCGGCCAGTCGGCGAAGTCCACGCGGTCGACGACCTTGCCGGCGGCGGCGTCGACGGCGACGCTGTCCCGGCCGACCGGCCACAGGTTGCGGGTCTGGGTGACCGTCCACGCGGTGGCGGCGTCCGCGGGCACGCCGATTTCCACGGGACCGCTCACACCGTTCTGGCGTGCGGTGGCCATCACGGTGTCGATGACCGCCGGGTCGACGGTGGTTTCGGGCGCGGCGGTCGCGCCACCGCCGTGGTGCCCACCGGCCGCCGCGGCGGGGGCGCCGGTCAGGGCGGTGGACACCGAGGGGGTGCCGGACCGCAGCGAGTCGAGTGCGGCGGCGAAGTTCGCGCCCGCGTATCGGGACCAGGTCATGCCGGTGGCGGACAGGATGAGCAGGCCCAGGGTGAGCCAGAGCCCGGTCGCGGCGTGCCAGCTGCGGGTGCGCCGCACGCCCTTGCTCGCGGAAAGCTCCGGGGCCAGCAGCCGCCGGGCGGTGCGGGCACCGCGGTGGCGGCGCCACCACAGGACCACCCCGCCGAGCGTGATGACCCACAACCAGCTCGCGGCGAACTCCGAGTAGTGCCGGCCCGCCGCACCGAGGTGCAGGTTGCGGTGCAGGTCGTCGAACCAGGTCTTCAGCGGGGTGGTGGCCCACCAGGTGGTCATCTGCCCGGTCACGGCACCGGTGTACGGGTTGAGGTACACGGTCCGCTGGTGTTCCTCGTCGAGTTCCGGCGAGGTGAAATCGACCTGGGTGGTGGCGTCCCCCGCGCCCGGCCGGACCGCGGTGACCGTGCCCGCCGGGTATGCGGCGCGGGCCGCGGCGACCTGCTGGGCCAGTGGCACCACGTGCCCGCCCGGGTCGGCGACGGTCAGCTCGTCGGCGTAGACGAGCTTCTCCAACTGCGGCGTGAACGTGTAGGCCAGTCCGGTTAGCGCCGCGACCAGCAGGAACGGCGCGACCAGGATCCCGGCGTAGAAGTGCAGCCGCAGCAGCAGCGCCCCGAACGGCGAGGTCCGCGCGGCGCTCGGCCGGGTGCGGGTCGGCGTGGGGTCGGGCTCGGTGACATCGGGGGCGAGTGTCATCAGCAGGTCCTCATGTCGGCAGCGCGCCCTGTGGCGCCGTAGGGGGTGATCGCGTCGGTAGTCGTTCGGCGGGGCCCCGGCAGTTCCTGCGAGTTTCGGGAATTACCTGAGGGAACCTTGCGCTGCCGGGCGGCGACTACCCCCGATGGCGGTCAGACCTTTCGCAAAGGCGCAGTTCCGGAACCAGTGACGCCCGGAACCGGTTCCGATTCTCCCGGCATCGGTGTTACGGCTGCTGGGCAGACGTCCATCGTGGATTTGGTTCATGGATCGAGGACGCACCGTGCGTCCACTACGGACGATGCAACATTGCTGAAACATTGACGTCACTTATGACGATCAGTTAGCTTCGTGAGAGAGCGCTCTCACAGCATCCCGATCCCCACCCTTTCCTCCCCCTCCCCCATCTCCAGCGGGTCAGAGCCACTGGTCCGTCGCCTGACACCGCCGCGAACCATCCCCCGACTCAGGACCGCCGCCCGCGTGGCCGGTGGTCCTTTCGTTACCTGGAGAACCCGATGACAGCTCAGGGAATCCGCGCTGGGCTGGCGGGGGTGACCACCGTGCTCGTCCTGACCGGTGCCGCACTCATCGCCGCCGCTCCCCCCGCCCTCGCCGCACCGACCGCCGGGTACACCACCGACAAGGTCGGCCCGCTGCCCACCGGCTGCGGCGACCTGTCCACCAGGCCCCGCCAGTTCCTCACCGCGCATGCCCCGGCCGGGGCGCTGCCGACCAACGACTGGTGGTCCTCGCTCGTCTTCAAACGCACCGAATGCGCATACAGCGAGCCGCTGCACGCGCATCCGATCTCCTTCGACACCTACCGCGACGGGCTGGGCTTCTCCGGCAACGACACCGCCGCCATCTCCGGCACGGCCACCGGGGTCGGCGAGTTCCACTACCCGTACGTGCAGGACATCCGCGTCGGCGTGGCCGGGCTCGCCGCGCCCGTGGTCACGGTCGACGACTGGAGTGATTGGACGGTCACGCCGTACTGGAGCGACGGCACCCACACCCTGCGCGCGACCATCGGCAAGGGCCTGCCGTTCGCGTACTTCCAGGCCGGCGGCGGCGATGCGGTCGTGACCGCGACCGGCACCCCGACGGTCTGGTTGCGCGACGGGGCCACGATCGGCTTCACCGCCAACGGGCACGACTATGTTGCGTACGCCCCCACGGGCGCGTCGTGGACCGTCAGCGGCGCGACGCTGACGTCGTCGCTGGCCGGTCGCGGCTACTTCTCGGTGGCGCTGCTGCCGAGGACGGACGCGGCCGGGCGCACCGCGCTGGCGCAGCAGTTCGGCCAGTACGCCCACGCGCACGTGACCGGCACGCGCGTCGACTACCGGTACGCCCCGGCCACCGGCACGGTCACCACCACGTACTCGTTCACCACGCAGGCCCGCGAGGGCACCGCCACGGGCACCGTGGTCGGGCTGTATCCGCACCAGTGGAAGTACCTGACCGGGGCCACGCCCCTGGCCCCGACGTACCAGACCGCGCGGGGCACGATGAAGCTGCTGGCCGGGGTGAGCTCGTTCCGCACCACGATGACGTTCCACGGTGTGCTGCCCGAGCTGCCCGCGATCGGCGACGGCGCGGGCGCGGACCTCGCGACGCTGTCCGGCTATCTGGCGGCCGACCGGGCCGACCCGAAGGCCCAGCAGGGCGACGATACGTACTGGACCGGCAAGGGCCTGGGCCGGGCGGCCCGGATCGCCGAGATCGCCGACCTGGTCGCCGACACCGAGACGCGCGACCGGGCGCTCGCGGCGATCAAGGCGACGCTGACGGACTGGTTCACCGCTACCCCCGGCAAGGCGGCCCGGGTCTTCGCGTACAACGGGGACTGGGGTGCACTCATCGGCTACCCGGCGTCGTACGGTTCGGATTCCGAGCTCAACGACCACAGTTTCCACTACGGCTACTACGTGACCGCGGCGGCGACGCTGGCCCGCTTCGACCCGGCCTGGGCGCACACCGCGCCGTACGCGGACATGGTCGACATGCTGATCCGGGACGCGAACAACTACGACCGCACGGACACCCGCTTCCCGTTCCTGCGCGACTTCGACATCTACGAGGGGCACGACTGGGCGTCGGGGCACGGGTCGTTCGGTGCGGGCAACGACGAGGAGTCGTCGTCGGAGGGGATGAACTTCGCCGCCGCGATGATCCTGTGGGGTCAGGCCACCGGCAGCACGGCCATCCGCGATGCGGGCGTTTTCCTCTACACCACCCAGGCCGCGGCGGTCGACGAGTACTGGTTCGATGTGGACGGTGACAACTTCCCGGCCGCGTTCGGGCACAGCGGGGTCGGCATGGTGTGGGGCGACGGCGGGGCGTACTCGACGTGGTTCAGTGCGGAGCCGGAGATGATCAACGGCATCAACCGGCTGCCGATCACCGCGGGACACCTCTACCTCGGCGACAACCCCGCATACGTACGGTCGGCGTACGCCGAGATGGTGCGCAACAACGGCGGCGACCCGACGGCGTGGCAGGACGTGCTCTGGTCCTACCAGGCGCTCGGTGACCCGGCGGCGGCCCTGGCGAACCTGCGCGCCCACCCCGGGTACACCACGGAGGAGGGCGAGAGCCGCGGGCACACGTTCCACTGGATCCGCAACCTGGCCGCGCTGGGCGCCGTGGACAACTCCGTGCACGCGGACCACCCGCTCGCGGCCGTGTTCACCGCGGACGGCGCCCGCACGTACGTGGCGGCGAACACCGGCGACCGGGCGATCACGGTGACGTTCTCGGACGGCAAGAGCGTGGCCGTCCCGGCGGGGCGGACGGTCGCCGCAGGCGCCCACGCGTGGAGCGGCGGCAGCGGCGCGGCCCAGCCCACGGATCCGACGCCGTCCGACTCCGGCTCGCCGACGCCCACCGACCCGACGCCCACCCCGACCGGCACCGGCTCGCCCGATCCCACGCCGTCCGTCCCCGCTTCACCGGCGCTGTACCTGGTCACGGGCGGCCTGTCCGCCGCGGCCGGGGAGCGGGGCACCGCGACCGTGGCCGCGGCGTCCGGCAACCACGACGGCGCCCCGGCGGGCGCCCAGGTCTACCGGGCCACCGGCGTCGACCTGGCGTACCAGGGCGGGAGCGCCACGTTCGACCTGTTCCTCGACGCGGGCCAGGCCGTGGGCAACGGGGTGCAGGCCCGGATCTCCTACGACCTGACCGGGGACGGGACCGTGGACCGCACCGAGACGTACCGGTACTTCGCCACCGACCCGCTGCCCGGCTACGAGCACTACACGCCGGCCGCGGGGCTGCTCGCGTCGACCGGGGCCGCCGGGGACCTGCACCACGGCACGGTGACCGTCGAGGTGTGGAGCGCGATCGGCAGTCAGCCGACCACGCTCGGGCTGGGCGACCAGTCCCGGATCACACTGCCGTACGCGTGAGCCGTGGGGTGGGGGTGCGGCAGGAGGCGGGCCGCACCCCCACCGGGTCACTGGCCGCGGAACGTGTCGTGTGTCTCGTAGCGTCCGGACGCCGGGATGAGCATGGCGCGGTTCTCGCCCGGTTCCCAGGTGACTGCGCCGTCCGGGTCGCGGATCACGTACTTGTACTCGACCGGGGTGCCGGCGGGCAGGCCCGCGCCGCCGGACCAGACCGGGTAGCCGCCCGCCGCCAGCGGCACGCCGCGCGCCGGGTCCCAGCCTCCGAGTTCCGGCAGGTTGCCGACGACGGACACGGTCTGGCCCGGGACGGTCCGGGTGGTCACACGGAACGACGTGGGGACGCGTCCGGCGGGCGGGTGGAACGTCACGCCGCCGCCGTCGGTCACCACGCCGGGGGTGTCCACCGCGTACGCCAGCGCGTCCGTGCCGCCGGGGTTCTCCAGGCCGATCGTCGCGTACGTGCCGGTGGCCCAGGCGCCCTGCAGGTTCGCGTACCGGTAGGTGACCTCGCCGGTGCGGTGCAGGATGGCGCTGATCGACAGCCGCTGCTGCGGGTCGCCGAAGAAGCGCACGTTGCGCCACTCCACCACGAACGTGTCCGCGTCGGCCGCGGTCCACACGGTCGCGTCGCCGTCGACGTACAGGTCGTCCCAGAACGGGTACAGCGCGTCGTTGGGGTCGGCCGCGCTGGGCAGCGCGGTGTTGGCGAATGCGGGCGCGGGCCCGTCGAAGGCGATCACCCCGTTGGTGCTGACGAACGCGGACGTGTGCTCCACGCCGTACAGCGGGAACGGGAACGGGAACGTGACCTGCGCGGTGACGTCGTCGCCGGTGAGGTCGAGCCGGGTGTCCCCGGCCCGGTACGGCTCGGTGGCCGGGCCGCACGTGTGGCCGTACGCGTCGGTGGTCGCGTCGAGCGGGACCTCCAGGGTCGCGTCGCCGGTGAGGGTCAGGGCCCGGGTCGCGGGGGCGGTGCATCCGCCGATCGGGCGCACGGTGAGCCGGTAGGTGCCCAGCGGCGCGGCGATCCGGTAGTGCCCGTCGGCGCCGGTGGTCACGGACACCGGCGTACCGGCCAGAGCTACGGTCGCCCCGGGCACCGGCGTACCGGCCGCGGTCACCGTACCGGTGAGCACCGCGGACGCGCTCGTGGTCAGCGCCGCGTCGAGCCGGCCGGCGGCGTCGTTCTCGACGCGCAGGTCCGCCTCGGACGGGTCGTACCCGAACGCGGTGATCCGCACGTGGTACGCCCCCGCGACCAGCCGGGCGAACCGGTAGCCGCCGTCCGCGCCGGTCGTGGCGCTGCGCGCGGCCGGGCCGCTGACCTGCACCGTGGCGCCGCCCAGCGGGGCACCGCCCGCGGTGACCGTCCCGGTGAGACTGCCGGACGGGCTGAGCGCCAGCGTCACCGCGGCGGCCGCGTCCAGGCGGCCCTGCCCGAAGACGTTGTTGTCGCCGGGGAGGCCACCGCACGACCGGTCGTCGGTGTCGATCGCCGCGGTGTCCAGCACCTCACGGGTGGCGGCGATGTCGCGGCGCAGGGCCGGGGCCGCCGACCAGAGCAGCGCCACGGTCGCCGCGGTGTGCGGGGAGGCCATCGAGGTGCCGCTGTAGACCGCGTACCCGCCGGGGACGCTGGAGCGCACGTCGACCCCGGGCGCGGCGATGTTCGGCTTCACCAGCCCGTCCTGGCCGGTGCCGCGGCTCGAGAACGACGCGATCGCGTCGCCGGCGTCGAGCGCTCCGGACGCGTACGTGTCGGTGTAGGAGCCGGGGGTGTTGGCGGTGCCGCATCCCGGGCCGCTGTTGCCCGCGGAGAACGCGGGGAAGATCCCCGCGGCGGTCCAGGCACGCACGACGTCGGAGTACCAGGGGTCGAAGCCGGAGGCGCCGCCCCACGAGTTGTTCACCACGTCCGGGGCGAGGTCGGGGCGGGGGTTGTTGCCCGCCCGGTCGGTGGGCGCCACGATCCATTGCCCGGCGGCGAGCAGCGAGGCCACCGAGCAGGAGCTGCTTTCGCAGCCCTTGGCGGCGATCCAGGTGGCGCCGGGAGCGACGCCGATCGCGGTGTCGCCGTCGCGGCCCACCATCGTGCCCATGGTGTGTGTGCCGTGCCCGACGTTGTCGCACGGGGTCTGGCCGGGGCAGATGTGCGCCGGGTCGTACCAGCTGTAGTCGTGGTCGTACGTGCCGTCGGCGCGGCGGCCCCGGTACGCGGCGGCCAGCGCCGGGTGGTCGTACTGGACGCCGGTGTCGACGTTGGCGACGACGATGCCCTCGCCGTGGTCGTGGCTGTCGTTCCAGACCCGGGGCGCACCGATCCGGTCGATGTTCCACTCCGTGCCCTGCACCGTGGCGTGGGCGCTGCCCTTGGTCAGCGCGGGCAGGCGGACCGGGTCGTCCGGGAGCACGGCCTTGACCTCGGGCCGGGCCGCCACGGCACGCAGCAGTGCGGCGCCGCCGGTGACCCGGATCGTGTCCGAGATCCAGTAGGTGGTGAACCGGGCGCCGTGGCGGGTCAGCAGCGCGCGTAGTCCGGCCTGATGGCGGGCGGTGGCCGCGGTGGCGGCCCGGTACGCCGCCCCGGCCTTCGCGCGGCCGGTGGCCCGGCGGGCGGCGCTGAGGTCGGGGGTCGCGCGCAGCATGATCCAGAACGTAGTGTCGCCGTGCGCCGCTGCGGCGCGTACCCGTGCGGAGATCGCGGCCGGGGCCTCGCCCGGGGTGGCGGCGCGGGCGGCCGTGGCGGGTGGTGCCAGTGCGGTCAGGGTGGCCACCACGGCCAGGGCGGCGATCCACCGGCGCCGGATCGGCCTGTCGTTCGTCACCTGGGTCGTCCTTCCCCGAAGACGGCTCCGCGGGACGGGAGCCGGTGGCGACGCTATCGACGTACGCGAATGGGCTGCAACTTCTTGCAGATGTTGCAGCGTGCTTTCGGCGTCGTGACGCGGTGATTTCCCGGCCACGCGCGCCGCAGGCCAGCCCGCCCGGGCGGGACAACAGATGTTGCCGCTCGCCTCGGACGGGGCGCAGATGGCGCACAAATCGCCGGCCGAAACGTGCGGAGCGCCACAATGGACAGCCTTGGGAGGGCTCCCATCTGTGACCGCGACAACATTTGCGGACGCCTTGATTTCCGACTGAGGTGGGATTGAGGTTGCCGCCCGACCGTTGGTTGCATGACCGTTGCAAACCTGATCGCCGCCCCGCCCGTCGTCGTTCCGGCCCGCCCCGGATCGCGTCCCGCCGACTCCGCCGCCGTCGACTTCACCGTCGTCATCCCGTTCCACAAGCCCGGCGCCAAGCTGCTCCAGACCGCGCAGCGGCTCTCCGAGGTGCTGCACGCACAGAACATCCGCTTCGAGATCCTCGCGGTCTCCGCGGGCTGCATCGACGGCTCCGGCGCCACCCTGGCCGACCTGGCCGACACCCGGGTCATCGCGAGCCGCGACGTCCAGGACAAGGGTGCCGCCCTGGAGGCGGGCTTCGCCGCCGCGGCCGGCGCCTGGATCGGCATCATCGACGTCGACGGCGACACCGAGATCGACCCGTACGAGGTCGTGGAGACCCTGCACCGCGCCCGCGAGGAACACTCCGCCGACGCCTGATCGGTCACCGCGCCGGCGACGCCATCTCCGCCTCGCGGGCACGCAGGGCTGCAGCGACCGCGTCCAGGTCGGCGAACAGACCGGCCTGCGCGGCACGGACCCGGTCCCGCAGCCCGGCCCGCCCGGCAGGGTCTCGCACCAGGCGCACCGCCCTCGCGGCGGAGACCCGCCGACCCCCGGTGACGGCGATCGGATCCAGGCCCACCTCGGCGACGGTCAGTGCGACCTGGCGGGCATGGATCCGGCTGAGCGCGGCACACACGGCCGGCACGAACCGGCGGTCCGCGTCCGCGGGCAGGGTGCCGGCGGCGGCCGCGGCGGCGCGTCGGGCCAGCGCGGCAGCCCCTTCCGCGTACGCGATCAGCTCCCCCACCGCGGCACCGGGGCGATCACCGGCGTCCAGCACCGCGCCGAGGCACTCCAGGGCCAGCGCGGCGGTCGGCGCCCCGCAGCCCGCCGGCAACGCCCCGAGGGCGGCGGCCAGATCCCGGTGGAACCGGCCCCCGGTCCTGGCATGCGCCCGCACACGGTCACGGGCGATGTCGAGGGTCGAGGGTTCGCCGGGACCCGGCCGGTCCGTACCGGCCGCCGGGTCCGGCCCGCCGTACACGCTGCCGTCCGCCAACGCGGTGGCGCACGCCGCGACCGCCAGGTACCGGGCGATGGCCCCCTCGGTGCCGGCATCGCGGGTGGTCGCGGCGTCGGCCCGGGACGCGGTCTCCTCCAGCACGGCGCGGGCCGCCTCCAACCGCACCACGTGCGGCACGATCAGCCCGTACTCGCGATGGTCGGCCGGGACGGCGCCGCGACGCACCCGGCTGCGCGAGTACGCGAGCGCCCGGTCCAACGCCGCCCACCCGGTGCCGAGGGCGCACGCCCCGGTCACCAGCCAGTCATCCGGCCCGGCGGCGGACACCTGAGCGGCGTCATCCGCCCAGGCCAGCCGCTCGAAGACCCGGTACGCCGCAAGGGCGCCGCCATCGTCCATCGCGGACCGCACCGCGTCGAGCGCACCCGGATCCATGACCGCGCCCTCCTCTCCGGACACTGCCCGAAGGCGTGCCCCGCGGCCGAGAATATGGAAAGCCCCCGATCGAGGGCAGCCTCGACCGGCCCTCGCCTCCAGGACCTTCGGCCTTGCCGACGACCGGGACCGGCCACCGGCAGACGTGCGCGGGGATGCCACCATGCCGCCATGACTCTGGAACACACCGTCCGGCTGCACTTCGGGGATCGGTCCCGGGCCGCCACCACGCACACCAACCTGTCCGCGGTCCGTGCCGACGGTGCCGTGCTGTGGGTCGCGGGCGACGAGACCGCGACGGTGGAACGCCTGATCGCCGACGATCCGCACCGGCCCACCCGGTACGGCGAGGAGACCACGTTCCGGCTCCGCGACCTGATCGAGCTGCCCGGCGCCGACGGTGAGGAGGAGGCCGACATCGAGGGCCTCGCCCGGACCGGGCACTTCCTGTGGGCGGTCGGCTCACACAGCCTGCGCCGCAAGCAGATCAAGGCGCGCCACGCCGACGCGAAGGCCCTCAAACGGCTCGCCCGGGTGGAAGGGCAGGACAACCGGCAGATCCTGGTACGACTGCCGATCGCCGACGTGGACGGCCTGCCGACCCCCGTCCGCGAGATCGTCGTGGACGGGGAACGGCACCGGGCCGCGGTCCTCGCCGGGCGTGGCAACCTGCGCGCCCTGCTCGCCGACGACGAGCACCTCGCCCCGTTCCTGGCCATCCCCGGCAAGGACAACGGGCTGGACATCGAGGGCATCGCCGTCCGCGGCGAACGGGTCTACCTCGGCCTGCGGGGCCCGGTGCTGCGCGGCTGGGCGTTCGTGCTGGAACTGCGGCCGTACCCGGACCCGGACGACCCGGGCCGGCTGCTGCTGCGACCGTTCGACGACGGGCGGCCGTACCGCAAGCACGTGCTGGACCTCGACGGCCTGGGCGTCCGCGACCTGTGCCCGGACGGCGACGACCTGCTCGTGCTGGCCGGCCCGACCATGGACCTGGACGGGCCGGTGCGGATCTACCGCTGGCGCGACGCGGCCCAGGTCGAGATGCCCGCGGTGGTGCGGGGCCCGGTGCTGACCCGCGAGCTGGACCTGCCGTACGGCGAGGGCGACGACCACGCCGAGGGCATCGGCCTGCTGGCCCCGCGCGAGCAGGGCCGCCTGATGGTGGTGTACGACAGCCCCGCCGCGGCTCGCCTCACCGACGACGGCGCGGTGGTGGCGGACGTGGTCCGCCTGCCACCGCGCCGCGCCTGATCAGCGGTCGGGGGACCGCCGCGCCTGATCAGCGGTCGAGACCGAAGAACAGCGCATCCCGGTACGCCGCGCAGATCGCATCCAGGAAGTACGCGGCGCTCACGCCGCACTGGTCCGTGCCCGGGCCCGGGTCGACCGGCTGGCCGTGGCCCATCCCGGCGATCCGGTACAGCCGGACCTGGTCGGCGCCGTACACCTCCACTGTGGTGCCGGCCGGCAGTGACACGGTGGAGGTCGGCCGCGCCGCGACGCCCAGCACGTCGGTGGACTGGTCGCGCAGTTCGTCGCCGTTCGCGGGGACGACGGTCCGGTCGGCCTGGCCGTGCCAGATCGCCACCCGAGGCCACGGCCCGCGGTAGCCCGGGTACGCCGCGCGCACCAGCTCACCCCACTGCGAGGGGGTACGGTCGGGTGGCGCGTACTGGCAGGTCAGCGCCTCGACCAGCGAGGTGGCGCAGCGGTACGGCAGCCCGGCCACCACCGACCCGGCCGCGAACACGTCCGGGTAGGTGGCCAGCATGACCGCGCTCATCGCCGCGCCCGCGGACAGGCCGGACACGAACACCCGGGCCGGATCGGTGCCGTACGTGGCCACGGCGTACCCGGCCATCTGCCGGATCGACAGCGCCTCGCCCTGCCCGCGGCTGGTGTCGCCGGGCAGGAACCAGTTGAAGCAGGCGGCGGAGTTGTTCGCGGACTTCTGCTGCGCCAGCACCAGCGCGAAGTGCCACCGGTCGGCGAACGTGCGCCACCCGGAGTCGGCGAAGTAGGTCGCGGCGTCCTGTGTGCAGCCGTGCAGCAGCACGACGGCGGGGGCACCCGGCGGCAGGCCGGCGGGGCGGTAGGCGTACATGGAGAGGTTGCCCGGGTTGCTGCCGAAGCTGCTCACCTGTTCCAGCCCGGCGGCCCGCGCGGGCGTGGGGGTGGCCACGGCGGCCAGGCCGACGGAGAGGACGGCGACGGCGAGGTGACGGGCAATGCGGACGGGGGAAAGGGCCATGGCGGCCTCCGCGGGGGATTCGGGGATGAGCCGACGCTACGTGCCGCGGCCGGTTTGCGACATGGGCTGCCGCCCCACAACCGGCGGGCGGATGCTATGCGGCGAGCGCACTGCCCGCGTTCGGAGCCACCGGGCGGCGGCTGCGGCCCCGGCCGCGGGCCAGTTTCTGCTGGTACAGCTCCGCGTCGGCGTACGAGTACAGCTCGTCGAGATCGGTGCCGTGCCGGCCGAGGACCGCGGCGCCGACGCTGACACCGATGCGTTCGGACAATGCGGCGACCAGGTCGCGAGCCATGTCGTCGGCCGCGCCGGCACTGTGCGAGGACAGCAGGACGACGAACTCGTCGCCGCCGAGGCGGCCCACCACGTCGTGCGGGTGCACCCGTCCCTTGAGGGTGGCGCCCACCCAGCACAGCAGCTCGTCGCCCGCGGCGTGGCCCGCGGAGTCGTTGACCTCCTTGAACTTGTCGAGGTCGAGGACGAGCAGCGAAAGGTCGCGGTGGTGGCGCCGGGCGTGGGACATCTCGGCCGCCCAGCGTTCCGCGAAGCCGCGCCGGTTGAGAACCTGAGTCAGTGCGTCCACTCGGGACAATTCACGCAGCTTGCGGCGCTGGGCGGCGGCGACCCGGCCCCGCCCGGCGCAGACGACGGACACGACCAACGCGCCGCCGAGGTGGGCGACCACGTACCAGGCGCTGGAGACGCCGACGAACACGGCCATGGCCACGTATCCGGCCGCTGCCAGCGGTAGCAGGCCGGCCCGGGGACTGATCAGCGCGATCAACGGCATCGTGCAGACCATCCCGAGCGCGAGCGTGGAGCTCGCCCCGCCGTCGAGGCAGACCACGACCGCGCAGAAGATGAACTGCAGCCCGCCGATGACCGGCAGCACGACAATGGCGGCGGAGCTGCGGCTCAGCCTGCCCGCCGCCGCGACGGTGCCCACCCCCAGCGCGAAGGCGACCGCGAGCAGCGCCACCATCAGCCATCGGTGCGGATGACCGGCGGCGAACAGCAGCATGTAGAACAGTGCCGAGCCCGGGGTGGCCATACCGAGCCGGCCGGTCTCGGTGATCGCCCGGCGGCGCCGCTCGTGCCGCGACACCGTGGCGGACTGCCGGCGGGCGCCGTCGTTGCGGGCCCCGGCGACCGCGGCCTCCGCCGGCATCTGCCGGTCGTGGTCCGCCTTGTCGCGGTAGACCCGCCGGTCGGCCAGCGCCTTCAGAGCCTCGGGAGTGGTCGCCTCGGCCGGATAGCAGGCGTAGCCGATGCCTGCCGAGGCCACTCCGTCCAGGGCGGCGTGCAGCCGCTCCAGCACGGCGGGCACCCCGTCGGCGTCGATACCGCTGAGCACCGCGGCGAACTCGTCGCCACCGACGCGGCCCACGGCGTCATGGGTACGCAGCTGCTCGTCGAGCGTCCGGCCGGTCCACACCAGCAGATCGTCACCGGCCTGGTGGCCGAACCTGTCGTTGATCTCCTTGAAGCCGTCCAGGTCGACCAGCAGCAGCACCGCGTGGTCGCCGGTGCGTTCGGCCTCGGCCAGCTCGGTGGCCAGGCGTTCCTCGAAGCCGCGCCGGTTCAGGCAGCCGGTCAGCGGGTCGATCCGCGACAGGTCGCTGAGGCGGCGTTGCAGCGACACCATGGCCGCGGAGTACCGCAGGCACATCGTGGCGATGAGACCGACGTACAGCGTGTACAGCAGGGCGTACGGCACCTGCCCGGGTCCGCCCGCGAGGGCCACTGCCCAGTACCCCGCCGCGGCCAGAGCCGCGACCACGAGGAACGGCCGCACCCGCATGCCCACCGCGAGCAGGATCACCAGGAACGGCAGGAACCCGCCGAGCGGGCTGTTCAGGCCGCCGTCGAGCCAGGTGAGGCCGGTGAACCCGGCGACGTTGACGAGGAGCCCGGCCATCAGCGCCGTGGTGCGGCGCCCGGCCCGCTCGACGGCTCCCGCACCGACCACCCCGGCCCCGGCGAGCAGCAGCATGGTCACGCAGATCGCGGTCATGGCCGGGCGGTTCCCGTCCGGCCAGGTGGTCGCGAAGTACGGCAGGCAGGCCAGCGGCGTCAGCATGGTGAGCGCGGCACCGGCCCGTACGGTGCGCAGGCGGCGCCGTGGCCTGCCGCCGGGCGAGGACGCTTTCGTCATCCCCGCCTCCCCTCACCGCGTGGACCTGATCTGTCTAGACCAAGGTCGGCAGAGCGGGGTGCGACTGGATGGCCCTCCAGGAGCAGAGCGGGAGCAGCGGCGAGCCAGGTGAATCGGTTCAGTCACGGGCCGCGCCCGCGCCCCGGATCAGCGGGTGAAACGGCTCAGCGCGCGGCGTGGTTCAACACTCGATGACATTGACCGCCAGGCCGCCCCGCGCGGTCTCCTTGTACTTGATCTTCATGTCGGCGCCGGTCTCCCGCATGGTCTTGATGACCTTGTCCAGCGAGACGCTGTGCACCCCGTCGCCGCGCAACGCCAGCCGCGCCGCGGTGATCGCCTTGATGCTGGCCACCGCGTTGCGCTCGATGCACGGAATCTGCACGAGCCCGCCGACCGGGTCGCAGGTCAGCCCCAGGTTGTGTTCCATGGCGATCTCGGCGGCGTTCTCCACCTGCTCGGGAGTGCCGCCGAGCACCTCGGCAAGCCCGGCCGCGGCCATCGAACACGCCGAGCCGACCTCGCCCTGGCAGCCCACCTCGGCGCCGGAGATGCTGGCGTTCTCCTTGAACAGCATGCCGATCGCGCCCGCGGTGAGCAGGAAACGCACCACCCCGTCGTCGGTGGCGCCGGGCACGAAGCGGGCGTAGTAGTGCAGCACCGCGGGCACGATCCCGGCGGCCCCGTTGGTGGGGGCGGTGACGACCCGCCCGCCCGCGGCGTTCTCCTCGTTGACCGCCAGTGCGAACAGGGTCACCCAGTCCATCACCCGCAGCGGGTCGACGCTGTACGCCTCCTCGCGCAGGCTGCGGTGCAACTCGGCGGCCCGGCGGCGCACCCGCAGCGAGCCCGGCAGGGTGCCCTCCCGGGAGCAGCCGCGGGTGACGCACTCCTGCATGACCTGCCAGATGTGCAGCAGGCCCGCATGGGTGTCGGCGTCGGTACGCCACGCCCGCTCGTTGGCCAGCACCACATCGCTGATCCGCTGCCCGGTTGCCCGGGTCAGCCCCAGCAGGTCCGCCCCGGTCCGGAACGGGTGCGTCACGGCGACCTGCTCGGCGACCACCGTTCCGGCCTCCCCGTCCACGACGAAGCCGCCGCCCACGGAGTAGTACGTGCGGGCGCGCACCGGCTCCCCCGCCGCATCGTACGCGGTGAATGTCATCCCGTTGGGGTGCAGCGGCAGGGCCCGGCGGCGGTGCAGCACGACCGTGATGTCGACGTCGTGCTTGCCGAGCAGCGGTACCCGTTCCTGCATCGCGGCGGCCCGCTCGTCGGCCGTGTCCGTGTCCACGGTCTCCGGGGCCTCCCCGGCCAGCCCCAGCAGCACCGCCTTGTCGCTGCCGTGCCCGTGCCCGGTGGCGCCCAGCGACCCGAACAGCTCCGCGGTGACCCGCGCGGTACGCGCCAGTTCCCCATCGGCGACCAGCGCCTCCGCGAAGATCCGGGCCGCGCGCATCGGCCCGACCGTGTGCGAGCTCGACGGCCCGATACCCACCTTGAACAGCTCGAACACACTGATCATCGCGCACTCCTGTCACCGCGAGACGTCGTCGGCTCCGGCGGGGCCGAGACTACCCGCGGATCGGCCGGTCAGCCGCCGCCGGGAGGTTCCGGGGCACCGATCAGCCGCAGGGCGCCCGGGCGTACCCGGATGGTGACCGGGCAGCGGCCGAGCGGCTCGCCGTCGGCGTACACGGGCAGGGCGCGGTCGGCCGCGATGGTGACCTCCCGCGCACGGCTCGCCTCGATGCCGGTCAGCCCGAGGTGGGTGCCGTGGCGCAGCGCGGTGAGCACGGGCAGCATCCGCCGGCGCGGCAGCGCACCGACCGTGACCAGGTCCAGCAGGCCGTCGTGGAGGCTCGCCTCCGGGGCGACGCGCAGGCCGCCGCCGTACCAGGGAGCGTTGGCGACCACCACGGTGTGCCCGGTCAGCGGAACGGGCTCGCCGTCCACGGTGAGCGTGTAGCCGACCGGGCGCCAGCGGGCCATCACCGCCAGCGCCGCGATCTGGTAGGCGATCGGGCGGCGCGGCAGCCGGCGGCGGTTGGCCAGATCGTTCGCGGCGGCGTCGATGCCGGTGTAGACACCGCCGACCACCACCCGGCCCGCGGCCTCGGCCACGTCGACGGCCCGGCTCGGCAGGGTGCGCAGCGCCTCCGCGGCCCAACCCGGGTCGGCGGGCAGCGGCACCGCGCGGGCCAGGTCGTTGCCCCGTCCGGCCGGGACGACCGCCAGCTCGGCCCCGGTGCCGACCAGCCCCGCGGCGACCGCCCCGGCCAGACCGTCGCCGCCCACGGCCAGCACCGCGTGGCCACGGGCGGCCGCCGCGGCGGCGAGCTCCGTGGCGTGCCCGAGCCCGCGCGTGAAACTCACGGTCACGCTCGCGCCGCCCTCGCGCAGCGCCCGGGCCAGGCGGATGATCCGCTGCGGGGCGCTGCCCGCGCCCGCGGCGGGGTTGACCACCGCGGTGAAGACCTCGCGGCTCACGGCAGCAGGATCCCCGGGTTGAGGATTCCGTACGGGTCCAGCGCCTCCTTGACGCCACGCAACGCCGCCGCCCCGACCGGGCCGATCTCCCGCCCGTACCAGGGGCGGTGGTCGCGGCCGACGCCGTGGTGGTGGGTGATCGTGGCGCCGGTGGCGGCGATCGCGTCGCCGGCCGCGACCTTGGCGGCGCGCCACTGCGCCACCGGGTCGTCGTCCTGCGCGGCCACGACCGTGAAGTAGAGCGACGCGCCGGTGTCGTAGACGTGCGAGATGTGGCAGAGCACCAGCGGCGGGGTGCCGTTGGCGGCGAGGGTGGTGACCAGCGCGTCGCGCACCGCGGCGTACGTCTGGGGCAGCCGGTCCCAGAACGTCGCGGTCTCCAGCGTCTCGGCCAGCGCCCCCGCGTCGAGCAGCGCATCCCGCAGGTACGGCGCCCGGTACCGGCCCGTACGCCAGTGCTCGCCGGGCTCCTCGCCGAGCGGGACGCCCCCGAGCGCGGTGAGCCGCCGGTGCACCGCCTCGGTACGCGCGGCCACCTCGTCCTGTGCGCCCTCGACGCCGACCACGGCCAGGCAGCCGCCGTCGGCAGCCGGGCCCGCGCCGGTGGCCGCGTTGATCGCGGTCTCCGTCTCGTCGGACAGGCGCAGCACGGTCGGCAGCGGCCCGTCCTGGGCCAAGGAGCGCAGCGCGTCGCCGCCCGCGGCGAAGTCCGGGAACACCCACCCGGAGTAGTGGCGCGCGGCCGGGACGGGCCGCACGCGCAGGGTCAGCTCGGTGATGACTCCGAAGACGCCTTCGGAGCCGAGCAGGAGCTGCCGCAGGTCCGGGCCGGCCGCGGACTCCGGGGCACGGCCGAGCTCCACGGTGCCCACCGGGGTGGCGGCCTTCAGCCCGACGACCATCCGGTCGAAGCGCCCGTACCCGGCGGAGGCCTGGCCGCTGGAGCGGGTGGCGGCGAAGCCGCCGAGGCTGGCGTACTCGAATGACTGGGGGAAGTGGCCGAGCGTGTACCCCTGCGCGGCGAGCAGCCGCTCGGCGTCCGGGGCGCGCAGCCCGGCCTGGGCCGTCGCGGTGCGCGACACCGGGTCCACCCGGATCAGCCGGTCCAGCCCGGCGAGATCCAGCGCGAGGACGCCCGCGAAGCCGTCGCGGCGCGCGGCCAGCCCGCCCACCACGGAGGTGCCGCCGCCGAACGGGATGACCGCGACGTGCTGGCGGGCGCACGCGGCGAGCAGCGCGGCCACCTCGTCGTGGGAGCCGGGCCGGGCCACCGCGTCGGGGGCGTCCTCGACGCGGCCGGCGCGCAGGCGCAGCAGGTCCTCGGTGGACTTCCCGGCGGCGTGGGCCAGCCGGGTGGCGTCGTCGGTGAAGACCCGGGAGCAGGCGGTCACCAGGTCGGCCAGCGCGGCGGCGGGCAGGGACGACGGCGGCAGATCGGCTTTGTCGGCCGCGGGGCGCGGGGCACGCACCCCGAGAGCGGAGCCGAGCAGATCCCGGACACCGGAGGGCAGGGTCACGGCGTCGGCGGGGTCGCCCCAGCGGGCCGCATGGCGCAGCTCATTCATGGGTTACACTGTGACACATGACGTCCAGTTGTAACACCCCCGAGGCGGACCCGAGCACGTCCGAGCGGGGCATCGCCGACCGGCGGACCGCCGACGACGCGCTCCTGGACGCCGCCCGCGACTGCGTGCTGGCCGTCGGCCTGCGCCGCACCACCCTCACCGACGTGGCCCGCCGCGCCGGGGTCTCCCGGATGACCATGTACCGGCGCTGGCCCGACATGGCCTCCCTGGTCGCCGACCTGATGACCCGCGAGTGGGGCGAGCTGGCGTTGCGGGCGCGCGCCGGGGCCGGCGGCGAGACCGCCCGCGCCCGCATCGTCGACAGCCTCGCCACGGGCGCCCGGCAGCTGCGCCACCACCCGGTGTTCCGCCGCATCGTCGAGCTGGACCCGGAGATCCTCGTCCCTTACCTGGTGGACCGGCGCGGCACCAGCCAGGACCTGATCCTCGCCGCGCTGCAGGACAGCATCTCCGAAGGGCACGCAGACGGCTCGGTACGCGCCGGGCCGCCCGCCGTGCTCGGCCGAGCCGTCCTGCTCGCCCTGCACGGCTTCGTCATCTCGGCCGGCACCATGACCGACCCGCCACCCGGCGGCGAGGTCACCGAGACCGACCTCGACGCCGAGGCACGGCTCCTGCTCGATCGGTTCCTGGCGCCGTGACCGGCACCGCACTGACCGCCGAGCGCCGCGGCCGCGAGCTGGCCGAGCTCTCCGCCGGCACTACGGTCGACCTGCTCGTGGTCGGTCTCGGCGTCACCGGGGCCGGGGTCGCACTGGAC
Source organism: Krasilnikovia sp. MM14-A1259 (assembly GCF_047159535.1). Lineage (NCBI taxonomy): Bacteria > Bacillati > Actinomycetota > Actinomycetes > Micromonosporales > Micromonosporaceae > Krasilnikovia > Krasilnikovia sp. MM14-A1259. The sequence goes on from NZ_BAAGAJ010000002.1 coordinate 3,027,772, forward strand.
GCGGCGTCGCGCGGGCTCACGGTCGCTGCGCTCGACGCCCACGATCTCGCGTTCGGCACGTCGCGGTGGAGCTCCAAGCTCGTGCACGGCGGGCTGCGCTACCTGGCGGGCGGGCATCTGGGGCTGGCGTACGAGAGTGCGGTCGAGCGCGGCATCCTGCTGCGTACGGTCGCGCCGCACCTGATCACCGCGCTGCCGTCCGTGCTGCCGCAGACCCCGCTGGTCTCGGGCGGCCGGGCCGCCCTGGCCCGCGCGGGCTTCGCGGCCGGCGACGCGCTGCGCGCCGCGGCGCACACCCCGGCCGCCCGGCTGCCGCGTTCCCGCCGGATCAGCCCCGCCGAGGTGACCCGGCTGGTGCCCGCGGTGCGCCGGGCCGGGCTGCGCGGCGGGGTGCTCGGCTGGGACGGCCAGCTCGTGGACGACGCCCGCCTGGTCGTGGCGCTGGCCCGGACGGCCGCCGGCCACGGCGCGCGCATCCTCACCCGTTGCCGGGTGAGCGAGCTGCACGGCGGCGGCGCCACGGTCGTCGACACCCTGACCGGCACGGAACACCAGGTCCGGGCGCGGATGGTCGTGAACGCCACCGGCGTGTGGGCGGACCAGCTCGACCCCGGCGTACGGCTGCGCCCGTCCCGCGGCACGCATCTGGTGCTGCGCCCCGGCGCGCTCGGCGCCCAGGTCGCCGGGCTCACGATCGGGGTGCCGGGCGAGACGAACCGGTTCGTGTTCGCCCTGCCCCAGCCGGACGGCCACATCTACCTCGGGCTGACCGACGAGCCGGTGGACGGCCCGGTGCCCGATGTCCCCGAGCCCAGCCCCGCCGAGCGCGGCTTCCTGCTCGACGTGCTCGCCACCGCGGTGGACCCGGCGCCGACCGAGGACGACGTCGTGGGCGCGTTCGCCGGGCTGCGCCCGCTGCTGGCCGGTGGCGCCGACCGTACCGCCGATCTGTCCCGCCGGCACGCGGTGCGCACCTCGCCCGGCGGGGTCACCACTGTGGTGGGTGGCAAGCTCACCACGTACCGGCGGATGGCGCGCGACGCGGTGGATGCGGCGCTGCGCGCGGCCGGACGGCCCACCGGGCGCTGCCTGACGGCGCGGCTGCCCCTGGTCGGTGCGGCCCCACCGGAGGCGTTGGCCCGGGTGGCCGCCCCGGCCCGGCTCGTGGCCCGGTACGGCACCGAAGCCGCGGCGGTGCTGGCGTTGGCGGCCGATGACCCGGCGCTGGCCCGGCCGGTCGCCGACGGCATCGCGGTGACCGGCGCGGAACTGGTGTGGGCGGTGCAGCGCGAAGGCGCCCTGGACGCCGGGGACGTGCTCGACCGGCGTACCCGGATCGGGCTTGTTCCGGCGGACCGTGAGCGGGCCCTGCCCGCGGCGCGGGCCGCGCTAGCCCGGGCCGGTGCCTGACCGCACTGGCCCGAGCCGACCGCGGCGTGGCGGCCCAGGCCGGTGGCAGGCCCGGACCGCCACGCAATTCCGGGATTACGCGGCGCCGGCGGGCTTCGACGGCCCGGCCTTCGCGTCGCGCGGGTGTGCCGCCCGGACCGCTCGCCGGTTGCGGTGCTGGGCCCGCTCGAACCGGCGCTGCAGCAGCCCCAGCGAGCTGGGCCGCACATGCGACACCGCGGCCGAATGGCGGGCCAGGACGTCGCGGTAGACCGCCTCGTAGCCCGCGCCGAGCCCGTCGATGTCGAACAGTTCGGCGACCCGCTGCCGGCACGGGGCGGGGTCGAGCTCGTCCAGCCGGCGCAACGCCGCGGGCAGCTCCTCGGGGTGGTCCCGGATGAACCCGGTGACCCCGTCGACGACCACCTCGTTCACGGCTCCGCCGCGCAACGCCACCACCGGCGTGCCACAGGCCATCGCCTCGATCATCACGACGCCGAACGGCTCCTCCCACTGGATCGGAAACAGCAGGCACCGGGCGTCGGCGAGCAGCCGCCGCTTGGCGACCGCGTCGGCGACCCCGAAGACCCGGTCCTCGGCGCCGAGCCGCGGCTCCACTTCGCGGGCGAAGTACTCCTTCTCCAACGGCTCGGAACACTTGCCGGCCAGGATCAGCGGGATGCCCGCGGCGTGCGCGGCCTCCAACGCCAGGTGTGGCGCCTTCTGCGGATGGAAACGGCCGAGGAACAGCGCGTAGTCGCCCTTGTCCCGCTGGTACGGGAACGAGTCGACCCGGATGGCGTTGTGCACCCGGCCCGCCCAGCGCAGCTCCGGTGCCAGCGCCCGCTGCCGGTCGCTGATCGCCACCAGTTCGATGTCGTCGTTGACCGCCGTGTACAGGTCGTGCAGGTCGGAGCGCACCGGGCCGTGCATCGTCACCACGGTGGGCAGCCCCAGCAGGGCGAAGGACAGCGCGTTCAGCGGTCCGGCCAGGGTGTGGTCGTGGACGAGATCCACGCCGCGTTCGGCGACCAGCTTCTGCACCGCCGGCCGGACGATGCCGGCGTGGACCAGTTCGGGGAACGGCTCACCGAGCCGTTCCGGGATCGGTTCCGGCCACACCGACACGAAGTCGGCCAGGGTGCCGGTGCGCCCCGCGCCGATGAGTGTCACGTGATGCCCCCGGTGGATCAGGGCGTCGGTCAGGTCGGCGACCACCGACTCGACACCCCCGTACGCCTGGGGCGGCACTTCGTAGTACGGCGGAACCACCATCGCGATCCGCAGGGGGCGCGCGTCAGGGTCGCCCTCCTCGGCCATGGCTTCCGGTGCCGACGGCACGTCGCGGTCGGCGCGTTTGGGACCCTCCATCAGAACGTTCACAGCTCCTCCAGCCGCGGGCGGCGTCAGATCTGCGACTAGCACCGTCCGCATACGAGTGCTAACACGCCGTCGATCATGCGGGAGGGTTTTCCCCGGAAGACGGGGCACGGAACGTCACATTCCGGTAACATTGATGGGTTCGTTTAGTTGAGCGCGCAGACGTTCGCCAGGTCACCGGACGACGGCCGGGCGAGGGTGCCGCTCGCCGGAGGACGGACGCCCCGGTCCACCCACCCGGCGAGTGCGGTGAACGCGCTGCGGAAGCACGGCAGGATCGGCCGCAGCCGATCCGGATACGCATCGTACAGACCGTCGACGTGGTTGCCGCCGTCGATCCGGTAGTAGCGGAAGATCCGCTCGCGATGCCCGGCCCGGACCATCCGGGCGTACACATCGGAGTCCTGGGAGATCGGCAGCAGCGCGTCCAGCGTGCCGTGCAGCGTGATCAGGGGCCGCCGGATGCGCCCGGTCAGCGCGATGCGCGCCACCGCCGCCCGCACCGCCGCCGGACGCTGCACGTACGCGTAGTCCGCGTCGCACGCCGCAGTGCCCGGCGCGCAGAACGGGGTGCCCGCCTCCACCGGCCCGTCGAAGTCCGGGTCGAGTTCCTCGCGGTAGATCCGCTGGGTGAGATCCCAGTACACCCGGTAGTGGTAGTCCCACAGGAACTCCGAGCCCGGCGGGAAACCCGCGGCCAGCAGGTCGGCGTGCGCGGCCGGGTCGCCCGTGGCGGCGTACCGCGGGTAGTCACGCAACGTCGTGGGCAGGAACGTGAGCAGGTTCGGCCCGTCGGCGCGCCACAGCGTGCCCTCCCAGTCCACCCCGCCGTCGTACAGCTCGGGGTGGTGTTCGAGCTGCCAGCGCACCAGGTAGCCGCCGTTGGACAGCCCGGCCGCGTACGTGCGGCGCGGGGCGGTGCCGTACCGCTCGCGCAGCACCGTACGGGCGGCCCGGGTGAGCTGGGTGACCCGGTCGTTCCACTCCACGATCGCGTCGCCGGGGGCGGCTCCGTCGCGGTAGAACGTGGCGCCGACGTTGCCCTTGTCCGTGGCGGCGAACGCGTACCCCTGGGCGAGGACCCAGTCGCTGATCGCGACGTCGTTGGCGTACTGCTCGCGCACCCCCGGCGACCCGGAGACCACCAGCCCGCCGGTCCACCGCCGCGGCAGCCGGATCACGAACTGGGCGTCGTGGTTCCACCCGTGCGTGGTGTTGCCGGTCGAGGTGTCCGGGAAGTACCCGTCGATCTGCATGCCGGGCACCCCGGACGGGTTGCGGGTGCCCGCGGCGGTCAGGCCCGCCCAGTCGGCCGGATCGGTGTGGCCGGTGGCCACGGTCCCGGCGGTGGTGAGGTCGGCCAGGCACGCGGCCACCTGCCGCTCGGCACCCGGCACGACCGGGGCCGCCGGGACGCACGGGGACTGGTCCGGCCGGGCCGCGGCGCCGCACAGCGGGAGCAGGACCAGGCACAGCAGTGCATGGGCGGCACGGGGGGCAAGTGGCATGGCGGATCCCTTCACTGTGGGTGGTCCTCGCGCAGGCGGTGCAGCCGTACGGCGAGCTGGAGTTCCAGGGCGCGTTCGGGGCGCTGCCAGCCCGTACCGAACAGGTGGCCGATCCGGGCCATCCGCTGCGCCACCGTGTTCACGTGCACGTGCAGCGCCTCGGCCGCGCGGGCGGCATTGCCCCCGGCCGCGAAGTACGCCTCCAGCGTCTGCACCAGAGCGGTGCCGCGGCGCCGGTCGTAGTCCAGCAGCGGGCCGAGCGTGTCCGTGACGAACCCGCCCACGTCCCGCTCCGCCCCCACGAGCAGCCCGACGAAGCCCAGTTCGGCGGCGCTCGCCCCGTCCCCGGCCCGGCCGAGCGCGTGCAGTGCCGCGGCGCACCGCTGCGCCTCGGCGTACGCATCCGGCACGGGCTGCGGGCCGGACAGCGGACCCGCGCCGCCCGCGGTGACCGCCGTCCCCAGATATCCGCCCAGTTCGCGGGCCATCCGCCGGGCCGCCTCGCCCGGCCGGTCCCCGCCGACCAGCAGGATCACGTTGCCGTCGCGCTGCGCGGCGAGCCCGCCGTGCGCGGCGGCCTGCGCGGCGCTCCACTGTGCCGCACGCTCCCGCAGCCGGGGCGGGCAGGCCAGCACCACCAGCACGTGCGCATCGTCGAGGTCGACGCCGAGGCGCCGGGCCCGCTGCCGGACCGTGACCGGGTCGTCGACCCGCCGGGTGAGCAGGTCCTCCAACAGCTCGCCGCGGACCCGACCCTCGGCCGCGGCGAGGCTGCGCCGGAACAGCAGCAGCAGCGCGGTGACCACCCCGGCGCGTTCCAGGATGCGGGTGTCGGTCTCGCTCAGCTCGCCCGGTGCCCGCAGCACCAGCGTGCACAGCGCCTCGCTGCCCGCGCCTGCGGCCAGCACCCAGTGCTCGCCGTGTCGCGTGGCCCGGCCCAGGCCCCGCCCGGCCGCCACGGCCGCCGCGGGCGGCCCGGCGTCGCCCACGTCGCCGACCGCGGCGAGGCAGTGCCCGTCCGCGTCCAGGATCGCCAGGCCGCCACCCAGCACCTCCGCGACCACGGCCGCGAGGTCGTCCAGGCCGCCGCCGCGAAGAATCAGCTCCGCCATCCGGTCGTGCGCCTCGGCGGCCCGTTCCAGCGACTCGCTGTGCCGGCGCACCACGGTGTTGACCGCGCCGAGTTCCTCCAACGCGGCCCGGGTCTCGCCGAGCAGCCGGGTGTTGTCCAGGGCCACCGCGGCGTGCGCGGCCAGCGAGCCGAGCAGCGTCACCTCCTCGCGGGTGAACGGGCGCGCGCTGCGGTTCGCCGCGAACAGCACCCCGAGCACCCGCGTGCCCAGCAGCATCGGTACGCCGAGGATCGCCACCAGCCCCTCCTCCGCCACCGCGTCGTCGATCTCCCGGAAGTGCTGGAACCGGTCGTCGTCGGCGTAGTTCGCGGTGACGTACGGCGCGGCGCTTTGCGCCACCAGCCCGCCCAGCCCCGCCCCGAGCGGCAGCCGCACCTGCCGGAAACGCGCCGACACCGACCCGTACGTGATCCGCATGTACGTGTCGCCGCGCTCGACGTCGTTCAGCGTCATGTACGCGACGTCCGTGTCGAGCAGTTCGCGGGCCCGGCGGACCAGCGCGGCCAGCACCGCGTCCAGGTCGCGCAGTGTGGCCAGGTCCCCGACCGTGTCGACCAGCGCGCTCAGTTCCGCCTCGCGCCGGCGTCGCCGCTCCAGCAGCGCCCGGACCTGCAACGCGCGCCCCTTGAGCCGGTCCAGCTCGGCCAGCTCACCGGCCGGGCGGCCGTCCGCCCGGGCCTGGAGCAGGGGGCGCTCGAACTCCACCGCGGCGGCCTCGCGCAGCAGCAGGTCGAAGTACGTGGCGGCGGCACCCGGTTCAGCCACGGTCGGCCTCCTCGCCTCGGCGGTGCCGGTCAGTGTGCCGTCCATCCGCCGTCCATCACCAGAGACGTCCCTGTCATGAACGAGGCGTGCGGCGAACACAGGTACGCCACCAGCTCGGCCACCTCGGCCGGTTCGACGAGCCGCTTGATCGCCGCCGGGGCCAGCATCACCTGCTCGACGACGTCGTCCTCGGCCAGACCGTGGCTGGCCGCCTGCGCGGCGATCTGCGCCTGCACGAGCGGGGTCCGCACGTACGCCGGGTTGATGCAGTTGGACGTGACCCCGTGCGGGGCGCCCTCCAGCGCGATCACCTTGGACAGCCCTTCCAGCCCGTGCTTGGCGGCCACGTACGCGGACTTGAACGGCGACGCGCGCAACCCGTGCACGGACGACAGGTTCACGACGCGGCCCCAGCCGCGCGCGTACATGTGCGGCAGGCAGCGCCGGACGAGCCGGAACGGCGCCTCCAGCATCAGCCGCAGGATCAGCGAGAACACCTGCGGGTCGAACTCGTGCAGCGGGGCGACGTGCTGCAGCCCGGCGTTGTTCACGACGATGTCGGCGGCCGGGTCGAGCGCGTCGATCGCGTCGAGGTCGGACAGGTCGACCGTGTGCGCGGTGCCGCCGATCGCCGCCGCCACCCGGGCCGCGGCGGCGCCGTCGCGGTCCAGCACCACGACGCGGGCCCCGGCCCGGGCCAGGCGTTCCGCGCACGCGCGGCCGATGCCACCCGCCCCACCGGTCACCACCGCGGTACGCCCGGCAAGCGACTCAGCTGTGAGGGACACGAGATCGGGTCGGGGGACGAGTGTTTCCATGCTTCTCCTCCGTGCGACGGAACGGGTGCGGCAGGACCCGATGCCGGGAATCTCAGCGCGGCAGGGACGGGTGTGCGGACACCGGCTCGGCGAGCGATCCCGGGTCCTCATCGGGCACCGATGCGACGTCGGGTGCCGGCGGGCGGCGGGCGGCCAGGCGGCGTCCGACCCCCCACAGGCCCTGCCGGAACAGCAGGACCACCACCATGAAGACCGTGCCGGTGACGATGCCGACCCCGTCGAACCCGGCGGTGGACAGGTAGTCCTCCAGCTGCACCACCAGGGCCGCGCCCAGCGTGCTGCCCCACAGGGTGCCGATGCCGCCGAGGACCACCATCATCACGGCCTTGCCGGAGGTGGTCCAGTACACCTCCTGCAGCGACACGAAACCGTGGCTGATCGCGAACAGACCACCGGCCAGCCCGGACAGCGCCGCCGACAGCACGAACGCCAGCAGCTTGTACCGCTCGACCGGGTACCCGAGGGCCCGTGCCCGGGCCGGATTGTCGCGGATCGCCACCAGCACGTGCCCGAACGGCGAATGCACGATGCGCCACAGACACCACAGTCCACACACGACGATCGGCAGGCCCGCGTAGTAGAAGACGAACGGGTCGGCGAGATCGAGCCCGAACAACTCCCGCGGGATGCCCTGCAGCCCGTTCTCGCCGCCGGTCACGGACCGCCACTGGTTCGCCACGAAGTACACCATCTGCGCGAACGCCAGCGTCACCATGGCGAAGTAGATGCCCCGGCTGCGGACGCTCAGCGCCCCGATCGGCACCGCCAGCACCGCCGCGGCCACCGCCCCGCCCAGCACGGCGACCGGAAACGGCAGCCCGGTGTGCAAGGCGATCAGCCCGGACACGTACGCGGCACCGCCCCAGAACGCGGCGTGGCCGAACGACAGCAGCCCGGTGTAGCCGAGCAGCAGATCGACAGCCGCCGCGAACAGCGCCCACGTGGCGATGTCCATGGCCACCGGCGGATACACCAGCCACGGCAGCGCCAGCGCGGCGAACAGGCCGGCCACCAGCAGCAGGCGGCGGCGGGTGCCGGGCCGGGACAGCAGCAAGTGGATCACGCGCGGGCCTCCTCACGGCCGAACAGACCGGCCGGGCGCCACAACAGCACCGCGGCCATGACGATGAAAATCAGGGTCTGGGACAGCGCGGGGACGTACAGGTTGCCCAGCGCCTGCAGCAGGCCGATCGCGAACCCGGCCAGCACCGACCCGAACACCGAGCCGAGCCCGCCGATCACGACGACCGCGAACACTGCGATGACCAGATCCGCGCCCATCAGCGGGTTCACCGCTCGCATCGGCGCGGCCAGCACCCCGGCCAGCCCGGCCAGCGCCACCCCGAACCCGAACACCGGCGTCACCCACCGGCCCACGTCGATGCCGAACGCCCGGGTCAGCTCGGGCCGCTCGGTGGCCGCCCGTACCACCAGCCCCACCCGGGTGCGGGTCAGCACCAGCCACACCGCGGCGCACAGCACCACCGAGGCGGCGAACACGAACACCTGGTACGCGGGATAGTCGAACACCCCCAGGTGCACCGAGCCGCCCAGTTCGGCGGGCCGCGGGTACGGCTGGGACTGCACCCCGTACTCGCGTTTGACGAGATCCTGCAGCACCAGGGTGAGGCCGAACGTGAGCAGGAAGTTGTACAGCGGGTCGAGCGGGGCCAGGCGGCGGATCAGCGTGCGTTCCAGCAGCGCGCCCACGACGAACAGCACCGCGGGCACGAGCACCAGCGCCGCCCAGAACGGCACCCCGAACCTCGCCAGCGCGACGTACGCGCCGAACGCACCCAGCATGTAGCAGGCGCCATGGGCGAAGTTGACCACGCCCAGCATTCCGAAGATGACGGCCAGGCCGAGCGCGAGCAGCGCGTAGAAGCTGCCGCCGACCAGGCCGTTGAAGCACTGTTGCAGCACGTGCGCCTCCGTCAGGACATCGTGCAGCCACCGGCGTCGGCGGGGCGGAACGCCTGCGCCGCCGGGATGGTCCGCAGGATCTTCTCGTAGTCCCAGTCCGTGGTGACCTGGCTCTTGGGCTTCACCTCGGCCAGATACACGTCGTGGATCACCCGGTGGTCCTGCGCGCGGATGGTCGCGTGGCGGGCGAACACGTCGTCGTACTGATAGCCCTCCAGCTTGTCCACGACGTCGTCGGCGGCGTCCGTGCCGGCCCGCTGCACCGCCTCCAGGTATTGCAGCGCCGCGGAGTAGTTGGCGGCGTGCGCGAACGAGGGCCGGGTGCCGGTCCGGGCGGTGAACCGGTCCGCCCACTGGCGGTTGCGTTCGTCGAAGTTCCAGTACCACGCGTCGGTGAACGTGGTGCCCGCGAACGCGTCCGGGCCCAGCGAATGGATGTCGGTGATGAACATCAGCCCGACGGACAGTTTGATGCCCTGCTCGCGCAGCTTGAACTCGTTGTACTGCTTCACCAGGTTGACCAGGTCCCCACCGGCCTGCATGGCGCCGAGCACGTCCGGCTTGGGTGTGAGTGTGGGCGCCTTCAACAGGTACGTGGAGAAGTTGTCGTTCGGGAACGGGGTGGGGTCGGCGGCGAGCACGGTGCCCCCGGCCGCCCCGATCGCGGCCCGGAACGACTTCTGCATGTCCTGCCCGAACGCGTAGTCCGGATACACCAGATACCAGTTCTTGCCGCCGTCCTTGGTCACCTGCGTGCCCGTGCCCCCGGCCAGCATCGACGTGTCGTACGCATAGCCGAACGTGTAGCGGTTGCACTGTTTGCCGGTGAGTTCCGTGGTGGCGGCGCCGATGTTGAAGTACAGCTTGCGTTTCGCCTTCGCCACGGTCGCCACGGCCAGGGCCGCCGACGAGGTGGGCACGTCGAGGATGACGTCGGCCTGCTGCCGGTCGTACAGTTCCTGGGCCTTGGAGTTGGCGATGTCGGGCTTGTTCTGGTGGTCGGCGGAGATCACCTCGATGTCCTTGGTGACCGCGCGGTCGCCGTACTTCGCCTGGAAATCGGCGACGGCCAGCCGCACCGCCTCGACGCTGTTCTTTCCGGACAGGTCGGCGTACACACCGGACTGGTCGTTGAGCACGGCCAGCACGATCTTTCCGCTGCTGATCTTCTCGTCGCCGCCGCCGGGCCCGCCCCGGCCGCACCCGGCGGCCAGCAGGACTGCGGCGGCCGACGCGGCGCACAGCGCCCGCATGGTCTTGCGCATGGGATCTCCTCGAGGGTGTGTTCTCAGACGCCGAGGTACGCGAGCAGTTCGTGTTCGCGTTCGCGCACCTGGTCGTTGTCGAGCGCCTCGACCACCCGGCCCTCGGCGAGCAGGTGATGCCGGTCGGCGACGGTCGTGGCGAAATGCAGGTTCTGTTCGATGAGCAGCACCGTGACCCCGGCGGCCTTGATCTGCCGCAGGATGTCGCCGATCTGGTGCACCAGCAGCGGTGAGAGCCCTTCGGTGGGTTCGTCGCACAGCAGCAGCCGGGCTCCGCTGCGCAGCACGCGGGCCAGCGCCAGCATCTGCTGCTCCCCGCCGGACAGGTGGGTGCCCGCCGCGCGGCGGCGCTGTTTCAGAACCGGGAACGTGGCGTAGATCCGGTCCAGGGGCCACGGATCCGGCCCGACGACCGGCGGCAGCAGCAGGTTCTCCTCGACGCTGAGGGTGGCGTAGATGCCGCGGTCGTCGGGCACGTACCCGAGCCCGGCCCGGGCGCGCCGGTACGCGGGCCGGGTGTGGAAGCGGGCGTCACCGAGGAACTCCAGGCGCCCGCCGGACGGGGTGTGCAGCCCCATGAGGCAACGCAGCAGCGTGGTCTTGCCGGCGCCGTTGCGGCCGACCAGCGTGACGATCTCGCCCGGGGCCACGGTCAGGCTGACGTCGCGCAGCACCTGCGCCTCTCCGTACCCGGCGCGCAGACGGTCAACGGTCAGCATGCGCCTCTCCCAGGTACGCGGTGATCACGCGCGGGTCGGCGCGGACGTCGGCGTAGCCGCCCTCGACCAGGACGTCGCCGTGCTGCAGCACCGTGACCCGGTCGGCCAGGCTCCGTACGACGGTCATGTTGTGCTCGACCATCACGACGGTGCGGCCGGTGCGGATCCGGGAGATCAGGGCGATGGTGCGGTCCACGTCCTCGGCGCCCATGCCCGCGGTGGGTTCGTCGAGCAGCAGCACCCGCGGGTCCAGGGCCAGCGCCACGGCGAGTTCGAGGGCGCGCTTGCGCCCGTACGCGAGTTCGGCGGCCGGGACATGTGCGGCGTCGGCCAGCCCCACCTCGTCGAGCAGGTGCTCGGCGCGGTCCCGGAACCGGCCGAGCCGCCGCTCGGAACGCCAGAACCGCCAGCCCAGCCCGGTCCGCGCCTGCGCCGCAAGTTCGACGTGCTCACGCGCCGTGACCTGTGGGAACAGCGTGGTGATCTGGAACGAGCGGGCCACCCCGAGCCGGGCGACCCGGTCAGGGGCAAGGCCGGTGACGTCGCGGCCGTCGAACGTGATGCGCCCCGCGGACGGGCGCAGGAAACCGGTCAGCAGGTTGAACAGGGTGGTCTTGCCGGCGCCGTTGGGCCCGACGAGCGCGTGCACGCTGCCCGGTGCCACGTCGAGGTCCACGCGGCCCACGGCCGGGAACCCGCGGAACCTCTTGCCGAGGCCGCGCGCCTGCAGGATCGGCCGCTCCACGGTGGTCGCCTCCCACATGTCGCGGGCGCCACCGGAGCGGAGGCGCCTGTGACGCGAGACACTATGGGCGGTTGACCTGCACAGCCATGTGTGCGGATCACACAGGCTCGAACGATGTCATGGGGTGGCGCCCCATCCGGGGCGCCACCCGATCAGGAGGACGCGGTCGCCGCCTGCGGCACCGAGAACACCGGCCAGAATCGCGGCAAGTGACTCAGCATCCGGCCCTCCACCCGGTCCCCCGATACCGGTGGGACCTCGACCGCCACCCCCCGATTGTCTGCGAGCAGGTACACGCTGCCCGTGGTGACGGTCGTGGTCGGACACTCGGTACGCGTCCCGGCAGCCAGGTACGGTTCGTCGACCGCGGTGCCGTTGCGCAGGACCCGGCCGTCCCGGCAGGTGATCGTGTCGCCGGGCAGCCCGATCACGCGTCGCACCAGCACGGTGTCGTCGTCCTCCGTCCGGAACGCGACCACGTCGCCGTGGTGCAGCCCGGTCATCCGGAACCCGACCCGGTCCATCAGCCAGCGGTCGCTGACCTGCAGACCCGGCTCCATCGCCCCCGACGGCACATACATGGGGGTGAGCACCCACTGGTGCACCCCGGCGGCCAGCGCCAGCACGGCGATCGCGGTGACCACGATGCGGCGGCGCAGCCGTACCTTCGCGGGCAGTTCGGCGCTCCGGGCGCGCCGCTCCCGTACGGCGGTCCGGATGCCGCCGAACGACCAGCTCAGCGCCTCCCACGTCCCCCGGGTGTGGGAGAACTCGCGCAGTGCGGCCTCGCCCCACGGGCCGCCCTCGCTGCCGCGCCCGCGCACCGCGACGGCCAGCGCCTGGTACGCCCACCGGCGGATCACGCCGTCGGTCTGTGTCGGGCGGTCCAGCAGCGGACCGGTCACGGCGCTCACCGGAACACCCCGAACGCGAGGCGGGGGCCGCCGCGCCGGACGGGCGCGACCGGGGCGGCCGACCGGTCGAGGCGTTCGGCGGCGAGAACCGCCCCGTCGGCGGTCAGCCGGTACGTGTGACGGGGTGGGCGGCCGGGCTCGTCGGACGGTTCCCATCCGGTGTCGAGCAGGCGCTGTTGGGCGAGCCGCATGAGGATCGGATACAGGGTCCCGGAGGCGAGGCCGGTCTCCCGGCTCAGGTCGTAGCCGTAGCGCCACCGGTCGGGGGCGGCCATCAGCGCGCGGAAGACCGCGAGGGTCTGCGGTGAGGTATGAGGGGTTCGAGGCACGGCGAAACTCTACATAACTAGACCACCCTTGACCAGGGCTTTTTTCTGACGTCTCCGACGTCGGCCACGAGAATTCACTCGTCGTTTCCGCCTCGGCACCACCGATCGTGGGGCAACGGGTAGCGCGGGCCGGTCCGGCCGGGCGACGATCGGCGGTATGGAGAAGGCACCGCCGGACTCCGAAGCCACGCTGTTGCCGCCCCCGCAGACGGGGCGCAGCTCGTTCCCGCCGATCGCCGACTACGCGTTCCTCTCGGACTGCGAGGTCAACTGCCTGGTCGCCCCGAACGGGGCGGTCGAGTGGATGTGCCTGCCGCGGCCGGACGCACCGAGCGTGTTCACGACGATGCTGGACCGCAGCGCGGGCGCGTTCCGGCTCGGCCCGTACGACGAGATGGTGCCCGCCGCGCGCCGCTACCTGCCGGGCAGCCTGATGCTGGAGACGACCTGGCAGACCCGTACGGGGTGGCTGATCGTCCGGGATGCGCTGTGCATGGGCCCGTGGCACAACGTCGAGGAACGCTCCCGTACCCACCGCCGCTCCCCCACCGACTACGACGCCGAGCACTGCCTGCTGCGTACGGTGCGCTGTGTCAGCGGGTCCGTCGACCTGTCCATGACGTGCGAGCCGGTGTTCGACTACGGCCGCCGCGAACCGTCGTGGCGCTACGAAGGCCCCGGCTACGGCGAGGTCGTCGCGGAGTACCCCGACGGTGACATCACGCTGCGCCTCACCACGGACCTGCGCCCCGGCATCGAAGGGCGCGGCCTGAACGCCCGGACCCGGATGGTCGAGGGCGACAGCCACTTCGTGGCGCTGAGCTGGTCGGCGCTGCCGCCCCCGCTCACGCTGGACGACGCCATGTGCCGGATGGGCCGCACCTCCGAGTACTGGCGGCAGTGGATCACCCTGGGCGAGTTCCCCGACCACCCGTGGCGCAGCTACCTGCAGCGCAGCGCACTCACCCTCAAAGGCCTCACGTACGCCCCGTCCGGCGCGCTGCTGGCCGCGGCCACCATGGCGTTGCCGGAGAGCCCGAAAGGCGAACGCAACTGGGACTACCGATACGCGTGGGTGCGCGACTCCACGTTCGCCCTGTGGGGCCTGTACACGCTCGGATTCGACCGCGAGGCCAACGACTTCTTCTACTTCATCCACGACGCCTGCAAGGACGGGCACGAACTGCAGGTCATGTACCGGGTCGGCGGTGAACGGGAGATCGAGGAGGAGTCGCTGCCACACCTGTCCGGATACGAGGGTGCGTTCCCGGTACGGCTCGGCAACGCGGCGTACAAACAGAAACAGCACGACGTGTGGGGTGCCGTGCTGGACTCGGTCTACCTGCACGCCCGGTCCCGCGAGCAACTGCCCGAGTCGCTGTGGCCCGTACTCAAACGCCAGGTGGAACAGGCGGCCGAGCACTGGGAGGAACCCGACCGCGGCATCTGGGAGGTCCGCGGTGAGCCCCAGCATTTCGTCTCCAGCAAGGTGATGTGCTGGGTGGCGCTCGACCGCGGCGCCCGCCTGGCCCGCCTCTACGACGAGCCCGAGTACGCCGAGAAGTGGCAGACCCTCGCCGACCAGATCCACGACGAGGTGTGCGCCAAAGGCGTCGACGCCCGCGGTGTCTTCGTGCAGCGGTACGGTTCGACCGCCCTGGACGCCTCGCTGCTGCTGTTGCCGCTGATGCGTTTCCTGCCCGCCGACGACACCCGGATCCGGGCCACCGTGCAAGCCATCGCGGACGAGCTGACCGTCGACGGGCTGGTGCTGCGCTACCGGGTCGAGGAGACCGACGACGGACTGTCCGGCGAGGAGGGCACGTTCACGATCTGCTCGTTCTGGCTGGTGTCGGCGCTGGTCGAGATCGGCGAGGTGGATCAGGCCCGCAAACTGTGCGAACGCCTGCTCGCCTACGCCAGCCCCCTGGAGCTGTACGCCGAGGAGATCGACACGTACAGCGGCCGGCACCTGGGCAACTTCCCGCAGGCGTTCACGCACCTGGCCCTGATCAACGCGGTCATGCACGTCATCCGCGCCGAGCAGAGCGTGACGCCGGGCCAGTTCAGCCCGGCCAACGTGGCCGGTGCCTGATGTCGGCCGCCCCGCACACCGATCTGGAACGCACGCTCGCCGACGCGGCCCGGGTGGCGCAGCGCGCGCCGTCGGTGTTCAACACCCAGCCGTGGCGGTGGCGGGTCGGCCCGCACACCCTCGAACTGCGGCGCGACCCGCAACTGCAACTGACCCCCGCCGACCCGGCCGGGCACCAGATGCTGCTCAGTTGCGGCGCCGCACTGCATCACGCGCGGCTCGCCCTGGCCGCCGCCGGGCGCCTCGCGGACGTGTCCCGGTTCCCCGACCCGGCCGAGCCGGACCTGCTGGCACGGCTCGACGTCCGCGGCCGGGCCGACCCGACCCCTCAGGTACGCCGGCTGCGTGGGGCGATCCCGGCGCGGCACACCGACCGGCGCCCGTACGGCCCGAATCCCGTGAGCGCCGCCGCGCTGGCCCGGCTGGGCGCGGCGGCCAGCGCCGAACGCACCGGGCTGCACACGATCCCGGACGACGACGTGCCGACGCTGGCGCGGGCCGCCGTGACGGCCGCGACCACGGAACAGGCGGACCCGGCGTACCGGGCCATGGCCGCGCGGTGGACCGGGGCGCCGCCGGGCAGCGAGGACGGCGTCCCGGCGGGCACTGCCGTTCGGCCCGGCCCGCACCGGGTCCCGGTCCGCGACTACCTGCCCTCGGTCGACACCGCGGGCCTCACCGCGGGTGCGGGCGACGACCGGGGCACCACGTACGCGATCCTGCACGGCCCCGGCGACGCCCCGGGCGACCGGCTGCGCGCGGGGGAAGCGCTGTCCGCGGTGTTGCTGACCGCGGTGGTGGAGGGGCTGGCCACCGCGCCGATGAGCGACATCCTGGAGGTGACCGACGCGCGCCGGATCGTGCGGGACCTGCTCCCGGACGCAGACGTGCCGTACCTGGTGCTGCGCATCGGCATGGCCGTAGAACCGGACGCACCGCCGCCCACCCCGCGCCGCCGGCCCGGCACGGTGTTCGGATTCGGCGGCTGACCGTATTGCCTGGGCCGCACCAACGGCGGATCTGGCAGTGCTGTCCCGCCCGTACGCTGCCGTGGTGACCGTCCGCGCCGCCCATCGCATCGCCGTGCCGTTCGTGCTGATGGCGTTCGGTCTGCGCCTCCTGGCCGATTTCTGGGCTTTTCCGCTGGCGCTGCGGCTGGACCCGGCGTCGCTCAGTCTCGGCGCCCTGATGGGCGCACAGGTCGTCGCCGTGGTGATCCCGCTCGGCGGTTACTGGTGGTGCACCCGCCGCGTGTGGCGGCGCCCGCCGACGTGGCGCGTGGACGCCGACCGGCGCCACTTCGTCGCCGACCTGTCCCCGCGCTTGGGCGGCCCGCAGGCCGTGGTCATCGGCTGGGCGAGCGCCGCCCTGGTGCCCCGCGAGCGCGTTCCGGACACGGACCGGATGCGGATCGCCGACCTGGGAGCGGTCACCGACGTCGGGATCGCCCTCGCGGTAGTGGCGCTGGCCGCGGGCATCGCGATGGCGCTGGCGAATCGGCCACGGCTGATGCTGGACCCGCGCGGCGTCGTCCTGCAGGGGCTGGTGAGGTCGCGTGGGTTCCGCTGGGACGAGCTGGTTCCGGGCGGACCTGCGCTCCCGGCCACACCAAACCCCAGGGAGATCACGCTGTACCGGCAACCGCCCGCCGATGCGCCCCTGTGGTTCCTGCCCTGGCGTCTCCCGGCATACCCGCTGCACGTGGACCCGGCGTTCCTCGCCCACACCCTGCGCCGCTACCTCGACCATCCAGAGTGTCGGGACCGCGTGGGCACCGCCGAGGAACTCGCCGCGCTGCACGAAGGCTCCGCCTCCCCGATGCCGACCGGCTGATCGAGCCCCGGCGGCATTCGCCACCAGGCAGCCTGCGGTGCCTCCGGGTCAGTTCACCGTCACGACCACCTTGCCGAGGGCACGCCCCTCGCCCACGTGGGCCAGCGCCGCGGGCACCTCGTCGAGGCCGACCGTATGGTCGATGTGGATGGCGAGGCCACCGGCCACGCACAGATCGGCGACCGGCCCGAAGTACGCAGGCCCCTCCTTGACCGCGAGCACGCCGAGACGGCGCCGGGTGAGGACGCCGGCCAGCGAGCCGACCGTCAGGATCCTCAGCAGCGCCGACACCGACCCGCCGACGCACCGGTAACGGCCGCCGGGGGCCAGGGCCCGGCGGTAGGCGAACACGGACCGGTGAGCGACAAGATCGAGGATGAGATCGTACGGGCCGTTGCGGGTGAAGTCCCCGCGCCGGTAATCGATGACGTGGTCCGCGCCGACCGACCGCATGAAGTCGAGCTTGTCCGCGTTGTCGACGCCGGTGACCTCGGCGCCGAGTCGCTTGGCGAGCTGGATCGCAAACGATCCCGACCCGCCGCCAGCACCGTTGACCAGGACTCGGTGCCCGGTCGCGACGCCCGCGGTCCCCTGCCACGCGATCACCCCCGCCTGCGGAATCGTCGACGCCTCCGCGAACGTCAGCGCGGAGGGTTTGGCGGCCAACGCCGACTCGGGGGCCGCCGCGTACTCGGCAAAGCCGCCCTTGAGCCTGAGGTTGTCGCCGTACACCTCATCACCGGGCCGGAACCGGGCGACCTGCGGGCCGACCGCATCGACCCACCCGGCGATGTCCGACCCGAGTATCCGGCGGGCCGGGACGCGCAGCCCGCCGATGCGCGAATACAACGGCGAGCCTCGCAGGGACTCCCAGTCGCTCAGATTGACCGAGGTCGCCGCGACCTTGATCAGCACCTGACCGGGGGCCGGGGACGGCTTGGGGACGTCCTCGATGCGCAACACATCCGGGGGCCCGTACCGGTCGTACACGACCGCTCTCATCCACCCATCCTCAGCCCTTCAGGCAAGCAGGGCGGTCACGGACACGCACACCGTCACGCATTCACACCTCAAGCGGCGGTCGGTGTGTCCAGGCTAGGAACCGATCCCAGAGCGCACCCGGCGTCGACTCGGGCAGATCGCCGACGGCCTCCGTCATCCAAGAGGCCATCAGGATTGCGAGTTGACTTGTCGGGGAGTCGGGAACGATGTGCTGCCGGTACGGCCCACAGGGCCACGGTGCTCGGCAGGCATTGCACAGCCAATCGGGCCGGTGCGGCTGGTGGACACGAATGATGGATTCGCGCGCGCTTTCTGGGCCGGGATCCGCAGGGGCACAACGGTCGGCATGGGTACGGTCGACCGGCTCCGGTCCGGTGGTGGATGGGCACCGCTTCGGCTCGCGTACGCGGTGGCCGGCCCGCATATGTCCTCCGTCGGCCGACTGCTCGCCTTCCGCCTCCACCATCGGAAACGCATGGTCATCCACTCCTCGGTCCTTCCGTCGACATCTGCCCATCCGGCCGGTCGGACTGGGACGAGCGACCGGATGTATCCGCG
This sequence comes from Krasilnikovia sp. MM14-A1259, assembly GCF_047159535.1. Lineage (NCBI taxonomy): Bacteria > Bacillati > Actinomycetota > Actinomycetes > Micromonosporales > Micromonosporaceae > Krasilnikovia > Krasilnikovia sp. MM14-A1259. The sequence continues at coordinate 3,046,169 of NZ_BAAGAJ010000002.1, forward strand.
AATCGACGTTATGGCTGCGTCGTTGCGACGCTCGAGCAGTTTGCAGAGATTTGCAGCTTGACGCGTGCCGGACCGGCCGGAACCATGGCGGCAGGGTGCCCCAAAGTCCCCATCGGAGGCCATTGTGGAGCTGACATTCGTAGCCAAGGACCCTGGTTCCGAGCCGAGCGGCTCACCAACGCTGTACCGCACGGACCGCGGATCCTGGGTGGTTCAAGGCTGGATCGTCACTGACCCGTCCGCACTGGCGGCGATGGACATCCCGGCCGGCGAGTCGTGTGTGGAGATCCCTGATCGACTCGTGCCTTTCTTCGCCGCGGGCAGGCAATGATGGTGCCGGCCACCCACGACGACCTCAATTCGCTGTGTCGCGGCATCGACAAGTCGTTCGTGCACCTTGAGACTCGCGATTCCTACGGGACCGAGGCGGAACTGCCGCACATGGCCAAGTGGCGGCGCGGTGAGCCGGACGACTTCTCCTGGCTCGGTTGGTGGCTGGAAATGCTGCGAGGGCACCGCGCGGCGGGACGTACGTGTCGGCGGGCCCGCATCGTGTCCGAACCGCTGAGTGACTACCAACGCTGGACGATGAGCCACGCCGGCCTGTTCACGGAGGCCGGCGAGGACATCCGGTATCTGCCGCGCCCCCGGCTTGCCACCGTTGCGCTGCCTGGCAGCGGGGACTTCTACGTCTTCGACGACAAGATCGCGCTTTTCCTCCACTACACCGGTGCGGGCACGAACGCTTCATTCCAGACAAGCACCGATAGGGCGCTGGTGAGAGCTTGCAGTCAAGCCTTTGAGACGGTATGGGACCTGTCCACACCCGTACGTGACTACCGACCCCAGTAGCTCCGTTGCCCAGGCCCGAACGGAACTCGGCAACCGCCTGCGCCAATTACGCCGTGCTGCCGGGCTGACGGGCAAGGCCCTGGCCGCCGCCACGGGCCAGCACTTCACGCGGATCAGCCGCATCGAGCACGGCATACAAGCGCCCACCGAGGCGAATATCCGTGACTGGTGCACCGCCTGCGGCGCAGCCGACGAGATCACCGAACTGATCGCCACGGCCCGGTCGGTCGAGTCTGCCTACCTGGAATGGGCGCGCCAGGCGCGTGCCGGGATGCGCCGCCTCGGTGATCTGCATTCGATTGCGACCTATCGGCGCACGACCACTTTCCGCATCCACGAGCCGACCATTCTGCCCGGGATCTTCCAGACCGAGTCCTACCTCCGGCGGATGCTTTCCTTCTGGTATGCGTTCCTGGACGCCCCGGATGACACCGAGGCCACGATTGCGATGAGGGCGGAGCGTACGGCCTCCGCCCTCATGCCGGCCAAGCGCATCGCCGTGATCCTCGGCGAGCAGGCGCTGCGCACCCGACGCGGCAGCCCGCTGGAGCACGCCGACCAGCTGACCCATCTGCAGACGCTGATGCGACTGCCGTTCGTTTCCGTCGGTGTCATCCCGGCCGACGCCCAGCGTCGCGCCATCGCTTCCGTCGGCTTCTGGATTTTCGACGACAATGCTGTCGCGCTGGAGACTCCGACGGCGGCCATCAAAGTCACCCGGCCACAGGAGATCGCGCGCTATGCCAGGCTCTTCGACGAACTCCGCAGGGAAGCCCGTTACGGCCGGGAGGCTCACGACGTCATCAGCCGCATCCGCGACAGACCACAGAGGTGAATTCGGCGGTCAGGCTATTCGCCGGCTTCCGTCTTGCGCGCGTTCCACCAGCCCCGGTCCTCCTCGTTGAGTTCGCCTTCCCATTCGAGCCGGCGGTTGTACAGGATGGTGTAGCGGTCGTTGGCGGAGAGTGCACTTCCGGCGGTCCCGGCGAAGCCCGGCTGGTGCTGCCAGAAGTCCTCGGTCTCGGTGCGGGCGAACGCCATCAGATTGTGCAGCGTGGGAAGCTGCGCCAGCGACTGCCGGACGCTTTCGTAGTGTGCCCCGATGTCGCCTGAGCCGAATTCACCGGCCACCTGATAGAACGGCGCGACCGCGCGCAGCGCGATGACCGCGACCGAGAACCGGTGCTCGGCCGAGACTTCCTCCAGGACCCGCACGGCGTGCTGGCGGGAGCCCTCCATGGCCGCCGGATCGGGCTGATCGGCCGCAGCTTCCGTGGGCAGCGAATCGCCCCAGTGGCTGAGCTCGTGCTGCGCCCTCGTGATCCGCTCGCAGAGGGCGGCGAGACCGCGGACGACCCGGAACGCGGCCTCGGCCAGGTGGCCCGAACAGCTTTCGGGGTCGCCGTTCTCGGGGTAGTTGTTGCCGTTCTCGGCTTCTTCCAGCGCCGCGTCGACCTCGTTGACGTCCTGCTGGCCCTCCTGGATGGTGGCGGACAGGCCCAGGATGTAGTTGCGGTGCTCGTCGGTGAACCGTTCGACCGTCGTCCGGAACTCGTTGCCGTGCAAGGCGCCCAGCACCGGCTCCATCGTCGCGGCGTGGAGCTGGTGATGCTCGGCCCGGCTTTCGGAGAACACACGGAGCGAGTCGTGCCGGAACCCGGTCCACTCCGTGCCTCTGAGATGTGACTGCGTGGTCAGCGGTGTGATCCGGGCGTGCAGGTGGGTCAGCCCGGACGAATAGCCGCCGAGGTTGTGCGTGATGGGCTGGAAGACCTGGGTGAATATGGCGCGGTGCGGGACGAACAACCGGCTCATGCCCGGAACGTACATGCGTGCAGCTCCCACCATCGGTCGGTACATTGACGGATGCCAATGTACCGACCGCGCTGCTACGCCGCGACGGCCGTACGGACCGCGGCTATCACCGCGTCCACCGCGACCGCCCTGATCAGCTCCAGGCTGACCTCGGCGGCGATTTCCCCGGTGGCCAGCGCGACGACGGCGTCTCCGTCGAAGCGGGAATGGGCCGGGTGAATCGCTCGCGCGAAACCGGTGTGCCCGCTCTGCGCCAGCAGAAAGCAATCGTTCTTGGCCAACGTCGCATTCGTCAGCACCACACCGATGGTCGTGTTCTGCAGGAAGCCGGACGGGGGCGCGGAAACCGGGACCGCTCCGTCACCCGACGGGCGGCCTTCGGCGTCGAGGACGTCGCCCCACGCGTTGACAACCACCACGGCAGCCACGTCGGCCGCCCCGGCGCTGCAGGTCGCCCAGCCCACCCCGCCCGGGTCGCGCCGCCCTCGCCAGCCGCCGGTCGAGGCGCCGGTGCCGGCGCCGACCCGGCCCGCCGTCAGTGGCTCGCCCGCCCACGCCGCGCGCACGGCCGACCGGCCCGCGTCGGCCCCGGGCGGCCCGGTTCTGACGGAGTGGTCGAAGACGGACATGCCCACGACGATCGGGACGGGGCCCGCGGGCGTCGGGAAGCCCTGGCCGCGCTCGCGCAGCAGTTCCATCACCCCGTCCGCCGCGGACAGCCCGAACGCCGAGCCCCCGGAAAGCACCACCGCGTCCACCCGGTCGACCAGGCGGGTCGGGTCGAGCAGGGCGAACTCGCGGGTCGCCGGGGCGCCGCCGCGCACCTCGCCGGATCCGACGGTGCCCGGCGGCGGGAGGACCACCGTGACCCCGGTCCCCGACCCGGTCCAGTGCCCCGCGAACGCCGACAACAACTGCGGTGGTGGTGGTGTCATAACCGTCGAGCTTGGCACAGGGGACGGTCCCGGTGGCGGTGAAAGTACGAACGCCACCCCCGAGGTTCCGGGCCCCCGCGCACCGGGTGTCAACGGTCACATAGGACGGTCGGGCAGGTCGTGGATGCCGCCGGCTCCGCACCCTCAATTGTGGGGTTGCTGGCCCGGAACGTGCCGTGATCCGGTGGGGTGGGCCGCCCGAACCGGGCGGCTCTCGAATGCACGCGGGGATGGGCGTCCGGGCTGCCGGTCGGTCGGCCCGCGCCACCATCGCCCAGGAGGGCACACGAAATGCCACGTAGAAGGTTGGCCACGATCGCGGTCGGGGTCGTGACCTCGATGTCGATGCTGGTCATGAACGCCGCACCCGCGCAGGCGGTGGACCCCGGCACGGTCGTCGCGGTCATCAAGGCTGTGAAGAGCGCGTACGACGCGTACAAGCAGTACACGACCCACACCATGTCGCTGGAGCAGGCAACCGCGCAGATCATCTCGGCGGTCAACGGCGCCAAGCAGCAGATCCTCACCGAGATCGACGGGATCGCCGCGGCCCAGGTCCGGGGCTGCGCCAACGCCGCCGTCATCGACATGGCGGACCTGCCCGGCATGAGCCCCGACACCAAGCAGGCGTTCGCCCGCGACGCCACGGCGTGCGTCACCAGCGCCCAGGCCGTGATCACCACGCTCTCCGACAAGGCGGCGATCGATCAGGTCGGGTTCGCGGCCAACATCGTCGGCCCGATCGCCCTGGTGGCCCGCGCTCAGTCCGGTCTCTCCAGCGGCATCCCCGCGCTGCGCAGCACGCTGATCAGCCTCGACCAGACCGTGATGACGAAACTGAAGCCGTACTGCACGGCGACCGGGTTGTGGGGTGATGTCCCCGCAGACGGGCGCGCGCACATGACCGACGTCGACCTGCGGTGCACCGCGTACAACGGGGACACGGGCACCGGCTGGACGATGATGTCGTTGCGCCGCGGCCAGACGGTTCCCACGGCCGGGATCGACTTCAGTTCCGAGATCCAGCAGGCGGCCCGCAACACGAGCTACGTCGTCGCCCAGGCGGCGATCGCGTCTCTCTGAGCGCACGCCGGGGAACGCCCTCGGGGGGTGAAGCGGGGGAACCCTGAGGCCGCCTCAGGGTTCCCCACCGGCGTTCTCCTCCTCCGGGCGGAGCGGCGGCCCATTTCCACCCCCGTACGCGGAGAATCCGGGCCTTCCCTGTCGGGTCCCCGACCGTCACGACACCGTCGGGCGGTCGGGGATCAACGCGGGTCGGACCCGGATGTTCCGAACCTGCGCCCTGCCTAGGTTCATTGGCGACACGACGTCGATCGGCAGGGGGAACCGGAGATGGGCAGGCGACCGGTGACGGTACGCATGGCGCGTTGGAGCGCCGAACATCCGTGGCGGGCTCTGGCGCTGTGGGTGGTTTTCGTGGCGGTGTGCTTCGTCGGCGGCAACGCGGCAGGGCTCACGGAGACCACCGCGAAGGACATGTCGATCGGAGAGTCCGGCCGGGCCTCCGTGATGATGGAGAAGGGCAAGTTCGACACCGAACCGGCCGTGGAGAACGTTCTGATCACCGCCCGTTCCGGTGCGCTCGACAAGGCGGCCGCGGGCGCGGCGGCCAAGGACGCCGCGGCGGCACTGCGTACGGTGCCGGGCGTGGCCGGGGTCGGCGAGCCGGTCCCGGCGCGCGACGGGTCCGCGCTGCTCGTCCCGATCACCATGTCCGGTGATCCGGAGACCGCCTCGGACCGGGTCGAACCGCTGCGTGCGGCCACCGACAAGGTGCAGCAGTCGCATCCCGCGCTGCGCATCGAGGAGGTGGGTGGTCCGTCCATCAGCAAGGCGCTCGACGACACGCTCGGCAAGGACTTCCACCGGGCCGAGTTGCTCAGCCTGCCGGTGACGCTGGCCATCCTGATCATCGCGTTCGGCGCGCTGATCGCTGCGGGCGTACCCGTGCTGCTGGCCCTGTCGTCGGTGGCCGCCGCGATGGGGTTGTCCACCCTGGCGTCGCACCTCGTGCCGTCGACCGACTCCACCAGCAGCGTCATCCTGCTCATCGGCATGGCGGTCGGCGTGGACTACTCGCTGTTCTACGTACGCCGGGAACGTGAGGAACGGGCCCGCGGCCGTGGCCACGTCGACGCGGTGGAGATCGCCGCGGAGACCTCCGGCCACGCGGTGGTGGTTTCGGGTACGGCCGTGATCATCGCGATGGCCGGGTTGTTCCTCGCCAACGATGCGATCTTCTCGTCGCTGGCGGTCGGCTCGATCCTCGTCGTGGCGGTCGCGGTGCTGGGCTCCCTGACCGTGCTGCCCGCGCTGCTGGCCAAGCTGGGCCGCTGGGTGGACCGGCCGCGGGTGCCGGTGCTGTGGCGCCTCACCGCGCGGCGCATCGGCCCGGACGGGCAGCCGCTGCCGGGCCGGTTCTGGCCGATGGTGCTGCGCCCGGCGCTGCGCCGGCCGCTGGCCACCCTGGTCGTCAGCGTGCTCGCGCTGCTGGCCCTGGCCGCGCCCGCCCTGGGGATGAAGCTCAAGTTCCCTGGCACCGAGGACCTGCCGCGTACGACGGCCGCCATGCAGGCGTACGACCGGCTGACCGCCGCGTACCCGAGCAACGGCACCAGCCACACCGTCGTGGTGCAGGCCCCGGCCGCCCAGGCGGACGCGGTCAAGGCGGCCCTGACCCGGCTGGCCGGAAACGCCCAGGCCGACCCGCTGTTCGCGAAGCTGGAGGAGACCGGCCCGGACATCAAGGTGTCCCCGGACCACACCGTGACCGTGCTGAACGTGGCCACGCCGTACTCGACGCGCAGCGCCGAGGCGGAGCAATCGCTGCACAAACTGCGCGACGATCTCGTTCCGGCCGCGCTGAACGGCGTGCCGGGCGCGGAGTACGCGGTGGGCGGCGGTGTCGCCGAGAGCGACGACTACGCCAGCCACATCTGGCACAAACTGCCGATCGTGGTGGGCTTCGTGCTGGCGCTGACGTTCCTGGTGATGGCATGGACGTTCCGGTCGGTGGTGGTCGCACTCACGTCGATCCTGCTCAACCTGCTGTCCGCGGCCGCCGCGTACGGGCTGCTGGTGCTCGTCTTCCAGCACACGTGGGCGGAGGGCATCCTCGGGTTCACCTCGATGGGTGCGATCGTCACCTGGCTGCCGCTGTTCCTGTTCGTGGTGCTGTTCGGGCTGTCGATGGACTACCACGTGTTCGTGGTGAGCCGGATCCGTGAGGCGGTGCAGCGCGGCGTACCCAACCGGGAGGCAGTCGCCGAGGGCATCGCCGGGTCGGCGGGCGTGGTGAGCAGCGCCGCGATCGTCATGGTCGCCGTGTTCTCGATCTTCGCGACGCTGAGCACGATCGACATGAAGCAGCTCGGTATCGGGCTGGCCGCGGCCATCCTGCTCGACGCGACGATCATCCGGGCGGTGGTGCTGCCGTCCGCGATGACGCTGCTGGGCAACGCGAACTGGTGGGCGCCGCGGTTCCTGCGCGGCCCCGGCCGGCACGCGGCCCCGGCCGGGCCGGACTCGGAGCCGGAGGGCGAGGAGCCGACCCGCGAACTGGTGGGCGCGGCCTGACGGTCCCCCTGCCGCGCGGTCCGTAGCTCACCCGACCGCCGCCTCCTGACCCGCCACCTCCCGGCACGGGGTCGGGAGGCGGCGGCGTCTTCAGGGGCGGTCGGCCGTACGGGTGAGCTGGAAGCGGCCCACGATCGTGCGCAGCTGGGTGGCGGTGTCGTGCAGCGCGGTGGTGAGCTGCTGGGTCTCCACCGCCCCGGCGGCCGTGCCGCGCGCGGCGTCGGCGACCGTGTCGATGCCGCCCGCGATGTCGTCCGTGCTGGCGGCCGCGTCGTGCACGGCCATGCTGACCTCGGAGGCCGAGCCGGTCTGCTCGTCGACGGACGCGGCGATCGTCTGCTGCAGGCCACTGACCTGCGTGATCACCTCGGCGATGCGGCCGATCGCGGTCACCGCGTCGGCGCTCTCCTCCTGGATCGCGGCGATCCGGCGGCGGATGTCCTCGGTGGCGGTGGCGGTCTGCTGGGCCAGGTCCTTGACCTCCCCGGCCACGACCGCGAACCCCTTGCCGGACTCGCCCGCCCGGGCGGCCTCGATCGTGGCGTTGAGCGCGAGCAGGTTGGTCTGCTCCGCGATCGCGGTGATCGTCTTCACCACGTCCTCGATCGCGGCGGTGCTGGCGGCCAGGCCCGCGACGACCCGGTTGGTCTCGGCGGCGGCCTGGGCACCCGCGTCGGCCACCTCGGCGGCCTGGCCCGCGTTCTGGGCGATCTCAGACATGGAACGGGACATGTCGGCCATGCCTTCCGCGGCGCGTCGTACGCTGCCGCTGACCCCGACCGAGGCGCGGGACAGCGACTCGGCCTGCCCGGAGGCGTGCGTGGCGCTGCCGTCGAGCCGGGTGCTCACGTCCGCCAGGTGGGCGGCGGAGCGGCCGAGTTCCTCGGCGCTGTCGCCCATACCGCTCAGGGCCGCGGACATCTCCGTCACGACCTCGTTGAGCCCGGCGGCGATCTGACCGACCTCGTCGCGGCCGTCGACCCGGATGCGGCCGGTGAGGTCGCGGGCCACGATCCGCTGGAGGAACGCCAGGGTGGCCCGCAGCGGCTGGGTGATGCTGGCCGCGACCCACCAGACGATCAGCACGATCACCACGGTGGCGATCACGCTCAGCGTCAGCATGGTCCGGACCATCCCGTCGCGGACCTCGTCGGGCACCTTTCCCTTCAGGTACGAGACGGCGACCCAGTCGTGCAGCAGGGAGTTGCCGCCGGCCAGGGTCGCGGCGAGGAAGACGAGCAGGGCCCGCATGCTCGGGAACAGCCGCCACACGCGGGACAGGCCACCGACGGCGCGCTCCGCGGCGGGGGCGGCCGGGTCGTCGACGGGAAGGTCAGAGGTTTTGTCCACGAGCTTCCTTGTCGGCTGCGGAACAGCCGTCTTGAGTGGTCCGGCCTGCTCAGGCCGCCATTTGCTCGTCCTCGCCGGTGTCCGGGACCGGCCGGGCACCGCGGTCGGCCGCCAGCGTCGCCAGGACGCGCCGGGCCAGCACCCGCTCGAACAGGTCGTGGATCGGTACGGGCAGCGGGATCCGCCAGTTCGGGTGCTCGTCGATCGTGCCCGGGATGTTCGGGCGCACCCGGACGCCGGCCAGGTCGTCGAGCGTGGCCATGGCCAGCCGGGAGCGGGACGCGGACAGCTCGGCGTACATCGCGGTGACTGCCTGCTCGATCTCCAGCCGGCCCGCCGCGTCAAGCGTGTCCGGGTCCAGCCCGGCGACCGCGGCGATCCGCCGCCGCAGCGCGGCCTGCGCGTCCACGTCGACCCGCTTGCCGATGCGCCGGCAGGTTTCCAGGTCGGAGCCGTCCAGCAGCCCGCCGATGGTGGGCTGGTCGTGGGTCTCGCAGGCCACCATGGCCCGCTCCGGGAACTCGTCGGGATGGGTACGGGTGGACACCCGGTACGACAGCGTCCCGGCCTCGGCCATCACGTGCAGGGCGCGCTCCTCCAGCGTCCCCATGTCCTCGCCGACCACCCAGGCGCCGGCCCGGTGCGCCTCCAGCCGCATGATGCCGAGCAGCGCGTCGCCGTGATAGCGCACGTACACGCCGTCGTCCGCGCTGCCGCCCAGCGGGACCCAGAACAGCCGCCACAGACCCATCACGTGGTCGATGCGCAGCGCGCCCGCATGCCGCAGCCCGGCGCGGATCATCGCCACGAACGGGGCGTACTCGGCCGCGGCCAGCCGGGCCGGGTCGAACGGGGCGACGCCCCACCGCTGCCCGCCCGGGTTGCCGTGGTCGGACGGGCAGCCGATCTCGAACCCGAACGCCATCAGATCCTGGTACGCCCAGCCGTCCGCTCCGCCCGCGTCGAAGCCGACCGCAAGATCCAGCACCACGTCGGCGCCCTGCGCGCAGGCCCGGGCGAGTTGCCGGTCGGCGACCCACTGGCACCAGCTCCAGAACCGGACGCGGTCGGCGTGCTCCGCGGCGAACCGGGCCACCTCGGCGGTGTCCGGCCGCCGGTAGCCCTCGGGCCAGTCCCACCAGGCGCCGTCGTGGTGTTCGGACAGCGCGGACCAGGTCGCGAACCGCTGCAACGCCTGCCCCTGCTCGGCCAGGTACGCCTCGAATTCCGGCCCGGGATCACCGCCCACGGCCGTCCAGATCCGTTCCAGCGCCGCGATCTTGAGCGCGAACGCGGCGTCGCGGTCGATGCGGTCACAGTGGTTGAGCGGCTCGCCCGCATCGGCCAGGTCCGACAGGTCCGCCAGGGCGGCGTCCGGGATGTCGGCCACCGCGATGTGCAGCACATTGAGGAACAGCCGCGACGCCGGCGCGTACGGCGACGGGTTCTGGTGCTCCGACGGCCGGGCGGCGTGCATCGGCGACACCAGTACGGCGCGCCCACCGGCCGCCGCGGTGCGCCGGGCCAGCCACGTCAGGTCGGCGAAGTCGCCGATGCCCCAGGACGTGTGCGAGCGGGCCGCGTACAACTGCACCGCGATCCCGAAGCCGCGCTCCGGTTCGGGGAACGTGCGCGGCGCGACCACGATCAGCCGGTTCTCGGCCAGCGGCCCGGTGAGCCGGTGATAGCCGTACGGCACCTCGGGGGGTAGCCAGCCGTCGAGCCGCCACCGCTCGCCGTTCTCGCAGACCAGTTCGCCGACGAGTTCCGGGTGCCCCCAGTCGGGGTGGCCGACCAGCGGCACGGTGGCCGGGGCGGGCCGCGGCGCGTCCGCGAGCTGCTCGCGCAGCCGGGCCAGGGTCGCGTCGGACACGGAACGCTCCGCACCGAACGCGTCGATGAACGTGGGCTGCAGGCCGAGCGGGGCCAGCTCGCCGATCACCTCATCCCGCCATGTGGTCATGCCCCGAAGGCTCCGCCCCGCCGGTTGCCGACCCCCGGACGGTTCGGGTCCCGCGCAGTTGCGACGGTACCCGTGACCTGCAGTCCTGCCTGTACGGCCGCAGTCGGATGTGTGACCGAGGTTGGCGAGCGCCGGGTGCCGGGATCACCATGGAGAGACCCACATCACAGACGGGGGCCTGGAATACGGGAGGTGCCGTCGTGGCCGATCAGTTGCCGGTTGGGCCGTACCGGATGGTGCGCACCGCGGAGGGCGCGGACGTGCCGTGGTACGTGATCCCGTTCGATGCCGACGGTGCCTGCACCGGGCCGCGTACCCGCGACGATCTCGTGGGGCGGGCGCGCGGCGGGGCGTTCACCGACATCGTGGTGTTCTGCCACGGGTGGAACAACGACTGGCGCCAGGCCACCGGCCGCTACGACGACTTCTTCAACGGGTACGTACGGATGCGCACCGAGCGCGCCCTGCCCGCACCGCAAGGGTTCGCGCCGCTGCTGGTGGGGATCTTCTGGCCCAGCAAGCTGATGGTGGACTCGGCCGACCAGCCCCCGGACTTCGCCGGCGACGACGGCGAACCGGACGACACGCTGGTCGCCGACGAGCGCGACGACCTCGCCGAGCTGGCCGCGGTCGTGGACCCGGACCGCCGCCCGCGGATGTTCGAGTTGGCCCAGCAGCAAAGCCTCACCGAGGACGACGCCGCGGAGCTGGCCACGATCCTCGCCCCGCTGTATGCCACGGACCGCGAGGAGACCGGGGAGCAGACCGCGCCCACCCCGGCGCAGATCGCCGCGTCCTGGCAGGTGCCGCGGCGCCGGCCCCGCTCGGCCGACCCCGCCGACTTCGACACGGCCACGGTGGACACCGCCGGTCCCCAGGCGGCCGGGTTCCTGGACTTCCTGCGGCCACGCGAGATCCTGCGCGGCGCGTCGGTGTGGCTGATGAAGGACCGGGCCGGCCGGGTGGGTGCCCGCGGCGTCGGCCCCCTGCTGGTGCAGTTGCTCGGTACGGGCGCCCGGGTCCACGTCGTCGGCCACTCGTTCGGCGCCAAGGTGCTGCTGTCCGCGATCACCACCCCGGCGGCGCTTCCCGCGACGGTGCATTCCGCGCTGCTGCTGGAACCCGCGATCTCCCACCTGTGTTTCGCCGCGAACGCCGACGGCCACGGCCGCCCGGGCGGATACCGGCCCGCGCTGGACCGGATCGGCCAGCCGATCCTGTCCACGTTCAGCGCCCACGACGATCCGCTGACGAAGTTCTTCCACCTCGCGCTGCGCCGCGACGGCGACCTGGGCGAGGCGGACATCGCCGCGGACGAGCCGCCGAGCCGGTACGCGGCGCTGGGCGGGTACGGCCCGCGCCCGCTGGGTGCCGAGGCCGCGCTGACCACGATCCTCGACCCCACCACCCGGTACGCGCTGGACGCGCCGGGGCTGCAGGTGGTCGGCGTGGACGGCACCCGGACCATCCCGTCGCACGGCGATGTGAGCAGTCCGAGCACGTGGTGGATGTTGTACGACCTCATGACGCGGTGAGGTGACGCGATGGCCGAGATGCTCAAACGACGGTACGACCTGAGCGCGCTCAAGGTCCGGCTGCTGGCCGACGCCGACCCGCCGTCCGTGCGCTGCGAACTGGAGCTGACCCGGGAGCACGTACCGGAGCCGGTGGCGAGCTGGCAGGTGCCGGCCACTGAGCTGGGGCTGCCGCCCGTACTGGACTTCGAGGGCAGCCACGGCACCGGGTACGAGTTCCGGCTGCCGGAGGCGATGCTCGCCGAGCTGGCCGACGCGGTACGGGAGGCGGCCGTGCCGCAGCGTCCACTGTGGCTGCACCTGGTCCGCCCGTACGGGCATCTGGGGCTGGTGCCGTGGGAGCAGTTGCTGGTGCCGGTGCTGCCGGTGCCGGTGCTGCGGCTGCCCGACTTCGTGGTCGAGCCGGTCCGGTCGCGCCGGGCGGTGACGGTCGCGTTGTGCGCCGACGACGGCCCCGGCGATCTGCGCGAGCAGGCGGAGCTGGTGCAGCGGCTGGCCGCTGCGATCGTCGGCGCGGTCCCGCTGCCGACCACCCTGCACATCTTCCCCACCGCCCAGCTGTTTCCGCTGCTGCGGCAGGTCAGGTCGCCGGTGGATCACGAGGACCGGGTGCTGCTGCACGACCCCGCGGGGGCCGCCGCGGCCGCCCGTGCGGTCGGCGGCACGGACACCGGGTACGGAACCGCCGACCGCGCACCGGTGTACGCGTCGTCCACCGACTCGGCGGTCGGCCAGCACCGCAACGTGTGGCTGACCTGGATGCGCGACACCCTGTGCGGCCGGGGCGTCGACGTGGTGCATTTCCTGGCCGGTGCGGTGCTGCGGCTGGACCAGGGGGCGCTGGCGCTGTCGGAGAACCCGGCCGACCCGGAGGACACCGGCCTCGCGGTGGTGTCCACGGCGGCGCTGACCCGGTTCCTCTTGCAGGTGGGGGCGTGGGGGTGCGGCTTCACGTCACCGCCCGGGAACCCGTCGGAGATGGGCCTGCGGCTGGTCGCCACGACGATCGCGGACCTGCGGCCCACCGCGCTGCTGCATCACGAGGCGCGGCTGGACCCGCAGCTGCGGGCGCTGGCGGACGCGTACCGGCTGATGGCCAGCCCGGAACCGGCGCTGCCACCGACCGACGGCGCGGTGTTCGTGTACTGCCAGCCGTTCCAGGTGTCGACGGAACCGGGCCGCGAGGAGCTGTTCGGCGCGCCGGCCGCCCCCGGGACGGCCCCGTCCGACAAGGTACGCGGACTGCTCACCGATGCTCCGGCCACACCGACGTGGGTGTCCGCGTCGCAGCGTTTCGTGGAGCAGTACGAGTGGCGCCTGCACCAGTGGCGCGACGCCCAGCCGGTCCCGCCGCAGCTGGAAGACGGGGTGGCGAAGGCCCTGGAGCTGATCCAGGGGGTCGTCGACCGGTACGCCGACTCCCCTTCGACGGCACCGGAGCATCCGCCGGCCGCGGTGACCGACATCAGCGACGCCCCGCCGGACCCGGAGGTGCCGCGATGAGCCGGGTGATCATCCAGGTGGGTCCGGACCGGGACGACACGCTGTGCTTCCGGCTGGAGCGGGCACCGATCCCGCCGGAGGACCCGAAGCCCCGCAAGCTGCTGTGCTCGGCCGCGCAGATGCCCACCGGCAAACCGCCCCCACCCCCGAACGGCTGGGTCCGCGAGTACGGCCGCCGCCTGTGGCAGGAGCTGTCCCAGCACCCGGACGTCCAGCGGGCGTTGAGCAACGCCGCCGCCGCCCCGGCCGGGCAGACCCAGTCCATCATGTTCAACCTGCTGGACCAGCGGGCCGAGCTGTACAACTGGGAGATGCTCTGCGACGAGGGCGACCATTTCCTCGCGCTGGACCGGGCCCCGATCGGTCGCATCGCCGAGCAGGGCATCGACCTGGCCGGGGCGGTCCCCACGTTCACCGGGCAACTGCGGGTCACCGCGGTCCTGTCGGCTCTGGGGGTGCCCGCCGAGCAGGAGTGGTCCGGCCTGTACGCGGCGGTGCAGACCGCCCGCGCGGCCGGACTACGGGTCAGCGTGACCGTGCTGGTCGGCGAGGAGGACCTGCTCGACAAGATCGGGGACGTGGCCGCGCACGACCCCGACCTGAGCGCCGCCGCCGTGCCGGACCGGGCCACGGACCTGCTGCGCGCGATCACCGACAGCCGGCCGCACCTGCTGCACTTCTTCTGCCACGGCGCGGCGGACCAGGGCCAGCCCCGGCTGCTGCTGGCCACCGGGCAGGACATCGAGCGGCAGGCCGTCGGTCCGGCGACCCCGAGCGTACGGCTGCACATCGAGCAGATGCGCAGCCTGCTGGCGCCGCTGGGGGTGTGGCTGGTGGTGTTGAACTGCTGCCAGGGCGGGATGGCCGCGCAGGAGGTGCACTCGCTGGCGCATTCGCTCGCCGCGGCCGGGGTGCCGGCGGCGCTGGGCATGCGCGAGACCGTGCAGGCGCTGGCCGCGTACGAGTTCTCCCGGGTGTTCTACCGCGAGCTGCTGACCGAGCTGGGCACCCGGCTGGCCCGGCCCGCGGACGGGGTGGAGGACCGCGACATCGACTGGCCGCACATCCTGAACGCCCCGCGGGCGGCGCTGGTGGAGAGCTACAGCGACGACGCCAGCACGTTCGGGGAGTGGACGCTGCCGGTGCTGTACACGCGGCTCGACCCGTTCCAGGTTCGGCTCGCGGCGCAGGTGTGGGACGAGCCGGTACCGCCCGCGGCGGCCGGCCCGCCGGGCCTCACCTCGGACGGCGTCACGATGGCCATCGTGGCGGCGCTGCTCAACAGGCTGCCCGCGGACACCCCGCCGGACGCCGTGGCCGAGCTGCGCCGCCTCGCCGGAGCGCCGCCACCGGGCGCCCCTGCCGACGAGCCGGGTGGCCCCGCTGACGAACCGGGTGGTGCCACATGACAGACGAGTGGCCGCGGTCGCTGGCCATCAACGCGTGGCCGGACGAGCCCGCCGCCGGCGAGCTGGGGCCCGCCGCCCGCGCGTGGATCCTCGGCCAGGGCGTCGACGACCGGGCCCGGGAGGCGGGCCTGGTCCTGGCCGCGGACGAGCCGCCCGATCCCCGCGACTGGCGCCGCGCGGACGTGGGCTGGGGGGTGGTGCTGCCGTGGACCGGCGGGCCGGTCGCCGACCAGGCCGCACTCGCGGACGCACCGGAACCGATCCGGCGTCTCGCGCGGGCCCGGGCGGACCCGGACGGTCCGGTGGTCTTCCGGTACGCCGCCGAGGACGGCCTGGGCCTGCTGCGCCGGGTGTACCCGGCCGGGGACCACCAGCGGGTGGCCATCACGGGCGGGCAGACCGGTACGGGTCGCGGGCAGCTCCCGGCGTACCTGCTGCTCGCGGGCGGCCCGGCCGACCTGCCGTGGGACCTGCAGTGCCGGTTGAACCTGTCCTGTGCGGTCGGCCGCCTGGACCTGCCCGACGAGGCCCTGGACCGGTACGTCACGTGCCTGCTCTCCGACTGGGCGGACGCCGCGGCGTGCGCCCGCGCGCCGGTCGTGTGGGCCACCGACTCCGACGACATCACCGAGCTGATGCGGGTGGCCGTCGCGGAACAGCTCGCGGCGAAGTTCGCCGCCGACCCGGACACCCGCGACGGCGTCCGCTACCTGCGGGGCGCGCAGGCCACGACCGCGGGCCTGCTCGACGCGCTCGCCGCGAACCGCCCGTCCGTGGTCGTCACCACCAGCCACGGCCGTACCGGTCCGCTGTCCGACGCCGACGCGATGGCCCGCGACCTGGGCCTGCCGGTGGACGCCGACCGGCAACTGCTGGACCCGGCCGCCCTGCTGTCGGCATGGCAGCCGGACGGTGCCATCTGGTACGCGCACGCCTGCTGCTCGGCGGGCAGCGACGCGACCAGCCGGTTCACCGTGCTGGTGCCGGACGGTTCGCAGGTGGCGGCCGTGCTGAACGCGGTCGCCGCGCTGGGACACCAGGTGGCGCCGCTGCCCACGGCGCTGCTGTCCGCGCAGCGGCCCGCGCGGGCGTTCATCGGCCACGTGGAACCCACATTCGACTGGACCCTGGAGCGCCCGGAGACCGGGCAGCTGATCACCGCGGCCACGCTGCGGGCGTTGTGGACGGGCTGCTTCCAGCCCCGTCCGGAGCCGATCGGGCTGGCGTTCCGGCAGCAGTTCACGCAGGCGGCGCAGTTGTTCGGCGAGGCCGCGCAGACGAACCGCAACAGCCGCCCGGATTCGGCGCAGCGGCGTGCGGCGTCGGTGGCGCTGCTGACCGCGTACGACCGGCAGAGCATGGTGATCTTCGGCGACCCGACGGTCTGCGCGACCGCCCTCGGGGCCTGAGAGTCAGGTGGCGCGGCGGGCCTCGGTGACATCCGCCATCAGCTTGTCCCACACCGGGTCGGGCCGGAACGCCGCCAGCGGCAGGTCCGCGCCCACTCGCGCCCAGGTGTACTCCCACCAGGCCGCGACGCGTACCGGCCACAGCCCGACCCGGACCGCCCCGGCCACGAAGCACCGGTGCACCAGGACGGTGGCCGCGAGCATGTCCGCGTCCAGCCGCACCCCCGGCTTGTCGATCGCCTTGCCGAGCGCCCGCACGTCGCGGTGCATCTCGGAGTACGCGACCAGGTGCGGGGTGGCGGGCACCCGCACCTTCGCGTCCGGTTCCAGCAGGTCCGCCGCGTACGCGGGCAGGAACGCCACGTCGTCGACCGTGACGATCAGCGGCAGCTCGTGGTGGCCGCGCCGCACCCCCAGCTCGACCGCGGGGGCACCGTTCGGCGCGACGATCGTGCCGGCGCCGAGCACGTCCGCGGGGACCAGCCGTACGGTGTCGCCGATCGCGGGCACGGACGCCGCGACCAGATCGTCCTCGGCCGACACGACCGTGCCCGGCACCTCGCTCAGGAGCCGGGCGAGTTCCTCACTGCGCATGCGCCGGTTATACCGACCGGGCGCACGCGCAGTGGCGGCGCCATGCCATTACGGTGTCCTCGTGGTCGCCGCTCTCGAGCTGTATCTGGACGTCACCGCGACGCGGCGGCTGCGCACGCTGTGGCATGCGCTGGAGTCCGAGGGCATCCCGACGCTGGCGTCGCTGCAGACCGAGAAGCACCGCCCGCACGTGTCGCTGGCCGCGGCGGCCCGGCTGGAGCCGATCGCGGACGCGCTGGCCGGTCTCGACCTCGGCGTGGGGCTGACACTGGACCTGGATTTCGTCGGCCAGTTCGTGGGCCGGGTGCTGTGGCTGGGCGTCACCCCGACGGCCGAACTGCTGGCGGCGCACCGGGCCGTGCACGAGCGCCTGGCGGCGGCCGGGATCGAGGTGTGGGACCACTACCGGCCGGGCCGGTGGGTGCCGCACTGCACGGTGTCGCTGCGCGTACCCAATCCGTTGCTGTCCCCGGCGCTGCGCCGCTGCCTGGAGATCCTGCCGGTGCGGGCGACCGTGACCGGGGCGTCAGTGACCGATCACGCAAACGACATCGCCCGCCCGCTGGCGGGCTGATCACGGGCCCCGGCGGCCCCCGGAACGCGCTCCCTCGACGCACGCAAGGGTTTTCCCCGATTCGGTGAACCTCATCGATGCCTAGCGTCTCACCTCAAGTCATCCAGGTGAGCCGTACAGGTCACCGGACGTCGAGCCCACCCGCCAACCCCCGGGTGGGAAAGGAGTACCCGCGTGAAAACTCGAACCCCCCTCGTCGTCGCCCTGGCAGCCGGCACTGCAGCCGCCGCCAGCATGGTGGCGATAGCCGGTCAGGCAAATGCCCAACCCGTCGGCCCGTCGGGCGCCCCGGCGGCGGCGAAGGCCGCGTCGGCGCTGGTCGCCGGCCGTCCCCAGCTACTGCACGCCAGCACGGACGACGCGTTCGTGCAGCGCCCGGTGATCTCGTCGGGCGGCCTGCAGTTCGTCCCGTTCGACCGCACGTACAAGGGACTGCCGGTGATCGGCGGTGACTTCGTCGTGGTCACGGACAACGCCGGGCAGACGAAGTACACCTCGGTCGCCCAGAACCGGCCGATCGGCGACCTGTCCACGGCCCCGAAGCTGACCGAAGCCGCCGCGCTGGCGGCCGCCAAGCGGG
Organism: Krasilnikovia sp. MM14-A1259; assembly: GCF_047159535.1. NCBI lineage: Bacteria > Bacillati > Actinomycetota > Actinomycetes > Micromonosporales > Micromonosporaceae > Krasilnikovia > Krasilnikovia sp. MM14-A1259. Next base: position 3,064,285 of record NZ_BAAGAJ010000002.1, read on the forward strand.
AGCTGAAGACGGTCAGCACGGTCGAAGGCACCAAGCTGGTCGTGCTGACCACCGAAGGGGCCCCGGCCCTGGCGTGGGAGAGCACGCTGCAAGGCACGAGCGCCCACGGCCCGAGCCGGCTCACGGTCGACGTCGATGCCGCCACCGGCAAGGTGCTGAGCACGCGGGAGCACGTCACGGACGTCAGCGGCACCGGTACCGGCTGGATCAACGGCTCGGTCAGCCTGAACACGACCCAGTCGGGCAGCACGTACAGCCTGAAGGACCCGACCCAGACGACCCTGACGTGCCAGGACGCCGCGAACAACACGACGTTCAGCGGCTCGGACAACGACTGGGGCAACGGCGTCGGCACCAGCAAGGAGACCGGCTGCGTCGACGCGTTCTACGTCGCGCAGAAGCAGACCGCGATGCTGTCGTCGTGGCTGGGCCGCAACGGCCAGAACGGCAGCGGCGGCGCGTGGCCGCTGCGGGTCGGCCTGAACGACCAGAACGCGTATTACGACGGCACCCAGGTGCAGATCGGCAAGAACACCGCGAACCAGTGGATCGCCTCCGCTGACGTGGTCGGCCACGAGCTGGGCCACGGCATCGACGACAACACGCCGGGCGCCATCTCCAAGGGCAACACCCAGGAGTTCGTGGCGGACACGTTCGGCGCGGCGACCGAATGGTTCGCCAACAACCCGAACGACCCGCCGGACTACCAGGTCGGCGAAGAGGTCAACCTGGTCGGCAGCGGCCCGATCCGGTACATGTACAACCCGTCACTGGCCGGCGACGACAACTGCTACTCCAGCAGCACCCCGAGCCAGGAGGTGCACGCGGCGGCCGGCCCGGGCAACCACTGGTTCTACCTGATCGCCGAGGGCACCAACCCGAGCGACGGCCAGCCGACCAGCACGCGGTGCAGCGGCTCGGGCGCCATCACGGGCCTGGGCATCCAGAACGCCATCAAGATCATGTACAACGCGATGCTGATGAAGACGTCCAGCTCGTCGTACCTGAAGTACCGCACGTGGACGCTGACCGCGGCGAAGAACCTCTTCCCCGGCAGCTGCACCCAGTTCAACACGGTCAAGGCGGCCTGGGACGCGGTCAACGTGCCCGCCCAGTCGGCCGACCCGACCTGTGACGGCGGCACCACGCCGCCGACCACTCCGCCGTCCGGCTGCGGCGGCACCAACAGCACCCACGTGAACATCCCGGACGCCGGTGCCGCGGTGTACAGCGACATCACGGTCAGCGGCTGCGCCCGCAACGCCTCGTCGTCCTCGACGATCGCGGTGAACATCGCGCACACCTACCGGGGTGACCTGCGGGTCGACCTGGTGGCCCCGGACGGCACGGTCTACAACCTGAAGGCGACCAGCGGTTCGGACAGCGCGGACAACGTGAACGCCACGTACACCAAGGACCTGTCCGGCGAGGCCTCCAACGGCACCTGGCGGCTGAAGGTCCAGGATGTCTACTCGCAGGACACCGGCAACATCAACAGCTGGACGCTGAACATCTGAACCGAACCACCTTCCCCAACGACGGGGGCCGGCGCAGCGCGCCGGCCCCCGTTCCGTGCGTACGACCATTCGGGTACGATGCCCGTACTGTGCAGATTGCGCCATTTGTCGGCGCGCCTTCCTCCGTTCCGGCAACCGCGCGCCAGACTGAGCGCCAGGGACACCCGTCCGCCAGGACGCTGCACGCCTCGGAGGGAACGATGCTCAGCAGGCCCCGTGCCGGATCCGCCGCCGCGGTCCTTCTCATCGCACTCGGATCGCTCGTTCCGGGCGCCGGCGCGTCCGCCGCGCCCACGGCACCCGGCGGGCAGGTCCGGCACATCCATCAGCGTGGCACCGCCGCGTACCACCCGACCGGCACGGGGTCGGGCGCTCCCGGGCCGATGTCCACCGAGATCCCCCGCCGGCACGGGGACGACGAAGCGCGCATCGCGGGAACGGGCGGTTCCGACCGCAGCCTCGCCCCGGTGAGCGCGGCAAGGGCCGGGCTGGCGCGCTCCGCGACCGCGCCCACCCCGCCGCCGCCGTCCGGGGTGACCCGCACCCCCCGGCTGCTCACCAGCTTCGACGGCCTCAACCACCGCGACCAGCGGACCGCCAACAACGGCAACCAGTTCAGCCTCGAACCCCCCGACCAGGCGCTGTGCGTCGGCAACGGGCACATCGTCGAGGCGGTCAACGACGCGTTCCGCGTGTTCGGCCCGGACGGCCGCGGCCACACCGGCGTGATGGACCTCAACACGTTCTTCGGCTACCCGCCGTCGATAAACCGGACCACCGGCGTGTTCGGCCCGGAGATCACGGACCCGACCTGCCTGTACGACCCCACCACGCGCCGCTTCTTCCTGGTCGTGCTGACGCTGGGCACCACGCCCGCCGGGGACTTCACCGGGCAGAACCAGCTGGACATCGCGGTCACGGCCGACCCCACCGAGGTGTGGAAGACGTACTCCGTGGACGCGACCGACGACGGGCGCAACGGCACCCCGGTGCACCCGAACTGCCCCTGCATCGGCGACTACCCGCACATCGGCGTGGACGCCAACGGCTTCTACCTCACCACGAACGAGTACGCGTTCTTCGGCCCCGAGTTCAACAGCGCACAGGTGTACGCGTTCTCCAAGCGGGCACTCGCCCGCGGCGACGCGGACGTCCTGGTGACCCAGTTCGACACGACCGCCGCCGACGCGGGACGCAACGGATTCACGCTGTGGCCCGCCCAGTCGCCGAGCACCGGCGACTACGACCGCAGCCAGCACGGCACCGCGTACTTCCTGTCCTCGAACGCGGCCGAGGAGGCCACCGGCACCAAGGCCTACGTGTCCGACAGCATCGTCACGTGGAGCCTGACCAACACCCGGTCGCTCGACTCGGGCCGCCCTGCGGTGCGGCTGCAGCACACCCGGGTCGGCGTGCAGACGTACTCGCTGCCGCCACTCGCTGACCAGAAGGCCGGGTTCACGCCGCTGGCGGAGTGTCTCAACGCCCCGTCCTGCGCCACGGAACTGCTGGGCGCGCCCGACCCGGCCGCCCCGGAAACCATGTCCGAGCTGGACAGCAACGACACCCGGATGCAGCAGGTCACCTACACCGGCGGCCGGCTGTACGGGGCACTCGACACCGCCGTGCATGTCGGTGGGGCCACCAAGGCGGGCATCGGCTGGTACATCGTGCAGCCCCGGTCGCTGCCGTCCTCGGTCCGGGCCACGCTGCTCCAGCAGGGCCAGCTCGGTCTGGCGGGCAACAACCTCATCTACCCGGCGATCGGGGTGACCGCGCAGGGCCACGGCGTCATGGCGTTCACGCTGACCGGCGCCGGCTACCACCCGTCCGCGGCGTACGCGGCGTTCGACGGCCGGGCCGGCGCCGGTGCGATCTACCTCGCCGCGGCCGGGGTGGGACCGCAGGACGGGTTCAGCGGATACCGGGCGTTCAACGACCCGCCCCGGCCGCGCTGGGGCGACTACGGCGCCACCGCGGTCGACGGGCAGCGGATCTGGATCGCCAGCGAGTACATCGGCCAGCAGTGCACGTTGCTGCAGTACGTCGCCACCCCGTTCGGGAGCTGCGGCGGCACCCGCACCGCCTTGGCCAACTGGGGTACCCGGATCAGCCTGATCAAGCCGTGAGCACCGCACCGTAGGGTGGGCCCATGGTCGTGGTCTTCGACGGTGAGTTGTGGGTCTGGGACGCTCGGCGCGGCGAGACGTGGACGTTCGTCAGTCTCCCCGCCGAGCAGTCCGAGGAGATCCGCGAGCTGACCGCCGGGCCGCGCCGCGGCTTCGGGTCCGTGCGGGTGCGGGTGACGATCGGCGGCAGCACGTGGCGGACCTCGATCTTTCCGGACAGCACGCGAGGATGCTACGTGCTGCCGATCAAGCGTGCGGTCCGCAACGCTGAAGCGCTCGACGTGGGCGACGTCGCCACGGTGACGCTCGAACTCGTCGACCGGTGATCCGTCACCCGGGCGGGGCGCACCCGTCGGCCGCCGGCACGGTCGGCAGGATCGTCCGGCTACGGCCGGGCCGCGGGTACGCCTGAGCCGCCGCCGCCAGCCGGGCGGCGTGGTCACGCTGCTTCTGCCAGTGCCCGTACAGCGCGCCGCGCCGGGACAGCCGGTCGACCTCCCGGATCGTCTCCGGGTCGACGTCGCCGGGCGGCGCGTCGCGCCACGGCGTACCGGGCAGCGGCATGAACGTGTGCGCGTGGATGCGCGCACCCAGCTCGGCCAGCTCACGGGCCAGCGTCAGGGAGGCGTCGACGTCACCCCGGTCCTCCCCCGGCATCCCGAAGATCATGTCCACGTTGATCCGGAAGCCCTCCGCGACGCCGAGGCGCACCGCGCGCCGGACCTCCTCCACCCCGTGCCCGCGCTTGGCGGCGTCCAGCACCCGGTCGGAGCCGGACTGCGCGCCCACGATGATGTTGGTGTTCGCGCAGTACTTCCGGACCAGCCGCAGCGCCTCCCGGGACACGTGCTCGGGGCGGATCTCGCTCGGGAACGACCCGAAGAACACCCGGCCGTTCGGGCCGATCCCCTCCCGGCAGCACGCAAGCAGCTCCTCCACCGCGGCCAGGTTCGGCTCGTCGGTCCGGCTTCCGTACGACAGCGCGGTCGGCGTGATGAACCGTACGTCGCGCAGGCCCCGCTCCCGCATCCGGTCCACATGCCAGCGCACGTTGCCGGCGCTGCGATGCCGGAACTTCGCCGAGAACATGAACGGGGTCTGGCAGAAGCGGCATGAGAAGACGCAACCGCGGGTGATCTCCAGCGCGTTGAAGCGGTCCCACCGCAACGAGAAACCGCGGAAGTCGTCGAGCGGGCGCCGTTGCGGGCGGCCGGTCCGCACGATCGCGCCGGCGGCGTCGCGGTACACCAGGCCCGTGATCCCGGCCGGGTCACCGGCCGCGTCGACGAGGTCGAGCAGTGTGGTCTCGCCCTCCCCCACCGCGGCGACGTCCCAGCCCGCGTCCAGCGTCTGCACCGGCTCCGCGGTGGCGTGCACGCCGCCCGCGACGTGCAGCACGCCCGGGCCGTCCGCGATGGCCCGGATCTCGGCGAGTTCGGCGGCGAGCGCGGCGGCATCCGGCGAGTAGAACGACCACAGCACCAGCACCCTGGCACCCTCGGCCAGCCCCGCCTCGATGTGGCGGGCGGCCGACTCCGCGCTTTCCCCGAACCGGACGTCGTACCGGGTGGTGGTCTCGTGTTCCTCCAGCGCACCCAGCAGCACGTGGAAGCCGTACGTCACCGCCTTGCGGTAGCGCAGCACGACGACCAGATCGCGTCCGCCCATGGAACGATTCTGCCAGCCATCCGGGCGACCGCAGCGAGACCCGGACAGAACTGACCGCGCCCGCAGTTCATCTCGATGCCACCCGGAGTGGCTCGCGGGGATCGATACTTCAGGGGTGATACGTGAGAACTTCCGCGAGTATCTGGATCACCTGCTGCACGAGGGCTACAGCGTGCGGCACGACGAGCACCTGGCCGACCCGGATCTGATCGACCCCGGCGGAAATCCGGTCGAGACCTGGCGGGAGGACTACCCGTACGACGAACGGCTCGACCGCGACGTCTACGAGGAACAGAAGTACCAGCTGCAGATCGAGCTGCTGAAGTTCCAGTACTGGGCGCTGGACACAGCCACCCGGCACGTCGTTTTGTTCGAGGGCCGCGATGCCGCCGGCAAGGGCGGCACCATCAAGCGGTTCATGGAACACCTCAACCCGCGCGCCGCCCGGGTCGTCGCGCTGACGAAACCGTCGGAGACCGAGCTCGGTCAGTGGTACTTCCACCGGTACGTCGCCCAGCTGCCGACCGCCGGGGAGATCGTGCTGTTCGACCGGTCCTGGTACAACCGCGCCGGGGTCGAGCGGGTCATGGGCTTCTGCACCGACCGCGAGTACGAGATCTTCCTGCGACAGGCACCGCTGTTCGAGGAAATGCTCGTGGAGAGCGGCTTCACGCTGACCAAGTTGTGGTTCTCGGTCACCTACTCCGAGCAGCGGACCCGGTTCGCGATCCGGCAGATCGACCCGGTACGCCGGTGGAAGCTCTCGCCCATGGACATCGAGTCCCTGGACCGGTGGGACGACTACACCACGGCGAAGGAGGCGATGATCGAGCACACGGACACCGACCATGCCCGGTGGACCTCCATCAAGAGCAACGACAAGAAACGCGCCCGGATCAACGCGATGCGGTTCTTCCTGAGCCAGTTCGAGTACGACGGCAAGAGCCCGTCCGTGGTGTATCCGCCGGATCCGCTGATCGTGCAGCGGGGCCGGGACTCCATCAAGGACTGAGAGGCGACCCGCCGCCACCCGGACGGGGGTGACGGCGGCCGGCCCTTCGCGTGGCTACATCGGCGGCGTGTCGCGGTAGCTGCCGGTGTAGTAGTCACCGACCTGCTGGCGGTATTCCGCCGTACTGAACGTGTCCTTGTCGTACTCCGGCGAGTTCTTGATCTGGTCCTTGCTGCGGTCCACGTAGACCTTGCGGTCCTTGTGGTCGATCCGCTGCACGGTTCCGGCCGGCAGCAGGACCTTGCGACCGAAGATCCACGGTCCGGTGTCCACGACCAGCAGGGCGCTGCCGACCTCGTAGGTGGCCTCGTCGATCGAGCCGATCCGGCCGTCGACGGCCTCGACGTGGTAGCCGGACAGATCCAGGCTGGCCTCCCGGTCGGCGCGCAGATCGTCCTGATCCGCGTCGAAGGTTTCGGGGTATCGGCCGGGCAGCGCGGGGTCACGCCAGTTCCAGGGGTTGAACGTGGAGGGTTGCATCACAGCCTCCTCACCTCGATGAATGTATGCCACCCCTCACCTACCCGCCCGGCAGGATCCGAACCGTTCGATGCATGCCGGACGGTGTGACGCACACGAAGGGGCCGGACCCGAAGGTCCGGCCCCTTTCGACTCTGCCTGCTCAGGTGAGCTGGAAGCGGGAGACGATGGCCCGCAGTTCCCCGCCCATCCGGGCGAGGTCCGCCGCGGACTGCTGCGAGTGGCTCACGCCCGTGGTGGTGATCTCCGCGGCCTGCGCCACCGAGGCGATCGTGTTGGCGATCTCGCGGCTGCTCTCGGCGGCCTCGGTGACGTTGCGGCCCATCTCGCCCGTGGTCGCGGTCTGCTCCTCGACCGCCGCGGCGATCAGCGTCTGGTACTCGCTGATCCGGTCGATGATCCCGGCGATCTGCTCGATGGCCCGGACCGCGCTGGCCGTGTCGGCCTGGATGGCCTCCACCCGCTGCGAGATGTCCTCGGTCGCCTTCGCGGTCTCCTGGGCGAGGTCCTTGACCTCGCTGGCGACGACCGCGAAGCCCTTGCCGGCCTCGCCCGCGCGGGCGGCCTCGATGGTGGCGTTGAGCGCGAGCAGGTTGGTCTGCTCCGCGATCGCGGTGATCAGCTTGACGACGTTGCCGACCTCGGCCGAGGACGTGCCGAGCTTGCCGACGGTCTCGTTGGTGGCCTGGGCGACGCTGACGGCCTCGGCGGCGACCGCGGCGGCCTCACCGGCGTTCTGCGCGATCTCCCGGATCGAGGCGCCCATCTCGTCACTGCCGATCGCCACGGTGTCGACGTTCGCCGACACCTGCGCGGCCGCCCGGGTCACCTCGCGGGCCTGGGCGCTGGTCTCGTCGGCGGACGAGGCGATCTGCTCGGAGACCTGGGACAGGTCGTCGGACGCGACGGCGAGCGAGTCGGCGTGCCCGGACAGGGCACCGACCGTGCCGCGCAGCGATTCGACCGTCTCGTTCAGCGCGTCGCCGAGCTGCCCGAGCTGGTCCTTGCGCTTCATGTTGACCGTGGCGGTGAGGTCGCCCTTGGCGAGCTTGCCGAGCGCGCCGACGACGACCGACAGCGGCCGGACGACCGACCGGGTGACCGCGACGCTCAGCAGGGCGGCCAGGGCGAGCGCGATGAACAGGGCGCCGCCGAGCGTCCACTGGCCCAGGCGCTGCGCCTTCTGGCTGTCCTTACGGGCCGCTTCCTGGCGCTTGTCGACGGACTTCTTCAGTGCGGTCACGACGTCATCGATCTGACCCAGCGAGTCGGCCGCGGGGCCGTCGTTGATGGCGTCCATCGCCTTGACCTTGCCCTCGACGCTGTCGTCGCTGAGCCAGTTCATGATCTTGTCGTCCCAGGCGAAGAAGTCGTCCCAGGCCGGCGCGAGCTTCGCGAACAGCGCCTTCTCCTGGGGAGTCATGCAGGAGGTGTGCACCTCCTTGAAGCTCTTGTACAGCTCGTCCTTGGCGTAGAGCTCCTCCGTGCGGTTGAAGCTGTCCTTGCTCAGGGCCTTCTTCGCGCCGTAGGCGGCGACGTCGGCGACAACCAGGCCCTGCCAGCCGGAGATGTCCGCCATCTGGTACTGGGCGAACGTCACGTCCCGGCGCTCCAGTTCAAGACAGCTGATCTGTTGCTGGGCGTTCTGCTGGCGGGACATGCCCCACCACCCGGCCCCGGCGGCGACGATCATCAGCACCGCGAGCACGGAGAATGCACCCCCGAGCCGCTTACCTACACTCGATCGACCGAACCGCACGGCGGCGCCTCCCAACTGACGGATTGGAACACCACCCTCATCGGCCGGGCTTCTGCAATACCTAAGACATGAGGGAGAATCGACGTCCGTGAGCGACGACACCCCCCGCGTTCGGGATCTCGACATCATCGTCTACGGCGCCACCGGCTTCGTCGGTGTGCTGACGGCCGAGCACCTTGCCGGGTACGCCCCGGCGGGCACCCGGATCGCCCTGGCCGGCCGTTCGGAGCAGCGCCTCACCGCGGTCCGGGACCGGCTCGGTGTGGACTGGCCCGTGCTGGTCGCCGACGGCGACGACACCGCCGCCCTGGAACGCCTCGCCGCGTCCGCTCATGTGATCCTCACCACAGCCGGCCCGTACGCGAAGTACGGCCGCAAGCTCGCCCGCGCGTGCGCCGCCGCCGGGACGGACTACGTGGACCTCACCGGCGAGGTGCTGTTCGTCCGGGACAGCATCGACGAGAACCACGAGCTGGCCAGCTCCACGGGCGCCCGCATCGTGCACTCGTGCGGCTTCGACTCCATCCCGTCCGACCTCGGCGTGCACGTGCTGCACGAGCGGGTCCGCGCCGACGACGCCGGGGACCTGACCGACACCACGCTCGTGGTCACCCGCCTGCGCGGCGGGGTCAGCGGCGGCACCATCGACTCGCTGCGGCACCAGCTAGACCAGGTGCGCCGGGACAAGCGGCTGCGGCGGCTGGCCGCCAGCCCGTACGCGCTGAGCCCGGACCGGGAGCGCGAGCCCGACCTGGGCCGTCAGAGCGACATGGTCAGCCTGCGCGGTGCCGAGGTGGCGCCGGGCCTGAAGGGCAGCCTGGCTCCGTTCGTCATGGCGCCCTACAACACCCGGGTGGTGCGGCGCAGCAACGCCCTGCGCGGCTGGGCGTACGGCCGACGCCTGCGCTACCGGGAGGTCATGAGCGTCGGCACGTCACGGCTGGCGCCCGTGCTGGCGGCGGGCACGAAGGTGGGCCTGGCCGCGCTCGTGGTCGGGCTGTCCGTGCCGCCGACCCGGTTCGTCCTGGACCGGGTGCTGCCCAAGCCCGGCGAAGGGCCGGACGAGCAGGCGCGCCGCACGGGCCACTTCACGATCGACCTGTTCACCACGACGACCAGCGGCGCCCGCTACACGGCCCGGGTCAAGGCCAAGGGCGACCCCGGATACGCCGCCACCGCGCTCATGATCGCGGAGTCGGCGCTGGCGCTGGCGGTGGACCGCAAGGACCTGCCCGCCTCCCCGGGAGGGGTGCTCACCCCGGCCACCGGCATCGGCGACGCCCTGGTGCGACGGCTGCGGGCGGCGGGCATGGAGCTCTCTGCCCAGCCCGCCGCCTGAACCCGTACGGGTCAGCGCCGGTCGCCGGTGATATAGCCGGTGAGCTCGCTGCGCTCGGTCTCCAGCTCGTCGATCCGCTTCTTCACCACGTCGCCGATGCTGACGATGCCACGCAGTGAGCCGTCGACCACGACCGGCACATGCCGGAACCGGCGCTCGGTCATCATGCGCTCCACCTCGTCGAGCTGGGCGTCGGGGGCGATCGTGTGCACCTCGGCGGTCAGGATGGCCGTGACCGGCTCGGCCAGCACCGCGGAGCCACGGGCGGCGAGGGCCCGGACGATGTCGCGCTCGCTGACGATGCCCTCGACCGTGGACCCCTCCCGGGACACGACGACGGCGCCGATCCTGTTCTCGGCGAGCACCGCGAGCAGCCGTGCCACGTGAGTTTCCGGGGGGACGGTGACAACCTTGTCGCCCTTGGCCCGAAGTACGTCGCTGATGCGCATGTTCCCTCCAAAGATCCCGCGCTGGACCCGCCGAAGTGGACGCTCACCAGCCTAGGGCTCCGGGGCGCCCATGGTCACAGTTTCCGTCCACGCTCTGGAACGTGTCCGCCGTCTTACCCGGCCTCCCCGTGCCCGAAGCCCGTCCCGCCACCTAGGGTCGGTCATAACGTACAGAGGCGCAAATAAGTAGCAGAATGAGTTTTCTAACCTATTCAGGATAATAGGAACAGCCGGCCCGGAATCCCGGGCCGGCTGTTCTGATGCGTACGTCCTACTCCCAGCTGGACTCCGCCGCGCGGCGGCGGCGCACCGAGCCCGCGACCGCGAATCCGGCGAGCAGCAACACCACCCCGGCGCCCACCACGGCCATCGTGTTCGAGCCGGTCAGCGCGAGCTTGTTGCCCGCGGTCGGCGCGGCCACCTGCTGGTCGGACTGGGCGACCGGCTGCTGGTCGGCCGCGGCGTTCTGGTCCAGGGCGGGGTCGACCTCGACGTCGGCCGGCGGCGTGGTCTTCTCCGTCCGCGGCGTGGCCGTCTCCTCGGTGCCCGAGTACGTGGTCGTGGTCCGCTTCTTCGTGGCGGTCGGCTCCGGAGTCGCGACCGTCTCCTTCTGCGTGCTGCCGGAGTCGGCCTTCGTGGCCTCGTCCGAGCCGGTGCCGCCGGTCACGGTGGGCTTGCGGGTCGGCGCGGTGGTCGACGGGTTCGTACCAACGATGACGCTCTTGGTCGTGTTGCCACCGCCGTTGGTGGTCCCGGTCTGCTGGCCACCGGTGTTGCCACCCTGCTGCTGGCCACCGTTGTTCTGGCCGCCCTGCTGCCCGCCGTTGTTCTGGCCGCCGTTGTTGCCGCCGTTGTTGTTGCCGCCCTGCTGACCACCGGTGTTGTTGCCGCCCTGCTGCTGACCACCGTTGTTCTGGCCGCCGTTGTTCTGGCCGCCCTGCTGCCCGCCGTTGTTCTGGCCGCCCTGCTGCCCGCCGTTGTTCTGGCCGCCCTGCTGGCCGCCGTTGTTCTGGCCACCTTGCTGGCCGCCGTTGTTGTTGCCGCCCTGCTGGCCGCCGTTGTCGTTGCCGCCGGAGACCTGGATGCGGACCGCGTCCAGTGCGGGGGTCTGGTTGGCGCGCTCCATCATCGGGATCCGGTGCGAACCGTCACCCGCCCACGAAGCACACTGCGCAATACCCTGCTGCGGCAGCCCGGGCACATTGATCGTCACCACATCGGCGCCACGGCCACCCTGCTTGTCCTCGGTCGCCACGAAGAACGCCGGCACCGGGTCCGGCGCCGGGGCGACATCGGTGCTGCCCAGCATCCGGCAGGCGGTGTGGAAGTGGCCACGAACGATGCCACCCTGCAGCACCGAGCTCTCCACGTAGTACCCACCCTGACCAGCCGCCAGGAACCGGTCCCGGATCAGGTTCCGCGTCGACACCTTCAAGCTGAACGGCTGACCCGCCGCAACCTGCTGCGGCGCGTCCACAATCAACAGCGACGGGTTGTTCGCGGCCGAACCCACCTCACCGAACTCCGTCGACACGCACCGGTCACCCTTCTGGAAACCGTCGTGCGGCGGCAGCTGGCTCGTCTTGCAGCTGTTCGTCAGCACACCCAGACCCGCACCCGGAGGCGGAGTCTGGTTGTTGTTGTTGCCGCCGTTGTTGCCCTGCTGCTGGTTGTTGTTGCCACCCTGCTGCTGGCCGTTGTTGTTGCCGTTCTGCTGCTGGTTGTTGTTGTTGCCGTTCTGCTGCTGGCCGTTCTGACCCTGCTGGCCGTTCTGACCCTGCTGGCCGTTGTTGTTGCCACCCTGCTGGCCGTTCTGACCCTGCTGGCCGTTGTTGTTGCCACCCTGCTGCTGGTTGTTCTGGTCACCACCGTTGTTGGCGACGTTGCGCATGACCCAGTCGCGGCAGCGGGCCCGCATCTCGTCGGCGGACGGCACGTCCCCGGCGCCGTCGTCGGCGTGCTGGGTCACCCGGCCGTTGTTCGAGGTCCAGGTGCCGCGCCGGGTGTTCGTCGAGAGCTTGCCGGACTTCGGGGCCTGGATGTTGTCGCACGCGGACAACGCACGCTGCGTCGTGCGGTTGGTGCTCGCGTTCGAGATCTGGGTGACCGTGACGATGCCGCCGAAGGCCACCAGCGTGGCCGCCGCGGCGACGATGCGGCGCCGGCCGGTGAACCATCTCGTCCACGGCGATTCGCGCCTGTAGTGCCTTCGCATGGGTGAACCTCTTCTGTCGCTGCACGCCGTTGTGACGACGAGACCGGAAGGTCGCCGACCGGTGGCTGTCAGGTGGGGGGGCGACGAGGAGTCGGTGGAAGCGGCGACCTGTCCCCTGACGACATTCCGTAGTCGTTTCCGCGCTCTCGTCACCGGTCCCGGCGGCCCTTTCGGGTCGCCGTGCGGACCGGCATCCAGACGGTAAGAGGCCCCGCGACGAATGGCAATTGGCGCCAGATAATTGAGGAAGTCTTATGCGGGAATTAAAGAAAACATAGGAACGTGGCGGCAAACCCCGGGCATCATCCGTTCGGATGATGTCGATGGTTCGGCGTGGATCACACTACTTTTTCGCGGCAACCGCACGGGACTCAGTCCGGCAGGTCGCAGCCGGCGGGACCGCTCGCCGTCAGGACTGCGAGCGCACACACCGCCCCGCGGGGGTAGTAGTCGCCCATCGCCGCCGCGGCCGGACGGGCCCGGCCGTTGGGCGGGGCATCCAGCACCGAGTACGGGAAGCTGTCGACCGGCAACATGTTGCGCAGCACCACGAGATGCCGCGCGCGCGGCTCCTTGAGAGAGAACGGCACAAACGTCACCCCCGGTACGGCCTGGATCGCGGCCCGCTGCGCTTCGGTGCCGAGCACGTACGTGTAGTAGCCGTCCGCGTCGAGCGCGGTGACGTCGTCGTGCCGGCATCCCGGGTCGACCGTGCCGTCGGGCAGATCGTTGGCCACCACGGGGTAGTACGGCCGCCGCAGGTTGGTGCAGAGCGACCAGTACCGCATGTCGTCGGTGGGTGCCGGCCACGGGACGGGATGCGCCGCGTCCGGGCTCGACGCCGCCCGGCCCCGGATCACCACCACGTCGTTGCCGCGCGGCGGGCGGATCCACGCGCTCAGGTAGCCGCTGTCCGGATTGGGGAACAGTTCGTCGCTGCCGTTGCCACGGGCGAACGCCAGATCCGCGGCGTCCCGTGGTGGGCCGAGGACCGTGCCGCGTGGTGCGGGAGGCAGGGCGGTCGGGCGGCACGTCGGCAACGTGTGCGGCACGCCGCCGTCGATCTCCGTCAGGGTGGGCAGGCGTACCGGGGCGGAGGGCACGGCCGGCAGGTAGATCCGGTAGACGAGGAATCCGAGGGCGCCGTCCCGGGCACGGCCGGGGGCGATCGGGATCGTGTTGACCTCGCCGGGGGCCACCGCGTGGCGCAGATGCAGCGTGTACGAGCCGCCCGGCCGTGCCCGCTGCTGCCACGGGTTGACACTGCCCGGGTCGGGGGCGATCTGGTAGTCCGTACGGGAGGAGAAGACGCCGTCGCGGGTGAACGTGCCGCGCAGGCCGTTGTAGACGGTGAGCGACGCGTACCGGGCGTCGGGGAACACGCCGGTCACGGTGATCTCCCGGTCCGGATGCACGCGGAACGGGGTCACCCAGTAATGCGCGTTCGTGTCAGGCAGCGCGATGTTGAGGGCGTCCGCGCCCACCTCTTGCGGCCAGGCGCACCGCAGCTCGGCCGCCGCGGCCGGCGTCGGGGCCGCCGTGGCGGCCAGCAGCATCAGTACGGCGGCGAGGCAACCGGACACCGTCGTCCACGATCGAGTCATGACCGAAGTCCACCACCGTCAGGTGACGGCGACCGCCGATGATTGATGGCAATATCCGTCGATCTGCTTCGACGCGGCTTTTCCACCATCCTGCGCGGTCACGCACCGGCTGGGCATAATCGGCTCCGTGACCAAGTGGGAGTATGCGCGCCTCGAGTACCGGGCTGCGGGCACGTTCGGCACCGACCGGTTCATGGACTGGACCGCCACCTTCCACCATCCGGGCGGCGTGCTCCGTTGGGGGACCGACGAACGCTTCGACGACCTTCGCCACCTCAACCGGGCGGGATCGGCCGGCTGGCAGGTGTACGACCGGGCCGCCGTCTCGGTGATCAACGAGCCGCACCGGCTGCACGGGGTCACGTACTCGATGCGCCGTCCGGTGCAGTGAAACCGTCGGCCGCGGCGCGTCTTTGCTCAAGTCGTCCGCCGTGCTGCCGATCGCGCGGACGTGAAACCACAGGTGTACCGGGTCTTCCTGGCGGGCGGTGTCGCCGTCGCCACGGCCCATGCGCTCGGCAACGACGTCGTCGCGGCCGTCACGTACGCGTTCGCGGGTGCCGCGGCCGCCGTCGCGATCCTGCTCGGGTGGGTGCGTAACCGCACGCGTCCGAGGCGGGCGTGGCCGCTGCTCGGCGCCGCGGTACTGGCCGGCGCCGGCACGCAGTTCGTCCCCGGCGCGACGGTTCCGGAGACCGGCCGGTTCGTGACCGCGGGGCTCCCGTACGTGTTGCTGGTGGCCGGGCTGTCCGCACTGTGCAAGGGCGCCCGCCGGGGCAACGGCACGGGCATCGACGCCGCGATCGTGGGCGGCAGCCTGGCGCTGCTGGGCTGGACGCTCGTGGTGGTGCCCGCGCTGGCTCGCGACTACGGGTCCGTGGTGCTGTTCGCGTTCGGCGTGGCCACCCCGCTCGCCGGGCTGGCCGCGCTGGTGCTGATCGGCCGGCTGCTGACCGGCGAGGACGGCCGCGGCCCCATGCGCTATCTGCTGGCGGTCGGCGTTCTGTGCTGGTTCGCGGGCGGCAGCTGGTTCGACGGCACCGCGCTGCTCAGCGGCACCGCAGGGCCGGACAGTCGGGGCGGCGCCCTGATCTGTGTCGGTTTCGCGCTGGTCGGGGCGGCGGCGTTGCACCCCTCCATGCGCACGCCGCGGGAGGCGGGCGAGGACGGGGACGAGGGCGCGATGCCGGCGAAGGGCGCGGAGGCGATCGCCAAGCTGACCGTACGCCGGCTGGCGGTGCTGGCCGCGGCGGCGCTGCTGCCGCCCGTGGTGCTGCTCGCCGAGGCTCCGTCCGGCGTCGACGGGCTGGACGCCGTCGCGATCGGGGTGGCCTGCATCGGCGTGTTCCTGCTCGTCGTGGTACGGATGGCCGGCCTGGTCCACCGGGTCGAGGAGCAGGCGCGTTCGCTGTCGCGCCTGGGCACGAGCGACGAGCTGACCGGGGCCGGCGACTGGCGCTCGTGGGAGGCGGCGCTGCCGGCGGCGGTCGACCAGGCCGCGCGCACCGGCCGTCCGCTGTCCGTGGCGGTGCTGGAGATCGACCATTTCCCGCGGTTCACCGACACCCACGGCGCGCAGGCGGGCGACCAGCTCCTCAAGTCGGCGGCGGCGGGCTGGCTCGGTGCGCTGCGCCGCAGCGACACGCTGTACCGGCACTCCGGGCCGGGATTCGGCCTGATCCTCACGGATTCCACTGCCACGCACGCGGCCGAGGTGGTGGCCCGGATGCGCGAGGCCATGCCGGGGGGGCAGACGTTCTCCGCGGGGGTGGCCCACTGGACCGGCACGGAGACCGCGGCGCAGCTCGTCGCCCGCGCCGACACCGCCCTGTACCGGGCGAAGGCCGAGGGCCGCGACCGCACCGTGGCCGCCGCGGAGACGGTCACGCTGGCCGGATAGGCCCCGTTCGGCGGGGTGCGATCTTCGTCCGGGGTGCCCGGCCCGGCAATGCCGCGGTCGGGCACGGGGCGAATCCGGCACGGGCGGGCACCCCGGGCGGCGGCAGCGGCGGCGCGATCTGCACCGACGGCAACGCGTTCACCGTACGGCTGGCCGGCAGGCACGGTCGTCGCCGGTAACCGGGCGCAGGAGGGCGGCGGAGTTCTTCGTCAGCAACGACCGGACCGGCACGATGCGGATCGAGGATTCGACGCTGCGCGACAACGCGAGCCGCGGTTTCGAGACGCCCGGGCTGCCCGGGGTCTTCTTCCTCGGCGCCCGCCGCCCCACGCTCCAGCGCTCCCGGCTGCGTTAGGCGCTCAGACGCCCGCCATCGCGAGGTTGCGGGTGGTGACGGTCTCGCGCCACCGCACCGGCTCGCCATCGGGCATCGCGGACACCGGGGCCCGGCGGGCGGCCAGGACGATGCATACGACGAGCGCGCCGCTCAGGCCGGCTGACGCGGACAGCCACACGGGCGGCTGGCCGGTGAGCGCGCCGTACGCGAGCCACGACGCGTTGGCGCCGGCGGCCAGGCGCCAGCGCAGCGGGGACAGCCCGGCCAGGTCCTGGGTGCGGTCGCGCAGCAGCGACAGGGGCTGCGGCACCGCCGACACGACGGAGATCGCCACGAGGACCGTGCCGAGCAACTCGGCGGTGGTCTTCCCCGGTACCGGCAGCAGGCTCGCGGCGACACCGCAGCCCAGCGCGGTGGCGATCACGGCCACCGCCCCGCCCGCACTGGCGGCCAGCGTCCGCCCGCTACGCAGCTCGCGCCGCGACACCAACAGCGCGGCCAGCACCGCCAGACCCGCCACACCCGTGACCGTGTTCGTGATGACCTGGATCCGCTCGCCGCTGAGCAGCCCGTACGTGATCCAGCCGACCGGAAGTGCGAAGGTCAGCCAGGAGGCGGTGGCGGACAGGCCGTTCGTCTGGCGCTGGACGCACGAGCGCCAGACCTGGGGCCAAGGGAGACAGATCGACAGGGCGGCGCCGAGCCAGCCGAGGACAGAGGGGTGCATGATCCATTCCGGGTCGCGGGGCAAGGGCCGGTGATCCGGCCACGTGGTCCCATCGGCGGCCCACGACGACGATCAACAAGATCCACAGGTGACGGGGCCCACCTGTCCGGTATGTGAGAACCGCTGCCTTCTACCCGGGACGGGTGATACGTCAGACCGACATCAGTCCGGATCGGCGGGGGCCTCCAGGCCCGCGTGCTCGTCGCGGTCGGCCCACTCCAGCAGCGGGCCGAGGTCGTGCGCGACGTCGTCGATGCCCGCGTGCAGATCGCCGAGCCGGGCGAACCGCGGCGGCACGGTCTCCATGGTGCAGTCGCGCGGCTCGACCGCGTCGATCTCGTCCCAGCCGATCGGCGTGGACACGGTGGCCTCGGGCACCCCGCGCACCGAGTACGCGCAGGCGATCGTGTGGTCGCGGGCGTTCTGGTTGTAGTCGATGAACAACGACTGCGGGTCGCGGTCGCGCCGCCACCACGTCGTCGTGACGTCGTCCGGGGCGCGCCGCTCGACCTCGCGGGCGAACGCGAGCGCGGCCCGGCGTACGTCGGCGAAGCCCCAGTCGGGCCGGATCCGCACGTACACGTGCAGGCCCTTGCCGCCGGAGGTCTTCGGGTAGCCGGTGATGCCGAGCTCGTCGAGCACCTCGTGGGCCACGTGCGCGACCCGCCGGACCGTGCCGAACGGGCATTCCGGCATCGGGTCCAGGTCGATGCGCCACTCGTCGGGCCGTTCGGTGTCGGCGCGCCGCGAGTTCCACGGATGGAACTCGACGGTCGACATCTGCACGGCCCATGCGATGTCCGCGAGCTGCGTCACGCACAGCTCGTCGGCGTGCCGGCCGTACCGGGGGAAGTGCACCCGGACGGTCTGCAGCCACGGCGGCGCACCGTTCGGGACGCGCTTCTGGTGCACCTTCTCCCCCGCCAGGCCGTCCGGGAAGCGGTGCAGCATGCACGGGCGCTCGCGCAGCGCGCGGACGATTCCGTCGCCCACGCTGAGGTAGTACCGGACCAGGTCCAGCTTGGTGCGTCCCGACAGCGGGAAGTACACCCGGTCGGGATTCGATACCCGTACGGTGTGCGGCCCGACCTCGAGCTCCACCGCCGGTGACTTGCTCGCGCCGGCCGCCATGGATCTCAACCTAGCGGTGATGTCCCGTCAGGAGACCGGTTCCAGGTCGCGCTCCGCCTCCGGCTCCTGATCGGCGGGCCGGTCGTGGACCGCGGCGAGTTTGCTCGGCCACCACATCCACCGGCCGATGTCCAGCGTCAGCGAGGTGACCAGGATGGAACGGACGATGAGCGTGTCCAGCAGCACGCCGAACGCGACCGCGAAACCGATCTCGGCGAACGCGACGAGCGGCAGGCTGGCCAGCGCCGCGAACGTACCCGCGAGCACGACGCCCGCGCTGGTGATCACGCCGCCGGTCGCGGCGAGGCCGATCAGCGCGCCGCGCCGCGTCCCGGCCTCGTGCGTCTCCTCGCGGACCCGGGTCATCAGGAAGATGTTGTAGTCGATGCCGAGCGCGACGAGGAACACGAAGACGTACAGCGGGAACGACGTGTCCTCCCCGGCGAAGCCGAACACGTGCCGGAACACCAGCGCGCTGACGCCCAGCGCCGCCGCGAACGACAGCACGACCGTGGCGATGAGGATCACCGGGGCGACCACGGAGCGCAGCAGGATGCCGAGGATGACCAGGACGACCAGCAGCACCAGCGGGATGATCACCCGGTTGTCGTGGTCGTTGGCGCGGTTCATGTCCAGGGTCATCGCGGTGATGCCGCCGACCTTCGCGTCCGCCCCGGGCACGGCGTGCACGGCGGCGCGGAGCCGGTCGATCGTGGTGCGGGCCCGGCCGCTGTCCGGGGCGTCGCGCAGCGTCCCCTCGATCACGACCAGGTCGCCCTTGATCACCGGCTCGGTGACCTCGCTGACCCCGTCGGTGCCGGCGACGGCCTGGCGCAGCGGTCCGGCGGCCGGGGCCTTGCCGATCACCACGACCGGCTGGCCCTGCCCGGCCGGGTAGTGCCGCGCGAGCGCCTCCTCACCGGTGACCGACGGCTGCTTGCTGACGAAGGTGTCCGCGGTGGCCAGGCCCTTCGCGTCGAGCTGGAACAGTCCGAGCGCCATCGCGCCGAGCGCGACGGCCGTGACGATCCAGACCAGGCGCGGGCGCAGCGCGATGCGGGTGCCCAGGCGGGCCCACAGGCCGGTCGCGGTCGGTTCCGCCGATCCGTACGTGGGGCGGGCCGGCCAGAACAGCCACCGCCCACAGATGACCAGCAGCGCGGGCAGCAACGTGATCATGGCGAGCAGTCCGACCGTGATGCCGAGCGCGGCGACCGGGCCGAGGCCGCTGGTCGCGTTCATCTCCGCCAGGGTCAGGCAGGACATGCCGATCGCCACGGTGGCCGCGCTGGCGATGATGGCGGGGCCGGCCCGGTGCAGGGCGAGCGCCATCGCCTCGTGCCGGTCGGCGTGCCGGCGCAGTTCCTCGCGGTAGCGGGCAACCAGCAGCAGCGCGTAGTCCGTGCCGGCGCCGAACACGAGCACGGTCAGAATGCCCGCGCTCTGCGCGTTGACCACCAGCCCGGAATGCTTGGCGAGTAGGTAGATGACCCCCTGCGCGGTGGTCAGGGCGACGCCCGCGGTGACGATCGGCAGCATCCACAGCACGGGACTCCGGTACGTGACGAGCAGGATGATCGCCACGATCGCCAGCGTCGTGTAGAGCAGCGTGCTGTCGATGCCCTCGAACGCCTTGGCCGAGTCGGCCGCGTTGCCCGCGGGACCGGTGAGGTAGACCGCGACCCCGTTCGGGTTCGCCTCGGTGATCGCTTTGACGTCGGCCACCACGTCGACGATCTTCTGCCAGCCCGCCGCGTCGACCTTGATCGGCACGATGATCTGCAACGCCTTGCCGTCCTGGGCGGGCACCGGCCCGATCACCTGGCCGGAGACTCCGGCGACCTTCGCCAGCGCCTGCGCGTCGCGCGCGGCCTTCGCCTGGTCGGTGGGGGTGATGCCGTTCGGGCGCTCGTACACGATCACCGCGGGCGCGATGTCGTCCGGCTGGAAGCGTTTCTGCAGGTCAGCGGCCTGTGTCGACTCGGCTTTGCCGGGCAGCCAGGCGGAGTTGTCGTTCTTCTCGACGCCGGTGAGTTTGCCGGCCAGCGGGCCGGCCACCGCGAGCACCACGATCCACAGCGCCAGGACCAGCCACTTCGTCCAGCGCCCGCAGACCAGCCGCGCGACGCCGCCCGTGCTCGCCATCCGAATCCCCCCAGACCGCTCGCGGTACGACCGACCGGAGCGTATTCGCCCGGCCCGACCGCACAGAAGCGGAAAACGCAGAGCTCAGGGTCTTCTCAGGGGTAAGGCTAGTCCGCGGCGCGGTGCCGTCCGGTCCGAACCGGCTCGGCCTCGCGGGCCCGCCGCCCGCCGCCGGCCTTCTTGACCGCGTACATGGCGTGGTCGGCGGCGCGCAGCACCAGGTCCGAGTCCTCCTGCGGACCGGCGAGGTGAATGCCGACGCTAGCGCCGATGCCCACCTGGTTGCCGTGCACCAGGAACGGCATCTCGATCGCCGCGGCGACCCGGGCGCTCATCGCGTCCGCGTCGGCCTGGTCGTAGACTCCGGGCATCAGGACGACGAACTCGTCCCCGCCGACGCGGGAGAGCACGTCCTCCTGGCGTACGCACGCGCTGAGCCGTTCCGCCACCTGGCGCAGCAGGTCGTCTCCGGCCTCGTGGCCGTGCATGTCGTTGACCGGCTTGAAGCCGTCCAGGTCGACGAAGAGCACCGCGACCGCGTCCCGGCTCAACGTCGAATCGAGGGCGTCCTGCATGCGGCGGCGGTTCGGCAGGCCGGTGAGCGCGTCGTGCAGCGCCTCGTGGGTGAGCCGTTCCTGGAAGGCCCTGTTCTCGCTGACGTCGCGGGCGTTGATGACGACGCCGGCGAGCGCCCGGTTGTGCAGCTTGTTCGACGCGGTGATCTCGTACCAGCGGTAGCTGCCGTCGCCGTTGAAGACGCGCGCCTGCATCCGCCGGACCCCGTCCCGCTCGCCGAGCAGCGCGGCGAACGCGGCCTGGATCCGCTCCCGGTCCTCCGGGTGGATGATGTCGAACACGCTGGTGCCCTGCATGGAACCCAGCGGCACGTTGAGCAGCGAGGCGGCGCTGGGACTGGCGAACGCGATCCGCCCGGTCGGGTCGAGCACGGACACCAGGTCCGGGGCGTGCTGGAACAGCGCCTGGAACCGCTCGTCGGCGCGGCGGCGCTGGATCTGCGTGCGGTAGCCCAGCAGGGTGATGCCGATGACGCCGATGAGCAGCATCGCCAGCAGCGTCAGGTTCAGCGTCTGGCTCTTGCTGTGCACCGCGCCCTCGAACGACGCCACGGACTGGCCGCGCACGTACGACCAGCCGCCCGGCATGCCCGGCACCACGATCGAGATCATCCGGGTCTTGCCGGACGTGAACTGCACGAACGTGGGTCCGGTGGCGTGGCGTGCGGCCGTGCTGACCGCCGGGTTGACGTTGGTGCCGATCTTGCTGCCGTCGCTGGAGAACCCGATCCGGCCGCCGCTGTCGATGATCTCGGTGAAGTGGGTGTTGTCGCTGAGCGTTGCGACGTAGCCCTGCAGC
The DNA here is from genome assembly GCF_047159535.1 of Krasilnikovia sp. MM14-A1259. NCBI lineage: Bacteria > Bacillati > Actinomycetota > Actinomycetes > Micromonosporales > Micromonosporaceae > Krasilnikovia > Krasilnikovia sp. MM14-A1259. The sequence goes on from NZ_BAAGAJ010000002.1 coordinate 3,086,071, forward strand.
GGCGTCTTCGCGAACTCCATGAACCCGACGAGCACCGCCACCGGGGCGCCGTTCCTCAGGATCGGGATGGCCACGGCCTCGATCGACACCCCGTCGACCTTCATCAGGGAGGAGAAGCCGGGCCGGGCCCGGGCCAGGTCCTCGCGCATCCGCGTGAACCCGGGGTCGCCCACCGCGGGCAGGCCGGTGCTGCGGGTCGCGTTGAGCACCTGGCCGCGCAGGTCGGTGATGGCGGCGCCGTACTTGAGGACGTTGGTCTTGGCCACGAACCGGTTCAGGGCCTTACGGTCGGACGCGTTGCCCTTGGTCAGGCGGAACGTGGTGGCGCCGGCGAGTTCGTTGAGCTCTGCGGCCGTGAGCAGCTGCATCTGCCCGGACAGGGTGGTGTTGTTGACGGCCAGCGCCTGGGAGTCGGCGCGGTGCACCGTGTCGGCCGCGCGCAGCGCCGAACGGTTCACGAGCACACCGATGGCGCCTGCGGCGATCAGCAGTACGACGCTGACCACCACGGCGATCCAGTTGCGCAGGCGCATGGGCCCCCCTCCTCGCGGATGAGGATCGGCAGCCCGGTGCCCGCACTCAATCAAACTGAGCGGGATTTGAGCCGGTCAGCGCCGCCAGGGCGGCGGCTGCCCGTGCAGCCACCACTGCAGCGCGGCGGTGATCCGCGGCAGAACCAGATAGGTCATGATCGGCGTCAGGCACAGCGTGGTCACCAGCGTGCGCAGCACGACGTGCTGGGTGGCGAGCAGCGGCGCCAGGGTCAGCGCGGAAATCAGGCTGATCGGGAAGAAACCCACCCAGATGATCACAGCCTGCTTCCATCGCGGCGGCGCGGCCGGTACGCCCAGCGGCTCCACCTCACGTTCGCGGGGCGGGTCGAACCAGCCTTCGATGCCGGTCCGGCGCTCCACCCGGGTGTGCTCGACCATGCCCAGCGCCGACGACAGCCACCACCGGCGCTGCGGGGAGTCCTCCCACACGCGCAACGCGTCGGAATCGGCGAACCGGTAGAGCATGTGCCATTCGGTCGAGCCGAGCTCCGGACGGACCCAGCCCACGCCGAGGAAGCCGGGGAAGTCCTCGGCGAGCGTGGCGCCCGCCCGTACCCAAGCCTGCATCTCGGCGGCCCGCGCCGGATCGGCCCGGCGGGTGATCGCCACGGTGACGGCCGTGCTGGGCAGGTTGTCAGGCATGGGAAAGATCCTGCCCGGCGCCCCGCGCAGAGCGCCGCGGCCCACGGAAACTGTCGGCGGCGCCACTTCCCGCGACCGACCAGGGGATCCTCCGACCGGGGGCCGATGCCGGACGGCTTCGCCTTCCTCGCCCGGCGGGGGCAGGCTACTGTGTCGGCTTCACGGACAAAGTGACCACCCAGGCGGCACGGCAGGGCCACGGTGAGTCACGCGAAGTAACAATACGGTCACGCATTCCGGGGACTGGGGTGCCCCCGGAGCGCAGCACACCTGCTTGTTCCACCAGAATCGAAGCAGGGGCCGGGCCGGCCGACAGGGATGGGATGAAGCATGGCGCAACGGTTACCGCTGCAGGAGATCCGCGAACGCACGTACAAGGCGCGTGACGCGTGGTGGACCGTCCTGCTCGTGGACCCGTTGGCCGCCCGCCTGGTGCGGCTCGTGGCGCCGTACCGGCGGATCACCCCCAACGTGCTCACCGGCATCGCCACCCTGGTCGGGCTCGCATCGGCCGCCTGCTTCGCGATGCAGGACCGCCCGTGGCTGGTCGCGGGCGCGCTGCTGTTCCACATCAGCTTCGTGATCGACTGCATGGACGGCAAGATCGCCCGGCTGAACGGCACCGGCTCCATGTTCGGCGCCTGGTACGACTTCGTCTTCGACCGCCTGCGCATGTTCGCCTGCACGGTCGCGCTGCTCGGCGGCCAGTACGTGCACACCGGCCAGCAGGCCTACCTGTGGGTACTGGTCGCGGTCACGTTCCTCGACCTGTTCCGCTACCTCAACGGTTCGCAGATGGCGAAGGTCCGCCGGGACATGCGTACCCAGATCGACGAGGCCCGCGGCGTAGTCCCGGCGGCCAACGCGACCGGCGAGCCCGACCCGTGGCCGGACAACTGGCGTGCCCGGCTGCGCGCCTCGCTGCGCCGTCACCGGATCCGCCCGCACCTGGTCAGCGGCATCGAGTTCGAGATGGCAGTCTGCATCGTCGGCCCCCTGACGGGCTGGATCATCGGGGTGCCGATCGTCGCCGGGGCGTTCCTGCTGGCCTTCGAGCTGCTGCTGGTGGTCAAGCTGTGGCGGGCCACCAAGCGTTTCCCGGCCCAGCTGCGCGCCGCCCAGGCCGAGAACCCCGGCGGGACGCCGGTCCCGCGTTCCACGGTCGACGAGGACGCGACCGCGGAGGACGACGAGATCGCCGCCCCGGCGGACGAGAACGACGACCTGGAGTTCACTGCCCGTAGCTGAACCGCGCGCCTGCGCCACGACCCGACGAATCGCCGGTTGACGAAAGTGACCTCCGGAGGGTGCACTTTCGACGGACCTAACGTGCGTTCACCTCGGGTGGTGGAAGGAGGCGTCCCGTGCCGGATTACGACGTCGTTGTCGTGGGCAGCGGTTTCGGTGGCAGCGTGGCCGCGCTGCGGTTGACCGAGAAGGGTTACCGGGTCGGTGTCCTGGAGGCGGGGCGCCGGTTCACCCCGGCCACGCTGCCCAAGACGTCCTGGGACCTGCGCAACTTCCTCTGGGCGCCGCGCCTGGGCCTGCGCGGCATTCAGCGCATCACCCTGCTCAAGGACATCGTCGTGCTGTCGGCCGCCGGGGTCGGCGGCGGTTCACTGGTGTACGCCAACACGCTGTACCGCCCGCCGCGCACGTTCTTCGACGACACGCAGTGGGCCGCGATCACGGACTGGGCGACCGAGCTCGACGCGCACTACGACCAGGCGTCGCGAATGCTGGGGGTCACCGAGCAGCCGTCGACCACCCCGTCCGACGTGGTGATCCGGCAGGTCGCCGAGGAGATGGGAGTCGGTGACACGTTCCGGCGTACCCCGGTGGGGGTGTTCTTCGGTGAGCCGGGCAAGACCGTTCCGGACCCGTTCTTCGGCGGGGCCGGACCGGCCCGTACCGGCTGCACGGAGTGCGGCGAGTGCATGATCGGCTGCCGGCACGGCGCGAAGAACCGCCTGGACCTCAACTATCTGCATCTCGCGGAGCGGGCCGGTGCCACGATCCACCCGAGCACGACCGTCACCGCGCTGCGGCCGGTCGCCGACGGCTGGGAGGTGCAGGCCGGGGGCCGGACGTTCCACTGCCGGCAGGTGGTGCTCGCGGCCGGTGCGCTGGGCACCCAGCGGCTGCTGCACGCGATGCGGGACAGCGGTGTCCTGCCGCAGGTCTCGCCGCGGCTAGGTGCGCTGACCCGGACCAACTCGGAGGCGCTGCTCGGCGCGATGGTCCCGGCCGTACCGGAGGAGCCGTTCTCCCGGGGGGTCGCGATCACGTCCAGCTTCCATCCCGACCCGGACACCCACATCGAGCCGGTCCGGTACGGCGCCGGCAGCAACGCGATGGGTCTGCTCAGCACGCTACTGGTGGACGGCGGGGGCCGGATGCCGCGCCCGGTGCGGTTCCTGGGCCAGGCGCTGCGTCACCCGGGTCTGCTGCTGCGCTCGCTGTCGGTGCGGCGCTGGAGCGAGCGGACCATCATCGCCCTGGTCATGCAGACCGTGGACAATTCCCTGACCGTACGGCGTACCCGTCGCGGCCGGCTGACCACCGCACCCGGGCACGGCCCGGCCAACCCGACCTGGATCCCGGTGGGTCACGAGGCGGTCCGCCGGATGGCCACGAAGATCGGGGGCTTTCCGGGCGGCACGGTCAGCGACATCTTCGACATCCCGATGACCGCGCACATCCTCGGCGGGGCGACGATCGGGGCGTCACCGCAGACCGGCGTGATCGACCCGTACCACCGGGTCTACGGGTACCCCGGCCTGCACGTGGTGGACGGCGCCGCGGTCCCGGCGAACCTGGGGGTCAACCCGTCGCTGACCATCACCGCGCTGGCTGAGCGGGCACTGTCGTTGTGGCCGAACGCGGGCGAGGCGGACCTGCGCCCCGCGCTGGGTGAGCCGTACGAGCGGCTGGCTCCGGTGGAGCCCCACCACCCGGTGGTGCCCGCCCACGCCCCCGGCGCGCTGCGGCTGCCGTGGCCGCGTCGGCCCGAATCCACGCCGGATCCCACCTTGCATACGTAGATCACTTACATATATCGTCGGGCCCATGAGCGATCGACTCCCGCGCATGCGCGAACCGACGTACTTCATCCTGGCCGCGCTCCAGGACGAACCGCGGCACGGCTACGCCATCATCAAGCAGGCCGAAACCCTGTCCCAGGGCCGGATCAGGCTCGCCACGGGCACCCTGTACACCGCGCTGGACCGGCTGGTCGGCGAGGGCCACGTACACGTCGTCCAGGAGGAGGTCGTGAACGGCCGGGCCCGGCGCTACTACGCCCTGACGCCCGACGGGCGCGCCGCACTGCAGGCCGAGGCGAGGCTGCTCGCCGAGGCCGCGCAGGCGGTCATCGGCCGTGCCGCCCGGATGGCAGCCCGGCCCGCGGCGGGCCTGGCATGAGCGCGGCGGTCGAGCGCCGGTACGCGTCGCTGCTGCGGCTCTACCCGGCCGAATACCGGCGCGCCCGCGGCGCCGAGGTGCTGGACACGCTGATGGCCTCGGTCGAGGACGGCCGGGCACGCCCCGCGCCCCGTGAGGTCGGCGCGCTGATCCTGGGTGCCCTCCGGGCACACGCCGCCCGCGGACGCCGCCGGGACGTCCGGGAGAGCTGGGCGGCCGCCGCCCGGGCCGCCGCACTGATGATGCTGGTCTACCCCAGCGCGTTCACCGCGGCGAACACCGTCGACAACGTCGTTCACGGCGGCCCCGGGCTCGGGTCCATCATGGAGTTCGACGCGCCGAACCTGGCCGCGGCCGTGCTCGGCCTGTACGCCACGATCGCCGCCCTGCGCGGCCGCAACCTGAGCGCGGCCGCCGCCGCCACGGCGGCGTTCCTGGCGACGACCGCGGTGGCCTGGTCGTTGCACGGGGTGACCCTCGGCGTCTTCTGGCAGTACCCGCTCGCGATCGTGCTGCTGCTGGTCGTGCACCGGCGCCGCCCGAGCCCGCCCTCGGGACTGCTGCGGTACGCCCCGCTGGTGCCGTTGCTGCTGGTCCTGGCGGATCAGTTGTTCCCACTGGCGTCCCCCGACCACTACGGGATGCTGGCGGCGGGGCTGTTCTACGGGGTGTGCGTGGCGAGCCTGTTCTGGCTGGCCGTGGACGAACGGGTGGCGATGGCGATGGGCCTGCTGGTGGTGAACGGCTTCCTGATCGAGCTGGCGTTCGTCGTCGAGTCCGGCCTGGTTCGTGACCCGGTCAGCGCGGTGACGTCCGTGAGCGTTTCCGCTGTCGGACCGGCCATTCTGCTGGCCTCGTCCGCCGCGGTCGGCCGCCGCCACGCCCGGCTCTGAGGTGAACTGCGGGCCCGGCCACCGTCCGGTGGCCGGGCCGCAAGCCCGGCCACGTCGGCGACCACGGGGAAATGCATTGGCTGACGTCATCAGACGCGCCGGGTGAGTGCACGGGAGTGTCATTCAGAAATACACCCGGGATGTTTGGCCGTGGTGAACGACTTGTGTCGAACCACGATCGACGGCAACCGCGTTGCGCGTCCACCGTGGAGTGCGGCGATGTTCCGCACCGCACGGCGTGACACCGGACCGGACTGCGATCCGGCCACGGTGGTGGACGAGTAAAGAACCAGACATGCGGAAGCGACAATTTGCATTGTCGCCGACCGGCGGCCAGAATGGCTCGAACACGAATTCGGGGCATGCGGTTCGCGGTCCCGGCACGATCCAGGATTTCCCGGCGCCACCCGGGGTTTCCTAACCCGGCGTGCCAGGTTTCGACGACGCTGCTCCGGTGCGGATAGCGGTTACCCAATGACACCGGTTCGGGAGCGACCACATCATGGCCAAGCAGGTAATCACCCTTCTCACGGACGATCTCGACGGCGGCGAAGCGGACCGGACGGTCGAATTCGGGCTGGACGGTGTCAACTACACCATCGACCTGTCGGAAAAGAACGCGGGGAAGCTGCGTAAGGCGCTCGACCCGTACCTGAGTGCCGCCACCCGGGTGGGCCGCAGCGGCAACGAGAGCCGGGCGGCCGCGCGGCGCGGTGTCCCCGGTGCCACCGGCCGGGCGAGCCGCGACCAGAATCAGGCGATCCGCGAGTGGGCCGCCAACAACGGGTACGAGGTCTCCGACCGTGGGCGCATCCCGGGCAGTGTCGTGGAGGCGTACCGCAACCGCCGATAGATTCGGTGCCACACGGCGGAATACGGCGCCGCCGCTTCGGTTCCCGGATGTGCTCGCGCGCATCCACCGGACGGCGGCGCCGTCATTCGTGAAAGGGGAACGGCATGCCGGTCGTCATCGTCACGGGCGCGTCGAGCGGCATCGGCCGCGCCACCGCGGTCCGATTCGGAAAGGACGGCTGGACCGTCGTGCTCGCCGCCCGCCGGCCGGCCGAGCTGTCCGAGACGGCGTCGCTGGTGGAGGCCGCGGGCGGCGCCGCGGTCATCGTGCCCACCGACGTGCGGGACCCGGCCGCCCTCGAGGCGCTGGCCGAGCAGGCCGCCGCGATCACCGGCCGGATCGACGCCGTGGTCAACAACGCCGGAGTGGGCGGCGCGGCCTCGATCCTGACCGACGATCCGGCCGTCACCGCCATGGTCGAGATCAACCTTCTCGCCCCGCTGCGGCTGATGCGCGCGGTCGTGCCGCGCATGCGGGCCCAGGGCGGCGGCGCGATCGTCAACATCGGCTCGGTTGCGGGTGAGATCGGGCTCAGCGGCACGTACTCGGCGACCAAGTTCGCGCTACGCGGCCTGACCGACTCCGTGCGCCGCGAGGTGGCCGGCACGGGCATCGGCGTGACGCTGGTCGAGCCGGGCTACATCGCCACGCCGCTCAACGCCGGCCGCCGGGGCCTTCCCGGCCCCGAGGTGGTTGCGGACGCGGTCGCCCGGGCCGTACGCCGTCCCCGCCGCCGCATCGTCGTGCCCGCCAAGTACCGCGCGGCCATCCTGCTGGCGAACGCGCTGCCCGCGGTGGCCGACCGGGCCCTCGCCGGACGGGTGGCTCCGAAGGAATCTGCCCCGGCACCCGACTGAGCCCCGGCTACGCGGCGATGGCGCGGGAGGCGGTGAGCCAGGTCAGCGCCTCGGTGGGGCCGACCGGGCTGGAGTAGTAGTAGCCCTGGCCCAGCGGGCAGCCCAGCCGCTGCAGGATGTCGCGGTGGTTGGCGTCCTCGATGCCCTCGGCGACCACGATCAGGTTCAGCGACTGCGCCAGGCTGACGATGCCCGAGACCAGCGCGAGCTGCTGTTCGCTGCCCACCATGTCGTCGATGAACGTCTTGTCGATCTTCAGTACGTCGATCGGCCGCTGCCGCAGGTAGCCCAGCGACGAGTAGCCCGTACCGAAGTCGTCGATGGCGATGCGGACGCCGAGGTCCTGCAGCACCGCCAGGTCGGCCCAGATCTCCTCGTCGTCGCGCATCAGCAGCGTCTCGGTGATCTCCAGCATGAGCGCCTGCGGGGGCACCCCCGCGTACTGCAGCGACGCCCGCACCTGATCCACGAAACCCTTCTCGCGGAACTGCCGCACCGAGACGTTGACACTCACGTACGGCTGGCGGGTCCGCGGCAGCACCCGCCGCCACTGGGCGACCGTGTGCAGCGCCTGATCGAGCACCCACCGTCCCATGGGGATGATCAGGCCGCTCTCCTCGGCAACCTCGATGAACTGGTCCGGGGCGATGATGCCGCGCGAAGGATGGTGCCAGCGCACCAGCGCCTCGAACCCGACCGCCTCGTCCGAGGCCAGATCCACGATCGGCTGGTACTGCAGCAGGAACGATCCCTCGTTGACCGCGTGGTCCAGCGCAGAGCGCAGCTCCAGGCGTTCCACCATCGCCCCGTGCAGGTGGGCCTGGTAGCGCCGCCACTGGTTCTTCCCGGCGCCCTTCGCCACGTACAGGGCGAGGTCGGCCTGGCGCAGCAGCTCGTCGGCGTTGTCCGCCTCGGGGGTCGTGGTGATGCCGATGCTGGCCACGGCCTGCAACGCCTCGCCGTCGACGTCGATGGGCCGGGCCAGCGCGGCGAGGATCCGCTCGGCGGCCTCCTCGACGGCGGCCGGGTCCTGGACGTTCTCGATGAGCGCGGCGAACTCGTCACCGCCGAGGCGGGCCGCGGTGTCCTCGGCGCGCAACGCCCCGCTGATCCGCTGCGCCACCGCGATCAGCAGCTGGTCGCCGACCGCGTGGCCGAGCGTGTCGTTGACGATCTTGAAGTCGTCCAGGTCGATGAACAGGACACCGACCAGCGTGCCGTCCCGGGCGCCGCGGGCCAGCGCATGCTGCAGCCGGTCGGCGAACAGGACCCGGTTCGCCAGCCCGGTGAGCGAGTCGTGGAAAGCCTGATGGATGAGGTCGCGCTCCAGGCGGCGCCGTTCGGTGACATCGCGCAGCGTGATCACCAGGCCGGTCACGGTCTGATCCGCGCGCAGATCGCGCAGATGCATCTCCAGCATCAATTCGTTGTCGTTGCGCCCCAGCGCCCGGAAGTCCAGCCCCTGCTCGGGGCCGCGCCCGAAGCGCACCGCGACCAGCACGTCATGCAGCCGGGCCCGGTCCGCCGGGTGGATGATGTCCGGCAGCCGCACCCCCACCGGATCCCCGCCGAGCACCGGCTGGGCGGACGGGCTGGCGTAGCGGACCCGGTCCTCCTCGTCGACGATCACGATGACGTCCGACGTGTTCTGCACCAGGGTCCGGAAGTACGTCTCGCTGTTGCGCCGGATGACCTCCTCGCCCAGCGCGATCCGCTCCATCGCGAGCGCCACCTGCGTGGCCAGGACCTCCAGGGAACGCTGCAACCCGATCAGCGCCCCCACCGGGGCACCCACGTGCAGCACCCCCACCAGCGGGTCGCCGGTCGGGCGGTCCTGCAGCACCAGCGGGCAGCGCAGCACCATGTTGTACTGGTTGAGGCGTACCGCGACCGCCCAGTCCACCTCCCGGGTCGGCACCAGCCGCGCCGACGTGCCGGCGGCCCGGTCCTGCGCGGCCTGCGCGGCGGCGTCGGCGCTCAGCGGCTCCTCCGGCTGGGCCACCGCCATCGCCAGCACCACCCGGTGCGGCACGTCCGGCAGCAGCTGCGCGACCGCCCGGCGGGCCGCCTCGGCGACCTCGTCGGCGTCGCTCGCCGACACCAGGACGGCGGACGCCTCCCGCAGCCCCCGTTCCCGTGACGTGGCCAGGCGCTGGCTGCCCATGATCCCCGCCGTACGCGCCAGCACCAGCATGAACGTCAGCCCGCACAGCACCGCCACCACGGACAGGTCCAGCGGACGGCCCTTCAGCCCGACCTGCACCAACAGCACCGCCGGCCCCACCAGAGCCGCGATGCCGAGCAGCAGGAGCCGCTTCCGGTCCAGGTCCGCGGGCGGTGTCGCGGCCGGCTGGGTCAGGGCGTGCATCGAGCCGTGCAGCGCGGCCAGGCCGATCGCCGCGTACAACGGCAGCCGCCCGAACGCGGTCAGCGCGGCCAGCTGGTGCTCCATCCCCGGCACGCTGTGCGCCATGTCGACCAGCAGCATCGTCAGAGCGCCGAAAACCAGCAGGAACCCGGACGGGACCCGGCGGTTCGACACGGTCCACAGCCGGGTCAACGCAGCCAGCAGCAGCAGGTCGCCGACCGGGAAGCCGATCGCCAGCAGGTCGGCCATCGAGGTCAGGTCGGCGTCGCGCAGCAGCGGGCTGAGCACGAGCGTCCACGACAGCAGTGCGGCGCCCGCGGTCACGGTCAGCGCGTCGATCAGGCCGCCGCGGTCCCGGCTGCCGTCGCTGCGGTAGTGCACGAACATCAACAGCGCACCCGCCAGCGTCGGGTACACCGCGAGCAGGGACCAGGTGACGACCGGCGCCAGATACGGCACGGTCTGCACGGCGTCGGGCACGTCGAACACGGTCTTGCCGACCGCCGACAGGAGCACCACGGCGCTGAGCAGATGCCACGGAACGGTCCGGGCCGGGCGGCCCCGCCGCACCCCGAACGTCACCGCGGCGACCGTGGCCAGTCCGGCCGCCAGCCGGATCGGGTCGTGCCAGGCCGGCTCCACCCAGAACGCAACGCCCAGGACCGCCATCGATACGCCGAAGAGGGTGGCCGCCAAGCGCGTCGGCATGCTCCTCCTCCTGTCGGCTACGGGAACGCTGTCAAATGATCGGCCCCCCGGTCGTTCAGCTGAGGAAAGGGGGACAATCGTGGCGTGCCGTCACCCCCCGACTTCGTCCGTACCCACACCCGCCTGGCGCCCGTGCCGCTCGTGCCCGAGCTGCTGCTGCACCAGGCCGACGAGCCGATCGCGCTGTGGGAGCACACCGAGGAGGGCGGCACCGAGCAGCCGCCGCCGTTCTGGGCGTTCGCGTGGGCGGGCGGTCAGGCGCTGGCCCGGCACGTCCTGGACCGGCCGGAGCTGGTCGACGGCCGGTCCGTGCTCGACCTGGCCTGCGGCTCCGGGCTGGTGGCCATCGCAGCGGCCCGCGCCGGGGCACGGCCGGTGACCGCGAACGACATCGACCCGCTCGCGGTGTCCGCCGCGGCGATCAACGCGGCCGCCAACGGGGTCGTGGTCGACCCGGTCGGGGGCGATCTGCTGGACACCCGCGACGGGCCCGCCCAGGCGCAGGTGATCCTGGCCGGGGACGTGTTCTACAGCCGGGAGATGTCGGCGCGCTTTCTGCCGTTCCTGCGGCGGGCCGCGGCGCGGGGGGCGCTGGTGCTCGTCGGCGACCCGGGCCGGGCGTACCTGCCGGCCGACGCGCTGACCCGGTGCGCCACGTACGACGTACCCGTGCCGGAGGCCCTGGAGAGCGTCACCGTCCGTCACACCACGGTCTGGCAGCTGCGCTGAGCCTCAGCGGCCTCAAGCGGCGGCCTCAGCGGGTGCCGAGGGTCCAGGCGCGGACCCCGCCGAGGATGCCGGCGGTGTTCGGCACCACCACCACGTCGTCGCCCATCCGCGCGAGCTGCGTCGCGGTGATCAGCCGCGAATTGCCCCCGCCCAGGTAGAGGCGGTCCCACCGGAACACCGGCCGCAACCCCTCGACGACGTTGCGGACCCGGCGAGACCAGAGCGCGTCCCCGAGCCGGCGCCGCTCGTGCTCGCCGATGTACGTGTCGTAGCTCATCCCCCACCGCACCGGCGCCTGCGACATCTCCAGGTGCGGGGCCAGCTTCCCGCCGTCGAACAACGCGCACCCCAGGCCGGTGCCCAACGTCAGGACCAGTTCGCAGCCGGTGCCCGCGACGACCCCGGCGCCGTGCACCTCCGCGTCGTTGAGGACGAGCGTCGGCAGCCCGAACGCCTCGGCCAGCGCGGTACGCGCATCGAAGCCGTGCCACGCGTCGGCCAGTTCCGGGTCGACCTTCGTACGGGGGCCGCTGCGCGTCACGTAGTGCGGCGTCGCCACCACCACGCCGTGGCGCAGCATGCCGGGCATGCCGACGGTCACCCGGTCGGCCGTGGGCAGGCCACCGCCGAGGCCGACCAGCGTCTTGACGAACACGTCCGGCGGCAACGGGTACGGCGTGGGCACCCGCACCGGGTGAGCGCGCATCGTGCCCGCCTCGTCCAGCACGGAACCCTTGATGCCGCCACCGCCGCAGTCGATCGTCAACGTGAAGGCCACCCCTAGGAGTGTGCCGCAACGCTCATCGCCCCGCGCGTGCGTCACCGGACGTCGTCGGCCCAGACCCGCCAGTCGTCGAGCACGCCGTACAGGGCCGGAGTGAGCCAGCCCGGCGCGGAACGGCGGAACACCCCGGGGTCCATCGCGCCCGCCCCGTCGGGCAGCGCGCCCACCAGGTGGGGGATCAGCTCTCCCAGGTTCGCCCAGTGCACCAGCTCGGGCTCGGCGGGCCAGGCGCCCAGCACCACGGCCGCGGGGATGCCGCGGCGCTCCAGCGCCTCCAGGGTCAGCGCGGTGTGGTTCAGCGTGCCGAGGCCCGCGCGGGCCACCACGATCGTGGCGGCCCCGAGCGCGACGGCCAGGTCCGCCACGGTCCAGGGGGCCCCGGACGGGCGTACCCCCATCGGCACGAGCAGCCCGCCGGCGCCCTCGACGAGGACCAGGTCGTGCTGCTTCGCCTCAGCCCGGACCGCGTCGACGACCTCGTACAGCTCCAGCGGGGCCGCCGACGCCACGCGGGCCGCGGCCAGCGGTGCCAGCGGCTCCGGATACTCCGCCAGGGTCCGCGCGGTGTGCGGGGCGGCCAGCCGGTTGACCACGTCGATGTCGGTGGGCGCGCCGGTGACCGTACCGGTCTGGCCGGGTTTGACGACGGCCACCCGCAGGCCGGCGGCCTGGGCGGCGGCGGCGACCGCGGACGTGACGACGGTCTTGCCGACGTCGGTGTCCGTCCCGGTGACCAGCACGATGCCGCGCCACTCCCCCGCCTCGGCGGGCCGTGCCGCGGGCACCGCCTCGGCGGGCCGTGCCGCGGGCACCGCCTCGGCGGCCGACGGCGGCCCGGAAGCGTGGGACGGCGGCGGCGCTGGAGCGTCCGACGGCGACGGCACGGAAGCATCGGACGGCGGTGGCCCGGGAGCATCGGACGGCGGCAGGTCCGGGGCGTCCGGCGCGACGATCACGGGGCGCACTCCACGATCACGTCCAGTGCGCGGGTGAAGTCCACCTCGGACACCCCGGCGTTCAGCGTCAGCCGCAGCCGGGAGGAACCGTCCGGAGTGGACGGCGGCCGGAAACAACCCACGGCCACGCCCCGGTCCCGGCAGTCCTCGGCCCACCCGAGCGCCGCCTCCGGGCCCGGCGCGACCACGGACAGCACCGCCCCGGCCGGCCGGCGCACGGCGAACCCGGCCGCGCCGAGCCGCCGTACGGTCTGCTCGGCGCGGGCCGCCAGCAGAGCCCGCAGGTCGTCCGCCTTCCGGGCGATCCCCAGGGCGGCGTGCGCCCCGGCCGCGACGGCCGGGGGCAGCGCGGTGTCGTAGATGAACGTGCGGCCGGTGTCGACGAGGTGGCGCACGAGCTGCCGCGGTCCCGCGATCAGCCCGCCCGCGCTGCCGAGCGACTTGGACAGCGTGGCGGTGACCACGACGTCCGGGGCGCCGGCCAGACCGGCCGCGACGACCCCGCCCGCGCCCTGGGGCCCGAGCACCCCGAGCGCGTGCGCGTCGTCCACCAGCAGCAGCGCTCCCCGCGCCGAGGTCACCTCGTGCAGCGCCGCGAGCGGGGCCAGGTCACCGTCCACAGAGAACACCGATTCGGTGACCACGACGGCGGGACGCTCGGGCGCAGCGTCGAGAATGGCCGCGACCGCGGCCGGATCGCCGTGCGGCGCCACCACGGTCTCGGCGCCGGACGACTTGCAGCCGTCGATCAGCGACGCATGGTTGTACGCGTCGGACACCAACACCGTCCCCTTGCCGGCGACGGACCGGACCGCGCCCAGGTTGGCCAGGTAACCCGAGGAGTAGATGAGGGCCTGCTCCGCTCCCAGCCAGGCGGCCAGGTCGTCCTCCAGCCCGGCGTGTGCCCGGGTGGAGCCGCGGACCAGCCTCGACCCGGTGGCGCCCAGCCCGTACGCGGACAGCGCCGCGATCGCCGCCGCGACGACCTCGGGGTGTCGCGCCAGGCCCAGGTAGTCGTTTCCGGCCAGGTCGACGACGACGTCGTCGGCCGCCCGGGGCCGCAACTCGCGGGTGAGCCCGGCCTTGGCCCTGGTGTGGGCCAGGCGCTCCAACTCGGTCAACCAGGCCGTCAACCCAAACCCCACAATCCGTCGGGCACACCACCGACGACGGCGAAACTATCAGGGGCCGACGGCCTTGTAGGGTACGGGCATGCCAGAGATCCTCGACCGGGCGCGCGCCCAGGTGCTTGCAGACGGTGTCGGGTTGAACTCCGCCGATGTGCTGGAGGTGCTGCACCTGCCCGACGAGGACGTTCCCGCTCTGCTCCAGCTCGCGCACGAGGTGCGGATGCGCTGGTGCGGGCCCGAGGTCGAGGTCGAGGGCATCGTCTCGCTGAAGACCGGCGGCTGCCCGGAGGACTGCCACTTCTGCTCCCAGTCCGGCCTGTTCACCTCCCCGGTGCGCGCGGTGTGGCTGGACATCCCGGCGCTGGTGGAGGCCGCGAAGCAGACAGCCGCGACCGGTGCCACGGAGTTCTGCATCGTGGCCGCGGTGCGCGGGCCGGACCAGCGGCTCATGACGCAGCTCCGCGAGGGTGTCGCGGCCATCAAGGCCGAGGTGGACATCCAGGTCGCGGCGAGTGTGGGCATGCTCACCCAGGACCAGGTCGACGACCTGGTCGAGATGGGCGTGCACCGGTACAACCACAACCTGGAGACGTGCAAGTCGTACTTCCCGAACGTGGTCACCACGCACACGTGGGAGGAGCGCTGGGACACGCTGCGGATGGTGCGTGACTCCGGCATGGAGGTGTGTTGCGGCGGCATTCTCGGGCTGGGCGAGACGGTCGAGCAGCGCGCCGAGTTCGCGGGGCAGTTGGCCGAGCTGGACCCGCACGAGGTCCCGCTGAACTTCCTCAACCCCCGCCCCGGCACTCCGCTGGGTGACCGGCCGGTGGTCGAGGGCAAGGACGCGCTGCGCGCAATCGCCGCGTTCCGGCTCGCGATGCCGCGGACCATCCTGCGGTACGCGGGCGGCCGCGAGATCACGCTCGGCGACCTGGGCACCCGGGAGGGCCTGCTGGGCGGCATCAACGCGGTGATCGTCGGCAACTACCTGACCACACTGGGGCGCCCGGCCACCGAGGACCTGGCCTTGCTGCAGGACCTGAAGATGCCGGTCAAGGCCCTGTCCGCGACGCTGTGACCGGCGCGGTGACCACCGCTTGGTGCGACCGGTGCGGCGAGGCCGCCGCCACCGGCGACCACGCCGCGTGCCACCGCGCCCGCGAGCTGGAGCCGCCACGGTTCTGCCCGCAGTGCCGGCGCCGGATGAAGGTGCAGATCCTCCCGGCCGGGTGGACGGCCACCTGCGTGGAACACGGCGACCGGCACTCCTGACGCCCGGCTACCTCCGGGTGGCGGGCGCGGCCGGGCCGGTGGCGCGTAGAGCCCGCGCGACCGGCAGGGTCACGCTGGTCATGGGCCCGTCGCGATCGGTGCGGCCCGCGCCGAGACGGCGCAGCGTACGCAGCATCCCCGCGTTGTCCGCGCTGGTATGCGCCACGACCGCGGCGAACCCGACCCGCTCCGCGTACGCGAGCAGGCGGCGCAACAGGGCCGTGCCGACGCCGCGCCGCTGCCAGCCGTCCTCCACCAGCAGCGCCACCTCCCCGAGCTCGCCCTCGGCGAGGAGGCTGGCCATGGCCACGACCCTGTCGGTGTGCAGGTCGACGGCGAGCACCGTGACCCCACCGGCCGGTTCGAGCAGGCGCCGCAGCCGCGGCTCGGCGGGCGCGCTGCCCAGGTAGCGCCGCTGCAGGGAGGCCACGGATGCCCGCCGGTGCAGGCCGAGCACCCCGTCCGCGTCGTCGGGCCCGGCCGGGCGTACCAGCAGCTCCGACCCGTCGGGCAGCAGCAACGTGGCGTGTTCGGCGTGCTGGCGCAGCGCCGCCGCGGAAACCTCGACGAGGGCTTGGGCGCGCGCATACTCCGCGGGGGTGAACTCCGGTGCCCGCCGCAGCAGCTCGTACGCCCCGCCGACCGGGTCGAGCAGGGTCATCCGGCGGCCGTCGAAGCCCGGCCCGGCGACGGGCTCGGGGTGCCAGCGCACACCGTCCGCGTCCAGCAGCGTGACGAGGGCTTCGCCGAGCAGGTCCGGGTCGTGCACGAGCCGCCCGGCCAGCGCCAGGGCCCGGGTGGGCTGGTCGGCCAGCCCCTGGGCCTCGGCCCGCGCCACGAACACGTCCCGGCCGCGGCCGCGCTCGACCGCGGCGATCATGTCCGATTCCGACATCGTGTCCGGGGCGTCGACGAGGAAGTCGTCGACGGCGCCGGCTTCGGTGGTGTGCACATGTACGGCAAGGATGTTCACCGACCGCAGCGCGAGACTGGCAGTCAGCACGGACAGGTAGCCAGGGCGGTCGTCAACCGTTGCCCGGATCCGCCACAACGCCATTCGGAGCACTTCCTTCCGGATCGAGTCGCCTTGTACCCAAGCTCAAGCGTCTCGTGCCGGTGTTACCCCGATATTGCCTGAACTGCGAAAACTATGAGGGGTCAATCACAGCGTGGGCGATCGGAGCCGTTTCGGGGGTGCGCTCCAGGTGATCGCCCAGGATGACCGCGGCAGCGCGGACGAGCTGAGCCACCCGGTCGACCTCGATCACGTGGAATGCGGGGGTCGGCAGCTCCTCGTCGTCCGTCCGCGCGACCACGAGCACCAGGCCGGCCCGGCCGAACGGGGCCACCGCGTACCGGGTGCCGTCCGGGCCGGTGAGCGGGCGGGCCCGCAGCGGGGTCACCTCGGGCAGATGCAACGGGGCCGGGGCGCGCCAGCTCGCATACGCCACGGTCGGCTCCCCGCCTGAACGGGCGGCCCAGTCGGTCGGGACCACGGCCGCCGCGGCCCAGTCGGCGGCGAGCAGTCCGGGCACCGCGTCGACGAGCGTGGCCAGGCCGTCGGCCGGGTTCGCGGCCACCTGGGCCAGCAGCTCGGCGTCGTGCCCCCCGGAGACCGGCGCGCCGATCGCCCGCCAGACACCGTCAACCTGCACCCCGGGGATGGCGGCGAGGCCCGCGAGCAGGCGTTCCACCCGGGAGGCGCCGGGCCAGACGACCGTGAAGTCGTCGACCGCGCGGCCACCGAGACGTTCGAGCACCACGACCTGCACGATGTCGGCCCCGGCGACGCCGAGCGTCCGCGCCACCTGACCGAGGGCGCCGGGGCGGTCCGGCAGCGTGACCCGTACCCGCAGCAACATGAAGCTCCCTCCCGTCTGGCCGACGGCGCGGCACAGCCGTCCCGTGGCGACCAGACTGCCGATCCGGCGTTTCACGCCGGTTGCACGATCGTTGCCCGATCGTCAAGACCGGTGAAATCCCCAGGACGAGCCTAGACATGTTCCGGCGGGCGCACGACGGACCACATGACGGTCCAGCAGAACGCGCGAAGCCCACCCGGCACACCGGTGACGGGCTGCGATCCGTACGCATAGAGTCGTGGGCATGATCTGCCGCGCCTGCCGCGAGCAACGCCACGAGCACTGCCGGGGCGGGTCGTGGTGCGACTGCCAGCACCGGCCCGTGGTGCCCGTGCCGCCGGTGACCGGGCCGGCCGCTCCGTGAGCGGTCCCGCCGTGCGGGCCTGGCCGGGCCCCGAGCCGGCGCCCGTGGACGTGGCCGCGCTGACCGAGCGGTACCCGCGCAACCCCGAGCCGACACTGCGGGTGAATTTCGTCGCCAGCCTGGACGGCGCGGTGGCCGTCGAGGGCTTCTCCGCGGGACTGTCCAGCCCCGCGGACAAGCTGGTCTTCGGGACGCTGCGGATGGTGTGCGACGCGCTGGTGGTGGCCGCCGGCACGGTACGCATCGAGAACTACAACGCGTTACGCCTCAGTGCGCCCCGGCGGGACTGGCGGCGCGCGCACGGGCTGCCGGAGTTCCCGCTGATGGTCGTCGTCTCCCGCACGCTCGACCTCGACCCGGCCCAGGAGATCTTCTCCGACGCACCGATCCGGCCGATCGTCCTGACCTGCGGCGCCGCGCCCGCGGACCGGCGGGCCGTCCTGGAGCAGGTGGCGGAGGTGGTGACCGTCGGTGAGCGCGAGGTGGATCTCGCGGCCGGTGTCGCCGCGCTGCACCGGCGCGGGGCGACGCAGCTGCTCTGCGAAGGCGGCCCGCTCCTGTTCGGGGCGCTGACCGCGGCGGATCTCGTGGACGAGCTGTGCCTGACCGTGTCGCCGCTGCTGGTGGGCGGCACCGCCGGCCGCATCGCGACCGGACCGCCGGGTCCGCCGCGGGCGATGTCGCTGCGCGGCATCCTGTCCGCCGACGACATGCTCTTTCTCCGGTACGCCCGCAGCCGTCCCTGATCGACATTCCGGGTTGCCCGCGGCCGTCCCTGATCGATCTCGTGCGCTGGGCGTGCCGATGGCCCTGACCGCGCTCCCGGTCAGGGCCATCGGTGGGGCGATCGGATGTCGGTCCGGTTCGCCCAGGGCCGGAGCTGCTCGCCGATCCGGTTCGGTCCCGCGCCTCCTTTCGTCAGCCGTTTCCGATTACCGGTCCGGGTGCCGAGTGCCGTTCGTCAGGGGGGTGAACGGCCGGCCGGTCTCCGATGGGGGGTCCCCCAGGGCGGCGTCATCGGCAGGAGATGACGCCACCCGCGGGGTTCGGGTTCCGGCCGTTCGGCCAAGGGGCTCCCGGCTTGTACTGCTCAGTTACGGCGACGCTGCTGCTGCTGGCCGTTCTGCTGCTGGCCGCCGTTGTTGTTGTTCTGCTGCTGGCCATTCTGCTGCTGGCCGTTGTTGTTCTGCTGCTGGCCGTTGTTGTTCTGCTGCTGGCCGTTGTTGCCGCCGTTGTTGTTGCCACCGTTGTTGCCACCACCGGCGACCTGGATGCGGACCGCGTCGAACGCGGGGGTCTGGTTGGCGCGCTCCATCATCGGGATCCGGTGCGAACCGTCACCCGCCCACGAAGCACACTGCGCAGTACCCTGCTGCGGCAGGCCAGGCACATTGATCGTCACCACATCGGCGCCACGGCCACCCTGCTTGTCCTCGGTCGCCACGAAGAACGCCGGCACCGGGTCGGGCTGGGGGGCCGCGTTCGTGTTGTCCAGCATGCGGCAGGCGGTGTGGAAGTGGCCACGAACGATGCCACCCTGCAGCACCGAGCTCTCCACGTAGTACCCACCCTGACCAGCCGCCAGGAACCGGTCCCGGATCAGGTTCCGCGTCGACACCTTCAAGCTGAACGGCTGACCGGCCGCGACCTGCTGCGGCGCGTCCACAATCAACAGCGACGGGTTGTTCGCGGCCGAACCCACCTCACCGAACTCCGTCGACACGCACCGGTCACCCTTCTGGAAACCGTCGTGCGGCGGCAGCTGGCTCGTCTTGCAGCTGTTCGTCAGCACACCCAGACCCGCACCCGGAGGCGGAGTCTGGTTGTTGTTGTTGCCGCCGTTGTTGTTGCCGCCGTTGTTGCCCTGCTGCTGGTTGTTGTTGCCACCCTGCTGCTGGCCGTTGTTGTTGCCGTTCTGCTGCTGGTTGTTGTTGTTGCCGTTCTGCTGCTGGCCGTTCTGACCCTGCTGCTGGTTGTTGTTACCACCCTGCTGCTGGCCGTTCTGACCCTGCTGCTGGTTGTTCTTGCCACCCTGCTGCTGGCCGTTCTGACCCTGCTGCTGGTTGTTCTTGCCACCCTGCTGCTGGCCGTTCTGACCCTGCTGCTGGTTGTTGTTACCACCCTGCTGCTGGCCGTTCTGACCCTGCTGCTGGTTGTTCTTGCCACCCTGCTGCTGGCCGTTCTGACCCTGCTGCTGGTTGTTGTTACCACCCTGCTGCTGGCCGTTCTGACCCTGCTGCTGGTTGTTCTGCTGATTGTTCTGCTGGTTGGAGGCGTTCTGCATCACCCACTGGCGACAGCGGGCCCGCATCGTCTCCACGGTCGGGACGTCACCGGCGCCGTCATCGGCGTGCTGGGTGACCCGCCCCTTGTTCGTGGTGTACGTGCCCCGCCGGGTCTCCGTGGACAACTTCGCGGCCCGCGGAGCCTGAATGTTGTTGCAGGCGGACATGGCCCGCTGCGTCGAGCGGTTAGTGCTCGCGTTGGAAATCTGCGTGACGGTCACGATGCCGCCGAAGGCCACGAGCGTGGCCGCCGCGGCGACGATTCGACGTCGTCCGCTGAACCACTTCGACCATGGGGATTCGCGCCGGTACTGCGACCTTCGCATGCTGACACCTTTCTGGGACAAGTGGCGGGCGGTGGAGCCAGCCGGGGTAATGCCGTACGGCCTGGTCGGCTGGCCAGGTCGAACCGCTCGCGGTTTACCGCGTTCGGAAGATGCGCATGGTGGTGACGACGCCGGCGACCAAGGCCACGGCGAGCACCAGGAGAATGACGGTGGTGTTGATGCCAGGGGCGCTGCTGCCGGCCTGAGCGATCATGTTCTGATCGACCGGCACCGGGCCCTTGCCGGCGGGCGCGGCGGGGGCCGGGGCGGTGGGCAGCGCGCCGTAGTCGACGATGCCGCTGCTCTCCAGCAGCGTCATGTGCGTCATGACGAACTGGTTCGCCTGCTGCGCCAGCTTGCGGACGGTGTCGTTGCGGGTGCTGGCGCGGATCGTCGCGATGGCCGGGAAGATCTTGCCGTGCGCGGCACGCAACCGGTCGACGTAGATCTGGTCGAACGTGGTGGCGTTGGCGTTCTTCATCTCGTTGAGCCAGAACTGCTGGTCGTCGTTCGGCTTGTTCGGCAGCGCGATGCCCAGCTTCTTGGCTGCGTCCCGGTCGAGCTGATCGAGCAGCACGTGCTGCGCCGAGATGTTCTTGCCGATGTTCTGAATGCGCGGGTCCTGGGACTTCTGCTGGGCCATGTTCCCGGCGGGGATCTCCCAGAGTCCGGCGAGGCGAACCTTCACCACGAAGTCCCGGTCGGCGGCGCTGAGTGCGCCGACTCCCCGGTCGGTGAGTCCGGTGTTCGGCGGCACGGGGACATCCCCGGCCGCCCGAGCCATCCCTGCCGGCGCCAGCAGGACCACCAGCACCGTTGCGAGAGTGCCCACAAGCCAGCGCTGGAGCCGGCGTGTGGAGCGGGCGGCAATCATGTCTCTCGTACCTCCGACGATGATCGATGGCGGGGTTCCGGGGGGCCTTTCGGCCGGTGCGGAAACCGTAGGAGCGTCGCTTGCGCAATGGCAATGCCGCAGGCGGGCCTTGCAAAAGAATTAAGGGAATGCTTAACGAAGTCGATATTCTCGCAGCACCCCTCGGGGAGATCGTCCAAAAGGGCGATCCCCCGAGTTCAAGCAATCAATTGAATTGTTTTAGCGGCCCCATTCAGCGACCGCGGAAAGACGCTCAGTAGCTGTAGTCGGAGCCTGCGCCGCCGGAGTCGTCGCTCTGCTGCTCGTCGTCGGCGGGCGGCGCGACCGGCTTGGAGATCTTGGGCAGGCAGGTGAGGTTCTTGGTGCCGTCCGGCTTCACGACGAACCACTTGCCGCCGACGTTCTGGCCCTTCCAGGTGCCGGCCTTCTTGTCGCCGATGTAGCGGTAGACCGGCCAGTTGCCGATCGTGATCTGCTTGCTGCCGTCGGCGCGGGTCACCGTGCCGACCTCCTTCGGGTCGACGCCCTTGAGCTTGGGCTTCCCGTCGGTGAGAGCGGGCGGCCACACCTTGGCGCAGTCACCGTTGCAGTTGGACACGACCTTGGGCTTGACCTTGTCGTCGTCGAAGCGGTACAGCACGAAGCCGTCCTGGTCCTCGACGACCTCGCCCATGCGGGGCACCGCGGTGCCGTTCAGCTCCGTCGTGAGCTTGTCCTCGGGGACGTCGGGAGCGTCCTTCTGAGCCGTGTCGTCCTTGTTGGCGGTGTCATTGCCGTCGGCAACCTGGTCGTCGGCCGGAGCGTCGGGGCTGGCCGATGGGTCCAGGTCGTTCGAGGCGGGCTGCGCACCGCCGCCGTAGTCGGACGGGTTGTAGCCGGCGGGCGCGCAACCGGCGAGTGCGAACGCCGCCGCAATCGCGGTGCCGACGACCATCAACTTTCGCTTCTCCGGTACCACGTCGTCCTCCAGCTGGATCGTCTATCTGCGTGTCCGGGCTGTAGTACGAGCACCGTCGCTGCGCGGTTGAAGAATCGGGTCAATCAATTCGAGGATTTTTGCCTGCTCCGGCGCGCCTAGCAGCGTGTGCACACGGCCGCGCGCACGGTGATGGATTCGATGGGCACAGATGCCGAACGCCCGGCCGAATGGCTCGGCCGGGCGTCGACGTGGTGGTACGCGTGTGTCAGGGGACCCGGACGAGGGTCTCCGCAACACCCTTGGTGTCTACGGACTGCACCTGAAGGTGGGCGATGTCGTCGCGCGGCAGGGCCGTCACGGCCTGCAGCATCAGGGGGTTCGGGTTGGCGGCCGTGCCCCAGCCCTTCTCCGGCACGGTCCACGTGGTGAGCACCTCGGTGCCGCCGTCGGTCCGCACCGCCACCAGGCGGCAGGTCCGTGGCCCCTTGATGTTGGAGACCGCGAAGGAAACCTGGGTGCCCCAGTCCTTCTTCTCCAGCGCCACATCCGCCCGCACCCCGGTACGGGTGTCCGAGCCGCCGAACCGCTCACCGGTCAGATCCGGGCCACCGATGCCCGTACCGTCGGTCAGCGGCAGCGGATCGAGCTGGCTGGAGCCGCGCTGCGCGGTGGTCGACGGCTGCCTCGACTGCCCGGGCGCGAACCAGTTGGCACCGGCGAACAGCGCACCGATCGACAGCATCGCGAAAACCACGACCGCGGCGGCCAGGGAGTACAGCCGGCGGCTGTTGGCGCGGCGCCGTTCATGGCGCACCTCGCCGATCATCTGCTTGAGCACGACGCCGTCGCGCCGGGACTGCTCCGTGGCGACCAGGGCGTCCGCGTCGATCTCGGACATGATGTCCACGACCGGCAGGAACGACTCCAGTTCGATCGCGCATGTCGGGCAGTCGATGAGGTGATCCTCGAAGCGGGCGGCATCGCGCGCGTCGAGCACACCCAGCGCGTACGCCGCGACGTCGAAGTGCTGGTCCTGCATCATTCCGTCACCCCCCGCTGCTGCAGAGCCGTACGCAGGGCCCGCAGCGCGTAGTACACGCGCGATTTGGCGGTGCCCAGCGGAAGGCCGAGCACCTCCGCCGCCTCCGGAACGGTCCGGCCGCGGAAGTACGTCTCGACGAGGATCTCCCGATGCGACTGGCTGAGCGTGCGCAGTGCGTCGGTGACCGTCATCAGCTGGAGCACCCGGTCGGTGTCGTCCGCCGTACTCGGGAAGCTCTCCAGCTCACGATCGTACGTCTCCGGTGGGCGGGCGCTCACGCTGCGGTGATCGTCGATGGCGATCCGCCGCGCAACCGTGACCAGCCACGGCCGCAGGGACTGCTGCCCCTGGGCGCCGAGGCGGTGCGCGTTGCGCCAGGCGCGCAGCAGCGTCTCCTGGACGATGTCCTCGGCGCGCTGGCGGTCTCCACCGGTCAGGCGCAGCACGAACATCAGCAACGGGCCCGCGTGCTCCTCGTAGAGCATCCGGACCAGGGTGTCCTCATGGTTCGCGGTCGTCGACGCCGCCTCGTGCCGAGGCGCCTGTCGTGGAATCACGCCACCATCCTTGTCCGCCCCGTTGGCTCCCTCGAGAGCCGACCACCGGCCACCGGATCGCTGCTGCGTCATCGCGCACACCCCGTCCGTCGTGGGCCGGTCGACAACCAGCGCATGCATCGATTCCTCCTGCCGGTGCTTACCCCGTCGCCCTTAGTACGAGCGGGGGCACCTGCCGGGATCAATGCGGGCGGGAAATTTTCCCGGAGTCCGGCGTGGCCGCGGGGGCACGATGAGCTCAAGATTCCTCCGAGTTCCGGGCAGGGCGGCCGCGCAGGTCAGCGATCACCTTTCATCCATCTGCACCGATATGTGCAGTCGGGCAGGCGAATCATACTCAGCTCGGCCGGGCCGTGGAGAAATCCTTCCGAGCGTGCTCACGGGGACACTCACCGCAAGAAAAGCGCGACTGCGTGGCACCTCTCACACACCGAACGCAACCGGTGGCCGCCATCAGCCGCGACCCGGCGCCAGCCCGGCCGCCGGCGCGCGACCGCCCAGGCGCGCGGCGCGGTCGATCACCGCGGCCGATCATCGCGGGCGCGGCCGGTCAGCGGGCGCGGGCCGTGGCCAGTGTCAGGGCCCGGTGCAGCACCCGGGCATCGCCGAGCAGACCGCGCAGCCGCCGCTCCAGCCCGGCGATCGGGACGAGGTTCTGCGGCGCCCGCGGATCCTTGTACGCCGCCGAAGCAAACCGCGGCAACGTCACCCCGGACAGCTCCGCAAGCTGAATCGCCTGCTCCGGGGCCAGATCGGGCGAGCACTCGACGCGGACCACCCCGGCCCACGGGGCCCCGGTGGCGCCGGGCAGACGCAGATACCACGACCAGCCGCCCCACACCGTCCCGAGCTGGAACACCGGGGTGCGCTGCCCCGCCCGCAACCCGGTCACCACCGGGGTGAGCGCGGCGGGCAGATACTGCCGCTGCTGCGTCTTGACGTAGCCGATCGTGCGGGGCAGCTGACGGCGATTGCGCAGGGGCCCATCGACCACGAGCAGGTCCGCGCCGTCGGACGGATGGTCGCGGGCCGCGGCCGACACCTCGATCTCCAGCGCGGTCAGCGGGCCCTGCACGGCGGCGGGCAGCTTACTCGCCTCGCCCGTGCCGGAGACCCGGTGGATTTCGTACCGGATCGAGCCGGCCACCACGTCACCGGCGGTGGGGCTCGCGGTGAACAGACCCCGGCCCACCCGGGCCCCGGCCAGCTCAGCGACCCCGCGACGCAGGTCGCAGCGGACCACCCCGGCGGCGTACGAGGCGGCCAGGCCCGCGTACGACTGGCCGTCGTCCTCCGCGGTCCACAGGCCCGCGTCGTTGCGCCGCACGCCGTCGACCAGCAGCACCACATCCGGGCAGCGCAGCCCGGCGGGGACGTCGATCGGCGCCCACTGCGCGGCCGGTACCTCCACATCCGTGTCGACCTGGGCGCTGCTGGGCGCAGCCGGACCGTCACCGCCGCCGCCCTCGAACGAGGACCCGTACGCCGGGTCCCACGCGTCGACGAACATCCGGGTCACAGGCCGACCCTGTCCACGTACGCCGTCCGGGCGTCCTTGTGCACCTCGAACCGCACCGGCACCCGCTCGGCGAGCGAGTGGACGTGAGTGACGACGCCGACCATCCGGTCGCCCCGGGCGGCCAGATTCTCCAAAGTGGCGGCCACGACGTCGAGCGTCGCCGCGTCGAGGGTACCGAAGCCCTCGTCCAGCACGATGGATTCGAGGCTTGCCGCGGTGGTCGACATGCCCGCGAGCTGCTCCGACAGGGCCAGCGCGAGGGCCAGCGACGCCTGGAACGTCTCGCCGCCCGACAGTGTGCGCACCCCGCGGCGCAGCCCGGCGTCGTGGTGGTCGACGACGAAGAACTCGCCGCGGTCGTGGACGAGGTCGTACTGGCCGCCGGTGAGCTCGCGCAGGATCCGGGAGGCGCCGTCGACCAGCAGGTCCAGCGCCTCCTCCAGCAGCCAGCGCTCGAAGTTGTTCGCCCGCAGGTGACCGGCGAGCGCCTTGGCCACCCGGCTGTCGCGCAGCAGTGCGGCCCGCTGCTCGGCCAGCCCGCGGGCCTGCTCACGGCGGTCCGCCAGTCGCTGCCACGCGGCCTGGGCCCGCTCGGCCGCGACCGCCGCAGCCCGGATCAGTTCCGAGTCCGCGGCGGGACCGGGCAGGCCGCGACCGGGCCCGGCCGAGTCCGACCTGCCCGAACCAGGCCCACCCGAACCAGGCCCACCCGAACCGGCACCGCCCGAACCAGGGGCGCCCGTGCCGGGGCCACCGGCTCGGGGCACGGGCACGCCCATGCGTGGTTCCGGCACACCGGCCTCGGTGAACAGTGCTATGACCGCCGCGTACGCCTGCTCAGTCGCCCGGTGTGCCGCGGCGACCGCCGCATCCGCCTCGCCGCGCGCCTGCTCCCGGTGCGCCCGCTGCTCCTGCGCCCAGGCGACCAGCGCAGCCCAGGCGCCGGTCAGGTCGTCGCGGTCCGCGGGCGGCGGACCGAACCGGGCCACCGCGTCGCGGGCCGCGTCGAACGCCCGCCACGCACCGCGCTGCTGCTCCTCGGCCGCGTCGGCCGCCGCCTGGGTCCGGCGCTGCTGCTCGCGGGCGGCGCGGACGGCCGCCCCGGCGTCCTCCAGCCGCCGCTGCAGCCGGGTCAGCTCGGCCAGCCGGGCGCGCAGCGCGTCGGCGCCCGGGGAGTCCGCGAGCCCGCCCCGGACCTCCGCGAGCCGGGCGAGATGGTGCTCGTGCTGGGCGCGTTTGCGTTCCAGGCCGCTCTCCAGCTTGCGTGCCACCGCGTCGCGCTCGCGGAACGCGGTGGACGCGACCTCGGCCGCCGCCCGCGCGGCGCGCCCCGTGGCCTCGGCCGCCTGCACCGCCGAGCCCTCCGGGACCGGCGGAACGTCGTCGACCTCGCGCAGGCAGACCGGGCAGTCGTCGCCCGCGGACAGGTGTGCCCGCAACGCGACCGCGCGGTCCAGGCGCTGCGCCTCGGCGTACTCCGTGCGGGCCTGCTCCAGCAGTTGCTCGGCCCCGGTCGCCGCGGCCCGGGCCAGGTCGGCGGCCACCGCCGCGTCGCGGTACTCCACCTCGGCGACGCCGACCTCGCCGGCGAACCACTCGGCCTGCTCGGTGAGCCGGTCGAACTCCAGATGCCGGTCCAGCAGCAACCCCAGCGAGGCCGGATCGCCGGCCGCGGCCAACTCGCCGCGGACCTTCTCCTCATGCTCCTCGGCGGCGCGCACCGCGGCGGCGCTGTCGGTGGCCGCGGCGCGGGCCGTGGCGCTCGCCTCGGCGGCCGCGGCGCTGGCGGGAGGGGTCCGGACCCCGCCGAGGGCGCTCAACTCGCCGTCCAGGGTGTCGCGGGCCTCGGCGGCCACGCCTTCGGCGTCGCGGGCGGCGCGCAGGCGCGGCACCGCGGCCTCGACCGCCGCGGTCAGCTCCCGCATCTCGTCACGCCGGGCCTGCGCGGCGTCCACTGCCGCGTCGTCCGCGTCCGCGAGGCCGGACAGCACCTGGTCGACGGTTGCCAACTTCGCCTCGGCCTTGGTGGCGCGTTCCGAGGCGCGGGCCTGGACGTCCTCGTAGACGTGCAGGCCGAGCAGGTTGACCAGGATCTGCTGGCGGGTAGCGGGCTTGGCGTGCAGGAAGTCCGCGAACTGGCCCTGCGGCAGCACCACGCAACTGGTGAACTGCTCGTACGGCAGGCCGACCGCCTCGACCACCGCGCGGTCCATCTCCGCCGGGGTGCCCGCCAGCACCTCGCCGAGGTCGTCCAGACTCATCCCGGTGTCGAGCCGCGTGGGGTCGAACCCGGGCGGCATGAGCTGCAGGCCCGCGCCCGCGGTCCGGGCGTTGCCCCGGGCGTCGCGGCGCACCACCCGGGTGGCGACATATCGGGCGCCGGCGGACTCGAAGACCAGCCGCACCCGGGCCTCGGTGGCCGACGGGGCGAGGGCGTTGCCGATCCCCCGGCTACCGCCCCACCGGGGGACCGCGCCGTACAGGGCGAAGCAGATCCCGTCGAGCACGGTGGACTTGCCCGAGCCGGTGGGGCCGACCAGCGCGAAGTAGTCCGCGTCGGTGAAGTCGACCGTGGTCTCGTCGCGGAACACCGTGAACCCGGCCAGATCCAGCCGCAGAGGTCTCATGCGCTCTGACTCACCTCGTCGTAAAGCTCGTCGAACAGCTCGCGCACGCCGTCCTCGGCGCCGCCGCGGCTGTCCAGGTAGTCGCCGAACAGCTCCCGCGGCGAACGGCCGGCGCGCTCGGCCATCCGCTGCCCCGCCTGATCGGGCATCATCTCGGGGTCGATGCGCACCTCCAGAGCGTCGGGCAGCAACTCCTGCACGTCCTCACGCAGCCCCACCCGGGGCGTCTCCCGGACGTAGACACGCAGCCAGGCGTCCGGATGGTTCATCGTGGCGAGCTGTTCCAGCGTGCCGCGGACCGTACGCAACGGGCGGCCTGCGGTCACCGGCACGTGCCGGACCCGGGCGGCGCGGTCGGCGGCCACGTCGACCACGGCCACCGAGCTGACGTTCTCCTCCTCGCCGAAGTCGATCGCGAGCGGACTGCCGCAGTAGTGCACCGGGCAGGGGCCGGTCACCTGCTGCGCCCGGTGCAGGTGGCCCAGCGCCACGTAGTGCGCGTTGGCCGGGAAGACCGTGGCGGGCACCGCATACCCCATGACGCAGTGCGCCTCCCGCTCGCCGCCGCCCGCGGCGGCCCCGACGATCGTGAGGTGGGCGGTCAGCAGGTTGATCACGCCGGGCTGGTCGAAGCCCTGGCTGAGGCGGGCGATCAGCCGGGCGACGTGGTCGGCGTACGTCTGGGTGGCCTCGGCCGCGGTCAGCTCATACATCTCGGCGGCGCGGATCGCGTACCGCTGGGAGAGGAACGGCAGCGTGACGAGCTGCCACGGCTCGCCCGCCGCGGTCCGGCCGGTGACCACCAGCTCGGCCGGGTCGTCGCGGACCGTGCCGCGCACGAGGATGTCGGCCGCCTCGGCCCACGGCCGCAGCGCGTCCAGCGCCGCGCCGTTGTCGTGGTTGCCGGCGATCACCACGACCTGCGCCCCGGTACGCCGCAGCGCGCTCAGCGCCCGGATCACCACCTGGGTGGATTTCGGCGCGGGGGCCGCCGTGTCGTACAGATCCCCCGCGACGATCACGAGGTCAGGCTGCTCCGCCCGAGCGATCTCCACCACCTGGGCGAGCACCTTGATGTGCTCATCGTGCCGGGACCGGCCCTTGAGGACCTTTCCGACGTGCCAGTCGGAAGTGTGCAGGATGCGCATCGCGAAACCTTAGAACGGGATCTCGTCGTCCGACGAGCCGTTGCGGCTCGCGACGACCGCGAACGGGTCGGCCGCCTGCACGATCGAGCGCAGCGTCCCGGACGGCGGCGGGCCGGCCTCCGAGGCGCGGGTGGCCCACGCCGGGAACGGGAACTCGACGCACAACGGCACCGGGATGTCGGGCTGGTTGACGAACATCGTGCCGGGCCGGGCCAGCAGGGCTCGCTGCCGCTGGGCGGGCGGGAGGAAGCCGTACTCGGGGCGGGACGCCTCGGCCGGGTCGAGGCGGCCGACCACCCGGATCGCGGAGTTCGTCACGATGCGGCGCTCCACCTCGCTGGCGGTCTGCTGGGCGCCGATCAGGATGACGCCGAGGGAACGGCCGCGCTCCGCGATGTCGAGCAGCACCTCCTTGATCGGGGAGGTGCCCTCCCGCGGGGCGTACTTGTTGAGCTCGTCGAGCACCACGAACAGCAGGGGTTTGGCGGTGCCCGCCTTCTCCTTGCGCTCGAACTCGGTCTTGAGCGTCACGCCGACCACGAAGCGCTGTGCCCGGTCCGGCAGGTTGTGCAGGTCGACGACCGTGACCTGGGCGCTGTCCGCGGTGGAGATCGCGTGCGGGCGGCGGGTCGCCAGGTCACCGCGGATGAGCCGGGCCAGGTCCTTCTTGCTGCCGATCAGGCGGCGGGCGAACGCGTTGACCGTACCCATGTTGATGGCACTGCCCGCCCAGATCGACCGGGTCTCGTCGTCGGTGAGCTGCTCGACGACGTGGTCGACGAGGTCGCCGTACGTGCCGAGGCGGACCCCGTCGATGCTCACCCCGCCCTCGGCGGGCACCGCGTGCCGGGCCAGGTGCGCGGCGACGGAGTGCACCACCATCGTGTACTGCTGTCGCTCGTCGTCCGCGTCGGCGAACACGTACGGCAGCAGGCGGTTGGCGCAGAACTCCTCCAGCGTCCAGTAGAAGCTGTCCACCCCGGTCAGGCGGCTCTGCACGTCGGCCGTGCCGGAGGAGTCCCCGGCCCGGGGCGGGGCGTAGACCCGGATGTCCGGGAACGCGGTGGCGGGCAGGCCGAGCTGCGCATACGCCTTGACGGTGGCCTCGTCCAGCTTCGTGTTGGGGTGGTCCAGGAAGAGCAGGTCCTCCCCTTTGACGTTGAAGATCAGTGCCTTGGCGTTGACCGCGTCGCCGCCCAGCGTGCCGGAACGGAACACGGAGTAGAGCAAAAACGTGGCGAAACTGGTCTTGGTGGCCACGCCGGAGATCCCGGAGATCGACACGTGCGCGCCGCGGGTGCCGTCGAGAAAGTCGGCGTTGAGGAACACCGGCACCCCGTCGCGGCCGGTGCCCATCGGCACCCGCCGCTCCATCCGGTCGAAGTGCAGCGCCGCGTCGCGCGCCTGCCCGGACGCGCGGTGCACGAGCGCGCCGGGCGCGGGCGGCACATACAGCTCGGGGTCGACCCGGGTGGTGGTGATCTCGGCCGCCTCCTGGGTGAGGGCGGGCAGGGTGCCCTCGGCGATGGCGAAGACGTCCGAGTCGAACTGGGCGCCCTCGTGCCGCGCCCGGACCTGGGTCACCACGCCCGCGATCGTCACCGGCTCGCGGTCGGGCAGCTCGCGGCGGGTCACCACGACGTCGTCGAGCTGCAGGTAGCTGCCGGGGGTCACGGCCGTCCAGAACTGCAGTGGGGTGGCGTCGGCCGTGCCGAGCACGCGGCCGACCGGCTCGCCGGCCGCGGCGGACGCGGGGGTTTCGTCTGACACGCGGATCATGTTGCACCACCGGTACGACAAGAGCGGAACGGCACGGCGGTTCCGGGCTCCACCGCGCAGCGCTGTACTGCCAGGTTGCGCGCGTCGCGTGGCAGAGTGGCCCGGGTGAGCATCGCCCGCCGCCTTCGGACGCCGGAAGGGTACCGGTTCGCCGGATCCGTCCGCCCCCTGTCCCTCGGCCATCACGATCCGTGCGGGCATTTCGTCGGCGCGGAGTTCTGGCTCGCGGCGCGGACCCCGGAGGGACCGGGCACGCTCCAGCTGAGTCCGGAGGGCGGCGAACTGCTCGCCACCGGGTACGGCGCGGGCGCGCAGTGGCTGGTCGACCACGCCGACTCGGTCGCCGGCCTGCGCGACGACGTGACCGGCTTCGCTCCGCTGGCGGCGGCGCACCCGCTGGTGGCCCGGCTGGCGGCGACGTTCCACGGGCTGCGGATTCCCGCCACCGGGCTGATCTTCCCGCGCCTGCTGCGGGCGGTCCTGGAGCAGAAGGTGACCGGGCGGGAGGCGCACCGGGCGTACCGGGCGATCTGCCGGCATTTCGGCGAGCCCGCGCCCGGGCCGGTGCCGTTGCTGCTGCCACCCGACCCGGCGGCGGTGGCGGCCACCCCGTACTGGACGTTTCACCCGTTCGGGGTGGAGCAGCGGCGTACGCAGGCGCTGCTCCGCGCGGCCGGGGCCGCGGCACGGCTGGAGCGATGCGCGGACAGCGCCGAGGCGACCCGGCGGATGACCGCGATCCCGGGCATCGGCCCGTGGACCGCCGCGGAGGTCGTCCGCGTCGCGTACGGCGATCCGGACGCGGTGAGCGTCGGCGACTTCCACATCCCGAACGCGGTGGCGTGGGCGCTGGCCGGGGAGGCACGCGGCACCGACGCCCGCATGCTGGAGCTGCTGGAGCCGTTCCGGGGCCACCGGGGCCGGGTGTGCGAGCTACTGGCCGCCGGCGGGATCGCGGCGCCGCGGTTCGGCCCGCGCATGCCGATCCGTTCGTTTGCCCGATTCTGATGCCACCGCCCGGCGCGCCGGGCGCGCGGTCGCTACCGTGTGCGACAGTGATCGATTCGCCGAGGGCGTGGAGCGGGCGTGGGTGACATAGGCGCGCAGATCGCGCTCGTGCTGGTACTGGTGCTGGTCAATGCGGTCTTCTCGGGCAGCGAGATGGCTCTGGTGTCGTTGCGCGACAGTCAGATCCAGCGGATGGAACGGGCGTCGCGTCGCGGCCGGGTGCTGGCCCGGCTGACCCGCGACCCGAACCGGTACCTGGCGACCATCCAGATCGGCATCACGCTGGCGGGCTTCCTGGCGTCCGCGGTCGCCGCGGTGTCGCTTGCCGAGCCGCTCATCGAGCCGCTGAGCTTCCTGGGCGCCGCGGCCCGGCCGACCGCGATCGTGCTCGTGACGGTCGTCCTGACGTTCGTGACCCTGGTGTTCGGGGAACTGGCCCCGAAGCGGGTCGCCATGCAGCGCGCGGAGGGCTGGGCGCTGCTGGTGGCCCGCCCGCTGGACGTGCTGTCCACGATCAGCCGCCCGGCGGTGTGGCTGCTCAGCATCGCCACCGACGTCAGCGTCCGGCTGGCCGGCGCGGACCCGAAGGCACAGCGGGAGGAGGTGACCACCGAGGAGATCCGTGACATGGTCGCCGCCCGGCAGGACTTCTCGGCGGAGCAGCGCACGATCATCAGTGGCGCCTTCGAGATCGCGGACCGGATCCTGCGCGAGATCCTGGTGCCCCGGCGCGACGTCCTCACGTTGCCGACGGGCACCGAGGCCCACGAGGCGCTGCGGATGCTCATGGACAGCGGCCACTCCCGCGCGCCGGTGGTGGGTCCGGCCGGGTTGGACGACGTCCTGGGCGTGGTGCACCTGCGCGATCTCATCGACGCGCACGGGCCGGTGGACGCGGTGGCCCGCCAGGGCCTGTTCCTGCCGGAGACGCTGCGGGTCTCGGACGCACTGCGCCAGGTGCGCGTCGAGCGCCAGCAGCTGGCCATGGTGGTGGACGAGCGCGGCGCGATCGACGGCATCATCACCATGGAGGACCTGGTCGAGGAGATCGTCGGCGAGATCTACGACGAGTCGGACCGGGATGTGCAGGCCGTGGTCCGCGAGGCGGACGGCGCGCTGCTGCTGCCCGGTTCGTTCCCGATCCATGACCTGCCGGACATCGGGTTCACCGGCTCCGCCCCGGACGAGGGCGACTACACCACGGTCGCGGGCATGGTGCTGGCCTCGCTGGGGCACATCCCGACGGAGCCCGGCGAGGTGGTGACGCTGCCACAGTTCACCGCGGAGGTGGTCGAGGTGACCGGCCGCGCCATCACGCGGTTGCGGTTGCGCCCGCTGCCCACGCCGGATGCGGACGAGGACGAGGACTGAGTCACCCGTACGAGGGGTGATCAATTGGGGCAGGCCGGACGTACTCACTAGGCTCGCTGTGACCGTGAGCGATCTCTGCGTGAGGTGACCCCCCGTGACGAACAGCAGCCCCGCGTACGAGTATCTGGACG
Organism: Krasilnikovia sp. MM14-A1259; assembly: GCF_047159535.1. Lineage (NCBI taxonomy): Bacteria > Bacillati > Actinomycetota > Actinomycetes > Micromonosporales > Micromonosporaceae > Krasilnikovia > Krasilnikovia sp. MM14-A1259. Next base: position 3,119,052 of record NZ_BAAGAJ010000002.1, read on the forward strand.
GCACCGCCCCCGGTGAGCGGGAGCGACTCGCTGCGGTGCGCCGGTACCGGATCGTGGATCAGCCGACCGAGCCGGCGTACGCGCGGGTCGCCTTCGTCGCGGGCGCCGTCTTCGACACCCCGATCGCGACGGTGTCCCTGGTGGAGCAGGACCGGGTGTGGCTGGCCGCCTGCGTGGGGCTGTCCGGCGTTCGCGAGGTCGGCAAGGAGCCGGGCCTGTGCGCGTCGGTCATCCAGCAGGACGGCGTGTATGTGATCAACAATGCGGCGGTGGATCCGCGTACGCTCGCCCACCCGCTGGTCCGCGGCGATCTGGGGCTGCGTTTCTACGCGGCCGCGCCGATCCGTACGCATGACGGTCATCGGCTGGGGACGGTGAACGTCATCGACAGCCGCCCGCGCGAGGCCGATCCGCGGCAGTTGACGGCGCTGGAGCACCTGGCCGCGCTGGTCGCCGACGAGCTGGAGCTGCGGCTCATGGTGGTCCGCAGCGCCGCCGCCGAGCAGCGGATGCGCGACACCGTGCTGTGACCGACCACAGGACATGAATTCCTAGTCACGCAACCAGGCGTGCGCCAGCAGCGCATTTATCCATTACCGTCAATTCGGCTGGCGTGTCGCCCGCGACGGGTTGGCCGGGATGATCACCAACGTGCGCGCAGGTGCGCGATAGGCCGCCAGATCCGTCCATTGCGCTCACCAATCTCTCCTGCCGCAGATGCGACGGCATCCATGTGGGACATTTACGTCCTTTTCGTCCTCCTGCACCGTCCATTCGGGCGTCGTTCCTCGCGGTCCCGCAACCCGCCGGCCGCACGTGACCCGGCCTTCAAGCAGGGGAAGTCCGCCATTCACGAGCGTGACGCAGAACGGTCGTTCAAACTATCCACCTCGCATGTTGCTACCTAGCAGGTTTTCGTGGACCATGGAGTGCAAAGCGGTCAGTCGGTGACGAAACCCCAACCCACGTCCCGCTCCGCTTCATCCCCAAGGAGGGCGCCATGGTCACCACCAACCAGCGCCACATGATTCGGACCCAGGTCCGGCTCGTCGACCCCGCGGGCAGCTCGCGGGTCGCGGCGACCCGGGACGTGTCCCCGGCCCGTCGGCGTCGGCGGCACGCGCAGTCCCGGACCCGGCCGGTTCGCCGGATCGTCCGTGTGGCGATCGCATCGCGTGCGGCAGCGCCGCGGTGGCTCACTTACCTGCAGGTCGTCCTCGGCGTGGGCGCTTCCTTGGTGACCATCGCCCGGACCCTGATCGAGCTGTTCCACCGCAGCTGACCACGGTCGTCCACGTCGGAGCAGGTCATCGAGGACAGCTCCGGCGCAGGGCCCGCGCAGTACGAACTGGACTGCGCGAAAAAATACATCAACGTCGGATAGCCGACAGAAAACTTTGCCGGCGTCCGTACCTCGAACCCGGTTTTATGGGCTTTCATGCCCCTAAATCCCCTAGCCGCGGGCGATCTCCGCACCCACACTGAGTGCGTCCGGCACCGCTCCGCCTCTCCTTGGGGGTTCGCATGACGAACGACCCGAGTTCCGCCGTGAGTGTCGCGTCCATCGTGACGGCCGCAACCGTCATCGCCATCGGATACCGCCTCGGCCGCACTCACGCCGCCTGGCGCGACGTTCGCTCCGCCAAGCGGGACGTCCCCGCCAAGCGCCAAGTCGCCTGGGGACACACCCGCGGGCTGCTCCTGGCGGCCGGGGTGATCGTCGCCGTCCTGCTCGCCAGCGCCTACGACGCCGTGCACTGACGCGGGCCCGTGCGCCGTGGCGCAACCGCGAGCACGACAGGGGCGGGACCCGGTCAGCCGAGCTGCTGCCACCAGCCGTCCACCGCCGGCGGGTCGTCCACGTCGACCCGCTCGCCGGGACGCGGCACGGCCAGCCGGACATCGCGCGCCTTGGCCTCGGCCCAGGTCCGGTCGACGGGCTCCGACCAGTCGTGCAGAGCCAGATTGAACGTCGCCCAGTGCACCGGGATCATCAGCCCGCCGCGCACGTCCACATGGGTCGCCACCCCGTCCTCGGGGACCATGTGGATGTCGGGCCAGGCGTCGCCGTACGCGCCGACCTGCACCAGCGTCACGTCGAACGGTCCGTGCTGCTCGCCGATCGCGGCGAACCCGGGGAAGTATCCCGTGTCGCCGCTGTAGAAGGCCTTGCGCGTCGGGCCCGCGATCACCCACGAGGCCCACAGGGTCTCGTCGCGGGAGAAGCCGCGCCCGGAGAAGTGCCGGGCCGGGGTGGCGATGAACTCGACACCGGCGACGGTGGCCCGTTCGTCCCAGTCGAGCTCGATGATCCGGGTGGCGGGGACACCCCACCGCTCCAGGTGCGCACCGACGCCCAGCGGCACCAGGAACGGCGCGGCCTGCAGGTCGACCAGGTTGCGGATCGTCACCATGTCCAGGTGGTCGTAGTGGTCGTGCGAGATCAGCACCGCGTCGATCGGGGGCAGGTCGCGCAGCGGGATCGGCGGCTCGTGCAGCCGTTTCGGGCCGAGCAGCCGCGACGGCGAACACCGGTCGCTCCAGACCGGGTCGAGCAGCACCCGGCGTCCCTCGATCTCGATGAGCGCGGAGGAGTGGCCGTACCAGGTGACGAACAGGCCGTCGGCGGTGCCGCCGGGGGCCGGGCGCACCACCGGCACCGGGGCCGCCGGGCGGCGCCGGTCGCGGTCAGTCAGGGCCGCGGTGGCGACCCGGGACATCGACGCGGCGGCGATCTCGGTGGCCGGCACCGTGTTGCGGAACTTCCCGCCGGCGAACTGGGGGGAACGCGCGACCCGGTCGCGGCGCGCTCCGCTGGCCCGCGCCCCCATCTGGGCGGGAACGTCCCGGGCAGCCCACACCGCCGCGGCGCCCAAGGCCAGGGCCACCCACATTCCGGTACGCCCTCGGCGCCCGCCTGCCTGCTTCGCCATCCGTACGGTCCCCCTTCTCCGGCCCGGTGCACCGGCCGACGCGTCGGCCACCCCCCGGACCCGAACAAGTTTGACGGTCCGCGGGCACTGTGCGCCACCGCCGTACTGGGATCTCCGTCACCGCAGGTGGTTGCGGCCGCGACGCTGCGGCGTCGGCGTACCCTCGCGGCCATGGACGATCCACGCACCCGGCGCCTCTTCGGCGAAAGTCTCGTCGCCCCGGGTGACCTGGCGGCGAGCCCTTTCCGGGTGGACCGTGACCGGATCGTCAGTTCCCCGTTCTTCGCCCGCCTCGCCGGGGTCACCCAGGTGATCAGCCCGGGCGGGGCAGGGCTGCTGGTGCACAACCGGCTCACCCACAGCCTCAAGGTCGCCCAGGTCGGCCGCGCGGTCGCCGAGCGCCTCGCCGCGGACCCCCGCTACGCCGACCTGCTGGAGAAGCTGGGCGGCTGCGACCCGGACGTGGTCGAGGCGGCGGCGCTGGCGCACGACCTGGGCCATCCGCCGTTCGGCCACCTGGGCGAACGGGTGCTGGACCAGCTCGCCCGGCAGCGGCTGCGGCTGCGCGACGGGTTCGAGGGCAACGCGCAGTCGTACCGGATCGTGACCAGCACCGAGATCCGCGGCCAGGCCACCATCGGGCTGAACCTCACGGCCGCGGTGCGCGCCGCGATCCTGAAGTACCCGTGGACCCGGCGTTCCCATCCGGAGCCGCACCCGCGCTTCATGGATCCGGCCCCGCGCGGGGCCGCGGCCCCGCCCGACGACCCGGAGGGCGGGTCGCTGAAGTTCGGGGCGTACTCGACCGAGATCACGGACGTGGTGCAGGCGCGGCTGCCGTTCGTGGGGCGGGTGGCCGACTGGCAGCAGACCGCGGAGGCGTCCGTGATGGACACCGCGGACGACATCGCGTACGCCATCCATGACCTGGAGGATGTGCACCGGGTCGGGGTCCTGCAGCAGGGTGCGGTGGCGGCGGAGCTGATGGCCTGGCAACGCGCACCGCGGTGGGCGCTGGACGACGACGCGCCCGACGAGCGCCGCCCCGGCAGCGCGATCGAGTCGCTGCGGCGCCAGCTGCACCGCAAGGACGGCTGGATGGCGGACGACGACGCGTTCGCGGCGGCGGTCGAGCACGTCCGGGCGGAGCTGGTGGACGGGCTGCTGGCGGCGCCGTTCGACGGGTCGCTGGAGGCGGAGGCACAGGTGGCCGCGTTCTCCGCGACGTGGACCCGGCGCCTGGTCGAGTCGATCGAGGTGGCAGCCCAGCCCGCGGTGCGCTCCGGGCACGTCGCGCTGGCCCCCGCCCAGTGGCACGAGGTGCAGATCCTCAAGTTCGTGCAGAACCGGTTCGTGCTGGCCCGCCCGGATCTGGCGCTGCACCAGCGCGGCCAGGCCCGGCTGCTGGCGTCGCTGGTCGAGGCGCTGCTCGCCTGGCTCACCGACCCGGACGAGGCGCAACGGCTGCCCCGCCGGATCCGCGATCTGGTCGAGCTGGCCGAGGCGGAGCTGCCGGAGGGCGTACCGGACCGGATCGACCGGGCCCGAGGTCGGGCGGTGATCGACTTCGTGGCGGCGCTCACGGATGGGCAGGCGGTGGGGCTGATGGAGGCCCTGTCCGGCCGTACCCGGCAGCTCTGGACCGACGCGTTCGTTCTCTGAAATCTCGGCGGGCCCGCGTTCGCCGTGGGTGAACGCTGTTCTGCAACGGCTGCAACGGTGTAATCATGTAATCAATCACCGTTCAGGAGGTCGAGATGCGCTTCCGACCCGCCCCGCCCGGGGCCCGTACCGAGCCGCCGCCCGCCGACGACGCCGCCGGCTGGATCACCGGCGCGATTCCCGACGGGTGGTTCACCGAGCCACCCGAGGTCGTCATCGACCGTGACGAGATCATCGTGTGGGGCCGGCTGCCCGTACCCGAACTGGCCGCCGACGCCACCGACGCCGACCGGGCCGCCGCCCAGACCGGCCGCGTCCATCAGTTCCGCGCGGACACCCGCGAGGCCCGCATCCGCGTCGCCGAGCAGGTCGAGCACCGCTACCAGCGCAAGGTGGCCTGGGGTGCCCGGTGCGGCGACACCGAGCACCTGTTCACCCACCTGGCCGCGCCGGTGATGACCCGTCTGCGCCAGCCCGAACGGCAGGTGCTGGACACGCTCGTGGACGCGGGCGTCGCCCGGTCCCGCTCCGAGGCGCTGGCCTGGTGCGTCCGGCTGACCGGCGAGCACACCACGGAATGGCTCGCGGGGCTGCGCGACGCGATGACCCGCGTGGACGAACTGCGCCGCCAGGGTCCGGCGGTCGGATAATTCCGTGGCCCGCGGGGCCCGGATCCCTAGAGTGACGGTGTGCTGCGCCACGTGAATGCCGTCCGATACGTGACCCCGCTACGCGAAGGCGGGTCCCTGCCCGGCATCGTGGAGGCCGACGACCTCGGCACGTACGTGCTGAAGTTCCGCGGCGCCGGGCAGGGCCCCAAAGCGCTGGTCGCCGAGGTGATCGCCGGGGAGCTGGCCCGCCGGCTGGACCTGCCCGTGCCCGAGCTCGTCGTCGCCGGCCTCGACCCGGTGGTCGCCCGCGCCGAGCCCGACGAGGAGGTGCAGGAACTGCTCAAGGCCAGCGCCGGCGACAACCTCGGGATGGACTACCTGCCCGGCGCGCTCGGCTACGACCCGATGGCGCACCCGGTCGACGCACAGCTCGCGTCGCGGGTGCTGTGCTTCGACGCGTTCGTGGAGAATGTGGACCGCAGCTGGCGCAACCCGAACCTGCTGCAGTGGCACGGCCGGCTGTGGCTCATCGACCACGGCGCGACCCTCTACTTCCACCACAACTGGGCGCGAGCCGCGACCGTGGTGCACCGGGCCTACCCGTGGGAGGACCATGTGCTGCGCCCGTACGCGAACGCGCTGGACGCGGCCGGTGCCGAGCTGGCCGAACGCCTGACCCCCGCGGTGTTCGCGGACGTGCTGGCACTGGTGCCCGACGAGTGGCTGGCGGAGTTCGACTTCGCCGAACCGGCCGACGCGCGCGCCGCGTACCTGGAACACCTGAGCGCCCGGGCCGCCGAGCCGGCCGCCTGGCTGCCCGCGGGAACGGCTCGGTGAAGGTTCCGTACGAGTACGCGATCATCCGCGCGGTCCCCCGGGTCGAGCGCGGTGAGCTGATCAACGTCGGGGTGCTCCTCTACTGTCAGCGGCGCGACTTCCTGGCCGCGCGTACGCATCTGCACGACGCGCGGCTGCTCGCGCTCGATCCGGCCGCCGACGCCGCCGGGGTCCGGGCCGCGCTGCAGGGGTGGGAGGCGACGTGCGCGGGCGGCGGGGCGGCGGCGGCGATGTCGCCGGGCGAGCGGTTCCGCTGGCTGGTCGCGCCGCGCAGCACGATCCTGCAGGCCGGACCGGTGCACATGGGCCTGGCGGAGGACCCCGCCGGGGAACTGGACCGCCTGCTCGACCTGCTCGTGCGGTAGCCGCCGGTTCAGTTGCTGGCGAGCACGTCGGCGAGCTGGAACCGGACCGGGCGTTCGAGCTGGGCGTACGTGCAGGAGTGCGGCTCCCGGTCTGGCCGCCAGCGCTCGAACTGGGCGGTGTGGCGGAACCGTACGCCTTCCATGTAGTCGTATCGGACCTCGACCACCCGTTCCGGGCGCAGCGGGACGAAGGAGAGGTCCTTGCCGGCATTCCAGCGGCTCTGCTCGTTGCGTCGGGGGGTGCGCTCGCCCTGTTCGTGGACGGCCCAGTTCCACGGGTGACCGTCGAACGTCGTGACGAGGTGCTGCAGCTCGACGAACAGCTCGTGGCGTACGGCCATCGGGAAGGCGCCGATGACGCCGACGGAGGCCAGCGTGCCGTCGTCGTCGTACAGCCCGAGCAGCAGCGATCCGATCCGGTCGTCGCCTGATTTGTGCAGCCGGTAGCCGGCCACGACGCAGTCGGCGGTGCGCTTGTGCTTGATCTTGCTCATGACCCGCTTGTCGGGCTGGTACGTCAGTTCCGGGTCCTTGGCGATGAGCCCGTCGAGCCCGGCGCCCTCGAACTCGGCGAACCACCGCTGGGCCGTCTGCTCGTCTCGGGTGATCGGGGTGGTGTGGATCGGCGCCTGTGCGCCCGCCAGGGCCCGGTCGAGCATCTCCCGGCGTTCGATGAAGGGCCGCTCGGTCAGATCCTCGTCGCCGAGCGCCAGCAGGTCGAACGCGACAAAGCTGGCCGGGGTCTGCTCGGCCAGCAGCTTCACCCGGCTCGTGGCGGGGTGGATGCGCTGCTGCAGGGCCTCGAAATCGAGGGTGTTGCGGGCGGCGTCCACCACGATGATCTCGCCGTCGATGACGGCGCGCTGCGGGAAGTTGGCCAGGACCGCTTCGACGACCTCGGGGAAGTACCGGGTCATCGGCTTCGTGTTGCGGCTGCCGATCTCCACCTCGTCGCCGTCACGGAAGATGATGGCTCGGAAGCCGTCCCATTTCGGTTCGTAGCACTGGTGAGCCGGGATGTCACCGATGGGCTTGGCGAGCATCGGCAGGACGGGAGGCATGACGGGTAGGTCCATGAGGGCATCGTCCCTCGTCAGCCCCCACGGACCGAGGACGATCTTGCAGACTCGCCAGAATTGTTCCTTCTCAGCAGCCAGGCGGGCCGGGACCGTCGCGACCCGGCGCCTTCCTGGTTCTGGAACAGTGCCATGACCAGAGCGACCAGCCCGGCGGCAATGAAGGTGGCGTTGATCGCGGGCCGGGAGCGGGCCCAGTCGGTTCCGTCGCCGGTCCACGACGGCGGATACGGCACCGCCACGATCCCCGACTCCCGATGCGCGTCCTCGGCGAGGGCCTGGCTCCGCGCTTCCTCTGGGGATCTGGGCCCCAGGTGCTTGAGTCGTTCCGCCTCGAACTCCTCGGAACTCGTGGCCGTCGGCGCCCCGAAGGTTGTCGCACTGGCCCTGCGGCTGTCGTCGCCTCCCTGCAGGAAAGCGGGGTCGGAGTCGGCGCGACGCCGAAGGGCCAATGCCTTGATGGTCTCGCTGTCGAGTGGGCGCCAGGTCTCTTCCCAACGACGTTCTTCAGCGACGGGGTCGCTCCGCGCCTGGATTGGCTCGAACACGCTCAAGCACTGATAGCCCGTCACTGCCAGCGCGAAGACGGCGAGGAGTCCAGCGCCGGCCAACCGCAGGGGGCCACGCGAGGCCAGGGCGACGTTCGCCGCCAGCCACAGCGCGGCGGAGACGAGTCCCACCGGCAGGAGAACGAGAAAGCGCAGCCTGAGATCGGGTGGAATCTGGTAGTCGAACACCCGCGGGTGCAGTGCGGTGTCGACGAATCCCGCGATATTGAGCAACCCCAGCAGCGCCCCGGGGATGTGCCACCACCGGAGCAGCCGCTCGGCACGGCCCAGGACTGAGGCGGCCAGCGCCGCGACGCCTGCGACCAGGAGGACCGCCTCGACGGCGTGGGGGCCATGGGACTTGGTGCCGAACGGGATCGAATAGCGATTTCCGCCCGCGACATCCGTCGACCAGCCGTAACCGCCGGTGCGGTGATCCGACAGGGCGGCTGCCACGGTCAGCATGGTCAGCCCCGCGAGGGCGGAGCGGCGGGTCCACGGGCGCTTGAGCGCCTGACTCGGGCTCGACAGGGCCATGGCGAGCAGCGCGGCCACCGCGATCGTCCCGCAGTAGGGCACCAGCTTGTCATCGAGAAAGATCGTCGCCACCTGCAACCCGGCGGCCACCAGGAATACAAGCCGCAGCCATCTCATCCCGTGCACCTGACGATGGTGCCCCTCCGTGCCGTGGCGCCCCATCGGTCGGCCGGGCCGGGGTTCTCGGATCGCCGAGGCGGTTAACCGGAAAAAGGATGATTCGACCAAACTCGGAGCCACGGCTGATGCTGCGGTCCGGCGACCAACGTGCGGACGTTCTCACCAGCGGCTCAGGGCGCCGGTTCTGGCGCGGAGCGCGTAGCCTTCTGCGCGGACGACCGCCGCGATCGAAAGGCCACCGGAGTGCCCCGCCGTTTTCGCCTGGTGACAGGACTGCTCAGCGCCGCCACGATCGCGGTGACCGCCGGGTGCACCGTGCCCGTGTTCGCCCCCAACGACTCCGGCTCCGCGGTCGGCCCGGGCTCCGCCGCGGCGGGCAGCACGGCGAGCTGGCGGCCGTGCGACGACGTGCCGCGCAAGCTCGTGGGGCGCGGGGCGGAAGGTATGACGTACGAATGTGCCTCGGTGGCGGTGCCGCGGGACTGGGCCGCGCCCGCGGGCGGCCCGACCTACGACGTCGCGATGATCCGGATCCGGTCCCGCAGCCAGCACCAGCGGATCGGTTCGCTGCTGGTCAACCCCGGCGGGCCCGGGGGGTCGGGAGTCGACACCGCGGTGTACCTGTCGTTCGGCGAGAAGCTGGGCGGTCTGCCGTCCGCGGTGACGGACCGCTTCGACATCGTGGGCTTCGACCCGCGCGGGGTGAGTCGGTCGGCGCCGGTGAAGTGCATCAGCAACGCCGACCAGGACGCCTCGTTCGGCGCGGACCCCGACCCGGTGAGCCAGGCCGAGTTCGACGAGGTCGTGGCGCTCAACAAGCGGATCACGCAGCAGTGCGGCACGAAGCTCGGCGACCAGTTGCCGCTGTTCTCCACCAAGCAGGCGGCCCGCGACATGGACGCGATCCGCGCCGCGGTGGGTGACGAGAAGCTCAGTTACCTCGGCTTCTCGTACGGCACGCTGCTCGGCGCGACGTACGCGCAGCTGTACCCGCAACATGTCCGGGCGCTGGTGCTGGACGGGGCGATCGACCCGGAGCAGGACTTCGTGGCCGGCTCGGAGTCGCAGGCCAAGGGGTTCGAGCGGGCGTTCACCAACTTCGCGAACTGGTGCAAGGCGACCCGGGACAAGTGCCCGATCGGCCCGGACGCGCGGGGCGCGGTGACCGACGCGATCGCCAAGGCGGAGCGTTCCCCGGTCAAGGACGCCAAGGGCCGGGAGGCCACCGCAGGCTGGATCTTCGTGGCGGTGATCTCGTCGCTGTACACCGAGGAGGGCTGGCAGCGGCTCGCCGAGGCGGTCGACAACCTGCAGGCCGGCGACGCGAAGGGCATCTTCGAGCTGGCCGACCAGTACGCCGACCGCAAGCCGGACGGCAGTTACTCCAACCTGTTCGACGCGAACCTCGCGGTGAACTGCGCCGACGCGGCGCAGGTGCCGCCGGTGGAGAAGATCCGCGAGCTGCAGTCGCAGTGGCGGCAGAAGTACCCGCTGTTCGGTGCGCCGCTGGCGATCGGGATGCTGCCGTGCGCGTTCTGGCCGGGCAAGCGCGACCCGTACCCGGCGGGGGCAGCGAAGGGTGCCCCGCCGATCGTGGTGGTCGGCACGACCGGCGACCCGGCGACGCCGTACGAGAACACCGCGGCGCTGGCCTCGATGCTGGGCACGGGACACGTGCTGACCTGGGAGGGCGAGGGGCACACCGCGTACCCGAGCACGAAGTGCATCGTCGGCGCGGTGGACTCCTACCTCATCGATCTGACCGTGCCCCGGGAGGGTCTGCGCTGTCCGGCGAAGTGAGCCCGTCCGGCACCTGGATGCCCTCGCGGGCGGCCAGTTCCTCCAGCAGTACACGCACCCGGCGCAGGTTGGACTTGAGTTCCTCCTGCTCCTCGTGGCGGAACGCGTCCGTGTCCACGATCAGCCGGCTGGCGAAGTGGGCCGTGATGAGCGGGATGACCACCAGCACCATGACCGAGATGAGCAGGACCGCGATCGCCCGGCCCGGCAGCGTCGCCGGGGAGATGTCGCCGTAGCCGACGGTCGTGGCCGTGACGATCGCCCACCACAGCGCGTCGTCGACGGTCCGGGGCTCGACCTGGCTGTAGGCGAGGCCGCAGACGAGGATGAGCAGCAGGTACGCCAGGATGAGTTGGCCCGGCGAGTTCGCGAGCCAGACCAGCCCTCGGTAGGCCGCCCGCAATGGCAGGAGCAGCAGTCGCATGGCGACATGGTGCCGGACCCGGGTCGGCCGGACCTCAGCCCGTCGGGCGTGTCAGGATGGCCGCGTGGCTCAGGTGATCTTCCGCAGTGCGACCCGCGCCGACGTCCCGGCGATCCTGGCGTTGCTGGACGACGACCAGATCAGCCGGTCCCGGCAGGAGGTCGTGGCGGAGGGCACCGACGCGGCATGCTGGGCGGCGTTCGAGGCGATCGACGCCGACCCGCGCAACGAGCTGATCGTCGCGGACGACGGCGGGACGGTGGTCGGCACGTGCCAGTTGACGTTCATCCCGTCGCTGAGCCGCCGCGGCGCCGAGCGCATGACGATCGAGGCGGTCCGCGTCCGTACGGAACTGCGCGGTCGCGGCATCGGCCAGGCGATGATGCGGTGGGCCCTGGACCGGGCGCGCGAGCGCGGCTGCGGCCTGGCCCAGCTCACCACGGACAAGCGGCGTACGGACGCGCACCGGTTCTACGCCGCGCTGGGTTTCACCGCCTCGCACGAGGGCATGAAGCTCGCGCTGTAGCGCCTGCTACTCCCAGTTGGCGGCGTTCTTGCGGCTCGGCTGGACGCGGGGCGGCTCCCCCGGCATCTTCGGGTGGTCCGGCGGGTACGGCATGTCGCCCTGCCCGGCCCGCTCGTCGCGTTGCACCCACTCCAGCAGCGGGGTGAGGTCGTGCGCGACCTCGTCGATGCCCGCGTGCGGGTCGCCGACCTCGGCGAACCGTTGCGGCACGGTACGCAGGTCGAAGTCGTCCGGCTCCACCTCGGTCAGTTCCGCCCAGGTGACCGGTGTGGACACCGTGGCGCGGGCGTTGGCCCGCAACGAGTACGCGCAGGCGATCGTGCGGTCGCGGGCCATCTGGTTGAAGTCGATGAAGACCCGGGTGCCGCGCTCCTCCTTCCACCACGCGGTGGTGATGTGCTGCGGTGCCCGCCGCTCGACCTCGCGGGCCAGCGCGATCGCCGCCCGGCGAACCTCCACGAAGGACCATTGCGGGGCGATGCGCACATAGACGTGCACCCCGCGCCCGCCGGAGGTCTTCGGGTAGCCGGTCCAGCCCAGGTCCGCGAGCACCGCGCGGACCTCCCCGGCCGTACGGACCACGTCGCCGAAGTCGGTGCCCGGCTGCGGGTCGAGGTCGATGCGCAGCTCGTCGGGGTGCTCCACGGCGGCGGACCGGACCGGCCACGGGTGGAACACGATCGTGCCCATCTGCGCGGCCCAGGCCACGTGGGCGAGGTCGGCCGGGCACAGCTCGTCGGCGGTACGCCCGCTCGGGAAGGAGATTTTCGCGGTCTGCACCCAGGGCGGCACGCCACGGGTGGGGATGCGCTTCTGGAAGAACATCTCCCCGTCGATGCCGTCCGGGAAGCGCTGCAGCGTGGTGGGGCGTTCGCGCAGGGCACGCATGATGCCGTCGCCCACCGCCAGGTAGTACTCGAAGACGTCCCGCTTGGTGTAGCCGCGCTGCGGGAAGCACACCTTGTCCGGGCTGGTCAGCCGCACCTGCTGACCGGCGACCTCGATCTCGGTCGCCGGCGCCTTCGCTTTCGGGGCCATGAGGCGACCTTATGCCCCACGATCCCTCGGCCCGGGACCGAAACGGCGACGGCCGCCCCGCAGTGGCGGGGCGGCCGTCGCCGTGAAGCGGCTCGTCAGGCGCTGCGTCGACGGCGGGTGAGCCAGAGCGCGGCCCCGCCTCCGACGAGGAGCATGCCGCCGATTCCCGCGGTCACACCCATGGGCGCGCCGGTCACCGGGAGGTGTCCGGCGCTCACCCCGGCGCCGGGAGACGGCGCGTGGGTGGGGCTGACCCCGCCGGGCGGGGTGGTCTCGGACGGCGAGGGCGACGCGCTGGTGGGGCTCGGGCTGCCGTAGCCGCCGTTGCCGCGACCGCCGCCGCTCGCGCTCGGGCTGGCGCTCGCGCCGTACCCGTAGGAGCAGTCCGTGCGCGGATCGTCGACGCACGGCGCCGCCGAGGTGGCGGGCGCCCGGACCGCGACGTCCGGGGCTGCGGTGGCGGGCGCTGCGAAGGCGAAGGCGGCGAGGACGGTCACGCCGGCCGCGGGAATTCCGGCGGCCAACCGGCGGGTCACACTCATGAGGAGTATCCGTTCTGTGGCTGGATGGTCCATTTCTTGGCTCCGGGGGGAGTTTAGCCAGACGTGGCGAATTTTGTGTAATTCGCCCCGGAAAGTCGTCAGCACGGGACCCCACCGAACCGGTGACTCCGCCACAGGTGGGACAACGCGCCCACCTTCAGTTCGAACTGGGGGTCCGCAGCGAACATCCCCCCGCTGTACGGCGCGCGGAGCTGCACACTCGCGCCCGTGTCGAGGTAGACCGAGACGACCGTGCGGCCGCCGCGACGCTCCGCGCGCAGGTCCACGACCGTGTTCCACGGTTCCACCGCATGTGTGAACGGCGCGACCGTCCGGATCCCGGCGGCGTCCACCACCACCGACTGCCGGCGTCCCAGCAGCAGCCCGATCGGGCCGGCGAACATCGGCGGGCCCGCCGCGAGCAGCAGCCACACCCAGTCCGGCGGCGCCGGGACGACCGCCCAGTGCACGGCGACGACGGCGGCGATCAGCGCGCCCCCGACACCGACGACGGAGATCAGCCCGCCGACGTACAGGCCGTGGCCCAGCGCCTGCTGCCAGGTGGGACGGAATCGGGCCGGCGCACCGGCGAACGCAGCGTCCATGGCCCATCCAACGACGCGCTGACCAGCGAAGCCGCACCGCCGGTGCGTCACGCGCGCATCGACGTACGGTGGGGGGCATGGCAACCGACGAGACCACCCTGCCCACCACCGAGGACGAGTGGCGGGTCCGCCTGAGCCCGGCCGAGTTCCGGGTGTTGCGTGAGGCCGGCACCGAACCGGCGTTCTCCGGCGAGTACGTCGACACCAAGACGGCGGGCATGTACCGCTGCCGGGCGTGCGGGGCCGAGCTCTACCCGAGCGACACCAAGTTCGAGTCCCACTGCGGCTGGCCGTCGTTCGACGACGCCATCCCGGGCGCGATCAAGGAGATCGACGACCGCAGCCACGGCATGGTCCGTACCGAGATCCGGTGCGCCCGGTGCGACTCACATCTCGGTCACGTGTTCCGGGGGGAGGGTTTCACCCCGAAGAACACCCGGCATTGTGTCAACAGCCTGTCGATCCGTCTCGACCCGAAGGACGAGAACGGCTAGGGCGACGCCGGTGACCACTGTGGTCACCGACGTCGCCCTGAGGGAGTGCCCGGTCCCCCGCATCGGGGGACCGGAGCGGCCGAGCTACTTGACGGACGCGGCCAGGAGCCGGGCGTCCAGCCACGAGGACGGCACGGTCAGCGGAGCCTGATCCGGCACTGCCGCCGGGAAGCCGGATCCGAGCGCCGCCGTCGTGGCGCGGCCACCCACGACGACCTTGCGGCCCGAGGCCTTGACCGTGTACGAGATGGACTTGTGGGTCCACGGGTTCGTGGCGGACAGCCGGACGCCGTGGCTGACGTTCTTCACCTTGATCATCTTCATGCCCATGATCTTGTTGTCCGCCTTCACCTCCGCGCGAACGATCTTGCGCAGCGACGCCACCTTCACGATGTGACCGTCGGCCTTGCGCAGCACCCGCGACGCGCCCTCCTGGCCGACGCCCTTCACGACCTGCGACATGTGCAGGTAGCGGATGCCCCGCTCCAGCACGGTCATGCTGATCGTCGTGCTCGCCGCCGGCACGGTCACCACCTGCGGGCCGTACGAGTAGGTGAGCGTCTCGGTCATGAAGCTGTCGGCGACGGCGATGGTCGCGAGACTCCCGTCGGTGCCGACGTGGATCGTGTACGCCTCGTCGTCCGCGGTGTGGTACGCGTAGTCCGTGGTGCCGTCGTCGTGCACGGTCTTCGTGCCCGCGTAGGAGACGTCCTCGGTGAGCACCACCGACGGCGCCGGGCCATCCGCGTTCACCAGCGTGTCGACGTTCAGCGAGGGCTCCGTGGCGAACGCGTACTTGACCTCGGGACGGCCCATCATCCGCACCGCCGCCCGCATGTCCGGGTCGGCCAGGTTCTGGTAGAGGCCCCGGCCGCCCACGGCGTAGCTCTCGAAGAGCCTGTTCGCCACGCGGATACGGCTGGAGATCGCCTTGTGCAGCGGGTCGTAGACGTACGCGCCGGAGACGGTGATCGCGTCACCCAGGGTCACGGTCGCGGCCAGGTTCACGTTCCAGCCGCTCGCGCCGGCCGTGGTCGAGGTGGTCGCGACGGTCTTCAGCTCAGCCACCATCTGGGTGGCGCTGAGGCTGGTCGTGGTGTCGGCGGCGTACGCGGCCACCGGCATGGCGAACGCGCCGGCGGCCATCGACAGGGCGGTCGCCGCGAGAGCGGACCGGGACGGACGGAACATCTACACTCCGGGGGGTCTGAGCAGGGGGTTTGTCGAGCAGACGGCGAAACTATCCACGCCGGGCGCCGGACGCGTCCGCTCCGCAGCCACTGTCGGCCACCGTGGCCGCGAATACCGTCCTCGATCCGGCATTTCGGACTAACCGACCCGTCGGGGTCCCGGCATCCGACCGGTGGATGGCTGGCGGTCACGCCCGCAACTCGGGCACCGGAGGACTTCTGCAGTCACGGGCGGTCGCCCGGTCAGGCCACGGCACGACCGACCGGCGGCGGCACGGCAACCGGCGGCGGGGGCGGTGGCATTGCTCACAACGCCGCTTCCGGCGCCGGTTCGTGCCGGGCGATCACACCCCGGCCGGTGTCAGCCCGACCAGGATTCGCTCATCTCGCGCTCCGGCGGTTGCCCCAGCACCGGCGGCGGACCCAGCACCGGCGGCGGCTGCCCGAGCAGCGGATTCTGCATCCCGCCCGCGCCGAAGCCCTCACCGAGCTGCCTCCAGCGCTCCGCCAGGAGCACGTCGGCCAGGATGCCTCGCACCGCCTCCTGCGCAGCGCGCAGCTCCGCGTACGCCGTCTCGTATCGCTCGACCAGCTTGTGCAACTCCGCACCCTGGTAGTCGCTCATACGGTCAGGCTAGCGAAAGGCGAGGACGTTTCGGGTTGATCTGACCGAAACCGTCCCCTCACGTCCCATCTCGATCAGTCCTTCAGCTTGCCCGCGATCGTGACGATCCGCTGGGCCATGTGGTCCAGCGCGGCATAGTCCGTCTCCGTCAGCGGGGCGTCGTTCGCGCCACCGGTCACGTGCGAGACGCCGTACGGGTTGCCGTCGGCGAACTTGAGCGGGTCCGTGTAGCCCGGGGCCACCACGATGCCGCCGAAGTGGTAGATCGTGTGGTACAGCGCGAGCAGCGTCGACTCCTGGCCGCCGTGCGCCGTCATCGACGCGGCGAACCCCGCGTACGCCTTGTTGGCCAGCAGACCCTGCGCCCACTGCGGACCCAGCGTGTCCAGGTACTGCTTGAGCTGGCTCGCCACGTTGCCGTAGCGCGTGGGGCTGCCGAGCAGCACCGCGTCGGCCCAGACGATGTCGTCCGCGGTCGCCCGCGGCTCGTCCTTCGTCTCGTCGAAGTGCCGGCTCCACGCCGGGTTGGAGGCGATCGCCTCCGGCGGGGCCAGTTCCGCCACCTGGCGCAGCCGGACCTCGGCGCCCGCCTTCTCCCCCGCCTGGGCAAGCCGTTCCGCCATGCCGTGGATCGTGCCCGTGGCCGAGTAGTAGATGACCGCCAGCTTGACGTTCGCCATCGGAGCCTCCGTTGTTGATTGCCTCGTCAACAAATCAACGCTGGATTCCCCGGCGGGACCTGCGCAAACGTCAGAGTTTGAGTTCGCTGCCGTGCGGCCCGACCCAGTCCGCGTGGTCGTCGTCCAGCCACACGCCGTCGGTCGCCAGATACCGGAACCGGTAATGGCCGGGGTCGAGCTGCAGGCTGATGGTGCGAGTGCCGTCCCTACGGATCTTGAGCTCGTGCATGCCCGGCCGCCAGTCGTTGAACGTGCCGACCACGCTGACCGTGCCCGCGGGAACATCCGCCGGCAGGCAGAACGTGACCCGGGTCTTGTTCCCGAACAGCTTGCTCCGCTTGATCATGAGATCCTCCCACGCCGTTCCGCGCTCACCCATGCGTACAACGTGCACGGCGCCAATGGTGTGACGACGCGCCGCCTAGGATCGCGGAATGCACCCCGAGCCCCGGACTCAGTGGCACGCCGCCGCCTTCCGCGACCTCGACGCCGCCACCCTGTACGCGATCCTGCGGCTGCGCGCGGACGTGTTCGTGGTGGAACAGAAGTGCGCGTACGGCGACCTGGACGGCCGCGACACCGAGCCGCAGGCCCGCCACGTGTGGCTTGCGGACGGCGACGACATCCGCGCCTACCTGCGGATACTCGACGACGGCGAGGCGGCGCGGATCGGGCGGGTGGTGGTCGCGCCCGCGGCCCGCGGCACCGGCGTCGCCGGCGAGCTCATGACGCAGGCACTCACGGCCATCGGCGACCGTACGGTCGTCCTGGAAGCCCAGGCCCACCTGGTCGGTTTCTACGCCAAGTTCGGCTTCCAGCAGATCGGCCCGGAATACCTTGAGGACGGCATACCGCACATTCCGATGCGCCGGGAGCGGTGACGCGCGACGCGTGCTCCCCTACGGCAGGGCCGCGACGATCTCGGCCACGCTGCGCCGCCGTCCGGTGTAGAACGGCACCTCCTCGCGCACGTGCCGGCGGGCACCGGCGGCCCGCAGGTCGCGCATGAGATCCACGATGCGGTGCAGCTCGTCCGCCTCGAACGCCAGCATCCACTCGTAGTCGCCGAGCGCGAACGAGGCCACCGTGTTCGCCCGCACGTCCGGGTACCCGCGTGCCATCCGGCCGTGCTCGGCCAGCATCGCGCGGCGCTCCTCGTCCGGCAGCAGATACCACTCGTACGAGCGGACGAACGGGTAGACGCTGACGTACGCGCGGGCCTGCTCCCCCGCCAGGAACGCGGGCAGGTGACTCTTGTTGAACTCGGCCGGACGGTGCAACGCCATCTGCGACCACACCGGCTGCAGGTGGCGGCCCAGCGCGGTACGGCGCAGCAGGCCGTACGCCTCCTGCAGCGCGTCGGACGAGCCGGAGTGCCACCACACCATGATGTCCGCGTCGGCGCGCAGCCCCGCCACGTCGTACGTGCCGCGCACGGTCACGTCCTTGTCCGCCAGCTGCTCGAACAACCCCTCCACCTCGGAGGACAGGTCGGCGCGCAGGGCAGGCAGCGGGCTCGCGGCCCGGAACACCGACCACATCGTGTAGCGGATCGTGTCGTTCAGCTCGCGCACCCGCGCGGCGTTCGTCTGCTCGGTCATCGGTCCTCCAGCGATTTCCAGACGTCCTCGGCGGCGGTCTCGCCGCCGGCCACACAGGCCGGTATGCCCACGCCGTCGAACGCGGCGCCGGCGAGCGCCAGGCCCGGCGGCAGCGCGGCCCGCGCGGCCGCGACGCGGTCGAGATGCCCGGGAGCGTACTGCGGCAGCCCGCCACCCCAGCGCTGCAGCCACGTAGCGACCGGCGGCGGCAGCGCGGTGCCGAGCAGGCGGCCCAGCTCGGTGTGCGCGACCGCGATCAGGTCCGCGTCGTCGCGCTGCAGCCGGTCCTGTTCGCCCGCGCGGCCCAGGGAGGCCCGCACGATCACCGGACCGCCGTCGCGGCGCAGGTGGCCCCACTTGCGGGTGACGAACGTCGCGGCCTTCACCAGCGTGCCCTCGGTGGGCGGGACCAGGAACCCGGACAGCTCCGGCAGCACGGTGTCCGGCGGGAGCGCCAGCGCGACCAGGGCCACGCTCGCGTAGTCCAGCACCCCGACCGGGTCCGCCGCGGCCGGGACCGACGTCGCCAGCAGCCGGGCGGCGGGCCGCGCCGGGACCGCCAGCACGACCGCGTCCACCTCGTCGACCTGCGGCGCGGGCACCGGGCCCGACACCAGCCGCCAGCCGCGCCCGGCCCGGGACAGCTCGCGCACCGGCAGGCCCAGGCGGAACTCGGCACCGCTCGCGTCCGCCGCCGCGGCGACCAGACGGCTCAGGCCCCCCGCGACCGTGCTGAAGATCGGCCGTCCCGGCACCCGCACCGCGGCGGCCTGCGCGGCGCGGACCGCCCCGGACAGCGTGTGCTGCTTGCGGGCGGCGTCGGCCAGGGCCGGCATGGTGGTCGCGAGCGACAGTTCGTCGGCGCGGCCCGCGTACACCCCGCCGAGCATCGGGTCGACCAGGTGATCGGCGACCTCGTCGCCGTAGCGGGCGCGCACCAGCGCGCCGACCGCGACGTCCGCGCCGGGTCCGAGCAGCGGGCGGCCCTCGTCCGGGTCGGCGCCGACGGCCGGTCGGGCCGCCGCACCCAGCAGGCCCAGATCTCCGGGTACGCCCATCAGCGTGCCCGCGGGCACCGGCTCCAAGCGCCCGTGCAGCGCCAGCGCGGCCGGTATGCCGCCGGGGTGGACCAGTTCGGCGCCCAGGCCGACACGACGGGCCAGCCGCACCGCGGCGGACTCGGTGCCGTCGGGCGCCCCGGTCAGGAACGACTCGGCGCCGCGCTCCACCATCCCGCCGGCCAGCTCACCGGTACGCAGCTTGCCGCCGAGCGCGCCGGACCCCTCGTACACGATGATCTGGGTGTCCTGCGGCGCCCGATCGCGCAGCCGCACGGCCGCGGCAAGCCCCGCGATGCCGCCACCGATGACCGCAACCCGCTTCCGCACGGCGTCAACACTGTCAGGTCGCGCGGCCCCGCGCCCCGCGGGGTCGGCTGATGTGAGCGGCCCGTCAGCGGGCCGACGCGGTGTGCACGAGATCGACCAGGCGGGTGAGCACGTCCGGGTCGGTCTCGGGCAGCACGCCGTGGCCCAGGTTGAAGACGTGGCCGGGCGCGGCCCGGCCCTCCGCCAGCACCCGGCGGGCCTGCTCCTCGACCACCGGCCACGGCGCGAACAACGCGGCCGGGTCCAGGTTGCCCTGCACCGCACGGCCGCCGACGCGGGCGGCGGCGGAGTCCAGTGGGGTACGCCAGTCGACGCCGACCACGTCCGCCCCGGCCTCCCCCATCGCGGGCAGCAGCAGCGCCGTGCCCACGCCGAAGTGGATCCGGGGCACCCCGGCCTCGGCGAGGCCGCCGAGCACCGCCGCGGAATGCGGCAGGACGTAGCGGCGGTAGTCGGCCTCGGACAGCGCGCCCGCCCACGAGTCGAACAACTGGACCGCGCTGACCCCGGCGGCGATCTGGACCCGCAGGAACGCGAGGGTGATCTCCGCCAGGCGGGTGCACAGGTCGTGCCAGAGCTGCGGCGCGCCGTACATCATGGCCTTGGTCCGAGCGTACGTGCGCGACGGCCCGCCCTCGACGAGGTAGCTGGCCAGCGTGAACGGCGCCCCGGCGAAGCCGATCAACGGGGTGTCGCCCAACTCGGCCACCAGCATCCGCACCGCCTCGTCGACGAAACCCACCTCGCCCACGGTGATGGGCCGCAACCGGTCCACGTCCGCCCGGGACCGGATCGGCTCGGCGATCACCGGCCCGGTGCCCGCCACGATGTCCAGGTCGATCCCGGCCGCGGCCAACGGGACGACGATGTCGCTGAACAGGATCGCCGCGTCGACGCCGTGGCGGCGGACCGGCTGCAGCGTGATCTCCGTGACCAGGTCCGGGCGGCGGCAGGACTCCAGCATCCCGATCCCCTCGCGGATCTTGCGGTACTCCGGCAGCGAGCGGCCGGCCTGCCGCATGAACCAGACGGGGGTGTGCGGCACGGAAAGGCCGCGACAGGCGCGCACGAAGGCGGACCCGGCCGGGCCCGTCAGGGGTGTAGTGGTCACCCGCGCCATGGTGCCATGCGGGCCGTCCGGCGACGGACCGCGTGTGCGGTCACACCACGGCGATGACGAATGAGTGAACGTTCTGCGCGGCGCGCCGAACGGCGCCGCGCGGCGGTGATCGGCATAGGCTCCACCCCATGGCGCCCACCCCCACCGCACCCGAGGCGTTCACCCGCGCCGTCGACGGTTTGCGCGCCGCCGCCCCCCGCGCGGAGATCCTGCTCGAAGAGATCACCCCGCCGCAGCGCCTGGCGCCGTACGGGTTCGCGCTCAGCGCGACCGTGCTGCGCGACGGCGACGAGGTGGCGAGCGGCCGGCTGATCCTGCTGCACGACCCGGACGGGCACGACGCGTGGCGCGGCAACCTGCGCCTGGTCACGTTGATCACCGCGGAGCTGGAGGCGGACCTGGCCGGTGATCCGCTGCTGCCCGCGGTGGCGTGGACGTGGCTGACGGACGGGTTGGAGCAGCACGGGGCCGCGTACACGGCGATCGGCGGGACGATCACGCAGACCGCGTCCACCCGGTTCGGCGAGCTGGCCGGGCCCCTGCCCACGGCCGACCTGGAGATCCGCGCCTCGTGGACGCCGACCTCGGGCGATCTGGGCGCGCACCTGCACGGCTGGTGCGCGATGCTGTCGTCCACCGCGGGTCTGCCGCCGCCCGGCGTGACCGCCCTGACGCAGCGGCATCGCGCCAACGCCGGCTGACGGGGCTTTCCGGTCGCGGCTAGCAGACGTCGAACGTGTCGCAGGCCGTCTTGACCGGGATGGCCAGGCCGATGCCCTCGGCGTTGCGCGCCTTCGCGGTGGCCAGCCCGACCACCCGGTCGGCGGAGTCCACCACCGGCCCGCCGGAGTTGCCCGGGTTGATCGGGGCGTCGAACTGGATCACCGGCCCGTCCGGGTCGTCCGGCCGGAACGCGCTGACCACCCCGGTCGTCACGGTGTCCTCAAGCCCTAGCGGCGCGCCCGCGACGAGGATCTGCTGGCCCGGCCGGACCTGGTCGGTCGCCGCGGCCAGCCCGGTGATCTTGCGGTCGGCGCGCAACAGCGCGAGGTCCTTGCCCTTGTCGACCTTGACGATCGTGGCGGCCACCTCGGTACGCCCGCGTTCGAGGAAGACCTTCCGGCCGCCGCCGTTGAACGTGGCCTCCACCACGTGGAAGTTCGTCAGCAGGTTCGCCTTGCCGGTGCCCGCCTTGTCACCGATCGAGAACGCCGTCCCGGTGAAGTTCCCGGCCCGGACCCGGAACACGCTGGGCAGCACGTTCGCGGAGATGCCCTCGGGGTCGAACACGCCCGCCATCTGCTTCTCCAGCCGGTCGGCGCGTTCGGTCTGGTGCTGCAGGGCCGTGGCGAGCTGGTCGTTGCTGCCGCCGAGCCGCTTGTCGAGCCGGTCCAGGCGCCACGCCTGCCAGCCCGACACCCCGACCAGCACGAGCACCAGCATCAGCGCGAGCAGCCGGCCGCGGCCGGTCTTCCCGGCAGGCTGGGCCGACGGCTCGGTGGCACTCCGGTGCGCCGACGGTCCGGACGGCGGGAACAACGGCTCGTCGGACGCGGTGCGGGCCGGCCGCGGATGGCCGATGCGCGGTGCGGCGCGCGTGGCGTCCTCGCCGTGCCGGGCGTCCGGCAGGCTCATCAGCACGTCCGCCTCGGTGCGGTCGGGCCACGAGTCGTGGAACGACGGCGGCGGCCACTCGTCGCCGGACGGCGCGGACCGCGGCATCGCCCATTCCCCCGACGGGTGGTCGGGCAGGCTGAGCAGGGGATCCACCGGGCCACGCTGCTGCCGGCCCGGCACGCCGTACTGGTCGTAGCTGGTCATGGCGGCCTCCCGGGCGTCGACGGTCCGGCCGGTAGTACGTACGCAACGGCGGTTGCGGACGGGCGCACGAGCAACGGATTCCGGCCGGATTGTCGATCGAGCATCGGCGCGCCGGGACCCGGCTGCGCATGCCGAGGGGGGCACACCCGTACGGTTACGGAGTGACCGACGAAACTTTCCGTCGGGACGCGCCGGACCAAGCAGTTGACGGACCGCACGACGTGCCGCCCGAGCCTTCGAACGGCGGTCCCGCAGCGACGACGCCCGCCCCCACGGCACCCGCCCCTGCGAATGACGCAACCGACCCCGTCGAGGACGGCACCGGCACGGTCCGGGCCGCCCCCGCCGCGGTGCCGCTGATCGCGCCGCGGGAGGGCACCCCGCTCCCGGTGGCGTCCGCCGACGAGCTGGCCGAGGTGGTCGCACGCATGCGCGCGGGCACGGGGCCGGTGGCGGTCGACGCCGAGCGGGCCTCGGGCTACCGGTACACCCAGAAGGCCTACCTCGTCCAGCTGCGGCGGGCCGGTGCGGGCACGGTGCTGCTGGACCCGCTGCCGCTGGCGGACCTGACCACGCTCGACGCGGCCCTGTCCGACACCGAGTGGGTGCTGCACGCCGCAAGCCAGGACCTCGCGTGCCTCGCCGAGATCGGCATGAGGCCGCGCCGGCTGTTCGACACGGAGCTGGCCGCCCGGCTGGCCGGGTTCGAGCGGGTGGGCCTGGCGGCGCTGACCGAGTCGCTGCTGGGCTACTCGCTGGAGAAGCACCACTCCGCGGCGGACTGGTCGACCCGGCCGCTGCCGGAGTCCTGGCTGACGTACGCGGCCCTCGATGTGGAACTGCTCACCGACCTGCGCGACCTGCTCGCCGCGGAGCTGGAGAGTCAGGGCAAGGCGGCGTGGGCCGCGGAGGAGTTCGCGGCGCTGGTCGCGGGCGCGGACCGCCCGCCGCGGGTACGCCCGGACCCGTGGCGGCGTACGTCCGGCATCCACCGGGTCCGCGGTGCTCGCGCCCAGTCCCGGGTCCGGGCCCTGTGGTACGCGCGGGACGCGGTCGCCGCCCGCAAGGACTCCGCCCCGGGCCGGGTGCTGCCCGACTCCGCGATCATCGCGGCCGCCGAACTGGACCCGAAGGACGAGCGCACGCTGATGACCCTGGCGGGCTTCGGCGGCCGTTCGGTGCGGCGACTGGCGCGCGTATGGCTGGACGCCCTGGACGAGGCCCGGGCGCTGCCCGACGACGCGCTGCCGGTGAACCAGCCGGTGGAGGGTCCGCCGCCGCCGCACCGCTGGGCCGAGCGCGACCCGATCGCCGCGGCCCGGCTGGCCCGCTGCCGGCAGGTGGTGATCGGGACCGCGGAGGCGCACACCCTGCCGCCGGAGAACCTGATCAGCCCGGACTTCATCCGCCGCCTCGCCTGGGCGCCGCCGACTGACATCACCCCGGCCGCGGTCGCGGAGACGTTGCGCGGCTTCGGTGCCCGCCCGTGGCAGATCGCCCTGATCGTGGACGGCATCGCGGCGGTCCTGCCGGACTCCGCCGCGGCATGATCATCGACTCCTTGGGGCGGGACGGTAGGCAGGTGTAGTTACCGGCGAGTAGCATCACCGACGACACCCCCAGGGTTCACGCCCGCAAGGAGGCTTGCTGTGCCCCGTGAAGTACGCGAGGTCGTCTTCGTCGACGGCGTCCGCACCCCGTTCGGCAAGGCGGGCGGCATGTACGCCGAGACCCGCGCCGACGACCTGGTCATCCGCTGCATCCGAGAGCTGATGAAGCGCAACCCGCAGCTCCCGCCGGAGCGGGTCGACGAGGTCGCCATCGCCGCCACCACCCAGACCGGCGACCAGGGCCTGACCATCGGCCGGACCGCCGCGCTGCTGTCCGGCCTGCCCAAGACCGTCCCCGGCTACGCCATCGACCGGATGTGCGCCGGCGCCATGACCGCCGTGACCAACGTCGCGGGCGGCATCGCGATGGGGGCGTACGACGTCGCCATCGCGGGCGGTGTCGAGCACATGGGCCGGCACCCGATGGGTGAGGGCGTCGACCCGAACCCGCGGATCCTCGCCGAGAAGCTGGTCGACCCGTCGGCCCTGGTCATGGGCCAGACCGCGGAGAACCTGCACGACCGCCTGCCGAACATCACCAAGGAGCGGGTCGACGCGTACGGCCTGGCCTCGCAGGAGAAGACGGCCAAGGCGTACGCCAACGGCAAGCTCCAGCCGGACCTGGTGCCCATCGCGCTGCGCAGCTCCGAGGAGGGCTGGGGCCTGGCCACGGTCGACGAGGCGCCCCGCGCGACCTCGCTGGAGAAGCTGGCCACGCTGAAGACCCCGTTCCGCCCGCACGGCCGGGTCACCGCCGGTAACGCCGCGGGCCTGAACGACGGCGCCACCGCCGCACTGCTGGCCAGCGAGGACACGGCCCGCGAGCTGGGCCTGCCGGTCGCCATGCGGCTCGTCTCGTACGGCTTCGTCGGCGTCGAGCCCGAGATCATGGGGTACGGCCCGATCCCGTCGACCGAGAAGGCCCTGCGCATCGCCGGGCTGACCATCGAGGACATCGGCCTGTTCGAGCTGAACGAGGCGTTCGCGGTGCAGGTGCTCGCGTTCCTCGACCACTACGGCATCGCCGACGACGACCCCCGGGTCAACCCGTGGGGCGGCGCCATCGCCATCGGTCACCCGCTCGCCTCCTCCGGCGTGCGCCTGATGACCCAGTTGGCACGGCACTTCGCCGAGCACCCGGAGGTCCGCTACGGCCTCACCGCGATGTGCATCGGCATCGGCATGGGCGGCACCGTGATCTGGGAGAACCCGAACTGGGAGGGCGACAAGTGACCACGCTGCCGGACTACCCCAACGAGGTCGTCACCAAGGCGATCGTCCGCCTGGTCCGGGTGCCGGGGCTGGACAAGCCCGCCGCCGTGATCACGCTCGACAACGGGTTCGACTACAAGAAGCCGAACAGCTTCGGCCCGGGCGGGCTCGCGTCGCTGGACGAGGCGATCACCAAGGCCACCGAGGCGCAGCCCGCGTTCATCGCGCTGGCCGGCAAGCCGTACATCTTCTGCGTGGGTGCGGACATCACCGGGATGCCGTTCATCACGCAGCGCGATCAGGCCAAGGCCCTGGGCGAGCTGGGTCACCGGGTCTTCGCCCGGCTGAAGGACTCGCAGATCCCGACGTTCGCGTTCATCAACGGCGCGGCGCTCGGCGGCGGCCTGGAGGTGGCGCTGCACTGCCACTACCGGACGGTCTCCGGCGGCGCGGCGGCGCTCGGCCTGCCCGAGGTCGCAATCGGCCTGGTCCCCGGCTGGGGCGGCAGCCAGCTGCTCCCGAACCTGATCGGCGTGCCCGGGGCAGCGCAGGTGATCCTGCAGAACCCGCTCACCCAGAAGGTGCTCAAGCCCAAGCAGGCCGCCGAGATGGGCGTCGCGGACGCGCTGTTCGAGCCGGCCGACTTCCTGGAGAGCTCGCTCGCCTGGGCCGCCGGCGTGGTCAAGGGCGAGGTCACCGTGACCCGCCCCGAGGTCGACCGCGACATGTGGGACGGCGTGCTGTTCTTCGCCAAGCAGCAGCTCGACGAGAAGCTGCACGGCGCGGTCCCGTCCGCCAACAAGGCCCTGGAGCTGCTCGGCCTGGCCAAGGAGGCGTCGTTCGCCGACGGCACCGCGGCCGAGACCGAGATCCTCGCCGACCTGATCATGGGCGACGAGGCCCGCGCCAGCCTGTACGCGTTCGACCTGGTCCAGCGCCGGGCCAAGCGCCCGGTCGGCGTACCGGACAAGGAGCTGGCCCGCAAGGTCACCAAGGTCGGTGTCGTGGGCGCGGGCCTGATGGCCTCCCAGCTCGCGCTGCTGTTCGCCCGCCGCCTGCAGGTGCCGGTCGTGCTGACCGACCTCGACCAGGCCCGGGTCGACAAGGGCGTGGCGTACGTGCACGGCCAGATCGACAAGCTGGTCGGCAAGCGCCGGATGGACGAGGGCACCGCGGCGAAGCTGCGTGGCCTGGTCAGCGGCTCGGTCGACAAGAGCGTCTTCGCCGACGCCGACTTCGTGATCGAGGCGGTCTTCGAGAACCTCGAGCTCAAGAAGCAGATCTGGGCCGAGATCGAGAAGATCGTGACGCCGGAGGCGGTGCTCGCCACGAACACCTCCTCGCTGTCGGTGTCCGCGATGGCGGCCGAGCTGGAGCACCCCGAGCGGGTCGTCGGCTTCCACTTCTTCAACCCGGTCGCGGTGCTGCCGCTGCTGGAGATCATCAAGGGCGAGCGGACGGACGACGCCACGCTGTCCACCGCGTTCGCGGTCGGCAAGGAGCTGCGCAAGAGCTGCGTGCTGGTCAAGGACGCCCCGGCGTTCGTGGTCAACCGGCTGCTCACCCGCTTCACCAGCGAGGTGTTCACCGCGATCGACGCGGGCACCCCGCTGGACGTGGTCAACACCGCGATGGACCCGCTGGGCCTGCCCATGCGGCCGATCGCGCTGCTGCAGCTCGTCGGCCCCGCGGTGGCGCACCACGTGGGCGAGACGCTGCACGGTGCGTTCCCGGACCGCTTCGCGGACAGCCCCAACCTGCGGCGCATCGCCGAGGCGGGCATCCCGCTGATGGTCGACGACGAGATCAACCCCGAGGTGGTCAAGCTCCTCGAGGTCGGTTCCGCGCCGTCCACCGCCGAGGAGGTACGGACGAAGGCGCTCGACGCGCTCGCCCAGGAGATCCGCATCATGCTGGACGAGGGTGTCGTCGCCGAGGCGCAGGACATCGACCTGTGCATGATCCTGGGCGCCGGGTGGCCGTTCCACCTGGGCGGCGTCACGCCGTACCTGGACCGCAGCGGCACCTCGGAGCGAGTGACCGGCAAGCGGTTCCTGCCCAACGGCGTGGCCAACGTGCCCGCCTGATCCACCGGCTGTCGGATGACGGACGCCCCCGTGATTTAGTCGCGGGGGCGTCAAGTCGTTGTGCCCCCGGTCGATAGGCTCCGTCGGCGCCCGTATCGACTCTGGAGTTCACATGACGCAGCCGCCCTATCCCGGCCAGCCGGCTCCCGACCCGACCGGCGGCTACCAGCCTCCGGGCGTACAGGGCCAGCCTGGATACCCCCAGCCCACCTCCGGCGGATACCCGCCGCCCGGCCAGGGCAGCTACGGACAGCCCGACCAAGGCGGCTACCCGGCCCCCGGCCAGGGCAGCTACGGGCAACCGGAGCCCGGCGGCTACCCGGCCCCCGGCCAGGGCGGCTACGGGCAGCCCGAGCCCGGCGGCTACCCGGCTCCCGGCCAGGGCGTTTACGGACAGCCCGACCAAGGCGGTTACGCGCAGCCCGGGCAGGGTTCGTACGCGCCCGGCGGTCAGGCCGGGTTCCCGCCTCCCGGGCAGGCGGGTTTCGCCCCGCCCGGGCAGCCCGGCGTGGTCCAGTTCGGTGGGCCCCCGCCGAAGAAGAAGTCCTCCGCACTCAAGATCGTGCTGATCTCGGCCGCGGTGATCCTGGTGCTGTGCGTCGGCGGCGGCATCGCCGCGTTCTTCGCCGCCAAGGACAAGGTCACGAACGTCGTCGAGGCGTCGAAGATCACCGTCGTCGAGCCGCAGACCCTCGGCGGCCGGGACAAGGTCACCGACCCGACGCTGGCCGGCAGCGTTTCCGCGCTCCACAGCGAAATGGGCAAGATCGGCGGCACCACCAGCTCGGTCGGCGCCATGTACGGCGACCCCACCAAGCAGGACCTCGTCATGGTCGCCGCGGCGTCCACGCTGACGGGCTCGGCGCAGAGCCGGTACGACGAGTTCACCAAGGGCATGAGCCAGGGCGGCTTCTCGGTCAAGGGGCTCAAGGACACCGCGCCCGGCCCGCTCGGCGGCATCGCCAAGTGCGGGGACACCTCCGCGTCCGGCGTACCCACGGCGGTCTGCGTCTGGTCGGACACGGGCAGCGTCGGCATGATCGCCATGCTGTTCAAGAAGTCGGCCGACCTGGAGAAGGAATTCGTCGCCATGCGCGGCGAGATCGAGCAGAAGAAGTCCTGATCGTCTGCGACGGTGCGGGTGCCCGGACCGGACACCCGCACCGTGGGCTCCGTCGTGGTGCGCATCGACACCAGCGTGATGCGGCTCCCACGAAAGGGACAGGAAAGGGGACAGCGCTCGGGACTGTGGCCCGATAGGCTCCCCGACTTGTAGCCCGATCGATGGAGCCCTGATGTCGCAGCCGCCCACGCCGCCCTTCTCGGGCCAGCCGTACCCCGAGCAGCAGCCGTACCCGGCCCAGCAGCCCTACCCCGGCCAGCCCTACCCGGCTCAGCCGTTCCCCGGGCAGCCGATGTCGGGCCAGCCGTTCCCGAGCCAGCCCATGTCGGGCCAGCCGTACTCGGGGCAGCCGTATCCGGGTCAGGGCTACCCGGGCCAGCCCAACCCGGACGTGCCGACCTCAGTGCCGCCGCAGCCGGGCTTCCCGTCATCAGCTCCCCCGTTCGGGGGTCAGCCCGGGTTCGCCGGCCTGGAATTCGCCCAGCCGGGGTACCCGGCGCCGCAGCCGCCGAAGAAGTCCCGGGCGCTGCCGATCGTGCTCGTCTCGCTCGCGGTCATCCTCGTCCTCTGCGTCGGTGGCGGCACCGCGGTCTTCCTCGCCGCCCGCAACAATGCGGACAAGCTGACCAGCAGCCGTACGTCGAGCACGGGCGTGCCCGCCGGCGAGCCCACCACCGACACCGGCGCGGAGCCCACCGACGAGCCGACCAAGGCGCCGCAGGCCACCGTCTCGGTCACCGAGCCGAAGCGGCTCGGCGGCCGCCCGAAGCTGACGGACGCGCAGTTCGCCGGGGTGACCAAGGAGCTGAAGCAGGGGCTGGCCGACGTGCCCGGCGCGACCGGCACGGTCGGCGCGCTGTACGGCACCCCCGAAAAGCGGGACATCGTCGTGGTCGTGGCCGCCGAGGCCCCGGTCGAGGACCCGCAGAAGGAACTGGACGGTACGTTCCTCGGCGCCGGCATCGGCGGGCTGAAGGTCTCCGGGATCACCACCGTCGACGCGGGCCCGCTCGGCGGTGCCGCCAAGTGCGGCAAGGCCGAGGCGTCCGGCATTTCCATGGCCATGTGCGGCTGGGCGGACGACGGCAGCGTCGGCTGGATCATCTGGTACTTCAAGTCGGTCAGCAAGGCGAAGGCCGAGTTCCCCGCGCTGCGGGGGGAGATCGAGAAGAAGTCAAACTGACACGCCGCCACGCGGCATCACATCACCGCATCGCTCCCGACACGAACGTGACCCTGTCGTGGGAGCGGGTTTCGTGTCGAAACATCGAGCGGTCAGGATGGTCGCCGGGCCCGGCCAGGGTCCAGCCACCCGTCTGACTGGCAGAGGAGAGCTTCCGGTGCCACTCCCGCAGCTTCGCCGTGTCCGCTGGGCCGTGCGAGCCACCCTGTTCCTGGGCGTCGCGGCCTCCGTGGTCGCCAACATCCTGCACGCTCTGGACAACCCGATCAGCCAGGCCATTGCCGCCTGGCCACCACTCGCACTGCTGCTGACGGTGGAGCTGATCTCGCGGGTTCCGGTGCACCGGCGGTCGCTGGCCTTCACCCGGCTGGTCGCGACAGCCACCATCGCGGGCATCGCCGCCTGGGTCTCGTACTGGCACATGGCGGGCGTGGCCGCCCGGTACGGCGAGACCGGCGCGTCGCCGTACCTGCTGCCCCTGTCCGTCGACGGCCTGATCGTCGTGGCCAGCATCTGTCTGGTCGAGCTGGGTGGCCGCATCGCCGCGCTGACGGCCGACCAGGAACGGTCCCACTCCCGTACCGGGGCGGCGGCAGAGGTGACCGGCATGGCCCGGCTCGCCGGCGCCCCGAACGTGCCCGTCGCCACCCCTGGCATCGATACCGCCTCGGGCCACTCCGCCGGGAGCCGGGCGGGCGCGGAGCACCCTGCGGCCAGTACGACCCCGGGTCCCGCCCGGTCGGGAGCCGCCACACCGGCCACCGCGGCCGCACCCGCCGCCGCGGCACCGGCCACCGCCGCCGCACCGGCCCCTGGCGGACCGGCCGCTGGCGCTTCCGCCGCCATCGACGTGGCCACCGACGAGGCTGAGCAGGCGTCCCGGCCTGCAGCCACGGCCGGAGTGGCGGTCGAGTTCTCGCACGCGACGGCCGAGTCCACACCCGACGCCGAGCCCGCCACGCCCGCCGACGAATCGGTAAACCCGAACGGAAACACCCCGGACCGGACATCGGCGTCCGCCACCGACACCACCGCGGCCAAGCCGGCCCGGCGCAGCACCGCGGACGCGCTCGCCGAGGCGGCCGAGGCCCTGCCACGAGCCGCCGAGGCCAGCTTCACACCCACGGCGACCCGCGGAGCCGGCCGCCCACGCATCCCCGCCGGCACCACCGCCACGGGGCCCGCCACGCGGGCGAACAAGGGCGGAGCCGCATCGACCCGCCCGGGCACCCGGCCGCGCCGCAGCCGTCAGGAGAGCGTCGCGCTCGCCGCCCGCATCCGCGCCGAGCGTCCCGGGGTCACCGACGCCGAACTCGCCGCCGAACTGGGCATCAGCGTCGGGCGGTGGCGCCAGATCCAGCGCGAGACCGCCAAGGACGTGGAGACCGCCAAGGACGACGCCCGCCGCCTCGGCCTCGCCGCCTGACCGGGGCTACGGGGACGCGGCACCCATCCGGGGCACCGCCGCCGAGGCCGCCACGACCGGTGTGGAGTCCGCGCCCGGCAGGCTGACCGTGACCTCCAGCCCCCCGCCCGGGTTCGCCACCGCGGAGACCGTGCCGCCGTGCGCGTCGCAGACCGCCCGGACGATCGACAGGCCCAGCCCCGAGCCGCGCGAGCCGGTCCGCTCCCAGCCGCCCCGGCGGAACGGCTCGAACAGCCCCGGCACGTCCGGCGGCTCCACCTCGTAGCCGGTGTTCCCCACCACGAGCCGCGCCTGGCCGTCCACGCTCTCGGTACGCAGCCACAGCTTGCCGAGCAGATGGTTGTAGCGGATCGCGTTCTCGATGAGGTTCCCCGCGAGGCGGTCCAGCAGGCTCGGGTCGCCGACCACGGGCGCGGGCTTGAGGTCCGTGGTGACGTCCAGCTTCAGCCGTTCCGCCTCCGCCCGTACGGCGGACAGGGCGTTGCAGACGCTCGTGGCCAGGTCGGCGGGCACTTTCCGGACCAGCCGCCGCCCCGACTGCGCCTCGCTGCGGGCCAGCACGAGCAGCGAGTCGACCAGGCCGTTGGCGCGCTCGGAGGCGTTGCGGACGACCTTGGCCATACGCCGGTACTCCGCGACATCGGCCTCGTCGTCGCTCAGCGTCACGTCGATCTCGGTACGCATGACCGCCAGCGGGGTCCGCAACTCGTGGGAGGCGTTGGCCACGAACCGCTTCTGCGCCTCGAACGCCCCGGCCAGCCGGTCCAGCATCGCGTCGAACGTCCGCGCCAGCTCGGCCACCTCGTCGTCCGCTCCGGCGTACCCGATGCGCTGGTCCAGGGTCTCCTCGCCGAGCCGGCGGGCGGTGGCGGTGACGTTGTGCAGCGGACGCAGCGCCCGGCCGGCGACTGCGTAGGCGCCGGCGATCCCGATCAGGCCGATGGCGAACAGGGCGACCAGACCCTTCACCAGCAGCTCCCGGGATGCGCGCTCGACCAGCCAGCTCTGCCAGGCGTGGGCGTCGAGGATCCGGCCGTCGGAGAGCACCACCTGGGTGCCCTGACGCAGTTCGTCCGCGGGGTGTAGTGCGTCGCCCACGAGCAGCCAGGCGAGCAGCACCAGCACCGCGCCCGCGCCGACCAGCAGGATGCCGTTGAGCAGGGTGAGCCGCAGCCGCAGGGTCGGGCGCAACCGCATCCGGTCTCGGTTGCGGCCCAGATAGACCGTCACGGCGTGCCGCCGGCGGGGGCCACGGTGACCGGATCGGGCACCCGGTATCCGGCGCCGACCACGGTCTCGATCAGCGGCGGGTCGCCGACCTTCTTGCGCAGCGTCATCACGGTCACCCGGACCGTGGTCGTGAACGGGTCGGTGTTCGCGTCCCACACGCGTTCGAGCAGTTGCTCGCTGGACACCACCCCGCCGCGCGCCTTGAGCAGCTCCTCCAGGACGCCGAACTCCTTGTTCGTCAGGTCCAGGGCGGCGCCGCCGCGGGTGACGACCCGGCGGGCCGGGTCCAGCACCAGGTCACCGACGGTCAGCACCGGCGGCGCGGCCGGGGTGGCGCGGCGCCCGAGCGCCTGCACGCGCGCCACGAGCTCGTCGAACGCGAACGGCTTGGAGAGGTAGTCGTCCGCCCCGAGCTGCAGGCCCTCGACCCGGTCGGCGACCGTGCCGCTGGCGGTCAGCATCAGCACCCTGGTCAGGGCGCCCGAGGCGACCAGCGCGGCACAGATCTCGTCGCCGTGCATGCCGGGCAGGTCCCGGTCGAGCACGACCACGTCGTAGCGGGTCACGTACGCCATCTCGTGGCCGGACAGCCCGTCGTAGGCGACGTCCACCGCCATGCCCCTGCGGCGCAGCCCCCGCACGATCGCATCGGCGAGGCTCCGCTCGTCTTCCACCACCAGCACGCGCACGCGCGGTCCTCCGAACTCCTCCACGGCCGCGCCCAGCCTGCTGGCAGGCGCGTAAAACAGCCGTAAGGGGAAGGCTACTGCCGCAGGCCACGCCGGTCTCCGGCCACTGCCCGCGGGCCGGGCCGTCTCACCACCGGTCGGGTCAGGCCGAGTACGCCCACACCTCGACGCCCCCGGGTGCCCGGCAGGCGACGAACCGGGCGTCCGCGGAGCAGTCCGTGAGCGCGATCCCCGACGTACCGAGCCGCTGCACCACGCGCCGGCCGGGCAGCAGCACCCCGAAGCTGGTGCCGCGGCCGTCGTCGCGCCGGGACAGCACCAGCGCCGCCGCGGCGGGGCCTGCGGCGAACGTCTGCCAGCCGGTCAGATCCACCAGGGGCGCCCCGGAAGCCGGGTCGACCGCCCGCAGCGGGCGGCTCTGGCCACTCTGGACCTCCACCGCGTACCCCGCGCCGGTCTGCAGGTCGACGTTGCCGCCGGTACGCCAGCGCGGCCGCCCCGTGCCGGGGTCGAGCACCACCAGGTCGGATCGCACCTTCTCGCAGGCCAGTCCGGTGCAGGTGGCGGAGTTTCCGGCGTCGGAGGGCTCGGTACGCCGCCACCGCGGCGCGAGCGTGTCCAGCGCGTACGCGGTGACCACCGTGCCGTCCCCGGCCGCGGCCTGCCGCACGAGCAGCAGGTCGCCGACGACGTCGCCCCAGGACTGGGTTCCAGCGATCGGCGGCAGCGGCTGCTCGCGCAGCACCGCGCCGGTGTCGGCGGCACGCAGCGTGAGCCGCCCCGCGGCCATGACCACCACGCCCGGGGTCCGGCCCCGCGCCCGGGCCGGGTAGATCGAGCCGGGGAACCGCGCCGACCAGCGGGTCCGCCCGGTTGTCAGGTCGACGCCGCGCAGTTCCGTGACCTCGGGCGGCTCGGTGTGCGGTTGTCCGTCCGAGGAGAAGTACAGGGCGCCGGGTGCGCCGGAGGACTCGTCGTACTCGGTGCCGGGACGGAACTGCTCGGCCTGCACCATGGCGACGTCGTCGGTGAGCGGCAGGACGGGCACCGGCGAGGCCCACTGCACCGCGCCCGTACGCGCGTCCAGGACCGTCGTGGCCTGCCCGGCACGCAGCAGCACGTGGCCGCCGATCGCCTGCACGGAGCTGCCGCCCTGCAGCATGCCGCCGGGCATGTCGTCGGTCGTGGTGGCGGCGCGCCACAGCCGGCGCAGCGGCCGCATGGTCCAGGCGGAGGTGACCCGGCGCCCGTCGACCGCGTCGAACGTGTACAGCCGGCCTCCCGCCACCTGAAACTCCGCGCCGTCGGCGAGCGGAACGAGCCCGGAGCGCCGCCAGAAGACCGCGGCGGCGGGCACCGCCCCGGCCAGCGCCAGCACCAGGACGGCGGCCACGGCGAGGCCGAGGCGGCGGTGCGTACCGAGGACGGGGCGGCGGGCCGGAGCGGGCGGAGCGGCCGGATCGGTGCTCAGCTCGATCAGCGCCACGCTCACCCCTTCTGCCGGTACGCCCAGACGACCAGTTCGCCCGCCGTCGAGCGGCAGACCAGCCGGTCGGGCGCCGACTGGCAGTCGCCGGTGCCCGCGGGCAGCGCGGCAAGCAGTCGCGGTCGTGCGTCGCCGGGGGCGGCGACCGCGACCATGGTACGGGCTCCGGCCTGCTCGGCGTGGGTGACGAGGAGGTCGTCCCGGCCACCGGCACCGGCGAGCGGGCGCCAGCCGTGCAGGTCGACCAGCACCCGCCCGGTCGCCGGGTCGACCAGGCCCACGGTGTCGATCGTGCCGTCGGGCGCCGAGTACGCGAGCATGGCGTCGCCACGTTGCTCCACGATCCGCCAGTCGGGCTGGTACCACCGCGCTGTCCCGTCCGCGGGGTCGATGGCGCGGACCCCGTCGGGTCCCATGAGGCAGGCGAGCGGGCCGCAGTCGCGGATCTCGTACACGTCACCGGCCGGGCGGCTCCAGCGCCGGGTCAGCGTCACCGGGTCGTACGCGGACAGCTCGACGCCCGCGGCCGTGGGGTGGCGCAGCAGCACCAGCCCGCCGGTCACCGTGGGGTTGTCCGGCCCGTAGTCGGCGGGGGGCAGGTCGGCGGTGGCGAGCCGGGCGCCGGTGGTCAGGTCGTGCACGGCAGCGGTGCGGTCGTCGTGCACGAGCAGCAGCCGCGGCGGGTTCCCGGCGGCCGCCGGGATGCCCTGCAGCACGGCCGTGGACGGCACCCGGATGCGCCAACGGGTCGCCCCGGTCACGACGTCGACCGCGTCGATGGGCCCTTCGACGCGCCGCCCGGGCCCGGTGAGGCTGCGCACCCCGGCCACGGCGAGCAGGGACCCGGACCCGGCGAGCGTGACCACGTTGCCGGTACGGCGCCAGCGGGCGTCGCCGGTCGCGAGGGAGACGGCGGTGGTGCCGGGGTCGCCGAGGCCGGTGAGCCCGGCGCTCCACGGGCGCAGCAGCACGAGGCCGCTGGCGATGCGCAGCCGGTACGTCGGTGCGGCGGGCTCGGTGCTCCACCGCAGCCGGCCCGTGGACAGGTCGTACAGGCTGAGCGTGCCGAGGCTCTGCGCCAGCAGCTGGCCGGAGTCCGTGACCGCGTACGAGTCGGCGGGCCCGACGGACAGGGTCAGCAGCGGCGACAGGGTCGGCGCCGGCGGTGCGGCGGAGGCGGTGGCGCACCACAGCACGAGCAGCGCCGCGACGAGCGGCCCGAACCACACCGGCACGGTCGAGCGGGTGGGCGACGCGTACGTCTCCGGCTCACCGCGCGCCAGACCCAGGTCGATGACGACCGGTCCGCCGTAGGAGTCCACCCCCATGGACCAAAGATAACGACGAGATAACGGGTGGCCCCCTATTCCCGCCCGACCTGGCACATACCGGTGTCGGGCGGGCTCGGTCAGGAGGTCGGCTGGATCTGGCCGGCCGGCTCCTGCAGGCCCGAGATGTGACCGGTCACGTCGCGGGCGATGTCCTGAGCGGTGAGCCCGAGCGCGGTGAGGATCTCGGTCCGGGTGCCGTGCGGGTGGAAGCCGGGCGGCACCCCGAAATCACGCAGCGGCACGTCCACGCCCGCGTCGCGCAGCAGGCTGGCCACCGCGTCGCCGACCCCGCCCGCCCGGATGCCGTCCTCCAGCGTCACGACGAGGCGGTGCTCCGCGGCCAGCCCGGCCAGCTCGATCGGCACCGGGCGCACCCAGCGCGGGTCGACGACCGTGACCGCGTACCCCTGACCGGCGACCCGCTCGGCCACCTCCATGCCGAGCTGGGCGAACGCGCCGACCGCGACCAGCAGCACGTCGCCTCGGCGCCCACCCTGCGGGGCCTCACGCAGCACGTCGACCTGGCCGACGCGGCGCACCGCGGGAAGGTCGGGGGCCACCGAACCGGTCGGGAACCGCACGATCGTCGGGCCGTCGTCGACCGCGACCGCCTCGCGCAGCTCCTCGCGCAGCGTGGCGGCGTCGCGGGGGGCGGCGATGCGCAGCCCGGGCACGACACCGAACACGCTCATGTCCCAGATGCCGTAGTGGCTGGGGCCGTCGGGGCCGGTGATGCCGGCCCGGTCCAGCACGAACGTCACCGGCAGCCGGTGCATCGCCACATCCAGCAGCACCTGGTCGAACGCCCGGTTGAGGAACGTGGCGTAGACCGCCACGACCGGGTGCAGGCCGCCCATGGCCAGCCCGGCGGCGGACGTCGCGGCGTGCTGCTCGGCGATGCCGACGTCGTAGACCCGCTCCGGGTACTTCTTGGCCAGCGTGGCGATGCCGGTGGGCTCGGCCATGGCGGCGGTGATGCCGACCACGTCGGGGCGCTCGTCCGCGATCGCGACCAGTTCCTCGGCGAAGACGTGGGTCCACTTCACCGACGGGGCGGCGGTGAGCGCACCGGTCTGCGGGTCGAACGCGCCCGGGCCGTGCAGGCAGTCCGCCTCGTCCTCCTCGGCGGGACGGTAGCCGTAGCCCTTGCGGGTCACCGCGTGCACGATCACCGGGGCGTTGAAACCCTTCGCCTTGCGCAGCGCCGACTCCATGGCGTGGATGTCGTGGCCGTCGACCGGGCCGACGTACTTGAGGCCGAGGTCCTCGAACATGGGCTGCGGGCTGACCGCGTCCTTGATGCCGCGCTTGACCGCGTGCAGCACCTCGTACATCGGGCGGCCGACCATCGGCGTGGAGCCGAGGGCGTCCTTGACCAGGTCGAGGACCTTCTCGTAGCCGGGGTTGAGCCGCAGCGTGGACAGGTGCTCGGCGAGCCCGCCGATCGTCGGGGCGTACGAGCGGCCGTTGTCGTTGACGACGATGACCAGCCTGTTACCGCTGGCGGCGATGTTGTTGATCGCCTCCCAGCACATGCCGCCGGTGAGTGCCCCGTCGCCGACCACCGCGACGACGTGCCGGTCCTCGCCGCGCAGCGTGAACGCCTTGGCGAGCCCGTCGGCGTACGACAGGGCCGTGGAGGCGTGCGAGTTCTCGATGAGGTCGTGCTCACTCTCGGCCTGGCTGGGGTAGCCGGACAGGCCGCCGCGCTGGCGCAGCAGGTCGAACCCGCCCTGCCGCCCGGTGACGATCTTGTGCACGTACGCCTGGTGGCCCGTGTCGAACAGGATCTTGTCGCGCGGGGAGTCGAACACGCGGTGCATGGCGAGGGTCATCTCCACGACGCCCAGGTTCGGCCCCAGGTGCCCGCCCGTACGGGACACCTTGGCCACCAGGAAGTCGCGGATCTCGGCCGCGAGCAGGGTCAGCTGCTCGATGCTGAGCCGCCTCAGGTCTCCGGGGCCGGTGATGCCCCCGATCAGGCCGGCATTCGGCGGCAGTGTCTCGCTCATGATGGGTCAGTCTATCCAGGGCCGGCATCGGCACCTGCATGTTGCATGGACCCCACACCACTCCCTCACGAAACCTCCGCATCTGCGGTGGGCAGCAGCAACGCCACGCACTCGACGTGGTGGGTCATCGGGAAACAGTCGTACGCCCGGAACTCGGCCAGCCGCCATCCCGCCTCGGTGAACGTGGCCACGTCCCGGGCCAGCGCGACCGGATCGCACGCCACGTACGCGACCGCCCGAGGCCCCGCGGCGGCCACCGCCCGGACCACCGGGCCACCCGCCCCGGTGCGCGGAGGGTCCAGCACCACGAGGTCCACCGGGCCGGTGACCCGGCGCCGGGCCAGCGCGGCGTCGACCTTCGCGGCGACCACCTCGACGCGGGGCAGGTCGGCCAGGTTCTCCCGGGCCGCCGCCACCGCGGCCGGTGCGGACTCCACCACGGTCATCCGCGCGCCGGTGCGCTCCGCCAGCGCCGCGGCGAACAGGCCGGCGCCGCCGTACAGGTCCCAGGCGGTCTCGCCGGGGGCCGGGCGCAGCAGCTCCAGCACCGCCTCGACCAGGGTGTCGGCCGCCGCCGGGTGGACCTGCCAGAACCCGTCCGCGGACAGCCGCCACTCGCGGCCGGCTGCCCGCTCCCCCACCTGTGCGGGCCCGGTGAGCTGCACCCGGTCGCCGGCGCGCATTTCCTGCTGCACGAGATCGCCGGCCGTGGAGGCCACCACCTCGACCGCATCGGCGTCCGGCCAGGAGCGGGCGGTCACGTCGAGACTCTGGATGGCCGGGTGCGCGATCCGGCACCGGTCGATCGGCACCACCTGGTGCGAGCGGTGCTGCAGCAGGCCGGGCCGTCCGGCGGCGTCCACCGCGTACCGCACCCGGGTACGCCAGCCGAGCAACCCGCCCGGCAGCGCCCGCACCTGCACGCCGAGCCGGTCGACGACGTCGCCGGGCAGCCCGCCGACGCGGGTGAGGGCCTCGCGGACGACGGCGGCCTTCCACTCCCGCTGCGCGTCCTCGGCCACATGCTGCAGATCACAGCCGCCGCATCCGCCGGGATGGGCCCACGGGCATGGCGCCGCGACCCGGTCGGGCGACGGCTCGTGCACCTCGACGGCGTCGGCCCGCAGGTAGCCGCGGTGCAGCTCGGTCACCTCGGCGGTGACCCGCTCCCCCGGCAGCGCGTGCCGGACGAAGACGACCCGGCCGCCGGGACCGCCGATCCGGGCCACGCAGTGCCCGCCGTGTGCGGGCGCGCCCACCCGCAGCTCCACCCGGTCGCCCTCGACCAGGTCGTCGCCGGGCTCAGTCACGGGCGCCGTCCAGCCGCTCCTCGGGCGCGGCGTCGTCGACCGTGCGGGCGACCGGCATCGTGGGCGCCGACGGCGCGGCGGCGCTGCCGAAGCGCGGGCCGCGGGCCGGGGCCCGGCTCAGGTCGCGGTCCAGCCGGTCCAGGTCCTTGTCCTGGCTGGACCGCAGCTGCCACGGCACGCTGGTGACCATCACGCCGGGCTCGAACAGCAGCCGGCCCTTGATCCGCAGCGCGCTCTGGTTGTGCAGCAGGTGCTCCCACCAGCGGCCCACCACATACTCGGGTACGAAGACCGTGACCACGTCGCGTGGCGAGCCGCGCCGCACGCTCTTCACGAAGTCGATGATCGGCCGGGTGATCTCCCGGTACGGCGAGTCCACCACGGTCAGCGACACCGGCAGCTGCCGGCGCTCCCACTCCTCCTGCAGCCCCCGGGTGTCCTTGTCGTCCACGTTGACCGTCACGGCGGTCAGCGTGTCCGGCCGGGTGGCCTGGGCGTACGCGAGGGCCCGCAGCGTGGGCATGTGCACCTTGCTGACCAGCACGACCGCGTGGTTGCGCGACGGCAGCACCGGCCGTTCCTCGGTCGGCAGCAGCTCCCGCGAGACCCGGGTGTAGTGCTTGCGGATGCCGAGCATGGTCACGTAGATCACCAGCATCGCGGCGATGGCGATCCAGGCGCCCAGCAGGAACTTCGTGATCAGCACGATGATCAGCACCGCGCCGGTCATCAGCATGCCGAAGGTGTTGATGGTCCGGGACCGGTGCATGCGGCGGCGCACGTTCGGGTCACGCTGGGTGCGCAGCAGGCGGTTCCAGTGCCGGATCATGCCGGCCTGCGACAGCGTGAACGACACGAAGACGCCGACGATGTAGAGCTGGATAAGCCGGGTCACCTCGGCCTGGAACGCCACGACCAGCGTGCCGGCCGCGATGGCCAGGAAGATGATGCCGTTGGAGAACGCCAGCCGGTCGCCGCGGGTGTGCAGCTGGCGGGGCAGGTACCGGTCCTGGGCGAGGATCGAGCCGAGCACCGGGAACCCGTTGAACGCCGTGTTCGCGGCCAGGAACAGGATCAGCGCGGTCACCGCACCGACCAGGTAGAGCAGGATCGAGCCGTTGCCGAACACCGCCTCCCCGAGCTGGGTGGTGACGGTCTTCTGCACGTAGTTCGGAGGGCCGTGCAGGATCTGCGACATGTCCTCGACGTACTGCAGGTGGGTGGCCTGGGCCAGCAGGACGATGCCGAGCAGCATGACGATCGCGATGGAGCCGAGCAGCAGCAGCGTGGTGGCGGCGTTGCGGCTCTTGGGCGGCTTGAACGCGGGCACACCGTTGGAGATGGCCTCGACACCGGTCAGCGCGGCGCAGCCGGACGAGAACGTACGTAGCAGCAGGAAGACGAATGCGAAGCTGGTCAGGTGGCTCTCCTCGGCCGATATGACCAGCGTCGCGCTGGGCGCGCGCAGCTCCTGGCCCAGCACGAAGATCCGGACCATCCCGGTGAGGATCATGCCGATGATGATGATGATGAACGCGTACGTCGGGATGGCGAACGCCGTGCCCGACTCCCGCAGGCCGCGCAGGTTCATCGCGGTGAGCAGGGTGATCGCGGCCAGCGCGATGGCGACTTTGTGCTCGGCCACGAACGGCACGACCGAGCCGAGATTGCTCACCCCGGCCGCGGTGGACACCGCCACGGTGAGGATGTAGTCGACCAGCAGAGCGCTGGCCACGCCAACGCCGTAGCGGGGGCCGAGATTGACCGTGGCCACCTCGTAGTCGCCGCCGCCGGAGGGGTACGCGTGCACGTTCTGCCGGTAGCTGGCGACCACGGTGATCATCACCACCGCCACGGCAAGCGTCACCCACGGCGAGTACGCGTATGCGCTCGCGCCCGCGATGGACAGCGTCAGCAGGATCTCGTCGGGCGCGTACGCCACGCTGGAGAGCGCGTCGGAGGCGAACACCGGCAGCGCGATCCGCTTGGGCAGCAGCGTGTGCTGCAGCCGGTCGGAGCGGAACGGCCGGCCCAGCAGCAGCCGCTTGACGAGAGATGTTGGTCTTGCCACAAGCGCCAAGCGTACGGCCGCCAGGCGTACGCCGTATGCCGCCCCGTCGACCGTGCGGCAACGCCGCATGGCACGCTCTGGTCTGTATGAACCCAGCGGGAAGGTGCCGACAGTGCACGTGGTGATCATGGGGTGTGGCCGGCTCGGGTCCACGCTCGCCCACAACCTCGACGCCCGCGGCCATTCCGTGGCCGTCATCGATCAGAACGCCGACGCGTTCCGCCGGCTCAGCGGTGACTTCAAGGGCATCACGGTGACCGGCATCGGCTTCGACCGTGACGTGCTGCGCGCGGCGGGGATCGAACGCGCGGACGCGTTCGCGGCCGTCTCCAGCGGCGACAACTCGAACATCATCTCCGCCCGGCTGGCCCGCGAGACGTACGGCGTGTCCCGGGTGGTCGCCCGCATCTACGACGCCCGCCGCGCCCAGGTCTACGAGCGGCTCGGCATCCCCACCGTGGCGACGATCCGGTGGGCCGCCGACCGGATGGTGCGCCACCTGGTGCCGGAGGGCACGGTCGAGGTGTTCCGTGATCCGACCAGCGCGGTGTCGATCGTCGAGGCGCCGCTGCACCGCGACTGGATCGGCAAGACGGTCAAGGCGCTGGAGGAGGCGACCGGGGCCCGGGTGGCGTACCTGATGCGGTTCGGCATCGGGTCGCTGGCCAGCCCCTCGGTGGTGCTGCAGGACGGGGACCAGGTGTTCGTCCTGGTCACCGACGATACGGTCGGCGACGTGCTGAAGATCGCGTCCGGCGCCGGAGTGGGAGGGCACTGATGCGCATCGCCATCGCCGGGGCGGGCAACGTGGGCCGCTCCATCGCGCAGGAGCTGATCGGCAACGGCCATCAGGTCATGTTGATCGAGCGTCAGCCCCGCCAGCTGCGCCCGGAACGGGTGCCCGAGGCGGAGTGGGTGCTCGCGGACGCGTGCGAGCTGACCAGCCTGGAGGAGGCCGAGGTCGCCAATTGCGACGTCGTGGTCGCCGCGACCGGCGACGACAAGGCCAACCTGGTCGTGTCGCTGCTGGCCAAGACCGAGTTCGCGGTCAACCGGGTGGTGGCCCGGGTGAACCGCGCCGAGAACGAGTGGCTGTTCACCGAGCAGTGGGGCGTGGACGTGGCCGTGAGCAAGCCGCGCCTGATGGCCGCGCTCGTCGAGGAGGCGGTCACGGTCGGCGACCTGGTCCGGCTCATGACGTTCCGGCAGGGCGAGGCCAACCTGGTCGAGATCACGCTGCCCGCACACGCCCCGTACGTGGGGCAGCCGGTGCGGTCCGTGCCGATGCCGCGCGACTCCGCGCTGGTGGCGGTGCTGCGCGGCAAGCGGGTGCTGGTGCCCACACCGGACGACCCGCTGGAGGCGGGCGACGAGCTGATCTTCGTGTGCACCACCGAGGTGGAGGACGAGGTACGCGCGGTCGTGCTGGGCACCGACACCGTGGGCCGGGGCCGGTAGCGGGTCAGGCGGTGGCCTGCGTCGCGCGTTCCGCCCGGGTCGCGCGGCGCACGGCCCACACCGTCAGCGCCAGCATGCCGGCGTAGATGGGCCAGCTCAGGAAGATCCGGGCCACGCCGAGCAGGTCGGGCCGGTCCAGCCAGTACAGCAGGGCCTGCACGCCACCACGTACGACCAGCGACACCGCCCACGCGACCGTGAGCCACTGGAACGTGCCGAGCAGCCGCTTGTTCTCCAGCCAGTCGTGCTTGCCCTTGTTCGCCATCACGGCCCACACGTACCCGATGAGGGGGCGGCGGAACGCGGTCGAGACCAACAGCAGCGCGGCCTGGCCCAGCGTGATCAGGATGCCGGGCAGGTAGAAGTCCTTGGCGTGCCCGGAGCGCGCCGCCAGGTAGGCGCCCAGCGCGATGCCGACCAGGCCGTTGATCGCGTGCCGGATCGGTTCGCGGCGGGCCAGCCGGTAGATCGCGATGGCCACCGCGGTGCCGACCGCCCCGGCGATCGCGATGTACAACCCCGTGCGGGAATCCTCGGGCAGGCCGACCGCGTCCAGCCCGACGATGAAGTTGAGCAGCACGAACGCAAGCACCGGCACGCTGGACTCGATCAGGCCGCGCATGCCGCCGAGCTGGTCGGCAATCTGCTCCGACATCGTCGGCAGCGGCTCCTCGCCGTCGGTGGGCGACTCCGGCGCGGCGTTCCCGGCAGGCTCGGCGCGGTCCGCGCCGGGGAGCAGGCTCAGCTCCTCGGCGATGTCCTCGGTGACGGGGTGCAGGTTGAGCGCCTCGACGACCTCCTCGGCGACGCGATCTTCCACCCCTTCGCGCGGCGCGGCGTGACGGGGTTCGCTGCCGGGTGTCACCGGGGCGCCTCCAGCTCGTAGAACGGGTTGTAGATCACCTTGCGGTCGTCGCGGATGGCGATCCGGCCGCGCGCGGTCAGCTGCCGCCCCGGCTCGATCCCGGCGATGGAACGCCGGCCCAGGAAGACCAGCGTGACCACGTCACTGCCGTCGTAAAGGTCGGCCTCCAGCGTCGGGAGGTTGGTGCGGGGAGTGTACGCCACGGTGCGCAACCGCCCCGACACGGAGACGAGCTGCCCGCGGCGGCACTGATCCGCCAGGACGGACCCGCATTTGGCGGCGTCGCGCTGCAACTGCTGGGCGTCGAGCTCCGCCTCGGACGCGGTCAGCCGCTCGAAGAACCGGCGCAGACCGGTCGTGCGTTCGTTGGTCGCCATGGCCCGACGTGTCACCTCTCCTCGACGGCCCGTTGGACGGCACAGTGTGGGCCCGAGGCCCGCGTCCACGGTACGCCGGAACCGCCCATGGTGACCTGAGTCACCTCGGCACCACGAGCGGGTCCCTGTGCGTCAGTGCAGCTCGGTGGGCTCGCCGCCCTCGGCGAGGTGCTGCTGGGCGTGCTCGGCCATCTCCGGCGGCAGCCGCAGCGGCAGCGCCTCGCGGACCGGCCGGGCCTCCGGGTCACGCACCACGACCAGCCCCTCCAGGCACTGCCCGAGGGCACCCTCCAGGCTGCGGTCGGTGGCGACCGGCCCCTGGTACAGGCCGCGCACCATCCAGCGCGGCCCGTCGACGCCCACGAACCGCACGTCCGCCGGCCCCTGCGGGGTCTCGACCCGGGCGAGCAGCTCCGTGCCGTACGGCCCGTCGATCTCCTGCGGGTCGACACCGTCGGAGGTCATCGCGGTGGCGATCTCCTCGCGCACCTCGTCCCAGATGCCCTCGGTACGCGGCGCGGCGAACACGCCGAGCTGCAGGGCGCTCTCGCCCACCACGAGGACGACCTGCTCGACGCCGCCGTCCGGGTTCGCCTGGACCCGGACCTCGACGCCGTCGATCGCCGGGATCTGCAGGCTGCCGAGATCGAGCCGCTGCACCCCCTCGGGGGCGTACGCGGCGTCCCACGGGCCGTGCTCGGGCGCCCCGGGCTCCGGCTCAGCCGTCATGCTCTGGGTGAGCGCCGCCGAGCGCGGCGCGTCCGCGCGGCGCACATGCTTCGGGCCCCCCT
Source organism: Krasilnikovia sp. MM14-A1259 (assembly GCF_047159535.1). Lineage (NCBI taxonomy): Bacteria > Bacillati > Actinomycetota > Actinomycetes > Micromonosporales > Micromonosporaceae > Krasilnikovia > Krasilnikovia sp. MM14-A1259. Next base: position 3,163,856 of record NZ_BAAGAJ010000002.1, read on the forward strand.
GCTTGCGGGAGAACATCTGCCTTGCCACCTCTCCGTTCCAAGCCTGCCGGAGCTGGTCCGGCGCGGTCTCACCGACGCTGCTGCGCGGGCAGGGCCGAGTGCCCGCCGGTCGAGCCGTGCCCGCCCGCGCCACGCGCGGTCTCGGGCAGCTCGTCGACGGCGCGGAACACGGCACGTTCCACCCGCTGGACGATCAGTTGGGCGATCCGGTCACCGCGCGCGATCTGCACCGTACGGGTCCGGTCGTGGTTGACGAGATTCACCATGATCTCACCGCGGTAGCCGGCGTCGACCGTACCGGGCGCATTGAGGACGGTCACGCCGAGGCGGGCGGCCAGCCCCGACCGCGGGTGCACGAGGCCCACATGCCCGTCGGGCAGCGCCAGCGCCACCCCGGTACGGACCAGGGCCCGCTCGCCGGGGGCCAGCGTGACGTCGGTGGCGGCGCACAGGTCCGCGCCGGCGTCGCCCGGGTGGGCGTAGCCCGGCAGCGGCAGGTCGGGGTCGAGCCGGAGCACCGGCACGTCCACAGCTTCGGTCACGTCAGTCGTCCTGTCTCGTACGGCCTCGGGGCTCGGGCGCGGCTCAGGCGGCCGGTTCGCGGCGGCACTACCCTGCCCCATCCTGCCGTGCCGGGCCGGGGCGACGCGCCGTACCCTCACCAGCGTGACACCCGAGCCCTCCACAAGCACGGCGACGTCGCGACCCCGGTACGCCGAACGCCTCACCGTCCCGTGGTGGGGTTGGCCGCCCGCGCTGGGGGTGGCGGCGATCCTGGCGGCCGAGGTCTGGCTCGGCGGCTCCGGGCTGCGCGCGTGGGTGCCGTTCGTGGTGCTGTTCCCGTTGGCCGCGGTGCTGCTGGTCTGGCTGGGCCGGCTGCGGGTCGCCGTGACCGAGGAGGAGTTCCAGGTCGACGACGCCCGGCTGCCCCTGCGGGTGATCTCCGACGTGGTCGCGCTGGACGCCGACGGCAAGCGGGAGGCGCTGGGGGTCGGGGCACACCCGCTGGCGTTCGTGGTGCAGCGGCCGTGGATCGGTGGGGCGGTGCAGGTGCTGCTGGACGATCCGGCGGACCCGACGCCGTTCTGGGTGGTCAGCACCCGGCGGCCGGTCGAGCTGGCGACGGCCCTGCTGGCCGCGGTCAGGGAAGCGAGGGCGTAGCGCCGCGCAGGTCCCGCTGCACCTTCTCGCCCAGGGCGCGGGTCGCCCGCCGGTTCAGGTACGCGCCGACGGCCGCGCCGGTCAGCATCGGGCCGAACGTGGTGAGGTTGCGCCCGAAGCGGCGCAACAGGGTGTTCTGCAGGTCCCGCCGGGCGGTCGTGCCGAGCACGGTGCCGACGCCGGCGCCGGTGGTGAGCGGGTTCAGGCCGCGCTGCTGGGCCCAGGCCTGCAGGAGCGCGGTCGCGCGCTGGGCGGCGCCGCCGGTGATCGGACGGCCGTACACCTCGTGCAGCTCGCCGACGAGTTTGAGCTCGACCGCCACGACCGCGATGGTCTCGGCGGCGAGCAGGACCGGCGCGGACAGCAGGGTGGGGGTGGCCACCCATTCCATCGACGCGAAACCTCCGCCGGCCGCGCCGACCCCGGCGGTGGCCCGGGCGGCGTTGCGGACGAGCCGGTCGGCCAGGGCGTCGTCGTCCAGCCCGGGCAGGTGGCGGCGCAGGGTGTCCAGATCCCGGACCGGTACGTGCGGGGCGAGGTCGGCCACCACGTCGGTCATCCAGCGCAGCCCGGCCCGGGGGTGCAGCAGCAGCCGCGCGGGCCGGTGGCGCCGCGCGTGGTCGACGAGCTGGCCGATCAGGCGGCGCCGGTGTGCCGGTTCGAGATCGGCTGCCGAGATCGCCGCCACGGTCGCGCCGAGCCCGCCCTCGCCCGGAAGGCCGTCATCCCGTGCACCGTCGGCCGGCGCGTCCTGCACGCTGTCGGGCGGCGCCGGCGGTTCGGGACCGGCGGCGGCCGCGGGGTGGTCGGGATCCGTCATCGTCGTCCTCAGGGGTCGGCACGACGCCCGACCGCCCGCCGGGCGGTCGGGTGATGGCGTGTGCGAGTGGCCGTCAGGCGCACTCGCGGCAGATCAGATCCCCGTTGCGCTCCACCGCAAGCTGGCTGCGGTGATGAACGAGGAAGCAGCGAGCGCAGCGGAACTCGTCGGTCTGCATCGGCAGCACCTTGACGGTGAGCTCCTCGTCGGCAAGGTCGGCGCCGGGCAGCTCGAAGCTCTCCGCCACCTCCACCTCGTCGACGTCCACTGCGCCCGACTGAGAGTCGGCGCGGCGGGCCTTGAGTTCCTCGAGGCTGTCCTCGCCGAGGTCGACCTCATCGCGACGCGGAGCGTCGTAGTCGGTGGCCATCGGTCTTCACTCTCCTGTATCGATGTGTCACTTGGCGTTAGTAACGCCCGCGACGTCGTTCTGGTTCCCGGTTCCCGTGGTCGAATTTGCGCTGCTCTCGCGAACAGCGGAGCGACCGCGGCCGGGGGTGCCCCGGCCCGTCGCGAAACTGCCCCGGCGAGCGCGGTACGTTACCGCTCTCGCGAGGAGCTTGTACGCGCATGGACGGACAATTGTTCCCGATGTGACTGAGGCGACATCAAGGTAGGGGTATGCGGGCGTGGATCATCGTCGGCGCGCCGGAACTATTCCCTGTTTCCCCGCACCTGGAAGTCAGACGCTAACCTCACCGCAGAGCCGTCCGTCGCCGGATGGCGATCGAACCACGTACCGGGAGCCTGGCCCATGAGCTTTGCGCGCGTCCGAGCGCTCGTCGTGATCGGCGCGCTCGCCATGGCGGCGATCGTCTTCGTCATCGTCGCGCTGGTGCGCGACAGCCAGGGTGGCGCGGTGGCAGGAGACAAGTGCCCACCCGGTTCGGTAATGGCGAACGTGACACTGCCGGACGATCCTAGCGAAATTACCTTAAGGATCCTAAACGGGACATCAACGGCGGGCCTAGCCGACAACGTCACGAACGACTTCAAGAACCGGCGGTTCAAGGTTCTGAAGCCGGACGAGGACAAGAAGCGGATCACCGACGTCGCCGTCATCCGTTACGGGCCGGACGCGATCGGCGCGGTGCAGCTCGTCCGGGCGTACTTCCTCGATCAGGCCAAGCGGGAGTACAACCCCAAGCGCAAGGGCGCGGTGATCGACATCGTCATCGGCAGCGATTTCCGTCAGCTCGCCACGTCGACCGAGGTCAACCAGTCGCTGATCGAGGTGGGTCAGCCCACCCCGCCGCCCGGTTCCTGCCCGGCACCGGTCAAGAAGAAGAACTGACCCCGCCCGCTCAGGGGCCGCCCGACGCGTCCAGCTTGGCCAGCACGTCGTGCAGCGCGCCGAACAGCGCGGGCGGCGCCGCGACGAGCATCCGGTCCCCGGCCGGCTCGCCGTGCAGGCCGGCGACGGTCAACCCGGCCTCCGTGGCCACCAGTCCCCCGGCCGCGTGGTCCCACGGGTTGAGGCCCTTCTCGAAGTACGCGTCCACGGCACCCTCGGCAGCCAGGCACAGGTCGAGCGAGGCGGCGCCGAAACGCCGGATGTCACGCACCTGGGTGATCAATCCGGCCAGCACGGTGCCCTGATGCGCCCGCCGGGCCGCGTCGTACCCGAAGCCCGTGGCCACCAGCGCCTGATCCAGCGTGCCGCGCGCGGAGCCGGTGAGCCGGCGGCCGTCGCGCCACGCGCCGCCGCCGCGGGTCGCGGTCCACTCGTCGCCCGTGGCCGCGTTGCGGACCACCCCGGCGAGCACCACGCCGTCCACCTCGGCGGCCAGCGACACCGCGTACTGCGGGAGGCCGTACAGGTAGTTGACCGTGCCGTCGATCGGGTCCAAGATCCAGCGCACCGCGCCGGGAGCGGGCGCGGCGGAGTCGCCGTACTCCTCGCCCAGCACGCCGTCGTCCGGCCGCTCGCGCCGCAGCGCCTCGACGACCTGCCGCTCCACCGCCCGGTCCGCGGCCGTCACGACGTCCGTGTCCGTGCTCTTGGTCTGCACGTCCGTGATCGCCTCGGCGCGCATCCGCCGGGCGGTCTCCGCCGCGTCGCGCGCGATCCGGACCGCGATCGCGAGGAGGTCGCCGGCCGTCGATGCCGCAGGTTGCTGTGCCACGTCTGCCCGCCCTTTCCGCCCCCGCCATTCTCGGGCACCCACCCTGCGGCGCCCGACGAACCCCCGCCGCAGGGTCCCTGGCGTGCTGCGGCGGAAAGTTCTCGGATGACGGCGCTACAATTCACCCCTGCCCACGCTTTCACGGACAGTCGCCCGCCGGCCGGTCTGCGTCACGGGGGTCCCCACACCACACTGGCCAGCCCCGTTGCCGTGCTGCGCCGGGCATACACCGCGCTCAACCTCATCGCCTCCGGAAGGTCATTCGTGACAGAAGCCCACCAGACCGGTGCCGACGTTCGCTCCCTCACCGAGGCTCTCATCGCCCACGCGCAGGGCGCGGGCGGGCAGATCACGTCGGCCCAGGTCGTGCAGACGGTCGAGTCCGCCGAGGTGACACCGGCTCAGGCCAAGAAGATTCTGCGCGCCCTCGTGGACGCCGGCGTCACGGTCGTGGTCGACGGCTCCGCCAGCACCAAGCGCCGGGTCGCCGCCGCCCGCGCCGCCACACCCGCATCGAAGGCGACCACCGCCAAGGCGACCCGGGCCCCGGCGAAGAAGGCCGCCGCGCCCGCGCCGAAGCAGGCGGCGACCGAGGACGCTACCGACGCCCCGGCGAAGAAGGCCCCCGCCCGCAAGGCCGCCGCGCCGGGCACCGCCGCGCCGGCGCGCAAGACCGCCGCCCGCAAGGCCACCGACGCCGCTCCGCGGACCGGCCCTGCCCCCGCCAAGGCCGCCAAGGCCACGAAGGCCACCAAGGCGGGCCCCGGCGAGGAGGAGCCGGTCGAGGGCGAGGAGATCGACCCCGAGGAGCTGGCCGCCGAGATCGAGGACGTCGTCGTCGAGGAGCCGGCCGCGATGGTGCAGGCCGCCGCGTCCGACGCCGCGAGCTCCGCGACCGATGGCGACTTCGAGTGGGACGACGAGGAGTCCGAGGCGCTCAAGCAGGCCCGCCGCGACGCCGAGCTGACCGCGTCGGCCGACTCCGTCCGGGCGTACCTGAAGCAGATCGGCAAGGTTCCCCTGCTGAACGCGGAGCAGGAGGTCGAGCTCGCCAAGCGGATCGAGGCCGGCCTGTACGCCGCGGAGCGGCTGCGCGCGTACGAGGAGGGCGAGGAGAAGCTCGACCGTACGTTCGAGCGCGACCTGCGCTGGATCTCCCGCGACGGCGAGCGCGCCAAGAACCACCTGCTCGAGGCGAACCTGCGACTCGTGGTCTCGCTGGCCAAGCGGTACACCGGTCGCGGCATGGCGTTCCTGGACCTGATCCAGGAGGGCAACCTCGGCCTCATCCGCGCGGTCGAGAAGTTCGACTACACCAAGGGTTACAAGTTCTCCACGTACGCCACCTGGTGGATCCGCCAGGCCATCACCCGCGCCATGGCCGACCAGGCCCGCACCATCCGCATCCCGGTGCACATGGTCGAGGTGATCAACAAGCTCGGCCGGATCCAGCGCGAGCTGCTCCAGGACCTGGGCCGCGAGCCCACCCCGGAGGAGCTGGCCAAGGAAATGGACATCACGCCGGAGAAGGTGCTGGAGATCCAGCAGTACGCGCGTGAGCCCATCTCGCTGGACCAGACGATCGGCGACGAGGGCGACAGCCAGCTCGGCGACTTCATCGAGGACTCCGAGGCCGTCGTGGCGGTCGACGCGGTGTCGTTCTCGCTGCTGCAGGACCAGCTCCAGCAGGTGCTGCAGACGCTGTCCGAGCGCGAGGCGGGAGTGGTTCGGCTACGTTTCGGACTCACGGACGGTCAGCCGCGTACGCTGGATGAGATCGGCCAGGTGTACGGCGTGACCCGCGAGCGGATCCGGCAGATCGAGTCGAAGACGATGTCGAAGTTGCGGCACCCGTCGCGTTCGCAGGTCCTCCGGGACTACCTGGACTAGACCCTTCAACTGTGTGTGTCCCACTGATCACCACGGGTACACCGTCGGGTAGTGACCAGACCGTTGTGCAGAAGTGATCGTTGACGTGGCACCCTTGGGGCACGGCACACTGTCCCGACGACCTGTGACTTGGGTCCCCCCAAGGCACGGCGGGAAGGCCGCAACGCTCAAGGATGTTGCACGATGTGTGACCTGTAGCCGAGGAACATGTTCATCGGTGACGACCAGAGGAGGAAGGCGATGACCCCGACTCTCACGCCTCCGTCGGAAACGATGGCAGGACCAGCAGCCGATGAACGCTGCGACCGGTGCAACGCTGCCGGAAAGCTTCGTCTGACCCTGGCCGGTGGCGGGGAGCTGGTCTTCTGTGGCCACCACGCCAACCGGTACGCCGAGGAACTGGTGAAGATCGCGGTGCAGTACTCCGCCGAGCCGGAATTCGACTGGCGCGGTGCCGACATGATGTCCAGCTCCAACTGACCGATCCCCCAGATACGCGACAAAGGGCGCCCACGGTGTGGGGCGCCCTTTCGCTGTCCGGGATGTGTTCTCCGGTTCAGAGTGTCTGGATCGTGGCGATCCGCTCCTCGAGCTGCTCGATGGTCGCCTGCGCGCTGGGCGGGCCACCGCAGAGCCGGCGCAGCTCCGCGTGGATCTTGCCATGCGGTAGTCCGGTGCGATGGTGGTGCGCCGCGACCAGCGTGTTGAGCTGGCGGCGCAGGCCGACCCGCCGCTCCCCCGCGCTGAGCACCACGGGCTCGCGCGGCTGGGGCACCGGACCCGCCTCCTTCGCCCGCCGCTTCTGCTCGGCGATCTGCTCGGACTGGCGGCGGTTCAGCAGCACCGCCACCTGATCGGGGCTGAGCAGGCCGGGCAGACCGAGATACTCCTCCTCCTCGGGGGTCCCGGCCCGGGCGCCGGTGCCGAACGACGCCCCGTCGAAGATCACCTGGTCCAGTTCGGCGGTTGCGGACAACGCCTCGAACCGTTTCTCCAGCTCGCCCGCCGCGTCCTCGGCCCGCTGCGCCCGCTCCAGCAGCGCGTCGTCCAGCCCGTCCGGGTCCTTGGGGGCGCCGAGCACGTGGTCGCGTTCGACCTCCATCTCGCTGGCAAGCCCGAGCAGGTGCGGCACGCTGGGCAGGAACACCGTGGCGGTCTCGCCCTGTCGCCGGGCCCGCACGAAGCGGCCGATCGCCTGGGCGAAGTACAGCGGGGTGGAGGCGCTGGTCGCGTACACGCCGACGGCCAGGCGGGGGATGTCGACGCCCTCCGACACCATCCGCACCGCGACGAGCCAGCGCTGCCCCGAATCCGCGAACGTGGCGATCCGCGCCGAGGCGCCCTGGTCATCGGAGAGCACCACCGCGGGCTTCTCGCCGGTGATGGTCTCCAGCAGCTTCGCGTACGCGCGGGCGGTCTGCTGGTCGCTCGCGATGACCAGGCCGCCCGCGTCGGTCATGCCGTGCTCGCGCAGCCGGGACAGCCGGGCGTCCGCGGCCCGCAGCACCTGCGGCATCCAGTCCCCGCGGTGATCCAGCGCGGTACGCCACGCCTGGGCTACCAGGTCCTTGGTCATCGGCTCGCCGAGACGGGCCGCCAGCTCGTCACCGGCGCTGGTACGCCACCGCGTCTCCCCGGAGTACGCGAGGAAGATCACGGGCCGGACGACCCCGTCGCGCAGCGCGTCGGCGTAGCCGTACGTCGAATCGGAGCGGGAGCGCTGGAGACCGTCGTCGCCGCGCTCGTAGCTCACGAACGGGATCGGGTTGTCGTCGGAGCGGAATGGCGTACCCGTGAGCATGAGCCGCCGCTCGGCCGGCTCGAACGCGTCCTTGACCCCGTCGCCCCAGGTGCGGGAGTCGCCCGCGTGGTGGATCTCGTCGAGGATGACCATCGTGCGACGGGTCATCGTGCGACGCCGGTGCACCGCGGGCGCCATGCCGACCTGCGCGTACGTGAGGACCGCGCCGTGGAAGTCGCGCGCCGAGTGGACGTCCGCGTTGCGGAACGATGCGTCGAGCTGGATGCCCACGCGCGCCGCCGCGGTCGCCCACTGGGTCTTCAGATGCTCGGTCGGGCAGACCACGGTGACCGCCTCGATCGTGCCGTCGTTCAGCAGTTCCGCGGCGATCCGCAGCGCGAACGTGGTCTTGCCCGCGCCCGGGGTGGCGACCGCGGTGAAGTCCGGGCTGCGGCGCCGCAGATAGACCACCAGGGCCTTGCGTTGCCATGCCCGAAGCGGCGGGAACGTCTCCAGGTCCGGCAGGGGCGGGCTCAAGCTGCGGCGGTCCTCTCCACTCGGGCCCGGCGGCAACGCCCGGGCCGACGGCGCCGGAGTCCCGATGAGCCACGCGGCACGGTCACGAAAACGCCTCCGGGCGGCGTTCCGGCGGAGGCGGCTCCAGCATAGCGGCGGCTTCCGATGCCGCTCAGGGGGCGGGCGGCGGCACCGCGACCGGTGCCGACCAGCGGCGGTACAGGGCGAGCAGGCGTACTCCGGTCATCACCACCGCCGCGAGGGCGAGCGTCGGGAGGTTCGCGGCGCCGAAGCGGACCAGCACCGTCACGGTGACCGCACCGCCGAGCGCGACGATGGCGTAGATCTCCCGCTGGAGCACCACGGGGATCTCGCCGGTGAGCAGGTCCCGCGCGAGGCCGCCGCCGATGGCGGTGAGCATGCCGATCAGGCACGCACCGACCGCCGGTACGTGCGCATCGAGGGCCTTGAGGGTGCCGGTGACCGTGAAGAGCCCGAGCCCGGCCGCGTCCAGCACCAGGACGGTTCGTCGTACCCGGTACAGCTGCGGGTGCAGCCAGAAGACGGCCACCGAGGCCGCCACGGCGGTCAGCGCGTACCGCCAGTCCGCGAACGCCAGGGGTGGCACGGACCCGATCACCACGTCCCGCACGATCCCGCCGCCGAGCGCGGCGGCGAAACCGACGAACGCGACACCGAAGAGGTCGAGGCGCTTGCCCACGGCCGCGGAGCCACCGGAGGCGGCGAAGACCGCCACGCCGATGAGGTCCGCAGCGAGCTGGCTGCCCGTCACGCAGCAGCGCCCGAAACGGCGGCGGTCAGCTCTTCATCGCCTCGTAGATCTCCTTGCACTGCGGGCACACCGGCGAACCCGGCTTCGGCGACTTCGTCACCGGGAAGGTCTCGCCGCACAACGCCACCACGAAGGTGCCCATGACCGCGCTCTCGGCGATCTTCTCTTTGCGCACGTAGTGGAACATTTCCGGCCCGGTGTCGGCATCCTTCGTTACCGGGCGCTCCAAGATCTGCGTGCTCACGGCATCTGCCCTTCCAGAGTCCTCGTGTACCTGCCACCGCGTGCCCCCCGGTCACCGCGGAAGATGCTCCAACCCGCAAGTCTGACACCCCGACCCGTGGTCGGTCCAACGACAACGCTGCAGCATGGCCCCGTACCGTAGCGATCGTGACCGACTTCTCCATCCAGTACGGGGACCACGTCAGCAGGGCGCGCCGCGACGGCCGCCCGGTGGTGGCCCTGGAAAGCACGATCGTCTCCCACGGCCTGCCCCGCCCCGACAACCTGCGCGTCGCCCGGGAGATCGAGCAGACCGTACGGGACAACGGCGCGGTACCCGCCACCATCGGCATGATCGGTGGCCGTTTGGTCGTGGGCCTCGACGACGCCCAGATCGAGCACCTGGCCGGCGCGGACGGGGTCGCCAAGCTGTCCGTGCGCGACCTGGCCCTGGCCGCCGCGACCGGCGCGGACGGCGCGACCACGGTCGCCGCCACCAGCGCGGTCGCCGCCGCAGCGGGCATCGGCGTGTTCGCCACGGGCGGCCTGGGTGGCGTGCACCGCGAGGCGAACATCACGTACGACGAGTCGGCCGACCTGACCGCGCTGTCGCACACCCCCATCGTGGTGGTCTGCGCCGGGGTGAAGTCGATCCTCGACGTGGGCGCGACACTGGAACGGCTGGAGACGCTCGGGGTGGCCGTCGCCGGGTACGGCACGCACCGTTTCCCCGGCTTCTTCGTCACCGACGGCGGTTTCGACGTCGACTGGCGGCTGGATTCTCCGGAGCAGGTCGCCGCCGCGATCGCCGCCCGCGACGGCCAGGGGGTCAGCTCCGCGGCTCTGGTGCTGGGCAACCCCCTGCCGGACGACGAGCAGCTCGACCCGCAGTTGCACGACCGCACCCTGGCCGACGGGCTGACGCTGCTGGCCCGCGAAGGGATTACCGGCAAGGCGGTCACCCCGTTCCTGCTGGCCCATTTCCACGAGAGCACGGAGGGGCGCAGCCTGGCGGTCAACGTACGCATCATTCTGCGCAACGCGGCGCTGGCGGCCCGGATCGCGGCCGCCGCGGCACCCGCCCCGGCCAGTCTCGGGTTCAGCATCCCCGCGTGAGCGAATGCACCGAGCGAAGCGAGGGCCATGAGCGCACGCCCAGCCAGCCCAGCGTGAGCGAATGCACCGAGCGAAGCGAGGGCCATGAGCGCACGCCCAACCAGCCCAGCGTGAGCGAATGCACCGAGCGAAGCGAGGGCCATGAGCGCACGCCCAGCCAGCCCAGCGTGAGCGAATGGTCCGTGATCGTCGTCGGGGACCTTGTCACTGATGTGCTCGTGGTGCACCAGGGGCCGATCGAGACCGGGACGGACACCGACGCCGTGATCACCGTCGCCGGTGGCGGGCAGGCCGCCAACACCGCGGCGTGGCTGGCCCACGCGGGTTGCCCGGTGACCCTGGTCGCGGCGGTCGGTCAGGACCCGGCCGGGCGCGAGCGGGTGGCCGAACTCACCGCCCGCGGCGTGCACTGCGCGGTGCGTGCTCACGACGGCGCCGCGACCGGCAGCGTGGTGGTGCTCGCCACCGCCGACGAGCGGACCATGCTCGCCGACCGGGGCGCGGCGTGTCTGCTCGACCCGGGCGACGTCGCCGCCGCGGTCGCCGCGCTGCCGACCGCCCGCCACCTGCACCTGTCCGGGTATCCGCTGCTCGACCCCGGTTCGCGGCCGGGCGGCCTGGCGGCGCTGGCCGCGGCCCGCGCCCGCGGGCTGACCACGAGCGTCGACGCGGCCTCCGCCGGGCCGTTGCGGCGGGTCGGGGCGGCGGCATTCCTCGATCGGGTACGCGGAACCGACCTGTTGCTCTGCAACGCGGACGAGGCCGCCGTGCTGGCCGGACCCGGCCCGGCGCCACAGCAGGCGCGGGCGTTGACCGGGGTCGCCCGGCAGGTGGTGGTGAAGCGCGGCGGCGCCGGGGCCGTCTGGGCTGGGCGCGACGGAACGCTGGAGTCGGTCGCGGGGAACCCCGTACCGGCGGTGGACCCGACCGGGGCCGGTGACGCGTTCGCGGCGGGCCTGATCGCCGCCTGGTGCGCGGGTGCGGACCCGGCTGCCGCGCTCGCGGCCGGCGCCGCGCTCGGCGCGGAGGCGGTACGCCGGGTGGGCGCGCGCCCCTGACCGGCCGTCACAGGCTCCTGCGGCAGGTGGTGCGGCTCAGTCGTCGCCGTCGATCGTGCGGTGCTCGGTTTCCTCGGTGGTTTGCCGGTCGAGGGCCGGCTGCGGTCGCTGGGCGCGGGTGCGGGCCTCGTACCGTTCCGCCTTGGTCTTGGGCGGGCGGTCGTTGGCGATCAGCACGGCCGCCCAGGGAAGGAACACCATCCCGGCCGCGCACAGCACGAGCCAGACCGGCAGCAGCGGCACCTTGGCGCTGATCAGCACCGCGCCAAGGATGAGGCAGCCCGCCCGGATGCCCATCATGGTCACATAGCGGATCTGCCGGCTGCGGAGCTGGTCGCTTTGGCTGATGGCCGCGTCGGTGATCAGTACCGGGCGGTCCGGCTGCTTCTTCACGAGGTGACTCCGATCGACTCCTCATCCTCGCACCACGCGCCCCGGGCTGCACACCAAGGACGCGGCACGTCAGCCCTTGGCCTTGGCGGCGGCCTTCATCTCCTTCTTGTAGGCGCGGACCCGGGACAGCGACTCGTCGTCCACGATGTCCGCCACCGACCGGAACGCGCCTTCTTCACCGTATGCCCCGGCCGCCTCCCGCCAGCCTGCGGGCTGGACGCCGTACTGCTTGCCGAGCAGGGCGGTAAAGATCTGCGCCTTCTGCTTGCCGAATCCGGGCAGCGAGCCCACCCGCCGGAGCAGTTCTGCGCCGTCGCGGACGTCCGCCCACAGGTTCGCCGCGTCGCCGTCGAACTCGGTCACGAGCACCCGGCACACGTCCTGCACGCGCGCCGCCATGGCCTTCGGGAATCGGTGCAACGCGGGCGGCGTGGCGAAGATCTCGATCAGGGCGTCCCCGTCGAAATCCGCGAGCTCCTGCGCGGTGGGCGCGTGCCCGAGTCGCTGTGCGAGCACGTACGGCGAGCTGAACGCCTTCTCCAACGGGATCTGCTGATCCAGCACCATGCCGATCAACAGGGCGAGCGGGTCCCGGCCGAGCAGCTCGTTGGCCTCCGGGACGATCGGGAGCGAGATCGTCATGACCTCCATCCTCGCAGGTCCCGGCCCCACGTCAGGCCTGGGCCCGGCAGCGGCCGATCGGGTCCGGTCCCGCAGCGGCCGATGGGGTCCGGCCCGGCAGCCGCCGATCCGGGTCCGGCCCCACAGCGGCCGATGGGGTTCGGCCAGGAAGCCGCAGATGGGGTCCGGCTCGGAAGCCGGCGAATCGGGTCGGGCTCGGCGACCGGCGAATCGGGGTCGGCGGATCGGCGACAATGACCGGGCGCTCCGGCGTGATCCGGGCGTACCCGGTGCCCGGTGCCCGGTGTCGCCGACGGTGGCACACCGCAGTCAAGGTGGTACAGCGCAGGCACGAAGGGCCGTGCGGATACGAAGGAGGTCGCTGATGCGGGCGCTGGTGCAGACCGTCAGCCGGGCGAGCGTCACCGTGGACGGTGCGGTCGTCGGCCAGATCGCGGACGGATTGCTGGTGCTGCTCGGCGTCACCCACGACGACACCGCCGCGACCGCGCAGACGATGGCCCGCAAGGTGCACGAGCTGCGCCTGCTCGACGACGAGGCCTCCGCCGCGGAAGTGGGCGCCCCCCTGCTGGTGGTCAGCCAGTTCACGCTGTACGGCGACGCGCGCAAGGGCCGGCGCCCCACCTGGGCGGCCGCCGCCCCCGCCGAGGTGGCGGAACCGTTGGTGACCGAATTCGTCGAGGCGCTGCGCGCGCGGGGCGCGAGCGTGGCCACCGGCCGGTTCCGGGCTCACATGCTCGTGGAGAGCGTGAACGTGGGCCCGCGAACCGTCCTGATCGAGCTGTAGCGGCCCGGAGAAGCTGCCGAGGTCAGAAGAACAGGCCGCGGCGCTGCGCGGACTGGCGCAACCAGCCGTCGAGCTGACCGGCCCAGTCCACCTGGTCGGCGGTGTGGTGGTCGACGTCGAACCGGCCGAACGCGTCATGCCCCTCGGTGAACAGCCCGCCCCGCTTGTCGATCTCGAGGACGATCTGCAGCACCTGCGGCGTGGCCAGGAACGTGACCTCGAGCTGGTTGATGCCCCCGGCGTACGCCGGGGGCGGGTAGAACTCGATCTCCTGGTAGAACGGCAGCGTCTGGTGCACGCCGTACACCGAGCCGCGCTCGACGTCGGCCTTGGAGAACCGGAATCCCAGCCGCTGCAGGGCTTCGAGGATCCGCTCCTGCGCGGGCAGGGGATGCACCGCCACCGCGTCGAGATCACTCTTGTCGACCGCCCGGGCCACCTCCAGCTCGGTGGCCAGGCCCATGGTCATGCCGTGCAGGTGCTGACCGAACACCTCGGTGATCGGGGTCTCCCAGGGCACGTCGAAGCGGAACGGCAGGTCGTGCCGCTGACCCGGCTCCAGCTTGAACGGGCCGGTCAGTCGCTGAGAGTGAAACTCCTGGTTGGTGTTGTACTCGCTGTCACCGCTCTCGACCTCGACCCGGGTGACGAGGCCCAGAGCGACGTACTCGATGTCCACCGCATGGTCACCGCCGATCACCTGAACGTGACCGTCGAGGAAGCCGCCGGGCCGACAGTTGGGGTTGGCAAGCACGGTTTCGACGGACGCACCACCGACGCCCAGTGCCCGCATCATCCGTTTGAAGACCACGGACCACCCCTTCGTCGTCTCGTTCCGGAACACATTATCTGGCTCTTACCAGTCGGAGCGAAACAAACCGTGTTCCCCATATGTCCCTTCAATTCGGGCGCCATGTCGGGTTGCCGACCTCAGGGTTCTCCCCGATTCATGCCACCTGGACGCTTGCCTCACCTCGGCTTAACGCGTGCCGCGCGAAGCTTTGATCACCGGCACGAATGCGGGCTGGGAATGCACCGGAGTTCACGCGGGGAGGGGACTGAAAGGTGGTCCTGCAGATGAAGGCGATGGAGTCCATGGCGGAAGAAGCCGCTGATGGCATGGTGACAGACGGTGTCGAGGCGCTGGCCGACCTCGACGCGACCGACGAGCGCGGCGTCTCCGCCGACCTCGTCCGCGCGTACCTCAACGGCATCGGCCGGACCCGCCTGCTCACCGCGGTCGAGGAGGTGACCCTCTCCAAGCGGATCGAGGCGGGCCTCTACGCCGAGGAGAAGCTCCCCACCGCCGACGCGGAGATCGCCGGGCTGCTGAAGATCGTCATCACCGAGGGCAAGGCCGCCAAGAACCACCTGCTGGAGGCCAACCTGCGCCTCGTGGTCAGCATCGCCAAGCGCTACACCGGTCGCGGCATGGCGTTCCTGGACCTGATCCAGGAGGGCAACCTCGGCCTCATCCGCGCGGTCGAGAAGTTCGACTACACCAAGGGTTACAAGTTCTCCACGTACGCCACCTGGTGGATCCGCCAGGCCATCACCCGCGCCATGGCCGACCAGGCCCGCACCATCCGCATCCCGGTGCACATGGTCGAGCAGGTCAACCGCATGGTCCGCGCTCGCCGCGACCTCGCCACGTCGCTGGGTCGCGAGCCCAGCATCGCCGAGATCGCCAAGGCCATGGGCGTACCGGAGTTCCAGGTCATCGAGCTGATCTCGTACGACCGTGAGCCGGTCAGCCTGGACCAGGCGGTCGGCGAGGACGGCGAGAGCGCACTCGGCGACTTCGTCGCGGCGGTCGACCCGCGCGGCGAGCCGGGCGACGGCCTTGCCCAGGGCGAGCTGCGCAGCGAGGTCGAGGTCGTGCTCTCCACGCTGTCCGAGCGGGAGTCCGCGGTGATTCGGCTGCGCTTCGGCCTCGACGACGGCCGCCAGCGCACGCTCGACGAGGTGGGCCGCGAGTTCGGGCTGAGCCGCGAGCGCATCCGCCAGATCGAGAAGGTGACGATGCTCAAGCTGCGCGCCCCGGAGCGGGCCGGCCGCCTGGAGGCGTACGCGAGCTGATCGCGGCGTACGGAAACGACCGCAGCGGCCGACCAACCCGGCCGCTGCGCGTTCAGAGGCGGCGAGGTCCCGAGTCCGGGCGGGCGGAGGCCACGCCGACCTCGATCGTGGCGTGCAGCACGTCGATGCCGTCCGGACGCGCGAGCACCGGGTTCAGCGAGAGCTTGCGGATCCGCGGATGCTCGTCGGCGAGCCGCCCGACCCGCAGCAGCAGGTCGATGAGTGCATCCCGGTCCACCGGCGCCGAGCCGCGGTAGCCGTGCAGCAGCGGGGCCGCCCGTGGCTCGTCGACCAGGGCTGCCGCCGCCGAATCGGTGAGCGGGGCGGCCCGCCACGCCAGATCCCCGAGCAGTTCGCTGGCGACCCCGCCGAGCCCGAACCCGACCACCGGACCGAACGCTGGATCCTCGGCCACCTCCACGGTGCATGCCACCCCCGGTGCGACCATCGACTGCACCAGCACGACCGGGCCGAACGCCGCCTCCAGCTCGCTGTACGCGGCGCGGAGGGCGCCCGCATCGGCCAGGTTGAGGCGTACCGCGCCGAGGTCGATGCGGTGGCGCAGGGAGCCGCGGGCTGCCTTCAGCGCCACCGGATAGCCGAACTGCTCCGCCGCCGCCAGCGCCGCCGCCAGCGTTGCGGCCGCCGTGGACGGCACGACCCGTACGCCGTACGCCGCGAGCAGCCGGCTGGGCGGCCCCTCCACTTCGGGGGCGCCGGGCTCCACTGCGGACAGTTCCGGGTACGTACCAGGCGGGCGGCGCAGCCACTCCGCGTACGTGGCGACCCGGCCCAGCGCCCGCACCGCCTCCTCGATCGACGGGTACGACGGCACCCGCGACGGCAATTGTCCGTGCAGGAACGTCGCCACGGTCGGCTTCTCCCCCGCCAGCGCGACCGTGGACAGCGCCACCGCGAAGTCCGCGTCGGAGTCGGGCAACTGGCCCGGCAGCGGCGGGGCGAACACCACGGCCAGCGCGTCCACCCGCTCGTCGGCCTCGGCTTCGGCGAGCGCCGCGGCGAATTCGTGCGCGCCGGATTGCGGGCTCAGGTCGCGCGGGTAGCCGTCGGCGACCACGAGGCCGTTGGGGCGGCACGCGGCGACCGCGAGGCCGGACAGCGCGGACGAGTTGCCGACCACGGCGACGCGGCGGCCTGCGGGCAGCGGCTGGTGCGCGAGCAGCACCCCCACGTCGAACAGTTCCCGGACCGTGTCGACGCGGATCACGCCGGAGCGGGCGAACAGCGCGGTGACCGCGTGCGCGTCCGGGCCGGGCAGGTCACCGGCCAGGCCCGGGGGCCGGGTCGCCGAGGCCACCGCCACGACCGGCTTGACCCGGCTCATCCGGCGCGCGAGCCGGGCGAACTTGCGCGGGTTGCCAAACGTCTCCAGGTAGAGCAGCACCACGTCAGTGCGCGGGTCGTCCTGCCAGTACTGCAGCAGGTCGTTGCCGGACACGTCGGCGCGGTTGCCCGCCGACACGAAGCTGGACAGCCCGAGACCGCGCCGGTCCGCCTCGGCGAGCAGGGCCACCCCGAGCGCGCCGGATTGGCTGAAGAAGCCCACCCGGCCGGCGGCCGGCAGCGTCGGCGCGAGCGTGGCGTTCAGGCGTACCGCGGGGTCGGTGTTCGCGATGCCCAGGCAGTTCGGGCCGACCACCCGCATTCCGGCCGCCCGGGCCTGTTCCAGCAGCGCCCGCTGCGCGTCCGCACCGGCCGGACCGGTCTCGGCGAAGCCCGCGGACACCACCACGACGGCCCCCGCGCCGGCCACGGCCGCGTCCGCCACGGCCTGCGACACCCGATCCGGGGGTACGGCGACCAGCGCCACGTCCACCGGCTCGCCCGCGTCCACGGCGGACCGGTACGCGGGGCGCCCCGCGACCCGGTCGGCGCTCGGGTGCACCGGCACCACCGCCCCGGTGTACCCGCCGTCGCGCAGGTCCGCCAGCAGGGCGGCGCCGACGCCGAGCCCGCTGGTGCTCGCGCCGTAGACCGCGACACCGCGCGGGCTCAGCAGCCGGGTGATCGAGGCGGCCTCGGTACGGTGCTCCCGGCTCTCCTGCACCTGCCGGGACATCTCCGTGGGGGCGATCGGGAAGTCCAGGTGCACCACGCCGTCGGCGTACCGGCGCTGGATCTGGTAGCCGAAGTCGCTGAAGACCCGCAGCATGCCGCCGTTCTGCGGCAGCACCTCGGCGATGAAACGGCGGATCCCGTGCTCGCGGGCGGCCTGCGCCAGATACTCCAGCAGCACCGAGCCGATGCCACGCCCCTGGTACGCGTCCTCCACCACGAACGCCACCTCGGCGTCGGGCGAGTCCGGGCCCATCCGCTCATACCGGCCGACCGCGAGGATCCGCGGGCCGCTGACCGCCACGTACGCCTCGCGGTTGTGGTGGTCCACGGTGACGAAACGCTCCAGGTCCCGTTCCGGAATGCGCGGGTACGGCGAGAAATAGCGCAGGTACCGGGTGCGTTCGCTCATCCGGGAGTGCAGTTCGACGATCGCTTCCGCGTCGGCCGGGCTGATCGGTCGCAGGTGGACCGCACTGCCGTCGGAGAGCAGCACGTCGGCGCCGGTGTCGAGGACCATGGCGGGTCAATCCCTCGGGTCGTACGGATCGAGGCCGTGCAGCGGGAACACCGCCGTACGGGTCGCCAGGATCGCCCGGTCCACCGCATCCTGGCTGGTCCCCGGCTTCCACCGCTCGTGCGGCGGTTCGGCCCCGTCGGTCAGCGTGGCCGGGATGTCGGCTTCGGGGCGACGTTGCGCGGCCAGCTTGCGCCAGGCCGCCGGGGTGGGGGTGTCCGCGGCCAGCGGCTCCCCGGTGATCACGCCGAGCAGATGGGTCCAGGCCCGGGGCACGACCTCGACCAGCGCGTACCCGCCCCCGCCGGTGGCGACCCAGCGGCCGCCGCAGACCTCGTCCGCGAGCGCGCGCAACGCCAGGTACGTGGCGCGCTGGCCGTCCACGGACAGGCGCAGGTCGGCCAGCGGGTCGAGCCGGTGCGCATCCGCACCGCACTGGGTGAACAGCAGCTCCGGCCCGAACGCGCGGACCACCGACGGGACGACCGCATGGTATGCGCGCAGCCAGCCGCCGTCGCCCGTGCCCGGCGGCAGCGCGACGTTGACCGAGGTGCCTTCGGCGCCCGGCCCCCCGGTCTCGTCCGGGAATCCCGTGCCGGGGAACAGCGCCAGCGGTGTCTCGTGCAGGCTGACCGTCAGCACCCGCGGGTCGTCGTAGAAGGCGGCCTGGACGCCGTCGCCGTGATGCACGTCGACGTCGACGTACGCGATCCGTTTCGCGCCGAGGTCGAGCAGCCGCGCGATCGCCACCGCGGGGTCGTTGTACACGCAGAAGCCGGCAGCGCGGGCGGGCATGGCGTGGTGCAGGCCCCCGGCGACGTTGACCGCGCGGGTGCTCGTGCCGTACCAGACCGCCTCGGCCGCGGCGATGCTCGCGCCGCAGATCCGCGCGCTGGACTCGTGCATGTCGTCGAAGACGGGATTGTCCGGGGTGTTGAGGCCCCAGCCCGCGAAGAACGGATCACCGGGCGCGAGCCGCACCGCATCCACGTAGTCGGGGCGGTGCACGCGCGTCAGCGCGGCCTCGTCGGCCGGATCCGCGGGCACCACCCGCACGCCGGGACGGTCGAGGACGCCGAGCTCGCGGGCCAGCGCGATGGTCAGCTCGACCCGCACCGGATTCAGCGGATGCTCACCCATGTCGTACGCGAGCAGCGCCGGATCCCAGACCACCGTCGTGGGCTCGCCGTCCGCCATGGCGTCATCGTCGCACGCCGCGGCGGCGAGGATGCCGGGCGCACGCCGGTCCGGCCACCCCCGCTCGGCGGCTCGGAAGATGCGGCTGGCCGCGGGGTAATATCGCCGCTGGGAGGACTCCACCGTGAATGATCTGGTCGACACCACTGAGATGTACCTGCGGACGATCCTGGAGCTAGAGGAGGAAGGGGTTCCTCCGCTGCGCGCCCGGATCGCCGAGCGGCTGCACCAGAGCGGCCCCACGGTCAGCCAGACGGTCGCCCGGATGGAGCGCGACGGCCTGCTCACGGTGGAGGGCGACCGTCATCTGCAGCTCACGGATCTGGGCCGGGGCCACGCGGTCTCGGTGATGCGTAAACACCGCCTGGCCGAGCTGCTGCTCGTCAACGTCATCGGCATGCCGTACGAGGAGGCCCACGAAGAGGCCTGCCGCTGGGAGCACGTGATGAGCGACGCGGTGGAGAAGAAGGTCTACGAGCTGCTCAACAAGCCGACCCGCTCGCCGTACGGGAACCCGATCCCCGGCCTGGAGGCGTTCGGCACCTCCGAGACGGCCCAGCGGGCGGACGCCACGGGCCCGGGCGCGGAGCGCAATCTCGCGTTCCCCGGGCTGTCCGGCAACGTGGTGGTGCGGCGCATCTGCGAGAGCGTGCAGACCAACGCGGGCGTGCTGCGGCAGCTGCATGCCGCCGGTATCGACCCGGGCGCAACCGTCACCGTGGCGCAGGAGCGCGACGCGGTCACGATCGACCGATCGGGTGACAAGATCCGGCTCCCCCGCGAGGTGGCGTCCCGGGTCTTCGTCGCGGCCCACTGAGTCCGGCCGGCGGCGCGGGTTTCAGCCGGACGTGGTGTTCATCGCGTTCGCCAGCGACACCAGCCGGGTCGACATCTGGTCCACCTGATCCGGCTTCGCGTCCTTCGGGAACGTGAACTTCAGCGTCTGCAGCTGGGCGGCCTGGCTGAGCCACGAGATTTCGATGCTGGGCCCGTGCCCGCCCGACCCCCGGGACACCAGCCGGTATCCGGCCCGACCCAGGCCCTTGACCTTGGTCGCCTTGGCGGGCATCAGGTCCTTGAGGAACACGTCCGCGTCCGCCGACGTGCTCTCGACCACGGACAACGCCAGGTTGGGGTAGTCGCCGTTCTCGGTCTGCACCACGCAGGTGGAGGTGTCGTCGACCTGATCGGAGCCGGCCACGGTGAACGTGACGCCGATCTTGTCGCGGATGAACGCGTAGTCCCACAGGATGCAGGCACCGCCCGCGGACGCGGCCGGCTGCTCGACGACCTGCACCGGGGGCGGGCCCGGGTCCGCGGCGGCGCGCGAACACCCGGCGAGGGTGCACAGGACGATGCCGGCGCCGAGCGCGGCAAGACGCGAACGCACGAGGTCCTCCCGATGGAATCGGGCACACCGTACTTCGCGGGGAACGGCGAGGGAATACCGGGTCAGGCACCATCGACGTACGGACAGTGACGGCAGCCGCGGCCGCAACAGGTGCCGCGGTCGGCGAGGAATCCCGCGGTGAGCACGAAGAGGCCGGACTCCGGATCCAGGTAGCCGGGCCGGCCCTCGGCCAGGGCCGCGGCGTGGGCGGCGAGGATCTCGGCGCGGCGCGGGTGACCAGGGGCGAGCCGGGACGGGTGCGGCTCCGTCAGCGGGCGCGGCGCCAGGGGCTTGCTCTCGAACGCCACGCGATGCACGCTATCACTTGACAGCCCTTGTCAAGTAGGTCGACGATGGGCCCGTGCTCACTCGCGGCGAGTTGGTCGAGCAGATCGTGCAGTTGCTCGATGTGCGGCTGCTCGACCCCCTCGACATCCTGCTCGAGGGAGACGACGCGGTCGCCGCGTTGCGCCGCATCGTCCGGATCCGGGCCGCCCGGTGGGCGGACACGATGCGCGGCGCCGACGAGGACGCGGCCGTGCGCGCCGCCGCGCGCCTCGTCGCGACGCTCTACCCCGGTGACCGCGCGTTCGATCCGCCGTTGGACTGGTGGCGGACCCCGTTGGGCCAGACCGTTGCCCGCCAGGCCGGGCACCCGGCCGCCGAGCGGGTCTCGTACGCCACGGCCGGTGCGATGCTGGGCATCAGCCGCCAGGGTGTGCACGACCTGATCAAGCGGGGCCGCCTGCCCCGCCATCCGGACGGCGGGGTGCCCGCCGTGGCCGTCCGCGACCGCCTGCGCGCGCGGGATTCCGGGAGCAGCGAAGGGGAAACACATGATCAATGACCGTCTCGTCGATGCCGGGGACCTGCCCGTCGCCGTCCGCGACTTCGGTGGCGACGCGCCGCCACTGGTGCTGCTGCACGGCGCGGGCGGCAACCTCGCGACGCTGACCACGCTGGCCCGGGCCCTGCGGCCGCGGCACCGGGTCGTGACCATGGACCTGCGCGGGCACGGCCGCTCGGGCGACGGCCCGTGGTCGTGGGAGGCGGCGCTGGGCGACATCGCCGCGGTGGTCGTGCAGCTCGGCCTGGAGCGCCCAGCGGTGGTCGGCCATTCCCTCGGCGGCATGCTGGCGGCCCAGTGGGGTGCGCGGCATCCCGAATCGCCCGGCGTGGTGAGCCTGGACGGCTGCCCGCCGCCCGCCCGCCCCGATCGGCTTCCCGGCCTCGACCCGGAGAAGGCCTCCGCCGAGCTGGCCCGGCTGACGCACGTGTTCGACGCGGTGCACGCCGGCATGGGTCGCACGATCCCCGCGGGCGAGCTGCCCGACCTGGTGGAACGCGAACAGATGGCGGCACGCGACATGGGCGCCAACGAGAAGGTGTGGATCGAGGGGTTCCGGCGCAACCTGGCCCACGTCGACGGTGAGACCACGACACGCCCCTCCGCTGCGACCGCCGGTGAGCTCCGCGGGCTGATGACCGGCCTCGACCTGGCCCCGGTGTACGCCGCGATGCCCTGCCCGCTGCTCGTGGTGCTGCCCACCCGCAACCTGCCCGAGGAGGAACCGTTCGCCGACCTGTACGCGGCGCACCGCGACTTCCTCACCGAGCAGGTGGCGGGAGCCGCCCGGGCCAACCCGCGGGTGCAGTACCTGCACCTGCACGACGCGTCCCACGCGATGGTCATCGAGCAGCCCGAGCCGCTCGCCCAGCTGATCGGGGACTTCCTCGCACAGGCCGGGTAGACCGGTCAGACCCGGGTGGTGTCCTGTTCCACGGCAAGCGGGCGGGCCGCGCGGGAGGCGTACAGGCCGAGCGCGATGGCCACCAGCACCACCAGCAGCGCGTTCAGGATGCCGACGTGCTGCGCCAGGAAGCCGATCAGGGGCGGGCCGGACAGGAACGCCGCGTACCCGATCGAGCCCGCCACGGAGACCCGGATCGCCGCGCGGGCGGGATCGTCCGCGGCGGCGCTCATTCCCACGGGGAAGCCGAGCGAGGCACCCACGCCCCAGAACAACGCCCCCACCAGGGCCACCGGCACCGCCAGGCCGGAGACCACCAGCAGCAGGCCGATCAGCGCGGACACCGCGGTGACCCGCAGGACCGGGACCCGTCCCCAGCGCTGCAACGCGTGACCGCCGAACATCCGGCCCACGGTCATCGCGGTCACGAACATGCCGAAGCCGATCGCGCCGAGGGTCTCGCTCGTGCCGTACCCGTCGACGAGGCTGATGGCGAGCCAGTCGTTCGCCGAGCCTTCGGTGAAGCCGAAGCCCAGCATGATCAGGCCGATGAGCAGCGTGCGCGGCTCCCGCCAGGTCTGCTTCACGCCGGCGGGGCTGCGCTGCTCCGCATGCTCGACGGCCTGCGGCAGGAACTGCCGCACGATGATCACCTGGACGGCGGCGGCCAGCGCCGCGGTGACCCAGAGCTGGGTGGACACCGCCACCCCGGCGGTCGCCGCCAGGGCGCCGGCCCCCGCACCGGCCACGGTGCCGAGGCTGAACCCGGCATGGAACCGGGGCATGAGCGTACGGCCGAGCCGGCGCTCGACGTCGGCCCCCTCGACGTTCATCGCGACGTCCCACGTGCTGTTGCCGGCACCGGCGAAGACCAGGCCGAGGCCGGCCAGCGGCACCCAGCCCAGCGCGGCACCGGCCGCGAGCAGGATCAGGCCGAGCACGACCGACATGCTGCCGAGCAGCACCGCGCGGGCCGGGCCGGTCCGGTGCACGAGGGGGCCGGCCAACGGGATCGAGGCGATCGCAGCCGCGGACAGGCACAGCAGCAGCAGGCCGAATCCGGCCGGGGACAGGTGCAGGTCGTTGCGGACGGCGGGCGCCCGCGCCAGCCATCCCGCGAATGCGAGGCCGTTGACGGCGAAGGTGACCGCGACGGCGACCTTGGCGCGTTCGAGTCGGGTGCGGTCTCGCACGTCTGTGCTCACCTACCCAACTTACTCGTTAAAGTAGCGGCCGCCCAGTGCTTATGCAGCATGACCACAACTGCTACCCAGTCTTGGTGGAAAAGCTGCACCGAGGGCCGACTACGCGAAAGAGGCAGCCGCAGAAGACCTGCGGCTGCCTCTTTCACCAGTACTTGAAATCCGCCGGCCCGGGGGGCCGCCGATCACGGGGCCCGGGCGGGCAGGCTAGCTGCAGCCGGACGTGGAGCCGCAGCCCTCGCACACGTAGCAGCTGCCCGCCGGGCGCATCTTGGTGCCGCACGTGAAGCACAGCGGCGCGTCCGCGGACGTGCCGAGCACGACCTCCACCAGCTCGGTGGACGAGCCGACCGACGCCGGCGCCACCTCCGCGGCCGGGGCGGGAGCCGACGGGGCGGACGCCGCACCGACCGGAGCCGACACCGGAGCGGACGCGGCCATGCCGGCCAGGTCCATGTCGGCCGCGGCCGCGGCCTCCGCCTGGATCTGGGCCGCCCGCTCCTTGGCGGTGAAGATGCCCAGCTCGGCGCGGGTGTCGTACGGAAGGAAGTCGAGCGCCAGCCGCCGGAAGATGTAGTCCATCACCGACGCCGCCATGCGGATGTCCGGGTCGTCGGTCATGCCCGCCGGCTCGAACCGCATGTTGGTGAACTTGCTGACGAACGTCTCCAGCGGGACGCCGTACTGCAGGCCGATCGAGATGGCCACGGAGAACGCGTCCATCACCCCGGCCAGCGTCGAGCCCTGCTTCGACATCTTGAGGAAGACCTCGCCCAGGCCGTCGTCGGGGTACGACGACGCGGTGAGGTAGCCCTCCGCCCCGCCCACGGAGAACGACACCGTCTCGGACGGGCGCTTCTTGGGCAGCCGCTTGCGGACCGGGCGGTACTCGATGACCTTCTCGACCGCCCGCTCCACCACGGCGGGCACCTCGGCGGCCGCGGCCTTCGGCTTGGCGGCCGACAGCGGCTGCCCGACCTTGCAGTTGTCGCGGTAGATGGCCAGCGCCTTGAGGCCCAGCTTCCAGCCTTGGAAGTGGATGTGCTCGATGTCCTCGACCGTCGCCGACTCCGGCATGTTGACCGTCTTGGAGATCGCACCCGAGATGAACGGCTGCACCGCCGCCATCATCCGCACGTGGCCCATCGGGGCGATCGACCGCTCCCCCATGGCGCAGTCGAACACCGGGTAGTGCTCCGGCTTGAGACCGGGGGCGTCGACGACGTTGCCGTGGTCGCCGATGTGCTCGACGATCGCCTCGACCTGCTCCTCCGGGTAGCCGATGCTGCGCAGCGCGCGCGGGACGGTCTGGTTGACGATCTGCATCGAACCGCCGCCGACCAGCTTCTTGAACTTGACCAGGGCCAGGTCGGGCTCGATGCCGGTGGTGTCGCAGTCCATCATCAGGCCGATGGTGCCGGTGGGCGCCAGCACGGACGCCTGGGCGTTGCGCCAGCCGTTCTTCTCGCCGAGCTTGTTGCCGGCCTGCCACTGCTTGGTCGACTCGCGGACGATCGCGGTGGCCACGGCGCCCTGCGGGCGGATCGCGTCGTTGGCGGCGGCGTGCTTGCGCATGACCCGGGTGTGCGCGTCGGCGTTGCGGGCGTACCCGTCGTACGCGCCGACCACGCCGGCCAGCTCGGCGGAACGCCGGTACGCGGTGCCGGTCATCAGCGACGTGATCGCGGCGGCCACGCCCCGGCCCGCCTCCGAGTCGTACGGCAGGCCCGACGCCATCAGCAGCGCGCCGAGGTTCGCGTACCCGATGCCGAGCTGGCGGTACGCCCGGGTGGTCTCGCCGATCTTCACGGTCGGGAAGTCGGCGAAGCAGATCGAGATGTCCATCGCGGTGATGACGAACTCGACACTCTGGACGAACTTCTCCACCTCGAAGCCGCCGTCGGCGGTCAGGAACTTCATGAGGTTGAGCGACGCCAGGTTGCACGACGAGTCGTCCAGCGACATGTACTCCGAACACGGGTTGGACGCGGTGATCCGCCCGGTCTCCGGGTTGGTGTGCCAGTCGTTGATCGTGTCGTCGTACTGCAGGCCGGGGTCGGCGCACTCCCACGCGGCATGAGCGATGTCGCGGAACAGCTTGCGCGCGTCGATGCTCTCGATGACCTCGCCGTTGAGCCGGCCGCGCAGCTCGAACTCGCCACCGGAGTCCACGGCACGCATGAACTCGTCGCTGACCCGGACGGAGTTGTTGGCGTTCTGGTACTGGACGCTGACGATGTCGGAGCCGCCCAGGTCCATGTCGAAGCCCGCGTCACGCAGCGCGCGGATCTTGTTCTCCTCGCGTGCCTTGGTCCAGACGAACTCCTCGATGTCGGGGTGGTCGACGTCGAGGATGACCATCTTCGCCGCCCGCCGGGTGGCACCGCCGGACTTGATCGTGCCGGCGCTGGCGTCCGCGCCGCGCATGAAGCTGACCGGGCCGCTCGCGGTGCCGCCGGAGGTCAGCAGCTCCCGGCTGGAACGGATCCGCGACAGGTTGACCCCGGAGCCGGAGCCGCCCTTGAAGATCAGCCCCTCCTCCTTGTACCAGTCCAGGATGGAGTCCATCGAGTCGTCGACCGACAGGATGAAGCACGCGCTGACCTGCTGCGGCGAGGAGGTGCCGACGTTGAACCAGACCGGCGAGTTGAAGCTGAACACCTGGTGCAGCAGCATCCAGGTGAGCTCGTGGTCGAAGATCTCGGCGTCGCCCGGGGTGGCGAAATAGCCGTGCTCCTCGCCCGCCTTGCGGTAGGTCCGCACGACGCGGTCGATGAGCTGCTTGAGGGACCACTCGCGCTCCGGGGTGCCGACCGCGCCCCGGAAGTACTTGGTGGTGACGATGTTCGCGGCGTTGACGCTCCAGTAGTCGGGGTACTCCACCCCGCGCTGCTCGAAGTTGACCGAGCCGTCGCGCCAGTTCGTCATGACGACGTCGCGACGCTCCCACTCGACCTCGTCGTACGGGTGGACGCCCTCGGTCGTCCATACCCGCCGGAGCCGCAACCCGCTGACCGCAGCGCCCCCGCTGCTCGCGCGTGTGCGCTGCCGTCCTGCTGCCATGCCGTCACCGGCCATGTGGTGTTCCCCCTCGTCGTGCCCCGCGACTGCCCGTCGCGACGCTGATGTGTCTTTTCGCTGTCTGATGCTTCAGTGCGGCCGGGCGACGGCCGCATCGCTGATCTTGGGCGGCCGGCCGGTGGGCCGGGCCGCGACGGCGTGCCGCACGGCCGCCTCCCGCGCCGTGGCGGCCTCGCGCAGGGCGTGGATCTCCACCTCGAACTCGTCGAGCGAGTCGAACGCCTTGTAGACGCTGGCAAACCTCAGGTAGGCGACCTGGTCCAGCTCGCGCAACGGGCCGAGGATGGCCAGGCCGACGTCGTGGCTGGGCACCTCGGCGGCGCCCTTGGCGCGCACGGTCTCCTCGACCTTCTGGGCCAGCACGGCGATGGCGTCCTCGTCCACGGGACGACCCTGGCACGCCTTGCGCACCCCACCCATGATTTTCGTACGGCTGAAGGGCTCCGTGACGCCGCTGCGCTTGACCACCGCCAGCACCGCCTCCTCGACCGTCGTGAACCGCTTGCCGCACTCGGGGCAGGATCGACGACGACGGATCAGCTGACCGTCCTCGGCCTCACGCGAGTCGACCACGCGCGAGTCCGCGTGCCGGCAGTACGGGCACCGCACCGCAGTCCTCCTGTCGCCGGGTAAGGTCACCTGTCCCCAGGCACGCCGAACAGCAGCACGGCCATGATCAAAATCGGCCCGCACTGTGTCTGAGCGTGTGGAGAAGCTGGGGCCTCAACCCCAACTTGTGGATAACTTACACCCTTGTAACTACTAGATGTTGGGGTCGACGTTAGGCCGATGCGGAAGCCGACGCAAGTTCAACGGCGGGTCGGCGCGCCGATATTTCCGGCCCGGTGCGACGGGGGTTTGCGGCACCGCACGACCGGTGCCGTGCCGGTTACGGGCCGCATCACCGGCGTCCCGTTTTCAGCCCGGGTGGGCCGTTTTCCGGGCCTCGCCGTGATGCGCGACATAGCCCGGGACGGCCCGGGGCGCACCGTGCGACGCCGTGGTGAACAACACCGCGCTGGCGAGCGCGGCAAGCGCCAGGAAGAACAGGAACACCACGATCTGCCCTCGCCGGGTCAGCCGCAGCGGCGGCCGGTGCACACCGCGCGACACCACATCGTTCGACACCATGGCGTCACCCCTCTCGTACGGACGTTCGATCGAACGTCCGTACGAGGGTCTACCAGAACATGTGTACGGAAGTCACGCACGTACGGGCGACACGCCGCATTCGACGTCGTACAGATGTTTGAATATGTCGTACCGCGCCGATACGGTTCTGCGACAAGAGGGGTCAGCCGGACGAACGCCTATCCCCACGGGCGATTCCGGCTCCGCGACGCACCACGTGCCGACAGGCACTGGCCGACAGGAGGGCGGACGGACGTGTCGACCGACGACCGGACGAGCCGGCAGCATCAACCGGGCAGGAAGCCCGAGGCCACCAACCCGGGGGCGGCCATGCGCCGCCGGACGCCGAGCCGGTCCCGCGGCGGCGAGCCGCAGCTTCGCGCCGTGACGCCGGTGGTCAGCCAGCTCCCCGAGCAGATCACCACCGAGCTGACCGCGCGCCAGCGCCGCATCCTCGAGTTCATCCGCGACTGGGTGGACCGGTATGGCTACCCCCCGAGCGTGCGTGAGATCGGCGAGGCGGTGGGGCTGGTGTCCCCGTCCAGCGTGGCCTACCAGCTGAAAGCTCTGGAGAACAAGGGCTTCCTGCGCCGCGACCCCAACCGGCCTCGCGCGGTGGACGTGCGCACCCCCAGCGAGCTGGTCGACGACGAGGCGTTGCGCTCGGCCCGGCCCACCCCGGCGTATGTGCCACTGGTCGGGCGCATCGCCGCCGGTGGCCCGATCCTCGCCGAGCAGGCGGTCGAGGACTTCTTCCCGCTGCCGCGCGAGCTGGTCGGCGAGGGTGACGTGTTCATGCTGGAGGTCAAGGGCGACTCGATGATCGACGCCGCGATCTGCAACGGGGACTGGGTCGTCGTGCGCCAGCAGCCGACCGCCAACGCGGGCGACATCGTCGCCGCCATGATCGACGGCGAGGCGACGGTGAAGAGCTACCGCCAGCGCGACGGGCACGTATGGCTGATGCCGGCGAACCCGGCCTTCGATCCGATCCCCGGTGACGACGCGACCATCATGGGCCGGGTCGTCGCGGTACTGCGCCGCGTCTGACAGCCCGCTCCGCGGGTCCCGTGTGGTTCCGACCCCTTCCCCGGTCCGGACCGTGCGGGGCCCGCGCTGATCGCCACCAGGCCGGTCCGCCGTGGGCCCGGGCCGTCAGAACCCGAGCCAGTCAGAACCCGAGCCAGTCAGAACCCAGACCAGACAGAACCCAGACCAGACAGAACGCAGACCAGACAAAACGCAGACCAAGTCAGCATGCGGGTCAGGCGGAACTCGCTCGGCAGACCAACGGGTCAGCTGGGCTCGGAGCCGAACCAGCCGTTCTGGGCCGGGTTACCGCCGGCCGGGGGTGGGGCGGCAGGAGGTGCGCCGTAAACGCCGCCGCCGGGGCGCCCAGGATTTCCGCCACCCGGTCCGGGGCGGCCGGGAAGCGGTGCGGGTCGGCCCGCGGGCGGCGCCGGGCGTCCACCGCCCGGTGGCATCGGACGCCCGGCCGGGGGCGGGCCCCCGTGCGGCACCGGACGGCCCGGGTGCTGGCCCGGTCGACCACCGGCTGGTCCTCCGCCCGCGCCGGGGTAGACGCCGCCACCGCGTGGGGGCGTCGACGCAGCGGGCGGTGCGCCGTACATGCCGCCGGGCGGCGGTCCACCGCGGTTCGTGCCGTACGTGGGGCCTGCGCCGCCTGGCCCGGCGCCCAGCGGCGCGGCCGGGCCGCCCACGGACAGCAGCTCGGTCTCCGCGTCGGTGGGCAGCGGTCCGGCCGACGCGGTCGCCGGGGAGACCGGTCCGAGTGCCGCCCGCTTGCGCGAGCGCATGATGCCGGTCACCCCCAGCCCGACGAGGAGGGCACCGAACAGGCCGACACCGCCGACCATGTACGTCAGGTCCTTCAGGCTGAGGTCGGAATACCAGGCCGGGCCGTTGCTCGGCGTGGCGGACTTCGCCTTCGCGGCCGCGGTGACGACCTCGACCGCCGGGGCATACCGCTGGATGTAGTTGGGCGTCTCCGCGCCGACCGACCCCATGTCGGAGACGGTCACCAGGGACTTGCCGTCGGGGGTGAAGGAGATCGCCTCACCCCACGGCTCGTTCGGCAGCGGCGTCTGGCGGGGGGTGCCCTTCAGCGCGGCAACCACGTCACCGCCCTTGACGTCCCATTCGAACGCGTCCGCATACGTGCGGATGACGACCTTGGAACCGTCGGGCGAGACCGCGGCTCCGGTGGCGAGCAGGCGTCCGATCGGCCCGAGCGGGTTGGCGGTCGCGGTCCCCGGCAGCGACACGTCGCCGACCCGGCGCATCGGCACACCGTTGGCGGTGTCCGGCTTGAGCGCGGCGGCGGGCTTGTAGAGGCCCGCCTTGCCGGACTCCTTGGTCACCACGACCGGGATCCCGTCGCCATCGACGAACAGGCCCTCCGCGTCCTTGGCGCCGTCCGGATAGCTGAGCCGGTACAGAACGGGTCGCTTCGACCCGCTCGCGGGCATCTTCCAGAGCACGATCGTGGTGCGCTGCTTGTCGTTGTCGCCGATGTCGCCGATCCACAGCGTCTTCTGGTCCCGCGAGAGCGCCATGTCCTCGGTGTCGCGGGGGCCGTTCCCGGTGTACCCGACGTCGTTGACGACCTTGCAATCCTGGTCGAGGTAGAAGACGCGCTTCAGGTTCTCGCGGTCGGAGCTGTCGTTGACCGTGATGTAGCCGTCCTTGGTGGCCACGAGGCCGGACAGCTCGGTGAGCCGCGGGTCTGTGATCTTGCACACCTTCTTGCCGGGCTCGGCCTTCACGTCGGCGGCCACCGCGGCCTGCTCGGCGTGGGCGCTGCCCGCACCGACCATCACGAGGCCACCAGCCACGATGATCGAGCACACGAGACGCCGCATCGGACCAGTGTCGCACGCGGCGTCGCGTGACGGTGTGATGCGTGGATCAGCCCAGGTGAACACGCCAGTCGTATCCGTTTTGCCCGAATGCTCAGGCCCGGTACGCCGCCAGCTCGGCCGCGAGCTGCTCATCCACCCGGACCCGCAGCTCCGTGCCCGCCTCGGTGTGCGCCGTGGTCAGCACCTGCCCGTTGCGATGGATGCGGGCCACCAGGTCACCCCGGTCGTACGGCAGCACCACCCGCAGGTCCAGCGCCGGCCGCGGCAGCCGCGCGGCGATCGCCACCTGCAACTCCTCGATCCCCACCCCGGTACGCGCCGAGACGAACACCGCGTCCGGCCAGATCCGCTTGAGCCGCAGCAGCGTCTCCTCGTCCGCGGCATCGACCTTGTTGACGACCAGCAACTCGGGGATCCGGTCGGCGCCCACCTCGCCGAGCACCTCACGAACCGCCACAACCTGGCCCTCCGGGTCGGGGTCGGCGCCGTCGACGACGTGCACCACCAGGTCGGCGAACGCCACCTCCTCCAGCGTCGAACGGAACGCCTCGACGATCTGGTGCGGCAGATGCCGGACGAAGCCGACCGTGTCGGACAG
Source organism: Krasilnikovia sp. MM14-A1259 (assembly GCF_047159535.1). Lineage (NCBI taxonomy): Bacteria > Bacillati > Actinomycetota > Actinomycetes > Micromonosporales > Micromonosporaceae > Krasilnikovia > Krasilnikovia sp. MM14-A1259. The sequence continues at coordinate 3,195,025 of NZ_BAAGAJ010000002.1, forward strand.
CGTGTAGACCCGCCCGTCTTCGGCCGCGGCTCGGCGGGTGGTCGGGTCCAGCGTGGCGAACAGGGCGTTCTCCACCAGCACCCCGGCCTGGGTCAGCCGGTTGAGCAGGCTCGACTTGCCCGCGTTGGTGTAGCCCGCGATGGCGACCGCGGGCACCCCCGCCTGGGAGCGGCGCGAACGCTTGGTCTGCCGTACGGTGCGCATCGCTTTGATCTCGCGCCGCAGCTTGGCGATCCGGTGGTTGATCCGGCGCCGGTCGGTCTCCAGCTTCGTCTCACCGGGACCGCGCAGGCCCACGCCGCCACCCGCACCGCCGCCCCGGCCGGAACCGCCGGACTGCCGCGACAGCGTCTCGCCCCAGCCGCGCAGGCGGGGCAGCAGGTACTGCAGCTGGGCCAGCTCGACCTGAGCCTTGCCCTCGCGGCTCTTGGCGTGCTGGGCGAAGATGTCCAGGATCAGTGCGGTCCGGTCGACGACCTTGACCTTGGTCTGCTGCTCCAGGTTGCGCAGCTGCGACGGGGACAGCTCGCCGTCGCAGATCACGGTGTCGGCGCCGGTCGACACGACGATGTCGCGCAACTCGTCGACCTTGCCGCGGCCGATGAAGGTGGCCGCGTCGGGACGGCTGCGCCGCTGGATGAGGCCCTCCAGAACCTGCGAGCCGGCGGTTTCGGCGAGCGCGGCGAGCTCGGTCAGCGAGTTCTCCGCGTCGGCGGCGCTGCCCTCGGTCCACACACCGACCAGGACGACCCGCTCCAGACGCAGCTGCCGGTACTCGACCTCGGTGATGTCGGTGAGCTCGGTGGAGAGCCCGGCCACCCGCCGCAGCGAGTGCCGCTCCTCCAGCTCCAGATCACCGGTGGTGACGTCGGGTTCGTAAAGATCGGTTCGCAAAAGGGTGACCTCCTCGGCCCGATGGTGGCACGCCACACGTCGAGGCGCATCCACATATCGGGGCCGGGCGTTGTCGATTGGTGTCTAACTCCTCAGTAACCACCGGATTGGTTGTCACTATTCCGCAAGCGCAAGAATGCGATGACGTACCCGCCAACGCCGGAGGGCAAACCGTGTTGACCACCCGCCTGCCCAGTGCAGGATTCTCGATCACGATCCGCATCGCCGTGACCGCCGACGCGTCCTCGATCGGACGGCTCACCACCTGCGTCGGTGAAGCCGGCGCGATCGTGACCGCGCTGGACGTGGTCGACTCCGACCCCACTCGCGTACTCGTCGACCTCACCTGCGACACCGCCGACTCGGGCCACGCCGATCAGGTGGTCAAGACGTTGCAGGGCCTCGAAGGGGTGGACGTCCGCAAGGTTTCCGACCGGACGTTCCTGCTGCACCTCGGCGGCAAGATCGAGGTGTCGTCGAAGGTGGCGCTGCGCAACCGCGACGAGCTGTCCCGGGCGTACACACCCGGGGTGGCCCGGGTGTGCATGGCCATCGCGGAGAACCCCGCCGATGCGCGGCGGCTCACCATCAAGCGCAACACGGTCGCGGTGGTCAGCGACGGTTCCGCGGTGCTGGGCCTGGGCAACATCGGGCCGGCCGCCGCGATGCCGGTGATGGAGGGCAAGGCGGCGCTGTTCAAGCGGTTCGGCGGCGTCGACGCGTGGCCGGTGGTGTTGGACACCCAGGACACCGACGAGATCGTGCAGATCGTGAAGGCCATCGCCCCCGCGTACGGGGGGATCAATCTGGAGGACATCGCGGCGCCGCGGTGCTTCGAGATCGAGATGCGGCTGCGCGAGGCGCTGGACATCCCGGTCTTCCACGACGACCAGCACGGCACCGCCATCTGCGTACTGGCCGCGCTGACCAACGCGCTGCGCGTCGTGGGCAAGCAGCTCGCCGACGTCAAGGTGGTCGTCTCCGGGGCCGGGGCCGCCGGTACGGCGATCATGAAGCTGCTGCTGCGCCAGGGCGTCGGCGACATCATCGCGTACGACCGGCTGGGCGCCCTGCACCGCGGCATGCCGGATCTGACACCGACCTGGCGGTGGCTGGCCGAGCACACCAACCGGGACGGCTACGAAGGCGACCTGCCCGGAGCGATCGCGGGCGCGGACGTGTTCATCGGGGTCAGCGCGCCGAACCTGCTCACCGGCGACGACATCGCCAAGATGGCCGACAAGTCGATCGTGTTCGCGCTGGCCAACCCCGACCCGGAGGTGGACCCGCGCGCCGCCCGCCGGCATGCCGCGGTCGTCGCGACCGGGCGCTCCGACCAGCCCAACCAGATCAACAACGTGCTGGCCTTCCCGGGGGTGTTCCGGGGGATGCTCGACGTCAGCGCGGAGGAGTTCACCGAGGAGATGGCGCTGGCCGCGGCCATGGCGATCGCGGACGTCGTCGGCGAGGACAAGCTGAACCCGACGGTGATCATTCCGAGCGTCTTCGACTCCCGGGTCACCCCGGCGGTGGCGGCCGCGATCCGGGCCACGGTGAAGGGACACCCGGCCCCCACCGGGCCGGGCGCGATGCTCCCCGAGGACCTCGACGGGGCCCCCGCCGAGACCTTCTAGCGCGTGGCCCACATCGGCTGAGGGGCACCGCGGCGCGTGAGCGGGCGCTCCTCAGCCGGGAAACGCGCGGGTGGCCCAGCCGGTCAGCTCGCCCAAGCGGTCGGTGATCACGCCGGACACCCCGGCTGCGACCAGGCCGGGCCACTGGGCAGGGTCGTTCGCCGTCCACGCCATCACCGCCACCCCGACGTCGGCCAGCGCGGCCACGGTGCCGGGTTCGGCCAGTACGTCGGCCACGGACGGGTTGCAGAACGCCACACCCAGCTCCTTGGCGACCGCCACCTGGTCGGCGTCGAACGGCTCGCGCAGCAACCCGCGGCGGACGTCGGGCACGGCCTCACCGGCGCGCTGCACGACTTCGGGGTCGAAACTCTGCACGACCGTACGGGCCAGCAGGTCCCGCTCGGCGACCAGACCGAGGATGGCCCGCACCTGCTCCAGGGACGCGGGCGGCTTGATCTCCACCAGCAGTTCGATCTCCGCGTACGGGCGCAGCAGGTCGAGCGCCTGTACCAGGGTCGGCACCGGGGTGCCCGCATAGGCCGGGGAGAACCAGGAGCCCGCGTCCAGCGCGGTGAGCTCGGCGGCGGTCCGCTCCCAGACGTGGCCGGTGCCGTTCGTGGTGCGTTCCAGCGTGCGGTCGTGGATGACCACGGGTACGCCGTCCGCGCTGGTTCGCACGTCGAACTCGATGAACGTGGCGCCGGCCAGCACCCCGGCTGCCAGCGCGGGCAGGGTGTTCTCCGGGGCGACGGCGGAGTATCCGCGGTGCGCGACCCGGTGCAGAACCGCCATCAGCGCCGGGCCGCCGCGGCGGCGAGGGCGGCCGGATCCACCTCGCCGGAGGCGACCAGCACCGCAGGGCCGGCCAGCCACCAGCGCCCGTCGGCGTCCGCGGTGACGGTCAGCCGGCCGCCGAGCACGTCCACGGCCACCACGCCGGTGTCGCGTCCCGCCTCCCGCAGCGCCACCGCGCCCACGGCCAGCGCCCCGGACCCGCACGACTGGGTCTCGGCGGAGCCGCGCTCGTACACCCGCATGCGCACGTGCAGGTCCGTGCCGGCCACGGGCTCGGCCTCCGTGACGAACTCGACGTTCGTGCCGTCCGGGAACACGCCCGCGTCGAACGCCGGGGCCACCGACAAGTCCAGGCCGTCCAGCGGCACGCCGTCGTGCAGCCCGCAGACCAGGTGCGGGTTGCCGCAGTTCACGGCCACCCCGGGCACGGTCAGCGCGCCCACGGTGGCGGTGCTCGCCGCGTACACCCGGGGGGTGGTCATGTGAACGCTGATCTCGGACGGACCGACCAGCGCACGCACGACGCCGGCCCGGGTGGCCACCGGCAGGACCTCGGATCCGGTCGCGGCCAGGCCGCTGGCCACCAGGTACCGGGTGAAGACGCGGACGCCGTTGCCGCACATCTCGGCGGACGAGCCGTCGGCGTTCCAGTAGTCCATGAACCAGTCGGCGTCGGCGGCCATCCCGGCAGCCTCGGGGTGCTTGGCGGTACGCACGACCCGCAGCACGCCGTCGGCGCCGATCCCGCGATGCCGGTCGCACAGCGCGGCGACCAGCTCGGGGGTCAGGTCGAGCGACCCGTCGGGGTCGGGCAGGAGGACGAAGTCGTTGCCGGTGCCGTGGCCTTTGGTGAACAACACGCGGTCCATCATCGCGCAGCCGCCGCGAGCACGGCCATCGCGGCCTCGCTCAGGCTGTCCGACGCCCCGTCGAGCCAGTGCACCCGCGGGTCGCGGCGGAACCAGGACCGCTGGCGGCGTACGAAGCGCCGGGTCGCCTGGATCGTCTCCTGCTGGGCCTGCTCCTCGGTGAGCTGCCCGTCGAGCTGCGCCAGGGCCTGCTGGTAGCCGAGCGCCCGGCTGGCCGTACGGCCCTCGCGCAGGCCTTGGCCGGCCAGGTCGCGGACCTCGTCGAGCAGCCCGGACGCCCACATCAGCCGCACCCGCTCGGCGATGCGCCCGTCCAGCTCGGCGGTGTCCCGGTCGACGCCGACCTGGACGGAGTCGTAGAACGGCACCGGGTCGGGCAGCGCCGCGGTGAACGGCGCCCCGGTCAGCTCGATCACCTCCAGTGCGCGCACGATGCGGCGGCCGTTGCTGGGCAGGATCTTCCCGGCGGCTTCGGCGTCCATCGTGGCGAGGCGCCGGTGCAGCACGCCAGGGCCGGCCTCGGCCAACTCGGCCTCGAGGCGGGCGCGGATCAGCGGATCCGTGCCGGGGAACGTGAATTCCTCCAGGACGGCACGCACGTACAGGCCGGAGCCGCCGACCAGCAACGGAACCCGGCCGCGGGCGAGGATGTCGTCGACCGCCGCCCGGGCCAGCCGCTGGTACTCGGCGACGCTGGCCGGCTCGGTCACCGGCCAGATGTCGAGCAGGTGATGCGGCACGCCCGAGCGTTCGGCGTCGGTCAGTTTGGCCGTACCGATGTCCATGCCGCGGTAGAGCTGCATCGAGTCGGCGTTGACCACCTCGCCGCCCAGCTCACGGGCCAGCGCGATGCTGAGCGCCGATTTGCCGGCGGCAGTGGGTCCGACAACGGCGACGACCCGCGGAATGGGAAACAACGGCACGCCGCCACCGTAGGACACCATATGGTCACGGTCATCCGAGGGCGCTTCCCCGGAACCGGGTTGGACCTGTGACAATGCGCGAGAAAGAATGCCGATGGAAGGTTTGGCGTTCAACTGCGCTATGGCGGTGGTTGTCGGGCACGCGGGCCGGCGGCGCCGGGAGAATGAGGATGAGCTCATGAACGACTGGACGGCCTTCGGACGCGTGGATGCCGACGGCACCGTGTACGTGAAGACCGCCGAGGGCGACCGGGTGGTCGGCTCGTGGCAGGCGGGCACCCCGGAGGAGGGTCTGGCCCACTTCGCCCGGCGCTTCGCCGACCTGGTCACCGAGGTCGACCTCATCGAGGCCCGGCTCAACTCGGGTGCGGCCGACGCCGCGCATTCGCTGAGCAGCGTCAAGCGCATACGCGCCACCCTGGCCGAGGCCCACGTGGTCGGCGACGTCGACGGGCTCGCCACCCGGCTGGACCGGCTGGCCACGCTCGCCGACGAGAAGGCCGGCGAGGCACGGGCGGCGCGTGAGGTCGCCCGTACGGAGGCGCTGGCCCGCAAGACCGCGCTGGTCGAGGAGGCCGAGACGATCGCGGCCGAGTCCACCGGCTGGAAGTCCGCCGGGGACCGGCTGAAGGAGATCCTCGACGAGTGGAAGACCATCCGCGGGGTCGACAAGAAGACCGACGGGGAGCTGTGGAAGCGCTTCGCCGCCGCCCGTGACGGCTTCACCCGCCGCCGCGGCGCCCACTTCGCCACCCTGGACGGTCAGCGCAAGCAGGCGCAGGGCGCGAAGGAAGAGCTGGTCAAGGAGGCGGAAAGCCTCGCCGAGTCCTCGGAGTGGGGGCCCACCGCCGCCCGACTCAAGGAGCTGATGTCCGAGTGGAAGGCCGCGCCGCGCGCCGCGAAGGAGGCCGAGCAGCGCCTCTGGGAGCGATTCCGGGCGGCTCAGGACGCGTTCTTCACCCGCCGCAGCGAGGTCTTCTCGGCCCGCGACGCGGAGTACAAGGGCAACCTGGAGAAGAAGCAGGCCATCCTCGCCGAGCTGGAAGCTGTCGACGTGGACGCCGATCCGCGCGCGGCGCAGAACAGGCTGCGCGACGCCCAGGCGGCCTGGCACGACGCGGGCCGGGTGCCGCGGGAGTCGTCCTCGGGGCTGGATCGCCGGTGGCGGGCCGCCGAGGAGCGGATCCGGGTGGCCATGGATTCGGCGTGGCGCAAGACCTCGCCCCAGGACAACCCGCTGCTGCAGCAGATGCGTGAGCAGGTCGCGGAGGCGGAGCAGCGGCTGGCCCGGGCCCAGGCAGCCGGCGACAACCGGCGCATCAAGGAGGCCGAGCAGGCCCTCGCGTCGAAGCGGCAGTTCCTGGCGCTGGCCGAGCAGACGAGCTGACCCGGCCGGGTCGGCTACGCGGCGGCCAGGCTGAGGTTGCCGAGCGCCTTCGACTGCTTGGCCTTGTACATGGCCTGGTCGGCACGACCGACCAGGCCGTCGGTGGTGCTACCCGGCTCGGCGAAGGCCACACCCACGCTGATGCCGATCTGTACGGTCTGCCCCGCCACGGTGATCGGCTGGCGCACCATCGTGCGGATCCGCTCGCACACCGCCGTGACCGCGGCACGCGAATCGGTGGCCTGGCACACGATCACGAACTCGTCGCCGCCGAACCGGCTCACCAGGTCGGTGTCGCGTACGCAGCTGCGCAGCCGGTCGGCGACCGCGATCAGCAACTGGTCCCCGGCGGCATGGCCGAACCGGTCGTTGACCGGCTTGAAGCCGTCGAGGTCGCAGAACAGCACCGCCAGCCACGGGGCGGCGTCCGGGCAGGGTACCGGCTCGGCCAACGCCGCGGTGATCCGTTCGAGGCAGGCGCCGCGGTTCGGCAGGCCGGTCAGGCTGTCCTGGGCGGCCATCCGCCGCAGCGCCTGCTCGGCCTGGCGGCGCTGGGCCGACAGCGCGGCGATGCGGACCATGACGAGCGGAACGACCAGCGCGGAGCCGATGGCCAGCAGCACCCCGTCGGTGGGCAGGCCGAACAGGACCCGGCCGCCGCCGACCAGCGGGATGAGGGCCATCATCGCCCCGAGGAACGTGAGCCGCCCCGGAGACAGGTCGTCCTTCGGTGCGGGGGTGAGCCGGGTCGCCTGCGCCGCCGACGGGTGCACGGCGGCCGCGGTGAGCGCCGAGTACGCGAGGAGGAACGGCACGTTGGTCCAGTCGGGGCGCACCCCGTGGGGGTCCGACACCAGGGCGCTCGTGACGTTCCCGATCAGCGTGGCGCCGGACGCGACGCTGAACAGCGTCACGGTGACGAGGCGCTCAGGCGCCGCCTTGCTGACCCGCAGCAGGGCGCCGAACGTGCCCAGGGTGAGGAAGATGTTCACGAACAGCGCCATCTGCCGCGGCTCGGTCATGCCCAGGGCGGTCAGATGGGGCAGCAGCACGACGTCCCAGAGCAGACCACCGACCGCCAGCGAGGTGAGCGCAGCGTCGGCCATACCTCCGACGTCGCGCCGTCCGCGGCGCACGATGATGGTCAGGGCGGCGGCGAACACGAAGATGTTCGCCGTGCTGAACAGCAGGTCAGCGAGAGTGCCATCGGCCGTCGGCCGATGCTGGACGTAGACATACCAGAAATAGAGAACGTTCCCGACATTGAACACCGTCAGCGCGGTCAGCAGCAGCCACCACGGCATCCGGCCGGTGCCCTTGCTGCGCCGGGCGCCCATCACCGCCGCGGGGATCGCACCCAGCGTGATCAACAGGAACGCAATGCCCCGCAGCTCGCCAGGGAACGCGAGGTACGCCGCAGTGAGGCCGAACGAGGCCAGGGCGTACCACCGGAACGTCATGCCTGCCCGGTCGGCCGTTCGCGCGATGATCTTAGAGATCCGCGCCCGGGATCAGCGCCCGCAGGCGTCCTCCGCCGGCGGCAGCTGCGCGGGCACGCCGACGGTCGGCAGACCCAGAACCACCCCGGGTGTACGCGGGGTGCGCCCGGCCTCGAACGCGTCACCGGCCCGGGTGCGCCGGTGCGCCACCGGGGCCCCGTCCGCGTTGAGGTGGTGCGGTGCCGCGTACGTGATCTCGGTGTGCACGACGTCGCCCGGCCGGATGCCGGTCAGCCCTCCCGTGGCGAAATGCACCAGCCGCCCGTCCCGCGCGCGGCCGGACATCCGGCCCGTACGCTCGTCCTTGCGCCCCTCGCCGACCGCGACCAGGACCTCGACCGTGCGGCCGACCTGCCGCTTGTTCTCCGCCCAGGTGATGTCCTCCAGCGTCGCGATGAGCCGCTCGTAGCGCTCCTGCACGACCTGCTTGGGCAGCTGGTCGCGCATCGTGGCCGCCGGGGTGCCGGGACGCTTGCTGTACTGGAACGTGAACGCGCTGGCGAAGCGGGCCGCGCGCACCACGTCGAGGGTCTGCGCGAAGTCGGCGTCGGTCTCGCCGGGGAATCCGACGATGATGTCCGTGGTGATCGCGGCGTCCGGCATCGCCGCCCGCACCTTGTCGATGATGCCCAGGTACTTCTCGGCCCGGTAGCTGCGACGCATCGCCTTGAGCAGCCGGTCGGAGCCGGACTGCAGCGGCATGTGCAGGGAGTGGCAGACGTTCGGGGTCTCCGCCATCGCGGCGATCACGTCGTCGGTGAAGTCCTTCGGATGCGGGCTGGTGAACCGGACCCGCTCCAGCCCGTCGACCTCGCCACACGCGCGCAGCAGCTTGCCGAACGCCAGCCGGTCACCGAACTCGACGCCGTACGAGTTGACGTTCTGACCGAGCAGCGTGACCTCGAGGACCCCCTCGGCCACCAGGGCGCGCACCTCGGCGAGGATGTCGCCCGGGCGGCGGTCCTTCTCCTTGCCGCGCAGCGACGGCACGATGCAGAACGTGCAGGTGTTGTTGCAGCCGACGGAGATGGAGACCCAGCCGGCGTAGCTGGACTCGCGGCGGGTGGGCAGCGTGGAAGGAAAGACCTCCAGCGACTCCAGGATCTCCACCTCGGCGGCCGCGTTGTGCCGGGCCCGTTCCAGCAAGGCCGGGAGGGAACCGATGTTGTGGGTGCCGAACACGACGTCGACCCAGGGGGCGCGCTTGACGATGTCGCCGCGGTCCTTCTGAGCCAGGCAGCCGCCGACCGCGATCTGCATGTCCGGTTTGGTGAGCTTGGTGGGGCGCAGGTGACCCAGGTTGCCGTAGAGGCGATTGTCCGCATTCTCGCGGACCGCGCAGGTGTTGAAGACGACCACGTCGGCGGCGTCGGCGTCGGCGGCGCGCACGTAGCCCGCCTCCTCCAGGAGCCCGGAGATGCGTTCCGAGTCGTGGACGTTCATCTGGCAGCCGTACGTGCGCACGTCGTACGTGCGGGCCTGCGGGGTCTCTGCTGCGATAGTCATGGCAATCAACCAGGGTAGTCCCTGCACCGGATGTCCCTGCGGCCCGGCAGGGCGCCCGGCCCAGGACTCCGCCGCGCCTCAGGACGGGGACGCGGCTACGCCGCGGCGGGACGGCCCGGGCTGGGCCGCGGGACGAACCGGGAGCTGTCGCAACCCGGGGCGGCGCCGCAGGCCGGGTCCGCACCGGTGCACGGGCGGGCGTTCCGGCGCTCCGTACCGTCGTCGGTCTCGACCTCGTCCACGTGCACCGGTGTCAGCGTGCCGTCGGGCTCGGCGCGTACGTATCGGGTGGGGTTGAGGGTGTCGTCCGGCAGCAGCACGTCGGCGCCCAGACGGACCGCGAGGGCGCTCGCGGTCGTGGCCTCGCCGATGTCCCCCGGGGCGCAGAAGCACTCGATCAAGGTCGGGAAATCACCGCCGACATACCAGACATCGCACAGCACCGCCCCGTCCGTGGGCGCGTCGAGCGTCGTGACCGGCCGCTGCAACACCCCGGCGAGGGCAGCCCGGACCGACGCCGCGGTGACAAGCCCCGCCACACACCAGCTCCACAACCCGTCGACCGGTCCGGCCAGCTCACTCATGCCACACCCCACCCTTCACAGCCCTCGCTGCGCCCGGTCATGCTGCGCCTGCCATCCGCATGCCCCCGCGGCCCTCGCTGCACTCGGTCATGCCCTGCTCACCTTCCGCAGCCCTCGCGCCTTCGTGCGCTCGGTGCGCTCGGTGCACTCGGTCATGCCCTGCCTACCTTCCGCATGGGGACGACGCTGGAGTTACCGCTCCGTGACTATTCTCGGTCCGATCCGAGATCGCCGCGCCAATACAGTGGACCTGTTGACAGTTCCAACGACGGGATGGTGGTTCGACCGTGGCTGACGAGCCGCTCATCGTGCTCGACAAGGTCAACAAGTGGTTCGGCCCGTTGCACGTGCTGCAGGATGTGGATCTTTCTGTGCACCGCGGCGAGGTCGTGGTCGTGATCGGACCGTCGGGTTCGGGCAAGTCGACGCTCTGCCGCGCGATCAACCGCTTGGAGCCGATCAACTCGGGGAGGATCACCTTCAACGGCCGGCCGCTGCCCGCCGAGGGCCGCGCCCTCGCCCGGCTGCGCAGCGAGGTCGGCATGGTGTTCCAGTCGTTCAACCTCTTCGCCCACAAGACCATCCTGCAGAACGTGATGCTCGGACCGGTCAAGGTCCGTAAAGAGAACACCGCCGCGGTACGCGACCGCGCTCTCGCCCTGCTCGAACGGGTGGGCATCGCGAGCCAGGCCGACAAGTACCCGGCCCAGCTCTCCGGCGGCCAGCAGCAGCGGGTCGCGATCGCCCGCGCGCTGGCCATGCAGCCCAAGGCACTGCTGTTCGACGAGCCGACCAGCGCGCTGGACCCGGAGATGGTCGGCGAGGTGCTCGACGTCATGACCTCGCTCGCCCGCGAAGGCATGACCATGGTCGTCGTCACCCACGAGATGGGCTTCGCCCGGCACGCGGCCAACCGGGTCGTCTTCATGGCCGACGGGCAGATCGTCGAGCAGGCCGAGCCCGCCGAATTCTTCGCGCACCCGCGCAGCGACCGCGCGAAGGACTTCCTGTCGAAGATTCTGACGCACTGAGCGTCTACTGAGGAGCCGCGGGGGCGGCTCTGCTGGTAAACCCCTTATTCGAGGAGCGTAACGATGCGCATCACCCGATTGGCAGCAGCAGCCGGGACGTTGGCGATGGTGTTGGCCGCGGCGGCCTGCGGCGGCGGCGACAACAACGGCGGCTCCAGCGGTTCCGGCGGGATCGTGGACAAGGCGTCGAGTCAGAAGAAGCTGACCATCGGTGTCAAGGCGGACCAGCCCGGCCTGGGCCTGCAGACCGGTACGACCTACACCGGCTTCGACATCGAGATCGCCAAGATCGTGGCGAAGGGCCTCGGCGTGCCGGAGTCCGGCATCACCTGGAAGACGACCGTGTCGAGCAACCGGGAGCCGTTCATCCAGCAGGGCCAGGTGGACCTGGTCGTGGCGACGTACACGATCAACGACGACCGCAAGAAGGTCGTCAACTTCGGGGGTCCGTACTACGTCGCGGGCCAGGACCTGCTGGTGCCCGTGAACTCGACGATCACCGGGCCGGAGGCGCTGGACGGCAAGAAGGTCTGCTCCGTGACCGGATCGACCCCGGCCAAGCGGATCCAGTCCGACTACCCGAAGGCCCACCTGCAGCAGTTCGACACGTACTCCAAGTGCGTGACCGCCCTGGCCGGCGGCCAGGTGGACGCGGTGACCACGGACGACATCGTCCTCGCCGGGTACGCCGCCCAGACGCAGAACGCGGGCAAGTTCAAGCTGGTCCGCAAGCCGTTCAGCACCGAGCCGTACGGCATCGGTCTGAAGAAGACCGACACCACGGGCTGCAACAAGATCAATGAGATTCTCAAGGCGTCGGCGACCGACGGCTCGTACAAGCAGGCGTGGGAGTCGACACTCGGCAAGCCCGCGCCCGAGCTGGACGTCACGAAGCTGACCAACTGCAGCTGATCCGCCTGGTCGCGGGCGGGACCGGCGTGCCGGTCCCGCCCGCGACCGTGTTACGAGGAAGCGAGGACGATGGACGTCTTCTCCGATCCTGCCAACGTCGACGTGTACGTGACCGGGTTCCTCTGGATCCTGAAGCTCACGATCGGGGGCACTGTCGGCGCGCTCGTGCTGGGAGTCCTGTTGGCCGCGATGCGGGTCTCCCCCGTGCCGGTGCTGCGTGGCTTCGGCACGGCGTGGGTGAACACCTTCCGCAACACGCCGCTGACGTTGATCATCTTCTTCTGCTACTTCGGCCTGTACTCCACGCTCGGTGTCACGGTCTCCGACGACATCGAGCGCAACAACTACTGGCTCGGCGTGATCGGCCTGTCGGTGTACACCGCGGCGTTCATCTGTGAGGCGATCCGCTCCGGGATCAACACCGTGCCGGCCGGGCAGGCGGAGGCGGCCCGGGCGATCGGGATGTCGTTCCGCCAGACCCTCACGATGATCATCCTGCCGCAGGCGGGTCGCGCCGTGGTCGCGCCGCTGGGCAGCATCTTCATCGCTCTGGCCAAGAACTCCACGATCGTCGGCACGATCGGCCTCGCCGAGTCGTCGACCGCGATGAAGGACCTCATCAACACGAACGGCGACGCGGTCATCCCGATCTTCTTCGTCTTCGCGGGCACGTTCGCCGCCGTTCTGATCCCATCCGGCTACGCGTTCGGCTGGCTGGCGAACCGACTGGCGGTGAAGCGATGAGCACCGACACGGTCCTCTACGACCACCCGGGGCCCCGGGCGCAGGCCCGCAACCGGCTCCTGACGCTCATCTTCGGCGTGGTCCTGCTGGCGTTGGTCATCTGGGTGTACCGGCGTTTCGACGCCAAGGGGCAGTGGGCAGCCGCGCTGTGGGAGCCGTTCACGAACGCCGGCACGTGGACGGACTACATCATCCCCGGGCTGGAGGGCACGCTGAAGGCGGCGGCGGTCGCCATGGTGCTGTCGCTGGTGTTCGGGCTGCTCTTCGCGGTCGGGCGGCTCTCCGACCACCGCTGGGTCAGCATCCCGGCCGGTGCGGTCGTCGAGTTCTTCCGCGCCGTACCGTTGCTGCTGTTGATGTTCTTCATCTTCTACGGCGTGCCGTTCCTGACGCAGGCGCCGATGCCGGTCTTCTGGGCCGTCGTCGCCGGCCTCACGCTCTACAACGGCTCCGTGCTCGCCGAGGCGTTCCGGGCCGGCATCCGCGCGGTGCCGCCGGGGCAGAGCGAGGCCGGTTACGCGATCGGACTGCGCAAGAGCCAGGTCATGCAGAACGTCCTGCTGCCCCAGGCGGCCCGTGCGATGCTGCCGGTGATCGTCAGCCAGCTCGTCGTCCTGGTCAAGGACACCGCGCTGGGCTACATCATCGCGTACCCGGAGCTGCTGCAGCTGGGCGTCAACAACCTGTCCGCCAACTACGGCAACGTGCTCCAGGCCGCCATCGTCGTCGCGATCATCTACATCCTGGTGAACGCGGCGCTGACCTGGGTGGCCGGGTGGCTCGGGCGCCGCACACGGCGCGCGGGCCGCTCGCCGCGCGGCGTCGGTGACGCGCTGGCCGCCAGTGTGGAGGCCGCCAGCGGCGTGGGTGAGCCACAGGGCTGAGGTCCTACCGGGCCAGCTCCGTGACACGGGACTCGCGAACGACCGTGACGCGGATCTGGCCCGGATAGGTCAGCTCCTCCTCGATCTGCTTCGCCACGTCACGCGCCAGCACGGCCGCGCCGATGTCGTCGACCTCCTCCGGGCGCACCATCACCCGGATCTCCCGGCCGGCCTGCATCGCGAAGACCTTGTCCACCCCGAGCTTGCCCGCGGCGATCTCCTCGATCCGCTCCAGCCGCTTCACGTACGCCTCCAGGCTCTCGCGCCGGGCACCCGGGCGGCCGCCGGAACAGGCGTCGGACGCCTGCGTCAGCACGGCCTCGATGGTCTGCGGGGCCACCTCGTTGTGGTGCGCCTCGATGGCGTGCACGACGTCTTCGCTCTCGCCGTACTTGCGGGCCAGGTCCGCGCCGATGAGCGCGTGACTGCCCTCCACCTCGTGGGTGAGCGCCTTGCCGATGTCGTGCAGGAACGCGCACCGCTTGATCGTCGGCACGTCCAGGCGCAGCTCCGCGGCCATGATGCCGGCGATGTGCGCGGTCTCGGCGAGATGCTTCAGTACGTTCTGCCCGTAGCTCGTGCGATAGCGCAGACGGCCGAGCAGCGTGGCCAGTTCCGGGTGGATGTCCGTGATGCCGACGTCGACCAGGGCCTCCTCGGCGGCGCGGTCGCACAGGCGCTCCACCTCGCTCTTGGCCGACTCGAAGACCTCCTCGATCCGGTGCGGGTGGATCCGCCCGTCCAGGACCAGCTTCTCCAGGGTCAGTCGGCCGACCTCCCGGCGTACCGGGTCGAAACAGGACAGCAGCACGGCCTCGGGGGTGTCGTCGATGATCAGGTTGACGCCGGTGGTCGACTCGAAAGCTCGGATGTTGCGGCCTTCGCGGCCGATGATCCGGCCCTTCATCTCGTCGCTCGGCAGGTGCAGGACACTGACCACGCTCTCCGCGGTCTGCTCGCTGGCGATCCGCTGGATGGCGTCCACGACGATGTGGCGGGCCCGGGTCTCGGCGGTGCTGCGGGCGTCGTTCTCGATGTCCCGGACCAGCAGCGCGGCCTCCCGCTTCGCCTGCGCCTCGATGTTGTCGACCAGCTCGGCGCGGGCGGTGTCGGCGGTCAGTCCGGCGATGCGCTCCAGCTCCCGGCGATGCTCCTCCTCCGCGCTGGCCAACTCGCCCTCGCGGCGGGCCAGCGCCGCCTCCCGGGCGGTCAGGTCCGTGTCCGTCGCGGCGAGCCGACGTTCACGCTCGGTGAGCCGCTCCACCTCGTCGCCGTGCAGCCGTTCCCGCTCGTCGATCCGGGCTGCGCGCCGCTCCACCTCGGCGGCCTGCTCCTTCGCGGTCGCGTTGAGAAGCGCCACCTCACGCTCGCCGCTGCGCCGGGCCGCGGCCCGGACCTGCTCGGCGTCGGACTCGGCCTGGCGGTGCGCGTGTTCGAGGATGGTGTCGGCCTCGCCATGTGCGGCCTCCAGCACGCGGCGCGCCTCGGCGCGGGCCGCGCTCGCCTCGGCCTTCGCGGCAGCCGCCTCGGCACGCACGGAGGCGGCCTTGGCCTTCGCGTCATCGACGGCCGTGGACGCCTCGTCAGCGGCGGTGCGCAATGCGGCCAGGGACTGCTCCTGCCGGTCCTTCGCTTCGAGGAATCGCTCGTCGGTCCGGCCGTTCTGGAGCTGGCGCACGATCCGGGCGCCGACCACGAGCCCGAAGACCACCAATGCGGCGAGGACCGCGATCGCCACCACGAACACCCAATACGGGGCGGTCATCTCGCCGCTGCTCCCTTCACCTCGCGCATCCGCTCCCGCCAGCCTGTCACGGCGGGTCCGGCACCCCCCGCGGCGGGTGCCGGGGCCGCGGCACCGGCCGCGGAACTCGGGATGCTCGACCACGCGAACGGAGCCGCAGACAGCGTGTGACGCCGCATCGCGCCCCCGTAGGACTGACCGCGAGCCGGACGGGGACGGATCCGGACGGTGGCCCGTAACGCAGAACGCACGTGCCGACCGATCACTACTGCCCGTGTCGGCACACGACCAGTGCCTGACGCCGTGTGCGCTGCGTCGCGCCCACGACCAGACCGCCGCACCGGAGTGCTGCCCGGTATGGCGCATCCCCTCCCGCGAACTCCGCGGGCGGCGTGGTCATCGGCGCCACAGGGCACCGAAGTGATGCCTTACTGTAATGCGATCTATGTTGTGCGCTTTGCTTGCGGTGGTCGAGCAAACCTTGTGTAACGCGAGGCTAGGTCGCGAGAGCCGGTTCGGTCAAGGACTCATGATTCGGCAGCGGACGGGACGGACGGCACAGACGCGCTCACGCCCAGCTCAACCCATCCGGGGGGCAATTCAGGCGTACCGGGACCAGAGATCGCGCATCGGCTCCCAGCTCTCCCCCGCACTCTCCTTCCAGTACCCCAGCATGAAGGCGGCCACCGGCGCCTTCGCATCGTCCCACCAGATGCCGCTGACGACCCGCTCGCGGCCACCCTCGGTCACCTTAAACGCATACTCAATGTAGTTGCCCGATAGGCGATCGGACGGAGTGGACTTTCTGGTCGGCGCGGCGACGCCAGGGGTCAGCTGACGCGCGTCCACGTTCTGCCCGAGCGTCCTGACCTGCGCTTTGTCCCGGTCAGCCGCAGAGTTGAACTCGATGAAGACGATGGTCATCGCATCCAACTCGCACCGCACGCGGGCCTTCTC
The DNA here is from genome assembly GCF_047159535.1 of Krasilnikovia sp. MM14-A1259. Lineage (NCBI taxonomy): Bacteria > Bacillati > Actinomycetota > Actinomycetes > Micromonosporales > Micromonosporaceae > Krasilnikovia > Krasilnikovia sp. MM14-A1259. The sequence continues at coordinate 3,211,391 of NZ_BAAGAJ010000002.1, forward strand.
GCCGCGATGCAGGACCGGGCCGCCCGGCTCGCCGGTACGCGCACATCCTGAAAGGTGCACAAGCCAGTCCTGCGCCACCGGGGCCAAGGCGCCGGTCAGCTTCGGTTGGTTGATCGCGACCTGGTTGCGCTCGTACGCACCCAGGGTCGCCGCGGGGGCGGGCGTCGTCCGGGAGCGGCCCGCCGTAGGGGCGGTCGCACGGCCGGTGAACCAGCCGGCCGTACCGAACACCAGAAGCCCGACGACGAGTCCGACGACGATCCCGAAGACGTGCCGACGACGGTCCGGCGGTGGGGACGGCTCGATCCGCGGACCTCGGGGGACCGAGGTGTCGAAGCCGAAGGCGTCGTCGTAGCCGGCGGACGGGCCACCGTCCGAGACCGGGCTCGGCGATGGGGAGGGCGGCGCCGAGGCCGGAGGAGCCGAGGTCGCTGGGGCCGGGTGATCCGCGTTCCCCTGCCGATGTGGGCTGGTGGGCAGCCCAGGCGCGGGCGCATGGCTTGGCATGGGCGCATGGCCCGGCGTGGGCGCATGGCCCGGCGTGGGCGCATGGCCCGGCGTGGGCGCATGGTGGAAAGGTCCGTAAGGCGGGTACCCCAGAGACTCGGCTTTCCGGGGCTTTGTCGCCGACGGGGGCACCCCCACCGGGTGTTCAGCTCCCGAGGGCTGCTCGGTCGCAGGATCCGGCGCGGTCCGGAATTCGGACTCCACGTGGGACTCACTCGCGGCCGGGCCACTTTGCGGTTGAGCCCGATCATTCGCGGTGGATGTGGGTGCGGTTGTCAGACCGGCATTGGCGTCCGAATCGGACGCCATGTCGGTTGGAATGCCGGATGGAGAGTCGCCCACGGCGGCTGGGTGAACCGTGTGTTCGGCGTTCCCAGAGAAGGGTCCGGACCCGCGCGGCACACCGTGGGAGTCGTCTGTCACGCCGGAGCAGACTACCAGTCAGCTGCGATCGATGACGCCCACAAAGATCCATTTTGGGACGGTATGCCTGAGACTCCCCGGCGTGACGGCAGTTACCGTGCTGATGCGTAGGCGCCGAGGGTGGGGGCGCCAGAGGGCAGTGACTCGGGCCGGGAGCCCGGTGTGAGGCGTCTGCGCATCCGGGGCATTGGCGGGCGATATCCGGCCCATTCTCTTACTCATGGCGATTGGTCGATCAGCGTGCCGTGGTCGAGCGGGCGTGTGCAGGGGTGCCGCTCAAACGTGGTGACCGTCATTCAGCCCGTGTCGGCGTCGGCGTCGGCGTCGGCCAGGTTGTCGACGTCGATGTCGGCTGCGAACTGTGCCGTCTCGGCGTCGCGGGCGGCCATGGCGTCCGTGACTGCGCGGATTGCCACGCCTGCCGGATACCCCTTGCGCGCGAGCATGCCGACCAGACGGCGGAACACCGCCTCCGGAGCACCTTTGGCAGTGCGCAGTTTGCGGTCGACCAGTGCGCGGGCGGCCACCGCTTCGGACTCCTCGTCGAGCGAGTCCAACGCCTCACTCGCCACGTCGGCGGCGATTCCACGGCGGCGCAGCTCGCCCGCGAGGGCGCGCCGCGCCAGCCCGCGCCCGTGGTGACGGCTGGAGACCCACGCGCGCGCGAATGCCGCGTCGTCGATGATGCCGACCTCGTCGTACCGGTCGAGCACCTCGACGATGATCTCGGTGGAGATCTGCCGCCGGGTGAGTGCCTTCGCCAGTTCCGCCCGGGTGCGGGGGCGCACCGCCAACTGACGCAGGCAGATCTCGCGGGCCACCTCGGACTCGTCGCGCGGGGGCTCGGCCCGGCGAGGCGGGTCTGATCGAGGTGTGTCGGACCCGTCCGCCCGTCCCAGCCGCGGCTCGACGTGGTCGCGCGCTGGCCTCAGCTCGACGGGATCGCGTCCCAGCCTGGGCTCGGCGCGGTCGCGCGCCTGCCTCGGCTCGGCGCGGTCGCGGGGCGGCCGCGGATCGGCCGAGTCGCGGGGCGGCCGGGGGGGTCGGGGCGGGATCGCGTCCCAGCCCCGACCCGAACGGGCACCGCGTCGCGCGGTCACCGCGGATCAGCGCCCTGGTGACCGGATGACGTCGGGAGGCGTCGCACGTCAGAAGTCGACCGGGGGCAGCTCGGGACCACTGGCAGCATCGCCGCCCGCCTGGCCCACACCGAGCTTCTCCAGGATCTTCTTCTCGATTTCGGCGGCCACGTCGGGATTTTCCCGGAGGAACTCCCGCGCCTTCTCCTTGCCCTGGCCCAGCTGATCACCGTCGTACGTGTACCAGGCGCCGGACTTGCGGATGATGCTCTGCTCGACGCCGACGTCGATGAGCGAACCCTCGCGGGAGATGCCCTTGCCATACATGATGTCGAACTCGGCCTGCTTGAACGGCGCGGCAACCTTGTTCTTGACGACCTTGACGCGGGTCCGGTTGCCGACGACGTCCGTGCCGTCCTTGAGGCTCTCGATACGACGGACGTCGAGACGCACCGAGGCGTAGAACTTCAGCGCCCGGCCACCGGTCGTCGTCTCGGGCGAGCCGAACATGACGCCGATCTTCTCGCGGAGCTGGTTGATGAAGATCGCGGTGGTGCCCGAGTTGTTGAGCACACCGGTGATCTTTCGCAGCGCCTGGCTCATCAAGCGAGCCTGGAGGCCGACGTGGCTGTCACCCATCTCACCCTCGATCTCGGCGCGCGGCACGAGGGCGGCCACCGAGTCGATGACGATGATGTCGAGGGCCCCGGAGCGGATCAGCATGTCTGCGATCTCCAGCGCCTGCTCACCGGTGTCCGGCTGGGACACCAGGAGGGCGTCGGTGTCGACGCCGAGGGCTCGCGCGTACTCCGGGTCGAGGGCGTGCTCGGCGTCGATGAACGCCGCGATCCCGCCCGCACGCTGGGCGCTGGCGACCGCGTGCAGAGCCACCGTCGTCTTACCGCTCGACTCCGGGCCGTAGATCTCGATGACGCGGCCGCGCGGCAGACCTCCGACGCCGAGCGCCACGTCCAGCGCGATGGAGCCGGTCGGGATGATGGCCGTCTGCACGACCGGCCGCTCCCCCAGCCGCATCACGGAACCCTTGCCGAACTGCTTGTCGATCTGCGCCAGCGCCAGATCGAGAGCCTTCTCCCGGTCGGGTCCTGCCACCATGTCCGCCACCCCTGTAGTCGACTTCCCAGCCTTCGCCGATGAGCTTCTATTCACCACGCGCGTCACGGTAGGCGTTGGGTCTGACAGAAAACAGCCGGTCGGCCGTGACCTGTGGATGACCGCGCCGCCTGTGGACAATAGCCGAACACGTGTACGACGATCGAACGACACGCCAGAACAGGCGTACGAAAGTTCGTCAGGGCAGGGGCAACGCCCCTCAGTGCAGGCGCATGGGCACCCGGTCGGGGTATGCGGCGACCACTGCGCGCCAGACCGTAGCCGTCTCCATTCCCTGTGCGATCGCCTCGTCGATGGTCCGGCCACCGAGATCGGCGAAAGCGTGATCGGCCGCCAGACTTCGGGCGTAACCCGCGCCGAATGCCTGTTCCAGCCGGGCCCAGAAGTCCGTCAACCGCACCGGCCCAGCGTAGTGCCGGGGGCAACGCCCCACCGCGCCGCCCGAGCACCACCTCCGGGAGATCCGTGGGCGGGGGCCGCCGGAGCCGGTCACCGCCGGGACGGACCGGGATCCGGCCCGCGGCGCCGCCCGACCACCGCCGCGACGGACAGGGATCCAGCCCCACCGCGCCCGACCACCGCCGCGACATACCGGGGTCCGGCCCCGCGGCGTCGCGATCATCGACGGGTCGCAGGGGAATGGAGCGCCCCCGATGCGACCCGCAGATCATCGACCAGACCCCGGTATGCGGCGTCGCGGTCGTCGGCGCGCAGCACGGCCGACGGGTGGATCGTGGCGAGCGCCTGACACTGTGCCACCGGGAAGTCCTCCGGGTGCTGAGCGGAGGCGGGCCATGGCATGAGCTGGCCGCGGGAGCGGGTGACCCGGAACTGCGGGCCCAGCAGCGCCTTGGCCGCCGTGGCTCCGAGAACGACCACGATTTCGGGCTTGAGCAGGGCGAACTCGGCCACCAGCCAGGGCCGACAAGCAGCGATGTGAGCCGGGCCGGGATTTTGATGGATACGCCGCTTGCCACGCAGCTCGAACCGGAAGTGCTTGACCGCGTTGGTGATGTAGACATCCGCCGGATCGATGTCGGCATCGTCCACCGCCTCGCGCAGCAGACGTCCCGCCGGCCCCACGAACGGCAGGCCTCGCTGATCCTCGACGTCGCCCGGCTGCTCGCCGACGAAGACGACCCGGGCATGCGCGGCGCCACGACCGAAGACTGTCTGGGTGGCGTCCTGATACAGCTCACAACCTCGGCAGCCGGCTGCGGCGGACTTGAGCGCATCGAGCGTGCGGGCTTCGGACGGGATGAACTCCTGGGCGCCGACCGGCGGCTCGCTCCTCACCATGCCCACCGTTCTACCCGTCCTCCGTGTCGGGCGCGACGCGATGTCACCGGGACGGGGGCCCGGCGCCGACGGGATGGGCCGCTGCGGCCACCGCATCGGCGACCCGGTCCAGGTCGTGCATGTCGAGCGGACTCACGGTGAGGCGGATGCCCGGCGGCGTACGGAGGCGGAACAGGGATCCGGGTGCTGCGGCGTAACCGGCGTCCCGCAACGCCCCGACCGTCCGGGTCTCGTCAGGCACCCGTACCCAGAGATTGAGGCCCGTCATGCCGCAGGCCGGCAGGCCTCGCGCGGACAACGCGTCGCGCAGGCCGAGGCGGCGGTGGTGGTAGCTGTCGGCCGCGGCCGCGACGGCCGCGGTCACGCCCGCGTCCTGCCACAGCAGGAGCAGCAGGCGCTGCAGCAGGGTGGAGACCCAGCCCGCGCCGATGCGCAACCGCCCCAGGACCCGGGCGATCGTGGCCTCGTCCCCGGCGAGGACCGCGATACGCAGATCCGGGCCGAAGGGCTTGGAGGCCGAGCGGATGAACGCCCACGTCGCGGTGGCGCCGCTGAGGCAGTGCAGAGGCACCCCGGCGAGCTCGGCGGCGTGGTCGTCCTCGATGAGCAGCACCTCGGGGTGACCCGCGAGGATCGGCCGCAACGCGGCAGCGCGGGCGGCGCTGACCGCAGCGCCGGTCGGATTCTGTGCCCGGGTCGTGACCACGACGGCGCGGGCACCGGCGGCCAGGGCCGCCGCCATCCCGTCGGGTCGTGGGCCCTCGTCGTCGACCCCTATGGGGATCGGGGTGAGGTCGAGCGCGGCGACGAGGTCGAGCAGGTTTGCCCAGCCAGGGTCTTCGACAGCGACCGGATCGCCCGGGCGCAGGTGTGTGGTGAGCAGCCGCTCGATCGCGTCGAGCGTCCCCGAGGTGACCGTGACCGCGGCGTCGGCGACCGGCACGCCGTCCGCACCCAGGCGAGCCCGGGCCACGTCCACCAGCTCGGGCACCGCACCGGCGGCGGCGTAGCCGAGCGGCTCGCTCAGATCTCGCGCCATGGCCCGCACGAGCGAGGCCATCGGCGGGAGCAGCCGCAGATCCGGCTCGCCGGACGACAGGTCGACCATCCCCTCCGGAACGGGCAGGCGCAGGGCAGAACGCGGGGTCGCCACCGCCGGCCGGGCCCGCACGCGGGTGCCGCGGCGGCCGGCGGTCTCGAGGACTCCACGCTGGCGCAGATCCTGGTACGCCTTCGCGACCGTGCCCGGGCTGACGTGCAACTGGTCGGCGAGGACCCGGACCGCGGGAAGCGCCGCGCCCCAGGTCAGGTCGCCCGTGCGCACGCCCGCCTCGATGCTCGCGGAAATCGAGGCGGCGCTGGACCCGGTGACCTGATATCGTGCTGACACAGAGGAGATTCTGTACTAGTACAGAGTTGATGGCAAGTCAGAGCCGACGACACGCCGAAACGGAGAGGGAGGACCGGTGACCGGCGCCTACACGCCCACGCCCCGCACCACCGCGACCCGATACCGGGAGCGCATGCGCTATGACCGCGCAGCCGCCCACGCCATCCTGGACGAGGCGTATGACTGTGCCGTCGCGTTCGTCGTCGACGGTGAGCCCCGGGTCCTGCCCACGCTGCATGTGCGCGTGGGCGACACCGTCTATCTGCACGGCTCCACAGGCGGCCGGCTCGGGCTGGCCGCCCGCGACAGCGGCGTGCCCGTATGCCTGTCCGTGACGTTGCTGGACGGCCTGGTGCTCGCGCGGTCGCAGTTCCACCACAGTGCGAATTACCGTTCCGTCGTGGCGATGGGCACCGCCCGCCTCGTCACGGACGCGACGGAGCAGGCGGCCGCGATGGCCGCGCTGGTGGAGAAGGTCGCGCCCGGCCGGGTCGCGGACAGCCGTCCAGCCACGCGACGGGAGCTGGCGCAGACGGCCGTGCTGGCCCTTCCGCTGCAGGAGGTGTCGGTTCGGGCCCGTGCCGGCGGGGTGATGGACGACCCGGCGGATCTGGCGCTCCCGCACTGGGCCGGGGTCCTGCCGCTGCAGCGCATCATGGGCCCGCCCGAGCCCGACGCGGGCGTCGGCGCCCCGGCGCCGGACTACCTCGTCGCCGGCCGCTCACCCTGGCACACGGCGGCGACGATGCGCGGCAAGCACGTGATCCTGGAGCCGCTGGCACCCTCGCATGTGGACGGCCTGTTCGCGGCGTTGGACGACGACGAGGTGTGGCGTTTCCTGCCGAGCCTGCCGCCGCGCGATCACGCCGACATGGCCGCGCACGTGGCGACGGCCGCGCGCCAGCAGTGGCTCGGCGAGCGTGTGACCTGGGTTCAGATCAACCCGGAGACCGGGGAGGTCATGGGGATGACCAGCTACCACGACATCGATCCCGAGAAGGGCGCCGTCGGCATCGGCCACACGATCCTCGGCAAGCGGTGGTGGCGCACCGGCGTCAACACCGAAGCGAAGCTCCTGCTGCTGGAGCGCGCGTTCGACGTGCTCGGCGCGGAGCGGGTGTTCTGGTACACCGATGTGCGAAACGAGCGATCGCAGCGGGCGATCGCACGGCTCGGCGCCAGCCGGGACGGTGTGGTGCGCCGGCACCGGCTACGCCCGGACGGCACCTGGCGCGACTCGGTGCTGTTTGCGATGACCGCCGACGAGTGGCCGGATGCGGCGGCACGCCTGCGCGCGATGCTCGCGGCGCATTGATCAGCCGGTCAGGACCGATTGTCCGGGATACGGCCCCGGCCGTACCCCGGACGGACTCAGCCTTGGGTGATCGCGACGTCGTCCACGGCCGCCTCCACCAAACTGGCGGTGTCCATGTCGGCGGCCTCGATCTGCAGCCGGATGCTCTGCCCGGCATAGGCCGACAGATCCACGGTCGCGGTCTGCCATGCGGCTGCGCGATCCGTGGCAGCACCGGCCTGACTGAAGACCGCGGTGGCGCCCGACCCGGTCACCACAGCCACCCGCAGATAGTCCGCGCTGCCGGCGTTGCTCAGATGCGCCAGGTACCAGGCGAACGACAGCGTCAGGGCGCCCGACGGCAGCGTGATCGCGGGCGAGCGGATGGTGGTGGCGCCGCCGTCCACGTCGTTCGCGCCGGCACTGGACCCGGCGGCCGCCCCGGTCACGAGGTCGTAGCTGCCGCTCTTTGCGTCGCCGAGCTGGGTGACCACGCCGGAGCTGGTGGCGACCGGGTCGGCCCGCTCCCAGCGGCCCGTGGTCGCGGTGTCGGTGGCGGCCGGGTCGGTGGTCCAGCCGTTCGCGGACTCGAACGTGTCCGACCACACCGGGGTTCCGCCAGGCGCAGTGCCACCGCCCTGGGCAAGGGTCCACACCGCGGACGCAATGGCATCGGAGTCGCGGTCCAGCGCAGTGTCGTTGATGTTCGACGTCGTGTCACAGGATCGGTGGTAACAAGCATCGAACGCGCCGGTCGTGCCGCCCCACAACTCGACCTGAGCGGCGGTCTTCCGGCCCTCCGCGCCCGTGAAGATCCCGCCCGCCGGGATGCCGTTGGCGATGAACGGCCCGTAGTCGCTGCGGCCGTCGAAGTCGGTACCGCGGGTCGCGACCCCGATCGACGTGAAGTACGCGCCGAGAGTCTGCTCGATCTCGGCGGAGCCGGCCGGCCCTGGGCCGGACCCGGTGTGGTCCGAGTCGTCGCCGTCATAGAGGAAGTAGCCCGGGTTCGGCGAGGCGACCATGTCGAAGTTGAGGTAGCCGGTGATCGCTGCCTTCTGCCCGGAGCTGAGCGAGTTCACGTACGCAGTCGACCCGCGCAGGCCCTGCTCCTCGGCGCCCCACCAGCCGAACCGCAGGTGGCGCGTCGGATGGAAGCCGGTGCGAGCCACGGTGAGGGCCACCTCCAGGTCGGCGGCCGACCCGGAACCGTTGTCGTTGATGCCCGGTCCGGCGGTGACACTGTCCAGGTGGGAGCCGATCATCAGCGTGTCCGACGTGTCGCCGCCGGGCCAGTCCGCGATGAGGTTGTAGCCGGTGGCGCCGCCGTACGTGAACGACTGCTGCTGTGTGGTGAACCCGGCGGCGTCGAGCTGGTTCTTGACGTAGGTGAGCGAGGCGAGGAATCCCGGGCGGCCGTGCGCCCGGTTGCCGCCGTTGGCGGTGGCGATCGACTGGAGCTGATCGAGGTGCGCCTTGACGTTGCCGACGGCGATGTCCGGGGCGGCGACGGCGGACGCGGTCATCACGCGCGCAACAGTGGCGGGGCCGGCGGCCTGGGCCGGCGCCGCGACGAGCGCGGCCACCAGCGTCGCCGCACCGACGTGCGGGAATGCTTGCACAGAATCCTCCGCGAGGGTCGGGGGACCGCGCCGGGGGGTGCGGCGGCGGCACGCCGAGCATTCCAGAATGGACGCTGCGCCCGCTCATACCGGTTCAGACATAGCGTCACGAGCGATGACACGCGGTGAGCCAGTACGTCCGAGCCGGGGCGCCGGCTCCGAGAAGGTCAGCGGATCACTGCTGACCGGCGGCCGGATCGAGCGCGAGCGTGCTGCGGATCGCCGCGTACGTGTCGAAGTCACCGGTCCAGTCGGGATCCGGCGTGGCCCACCCCAACGCGTACGCCCGGCCGCCGACGGTCAGCCAGCGGATCATCGCGTGCATGGTGACGTCCGGCGTGCCGTCGTACCGGAACTCCCAGTCGGCCGCCCGCGAGAGCATCGGCACGGTCGCGAGCTCGAGCTGCTGGTATCCGGGCAGCTGGCCGGCGCCCGTCAGCTGGTCAGCCTCGTCGAGGCAGGCCTGCATGGGGTCGGTGGCCGCGTCGCGATTCGGGTCGACACTCAGGTATCGGGCGCTTGCGGGGTCGCGGAAGCAGGTCGTGGTGCCGACCCGCTCGTACGTCCAGCCGTCCGGGACAGCGAGCCGGAAGCCGGACCCGTCCGTGTAATACGACCAGCCGGGCAGCAGCGCCCAGCCGTCGGTGCCGCGGCCGGCTCCGGGCTGGGGGGTCTGCGGCAGGTCGGGGCCGGGCGGGTTGCCGCAGATCATCGGGCTGAACCCGTCGGCACCGCCCTGCCCGCTCGACGGTTCGGGCAGGCCCGCGGTGGTCACCGAGGGCAGCGCCTCCGTGTCCTGCTCACCGAGCCGGGCGTTCAGGGCAGGGCTGCCCCCGCCGGCCAGCAGGGCGAGCACCGCGATGCCGGAAAGAACGAACCGGGATCCCGGGTGCCGGGACGCCGCGTGACCCGGGGCGACCGGCGACGCGGGAGGCGAGGGCGCCGGGACCATTGGTCCGGGCGTGGGTGGTGATGCATCGGGCATGGGCCTGGCCGGCACGGCGGAGGGCCGGGCCGGGTCCGTGGCGACGGCCGGGGCGGGCCGGCGCACCACCGCAACGGGATCGGGCGGGCCGACGGCCGGTCGGAGCCACGGCCGCTCGCGGCGTGGTGCCGGGAGGGACGGGGCGGAAACCGCCGGGGGTACGGCGGATCGCACGATCCCGGCGGCCCGGGGCGGATGGTTCCGCCGCCACGTGTCTCCGGCCGGCGCGCCCGGCCGTTGGCGGGGTGGCACGGCCGAGGCTGCCGGCGACGCATTGCGTTCCACACCGGCCGTCGGCACGGCACCGGCTCGTCCACCACCCGGCGTGCGCCGGCGCCCCATCAGTCCGGACCGACCGGATCGGGCGCCCGGGTCGGGCCGGGCCGCCACCTCGAACCGGGCGGCCATGTCAGACCGAGCCGGCACCTCAGTCCGGGCGGCCAGATTGGGACGGGCCGGCTCCGTCCGACCGGCCATGTCGGGGCGCGGTGGCTCCGCGACCATGCCGCGGACCGGGCGGCGGGGCATGGGCACCGACATCAGGCCGAGCATGGTCCGCCGCCGCTCCCGGGCGGGCCCGCGCCCTTCGGCCACGGCGACGATGGCGGCCAGCCGCTCCGCCACCTCGTCGGCGGTGAGCCGCTCAGCCGGTTCGCGGCGTAGCAGCCCGAGCAGCACCGGCGTCATCGGGCCGGCCAGCACGGGCGGGTCCGGTTCCTCGGTCGCCAGGGCGAGCAGCGTCGCCATCACGCTTTCCCGCGCGTACGGCGAGCGGGCCTCGACGGCCGCGTACAGCGTGGCGCCCAGCGACCACAGATCCGACTCCACGGTGGAAGCGCCGTCGCGCGCCCGCTCCGGGGACACGTAGTGCGGCGAACCGACGATCATGCCCGGGCCCGTGACGGAACCTTCGTCGACGAACGTGGCCAGACCGAAATCCGTGAGCACCACCCGCCCGTCGTGACCGATCAGCACGTTGTGCGGCTTGACGTCGCGGTGCAGCACGCCGGCGCGGTGCGCCGCGGTCAGCGCGTCGAGCACGGCCAGCCCGATGCGTGCGGCACCGGCCGGGGGGAACGGGCCGTCGTCACGGACCGCCTGGAACAGCGATCGGGACTCGATGTACTCCATGACGATCCACGGCAGACCGTCCGCGTGCACGACGTCATAGATCCGGACGACGTGCGGGTGGTTGAGGCGGGCGGCGCTGCGGGCCTCCCGCAACGTACGGGTCCGCAGGCGGCCCTTCTCGTCGTCGGACATCCAGACCGGGGGAACGAACTCCTTGACGGCCACGTCGCGATCGAGCATCTCGTCGCGGGCCACCCACACGCGCCCCATGCCACCGGAACCGACCGGTTCGAGTAGACGATACCGACCGGCCACGAGCGTACGCCTGACCGCCATGAGCCCCCACCGTCCCGTTGCCCTCAGGATAGGTGCGGGTACCGGCGGGCGGAACGTCGATCACCCGGCCGCCGCACGGAGCACGGGCGCGGGACGCGGTCGGCGATCCGATCGACGACGGTCAGCCGGCGGATTCCTGTCGTACCCCGGGGGCAGGATGGAGGCGTGCAGGAGGTGCTGGAAGCGTTCGGTCCCGCCACCGCGGAGTGGTTCCGGGCGGCTTTCGCCGCGCCCACGGCCGCCCAGGCGGGCGCGTGGCGCGCGATCGGCGCGGGCCACAATGCCCTGGTGGTGGCCCCGACCGGGTCCGGAAAGACCTTGGCCGCCTTCCTGTGGTCGCTCGACCGGATCGCGCGTGAGCCGGTCCCCGCCGAGCCCCGTCACCGCTGCCGGGTGCTCTACGTGAGCCCGCTCAAGGCCCTGGCAGTGGACGTGGAGCGCAACCTCCGTGCCCCCCTGACGGGTATCCGACAGGCCGCGGGACGCCTCGGCATCCCGCCGCCGGAGATCACGGTCGGGATGCGTACGGGTGACACCCCGGCCGACGAGCGCCGCCAGTTCACGCGCACCCCGCCGGACATCCTCATCACCACCCCGGAGTCGCTGTTCCTCCTGCTCACCTCGGCCGCCCGCGAGTCGCTGCGCGGCATCGAGACGGTCATCGTCGACGAAGTGCACGCGGTCGCGGCCACCAAGCGCGGCGCGCATCTGGCGCTCTCCCTCGAGCGGCTGGATGCGCTGCTGCCCCGTCCCGCGCAGCGGGTCGGGTTGTCCGCCACGGTCCGGCCGATCGAGGAGACCGCCGGTTTCCTCGGCGGGGCGCGCGACGTGCAGGTGGTTCAGCCGCGCACCGCCAAAACGATCGAGGTCGTGGTCGAGGTGCCGGTGGAGGACATGACCCGGCTGGACGAACTGCCCGACGCGGATGCCGATGCGCCGGGCGGGCAGCGGCACACCCCGTCGATCTGGCCCGCGGTGGAGGAGCGCGTGCTCGATCTCATCGAGGCGCACCGGTCCACGATCGTGTTCACCAACTCGCGGCGGGGGGCCGAGCGGCTCTGTGCCCGCATCAACGAGCTGGCGTTCGAGCGGGCCGATCCCGCGGCCTCCGCGGCGGCTGCCCTGCCCGGGCCCGTCGGCGCGCCGCCCCCTCGGATGCCCGCGCAGGTCATGGCGCAGGCCGGGGAGGCCGGAGGCGCCCCGCCCGTGGTGGCCCGCGCCCACCACGGCAGCGTCTCCCGTGAGGAGCGCAAGCAGATCGAGGAGGCGCTCAAGTCCGGGCGGCTGCCCGCGGTGGTGGCCACCTCCAGCCTCGAGCTGGGCATCGACATGGGGGCGGTCGATCTGGTGATCCAGATCGAGGCCCCGCCGTCGGTCTCCGCCGGGCTGCAGCGCATCGGCCGGGCCGGCCATCAGGTCGGCGCGGTCTCCCGCGGCGTGGTGTTCCCCAAGCACCGCGGTGACCTGCTGTCCTGCGCAGTGGTCGCGGAGCGCATGGGTGCGGGCGCGATCGAGGAGCTGCGCTACCCGCGCAATCCCCTGGACGTGCTGGCCCAGCAGATCGTGGCCATGGTGGCGCTCGACGCGTGGGCGGTGGACGAGCTCGCGGCGCTGGTGCGCCGCGCCGCGCCGTTCGCGGAGCTGCCCGACTCGGCGTTGCACGCGGTGCTCGACATGCTGTCCGGCCGGTACCCGTCGACCGCGTTCGCGGAGCTGCGCCCACGGCTGGTCTGGGACCGCGGGACGGATCAGCTCACCGGCCGACCGGGCGCCCAGCGGCTCGCGGTGACCAGCGGCGGCACGATCCCGGACCGCGGCATGTTCGGCGTGTTCCTGGCGGGTGCGGCACGTGCCGCCCGGGTGGGCGAGCTCGACGAGGAGATGGTGTACGAGTCGCGCGTCGGCGACGTCTTCCTGCTCGGCTCCACCTCGTGGCGCATCGAGGACATCACCCCGGACCGCGTACTGGTCTCCCCCGCCCCCGGTGCGCCGGCACGGATGCCGTTCTGGAAGGGCGACACGCTCGGCCGCCCGGTGGAGCTGGGCCGGGCGATCGGTGCCCGGCTGCGAGCCCTCTCCCGGGCCGGCGACGATGCGGCCACCGGGTCGCTGCGCGCCGCCGGGCTGGACGAGTGGGCTGCCGGAAACCTGGTGACCTACCTGCGTGAGCAGCGCGAGGCCACCCGCCATCTGCCCGACGACCGCACGGTCGTCGTGGAGCGTTTCCGCGACGAGCTCGGCGACTGGCGGATGACCGTGCACTGCGTGCTCGGCGCCCGGGTCAACGCGCCGTGGGCTCTGGCCATCGCCCACCGCCTCACCGAGCGTTACGGGGTGGACGGCCAGGTCATGCCGTCTGACGACGGCATCGTGGTGCGCCTGCCGGACACCGCCGACCAGCCGCCCGGCGCCGACCTGGTCGCGTTCGACCCGGAGGAGATCGCCCATCTCGTCGAGGAGTCGGTCGGCACCTCGGCGTTGTTCGCTTCCCGGTTCCGCGAGTGCGCCGCCCGTTCCCTGCTGCTGCCGCGCCGCGATCCACGCCGCCGCCAGCCGTTGTGGCAGCAGCGGCAGCGCTCCGCGCAGCTGCTCGATGTGGCCCGCGAGTTCGCGGATTTCCCCGTGACGCTGGAGGCCGCCCGCGAGTGCCTGCAGGACGTCTTCGACGTCCCCGGGCTGGTGGCGATGATGCGCGAGATCGCGGGCCGCAAGGTCCGCCTCGTCGAGGTGGAGACGCCGCGGCCGTCCCCGTTCGCTCGCTCACTGCTGTTCGGGTACGTGGGCGCGTTCCTGTACGAGGGTGACGCACCCCTGGCCGAGCGGCGCGCAGCCGCCCTGGCGCTGGATTCCACGCTGCTCGGCGAGCTGCTGGGCCGGGTGGACCTGCGTGAGCTGCTCGACCCGGCCGTGGTGGCCGAGAGCGAGGCGCAGCTCCAATGGCTGACCGATCGGCGCCGCCCCCGCGATGCCGAGGACACGGCGGAGCTGCTACGCCTGCTGGGCGACCTGTCCGAGCCGGAGCTCAGTGTTCGAGGGGTGGACCCGGAGTGGATGTCCACCCTGGAGGGTGCCCGGCGGGCGCTGCGGGTCCGGATCGCCGGCGAGGATCGGTGGATCGGCGTCGAGGACGCGGGTCGGTACCGGGACGCGCTCGGCACGGCCCTGCCCGTGGGGGTCGCCGAGGCGTACCTGGAGCCGGTGACCGACCCGCTGGGCGACCTCGTCGCACGGTACGCCCGCACCCACGGCCCGTTCGCCGCCGCCACCTGCGCCGCCCGGCTCGGCCTCGGCGTCTTCGTGGTCGAGCAGGCGCTGAAGCGTCTCAGCGCCACCGGCCGGGTGGTCACGGGCGAGTTCTCCCCCGGCGGCGCGGGCACCGAGTGGTGCGACGCCGACGTGTTGCGCCTGCTGCGGCGCCGCTCCCTGGCAGCGCTGCGGCGCGAGATCGAGCCGGTGCCGCCGCAGGTTCTCGCCGCGTTCCTGCCCCGTTGGCACCAGATCGGCGGCAACGCCCGTGGCGTCGACGCGGTCGCCGCCACGATCGAGCAATTGCAGGGCGTCGCCGTTCCGGCGTCGGCGTGGGAGCGGCTGGTGCTGCCCGCTCGCGTCCCGGACTACTCGCCCGCGTTCCTGGACGAGCTGTCCGGCAGCGGGGAGGTGTTGTGGGCGGGCAGCGGGTCGATCACGGGCGGGGACGGCTGGGTCACCCTGGCGTACGCCGATTCGGCCGCGCTGCTGCTGCCACCACCGGACGATGCGCAGGAGCTGTCGCCGCCGCACCGGGCGGTCCTGGATGCCCTGGGCGACGGGCAGGCGCTGTTCTTCCGCGCGCTGTCCGACCGGATCGGCGCGACCGATGACCAGGAGCTCGCCGCTCTCGTGTGGGATCTCGTCTGGGCGGGGCACCTGACCAACGACACGTTCGCTCCGCTGCGCGCGCTGCTCGGCGGCAGTGGCGCCCACCGCGCCCGGCCGGTCCCCGCCCGCTCCCGGTACCGGCGTCCGGGGCGCCCGAATCTGCCGAGCCGCACGGGCCCGCCCGCCATGGCCGGCCGGTGGTCCCGTCTTCCGGACCGCGACCTCGACCCGACCCGGCGTGCCACGGCGTTCGCAGATCTGCTCCTGGAGCGCCACGGCGTGGTCACCCGTGGCGCGGTGGTGGCCGAGGGAGTCACGGGCGGGTTCGCCGCGGTCTACCCCGTTCTGGGCGCTCTGGAGGAGCGCGGCGCAGCCCGCCGCGGCTACTTCGTCGAGGGGCTGGGCGCCGCACAGTTCGCGGTGCCCGGGGCGGTGGACCGGTTGCGCGCTCTCGCGGAGCCGGCCGAGCTCGCCAAACGCACCGTCGGGGCGGCTCTGGTGCTGGCCGCGACCGACCCCGCCAACCCGTACGGCGCGGCCCTGCCCTGGCCCGGCCGGGTGGTCGACAGCGGGGACGGTGAGACGGCCACCGCCACGGGTCACCGCGCGGGCCGCAAGGCGGGCGCCCTGGTCGTGCTGGTTGCGGGCGAGTTGGTGCTGTATGTCGAGCGGGGCGGCCGTACCCTGCTGTCCTTCGCCGACGACCCGGAGGCGCTGACGGCGGCCGGTCAGGCGCTCGGGGCGGCGGTGCGTTCCGGCGCCCTCGGGATGCTGAGCGTCGAGCGCGCCGACGGCGAATCCGTGCACGCGTCACCGCTACGCGACGCATTGACCGCGGCTGGCTTCCGGCCCACTCCGCGCGGCCTGCGTCTACGGGGTTGAATCAGAACGAGGCTCAGGAGCCCACTCCGTGCGCGGCGCGCTTGCGTTCGCGCTGGTCACGGCTCCATTGCTTGCGCATTTCGAGGTCGTTGTGCCACGCGTCGCGTGCCTTCTTGGTGTCGCCTTCGATGGCGTTGTCCACGCCGTTGGCCGGGCCGGCCATGAACTTGTAGAAGGCGTTCCAGATCGGGCCGCCCTCGCTCGGGTCGCGCCGGTTCTTCTTGAGCCATGTCATGACGCATCCTCCATCGGCCGCGGCGACGCCGCTGCTCGCCGAGGCCATCTGCGTTCCCTGGCGGCGGGCTCGGGGCCGTCGGCCTCACCGGCGCGATCATGTGGCCCTCGGGCGCACCAGGGACTGGTGTCCTGACCACAGAAGTTTACCAAGACGGCCGAGCGTCAAACCTTGATCGCCCAGATCCTCGGCGACGCGCCGAGCACCTGCCCCGCACGCACCGTGCCCCCGGACTAACGTTGAGCCATGGGTGGCTATGGATGGATCAGTCTCACGACGGACTATGGGACGTTCGACGGTTTCGTGGCTGCCTGCCACGGCTCGATCGCACGTATCGCCCCGGAGGTCCGCGTCATCGACGTGACCCATCACGTGCCGCCCGCCGACGTGACGCGCGGGGCCGCCGTACTGGCCCAGACCGTCCCGCACCTTCCCCCGTCGGTGCACGTGGCCGTGGTCGACCCGGGGGTCGGAACCGCCAGGCGCGGCATCGCGGTCGCCACCGCGAACGGCGTACTGGTCGGGCCGGACAACGGACTGCTCGTCTGGGCAGCCGAGGCTCTCGGGGGCGTCGGCGAGGTGGTGGAGCTCGCGAACACGGACTGGTTCCTCGGCGACGTCTCCCGTACGTTTCACGGCCGGCACATTTTCACCCCCGCGGCGGCGCATCTGGCGAACGGCGCGGAGCTGGCCGACGCGGGCCCGCCGGTCGACCCGGCTTCCCTGGTCCGGCTGCCGGATCCGGTGGTCGCGATCGGCGACGGCTGGGTGGAGGCCGAGGTGGTCACGGTCGACCGGTTCGGCAACGTGCAGCTTGCCGCGAGCGGTGACCTGCTTGCCGGCCTCGGCCCCCATCTGACTGTGTGCGGGGTGCGCGCCCGGCTCGGCGCGACGTTCGCCGACGTGCAGCCGGGTGACCTGGTCGTCTTCGAGGATTCAGCCGGGCAGGTCGCGGTGGCCGTCAACGGTGGCCGTGCGGTCGTCGTGCTGTCCGTGCGACCCGGCGACGTGGTCCGCATCGCGGGCCGCTGACCGAGCCCGGCAACGCGGTCGCATCGCGCCACGCCGACCAAACCCGGCATCGCGGGCCGCTGACCGAGCCCGGCAACGCGGTTGTATCGCGCCACGCCGACCTAGCCCGGCGGCATGTCGGACCGGCCGGGCAGGATGGTGACATGCCCGAGGGCGACACCGTCTGGAACACCGCCCGCTTGCTGGAGCAAGCACTGGTGGGGTCCGTGCTGACCGGCACCGAGCTCCGCGTGCCGCAGCTCGCGGCCACCGACCTCACCGGCTGGACGGTTGCCGCATCCGCGAGCCGTGGCAAGCACCTGCTGCTCCGGCTCGAACGCGACGGCGATCACCGTACGCTGCACTCGCACCTGCGGATGGACGGCTCGTGGCGGGCGTACCGGCCGGGCGAGCGGCGGAGCGGTCCCCCGGCGCACCTGATCCGGGTGGTGCTGCGTACCGATCGGTCCGTGGCGGTCGGCTACCACCTGCACGAGGTCGCCCTGTTCCCGACCGCGGAGGAAGCGCGCCGCCTCGGCCACCTCGGCCCGGACCTGCTGGGCGAGGACTGGGACCCGCAGGAGGCGGCCCGCCGGATCGCGGCAGACCCGCAGCGCAGCATCGCCGAGGCCCTGCTGGACCAGCGCAACCTGGCCGGGGTGGGCAATCTGTACAAATCAGAGACGTTGTTCCTGCGCGGCCTGTGGCCATGGACGCCGGTCTCCGCCGTGCCGGACCTGCCGGCCACGGTCCGGCTGGCGCAGCAACTGCTGGCCGCGAACCGCGGGCGATGGACCCAGACGACCACGGGCTCGCTGCGCCGCGGCGACACCACCTATGTGTACGGCCGCCGCGCCCATCCGTGCCGGCGCTGCGGCGCCGCGATCCAGCGGGCGGAACAGGGTGAGCGGGTCACGTTCTGGTGCCCGCGCTGCCAGCCGGCCCCCGACGACGCGCCACCACCCGCGGCGGGGTGAACGTGGTCAGACAGCAGGGCGGCGGCGCAACTCCGACAGTCCTTCGGCGACGCCACGCATGCGGTCCGTCGCCTCGATCAGCCGGGTCAGGGTCGGGTGCCGCTCGTCCACGACCGGCTGGCCGTCCTCGGCCACATACCCGGCCGCGGCGGCGACCAGCCGCTCGTACGCGGTGACCCCCTCGGTGAACTGTTCCGCCAGGCTCTCGTGCGAGCCGGCGAGCGCGGGTCGCTGATCGGCAGGGCTCAGCGGTATGGCCCGCTCCACGCTCGCCACGCGCTGGCCGAGGTCGCGCAACCAGCGCTCCGCGACCGCCGCCTCCAGCACGGCCGTCTCGCCGGGACCGGTGAGCCGGCCGGCGAGCCCGGTGAGGGTGCCCGCGGCCCGGTCGAGACGATCCCACGCCTGGGCGACCGCGGAGCCGCGCAACGCGTACCGGCTGCGCTGGCGACGGACCTCCTGCACGACCGTGCGGCCGGCGGGGAAGCGCTCGACCGCGGCCACGAGCCGCTGCCCGGCGAGCGCCGGATCGGGCGGGGGCGGGGCGGGCAGCGCAGCCAGGGCCTTGTGGTCGCGCCAGCGCCAGCTCGCCAAAGCGACGGAGGATCCCGCCGCGGCGGCCCAGAACGCGTCCGGCAGCCCGATCCCCGCGTACGGGGTGAGCACCGCGGTGGCGGCAACGAGCCCACCGCCGATCACGCTCCAGCGCCGCGCCGAGTTGCGCAGCCGCCGTAGCCGACGGAAGTACCGGGCCCGCTCGTCCGCCATCGTCCCCTCACTCTCGATCCGGCGTGCTCCGCACGGTGTCAGCCGGCGGCGCTGCTGTCCCCGCGCTTGGCGTTCATGCTGGCGCGGATCTCGTCGAGCCGGGCAACGCTGGCCGGGTCCGCTGCCGGGGCGGACTGCTCGACGGCCGGCTGAGGCGCGGCCGAGCCGAGCTTGTCGCCGGACATGCTCGCCCGGATCTGCTCCAGCCGGGACTGGCCCGCCAGGTCGAGGCTCGACTTCTGCACCTCCAGCATCCGGCCCTCGACGGAGTTCGCGGCCAGTTCGGCGCGGCCCATCGCGTTGGCGTACCGCTGCTCGATCTTGTCGCGCACCTCGTCCAGCGACGGGGTGTTGCCCGGCGCGGCGAGCGAGGACATGGACTCCAGTGACCGGGCGACCGTCTCCTGCATCTTGGCCTGCTCGAGCTGGCTGAGCAGGCGGGAGCGCTCGGCGATGCGCTGCTGCAGCACCATCGCGTTGTTCTCCACCGCCTTGCGGGCCTGCCCGGCGGCCGACAGCGCCTGGTCGTGGAGGGTCTTGAGGTCCTCCATCGCCTGCTCACCGGAGACCAGCTGGGTCGCCAGGGTCGTCGCGGTGGCCTCGTACTTCTGGGCCTCGGCTTCGTCGCCGCCGGCCCGCGCCCGGTCCGCGAGCACGAGAGCCTGCCGGGCCATGCCCTGCAGCTTCTCCACCTCGCTCATCTGCCGGGACAGCTTCATCTCCAGCTGCCGCTGGTTGCCGATGACCGCGGCGGCCTGCTGCACCAGCGCCTGATGCTGGCGCTGCGCGTCCTCGATCGCCTGCTGGATCTGAACCTTCGGGTCGGCGTACTCGTCAATCTTCGCGCCGAACAGCGCCATGATGTAACGCCAGCCCTTGACGAACGGGTTCGCCATCTCGCGGTATCCCCTCAATGTCACACGGTCGGACACGCCATCGACGCCGGTCTGATCCGCTGCGTGGCGCGAGCTCCATGGTGTCAGCTCGGCGCCACCGGCGTCACGTGACCTACGGGGGATCTCAGGGCCAACCCTGAGCGCTACGTTTCCCCGCTACGAGGCTACGCGCCACGAACGCCACTGGCGAAGGGGCGGGTCGGTGCCACGGACGGCGGAGACCGGCGCCTCAGGCGGCGTAGATCACGTCGCGGTCGCGCTTGCGGGTGGTCCGCAGCGTGGCCTTGAGCGGCGTCTCCTGGTGCACGGACACGGACACCGTGCCGTCGGTCGCCACCTGGCGCATGGCCGCGTCGGCGGGCGCCGCCGTGACCGGCGCGGGCGACACGGGCGCCGCCTGAATCGGCGTGGCCTGCACCGCGGCGGGCTGCACCGGCGTCGCCTGCACAGGCGCAACGGCGGCCGCCTTGCCGCTCTCGACCGGCACGAGCACGCCCTGCATGCCCTCCGCGAGCTCGAGGGTGCTGCTCACCTCACGGAGCAGCTCGGAGAGGCGGGCGCCCAGGGCATCACAGATGGCGGCCAGCAGCTCGCTGGACGCTTCCTTCTGACCACGCTCGATCTCCGACAGATAGCCCAGGCTGACGTTGGCGGCGGTCGACACCTCACGCAGCGTGCGGTGCTGCCCCTGCCGGCGCGCCCGAAGTGCGTCACCGATCACCCGGCGTAGCAGGACCATGACACCCCCTCCTGCGGCGGGGCCGCCGGCACGCGCCGGAGGCTTCCCGCAACCGTACCCGCTGCCGGCCACGCCGACATCCCGCCCCGCCGAAAACCGGGGGGACCCCTACCCCAGCGTTTCCACGCCCGCGGACATTCCGCAGGTCAGACACGCGCCCGCGCCGGGAGCGCGGGCAGCGAATCGACGAGGAGGTTTAACACCATGCTCACGCTTTCGATGCGGACCTGCTCGCGGGAGCCTTTCAGGCGCAACTCCTGCACCGCCGAACCCGGCGGCCCGGCGACCGCGACATAGACCAACCCGACCGGCTTGCCGTCCTGCGGCTCGGGGCCCGCGACCCCGGTGGTGGCCACGCCCCAGTCGGCGCCGCAGCGCTGCCGGGCACCCTGCGCGAGCGCCTCGGCCACGTCCGGATCGACCGGGCCGCGCGCGGCCAGCAGATCCTCCGGTACGCCCGCGAGACTGTGCTTGAGATCCGTGGCATACACCACGAGACCGCCGCGGAACACCGCGCTGACTCCGGGGATCTCCACCACTGTCGCGGCCACCAAGCCGCCGGTCAGCGACTCCGCCGTGGCGAGAGTCTCGCGCCGCTCCACCAGCGCGTGCACGGCCGCAGCCGCAGCCACCCGCAGATCCACGGAGCTGAGTCTAGCCGCCCGCGACCGTGCCGGCGCCCGCCGCACGCCGCAGCCGCAGCGCCCGCACCACGTAGTCGACGCCGGTCACCAGCGTGACCACCACGGCCGCGGCCATGAGCCACGGGCCGACGCGCTCCAGCGGCTCCGGCATCGGCCACAGATACCAGGCGATGGCCGCGATCTGCAGCACGGTCTTCACCTTGCCGCCCCGGCTGGCGGGGATCACGCCGTACCGGATGACCCACAGGCGCAGCGCCGTCACGCCCCACTCGCGCAGCAGGATCAGGACGGTGACCCACCAGCTCAGCCGGTCGTACGCGGACAGCAGCACCAGCGCGGTGCCGGTCAGCGCCTTGTCCGCGATCGGGTCGGCGACCTTGCCGAACGAGGTGACCAGGTGGAACCGGCGCGCGATCCACCCGTCCACGAAATCCGTCGCCGACGCCACGCAGAACACCAGGCAGGCCGCCATCCGCCAGCCGGGTTCGGTCATCTCGGACGCGACGACGAACACCACGAACACCGGGACGAGCACGAGCCGGATCGCGGTCAGCAGGTTCGCCGGGTTGTACAGCGAAACACGCCGCGGCGCTGCAGCGACCGGCACCGGCTCGTCGGTCACCGCGCGGCCGTCGAAACCGTCGGGGCGGCGGAGACCATCTCGACCGGTACGGCCACCAGGTCGACGCCCTCGGTGCCGGTCACCCGGGCCCGGACCAGGTCGCCGGGTCGCAACGCGGCCAGATCGACCGCCGCGTCACCGGCCACCAGCGTGGTCGAGCCGTCCACCTCCGGCGCCTGGTGCGCGGCGCGGCCCTCGACCTCGCCGTCGGCGATCGTGTCGACCAGCACGTCGACCAGCGAACCCAGCCGCTCCTCGGCCCGCTGGGCACACAGCTCGTCGGCGAGCGCGCTGATCCGGTCGTACCGTCGCTTGATCGTGTCGGTGCGGACCTTGCCGGGCAGCCCCGCCGCCTCGGTGCCGTCCTCGTCGCTGTAGTCGAAAACCCCGATCGCGTCGAGCCGGGCCGCGCTGAGGAAGCGGACCAGCTCGTCGATGTCGTGCCGGGTCTCGCCGGGGAAACCCACGATGAAGTTGCTGCGGGCCCCCGCTTCGGGGGCGAGCTCGCGCGCGGTTTCCAGGAGCTCCAGGAACCGTGCGGTGGAGCCGAAACGGCGCATCCGGCGCAGCACCGGCTCGCTGGAGTGCTGGAACGACAGATCGAAGTACGCCGCGACCCCCGGCGTGGTGGCGATCGCCTCGACCAGGCCGGGCCGGGTCTCGGCGGGCTGCAGGTAGCTGGCCCGCACCCGGACGATGCCGTCGACCGCGGCGAGCTGCGGCAGCAGCTTCTCCAGCAGCCGGGGGTCGCCCAGATCCTTGCCGTACGACGTGCTGTTCTCGCTGACCAGCACCAGCTCACGCACCCCGGTCTTGGCCAGCCACTCGGCCTCGGCCAGCAGTTCCTGCGGGTCGCGCGAGACGAACGCGCCCCGGAACGCCGGAATGGCACAGAACGCGCACCGCCGGTCGCACCCGCTGGCAAGCTTCAGGCTGGCCACCGGCCCGGAGTCGAGCCGGCGTCGCAGCACCCCCCGCAGGTGCGCCGGGGTGTGTTCGTCCACGGTCGCGTGGCCGGGCACGACCACCGCGGCCGCCTTGCGGTTGACCGGTGTCAACGGCAGCAACTCGCGCCGGTCCCGCGGGGTGTGCGCGTCGAAACTCTCCCCCGCCAGCACGCGGTCCAGGCGGTCCGCGATGTCGGGGTAGTCGTCGAAGCCGAGCACGGCCTGCGCCTCGGGGAGGCTGTCGGCGAGCTCACGGCCGTACCGCTCCGCCATGCATCCGGCCGCGACCACCTTCGCGCCGGTGTCGGACGCGGCCAGCAGGGTCTCGATCGAATCCTGCTTCGCCTTCTCCACGAAGCCGCACGTATTGACCAGCACCACGTCGGCGGCGTCGGCGTCCGTGCTCACCTGCCAGCCGCCCGCGTCCAGGCGGGCGGCGAGCTCCTCGGAGTCGACCTCGTTACGGGCACAGCCCAGGGTCAGCAGGGCGACACGGCGCGTGGCGGGATTGGCGGACACCCCGCCAAGGCTACCGGGCGGTGGTAGCCGTCCGGTTCGCCGTACGGGGCGGCCCGATCCGACACCGCCCGGTAACGCCCGCGACGACCGTTGTTCAGCGGGGCTGGTTACCGTCGCCGACCGACGAGGGAGGATCATGCTGCGACGGGTCCGGGCCGTGCCGCCGGCGGAACTGCTGCTCATCGCGGTGCTCGCGGGGCTGGCGCTGGCCGTACGGGTGGTCGGGCGCGACGAGGTCACGCCGGACATGCGGATCTTCGCCGTCTGGTACGCCAAGCTGCATGCGGCCGGGGGTCTGCGCGGGCTCGGTAAGCCGATCGGCAACTACAACGCCCCGTTCCTGTACCTGCTGGCGCTGCTGCTGTACGTACCCGGCCCGCTGGTGGTCAAGGCCAAGGCGCTGTGGCTGGTGTTCGACGCGCTGCTGGTCTTCTTCACGTACCGGATCGTGGCGCTGCGCAACCGCGGCTGGCGGGTGCCGCTGCTGGCCGCGTTCGTGATGGCGTTCCTGCCCACGGTCGTGATCAACAGCTCGTTCTACGGCCAGTGCGACGCGATCTGGGGCGCCTTCGGCCTCGGCGGGGTCTACTACCTGCTGCGCGGGCGCCCGTGGTGGGGGGTGTCGCTGTGTGCCGTGGCGCTCGCGTTCAAACCGCAGGCGATCTTCCTGTTCCCGTTACTGGGGCTGCTCGCCCTGGCCGGGCGGCTGCCGTGGCGGACGCTGCTGGCCGTACCAGCGGTGCTCGTGGTTCTCGACCTGCCCGCGGTGCTGCTGGGCCGCAGCCCGGTCGAGCTGCTGACGCTGTACAGCCCGGCGCGGCAGGCCTCCTGGGTGTCCGCGCTGACCTCCAGCGCAGCGTCCGCGTACGCGTTCCTGCCCGTGACCACGCGGCTCGACACGGTCCGGACGCTCGGGGACGTGTTCGCGGCCATCGTGGTGACCGGGGTCTGCTGGATCCTGGTGGCCACCCGGGCCCGCCCGGACCCGGCCCGGATCGTCACGGCCGCCGCGTTCTTCGCCCTGGTGGTGCCGTGGCTGCTGCCCGGCATGCACGAACGCTACTTCTACCTGGCGGACGTCCTGACCGTGGTGCTGGCGTTCTACCGCCCCCGGCTGTGGTTCGTGCCGCTGCTGGTGCAGGTGGCGTCGCTGCTGTCGTACCTGCCGTTCCTGTTCTGGAACACCCCGCACGGTCCGTTCGTGAACCTGAAGGTCCTGGCCGCGCTGATGTTCGCGGCCCTGCTGGCCACCGGGTACGCCCTGCTGGCCGACGTGCGGTCCGGAAGCACCGTCGCGCCGGCCATCCCGGAGCCGCGGCGCAGCACGGAGCTAATCGACGCGTAGCGCGGCGAGCGTCTCCTCCATCTCGTCCGGCTTGACCAGCACGTCACGGGCCTTCGACCCCTCGGAGGGCCCGACGATGCCGCGGGTCTCCATGAGGTCCATGAGGCGGCCCGCCTTGGCGAAGCCGACCCGCAGCTTGCGCTGCAACATCGACGTCGACCCGAACTGGGACGTGACGACCAGCTCGATCGCCTGGATCAGCACCTCCAGGTCGTCACCGATCTCCTCGTCGATCTCCTTCTTCTTGTCCGGCGGCGGCGCGGTCACGTCCGGGCGGAACTCCGGCTCCCGCTGGTCCTTGCAGAACTTGACGACGGAGGCGATCTCCTTCTCCTCCACCCAGGCGCCCTGGATGCGGATCGGTTTGGACGCGCCCATCGGCAGGAACAGGCCGTCGCCGCGGCCGAGCAGCTTCTCCGCGCCAGGCTGGTCGAGGATGACCCGGGAGTCGGCCAGCGAACTGGTGGCGAACGCGAGCCGGGACGGGACGTTCGCCTTGATCAGGCCGGTCACCACGTCCACCGACGGGCGCTGGGTCGCGAGGACAAGATGGATGCCGGCGGCCCGGGCGAGCTGGGTGATGCGGACGACGGAGTCCTCCACGTCGCGCGGGGCGACCATCATGAGGTCGGCCAGCTCGTCCACAATCACCAGCAGATACGGGTACGGCTTCATGACCCGCTCGCTGCCCGGCGGGGCGGTGATCTCCCCGGTGCGTACCTTGCGGTTGAAGTCGTCGATGTGCCGGACCCCGTTGGCGGCAAGGTCGTCGTAGCGCATGTCCATCTCGCGCACGACCCACTCGAGCGCGTCCGCCGCCTTCTTCGGGTTGGTCACGATCGGGGTGACCAGGTGCGGGATCCCTTCGTACGCGGTCATCTCGACGCGCTTCGGGTCGACCAGCAGCAGCCGCACCTCGTCCGGGGTCGCCCGCGTCAGCAGCGACACCAGCAGCGAGTTGAGGCACGAGCTCTTGCCCGCCCCGGTGGCGCCCGCGATGAGAATGTGCGGCATCTTCGCCAGATTGGCGACGACGAACCCGCCCTCGATGTCCTTGCCCAGCGCGACCAGCATCGGGTGATGGTCGGCGGTGGCCGCGCGGGAACGCAGCACGTCGCCGAGCGACACGTTCTCCGGGTCGGTGTTGGGGATCTCCACCCCGACCGCGCTCTTGCCCGGGATCGGGCTGAGGATCCGCACATCCGGCGACTTCACCGCGTACGCGATGTTGCGCGACAGCTGGGTGATGCGCTCGACCTTCACGCCGGGCCCGACCTCGACCTCGTAGCGGGTGACCGTCGGTCCGCGGGTGAACCCGGTGACCGCCGCATCGATGTTGAACTGGTCGAACACCCCGGTCAACGCGGCCATGATCTCGTCGTTGGCGCGGCTGCGGGTCTTCGGGGCGGCGCCGGTGCCGAGCAGGTTCGGCGGCGGCAGCCGGTAGTCGCCCTCCACAGCGGAGATGTCCAACTGCTCGGCCCGGGTCGGCAGCGGCGAGTGCTCCGGCGGCTCCGGAGCCTTGCGGCTGGCGGGCAGCTTCCCGGCGCGCGGGAGCGCGACCGTGTCGTGCAGGATCGGGTCGGCGTCGCCGTCGGCCGTCTCCTCCGGGCCGAGGCCGATGTCGGCCAGGGAGCCTTGCCGGCGCCGTGCCGGCCGGCGCGGCTTGAGCGGCGCCGTGTCCTCGTTCTCCGGCCCCGCGCCGGATTCGTCGCTGGTCTCGGGTTGCTGCTCCGCCGCCGGGGCACGGCCCAGCAGCATGTCGGCGAGCAGCATGAGCCGTTCCGGAATCCGGCTGATCGGCGTCGCGGTGATCACCAGCAGACCGAACAGAAACAGCAGGATCAGCAACGGTACGGCCACCCAAGCGGTCACCGCCCGCTCCAGCAGGGCGCCGACGCCGTAACCGAGCAGGCCGCCCGCCTTCGTGATGCCGACGTCGTCGGCAGGCTCCTCGGCGATGTGCAGCAGGCTCGCCGTGGCCACGACCAGCGCGCTCCACCCCACCAGCGACCGGCCACGGTGCTCCGGGTCGGCGGGGCTGCGCATCAGCCGGACCGCGCCGTACAGCAGCAGCAACGGCAGCAATACGGCGAGACCGCCGAAGAACAACCGGACCGCGTCGGCGAGGCGGGCCCCCACCGGCCCGGCGCTGCCCGCCCAGACCGCGACGCCGACCAGAATCGCCAGGCCCAGCAGCAGCAGGCCCGCGCCGTCGCGGCGGTGCTCCGGGTCGATGTCGCGGGCGGTGGCGGCCTGTCGGCCCACACCCCGGGCAGCCCAGCCGACCCCGTGCGCCACTCCCATCCACACCGCGGACAGGCCCCGGCCTATGCCGGTGGCGACGGCGGCGCCGACACTCGGACGGCGAACGGTGCTCCGGGCGCGCGACGCGGACCGGGCGTTCTTGCGAGCGGCCGGCTGACGTGTGGCGGTCCTACGGGCGGCGGTCTTGCTCGCAGCGGTCTTGCCGGCAGCGGTCTTGCGGGCAGGTTGCGGCGTACGCGCAGCACCGGCGCCGCGCGACGTGGACGCGGCGCGGCCCCGGCTCGCCGGAGGAGTACGGCCCGCCATGCCAGACACGGTAACCGTGGTGCGCAGGTGTGCCCAGCAGGCACACCGTGAGCATCGGTCACTTTCGACACCTGGCAACACCGGTGCCTCATGGCTCGACCGGTGCCTCATGGCTCTACCGGTGCCTCATGGCTCTACCGCGGCTTCCCGCCCACGGCGCAGGCTTTCCAGCCGAGCCTTCTCGCTCCCTGGCCCCGCCGCCTGCGTCCTGGCTTCGGGCCTCCGGTTCCGGCATCCGGCAAAGGGGTCCGGCTTCCGGTTGCGGCTTCCGGCCTCCGGTTGCGCGAATGTGGGTGAACCCTATCGGTCTGATGTCGCAGATGGATCGGCTTGCTCCCCCGCGTCATGCGGGGCCCGCGGGCTTACGCCGGACGACGGCGACGGCGACGGCGACGGCGACGGCGACGGCGCAGGTGGATCAGAGCGATAGGGACTTTGGGATAGTCCCGACCGGGGTTCGCCAGAGCCACGAACAGGACCAGCTCCAGAATCAGCGCCAGGACCAGGACCAGGATCAGGAGCAGAGCCAGAGCCAGAGCCAGAGCCAGGGCCGGAGTCAGAATCGGAGATGGGGGCGGGCGGGCTGCTCGCCCGGCGGCGGACCAGCCGCACGGCAAAACCGACCCACGAGACCAGGACGATCAGCGCGACCACCAGTTGGGCGGCGGCCTCGTGACCGTGCGGGTAGAAGATCCCCGCGACGTGGTTGTCCAGGAAGCCACCCACCCTCGGCGGCTCACCCAGGCCCTCCCGGCCGCGGTCCTCCAGCCAGGTCAGCGGGCATTTGGCATGGGAAACCACGATGACCAGCAGCCACGACGCGCAGACGACGTGTAGCCAGATCGTGCGGGGCCAGTGCCAAGCGAGGAAGCCACCGAACACCCCGTACGCGAGGAAGGCGAAATGTGCCCCCACGGCAGCGGCGACGAGGATCGGGTAACCCACGTCACCACGGTATCCGCGGGCTGGTGGGACAAACCTGAGCCCGGCGACCTACCCGCGGGGGGCCGGCTTCTCGGGCGACTGGGCCCGGCGACCTACCTGCTGGGGGCCGGCTTCTCGGACGACTGGCCTACCCGGGCGGTCAGGCTGCAGGGAAGGCGGGCGGTGAGACACGGAGCTGCCCGCGTCGGACGGAGGAAGACCGACGCGGGCAGCTGTCCGGGAAGGGCGCGTCAGCCGTTGGCGCGGTGGTGCCGACGGTGCTTGGCGCCGGCCTGCTGCTGGCCGTTGCCGGCCTGCTGCATCCCGGCCTGCTGACCGCCTTGCTGGCCCGCGCCCTGCTGGCCGGCCTGCTGGTCGTTGCCCTGCTGGTCAGCGCCCTGCTGGTCAGCGCCCTGCTGACCGTTGCCCTGCTGGTCAGCGCCCTGCTGGCCATTGCCCTGCTGACCGTTGCCCTGCTGGGCGGGCGGTGCCGCGCCGCCGGAGCCACCGGTCGTCACCAGCGTGACGTTGTTGCGCTGCAGGATCTCGTTCACCGGCTGGAAGAACGTCTCGCCGCCGACCTTGCAGTCGCCGGAACCACCGGACGTGACGCCCTGCGCCTGGTCACCGGTGAGCCACGGGCCGCCGGAGTCGCCACCCTCGGCGCACGCGTCCGTGCGGGTGAGGCCGGTGACCGTACCCTCCGGGTAGTTGACCGTCTGGTTCTTGGCCAGGATCGTCCCGCAGTGCAGGCCGGTCGTGGAGCCGGACCGGCAGACCGCCGCGCCGACCGGAGCCTCGGTGCTGCCGGCCACGGGCAGCGCGTTGCCGTTGAAGTCGTCGACGAACGGTTGGAAGCTGTCGGCGTTGTCCACCCGCACCACGCCCATGTCCGCGTTGCCGGGGAACACGGATGCGACGGTCTGGCCCGACTGCTGCTGGTTCAGGTCGGCGGTGACGTCGCCCCGCTTGCCACAGTGGCCGGCGGTGATGAAGCCACCCTCGACCGCGAAGCCGATCGAGCAGCGGGCTGTGCCGCCCTGGACGCTGATGAAGTACGGCTGGGCGCCGACGACGTCGGCGAGCGGCTTCGGCCGGGACCGGGCGGTCACGACCTTGATCGCGTCGGCGGGCAGCCCGGCCTGTTCTGCCAGGTCCTTGGCCTGCGCGGCGTCGCCCGGCAGTGCCTGCACGGCGATCTTGTTGGTGGCCACGTCCACGTACCAGCCGGGCAATGCACGGTCGGCGCGGGTCGCGGCGGCGTCCAGGGCCCGCTTCGCGGTGTCGAGCTGGGACGCGCTGCGGCTGACCACCTTCGCGTTGGCCCCGGCTGCCTGAGCCCGGGCGGCCATCGCCGGGTCGGTCACGGCGACGTTGAGGGTCATGCCGCCGTCGGTGAGCCAGGACCCGGCCCACGTCGAGCCTGCCTCCGTACGCAGCTGGGCGGTCACCCCGCTGGCCCACTTCGCCCGCTGGACCAGCGCGTTCGCCTGCGCGGCGTTGACGCCGAGGTCCCGCTTCATCGCGGCCAGCAGCTGCGGGGCCACGCGGCTCGTCGTGCGCGGCGCGGCTCCGGGCGACGTGTTCGTGCCCGCATTCGACGGCAGCGTGAACGCCACCGCCGCCCCCGCTGCCGTCACCGTCGCCGCGATCGCGACGACCGTTCTCCGCTGCATCCGTAACTCCCCTCGCCTCGCGCGCCGTTGGAACGGCGCCGTGACCCGAGGTACGGAAGGGAGCTCGAAACGGTTGAAGAAATCAGATATTCATCAGAAACAATGCCGCTGAGTCACACCTCGACCACGGTGGGCACGATCATCGGACGGCGCCGGTACGCGTCGTTCACCCAGCGTCCGACCGTGCGGCGCACCACCTGCTGGAGCTGGTGGGTGTCCGTGATCCCGTCCTCGGCGGCCCGGTCTAGGGCGGCGGTGAGCAGCGGCAGCACCGGGTTGAACGCCTGCGGGTCCTCGGAAAAGCCCTTGGCGGCGACGGTCGGCTCGCCGACCACCTTGCCGGTGACCGAGTCGATCACGACCGTGGCGGAGATGAAGCCACCGTCGCCGAGGATGCGCCGCTCGGTGAGCAGCGACTCGCTGACGTCGCCCACGGCGAGGCCGTCGACGTACACATAGCGGTTCTTGAGGTGGCCGACGTGGCGCGCGTGGCCCTCGACGAGGTCGACGACGTCGCCGTCCTCGCACAGCACCACCCGGTCCGGCGCCACCCCGGACTCGATGCCGAGCTGGGCGTGGGCGCGCAGGTGCCGCCACTCGCCGTGCACCGGCATGAGGTTGCTCGGGCGGACCACGTTGAGCAGGTACATCAGCTCGCCGGCCGGGGCGTGGCCGGAGACGTGCACCTTGGCGGTGTCCTTGTGCACGACGGTGGCGCCGGCCCGGGCGAGCTGGTTGATCACCCGGTACACGGAGGTCTCGTTGCCGGGCACCAGCGAGCTGGCCAGCACGACCGTGTCGCCGGGCTCGATGGTGATGTGCCGGTGGTCGCCGGTCGACATGCGGCCCAGCGCGCTCATCGGCTCGCCCTGCGAACCGGTCGACATGAAGACGATCTCGTCGGGCGGCAGCGTGGTGGCCTCGTCCAGGCTGACCATCAGCCCGTCCGGGATGTGCAGCAGGCCCAGCTCACGCGCGATGCCCATGTTGCGCACCATGGACCGGCCGATCAGCGCGACCTTGCGGTCGTATTCGTACGCGGCGTCCAGCACCTGCTGAACCCGGTGCACGTGGGAGGCGAAGCTGGCCACGATGATCCGGCCGCGCGCCTTGCCGAAGATCGCGCCGAGCACCGGGCCGATGTCGCGTTCCGGCGAGACGAAGCCGGGGATCTCCGCGTTGGTGGAGTCGGACAGCAGCAGGTCGACACCCTCGGCGCCGAGACGGGCGAAACCGGCCAGGTCGGTGATGCGGCCGTCCAGCGGAACCTGGTCCATCTTGAAGTCGCCGGTGTGCAGCACCAGGCCGGCCGGGGTGCGCACCGCCACCGCCAGCGCGTCCGGGATGGAGTGGTTGACCGCGAAGAACTCACACTCGAACGGCCCCAGCCGCTCCCGCCGCCCCTCCTTGACGGTCAGCGTGTACGGGTCCAGCCGCCGCTCCGCCAGCTTCGCCTCGACCAGCGCCAGCGTGAACTCCGAACCGACCAGCGGGATGTCCGGCTTGTGGGCCAGCAGGTACGGCACCGCCCCGATGTGGTCCTCGTGACCGTGGGTGAGCACGATCGCCTGGACGTCGTCGAGCCGGTCCCGGATCGGGGTGAAGTCCGGCAGGATCAGGTCGACGCCGGGCTGCTCCACGTCGGGGAACAGCACCCCGCAGTCGATGACGAGCAGCTTCCCGTCGTACTCGAAGACCGTCATGTTGCGGCCGATGGCACCGAGGCCACCGAGCGGGATCACCCGCAGCGCGCCCTCGGGCAGCGGCGGGGGCGGTTCGAGTTCCTGGTGCCCGTAGCTCACGCAGTTTCCTCTGTGGTGTCGGGGGCGAGGGGAAGCCCGGCCGCAGCGGCGTCGGAGATCAGCAGATCCGTCTCCGCGCGGGTCGCGTCGACCAGGGGCGAACGGACCGGTCCGGCGGGCAGCCCGCGCACCGCCAGCCCGGCCTTGACCAGGATGGTGCCGGGGGCCCGGAAGATGCCGGTGAACAGCGGCAGCAGCCGCTGGTGCAGTGCCAGCGCGGTGGCGACGTCACCGCGCTCGTACGCCCGGATCATCTCCTGGGCGAGCGCGCCGGTGAAGTGCGTCGACGTGCCGACCAGCCCGACCCCGCCCACCGCCAGCCACGGCAGTGTGGCCGCGTCGTCGCCGGAGTAGTACGCCAGGTCGGTGCGGGCCAGCACCCACGAGGTGGCGGCAAGGTCGCCCTTGGCGTCCTTGACCGCGACGATCCGCTCGTGCTCCGCGATGCGGCACATCGTCTCGGTGTCGATGGGGACCCCCGAGCGGTGCGGGATGTCGTAGGCCATCACGGGCAGGCCCACCGCGTCGGCCACCGCCAGGAAATGCCGGACGATGCCCGCCTGCGGCGGCTTGTTGTAGTACGGCGTCACGACGAGCAGGCCGTGCGCGCCGGCCTTCTCGGCGGCGTGCGCCAGCTCGATCGTGTGCGCGGTGTTGTTCGTGCCGACCCCGGCGACCACCTGGGCCCGGTCGCCGACGGCCTCCACCACCGCCCGGAGCAGCGTGTCCTTCTCGGCGTCCGTGGTGGTCGGCGACTCCCCGGTCGTGCCGCTGATGACGAGGGCGTCGTTGCGCTGCTCATCCACCAGGTACGCCGCCAGCTTCGCTGCGCCGTCCACGTCGAGGGAGCCGTCCGCAGCGAACGGGGTCACCATGGCCGTCAGCAGCCGCCCGAAGGGGCGAGCGGGGTCGTACGTCATACCCTCAACCTATCGGACGGCCCGGCAGGCGCGCCGGGACCTCGACCTTGCGAGGTCCCTCGGCAGTCCAGGCCCGGTGTCGCCGGGGGGTCAGCCCTGGGCGGCGTACGGGCTCGCGGCGACCTCGGAGCCATCGGGCAGCGTGGAGATCGTGAAGTCGGCGAAGACGTTCGGCGCGACCTGCTGGAGCTGGCGCAGGCACTCGACCGCAAGCTCGCGGATCTCCACGTCCGCGTGCTCCGTGGCACGCATCGCGACGAAGTGCCGCCACGCCCGGTAGTTGCCGCTGACCACGATGCGGGTCTCGGTCGCGTTGGGCAGGATCGCCCGGGCGGCCTGACGGGCCTGCTTGCGCCGCAGCGTGGGGTTGGGCTCGTCGGCGAACCGCTGCTCCAGCCCCTCCAGCAGCTCGTTGTACGCCTGCAGGGTGGCGTCCGCGGCGGCCACGAACTTCTTGTGCAGCTCCGGGTCGTCCGCGATCACCGCGGGCTCGACCATGGCGGCCTCGCGCTCGGGCACGTACCGCTGGGACAGCTGCGAGTACGAGAAGTGGCGGTGCCGGATCAGCTCGTGGGTGAACGAGCGGGAGACCCCGGAGAAGTAGAACGACACCGTTCCGTGCTCAAGCACCGACAGGTGCCCGACCTCGAGGATGTGCGCCAGGTAGCCCGCGTTCGTGGCGGTCGCCGGATTCGGCTTGCGCCAGGACTGGTAGCAGGCCCGCCCGGCGAACTCGGCCAGCGCCTGCCCGCCGTCGGCGTCGGTGCTCCATGGCACGTCCTCCGGGGCCTCGAAGTGGGTCCAGGCGATGAGCTTGACCTGCGGCGGCACGATTTCCGGCACGGGGGCGCTCCCTTCAGCGGCGAGTTCCGACAGACTCTAAACGGCGGCCGCTCGGGCCACGACGCGGCCCGGGGGCAGGGCGAGCTGCGCCTCACCCGCGACCTGCGCCACCGAGCGCGGGGAGGTCGGCGGATCAGACGTACAGCGAGGTGAAGGGCGCCCAGGGCAGGTTCCGCAGCACACTGAAAACCCCCCAGACCGCGATGAAGACGCCGAGCACAGTGGGGCTGAGCTGCAGCTGGGGCAGTTGCCAGCCGAACAGCCGGCGCCCGGCCCAGGCCACGTACATGTACAGCAGGAACGGCACGGCGAACACGAAGACCGCGTGATGGCGCGCCGCCGCGGGCAGGTCGCCGTGCAGCAGATACCACGCCGCGCGGGTGCCGCCGCAGCCCGGGCAGAGGAACCCGGTCGTGTATTTGAGCAGGCAGGTGGGTGCGGCCCCGGCCGCCGCCTCGGTGGGGTGGACCGCCAGCGTGTATCCCACGGAGGCGCCCATGCAGGCCAGCACCGCGACCGGCGCGGCCCAGACCGGCGACTCGCGCCACCTGCGCTGCAGGTACCGGGTGAACCGGTCCTGCTGCGGCGGGGGCGGCCCGGCGGGCGGAGGGGCCCAGGCGGGAGGCGCGCCGGAGGCGACCCCGGGCTCGGTCACGCTGCTCATGGGCGTCACGGTACACCGGCGGCACCGCCGAGCAGAGCGGCCGACAGGGTGCCCGCGAGATCGCCCCGCTCCGGCTTGGCGATGGACTCCAACCCCAGCCAGGTGGCGAGCCGGCGCAGCTCGGCGGCCAGCGCGGACGCGGTCCCGGCGGGGTCGGCGCCCGGCTCCAGCCAGGCGGCCGGGATCTGCAGCACCCCGGCCTTGCGGTCGGCCTTGAGGTCCACCCGGGCGGCGAACGCGTCCCCGAGCAGGAACGGCAGCACGTAATACCCGTGCCGGCGCTGGGCGGCGGGAACGTAGATCTCGATCCGGTACTCCAGGTCGAACAGGCGCTGGGTGCGCCCTCGCTCCCAGATCAGCGGGTCGAACGGGCTCACCAGCGTGGCCGCGTGCACGCGCCGGGGCAGCCGGGCGTCGCGGTGCAGGTAGGCCACCGGTTTCCAGCCCTGGACTGTCACCGGCTGCAGCACACCCGCCTCGACCAGCTCGGCCAGCGCCCGCCGGAACCCCGCCACCGGCAGCCGGAAATAGTCGCGCAGCTCCGCCTCGGCCGCGATCCCGAGCGCCCGCCCGGACAGCTCCACCAGCGCCCGGAACGACTCGTCGGCGGCCGGGGTGGGCGCGTCCAGCACGGCCCGGGGCAGCACCCGCTCGGGCAGGTCGTAGCGGCGCGCGAACGAGCTCGTCCGGTCGGCGGCGGTGACCGCACCGGAGTAGAACAGCCACTCCAGCGCCTGCTTGACCACCGACCAGTTCCAGCCCCAGTGGTTCTTGGTACGTGGGGCGTCGTGCTCGATCTGCGCGGCGGTGAGCGGGCCGCGGTCGCGGACCTCGTCGAGCACCCAGGCGACCAGGTCGGGCTGCTCGCGCACCACCCGGGTCATGCTGCCCCACGCATAGGCCTCGGCCGTGGCCATCCGCCACCGGAACAGCGGCTGCAGGTCGACCGTGATCAGCGACGCCTCGTGACCCCAGAACTCGAACAGCTCGCGGGGCCGCCGGTACGCTGCGCGCTCCAGCAACGTCGTCGGATAGGGGCCGAGCCGGCTGTAGAGCGGCAGGTAGTGCGCACGCTGCAGGACGTTGACCGAGTCCATCTGGAGCAGGTGCAGGCGGCGCAGGACCCGGCGCACGTGTCGCATGTCCGGCACCGCGCCGGGGGCGCGATCGGTGAAGCCCTGGGCCGCCAGCGCGATCCGGCGGGCCTGGGCGGCGGAGACCGACTCGCGGCGCGCGGCCGGGCCGGGAACGACGGGCGATGCGGGAATGCTCATCGACCGGCACGCTAGCCGAGCCCTCCGACAATTTCGGTCGCCCGGTCATCCCCGACCGGCTACAACGTAGGGATGCTCGTGCTGCGTGAGCTCGCCGACGTCGACATCGACCCGCTCGCCGCCATGCACGTGCGCGCGTGGCAGGCCGGCTACGCCGGGATCGTGCCCGGCGACGTGCTGGATGCGCTCGACCCGGCCGACTTCGCCGAGCGGCGGCGGACCGGGCCCGTGCCGCCCGGCGCCCGCACCCTGCTCGCCGACGACGGCGGCGCGATCGTGGGTTTCGTCTCGTTCGGCCCGTACCGGTCGCACGAGACCCAGGGGTACGACCACACCCTCGGCGAGGTCTACGCCATCTACGTGGACCCCGTCCGGTGGCGCAGCGGGGCCGGACGGCACCTGATGGCGGCCGCCCGGGCCGCGCTGACCGAGTCCGGGGCCCGCGAGCTGCGCCTGTGGGTGCTGGCGGACAACGAGCGCGCCCGTCGCTTCTACGAGCGGGTCGGCCTGCTCCACGACGGCGAGCAGGACGTACTCACGCTGCCCGGCAACGCGGCCCGGCTGACCGAGGTCCGGTACGCGGCACCGCTCGCCTGAGAAGTAGGCTCGCCCGCATGGCTCTCGGCTACGTCCGCCCCGCGCGTCCCGAGGACGCCGACGAGATCGCCCGCATCCAGCTCGCCACGTGGCGGACGGCGTACCGGCGAATGGTGCCGGCGCACGTGCTGGCCGAGTTGACCGAGGCGGACCTGGCGGAAGGCTGGCGGGAGGCGATCTCCGCGGCACCGTCGCCGCGGCACCGCGTACTGGTGGCGACGGAACAGAACGAGTCCTCGTCGTGGCTGGTCGGGTTCACCGCGTCCGGGCCGGCCGACGAGCAGGCGCTCGCGCCCGAGGAACCGCCGCTGCCCGACGGCGTCGCGGCGGTCACGGAGCTGCTGGTGGAGCCGCGGTGGGGGCGGCGCGGGCACGGCAGCCGGCTGCTGGCGGCCAGCGTCGACACGTGGCGTACGGACCGGTTCAGCGCCGCCGTCGCCTGGGCGTACGACGGTGACAAGGCCACCCGCAAGTTCCTCGGCGGGGCGGGCTGGGAGCCCGACGGCGCCGCCCGCGCCCTGGACGTGGAGGACATGCTGGTGCCGCAGCTACGGCTGCACGTGGCACTGGCCTGAGCGCGGCCGGGCGTCAGTCCAGCAGGTCGTCGATGCCGACCGTCAGGCCGGGGCGGCTCATCACCGCGCGGACCGCCATCAGCACACCGGGCATGAACGAGGACCGGTCCAGGGAGTCGTGCCGGATGGTCAGCGTCTCCCCCTGCGTACCGAAAAGCACCTCCTGGTGCGCGATCAGGCCCGCGGACCGCACCGCGTGCACCCGCACGCCGTCGATGTCCGCGCCCCGCGCGCCCGGCAGCTCCTCCTTGGTCGCGTCCGGCATCGGCCCCATCCCGGCCGCGGCGCGCGCCGCGGCGATCAGCCGCGCCGTGTGCCCGGCGGTGCCGCTGGGGGCGTCCAGCTTCCGCGGGTGGTGCAGCTCGACGATCTCGGCGGACTCGAAGTAGCGGGCCGCACGCGCCGCGAACTGCATCATCAGGATCGCGCCGATGCCGAAGTTCGGGGCGACGATCACGCCGACGCCGGGCTTGTGGGTCAGCCAGCTGCGCACCCGCTCCAGCCGCCGCTCGGTGAAGCCCGTGGTGCCGACGACCATGTTGATGCCCTGGTCGACGGCCCAGTGCACGTTGTCCATGACGACGTCGGGCTTGGTGAAGTCGACCAGCACCTCGGCGCCGGCGTCGGCGGCGCTGGACAGCCACTCGCCGCCGCCGATCATGGCCACGAGTTCCAGGTCGTCGGCCGCGTCGACGGCCTTGCACACCTCGAGCCCCATGCGGCCGCGGGCCCCGAGAACACCGACCCGGATCGGTTCACGCTCGTCAGTCACGTCCGAATACCTTACGCACCCGGCCTCAGGCGTCGGCCGACGGGACCCGCCTGCGGGCGCGCCACCAGCGCTCCGCGAGGCCGACCGCCAGGAACGTCGCCCCCACGTACGCCCAGCCGACCAGCACGTCGATCACGTAGTGCTCCCCCGAATACACCAGCGTGAACGTCATGGCCAGCGGATACGCCAGCAGCAGCGGCCACCACCGGCGGCGCACCACCGGCAGGAAGAACGCGACCGCCATCATCGCGTACGCGGTGTGCAGCGACGGCATCGCCGCGACCGGGTTCGACGCCTCCACCTGCAGCGCGTTGAGTGTGTTGCCCGCGCTGTGCAGCCCGACCGCGTTCCACCCGTTCGTGGAGATCCGGGCGACCGGCTCGGCCAGGAAACCGGACTTCGCGGCCCACCACGGCGGTGCCGCCGGATACAGGAAGTACGTGAGCAGCCCGGCGAGGCTCAAGGTGATCCAGCGCCGCATGTAGCGGGCCCACTGCGGGCGCGAGCGCACCCACAGGATCACCGCGACGGTCGGCACGGTCAGGAAGTGCGAGACGTACACCAGCGAGACCAGCACCTCCCACCACTGCACCGAGCCAGGGTGATACAGGTGCTGCTGGAGCCACACGGTCGGGACGACCCCGAACAGTGCCCGGTCCGCGTCGATCATCTCGGTGACGTGCGGGGCGAACAGCTTGTCCGCGTACCCGCGGGAGATGTTGTACGCGACCAGCAGCAGCGCGATGGGCAGCCAGTCACGCAGGAACAGCAGGTGCTGCCGCCAGGGCAGCTCGTTGCGCCAGGCGATCGTGCCCAGCCACAGCCAGCCGAACGCGATCAGCGGATCGCTGGTGGGCACCCCGATGAACCAGGTGCCGGCCGCGAACGCGGCGGCCCAGATCAGCATGCCGACGACCCGGCGCCGGTGCCGCCCGGGTGCGGGCGGCGGTGGCGCGGGACTGTGCGCGGGCGCGAGGGTGGTGGTCATCGCCGACCAGGCTAGCGGCCCGAGTCCGGAAAAGCCGACTCGTCGAACGGCCCGACCACGGCCAGCGACATGGGCCGCGACAACAGCCAGGCGGCCAGTTCGTTGATCTCGCCGAGCGTCACGGCGTCGACCCGGGCCAGCAGCTCGGCGACCGTCAGCAGCTCGCCGTAGAGCAGTTCCGATTTCGCGATCCGGCTCATCCGCGAGCCGGAATCCTCCAGGCCCAGCACGTACGAGCCCTTGACCATGCCCTTGCCGCGGGCCATCTCCTCGGCGGTGATGCCGTGGGCGGCCACCTCGGCCAGCTCGGTGCGGATCAGCTCCAGCACCTCCTCGGCCTTGCCGGGAGCACACCCCGCGTAGATCCCGAACACCCCGGCGTCCGCGTACTGGCTTCCGTACGAATACACCGAGTACGCCAGGCCGCGCTTCTCCCGGATCTCCTGGAACAGCCGGCTGGACATGCCGCCACCGAGCACGTTGTTGAGGATTCCCAGGGCGAACCGGCGCTCGTCGCGCCGGCCGATCCCGGGGCAGCCCAGCACCATGTGGGCCTGCTCGGTGTCGCGGTTGCGCACCACGGTGTGGGCCCGCTGGGTACGCACCCGGTGGTCGGCGGGCCGGCTCGGCGCGGGAGCCGCGGCCGGGCTGTCCAGCGCGGTGCCCGCGAGGGCCTTGCGGACCAGCCGGACCACGGTGGCGTGGTCGAGGTTGCCGGCCGCGGCGATCACAATCTGCGGCGGGGTGTACCGGCGCCGGTAGAAGCCGTTGATCTGGGTGCGGGTCATCGGAGAGATCGTGTCCGTCGTGCCGGAGATCGGGCGGCCGAGCGGATGGTTGCCGAAGATCGCCTCGGTGAAGACGTCGTGCACCTCGTCGCCGGGCTCGTCGTCGTGCATGGCGATCTCTTCGAGGATCACCCCGCGCTCGGTCTCCACGTCGGCCGGCTGCAGCACCGAGTCGGCGACCGCGTCGCACAGCACGTCGACCGCGAGCGGCAGGTCGGCGTCGAGCACCCGCGCGTAGTAGCAGGTGTACTCCTTCGTGGTGAAGGCGTTCGTCTCGCCGCCGACGGCCTCGATCTGCGCGGAGATGTCCAGCGCGGTGCGCTTGTGGGTGCCCTTGAACAGCAGGTGCTCAAGGAAGTGGGAGGCACCGGACATGGCCGGGGACTCGTCGCGGGAACCGATGCCGACCCACACCCCGAGCGAGACGCTGTGGCTGGTGGGGATGACCTCGGTGAGGATCCGCAGGCCGCTGGGCAGGACGGTACGGCGTACCCCGTCCTTGATGGTCTTGGTCACGACGCGGGCCGGCCTCTCGGCCGGCCCGCGGGAACTCGTTGGCATGCTGCAATCAGCCGCGGTCGCCACCGCGGTCGCCACCGCCGGAGCGCTGGCGCCGACGGCGCGGCTCGCCGCCGCCCTCACCGCGACCCTCGCCGCGCGGACGGTCGCCGCGCGGACGGTCGCCGCCCTCGCCGCCGGAGGCCGCAGCGGGGGCCGGGGCCTCCTCGCCCTCGGGGCGGACCTTGTCCAGGTAGATCTTGCCGCGGTTGTCGATGTCCGCGATCGAGACCTCGACCTTGTCGCCGACGTTGAGGAAGTCCTCGACCTTCTCGACCCGCTTGCCGTCGCCCACCTTGGAGATGTGCAGCAGGCCGTCGCGGCCGGGCAGCAGCGAGACGAACGCACCGAACGCGGCCGTCTTCACCACCGTGCCGAGGAACTTGTCGCCCACCTTCGGCAGCGTCGGGTTGGCGATCGCGTTGATCCGCTCGACCGCGGCCTCGGCGGCCGGGCCGTTGGTCGCGCCGACGTAGATGGTGCCGTCGTCCTCGATGGAGATGTCGGCGCCGGTCTCGTCCTGGATGGCGTTGATGGTCTGGCCCTTGGGCCCGATCACCATGCCGATCTTGTCGACCGGGATCTTGACCGTGGTGACCCGCGGCGCGTGGTCGCTCATCGCGGCCGGTCCGTGGATCGCTGCGTCCATCACGCCGAGGATGGTCGCGCGGGCCTCGTGGGCCTGCTGCAGCGCACCCGCCAGCACATCGGACGGAATGCCGTCCAGCTTGGTGTCGAGCTGCAGCGCGGTGACGAACTCCGAGGTGCCCGCGACCTTGAAGTCCATGTCGCCGAACGCGTCCTCGGCACCCAGGATGTCGGTCAGCGCGACGTACTGCGTCTTGCCGTCGACCTCGTCGGAGATCAGGCCCATCGCGATGCCCGCGACCGGCGCCTTCAGCGGCACACCGGCCGCCAGCAGCGCCAGGGTGGAGGCGCAGACCGAGCCCATCGAGGTCGAGCCGTTCGAGCTCAGGGCCTCGGAGACCTGACGGATCGCGTACGGGAACTCCTCACGCGACGGCAGCACCGGCACCAGCGCCCGCTCGGCGAGCGCGCCGTGGCCGATCTCGCGCCGCTTCGGCGAACCCACCCGGCCGGTCTCACCGGTCGAGTACGGCGGGAAGTTGTAGTTGTGCATGTAGCGCTTGGACTTCTCCGGCGACAGGGTGTCCAGCGCCTGCTCCATGCGCAGCATGTTCAGCGTGGTCACGCCGAGGATCTGGGTCTCGCCCCGCTCGAACAGCGCCGAGCCGTGCACCCGGGGCAGCACGCCGACCTCGGCGCTCAGCGGCCGGATGTCGCGCGGGCCACGCCCGTCGATGCGGATCTGCTCGCGCAGCACCCGCGTGCGGACCTCGGACTTGGTCAGCGACCGGAACGCGGCGCTGATCTCTTTCTCGCGGCCCTCGAACTGCGCCGCGAGCTGCTCCTGGGCCTTGGCCTTGATGAGGTCCAGGGCCTCCTCGCGCTCCGCCTTGCCGGAGATCTTCAGCGCGTCCGCGGTCTCGCCACGCACCGCGTCGGACACCGCCGCGAACACGTCCTCCTGGTAGTCCAGGAACACCGGGAACTCGGCGACCGGCTTCGCGGCCACCTCGGCCAGCTCGCGCTGGGCCCGGCACAGCTCGCGGATCGCGGGCTTGGCGGCCTCCAGGCCACCGGCGACGATCTCCTCGGTGGGGGCGGTGGCGCCGGCCGCAATCAGCTTGACCGCGCGCGGGGTGGCCTCGGCCTCGACCATCATGATCGCGACGTCGCCGTCCGGCAGGGTCCGGCCCGCGACCACCATGTCGAACGTGGCTCGCTCCAGCTCCTCGATGGTCGGGAACGCGACCCACTGCCCGTCGATGTGCGCGACCCGGGTCGAGCCGATCGGGCCGCTGAACGGCAGGCCGGACAGCTTCGTGGACATCGAGGCGGCGTTCATCGCCACCACGTCGTACGGGTGGGCCGGGTCGAGCGCGAGGATGGTCTCGACGACCTGGACCTCGTTACGCAGGCCCTTGGTGAACGACGGGCGCAGCGGCCGGTCGATCAGGCGGCACGTGAGGACCGCGTCCTCGCTGGGACGGCCCTCGCGCCGGAAGAACGAGCCGGGGATGCGACCCGCGGCGTACATCCGCTCCTCGACGTCGACCGTCAGCGGGAAGAAGTCGAAGTGCTCCTTCGGCTGCTTGCTGGCCGTGGTCGCGGACAGGACGACGGTGTCGCCGAGCCGGGCGATCACCGAACCGGCGGCCTGACGGGCCAGCCGGCCGGTGGAGAAGGTGACCTCGCGGGTGCCGAACGACCCGTTGTCGATGACGGCGGTGCGAGATTCGGTGCCAAGAGCGTTCTGCTCTGTCATGTGGTGCAGTACTCCTTCGTCGAGGACCCGGCGGTCTTCTGCAGCGCGGTTCAGGCTGCCGGTCTTCGATCGAAGTGCCCAGGTTGAGCGCCCGTCTCACGGGGGGCCTGGGAACCACTACCGAGGACCGGTGCGCTGACGGCCTGCGGCCGCGCGGGTCCGTGGGTGGAAAAACCACGGGGGAGCACCCGGTCGGGCACTCCCCCGTCACATCATCGGCGCAGGCCGAGACGCTCGATCAGCGTCCGGTAGCGCTGGATGTCCTTCTTCTGAACGTAGTTGAGGAGCCGACGGCGGCGGCCGACCAGCAGGAGCAGGCCGCGACGGCTGTGGTGGTCGTGCTTGTGCACCTTCAGGTGCTCGGTCAGGTCGGCGATCCGCTTGGTCAGCATCGCGACCTGGACCTCGGGCGAGCCGGTGTCGCCATCCTTGGCCTGGTACTCCGACATGATCCGGGTCTTGGTTTCTGCGTCGAGCGCCATGTTCTCCGTACTTCTGTGTTGCCGGTGGGTTCGGAATCCTCGCGGCCCGCGGCGTCGGGCAGGCAGGCGAGACCGGTCGTCGGAAGAGCCGACGTCCGGGCCAGCTTATCAGCCGGGCCGCGGCGGGGTTGGCTCAGCCGTTCAGCTCAGCCGACGTCGAGCACCGCGCGGGTCTGCTCGACGTCCTCGGTGATCTGCCCGATCAGGGGTTCGATGCTGTCGTAGACCCGCTGCTCACGCAGCCGGGCGACGAAGTCGAGACTCACCCGCTCGCCGTACAGATCGCCGGAGAAGTCCAGGGCGTAGGCCTCCACCCGGCGCTCCCGGCCCGAGAACGTGGGGTTGGTGCCGATCGACACCGCGGCCGGCAGCCGGGCGGGCCGGTCACGGCCGTCGCCGCCACGGATCAACCACGCCGCGTACACCCCGTCGGCGGGGACGGCGGCGTAGCGGTGACACATCAGGTTCGCGGTGGGGAAGCCGATCTCCCGGCCCCGCTGGTCGCCGCGCACCACGACCCCGGCCAGCCGGTGCGGCCGGCCCAGCGCGGCGGCCGCGGCCCGCACGTCCCCGGCGTCGACACAACTACGGATGTACGTCGAGGAGAAGACCACCCCGTCCGACGAGACCAGCGGCGCCTCCTCCACGGTGAAGCCGAACGAGCGACCCAGATGCTCCAGCAGCGGCACGTCACCCGCCGCGCGGTGCCCGAACCGGAAGTTGTCCCCCACCACCACGACCGCCGCGTGCAGCGCGTCGACCAGCACGTCGTGCACGAACGCCTCGGGGCTGAGCTGGGAAAACGCGGGTGTGAACGGCACCACGCAGAGCGCGTCGACGCCGAGCTCCTCGACCAGCTCGGCCTTGCGCACCGGCTCGGTGAGCACCGCCGGGTGCGAACCCGGGCGCACCACCTCGGCCGGGTGCGGGTCGAACGTCATCACCACGGACTGCAGGTCCAGGTCGCGGGCGCGTTTCACCGCGTGGCCGATGATCGCCTGGTGCCCGCGGTGCACACCGTCGAAGACGCCGATCGTCACGACCGAACGCCCCCACCCGCCGGGCACCGCCTCGTAGCCGCGCCAGCGCCGCATGCCGACCGCCTCCCCACGGCCGCACGGCCGCGTCACGTTCCGTCCGGCCGTCGTTGCGCCGACCGTCCGGCGGTAAGCGTATCGGTCACCGCGGCGCCCCGGGCCGGGCTGTTTCGCCTGTCACGTCCGGAATACCGCGAGCCCCCCACGGCCGGGATCAGGCCGGGGCGAGCACGATCTCGGGTTTCGCCCGGCCGCCGCGCTCACTCACGATCGCGAGCACGTCGCCCGCCGGATCGAAGACCGCGTACGGTCCGCTGATGCCGACCGCCTCCAGCGGCCCGCCGTGACTCAGCACCCGCGCCTCCTCCACCGTGGCCGTCCGCTGGGGGAACGCCCGGCGCGCTGCGTCCGCCATCGGCAGCCCCACGACGTCCGGGGCGCGCTCCTCCAGCTGTTCCAGCGTCGCCGCCTCACCCAGGGTCAGCCCGCCCACCGCGGTACGCCGCAGCGCCGTCAGATGCCCGCCGACGCCGAGGGCCGCGCCGAGATCCCGGGCGATGGCCCGGATGTACGTGCCCGAGGAGCACGTGACGTCCACGTCCACGTCGATCACCGGCGCGTCCTCGGGGCGGCGGATGTCCAGCACCTCAAGGCGGTGCACGGTGATCCGGCGAGCGGGCAGCTCGACCTGCTCGCCGTCGCGGACCCGCTTGTAGGCCCGCTCACCGTTGATCTTGATGGCGCTGACCGCGCTGGGCACCTGGTCGATCTCGCCGGTCTGCACGGCCAGCCCGGCCCGGATCGCCGCGTCCTGCACCCCGTCCGCCGGGACCCGCGCGGTGACGTCACCCTCGGCGTCATCGGTCACCGTGGCCTCACCCAGACGGATCGTCGCCGCATACCGCTTCTCCGAGCCGATCACGTACGTGAGCAGGCGGGTCGCCCGGTTGACGCCGATCACCAGCACGCCGGTCGCCATCGGGTCCAGCGTGCCCCCGTGACCGACCCGGCGGGTCCGCGCCAGGCGCCGGATCCGCGCGACCACGTCGTGCGAGGTCATCCCAC
The DNA here is from genome assembly GCF_047159535.1 of Krasilnikovia sp. MM14-A1259. Taxonomy (NCBI): domain Bacteria; kingdom Bacillati; phylum Actinomycetota; class Actinomycetes; order Micromonosporales; family Micromonosporaceae; genus Krasilnikovia; species Krasilnikovia sp. MM14-A1259. The sequence continues at coordinate 3,255,863 of NZ_BAAGAJ010000002.1, forward strand.
CCGGCTTGTCCACCACGATCAGCCCGTCCGTCTGCACGCGCCCACCCTGCCAGACCCCGGCCCCGGCAGTGTGCCGGGGTTTCACCGAGTCGCGCCCAGGACCGCCCATCGGGCGCCGCGCCAGCGGTGCAGGATCAGGCCGAGCCGCAACAGCATGAACAACGCCAGGCCCGCCCAGACCCCACCCAGGCCCAGATCGAGCGCGTACGCCAGCCAGATCGCAGGCAGGAATCCGGCGGCGGCCGCAATCAGGGTCATCGTGCGCATGAACGCCACGTCGCCGGCGCCGATGAGCACCCCGTCGAGGGCGTACACGATGCCCGCGCAGGGCAGCAGCCCCACGAACCACGGCCAGACGATCGCCGCCTGCGCGTGCACCGCCGGATCGTCCGTGAACCAGCCGGGCACCGCCCCGGCCCCGACCGTCGCGAGCAGGGCGAAGGCCGTCCCCGCGATGCCGCCGGTGAGCGTGACCCGGCGCGCCACGTGCCGGGCGGCGTCCGCGTCGCCGCCGCCCAGCGCGGCCCCCACCAGCGACTGGGCCGCGATGGCCACCGCGTCGAGCGCCAGGGCGGCGAAGAACCACAGTTGCAGCGCGATCTGGTGCGCACCCACGGCCGCCACCCCGAACCGCGCGGCCACCGCGGTCGCCGACAGCCAGCACGCCTGGAACGCGGCGCCGCGGATCAACAGATCCCGGCCGGCCACCAGCTGCCCGGCGATGATCGCGGGACGGGGTCGCAGCGGGGTGCGTTCACGGACCACGGCCTGCAGGAACAGCAATCCGGACAGGCTCTGGGCGATCACGTTGGCGATCGCCGACCCGGTCAGCCCGAGCCCTGCCGGGTACGCGAGCAGCGGGCACAGCACCGCGGAGAGCAGATTGGCGCCCAACACGAAGATCAACGGGCGGCGGGTGTCCTGAACGCCGCGCATCCAGCCGTTGCCCGCGGCGGCCAGCAGCAGCCCCGGCGCGCCCAGGGCGGCGATACGCAGCCAGCCCGCGGCGGCGTCCGCGGTCGCCGGGTCGGCGGCCAGCAACCGGGTCACCGGTACGGCGAGCGCCTGCGTGAGCAGCGCGAGCAGGACCCCGGTCGCGAGCGCGAGCCAGGACGCCTGGACTCCCTCGGCCACCGCGGCCGACCGGTCCCCGGCACCGAACCGGCGAGCCGCCCGCCCGGTCGTGCCGTACGCCATCAGAGTCCCGAACCAGACCCCGACGGACAGGATGGTGCCGCCGACCGCCACCGCAGCCAGGGGGACCCGACCCAGGTGACCGACGACCGCCGTGTCGACGAGGACGTACAGCGGTTCGGCCGCGAGCACGACCAGCGCCGGCAGGGCCAGCGCGGCGATACGTGCCATCCCCGCGCGGTTCGCGTCCGGCACGGACACCGGTGCGGCAGGCGCGGCCCCCGGCCCGGGCGACGCCACGTCAGGCTCGGCCCCCGGCCCGGACGGCACCACGCCACGCGAGGGCACCGGATCGGCGACGGCGGATTCAGCCGTGGCGGTGTGCGGGAACGGCTCGGCTGGCGGGCTCATGGGGACCCATGATGCCCGCCGAACCGTAAGGAGAGCAACCCTTGGTGGTGCTTACCTACTGCCGCGTGTCCATCGACGTCTGCAGGGCACGGCGTGCGGCTTCACGGGCTTCTTCGGCAGCTTCGGACTTCGGCTTGGCAGCCATGGTGTGGTCCTTCCACAGGTCGGGCGCGGCTGCGCCCACGGGCAAATCGAGCGGGGCGTCACACTGCCGGTCCGGGGTCACCGGACGTCTGGCGAGGTGACGCGGCCCGGGCCGGTGGACCCAGGAGGCTCGAGGCTGTGCGGCGGGCGGTGGTCCCGGCCGGCGCAAAACCAAATCACCGTTAACTCAAACTATCGTTCAATCCCACTCTTCGCTCGTGCCGTCCTGCATCTCGGGAACAAGAATTGGCTGGCACTCACACCCGTTGAGGTCGACCGCTGCGCTGGTCGGCTGAACCTGATCCCGGCAGGTGGACCTCTGGTTCGACGCGTCCACGCGGAGAATGATCGTCCGGGCGCGCGGAGAGCGGCGCACACGGGACAAGCCGGGCCGGTGCGGCCGCGGGCAAGCAGGGTGAGCAAGGACGCGGGCGTTGATCCGTCGACAACGGCCGCCCCGGCCCGCCGGTCCGGTCATGCCCTCCGCGGTCATATCGCTCTGATGACGTAAATGGATCGATCCATCCGTCCCGTCTGCCCGGCCCAGTCAGCCCGATACGGCACGACCAACCCGACCACGCAGGACCAGAGCGAGCCCGCAAAACCAGAGCAGGACCAGAGCGAGCCCGCAAAACCAGAGCAAGCCCGCGGGAGGAGAGCGGTCCATCCGCAACATCAAACCGATCCGGCCGCAGCACCCGACCGATCCATCCACAACATCAGAGCGATATGCGGCCAGGTCACGGACCTTCCGCCCCCGGCAGCAGTCCGGGCGAGACGCCGCGCCGGCGACCACCCTGCCTCCGCGCCCGCGCCCACCCTGCCTCCGCGCCCGCGCCCGCGCCCACCGCCGCAGCGCACCCGCCCCACCGCCGCAGCGCACCCGCCCCACCGCCGCAGCGCACCCGCCGGCGCCCGCGCTGCCGCAGTGCGCGACCACCGAGCCGCCGCCGGCACGACCACCGGCAGCGTCAGATCACGTGCTGCCCGAGGCGGTCGCGCACCGCCACGACCACATCGCCGGGCGCGCCGTACCCGGTGAAACCGGCGGCGAGCCGGTGGCCGCCGCCGCCGAAGGCCACCGCGACCGCGCTCACGTCGACCGCGCCCTTGCTGCGCAGCGACACCGCCCACTCGCTCTCGCCCACCTGCTTGATCAGGACGGCGACATCGGCCTCGGCCACGCACCGCACCGGGTCGATGAGGGCGTCCATCACGTACGGACGCTGGCCGTGCCGCTGGAGATCGTCCAGCGTGGCGTACGTCCACACCATGCCGTGGCCCGCCGCGGCGGCCGGGTCGAGCTGGGCGCGCCCGAGCACGTCGGCGAAGAGTTTCGTTGCCCCGAACGGGCGCGTGTCGAAGATGCGCCGGGAGATCTCGCCCGGCCGGATGCCGGTGGCGATGAGCCGGGCCGCCATCTCGTGCACCTGCGGGGTCGTCATATCGAACCGGAACGACCCGGTGTCCGTGGCCAGCGCCACGTACAGGCATTCGGCGATCTCGGCGTCGAGCGGCACGCCGAGCCGGACGAGCAGCTGCTCGGCCACGACGGAGGTGGCGGCGGCGCCAGGGTCGACGAGATCGACGCCGCCGAACCCGGAGTTCGAGGCGTGGTGGTCCAGCACGATCGTCGCCGCGGCGCGGGACAACCGGTCGGTGAGGCCGCCGAGCCGGGACTCGGCGGCCACATCAAAAACGATCACCAGGTCAGGCTGCGGGTACGCCTGCTCCTCAGGAACCAGCAGATCCAGCCCGGGCAGGGCGGTGAACGGCTCCGGCACGTCGAATGCGCCCGGGAACGTGGCCTGCAGGTGCGGCACGCCGAGCCGACGCAGGCCCAGCCCGAAGCCGAGCATGCTGCCCAGGGCATCACCGTCGGGGTTGACGTGGCACACCAGCAGCACCCGGCCGGCCGGCGCGTACCGGTGGATCGCGGCGACCGCCGCGGTGAACTCGCCGTCGGTGGGACCGTGGGGGGTACGCATGTGGGGCAGCGACGTGGCGACGTCGGTCACTACATGTCCTCGCGCGCGCCGACCGGCTCCTCGTCGTCCGCCTCGCTCTTGTAGGGGTCCGGGTCCCCGGCGTACTTCTTGCCCGCGGCGAGCCGCTGCACCTCGGCGTCCTGATGCCGCGCCGCGGCCAGCAGATCGTCGATCTCCTTGGCGTGGTCCAGCACGTTGTCCAGCACGAACGTGAGGCTGGGCGAGTGCCGCAGGCCGAGGGCGTGGCCGACGCGGCTGCGCAGCATGCCCTTCGCGCTCTCCAGGGCGGCGGCGGTGCCCGCCTCGGCGGCCGAGTCGCCGAGCACGGTGTAGTAGACCGTGGCGTCGCGGAGATCACCCGTGATGCGGGCGTCCGTGATCGTGACCATGCCGATCCGGGGGTCCTTGATCTCGCGCACCAACGATGCCACCAGCTCGCGCACGCGCTCCGCGTGCCGACGCGTCTTGGCCGGGTCCGACATGACACCCACCTCCGACATCCGTGCTCCGCGGGAGGCCCCCCGAAGGCGTCGTGCGCCTCCCGCTCCAACGCGTGAAGCCTACCCACGCCCCGCGACCGCCGAACGTCCTCCCGGTCCGACATGTCACCGGCCACTGCGGCGCACTCCGGCCGGACAGTCGTGGATCGTCTCCGCCCCTGTACCGGGCCGTCAGTCGTCGTCGCCGTGGAGCTGCCGGCGCACGGAAAGGAGTTCGATCTCGGGGCGGCCGGCGACCTGGTTCTCGCAGGTGTCGATGACCTTGCGGGCCTGGGCCGGATCGGCCGCCACCACGGCCACCCCGATCTGGGTGCGGCCGTGCAGGTCGTGCGCGCCGACCTCGGCGACGCTGACCTCGAACCGGCGCAACATCGCGATGATCGGGCGTACGTAGGAACGCTTCTGCTTCAGCGACCGCGAGTCGCCGGGCAGCAGCAGGTCGAAAAGCGCGGTCTCGGTGTACACGACCGACGAGCGTACGGCCCGGCCGCGGCGTCGTCAGCCGGGTTTACTCGCGGGGGGCAGCCTCAGCCCGGTCGCCGGGCGACCACGACGTCGCGCTCGATGCCCTGGTCGACCCGGTGCGCCAGATCGCCGTACGCCACGAGCTGCAGCCCGTTGGCGACGAGGATGTCCTCGGCGAGCTCCCGCTTGGCGACCTTGGTGTTCCAGGACAGCCCGAGCGCGCCACCGGGGCGCAGCAGCGGCATCCACTGCGGTACGGCCCGCTCCAGCAGGTCCAGTGGCCGCCGCGACAGCCCACCCTCCTCGGACCAGCTCCCGTGCGCGACCCCGTACGGCAGGTCGGCGACGAGCACGTCCGCGCATCCGGCGCGGAGCAGTCCGCCCAGTTCCGTGGTGTCGGCGTGCAGCACGGTCACCTTCTGCACCGCACCGGCCCGGTGGTCATCCTTGCTGGCGGCCAAGGTCACCTCCAGCCGCCGGGCGGCGCGCCGGCCCTGTCGCCGTACCGGCACCAGCTCGGCGGTGTGCTTGAGCCGCTTGTGCTTGAGCCACGTCTGCAGGAACGCCTTGTACGCCTCCACGTCCTTGCCGTCCAGCTCGACGCCGATCGCGTCGTAGCCGTACATGAGCGCCTGGTTGAGGGTGGTGCCGCGACCGCACAGCGGGTCGGCGACGGTGAGCCGGCCGTCGAGCATGCGCGGGGCCGACGCGGACGCCAGCAGGGTCAGGTTGAGCAGCAGCTTGGTGAACTGCTCGTTGGTCTTGCCCGCGTACTTGGGGATCGTGATGAGGTCGCTGTCATAGCGGTCGAGGGGGGTCAGCTCGACCGGGCGCAGCAGGTCGTCGGGCGTTCGCTCGAACAGGGCGTAGGCCGCGGACAGGTTCGACAGGTACGCGACGTCGCGCGCGGACAGCTCCGCGGCGAACGTGAGGTACTCCACGCCACCCAGCCGGGTCTGCGCCACGTCGTCGAGCGGGCCGGACAGCACCGGGGCGAACGCCCGCAGCTCCGCGTGGGACAGGCGTCCGGCCTGGGCGGCATAGACGCGGTTGGCGGACGGGGCGAGCAGCATGGCGTACCGGGACATGCAGGTAGTAAAGACGGCGGCCCCCGACGCCGCAGCGTCGGGGGCCGTCTTGTCCTGCCGGGGCGTCAGGCCCGCGGCTTCTCGCGCATCTCGAAGGTCTCGATCACGTCGCCGATCTGCGGCGTGCCGAAGCCGGACAGCGTCAGACCACACTCGAAGCCCTCGCGGACCTCGGTGGCGTCGTCCTTGAACCGCTTGAGCGAGCTGATCGTGACGCTCTCCGCCACCACGACACCCTCGCGCAGGATGCGCGCCTTGGCGTTGCGGCGGATGAGACCGGACCGGACCATACAACCGGCGATGAGACCGATCTTGGACGAGCGGAAGACCTCGCGGATCTCCGCGGTGCCCAGCTCGACCTCCTCGAACTCCGGCTTGAGCAGGCCCTTGAGAGCCGCTTCGATCTCCTCGATGGCCTGGTAGATCACGCTGTAGTAGCGGATCTCCACGCCGGCGCGGTCGGCCATCTCCTTGACCTTGTTCGAGGCCCGGACGTTGAAGCCGATGATCGTGGCCGTCTGGTCCGACGAGGCACTCGCCAGGTTGACGTCGCTCTCGGTGATCGCACCGACACCGCGGTGGATGACCTTGAGCTGGATCTCGTCCGGGATCTCGATCTTGAACAGCGCGTCTTCCAGGGCCTCGACCGAACCCGAGCTGTCGCCCTTGATGACCAGGGTGAGCGAGGTCTTCTCGCCCTCCTTGAGCTGCTCCATGAAGTTCTCGAGAGTGGCCCGGCCGCGCGAGTTGGCGAAGCTCGCCGCGCGGCGGCGTGCCTGCCGCTGCTCGGCGATCTGCCGCACCGTACGGTCGTCCTCCGCCGCCAGGAACGTGTCACCCGCGCCCGGCACCGAAGTCAGACCGAGCACCAGCACCGGCCGCGCCGGGGCCGCCTCGGCGACCTGCTTGCCGTTCTCGTCGAGCATGGCGCGGACGCGGCCGTGCGCGCCGCCCGCCACGATCGAGTCGCCGGCCCGCAGCGTGCCCTTCTGCACCAGCACGGTCGCCACGGCACCGCGGCCCTTGTCGAGGTGCGACTCGACGACGACACCCTGCGCCGGGCCGTCCACCGGAGCGGTCAGCTCCAGCGACGCGTCCGCGGTCAGCAGGACCGCCTCGAGCAGCTCGTCGATGCCGATCCCGGGCTTGGCGGCCACGTTGACGAACATCGTCTCGCCGCCGTACTCCTCGGCCAGCAGGCCGTAGTCGGCCAGCTGCTGACGGACCTTCTCCGGGTTGGCGTCCGGCTTGTCGACCTTGTTCACCGCGACCACGATCGGCACCTCGGCGGCCTTGGCGTGGTTCAACGCCTCCACCGTCTGGGGCATGACGCCGTCGTCCGCCGCGACCACGAGGATCACGATGTCGGTCACCTGGGCACCACGGGCACGCATGGCGGTGAACGCCTCGTGACCCGGGGTGTCGATGAAGGTGATCGCCCGCTCTTCGTCGTTGTGGTCGACCGCGACCTGGTACGCGCCGATCTGCTGGGTGATGCCACCCGCCTCGCCCGCGACCACGTTGGTCTTGCGGATCGCGTCGAGCAGCTTCGTCTTACCGTGGTCGACGTGACCCATGACGGTCACGACCGGCGGCCGGGTGACCAGGCGGTCCTCGGCGATCTCGGCATCGAGGTCGATGTTGAACTGCGCCAGCAGCTCGCGGTCCTCGTCCTCCGGGCTGACGATCTGCACGTCGAAGCCGAGGTGCTCGCCGAGCAGCAGCAGCGTGTCGTCGGAGCAGGACTGCGTCGCCGTGACCATCTCGCCGAGGTTGAACATCTCCTGGACGAGCGAGCCCGGGTTGGCGTTGATCTTGTCAGCGAAGTCGGAGAGCGACGCGCCGCGCGACAGCCGGACGACCTGGCCGTTGCCCCGGGGCGCGCCCGAGGACATGGCCGGGGCCGACAGGTTGTCGAACTCTTGACGCCGCTGCTTCTTCGACTTGCGACCGCGGGTCGGCCGGCCGCCGGGACGCCCGAAGGCACCCGCCGCGCCGCCGCCGCGACCGCGACCGCCGCCACCGGGACGACCGGGAGCGCCGGCACCCGCCGGGGCACCGCCACCGCCGCCACCGGGACCGCCACGGTAGCCACCGCCACCGCCGCCGCCACCGGGACCGCCGCGGAAGCCACCGCCACCGCCGCCGCCACCGGGACCGCCGCGGAAGCCACCGCCACCGCCACCGCCACCGGGACCGCCACGGAAGCCACCGCCACCGCCGCCCGGACCGCCACGCCCGGCCCCGGGGCCGCCGGGACGGCCGGGAGCACCGCCGCCGGGACGACCGGGGCGCTGCGCGGGCATGGACGCGGGACTGGGCCGCGGGGGCATCGACGCCGGGCTCGGCCGCGGCGGCATGCCCGGCTGGTTCGGCCGGGGCATGGCAGCCGGGGTGGGCCGGGGCGAACCGCCGCCGGAGACACCGAACGGGTTGTTGCCGGGACCACGCGCCGGCGGCCGCGGGCTACCGCCCGGACCGGGACGGCCCGGGGTCGGCGTGCCCGGAGCAGCCGGGCGACCGGCGGCCGGCGAGCCGGGGCGCGGCGGCACCGTGCCGGGGCCGGGCGGCCTCGGACGGGTTCCGCCCTCGGCCGGGGGCTGCTGCGCCCGGCGCTCGGCGTCCCGGGTACGGGCGGCCTGGGCCGCACGGACCGCGGCCTCCTGCTCCGCCTTGAGGGCCGACGCGCGAGCTTCCGCGGCCGCCACCTCGATGTCGTGGGCGCTGGCCGGCTTGGCCGCCGGGCCCGGGGTCGGTCCCGGACGGCCGGCGGGCGGCTTGGGCCGCGCGACGGAGCCGGGGGTCGGCGCGGGGGACGTGGGCGCACCGGGTGCCGCCGGAGCGGCGGACCGGCGCGGCGGCGTCGGACGCGCGGTCGTCGGGGTCCGGGCCTCGGCCGGGGCGCTGGGTGCCGCTGCCGCGGGGGCCGCCGGTGCGCCGTTGCCACCCTGCGAGGCGACGAGGGCACCACGGAGCCGCCGGGCCACGGGGGCCTCGACCGTGCTGGATGCGGATTTGACGAACTCGCCCATCTCCTTGAGCTTGGCGAGAACGGTCTTGCTGTCGACCCCGAGCTCCTTCGCGAGCTCGTGTACGCGGGCCTTACCTGCCACTGCACTCCTCAACTCTTGAGGTCGTGCGGGCAGCACCCGCAGCGACCTCACTCGTGCACTAGAAGCCTGGTCATTTCAGGGACTTCATCGTGTGCTCATGTCGGTCGTCCTACCTTGCGAATTCCGGGTGGGACCCAACGCCCCACCGTCGGTGGTTCCGGGCGGCACGGAAGCCGCACGGACATGCTCCGCGAGCGGACCGGTGTCCGGGACACCGGTCAGTCGCAACGCCCGCCCGAAGGCGCGGCGCCGCTCCGCCAATGCGAAGCAGGCCGGATCAGGATGCACGTGCGCTCCCCGACCCGGCAGTCTGCGCGCCGGATCGGGGAGAAGCCGAAGCTCGGCTCCCGTCCCGACCGCGACGAACCGCAGTAGTTGGGAGGCCGGCGCGCGTTTACGACAGCCGATGCAGGTGCGCACCGGTGACGCACCCCCGTGACCGGGGGCGGCACGTCGAGCCACGGAAAAGTCTACCCCTCGTCCCGGCGATGCGCTTATCCGGTCAGCCACCCGTCTCGGCAGCATCGCGATCCGGCACGGCCGCGGCCTCGTTGTCCGGGCGGATGTCGATGCGCCATCCGGTCAGTCGGGCAGCGAGCCGGGCGTTCTGCCCTTCCCGCCCGATTGCCAGCGACAACTGGAAATCCGGGACGGTAACCCGCGCGGTGCGCGTCGCGGCGTCGACCACCTCGACCCGCAGTGCCTTGGCGGGCGACAGAGCGTTGCCGACGAACTGCGCCGGATCCTCCGACCAGTCGATGATGTCGATCTTCTCGCCGTGCAACTCGCTCATCACGGCCCGGACCCGCTGGCCCATGGGGCCGATGCAGGCGCCCTTGGCGTTCACCCCGGCTACGGTCGAGCGCACCGCGATTTTCGTACGGTGACCTGCCTCACGGGCGATCGCCGCGATCTCCACGGTGCCGTCACCGATCTCCGGCACCTCCAGCCCGAACAGCTTCTTCACCAGCGCCGGGTGGGACCGCGACAGCGTGATCTGCGGACCGCGGAAACCCTTCGCCACGTGCACCACCACGCAGCGGATCCGGGCGCCGTGCTCGTACCGCTCGCCGGGCACCTGCTCGGACTGCGGCAGCACCGCCTCCAGCTTGCCCAGGTCGACGATGACGATGCCCTTCTCGGCACGCGCCGCATCCGCCTGCACCACGCCGGTGACCAGGTCGCCGTCGCGGCCCGCGTACTCACCGAAGTGCTGCTCGTCGGTCGCCTCCCGCAGCCGCTGCAGGATGACCTGCTTGGCGGTCATGGCCGCGATACGGCCGAAGTCGTGCGGGGTGTCGTCCCACTCGCGCACGATGTTGCCGTCGGCGTCCAGCTCCTGGGCCAGCACGGAGGCGACCCCGGTCCGGCGGTCGATCTCGACCCGGGCGTGGCTTTCCGCCCCGTCCGTGTGCCGGTACGCCGTCAGCAGCGCGGTCTCGATCGCCGCGAGGATCGTGTCGAACGGGATCTCCCGCTCGCGCTCCAGGGCGCGCAGCGCCGCGAGGTCGATGTTCACCTCTGATCGCCCTCCCCAACCTCGTGGTCGTCATCCTGGTCGAGGACGTCGTCGTCCCCGTCCTCGGCATCGTCGTCCGCGTCCTCGAACTCGGCCTCGGCCATCCGCTTGAACTCGATCTGCACCCGGCCCGGCCCGAGCTCCGGGTACGGCAGCTCGCGGGGGGCGCCGTCGACGTCGAGCACGACGCCGTCGTCGTCCGCCCCGCTGATCCGGCCGGTCACCGGGCGGCCCGCCACGGTGACGGTCACCAGGCGGCCCACGTTGCGCCGCCAGTGGCGGGGCGCGATAAGCGGCCGATCCACCCCCGGCGAGCTGACCTCGAGCTGGTACTCACCGGCCAGCAACTCGCCCTCGGCCTCGTCGGCCGCGTCGAGCGCCGTGGAGATCGCCCGCGAGACCACGGCCACGTCGTCCAGGGCGATGCCGCCGTCCGCGTCGACCAGGACCCGCAGCACATGCCGGCGGCCCGCCCGCGACACGCTCACGTCCTCCAGGTCGTAACCGGCCGCGGTGACGACCGGCTCGATCACCGAACGGACCCGGACCCGGGCGGCGGCCAGATCTACCCGCGGGGCGGTACGCGGCTCGGCCACGTCGCGACCGTGCGCTCCGGAGCGACGGTTGCCGGGCCGGGCACCGGCACGGCCACGCTGGGTCATCGGACCCACCTCTCTGCTCGATTCCCCGCATTGCCGGGGACATCGCTGTCCGCAAACACCGCTATCCGCCGGGCCGATCCCCGGCGGCTGCGCAGAGCGTAACGCGCCGATGGCGTCGGCCACCCGGCGCCGCACCGAATCGACGCGATGCGCAGGTCCCCGGCCCGCTCCCGGCCCGCAACCGGGCCGATGGACACGATGGTGTTCACTTGCGCGGTGCGAACTTCAGACGGGTACACCCGGCGCCGGCTGCTGGGCGTCACCGCCGGTGCCGCCCTGGCGGTGAGCGCACCGGCCGGCTGCGGGCTGTTCGACAAAGACCCGGACCCGGCCCGTCCCGACCCGCTGCAGCCCGTGCTCGACGAGGCGCTGCGCTTGGCGGCCGCGTACGACCGGACCGCGCTCGCCCAGCCCGACCTCGCGAAACGACTCGCCCCGCTGGCGGCGGACCACCGCGCACACGCGACCGCACTCGCCGCCGTGATCGGGACCGCGGTCCCGTCCGCCGGCCCCTCCGCGTCGGCACCCGCCGACGGCACGGCGGCGCTGCCCGCCCTGCGTACCGCGGAGCAACAGGCGCAACGCACCGCAGCGGCGGCCTGCCGGCAGACGAGCCCCGACCGGGCCGCGCTGCTCGGGTCGATCGCGGCGTGCCGGGCCACCCACGCCGAGGCACTGCGCTGACGGTCTAGGGTGCGACTCGTGAACGAACAGCTGGCCGGCGCGCTGGCCGCCGAGGAGGCGGCGATCTATGCGTACGGGCCGATCGGGGTGCACCTCGCCGACGCCCGGGAGCAGGCCGAGGCGCGCGCTGCCGAGGCCGTGCACCGCGACCGCCGGGACGCACTGGTCAGCCGTCTGGCGTCGGCATCGGCGTCGGCCGGTCCCGCCCCGGCGCCCGCCGGGTACGCGCTGCCGTTCCCGGTGACCGATCGGGCGAGCGCGCTCAAGCTCGCCGTGCACGTGGAGGACGGCGTCGCCCAGGCGTGGCGTCCCGTGCTCGCGGTCACCACGGCCGACGAGCGGGCCTCCGCCCTGAACGCGCTGACCGACGCCGCGGTCCGGGCCACCCGCTGGCGCCGGCACGCGGACGTGACTCCGCTCACCCTGCCGTTCCCCGGCCGCCCCTGACCGGTCGCGGCCGCCCCTGACCGGGCCCGGTTGCCCCGGGCGCGGTGGACCTTTCCGCGCACCGCCCCTGCGGGCGAGAATGGCGCGGTGCCGCAGGACGAGTTGGACGTCGCCAATCCGCGTGGGCACCTGGCCACCCGTCTGCGGGACGTGATCGCGCGGCGCTGGTCCGCGGACGTGCAGGCGATCGGGATGCACGGCTCGCTCGCCCACGGCGACGACTCCGACGCCAGCGACGTCAACCTGGTCGTCGTCACGTACCGGGCTGGGGGCGGTCCGCCGCCCGCCCTGCGCCGCGTCGACGGGATCCTGGTCGACCTGACCGTGGTCACCGCGGACGACGGCCTGCGCCAGGCCCGGGAGCTGACCCCGGACTGGCCCCTGATCGCCGACCGGTACGTGACCTCCCGCGCGCTGTTCGACCCGCGCGGGTGGTTCGCGGCGCAGCGCGACGCCCACCTGAGCCGGCTCGCGGAGGCCCGCCCGGCGGAGTTCAGCGGCCTGGCGCGGCGCAACTGGTGCCTGGCGTCGGCCGCGCACGCCCGCGCGGTCCGCCTCGCCGAGTGGTACGAGACCGACGCCGCGCTGGTCCTGATCGCCGAGGCCCGGCTGCACGCCGCCCTGGTCGCGGGACTGATGAGCCGCACGTACTTCCGCAACCGCGCCGACGCGGTGCGCCGGACCGGGCTGGCCGGTGCGGACATGACCGAGCTGGCGGCAGTGCTCAAGTCGCAGGCCGAAGAGCTCACGGCACGCGGCCGCCCGGTGGACGGCCGGCTCGCCGCATTCTTCGAGTGATCGGGGGACGGCCGGCTCGCCGCCCTGTTCGCATGATCACGGGCGAGCCCGCGCGGTTGGCATGATCACGGGCGAGCCTGCGCGGTTGGCACGATCACGGACGCGCCTGCGCGGTTGGCACGATCACGGGCGAGGCGCCGCTCAGGAAACGCCGACCCCGATCAGCATGCCGATCACGTACGTCGCCCCGGCCGCCGCGGCGCCCAGCAGGAGCTGCCGCAGGCCGCTGCGCCACCACGGGGTGGTGGTGAACCGGGACACCACCGCGCCCGCGGCGAACAGGCCGGCCCCGCCGACGGCCAGCGCCGCGGCGAGGCTGTCGGAGCCGAACAGGTACGTCAGCAGCGGAACCGCCGCGCCCACGCAGAAGCACAGGAACGACGAGATCGCCGCGGTCCACGGGCTGGGCAGCTCGTCCGGGACGACACCCAGTTCCTCCTGGGCGTGCACCCGCAGTGCCTGCTCCGGGTTGGTCTTGAGCACGTCGGCGACCTGGCGGGCGAGCGGTTCCGGCAGGCCGCGGGCGGTCCACGTACGGACCAGTTCCTCGGCCTCGCCCTCCGGGTTGACCCGCAGTTCGTGCAGCTCCTTGCGCAGCTCCGCGGCGACCTGGTCGTTCTGGGTACGGACGCTGGTGTACTCGCCGAGCCCCATCGAGATCGCGCCCGCGACCAGGCCCGCGACGCCGGTGAGGATCAGGGTGTGCCGGTCCACCCCGCCGCCGCCGACGCCCGCGATCAGCGCGATGTTGGTGACCAGGCCGTCCATGGCCCCGAACGTGGCCGCGCGCAGCCAGCCCCCGGAGACGTCCGCGTGGTGGTGCTCCCGCAGTGCCGGGGCGGTCACGGGAGCGTGAGGATCTCGTGACCGTCCTCGGTCACGACGAGAGTGTGCTCGAACTGCGCGGTCCACTTGCGATCCTTGGTGACCACGGTCCAGCCGTCGTCCCACATCTCGTAGTCGTGGGTGCCGAGCGTGATCATCGGCTCGATCGTGAACGTCATGCCCGGCTCCATGACGGTGTCCAGGCCGGGGTTGTCGTAGTGCGGCACGTACAGCCCCGAGTGGAACGCCTCGCCGATGCCGTGGCCGGTGAAGTCACGCACCACCCCGTAGCCGAAGCGGCGGGCGTACGCCTCGATGACGCGGCCGATGGCGTTGATCGGCCGGCCGGGGGCGATCGCCCGGATGCCGCGCATCATGGCCTCGTGGGTGCGCTCGACCAGTAGCCGGGCCTCCTCGCTGACGTCGCCGACGCAGAACGTCGCATCGGTGTCGCCGTGCACCCCGCCGATGAACGCGGTGACGTCGACGTTGATGATGTCGCCGTCCTCCAGCACCGTCGTGTCGGGGATGCCGTGGCAGATCACCTCGTTCAGGGAGGTGCAGCACGACTTGGGGAAGCCCTTGTAACCCAGCGTCGACGGGTAGGCGCCGTGGTCGCACAGGAACTCGTGCACGACCTTGTCGATCTCGTCCGTGGTGACGCCCGGCTTGCAGTGCTCGCCCGCGAGCTGGGTGGCCTGGGCGGCGAGCCGCCCGGCAACGCGCATCTTCTCGATCGTCTCCGCGGTCTGCACGTGGGAGCCGCGCCACGGCGTCGGGCGCTTCTTGCCGACGTACTCGGGGCGCGCGATCTGCGGCGGCACGGCCCGCCACGGCGACAGCTTTCCCGGTTGCAGCGTAGCCCGCACAGTCATGGCTCCCAGCCTATCGCCGCACCCCTCCCCCCTCGGGCGGCCGGGGCAGGGACCGGGGGTCAGGCGGCGAGACGACGCGGCGGGGCGGCAAGCCCGGACCGCTCCGCGGCCGCGGCCACGAGCGCCGCGAAGACGCGCAGGTCGGTGGTGCGCTCGGGGTGCCACTGCACGCCGAGCGCGTACGCCCGCGACGGGTCCTCGATGATCTCGATGACCCGGTCGTCGGGGCACCAGCCGACCGCGGTGAACGATCCCGGGTCGTCGACGGCCTGGTGGTGGAACGAGTTCACGGTGAGCCGCCCACCCAGCTCGGCGTGGGCCCGCGAGCCGGGCTGCACGATCACGTCGTGGCGGCCGAACGCGGCGGAATCCGCGCTGAGCGGGTCGGTGCCGGTGGCGGCGCGGTGGCGGTCGTCGCCGATCAGGTCGGGCAGGTGCTGGTGCAGGGTGCCGCCACCGGCGACCGCCATCACCTGCATGCCCCGGCAGATGCCGAGCAGCGGGAGGTCCTGGGCCAGCGCGGCCTTGGCGAGCGCCACCTCGCTGCGGTCGCGGACCGCGTCGATCTCGGTGGCGGGGTGCCGCTCGGCCCCCCAGAACGCGGGGTCGACGTCGCCGCCACCGGACAGGAGGAGGCCGTCGAGGGACTCCAGCACGTCCGCTCCCGGGTCGTCCGGAGTGATCAGCACCGCTCGGCCACCCGACGCGTGCACGGCCCGGACGTAGGTCATCGGAAGCATCCCGGCCAGCAGATCGTTGTCGCCGTACTGGACCTGCTGTGCGTACGCGGTCAGTCCGATCAGTGGCCTGCGCATGCGGTGAGTTCCTCCCTCTTCCCTCAAGTGTGCGTATCGACCGCCAGTCGCCCACCCTTAGCCGCCCGCGGCGTTGATCAACGCCCCGAACAGGCGCTTGTCGCGCGTCACCTCGGGGTGCCACTGCACCCCCAGCACGAACCGGCGGGCCGGGTCCTCCACGGTCTCGGGCAGCCCGTCGGCGGCCCGCCCGGTGATCCGCAGCGTCCCGGCGTCGGCGACGCCCTGGTGGTGGTAGCAGTGGATCTCGGCGTCGCCGCCGAGCAGCCCGGCTATCCGGCTGCCGGGGGTGAAGGTGGCGGAGTGCGTGCCGTACACCCCCGGGGCGGGCCGGTGCCGTTCGTGGCCGAGGACGTCCGGCAGGTGCTGGTGCAGCGTGCCGCCCGCGGCGACCGTGAGCAGTTGCATGCCGCGGCACACGCCGAGGACGGGCAGGTCCCGCGCCAGCGCGGCGCGGGCCAGCAGCAGCTCGGCGCCGTCGCGGTCCGGGCGGGTGTCGGTCAGCGGCTGCGGCTCGGCGCCGTACAGCTGCGGGCCGAGGTCGGCGCCGCCGCTGAGCACGAGACCGTCCAGGGCCCGCAGGACGTCGGCGTCCAGGTCGTCGGGGGGCAGCAGGACCGCCCGGCCGCCGGCCAGCGTCACGGCCTCGACGTACGCGTGGGGCAGGAGTGCCGTCGGCAGATCGCGCCAGACTCCCCACGATGCGCGCTCCACATAGGTGGTGACACCGATCAGCGGGCGCATCGTTCCACCCTATTCATCGCCGCGCCGGACCGGAACCGGTCGTCACCCGGCCGGTCACAGCGGCGTGACGTACGCGCCGGTAATACCTCCGTCGACGACGAACTGCGCGGCCGTCATGAACGACGCGTCGTCGCTGGCGAGGAACGCCACCGCGGCGGCGATCTCGTCCGGCTCGGCGAACCGGCCCATCGGCACGTGCACGAGCCGGCGCGCGGCCCGTTCCGGGTCCTTGGCGAACAGCTCCAGCAGCAGCGGGGTGGCGACCGGTCCGGGGCACAACGCGTTGACGCGGATGCCCTCGCGGGCGAACTGCACCCCGAGCTCACGGGTCATCGCGAGCACCCCGCCCTTGCTCGCGGTGTACGCGATCTGCGAGGTGGCCGCGCCCATCAGCGCCACGAACGACGCGGTGTTGATGATCGAGCCCTTGCCCTGGCGCTGCATGTGCGGAATGGCGTACTTGCAGCACAGGTACACGCTCGTGGTGTTGACCCGGAGCACCTTCTCCCACGCGTCCAGCCCGGTGACCAGGATCGAGTCGTCGTCGGGCGGGGAGATCCCGGCGTTGTTGAACGCGATGTCGACCCGCCCGTGCCGCTGCGCGACGCCCTCGAACAGCTCCCGCACCGAGTCCTCGTCGCTGACGTCGCACGCGACGAACTCGCCCCCGACCTCCTTGGCCGCGGCCGCGCCCGCCTCCTGCGAAATGTCGACGCAGACCACGCGGGCGCCCTCGGCGGCGAACCGCCGCGCGGTGGCCAGCCCGATCCCGCTGCCCGCCCCGGTGATCACCGCGACCCTGTCCTGCAACCTCTGCACGCCGTTCCCTTCCGTAGTCATGTGCACAATGGACGATCAGTCGGTGGCCAGGAAGACGTTCTTGGTGTCGGTGAAGGAGAGCAGCGCATCGGGGCCGAGCTCACGGCCCAGGCCGGATTCCTTCATGCCGCCGAACGGCGTCCAGTACCGCACGGACGAGTGGCTGTTGACGCTGAGGTTGCCCGACTCCACCGCCCGGCTCATCCGTAACGCCCGCCCCAGGTCGCGGGTCCAGATCGAGCCGGACAGCCCGTACGCGGTGTCGTTGGCCAGGCGCACCGCCTCCTGCTCGTCGCGGAACGGCAGCACGGACAGCACCGGGCCGAACACCTCCTCGCGCCAGTGCCGTTCCGCGGTCGAGTGGGCCAGCAGCACGGTCGGCGGGAACCACCACCCGTCGCCGTCGGGTGCGGTGCCGGTGAACGCCACGTCCGCGCCCTCGACGTACCCTGCCACGCCGGTGCGCTGCCCGGCGGAGATCAGCGGGCCCATCTCGGCGTCCGGTGACGCCGGGTCCAGCACCCGGAACGCCTTGACCGCGGGCTCCAGCAGCGCGAGGAATCTGTCGTACACGGAATCCTGGACGAGCAGCCGCGACCTCGCGCAGCAGTCCTGGCCCGCGTTGTCGAAGACCGAGGCGGGCGCGGCGGCCGCGGCGCGCTCCAGGTCGGCGTCCGCGAAGACGATGTTGGCGCTCTTGCCACCCAGCTCCAGGGTCACCCGTTTCACCTGGGCGGCGCAGCCCGCCATGATCGACTTGCCGACCTCGGTGGAGCCGGTGAAGCAGACCTTGCGCACCGCCGGGTGGGTGACGAACCGCTGCCCCACCACGCTGCCCTTGCCGGGCAGCACGGTGAACACCCCCTCGGGCAGGCCCGCCTCAAGCCCCAGCTCGCCGAGACGGATCGCGGTCAGCGGGGTCAGCTCGGCCGGTTTGAGCACCACGGTGTTGCCCGCGGCCAGCGCGGGCGCGAAGCCCCAGCCCGCGATCGGCATGGGGAAGTTCCACGGCACGATGATCCCGACCACGCCGAGCGGCTCGTGGAACGTCACGTCGAGACCGCCCGCAACCGGGATCTGTCGACCGGTCAGCCGCTCCGGGGCGCCCGCGTAGTAGTCCAGCACGTCGCGGACGTTGCCCGCCTCCCAGCGGGCGTTGCCGATGGTGTGCCCCGCGTTGCGCACCTCCAGGTCGGCCAGTTCGTCGAGGTGCGCGTCGACCAGCGCGGCGAAGCGACGCAGCAGCCGCGCCCGGTCCCCGGGCGCGACCTGCCGCCATCCGGCGAACGCGCGCTGCGCCCGGTCGATCGCGGCGTCGGTCCCGGCAAGATCCAGCGACGGTACGGACGTCAGCACGCCCCCGGTCGCCGGATTGATCACGTCAGTCACTGGGCTCCTCCACGGTTGCCGGGCATCCCGATCCTGGCACGCGGGCGGTCACATCCGTTCGAAACCACGGCGCAGCTCCCAGTCGGTGACCGCGGCGTCGTACGCCGCCAGTTCCACTCGCGCCATGTTCGCGTAGTGCGCGACGACCTCGTCGCCGAACGCGACCCGCGCCACCCCGCCGGTGGTCCACAGTTCCGTCGCCTCGCGCAGTGTGCCCGGCACCCGCGGTGCGGTCGCGTCGTGGTACGCGTTGCCCACGAACTCCGGCTCCAGTTCCAGCTCGTTGTCGAGCCCGTGCAGCGCTCCGGCGATCAGCGCCGCGACCGCCAGGTGCGGGTTCACGTCGCCGCCGGGCACCCGGTTCTCCACCCGCATACCCTGGCCGTGTCCGGCCATGCGCAGCGCGCAGGTCCGGTTGTCGACGCCCCAGCGCAGCGCGGTGGGTGCGAACGAGCCGGGCTGATACCGCTTGTACGAGTTGACGTTCGGCGCAAACAGCAGGCTGAACTCGCGCATCGTGGCGAGCAGCCCGGCCAGCACCCGCTGCCCGGTGACGCTCAGGTGGCCCGGACCGTCACCCAGCAGCGCCGATCGCCCGTCCGCGTCGCGCAACGAGAAATGGATGTGGCACGAGTTGCCCTCGCGGGCGTTGGGCTTGGCCATGAACGTCAGGGCCATGCCCTCCTGGGCGGCGATCTCCTTGGCCCCGTTCTTGTAGACCGCGTGGTGATCGGCGCAGCACAGCGCGTCGGCGTACCGGAACGCGATCTCGTGCTGGCCCAGGTTGCACTCGCCCTTGGCGCTCTCCGGGGTCAGGCCGGCGCCGTACATCTCGTTGCGGATGCGGCGCAGCAGCGGCTCGACCCGGGCCGTGCCGAGCAGCGAATAGTCCACGTTGTACTGGTTGGCGGGGGTGAGGTCGCGGTACCCACGAGTGAACGCCTGCTCGTACGTGTCCCGGTACAGGATGAACTCCAGCTCGGTGCCCGCGTACGCGCTCAGCCCGTGCGCGGCCAGCCGGTCGAGCTGGCGGCGCAGGATCTGCCGTGGTGACGCGGCGACCGGTTCCCCGCCGGTGGTCTCCAGGTCGGCGAGCACCAGCACGGTGCCCGGGTGCCACGGGATCCGGCGCAGCGTGGTCAGGTCGGGCCGCAGCACGAAGTCGCCGTAACCGGTGTCCCAGGACGACATCGCGTACCCGTCGACCGTGTTCATGTCGACGTCCACGGCGAGCAGGTAGTTGCACCCCTCGCTGCCCCCGGACAGCACCTCGTCCAGGAAGTACCGGGCGTGCAGCCGCTTGCCCTGTAACCGGCCCTGCATGTCGACCAGGGCCAGCAGCACGGTGTCGAGGCTGCCGTTGTCGACACCGACGCGGAGTTCCTCCAGGTCCATTCAGACGCTCCTTGCGCACACGGGGGCCGGGACCGGGTGCCGGGCGGTGGCCCGGCACCCATCCTCCGATCAGATCACTCGGCGGGGGTGGTCTGCTCGTCGTGCACCGCGTTTTCGCGCAGGTTCGGGCGCGGTCCGGTGAACCATGTGCGGGCACTCACGAACCACCACACGGTCGCCAGCCCCAGCACGACGGCCACGGCCACGATCGTGTAGTTGAAGTTCGCCACGGTGATCGGCCCCGCGATCGGCAACACGAACAGCACGCAGATCACCGCGACCCAGACGATCGCGATCCAGCCTACGACCGCACTCCACTTGCCGAGCTGCCACGGCCCCGGCACGAACTCCGGGTTGCGGCGGCGCAGGAAGACCGGCCCGACGTACGCGATGTACAGCCCGATCACCGCGATCGACGTGGCGGCCGCGTACGCGGTGGTGTTCCACAGCGACGGCAGCACCAGCAGGGCCGAGATGGCCACGCACAGCCAGATGGAGTTGGTCGGGGTGCCGGTACGCGGGTTGACCCGTTTCCACAGCCCGGATCCGGGCAGTGCGCCGTCGCGGGCGAACGCGTACGCCATCCGGGAGTTCGCGGTCACCGACGCCATGCCGCAGAAGAACTGCGCCACCACGCAGATGAACAGCAGGAACGTGCCCACGTTGTGGCCCACCGCGTCGATGAAGATCTGCGCGGGCGGCAGCATCAGTGGCGTGTGGAGCTCCGCGTGGTAGTCCTGGATCGACCAGGTGATCGCGAACAGCAGCACGAAACCCGCGATCACGGAGACGACGACCGACATCACGATGCCGCGGGGCGCGGCCCGGGCCGCGTCGTGGGTCTCCTCGGCGACGTGCGCGCTGGCGTCGTACCCGGTGTACGTGTACTGGGCCATGAGCAGGCCGAGCAGCACCGCGTACACGCTCGCCCCGGCGAACGTGAATCCGGTGGCGTCCTTGACCTCGAGGAACACCTCCGAGATCGGCTTGTGGCTGTCCGGCAGCGCGGTCAGCGTCCCGACGATGACGGCGACGCCGATCAGGTGCCACCACGCGCTGACGTCGGAGAGCACCCGTACCAGGCTCACCCCGAACGTGTTGAGCAGCCCGTGGGCCAGGATGATCACCGCGAAGATGCCGAACGTCCGGCCCGCGGTGACCTGCATGTCCAGCGTCAGGCTCAGGAACGCCGCCGTGGTGATCGCGGCACCGAAGTCGATGGCCGCGGTGACCGCCACCTCGCCGAGGAAGTTGAACCAGCCGATGAACCACGCCCACGCGGCCTTGTTGCGCTTGGCCAGTGCGGCGGCCCACCAGTAGAGGGCGCCCGCGGTCGGGTACGCCGAGCACACCTCCGCCATCGCGAGGGCCACGAACGTGACCATGCCGCCGACGAACAGCCAGCCGAGCGTGATGGCCGCCGGCCCGCCGGCGGTCATGGCGATGCCGTACGAGGTGATCGCACCGGCCAGGATGGAGATGATCGAGAACGAGACGGCGAAGTTGGAGAAGCCGGACAACCTTCGGTGCAGTTCCTGCTGGTAGCCGAGTTGGGCCAGGCGTTCTTCGTCGGTACCGGGGACGGGTTCAGTGCTCATGTGACTCCCTCAGCCGGGGTGACTGTGATCCGGGTCACTGCCTGCGGGAGATGATCGCGCCACCGTGTCACGCGCGTCAATGAGCAGGGTTAATTGCGTTGCTGCGGGCTGCGCGCCGCCCGCACACTCGACGTCGACGCGCGAGCCCTCGGCAGGACTCGCGAAACCCGGTGGGCCGGCACGGGCCCACCGCTCCGCGGTGGCGCGGGGCGCGGTCACCTCTCTCTCGACACAGCGTCGATGCTGTGCATCTGCGCCCGCCCCGCGCCGCCGCCCCCAGCCCGTTCGAGCGCGGCGCCCGAAAATCTACAGCGGCGACACTAGAAATCACCCTGTGCCGGTCATAAAATCCGAGAGTCGGCGACGCACCGCCGGCACGCAACTGGCACAGATCTTCAGTTGGAGAAGGAGGACGAGATACCGCAGCGACGCGAAATCGAACCGTCCCCGACCCGACAAGAGGTGATCGCAGCCGATGCCCATCACGCAGGCCGTCCGCTAGCGGCACGCAGGCGGACGACCGATTCTGCCGACGACGGTCGGCAACAGAATTGAACAGCCAGGGCCCCGGTTACCCGCCGGGGCCCTGGATTGTGCGCGGGATGATCTCCGGCGCCGGGGAGGAAGCATGACGACCACCGACACCGCGTTCGACGACGCCGACGTCCCCGCGTACACGATGGGCCGGGCCGCCGCGATGATCGGGGTGACGCCCGCGTTCCTGCGCAGCCTCGGCGTGGCCGGGCTGATCGAGCCGGAACGCTCGATCGGCGGTCACCGCCGCTACTCCCGGCACCAGCTGCAGCTCGCCGGGCGGGTCCGCCAGCTGCTCGACGAGGGCATCCTGCTCGCCGCCGCCTGCCGGATCGTGACCCTGGAGGACCGGCTGGCCGCCGCGCACCGGCGGATCATCGAGCTGGGCGGCACGCTGACCGACGGCGACGACGCCGACCTGCCCACCCAGACCCGCCGGGACATCGCCACCCCGACGTACTACCGCGCGACCTGAGCGGGCTCAGGTCGCCCGCTGCACGATCGCGAGCAGCGCCTGCTCGACCTCCTCGACGGGCCGCTCCGGGGAGAACACCAGCCAGTCCACCGCCACCACCAGCCCCACGCCGAACAGCGCCGACGACGCGACCCGCACGTCCAGCTCGGCGCGCAGGTCACCGGAGTCCACTCCGGCCTGCATCGTCTCGGCTATCACGCTGATCGCCTGCTCGCGCAGCAGCAACAAGGTCTGCTGCCACTCCCGGTTGCTGCGCCACATCTCCGACAGCAGCAACTGGGCGAACGACTGGTACCGGCGGATGAACTCCAGCTGCGCACGGACCAGGGCGCCCACCGCCTCGCGCGGCGGCAGCCCCGCCACCGCCGCGCGGAACTCGTCGGTCAGCTGGCCGATGCCGTGCCGCAGCAGCTCCTCGAACAGCGCGGTCTTCGAGGCGAAGTTGTAGTACACCGTGCCCTTGGCCACCTTGGCGCGCAGCGCGATGTCGTCCACGGTGGTGGCGGAGAAACCCTGCTCGGCGATCAACTCCACGGCCGCGTCGAACAGGCGCTGCTTGGTGTCCTCCCGGCGCCTGGTTCGCCCGTCCGCGACATGTGCCTCGGTCATGTTCCCTTAGATCACCAGCTCCGGATGCAGCACCGACGGGGTGAGCCGCCGGGAACGGTGGGCCACGCCCACGGTCAGGGCGAGCGACCCGATGCCATAGGCGAGCAACGCGAGCACGCCCACCGTCACCGTACCCGTGGGGCCACCGTCGATGGTGTGCCGGAGGGCCTGCACGACATAGGTCATCGGCAGCAGAGGATGCACCGCCTGGAAGAAGCCCGGCGTGGTCTGCACCGGGTACGTGCCACCCGACGAGGTGAGCTGCACCATCAGCAGCGCCAGCGCCATGATCCGGCCGGCCGAGCGCAGCGCCGCACCGAGCAGCTGCATGACCGCGGCGAACGCGGCGGCGGTGAGCATGAGCAGGCCCAGGGTGGTCGCGGGGTTCTCGGGCGACAGGCCCAGCCCGAGCGTGACCACGGTGAACAGGATGGTCGCCTGGGCCAGCCCGACGCCCACCCCGGGCAGCAGTCCGGCCAGCGCCACCCGGTACGCGGGCGCCCCGGACATCACGTACCGCCGGTTGAGCGGCTTCAGCACCATGTAGCTGATCATGGCGCCGACCCACAGCGCGAGCGTCAGGAAGTACGGCGCGAAGCCCACGCCGTACGTGCTGGCGGCGTGCCGTACGTTGCGGTTCAGCGCCACCGGGTCGCCCAGCATGTCGGCGCGTTCCGTGGTGTTCTTGCCGAACCCGGGGATCTGCTCGGCCCCGTCGGCCAGGCCGTTGGCGAGCTTGGCGGCGCCGCCCTGGATCTGGCCGATCCCCGTGGTGAGCTGCCACTGCCCCGAGCCGATCTTGCCGAGGCCCGAGTCCAGGGCCCGGGCCCCGGTGGCGAGCTTGAAGATGCCGCCCCGCAGGTCGCTGGCGCCCGAGGCCGCCGCCGCAGTGCCGTCACTCAGCTTCTTGTTCCCGGTCGCGATGTCGTTGAGGGCGGTGGCGAACTTGTTGACCTGATCCCGGGCCTTGGCGGCGTCGTCGGCCAGGTGCGGCGCGGCGGCGGCCAGCTTGCGGGCGTCCGCCGAGACCACGTGCAACCGCTTGGCCAGCGCGTCCAAATCGAGCGAGTTAACGAGCTGCTGCACCTGCTTGGCGGTCGCCACGAGCTGGCCGGCCGTGGCCCGCGCGTCGCCGATGCCCGGGGTCTCGTCCGGCAGGCCGTTCAGGAACCGCTGGATCTCCTCCGCGCGGTTCACCGCGTCCGCGGCGGCCGTGTCGAGCTGGTGCACGTTGGCGGCCAGTACGTCGGCGCCCTTGCCGACCTGGGTGGCGGCCTCCTGGATGAGGTCGGCGTTGTCGCGCAGCACCGGCTCGATCTTGTCCACGGCGGCATTCGCGACCGCGGAGAGCTGCCGTCCTACGGCGGCGGTCTGCTGCGTGGCGTCGGCCAGTTGGGCGGCGCCCGCGTGGAGCGCGACGAGTCCGTCGGCGAGCGCGTCCGCGCCGTTCGCCGCGGTGCCGAGTTTGCCGGCGATCTGCCCCGCCCCGTTCTGCGCGGTGTTGATCTTTCCGGCGATGGTGGACGCGCCGGACTTGGCGTCGCCGAGCTTGTCCTCGATGGTCGCCGCGCCGTCGGCCGCCTTCTGCGTCTCCTGCTTGAGGTCGGTGAAGCCGATCAGCATCTTGTCGAAGTAGCCGCTGGCGGACTTCTTCGCCGCCGCGGTCCGCACCTCCTCGAACGCGGTACGCGAGAAGACGCCGGACAGGTAGTTCGTGGCGTCGTCGCTGACCACCCGCAGTTCGGCGGCGCGTGGTGCCTGCTTCGGCTCGGGGTTGACGACGAGGTTCGCCGAGAAGTCACGCGGGATGCGCAGCATCATGTGGTACTTGCCGCTGCGCAGGCCGTCCTCGGCGCCCTTCTCGTCGGTGACGTGCCAGTCGAAGACCTCCCGCTTGATCAGCTCGTCGGCCAGGTCCTGTCCCGCGTGGACCTTGGTGCCGTCACTCGCGGTCGCGGTCTGGTCCTCCACCACCATGGCGGCGGGAACGTGGTTCAGCCGGCCGTACGGGTCCCAGAACGCGTACAGGTAGAGCGCGCCGTACAGCAGCGGGATCACGGCCATCACGACGACCGCAACGGCGGTCAGCTTCCCGCGCAGCAGTTTCAGCAGTTCGTAGCCGGCCAGCTTCAGGGCGGACACGCCTCTCATCGCTTCCCTCCGTCGTCGAACCGCTCGCCCTGCTCGTCGTCCGTTGTCTCATCGCGCCGGGCACGCGCCGCAGCACCCGCCCCCACCAGCAACTCCGCCGTTTCCAGCGTCTCGTCGGGCGCCGCGGGCGTGAGCTGCGCGGCCTCGGCGGGCCGCCGGGCCGGAGTCGGCGCGGCGTGCGCGACGGGTGCCGGCGGGCTGCTCAGCCGCACGACTGTCGTCACCCGCTCCGGGTCCACGTCGCGGGCGGTCACCAGGATCACGACACCGCCGGCGGCGATCCTCGTGAGGATCCCCCAGAGGTCTTCCTGCTCGTCGGGGTCCAGCCCTTCGTCGATGGCGTCGAGCGCGATCACCGCAGGGTCGGCCAGGCGCGCGAGCACCACACCCAGGACCTGCTCCTGGTACGGGCTGAGTTCCCACCCCTGCAGCTTCGGGTCCAGCCCGTACAGGCCGCCGGAGATCACCGCCTCGGCGCTGCGGGTCGAACGTCCGAGCAGCGCCAGCCGCTCGCGCACGTGGTCGGCGACGGTCAGCAGCTTTTCCGGCTGTTCCACAGTGGGCACGTGGCCCAGTGCCGCCCGGCCGACGATGTGCACCTTGCCCGCGGAGAGCTTGAACCGTTCCGTCAGGGCGAGCAGGGCGGTCGTGCGCCCACTGCCGGCGTGCCCCACGATGGCGACGAGGTCACCGGGCCCGGCCGTGAGGTCCACGTCACGGAAGATCCAGCGGCGGCGATGGCGTACGCCCACCCCGGTCGCGACGAGCAACGGCATGACAACTCCCTGTTTGCACTGACTGGTCAGTTCAAAAAGATACCGACCGCCGCCGTGAATGCCAGTCACCGTGGGCGAGCTCACCGGACATCGACGGATTCCTTACCCGTCCGCAGTGGAGCCGACACGCCGCGTCCACATCCCGGTTACCGACAGCCGCGCCCCGTCGCCGCCGTGTCGGCCACGGGGCGCGCAGCGTTCTGTGTCCCAGGTCGCTTGTCCGGGCCCGGGGACAACCGGCAAGATCGGGACATGTCGACTCGCTGGGGTATGACCGTTCCGCTGGCGGGGGTGCCGCTCGCCGACCACGCGGCCGTCTACGCGGCTCTCACCGATGCCGGGTTCACCGACCTGTGGTCGTCCGAGGTCGCGGGTGCCGACGCGTTCACCCCGCTCACACTGGCCGCGGCGTGGCAGCCCCGGGCGCGGCTCGGCACGGCGATCGCGCCGGTGTTCACCCGCGGCCCCGGGCTGCTGGCGATGACCGCCGCGGCCCTGGCGGAGGCGGCACCGGGCCGGTTCCAGCTCGGCATCGGCGCGTCCTCGCCGGTGGTGGCGGGCGACTGGAACGCCGCCGACTTCTCCCGCCCGTACGCCCGCAGCCGCGACATGCTGCGTTTCCTGCGCTCCGCCCTGGCCGGCGAGCTCGTGGACCAGGCGTACGACACGTTCACGGTGCGCCGGTTCCGGCTGGAACGGCCACCCGCCACCCCGCCGCAGATCCTGCTCGCCGCGCTGCGGCCGGGCATGCTGCACCTGGCCGCCGCCGAGGCCGACGGCGTGATCCTCAACTGGCTGGCGGCCACCGACGTGCCGAAGGCCCTGGCCGAGGTGCAACCCGCCCGCCCGGACTTCGACGTGGTCGCCCGCATCTTCGTGTGCCCCACGGCCGACACCGGGTACGCCCGCGCCGTCGCCCGCCGCATGATCGCGGCCTACCTCACCGTCCCCGCGTACGCGGAGTTCCACCGCTGGCTGGGCCGTACCGCGGACCTCACGCCGATGTGGACGGCCTGGGCGGCGGGCGACCGCCGCGGCGCACTGGCCGCGATCCCGGACGCGGTCGTCGACGCGCTCATCGTGCACGGCGAGCCGGAACAGTGCCGCGCGCACGTCGCGGCGTACGCCCAGGCCGGGGTGACCGTTCCCGTGATGGCCCTGCTGCCCACGCCTGAGCTGGAGGCCGACCCCCGCACGCTGGCGAAGCTTCTCCCCCGCCTGGCCCCCTGAGCCCGGCCGGCACCGTCAGAACAGGACGGTGGCGAACGTGCCGGCGGCCTGGAAACCGCAGCGGGCGTACACCCGGCGGGCGGGACGGTTGTAGTCGTTGACGTACAGGCTGACCGTCGGCGCGACCCGGCGCAGGGCGTCACGCACCACCGCCGCCACGGCGGGCACCGCGAGCCCGTGCCCCCGGAACTCCGGGTCCACCCACACCCCCTGCACCTGGGCGGTGCGGCGGGTCACGATCGCCAGCTCGGCCTTGAAGATCACCCGCTCGCCGACGAACCGGGCATAGGCGCGCCCGGCCCGGACCAGCTCCGCGATCCGTCGCCGGTAGCCGCGGCCACCGTCGTCGAGCAGCGGCGACACGCCGACCTCCTCGGTGTACATGGCGACGGCCGCCGGGAACAGCCGGTCGACCTCGTCGGGCCGGACGAGCCGGACCTCGGGGTCGGGTGGCGCCGGCGGTGTCGACACGGCGACCAGGAGCGGCTGATTCGACCGGACGTCGCGCGCCTGCCCCCACTGGCCACCGAGGCGGTCCCACAGCCCCAGCACGGCGTCGGCCCGGCCGATGATCGAGGAGCAGATGCGCGGCTCGGCGCCGAGCAGGTCGGCGAACGCGGGCACGGCCTGGGGCGTGAGGCACACCGGCACGAGGTGCGCACCTGACCAGCACAGCGACTCGACCTCGCGGCCGGGGCCGTACCCGTAGATCCGGCCGTCGGCGCGCCACCAGCTCAGGCCGTGCGCAGCCACGCGCTCGGCGATCTGGGCACCGGCGTACGGGTCCCGGTCGAGGATGCGCTCGACCGTGTAGCGCTCGGACTCACCGAGTTGGCGGATCGGCACCGTCAGCACGGATATCAGACTGCCAGATGACGCTGCGGATACGTGCCCCGTCCCGGGCCCCGAAGGAAAACCTTGCCGCCGATCGGTTGCCGATATATCGTCTGTGTATCGCCAACTGATCGGAGATAGTCATGCGACAGCAGTTCCATCACCACTTCCATGAGGCCCGGATGCGCGGCGGCTTCGGTTTCCCCCCAGGGTTCCCGTTCGGCGGGGGCCACGGCGGCCCACACGGGCACGGCCGGGGCGGGAGGCGCGGCAGCCGCCCCAACGTCAGACCGGCCGTCCTCGCGCTGCTCCTGGAACGGCCCATGCACGGGTACGAGATGATCCAGGAGCTGGAAAGCCGCACCAACGGCATCTGGCGCCCCAGCCCGGGCTCGGTCTACCCCACCCTGCAGATGCTGGAGGACGAAGGCCTCATCGAGGCCGAGGCCACCGGCGGGCGCAAGCGCTACACGCTCACCGACGCGGGCCGCCCCGAGGCGGAAGCCGCCGCGCAGAACCCGCCGTGGGCGCAGTTCGGCGCGGACACCATGTCCCAGGTGCAGGACTTCCGCGACGCGGCGTTCGGCATCATGGACGCGCTGCGCCAGGTCGGCTTCAACGGCACCCCGGAGCAGCGCGACCGCGCCCTCGAGGTGCTCACCGAGACCAAGCGCAAGCTGTACGCGATCCTCGCCGACAGCGAGTGAGAAAACGGGAAAGGGGCACACCGGCCGGTGTGCCCCTTTCCCGTACGAACGAAATCAGTGCACCGTGACCGACGGTCCGGGCAGCAGCTCACGCAGCTCGTCCGGCAGCTCCGCGCCCATCTCGTCGGCCAGCCGCAGCGCCTCCTCGACCAGCGTCTCGACGATGACCGACTCGGGCACGGTCTTGATGACCTGGCCCTTGACGAAGATCTGTCCCTTGCCGTTGCCGGACGCGACCCCGAGGTCCGCCTCGCGCGCCTCGCCGGGGCCGTTGACGACGCAGCCCATGACGGCCACCCGCAGCGGCACGGGCAGGCCCTCCAGCGCGGCGGTGACCTGCTCGGCCAGCGTGTACACGTCGACCTGGGCGCGACCGCACGACGGGCAGGAGACGATCTCCAGACCGCGCTCGCGCAGCCCCAGCGACTCCAGGATCGCGTTGCCGACCTTGATCTCCTCGACCGGCGGGGCGGACAGCGACACCCGGATCGTGTCGCCGATACCGTCGGCCAGCAGCGCCCCGAACGCCACCGCCGACTTGACCGTGCCCTGGAACGCCGGGCCCGCCTCGGTCACCCCGAGGTGCAGCGGGTAGTCGCACTGCTCGGCGAGCTGCCGGTACGCCCGGATCATGACGACCGGGTCGTTGTGCTTCACCGAGATCTTGATGTCGCGGAATCCGTGCTCCTCGAACAGCGAGCACTCCCACAGCGCCGACTCGACCAGCGCCTCGGCGGTCGGCTTGCCGTACTTCTCCAGCAACCGCTTGTCCAGTGAGCCCGCGTTGACGCCGATCCGGATCGGCACCCCCGCATCGGAGGCCGCCTTCGCGATCTCCTTGACCTTGTCGTCGAACTGCCGGATGTTGCCCGGGTTGACCCGCACCGCGGCGCAGCCCGCGTCGATCGCGGCGAACACGTACTTCGGCTGGAAGTGGATGTCCGCGATCACCGGGATCTGCGACTTCTTCGCGATGGCGGGCAGCGCCTCGACGTCGTCCTGGGACGGCACCGCGACCCGGACGATCTGGCAGCCGGACGCGGTCAGCTCCGCGATCTGCTGCAGCGTGGCGTTGACGTCCGAGGTGAGGGTGGTGGTCATCGACTGCACGCTGACCGGCGCACCCCCGCCCACGGCGACCGAGCCCACCATGATCTGGCGGCTCTGGCGGCGGGGGGCAAGCGGCGGCGGAGGCACGGCCGGCATGCCGAGACTTACTGCGGTCATCTGGTTGCTCACCTGAAGATCGAGATCGGGTTGATGATGTCGGCGGTGACGGTCAGCAGCGTGAACGCACCACCGATGAGGATGACCGCGTACGTCACGGGCATGAGCTTGTAGTAGTCGACCCGGCCCGGGTCGGGCTTGCGCAGTTTGGCGAACAGCCAGGAGCGGGCCCGCTCGTACCAGGCGATGGCGATGTGGCCGCCGTCCAGCGGCAGCAGCGGCAGCAGGTTGAAGATGCCGATGAAGACGTTCAGCGAAATGAAGATCATCAGGAAGTACTGCGGCACACCGGCCTCGATCGCCTCGCCGCCCAGCCGGCTCGCGCCGACCACGCTGATCGGGGTCTCCGGGTCCCGCTGCGAGCCGGTGATCGAGTGCCACAGCGCGGGCACCTTCTCCGGGATCTTCTTGAACGCCGTGAACGTGCCCTCGACCATCTGCCAGCCGAACTGGCCGGTGGCCTTCACACCGTCGATCGGCCCGTACGTGACCAGCGCGGGCTGGTCCGTGGTCCAGCTGATACCGGCGACCGCGACCTGCGACACCGCGCCCTGCGGGTTGTCCAGCGGCGGACGCTGCGCCTGCACGAGGGCGACCGTGGCGGTGCCCGCCACCCCGTCGCGGGTGTACGCGAACACGGTCGGACCGGGCTTCGACGCCCGGATCACGTCGGTGAGCTCGCCGTAGTTGGCGATCGGCTTGTCGCCCACCTTGGTGACCACGTCACCGGTCTTCAGGCCCGCCGCGGAGGCGGGGCCGGCCAGCGCACCGTTCTTGCCGACGACGCACGGCTGCTCGGACAGGTTCACCTGGATGCAGGAGCCGACCTGGATCATCGCGGCCTGGGCACGCTGCTCGGCGGCGTTCGCCGGCAGGTGCAGATCCGGGTTGGGCAGGCCGACGAAGACCGCCGCGAACCACAGCGCCACCAGCGCCAGCATGAAGTGGGTGATCGACCCGGCGGACATGACGATCGTGCGCTTCCACACCGGGAACCGCCACATGGCGCGCGGCTGGTCCTCGGGCTCGACGTCGTCGTCCTGCGGGGTCATCCCGACGATCTTGCAGAAGCCGCCGAGCGGGATGGCCTTGAGGCCGTACTCCGTCTCGCCGCGGTGGAAGGAGAAGATTGTCGGGCCGAAGCCCACGAAGTACTTCGTGACCTTCATCCCGAAGCGCTTCGCGGTGATCATGTGCCCGAGCTCGTGCAGGCTCACCGAGATCAGGATGGCCAGCGCGAACGCCGCCACCCCCAGCCAGTACAGCATCAGGCTCCTTCTGTCCCGGTCGCGATCAGCCGCCGTGCCTGGGCACGCGCCCAGGCTTCCGCCTCAAGCACATCATCGACGGTACCCGGTTGCGCATAAGCGGGCGCCGCCGTGAGAACCGCCTCGAGTGTCTCGACGATGCCCAGGAACGGTAGCCGACCGGCCACGAATGCGGCCACACACTCCTCGTTCGCGGCGTTGTAGATCGCCGGCCGGCAGTGGCCCGCCCGCCCGGCCTGCTTGGCCAGCCGTACCGCCGGGAACGCCTCGTCGTCCAGCGGCCGCAGCTCCCAGTTGTGGGCGAGGGTCCAGTCCACCGCGGGCGCCGCGTCCGCCACCCGGTCGGGCCAGGCCAGGGCGAGCGCGATCGGCAGACGCATGTCGGGCGGGCTGGCCTGGGCCAGGGTCGAGCCGTCGGTGAACTCGACCAGCGAGTGCAGCACCGACTGGGGGTGCACCACGACCTCGATGTCGTCGTATGGCACGTCGAACAGCTCGTGCGCCTCGATCACCTCCAGGCCCTTGTTGACCATGGTGGCGGAGTTGATCGTGACGACCGGGCCCATGTCCCACGTCGGGTGCTTGAGCGCCTCCTCCGGGGTGACGTTCTCCAGCTCGGCGCGCCGCCGGTCCCGGAACGCTCCCCCGCTCGCGGTCAGGACCAGCCGCCGCACCTCGCGGCGCTCGCCGCCGCGCAGGCACTGCGCCAGCGCGGAGTGCTCGGAATCCACCGGCACGATCTGCCCCGGCCGCGTCACCGCGGCCTTGACCAGGGGGCCGCCGGCCACCAGCGACTCCTTGTTGGCCAGCGCGAGGGTACGCCCGCAGCGCAGCGCCGCCAGGGTCGGCGCGAGCCCGAGGCTGCCCACCACCCCGTTGAGGACCACGTCGCACGGCCATTGGGCGAGCTCGGTCATCGCGTCCGGCCCCGCCACGATCTTCGGGATCCGGAAGTCGCCGGTCGCGTACCCGTGCCGTTGTGCCTGAGCGTAGAACGCGAGCTGCAGGTCCTGGACGGCGCTGGCCCGCGCCACCCCCACCACCTCGACGCCCAGCTCCAGCGCCTGGGTGGCGAGCAGCTCGACGTTGCCTCCGGCCGCGCCGAGCGCGACCACACGGAACCGGTCGGGGTTGCGTCGCACGATGTCGATGGCCTGGGTGCCGATCGACCCGGTGGAGCCGAGCAGGACGAGGTCGCGCATGGCTCCATCTTCGCCGACGCCCGCACGGGCGCGCCGTTCAGGCGGCCCCGCCAGGCTCAGCGGACCGCCGCGACCCCGCCGGACCGGGTCGTGGACGAGCCGGACTCGGGCGGGTCCACGTCGCCGGTCTCCGGCTGCGCAGTGCGGGGCGTCTCGTGAATGCCGTACCGGGCGTACAGGCGGCCCAGCGGGCCGGGGGCCCACCAGTTCCACCGGCCCAGCAGGCGCATCGTGGCCGGGACCAGCAGCGCGCGCACCAGGGTCGCGTCCACGATGATCGCCACGATCATGCCCACACCGATGGTCTTGATGACGGTCACGCCGCCCGTGGCGAAGCCCGCGACCACCACGATCAGCAGCAGCGCCGCGGCCGTGATGATCCGGCCCGTGTGCTGCAGGCCGGTGGCGACCGCCGTGGTGTTGTCGCCGGTGGCGTCCCAGTTCTCGCGGACCCGGGAGAGCAGGAAGACCTCGTAGTCCGTGGCCAGGCCGAACAGCACGGCCAGCACCAGGATGAGGTTGCTCGGCTCGATGTAGCCGGTGGACTCGAAGTGCAGCAGGTTCTCGAAATGACCCTCCTGGAAGATCCAGACGACCACGCCGAACGAGGCGCCGATGGACACCACGTTCATCAGCACCGCCTTGACCGGCAGCAGCACCGAGCCGAACGCGAAGAACAGCAGCACCATCGTGGCCACCGCCATGATCAGCGCCATCCAGGGCAGCCGGTGGCTGAGGCTGTTCAGCAGGTCGAGGTCGATCGCGGGACGCCCACCGACCAGCACGGTGGATCCGGGCGGGGGCGGCAGGTCGCGGATGGCCGCGGCGACGTCGCGCGCCTGGGCTGTCGTCGGCATCGCGGAGTACCCCACGGTGATCAGCGACGCGGTGCCCCTGGTTGCGGTGACCTGAGCCCCGGTGACGCCGGGCAGCCCCGCGATGGCCGTCGCGAACGACCCCGCCGGGGCACCCGTGACCAGCACCTCGATCGGGTTCTGCGCGCCGCCCGGGAAGTCGGTCCGGATCGTCTCGGAGACCACCCGGGCCGCGGTGTCGGCGGGCAGTACCCGCTCGTCGAACCCGCCGAACTGCACCCGGGTGAACGGCAGCGCGAACGCCACCAGCACGGCCAGCACCCCGACCGCGTACAGCACGGGACGGCGCATGACGCTGTGTGCCACCCGGGCCCACGCGGAGCTGCCCGCCGCGGGCGCGGCGCCACGCTGCCGGGGGACGGCACCGGAGCGGCCGCGGCGCAGCCGCGGCATCGGCACCCGCAGCATGTCGATGCGGTGCCCGAGCAGCGACAGCACGGCCGGCAGCACGGTCAGCGCGGCCAGCATCGCGATGAGCACGGCGGCCATGCCACCGATGGCCATGCCACCGAGGAACGGTTGCGGGAAGATCAGCAGGCTGGACAGGGCCAGCACGATCGTGAGCCCGGAGACCACGACCGTACGGCCGGCGGTGGCCACCGTGGCCCGGATGGCGGCCGGCACGTCCCGCCCGTTCGCCAGCTCCTCACGGAACCGGCTCACGACGAACAGCGAGTAGTCCACGGCCATGCCCAGGCCCAGCAGGGTGATCACGTTGATCGCGAAGACCGAGATCTCGGTGAAGTAGGTCAGCGTCCGCACCGCCACGAACGCCCCGAGGATCGCGATCCCGCCGATCACCAGCGGCGACAGCGCCGCGATCAGCCCGCGGAACACGAGGATCAGCAACACCAGCAGTACGGGCAGGGAGAACAGCTCGGCGCGGGTCAGGTCTTCCTTGGTCTGCGCGTTGGCCTGCGCCCCGAACGCGGCGAGCCCGCCCGCCTTCGTGGTCAGCCCCGCAGCGTTCAGTTCCGGCTCGATGGCCTGGTACTCGGCGAGCTTGGCGTCCTCGGACCCGTCGGCGAGCTGCACGGCCGCGTACGTCGCGTGCCGGTCATTGCTGACCAGGCCCGGCGCCTTCGCGTCCAGATAGCTGGTGACGCCCGCCACCTCGGTCCGGGCCCGCAGCGCCGCCACCCGGGCGGTGACCGCTGACCGGAATGCCGGATCGTCCACGGTTGCGGTGTCGCTCGACCAGAGGACCAGCACGTCGGGGTCGTGCCGGCCGATCTGCGCGGCGATAGCCTTGGCCGCACGGTTGCTCTCGCTGTGCGGGTCGGCGTAGCCGCCGCCGGTCAGCGCACCGAAGACACCGGCACCCCACGTCGCACCGGTCACCACCAACGCGAGGGCGGCGGCGATCACCCACCAGCGCACCCGGACGACGGTGCGTCCCCACCAGCCGAACATCGTCGTCCTCCCCCGGCTCCGCGGTTACAGTCGCGGCAGTCATGGACCAATCAGTGAACGCTGTTTACTCTGGCAAACACCGTTCACTCACGTCAATGGAGAGCACTATGACGACGACCACGCCCGGCCGGCGCGAGCGGCTGCGCGCGGAGACCGTCGCCGAGATCAAAGAAACCGCCCGCCGCCACCTCGTCGCCGGCGGCGCCGCCAGCATCTCCCTGCGGGCCATCGCCCGTGACATGGGCCTGACCGCACCCGCGATCTACCGCTACTTCGCCAATCTCGACGCCCTGATCCTGGACATCGTCACCGACCTCTTCGAGGAGCTGCGCACCGCCGTCGAACAGACCGCCGTCGCGCACGCCGAGGCCGACCCGGTCGCCCGGCTCGGACACATGGCCCGCGGCTTCCGCCGTTGGTCGCTCGCACACCCCGCCGAGTTCACCCTCATGTTCGGCAGCCCCGTCCCCGGCATCACCCAGATCGGCGAGGCATGCAGCCCGGTCAACGATGCCGGCGCACGATTCGGCGAGATCTTCTTCACCGTCCTGGCCGAGATCTGGGGGCCCCGGCCCGCCCACGAGCCGCCGCCCGGGCTGCCCGAACCCGCGCTGCGTGACCTGTTCCAGCCGTACCTGGAGCTGTTCGGGGACCGCTTTCCACTCCCGCTGGTCTACCAGTTCATGGCCGCCTGGACCCGCCTGTACGGAATCGTCGCCATGGAGGTATTCGGGCAGTTGCAATGGGCGATGACCGACGTGGAGCCGCTGTTCGAGCTGGAATTGGCTCGTACGCTGGAGCGCATCACGCGCTAGGCTCGGCCCCCATGACCCCTCAGACGTCCGCCGCGCTGCCCGACCGGGCCGACGTGGTGATCATCGGTGCCGGCCACAACGGACTGGTCTCGGCCGTCCTGCTGGCCCGGGCCGGCCTCGACGTGGTCGTCCTGGAGGCGGACCAGACCCTCGGCGGCGCCACCCGCACCGAGTACCCGTTCCCCCGGGTGCCCGGCCTCGGCCAGTCCACCGGGTCGTACCTGCTGGGTCTCATGCCGCCCGAGCTGCTGCGCACACTCGACATCGACATCCCGGTGCTGCGCCGCGACCCGCACTACTTCCTGCCCACCCCGGGCGGGCCCGGCTCGCCGTACCTGCTGTTCGGGTCGGACCGCGAGGCCACCCGCGCGCAGATGCAGCGGTTCTTCTCCCCGCGTGACATCGCCGCCGACGAGGCGCTGCAGGTCGAGATCGCCGCGCTGCGCGCCGACCTGGCCCCGGCCTGGCTGGAGGAGCCCGAGTCGGTCGAGCAGATCGCCGACCGGCACATCCGGCCGCAGCTGCAGTCGACGTTCATCGACCTGGTCCGCGGCTCGGTCGCCGACTACCTTTCCCGGTTCGGCTTCAAGAGCGAACTGCTGGTCAGCATGTACGCCGTCACCGACGGACTCTCCGGCCTCAACGCGGGCCCCGACGACCCCGGCACCGGCCACAACTTCCTCGTACACAACATGTGCCGCCTGCCCGGCGCGGACGGCACCTGGATGATCGCCCAGGGCGGGATGGGCACGGTGTCCGGGGCGTTCGCGAACGCCGCCCGCGCCGCCGGAGCCCGGATCGTCACCGGCACCCCGGTCTCCGCGGTGACCGTCGAGGGCGGCGCCGCCAGCGGCGTGGTCCTGGCCGACGGCCGGGAGATCGGCGCCCGGGTCGTGCTGGGCTCTTGCGACCCGTACCGGCTGATGTCGCTGGTGCCCGACGGCGCGCTGCCCAAGGACCTCACCACCCGGATGAACGCGGTCAAGCGGACGGGTACGACGCTCAAGGTCAACCTGGCGCTCACCGACCTGCCCCGGTTCTCCTGCCTGCCCGACGGGGCGGCGTCACCGTTCGGCTCGACGATCCACCTGCTGCCCGGCTCCGCGGGGCTGGCGGGCCTGGCCGAGACGGACTCCCCGATGGCCGCGCTGCGCGCGATGTGGGCCGACGTGCAGGCCGGGAAACTGCCCGAGGAGCCCACGATCGAGTGGTACCTGCACACCACGGTCGACCAGTCGCTGCGTGACGCGGGCGGGCACCACTCGTCGGCCCTGTTCGTGCAGTCGGTGCCGTACGCGCTCGACGGCACCACCTGGGAGGCCGAGCTGCCCGGTTTCGTCGAGAGGCTGCTGGCGATCTGCGACCGATACGCGCCCGGCACGTCCGCGCTGGTCGCGGACACGATGCCGCTCACCCCGGCCGGGATCGAGCAGCACTTCGGCATCACCGGCGGGCACATCCACCACGTCGACAACACGGTCGCCTTCGACGCCCGGATGCCGTACGCAACCGGCCTCGACGGCCTGTACGCAGGCTCCGCGGGCACTCACCCGGCGGGCAGCGTCATCGGCGCCGCCGGCCACAACGTCGCCCGGCGCATCCTCACCGACCTGGGGATCTGAGCCACGCACAGACTGGCAGGGACGGGCGCCCCAGCGCCCGTCCCGGTCTCGGCGGGCGACGGTCTGTACCGCCCACCCAGCTACGACAAATGCCCTTCAGGAAGTCGTCTTAGTCGCCCGGATGGCATGGCCCACGCTGGTGAGGCAACGCCCGCTGGGCAGGTCGAACTTCCAGCCGTGCAGCTGGCAGGTGAGCACGTTGCCGTCCACGATGCCGAAGCGGCTCAGGTCCGCCTTCAGGTGCGGGCAGCGGCGCTGCACCGTCCAGTCACCGAGCACGGTGTCCTCGGCCTCCACGGTCTTCTCGTGCTCGTCGTACCAGCCCTCGGCGTACTGCAGGCGCTCCTCGGACAGGCACTTGAAGAACGCGTACACGAACTCGTTGTACTGGCCGATCCGGGCGGCCGAGAAGCGGCACGACAGGAACAGCGAGTTCACCCAGTCGCCCTCGTCGATGAAGATCAGGTGCTCGATCAGCTCCCGCTGGGTACGGAACCGGTAGCGCACCTTCTCGTCCGCGTACGCCCGGACCTGCTTGCCCGGGAAGTCCACCACGATCGACTCGACCGACTCGCCGTCGTAGCTGACCAGGTCGAAACGCACCGGGCCGCCGACCCCCTTGGCCAGGTAGATCGACTCGTCGAGCAGCGGCTCGATCCGCTTCTTCAGCTCGCCCAGCACGTCGATCTCGGGGTGCCGCCAGGACGCCTTCTCCGCGGCGATCACCGGCGCCTTGCGCGTACGCATCTCCTCCAGATGGGTCTGCTTGTCCGCGAAGAACTCGTCCACGTCGGTGGGGTGGGTCGTCGCCGCGCTGTCCGCGGTCAGCTCGGTGACGCTGCCCGGTAGCAGCACGACGCCGTTGGTGCCGCCGACCTTCGCGTACTCGCGCAGGAAGACGCCCTGGTCGGGGAAGATGTTGCCCTCGTCGCCGAAGATGTCGTTGAACTGCCACAGCTCGTCGTCCAGGAAGCACGGCGGGCCGGCGATCGGGAAGACGTACGAAGCCTTGAGGTCGTCGATGTAACGCCACGTCCGGTCGAACTGGCGGTCCCGCTTCTGCTTGCCGAACGCCCGCTTGGCGGACTCGGGCAGCTCATACACCATCGGGTACCAGATGGCCCCGGAGAACTGCAGCATGTGCGCGTGCACGTGGCCCAGCTCGGCGAAGACGGACAGGTCCGTGGGACGGGCGTCGTTCTGGTTCAGCACCCGGATGCCGTCGTGCTCCACCCACAGCGACGAGTCGCCGATCGGGCCGTCGGTGGGGCTGATCAGGGCCTGGATCATCACCTTGAGGCCGCCGTCGAGCTCGTGGACCTCGTTCGACCGGGTCTTCAGGAAGCTGGTGAAGCCGAGATCACGCAGCTCGTCCTCGAGCTGGCTGGTCGGGTACTCCGGCAGCAGCACGGTCGCCTTCTTGCTGACGAACCGCTTCAGGTGTGCGGCGTCGAAGTGGTCGCGGTGCAGGTGCGAGACGTACAGGTAGTCGACCTGGCCCAGGGCCTCCCAGTCGAGCTGCGAGTTGTCCGGGAACGGGAACCACGACGCGAAGTAGGCGGGATTGACCCACGGGTCGCACAGAATGCTGCCCGCGGCCGTGTCGATCCGCATGCTCGCGTGTCCGGTGCCCGTGATCCGCACGTCCTGCTCCCTTGCCCATCAAGTCCGACCTTGCCGGTGAGTCCGGCCTTGCCTGCGAGTCCGGCCTCGTCCGCGAGTCGGGCCTCGTCCGTGAATCCGACCGGAACGACGGTACCGGGTCCGGGCTGCCGGGTCGCGCCCGGAGCCGTGAGCCCGGGTTGCCCGGGAAGGCCCGCGGGCGTCGTGCGAAACTGGCGGCGAGACGTGATCGCTGGAATGCAGGAGGACCGAACGGTGGCAGAAGAGCCGGTTTACGCGCCCGACCAGCTCAAGCCGGGTAACCGCAAGTTGGCCCGGATCGGCGCCCTGGGTACTGCGGTGTTGCTGGTGGTGATGTCGTTCTGGGGCAACCACGAGGGCAACACGGAGAACGTCTGGCTCGTCGTCATCGCGCTGATGCTGGTCGGGGCGGTGGTGGTCGACTCGGTGCTGCGCCGCAACGGCCTCAAGCCCAACGACCAGTAGCCCGCACGCGCCGAAGGGCCCGCTCGCGTCGCGAGCGGGCCCTTCGCATGATCGTCTCGGGTCTCGTCGACCCCGGTCGTCGCTCAGCGGCGACGCAGCAGGATGTCCTTGACCTCACGCAGCGCGGCGTCGACCTCGGCCTCGAAATAGCCGCCGGGCACCAGCCCGAACTGCAGGGTGTCCAGTTCGTTCTCGGGCACCGGCATGGGCCCGCGACCCGACATCGCCTGCAGGATGCTCTCGAACAGACGGTCCACCTGCATCGGGTCGTACCCGCTGCCGAAGCGGCGCGGCTGGAACGTCCGGCGCAGCTGGTCCACCCGGTACAGCTCGCCGCCCGGGCCGCCCTGGCCGCCGCCCATCGGGGGGCCACCCATCGGCGGACCACTCATGGGCGGCCCGCTCATCGGGGCGCTGGACATCGGCGGCGCGCTCATCGGCGCCGGGCCGCCGTACCCGCCGCGGTCGCGGTCCGGCATCCGCATCTCCGAGGTCATGTCCGCCTTGCCGTGCCGCCCCGGCTCGTACGCGTCGTAGCTGCCGGTGTCGTAGCCCGCCGGGCCACCCCGCTGCTGACCGTATGCCGGCTCGTCGTACCGGCCGTACTGGTCGGGCCCTGGCATGGACGGCATCTGCTGGCGCTGAGG
Source organism: Krasilnikovia sp. MM14-A1259 (assembly GCF_047159535.1). NCBI lineage: Bacteria > Bacillati > Actinomycetota > Actinomycetes > Micromonosporales > Micromonosporaceae > Krasilnikovia > Krasilnikovia sp. MM14-A1259. The sequence goes on from NZ_BAAGAJ010000002.1 coordinate 3,295,770, forward strand.
CATCTGCGGCGGCGCCATCCGGTCATCGTGCATGCGGTCGTCGTGCATCCGGTCGTCACGCATGCGGTCGTCGCGCATCGGGGCGGGCAGCCGCTCGGTCGGCGGCGCGGAACGGCCCATGGGAGAGCCCATCCGGTCCACCGGCGCCATCGACCCGGTGTTGCTCATCCGGTCCCGCATCGAGTCGGGCGCCATCCGCGGGTCCGCGCCGCGCCCGCCGCGCTCCTCGAACTCAGCGAGCTGCCGCTCCACGCGGTCCAGGTGCAGGTCGACCTGCCACTCGTCATACCCGCCGAAGCGCACACGGAAGACGACGTCGTGCACCTCCTGGGCGCCGACCGGCGACCCTATGGGCTCGCCCGCCAGGGTGGCCTCGACGCGGTCGAGGAAGCTGTCGACCTCGTCGACCTTGTAGCCGCGCCGCAGCGCGCGCCGCCGGAAACGCTGTCCCTGACTCGTCACAACGTCTCCCACTTCGTCTGCTGGGAACTCGCCCCAGTCACTGTGCCACCTCCGCCTCGGCGGCGGCGCCCCCTGCGTCCACCACCGTCAGCTCGCTCGCGGCCAGCTGGCCGCATGCACCATCGATCTCCCGGCCCCGGGTGTCGCGGACCGTGGTCGGCACCCCCGCCGCGCGCAGACGCCGGACGAACTCCCGCTCGACCGGCTTGGGGCTGGCATCCCACTTGCTGCCCGGGGTCGGGTTCAGCGGGATCAGGTTCACATGCGCCAGCTTGCTGTGCAGCAGCCTGCCCAGCAGGTCGGCGCGCCAGGGCTGATCGTTGACGTCCCTGATCAGGGCGTACTCGATGGAGACCCGGCGAGAAGTCTGTGCCGCGTAATCGAACGCGGCTCGGAGCACCTCGGCCACCTTCCAACGCTGGTTGACGGGCACTAGCTCATCGCGCAGATCATCATCGGGGGCGTGCAAGGACAACGCAAGGGTCACGGACAGCTCTTCGGCGATCAACCGGCGCATCGCGGGCACCAGGCCGACCGTGGACACCGTGATGTGGCGCTGGGAGAGCCCGAGCCCCTCGGGGGCGGGGGCGGTCAGCCGGCGGACCGCCTCGATCACCCGCGGATAGTTGGCCATCGGCTCGCCCATCCCCATGAACACCACCCGGGACAGCCGCGGCGGTGACCCCGTGACCGCGCCCGAAGCGGCGACCCCGGCCAGGTAGACAACCTGGTCGACGATCTCGGCGACGGACAGGTTACGGGTCAGCCCGGCCTGGCCGGTGGCGCAGAACGGGCAGGCCATGCCGCACCCGGCCTGGCTCGACACGCAGGCGGTGACCCGGTCGGGATAGCCCATCAGCACGCTCTCGACCAGAGCCCCGTCATGCAGGCGCCACAGCGTCTTGCGGGTCGCCCCGGCGTCACACGCCTGCTCGCGGACCGGGGTGAGCAGCGTGGGCAGCAGGTCGCCGGTGAGCCGTGCGCGCTCGGCGGTGGGCAGGTCGGTCATCGCGGCGGGATCCCGCACGAGCCGGCCGAAGTAGTGGGTGGAGAGCTGCTTGGCCCGGAAAGCCGGCTGCCCGAGCGCGGCGACGGCCTCCCGGCGACCGGCGAGGTCGAGGTCGGCGAGGTGACGCGGCGGCATGCTCGGCCGCCGGCGGGTGGCCACCGCATCGGGCGTATCAGGGCTGGTCGGGATGACCGGAAGCATCGTCATGGCCTGTCCAGTCTCCCACGCCGGGGCACGCGTCCGGGCACCGCTCACCCCGGCGGCGCGATGAGCGAGAGCAGCACATATGCCGTGGGCACCGCGAACAGGATGGAGTCCAGCCGGTCCATCAGGCCGCCGTGACCGGGCAGCAGGTTGCTCATGTCCTTGACCCCGAGGTCGCGCTTGAGCATGGACTCGGCCAGGTCACCGGTGATCGCCACGACCGAGATCACCGCCCCGAACAGCGCCCCCCAGACCGGCGGCACATCCATCAGCAGAGCGAACCAGATGGCACTGCCGGCCGCGGCGGCCACCACGGAACCGGCGGAGCCCTCCCAGGTCTTACCCGGGCTGATGCTGGGCGCCATCTTGTGCTTGCCGAGGAACACCCCGGCCGCGTAGCCGCCCGTGTCGGAGAGCACCACCGCGATCAGCGCGCCGAGCACCCGCCAGTGCCCGTCATCCGGCTGAACCAGCAGCACCCCGAAGCTCAGCAGGAACGGCACGTACACCGCGACCAGCAGGATCGCGGTCAGATCGCGCCGCAGACCCTTCACGCCCTCACCGAGGCGCCACACCAGCGTGGCGAGCACGGTGACCAGCAGGCCGAGGGTCAGCCCGTCCGTCCCCGCGTATTCGGCCAGCCCGGCCATCAGCAACGTGCCGCCGAGCAGCGGCCACAGCGGCGGATGCAGGTCCGCCGCGCGGACCGCCCGGACCATTTCCCAGACCCCGACGGAAGCGGCCGCCGCGACCACGGCCAGGAAGGCCGGCGGCCAGAACAGTGAGGCGAGCACGATCGCCCCGAGCGTGACACCCACGCCGATCGCGGCGGGCAGGTTACGACCCGCCCGACTCTTCGGCTTCGCCTCGGACGCCACCGGGTCCCCCGGGGTGTCCGCGGTGTCCCGCGGCCGCACCGGCGCCCCGGAGCGGCGGGCGCGGCGGCGGCCCGGCCCACGCCGGCGCGGCGGCTCCGGCTCGTCGCCGTCCTTCCACCCGGGATTCAGGTACGCGGGCCCGCTGCCGCCCGCCGGGCCGGGTGTCTCCGGCCCGGTTCCAGCGGGCACGGCGGAGCCGCCGGGGCGCCGGTACTGCGCGTACGGGTCGGGCGCCTCGGCGGGCTCTTCGAAGGCGTACGGTGCCGCAACGTCGGGCTCGGACGGCCGGCCGCCGGTTGGGGGATGCCCGCCGCGGGGCTCGAGGTACGACATCAGACCTCGAGCAGCTCGGTTTCCTTGTGCTTGACCAGCTCGTCGACGACCGAGACGTACCGGTGGGTCAGGTCGTCGAGCTCCTTCTCGGCGCGACGGCCGTCGTCCTCGCCGACCTCCCCGTCCTTGACGAGCCGGTCCAGATGCTCCTTGGCCTTGCGCCGCACGTTGCGGATGGCGACCCGGCTCTCCTCGGCCTTGCCGCGCGCCACCTTGATCATTTCGCGGCGGCGCTCCTCGGTCATCTGCGGCAGGTGGATGCGCAGCTGGGTGCCCTCGTTGTTGGGGTTGACTCCCAGGTCGGAGTCGCGGATCGCGCGCTCGATCGCGCCGAGCTGGGACATGTCGTAGGGCTTGACGATCACCATCCGCGGCTCAGGGATGCCGATCGAGGCCATCTGCGGCACGGGGGTGGGCGCGCCGTAGTAGTCAACGACGATCTTCGAGAACATCGCCGGGGTCGCGCGGCCCGTACGGATCGCGCCGAACTCCTCCTTGGCGTGCTCGACCGCGCTTTCCATCTTCTCTTCGGCCTCGAAGAGGATCTCGTCGATCACCTGCTCCGTCGCCTCCTTGCTTGTCCTGGTGTAGCTGGCCGGTGGTGGATGTGGCGCGGGATCACGTGGTGATCAACGTACCGATCTTCTCGCCGCTCACGGCCCGGACGATCGTGTCGTCGCCCTGGGCGCCGAAGACGAGCATCGGCAGGTCGTTTTCCTGGCACAGGCTGAACGCGGCCTGGTCGGCCACCCGCAGCCCCTCCTTGAGCACGCCCTCGAACGTGATGCGGTCCAGCTTGCGGGCGCTCGGGTCCGTACGCGGGTCGGCGGTGTAGACGCCGTCGACGCCGTTCTTGCTCATCAGCACGAGGTCGGCGTGGATCTCCAGCGCGCGCTGCGCGGTGACCGTGTCCGTGGAGAAGTACGGCATCCCGGCGCCCGCCCCGAAGATCACCACGCGGCCCTTCTCCAGGTGCCGGATCGCGCGCAGGGGAATGTACGGCTCCGCCACCTGAGCCATCGTGATCGCGGTCTGCACCCGCGTCTCGATGCCCTCCTTCTCCAGGAAGTCCTGGAGGGCCAGGCAGTTCATGACCGTGCCCAGCATGCCCATGTAGTCGGCGCGGGACCGGTCCATCCCGCGCTTCTGCAGCTCGGCGCCGCGGAAGAAGTTGCCACCGCCGACCACCACTGCCACCTGCACCCCGGAGCGGCTGACCGTGGCGATCTGCCGCGCGATGCCCTGCACGACGTCGGGGTCGACGCCGACGGCACCGCCGCCGAAGACCTCGCCGGACAGCTTGAGGATTACCCGCCGGGTCCGCCGTGGCGGCGGGGCCGGCGCGTCGTCGATGCCAACAGCCTGCTCGGTCACCATCGTCATGCGACCCGCCTTCCCTTCGTTTCGCCAGAGACCCTATGTGACGGGAAGGCCGGGCGCAGAACGCGGACCCGGCCTCCCCCTGTTGTGCTTGCGTCGGTCGCGCGTTACTCCTGGCCGACTTCGAACCGGACGAACCGGGTGATCTCGATCCCGGCCTCGGTGGCGATCTGCTTGACCGTCTTCTTGTTGTCGACGACCGAAGGCTGCTCGAGCAGCGCGAAGTCCTTGAAGAAGGAGTTCACGCGACCCTCAATGATCTTGGGCAGCGCCTGCTCGGGCTTGCCCTCCTCGCGAGCGGTCTGCTCGGCGATCCGCCGCTCCGACTCGACGACCTCGGCGGGCACCTCGTCGCGGGTCAGGTACTTCGGGCGCATCGCGGCGATCTGCATGCCGATGCCGCGGGCGTCCGCATCCCCGGCCTCGTCGGTCTTGCCGCTGTACTCGACGAGCACGCCGACCTGCGGCGGCAGGTCCTGCGCCTTGCGGTGCAGGTAAACCGCGACCGTACCGGCGACGGTCGCGAACCGGTTCAGGACGATCTTCTCGCCGATCTTGGCGGAGTACTCCTGGATCGCGTCGGCGACACCCTTGCCGTCGGCCAGCGTCGCGGCCTGCAGGGCGGCGGCGTCGGCCACCTTGTTCTGGTCGCCGTACTCGACCAGCTGCTGCGCCAGAGCGACGAAGTCGGGGGTCTTCGCGACGAAGTCGGTCTCGCAGTTCAGCTCGAGCAGCGATGCGCCCGAGTGGGCGACGATGCCGTTCGCGGCCGTGCGGCCGGCCCGCTTGCCGACGTCCTTGGCGCCCTTGACGCGCAGGAACTCGACGGCCTTGTCGAAGTCACCGTCCGACTCTTCGAGCGCCTTCTTGCAGTCCATCATGCCGGCGCCGGTGAGGTCGCGGAGCTTCTTGACGTCCGCGGCGGTGTAGTTGGCCATGACTCTCTCTTCGATGTCCGGTCGTGGTGGGACGCCGGGCCCCGGCGGGACCCGGCGTTCTCGCGTTACTCGGCGGCGGTCGCGACGGGCTCGGTGGCGGTGTCGTCCGTGGCCTTCTTCTCGGCGCCCTCGTAGAGGTCGCGCTCCCACTCGGGCAGCGGCTCGCCGGCGGCGACCGCGTTGGCCTCGGGCTTGGCGTCGGCGTCACCGCGGTTACGGCCGGAACGGGCGATGAGACCGTCGGCGACGGCACTGGCGACGACCTTGGTCAGCAGCTCGGCGGAGCGGATGGCGTCGTCGTTGCCCGGGATCGGGAAGTCGACCTCGTCCGGGTCGCAGTTCGTGTCGAGCACGGCGATGACCGGGATGCCCAGCTTGCGCGCCTCGTCGACCGCGATGTGCTCCTTCTTGGTGTCGACCACCCAGATCGCCGACGGCACCCGGGTCATGTCACGCAGACCGCCCAGAGTCTTGGTCAGCTTGATCTTCTCGCGCGAGAGCTGCAGCGTCTCCTTCTTGGTGTACCCGGCGGCGGTGCCGCTCAGGTCACCGAGGGCCTCCAGCTCCTTCATGCGCTGCAGCCGCTTGTACACGGTCTGGAAGTTGGTCAGCATGCCACCCAGCCAACGGTGGTTCACGTACGGCTGGCCGACACGGGTCGCCTGCTCGGCGATCGCCTCCTGCGCCTGCTTCTTGGTGCCCACGAACAGCACCGTGCCGCCGTCGGCGACCGTGCTGCGCACGAAGCTGTACGCCTTCTCGATGAAATCGAGCGTCTGGCGCAGGTCGATGATGTAAATGCCGTTACGCTCGGTGAAGATGAACCGCTTCATCTTCGGGTTCCAGCGCCGGGTCTGGTGCCCGAAGTGGACACCGCTCTCCAGCAGCTGACGCATGGTCACGACGGCCATGGTGAATTGCTCCCTAGTCATCCCTGGTTGTCACGCCCACCGGGCGGTGGGCGTCCTGGCGCCCGGTCGTCGGCCGTGGGTGGACCCGACAGCATCGGGACCAGGGAGGGCCGCCGCCGCTCGGCGGCCGGTCGAGTGAGAGCTGCTCACCAGAGCCGGTGCCTGGCGGAGGGCACGCGAGGTCGACCGCGCGGGGCGGTCGCCGTCGTCCAGCATACGCCGGGCCCTCCCCGGCACGCCGCCCGGCCGGGGGGTGAGCCGATCAGGCGCGCTTCTGCAGCACCGGCCAGGAGGCGGCTCAGGCGACCGCGACGGCCGCAGCGAACACCAGCAGGAGCCCGACCGGCAGGTAGACGACCGGGGGCCGCAACCAGGCCTCACGGTTCTCCGGGCGGTCGCCACCGGCCAGCGCGAACAGCCCCACCCCGGTGAGCGGCAGGCCCAGCGTCAACAGCACCGCGGGCACGATCGCACCCGCGGTCGGCTGCGCGGCGAACGTCGCCCGGGCCAGCAGGCGCACCACCGGCACCATCAGCACCACGGTCAGCAGGGCCACCACCAGGGCCGACCGCGGGCGTCGGGTCCGGTAGACGCGGTCGGCGCCCAATTTCTCACCAACCGGGCCGCGCAGGGACGGGAGGACGCCGGTCGGCTCGGCCGGCCCGGGGCCGTGGGGCGCCGCAACGCCCGGCGCCTCGTCGGCCGCGGACCGGCCGCTGGTCGGCCGTACCGCGGGGAATCCCGGGCCACGCGCCGGCAGGCCCGGCGACTCCCGCGCCGGATCCGCCGACCTCGTGCGGACCCCGGTCGAGGTCGCCGGGTCCATGGCCGCGGCGGAACCGTACCGGTCGTCGGGGGGTCGCTGCCCCGGAAGCTGGAACCCGCCGTCGGACAGGTCGTGAACGCCGGATTCGTCCGTACGGGACGGGGACAGCTCGTACCCGCCGGGGGTGTCGAGGCCGTACGCGCCCGAGCCACGCGTGCGGTAGCCGCCCGGGGCGTTCGTGCTGTCGGACCAGCCGGAGGCGGCCGGGGCGCCGAACTCGCCGAGGGCGTCCGCACCGCCGGACCGCGTGAACCCGGCGGAACTGCTGGTGGAACGCGAAGCCGGGTACCAGGTCGTCGGCTCGGGATCCTCGGCATAGCGGCGCTGTCCATCCACGGTTGTGCACCGTAGGTGACGGAGGGCTCCGGATGCTACCGGCGGACGTATATCACTCGTCCGGTGGCGCCAGGGAACTGTCCACAGTTGCGCTCCGTCCACAGGCTGCCACACGCAGCGACACGGGTTCGGCCAAGGTGGCCGCCATGACGACACAGCGACGGGCGGTCGGGGCGTACGGCGAGCGGCTCGCCGAGCGCTATCTGACCGCGCAGGGCCTGGTGGTGCTGGCGCGCAACTGGCGATGTGCCGACGGGGAGGTCGATCTGATCCTGCGCGACGGCGACGATGTGGTGTTCTGCGAGGTCAAGACGCGCCGCGGCACGAGCCACGGCACACCCGCCGAGGCGGTCGGGCCGACAAAGGTCCGCCGCCTGCGTCGTCTGGCCGCGCAGTGGCTGGCGCAAGGCGCCCTACGCCCTCGCGGGGTGCGCTTCGACGTGGTCGCGGTCGCGCCCCAGCCACGCGGGGCCTCCCACGTCGAGCACATCCGGGCGGCGTTCTGACATGCGCGGCATCCAGCCGATGACCGGGCCTGCGCCGACGTGGGCGGTGGCGCGGTGAGTTACGCCCGGGTGCTGTGTGTCGGCCTCACCGGTGTCACCGGGCATCTGATCGAGGTCGAGGCCGACCTCTCGTCGGGACTGCCCGCGGTGGTGCTCACCGGCCTGCCGGACACGGCATTGCATGAGGCGCGCGATCGGGTCCGCGCCGCCGTGGTCAACTCGGGGCAGAGCTGGCCCAACCGGCGGATCACGGTCAATCTCCTGCCCGCGACCCTGCCCAAGCAGGGCAGCTCGTTCGATCTGGCGATAGCAGAGTTAAGACAGCATTAGACGTTCAGTGAAGCAGCGGGTCGTCGTTGAGCGGCTCCTGGCCGCGCCAGCCCCGCATCCAGCCCACCAGGTGGCCCCGCCGGTAGAACTGCTCCCGTTCGGCCAGCATCCGCTCGACGGCGAGGACTCCAGCAGCCAGGGAGGCCATGGCGACCAGCAGGATGCCGTAGATCGCGTACCGGATGTTGTCGCGCGAGGTGATGTCCACGGCTATCAGTGCGATCCCGCCGGTGATCCCGCAGCCGAAGACGGCCCACGTGGCGGCGACGAGCCGATTGCGGCTGGGACGGAAGGGCGAGCCTTCGGGCGCCGGCTCGATGTCGTGCAGATGCTGCTCGATGCTGGTGGTCATGTGTGCCGCCTGATCGTCATTGATGCCGACTCCCGGGCGCTTGTGGCGTCCGATGCATTTCCCCCGGAGGAGGTCATCATGAGCATCAACGCCTGTCGCTGGCATTCCTCCGGCCGGATCTGATCAGTGACCGAACGTTCACCCAGTGCACGGTAACTGGATCGCTTGTGGATCGTTTGCAGGGACAACAGTCCACCCTGGAAGTTTCAGTGGAGGGGCCGACCAGCGCCGGGGGATGTCAATCCCTCGATCCGGTTCGCCTGGTCAGGCCATGACCAGAATGCATCGAGTGCGTTGAGGCTGACGGCGGCCGGGCTACCCCGGACCGAGTCGGCCGCCAGGCCGGAGGCTTCGGTCCGGGGAACGCGAGCCGCGCCGATGGACCCCCGACAGGCCGCGCTGGACAAGCGCGGCCGACTTCTCATCGCCCTGGTCATGGCCGCCGCCTGGGGCCCGTACACGCCGATCCCCGGCGTACGCACGGAGCAGGCGGTGGTCTACGCGACCGCGGCCCTGTGCGCCGCGTACTGCCTGCTCCACTCCGTACGCCTCACCAAGACCGCGTGGCTGGTCGGCCTTCTGTGGCTCCTCCAGATCACGATCGTCGCCATCGGCGGCGTGCTCCCACCGGTCAATACCAGCGGATACCTCCCAAACAGCGTGTTCGCCACGATGGACAACATCACGCTCCCCCTGGCCGTGGTGTGCATCGTGGTCACGCTCGCGTCGAAGGGCTGCGACCGGATCGTCATGCTGCGGAGCGCCTGCACCGTGCTGGTCGTCGCGGCCTGCCTGAATGCACTGATCGCGGCGGCGTCCGCGGTGCTGCCCCTGAACGAGATCCTGCGGTACTGGTGGGATAACCAATCCGAGGACCTGGGCAACTTTCACGAAGCGCTCGGCGGCCGCTACGTGGGCCTGATCAACATGCCCGCGCAGGCTGGCTTGCTGTACTCACTCGCCCTGATCGCCGCGGTCTACCTGCTCCACGACTCGACCAAGCGCCTCTCGATCGCCGCCAGCCTGATCGCGGTGGGCGGCGTGATCTGCGTGTCCAAGGTGTTCTTGTTCGTGGGCATGAGCGTCGGCGGGTGGCACCTCGGCCGGTGGGCGCTGCGCCGGCCGGTACGGATCGTCGTCGGCATCGGCGCCGCAGGCCTCGCCCAGCTCGGCGTCTCGACGTTCCTGGCCGGGGCCGCGCGCGGCAACTCGTTGAGCACCTACTTCACCAGCGACACGCAGACCGTGACCGCCGGGCGGTTCGGGGCGACGAGCAGCCTGGCGCCGGTCATCGACGCTGTCATGCACGACTCGCCCTGGTGGGGGTACGGCGCTCGCAGCATCCAGGTCGCGCTGGACAACGGCTGGGTCGAGAGCCTGGCCGTCGGCGGGCTGGTCGGCGTCACCGCGTACACGCTGACCTCGGCCATGCTGGTCGGCGCCTGGTGGCTGCGGCGGAAGGACGTCGGGCCGACCTGGTCGCGGCTGAGCATCGGCGTGGTCCTGGTCGCCAACGGCGCAGCGGTCGGCTTCCCAGCGATGACGTCCAACCGGTGCGCGACGGTGGTCTGGACGCTGCTGTCACTGCTGATGTTGACACCAGCAGCGCGCCGGACGGAGCCAGCCTGATCAGTCGTTGGGCAGCCGGTCGTACTCCGCGATCGTCGCCCGGCTGACCTCGGCCTGATAGTCGAGCCGCCACGGGCCCGTGTTGACCTCGCCGTCCTTGCCGTGGCCAACCCACTTTCCGGCCAGCCGAGCGCCGCTTGGGTCGGAGACGAGCTGGATGCCGCCGACGTACCGCTTGCCGCGGTAGTACCCGGTCTTGTCCGTGTCCTCAACCCACGTGCCAGTGAGGACGACCCCGTCGACAACCAGGTCCATGCCCATCGTGGAGCTGGCTGAGTTCGGCAGGCTCCGAACACTGACCGTGCTGCCGTCTTGCTGCAGCACGACGAAGTGCTGCCCGGCGTACGTCTCCTCCCGGCTGGACGAGAAGTACTCGTACCTGCTCAGCCAGATACCCGAGTAGTCGCTGGCCGGCGGCCGAGCCGGGGCGGTGGAGACCGGCGGGAACCGCACCTCCAGGTCGTGGCCGCCGCGTCCGTCCTCGACGACCATCGCGTTCCGGTCGGCCGGGAACCCGAGCTGCTCGACGGGCAAGCCGAACGCGCTCTGAAGTTTGCGGACCTGGGCGGGCTGCGGCCGGGCCGGCTCGGCATCCTCCCACCGCTGCCAGGTTCGCTTAGAAACTTCGACCTGCGCGGCCGCTTCCTCTTGGGTGAGGTTGCGCGCGGTCCGGGCGGCGACGAGGGCGAGGTTCCGGGTCATGGATGAACGGTACCGCTGATGTCGCCAGGATGTCGCCAGGCTTTCGCCGGTCTGACGCTCACCATGTCGTCGCGGCAGGTGATCGATCGACGTCATCGTGTGAGGCATGGATCATTCGCCCGTTCGGCCGCTCACGTCATTGACCGGCCAGTGTGCCGGTACACGGTCTTGCGCTCCACGCCGAGCTGATCAGCCATGTACGCCACCGGCACCTGGTACTCCCCCGTCGGGTCGACCAGCTTAGCGAGCAAGCCCTTGTACTCGTCCTCGATCGCCTGCCGCCGCTTGGCCAGGTCGACAGTACGCGCGATCAATGCTTCGACCTCGGCACTTGGCGGCGTGTATCGCGACTTCGGCACGCGCCGAGGATAGCCGACAGGTGTTCCCAAATGACTCACCCCTAGCTGCTGATCGTTAGTGCGCACATCGTAAACATGCTCCCGCTTGACACGCAATGACCGTCGGGGTTAGCGTTCCCATACGACACACAAAAGCGAACCCCCGACCAGCGATTGCAGCGCCGCTCGGGGGTTCTGGGATCGACTCGGCAAGGAGTCAGACCTTGAGATCGACTATTTCAAGCCGGTGTGCCCGGCGCCAGTCCCGCCACCCCGACGACCTGACCGCCTGGGCCGCCGACCTGGTCGCAAACCCCGGCCGGTACGGCGCGGACGAGCAGACCCGCGTCATCGTGGCCAAGCTGCTTGCCAAGATCGGAGCGGCGCGATGACCCCCGCCCGTCGCCGCGCCACGACCGCGGCCGTCCTGTCCGGCACTGCCAGCGCGCTGTGGTTCGCCCCGGCCGTCATGTCCCCGTACGCCGACCTGTCCGTCGAGACGGCACTGGTCGGCCTGGTGCCGATCGTGCTGGCGTTCGGCGGCCTGGGCGTCGCGCACCTCGCCGGAGCGCTGCGCATGGTGGACACCCGGACGCGGCACCAGGCGCAGCCCGAGCGTGGCCGAAAGGTGCTGCGATGATCCTCGCGGACGAATATGACCTGCGTGCCCTGATTCGGATCAAGCAGCACATGGTCGTTGCACCCGAGACCGGGTGCTGGGTGTGGCAGGGCGCTTGCATTCCGAAGGGCTACGGCAAGTTCTACTACCGCCGCCGCCTGCGCAACGTGCACCGCGTGGCATACGAGCTTCTGGTTGGGCCAATCCCCGAGGGGATGCAGATCGATCACTTCGTCTGCGAGAACCCGCCCTGCTGCAATCCCGATCACCTCCGACCAGTGACCGTCCGCGAGAACCTCTTGCGCAGCGGGGGCGTCGCGGCTCAGAACGCTGCCAAGACGCACTGTTCACGGGGGCACGAGTTCACGTCGGAGAACACCTACTGGCGGCCGACCGGAGGTCGGCGTTGCCGGGCTTGCTGGCGTGTTCGTCGCCAAAGTGGGGGGTGCTCCCGATGAACCCAGTCACGTTCACGTCCCGGGCGACCACCGCGGTGGTCGCCGGTGTCGCGGGCTTCTCGTCCTATCGCCACATCGTCGAGGTGGCGCAGCGCGCTGGAGAGCATCACGCCGTCGCGGCCGTGCTGCCGCTGTCGATCGACGGTCTGATCCTGGTCGGGACGATGGCGATGGTCGAGGACAAGCGGGCCGGTCGGCGGCCGCGACTGTCCGCCCGGGTGGCGCTCGGGTTCGGCGTCGTGGCCACCCTCGCGGCGAACATCGCGTCGGCGCAGCCGCACCTCACGGCCCGCCTGGTGGCCGCGGTCCCGGCCGTCGCATTTCTCATCACGGTCGAGGTGCTGGCGCGGGCGGGTCGCACCCGCGAGGTGCAACGCCCGGCGGGCGAGTCGCAGCCGGTGATCGACGAGTCTGCCCGTCCCGTCGAGGCGGTTCCGGTGGCCGTAGCGCCGGTGAGTGCGCCACCCGCGCCGGTCGCGCCGGACTTCAGCGTCGCAGTTGAAGTTGACGACATGCCTGGTCAGGAGGTGCGACCCGACGATCGGGAGTCGCAGAACATCGACCTGCTGGTCCGCGCCATCAAATCGACCAACCCGAACATGCCGATCCGCCAGGTCGCCCGGCTGGTGCAGGTGTCGGACACGACCGTGCGTCGCAGCCTGCGCCGGACCGCACCCGCGGATGAGTCGCAAAAGGAAGAGACGCACATCAACGGACACAAGCCCGATCTGGAGGTTCCCGCATGAGCATCTTCGGCAGGCGTAAGCCCAACTACCGGAAGCTGGCGAAGCTGGTGCAGGAGGGCCGCGAGAAGGGCTTCCTCGCCGACGCGATGGCGATCCTGCCGCCCGAGGTCCGCAAGGCGATGAACGAGGCCGAGCGGCGTGCGGCGAGGAAGGGCGGCCGATGAGCATCTTCGGCAGCCGCAAGGACAAGGGCAGCAGCGGGAACACCGGCAACGCCTCGGACGGCGGCTGGACCTTGAGCGGCACGTCGGGCGGCAAGCGCGCGGCCAAGGCGATGCGGATGGAGTACACCGCGCCGCGCAAGGGCGACCTTGCCCACCGCGCCAGCAGGCGACCGGGCCAGAAGTAGCGAGCGGCCGCGACCAGGTTGCGTCTGGTCGCGGCCCTTATCCCTGCTGGAGGGACATCGAGCATGGCAGACGAGAAACGTCAGCACACCGTGCCGCGCGTGGCGTACCGGTACCTGGCCGGGCGGCCCGTCGACGGGCGTACCGGCCACCCGTATCTGCATGCGGGCCCGGCGCGGCTAGCCGGGTGGCAGCGGCAGGCCTGGCGCCTCGGTGCGCCGGCCGCCGCGCTGCTGGCCGTCGAGGCGCCGGCACCGACCGGGGCAGCACTGGGCGTTACCGCGCTGGCGGCAGCCGCCCGCGGCCGGAAGGTGCTGGTCAGGCGCCGGTTCCATCGTGAGTACATCGCGCCGACCCTGGCCGCGATCATGCCGCCGCTGGGCCTGGACACCGGCGTCACCCTGCACGTCGACCCGTCGCTGGGCAACCTGACGCCGCGGCTGGCGAAGCCGCTCAGCCCGGCCGAGCACGCGGTGCGGCTCTGGTACGGCGAGCACGTCGAGCCGGTGCTGCGGTGGTTGCCCGAGCGGGTGCAGCGCGGCGCGTGGGCAGTGCAGCGCGCGGCCCGGCCGGTCACGGACCGGCTGGAGGTGTTCCGCCGCCCGGGCGAGCAGCTCGGCCCGCGCATCGAGCTGGTCGTGGAGACCCCGTATCTGACGAAGGAGCAGTGCCACTTGGTGTCGTCCATCATCAACAGCAAGATCCCGGTCGCCGACCTGAAGGAATCCTGGCACCAGGTAGGCGCCCGGGTCCGCGCTCGATGGGTCGTCCGCAAGCGGCCGCCGGGCGAGGTTGGTTACGCCCAGGTCCTCGCGCACCTGCCGAGGCTGAAGGAGTGGGAGTTCTACATCGGCCAGGGCGCCGGCGACATCGCGGTGACGCTGAGCCTGCACGAGGACTCCCCGCACATCGCGGTCTCCGCCGGGTCGGGCGCCGGCAAGTCGGTGCTCGCCCAGCTCGTCGCCGTGCAGGTCCTCGCCCGAGGCGGCCTGGTCGTCATCCTGGACCGCAAGGGTTCCCACCGGTGGGCGCTCGGGCAGCGCGGGGTGGACTACTGCACGAAGCCCGCGCAGATGCACGATGCGCTGCTGCGGCTGGCCGCGCTGGCGAACCAGCGCAACGACGACGCGCTGCACGAGGCCGACGACTGGGATCCCGGGCGGCGGCACCTGGTGATCTGCGAGGAGCTGAACGCGACGATCGGGCAGCTCGCGAACTACTGGGCCGAGGTCCGGACCAAGGGCGACCCGAAGAAGTCGCCTGCGATCGCGGCGCTGGCCGACCTGCTGTTCATGGGCCGCTCGGCGAAGGTGAACGTCCTGGCGATCGCGCAGATGCTGACGGCCCGGGCGATCGGCGGCCCGGAGGCGCGGGAGAACTTCGGCATCCGGCTGCTGGCCCGGTACACGTCGAACGCGTGGAAGATGCTCGTGCCCGAGGCCTCGATGCCGCGGGCAGGCCGGACGCTTGGCCGGTGGCAGATGGTCATCGGCGGGGTGGCCACCGAGGTGCAGGTGGCCTACCTGACCACTGTGCAGGCCAGGGCCCTGGCGAATCCGCCGGCGGACCCTGATAACGCGCTGACCAGCAATGTCACCGATAACGGTCACAGAATGACCCTGCGGGAGGCCATCGACGAGGGTGTGTTGCCGTGGCGGTCGTACGGAGCGGCGAAGCAACGGCTGCACCGGCAGGTCGGGAAGGTCCCGGCGGCGCGCGGGACGAAGGGCAAGGCCCACGTATACGACAAGGCCGACCTGGTCGCGTGGGCGGCGAGCTGCAGCAGCGAAGCGGAAGGCGCGAGCACATGAAGCGGCCCAGCGATGACGACATGACGAACGTGAACTGCCAGGACGAGGCCCGACGCATCAAGGCCCTGCGCCGGTCGACCCCGGCGCCGAGCACCACCGAGGCCCGCGCGATGAAGCAGGCGCGGCGCGGGGATGAGCGCAGGAATTGAGAGGATGACGACATGAGGACCGAGCACCGGCTGATGCGCCGGACCGACGGCGTGTTCTACACGCTGCTTGGCCTGCACCCGACCCCAGAGGCGGCGGCCGCAGCGACGAACGTTCCCGACCTGGAAGCGTGGAACGTGAGCCTCGATGGCATCGTCCGGTACGTCGACGGCTCGCCGGGTTTGCAGTGGCGAATCGAGTCTGAGCAGGTGCCGGAGTCGGATCAGGACCGCATCGAGCTGTCCCTGGAGCTGGCATTCCAGTACGGCCAGATCGACGGCGAGCACCACAAGACCTGGGTCATCGACCAGATCGTGCGGACGTTGGCGGGCGACCGCTACGAGCAGTTGATCGTGGCATACCGCGACGGCGAGGATGGGCCCGAGTCGTACTCGTGGGATGAGGGGATCGCGCCGTGATGAGCGACGTGGACGACCCGAGCGGGCCGCACGACGATGCTGGCCTGGACCTGCTGATACTGACTCTGGGGGTGCCCCGCGAAAGGATCCCCGCGGATGTACTTGACGCACAGCGCCGGTTCGATGGTGGGGATGGCGGGGAAGGCCCGCTCCTCCAATGGAGGCGCCGGAGCCAAATCGCCCGCGGGCCGGCCTGACCCGGACACGACGAAGCGCCCCACCCCGGCCCGCGAAGGGCTGAGGTGGGGCGCTTGCTGTCAGGGGGTGTCGCTATGTTCGCGACATCTACGCCTTGGCGTTGGGTACGCCCCAGGTCGCGAACGCGACACCGGCCGCGGCGACCAGGGCCACGCCGAGCGCCTTCGCCACCTCGTCCCGGTCGATGGCCGGGGCCGCGGCGAGCGCGCCGACGAACGCGGACACACCGGCACCAGCACCGGCGACGAGGCATTTCCGTACGCGAGCGAACATGGGTCAGTCCTCCGTGAGCGTCAGGGTGTACCGGTGGCCGGACTCGAACAGCTCGGACGTCGCGCGCGTGAACACCGCCGAGAACGACAGGCCCGGCGTGTCTGCGGACCACGCGGCGTTGTCGTCGTGGTCGATGTCCGCCATGAACCGGACGTCGACCGGGCTGTCCGACCCCTTGGCCGTCGGGGTCTTGGCCAGGCAAATCACCTTCGCGGTGACCATGGTGGGCTCCTTCGTGGGTACGGTCGGGGAATGGTGCGGCTGATCCCGGTGGAACGCGGCGGCAAGATCGTCTGGGCAGAGGACGCGCCCGACACCTGCCCCGACGGGCACAAGCGGCTGGTGCCGACGACCGCGGGATGCCCGGAGTGCGGAGAGCCGATCAGGCAGTGGCCGTGCCGCGAGCCGGGGTGCACGGCGCCGGTGCAGTACGACGACGAGCACGTGCACCACTCGCGGAAGTAGCGCCGGTCAGGTGATCAGGCCATCCGGCCAGGCCGGGGGCGGCGGCGAATCGCCATCGGCGATGTGGCGCCGCAGCACGCCGATGTAGTCGCCCTGGATCCGCTCCCTGCGGCGGGACTCGGACAACTCCTTGCGCAGCGAGGCGACCTCTTCCTGGCGTTCGTTGAGCAGTTGCAGGCCGGAGTCCGAGTGCAGCTTCCGGTTCGAGGCCCGGTACGTCATGAATGCTGCGCCGAGAACGCCCAGCAGGGTCAGGGTCGGCCCCAGCAGGGTCAGGAGCGGATCCATATCCACCGCCTCCTTGCAGGCCGCGGCGGAGCAGCCGGGATACCCCCGGCGATGAGATGAACGAAGGCGGCGAAGCCGAGCCAGATCACCGCGCTGACGTAGCCGCGGTCCACCTGCCCGGACAGCCACCCGAACAGCGACAGCAGCCCCCACCCCACCTTGAGCGCGACGGCCACCATGAACGCGGGGGTGTCGTACACCCGGAACGCGTAGAGCAGGCACACGACGCCGACCGCGCCCCAGCAGGCCGCCCACACCACGAGCGGCATGATCTCCGCCATCCAGACGTAGAACGGCGCCAGCGGCCGCGGCGCGGTCAGCAGCCCCACGCAGTACACCGTGTCCAGCAGCGTGAAGAACAACAATGCGGCGCCTCTGCGGCCGATGCGCGCGACGAGCCGCCCGGCCGCGCCCGTCATGCCGCGGCCAGCTCGCGCAGCGCGCCGACGATCGCCTCCTGCAGCTCCACCGCGCTGATGTCCGCACCATCCGGCAGCGCCGTAACCACCGCGCCCGCGATGGCCGGGGCCGCCGCGGTCAGCGCGGCGGTCAGCGCCTCCGGGGTGAGCTGCCGCGCGGCCACCTTCGTCACCGCGGCCGCCACCGCGGCGACCCCGTCGATCATCCGGTGATGCTCGCTGGACGTGTACCGCAAGATTCCGCCCGCGGGCTGGTTGTCGGCCGGCTTCTTCGGGTCGGTCTGGATGTTCAGCGGGTGATTCCAGACGGCGTCGGCGATCTCGGCGGCGGTCGGCATGTCGTCCTCCTGGACGGGCTGGACAGCGGGGGTGCGGAGCTTGGTCGCGAGCGCGGCCGTGGCCGCCGGGGAGCCGACGATCTCCCAGTGCATCGGGTCCGGGCGGCCGGTGTAGTCGCCGCCCCAGCGCACGACCCCGCCGGACGCCCGGACAATCGCCCGGCAGGCGGCGATCTGCTTGGCGGTCATCGTCCTGGCCGCGGCCACGCCCATCGGGTGCTTGTCCGCGTTCAGGTCGATCGCCGTGCCCGAGGCGTGATTGGACACGATCCGGGTGCCCTCGATCGGCTTGACGAACCAGCCCCAGCAGGTGCCGGGCACCAGCGGCTCGACGGTCTCGTGATACCGCTGCGCGGCCCAGCGCAGCACGGTGGCCACGTCGCCCGCGCGTATGCCGTTCGGGACGCGCACGTCGCCGTAGATCGGGGCACGGTCCTCGTGACTGCCGTCGGAGTCGACCGGCCAGCCGTTCTGTGACGTGCTCATTCGGCGGCCGGGTCCGGCGCCCACACGTAGCCGGCCGCCAGCGCGTCGGACTCCAGCAGCAGCTCGCCCTCGTCGGGCGGCGTCCACGCGGCCACGCCGTCCCACAGGTACGGGCCACCGACGATCACGTGCTCGGCGGGGTCGACGACGACGTATCGATGCATGGTCCCTCCTACTTCTGGATGCGGAACTGCGGGAGCTTGGTTGACCTCACGGGCGCAGGTAGATGACCTCGAGGACGGAGCTGTATTGCGAGCTCTGGTTGGTGTCGTCAGCGCCGGCACTGTCCTGCACGGCCACCAGCTCGACATAGTCCGTCGACCCGTTCATGAACGTGATCATGCCGGTGCCCTCGGAGAACGCTGTCGTCGCGCCCGCCCCGCGGCCGGCCGGGGCCAGGTTCGTCGACCCGTTCTTGCGGATCCACGACTCCGCATGGACCGGTGTGGTCTCCGGGGCGAAGAACACGAATCCGCGGACCAGGACGTAGCCGGCCTTGGTCGGTGTCACTCGGGTGTTGTTGGTCGACGGGTCGTGCCAGCCGTGGGTGTCGATGTCGTCCGTGCCGGAGAACGGGATCGCGGTGGCCGTGGCGTCCGGCAGGACGATCGTTCCGGAGGCGACCATCCGGACCAGCGGCCGGCTCAGCGTCGCGTCGATGATCGTGTTGATGTCGGAGGCGTTCACCGGGTCGCCGGCGTAGACCGTCACAGTCGTCTCCTCACAGTGCGTACCGCGCCGGTGTAGCGACGTGGATCGGCTCGCCGGCAGCCAGGTCCTTGGTGAGGGCGGGCCGGGTCACGAATGCGTTCTGGACGTACGGCGGCGACCCGGCGATCGAGCTGGCGTCCGCGATCAGGTCCATGTCGTCGACGTAGAGCACCGTGCCGTTGGGTGGCGAGGTGGTGATCTGCGCGACCACCCGGGCCTTGGCAGCGGTCGCCGGGGCGGTCATGGTCAGGATGAACTCGGTCCATGTCCCGGCGGCGACGGTGGCCGCGGTGCCGCCGGTGGTGGAGATGAACACGCCGCCGCTGGTGTACCAACTGATCGCGATCCGGACGTTGTTCACCGGCGCGGTCGCATACACCCACATCTGCGCGGTGTACGAGTCGCCGACGGCCACGCCGGTGAACTGGTTGGTGTTGAACAGGTTCGCCACCGCCGGCGAACCGGCGACGGTGAGCTGGGCGCTGGCCACGCCGGTGTGCGCGTACAAGGTCGACCGGGCGGCGGTGCTGGTGGCGCCGGTGACCGACCATCCGGTGAGGCTGTCCTCGAATCCGCCGGGCACGTCCATGATCGAGCCGACGGAACTCATCCACGTCACCGTGGGCCGTTCCCCGGCGCACAGGACATCGAACGGTGCGCTGGTGATGGTCCAGACGTCGCCCAGGTCGGCGGTGGAGAACTGCAGCGGGCTGGTCCCGGCGGCGGCGTCGGCGCCCAGTGTGGTGCTGGCCGAGTCGTAGCGGGTCGTGCTGTCGTACACGCCGACGTTCCACGGTGCGGTGGGGGCGCAGTTGAGCTGGATGTCCCAGTCGTAGGCGCCGAGGGTCTGGACGTGCCCGAGGACGGTGAGGTCGACGGCGTTGCCTGCTACCTGGGACGGCTCGTTCGCGATGGTGACCCGCGGGAACGGTGAGCAGGCCCGCCATGCGGCGATCTGGGCGGTGTTGCGGGCCAGGTTCAGCGCGATGGCCGGCCACCGATATTCGTCGACGGTGCTCATGGCCAGCCGCCAGGAGGCGTGCCCGTCCAGCACGTCGTCGCCTGCGACGTTGATGGTCGCCGAGTCGTCGATCAGGCCGGCGGCGGCGATCGACGCGTCGTCCTGCGCCACGGCACTGGACCCGCCGTCTCGCGAAACGGTCCACTGGTTCTTCAGCCGCTGGTCGTCGTCGGTGGGCTCCGGCGGCTCGGCGACGTCACCGGCGTCGAAGTCCAGGACCAGCTCGGCCGCCCGGTTGTAGCGGGCGCCGCGGGGCCGGTACGCCAGGCCCGAGCCGCGCTCGTACAGGATGCCCAGGTCGGCGTCCTCGCAGGAGTAGAGCAGCCCGAGGAACGTGTCGGTGCGCTGCGGCCCCATCGGCTCGCTGGTGCCGGCCTCGACGACGACCTGGACGGCCTCCTCCGCGCACAGCCGGGCGATGCGGTCGGCGGCCAGCTCGCTGAGGTAGCCGTTCGCGGCGTTCGCGAAGGCGTACGTAACGAACGGGGGCTCGTAGTTGAAGACGCCGATGTGGGCGATGCGGCCGCCGTTGAAGCCTAGGCTGCCCTCCGCGCGCCAGCCCGTCGGTGACCCGATGGTGCCTGCGTACGTGCCGCTCACGAAGTACATGGTCGGGGTGGTGGTGTCACCGATCACGCCGTAGGTGATCAACGTGATGTCGATCGTGCCACCGCTCTGCTGCAGCAGCACGTCGTAGGCAACCCAGGTCGGCGGCGTGTCGGTGGCGTACAGACCGCCTTCGTCGAGGACCAGGGCGCCCGTCGCGTCGTAGCCGCGGATGGCGACTCCGACCGCGTTGAGCTCGACCGCGACCGTGCGGAAGGTGCCGGTCGTGGTGATCGTCATGATCCGTGTGGTGGCCGCCGGTGGTGCCAGCAGCTGCGCGAAGAACGTCACGCCCCAGGTGCCGGTGGCGGTGTGGTCCGGGATCCGGCCGGTCAGCACCGTCGACGCGGTCACACCGATGGTCTGTTTCGCGCCGAGCAGCTGCGGGGTCTCCTGGGCGAACTCGGCCGCCCGGGCGCTCGCGGCCGCCGTGGCGGCGGTCGCGGCCGCGACGACGGTGGCGCTGCTGTCGTCCTCGCCCGGCCAGTACGCGATCGGGTTGTTGCGCAGCATCATCCGCGTGATCGGCGACCGCAACGGGCCCTTGCGCTGCTGCAGGCGGCGCAGGATCCCCGATGCGGTGATCGGGGTGGTCGCGTCGCGGCGGCTCTTGTCCCAGCGCGGCGGCCAGTCGTAGACGGCGCCGGTGTACTCGACCGCCTCAACCTCGAGGTCGTCGACGGTGACCGAGAACGGCGCGCTGGCGTTCCCGATCACGTTCCAGAGGTAGAAGCCCACGAGCCCGGCGCTGGGGAGCGTGGTGTCGCTGGCGGTCAGCGTCCACGAGTCGGGCTCGGTGCCGCCGTCAGCCCAGACCTTGACCCGCAGGGCCGGACCGTCGGCCTGCGCCCGTACCCGCATCGCCTGCCCGGCGATGTAGGTCAGGCTCGGCACCGGCGCGAGGACCGCCAGCTCGGTGGTGCTGCCGCCGATGGTCTTGCGGATCTTCGCGGTGATCGTGCCGCCGACGTTGAACTCGCAGGACACCCAGTAGAAGTTGTCGACGTCCACGTAGCGCAGCTGCAGGGCCGCGACGAACGCGGCGCCGGTCATCACCGCCGGCACGCTCGCCGTGAACTGGGCGTCGACGTCCAGCAGGCTCGCGCCCAGGACCTGCGCGGCCTCGGCGAAGTTGTCCGTCGTGAACGACAGCTGGGCGCTGCTGCCGTTGACCGACCAGGGCGACGGCGATCCGGACACCTGCCATGTCTGCCCGGTGTCGGTGCTGCCCCAGCTGCTGGCCACGGTCCGGGTGAAGGTGTCGGCTATCGCGATGGTGCCGACCCGCAGCGGGGTGCCCTTGCCGAGCCGCCCGTACCAGTCGCCCAGGATGTTGCGGGTGGAGAACCGTCCGTCGCGGTTGTCCAAGGTCATGCTGCATTTGGACGCATCGACCCGGGCGCCCTCGTCCGAGCGGCCCTCCTCGATCGTGATCGCGGATTCGACCCGCACCCACTGGGTGATGTCCACCCAAACCCAGGTGGACGGGTCCGCATCCGGCTGCCCGCCCGGCGCGATCCGCACCCGGACCGGCAGCACCGTCTGAGGGAACATCGCCGTCACCTCAGTTGGTCGCCGCGGCGTTGGTCACCAGCGCGTCGATCCGCATCGACTCGCGGATCGCGCGCTTGAAGCTGCCCTCGACGTTGCCGACGAACCGGACCCGGACCTCGACGACCTGGTGGCCGCCGGCGACTGCGCCGAGTCGGGACAGCGGGACGATCGCCTCGTCCTCGCCGCCGTCGCCTGCCATGACCGCCCGCCCGCCCGGGGTCTTGGGCACGATGCCGCCCTTGGCCAGGTACGGGATCCGCGGCAGGGAGAACGAATTGCCGCCGACGCCGGGGATCCAGCTGGGCAGGGTGAACGACATCCCGCCGAGGGTCCGGTTCCACAGGATCGCGACGCCGTTGAACGCGGTCCTGAAGGGCGCGGTCAGGAACCGGCCCAGGCCGGAGAGGGCCTTGCCGATGCGGCCTGGCAGTTTCCCGAACCAGGTGGTCAGGGCGTCGAACCGGGCGACGATCCAGTCCTTGACGGTGGTGGCACCGTTCTTGATCTTCGTCCAGTTCTTGGTGATGGCGAGCACGGCCCAGCCGATCGGCCCGGTCAGGATCCCGAGCAGGAGCGGCCAGTTCTTCTTGATCCAGTTCCAGCCGGTCTTGATCGCACCCCACACGGTGTTGAAGGCCCCGGTCACGATCTTGCGGAACGTCGCCGAGTGCGTCCACAGCAGGTACAGGCCGGCGGCGACCGCGGCCAGCGCGAGCACGATCAAACCCAGCGGGTTCGCGTCCATCGCCACGTTGAGCAGCCACTGAACAGCGGTGTACGCGCGGGTCACCACGGTAGTGGCGACCGTGGCGACCTTCTGCGCGACCATGCCGATCACCGCCCGGGCCCGGGTCAGGATGCCGGCGCTCTCCGCCGCGGTGTTGGTCTCGGTGGCCACCGCCGCGGTCCGGGACGCGACGGTGTTCTCGCGCAGCGCCGCGGTGTGCGCCTTGATGGCCCGTGACATCGCGAACTGCGACGCGATCTGGAAGCCCTTGACGCCCAGGCCGACACCGGCGGAGATGCCGGAATGCTTGAGCAGCAGGTAGCCGGCGGCCAGGGTGGGCAGCAGTTTGACCAGCGGGCCGAGGTGGTTGACCGCGAACGACGCCGTCGACCCGAGGACCTTGACCGACCCGGACAGGGTGCCGGAGTGCGCGGCGACACCGCTGAGCAGCGGGCCCAGCTGGTCCAGCGCGCCGCGGAGCACCGCGAACAGTTGCTTGATCTTCTGCTGGCCCTGCGCCGACTCGGCGAACTTGCGCAGCGCGGCCGACGCGCGGACCAGGAAGTTCAGGGTTTGACCGCCGTCGCCGCCGGCGTGCACGATCGCCAGCACGGTGTGCACAACGTTGTTGGCAATCGTTCCCACCTGGCGCAGCAGCGCGATGCCGGTGCGCATCCACGTCGCGGCCTGCCCCGATTGGCGCATCGCCGTCGACCAGTGGTCGAACCGCTGCGCGATCGTCAGCACATCACCGGCGAGGCCAGGCAGGAACTGGGCGCCGACCGCGACCCACTGCAGGATGCCGTGGACCACCGGGCGGATCGCCCGGGCCAGCCGGTCGGTGACCCGCACGGTGGAGTCCAGCACCGTCTGCACGTCGGCGACGGACTTCTTCGTGCTGGCCAGCCCGAGGGCCTGCCGGATCGCGAGGTTGAACGCGGTGCCCATCCTGGTCAGCCACTTGGTGGCGACCGGCAGGTAGATGCCCGAGAGTTTCTGCAGGTCCCCGGCGACGTGCGCGAACGTGGCCTGCTGCCCGGCGCGGCCCGCGCCCTGCCAGGCCGTGGCGAGCTGGCGCAGCATGAGGATCACCGCGCGGCCGTTCGGGGACAGCTTCGCCAGGGCCTCCGCGGCCGGGTCGATGCCACCGGACGCTGCCTTCGCCGCGGTGTCGCCGACACGCTGCTGCGCGTCGGCGAGATCCTGCGCGGCGCGCACGGTCTGCTCGTGCGCGTCCTTCTGCCGCTGCAGGGCCTCCTGCACGGCGTCGCTGCCCTCGACGCCCTTGCGGGCGCCGTCCTGCTGCTCTTTCGTCAGGTCCTGGACCCGGACCTTGGTCTCGGCCAGAGTTTGCTGCGATTGCCGGTACGCGAGGTCGGCCTGCTCGATGTCGTAGTTGCTGCCCCCGGCTCGGGCCACCGCCAGATCCTGCGCGGCCTTGGCCACCGCGTTGGTCGCGGCCTCCTCGTCCAGGCGGGAACCGGCCACCGACAGCGACAGGTCCCGCAGCCGCTGGGCTTCCTGCTCGCGGGCCTTGTTGAGCGCTTCGGTGGCCTGGACTTCTGCGCGCTTGGCGTCCGTGAGGGCCCACTGCGCGGACCGGACCTGCTCCGCGGACTGCTTCGCCTGCCGCGCTGCCGACGAGACACCACCGGCACCGCCGGTCGCGGCCTTGCCGGTCGCCTGCCACGCCGCGGCCATCCCGAAGGTGTTCGCCCGCAGCGCCCCGACGATGCCCGCGCCCGCGGCCATGGCCGCCGGGATGGCCGCGGCCGCGCCTGCGGCCGACAACGCGGCGTTCGCCAGTGCCACCGCCCGGGCGCCGGCGAACGCCATCGCCGCGCCCATCGCGATCGTCGACGCCGCCGACCGGGCATTCGTGGCGCGGACCGCGTTACCGGTGCGGGTCAGCAGCGCGGAGACGCCGCGGTCACGGCCGACCGCATTGAACGCGAGGGAGACCTCGGACACCGGTTCCCCCTCGTCTACTTGCCGGCGGCCTGCCGCTGCCGCTCGAGCTCAGCGTTGGTCTGGTCGACCAGCCGCACGGCCTGGTGGAGCTGGTCGACGGTCAGCCGGTCCAGGTCCCATGGCGGGATCCGCAGCAGGTGGCAGATCCCGAGCCAGTAGCGGTCCTGCAGGTCCTCTAGAGACCCGGGGCCGGCGTCGTGGCAGCCGCCGGGGCACCCGCCGTCATCGGGTCCGCCCCCGGCCCCGCCGGGGCCACCACCGGTGGCAGCACCACCGGCGTCTCGGCCGGCGGCGCCGGCACGGCAGGTGTGGATGCCGCCTCCGGGGCTTTTCCCGGGGCGTCCGGGGCGTCGCGCAGCTGCACGCGCAGCATCGCCAGGCCGGCGGCACGTTCGGCCGGGTCCAGGTCGGGCAGGTCTTCCTCGAGGACGCGGATCTCCTCGGCGATCTCGTCCTTGTCCTGCTGCAGCTGCACCTCGTCGAGCACGAACTTCACATCCTCGACCCGCAGCGTCGGGTGCTCGCGGCGCAGGTACACCCACAGCAGGGCCTGCAGCTCGTCGACGCCGCCCGCCATCAAGCCCTGCTGGAACTGGCCGAACTTTACGCCGGCGGCGTGCTGGATCATCTTCATCTCGGGCAGCGGGAGCCTGCCGAGCCGGACGTGCCAGCGACGCTCGGCCTGACCGTCCGGCTTGTACACCAGGAACACGAAACTTCACGCCCTTCGGGAGATGCGCCGGGCCCGGCCTTCGAGCGCGGCGAGCGCCGCGGCGTGCAGCCGCGGATGCATGTGCTTGAGGGTGTCGTCGAACCAGCCTGGGGCGCCCACCTGCACGACCCACGCGCCCCGCCCGTACGCGCGGCGGCGGAACCCTCGCTGGTTGAACCGCTTCGGCGCGTTGGCGAACCCGCGCACGCGGGGCGTCTTCTCGGCCACGATCACCGCGCCGGAGCCCAGCGGCAGCACGTGCACCCCGGCGGCGATGGCCGGGCGCAGCGGGCTGCCCTCGTGGCCGTGCCCGTGGCCGCCGCCGCGGGCCATGAGCGCTGCGCGGACCGCGGCCACGCCGGGTGCCAGCGCGGCACTCATGCCTTCGGACAGGTCGCGTCGCCAATGCCCGCTGGGGGCCTCGGCCGAGAGCGCCCTCGCCACCCGCTCGAAGCTGACCGGGTCGGGGCGGATCTCGACCGAGTCCACGTCAGCTCGTCGCCCGGGTGATGGTCCCGCTGGTGGGCCAGGTGTAGGACGCCTCGTTCACGTCGCCGGGGCTGCCGGAGATCGGCGTCCAGTTCTTCACCAGCAAGCTGCCCGAATAGACCGGGTTGCTGGTAGAGGTGGACGCGTTGGACGCCTTCGCCGTCCACGGCACGACTGTGCCGAGCAGCGGGAACAGGAGCGAGTCGAGCTCGCCCGCGGTCATGCTGTTCTTCAGCGTGGCGGCGACGTTCCCGGACTTGAGCCCGCCCAGGACTTCCTTCCATCCCGCCGAGGTAAAGACAGTGACGTCCTTCTCTTCAACCTCGGCGGTGACCTCCAGCTTGGAGCACCACTGGCGCAGGTCGTTGGAGTTGACGGTGAGCAGCGCTGCGGTGAGCACCATGAGCGACATGACGGACTCCCCTGTGAGAGACGATGGAGCGGATCAGGCGTTCGCGATGCCGACCGCGCAGACGAACAGGAACGACGGCGTGGTGCCGGAGATCGTGTAGGACACTCGTGCGTAGCCGTCGGTGATCGGCCCGGCAAGCACACGCCGCTCACCGCCGATCGCGGTGTATGCGGGGAACGTGATCTGCGTGGTCGGAGAGCCGAACCCGACGCTCGCCGCGGTCTGCACCGCCACCGTCAGCGACGGCGTGGAAGTGCCGGACACCGACAGCACATGCAGGCTGGCGTACAGGCCCTTGCCGGACGGGATCGAGCTCATACCGACGGTGGAAAGGTCCACGATCGTTCCCGTACCGGTCGCGGTGCGGGCGGTGCCCGGCGGGTGCAGGATCCCGCCCCGGGCCACTGGCAGCGACGTGGCCATCGACGCCGACCAGGGCGCGACGTCACCCGGGGAGCCGCCGAACTGGTAGTTGCCCTGCAGTGCGCCGACCAGGTAGGCGATCGAGCCCACGTTCCCGTCGGTCGGGCCCACCGTCCACGCGTCCAGGCCGCCCAAGGCAGCCCACCGGCTGTCGTCGACCTTCGACGAGTCGCCGGCCTCGTTGAACCCGGACGCGGTGAGCTTGCCGGAACCCAGGCCGGCCATCAGCTCTTTCCACAGGTCGCCGGTCGACGTGTCGACCGACCCGAAGGTGGTGATGTCCTTCTCCTCGTACTCCGGCTCGAGTGAGATCTTGTTGCTGCGGCCGGTCAGGTCGACGCCACCGGTGAAGAGGCGGACGTTCTTGAGCACGGGAATGGTCATGGGTTACTCCTCGGCCTGGCCGATGACGAACACCTGCAGCTGCGCGCCGTAGTAGGTGTCCTCGCCGTACTGATAGGTCCGGTACGCGCGGACACTCTTCACCCGCAGGTCCGAGCAGCGGCCGCCCAGCGTGCGGTCCCTCTCCAGCGCCGCTTTCACGCTGGTCGCGCCGCGCCCCAGGAACCGGTCGAGCAGCGCCTGGCCGTCCGCGTCGTCGGCGAAGGACGTCAGCAGGTAGCAGGTCACCAGGGCCTGGTCGACGCCGCCGCCGTACGTCTGGTCGTAGTCGATGTCCGTCTCGCCGGGGTAGAACGCCGGCTCGGCGAGCATCGCCGGGGCCGATGGGTAGCCGTTCAGGCCGGTCACCGCGGCGGCGGCCGCGCCAAGGCCTGCGCGGATGTCGACGAGGTCCATCAGCCCTGCACCGCGCCGTCGGCCGGCTCGGTGGCCAGGCCGTCGACCAGCGTGGTCGCGTCGAGGGCCGGGTCGGCCGCCACCTGCTCGTCGACGTCCTCGGCGACCATGCGCCGCCAGAACCCGATCTGCGCGTCCAGATCGGCGACCCGGGCCCAGTCCTTCGCCACCACACGCCGGGCGCGCTCGGTGCGCAGGCGGGCCATCTGCTGGTGCGCGATGAGCCGCTGCTCCACCGCATGCACGTCGACCGGCTCCCCGGCGGCGAGCTGGGCGTCCCGTCCGGCGATCAGGTCGCGAATGATGTCGTCGGTCGTTCGCGCGGCAGGCTGCGGCTTGGACTTCTCGGCCATGATGACGGGGCTCCTCAGGCGACGAGCGGAATGACGAACGGGCTGATTAGCGACTCGACGTCCGGGTCGAACCGGGACACCCGGGCCACACCCCACTCGGATGAGCCCACGACGCCCTGCGGGGAGTCCTTGCGCCGGTACAGGCGCGCGGTGAGCAGCGCCGCCGCCTGGCAGATCTCGTCGGGCACGACCGGCCATCCCCAGGTGGCGGTGATGCGGACCTTGCCGCCGACGGGAACCCAGGCACCCGCGCCGCGGATCCTGGTCCAGGGGCGGCCGCGGGCGTCGGCATTGTCGGGGCCCAGCTCGTACGCGGTGACAGCAGTCCACGAGGTCGTGCCGATGCCACTGCCCGTCTCGACGGTGAGGTCAGCCGAGGCGATGTCGTCGACGCTGAGAATCGTGTCGCCGCCGTCGCAGACCACGTGGCCACGGGGGCGGAAGGTGCGCGGGCTGGCATGCGTGTCTATGTAGAAGTACCGCCCGCAGCGCTGGTCGATCGCCCGGCAGGCCGCGTTGATGGCGCTGTTGATCAGGTCATCGCGGTCGTCGGTGCTGGACTTGCCCAGCGTCGCCTTGACCGTCTCGAGGTCGGTGTACAGCGACCCGTCGTCGAGTCCGCCTGCGGGTACCGGCATGCGTCACCGCCCCCGATCAGAATTCGGTGATCACGGTGATGATCCCGTTGCCGCCAGCGCCGCCGGCCCCGGAGTTGTTGCCGTTCAGGCTCGCGCCGCCACCGCCGCCGCCGGCGCCGTAGATGCCACCCGCCGCGCCGTCCTGCGCCGTCGTCGTGATGCTCCCGGCGCCGCCACCACCACCGGTGCCGGGCAGGCCACTGTTCGCGGCCTGCGAGAAGCCGGCGCCCGGCGGCGTGCTGTCCACCACCCCGCCCGCAGGCGCCGACGAGGCGGAGATCGTGGAGCTCTGCCCGCCGTTGCCGCCCGCCGAAGCCGAGTTGCCGCTGGTGATGCCACCGCCCGACCCGCCACCCGCGGTGTACGGTCCGGACGTTCCTGCGGTGCCCGCGCCGCCGGTGGCCGACGCCGAACCGCCCGGGCCGCCCGTGGAGCCGCTCAGGTTGCCGACCGCGCCGGAGCCGCCCGTGCCGGACGATGCGGTGCCGCCGGAGCCCCGGGTGCTCGCCCCGGTCTGGGCCCGCAGGTTGCTGCCGAACGCCGACAGGCCGCCGTTCACGCCGTTGTTGCCGTCCGTGTCGTTCGCGGTCTGCGCGGCGCCGCCCGCTCCCCCGGAGCCGACCGTGATCGTGACCGGGGAGCTGATCGCGGACGCCGGGATGATCGCGTACGTGACGCCGCCCGCGCCGCCACCGCCGCCGCCGCAGCGGACGGTGCCCGCGGCACCGCGGCGGCCGGAGCCGCCACCGCCGCCGCCACTGATGATGGTGACCTTGACGGCCTTGGCGCCGGTCGGCATCGTCCAGGTACCGGAGCTGGTGAAGACCTGAACGTCGCTGGGGATTCCGGCCTGCCCGGTCCAGCTCGTGCCGCCGGATTCGTTGACGTAGAAGGTGGTGCCGACGCCGCCGTCGAGGCGCCGGTACGTCGAACCGGGCGCGGCGGTGACCACGCCCGAGGGGCTGCCGGTGCCGGCCATCCGCAGGCGCTGGGGCGCCGAACCGCCGCCGACGGCATAGGTGCCCTGTGCGAACTCGAAGTCGTTGACCCCGGCCGTGACGGTCTGGTCGACCTTGTAATCCGCGGTGGTGTGGCCGGTGACCTCGTTGCCCTCAATGACGTTCGCGTTGACCCCGGGCGAGGTGACGCCGTCTCCGAACAGGACGATCCCG
Organism: Krasilnikovia sp. MM14-A1259; assembly: GCF_047159535.1. Classification (NCBI taxonomy): domain Bacteria; kingdom Bacillati; phylum Actinomycetota; class Actinomycetes; order Micromonosporales; family Micromonosporaceae; genus Krasilnikovia; species Krasilnikovia sp. MM14-A1259. The sequence continues at coordinate 3,325,505 of NZ_BAAGAJ010000002.1, forward strand.
TGCCGGGTCTGCGCCCTGGTCCCGGAGGCCCGGCAGGTGTTGCCGCGGATCACGTTGCGGACTGTGGTGCCCCACAGAATGATGTCGCCCAAACCCCTGGTGTCCGGGTTTACCCATTGATTCTCATCGAGGGCATTGCTCTCGATCACCGAGTCGTTCCCGGCGGTGAAGATCCCGCCCGCGCCCTGCCCGGAGATCATGTTGCCGATCACGATCGACTGACCATTCGTCGTGATGCCCATGTCTTCGCCGTCGCGGATCGTGTTGCCGCTGATCCGCACGCCCGGGCCGTACATGCTGATGCCGTCCGACCACTGCCGACTCAGGATGTTCTGGTCGACCAGGATGTTGCGGGTGCCGACTTCGCTGTGAATCGCGTAATTCGGCCGCTTCCATAGCAGTTCGTACCGCGTGCCCGCGCTCGGCGTGACCGCGGCGCCGGTCAGGTCGAACCAGCGTGTGACCGTGATCGTGGTGCTGGTGTTGGACTGCTCGACGCCGAGCACCACGTGATAGACGGTGTACGCGGTGGTCGCTGCCGGGACGGCGACGCGGGCCCGGGTGCTGTCGTCCAGCCATTCCTCGACGGCCAGGTTGGTGGCGCTGCGGACGTTGGCGACGACCGCGAAAGCCGTACCCACCCGCACGATGTCGCCCCGAACGATGCCCGCGGCCACGAAGTTGGCGCCCGTGTCCACCAGCTCGATGCGCGGATACGTGACCCCGGCGCCGGAGCCGGTGGCCACCGAGGTCATGATCCGGACCACGTAGTCGCCAGTGCCGGATAGCGCAGGGAAGTTTGCGGCAGAGTCGGTCAGGACCGTGCTGGTGTAGCTGACGGTGCCGCCGGAGTTGGCGAGCTGGGTGGGCGTCAGCCACCAGCCCATGTTGAAGCGGTTCTTTTCGATTACGGAGTCCGCGAAGATGTATTCCTCGTCGCGAGTGGACCCCGTGCCGGTGTCGACGATGACGCCGTTCTCGATGTAGTGGAAGTAGTTGTTGCGGATCCGCAGCCTCCGCGATCCGCCTCCGATCGACACGCACGTGACGCGGGCGATGCCGTCGCCGAAGAAGTCGCACGACTCGACGGCCGAATCGTGGGTGCTGGTGAGGCTGAGGTAGAGGCCACCGCCGGTGAAACGGCAGTTCTGGTAGACGGTGCCCGCGTCCGCGTAGCCGATCGAGTCGATCACCGCGGGCAGCCCGGCGTTGGTGTCGAAGGTGATGCCGTCGACGATCATCGCCTTGCGCTGGCTGGTGGTGCCCGAGCCGAGCACCATCGCGCTCATGCTGTTGAGCGCCTTGATGGTGGTGACGTCGGGGCCGAGGCCCTGCAGCCGGATGCCCGCCTTCGACCGCAGGATCGTGTTGCTGATCGCGTATGTACCCGGCCCGAACATGATCGTGCCGCCGGTCGATGGCAGAGCCGAGATCGCGTTGCGGATCGGCGTGATGCAGTCGGTCACCCCGTCAGCGACCGCGGCGAAGTCGTCGGCGTAGAGCACCTTCGCGGAGCCGACCCGGCGGCTCACCACCTGCCAGTTGGAGCCGTCGGAGCGCAGCACCACCGAGTACTGCGGGGCGTCCAGGACGAGGCTCGTCAGGCCGTCGATGGTCTGGGCGCTAGTGGTGGCGATGGTGACCGCGTTCGGCCCGCTCGACACCTTCTTGATCTCGAACTGCTTGCCGGTGATCCCGACCGCGGTCGGCAGGGTCATCGTGCGGGCGCCGCCGGTGGCGTCAACCGTGACCAGCCCATCGGTGGTGACCAGCGTGTAGTTCGTCGACTTCGCCGTCACCGCCCCGCGCAGCGTGGAGGCGGAGATCGGGTCGCTCCCGTCGGCCGCGTGCGAGCTGGCGTGCGTGTTCGGGGCTGCGTCGCCGGCCGCCACCGTGCCGGCCGTCGTGCCCACGTTGCGGGTGGCGGAGTTGCCCAACCCGAGGTTCGTCCGTGACGCTGCCGCGTCGGTCACGCCCGACAGGTCGTCGACCAGGCCGTCCGCGTAGCTCTTGGTGGCCGCGTGGCTCGCGCTCGACGGAGTAGGCACCGTGACGGCGCCGCTGAAAGTTTTGTCCCCGGTGATCGTCTCCGTGCCGGCCTTGTGGACCAGCAACGTGTCGCCGCTGCCTCCCGCCTCCACGGCGGTGACCCGCGTGGCGAGCGCGTCGAGCCGGTCGTCGGTCCTCGCGTACAGCGGCACCGCCGGGCCACCGTTGATGCTGGTGTAGACCGTGTCCACACCGTCGGGGAACTGAAACAGCGGGATCTTGCTGTATGCGTCGATCGTCAACGTCGACCCGGCGATGGCGTCACCGGTGGTCGTCAGGATGCTCGCCGGCGTGGTCAGCGCCTGGTCGCTGTAGATGGGCGCGGCTATTCCCTGCGCCAGCGCCTTGCCACGGTTCGTGCCCGTCGCCAGGTAGACGACACGGCACGCCTCGTCGGGGCCGATCAGACGCGCCACGGACGCCTCCCCAGAGATTCAGTTTTCAAGGTGCGAATCGGCGCAGCCGCCGGACGTGCGAGCGCCGATCGGGAGTCGGCGTCGTGCTACCGCAGTGACCGGGCGATGCCCTCGGCGAGGGTCACGGTCGGCTTGTAGTGCTCGTGGAACCGCGCCGGGTCGCCCACCCGGTACGCGACCCCCGCCGGCTTGTCGGCGAGGTACTCGAAGCGCGGCTTGTGGCCGACCAGGTCGCAGGCGATGTGCGCCAGCTCGGCCATCGACCAGCCGACGCCGGTGCAGAGGTTCACCGGCTCCTCGGTGCCCGACTCGGCGACGGCGAGCATCCCGGCCACCACGTCGTCGATGTGGATCCAGTCGCGGACCTGATTGCCGTCGCCCCAGATCACGAACGGGTCCTCGCGGCGCCGGGCCCGCTCGACGAGGGCCCGGAAGGGGAAGTCCTCGGCCTGGTCCTCGCCGTAGCCGGAGAACGGCCGCACCACGGTGACCGGCAGCCCGGCCGCGCGAGCCTGCTCGGCCAGCCGCTCACCGATGAACTTCGTCCAGCCGTAGTTCGCGTCCGGAGTCATCTGATACCAGCCGTCATCGACCGGCACCCAGCCGTCGAGGTCGAGGTCGCAGTACTCGTTGAGACGACGCTGGGGCTGACCACTCTGCAGATCGACCGGGTAGGCCGCGCTCGACGACAGGTACAGCACCCGGCCCTGCCCGGTACGGACCGCCCAGTCGAACATCGCGCTGTCGAGCTGCAGGTTCCGGGCGAAGTGCTGCGGCTCGCCGTCGATCGCGGCGCGATGCGGCGACGACGCCGCCGCGTGCACCACCAGGCCGTAGTGCTGGATGCAGTCGTTGCCGCCCTGGCGGAACACGTCCAGCGCGTCCCAGCCCGACAGGATGTCGCACCGGTCGACCACCCAGCCGCGGCGCTCCAGCTCGGCGCTGACGTGCCGGCCGACGAGACCGGCCGACCCTGTCACCAGGGCCCTCACGGCTTCACCGCCAGCAGCACCTGGAACCGGGTGGACCGCCGCCCCGCGACGACCCGGAACCCGGCCTGCTCGACCAGGGCTCGGTAGCCGGCCTCGTCCCACGCCCACGTGTGGAACTCGTACGCCTGGCCGGGCCGTTCGTCGGCGGGCGACGAGCACACCAGCGCCCGGCAGTTCTTGGCGATCCGCCGCACGAAGGCGTGCGGGTCGACCAGGTGCTCGAGCATCTCCGTGCAGACGGCGATGTCGGCCCAGTCGATGTCGCCGTCGACCGCGTCGCCGAGCCGGACGTCGACGCCGCGCTCCTTGGCCGCGTCGACGTTCGCGGGCATCAGGTCGTAGCCCCAGGCGCGCAGGCCCGGGCCGAGCAGCGACAGCAGCCCGCCGTCGCCGGCGCCCAGGTCCACGACCGTGCGCAGGCTGGTGCCGAACGCCGCCTGCGCGACGTAGGCGGCCGCGACCATCAGCCGTTCGCGGTGACCGGCCTGCTCGAGGTGCGGGGCGTGCTCGCGGCCGATGTACCACTCCGGCCGGGTGCACTCCGGGACGGTGCCCGGCTCGAACAGTTGCCACTCACCCACGGAGCGCCTGCACCTTCGCCACGTGCCCGGCGAGCCGGGTCCGGCCGTATTCGGCGTACGCGCGCTCGTCGGCCTCGTAGACGGCCGGGGCGTTGACCCGCAGGTAGCCCTCGTCCATCTGCGCCTTGCCGGCCACCGGGTGCCGGTGCTCGACGATGACGTCCGGCAGGTAGCGCAGGCAGCCGGCGGCCTTGCCGAGGTCGCGCCAGAAGTTGTCGACGTACATGTGCCGCAGTTCGGGCGGACTCATGAAACCGAGTGCGCGGATGATGTCGGAGGTCATGGCGCACTGGGTGGGCAGGCGGTGGCCCTGGAGCAGGTCGTTGCCGTAGACGATCCCGGTGCCCAGCTCGTGGAGCGCCTCGAGGTACGTGGCGTCCCAGCCGCGGGTGCGGGGGCGGTGGTCGTCGCCCATGAACCCGATGGCGAACGGCGGCTCGTCGAGGCGGGCATCGAGCGTGGCCGCGCTGTTCAGCGTCTTCACCATCGTGGAGGGCGCGTCGGCGACACCGACCCGGACCTGCGGCCACGAGCGGGTCAGGTCGCTGTAGGCGGGGACGGCCGGGTCGTCCTCGTCGACGGCGAAGGTCAGCAGCGTGTCCGCCGTGCAGAAGTCCGCGAAGGTGGCCGCGAGGGCGGCGGCCGCCTCCGGTCGCCCGCGGGACGGGACGATGACGACAAGGTCAGCCATTCGACGTCCGTGAACGCCCGCCGCGCTTCGGCTCCTCGGTCGGCGGCTTGGTGAACAGCTCCGGCCGCTCGACCACGACGGGGTGGTCGGCGTCGAGCGGGGTGCCGGTCTCGACCTTGATCGAGGCGCCGTCGCCGTAGCCGATGAAGCCGTCGATCAGCGGGAACACCTGAACCTGGCTCATACCCCGACCCCCACATGCGATGGCGCGAGCAGGCCCCGCGCGAGGAAGTAGCTCTCCATGGTCAGGAGCCGGTCCTTGACGTGACCGATCTTGACCGCGGTGTTCACGTACACCGGGATCTGCAGCAGCCCGGCACGCCAGCAGAACGCGATGTCCTCGGACACCGGCCGCCCGTCGTGCTCCAGCTCCTGGAACCACGGGAACGCGTCGTTGAACCCGACCCGGCCCGGGCGGGATGGCAGCTCGAAGTCGCGCATCCGCTCGAGCACGCTCTTGTGGATCAGCAGGCACGCCGCGCCGGTCGCCACGACCTGGAACATCGAGTCCGGTGGCCACTCGTCGAACCGGACCACGTCCAGGTTCGCCGGGTCGTCCGCGTCGCCCATCAGCCCGTACAGGGTCGGGACGATGTCGCCGCGGTCGTCCAGGCCGAAGCACAGCCCGCCGACGATCGGCGCGGTCTCCGGATCGGCCTGCTCCAGCAGCCGCTCGACCGTGTCCGGCTCGAACACCATGTCGGAGTCGACCATCCACAGCCAGTCCGCCTGGCCGTAGGCCAGGAACTTGCGCACGACCTCGTTGCGCGGGCCGGACAGGTTGGCTCCGGCCTGGTAGCTGAGCCGGCCGCCACCCTCGGCGATCCGGCGATGCGTGGCGAAGTCGTATATGAGCAGGTCCATCAGGCTCTCCATGAACGAGCCGTGGACCGTGGACGGCCGCAGGTAGGCGACCACGACCTTCTCTTGCGGGTCTCGCAAGGTTCCTCCCGGTTGGATAGGGAACTGCCCGGCGACCGGGAGGGCGCGCCGGGCAGTTCCCCGCTTATTCGGCTGGCGGCGCCAGCCGGTCTGGCGCGTACAGCGCCAGAAGCTCCAGCGCCCACGCGACTTTGTCCTCGACCCGCTGACCCGCGGGCTGACTCTTCGACCAGAGCTCGAGGTTTTCCAGGCGGTTGTCCGCCCGGTGGCCGTTGCGGTGGTGCACCTCCTCGCCCGGGATCAGCTCCCGGCCGAGGTGGCGTTCCATCACCAGGCGGTGAGCCGCCTTGAGCTTCTTCCGCACGGCCAGGTAGACGTAGCCGTTCTTGGTGTTCGGCGTACCCGCGTACTGGCCTGCGAGATACAGGTCCAGGACCCGGTCCCAGGCGTGCTCCTCGCAGCGGTCGATGGTGCGCGTTCCGTGCATCGACGGCTTTCCGCAGACCGCACAGGGCATGTGCGTCGACAGCGTGCCGTGCTCGCTGCCGTACAGCCGCTTGCGGCGGCGGTGAGTTGGGCAGTGGTCGTCGCGGGTGATCGCGTCGTTTCCGCAGTCGGCGACGCGGCAGGGCCGCTTTCCCTTGCGGGTCGGTTCGGCCCCGCCGACATCACCGTGATTACGCCACCGCCAGTAGTGCATCGGGCACCAGCCGCGCGCCAGCACCGAACCTTCGCAGCCCTCCACGGAGCACTCGACCGGCTTGGCCTCCCGGCCGTGCCGACGACACATACCCCGCGCTCGGACTACCCCGTTGCAGCCTTCAATCTCGCATGCCATCCCTCAATGGTATGCGAGATTGAACGGCTTAGGCCAGCGCAGTTGCCGCCGCTACCTGGTTAAGCTGCAACAATCTAAAAGCGTCTGCGTTCACAACATCGGCCCCCACGCGCCAGTGGGCGTACCACCCTGCCTGGCCGGTCGGAGCCGCACCGGACGCGGTGGTCTTGACCAGCGGGTCGTAGATCACGCTCATGCCGATCCGGTCGACGATGTAGTACTGGCTGAAGTCGCCCGCCAGCAGGATGTTCGTGCCGTTGCCGACGACCGAGGTCATCGACGCGGACTTCAGCGCCGGCGCGCCGAGCAGCAGCGGCGGCTGGCCGATGTTCAGGTTGGCCCAGAAGCCGCCACCGCCGGAGGTGTCGAACTGCCTGATCCGGCTGTAGATGCCCTTGTGGGCCAGCCAGCCCAGGTTCTGCTCCTGGCGCGGGTTGACCGCGTTCGACGTGTTGTGCACGTCGCCGACCACGAACGCGCCGGTCGTGGCCGAGGTGACGATCGACGCGGTGACCGCGGCGACGGCGGCGACCACACCGCGCGGGATGGTGGCGCCGGTGTTGCCGGTGGCGAACGCGGCCTCCTCGAGGCGGGTCTTCGCGTCGCCGAGCAGGCGGCCCAGCTCGTTGGAGAAGCCGGTGTCCTCGAGGACCTCGTAGGAGCCGGTGAGCCAGGCGTCGGCCTTCTTCGCCACGATCGTCGGGCTGGTGAAGGTCGGCGACGCGTCGCTGGTGGCCGTGGCCTCACCGGTCCAGTTCGCGGTGATGCCCGCGCTGGTGACGCCCTCCCACTGCTTGACCGCGATCGTCTTGACCGTGGACATGGAGCGGATGGTGCCGCCGTAGACGCCGGAGTTCGTGATGATGATCGTCGGGTCCAGGAAGTGCGGGACCAGGACGCCGCCGTTGCCAGCGGTGAGGCTCATCGCGGTACGCAGCAGCTCGGGCACGTACTTGCCCATGGAGCGGACGTACTCCATGAACTGCGACCGGTACTCCGGGGAGCCGGTGAGCACGATGTGCCGGGCGATCAGCGGGGTGTTCGTCTCGTCGTCGCCGTCGAGCAGCTCGTGCAGCCGCTCCTTGGTCTGGTCGTTCACCCAGCGGGGCACGCCGTCGACGGCGTACTTGGCGCGCTCGATGGTCTTCTCGGCGTCGAAGTTGACCACCTCGGCCCGCTTCGCCGACCGCATGAGCTCCCGGAACTCCGGGTTGTCCTCGAACGGGTCGACGGAGCGCTTGACCTCGGGGCCGCGGCGCACCGGGCCGTCGCCGGCCTCGGTGTGGCCGTTGTCCAGGGCGGCGCGCAGCACCTCGTCGGTCTTGCGCTCCCGCTCGACGGCCTGGTCGAACAGCTCCTTCTTGCCGTCCCACTCGGCGAGCAGGGCCTCGGCGCGGGCCAGGTCCTCGTCGGTGGGGTCTTCCATCTCCTCGATGACCTTGATCTCGGCGCGCATCGCCTCCATCTCGGCCTTGAACGTGTCCGATCGGCGCACGGCCATGATCAGATTCCTCTCGCGAGCAGTTCCGCCTTGAGGCGGATGGCCTTCTGCCGAACGGAGTGCGTGTCCCGCGAGTCCTCGGCGCCGGGTCCCCGGTGGGGAGTGGCGAGAATGGCAGCTGTCTCCGGGTCCCAGCCGGGAGTGGTGGACAGCGCCCGGATCAGTTCCTCGCGCTGCTCTGCGTCCAGACGCGCGAAGTCCTCAGCAAGTTCGATCACCGACCGCACGGCGGTGATCTCGGCCTCCCCGTAGTACGGGGTCGGGGTTGGCCCGTAGTTCTTCAGGCCCATCTCGAGCCTGCGCACGACCGGCAGCGGGCCGCCGCGGCGGACCTTGGGTACTCGGTCGGGGCTGGACCGGTAGATCGGGCCCTCGTAGGACTGGGCGGTGATGTCACCGTTCTTGATCGACTCCAGGACCATGTCGGCGAACTCGGAGTTGTTGTACCTGCTCACCGTCAGCAGGCCGCGCCGGTCCGCTTCGATCTTCACTGGCCGGCCGATCGGCACCGTCGGCAGGCCGCCGGACTTGCCGCGGGCGTCGAAGCCGTGGTTGTACAGCACCAGCGCCCGCCGAGCCGCACCGTTCTTGATGGTGCGGTTGAACATCGCCGGGTCGTTCTCCTCGATGTAGTCGCCGTGCTGGTCGTGGATCTCCTTGCGGACATCGAACACGGCCGCGTACGCCTCGACGGTGCGGCCGTCGCCGCCCTTGGCGCGCGACAGGACCTCGATGCCGTCCAGGTCGTACACCCGCTGGTAGGTCAGCGAGATCTGGCTGGGCGGCCGCACGGCGGTCTCGTCGGTCTCGCCGCCACGGTCGGGCTGGTCGTTGACGGCCTGGGTGGGCGTGTGCGCCACGTCAGCCTCCTGCCTTGTCGGTGAGGGCCAGCCTCCAGCCGGCGTCGAGCAACTGCTGGGCACGAGCCGCCGGCACGGCGACCGGGGCCGCGGTGCCGGGCGGCTGAAGCTGCACGGAGTAGAGGCCGGTGTGCCGGCCGATCAGGTCCCGCGCGTCGCCGGACTGCAGGAACGCGGCCGCGGCGTCGGGTTCCCACCCGGCGTCGAGCAGGGTCCGCGCCGTCTGGGCGTCCTTGTTGCGGATGTCGGCGGCGTCGCGCTCGTCCTCGCGCAGGAAGTCGACGTCGCGGGAGTCGTACCAGAGCCGCGACGTCGCCGGGTCCGGCGACGGGACCAGGACCTCGAGGCTGCCGGCGGCGTTGCGCCACAGCGGCCGGAAGGTGATCTGCCCGACGGCGCGCTTGGCGGCCTGGAAGTTCCCGGCGTTCAGCGACGAGCCCTGCATGCCCTCCGACAGGGCCGCCACGACGGGATGGATCCCGGCGGCGGCGGCGATGCGGGACTCACCGGCGCCCTGCACGGTCTTGAAGTCCATCTGCTTCATGTCGGCCCCGATGACCGTCACGTCCGCCCCGCCCGCCGTGTACAGGGTCTTACCGGCCGTCTCCGGGCCCTTGTGCTGCGAGTCCATCTTCTCGACGAACAGCTCGAACTGCTCCGGCGTGATCTCCTTCGCCAGCGACACCGCAAGGTTGGGTGTGGCCGCATTCTCGAACCACTTCAGCTTGTGCCGGGTCGCCGCCCCGTCCGACTGGATCTCGCGGACCACCGGCGTCAGCCAGGACATGCCGCGGTACTCGGCGAGCGGGTCGGGCGAGGGAGCGAAGTGCGCCACCTCATCGGCCAGGAACACCACCGGACTGCTGGGCTCCTGCCCGTACAGGGCGCCCTGGCCCTGCTTGCCGCCCTCGTAGTAGATGAAGCCGACCTTGCGGAACCCGACCTGACCGCCGCCCGGCCCGTAGCGGGGCGCGAGCACGATGTCGACCCAGTCGGGGCGCAGCCGCACCAGCTCGTCGTCGACGATCGTGCCGAACCAGTTCCCGGCGAAGTCGGCGTCGAGGATCATCCGGGACAGCATGTCGCCGGTCGTGCCGCCTGCGAACGGGCGCTCGAGGATCGACAGCGACGGGTTGCCGAACAGTTCGGCCGGGCGGCCGCCGCGCAGCGCCTGGAACTGGAAGCGGGCCTCCGCGAAGACCTTGACGCGGACCATCTCGCAGGCGTAGACGATGCCGTTGGACCGGTACGCGTTGTTGACGTACTGGACGAAGCTCTCACCGATCGGCTCCGCCGGCATGTTGCCGTAGGTGGTGCGGTAGCCCATCGGGTCCTGCATGGCGCCGAACTCGGCGGACCACTGCAGGTAGTCCGACAGCGTGTAGCGGGCCACGTCGCCGCGCGGTCGGAAGGCGCTACGGAGGGCGCTGATCAGGCCCACGGTGCTCCTCCCGTCATCGCCACGCCACCATCGGCGCGGTAGGTAGCGGGCGGTGAGCCCGGGGCGTGCAGTGGCCGAACAGCGCCAGTGACGCCGCAGCGAGCGGACCGATGTCGGCGGTCAGGTCGTGCCGCTCCCACGCCCACGAGTTGCCGACCTTGCGCTTGACCGCGCCGGCCACGGCGTCGGTCATGGCCTGCTGGCCGAGATGATGCACGGTCCGGCCCTCCGGGTCGGCGCCGGCGATCCCGTCGTAGAGCAACTGACAGCCGGTCACCACGTCGGCGACGTTCGCCCGGTGCACCGCCAGGCCGGCCGCCTCCGCCTCGTCGGCGACCGCCTTGTCATCGATCACCATCACCGACGGCTTGTGCGCCTCGAGCTGCTTGAGCCGGGGCACGATCCACGCGGTGCCGGGCCGGTAGTCGTCGCCCTGGTCGTCGTTGCCGGTCAGCTCAACCATCCGGCCGCCGCCGTCGCGGGCCCCGGCCGCGGCGATCGCCGAGTAGGAGCGATCCGGCGGCACGTACACGCCGATCGCGGGCCGCCCGGTCATCTCGGCGCCGGGGTCGAGCATCGCGGTCCAGTACCGCTCGGCGATCACCCGGAAGCCGAGCTGCGACGGCTTCGGCGGCCAGATGCCCAAGATCTCCCGAGCGAAGCCCTTGTTGGTCAGCACGTCGCGCATGACCTGCACGTTTTCCTCGCGGACTCGGCCCGAGCGCATCGAGGGCAGCGCGGCCAGCCAGGAGGCCCTGTCGTCGAGGTCCATCTCGTCGATCTGGTCCAGGCTTCCGGCAAGGCCGTAGTCGAACCAGGCCAGGCGCTCCGCCTGGCCGGCCTCGCCGCGGTCGCGTACCGCCATCAGGATCTGCCCGGAGATCGCGTCCAGCGGCGGCGACGACGTGTACCAGACCTGGGCGTTGTCGACGGCCAGCATGGTGGGCATCGACGCTTCCATCTGCTCGTCGGTCAGGGCGTACGCCTCGTCGAGCACGACCAGGTCACCGGTGAAGCCGCGGCCCGCGTTCTTCGTGCGGGCCAGGCATTCGAGTACGGCGCCGTTGACCATCTCCAGGCCCTCTTTGCCGTTGGAGTTGATCACCTTCTTGACGCGGCGGCGCAGGTCGTCCGAGCCGTCGAACAGCCGGATCAGCCGCTTGAAGTGCTTCATCGACGTCTTCAGCTCGTGCGCAGTGTGCACGACCTGCTTCTCGCCGAACAGCACCAGCCCGGCCAGCTCCCGCGCCTCGAGTACGGATCCCTTGCCCTGCTGGCGGGCAACAGCCAGCCCCACTTCGAAGGCCGCCCAGCGGCCGTCGTCGCGCTCGCCCATCGCGTTACGCATGACGAACTGCTGCCAGGGATCGAGGATGAGGCCGGCCGAGGCTGCCAGGTCGATGATCTCGTCGCCCGCGCTGGTGCCGAACCGGGGCAGGTGCAGCACGCGCGGCTGCGCGGCGGCCAGGTCGATGACCGTCATCCGGCGGCGGCCTTGCGCCGGCGATCTGCCCGCCGCTTGGCGATCTCGTCCGCCGGCGCCTTCGCCTTGCCGTCCGGGATCGCGTCGAGCTCGGCGAGGACCTGGCGCAGCTCACGCGACAGCGCGGGCAGCTCCTTGAGCTCCGACGCCGGGCACGCGGCGATGAGCTGATCGCGCAGGCTTTCGAGGATCTCGCGGCGCCCGGCCATCACTCACCGTCCCGTTGGGATCGCTCGGAGGGAGATTTGGCGACTGAGGCGCGGGGTCGTCTGGCCCTGTGGATCACGTGCGAGGGGTACCCCCCACCCCCTGCCGGGGTGGCGGTCACCAGTTGCGTGAGCGCTGTCGCGTGACGACGGTACGGGCGCGCATCCCTTTGGCCTGGCCAGCGCGTCGGTTGCAGCTTGCGTGCGCGAGGCCGCGGTAGCCGGTGCGGTCGTCGGTGTGGTCAAGGTCAAGGCGTGCTGCGTACGCGTGCCACATGGGCTTGCCGCAGTGGTGGCAGGGCTGGCCGTCGTGGTGGCGTAGGTGCTCGAGGGCCGCGAGGCGTGCTCGCTTGTGGCCTATGCCGTAGCCACGCTGGGTGGTGCTGAGTCCTGGCCTGCTCATGGCTCACCGGCCTGTCCCTCTGTGGGAGTCGCCCGATTGGTTGAGGCCCTAGTCTTCGCCGAATGGACCAAATGGAGCGAGCGAATCGAAAGCTGCGCAGAGCGGCTGGATTCATGGGCCTGCTGGCCCGGGTGGAACTGCTGTTCTTCTACGCGGTGGGCGCGGCAGCGTGTGCGTTCGGTGGATGGCTGCTCATGGCGATCGCGCGAGGGTAACCGCCCCGGATACAGCGAACCCCTCGCCACGGGGGTAACGAGGGGTTCTGAGCTGATGCGATGCGCGCTGGACAGGGTGCGCCTGTCGTGATGGCGGTGACAGTACAGCGCGTGATCAACACCGTCAACTGTGGTCGCGCTGCGTCACATCCCCGGTCCGGACCACGGTCATCTGGCGAACGCCGTCGATGACGCACACCCTGACGCCGATCGGCTCGAATTCGTCGGCCAGGAGCTTGGCGGTCCGCTCGACTTGCTCCCGCGAGCGAGGTCCTTCGAGGGCGACGATCAGGGTGTCGCCGGGTCGTACGGCGGCGGCCCAGGCGGGCCCGGTGTCGGTCATGCTGCGGCTCCTTGGCGGCTGCGTCGTGGTGTCCGTGCGAGCCGGTCGGAGATGTCCCCGAACCGGTATGTGGCCTCGATCAGGCCGTCGTCGTCTTCGGCCTGGCCGTGGGCGGCGATCATGTGCCGTGACGCCCAGGCGTTGATCAGCTTGCGGATCTGCTCCTGGGTGCGGTCGGTGTCGAGGTATTGGCCGAGCCGTGCCGCTTCAGCGGCGGTGACGAGACGTCCGTCGAGGGCCTTGCGGAGGATGCCGCGGCTCTCGGCGACGTTCCACTTGAGGCGGCAGTTGCTCTCGGGGCAGCGCACTACGTCTGCGCCCTGGGGCGCGTAGAGCACCTTTCCGCAGTCGCACATGCCGACGAGGTCCTTGTCGGGTGGCCGGTCGACGAGCCGCGCCAGGGCCTCGCACGCGCGGTGCAGGTCCTCGAACGCCTCCGCCGCGGCCTGGTGCTTGCGCAGCCATTCGACCTGCCGTGACAGCCAGGCCGCTTCGAGGGCGAGCGACGGTCCGGGCCAGCGGCGCCGGATGCTGGCGCAGGAGTCGTGCCCGCAGGAGCCGGCGAGTCCGGTGCACATGGGCCCGGCCATGGGCCGCCATCGTGGGCGCCGTCCGGTTTCCTCGGTGACGATCCGGGACCATCCGTAGATTGCCGTCTCTATCGGACTTAGCTTGGCCGCTGCGGTGAGATCCACGGGTAGCGGCTCGACTGAGGACGCCCGTTGACCGGTCCCGAACCGCGCCTGGCGGGCGATCGTGGCTTCCGCGTCCTCGGCATGACCGGCAGCCACTTGCAGGGCTCTGGCGAGCTCTGAGCCGCATGGCGATCGGCACGCGTACGCGCCGTCGGCGATGGGCCGCCCACAGCGGACGCACGGCGCGCTCACTCTCCACCCCTGCGCGACATCCGGCGCTCCAGTGCGGCGACGAGCAGGGCGCCGCCGATGAACCCGAGCAGGAAGCCGGACATCTGGCCGAACTGGACGTGCACGATGCGCACGAACCATCCGAGGGTGATGGCGACCCACGTGAAGAGCCAGCAGAACGTCTGGTCGCTCACGGCTCGATCGCCTCCCACTCGGTGACGGTCTTGGTGCGCCGCTGCAGGTGCGGGCCGTCCGGCCATCCGCCGCAGGACGCGATCAGTGCCACGAACTTGCGCGCGCCGGTCTCGGGGTCACCCAGGTCCGGGTTGCGCTCGGGTGACCAGGTGAAGTCGTACTTCGGGAAACCGGCGCCGGGGTCGCCGGTGACCCGCCATTCCTCGTACGTGGTCACGCGCCCTCCCGTGGGCACTCGTCCGCCTGGACCTTCGGGCAGATCTCGGGCTGAACGCCGCGGGCTGGTTCGTGCGCCGCGAGCGTGCCGGGGCAGTTGCGGCGGTCGTTGTCGTCGGTCCAGCAGCCGCAGGGGCTGAGGCGCAGGGTGGCCTGGCAGTCGGTGCAGGTCGTGGTCGTGAATGGCTGGTTCACGCGTCCTCCCGGGCGGCGAGGGCGTCGAAGCACGCCTTGACGTGTCGCGCGTCAGCGAGGGCGTTATGCAGCCCGGCGTCCTGCTGCGGCATCGGCGGCGACCCTGCGGCGCGGATGGCCTGCTGGAGGTCGTTGGTGAACATCGGCACGCCGGGCGGTAGGGCGATCATCGGCCCGAAGAGCTGGCAGAGCGCCACGTGGTCGTATGCGCCGTAGTCGGCCCACAGCTCCAGGTCGGTGTAGGTCTCCAGGTCGTTGCCGAGCAGGAACGCGGCGACCCGGTTGGCGATGGCTTCCCGGCTGCGTACCGCCGGGTGGTTGAAGTCGAAGAGCCAGCGCTTCGGCATGTGCAGGATCCAGTCGCCGTGAGGCTTCGGGAGGCCGGGTACGACGTTGGCCATGAGCCAGGGGTGCTTGCGGATTCGGCGCCAGGGTGCGTCGCGGTTGACGAGGTACAGCTCGCGGCCGTCGTCGGCGACGATGCCGATCGAGATCAGGTCGATGGTGCGGCCGTCTTCGAGGAACTCGGTGTCGTAGAAGTAGCGGGTCACGCGTCCTCCCGGGGTACGAGCGCCAGGTCGTAGCCGAGCGCGTGAGCAGTACGAATGAGCGAGTCGACGGTGGGCACGCTGTGCCCGCGCTCCCACTTCGAGACGAGCGACTGATCGAAACCTGCACGCGCGGCGAGATCGGACTGAACGGTGCGGAGCATTCGCCGCAGATCGCCGAGGCTGGGGCCAGCCTGGCCGGCATTGTCGATGCGGATCATGATCCTGGCTCCGTGGCAATGCCGCGGCTGGCGATGCCGCGATTCGGCGGGACACCCTGCGGCGCCTGCAGCGGGTCGTAGTCGGTTTCCAGCACGTCCCGAATCAGCAGCGCCGCGGTGACGCCTGGAATCAGGGGGCAGGCCTCCACCTGGTCGGCCAGGGCCAGCATGCGGCGCACCAGCTTGGCGCCGTGGGGCCGCCAGACGGCCTCGAGGGCGAGCAGGTCGACGGGATCCATCACAGCCCCCCGACCTGATTCCAGGCGTCCGCGGTGGGCGGCGGCTGAACGGCAGCGGCGGCCAAGCGGTCGAGGATGAACGGGCGGCAGAGTTGGTTCTGCAGTTGCTTGCCGCGCAGCTTCGGCCCTAGCAGCTCGATGTAGGCCACGCCGCGGCCGCGGGGGCCGTTCATGGCGAGCAGCGGAACGGCCTTGACCCAGTTGGCGACCTCGACGAGCCGGTCCCATTCGGCCGGCGGCAGCGCGCCGTCGGTCTTGCACTGGACGAGGACCAGCTCGCCCGGCTTGAAACCGGCGAGGTCGATCTTCGTGCCGCCCTTGCTGCCGGCGGCCCGGATGACGTCGTACCCGTTGGCGGCGAGGTCGTCGCGGGTCTTCCACTCGAAGCGGCGCCCGGTGCCGTAGTGGTTCATGGCGATCACGCGTCCCGCTCCGCGATGGCCTGCCGCAGGTACGCCGCCAGGTCGAGGGCCTCCTGGTAGGCGTCGACCAGGGCGTCACGGCCGTTGTGCGCCTGCAGCGGCGTGCCGTAGCGCTGGACACCGACGCGCTCGCGTTCCTCGAGGTCGGCGCGGACGAGCGCCAGGATGGACGGCCGGTCGTTCGGGACGGGCGGGGGCTGGTCGGCGATCTGCGTCATGGGGATCTCCTTGAGGCGGACGAAGTGGCGGTACACGATCGGGGCGAAGTGCTCGGGGTCGCTCACGGCTCCTCCTCCGGGAGCAGGGCGAGCCGGAGGCCGTAGACGGCCGCCAGGCGGCTCAGGACGTCGACCGGCGGGTTACGGGCGCCGCGCTCGTATGTGCTGAGGGCTTCGCGGGAGATCCGGGCTGCCGCGGCCGCCTCGGCCTGGGTGAAGCCGAGCAGGGCACGGCGGACGACGAGCTCGGTACGCATGTGCTCCCAGACGGGCGTGTGGACGTTGGTCATCACGCGCCGTCGCAGCCGCTGAGGTGGGCCTGGGAGTCGTAGGGCCACCGGCAGGCCGGGCAGACGTCGTCGCGGTCGGGCCACAAGGGCGCATCGGAGGCGGCCGGCGGCGCCGACCCGGGCCCGCCGACCTGGCTGGTGACATTTCTGGAAGCGCCTGCGTTTCCAGAAATGTCAGTAAGGGATTCGGTCGACGGCCCTACTTCTTGTATTCCAACATTCCGTGTAGTGACATTTCTGGAAACCAGGGCCTTGAGCGCGAGCTGGTCGACAAGATCGGACAGCACATACCGCCACCCCTGCGACCCTTCCCGCTGGTGCTGCTCGAGCAGGCTGAGCAGGTGCAGCGCCTGCAGCTCGCGGTCCACCGTGTTGTGTGGCCGCTGCAGCCGCTTGCGGACCTCCGTGGTCGTGGAGTGCGGATGATTGAGCAGGTCCTCGAGGATGGCCAGCCGCAGCGGCGGCATCGAGTCCCCCGCCACCCGGACCGCGGTGGCCAGGGCGCGCTCGCGGCCCATGCCGAGAGCCAGACCACCGCGGACGAGCTGGCCGAGCATCTTGGCGAACCGGGTCGGCATCTCCGGGGCATGCGCGTCGGTGACATTGCCCTGATAGTCGCGCTCCACTGCCGTGCGGGCGAAGGTGACCAGGTCGGCGACGGACAGCAGCACGTCCATGTCGGCGTCCTCGAGCTCGGCCCGCTCGGGCCGCAGGTGGAACCGCATCAACTCGACGACGGCCTGGGCGAGGTCGGTGCGCATCTTGGTCTCGTGGTTGACATTGCGCAGGGCCTGGCGGCCGGCGGCGAGACGTCCGCTGGTGGAGTCGACACGGACCAGCGCGAACCGGTCCCCCATGGCGGCGATGACGCCGTGGGCGGCGTCGTACGCGGTGGTGACCGCGCCGACCATGACGATGCGGCCTTCCCAGGTCAGCGTCTTGCCGCCGTCGGTGCCGACGTTGCGTTCCCACCGGCCGTCGTAGACCTCCCGCAGCGCGGCGAGCACGGAGGCGCGCAGGTCCCGGTTCATGGACAAGATGGACGTGAAGTCCTTGACGACGAGGATGCCCTTGTCGCCGATCTTGCGCAGCAGCCCGCCGGTGGCGCCGCGCTGCTTCTCCTTGGCCGGGGTGGCGGAGAGCAGCGCGCCCTCGCTGGTGACGGTGCTGGTGATGTGGGCGCCGATGCCGGCCAGGGCGCCGACGGTCTCGGTCTTGGCGTTGCCGCTGCCGGAGACGACCAGCAGCCACGGCGGGTCGCCGCCAAGGTCGTTGCAGGCGGCGACGGCCAGGACGGCGTCGAGGCTGCCGGTGTCGTACTCGGCGCCGAGCCAGCGGCGGAAGGTGCGGTGGCACGCCTCGATGCCGGTCTGCCGGTCGAGCTCCTCGTTGATCTCGTCGGTGGAGAGCTGCCTCATGCGACGGCCTCGAGGGCGCGCAACGGCCGGCCGGTTTCCCAGTCGACGGGGCCGCCCTGATAGGCGGGCGGCCCGGACCGGCGTTCCATCTCGGCCAGGCGGGCGGCGACCCGCTGCTCCCGGGTCTGTGCCGGGGTGTGGTTTTCCTGCCAGCAGGCGACGGTCTCGGCGAGGTCGGCGGCCAGGGTGTGGCGGCGGCCGGTGTCGTAGGCGAGGGCGACCAGGTAGGCGACCTGTTCGTCGGTCCACGGCCGGCCGCGTCTGCTCCGCAGGGCTTCGGTGGCGGCGAGCGTGGTTCCGGGATCGAGGTTGATGGTCACCTGCGGGCCTTTCTGCGGTGCTGGTCGTGGGAGGTTCGTGGCCTTGCAGGGGTGGTGCGCCCCGGGCCGGTGGCGGCCGACCCGGGGCGCTGACTAAAAGGGGATGTCGTCGTCGAATGCGGTGGCTGGCGCGGTCGCTGCGGGAACGCCGGCGTCCCGGACGCCTGGCGCGGCCACGGGCTGCCCGCCGCTGCCGTTCGTGGCTTCCCACTTGGCCAGCTCGGCCTGCTTGTCGTAGCGGGCGCCCCCGACGAGCCACGGCATCTCGTCGACGGGCTTGCCTGCACCGGGGCCGCCGGCGGGCGGCTCGTACTCGGCGGACCAGGTGTTGACCTTGTTGTTGCCGTCGGCGATCTTGCCGTTGAAGGTGACGAAGATCTTGCCGCCGATCTCGATTCCGACGCGGTGGGCCTTGGCCTTCTTCAGCGCGATGGCGACGGCGTCGCCGCCTCGCTTGCCCTCGGTGGTAGTGCCGCGGCGCCCCTTGCGCGGGTCGATGAAGATGCGGCGTTCGGTGTCGCCGTTCTCGTCCTCGACGCCGGTCTCGACGGTGATTTCCCACTGGCAGATCGGGTCGTTGGGTCGGCCGTCGGGCGCGAACGGCGCGAAGGACTTGGC
The DNA here is from genome assembly GCF_047159535.1 of Krasilnikovia sp. MM14-A1259. Lineage (NCBI taxonomy): Bacteria > Bacillati > Actinomycetota > Actinomycetes > Micromonosporales > Micromonosporaceae > Krasilnikovia > Krasilnikovia sp. MM14-A1259. Next base: position 3,344,172 of record NZ_BAAGAJ010000002.1, read on the forward strand.
CCACTTGCCGTCGGGAGTTTGCTCGAGGTAGAGCGGCCGGCGGGATTCGACGTCGGCGTTCTGCACGACGCGGAAATCGACGATCTCGCCGCCATGCCGGTCACCAGGGTTGGTGAACTTGGCGTACGGAGCGCTGCTGGCGCCGATGGGCATGTGATTCTCCTTCGTGTTGGTGTGGTTCAGGCCGAGAGCAGCTCGGCCTTGCGGGCGGCCGCGGCGGCGGTGTGCGCCGGTGTCCACTTGCCCTTCGGGTGCAGGTCGCGGTACAGGGCGACCAGGGCCGAGGGGTGGTTGGCCGACCGGATGAGGGTGAGCACCCGGTCACCCGTGGCCGCCAGCGGCGGCGTGTAGGGCGCGCCCATGGCCTTGCTGCGGTCGCGGAACTGACGGACGGTGTGCGCCGCTCGCGCGGCTTCCCACCCGGCGACCAGATCGAGCTGGTAGAGGGTGCAGGTGGCCTTGCCCACGGGTAGGTGCATGACGATCCCGAGGCAGCGGCAGAGCTCCTCAGGCATGGGGACTAGGTCGCCGGTGGCGGTGTCGACCATCGCGTCGGCGTAGGCGTACTCGGCCAGTTGGATCGCGATGGACAACCAGCCCATGTCGACGGACTTTTGGGTTTTCAGGTCGCCGATCTTCAGGGTGCCCCCGCACCCGGGGCATGGGGTGGGCATGACGAGGATGCGGTCGGTGGTGCCCGCGGCGTCGACGCCGGTGTTGACCAGGATCCGTTCGATGTAGTCGGCGGGTCGCCCGATTCCTGCCCCATCCATGACCGTGAGGTAGGCGTCCAGATCCTCGACCAGCTTGTCGGGGATCTGGTCGCCGATCTCGTTGAGGCGCCCGGCGTCGGCGTACTCGGTGATGGTGTGCAGCAGCGTGCCCCAGGACGCCCCGTCGCCCGCACCGGCTACCTCCGCGGCGGCGTCGCAGAGCAGGTCGAGCTGTTCCTTGATCTTCTTCGCGGCCCGCCAGTCGGTCGCCTGGGCCAGCTCGTCGGCGAGGTCGCCGACGCCCTGGAGCAGCGCCGGTTCCGCGGCGGCACCCTGCAGCACCATCCGCCGCTTCCACTGCGTCAGGTGGTGGGTGTCCTCGAGTGTGTGCGCGATGGTGGTGGCACGAGTCCAGGACCGCGGTGCGCCGTCCTTCGGGTCCGGTAGCACGTACCGGCCGTACTGGTCGCGGACCGGCTCGGGCCGCATCGACTGGATGAACGGAACGGTGCTCACTGCCCCATCACCGCCTGTCCGACCTCGACGCCGGCCTGCTCGACGATGTCGTACGTGCGCCGGAGCTCGATCAGCTCCTCGGTGAGCTCGACCTGCCCGGCGAGACGGCCGCGGTGGAAGAGCGTCGAGTGCTCGCTGGGCAGCAGGCGGAGGGCGACGAGGACATCGAGGACCCGGCGGCCGTCGCTGGTGTCGATACGCACCTGGTAGGCGGGGTCACCGGCGTAGATGTGGGCGTCGTGATCGCCTGGGTCGGTCTGGATGGACAGCACGGTGTCGGTGCCGTCAAGGGTCCAGCTATACAGGCGACGGCCATCCTCGTAGCGGTGCAGTGCGAAGGTGAGACGCGCGCCGTGGCGCTGGTGCGCCCAGCGGATGGCTTGGCCGGCGGCGTGCCGGTCGTCAAAGAGCCTCATGCCGCGCTACCTCGCTTCCGCTGCTCGGCGGCGGCCTTGTCCGCGGCCTCCCGGGGCTCGGCGTGCTCCTTGCAGAGCCGCAGGACCCCCCCCCGTTGCGCGGACGGTGCGCACTCGCCGGGCACTGCGCGGCAGCGGGCCGTCGCCGTGGTTCTCGTGCAGGTAGGTCACGCACTCGTCGCAGGCGACCCGCCTGCCCGAGTAGCTGGTCCAGGCGGGACGCTGGTCGCGCTCGAGCTGGGCGAGCGTCTTGGCAGCCCGTACGCCCGGCCGTTCGGGCTCAGGGAAGAGCGGGATGGTTTCGATGGTCATCGGTCGCTCCCAATGAAGTCGGTGGGCAGGCGCCGCGTGGCCGTCCCGGCGTTGCGGGGGCGGAGGCGGGCGGGCCGCGGAAAGGTGTCGGTGACGTCGATCAGCCCGGCGGCGATCACGTAGATGCGGCGGCGTGCGACGGCCTGGCCGGTGCGGTCGAGTTCGTAGCCCTCGAGCCAGGCCATGCCGTCCCAGGTGGAGGCAGGGTCGACGCTGACGACGCGGAAGTGGATGGGCCGGAAGTTGTGCGGCACGCCGCAGTCGGCCCCGACTCGGTAGACGTGCCCGGACTTGATGTCGCGGCGGATCACCAGCCCTCACCGCCGACGCCCATGCGAGTGCCGGAACGGCAGCCGTAAGGCGAGCACCCGTCCGGGTCGCCCAGCTCGGCGAGCGTGTCGAGCAGGTCGCCCTGTCGGCCGCGCCACTCGGCCCGGGTCACGCGGTCGATCGGCGCGATGGCCAGTGGCACCCGGGAGCGGTGCAGAAACGCCTCCCCGTTTAGCGGTAGGCCACGGGCGCCGCCCTTGCGGATGGCCTGGTCGAACGCGACCGCGTCGGCCCACTCGTCGGGGTGGTTGTCCCGCAGCTCGCGCCACTGGGCGTTGCCGTGGAACGGGCACCCGATGCACGCACTCTTGGCGGTCTCGCCCCAGCCGCGTGCCGCGAGCCAGCGCTCACAGTCCTTGCGGGACATCTCCAGCTCAAGCAGCGGGTACCGCTTGCGGACATACGACACGCGGTCCCGATCGGATACGCGGTGGATCTCGTCGGTGGAGAAGCCGATCCACTGCTCGGCCACGCGGCCACGGGGCACGCGCCGGAAGTCGGGAGCGGCCGCGCCAAGCAGCTCGCGAACCTTGCGGTTGATCGGCGCCAGCTTGTATTCGCTGGTGCACTGCCGCCTCCCCATCCCTTCCGAGCCGTCCGGGTTGCGCACGAAGTAGGGCACGCTGGCGTACCGATGCCCGGGGTCGAGCGCGTCGGCGCGCAGGTCGCCGCTGGACACCCGGTAGAGCGGGATGTCGGCGGCGGCGAGAACCTCGGCGAGCCGGTTGAGGTGGGCATACACGCGGCGCGGCTCCCAGCCGGTGTCCGCGAAGATCGCACCGTCGAGGCCGGGCAGGGTGCCATCGGCCGCCATCAGGGCGAGGACCGTGGACTGAACACCGGCCCCGAGGGACAGGAGTCGCAGGCTGCGCGAGTTCACCGGTCCTCACCGCCCGCCTCGAGGACGACGGTGGCCAGCTCGGCGAGGATGAGCTGCTTGCTGAGTGCGGCCAGCTCCTCGCGTGCCAGCTCGGCCTTCTCCCGGGCCACGTCGCGGTCGACGCGGGCGGCGTCGCGTTCGGTTCGCGCCTGCTCGGCGTCGTCGCGGCGGTCCCGGAACCCGACGTAGAACAGGGCGGCCAGGACGGTGAGGAAGACGATGACGACCAGCTCGCCGAGGGCGGCGACCGCAAGGATCCCGGTCATGCGGTCGCCGCCCGGTTCTGGTGGCGCCGTCCCAGCGGGACGAGCTGGACGTACTCGGGCACGGGCACGGCCCGGCAGCCGTTGTCGATCTCGCGCGAGTAGTGCAGGCCGCTGTCGTTGCGGCGGCGCTGGAGGCGGGTCACGACGCCCTCCGGTTCTGCGGGGCGGGGCGGCCGTAGCGGCCCTCCCACCAGTCGCCTTGGTAGCCGGCGGCGGCCCAGGCGTTGACCCGGTCGGCGGCCGCGGGCCAGCCGATCTCGGCAGCCACCTCGCGGTACGTCGGCGGCTCGGCGGTGGCCCGGACGGCCAGTTCGGCGCGGACCCGGTTGAGGCCGTGGTGGCGCAGGCCTGCGGGGATGGTGACGTGGTCGCGGAGGTTGCGGGTCTCGCCGTCGGTGCTGTGCTGGGAGCGGTGGATAGTCATCGCGCACCGTCCCGGAACTGCTGGCGGCGCGCGGAGACGAGCGCGCCCATCTCGCGAATGTCGATGGCCTGGGCACCGGCTGCGATGGCCTCGGTCCGCTTGCTGTCGACGACGTCGTAGTGGAAGTGCACGCACACGTCGTCGATGGCGGGGCAGGCGCCGTGCTTGCAGCGACTCTGGAACCACGCACGGCGCAGGCCGATCTTCGCGGCGAAGTCGTGCAGCTCCGCAGGGGTGTCAGCGGTCAGGTGAGACCAGCGGCCATGGAGTCGGCCGACGGTGGCCGGCGTCCGGAAGTTGTCGACGTAGACGGTCATTCCCGACCACCGTCCTCGACGTCGATGTCGAACGTGGATTCGGCCGGGGACAGGTCGTACGACACCGGCGCCTCGTCGTACGACCTGCATACGGCGCACTCGTGGCCGAGCTCGGTGTTCTCGTGGCAGTCGGAGACGCAGCCCCAACAGAAAGCCGTGTCCCTGTACTGGCGCAGGCCCTCCGGGGAGCTGTCGGCCGGGTCGAAGAAGCCCCGACAGCGGGCGCATCGGCCGGCGTCCTCGACGTCGACGGCGGACCAGACGCCGACGCGGCCGAAGCCGAGCCACAGTGGCGAGTCGCTGTCCATGGCCCACTTCTCGGCCCTGACGGCGACGAACTGTCTGCGCGGGTTGTCGAGAACACCGCTGTCCGTCGGCTCGCCGAGGCCGAGGACCTGCGCCCAGGCGGAAACAGCGTCGCGGCTGTTGGGGTCCAGCGTCAGCTCGCAGCCGCCGACGGTGCCGCTGAAGCTGATCTGCATCGGCACGGGCAGGCCGTGCTGGATCGCCAGGTCGGCGATCGTGCGCAGCGCGGTGGCGCGGCGCTGGTCGGGCGTTCCGGGTGCTGGCTGTTCGGTCGACATGGGATACTGGCCTTTCGGTCGATGCCGCCACCCGCGTCCGTGGAAAGTCCGGGTGGCGGCATTGCTGTTGGTGGATCCGGGCCCGGCCCACGGCTGTCTCGAAGCGGCGTAGGCCGGGCCCGGGGTCTCAGGCGGCCTTGCGCTTGCGGGTTGGCGGCTGGATGCCGACGGGCAGGTCGGGACGCAGCAGCACGGCAAGCTGGATGCGCTTCGCCGGCGAGAGCGGGGGCGCCTGGCCGACGAGGCGGCGGACCGCCTCGTCGAGCGCCGGGTTGGTGCTCATGCCGCCCGCTCAGGCTTCTGAGCTCCGGCGATCTGGTCGACGCTGTGGCTGCTGGTAATGGCGGCCAGCGGAATGCTGAGGGTGTCGGCGATGCGCCTGAGCAGCTCGTCGGACGCGTGCTTGCCGCGCTCGATGTTGCAGAGGTGGCTGCGGCTGATGCCGACTGTGGCGGCGAAGGTGATGCCTTTCCAGCCTTTGGCCGTCCTGATGGCCTTGATGGCGGCACCGTTGGGAACTGGCATGTTGGAAACAGTAGGAAACAGATGGCATCACGTCAAGCACCTGAACGGCCCATGTGGCAATGGTCGGCGTTTGCCCAGCTACAGATGGAATCAGATCGCGCTACCGTGAACCACAGTCATACTGGTCGATGAGGGAGTGCCGTGGAGATCGACACCGTGTCGAGGGTTTCTGTTTCCGAATGTTTCCGCGATGATGGGGGGATGTCGGAATGGGAGCGCCTGGGTGCGCACGTGGTGGCCCGCAGGGTCGCGATGGGCTACCGAGCCCGTGGTGACCTGGCCAGCGCGGTGGGCATCAGTGCTCGAGTGTTGTTCGACATCGAAAAGGGTCGACGCACCAACTACGACGCGGTGACCATCGCAGCCCTCGAAAAGGCGCTGGGCTGGGAAACAGGGAGCGTTGCCCGGGTCGTCGCCGGCGGCGAGCCGATCACCCGTGGTGTGGACGAGAACCTGAGGCCGCCCGACGTGTTCTTCAGGCTCGGGCCGGACGACAACCCGCAGGACGAGATCGACCTGATCTATGCGTCCAGGCTGATGACGGCCGAGCAGAAGCTCGACGCGATCCGGAAGGTGCTGCGCCTGCGTGCCCAGTTGGAGCAGGAGGCGGCAAGCGCCGCCGAGGCGGCCACCTCGCAGCTCCCGGCGCGGGCGACCGAGTGAGTCATGCTCGCCAGGCGATTCCGATCGTCGACGCGTCGAAGTAGCTCTCCCCCGGCCGCCAGCCCGGCCGGCGACCCCGGCGCGCCCGGTTGATCGTGATGTCGAGCAGCGCCTCGGTCACCGCGCGTTTGCGTGCCAGCGTCAGCGCCTTCCAGCGCGCCTCCACGTCGGGCGTACCGAGGCCCAGGTCGGCGAACGCGCTCGCGTTGCCCGTAACAGCCAGCTTCGCCTCGACGCTCTCGAGCTCGGCGCGGAGCCGGTCGGATCCGGCGGCGAGCTGGCGGGCGTCGATCACGCCGCCGGCGTAGGCCACCGCCAGCCCGTCCAGGCGTTCACGCAGCGCGGTGGCATCCCGGAGCGCGGAGGCCGTCTCGTCCGGCTCGGCGACCGTCAGCAGCTCGATCGCATCGGGCCGGGCGAGCCGGGCCACGACCAGGGCGCCAACGAAGGCGTCCAGCTCGGAGGCGATCCGGATGACGTGCTTGGACATTTTGCAGGTGTATGAGGGAATGGACGACCGCCCGTTCTGGGTGCACAGCACCGGCCCGCCGCACACGCCGCAGCGGGCCAGCCCGGACAGCAGCCAGCGCCGTTCGCTGGTCGTGGTGGTCCGCCGGCCCGGGTCTCCCAGCATGGCGACCACGGCGCGCCAGCGGTTCTCGTCGACGATCGGTTCCCAGTTCGCCTTGCCGATGATCTCCCGCTGGTGCTCCATCAGCCCGGCATTGCGCGGCCGGACGAGGACCTTCTTCAGCTCGGTCGGCAGCCAGGGACCTCCGGTGGAGGTGGTGAGGCCCTGCTCGTTCAGCGCGGAGGCGATGCTGCGCAGGCTGTCGCCGGCCAGCACCGCGTCGGTGGCCCGGCGCACCACCTCCGCCTCGGCCGGCCGCACGGTGACGCCGTCCGGCTCGTAGCCGTACGGGCGACGGCCTCCCTTCCATCGGCCTGCGGTGGCGGCCTGCCGCTTGGATCGCTGCTGGCGCTCGATCGCGTGCTCGACCTCGTAGCGGGCCACGGCGCCGAGCTGCCGGGCGACGAGCCGGCCTGACGGTGTGGACAGGTCCAGCGGGCCGGCCTTGACCGTGTGTGTGGCGATGCCGCGCTGCTCGCTGGTGGTGATGTACTTCTCCAGCTCGACCGGCGAGCGGTGCAGCCGGTCGGTGTGCCACGCCACGACGACGTCGACGGCGCCTGCCGTCATCGCCTTGAGGAGCTCGCGGTAGCCGGGGCGCGGCTTGCCCCGGTAGGCGGACAGGTCGTTGTCGGTGTAGATGCCGGCGACGTCCCAGCCCTGGCGCTCGACCAGCTCCCGGCAGTCTTCTTCCTGGCGCTGAACGCCCAGACCTGCGCCGACCCGGTCCCGGCTGATCCGGCAGTAGATTGCTGCTCTCACACCAAACATCTAACTACGTCTCAGCCTCACTATCGACCTGGCCATCGCCGCCGCGCTGCTGGCCGGTGCGGGCGAGCTTCCGCTGGCCGCGCTCGACGGCGTCGTGGTGCTGGGCGAGCTCGGCCTCGACGGCGCGGTCCGCCCGGTCCGTGGCGTACTGCCGATGGTGGCTGCGGCCGCCCGTGCCGGGATCGGCCGGGTGATCGTGCCGCTGGAGAACGCCCGCGAGGCCGGCGTCGTGCCCGGCGTGACCGTGCACGCGGTCGATTCGCTGCACCGCCTCGTCGCATACGTGCGCGGCGCCGCCTCGCTGCTCGATCCCCCCGAGGTGCCCACGACGCCGTCACCGTCCGGCCCCGACCTGGCCGACGTGGCCGGGCAGGACCTCGGGCGGTACGGCCTCGAGGTCGCCGCCGCCGGGGCGCATCACCTCGCCCTGTTCGGCCCGCCCGGCGCGGGCAAGACCATGCTGGCCGAGCGGCTTCCGTCGATCCTGCCCGAGCTGGACGACGCGGAGGCCCTGGAGGTGACCGCTCTGCATTCGATCGCCGGGGTGCTGCCACCGGACGGTCGCCTGGTGCGCAGCCCGCCGTTCCAGGCCCCCCACCACAGCTCCAGCCTGGCGTCCCTGGTCGGTGGGGGCACCGGTCTGGCCCGGCCGGGCGCTCTGTCCCTGGCCCACCGCGGGGTGTTGTTCCTGGACGAGGCACCCGAGCTGGCCACCGCCACGCTGCAGGCGCTGCGCCAGCCACTGGAAAGTGGGCGTGTGGTGCTGGCGCGGGCGCGCGGCAGCACGGAATACCCGGCACGCGTCCAGGTTGTCCTCGCCGCGAATCCGTGCCCCTGCGCCAACCCGGCCGGCGACAACCATTGCGAGTGCAGCCCGGCGATCCGACGCCGCTATCTCGGTAGGCTCTCCGGCCCACTGCTCGACCGCATCGACATCCAGATCACCTTGCGGCCCCTGAGCGCGGCGCAACTCATGAGTGCCACCGCCCCGGCCGAAAGCTCCAGCGCCGTTGCCGCCCGCGTCGCTTCCGCCCGGGCCGCCGCGACCGCCCGCTGGTCAGGCGACGGCTGGCGGGTCAACGCGGAGGTACCCGGCCCGCAGCTGCGGCGCCCGCCGTGGCGGCTTTCGCCCCGGGACACGCGGGCTCTGCGCACCAGTTTGGATCGTGGCTCGCTGTCCGCGCGCGGCTTCGATCGAGTGTTGCGAATCGCCTGGACGATCGCCGACCTGGACGGCCGTGACCGACCGAACGGCACCGACGTCGACGAGGCGGCCCAACTGAGAATGGGAGAGGCACATGAACGGCAGCACGCCTGACGGCACGGGAGACCGGCCCGCACCGAGCAGGCCGTCAGGGACGGGCCGGCCGGCACCGGGCAAGGCCACGGGTGTGGGCCGGCCGGCCGCCGAGCCGCCGCGCTTCGTCGACACCACTTCGATCCCCGCCGGAGCCCGGGTCGGCGACGACCGGGCGGCGCGCGTCGCGCTCACCCTGCTGGCCGAACCGGGAAACCGGACGGTGTGGACGATGGTTCGCAGCGACGGCGCGCCCGCGGCGCTCGATCGGCTGCTGTCCGGCGACATTCCCGACCCGGCACTGCGCGCGGCGGTCCTGGCCCGTGCCGCCGCCGGTGACCCGCGACGGCTCGCCGAGGCGGCACTGCGACGCGCCGAACGCCTGGGGGCCCGGGTGGTGGTACCCGCCGATCCGGACTGGCCCCAGCGGGTGGAGGAGCTGGGCGCCCTGGAACTCGACACCGGCGGCCGCATCAACCACGACGTTCGGCCGCCGTTGTGCCTGTGGGTGCGTGGCGCGTGGCCGCTGGACGAGGCGTTCCACCGATCGGTGGCCATCGTGGGCGCCCGCGCCGCCACCGGCTACGGGACCCACGTGACCACTGACCTCGCGTACGGGCTTGCCGAGCACGGGTGGACCGTCGTGTCGGGTGGCGCGTTCGGCATCGACTCGGCGGCGCACCGGGCCGCGCTGACCGCGGGCGGGCTCACCGTCGCCGTGCTGGCGTGTGGCGTCGACCGGCCCTATCCGGCCGGCAATGCCGCGTTGTTCGAGCGGATAGCCGACACCGGGCTGCTGGTCAGCGAGTGGCCGCCCGGGAGTGATCCCCTGCGCCACCGCTTCCTGATCCGCAACCGGGTGATCGCGGCCGCCACGGCCGGCGCCATCGTGGTCGAGGCCGCGGCCCGCAGCGGGGCGGTGCAGACGATGGGCCGGGTCCTGTCGCTACGGCGCAAGGCGATGGTGGTCCCCGGGCCGGTGACGTCCGCGCTCTCGGTCGGCTGCCACAAGCTGCTCCGGGCCGACCCGGCGACCCGGCTGGTCACGGATCTCCCGCAGGTTCTCGAAGAGATCGGCGCGATCGGGGAGTACTACGCGGATCCACCGCGCGGGGCCCAGCACGCACGGGACACATTGGACGAGGAGTCCGCGCTTGTCCTCGAAGCCGTGCCCCGGCGCGGGGCGGCCGGTCCGGATCAACTGGCCGCGACGGCCGGGCTCAGCGTTCGGACCGTGCTGCGCCGGTTGTCGCTTTTGGAGGTGGCGGGCCTGGTGGTGCGGCGCGACGACGGCATCGCGCTACCGCCCCGGTCCGGGTCCTCGGTGCGTCGATGAGGGGCGGGGAAGTCCTCACTCCTCCGCGTCGTCCAGATCGCGTCGATGAACCTTCATCCAGGCTTCCACGTCCTCCGTGAGCCACACCTTGCCCTGGGCAAGGTCGGCCACCGGCTTCGGGAAGTCGGCGCGGCTGGTGATCTGGTAGGCGCGCTGCCGGCTCACCCCGCCCAGGCGGACGCGGATCTCGTGCGCGCCCATGAGTCGAATCGGCTTCACTCCCACACTCCGACCGTAGGCGCAAGACTAATAGTCCTTTACCAACTTGATGCAAGACAGCTAGTCTCTAGGCAACTAGTCTGTCCGCATGTCGAGACAATCCCGGGTTGATCCCCCGGTTCCCTCCCAGCCCCGGCACCGCCGCGACTGGCGCACTTTGTGGCGCCGGTGCATCTGCGGACTTCCCACACCCTGCATCGACCGATCCCGTGATTCCGCCAAGCCCATTCCGCACCGCCCGGACCCGGACACGGCAGACCGGACCGGCACCACCGAGCGTGGTCCGGGGTTTCGGCCACCCCTCGGCCACCGGGCCGGCGTGTGTGCGGGCTCCGACACCAGGAGAGCGAGTGCACGCATCGCCCTTCCGCCCCAGCCGGGGCGTGCGGGGATGCTGACGCCGGCACAGGCGTACCGCGCTTGTGGAGGCCGACGGGCCGTCGGCCGCCGCACCCCGACCCGCCCGACCCGCTCGGGCCACGTCGGATTCGGCGGATCAGCCAGCAGGCAGCAGGCACCCGTCTCTGTCGTCCGCGGCGCCGGAGGCTTCCACGCGCCCGGCAGCTTCCACGGGCCCGACAGCTTCCGCGGGCCCGCCAGCTTCCACGGGCCCGACGGTCTGCGTGGCGGGCGCCGATGACGACACCGAGCGGAGGGGGTCACGTCGGAGACCGGCCCACATGGCTGTGCCGGGCGTGTGGGCAGCCGTGGCCGTGCCCCGACGCCCGACGTCAGCTTCTCCAGGAGTTTCACGGATTCACCTCGGTGCTGACGATCTACATGTCCGCCCAGATGTGCGAGGCGATCGAGGACTTCACGATGTACGACGAAACCCCGCCACCCGATCTCTACCAGCGCTTCCTCGAATGGGTGCGCCGAGCCGAGGCGAACGACGACCAACCCGAGTGACCGCGACGCCCCTGCGACCCCAGAACCGTCCGATGTAGAGAACCTCTCGCCCATCCCGCCTGCCGAGCACCACTTCGGCCAGAACCCCCGGAGCCTGGCGGGCACCAAATGAAGAACGGCGACAGTCGGCGCACCACCTCGCGCTCGGTCCGTGACGGACCGCCGACCATCGCCGCTCACACCGCCCGATCAAGCTCGGCCTTCTCAGTGCGGCGCGGTAGTACTATACCAACATGGAACTGTATGTACAGCCTGACGGAGCATTGTGGCCACGTACCGTGGCCGACATGATCGATCCCTCCGCCGACCGCGCGGTGTTCCGCCAGCTGGCGGACCTGCTGCGCGACCGGATCGTCACGGGCGAACTGGGCCCGGGTGAGCCACTGCCGAGCGAGCTGCGCCTCGCCCAGGAGTACGGGCTCAGCCGAACGACGGTCCGCCAGGCGATCGGGCAGCTACGCACCGAGGGACTGGTCACGGTGGAACGGCCGCGCGGAACGTTCGTCCGCGTCCCCGAGCCCACCCAGACGCTCACTTTGGCCCGCGGCGAACGCGTCAGCGCCCGCATGCCCACGGACGCGGAGCGTCGCAGTCACCGCCTCGGCGAAGGCATTCCGGTTCTCGTCGTGACCGCATCCGACGGCGCGGAGACGGTCCATCCCGCGGACCGCGTGCAGCTCACCCGCCCGTAAGGACAGATCCTGGCCGACATGCCGCCGCCCTCACGGGCCGGCCGACGTGCCACCGCCCTCACGGCCGACTGCCACCGCCCTAGCAAGCATGGCCGACCAGCGCGAGCACGATCAGCGCGGCGACGTCCGCCTGGGGCCGAGCAGAACGCCGACCTGGCCCGTGACGCCCGGCGCTGACCCGGGCCGGGCGCGTCGAGCAGCAGCGCGACGGCGGCGAGGCAACGGCCCGCTGACCACAGGCCGCTCGGGAGGACGCGATCATCAGGCCACCACCGGAGTGTGGCGTGCGCACCCGGGCCCGCCTCGTGACAAACCGGCCTCGTAACGCCCGGCCTCAGAACAACCGGCCTCAGAACAACCGGCCTCAGAACAATTCGTACTTCTGCGCGGACAGCGCGAACCCGTGCTTCGTCGCCAGGTTCGTGCACCGCACCCCTGTGCTCCGGCTGTCGCAGACCATGTCGCCGGCTTGCAGCGACCTGCCGTACGCGAGCTCGTCGGGACCGCCCAGCACCGTGTCCCCGGCGCAGGTGAGCGTCGCCTTCGTGGTTCCGCTGACCACGGCCCCGAAGCCCCAGTCGAGTTCGCAGTTCGCGGGCTTCGGCGGGAGCGTCCAGGACCGCTTCGCGACGTCGCATCGGGCCGAATCCGCGGACACGTAGCAGCCGATGTTCTGCGAGGGCAGGTGGAACTGGGCCTCGGCGACCTTCTTGGTGACGTTCGCCGAGGGTACGGCCGCGGCACCGGATGACGAACTCGTCGCCGGCGCGGGCGTCGTCGCTGCCGACGACGCGACCCCGATTCCCGTGCTCGCGGTGGCCCCAGGCGCGGGCGGGCGGCCGGAGGACCGGTCCGGCGAGTTCGTGCATGCCGCCAATGCGGACGCCAGCAGCACGGCCACGCCGAGGCGGGCCCATCCGTGTCCGATGCTCATGGGAATCCTTCCGTGACAGCCTTGGTGACCACGGGAATCCCCGTCCCTTGACGGGCGGATGTCGACAACCATCGGTGGTCAGGGGCAGCAGCATAGGATCCGCGGGCAAGCAGGGTGGTGGCACCAGGCCTACGCGGCCGGAAACGCGACAGGACGAGCGCCCACTTGACGGCGGCCGCCGCAGGGATCACGGTCGAGAGCGATGAACACGCAGCTGCACCATGAGTCACTGCCCCCAGCGATGCGGGACGCGGTGGACGAGTTCGGTTTACACCTCGCCCGGGTGGACAACCGGTCCGGCCACACCGTGCGGGCCTATGTCGGCGACGTCGTCTCCCTGCTCGGCCATGCGGCGCGGCACGGCTGCACGACGCCCGCCGAGCTCGACGTCGCGCTGCTGCGTGGCTGGCTCGCCGCGCTGCTCGTGGCGGGCGCCGCCCGCAGTTCCCAGGCTCGCCGGGCGGCCGCCGCCCGCACGTTCACCGCGTGGGCGCACCGGGCCGGGCTCTGCCCGACCGACCCCGGTGCCCGGCTCGCCAGCCCGCGCGGGCACCGTGCACTGCCGTCCGTGCTGCGCGCCGACCAGGCCGCCCAGCTCGTCGTGGCACCCGACCCGAGCCAGGCGACGCGTACGGCGGTGCCCGCCGAGGCGATCGCCGCACGCGACCGCGCCGTCCTGGAACTGCTCTACGCCACCGGCGTACGCGTCAGCGAGCTGTGCGGACTCGACCGCGCGGACGTGGACGCCGGGCGCCGGGTCGTACGGGTCCTCGGCAAGGGCGCCAAGGAGCGGGCCGTGCCGTACGGCATTCCGGCCCAGCGGGCACTCGACGGCTGGCTGAACGAAGGGCGGCCACGGCTCGCCGCCCCCGGCAGCGGCGACGCGCTGTTCATCGGCGTACGCGGTGGCCGCGTCCAGCAGACCGTGGTACGCCGGATCGTGGCCGGTGCCGCCCGCGCAGCCGGCCTGCCCCACACCAGCCCGCACGATCTGCGCCACTCGGCTGCCACGCATCTGCTGGACGGCGGCGCCGACCTGCGCGCGGTGCAGGACCTGCTCGGGCACAGTTCGCTGTCCAGTACGCAGATCTACACCCATGTCTCCACGGAACGGCTGCGGGCGGCGTTCAACCAGGCGCACCCCCGGGCGTGAGGGCGATTCGCATTCCTCTGCCCCGGGTCGCGCTCGCACCGTACGCTCAAGGCGTGCCCGCCGGAGATCCGCCCCCGCCCATCCCGGGAGCCCGGCTCCTGTTCTCGCTGGACCCGGCGGTGTCCTATCTCAACCACGGCGCGTTCGGCGCGGTCCCGCTCAGCGTCCAGCGTGTCCAGCAGCGGCTGCGCGACGAGGTCGAGTCCAACCCGCTGCGCTTCTACGCGCAGGGTCTACTCGATCGCATCATCCACACCCGACGTCATCTGGCGGCGTTCCTCGGCGCCGACCCGGACGGCAGCGCGCTGGTGCCCAACACCACGGCCGGGGTGTCGGTCGTGCTGCAGTCGGTGCGGCTCGCGCCGGGCGACGAGGTGCTCCTGACGGACCACGCGTACGGGGCGGTGGCCCTGGCCGCGCGGCGGCAGGTCCGGCGGGCCGGTGCCACGGCCCGGACCGTGGCGCTGCCGCTGGGTGCCGCGGAGGCCGAGGTCGCGTCGCGGGTACGGGACGCGTTGCGGCCGGGCCGCACGAAGCTGCTGATCGTCGACCACCTCACCTCGGCCACGGCGCAGATCCTGCCGGTACGGCAGATCGCCGCGGCCGCCCGCGAGCACGACATCCCGGTGCTGGTCGACGGGGCGCACGTGCCCGGCATGCTCCCCGCGGACGTCGACGCGATCGGGGCGGACTTCTGGGTGGGCAACCTGCACAAGTGGGCCTTCGCGCCGCGCGGCACCGCGCTGCTGTCCGTGGCGCCCGGCTGGCGGCGGCGGATCGAACCGCTGGCGGTCTCCTGGGAGCAGGAGGCCGGATTCCCGCTGGCGGTCGAGTTCCAGGGCACGGTGGACTACACCGGCTGGCTGGCCGCGCCCGCGGGGTTGTACGCGCTGCGCACCCTCGGGGTCGAGGCGGTGCAGGCGCACAACGCGGCGCTCGCCGCGTACGGGCAGAAGGTGGTCGGGGAGGCGCTCGGGCTGGCCCCGGCCGACCTGCCGGGCCCCGGCGGGCCAGGGTCGATGCGGATCCTGCCGCTGCCGACCGGCGTGGCCACCACCCAGGCGGAGGCGCAGGCCCTGCGTCAGCACATCGCGGAGAAACTGTCCACCGAGACCGCGGTCAACGCGTGGGGCGGCCGGGGCTGGCTGCGACTGTGCGCCCAGGTCTACAACCGGCCGCAGGAGTACGACCGGCTGGCCGAACGCCTCCCGGCGCTGCTCGCCGCGTTGCAGCGGCAGTAGGCGCACACGGCGCAGACCCAGCAACGCCAGCGGGTCCAGGTACGCCTCGCCGCGACGCGCGCCCCAGTGCAGGCAGGCGACCGTGGGACAACCGGGATGCCCGGGTCTCAGGGTGCCGATCGCCGCTCCGGCCGCAACGGCGGTGCCGGTGCGGACGAGCGGATCCACCGGCTCATACGTGGTCCGCACGCCGTCGGCGTGAGCGACGCTGACCACACCGCGCCCGGCCAGATCCGCGGCGAAGATCACCGTGCCCGCGGCGGCGGCGCGCACCGGGCTGCCCGCGGGTGCGGCGAGATCGACGCCGCGATGGCCGGGCAACCACGGGCTCGGCGGTGGGGCGAATCCGCGCACGACATGCGGCGCGTCCAGCGGCCATCGGAAGCGCCCGCGCGGCCCTGGCCGAGGCGCGTCGATGACGGTGGGCGGAGGCGGGAGGGCCGACCGGAACACGGCAGCGGCCACGACGTGGGCCCGCGGGGAGGGAGCGCCAGGGAAGACGATCATCAGACACAACAGCAGCGGCATGTGCCGCACTGTGCCGGATCCGTCCGTGTGGGGCGGGTGGCCCTGTGGACGGGGCCGCGCTGTGGACAGCCGTCAGCCGCCGAAATTCGCGTCGTCCGGCAGGGAGATGTCGGGCTTCTCCAGCTCCTCGACGTTCACGTCCTTGAACGTCATCACCCGCACGTTCTTGACGAACCTCGCCGGCCGGTACATGTCCCACACCCAGGCATCATGCATCTCGACCTCGAAATAGACCTCGCCGTCCGCGTTGCGCACGTGCAGGTCGACCTGGTTGGCCAGGTAGAACCGGCGCTCGGTCTCCACCACGTAGGAGAACTGACGGACGATGTCGCGGTACTCCCGGTAGAGCTGCAGCTCCATCTCGGTCTCGTACTTCTCGAGATCCTCTGCGCTCATCGCTTCTCGCCCTCCATGGCCTCATCTTCCCCCACCGGCACCGGCGGCCGAGGCTGGTCGCCCGACGCCACGCCGACGGTACCCTCCGCCACCGGCCAGAGCATCATCGGCTCGGCCCCGGCCGGCACGGAACGCGGGGCGGCGTCGCGCGGGCGGCGGGCCCGCGGGGGCCGGTTGCCCCGGCCGGACGCCGCGGCCACGTTGACGTACGAGAACCGGTGCTCGGCGCACGGGCCGATCCGGGTGAGCGCCGCGGTGTGCTCGTCGGTGATGTACCCCTTGTGCACCGCGAAGCCGTACCCGGGGAAGCGGGTGTCCAGCTCGACCATCAGCCGGTCCCGGGTGACCTTGGCGAGGACGCTCGCGGCGGCCACGCACGCCGCGACCCGGTCGCCCTTCCACACGGCGAGGCCCGGGGCGCCCAGCCCGTCCACCGGGAACCCGTCGGTCAGCACGTACTCCGGGCGGACGGTCAGCGAGGCCAGCGCCCGGCGCATCGCGGCCAGGTTGCAGACATGCAGGCCGCGGGCGTCCACCTCGGTGGCGGGGATGACCACAACGGACCAGGTGAGGGCGCGGGCCACGACCTCGTCGTAGACACGCTCGCGGGCGGCCGGGGTGAGCAGCTTGGAGTCGGCCAGCTCGTCGATCTCGCCGCGGCGGCCCTCGGGCAGGATCGCGGCGGCGGCGACCAGCGGCCCGGCGCAGGCGCCGCGGCCGGCCTCGTCGGCGCCGGCGACCAGCCGGAAACCCCGGCGCTGCAGGGCCCGTTCCAGTGCGTACAGGCCGCCTTCGCGGCGGACCACCGTACGGGGCGGGGCCAGCATCAGCGACCCCCCTGTGCCACGTCGTCGGGCACGAGCCGCCGCAGCAGATCGGCCAGGCCCTCCGGATACACGTCCTCGTCGGTGGCGTCCAGCTCGTCGAGTGACCACCAGTGGTGTCCTTCGATGCTGGCCTTCTCGGCCTCCTCGAAGCCGCGCGTGTCGACCTGCCACTGCTCGACCCGCAGCAGGAAGAACTCCTGATCCTGCCGGTACCACTGATGGTCGTAGCTGAACTCGATCACCTGGTGCCACACGGGCTCGCCCAGCTCGGCCGGGTCCACGCGCAGGCCGGTCTCCTCGAACAGCTCCCGGGCGGCGCCCTGAGCGGGGGTCTCCCCCTGGTCCAGGCCGCCGCCTGGGGTGAACCACCAGGTGGGGCCGGGGTCGGCCGGGTCGCCACCGTGGAACAGCAGGATCCGGCCGGCCGCGTCGACCAGGAGCACCCGCGCCGCCGGGCGGTTCGTCATCACGTCACCCAGCCTAGGGCGCCGCGTCGGCGGGGTCAGCCCCGGTCAGCCCGTGGGCGCCGGGTTGGGGATCGAGTCGAAGCCCTTCGGCACGGTGAGCCAGGTAGCGCGGCTCACCGGCCAGAAGATCACGAATGCCCGGCCCACCACCGCGTCCTTCTTGACCGTGGCCTCGTTGACGTCCTGGGTTTGCTGGTAGTGCTCCAGGGAGTCACCCGAGGCGGAACGGTGATCGCCCATCACCCACAGGCGCCCGGCCGGAACGGTGATGTCGAAGTCCTCGTCGGCCGCCGGGTCCTGGGTGCCGTCGGCGTCGCGGTAGATGTACGGCTCGTCGAGGGAACGGCCGTTGACCATCAGTCGCTTCTGCGGGTCGCAGCAGACCACGTGGTCACCGCCGACGCCGATGATGCGCTTGATGAAGTCCTCGCCCTCGTTGCCGCTCTGCCAGTCGGTCGGCGCCTTGAACACGACGATCTCGCCCCGGTGCGGGTCGCGGAAGTCGTAGACGAGCTTGTTGACGAGCACCCGGTCGAGCACGTTGAGCGTGTGCTCCATCGAGGGGGACGGGATGTAGAAGGTCTGCAGGACGAACGCCCGTACGAGGACCGCGACGAGGATGGCGACGCCCAGCAGGATCGGGAGCTCACGCCAGAATGACCCGCGGCGTTTTTCGGTTTGATCGTTTTGCTCGTCAATCACGAACGGAGCCTACGTCTCCGCGTCACGCTCAGCAGACCGGAACGCGCGGATAGTCCGGCCGTGAATAGGAACGGGACGATAAGGGCTCCGGTGGCCGGGTCCGGGGCAGACGGGGGCGCGGCGCCCGGTGGCGCCTGCGCGACCGGGTGGGCGGCGGCGAAGTTCTTCCAGTTGTCGGGCACGGACAGGCCGGTGAAGCGGCTGCTGGGCCACACCACGACGAACGCCCGGCCGATGATGTTGCTGATCGGTACGGGCCCCTGACAGCGCGCGTCTTGGGACACCAGCCGGTGGTCGCCCATGACGAACATCTCACCGGCCGGCACAGTCACCTCGGCGAACCGGCGGCTCGTGCACTGCTTCGGATTGGGCGGAGCGTCCAGCGACGAGTTCTCCTGCACGTACGGTTCGTCGATCGACTCGCCGTTGACCGTGATCCGGCCCTTGGCGTCGCAGCAGGCGACCTTGTCGCCGGGCAGTCCGATGACCCGCTTGATGAAGTCCTTCTCGCCGGGGCGGCTGACCCCGACCAGGTCGCCGATCGTCCGGCCCAGTTTGGCGCCGAAGCTGTTGCTGACCGGGGTGGCCGGCTGCTCCGGCGCCCAGTTGTCCGTACCGCGGAAGACCACGATCTCCCCGCGGACCGGGTCGCGCATGTCGTAGACGACCTTGTTGACCAGCACACGGTCGCCCACGAGCAGCGTGTTCTCCATCGACCCCGAGGGGATGAAGAACGCCTGCACCAGGAACGTACGGATGAGCACGGCCAGGCAGAACGCCACGACCAGCAGCAGCGGCAGCTCCTGCCAGAGCGGCATCTCCTTGCGCCGGATGACACCCCGGCGCCGCCGGGAGGCTCGATAGCCTTCCATCGGTTCCACGCTACGCATCTCCTACCGCCGTCCCGGCCGACTGCTCCGGATACAGCACTACCGCCCGAGACCCCAGGCACGGGGCGGGTCGGGCGGTAGTGCGAATGGTCCGCCGCAGCGGCGGTTACCGCAGTGGCGCTGGTGCCCATCCGTCACTCGCGCAAGCGTAGTTCGCCCGCGCAGTAAACGTCAGTCCGAGAAGACGTACGGCCCGGACCGCGATGGGGTTCAGCTGACGGTCTGCTTCTCGCGCAGCTCCTTGATCTTGGCCTTCTTGCCGCGCAGCTCACGCAGGTAGTAGAGCTTGGCGCGACGCACGTCACCACGGGTGACGACCTCGATCCGGTCGATCTGCGGGCTGTTGAGCGGGTACGTACGCTCCACGCCGACGCCGAAGCTGATCTTGCGGATCTTGAAGGTCTCGCGCAGGCCACCGCCCTGGCGGCTGATCACGACGCCCTGGAAGACCTGGACGCGGGAGCGGTTGCCCTCGACGACCCGGGCGTGGACCTTGAGCGTGTCGCCCGCCCGGAAGTCGGGAATGTCGGTGCGCTGCGACTGGGCGTCGAGAGCGTCCAGCGTGTTCATCGCTGCATCCTCGTCGTACTCAAAGCACACCGGGAGTTCGGTGTGCGGTGGATGATTCTGAACCCCGGCTGACTGGTGCCCCGGGGCCCCTCGCCCGCCCTCCACGGCGTGGACGGCGAACGGCAACCTCCCTACTTTGCCACATCCGGGTCAGGGATCTGAAATCCGGCCCCGTCCAGCGCGGCCCGGTCGCGCTTGTCCAGTTGTTCCGGCGGATACCCGGCCAGCAGGTCCGGCCGCCGGGTCGCGGTACGCAGCAGGGACTGTTCCCGGCGCCACCGGGCGATCCGCCCGTGGTCGCCGGAACGCAGCACGTCCGGCACCTCGTGCCCGCGCCACTGGGCAGGCTTGGTGTAGACCGGGGCCTCCAGCAGACCCGCCGCGTGCGACTCCTCGGTCAGCGAGTCGGCGTTGCCCAGCACCCCGGGCAGCAGCCGGGTCACCGCCTCCATGATCACGATGACCGCGACCTCGCCGCCGAACAGCACATAGTCGCCCAGGGAGACCTCCCGGACCGGCATCCGCGTCGCCGCGTCGTCCAGCACGCGCTGGTCGATGCCCTCGTACCGGCCGCAGGCGAAGACCAGGTGCGGGGCGGCGGCCAGCTCGTGCGCGGCGGCCTGGGTGAACGGCACCCCGACCGGGGACGGCACCACGAGCAGGGAATCCGGGCGGGTCACGGCATCCAGGGCACCCGCCCACGGCTCCGGACGCATCACCATGCCCGGCCCGCCGCCGTACGGGGTGTCGTCGACCGTCCGGTGCACGTCGGAGGTCCACGTCCGAAGGTCGTGCACCGCGAGGTCGAGCAGGCCGGACGAGCGCGCCTTGCCGATCAGCGACAGGTCCAGCGGAGCGAAGTACTCGGGGAAGATCGAGACGATGTCGACGCGCACGGGCAGCCTCTAACGGGGTCGAGCCGCAGCCGGGCTCCGGCAGAACGGCCTCAGGGGCCGGTGGAACGGCCGCTACAGGTCGAGCAGGCCCTCGGGCAGATCGACGATCACGCGCCCGCCGGCGAGGTCCACCGCCGGGACGATCCGGCTCACGAACGGGATCAACGCGGTCCCGCCCGCCGCCTTGCGCAGCACGATGAGATCCGACGCCGGAGCGTGCTCGATGCGCTCCACCTCGCCGTACACCGTGCCGTCGGCGGCGGCCACGGTCAGCCCGACCAGCTGGTGGTCGTGGAACTCGTCCGGGTCGTCCGAGGGCGCGATGTCAGCGCTGTCGACGCAGAGCAGAACGCCGCGCAGCGCCTCGGCGACGTTGCGGTCCGGCACGCCGTCGAACTGGGCGATCACCCGGCCCTGATGCCAGCGCAGCGACCCCAGGGTCAGCTCCTCCGGCACCTGGTAGCGCACACCGCCGGGGGTGGGTGGCGGTGTGGCCGGACCGGTGCTCACCCGACGGTCCCGGGGGACCTCGGTCGTGAACACCTGCCCGGCCACGAATCTCGCCTCTGGCTCGTCAGTACGCACCGTCACCAGCACCTCCCCACGGATGCCGTGGGGCTTGCCGATTTGGCCGACGACGAGCAGCATCGCGCGGTGCGTCAGTACGCGTCGACGATGTCGACGCGGATGCCACGCCCACCGATCGAGCCGATGACCTGACGCAGCGCCTTCGCCGTACGCCCGCCGCGCCCGATGACCGTACCCAGGTCCTCGGGGTGCACGCGGACCTCGAGCCGCTTGCCGCGGCGCGAGTCGACGAGCCGGACCCGGACGTCGTCCGGGTTGTCGACGATGCCCTTGACGAGGTGCTCCAGCGCGGGCCGGAGCGCCCCGTCAGCTCGCGGAGTCGGCGCCGGCACCGGCGGCGTCCTCTGCCTTGGCAGCGGCCTCCTCGCGGGTCTCCGCCGGAGCCTCGTCGGCCGCCTTGGCCTCGGCCTTGGCGGGGGCCTTGTCCGCCTTGGCGGGAGCCTTCTTGGCGACCGGCTTGGTCTCGGCGACACCCGCGCTGGCCTTGGCCTCCGCCTCGTACGCCGCCTGGCGGTCCGCCTTGGGGGCGGCCACGAGCAGCGGCGGCGGGGCCGGCAGGCCCTTGAACTGCTGCCAGTCGCCGGTCTTCTCCAGCAGGCGCTGCACGGCCTCGCTCGGCTGCGCGCCGACAGAGAGCCAGTACTGCACGCGCTCCGACTTCACCTGGATGACCGACGGGTCTTCCTTGGGGTGGTAGATGCCCACGTACTCGATGGCACGACCGTCACGCTTGGTGCGCGAGTCGGCGACGACGATGCGGTACTGCGGGTTGCGGATCTTGCCCATCCGCAGGAGCCGGATCTTAACGGCCACGGTGTATTTCGCTCCTGAATGCGACGTGATCGAGTCGCCGGCACCACGTGGGGTTGTGGGCGGTTGCCTCGCGGACTGGCAGCGCGTCAGGAGTTAGAGGGCAGCCTCACGCACGCCGAACCAGTCACCCATTGTGCCAGATCCCCGGGCGGGGCTCCCAGCACCCCCGCCGGTCAGCGGGAGGCCGGGCGATCCCAGCCCGCGGGCAGCGCGTGCGGCACCCGCCAGGACGGGTCGGGCCGGAAGTCCGTCCAGGTGCCGTCGAAGGGAAACGTGCCCGCCTCGATCAGCTCGATCACCCGGTGCCCCTCGGCCCACACCGCCGCCTCGTCGCGCACCCAGTAGTGCTCCGGCAGGGCCAGCCGCTCGGCGAACTCGTCCTCGTCCTTCCACCGCCAACTCCGGTCCGGAGCGACCACGATGTCCAGGTCCTGGTCCACCACGTCGACCCCGGCCGCCGAGCCGTCGTCCCAGCGCGCCACGGGCGCCTCCAGGTTCACGTACCAGGCGGCGAAGTCGTCCTGCGCGTTGTGGAAGAACCACACCGAGTTATGGCCGTCGCGCGGCAGGAACTTCAGGATCGCCGGGCCCCGCCAGGTCGTCTCGTGCAGCCGGTGGTCCAGCGTCACCCATTCGGTGAACGGCATGTCCCGCACGCCGCGACCGTCCGTGGCCACCTCGGTCGCCACCGCGGAACCCCCGGCAAGCCACAGCAGCAGCCCACGGTCGTCGTCGAGGACCACCCGGCACGGGCGCACCGCGACGACCCGGCCGTTGGCGATGTGGCGGTACAGCACCGGCCGCCCCGGCGCGAACGGCATCACGGACGGACGCGCATCAGTACGCGCGAGCCAGGATCGCGACCAGATCCGGCTCGTCGTCCGCGTCGGGCACGGTGCCGTCGGGGCGCAGCAGGCAGCGTACGGTGACCGCCTTGCCGTTGGCCTCCGCCTCGCCCGCCTCCCCGACCGCCGCCCACGGCACGCGGGCCCAGCCGGCCTGGGCCGCCTCGATCGCGTCGCCCAGGGTCGGCACGTCCACGGTGCGTTCCTCGCGCAGCGCCAGCGCGTCGTCGAAGAGCTGCTGCTGGTCGGCCTTGAGCGCGGCGGAGACCGCGGCGGCGACCTCGCCGAGCGCCACGGGTGACTTCGCGCCGGTGATCCGCCGGACCAGCACCGCGTTGCCCGCGGCCAGGTCACGCGGGCCGACCTCGACACGGACCGGGATGCCCTTGAGCTCGGCGTCCACCGCCCGGCGGCCGAACGGCACGTCGGCGCGGTCGTCCAGGGTCACCCGCACGCCCGCGGCGGCCAGCTCGTCGCGCAGCTTCGCGGCGGCCTCGGCCACCCCCTCGCCCGCCTTGACCACCATGACCTGGGCCTGCACCGGGGCGAGCCGCGGCGGAACCCGCAGCCCGCTGTCGTCGCCGTGCACCATGATCAGCCCGCCGATCATCCGCGTGGTGCTCCCCCACGAGGTGGTCCAGCAGTGCTCCATGCCGCCGGCCGCGGACGAGTACGTGATGTCGAACGCCTTGGCGAAGTTCTGCCCCAGCTCGTGCGACGTGCCCATCTGCAGCGCCTTGCCGTCGCCCATCATGGCTTCCAGCGTCATCGTGTTCGTGGCACCCGCGAACCGCTCACGGACGGTCTTGCGGCCCGGCACGACCGGGATCGCCAGCAGGTTGACCATGAAGTCCTCGTACACGTCGTGCAGGATGCGCCGCGCGTAGGTCGCCGCGTCCGTCTCGGTGGCGTGCGCGGTGTGGCCCTCCTGCCAGAGGAACTCCGTGGTCCGCAGGAACGTACGCGGGCGCAGCTCCCAGCGCACCACGTTGGCCCACTGGTTGAGCAGCAGCGGCAGGTCCCGGTACGAGTCGACCCACTTGGCCATGAACTCGCCGAAGATCGTCTCGCTCGTGGGCCGCACGACGATCGGCTCGGCCAGCTCCTTGCCACCCGCGTGGGTGACCACGGCCAGCTCGGGCGAGAAGCCCTCCACGTGCTGGGCCTCCCGGCGCAGGTAGCTCTCCGGGATGAACAGCGGGAAGTACGCGTTCTCCGCGCCCGCCGCCTTGATCCGGGCGTCCATCTCGCCCTGCATGCGCTCCCACAGCGCATACCCGGTCGGCCGGATCACCATCGTGCCGCGCACCGGGCCGTTGTCGGCGAGCTGCGCCTTGGCGATGAGGTCCTGGTACCAGCGGGGGAAGTCCTCCGCACGGGGAGTGAGCACGCGAGCCATGAGGCAGCATCCTAGCGAGGCTCGGCGGACCACCGGTGGCCGGAGGCGCGGCCGCGGCTCAGCGGATCACCTGTCCCCGCAGGACGATGCGCCGCGGCGCGCGGACCACGGTCAGGTCGCGCCGGGGGTCCTCGGGGTAGACCACGAGGTCGGCGCGCCCGCCCTCGACCAGGCCGGGGAATCCCAGCCAGGCCCGGGCCCGCCAGGACGCCGCGGCGAGCACGTCCAGCGCCGGGATGCCCGCCTCGTGCAGCAGCAGCATCTCCTCGGCGGCCTGCCCGTGCCGGATACCGCCGCCCGCGTCCGTGCCCACGTATATCGGCACCCCGGCCTCGTGGGCCGCGCGGACCACGGACGGGAACCGGTCGCGCAGCGCGACCATGTGGTCGGCGTACCCGGCGAACTTGGACCGGGCCTGGTCGGCGATCTTCCCGAACGTCCTGATGTTGATCATGGTGGGCACCAGTGCGGTGCCCCGGCGGGCCATCTCGTCGATCAGGTCGAAAGACAGACCCGTCCCGTGCTCGACCGAGTCGACCCCGGCCCGGACCATCTGTGCCACACCCTCCTCCGAGAACGTGTGCACGGCCGCCCGGGCGCCCGCCGCGTGCGCGGCCGCGACCGCGGCGGCCATGGTCTCCGGATCCCACGACGGGGCCAGATCCCCGACCGAACGGTCGATCCAGTCGCCCACCAGCTTCACCCAGCCCGTCCCGGCGCGGGCCTGCTCGGTCACGGTCGCGGCCACGTCGGCGCCGTCGACCTCCACCCCGATGTCGCGCAGATACCGCTTGGGGGCCGCGACGTGGCGCCCGGCGCGGGCCAGGCGCGGCATGCCGGGCTCGTCGTCCAGCTCCGGATACGGGTACGGCGAGCCCGCGTCCCGGATGGCGAGCACACCGGTGTCGCGGTCGACCGTGGCGAGCTCGCGTGCCTGGTCCACGTGCTCGATCGGGCGTCCGCCGTACTGGATGCCGAGGTGGCAATGGGCGTCCACGAGGCCGGGCAGCACGAACCCGGAGTCGCTGATCGTCTCGGCGCCCGCGACCGGCTCGAACGTGACGCGGTCGCCGACCAGCCACAGGTCGCGTACCTCGTCGTCGGGGAGCAGGACACCGCGCACATGCAAGGCCATGCCCACAGTCCTACCGGATCAGCCGCTCAGTCCTGCGGGCGGGCACGCTCCAGCAGGGTGCGGCGTCGCTCGGTCAGCGCGGGCAGGTCGACGGTGACCGGGAACGGCACCTCCGTGGTGAACACCTTGTTGGTGCTGGCCACGATCTCGTACTCCCCGGTGTCGCCGGGCTGGAACGCGGTGAGCACGATGCCGTCGTCGAACAACGGGTCGATGACCCAGTAGTGCGCGACCCGGGCGGCAGCGTAGACCTTCGCCTTGGCGTACATGTCCCGGAAGTGGGAACCCGGCGAGATGACCTCCACGGCCAGCACGGCGTCGTCCACCGGCACCGGGCTGATGTTGGCGTGGTCGGGGCGGATGACGACGACGTCGGGTCGCGGCTCGTTGCGGTAGTTCACCGCGAGCGACAAATCGACGACGGGCATGAGGTCTGGTGCGCATCCGACGCGCAGCGCGAGCAGGATCTCGACGCCGATGTCCTGGTGGATGGCGGTCGCTGCACGAAATCGACGGCTGTGGACAACCCGCGCAGGTGTGGCGCCTGCGTGTCCACAGCCGCGCGGTCAGCGCTTGTCGTCGTCCTTGGGGGGCTTGGTCAGCTTGTTGAAGTCGAGCTTCGGGAGCTTGAAGCCCGGGGGCAGGCCCTGACCGCCGCCGCCCAGCGCGTTCGGGTCCAGGCCGGGCGGGAGCTGGGGCATGCCGCCGGGGAAACCCGCCGGCATCCCGGCGCCGCCGACGCGGGGCCGGCTGCTGCCGCCCTTGGTGCCCTTGCGCTTGTTCTTCGGGCTCTTGGTGGCCTTGCGACGGGCGCCGGGCAGGCCCATCATGCCGCCCATCTGCTTCATCATCTTCTGCGCGTCGGCGAAGCGGTTGAGCAGCTGGTTGACGTCCATGACAGTGACGCCGGAACCGTTGGCGATGCGGACCCGGCGGGAGCCGTTCAGGATCTTCGGGTTGGCCCGCTCCTGCGGGGTCATCGAACGGATGATCGCGGTGACCCGATCGAAGTGGCTGTCGTCCAGCTCGGCCAGCTGGTCCTTCATCTGCCCCATGCCGGGCATCATGGCCAGCACGTTCGCGATCGGACCCATCCGGCGCACCGCGATGAGCTGGTCGAGGAAGTCCTCCAGGGTGAACTGCTCGCCACCGAGCAGCTTGGAGGTCATCTTCTCCTTCTGCTCCTCGTCGAACGCCTGCTCGGCCTGCTCGATGAGGGTCAGCACGTCGCCCATGCCCAGGATCCGGCTGGCCATCCGGTCCGGGTGGAAGACGTCGAAGTCCTCCAGCTTCTCGCCGGTGGACGCGAAGAGGATCGGCTCGCCGGTGACATGCCGCACCGACAGAGCGGCACCGCCGCGGGCGTCGCCGTCGAGCTTGGACAGCACCACGCCGGTGATGCCGACCCCGTCGCGGAACGCCTCGGCGGTCTGCACCGCGTCCTGGCCGACCATGGCGTCGATGACGAAGATGACCTCGTCCGGGTTGACCGCGTCGCGGATGTCCGCGGCCTGCTGCATCATCTCGGCGTCGATGCCGAGGCGGCCGGCGGTGTCGACGATGACGATGTCCTTCGCCGCCCGCTGCGCGTGCTCGATGGAGTCCCTGGCCACCTGGACCGGGTTGCCGACGCCGTTTCCGGGCTGCGGGGCGTACACATCGACCCCGGCCCGGCCGCCGAGGACCTGCAGCTGGTTGACCGCGTTGGGGCGCTGCAGGTCGCAGGCGACCAGCAGCGGCTGGTGGCCCTGGCCCTTGAGCCAGCGGGCCAGCTTGCCCGCGAGCGTGGTCTTGCCGGAGCCCTGCAGACCCGCGAGCATGATCACGGTGGGGGGCTGCTTGGCGAACTGCAGCCGCCGGCCCTCGCCGCCGAGGACGTTGATGAGCTCCTCGTGGACGATCTTGATGATCTGCTGCGCCGGGTTGAGGGCCTTCGACACCTCGGCGTCGCGCGCCCGCTCCTTCAGGCTGGCGATGAACGCCCTGACCACGGGCAGCGCCACGTCCGCCTCGAGCAGGGCGAGGCGGATCTCGCGCGCGGTGGCGTCGATGTCGGCGTCGGTGAGCCGGCCCTTGCCCCGCAGCTTGGTGAAGATCCCGGAGAGGCGGTCGCTCAAGGTGTCAAACACGGCGCAACTTCCCGTTGGTCAGCGATGAGGGAACGCCCGCAAGCCTAGCCGCCGCCGCCCGAGCTCACCGCTGGCGCATCCCGAGTCTGCCGGTCCGCGCTTCGCGCGGACACCGGATGCACCTGCGTCAGCGGTGAGAACCCGCACCAAGCGGAGGGAGCGCAGCGACCGGAGCGACTGCGGGTTCTCACCGCTGGCGCATCCGGTACGTCTTGGTGGCGGCCTCGATCCGGCGCTGGGTCCGGGTGCCCGGGGCCAGCGACCGCTTCGCCTTGCCGTACAGGTAGACGCCGCCGCCGACGACGATGGCGCCGACGATCAGGTACGCCAGAGCGCCCACCAGCACGTGCAGCAGGCTCACGGCGATCCAGCCCACCACGATCACACCGGCGATCGTGGCCACCAGGTACGCGATTGCCTTGCCCATGTCCGCCTCCCCTCGGCCGCCGACCGGCCGACCTCCACGATGCGCCCTGCCCGCAAGCCCGCGCATCGGCGGGATCCCCGGAGCGCACCCGTAGGGGTTGCGGGCCCGCATTCACCCACGTCTCACGAGCAAATCGAATATACCGGTGATAACGGGCGACACATCCGTAGCTTGGACCACACCTGTGACGACTTGACACAGATGTCCGATAAGCCGATATCGACCGCAACCTTCCGCGGAATCCCGCCGTTGAGGGTCAGGAACCGTGCGGCGAGACGCTCGCTCATCGGTACGACGGACACCCGGCGGAAGGAACGTGGCGTGCCACTGCGGCGCATCCTGCGCCTGGCCCCCTGGCGGGTCCGGAAGCGCATCTTCATCTCGGTGCAGGACCGGCTGCTGCCCCGGGTCGCCCCACACCGGCGGCTGCACGTGGCCCGCCGCATCGTGCCGATCTCGCCGCCGCCGCGGCTGCCCACAATGCGGGTCACCGCCGACGCCACGACCATGCGGGTACGTACCGCGATGGGCTGGATCACCGCCCGGCGCGAACAGGCGGCGAGCCCCGCCGCGGTCCGGCGCGACAATCTCGACCGCGTCACCGCCGCGCTCACCGCCGGGGACGTCGACTGGTTCCGCATCCCCACCCGGGCCGTGGCGCGCACCGCGGTGGCCGTACCCGCTGCCGAGCGGGCCCGGGTCGTCGCGCTGCTGGAAAGCCTCACCGCGACCGGCGACGGCCTGCTGGAGGTCGCCGCGCCCGGCGGCGCGACCGCGGGCCGGCCACGACGCCGCGCGGACCGGCGCCGGCGGCGCGCCGCGCACGTGCTGCGGGTGTGCTGGCCGGTCACCGACCCCACCGGCAGCCTGGTCCTGGGCCCGGACCTCGGCTGCGAGGTGGAGTTCTGGGCCGAACGCGACGGGCACCTGATCGGCCCCCGCGGCAACCCGATCGCGGACGTGATCGCGGTCGACGAGCCCGTGACGACCGCACCGGAACCGGTTTTCGGCCCGTTCAGTGCCGCGGCCGACAGCACCGCCTACCGGACGCGGGCGGTGTTCACGCTCGCCGACCCCGACCGCATCAACTTCCCGATCGACGTGGTCTACACGTGGGTCGACGGCGCCGACCCCGCCTGGCAGGCACGCAAGGCCGATGCGCTGCGCAGCAACCCGTGGGTGACCGACCTCAACGAGCAGACCGCCAACCACTCCCGGTACGCGTGCCGCGACGAGCTGCGCTACTCGCTGCGCGCCCTGCACTGCTTCGCCCCCTGGGTACGGCACATCTACCTCGTCACGGACGACCAGGTGCCGTCCTGGCTGGACACCGACCACCCGGGCGTCACCGTGGTCAGCCACCGGGAGATCTTCGGCGACACCGGGCGGCTGCCCACGTTCAACTCGCAGGCCATCGAGTCGCGCCTGCACCGCATCCCGGGCCTGGCGGAACACTTCCTGTACGTCAACGACGACGTGTTACTCGGCCACCCGGTCACCCCGGACCTGTTCTTCACCTCGGGCGGGCTGACCCGGTTCTTCCCGTCGACCGCCCGGGTCGACTCGGCGCCGCCCAGCCCCGCGGACCCCCCGGTCAACTCGGCCGGCAAGAACAACCGGCGGCTCATCCAGGAGGCGTTCGGGCGGGTGCTGACCCGCAAGATGCTGCACACCCCGCACCCGTCGCGGCGCAGCGTGATCGCCGAGATCGAACAGCGGTTCGCCGAGCACGTCGAGGCGACCGCGGACCACCAGTTCCGGCACCCCGACGACATCGCGCTGCTCTCCTCGCTGCAGCAGTACTACGCGTACCTGACCGGGCGGGCGGTCCCGGGCGAGATCCGCTACCGGTACGCGGACCTGGCCGACCCGACGACGCCGTTCAAGCTGGCGTCGCTGCTGCGGCACCGGCACCTCGACGCGTTCTGCCTGAACGACACCGAGGCCGACGCGGATGTCGCGGCCGAACAGGCCGGGCTGGTCGAGGACTTCCTGCCCGCGTACCTGCCGTTCGTCTCGCCGTACGAGCTGGCCGAACCGCGGGCCGGCACGGTCTCCCCCAGCCGCCTGCACCCGCCGACGCCCGTGGTGGCGCGCCAGGCCACCCGCGCGGCGTCCGGCGACCCGGTGCTCGCCGGGGATCCGCCGGCCGCCGCGGACCCGCTGCCCGCCGACGACCTCCCCCTGCCGTCTTCCCCGTGATCACCGGGCTTGTTTGAGGAGTGAATCCGTGAGCTACGACGTCGTGATTCTCGGACTGGGCTACGTGGGCCTGCCGCTCGCCCGCCAGGCCACCCGCGTCGGCATGCGCGTGCTCGGCTACGACGTCGACGCGCGGGTGGTGGCCGGACTGTCCGCCGGACGCTCGCACATCGACGACCTCAGCGACGCCGACGTGGCACAGATGGTCGCGAACGGCTTCCAGCCGACCACGGACGAGTCGCTGATCGCCACGGCCGCCACCGCGGTCATCTGCGTGCCCACCCCGCTGGCGGAGGGGGACGGGCCGGACCTGACGGCGGTCATCGGGGCCGCGGAGGCGGTCGGCCGCCAGCTGCGCCCCGGCATGCTGGTGGTGCTGGAGTCCACGACGTACCCGGGCACCACGGACGACGTGGTCCGGCCGCTGCTGGAACGGTTGTCCGGGCTCACCGCGGGCCTCGACTTCCACCTGGCGTTCTCGCCGGAACGCATCGACCCGGGCAACCCGACGTTCGGCGCGCACAACACCCCCAAGGTGGTCGGCGGGCACACCCCGGCCTGCACGGACGCCGTGGCCGCGTTCTACGCGCGGCTCGTGGAGACGGTCGTGCGCACCCGCGGCACCCGGGAGGCGGAGACCGCCAAACTGCTGGAGAACACGTACCGGCATGTGAACATCGCGCTGGTCAACGAGATGGCCCGGTTCTGCCACGAGCTGGACATCGACCTGTGGGACGTCATCCACGCCGCGTCGACCAAGCCGTTCGGCTTCCAGCCGTTCTATCCCGGCCCCGGGGTCGGCGGGCACTGCATCCCGATCGACCCGAACTACCTGAGCCACAACGTGCGCACCAAACTGGGCTACCCGTTCCGGTTCGTCGAGCTGGCGCAGGAGATCAACGCGACCATGCCCGCGTACGTGGCGCGGCGCGCGCAGAACCTGCTCAACGCGGACGGGCAGGCGGTGCACGGGGCCACGGTGCTGCTGCTGGGGGTCACGTACAAGGCGAACATCGCGGACCGGCGGGAGTCGCCGGCCACGCCGCTGGCCCGCCAGCTCATGGCGCTGGGCGCGAAGCTGGCCTACCACGACCCGTACGTGCCCTCGTGGCGGGTGGGTGACGCGGTGGTGCCACGCACCGAGGATCTGGAGGGCGCGGCCGCGGCCGCCGACCTCACCATCCTCGTGCAGGCCCACCGCGGCTACGACGCGGACCACCTGGCGGGCATCGCGAAGCGCTTCTTCGACACCCGCGGCGTCACCACGACCGCGGAGGCCCACCGCCTGTGACCGGGCTCGGGGCCGGCACGTCCGAACCGGGCGCGGGAGGTACGGCGGTCGGCACCGCGCCGGTCACCGCGCCCGCGCCGCGCCGCCGCGATCGGATCGGGGTCGCAGACCCGCCGCGGTCCGCCCGGCGCCGCGCCACCGCCCCGACCCCGGCGGGTGCGGGGCGGCCCCGGCACCGCCGCGACATCCAGGGACTGCGCGCGGTCGCGGTGCTGCTCGTGGTGGCGTACCACTGCGGGCTGCCGCTGGTCGGCGGCGGCTACGTCGGCGTGGACGTCTTCTTCGTCATCTCCGGCTTCCTCATCACCGGGCTGCTGCTGCGCGAGATGCGCGACACCGGACGGATCTCCGTGGCGGCGTTCTACGCGCGCCGGGCCCTGCGGCTGCTGCCCGCCGCGACCGTCGTGGTGATGGCCACGGTCGCGATGTCCGTACGGTGGCTGCCGCCGGTACGCCTGCCGGACATCCTGATCGACGCACTGCACACCACCGGGTACGCGATGAACTACCGGCTGGCCGTGGTCGGCACGGACTACCTGAGCGCCGACACGGACCCCTCGCCGTTGCAGCATTTCTGGTCGCTGGCCGTGGAGGAGCAGTTCTACCTGGTATGGCCGCTGCTGCTCCTGCTGCTGGCCGTCCGTACGCGCGGCACGACGTCCCGGATCGCGCTGGTCCTGGGGTCGCTGACGGCCGTCTCGTTCGCGGTCAGCGTCTGGCAGACCCGGCACGACGCGGCGTGGGCGTACTTCGGGGCGCACACCCGGGCGTGGGAACTGGGGGTCGGGGCGCTGCTCGCCCTGGGCGCGGGCCACGCCGCCCGGCTCGGCCGCCGTACCGCGCTGGCGCTGGCCGCGGCCGGGCTGGTCGCGATCGCGGCCGCGGCCGTGATGTTCACCGAGGCCACCCCGTTCCCCGGGTACGCGGCCCTGCTGCCGGTGCTGGGTGCCGCCGCGGTCCTCGCGGGCGGGTGCGCGAGTCCGGCCCCGCCGCTCGGCCACCCCGCGCTGCAGGCGGTCGGCCGCCTGTCGTACTCGTGGTACCTGTGGCACTGGCCGCTGCTCGCGGTCCTGCCGTACGTGCTGGGTCATCCCGCGGCCCGCTGGCAGAACGCGCTCGCGGCCCTGGCCGCGCTGGTGCTGGCCGCGCTGACGTACGCGCTGGTGGAGAACCCGGCCCGGCGCCTGCCCGCGCTGCGCCGCCGCGCGTGGCGCGGCCTCGGCGTGGGTCTGGCGATGTCCGCCACCTCGGTGGCGGTGTGCGTGGCCCTGACCGCGGCGGGCACGGACGCGGCCGGGGCCTCGGGCTACCGGGGTGCGCCGGTGGCCCCGCAGTCCGATGTGACCGCATTGCAGCAGCGCATCGCGGCCAGCGTGAACCTGCCCGCGGTCCCGGTGAACCTGACCCCGAAACTGGCGAAGGCGGCGCAGGACAAGCCGCAGTTGTACAAGGACATGTGCTCGCCGGGCTTCACCGAATGGGCGATCAAGGACTGCGTGTACGGGGACCCGAACTCCCCCACCACGGTGGTGCTGTTCGGCGACTCGCACGCCGGGCACTGGTTCCCGGCCATGAACGCCATCGCCACGCAGCGGCACTGGAAACTGGTGCCGCTGGTCAAGAGCGCCTGCAACGCCGCGAACATCGTCATCTACCAGCCGTCGCTCAAGCGGCCGTTCACCGAGTGCACCCGGTGGCGGCAGGCCGCGTTCCAGAAGATCCGCGAGCTGCGTCCGGCGGTCGTCGTCCTGGCGTCCGTGTCACCCGGCGGTCCGTTGCTCGGCGTCACGGGCGACATGGACACGGCCTGGGTGCAGGCGTGGCAGTACACGATCACCCAGGTGTCCGCGCCCGGGACGAAGGTGTACTTCGTGAACGACACCCCGTGGGGCAACCTCACCCCGGACTGCCTGTCGCAACACATGGACCGGCCGGCGGCGTGCAACCGCCCCCGCGCGACCGCGGTGCGCTCCCCGCAGCTCCGGGTCCGGGTGATGGACCTGGCCCGCAGCCAGGGCGTGTCGATCATCGACCCGCTGCCGTGGTTCTGCACCGCCACCGACTGCCCGGTGATCATCGGCAACGTGCTGGTCTACAAGGACCGGCACCACATCACGACCGTTTACAGCCGGCTGCTGGCGCCGCTGCTCTCCGCCGAACTCGCCGCGCCCTGAGCACCCCGGAACGTCCACCGCGAGTTGATCGTGTAATTGACCACCGGGATCACCACCAGCGCCACCGCCTGCACCATTCGGTACGGGGCGTGCAACAGCGCCGTACCGGACCAGACCACCGCGGTGTTGCAGGCCAGCGCCGCGCCGGTGACCGCCAGGAAGCGGGGACCGCCGACCGTGTGGCGGGTCGCGGCGCGGAAGACCCAGTTGCGCTGCAAAACGTACGAGACGGCGACGCTCGCCGCGAAACCCGCCGTGGACGCCGGAAGCGGCGGTACGTGGAGCCCGTCGGCCAGCGCCATCGCGGTGCCGAAGTGGGTCGCGGCGCTGGCCGCGCCGCTGCACCCGTACCGGACGAGGCGGCCGAGGTCAGTGCGGGGCACGGTCCGCCCGCTGGCCGGGAACCGGGCTGACCTGCTCGGCGCCCGCGCCGGTGCGTTCCTGCACCAGGTAGCGGGGGCGGCCGCGGACCTCCTCGTGGATCCGGGCCAGGTACTCGCCGATCACCCCGAGGCCGAGCAGGATGAACGTGCCCATGACGAGCAGCACCAGGATGACCGTGGGGAACCCGGCGACCGAGCCGCCGCGCAGCCACCGCACCAGCGTCTGCACGCCGAGCACCACCGCGAACCCGGCGAAGCCCACCCCCACGAGCGTGACCAGGTGCAGTGGCGCCGAGGTGAACGACGTGAGCCCGTTGACCGCGAGCCGGCACAGCCCGCCGAACGTCCACCGGGACGCGCCGCCCTGCCGGTGGTCGATCTCCACCTCGACGGTGTCCCGGGAGAAACCGATCCAGCTGCTCGTGCCGCGGAAGAACGTGGAGTGTTCCGGCAGCCGCAGCAGGGCGTCCACGGCCGGGCGGCTGAGCAGCCGGAAGTCCGTGGCGTTGACCAGTTCCACGGTGGTCAGCCGGGTGAAGCCCGCGTTGAACAGCCGGGCGGCCAGCCGGGCCGGTACGGATTGGCCGGGCCGGTTGCGTTTGACCGCCTCGACCACGTGGGCGCCCGCGCGCCAGCGCCGCAGCATCTCCGGGATCGCGGCGGGCGGGTGCTGCAGGTCGGCGTCGATCATGATCACGGCGTCGCCGGCGGCGTGTTCCAGGCCCGCCAGCATCGCCGCCTCCTTGCCGAAGTTGCGCGACAGCCGTACGCCGCGCACCCGCGGATCGTGTCCGGCCTGGTCGACGACCCGCCGCCACGAGTCGTCGCGGGAGCCGTCGTCGACCAGGACAAGTTCGTGACGCACCCCGAGGATCGCGAACACCTCGGTGAGGCGGCGGACGAACCGGTCCACCCCTTCGCCCTCGTCGAAGACCGGGGCGACCACGGAGATCAGCGGCTCCGTGCCCGCCACGGGCGGGTTCACCGGGCGGCCCGGCAGAACGGGACCCCGGCGATGTCGCGCGCGCCGACGTCGAGCGATTCGGCGTACCGGGTGCGGGTGGGCTCCGCGTCGGCGTACAGCGTGAACGCCTCGTCCAACAGCGCGCACCGGCGGGCGTCGCCCGCCCCCGTACGGTCGAACTCGGCCATCTCCAGCGCGATCCGGTTGTCCAGCAGCGACATCGGCCGGGTCGCCATCCGGTCCGCGTACGTGCGGTTGGCGGCCACGGTGACCGTGCCGGCCAGCGCGAACATCACGAGCAGCCAGGTCAGCGCCCGGTGCGGTCGGCGCCACCGGGCGGTCAGTGCCACCGCGCCGAGCGCCAGCAGCAGCCCGCCCGCGACCGCGGTGACCCCGGAGTCCCGCCAGCCCTGACCCCAGCGCCCCAGCCCGGCGAACCGCTGGACGTCGGCGTTCAGGCAGGCCAGGCCGGCGCCCAGGGCGAGCAGGGTGACCGCCACCGCGGCGGCGCCGAGCAGTTGCGCGCGGTCGGGCCGGTCCAGCCGGGGCAGGTCACGGGACGCCTGCCACGCCAGCACGCCCAGCGCGGCCAGCGCGAGCAGCGGCAGCACCCCCCAGATGAGTCCCGCGCCGTCCGCGACGCGGGCCCAGCCCAGAGGCGGCAGCCAGGCGCCCAGCCGGACTCCGAACGCGGTCAGCGCGCCGGGCCCGAGGGCCACATCGGAACCGCGGTAGCAGTCACCGGTCCGGCAGTACCCGGCGATGATCACGCGCACCACCAGGAAGATGGGCAGGAAGCCCAGCCAGCACGCGGCGACCGCGCGGGCCGCCGGGCCGGTGAACGCGCGCCGCCGGTCCAGCCGCTGCACCCCGAGCGCGCAGACCAGCACGGTCACGGTCAGCAGCGGGATCGCGAGCGCGGCCAGCTCGTTGAAACAGGCGATCGCGGCACCGGCGAGCGTGGCAGCCGCGGCCCGGCGCCACCCGAGCCGGTTCTGTTGCGTACGGACGAGCCGCGCGAACGCCGCGGCGAGCCCCAGCACGAGCGCGCTCGTGGTCAGGTACAGCGCCCCGAACAGCACGAACACGGTGGTGTCTCCGGCGGCGACGCAGCACCCGCCCACCGCGAACGGCAGCACCGCGGCCACCCGCGTCGGCGTACCGGCGAACACCGGACCGCGCGCCACGACGCACTCCGTGAACAGCACCGCGGTGACCGACAGCAGCATCGCCGCGGCGCAGGTGACCAGCCGCAGGGCGATGTTCGCGGGCAGGTGCAGCAGGTCGGTGAGCAGGTAGGCGGCGAGGTCGATGGCCGACTCGACCATCCGCCCCAGGGGCCGGAAGTTGCCCAGCCGCAGGTACGTCGGGAGCACGTCGATGGTGCCCGTGACGATGCCGAACGGGTGGGTGCGGTACATCCCGCCGTGCCAGTAGATGTTGAACCGGTGGTCCCCGGACGGCGCCAGCGTGGTGAGCGGCAGCAGCACGATCAGCGGGATGAGCGCGGCGCGCAGCAGCACCCGCCGCCACAGCCGGCCGACCGGTACGGCGGCCGCGGCGGGCGGGCCGGACCCGGGCGCCGACGGCTCCGGGGACGTGCCGGGCCGCGGCACCTTACTCACCACATCGACGGTCACACGGGGCAAAACGACCTCGGCGGGTTTCCGTTGCGCGGCCTCAGCCGACCTTGGCGTCACTGGGCTCGGGACAGCGCTGCTCCGGCACGCCGTTGACCAGTTCCTCGTACAGGCGGGCGTACAGGCGGGCGTTGGCGGACCACGTGCGTTCCCGGCGTACCCAGTCCGCGCCTGCCTCGGCGAGCTCGCGGCGGCGGCCCGGGTCGGCCAGGAGCCGGCGCAGCACCTGGGCCAGCGAGAGCGGGTCGCCCGCGGAGAACAGCTCCGCCGCGCCGCTCTGCCGGGCGATACCGGCCAGCGCGCGTACGTCGGACAGCACCACGGTGCGGCCGGTCGCGAACGCCTCGAACGGCTTGAGCGGGGTGACCAGGTGGCAGACCTCGGCGGGGCGGCGGGGCACCACGAACACGTCGATCAGGCTGTAGTACCGCAGCACCTGCTCGTGCGGCACCTGCCCGGTGAAGTGCACACCGGACACCCCCAGATCCGTGGCGAGCCGCTGCAGGTTCTCACGTTCCGCGCCGTCGCCGACGATCAACAGGGCGACGGGGCCGTCGAGCTGGGCGTACGCCCGGATGAGCGTGTCGATGCCCTCGAACTCGCGCAGCGTGGAGATGTAGCCGACGACCGTGGTGTCCGCGTCGATGCCCAGTTGGGCGGCCAGTTCGGTGTCGCGGGTCAGCACGGGGAACTTGTCGGTGTCCACGGCGTTGGGTACCACCCGGATGCGTTCGCGGGGCACCCCGCCGAGGATGATCCGCTCGGCCATGACGTCGGCGAGCGTGACGACCCGGTCGGCTTCGCGGCGGCAGCGGTCCTCCAGGTCCCGGCGCATCCGGTACAGGTCGGGTTCCCCGTACGTCTGGACGACCGCGGGATAGTCCCAGCCCGACCGCTGGATCTGGCGGGACAGCCAGGTCTCCTCCCAGAAGCCGCGGGTCTCGTAGACGACCGGGATGCCGTACGCCTTGCCGATGGCCAGCGCGGTGAGCGCGTTGAGGTAGTTCGAGGCGGGGTGCAGCACCGCGGGGCGCAGCTCGCGGACCAGCGCCGCGGTCCGTTCGATGTTCTGGCCGAGCCACTGGTCCAGCGGCAGCGTGCCCAGCGCCGGTCCGGGGACGCGGTGGTACGTGATGTCGTCGACCTGCACGTCCACGCTGCCGCCGAAGCCGAGTTCGGTGGCGACGTGCGGGTCCAGCCCGGCGGCGCGCTGGGCGGTCGCGATGAAGTGGGTCCGTAGCGTGTAGCCGGCCTGCGCGTCGGGCAGGGACTTGCCGACCAGGTGCAGAACCCGGTTCGGCGCCGCCGGGGTCAGGGCGCGGGGGGCCAGCGTCGGCTCGAACGTGCCGGAGAGCACCGCGTTTTCGCCGCGCAGGTTGGCGAGGGCGCGCTTGTCGTCCGGCTTGCCCTTGTCGGCGCAGGGCCCGGCCATCGCCAGCGCGTGCGCGAGGTAGCCGGACCGGTGCAGCTCGCGCCGCAGGCGGCGGTAGGTGGGTACCGCGATCGCCTCCGGCGCGCTGCGCCCGGCCAGGGTGTGCGCCTGCAGCACGTCGCCGCGTTCGGCCAGCGGGTCGAGCACGAGCGGGCCGAGTGCGGCCGGGAACTCCCGCCCGGCCGTGCGGGCCTGGTCGTACAGCTCCAGCGCGAGCAGGGACTGCAGCCGGTCCTGCTCGCGGACCCGTTCGGTGGTGTGGCGCAGCCGTTTCGCCTGCCGGCTCACGGCCAGGCGCAGGTCGCGCAGATCCCACAGGGCGCCGCCGAGGATCGCCGCCACCAGGAGCAGTTCGGCGATCAGTACAGGCCAGGAACGCAGCGCCGCGGCGGCGGCCAGGCCGGCGAGCAGGAGGCAGCCGAGCGCCCCGTAGCGCACCCGCCGCGGCAGGCGGCCGGCGAGGTGGATGGCGCGGCGGGCGGGCATGGGAACTCCTCGGTGGATCGATCCGACGCCGGCGGGCCGTCCTTCGAGGAACGACGGAAACGTCCGGGTTGTCGCGCTTTATCTCGGTTTATGCCCCGAATCTCTGCAGTATGCCGGGCGTTGAACAGACGGTCGCCGCGACGCACCGACGGAGGTTGCCCATGCCCGGTCCCGTTCTGCACATCACCGGGGCGCGGCCCAACTTCCCCAAGGCCGCCCCGGTCCACCGGGCCCTCGCCGAACGGGGTGTGACACAGCGGCTGGTACACACCGGACAGCACTACGGCGAGCAGATGTTCGACGTGTTCTTCCGCCAGCTCGACCTCCCCCGCCCGGACGTCGACCTCGGCGTCGGCTCGGGCAGCCACGCTGCCCAGACCGCCGCCGTGCTGACCGCCGTGGAGGACCTGCTCGTCCAGCAGCGCCCCGCCCTGCTCGTGGTGTACGGCGACGTGAACTCGACCGTCGCCGCCGCCCTGGCCGCCGCGAAACTGCAGATTCCGGTCGCGCACGTGGAGGCGGGCCTGCGCAGCTTCGACCGCGCCATGCCCGAGGAGATCAACCGCGTCGTCACCGACCGCATCGCCGACCTGCTGTTCGCGACCAGCCCGGACGCGGTCGCCCACCTCGGCAACGAGGGGATCGCGGCACACCGGATCCACCTCGTGGGCAACCCGATGATCGACACCCTGCTCGCCCACCTGGACCACATCGACGCGGACCGCGCCCGTGCCGACCACGGCCTCGCCGACCCGTACGTGGTGGCCACGCTGCACCGCCCCGCCAACGTGGACCACCCGGTGGACGCCGCCGAACTCGTCCGCGCGGTGCACGCGGTCGCCGACCAGGCCGACGTGGTCCTGCCGCTGCACCCGCGGGGACGGACCCGCCTGCACTCCGCCGGCCTGTTCCGTCACGAGCGCGTCCGCGTCCTCGACCCGATGGGGTACGTGGAGTTCCTCGGCCTGGTCCGCGGCGCGGAAGCGGTC
Source organism: Krasilnikovia sp. MM14-A1259 (assembly GCF_047159535.1). Classification (NCBI taxonomy): domain Bacteria; kingdom Bacillati; phylum Actinomycetota; class Actinomycetes; order Micromonosporales; family Micromonosporaceae; genus Krasilnikovia; species Krasilnikovia sp. MM14-A1259. Next base: position 3,383,474 of record NZ_BAAGAJ010000002.1, read on the forward strand.
ATCACCGACTCGGGCGGGGTGCAGGAGGAGACCACCGTCCTCGGCGTGCCGTGCCTGACCCTGCGCCCCAACACCGAACGCCCGGCGACCATCACCCACGGCACGAACCGCCTGGTCACCCGCGCCGGGCTGGCCGCGGAGGTGGAGGCCCGGCTGCGCCTCGGGCGCCCGCAGAGCTGGCCCGTCCCCCCGCTGTGGGACGGGCGCGCCGGACAGCGCATCGCCGAGGTCATCGTCCGCGAACTGAGCTGAACGGGACCGGTGATCAGGACGGCGCAGCCGCCGTCACCGTGGCCGCCGGGGGCGGCACGTACGCGAGCGCGGTGAACCGCCCCACCACCGGCTCGGGCAACGGCTTGCCGAGCCCGGCGTTCGCCTCCCGGGCACCCGGCCCGTCGTCGACCACCACCACCGCGTCGCCGGTCAGCCGCGGGCCGAACACCCGCAGCGCGGCACCGACCCGGCGGGGTGCGGACATCTCGGCGGGGCCGTCGACCACGAGCAGATCGACGTCGCGCAGCTCGCTCAGCGCGGTCCACTCGTACCAGCCTGCGGTGTCACTGCCCGGACGGGAGTCCGACAGCGGCGCGTGGATCACCTCGGCGACCTGAGCCATGCCGTGCGCGGCAGCCAGCGCCCGGACCTGCTCGGCGGTGTCGCGGTCGTGTTCCACCGCGACGAGGTGCCCACCGGCGGCCTCCACCGCGTACGCGAGCCACACCGCGGCCGACCCGGCGCCGAGCGTGACCGCCATCGCGGGCCTGCGGGTGCGCACCAGGTGCAGCAGGCCGAGCAGGTCGGCGGCGCTGCCGCCGGTGTCGGCCGAGAACGGCATCGGGGCGCGCGGCGTCACCTGCCGGTGCACCTGGTACGCCGCCTCCGCCTCGGCGCTCTGCTCGCGCAGCAGCAGCCGGGTCACCTCCTGGACGTCCCGGTCGTCGCGGGCCAGCCGCGCGGTCAGGTCCCGGTGCCGGGTCGCCGCGGCGACCCGCTCGGACTCCAGGGTGGCCACCACCCGGCGCTGCGTCTCCTCCACCAGGACCCGCAGGTCCCGCATCCCGACCCGGTGTGCGCGGTACAGCCCGCCGAGGCGCAGCGCCACATACAGCAGTCCGACCAGGACCGCGCCGAGGAGCCCGGCGAGCAACGTCATCGCGACGGCATCCTGCCCGGCCGCGGACGCCACGGCCACCCCGAGGCACAGCACACCGATCGTGATCAGCGCCAGCCCCTGCCGCGACGTGAGGCCGTGCAGCCGCGCCACCTGGCTGCGGCCGAACCGCACCAGCCTGCTCATCTGTCTCCTCCGGTGCCGCTCGATCTGGATCCTTCTCGGTAACGCCCGCCGTCGGCGCCGCGTTACGCGGGCGCTATCGCGCCGCGACCGCCGGCCCGCGCGGCACGGGCAGGATCGCACCGGGGCGGGCGAGCAGCTCGGCGATCCGCGCCACGAACCGCGACGGCTGGTACGCGCCCGCGAGCTCGTGGGCCTGCCGGCTCTGCGCGGCGTACCGGCCCGGGTCCGCGGCGTACCGGACCAGGGTTGCGGGCACGTCGGCGGGGTCGGCGTACACGGCGGCTTCGCCGTACTGGAATGCGAGCCGCTGAGGCAGCACCACCACACAGCCGGCGGCGGCGGCCTCCAGCACCGGCTGCGACCACCGGCCCACCGCCCGCGGATGCGGGTAGTGCAGGAAGAAGTCGAGCTGGTGCAGGAACGTGCGCGGGTCCAGGTCCGCGGCCTCGAAGCAGAGCCAGGACGGGGGCATCTCCGCGCCCGGGCGCAACCGGTCGGGCATCCGTACCCGGATGTCCGCCCCCGGGCCCAGCCGGCGCAGTACCGCGAGGATCTCGGCGCTCTCCGCGGGCAGGCCGCCCTGGTCGCACAGGTCCACGCCGATCACCGGCCGGGCCCCGGCGAGCCCGGCGCGCGGGCCCGCCCCCTCGGCGGGGGCGACGACGAACGGCAGATCGTCGGCCAGCACCGCGAGCCCCGGCTGCGCCGCGAGCAGCGCCCGCCGGATCGCCGGATCCTGCGGCCACCACTGCGGGTCGGCCTCGAACAGTTCCTGTACGGCCGCGGCGCACGCGGCCGTGGTGTACCGGTGATCCGTGCCGTCGTTGCGGGTCGGCGCCCGGTCCGCCACCACGACCGCCCGCTGCGCCCGGATCCGGCCGGGCCGCCCGCCCGCGAACTGCAGGACCGCCGCATGCCGGACGAGCACCAGGTCGGCCTCGGCCGGTTCGCCGATCTCCAGGTGGTCGATCACGGCGTCGTTCACGAGCTGCTGGAGCTCCCCGATCGGCGGCAGCCGACGCTGCCGGACGTACCGGTACGTCTCCAGGTGCGCGACCGCCACCCGGTGCCCCGCCGCGGCCAGCGCGCGCACCTCGGCGACCGCGGCCCGCTGCGGGCTCTGCCAGAACCGCCAGTCGGCGACCACGACGACGTCGTAGCGGCGCGGCTCGACCGGTTCGCCCGGGCGGCGGGTCAGATGCTGCGGGGCCCGGAACGGCCGCTCCGCCGCATCCCGTGGCCGGTACGGGTCGGCCTCCCCGGCCGCGATCCGCTCGTGCCACCGCAGGTACGCCGCGCTGTACGCGACCCGGGCCGGATGCATCCAGTACGCGCGGATCTCGGCGCGCGACAGCGAGTGCTCCGACAGCCGGATCAGCGCGAGCGGGTCGGTGTCCAGGTGGTGCACGGTGTCGGCGCCGAACGCGGCACCGATCCGTCCGATGTACTCGGAGTCGCCGGCCTTGCGTACCGCGTCGAAGTAGCCGATGCGCCGCACCACCTCGTCGCGCCGGAACACCAGCGAGGACGGGTTGAACCGGCCGCTGCGCACGCCCGGGCGGTTGATCAGCAGTTCGTCGGTGACCGACAGGCCGTCCGACGTGGTGGCGACCACCCGCGGCGCCGCCAGCAGCGGCTGCACCTGCAGTTCCAGGCGGCGCGGGTGGGACCAGTCGTCGGCGTCCTGGAACGCCACGAACTCGCCCGCGCATTCGGCGAGTCCCGCGTTGCGGGCCGCGTACGTCCCGGCGTTGACCGGCAGTTTGACGAGCCGGACGCGGGCGTCCAGCGCCGCGACCGCGGCCAGTTCGGCGTCGAACTCCGGCGGCGAGCCGTCGTCGACCAGGACCACTTCCAGGTTGCGCCAGCTCTGCGCGAGGATCGAGCGGACCGCGGTGTGCAGGCTCCGGTCCGGCCGGTACGTCGGCACCACCACGGACACCTGCTGCGGCGCCTGCACCGGCTCGGCGGCGGCCGTGGTGACCCGGTCGAACGGGGTCGGCTCTTCCGTGTCGAGCAGCACCGGCGCGGGCGCCGGCAACAGTTCCTGGAACCGGGCCAGCCACGGCTGGACCGGCCGCCCCGCGACCGTGAACGGATTGGCCAGGTCGAGCAGGATCCCGGCCCGGGTGGACCGTTTCATGTCGTCGTACGCGGCCAGCAGCGCGGGCACCCGGCCGGGCCCCTCCTCGGCCAGCACGAGCTGGGCGTGCAGGCCCTGGTGCACCGTGGACAGGGTGGTCGGCCCGTACACCGCGTGCACCAGGTCGAGCAGTCCCAGCGCGTCGCGGCGGTCGTCGGGCTGAAGGTTCTGGAACGCCAGCAGTTGCGCGAGAGCCGCCACCGCGCCGGGGTCGACCGCGTGCTTCAGGCCGGTCAGCCAGTCCCGGTCACCGGCGCGGGCGGCGGTGAGCAGGTGCGCGAGCGTGCCGGAGTCGCCGAGTGCCGCGCGGGCCAGCAACAGCCGGGCGTCCTGGGACCGGTTGCGGATCGCGGTCACGGGAAGCGCGGACCGCACAGCGGTGCCGATGACCGCGATGTGGTCGTCCAGCAGGGTCGTGGGATGGCTCGCCGGCACGGTGTGAAGTTCTGGCATGCTGCCCCGGGCACCTCTTCGATCCGTCGGCGCCGCCGCCGACGCCCTCCCATGCCAACGGGCCCGCAGCGCCGAGGTGACGCCGCCGGTTCAGACCGCGGCCAGTACGGCGGCGCCGACCCGTTCCCGCTGCGCCGGATCGGCCCACCCGCCGACGAGGTAGAACGCGTCGACGACGTCCCCGCCGAGCGTGGAGATCCGGGCCGCGCGCACCTCGGCGCCGGCCTCGTCGAGCGCGGACGCGACCCGGTACAGCAGCCCGGGCGAGTCGGCCGCGCGCAACTCCAGGATCACCGCGTCCGTGGCCGCCCCGCGCTGCCAGACGACCCGGGGGGCGGCGCCGCTGCGGGCGCTCATGGCCCGGGCCCGGACCCGCTGGGTGACCGACACGTCGCCCGCGGCCACGCGACGCAGGTCGGCGGCGAGCGCCACCGGGTCGGCGGGCGAGCCGTACCGGGGCTGGGTCCAGAACTCGACGATGGCCCGGCCGTCCACGGTGGAGGCGTCGGCGGAGAGCACTTCGAGGCGGTGCAGCGTGAGACATGCGGTGACTTGGGCGAGCAGGCCACGCCGGTCGGCCGCGGCCACGGCGACCCGGTCGCCGTCGAGGTGCACCGCGGGCAGGTCGCCGTGCAGCAGTTCCGGGTCGGCGGCGGGCGGGTCGGGCAGCGCCCCGCTGTCCAGGGCGGTACGCACCCGGCGGACCAGGTCGGCGAGCAGGCGGCCCTTCCAGTCGGACCAGGCCGCGGGGCCGGTGGCGTGCGAGTCCGCGCGGGCCAGCGCGTACAGCAGGTCCAGGGTGGCGGCGTCGCCCACGGCCTGCGTGACCGTGGAGATGGTGACCGGGTCGGCCAGGTCGCGCCGGGTGGCGACGTCGGGCAGCAACAGGTGCAGCCGGACCACCTTCTCGATCGTGGCCACGTCGGCGGGCGGCAGTCCGATGCGGGCGGCGATGTGCGCGGCCACCGGCGCACCCGCGACGCTGTGGTCGCCCGGCAGGCCTTTGCCGACGTCGTGCAGGAACGCGCCGAGCAGCAGCAGGTCGGGCCGTTCCACCTCGCGGGTGAGCGCGCTCGCCTCGTACGCGGCCTGCACCAGGTGCCGGTCCAGCGTGTACCGGTGCACCGGGTGGTGCTGCGGCAGGCTGCGCATGCGGGCCCACTCGGGCAGCCACGCGTCGATCAGGCCGTACCGGTCGCAGGTCTCCCAGGCGGGCAGCAGGCCGGGGCCGGAGCCGAGCAGCGAGACCAGGGCGGCCCGGGCGGCGCCGGGCCACGGGGTGGGCAGCGGCGGGCAGAACGCGGCCAGCCACTCGCACGTGGCGCGGGCGATGGGCAGCCGGTGGGCGGCGGCCGCGGCGGCCACCCGCAGCGACAGGGTGGGGTCGGGCTTGGGCCCGATCGCGGTACGGGCCAGCACCAGCTCGCCGTCCTGCTCGACGACGTCGCGGGCCACCGGGCGGCGCAGCGGTCCGCCGGTGGGGGCGCCGCGGCGGCGTCCGGCGCGCAGCCGGTCCGCGGCCCGCCACGCGTCGTCGAGGGCGTGGGCGACCGTACGGGCGTCACCCGCGACCCGCCGCAGCAGCGCGTCGCCGTGGCTGACGGACTCGGTGGGACCGTGCGCCGCGTCCGGGGCGGGCTGCGGCGGGTCGAGCAGGTCGGCGACGGTTGCGCGTTCCTGGGCGACGAGCCGGTCGACGCGCCGCCCGACCGCGAGGTGCAGGGCGTCGCGGGTGTCGAGCAGGCGTACGTGGGCGGCGCGTACCGCGGGACGCATCGTGTCGGCGACCCCGGTACGCCCGATGGCGCGCAGCAACGTGACGTCGCGCAGCCCGCCCGCGGCCTCCTTCAGGTCGCCTTCGAGCAGGAACGCCAGTTCGCCGTGGGTGGCCCAGCGGGCCGTGGTGATCTCCTTGAGCTGCGGCATCAGCCGTACGGCGGTGCGCCGCCACTGGTCGGCGACGGCCGTGATGAGCTCCGCGGAGAGCCGTTCGTCGCCCGCGACGTGCCGCGCGTCGAGCAGGCCGAGCGCCACCTTGACGTCGTCGTGCGCGACCGACAGCGCCTCGGGAATGGTCCGTACGGAGTGGTCGAGCCCCAGTTTGGCGTCCCACACCGGATACCACAGCGCGGAGGCGATCCGGTCGATCCCGGCGGTGCCGCGGTGCAGCAGCACCAGGTCGAGGTCGCTGTACGGGGCGCATTCGCGCCGGCCGAGCCCACCGACCGCAAGCAGGCTGACCCCGGGCACGTGGGCCGGGAAGAGTGCGGCCAGCCAGGCGTCGAGCGCCGCCGCCCGCGCGGTGCGGGCGGCGGCGCCGAGGTATTCCCGCAGGGCGGGCAGCGAGTCGCCGGCCGGGCGGGCGGGCGGCGCCGGCGACTCGCTGACCACGTGTGACATCAGAGCGCGTCGAGCCCGCGCTCGCCGGTACGGACCCGGACGACGTCCTCCACGGCCGTCACCCACACCTTCCCATCGCCGATCTTGCCGGTACGCGCCGCGGTGACCACCGCGTCCACGACCTTCTCGACGTCGATCTCGTCGGTCAGCACCTCGACCTTGATCTTCGGCAGGAACTCCACGGTGTACTCGGCGCCCCGGTACACCTCGGTGTGGCCCTTCTGCCGGCCGTAGCCCTGTACCTCGCTGACGGTCAGGCCCGCGACGCCCAGTGCGTGCAGCGCCTCCTTGACCCCGTCGAGCTGGTACGGCTTGATGACCGCGGTCACCAGCTTCATGCTCAGTCCCTCCATCGGTGCAGTCATCAGGAAAAACTAACCGGCGACCTTCTCGCTGACCGCGGCCTCGCTGTCAGCGTCCGGCGTGGTGGCGGAGGGCGCGGTGAGCCCGGCCATGGCGAACGCGCCACCGCCGCCGGAACCGGCCGCCGGGGTGAACTCGTACGCGCTCTCGCCGTGGTCGGCGATGTCGATGCCGCCGCGCTCGGCGTCCGTGCTGATCCGCAGGCCCTTGAAGGCCTTGATGGCCAGCGCGATGACCGCGGCGATGGCGAACGAGTAGACCGTGACCGAGAGGCTGCCCGCGAACTGGCGGCCCAGCTGGGTGAGGCCGCCGCCGTAGAACAGGCCCTCGCTGGCGCCCAGGCCCGGGTCGCTGTTGATGGCCGCGTTCACCTGGTTGGTGGCGAAGAAGCCGATGGACAGGGAGCCGATCCAGCCGCCGACGAAGTGGACGCCGACCACGTCGAGGGAGTCGTCGAAGCCGAGCCGGTACTTCAGGCCGACGGCCAGGGCGCAGACCGCACCGGCGACCAGGCCGAGGATGATCGCCGGGACCGGGGCGATGAAGCCGCAGGCCGGGGTGATGGCGACCAGACCGGCGACCGCGCCGGAGGACGCGCCGACCATGGTCGGCTTGCCGTCGCGCAGCCACTCGACGACGATCCAGCCGACGAGCGCGGCGGCCGTGGCGACCTGGGTGTTGATGAACGCGAAGACCGTGGTGCCGTCGACGGTCAGCTCGGAGCCGGCGTTGAAGCCGAACCAGCCGAACCACAGCAGGCCCGCGCCGAGCGCGACGAACGGCACGTTGTGCGGGCGCATGTTGTCCCGCGGCCAGCCGACCCGCTTGCCGAGGATCAGGCAGAGCGCCAGTGCGGCCGCGCCGGCGTTGATGTGCACCGCGGTGCCGCCCGCGAAGTCCAGTGCGTGGATCTTGCCGCCGATGAAGCCGCCGCCCCAGACCCAGTGCGCGACCGGGATGTAGACCAGGGTGAACCAGGCGAACGCGAAGATCACCCAGCCGCCGAACTTCATCCGGTCGGAGACCGCGCCGGAGATCAGCGCGACCGTGATGACCGCGAACATCATCTGGAAGACCATGACCACGTACGTCGGAATGCCGGTCTTGCCGCCGAGGAACAGCCATTCCTCGCTGATCGTGCCGGTACCCGTACCGAAGTACTGGGTGAAGCTGCCGATGATGTTGTTCAGGCCCTTGTTGCCGTTGGTGCCGAAGGCCAGCGTGAAGCCGTAGACGGTCCACAGGATGCTGACGAGCCCGATGCACGAAAAGCTCATCATCATCATGTTCAGGACGCCCTTGGACCGGTTGAGGCCACCGTAGAACAGCGCCAGGCCGGGGGTCATGAGCAAAACGAGCGCAGACGACAGGAGCAACCAGGCGGTATTGCCGGTGTTGATCTCCACGCTGCCTCCTCTCGGATTTGGAGGTGTCCTCTCACACGACCCACTTGAGCAGCGTCGCCAGTCGGCCGGTTTCAGTGGCGGAAGCCTCCCCGGCCGCTGTTTCACGCACGGTCTACGCGCGATTTCTGGCACGTGACGGGTTGTTTCGTACGTGTGAAGAAACTCTCACAGGCGGCAGCGCGACGAAGCCGAACCGCCGCAATGGGCCCATCCGGCGCCGAGGGTGATCAGCGGAGCGCGTACTCCAGCGTGTGCCGCTCGTAGTCGAGCAGCCGCAGGTCGCGCATCGGGCGCCGCAGATGCCCCTTGTGCACGATCCGGACGAACGCCGGATCCCCGGCCGCCGCCATCCGCCGGATCCCCTCGACGTGGTCCACGATCCGCTTGCGGATCGTACGCACGAGGCGGTGCCGGTCCCGCGGGATCAGCCCGTACGCGTCCGCGAACAGCCGCAGCCGCCGCGGCCGGTTCGGCCGCTTCCAGCCCAGCGTGTACGAGTCCCGGTCGCTGAACAGCGGCACCCACGTCCACGCCGCGTACGCCACGTCGTAGATCCGGGCGCCGGGCGACGCCAGGTCGAAGTCGATCAACGCGAGCGTGCCGTCGGGGCGCCAGACCACGTTGTGCGGGGCGGCGTCGTGGTGGCAGATCACCTCGGTGTCCGGCGGCGGCGGCCCGAACGAGCGCCACACCGCGCCGGGCGGGTTCACGAAGCCGTACTGCGCGTCGTGGAACATCCGCAGCATCGTGGCGACCGTGACCAGCGCCTCCTCGGTCACCCAGTGCGGGGCCAGCGGGTACTCGCCGCACTCGCCGTCGAGGTACGACAGCACCTCGCGGCCCTTCTCGTCCATGCCCAGGGCGTGCGGCGAGCCGGTGAAGCCGACCCGCTGGAGGTGGTTGAGCAGGGCATGCACCGACGGCGTCCAGGGCCCGGCGTTGCGCCGGACCGTGTCACCGATCCGCGAGACCGTGCTGACGTTGCCCCCGTGCAACGGGATCTCGCGCACGGGTTCCTGCGTCACCCACGACCTCCCGTCAGACCGGACCGCGCAGCGGCTGCGCGGACCCGAGCCTATCCGTCGCTGCCAAGCAACGCCTCGACGAAGGCCTTCGGCTCGAACGGCGCGAGATCGTCCGGACCCTCGCCCAGACCGACCAGCTTCACGGGAATGCCCAGCTTGCGCTGCACGGCGATGACGATTCCGCCCTTCGCGGTGCCGTCCAGCTTCGTCAGCACCACGCCCGTGACATCCACCGCTTCGGTGAACACCCGGGCCTGTTCCAGCCCGTTCTGTCCGGTCGTGGCGTCGAGGATGAGCAGCGTCTCGTCGACCGGGCCGTGCTTCTCCACGACCCGCTTGACCTTGCCCAGCTCGTCCATGAGACCGACCTTGTTCTGCAGCCGCCCGGCCGTGTCGATCAGCACGGTGTGCACGCCGGTGTCGATGCCGCGCTTCACCGCGTCGAACGCCACACTCGCCGGGTCGCCGCCCTCGGGCCCGCGGACCGTCTCCGCACCCACCCGCTCACCCCACGTGGCGAGCTGCTCGCTGGCCGCGGCGCGGAACGTGTCCGCCGCGCCCAGCACCACGCTGTGACCGTCGGCCACCAGCACCCGGGCGATCTTTCCGCAGGTGGTGGTCTTGCCCGCGCCGTTGACGCCGACCACCAGCACCACCGCGGGCCCGCCGTCGTGCGGCGCGGCCTTCAGGCTGCGGTCCATGTCCGGCTCCAGCGCGGCGATCAGCTCCTCGGAGAGCTGCTCGCGCACCTCGGTCACGGTCCGGCTGCCCAGCACCCGCACCCGCTCGCGCAGCCGCTCCACGATCACCTGGGTCGCCTCGACCCCGACGTCCGCGGTGATCAGGCTGTCCTCGATCTCCTCCCAGGCGTCCTCGTCGAGGTGGTCGCGGGAGAGCACCGCGAGCAGCCCGCGACCGAACACGCTCTGCGAACGTGCGAGCCGCGCCCGCAGCCGGACCAGCCGGCCCGCGGTGGGCTCGGGCTGCTCGATGACGGGCGGCGCCACCTCCGGAGCCGTCTCGGCCGGGGGTGCGACCTCCACCGGGGGCGCCACCGCGGCCTCGGGCTCGGCGGCCGGCGCGACCTCGGTGGGCGGCGCCGTCGGAGGCCGCTCCAGCGTGGCGGTCCCTGCGCCGGGCGGCGGCGGCAGCTCGCGGCGGCGCATCCGGGGCACGACCAGCACGGCGGCCCCTGCCAGCAGCGCGATGAGCAGGATGACCGAGACGACCACGTATTCCATGCCGAAATCCTGACAGATGCGTCCGCGGCGCGCTGTGCCACCTACCTGCGCTGCGCGCTGATCATTCCCCTGGCGCGGGACCGCCCCGGCGTGGACGATGGAGTCCCTCGTCCGCACGGAGGCGCCATGCTGCACGACCCGGGCCACCGGTGACCGCACGACTGCTCATCGGGCCGCTGCTGCGCCGCGTCGTCGGCGACCGGGCCACGGTGTGGGTGGAGACCTCCGCCCCCACGCTCGTGCGGGTCGAGGTCGACGGCGGGGCCGCCGGCACCGCACCCACCTTCTCCGCGTACGGGCACCATTACGCGCTCGTGGTCGTCGACGGGCTGGCCCCGGACACCGCGCGCGCGTACCGGGTGCTGCTGGACGAGCGGCCGGTGTGGCCGCCGGACGGCTCGCCGTACCCGCCGCCGGTGATCCGCACCCGCGCCGCCGACGACCGGGCCCAGCCGGTGGAGCTGGTCTTCGGCTCGTGCCGCGAGGCCACCCCCCACTCCACCCGGCGCACCCTGCCGCCGGACGCCCTGGACGCGTACGCGCGCCGGCTGATGGCCGACCCGGGCCTCCGCCCCGACCTGCTGGTGCTGCTCGGTGACCAGGTCTACGCCGACGAGACCTCCGAAGGGGTACGCCGCGCCCTGCGCCGCCGCCGGGACGCCGGGCACCCCGGCCCCGCCGACCAGGTGGTCGCATACGAGGAGTACACCGCGCTGTACCTGGAGTCGTGGCGCGACCCGGAGGTGCGCTGGCTGCTCGCCACCGTGCCGAGCGTCATGATCTTCGACGACCACGAGATCATCGACGACTGGAACACCTCGGCCTCCTGGCGGCGCGACATGTCCGCGCAGCCGTGGTGGCGTGAGCGGATCACCGCGGGCCTCGCGTCGTACTGGGTGTATCAGCACCTGGGAAACCTGGACCCGGACGAGTTGGCCGCCGACCCGGTGTACGGGCGCGTCACCGCTGCCGTGGACGCCACCGAACTGCTGCGCGAGTTCGGCTACGCGGTCGACCAGCCCGGCGCCGGATCGCCGCCCGGCCCCGCCGGGGCGGGAGGTGACGTGCCGGACTCCGACGACGTGCCGCGGGCGTACCAGTGGAGTTTCGCGCTGGACCTCGGCCGCACCCGGCTCGTCGTGCTGGACAACCGGTGCAGCCGGGTGCTGACGCCGGGCCGGCGGGCGATGCTGCCCGCCGCGGAGTGGCGCTGGTTCGTCGACCAGGCCCACGGCGACTACGACCACCTCGTCGTCGGGTCGTCGCTGCCGTGGCTGATGCCGCCCGCCATCCACCACGCCGAGGCGTGGAGCGAGCGGGTCGCGGACTCCCGCGGCCCCCGCCGGGCCGCGTTCGCGGAACGGGTACGCCGGGAGTTCGACCTGGAGCACTGGGCGGCGTTCGGGCGCTCGTTCGACGCGCTCGCCGAGCTGTTCCGCCGCCTCGGCGAGGGCGGTCCCGGCGCCCCCGGCCACCGGGTCGGCGCGGGCGGCGCGTACGCGGCCCCGGCCTCGATCAGCGTGCTCTCCGGCGACGTCCACCACTCGTACGTCGCCCGCGCCGAGCTGGGCACCGCGATGCACACGCCGGTACACCAGCTGACCTGCTCGCCGATCCACAACGACGTGCCCGCCCCGCTGCGCCCGCTGATGCGGCTCGGCTGGTCGCGGGCGGTGGCGCGGGTCGCGCGCGGGCTGGCGAAGGCCGCCGGGGTGCCGCGCCCGGCGCTGCGCTGGACCCGGGTGGCGGGCCCGTACTTCGGCAACGCGGTCGCGACACTGCGGCACGCCGGGCCGCGGGCGGCCGTGGTGATCGAGGGCACCACGGCCGACGGGACCCTCTCCGACCTGACGCGCGTCAGCTTGACCAGCGACTAGCGATCGAGCGCACAGTCGTTGTATTGCCCCTACAGAACGACAGGGGCCCCATCGTCCACTCGTAGGTGTATCGCACGTTGGTACACCTGTGCCAATTTCCTCGGTACGATTCGAGCATGACGAGGCGGATCACTGTGAGTCTTCCCGACGACGTAGCTGAATACCTCGAAAGTCACCCCCACGCGACGGAGATCGTGACCGACGCGGTCCGCGCCCGGATCAAGCGGGCCGCCAGGACCTTGAAGACTTTGGAGACCACCGGTTCCCGGTCCACTCCGGAGAGCCGAGCCTGGGCCCGTTCCGCGTTGCGCCCCCTCACCGACGAGCAGCGCGCCGAGGTCCGGCGCAGAAGCGCTCTGATCCAGGCCGGGCGCTGGGAGGAGATCTGATGAGTCACCCCGATCACCACGGAGCGCATGCGATCTGGGCCGCGCAACTGTACGAAACGCTGTGTTTCACCGCGGAGCCGGAGGCGATGCCCACCGGGATCCTCACCGACCAGGTCGTCGCAATTCCGCGCGACGACGCCTAATCGGGCTGCAGATCGCAGAGGTGCGGTCCAGGATGTCCGAATGACTTCCTGGACCGCACCGCAAGCCCAGCGCAACTCCGAGCCCTTCACCGGCGACGAGCGTCCCATGCTCGAAGGCTGGCTCGACTGGCATCGGCAGACCCTGCTCTCCAAGGCCGCCGGGCTCACCGCCGACCAGCTCAAGACCGCCGCCGTCGAGCCCTCCAACCTGACACTGCTCGGCTTGATCCGGCACATGACCGAAGTGGAACGCATCTGGTTCCGCCGTCGCGCCGCCGGGCAGGACGTCCAGTCTGCCTACTGCGCCCCGGACAACATCGACGGCGACTTCGACGACGTCGCGAACGCGGATGCGGTGGCCGATCACGCCGCCTTCCTGGACGAGATCACGCTGGCCCGGGCGGCCGTGGCCGGCCTGCCTCTGGAGCACGAGTTCGCCACGCCACGCCAGCCCGCCGTCAGCCTGCGCTGGGTGTACCTGCACATGATCGAGGAGTACGCCCGCCACAACGGTCACGCCGACCTGATCCGCGAATGCATCGACGGCACGACGGGCGACTGACCCTCGGTCCACGACCGACACCCGTGCGGCCAGTCCGGCTGGTCGACGACGACCCCGGCCGCGACAGCACACGATCCATCCATGATCTTGCAATTGATCATGAGATAGGTGAGGCTGGCCTAACCACGTGGCCAGACGCCAACTCCGCGCAGAACGGAAGCGGCCTGGTGTACCTGGCACTCGTGTGCTGCCCGTCCCCCCGCCTGGAAGGACACCGAGATGCCGGGATTCGCCGCCCGTCTGCGCCGCGCCACGATCGCCGAGCACCGAGAGGCCGAGACCAGGACGTTCATCACCCGGCTGATGGACGGACGGATCCCGTTCGCCGGTTTCGCCGCGCTGACCGCCCAGTACCTGGTCATCTACCGGGCCCTGGAGGAGGCGGCCGTCCGGATGCACGCCGACGAAACCGCCGCCGCATTCGCCGACCCCGCGCTGTCGCGGGTGCCCGCGCTGGAGGCCGACCTGGCTCGGCTGTACGGCCCCGACTGGGCCTCGGCCGTGACCCCGGTCGAGGCCACCGCACGGTACGCCGCACGGCTGCGCGAGCACTGCTTCACCTCGCCGGTCCACTTCCTGGCCCACCACTACGTGCGCTACCTCGGTGACCTGAGCGGTGGCCAGTTGGTCGGCCGCGCGGTCGCCAAGACGTACGGGCTGGAGCAGGCGGGCGTCTACTTCTACGCATTCGACCAGATCGACGACGTGCGCGGATACAAGACCGCCTACCGTGGACGGCTGGACGCGCTGCCGTACCCGCCGGAGGATCTGGCGACCCTGGTCGCGGAGGCGCAGCTCGCGTTCCAGCTCAACTCGGCGCTGTTCCAGGAGCTCGGCGTCGCGTACCCGCAGGACGCGTGACGGCTCAGGCCGGGGCCGCGATGCCCAGCGCACCCCGCAGGTACCCGACGCCCTCCGGCCCGGTCCAGCGGTAGGCCAGCAGCTTCGCGGCCCGGGCACCGCGCACGACCCGGTCGTCGTCGTCCACGAACAGGACCCACTGCGGTTCGAGGCCGACCGCGTCGGTCGCGCGGGCGAAGAACTCCGGGGCGGGCTTGTGGATGCGCAGCTCCCACGAGCTGACGACCGCGTCGACCTCGTCGGCGAGGCCCAGCGCGGCCAGGTCGTCGCGGAGCCGGTCGGTGGCGTTCGTGGCGATGCCGACCGGCCGGCCCGCGGCACGCGCCTCCCGGATGAACGCGAGCACGTCCGGGTCGACCTCACCGCGGTACGTCTGCCACTGGGCGACCGCCGCGGCGGCGTCGGCCGCGGGCAGCGGCAGCCGGGTGGCGATCGCGTCCATCCACTCGGCGTCGGTCAGCTCCCCGGCGACCGCGGGGCGCAGCAGGTCCCAGGTGAACGCCGTGCCCATGAGCGTGCCGGCGGCCAGCCCGTACTTCTCCTCGACCGCGGCGGGGACGGCCGGGTCCCAGCGGCGCAGCACGCCGTCGAGGTCGATGAGCAGGGCCTTGGCGGGTTGGCGACGCATGATCCGAGCCTATCGAGGACCGGTCAGTCCTCCGGGACAGGGTTGAGCCGCTGGCTGATCACCTGGGTCACCCCGGCGCGCATGGTGACGCCGTACAGGGCGTCGGCGACCTCCATGGTGCGTTTCTGGTGGGTGATGATGAGCAGCTGGCTCTTCTCCCGCAGCTGGTGGAACAGCGTGATCAGGCGGCCCAGGTTCACGTCGTCCAGGGCGGCTTCGACCTCGTCCATGATGTAGAACGGGCTGGGCCGGGCGCGGAAGATGGCGCACAGCATGGCCACCGCGGTCAGTGAGCGCTCGCCGCCGGACAGCAGCGACAGCCGCTTGATCTTCTTGCCGGGCGGGCGGGCCTCGACCTCGACACCGGTGGTGAGCATGTCCTCCGGGTCGGTGAGCACGAGCCGTCCCTCACCGCCGGGGAACAGCACCTGGAACACCGTCTGGAACTCCCGGGCGGTGTCCTCGAACGCGGAGGTGAACACCTCCAGGATCCGGTCGTCGACGTCCTTGACGACCGTGAGCAGGTCCTTGCGGGTGGCCTTGAGGTCTTCGAGCTGGTCGGAGAGGAACTTGAAGCGCTCCTCCAGCGCGGCGAACTCCTCCAAGGCCAGCGGGTTCACCTTGCCGAGCAGGGCCAGGTCGCGTTCGGCCTTGTTGGCGCGCTTCTCCTGGGTGGGCCGGTGGTACGGCACCGGGGCGGGCACCGGCTCCCCGGCCGCCTCCGCGGCGGTCGCCTCGGCCTGGGTGGGCGGCACCCACTGGTCCGGGCCGTACTCGCCGATCAGGGTGTCGACGTCGAGGGAGAAGTCCTCGGCGGCCTTGGCTTCCAGCTGCTCGATACGCAGCCGCTGCTCGGCGCGGGCCACCTCGTCGCGGTGCACCTCGTTGGTGAGCCGTTCCAGCTCGGCGACCAGACGCTTCGCGGTGGCCCGGACCTCCTGCAGTTCCGCTTCCCGGGCCGTACGGGCGCGGGCCAGTTCGTCGCGCGTCTCGACCGCGGCGGCCAGCGACACCGCGACGCGTTGCAGGGCAACGGCGGCGCCGTGGGCGACCGCACGGGCGATCTGGGCGCCGCGGGCGCGGGCGGCGCGGCGGGCGGCGGCCCGTTCCCGGGCCTGGCGTTCCGCGTTGGCCTGGCGTAGCAGCGAGTCGGCGCGGCCTGCGATCGAGGCGACCCGCTCCTCGGCGGTACGCACGGCCAGGCGTACCTCCATCTCGTTCTGCCGGGCCTGGGGGACGAGCACGGCGAGCTGGTCGCGTTCCTCGGTGGAGGGTTCCTCGTCGATCGGGGTGGCCTCGGCCAGGCGCAGCCGCTCCTCCAGTTCGGCGACGCGGGTGAGGTCGATGTCGCGGGCCGCTTCGGCCTTGCTCCGGGCGGCGCCGAGCCGTTCGGTCTCGGCGTGCGCGGAGCGGGCGGCTGCGCCGAGCTCGGCGAGGCGGCGGGCGGCGGCGTTGCGTTCCCCCTCGGCGGCGCGCTTGGCCGCGGCGGCGACGTCGACCGCCTGCTTGTGCCCAGCGACCTCGGCGCGCGCGTCGGTGAGGCGTACGCGCAGCTCCGCGATGGTCTGCTCGGCGGTCTCCCGGTTGGCCCGGGCCTCGTCGACCGCGGCCTGCACCTCCAGGTAGCTGGTCTGCTTGCCGGAGCCACCGGCCGCGGCGTAGGCGCCGAGCACGTCGCCGTCGGGGGTGACCGCGCGCAGCTCGCCGTTCGTGGCGACCAGGGCCGCGGCGGCGGCGAGGTCGGGGACGAGGACGACGTCACGCAGTGCCCGGTGCAGCGCGGGACGCAGGGCGTCGGGGCAGCCGATCACGTCCGGGGCCCACACCGCGCCGTCCGGCAGCGCGGGCCGCAGCGCGTCCAGCGAGCCCTGCATGCCGGGGGCGGCGGGCCCGGCGACCACGAGCGCGGCGCGGCCCGCGTCGGCGATCTTGAGCGTACGCATGGCCTCGACGGCCTCGTCCGTCCCGGCGAGGGCGACCGCGTCGGCGAGCGTGCCCAGCGCGGCGGCCAGCGCGGCCTCGTGCCCGGGCGCGACCGTGAGCATCGACGCCAGGCTGCCGAGCAGGCCGGGCACCTCGGCGGCCTTACCGAGCAGCGCCCCGGCGCCGTCCTTGCGCTGCAGGCCGAGGGCGAGCGCTTCCTCGCGGGCCTTCCAGCTGGCGGCGTCCTTCTCGGTGGCACGCTCGACGTCGGACAGTTCCTTGGCCGCGGCGGCGGCCCGCTCGTGCGCGGCGACCGCCTCGGCGTGCCGGGCGTCCAGGTCGGCGTTGTCCCGGTCGGCCTCGGTGGACTCGGCGGCGACCGCGTCGACGTCGGCCTGCGCGGCCTGCGCCCGGGCCAGTGCGTCGGCGTGTGCGGCGGCGAGGCGTTCGATCTCGTCGGCCGCCCCCTCGGTACGGGCCCGCGCCGCGTCGACCTGGCCGGTGAGCTTCGCCAGCCCTTCACGCCGGTCCGCGATGGCCTTGGCCGCGGTACGCAGCGCGCCCTCCGCGGCGTGCAGCTGGCGTTCCAGCTCCTGACGGTGCTCGATCGCCTCGGCCAGCCGGGTCTGGTCCTCGGTGAGTGCTTCGCGCAGCTCTTCCTCCTGCTCGCGGACCCGCTCCGACTCGGCGACGAGTTGCTCCGGGTCGCGGCCGGGCCGTTCCTCGTCTCCGGTGGCGTTCAGGTGGCGCATCCGCTCGGTGGCGAGCTGCTCGGTGGAGCGGAACCGCTCCTGCAGGGCGGACAGCTTGTACCAGGTGTCCTGGGCGGCGGCGAGCAGCGGCGCGTCCTCGGCGTGCGCGGCCTCCAGGTCGGCGAGCCAGCGCTGGACCTCGTGGTTCTCGTCCTCGATCTGCGCGCGGCGCTCGCGCATCGCGGACTCGTCCGCGATCTCCTTGTCCAGCGTGGTGCGCAGCGTGTGCAGGTCGTCGGCGAGCAGCCGCAGGCGGGCGTCGCGCAGGTCGGCCTGGATGCTGGCGGCGCGCCGGGCCACCTCGGCCTGCCGGCCCAGCGGCTTGAGCTGGCGGCGCAGCTCGGTGGTGAGGTCGCCGAGCCGGTTGAGGTTGGTCTGCATCGCGTCGAGCTTGCGCAGGGCCTTCTCTTTGCGCTTGCGGTGCTTGAGGACCCCGGCGGCCTCCTCGATGAACGCGCGGCGGTCCTCGGGCTTGGCGTGCAGCATCGCGTCGAGGCGGCCCTGGCCGACGATGATGTGCATCTCCCGGCCGATGCCGGAGTCGCTGAGCAGTTCCTGGATGTCGAGCAGGCGGCAGGAGCTGCCGTTGATCTCGTACTCGCTCTCCCCGGAGCGGAACATCCGGCGGGTGATCGACACCTCGGTGTAGTCGATGGGCAGGGCGCCGTCGCCGTTGTCGATCGTGAGGGTGACCTCGGCCCGGCCCAGCGGGGCACGCCCGGCCGTACCGGCGAAGATGACGTCCTCCATCTTGCCGCCGCGCAGGGCCTTGGCGCCCTGCTCGCCCAGCACCCAGGCGATGGCGTCGACGACGTTGGACTTGCCGGAGCCGTTGGGGCCCACCACGCAGGTGATGCCCGGCTCCAGCCGCAGTGTCGTCGCGGAGGCGAAGGACTTGAAGCCCTTCACCGTCAGGCTCTTGAGGTGCACGGATCTCCGAGGGTCGGCGGTTCATGCTGCTCCGCAGCAGGGTACCCGCCTGGGTGGAGGGGAACCGCATTCGCCGCGCTCAGCGCCCCGCGAGACAGACTCAGCGCCCCGGGAGGTCAGCGGGGCGTGGGCAAAAGAATGCGCGCCGCCACGGGGTGGAGGCGCGCCGGTGCGATATGCGTTTGTAGTGCGAGGGGATATGAGCGCCGGATCACAGCGCCCTGGGTGAAGCTCAGGTCAGTGCCGGCTCCGTCAGCCGCAGAATCTCGTCCGCCTCGGCGGCTGCTGCCGCGAGCCGGTCGTTCTCCGCCCGGAGGCGGGTGACCTCGAACTCCAGAGCCTGCACCCTGGAACGCAGTCGGGTGACCTCGTCAAGCAGGCGCCGATCGGGCGCCGCACCTACGTGGCCGTAGAGGGCCTTCGCCATGTTGGACTCCTAGTGAGACGATGCGTCTCTATTCAAGCGCTGCCGGAAAAGCCGGCCGACGCGCGCCCAGCGACAAGTGCACACCTGCACCCACGGGCACGCGTGGACGCAGTATCCTGCACCCAAGAACTTGCTGTAAGGTGCAGATCCCTCACGCCCAGTACACAACTGGGCACAAGCGGGCGCGACTGGCGACAGGTCTATAGTCCGCCGATCCCCACGCTGCGTCAAGCCGCGGGCTGCACGGCGCCTCGCATGAACAGAGTGAATCACGCCACCCCGGCCACCCATTAGCGGGACTTAAAACCTTTCTTAGGCGGTTTGCAGCCCGCCGAACCAATTGCATACCGTCACCGGTGTCGAAGTACTTCGATCTTACCGATCGGGGATCTTGTGACCCGCACCGGGCGGACGCTCCCCAACACATGCGGCCGCTCCGGCCGTCGCCGCCCGGGCGCCGGGTGCCAGTGGCGGGGCACCCGGCGGAGGCACTTCTTTCCTAGGACAAAATCACCCAAGACGCACAAATAGTGCGCAATCTGGTCGTCTTGGCGACAATGTGCCGTAACTTTTCGGCGCTGTGTCGTTCTGTCCATCGTGATATCGCCCCAGCATGAGCGAGGGCCGCGAGCGCAGGCGCGGCCGGCCCCGTCGCGTCCCCGGTGCTGAGCCGGGCATGCGCATCTGTCTGCTCACCGGGGGCGGTTACCCGTACCGGCGCGACGCGCTCGGCGGGTGGTGCCGCGGGCTCGTCGAGGGCCTGAGCCGGCGCACCTTCGAACTGCTGACGATCACCGACCGGGAGCCACCCGGCGCACCCGCGTACCCGCTGCCCGGCAACGTCACCGAGGCCCGCGCCGTCGTCCTCGGCCGCGGTGAACCCCGCCGCGGCGACGGCGACGGCGTCGCCGCCGTGCTGCTCTGCCGGGGCCTGATGGGCGAACCCGGCCACGCCGACGACCTGTTCGCCGACGGGCTGCGCCGGCTGGTCCGGCACGTCGACGCCGACCCCGACGGGACCGCCGACGACCCGCTCGGCGGTGTTCCCCTGGCCGAGGCGCTGCTGGACGCGTGGCGGGCGGAACGGACCGGCCCGCCCGGCACGGACCGGCTGCCGCTGCCCCGGCTCGGCGTCCGCGACGCCCGGACCGCCGCGACGCTGCTGCGGCACGCCGCCCGCCCGCTCGGCGTGCACGCGCCCGACGTCGACCTCGTGCACTGCGTGGGTGGCACCACCCCGCTGCTGGCAGCGCTCGCCGCGCGCTGGCGCACCGGCACGCCGATGCTGCTCACCGAGGCCCGCGCCGTGATGGGCCGACTGCGGCCCACCGAGGAACGGCTCTCCCCCACGGTGCGCACCGTGCTGCGCCGGTTCCGCCACGCCGTCGCCCGTACCGGGTACGCCGAGGCCGGGCTGATCGCGCCGCTCAGCGCGTACCACCACGGGTGGGCGCTGCGACACGGCGCCACCCCCGCCCGGCTGGTGCCCGTCCCGGCCGGGGTGGACCCCACGGACTTCCCAGCCGCCCCTGAGCCGGACACCGAACCGGCGCTGGTCTGGGCGGGCACCGGCGGCCCGGACAGCGGGATCGGCCCCCTGCTCGACGGCTTCGCCGCCGTGGTGACCGCGATCCCCGGCACGAAACTGCACCTGGTCGGCGTGACCGGCACGCACGAGGACCACTGCGCCGAACGGATCGAACGCAGCGGGCTCGGCCGCGCCGTACGCCTGCACCCGCTGGCCGCCGACCCCCGCGACCGGTACGCGGACGGGCACGTCGTGGTGCACGTGCCCGGCCCGGCGGACCCGCCGTACCGGCTGATCGAGGCCATGATGTCCGGCCGTGCCGTGGTCGGCGTGGACGTCGGACCGGTCGCCGAGACGCTCGGCGACGCCGGGATCCTGGTTCCCGCGGACGACCCCGCGGCGCTCGCGGAAGCCTGCGTCACGCTGCTGCGCGAGCCGGCCCGCCGCCGCACCCTCGGCGACGCGGCCCGCCGACGCGCACTGGCCTGCTTCACCACGGACCGGGTGGTACGCGCCTACGACGCGCTCTACGCCGACCTGGCCGCGCCGCCGCCCGCTCCGGTCTTCGAGCTGGCCCTCGCCGTGCCCGCGCCGCGCGCCGCCCGGCCCGCCACCCTGCGATGGCTGGCCCAGGAACAGCGGTGACCAGCACGAACCCCGCTCACAACCGGAGGATGCCGTGAAGACCCTCTTCCCCCCGTACGCCCTCCCGTCGCCCGAGCTCGCGCTCGACGCCGACACCTGGGTCGTCCAGGAACGCCCCGGCGAACGCAGCTCCACCCATCAGGTGCTGGGCCGCATCGACCTGGACTGGGGCAGCCGCTCCCTGGCCGACGTGCTGGCCGCGGTGGATGCGTGGCGCGGCGACGGCGTCGAGGGGCTGTTCCTGGACCGGGCGCCGGCCGGTCCCGGCGGCGTCGGCCCGGTCGCGCTGACCATCCGGCTGGCCGCCCGGCGCGGGCTGCACCGGGTCGTGCTCAACCCGGGCGTGCCCACCCACCCGCTCTACCGCGACCTGGGCGTACGGATCTGCACGTTCGACGGGTCGTGGACGGCGTACCAGGGGTGGACCGGGGACGGGGCACGGCCCGGCGACGGCCACCTCGTGCACGGCGTACCGCCGCAGTTGCTCACCGCGGCGCGGCGGCTCATGGGCCGCCGAGGGGCCGGGTTCGGGCTGGCCACCGACGCCAGCCCGCCGGTCAGCGCGGAGTCCGCCGAGGACGAGGCTGACAGCGCGGACAGCTGTACGACGAGCGGTTCATGAACTGTTCCCGGCGCATCGCCGTGCCACACCGGTGGCACGGCAGCCCTTCCCGCCCGTACGCATCGAGTGAGCGGTCGAAGTAGCCGCTCTCGCCGTTGACGTTCACGTACAGGGCGTCAAAGCTGGTGCCGCCCGCGACGATCGCCTCGCGCAGCACGTCCCGGACGTGGCCGAGCAGCCGGCGCACCGCCGGGCGGGTCAACGCGTCCGTGGCGCGGGTGCCGTGCAGCCGGGCACGCCACAGCGCTTCGTCGGCGTAGATGTTGCCCACCCCGGAGATCAGCGTCTGGTCCAGCAGTGCGCGTTTGACCTCGGTGCGCTTGCGGCGCAGCGCCGCCACGAACTCCTCGTCGTCGAACCGCGGGTCCAGCGGGTCGCGGGCGATGTGCGCGATCTCGTCGGGCAGCACCGCGCCGCCCTCGGACACCGACAGTCCCCCGAACGTGCGCTGGTCCACAAAGCGCAGTTGCGGGCCGCCGTCGGTGAACGTGAACCGGACCCGCAGGTGCGTCTCGTCCGGGGCGTCCGCGGGCTGCATCAGCAGCTGCCCGCTCATGCCCAGGTGACCGATGATCGCGTCGCCGGAGTCCAGCGCCAACCACAGGTACTTACCGCGGCGCGACACCCCGGTCACGGTCCGGCCGGTCAACACCGCGGCGAAATGGGCGTCGCCGGGCAGGTGCCGGCGGATCGCGCGCGGGTGATGCACCTCGACCGTGTCGATCGTGCGACCCGCCACCCAGGTGGCGAGCCCCTGCCGGACCGTCTCGACCTCGGGCAGCTCCGGCACGTGCGCCCCTTCCGCGGCTAGAGGGTGTAGGGCCAGACGACGACCAGGTAGGCGCCGTACCACAGCCCGAAGGCGGCCCACGCAGTGATCGCGAGCACCGCCACCCGGGGCCGGGCGCGGGCCGCGGCGATCACCGCGGGGAGCAGCGTCAAGAGTACGGGCAGCAGCAGCCGCGGCTTGGAGTGGTAGAAACCCGCCTGGCCGTACACCAGCGCCATCGCGACGACGCCGTACACCGCCAGGGGCAGCCAGGGGCGGCCGGCCAGCGCGACCCCGGCCGCGGCCAGCGCCACCAGCAGCAGCAACGCCACGCTCACCGCGACCCAGCCCTCGCCGGTGCTCAGCGTACGGCCGACGAACGCGACCGTGCTCCGGCCGTAGTCGAACGAGGTGCCCCACCCCGCGGACTGGATCCGGAACCAGGCTGTCGCGTCGCCCACCCGCCACCCCACCCAGCCCAGGAACGCCGGCACTCCGGCCAGCGCGACCAGCGCCGCCGCGACCGGCCTCCACCGCCGCCGGGCATCCGGGCGGCGCAGCTCCAGCAGCGCGGCGACCGCCAGCGCCAGCGCCGCGGCGACCCCGGTCGGCCGGGTCAGCGCGGCGCACAGCCCCAGCAGCCCGGCCGCCCACCACACCCGGCGGTGCGCGGCCACCAGCATCCCCGTGACCAGCGCCAGGAACAGGCTTTCCGAGTACGCCATGGACAGCACCACGGACACCGGGGCGGCGCAGCAGATCGCGACGAGCGCCCAGCCCGCGCGGCGGCCGGTGGTCGGCGACGACCCGCGCAGGTTCGCGTACAGGCTGGTGCCGAGCAGGTGCAGGGCGACCGCCGCGCCGATCGACGCGAGCCAGCTCACCGCGATGGCCGCCGTGGGCGGCTCGACGCCGAGCGCCGCCACCGCGCGGATCAGCATCGGGTACAGCGGGAAGAAGGCCAGCCCGTTGCCCTCCATGCTGCCGTCCACGCTGTACGTGTAGCCGTGCGGGTAACCGTTGACCGCGACCCGCAGGAACCAGCCCGCGTCCCAGACCAGCAGGCGGCCACGCAGGCCGACGCCGTCCTGCGTGGCCGCACCGAGCCACAGCAGCATGGCGAGCTGGACCAGCCGGGTCAGCGCGAGGATGCCGACCGCGGCGCCGACGCCGCGCCACCGGCCGGCCAGGCTCCACAGGCCCGCGCCGGGCTCCGGCGCGGCGGGGGCACCCTCCGCGGCGGTTCCACCGGTCGTGTCGTCGGCCGTCACGTTCACCGCTTCGCGTCGCTCCGAGCCGACGCCTCCGCGCCTGCCGCGGCGGCGCCATCCCGGCCCGACCGCTCCGCGGCGTTCGCGGCGTCACCCTGGCCCGACCGCTCCGCGCGACCGTCCCCTTCCGCGTGGTCGGCGGCCCGGTCGGGACCGGATCCGCCTGTCGCAGCGGCGCGGATCTGCGCGGGGTTCGCGTGGCCGCCCCCGGCGACCGCGGGTGGCGGGGTCTGCGCCTCAGCCCGCTCGGTCAGCGTGCGCCACGCCGCGGCCGCCGCCCGCTGCTCGGCCTGCTTCTTGCTGCGCCCGTCGGACCCGCCGTACCGCTCCCCGGCCACCACGACCCAGGCCGTGAACGTCTTGGCATGGTCCGGGCCGGAATCGTCGATGAGGTAATCCGGCACGCCCAGCCCCAGCGCGGCCGTCAGTTCCTGCAGGCTGGTCTTCCAATCCAGGGCCGCGCCGCGCCCAGCGGACTCCGCCATCAGGGGATCGAACAGCCGGTGGATCACCTCGGACGCGGCGTCCAGCCCGTGCTCCAGGTAGATCGCGCCGAGCAGCGCCTCCAGCGTGTCCGCGAGGATGCTCGCCTTGTCCCGGCCTCCGGTGGTCTCCTCGCCCTTGCCCAGCAGCAGGTGCGGGCCCAGTCCCTGCGCACCGAGCGACCGGGCGACGTCCGCGAGCGCGTGCATGTTCACCACGCTGGCGCGCAGCTTGGCGAGCTGCCCTTCCGGCAGGTCGGGGTGGTTGTGGAACAGCGCCGAGGTGATCACCACGCCGAGCACCGAGTCGCCGAGGAACTCCAGGCGCTCGTTGGTGGGCAGACCCCCGTTCTCGTACGCGTACGAGCGGTGGGTGAGGGCGCGGCCCAGCAGGTCGGCGTCCAGGGTCACCCCGAACGCCTCCTCCAGCGGTGCGGTGGAAGGCCGGCGACGTTTCTCATAGGTCATGGGTCACCTCGCTGTGCGGGATCATTGCGGCGATGGCCGACGCGGCGGCGCGGCGATGCAGGGTGGCCGCCAGGGCGATGCCCGCGGCCAGGTCGTCGGGGCCTGCAGCGCCGTGGCACACCACGACCGTGCCGGCGACGCCGAGCAGGACGGCCGCCCTCGGCGGCAGATCGGTACGCGACACCGGCCCGGCGCCGGGTGCCGTGGGCGGGCCGGACAGCGCGTACGCGGTTTCCAGGCCCTTGAGCAGGATGTTTCCGGTGAAGCCGTCGGTCACCACGACGTCGGTGCCCGCGCCGTGGACCACGTCGTTGCCTTCCACCAGCCCGATGTACCGGGCCCCGGCGGGCAGGTCCAGCCCGGCGAGCACGGCCGGGGCGGCGCGCCGCAGCCGGTCGCCCTTGCCTCGCTCGGTGCCGATGGTGAGCAGTCCGACCCTGGGCCGGTCCGTGCCGTGCACCACGGCGGCGTACGCGGCGCCGAGCCGCGCGTGCATGCCGAGGGTCGGCTCGTCGGGGTCGATCGACGCGCCCACGTCCAGCAGCACGAGCCGCCCCGCGGCGGTGGGCAGGACGGCGGCCAGCGCGGGCCGGCGTACCCCTGGCCAGCGTCCGAGGCCGAGCGCCGCAGAGGTGACCGTGGCGCCGGTGTGGCCCGCGGACACGACCGCGTCCGCCTGGCCCTGCGCGACCGCGAGCACGGCCGCGCGCACCCCCGACTCGACCCAGCTCTCGGCGGGCGGGTCCGCGACGCGCCCATCGGACGCGTCCCGGCCCGCAGCGGGCGGGGCGATCGCGGGCCTGTCGGGCCCGGCCCCGCTCGCAGCGGTCGAGCGACGGGTCCAGGGGTTGCTACCGCGGGCGAGGTCGGGGCGGTCGCCCGGGGTGAGGACGCTGACCCGGGCGCGGTCGGCTGGTGCCAGGGCAGCGCTCACCGCGCCGGCCGCATCGAGCGGGCCGACGAGCAGAAGCTTCAGGGCCGGGTCGGCCTGGCAGGCGCGCAGAGCGCCGTCAACCACGACGGCGGGAGCATGGTCCCCGCCGAGGAGGTCGACGGCGATCCGCGCGGTGCCCGGCCCCGGGGCAGCACCGGCGAGGAAGCCCTCACCGGTCTGCCCGGATGCCGGAGCACCGGACGATCGCCGCCGCTCAGGCGCGACCCGCCCGGTGTCCGGGCGTGTCACTCCTGGCGACTCAGACCTCGAGGACCTGGCGCCCGTTGTAGGTGCCGCAGACCGTGCAGGCCGCGTGCGGCAGCTTCGGCGACTTGCACTGGGGGCACGCCACGGTCGAGACCGCGGTCGCCTTCCAGTTCGCCCGGCGCGAACGGGTGTTGCTGCGCGACATCTTGCGCTTGGGGACGGCCACGGTACCTACTCCTCAGTTTTTGACAGGTTGCGCAAAGCAGCCCAGCGGGGATCCACGTCCTCGTGGCCGTGGCCGGCCGGGAGGTCGTCGAGATGCACCCCGCACTCGGGGCACAACCCTGGGCAGTCCGGCCGGCAGACCGGGTTGGTCGGCAGTGTGAGCACCACCGCATCCCGGACCGCCGGTTCCAGGTCGATCAGGTCGCCCTGCATGCGGCCGACCTCGTCGTCGTCGGTGGTCTCCTCCGTGGTGCTGTCCGCGTACGCGAAAAGCTCCGCGATGGGCACGTCGAACGACTCGGTGATCGGGTTCAGGCAGCGCCCGCACTCACCGGCCAGCGAGCCACGGACCGCGCCGCTGACGTAGACGCCCTCGGACACCGAAGTCAGGCTCAGATCGAGCTCGAGGTCAGAACCCTGGGGAACCTGAATCAGCTCCAGCCCGAGATCCACCGGCGCCGACACCACCCGCTGCAGGGTACGCGTCGCCCCAGGCTGGCGCGGGAGCTTCGTCGTGTCGACGACCAGCGGCTGCCTGGGATCGAGGTGGCTCTGCGAATGCTTGGGCATGGTGGGGTGCTGAGCTTGTCTTCCGAACTGGGGCACTTCGGGACTGACTTGTTTCGGGCGTGCTGAAACTCCGGCCCGTGCAGGCCGACACGAAAGATTACCTGAGCTGGCGGCCGGACGTCGAACCGGGTCAGAACGGCAGCGGGCGTTCGGCGTCCTCGCCCTGGAACGTGCCGATCTCGCGCAGCGCATGCATCTTGTCCCGGCCTCGCTCGATCGACGCGAGCGCGCGGGTGAGGAACTGCTCGAAGTTGGCCAGCGCGGTGTCGACGTAGTCGTCGACCTCCTCGCGCAGCCGCTGCGCCTCGGAGCGGGCATCCGCGATGATCCGGGCCGCCTCGTGCTCGGCCGACACCGTGATCTCGTTGACGGAGACGAGCCGGGCGTGCTCGGTCTCCCCCTCGCCGATGATCCGGTCGGCCTCGCGCTTGCCCGCATCGATGATCTTGTCGCGCTCCTCCAGCAGCGCCACCGCCCGGCGGATGTCGCCCGGCAGCTCAGCCCGCAGCTCGTCGAGCAGGGCGATCATCTCGGCACGGTCGAACAGGAAGTTGGTCCGCGACATCGGCACGGAGCGCGCGGCCTCCACCATGGCGATGATCTCGTCGATGCGGTCCAGCGGATCCACCGGCGCCTCACTCCTGTCGACTCGCACCCACGGTGCGTGGTGTGGACACGTTACTGCCGTTAATGATGAGGCGGGGAGTGCCTCGTCCGCTCGACCGCGCTCGGCGCGTCGGGTCGCCCTCAGTCCTGCCCGAAGCGGGACTGCAGCCGGTCGACCACCACGTCGGGCACGTACGCCGACACGTCGCCGCCCCACTTGACGACGTCCTTGACCAGGCTGGACGAGAGAAATGAATAGAGCGGATTGGTCGGCATGAACAGCGTCTCGACACCGGACAGGCCGATGTTCATCTGCGCCATCTTCAGCTCGTAGTCGAAGTCGCTGACCGCCCGCAGGCCCTTGACGATCACCGCCGCGTGCTGGTCACGGCAGAAGTCGACCAGTAAACCCTGGAACGACTCGACCCGGACGTTGCCGTACGCCGCGGTCGCCTCGCGCAGCATCTCCATCCGTTCCTCGACGGAGAACAGACCGCTTTTGGACTGGTTGATCAGGACTCCGACGATCACCTCGTCGAACAGCCGGCTCGCTCGGCCGAAGATGTCCAGATGCCCGTTGGTCACCGGGTCGAAGGAGCCGGGACAGACCGCACGTCTCATGATCGGCGACCGTACCAAAGTGTGGTCTCGCCGTAGCGGCGGCTGCGCTCCGCGGCGATCCCGTCCACCCAGGCCAGTGGTGCGCCACGCACCGCCGTACGGGTCGAGCGCTCGATCGCGACCACCGCGTCCGGCGCGAGCCAGCCGTTGGTCACCAGCGCCTGCTGCATCTCGGCGAGCTCCCGGTCGTCCAGCGCGTACGGCGGGTCGGCGAACACCACGTCGAACGGCCCACCCTCGGGTGGCGTCGCGAGCACCTGGGCGACCTTGCCCGTGACCAGCCGCGCCGCGGCACCGACACGCAGCGCCACGATGTTGTCGCGGATGATCCGGGCGGCCCGGGCGTCCGCCTCGACCAGCAGCGCGAACGTCGCCCCGCGGGACAGCGCCTCGAGGCCCACGGCCCCGGATCCCGCGTACAGGTCGGCGAACCGGGCCCCGTCGAGATCCGTCAAGGTCTCGATCGAGCTGAAGAACGCCTCCCGGACTCGGTCGGACGTCGGCCGGGTCTGCGCTCCGGGCGGTGCGGCCAGCCGGCGGCCGCCGTGGGCGCCGGCGATGATCCTGGTCATGGCCCCTCTCGCGGGTCTACGGCTACCGGTCCGACGCTACTGCACCGCTGGACCGGTCGTGCAGGCGCTGGCGATCGGCGCCGGCGTCCCCGTCAAGAACGTCCGCGACACGCTGCCGTGCCGGGCTCCGGCGCCCGGCACGGCGCCGCGCGGCCCGCCCGTCGGGCCGCCCCCGGGGCACGGGTGAACGGTCCGGCGACGTTGACGGCGATACACGGAACGTATCGACGCCGATCCGATCGAGGTCTGGAAGATCTCGGATGTGTATCGAGATCCTCTACGGACGCTGAGGACCTTTCGGAATCGATCGAAATGGCTATGGTCAAGCGGCCGTGTCGGCGGTGGACCCCGACACGACGGCGCGAGGAGGCGCCGTCGCGGGTGACCGCCGGGACTCCTCGTGTCGTACCCCTCTGGCCCCCAACACAGGAGTACGCGTGAACCTGTTCGACTCCCGGCTGCGCCGTACAACGGCCGCCCTGGCTGGTGCGTTCATCGGCATCGTCGGAGCAGTGGCGTTCAACGCCGCGCCCGCCAGCGCCCACGCACCTTCGGTCACCGGCAAGGCGTCCTGCCTGAAGGACGGTAGCTGGAAGATCGACTGGCTGTTCGGCAACGACTTCCGCCTCAAGGCCTGGGTGCGCGAGATCAAGCTGGACCCGCAGGTGACCCTCGAGGGCAAGATCACCGACAAGGACCGGGTCATCCCGAAGTACTCGGCCTACCAGCTGGCGTACCGGGTGCCCGGTTCCTCCACGGTCGCGGCGAATGTCGACTCGGTCCACATTGAGGTCTACCTGAAGTGGGCCGACGGCTACGTCAACTACAAGCCCGCCGAGGCCGTGGTGGCCCGGCCCGCGACGTGTGTCCCGCCGGTGATCCCGCCGAGCAGCACCCCGCCGAGCAGCACGCCGCCCAGCAGCACCCCGCCGAGCAGCACGCCGCCCAGCAGCACCCCCCCGAGCAGCACCCCCCCGAGCAGCACGCCGCCCAGCAGCACCCCCCCGAGCAGCACGCCGCCCAGCAGCACCCCGCCGACCAGTCCGACGGTGCCGCCGGTGCCGCAGCCGGAGGCGGGCGAGCCGAACCCGATCCTGGAGATGGACTGCACCTCGCTGACGATCGGCCTGGACAACCCGGCCAACGGCATCGAGATCCCGCTGCACTTCGTGACCAGCAAGGGCGAGACGCGCGACACCGTCATCAAGCCGGGTGAGCGCAAGGTGGAGAAGTTCAGCGCCACCCCGGGCTTCTCGCTGAAGGTCAGCGTCAAGGGTTACGAGTCGGACACCGAGACGATCCCGTACACCAAGCCGGCCGACTGCGACACCCAGGGCGGCGGCGCCGGCGGCGGCCTGCCGCTGACCGGTGCCGCGGCCGGCACGATCGCGGGCGGGGCGGCTGCCCTGCTGGCGGCCGGTGGTGTGCTGTTCTTCCTGGCGCGCCGTCGCAAGGTTAAGTTCACCGCCTGACAACGCACCCACGCGTAGCGAAGGGGCGCGTCGACCTGATTTGGGTCGGCGCGCCCCTTTCGTTGTCCGGTGCCACCCCGAACGAGGGAACCATCGATACGCGGAGCATCGATGGCACTGCACTCAGTGGAGCAAAGGTCTCGGGGACGCATCAACAACCTTAAGGTCCGCTGAGCGGTTCCCCAGCGGGTGGGCAGTGGCTATGGTCATGCCCCTGTGGCGCCGAAACGCCGGCGACACGACGACGTGGGGAGGCGTCGTCGCGGGCACCGTCCACCCGCGACCATCGCTGAGCTCCGCGACCCCGTACCCCTCTCTCCTCATCACCACAGGAGTACGCGTGAAGCTGTTCAAGTCGCCGCTGCGTCGCAGCACGGCCGCACTGGCCGGCACCGTTCTCGGGCTTGCCGGGGTCATGGCGTTCGCCGCCCCCGCCAGCGCCCACCACCCCGAAGTCTCCGGAACACCGTCCTGCGTCAAGGACGACGGCACCTGGACTGTCGCCTGGACCGTCACCAACAGCGAATACGACCTTCAGGGCGACATCACCAGCGTGACGGCCGGCCCGGACGGCACGTTCACCGGGATCAACATCAAGGACGTCCTGCCCAAGTCCGGCGAGGGCGCACTGTCGGGCACGCAGACGCTGACCAAGGATGCCGCGTACGCCTCGCTGACCGTCGGCGCGCACTGGATCCGCAACGGCAACGACATCAACGCGGACAAGACGGGCAGGGTCGCCAAGCCCACCCAGAAGTGCGCCCCGTCGACGCCCCCGACCAAGCCGTCGACCCCGCCGACCAAGCCGGCGGAACCGGCCGAGCCGGCACCGGTCATCGAGGCGGACTGCAGCACGATCACGATCGGCTTCGACAACCCCAAGAACGGCCTGGAGTTCACGCTCCACATCACGACCAGCAAGGGCGAGAAGCGGAACACCGTCTTCAAGCCGGGCGACCGCAAGGTGGAGAAGTTCAGCGCCACCCCGGGTTTCCAGCTCAAGCTCAGCCTCAGCGTCAAGGGCTACACGACGCCGGCTGAGACGGTCACGTACCAGCTGCCGGAGAACTGCAAGAGCAACGGCAACGGCGGCGGCCTGCCGGTGACCGGTGCGGCCGCGGGCACGATCGCCGCGGGCGCGGCGGCGCTGCTCGCGATCGGTGGCGTGCTGTTCTTCCTGGCGCGCCGGCGCAAGGTGAAGTTCACCGCCTGATCCTGATTTCTCCAGGAAAGGGGCGTACCGGTCCGCCGGTACGCCCCTTTTTGTCCTATGCGGAGACATCGTCCGTCCCCACCCAACGCAGCCGCAATCTGGCCGTGGGTGAATCGAAAATCTCGGAACGGCATCAAGATCTTTAGGCCCGGCTGAGCTGTTCCATAAGGACTCCTCAGTAGTTACTGTCAGGCCGCGCGTTCGCCGGTACGCCGACGACACGACGACGTGGAGAGGCGTCGCCGCAGCTCAGCAGCCCTTTCTGCATGCCATCGCCTTCCCTCGTGCCGCATCCCCCTCGGTTCCCCCGTCAGGAGTTGGCGTTGAACGTCAAGACCTCGCTCCACCGCACCGCGACCGTCCTCGCGGGTGCCCTCCTCGGCCTGGCCGGGCTGGCGGTCACCGCCGCGCCGGCCAGCGCCCACGCCAGCAGCGTCAAGGGCGATTCCGTCTGCAACCCGAGCACCGGCAAGCGCGACATCACCTGGACGCTCACCAACGACTGGGGTGGCGACGCCACGGTCGGCGACCTCGCTCTGGCCCCCGGTGACATCGCGGAGACCGCCGACCACGTCCAGCTCAAGGACGGCGTCGTCATCCCGCGGCACTCGTACGGCGTCGACGGCCAGGTTGCGTTCACGCAGAACGCGCCGGGCGACACCACCGACGCCTCGATCTCGTTCACGGCCCGGTGGGAGGACACCTACACCGACCGGAACAACTCGGCCCGGCTGCACTTCGACGAGAAGTGCACCCCGCCCGCGCCGACCTGCGTCAGCGCCGACAAGGCCGCGTTCCACCACGAGTTCGGTGTGGAGAACGGCAAGTCCACCGCCACGGTGACCCTCGACGAGGGCATCAAGCTGTGCGAGGGCGAGCCGGTCACGCTGGTCTCCTACGTCGCGCCGCGCCCGGAGTTCTCCGTGCCGCAGTTCGAGTTCGACCACGCCTCCGCGGTGATCACCACCGACCATCCCCGCGCCGACCTCGAGGTCAAGGTGCCGGACTGCAACACCCAGGTCGACCTGTTCTTCGGCTCCGAGAAGGACATCATCGCCGAGATCACCGCCGACGGCCCCCGGTACGGCGACAAGAAGCTGGGCAGCCCGACCGGTACGGGCCACCGCTCGGTCGGCAAGCCGGCCTGGTTCAACGGCGGCAAGCAGGCCTGCCAGCAGCCGGCCGTCGCGACCGTCCCGCAGTGCGACGGCACCATCACGGTCAGCCTCAGCAACAACGGCGTGATCAGCCGCTACCCGGTCGACTTCAAGGTCCAGGCCGGCAACGTCACCAAGACGGTCACGGTCGGCGCGGGCAAGGCCGAGAACATCACGATCCCGGCCGGAGCGGGCCAGGTCACGGTGAGCGCGGACGGATTCAAGACCACGACGTACGCGTGGGAGAACCCGGGCGACTGCGCCCTGCCCACGGTCGTCGAGGAGAACGACTGCGACACCGTCGCGATCACGGTGCAGAACCCCAAGGGCGTCACCCCGGTCACCGCGAAGATCACGTACGGTGACGAGGTCAAGTCCGTGACGGTCGCGTCCGGCACCTCGGAGAAGACCACCTTCGCCCTGGGCAAGGACAAGCACGCCACCGTGGACTTCCCCGGCCTCGACGTGGAATCCATCAAGGCCACGCTCGGCAAGGTCGTCTGCGGCGGCGAGGGTGCCGGCGGTGGGCTGCCGGTGACCGGCGCCGCGGCGGGCACGATCGCCGGTGGCGCGGCGGCCCTGCTGGCCATCGGCGGGGTGCTGTTCTTCCTGGCCCGCCGGCGCCGGGTGACCTTCACCGCCTGATCCGCGACTCCGCCCCGGCGCTGACGCCGCCGGGGCGGGACCGCCCACCGCATCACCAGGGATGGGGGCGCGTCGGGCCGGGTCAGGACTCCAGCGGTGGGAACGAGCCGTCCGGGGCGGGTGGGAAGTCGGTCACCGCGACCACCGCGTCCACCGGGATCGGGCCGTACACGTGCGGGAACAGCATGCCGTCCGGGTGGGCCGGGATGCCCGGCTCCCACACCGGGGGCGACGGCAGCCGAGACTCGTCCACATGCAACAACACCAGGTCGGTACGGCCCCGGGCGATCGCGTTCGCGGGGATGTGGACCTGCGCGGCCGTGGAACAGTGGATGAACCCCTCGGTCGCGAGCGTGTCCGCGGCGTAGGAGCCTGCGGCGACGGCCGCCGCCCAGTCGGCGCGACCGCAGAAGTGCAGCAGCATGGTCAGCCTTTCTCCAGGAACTCGGCGCGCTCCTCGTCGACCAGCGCGGCCACCGACGCGGCCAGGGCCGGATGCCGGGACAGGTCCGGGTCGTCGCCGACCAGCTCGGTCGCCTCGGCCCGGGCCTCCGTGATGAGCTTCGCGTCGCGCAGCAGCGACAGCAGCCGCAGGTGTGAGTGCCGCCCGGACTGGGACGCCCCCAGCACATCGCCCTCGCGCCGCTGCTCCAGGTCGAGCTCGGCGAGCTTGAAACCGTCCGTCGTGGACGCGACCGCGTCCAGCCGCTCCCGCGCCGGTGAACCCTCGACCGCCTCCGTGACCAGCAAGCAGATCCCTGCCGCAGCGCCCCGGCCCACCCGGCCGCGCAGCTGATGCAGCTGGGAGACGCCGAACCGGTCCGCATCCAGGATGATCATCACGGTGGCGTTCGGGACGTCCACGCCCACCTCGATGACCGTCGTGGCGACCAGCACATCCAGCTCGGCCGCGGCGAAGCGGCGCATCACCGCGTCCTTCTCCTCCGCGGGCAGGCGACCGTGCAGAACCCCGATCCGCAGACCGGACAGCGGGCCCTCCGCGAGCAGCGGCGCCACCTCCGTCACCGCGAGTGGGGGGCGCCGCGCGGACTCGGTGTCGCCGGGCGGCTCCTCGTCCTCGTCGCCGGTGGCCTCCCCGATCCGCGGGCACACCACGTACGCCTGGTGGCCGGCCTGCACCTCCTCGCGCAGCCGCTGCCACGCCCGATCCCGGTACGCGGGTTTCTCCGCGGCCGGAACCACGTGCGAGGCGATCGGCGAGCGACCCCGCGGAAGCTGGGACAGCGTCGAGGTCTCCAGGTCGCCGTACACCGTCATGGCGACCGTCCGGGGGATCGGGGTCGCGGTCATCACCAGCACGTGCGGCGGCTGCGCCGCCTTGGCCCGCAACGCATCGCGCTGCTCCACGCCGAATCGGTGCTGCTCGTCCACCACGACCAGGCCGAGGTCGTGGAAGTCGACCCCCTCGTACAGCAGCGCGTGGGTGCCGACCACGATCCCGGCCGTCCCGGCGGACACCTCGGCCAGTGCGGCGCGGCGGGCCGCGGCCCCGAGCGAACCGGTGACCAGGGTCAGCCGGGTGCCGCGCGAGTCACCGTCCAGCTCACCGGCCCGGCCGAGCGCGCCGAGCTGCGCGCCGATGCTGCGGTGATGCTGGGTCGCCAGCACCTCGGTCGGGGCGAGCAGGGCCGCCTGGCCGCCCGCATCCACCACCTGCAGCATGGCCCGCACCGCGACCAGCGTCTTGCCGGACCCGACCTCGCCCTGCAGCAGCCGGTGCATCGGGTGCGCCCGGCCCAGGTCGGCGGCGATCTCCTCGCCGACCCGGCTCTGACCCTCGGTCAGCTCGTACGGCAGGGCCGCGTCGAACGCCGCGAGCAGCCCGGCGTCCGTGCGTGACCGGGCCCGCGCCGGGAACTCGGCCGCCCGGGCCCGCCGCTGCGCGAGAGTCAGCTGTACGGCGAACGCCTCGTCCCATTTCAGCCGGTGCCGTGCCCGGTACAGGTCCTCCTGAGAGCTGGGCCGGTGGATCTCGCGTAGCGCCGCACCGAGGCCGATCAGGTTGCGGCCGGCCCGCACCGCGGCAGGCAGCGGATCCTCCGGCGGCTGGAACGTGTCCAGCAGGGTGCGCACGCATCTGGCGACGACCCAGGTGGGCACCGCGGCCGTCGCCGGGTAGACCGGGATCAGCGCGCCCGCG
Source organism: Krasilnikovia sp. MM14-A1259 (assembly GCF_047159535.1). NCBI lineage: Bacteria > Bacillati > Actinomycetota > Actinomycetes > Micromonosporales > Micromonosporaceae > Krasilnikovia > Krasilnikovia sp. MM14-A1259. The sequence goes on from NZ_BAAGAJ010000002.1 coordinate 3,418,462, forward strand.
AACTCCTCGATCTCCTCGGCCGCCTCGTCCTGCGAGGCGTCCGCCCGCAGCAGTTGGTACGCGGGTCCGTTGAGCTGGCGCTTGCCGCGGAACTCGGTCACCTTTCCCGCGAACAAGCCCCACCGGCCGCGGCGCAGATCCCGCTCGCGCCATGCCTGGTTGAAGAACGTGCACGTGAGGGTCGCACCGGAACCGTCCCCGATGCTGATCTCCAGCATGGTGCCCTTGCGGGCGCGCATCGGCCGTACCGTCGCGCTCTGCACCTGGGCGAGCAGCGTGACCTGCTCGCCCACCGTGAGCGCCCGCAGGTCGGTGTGCTCGCCGCGCTGGTCGTAGCGGCGCGGGAAGTGGTAGACGAGGTCGCCGGCGGTGTGCAGGTCGAGGTGGTCGGCCAGCGCCTTCGCGGTCTTCTCCCCCACCACCTGACGCAGCGGGGTGGCGGTCGTGACCTCGGTGCTCGTGTCGGTCATTCCACCCCCACGAGCAGGTGGTAGCGGGGCTGCCCACCGGTGTAGAGCTGCACCTCGACGAACGGCCAGTGGTGGCCGACGTGGGAACGCAGCGTCAGGTCCAGCTCCACCGGGGCGGCCGCGCCCAGCACCAGCGTGACCAGCTCGCCGCCGCCGCCGAGCATCCGGTCGACGAGCTGCGTGGAGACGGCCTCCAGATCGTCGCCGATGATGTGCACCTCGCCGTCGACGAGCCCGAGCAGGTCGCCCGGACGGCAGCGACCCGCCACGGTGAACGCCTCCCGGCCGGCGGTGCACACCTCGCCGTACCGGCAGGCGCCGGCCGCCTCCGCCATCGCGATCACGTCGTCCGCGAAGCGCCGCTGGCGGTCCCGGACCGCCAGCGCGGCCAGTGCCTGCACGGGCGAACGGGTCGGCACCACGCTGACCCGGACCCCGCCCGCGGCGGCCTCCCGGGCGGCCGAATTCGCGACCGCGTGGGTGTTGGCGTCGTTGGGCAGCAGCACCACCCGCGGCGCCCCGGTCTGCCCGATGGCGGCGAGCATCCCCGCGGTGGACGGGTTACGGCCCACCACGACCGCTCCCTCGGCGGCGAACAGCGCGGTCAGGCCCTCGCCCGCGGCCACCACGACCGCGCCGCGCCCGTCCGGGTCGGGCACGGCCGGCGGGAGTGCCGGGGCCGTGGGCACCCGCTCCTCCAGCCGGGTCACCGTGATGCGGTGCGGCCGGCCGGCCGCGACGCCCGCCTCGATCGCCGCGCCGATGTCGTCGACGTGCACGTGCACGTTCCACGTGGGTGGGGCGCCGTCGCCGGTGCCGACCACGACCAGCGAGTCGCCCAGATCGGCCAGCGTGGCGCGCAGCCGGGCCACGGCGGCCGGCTCGGCATCCAGCAGGTACTGCACCTCGTACTCGAACGCGGACTCGGCCTCGTGCGCGGCGAGGACACTCAGCCCGGCGACCCCGTCGAGCCCCGCCGCGCTGTCGGGCCGCGCTGCGCCGTCGAGCCCCGCTGCGCCGCCGGTGCCGGTGACCGCGACCGGGTCCGCGGCGGCGGCCGCCGCCGCGGACCCGTCGGGTGACGCGGCGGGGACGGCGATGCCGTCGAGCGCGTCGACCAGGGCCTCCAGCAGGAGCACCAGACCGCGGCCGCCGGCGTCCACCACCCCGGCCCGCGCCAGCACGGGCAACTGCTGCGGGGTACGCGCCAGGGCCTCGGCCGCCGCCCGGGCCGCCGCCCGGGCGGTCGTCACCAGGTCGTCGGAGGCGATCCGGCCCGCGCCCTCGGCCGCCGCCGCGACCACCGACAGCACCGTGCCCTCCACGGGGCGGGCCACGGCCGCATACGCCGCGTCGGTCGCCGTACGCAGCGCCCGGGCCAGCTCGGCGCCGCGCACCGCGACCGCGGTGGCGAACGTGTCGGCCATGCCGCGCAGGATCTGGGACACGATCACCCCGGAGTTGCCCCGGGCACCGAGCAGCGCCCCGCGCGCCATCCGGCGCATCGTCTCGGCCACCGGGGCGGGATCGGTCTGGGCGGGATCGGTCTGGGCGGGATCGGCCGCGGCGACGGGCTCGTCCAGCGCCTGCTGGGCGGAGGCGAGCGTGAGCACCAGATTGGTGCCGGTGTCGCCGTCGGGCACCGGGTAGACGTTCAGCTCGTCGATCTCGTGCTGGTGGGCGCGCAGGGCGGCCAACCCGCCGCCACACCAGCGGCGGACCGCGGCGTCGTCGAGGGTGTCCAGCACGCGAAAATCGTACTCACCGGCACCGACAAATCGCCGAGTCGGGCACCAGGCGCGGGTGCGAGGCGCTTCCCGGGCCGTCCGGGCGCTCGGGGGAGGCCCGATTGGCTGCCGGGTGAACCCATCGGGTAGCCTGGCCAGGTTGCCCGCGCGGTGAGCGCTGGGCGACCTCCGAGGCAGCTCAGCGAATCAATCCAGGAGTATCCCGTGGCTAGCGTGTGCGACGTCTGTGGCAAGGGACCGGGCTTCGGCCACAACGTGTCCCACTCGCACCGGCGGACCAACCGCCGCTGGAACCCCAACATCCAGTCGGTGCGCACCCCGGCCGGTGGCGGCACGACCAAGAAGCTGAAGGTCTGCACGTCCTGCATCAAGGCCGGCAAGGTCGTCCGCGCCTGACGCGGGCCACCACTCAGACCGCAGTCTTTTCCCCAGCCGCCGGGTCACCGACCCGGCGGCTAGCTGCGTACCCGGATCACAACGTACGGGCGTACGACAGCACCCCGGCGTGACCCTTGTAGTAGCCGAAGTCCTCGATCCGCTCGTAGCCCGCGGAGGTGTAGAGCGCGATCGCCTCGGGCTGCCGGTCTCCGGTCTCCAGGATCACCCGCTTGCGCCCGTCGGCCCGCGCCGACTCCTCCACCGCCGCGAGCAGCCGCCGGGCCACCCCGCGGCCCCGCACCGCCGGGGAGGTGTACATGCGCTTGAGCTCGGCGTCGCCCCCGTGCCCCCGCCAGCCTGCGCAGCCCACCAGGACGTCCCCCAGGTACGCGGCGAAGAACAGCCCGGACGGCGGCTCGAAGTCGTCGTCGCCGATCGGGGTGTCGTCGCCGGTCCCGCCGTACCGCTGGGACAGGTCGCCGAGCGCGTCCGCGACGAGCGCCTGCACGTCCGGCGCCTGGAAATGGGCCCGACGGATCTCGATCTCACTCACGGGGGACCACCCTAGCCGTCAGCGGAAGTGGTCCCATCCGGTGCCGCCCTGCCACGGTTTGCGGTCCACGGTCACCCCGGTGCCCTCGTGCACCGCGCCGACCACCCGCCAGCCCGGCGGCAGCGTCACCCCGGGCGGGAACGTCGCGGCCAGCGCGTGGTCGTCGCCGCCGCCCAGCACCCACTGGTACGGGTCGACGCCGAGCGCGATCGCCGCGTCGCGCATCGGGTCCGGGATCTCGAACGCGTCGGTGTGCAGGTCGATGCCGACGACGCTGGCGGTGGCCACGTGTCCCAGGTCCTGCAGCAGCCCGTCGGAGACGTCGATCATCGAGGTGGCACCCAGCTCGGCCGCGGTGGCTCCGGCGGCGTACGGCACCTCGGGCCGCCGGTACGCCTCGACCAGCAGCTTCGGGGTGCGGAAGCCGCGCGACAGCACGGTGTACCCGCCCGCGGCGTACCCGGTGCGCCCGGCGAGCGCGACCACGTCGCCGGGCTGCGCCCCGTTGCGCTGCACCGGGGCGCGGCCGCCCAGGTCGCCGAGCGCGGTGACCGCGACCGTGAGGGTGGGGCTGGCCGACATGTCCCCGCCGACCACCCCGGCGCCGACCTTGGCCGCCTCGGCGGACAGGCCGGTGGCCAGTTCCTCGGCCCACGACACGTCCAGGTCGACCGGCGCGCACAACGCGACCAGCAGCGCGGTCGGTGTGGCGCCCATGGCCGCGATGTCGGCCAGGTTCGCGGCGGCGGCGCGGTGGCCGACGTCCGTGGCGCTCGACCAGTCCCGCCGGAAATGCCGGCCCTCCACGAGCACGTCCGTGCTGGCCACGATGCGGCCGTCCGGCGCGGCCACCACCGCGGCGTCGTCGCCCGGGCCGAGCAGGCTCGACGTACCGAAATCGAGCCGCGCGACGATCCGGGCGATGAGCCCGAACTCCCCCGCCTCCGCGATGCTCACGTCGCCATTCCCCTTCCATACGGTGGCATTCCGCTTTCCGGCCGCTCCGTGCTGTAGTTTCACGTTCGGGTCGCCAGCGGCGGAGAGGAGTCGGATCGTGGTCCAGGCATACATCCTCATCCAGACGGAGGTCGGAAAGGCCCGTGACGTGGCCGCAGCGATCGACAAAATCCCCGGAGTCGTCCGGGTCGACGCGGTCACCGGCCCGTACGACGTGGTGGTGCTCGCCGAGGCGCACAACGTCGATGAGCTGGGTCAGCTCATTGTGAGCAAGGTCCAGTTCGTTCCGGGCATCACGCGGACCCTGACCTGCTCCGTGGTAAATCTCTGAGCATGCTCGACCTGGACACCCGCGAGGAACCGGCGGCGCCGGACCGGACGACACGCACCGCGGCACTGTGGGCCACGGTGGTGGCGGTGCCGATCGCCGTACTCGTGGGTTTCCTGGTCTTCACGCAGGTCCTGGGCGGCGCCGGGGCCGAGCCGAAAGCGGCCGGGCCGACCGCGGCGAGCACGCCCGCCACCGTGCCGAGCACCCCGGTCGCGATGGCCGCGCCGGCACTGTCCGCGCACGCCGCGCAGGTGTGCGAGGGCGTCACGTCGCGGCTGCCCGCCGCGGTGCGCAACCTGCCCGCCCGCGCGGTGAGCGCCGGTCCGCAGCAGAACGCCGCGTGGGGCGAGCCGCCCATCACGCTGGCGTGCGGGGTCGCCCAGCCCACGATGTGCGCGACGCCGGCCGGCGGCGCCGGCTGCGTCCCGCTGGACACCGAGCTGCTGAACATGAACGGCCTCTGCTGGTACGCACGGCAGGACCCGGCCGGGCCGGTCTTCACGACCATGGACCGCGACGTGCCGGTGCAGGTCACGGTGCCGGCGGGGTACGCGCAGGCCGCGCAGTGGGCCAACGAGTTCTCCGACCCGCTGGCCGCCACGGACCGGTCCCGGACGACCGGCGTCCCCTCCGGCTGTCTCTGAGCGCGGGCCGGGCCGGGCGAGGCCGCTTGGGTGCGCGGCCCCGGCGGACCGCGCGGCTCAGTGCAGGCCGGTGCCGCGGCGCAGGGCGGTGCGGATCAGCCGGTCCACCAGCTTCGGGTACTCCAGGCCGGTCGCCGCCCACATCAACGGGAACATCGAGGTCGGGGTGAACCCCGGCATCGTGTTGATCTCGTTGAGGTAGATCTGGTGGTCCGCCGTGACGAAGAAGTCGACCCGGCCCAGCCCCGCACAGTCCAGCGCGATGAACGTGCGGCAGGCGTACTCCTGCACCTTGCGGCTCACCTCGGCGGGCAGGTCCGCGGGGATGTCGTACGACGAGGTCCCGTCGAGATACTTCGCCTCGAAGTCGTAGAACTCGTGGTCGCTCACGTGGATCTCGGCGAGCAGCGACGCCTCCGGGACGCCACCGGCTTCGCCCTCCAGAACGCCGCATTCGATCTCGCGGCCCACCACGGCCGCCTCGACGAGCACCTTGGGGTCGATCTGCCGCGCCGCGGCGACCGCGGCGTCCAGGTCGGCCCAGTCGCTGACCTTGGTGATGCCGTGCGACGAACCGGCCCGGGACGGCTTGACGAAGACGGGCAGGCCGAGTCGTTCCTTGTCCGCCTCGGACAGCGAGGCACCGGCGCGCAGCACCGCGTACGGCCCGACCGGGATGCCCTCGGCCGCGGCGAGTTTCTTGGTGAACTCCTTGTCCATGGCCGCCGCGGAGGCGAAGACGTTCGCCCCCACGTACGGGATGCCGGCCATCTCCAGCAGCCCCTGGATGGTGCCGTCCTCGCCGTACGCGCCGTGCAGCACCGGGAAGACGACGTCGACGTCCGCGAGCGCGGTGGCCCCCTCGGCGGGGTCGAGCACCAGCAGCCCGTTCGCGGTGGGGTCGGTGGGCAGCACGACCGCGGCACCGGCGGCCGCGGTGATCTCGGGCAGGCGGCGGTCCGCGATGGCCAGCGGGGCCGGGTCGGCACCGGCCAGGACCCAGCGGCCCGCCCGGGTGATGCCGACCGGCACGACCTCGTACTCGTCCGGGGAGAGGGCGGACAGGATGCTGCCCGCGCTGACGCAGGAGATGCCGTGCTCGGTGCTGCGCCCGCCGAACACGAGCGCCACACGGGTCTTGCGAGGGGTCGACACTGGGGGGCTCCTCATCCGGGGCTGATCGGGCACGGCTCTCGCCTGCGGGATGCCTGCTCGCGCGCGTGAGGTACCCACGGGCGGCATGCCGGAGGAGACCCTACTCTGCGTAGGCCGTTTCTCCGATCCCGCAGCCAGGAACACCATGAAAGGGACGCACCGTCAATCCTTCCAACACTACTGGTAACGGCCCGCCCGGTCAGGATGGCGCGATGGTGCACGATTGGGGCAGCACGCCCGAGTCCCAGAGCCGGTCGAGGTGGGCGAGAAAGCCGACCAGGGTGCCCTCCAGATCCCGCCGCTGCGCGGCGGACAGCACGGCCAGCGGGTCGGAGATGATCACCCCGGCCGGGTGCGCAGCCCGGGTGCCGACGAACCGGTGGCAGGCCGAGCACCATACGTAGCTCACCAGCGTGGGCCGCCGGGCCTGGGCGGGGACACTCAGGTACGCCCGCACCGCGCGCTCGCCGCAGGCCGGGCAGTCGCGCTCGCCGGGCTCCGCCAGGAAGCTGGTCCCCTGGGTCAGCGCCGCGACCTGATCCCCGGTGAAACTGCCCCACTGCGCCGTGCCGTCCGGCGTCGCCGCGACCGGCCGGTCCTCCTGAGCTGTCACCCGGTCACCGTAGCGGGACGCCGCGTCACGTGGCGTCGAGGGCCGCGGTCAGGTCGGCGACCAGATCGTCGGTGTCCTCGATGCCGCAGGACAGCCGCACGAAGCCGGGGGCGGTGTCGTCACCCCATTGGGCGCGCCGGTCGGCCGAGGTGTGCACGCCACCGAACGACGTCGCCGCGAACACCAGCCGGGACGCGGTGAGGAACGCGCCCACCCGCTCGGCACTGCCGAGATCGAACGAGACCACGCCGGGGATCCGGCCCATCTGCGCGCGGGCCAGGGCGTACGACGGGTCCCCCGGCAGTCCGGGCCAGCGCACGCCGGTCACGTCCGGGCGGCCGGCGAGCAGTTCCGCCACCGCCCGCGCGTTCGTGCTCTGCCGCGACAGCCGCAGATCCAGCGTGGCCAGGGACCGGTGGGCCAGCCACGCATCGAACGCACCGGGGATGCCACCGGTCTGAGCCCGCCACGTGGTCATCCGGGCGAGCAGATCCGGATCCGCGGTGGCGACGTACCCGAGCAGGACATCGGAATGGCCCGTGAGCGCCTTCGTCCCGGATGCGACGACCACGTCGGCGCCGAGCTCCAGCGGACGCTGCCCGAGCGGGGTGGCGGTGGTGTTGTCCACGGCGACCAGTGCACCCGCAGCGTGCGCCGCGGCGGCCACGGCCCGGATGTCGCACACGTCGAGGCCCGGGTTGGCGGGCGTCTCCAGCAGCACGAGCCGTACGCCCTCGAACGCCGGGTACGGCCCGGCCGTGGGCACCAGCACGGCACGGACCCCCAGGTCGCGCAGCGTGCCCTCGGCGAACGCGCGCACCGTGAAGTACCCGTCCGACGGCAACGCGACCGTGTCGCCCGCGCGCAGCGTGGCCAGCAGCAGCCCCGTGATGGCGGCCTGTCCGCTGGCGAACGCGAGCGCCTCACCGCCCTCCAGCTCCCCGATGGCGTCCTCCAGGGCGCGCCGGGTCGGGTTGTCCGGACGGCCGTACCCGTTGCGGCCCGGCCCGGCCTGCGGATCCAGGTGGTACGGCGCCGCGAACACCGGCCCCGGCAGGAACGGCTGGTCCGGCTCCGGCGCCGGCAACCCGGCGTGCACGACGCGGGTGCCGTCGCCGTACGTCATTCGGGTTTCATCTCCCGGCCCATCAGCAGCTTCACCGCGACCCGCGGGTCCACGCCCTCGTGGCAGACCCGTTCCACCTGCTCGGTGATGGGCATTTCGACGCCGTGTGCGCGGGCCAGGTCCCGGATCGCCAGGCAGCTCTTGACGCCTTCCGCGGTCTGCTTGGTGGACGCCTGCGCCGCCTCCAGCGACTCGCCGCGGCCCAGGTGCTCGCCGAACGTCCGGTTGCGGGACAGCGGCGACGAGCAGGTGGCGACGAGATCGCCGAGCCCGGCCAGCCCGGCGAACGTCAGCGGGTCGGCGCCCAGCGCGACGCCCAGCCGCGCGGTCTCGGCCAGCCCCCGGGTGATCAGCGACGCTTTCGTGTTGTCGCCCAGCCCCATCGCGGTGGCGATGCCGTACGCCAGCGCGATGACGTTCTTCACCGCGCCACCCAGCTCGCACCCGATCACGTCGTCGCTGGTGTACGGCCGCAGGTACGGCAGCGCGAGGGCCTGCTGCACCTGCTTGGCCCGTTCCTCGTCGGTGCACGCGACGACCGTGGCGGCCGGCTGCTCCGCGGCGATCTCGGGGGCCAGGTTGGGCCCGGAGACGACCGCGACGCGGCCCGGGTCGACGCCCGCGGTCTCGACGATGACCTGGCTCATCCGCTTGGTGGTGCCCAGCTCGATGCCCTTCATCAGGGACACCAGCGTGGCGTCGGCGGGGATGTGCGGTGCCCAGTCGGCCAGGTTGGCGCGCAACGTCTGCGACGGCACGGCGATGGACACCACGCCCGCCCCGGCCAGCGCTGCGGGGAGGTCGTGGGTGGCGGTGACCCGCTCGGGCAGTTTGATGCCGGGCAGGGAACCCTCGTTGACGCCCCGTTCACGGATCGCCTGGGCCACCGCCTCGCGCCGGGCCCAGATCGTCACGTCCGCGCCCGCCTCCGCGAGCACCTTCGCGAACGCCGTACCCCAGGCGCCGGCGCCCAGGACCGTGGCCTTCATTCCGTACCTCCGTCCGGAGTGTCCGTGACAGCGCTGCGCCGGGCACCCGGCTGGAACAGCGGCGGTGGTGGGGCGCCGCGCAGCTCGCCCAGCAGGTCACGGACGGTCAGCATGATTGCCTCGGTCATCTGTTCCAGCACCGTACGGCTCGGCGCCTCGCCCTGCCAGCGGCTGAGGTCCACCGGCTTCCCCGCGGTGACCCGCACCGGGATGCGCGGGCGCACGGAGAACTTCTTGGTCCGCGGGTCGAACACCCGTTGCGCGCCGTCGAGCGCCATCGGGATGACCGGCGCGCCGGTGAGCAGCGCCAGCCGGGCCGCTCCGGTCTTGCCGCGCATCGGCCACAGGTCCGGCTCGCGGGTGGTGGTGCCTTCGGGGTAGATGACGACGATGCCGCCCGCACGCAATGCGTTGACGAGCGAGTCGAGCGACTTGACCGCCTCCACGCTGCCGCGCTCGACCGGGATCTGCTCGACCTTGTCGAGCAGGAAACCGACCCCGGGCACCTTCCAGATGCTGGCCTTGCCGAGGAACTGCGGCCAGCGCCCGGCGCCGAAGATGAAGTGGGCGAGCACCAGCGGGTCGAAGTGCGACAGGTGGTTGCACACGATGATGGCGCCACCGGTCGCGGGCAGATTCTCCATGCCGGTCCAGGTCCGCTTCGTCCAGACCTTCATCGGCGGCAGGGCCAGCCCCACGGCGACCCTTTTCCAGAATCCGAGCCTGCGCGCCACGGCGCCTCCCTGCCTCCGCGGCGCACCCCCGCCGCCGTCCCACACCCCTGGGACGAAATCATGCCTGTTCCCGGGCGCCGGAGCCAGGCAGGGGTACGCCGCCGCGTCGCTGGCAGGATGTGAGCGTGGCAGGAACGGGCTGGGCGGCGGTGATCCCCGTGAAGCGGCTGGGCATGGCCAAGAGCCGGCTGCGCGGCGCGGTCGCCCCCGCACGCCACGCGGAGCTCGCCCTGGCGATGCTGAGCGACACCGTGGCCGCGGTGTGCGACACCCCCGCGGTGGCGGAGCTGGTGGTGGTGACGGACGACCCGGCCGCGGCCGACGCGGTGGCCGCGCTGGGTGCCCGCGTGGTTCCGGACGGCCCCGCCGCGGGCCTGAACCCGGCGATGCGCCACGGCGCGGACGTCGTCGTGGGCCTGTCGCGGCCGCGGGTGGTGCTGGCCGGCGACCTTCCCGCGCTGCGCCCGGACGAGCTGGCGGCGGCGCTGCACGCGGCGGCCGGGGCGCCCGCGGACGACGCGGCGGGGCGGGACGGGCGGGCTTTCGTGCCGGACGTAGCGGGCACCGGCACGGTGCTGCTGGCCGCGCCGCCCGGGGTGCCGCTGGCGCCGCGGTTCGGCCCGGGTTCCGCGCACGCCCACGCGGCGTCGGGGGCACGTCTGCTCGCGGGCGCCTGGCCGGGGCTGCGCCAGGATGTGGACACCCCCGCCGATCTGCGCGCGGTGCTGGCGATGGGCGCCGGCGCCTACACCTGCGCGCTGTGGCGCGATCTGGGCCAGGTGGCGGATTGCGCCGGGCCGTGCGTCCCGGCCCGGTAGCGTACGGGCATGCAGGGCACGGTTGCGACGTTCGATCCACAGACTCACACGGGCACGTTGCTGCTCGACGACGGTACGGAGCTGGCGTTTGCGCCGGAGGCGTTCGCGCGCTCCGGTTTGCGCCTGCTGCGCCTCGGCCAGCGGCTGACCGTGCAGCGTGATGCATCGGGCGTCGTGACGGGCGTCCAACTGCCGGGAATCGATTGAGCAGACTCGCCGGTGTTCATTCCCCATTAACCACGATCGGGCAATGATGGAGCAATGAGCACCCCGCCCGCCGGCCCTCAGACGATCGTGCCCGAATCGGCCCGGGCGACCGCTTCCGGATCCCGGCACCGCGGCCCCGACGGGCGGTTCTTACCCGCGGGGACGAACGGTGACGGCGCGCCCGTCACCACCGGCCGGAAGGATGCCCCCGCACCCGCACCACGGACGGAGCAAGCCGCCACCCCACCGGCAGCGCCGGCCGCCCCCGCCTCCGGACCGGCAGCGCCGCCGGCCGCTCCCGCCACGCGACCGACGGAGCCCACCATGATCGCCGTCCCGCCGACCGAACCGGACGAGCTCATCGACGACGAGCTGCCGGAGGATCGGTTCCTCAACCGGGAGCTGTCCTGGCTCGACTTCAACGCCCGCGTGCTGGCGCTGGCCGAGGACCCGGGCACCCCGCTGCTGGAGCGCGCCAAGTTCCTGGCCATCTTCGCGAGCAATCTGGACGAGTTCTACATGGTGCGGGTGGCGGGTCTGAAGCGCCGCCTCAAGGCGGGCCTGCCGAAGCGCGGCGGCGATCGGGTCTCGCTCCGCTTCCAACTGGAGATGATCAATGAGCGGGCCGCCGACCTGGTGACCCGGCACGCGGCATGCTTCGGCGAGGAGGTCCGTCCCAAGCTGTCCGCCGAGGGCATCGAGCTGGTCGGCTGGGAGGAACTGGACGCACCGGAACGGGAACGGCTGCACACGTACTTCCGGGAGCAGGTGTTCCCGGTGCTGACGCCGCTGGCGGTCGATCCGGCGCACCCGTTCCCGTACATTTCGAGCCGCTCGCTGAATCTGGCCGTGGCCCTGCGCGACCCGGCGGACGCCAGCTCGGAGCTGTTCGCCCGGGTCAAGGTGCCCAACAACGTCCCGCGCTTCGTCACGGTCCAGAACGACAGCCGGGGCGTGCGGTTCCTGCCGGTCGAGGGGCTCATCGCGGTCCACCTCGACCAGCTCTTCCCCGGCATGCAGATCCTGGAGTGGCACCTGTTCCGGGTGACCCGCAACGCCGAGGTCGAGGTCGACGAGGACCGCGACGAGGACCTGCTGCAGGCGCTGGAACGCGAGCTGGCGCAACGCCGTTTCGGCCCGCCGGTGCGCCTGGAGGTGGCCGCCTCCATCAGCGACCACGTGCTGGACCTGCTCACCCGCGAGCTGGAGATGGAGAGCGAGGACGTGCTGCGGGTGCCCGGACTGCTGGATCTGTCCGCGCTGTGGCAGGTGTTCGGCGAGTGCGACCGCGACGACCTGAAGGACCGCTCGTTCGTCCCGGCCACCCACCCACAGCTCGCCGACGGCGAGGTGCCGCGCAGCGTCTTCAACCGGCTGCGCGAGTGCGACATCCTGGTGCACCACCCGTACCACTCGTTCTCGACCAGCGTGCAGCGCTTCATCGAGCAGGCCGCCGCGGACCCGCACGTGCTCGCCATCAAGCAGACGCTGTACCGCACGAGCGGCGACTCCCCGATCGTCGACGCACTGGTCGCCGCGGCCGAGGCGGGCAAGCAGGTGGTCGTGCTGGTCGAGGTGAAGGCCCGGTTCGACGAGGTCGCCAACATCGGCTGGGCGCGCACGCTGGAGAAGGCCGGCTGCCACGTCGTGTACGGCCTGGTCGGGCTCAAGACGCACTGCAAGACGTCGCTGGTGGTACGCCAGGAAGGCAACCAGTTGCGCCGCTACTGCCACATCGGCACCGGCAATTACCACCCGAAGACCGCCCGGCTGTACGAGGACTTCGGCATGCTCACGGCCGATCCCGAGGTCGGCGCGGACGTCACGGATCTGTTCAACGTGCTCACCGGATACAGCCGGCAGACCACGTACCGGAGGCTGCTGGTCGCCCCGAACAACGTCCGTGCGGGCCTGATCGAGCGGATCGAGGAGCAGGCCCGGATCGCCCGCGCGGGCGGCGACGCCCTGGTGCAGTTCAAGGTGAACTCGCTGGTGGACGAGGAGACCGTCGACGCGTTGTACCGCGCGTCGCAGGCGGGCGTACGCATCGATCTGGTGATCCGCGGCATGTGCGCGCTGCGGCCGGGGATCGCGGGTCTGTCGGACGGTATCCGGGTGCGCTCGATCGTCGGACGGTTCCTGGAGCACTCGCGGGTGTTCCGGTTCGGCGCGGGCGACGACGCCGAGTACTGGATCGGCTCGGCGGATCTGATGCACCGCAACCTGGACCGCCGGGTCGAGGCGCTGGTCCGGGTCACGCTGCCGTCCGCGCAGCAGGACCTGCGTACGGTCCTGGAGATGGCGATGAGCGAGGACACCGAGTGCTGGGAGCTGACCGGTGACGGCGTCTGGCACCGGCGGGCCTCGACCCCCAGTGCGCCCCGGATCCACCTGCAGGAGGCGCTGCTGCGCCAGGTCACCGGGAAGGCCGGCTGAGTGACCGCACCGATCCGGGCGGCGGGCGGGATCGTCTGGCGGCCGTCGCCCGACGGCATGCAGATCTGCGTGGTCCACCGGCCGGGGCTCGACGATTGGAGCCTGCCCAAGGGCAAGTTGCACGGCGGCGAGCACCCGCTGGTCGCCGCGGTACGGGAGGTGGCCGAGGAGACCGGGGTGCATGCCCGCCCCCAGCTGCGCCTGCCCGACGTCTCGTACGTGCTGCCGGACGGCGTACCGAAGACGGTGGACTTCTGGCTGATGCGCGCGGACGACGGGCCCGCGGGGCGGCCCGTGGATCCGGCCGAGGTGGACGCGGTCGAGTGGCTGCCGGTGCGGGCGGCGGCGAAGAGGTTGACGTACGCCGCCGACGTGCGCCTGGTCGAGCACGCGGCGGCGCTGCCGCCGGTGACCGCGGTGCTGCCGCTGGTCCGCCATGCCCGGGCCGGGCACCGCAGCGCGTGGGCGGGCCCGGACGTCCAGCGCCCGCTGGACCCTGCGGGATTGCGGCAGGCCGAGGCGTTGGCGGCGGTGGTGACGCCGTTCGCGCCGCGCCGGTTGGTCTCGGCGCCGCCGCAGCGGTGCGTGCAGACGTTGCGCCCGCTGGCGGATCTGCTGGGCCTGCCCGTCGAGTTGGACGCGGCGCTGGCCGAACCGCCGGACCAGGCCCAGGCACCGCAGCGGGTACGGACCGCGGCCGCCCACCTGGCGGAGCTGCGGACCGGGCCGGCGGCCGTGGCGTGCACCCAGGGCAAGCTGATCGCGCCGCTGCTGGCCCATCTGGCCGGGGCAGACGACCCGGCGCCCTACAAGACGCCGAAGGGCGACGGCTGGGTGCTCACCTGGTCGGGCGAGGATCTGATCGGCCTGACCCGGCTTTGATTCCGGTACGCCCGCCCGCCCGCCGCGGTGCCGCGCGCAGCGGATCGGCGCGCCAGTAGCCGACGAGGTCGCCGGTGAGCCAGCGGGCCCGCCACAGTTCGTCCGCGCGGGGTTCCCAGTCGCGGAACGGCAGCAGCGCGGCCCGCCACGACAGCACGCTGGCGAGATACCACCCGAGCAGCGGCACGGTGCCGAACACCGCGTCGCGCCGCCGGTACGAGGTGTGCGGGGCCATGGCGTACACCGCGACGCCCGACCAGCCGCACGTGATCAGCCAGTCGAGCACTCCCCAGCCGGTCCAGCCCTCGACCAGGCTGCCGAGCGTCCAGCCGGGTATGACGGCGGCGGCGAAGATGCCCGCGGCGAGCGCTGAGCGGCTGACCAGCCCTCGTGGCCGCGACGATCTGCGCTTCATGCCCGGACCGTAGGTGCCGGGGCTGCGGCGGCGGGCGGACACGCAAAAGGCGTCCACCGTACGGGTGGACGCCTTTCTGCGGTGTGCGGGCGGAGCCGCCCCCGCTCAGCTCTTGCGGGCGCGGGCCGTGGTGGCCTTGGCGGCCGCGGTGGTGCGGGCCGTCGCCGACGCGGTCTTCTTGGCGGTGGTCTTCTTCGCCGCGGCGGTCTTCGTGGTCCGGGCCGGTGCCGACTTGGCAGCGGCGGTCTTGCGGGCCGTGGTGGTCTTCTTGGCCGCCGCGGTCCTGGCCGTCTTGGCCGGTGCCGTCTTGGCAGCGGCGGTCTTGCGGGCCGTGGTGGTCTTCTTGGCCGCCGCGGTCCTGGCCGTCTTGGCCGGTGCCGTCTTGGCGGCCGCGGTCTTGCGGGCCGTGGTGGCCTTGGCGGTGGTCTTCTTGGCCGCCGCCGACTTGGCGGTCGACCGCGTGGCGGTTGCCTTGGCCGGGGCGGCCTTGGCGGCGGTCTTCTTCGCGGCCGCGGCGGCCTTGGCCACCTTGCCGCTCGCGACCATGTCCTTGAAGCCGGTGCCCGGCTTGAAGGCGGGCACGGACGTCTTCTTCACCTTCACCGGTTCACCGGTGCGCGGATTACGCGCGGTACGGGCATTCCGGACCCGTTTTTCGAAGACGCCGAACCCCGTAATGGCTACTCGGTCGCCCTTGGTAACTGCGTTCTGCACCTCAGAGATGACCGCATCCAGCGCCGCCGTCGCCGACTTCCGGTCCCCCAGTCGGGCGGCGAGCGCCTCGATGAGCTCGGCCTTGTTCACGACTTCCCCTCCCGAACATGAGAACTGGCCCGATGCGAGCCATTCTGCGCGCACGGTATGCCCTATGACCAGCAGACACAAACATCTGCATGAAAAAACGCCTTGTGTCGCAACGAATTCGCCCCCACCGGGGAGCCGGTGGGGGCGAAAACGGTGTCTGCGCCTAGAGAATGGGGCTCACGCCACGACCGGCTTGAAAGCCGGCCGCCCCTTCTCGTACGCGGTAATCGTGTCGGAGTGGCGAAGGGTCAGTCCGATGTCGTCGAGGCCCTCCAGGAGCCGCCAGCGGCTGAAATCGTCGATCGGGAACGACCAGACTGCGTCGTCCACGCGCACCTGGCGGGCGCCGAGGTCGACAGTGATCTCCTTGGCGGGCTCGCTGTCGGCCATCGCCCACAGCGCCTCGACCGCCTTCAGCTCCAGCTGGACCGGCAGCAGGCCCTCCTTGAGGGCGTTGCCGCGGAAGATGTCGCCGAAGCGGGGGGCGATGACCACCTTGAAGCCCCAGTCCCGCAGCGCCCAGACAGCGTGCTGGCGGGAGGAGCCGGTGCCGAAGTTGGGGCCGGCGACCAGGATCGTCGCCCCGGTGTGGGCCGGGTTGTTGAGCACGAAGGCCGGGTCGTCGCGCCAGGCCCGGAACAGCCCGTCCTCGAAGCCGGTCCGGGTTACCCGCTTCAGGTAGACGGCTGGAATGATCTGATCCGTGTCCACATCGGAACGGCGCAGCGGCATGACCGTACCGGTGTGGGTGGTGAACTTGTCCATGATCGGGTCCCTCGGCTCACAGGTCGGACGGGGCGGCCAGCTTGCCGACCACGGCGGTGGCGGCAGCGACCTGCGGCGAGACCAGGTGGGTGCGGCCACCCTTGCCCTGCCGGCCCTCGAAGTTGCGGTTGGACGTGGAGGCGGCGCGCTGGCCGGGGTCGAGCGTGTCCGGGTTCATGCCCAGGCACATCGAGCAGCCGGCGAAGCGCCATTCGGCCCCGGCGTCGAGGAAGACCTTGTCCAGCCCCTCCTGTTCGGCGGCCTCGCGGACGGCGTACGAGCCGGGCACGATCATCATCCGGACGCCGTCGTGCACCTGGTGGCCGCGCAGCACGTCGGCCGCGGCCCGCAGGTCCTCGATGCGGCCGTTGGTGCAGGAGCCGACGAAGACGACGTCGACCGGAACGTCCTTGAGCGGGGTGCCGGCCTGCAATCCCATGTACTCCAGGGCGCGGCGGGCGGCGCCGCGCTCCACCTCGTCGACGAACTCCTCGGGGTCCGGGACGACGCCGTCGAGCGCGGTGCCCTGCCCGGGGTTGGTGCCCCACGTGACGAACGGGTGGATCGCGGACGCGTCGAGGATCACCTCGGTGTCGTACTCGGCGCCCTCGTCGGACGGCAGGGATCGCCAGTACTCGACCGCTGCGTCCCAGTCGGCGCCCTGCGGCGCGTGGGCGCGGCCTTTGAGGTACGCGAAGGTCGTCTCGTCCGGAGCGATCATCCCGGCCTTGGCGCCCCACTCGATGGACATGTTGCAGATGGTCATCCGGCCCTCCATGGAGAGCTTGCGGATGGCCTCGCCGCGGTATTCCACGATGTGGCCGTTGCCGCCGCCGGTGCCGACCTGCGCGATCAGCGCCAGGATCAGGTCCTTCGCGGTGACGCCGGGATGCAGGTCGCCGACGACCGTGACGGCCATGGTCTTCGGTGTGGACTGCGGCAGGGTCTGGGTGGCGAGCACGTGCTCGACCTCGCTGGTGCCGATGCCGAACGCCAGCGCGCCGAACGCGCCGTGCGTGGCGGTGTGCGAGTCGCCGCAGACGATCGTCATGCCGGGCTGGGTGAGACCGAGCTGCGGGCCGATGACGTGCACGATGCCCTGCTCGGCGTTGCCCAGCGGGCGGATCTCGACACCGAACTCCGCGCAGTTGCGGCGCAACGTCTCGATCTGCGTACGCGAGGTGGTGTCCGCGATCGTGAACAGTTCGCCGCGGCGGGTGTTGAACGACGGGTCCGCGTATCCCGTCGGGGTGTTGTGGTCCTCGGTTGCGAGCGTGAGATCGGTGCGCCGGACGGTGCGCCCGGCCATACGCAGGCCGTCGAAGGCCTGCGGGCTGGTCACCTCGTGCAGCAGGTGCAGGTCGATGTAGAGCAGATCGGGCTCACCCTCGGCTGCGCGCACGACGTGGTCGTCCCAGACCTTTTCGGCCAGGGTCCTCGGCTGAGTGACTCCCACCATCTGGACATCCTAAATTCTGGGAGGTAAGTTTCGGCTTGTGGGACACAGTATGAGCGGTGTCGGCGTTCTCGACAAGGCGGTCGTCATCCTTGCCGCCTGCGTGGACGGCGCCAGCCTGGCCGAACTCGTCGACCGGACCAAGCTGCCCCGGGCCACCGCGCACCGGCTGGCACAGGCGTTGGAGATCCACCGGATGCTGGTGCGGGACACCCAGGGCAGGTGGCGTCCCGGGCCCCGGCTGGGCGAGCTGGCCAACGCCGCCCCCGACGTGCTGCTGACCGCGGCCGAGCCGCTGCTCGCGGCGCTGCGCGACGCCACCGGCGAAAGCGCCCAGCTGTATCTGCGCCGCGCCGACGAGCGCATCTGCGTGGCCGCGGCGGAGCGCGCCAGCGGCCTGCGCGACACCGTGCCGGTCGGCTCGGTGCTGCCCATGACCGCCGGGTCGGCCGCCCAGATCCTGCTGGCGTGGGAACCGCCCGAGGCGGTCATGCCGCTGCTGCCCCGGTGCAAGTTCACCGGCCGCACGCTCGCCGAGGTGCGGCGGCGCGGCTGGGCCCAGAGCGTCGCCGAGCGCGAGCCCGGCGTGGCGAGCGTCTCGGCCCCGATCCGGGACCGGACCGGCCGGGTCATCGCGGGCATCTCGATCAGCGGCCCGATCGAGCGGCTGGGCCGGCGCCCCGGCGAGCGGCACGCCATGGCCGTGGTCCGCGCCGGGCAGCGCCTCTCCGGCCTCTGAGCGTCCGAGGCGCCCCCAGGGTCCGAAGGCCTCCGGGCCTCTCCGAATCCCTGAGCGTTTGCCGACCCCGATCGGGCCGACGCGTTTCCCCGGGCCGGACTGCGGGAGCGGCCCGGGGCTCGCGTCACCGCGGCCTCGGTCACCCCGCCAGTCTGCCCCCGCGCCGACACGGAAAAGAGCAAAGCCCGCGCCACCGAAGTGGCGCGGGCTTTAGCGCATGTAGCCCCGAAGGGATTCGAACCCTCGCTACCGCCTTGAGAGGGCGGCGTCCTAGGCCGCTAGACGACGGGGCCAGGACTTTGCTTCCGCTCCTGCTCGGAGCGGCGGGCCGAACTCTATCAGAAGTCCAGCACCACCGACCCTCGCGGGAAGCGGTCGCGCTGGGGTACCAGGACTCGAACCTAGACTAACTGAACCAGAATCAGTCGGGCTGCCAATTACCCCATACCCCATTGGTACGGCTTGCCGTACCGGGTCAGAACTCTACCTGAGGCCATGATGCCCGCCAAATCCGGTTCCCGTCCCGCGAATTACCGCAGGCCGCAGCGGTCAGCTCAGGGCGACAACCGGGTTGGACAGCTCCCCGATGCCCTGCACCCGCACCGCGACGGTGTCGCCCGACACGATCTCGCTCACCCCGGCCGGGGTGCCGGTGAGGATCACGTCGCCCGGCAGCAGCGTCATGACGTGCGACACGTACGACACCAGGGTCGGCACGTCGAAGACCATGTCGCTGGTACGGCCGATCTGGCGTACCTCCATCTCGTCGGGGTTGCGACCCACCTCGCAGCGGATCTCCAGGTCGCTGACGTCCAGGTCGGTGACGATCCACGGGCCCAGCGGGCAGAACGAGTCGAAGCCCTTGGCCCGCGTCCACTGCGGGTCGGTGCGCTGCAGGTCGCGTGCGGTGACGTCGTTGCCGCACGTGTAGCCGAAGATCGCCTTCTCGGCGCCGGCCCGGTCCACGCGACGGGCGCCGGTCGCACCGATCACCACCGCCAGCTCGGCCTCGTGGTCCACCCGCTGCGACTGCGGGGGCAGCCGGATCGCGTCGTTCGGGCCGATCACCGAGGTGGACGGCTTGATGAAGATCAACGGCTCCTTGGGCACCTCCGCGCCGTGTTCCGCGGCGTGCTCGGCGTAGTTGCGGCCCACCCCGACGACCTTGCTGGAGAAGATCGGCGCGAGCAGCCGGACGTCCGCGAGCGCCCATCGCTGACCCGTGAAGCGCACCGCCTCGAACGGAAGGCTGTCGATCTCGGCGACGGTCAGGCCCGCGGGCCCCGCACCCGCCTCGCCCTCCACGACGCCGAACGACACCCCACCGGCATGAACAAAACGAGCGAAGCGCACAGAGGAACCCCAATCTGATCAGCGGGTACGGCTGAAGTGAATCTACGCCGCGGCCGGTGCGTGGCCGGGTTCGCACCGGACGGTGATCGTGTGGTCTCGACAGGCTGGATACGCTGGTGCGATGGGGACGCAGGAGGGCGGGACCCTCCACGAGGGGACCCTGCGCGAGACAGCGCCGAGTGACGCGGCGCCGACCGAGCGTGCATTGACCACCACCTTGCCCTCTGCCACCTGGATCCCGCTGGCCCGGGCCCATGCCGAACGGGCCGACGCGATGACCGCGGGCCACCGCGCCCGCCGGTCCCGCGGCGAGAAACACGCCATCGAGGACTTCCTGTACGACTACTACGGCACCCGCCCCATGACGCTGCGCCGCTGGCATCCGGGCGTGGGCACCGGCCTGTCGCCCGCGCCGGACGGGCTCGCCGAGCACGCCGCCTGGAAGTGGTACCGGGCGTATCCCGACGGCGTGGTCACGCTGGACGTATCGGCGTACCTGCACGGTCGCGGCGAGAGCGTGCGCTACATCCACGGGCTGCTCGCGGCGACGGCGAGCCGGCCGGTCTTCACCGGCTGCTTCGGCCTGCACGAGTGGGCGATGGTCTACCGCCAGCCCGAGCACCGGCACCCGCTGCCGCTGCGGCTCGGCCAGGCCGGCACGGACGCGGTGGTCGAGCAGCATCCGATCCGCTGCACCCACTTCGACGCGTTCCGGTTCTTCACCCCGGAGGCGGTCGGGCTCAACCGGCTGCAGCCCACCCGGGCCACCCAGGTCGACCTGGACCAGCCCGGCTGTCTGCACGCCGCGATGGACGTCCACAAGTGGGCGGGCAAGCTGGGGCCCGCGGTGCCCGGCGCGCTGGCCCTGGACTGCTTCGCGCTGGCCGCCGACATCCGGCTGCTCGACATGCAGGCTTCGCCGTACGACCTGAGTTCGTACGGGCAGCCGCCGGTGAAGATCGAGACGCCGGAGGGCAAGGCCGAGTACGTTTCCCGCCAGCGGGAGTTCGCCCGCCGGGCCGCCGCGCTACGCGCCCGGCTGATCCGGGTCTGCGAGGAACTGCTCGGCCCGGATCTGGCCGCGGAGAACCGCGCGGCCGTGGCGCCCCACAACCTCTGACCGCGCTCAGGAAACCTCGGCGAGCAGCCGTCGCACGCGCCCCTCGGTGACCCGGTTGACGCCGTCGCGCAGCACCTGACGCGCTCGTTCGGCGTGCCGCTCCGCCGGGCCGGACCGCCCGGTCCGGTGGTACGTCACGGCGAGCCACGCGTGCGCGGTGGCGATCCCGTCGGCGTGCGCGACCCGGCGACCCGCCCCCAGCGCCTGCCGCGCCCGCCGGACGCTGCCCGCCCAGTCGCCCTCGTCGCCGTCCAGCATCGCGAGCACGCACATGGTCTCCGCCTCGTACGTGCGGTCGCCGCACTCCTGGAAGTCGCGCAGCGCCCGCTCGGCACAGTCCCGGGCGGCCGCCCGGTCGCCACGGTCGCGGTGGGTGAGGGCGAGCCCGTACAGCGCGATGCTCCGGTCGTACGGCGACTCGATGCGGTCGGCCACCTCGATCGCGTCGAGGAAGTAGCCCTGCGCCCGGTCCAGCTCGCCGAGCGCGTGATGGGCGAGCCCGAGGCTGCGCAGGCCGTACGACTCGATGTGGTGAATGCCGAGGTCACGGGAGATCCGCAGCGACCGTCCGAACTCCTCCAGGGCCGCGGATGTCTCCCCGCGGTACCAGTGCACCGAGCCGAGCAGGCCCAGCGTGGTCGCCCGGCACCGCGGCGAGGCCAGCTGCTCCTCGATCGTCAGAGCCTCCCGGCACACCGCTTCGAGCTCCGCGATACGGCCCAGGCTCAGGTACGCGAGACCGATGTTGTTGAGCGTGGCCGCGCTCTCCTCCAGACGCCCGTGCCGCCGATGGATCGCCAGCGCCTGGTGATGGTGTGCGATCGCCTGGGCGTAGTCGCCGAGCGTGTTGTGCAGGTTCGCGAGGCTTCGGTACATCGCCGCCGTACCGTCGTCGTCGCCCTCCGCCAGCGCGGCGGCCAGCGCCGCCCGCGTGGTTTCCAGCCAGTCGGTCCGGTAGCTGCCGGTCCAGAAGAAGCCGCGCAGCCCGTCGGCGAGCAGCCACGCGAACCGGCGCGGTCCGGAGTGTGCGAAGTGGCCGATCGCGGCGACCAGGTTCGCCCGGTCGGCGAGCAGCCATGCCATCGCCTGATGCGGGTCGCCCGGACGGGACGGTTCGGGGCTGCCGGAGGGCGGCAGCGTCAGCCGGATGAACTCCGGGTGCAACTGGTCGGCGGCGCCGTCGACCATCGCCGCGTACCACCGGCCGAGCCGTTCCAGGGCGGGCGCCGCGTCGTCGTGGGCGGCGAGCCGTTCCCGGGCGTACCGGCGCAGCAGGTCGTGGAACTGGAACCGGCCCGGGCGGTGCTGCTGCACCAGGTTGGCGGCGGCGATCCGGTCCAGCAGGCGCCGCGCCTGCGCCACGGTCACCTCGGCCAACGCCGCCAGCGCCTCGGCGGTGAAGTCCGGCCCCGGCACCAGGCTCAGCAGCCGGAAGGCCCGCCGTTCGGCCGGTTCCAGCGCGTCGTAGGACAGCGCGAACGTCGCGGAGACCGCACCGGGGTCGCCGTCGTCGACCGCGAACGCCGCGAGACGGTTGCCCTCGCGCAGATCGGCCAGATACCGGACCGGATCCGTACCGGCCACGGTCACCAGCTTGGCGAGCGCGATGCTGATCGCCAGCGGCAGATGGGCGCACAACTCGGCGAGTTCGTCGGCAACCTCCGCCGACACGGCGACATCCGCCGCCGCGAGCAGGTCGACGACCAGCCGCCGGGACTCGCCGGGTGCCAGCATGCCGACCTGCAGCACCCGGGCGCCGTTGGACACCACGAGGCCGCCGAGCCGCCGACGGCTGGTGATCAGTACGGCACAGCCGGGCGCCCCCGGCAGCAACGGGGTGACCTGGTCCTGATCCGCCGCATTGTCGAGGACGACGAGCATCCGCTTGCCCGCCAGCTGCGAACGGTAGAGGTTGACCTGCTCGTCGAGACCGAGAGGGATGGCGGAGTGCGGCAGGCCGAGCGCGCGCAGGAACTGCGCCAGCACCGAGGTCGGCGCCTGCGCCGGACCGTGGTCGAACCCGCGCAGGTCGACGAACAACTGCCCGTCCGGGAACGCCTGCCGGGCCCGGTGTGCCACCTGCACCGCCAGCGAGGTCTTGCCCGCACCCGGCGGGCCGGACAGCAGCACGATCGGCACCACGGTCCGTTCCCGATCCGGGGCGAGCACGGCCAGCGCCGTACGCAGCTCGTGCTCGCGCCCGACGAACCCGACCGCGGCCGCCGGGATCTGTGCGGGGACGGCAGCCGGGCCCGAGTCGTGCGCGACCGGCTCGGCCAGCCGGGCGTCGCCGGTGAGGATGCGCTGGTGCAGGTGGCGCAGCGGTTCGCCCGGCTCGGTGCCCAGCCGATCGACGAGCAGCCCGCGAACCTGCTGGTAGACGTCGAGCGCTTCGGCCTGCCGCCCGCAGCGGTACAACGCCAGCATGAGTTGTGCCCACAGCGGTTCGTGCAGCGGATTGTCGACCGCGGCCGTGCGGATCTCGCGTACCAGATCGTGGTGGTGTCCGAGCCGCAGCTCGACGTCGAAGCGGGCCTGCAGCACCCGCAGCCGTTCCTCGGCGAGGCCCGGGCCCACGTCCCGCAGCAGCGTCCCGGACGGGATGTCCGCCAGGGCCGGGCCGCGCCACCAGCCCAGCGCCTGGCGCAGCAGCCCGGCCCGCTCCCGCAGGTCGTCGGTGCGGCCGGCCTCCGCGGCCAGGCGCCGGAACTGTACGAGGTCGAGCTGCACCCCGCTCAGCCGCAACAGATACCCGCCCGGTGTCGTCTCCACGAGGCCCGGGACGCGCAGCGCTTCGCGCAGGCGGCGCACGTACGTCTGCACCGCGCCGCGGGGATGGGCGACGTCGGCGCCGTCCCACAGCCAGTCGGTCAACTCCCCGACCGACACGGCCCGGTCCGGATGCATCGCCAGTGCCGCGAGCAGAACCCGGAGCTTGCCCGCGGTGATCTGCACGGGCGTGCCGTGCACGCACACCTGCAACGGGCCGAGCAGACGAATCGAGGCGGTGACGTCCATGGCTGGTCGCGCGTCTCCCGCCGCGGGTCCGATGACAGTGGAAGCCAAGAACCTAACAACGCCCCTCCCCCGAGCCCGTCCGGTGTGATCGACGACGCAGCGGCTGTCACCGCGTACGCAGCACGAACTTCCCCACGGACGACCGCGACTCCAGCCGCCGGTGCGCCTCGGCCACCTCGGACAGCGGCAGCTCGGTGACGTCGATCCGGACCACCCCGTCGGCGACCGCCCGCAGCGCCTTACGCAGATGGCGGCGCAGGATGTCCGGACGGCTGCCCGCCAGCCCGCCGAGGTTGTACCCGACCCGCGCGGTGCTGGAGAACCAGACGTCGTTGCCCTGATACGTCGAGTCCGTGGCCGCGGCGTCACCGAAGACGACATGCCGCCCGAACGGTGCCAGCAGCCCCGCAACGGCCTGCCGGGGCGCGCCGCCCACGGAATCGAGCAGCACGTCGACGCTGCCGTCCGCCAGCAGCTCCGGGAACTCGTCGTACGTCGTCACGTCGTCGTAGCCGTACCGCCGGGCCGGGGCGATCTTGTCGGCGCTGCCGACCGCCCCCACCACCCGCGCCGCCCCCATGGACCGGGCGAACTGGGCGGCCGCGGTGCCGACGCCACCGGCGGCGGCGTAGACGGCCACGGTCTCCCCGGCACGCAGGCGGGCGGCCTCGGCGAGGATCCCGTACGCCGTGGTGACGCTGCACGGCGCCGCCGCGGCCAGCGCCGGATCCAGCCCGGCCAGCTCGCCGTCAAGAGGGATCACGAGGTCCGCGCGGGCCGCGGCGATCTCGGCGTTGCCGCCACCGTCCAGAGTGAGCGCCGCAACGGGCTGACCGACGCGCAGGGCCGAGACGCCGTCGCCGAGCGCCCGTACCGTGCCGGCCACCTCCAGGCCGGGCACATGCGGCACCCCGACCGGGAACTGGCCGCGGCGGAACATCACCTCCGCGAAGTTCACCCCGGCATGGGTCACGTCGATCAGCACCTGACCGGGCGCCGCGACCGGCGTCGGCACCTCGCGGACGGCGAGCACCTCGGCCGGTCCGTACTCGTCGAAGCGGGCGGCAAGCATGGTCGTACTCCTCGCTGGTTGTGGTTTCGATTCAGTACCGGCTGCCGACGGCAGCCGGGGCCGCGGCCAGCGCGGCCAGGTCCTGCGCGCCGAGCTCCACCTCGGCGGCGGCGACGTTCTCCCGCAGGTACCGCAGGTTCTTGGTGCCCGGGATCGGCACGACGTGGTCGCCCTGCGCCAGCACCCACGCGATGGCGACCTGGGCGGGGGTGGCATCCCGGCGGTCGGCGACCGTACGGATGACGTCCACGATGCGCAGATTCACGGCCAGCGCATCCCTTTGGAACCGCGGCGCCCGGGCCCGGAGGTCCGACGCCTCGAACGTCGCGCTGTGCAGCACACCGGTCAGGAATCCGCGACCGAGCGGCGCGAACGGCACGAACGCGGCCCCGTTCGCCGCGCACCAGCCGACGACGTCGCCCGGCCGGGCGTGGCCGGCGCCGCCCACGGGCTCGGATTCGGGTACGGCGTCCGTCTCGCCCAGCGCGATGCGGGTCCACAGCGACAGTTCCGACTGGACCGCAGCCACCGGGTGCACGGCGTGTGCCTCGGCGGCCTCGGCGACACTCACCTCGGACAGCCCGAGGTGCCGGACCTTTCCGGCGCGGACCAGTTCCGCCAGCGCGCCCCAGCTCTCGGCGAGCGGCACGGCCGGATCCACCCGGTGCAGATAGCAGAGGTCGATGACATCCGTGCCGAGCCGCTGCAGGCTCGCCTCGACGGCAGCCGCGAGGTACGCGGGTGAGCCGTCCCGGTGCATCGTCTTGCTGGCGAGGTCGTCCACGACGAGGCCGACCTTCGTGGCGAGCACCACGCGGGAACGGCGGCCCGTGAGGGCGCGACCGAGCAGGCGTTCGTTGTGCCCGTCACCGTAGATGTCGGCGGTGTCGAGGAACGTGACGCCGAGGTCGACGGCCGCCCTGATCACCTCGACCGAACGGTCGTCGTCCCGGCTGGACTCCTGATACGCCCAGCTCATACCCATGCAGCCGAGACCGATCGCGCCGACCTCGTATCCCGTGCTGCCCAGTTGCCGCGTCACCATCGACCGTCCCCGTCCTTCGATCGGCCGCCCGCGCCGGATGCGTCTGCATCGGGTGGGCACATGCGAACGCGACGTCGACGGCCAGGCGCCGCACCATCGCGCGGCACCTGCCCCCGTTGAGCTGCGTACGCCCACGGCCTGCGGGCACGAGCTGCCGTCGTGACGTACCGGGAGGTTGCTCTGCCCGAGTCCGCCGCGTTCGAGATCGACGCTAATCAGGAGCGCTTTCAGATCGCTTACATCGCCCTGTCAGCGACGGTGCGCCCACCAGCGGCTACGTCGGCTCGGCATCGAGGATTCGGCGAATCGCCGAGGTCTTCGGGTACGTCCCGAGAAGCCGCCCAGGTGCGGCCGGGCCGGTCCGCCGGTATGCCTTCCATTCGTTGTTGCTGTCAAGCTTCCAACGGCTCACCGCACAGGCGTTGAGCCCGGACGACACGTTGAGAATGATCAGTGAGGCGGCTGAGTCCGCATAGGGAAGGAGCGTCCGATGGATCTCACCGGTGCGCGCTGGCGCAAGAGCACCCGCAGCGGCAGTGACAACTGTGTGGAGGTGGCCGACAACCTGCCCGGCATGGTCGCCGTGCGGGACACCAAGGACCGAGACGGCAGCGCACTCGTCTTCACGTCAGGCGAGTGGGCCGCGTTCATCGGCGCCGTGAAGGACGGCGAATTCGATCTCTGAGATCTGCCACCGCCGTCCAACAATCCACCGTCATTGGAACCCGTAGACCCGCGTTTGCGGTAGTCAGTCCATCTCGCCGCGGCGGCCGCGCTTGACCTGGCTGCGGCGTTTCTTGTCGGCGATCCGCCGTTCCACAGCGCCGCGTGACGGCTTGGTGGCCCGCCGCACCCGTGGCGGCGGCACGATGGCCCCGGCCACCAGACCGGCGAGCCGGGCCGCGGCGGCCTCCCGGTTGCGCAACTGGGAACGGTGCTCGGACGCGGTGACCGTGAGCACGCCGTTGACCAGCCGGCCGCCGAGCCGCACCACGGCGCGCTCGCGCAGCGCGGCGGGCAGCAGCTCGGAACCGGCCAGGTCCCACGACAGCTCGACGCGCGAGTCGGTCGTGTTGACGCCCTGGCCGCCGGGGCCGCTCGACCGCGAGAAGCGCCAGGACAGCTCGGCGGCCGGGATCGTCAGTCGCTCGTTCACCTGTACGTCGTCCGGCACGCGATCAGCATTCCATCCGGGCCGCTGCCCCGCTACGCAGTTGTGGATCATCGCGTCGCCGCAAGACGGTCGAATCGGGCTAGGCACGACGAGGTTGCCCGGGGATGGAGATACTGGACGCCGGCGGGGTTTCCCGCACCCAAGGAGGTTGCGTGTCTGCACAGCCCACCCCGGTCACGGCGACCGGCTATCCGTGGCCCATCGAAACCACGCGCCTGGCCAACGGGCTGCGCGTCGTCGTCAGTGAGGATCGCAGCGCCCCGGTGGTCTGCGTCAATCTGTGGTACGACGTCGGCTCGCGCCACGAGCCGCCCGGCCAGACCGGTTTCGCGCACCTCTTCGAGCACCTGATGTTCGAGGGTTCGCTCAACGTGGCGAAGACCGAGCACATGCGCCTGGTGCAGGGCTCCGGCGGCTCGCTGAACGCCACCACGAACCCGGACCGCACCAACTACTTCGAGACCGTACCGGCGGAGCACCTGGAACTGGCGCTGTGGCTGGAGGCGGACCGGATGGGCGGCCTGGTCCCCGCGCTGACCCAGGAGACTCTGGACAACCAGCGCGAGGTGGTCAAGAACGAGCGGCGCCAGCGCTACGAGAACGTTCCGTACGGCGATGCGTGGCTGCGCCTGCTGCCGCTGCTGTACCCGGTGGGGCACCCGTACCATCACGCGACGATCGGGTCGATGGAGGACCTGAACGCGGCCGCGCTGGAGGTGTTCCAGGCGTTCCACCAGCGCTACTACGCCCCGAACAACGCGGTGCTCACCGTGGTCGGCGACGCCGCGCCGGATGACGTGTTCGCGCTTGCGGAGCGGTATTTCGGGGCGTTGCCCCCGGTGCCGGACATCCCGGCCGCGCCGAGCGGGCATCTGAGCGGACCGCCCGCCGAGCCGGCCCGGGACACGGTCACCGGTACCGTCCCGGCCCCGCGGATCTATCTGGCGCACCGCACCCACGCGTTCGGCACGGCCGGGTACGACACGGTGACCGTGCTCGCGGCGGTCCTGGGCAGCGGTCGCGGCAGCCGGCTGTACCAGCGGCTCGCCGACGGCGCCCGGATCGCCCAGCCGGACTATGTGGGCGCGTACGGCGTGGACCTGGCGCACGCGCCCGCCCCGCTGATCGTCACGGCCACCGCCAAAGACGGGGTGAGCGCGCAGACGCTGGAGGAGGGCCTGGCGGAGGTGGTGGACAGCCTGGCCACCGAGCCGGTGACGGACGCGGAACTGGACCGGGCCAAGGCGCTGCTGACCACCGCGTGGTGGCGGCAGGTGTCCACGGTGGGCGGCCGGGCCGACACGCTCGGCCGGTACGCCACCCAGTTCGGCGATCCGGGGGCGGCCGCGTACCGGCTGCCGGCCTGGCGGGCCGTCACCGCCGGGGACATCGCCGACGTGGCCGCGCAGGTGCTGCGTCCCGAGTCCCGCGTCACCCTGACCTACCTGCCGAAGGAGACCTCATGAGCCTCGTCGCCGATCGGCCCGGGCCGGGGCGCGTGCGCCCGTACACGTTCCCGGCGATCACCCGCCGGGAGATCGCGGGTGGCCAGGTGGTGGCCGCGCATCTGCCCGGTCAGTCGCTGGCGACGGCGGCGCTGTTGCTGGACGCGGGCGCGGCCCGGGAGTCCGCCGGGCGGGAGGGCACCGCGACCGTGCTCGCCAAGTGCCTGGAGGAGGGTACGACGGCACGGGACTCCGCAGCGTACGCGCTGGCGCTGGAGGGGCTGGGCGCCGAGCTGTCCACTTCGGTCGACTGGGACACGTTCCAGGCGAGCGTTTCCGTGCCGGCCGGGGTGCTGGTCCCGGCGGTGGAACTGCTGGCCGAGGCGACCCGTACGCCGAGGTTGGACGAGGCCGACGTGATCAGGGTGCGCGACGACGAGGTGAGCGCGCTGCGGATGGAGTGGGCGCAGCCGGGCCCGCGCGCGGACGCCGCGCTGCGCGCCGATCTGTTCGGCGCAGCCGAGCGGTACGGCCGCCCGCCGCACGGCGACCCGGCGTCGGTGGCGGCGGTGACGGTCGAGGACGTGACCGGTTTCCACGCGCAGTGGCTGCGCCGTCCGGGGGTACTGCTGGTCGCCGGTGATCTGGAGGTGCTGGACCTGGACGCGCTCGCCGCTGCCGCGTTCGCGGGCACCGCGGCCGGTCCGGAACCCGAGGGCGGTGTGCTGGGGGTGCCGGTGCGTGCGAGCCGCCGGGTGGTGCTGGTGGACCGGCCCGGCAGCGTGCAGTCGACGCTGCGGCTGGGGCACCGGGCGCCGCACCGGGCGCACCCGGACTATGTGCCGATGACGCTGGCCGCGACCGTGCTGGGGGGCGCGTTCACCTCGCGGCTCAACCATCTGATCCGCGAGGTGCGCGGCTACACGTACGGGATCCGTGGCGAGTTCGCACTGACCAAGCGGTTCGGCAGGTTCGGGGTCAGTTCCGCCGTGCAGACCGCGGTGACCGTCCCGGCGCTGACGGACACGGTCGGCGAGATCTCGCTGATGCGCCAGGGCGGCGTGACGGAGGACGAGTTGGCGGTGGCGCGCACGTGGCGGGCGGGCCAGTTGACCGTGGAGATGCAGACCCCCGGGGCGATCGCATCCGCGCTGGCGACGCTGGTGATCCACGGTCTGCCGGACGACTACCACGCGACGCTGCGCCGCCAGTTGCTGGAGGCGACGGTCGACGAGGTGTCGGCTGCGGCTGCGGAGCACCTCAATCCCGAGGGGATGACGCTGGTCGTCGAGGGCGACGCCGCGCAGATCCGCGACGATCTGACCGCCGCGAAGATCGGCGACATCGTCGACGCGACCGTGTGATCCGCCGGTGGGTGCTCCGGGCCTCGCGGAGCCCGGAGCACCACGCCGTGGCCGTCATGGGGTGACGGCAGCGAGTGCCTTGACGATGTTCCACTCGGCGAGGTCGAGCATCCACTGCCGATCGGGGAAGTCGGTGTCCGCGATGCGCAGCGGCCCCTCGACGAGCGACAGGACCTGCGCGTACCGGTAGAGCTCCAGGCGGTCCGGGTCGAGTTCCACCGGGTGCAATGCCGGGTACGCCGTGCCGAACCGCAGCTGCAGCCAGGCATGCTCCCACTCGGCGTCGAAGTAGGTCAGTCCCTCGAAGTCGATCATCACGGGTTCGCCGGACGGCGTGACGAGAACGTGGTCCGGGCCGAGTTCGCCGTGCACCAGGACGTACGACTGGCGGGGCGTCACCGTGCTCCGGAGGTGCCGCACGTGCGCGGCGATCCGCTCGTGCGCCTCGGCCAGGCGGGTGTCGCGGGCCGCCGACGCGGCGAGGTGCGCCATTGCCCGGTCGACGATGATGTCCTCCGTCGGCCGGGTCTGCGGCGCGGTGTCGCAGGCGATGGCGGCAAGCTTGCCGTAGCGCTCGCCGCGCGTGGTGTGCATGCGGCGTAGCGCGTCACCGAGCGCGGCCAGCGGCGCGGCGGCCGCAGCGGGATCGCTGTCCAGCAGCTCCTCGAGCTTGCGCCCACCGGCGTCCTCGACGACCGCGACGTCGGCGTCGAGGTGCCGCCCGTCGCGGTCGAGCATCAGCAGCCGCGGAACGCGCACCCCGGCCTCGGCGAGGGCGGCGTGGCTGACGGCGAACAGCTCCGCGCCGGAGGCGTCGGTGAACGGATCATCGGGCACCGTCTCGGATGGCGGCCAATAGTTCTCGCCGGGCGCCCACACGTACAGCACCACGGTGGTCCGGTCGTCCAGCGTCAACCGGTAGACGCCCTTCTTGGTGCCACCGGCGAGCCGGTCCAGGGCCTCGATGCGCCGGTCGGTGCCGCAGACCTCGGCGGCGAGGTCCCGGACGTCGTCCGTCGTGAGGAACGTCCGCATCATGATCCTTTCGTGGGAGGAAGCCGCGGTGGCGGCGGGAGGCACCCGCCCGCGAGCCCGGGCCATGCTGCCCGATCGGACATCACGCCACAAACGAATACGTACGGTCGGCAGCGAGCAGGCGATCCATCCGGAACCCGCCGATCGGTGGAACTGACAACGTTGTCGCGGGTTGCCAGAACGTGACGTACGAGTTTCAATACCTGCTGCACGCTCGTGAGAGCGCTCTCACACTCCCCCGACAGGAGCGTCCATGCCCGCCGCCCGGCCCACCCCCACCGCTCCCCTGTCCCGCCGCCGCCTGCTGGCGCTGCCCGCCGCCGCGGCCGCCGCCACCATGGCGGCACCGCTGTTCTCCCCGGACGCCGCGATCGCCGGCGGCTACGCCGCCCGCCACCTGGTCGACCGTTCCCTGGCCGCGCCGGTCAGCCGGGCGTACCGGTATCTCGACGTCGTGCAGGACGCCTACGTCAAGGGCGGCGAGCCGCGGCTGCTGCAGTCGTACAACAACGAGAGCGGCCTGATGACCAGCGCTTTCGTGTACGACAACGCGCTCGCCGTCCTTGCCTACCTGGCCAACCCCACCATCGCCAACGTGCGCCGCGCCCGGCTGATCGGCGACGCGCTGCTCTGGGTCCAGGCCAACGACGACGCGTTCAGCGACGGCCGGGTACGCCAGGCGTACGCGTCCGGCCCGATGCTCTTCTACGGCGGCGGCCCTTACTTCCCCGGCCTCAAGCGCGCGGACGGCAAGGCGGCGATCCTGCACCCGTTCGGCTTCGGCGGCTCGTCCACCGGCGACCTGGCCTGGACCGCGCTCGCCCTCGCCCAGCTCTACGTCGACACCCGGATCACCAAGTACCTCGACGGCGCGGTCGCGCTCGGCCGATGGGTCGCCGACCAGACCTCCCAGTACCGGTACGGGGGCTACCACGGCGGCCGGCAGGCCGACGGCGTCACCGCGCAGCGCTGGACCGCCACGGAACACAACATCGATGTGTACGCCCTGTTCGCGCTGCTCGCGAAGCTGACCCGGGACCGGCAGTGGACCCGCCGGGCCACAGTCGCGGCGGACTTCATCCAGGCCATGTGGAACCCGGCCGGCGGGCACTTCTGGACCGGCACCCTCGGCGGCAACGAGGGCGAGGACCCCAACCAGATCAATACCGGCAACGTCCCCGAGGACGTGCAGACCTGGGCGCTGCTCGGGTTCTGCGACCGCGGCCACGACACCGCCGTCGACTGGGCGATCGAGCACCTGTGGAACACCGACGGCGGCGTCGGCTCCCAGCTCCCGCCGGGCATCAAGATCTCCGGGCTGACGTACAGCACCGCGGCGAAGACCGCGACCGGGACCGTACCCAACAGCGACCTGCCCAACGACCCGCGCGCGGTGTGGCTGGAAGGCAACGGGCACGCCGCGCTGGCGCTGCTCAAGCGCGGCCGGCCCGGCGACGCAGTCCTGGCCCGGCGGCTGCTGCACGAGACCGTCGTCGCGCAGGAACAGCTCGGCGGCGGGCAGACCGTCGGGCTCACCGCCGACCCGCAGGACGGACGGCTGTCCAACCCCGGCGAGGGCGGCACGTGGACCGGCACCTCGCTGCCCGCGCAATCCGGCATCGTCGCGGCCACCAGCGCGTTCGACACCGGGTTCCGGTTCGGCTACTTCCCACGTCAGCACGTGGGTGCGACCGCATGGTTCCTGATGGCCGGGCAGGGCTTCAACCCGTACCGGTGAGTGTCTGCCCGCCCGGGCGGACGGGGGCGGTCCGCGGCACGGCTGACGGGGGGCCGTGCCGCGCCGCGACCGCGCTGGTGACCGGTCTGCGGCGGATATTGCGGTTCGGCACGTCTGGCGGGCACCGGATAACGTCGTGCCGTGACAATCACCGGTTCGCCCCCCACCACCCGCCCGGCCCGCAGGGTCCTGCGCACCGTGCTGTTGTGGGTGCTGCTGCTGCCCGGCGCCGCCTGGGCGGTGGTGCGGTTCGGCGGATGGGAACGCGACTCGCTGGTGCAGTTGTTCGCCTTCACCCCGTACGTGGCTGCCTGGGCGGTGGTGCCCGCCCTGCTGGCGTTCGCCGCCCGCCGCTGGCTGACCGCCGCGGTCGCCACGGTCAGCGCCGCACTCCTGATCGTGTGCGTGCTGCCGCGATCCATGGCCGATCACGACCGCGGCCCGCAGACCGGCGTCACGCTGCACGTGCTGACCGGCAACATGTACGTCGGGCACGCCGACCCGGCGACGATCGTCCGGCTGGTCCGCGAGAACGACGTGGCGGTGCTGGCGCTGCAGGAGTACACCGGGGCGGCCCGGACGGCGCTCGCCACGGCGGGGCTGGACCAGCTGCTGCCGTACTCGTCGCTGGCACTGCCCATCGGCGGCGACGAGAACGGCGCCACCGGCTCGGCGCTGTACTCGCGATACCCGATCGTCGCGCCGGGCGTGCGTCACAACGGCGGCGGCTTCCAGCAGGCGTACGGGACGATTCAGCCGCCCGGCGCCCGGCCCGTCACGTTCGAGTCGGCGCACCCGCTCGCGCCGTTCGCCGTGGACGTCCTGCCCAAGTGGCGTTCGGACCTGCAGGCCCAGCCGCACGCCGAGGCGAGCGGCCCGCTGCGCGTCCTGATGGGCGACTTCAACTCGACGCTGGATCACAGGGCGCTGCGCACGGTCGTCTCGCACGGCTACCGGGATGCAGCCGACGCCACGGGCAAGGGCCTGATCGGCACCTGGGGCCCGTACGCGGACCCCCGGCTGCCTCCGGTGACCATCGACCATGTCCTGGTGGACGAGCGCATCGGGGTGGCCGACGTCTCGGTCCACGGCCTGCCCCACAGCGACCACCGCGCGGTCCTCGCCGACCTGCGCCTCCCGAACCCGTGACACCGAGGCCGGCCCCGCCCCGGCCCGGGCGCCCGAAACCGCGGCGCCCGGGCCGGGACGCGGGTCAGGCCGGGCTGTTGGAGCGGGACAGGCCGTACGTGAGTGCGTCGGTGAGCGCGTGCCAGCTCGCCTCGACCACGTTCTCGTGCACGCCGACCGTGGTCCATTCGCGGGGGCCGTCGGACGTCTCCAGCAGCACCCGGGTGATCGCCCCGGTGCCGTGCGAGCCCTCCAGGATGCGCACCTTGTAGTCGGCCAGCTCGAACGTGCGCAACTGCGGGTAGTGCTTCGACAGTGCCACCCGCAGCGCCTCGTCGAGCGCGTTGACCGGGCCGTTGCCCTCCGCGGTGGCGATCACGCGCTCGCCGCGTACCCGGACCTTGACCGTGGCCTCCGAGACCACCGCGCCGTCCTCGCGGTGCTCGACCAGCACCCGGTACGACTCCAGCGTGAACGGCCGCACCAGTGCCTCGCCGGGCAGTTCCCCGCGCACCAGCAGTTCGAACGACGCGTCCGCGGCCTCGAACGACCAACCGCCCGCCTCCAGGTCCTTCACCTTCTGCGTGACCGTGGTCAGCGTCTCCGGGTGGCCGGCCAGGTCCAGCCCGAGCTCGCGGCTCTTGAGCTCGATGCTGGCCCGGCCGGCCATCTCCGTCACCAGGATCCGCATGTCGTTGCCCACCACCGACGGGTCGACGTGGTTGTAGAGCAGCGGATCCACCTTGATCGCGCTCGCGTGCAGCCCGGCCTTGTGGGCGAAGGCGGCGGCCCCGACGTATGCCTGGTGGGTGTCGGGGGCGATGTTGGCGATCTCGGCGAGCGCGTTGGACACGCGCGTCGCCTGTTCCAGGCATCCGTCCGGTAGGACCTTCAGCCCGAGCTTGAGTTGCAGGTTCGCGACGACCGCGAACAGGTCGGCGTTGCCGGGACGTTCGCCGTACCCGTTGGCGGTGCACTGGAAATGGCAGACCCCCGCCTCGACCGCGGCGATGGTGTTGGCGACCGCGCACGACGTGTCGTTCTGGCAGTGGATGCCGAGCCGGTCCGCGCTCACCCCGGCCCGCTGCACCACGTCGTTGATCGCGGCGGTGACCAGGGACGGCAGCATGCCGCCGTTGGTGTCGCACATGACGACCCGCTCCGCGCCCGCCTCGAACGCGGCCCGCACCACCGAGGCGGTGTAGTCGGGGTCGTACCGGAAACCGTCGAAGAAGTGCTCGCAGTCGACGAACGCGCGGCGGCCGTTGGCCACCAGGTGGGCCACGGTGTCGCGGACCATGGCGAGGTTCTCCTCGCCGGTGGTGCGCAGCGCCCGCTCGACGTGCCGGATGTCGGACTTCGCCACCACGCACACCACCGGGGTCTCGGCGTCCAGCAGCGCCTGCACCTGCGGATCGTCGGCCACGTCGACCCCCGCCTTGCGGGTCGCGCCGAACGCCACCAGCACCGCGTGCCGCAGCTCCAGCTCGGTACGGGCACGCCGGAAGAACTCGGTGTCCTTGGGCATCGCGCCCGGCCAGCCGCCCTCGATGAAACCCACCCCGAACTCGTCCAGCAGCCGGGCCACGGCGAGCTTGTCGGCGACCGAGTAGCTGATGCCCTCGCGCTGCCCGCCGTCGCGCAGCGTCGTGTCGAACACCTGGTAGGTCATGGCGGATGTCCTCTCTGCAGGCGGGTGGCCCACAACAAAAAGACCCCCCGCGGATGCGGGAGGTCTGCGCGTCGGCGAAAACAGTCGGCCGGCGCGCTAGGTGCGAATAATCAGCACGGAGTGGGTCACGCAAGGAAGCATGCCACCAACAGCCCGTAGATGGGGCCGTAGTCCAGAATCCGGGAAGGCTAGGTTGTCAGGGTGGCTGCGGAACCGTACTCCCGGAACCTGGACTTCTCGACCACCTACAACTTCCGAGACGTGGGTGGCTACCGCGGTCTCGGTGGCCGCACGGTGCGCTGGCGGCGGCTGTTCCGCGCCGACTCGCTGCACCGTCTCGGCGCCGCGGACACGGAGGCGTTCACCGCGCTGGGAGTGCGTACGGTCATCGACCTGCGCCGGCCGTTCGAGGTGGAGCGGCACGGCCGGGTGCCGCACAGCGACACGCTGGACTACCGCAACATCGTGCTGGAGCACGTCGACTGGGAGCAGGTCGCGTACCCGGAGGGCACGGTGCACGAGCGGTGGCTGGCCGACCGCTACCTGAATTTCACCGAGGACGGCCACAAGGCGCTCGCCGAGTCGCTGCGCATCCTCGCCGACCCGGCGGCGGCCCCGGTCGTGGTGCACTGCATGGCCGGCAAGGACCGTACGGGCACGGTGTGCGCGCTGGCGCTGGCACTGCTGGGGGTGTCCGACGCGGACATCGCCGCCGACTACGCGCTGACGGAGCCGGCGATGGCGTCGCTGACCGCGCACCTGTTGCGGACCAACCCCGAGGTGGTGCGGGGCAACGAGCACATGTTCGACTCCCCCGCGGCGGCGATGCGGCTGTTCCTGGCGGATCTGCGGGACCGGCACGGCTCGGTCGAGGCGTACGCCCGCGACATCGGCGTCACCGACGACGACATCGCCACGCTCCGCGGCCACCTGCTGGAGGGCACCGCCTGAGCGCCGCCGCGCGCCCGGGTCGCGGGCGCGCGGCGATCGGCATCAGAGCACCCGGTGCACCCAGCCGAACGGGTCCGCGGCGCGGCAGCGCTGGATGTCGACCAGTTCCTGGCGCAGCGCGGCGGTGACCGGGCCGGTGCCCCCGTCGGCGACCGTGAACTCGCCGTCCGGGAACCGGACCGTGCCGATCGGCGTGATGACCGCGGCGGTGCCGCAGGCGAATGCCTCGCGGATCCGCCCGGATGCGGCGCCGGTCCGCCACTCCTCGAAGCTGACCTTGCGCTCCTCGACCTTCCGGCCGGCCTTCTCGGCCAGCTTGATGACCGATTCGCGGGTGATGCCCGGCAGGATCGTGCCGGTCAGCGGCGGGGTGGCCAGACTGCCGTCGTCCATCACGAAGAAGACGTTCATGCCGCCCAGCTCGTCGATGTACGTCCGCTCCACCGCGTCCAGATACACCACCTGGTCGCAGCCGTGCTCGATGGCCTCGGCCTGGGCGGCGAGACCGGCCGCGTAGTTGCCGCCGCACTTGGCCGCGCCGGTGCCGCCCGGGGCCGCCCGGGTGTAGTCCGGGGAGACCCACAGCGTGACCGGCTTGAGCCCGCCGCTGAAATACGCCCCCGCGGGCGACGCGATGACCAGGAAAAGGTACTCACGGGCCGGACGCACGCCGAGGAACACCTCGGAGGCGAACGCGAACGGGCGCAGGTAGAGGCTGCCGTCCTCGATCTGGGGCAGCCACTGCCGGTCGATGCGAATGATCTGGCGCAGCGACTCCAGGAACATGCCGGTCGGCAGCGCCGGCATGGCCATCCGCTGCGCCGAGGCGGCGAACCGGGCCGCGTTGGCGTCCGGCCGGAACATGGCGACCCCGCCGTCCGGGGTGGTGTACGCCTTCAGGCCCTCGAAGATCTCCTGGGCGTAGTGCAGCACCGCACTGGCCGGGTCCATCGGGATCGGGGCGCGGGCCTCGACGCGCGGTTCGTACCACCCCTTGCCGTCGGCGTAGCGGATGGTGACCATGTGGTCCGTGAAGACCTGCCCGAAACCGGGGTTGGCGAGCAGCGCGGTCCGCTCGGCGTCAGCGACCGGCGCCGCATGCGGACGGATCTCGAAATCGAGGTTGTCACCACCACTCATGGCACGTGACCTGCTTTCTTCATGAATGAGCGAGCGTCGGGGGCACCCGTGGTGCCCATGAACTTACCCCGAACGGTCGTTCATGCCGACCATCGGCGGGGTGGGCGCCATCGGCCGGCCGCACGGGAGCGGACGGCAGGGCGCAGCGGTGGCTCGGGTGGGACCGCTCAGGCGGCCGCGGCAGCGGCGACCCGGTCCCCGACCTCGGCGGTACGCAGCGGCGCGCCCGGCGTGCGGGACGCGACCTCGGCTGCGACCGCCTCGGATACTCGGCGGGCCTCGTCGGGGCGGCCGAGATGCTCCACCAGCAGGGAGGCGGAGAGGATGGCGGCGGCCGGGTCGGCGATGCCCTGACCCGCGATGTCCGGCGCGGAGCCGTGCACCGGCTCGAACGTCGACGGGTACCGCCGCTCGGGGTTGACCGAGCCGCTGGCGGCCATGCCGATGCCACCGGTGACGGCCGCGGCGATGTCGGTCAGGATGTCCCCGAACAGGTTGTCCGTCACGATGACGTCGTAGCGCTGCGGGTTGCTGACCATGAACATGCTGGCCGCGTCGATGTGCTGGTACTCGGTGGAGACGTTCGGGAATTCGGCGGCGACCGCGGCGAAGGTGCGCGCCCACAGGCCGCCCGCGTGGGTCAGCACGTTCGTCTTGTGCACCAGGGTCAGGTGGCGGCGTTCGCGGCGGGCGGCCCGGGCGAACGCGTCGCGGATGACCCGCTCGACGCCGTGGCGGGTGTTCAGGCTCTCCTCGGTGGCGATCTCGGCCGGGGTGTCGCGGTGCAGGACGCCGCCGGCGCCGACGTACAGGCCCTCGGTGCCCTCGCGGACCACGACCATGTCGATCTCGCCGGCCTTCACGCCGGCCAGCGGGCTGGTGGTGCCGGGCCACAGGCGGGAGGGGCGCAGGTTCACGTACTGGTCGAAGTCGAAGCGCAGCCTGAGCAGCAGGCCGCGCTCCAGCACGCCGGGCGGGACGCTGGGGTCGCCGATCGCGCCGAGCAGGATCGCGTCGTGGCCCGCCAGCTCCTGCTGGACCGCGGACGGCAGGATCTCGCCGGTGCGGTGGTAGAGGCGGGCGCCGAGGTCGTACTCCGAGTACGCCAGGCCGGGCAGCACGGCGTCGAGGACCTTACGGGCCTGCGCGGTCACCTCGGTCCCGATGCCGTCGCCGGCCACCACCGCGATCCGCGCCACCGTCACGTCCACTCCCTCGTTCAGCCGACTCCGCTGAAGCCTAACGGCGTGTCCCGTTCTCCGGTACGGCGGTCCCACCATACGGCCGAGTAATCGTTCAGGAGCCGCACACGCGAAAGCCCCCGCGAATCACGGCAAGATCGCGGGGGCAGTCACGACGAGTACGCATTGGCTCGCGCCCGCCGGGGTGTACGCCGCGCGGACAGCACGCGGACGCGTCACCCGAAGACGAGCCCGGCCCGGCCGTGCGGCAGGACTAACGCTAGCGATGCGGACTTATGTCACGCAAGACGCATGCCCCCGCGTGTCGCCGCAAGGATCCGCAACCGCGCCGGACCGTGTGGCATCATCCGCCGGTGAGTTTCGACCTCGTGGTGTGGGCCATGGACAACACGGACATGCCGGACGCGGTGCGCGCGGCCAACGCGCGGTGCGCCCGCGGCGAGCACCCGCAGCGCCCCGCCGACCCCCGCGTCGTGGCGTTCTACGACGCGCTGACCCGCGACTACCCCGACCGCGGAGCGCGCGCCAAGGCCCCCGGTTCCCCCTGGGCCGCCGCCCCGCTGCACGCCGCGGCGGACCACATCCAGATGCGGCTCGCCGAGGACTGCCCGGACGTCGTGCTGGAGACCATCGAACGGCTGGCCGGCGAACTGAACCTGGACCTGCTCGACCTGCAGGACGGCACGGTCTACCCGCCACCGGCCCGCGTGCACTGAACCGGCGCGGCTCAGTCCTCGCGTAGGTCAGTCCGCGCGCAGGTCAGTCCTCGCGCAGGTCAGTCCTCGCGCAGGTCGACGAGGCTGCCGCGGGACGAACCGATCGCGGCCTCGACCGCGGACAGCAGCTCGGCGTCCACCGAGGAGTCGACGGTCAGTGCCATCAGCGCCTCCCCGCCGGCCTCCCGGCGGGCGACCTGCATGGCCGCGATGTTGACCCCGGCCGCGCCCAGGGTCGAGCCGATCGCGCCGACCACGCCGGGGCGGTCCGCGTACCGGAAGAACAGGAGCACCCCCTCGGGGCTCAGCTCCAGGTCGAAACCGTCCACGGCGGTGAGCCGGCGGTATTCGCGGGTGCCGGTCACCGTCACCGTGCCCGTGACGCTCACGGTGCGCCCGTCCGGCATGGCCCCGCGTACGGTCACCAGGTTGTGGTGGTCGCAGTCCGTTTCGTCGGCGATCAACTGGACGTCAACCCCGCGGTCCGCGGCCAGCTTGGGCGCGTTGACGTAGGTGACCTGCTCCTCCACCACCGCGAAGAACAGCCCCTTGGTGGCCGCGAGTTTGAGCACCGACAGGTCGTGGGACACGATCTCGCCGCACACCTCGACGGTCACGTTGGCCGCCACACCGCCCGCCACGGCGGTGAAGACCTTGCCCAGCTTCTCGGCGAGCGCCAGCAACGGCCGGACGTCCTCGTCCACCACGCCGCCCGCCTGCACGTTGACCGCGTCGGGCACGAACTCGCCCTGCAGGGCAAGTTTCACGCTGCGCGCGACGGCCAGCCCGGCCTTGTCCTGCGCCTCCACCGTGGACGCGCCCAGGTGCGGGGTGACCACCACGTTCTCGAACGCGAACAGGGGCGACGCGGTGAGCGGCTCGGTCGTGAACACGTCCAGCCCCGCACCGGCCACCCGGCCCTCGGCCAGCGCGGCCGCCAGCGCGTGCTCGTCGACGAGGCCGCCGCGGGCCGCGTTGACGATGCGTACTCCGGGCTTGACCACGGCCAGTTCCTTCTCGCCGATCAGGCCTACGGTCTCCGGCGTACGCGGCAGGTGGATGGAAATGAAATCGCTCTCCCGCAGCAGCTCGTCGAGCCCCACCAGGCGCACCCCGAGCTGTGCCGCCCGGGCCGGCTGGATGTACGGGTCGTACGCGATCAGCCGGGTCCCGAACGCGGCCATCCGCTGCGCGAACAGCACGCCGATGCGGCCCATCCCGACCACCCCGACGGTCTTGCCCTGGACCTCGACCCCGGTGAACCGGGCGCGCTTCCACTCGCCGTGCTTGAGCGACGCGCTGGCGCTGGCGGTGTGTCGCGCCACCGCCAGCAGCAGCGCGATGGCCTGCTCCGCGGCCGAGACGATGTTCGAGGTGGGTGCGTTGACCACCATCACCCCGCGGGCGGTCGCGGCGGGCACGTCCACGTTGTCCAGTCCGACGCCGGCCCGGGCCACGACGGTGAGCCGGGGCGCGGCGGCGATCGCCGCGGCGTCGAGGCGGGTCGCGCTGCGCACGATCACCGCATCCGCGTCGGCCAGGCCCGCGAGCAGTGCCGCCCGGTCCGTCCCGTCGACGTGGCGGACATCGAAGTCGGTGGCCAGCACGTCGATGGCGGCTGGGGCGAGTTCCTCGGCGATCAGAACGACGGGAGTCATGCGTCTCCATCGGGCTCGCGGGCCGTCGGCAACCGGCCTTTTCGCGATCGTATGCAGACGTCCGGCGTGGACACGGTGTCATCCCAAAGTGACCGTCGTCACAGGTTCGTAACGATGAACGCGAAACGCCCGGCCGCACGCGGCGGCCGGGCGTTTCGCGGAACGGATTCTCAGGCGGTCTCGGTGATCGGCCGGTCCACCCAGCTCATCATGCCGCGCAGCTTCTTGCCGGTCACCTCGATCGGGTGCTCCGCGCCCTGCTCGCGGTACTTCTTCAGCTCCGGAGCGCCGGCCTCGTCGTCGGCGATGAGGCGGCGGGTGAACTCGCCCGACTGAATGTCGGCGAGGATCCGCTTCATCTCCTGCTTGGTCTCCGCGTTGATCACGCGCGGGCCGGAGACGTAGTCACCGAACTCGGCGGTGTCCGAGACGCTGTACCGCATCCGGGAGATGCCGCCCTCGTACATGAGGTCAACGATCAGCTTGAGCTCGTGCAGGCACTCGAAGTACGCGATCTCCGGGGCGTAACCCGCCTCGGTGAGCACCTCGAACCCGGTCTGGACCAACGCGGCCGTACCGCCGCACAGCACCGCCTGCTCGCCGAACAGGTCGGTCTCGGTCTCCTCCTTGAACGTGGTCTTGATGACCCCGGCCCGGGTGCCGCCGATCGCCTTCGCGTACGACAGCGCGAGCGCCAGCGCGCCGCCCGTGGCGTCCTGCTCCACCGCGACCAGGGCGGGCACGCCCTTGCCGTCGGAGTACTGGCGGCGCACCAGGTGGCCCGGGCCCTTGGGGGCGACCATCGCCACGTCCACGTCGGCCGGCGGCTGGATCAGGCCGAAGCGGATGTTGAGGCCGTGGCCGAAGAACAGGGCCTTGCCGGCGGTCAGGTTCGGCGCGATCGACTCGGTGTAGATCTTGCGCTGGGCGGTGTCGGGGGCCAGCAGCATGATCACGTCGGCCCAGGCGGAGGCCTCGGCCGGGGTGAGCACCTTCAGCCCCTGCTCCTCGGCCTTCGCCCGGCTCTTGGAGCCCTCCTGCAGGCCGACCACCACGTCGACGCCGGAGTCGCGCAGCGACAGCGAGTGCGCGTGGCCCTGGCTGCCGTACCCGATGACGGCCACCTTGCGTCCGGTGATGATGGACAGGTCGGCGTCGCCGTCGTAGAACACCTCAGCGGTCATGACTTCCTCTCAATGACATGTGTCGACGTGCCGCAACGGCACGGTGAAACTGCGGCGCCGGTGCCGCACGGACTTCTCATGCGGCGCGTAACGCCGGGCCGGTGGTGATGGACCGGGAACCACGCCCGATGGCGACCATGCCTGACTGCACCATCTCCTTGATGCCGAACGGCTCCAGATCACGCAGGAGAGCTTCCAGCTTGTCGGCCGTGCCGGTCGCCTCGATCGTGAGGGTGTCCTGCGCGACGTCGATCACCCGCGCCCGGAACAGGTCGACCGTCTCCATGACCTGCCCGCGCACCGAACGGTCCGCACGCACCTTGACCAGCAGCAGCTCACGCTGCACCGACTGGTTCGGGTCCAGCTCGACGATCTTCAGTACGTTGACCAGCTTGTTGAGCTGCTTGGTCACCTGCTCCAGGGGTGAGGAGTCGGCGTTGACCACGATCGTGATCCGGGAGACGTCCGGATTCTCGGTCTCCCCCACCGCGAGCGAGTGAATGTTGAAGCTGCGCCGCGAGAACAGGCCCGACACCCGGGCCAGCACGCCGGGCTTGTTCTCCACGAGCACGGAGAGCGTGTGCATGGTCATGGCTATCCCTACAGGTCGTCGTCGTCGAAGTTCGGGCGCACGTCCCGGGCGAACATGATCTCGTCGTTGCTGGTGCCGGCAGCCACCATGGGCCACACCATGGCGTCCTTGCCGACCGTGAAGTCGATGACCACCGGAGCGTCGTCGATCTCCATCGCGGCCTTGATGACCTTGTCCACATCGTCCTTGGTCTCGCAGCGCAGGCCGATGCAGCCCAGCGCCTCGGCCAGCTTCACGAAGTCCGGGATGCGGTGCTTGTGCGTGCCCAGCTCGGTGTTGGAGTACCGGCCCTCGTAGAACAGGGTCTGCCACTGGCGGACCATGCCCAGGTTGCCGTTGTTGATGACCGCCACCTTGATCGGGATGCCCTCCAGCGCGCACGTGGCCAGCTCCTGATTGGTCATCTGGAAGCAGCCGTCGCCGTCGATCGCCCACACCGCGGTCTGCGGCTTGCCGACCTTCGCGCCCATCGCGGCGGGCACCGCGTACCCCATGGTCCCGGCGCCGCCCGAGTTGAGCCAGGTGCCCGGCTTCTCGTACGAGATGAACTGCGACGCCCACATCTGGTGCTGGCCGACCCCGGCCACGTAGATCGCCTCCGGGCCGACCAGCGCGCCGATCCGCTCGATGACGTACTGCGGGGCGAGCGTGCCGTCGGTCGGCTCGTCGTAGCCCAGCGGGTAGCGCTTGCGCAGGTCGTCGAGCTGCCCCCACCACGCCTCGTACGACGCGGTGCCGCCCGAGGAGCCGGAGACCGCCGCGATCAGCTCGTCGATGACGTGCCGGGCGTCGCCCACGATCGGGACGTCCGCGTGCCGGTTCTTGCCGATCTCGGCGGGGTCGATGTCCGCGTGGACCACTTTGGCGTCCGGCGCGAACGAGTCCAGCTTGCCGGTGACCCGGTCGTCGAAGCGGGCGCCGAGCGTGACCAGCAGGTCCGCCTTCTGCAACGCGTACACCGCGGGGACCGTGCCGTGCATGCCGGGCATGCCCAGGTGCTGGGGGTGCGAGTCCGGGAACGCGCCGATCCCCATTAGCGTGGTCACCACCGGAATGCCGGTGAGCTCCGCCAGTTTGCGCAGCCCGTCCGTGGCGTTGGCCTTGAGGACGCCGCCGCCCACGTACAGCACCGGGCGCTTGGCGGCCGCGATC
Source organism: Krasilnikovia sp. MM14-A1259 (assembly GCF_047159535.1). Lineage (NCBI taxonomy): Bacteria > Bacillati > Actinomycetota > Actinomycetes > Micromonosporales > Micromonosporaceae > Krasilnikovia > Krasilnikovia sp. MM14-A1259. The sequence goes on from NZ_BAAGAJ010000002.1 coordinate 3,462,441, forward strand.
AGGCGGGCCGCCTCCCGGATCTGCTTGCCGTGCGGGTGCAACGTGGGCCGGTAGCCGGGCAGGTCCAGGGTGGGCGGCCAGGAGAACGTGGTGTGCGCCTGCAGCACGTCCTTCGGAATGTCGACCAGCACCGGGCCCGGGCGGCCGGTGGCGGCCAGGTGGAACGCCTCGGCCAGCACGCGCGGGATCTCCTCGGCGGCCTGCACCAGGAAGTTGTGCTTCGTGATCGGCAGGGTGATGCCCTGGATGTCCGCCTCCTGGAAGGCGTCCGTGCCGATCGCGGGGCGCGGCACCTGACCGGTGATCGCGACGACCGGCACCGAGTCCATGTACGCGTCCGCGATCGGGGTCACCAGGTTCGTGGCGCCGGGCCCGCTGGTCGCGACGCAGACGCCGACCTTGCCGGTGGCCTGCGCGTACCCGGTGGCGGCGTGACCCGCTCCCTGCTCGTGGCGGACCAGGATGTGCCGCACCTTCGAGTCGAACAGCGGGTCGTACGCCGGCAGGATCGCCCCGCCCGGGATGCCGAACGCCACTTCGACCCCGAGCGCCTCGAGCGACCGCACGAGCGAACCGGCCCCCGTCGTCGGGGTCGGCGGCACCGCGGCTACCGCCGGGGTCCCGACGGCCGCGGCGACCGTGGCCGGGGTGGCGGCGTGCGAACGGTTGGCGAGCGTCTCTGGCGTGGGTCTCGTCATGGTGATCAGACCTTCGTTCGGTGATGCGTCGGTGGCTGCGCAGACTGCTGCGCCGGTCCGGAAGTTGCGTGTTTCGCCCAACAAAAAAGGCCCTCGTGCACCGCGTGCACGGGACCTCTGCGCGCTATCCCCGCCGGTTAGGCGTGAGAGACAGCGCGCTCACGTAAGTACTCGGGAAGACCAGCACTTCGACATGCCGTCAAGCCTGCCCGATCTCATGCGCTGAGTCAACTGATCCCACATCCTGGTCACCCGGCGGGGCGGCGAACGCCGGATCCGTCGGCAGCAGCGCTCTGACCTGCCGAACCCCGGGCCCGAGCATGATCACCTGACTGCGCGCCGGACCGCCCGGAGCCGCGGCCGCCGTCCGCGGGGCGGGAGCCGGGCGGACCGCGCCGGAGCGCAACGTACGCAGCTGAGCCTCCAGATGCTCCGCGGGCACCCCCCACCCGAACAGCGAACCCTGCCCCAGCCGGCAGCCCGCCTCCTCCACCACCGCGCGCTGCGCCGGGGTGCCGATGCCCTCGGCCAGTACTTCGAGGCCCAGCCGATGACCGAGCCGGACCACCACGTCGACGAGCGGGGCCGCGGTGCCCGTCCGGGACTCCGGCTCCGCCACCAGCGCGTGGTCGATCTTGAGGATGTCGACCGGGAGATTGCGGAGCTGCCCCAGCGACGAATACCCCGCACCGAAGTCGTCCAGCGCGATCCGCACCCCGGTCGCCCGCAGCTCCCCGAGGCGGGCGATCAGCTCGTCCATGTCCGTCGCCACCGCGTGCTCGGTGACCTCCAGCACCAGCCGCTGGGCCGGTACGCCGAACTCCTCCAAGGCGTCGGCCACCTGGCCCGGGTAATCCGCGGCGTGCAGCTCCTTGGGCGACATGTTCACCGAGACCCACACGTCGTGGCCCCCGGTCAGCCATTGGGCCAGCTGCCGGCACGACTGCTGCAGCACCCAGGCGCCCAGCCGGTTGATCAGGCCGGACTCCTCGGCCACCGGGATGAACTCGTCCGGCCGCACCGACCCCAGCTCCGGGTGGTACCAGCGCAGCAGCGCCTCGGCGCCCACGATGCGCATCGACGGCAGCGCCACCACCGGCTGGAACACCAGCCGCAGCTGGTCCCGGGCGATCGCGTGGCGCAGCTCGCTCTCCAGCAGGCTGTGCCGCCGAAGCAGCTCGTCGTAGCGCTTCTGGTAGCGCTCGACGCGGTTCTTGCCGCGCTGTTTGGCGTAGCGCAGCGCCAGGTCGGCATCGCGCATCAGGGCCCCGGTGTCACCCGGCCCGGGACGCCCGGCCACCCCCACGCTCGCCGACAGGAACACCGAGGCGTCACCCACCTCGTACGGCTCCCCCAGCACGGCCAGCAGCCGTTTCGCCGCGAGCATCGCCTCGTCCGGCGTGGCGGTCATCAGCACCGCGAACTCGTCGCCGCCGAGCCGGGCGGCCACGTCGCCGGGCAGCAGGTTCGCCCGTAGTCGCACGCCCACCTGGGCCAGCACGTCGTCGCCGACGTCGTGGCCGCGCATGTCGTTGACGTTCTTGAAACCGTCCAGATCGATGCCGATCAGCACCCGGGGGCGCCCGCTCACCTCCTGCTCGCGCAGCGCCCGCAGCAGTCCGCGCCGGTTCGCCAGCCCGGTCAGCGGGTCGGTGTGCGCCAGCTCCCGGAAATGCGCCTCCCGCTGGCGCAGCTGCAGCGTGTACCGCTTCACGTCGACCAGCGCCAGATACTGCCGGGCGACCAGCGCGAACCCCTCGACGCTCGCGGCGGCCAGCCCGTACGCGCTGACCTTGCCGCCGTTGCCGTAGTGCCAGGCCGCGGACCCGACCATGCCCAGCATCGGCACGAACGCATACGCCGTACCCCGCTGGGTCACGTCGCCCGTGACCAGCACCGGACGGTCCGCCACCTTCACCGCGCGGGCGACCACGAGCAGGCCGACCGGCAACGTCAGCGCGGCCAGCAACATCACCGGGCTGGAGGCCCGGCAGATGCCGAACGAGATCCCGGTCGCCGCCACGGCCACCACGGTCACCCCGGCCGCCGCCCACACCGTGACCGTCCGCGGCCGGTACGCGTGCATGCCCAGCACGACGGTCAACCCGAACGCCACCATCGCGACACTCGCGGGCAGCACCAGCGCCAGGCACCCGTACGGCGTGTGGTCGCCGAGGATCCGGGTGGGCCGCATGACCAGCACCCAGCCGACGAAGCAGCCCGCCGCGGAGATGACCAGCCCGTCGAGCAGGTGGCGCAGCGCCGCCCCCGGGCTCTCCGCGGCGCCCGGCAGCACCAGCGTGCCGGTCAGCAGGATCAGCGTGCCCAGCGCCATGCCCACCGCGACGGCCTGGCCGAGCGTCTGCCGGTGGTGTTGCGCCACCGCGTGCGGCAGCAGCAGCGCACTGAGCATCCCGGCCAGCGCGGCGGCCGTCACCACCGCGCCCCCGAGCGCCAGCAGCAGGTGGGCGCGGCGCGGCGCCCCGGTGTGCCGGCGGCCGGACTCGCCCAGCAACGCCACGGCCGGGACCGCGACCAGTAGGCTCGCCAGCCCGGCCAGCTCCACGCCGGACGGTGAGTGCACGGGACTACTCTGCCGGAAAATCGGCCGCCGCGGGGGCTCGCGTGCCGGTTGGTTTCGCACCGGAACGGAGTTTTGTCGTCCCGCGCTGTGGACCGGCAGCTCCCGGCCGCTGCCCGGGTGTCACCGGCGGTGGCAGACTGAGGTCATGCCTGAGCTGCGCTCCCGGACCTCGACCCACGGTCGGACGATGGCCGGCGCGCGCGCCCTGTGGCGCGCCACCGGCATGACCGACGACGACTTCGGCAAGCCGATCGTCGCGATCGCCAACAGCTTCACCCAGTTCGTACCCGGCCACGTGCACCTCAAGGACCTCGGCGGCCTGGTCGCCGGGGCGGTCGCGCAGGCGGGCGGCGTCGGGCGGGAGTTCAACACGATCGCCGTGGACGACGGCATCGCCATGGGCCACGGCGGGATGCTCTACTCGCTGCCGAGCCGGGAGCTGATCGCCGACGCGGTCGAGTACATGGTCAACGCGCACTGCGCGGACGCTCTGGTCTGCATCTCGAACTGCGACAAGATCACCCCGGGCATGCTGCTGGCCGCGCTGCGGCTCAACATCCCGACGGTGTTCGTCTCGGGCGGCCCGATGGAGGCCGGCAAGACGATCGCCATCGAGGGCATCGTGCACGAGAAGCTGGATCTGATCGACGCGATGGCTGCCAGCGCCAACGACAAGGTCACCGACGAGCAGCTGGACACGATCGAGCGTTCCGCGTGCCCGACCTGCGGCTCCTGCTCGGGCATGTTCACCGCGAACTCGATGAACTGCCTTACCGAGGCGATCGGCCTGGCGCTGCCGGGCAACGGCTCGACGCTGGCCACCCACGCGGCCCGCAAGGCGCTGTTCGAGCGGGCGGGCGCGCTGATCGTCGACCTGGCAAAGCAGTACTACGAGGGCGACGACGCCTCCGTGCTGCCCCGCGCCATCGCCAGCCGGGCGGCGTTCGAGAACGCGGTCGCCCTGGACGTGGCGATGGGCGGCTCCACCAACACGGTGCTGCACCTGCTGGCCGCGGCCCGCGAGGCCCAGCTCGACTTCGGTGTAGCCGACATCGACGCGATCTCGCGCCGGGTGCCCTGCCTGTCCAAGGTCGCCCCGAACAGCCCGAAGTACCACATGGAGGACGTACACCGGGCGGGCGGCATCCCCGCACTGCTGGGCGAGCTGCACCGCGGCGGCGCACTGCGTACCGACGTGCGCGCGGTGCACTCCCCCGACCTGCAGACCTGGCTGGACGCGTGGGACATCCGCGGCGCCGGCCCGTCCGCCGAGGCGATCGAGCTGTTCCACGCCGCCCCGGGCGGGGTCCGCACCACGCAGCCGTTCTCCACCACCAACCGGTGGGCGACGCTGGACACGGACGCGGCCGAGGGCTGCATCCGGTCGGTGGAGCACGCGTACACCGCCGACGGCGGGCTGGCGATCCTGTTCGGCAACCTCGCCCCGGACGGGTGCGTCGTGAAGACCGCCGGGGTCGCCGAGGAGCTGTGGAAGTTCACCGGCCCGGCACGCGTCTACGAGTCGCAGGACGCGGCCGTCGACGGCATCCTCGGCAAGCAGGTCGTCGAGGGCGACGTCGTGGTGATCCGCTACGAGGGCCCACGGGGCGGTCCCGGCATGCAGGAGATGCTGTACCCGACGTCGTTCCTCAAGGGCCGCGGCCTGGGCAAGGCGTGCGCGCTCATCACGGACGGGCGGTTCTCCGGCGGCACCTCGGGACTGTCCATCGGGCATGTCTCCCCGGAGGCCGCGGCCGGTGGCCTGATCGCGCTGGTGCGGACCGGCGACGAGATCACCATCGACATCCCCGGCCGGTCCATCACGCTCAACGTCACCGACGAGGAACTGGACCGCCGCCGCGCGGAGCAGCAGGGCCGGGCGAAGCCGTACACGCCGGTCGACCGGGAGCGGCCGGTCTCGGCGGCGCTGCGCGCCTACGCCTCGATGGCCACCTCGGCCAGCGACGGCGCCTACCGCCTCGTCCCTGAGTAGATCAAAAGCTTCATTGAGGTACGGCGCACCCCGCGACAACCGCAAACGCCACCGCCCGCAGCGCCGACAACCGGGCGGGTGACCGATCGAACCGATTCGGCCACCCGCCCGGTGTGACATGCCGAGGCACCGTCACGGGGGTACCGCTACCTCGACCCACACCAGGTACCCACGCCTGGGATCTTGGAAACCCCTGATGGATTTCGGGAGCGGAACATCCGGCATTGATCTTGCGACCGAGGTGGCAGGCGCGTGGCATTGCCTCGCGCGGCATCGGGCACGTCGATCAGAGGTCGTTGACGCAGCGCAGCACGGGTCGGGTGGTAAGCGCGTCCCGACCCAGCCCGGATGCACCGGACACGGTGAAGGCGACCGACTCACCGGGCAGCAGGGTGAGACCCAGATCGTCGACCTCGGCGGCCGGGTCCAGCCGGTCCGGGAAGAGCATCAGGTCACGCAGGATCGTCCGTGCCGTCACGGCCACTGTGGTGACGCCGTCTGCAGTGGACACCTCGGTGTCATAGCGGGCGGCGGGCCACGCGATGTCCTTGTCCTCGGCGAAGAACCACACGGCGCGGGAGGCTACGGGCAGGCGGTTCCGCGCGACACCGACGGACGAGAATTCCTGGCTCGCGACAGCTGCCGCTGGCCCGCGGGCGGCGTCCGCGCCGGGCGGCGTGCGGGCATCGTCGCCGACGTGCGGCACGCGGGAACTGTCGGCAACGAGTGCCACGTGGGCCGCCTCCGCCACGAGTAGTTCCTGGGTCGGGTCGTCGGGGGTCGCCAGCTCGGTCGGCAGGGCGATGGACACCGCAGTGCCGGGGGCAACCGTTGCATTGAGGGCGGTCCGGGCACGTGACTCGCCCGTCAGGGCGCGACGGCTCACGGTCGCGGACAGCGGCCACGGTTCGCGGCCGTCGTTGACCGCGATCAGCGCGAGCCCGCCGTCGCGCGGCTGAATGGTCAGCAGCCGGTCCGCGAACGCGCGGCGCAGCGCGTACCAGAGGGGTTTGCGGCGGCCGTCGCCGTCGATCGCGGCCCACGAGGTCACCGGCCAGCAGTCGTTGAGCTGCCACACGACCGCGCCCATGCACCACGGGCGCAGCGACCGGAAATGCTCGATGCCGCAGGTGATCGCGCGGGCCTGGTTCAGCTGCGTGAGGTAGTGCCAGTCGTCGAAGCCGCGCGGCGCGGGCAGGTGCGCGGCGAGCGCCGTACGCAGTTTGGCGTCCCCGTCTGCGGCCTTCTGGTGGTGGGCCATGCCGGGCGAGTCCGGCGCGAGCGGGTCGTCCGAGATCGCCCGGCGCAGCGTGGCGTACGTCGGCGGTGCCTGGAACCCGAACTCGGCGACGAACCTCGGCCGGTACTGCCGGAACTTCGTGTAGTCGTCGGTGTTCCACACGTCCCAGATGTGCATCGTGCCGTGGCCGGGATCGTTGGGGTGCAGATCGCGCCGCCCCGAGTACGGGCTGCCCGGCCAGTACGGCCGGGTCGGGTCGAGTTCCGCGGCGATGCGGGGCAGCACGTCGAAGTAGTAGCGGGCACCCCACGTGCGCTCGCCCAGCTCCTCCGGCCACCCCCAGTCCGCATGTCCCCACAGGTTCTCGTTGTTGCCGGTCCACAGCGCCAGGCTGGGATGGGCGGCGAGCCGCACGACGTGCTCGCCGGCCTCCGCCTCCACCTCGGTGGCGAACGGCTCCTCCTCCGGGTACGCCGCGCAGGCGAACAGGAAGTCCTGCCCGATCAGCAGCCCGAGCGCGTCGGCGAGCTCGTAGAAGTCCTCGGACTCGTACCGCCCGCCGCCCCAGACCCGTACGTAGTTGACCCCGGCGTCGGCCGCCTGCCGCAGCCGGGTGGCGAGCCGGTCGCGGGTGATCCGGGTGACAAGCGCGTCGTCGGGGATCCAGTTGACGCCCCGGGCGAACACCGGCACCCCGTTGACGACCAGGGTGTGCGCGCCGCCGTCGGTGTCGAGCCGCACCGTACGGAATCCGATGCGGCGCGACCACGTGTCCAGCGTTCCGGAGCCGTCGGACAGGGTCACGTCGAGCTCGTACAGTGGCTGGTCGCCGTACCCGATGGGCCACCAGAGGCCGGGGTCGGGGACCGTGAGGGTCAGGACGGCCTCGCGCCCGGCGATCCGAGCGCTGGTCTCGCGGCTGGCCGCGGCCGCGCGGACCGTGACCGGGGTGTCCCCGTCGCGCTCCAGCCGGACGTGGACCTCCACCCGGCCGACGCCGTCGGCGACGGTGACCTGCGGGCGAACCTGGGCGAGCCGGGCCGTGCGCCAGCGGTGCAGCCCGATGTCCTGCCAGATCCCGGCGGTGACCAGGGTCGGCCCCCAGTCCCAACCGAAGTTGCAGGCCATCTTTCGGATGAAGGCGAACGGCTCCGGGTACGCGCACGGCCGGTTGCCGATCCGCTGCTGCTGCGCCCGGGCGTAGGTGTACGGGGAACCGAACCGGATCCGCAGCCGGTTCTGCCCCGCGCGCAACGCCGCCCGGACGTCGAAGCGGTAGCCGCGGTGCATGTTCGCGGTACGCCCGACCTCGACGTCGTTGACGGTGACCGTGGCGATCGTGTCCAACCCGGCACAGACCAGGTCGACGCGGCCCGGCGAGGGCCCGGCGGCGAACACCGTCTCGTACGTCCAGTCCGTGTGGCCGATCCAGGCCAGGTCGCGCTCGTTGGCGTCCCGGAACGGGTCGGCGATCACACCGGCGGCCAGCAGGTCGGTGTGCACGCAGCCCGGCACGGTGGCCGGGACCGCGCGCACGTGAGCGCCGCTGACGGTCCACCCGTCGTGCAGCGTCGTCCAGTTCGTCACGACTTGACCGCGCCTTCCATGATTCCCCGCACGATCTGGCGCCCCCCGATCAGCAACAGCACCAGCAGCGGGACGGTGGCCACGAACGCACCCGCGAGCACCCGGCGGTAGATGACGTAGTTCCCGCTGGCCAGATCGGACAGCGCCACCATCGAGGTGGGGTAGTCGGTGCCGTTGAGCGTGATCAGCGGCCATTGGAAGTCGTTCCAGGTGGCCACGAACGTCAGCAGCCCGAGGACCGCCAGGGCCGGGCGGATCGCGGGCAGCACGATGCTCCAGTAGACCCGCAGCGTGAGCGCGCCGTCGATGCGGGCGGACTCGACGAGTTCGTCCGGCACCGCGTGCACGATGAACTGCCGCATGTAGAACACCCCGAACGCGGTGACCAGGCCCGGGGCGATGACCGCGAGCAGGGTGCCGTTCCAGCCCAGCTTGCCCATGAGGATGTAGAGGGCGACCACGCCGAGCTGGTTGGGGACTGTCAGGGTCAGGATCACCACGACCATCATGGCGTCGCGTCCGCGGAAACGCAGCTTGGCGAACGCGAACCCGGCCAGCGAGCAGAAGAACAGCACCGACGCGGTGACCACGGACGACACCAGGACGCTGTTGACGAGCGAGGCGGTGAAGTAGACGTCCTGCAGCGTGAAGACCTCCCGCAGGTTGGTCATGAGCTCATTACCGGGGAGCACGGCCGGCGGCACCCGGGCCACCGCGTCGTCCGAGCTGCTGGCGATGACGAACATCCAGTACAGCGGGAACGCCGAGATCGCGATGACCGCGACCAGCGCGAGATACGTACGCCAGGTGCCGGCGGTGTCCTGGGGTGCCCTGGTCACCGGCGTCCACCTCCGATCCGGTTGGTGAGCAGGGCGTTGAGCCCGGCCACGACGAGGATGATGAGGAACAGGGCCCACGACATCGCCGCCGCGTACCCGAGGTTGAGGTCCTTCCAGCCGACCTTGTAGATCAGTTGCGCGATGGTCTGCCACTGGCCGTCGGAGCCGCCGGACGCCGCGGCCGGGTTGTCGTCGAACAGCATGGGCTCGTTGAACAGCTGCAGACCCCCGATCGTGGAAAGCACCACGGTGAAGATCACGACCGGTTGGATCATCGGTACGGTGATCCGCCACAGCTGCCGCCACGAGCTCGCGCCGTCGACCGCGGCTGCCTCGTAGACGTCCTTGGGGATGGACTGCATCGCGGACAGGTAGAGCAGCGCGTTGTAGCCGATCCATTTCCAGTTGACCATCGTGGCGATGGCGATCCAGGAACTCCATTTCGCGGCCCGCCAGTCGAGCGGCTGATCCTGGCCGAAGCCGGTCACCGAGAGCAGCCAGTTCGCCAGGCCGTTGTCGCGGGCGAAGACGACCGCGAACACCAGCGTGGACGCGGCGACCGGGGTCACGTACGGCAGCAGCACCCCGACTCGCCACCACGTGTTGGCGCGCAGGCGGCGGTTCAGCAGGTTCGCGATCGTCAGGGCCAGCAGCAGTTGCGGCACGGTGGCCAGCACGAAGATGCCGAACGTGTTGCCCAGCGCGTTCCAGAAGTCCTCGTCGTGCAGCAGCTTGGCGAAGTTCGCCCAACCGGCCCAGCCGGTGAGGCCGGGGTCGTCGAGCCGCCAGTGGCGCAGCGCGACGACCCCGTTGAACACGATCGGGAACAGCCCGAACACCGCGAACAGCACAAAGAACGGAGCGATCAGCAGGTACGGCGTGCGCGTGGTGTCGAACCGGTACAGCCGGTTGCGCCAGCCGGTCAAGAATTCGCCACCTTCTGAGCCTCCTTGACCGCCTCCGCCCACGCCTTGTCCGGGGCGAGGGAGCCCTGCTGGACCCGGGTGATGACGTTCTCGACCGCGACCCGGGTGGGCCCGTTCTTCTTGCCCAGATACTGCGGTTTCAGGTTCGCCGCGGTAGCGGCGAAGATCTGGCCGGTGGGGGCGTTGCTCATGAACTCCTTGTGGTAGTTCAGCACCGCGGGGTCGGCGTACAGCGCGGGCTGCGAGGGCAGGTTCCCGACGGTCTTGAAGACCTCGATCTGCTGCTGCGGCTGGATCATCCACTCGACGAACTTGTACGCCTCGTCGGTGTGCTTGCCCTGTTTCGGGATGGTCCACCAGGAGCCGCCCCAGTTCCCGCCGCCGCCGGGGATCGCGGCGATGTCCCACTTGCCCTTCTGGTCGGGCGCGGTGTCCTGGATGTGGCCGATCATCCACGCGGGACAGGCGAGCACCGCGAACTGGTCCTTCTTGAAACCGGTGTCCCAGTTCGGCTGGAAGCTGGCGAGGTTGGCGGAGAGCCCGGCTTGGATCGCCTGCATGCTGACGTCGAACGCGACCTTGGGGCCGCCGTCCATCCGCAACGCCTCGCTCGTGTCGTAGAAGCCTTGCGGTTGCTGGGCGAGCACGGGGTTGAACATGTTGGTGCCGGAGTCGACGAACTTCTTGCCGGTGGCGGCGACGTACTTCTTGCCGACCGTGATGAAGTCGGCCCATGTGGGCCACAGCTTGGAGACCGCGTCGCGGTCGGTGGGCAGGCCCGCCTTGGCGAACAGGTCCGAGCGGTAGCACATGGCCAGGCCGCCGACGTCCGTACCGAGGCCGATCTGCTTGCCGTCCGCGGACAGCGACTGCTGCCACTTCCACGGCAGGTACTTGGACTCGTAGGCGCCCGCGCCCTTGTCGAGCAGGTTGACGAACTGGTCGGCCTGGCTGCGGAACTGGACGATGAAGCCCTCGTCGATCGCGGAGATGTCCGGGGCGCCGTCGCCGGCGACGAGCTTCTTCTGCAGGTCCTCGTGCTGGGCGTTGTACTCGCCCGAGTTGAGGACGATCTTGATGTTGGGATGGGCGGCCTCGTACTGCGCCTTGAGTTTGTCGAGGCCCATGTCGCCCCAGAAGTTGACCTTGAGGGTGACGGTGCCCGAGCCGCTCTTGTCGCCGCCGCCCTCCAGGCTCTGCCCGCTGCAACCGGCGATTGCCAAGGTGCCGGCCAGACCGGCGGCGAGCAGCCCCCGCCCTCGGCTTCCGAACCGTTTCATTTGCTCCTCCACCCAGGGAAGTGTCGCGAGAACATCACTGAACCGGATAAGTTGCGGTGAACGTATGCCCGCCTCTCACCCCTGTCAATACGGTGTTACGGCTTCGTGTCCGTCAGGGAATTCAGGCTGTGGGAGCGCTCCCGAAATCTCCGCAAGTGACAGGAAGGCCGTGGTCTGCAACACTTAACCGATCAAGTCCGGTGGTGTTGGACAGCAAGCGCCGCCGCCACCGCCGTGCCCGCTGCCGGGCCACGGTCCGTGCCGTCGGCCTCCCCGGTTCAGCTCGTCGGGCGGACAGGCTGGGTTAGCGTTCAGTCGGTGCCCGCGGCACGCGTCAATCGCCGACGTCGGCACCGGACCGGTGGGCGTCGGGACGTCCGGGCCGCCGGGGGCGCAGCCGGCGCCGCACCCCGCATCCCAGCGGCTCGAAGAGAGGCAGCGCCCAGTGAAGCGGCCGACCATCGCGGACATCGCGAAACGTGCAGGGGTGTCCAAAGGAGCCGTGTCGTACGCGCTCAACGGCCAGCCCGGCGTGTCCGAGGCGACCCGGCAACGCATCGTCGCCATCGCCCAGGAGATGGGATTCAGCCCGCACAGCGCCGCCCGGGCCCTGTCCGGCGCCAGCGCCAAGGCGGTCGGGCTCACCCTGTGCCGGCCCGCGCGCATCCTCGGCATCGAACCGTTCTTCATGGGCCTGATCAGCGGCTTCGAGGCGGAGCTGGCGGCCCGCTCGTACGCGCTGACGCTGCAGGTCGTCGCCACACCCGAACAGGAGACCGAGGTGTACCGCCGGTGGTGGGGCGAACGCCGCGTCGACGGCGTGTTCGTCACCGACCTGCGGGAACAGGACGTCCGCATCCCGGTCCTGCAACAACTGCAACTCCCGGCCGTGGTCATCGGCGGCCCCGGCGACACCGGCGCACTCCCCCAGCTGTGGTCGGACGACGCCGGCGCGGTCACCGAGGCGGTCCGGTACCTGATGGCGCTCGGGCACCGCCGCATCGCCCGGGTCGGCGGGCTGCCCGGCCTGCTGCACACGCAGAGCCGAACCCGCGCGTTCACGGAGATCTGCGCGTCGCTCGGTCTCGACGAGGCCGTCACGGTCTCCTCGGACTACACCGGCGAGGAAGGCGGCCGGGCCACCCGGCGCCTGCTCATCACCGCGGAACGACCCACGGCGATCATCTACGACAACGACGTGATGGCGGTGGCAGGCCTGGCTGTGGCGCAGGAGATGGGATTGTCCGTACCCGCCGATATGTCCATCGTGGCCTGGGACGACTCACCACTGTGCTCGCTGGTGCACCCCCCGCTGACCGCGCTCAGCCGCGACATCGCCGCCTACGGCGCACACGCCGCCCGGCTCCTGCTCGCGGCCATCGCCGGCGAACCGGTCGCCAACGTCGAAGAAGGCACCGCCCACCTGACCCCACGCGGAAGCACCGCACCACCGCGCGAACGCTGAGCGCGGTGCGGACCGCACGCGCTCAGGTGCGGTGCGTCTCCAGGTACGCCTCCATGCGTTCCGCCGGGGCCGGACGGGCCACCGCGAACCCCTGCCCGTAGTGGCAGCCCGCGTGGCGGGCCCGCTCGACGTGCTCCCGGGTCTCCAGGCCCTTGGCCACGATCTCCAGGCCGAGCCGGCGCCCGAGACTGACCACCACGTCCAGAACCGCGGGGCCCGTGGGGGGCCCGTCCGTCGGGCTCAGCAGCGCGCGGTCCAGCTTCAGCATGTCGACCGGCAGCCGGCGCAAGTGGGCGAGCGACGCCTGGCCCCCGCCGAAGTCGTCCAGCGCGGCCCGTACGCCGAGACGCCGCAGCCCGGTCAGGGACGCCACGATGGCCGGCACGTCCTCCGCGATCCAGGTCTCCGCCACCTCGACGACCAGCCGTTCCGGAGGGAGGTCGTACCGTTCCAGAGTGGACTCGACACGCTCCGGGAACCGGGCGGTGAGCAGCTCGCGTGGCGCCACGTTCACCGACAGCCAGCAGTCGTCGCCGGCCGCGGCCCACGTCGCCAGGTGACCGCACGCCGCGTCCAGCACCCACTCGTCGAGCTCGGCCGCGATCCCCACCGCACGGGCGATCGGCAACAGCTCGGCCGGCAGGATCGTGCCCAGCCTGGGGTGCCGCCAGCGCAGCAGCGCCTCGACCCCGGCCGGCTGCCCGTCGCGCAGGCTCACCGCGGGCTGGTACACCACGTCCAGCTCGCCCCGGTCGGCCGCGCCGAGCAGTTCACGTTCCAGCTCCATGCGGCGGTGCATCTGGATCTCGACGTCGGTGTCGTACCACTCGACCCGGTCCTGGCCGAGCTGGCGGGAACGCTTACGGGCGAGATCGGCGTGGCGCAGCACCTCCTCCGAGTCGGCGCCTCCGGCCAGCTCGGCCAGCCCCACACTTGTGTGCAGCTCCACGATCGACCCGGGCAGCTGAAACGGCTCCATGAGCAGCGTGACGAGCCGCGACGCCAGCGCGTACGCCAGGACCGCGCCATCCGGGGTGAGCACCGCGAACTCGTCGCCGCCGAGCCGAGCCGGGACATCCGCATCGCCGAGCAGTCCGCGGATCCGCCGCCCGACCTCGATGAGCACGGCGTCGCCGGTCTCCCGGCCCCGCGCATCGTTGATTTCGGCGAGCCCGTGCAGGTCGATGACGACCAGTGTGCCGTGCCGGCCGGGACGGCGCCGGAACTCGAGCAGGTCGCGCATCAGCGCCCGCCGGTTCGCCAGCCCGGTGAGTTGATCGGTGTAGGACAGCCGGTGCAGCGTGCGCTCCAGGTGGCGGCGTTCACCGACGTCGCGGACGTGCACCACCAGCGCCGCCACCTCCGGCACGCCGCGCTGATCCGCGACCGTGGACTCGGTGTCGCGCCACATCCCGTGGCCGTCGCGCAGCCGCGCGTTCACCAGCGCCGGCGGCGCATCCGCATGCTCGCCGGCCAGCACGGAACCGATGACCGAGTGCGCATCGGCGACGTCGTCGGCGTGGATCAGATCGCTGAACCGGCGGCCCACCACCTCGGCGTCGGAAAGCCCGAACAGCCGCGCCGCCGCGGGCGACTGCCACCGGATCAGCAGGCGCTCGTCGAGCACCAGCGTGAGATCGGTGGCGCCCGCGACCAGGGAACGGAAATGAGCCTCCTTAGTCCTGAGCTGGCCCGCATACCGCCGGATGTCGCTGACCACCAGCACCTCGCGGGCGGTCAGCACCGCCACCATGGCAATACCCAGCAGGACCGCGATCGTGTCGAAGTGGCCGACCGTGAGCAGGTGGTACAGCGCGGCCACCACCCCCACCCCGGCGGGCACGGCGAGCAGCGGGTACCCGGAGAGATACTGCTCGGGCTCGCGCGGTTCGGCCGGCGGGGCGGCCTCGCTGCGCCGGGCACCGCCATCGGCCACCAGGCCCAGGCCGGCGATGAGGAACAGGCCGAGCAGCGGCAGGGCCGCTGCGGTCAGCCCGAAGGAACGGAGGTTGACCACGCCGCACAGCGCCGTGAGCACGAGGATCGCGCCGGCCCCGCAGCGCAGGGCCGCGCGGCGGTGCGCCCCGGCCCGCAACACCACCACCACGATCATGGCGACGCCGGCCGTGGTGATCAGGGTGGCCGGCACCGTGGCCGCGGGCGCCCCGCTGGTGGGCGGAATCAGCCAGGCGGCGAAGCCGAGACTGATGCCCAGGCCCAGCCCCTCGAAGGCCCTGCGCAACCGGACCGACCAGGTGGTGGCCCCGCCGGGCAGCAGCATCACGCCCAGCACGAAGAACAGGGCGGCCAGGCCCAGGCCGGTCGTACCGAGCCCGGTCGCGGCCCAGCCGGGCGAACTCCATCCCGTCGCATCCACGCCCGCCGCGCTCACGCCCGTGATGTCGAGGCCGGGCAGGGCCAGGGCGGACGCGCTCGTCACGCCGGGGGCGGGCGGGCCGAACGCGAGCAGTATCACGGTCACACCGGTCGCGAGCGCACCCATGCCGATGAAACCCGCGCCCCGGCAGGCCGCGTACGTGCCCGTGTCATGGTGGATGGCCAGCGCAGCGCGCACCAGCATCGCCGTGGCCCACAGGGCGACACCGCCCGCGCCGAGCGCCAGCGCCACCGGCGGCGACAGGGCACCGACCACACTGGACAGTACGACCAGCGCACCCGCCACGGGCACAACGGCGGGCCTGGCCCAGGAAAGGCTCCCGGGACGGGCGCGTGCGGGGGGCGGCACTGCCACGACGGCGGATCCTCTGCGGTCGGATCGGAGGGGGTCGGCGGGTCGCTCCGGCGCAGCCACTGCGCCTCACACTCGGCAACGAGCGGCCCGCCGTTCGGGTTACGGGCCGGTAGAAATCCTGCGCATGTTCGGATAGTCGACTATGGACCAACCGTGGTCAATGCACCGACCGGCGTGTTACCTCGTCCGTGCGGACGATCCGTGCCGCAACGCCCGCACCACCGGCCACGGAGGGGAGGATCTGGATCTCCGCACCGGGCGGCACCGGGGTGTCCAGGCCGCCGGAACGGCGGCAGTCCTCGCCGTCCACGTAGACGTTGACGTAGCGGCGCAGGGCGCCGCTCTCGTCGCGGACGCGGCGCGCCAGCCGGGGCCAGCGCGCGTCGAGCTCGTCCAGGACCGCGCGCAGCGAGCCGTCGGCGGCCACGTCGAGATGGGCGGCACCGCCGGCGTCCGCCCGCAGGACCCCGGGCACCCGCACGGTCGGCATCAGATCGTCACCGCCCGCACGCAGAGCACGTCCGGCAGGTGGGAGGCGACCGACGACCAGCTCTCGCCCTCATCCGGGCTCGCGAAGACCTCGCCGGACCGGGTGCCGAAGTAGACGCCCGCGGGGTCGCCGTCGTCGACGCTCATCGCGTCGCGCAGCACGACCGGGTAGAACGGGCCCTCCGGCAGGCCCCGCTCGAACGGCTGCCACGTGTCGCCCGCGTCGGTCGTACGGAAGACCCGGCAGCGCAGGTCGACCGGATGCCGCTCCCGGTCGCTGGTGAGCGGGAAGTTCCACGCCACCTCGGGGCGACTGGGGTGCGCCACGATGGGGAAGCCGAAGTCGGACGGCAGAGTGTCCGCGATGGACTGCCAGCTCGCCCCGTCGTCGGTGGAGCGGTACACGCCGTGATGGTTCTGCGCGTACAGACGGTCGGGGTCGGCAGCGTCGCGCGCCACCTTGTGCACGCACTGGCCGAACTCGGGCCACGGGTCGGGGAAGAAGTACGCCTTGATACCCGAGTTGGACGCCGACCAGGAGGCGCCCCCGTCGGCGGAGCGGTACACCCCGCCGGTGCTCATCGCGATCAGCACCCGCTGCGGGTCGGTCGGGTGCGGCAGGATCGTGTGGATCGCCTGCCCCCCGAAGCCCGCGCCCCACTGCGGCCGGTGCGGGTGGTCCCACAACGGGCGCACCAGCTCGTACGTTTGGCCGCCGTCGGTGGAACGGAACAGCGCGGACGGCTGGGTGCCCGCATACACGACCCCGGGCTCGGCCGGGCCGGCCGGGGCGATCTGCCAGATCCGCTCGACGGCGACCTCCGTGTCGGCCGGGAAGGCCAGCGGGGCGGTGTCCGGCTCCTGCCACGTCTCGCCGAGGTCGTCGCTGATCACGACGCTCGGGCCGAAGTGTGAGTTGTCGACCCCGACGAGCAGGCGCGCGGTGGCGGGTCGGCGGTCGATGCTGACCGCATAGATGGCCTGGCCGAAGAAGTGCGCCGGGCCGACCCGCCAGCGCCGGCGGTCGTCGCTGGTGGCGAGGAACAGGCCCTTGAGCGTCCCGATGGCGAGCATTGTGGTCATCTGCACACACCTCTTTGTCTGTGCTGTCCTGACGTTGCCGAATCCGGCAGCGGCTCGGGCGCCGGCACCGGGGTGAGCTGCTTCACACTTACCCGAACTGCGACAGTATGCGCGGGCCCTCCGACAATTCCGCACTTCACGAGGATGCGAGGATGACTCCGTGAGCTCCAAGCCCGTGCTGCGTGTGCGTAAACCCGGTGCGCTGGTGGTCGCCGCGGTGATCGCGTTCGTGGGCACCGTCCCGCTGGCGGGCGCCCGGTGGCTGCTGGCACCCCTGCTGCTGGTCCCGCTCGCGGTGGTGGTGTGGGCCTGGCGGGCCGGAACGGACGTCTACCCCGACCGGCTGCGCGTGCGCGCTTTGCTCGGCGCGGTCACCGTGCCGTGGGACCAGGTCACCGAGCTCGTCCCGGACGCGCGCGGCCGGGTCTCCGCCCGGCTCGCCGACGGCACGGCGATTCGCCTGACCGGTGTCAACCGGACCGACCTGCCCGCGGTCGTGGCCGCCGCCGGGCACGAGATCAGCGCCCCGCCGAAATCCGAGTGACCGGCGGCGGTCCGCGGCCGGATCGGGGCGACGGAGGTGTCAGGGTCCGCCGCTACCCTGGTCTGGTGGACGAGGAGCTTGCGTGATCCCGCACCACCGACGTTCAGCCGCCCGGCGGGCCGGTGCCGCGCCGACGGCCCTGATGGCCGTGCTGGTCCTCGCAGCCGCGTGCAGCTTCGGGCCGCCGGACCCCGACGAGGCCGGCCGGCCGCCCAACCTGCCGCCACCGTCAGCCCCGGCCAGCAGTGACCCGGGGGGCGGCCAGGAGGTCGCGGTCACCGTGCTGGCCAAGAACCTGGAGGTCCCGTGGGGCATGGCGTTCCTGCCCGACGGCGCGGCCCTGGTGACGGAGCGGGACACCGCCCGCATCCTGCGCGTCGGCCCGGACACGGATGCCGACGGGCTCAAGGTGACCGAGGTGCAACGGCTGTCCGAGGTCGAGCCGGGCGGCGACGCCGGCCTGCTCGGCATCGCGGTCTCCCCGCAGTACAAGGCGGACAAGACGGTGTTCGTGTACTACACGACGGCCACGGACAACCGGGTCGCGAAGCTGACCCTCGGCGGCAAGCCGCAGCCGATCCTCACCGGCATCCCCCGCTCGCCGGACGACAACGGCGGCCAGATCGCGTTCGGCCCCGACGGCTTCCTGTATGTGGGCACCGGCGACGCCACCCCCGGCCGCCAGGCGCAGGATCCGAAGAGTCTCGGCGGCAAGATCCTGCGGATCACGACGGACGGCAGGCCCGCCCCGGGCAACCCGGCGAAGGACTCCCTGGTCTGGTCGTCCGGTCACCGCAACGTGCGGGGCCTGGCCTGGGATTCCGGCAAGCGGCTGTACGCCAGCGAGTCCGGCCAGAAGACGTACGGCGAGCTCAACCTGATCCAGAAGGGCAAGAACTACGGGTGGGGCAAGGTCGAGGGCAGTGCCTCCGACCCGGCGTACGCCGACCCGCTGGTGAGCTGGCCGGTCGCGGAGTCGAACTGCGCGGGCGTGGCGGTCCTGGAGCACATGATCGCCTCGGCGTGCCTGCTCGGTAAGCGCCTCTGGCTGGTCGACACGACCGGCAACGGCACCCTGCTCGGGCAGCCGCAGGCCCTGCTCACGGGTGCGTACGGCCGCCTGCGCGCCCTGACCGCCGCCCCGGACGGGTCGCTGTGGGTCGCCACCTCGAACCAGGAGGACGGCGGCGACCCGGGCCCGGACGACGACCGCATCATCCGGCTTGTCTTTGCCGACGGCGGCGCTGGTCGAAGTTAACCGTGACGACTGTTTGGTACGCGACCCCCCGGGACACGGTGAGCCGTAAATGACCTCCCTCCGAGACCTCTCGCGGTCTGTCCGGTCCGCCACCTCGCGCGTGCTGGGCACCGTGTGGGGCCGGCGTGTCCGGATCGGTGCCGGGGTGGTCCTGGTCGCCCTGGTCGGCGCCACCGTCGGCACGATGCTGCTCGCGCAGACGCACATCGACGTGGGCCCGTTCCGGGCGGAGATGTCGATCAGTCCCTCGTTCACGGGCGGCACGGAGATCGACATCCCGCCTCTGGGGTCGCTGCATCTCGACAGCCACGACGGCCCCATCCATCTCAAGGTCAACCTCGGCTCGCTGGATCAGAACCGCACCGAGGCCCTCATCGACGACCCGACCGCCCTCACCGTGACCGGCAAGCGCGCGGTGGACGAGGTGACCGCGGGTGTCCTGCGCCTGGGGTTGCGGGCGCTGGGCGCCGCCCTGGCCGGGGCGATGCTGCTCGCCGCCGTGATCTTCCGCGACTTCCGCCGGATCGCGTGGGCGGGGGTCACCGCCCTCGCGGTGACCGGTGGCAGTCTCGGCCTGGCGATCGGCACGGTCCGCCGGGACTCGATCGCCGAACCCCGCTACGAGGGACTGCTGGTCAACGCGCCGGCGGTGGTGGGTGACGCGCGGCGCATCGCGGACAACTACGGCCGGTACGCCGACCAGCTCCAGCAACTCGTCAGCAACGTCAGCCGCATCTACACCACGGTCTCCAGCCTGCCGGTGTACGCCCCGGAGGCGAACACGACGCGCATCCTGCACGTCTCCGACCTGCACCTGAACCCGTCGTCGTGGGGCCTGATCCGCACCGTGGTCAAGCAGTGGAACATCGACGCGGTGATCGACACCGGCGACATCGTCGACTGGGGCAGCAGCCCGGAGACGTCGTACGTGTCGGCGATCGGGCAGATCGGCGTGCCGTACATCTACGTGCGGGGCAACCACGACTCGACCGCGATCCAGGCGGCGGTGGCCCGGCAGCACAACGCGAAGGTGCTGGACAACTCGATCATCACGGTGGACGGCGTGACCATCGCCGGCATCGGCGACCCCGAGTTCACCCCGGACAAGTCCGAGACCCCGCCCGCAGCCGACGGCTCCACCCAGTCGCCGTTGCTGGTCAGCGGTGACCGGCTGGCCACCACGATCCGGGGCTCCGAGACGAAGGTGAACGTCGCACTCGTACACGACCCGGCGATGGCGCCGCCGCTGTCCGGCGTCGTGCCGCTGGTCCTGGCCGGGCACAAGCACCAGCGCCAGGTGAGCATGCTGCCCGCGCCGACCCCTGCGCCGACCGCCGCGGCGACGATCGGCGCGTCGGCACCACCGAGCGCCTCAGCCGCCGCGACACAGGCGCCGGTGCCGACGCGGCTGATGGTGCAGGGCTCCACCGGTGGCGCCGGGCTGCGCGGGCTGGAGCACGAGCAGCCGACCCCGCTGACCCTGTCGGTGCTCTACTTCGACGAGCACCACGACCTGAAGGCGTACGACGACATCCAGCTCGGCGGCACCGGCCAGTCCAACGTGACCGTGCAGCGCAACGTCATCGGCGGCCCGCAGCCCACCACGAGCTCGACGATCGGCCGCGCGACCAGCCCGGCGGTCAGCACGTCCCCGCGCTGATCGCGGCGGGCCTCACGGCGGAGGGGCGGCGGCTCAGCCCTCGACGCCGAGGCGGGCCAGGATCAGCTCCCGCACGGTCTTGGCGTCGGCCTGGCCGCGGGTCGTCTTCATGACCGCGCCGACCAGCGCGCCCGCCGCGGCCACCTTGCCGTCGCGGATCTTGGCGGCGACGTCCGGGTTCGCGGCGATGGCCTCGTCCACCGCGGCGGTCAGCGCGCCGGTGTCGGACACCACCTCGAGGCCGCGGGCGGTCATGACCGCGGCGGGGTCACCCTCGCCCGCCACGACCCCTTCCAGCACCGTACGAGCCAGCTTGTCGTTGAGCTTGCCGTCGTCCACCAGCGCCTGCAGCTGCGCCACCTGCGCCGGGGTGGCCCCGACCGCGGACAGCTCGACACCGGTCTCGTTCGCCCGGCGGGCCAGCTCACCCATCCACCACTTGCGGGCGCCCGCGGGGGTGGCCCCGGCCGCGATGGTCTCCGCGATCAGGTCCACCGCTCCCGCGTTGACCACGGCCTGCATCTCCAGCTCGGCGATGCCCCAGTCCTCGCGCAGCCGGGCGCGCCGGACGCTGGGCTTCTCCGGCAGGGCGGCCTTCAGCTCTGCGACCCAGGCCGGGTCGGGCGCGATCGGCACCAGGTCGGGCTCGGGGAAGTACCGGTAGTCGGTCGCGGTCTCCTTGGAGCGGCCGGACGTGGTGTCGCCGGTGTCCTCGTGGAAGTGCCGCGTCTCCTGGGTGATCGTGCCGCCGCTGTCGAGCACCCCGGCCTGACGGATGATCTCCGACCGGACGGCCCGCTCCACCGAGCGCAGCGAGTTGACGTTCTTGGTCTCGGTACGCGTGCCCCACTCCTCGCCGGGGCGGTTCAGCGAGGTGTTCACGTCGCAGCGCAGCGAGCCCTGCTCCATGCGCACATCCGAGACGCCCAGCGAACGGATGATGTCGCGCAGCTCCGTCACGTACGCCCGGGCCACCTCGGGCGCCCTGGCGCCGATCCCCGGCACCGGCTTGGTGACGATCTCCACCAGCGGGATGCCGGCCCGGTTGTAGTCGACCAGCGACTCGGTGGCCCCGTGGATGCGCCCGGTGGCGCCGCCGACGTGCAGCGTCTTGCCGGTGTCCTCCTCCAGGTGGACCCGCTCGATGCCGATGCGCACCGTCTCGCCGTCGATCTCCACGTCGACCCAGCCGTCCGTGCACAGGGGCTCGTCGTACTGGCTGGTCTGGAAGTTCTTCGGCATGTCGGGGTAGAAGTAGTTCTTCCGGGCCATCCGGCACCAGGTGGCGATCGAGCAGTTCAGCGCGAGGCCGATGCGGATCGTGGCCTCGATGCCGAGCCGGTTGGCGACCGGCAGGGCGCCGGGCAGGGCCAGGCAGACCGGGCAGACCTGGGTGTTGGGCTCCGCGCCGAAGGTCGTGGGGCAGCCGCAGAACATCTTCGTCCGGGTGCCCAGCTCGACGTGGGTCTCCAGGCCGATGACCGGCTCGTACCGGCCGAGGGCATCGGAGAACGAGGGCAGCGCGATGGTGGTCATGCGGTGAGCTCCCAGGACTTGGACCCGGCGACTGACGGCCTCCAGCCTAGTGGGCCGTACCGACGGATTTTCCGCTGACCCTGCGTTGCCCCGCGGGCAGCGATCGGTCCGGTACGGTTCCGGGCCATGTGCCGTACCCGTCTGGTGGCCGCACTGGCCGCGACCGTACTGATCGCCGGATGCACCGAGAAGATGAAGCCCGCCGTGGCCCAGCCCGCGGCGGGAGGGCCCGCGGCCGCGGCCGCCGCACCCGCGATCGACTACGCACAGTGGCGGGCAGGCACGTCGGCGCCGGTCGCCGACCCGCTCTACCCCAGGCTCGGCAATCCCGCGCTGGACGTGCTGCACTACGGCCTCGACCTGGCCTGGCAGCCGGTCACCGGGACGCTCACCGGCACCGCCACGCTGCGCATCCGGCCGGTCTCGGACGCGCGGGAGATCAAACTCGACTTCAAGCCGTACCGGCTGGACCGGGTGACCGTGGACGGCGTGGCGGTCACGGGGGCGGCGGTCGCCGCGGAGAAGCTGACCGTCCCGATCGCGGTGACCAAGGACAAGCCGGTCACGCTGGTGGTGGCGTATCACGGTGCGCCCAGCACCACCCCGATGCCGTCGCACCGTACGGACACCGAGCCGCTCGGGCTGACCGTCACCAAGGACCACTCGCTGTGGACCATGCAGGAGCCGTACGGGGCGTACACCTGGTATCCGGCCAACGACCAGCCGTCGGACGAGGCGCTGTACGACATCGCGGTGACCGTGCCGGTCGGCTGGTCGGCGGTCGCCGCCGGGACCCCGGCCGGGCACACCGGCACCACGTTCCGGTACCGCAGCACCGATCCGGTCGCGACGTACCTGCAGACGCTCGCGGTGAGCCGGTACCGGACGGTCACCGCGAACGGGCCGCACGGCATCCCGCTGACGTACTGGTACCGCCCCGGCACCGACGACAAGCTGGTGCCGTCGCTGAAGAAGTCGCCGGGCTTCCTGTCGTTCCTGGAGAAGCGGTTCGGGCCGTACCCGTTCCCCACCGGCGGCATCGTGGTGGTCGACTCGGCCTCCGGCATGGAGACCCAGCAGATGATCACCATGGGCGGAAAGATCAAGAAGCTGGACGCGGCGGCGTTCGAGGAGGACCTGCTGCACGAGTACGCGCACCAGTGGTTCGGCGACTCGGTCACCCCGACCAACTGGAACGATCTGTGGCTCAACGAGGGCTGGGCGATGTACGCGCAGTTCCTGTACTCGCAGTCGGTGCACAAGTTCTCCGACGACGAGCTGGAGAGTTTCCTGCGCGAACGCGACGCCGAGCTGCGCGCGAAGCTGGGGCCGCCCGCGCACCCGAAGGCGGCGAACTTCGCCGAGAGCAACGTCTACGTCTGCCCCGCGGCGATGCTCAAGCAACTGCACGACGCGCTCGGCGACCGGAAGTTCTTCGCGCTGGCGACCGCATGGGTGCAGACGCAGAAGAACACGCAGCAGACGCGCGCGTCCTTCACCGCGTTCGTCAACAAGCAGACCGGGCGGGACTTCACCAAGCTGATCGACGCCTGGCTGGACTCGAGGTCCACCCCGAAGTGAGCCGGCCGGTGGCCCGGAACCCCGGGCCACCGGGCATCACAGCGCGGGCGGGGTGAGCGTGCCGACCGCGGACTCCAGCGCCGCGGCCACCCGGTACATCCGGTCGTCGGCCATCGTCGGGGCCATCACCTGGAAACCGACCGGCAGGCCCTCGGACAGGCCGCACGGCACGGAGATGGCCGGGCCGCCGTACAGGTTGGTGGGGATGGTGAACAGGTCCGCCAGATACATCTGGTACGGGTCCGAGGTACGCGAGCCGAACGGGAACGCCACGAACGGCGTGGTCGGCGAGATCAGCGCGTCGACCCGCTCGAACGCGGACGTGAAGTCGCGCGTGATCAGCGTACGGACCTTCTGCGCCTGCCCGTAGTACGCGTCGTAGTAGCCGCTGGACAGCGCGTACGTGCCGAGGATGATGCGGCGCTTGACCTCGGGGCCGAACCCGGCCTCCCGGGTCAGCGACATGACCTCCTCCAGCGAGCGGTTGCCGTCGTCGCCGACCCGCAGGCCGTACCGGACGCCGTCGAAGCGGGCCAGGTTGGACGAGCACTCGCTCGGCGCGATCAGGTAGTACGCGGGCAGTGCGTACTGGAAGTGCGGGCAGGACACCTCGACGACCTCGGCGCCGAGCTTGACCAGCTTCTCCACCGCGTCGCGGAACGCGGCCGCCACGCCGGGCTCCGCGCCCTCCCCGGAGAACTCCGTGACCAGACCCAGCCGGACCCCGCTGAGGTCGCCCGTGGCGCCATGCCGGGCGGCGGCCACCACGTCCGGGACGGGCTGCGGGATGGACGTGGAGTCGCGCGGGTCGTGCCCGGCGATCACGGCGTGCAGCAGCGCGGCGTCCTCCACGGTCCGCGCGCACGGGCCGGGGGTGTCCAGCGAGGACGAGAACGCGATGAGGCCGTGACGGGAGGTGCCCCCGTACGTCGGTTTGGCGCCGACCGTGCCGGTCACCGCGCCGGGCTGGCGGATGGAACCGCCGGTGTCCGTGCCGATGGCCAGCGGCGCCTCGTACGCGGCCAGGGCCGCAGCGCTGCCGCCGCCGGAGCCACCGGGGATGCGCCCGAGGTCCCACGGGTTGTTCGTCGGCCCGTAGGCGGAGTACTCGGTGGACGAGCCCATCGCGAACTCGTCCATGTTGGTCTTGCCGAGCATGACCGTGCCGGCGGCACGGAGCCGCTCGACGATGGTCGCGTCGTAGGGTGGCCGCCAGCCCTCGAGGATCTTCGACGCGGCGGTGGTGGGGACCCCGCGGGTCGCCACGATGTCCTTGACCGCGACCGGCACCCCGGCCAGCGGCCCCAGCTCCTGCCCGGCGGCGCGCCGCTCGTCCACCGCCCGCGCGGCCGCCAGCGCGCCCTCGCGGTCGACGTGCAGGAACGCGTGCACCCGCGGGTCGACCGCGTCGATGCGGTCCAGGTGGGCGGTGGCGACCTCCACCGCGGAGGCCTCGCCGCCGGAGATGAGCGCCGCGACCTCGGTCGCGGTCATCCGCGTGACGTCACTCACGGCTTCAGTCCTCCTCGTCCAGGATGCGGGGCACGCGGAACCGGCCCTCGGCGGAGTCCGGCGCGCCGGAGAGCGCGTCGGCCTGCGTCAGGCACGGCTGCTCGACGTCGTCGCGGTACACGTTGGTCAGCGGCACGGAGTGCGAGGTCGGCGGGATGTCCTCGGCGGCGACCTCACCGACCCGGGCGACCGACTGCAGGATCACGTCGAGCTGGCCCGCGAACTGGTCCAGTTCCTGCTCGGTCACGGCGAGCCGCGACAGGCGCGCGAGATGCGCGACCTCTTCGCGGGAGATGGCGGTCATCGGGCCCCCTGCTGATCCGTCGGTACGGCGATCATCGGCGTCGCCGCTGACCCGAGCGAGTCTATTTCGCCCGGGTGCCGGGCCAACCGCCGACTCCCGATTCGCGAGTCACCGGCGGCGGATCACGTGGTCGGGACCGGGCGCAGCGGCCGGTACCGGGCGAGCCAGCCGAGCAGGTCCTCCGCGGGCATCGGGCGGGCATGGAACCAGCCCTGCGCGGCGTGGCAGCCCACCTGCGCCAACGCCCGCCAGGTGCCCTCGTCCTCGACACCCTCGGCGACCACCCGCAGACGCAACGCCTCCGCCAGGTCGATCACCGAGCGGACGATGGCGGCGTCGCCCCGGTCGGCCACCATGCCCAGCACGAACGACCGGTCAATCTTCACCTCGGACAGCGGCAACCGGCGCAGATGCTGCAGCGACGAGTACCCCGTGCCGAAGTCGTCCAGGGAGATGGCCACGCCCATCCGGTCCAGCCGTGTGATGGTGGTGAGGACCCGGTGCGGGTCCGCCATCAGCGCGCTCTCCGTGATCTCCAGCTGCAGCAGCCGCGCCGGTACGCCGTACCGGCGCAGCAGGGTGTCGACCCGCTCGGCGATCTCGGTGCTGTGCAGGTCGCGCACGCTGACGTTGACCGCGGCCCGGACCGGGCGGCCCGCCACCTGCCACGCCGCGAGCTGCGCGATCACCTCGTGCAGCACCCGCGCGGTGAGCAGCCGCATCACCGGGGTCTGCTCGGCGACCCGGATCAGTTCCTCGGCGCCGACCAGCCCGCGCTGCGGATGCTGCCAGCGCAGCAGGGCCTCGACGCCGACGACCTCGCCGGACGCGATCGCGATCTGCGGCTGGTAGAAGAGCTGGATGCCGTCGTCGCGGGGGCCGGGCTCCTCCCCGCGCGACGACGGGAGCACGTCGAGCACGCTGGGGTGCCCGTGCAGCGCGCACCGCAGGTCGGCCAGGAGGGTGAGCCGCTCCGGTGAGTGGTGGGCCGCGTCGGGGCCGTACACCACCATCTGGTCGCCGCGCTGCTTGGCGTCGTACATCGCAGCCTCGGCCTGGCGCAGCAGCGTCGCGGCGTCGCCGGACCCGCCGCGGGCGGAGCCGGGCGGCGCGAGGGCCTGCATGGCGATGCCGATCGTGGCGCTGACGTCGACCGCCAGGCCGTCCAGATGGAACGGCCGATGCAGGACCTCGGCGAGGTGTCCCGCGACGGCCCGCGCCGCGGCGGGCCCGTCGACGCGCGTGGCGAGCACCGCGAACTCGTCGCCGCCGAGCCGGACCAGCAGGTCGTGTGCGGGGACGGCGGCGGCGAGCCGGTGCGCCACCGCGGCGAGCAGCCGATCCCCCAGCGGGTGGCCCAGCGCGTCGTTGACGTTGCGGAACCGGTCCAGGTCCAGCAGCAGCAGGGCGAGCGGCGGCGCCGGTTGCCGGGCGCCGCCCTGGTGGTCGGCGACCGCGGCCTGCAGCACCCGGCGGTTGGGCAGGCCGGTGAGCGGGTCGACGCGGGCGGCGCGCTCGTACTCGCCCGCGGAGCGGACCATCCGGTGCACCGCGTGCAGGGCGAGCAGGACCAGTGGCACGAGGACCAGCCCGACCTGGGCGGCGGCGAGCACCACCGGTCCGAGCAGCAGCAACGCGGCGGTCGCGAACAGTTCGACGTTGCGGCGCGGCAGGTGCGGTGGGCGGCGGCCGTCGGAGCGCCAGCGGGCGGTGAGCGCGGCCAGGCCGTACCGGGCGCCGATCCACGCGGCCGCCGCGGCGACCGTCAGCGCCGCGTCGTCCCAGTGCGGTGCGGGCCCGAGGCGCAGTCCGGTCACGGCGGCCACCAGCGACGCCGCGGCGAGCGCCCCGGCGTGCTGCACGGCCAGGTGCGGGACACGCCGGGCGGGACGGCGCATCCGGGCCCCGGCGACCGTCACGGCCGCGATCTGGGCCGCCAGCGCGGGCACGAACCCCCAAGCCAGGGCGATCGCGAACGTGAAGCAGATGGACGGCAGGACGACGGAGCTGGCGCGCCGGTTCGCCAGGACGTACGGACGCGCGTCGACCGCGACGGCGAGTACGGCCATCGCCCAGTACGCGGGCGGCAGCGCGGCGAACGTGTCCTCGGCGGCAGCCCACACGGCCACGTCGACCACGGCCGCGCCGGTGGCCGTCAGAAGGATGCCGCGCCAGGCGGGCGCCGCGGGCCAGCCCGGTTCCACGCCCGTTTCGGGGAAGAACGCCTCGGGGAGCAGGCTGCCCGCCGTGGCGCGACGCGGCTGTGCGGCACCCATGCGACCTCCCCGATGGTGTCGGACCGACCGATCCCCCTCACCATAGATCCGCATGGACAAAACGACGCGAAACAGACTCGTCGCTACCAAACCCGCATGCGTGAGCTTCGGCGGAAGCCCGCATATTTCACCCGATAGGGTCTGCTTCCTTGTCATCCGGAGGGGCCATCTCGGCGACCTGGCGCGCCGCGTCCGGCCCGTCGGCCAGCAGCACCGCAAAACCGGCCTCGTCCAGCACCGGCACCTTGAGCGTGAGCGCCTTGTCGTACTTGCTGCCCGGGTTGTCGCCGACCACGACGAACGCGGTCTTCTTCGACACCGAGCCGCTGACCTTGCCGCCGCGCGACGTGACCGCCTCGGTCGCCTGATCCCGCGAGTGACCGGCCAGGGTGCCCGTGACCACCACGGTCAGGCCCTCCAGCGGGCGCGGGCCCTCCTCGCCACGCTCGTCGGCCATCTGCACCCCGGCCTCGTGCCACTTGCGCACGATGTCGCGGTGCCAGTCGACCGTGAACCACTCGCGCAGGCTCTCGGCGATCGTCGGGCCGACCCCGTCCACCGAGGACAGTTCCTCGACCCGCTCCTCGCCCACGGCGGCCTCGATCGCCTCCATCGAGCCGAACTGCCGGGCCAGAGCCTGCGCCGCGGTCGGGCCGACGTGCCGGATCGACAGGGCGACCAGCACCCGCCACAGCGGCCGGCTCTTCGCCTCGGCCAGATTGTCCAGCAGCTTCACCGCGTTGCTGCCCAGCGTGCCGTCCTTGTTGACGAAGAACGGCGCGCCCGCCAACTGATCGGACGTGATCGCGAACAGGTCGCCCTCGTCCGTGATGATGCCCGAGTCCAGCAGCGCCTGACCGGCCTTGTAACCCAGCACCTCGATGTCGAACGCGCCGCGCCCGGCGAGGTGGAAGACCCGCTCGCGCAACTGCGCGGGACAGGACCGGGTGTTCGGGCAGCGGATGTCGACGTCGCTCTCCTTGGCCGGCGCCAGCCCGGTGCCGCACGCCGGGCACTGCGTCGGCATGACGAACCGGCGGGCATCCGCGGGACGCAGATCCATCACCGGGCCGAGCACCTCGGGAATCACGTCCCCCGCCTTGCGCAGCACGACCGTGTCGCCGATCCACACGCCCTTGCGCTCGACCTCCCGGGCGTTGTGCAGAGTGGCCAGCGCGACCGTGGAACCCGCGACCCGCACCGGCTCCAGCACCGCGAACGGCGTGACCCGCCCGGTACGCCCGACATTCACGTCAACGTCGAGCAGCTTGGTGGTGACCTCCTCCGGCGGGTACTTGAACGCGATCGCCCAGCGAGGCGCGCGACTGGTCGAACCGAGCCTGCCCTGGATGGCCACCGAGTCGACCTTGACGACCACCCCGTCGATCTCGTGCTCGACGTCGTGCCGGTGCTCGGCGTAGTAGTCGATGAACTCGCCCACTCCGGCCATGTCGCCGACGAGTTTCCACCGGTCACTGGTCGGCAGCCCCCACGCCTTGAGCTGCTCGTACGCGTGGGACTGGGAGGTCGGCCGGAAACCGGTGCGGGCGCCGATGCCGTGCACCACCATGCGCAGGCCACGCGATGCGGTGATCCGCGGGTCCTTCTGCCGCAGGCTGCCGGCCGCCGCGTTGCGCGGGTTGGCGAACGGCGCTTTGCCCTGCTCCACCAGCGACGCGTTGAGATCGGCGAACGCCGAGGCGGGGAAGTAGATCTCGCCGCGCACCTCCAGCAGCTCCGGCGGGTTCTCCCCGGCCAGCCGCTCCGGGATCTCGCGGATCGTGCGCACGTTCGACGTCACGTCCTCGCCGGTGCGGCCGTCGCCCCGGGTCGCCCCGCGCACCAGCCGCCCCTTCTCGTACGTCAGGTTGATGGCCAGGCCGTCCACCTTCAGCTCGCAGAGGAAGTCGACCGGGCCGCCCGCGTCGCGCACCGTGCGCTCAGCCCACGCGGCCAGCTCGGCGGAGTCGAACACGTTGTCCAGCGACATCATCCGCTCGGCGTGCTCGACCGGGGTGAACTGGGTGGAGAACGTGCCGCCGACGTTCTGCGTCGGGGAGTCGGGGGTGCGCAGCGCCGGATACTGCCCCTCCAGCGCCTCCAGCTCGCGCAGCAACGTGTCGAACTCGGCGTCGGAGATCGTCGGGGAGTCGAGCACGTAGTAGCGGTACTGATGGCCGCGGAGCTCGTCGCTCAGCTCGGCATGCCGGGCGCTGGCCTGCGGCGGCGGCTCGGCACCGGCCGCCGCCACCTGCGCCGCGGTCGGGTGGCCCGCCGCGATCTCCGCGGCGACCGCGGCCTCCGCCGTCGACTCCTTCGACGAGCCCTTCGAACTCCTGGCCACCGCAAACCCTCCGTCTTCCGTGCTTCCACCAGCACGTTAGTCGGCCCCTACGACAGTTTGCGGCCCGCCGTCACCGCGGATCCTCAGACCTCGGCCAGCCGGCGACCCGCGTCCCGGCAGGCCGCGAGCACCGCCCGGACGTACCGGTCCGGCGCGCCCGCCAGGCCGCACGCCGGGGTGACCACGACCTGCGCGGCGAGGCGTCCGACCGGGAACCCGAGGCGGGTCCACAACGTACGGACCCGGTCGGCCACCTGGACGGACGTGGGCGCCCGCCCGCCCGAGGGCCGGGTGGCGACCGCGCCCGCGAACAGGCCCAAGCCCGCGTCGAGGGCCTCGCCGAGCGGGTCGAGATCGGACAGCAGGGACAGGTCGAGCGCGACACCAGCGGCGTTGGCGTCGCGGACGACGTCCAGCGGCACGTCGGCCGCGCAGCAGTGCACCACCACGGGCGCGCCGGCCGCCTCCACCACGGCCCGCACGGCAGCCGCCGCGTCGGCGTGCTCCACCGCGGGGTACGCGCTCAGCCCGCTCTCGGTCCGCACCCGCCCGGCCACGACCGCGGGCAGCATCGGCTCGTCGAGCTGGAGCAGCACCGACGCGCGCGGCACCCGTTTGCGGACCTCGGCGACGTGGCGCCGCAGCCCTTCGGCGAGCGAGTCGGTGAGGTCACGGACGGCTCCGCGGTCACGCAGCACTCGCCCGCCGATCGGCAGGTCGATGCTCCCGGCCAGCGTCCACGGCCCGGCCGCCTGCAGTTTCAGCACCCCGGCGTACCCGTCGCACTGCTCGGTGACCTGGTCCAGGTCACGTTCCCAGAAGTCGGCGGCGCGGCGCAGGTCCGCACCGGGCCGCCGGGCGACCTGCCACTGCCCGGCGTAGAGCTGCACGGGCAGGTCGACGAGCAGGCCGGCGCCGCGGCCGATGATGTCCGCGCCGGGCCCGCGTTCCGGCAGCTCCGCCAGGTGCGGCAGGTCCGGCAGTTCGCCGAGGACCAACCGCTGCGCCTCGGCGATGTCCGTGCCGGGCAGCGAGCCGAGCCCGGTGGCGGCACCGGCGGGCCAGGGGAAATCAGGCACCGGCGGGAGCCTCAGAGCCGGTCGACGCCACCGATGCGGCGGCGGACGGCAGACCCGCCGTGATCGTGGCCGAGCCGAGCACGACGTCACCCCCCGGATCGGGCCGGTACGCGACGATCGCCTGCCCGGCCGCGACACCACGGGCGGGCTCGCGCAGCCGGGCGGTCACCGTGTCCCCCGCGACGGTTACCTCCGCCGCGACGACCTCCCCGTGCGCGCGGAGCTGCACCTCGCACGCCACCGGGGTGGCCGCGCCGTGCCAGATCGGCCGGGCGGCGGTGACCGTGTCGACGGCCAGATCCTCGCGCGGCCCCACGGTCACGGTGTTGGTCTTCGGGGTGATCGACAGCACGTACCGGGGGCGGCCGTCCGGGGCGGGCACCCGCAGGTCCAGGCCCTTGCGCTGGCCGACCGTGTAGGCGTAGGCGCCGCGATGGCGGCCCAGGACCGCGCCGGTGTGGGCGTCGACGATGTCGCCCGGCTCCTCGCCGAGCTGGCGGGCCAGGAAGCCGCGGGTGTCACCGTCGGCGATGAAGCAGATGTCGTTCGAGTCCGGCTTGTCGGCCACGGCCAGTCCGCGCTCGGCCGCCTCCACGCGGACCTGCGACTTGGTCGAGTCGCCCAGCGGGAAGATTGCGCGGTCCAGCTGGGCGCGGGTCAGCACGGCCAGCACGTACGACTGGTCCTTGGCGAGGTCGACGCTGCGGCGCAGCAGCCCGTCCGCGCCGAGCCGCGCGTGGTGTCCCGTGACCACGGCGTCGAACCCCAGGGCCACGGCCCGGTCCAGCACCGCAGCGAACTTGATCTTCTCGTTGCAGCGCAGGCACGGATTCGGGGTACGGCCGGCCGCGTACTCGGCGACGAAGTCGTCCACCACCTCGGTGTGGAACTGCTCGGCCATGTCCCACACGTAGAACGGGATGCCGATCACGTCGGCGGCCCGGCGGGCGTCCCGCGAGTCCTCCAGCGTGCAGCAGCCGCGCGCCCCGGTGCGGTACGTCTGCGGGTTGCGGGCCAGGGCCAGGTGCACCCCGGTCACGTCGTACCCGGCGTCCTTGGCGCGCGCCGCGGCCACGGCGGAGTCCACCCCGCCCGACATCGCCGCCAGCACTCGCATTCCTCCAGCCTATCCGCCCACGGGTGCAGCGATCGAAGGCACCGGGGCGGTAGGGGCGGGCGGTCAGCGGGGGGTTTTCCAGGCGGCGGCGCGGCGGGCCCGCTCCACCGCACCCGGCAGCGCCGCCAGCAGGGCGTCGACGTCGTCCGGGGTGCTGGAGTGGCCCAGGGTGAAACGCAATGAGGAGCGGGCCCGGTCGTCGTTCGCGCCCATGGCCAGCAGCACGTGCGAGGGCTGGGCGACCCCGGCGGAGCAGGCCGAACCGGTGGAGCAGGCGATGCCCTGCGCGTCGAGCAACAGCAACAGGGCGTCGCCCTCGCAGCCGGGGAACGAGAAGTGGGCGTTGCCGGCCAGCCGGTCGCCGGGCGCCCCGTTGTAGACCGCGTCCGGAACCGCGGCGCGTACCCGGGAGACCAGGTCGTCGCGCAGCGCCGCGACCGAGGCCGCGTACTCGGGCTGGCGCTTGACCGCGGCCTCGACCGCCACCGCGAACGCCACCACGCCGGGGGTGTCCAGCGTGCCGGAGCGCACGTCGCGCTCCTGGCCGCCGCCGTGCAGCAGCGGGGTGCAGGCGACGTCGCGGCCCAGCAGCAGCGCGCCGACCCCCACCGGGCCGCCCAGTTTGTGGCCGGTCACCGTGAGCGCGGCCACCCCGCTGGCGGCGAAGTCGACCGGCACCTGGCCGACCGCCTGCACCGCGTCGGTGTGCAGCGGCACGCCGGTCTCGGCGGCCAGCGCGGCCAGCTCGTGGATGGGTTGGATCGTGCCGACCTCGTTGTTGGCCCACTGGACACTGACCACCGCGACGTCGTCGCCGCGCTCGTCGAGCAGCTCGGCGAGGGCGGCGGGGGCGACCCGGCCGGACGAGTCGACCGGCAGCCAGTCGACGTCGGCCCCCTCGTGCGTGCCCAGCCAGTCGACCGAGTCCAGGACCGCGTGGTGCTCGACCGCCGACGCGGCGACCCGGGTCCGGCCCGGGTCCGCGGCCCGGCGCGCCCAGTAGATCCCTTTGGTGCCGAGGTTGTCGCTCTCGGTCCCGCCGCTGGTGAAGATCACCTCGGACGGGCGGGCGCCGAGCACCGCGGCGATGCGCTCGCGGGACTCCTCGACCAGCCGGCGCGCGGTACGCCCGGCAGCGTGCAGGGACGACGGGTTGCCGAGCTGCCCGGCCGCCGCGACGTACGCGTCGAGCGCCTCGGGAAGCATCGGCGTGGTCGCCGCGTGATCCAGGTAGGCCATCACCGGAAAGCTTATGCCCCCGCGGTCGATACGCCCCGGACGGCGGTCGCCGCCCCGCCACCACGCGCGTTCGTGCAGGCTGTCGGGCCTGCTCAGGCCACATAAGCGCCCGGCCCCGGCGGAGATCGCTCCGCCGGGGCCGGGTCGTGACAGTGCCGGTGTCACTTGCGCTTGCGGATCTCCTCGGCAGCCTGCGGCACGACCTTGAACAGGTCGCCCACGACACCGAAGTCGGCCAGCTCGAAGATCGGCGCCTCGGGGTCCTTGTTGATCGCGACGATCGTCTTGCTGGTCTGCATGCCGGCCCGGTGCTGAATGGCACCGGAGATGCCGAGCGCGACGTAGAGCTGCGGCGACACGGTCTTGCCGGTCTGCCCGACCTGGAACTGGTGCGGGTAGAAGCCGGAGTCGACCGCGGCACGGGACGCGCCGACCGCGCCGCCGAGCAGGTCGGCGAGCTCCTCGACCAGGGCGAAGTTCTCCGCGTTGCCGACGCCGCGGCCACCCGAGACGACCACGGACGCCTCGGTCAGCTCGGGGCGCGAGCCCTTCTGCTCGGCGACCCGCTGCACGACCTTGGCCAGCTTGTCCGCGTCCGTCGAGGTGACCGTGAGCTGCTCGACCGCCGGGGTGGCGGCGGCGGGCGACGGGGTCACCGAGTTCGGCCGGACCGTGACGATCGGCAGACCCTTGGTGACCTTGGACTTGACGATCGCGGAACCGGCGAAGACCACCTGGGTGGCGGTGCCGTCGGCGTCGACCGCGACCGCGTCGGTGAGCAGCCCGTTGTCGAGCTTGACCGCGAGCCGGCCGGCGATCTCCTTGCCCTCCTGGGTGGAGGCGAGCAGAACGGCCGCGGGCTGCACCCGCTTGACCAGCTCGGCCACGACCGTGGCCTTCGGAGCGACGAGGTAACCGTCGACCTCCTCGCCCTCGGCCGCGTAGATCTTCGCGGCGCCGAACTCGCCGAGCTTGTCGGCGAACTGGGCGGCCGCGCCGGCACCGCCGAGCACGACCGCGGACACCTCGCCCAGGTCGCGGGCGATGGTCAGCATCTCGAGCGTGACCTTCTTGACGCCGGCTGCCTGCGAGGCCTCGACGACGACCAGTACTTCAGCCATGTGGGCCTCCCCCTCAGACGAACTTCTCGGTGGCGAGGAACTCGACGAACTGCGTGCCGCCCGTACCCTCGTCGGTGATCTTGGTGCCGGCGGACCGCGCCGGGCGCTTCGAGAACTCGACCACGGCGCTGGTCGCCCCGGCGGAGCCGACCTCGCCGGCGCTGACGCCCAGGTCGCCGAGCGCGAGGGCCTGCACCGGCTTCTTCTTGGCGGCCATGATGCCCTTGAAGGACGGGTAGCGCGGCTCGTTGATGGTGTCCCACACGCTGACCACGGCCGGGGTGGCCGCGGTGACGACCTCGTAGCCCTCGTCGGTCTGCCGCTCGATGGTGAGGTTGGCACCGTCCACGGTGAGCTTGCGGGCGCCGGTCAGTGCGGCGATGCCGAGGCGCTCGGCCAGCATGTGCGGCATGACCTGGACGCGGCCGTCGGTCGACTCGGCGCCGCAGAGCACCAGGTCGGCGTTGAGCGTGCCGAGAGCGGCGGCGAGCACCTTGCTGGTGGCCACCGCGCAGGAGCCGTGCAGCGCGTCGTCCTGCACGTGAACGGCCTTGTCCGGACCCATGGACAGGGCCTTGCGGATGGACTCGGTGGCGCCCGCGGGACCCATCGTCAGGATGGTCACCTCGCCGCCGTGCGCCTCCTTGAGCTTGAGCGCCTCTTCGATGGCGTACTCGTCCATCTCGTTGATGACGTTGCTAGCCGAGGCTCGCTCGACGGTGTTGTCGCCCGGGCTCAGGGTGCGCTCGGCACCGGAGTCGGGTACCTGCTTGACCAGTACGACGATGTTCATCGCGCTTCGACGACCTCCTGTTTACGAACGCCCACGGCCACGTGTCACCCCGGAAAGGTTACCCGTCAGTAGCTAACCGGTCCCCGCCACCGAGCGTGACTCACCTCACGGCCCCGGACCGCCGTTTCGCGGCTGCCGCCCCATCCTCCCTCACGCCCGGATGCCGCCGTCCCCGGGCAGCCCCGGAACTGAACGTTCGATAATCGTCGCGTGTTGAACGACCTGCGACAGTGGTTCGACCCCGGGCGGACCGCGCGGGTCGGCAAGACCCCCGACTACCGGTTCTCCCTGGCCAACGAGCGCACGTTCCTGGCCTGGATCCGTACCGGGCTGGCGCTCATCGCGGGCGGGCTGGCGTGCGCGCAGTTCCTGCCCCCGCTGCCCATCACCCACCTGCGCGAGATCATCGCGGTGTCGCTGCTCGTACTCGGCGCGCTCGTCGCACTACGCGCCGTGGACCACTGGGCCCGTACCGAACGCGCCATGCGGCTCGGCACGGACCTGCCCCGGTCCCGGTTCCCCGCGGTGCTGGCCATCGTGGTCGCGGCCGGGGCGCTGCTACTGGTCGTCGCCGTGCTGATGCGGGCCCTGCGATGAGCGGCCGGGCCGGTCGGGCCGGGTCCGGCGCCGGTCTCACGGCGGGGGGCCGGCAGTGAACACCCCGGACAGCGGCGACGACCACGGTGCCTCCGCCGAGCGCACCCGGCTGGCGTGGCGGCGCACCGGCCTGTCCGCGACCGCGGTCGGCCTGCTCATGCTGCGCCCGGCGTTCGTACCGCATCCGGGCGCCACGACCGTGCTGGCCGTCGCGGCCGCGATGGCGATCTGGGCCGTCCTGGTCGCGCTCGGCTACCGCCGGGTGCACGGGCTGATCGCGCGTCCGCCCCGGCCCGGACGGCACACGGTCATCGCGTACGCCCTGCTGTGTGCGAGCTTCGCGGTGTGCGGCGCGGTGGTTGTCGTGGCGTGATCGATGACGTACCGGTCGCGCCGCGTCATCATTGCCTCATGGTCCGGTCGTTCATCCTCCTGGCTGCGATGCAGCTCGTACTTCTGGTCCTCGGCCTGATCGGCGCGCTGTCCGCCGACCGGGTCCGCAACCTGCCACGCGCCCTGTGGGTCCTGATCGTCCTGCTGGTCCCACTGTTCGGACCGATCGCGTACTACCTCTGGGGACGCCCGCTGCCCGCGCCGCACGAGGGCGGCCCGGCCCGCGGGCACACGGCCCGGCCCGCCTCACCCGACGACGACCCGGACTTCCTGCGCACGATGAACACCGAACAGGCCCGCCGCGACCGCGAACTGCTCGCGCAGTGGGAACGCGAGCTGCAGAAGCCGGAGGACGAGTAGCGGCTCAGGCCAGGTTGGACGACCGCGGGTACGCGTCCGCCGGGTCGGTGAGCACGTTGACCAGATACGGCACACCCGCGTCGAACGCCCGCTGCAACGCCGGACCCAGGTCCGCCGACTTCTCCACGGTCTCCCCCGCCCCGCCCAGCGCCCGCACCACGTCGTCGTAGCGCAGGCCCGGCTGCAGGTCCGCGGCGACGTCGTAGCCGTACATCGCGTTCATGGGGTGCTTCTCCAGGCCCCAGATGCCGTTGTTGCCCACGACGATGACGACCGGCAACTGCTGGCGCACCAGGGACTCGACGTCCATCAGGGAGAAGCCGGCCGCGCCGTCGCCCATCAGCACACAGATCTGCCGGTCGGGGTAGGTCACCCGGGCCCCCATGGCGTATCCCATGCCGGTGCCCAGGCAGCCGTACGGGCCGGGGTCGAGCCACGTGCCGGGCTGCGCGGGCTCCAGGAAACGGCCCGCGTACGAGACGAAGTCGCCGCCGTCGCCGATGGTGACGGCGTCCGCCGCAAGGACCCGGCGCAGCTCTCCGTAGATGCGGGCGGGGCGGATCGGGTCGGTCTCGGCGGCCATCGCCTCGGCGTCGCGCGCCTTCGCCGCGTCCTCGGCGGTCCGCAGGCCCGCCACCCACTCGGTGTGGTCGGCGCGCGCCCCGGCGAAGTTCGCGAACGCGGTGAGGATCGCCCGCAGGTCGCCAGCCGGGGAGGCGGCCGGGGTCACGTGCGTGGCGCGCTGGCTGGGCGCGTCCACGATGTGCACCACCTGCGCGTCGCCGAACTCGCCGAAGCCGAGCCGGAAGTCCAGCGGGGTGCCGACCACCGCGACGACGTCGGCCTCGCCGAGCGCGGGACGCCGGGCCCGGGCGAACGTGAGCGGGTGGCCGGGCGGCAGCGCACCACGGCCCATGCCGTTGGTGAACACCGGTACGTGCAGCGCCTCGGCCGCCGCGCGCAGCGCGTCGATCGCGTCGCCGGTCCACACGTCGGAACCCGCGATGAGCACCGGGCGCTGGGCGCCGGCGAGCAGTGCAGCAGCCCGGGCGACCTCATCGGAGTCCGGCTCGATCACGGGCACGGCCGGGGCGGCGGGAACGGCCACCTCGCCGGTCGAGAAGAACACCTCCAGCGGCAGGTCGAGGAACGCGGGGCCGCGGTGAGCGGCGAGCGTGGCGTCCAGCGCGCGGGCCACTTCTGCCGGGATGGCGTCGGTGTCGGTGACCGTGGCCGCGTACTTGGTGACCGGGGCGACCAGCGGGATGTGGTCGATCTCCTGCAGGCTGCCCGAGCCCCAGCGGAACGCGGGTGCCCGGCCGCCCATCACGAGCACCGGGGACGCGTTGAAGAACGCGCTGGTCAGGCCGGAGATGCCGTTGGTGACGCCGGGGCCGGCGGTGAGCACGGCGAGGCCGGGACGGCGTTGCAGCTTGGCGACCGCCTCGGCGGCGAACACCGCGGACTGCTCGTGCCGGACGTCGTAGATCGGGAAGCCGGCCTTGTGGGCGGCGTCGTACAGGGGGAAGACGTGGCCGCCGGAGAGCGTGAACATCTCCGTGACGCCGTACGCCCGCAGGGTGGCCAGCGCCAGGTCGCCGCCGTGGCCCTCGATCATGTCCGCCATGTCCGCTCCCGTCCTTGGGTCTCCGGGTGCACGCTACCGGTCTCCGAGGAAAAGATGAATCCGACTCACCTAAGTGGCGGTTGATTCGGGCGGCACCGAATCAGGAGCCGAGTGCCGGCCGGATCAGGTGATACACGTCGCGCAGCAGGTCGTACGCCGCGTCACGCACCGGTTGATTCGTCTTGGCCGCGTACGCCACGACGAGCGCCGCCAACGGCGCCGCGATCAGCACCGCCATGCTCAGCATGATCTGCAGGAACCGCACGAAGCGGCCACGACGACGCCGGGGGCGCTTCGACGGCGCGGCCGGCGCCTGCGGACGCCGGGCCACTGCCGCCGGCTCGGCGCGCCGGGCCTTCGCGGACTTGTCCTTCGCCGGACGGGCGGGCTTGGGGGCGGCCGGTGCCGCACGCCCGGTCGACTTCCGGGTCGGCGCCGAGGCGGGCGGCGCCACCGCCGCCGAGGCACCGGCGGCCGGGGAGGCGGGCCGCCCGGCCGGGGACATCGGACGCGTCGCGTTCGGCATCTGCCGGGTGGGCGTCAGGCCGGACCCGGCACGCACGGGCGCCGGGGAGCGCCCCGCGCCACCGGGCCGCGCGGGACCGGGCGCCCACACTCCACCCTCGGCATCCCACGACGGATCGGCGGCCACGGTGGCGTTCGGGTCGGGCAGCCACGGCTCGGGCGCGGCGTCCGGCCACGGGTCCACGGCCGGCGGCGGCAGATCGGCCGGACGCGTCATGGCGCGCACGGTCTCCTGGTCGTCGGCCCCGGTCGGCCGCCGCGGCGCGGAACGCACCGTCTCGGCATCGTCGACACCCGCCGCGGGCCGCGCGGCCAGCACCGTCTCGGCATCGTCGACACCGGCCGCGGGAGGCCGGGCATCGTCGGCACCGGCCGGGCGCCGGGCGGCGAGGACCGTCTCGGCATCGTCGACACCGGCGGAGGGGCGGCGTGCCGCAAGCACGGTCTCGGCGTCGTCGACGCCGATCAACGAGGGCAACCGCAGCTCCGCGGTCGGGCCCGGCGCGGCCGGCTCGGACGCCAGCAGGGCGGCACCGGCGAGGATGCTGCCCTCGGCCACCACCAGTTCCGGCTGCTCGATCACCACGGGCGCCTCGCCGACCGCCCGGTGCAGCAGCGTCGCCACCAGCGGGATCCGGCTCGCGCCGCCGACCAGGAACACCCCGGCCAGGCGGCCCTCCGGCAGATCCGCCCAGCGCAGCAGGTCGGCGGTCACCCGTACGGTCTGCTCCAGCACCGGCCGGGCCAGCGTCTCCAGCTCGTCGCGGGTGAGGTGCACCTCCAGCCCCAGCAACGGCACCACGAGATCCGCGGACTGGGTACGCGACAGCCGCTCCTTGGCCACCCGGACGTCGTCCCAGAGCTGACGCTGAGCGCGCCGCTCCTCGACGGTCTCGGGCTCCACCAGCCGCTTCCACCCGGCGGCGTCGCGCTCCGTGCAGAACGCGCCGAGATGCTCCACGATCGCCGCATCCACGTCCAGCCCGCCGATGTCGTCGCGGCCGTCGACCGCCATGACCTCGAACCCCTCGGCCGTACGGGCGACCACGCTCGCGTCGAACGTGCCCGCCCCGAAGTCGTGCACCACCACGACCGAGCCGATCGGCACGTCACGGCCCAGCACCTCGGCGAAATAGGTGGCCGCCGCGACCGGCTCGGCGACCAGCCGGGCACCGGTCAGCCCTGCCCGGGCGGCGGCCTCGGCGAGCAGCCCGCGCCGGGCGGCGCCCCAGGTCGCGGGGCAGGTGAGGGTCACATCCGGGCGGACCGGGCCGACCGCCCGGTGCCACTCCTCGGCGACGCGGGCCAGCACGGCCGCGATCAGGTCCACCACCGGCAGCTCGTGGTCGCCCAGCAGCACGGTGCCGTCGTCGATGCGGCGCTTCGGGTTGGGCTCGAAGCGGGACGGCTCCAGCCGGGCACTGTGCACCGCGTCCCGGCCCACGATCAGCTGGGCGTCGGGCTCGGCGTACACGGCGGAGGGCAGCAGCGGCGAGCCGTCGACGAGGATCGGCCGGGCCCGCCCGTCCGGCCAGCGGGCCACCGCGACGGTGTTGGAGGTGCCGAAGTCGACG
The DNA here is from genome assembly GCF_047159535.1 of Krasilnikovia sp. MM14-A1259. Classification (NCBI taxonomy): domain Bacteria; kingdom Bacillati; phylum Actinomycetota; class Actinomycetes; order Micromonosporales; family Micromonosporaceae; genus Krasilnikovia; species Krasilnikovia sp. MM14-A1259. The sequence continues at coordinate 3,502,817 of NZ_BAAGAJ010000002.1, forward strand.
CCGAGCGCGTGCCGCTGGGCCCGGCCCTGGTCGGTGGACATGCGCGCCAGTCTAGGCGGTGCCCGCCGCCGGAAGATCTCCCGCGGGCACCGCCCGGCGCCGGACCGGATTCAGCGCCCGGTGAACTTCGGCTTGCGCTTCTGCACGAACGCGGTCGTGCCCTCCACCCGGTCGTCCGTGGCGAACAGGCCCGCGAACAACTGGCTCTCCCAGGCCAGACCCGCGGCCAGGTCCATGCTCAGGCCGCCGTCGACCGCCAGCTTCGCGGCGCGCAGCGCCAGGGCAGGACCATTCAGGTACGGGCGGACCAGCTCGACCGCCGTCGCGTACACCTCACCGGCGGGCGCCACCCGGTCGGCGAGGCCGATCCGCAGCGCCTCGTCGGCGTCGACCATCCGGCCCGAGAAGATCAGGTCCTTGGCGCGGGCCGGGCCGACCAGGCGGGCCAGGCGCTGAGTGCCGCCGGCACCCGGGATGAGCCCGAGCCGGATCTCCGGCTGGCCCAGCTTCGCGTCGTCGGCCACCACCCGCCAGTCACAGGCCAGCGCCAGCTCACAGCCGCCGCCCAGCGCGTACCCGGTGATCGCGGCGACGACCGGCTTGGGGATCCGTGCGACCGCGTCGAACGCCGACGACAGCGCGGCCGCCCGCACGGTCATCTCCTGGTACGTGGTGGTGGTGAACTCCGTGATGTCCGCGCCGGCCGCGAACACCTTCTCCCCGCCGTACACGATCACCGCCCGGACGTCCGTGTCCTGCTCCGCCGCCTGCGCCGCCACCCGCAGTTCCTCCTGGACCTGGGTGTTGAGCGCATTCATCGGGGGCCGTTCGAGCCTGATCGTGCCGATGCCGTCGGTGGTCTCCAAACGGACGAAGTCGCCCACGCTGCCGCCTCCTGAGTCTCGGTTCAGGTCAGCCTACGACGGGTACCCGATAGGGTGGCGAGCGGCGGAGGAGGCGGGATTGATCACGTACTACCGGGACCCGGAGGTCGTCGTCACATCGGCCGCGATCCACATGGGCGGCCGGGACTACCAGCCGGACGAGCTCGCCCGCGTGTGGCACCGGCACGGCCCGCGGTCCTGGGCCACGGTCATCGAGCGCGGCGCGTCGGGCCTGCTCATCCTGTTCCCGATCTTCCTGGGCGCGCTGGGGGTCGCGCTGGCCCTGATCATGGAGTCCCCGGCGTCCACCACGGTCATCCTGGGCGGGGGCGGCCTGCTGCTCGGGTTGGCCTCGGTGCCCACGGCCGACGTGGTGCTGAACCGGGTGGACCGGTCGTACGACCGAGGCAGCCGCCCGCTGGAGATCTGGGGCCACGTGCACGGTTCGGACGTGCTGCTGCTGCACACCGCGGACCGCCGCCGGTTCGGCCAGATCTACCGGGCTTTGCAGCGGGCCCTCGAATCGCGCCCGGTGCCCCGGTGAGGCGGCCGACCGGCGCGGCCGCCCTGGCCGCCCTGCTCACGACGTCCGGCGTGGGGCACTTCGCGCGGCCGGAGCCGTTCGACCGCATCGTGCCGCGCACCCTGCCGGGCAGCGCGCGCACCTGGACGTACCTGAGCGGGGCCGCGGAGCTGGCCGTGGCCGCGGCGCTGACCCGGCCGCGGACCCGGCGGCTGGGTGCGCTGGCCGCGGCCGGGTTGTTCGTCGCGGTGTTCCCCGCCAACGTCAAGATGGCCGTCGACTGGCGGCATGCGCCGCCGGTGTACCGGGCCGCCGCGTACGCCCGGCTGCCGCTGCAGGTGCCGCTGGTGTGGTGGGCGCTGCGGGTGGCCCGCCGCTCCACGGACTGAGCCGGGGGATGGCCCGCTGCGCAGGCTGAGTTCGCGAAACCGGCCCACACCGGGCACCGCACGGGTGACGATCAGGTCACCATGACCACCACCCAGGTACGGCCCACGGGCGTCGAGCGCACCTTCGGCCAGGACGAGATCATCGTCACGAAGACGGACCCGCGCGGCATCATCACGTACGCGAACGACGTCTTCCTGCGCGTCTCCGCGCTCACCGAGGACGAGGCGCTGGGCAGCCCGCACAGCGTGATCCGGCACCCGGACATGCCACGTGCGATCTTCAAGCTGCTCTGGGACACGCTGGAGCAGCGCCAGGAGATGTTCGCGTACGTCCAGAACCTGGCACTCGACGGCGCGCATTACTGGGTCTTCGCGCACGTCACGCCGACCGTGGACGTCACCGGGCAGGTGGTCGGCTACCACTCCAACCGGCGCACCCCGGACGCCTCCCCGGTGGCCGCGGTCACCGGGCTGTACGCGGAACTGCGGGCCGAGGAGCAGCGGCACGCCGGGGCGCGGCAGGCGGTGGCGGCCTCGGTCGCGCTGCTGGAGCGGAAGCTGGTCGAGCGCGGACAGACCTATGAGGAGTTCGTGTGGGAGCTCACGAACACGGCCAACCCGTGAAGCATCGTGCCAAGGGCACGGCGGTACGGCACCGGGCCGAGACGCCGGCCACCGCCCCGGTGGACGCCACCGCCGCGTTGCGGCACATCGCGGACGTGTGCGACCGGGCCCGGGCGGGCGACCTGGAGGTGCGGCTGGCCCCGCTGGGCGACTCCGAGGTGGCCGTGGCGGCGCGTACGGCGATCAACGGGCTGCTCGACATCACGGACGCGTACGTCCGGGAGTCGAGTGCCACGCTGGCCGCCGCGGCCGACGCCCGGTTCCACCGCCGGTTCCTGACCCGCGGTCTGGGTGGCGCGTTCCGGGCCGGCGCGGAGCTGATCGGAAGGTCGACCCACGCGATGAGCAACTCGGCGGATTACCTCGTCGAGGCGCGGCAGTCACGGGTGTCCCTGGCCGACGAGTTGGAGTCGGCGGTGCTCACGGTGTCCGAACAGGTGGCGACCGCGGCGACGGAGATGGGCGCGTCCGCGAAGGGTCTGGCGGATTTCGCCCGCGACGCGGTGGCCGACGCCGAGCGGGGCCTGGAGACCGTGGGTTCTTTGCGTACGTCGTCCGAGCAGATCCGGCACGCCGTCGACCTGATCAACCAGGTGGCGTCGCAGACCCGGCTGCTGGCACTGAACGCCACGATCGAAGCGGCCCGAGCCGGGGAGGCCGGGCGCGGCTTCAGCGTGGTGGCCGGCGAGGTCAAGACGCTGGCGAACGAGACGAGCAGCTCCAGCGAAGAGATCATGACCCAGGTCAGCACGGTGCAGCAGGCCGCCGCGGACGCGATCGGCGTGCTGGAGGCCGTGACGGCGAACATCCGGGAGATGAGCAGCCTGGTGGACGGGATCGCGCTGGCCGTGGACGGCGGGCGCGGCGCCGGCAGCACCGGGCTGTCGCAGCTCGCCGAGGTGCTGCGCAGCGAGGTCAACCGGTTCGTCACGACGGCCCGGCAGGGCTGAGGTCAGGCGCTGCCGTACAGCTCGTCGATCTCGGCGCGGCGGGGCAGCGAGACCGAGGCACCGACCGTACGGACGCAGACGGCCCCCGCCGCGGTGGCCCAGCGGACCGCGTCGATCAGGTCGCGGCCCTCGGCCCAGGCGACCGCGAGCGCCCCGGTGAACGCGTCACCCGCGGCGGTCGAGTCGGTCACCTTCACGCGGTACGCGGGGATCCGCGCGTCCCGGCCGTCGCGGTCGGCGTACCGGGCGCCGTCGGCGCCGAGCGTGAGCACCACGCGGGGCGCCAGCGCGAGCAGCGCGCCCGTGTCCGGTTCCGGGGTGCCGGTGAGCGCCCGCGCCTCGTTCTGGTTGACCACGAGCAGGTCCACGTCCGCCAGCAGCTCGGATGTCAGCGGGCGGGCCGGGGCGGCGTTGAGCACGACCCGGGTACCCGCCTCGTGCGCCACCCGGGCCGCCTCGGCGACCGTGGCCGCGGGGATCTCCTGCTGGCACAGCAGCACGTCCGCGTGGGCGATCGTGGCCCGTTCGGTCTCGTTGAGGTCGGTGAACGTGCTGTTCGCGCCGGGACTCACGATGATCGAGTTCTCGCCGTTGCGGTCCACCATGATGACCGCGACGCCGGAGGCGCCGTAGCTGGTCCGCACGTGTGTGGTGTCCACCCCGGACGCGTCGAGCCGCGCCTTCAGGCTCACCCCGAACGCGTCGGAACCGATCGCGCCGAGGAAGGCACACCGGCCACCGGCGCGGGCCGCCGCGATGGCCTGGTTGGCGCCCTTGCCGCCCGGCACCATGAGGAAGTCGTCGCCGAGCAGGGTCTCGCCGGGCCGCGGGAGCCGTTCGGTGATTCCGACCAGGTCCATGTTGGCGCTGCCCACGACGACGATGCCGGGCGCGTGGGTCTCGCTCACCCGGTCCCTCGTGGCCCTCGCTCCGCTCGGTGCACTCGGTCACGCGCCCCGGGCGGTGAACCGGTCGCCGGTGCGCTGCACCACAAGCGGCAGGCCGAACGTCTTGGACAGGTTCTCCGCGGTCAGCGTCTCGCCGAGCAGCCCGGCGGCCACGACCGTGCCCTCGCGCAGCAGCATGGCGTGCGTGAAACCGGGCGGGATCTCCTCCACGTGGTGGGTGACCAGCACCATCGCGGGAGCGTCCGGGTCGAGCGCGAGGTCGGTGAGGCGGGCGACGAGGTCCTCCCGGCCGCCCAGGTCCAGCCCGGCCGACGGCTCGTCGAGCAGCATCAGCTCCGGGTCGGTCATCAGCGCCCGGGCGATCTGGGTGCGTTTGCGCTCGCCCTCCGACAGCGTGCCGAACTCACGGTCGGCCAACTTCCCCATGCCGAGCTGGTCGAGCAGGGCGCGGGCGCGGGCCTCGTCCTGCGGGTCGTACTGCTCGCGCCAGCGGCCCACCACAGACCACGCGGCGGTGACGACGACGTCGAGCACCCGCTCGTCCGGCGGGACCCGGTCGGCGAATGCGCCGGTGCTGAAACCCACCCGGGTGCGCAGCTCGTTGACGTCCGTCCGGCCCAGCCGCTCCCCCAGCACCCAGGCCGTGCCGCGGGACGGGTGCAGCCGGGCGGAGGCGAGGTTGAGCAGGGTGGTCTTGCCCGCGCCGTTGGGGCCGAGCACCACCCAGCGCTCGTCCAGTTCGACCTGCCAGGACAGGCCACGCACCAGGAAGTTGCCGCCGCGGATCACGCTCACGCGGTCGAACTTGAGGACGGTGTCGGCGTCGGGGGGAGTGGGTACGGCAGCGTCGAGCACGGCTCCATCCAACCACGCACGGCCTCCGGCTCCCGACGGCGTGCCGGGGCCGGTTGCGCTCATCCGGTGGTCGAGCCGAACACCTCGTCGCGTACGGCGTCGAGCGCGGTGCGCAGCGCGCCGGTGAGCACCGGCTCGGCCGCCACCTCGCTGAGCACGACGCGCGGCGAGACCAGCGTGATCGTGGCGACTTCGCGCTCCACCCGCTCGGCGAGGGCCGTGCCGCCGGCCTGGTTGACCTCGCCGCCCAGGACGATCAGCGGCGGGTCGAGCACCGCGCAGGTGGCCGCGACGCCGAGCGCGAGACGCCGGGCCAGCTCGTCGAGGACGGGTTCGCCGGCCTTCCCGGCGGCGACCGCGGCCCGGACCACGTCGGCCGCACCGGCGCCCTTGAAGCCGTGTTCCTTGCCGATCGCCTTGACCGCGTCGGCCCCGGCGATCGTCTGGAAGGCACCCTTGACGCCGTGCCGGGACGCATTGCGCGGGATCTCCGCCCCGGCCACCGGCAGGTAGCCGATCTCCCCGGCCGCCCCGGACGCGCCGTGGTGCAGCCGCCCGTTGATGACGCTGGCGAGGCCGACGCCGCGCCCGACCCAGAACAGCACGAAATCCTCGATGCCGACGGCCGCGCCGAGATGCGCCTCGGCGATCGCGGCGAGGTTGACGTCGTTGCCGAAGACCACCGGCGTGCTCAGGTCCTTGCGCAGTTCGTCCAGGAGGCCGCGGTGCCAGCGGGGCAGATCCCACGCGAACGAGATCTCCCCGCTCTTCGGGTCCACCAGGCCCGGGGTGCCCAGCACCACCCGGCGTACGGAACTCATGTCGGCACCCGCACCGGCCGCGGCCTGCACGACCGCGCTGTGCACGACCCCGACGGGGTCGTCGGTGTCCTTCGTCGACAGCTCGACCCGGCCGATGATCTCCCCGGTGATGTCGGCGCACGCCGCGGCCACCCGGTCCGGGCCGACGTCGACGCCGATGACGTGGGCGCTACCGGGCGTGACCGCATACAGCTGGGCGTTCGGCCCGCGGCCGCCGGCCTGCTCACCGACGCGGCGCACCAGGCCGCGCTCCTCCAGGCGCTCGACGAGCTGCGAGGCGGTGACCTTGCTGAGGCCGGTCATCGCGCCGAGCTGGGCCCTGGTCAGCGGGCCGCGGGCGAGCAGCAGTTCCAGAGCCGCGCGGTCGTTGAGCGCGCGCAACAGCCGGGGGGTGCCCGGGAGGCGGGTGGCGGCCATAGCTCCTTCGTCCCCTAGTATTTAGGATTGTTTCCTATTACAGTTGCGGCGCACATCAGGTAGCCGCAGCGTAACGGTCGGCACGCTACCCGAGTGCAGCACGTTGCCTATCGACACCCAACGATCATGCAGTGCACGGCCCGCAAGGACCAGACCGCGAACGGCCGGACCTGCCGACGACGAACGGCCGGATCCGCGTACGGAAGGACACCCATGGCGATCGATCCCGGACTGCGCCGCCTCGCCCTGCGGACCCTGCTCGCGGCCTTCCCCGGCACCACCGCTCCGGAGTGGGCGGTACGCCTGCTCGACGACGGACTCGCCGGTCACACGCTGTTCGGCGGCAACGTCGCCGACCCGCAGCAGGTCGCCGCGCTGACCGCCGAACTGCGCCGCGCGCGGCCGGACGTCCTCGTCGCCATCGACGAGGAGGGCGGCGACGTGACCCGGCTGGCCCACCTGACCGGCAGCCCGTACCCGGGAAACGCCGCGCTGGGCCGGGTCGACGACGTCGACCTCACCCGATCGGTGTACGCGGCCATCGGCGCCGACCTGGCCGCCACCGGGATCAACCTCGACCTGGCCCCGACCGTCGACGTGAACACGGCGGACGACAACCCGATCATCGGCACCCGCTCGTTCGGCGCCGACCCCGCCCGGGTGGCCCGGCATGCCGCCGCCGCGATCGACGGCCTGCAAGGGGTCGGCGTGGCGGCCTGCGCCAAGCACTTCCCCGGGCACGGCGCCACGGTGGCCGACTCGCACCTGGAACTGCCCACAGTCGACGCCCCGCTCTCCGTCCTGCGCCGGCGGGACCTGCCACCGTTCGCCGCCGTCGTCGCGGCCGGCGCCCAGGCGGTGATGACCGCGCACATCCGGGTGCCGGAACTGACCGGCGACGACCCGGCCACGTTCAGCAGCGCCGCCATCACGGGCCTGCTCCGCCACGAGTACGGCTTCCGCGGCGTGGTCGTCACGGACGCCCTGGAGATGCGCGGCGCCGCCGAGACCGCCGGCGGCATCGGCAACGCCGCGGTACGCGCCCTCGCCGCCGGGGCCGACCTGCTCTGCATCGGCGCCGAGGTGGACCACGCCCTCGTCGAGGCGATCGCCGCCGAGATCGTCGCCGGGGCGAGCGACGGCCGCCTCGCACTTGCCCGGCTGGAGGAGGCCGCGGCGCACACCGCCGCACTGGCTGCCTGGACCCGCCCCACGGACCCGAGAACGCCGCTCGACGCCACGCTCGGGTACGCCGCCGCCCGCCGCGCGGTCCAGGTCGAGGGCTCGCTCGCCGGGCTGGCCGGTCCGCTCGTGGTGCAACTGGAATCCGGCCACTCCATCGCCGAGGGCCGGGTGCCGTGGGGCCTGCAGCCCCACCTCAACGGCACGGAGCAGGTCACGATCGTGGCCGCCGAGGCATCACCGGAAGCACTCGCCACCCGGGCCGGTTCCCGCCCGATCGTCGTGGTCGGACGGCACACCCACCGGGCCCCGGCCGCCCGGGACCTGATCGAGCGACTGGCCGCCGCCCACACCGTGGCGGTGGTCGAGATGGGCTGGCCCTCGACCTGGCGCCCGGCCGGCGTGCGCGCCTTCGTCACCACGTACGGCGCCAGCCACGCGAACGGCCGGGCCGCCGCGGAAACCCTGGGCCTGGCCGTCGACTAGGTGGAGGCCGGCTGCGGCGGCTTGGTGGGCAGCCGTACGACGAACGTGGTACCGGTGGCGTGCCCGTCGGCCAGGTCGATGGTGCCGTGGTGGCGTTCGACGATGGTGCGCGTGATGGCCAGGCCGAGCCCGGTGCCCGGGATGCGTCTCTCCAGCGCGGTCGAGGCGCGGTAGAAGCGGCGGAACAGCCGCGGGCGATCGGCCGGTGGGATGCCGATACCGGTGTCGCTGACGGTCCAGACGATCTGCTCGCCGCTGCTGTCGGTGTCCGCGGTCACGATGACCGCGCCGCCCGCCGGGGTGTACTTGATCGCGTTCGAGAGCAGGTTGTCGGCGACCTGGCGCAGCCGGTGCGGGTCGGCGTGCAGCGGGAGTTCACGCGGCACCCGCACGGTGACCGTCAGGTCCTTGTCCGCGACGGGGGCGGCATGCGCCTCCACCGAACCGCCGATGATCTCGGTCAGGTCGGTGGCGACCGGATGCATCCCCAGATGCCCGGACTCCAGACGCGCAAGGTCCAGCAGGTCGTCGGCCAGCACGGACAGCCGCTGGGCGCTGCGCAGAATGGTGCGCAGGTAGCCTCGCTGCTCGTCCTCCACCGAGGCGCGAAGCTCCGTCTCGGCGACCGACGCGGTGGCGGTGATCACCGACAGCGGGTTACGTAGCTCGTGGGTGACCAGGGCGAGGAACTCGTCCTTGGTGCGGGCCAGCTCGACCTCCAGTTCCTCGGCGTGCCGCCGGTCCAGGTATTGCCCGAGCTGGGCGGCCATCCCGGCCAGCAGCGCGAGGACGGCCTCGTCGGTCTCTTCGACGCGGTTGCCGAAGACGCACAGCGCCCCGAGCGTCTGGTCATAGGCGCAGACCGGGACGCCCGCGGCCAGGTGCAGTCCGGCACGGGCGGCGGCGATGCTGCGCAGCGATCCCTCCGTTGCCAGGTCCGGGATCCAGTGCACCCGGTTGTGCATCAGCACCCGCCCGGGCAGGCCCTCACCGAGCTCCAGCTCATCGATGCCGAACTGGCCCACGGAGTAGGCGTGGTCGACATGCCGGGCTTCGCAGCACAGCAGTTGCCGACGTTCGTCGATCAGCCACAGCTCGACGACCGGCCACTCCATGACCAGACCGAGTGCCTCGACCACTCGGGCCGCCGCGTCGGTGCTGGAATTCGCCTGGGCCAGGCCGCGGTGGACCGCGGAGTCCGCCGCGAGGAACAGGTCGGCGCGGCGCGCGGCGGTCACGTCGTGCGCCAGGCAGTGGAAGACACGCCCGCCCGCCCCGTCGGTGGCCGTCAAGGTCATCTCGATCGGGAATTCATGCCCGTCGCGGTGCACCGCGGACAGTTGCATCCGCTGCCCGAGAACCCGGCCGGCTCCACCCGCCGCCAGCCGGGTCAACCCCGCCCGGTGTGCCGCGCGGTAGCGCTCCGGAATGATCATTTCTTCGACGGACCGTTCGCACGCGTATTCGCGCGAGTAGCCGAACGTGGCCTCCGCGGCGGGGTTCCAGCCGATCACCTGCCCGGATGCATCGATCGCCACGTACGCGTCGGGCGCGACCGTGAGCACCGCCTGCGAGTCATGCAGTGCAGCGTTGCCGCAGCCGATATTCATGACATTCCCCCCGATTGGCCTCGACCGGCTGCCATCGGGGGCAGCCACGCCGTGGCCCACTTCGACGTACCCCGGTCATCCGTCGACAAACCGTCGGCACCCGGATCATCCGGCCATTCAACCGCCCGTCGTGATCGTCGGCACACCACTTGAACGCGTTCAAGAACGAGGTCTACGCTGAGTCCGCGAAGTTGAACACGTTCGAGAAAGGCATCGCCATGGACCCCAAGGTCTGGATGTACCTCGCCTACCTGGCCCTCAGCGTCGGGTTGACGGTGTGGGTGGCCACCACCCTGTCGCGCAACGGATTGGTCTTCCTGGAGGACGTGTTCGACGACAGCCGGCTGGCCCGAGCGATCAACCACCTGCTCGTGATGGGCTTCTACCTCCTCAACCTCGGCTACGTGTCGGCGGCCATGCGCTCCAGCGCGGACGTTCCCGACACCGGGCGGGCGCTGGAGGTGCTGTCCACCAAGATCGGCCTGGTCCTGCTGGTGCTGGGCGTCCTGCACTTCTGCAATGTCTTCTTCCTCGGCCGCTACCGTCGCGGCCGGCTCCGCCGCCAGCAGGGCCAGCCGCCGCTGCCACCCGCGGGACGCCTGCCGATCCACCCCCAGCAGCCGCAGCACCCGCAGCCGGGCCACCCGCAACACACCCAGCACCCGCAGCACCCGCAACACCCGCAGCAGCCGCCCGCCGCCCCGCAGCCGGGCCTGGCGTGACAGGGGCGCGCACCGCCGATCCGGCCGGCCCCGTGGCCGGCCGGATCGGCGCTCTCACCGTCCTGTTCGACGCCGGATGCCCGGTGTGCCGGACCGCGCGGCGGTGGCTGGCGGGCCGGGCCCAGCTCGTACCGCTGGAGTTCGTCGCCGCCGGGTCCGCCGAGGCCCGGCGGCGCTTCCCGGATCTGGACCACGCGACCACGCTGCGCGATCTGACCGTGATCGCGGACACCGGGGACGTGTACGTCTCCGACGGCGCATGGCTGGCCTGCCTGTGGGCGCTGGCCGATCACCGGGCCCTGGCCGAGCGGCTCAGCTCGCCCCGGCTGCTGCCCGCGGCGCGTCGCTTCATCGCCGCGGCGTCCGCCGTCCGGGAGCGGACCCGGACGCCCGACTACGGTGACGTCTGTGACGACCGCTGCCCCTGACCAGTCCCCGACCCAGGCCGGAGCAGCCCGGGCCGGCGAAGCCCGGACTGGAGCAGCCCAGGCCGAAGCGGCCCAGGCCGAAGCAGCCCAGGCCGAAGCAGCCCAGGCCGAAGCAGCCAAACCGCGCCGGGCCCGCGGCGAGCAGACCCGGGAGCTGATCCTGCAGACCGCGCTGCGGCTGTTCCGCGAGCGGGGGTACGCGGAGACCACGATGCGCGCGATCGCCAAGGAGGCCGGGGTCGCGGTCGGCAACGCGTACTACTACTTCGACTCGAAGGAACATCTGGTCCAGGGGTTCTACGACCAGAACCAGGCGGCACACCGGGCGGCCGCGGCGCCGGTGCTGGCCACCGAGCGGGAGTTCGCCGCCCGGCTGCGCGCGACGCTGCACGCCGGGATCGACGTGACCGCGCCGTACCACGCGTTCGCGGCGACGTTCTTCAAGACGGCGGCCGAGCCCTCGTCACCGCTCAGCCCGTTCTCGGCGGAGTCGTCGCCGGCGCGGGAGGCGGCGATCGGGATCTTTCGCGAGGTGGTCGACGGTTCGTCGGCCAAGCTGGACCCGGAGCTGCGCAAAGAGCTGCCCGAGCTGCTCTGGCTGGGGTGGATGGGGGTCGTGCTGTTCTGGGTGTACGACCGGTCCCCGGACCAGCGCCGGACCCGGCGGCTGATCGACGGCGTGGTTCCGCTGGTCGACCGGCTCGTGGCGCTGTCGCGGCTACGGGTGCTGCGGCCCGCGCTGCGCCAGATCACCGGCCTCATCGAGACGCTCCGTAGCGACTCGTAGTCACTTTCCGCAATGACGTATGGTCACAGAATGTGATGCTGAGCCTCACTCGCCGACGCGTCCCCGCGTCGTTTCGGGCCTTTGTCGGCGGAACATCCGCATCCGTCGGCCCGGTGGAGGCCAACCGAACGGCCAGATCCTTTACGGAGCGCTTCCGATAAAGGGCAATCACCACCTACCGTTACATCTGGTAGGTGGATCTGGGGACGCCGCGGGAAGCTGGGATACGGGACCATCCTGGCCCCCGCGGCACAGACAGTGGGCCGGGTGCAACCGGCGGCTTCGGGAGCAGCCGCCGCGAGCACCCGGCCCACCCTGCTTTCTCCCCTCAGCGCACCGGGACGACGTCCGGCCGGAAGCGGCGCAGCCGCAGGCTGTTCAGCACGACGAAGATCGAGCTCAGCGCCATCGCCGCCCCAGCGATCATCGGATTGAGCAGTCCGGCCGCGGCCAGTGGCAGCGCCGCCACGTTGTACGCGAACGCCCAGAACAGGTTGCCGTGGATCACCCCGAGCGTGCGCCGCGACAGCCGCACGGCGTCCACCGCCGCGGACAGATCGTCGCGCACCAGAGTCAGGTCGGACGCCTCGATCGCCACGTCCGCACCGGCACCCATCGCGATCCCCAGATCCGCCCCGGCCAGCGCGGCAGCGTCGTTCACCCCGTCGCCGACCATCGCCACCGTCCGGCCCTCGTGCTGTAGCCGCCGCACCGCGTCGAGCTTGCCCGCGGGCAGCACACCGGCCACCACCTCGTCGATGCCGACCTCCGCGGCCACCGCCTGCGCCACCGCGGGCGCGTCGCCGGTGAGCAGGATCGGGGTCAGGCCCAGCCCTCGCAGCCGGTCGACCGCGGCCGCGCTGCTCGGGCGTACCCGATCGGCGAGGCCCAGCCGCCCCAGCACCGCGCCGTCCGCCCGGACCGTGACCCAGGTACGGGCCGTCTCCCCGGCCGGGCCGCGGTCGGGCCCGTCCTCACGTCCGACCTGGACCTCGACGTCACCGACCCGGGCCCGCACCCCGACCCCGGCCGAGGCGCGGAACTCGGAGATCGCGGGCAGCGGCCCGCACTCGGCGGCGGCCGCGCGGGCGATCGCCCGGCCCAGCGGATGCTCCGAGGCCGCCTCCACCGCCCCGGCCAGCCGCAGCAGTTCCGTACGCTCGGCGCCGGGCGCGGGCTCCACGTCCGCGACCTCCATCCGGCCCGTGGTCACGGTGCCGGTCTTGTCGAGCACGATCGTGTCGATGCGCCGCGCGGACTCCAGCGCCTCCACCCCGCGGACCAGAATGCCGAGCTGGGCGCCCCGGCCCGTGCCGACCAGCAACGCGGTCGGGGTGGCCAGGCCGAGCGCGCACGGGCAGGCGATGATCAGTACGGCCACCGCCGCGGTGAACGCGGCCGTGGTCGGCGCCCCGGCGCCCAGCCAGAAGCCGAGCGTGCCCACCGCCAGCGCGATCACCACCGGCACGAACACCCCGGAGATGCGGTCGGCGAGGCGCTGCACCGCGGCCTTGCCGTCCTGCGCCTGCTCGACGAGGCGGGCCATCTGGGCGAGCTGGGTGTCCGCCCCGACCCGGGTGGCCCGGACGACGAGACGGCCGCCCGCGTTCATCGTGGCCCCGGTGACCGGGTCTCCGGGGCGCACCTCGACCGGGACGGACTCGCCCGTGAGCATGCTCAGGTCGACCGCGGACGCCCCGTCGACCACCACGCCGTCCGTGGCGACCTTCTCCCCCGGCCGGACCACGAACTCGTCACCGGCCGCGAGCTGGTCGGCGGGGATCTCGCGTTCGACGCCGTCGCGCAGCAGGGTGACCCGCTTGGCGCCCAGCTCCAGCAGCGCCCGCAACGCGTCGCCTGCCCGGTGCTTGGCCCGGGCCTCCAGGTAACGCCCGGCGAGCAGGAACGTGGTGACCCCGGCCGCAGCCTCCAGATAGATCGCGTCCTCGCCGCCACCCGCGCGCAGCTCGAACGCGTGGGTCATGCCGGGCACCCCGGCCCCGCCGAGGAACAACGCCCACACCGACCACCCGAACGCCGCCAGCGTGCCGAGGCTGACCAGCGTGTCCATGCTGGCGGTGGCGTGTCGCAGGTTGACGAACGCGGACCGGTGGAACGGCCACCCGCCGTACGCGACCACGGGCGCGGCCAGCGTCAGTGACAGCCACTGCCAGTACGTGAACTGCCACGCGGGCACCATCGCGAGCACGACGACCGGCACACTCAGCACGGCGGAGACGATCAGCCGGGTCCGCAACGGGTCGGCGGCCGGGGCGGACGCCTGCTCCGACGCCGCGGGCAGCGCGGCGGTGTAGCCGGTCTTCTCGACGACCGCGATGAGGTCGTCCGCGGTGATCTCGGGCGGGACGGTGGCGCGCGCCTTCTCGGTCGCGTAGTTGACCGTGGCGGTCACGCCGGCGAGCCGGTTGAGTTTCTTCTCGATCCGGTTGGCGCAGGCGGCGCAGGTCATCCCGCCGATCTCAAGCTCGATCTGCCGCGTCACCCCACCACTCTATACCCCTCGGGGGTACCTCGCCCAGTCATCTCCGGGCATGACGACGCCCCGCCGCGAAACCGCGGCGGGGCGTCGTCGTGGGGCGCGGACGGGTCAGCCGGACGCGGCGGACGTCCGGACCAGGGTGCGGATCTGGCGCAGCAGCACCGACAGGGCCGCCAGATCCTGCGGGGTGTCGTCGACGTTGCCGATGGCGTTGCCCGCCCGGGCGATCGAGGCCGCGTTGACCTGCGCCCATTCCGAGATGCGGTCTGCGGGCGGCAACTCCACCTCGGTCGACTGCAGCACCTCGGCGGTCAGCGCGGCCAGCGCTGCGTACAGGTCGTAGCGCAGCGCCATCCGGGCCAGGGTCTGCCACCGGTCGTTGCGCGGCAGCCCGGAGATGCGCGAGAGCAGCACGTCGATCTGGAACCGCTCGGACATCTCGAAGTAGACCGAGGCCACCTCGTCCGCCGGCCGCCCCGTCGCCGACGCGGTCTCCAGCACGTCGAGCAGGCCGAACGCGTACACCACCCGAGTGGTGGCCGCGGCCAGCGGCTCAGGCACCCCGGCGGCGACCAGTTCCTCGACGTGCTCGGCCATCGCATTGCGCTCCGCACCCACCACCAGGCTCGGCAACTGCGGCAGCAGCTCACCGACCCCGGGCCGCAACCGGGCAGTCTCGCCGGCCACGTCGATCGGGGACCGCCGGGTGCTCACCAGCCAGCGCACCGCGCGGTCGAGCAAGCGCCGCGTCTCCAGGAACACCCGGATCTGCGCGCCGGTCGGCACCTGGTTGTCCAGCTGCTCGGCCCCCTGCCACAGCTCCTGCAGCCCGAAGACGTCGCGCACCACCACGTACGCCCGGATGACGTCGGCAGCGGACGCGCCGCTCTCCTCCATGGCACGGAAGACGAACGACGTGCCGCCCCGGTTGACCACCTCGTTGACCAGGGAGGTCGTGATGATCTCCCGGCGCAGCCGGTGCCCGGCCATCCGGCCGGAGCACCGCTCACGCAGCGGCGTCGGGAAATAGTGAGCCAGCACGTCGGTGGTCCAGGCCTCGTCGACCACCACGTCCGCGAGGACCTCGCGTTCCATCGAGATCTTCACGTACGCCAGCAGCACCGCGAACTCCGGAGCGCTCAGGCCCTGCCCGTTCTCGTACCGGACGGCCAGCTCCTTGTCCGTGGGCAACGCCTCCAGCTCCCGGTTGAGCTGGCCCGACTGCTCCAGCTCGGCCAGCATCCGGCGGTGCACCGGCAGCAGCGAGAACGCCTGCGAGCTGGCGTTGCCCAACGCGGTCGCCTGTTCGTAGTTGGTCCGCAGCACCAGCGCCGCGACCTCGTCGGTCATCGCCGCGAGCAGTTCGTCGCGTTCCTGCACGGACAACTCGCCGTCGGTGACCGCGCCGCCCAGCAGGATCTTGATGTTGACCTCGTGGTCGGAGCAGTCTACCCCGGCCGAGTTGTCGATGAAGTCGGTGAAGATGAGCCCGCCGCTGCCGTGCTCACCGTCCCCGTCGACGGGCCCTCCGGAGCGGGCGAACTCGATCCGGCCGCGCTGGGTCAGGCCCAGGTTGCCGCCCTCGCCCACGACCTTGACCCGCAGGTCCTTGCCGTTGAGCCGGATCGCGTCGTTGGCCTTGTCACCGACCTCGGCGTGCGACTCCGTCGACGCCTTCACGTACGTGCCGATGCCGCCGTTCCACAGCAGATCCACCGGCGCGCCCAGGATGGTCCGCATCAGCTCGATCGGGCTCAGCGCGGTGACCCCGCTGCCCAGCCCGAGCGCGGCCCGCACCTGCGCGGAGATCGGGATCGACTTGGCGGACCGCGGGTACACCCCGCCGCCCTCGCTGATCAGGGACGTGTCGTAGTCCGCCCACGACGAGCGGGGCAGATCGAACAGGCGGCGGCGCTCCGCGTACGAGGACGCGGCGACCGGGTCCGGGTCCAGGAAGATGTGCCGGTGGTCGAACGCGGCCACCAGCCGGATGTGCTCCGACAGCAGCATCCCGTTGCCGAACACGTCGCCGGACATGTCGCCGACCCCGACCACGGTGAAGTCCTGCGACTGGCAGTCGACGCCCATGTCCCGGAAGTGCCGCTTGACCGACTCCCACGCCCCGCGGGCGGTGATGCCCATCTTCTTGTGGTCGTAGCCGGCCGAGCCACCGGACGCGAACGCGTCGCCCAGCCAGAAGTCCTTGCTCACCGAGATCTCGTTGGCGATGTCGGAGAACGTCGCGGTCCCCTTGTCCGCCGCCACCACCAGGTACGGGTCGTCGCCGTCGTGGCGCACCACGTCCCGCGGCGGCACGATCTTGCCGCTGAGGATGTTGTCCGTGACGTCCAGCAGCGCGGTGATGAACATCTTGTAGCAGGCCACGGCCTCGTCGCGGTCACCCGGCTTCTGCTTGAGCACGAAGCCGCCCTTCGCGCCCACCGGCACGATCACGGCGTTCTTCACCATCTGCGCCTTGACCAGGCCCAGCACCTCGGTACGGAAGTCCTCGCGCCGGTCCGACCAGCGCAGCCCGCCCCGGGCGACCGCGCCGAAGCGCAGGTGCACGCCCTCGAAACGCGGCGAGTACACGAAGATCTCGTACTTGGGCCGGGGCTGCGGCAGGTCGGGGATCGCCTGCGGGTCCAGCTTGAACGCCACGTACGACTTGGGGCGGCCGTCCGCGCGGCGCTGGAAGAAGCTCGTCCGCAGCGTCGCCGAGATCAACGTCAGGTACGAGCGCAGGATCCGGTCCTGGTCGAGGCTGTCCACCCCGTCCAGCAGCTCGGTGATCTGCTCGACCAGCTCGCCGGCCCGGCGGCCCCGCTCCTGCTCACCGATCTCCAGCTGCGGCGAGAACCGCGTCTCGAACAACTGCACCAGCAGCCGCGCGATCTCCGGGTACGCGATGAACGTCGACTCGACGTAGCGCTGCGAGAAATGCGCGCCCGCCTGCCGCTGGTACTTGGCGTACGCCCGGAGCACGACGAGCTGACGCCAGGTCAGCCCGGCCCGCAGCACCAGCTCGTTGAAGCCGTCCACCTCGACCTCGCCGCGCCACGCCGCCGCGAACGCGTTCTCCACCTGCGGGCGCACCTCGTTGAGCTCGCGGTGCCCGGCCGGTGGACGCAGGCCGAAGTCGTACACGTAGATGGTGCTGTCGGCGCGGCGCACCTCGTACGGGCGCTCGTCGACCACCCGCACGCCGAGCGAGTGCAGCACCGGCAGCACCGCACTGAGCATCATCGGCTCGCCGTACCGGTAGACCTTGAACCGGATGACCCCCTCGCCCCCCTCGGCACCGGGGCGCGGCTTGCGGTACAGATGCATCTCCAGCTGGCCGGGCTCCTCCAGCAGCTCCAGCTTCGCGATGTCCTGCACCGCCTCGTACGGCGTGTGGTCGTCCTTGTACGCGTCGGGGAACGCGGGCGCGTACCGCCCGAACAGCTCGCGGGACGGCTCCTCACCCAGCTTGCGGTCCAGCACCAGGGAGAAGTCGTCGTCCCACATCCGGGTCGCGTCGGCCAGCACCTCGGCCAGCGCGTTCGGGTCGACCTTGCCCGGCGGGTCGGCCGGGTCGGTCCGCACGATGAAGTGGATCCGGGCCAGCATCCGCTCGGTCACCCGGGTCGTGTAGTCCACCCCGATGCCGTTCAGCTCGCGCAGCAGGATCTCCTGCATGCGCAGCCGGTTGTGGGTGGTGAACCGGTCCCGGGGAAGGTAGATCAGGCACGAGATGAACCGGCCGTACCCGTCGCGGCGCAGGAACAGCCGCAGCTGGCGACGCCCCGCCATGCGCAGCACACCGATGACCGCCTCGTACAGATCATCGGTCTTGATCTGGAACAGCTCGTCGCGCGGGTACGTCTCCAGGATCTGCATCAGGTCCTTGCCGGAGTGCCCGCGCGGCGACAGGCCGGAACGGTCCAGCACCTCCATCACCTTGCGCCGGACCACCGGCAGCTCGCGCACGCTGGTCCGGTACGCCGCCGAGGAGAACAACCCCAGGAACCGGCGCTCGCCGACCACCTCACCGGACGCGTCGAACACCTTGATCCCGACATAGTCCAGGTACGCGGAGCGGTGCACGGTCGCCCGCGAGTTCGCCTTCGTGATGATCAGCAGGCGCTTCTCCAGTGCCCGCTGGTACGCCTCCGGCGTCATCGAGGACAGCTTGCGCGGGGTGTTCTGGTCGCCGCGCAGGATGCCCAGCCCGCTGCCCGGCACCGCCACCAGCAGGTCCCCGTCCAGCCGGTACTCGCGGTAGCCCAGGAACGTGAAGTGATCACTGGCGAGCCACTTGAGCAGCTCGATCGCGTCCGTGACGTCCTTGTCCGGCACCGGCAGCTTCGTCTCGGAGCCGCGCGCCGAGGCCAGCTCGTCGGAGATCACCAGCGCCCGCTGGCGCATCCGGGCCCAGTCGTCCACCGCGTCGCGGACGTCCGTCAGGATCCGGCGGACCTCGTTCTGCAGCTGGTCGCGAGCGGCCACGTCGCGGACCGGGTCCAGCTCGATCCGGATCCAGCTCTCCACCAGATCGCCGTCGATCGCGTCGTCCGGCTCGACGTCCGCCTCCACCTGGGCCAGCGCGCCGAGCGGCTGGCGGCGCACCACGATCAGCGGGTGCACCAGCAGGTGGACCTGCAGCTGGTGGGCGTTGAGCAGGGCAATCACGGAGTCGACCAGGAACGGCATGTCGTCCGTGACAATCTGCAACACCGTGTGACACTGGGCGTTGTCAGGTGCGTGGATCGCGAGCTTCAGTTCGCCCGGCAGCCGGGCGGCCGCCAGGTCGCGGTGCGCGAGCGCCGCGGCGAACATCTCCCTGGGGGTGTAACCGACCAGCTCCTCGTCGGGCGCGAACCGCCAGAAGCGGTTGACCAGCGCGGCCGTCGTGTGATCTTCACCTGCCAGGGCCACGGCCTGAGCGACGAGTCGCTCACCGTTCGGCAGGGGCTCGTCCAGTACGGCGTCTTCGCCGGACGAGCCCAGTCGGCCCGTCATGGCCAAGCCGGGGCCGGACGCGAAGTCGAGCTCGGAATCGGATTCGGTCGCTGCCTCGTCGGCGACAGCCATGGTCTGGCGCTCCCCTCACCCACGACACTGTGGGTTCGACGTGTCGACCCCAGCCTAGAACGTGCGTGGCAAGGGCCGAAAAGGCGCCGGTGGGAACCGGACGTTCCGGCAGCGGATTTGATACACATCACCCGCCACGGGTCCACGGAACCGCCCGACTACGACTACCGTTCCCTAAGTTTCTGACACGTACTTTCGGAGGGGAGAATCCCATGCGCCGCTTCCGGCACTCCGCCCGCGGCCGTGAGCTGCGGCCACGCCGTACGGCCGCGGCACTGGCCGCGCTGCTGCTGGTGGGCGGCGGCGCCACGGGCTGCTCCTCCTCCGACGGGCCGTCGGACACCCTCGCCGCCTTCCTCACCGGCTGGCGCTCCGGCACCCTCGACAAGGTCGGCTTCGTCCGCGCCGACGGTGGCGCGATCAAGTCGTCGGAGGTCGTGGACCAGCTCCACGCGCTCGCCGGCGACCTGGCCCGCTCGCCGCTGGTGCTCAGCGCCCAGGGCGACCCCAAGGTCACCGGCGACATCGCCACCGGCGCGATCAAGCTCGCCTGGACGCTGCCCGGCGGCACCCCGTGGTCGTACCAGAGCACGGTGCGGATGACCAAGCAGAACAGCGACGGCTGGCGCGTCGTGTGGGAACCGGCGATCGTGCAGAGCGAGCTGACCACCGGCGACAAGCTCGCCCTGCGCCGGGTCGGCGCCAAGCGGGCCGCCATCCTCGACGGCGCGGGCAAGCCGATCATCACCCCGCAGCAGGTCGTGACGATCGGAGTCACCCCGCAGAAGATCAAGGACCTTACGGAGCTGACCGCCGCGCTGCAGAAGGCGTTCGACTCCATCGACGTGCAGGTCGACCTCAAGGACCTCAAGGACCGGGTCGGCAAGGCCGACCCGGGGGCGTTCCTCGATCTGGTCACGCTGCGCCGACCCGACTACAACAAGATCCGCAACGACGTACGGCCACTGGAAGGCACCGTGTTCCGCGAGGAGGAGCGCCTGCTCGCGCCGACCCGCCAGTTCGCCCGTGCGCTGCTGGGCACGGTCGACGCCGCCACCAAGGACGACCTCGTCGCGAACCCGGACAGGGTCGCGGCCGGCGACCTGGTCGGCCACGGCGGCCTGCAGCAGCGGTACGACGCCCAGTTGCGCGGCGTACCCGGCACCTCCGTGGTGATCTCCCGCAAGTCGCCGGACGACAACACGGTCGAGGACGCGCAGCTGTTCAGCAGCCCGCCGCAGGCGGGCACCCCGATCAAGACCACGCTGAACGTCGACACCCAGCAGGCCGCCGACGCCGCCGTGGCCGCCGAGCCGAAGCCCAGCGCGATGGTCGCCGTACGGATCAGCGACGGCTCCGTGCTCGCGGTGGCCAACGGCCCCGACGGCGGCGGGGTCAACACCGCGTTCACCGCGCAGGTCCCGCCCGGCTCCACCTGGAAGATGGCTTCCGCGCTCGGCCTGCTCACCAAGAAGGCGGTCACGGCGGACGACGCGGTCGATTGCCCGAAGACCGCAACCGTGGACGGCCGCGAGTTCCGCAACGCGCACGGCGAGGTGCTGGGCAAGGTGCCGTTCCACACCGACTTCGCCAAATCGTGCAACACCGCGTTCGTCGGGCTCGCGCCGAAGCTGGGCGCCGACGGCCTGGCGAGCAGTGCCGCCCAGCTCGGCCTGGGCGCCCAGTGGGACATGGGCATCGAGTCGTTCAGCGGCAAGGTCTCCACCGGCGCCACCCCCACCGAGCTGGCCGCCGCCGCGTTCGGTCAGGGCACCACCGTGGTCAGCCCGCTCGCCATGGCCGGCGCGACCGCCGCGGTGGCCCGCGGCTCGTTCCACCAGCCGCGACTCGTCGCGGACCCGGCGCCCGCCCACCCGGCCCCGGACGGCCCCGCCCTGGACCCCGCTGCGGCAACCGCGGTGCGGGACATGATGCGCGAAGTCGTCACGCAGGGCACCGGTACGGGCCTGCGCAACGTCCCCGGCAAACCGGTGTACGGCAAGACCGGAACCGCCGAGTTCGCGGACGAGACGAAGGACACCCACGCGTGGTTCGTGGGCTGGCAGGGCGACATCGCGTTCGCGGTGATGGTGGAGAAGGGCGGCGCCGGCGCCGAAGCAGCGGTGCCGATCGTGAACCGCTTCCTCACCGCCGTCAACAAGTAGCCGCCGCCCCGATCTGCTAGGCGATCTCAGCGGGTGGCCGGGCGCCCAGGACATCCATGCTGCCCAGCAGCAGGCGAGCGCCCCGGAAGCTCTCCGGAAACATGCCGAGTTCGCCCAGCTCATGGCCGGCGAACCAGCCGAACTGCAGTTCCGCTGCCTGTACGGGCTCCCGCTGCACGGCAACGGCTAGATATTGGTGGTCGACGTGGACGTGTGGGTGCGCATGGCGGGACTCGGGGGGCACCCGCTGTTCGGCGATCCAGATCGGCAACAGCACGTCTGCCATCGCGGCACTCAGCCCGTCTGCGTGGGTGTCCAGCAGCTCCGCCAAGATCCCGGTTTCCTCTCGCACCTCACGCATCGCCGCTTCGGCCGGATTCTCGTCGGGTTCGACGTGGCCACCGGGAAGCATCCAGCGCTGCAGCCGGGGATGCTGGATGAGACCGATCCGCCAGGCTGCATCGATGTGAGTCACGAGGAACACGCTCGCGGTGGCGTGTTTGAGCAACGGGTTCACCCGCGCAATGCTGCCGCGATCCGGCCGAGGTGTTGAGGACCGACACCCTCGTGGCACGGAATGGTCACCACGGTTTCGATCAAGCGCTCCGCGTTGGCGCATCGAGTAGCCGGTGCGTGGCGCGCCAGGGCGGGCACCTGGTAAAGAGCCTTGTAGCCGTATCGGAGCGGGTCGGATGCCACTCCAGCAGCACCAAGGCGCTCCGCGATTGGTCGCGCCGTGCCGGTACTACTCCTGAAGAGAGTTGAATACCCGTTCGGGAGACCGTCGCTTCGGATGGGAAAGGGTTCAAGACCCGCCATCCCTGCCACATGCTCGGTGACGGATCGCAGCGTGGCTCTCCGGTCCGCCACTCTGGTGCCGAGCCGGGCGAGTTGACTGCGGCCAAGGGCGGCCGACAGAGAGGGGAGTTTGTAGTTGAGGCCGAAGACAGCACCAAATCCCTCCCCCGGGCGTTTGCCGACATTACGTAGTTCACGCAGCCGTTGGGCGATCGCGGGGTCGGCCGTGAGACAGAACCCGCCCTCCCCGGTGCTGAGCAGCTTGCGGTTGTGGGTGCTAAAGCAGCCAACCGTGGCACGCGTTCCCACGTAGTGCTCGGCGACCATGGTTCCGTGCGCTTGAGCGGCATCTTCAATGATCGGTATTCCCCAGCCTTTACAAACGTCGACCAGATCCGGTCCGTCGGCGGGGTAGCCCCACATCGGCACCGCAATGATCGCTCTGGTTTGTGGTGTGATCTTGGTGGCAAGGTCGCCATGGTCGAGGGCAAAGCTGGTGGACGTTGCAACGTCAACGAAAACCGGGGTTGCGCCGACAGCGAGAACAGGCATCGCCGTCATGACGGGCGCAGTTGCCGGGATGATTACCTCGTCGGCGACGGCAACATCGAGTGCCAGCAACGCCAGATGCAGAGCGGCAGTGCCCGACGAACACGCTATCGCGTGGTCGACGCCGAACCAGAACGCAAGGTCGTCCTCGTACTCGGCCACCGCTGAGCCAGTTCCAGAAAGATCTAGGCTGTCGAGGACCTCGCGCACGGCGGCATGATCCGACTCGTTGACGAGCACGTGCTCGTTATCCAGGATGATCATCATGCAATCCGGGTTGGCAGGAGCTGGTCCATGATCGCGTAGCTGGGCAACAGATCAGCGAGGGACGGGCTGAACTGCCCGGCATCGGCGACGGCGGCGCAGAACGCGGCCAACTCCCCCACGAAGCCGGTGCGGTCATAGCCAACGTCGAGCGGGCTGGGCCGCCACTGCTTGCTCCATTTCCGGGCATCGCTCCCGCCGATGTGGCCTCGTCCGGCGACAGTGAGCTCCGTCAGTCCGTTCAAACTGGCGGTCGTACCGGCTGTCGTGCTGACCTCGACACGGTGCTCGAAACGGGGTGCGAGATTGCCGCAGTGCACGCTGCTGATGGATCCGTCTGAATGGTGCATCTGAAGACTGAGCCAGACGCTGCTATCGGCTTCGCGGCATGCCGGGGCGACTTCGACGACCGGAGCTCCGACCAGGAAAGCAACCAGGTCAATTGGGTGAATGGCCTGAGCCAAAAGGAAGGACCTCCACAGCGGAAGGCCCCACATGGGCTCGCTGGGCTTGCCGGCCATGTGACGGATCGTGAGCATCGATGGACCACCAGCCTCATCGTCGGCGATCAGTTCGCGCAGCCGGTGGACGGGCGCCGCCCATCGGAAGTTCATGCCGACTCCCGTGGTCACATCGCGGCGCTGCGCGGCAGTGACCAGATCAGCGAGCGCCGCAGTAGAGGCGGCCGGTGGCTTCTCGACGAAGAGGAGAATGCCCGCGGCGATCGACTCTGCGATGATCCGCTCGTGCGCCTGTGGAGGGCAGGCAGCCACCAGACAGTCAACGAGGCCACTCACCAACGCCTCTGTGACGGTGCTGAAGCGAGCCGGCACGCCATGGCGATCGGCGAGGAAATCGCGGCGGCCCGGAACAGGGTCGACAATGACAGCGATCTTGGCCTGCCGCACGTGCAGCAGGGCAGGGACAAGGTGGGCGGCCGCCTGTTGACCCGCACCCAGAACAGCAACGCGCACCGTGCGCGTCGGGCGACCGGCGGCGCATCGGGACGATATGTTCGAAATGGCAGAATAATCAGCGTTCATTGCAACTCCTCCGGAACGTTGGGACATCGATCAGATACAGCGATTCCACCGGTTGAGCGCGCGACGTAACAGCGTGTGAATCACACTGATCTTTTCGCTTCATTCACACCGGGTGTGAATGAAGCGGCCGCTTCGCAGCCGACGGTCCACTTCGTACGCTTGCGGGGTGGTAGAGGCCAACCTGCGACTAGAAGCGATGCTGGCCCGCGTTGGCGTCTCCCGCGCCGGCCTGGCCAGACAGGTGAATTTGCGCGGTGCGCACCTACACCTCTGTTACGACCACGCTTCCGTAACCCGGTGGATTCGCGATCACGCGATACCTCGCGATCCCGTCCCTGAGATGATCTGCCAAATCTTCGAAGACCGACTCGGTGTCGGCGTGTCACTCTCCGATATCGGAATGATCCGTGGTGAGACGACTGAACGACGGCCGTCGCTCACCGCCACCGTGGATCAGGCCGCAGCGCTCTGGCACGGCGACGCGCGTGGCCGCTCACCGAGGACCCTGGTCAGCGCCGCCGCCCAGATCTTCGACTGGGAACATCCGCCGGAGGAGGAACATGTCGGGCGCTGCGGCGAACGCCGCGTCGACCCGGCGGACATCGCGATGTTGCGGCACGCTCGTGCCCATTTCCAAGAGATGTACCGCCGTGTGGGCGGCATACCCGTCCGCTCAAGGATCGCCAGAATGTTGACGGAACGCGCTGCCCCATTACTGCGTGGCTCTTACGACAATGACCTCGGCCGACGGCTGTATCGGGCGGTCGGCGGCCTCGCTGCGCTTGCTGGTGTCTGCGCGTACGACGCCAACCAGCAGCCACTGGCCCAAAGGCACCTGCTACTCGCGCTTCGCATGGCCAAAGCGTGTGGCGACCGCCAGTTCGGGGCGTACGTTGTGGCTCTGCTCGCCAACCAGGCCCTCTATCTGGATGAACGACGTCTCGTCGTCCAGTACACCGAGGCAGCGCTTCGCTCTGGTGGCCCGGACTTGAGCCCTGCGCTCGTCACAGATCTGCGCGCGCTCGCGGGTAAGGCATACGCCAGGATGGGTGACGATCGGGCATGCCATCGGCACCTTCGCGCGTCGGAGATCATCGCCTCCAACATCGCCCATCACCAACGGCAGGAAGAGGTCTCCTACGTCCAGCCCGGTCTGATCGAAACCCAGTTCGCGGAAGCTTTCCGTCGCCTCGGTGACCTGAACGCTGCCCGGGCGTACGCCGAAGAGTCCGTCCGCACCGCCGGGTTGACCCACGTCCGCGGCCAGGTCCATCGAAACGCGGGTCTGGCGCTTATCCTGACGGCCGGGGGTGAGCTGGATCGGGGTGTTCATGTGGCCGAGGAGATGCTCGACCTGGCGAACGGCATCGAGTCCGGCCGCATCCACGACCGTGTCGCCCATGTCACCCGCGTTCTACGACCGCACGCCGCGGAGCCGACCGTCGCGGCATTTCTCGAGCGTGCTGATGTGTACCTGGACCTGAAGGAAGTCTGATGCGTTGGACCGTCCACAGCGAACGCGACCTTTACCGTGACCAATGGGTCCATGTCGCAGCGGCCGACGTGGAACTACCCGACGGCCGCCGTCTCGATCACCGCATCGTGCGGACCGCGGCTCCAGGTGCCGGAATCGTGGTTGTCAGCGATCGTCGCGTGTTGCTCCTGTGGCGGCATCGCTTCATCACCGACTCGTACGCCTGGGAGATTCCGCACGGCAGCATCAGGCCGGGCGAGGATCCGGCCGCCGCGGCGGCCCGGGAAGCCGAGGAGGAGACCGGCTGGCGCCCCGAGGGCCCGATACGCCCGCTTGTGTACAGCCAGCCCTCCCCGGGACTGATGACCTCGGAGCACCACATTTTCCGCGCCGACTCCGCCCGTTATATCTGCACGCCGCGGGACGCGTTCGAGAGCGACAGGGTCGAGTGGGTTCCGATTGACGAGATCCGCAACCTCATCGACAAGCGCCATATTGTTGCCGGCACGACCCTCGTCGCACTGCTCTATCTGCTCAGCGAGGGCGGCTGACGTCTCGCCCTCGCTCAGGCGATGTCCGCCGGTTCGCCGGGCCCGACGTCGTACGCGGGGCGTTGCGCCGGCAGTGCGAACCCGTCGTTCGTCCGTGGCCGCAGCATGCCGGGGCGGGTGGCCGGCAGCGGCTCCGAGTCGAGCAGCGGGGCGGCCCCCAACGGGCGGCTGACAGGCCGGACCGCCTCGCTCCCCTCCCCGGCGACCGCATTCCGCCTCTGCTCGATGTCGGCGTGCGACGCCCCCCGGGCAGGGCCGGCCAGCGCCTCTGGGACGTTGGCGGCCGGAACCTCCTGGATGTCGACGGCAGCCAGACCCTCCTGGACGCCGACGGCCAGCGTCTCCTCGCCGATGCCGGTGTCCGTCAGCGCAGATGTGGCGTCGGCCGGCGGCAGGGCCGAATCCGCGACCGCCGTCACCGATTCCCCGGCAACGCCGTCGTCCTCACCGTCCAAGCTCGGCTGCCGCGGCGAAGGATCTGCGCCGCCCGGACCCTCGGCATCCGGCTGCCCGTTCGCGCGGGCCGCGTCCGGACGCTCGGCCGGGGCCAGAAGGTCCCTGCGGGCCGCGACCAGGTCCGGCCGGGGCTCGGCGGTCCGCACCGGTGACAGCCCGGCGACCAGCGCCGACGTGATCTCTTGCGCGTACGCCCCGTCGGGGTCGTAGTCCGGGTCGAAGACCGTGATCTCCACGCCGAGGCAGTGCGGGGTGTCCACGAGCCCGGCCAGCAGCAGCTCCAGCTCGGGGAACGCGATACCGCCCGGCGACGGCGCGTCCACGGCCGGCATGACGGCCGGGTCGAGCACGTCGACGTCCACGTGCACCCAGAACCCGGCGCAGTCGACGAGCTGGTCGCGGGCCCACTGGGCGGTACGCGCGGCGCCCTCCACCCGCAGCGTCGGGACGGGCCGGGTGACGATGCCGGCCGCCTGCAGGTCGAGCCGGTACTCGTCCTGGGCGCGGATCCCGAGCACCACGACATCGATGTCACGGAAGTACGGCCGCCGCCCCTCGATCGCCGCGAGGTCGCTCTGTCCGCGCCCGGTGACCAGGGCGAGGTCCTCCCCGGCCGCCGCACCCACGTACGAGGCGTTGCCGGGGTGCCGGAAGTCGGAGTGCCCGTCGACGAAGACGAGCCCGATCCGGCCCCCGACAGCCTCGCCGAGGCGGTGCATGGCCAGCCCGGAACCGAGCACGATGGAGCAGTCCCCGCCGAGCACGACCGGGAACTCCCCCGCGTCGATGATCGCCCCGATCCGGTCGGCGAGCGCCCGCGAGTACGCCGCGATGGCGTCCGCATGGCAGACGCCGTCGCCGGGGCGCCACTCGCCCGGGTCGTACCGCGGCGCGGTGAGGCAACCCGCGTCGCGGGCACCGAGCCGGGTGAGCAGGCCCGTGTCGCGCAGGGCCCCGGGCGCCTTGGCACACCCCGGCACCGACGTCTCGGTCGGCGGGCGCAGACCGAGATTGGACGGTGCGTCGAGGACGGCGATGCGGCGCATGGGGCCCCCGGGGTCGGGTCAGGCGGTGTCGTTAGCCAGATTCGATCAGAAGAGGGCCGATCAGAACAGAGCGCTGGCGAGGGCGCGTCGCGCGCTCGCCACCGCGGGGTCCTCCGGACCGGCCACGGTGAACAGTGACAGCAGGTGGCGACGGACCTCGTCGCGCTCGTCGCCGCCGGTGCGGCGGACGAGGGCGACCAGCCGCGCGTACGCCTCGGCGGCCTGCCCGCTGAGCACCTCGACGTCGGCGGCCAGCCGCTGCGCCGCGATGTCGTCGGGGTCGGCGGCGGCTTTGGCGAGCGCGGCGGCGGCGTCCACGCCGGACACCCGGCGGTAGAGCTCGACCTGGGCGAGGCCGGACTCCGCGGCGTGGTCCTGCGGCGATTCGGCGAGGATCTTCTTGTACGCCGCCTCGGCCGTGTCCAGGTCGCCCATCATGAGCGCGTCGTCCGCGGCGTCCAGGCGCGGATCCTCGGGCGGGGTCACGGACACCCCGCCGGCCTTGAGGACAGCGTCCAGGTACTGCCGGATCTGCGCCTCGGGCAGCACGCCGGTGAAGCCCTCGACGAGCTGGCCGCCGACGACCGCGACGACCATCGGGATGCCCTGCACGCGCAGCGCCTGCGCCAGCCGCGGGTTCGCGTCGACGTCGACCCGGCCCAGCACCCAGCTCCCGGCACCCTCCTCGGCGAGCTTTTCCAGTACCGGCGAGAGCTGCTTGCACGGCTCGCACCACTCGGCCCAGAAGTCGAGGACGACCGGGGTCGTCATCGAGCGTTCGAGCACGGTCGACTGGAAATCTGCCTCAGTGACGTCGATGATCGCCTCGGGCCCGCCCAGGGGGGCACCGGTGGGCGCCCCCGAGGCTTGCGGACCGGCCGCAGCGGTGGCTGCGGGACGGGCCGGGGCCTGGCTCGGCCCGCGCAGCGCGCTGAGGTCGACCGCGCCGCGGGTGAAGATCGACGGGGTGGTGCGTGGGTCGCTCATGGTTACCTAGTCTCGCACGCTGCCCAGCGGCCTGACCGTGCCGCCAGGCGGGCGATATCGGACGTCGAGCCAAGTCCGTCGATCCCTTCCGGGAACGGATCAGGGCCCCCGGCCGGATGCGCCGAGGGCCCTGTCGAGTCCGGTTGCGGGCATCAGCCCGGGAGATCGAATTCTCCGTCCTTGGCGCCCGCGAGAAAGGCGCGCCATTCGGCGTCGGTGAAGCGGAGCAGTGGCCCGCCCCGGTCCTTGGAATCGCGTACGACGATGGCGTCGCCGTCGAGGCGTACCTCCACACAGTTGCCCTCGGTCCCGCTGCGGGTCGAGGTCCGCCAGTTCTGGTCAAGGCGCCGCATGGCCACCCTTCCTTTCCCTCGGGTCAACGGAGGTCGTCCAGCGCCGCTTCGAGCATGTCCCGAGAGGCGCCGGGTGAGGCCGCCGCCGCACGTAGCCCGTCGAACGCAAGCGTAAACCGTTGCACATCGGCACCTTCGGCATATACGTCCCCGGCCACGCCCTCGATGTACGCGACGTCCGGGTCCTGCGCGAAGCGCAGCACCACGAAGGACCCGATGACCCCGGGATGCGCCCCGGCCGCGTACGGCAGGACCTGGATGGTGACGTTGGGCCGGCCGGCGATCTCGACCAGATGCTTGAGTTGCTCGCGCATGACGAGGGGGCCGCCGACCCGCCGCCGGATCACCGATTCGTCGATGATGGCCCACAGGTCGACGGGGGTGGGTCCGTCGAGCCGTGCCCGCTGCCGCTGCATCCGGACCCGGACCCGGGCTTCGATCGCGTCGTCGGTCATCGCGGGCAGCGCGGAGGCGAGCAGCGCCCGCGCGTAGCTTTCGGTCTGCAGCAGGCCGGGCACGGTGATGGCCTCGAAGTCGAGCAGCCACGTCGCCTCGGACTCCAGCCCGATGAACGTGGAGTACGCCGAGCGCAGGTCGGCAGCGTGCCGGGTCCACCAGCCCTGCACCTTTCCGGCGCGGGCCAGCGCCTCCAGGTCGGTGCGGGTCGCCTCCTCGGCCACGCCGTACAGGTCGAGGAGCTGACGGAGATCCTTGGGCCGCAGGCCGCCGCGGCCGGTCTCGATCCGGCTGACGGTCGAGACGGACACCTCGAGGTGGCCGGCCACCTCCTCGCGGCTGAGCCGCCGCTCCTCGCGGAGGCGCTTGAGTTCCAGTCCGAGTCGGCGGCGCCGGACGGTCGGGCTCACCTGGGTCGACATAGGCGACAGTCTCCCGTTTACGCCTCCAGGGCGGAATCCGGACACTCGAACCGGTGACGCACATTGCATATGCAATTCGCGCGTGCAAATCTTGCGCTCACCTGCCCATGGAAGGCCACGTGATGTCGCATACGCGCCGCCGCCGGCTCCTCCCGTTCGTTCCGCCGCGATGCACCTGCGGGCTGCGGTGGCCGTGCCCCGACTCGGTCGCCTGGCCGACGGGCACGCCCGTGCCGGACGGGTCGCGACCGCGTCGCTCCCCGCCCGGACGGGCGGTCACGGGCTTCTAGAAGCGGGCCGGCTCCTGGTAGCCGCCCCACTCGGCGCGCAGCGCGTCGCAGATCTCGCCGAGCGAGGCCTCCGCGCGGACCGCGTCGAGCATCGCCGGGATCATGTTCTCGTCGGTCCGGGCCACCGCGACCATCCGGGCCAGGGCCTCCTTGACCCGTACGCCGTCCCGCTCGTCGCGGCGGGCGGCCAGGTCGCGCTTCTGCGCGGCCTCGACCTCGTGCGAGACCCGCAGGATCTCCAGGTCCTTGGCGACCGTTCCGGTGTGGCAGTTGACGCCGACGATCTTCTTGTCGCCCTTCTCCAGGGCCTGCTGGTAGACGAACGCCGCCTCGGCGATGTTCGCGGTGAACCAGCCGTCCTCGATGCCGCGCAGGATGCCCGCGGTCATCGGGCCGATCGGGTGGTCCTCCGGGGCCAGCGCGAGGATCCGGTCGAAGATCTCCTCGGCCTCGGCCTCGATCCGGTCGGTGAGCGCCTCCAGGTACCACGAGCCGCCGAGCGGGTCGGCGACGTTGGTGACCCCGGTTTCCTCCATGAGCACCTGCTGCGTACGCAGCGCGATCTCGGCGGACTCGTCCGTGGGCAGTGCGAGCGTCTCGTCGAGCGCGTTGGTGTGCAGCGAGTTCGTCCCGCCGAGCACCGCGGCCAGTGCCTCCACCGCCGTACGCACGACGTTGTTGACCGGCTGCTGGGCGGTCAGCGACACGCCGGCGGTCTGCGTGTGGAACTTCAGCCACAGGGCCTTCTCGCTGGTGGCGCCGTACACCTCGCGCAGGCGGCGGGCCCAGATCCGGCGGGCCGCCCGGAACTTGGCGATCTCCTCGAAGAAGTCGATGTGCGCGTCGAAGAAGAAGCTCAGGCCCGGCGCGAACGTGTTGACGTCCAGGCCGCGGGAGAGGCCGAGCTCCACGTACGCGAAGCCGTCCGCAAGCGTGTACGCCAGCTCCTGCGCGGCCGTCGAGCCCGCCTCGCGGATGTGGTAACCGGAGACCGACAGCGGCTTGTACTTCGGGATCTCGGCGTGGCAGTACGCCATCAGGTCGCCGATGAGGCGCAGATGTGGCTCGGGGGCGAACAGCCACTCCTTCTGCGCGATGTACTCCTTGAAGATGTCGGTCTGCAGCGTGCCGTCGAGCTTGCCGAGGTCGGCGCCCTGGCGCTCCGCGGCGACCAGGTACATGCAGAAGACCGGCACGGCCGGGCCGGAGATGGTCATGCTGGTCGTGACGTCCTGCAGCTTGATGCCGTCGAACAGCACGTCCATGTCGGCGGCCGTGTCGATCGCGACGCCGCAGTGCCCCACCTCGCCGAGCGACTGCGGGTCGTCGGAGTCGCGGCCCATCAGGGTCGGCATGTCGAACGCCACGGACAGGCCGCCGCCCCCGGCACCCAGGATCATCTTGTACCGCTCGTTGGTCTGCCGGGCGTTGCCGAAGCCGGCGAACTGCCGGATCGTCCACGTCCGGCCGCGGTACCCGGTCGGGTAGAGGCCACGGGTGTACGGGTACTCGCCCGGCCACCCGATCCGCTCGAAGCCGGGGTACGCGGTGTCGCCCGGCGGCCCGTAGACCGGCGCCACCTCCAGCCCGGAGAGAGTCGTGAAGTCGGCGTCCCGGGTGCGGGAGGAGTCGTAGCGCTGCTGCCAGCGCTCACGTCCGGCGGCGATGTCGGCTGCGTCCATGCGGCACATGGTATGCGACTCGACTGAACGATGGCTAAGGTGACGTCCGCCATCAATCCCGTGTCAGCCCCGTTCCGGGGGGTGCGGCGCGGGCACCGGTGCGGCTACCGTCTCGCGGCATGAACCTGCGCGACCCCCGGCTCGTCACCGCCGTTCGCCTGATCACGGCCACCGCCGTGCTCGTCGGCGTGATCCTTGATGCCTCCGGCCACTCGACCGTGCCGTCGCTGCTGCCGTACTTCACCATCCAGAGCAGCATCGCCTACGGCGTGTTCGCGGCCTGGGCGGCGAGCCGGTCGTGGCGCGGTGACCTGAGCACCCCGGCACCGCTCAAGGGCGCGGTCACCCTGTACGTGACGATCACCGGCCTGGTGTTCCACCTCGTGCTGGACAACCCGGCGAGCGGGTTCGCCCAGCTCGGCGTGCACCGCACCCCGCTGGAGGCCGTCGCCAACCAGCTCCTGCACACGGTCGTCCCGCTGCTGGCAGTGCTGGACTGGCTGATCTTCGACGACCGCGGCCGCTTCAAGTGGCGGTACGCGGCGTACTGGCTCGCGTTCCCGCTGTTCTATCTGGCGTTCGCGCTGGTCCGCGGGCTGATCGTGCACAAGTACCCGTACCCGTTCCTGGACGTCAACGACCTGGGATACGGCGGGGTGGCCAAGAGCGCGGTCTTCTTCGCGACCACCTTCTACCTGCTGGCCCTGCTGTTCGTGGTGATCGACCGGGCGCCCGTGGCGCTGCGCCGCCGCCGGGCACCGGAGCAGATCGAGGCGTGAAACGCGGAATGGCCCCCGGATCACCGGGGGCCGTTCGCGTACGCAGCGGATCAGTTGATGCCGTTCTGGGTGCAGAGCTTCTCGAACGCGTCCTTGCAGACTTCCTTGCGCTCGACGAAGCCGTCCTTCACCACGTCCTTGACGTTCTCCGTGAAGATGAGCTGCGGCCTCAGCAGGTACGACGGTACGTAGGCGCCGGACTCGAGGTCCTTCGTCCGGCCGAGCTGAACAGCGATCTTGTTGCCCTTGAACAGGTCGACGGCGAGGCTGGCCGCAGCCTCGGCCTCCTGCTTGATCGGCTTGTACACCGTCATGCACTGGTCGCCGGCGAGGATGTTCTGCAGGCCCTGCACGGTGGCGTCCTGGCCGGTGACCGGGACCTGGCCGTTCAGTTTGTTCTTCTTCAGCACCGTGATGGCCGCGTTCGCCAGGCCGTCGTTGGCCGCCGCCACCCCGCGGATCTGACCCTTGGTCTGGGTCCACATCTGGTCGAAGATGGCCACGGCCTCGTCGTTGCTCCACTCCGGCACGGACTGGTCGGGGCCCTTGATGTAGGCCCCCGAGTCGAACATGGGCTGAAGCACCGCGTCGTAGCCCTGCTTGAACTGGGTGGCGTTGTTGTCCGTCGGCGAGCCGTTGAGGTCGACGACCAGCGGGGACTTGGCTCCCTTGTCCTTGAGGCACTTGACCAGGCCCTGGCCCTGCATCTGGCCGACCGTGTTGTTGTTGAAGCTGACGTAGTAGTCCGCGCCGCCGTTGAGCGTGAGGCGGTCGTAGTCGATCGTCGCGATGCCGGCCTTCTTGGCCTTGTCCAGCACGGTCTTGCCGCTGCCCGAGTCCAGGTTGACGATCATGAGGACCGTGACGCCACCGGCGATCATGCTGTCCGCGATCGAGGCGAACTTCGCCTTGTCGCCCTGCGCGTTCTGGATGATCGCGGTCACCCCGGCCGCCTCGAACGCCTCCTTGAGGAACTTGGGGTCGTCCGTACCCCAGCGCTGCGAGCTGGCGGTGTCGGGCAGGATTACACCGATCTTGCCCTTGCCGTTCCCATAGATTTTGGGCCCGCCACCGGCGTCGCCGCCGCCTGCGGCGTTGTTGCCGCTGTTGTCGTCGCAGCCCGTCACGCCCGCCATGGCCATCAGGCCGACCATGGCAAAAGCGAACATCTTCCTACGCATCCCGCGTTCCTCCCGGCCAGAGGCGGCAAAGGCTACCAGCGCTGGAGCACAGGTAAAGCCCGGGATCCGTACGACCTTTCACCTTCCACAGGCATCCCGGAACGCTTCGTCACGGAGCGGAATGCCATGATCACGAGGAGTTCTCATTTCCGGTCGACGGACGCCCGGATTCGCTCCGCTTGTGACGTAGATCGTCGAATCTGCCCGATCGGGCACCCTGTCGGCATCACCGGATTCCGGCCGTTCGGGTCGGGAAATCAGAGACCTTTGAGTAGTTCGTCCGCGGCCGCGTACGGGTCGAGTTCACCGTCCGCGACGCGACCGGCCAGCGCGCCCAGCGCCGTACCCTCCCGCAGGGAGCCAAGCCGGGCACGCAGCGTGGCCAGCGCGATCGCCTCGACCTCGGCAGCGGCCCGCTCCTGACGGCGGCGGCCGAGCTCGCCTGTGTCGGCCAGCCAGTCCCGGTGCTTACCGATCGCGGCCAGCACGTCGTCGACGCCCTCGCCGCGCACCGCGGTGGCCCGGACGACCTGCGGCCGCCACTCCCCCGGGGCCCGCTCGCCGAGCGCGAGCATGCCCTGAATGTCACGGTACGTAGCGTCTGCGCCGGGCCGGTCCGCCTTGTTCACCACGAAGATGTCCGCGATCTCCAGGATCCCGGCCTTGACTGCCTGGATCGCGTCGCCCATACCGGGCGCGAGCAGCACCAGCGTGGTGTCCGCCAGCGACGCGATCTCCACCTCGGCCTGCCCGACCCCGACCGTCTCGACGAGCACCACGTCGCAGCCCGCGCCCTCCAGCACCCGCACCGCCTGCGGGGTCGTGGCGGCCAGGCCGCCCAGATGCCCGCGGCTCGACATGGACCGGATGTAGACGCCCGGGTCGGTGCTGTGCTCCTGCATCCGCACCCGGTCGCCGAGGATGGCGCCACCGGTGAACGGGCTGGACGGGTCCACCGCGAGCACCCCGACCCGCCGCCCGTCCCGGCGCAGCGCCCGGACCAGCTCGTTCGTCGTGGTCGACTTGCCCACACCGGGCGAGCCGGTCAGCCCGATGATCTGCGCGTGTCCCGCGTACGGCGCGAGGGCGGCGGCCACGGCGGGCAACGCCGGATCGGCGTTCTCGACCAGGCTGATCAGGCGTGCCACCGCGCGGGGGTCGCCCGCGCGGGCGCGGGCGACCAGCTCGGGGACATCTCGGGAGCGGCGCGGGGTGAAGGTCACGCGTGCATCCTGCACCATCGCGCCCAGCCCCGGCTCAGGCAGCGGGGACGCGGATGACCAACGCGTCGCCTTGCCCGCCGCCACCGCACAGGCCGGCCGCGCCGGTGCCGCCGCCGCGGCGGCGCAGCTCCAGAGCGAGCGTCAGCACCAGGCGGGCGCCGGACATGCCGATCGGGTGGCCCAGCGCGATCGCGCCGCCGTTGACGTTGACGATGTCCTCGTTGACCTTCAGCTCGCGCATCGAGTGGATGACGACCTGGGCGAACGCCTCGTTCATCTCGATCAGGTCGAGGTCGTCCACCGTGAGGCCGGCCTTGCCGAGCGCGTGCTTGATCGCGTTGGCGGGCTGAACCTGCAGCGAGTTGTCCGGGCCTGCCACGTTGCCGTGCGCGACGATCTCGGCCAGCCAGGTCAGCCCCAGCTCCTCGGCCTTCGCCTTGCTCATCACCACGACCGCGGCGGCGCCGTCGGAGATCGGCGACGAGCTGCCCGCGGTGATCGTGCCGTCGGGCGCGAACGCCGGCCGCAGCCGGCCCAGCGTCTCGGTGGTGGACTCCGGGCGCACACCTTCGTCCGTGTCGATCATCCGGTCCGCGTCGCGCAGGCCGCCGCGGATCGGCACGATCTCCTCCGCGAAGCGGCCCGCGGTCTGGGCGGCGGCGGCGCGCTGGTGGCTGAGCGCGCTGAACGCGTCCTGCTCGGCGCGGGTGATCCCGAGGTCGGCGCCGCTGCGCTCGGTCGACTCACCCATGGGGATGCCGTCCCACGGATCGGTCAGCCCGTCGTACGCGGTGTGGTCGCGGACCACGATGTCGCCGTACTTCTTACCCTGGCGCTGGCCCATGAGCAGGTGCGGGGCGTTGGTCATCGACTCCATGCCGCCCGCGACCACGATGTCGAACTCGCCCGCGCGAATGAGCTGGTCGGCCAGGGCGATCGCGTCCAGCCCGGAGAGGCAGACCTTGTTGATGGTCACCGCGGGCACGTTCATCGGGATGCCGGCGGCGACCGCGGCCTGCCGGGCGGGGATCTGGCCGGCGCCGGCCTGCAGCACCTGGCCCATGATCACGTACTCGACCTGGTCGGGGCGCACGCCGCCGCGCTCCAGCGCAGCGGCGATGGCGTGGCCACCCAGCGCGGTGGCCGGAAGGTCCTTGAGGTTGCCGAGCAGCCGCCCCATCGGGGTCCGGGCGCCGCTGACGATCACCGAGCTGGTCACGGGTCTTCGCTTTCCGAGTGGTCGCCGGCAAAGCGGTCGGTGTGGGGCACCCGCCTCGCCAACTGAACGATGGTTAGGGTCAGCCTAGCCGGACGCCCGAGGGGACACCCAGACCCTTCGCACCGCGAAGATGTCACACTTCCGTTCATGCCCACTCTGCCCGCCGTCGGACTGCTCCGGATCGATCATGTCGGGATCGCCGTTCCCGACCTGGACGCCGCCCTCGCCTTCTACGCCGAGAACTTCGGCATGCACTGCGTGCACGAGGAGACCAACGAGGAACAGGGGGTCCGGGAGGCGATGCTCGCGGTCGGGCCCGACGGCACCGGGCCGCGGCTGCAGTTGCTGGCCCCGGCCGGACCGCAGTCGACGATCGCGAAGTTCCTCGATCGCAGCGGCCCCGGGCTGCAGCAACTCGCATACACCGTGGCCGATGTCGAGGCGACCAGCGACGCGTTGCGGGCCCGCGGCCTGCGGCTGCTGTACGACACCCCGCGCCGGGGCACGGGCGGGTCGCGGATCAACTTCGTCCACCCCAAGGACGCCGGCGGGGTGCTTGTGGAGCTTGTGGAACCACCCGCCGAAGGCGTCTGATTCGTACGCCTTGCGAGTGAAAGATCCTGGCAACCGCCAGTCCCGCCTGGCAGGATGGTGGGCATCGTCGAGCGCCGACGTGTACCCATCTGCGACGATCACTCGCGCGACCGCAGGACAGCAGGTAGCGACGTCGGCACGGGTCGGAGACACCCCTCGGACGACCCCCTCCGAACGGCTCGACCAGCCCTCCGACGAGCCGCGAACCGGTGATCTCCAGCCGCAGAACCCAGGCCGTACGGTCTTGCGTGGCCCCCTGGGGGGTCTGCCAGTATGTCCCAATGCCCCAGCAGCAGGATGCCAATCTCGCGTTCTTCGAGAGCGCAAACTCCCAGGACTTCACCGTGGTCCTGCGCGGATACGACCGCGGACAGGTGGACGCCCACCTCGGCCGGCTCGTCGCCGCCCTGAACCAGTCGGAGCAGGCGCGCGGCGAGGCCGAGCAGCGCATGAACGATGCGCAACGCCGGCTGCGCCAGGCGGAACAACGCCTGAACACGGTCGAGCAGAAGCTCGCCGACAGCAACAAGCTGCTTGAAGAGAACAATCGGCCGACGCTCTCCGGGCTGGGCACCCGGGTCGAGCAGATCCTGCGGTTGGCCGAGGAGCAGGCGAACGACCACCGCAACGAGGCGAAGCGGGAGTCCGAGGGCATCCTCTCCGCGGCGCGCCTCGAGGCACGCGAGATCACGGACAAGGCCCGCGCCGAGGCCGCCGCCATGAAGGCGACCGCCGAGCGCGAGTCGGGGCAGTTGCGGACGCACGCCGAGCGGGAGGCCGCCGAGACCCGGGTGCAGGCCCGCCGGGAAGCCGACACGCTGCGCAGCGACGCGGACCGCGAGACCAAGCAATTGCGTACGGTCACCGCGCACGAGGTCGCCGAGCTGAAGTCCACCGTGGAGCGTGAGGTGGCGTCGCTGCGCGCCACCGCCGAGCGGGAGATCACCCAGCTGCGCGCCAAGGCGGCCCGCGAGGCCGAGGAGAAGCGCGCCGAGGCCACCAAGATGCTGACCGACGCCCGCGACAAGCGCGACAAGGACCTGCAGGCCCTCGCGCTGGAGGTCGCCGAGCGGCGGGAGAAGTCCGAGCGCGAGGAGGCCGAGCGGCACGCCGCCCAGGTCAGCGCCACGCAGAAGATGGTGGCCGAGGCCGAGGAGCGCGCCCGCGCCGCCGAGGACCGCGCCAAGGAGATCGAGCAGCGCGCCGAGAGCCGCCGCGTCGAGAGCGAGCGCGGTGCGGTCGAGGCGGTCGAGAAGGCCCGCGCCCTCGCGGAGAAGACCGTCACCGAGGCCCGCGCGGAGTCGCAGCGGCTGCTCAGCGAAGCGCGTACCGAGGCGGAGCTGACCACCCAGGCCGCCAAGCGCGAGGTCGAGGACCTCACCCGGCAGAAGAACGCCGTCACCAGCCAGCTCGGCCAGATGCTGTCCGGCCTGTCCGGCCTCGTGCCCACGCCCGCCGG
This sequence comes from Krasilnikovia sp. MM14-A1259, assembly GCF_047159535.1. Classification (NCBI taxonomy): domain Bacteria; kingdom Bacillati; phylum Actinomycetota; class Actinomycetes; order Micromonosporales; family Micromonosporaceae; genus Krasilnikovia; species Krasilnikovia sp. MM14-A1259. The sequence goes on from NZ_BAAGAJ010000002.1 coordinate 3,540,970, forward strand.
CGCCCCGGCCGCCGAGGCACCGGCCGCCAAGGTGGACACCCCCGCTCAGCGGACGGGCGAGAACGGCACTCCGCCGGCCGACGACAAGGTCACCACGGCGAAGACGAACTCCTGAGTCGTACGCCACCCGGTCGTGAAGTTGCGTGGCCCTTCGAGGCCCGCAACGGTTGATTCGACTGGACGGCACGCCGACGTTGCGGGCCGCATCCGGACCTCCGGTGCGGCCCGCGTGCATTTTCGGGCGCCACCCTGGCCGCACGACGGCCCAAGCAGAGTCAAATTGCTACCAGACGCGTAAGTCCCCCACACGGGTGTGTACCGGCATGTGATGGGACGAGGCGTGTGTGAGGATGGAAAGCATGTCGCACGGCGCGGAAATCTTCGGCCTCGGCGGGGGCGCGGCCGCCGAGCCCAACTTCGAAACGGCCCTGCGCGGCTACGAAAAGAAGCAGGTCGAGCGCTATGTGGCTCGAGCCGAGAACGAGATCGCCGCACTTGCCGCCGAGCGGGAGCAGGCGTACACCCAGATCCAGTCGATGGCCCAGCAGGTCGAACGCCTGCAGCAGGAGCTGACCCAGGCCCGACGGCAGCCCGGCCTGGGCGCGGAGGTCTCGTTCCGTCATCTCGGCCCCCGGGTGGAACAGATCCTCGCGCTCGCCGAGGAGCAGGCTGAGGCGATCAAGTCGTCCGCCACGGACGACATCGCGGGCCGGCTCGCCGAGGCGGAGCGGGTTCGCGCGGAGGCCGAGACCCACGCCCACGACGTGACGCGTGACTTCGAGATCGCGCTCGCCGCCCGGCGCGCCGACGAGGAGAAGGCCGACGTCGCCCGCCGGGAGGCCGCCGAGCAGGCGGCGCTGAGCATCCGGCAGGCCGCCGAGCAGATGCGCACCGAGGCCGACACCGCACTCACCAAGGCCAAGGCCGAGGCGAAGCAGCTCACCGAGACGTCCACCAAGGAGGCCCAGCAGGCCCGCACGGCCGCCGACGGGTACGCGAAAGCCACCAGGTCCAAGGCGGAGCACGAGAGCAAGGCCATGCGGGAGGCGGCCAAGCAGGAGATCGCCGAGCAGCGGGCCCAGGCCGAGCGCCAGCGCAAGGAGCTCGCCACGTCCACCGAGCAGGAGCTGCAGCAGCGCCGCAAGACCGTGACGCAGGAGCTGGAACAGCTGCGGACGAGCGTCGAGAAGCAGTGCGCGGACCTGCGCAGCGAGGCCGACACGTACGCCGAGGAGGTGCTGCGCCGCTCCGACGAGCAGGCGACCGCCACCCGCAAGGAGGTCGAGGCGCAGCAGGAGAAGATCGCGGCGGCGGCCGGGCAGCTCGACACCGCGCAGGCCGAAGTCACCGCGGCCGAGCAGCGGATCACCGAGGCGGCCGAGCGGGCGGCGGCGGCCGAGCGGGAAACCCAGCAGGTGCAGAAGCGCCTGACCGAGACGCAGCGCGAACTGGAGACCGAGCGCACCCGGGTGGCGGAGGCCAAGAAGGCGGGCGAGGCCGCGGAACGGCACGCCGCGGACGTCCGGCGCCAGGTGCAGCGGGAGGCCAAGCGGGTGGCCGAGCTGGCCGCCGCGGCGGTGCTCGCGGCCGCGGCCGCCCCGGGCGACGACGACTTCGACGAGGCCGACGACAGCACACCCGACGGCGAGTCGGCAGCGCAGACGGGTCAGCGGGCGTCCGACAAGCCGAGCCCGCACGCGTCCGCGGGTGGTTCCGGCAAGGTGACCGCGTCCGCGAAGGTGGCCGTCCCGCCGCCGTCCGCCAGCCGCGTCGGCGCCGACGCGGACTGACCGAACGTACGTCCACCCGCCGGGCCGCGAGTTCGGCCCGGCGGGTGGCCTTTGCGCGGTCGTACCCGCTAACGTCCCCGCCGGGACCTCCGGTTTCCGCACCGGCCGCCGACCGCTGCCCGGACGTTCCGTCTCCGATGTGGAGGTTTCGGTGACGGCCGACGACCACCCGAGCCAGGGGGATGAACAGCCCGAGACGGCCCAGCCCCTGCCGTCCGCGGAGGCCGCCGCCGACGCGGTGCCGCCACCGCCCGACACGGCGCCGGCGGCCGAAGTGGAGGCGCCACCCCGCACCCCCCGGTTCGGTGCGCCGGGCAAGTCACTGAACTGGCGCAATCCGTTCCTCACCGGATTCCTCGGCGGCCTCGGGCTGGTTCTCGCGTACGCATGCTTCGTGGGCCTGCGCAACGCCAGCTCGATCCTGGTGCTGATCTTCATCGCACTGTTCCTCGCGATCGGCCTCAACCCCGCCGTCATGCGGCTGCGCAGTTTCGGGCTGCCCCGGGGGCTCGCCGTGGCGGTCGTGGCGCTCACTGTGGTGCTGCTGCTCTGCGGCGGCGTGCTGGCGCTGATCCCGCCGCTGGTGACCCAGACCGGCGCGCTCATCCACAACCTGCCCGACTACATCGAGAGCCTGCAACGCAACCGGACCATCAACGACCTGGTCGAGCGGTACGACCTCGTGGACAAGCTGCGCAACTCCCTGGACGCGGGCACGGTGGGCAACGCGGTCGGCGGTGTGGTCGGGGGCGCCAAGCTGCTGTTCGGCACGATCTTCAGCGGGCTGACCGTACTCGTCCTGACGATCTACTTCATGGCGGCGTTCGACCGGATCAAGGATGCCGGGTACGCGCTGGTCCCCGCGTCGCGCCGGGACCGGGTCCGGCTGCTCACCGACGAGATCCTCACCAAGGTGGGTGCGTACATGGTCGGCGCGCTGGCCATCGCGGTGCTCGCCGGGCTGAGCACGTTCGCGCTCGCCATCACGATCGATCTCAGGTACCCGTTCGCGCTGGCCGTGGCGGTCGCGGTCCTCGACCTGATCCCGCAGATCGGGGCGACCCTGGGCGCCGTCATCGTCAGCCTTGTCGGCCTGGCCGACTCGCTGACCAGCGGGATCGTCTGCATCGTGTTCTTCATCGTCTACCAGCAGGTGGAGAACTACCTGATCTACCCGAACGTGATGCGGCGCTCCGTGGAGGTCAGCGACGTCGCCGCGGTCACCGCGGCCCTGCTCGGGGTGGCGCTGTTCGGGGTCATCGGGGCGCTCATCGCGATCCCGCTGGTCGCGGCAGTCCAGCTGATCGTCCGGGAGGTCGTGAACCCCAGCATGGAGCAGCGCTGAATCTCCAGCGGCGCTGAGTCAGTCCGCCCGGCGCTGCTCCGGGCCCGCGACCGGCACGTCCGCGAACGCGGCCACGGTGCGATCCGCGTACGCGCTCATGTCGCCGTCGGTCATCGGGCCGTCCCAGGTCCGCGGCAGCGGCACGGGCACCGCCGGCGCCACCCGGCGCACGATCTCGTCGAGCACAGTCTCGGCGTCGCCGACCCACAGGTGCTTGGCGCCGGCCACCGGCACCACGTCGGCCTGCGGTACGGCAGCGAAGCGTTCCGCCGCCTCGTCGGGGCGCAGGTAGTCGTCGAACTCGGGGATCAGCGCGGTCAGCGGCTTGCCGGACTCCGCCCAGGCGGCGAGATGCTCGGGACCGGCGAACCGCAGCGGCGGCGAGAGCAGGATCGCCCCCACGACCGCCGGGTCCAGCCCGTGCATCAGCGTCAGGTCGGTGCCGAACGACCAGCCCAGCAGCCAGATGTTCGGCAGGTCGGCGAACTCGGCGTACTCGATCGCGGCGGCCACGTCGAAACGCTCGCCCTCGCCCGCGGAGAACTCGCCCTCGCTGGTGCCGCGCACGCTGCTCGTGCCGCGGCTGTTGTAGCGCAACACCGCGAGACCGGCCAGCGCGGGCAGCCGCCACGCCGCCTTGCGGAAGACGTGGCTGTCCATCATCCCGCCGTGCGTGGGCAGCGGGTGCAGGCAGACCAGCGTCGCCACCGGATCGCCCTGCGGCGGCAGCGCCAGCTCGCCGACCAGCGTCAGGCCGTCGGCGGTGTGCAGCTCGATGTCCGTACGCCGGGCGGGCAGCACGGAATTCGCGCGGATCTGGTTGCTCACGGGTTCTTCCTTACCTGTTCAGCCGTATCGGGGCGCGTTGCGGGAGCGTTCCACTCCCGGCCCGCGCCGGTCGCGGGCCCGCCAGCAGCCGGTGTGCCAGTGCCGCCGGTCGGTCTCGTCGCCGCGGCCGTCGGACGGCCACGCCACCACGTGCGCCACGCCCGGCCGGATCTCCTGCACGCAGCCCGGGCAACGGTACGTCTTGACGGCCGCGCCCCCGAAGACCGACCGCACCACCCACTCGCCGTCCTGCCATTGCTGCACGCCCTCGACCCCGCGCCGGACCCGCTCGTCGGGCAGCTCACCGGGCTGGTCGGCCGCCGGGCGGCGCGGGCGGTTGCGACGGGGGCTCACGACAGTCCAGCGTACGGCGGCTGCGGAGAAGATCCGCCGGGGTGGTCCCCGCCGGGGCGAGGCCCATCGAGTGGAATCCATGGAGTGGACTCCACCGGCAGGCGGAGGCGCGGCCGGGTGAACGCGACCTAAACTCGCGTTCATGACGGCGACCCGTACCCCCGGAATGCCCTTCGTCGAGGACGGCGTCCTCGTGTCGACCAGCCCCGCCACCGGCGCCGAGGCCGGGCGCCTGCCCGTGGCCGACGCCGCCGCGGTGGCCGCCGCGGTGCGGCGCGCCCGTGACGCCGCCGCCTGGTGGCAGTCCCTCGGCTTCGACGGCCGCAAGGCCCGGCTGCTGCGCTGGCGCGCCCTTCTCGTGCAGCGCATCGAGGAGCTGGCCGAACTCACCCACCTGGAGACCGGCAAGCCGGTCGCGGACGCGATCGTGGAGGCCAGCGCCGCGATCGAGCACACCGACTGGGCCGCCCGCAACGCGAAGCGGGTGCTCGGGCACCGCCGTACCCGCACGCGGCTGCTGCTCGCCGAGCATGCGGGCCACGTGGAGTACCTGCCGTACGGGGTGGTCGGGGTGATCGGCCCGTGGAACTATCCGATCCTCACCCCGCTCGGCCCCACCTCGGGGGCGCTCATGGCGGGCAACACGGTGGTGTTCAAGCCCAGCGAGTACACGCCCGCGGTGGGCCAGTGGCTGGTCGACACGTTCGCCGAGGTCGTGCCGGAGCATCCGGTGCTGCAGGCGGTGCACGGTCTCGGCGACGTCGGCGCGGCGCTGTGCCGCTCCGGTGTGGACAAGGTGGCGTTCACCGGCTCGACCGCCACCGCGAAGAAGGTCATGGGTGCCTGCGCCGAGTCGCTGACCCCGGTGGTGCTGGAGGCCGGCGGCAAAGACGCGCTGATCGTGGACGCGGACGCCGACGTGGACGCGGCGGCCGAGGCGGCCGTGTGGGGTTCCATGACGAACTCCGGCCAGACCTGCATCGGCATCGAGCGGGTGTACGCGGTGGAGCCGGTCTACGACCGGTTCGTCGCGGCCGTGGTGGAGAAGGCGAGCAAGCTCAAGCTCGGCGAGGACCTCGGCCCGATCACCATGCCCGGGCAGCTCGACATCATCCGGCGGCACATCGACGACGCGCTGGCCCACGGCGGCAAGGCGCTGGTCGGCGGCGCGGACGCGGTCCAGCCGCCCGGGGTCGCCCCGACCGTGCTGGTCGACGTACCGGAGGACTCCGCGGCGGTGCGCGAGGAGACGTTCGGCCCCACGCTGACCATCACCAAGGTCGCCGACGCGGACGAGGCCGTGGCCAAGGCCAACGCGGTCCCGTACGGGCTGGGCGGGGCGGTCTTCGGCAAGGCCAACGCGCTGCGGATCGCCCGGCGGCTGCACGCCGGCATGGTCGCGGTCAACTCGACACTGTCGTTCGTCGGGATGGGCAGCCTGCCGTTCGGCGGGGTCGGCGACTCCGGGTTCGGCCGTATCCACGGCGACGACGGGCTGCGCGAGTTCGCCCGGGCCAAGGCGATCAGCGTACGGCGGGGCCCGTCGCCGGTGCCGGTGATGACGTTCGAGCGCACGCCCGCGCAGATCTCCCGGCTGGTCAAGGTGCTGCGGCTGCTCTACGGCCGCGGCAACTGAGCCCGGCTGCTACCGTCGCGGGGTGGATCATCCCGCGGTGGAGGTCACCGGCCTGCACGTGAGCTACGGCTCCACCCCCGTCCTCGTCGACGTGGCGCTGACCCTGCCGATCGGCGGCGCAGTCTGTGTCACCGGCGAGAACGGCGTGGGCAAGTCGACGCTGCTGCGCTGCGTGTCCAGCCTGCAGCGCCCCGACGCGGGCACGATCCGGGTGCTGGGCTCGGCGCCCGGGTCCACACCGGAGTTCTGGCGGGCCGTGGTGACCACCGTGGAGCCGCCGACCTGGTATCCGGGGCTCACGGTCCACGAGCACGCCGAGCTGGTCTGCCGCGCCCACGGCCGGGATCCGGAGGACGCCGGTGCGGCCGAGGCGCTGGAGCGCTTCGGGCTGGCCGGGCACGCCGACGCGATCCCGCCGTCCATGTCGTCCGGCCAGCAACAGCGGCTGACGCTGGCCCTGGCCCTGCTGCGGCCCAGCACGCTGATGATCCTGGACGAGCCCGAGCAACGGCTCGACCCGGACGCCCGCCTGATGGTGGCCGGGCTGCTGGCCGACTACCTCGCGGACGGCGGCACCCTGCTGATGGCCAGCCACGATGAGGCGTTCGCCGCGGCGGCGGGCGCACAGCCGACCACGATGGCCGCGCTCGGGGCCTCCACGCCGTGACGCTCTCCGCCCCGGACGTCCAGGTCACCGACGTCGCCGCGCTGCGCCGCTGGGTGCGCCGGCACCAGTCCGCGCACCGCGGGCGCGGCGCCACCGCGGGCAACATCTACTTCGCGGTGCTGTTCGTCGCGGTGGTCGGCGGGATGCTGCACCGCCAGCTGGCGGTCGTGTTCTGGCCGCAGCGGCCGAATCTTTCCCTGCTCGCGGGCGCCGCCCTGGCCGCCGCCGGGGTGGCCGCGCTGTTCCTGGCGATGCGCCGGCTCGGCCCGCTCGGCCTGACCCGCCCCGCCGCGTCGTGGCTGCTGCCCGCGCCGGTCAGCCGCCGCCGGCTGCTCGCGCCCAGCCTGCGGCTGGCGGTCGGCCTGGCCGCCGTCGCCGGCGGCCTGTACGCCGTCGCGGTCCTCGGGCACGTGGGGGCGCGGCCGATGCCCGGCGCGGTGGGTGGCCTGCTGGCGGCCGTGGGCGCCCTGGCCGGCGTGCTGTTGCTGCTGGCCGCGCTGGCCGCGCAGGGCGGCGACTGGGGCGGGTACGCGGACACCGCCGCCGGGCTGCTGCTGGCCGCCGGGCTGGCCGGGCTCGTGGTCGACTCCGTGGTCGACGCACCACAGGCCACCGCGGTGCTGCCCATGGCACCGGTCGTGGCGGTCGTGGCCGGTCTGGCCGTACTCGACGCCGTGCTGCTGGCGGTCGCGGTCGGGCGGCTGGCGGGCACCCCGAACGAGCGGATCCTCACCGCCGCCAAGACCGCCGGCACGCTGCTGGACTCGGCGTTCGGGGTGGAGCCGTCGTTCGTGGCCGACATGGTGGAACGACGGTACTGGGCGCGGCAGCGGCTGCGGTCAATGCGGTTGTGGGCGCGGGTGCCCGTACTTGTGGCTCAGGACCTGCTGCTGGCCCGGCGCCGGCCCGCCCGCCTGGCCTGGCTCGCCGGCGCGGTCGCGCTGCCGGCCCTGCTGGCGGCCGGGCCGCGCTGGCTGCTGGCCGCCGCCGTCCTGGCTGGCGGCATGGCGGCGGGCAGCGTCAGCACCGCCACGGTGCGCACGGACTCGGCCAACCCGACGCTGCTGCGGATGCTCGGACTGGACTCGCGGCAGGCCGTCGGCCAGCGGATGGTCGTGCCCGGCGTGCTCGCCGGGGCGTGGTGCACGGCATCGCTCGCGCTGCTCGACGGCCTGGGCGACCTGCCGTCCGGGCCGTGGTGGGCGCTCGGCCTCACGCTCGCGCCGGTGGGGGCCGTGGCCGCGGTACGCCGCGCCCGGGTGGGCCTGGTCCGCAACGAACTGCTGCCGCTGGACACCCCGATGGGTACGGTCTCCCCCGGCCCACTCGTGAACTCGGTGATCGGCCCGGATGCGCTGCTGCTCGGCCTGCCGGTGCTCGTGCAGATCGTGCAGGGGCATCCGCCGACCTGGTCGACCGTGCTGGTCCAGGCGGCGGTGGGAGCGATCGCGGCCCGCGCCTACCTGTCCGGCACGACCGCCCACGACCGGGTCGAACTCACCGGCCGGTGACCCCGGGCGTCACCGCCCGGCGGTTCGGGAGATCTGCTCCAGGGTCTGGATGCCCGTGGCCATCGTCCGGGTTTCACCGGCGGTCTGGATGACCGTACGGGTCACCTCCGCGACCGCGGCGGTCTGCTCCTCGATCGCGGCGGCGAGCGTGCCGTGGTGCGCCGACAGGGTGGTCATGCTGACGGCGATCTGCGTGACCTGGGTCACCGCGGCGTCGACCTGGGTGCGGACCTCGGTCAAGACCCGGTTGATCGAGTCGGCGTTCTCCCCGGACTGCCGGGCCAGTTCCTTGACCTCGTTCGCCACGACCGCGAATCCCTTGCCGCTCTCACCGGCACGGGCCGACTCGATCGTGGCGTTGAGCGCCAGCAGGTTCGTCTGCTCGGCAATGGACTGAATGATGTCGCTGGCGGCCATGATCTGCTCGCTGGACTCGGCCAACGCCTTGATCACCGTGGCGGCGTCGTCGGCCTGCCGTACCACGCGCACCGTGACCTCCTCGGTGGACTGCGCGGTGCGCGACAGATCCTGCAGCGCTGACGACATCTCCTCGGTCGCCGCGGCCGCCACCGCGGTGTTCTGGCTGACCTCGTCGGCCGACTGGGCCAGCACCGCCGCCTGCTCGGCGACCTGCTGCTGAAGGTGGGCCTGCTCGGCCATCTGCGCGGCGGCCAGCTCGGCCCGGCGCGTCTCGGCCTGCTGCTGCTCGGTCAGCGTACGCACCTGCAGCTCGCTGATCTCCGCCTGCGCCCGGGCGACCTGGGCGGATTTGTCGTCGAGCAGTCCACGCAGCCAGTGCATCGCGATACACATCGTGGTCAGCATCAGCCAGATCGCCACCGACCGCCAGACCGCGACCACCGGCGGGGCCAGCTGCCACTGCGCCGCCACGGTCAGAACGGCCATGATGGCGGACAGCGCCACCAGGTCACGCCGCTCGAGGGCGAATCCGGCCCAGACCAGGCCGACGGCCGAGGACAGCAGGCCCAGGTAGTAGGTGGCGGGAACGGTGACGGCTCCGATACCGATCATCACTACGCCGAGGTAGGCCGCGGCCCGCAGGGCCAGGGGCGGCACGCGGTCCCAGTTCACCCGCCAGAGCGCCGCCGCGACCGCGCAGGACGCCAGCGCGCGGACCAGCAGGAGCCCGCGGTGCCCCTCGACATTGGACAGCGCGATGATCAGTCCGGCCAGACCGGCCGGCAGGAAGAGTCGGGGCAGCAACTTGCCGGAGATGGACCGGTCCTCAAGCGGACTGCGTCGTCCTGGGGCGGTGGCCTGGCCGTGAGTCATGCCCTTCCGTCGGCCGCGCGCCAATCCGGGTTGAGCCCTACGCCACGGCGTCCCAAAGGGTGGGCTGTGGATTTGGCCTGAAATCGTCTGAGGTTTTCCGGAACCAGGAACGCCAGCGACACTGCCCGCTTGCGCGGGCGGCGTCGCGCGCACTCACCGGGTGTTCCAGCGAACGACGAACGGCACGGTCCCGTGACGGGCGATCAGAACAGGGTGAGCTCGTCGCGTTCGATGCCGCGCAGCTTGTCGTAGTCGACCACGACACACCGGATGCCGCGGTCCGTGGCCAGCACCCGGGCCTGCGGCTTGATTTCCTGCGCCGCGAACACCCCCTGTACCGGGGCGAGCAGCGGGTCCCGGTTCATCAGCTCCAGATAGCGGGTGAGCTGTTCCACTCCGTCGATCTCGCCACGCCGCTTGATCTCGACCGCCACCGCCCCGCCCTCGGCGTCACGGCACAGCAGATCCACCGGGCCGATGGCGGTCATGTACTCCCGGCGCACCAGCGTCCAGCCCTCGCCGAACGTCTGCGGGTTGGCCGCCAGCAACTCCTGCAGATGAGCCTCCACACCGTCCTTGACCAGGCCGGGGTCCACGCCCAGCTCGTACGATGTGTCCTGGAAGATCTCCTCCAGGGTGATCCGCAGCTCCTCGCCCGCTTTGTTGACGACCTTCCACACCCCGGGCGCCTCCTGGAGCCGGCAGGGCGGGCTCATCCAGTTCAGCGGCTTGTACGCCCGGTCGTCGGCGTGAATCGACACCGAGCCGTCCGCCTTGACCATGAGCAGCCGCACCGCCGGGGGCAGGTGGGCCGACAAGCGTCCAACGTAGTCCACGGAGCATTTCGCGATGACCAGGCGCACCCGACGAGGGTAGCCGCCACCGCTCGCGGTCGCGTCGGCGCCGTCGCGCTACGCGGCCCAGTCAGGCACGAGCGTGGTGGTGTCATCCTGGGGCCGTGCTCGAAGTACTGACCGGCACGGGCCTGGCCACCTCCGCCGGGCTGAATGCCTACATCCCCCTGCTCATCATGGGCCTGCTGGCCCGGTTCACCGATCTCGTGGAGCTGCCCGCCGGGTGGCAGTGGCTGTCCGGCGGCTGGGCGCTGGCCGTCCTGACGGTGCTGCTGGCGGTCGAGGTCGTGGCGGACAAGGTGCCCGTGGTGGACCACGTCAACGATGTGGTGCAGACCGTGGTACGCCCGGCCGCGGGCGGCCTCGCGTTCGGCGCGGGCTCCGCGGCGCAGACCGCGACCGTGCCGGATCCGGGCGCTCTGAGTACGCACCAGTGGACCGCGATCGTCGCGGGCGTCCTCATCGCCCTGTGCGTACACGGGGTGAAGGCCGCGTCGCGGCCCGTGGTGAACGCCACCACGGCCGGATTCGGCGCGCCTGTGGTGAGCACGATCGAGGACATCGGCAGCGCCGTACTGTCGGTGCTCGCAATCCTCGTGCCGATCCTGGTACTGGCCGCGATCGTGGCGTTCGTGGGCACCGGGGTGTGGGTCGTACGGCGCCGCCGCCGACGCCGCCGGCAAAGGCAGGCCGCAGAGGGTGTCGAGACGGTGCGCTTGTTTGGTTGACTGCTCCCGTGCCCGCCGTCGCCGTACCCGCATTCGCACTGACGTGGTGGCTGGCGTGCTATCTGCTGGGGCGTGATCCGTCCCGGCCGGTGCTGTGGCGCTCCGCCGCGGCGCTGATGGCGTACGCGCTGGCCGTGGCGGCTTGGACCGTGACGCCGGAGGGGGCCGCGGCGACCGTCCTGCTGTGCGTGCCGGCGCTGGCGTGGGCCGGCGCGGCGCTCGGCCTGCTCCCGGACGACCGGCCGGAACGGCGCCAGGTCGATCGCGGCTGGCTGCTGCTCTCCGTGGTGTTCCTCGCGATGATCGTCGCGCTGCCCGGGGCGGGCCGGCTGGTGGCGCTCGCGCCCCTGGCCGGTGGGCTGGTGCTGGTGTGGCGCTCCCGCGACGACGTCCGCCCGCGCGCCCTGCCGGCCGCGGTCGCCGCTGCCGCCGCGCTGTACGGGCTGGGCCTGCTGGCCCTGCTGCTCCCGATCGACCTGGGCTCGCACGAGCTGGTCCTGGCGGCCGTGGGTCTGGACCTGATGCTGCTCGGCTTCCTGGCCGCCGTGGCGGATGCGGTGGACACCGGGGAACGGCTGTTCCCGGATCTGCGCCGGTCGGTCGTGGGCGCCCTCGCCGCCACCCTGGTGGTGGCCGGCCCGTCCGCGCTCACCATCCTGGCCGTGCCGGACCGGCCGGTCGTGGCGGTCCTGCAGTTCGTGCTGCTGGCGGTCGTGATGAGCGCGTTCGCGCTGAGCGGGCCGGTGCGCCGCGGGCTGGACCGGGTCGCGTTCCTGCACGACGAGCGGCTGCGGCTGGACCGGGCCGCGCTGCTCATGCTGGCGGACGCGCTGCCGCGCCGGCGGGAACGGCACGCCCTGATCGCGCTGAGCGAGGCGGAGTTCGTCCGGCTCACCCGGCGCGCCCTGGACGACTACGGCGACCTGGCCCGGTTGCTGCGCAGCCCGCTGATCGATCTGCCCACGGTGGACCGCCGCCTGACCGGCCGGGCGAGCGACCAGCCGCTGGCCCGAGCGGTCGAGCTGCGCGCGGTGCTGCAGGACGGGGTGGCCCGGCTCAAGCCCACCGGACTGCCGGGCACCGGCGAGCGGTGGCGGCACTACAACGCGCTGCACTACTGCTGCGTGCAGGGGCTGCGGCCGTACGAGCGGCGGCTGCGGACCGAGGGGCTCGATCGGGACGCGCGGCAGGTGCTGGAGTGGATCCGCCGCTACGTGCCACGGCGCACGCTGCGGGAGTGGCAGTCCGAGGGCGCGCAGCTCGTGGCCGAGCAGCTGTGGAAGGACCTGGTGGGCACCGATCCGAGGTGGCTGACCCGGGCAACAGCGAACGCGACACGCAGCACATAACAGCGTGATACCGGACTAAACGGTTAAAATCCCCCAACGTGGATCCCGGGGGGTTCTGTGGGTAACCACCGCAACGCGCTGGTCGCGGCGGTCCGGCAGGAGCTGGCCGAGGCGCGCGGCACCGCCCGGGCCGTACTGGCCGCGGCGGAATCGGCGCGCAGCGAGGCGCAGCGCCGCCGCCAGCTCGTCCGTGAGGCGTACGCAACCTGCCTCAACCAGCTCGCCGAGGCACGCGACGCCACCCGCCGCGACATCCTCGGCCGGTTCCGCGCCGAGGCGCTCCGGCTGGCCGGCAGCGTCGAAGCCGTCACCTCGCTCTGCGCCGCGGGCGCCGCCGGCGCGCCCTGGCGCACCTGGACCCCGACCAGCCCGGACCGCGGCGGTGGACCGGGCCTGCTGCGGATCGGCACGATCTCGTACGACCCGGACGGCACGGATCGCACCCGGATCGCGCTGCCCGCCCTGCTGCCCCTGCTCGGCGGCGCGCACCTGCAGCTCAGCGGCGACCAGACCGCGGTGGACGGGGTCATCACGACCGTCCTGCTGCGGGCACTGGGCACCACCCGCCCGGGCGACGCGCATCTCACCGTGTACGACCCGGAGCACCTCGGCGGCACGCTCGCCGCGTTCGGCCCCCTCGCCGGCGCCGGCCTGCTGTCCCTGGTCAGCCCCGGCGGCCTTACCGCGCTGCTCGACGCCCTCGTGGAACACATCTGCCAGGTCAACGAGGGCGTGCTGGCGGGCGAGTACGCCTCCCTGGCCGCACTGACCGCCGACACCCCGGGCCCGCGCCCGGAGCCGTGGCGGCTGGTGGTCCTGCTCGCCGACCCGGCGACCGCCGCCGAACTGACCGGCGCCCAACGCGCCCAGCTCGACCGGATCGTGCGCACCGGCGTCGGATGCGGCGTCCACCTGGTCGTCCGCGGCCTCGACCTGCCCGCCGCCCAGACCGTCGTACGAGTGACGGTCGGCGACGGTACGGCCGTCAGCAGCAGCACCGGCGACCTGGCGATCCAGCTCGACGCCCCGCCCCCGAACGACCGGATCTCGGAGTTCTGCCGGGCCACCGCCGAGCATCTGCGCGCCGCCCCGTCGGCCGCCCGCCTGGCCGACCTGGAGCCGGAGAAGCTGTGGACCGAGTCGTCCGCGTACGGGCTGCTCGCCCCGATCGGCACCGGCCCCGACGGCACCCTCGTCGACGTGCCGCTGGACGACGCACGCCCGCACGCGCTCATCGGCGGCCCGCCCGGTTCCGGCCGGACCAACCTGGTGCACGCATGGCTCGGCGCGCTGGCCGCCCGGTACGGCCCCGACGAACTGGCCGTCTACCTGCTCGACGGCACCGACCACGGCTCGTTCGCCCAGTGCCTGCCCGGCCCGCGGGAGCCGGATTGGCTGCCCCAGCTCCACCTGGCCGGGGTGAACCTCACCGGCGACCCCGAGTTCGGCCTGGCCGTACTGCGCCACCTCGGTGAGGAACTGCGGCACCGGGCGCAGGCGGGCAAGCGCCTCGGCGTGGCAAGCCTCGCCGAACTGCGCGCAGAGGATCCGGGCGGGCGCTGGCCGCGGGTCGTTGCGGTCCTCGACGAACTCCCGGCGGCCGAGGATGCCCGCGCCATGCTCGCCGATCTGGCCCGGCGCGGCCCCGCCCAGGGCATTCACCTGATTCTCTCCGCCCCGGACCCGACCCCGGACGCCGCAGCCGACCGGGACGCGGCCGCCGACACCGGGGCCGACCCGGCCGCCGGCGCCGTCCCGGGCAGCCTCGCCGAACTGTGCCCGCTGCGCATCGCACTGCCCAAAGCGCAGGGTGTGCTCGCCGACGCCAACCTGGCCGCCGCGGTCATCCCGCGATACCACGCGGTCGTCAACACCGACTCCGGCAGCGCGGGCGCCAATCGCGTCGTCCGCGTGCCGGACGCGTTCGGCCCGGCCGGCGCCGGGACGCACCCGGGCGAGCCGGGGCGCGGTCCCCGCAATCTCGCCAGGCCCGCGCCGACCGCGTGGCGGACGTTGCAGCACCGGCTGTGGCGGGAACGCCCCGACGACGCCGTCGCACCGCGCGTGTTCGACGGCCACGCGGTGCCCCGGCTGCCGGACGCGTACCGGCCCGCGGGGCGCGCACCGGACGTGACCGCGCGGGTCGGCTGCTCCCCCGGCGCCGTCCTCGGTGAACGGATCGACGTGCGACCCGGCCCGGCCCGGTTGCGGCTGGGCCGGATGCCGGGACGCAACCTCGCCGTGCTCGGTACCCGTACCCAGGAGGCGTGCGACGTGCTGGCCGCGGCGGCACTGTCGCTCGCCGCGCAGGGACCGGCCCGGTTCAGCCTGGCCTGCCTCGACCCGGCCGCCGAACGGGCGGCCGCCCGGCTGGCCGCCGAACTGCCCGGCGCCGGCTGGTACCACGCCGGAGACATGCCGCGCCTCCTCGACGCCGCCGTCGCGCAGGCCATCCCGCACTACGTGCTCGGGTACGGCCTGGACGCCGTCCCGGGATGCCGGGACCGGCTGCGTGCCCTGCTCACCGAGGGCCCCGAGGGCCGGGTGCACGTGCTCGGCTGGTGGCGGTCGGTGCCGCGGCTGCGCCACACCCTGGGCGGGGCCGGGTTCGACCCGGTCGGGGCGTGGGTCGCGCTGGACGTGAGCGGCCCGCAGCTCAGCCCGCTGTTCCCGCAGCCGTCCGGGCCGCAGTGGGCTCCGCGGCCACGGCGAGCGTTGTTCTTCGACCGCTCGGTTCACCGGATCCCCGAATTGATCATCCCCTACGAGGTGCACAGTGACCCCACGTGAGCGCGACTACCAGCTCATGATGAGCGCCCTGGCCGAGGCAGCCCGGCGCCGCGACACCGAGCTGGACCGCGCCGAGCAGGCGTACCAGGACAGCACCGCGCAGGCCGCGGGCGAACTGGCCCGGGCCGAAGGCGAGGCCGCGGCCGCCGATCGCTGGGCGGGCGCCGCCGCGGCCCAGGTGCTGGACGTGGACCGCGAGGCCGCCCGCCTCTGGGACCAGTTGCGCCGGGCGCGCGGGATGCGGATGCGCACGCTGGGTGAACTGCCCGACCCGGCAGCGGTCGAAGCGCTGCCCCGCGTCGCGCTGCAGCGGGCCCCCGAGCCGGGCGACGGCCCCGTGCCCGGCAACGGCTCCACGCCTGACGACGACGCTGCGCATGGCGACGGCCCCGCGCTCGGCGACGGCCCCGCGCCTGGCGACGGCTCCGGGCCGCAGCCGCCCCGGCAGTCCGCCCGCACGCTGCTGGCACGGGCGGCCGAACGGATCGACGACACCGTGCACCCGTCCGCGCGGGACCCGCTGTCGCGGGGGGCGTTGACGCTGCTGCCGGTGGTGGGCGCGCTGGCCGCGGGCGCCACCGGCCTGCTCGCCGCGGGCCTCGTGACGTTCGGGGGTACGGCCGTACCGGCGGGCGGGGTGGTCCGTGCGCTGGGCTGGCTGGCGTTCCTGCTGGCCCCGTCCGCAGGCGTGCCGGTGGCGGCCACGTACGCGCACCGGCGCGGCCGCCGCCTGGACATCGGCGGCGTCGGGCTCACCCTGCTCGGCGGCATGATCGCCGCCACCCTGCTCTCGTTGACGTTCGCCTCCTCCCACTGATCCGTCACCGGGCCGCACCGCCTAGGGTGGGCGTCCATGGGAGACGGTGAACCCGCGATCGAGGTCCGCGGGCTGCGCAAGACGTACGCCGGGACCGCCGCGGTCGACGGCATCGACCTGACCGTGGCGCGTGGCGAGGTCTTCGCGCTGCTCGGCCCGAACGGGGCGGGCAAGACGACGACCGTGGAGATCCTGGAGGGCTACCGGCGGCGCGACTCCGGTGAGGTCACCGTGCTCGGCATCGACCCGGCCGTCGCGAACGGCGGTCGCGGCACCGCGGTCGGCGCCCAGGCGCGGCGCTGGCGGGAGCGGGTCGGCATCGTGCTGCAGGGCACGGGCGAGTTCGACGATCTGACGGTCGCCGAGGTGGTCGGCCACTTCGCCAGGTTCTACCCGGAGCCGGACGATCCCGCGCAGGTCATCGCCCGGGTCGGGCTCACCGACAAGGCGGGGGCACGTACCCACACGCTGTCCGGCGGGCAGAAGCGGCGCCTCGACGTCGCGCTGGGCATCATCGGCCGGCCTGAGCTGCTGTTCCTGGACGAGCCGACGACCGGTTTCGACCCCGAGGCGCGCCGCGAGTTCTGGGCGCTGGTCCGCGACCTGCAGGCCGGCGGCACGACCATCGTGCTGACCACGCACTACCTGGAAGAGGCGGAAGCGCTCGCCGACCGGGTGGCGGTGATCGCCCGGGGCAGCCTGATCGCGGTGGACAGCCCGCGTCGGCTCGGGGACCGGGAGTCGGCCATGGCGACCGTCTCGTGGCGTACCCCGGAAGGGGTGTGGGAACGCACGCAGAGCGCGACGCCGACGGCCGTGGTGGCCGATCTGGCCGCGCGCTACGGGGGCGAGGTGCCCGGCCTGACGGTCACGCGACCCTCCCTGGAGGACATCTACCTGCAGATGATCGGAGCATGATGGGCGCGGCGCGGCTCGGCCTCAGCCAGGGTGTCCTGGAGATCAAGCAGTTCCTGCGCAGCCGGGAGCAGGTCATGTTCACGCTGGCCTTCCCGGCCATCCTCGTGATCATCTTCGGCTCGATCTTCAAGGGCACGATCGGGGACGGGGTGAAGTTCACCCAGTACTTCGTGACCGGGATGATCGCGTCCGGGCTGATGACGGTGGGTTTCCAGGCGCTGGCCATCCAGATCCCGATGGAACGCGACCGCGGAGTCCTCAAACGCCTGCTCGGCACGCCCATGCCGAAGTGGGTCTACTTCGCGGGCAAGGTGGTGATGGTCGCCTTCATCGCGGTGCTGGAGACGGTCATCCTGCTCACCGTGGCGACCCTGCTGTTCGGCCTGCGGCTGCCGGACACGGCCGGGCGGTGGCTGACGTTCGGCTGGGTGGCGCTGCTCGGCATCACCGCGTGCACGCTGTCCGGGGTGGCGTTCTCGTCGCTGGCGCGCACCGGGCGCAGCGCTCCGGCGGTGGTCACGCCGGTCGCGCTGATCCTGCAGTTCACCTCCGGCGTGTTCTTCGTCTACACGCAACTGCCGGTGTGGATGCAG
This sequence comes from Krasilnikovia sp. MM14-A1259, assembly GCF_047159535.1. Taxonomy (NCBI): domain Bacteria; kingdom Bacillati; phylum Actinomycetota; class Actinomycetes; order Micromonosporales; family Micromonosporaceae; genus Krasilnikovia; species Krasilnikovia sp. MM14-A1259. The sequence continues at coordinate 3,558,443 of NZ_BAAGAJ010000002.1, forward strand.
GAGACCGCCGCGGTGTTCCCGCTCAAGTGGATGTGCCAGGGGCTGCGCTCGGTGTTCCTGCCGGCGGCGTTCGGCGCCCGGGAGCCCGCCGGCTCGTTCGAGCTGGGCCGGGTGGCGCTGGTGCTGGGGTTGTGGTGCGTGGTGGCGCTGGTGCTGTGCCTCACGACGTTCCGCTGGACGACGAAGCGCGACGGGTGAACCCGCCGCGCTCCGCCGATGGTCCCGCTCAGCTTCAGTACGAGTAGAAGCCCTTGCCGGTCTTGCGGCCCAGGTCGCCCGCGGTGACCATGCGCTGCAGCAGCTCCGGCGGGAAGAACTTCTCGTCGGCGGTGTCGCGGTAGATGTTGTTCGCCGCGTTCAGCATCACGTCGAGGCCGGTCAGGTCGACGGTGGCCAGCGGGCCCATCGCGTGCCCGAAGCCCAGCTTCATGACGGTGTCCAGGTCGGCGGCGGAGACCACGCCACTCTCGACCAGCTTGATCGCCTCGACGAGGATGGCCGAGAAGAGCCGGTTGGAGACGAAGCCGGCCACGTCCCGCTTGACCTCGACGCAGGTCTTGCCGACCTCCTCGGCGAAGTTGCGGGCGTTGGCGAGCGTCTCGTCGGAGGTCTGGTAGCCGCGCACGAGCTCGACCAGCTTCATCATCGGTACGGGCGAGAAGAAGTGGATGCCCACAACGGACTCGGGCCGCTCGGTGACCGCCGCGATCTGCGTGATCGGGATGGCGGAGGTGTTCGTGCCCAGCACGGCACCGGGCTTGCAGATCTTGTCGAGGGTACGGAACACGTCGTGCTTGGCCTCGATGCGCTCGAAGATGGCCTCGACCACGACGTCCGCCTCGGCCGCCGCGTCCAGATCGGTCGTGGTGGTGATCCGGCCGGCGGTCGCCTCGGCGTCCCCCTCGGAGATCTTCCCCTTCGCGGCGAAGCGCCCGAGCGACTCCCGGATCGCGTTCATCCCGCGGGCCAGCGACGCGTCGTCGATGTCCCGCATGGTGACCGTCCATCCGGCCTGCGCCGCCACCTGGGCGATGCCCGAGCCCATCAGGCCCGAACCGATGACCGCGAGTCGACCCGCCATGTGTGACCCTCCCTGAGTGCGATTCTGAGCCCCACCCTAGCGGGTGAGCCTTAACGGCGGCTCAGCCCGGGTCTTTGTCCCTATCGGGGCATTTCCCCGGAAAATGGCGATCGCCGGTGCGAGACTGTGCTCATGGCCACGAGCGACGGCTGGTACCTCATCGGACCGCTGGTGGCCGTAGTCATGGTCGGCTTTCTCGGCGCCGTGTTCTGGCGCATGGGCCTGCAGTGGACCGGCGACGACAAACCCGAGCGGCCCCGCAAACGCCGCTCGGGCCGGCTGACACTGTTCGACGGCGACGACTACGGCCTGCTCTGCCCGGCCGCGGTCGCGGAGGACTCGGAACTGGCCGACGAGATCCGGCTGCTGCTCGCCGGCGCGGGCATCCGCGCCACCTCCGCACTCCGCCGCGACGGTCGCGTACTGATCCTCGTGTTCGGAGAGGAACTGGAGGAGGCCCGCCGCCTGGTCGGCGGCAGCCCTGCGGTGTGAGCCTGCCGGGCCGCGCTCAGAAGCCGAACGTGGGATCCGCCACCTGGGCGCGCTCCACGTCGACCCCCAGTGCGGCGAGGTCCGCCACGAAGTCCGGGTATCCCCGGTCGATGTGGTACACCTCACCCACCTCGGTCATGCCGTCCGCGCACAGGCCCGCGATGACCAGCCCGGCCCCGGCCCGGATGTCGGTGGCCCGTACCGGCGCCCCGGACAGCCGTTCCCGGCCGCGCACCACGGCATGATGCCCATCCGTACGGATGTCCGCACCGAGCCGCACCATCTCGTTCACGAACATGAAGCGCCCGTCGAAGATGTTTTCCGTGATCAGCGACGACCCCTGACTGACCGCACCCAGCCCGATCGCCATGGGCAGCAGGTCCGTCGCGAACCCGGGGAACGGCAGCGTCACCACGTCCACGGCCGTCGGCCGGTCCGCCATCCGGACCCGGAAACTGTTGTCACCCGGATCGACCACCGCCCCGGCGGAGACCAGCTTGTCGAGCGCGATGTCCAGGAACTCCGGGCGCACCCCGTGCACGGTCACGTCCCCGCGGGTCATGGCCGCGCCGAACGCCCACGTGCCGCCGACGATCCGGTCACCGATCGTGGTGTGCCGCACCGGGCGCAGCGCGTCGACGCCCTCGATCTGCAGAGTTGAGGTGCCCGCCCCGGAGATGTGCGCGCCCATCGCGGTGAGCATCTCGCAGATGTCGACGATCTCCGGCTCGCGGGCCGCGTTGTCGATCTCGGTGCCACCCTTGGCCAGCACCGCGGCCATGAGCAGGTTCTCCGTGGCCCCCACGCTCGGGAAGTCGAGCCAGATCTTCGCCCCGCGCAGGCCGCCCGGGGCGGAGGCGATGACGAAACCGTGCTCGCCGGTGATCTCCGCGCCCATCCGGGCGAGCCCCGAGAAGTGCATGTCCAGGCCCCGGGAGCCGATCATGTCGCCGCCGGGCAGTGCGACCCGGACGTCGCCGCGGCGGGCCAGCAGCGGGCCCAGGACGCAGATCGAGGCGCGCAGCCGGCGCACCAGGTCGTAATCCGCCTCGCAGCCCGGCACGGCCGGTACGTCGATCGTGGCGACCCCACCGTCGAGCTCGACCTGGCAGCCGAGCCGGCGCAGCACCTCACCCATGATCGCGATGTCGGTGATGCGCGGCACATTCTCGACCACGCTGCGCCCCTCGGCCAGCAGGGTGACCGCCATCAGCTTGAGCGCGGAGTTCTTCGCGCCGTCGACCGTGACGTCCCCGGCGAGGCGCGCCCCGCCCTTGACCCTGATCACATCCACGCGGGCCATGGTATGGCGTGCAGACTCGCCGATTCCCGGGACCCGTAGGGTGGGGCCCATGGCCGTCCACCTGACCCGCATCTACACCCGTACCGGCGACGCCGGGCAGACCCGCCTGGGCAACAACGAGGTCGCCGCCAAGACCGACCCGCGGATCGCCGCGTACGCCGACACCGACGAGTGCAACGCCGCCGTCGGGGTCGCCCTCGCGCTCGGCGGGCTCGCCGAGGACGTCCGGCGGGTGCTGACCGCGGTGCAGAACGACCTGTTCGACGTGGGCGCGGACCTGTGCAACCCGATCGCCGAGGACCCGCCTTACCCGCCGCTGCGCATCACCGAGGCGTACGTGACCCGCCTCGAGGGCTGGTGCGACGAGTACAACGAGAAGCTGCCCGCGCTCAACTCGTTCGTCCTGCCCGGCGGCACCCCCGGGGCCGCCCTGCTGCACGTGGCCCGTACGGTGGCCCGTCGCGCGGAGCGCTCGGCGTGGGCCCTGATCGCCACGGACGGCGACCGGACGGGTGAGCTGCCCGCCAAGTACCTGAACCGCCTGTCGGACCTGTTGTTCATCCTCGCCCGCACCGCCAACCCGGACGGCGACGTGAAGTGGGTCCCCGGCGGCGCCACCGCCTGAGCGCGGCCAGTCCCCGCCCGTGTGCACGGCCTCGCGGGCGGCGCCCTCGCCCCGCGGGTCAGTGGCCGCCCGCGGAGGTTCGGCGGGCCACCCGCCGGGTCAGCAGCCGCCCGCGGGGGTTCGGCGGGCCACCCGCCGGGTCAGTGGTCGACCGGGCGCGGGGCCACCGCAGGGCGCCGGGCGGTGCTGCCGGGCGGGCCGGCTTCGAGCCACGACAGGAAGCCCGTCACGGTGGATTCGGCCATGGCGATGTCGACGCAGGAGCCGGGCGTCGTGCAGCGCAGGACGACCCAGTGCTCGGGGATCGGGCGGCGTTCCGCGCCCTCGGGGAGCCGCGGGCGGTCCACGCTCAGCTCACGGCGGTTGAGCACACGCTTCGGCCGGATCGCGAAGCTGAACATGCGGTGGAAGCGCAGCTCGTCACCGGCGAACTGGCCGATCCCCGCGGACCAGCCACGGCCTGGCACGAGCGTGTGGACGCGGACCTGGAGCCCGATGGTGCCGCCGCCGCGCATCAGGAGGCGGCGGCGGACGAACAGTGCGAAGAGCAGCACGAGCAGCGTGCTGATGCAGATTCCGAGGAATTCCAGAATCCGCATCCCGGGCTCAGCGCGCGTCGGGGAGGGCGGCGGTGGCGCTCTCGGCGAGGACGGTTACGCCGTCCTCGCGGACCGACAGGAACCCGCCGGCCACGTCGTACGTAAGCTGCTCACCGCCCGCAAGCTTGACGCGGACCTGGGAAGGCTCCTTCAGCTGGCCCAGCAGCGGGGTGTGACCGGGCAGAACCCCGAGCTCGCCCTCCGTGGTGCGGGCGACGAGCATTTCCGCCTCGCCGGACCAGATCTTCTCCTCGACGGCGACGACCTGGACGTGCAGCTGCTTGGCCACGCTGTCTCCTCGCTGGGCCCACTGGAACCGATGGGGTGAATTCTAGACACCGGGCCGGCGCCTGAGGGCGCCGGGTGGCGAGGGCCACGTCCCGGGTCAGGATGTCCGGTTGATGAACTCCGGATGGTTGACCATGAACGTCGCGATCGAGCCGTCGGAGACCGAGGTGAAGAACTCCTGCGCACTCGGGTCCAGCCCCTCACCCCGGTACGACCCGCCGGAGAAGACGGAGTGGCCGGGCAGCTTGATCAGCGTCATGCTGTCGCTGCGGATGCCGTGCAGCGCGAGGCCCCAGTCGACGACGTTGTGCCCGTTGCCGTCGAAGATCAGCGACTGGCCGGCGGCGCGCAGCACCCGGTCCAGCTTGATCGGGTTGGTCACCACGTCCGCACTCAGCGCCTGGTCCGCCATCGCCTTGATGAACTGCTGCTGGTGGCGCTGGCGGTCGTAGTCGCTGTTCTTCAGGCCGTACCGCTGGCGGACGTAGTCGAGGGCCTGCCAGCCCTCCAGGTGGAACGTGCCCTTCTTGTACTGCGCCTGCGGCCCGTAGTACGGGTGGGCGCAGTGGTTGTCGGCGCAACTCGGGTACCGCGGACGCGGCTTGCCGTCGGGCTGCAGATGCTCGGACTTGACGTCCTGATCGATCGTCATGGTGACGCCACCCATGGCGTCCACGATCTTCTTGAAGCCACCGAAGTTGATGATCGCCCCGGCGTCGAAGTGCTGGATGCCGGTCAGCTTGCTGACCGTCTTGGCGAGCAGGTCGAATCCCTGCGCGACGTCGTGCTTGCCGTTGCCCACCGAGCTGCCGTACGACATCGCGGCGTTGATCTTGCTGGTGCCGCCGGCGAAGCCGGTCTTCGCGAACGGCGGGATCTCCACCAGCAGGTCACGCGGGATGGAGAAGAGGTACGCCTCCTTCAGCCCCTCCGGGATGTGGACCACGATGATCGAGTCGGAGAGCGGGGCGGTGGCCGCGTCCCGCGGGTCGATGCCGACCAGCAGGATGTTGAGCGGGCCCTTGATGTCGCTGACCTTCCGCGGCGCCGCGCCGGCGGGCTCGTCACCGAACAGCGACTTCTGCTGCACCGCGCCGGCATACCGCGCGATGAGCGCCTGACCACCGATGAGCAGACCGCCACTGACCACCATCAGCACGCAGCCGAAGATCGAGCACAAACGCGCCCACAAGGGGGCGCGTCGTCCGTTCGGCTTGCCGCTCTTCGCCACTCGATCCCCAACCATGCCGACCGATCGTCCGGCCCTGGCGACAGGGTCGCAGGACCGCGCAAGACTGACGCCAAGGTACTGATCACCGGACCACCGCAGCGTCCGGATTCCCCGCCCAGCCCCTGGTCAAACGCACCACGGGGAGCAGGAGAAACGCGTGAGCCGCGCCGAAATCGGCGCGGCTCACGGATGATACCGGACTTGTCAGCCCTTCATCAGTTCGTGCGCGTTGCGCTCCAGGTCCTCGAGGCCACCGCACATGAAGAACGCCTGCTCGGGGAAGGTGTCGTACTCGCCCTCGCTGATCTTCTTGAACGCCTCGATGGTCTCCTTCAGCGGGACCGTCGAGCCGGCGACACCGGTGAACTGCTCGGCGGCGTACGTGTTCTGCGACAGGAAGCGCTCGATGCGGCGGGCCCGCTGCACCGTGACCTTGTCCTCTTCGCTGAGCTCGTCCATACCGAGGATGGCGATGATGTCCTGCAGGTCCTTGTACTTCTGCAGGATCCGCTGCACCTCGCGGGCGACCGCGTAGTGCTCGGCACCCACGAACTCCGGCGCCAGGATCCGCGAGCTGGAGGCCAGCGGGTCCACGGCCGGGTAGATGCCCTTGTCGGAGATGGACCGCTCCAGGTTGGTGGTCGCGTCCAGGTGGGCGAACGTGGTGGCGGGCGCCGGGTCGGTGTAGTCGTCCGCGGGCACGTAGATCGCCTGCAGCGACGTGATGGCCTTGCCGCGGACCGAGGTGATGCGCTCCTGCAGCTCGCCCATCTCGTCGGCCAGGGTCGGCTGGTAGCCCACCGCGGACGGCATACGGCCGAGCAGCGTGGACACCTCGGAACCGGCCTGGGTGAACCGGAAGATGTTGTCGATGAAGAGCAGCACCTCCTGGTTCTGGACGTCCCGGAAGTATTCCGCCATGGTCAGGGCGGACAGGGCGACCCGCAGGCGGGTACCCGGCGGCTCGTCCATCTGGCCGAAGACCAGCGAGGTCTTGTCGAGAACGTTGCTCTCGCCCATCTCCAGGATGAGGTCGTTGCCCTCACGGGTGCGCTCACCCACACCCGCGAACACCGAGGTACCGCCGAAGTTGCGGGCCACTCGGATGATCATCTCTTGGATGAGCACCGTCTTGCCCACGCCCGCGCCGCCGAACAGGCCGATCTTGCCACCGCGCACGTACGGCGCGAGCAGGTCGAGCACCTTGATGCCGGTCTCCAGCATCTCGGTCTTCGGCTCCAGCTGGGCGAACGGCGGAGGCTTGCGGTGGATCGGCCAGCGCTCCGTGACCTGCAGCGTCTTCGGGTCGGCGTTGAGCACCTCGCCGAGGGCGTTGAAGACGTGGCCCTTGGTCACGTCACCGACCGGCACCGAGATCGGGGCGCCGGTGTCGGACACCTCGGCGCCACGGATCAGGCCGTCGGTCGGCTGCATCGAGATCGCCCGGATCACGTTGTCACCCAGGTGCTGGGCGACCTCCAGGGTCAGCTTCTTGGTGCCCTCGGAGAGGGTCACCTCGACGTGCAGCGCGTTGAAGATGTCCGGCATGGCGTCGCGCGGGAACTCGGCGTCGACGACCGGGCCGATGACCCGGACGACGCGGCCGACACCGGTCTCCGCCTTGGTGGGCTCAGCTACAGCAGTCATCACACATCACTTCCCGCCGCGGCCAGCGCGTTGGCGCCGCCGACGATCTCACTGATTTCCTGGGTGATCGCAGCCTGCCGCGCGGAGTTCATCTCGCGCGTGTACCGCTTGAGCAGGTCGTCCGCGTTGTCGGACGCGCTTTTCATCGCCCGCCGCCGCGAGGCCGACTCGCTGGCCGCCGAGTCCAGCAACGCCGCGTAGATCCGCGTGTTGAGGTACTTCGGCAGCAGCGCGTCGAGCAGTTCCTCGGCCTCGGGCTCGAACTCGTACGCCGCCCGGTGCCCCGGCTCGCGCTCCCGGTCCTCCACGTGCATCGGCGCGAGGAAATGCGGCTCCGCGACCTGGGTCATGAGCGACTGGAACCGGGTGCTGACGATGTGCAGCTCGTCGACGCCCTGGATGCCGTCCGGCCCGTGGTGCTCGTCGCCGTCGTCCGCGCCGGCGACGAACGCCTCCAGCAGGGACTCACCGACACGCCGCGCGTCCTCGAACGTGGGCCGCTCCGAGAAGCCGGTCCAGCTCGCCGCGATCGGCCGGTTGCGGAACCGGTAGTAGCCGACACCCTTGCGGCCGATCACGTACAGCGCGACGTCCTTGCCGTCCGCGCGCAGCCGCGAGATCAGCTGCTCACACGTACGGATCGCGTTGGCGTTGTACGCGCCGGCCAGGCCGCGGTCGCTCGTGACGAGCAGGACACCGGCCCGGCGCACCCGCTCGCGCGGGACGAGCAGCGGGTTGTCCACGCTCGCGTGCGACGCCAGCGCCGTGAGCACGCCGGTGATGGCCTCCGCGTACGGCCGGGCCGCCGCCACCCGCTCCTGCGCCCGAGCGATGCGGCTGGTCGCCACCAGCTCCTGCGCCTTGGCGATCTTCTTGGTGGACCGGACGGTGCGGATGCGCCGCCTCAGGGCCTGTACCTGACCGGCCATGGCTAGCTCGCGTCCTTGCCGCCGCGGACCTCGCGGGTCACGGTCTCGTGCGACTCGGAGCCCTCGGCCAGCGCCTCGGCCGGAGCCTCGTGCAGCTTCAGACCCGTGTCACCCTGCTTGAACAGCGGCTTGAACTCGTCCACACCCGACTGCAGGCTCTCGACCTGCTCGTCGGTGAGGTTGTTCGTGGACTCGATCGCCGTGTACGTCTCCTTGCGGTGCCGCTTGAGCCACTGCAGCAGCTCGCCCTCGAAGCGCCGCACGTCGCCGACCGGGATGTCGTCGAGCTGGCCCGTGGTGCCGGCCCAGATGACGATCGTCTGGTCCGTGACCGAGTACGGCGAGTACTGCGGCTGCTTGAGCAGCTCGACCAGGCGGACGCCCTTCTCCAGCTGGGCCCGCGACGCCCGGTCCAGGTCGGACGCGAACGCGGAGAACGCCTCCAGCTCACGGAACTGCGCCAGGTCGAGACGGAGCCGGCCGGAGACCCGCTTCATGCCCTTGACCTGCGCCGAACCGCCGACCCGGGACACCGAGGTGCCGACGTTGATGGCCGGGCGCACACCCGAGGCGAACAGGTCGGACTCGAGGAAGATCTGGCCGTCGGTGATGGAGATGACGTTCGTCGGGATGTAGGCCGAGATGTCGTTGGCCTTCGTCTCGATGATCGGCAGACCGGTCATCGAGCCCGCGCCCAGCTCGTCGGAGAGCTTCGCGCAGCGCTCCAGCAGCCGGGAGTGCAGGTAGAAGACGTCACCCGGGTACGCCTCGCGGCCCGGCGGGCGACGCAGCAGCAGCGACACCGCGCGGTACGCCTCGGCCTGCTTGGTCAGGTCGTCGAAGACGATGAGGACGTGCTTGCCGTTGTACATCCAGTGCTGGCCGATGGCCGAGCCGGTGTACGGGGCGATGTACTTGAAGCCGGCCGGGTCGGAGGCCGGGGCGGCGACGATGGTGGTGTACTCCATCGCGCCCTGCTCCTCCAGCGTGCCCTTCACGGACGCGATGGTGGTGGCCTTCTGGCCGATCGCCACGTAGATGCAGCGGACCTGCTTCTTCGGGTCGCCGGACTCCCAGTTGGCGCGCTGGTTGATGATCGTGTCCAGCGCGACCGTGGTCTTACCGGTCTTGCGGTCACCGATGATCAGCTGGCGCTGGCCGCGGCCGATCGGCGTCATGGCGTCGATCGCCTTGATGCCGGTCTGCATCGGCTCCTTCACGGGCTGGCGGGCCATGACGTTCGGCGCCTGCAGCTCCAGCTCGCGGAAGCTCTCGTTGGCGATCTCGCCACGGTCGTCGATCGGGTTGCCCAGCGCGTCCACGACGCGGCCCAGGAACGCGTCACCGACCGGCACGGAGAGGACACGGCCGGTCCGCTTGACCTGCTGCCCCTCCTCGATGCCCGCGAAGTCACCCAGGACCACGGCGCCGATCTCGCGGACGTCGAGGTTCAGGGCGACACCCAGGGTGCCGTCCTCGAATTCGAGCAGTTCGTTCGCCATCGTCGAGGGCAGGCCCTCGACGTGCGCGATGCCGTCGCCCGCATCCGCAACGATGCCGACCTCCTCACGGGAGACCTCGGGCGTGTAGGACGAGACGTAGCGCTCTAGCGCCCCCCGGATCTCGTCCGAGGAGATGGTCAGCTCGGCCATCCTCTGCCTTCTCTGTTCGTGCTCGGGACGTCACCGCCGCCGAGGGGCCTGTGCTCGCGGCCGTCCCCGGCGCGCGATGCGGGAAGAACTATTTAGCGAACGCCTGCCGGGCCGCGTTGAGCCGCCGCAGGATCGTGCCGTCGTAGAGGTCGGAGCCGACCCGGACGCTGACGCCGCCGATGACGGACGGATCCACATCGACCTTCACTGAGACCTGCCGCCCGTACATGCCGGACAGGGTGCTGGCCAGTCGCTGCTCCTCGGCGTCGCTGAGGACCTTCGCGACCGTCACGTACGCGACCGCGTGGTCCCGCTTGTCCGCGGTCAGCTCGACCAGCCGGCTCAGTGACGCTTCGAAGTTGCGCCCCCCGAATCCTTCGAGGGCCACCTCGACCAGCCTGGCCGTGGCCGCGCGAACCTTGCCCTTGAGCAGGTCCTGGACCAGCTTAACCCGCCGTTCGACCGGGGCACCGGGGTCACCGAGAGTGACCGCCAGGGCCGGGTTGGCCGCCACGACCTGCCCGAAGCGGAACAGCTCGTCCTCCACCTCGGCCAGCTCGTCGGCGCGCTGCGCGGACACGAGCACCGCGTCGACGCCGAGCCGCTCGGTGGCGTCCCACAGCTCGTTCGCCGCCGACCAGCGGCCCCGGACCAGCGTGACCAGGACCTCCACCGTGGTGGCGTCGACCTTGCCGGTGAGCAGCGAGCGCAGCAGTTCGCCCCGCTCGTCCGCGGCGCGCGACGGGTCCGTCAGGGCCCGCCGCAGCCGGGGCTCGGCCCGCAGCAGCCGGGCCACCGACAGGATCTCGTCGGCAACCGTGGCGAGCTGCGCGGCCGTGGCCTTGCCCGTGGTCGTGGCGAGCTTGTCGGACGCGTCCGCGTACGACGCACGGGTCACGGTCGACATCAGCGCCCGCCCGCAGAACCGGCCGCGTCGAGCTCGGCGATGAACCGGTCCACCGTGCCGCGCGCCCGGGCCTCGTCGGCGAGGGACTCGCCCACGATCCGGCCGGCCAGGTCGACCGCCAGCGTGCCGACCTCGGCACGCAGGTCCCGCACGATGGACTCGCGCTGCGCCGCGAGCTGCTCGTGACCCACCGCGATGATCCGGTCGGACTCCTCGCGTGCCTTGGCGAGAACGTCCTGGCGGATCGACTCGGCGTCGGCCCGGGCCTCGTCGCGGATGCGAGCGGCCTCCGTACGCGCCTCACCGAGCTGCGCCCGGTACTGCTCGAGGAGCTCGTTCGCCTCCGCCTGGGCGGCCTCGGCACGCTTGATCCCGCCCTCGATCGCGTCCACCCGCGCCGCGAAGGTCTTCTCCATCTGCGGGAAGACGAACTTCATCAGCACGAAGCAGAGCAGCGCGAAGGCGATCGTCCCGATGACGATCTCCTGCCAGAACGGAATGATCGGGTTGTGCGCAGGCTCTTCAGCCAACACCTTCAACGAAGTGATCAAAGGACACCTCCCGTCAGGACGGCGGTCAGCCGACGGGGTTGCCGGCCCAGATGAAGCCGAACGCAATACCCAGCAGCGCCAGCGCCTCGACGACGGCGAAGCCGATCCAGACGTACGGCAGGGTCAGGCGCGACGACTCCGGCTGGCGGGCGGTCGACTGGATGTAGGCCGAGAACACCAGGCCGACACCGATGCCGGGGCCGATGGCCGCGAGGCCGTAACCGATGGCCGCGGTGCTACCAACAACTTCGGCGAGAACCATTTTCCAGTTCCTCCTGAGATCTCGCGTGACTCTCACGCGGGACGACAATGGGATGTTGCGGGATACAGCTCAGTGCTCGTCGGCGAGCGCGCCCTGCACGTAGCTCGCGGTCAGCACCGTGAACACGTACGCCTGGAGCACGATGACCAGGAACTCCAGGAAGGTCAGGGCGATCGCCATCAGCCAGGACACGACCGAGAACGGCGCGAACCAGACGTTCGCGTTGATCATCGCGAAGCCGCCGAGCGTGAAGACCAGCAACAGCATGTGGCCCGCGAACATGTTCGCGAAGAGCCGGACCGCCAGCGAGAACGGACGCACCAGGAACGTCGAGAAGAACTCGATCGGGATCAGCAGCGGCAGGATGAACCACGGCGCGGGCGGCATCAGGGCCGTCTTGAAGTACTTCACGAAGCCGTGGTGGCGGATGCCGACGTAAATGAACATCACGTAGCTGATCACCGCGAGCACTGCCGGGAAGGCGATGTGCGAGTTCGGGGAGATCTGGACGAACGGAACGATGCCCCAGAAGTTGTTCAGCAGGATGAAGGCGAACAGGCACGTCAGGTACGGCGCGAAGCTCACGCCGCGCGGGCCGATCATCTCCACCGAGATGTTGTTGCGCACGAAGCCGTAGATGCTCTCGGCAAGCCACTGCTTCTTGGTCGGAACCAGCTTCGGCTTCCGGTACGAGACCAGGAAGAACACGATGATCGCCGCGGTGGTGAGCCACACCAGGAACGTGATCTTCGTGAACCAGTACGAGTCGCTCCCAGCCCACGGCAGGATGCTCGGCGGATAGAAGTCGCCCACGCTGGGTGGGAACGGAACTTCCCCTGCGAGGACCATCGACTGACCGGTCACCGTAGCCCTTTCCTGTCAGGCGCCCAGGCGGCGCACGATGAGGTAGACACCGCCGCCGATCCCAACGACACAGCCGATGCCGGCGAAGATGCCCCTGGTCCCGACCCAGTGGTCGACCAGCCAACCGATCCCGCCCCAAACCAACATGCCCGCAAGGAGGTAACTGAGCGCCGTCATCCCCATGCCCGAGTCGGGCGGGGGTTGACCGTCGTCACCGCGGGGATCGTGTTTGGGGCCTTGACCGGTCATGACGGCCGAACCTTATCAGCCGCTCAGGCCAAGCTAAGCGGGACCCCCCGCACAACCGCAGTTGTCCAGGCGTTGGGGGTCTCGCAACTGGATGGACACGGTACTCCCCCAGCGCCAGAAGTGGACAACTCCGCGCGGCCCGGATCACCGATTCGGGGAACCTGCCCCGGATCGACGCTCCGTCAAGGGGCCTCGCGGTGCAGAAGATCACTTCCGCTGTGCAATGCGGTGCACCCACCACACCTGCGCGGCCGTCCACACCACGACCCCGGCCACCACCCCCCAACCCAGCGCGACACCGCCGCGCCAGCCTGAGCCGACGAGAGCCGCGAGGATCACGCCGAGCAGGGAGTACTTCACCACGTACGCGCCGAGGCCGACCGGCATGACCAGCGCCGGGCGCACCGTGTCCGCCCAGGCCAGAGCCAGCGTCGTGAGCGTGTAGCTGACCGTCACGATCGCCACCCCGGCCGCCGCGCCCAGTGCAGCCACCGGGCCGCCGGTGAGGAAGCCGACCGACGCCGCGCACATCAGCAACGCGACCGAGATCGCGCTCAGCAGCGGCAGGTGCTCCACTTTCCACCGCGGATCCGCGGGCAGCGGCGGCAGATCCGGCAACGGGGTGTCGTCCGGATCCCCACCCTGCCGGGGAACCCCGGCCACCTGAGTCTGCTCCTCGGTCACGCCGTGCTCTCCTTCTTCCGCTTCTTCTGCGCGGCGGTGCAGTCGGTCATGGCTCTGCTCTCCATTGCATGCCCTCCCGGCCCTTGCTGCGCGGCGGTGCAGTCGGTCATGGCTCTGCTCTCCATTGCATGCCCTCCCGGCCCTTGCTGCGCGGCGGTGCAGTCGGTCATGGCTCTGCTCTCCATTGCATGCCCTCCCGGCCCTTGCTGCGCGGCGGTGCAGTCGGTCATGCACCGTCCTCCGGTTCCGGGTACGCCGGGAACTCCGCCGCCAGCTCCGCCGCCTCATCACCCAGGTCGCGCAGCCGGTCCGCGCCGGCGGCCGTCGCCGGGTCGGCGGTCACCGCGGACGCGATCAGCCCCGCGATCCGGCGCATCTGCCCCTCCCGCATGCCCTGGGTGGTCACGCACGGGGCGCCGACCCGGATCCCGGACGCCACCGCGGGAGGCTCCGGATCGTACGGCACCGCGTTCTTGTTCAGCGTGATCCGGGCCAGCTCGCAGCGCGCCTCGGCGTCACGCCCGGTCACCCCGGTCTCGCGCAGGTCGACCAGGGCCAGGTGGGTGTCCGTACCCCCGGAGACCGGGCGCATGCCCTCGGCGGCCAGCCCGGCCGCGAGCGCCTGGCTGTTCGTGACGACCTGGCGGGCGTACGTCTGGAAGTCGGGCAGTGCCGCCTCGCGCAGGGCGACCGCCTTCGCGGCGACGGCATGCATCATCGGCCCGCCCTGAGTGAACGGGAAGACCGCCTTGTCGATGCGCTGGGCGAGCTCGTCACGGCAGAGAATCATGCCGCCCCTCGGACCGCGCAGCACCTTGTGGGTCGTGCACGTCACCACGTCGGCAAACGCCACGGGCGACGGCACGGCACGCCCGGCCACCAGCCCGATGAAGTGCGCGGCGTCCACCAGCAGGTACGCCCCGACCTCGTCGGCGATCTCCCGGAACGCGGCGAAGTCGATCGTCCGCGGGTACGCGGTGGCCCCGCAGATGATCATCTTCGGCTGGTGTGCCCGGGCCAGGTCGCGCACCTCGTCGTAGTCGATCAGCTCCGTGTCGCGGCGTACCGAATAACCGACCGTCTGGAACCACTTGCCGCTGAAATTCGCCTTGCTGCCGTGCGTGAGGTGCCCGCCGTGCGGCAGACCCATCGCCAGCACGGTGTCACCGGGCTGGACCAGCGCCGCGAACGCCGCCAGGTTCGCCGAGGCGCCGGAGTGCGGCTGCAGGTTCGCGTGCTCGGCACCGAACAGGTCCCGCGCCCGCTCGATGCCGATCTGTTCGGCCCGGTCCACCTCGGCGCACCCGCCGTAGTACCGGCGCCCCGGGTAGCCCTCCGCGTACTTGTTGGTCAGCGTCGAGCCGAGCACCGCCAGCACCGCGGGGGACGTCAGATTCTCGCTCGCGATGAGCTGCAGGCCGCCCCGCAGCCGCGCCAGTTCCCCGAGCACCACCTCGGCGATCTCGGGATCCTCGCGTTCGAGCGCGTCGAAATCCGGGCCCCAGAAGGTGACCCGGCCCCGACCAAGAACCGCTGTCATGGCGCTCCCCCACGTCGGCGACGCTGCCCCCGCAAACCGAGCATATGGCCTGTTGACCCCGCATGCTGAGCCAAACGGGCATGTCCGCGCAGCCCTCGCTGTAGACGCACATGCGCCACAGTGAGGACATGCGCTGTCTGGTCACCGGGGCCACCGGATACATCGGGGGACGGCTGGCGCCGCGACTGGACGAGGCCGGGCACACCGTCCGGTGCCTGACGCGCAGCGCGGGACGGTTACGGGATGTGCCGTGGGCGGGCGCGGTGGAGATAGTCGAGGGTGATCTGGAGCGACCCGGGACGCTGGCCGCCGCGTTCACGGACGTGGACGTCGCCTACTTCCTGGTGCACTCCCTGGGGCAGCGCGACTTCGAACGCCGCGACCGGGCAGCGGCGCGGAACTTCGCGCAGGCGGCGCTGGCGGCCGGGGTCCGGCGGATCGTCTACCTCGGCGGCCCCGAGCCACCCGGTGCCACACCTGCCGGTGCCGGGTCCGCCGATTCCGGGTCCGCCGATTCCGGGTCCGCCGATTCCGTGCCTGCCGATTCCGCTGACACGATGCGTGGGCGGGCGTCCGCGCATCTGCGGTCGCGCGCTGAGGTGGCCCGCGTGCTGCTCGACAGCGGGGTGCCGACCGTGGTGCTGCGCGCCGCGGTCATCATCGGCTCCGGGTCCGCGTCGTTCGAGATGCTGCGGTACCTGACGGAACGGCTGCCGGTCATGGTCACCCCGCGCTGGGTGCGCAGCCGGGTCCAGCCCATCGCGGTACGCGACGTCCTGCGCTACCTGATCGCCGCCGCGGAGTTGCCCGGCGAGCTGAACCGCGGCTTCGACATCGGCGGCGCCGACGTGCTCACGTACGCCGAGATGATGCAGGGCTACGCGCGAGTGGCGGGCCTGCGCCGCCGGGTCATCGTGCCGCTGCGCCCGCTCACCCCCGCGCTGTCCGCGTACTGGGTCGGGCTGGTCACGCCGGTGCCGAACGCCCTCGCCCGCCCGCTGGTGGCCAGCCTGATCCACGAGGCGGTCGCCCGCGACGACGACATCACGACGTACGTGCCCGGTGCGGTGCTGGGCTTCGACGAGTCCGTCCGGCTGGCCCTCGGCAAGATCCGCGACGCGAATGTGGAGACCCGCTGGTCGAGCGCCTCCGGCCGGGACGCCGCGGCCGAGCCGTTGCCCAGCGACCCTGAATGGTCCGGCGGCGACCACTACGTCGACCGGCGCAGCCGTGTCGTGCACGCTCCCGCGGACGCACTGTGGCGGGTCATCGAGAGCGTGGGGGGCGAGCACGGCTGGTACTCGTTCCCGCTGGCCTGGTCCGTCCGCGGCTGGCTGGACCGGGTGATCGGCGGGGTCGGGCTGCACCGGGGACGGCGCGACCGGCACCGGCTTCGCGTCGGCGAGGCACTGGACTGGTGGCGGGTCGAGGAGATCGTGCCGGGGCGCCTGCTGCGGCTGCGCGCCGAGTTGAAGGTGCCCGGCCGGGCGTGGCTGGAGATGACCGCGGCACCGGACCCGGCCGATCCTCATCGCAGCGTGTACCGGCAGCGGGCGGTGTTCCTGCCGCGAGGACTCGCGGGGCATGCGTACTGGGCGGCGGTGCTGCCGTTCCACGGCATCGTCTTCAGCGGCATGGCCCGCAACATCGCCCACAGCGCCGAGCAGACCACTGGAACCGTCCAAGACTCCGAGAATTTCCGGCGCCGGTGATTACCCGGTGAAGTTTCTAAATACCAAAAGCGCCCACCCTTCGACGGGTGGGCGCTTTTAGTAGCGCAGATGATCAGCAGGTCACAACTTTGTCGTACTGGGCGAGCGGCTGATTGTATGCGTTTACGTCCTTCGAACCACCGGAAGCAACCGTAAAGCATCCGGAGTCGCGAGCGTAACTCCAGACAACCCGCAGCTTCTGACTCGTCGAGCAGTTGTTGTGCATGATCACGTGATTGAAGCTTCGGACATCTACCGACACGCACCCGGGCTTGGGCCCAGCATACGCAGGAGCACCAATTCCGGCCAGTGTCGCTCCCGCAAAGGTGAGAACAACTGCCACCCGTCCAGCGTTCTTCGTCATCAACACTCCTATGCAGAGGATCTGATGAGCTCAGCCTATCCGGACACTCCTGTTACGAGAACAAGAATTTGTGAGACGAGCTCGACTCCATCGTGGACTTGCCTGAAAACCAGCACGATGAAAGAATGCGCAGCACATTAAATCGCTTGCACACGGGCGGAATTCGAGATAAGGGCGACAATGTGCGCCACAAGTTGTGGACAACTTGCGTACATGCGAGCCGAGAATGGTCCGGCCTGAAACCGGGGATGCCCGCGCAACGCAGCAGGTGTCAGGGCAGCAGCAGGGCGGCGAACGGGACGACCGCATCCTCGATCTCGTCGGCGATCCGGGCGAACGTCTGGTCGCCGCGCCCCCACGGGTCGTCCAGGTCGTCGGAGGGCTGCGGCGCCTGCCCCCCGCGGTGCACGTTGGCGGCCTCGACGATGGCGACGCCGCGGGCGTACACCGCGTCGGGCTCGGTCTGCGCGGGCGGCAGCGGCGCCGGGTCCAGCCCTGACAGCAGCCGGCCGAACTCCCCCAGCACGAACGTGCGGTCGGCCGCGTCGGGCCGCAGCGCCACCACGTAGTCCACCTGGTCGGCGGTCGCGGTCAGCACCAGGTCGGCCTGGTCTATGTGCTCGCCGAGCAGCTTGCGGGCGGCGAAGCCGGTCTCGCTGCCGCCGCGGGCGCGCACCTGGCGACCGGCGGGCGGGTTCATCTCCTCGCCCTCGTGCCAGCCGCCCGTGCCCGCGCTGACGCTGCGCACCAGCGCGCCGGCCGGGTCGTCGGCGGCGGACCGCGCCGCGGCGGGAACCGCGATCCGGTCGCGGACACTGCGGGCCAGCAGCCGCTCCGCCATCGGCGACCGGCAGATGTTGCCCATGCAGACGTGCAGAACGGTGAACGGTGGCATCACGCCGCCCCGCAGGGCTCAACGCCGATCCGGCACTCGGTGTGCATCACGCCCAGCAGTCTGCCATGGGCCGTCCTGCCACACCGGACGCCTCAGGCGGAGGCCCGCTGCAGCCGGTCCCGGATCGCCAGCCAGTCCTCGGTGTCCGGCGGGGCCTGCACCAGGATCGTGCCGGCCTGCGCGTCGTCGAGACGGTGCAGCGCGGCGTACAGGTCGGCGGCGTACTCCCCGGGGTCGGCCGACAGCACCTCGTCGCCGGGGCCACGACCCTCGTACGTGAGGACCGCGACCGGCCCGGCGAGTCCGCCGCGCGGCACCGCATCCGGGTCTTCCGCCAGGATCAGCCGGGCGCGCGGCGCGTAGTGGCGCCGGCTCATCCCGGGCGAGGGCCGCGCGACGCCGTCGGCGGCCTCGGAAACGGCGCCATCGGGAAGGACCAGCTCGCCGGTCACCTCGCGCAGCGCCCGCAGGCCCAGCGCGCCGGGGCGCAGCAGCCGTGGCGGGGACACGGTCAGGTCCACGACCGTCGACTCGATGCCCCGAGAGGACGGGCCGCCGTCCAGGACCAGCGGCACCTCGGGCAGGCTGCGCTGCACGTGCTGGGCGGTGGTCGGGGAGATGCTTTCGGAGCGGTTCGCGCTGGGCGCGGCAAGGGCCAGCCCGGACGCCCGCAGCAGCCGCAGCGCCACCGGGTGGGCCGGGATCCGGATCGCGACCGTGTCCAGGTCTCCGGCGAGTCCGTCGGCCCGCTCGACGACCACGGTCAGCGGGCCCGGCCAGAACCGGGCCGCCAGTTCGTCGGCCACGGCGGGCCAGTGCCGCGCCAGCGCGCGTGCCTGCGGAAGGTCGGCGACGTGCACGATCAGCGGGTTCCACGAGGGCCGCTGCTTGAGCCGGTAGATCTCGGCGATCGCGGCGGCCGAGGTCGCGTCGGCGCCCAGCCCGTACACGGTTTCGGTGGGAAAGGCGACCACCGAACCGGCACGCAGCAACTCCACGGCGCGCCGGATCCCGGCGTCGTCCGGTGCGACGATCATGCGGGCCCCGGGGCCTCCGCCGGCAGGATGTCCGGCACGACGTCACGCAACTTGCCGAACGGCACGGCCCCGTCGCGCAGCACCCGCGGCACGTCGCCGGTGACGTCGACGATCGTGCTCGGCGCCGGGTCGTGCGCCGGGCCGGCCTCCAGATAGATCCGTACGGCGTACTCCAGCTGCTCGCGGGCCTCCTCGGCGGTGCCCGGGGCCGGGCCACCGACCCGGTTCGCGGTGGTCACCGCCATCGGGCCCACCTCGCGCAGCACCTCCAGCGCCACGGGGTGCAGCGGCATCCGGACACCGATCACCCCGCCGGTGTCGCCCAGGTCCCACTGCAGGCTGGGCGAGTGCTCGACCAGGATGGTCAGCGCCCCCGGCCAGAACGCGTCGGCCAGGTCACGTGCCACCTTGGGCACCGAGTAGACCAGGCCGTCGAGGGTGTGCCGGGAGCCGACCAGCACCGGCGGCGGCACCCGGCGCTCGGCGTGCCGGGCGGTGTGCAGCGCCGAGACGGCGTGCGCGGTGAACGCGTCCGCGCCGATGCCGTACACCGTGTCGGTGGGCATCACCACCAGCTCGCCGCTGCGGGCCGCCTCGATCGCGGCGGCGACACCCCGGTCGCGTTCGGCGACCGTACGGCAGTCGTAGAGCATCACGGGGTGCAGTCTGCCACGTCGCCGGGACCGCGCTCCGCCGTGGTGAAACGGGGCCGCCCCGCCAGGTCCCGGTGAGCCGTCACCTCGGTGAACCGGCCGTCGGCGCGCAGCAGCGCGGGCACCGCGTCGCCGTGCACGTCGTCGTGTTCGATGCCGAGCGCCCCGCCGGGTCGCAGCAGCCGGGCGGCCAGCGCCACCACCGGCCGGATCACGCTCAGCCCGTCGGCGCCGCCGAACACCGCCTCCGCCGGGTCGTGCTCGGCCACCTCGGGCGGCACGGCCGTACCCAGCGGCACGTACGGCGGGTTGCACAGCAGCACGTCGACCGCGCCGGTCAGCTCCGGCAGCAGCCCGGGATCGGTGACGTCCCCGTCGACCACCTCGACCACCGGGCTGCCCGCCGCGTTACGCCGCAGGTAGGTCTGCGCCTCGGCGGAGCGTTCCACCGCCACCACCCGCCCCGGGCGCGCCTCGTCCGCCACGGACAGCGCGATCGCCCCGGTGCCGCTGCACAGGTCCACCACGGTCGCCCCCGGCGCGGTCCGGGCGATCCCCCACCCGGCGAGCAGTTCCGTCTCCGGCCGCGGCACGAACACGCCCGGCCCGACCGCGAGTTCCCGATGCCGGAACGCGGCCGTGCCCAGCAGGTGCTGCAGCGGCTCCCGGCGCGCCCGCCGGGCCACCAGGACCCGGAACCGGTCGAGCTCGCCGGCGCGGATCGTGTCGGTCAGGACGAGGCGGCCCCGGCCGATGCCGAGCACGTGCGCGGCGAGCAGTTCCGCGTCCACCCGGGGTGAGGCCACCCCCGCGGCCGCCAGTTCGGCGGTGGCGGCGGACAGGGCCGGAACGAGGCGCACCCGTTCCATCCCCACCGAGGGGTGTTCGCGGGCGGGCGTCACGGCATAATCATGAAACGTCGAATGTGACGGTGACCCGCCGGGTCGCCGATTCGGCCATACATGCCGGGGAGGGCCGCCGGTGAGTTGGTTGGACCGGCTCGCGGACAATGTCGAGGAGCTCCGCAAGGCGGGGCAGTTGCAGCAGGGGGGCCGGTCGGCCGAGGCCCTGCCGCTGCTCGACCGGGTGCTCGACGCGACGGCCGACCCCACGACGCGGGCGTACGCGCTGGTGCAGCGCTTCGGCGCGCTCATCAACCTGGGCCGGGTCGCCGAGCTGGGCCCGGCGATGACCGCCGCCTCCGGCGCGGTGCGCGAGGCTCCCGACCCGTACCTGCGGGGCCTCATGCACGCGTACGCCGCGCTCGGCGCGTACCTGCAGGGCAGCCTGGACCGCGGGGTCACGCATCTCGTGCAGGCGTCGCGGTCGTTCGCGGCGGTGCCGGAGGGGGACGCGGAGACCGCGTGGGGATGGCACGACCTGGCCATGGCGTACTCGTATCTGGGTTTTCACGGCCATGCGCTGACCGCGATCGAGCAGGCCCGGCAGGTCGGTGCGGCCGCGGGCATGCCTAGCGAACTGTTCGCGGCGCCCGGCATCCGGTTGCGCAACGCGGTCTCCCTCGACCATCAGGGCGACACCGACGGCTGCCTGCGGGTGCTGCGCGACATCGATGCCGAGCTGGCCCGCTACGAGGCCACCGGCGCGGACGCCCGGCTGCGGCCCAGCAGCAAGGCCGTCTACGGGTACGCGCTGGCCCGCCGCGCCGCGCTCGGCGAGTCCACGGAGGCGGACGTGCGTGCCCTGCTCGCGGACGGCGGCGACAGCGTCCGTTCCCGGGATCTGCAGCACCTGGGCGGCGTCTGCCTGCAGATCGCCGCGCAGCGGCCCACCGAGGCGCTACGCCGGCTCGACGCCGTGCCGGTGTCGCCGGAGATCCTCGGGCCCGCGGAGCCGGCCAGGCTGCGCAGCATCTGTTACGCCTCCGCGGGCGACCACGCCGCCGCCCACCACGCCGACCGGTACGCGTTCCGCCTCGCCGCGCAGCGCATCGACCGGCTGCGCGACGGCTTCCTGGACGGGGTCGCCGCCCGCTTGGACGCCCAGGAGTCCCAGCGCGACGTCGGCCGGTACGGCGACGAGAGCCTCACCGACCCGCTCACCGGCCTGCCGAACCGCCGCCAGCTGGAGCGCTACGTCGCCGCGATGCTGGCCCGCGGCGAGCGCGCCGCGGTCGGCGTGTGCGACCTGGTGGGCTTCACCGAGGTCAACGCGCGGCACGGCCGGCACTGCGGCGACCTGGTGCTGCAGCGCATCGCGGGGATTCTGAGCCGGGTGATGCGCCGTGGCGACTTCGTGGCCCGGTTCGCGGGCGACGAGTTCGTGATCGTGCTGCCGGGCGCGGGGCACACCCAGGCGGCCGAGGTGTCCCGGCGGATCGCCACCGCGGCCGCCGCCGAGAACTGGCAGGCGCTGGTGCCGGGCACCCCGATTGGGGTGGCCGCGGGCTGGTCCGAGGTCGGCACGAACGGCCGTACGCTCACCGCCGCCCTGGCCGCCGCGGCCGGGCACCGCAAACCCGCCTGAGACGCCGGTGGCGGTGATCGAGCTCGGTTTCGTGGGCTCCGGCGGGGACGAACTGCCGGACCCGCCGTCCCGTTCGTCCCCGTGGCGGCGGCGCCAGGTACGCCGGGTCGCGGCCGCCGTGCTCGCCGCGTTGTGCCTGGCCTCGGTCACCGCGTCCGACCATGCGCCCGCGCCGCGCGGGCTGCGGACACTGTGGGACGCCGCATTCGGGACGGGTGACACGTTCGCGGCGGCCGGGGACACGGTCGTGGTGCTCAACGACGACGCGACCGCCCAGCGGCTCACCGGGTACCGCCGCGGCGACGGGGTGGTGCGCTGGTCCCGGACGCTGGACTACCGGGCGGCGTACGTGTTCACCGCGGCCGACCCCGGCGTGGTGCTGTTGCCGGCCGGCGAGCGCACCGCGCCGTCCACCACGGACCCCACCGCGACCGAGGACTACTTCACGCAGGCCGTCGCGGTGGACGCGACCACCGGGGCGGAGCTGTGGCGCGTGCCCGGCGACCTCACCGCAGCCGGCTTCGACGCCCGGTTCATGGGCGGCGGCGTGCTGTTGGTGGATCATCACGCCGCGAGCGCGGACGCGGCCCAGGTCCGCCTGGTCGGCCTCCGCGACGGCAGGACGCTGTGGAGCCGGGCCACGCCGGGCGTCCAGTGGGTCGCTCCGGGGCCCGACCCGCGACGCCCGGACCGGATCGCCACCGTGGACCGTTCCGGGCGCGTCCGGGTGCTGCGCATGTCCGACGGCGCGCCGATCGGCGGCGGCACGGTCGAGTGGCAGCGGTCCACCGCGACCGACCACGGCTACCCCGTCCTGGAGTGGCACGGCACCCAGGTGTACGTGCTGCGGATGTCCGACACCCGGGTCACCACCACCGCGTACGGCGGGCAGCCGCTGCGCCGACTCTGGCGGGTCGACGATCCCACCGCCGACGCCGGGTACGGCTGCGGACCGGTGTGGTGCCTGAGTTCCGGCACGATGCTCGCCGGGCGGGACTGGGACACCGGCGCCGAGCGCTGGCGTGCGCCGTACGGCGATTTCACGCGGTCGATCGGCGACACGATGCTGGCGATCCACGGTGGCCCCGGCTCGCGGTACCGGATCGTCGACGCGGCCACCGGCCGGACGGTCGCCGCGCTCGGCGGGGAGCCGTTGAGCGACGACTTCGGCACGGTCGTGCTGACGCTGACCCCGACGATCCGGCCGCTGGGGCTTACCGCGGTGGGCCGGGTCGACCTGCGCACCGGCGAGTCGTTCCTGCTCGGCGCGATCGACGGGGCCACCAGCTACGGCTGCACGATCGAGCAGCGGCTGCTGTTCTGCCCGTCGATTCACCGACGCCTGACGGTCACCGCGATCGGCTGAGCTCCGGCCCCGCCGGGCGGCCTGCCATGGCGTGGCCGCGCGGTGGCAGGCCGCGGGTATCCTCTCCCGCGTGATGCGTCGGGGAGATCTTGGGACACGATTGCGCTGGTCAGACGGCCAGGCACACGCTACGTCGGCGCGCCACGGGACGGCCTGAGGCGTCGATGGCAGTCATCGAACTCGGCCACGTCGGCACCGGTGAACCGGACCCGCCCGCGCCGTCGCCCCGCCCGTCCGACTGGGGCCGGCGCTACCGGCACCGCGTGACGGCCGCACTGCTCGCCGTCCTGTGCCTGGTCACGGCCGCCGGCTCCGGTCGCGTACCGGCGCCGCGTGGCATCCGGCCGCTGTGGGCCCTCCAGTTCGGCGACGGCGACACCTTCGCACTGTCCGGGGACATGGTCGTCGTACAGAGCACCGGCACCATCGGGCACCTCACCGGGTACGGCCGGGCCGACGGCGTGGCGCGCTGGTCGCGTGAGCTGGCCACCCCGGCCCCGTACCTGATCGCGGCGCTGGATTCCGGAGTGGTACTGCTGCCGTCCGCACCTCGTGGCGGGCCGCCCCGGCCGAGCGTGGTGGCGGGACCGGACCTGTTCACCGAGACGACCGCGGTCGACGCCCGGACCGGCGCCGAGCTGTGGCACGGCCCGGGCGACCCCACCTGGGCCAGCGTCGGGTACGGCGGCGACGGCGTCCTGCTCCTGGACCATCCCGCCACCGGCACGAGCGCGGCCGCGACCCGGGTACGCATGGTCGGCCTCCGCGACGGCCGCCCCGTGTGGAGCCGGGCCACTCCCGGTGCCGAGATGGTCGCCACGGTCGGCCCGGATCCGCTCCGGCCGGACCGGGTCGTCACGCTCACGAAGACCGGCCGGGTGCGCATGCTGCGGCTGGCGGACGGCGCCGAAGCCGGGGGTGGGACGGTCGTCTGGCCGCCCGGCTCGGGCTACCTGGCGACCAGCCTGGAATGGCACGGCGACGAGCTGGACGTGCTGCACACGACCGACGCCGGATCGACCGTCGCCGCCTACAGCGGGCAGCCGTTGCGGCAACGCTGGCGGATCGACACACCGTCGGCCAACGCGGAGGGCTGCGGCCCGGTGTGGTGCCTCCACACCGAAGACGAAACGATCGGCCGTGACTGGGCAACCGGCGCCGAACTCTGGCGGGCACCCCGCCGTGGCACGTTGACCCGCGCGCTCGGTGGTGGCCTGCTGGCGCTCGACGACACCCTGCAGGGACAGACGAGAATCGTCGATGCGCGCACGGGCCACGCCGTCACGACCTTGGGCGGCCGGCCCGTCGACGACGTCACGAGCGGGGTGCACCTGACGTTGACCCCGACGAAATCGGCGGACGGCCGGACCGTGGTGAGCCGGGTCGACCCGGGCACCGGTGAGTCGTTCACGCTCGGCGCGATCGACGGGGTCAGCGAACGCGACTGCGGCCTCGTCCGGGGCCTGCTGTTCTGCACGGCGGGGGGCAACAAGCTGACGGTCACTGCCGTCGGCTGAGCTCCGACTCCCCGGCCAGGCGGGCGGCCCGGTCGGCCTCGGCCAGCGCGTCCAGCACCCCGTCCAGCTCACCGCCGAGCGCCAGATCGAGGTTGTACGCGGTGTAGCCGATCCGGTGGTCCGTGATCCGGTTCTGCGGGAAGTTGTACGTGCGGATGCGCTCGGAGCGGTCCACGGTGCGCACCTGCGCCTTGCGGGCGTCGGAGGCGGCCGCGTCGGCCTCCTCCTGGGCGACCGCCAGCAGCCGGGCCCGCAGGATACGCATGGCCTGCTCGCGGTTCTGGAGCTGACTCTTCTCGTTCTGGCAGCTCACCACGATGCCGGTGGGCAGGTGCGTGATGCGGACGGCCGAGTCGGTGGTGTTGACCGACTGCCCGCCGGGCCCCGACGACCGGAACACGTCGACCCGGATGTCGCCCGCGTCGATCTGCACGTCGACGTCCTCGGCCTCGGGCAGTACGAGCACACCGGCGGCGGACGTGTGGATGCGGCCCTGCGACTCGGTGACCGGCACCCGCTGGACCCGGTGTACCCCGCCCTCCCATTTCAGGCGGGCCCAGACGCCGTGGCCGCCCTCGGGCATCCCCTTGGTCTTGACCGCGACGGAGACGTCCTTGACGCCGCCCAGGTCGGACTCCTGGGCGTCGAGGACCTCGACGACCCAGCCGCGGCGCTCCGCGTACCGGGTGTACATGCGCAGCAGGTCGCCGGCGAACAGGGCGGACTCCTGGCCGCCCTCGCCCGCCTTGATCTCCAGGATCACGTCCTTGGCGTCGTGGGGGTCGCGCGGGATCAGCATCTCGCCGAGCCGTTCCTCCAGCGCGGGCAGCGTCGCGGCGACCGCGTCGGCCTCCCCGGCGAAGCTGGGGTCCTCGGCGGCCAGTTCCCGGGCGGCGGCGAGGTCGGCGCGGGCCGCCTCCAGCTCGGCGTGGGCGGCGTGCAGCGGGGCCAGCTCGGCGAAGCGGCGCCCGACCCGGCGCACCAGGGCCTGGTCGGCGTGGATGGACGGGTCCTCCATCCGCTTCTCCAGCTCGGCGTACTCCTCAAGCAGGGTGGTCAGCCGGTCGTTGCTCACGCGTTCTCTCCCCACGCAGGTCCGCACACATGCGAACGGCGCCCGCCCCCGGGATCCCCCGGGGCGGGCGCCGTCGGCGCAGCTACTTCTTCTTGCCCGCGTTGACCTTGGCGTACTTGGCCTGGAACTTCGCGACCCGGCCCGCGGTGTCCAGCACGCGCTGCTTGCCCGTGTAGAACGGGTGGCAGGCGCTGCAGGTCTCGACGCGGATCTCGTCGCCCTTGACGGTGCTGCGGGTCGTGAAAGTGTTACCGCAGGAGCAGACGACCTCGGTCGCCGTGTACTCCGGGTGGATGCCGCTCTTCATGTCTTCGGTCCCTCTCGATGGTGAGGTCGCCGGGTCGCCGTCGGCACCGCCCGCCCCGGTGGGCGGCGCGGCTCGGGCGTGAACCGGAACCTCTTGCTGGCCGATGGACCAGTCTGCCATGCCGCCCGGGTTGATCAGAAATCAGGAGGCATTAGCCGGTCCGCCCTGCCCAACGCCCGGGCTCCCGACGACATTCCCCAGGATCAGGTGTCCGGTATGCCCGCTTCCCGGAGAGCCGTTGCCACCTGCGGCACATCCAGCTCGCCAGGGCCGGCTGGGCGGCCCAATTCTTGATCGAAAACCAGAGGCGTGCGCGCGGGTGGCGCCGATAACGTGAGCGGCCCTCACCCCCCAGGACTCCCGGAAAGGACCCCTCCCATGACGCTGCTCGCCGACGTCCTCGACCTGGCCGAGCTGGCCACCGCGGTCGACCACGGACACGTACGCAAGCAGCGCCACCCCGCGCGGCCGTACGTGATCTACAACTACACCGAGGCCTGCCAGTACTCCGGCGCATGGACCCCGGTGACGCTGGCCTGCCGCGGCCTCGTGGTGGACGAGGCGACCGGGCGGGTGCTGGCCCGGCCGTTCCCGAAGTTCTTCAACCACAGCGAGTCGCATGCCCCGGCACTGCGCCCCGATGCCCCGGTGGCCGTGACGGACAAGGCCGACGGGTCGCTGGGCGTCATCTTCCGCGACGGCGATGCGCTGGCGGTCGCCACCCGCGGCTCGTTCGCGTCGGACCAGGCGAAGCACGCCACCGCGCTGCTGCGCCGCCGGTACCCCGGCTTCGCGCCGCCGGACGGCCTGACCGTACTGGTGGAGATCGTCTACCCGGAGAACCGCATCGTCGTGGACTACGGCGGCCTCAACGACCTGATCCTGCTCGGGGCGGTGGACATCGCGACCGGCCGCTCGCACGGTCCGGCCGCGGTGCCGGGCTGGCCCGGCCCGGTGGTGGACGCGTTCGGCTACGCCACCCTGGCGGAAGCGCTCGCGGCGCCGCCGCGGGCGGGCCGCGAGGGCCTGGTCGTGCACCTCACGGACACCGACGAGCGAGTGAAGATCAAGTACGCCGAGTACGTCCGGCTGCACCGCCTGGTCACCGGCCTGACCCCGCGTACGGTCTGGGAGGTGCTCGCGGCCGGCGGCGACCTCGAGGCGCTGACCGAGCCGCTGCCGGACGAGTTCCACGCGTGGGTACGCAACGTGGCCGCCGAGCTGATCGCCGCGGTGGACGCGCTCACGGCCGAGATCGAGACCGAGTACGACCGGATCGTCGCGGACCTGGCGCCCGGCTGGACCCGGCGCGAGTTCGCGGCGCGGGCGGTACGCAGCCCGCGCCGGGCCTCCCTGTTCCTGCGCCTCGACGACAAGGACTACCGTCCGGGCCTGTGGCAGGCGGTCCGCCCGGCCGGCGACCGGACGAATCGAGTGGATGAGGAATGACGAGGCTGCTGATCACCCGGGGGCTGCCCGCCTCCGGGAAGACCACGTTCGCGCGCAAGCTGCAGCCGCGGGTCGTCCGGGTGAACCGGGACGACCTGCGGCGGATGCTGCACGGCGCCCGGCTTTTCACCCAGACCGCGGAGGCGCAGGTCACCCACGCCCAGCGGGCGGCCGTGGAGGCGCTGCTGCGCGCCCGCGCCGACGTGGTCGTGGACGACACGAACCTGCGCGCCAAGACCGTCCGGGAGTGGGCGGAACTGGCCGCCCGCTTCGACGCCACGTTCGAGGTGCACGACTTCACGGACGTGCCGCTGGACGAGTGCATCCGCCGCGACGCCGAGCGCGACGAGCAGGACCGGGTCGGCGAGGACGCGATCCGGCGGATGCACCAGCGCTACCTGGCCGGGCGCAACCTGCCGCTGGCGATGCCGTTCGTGCCGCGCGGCGGCCCGGGCGTCGTGTACGAGCCGGACGACACCCTGCCGCCCGTGGTGCTGGTGGACATCGACGGCACGGTCGCGCTGATGGACGGGCGCAGCCCGTACGACTGGAGCCGGGTCGGCGAGGACGTGCCCCACGCGGCGGTCATCGCGGCGGTACGGGCGATGCACGCCGCGGGCAACGCGATCGTGTTCTGCTCCGGCCGCGACGCGGTGTGCCGCGCGGAGACCGAAGCGTGGCTGGAGCTGTACGTCGGGGTGCCGTACGAGGCGTTGTTCATGCGCCCGGAGGGTGACTCCCGCAAGGACTCGATCGTCAAGCGGGAGATCTTCGACTCCGAGATCCGGGACCGGTGGCGGGTGGTCGGGGTCTTCGACGATCGCCGGCAGGTGGTACGCATGTGGCGGGAGTTGGGCCTGACGGTGTTCCAGGTGGCGGAGGGAGACTTCTGAGTGAAGTACCCGCGTACGTTCCATCTGCCCGGCTCCCCCGGTGCCACCAGCGACGACCGCATCCAGGACGATCTGTCCTGGATGGACGGTGAGCTGGTGGTGACCGAGAAGATGGACGGCGGGAACCTCACCTTCACCCGCGACGCCATGTACGCCCGCTCGCTGGACTCCGGCACCCAGCCGTGGGACCGCCCCGCCAAGGCGCTGTGGGCGATGACCGCGCACCGCATCCCGGACCACTGGCGGGTGTGCGGCGAGTCGATGTGGGCGCGGCGCAGCATCGCGTACACGGATCTGCCCGGGGTGTTCATGGTCTTCGGCATCTGGGACGAGACGGACACGCTGCTCGGCTGGGACGACACTGTGGACTGGGCCCAACGCCTGGAACTGCCCATGGTGCCGGTGCTCTACCGCGGGGGCAGCCTGCGCGAGGCCCGCGCCGCGTGGGCCGCCCAGCGCCACCCGGACACCTCGGAGGGCTTCGTGGTGCGCAGCGCGGGCCGCATCCCGGCCGCCGAGTTCGGCCTGCGGGTCCTCAAATGGGTACGGGCGGACCACGTGCGCACCGAGGCGTCGTGGCGGCACCGCGACGACTTCGCGGTCAACGGCTTCGCCTGAGCCCCTTACGCCCGCTGTGCCTGCTCAGCCCGCGTGCGGGCAGCCGCGCGTGCCGTCGCGGGCCAGCGCCGCTGCCTCGTCGTCGAGATAGAACGCCGGCCGCAGGTCCATCTCGGCGTAGTAGCGGTGAAAGACCGGCGTGAGCGCGCCCGACATAGGCGGCACGATCCACGTCCAGTCCGCGGGTACCGCGCGCCCGGCCTTCTCCTCGTTGCGCAGGTGGGCCACGAACCGGGCCGACTCCGTGTGGTGGTCGCTCATCTTGACCCCGGCCCGCTCGAACGAGAACAGCACTGCCCGGTTCACCTCGACCAGTGCGCGGTCGCGCCACAGCGTCGACTCCCGGCTGACGTCCAGGCCGAGGCGGTCCGCCACCGTGGGCAGCAGGTCGTACCGGTCGGTGTCGGCGAGGTTTCGGGCGCCGATCTCGGTGCTCATGTACCACCCGTTGAACGGGGCCAGCGGGTAGTGCACGCCGCCGATCGTCAGCCGCATGTTGGAGATCGCCGGTACGGCGTGCCAGCGCAGCCCCAGCTCGGCGAACCAGCCGTGTTCCGGGTGGGCCAGCGGTACCTCCAGGACCGCGCGGTCCGGCAGCTCGTACAGGCGGACCCCCTCGGCGGGGGTCTCGACCGCCACGGGCAGCACGTCGAACGCCTCGCCCTTGCCCCGCCAGCCGAAGCCGTGCATCGCGGCGGTGAAGCCGACCTGTCGCGGGTCGCCGATGCAGCCACCGTCGGGCTGCCGGTACCCGGCGTACCGGATGAGCTGTTCGTTCCACACCCGCGCGTACGGCTGGCCCGGCTGGGCGGCGGCGAAGACGCTGATCACCGGCCGGATGGCCCCGGGTGCCTTCGCGGCGTCCGTGGCGCGCCCGGTGCCCCCGGCGAGCTGCAGGTGCGCCACGAGCAGCGAGAAGATCTCGTCGGCGGTACGGGCACGGCGACGGTCCAGCACGGCGAGGCTGCGCCAGTACAGCCGGCCGATGCATCGGCTCGCGTTGCGCCAGGCCATCTTCGCGCCGTACGTGAGCTCGTCGGTGGTGTGCACGTAGCTGCCGGTCGCCGCGATCTGGGCGCGTACGACGGCCAGGCGGGCTTCGACCGGCCCGAGCCGGGGATTCTCGACGTAACAGCGGCGCAGGAAGTCCTCGGCTTCGCCAGGATCCACGGGCGCGATCGGGTCCCACGGCTCGGTCGGTTGCTCCCGGTACCCGGGCACAGTCATCGGGCGCCTCCCACGAGTTGATTCCGGGAGGTTCGCACGAGGACGGACCGCTGAACAGGACAGCTTTCCGCCGTTAAGCCGCGAAACGGACGTGCAAATTGCATAGTGGGCCGCGGCGTCAGACACCGTGTGCGACACCGATGTGTCACGCAATCGACAAGCCTGTTACGGGAAAGGAGCGGCCACCCGACGGGTGACCGCTCCTTTGTGTCCTGCCCGGGCTACTCGCCCGGGGTCGACTTCGCGATCTGCATGAGGAACTCGATGTTCGTCCGGGTCTGCTTGAGCCGGTCGAGCAGGAGATCCAGAGCCGCCGAGGACTCCAGCGAGGCGAGGACCTTGCGGAGCTTGTGCACGATGGCCAGCTCCTCCTTGCCCAGCAGGATCTCCTCCTTGCGGGTGCCCGAGGCCGACACGTCGACCGCCGGGAACGTCCGCTTGTCCGCGATCTTGCGGTCAAGCTTGAGCTCGGCGTTGCCGGTGCCCTTGAACTCCTCGAAGATCACCGTGTCCATCATCGAGCCGGTCTCGACCAGGGCGGTCGCGAGGATCGTGAGCGAGCCGCCGTTCTCGATGTTGCGGGCCGCGCCGAGGAACCGCTTCGGCGGGTACAGCGCCGTCGAGTCGATACCACCCGACATGATCCGGCCGCTGGCCGGCGCCGCCAGGTTGTACGAGCGCCCGAGCCGGGTCACCGAGTCGAGCAGCACGACCACGTCATGGCCCAGCTCGACCAGGCGCTTGGCCCGCTCGATGGCCAGCTCGGCAACCGTGGTGTGGTCCGACGGCGGCCGGTCGAACGTCGCCGCCACGACCTCGCCCTTGACCGAGCGCTGCATGTCGGTGACCTCTTCGGGCCGCTCGTCGACCAGCACGACCATCAGGTGGCACTCGGGGTTGTTGCGGGTGATCGCGTTCGCGATCGCCTGCAGCACCATCGTCTTACCCGCCTTCGGCGGCGAGACGATCAGCGCCCGCTGGCCCTTGCCGATCGGCATGACCAGGTCGATGACCCGGGTGGTGAGGATGTGCGGCTCGCTCTCCAGACGCAGGCGCTCCTGCGGGTACAGCGGCGTGAGCTTGTAGAACTCCGGCCGCCGCCGAGCCTCCTCCGGCTCCATGCCGTTGATCGTGTCGAGCCGCACGAGCGGGTTGTACTTGTCCCGCCGCTGCGCGTCGCCCTCGCGGGCGGTGGCGCGCACCGCACCGGTCACCGCGTCACCGCGGCGCAGCCCGTGCTTCTTGACCTGCGACATCGAGACGTACACGTCGTTGGGCCCGGACAGGTAGCCGGTGGTGCGGACGAACGCGTAGTTGTCCAGGACGTCGAGGATGCCGGCCACGGGAACGAGCACGTCGTCCTCGGTGACGTGCGGCTCGCGGCCGCCGTCGCGCTGGCCCTCGCCGGAGTCCCGGTCGCCGCGACCCCGCCGCCGGTCGCGGAAACGGCTGCGGCGGCTGCGACGCCCGCCCTCGCCGCCTTCGTTGTCGTCGTCGGAGTCGTGGGTGTCGTTGCGCGGGCCGCGATCGCCCCGCTGCTCACGCTCGTTGCCCTCGCCCCGCTGGTTGCCTTCGCCCCGCTGGTTGCGCTGGCGGTCGCGGTTACGCGGCTCCCGCTCGGGACGCTCGCCCCGGTCGGTCCGCTCGCCCTCGCCGCGACCGTCGGTCTGCGCGGGCTCGCGGGCGGCCTGGTCGCCGCCGGACTCCCGGCGCCGACGGCCACCCTCTCCCTCGGCGGCGGGCTCGGCGGTCGCGGGCTGTGCCGCGGCGGCCGGGCGCGTCTGCGCCGGCTCGGTGGCCGCGGCCTGAGCCGCCGCCGGCTGGGCCGGCCCGGACTGGGCCGCCGGAGACTGAGCCGCCGGAGACTGAGCCGCCGCGGACTCGGCCGGGCGCTCCTCGGCGCGCTCCGCCGGGGCCTCGGCCGCCGCAGCCTTCGTCGCGTTCGTGGCCCGCTGGCGCGGCGTAGCGCCGCCCTGAGCACCCGCGGCCGCGGCGCCACCCGAGGCGGCCCCGCCGCTCTGGCGCTCCGTGATAGCGGCGATCAGCTCGCCCTTACGCATCCGGGCGGTGCCGGAGATGCCGAGGGAGGCGGCGAGGCTCTGCAGCTCGGGCAGCAGCATCGCGGACAACCCCGTGCCGCCGCGGCGGCGACGGGCGGTGACCGTGGTGCTGGTGGCGTCGTCAGCGACGTCAGAAACACCCGACGTCACGTCGGTGGTGTCGCTCAATGGATTCCTTCCGTCGAAAAAAGCCAAGACCACCCGGGTCTGCAGCCTGGTGGCCGGGTGCCCTCGGAACCCGCTTCGCAAGAGCGGCGCGGGAGTTTTACAGCACGGCAGCTCGACGGTTTCCCGACCCGTCGGACGGTGACGGGTAGGTCTCGGCGAGTGCACCGATCTGGAGACTGTTCGGCGTGTGCCTTGATGAGAAGTGAGACCGGCAAGATCGCCGACAGTCTCGGGGGTGCGCGCCGAACCGCAGAGATCGCTTGCTTCGCGGCTGTGCTAGGTCTTGAGCGTAATCAACTCGTGCGACCTGCGGCAACAGGACCCCGCTCGGCGTGTTCCACCATACTCCCTCTGGCAAGTGCCCCGCCGCCATCCACGCTCAGCGTCTCGGCGCGCCACGCCGAACCGGGACGGAAGTCGTCCGGGACGGGCGTCAACGCCAGCACGCTCGGCCCGGCCCCGCTGACCACCGCCGCCACCCCGGCCGCCCGCAGACCCGCCACCAGCGACGCTGTACCCGGCATCGCGGGGGCACGAAACGCCTGGTGGAGCCGGTCCTCGGTGGCCGCGAACAGCAGCTCCGGCGCCGCGGTCAGCGCGTGCACCAGCAGTGCCGCGCGTGCCGCGTTGAACGCCGCGTCGGCGTGCGGGACCTGCGGCGGCAGCGCGGCCCGCGCCGTCGCGGTCAGCCCACGCTCCTGCGGGACGAAAACAGTCGGACGTACGCCCTCCGCGGTCGCCAGCCGCACCGCCTGCGCACCGCCCGCCTCCGTCCAGGCGATCGTGAACCCGCCGAGCAGGCAGGGCGCCACATTGTCCGGGTGGCCCTCCAGGCGCGCGGCCACGCGCAGCGCCGCCGCGTCGTCCATCCGGGCTGCCCCGTCCGTCACCAGGGCCCTGGCCAGCAGCACCCCGCCCACGATCGCCGCGGACGAGGAGCCCATTCCGCGCGCCTGCGGGATGCGGTTGACGCAGCGCACCGCCACCCCGGCCGGGCGCCCGCCCATCTCGTCGAAGGCCGCCAGCATCGCGCGGACCACCAGGTGCCGCTCGTCCGTGGGCAGCTCGCCCGCGCCCTCGCCGGTGACCGCCACCGTGAACGTGTCGCCGGTCACTGCGGCGGTCAGATCGTCGTGCAGGCCGAGCGCAAGACCGAGCGCGTCGAAGCCCGGCCCGAGATTGGCGCTGGTGGCCGGCGTCTGGACGCGCACCGGCTCGGACACGAAGGTCGGTAGCATCGCCCCAGCCTAGGTGGTGATCATCGAAGCTGATGACCCGCACGCGCCGGAATGTCGCCGCCTCCCGCTACGGTCGTTCGCCATGAACCTCCTCTACCTCGTCAACATCCTCGCCGGACATCTGCCGATGCTGGCCGTTGTGGTGGGCGGATTTGTCCTTCTGGGGGTGCGACGTGCCCGACTGGGCAAGCGCGTCACCTCATTGGCCCAGGCCGGCCTGGCCGCGCTGGCACTGGCGATCGCGCTGCAGAGCGCATGGTCCGCCGCGCTGCCCTTTCTGATCCAACGCGGCGTCCTCGACGTGCGGGGCAGTGGCCCGGTGTTATTCATCGTCGGGATGGCGACGAGCGTGCTGGTGGCGGGCGGAGTCGGCCTGCTGCTGGGCGCCGTGCTCGCCCGCGCCGGCCGCCAGGAGCCGGTGGCACCGCAGCAAGACCCGTACGCCCCGGTCGGCTGACCGGCCTCGGCGGGCTGGGGGGCCGGCTGCGGGAGCGGCGGCTCAGCCGGCCGCGGGGGCGGGGCTCAGCGACAGGCGGCGCGTTGCGAAGCGCCAGCCGACCGCGTAGGTGAGCGTGATCAGGCCGCAGCCCGCGAGAATCGCCCGCTCGCTCACCCGGTCGACCACCAGCGCCGCGCCGAGCTGGCTCACCGCGATCGCCAGGGTCGCCAGCATCATGTCGGTGGCGAAGACCCGGCCACGCAACCGGTCGGGCACCTCGCCTTGCAGGGCGTAGTTGGACAGCACCCAGTTCGTCCCGCCGGCGAAATGCGCGACGAAGACCAGCACCAGGACCAGCCAGAACCACGGGGCCGCGGCGACGCCCAGATAGCCGAGGCCGTACAGGCTCATCGACAGGGCCAGGCCGGGCAGCAGCCAACTGCGGTGCCCGAGTACCCGGCGCATCAGCAGCGGTCCGACCAGCGCGCCCGCGCCACGTACCGCGAACAGCAAGCCGGTGCCCAGCGGGCCGGCCCCGTACAGCCCGGCGAGCAGCGGAAACACGGTCAGGACACCGTTTCCGAGGCCCACCGCGGATTTCACCGTGACCAGGGCCCGGATCCGCGGCCGGGCGCCGATGTAGCGCAACGCCTCCGCCAGCGCCGGCCAGGCCCGCGGCGGCGGCCCGGCCGCACGCGGCGCCTGCAACGGGCGGCGGATCAGCGCGGTGAGCAGCGCCGCCAGCAGCAGGCTGGCGGCGGCCACGGCGAAACTCACGTACGGGCCGAACAGGCTGCTGAACACGCCCCCCAGCGAGGCACCGACGATGGTCATCGTGCCCCACGCCGACCCGGCGACCGCGTTGGCGGCGGCCAGGTCCTCCGGGTCGACGACGTTGGGCAGCGCCGCGGACGCGGCGGGCGAGTAGAACGCCTTGGCGACCGCGACCGCCCCCACGGCGACCAGTGCCAGCGGAGCGGTGGCCGCGGAGCGCACCGCGAACAGCAGCAGCGTCGCGACCAGTGCGGCCAGGTTCGCCGCCACGAGGATGACCCGCCGGTCGACCCGGTCCGCCACCGTGCCGGTGTACGGCAGCAGCAGCGCGTTGATTCCGGTGTCGGCGGCCAGCACCAACGCGCCCCACACGCCGCTGCCGGTGAGTTTGGGCAGCAGCACGAGCAGGGGAACCATGACGAACCAGTCGGAGCCGAACACGACGAGTTCGGCCCCGAACAGGCGGCGGAAGTCCTGATTGCGGGTAAGGACCGACACTGGAGTGGCCACGTACGGCAACCTACCGGTGCCGCCCCCGGTCAGGGCGTGCTGGGCATGCCCCGACCGGGACGCGGGCGGATCGGGTCGATCAGGCCGGCGGCGCCTCGGGACGACGCGGCATCTTCAGCACCTCGAACTGGTCGGTGTAGCCGCGCAGCGCACTGCGGTTCGGCGGCTGCACCGCCTCGGAATGCACCGGCTCGGGCGCCTCGTGCGCACCGCCGCTGGAGTCCGGCGCGTCGGCCTGACCACCGGACGTGGTCGCGGACTCGGCGGCGGCGTGCCGGGGGGCCTCCTTGGCGGCCTTGCGCAGCCGGCGCTGCTCCCGCTTGGCCCGCGTACGCTCCTTGCGGTTCTCGACCATCGTGTACAGCGTCGGCACCAGCACCAGCGTCAGCAGGGTGGAGCTGACCAGGCCGCCGATGACCACAATGGCCAGTGGCTGGGAGATGAACCCGCCCTCGCCGGTGAGACCCAGCGCCATCGGCAGCAGCGCGAAGATCGTCGCGATCGCGGTCATCAGGATCGGCCGCAGCCGGTGCCGGCCGCCCTCGACGACCGCCTCCTGCACGCCCATGCCCGCACGCCGGTAGTGGTTGATGAGATCCATCAGCACGATGGCGTTGGTGACCACGATGCCCACGAGCATCAGTACGCCGATCAGCGCGGGCACACCCAGCGGGGTACCCGTGATCAGCAGCAGGGCGATGGCACCGGTCGCCGCGAACGGGATCGACACCAGCAGCACGAGCGGCTGTACCAGGCTGCGCAGCGTCGCGACCATGATGACGAAGACGATCGCGATGGCCGCGAGCACGGCGAGGCCGAGGTCGCCGAACGCGTCCTTCTGCTGCTGGCTGACGCCGCCGATCTCCTTGGACGCACCGGCCGGCAGGGTCAGCGCGTCCAGTTTCTTGGTCAGTTCCTTGGTGGTGGCGCCGACGTCGGAGCCCGTGGCCGTGCCGGTGACCGTGGCGCTGCGGTTGCCGTCGATGCGGGTGACCTCCTCCGGACCGGAGGTCTCCGTGACGTCGGCGACGCTGTCCAGCAGGACCGGCCCCTTGGCGGTGGGCAGCGGCAGCTTGCGCAGCGCGTCGGCGTTCGCGGGCGGCGTGCCCAGGGAGATGACGACGTCCTGGGACTCGCTGTCGACCGTGATCTGCCCGGCGGGCGCCGGGCGGAACGCACCGGCCACCGTACGGGCGATCGACGCCTCGGTCAGCCCGGCGCGGGCGGCGGCCGCACGGTCGACCTTCACGTCGAGGCGCGGCACGCTGGCGGCGAGGTTGGTGCCGACGTCCGTGACACCCTTGGTGGCGGCCATCGCCTGACGTACCTGCTCGGTGGCGGTGGCGAGTACGGCCGGGTCGGCGGCCTTGACGGTGACCGACAGCTGGTCGGCGTTGAAGCCGGAACCGCTGTCGCCGCCGACGGTCACCTCGCCGAGACCGCTCATGCCGTCGAACGTGGTCCGCAGCTGCTTGGAGACCACTTCGGCGTCGGCATCCGTGTCGAGCTGCACGATGAAGTTGGCGCCGCTGGCGTCGGACGCACCCGCGAACGGGTTGAACGTGCCGTTGCCGACGGTCACCTGGTAGGTGTCCACGTCCGAACGCTGCTTCAGCACGCCCTCGACCTGCCGGGCCGCCGCGTCGGTGGCCGCGAGGCTGGTGCCTGCGGGCAACTGCTGGCTGATCTGAATGGTGTTCTGGCCGGACTGGTCGAGGAAGTTCGTCTGCAGCTTCGTGCTCAGGCCCAGCGTGCCCACGAGGATCACGACACCGATGGCCACGGTGGTCCACCGGCGCTTGGTGGCGAACCGGATCACCGGCAGGTACGTGCGCTGCAGCGGGCTGCGCCGTTCCTTCTCCTCGGCGGCCCGGCGCACCTCGGGGGACTCGTTGCCGCCGCCGGCGGGGCGCAGGAACCAGTACGCCAGCACCGGGATCACGGTCAGGGACACCAGCAGCGATGCCAGCAGCGCCACCGTGACCGTAATGGCGAACGGCGCGAACAGCTGGCCCACGAACCCGCCCACCAGCGCGATCGGGGCAAACACGGCGACCGTGGTGAGCGTCGAGGCGGTCACCGCACCGGCGACCTCCTTCACCGCGGCGGTGATGGCGTGCACCTTCTGCTCGCCGTACCCGAGATGCCGTTTGATGTTCTCCAGCACGACGATCGAGTCGTCGACAACCCGGCCGACCGCGATCGTCAGCGCCCCGAGCGTCAACAGGTTCAGCGAGTAGTCGCCCACCCACAACGCGATCAGCGCGACCAGCACGGACAGCGGGATGGAGACCGCGGTGACCAGCGTGGAGCGCACGGACATGAGGAACACCAGGATGACGATGACCGCCATGAGCAGGCCGAGCAGGCCCTCGGTGGTGAGGCTCTTGATGGAACGCTCGACGAACGGCGCCTGGTCACTGATGACGGTGAGCTTCGCGCCGGAGGCCTTCTGCAGGTCGTCGAGCTGGGCCCGGACCTCGTCGGAGATCAGTACGGGGTTGCCGTCGGGCGCCGCCGTGACCTCGATGCCGAGGCTGTCCACCCCGTCCGTCCGGGTGTACGACGTGGCCGTGGCCAGCGTGCTCTCGACCGTGGCGACATCGCCCAGCTTCACCGGGCCGCGGCTGCCGGTCAGGTAGAGGTCACGGACCTGGTCGACCGACGTGATCGGCGTGCCGACCTGCACACTCAACGAGCGGCTGCCGTCGGTGACCGCCCCCGCCGGCACCGAGACGCCGTTGGCCTGCAGGATCGTGACCAGTGAGCTCGGGTCGACCCCGGCGGCGGCCATCTTCGCCTGGTCCGGCGTGATGACGACCTGCTGCTTGCGCCCACCGGTGACATTCACCGAACGGACGCCGTCGATCGCGCTGAGCTGCGGGACGACGTTCTTCTGGAGACGGTCGGCCAGGTCGGCCTGGTTCGTGCCGCCGGAGGCGGCGAGCACGATCGCGGGGATGTCGTCCGTGCTGCCCGCGAAGATCGTCGGCTGGACACCGGCCGGCAGCGTCGGCTGGATCCGGTTGACGGACGTGGTGAGCTGGTTGACCGCGCTGTCCAGGTCGGTGCCGAACGCGAACATCACCTGGATGGTGGCCGAACCCTGCCGGGTCGTGGACTGAATGCTCTCCAGCCCGTCGGCGCCCTTGACCGCGTCCTCGATCGGCCGGGTGATCTGCTCCTCGATGATCTCCGGGCTCGCGCCCGGCAGGGTGGCGCCGATGAACGCACCCGGGAACTCCAGCGAGGGCAGCAGCTGCTGCTTGAGCGACGGGATGGCGTAGATGCCGAAGCCGGTCACCACGAGGGCGATCAAGGCGACGAGCACTCTGTTGGCAAGGCTGAGCCGGGTCAGCAACGACATGATTCCCCCGAATCGATTCGGCCAGAGCCCATAGTGTGCCCGACCCGATCAGAGGCCCTGAGGCTGCCCCGGGCCCGCGCGCCGCGACCGGGAACCCACCGGGCTCAGGCGCCTCACCGGCAACCCGGGGGAGGCGGGATCAGGCCAGGTCGAGGGCTCGGGCCGCGGCGATCACGTCGTTGCCGATGGTGGTGGGCTTGGGGGCGGTGCTGATCGCCCACTCCGGGTCCTTGAGGCCGTGACCGGTGACCGTACAGACGACCGTGGCGCCCGCGGGCACCTGCCCCGCCTCGGCCTGCTGCAGCAGGCCGGCGACACTGGCCGCGCTGGCCAGCTCCACGAACACCCCCACCTCGCGGGCCAGCAGCCGGTACGCGTTGAGGATCTCCCGGTCGGTGACCGCCGCGATCAGACCGCCGGAGTGGTCCCGGGCGTCCAGCGCCTTCGTCCAGCTGGCCGGGTTGCCGATGCGGATCGCGGTGGCGATCGTCGACGGCTCCGGCACCACCTGGCCGTTCACGATCGGGGCGGCACCGGAGGCCTGGAAGCCGTACATCTTCGGCAGCCGCTTCGCGTTGCCCGCCTCGTGGTCCTCCTGATAGCCCATCCAGTACGCGGAGATGTTGCCCGCATTGCCCACCGGAAGGCAGTGGATGTCAGGGGCGTCGCCCAACGCCTCGACGATCTCGAACGCGGCCGTCTTCTGCCCGTGCAGGCGGAAGATGTTCACCGAGTTGACCAGGGAGACCGGGTAGTCCTGGGACAGCTTGGAGGCCAGCGCGAGGCAGTCGTCGAAGTTGCCGTCGACCTGCAGCAGTTTCGCGCCGTGCACGAGCGCCTGGGCCAGCTTGCCCAGCGCGATCTTGCCCTGCGGCACGAGCACCGCGCAGGTCAGGCCCGCCCGGGCGGCGTACGCGGCGGCGGACGCGCTGGTGTTGCCCGTGGAGGCGCAGATGATCGCCTTGGAGCCGTCCTCGACCGCCTTGGACACCGCCATCGTCATGCCACGGTCCTTGAAGGACCCGGTCGGGTTGGCGCCCTCCACCTTGAGGTACACGTCGGCGCCGATCCGCCGCGACAGCACCGGGGCGGGCACGAGCGGCGTGTTCCCCTCGTGCAGCGTGACGACCGGCGTGGCATCGGTGACCGGCAACCGGCCGCGGTACGCCTCGATCAGTCCCCGCCAGCTCATCTCGTTCCCTTCACCTGCGCATGCCGACCGTCCGATGATGCCGTACCGGCGATTTCCCCGACGGCCGATGACCACCTGGCGGGACTACGCGCCACCCTCGACCCGCAGCACGCTCGCGATCGACCTAACGATGTCGAGCTGCTCCAGTTCCGCGACCGTGGCGGCCAGGTGCGAGTCAGGGGCACCGTGCGTGACGATCACCAGCGTGGCATCGGCCTCGCGGCCGGACTGGCGCACCGTGGCGATGGACACCTCGTGCTTGGCGAACACCCCGGCCACGGTGGCGAGCACACCCTGACGGTCCGCCACGTCGAGGCTGATGTGGTAGCGGGTGACCGCCTCGCCGATGGGCCGGATCGGCAGGTGGGCGTACACGCTCTCGCTCGGGGCACGGGTGCCCGCGAGCCGGTTGCGGGCCGCGGCCACCACGTCGCCCAGCACCGCGCTGGCGGTCGGCGTACCCCCGGCTCCGCGGCCGTAGAACATGAGCTGCCCCGCGGCCTCGGCCTCGACGAACACCGCGTTGAACGCGTCACCGACGCTCGCCAGGGGGTGGCTGCGCGGGATCATCGCGGGGTGCACGCGCACGCTGACCGACTCGGTGCCGTGCGAGTCGGGGCCGCGCTCGGCCAGGCACAGCAGCTTGATGGTGCAGCCCATCGCGTTGGCGCTGGCCACGTCACCGGCGGTCACCCCGGTCATGCCCTCACGGAACACGTCAGCCGCAGTGACCCGGGTGTGGAACGCCAGGGAGGCGAGGATGGCGGCCTTGGCGGCGGCGTCGAAACCCTCCACGTCGGCGGTCGGGTCGGCCTCGGCGTACCCCAGCTCGGTGGCCTCCTCCAACGCCTCGGTGAAGCCGGCGCCGGTGGCGTCCATGGAGGACAGGATGAAGTTGGTCGTGCCGTTGACGATGCCGGTGACCCGGGTGATCCGGTCGCCGTGCAGCGATTCGCGCAGCGGGCGCAGCAGCGGGATCGCGCCCGCCACGGACGCCTCGTAGTAGAGGTCGGCGCCGCCCTCGGCGGCCGCGTCGTGCAGCGTGCCACCGTCCTCGGCGAGCAGCGCCTTGTTGGCGGTCACCACGCTCTTGCCCGCGCGCAGCGCCTCGACGATCCAGCCGCGGGCGGGCTCGATGCCGCCGACGACCTCGATCACCACGTCCACGTCGTCGCGCTTGATCAGGCCGAGCGCGTCCGTGGTGAACAGGGCCGGGTCGATCGGTACGTCGCCCCGCCGGCGCCCGGGGCGGCGGACCGCGATCCCGACCAGCTCCAGCGGGGCCCCGATCCGGGCCGTCAGGTCCGCGGCCTGGTCGGTCAGCAGCCGGACCACCTCGGCGCCGACCGTGCCGCAGCCGAGCAACGCCAGACGCACCGGTTTGCCCTCGGATTTTCCGCCTCGGATCGGCTCAGAACTCATCCCACATCCAGACTCAGCAGGTCGGCTTCGGTCTCCCGCCGGACGATCACCCGCGACTCCCCGTCGCAAACCGCGACCACCGGGGGCCGGGGCACGTGGTTGTAGTTGCTGGCCATGCTCCGGCAGTACGCGCCGGTGCCGGGCACCGCAAGAAGATCTCCGGGCTGCACGTCGGCGGGCAGGAATTCATCCTTCACGAGGATGTCCCCGCTTTCACAATGCTTTCCCACGACGCGGGCCAGCAACGGCTCGGCCACCGAGGCGCGCCCGGCCACGGTCGCGGAGTACGACGCGTCGTACAGCGCGGTGCGGATGTTGTCGCTCATCCCGCCGTCCACGCTCACGTACGTGCGGATGCCGTCGACGTCCTTGACCGTGCCCACCTCGTACAGGGTGAAGACGGCCGGGCCCACGATGGCCCGGCCGGGCTCGATGGACAGTCGCGGCACGCGCAGCCCGGCCAGTTCGCACTCCGACTCGACGATCTTGTTGATCCGCTTCGCCAGGTCGGGCGGGGTCGACGGGTCGTCCTGCGTGGTGTACGCGATGCCGAAGCCGCCGCCCAGGTCCAGCTCCACCAGCTCGACCCCGCGCGCGTCACGGATCTGCGCCTGCAGTTCCAGCACCCGCCGCGCGGCCACCTCGAACCCGGACGTGTCGAAGATCTGCGAGCCGATGTGCGAGTGCAGCCCGCGCAGGTCCAGCACGCCCGCGTCCAGCACCCGCACGGCCGCCTCGAACGCAGCCCCGCCCGCCAGCGAGAACCCGAACTTCTGGTCCTCGTGCGCGGTCGCGATGAACTCGTGGGTGTGCGCCTCCACGCCGACCGTGACCCGGATCAGCACCGCGGGCGACACCCCGCGTTCCCGGGCCAGCGCGGTCAGCCGCTCGATCTCGTGGAACGAGTCGAGGACGATCCGCCCCACGCCCGCGTCCAGCGCGCGGGTCAGCTCGGCGACGGACTTGTTGTTGCCGTGGAAGCCCATCCGCTCCGGCGGGAAGCCCGCGGCCAGCGCCACGGCCAGCTCACCACCGCTGCACACGTCGAGGAACAGGCCCTCCTCCGCGACGATCCGCACGACCGCCTTGCACAGGAACGACTTGCCCGCGTAGTAGACGTCCGCCCCGGCGAACGCCGCCGCGAAGTCCCGGCAGCGGGCCCGCAGGTCCGCCTCGTCCAGCAGGTAGGCCGGGGTGCCGTACTCCGCTGCCAGGTCGCGCACGCTGCGGCCGCCGATCGTCAGGGCCCCGTCGTCCGCGCGGGTCACCGTCCGCGGCCAGAGCTGCGGCACGAGCGCGTTGACGTCCTCCGGGGTACGCAGCCACGCCGGCCCCCGGCTGCCCAGGTCACCGTGCAGTGCACCGGCCTCATGAGCCCTCACGGGTCACATCCTTTCGGGGGCGGAGACGCCGAGCAGTCCCAACCCGTTCGCGATCACCGTACGGGTGGCGTCGTTGAGCCACAGGCGGGCGCGCTGAAGGTCCGTGATCGGTTCGTCGCCCAGCGGCAGCACCCGGCACTTGTCGTAGAACCGGTGGTACGCGCCCGCGACCTCCTCCAGATAGCGGGCGACCCGGTGCGGCTCGCGCAGCTCGGCCGCGCTGGCGACCACGGCCGAGTACTCCCCCAGCGCCTTGAGCAGGTCGTTCTCCTTCTCGTGGCTGAGCAGCCCGGGCTGGAAGGCGTCCGGCTCGCCGCGGGTCAGCCCGACCTCCGCCGCGTTGCGGCCCACCGCGGCGGTACGCGCGGCCACGTACTGGACGTAGTAGACCGGGTTGTCGCGGGTGGCCCGGGTCCACAGGTCGATGTCGATGTCGATCGACGAGTCGGAGGAGTACCGGGCCAGCGCGTACCGGGCCGCGTCGACGCCGAGCGCGTCGAC
This sequence comes from Krasilnikovia sp. MM14-A1259, assembly GCF_047159535.1. Lineage (NCBI taxonomy): Bacteria > Bacillati > Actinomycetota > Actinomycetes > Micromonosporales > Micromonosporaceae > Krasilnikovia > Krasilnikovia sp. MM14-A1259. The sequence continues at coordinate 3,602,000 of NZ_BAAGAJ010000002.1, forward strand.
GAAGTCCTCCAGCGTGACCACCGTGCCGGCCCGCTTGCTCATCCGCACCGGCTCGCCGTTGCGCACCAGGTTGACCATCTGGCCGATCAAGATCTCCAGGTTGGTCGCCGGGTCGTCGCCGAAGCACGCGGCCATGGCCTTCATCCGGCCGATGTAGCCGTGGTGGTCCGCCCCCAGCATGATCACGACCCGGTCGAAGCCGCGCTTGCGCTTGTCCAGGTAGTAGGCGCAGTCCGCGGCGAAGTACGTCCAGTCGCCGTCCGACTTGCGCAGCACCCGGTCCTTGTCGTCGCCGAAGTCCGTGGTGCGCAGCCAGGTCGCCCCGTCCGACTCGAAGAGGTGCCCCTGCTCGCGCAGACGCTCCAGGGCTTCGTCCAGCTCACCCCGGTCGTGCAGGTCCTTCTCGTTGAAGTACGTGTCGAAGTGCACCCCGAACTGGCCCAGCGACGCCTTGATCTCGGCGAACATGAGCTGCACACCCTCGACCCGGAACGCCTCCAGCGCGTCGGCCTCCGGCCGCTGCAGCGCATCCGGCACCGCGGCCAGCACCGACGCCGCGATCTCGGCGATGTACGCCCCGCCGTACCCGTCCTCGGGCACCGGGTCGCCCTTGGCGCTGGCGTACAGGGACTTGGCGAACCGGTCGATCTGGGACCCGGCGTCGTTGAAGTAGTACTCCGTCCCGACGGCGGCGCCGGACGCACTCAGCAGCCGCGCCAGCGCGTCGCCGACCGCCGCCCACCGGACGCCACCGATGTGCACGGGGCCGGTGGGGTTGGCGGAGACGAACTCCAGGTTGATCCGCTGGCCGGTCAGGCGGGCGGTGTGCCCGTACTCCGCGCCCGCGAGCACGATGTCGCGGGCGAGCTGGCCCGCCGCGGCGGCGTCCAGGCGGATGTTCAGGAAGCCGGGCCCGGCGATCTCCACGCTCTTGATCCCGGCGCGGCGGCCGAGCTCCTCGGCGAGTGCCGTGGCCAGCTCGCGGGGCACGACCCCGGCCCGCTTGCCGAGCTGCATGGCCAGCGTCGAGGCGTAGTCGCCGTGCTCAGGGTTGCGGGGCCGCTCGACGGTCGTCGTTGCGGGCAGCATGGTCGCGTCGAGGCCGCGGGCGGCGAACACGGCCCGGGCGGCGTCGAGAACGATGTTGGCGAGGTCGGCGGGAGTCACCGAGTCATGCTATCCGGGTAGACTTTGGCGTTCGGCGGCGTCCCGGTGCCCTGCTCACCGGCCCGGCTCTCATTTTCGAACATATTGACGAGGCACGATGAGCATGAGCACCCCGGGTCCCGAGCGGAACCCGTCCAGTGTCAAGGTCGACAAGACGTCGGGCCAGGGCAAGCCGCCCGCCGGCGGCGCCAAGCCGGCCACCGCGAAGGCGGCAGGCGCCAAACCCGGCGGCGCCAAACCCGGCGCGAAGCCGGGCGGCAAGGCCGGCGCCAAGGCCCGCAAGCCGGTCGCGCCGGTCAAGGTCTCGGGCGGCCGCAGCTGGGGCCCGATTGCGATCATCGGCGCCGTCGTGGTGATCGCCGCCGGCATCATCGGGTACGGCGTGTACGCGGCCGTCCAGGGCGGCAAGTCGTGGGAGGACAAGGCCGCCGACATCAAGGGCATCGTGAACTACCGGGCGCAGCACAACCCGCAGATCGACTCCCAGGAACACAAGTCGGGACCGCTGACGTACGTCACGAACCCGCCCGTCGGTGGCGCGCACAACTCGGTGTGGCAGAACTGCATGGGTGACATCTACACCGAGCCGATCGCCAACGAGCACGCGGTGCACAGCCTGGAGCACGGCGCGGTCTGGGTCACGTACAAGCAGGGTCTGGCCGCCGACCAGGTCGCCGAGCTGAGCAACAAGGTCAAGGGCAAGGACTACATGCTCCTGAGCCCGGTCGCGAACCTCGACAAGAACGTGTCGCTGCAGGCGTGGGGTTACCAGCTCAAGGTCGACAGCGCGAGCGACCCGCGGATCGACGACTTCATCAAGGCCCTGCGGCTCAACGCGTCCAAGGAGCCCGGCGCGCCCTGCTCGGGCGGCAACACCACGACCGGCCCGGTCACCGCCGCCTCCAACGGCACCAGCATGAACAAGTGATGGACGCGCCCACCGACCCGGATGCAGCGGCCCCCGCGGCCGCCGCATCCGGCGACGACCTCCCCCAGCAGCCCGCCCGGCGCCGCTGGGGGGCCGGGTGGGTCGCCGCGGCGCTCACGGTCGGCCTGCTGGTGGGTGTTGCGGTGGGTCTGCTCGTCCCGGTCCTGCGTACGCCTGGCGACGACTCGGTCGAAGCCGGTTTCCTGCGCGACATGAGCACGCACCACGCCCAGGCCGTCGAGATGTCGATGATCGCCCACGCGAACTCGACCAACCCGGACATCGTCACGCTGTCCAACGACATCGCGCTCACCCAGCATCAGCAGATCGGCTACATGCAGGCGTGGCTGCGCGACTGGGGTCTGAGTCCGACCAGTTCCCAGCCGCCGATGGCCTGGATGCCGGACTCCGCCGGCTCGCTGGTCAACGGCCTCATGCCGGGCATGGCCACCCCGGACCAGATCGCCGCGCTGCGCAAGGCCACGGGCAAGGACCTGGACATCCAGTACCTGACGCTCATGCGCGCCCATCACCTGGGCGGCCTCCACATGGCCCAGACCGTCATCGACTCGTCGGACAACGACGACGTCGTCTGGCTCGCCAAGACGATGGTCAGCGGCCAGCAGTCAGAGCTGGCGCTGATCAACCAGATGCTGGCCCAACTTCAGCAGGCATGAGAGTGGGGCGGACGGTCAACAGCCGCCCGCCCCACTCGATCAGTCGTCAGGCAGCGACCTGGGGGCTGCAGATCTCGTCCACGCCGCCCGCGCCGGCGCAGACCTTGTAGTACGTGAAGTGCTCACCCGAGACGGTCTTCCAGCCGTCACCCTGCGCGCTGCCGTTGCCGTCGCCCACCACGTACTTGGTGCCGGGCGTCGAGGTCCACAGGTGGATCCGCAGGCCCTTCCCGTCCGCGTTGGCATCGTGCACGTACGCCTGAACGTGCCCGTCCAGGACGCAACCCCACCCGATCCGGTGGTCGTAGTTCGGTACGTACTGGCAGCTCCCGTGCGCCATCGCCGGCGACGCCCCGACCAGGACGGACCCGATGCCGAGCAGCGCAGCGACGCCCGCGCCGACGCGGGTCCTCAGTCCAACCTTCATGATTCTCTCCCCTCGCGGATCAGCGAAGAGGGGCACGGCACCGCTCATCGCACATACGAGACATGCCTGCGCAGACCGCCATAACCCCCGTGTCAACGTTCGACAACCTCATAGATCGCCGAACATATCGAAGACTATGGCTTTGAGGCCGGTGGGTGTCAAACCGCTTGGACGACTCAAACAGGCACGCAACCCCCTCGTCGCACCTTGGTCATCCACCCTGCTAGGCTGTCAGCACTGAGCCCCCGTAGCTCAGGGGATAGAGCGTCGCCCTCCGGAGGCGAAAGCGCAGGTTCGAATCCTGCCGGGGGCACAACCGCTCACCAAGACTTTCAGGCCACCGGCCAGCGCAAACGCGGTCGGTGGCCTTACTCGTTCGACCGGCCATGTCCGGCCGGCACAGATCCCGCTGCCACACGGACACTCGGATTCCTGTACGCCACGGGAGCAGGCGTCGACGCGGTGAGTCGCGCAGCGGGACGGGGTTGTCGCGGATCAGGGCGGCGAGACGTTTCGCGGCCCGCTCCCGTCTCCCAGGGCCGCACCTTCACACCCGAGGTCGTCGTGCACACCCGAGGTCGTCGTGCCCGAGGCCGGTGACGGTCGTCAAGATCGCGGGTTGAACAGGTGAATCGCAGGGTACGGAGAACGATTACGGTTGGCCCCCCGATCCCTCCGGCGGTTGGAGGAGATCACATGGCGCTCGCGAGAGATTCTGCCCGGTCCTACGCTGATCGGGTGGACAGCTGGGTGGAGCGGATCGGTGCGACGGTCACCGTCAACGGCGTTTCCGCCCTGCTGATCGCGACGGATCCGACAACCGGCACCCTGGACGTCGAGGTCGAAGATGATCTCGGGGTGGGTCCGTTTGATGTGGTACAGCTGATCCACTCGCCGCCGATAAGCCGATCGTGGGCGGCGGTGCGGACGGTCGGGGACGGATGGGTCCAACTGGGCCGCCCCACGCATGATGAGACCGACCGGCGCCAGTACCCGCGACGGGAGCTGGAACTTCCGGTGACGGTGTGGTGGCCCGGCACCTCGGTGGAGACCGTCGGTCGCACCCTTGACGTGTCGGTCGGCGGCTTCGCCGCTGCGCTCGACCATCCGCCACCGGAGGGTGTTGACGTGGTGGTGCGGATAGACGGCTCCTACCAGCCGCTGCTGGCTGTCGCCCGGTGTATCGCCGTGCATGACCGGCAGGCCCACTTCGCCTACACCGACATCGGCGCGCAAGAGTCGGAAATGGCCCGGCACCTGGTTCTCACTCGCCCCGCCCGCACCTGGGACGGCACCAGCACCGACGCGGTTCTGTGGTCCAGCGTCGGCGCCCAGCCGGTCACCGCCAAGCCGACCCGGATAGCCTGCGTGGTGTCCGGCGCCGAGCACTGCCCAGCCCGCAAGGAACACGTGGTCCTGAAGATCAACGACGCGCTGCTCCGGGCGCGGGTGGTCACGGTCGCCGGCGGGGTGGTCCGGCTCGCCTGGCTGGAATGACCCGACCCGGCGTGCGTAGCGCACCAAAGCGGCCCGGCCGGCACGCTTTGTGCGTGCCGGCCGGGCCGTCAGATGGTGAGGGGGCTGGGGATCAGGTCCAGCCGAACATCTGGGTGTAGTACGGGGTGCCGTTGCTCGCGTAGATCACACCGACCGCGAACGACTTCGCCTGGCAGTTGAGAATGTTCGCCCGGTGCCCCGGGCTGGCCATCCACGCCTTCATCGTCTCCGACGCGGTCCGGTACCCGTACGCCACGTTCTCACTCTGCGGGTACCGGTACCCCGCCGCGTGCGCCCGGTCCACGAACGACGAACCATGCGACCCGATGTGACTCATCCGGTTGGTCTGCGCCTGGTATGCACTGTGCCCCCGCGCCGCCAGCAACAACCGGCTGTCCACCCGGATGGCCTTGCAACCCGCCCGGACCCGGGTGTTGTTCGTGTAGGTCACCAACTGCGTCTGCAACGTCGAGGTCGACACCGCCGCCGCCGACGCGGGAGCCGCGGACACCGACAGAGCAGCAACCGAGGCCCCGGCACCGGCCAGCAGCACACCGACCGTCGTGACCATCTTGCGCAGCGTCTTGCGACCCATTCCGAATCTCCCCCGCTCCGGCCCGGCCCCTGTCAGCCGGTCACATGAAGAAGATTCGGGGTCGTCCGGAGCGGGCCCGGGTCCGCGACGGTTGCCTACCGGTTGCGACTCATACTTTCGGTGATCGCCACGGGCGATATGGCCAGCCGGACCTGTCCGACCGGCCGGCACCCGAGTTCGCCGCGAGAATCAAGGCCCCGGGAACGCGCCGCCCTGCGCCCCCGCTGCAGGGCTCGGCGAGACCACCACCCGGGGCCTTGATCCACTCATGCGTCGGGCACGGTGGCCCAGAAGTCGCAGCGGTGTTCGGCAGCGAGGTCGACGCTGCCGGTCGCGCCCGAGGCGAGGCCACGCACGTACGGCGTGCGGGCGCGCGCGCTCATCCGGGGCCAGCTCGGCGTGCCGGTCGCGGCAAATCCGGCCCACACGCGGACCATCTCGTCCGCGAGACCCGGCTGCGCGGTTCCGGTCAGCCAGCGGATGCCGTCGAACAGGTACGGGAGCTCGTAGCCGTGGCTGGCACCCCACGGGTAGGTGGCGTCGAGGGCCGGACCGTGCTGCTCCGCGAACTCGTAGCCGTACACCGCGGTGTGCCGCGCGAGGAGGCGATCACCGGCGAGCGTCGGGCAGGCCCACATCCGGTCCGTGGCCACCGCGGCCCAGGCCAGACCGGGCCGGTTGCCGTACGCGCTGACCGGGTACCGCGCCGCGACCCGCCCGGCCTGGTCCCCGAACGCCGCGGTGAGCGCGTCGGTGTACTGCTGCGCCGAGTACGGTGCCCATTCGTCGACGGCGCCGAGGAAGCCGCGGAACTCGTCACGGGTGCTGCCGGACAGCACCGGCAGCCGGTGAAAGACACCGGCCCGCAACGCGTCGGCCGGGTTCCGCGGCAGCACCGGCGTGCCGTACGCGGGCAGCGTGAACGCCGCCTGTCCGGCTCCGGCGGTGGCCGCGGTCAGGTCCGCCGCGGGCGTGGCCCGCAGGCAGCCGAGTGGGTCGGCGGACGCGCCGACGCCGCCGTCCGACGTCGCGGCATACGAGGTGACCCCGCAGCCCAGTTTGCCGGCCAGGCGGGTGCCGGCGTCCTCCACGGCGGGCCGGTTCGACCACTGCGACCCGGCGGGCATGCCGAAGAACAGGCCGGCGGGCCAGCTCGTCAGGCACGATCCGGACTGGATGATCGCCTTGTCGAACAGCCCGGCCGCGCCCGGGGAGGTGAGCTGGGCGCAGACGCTGAGTCCGCCCGCGGACTGTCCGGCGAGCGTGACGTTGTGCGGATCGCCGCCGAACGCCGCGGCGTTGGCTCGCACCCAGCGCAGGGCCGCCTGCTGGTCCTGCAGTCCGAACGTGCCGGTGCCGGGCAGGCCGGGCAGCCCGAAATAGCCGAAGACACCGAGCCGGTAGTTGATCGTGACCACCACCGCGCCGCCCTGCTCGGCGAGCCGATGGGCGTCGTAGGCGCTGCCGGTGCCGGTCTGGAATGCGCCGCCGTGCAGCCACACGATCACCGGCCGGCGGACGCCGCGCGCGACGGGCGTGGTCACGTTCAGATACAGGCAGTCCTCGCGCGGGTCGACGACCGTCGGGTCGGCGCTCGGCTGCTGCGCGCACGGCGCACCCGGCTTGGTCGCGTCGCGTACGCCGCTCCACGGCACCACCGGCTGCGGTGCCCTCCAGCGCAGGGACCGCACCGGCGGCGCCGCGTACGGAATGCCCTGGAACGTGCGGTGCCGACCGGTCACCGTCCCGCGGACCAGGCCGTGGTCGGTGTGCACGACCGCACTCGCGGGTGCGGCCGGTGGCCCGGCGACCGGTGGCGCGGGCAGAAGCATGGCGGCCAGGAGTAGAACCTTCATGACACCCCCTCGTTTTTTATGGTGCGACTGCATCATAACCGGACGGAAGTCTCTTGTGGATGCCGAAAAGAGTTGATCATGAGGAGCGGCGGCGCCAGATCGCGGAAGCCGTGTGGCGCATCGCCGCCACCCGTGGCCTGCCCGCGGCAACCCTCCGCGAGGTCGCCGCGGAGGCCGGGGTGTCGATGCGACTCGTGCAGTACTACTTCACGACCAAGGAGCGCATGCTCATCTACGCCTTCGAGCACGGGGCACTGGCGGCCGGGGAACGCATGCGGGCCCGGTTCGCCGCGCTCGGACGGCCACCCGGCCCGGTCGACGTCGTACGGATCTGCCTGCTGGAGCTGCTGCCGACCGATGAGGACAGTCTGCGACTGGCTCGGGTGCACGCCGCGTACTACGCGGCCGCCCTCACCGACGAGTCACTGGCGAACGCCGACGCAGAGAACCCGCAACACCAGCTGGAGTCGGTGATCGCCACCCAGTTGCAGGCCGGACAGGCGACCGGCGACGTGCCGAGCGGGATCGACCCGACGCTGGAGGCGCGCGGGCTGGCCGCGCTCGCGGCCGGGCTGTCCTCGACCATGCTGGTCGGCGGCCGTTCCGCGCAGGACGCCATCGCGCTGGTCAACTACCACGTGGACCGGCTGTTCCCCGGCGGCTGAGCCCGCAGGCGAACCGGCCCCTCCGCGGGCTGACCTCGCCGTTGCGGATCAGGGGTGCCGCGTGGCGCGTACGACGACGTCGTGCAGGTCATGCGCCCGGCCGCCCGGGCCGGTGACCGTGCGGTGATGCTGGTCGGCGGTGGCGATGTCCCACCGCGTACGGTCCAGGACAGCGGCGATGTCCGCGAGGGTGACCGAGGCCTCGGCGGGCGGGTGATGGTCGTGGCCCGCGGCGGCGGAGGTGTGCAGGTGCCCGACGATCAGCAGGGTCCCGCCGGGCGCCACCCACTCGGAGATTCGCCCGTAGAACGCCGGCTGCGGCATGGCCGGGTGCGCGTAGTGCGTGGTGACCAGGTCGAACTGCGCCTGCGGGGCCCAGGCGGTCAGATCCGCCTCGACCCAGTGCACACGCACGTCCGACCCGGTGGCGCGCTCGGCCGCGCGGGCGAGGGCTTCGACGGAGATGTCGGCGGCGACGACGTCCCACCCGTGCGCGGCGAGCCAGATCGCCTCGGCGCCGGCGCCGCACCCGGCGTCCAGTGCCGTCCCGGGCACCAGGCCGCCGACCTCCCGCGCAAGGTACGGGTTCGGCGGGCTGCCGGCCATCGCGGCGGGCCCGTCGCCATGCCTGCCGTGCCAGTGCTGCTCCCAGTAGTCCTTGTCGAATCCGTGCGTCATCGGACCCCCGCCACATCCGTCTTGCCGGTCACCACGATCCTGACCCGGCACCCGCCCTGCGGCAAAGCACGTTGCCGAATGGCAAAGTGGGTGCATGGAACGGGAACTGGACCGCACGCTCGACGCCGTCGGCCCGAGGCTGAAGCAGCTCAGGTCGCGCCGCGACATCACGCTCACCGCCCTGGCGGAGGAGACCGGCATCTCTGCCAGCACACTGTCCCGGCTGGAAGCCGGCCTGCGCCGCCCCACGCTCGAACAGCTGCTCCCGCTCGCCCGCGCGTACGGCGTCACGCTGGACGAGCTGGTGGACGCGCCACCGACCGGCGATCCCCGCATCAACCTGCGGCCCATCGCGGGCGGCCACGGGGCGATCATCCTGCCGCTGACCCGCAGGCCCGGGGGCATTCAGGCGTACAAGTTCGTGCTCCCGGCCGGCGACGACAACCGTGAACCCGACCTGCGCACCCACGAGGGCTACGACTGGGTCTACGTGCTCAACGGCACGCTGCGCCTGGTCCTGGGCGAGCACGATCTGCTCCTGCAGCCCGGCGAGGCCGCCGAGTTCGACACCCGCACCCCGCATTGGTTCGGCGCCACCAGCGCCGGTCCGGTCGAGTACCTGAGCCTCATCGGCCGGCAGGGTGAGCGCGCGCACGTCCGGGTGGGCCCCCGGCCAGGTCACTCCGAGTGAACGCCGGATTGGCGGAGGGTGTGGGCTGGGTAATATCGGGCCTGAAATGGTGAAAGCATCTCATAGTATGAATAAATGACCGCCCCGGCGTTGGAGACTGCCCGATGACAAGCCACCCCGTGGTGTCGGTGATCGTTCCGGCCTACAACAGCGCGCCGCTGCTTCGGGACTTCCTGGGCGCGTGCCGGGCCTCGGAGTACCGGGACTTCGAGGTGATCATCAACGACGACCTGCGCTCCACGGACGGCACCCGCACACTGGTCGAACAGTCCCGGGCCGACGGGCTGGACGTGCGGTACCTGCAGGAGAACCGCTCGATGGCCCAGGGCCGCAAGCGCGGCGCGGCCGAGGCGCGCGGATCGGTCCTGATGCACCTCGACTCCGACATGACGGTCACCCCCGGCCTGATCGGCGAGTGCGCCGACCTGATCAACGGCCCGTACGACGCGCTGGTCATCCCGGAGGAGTCGTTCGGCACCACGTTCTGGGCGCGGTGCAAATGGCTGGAGAAGAAGATCTACGACGGGGTGGAGCAGATCGAGTCGCTTCGCTGCGTACGGCGCGACATCTACGACAAGCTCGGCGGCCACGACGAGCGGATGGTCTTCTCCGAGGACAAGGACTTCGACCTGCGCGTACGCAAGGCCGGCTACCGGATCGGCCGGACCCGCAACTTCCTCTACCACAACGAGGGCGACCTGCGGTTGCAGAAGACCATGCGTAAAAAGCTGGGCTACTCCGGCACCGCCGACCTGTTCGCCAGCGAGCATCCCGAGGCGTACCGGTGGCAGACCAACATCTTCCACCGCTTCGGCCTGTACCTGAAAAACTTCCCGTACGCGTTCTCCCACCCGCTGCTCTACGGAGGCCTGTGGGTGATGAAGGCCGGCGAATTCGGCTACGGCGCGGTCGGCCAGGTGCGGCACCGGATGGCAGTCCGCAAACCGCACAGCGGCGTCCGCGGGGGGACCACATGACCAAAGTCGCGCACGTGATCTCCGAGTTCTCCGCCAAGGAGGCGATGGGCCGCACGGTCACCGAGATGGCCCAACGGGTCCCCAGCGAACACCACCTCATCACCACGCATGCGCTCGACGGGCAGGACGCGTTCGCCGGCGTCCACGAGATCGGCGGCGCGCTGGAGACGTTCCCGCTGGGCCGCTCGGATGCGCTGCGGGACGCGCTCGACAAGATCCAGCCGGACCTCGTGCACCTGCACGCGGGCGCGCTCGGCCCGTTCCTGGCGCTGCTGCCGACGCTGCGACCGCACCGCAAGCTGCTCACCGCGTACGCGTGGCCGACCCTGCCCGGCCCGAGCGCCTGGCGGCGGGCCACCGTGGCGGAGATGCGTACCTCCAACGTGTTGCGCGCCCGCGTCCTGGTGACCACGGTCCTGCCGGTCCCGCTCGCCGCCGCGGCGCTGCGCCGCGCCGGGATGACCACCGTGCTCACCCCCGACCCCCGGGTCGCCGACCGGCTCGGCCGGCATCGCGGGCTCAACGTCGTCCGGTTCAGTTCCGGGGCACCGGTCGACCCGCGCCGGGCCCGGTTCGACGCCGACCATCCGACCATCGTGTTCGCCGGCCGGGCCGAGTCCGTCCGCGGCCTGGACACGCTGCTGGACGCGTTCCCGCGGGTCCGGGCGGCGGTACCCGGCGTACGGCTGCGGCTGCTGCTCATCCCGCGGCCGGAGCTGCCGCAGATCCTGGCCCGGGCCGGTGCGGCCGGCGAGGCCATCGACGTGGTCACCGAGCCCGTCCCGGACCTGCTGGCCGAGCTGGCCGCGGCGCAGGTGGGCACGTGGCCGTTCAAGTTCGACTACACCACCTCGCCACCGGCGATGGCGCTGGTCGAGGCGATGGCCGTCGGCCTCCCGGTCGTCGGTACGGACGTCGCCTGTGTGCGCGCGGTCCTGGACCACCGCGTGAACGGCCTGTCGGTGCCGCCGGCCGACACCGGGGCGCTGGCCAACGCACTGATCACCCTGCTGAGCGACGAACAGGCGTGGCAGCGGTACGCGAAGGCCGGTCTGGAGTCGGCGACCCAGCGGATGGGCTGGCAGCGGGTCGCGGAGACGACCGCGGAGGCGTACGCCGCGGTGCTGCGCCCGTAAGGAAATCCCGGCGATACGAGGCCACCGGTCGGCGCAGACGCGGCCGGCGGCCGTACCTGAATGCCTGCCCCCCTCATCAGGACATGTCGATATGGTGGGCATTCATCGCGATGTGTCCATCGCAGACAGTTCATGGGGGAACGCCTTGTCTGATTCCCGAATCAGCCGTCGTCGCCTGCTCCAGCTCGGCGGGCAGGCGGCCGCGGCAGCCGGCGCCGCCACCGTGGCCGGTGTCTCCGCCGACCCGGCCGCGGCAGCGCGGCCGATCATTGCCGCACGCGGCGGCGCCATCGCCCGGGACGCCACCAGCGTGACGTTGAGCGAGGGCACCAACGTCGCCGCCGCGGCCTCGCCGGACGGCCGGTGGGTTGCCCTGGACCTGCTGACCATGGTGTGGGTCCTGCCCGCATCCGGCGGCGCGGCCCGGCGGCTGACCGACGAGCTGCTCGACGCGACGCTGCCGCACTGGTCACCCGACTCGACGTCGGTCGTGGTGCAGGCCTACGCGGACGGCAACTACCACCTCTGGCAGATCAATCTGGACGGCAGCCACCGGCGGCTCACCTCGGGCGGCTTCGACCACCGGGAGCCCCGGTTCGCGCCGGACGGCCGTTCCGTGGTGTTCGCCTCGGATCGTGGGGGCTCCAGCTACGGCATCTTCGTGTGCGATCTGGCCTCGGGTGCGATCAGCACGATCTCGGACACCGACGCCGAACAGGGCGCCCCGACCTGGTCCCCGGACGGGCGGCGGGTGGCGTACACCGTGGACGGCACCGCGATCGACGTGATCGATGTGGCGACCGGCGCGGTGACCCGGGCGGTCGAGCCGGTGTCGGGCACCTCGGTGTTCGCCCCGGCGTTCACGCCGGACGGCCGCTCACTGGCGTACGTACGCCTGGCCGGCACCACGTCCGACCTGATGGTCGGCCAGACCCGGGTGAGCACCGATGAGGACGTCTTCGCCCTGCCGCTGACGTGGCTCGGCGGCGACCGGCTGGTCTACACCGCGGACGGGCGGGTGTGGCAGCGCGGGCTCGACGGGCCACGCACGGAGATCCCGTTCACCGCGACCGTGGCGGTGCCGGCGCGCGTCCGGCCGCCACGGATGGTCCGCGACCTGACCGGCACCGGCGCCCAGCCCGTACGGGGGATCGCCAGCCCGGTGGCGTCCCCGGACGGCACCCGCGTCGCGTTCCGTGCGCTCAACGCGCTGTGGCTGCTGACGGTCGGGACACCGCGCCCCGAACGCATCGTGGCCGACGGGTATTTCGCCTCCGATCCGGACTTCTCCCCCGACGGCCGGTACCTGGTCTACAGCTCGGACCGGGCCGGCAGCGCTGACCTGTGGCGCCGCGACCTGACCACCGGCGCCGAGCAGCAGCTCACCACGCTGCCCGGCAGCCAGATCGCGCCGCGCTGGTCGCCGCGCGGTGACCAGATCGCGTTCGCGGACGACGACGGCGCCACCTGGGTCCTCGACCTGGCCTCCGGGCAGACCCGAAAGGTCGTGACGGCGTTGTTCCAGCCGGGCCGGGCCAGCTGGTCACCGGACGGGCGCACGCTGGCACTCGCCGCGGTCAAGCCGTACAGCAAGCGATTCCGGGAGGGCACCAGCCAGATCCTCACGGTGGACGTGGCGACGAACGCGGTCAGCTACGCCGAGCCGATGCCGGGCGCGTCGCTGTCCACCCGCGGCGACGACGGGCCGGTGTGGTCGCCCGACGGTCGGTGGCTGGCGTTCGTGGTGGACTCGGTGGCTTGGGTGGCGCCGGTGGACGGCACCGGACGGATCACCGGGCCGCCGCGGCAGGTCACCGAGGAGTACGCCGACTCGCTGTCGTGGCGCGGCGACCACCTGATGTATCTGCACGCCGGCCGCCTGCGGGAGGTCCCTACGGACGGCGGCGCACCGCGGACGATCCCGCTGCAGTTGTCGTGGCGGCGGGCCCGGGCCACCGAGCACGTGGTGGTCCAGGCCGGGGCGCTGTGGGACGGCGTGGACACCAGGCTGCGCCACGACGTCGACGTGGTATTGGCCGGTGATCGCATCGTGGCGGTCGAGCCGGCCCGTTCCCGCCCCGGCACCCGGGTGATCGACGCCCGTTCGTCCACGGTGATGCCGGGCCTGATCGACGCGCACAACCATTGGCATCTGCGCGGCCGGCAGTGGGGCGACCGGCAGGGCCGGGTGTGGCTCAGCTACGGGGTGACCAGCACCCGTTCGCCGGGCGACCCGGTCTACCAGATGCTGGAGACCCGGGAGGCGCTGGACTCCGGCGCACGGACCGGCCCCCGCTACTTCGCCACCGGCGAGGCGATCGACGGCACCCGCGTGTACTACAACTTCATGCGCCCGACCCGCGATCCGGCGCAGGTCGATCGGGAGATGCAGCGTGCCGAGGATCTCGGATACGACCTGATCAAGACGTACGTGCGGCTGCCGCTCGCCGCGCAGCGCCGGGTCGCCGAGCGGGCGCACCGGACCGGCCGGAAGGTGACGTCGCACTACCTGTACCCGGCGGCGGCGTTCGGGCTGGACGGGATGGAGCACGTCGGCGCCACGAACCGGCTCGGCTACTCGCACACGGTCAGCCGGACGGCGCGGGCGTACGCAGACGTGGTGCAGCTCTTCGCCGCGTCGGGCATGTCCGTGACGCCGACCCTGTTCAATTCGGCGGGCCTGTACGCCGAGGACCGGTCGCTGGTCGACGACGTCCGTACCCGCCGGTTGTTCCCGTCCTGGGAGTACACCCGGCTGCTTCAGCGGATCGCGGACGCCGGGTCGCCCGCGGGCCAGGTGGCACGCGACATGCTCCGCTCCAATGTGGATATGCTGCTGCGGATCCACCGGGCGGGTGGGTTCATCATCGCCGGGACGGACGCGCCGATCGACCACGTCGCGATCTCCTTGCACATGAACCTGCGGGCGATGGTGCGCTTCGGGTTCACCCCGCAGGAGGCGCTGACCACGGCGACCGCCAATCCGGCCCGGTGGCTGGGCCTGGCCGGAAAGCTGGGCGTGGTAGCGCCCGGCGGCTTCGCGGATCTCGCCATCGTGGACGGTGACCCGCTGACCGACATCGCCGCCGCGGCAGCGGTGCGAGGTGTGCTGGCCGGTGGGGTGTTGCACCGGGTCGACGACCTGATGGCGGCGTTCCCCGAAACCGCCGCGGCCCCTCAGCTCAGGCATGCCGCCGCAGCGGGCAGCGCTGATCACTGGTGGCACGAACCGGAGTGGGCGGTGCACGCCTGCTGCGGCGCCTGACCGCGTGGCGGGGTGGTGCCGTCGGTGACGGCACCACCCCGGTCGGCTACCGGCCGGACAGGCCGCTGCAGGCGTAGAAGCAGAACTGGGCGAAGTGCGGGGTGCTCTTCCCGGCGAACGCGGTGAACTCGCCGCCGACCGCGATGCTGCCGAGCAGGGCGTTGGCGTCCATCGTCAGTACGCCCCACTTGCCGTTGCTGCGCGGGTTCCAGTCCTGCAGGACGCCGGTGGCGGCGTCCAGCGCGATCAGTTTCGGCTGGCTGCGCAGCGTTGCCGGGCACCACGAGGTCGCGGTGGCCGACGGTTTCGGGCAGGCGACGTCCCAGTGCCCGCCGGCGTACACGACGCCGCGCAGGTACGTCATCGCCTGCACGTCGCCGTCCGTGACGCTGCTCCACAGGAAGCCGCCGTCCGGCTTGTACGCGGCCACCCGGCCACCGGGGCCGCCCTGGCCCGCGAACACCCGGTCCGGCGTGACGCTGATCGCGCCGACCGGGTACGGCGTGCCGGGCCGGAACCCCGCATCCACCTGACCGTCGGCCAGCGCCAGCGCGCCGAAGCGGGCCAGGCTCACGCCGTTGAGTCGTTTGAACCCGCCGCCGACGTACAGCCGGGAGCCGGCCACGTTCAGCGCCTTCACCTGCCCGTCCGCGTCACCGCGGAACGTGGTGTCCAGGGCGCCGTCGGTCAGCCGGAACGCCGCGAGGTTCTTCTCCGCGCGACCGTCGATCGCGCTGAACGCGCCGCCGAGGAACAGCCGTCCGCCCCCGGCGGTCAGGACGTTCCCGGTCCCGGTCACGGTGTGCTTGAGTGTGCCGACGGCGCCGGTCTTGGCGTTGATGGCGGCCAGGCCGGGGCGGGCCTGCCCACCGATGGTCTTGAACTTCCCGGTGACGTACACGGACGTCCCCGCGCCGGTCAGCCCGAAGACGGTGCCGTCGGCCACCGGCGCCCAGGGCAGCAGGTCGCCGGTACGGGCGTCCAGCGCGGCGAGGCGCTTGCGGACGACGAGGCGGCCGTTGACGATCGCATTCCGGAAGCTGCCGCCCACGAAGATCGTCGTGCCGACGTACGCGCTGGTGTAGACGAGCCCGTCGAACGTGACCGCGGGGGCCGGAGTGAGGGAGACCAGTGGCACGGCCGCGGCGGCCGGGGCGGGCATCCCGGTCCCGGCCAGTACGGCGGCGAGCAACAGTCCCAGGTGGCGTCGCCGCGGGTGAACGCGGCGCGCAATCGCAGCAAAACGCATGAATGTGAACGTAAGTTAATTAAATCTCCATAAGTATCGAACGTGTGATATACCCCCTAATGGGCTAGTTCATACGTCTGACCGGCCGCAACACTCAACCTGGCGGCGTGGCTGCCGAACAGACCGGACATGTCCTCCGACGCCCCCCTGCCCGAGCCCGGTCCGCCCAGCGTGTTCACGTCGACGCCCGAGCCCGCGCTGATCGACCTCTCGGCGCCGCCGCCGGCCCCGCAGACCCAGCGGGCGCGCCGGTACCTGCGCGCGGTATTCGTGCCGTCCGCACCGGGCCGCGTTGCGTACGGGCTGGCCTGGCTGTGCATCCTCACGCTCGCGGTCTCGGCGATGGTGTTCCCGCACCTCAAGGGCGACACCGGACGCATCCTCGTGATCGTGTTCTCGGCCGTGGGGGTCCTGGCAGCGGTCTGCTTGCACCTGGCCGCGGTGTCGGTCAACCGCCGCCGCGACATGGGCTACTCCCTGTTCGCCACCGGCCTGATCGTGCTGCTGGTCCTGCCCGCCGCATACGTGACGTTCATGATGGCCAGCGTCGGTGCCGTCATGTCGAACGCCTTCGGCGAGGGCGGCGACAGCGCCCCGGCCACGTCATTCAGCGCCGGCCCCGGAGACGACTCGGGCGAAGACTCAGGACCCGACATCGTCGTCGCGTGCGAGGCGCCGGACGGCTCCATGGTCAACGTCGACCCGGACCTCTGCATCGACGGCCACTACACCCCCTGACCCCGGGATGGCGTGTCACTCGGCGAGTCCTGCGGCGCGCTCCACGCGGTTCAACGATTCCTCCGCGTCATCCAGTTGATTCATCACGGTGGGATCAGCACGAGTTGCCGCCAACATGTCGCGCAGGCGTTTGCGATCCTTCCGGTTCAGTACCGCGCCACGGAAATCACGGGCCGCCACCAACGCCGCCAGCGTGGTGAAGTCATGGCGATGCCGACCCTCGGCGGCATCCCCGGCCGCCGTGTGCGCGGCGGCCTTCATGATGAGCGCCCCGACGATGTCCGGCCGTCGGACAAATCCGGTTCGCCCCTCGACGCTGACGGCCACACGTTCCGTACGTTGCAGCGCCTGGGTGCCGCCAGGTGTGGGAATCGTCGGGCTGCCGGTGGCGCCTCTGCGAGATGCTGCCCGTTCCCCGACGCCGTCGGGCAGCAGAACGTCGATCACCGCGTCGCCGCGGACCCACCTGTGCTGGATGCCTTCAGCGGAAATGCCGCCGGACGCGAACCCAGTTCCACGAGTGCTCCGGTGAAGAGCTGGAGTATGTCGCGGTCGGCGCGAACGTCGATGACGGCGTCGACGTCATTGGTCGGACGCGGTGGCGCGTATTCGTGCTCAGCGCAATGCAGGTGGACCATCTGACCGCCGATCATGGTCCAGCCGTGGGCAAGCCGGTCGTGGAGGTCCATGACGCCGTGCCAGGAGGCAGCCTGGGCTCCCGACATCGCGGGCAGGATGATCATGCGGACACGCCCCGAAATGACTGGCGGTCGACGATTTCGCGAAGGATCTCGGCCGCGCGGAACTCCTCGCGAGGCCCGCGGTGTTCGGCAAGATCCGCGGCCAGCAGCAACGGGGCAATGCCCCCCATGACGCCCAAAGAGTTTCCGGACACCACGTGCAGCACCACGTTGGCCTGCTGGCCGGCAGCGACCGGAGAGAGCAGATGATCATCAGCAAGGGCGTCCACGTCATCCGCATCGAGGTAGCCCTCGACAAGATCGCCGGAGGCGATGCCGCTACGGGAATGACTGAGTCCGGACAGCCTCACCCGGCCGTCCTCGCGAAGGTCGGGGAGATCCCGGGGTGAGGCGCGATACAGGCGCCGCTCCGCACGGTTACGCAGCAGGGCGCGCAGCAATTCGGCGCACTCCTGGACCTGAGCCTCGGATGATCCGGCCGCCGGTGACGAGAAGGATGCCAGCAGACGGTGCAGCCGCGCTCGAGCGCGTGCCCGTTCCGCGGCGGCCAGGGATTCGAGGATGCCCCGATTGTCTTCGCTGAGGGCCACGACCGCCCATGCGGAACGCCGCGACAACGGCCGCCCAGGGCGCGACTCGGCAACCGGCACCAAAGCCGCTTCGCCGATGACCCATTGCGAGCCGATCCGCTCGGCGGGCAGCGAACCATCAGCGATTCGCTGATGAACGCGAGCCACCCCGACGCCCAGTCGGTCGGCGGCCTCGGCGACGCTGATCTGCCTCACGAACAGAACCCTATCAGAACTTCTAGGATTGTGTTACAGAGCGATCAGCCTTCTGCGTCGACCGCCGCTACGGCGGCCGACTCGGCGCGTGGGGTCCGGGTCAGGTTCTCGCCGGTACGCGCGTCGAAGATGTGCATCCGCTCCGGGTCGAACCACAGCTCGGCCTTCGCGCCCGAGCGGATCCCGCTGGCCGGGTCCAGCGTGACCACGAGCTGCGTACGCATCTGCTCGCTGTCGAGGTCGCGCTCCAGCTCCTGCAACGCCCGGGTGATCTCCTCCGGTGCCTCGTACGGCACGTACGCGTAGAGCTCGTTGCCGAGCCACTCGGTGACGTCGACCTCCGCGGTGAACGTCTGCCCGCGGGCCCGCTTGTCCTGCGGCACGAGCGTGGCGTCCTGGAAAAGCTCGGGCCGCAAGCCCAGGATCACCAGGTCGCGGTCGCCGACCCGGGTGATCCGTTCGCCCGACGGGTGCACCGCGCCGAACGGTGTCTCGATGCTGCCGCCCGCGATCCGGCCGGGCACGAAGTTCATCGGCGGGGAGCCGATGAATCCGGCCACGAACAGGTTGACCGGCTCCTCGTACAGTTCCGGCGCGGTGCCGACCTGCTGCAGCACTCCTTTGCGCAGCACCGCGATGCGGTCCCCGAGCGTCATCGCCTCGGTCTGGTCGTGTGTGACGTAGACCGTGGTGGTACCGAGGCGGCGTTGCATGCGGGCGATCTCGGTGCGCATCTGGCCGCGCAGCTTGGCGTCGAGGTTGGACAGCGGTTCGTCGAACAGGAACGCGTCGGCCTTGCGGATGATGGCGCGGCCCATGGCGACGCGCTGGCGCTGGCCGCCGGACAGGTGGGCGGGTTTGCGTTCCAGGTGCTCGGTGAGCTGAAGCGTGTCCGCCACCTCGGTGACCTGCGCGCGCACCTGGTCGTCGGGGATCTTCTTCAGGCGCAGCGGGAACGCGATGTTCTCGAAGACGGTCAGGTGCGGGTACAGGGCGTAGTTCTGGAACACCATCGCGAGGTTGCGGTCGCGGGGCGCCTTCTGGTTCACCCGGGTACCGCCGATGAGCATGTCGCCGGAGGTGATGTCCTCCAGGCCGACGATCATGCGGAGCAGCGTGGATTTCCCGCAGCCGGACGGGCCCACGAGGATCATGAACTCGCCGTCCGCGATGTCCAGGCTGACGTCGTCGACCGCCTGGAATCCGTCCGCGTACCGCTTGACGATGTTGCGCATGCTGATCGTGGCCACGGCCGTTTCTCCTCTGCTCAGCCCTTGACGGCGCCGGCGGTGAGACCGGCCATGATCCGGCGCTGGAAGATCAGCACCAGGATCACCACGGGAATGGTGACGACCACCGAGGCGGCCATGATGGCGGTGATCGGCGACTGGAACTGCGAGGCGCCGGTGAAGAACGACAGCGCCGCGGGCACCGTACGGGCCCGGTCGGTCGAGGTCAGCGAGATGGCCAGCAGGAACTCGTTCCAGCAGAAGAAGAACGTCAGGATCGCCGTGGTGAACAAACCGGGCGCGGCGAGCGGGACGATCACCTTCCGGAACGCCTGCCACGCGGTCGCGCCGTCGACCTGGGCGGCCTGTTCCATCTCCCAGGGGATCTGCCGGAAGAACGCCGACATCGTCCAGATCGACAGCGGCAGCGCGAACGTCAGGTACGGGATGATCAGGCCCAGCAACGTGTCGTAGATGCCCAGGTTGCGCCACATGTTGAACAGCGGCCCGACCAGCGCAGCCTGCGGAAACATGGCGATCGCCAGCGCCATCGACAGCAGGAACTTCTTGCCCGGGAAGTCCATCCGGGCGATCGCGTACGCCGCGAACATCGCGATGATGACCGACAGCAGCGTGGCGACCAGCGCGACGATGATCGAGTTGCGCAGCGCGCTGGTGAACAGCGAGTCGCTGAAGACGGTCTTGTAGTTGGTCCACACCCACTGCTTCGGGAAGAACGTTGGCGACTCGCTGCGGAACGTGTTCGGGTCCTTGAAGGACAGCGACACCATCCACAGCAGCGGGAACAGCGCCCACACCAGGATCAGCAGCCCGCCCGCGGTCCACCAGTGGCTCACCCGCCGGTCACCCATCACCGATCACCCCGCACCTGCGACAGATCCGTACGGAATCCCTTGACGAAGATGAACGCGATCACCACGACCGTGAGGAACAGCAGCACCGAGATGGCCGAACCGGCGCCGAGATTCACCAGCGTCACGTTCTGCCGGTACGCGAGGAACGACAGCGTCTCGGTCTTGTTCGCACCCGCGGTCATGATGAACGGGTTGTCGAAGATGCGCCACGCGTCGAGCGTCCGGAACAGCAACGCCACCATGATCGCGGCCTTCATGTTCGGCAGTGTCACCCGGGTCAGCCGCTGCCAGGCGGTGGCGCCGTCGACCCGGGCCGCCTCCTGCAGTTCCTCGGGCACCTGCACGAGCCCGGCCAGCAGCAGCAGCGAGATGAACGGGGTGGTCTTCCAGATCTCGGACCCGATGATGACGACCAGCGAGGACCAGCGGTCGCCGAACCAGTTGAAGTCGCCCAGGCCCAGCCACTGGTTGACGAACCCCGAGTCGAGCTGGAACGCGTACCGCCAGATGTAGGCCGAGACCACGGTGATGATCCCGTACGGGATGAGGATGCCGGTGCGGACCAGCGAGCGGCCCGCCAGGATCCGGTACATGACGAACGCGAACGCGAAGCCGAGCACCAGCTCGACCACGACGCTGGCCACCGTGATGATCAGGGTGGTGGAGAAGTCGGTCCACCACACCGGGTCGGTGAGCACGGTGACGTAGTTGCCCAGCCCCACGAACTCCTTGCCCGCCGGGTCGGTGAGCCGGTAGTTGTACAGCGACAGCACCACCGCGTAGACCAGCGGATACGCGGTCACGAACACCATGACGAGGAACGCCGGAGCGGACAGCATCAGCCCGAGCCGCCGCTCGTGCCGGGTCCGCTCGGACACCTCGGCCGGTGCCTTCGCCGGCGTCTTCACCGGCGTCTCGGTCAGCGTCACGCGATGCTCCTTTCCGGCCGGCCGCCCGGCGGCCTTCTCACAGCAGCCGCTTGCCCTGGAGGACCTCGCTCATGAACGTGGCGGTCTCCTTGGGGGTCTCGGGCGCCCGGACCTCGTCCGCGGGGTGCCAGGTGAGCTGCACCGACGTGGAGACGTCGTTGTAATACGGCGTGATCGGGCGCGGCCCCGCGTCGTTGATCGACTGCCGGATCAGGTCCGCCATCGGGAACGCCGCGCGCACCTTGGGGTCGTCGTACGCGGCACCCTTGGCGGCCGGGTTGCCCGAGTCGAGCATGTAGTCGATGTTGCTGCGCAGCGAGGTGGCGCACCGGACCAGGTCCACGGCCTGCTGCGGGTGCTTCGTGTACGCGCCGACGGCCAGGTCGATGCCGCCCAGCGGCGGCTTGCTCGGCTGGTCGGGCGTCACCCGTGGGTAGCGGGCCCAGCCGATGTCGTCGACCACCGACTGCGCGGTCGCGCCGCTTGCGACGTCGCCCTTCGCGGCACTGTAGACGTACGGCCAGTTGACCATGAAGCTGCCGGACTTGCCCTGGAACGCCGAGCGCGACTCCTCCTCGCCCGCGGTGGACATCGCGGGCGGGGCCGCCGGGGAGCGGGCCAGCCCGCCGACGATGCGGGCCGCCGCGTCACCGGCGGGGGAGGCGATCTCCGGGGTGGCGTTCTTGCCCGCCTCGACGTTGCCGATGATCTGGCCGCCCGCGGAGACCACTAAAGCATTGATCCAGACCATGTAGCCCTCGTACCGGTTGGCCTGGACGCCGATGACCTTGTGCTGACCCTCGGCCGCCTTGATCATCTCGTCCCAGGTGAAGCCGGGCGCGGTCGGATCGACCCCGGCCGCCTGCACCACGGACTTGCGGAACCACAGCAGCTGGGTGTTCGCCCAGAACGGCGCCGCCACGAGGCGGTCCTTCCAGTACGCGGTCTTGCGTGGACCGTCCAGCACGCCGTCGGTGAAGGCGGTGGCGTCGGCCGCGTCGAACGGCCGCAGGAACCCGGCGTTGGCGAACTCCGCCACGAACGGGGGGTCGAGACTCATCAGGTCGATGGAGCTGTCCTGCGCCGCGAGGCGGCGTACGAGCTGCTCGCGCTGCTGCGACGCGTCGTTGGGCAGGGTCTGCACGTCGACCGAGTACGCGCCGTTCGACGCGTCGGCGCACCGCTGGGCCAAGCGTTTCTGGCCGCCGTTGTCGGGGTTGACGTACCAGGTGAGCACCGGGGGGCCGCTCTCGCCGCCGCAACCGGCGACCACCGTGGTGGCGCACAGTGCCAGTGCCACAGTCGCGCCGATGACGCGACCGCGCCGGGGGCCCGCTGTAAACATTTCGTTCACACCTGCCTTCCTCGGCTTTGCGCACTGTTAATTCTCATACCCGTCGGCGGGCCACACCATGCGCGTTGCGGAAATCTTGGGCCGAACCTCGCAGGCACTCCGATTACCGGACTCGAATCGGCATTACGCTACGTAGTCGTTCGGTTGCGCGGGAGGAAATCTCCGGTCCGGGCGCCACGAAAGCCATGACAGGTGGGTGCCCAGATCAGTCATCGGCCCGTAACATGCGCTCTCGTGATCGACGGGTCGAGTGGTGGATGGCCGGCGTGACGGACCGTAACGATGGGGGTGGACCAGGCTCGCAGCCACTCATCGAAGTGAGGCTGGCACGCCCCGTAGTCGTGTCGACGCCCCAGGCCGCGCCCCGCGGCACCGGCCGGTCGGGGGCGCACGCGGCCGGGCCGTACGCCGCCGATGGCCGGTGGCACGCGCCCGGCGACGCCTCCGCAACAGCCACGCGGACGCGCCGAGGTCCCGCCGCGGACCGGATCCGCCGGCGCCGGGTGGCCCTGGCCGCCGCTGCCGCGGTCGTGGCGGCCGTGGTCAGCGGGGCGGGCCTGGGCGCCCTCACCACCGCGGGAGACACGACCACCAACGACGCCGCCGCCACCGCCGGCCCCGCCGGTCCCCCCGCCGATCCGGCGCTGGCCGGATACCCGGGCGTGCCCGTGGCGCCCGCCCCGACCGGCTCCTCGGCCCAGCCCAGTGCCGACGCCGCGCCCAGCGGGCACGGACCCTCCCCCAGCGTGTCCACCGTCCCGGCCGCGCTGAGCCACCCGGCCACGCCGAGCGCGACCCGGCCCACGAGCACAGCCCTGCCGGTCGCGACGTTCCTGGCGCTGAGCGGCGAGAGCTGCCCCCAGTCCGCCGACCGCGGCTACTACGTCTCCGGCCGGGCCAGCGACTGGTACTCGCGGTCCTCCGGCGGGTGGGACGGCGACGGCTGCGGCGGGCGCATGCTGGCCGTACCGATGAGCGGGTCGGCCACCCGCGACGACCCGGACAACATCGTCCTGTGGTGGTTCCACACCGGAGCCGTGCGCAACGGCCGTTGCTCGGTGCTGGTCCACGTCCCCGACACCGGCAACGCGAAGGACTCCGCGGGCAAGCCGGCGCACTACCTCGTGCACGGCAGTGACGACACCGGCGGCACCGTGATCGGCCAGTTCGACGTGGACCAGGCCGGGAACCGGGGGCGGTGGGTCGACGCCGGGCAGTACGGCGTGACCACCGGCGAGATCTCCGTCCAGATGGTCACCCGCGGCGTCGACTTCGGCAGCGGCCGCGACGGCGACCACCTCGGCGCCTCCGCGCTACGAGTGGACTGCCGCGCCGCCTGAGCCGGCTCGCACAGAAAGGAACAGACCCGGTGTACGAGCACACCCCCGCCCCGACGATCCGCCAGCGCGGCTCGGTGCTGCTGGTCGTCGACGACGACAGCGCCGGGACGAACCTGCCCGACGTGCCCAGCGACCCGCAGGTGACCACGGTCGTGGTGGCCACCTCGCAAACGCCGCAGACCCTCGTGCTGCGGGCGCTGCTCAACGCCGCCCTGGCGCCCGGGTGCGCGGCGGTCCGGCTGGTGCTGGCGGGCGCCGGCGCCACCGATCCGGACGGGTGGTGCCCGGCCCGGCAGCTTGCCGACTCGCTCGGCCTGCCCGTGATCGCCCCGGACGGGCCGGTGATCGCCCTGCCGGGAACGCTGTTCGTGGTCGACGGCGGCTGGTGGACGTTCCGCCCCGGGGCGGGCGCGCTGGCCGAAGGCCCCCGGCAGCCGGCACCCGCATGGCAGCAGGCGGTGACCCGGCCGCTGCCCGCGGGCTCACCGCTGCGGGTGACACCCATCCCGGCCGGGCTCTGGCTGCACGCCGGGGACGAACCCATCGCCGCGGACGATCCCGCTTTCGCGGTACCGCCCGACCCGGCGCGGGTCACGCTGGTGGTCGGGCGGCCCGGCAGCGCAGACCCCGACCCCCAAGCTTTGATCGAGTACGTACGCGGCCTGGCGCCCGCCGTCGGCGACGAGCTGGTCCTCGTCCCGTACGGGCCGGGGGGCCGGTTCGTCGACGAACTGGCCTCGCGGCTGCCGGGTGACGCGGTCGCTGCCGTCCGCGTCGACGCGGGCCTGCCCGGCGTCCAGCCGGACGGCGTGACCGTACGTACCGTGGTCGACGACGCGGGACAGCCGGCCTGGCGCCCCCCGGCGCAGCGGCTGCGCTACCACGGTGGCGGCGCACCCCGGCTGTTGGAGTGGCGCGCACCCATGCCGGAGGAGCCCGCCGTGGACGTGGGCACCCAGCGGCTCGGCGAAGGCTGGCTGGTCGAGGTCGTCCGGTGCGGCCTGTGGGTACGCCCCGAGAACGAGGACGACGACCGGGTACGCCGGATGCCTGCGCACCCGGACCGGCTCCTGCTGCTGGTCGGCGGGCCGTCCGCCCCGCCCGCCGCGGCGGTGTGGCCCGCGGTGCGGTGGCTGCTCGACGGGCTGCCCGCGAACGAGCTGCGCCACCTGCAACTGGTGCTGCCCACCGGGACGACCCAGCCGTACGGGTTCCCGGCCGCGTGGAGCCTGACCCCCGACGCGGCCGTGCTGCCCGTCGACCCGGCCGCCGCGGCCCTGCCGTCCGGTCGCGGCGGCGCACCACGCGAGTGGAGCGAGGGCGACCCCGCGCCGCAACCCGCGCTCCCCTGACTCCTCAGCCGACGGCGACCGGCTCCCGGACGCCGTGGTACGCGGCGCGCATGAGCTGCTGCATGTCCTGCAGCATCGGCATGCGCGGGTTAGCCGGGGCGCACTGGTCCTCGTACGCGTTGACCGCCTGCTGCGGCAGCGACGCCATGAACGTGTGCTCCTCGACGCCCAGCGCCGCGAACGACGCCTCGATGCCGACCGCGTCCCGCAGCTTCTCCACCGCGTCGGCCAGCGCGGCGACCCCCTCCTCCGGTGAACCGGCGGGAAGTCCGAGCATGGCCGCGATCTCGGCGAAGCGTTGCGGCGCCCGGTAGTTCTCGTACTTGGGCCAGCCGGTCAGCTTCGACGGCACGGTGCCGTTGTAGCGGATCACGTGCGGCAGCAGCACCGCGTTGGTACGCCCGTGCGCGACGTGGAACGTGGCACCCAGCGTGTGCGACATGGCGTGCACGATGCCCAGGAACGCGCTGCCGAACGCCATGCCCGCGATGGTTCCCGCGTTGTGCATCCGCTCCCGCGACTCGGTGTCGCCGTCGACCACCGACTTGGTCAGGTTGCCGAAGATGAGCCGGATCGCGTGCAGCGCCAGCCCGTCGGTGAAGTCGTTGGCGTACACCGACACGTACGCCTCGATGGCGTGGGTCAGCGCGTCGAAGCCGCTGTCCGCCGCGATCGCCTTGGGCAGGCTCGCGGTCAGCACCGGGTCGACGATCGCCACGGTCGGGGTGAGCGCGTAGTCGGCGAGCGGGTACTTCTTGCCGGTGCGGTGGTCCGTGATCACCGCGAACGGAGTGACCTCGGCGCCCGTACCCGACGTGGTCGGGATGCAGACGAGCCGGGCCTTCTCCCCCAGCGTGGGGAACGCGAACGCCCGCTTGCGGATGTCGAAGAACTTCTCCCGCATGTCGTCGAAGACGACCTCGGGGTGCTCGTACTTGAGCCACATCACCTTGGCGGCGTCCATCGCCGAGCCACCGCCCAGCGCGATGATCGTGTCCGGGCGGAACGAGCGCATCAGGTCGGCGCCGCGGTCCACGGTGGTCATCCGCGGCTCGGGCTCCACGTCGTCGATGATCTGCAACGACACCGCCTCGGGGCGGCGCTGCAGCACCCGGTTGACCCGGTCGACGAAGCCGAGACGGGTCATCGTCTCGTCCGTGACCACGGTGACCCGGTGCAGGTCCGGCATGTCGGCGAGGTAGCGGATCGCGTTCGGCTCGAAGTAGATCTTCGAAGGGACCTTGAACCACTGCAGGTTGTTGGTGCGCCGGCCGATCCGCTTGATGTTGATCAGGTTGACCGCGGACACGTTGTTGGACACCGAGTTGCGGCCGTAGCTGCCGCACCCGAGCGTCAGCGACGGCAGGAACGCGTTGTACATGTCGCCGATGCCGCCCTGCGAGGCCGGGGAGTTCCAGATCACCCGGACCGCCTTGACCCGCTGGCCGAACTCCTCCACCAGCGCCTGGTCCTCGGTGTGGATCACCGCGCTGTGCCCGAGCCCGTCGAACTCGACCATCTCGGTGGCGTAGCGCAGCCCGTCGGCCCGCGAACGCGACCGCAGCACGGCCAGCACCGGGCACAGCTTCTCCCGGGTCAGCGGCTCGTTCGGGCCGACCTCGGTCACCTCCACCAGCAGGATGGACGTCTCCGGAGGCACGCTGAAGCCCGCCTTCTCGGCGATCCACGCCGCGGACTTGCCGACCACCTGGGCGTTGAGTTTCGCGCCGCCGCAGTTCGTGCCGTACGCGGTGGCGCCGAAGATGAACTCCTCCAGCTTGCGTTTGTCGTCACCGGACACCAGATGCGCGTGCAGCGTCCGGAACTGGTCGAGAGCGGCCTCGTAGATCTCGTCGTCGATGATGGCCGCCTGCTCGGATGCGCAGATCATGCCGTTGTCGAACGACTTGGACAGCACGATGTCGTTGACCGCACGGGCCAGCTTCGCCCCCGCCTCGATGTACGCCGGTACGTTGCCCGCACCCACCCCGAGCGCCGGTTTGCCCGCCGAATACGCCGCCTGCACCATGTTGTTGCCGCCCGTGGCGAGGATCGTGGAGATCCCGGGGTGGCGCATCAACGCGTTCGTCGCCTCCACCGACGGCGTCTCGATCCACTGGATGCAGTGCTCCGGCGCCCCGGCGGCGATCGCCGCGTCGCGCACCGTACGGGCCGCGGCGACGCTGCACTGCTGCGCGGCCGGGTGGAACGCGAAGACGATCGGGTTGCGGGTCTTCAACGCCAGCAGCGACTTGAAGATCGCGGTGGACGTGGGGTTGGTGACCGGGGTGATGCCCGCGACCACCCCGACCGGGTCGGCGATCTCGATGATGCCGTTGATCTCGTCGCGGCTGATCACACCCACGGTACGCAGCTCCGCCATGCTGTGCGTGACGTGCTCGCAGGCGAAGATGTTCTTGACGGCCTTGTCCTCGAAGACGCCTCGGCCGGTCTCGTCGATCGCGAGCTGGGCCAGTTCGGCATGCCGGTCGAGCGCCGCCACGGACGACTTGCCGACGATGTGGTTGATCTGCTCCTGGTCGAAGTCCTCGTAGGCGGTCAGGGCCTTGAGACCGTGACCCACCAGGGTGTCGATGGCGCCGTGCAGATCCGGCGCGGCAGCGGGACGGGTATCGGTGGTCATCGCACAACACCTCGGCAGGTACGGTTCGGGCGCCCAGCGCGTCCGGTGGTGGCTGACCTCCCGATTCTCGCCGTGCGTCACCCCGCGTGTCCGCGGATCGCGACGATTCAGCGCGGCCGCCACGTCAGCCCAGCCGCCACGTCAGCCCAGCCGCCACCTCAGCGCAGCCACCACGCGGCCAGGTCCGCGGCGGTGTGCGCGACCGCCGGGGCTTCCCAACGGCCGGTGATCTCCCGCAGGACGCCCAGGCACACGCCGACCGCCGTGTTCAGCACCGCGGTGTGCCAGCCGTAGAACGGCACGTGCAATCCGGCGAACGCCAGCGCGCTGATCACCGTTGCCGTCGCCGGGCCGTACCGGGCGAGGGACGCGTCGTACAGGGCGCCGCGCAGGAATGCCTCCTCGGCCACGGCGACCGCGGCCACGACCGCGGCCCAGGTCAGGTAGCTGCCGCCGGGCCGGTGCCCGCCGGTGTCCGCGGTCAGGCGGTTCAGCGCGGCGGGCAGGCACAGCACCGCGGCCAGCGCGAGCCCCGGAAGCAGGACGCGGCGGGTCGTGCCGGGCAGCGATCGGATACTGATTGCCGCATACGCCGACCGGGAGTGCCTGCACCCGACGTCCCGGAACGTCGGGCGCGTTCCGGAGGCGGCCGCGAGCGTACCGAGTGCGAGGGCGAACGCCAGACCGGCGGGGGCCGAGGCGGCGGTGGCCGTACCGGCGATCAGGGCCCGCAGGCCAACCGCGGCGCCGAGCCCGGCCAGCAACAGCGGCAGCAGACCCGGCCGGTACCGGACCGGCTCCCTGGTTGCCGCAGTCGCCGCGGTGGCCGCGGTGGCCGCGTGGGGCTGGCCGGTCACCGGTCCCGATCCCGGGATCGGATCACGCGGATGCCGACGATGCAGGCACCGAGCACCAGCAGCACGACCGCCAGGCCGATCAACTGGCGTAGCGGATGCCCGCCAGCGGCAGGGGCGGCCGGCGGGACGAACACCGACGGCGGCGGGGCACTTCCGGGCCCGATCCCGCCCGGGCCGGACGCTGCCGGACCGACGCTCGCAGGACCCGAACCCGGGCGCGGCGCGACGGTCGCCGGGGGCGCAGCGGACGGCAGGACCAGGGCGAAGTCGCCGAGCCCCGGCATGACCATCTCGTAGATGTCGTTGCCGACCTGGACGGGGATCAGCACGCTCCACGGCGCGGCGGGGCGATCGCGGTAGACCGCCGTGACCTTCGCCGGGGTGGCGACCGTGGCGCGCAGGTCGATGCCGGGCAGGTAGTTCGGGTCGGTGACGCGCAGCCGCACCGGCCCGGACGCGTCCGCGGTGGCGCCCACCCGGTAGACGTTGCCGTCGATGACCCCGGCCGGCGGGGCGCGGTCCGGGGCGACGGGCCGGGCGGTCAGCGTGAGCCGGGTGGTGGCGGGCGGCCCGAGCAGGTCACCGGCGGGCACGGAAACCACCACCTGCGGGCCCACCTCGGCGCTGGCGATGCGCATCGGTTCCCGGTTGGCGCCGCCGGAGGCGGGGGCGCTGCCGGTGGCGGTGGTCGGTGCGGCCGTGGCCGCCGACCCCGGGGGCGGCTGGACGTACCGGTACGGCTCGTCCGGGAAACCCAGGCCGTCGTAGAGCGGGATCCTGGCCGGGGCGAACACCCACGCCCCACCCA
Organism: Krasilnikovia sp. MM14-A1259; assembly: GCF_047159535.1. Lineage (NCBI taxonomy): Bacteria > Bacillati > Actinomycetota > Actinomycetes > Micromonosporales > Micromonosporaceae > Krasilnikovia > Krasilnikovia sp. MM14-A1259. The sequence continues at coordinate 3,631,420 of NZ_BAAGAJ010000002.1, forward strand.
GGAGCAGAACGGACAGCAGGGCGCGCACCCGGCGGCTCCCGCTCATGACGTGTGAGCTGCCTCGGTGACCAGCGGCTGAGCCAGCAGCCACAGCGACATCGCGGTGTACCCCACCATCACCGCCAGCCACGGGTACTCGCCGAGGCGGGCCCGGCTCGCCGACGGTGCCACGCGGCGCAGCTGGGCGCTGGCCACCACGACCGCGATCACGTGCACGACCACGACCGCCGCCATGCTGACGTACCAGTACACGGCGCTGGGCAGCAGCTGCACCCGCGGCTGGAAGTCGTCGTCGAACGGGTACGGCAGCCGTACCGGCCACCCGGGCAGGCCGGGCGGGTTGCCCAGGAGCGGCATCAGCAACTGGCCGTTGACCAGCAGGTACTGCAGGTTGTGGGCGAGCAGGTAGCCGTAGGCGATCGGCAGCAGCGAGGGCAGCAGGTCGGCGAGCCCGCCGCGGGCGCCGCCGCCCGTGGCCAGCCGCCGGGCGAGCCCGGCGAACACCCCGAACACCAGCGCCAGCAGCGCCGCCACGAGCAGGAACGCGACCGTACGCCAGGCCGCGAGCCAGCCCGGGTGCAGGACGAGGTTGCCCGGTATCTGCCGCTCCCACCGGGCCCAGCCAGGGGTGGCCAGCAGCCCGTCGAACGTGACGCTGACGAGCAGCAGGAGCACGAACGCGATCCGGGACGGGTGGCGGTCGAACGGCACCGGCAGCCCGCCGCCGAGGCCGGGGCGCCCGGGCGCCCCGAAGCGCGCGTACCCGAGCCGGCCCCATGTGGCGAACAGGACCGTGAACAGCTCGCCGCGGCGCCCGAACTCCGCGCCGAACACCAGCCCGCCGGCCGCACACATCAGCGCGTACGCGAGCAGTCCGAACGCCGTGTTGGCGGGCACGACCGCGGTCTGGTTGACGACGAGTTCGGCCCACGCGACCACGAAGAACCCGACCGCCGCGGGCCACCACCCCAGCCACCCCGGCCAGGGCACCGGGTCCGCGGTCCCGAGCAGGCGCCGCCGCAGGCCGGGACGGTCGGTGAGCCGGGCCAGCACCGCGAACGGGTTCACGGGGCGGGTCCAGTCGCCGGCCAGTCCGCACGACAGCGGCACCGCGATCCACCCGATCAGCCAGAACACGGTCGGCAGCACGTTCTCCGCGGGCTCCTGGGCGCCCCACAGGCCGCAGGCGGCCAGTGCCGCGAACACCGCGATGCTCACCCAGCCGGGCCACCGGACCGGCGCGGGCGGGGCCTGGCCGTCGGCCGACCCTGGTACGGGAACCGCGTCCGGCTCACCGCCACGCCGCGCCACCAGCAGGAACGAGAAGACGACGACGAGCGTGCCGCCGAGCAGGAAGACCGACAGCGGCAGTGGCAGCTCGTACCGCTCGCCGAACGCGTGCGCCAGGTACACGCGGCCATCCCCCTCCAGCGCGCTCGGCCGTACGGTTCAAAAAGTATAAGTCAGACTAAAGGCCCGCATTCGGTGTTCGCTCGTGCGACCGAAGTCCTCAACGCCCGGACCGCGCCGCCGATGGGAATCGATGTGCGGAACAGGGCGGTTCACGCCGGCCGGGCATGGGCCTGGGTCGGGCTGCTCGCCATCGTCGGGTTCCTGATCCTGCCGGACGGCAACGCCTCCGCCATCTACTACGACGTCGTGGAGTTCGCGCTGGTCGGCGCGATGGTGGTCGGCGTGCTCCGCAACCGGCCCGCCGCGATCGTCGGCTGGTCGCTGCTGATCGCGGGCTCGTTCGCCAGCGCGGTCGCCGACGCGATGTTCGACGTGTACGCCCTCGCCCTGCACGACGACTCGTGGCCGGGGCCGTGGGACGTGGCCTACCTGCTCGGCTACCTCTTCACCGCGTCCGGGCTGTGCGTGCTGCTGCTGCGGCGCAACCGCGGAAGCGGGTACGCGGGTCTGGTCGACTCGCTGCTCATCGGGGTCGCCTGCTCGTTGCTGAGCTGGGTGTTCCTCATCCGGTACATCGCCGCGGGCGAGACGATGGGCACCCTCGGGCACGCGGTCACACTGGCGTACCCCAGTCTCGACCTGGTCGTGCTCGCCCTGGTGACCTGGCTGCTCACCACGGACGGCGCCCGCCGGGCCGCCTTCCAGCTGCTGGTCGCCGCCATGGTCGCGGCCCTGATCGCCGACTACCTGTGGGCGTTCATCGACATGACGTCGTACGACCCCGCGCTGTCGGTGGGGCGGTTCGTCAGCGCGTCCTTCCTGCTGGCCTTCCTGCTGCAGGCGATGGCGATCACCCACCCCGGCATGGTGGAGGTGGGGCAGCCCACGCCGACCCCGGCCACCCGCGCGATGCCCTGGGCGCGGGTGGGCCTCATGGCCTGTGCGGTCCTCATCGCGCCGGTCCTGCTCGCCTGGCAGGCCCTGACCGGCAACGGCACCGTACGCGACGCCCTGCCCATCGCCGTGGCCAGCGCGGCCATGTTCCTGCTCGGCCTGACCCGGATGACCATGCTGATCCGCCGGTTGCACCAGCAGGCACGGGTGATGCAGCAGCAGGCCGAACGGCTGCGTGAACTGGCCGAGCAGGACCCGCTGACCGGGCTGCCCAACCGGCGTATCTGGGACGTGGCGCTGCCCGCCGCACTGGCGCGGGCGACCCGTGACGGCGCCCCGGTCAGCGTCGCGATCGTCGACCTGGACCACTTCAAGGCGTTCAACGACCTCCACGGCCACCAGATGGGCGACCGCCTGCTCAAGGAAGCCGCCGCCGCGTGGGCGGACGGCCTGCGCGCCGGCGACCTGCTGGCCCGCTACGGCGGCGAGGAGTTCGTGGCGCTGCTGCCCGACACCGACGAGGTGGAGGCGGGCGACGTGCTGGACCGGCTCCGCGGCCGGACCCCGATGGGCTGCACTTTCTCCGCCGGGCTGGCCACCTGGGACGGCCGGGAGAACGGCGAGGCCCTGCTGAGCCGGGCGGACCGTGCGCTCTACCACGCCAAGGCCACCGGCCGCGACCGCGTGGAACGGGCCGAGGCGCCCCGGCCCCTGCCCCCTCAGGAACCGCGCACCGAGAGCCGCCAAGCGGCCAAGACCTGAGTACGGGTCAGGACACCGCGGCCGACGGACTCCCGTTGCGGCAGGTGACCGTCATCGTGATCCGCTGATTGCCGTGCTTGAACACGATCGTGGCGGCATCGGCCGGCCCCGCGTCGACCCCGTCCACCTTGTACGGCTTGACCGGGCTCCAGGACACCAACCGGGCCTGGCCGTCGGCGCACGACGCCTCGACGGAGCCGCCGTCCGACGACAGCGTACGCACCGGTGGGCCGGTGGTCGGCTCGGTCACCGGGGTGGTCGGCGGGACCTGCGGTGGGGTCGTGCCGGGCGGCGCAGTCCGCGGGTGGCCCGGCGTGGTCGTGGTGGCGTGCGTCCCGGGCGCGCCGGGCGGAACGGCGGTCATCCGCCCCAGCTCGCCGACCGGCACCGCACCGATCACGGTGGCCCGTGAACCTCCCGGCGTCGGCCGGGCCGTCCCGGGCGGGACCGTGCCGGGGCGCTGCCCGGGGGCGACGGAACCGCCGGGCGACACCCACGGCGGGGCGGCCCGTTCCACGGTGCGCTCCGCGCCGAGGCGACCGGACTGCCACAAGGCGAGGGCCGCGACGGCCGTGGCACCCGCCCCGGCGCCGGCGAGCAGGTACCACGAGCGTCCCCGCCGGTCGCGCGTACGGTCCCGGCCGGGCGCGACTCCTGCCCCGGGCGTCGGGGGCGGTGCGGCGTCCGCCCCGGGCGTTTCCACAGGCGGCCCCGTGACGGGTGCCGAGGACGACCGTGGTGGTACCGCGGGGGTCCGTACGACGGGGATGGCCGCAAGGGAGGCCGCACGGTCCGGCAGCCCCGCCGGTGCGGTCAGGCGTTCGGCGCGGGCCAGGATCGCCGCAGCATCCGCGGCGGTGGGCCGCTCGGTCGGGTCCTTGCGCAGGCAGCGATTGACCAGGTCGACCACGAACTCGGGTACGCGCGGAAGCTCCGGCAGCGGACTCGGCTCCACGTAGATGTGTGCGCTCAGCAGCTGCGTCGTGCTCTCCACGCTCCACGGTGACGCCCCGGCGAGCAGCCGGTACAGCAGCACCCCGAGCGCGTACACGTCCGAGGCGGGCTCGACGGTGTCACCGGTGAGCCGTTCCGGGGCCAGGTACGCCGGGGTGCCCAGCAGTTCGCCCTCCGGTTCCCCGGCGGGCCCGGCCGTGGCGGCGATGCCGAAGTCGACCACCTTCGCCCCGGACGCGGTCACGATCACGTTGGCCGGTTTGATGTCGCGGTGCACCAGGCCGTCGGCGTGTGCGGCGGCCAGGCCCGCGGCCACCTGGCCGCAGATCCGGAACACCTCCCGGGGCGACAGCATCCCGGCGGTCACCCGCTGCTGCAGCGTCTCACCCTCGATCAGTTCCATCACCACGTACGGCACACACTGGCCGTCGCGCACGGACTCGCCGTAGTCGTGGATCTGGGCGATGTTGGGATGCGACAGTGTCGCGGCGGCCCGCGCCTCCGTACGGATTCGGGCGCGTGACTGCGGATCCGGCGCGTGGCGCCCGGCGAGCACCTTGACCGCCACGGCCCGCCCCAGCACCTGGTCGTGCGCGCGCCACACGACCGCCATGCCGCCGCGGCCCAGCTCGTCGAGCAGGGTGTACCGACCGCCCAGGATCTGCTCAGCCTCCACCCGTCGCAGTCTGCCCTGACCGAGACCGATTCGCACATCCCGATGGGTGCGTCACCCGCGTGTCGTCGGTCCGTCCGGTACGACCGACGTCAGCGGGCGGGTCTGTGGGCGCGGGTCGCGCGCGAGCACCGGAGAGGTCGCCGGGGCGACCGGCGCGGTGAGCACCGTGACGTCCACCGCGGGGCTGCCAGCGGTGCACGTCGCGGTCATCCGGATCCGGCGGGGGCCGTTCCGGAACACGACGCGGGCGATGCCTGCCGGGCCGGGTTCCACCTTGAGCACCCGGTACGGCGCGACGGCGTTCCAGGACAGCAGCCGGGCCTTCCGCGGCGCGGTGCAGAGCACCTCCACGGTGCCGCCCTCCGACTCGAAGGTGCGCGGGGGCTGGGGTGGCTGCGTGGTCGGTTCGGTCGTCGGCTCGGTGGTCGGGTCCGTCACCGGTGTGGTGGTCGGCGGGTGATCCGGCGTCGTCGGCTGCCACGACGTGCTCGTGGTGTGTCGCGGCGCAGGCGGGCTCGACGGTACGGGGGGAGGCCCGGCGTCGCGGACCACACCGGCGTCGCCGTTCCCCCTGTCGCCGACCTCGCCGACCGGGACTCCGGCGACCGCCGTGACCTGCTGGGCGCCGCCGCGACCCGGGGCCGGATCGGTCTTGTGCGGGTTCTCGCGGGTGGTCACGGAGCTCGGGCGGTGCGACCCGGAGGCACCCGGCATCACCGGCGGTGCGGCCGCCCGGTTCCCGGCGTCGCCCGTACTGGCCTGGCTGGTCTGCCACACCGAGAGCAATCCCATGAGCGCGGCACCGGCGAGCACTCCGCCGAGCACGTGGCGCAGCCGGCGCCGGCGTACCCGCGAAGACCGGTCCGGCCCGGCCGACTTCGGCCGAGGCGCCGACGCGGCTGCGGCCGGAGCCGGCGTCACCTGCGAAACCGCAGCGTGGGATGGCACCGGCGGCGCCGGCGGCTGCGGCGCGGCGACCGCGGCACGGCCGGTGGGGGCCGCCTGAACGGCGGCACGCAGCACCGGGATTTCCGCGCGGACCAGGACGGCGGCCGCCTCCGCGGCGGTCGGCCGTTCGGACGGATCCTTGCGCAGACACCGGTCGACCAGCGCGGACACCGCGGCCGGCACACCGGGAATGTCCGGCAACGGGCTCGGTGCGACGTGGACGTGCGCGGTCAGCAGCTGCGTCGTGCTCTCCACGGCCCACGGCGAGTCCCCGGCGAGCAGCCGGTACAGCAGCACCCCGAGCGCGTACACGTCCGAGGCGGGCTCGACGGTGTCACCGGTGAGCCGTTCCGGGGCCAGGTACGCCGGGGTACCCAGCAGCTCCGACTCCGGCTCCTCCGGCCCGGCCGTGGCGGCGATCCCGAAGTCGACCACCTTCGCGGAGCCACCGGCCACCATCACGTTCGCCGGCTTGATGTCGCGGTGCACCAGGCCCTCCGCGTGCGCGGCGGCCAGCGCCGCAGCCACCTGACCGCAGACCCGGAACACCTCGCGCGGCGCCAGCATCCGCACGCTGACCCGCTGCTGCAGCGTCTCGCCCTCGACCAGCTCCATCACCACGTACGGCACACACTGCCCGTCGCGTGTCGACTCACCGTAGTCGTGGATCTGCGCGATGTTCGGATGCGACAAGGCTGCTGCCGCCCTCGCCTCCGTACGGATCCGGGCCCGGGAGTGCGGGTCCGCGGCATGACCCCCGGCGAGCACCTTCACGGCGACCGGACGCCCCAGCACCTCGTCACGCGCCCGCCACACCACCGCCGTACCACCGCGGCCCAGCTCGTCGAGCAGGGTGTACCTGCCACCGAGAACCTGCTGCTCGCCCACCACGCGTGCGAGTCTGCCGCGGGACCGACGGATTCGCACACCACGATGCGCCAAGGGTGAGCAGCGTGACATGCCCGCCCCGGAAGATCATCCACAAAGACGCCCGAACCCGTAACTTCGGTGCCCGGCGGGCATCAGCCGCGGTCACCACGCCCGGGGCACAGAACGGACGGCGACCCGTCGCGCGTACGCAGCGTAATCGCCCCGGGCCGCCCTACGATGCGATCGGGACGATCGGACAGCATCTCGCCGACCAGTGGCATGGCCTCGCGGGATCGCCGGTGGAAGGGTGATCGATGAGCGTCACCGGAACGGGCGCCGGCCGGGAGCCGGGCCGGCTGCAGCGGCTCGCCGACGCGGCGCTGGGGCGGGCGCTCGGCCACGTCCCGGCCCGCAACACGTACCGGGTGGACCGTGCCGTCGGAGTCCCGATGCGCGACGGCGTCACCCTGCTCGCCGACCACTACGCGCCGGTCGGGGCCGCGCCCCGCGGCACGGTGCTGATCCGCACCCCGTACGGGCGGGACTTCCCGGACGGCTGGGTGCACGCGCGCACGTACGCGGCCCGCGGCTACCACGTCGTGGTCGTCAGCGTGCGCGGCACCGCCGGATCGGGCGGGACGTTCCGGGCGATGGCGCAGGAGACCGACGACGGGCAGGACACGGTCCGCTGGCTGCGTACCCGGGTCTGGTTCGACGGGCGGCTGGCCACGCTCGGCGGCTCGTACCTGGGCTGGGCGCAGTGGACGCTGCTGCAGGACCCGCCGCCCGAGATGCGGGCTGCCCTGGTCTACGTCGCGCCGCACGACTTCCACCGGGCGGTGTTCGGCACCGGCTCGTTCACCCTCGCGGATTTCTTCACCTGGAGCGCCCAGGTCGCCCGCCCGCAGGAGCCCGGTCTGCTGCGCCGATTCGCCGGCGGGCCGGCCGCCCGCCGACGGCTCGCGCCGGGCCTGCACGGGCTGCCGCTCGCGGACGCCGCCCGGAGCGTCCTCGCCGGCCACGCCCCGTGGTACGGCGAATGGCTCGGCAATGCGGAGCGGGGCGAGGAGTTCTGGGCGCCGTACCGGGCGACGGCCGCGCTGGGCCGGGTCGACGTTCCGGTGCTGCTGGTCGGTGGCTGGCAGGACATGTTCCTCGACCAGACGCTGGAGCAGTACCGGGTGCTGCGCGGCCGGGGGGTCGACGTGGCGCTGACCGTCGGCCCGTGGACCCACGTCGGCGCGGCCACGCGCGGCGCGGGGATGGTCGGGCGCGACACGCTGGCATGGCTGGACGAGCACGTGGCGGGCGGCACGGCCGGCACGAACGGCGCGGGCGACGCGGGTGGCCCGAACAGCGCGGCCCGCCCCGCCGGCACGGCCAGCACGGGCAGCACGGGCCGGGTCCGGCCGCCGGTCCGGATGTTCCGTACCGGCGAGCGGGCGTGGCACGACCTGCCGTTCTGGCCCCCGGCGACCGTTGCGGCCGGCTTCCACCCGTACCCGGATGGGCGGCTCGAAGCCGCCGGGCCGGCGGACGCCACCGTGACCTTCCGGTACGACCCGGCCGATCCGACGCCGTCGGTCGGCGGCGCAGTGCTGGCCGGTACGGCCGGGGTCCGCGACAACCGGCCGCTGGAGTCACGGGCGGACGTGGTGACGTTCACGACCGCGCCGCTCGACGTGGACCTCGACGTGGCGGGCACCCCGGTGCTGGAGCTGACGGTCGCCGTGGACAACCCGTACGCGGACGTGTTCGCCCGGGTGTGCGACGTGGACGCCCGCGGCCGTTCCCGCAACGTCGCGGATGTGTTCCGGCGCCTCGACCCGGCTGTCCCGGCGGGCGAGAAGCGCCGGTTGCGTCTCACGCTGGACGCGTGTTTCCACCGGTTCGTGGCCGGGCACCGGCTCCGGTTGCTGGTGTGCGGTGGCGCCCACCCCCGGTACGCCCGCAATCTCGGCACCCCGGGCACCATCGGCGGCGGCTCCGCGCTGACCCCGGCACGGCACACGGTCTCCTGCGGCGAGTCCCGGCTGATCCTGCCGGTCGTGTCGTGACCCGGCCGCGTTTCGCCTGCTCCGGGCGAGGTCGCCGACGCTGAGCTGCGTCGCGGACGGGAACTGACTCGTTGAATCCGACAGTGCCGGTGCTACCGCCGGTACGGACGTCAGCCCGACAGGAGCCGCCATGGCCAAGGACAAACACGGGAGCCGGAACGCCGCGAGGGCCGCGGTGACCGCCGACCGGACGCCGAAGGGCAAGGTTGCGAAGGGCGTGGCGCCCGCGCCCCGGTCGGCGCCCACACCGGGCCTGTACCTGCAGCCGCTGGTCCACGTCGCCGAGATGGCGGCGTCGATCGAGTTCTTCCAGCATCTCGGCGCCGAGGTGATCCACGGCGGCCGGGACACCGACTGGGTGTTGATGCAGCTCGGCAACGTCCAGATCGCGCTGGTGGCCCGGACTCCGATCTGGTCGCGGGGCGACGGCGCGGTCGAGTTGAACTTCGCCGCGACCCTGCCGCTCGACGACCTCGAACGGTTGCTGCGCGAGCGGCGGGTGACCGTCTCGGGCGTCGTGCATCACCGCGACTTCGGACCGCAGCTCCAGGTGCAGAGCCCGGACGGCCTGCTGGTACGGATCACCCAGCGCGAGCCCGACCGCCTCATCTGAGCCCGCACGGACACCTGGCCCGCTGGGCATCGGGGTGCGCACCGCTTACCGTCGGGGAGTGACTCAGATCCGTACCGAGGACATCATGTTCACCGCCGACGGGCTGCGCCTCGCGGGGGTGCTGCGCGTCCCGCCGGACGCGACCGGCCGGGCGGTCGCGCTGACCGGGCCGTTCACCGGCGTCAAGGAGCAGGTCACCGGCGGCTACGCCGAGCGCCTGGCCGCCGCCGGGATCATCACGCTGGCGTTCGACCACCGCGGTTTCGGCGCCAGTGAGGGCCGCCGTGCGCATGAGGACAGTCAGGGCAAACTGGCCGACCTGCGTTCCGCGGTGTCCACCCTGGCCGGACACCCCGAGGTGGACGCGGACCGGATCGGCGTGGTCGGGGTGTGCCTGGGCGGCGGGTACGCGGTCCGCGCCGCCGCGACCGATCCGCGCATCCGGGCGGTGGCCGGGATCGCGGGCGGGTACAACAGCCCGGCCTGGTTCGCCCGCCAGCTCGGCGACGAGGCGTACCGCGGGGCGCTGCGCGGCTTCCTGGACCGGTACGACGAGTTCGTGCCGGCCGTGGCGCCCGACGGCGGGGAGGCCGCGATGGGTGGCGACGAGCCGTGGTCCTACTACGGCACGGACCGCTCCCGCGCGCCCGGCTGGGAGAATCGGGTCACCCGCGGCTCGCTGCACTCGCTGATGACGTTCGACGCGCTGGGCGCGGCCCCGCTGCTGGCGTCCGTGCCGCTGCTGGTCGTGCACGGGAGTGAGGACGCGTACTGCTCCCCCGAACTTGCGAAGGCCCTGCACGCGGAGACCCCGGGCGACACCGAGATCGTGTGGCTCGACTGCCACCAGCACGTCGACCTGTACGACGTGGAGCCGCACGTGAGCCGGGCGGCGGCGATGACGTCGGAGTTCCTGCATCGGACGCTGTGACCCGGTCACCGTCCACGATGGTGCGCAGAACCCTGCCGGGTGTCCCTCGGGAGTGGGATATCCGGCGGGCCGGGGTCAGGCCGGGCGCAGCCCGACCGAGGTCCGCGGGGAGGGCGGCTCGGCACAGCCGAGCAGGCCCACCAGCCCGGAGACCCACAACTGCCGGTACACCGTCGGGCTGGGGTGGGTGACCACCAGTTTGACCCCGCTGGCCGCGGCCGCGTGGAAGCAGGCGACCAGGATGCCGATGCCGATGCTGTCGATCAGCATGACCCGCTGGAGGTCGAGACAGATCTTGCCGGGCGCCGTGGCGGTGAGCACGTCGTTGACGGCGTCGCGCATCATGTGCGCGTTGTCGAGGTCGATCTCACCGCTCGGGGCAATTTCGACGGTCCCGTCGGCCAGCTGACGAGTGGTGATCGGCAGATACACGGCTGCCCTCTTCCTGGCGTCGTGCGGCCGACGCCGACCTTACCGCGGGTGCTGCGCTGACCAGCTGCGCAATACGGCGCCGCACCGGGCGCCGAGTCCAGACCGCGTACCAACAACAATCCGCTGGACTGCAAGTTACGCCTCGTAGGCGCGGAACGCCAGAGTAGTTCATATGGCCTGAATGTGCGGGAACGAGCAGGGCGTGGCGCGGACGTTGACGTTGGACACATCAGCGCCGAATACTCACAGTATGCGGCTAGGCACTCGACACGATGACTGATGCGCGGCCTAGGCCGAGTTCCCCCGCAACCCTCGACGTCGTCCGCTTCAGCAGCCACGACCTCGACGACTTCCGCTCGGTACTGCGCCGGTTCTTCTACTCGGCCGCGATGGAGGTGCCCGGCGGAGCGAAACGGTTCCAGGCGTCGGCCGAGATGATCCAACTCGGACCGATCACGGTCGGGCAGTTCCGGCTCGCGGCACCGCTGGTGGCCGCGGCCGACGTGGACGCGTACCACGTCACCCTGCCGGCCCGGGGCCGCGTACTGATCCGCCACGCGGGCCGCGAGTACCTCGCCGGGCCGTCCACCGCCGCGGTGTTCGGGCCGACCGGCCGGGCGGTCGTGCTGCGCGACGGCCCCCCGATGGAGGAGCTGAACATCAAGATCGAGCGGGCCGCACTGGAGGACGAACTGTCCACCCTGCTCGGCCGGTCGATCGAGGGACCGGTCGACCTGCCGCCGACCCTGGACCTGTCCGACGGACCGCGCCTGACCTGGCGCCGGATCGTCCACCTGCTGCGCGACGAGCTGGCGCACCCCGGGAGCCTGCTGTTGCAGCCGCTGATCGCCGAGCAGTTGCGGCACAGCCTGCTCAGCGGCCTGCTCCTGTCGGCCCCGCACCGTTACCTCGCGGAGCTGACCGCGCCCGCCCCGGCCGGGCCGCCCCGCGCCATCCGGCGAGCGCTGGACGCCATCCACAACGATCCGCAGCAGCCGTTCAGCGTCGGCGATCTCGCGGCCGTGGCGCAGGTGAGCGTCCGGTCGCTGCAGGAGGGGTTTCGGCGGCACGTCGGGTGCGCGCCCATGGCCTACCTGCAGCGGGTCCGGCTGGACCGGGCCCGCGACGCGTTGCGCGTGGCCGACTACTCCCGGGTGACCGTGGCCGCGGTGGCGCATCGGTGGGGGTTCGCGCATCTGGGGCGGTTCGCGTCCGCCTACCGGGCGCGTTTCGGCGAGCCGCCGTCGGTGACCTTGCGGGCGGCGGGCTGACCGGATTTCACCCGGACGGGCTACTCGCCGGGGTCGCTGCGGCGGGGCTGATTCGGCACCCCGTCCGGCCGGGTCATCCCGTCCCGCTCGCCGAACAGGTGACCGCGCGGGGGCACCCACTCACGCCACGGGCCGATCCGCGGGGGCACCGCGGCGGCCACCCCGTCGCCCGGCCCGCGCAGCGCACGCAGGTACGCCAGGACGCGTTCGGCGGCCGCCCCGCCGTCCTCGGCCAGCGTCATGAGCACCCCGGCCTCGTCGCCGGGATCGCCCCCATACCGCCTGATCAGGGCGGCGAGACCGGCCAGCGCCCGCACGACCTCGCTGGCGTCGCGTTCCGCATCGGGCAGGCTGCTCACTGCGGCACATCCCTGCATGCGCTCATGTGTCGTTCCCCTCGCCGCACGTGCCGGCCCCGTCGCCGCCGGCGCCCGGCCGACGGCATCCGAGCGATCCCCGCCGGAGCACGTCACACGTGACAAGCGGAAAATGTATTCGCCCGGCTACTAACCGTCCATCCGATGCACGCGTAAGCGTTGTCCGAATCGCGCTCACTTCGCTTCGCTGCTGATCGATCGTCCGTTTCCGCACCGGCCGGGCCCCTGGTGTCGTAGTGTCCACCCGGGCGGTGGGTAACGCGGCGGAGAACGAAGCACGAGAGATCCGCATGGAGGAGCCATGACCGAATCGAATCGGCCACCCCTGGAGGAATCGGAGCAGGTCTCCCCGGAGCCGCGCATCCGCACCGGCGCGGACCAGCCTTGGGATCCGGTGGACCTGGCCACGGCGCAGGGCCGCGACCCGACGCCGGAGAACATCGAGCGGGCCCGCCGCGAGCTGGAGCGCGACGGCGCGGCCGCCATCGAGCGCACGGTCCCCTGATCGGGTACGGGCGGGCCGCCGCGCGCCGGTGCGCCCGCCCGCGCCGACACGGGTGACGGTTGGTCGGCCCGGCAGGCCGCTGCGCGGTCGGTCATGGGGTGCGCCCCCTTCGTCCTCACGTCCGATCAACGGCTGACCGAGCGATTCGGCGCGCCCGGCACCGCGGATGGGTTGATCGTGCGCCCGGCGTGAGGGTCGGGTAGGTCGTGCCGCCACGCGGCTCAGATGGCCGGGGGCAGGGCAACCGTCCGGCCGGTCCGGGCTGACTCCTCGGCCGCGGCAAGGATCGCAGTCACGGCGGCCCCGAACCGGACGTCCAGGCCGAGCGGAGGTCCGCCGACCGCCGCCCCGAGCAGCCCGTCCAGGGCGATCTTCAACGCGGTGACCGGCTCCCACGGCAGCTCGGGCACGCTGGCGACGCCCGCTTCCCCGGTGAACACCGCTTCCTCCCGGGCCGCCGCGGGCGGCGCATCGACGGACAGCGCGAGGGTGCTGATCCCGCCGCCGGAGTGCCGGAGCAGTACATGGCTCATGTCGCGGGCGCCGACCATCGCGGTGACCTCGGTGACCGGGCCGAGCACCGGCAGCACCAGCGCGACCGCGTGCGGGCCGACGTCCCACAGCCCGCCGCTCTCCCGGCGCCACGGCGAGTCACCGAACGGGTTGCCCTCGCCGTAGATGGACCCGAGGTGGTCGACCCGGGCCGCGAGCCAGCCACCCGTGGCGACCGCCCGCTCGACGAACTCGGCAAGCTGCGGCATGAACCGCCGGGTGAAGAAGACCGCGGAGGCGAGCTTTCGCTCGGTCACCACGGCCGCGATCTCGTCGGCCACCGCGGGGCTGAACGCCACCGGCTTGTCCAGCAGCAGATGCCGGCCCGCCTGGGCGGCGGTGAGCGCGATCGGCGCCTGCACGTCGGGCGGCAGGGCCACCGCGATCGCATCCACGTCGGCGATCAGTTCGTCGACGGTGCCGTACGCCAGTGCCCCGTACGCCTCGGCCAGCGCGGTGGCCTTGGTCTCGTTGCGACCCCACACGCCGACGAATTCGACATTGTCGTGCGTCGCGAGCGCCGGTGCGTGCGCGAGATGCGCCCACGGGCCCGTACCACAGAGTCCGAACCTCACCGCAGCGCCCCTTTCGCCGGGAATGCTCGCCCTGGCCGAAGCTAACACGCCCAGGCTGATCAGTACGCTGTGCCGCGTGAACGGTCCTCTGTCGGTGGCGACGATCGTCGTCTCACTCGTACTGGCGCTCTGGTATCTGGCCCGCGTCGCGCTCAACCGGGCGCCCAGCCGCCTCGATCTGTACGCGATGGCGGCGCTCGGCGTACTGGTGGCGGCCCTGGTCGTGGTTGCCGTGGTGGGCCTGTTCGACGGGAGCCGGCCGAAGGAGACCGCGACCTTCATCGGGTATCTGATCACCACGATCGCGTTCGCACCGACCGGGGTGGTACTGGCCCGCATGGAGCCGACCCGGGCCGGGAGCGGGATCCTCGCGGTGATCGCGCTGGTGCTTCCGGTCCTGGTGCTGCGGCTGGAACAGCTCTCGGCGGTGACCGGTGGCTGAGCCGACGCAGCCCGAGCAGAAGCCCGCACAGGAGGGTCATCCGGTGGAACAGGACACGCAACGACCGGCGGAACGGACCCGCCCCCGGGACGCGGCGCTGGGCAGCGGGCCCGGCCGCGTCCTGCTGACGATCTACGGGATCTTCGCGGTGTCCGCGAGCGCCCGCGCCGGGGTGCAGATCGCCACGAAGTTCTCCGAGGCGCCGCTCGCGTACCTGCTGTCCGCGCTCGCCGCAGCGGTGTACATCGCGGCCACGGTCGGGCTGGCCATCGGCGGGCACCGGGGCCGGATCATCGCGTGGTGCAGTTGCTCCGTCGAGATGGTCGGGGTGCTCGTGGTAGGCGCGCTGAGCCTGGCGGACCAGGCTGCGTTCCCCGACGCGACCGTCTGGTCCGGGTTCGGCAGCGGCTACGGTTTCGTCCCGCTGGTGCTCCCGGTCGCCGGCCTCTACTGGCTGTGGCACAACCGGCCCAGCAAGGAGCCGGCCCGGCCCTGAGCGGCCCGGCCCTGAGGTGCCCGGTCAGGGCGCGCCGACGGTGTGCGGCACGAAGTTGCACTGGTCGCGCGTGACCAGGCCCTCCACGCCGAGCCCTTCGCGGATGCCCATGCCGGCCGGTTCGCCGTCGATCAGCCACGAGCCGATCACCGGGTGCACCGTGCCCTCCAGGCCGTCGAACGACGGCAGCTCACACAGCTCCTGCACCACATAGCGGCCGTCCGCGCCGTACTCGGACGGGTTGTCGGTGAGGACCGCGCCGTTCTTGACCAGGGTCACCGAGCCGCCCTCGCGGCCCCAGACCGGCTTTTTCGCGTACGAGGTGAGCTTGGCCGCCGACGACGACTCGGCGAAGTACGCGGGCAGCAGGTACTTCCCGCGCTCCGGGTCGTCACCGAACAGCTTCCACAGCACCGGCAGCAGCGCCTTGTTGCCCAGCAGCGCGGCCTTGTACGGCGGCTCGATCCACACCGTGCCCCGTTTGCCCGGGTCGGCCATGTTCCGGAAGAAGGCCTTGCCGCCCTCCTCGTTCCAGAACCACTCCCACGGGTACAGCATGAAGATCACGTCGATGGGCTCGGCCTTGTGCTCCTGGCCGGGGGCGGGCACGAACAGCACCCGGTCGCCCGCGACGTCCCAGCCGATCTGGCTCATCGCGATCAGCTCGACCGGGTATCCCGCCTCCTCGGCGGTGGCCATCAGATACGCCACGTTCATCCGGTCCTCGCCGGAGGTCTCGGACGTCTCGTACGCAAAGAAGATCTTGGGTTTTTCCGGAAGCCAGGGCCGCGCCTCGCGCAGCTTGCCGATGTTGCGCCGCCACGCGCCCGGGTTGGCGGGCTCGCCGTCGGCGGCCTCCCAGCCGATCAGGCGGTCGTGGATCGAGTTCCACTGCCGCCACGGGTGCCGGGTCAGGTTGGTCTGGTCGGCCCAGTGCCACTGGATGACCGCGCCCTCGACCAGCGAGGTCGGGGTCTGCGCGTTGAACTCCAGCAGCCTCGGGATCGACCCGGCCCCGTGGTACCACAGGTCGAGGCGGCCGTAGACGCTCGGCGAGAAGTCCGGCGTCTGCGGCGGGAACCGCCCGTCGAGATCCTTGTCCTCGTGGGTCCAGGTCTCGGCGTCACCGTCGAACCACGTCCGGATGATCTGCTCGTGCGCGAACTCCGGGATGCCGATCTTGGCGAGGAAGCACGTCTGCGGCGTGCAGACCGGTGCGAGGAAGCCGTCCCGGCGGCCCTGACGGGTGTGCCGGGGGCACTGCTTGACCATCCAGTCCCCCGCGTCCATGCACATCTGGTGCAGGACCGTGGTGGCGGTCTCCAGCTCCTCGATCTCGGCCTCGGTGAAGTCGTAGTACGGCCCCTCCTGCCAGTACGACTGCATCGTGCCGTCGGGCAGCTCGGTGTCGTTGTACGTCAGCCCCAGGCTGTAGTTGGTGAGCCGCCAGCCGTCGCGGACCGGCCCGTACGGAATCCGCCGCACCCGCTCAGCCGCCCGACTTGCTGGACGAGTGGCTGCCGCTCCCGCTGGCGCTGCCGCCCTTGCCGACCACGCTGGTCTTGATCGTCCCGTTGCCGATGCGGCCGGTGGACGGCAGGCCGTACGCCCGCCGGGCCGACGCATCGTTGTACGCGAACTTGGTGCCGCCCGCGGGCAGCCGGTATCCGACCGGGTAGCCGGACCGGTACCCGGCCGAGTGCCAGATGAAGAAGCCCGCGCCCGGGTGGTAGTGGTTGTCGTCGTCGCAGTAGTCCTCGTCGACGACGACCCCGTTGGCGTCGGCGCAGTAGAAGCCCTCGTCGTGGTAGTCGTCGCCGCTGTCGCACGCGGCCACGCCCCCCGCCGCCAGCATCAGGAACGTGCTGGTCAGCGACACGCTACGGGAGGTCATCCGTCGATTCACCGTCTGCTGCTCCACCCTGGGTCCACGGCCGGCTTCAGTTCTTTGTAACGGTCGTGAGCAACCGGTTGTTTAGCAGCGCGGCCCGCCTGCGACGTACACGACCTGCCCGGACACGAAGCCCGCGCCCTCACTGGCCAGGAAGGATACGGTGTGCGCGACGTCCTCGGGGCGGCCCGCCCGGCCGACGGGAATCTGACTGATCGCCGCCTGCTCGAAGTCGCCGAAGCTCATCCCGACCCGGGCGGCCGTGGCCGCGGTCATGTCGGTGACGATGAAGCCGGGCGCGACCGCGTTCGCGGTGATCCCGAAGCGGCCCAGCTCGATCGCGAGCGTCTTCATCAGGCCCTGGATGCCGGCCTTGGCGGCGGAGTAGTTGGCCTGGCCGCGGTTGCCGAGGGCGGAGGTGCTGGAGAGGCTGATGATGCGGCCCCACCCGGCGTCGACCATGTGCTTCTGGACGGCCCGGCTGAACAGGAACGCGCCGCGCAGGTGGACCGCCATGACGGTCTCCCAGTCGTCCTCGGACATCTTGAACAGCAGGTTGTCGCGCAGCACCCCGGCGTTGTTGACCAGGACGGTCGGTGCCCCCAGCTCGGCGACCACCCGGTTGACGGCCGCCGCGACCGCGGTCGGGTCGGAGACGTCGGCGCCGACAGCGAGCGCGGTGCCGCCCGCGTCGTGGATGGCGGTGACCGTGGTCGAGCAGGCGGCTTCGTCGAGGTCGACGACCGCGACGGCCATACCGTCCGCAGCGAGCCGGCGAGCGGTGGCCTCGCCGATGCCGCGGGCGGCGCCCGTGACGATGGCTACGCGGGTGGGCGTGTCGGACTGCGTCATTGCGGCCTCCGGCGGTGGTCTCAGGTCGACGGCCGAGCCTAACCCGGGCCACCGGCGCCCCGTTCCGGCCCTGTCCGCCCGTGGCGGGCCGGTGCGGTCACCCGGCCCTGACCCACCGGCGCTGGGCAGACTCGGCGCGCGTCCACGGCCCGCCGGGAGGGCGGACCGTGGACGCGCGCGGTCGTGGGTCAGAACCCGGCGCTGATCTTGGTGAACGCCCAGTCGGCCTGCGAGATGCCGCTGCAGTTGGAGACCACGCCGCCGCCGGGGCAGCCGCGGTCGCGGTTGACGCCCCAGAAGCTGAACCGGGCGAGCCCCTTGCTCTTGGCGTAGTCGCGGATCCTGGTCCAGGTGTCGGGCGAGGTGACCTCCTGCTGGTCGGACAGGCCGTTCATGCCGGAGATCCCCAGGTGCGCGTACGCCTGGGCATCGCTGTAGCCGAACGTCGTCTTGAGCAGGTTCTTCAGGCCCTCGGAGGCGCCGACGGTGGCGCCGTACATGTCCGCGCCGCCGCCGAAGTCGAACGGCATCTGGGTGAAGATGTCGATGCCTGCGTTCTTCGCCTTGGCCTGCTGGACCAGCCGCGTGCCGTAGTAGTTCGGCCCGGTCGGCGAGGTGCCGAACGTGAGGATCGTCTTCACGGACGGGTTGTTCGCCTTGATGATCTTCAGTGCGTCGAGGATGCGGTCCTGGACGATCGTGTTCTCGAACTCGTCGGTGTTCTCGATGTCGATGTCGATCGCCTTGAGCCCGAACGTGTTGATCACCTTCTGGTACGCGCCCGCCAGAGCGTCCGCGGTGGGGCAGTTCGGGCCCAGCTTGTTGCCCTGCCAGCCGCCGATCGACGGGACGACCGTCGCGCCCGCCGCCTTGATCGAGTTGATGAAGCTCTCGTGCACGCCGCCGGTGAGACCGCTCTCACCGTCCCACGCCGGGTTGCAGCCGTTGGCCAGGACGAAGGCCATGGTGAACGACTTGATGCCGGTCGCGTTCACGACCGTGGACGGCGCCGGCGGGTCACCCCAGCCGGGGAAGATGTACGGCGCGGCCGCCATCTTGGTGCCGCCGGGCGGCGGGTCGCTGGGCGTCGGGTCGGTCGGATCGGGGGTGCCGCCGCCGCAGGCGCCGTTGTCGATCCACACGTCCCACTGGCCGCTGTGGGTGGCCGGGCTCTCGTTCTGGGTCCACCACTTCGCGGTGTAGTTGTGGTTGTTCTGCGAAGCCTGGTTGTCCTTCACGTAGACCGCGGTCGAGGACCATGCCGGGGTGCACGCCACGGCCGCGTTCGACGCTGCCATCGGCAGGATGGCGGCGGCCAGGCCGGCGAGCAGCACGCCGCCGATGGCCACGAACCTCTTGGTGGGTTTCACGGGTTCTCCTGTGGGGTTGGGGTGGGGGCGGGTGGATCAGGGGAGGGTGGACAGGTGCGGCTTGACGGCATTGGCGAAGCCGCCGCCCGCGGTGACGTCCCAGTTGACCGACCAGGTCATCGCGCCCCGGATGCCGGGATACGTGGCCGGGGGCCGGAACGTTCCGCAGTTCGTGCCGCGGGCCAGGCAGTCGAGGGCCTGGTTGACCACCGACGGCGAGACGTAGCCGCCGCCGGCCGCGCTGGTGGTCGCGGGCAGCCCGAGCGCCACCTGATCGGGGCGCAGGCCGTTCTGGAGCTGGATGCAGGCGAGGGCGACGAGGAAGTTCACCGTGCCCTGCGAGTACGCCGCGTTCTGGTCGCACCCGAGCATCGCGCCGGAGTTGTAGTACTGGGTGTGGACGACCGTGAGGATGTCCTTGATGTCCAGCGCCAGCTTGAAGTACGAGCTCTGCGGGCTCTGCATGTCGATGGTCTGCGGTGCCATCGTGATGATCAGGCCGGCGCCGACCTTGGCGTGCAGGCTGCGCAGCGCGCTGGCCATGTACGTCGGGTTGAGCCCGTTCTCCAGGTCGATGTCGACGCCGTCGAAGCCGTACGTCTGGATGAGCCCGTACACGGAGTTGGCGAAGTTGGTGGCGGCCGCCGCGTCGCCGACGCTGACGGAGCCCTTCTCGCCGCCGACCGAGATGACGACCTTCTTGCCGCGCGCGTGCAGCGTCGCGACGTCCGCCTTGAACTGCTCGTTGGTGTAGCCGCCGACGCTGGCGGACAGGCCCGGGTCGATGCTGAACGACACCGCGCCGGGAGTGCCGGTCGCGTCCGCGAAGGCCACCGCGACGAGGTCGTACGTGGACGGCACTGCGGCGAGCTTGATCTCGTTGGCCGGGTTGTCGAAGTTCTGCCAGTACCCGGTGAGCAGGTGGGCCGGGAGCGCGCCGGTGCCGGTGGGCGGCGTGGTGGTCGGGCCCGTGGTCGGCGGCGTCGTCGGCGGCGTGGTGGCCGGGCCGGTGGTCGGCACGGTGGTGGGCGGCGTGCTGGTGGGCGGCGTGGCCGGGCCGCCGTCGCAGGCGCCTTTGTCGGCCCAGACGTCCCACTGTCCGCTGTGGGTCTGCGGGCTCTCGTTGAGCGTCCACCATTTGGCGGTGTAGTTGTGCCCGGCCGCCGAGGCGCTGTCGCCGTTGACGTAGACCGTGGCCGGGTTCCATTGCGGGGCGCAGGCGGCCGCGGCGGAGGCGGTCCCGGCGAGATATGTGGTGGCCGCCGCGGCCACCGCGGCGATCGTGGCGAGGATGACGGACCTGGAGCGCTGCATGGCCGACTCTCCATGGGGATGTCGTGGGGGGACGGCCAAATTATTAGGACTGTTAACAGTCCCCGTCCATAGGTCGTTACTTAACTTTGACTTAAGACCGATGTGAACAAATCGGAGGGCCGGAAGCGCTGGTAGCGCTCCCGGCCCTCCGTTTCAAGCATTGAACGAAGTCACTACCTGCGGAATTGGAACCAATTGACGTTCACGAAGTCGGCCGGCTGACCGCTGGCGAACGTCAGGAACACGGTGTGCTTGCCGGTCACGTTCGCAACGTTGCCGGGGACCGACCGCCAACTCTGCCAGCCGCCGGTGTTGGCGACCGCGAAGCTGCCGATCGGTGCGTTGCTGCGGCTGTCCAGCCGGACCTCCACGAGGCCGCTGACGCCGGCCGGGGCACCCGAGGCGACCCGCGCGACGAAGTCGCGTACCCCGCCGGTGCCGAAGTCGACGTTGTCGAACTGGAGCCAGTCGCCGTTGCCGAGGGCCGCGACGTCCTGGCCACCCTCGGCGCACGCCTCCGCCTGCACGCCGGACGAGGCGTTGGACGACTCCGCCTCGGTCACCGCGTACGCGTCCCGGGTGTCACCGGGCGGAGTCGTGGTCGGCGGGGTCGTGGTCGGCGACGTGGTGGGCGTGGTCGTCGGCGGTGTCGTCGAGCCACCGGACTGCCACACCGCGACGTAGTCGACCAGCATCGCGGCGCCGGACTGGGTCGACGCGGTCGGACCGCCGCCGAACGCGTCCGGGAAACCGCCGCCGACCGCCACGTTGAGAATCACGAACACGCCGTGGTGCGTGGCGTTGTTCCAGCTCGTCGCGTCCATCTGGCCGGAGTTGACGGTGAAGTACTGCTGCCCGTCGAGATACCAGCTCAGCGTCTCGGGGGAGGTGCTGCGGTCGTACTCGACCGCGTACGTGTGGAAGCCGGTCTGGCAGCCGGCGCAGGCGTGCTCGCCGCTGCTCAGGCCGACGGTCTCGTTGCACGGGCCGCCCGGGTTGACACCACAGTGGAGGGCGCCGAAGACGCTGGAACGCCCGTTGATGTCCTCCATGACGTCCCACTCGCCGATGCTGGGCCAGTTCGTCGCGCCCACCGGCCGCGCACCCTCCCCCATCGTCCAGAACGCAGGCCAGTAGCCCGCGGCCGCGGCGCCACTGACGTTCGGCTGCTGGATGCGCGCCTCGATGCGGACCTTGCCCCCGGCCGGGGCCGCGAAGTCCGTTCGCTGGGTCTCCACCCGCCCGGAGGTCCACTTGCCACCACTGTCGCGGATCGGCTTGATGGCCAGGTTGCCGTTGCCGTCGTGGTAGACGTTCTGCGTGGAGTCGGTCATCGTCTCGATCTCGCCGGTGCCCCAGTTCGCGGCGCCACCGGGATACGACGTACCGACGTCGTAGAGCCAGTCCGAGCGGTTGAGGCCGGTGCCGGCCGCGCCGGTGAAGTCGTCGCTGAACACCAGGCTCATGCCGGACGGCGCCCCGGGCACCGCCGCCTCGGCGTCCAGCACGAACGTGGTGGAGGCGGCGACCGCCACCACCGTGGCGGCCACGGCGAACAGCCGTCGGCCGCGTGGCCGGGATCTGCGGTGCGCTGATCGGTTCATGGGGATGACCTTTCGGGGAACGGCAGGGACGAGGCGCCGTGAGAGCGCTCTCTGCAGAAGTTAAGGGCCTGTTACAGGAAGTTGTCAATATGCATCAGGGCCGATTGATCGCGGGGCCACCGTCCCTTTCGGCCCCCAATGCACGACACGAACGCGGCACGCCGACCTTCCAGGGGAACGCCGCAGCAGCCACGCAACCGCGTGACCTGCAGAGATCAACTGTCGGTGAGCAATCGATCACTCACTTGGTATCGCGCTCGCGATCATCACGCGGTAGGCATTACGGGTGTCGTGGCAGACCCCTGACGAGCAGACGCCGGTCGATGGGCCGGGCGTGCGCGGAGCCTTGTCGTCCGCGGGTCGTGGACGGCACCGCCGCCCGGAGTCGCTGGCCGATCCGGCACACTTGCGACCCACGTCCGCGCCCCCGGCGGCCGACGGGTTCGCCGCCTTTGCCACACCACTTGACCTGGCCGAACGCCACTGGACCGACGACGCCGTCGACCAGGCCGGACGCCGTCGCAGCGGCGCGGCACCGGCCGACCGCTCCTGGGCCGACGAGGCCACCGACCGGGCCGAGCGCCACTGGACCGGGGACCCGGCGCTGCCGGCCGAGCGCCCCTGGATGTCCACGGACGGCAGTGGGCGCCGCCGGGCCGACACCCCGCGGGCCGGGCATCGCGCCGAGAGGCAGCCGCGCGCCCAGCGCCGTGCACGGCGCACCCCCGCCGCACAGGCCGGGGGACGGCATGCGGCGCCCGTCGAGGCGCGGCCACTCGCCATCACCGTACGGCCGCTGCCCAGCGTCCGGGACGCCGTCACGGAGCGGCTGCCTGCCGCGCTGCGGGCGGCCGGGGCAGTCCGGGACTGGGCATTGGACTCCGGCGACAAGCCGCCGGTTATGGGCAGCCACCGGGCACCGGGCACGCTGCCGATCGAGTCGTGGCTGCTGGTCGGGCGGCACCGTCAGCAGGTGCTGCTGGCCTCGCTCGTGGCGGCCGGGCTGATGCTCGTCGCCATCCCGGTCCAGCAGCACCAGAACCGGGTCGACGCGATCAACGCGGCCGAGCACGCGGTGGCCACCACGCAGCACCGTTCCGCTAAGCCCGCGAGCAAGCCCGCACGGCACTCCGGCAAGTCCGGCGGCCAGAACGGCACCACCTCCGGATCCGGCACCCCGGCGACCTCGCAGACCGCGAGCGGGCAGGGCACACCGGCGCCCACCACCTCCGCACCGGCCCAGCCCGCAGAAGACGCGGGGACCGACGTGCCCGCCGCCCTGCCGCACGGCAACGGCCCGGCGCATTCGCTGCGCACCACCGGCAGCACCGCGGTCGCGCTCACGTTCGACGACGGGCCGGACCCGGTGCAGACCCCGAAACTGCTCGATCTGCTGGCCAAGTACCACGTCAAGGCCACGTTCTGCCTCGTCGGCACGCAGGTGCAGAAGCACCCGGACATCGTGCGCCAGATCGCGGCCGCCGGGCACACGCTGTGCAACCACACCTGGGAGCACAGCCTGACCATCGGCAAGGCCAAGCCCGCGCAGATCCAGGCCGACCTGGAACGCACCAACGAGGCCATTCGCGCCGCGGTGCCCGGTGCGCAGATCCCGTACTTCCGGGCCCCCGGCGGCAACTTCACGGAACGGCTGGTCCGCGTCGCAGCGGGCGCGGACATGACGTCGCTGTACTGGGAGGTCGACCCGACCGACTGGGATCACCCGGCGGGCGAGGACGACGCGGCGCACATCGACCGGGTCGTCGACGGCGTCCAGAAGGCCGTGCAGCCGGGGTCCATCGTGCTCTCGCACGACTTCAACCAGCCCGACACGATCGAGGCCTATGCGCGGCTGCTGCCGTGGCTGACCAAGAACTTCCGGCTGGGCCTGCCGACCGGTCCGCAGCCCGAACCGGCCGAAACTACCCCGCCGGAGCCGACTCCGACGCAGTCCACCCCGTCCGAGCCGACGCCGTCCGCGCCGCCCGCGGTTGCCGCGCCGGACGCCGCGACGGACGGGCAGCCGGTCCAGCCGTAGCCTCCGGCTGGCAGGTCGGGCACCAGTAGAGATTGCGCCCGGCCAGCGGCCCGCGGGCCACCTCGGTGCCGCAGACCAGGCAGGGCTGGCCGGGGCGGCGGTAGACGTACACCTCGCCGCCGTGCCGATCGATCCGCGGCGGTCGCCGCATCGCCTCCGGGGTGTGCACGGTGTGCACGGTGTCGATCCGGCCCTTGGCAACACCTTCGGTCATCAGGTCCCGTAGGTCCGCCCAGAGGGCTGCCCAGGTCGCGGCGTCGACGGCGATGCCCGGCGTGGTGGGCGACAGGCCCGCCCGGAACAGCACCTCGTTGGCGTAGATCAGGCCGCAGCCCGCCACGATCCCCTGGTCGAGCAGCAACGCGAAGATCGGCTTGGTGCTGGTGCGGATCCGCCCGTACGCAATGTCCGGGTCGGCGTCGGCCCGCAGCGGGTCCTGGCCCAGCCGCGCGCGCAGAGCCGCCACCCGCTCCGGGTCCAGCACCTCGCACGCGGCCGGGCCACGCAGATCCAACCAGTGCGTGGCCGTGGCCATCCGCATCCGCACCTGCCCGACGGGCGGGGGCAGGGGCGGTTCGCCGTCGCTGAACCGGCCGTAAAGTCCCAGGTGGACGTGCAGGCTGCGGTCGTGCTCGTAGTGGTGCAGCAGGTGCTTTCCGTGCGCCTCGGTGTCGACCAGGGTGTGGCCGGTCAGCAGGGCGGCCCCGGCGGCGAACCGGCCCTGCGGGCTCTCGACGGTGACGGCACGGCCCGCGAACAGCTCACGGTGGCGGGCGGCAAGGCGGTGGATAGTGTGTCCCTCTGGCACGAGGAGCAACGGTACTCAGACGCCGAAGATCTTCGCCATTGGAGATTGGTCGCACTGCTCACTCGTCGGCGCGCGGCCGCGTCCAGCCGATGAAGCGTGGAAAGGCTCCGTTGAGCGGCCCGGGCGGGGCATCAAGCGCGAACTGCTCCAAATAGACCCACATCAGCATTGCAAGGGTTGTGCCGCCGCCGGTTTCGGAAGCCAGCGCTGCGCGTGTCGGCCGCCGCGAGGCCCGGGACCCGGATGTCTCCGAGCCCCGCAGCGGGCGAGGGCGGCTTACGTCACTTGTATTGTCTTGTTCTAGGACAGGTCATCCTGACGTCGCACGCGTGGGCCTGAGATAGATCGTTTAGCGTCGTGTTGTGGCAGGTCAGACGCTCGACCCGGAAAGCGCGGTGCCGCTGTATCAACAGCTCGCCGATCTGTTGCGCGCCGACATCGAATCGGGGCGAATTCAGCCAGACCGGCCTTTGCCGTCAGAATTAACACTCCAGCAGGAGCATGGCGTGAGCCGGGTGACCGTCCGTCACTCGTTCCAATTGCTCCGCGAGGCCGGCCTGGTTGTCACGGTGCGCGGCAAAGGAACGTACGTCGCAACCCGCTGAGCGAGGCGTCTCGGCAGTGGACGGTGTCCCCCGTACATCGAGCTCGCGATTATGCCCACAGCGGATTCGCCGTCAGGGGAATCGCTGGGCCGCCGCGCCGGTACGGGGGACGCTGGGACACATCCGTACGCGAAGTGAGAGGGTTGCCCCATGAGTGTTGACGAGATCGCGATGCGGGCGGGTGGCGCATCCTTCGACGACCAGGTCTTCGAGCGACTGCTCCGTGAGCGGATCATCTTCCTCGGCAGCGAGGTCAACGATGAGGTGACCAACCGCATCTGCGCCCAGTTGCTGCTGCTCGCGTCGGACGACAGCGAGAAGGACATCGCCCTGTACATCAACTCGCCCGGCGGGTCGATCAGCGCGGGCATGGCCGTCTACGACACGATGCAGTACATCAAGAACGACGTCGCCACGATCTCCATGGGCATGGCGGCCTCGATGGGCCAGTTCCTGCTCTGCGCGGGCACGGCCGGCAAGCGGTACTCGCTGCCGCACTCGCGGATCATGATGCACCAGTTGTCCGGCGGCATCGGGGGCACCGCGGCCGACATCGCCATCCAGGCCGAGAGCATGCTGCACATCAAGCAGGTCATGAATGAGCGGATCGCCTTCCACACCGGGCACACCCCGGAGGAGATCGAGCGCGACTCCGACCGTGACCGCTGGTTCACCGCGCCGGAGGCGAAGGCGTACGGGATCATCGACCACGTGATCACCAAGGCTTCGGACGTTCCCTCGTCCTTGCCGTCCCTGGTCTGAGCAGACCGGTCTGAGCTGCGTCGACGGGCGCGCGGGGCACCTGCCCGCGCGCCCGTCGCGTGTGCGCCACGCGGCATCGGGGTAGTAGCGCAGGCATCCCCACAGACAGGGAGGTGCCCCGTGAAGATCCCGACCTTCTCCCACCGACAGGCTGATCCCCCCACCGACGGCGAGCCCCGCGGCGCCGTGGCCGCCCCGCCCCGGGAGGACCGCAAGCCCGCCGCCGGCCCGGTGCCCACCGGGCGCCACACGCGACCGGTTGCTGAGCGCGCTGCCATCGACGACACGATCCCGGACCGCGGCATCGCGACCCGGGACACCGAGAACCTGGCTCCCCGCGACCGCGCCGCCCTCGGCCCGAAGCCGCGCGCCAGCCTGCTGGCGACGCTGGCGCTCATCGCCGGGGTGGCGTCCGCGCTGCTCGTGCTGTCCGGCCCGCTGATCGGCTACGGCATCGCGGTGGCCGTCCTCGGGCTGGTGCTGGCGCTCGCCGGATTCTCCGCCACCGGCAAGCGGCACGTCGCCGGGCGGACCGACGCCCTGATCGCGATGGCGGTTGCGCTGGGCGCGATCGTCGTCGGGGTGCTCGCGCTGTCCGGCTCGCTGTCCTGGCTCGGCACCGACATGCAGCCCGCGTCGAGTCTTCGCGAATGGCTCGACGCGAGGTTTGCGATCCACTTCTGACCGGGTAGGTAACCGGTACGCCGGCCGCGGTTCGCGGCCGGTGCACCGCTCCGGGGCAGCGTCAGGGCGCCGCCCCGGAGACGGTGGGTCAGCCCGCGCAACGAATCACCGCATCCCGCCCGGATGACGCAACGATCCGCCACCGCACGCATGGTTGCACAAGGGCATACGCAGGCACTTCACGCATACCGTTGCCCACATGACCCCCACTGCCACCCCGCGTCGGTACCTGATGTGCCGGCCTACGCACTTTGCTGTGACCTACCGCATCAATCCCTGGATGGACCCGAGCGCGCCGTACGACAACGCTCTCGCGGTCAGCCAGTGGGAGACGCTGCGGCAGACGTTCCTGGACCTGGGCCACACGGTCGATCTGATCGACCCGCTGCCCGGACTGCCCGACATGGTGTTCGCGGCCAACGGCGCCACCGTGGTCGACGGCAAGGTGCTCGCGGTGCAGTTCCGGGACGCGGAGCGGGCCGACGAGGGCCCGGCGTACGCGGCGTGGTTTGCGGCCAACGGCTTCGACGTACACGAGTCGAAGTACACCAACGAGGGCGAAGGCGACATCCTGCTCGCCGGGGACGTGCTCCTGGCCGGGACCGGCTTCCGGACCTCGCACGCCGCGCACGCCCAGACCCAGGAGGTCTTCGGCCGCCCGGTGATCACTCTGCAGCTCGTCGACCCGGCGTACTACCACCTCGACACGGCGCTGTGCGTGCTCGACAAGACCAACGTCGCGTACCTGCCGTCGGCCTTCTCCCCCGGCTCCCAGGCGGTGCTGCGCCAGCTGTTCCCGAACGCGGTCATCGCGACCCCGGAAGATGCTGCCGTGTTGGGCCTCAACGCGGTCAGCGACGGTCGTACCGTGGTGTTGCCCGTGCAGGCCACCGCCCTGAACGCCGCCCTGCGTGAGCGCGGCTACGAGACCGTGGGCGTCGATGTGTCCGAGCTCCGCAAGGCGGGCGGCGGCCCGAAGTGCTGCACCCTGGAGGTCCGAGGATGACGAGTGCCGTGACCGACCGTACGCCCGCCGCGCTGGAAGCGGCCGAGCGTTGGACCGCGCACAACTACCACCCGCTGCCCGTGGTGATCGCCGAGGCCGAGGGTGCCTGGGTGACCGACGTCGACGGGCGCCGGTACCTGGACTTCCTCTCCGGCTACTCGGCGCTGAACTTCGGCCACAAGAACGCCGCCCTGATCGCCGCCGCGCACGCCCAGTTGGACAAGCTCACGCTGACCAGCCGCGCGTTCGTGCACGACCAGTTCGCCGAGTTCTGCCAGTCGCTGGCCGAGCTGTGCGGCAAGGACATGGTCCTGCCGATGAACACCGGCGCCGAGGCCGTGGAGACCGCGATCAAGGTGAGCCGGGCCTGGGGTTACCGGGTCAAGGGGGTCGCTCCCGAGCAGGCCAACATCGTGGTCGCGGAGAACAACTTCCACGGCCGCACCACCACCATCATCAGTTTCTCCACCGACCCGGACGCCCGTAACGACTTCGGGCCGTACACCCCGGGCTTCACAATCGTTCCGTACGGCGACCTGGACGCGATCGCGTCCGCGATCGACGAGAACACCGTCATGGTGCTGCTCGAGCCGATCCAGGGCGAGGCCGGCGTGCTCGTGCCCCCGGCGGGTTACCTGGCCGGGGTGCGGGCCCTGTGCGACCAGAACAACGTGCTGTTCGCCGCGGACGAGATCCAGTCCGGGCTGGGCCGTACCGGCCGCACGTTCGCGATCGAGCACGAGGGTGTCGTGCCGGACATGTACCTGCTCGGCAAGGCGCTCGGCGGCGGCATCGTGCCCGTCTCCGCGGTCGCCGCCAACCGCGACGTGCTCGGTGTGCTGCGCCCGGGCGAGCACGGCTCGACGTTCGGGGGCAACCCGCTGGCCTGCGCGGTCGGCGCCGAGGTCGTCAAACTGCTGCGCACCGGTGAGTTCCAGCAGCGTTCCGCCGAGCTGGGCGAGCGGCTGCACGCCGGGCTGAACAAGCTGATCGGGCACGGCGTCGTGGCGGTCCGCGGGCGCGGCCTGTGGGCCGGGGTCGACATCGACCCGGCGCTGATGAGCGGGCGCCAGGTGTCCGAGCGCCTCATGGCCCGCGGTGTGCTGGCCAAGGACACCCACGGCTCGACGATCCGGCTGGCCCCGCCGCTGGTGGTCACGGAGGCGGACCTGGACCACGTGCTGGCCCAGCTCGAGGCGGTGCTCACCGAGACCGCCTGACGTCTCGCACACGCGCGGCGGGCCACCGGAGTGATCCGGTGGCCCGCCGGCTGCGTTTCGGGCCCGGTCCGCACGCTCAGGCGGCGCGCGGCCCGGGGCCGGTCAGCGCTCGAACTTGCGGATCGCCATCGTCGGCGCCTCGGCCATCACGGAGGCGGGCTGGCTCACCCCGCCGGTCGACCACATGCGGGCCCGTCCCACGTGCACGCCCGCGTACAGCTCGACGATGTCGCTGGGGGCCAGCGGACGGGTCTCGTCGCGGGCCAGGGTGATCCGCTCGTCGTCGTCGGCGGAGCCGCCGGGGCGGATGCCCGTACCGTTCGTGCTGATGTCACGCACGGTCAGCTCGCCGCCGGTCAACGCCAGCCGTACGTGCCCGCGGCTGATCCATTTGCGGGCGTCCTCGCTGAGCCACTGACCGAGCATGATGCCGTTCTCCGGGGCCCGGCCCACCACGACCGGCTGATCCTCGGCGACGACGAAGCGCTGCCGGACAACCCCGTCGATGCGTACGGACAGCAGCTCGACCGCCGGGCGCGGGCCCGCGTCCGTGAGCCGGGTCCCGTGCCGGGGACAGGTCGGGGCGCCCGCTCGCATCGTGGGCGGCGGCTGGGCGACCGGGCTGGTGAAGTTCCGCATGTCCGCGAACGGGCTGTCGGAGTCGACCGCCGCGCCGAAGCTGCTGCAGTTCGACTCGGGGCAGCGCCAGACCCGGGCGAGCAGCTTGGCGCCCATCGGGGACGGCACGCCCACCGGCGGCACCTCGCCGCGCCCCACCCGGGCGACCAGCACCGGGCCACCCGCGCCGGGCACCGCGGCGAGCAGCCGGCCGGGCTCGTCCACCCATGCGCGCCGGCTGCGGAGCTGCTCCGGGTGCGAGCGGGTCAGCACGGGCAGGCCCAGCAGCTCCGCCACCTCCAGCACGCGGTCGTCGAGCTGCGGCACCACCTCGACGACGCCGTCGTCCGCCCAGCGCCGCACGACCATCCGCTCGTTGGAGGTGAGGTCGGCGTCGGAAAGCAGGCCACGGGGCACGACCGCGTACACGGGCACGTTCTCCTCGGAGACGTGCCGGCCCAGCGCGTCGATGACCAGACCGAGCCGCAGCATGCTGGCCGGGCGGCCGCCGTCGAGGTCGGCGTAGCGGACGACCTCGGACAGGTCCACCACCGCCCGGGCCAGGGCGGGGTCGGTGGTGAGCCGAGCCTCGATGGCGTCGAGGACCTTGCTGACCTCGAATCTCACGGGCACTCCCTCTACGTGCGCGGGCCGCTACCTGACGGTCATCATGCCGCCTGAGCGGTCAGCGCGGGACACCCGGGCGGTCAGGAGGCGTCGGCGAGAATCCGATCGATACGGTTCGCGAGGGCGATGTCACGCGTGGTGACGCCACCCGCGGCATGCGTCGAACAACGGAACGTCAGCGTCCGCCAGCGGATGTCGATGTCCGGGTGGTGGTCCATCTCCTCGGCGACCACCGCGACCCGGTCGACGACCGCGATCGCGGCGGGAAAACTGCGCAGGCCGACGGTCCGCACGATCGCATCCGGCCCGCCCTCCCAGCCGTCGAGGACGGCCACGGCACTGCGCACGGACTCGGCGTCGAGCAGCTCTTCCATGCCCATCACCATAGTGCCCGGAGGCGGTCCGGCCATGGCCGCCGGACGCGGATGTCGCCCGGCTTCGCTACCGTCCGCGCCGGAACGTGTCGCCCGGCTTCGCTACCGTTGCCGCGGAACAACGAGCCGTCGCCCGCTCCGGGGCACGGCCGCCACGGGGAGGGAAATGATGAGGAATCGACGGCTGGCGTTCGCGGGTCTCGCGCTCGCCACGGCGATCACGCTGACCGGCTGCGGGCCCAAGGACAACGCCACGTCCGCGGGCGCACCCGCCGGCACTGCCACGAAGCAGGCCGCCACGCAGGCCGACCCCACCACCGAGCTGGCCGCGGCGGTCGCCAAGCTGAACCAGGACACCATGCGGGTGTCGATGACGATGGCCGGGTCGGTGCACGGCGGCGGCGTGGCGGACCCGAAGGCGCAGACCGCCGAGCTGACCATGGACATGGGCGACATCGGGCAGGGCACCAAGATGCAGCTGCGCAAGGTCGGCACGGACATCTACCTGAAGATCGGCGGGGAGCTCGGCAAGGTCACGGGCAGTGGCGACAAGTGGATGCACCTCGACGCCACGAAGCTGCCCGCGGGCAGCAGCGTCGGCATGATGTCCGGTGACGACCCGGCCGGCGCGAAGACGCTGATGAAGGCGGTGACCGAGGTCAAGCGATCGGGCGACACCTACACCGGGACGCTGGACCTGTCCAAGTCGCCGCAGTACAACTCGGACAAGCTCAAGGCGCTGGGCGGCAAGGCCACCACGGTGCCGTTCACCGCGCGGGTGGACGACCAGGGCCGGCTGACCGAGCTGACCGTCGACATGGAACGCGTCGCGGCCGGAGCCGGGCAGCTGAAGTCGACGTACTCGGACTTCGGCACCGCGGTCTCGGTGAGCCGCCCGCCGAAGTCGGAGGTCACCGAGCTGCCCAGCCAGCTCAAGGGCATCTTCAAGTCCTGATCCGGCGCTCGCCGCCGCATCGGCCCGGTTCACGGGCGGGTGCGGCGGCGCGGTTCACCGGCTGCGCGAAGGCCAGACCGGGCGCAGCGGGCGCGGCTCCGGCCGGTTCTGTTCGATCCACTCATCGATGCGGGCCCACCAGTCGTACAGCCAGGCGACCCGGTCCTTCTCGCCGCGCGGCACGTCCTCCGGCGCGACGCTCCAGAACTTCATCACGAGCCGCTTGTCCATCGGCAGCTCCCGCCAGACGTCGCCGACCGTGAGCATCCGGTCCAGTCCGGTGTGCGCCACGAAGATGACCCCGGCGTCCGGGGCCGCGTCCAGCGCCGCCAGCAGCCCGCCCGGTTTGGGCGGCAGCACGTTGCGCAATGACTGCGCGCGGACCGCCATGTCGTGCAGGCCCCGGTCGCGCAACCGGGCGATGGCGGTCAGCCGGCGCCGCGGGGTGAAGTTCCCACCCTCGGGGAAGATCACGAACGCGTCGTTGTCGTCCAGCCCGGTCGCCAGCTCACCGATCTGCTGTTCCAGTGTGTGCGTGCCGGTGCGGCCCGGCGAGATGAAGCGGTTGGGCAGCCGGTTGAGCAGGACGTCCACGGCCGGATCCCACTGCAGGGCGGCCTTGAGCACGATCCGCGGCTCCCGGGCGAACCAGTTCACCAGCGCATGGATGAGGATGAACGAGTCGCCCGGCCCGGCGTGCCGGCTCACCACGATCTCCGGCCGGCCCGGCACCGCCGTGTCCGGGTCGGTGCCGACCACGTCCACGTCGAGGTGCAACGACCAGCGCGCGACCCAGAACAGCGCGGCGAGGAACCGGCCGGTGAGGACATAGTGGGCGCGCTGGAAGCCGGGCGAGCGGATCCGCCATCCGAAGCCGGACACCACCCAGAGTGCGGCCAGCGCGACGAGGGCCGCGGCGTCCCAGACGACGTACACGATGGCCAGCCAGACCACGCGGGGCACCCGCAGATGGCCCGGCAGCAGCGGCGACGCCGCAACCGCCGCGATCAGCCACAGCGGCAGCGTGGTCACCAGGACACCCGCCAGCAGCACCACCAGCGGCACGAACACACACCGGCGGACCCACGCGGGCGGCATCGGCATCAGCCGTGGCCGCCCCGGCCCGGGGGCGGCTCCACGTTCGCGTCCAGGTAGCGGCGCGACGCCGTGTACGCCCGGCTGATGCGCCGCCCGATCGCGGCCATGTCCCGGTACGCCCACGGCGAGTCGTCGCGGCTCTCCCCGCCCCCGGTCGGCAGGACGTGCACCCGTACGTCGTCGGGCAGCGACGCGAGGTCGTGCGCGAACCGGTGCCGCCGGGCGATCTCGAACGCCACCTGAGCCACCTCCCACGGCCGCCGCGGCACGGCCAGGGGCCGTTCGATCCGGCCCACCTGCAGGACGAAGATCAGCTTCGCCCCGACCCGGACCGCCTCCCCGACCGGGATCGAGTTGACGATCCCGCCGTCGACGAAATGCTCCCCCTCGATCTGCATCGGCGGCAGCAGCCCCGGCACGGACGACGAGGCGAGCACCGCGTCGACCAGCGGCCCGCTGTCGAACCAGTGCTCCGCGGCCCGCTCGATGCTGGCCGCGCAGCACCGGAACGGCACCTTCAGGTCGGCGAACGTGGCGTGCTCCCCCAGCTCGCTCTCCAGCAGCCGGCGCAGCGGCAGCGGCGAGTGCAGATGGGTACGGGCGGCGAAGCGCCGCAGCTGCCGGGCGATGGAGTCGCCGTACACGTCGGCCGCCTCGGGTGACGACCAGAGCTGGACCAGCCGGTCGGTGACCGCCTCGTTGGGGTCCGTGGCGAGCAGGGCCCCGTTGACCGCGCCGATCGACGTGCCGACCACGGTGTCGGGCGTGAACCCGGCCCGGAACAGCGCGCGCAGCATGCCCACCTCGACGGCGCCGAGCACACCGCCGCCGCCGAGCACGAACGCGACCGGAGTGTCGACCATGCCCCTCATCGTGTCACGGCCCGGTCGGGCGCAGGGCGGCCACGGCCGCGAGGATGAGCACCGCCCCGAGCCAGGCTTGCCACGGCAGATGCTCATCCAGCAGCAGAACCGCGAGCAGCGCCGCGGACACCGGTTCCAGCAACGTCGCCACGGTCGCCGCGGACCCGGACGTGGTCCGCAGACCGGCGTAGAGCAGCCCGTAGGCCAATGCCATCGTCGCGATCCCGAGGTACGCCAGCAGGGCGATCGACTCCGGGCTGGTACTGATCACGGGCTCGCGCCGTGCCGCGGCCACGAAGAGGAAGGGGGCAAGAAGAACGGCTCCCGCCGCGGTGGCGCAGGTGGTCAGCGCCACCGGATCGACCCGCCGGGCGACGGTGTGGCCCAGCACGGTCGTCGCCGCGTACGTGACGCCGGCCGCGACGGCCAGAGTCAGACCGAGGCCCGGCGCATCACCGGGTGCCACCGATGCGTCCCCGGCGGTCGCGCTGATCAGCACCAGGCCGGCCAGCGCGGCCACCAGGACACCGGCTTCGCGTAATGACGGCCGGGTACGGGCCCGCAGATGCTCCCAGACGGCCGCCAGGATCGGCGCGATTCCCAGCGACACCACGGTGGCCACGCTCACCCCGACCAGCAGCACCGACACGAAGTACAGCCCTTGATAGACGGCGGTGCCGCAGCCGACCACGACCGCCGGTACGGGGTGGGCGCGCATGGTCGCCCGTACGGCCCCCCACCGGCGCGCCGCCACCGCGAACACGAGCAACGCGACGGCCGCGAGCACCATCCGCCACGCGCTGACCGTCATCGCCCCGAGCCCGTCCCGCTCGTGCAGCACCGTGACCACCAGCCCACCGGTACCCCAGAGAACGCCGGCAGCGCACACCTGCAGCAGCCCGACGCGGGCGCGCCGCTGCTCACCCACTGTCCGGCTCACACCCGCCACGCCCACCACCGCTCATGCCGAGAGCGTAGAAGGTGGAGGGACGGGCGGCTCTCGAGTTAACCGAGGGCGTCGAGGAACGGCTCGTGGGCGTTGCGGAACTCCCAGCCGTAGTACCGGTCCCAGTTGATCGACCAGGTCATGAGGCCGCGCAACGCCGGGCTGGTGCCGCTGCGCGGGGTGTATCCGCCGCAACCGGTGCCCTTCACGAGGCAGGTCACCGCGGACTGGACGCCGGCGGGGGCCACGTACCCGTTGCCGGCGCTGACCGCGGCGGGCGCGCCGAACGCGACCTGGTCCGCGCGCAGCGCCGGGAACGCGTTGGCGGTGTTGCCCGCGACCGGGAAGCCGGCCAGCAGCATGTCGGTCATGGCGATGTGGAAGTCCGCCCCGCCCATGGTGTGGTACTGGTTGTCCAACCCCATGATCGGCCCGGAGTTGTAGTCCTGGACGTGCAGCACGGTCAGGTCGTCCCGCATGGCGTAGATGACCGGCAGGTACGCCCCGGAGCGCGGGTCCTGCCCGCCCCACGGGCCGGAGCCGTAGTACTGGTAGCCGAGCTGCACGAAGAACGTCTCCGGGGCCATGGTGAGCACGAAGCCGTTGCCGTACCGGGCCTTGAGGGACCTGAGGGCCGCGATCAGGTTGACCACGACCGGGGTGGTCGGGTTCTTGAAGTCGGTGTCGCCGCTGTTCAGCGACAGAGAGTGGCCCTCGAAGTCGATGTCGACGCCGTCGAGACCGTACTTGTCGATGATGGCGCCCACGGAGCGGACGAACGCGTCGCGGGCGGCGGTGGTGGTCAGTTGCACCTGGCCCTTCTCGCCGCCGATGGAGAGCAGCACCTTCTTGCCCGCGGCCCGTTTGGCGCGGATGGCCGCGATGAAGTCGGCTTCGGCCTCGACCCCCGGGCATTCCGTGGCGGGGCAGAGCGTGAACCGGATGTCGCCGGAGGTCGGCGAGGTGGGCTCGCCGAACGCGAGGTCGATGATGTCCCAGTCGGCGGGGACGTCGGCCATCCGCAGGTACCCGGAGCCGTTGGCGAAGCTGGCGTGCAGGTAGCCGATGAGGGCGTGCTTCGGCAGCCCGGTGATCGGCGGTTCCGTGACGGGCGGCGTCGTGGTGGGCGGGGTGGTGGGCGGCGGCGTCGTGGTGGGCGGCGTCGTGGTCGGGCTCGTCGTCGGCGGGGTGCCGCCGCCGCACGGGGCGCCGTTGAGCAGGCAGTTGGCCGGGGAGCCCGGGCCGTTGCCGAGGAAGCCGAACGACACTGAGGCGCCGGGCGCGACCGTGCCGTTGTACTCCCGGTTGGTGAACGTGAAGTGCTGGCCGCTGGTGGTCAGCAACGCGTCCCAGTAGGACCCGACCGACGTGCCCGCGGGCAGGTCGAACTCGACCTTCCACGTGGTGAGTCCGGCCGCACCGCCGTTGGTGACCGTGGCCTGGGCCTGCCAGCCGGAGCCCCAGTCGGAGGTCTTCGTGACGGTCGCCGTGGGGATGCCGGCGGCCTCGGCGGACGGGGCGGTCCGGAGGGCTACGCCGCCGGCCGCGAGCGCGGTCACGACGGCGAGGATGACGGAACGGGATGGGCGCATGGGGGTGGCCTCCACGTCGGGACATCGACAGTTGGCCAATTATTAAGACTGTTAACTGATTCTGTCCAGCCCGATCCTGCGCCCCGACCGGTCGAACAACAGCAACTCCCCCAGGTCCAGTCCCGCCGTCAGGCGCGCGCCCACGGCCACCGCACCCGGCGCCGGGACCCGGACCACGACCTCACCCCCGGGCGCCGGATCGCCGGGAAGGTCGTACGACGGATAGAACCCGTACGCCGTGCGGTCCGGTCGCCGGGCAGCGGACAGGCCACCCGGATCCGGCGCGTCGACCACCTGCGGCGGTGTCGGTACCGCCCCCGCGTCCAGGTACGCGAGCACCTCGTGCCCCAGGTGCTGCACCGCCCGTACCGTGCCGGTGATCTGCAGCGGCTCGCCCGCGGCGAGGCGCAGGGCGCGCAGGGCCACGGTCACCCGCTCGGTGTGCCGCCGCGCGAGGACCGCCGTACGCGGGTCGCCGGGCGGCAGCTCGATCTCCTGCGAGCCCAGGTCCAGCACCACCCGGCCGTCCACGGCGTACACGGCGGCCTCCAGCAAACTGGTCGGCGGCGTGCCGAGGAAAGCGGCCACGAACAGCGTGCGCGGGTCGGCGTACACCTGGGCGGGCGGGCCCACCTGCTGCAACGTGCCGCGGCGCAGCACCGCCACCCGGTCCGCCATGCTCAGCGCCTCGTGCTGGTCGTGCGTCACGTACACGGTCGTCACCCCGACGCGGCGGGCCAGCGCGGTGATCTCGCCGCGCAGATCCGCCCGGACGCCCGCGTCCACCTGCGACAGCGGCTCGTCGAGCAGCAGCAACGCCGGGCGGCGCACCAGCGCGCGGGCCAGTGCCACCCGCTGCCGCTGGCCGCCCGACAGGTGCTCGGGGCGGCGCCCGAGCAGGTCCGCGATGCCGAGGTGGCGGGCCATCTCGGCGATCCGGGCGGCCACGTCCGTGGCCGAGCCGCCCGCGGCGCGCAGCGGGAAGCCGATGTTCTGCGCGACCGTGAGATGCGGGTACAGCGCGAACGTCTGCACCACCAGGGCGATGTTGCGCTCGTGCGGCGCCATCGCGACCGCCGGTACGCCGTCCAGCAGGACCTCGCCGCGGGTCGGCGCCTCCAGGCCGCCGATCAGGCGCAGCAGCGTGGATTTCCCGCAGCCGCTGGGGCCGAGCAGCACGAGGAACTCGCCGGGCGCCACGTCGAGGTCGACGTCATCGACCGCCACCGCGCCGTCGCCGAAGACCTTCGAGACCGCCCGGACGGCGATCGCCACCATCCGTCCATCCTGTACGGCGACGACGCCGGGGGCCAGAGCCTGGGCTCAGTGCTCCTGCCAGACCGTACGGTCGAGCCAGCCGTCGCCGTTGTCGTCGTACATCCGCTTCTCGAACACTCCGTCGTGGTTCTTGTCGTAGTCGGCGTAGTCGACCTTGCCGTCCGCGTCCACGTCGTGGCCGATGAAGTCGGCCTTCCCGTCGTGGTTGAGGTCCACCAGGATGTCCGCCCCACCGTCGGCGCGACCGCGGTAGGTGGCATGGTCCCACCGGCCGTCGCCGTCCACATCGACCCGGGGGTGGTAGCCCTTGGGCGCCGCCAGGTGCTCCGCCTCGCCGGCGAACCGCGACGGCTCCCCCAGGCCGCTGTGCGGGGCGTCGCCGATGCGGGACACCGGGGGCAGGCCGTCCAGGTCGGGGGCCGAGTCGGCGTCGGGGGCGCCGTCCATGGCGGGGGCCGGACCGAACCCGGCGTGCGCCTGCGGCATCATCTCCCCGGTGCCGCCGCCGGTGCCCCACGCGGGGGCCGAGCCGAGGCCCTGGGTGACGCCGTGGCCGCCGGACACGTCCGCGGCGTGCTGGGCGGCCACTCCCGCGGCCGTGCCGAACTCCGACCACGGGCCGAGCTCGGCGGGCGCGGACCCGAGACCGGACCGGGCGGGCGCCGCGGATCCCAGCCCGGAGTGCGCGTCCCCTCCGCCCAGCTCCGAGAACGCGGACAGCAGCCCGAACGTGCTCGACTTGCTCGTCCGGGTCTCGACGACCGCGTGGGCGGCACCGGCGTCGGCCGCCACCTGGCGGCGCAACAGCTCGGCCTCGCCGTCGTCCAGCACGTAGCCGGACAGCGCGGCGTCCGCGTCCCGGGCCAGCTCGGCGGCGAACGACGGCTCGTTGAGCAGGCGTTCCAGCACGACGTCGAAGTCGCTCATACCCAACAAAGCTAGTCCACCCGGTCCAGCCGGGGTATCGCCCGGCTCAGTCCAGTTCCGGCATCGGGACCGGCTGGGGGCGGGGCCGGCACGTACCGCACTGCACCGCGTCCTCCACCACCAGCGCCTCCGCGCGGCGCCGGCTCTCCGACCGGTTCACCTGCAACAGGTACGGCCCGAACCGCGCGTGGTCCTCGCACACTCCACGGCCGCAGAAGCGGCACGATCCGCGCGCCGCCTTGGCACAGAACCAGCACAACACCGACTTTTCTCCTTTTTCGTTCATCTCCGCCGACGGCACACCGTATCTCCACCGGCGCCGTCAACTGATCGGCGGCAGGGTTGGGTCGCTGGTCGGCACCGTGGTGGGGGTCGTCGACGGCGGCGTGGTAGTCGGCGTCGTCGACGGCGGCGTCGTGGTCGGCCGGGTCGTCGGCGGAACCGTGGTCGGCCGGGTCGTCGGCGGGCGCGTGGTCGTCGGCGGGACCGTCGTCGTCGCCGGGGGCGGCGTCACCGGGGGCCGGGTGGTCGGCGTACGTGTGGTCGGCGTCGCCGTGGGCGCCGGTGCCACCGTCGTCGTGGGCGGGACCGTGGTCTCGGTCGTCGGCAGCGGCAAGCTCGGCAGGTCCGACGGCGGCACCTCGCTCGGTGTCTCGCTCGGGCCCGCCGCGGGCGGGGCCACCGGCACCCCGTCCCCGCAGGTCAGATCCTTGCCCGTGGCCGGGTTCGCGGCGCCGTTGACGGTCGCGACGCCGGTCGAGACGGTCACCGCACCCGGGTCGACCGCGAACCACGACGGGCCGCTGTTGGTCACGTTGCCGAGCGGGCGCTGCACGACGAGCGCGAGCGGCCGGAACGCCCCGCTCGTGCTGGTCGTGTCGGCGAGCAGGCGGCCGTTGTCGAGCGCGAGCTCGCCGTGCGGCTCCCGGTGGCGCGCGGTGTCCGTCCAGAGGTTGCCCACCACGGCACGGGAGCCGGGGCAGAGCATGGCCGCCGCACCGCCCACGAACGTCAGGCGTCCGGTGGCCTGGTCCGGCACCTCGATGCGGGTGCCGTTGCCGACGTAGCGGCGGTCGCCCTCGTCCAGGATCACCGTGGTCCCGTCGACCAGGGCGGTGACCCGGCCGCGTTCGGCGGTCAGCAGCACCCGGTCGCGGGGCATCTCGGCCCACGCCGGCCCGGGCGCGAGGTTCGCGCCGGTCAGCAGCAGGGCCAGCAGCAGGACGAGCAGCACGAGCCACCACATCCGCCGCTCGAAATGCCGGTCCACGTCGGGGTCGTCGGACTCCGACGGCGGGCCCGGCGGCACTGCCAGCGGCGGGTACACCGACGGGTGCACCCCGGCGGTGGGCGCGGTGGTGCCCTCCCGCAGCGCCGGTGGCGGCGCGGCACGGCGGGCGGAGCCGACCAGCGGCGGCAGGTGCGAGGCGTCCGGGATGACCCACAACCGCACCGGCGTACGCGTCTGCGCGACCGCCCCCGGATTGCCGTCACCGACCGGCCCGACCAGTGTGCCGCGGCGCAGCTCGACGCCGTCGGGCATGGCGATGACGCCGGATTCGACCACGACCGCATGGGTGGGCCCGGCCAGCATCACCGGCGCGCCCGGCCCCAGATCCACCGGGTGCGCGGACGCGATCAGGGCCAGCCGCTCGTCGACCGCGAGCCCGGCCAACGCCGGCGTGTCGGCGAACAGCGCCTCCGCCTCCGCCCGGTCCTTCGGCGGCGGGCCGGGCAACGGCCCGACCGCGGTGGCCACCGTGGCGGTCGGTACGGCGAGCAGCGTGGTGTCCGACGTGTGCCAGTCCAGCGCGGTGGCCCGCCCGGTCAGCGCGCTGACCAGGCCGACGACACCGCCCGGTCCGACGTGCTGGCGGATCGTGCCGCCCGGGTCGCCCGGCTTGCGGGCCTGCAGCGCGCCGTCGACCACCACGTACACGGCCTGCGGGGCGCTGCCCGCCGCAACGAGCTGGCGGCCCGAGCCCGGGCGCTCCCAGCGAGACCGGGCGGCCAGGTTGGCCAGCACCGGGTCGGGCAGACCGGCCAGCTCGGAACCGAGCAACGCGGCGAGACGCCGGGGCGCGTCGGCCTCGCGTTCCCGCTCGGCGGAACGCTCGCGGGCGGTACGCCACCAGCGGGCCAGCCGCCCGGCAGCCAGGTAGATCAGCGGGGCGCTCAGGCCGCCGATGATGAGCAGGAGCAGCAGCTGACTGGCGATGCCGCCGTGCCACAACCCGGTGATCACCCCGGAGACGCGGTCGGACCACACCCGGTACGCCAGGTTCGCCGCGACCGCAAGCCAGAGCACGGCCAGCACCCCGTACAGGGCGACCAGCCGGCCCTCCTGGTCCAGTCCGGACCACTTCGTCGGGCGCCCACGCAGCCGGCCGCCGACCCAGGCGAGCCCGCGGGCCCGCAGGTTCGGGATCTCCAGCCAGTCCATCAGCAGGTAGTAGCCGTCGAGCGCGATGAACGGGTTCAGGTTGAACAGCACGTTCAGGTACCAGGCGAACGCGAGCTTGAACGCCAGCGGCCCGAGCGCCGGGATCGCGAACCCGACAAGTTGCATGCCCCCGGCCAGCACCAGCCCGGAGGCGGGCCCGGCGGCCGTGGTGAGGATGCGGGCCCGCCGCCCGGCCATCCACACGTCCGTGGTGTCCACGAACACCGACGGGATACCGAAGTAGACCAGCAGACCGGCCGCGGGCACCTCCCGTCCGGCGTGCTTGGTGGCCAGCGCATGCCCCAGTTCGTGACAGGCCAGCGCGAACACGTTGAGCACCAGCAGCACGATCGCCCCGAGCAGGTACGACCCGCCGGTCAGGAAGACGGTCTGGCTGCCGCGGAACCACGTACCGGTGAACAGCGCGAGCCCGAGCACCGCGATGATCGTCATCGCGATGGCGGCCCCGCGGGTGAACAGCATCTTGCCGCCGTTGC
The DNA here is from genome assembly GCF_047159535.1 of Krasilnikovia sp. MM14-A1259. Taxonomy (NCBI): domain Bacteria; kingdom Bacillati; phylum Actinomycetota; class Actinomycetes; order Micromonosporales; family Micromonosporaceae; genus Krasilnikovia; species Krasilnikovia sp. MM14-A1259. Next base: position 3,672,560 of record NZ_BAAGAJ010000002.1, read on the forward strand.
GGTACATCGCCGAGACGAATCCGTCGATGTCGACCGCCAGCATCCGCCGCCCGCGCATCGCGGCGAGCAGGGTGCTGCCGAGGCGTTCGGGCAGCGGCTTGCGCTGGATCTGCGCCAGCGGCGCGAACGCGTCGACCGGCAGCTCCTCCAGCATCCGGTTGCCGGCGAGGTCGGCGACGACGCGGCGGACCTGGTCGGGGGCGAGCCGGCCGGCGATGCGGGCGAACTCGGCGACCAGCCGCGCGACGGTGTGTGTGCCGTCCATGATGAGCGCGAGCTGGTACTCCTGCGGGGTCAGCCGCAGGTAGCAGGCGCGGCCGCCGTCGTCGGGCGAGCGCAGCATCACGTACGCGGAGCCGCGCGCGCTGGTCAGTTCCACGGCCTCGATGCCCGCCCGCAGGACCGGCACCGCGCGGGCCGGGTTGAGCCGGTCGACGACCGCGCCCCACAGGCCGGGGTCCGCTGGTCCGACGGGCTCTCCCGGCGCACGCCCGGCCAGCGCCTCCCAGACGTTCATCCGGGTCTCGACGTAGGTCACTCGGGTCGGCCTTCCACTCGCCGCGCCAATGGCGAATGGAGACTAGGCGGTGGGGCCGCTCGAAGGCGAGCCCTCCACTCCGGTTTCCTGCGCCATTTTTCCGACCGAAGCGGGCAAATCATCCCGTGCGACAGACAGAAAAAGAGCGGTGGGCGGATGCGATCAACCTTGGTGATCGCATCCGCCCACCGCTACGGGGAGGGGGAATGGCCCGGATGGACCTGCCTGCGTCCCGCCGTCAGGAAGACTCCTGCAGCTCGGCCGTCACGGTCTTCTGGGCACCGTCGCGGGTGTACACGATGGTCACCTTGTCCCCGACGTTGGCACTCTGGATGATCCCGACGAGGTCGTCGGAATCGTTGACCGCCTTGCCGTTCACCGAGGTGATGACGTCACCCTGCTGCAGGCCCGCCTTGGCCGCCGCGCTGTTCGGCGTCACGGTGCTGACCAGCGCGCCGCCACCCTGCGCCTCGGTGACGCTCACGCCCAGTGCCGGGTGGCTGACCTTCTTGCCCGACATCAGTGCATTGGCGACCTGGGTGACCTTGTTGCTCGGGATCGCGAAGCCCAGGCCGATGTTGCCCGAGTTCTGACCCGACGTGGCGATCGCGGAGTTGATGCCGATGACCTCGCCGTTCGTGTTGACCAGCGCACCGCCCGAGTTGCCCGGATTGATCGGGGCGTCGGTCTGCAGCAGACCCGACATCGTCGTGGTGGTCGACTGCTGCTGGTTGCTGTCGAACGGGCTCTGCGGGGCCTCCCCGCCGGACCGGATCGTGCGGTCCTTCGCGCTGATGATGCCCGCGGTCACCGAACCCTCCAGCCCGAGCGGGCTGCCGATGGCCAGTACGGTGTCGCCGACCTGCATCTTGGAACTGTCACCGAACTTCGCGGCCTTGAGGTCGGAGACCCCGGACGCCTTGACCACGGCCAGGTCCGTACGCGGGTCCGTGCCCACGATCTTCGCGTCCGCCTTCTTGCCGTTCGCGAAGATCACCTGCACCGTGTCGCCCCGCGCGGTCGCGACCACGTGGTTGTTCGTGACGATGAACCCGTCGTCACTGGTGATCACGCCGGAGCCCTCGCCGGACCCCGTGGTGATCGAGACGACGCTGTCCTGGACCGCCGCGGCGATCTGGGCCAGCGACGAACGGTCCACCACCCGGGTCACGGACGAGTTGCTGGTCTGCACCGTGGCCGAGCTGTGGCTGTCACTGAGCGCGAGCGCCGCGGCCGCGCCGACGCCGCCGGCGCCGATCGCGATGACCGCGGCGGCCGCCCCGGCGATGAGGATCTTGCGGCCGCGGCCGGGACTGCCCGGGTCACGGGGGCCGCCCGCGCCGACCGGGGCGGCCCAGGCGGGCACGGACTCGGTCTGCGCGCCGTTCCACCCGCCCGGGGCGCCAGGGGCACCGTGCGGGGCGCTGCCGTGCAGGCCCGGGGCGCCCGGCGTGCCGGGCGCGTGGAACTGCGGCTGCGCCGCGTACCCCGGGTACGGCTGGCCCGGGTGCGGACCGCCGTACGGCTGGCCCGCGAACGCCGGGTGCTGCTGGTGCGGCTGCCACGGCGAAGCCCAGCCGCCCGCCTGTGCGGGGTGACCGGCGGGGGCACCCGACTGGGGTGCCGACGCCGGGACCGCGGGACCGACCACCGGGGTGCCGGCGGCCGGGGTGGCCGGCTCGGCAACCTCGGGCAGGCTGCCCTCGGGCTGGGTGTCAGCCGCCGGGGCGACCGTGGGCTGGACGACGGTAGGGTCGGACTCTCCCCGCTGCGCGTTGCTGCTCTCGTGGGAGGCGTCCGCGGGCCGGTGCGACGGCTCCCCAGAGGGGGAGGTCTCGCGCCGCTGCGGGTCGGTCTCGAACTCGGTCATGTCTCTACAGTGCCGGTCCGCACTCGGGTGGGCCTGTGTTTGCCCTGAATGTTTTCTGTGAAGGGTTTCGTCAGCGTTCAGCCGGTACGTCAGCATCCAGCGCGGGCAGCGTCACCCGGAACGTGGCGCCCTTCCCGTCCTCGCTGACCACCTCCACGGACCCGTGGTGGGCCCGCACGATGGCCGCCACGATGGCCAGCCCCAGGCCGGTGCCGGTGGCCTCCCGGTCGGTGTTGCGGGTACGCGCCTGGTCGGCGCGGTAGAACCGCTCGAAGACCCGGTCGCGCTGCTCCGCCGACAGGCCCGGCCCGGTGTCACTGACCTCCACCGCGACCCTGTTGCCGTCCTCGCGGAACACGCGCAGCGTCACCGCGGCGTCCGGCGGCGTGTGGGTCAGGGCGTTGGTCATCAGGTTGCCGATGACCTGCCGCAGCCGGGCGTCGTCGCCGTACGCCACCAGTTTGTCCGCGTCGTCACGGACGTCCAGTTCGATGCTGCGTTCCGGGGCGGTGGCCTGGGCGGCGTGGACCGCGTCCACCGCGAGCACCGGCAGTTCGACCGGGGCCAGGGTGAGCGGCCGTTCCCGGTCCAGCCGGGCCAGCAGCAGCAGGTCCTCGACGAGCAGGCCCATCCGGGCGGCCTCGTCCTCGATGCGGCGCACCAGCCGGGCGACGTCCGCCGGGTCGGCGACCGCGCCCTGGCGGTACAGCTCGGCGAAGCCGCGGATCGTGGTCAGCGGCGTCCGCAGCTCGTGCGAGGCGTCCGCCACGAACTGCCGCATCTTCTCCTCGGAGCGCACCGCACGGGCCTCGGAGAGCTGCGCGGCGTCGGCCGCGTCCCGGGCCACCGACTCCGCCGCCCGGGCGGCCGTCTCGGACTGTGCGCGCGCGGTGAACGCGGTCTCGATCTGGGCCAGCATGGCGTTCAGCGCGCGGGACAGCCGGCCGAGCTCGGTCTGCGGTTCCTCGCTGTCCGGCTCGGGGTCGGGCACCCGCCGGGTCAGGTCGCCCGCGGCGATCGCCCCCGCGGTCTGCTCGATGTCGGTCAGCGGGCGCAGGCTCGTCCGTACGATCGCGGCGCCGACCACGGCGAGCGCCAGGAGGACACCGGTGCCCAGCAGGAAGTCGATCCAGACCAGCCGGGACATCGCGTACTCGATCTCGGTCATGTTCCGGCCGACGTAGAGATAGTCGCCGTTGGGCAGGTCGGCGATCACCATGCGCCAGTGGTACTGCTTGCTCCGCGACACCACCGTGAACGGCTGGTCGGCCTGCCGCTCCTCGATCTCGGACAGTCCGTTTATGCAGGTCGGCAGGTCGTCGGCCCGCAACCGGCGATCGCTCTTGTACGGATCACCCACCCCGTGGGTGTCGCAGATCGCGAACATGTACTCGCTCGGGATGTACACCGTGGGGTCGAGCTGCCGCACCGCGATGCCGCGCAGGTTGGTGGCGAGATTCGCGGTCGTCGCCTTCAACTCGTCGTCCATCCGGCTGAGCAGATAGCTGCGCAACGCGAGCGTGCTGGCCACGCTGATCAGGGTCAGGGCCGCGAAGACGAGCGCGAGGACCGCGGCCAGCAACTTGACGCGCAGGGGCGTGGCCCGCATCTTCGCCGCCGCGTGAGCGCCGAAGCGAGCCGGTCCGCGGAGAGCCACCGCGGGCTCAGACGGCGGGCTTGCGCAGGACGTACCCGACGCCGCGCAGAGTGTGGATCAGCCGCGGCTCGACGTTGTCGACCTTGCGCCGCAGGTACGAGATGTACGACTCCACGATGTTGTCGTCGCCGCGGAAGTCGTACTTCCACACGTGGTCGAGGATCTGCGCCTTGGACAGCACCCGGTTCGCGTTGAGCATGAGGTAGCGCAGCAGCTTGAACTCGGTCGGCGACAGCTGCACCCGCTGGCCCGCCCGATACACCTCGTGGGTCTCCTCGTCGAGCTCCAGGTCCGCGAAGACCAGCCGGGACGGCTGCTCGTCGGTCGACGAGGTGCGCCGCAGCACGGCCCGGATCCGGGCGGTCAGCTCCTCCAGGCTGAACGGCTTGGTGACGTAGTCGTCGCCGCCCAGGGTCAGCCCGCGGATCTTGTCGTCCGTGTTGTCCCGGGCGGTGAGGAAGACGACCGGGGTACGCGCCCCGCCCTCCCGCATCAGCCGGATGACCTCGAACCCGTCCAGGTCCGGCAGCATGACGTCGAGGACGACCAGATCCGGGCTCGCGTTCTTGGCCGCGGTCACCGCCGCGCTGCCGCTGGTGGCCGTGCTGACGTCGAACCCGGCGAACCGGAGGCTCGCGGAGAGCAGCTCAAGGATGTTCGCGTCGTCCTCGACGACGAGCAGCTTCGCCTCGGTCTGCTTCTGCGCGGTCTGGGTGGCGGCCATAGCTGCCATTATTCTCCGCGGCACCTGCGTCGCGCCTGCGCAGCGGCTGAAAGGTCTCTGTGAGCGGCGCCTACGCGGCGAGGCCGAAGCCCGAGGTCACGCCGACGCACGCCTGCGCGGCGCGGGCCAGCGCCCGCCGGTCCGTACCCTCGGTGGGCCGTAACGCCGGGGCCGCCACGAGGGTCGCAGTCATGCCGCGCAGCCCGGCGACGCGGCGGACCGACGACCACAGCGTGTCGTCGCCGACGAACGCGGCGGCGGTCGAGTCGTACCTGATCGAGACCGGCACCACGGGCGCGCCCGCGTCGACCGCGGCCTGGAACACCGCCGGCCGGAACCGGCCCTGACGGGCGCCGCAGAACGTCGTACCTTCCGGGAAGACCGCGACCGTCCGCCCGGCCCGCAGCGCCGCGGCGACCTCGGCCACGGTCCGCGGCAGCGTCCGCGGCCGGGTCCGGTCCAGGAAGATCGCGCCGGTCGCGGCCGCGAGCGCGCCCACCGCCGGCCAGGTGCGGACCTCACTCTTGGCGACGAGCCGGACCGGCACCACCGCGACCAGCGCGACGATGTCGAGCCACGAGACGTGATTGGCGACCAGCAGGCTGCCGGGGCGGGGCAGTGGGCCGCGCCAGACCAGCCGCACTCCGAGCAGCGCGAGCAGGGCGCGCGCACCGGCCCGCACGGCCGCGCGGCGCAGCAGCGGCAGGACCACCAGGCTCAGCAACAGTACGGTGCACACCCCCGCCATCCGCAGCGTCGCCGTCCCGTGGCGCGCCGGGTCGTCGCCGCCGGTGCGGCACCCCGGCCCGCAGCCGGATTCGGGCAGCCACATCATCGCGTCGCCCCGAGGAAGTGCCGCCGGTAGCGCGGGTCCATCCGGTCCATGGACAGCAGCACGTAGAAGTCGGCGGTGCGGAAGTCCGGGTCGTACGCGGGTTCGCCGCACACCCAGCTGCCCAGCCGCAGGTAGCCGCGCAGCAGCGGGGGCACCGCGGCTTTCGGGTCGCCGGCGGGGGCGGTCTCGGAGAGCCAGGGGCGGCGGGGCCGGACCCGCAGGGTGGGCGGCGACAGATGCTTGGCCTGCGCCCGCGCCCACACCCCGGCGGCGGTGTGGCCGCCGTCGTCGAGCCCGACCGAGGCGCAGCCGCCGAGCCAGCGCAGGTTGTTCAGGTGCAGGTAGCGGGCGATGCCGGCCCACATGAGGTTGACCACGGCTCCGGAGCGGTGGTCAGGGTGCACACAGGAGCGTCCGGTCTCGACGAGCTGGTCACGCAGCGGCGCGAGGCGGCTGAGGTCGAATTCGCCGTCGCCGTAGCGCCGCCCGGCCCGTTCGGCGGCGGCCGGGCGCAGCATCCGGTACGTGCCGACGGCGGTGCCGGTGGCGTCGTCGCGGACGATGAGGTGGTCGCAATGCTCGTCGAAGTCGTCGATGTCGCGCCCGTCGACGGCGTGCGGGAGCCGGGCACCGAGCTCGGTGGCGAAGACGTCGTGGCGCAGTCGCTGCGCCGCGGCCACCTGGTCGGCGTCGTCGGCGATGAGGAGCGAGTAGCCGCTGGTCCCGGTGGGTGCGGCGGCGGTCATGAGTACGGCCATGAGATCTGTGTAAGGTCCACATCCACCGCTGGCGTATCCACCGTGGTGGTGCCGGATGACCAGCACATGAACGCCTTACGCGAGGGCGCGGCGCAGGTCCTTCATGAGGAGCAGAAGGTGCATCGGGTCGGTCGGACTCGCCTCGAACTTGGCCAGTCGTAGGTAGAACTCACGCGCGGCGTCCGACTCGCAGTGGATGAGGACGGCGCGGACCCCGATGACTTCGGATGCACCGGCGATGCGGCGCAGCGCGTCCACGACGAGCGCGCGTCCCAGCCCGGCTCCTTGAGCGCAGACGTCGACGCCGAGCCGGGTAAGGATCACGACGGGTTGGTGGTAGCGCCCGGCTCCCTGCATCAGGCGGGGTGAGGCATCGGCGGGCGCCACACTGCCCGCCGACAGGGCGTAGTAGGCGACCACCCGTTCGGGGCCGGTGGCCACGTAGACCCGGGATAGTCCGGCCCGGTGCGCCTGCATCGCGTGTTCCGCCAGCCAGGCCGACTGTGCGGGCGAACCACAGTCGAAGCCGGTCAGCACGTGCCCGGGGGCGAGCGCCTCCACGGCCGAGAAGCGCGGCGTCATGCCTGGTCGCCGCCGCGGCCGTCGTCAAGAACCGTCGGCCGGCTGAGCAGCTCACGCAGACCGGCGACGTCCTGGGCGGGCCGCTCGAGCGCCTCGTCGAACGCCCGCCACGCCTCTTCGTCCAGGAGAAACGCGCGACGATCGGCGAGTACGCCCGCCGCCGCGTCGGTCGCCGCCCGCAGAACGAAGGCGGACATGCTCGACCCAGCGGCCTCGCTGGCTGCCTCGAGCAGTGCGCGCTGCTCGGCGTCGAGGCGCAGATGCAGACGTTCCGCTTTCGCGCTCATGAGCCGATCGTACGCACAATGTACGCCGCCGACAATCGCCGGTGTCTGTCGTAGGCGTATGAGACGGTGTCGGGCATGCGGATTCCGGCGAAGTTCAACGGTCCCCCGGCCTCGGGCAACGGCGGCTGGTCGGCGGGTGCGTTCGCGACGGCGTGCGGTGCCGCGGCGGACGGGCGGGCGTTCCAGGTGACCCTGCGGATCCCGCCCCCGCTCGAAACGGATCTCGCGGTGGGGCACGGCGCGGTGACCGCCCCCGACGGCACCCTGGTCGCGGAGGTCGCCGCGACCACGGACGCGGGCCCCGGCGTCCCGGCGGCCTCGCTCGCCGAGGCGGAGGTCGCGGCCAAGGCGTATCCGGGCTTCACCGCCCACCCGTTCCCCACCTGCTACGTGTGCGGGCCGCAGCGCAGCGACGGCCTGCGCATCTTCCCCGGCCTGCTCGCCGACGAGCGGACCGCCGCGCCCTGGGTCGTGCCTTCCGAGGTGGGGGTCGAGACGATGTGGGCCGCGCTGGACTGCCCCGGCGGCTGGTCGGCGCTGCACATCGGCCGGACGTATGTGCTGGGCCGCATCGCGGTCGCGGTCGAGACGCTGCCGGAGCCGGGCGCGACGTGCGTCGTGGTCGGCCGGGCGAGCGCGCTGCAGGGCCGCAAGGCGATGGTCGATTCGACCGTGTACGGCCCGGACGGCGCCCGTCTCGCCACGGCGCACGCCACCTGGATCGCCCTGCCCGATCAATGAGCGCGTGTCCGTTACCGTGATCCCCCTGCGTCTACGGAAAAGGAGCGGCGGTTGAGCGGCGGGCAGCAGGGTCCGGGCTCCGAGGCGATCGTGGTCCGGAGTCTCACCAAGCAGTACAAGAAACTGCGGGCCGTGGACGACCTGTCGTTCTCGGTCCGTTCCGGCCGGGTCACCGGCTTCCTCGGCCCGAACGGCGCGGGCAAGACCACGACGCTGCGCATGCTCGTCGGCCTGGTGCGTCCCACCGCGGGCACGGCCACGATCAACGGCCACCGGTACACGGAGCTGGCCGACCCGCTGCGGCACGTGGGTGCGGTGCTGGAGGCGTCCAGCGCGCACAAGAGCCGGACGGGACTCAACCATCTCCGGGTCATCTGCGCCGCCGCGGGGCTGCCTCGCGAGCGCGCCGATCAGGTGCTGGAGCTGGTGGGGCTGACGCCCGCGGCCAAACGCAAGTTCAAGGGCTATTCGCTGGGCATGAAGCAGCGCCTCGGGATCGCGGCGGCGATGCTCGGCGACCCCCGGGTACTGATCCTGGACGAGCCGGCGAACGGGCTCGACCCGGAGGGCATCCGCTGGATGCGCGACCTGCTCAAGGCGCTCGCGTCCGAGGGCCGCACGGTGCTGGTCTCCAGCCACCTGCTGGGGGAGATGCAGCAGCTCGCCGACGACGTGGTGATCATCGCGGCGGGGCGGCTGGTCCGGCAGGGCCCGGTCGACGACGTGCTGGGCTCGATGGCGGGCGCCGCGCAGACCCGGGTCCGCAGCCCGCAGGCGGCAGAGCTGACGGCTGCGCTGCAGACCCAGGGCGCGACCGTGACCGCCCAGCAGGACGGCGCGTTGCTGGTCACCGGCCTGGACGCGGCGGCCGTGGGGCACGCGGCGTTCGTCGCGGGGGTGGAGTTGCACGAGCTGGCCGGTGAGCGCGCCGACCTGGAGCGCGTGTTCCTGGAGCTGACCGCGGGAAAGGCGGGGATCCGATGAAGCTGGTCAACGCCGAACTCCTCAAGATCCGCACCACGCCGACCTGGTGGATCTTCGGTCTCATCCTGCTCCCGCTGTACGTGATCAGCGTTCTGATCAACTGGGTCAGCGCCGCGGCCGTCACGTCGACCGAGCAGGGCGGCGGTGATGTGACCGCGCAGCAGGCGGAGCAGATCCGGGTGGCCGGCGAGTCCGTGAACGTGGCGACCAACCTCTACACCAGCGGCCAGTTCATGGGCGTGCTCATGGTGCTGTTGCTGGGCGCGATCCTGGTGACCAACGAGTTCTTCCACCAGACCGCGACCACCACGTTCCTCGGTACCCCCCGCCGGGAGCGGGTCGTGCTGGCCAAGTTCGCCGCGTCGGCGCTGCTCGCGCTCGTGTTCTGGCTGGTTCTGACCGTGCTGAACCTGATCGTGGTGCCGTTCATCCTGCACTCGGTGAAGATCGGGCCACACCTCGGTGACCCGGCCGTCTGGCGCGCCATCGGGCTGAACGGGCTCGCGTTCGGGCTCTGGGCGATCCTCGGTGTGGGCGCCGGGGTGCTGATCCGCAGTCAGATCGGGGCCACGGTCACGCTGACCGCGGTCTACGTGGTCGGCTCACAGGCGTTCGCCGCCGTGTTCTTCCTGCTCAGCACGTATGTGGCCGACTGGTTCACGTACCTGCAGGTGATCATGCCGACCACGGCGTCGCAACTGATGATCTCGGGCACGGATCTGCCCGGCAGCCCGCCGCGCTGGGTCGGGGCGGCGGTGCTGATCGGCTACACAGTGTTGATGGGCCTCATCGGGACGGCCATCATCAAGCGCCGCGACGTGTCGTGATCGAGAGGCAGGCATAGGCGTTCGTCACAGGCCGGACGTCCGGGCGGGCGCGCGCAGCGCACGGCGTAGCCTTGACGGGAATCCGTTCCGTCCCCTGTGACGATCGCGTCGCGTGTTGACAATGGTGAAAGAGGCGAACACGGAAGTGTCGACCCAGCAGACCTCGCAGGACAATCCACTCGCCGATTTCGGTCCCAATGAGTGGATCGTCGACGAAATGTACCAGCGCTACCTGGCTGACCCGGCCAGTGTCGACCCCGCCTGGCACGATTTCTTCGCCGACTACAAGCCGGCCATGGCGGCCGGGTCCATCGCGACGCCCGACGAGGCGACCGCCGCGAACGCGACCGCCACCGCGGCACGCGCGGGCACGGACGCCCCGGCCGCCGCGACGGTCGCCCCGGTCAAGCCGACCGTCCCGGCCACGCCGAAGCCTGCCGCGCCCGCCGCGAAGCCCGCCACCCCGCCGAAGGAGACCACCGCGGTCCCCGCGGGCGCCAAGGTCACCACGTTGCGTGGCGTGGCGGGCAAGATCGTGCAGAACATGGAAACCTCGCTGGAGGTGCCCACCGCGACGAGCGTGCGCGCCGTCCCGGCCAAGCTGCTGGTCGACAACCGCATCGTGATCAACAACCACCTCGCCCGGGGCCGCGGCGGCAAGGTCAGCTTCACCCACCTGATCGGCTGGGCGATGGTCCGCTCGATCATCGCGCACCCCGAGATGAACAACTCGTACGCCGAGGTCGACGGCAAGCCGTCCCTCGTGCAGCCCGAGCACATCAACCTCGGCATCGCCATCGACCTCGCGAAGAAGGACGGCTCCCGCACCCTGGTCGTCCCGTCGATCAAGAACTGCGAGCAGATGGACTTCCGCAAGTTCTGGCAGGCGTACGAGGACGTGGTCCGGCGAGCGCGGCGCAACGAGCTGACCATGGACGACTACTCGGGCACCACGATCTCGCTGACCAACCCGGGCGGCATCGGCACGGTGCACTCGATCCCGCGCCTCATGGCGGGCCAGAGCGCGATCATCGGCGTCGGCGCCATGGAGTATCCGGCGCCGTACCAGGGGATGTCCGACGAGACCCTCACCGCCAACGCGGTGAGCAAGGTCACGAGCCTGACCAGCACGTACGACCACCGGGTCATTCAGGGCGCGCAGTCCGGCGAGTTCCTCAAGTCGATGCATGAGCTGCTGCTCGGCGAGCACGCCTTCTACGACGACATCTTCACCTCGCTGCGCATCCCGTACGAGCCGGTGCGCTGGGTGCGCGACGTGGCGCACACGTCCGAGGGCCAGATCGGCAAGGCGGCCCGGGTCCCCGAGCTGATCCACGCGTACCGGGTGCGCGGGCACCTGATGGCGGACACGGACCCGCTGGAGTTCAAGATCCGCCGCCACCCCGACCTCGACGTGCTCCAGCACGGACTGACGCTGTGGGACCTGGACCGTACGTTCCCGGTGGGCGGCTTCGGCGGCAAGCAGATGATGAAGCTGCGCGACGTGCTCGGCGTGCTGCGCGACACGTACTGCCGCCGGGTCGGCGTGGAGTACATGCACATCCAGGGCCCGGAGGAGCGCCGCTGGATCCAGGAACGCATCGAGATCAAGTACACCAAGCCGGACACGGATGAGCAGAAGCACATCCTCAACCGGCTCAACGCGGCCGAGGCGTTCGAGACGTTCCTGCAGACCAAGTACGTCGGCCAGAAGCGCTTCTCGCTGGAGGGCGGCGAGTCGCTGATCCCGCTGCTCGACGAGGTGCTGCAGGCCTCCGCCGAGAGCGGGCTCGACGAGATGGTCATCGGCATGGCCCACCGGGGCCGGCTCAACGTGCTGGCCAACATCGTCGGCAAGCCGTACGAGAAGATCTTCAACGAGTTCGAGGGTCAGATGGACCCGAAGTCGGCGCACGGCTCGGGCGACGTGAAGTACCACCTGGGCCAGACCGGCAAGTTCACCACCCCGGACGGCGAGCACTCCACCACGGTCAGCGTGGTCGCCAACCCGTCGCACCTCGAAGCGGTCGACCCGGTGCTGGAGGGCATCGTCCGCGCCAAGCAGGACCGCCTCGACCTGGGCCTGCACGGGTTCACCGTGCTGCCCGTGCTGGTGCACGGTGACGCCGCGTTCGCCGGGCAGGGTGTGGTCGCCGAAACGCTGAACCTGTCGCAGCTGCGCGGCTACCGCACCGGCGGCACGTTGCACGTGGTGGTCAACAACCAGGTCGGCTTCACCACCGCCCCGGAGTACAGCCGCTCGTCGCTCTACTCGACGGACGTGGCCCGGATGATCCAGGCGCCGATCTTCCACGTCAACGGCGACGACCCCGAAGCGGTCGTGCGGGTGGCGCGGCTGGCGTTCGAGTACCGGCAGGCGTTCAACAAGGACGTCGTCATCGACCTGGTCTGCTACCGCCGCCGCGGCCACAACGAGGGCGACGACCCGTCGATGACCAACCCGCGGATGTACGAGATCATCGACACCAAGCGCAGCGTCCGCAAGCTGTACACCGAGGAGCTGATCGGCCGCGGTGACATCACCGTGGACGACGCCCAGGAGCAGCTGCGCGACTACCAGCAGCAGCTTGAGCAGGTGTTCAAGGCGACCCGGGACGCGGCCGGTTCCCCGCCGCGGCCGCGCAGCGTCGTGCAGGAGCCGGAGCCCCAGGTGGACACCGCGATCGACGCGGCCGTGGTGCGGGCGATCGGTCAGTCCCATGTGGAGCTTCCCGAGGGCTTCACCCCGCACAAGCGGGTCCAGCAGCTTCTCGACCGGCGGGCCAAGATGGCCGCGGACGGCGGCATCGACTGGGGCTTCGGCGAGCTGATCGCGTTCGGCTCCCTGCTGTCCGAGGGCGTGACCGTGCGGCTGGCGGGCCAGGACTCGCGGCGCGGAACGTTCGTCTCGCGGCACGCGGCGATCGTCGATCACCGCACCGGCAAGGACTTTCTGCCGCTGTCCACGCTGGCCACCGGCACGGCCCGGTTCTTCGTGCACGACTCGCTGCTCAGCGAGTACGCGGCCATGGGCTTCGAGTACGGCTACTCCGTGGAGAACACGGACGCGCTGGTGCTGTGGGAGGCCCAGTTCGGCGACTTCGTCAACGGCGCCCAGTCGATCGTCGACGAGTTCATCTCGTCCGGCGAGGTCAAGTGGGGTCAGCGCTCCTCGGTGGTGCTGCTCCTCCCGCACGGCCAGGAGGGTCAGGGCCCGGACCACTCGTCCGGCCGCCCGGAGCGCTTCCTGCAGCTCTGCGCGCAGGACAACATGCGGGTGGCGAACCCGACCACCCCCGCGAACTACTTCCACCTGTTGCGCCGCCAGGCCCTGTCGTCCAAGCGCAAGCCGCTCGTGGTGTTCTCGCCGAAGTCGTTGCTGCGGCACAAGCTGGCGATCTCCTCGGTCGCCGAGTTCACCAGCGGCCGGTTCCAGCCGGTGCTCGGTGACACCGGAGTCAACGGCACCCCGCTGCAGCCCGAGGCGGTCAAGCGGGTGCTGCTCTGCTCCGGCAAGGTCTACTACGACCTGTACGCGGCGCGTGCCGAGCGCGGCATCACCGACACCGCGCTGATCCGGATGGAGCAGATCTACCCGCTGCCGGTCGAGGAGCTGAAGGCGGTGCTCGGCCAGTACCCGAACGCGGAGGACTTCGCGTGGGTGCAGGAGGAACCGGCCAACCAGGGCGCCTGGTCGTTCGTGGCGCTCAACCTGCTGGAGCACCTCGAGGGTGTCCGGCTGCGCCGGATCTCCCGGCCCGCGGCCGCCGCGCCCGCGGTGGGTTCGGCCAAGATGCACGACGCGGAGCAGTCGGCGCTGGTCGAGGCGGCCCTGCCGCGGCCGTGACCACGTACTGAGCTGAACAACCTGGGGCGCCCTGCCGGTCGGCGGGGCGCCCCTGTCCACCTGGGAGAGCCTGTGTACTTCACCGACCGTGGCATCGAGGAACTGGTCGACCGGCGCGGCGAGGAGACCGTCACGCTGGAGTGGCTGGGCGATCAGCTACGCACGTTCGTCGATGTGCACCCCGAGTTCGAGACCGCGATCGAGCGTTTCGCGACGTGGCTGGCCCGCGCGGACGAGGACGACGACGAGTAGCGGGCCGGAAGTCCGCGGGGAGCGTGTCCACGCCGATCGCCCGCCCGGTACGTTGAGGGTGTGGCGCGCAGCGTGTACATCGCGGGGCTCGGCCCCGGCGTCGGCAAGGGGATCGTGGCGCTCGGCGTGGTCGAGCTGCTGTCCCGGCAGGTGGCTCGCATCGGCGTGTTCCGGCCGCTGATCGGCGACCACGGCCCGGACCCGATCCTGACACTGCTGATCGACCGGTATCCGGCGCTCGCGCCGTACGCGGAGTCGTTCGGGATGACCGCGGCCGAGGCGGCGGCGATGCTGGCCGACGGCCGGCGGGAGGAGCTGATCTCCCGGATCATCGAGCGGTACCGCGACATGGAGCGGCGGTGCGCCTCGGTGGTCGTGGTCGGTACCGACTTCACCGAGAGTCACCAGGACGGGCGTGACGAGATGCCGCGCGAGCTGGCCCTGAACGCCCGGCTGGCGACGGAGTTCGGCAGCGTCGTCATCCCGGTGGTGAGCGGGCAGGGGCGGAGCGACCTGGACGCGGTGGTGCGCTCGGCGTACCACTCGCTGGTGGATCTGCACGCGACCGTGGTCGCCGTGGTCGCGAACCGCGCGCAGCCCGGCGCGAGCGCCCCGGTCGGCCTGCCCTACCCGGTGTACGTCATCCCGGAGCTGGCAGCGCTGTCCGCCCCCACGGTGGCCGAGGTGGCGACCGCGCTGGGCGCCACGGTGGTCAGCGGCGGCGCGGCGGCGCTGGACCGCGACGTCCTCGCCTACCTGGTCGGTGCCGCGCACGTGCCCGCCGTGCTGGATCACCTCACCGACGGGGCCCTGCTGATCACCCCCGGGGACCGCGCGGACCTGCTGGTCGCCGCGAGCGCCACGCACGCGGCGGGCATCGTGACGTTGGCCGGGCTGATGCTGACGATCGGCGAGGCACCGGACCCGCGGGCCGTGACGGTGATCGAACGGCTGAACACCGGCCTCGCGATGCTGCTGGTGAAGACGGACAGCTACGACACGATCGCGGCGGCCGACCGGATCGAGGCCAGGCTGAGCCCGGCCACCCCGCGCAAGGTGGACGCCGCACTCGGGGCGTTCGAGGCCAATGTGGACACCGCGGAGCTTGTCGGGCTGCTCGACGTCACCCGGTCGAGCCGGGTGACGCCGCTGATGTTCGAGTACGACCTCATCGACCGCGCCCGCGCCGACCGGCGCCACCTGGTGCTGCCGGAGGGCACGGACGAGCGGATCCTGCGTGCCACCGAGACGCTGTTGCGCCGGGGTGTCGCCGACCTGACCCTGCTCGGCGACCCGGCCGAGATCGCTCGCCGGGCGCGGGAGCTGGGCGTCGAGATCGGCGGCGCCCGGCTGGTCGACCCGGCCACCAGCGAGTGGCGCGACCGCTTCGCCCGCCGGTACGCGGAGCTGCGTACGCATCGCGGTGTTTCCCTGGATCTGGCGCACGACGTGGTCCGCGACGTCAACTACTTCGGCACGCTGATGGTCGACGCCGGGCTCGCCGACGGCATGATCTCCGGGGCGACGCACACGACCGCCGCCACGATCCGCCCCGCGTTCGAGATCATCAAGACCGTGCCCGAGGTGACCGTGGCGTCCAGCGTGTTCTTCATGCTGCTCGCCGACCGCGTCCTGGTGTACGGCGACTGCGCGGTCAACCCCGACCCGGACGCGGTGGCGCTGGCCGACATCGCGGTGTCGTCCGCGCAGACCGCGGCGGCGTTCGGCATCGAGCCGCGGGTGGCGATGCTGTCGTACTCGACCGGCAGTTCCGGCGCGGGCGCCGACGTGGAGAAGGTGGCCGCGGCGACCGCGCTGGTCCGCGAGCGCCGCCCGGACCTGCCCGTGGAGGGCCCGATCCAGTACGACGCCGCGATCGACCCGGCCGTGGCCGCCGCGAAGCTGCCCGACAGCGCGGTTGCGGGCAAGGCCACGGTCTTCGTGTTCCCGGACCTGAACACCGGCAACAACACGTACAAGGCGGTGCAGCGTTCGGCGAACGCGGTCGCGGTCGGCCCGGTGATGCAGGGGCTGCGGCGGCCGGTCAACGACCTGTCCCGCGGCGCAACGGTCAAGGACATCGTCAACACGGTGGCGATCACGGCGATCCAGGCGGCGACATGACCCGAATCCTCGTCCTCAACACCGGCTCGTCCTCGGTGAAGTACCGGCTGTTCGACGGCACCGAGACCGTGGCCAAGGGGCTGGTGGAGCGCATCGGCGAGCCCGGCGGCGAAGCACGGGATCACGAGACCGCCCTGCAGCGGATCATGGACCAGATCGACCTGACCGGGCTGGCCGCGGTGGGGCACCGGGTGGTGCACGGCGGCAGCGAGTTCACCCGTGCCACGATCATCGACGACACGGTGGTGGCCGCTGTCGCGCGGCTGGTGCCGCTGGCGCCGCTGCACAATCCGCCCGCGCTCAGCGGCATCGACGTGGCCCGCAAGCTGCTGCCGGACGTGCCGCAGGTCGCGGTGTTCGACACGGCGTTCCACGCCACGATCCCGCCCGAGGGGGTCACGTACGCGATCGACGCGGCCCTGGCCCAGCGCTGGGGGGTGCGGCGCTACGGCTTCCACGGGACATCCCATGCGTACGTGGCCCGGCGCACTGCGGAGCTGCTCGGCGTACCCGTGCAGCAGGCCAACGTGATCACCGTGCACCTCGGCAACGGCGCGAGTGCCTGCGCGGTGCAGGGCGGCCGCAGCGTTGCCACCTCGATGGGGATGTCACCCCAGGGCGGCCTGGTCATGGGTACGCGCAGCGGCGACATCGATCCGGCGATCGTGTTCCACCTGCATCGGGTGGCCGGATTGTCGTTCGACGAGGTCGAGAACATGCTGACCCGCGATGCCGGGATGCGCGGCCTGACCGGCGAGAACGACATGCGCGTGGTGGAGCAGCGCATGGAGGACGGTGACCCGGTCGCCACGCTGGCGATCGACGTCTACTGCCGGCGGATTCGCGAGTATGTCGGGGCGTACCTGGCGGTGCTGGGGCGGGTCGACGCCATCTCGTTCACCGCGGGGGTCGGCGAGCACTCGCCGATCGTCCGGGGCCGCACGCTGGCCGGGCTGTCGGCCCTGGGTATCGAGGTCGACACGGAGCGCAATGAGCGCAATGCGCCGGTGATCTCGCCGGACGGCGCACCGGTCGCGGTCTGCGTGGTGCCGACCGACGAGGAGCTGGAGATCGCCGAGCAGACCCGCGCGACGCTGGCCGCGTCCGGCGCGGGACGGGGCTGAGCGAAAGCGGTCAGACCAGCCAGACGACCAGCGCGATCAGGACGGCCGCCACGACGGCGGCGCCGACGATGAGCGGGAGCTTCGAGGGCGCGGGCTCCTCCGGAGCGTTGTGGGTGAAGGCCCGGAAGGCCTCGGTGTTGCCGCTGGGGTCGACGGAGTTGTCAGGCATGCGCAGGACAATAGCGAAACGCCGCACCCGGCGGACACCCCGCCGCCTGGTCATCGCCGCGCCACCGACCAGCTCGAACGCCCCACATCGCCGGAAATCACTCCTGCGTGGGAGGAGTCACGCCTACGGTCGGGACGTGGGAACAAAACGGATTTTCCGGACAGTGATCGCGATGGTGCTCACCGTGCCGGCCGCCGCCTGGGCCGCCGAGTGGTCATTGTCCCGTCCGCTCCGGCCTCCCGCCGCTGTCCGCGACCCCGCGCCCCACGCCGGGACGCCGGGCGCGTCGAGTGCGGCCGAACCCCGCTACCCGGTCGGCATGCGGACGTTGATGTTGTCCCGAGGCGACGACCGGCCACTGCGTACGCTGCTGTTCTACCCCGCGTCGGCCGTACAGAGCCTCGTCCCGGCCAGCGCGCCGGACCGGCCCGGCTCCACCACCGTGGGAATGCCCAGCCCGATCCCGCCGCCCCCGCCCGACATCGTCCCCGCAGGCCCACCCACCCCGCACACACCGATCGACCAGCTCAGCCCGGCATCCACGACCGGCTCCAGGATGTGGCCGGGTCCGACCCGTCCCGGTGGGTCCGCAGGCCCGGCCGACCCGACGCGCCCGGCAACGCCGGTCGACGTGGCTGCGATCGATCCGACCGTTTCCAGCCGGTCCGGATCGGCCAACGGTGCCGGCTCGACCAGCCGCGACGCATCGAGGCGGACGCCGTGCCCGGAAACACCACTCGACTACGGAACGGTCACCCCCGCCCGGCCCGGTGCCGCCCCGGCGGCCGGACGCTTCCCGCTCGTACTGTTCAGTCACGGGCTGTCCGGAACCCCCGAGCGGTACGCGCCCCTCGCCGCGACCTGGGCCGCGACCGGATTCGTGGTCGCGGTGCCCGCGTACCCGCACACCTGCGCGGGCGCGCCACGCTTCCGCCGATCCGACATCGTCCACCAGCCCGCCGACGCGGAGTACGTCATCCAGCAGATCCGCCGCCTCGAACGCCGGCGCGACGACCCGCTGTACGGCCGGATCGACCGCGATCGGGTGGCCGCGGTGGGGCACTCGGCCGGCGGGTACACCACGACCGGCCTGTTCACCGCGGGACATCCCCGGTGGTTACGGTCCGGAGTGGTCATCGCGGGGTGGCAGGCGCCCGGTTCGTTCGCCGGGCCCGCGGCCACGATGTTGTTCCTGCAGGGCGAGTCCGACCACGTGGTCCCGCTCGCGCTCGGGCGTGCGGCGTTCGACGCGGTGCCGTGGCCCAAGTCGTACGTCCTGCTTCCCCGCGCCCACCACGCCGGGTACATGCTGCCGGGCCGCTACGGCTGGGCGCAGATGAACGCGATCGTCACGGACTTCCTGCACCGGACGCTGGGCGGCGACCAGGGCGCCCGGTGGCGACCGCCCGCCGGGGGCTTCCCCGCCGCGGACCTGATCCCGGACGGGCCGGCTCCCCCCACGTCCGAGGCCGAGCGACCCGCCACGGGGACACCGCGACCCGGAACGGGGACACGGGGCAGCGGCACGGGGACACCGGGCGGCGGCTCCGGCACGTTCCGAAGGCCCTTCACCGACCGGCCGTGACGCCGGGGGCCAGTGCAGGCCGCCGGGGGCCAGTGCAGGCCGGGTTCGGTGCAGGCCGGGTTCGGTGCAGGCCGGGGGTCGTCAGTGCAGGTGGTCGACGGCGACCTTGCCGAACACGTCACCGGAGTGCAGGCGGGCGAAGGCGTCCGCCACCGCGCTGAAGCCGTACGTCGAGTCGATCACGGGACGGACGTTGTGCTGCACCGCCAGGTCGAGCAGCGCGGCCAGCTCGTCGCGGGTGCCCATCGTGCTGCCGAGGATCTCCAACTGCATCGCGAAGACCCGGCGCAGGTCCACCGTGGCGAGATGCCCGCCGGTCGCACCGCAGACCACGATCCGTGCCTGCGGCGCGGCGCACTTGAGCGAGTGCTCGAACGTCGGTGCGCCCACGGACTCGATGACCACACCGACCCGCTCGGGCAGGCGGGCACCCGGTTCGACCGCGGTGGCGCCGAGCGCGGCGATCCGCTCCCGTTTCGCGGAGTCGCGGCTGGTCGCGTACACCCGTTTGCCGAGCGCCGCGGCCAGCATCACCGCGGCCGTGGCGACGCCTCCGCCCGCGCCCTGCACCAGCACCGCCTCGGTGTCCGCCACCCGGCCCCGCGTCACCAGCATGTGGTACGCCGTGAGCCACGCGGTCGGCAGGCACGCCGCGTCCAGGAACGACAGCCCGGCCGGTTTGGGCACCAGATTCTCCACCGGTACGGCGACCCGCTCGGCCAGCGTGCCGGGGTGACGCTCGGACAGCAGCGAGAACCCGCGCGGGTCCGCCGGGTCCGGCACCACGGGGTAGACCACGACCTCGTTGCCGTCCGGGTCGACCCCGGACGCGTCGCAGCCCAGGATCATCGGCAGCCGGTCGGCCGGCAGGCCGACGCCGCGCAGTGACCACAGGTCGTGATGGTTGAGCGAACTGGCCCGCACCTCCACGATCGCCCAGCCGTCGGGCGGCGACGGCTCGGGGCGGTCGCCGACCGCGAGAGCGGCCAGCGGGTCGTCGGGCTTGGTCACGGGGGCGTAGGCGGCACGCATGACGCGAGCCTACTGTCCCCGGCGCCGCCCACGGTGTCCCCAGTGGCCGATTCGCCGCGCCCCGGGCGGGAGCGCGGCGAATCAAGAACACAGCACGTCAGGCGGGGACCGGCGCGGCGGGGTTGACCGGGCCCGCGATGCGCCGGGCCACGCCCTCCAGCTCGGCGGCGCGGGCCACGGCGGCCGCCACGGCCGGGGCGACCCGCGGGTCGAGCGGGGACGGCACGATCGTGTCGGCGCGCAGGTCCGCCCCGACCACGTCGGCGATCGCCTCGGCGGCGGCCACCTTCATCCTGTCCGTGATCTTGCTGGCGCGGGCGTCCAAGGCACCGCGGAAGATCCCCGGGAACGCGAGCACGTTGTTGATCTGGTTGGGGAAGTCGCTGCGCCCGGTCGCGACGATGGCCGCGTACTTGGCGGCGATCGACGGGTGCACCTCGGGCGTGGGGTTGGCGAGGGCGAAGATGATGCCGCCCGGCGCCATGCCGGCCAGCGCGGCCTCCTCGATCGCCCCGCCGGACACCCCGATCAGCACGTCCGCGCCGATGAGCGCCTCGCGGATCCCGCCCGTACGCATGGAGACGTTGGTGTTCGCGGCCAGCTCGGCCTTCTCGGCGGTGAGGCCTGGGCGGTCGGCGTGGATGATGCCCCGCGAATCGCAGATGATCATGTTGGCCCCGGGCACCCCGGCCGCGATGAGCGTGTTGGTGATCGCGACTCCGGCCGCGCCCGCGCCGCTGATGACGACACGCAGATCCGCGAAGCGGCGCCCGAGCACCGTGACCGCGTTGCGCAACGCGGCGAGCACGACGACCGCGGTGCCGTGCTGGTCGTCGTGGAAGACCGGGATGTCCAACGCCTCGTCGAGCCGTCGCTCGATCTCGAAGCACCGGGGGGCGCTGATGTCCTCCAGGTTGATGCCGCCGAACGACGGCCCGAGCGCCTTGACTGTGGCGATGATGGCCTCGGTGTCCTGGGTGTCCAGGCAGATCGGGACCGCGTCGACGCCGCCGAACTGCTTGAACAGCACCGCCTTGCCCTCCATGACCGGCATCGCGGCCTTCGGGCCGATGTTGCCCAGGCCCAGGACGGCGGAGCCGTCGGTGACCACGGCGACGACGTTGCCGGACCAGGTGTAGTCCGCGGCGAGCTCGGGCGTCTCGGCGATCGCCTCGCACACCCGGGCGACGCCGGGCGTGTAGGCCTTCGACAGGTCGTCGCGGCTGTTCAGCGGGACGGTGCAGGAGATCGCCATCTTGCCGTGCCGGTGCAGGTCGAAGACCGGGTCGGCGGCGAGGGCAGGGTCGGTTTCAAAGCTGAAAAAAGACACGGGGACTCCACAGGGCGCATCGGAAGGTCGATTGCCAGCCGGCCGGAGCGCGAGTGGGCGCCCGGCCGACCTGCGATGCGGGGGTCACCCGGAACGAGGTCGCTAGACAACACTGAGCGGTAATGCTCTCAAGGGCCGCAAGACTACGGTGTGCTGCGGTTACCGAAGATTAACTTAGCCACACCGGCCGCGGCCAGTAACGAAACACGACTCGTCCGATGACATCCGCCACTCCGTAGGTCCGCGAGTCGTCCGTACCGAACTCGTTGTCCCCGTGTATCCACCAGCCCTGCTCGCGGGCCTCGACCGCGCGCTTGACGACCAGCAGGCCGGGCCGCGCCCGGAAGGACGCGACCACGACGTCGCCGGGGCGCACGCGGCCGCCGCGCCGCACCAGCAGGGCGTCGCCGTCGCGCAGGGTGGGCGCCATGGACGGACCCCGGACAAGTACGGCGAACAGCGGCAGTTGCAAGCTCATGGCATCAAGTCCCGCGTCGCGTGTGGCCGAAGGTGTAAGGGGTAGGGTCAGACACGGATCATCGCAAACGTATGGAGGGGTCCTGATGCGACTTCCGCGCATTCTCACGCCGCGCACCCTGGTCAGCGCGCACTGCGACCTGCCGTGTGGCGTCTACGACCCGGCACAGGCCCGCATCGAGGCCGAGTCGATCAAGGCGATCGCCGAGAAGTACCAGGCCAACACCGACCCGGAGTTCCGCACCCGTGCCATCGGCATCAAGGAGCAGCGTTCCGAGCTGGTCAAGCACCACCTGTGGGTGCTGTGGACCGACTACTTCAAGGCCCCGCATTTCGAGAAATACCCGCACCTGCACCAGCTGTTCAACGAAGCGACCAAGCTCGCCGGCGCCTCCGGGACCAAGGGTTCGATGGACCCGGCCGTCGCCGAGCAGCTGCTGGGCAAGATCGAGGAGATCTCCAAGATCTTCTGGGAGACCAAGCAGGCGTGACCCACGACGTCACCGTACGGCCGGCGCGTCCCGATGACGTGCCGGCCGTTGTCGCGATGGTGCACGAGCTGGCCGATTTCGAGCGTGCCGCCGACCAGTGCCACCTGACCGTGGAGCAGTTGAGCGCCGCCCTGTTCGCCCCGGCCCCCGCCCTGTTCGGCCACGTGGCGGTCGACGCGGACGACCTCCCGGTCGGCTTCGCACTGTGGTTCCTCACGTACTCCACGTGGGAAGGCACCCACGGGATCCACCTGGAGGACCTGTACGTCCGCCCGGGCGCCCGCGGCACCGGGGCCGGCACCGCGCTGCTGGCCGCACTTGCCGCGACCTGCGTGGATCGCGGCTGGCGCCGCCTGGAATGGATGATGCTCGACTGGAACCCGGCCGCCGGGTTCTACGCCGCGGTCGGCGCCACGGTCAGGACCGACTGGTTGCCGTACCGCCTCGCGGGCGAGCCGCTGCACCGGCTCGCTGAACGGGCCTCCCGGGCCTCCACCGGCAGCGGCTAGAGTCTCCTCCATTGGGAGGATGGGGTGCGGTGACTCACGCGACGACGACACAGCCCGAACCGGCGACGGAGGACGACGTCGTGCTGCTCACGGTGCCCGCCGACGGCGGGTATCTGAGCGTGCTCCGGACGGCCACCGCAGGGCTCGCGGCGCGGCTGCATTTCGCGCTGGACGAGATCGAGGACCTACGCATCGCGGTGGACGAGGCGTGCGCGATGCTGCTGGCCATCGCGACCCGCGGCGCCGAGCTGGCCTGCCGTTTCGCGGTGACCGAGGATGCATTGACCGTGGAGGTGTCGGTGTCGACCGTGCGGGGTGCCCGGCTGCCGGCCGAGTCCTCCTTCGCGTGGAAGGTGCTGACCGCGCTCACCACCGCGGCCGCGGCCGAGGCGGACGGGCGGCGCGCCATGATTCGCCTGGTCACCCGCCGGTCGGAGGGCTGAGGATCTATCCGGCGAGCTGACGGCTCGGATGCTCGGAACCGGGCACGCCGGCGGCCGCCGGTCGTTGATGGTCTCCGTTCAGCTCGAGCGAGAGGCGGTTCGCCTCGATCACGTGATCCAGATGAGTACGGGCGGCCGTGGCCGCACCCTCCGCGTCGCGCGCCAGGATCCGGGCCAGCAGCTCCCGGTGGTCCCGGTCGACCTCCGCCCAGTAGCCCTCGGGCAGGTGGTGGATCACCTCGTCGCCGCAGGAGGCGTCGTACACCGGCCGGGTGACCAGCTCGAACAGCGGGTTCCGGGTGGCCTTGCAGACCGCGGCATGGAACGCGGCGGCCGCGGCGCACATGCTGGCGTCGTCGTCGCCGGTCGCGTCGAACATCGCGGCGTGCAGGAGCGCCACGTCGGTGTCGGTCCGGCGGTGTGCCGCCATCGAGGCGGCGGGCACCTCCAGCGCGATGCGCAACTCCAGCACGTCCGCGACGCCCACGGCCGCGGAGTTGGTGAGCAGGGTGAGCCCGGTGGTGAGGCCCTCGCAGATCTGCGCGGCGTCCGGGTGCGCCACGAAACTGCCGCCGGTCACGCCACGGGTGGTGACGATGAGATGCTGGCTGGCCAGCAGCCGCAGCGCTTCGCGCACCGTGCTGCGGCTGACCCCGGAACGGATGCACAGTTCCGGCTCAGGTGGCAGCCGCTGACCCGGTCGCAGGCGGCCCGAGGTGATCTCGGTCCGGAGCTCATCGGCCAGCATCTGGTACGCCGGTGGGCGTACCGTCGATCCGGTCACTGATCCTCACCCCCGAAGCGCTGCCGCTTCGATTGCCTCAGCCCGTCCCAGCGTAGGCCTTTCCGCCCGGCGGGGACCCCTGGATCCGCCGGGACGACTATCAATCCAGTCCGAGCGCCCGGGTGCTCGGGGGCGACACGACGAGGATCACGGTGGCCGCGGCGAGCACCAGCAGGACGACACCCAGCCAGGACGGTCCGGTCTGGATCAGGAATCCGCCGGTCGCGAGCACCAGCAGTTGCACGACGACGACCGGCCCGCGGGCCCGGGCCGAGCGCCGGGCCAGGGCACGGGCGAGCAGCCCGAGCACGGCCGCGCCGAGCGCGGCACACCCGGTCAGGGCGAGCGCGACCGTCACGCTGTGCTTGTCCGCGGTGAAGTCCAGCACGATGAGGTACGCCGTGAGCGCGGCCAGCCCGGCCGCTTCCAGGCCGAGCAGCCCGACGGCCCCGGCGAGTGTGGCGGGCAGGGGGGTACGCAGGGGCGGCGGCGCGGTCACGGCTGCACCCTACCGGCCGCGCTGATCGACGACTGACTGCGCGCCGATCGGCAGGTACAGTGCCGCGCATGCGTGCCCTACTGGTGGTTAACCCCAAGGCCACCACGACCAGTGAGCGCAGCCGGGACGTGCTCGTCCACGCGCTGCGCAGCGAGGTTGACCTGACCGTCGAGTACACGACGCGCCGTGGTCACGCGATGGATCTCGCCCGCGGCGCGGTCGGCAGCGGCGTCGACGTGGTGGTCACCCTGGGCGGCGACGGCACCGTGAACGAGGTGGTCAACGGCCTGCTCGGCGCGGATGCCGACGACGCGGCGCCGGCCGGGCCCCCGGCGTACCGGCTGCCGGCGCTGGCGGTCGTGCCCGGCGGTTCGACGAACGTCTTCGCCCGCGCGCTCGGGCTGCCACGCGACTGGGTCGATGCGACCAGCGTCATCCTGGACGGCCTGCGCGACGGCCGGCACCGGGTGGTCGGGCTGGGCCGCGCCGACGACCGCTACTTCACGTTCTGCGCCGGAATGGGACTGGATGCGGCGGTGGTGCGCTCGGTGGAACAGGCGCGGTTGCGCGGCCGCACTTCGACGCCGGCGTTGTACGTGCGCGCGACGATCGGGCAGTTCTTCCTCGGTGAGGATCGAAAGAATCCGCCCCTGTCCGTGGAGCGTCCTGGGGAAGAGACGGAATCGGGACTGGCCACTGTCATCGTGCAGAACACCGCGCCGTGGACATACGTCGGCGACCGCCCAGTGGACCCCAATCCGGACGCATCCTTCGATCTGGGACTTGACGTACTTGCCCTACGGCAGCTACACGTCTCCAGCACAACACGGACAGTGACGCAACTGGCCCGCCGTACGGGCAGCCCGCACGGGCGTCAGGTGCTGCGCCTGCACGACCAGGCGGAGATGACGGTCGTGGCCAACCGCCCCCAGCCGTTCCATCTGGACGGCGACTACCTGGGCGAGCGCCAGAAGGTGCACTTCGTGTCCGTCCCCGAAGCGCTGCGTGTGATCTGCTGAGGACCGGGTAGGCGCCAAAGAGGAAGCCTCACGATCCGTATTCAGAAACACATGCAAAACGTCCGCGGGCGGGGCAGCACCGTACTACATTGATGGGAGCGGTCGTCAGCCGGGACTGGATCAACCCCCAGAACCGGACAAAGGGGTCGTGAGCTAGCTCACCCGCTCGGAGATTTTCTGAGCGCTACCCTTGACATCGCGCTAGTTCGTGAAAGCATTCACAAGCGATAAGAAGTAACCGGATGCCGCCCGTGCACGTTCCTAATCGAGAAGCCCGGAACGGCTCTGCGTAACGAAATAGCTTGCTCACGCAGTGGTGATCGAACGGATGCAGCCCGTCGGTTCGCCACGCGTATGCAAATAGGTAAGTCAGCACTGCGTTTACTACCCCATCCGGAAACAAGGAGTGTTGCCGCCATGGACTGGCGCCACGATGCGATCTGCCGCGACGAGGACCCGGAGCTGTTCTTCCCGATCGGGACTTCCGGCCCGGCGCTCCTGCAGGTCGAGCAGGCCAAGGCCGTGTGCCGGCGGTGCCCCGTGACCTCGGAATGCCTCTCCTGGGCACTCGAGTCCGGTCAGGACGCCGGCGTATGGGGCGGTATGAGCGAAGACGAGCGGCGCGCCGTCAAGCGTCGCGGCGGCCTCCGGGTCGGCGCTCCCACCGCCTGAGCCATCCCCCGCACCACCGCATTTCACGCCCCGAGCCGTTCGGCCCGGGGCGTCGTGCTGTTTCGAGCCGATTACCGCACGCAATGACGGGGCCGCCGGGAAATCGGGTCACACGCGGTTCGCGAAATGATCTCGAAATTACCGGCAATCGTTACTGAGACGATTAGCACGCCCACCCACTGTGTGTCTTCGATCTCTCCGAGGCTGCCGGAGCTCCACCGAGACCAAGACCACGGGCAGCCGCGATCGGACAGCGCGCCGCCACGAATCGGCGGCGGCACCTACGCGGCGTCCGCCACCGCGAGCCCGGCCCCGGCCTGGACGACTCGACCGACCACGAGTTCCGCCAGCTCCGAAGCATCCGAAAGCGGCTCCGCGACCGCCACCGCCCCGGCCGACCGTGCCGACCGCATCGCGGCGTCGTAGAGCCGCCCGGGCGCCAGGAAGTACGACGCCACCCCGACCCGGCGCGCCCCGGCCGCCCGCAGGCGCGCCACGGCCTCGGCCGCGGTCGGCGGGGCGGCCGACGCGTACGCCACCCCGCACGGCAGGCCCAGCCGCTCCCCCAGCGCCGCCGCAACGTGCTCCACGGTTCCGCGCGCCGCGGCGTCGCGGGTACCCGCCGCAGCGAGCACCACCGCGTCCAGCCCGGCCGCCCGACCACCGGCCATCGGCAGGCGTCGCACCAAGCCGTCCAGCAGCAACGGTGGGATCTTCCCGGCGACCGGCCCCAGCACGTCGGCGACGGCCACCTCCAGGCTCAGTCCGTCTGCCCGGGCAGCGGTCAGCTCGGCAGGCACGTCGACCCGCCCGTGGTACGCCGCCGTGAGCAGCAGCGGCACCAGCACCGCCCGCCCGTGCCCGGCCGCCTCCAGCGCGCCGAGCGCCGCGGCGGGCCGGGGCAGGCTGTGGTCGAGGTACGCCGCACGCACCTCCCAGTCGGGACGCACCCGGGCCACCGCGCGGGCGAGCGCCTGCGTCGCGGCGGCCGCCCGCGGGTCACCACTGCCATGCGCGGCGAGCACGACACCCACGCGGGGGTTCGCCGCACCGCGCCCGGCCGGCCGCGGCACCGCCGGGCGCCGGGTTACTGGTGCAGGCCGCATTCGGTCTTCTCGAACATCGCCCAGCGGCCCGCGCGCGGGTCCTCCCCGGCCTTCGTCCGGCGGGTGCACGGCCAGCAGCCGATCGAGCCGTACCCCTTCTTGAAGAGTTCGTTGACCGGCACGTTCCAACGGGCGATGTACCGGTCCACGTCGGCCTGGCGCCACGCCGCGATCGGGTTGACCTTGACCTTGCCCTTGCGGGCGTCGAACGTCACGACCGGCGTGTTGGCCCGCGTCGGGGACTCGTCGCGGCGCAGGCCGGTGGCCCACGCGTCGTAGTCCACCAGGGCCCGCTCCAGCGGCTCGACCTTGCGCAGGAAGCAGCACTCGTCCGGGTCGCGGGCGAACAGCCGGGGTCCGCGCTCGCCGTCCTGCTGCCCGACGGTCATCCGTGGCCGGATCGAGCGCACGTTGACGTTCATCGTGCGGGCGACCGTGTCGCGCACCTTCAGCGTCTCCGGGAAGTGCAGGCCGGTGTCCAGGAACACCACGTCCACCCCGGGCGTGACCCGGGAGAACAGGTGCGCCACGACCGCGTCCGCCATCGAGCTGGTCACACAGAACCGCGCGCCGAACGTGTCGGTCGCCCACCGGGCGATCTCCTCGGCCGGCTTGCCTTCCAGCGCGGACGCCGCGTCGCGGGCCAGCGCCTCCAGCTCGGCGGCGGTGCGGCGGGTCGGATCGGCCGGGGCGGATCCCCCGAGGGACACCAGGCCCAGGCCGGTAGCGGTCACGACAGTCATCGGTTAGCTCCCTCGACAGCGCCGTCATCGCCGGCCACGCCCTTCAGACGCGCGGCCAGCAGCCCGTTGAACTTGACCGTGAAAACTCGCGCGCAGGAGTGGCACTCCCACGCGCCGTGCGATGCCTCGTGCGGGTACAGGTCCTCGTCCCCGCAGTAAGGGCAGTAGAGCGGCGTCGACCGGGCGTCGCTCATTTGAGCAGCTCCTCGTCCGCGCGCACGACCCAGTTCGCGAACGTCTCGCCCTCGGCTCGCCCGGCCAGGTAGTGGCGGGCGACGCGTTCCACGTACCCGGGAAGTTCCTCGGCCGTGGCCTTGAGGCCGCGCAGCTTGCGGCCGAAGCCCGCGGTCTGGCCCTGGGCCATGCCGAGGCCGCCGCCGAGGTGGATCTGGAAGCCCTCGACCTGCTCGCCGCGCTCGTTCATGACGAGCTGCCCCTTGAGGCCGATGTCGGCGACCTGGGTGCGGGCGCAGGCGTTGGGGCAACCGTTGATGTGGATGGAGATGTCCGCGTCGAACTCGCGCAGCCGCTCCTCCAGCCGGGCCACCAGCTCCTCGCCGCGGGCCTTGGTCTCGACGATGGCGAGTTTGCAGTACTCGATGCCGGTGCAGGCCATCGTGCCGCGCCGCCAGGCCGACGGCCGGGCTTCCAAACCGATCCCACGCAGGCCCGCGACCAGCGACTCGACCTGGTCGTCCGCAACATCCAGGACCAACAGCTTCTGGTACGGGGTGAGCCGCACCCGGCCGGACCCGTGTGCCTGCGCGACATCGGCCAGCGCGGCGAGCTGCGTCCCCGAAGAGCGCCCGACGACCGGGGCCGCACCCACGTAGTTGCGGCCGTCGACCTGCTTGTGCACCCCGATGTGGTCGACCGGCTTGGCGGGCAGGTCCGGCTCCGGTCCGTCCACAAGGGCCCGGCCCAGGTACTCCTTCTCCAGTACCTCGCGGAACTTCGCCACACCCCAGTCGGCGAGCAGGAACTTCAGCCGGGCGCGGTTGCGCAGCCGCCGGTAGCCGTAGTCGCGGAAGATGCCGACCACGCCCTCCCAGACGTCCGGAACCTCCTCCAACGGCACCCAGGCGCCCAGTCGCTCGGCCAGCCGCGGGTTGGTGGACAGTCCCCCACCGACCCACAGGTCGAAGCCGGGCCCGTACACCGGGTGCTGCACGCCGATGAACGCGATGTCGTTCGTCTCGTACGGCGTGTCCACCAGCCAGGAGATCGACGTCTTGAACTTGCGCGGCAGGTTCGAGTACTTCGGGTCGCCCAGGTAACGCTCGACGATCGTGTCGATCGCCGGAGTGGGGTCGATGACCTCTCCGGTGGAGACACCCGCGACGGGGCTGCCCAGCACGACGCGGGGGCAGTCGCCGCACGCCTCGGTGGTCTGCAGCCCGACGGCTTCGAGGCGGCGCCAGATCTCCGGCACGTCCTCGACCCGGATCCAGTGGAGCTGGATATTCTGCCGGTCGGTGATGTCGGCCGAGTCGCGGGCGAACTCCGTCGCGATCCCGGCGATCGTGCGCAGCTGGGCCAGGTTGAGCTGGCCGCCGTCGATGCGCACCCGCAGCATGAAGTACTCGTCCTCCAGCTCGTGCGGCTCCAGCACGGCGGTGCGCCCGCCGTCGATGCCGGCCTTGCGCTGGGTGTAGAGGCCCCACCAGCGGAACCGGCCGCGCAGATCCTGCGGGTCGATCGAGGCGAAGCCCTGGTGCGCATAGATGTTCTCGATACGCGCACGCACGTGGAGCGGATTGTCGTCCTTCTTCATCCGCTCGTTCGGGTTCAGCGGCTCACGGTGTCCGAGCGCCCACTGGCCCTCGCCGCGCGCCTTACGGGGACGGGCCGCGGCGGGCTTGGCGGCCGTGATGCTGTCGATCGCCATGTCGGCGGTCCTCCGGGTCATCGAGGGCGCGCCGATGGCGGACGGCCACCCCGAAGGGCTCGCGACATCGGTGTCTGGAGAAGGCCGGCGCGTCGGTCGCGCCCGAAAAATCAGCGATCGGGCGGCGTCAGGAAGCCGGACACATCGCGCTGCGGACGCGCCCGTAGTCAACGTGGCGGCGGGCCACGAAGCGGCGGTCGACTGCAGCGGTCATGCCGACAGCCTCTCACGCATGCCCTTTGTCGGCCAGTCCGGTCCAGAATCCGGGAGGGTGGTTTGGCACACCACGGGTACCGAATGTCGAGCGCAGCCCCACGGGGAGTCAGCAGTTTGGAATCCTGACGTGATGACGACCACGTCCGGCGGCCGGCCCGCCGAGGCCCGGACGCCGCCGACGCGAAACCCCGCGCGCGCATCCGGGCGCGACCCGTCGGCCGGCCCCGCGGCCGGGACGGCACCCGGGGACCCAGCCGCGGACTCGGACGCAGCCGCGCCCGGGGAGGCAGCCGCACCCGGGGAGGCAGCCCGTCCAACGGCCGGGGGCACAGCCAGGGCCACGAAGAGCGGGATGCTCGGCCACCCGGTGCCGCAGACGGTCGCGGGTGCGATCACCCGCGTCCGCGGCGCCACTGCGCCGGGCCCGTTGGCCCGTACGTTGAGCTGGGTCGTGCCGACCGTGGTCACCGGGCTCGTGGTGTGGTTCCGGGCCGCAGCGGCGCCGCCGTGGCGCGACGAATTCGCGAGCTGGGACGCCGCGATGCGTACCGCGCCGCAGATCGTCGCGCTGGGGCACACGATCGACGCGGTGATGCTGCCGTACTACCTGTTCCTGCACGTCTGGGTCGGCTGGTTCGGCGACTCGGTGACCGCGCTGCGGATGCCCTCGATGCTCGCCATGACCGCCACGGCCGCGGCCACCGCGCTGCTGGCCCGCCGCCTGTACGGCAACCGGGCCGCCCTGCTCGCGGGCCTGCTCGTGGCCACGCTGCCCGTGGTCTCCCGGTACGGCCAGGAGGCCCGCGGGTACGCGCTCGCCGCGCTGTTCGCCACGCTCGCCACGCTCGCCCTGGTCGCGGCGCTGGCCCGGCCCCGATGGTGGCGCTGGGTGGCGTACGCGGGGTGTGTGCTGCTGTTGGGCTGGTCGCACCAGGTGGGGCTGCTGCTGCTGGCGGGGCACGCGGTCGCCGTGCCGGTGCTGACCGCCCGCGGCGACCCGTCCGGCCCGCGGCTGGGGGCTGCGGTGGCGGCGGCCCGCCGCACGTCGGTGCTGTGGTGGGCCGGGGCCGCGGCGGCCGGGTGCGCAGGCGTGCTGCCCCTCGCGCTGCTGGGGGCGCCGCAGCGCGGCTCCCAGCTGAACTGGTTGTCCCGGGCTACGCCGGACGCCCTCGCCGAACTGCCCACCACGATCTTCATCTCCAGCCTGGTGGGCGGCGCGTTGTGCGCCATCGCGGTGTTCGCGTTGCCGCGGCGGGGAGCGTCGGCGCCCGCCGACGTCTGGAGCCGGTTGCTCTGGCTGTCCGTGCTGCTGCCGTACGGGTTGCTGTTCGCCGCCGATCAGCTGGTCGCGCCGATGTTCGTCGGCCGGTACCTGGTCTTCGTGGTGCCGCTGCTGTGCGTGCTGGCCGGCCGGGCGCTGGCGGGGCTGCGGCTGCACACGGCGCTGGCGGTCGTGCTGGTGCTCGCGCTGGTCGGGCTGCCCGCCCAGAACGAGCTGCGGCAGCGGCACTCGGGGCTGGACTACCTGGCCGTCGCGGACCTGTTGCGGAACTGGTCGGTGCCGGGCGACGGGGTCGTGTACGCGCCCCGGCAGGGCTGGCATTTCACCGACGTGGCGATGCGCTACTACCTGCACGGCGCCGGGCCGCGCGACGTGCTGCTGCAGTCCGACGCTGTGCACAACGCATCGCTGTGGCCCACCGAGTGCGACGACCCGGCCGCCTGCCTGGTGGGCACGCCCCGGGTGTGGGTGGTCAGCGGGGACGATCTCGCCACGGGCCGCCGCGCGGGCACCACGGACCAGCTCTCCGAGTCGGTGCGCGACGCACTGCGGGCCAGGTACCGGCAGGCCGAGCGCTGGCGCTTCGACGGCTTCACGGTGGCGCTGTTCCTCGCGAGGCGCTGAGCCGCGGGCCGCTCAGCGTTTGCCGAGCGGCACCACCAGTACGGCCTCGGTGCCGCCCCCGGCCCGGTTGCGCAGCTCGATGGTGCCGCGAAGCTCCCCGGTGGCCAGCGCCCGGACGATCTGCAGGCCCAGCCGCCCCCCCGCGTCCGCCTGGAAGCCCTCGGGCAGGCCACGGCCGTTGTCGGCCACGGTGACGTGCAGCTGCTTGCGGAACCGGTGCGCCGACACGATCACCTCGCCGGGCCCCTCGGCCAGCACCGGGGCCCCGGCCTCATCCCCGCCCGGGAAACCGTGTTCGACCGCGTTGATGAGCAGCTCGTTGAGCACCATCACCAGGGACGTGGCGATCTCTGCGGGCAGCACGCCGAACGTGCCCTCGCGGCGCATCTTCACCGCGCTCACCATGGCCGCCACCTCGGTCGCGGCGCTGGCCACCCGGTCCACGATCCCGTCGAACTCGACCGCCTCGTCGCTCGACATCGACAGCGTCTCGTGCACCAGCGCGATCGAGGCGACCCGGCGCACGGACTCCTGCAACGCCATCCGTGCCTCGGAGTTGTCGACCCGGCGGGCCTGCAGGCGCAGCAGCGCGGCGACGGTCTGCAGGTTGTTCTTGACCCGGTGATGGATCTCCCGGATGGTGGCGTCCTTGGTCATCAGGGCGCGGTCGCGGCGGCGTACCTCGGTGACGTCGCGGACCAGCACGAGTGCGCCGATCGGCACCCCGGCGGGCATCAGCGGCAGGGCCCGCATGAGCACCGTGGCGCCGCGCGCCTCGACCTCCTTGCGTGGTGGTGACTCGCCACGCAGTGCCGCGAGCATCCGTTCGCCGGTGTCCGTGCCCTCCAGCGGGTCGGCGGCGAGCCGGCCGGTCAGCACCGCCAGTTCCTCGCCGACCAGGTGCGCGTTGAATCCGAGCCGCCGGTACGCGGACTGCGCGTTCGGGCTGGCGTACGTGACCTTGCCGGACGCGTCGAGCCGGATCAGCCCGTCACCGACCCGCGGCGCGGACGTGGTCTCCCCGGTGCGCCGGGGCGGCGGGAACGTCCCGTCGGCGACCATCTGCGCCAGGTCGTCCGCCGTGGTCAGGTAGTTCAGCTCCAGCTGACTCGGGGTGCGCGCGGTGGACAGGTTGGTGTCGCGCCCGATGACCGCGACGACCTCGCCGTGCTCCTCGACGCCGCGGATACGGACCGGGATGGCCTCGTGGCGGGCGGGGGTGTCGCCGTACCAGACCGGGTCGCCCTCGCGCCAGATCCGCGCCTGGGCGTACGCGATGTCCAGGTGCGCCACCTCCGGCCCGCCGAAGATCTTGCCGACCTGGTCGTCCTGGTACGCCGTGGGCGCGGTGGTCGGCCGGACCTGGGCGACGCACAGGAACTCGCGCGGCCGGACGTCCGCGGGCCGGACGGGCACCCAGAGCAGCAGGTCCGCGAAGGACAGGTCGGACAGCAGCTGCCAGTCGCCGGCCAGGCGGTGCAGGTGGTCGATGTCGGCGGGGCCGAGGTCGGTGTGTTCCTCGGCCAGGTCGCGCAGGGTGGACACGGCTCAAGCCTGCCATGCCCACCGGCGGCGTCTCCTACAGCGTCGTGGTGACCTTCTTCAGCCCGCGGGGGGCGTCCGGGTCCTCGCCGCGGGCCAGGGCCAGGGCCAGGGCCAGCTGCTGCAGGGGCAGGATGTCGAGCAGCGGGGCGTACCGCTCGTCGACGCCGGGGACCGCGAGCCGCCCGGCGGCGCCGGGCACATCGGCGGGGCCGACCGTGACCACGTCGGCGCGGCGCTCGCCGAGCCGGTTGACCACGTCCTTCATCGACTGACCTCCCGGGCCGCCACCGACGACCGCGAGCACGGGCACGTCCGGGTCGGCCATGGCGAGCGGGCCGTGCAGCAGGTCGGCCCCGGAGAACGCCAGCGCGGGCAGGTACGAGGTCTCCATCAGCTTCAGCGCGGCCTCCCGCGCGGTCGGGTACGCGTACCCCCGGCCGGTGGTGACCATGCGGGAGGCGAAGCGGTAGCGCTGGGCCAGCGCCTCGGCGTCCGCGTCCGCGAGCACCTCCTCGGCGAGCTGGGGCAGCTTGTCCAGCGCCGCGCGCTCGTCGGCCGGCAGAACGCCGTCGCCCGCGCGGATGCCCTCGATCAGCAGGAGCAGCGCGAGCAGTTCGGCGGTGTACGTCTTGGTGGCGGCCACCGCGCGTTCGTGCCCGGCGGCGATGTCGATGGCGAGCTCGGCGGCTGCGACCAGCGGCGAGCCGGGGTTGTTGGTGACCGCGAGCGTCAGTGCGCCGCTCTGACGGGCCACGGTGAGCACGCCGGCGAGGTCGGGTGAGCCGCCGCTCTGGCTGACGCCGACGACCAGCGCGTCGGAGAGGTCCGGCCGGGCGCCGTAGAGGGTGATGGCGCTCGGCGAGGCCAGGCCGACCGGCAGGCCGAGCCGGATCTCGGTGAGATACGCGCCGTACAGGGCGGCGTGGTCGGACGTGCCGCGGCCCACGAAGATGACGTGGCGGGGGCGGCGTTGCGCCACGTGGGCCGCCACGGCCGCGATCGCGGCGGTGTGCTCGCGGTCGAGCAGGCGCGCCATGCCCGCCGGCTGCTCCGCGATGTCGGCCGCCATGCCCTGGCCTCGCTGCGTCACTGGAAAACCCCTCCTCTATGCACGGTACCCGCGCGTTTCGTGCGCAGTCTTGCACGAAAGAGCGAGGAAACACAATGTTTCACGCAACAATGCGCAGGACCCGGCCTGACATATCGATCGCCGTCGCCTAGGCTCGCGTCGTGGCGCATCCCGCGCGACGTCGAAAGGTTGGCGCAGCCCCATGGAAGACCCCCGACTCTCCGCCGACCACGACCTGGAGCAGGCCCGCGCGGCCCTCGACCGGGGCGAGATGCACCACGCCGCCGACCATCTGGCCGGAGCCATCGCGCACGCACCCACCCTGCCGGAAACCCACGAGCTGCTCAGCCGCCTGGCGGCCCGGGCGGATGGCGGCCTGGAGTTGTTCCCGGTGGGCCAGCACGCGTTCGTCGGCACCGTCGTGGCCCGCGCCCACCTGCTCGCCGCCGCCGGGCGCCCCGAGGACGGCCTGCCCCTGCTCGCCGCGGCCAGCGGGCACACGCCCGGCATGGACTGGGCGGGCGTGCCCTGGGTGAGCGAGCCCTCCCTCGGCGCCCGGATGGATCCGGACATGCTGGCCCGCATGGTCATGCGGCTGTGCACCGCGATCGGTGACCCGGCCCCCGAGGCGGGCCGCGAGGCCCTGCAGCCGTATCTGACCGTGGTCCGGCACGCGGTGGCCGCGCATCCCGCTCATCACCTGCTGCTCGGCGCCGGGTCGGCGCTCGCGCGCCGCGTCGGCGACGCGGCGATCGCCGTGGACTGGGCCACCCGCGGGGTCCGGGTCCGGCCCTCCAAGCTGGGCGAGATCTGGCTCGGGTACGCGTACCGCAGCGCCGGCCGGCTGCCCGAGGCGCTCGACGCGCTGCGGCGCGCGGTCACGCACGACCCCGACGACCTGTCCGTGTACGCCGACATCGCCGGCACCCTCGCCGCCCAGGGCCTCCTGGACGAGGCGCTGGAGTGGATCGACCGGGCACTGGCCCGCGATCCCGATTTCGACTGCGCGGTGCACACCGGGCACCGGCTGCGGTTCCGCTCCGACGGCGACGTGGAGCACCTCGTCCGGCTGGCCGACTTCCAGCGCTACCACCCGGACGACACCCACGAGCACACCGACCTCGCCGAGTGCTGCCAGGACGTGCCGTGGCTGGGCCGGGTGCCGTCCGCGCCGGACGCATCGCCCGATCCGCGGCGCCGGTTCCCCGTGGCGTCGCGCCCTCCGGCCCCCCGCCCGTCGGTCGCGTACCCCACGGTCGCCCGCGCCGCCGTCGCCCGGCCCTCGGCCGCGGCGGTGCAGCGGCTGCAGCGCGTGGCGCACCCGGTGTGGCCGCACCCGCCCGCCGCGTACGACGCCGCGGTCGGGCTGCTGCTGGTCGAGCCGCAGGAATTGCTCGGCCTGCTCGCGCATCCGCCGGCCACACCGGACACCGAGGTCGGCCGGGCCCTGGCCGCGCACGATCCCGCGCGGTGGACGCGCTGCGTGTACGTGTGGGCCTGCCTGGGCTTGCTGCATCACGGTGCGGACGAGCCGTGGTCCGGCTCCCGGCGCCGCCGGCTGCTCGTCGAGTTGGCCGCGGGCGGCACGGACGCAATCACCGAGGCCGCGCTGTTCGCGCTCGTCACGTACGCATGGGTGGAGCCGGCCGCGCGGGCGGACGTGGCCGATGTGGTGGCCCGGGCGCTGGCCGACGTGGTGACGACCGCCTCGGCCCAATCGGCAGACATCGCCTGGTCGGTGGCTCAGCTCGCGCTGGCGACCCCGGGGCTCGCCCCGCAGGCCCGCGAACTGGCCGCGGCGGTCATCCGGGCCGACGAGGAGGGCAGCACGACGGCCACGATCCCGCGCCAGCGCAGCCGCCGTCCGGGACGGCGGCTGCTGCCCCACCCGCTGCTGGGTGGCCGGCTGTGGGGCTGGCTGACCGGGCGGGTCACTCGATCACGGCGATGAGGTCACCTTCCTGAACGACGTCGCCCTCGTTGACCGCCATCTGAGCCACGGTGCCGTCGGACTCGGCGAGCACCGGGATCTCCATCTTCATCGATTCGAGAATCACCAGGGTGTCACCCTCGGCGACCTCATCGCCGGCGGCGGCCACGACCTTCCAGACATTGGCCACCATCTCGGCTCGGATCTCGTCGGCCATGGTGATTCCTCCTAGTCGGCGCTTTCGGGTGGAGGTTATCCAATCATGGGCACTTGATGGGGGAATCCGGGGCCGCCGCGCCTGACGACTACGATCGGGCGCGACGACCTGCCACGGATAGGAGGCCGAGATGGCCAAGAAGGCCCGCAAGAAGAAGGCCCGGAAGAAGAGCTCCGCCAACCACGGCAAGCGGCCCAACTCCTGAGCCAGCACATACGACGGGAGGGCCGGCAGCGCACCGCTGCCGGCCCTCCCGCGTTCGCACCGGGGGTCGTACGTCAGGGCAGGTACTCGCGGGTCTCCACCTCGACGACCAGTTCGTTGAGCTTCACCCGGAGCCGCTCCCGCAGCTCCCGCGGCGCCACCTCGTCGCCGCAGCACCGGGCGACCAGCGCCTTCACCTCGTGCTCGATGCCGTACTCGTGCAGGCAGTGGGTGCAGTCGTCGAGGTGCTTCTTGATCAGGATCCGGCGTTCCTCGCTGCACTCCAGGTCGAGGTAGAGGTAGACCTCGCTGATGACGGCACCGCAGTCGGGCTTGTGTTCCTCGCTGTTCACGTCGCTCACGCCTCCTGCCGGGCCGGCGCATCGGTGCCGCGCGTGATGCCCCGGTCCGCGGCGTACCGCTCCAGCAGCTTGCGCAGGTTGCGACGGCCGCGATGCAGGCGGGACATCACGGTCCCGATCGGCGTGCCCATGATGTCGGCGATCTCCTTGTACGAGAAGCCCTCGACATCGGCCAGGTAGACAGCGAGACGGAAGTCCTCCGGCAGCGCCTGCAGAGCGTCCTTGATGTCGCTGTCCGGCAGCCTGTCCAGCGCCTCGGTCTCGGCGGAACGCAGGCCCGCGGAGGTGTGCGACTCACTCGCGGCCAGCTGCCAGTCGGTGATCTCGTCCGTCGGCGCCTGCACGGGCTGCCGCTGCTTGCGCCGGTACGAGTTGATGTAGGTGTTGGTGAGGATGCGGTACAGCCACGCCTTGAGGTTCGTGCCTTCCTCGAACTGGTGGAAGGCGGAGAACGCCTTGAGGTAGGTCTCCTGCACCAGGTCCTCGGCGTCGGCCGGATTGCGGGTCATCCGCAGCGCCGCCGCATACAACTGATCGACGAAGGGCAGCGCGTCGCGCTCGAATCGCGCGCGGCGCTGCTCCGTCCGTTCCGTCCGCTCTGCTGGCGTCACCCGTACGTCTCCCCTCGGCCGCCCCGCCGAGGATACGGGTAGTGCCCGCTCTGCCGTTCCCAAAACCGCGGGTGTGCTGACACTCACCGATGACGATGTCTGCAGCGGCGGCTGAACCGCGGGCCAGTCCGGGGCGGTCAACAGCCCCCGCACCTGCCGCTGCTTCGCCCCGTCGCGCTCGACGCATCCGGATTCGGCACGCACCGCTGGACCCCTTCCGACGTACGACCATCCGGGAAATGCAACGGCCTGCATCTTGCAAGCATTCCCGTCGCGCGACGGCCCGACGTGCCCGATCATGACGCTGATCCGTACAGGATGGGACAAAAGTACGCGGAAACCCTGGAGATTTGTCGGGGTTCGGGCTCAGTCGGCCCAGTGGTGGCGGCGCAACCAGGCGAGCACGGCATCGGCCGTACCGGCCAGGTCCTTGCGCAGGTCGTGGGTGGCCCCCGGGCGCACGACCACCTGCACCGCACCACCTGGCTCGGGCACCCCGAACGGGTCGCGGTCGCCGTTCACGACCAGCGTGGGGATGTCGGCGGGCAGCTCCTCGGCCCGGCTGCGCTCCGGCCGCCCCGGTGGGTGCAACGGGAAGGCCAGCGCCAGTACGCCCACCGCGCCGAGCTCGGCCGCCGTACGGCAGGCGACCCGCGCACCGCTGGACCGGCCGCCACAGATCAACGGCACCCCGGGCGCGGCAAGCGGCCCGACCGCCGCGATCCACGCCTCGTCGAGATGCCCGGCGGGCGCGGGCGCGCGCCGGCCCGCCATCCGGTACGGCTGGGTCACCAGTGCGACCCGGACCCCGGCCCCGACCGCGGCGTCGTGCACGCGCGTCAGGTCCGGCGCCTCCACCCCGCCGCCCGCGCCGTGGCCCAGCACGAGCAGGGCGCGCGGCGGGCCCGCGGGATCGGTCACCCGGATCCCGGCCGGCCCACGCGGGGTATCGACGGTGTAGTCGCTTGCGGTGATGTCGCTGGTCACGACCTCATTGTCGCGCGGCCCCTCCGGCCGCCAGCCAGCGCGCCGACCGACCCGCTGGACTGCACAGGCGGGATCAGCGGCTGACCGGTACGAGACTGAGAAGGCGGCGGTCCTCGGCGTCGGGTCCGTCGTCGACGGCCTCCCCGTCGGGACCGACCCGCTCACGCCAGGCGATCAGCATGGCGCGGCGCTCGCGCGGCGTCGTACCGCCCCAGACGCCGTGGCAGTCCCCCACCTGCAGCGCCCGGGCCAGGCACGGCCCCTGCACGTCGCAAGCGCCGCAGAGCGTGACCGCGCGGTCCGACGGCTCGTTCGGAGCCGGGAAAAACGTCTCCGGGTCGACGCTGCGGCACGCGCCGCGAACACGCCAGGCCTCGTCCGACCGTCGTTGGTCGATTGCCCGAAGCAGTCTCTGGTCGCGCCGTGCGATGGCGACCTCATGCGGACGCGGCATTCGTGCCCGAGTCATCTGCCCACCTCCCCCGTGGGACCGGTGACCGTGGTCGCGCCGCCCGCACCCTGCGAGCCGGCAACCACACCGGCGGTGGTTTGTATCGCAGGAATGAAGATCAGAACAAGAGGCTTGTGCGCCGTGCTACTAAGTTGGCCGACGCAACCGGCGTCAAATCTGGGTGATCTTCACAATTCGACGGGCCCTGTCACCCCACGTCGGCCCGATCGGGCAGGCCGTCGAGAACGTTCGGGTAGGCACCTGAGCAGGCTTCATGTTCGCCCGGACGCGCCGGCGCGGTCAGAACAGAGTCGCCTCGGCCGGGGTGGACGGCGGGGTGATCAGTTCGGGCCCGTTGTTGCGGACGTTTCCGACATCCGGCCGGACCGCACGGACCTCGATCCCGGCCGGCAACGCCGGATCCGGCGGCAACAGCGCGGCCCCGTCCCCGCCCGCGAGCCAGTCGGCCCAGCGGTCGGGCGGCAGGATCAGCGGCATCCGGTCGTGCACCCGCGCCAGGTCACCGAGCGCCGTGGTGGTCAGCACGCTGCAGGTCAGGACCGAGTCGGGACCCCACGCCGACCACAGCCCGGCGAACGCGAGCGGGGCGCCGTCGGCGGGGGTCATGTAGTACGCCTGCCGCTGGCGGCCGGAGCGGACCCACTCGTACCAGCCGTCGGCGGGGACCAGGCAGCGCCGCCGGGCGAAGGACGGGGCGAACGCGGGCGAGGACGCCACCGTCTCCGCACGCGCGTTGATCATGCGGGCGCCGCCGCGCAGATCCTGCGCCCACGGGGGCACGAGGCCCCACCGGGCGGTGTCGAGCACCCGGCCGCCGTGGCGCCGCGACATCCGCACCACGGGCACGGGGTCGGTGGGCGCGACGTTCCAACTCGGGCCGAGCTCCTCGGCCACGCTCGCGGCGTCGAACAGCACGGTGAGATCCGCTTCGCTGCGTGTCGTCGCGTACCTGCCGCACATGCGGCAGACAGTACGCCGCCGTGCGCCGTCCCGGGGGGCGGGAACGCGCCGGGAGATTGTCGGGCGCCCCCGGCAGAATGGGGCCGTGACTGATGACCCCGGCCCGTCGGCCGCCACCCACCCGCCATCCGCAGGCCCCGGGGGCACACCGCGCCCGTGGGTCGCCCCGACCGCCGCCGGCGCGGTGCACGCGACCGTGCAGCTGCCCGGTTCCAAGTCGATGACCGCCCGCGCCCTGGTGCTCAGCGCCCTGGCGGCCGGGCCGTCGCGGATCGAGCGGCCGCTGCGTGCCCGCGACACCACGCTGATGGCGGCGGCGCTGCGCGCACTCGGCACCACCGTGGACACCGGGGCC
Organism: Krasilnikovia sp. MM14-A1259; assembly: GCF_047159535.1. Lineage (NCBI taxonomy): Bacteria > Bacillati > Actinomycetota > Actinomycetes > Micromonosporales > Micromonosporaceae > Krasilnikovia > Krasilnikovia sp. MM14-A1259. The sequence goes on from NZ_BAAGAJ010000002.1 coordinate 3,713,291, forward strand.
GACGAGTCCTGGGTGGTCGAGCCGGGCCCGCTGCGCGGACCGGCCCGGATCGACGTGGGGCTGGCCGGCACGGTGATGCGGTTCGCTCCCCCGGTCGCCGCGCTGGCCGACGGCACGGTCACGTTCGACGGCGACCCGCACGCGCGCAACCGCCCGCTGCGCCCCATCGTGGCGGCGCTGCGCGCGCTGGGCGTCGACCTCGACGCGTCGCCCACCGGCGGGCTGCCGCTGGCCATCCGCGGCCGTGGACTGGTCGACGGCGGCGAGGCGGTCATCGACGCCTCCGCCTCCAGCCAGTTCGTCTCCGGCCTGCTGCTGTCCGCACCCCGTTTCGGCAAGGGGCTGGTGCTGCGCCACGCGGGCCCGCCGGTGCCCTCCGCGCCCCACCTGCGGATGACCACCCACATGCTGCGGGCCGCCGGCGCGGCCGTGGACGACACCGTGCCGGACGTCTGGGTGGTCGAGCCGGGCCCGCTGCACGGCCGGGACTGGGTCATCGAGCCCGACCTGTCCGGCGCGGCGCCGTTCTTCGCGGCCGCCATGGTGACCGGGGGCGCGGTCACCCTGGCCGGCTGGCCGCGGGAGAGCTGGCAGCCGGTCGGCCGGCTCACCGAACTGCTGACCGCGCTGGGTGCGGAGGTCGGGCACGATGCCGACGGGCTCACCGTGCGCGGCACGGGCACGCTGCGCGGCATCACGGCCGACCTGTCCGAGGTGAGCGAGCTGACACCGGTGATCGCCGCGCTGGCGGCGCTCGCGGACGGGCGCTCCGAGCTGCGCGGCGTCGCACACATCCGCGGTCACGAGACCGACCGGATCGCGGCGCTCGCCCGGGAGCTCGCCAAGGTCGGCGCCGGGATCGTCGAGTACCCCGACGGGCTGGAGATCACGCCCGGGCCACTGCGCGCGGCCGTCTTCGAGACGTACGCGGACCATCGGATGGCGCACGCCGCGGCGGTTGTCGGCCTGGCGGTCGAGGGCGTTCACCTCAGCGACGTAGCGTGTACGTCGAAGACGCTGCCCGAGTTCCCCGAACTCTGGGCGGGACTCGTGGCGAGGAGCTGAACCTGCCGGGGCGCAAGCGGGAGTACGACGAGGACGACGTCCGGATCCGACCGGGCCGGTCCTCCCGACCGCGTACCCGGACCCGGCCGCAGCATTCGGACGCGATCGACGGCCTGGTCATCAGCGTGGACCGCGGCCGGTACGGCTGCGTGCGCCCCGACGCCGCCACCGAGGACGACATCATCACCGCGATGCGCGCCCGCGAACTGGGCCGCAAGTCGGTGGTCGTGGGCGACCGGGTGGCCCTGGTCGGCGACACGTCCGGTGCACCCGGGGCCCTCGCCCGGATCGTACGGATCGCGCAGCGCACCTCGGTGCTGCGCCGCACCGCGGACGACGACGACACCACTCCCGAGGGGCGGCTCGAACGGGTCGTCGTGGCCAACGCCGACCAGCTCGTGATCGTCAGCGCGCTGGCGGACCCGCCGCCGCGGACCGGGTTCGTGGACCGGTGCCTGGTCGCGGCGTACGACGCGGACGTCGAGCCGCTGCTCTGCCTCACCAAGGCCGATCTCGCGGGTCCCGAGGCGGTGCTGAACTACTACGCCGAGCTGGACCTGCCGTACGTGCTGGTCCGGCCGGACAGCGACCTCGGCCCGCTGCGGGAGCGGCTCGCCGGGCGGATCTCCGTGCTGGTCGGCCATTCCGGCGTCGGCAAGTCCACCCTGGTCAATCGCCTCGTCCCGGACGCGTTGCGCGCGGTGGGGGTGGTCAGCGCGGTCGGCAAGGGGCGGCACACCTCCACGAGTGCGGTCGCTTTGCGGCTGCCGCCGACCGCCGGGGACGGCGCGGACCCGGGCTGGATCATCGACACCCCGGGAATCCGCAGTTTCGGCTTGGCGCACGTGAGCGCCGAAAGCCTGCTGCACGGCTTCCCCGACCTGGTCGACGGCACGGTGGACTGTCCACCGAACTGCGGGCACACCACCACCGACGTGGACTGTGCGCTGGACCAGTGGGTGGCCGACGGGCACGCCGACCAGCGCCGGCTGGCCAGCTACCGCCGCCTGCTCGCCTCCCGTGCCGGCGAGGACCCACACGAGGAGCGCCCAGAAGCCTGACCGCCCGGGCGGTTGCGCGGGGCGGACCGCGAGGCGGGGTCAGCCGTTCGGCGCGGCGGGGACGGGCGACGCGCGGAAGCGGGCCGTCCCGGCGGGGCCGCGGTCATCGGCTAGGTTTCCGGCATGGCCGGGTACTCCGACGATCTCTCCCTCGCCCACCTGCTCGCCGACACCGCCGATTCGATCTCGATGGCCCGGTTCCGCGCGCTCGACCTGCACGTCGAGTCGAAGCCGGACCTGACCCCGGTCTCCGATGCGGACACCGCGGTGGAGAAGGCGATCCGCGCGACCCTGGCACGGGCCCGCCCGCGCGACGGCGTGCTCGGCGAGGAGTACGGCATGTCCATGCCCACCGCGGGTGCCGGCACCCGTCATTGGGTGATCGACCCGATCGACGGTACGAAGAACTTCATCCGTGGCGTGCCGATCTGGGGCACCCTGATCGCGCTGATGGAGGACGACACCCCGGTCGCGGGTCTGGTGTCGGCGCCCGCTCTGGGCCGCCGCTGGTGGGGCGCGACCGGCCACGGCGCGTACGCGGGCCGACACCAGGCCGGTGCCACCCGGATCCGGGTGTCGGCCGTGAACCGGCTCGCGGACGCGTCCTGCTGCTACGCCAGCCTGGACGGCTGGGAGGAGACCGGACGCCTGGCGCCGATGCTGGACCTGCTGCGGCAGTCGTGGCGCAGCCGGGCGTACGGCGACTTCTACGGCTACATGCTGCTGGCCGAGGGCGCGCTGGACGTGATGGTGGAGCCGGAGCTGTCGCTGTGGGACGTGGCGGCCCTGATCCCGATCGTGCGGGAGGCCGGGGGCACGTTCACGGATCTGCAGGGCCGGCCGGGGCCGGGCTCGGGCAGCGCGATCGCCACGAACGGGCCACTGCACGACGAGGTGCTGGCCCGGCTGGCGCCCGATCCGGCCTGAGCAGGACCGGGGCTGGTCTATCCTCGCTGTGGTGTCCACAGGCTGGGTCTGTCTCGCGGCGATGATCGTGGCATACGGCGTGGCCAACCTGTTGCAGTCGGTCGCTGCGGCACGCACGACGGCGCACCACACGTTCGATCCGGGCCTGCTGGTGCGCCTGGCGAGCCAGCGTACGTACGTGCTGGGTCTGGCCTGTCAGGTGCTGGGCTTCCTGCTGGCCTTCGTGGCCCGGCGTGATCTGCCGCTGTTCCTGGTGCAGGCGAGCGTCGCGGCCGGTCTGGGCGTGACCGCCCTGCTCGGGGTCCTGGTGCTGAAGTGGGTGCTGCCGCCCGCCGAGATCGCGCTGCTGGCCCTGCTGCTCCTGGGGATCACGGGCCTCGTGCTGGCGGCACATCCGGCACACTCCCGTCCGCTGGGTGCGGGCGGTGTGCTCGCACTGGCGGTCACGCTGGTGGGGCTCGGGGTGGCGGGCATCTTCGCGGCGCGGCTGCACGGCGCGCTCGGCTCCGTGGTGCTGGGTTCGCTGGCCGGAATCGGCTTCTCCGCGGCGGCGATCGCGGCCCGGCCGCTGGCGGCGGAGCACACGCTCGGCGGCTTCCTCGGCAACGCGCTGCTGTACCTGCTGGTGGGGCACTCGCTGGTGGGGCAGTTGCTGCTGGGGCTGGCGATGCAGCGCGGCTCGACGACGGCGGCGGTGGCCGCGATGGACGCGGCGGGTGCGGTGCCCGCGGCGGTCGTCGGGCTGCTGTTTCTGGGCGACCAGATCCAGCCGGGCCGTGAGTGGATGGCGGCGACCGGCTTCGTGGTCACGTTGGCAGCGGTGCTGGGCCTGTCCCAGTACGCGGAGCCGCAGCACCACCACGCCACCGCGCCGGGCGGCGCCCACCCGGGCGGGCGTACCCCGCAGAGTGCCGGGTTGCGCGCGGCCGGTCTCTGACCGGACGCGGAACGCTGCCGCCCGGTCGCCTGCGCCGGCACCGCGGACCCGGACCCGGTTCCGCCCGTGCGGGTGGCAGGAGCGCCCGCGCGCGAACCGCGGTCGCCCCGCGATGCAGACTTTGCGTCAGGAGCCGGTCAGAGCGGCGGATCACGCATGACCGCCGGACGACGGGGTAAACCGAGCCCAAGCCGCGAGGAGGGCACGCGCCGGGCAGCCCCGCGGCCGGGGCGAGTCCGGCGTCGGGAGCCGTCGGCACAATGGAGCGATCATGACGAGCGAGGTTGGACACGTGGTGGACCGCGGGCGGGCCCATCCGGTGCTCCGGATCACGGGGGTGCTGGCCGCCGACACCACGGCGGACGTCCGGCAGGCTCTGCTCGACACGCTCGCCGACGCACCCGAGGCGCTCGTCGTGGACGTGTCCGGGCTGATGCCCGCGGACGGCGCCGCCGCGGACGTGTTCCGCCGGGTGGCCCGGGAGACGACCGTCTGGCCCGCCGCGCAGCTCCTGCTCACCGCGCCGGACGCGACACCCTGGCAGCGCCCCGGCCTGCCGGTGTGTCCCAGCGTCCCGGCGGCGCTCGCGACGCTGTCCGCGCCCACGCCCGGGGCGCGCCTGGAGTTGGTCCTGGAGCCGGTGGTCGGGGCGGCTCGGCGGGCCCGCGAGCTGGTCACCGAGGCGTGCGCCCGCTGGGATCTGCCGGAGCTGGCCGGTTCGGGCAGCATCGTGGTCACGGAGCTGGCCAACAATGCGGTGGCGCACGCCCGTACGTCGATGACGGTCATGCTGTCCCGGTACGCGGACACGATCGCGGTCGCGGTCCGGGACCGCTCGGCGGCGCAGCCCCATTTCGAGGGCCCGGTTCCCCCCACCGCGTACGGGGGCCGCGGGCTGCTGCTCATCGACGCGGTCACCCGGGACTGGGGCAGTCTGCCGCTGAGCGACGGCAAGGTGGTGTGGGCGATCCTGAACGGGGAAGAGTCGTCCGGCTCCTCCCGATCGGGCCTTCCGGCAGGTATGGCGAACCACGGTCGCGGGTAATCCCCGGGTATGCGCGACAACGACTACCCGACCGAGGTGATGGACCCGGAGTCATCCGGGTTACCGGACACCGCCGACGACGATTCGAGCGCCAACGACGAGGTGCGCAGCGGCCGGTGGGCGGACGGCCCGAACCCCGCCGCACTCGCGGGGGTCGGTCCGGGCGGCTCGAATCGGTACGGCGACACGGCCGAGGAGGCCCGTCGGGGGGAGCCGCTCGCGTACCGGCTGCGCCAGGAGGAACCGGACCTGCGGCTGGAGGACCCCGATCCGCGCGAACGGGACGGGTACGACGACACGATCGACGACGTGGACACCGCGGACTCCGCGTTCGTGGCGGACGTGTGGGGTCCCGGCCCGACCTCCGACCCGAACTCGGCGATCTCGCTCTACGACGACGGCCAGCTCGACGGCGACTCGCCGCGGCCGGTCGGTCGCCTGGTCGAGCCGGACGAGGGCTCCGGCCTCGACGACGAGCCGGACAGCGTCGCGTACGACGCCGGGTCGGCGGGCGGCGGCGCCTCGGCCGAGGAGCTGGCGATGCACGAGACCCGCGCTCCCGAGTACGGGTAGCCCTAGTCCAGGCCCTGCTCGATCGCGTACCGGGTGAGTTCCACCCGGTTGTGGAGCTGGAGTTTGCCGAGGGTGTTCTGGACGTGGTTCTGCACCGTGCGGTGCGACAGCACGAGGCGCTCGGCGATCTGCCGGTACGACAGCCCTTTGGCCACCAGCCGCAGCACCTCGGTCTCGCGTTCGGTGAGCTTGGGTGCGGGCCCGTCGGCGGGGGCGGGCTCCACGGCCATCCGGCGGAACTCACCGAGCACGAGCCCGGCCAGCCCCGGGGTGAACACCGCGTCACCGGCGGCGGTCCGCGCGACCGCGTCCAGGAACTCCGCGGGCCCGGCCGACTTCAGCAGGTAGCCGGTGGCCCCGGCCTTGACCGCCGCCAGCACGTCGTGCTGTTCCCCGCTGGCCGACAGCATGAGCACCCGCACTCCGGGCACGGCCTCCAGCAGGCCACGGATGACCTCGACCCCGGAGATGTCGGGGAGCTGGAGATCCAGGACCACGACGTCGGGGCGGGCGGCGGCGGCGATGCGTACCGCCTGGCGGCCCTCCCCGGACGTGGCGACGATGGCGTATCCGGCCGCGGCGAGGTCGCGGCCGACGCCTTCGCGCCACATGGGGTGGTCGTCGACCACCATGACCCGGACCGGGGTGCTCTCCTGCTCCACCGGGTCACGATATCGGCTGGTGCGGGACCGCGAGCTCGACCTCGGTGCCCTGGCCGGGCGCCGCGGTGATCGTGACGGTGCCGCCGAGCTCGGCGACCCGGCCCCGGATGGACTGGGCCACGCCGAGGCGCCCCTGTGCCGCGGCCTCGGCGAGGCGGTCCGGGGCGATGCCGGGTCCTTCGTCACGGACGCTGACGAGCACCTCGCCGGGCTCGTCCTCGACCAGGATCCACACCTTCGTGCCGGCCGGGCAGTGCCGGGTCACGTTGTCCAGGGCCGCGGCGACGGCCGCGGCGAGCTCACGGGCGGCGTGCCCGGGCAGGCGGACCGCGTCGGCGGGGGCGGCGATCGAGACGGTCGTCGACGCGTACGGCCCGAGCAGCGTCATCAGGTCGATGTCGGCGTGGTCGTCGACGGTCGCCGCGGTGGGAGTGGTGACCAGGGCCCGCAGCGCGGCTTCCTGCTCCCCGGCCAGCCGGGCCAGCTCGCCTGCCTCACCGTCCAGCTCGGCGCCGCGGCGTTTCACCAGCGCCAGCACCTGCAGCACGGAGTCGTGGATGTCGCGGGCCAGCCGTTCCCGTTCGCGGGTGGCGGCTTCGAGCTCGATGGCCCGTTGCAGGCGTACCTGGGACACCTCGGCGAGCCGGACCAGACTGCCGACCGCGAACGCGGCGAGCAGCAGCAGCACCGTTCCGGTGAACGCGGCCTGGTCGAACTTGGCGCGTACGAGCAGGTCGGTGGCGCCCATGGCGAGCGCCGCGATCACGCCGCCGCGCCGGCCCCAGGCCACGGCCCAGCAGATGACGGGTGCGACGTGCCAGGCCACCGCGAGGGTGGGTGTGCCGGTGTTCAGCGGGCCGGAGCCGACGATCCAGGCGCTGGAGGCCATCACGGCCATGGTGACCAGCAGGTCGGCGACGAGCAGCGGGGCCCGGCGGCGGGCCGGGTCGGCGTACGCGTACGTGGTGAAGACGGTCCAGCCGGCGGTCACCGCGAGCACCGGCCAGGCCAGTACGGGCCAGTCGTACTCGGAGACGTTGCGTACGACGAGGATGGCCACGTACACGAGCGCGGCGATCCGGTAGACCGCTATGGCCCGCCACAGCGGCGCCTGCAGCCCGCCCGCGCCCGCCCCGGAGTAGGTCATGGGGCCGACGATCCCACACGGTGGCCGGGACCGGGAGCGCACCCATCACGAAACGATCACGCTGAAAACGCTCTCCTGGCCAAAGGTTTAAGCGTTCCTTAAGTCTCGTGCTCCCGCACTTGCGCACGGAGCACTGATCTTCAAAAGTTTCCCTGCCGAACAAACGTCCGCCGCCCACGGAGGTTTCATCCCCATGCACCGCGCCGCCCCCGCCGGTCGTACGTTCCTGCGTCGCCCCCGCGTCCTGCTCGCGCTCGCCGTCGTCGGCGCGGGCCTGGCGACCGCCCTTTACCTGCCCAGCCGCAACGACACCGCCTCGGCCCACGAGAACCGCGACGGCCGGATCACGGTCTGCGAGCGGCGCGACGGCCGCGGCTACACCTGGCGCTGGAGCACCGACCGTCACTTCCGCGACCGTGAGTGCCGGCGCACCTGGGAGGCCCGCCCGGCCGAGGGCACCATCGGGTACCCCACGGCGACCCCGACGGATCCCACAGCGACCCCGACGGACCCCACGGCGCCCCCGACCGACCCCACGCCGCCCACCTCGGAGCCGCCGGCCCCGTCGCCGTCGGTGACCGAGACCCCGACCGCTGACCCGACGCCCACCGAGACCGCGCCCCTCGCCACCGAGCCGACCCGGACGCCGCCCGCGCCCGAGCCCACGGCCACCACGCTGGAGCCGGTCAAGCAATCCGCGACCCCGACCCCGACCCCGACCAAGGTCAATGCGCCGAAGTGGAAGGTGCACACGGCCTACAAGGCCGGCGACCTCGTCTCGTTCAAGGACAAGGTTTACCGGGTGAAGGAGGCGCACACCGCGCTGCCCGGGTGGGAGCCCACGGCCCTGCCGAACCTCTTCGAGCTGGTTGGCTGACGCACCCACACCACCCGATCTCGCAACCCGTTGCCGGTTCCGGAACCGGCAACGGGTTGACTTGTTAACACAACTTATAAAAGGGTTGTTAACGCATGTCCCCTCTTTCCCCGGAGGAATCCCCCCATGCGGACAACCAGGTTCCTGCTCGCGGCCGCCGTGGTCGCGACCACCCTCGCCGGCGCCCTGAGCGCCGTCTCCCGCAACGACCGGGCCGACGCTGCCGTCGGCGCCATCACCTGGCAGGACGAGTTCGACGGCGCGGCCGGCTCCGCGATCGACTCCAGCCGATGGAACTTCGACACCGGCGGCAGCGGCTGGGGCAACAACGAACTGGAGTTCTACACCAACTCCACCCGTAACGTCTCCCGCGACGGCCAGGGCCATCTCGCCATCACCGCCCGCAAGGAAAACCCGTCCGGCTACCAGTGCTGGTACGGCACCTGCACGTACACGTCCGGCCGGATCCTGACCTCGGGCAAGTTCACCCAGAAGTACGGCCGGTTCGAGGCCAGCATCAAGATCCCCAAGGGACAGGGCATCTGGCCCGCGTTCTGGATGCTCGGCGACAACCTCGGCAGCGTCGGCTGGCCCAACTCGGGCGAGATCGACATCATGGAGAACGTCGGCAGCACCCCCAACACCGTGTACGGCACGGTGCACGGCCCCGGTTACTCCGGTGCGAGCGGCATCGGCGGCAACCGCACGATCGGCGCGCCGCTGGGCGACGCCTTCCACACGTACGCGATCGAATGGTCGCCGAACCTCGTCGTGTGGTTCCTCGACGGCCAGGAGTACTTCCGGGTCACCCCGGCCAACATCAACGGCAACACCTGGGTCTTCGACCACCCGTTCTTCATGATCATGAACGTGGCGGTCGGCGGCAGCTGGCCGGGCAACCCCGACGCCGGTACGGCGTTCCCGCAGACCATGCTCGTCGACTATGTCCGGGTGTCGGCGTGGAACGACACCGGCGGCAACGCCCTGGAGTCCGCGGTGAACCACCGGTGCATCGACATCCCCGGCGCCAACCCGGCCGACGGCGCCCGGCTGCAGATGTGGGACTGCAACGGCACCGCCGCCCAACAGTGGACGTTCAGCAGCGACGGCACCCTGCGCGCCATGGGTAAATGCATGGACCCGGCCGGCGCCGGCACCGCCAACGGCACCCCCATCCAGCTCGTCACCTGCAACGGCAACCCGGTGCAACGCTTCACGCTGTCGGCCGCGGGCGACCTGGTGAACGTCTCCGCGAACCGGTGTGTGGACATCAAGGATCTCAACACCGCCAACGGCGCCCAGCTCCAACTGTGGGACTGCGCCGGCACGGCCAACCAGAAATGGAGCAGGGCCTGACGAAAACGCGAACGACCGGCGGCCCCGCGCCGCCGGTCTTTCCCATACGGTTTACGCGTGACCAAGGAATACGTCGCCGCCATCGATCAGGGCACCACGTCCTCGCGCTGCATCGTCTTCGACGCCGACGGCACGGTCGTCTCCGTCGCCCAGCGCGAGCACCGGCAGATCTTCCCCCAGCCCGGCTGGGTCGAGCACGACGCCGACGAGATCTGGGAGTGCGTCGAGTTCGTCGTCCGCGAGGCCCTCGCCGTCGAGTCGATCACCGCCGACCAGCTCGCCGCGGTCGGCATCACCAACCAGCGGGAGACCACGCTGGTGTGGGACCGCGACAGCGGCAAGCCCGTGCACCACGCGATCGTCTGGCAGGACACCCGTACGGACGAGCAACTACGCCGCTTCGCCGACGCGCTCGGGGAGGACGAGTTCCGGCAGCGTACGGGGCTGCCGCTGGCGCCGTACTTCTCCGGTTCGAAGCTCGCCTGGCTGCTGGAGAACGTTCCCGGCCTGCGGGCGCGCGCGGAGTCCGGCGAGGTCCTGTTCGGCACGATGGACAGCTGGCTGATCTGGAAACTGACCGGCCGCCACCTGACCGACGTCACCAACGCCGGCCGTACCCTGCTGATGAACCTGCACACCCTGGACTGGGACCCGCAGATCCTGGCCGCGACCGGCATCCCCGCGGCGATGCTGCCCGAGATCCGTTCCTCCAGCGAGGTGTACGGCCCGATCACCACCGGCCCGCTGGCCGGGGTGCCGCTCGCCGCCGCGCTCGGCGACCAGCAGGCCGCCCTGTTCGGCCAGACCTGCTTCGCCCCCGGCGAGGCGAAATGCACGTACGGCACGGGCAGCTTCCTGCTGCTCAACACCGGCACCGACCCGGTGTGGTCCGGGCACGGTCTGCTCACGACGGTCGGCTACCGCATCGGCGAGCAGCCCGCGGTGTACGCGCTGGAAGGCGCGATCGCCGTCACCGGCTCACTGATCCAGTGGCTGCGCGACAACCTCGGCCTCATCCGGTCCGCGCCCGAGGTGGAGGAACTGGCCCGCACCGTACCGGACAACGGCGGCTGCTACCTCGTGCCCGCGTTCTCCGGCCTGTTCGCCCCGCACTGGCGTTCCGACGCCCGGGGCGTGCTGGTCGGGCTCACCGGTTTCGTCAACCGTGGCCACCTCGCTCGCGCCGCCCTGGAGGCCAGCGGCTGGCAGACCCGCGAGGTCGTCGATGCGATGAACGCCGACAGCGGCACCGCGCTGACCACGCTCAAAGTGGACGGTGGCATGACCGGGAACGAATTGCTGATGCAGTTTCTCGCGGACGTGCTCGGCGTTCCCGTGGTCCGTCCGGTGGTGGCGGAGACGACGTGCCTCGGCGCGGCGTACGCGGCGGGGCTGGCGGTCGGCTTCTGGCCGGACACGGACACGTTGCGGGCCAACTGGCAGCAGGCCGGAAGCTGGCGGCCCGAACGCGACCGGGCCGGCGTGGAGCACGACTTCGCCCAGTGGCGCAAGGCGGTCGAGCGCACGCTCGGCTGGACGTGACCGTCGCCGCGCAGGCGGGCACCGATCGCGGTGGCAGATCAGCGGCGACGCTTGCGGCCGCGCATGATCAGCACCACGATCAGGACGATCGCGCCGACCACGAGCAGGCAGCACAACATCGAGAAACCGAAGAAGCCGAAGCCGGAACGGCGCCGGCGGTACTTGGCCGCCTCGATCGCCACGTCGGCGACCCCGTTGCTCGCGGCCCAGGCGTGCACCGGGACCACCAGCGTGAGAACCGCGCCGGTCACCGCCGCGGTCAGCCGCGACCACCACGTCACTGCAGCAGACATGGGTCCATGGTGGCGCAGGGCCGCAACCGATGCGCGCGGAACCGCCGCCGGTCCGGCAGGGTAGGGGGAGCGGACCGACCACAGAGGGGGCGGAATGGACGCTGACCTGGCGGCACTGGCCGCGGCGCACGGCGTGGCGACCTGGTACGAGGACTGGCACAGCGAGCGACGCGACGTCTCCTCGGCCACCGTGATCGGCGTGCTGGGCCTGCTCGGCGTCGACGCCCGTACCCCGCAGGATGTCGCGCGTGAGCTGGCCGCGGTGCGCCGCGCCCGGCGCCGGCGCCGGCTGCCCGGCACGGTGGTGGTACGGCTCGGGCGTACACACCCGCTGGCGGCGCCCGCCACGATCGTCACCGAGGACGGCGGGCAACGGACCGTCACCGGCGCGATCCCCGCCGACCTTCCGCTGGGCTGGCACCGGATGCACAGCGCGGGCCAGGACGTCACCCTGGTCGTGGTGCCGGCGGCGCTGCCCGAGCCGCCCCGGACGTGGGGCTGGATGCTCCAGCTGTACGCGCTGCACTCGGCCGAATCCTGGGGCATGGGCGACCTCGGCGACCTGGTGAGCTTCGTCCGTGACGTGGCGCCGGACGCCGGGCTGGTGCTGCTCAACCCGTTGCACGCGCCCACCCCGACGCTGCCGGTGCCGGAGTCGCCGTACTTTCCGTCGAGCCGCCGCTTCGCCAACCCGCTGTACCTGCGGGTGGCCGACACACCGCAGTACCGGCAGGCGGACGCCGCCCTGCGCGCCCGGGTTGATGCGCTGCGCCCCGCCCCGCCCGCGGACGGCCTGATCGACTACAGCGCGGTGTGGCGCGCCAAGCGGTCCGCCCTGGAACTGCTGTGGCCGCTCGCCGGCCCGGTCGACGTGGACGCGGACCCCGGCCTCGCGGACTTCGCCACGTTCTGTGCCCTGGCCGAGCACCACGGGCCGGACTGGCACGCGTGGCCCGCCGGCCTGCGCCGCCCGGACGCCCCGGCGGTCGCCGCGGCCCGCGCCGAGCTGCACGACCGGGTCGCGTTCCACGTCTGGTTGCAGCTGCTGCTGGACGCGCAGCTCGACGCCGCGACCGAGGCGGCACGGGCGGCCGGGATGCCGGTCGGGATCGTGCACGACCTCGCGGTCGGGATCGACCCGCGCGGCGCGGACGCCTGGCTGCTGCACGACGTGCTGGCGGACGGGGTGCACGCGGGCGCCCCGCCGGACGCGTTCAACCAGCTCGGGCAGGACTGGGGGCTGGCCGCGTGGCGCCCGGACCGGCTCGTCGAGACCGGGTACGCGGCGTACCGGGACCTGCTGCGCCGGACGTTCCGGCACGCCGGGGGCCTGCGGGTGGACCACGTCGCGGGTCTGTGGCGGTTGTGGTGGGTGCCGCCGGGCATGGGACCCGCCGAGGGCACGTACGTCCGGTATGACCCGGACGCCATGCTCGGCATCCTGGCGCTGGAGGCGTACCGGGCGGGTGCCGTCGTGATCGGCGAGGACCTGGGTACGGTGCTGCCGGAGGTCACCGCCGGCCTGGCCCGGATGAACATGCTGGGCTCGGCCGTCCTGTGGTTCACCCGCAATCCCGATGACCCGGCCGGTGGTTACCGGATGCCCGCCGGGTATCCACGCAACGCGCTGGCCAGCGTGTCCACTCACGACCTGCCGACCGCGGCCGGGTTCCTGCGCGGCGCACAGGTCCAGGTCCGCGCCGAGCTGGGCCTGCTCACCGGGCCTGTCGCGCAGGAGGAACGCCGGGCCGCGCAGGACCGCGCGCAGTTGTTCGCCGCGTTGCGCGCCGAGGGCCTCATCACCGCGGACAGCGATCCCGACGAGATCGTCGTCGCGTTGCACGCGTTCCTGGCCCGGACCCCGTGCCGGCTGGTCACCGCCTCCCTGTACGACGTGCTCGGCGAACTGCGTCAGCCGAACCTGCCCGGGACGACGCGGGAGTACCCGAACTGGCGGATGCCGCTCGCCGCCGGCCTGGAGCAGATCGGCGCCGACCCCCGCATCCGGCGCGTCGCCGACGTGCTCGGTGCACCGCGGCCCGCCGACGACCTGGCGACGTCGTAGGGGTCAGGTGTTCAACGGCGGGGGCGGCATCTCGTCGTCGACGGCGAACAGCATCGGGTGCACCGCCGGGTCCGGTTCCGCCCGGCGGCAGCGGGTCGGCGGCAGCAACGACGACCGGTGGTCCGGGTGCTCCTCGCAGTGGCGCATCGCCCGCGTGACGGCGTCGTCGTGGTGCCGTCCGCCGCCGTACTCGCCGCAGTCGGCGCAGTCCCAGCGCCAGTAGGCGGGCCCCTCGTCCGACTCGTACCGGCGGATCCGCAGCGGCGGCAGGCCCCGTCCGGGGCCGATGGGCAGGTCCGTGGCCAGGGACAGTTCCGGCCAGTCGCCGATGACCTCGGCCGGTGCGTTGCCCGACATCGCTCACTCCTGCCCGCCCGTCCACCCCGGACGGGTCCGCTGCCGCAAGTGTGGAACGCGGCATCCGCGTCCGATGACCGTTTCGCGCAAAGCCGGTTCGCATTTCACCCGCAGCGGTGCCGCGTGCGTCATCGGGCAGCACCGCCACCACGGAACGCCCGACGGCCGCGTCGCAGACCCGCATGCTCGCGAAGCCCGGCCGGGCCCACCCGGCATACTGCATCGCGTGGCACAGCGCAGGCGGTCGGAGCGGCAGGCCGCGGCCGTCGGGTCGGGCACGGCCGAGCTCGTACCTGACCCGGACCGCCGGACCGGCTGGACCCTGTTGCTGGACGGCTCCCCGCAGTCGCACGTCGACCTGGCCGACCCCACATACCTGGAATTCGAGTACGTACGCCGCATCGGCGCCGCCCTCGATCTGCTGGCCCCGGCGGGCCGGCCGCTGCGGGTGCTGCACCTCGGCGGCGGCGCACTGACCGTGCCCCGGTACGTCGCGGCCACCCGCCCGGGGTCCGCGCAGCGCGTGATCGAGATCGACGGCCCGCTGGTGGACCTGGTGCGCGCCCACCTGCCGTGGCCACCGTCGGCCCGCATCCGGGTCCGGGTCGGCGACGCCCGCGCGGAACTGGCCGGGATGCGGCCCGGCGGGTACGACGTGGTGGTGCTGGACGTGTTCGCCGGCGCCCGTACCCCGGCGCACCTGGCGTCGGTGGAGTTCATCCGCGAGATCGCCCGGGTGCTGGCACCCACCGGTTTCCTGGTCGCGAACATCGCCGACGGCCCGCCGCTGCGCCACGCCCGCGCCCAGGTCGCCACGGTCCGGGCGGCGCTGCCGCAGGCGTGCCTCGCGGCGGACGCGTCGGTGCTGCGGGGCCGCCGCTTCGGCAACCTGGTGCTGCTGGCCGGGCGTACGCCACCGCCGGTCGCGGAGCTGGCCCGGCGCGTCGCGGGCGACTGGTTCCCGGGCCGGGTCGAGACGGATCTGGACCGGTTCGCCGGGGGCGCCACACCCGTGCTCGACAGCGCGGCCGTGCCGTCCCCGGCTCCGCCCGACGGTCTGTTCCGCTCGCGCGCCTGACAGGGTACGGCCGGGGTAGTCCGAAAGTTCAACCTTCCGAGCGCTCCCGCGCCGAGGTTCCGTGATCCGGCAAAAGTCACGGCCCGCGGGTTGTGGGGGCTCCGGGGCGTCGATGTAATCGAGGCACGACGCCGAGGGGGCCGCCATGCACGACGACGTATCCGTCACGGCGTACCCGGCCGACGTCTTCACCCCACTGCGCGGCGGCGAGCGTCCGCTGTGGCGGGGCCGGGCCGCCGTCGCCGAGTACGCGTTCGAGCAGGTGGCGTCGCTGCCCCGCTGGGCCCTGCCGGAGCCGACCGAGGTTCTGGTGACCGATCAGCGCCTGCGGTACGCGTACGCGTCGTCGGACTCGCCGGACGACCTGGAGGTCACCTCGGGCGAGCTGCGCTGGCAGTGGCCGCGGCACTTGCGGGTGCAGCCCGGCGCTCCGGGCACCGGGCGGGCCGGGTCCGCCAGCCAGCTCCAGCTCGTCTGCGCCGGGCCGGACGGCACCTGGCCCGCGCTGGTGCTCGCGGGCGGTGACCTGCGGACCGTACGAGACGCCGACCGGCTTGCGAACGTCGTCCGGCAGGCCGTCGCGCGGTTCCGCATCGACAACGCGCAGAAGCTGGGATTGTCGACGCCGCAGGCGCGGATGCTGTCCCGGCTGTTGATCGGCCCGGAGTTCCGCAATCACGACGGTGGCGAGGGACAGACCGTGTCGCTGCACGGCGCCCTGCCGGTGAGCAGCCCCGGCTCGCCGATCCCGGTCCCCCGGCCGGGGCCGGACGCTTCAGGAGAGCGGGACGACGGACCTGGGTCCGCGGTCAACCCGGCCGGATCTCGTCCGGCGAGCGAGGCGGCTCGGCGGGCGGCGCGGATCGCGGCGAATTCGGGAGCGTGGTCGTCTCGTCGGTCCGGGCCGCGGCGAGCTGTGCCGGGGTGACGAACAGCGCGCCCGCCAGATCGGCACCGCGCAGGTCGGCGCCGCGCAGGTCCGCGCCGGTGAGGTCGGCGAGCCGCAGGTCGGCGCCGCGCAGATCGGCCCCGATCAGCAACGCTCCGCGCAGGTTGGCCCCGCGCAGGTCGGCCCCGGCCAGCCGGCGGCCCATGAGGACGGCGCCCCGATGGTCCGGCCGCCGCCGTACCCCGGCCCGGGCCAGCTCGCTGGCCTTCTGCAGCAGCGTGTTGACCCGGCGGCGGTGGGCGTCCACGTCGAGCGCGCGCAGCTCGTCCGCGCCCAGCTCGGTGAGGCGCCGGGTCTCGTCATGGGCGGTCCGAAGCCGGTCGGCCAGCCGGGCCTTCGCCGACGGGCCGGTCCGCGCCTCGGCCACGGCGGGCAGTCGCCTCGCCTCGGTCACCAGCCAGAGCAGTTCGTGCAGCTGACGCATCACGGGCAGGGCGGCGAACATCGGCCCGGCCAGGTCGGGCTCGCTGCGCCAGTCCCGCCCGCCGAACGTGACCTGGGTGACCTGCTGGCCCGCGCCGAAGCAGTCGAAGACCACGCAGCCGCCGAAGCCGCGTTCCCGCAGGTGCGGGTGGATGTCGCAGCGGAAGTCGCGGCCCAGGTTCGGGCAGGGCCGCCCGGCGGGCTTGTCGATGGCGAAGTCGGACGATTTCGCGAACGCGGGTGCGACACAGCAGAGGCCGGCGCAGCGCGTGCAGTCGGCGCGCAGGATCCGGTCCTCGGGTACGGGCACAAGGTCGTGGGACATGGCGGGCTCCACCGTAACAAGTCGCTCAGCGCAGCTAATGACAATTACCCAGGGTCATCTTTTGTCACCATTTGCCCCCACGCGCCGTGGCCGCCCCCGAACCCTTCGGAGTGACCTTTGCCCAGGTGAAACCGTACGGACGAGGCTCGGGGGCCAAGCGGCCAAGAACCAGAACCACCGAGATGTATGACTACACAGAGTCATAGACATACGCTGCCGCGATCAACCGCCGACGACGGCGGTCGCTGGCGCGCGCCTCCGGGTGCCGGCCGCGCACCGCCGAAGGAGACAATTCACATGCTTCATCGCGACACGTCGGCCGTCCTCGGCCGACGCGCCCGCCGTACCACCATCACCGTGCTGACGGCCGCACTCGGCCTCGCCGCCTCCACCGCGCTCGCGACGCCCGCGCTCGCCGCCGTCACGCCGACCATCTCGGCACCGGACACGGCCACCGGCTTCTCCGAGATCACCATCACCGGCACGGTCGCCCCGCACGCCGCGGTGACCCTGTACGAGTCCGCGTACATCTGGAACGACCTGCGGGTCGCCACGGACTGGGATACCGGCTCGTCGGTCACCGCCACGGCGAACGACGCCGGGGCGTACACGATCCACCGGTTCGTCGACAGCGGCTTCCTGTTCGCGGTCGAGGCCGACGGCGTACGGTCGCGGACCGTCACCGTCGAGATGAAGGTCGTCCCGACCCTGACGCTGACCTCGACGGCCAGCGGGACGGTCACGGCAGACGTCGCCGCGAACCCGAACCAGCCGTGGCTGCCCGTCGAGGTGCAGCGGCTGTCCGGGGCGACCTGGACGACCCTGTCCGGCGGTTACACCGGCCTCACCGGCACGTTCAGCGCCGATCTGCTCAACCAGGGTCCCGGCACGTCGCAGACCTACCGGGCGTTCATCGGTGCCGACCCGGAGAATGCGGTCCTCGCGAACTACTCGCCGAACCAGACGATCACGGTCGCCGGTGCTGCGACACCCACGCCCCCGGCGCCGACCGTGACGGTCACGCCGCCGGCACCCACCACTCCGGTACCGACCACGCCGGTGCCCACCACCACCGCTCCGGCACCCACCACCACGGCCCCGGCGCCCACCGTCACGGTCGCGCCGCCCGCCGTCACGGCCACGCCGACCGAGCCGGCGCCCACGACCCAGCCTCCAGCGCCGAAGCCGCCCGCCCCCAAGCCGCCGGCCGGGCCCAAGGCGGGCGACGTTCAGTTCACCAGGATCCAGTACCACGGCCCGGCGGGGCTGAACAACGAGTGGGTCCGCCTCACCAACAAGACGTCGAAGACGATCAACCTGAAGGGGTGGAGCGTCCGGGACGCGTCCGGGAACACGTACACGTTCACCAGTTCGTACTCGCTGGGTGCGGGCAAGAACGTCTACGTGCACACCGGGAAGGGCACCAACGGCAAGCCGAACGCCGGGGACCGGTACTGGGGCAAGAAGGCCTACGTCTGGAACAACGGCGGGGACACCGCCTACCTGCGATTCGGCACGAAGACCATCGACACGTGCAAGTGGACCGGTGACAAGAAGGTCACGTCCTGCTGAATCCTTGATCACTGGCGGCTCGGTACTTCCTGAGTACCGAGCCGCCGGTGCATCTGTGCCGGTTCACGTCACACTGCGTACCCTCAAGTCCCGCGGTCCCGCGTCGATGGGCAGCGGCAACCGGTGACGTCAGGGGGCCACGTGCGCGAGCTGCGGCACCGCATCATGACCCCGGTCGTCGCCATCGCGCTGGCGGCGATCGCGCTCCAGCTCGTGCTGCCGCTGCTGTCGACCCGGTCCGGCCTCGTCGTCGCCAGCCTCCCGATCGCGGTCGCCGGATTCGTCGCCCCGGCCGGTTTCCTCCGGCAGGCCCGGGTGCAGCGGGGCCGGGAGCGGGCCGGGTGGAGCCTGGGCGTGGTCGCGTCCGGCATGCTCGGCGTCTCCTACACCCTCTACACCGCGTACGCCGTACTGGATCTCCAGCCCGGCAAGCCCAACCTGGCCGATCTGCTGTCGGTGAGCTCGGCCACGCTGGCCGTGATCGGGATCGCCCTGGCCGCACCGCCGTTGCCCGGCGCCATGGCGAGCACCACCCACGCGATCGACACCGCCACGGTTGCCGGGTCGATGTTCGCGCTGGTCTGGCAGTTCGTCATCGCGCCCGCTACGGCCACCCTGGCGCGCGGCAGCCAGCTGACGTACGTCCTGACCCTGTTACCGGAGATCATCGCCGCCGCGCTGGCCCTCACCCTGATGTCGCGTACGCGCGCCAGCCGGGACGGACGCGCGTTGCAGCTGCTCGCCGCCGGGATGGGCATGTTCGCCCTGGCCGCCGTGGGCTCCACCCACAACACCACCGAGCGCCAGCCCTGGTACGCCCTGGGTGTCGGTGCGCTGTACCTCGCCGGGGGCCTGCTCGTCGCGCTCGCGAGCCGAGACACCGTGGGACCGGCGGACGCCTCCGGCCGGCGGGCGCACGCCGGCTTCTGGACCGCGCTGCCGTACGTGCCCGTCGCGCTGGCCATCTGCGCCGTCAGCGGCCTGTACCTGCGGTCCGGCACGCTCAGCCCGGTACTGGTCTGGGCACTGCTGTGCACCACCGGGCTGGCGATGCTGCGCCAGTTCCTCAGCCTGGTCACCATCAAGCGGCTGCTGAGTGACCTCGACGAGCAGCAGGAACGGCTACGTCACGCCGCGCACCACGACACGCTGACCGGGCTGCCGAACCGTGCCGCGTTCCACGGGCGCGCCGACGAGGCGCTCGCCGCTGCCGGCCCGGACCAGCACACCGGGGTACTGCTGCTCGATCTGGACGGGTTCAAGCCGGTCAACGACCGCCTCGGCCACGCCGCGGGGGACGCCGTACTGGTCGCGGTGGGGCGGCGCCTGCCGGGCGCGCTGCGCGTCGGCGACACCCCGGCCCGCTTCGGCGGCGACGAGTTCGCGGTACTGCTGCCCGGCCTGGCGGACCCGGCCGAGGCCGAGATGATCGCCGCGCGGGTCCTCGCCGAGCTCGCTGTGCCCGTGCCCACCGCGGGCACCTGGGTACAGGTCGGCGCGAGTGTCGGCCTGACCACCGCACGCGGCCCGGGGCATGCCATCGACCGCCTGCTGCGGGAGGCGGACCACGCGCTGTACACCGCCAAGGCGGCGGGTAAGGGAGTGGTCCGCCGCCACGCGGCGCATGTCCTGCCCCGCCAGCAACCCCCGTTGCCCGCCGCCGCGCAGGATCAGCCGGCCGTGTAGGCGGCGTACGACTCGTCGGCCTGCCTGCGGGCCCGCTGCGGGTCCGTGCCCGCGGCGATGTCGGCCTCCGCCCAGGAGTCGCTGCTGAGCCGCATGAACTCGTGCCCCTCGGACGAGCCCATCCAGGCCGCCACGGCCTGCGGGTCCTTCGGCGCGGCCCGATCGGCCAGGTGATTGGCCAGCCCGTACAGGGCCCCGTCCCAGCCGATGCCGACCGCGCCGGGGCCGAACTTCTCCGCGAATTCGTCCCCGACATGCGCGACGTGTTCCAGCTCGAACCGGGTCCGGTCGTCGCCCTCCGGCACGAGCCGGACCTCGATCCAGCTCACGGTGTCGCCGAACTCCCACGTGGCCGCGTACGAGTTCGGCCGGTCGCAGCGGGTGATGGTGCCGCCGGCGTTGCCCTCGAACTGGTAGTGGCCGCCCTCGCGGAGATCCCCGGATACCGGCAGGAACCAGCGCGCGATCCGGTCGGCGGTGCTGACCACGTCCCACAGGTCGTCGATGTCGGTGTCGTACACCTGGCTGATCGTGAGGACGCGGGCCTCGCCGGCCTCCAGCACCCGGCTGCCCAACGTGCGGCGTACCGCGTTGATCTGCTCTTTCACGTCAATCATCATGTGTGGCTCCAGGAAGGTCGGGTCCGGTCTCGCCGACGGCGCCGGTTGCCCCGTCGGCGGCGAGGCGGCGCATGCGCTTGCCGCGGGACACCTCGGTGGCCATCGCGGCGAGGTGCGGCGTCCAGAATCTGCGGAACGGCCCCAGCCAGGCGTCCACCTGTCGCAGGCCGGTGTCGTCCACCGCGTACAGCCGGCGGGCACCGGCCGCGCGGACGGTGGCGAACCCGTTGTCGCGCAGCACTCTGAGATGCTGGGAGACCGCGGGCTGGGAGACACCGAACTCGGCGCGGATGGCCTCCGTGACGGCGCCGGACGTCTGCTCGCCCTCGGCGAGCAGCTCCAGGATGCGCCGGCGGATCGGGTCGCCCAGCACGTCGAACGCGTGCACCCGCCGACCGTATCAGGCTGGCAATATATAAGTCGAGGCTTAAGCAACGACGCGCCGCCGACCGGACGTTGCGCACCAAATGGGCACCGAGCAGCCTATTCCGGTCGGCATAGCTGTCATCGACAGTCGCCGACCAGAAGCGCCGATTACACGCGCCGGGCCACCAATGTCCATATCGGATGATGAGCGGAGGCCGACACCGGTGGCCACACGGGTCCGAGCAGACCAAGTAGGCAGAAACCCAAACCCAGACCCCATCCGGTGGCTACAGTACCTGTGTCCACTCCCCCTGGATCTGGCATCGCTGCCCACATCGCGCAGCATGCGATTTTCTGGCGAAGGGAGTCTTCATGACCAAGGGTCCTCAAACAGCAGAAGAAACAACCATTCCTCCACCGTCATCGATCATGACGGCCGGAGGCAGCGCCGGACCCTCGCCGGCCGCCATGGCGTCGGGAACCAACAACAATTCGTCGCCACTGATCCCGGCGTCGGGGACCACGAACAATTCCTCACCGACGATCCCGACACCAGGGGCGTCCGCGCCTCCGTCGCCGACAATCCCGACCGGCGGAAACCCTCCGATGCCGTCGATGCCTGCCGGCGCACCACCGGCGCAGGCAGCGAATCCAGCAGGCGCACAACCGGCTGCGATGTACCAGCTACGGCCGGTGACCGCAGCGCCGATCAGCAGGGACCGGATCGACGAATGCCTGGACAGCTCGAAGTATTGGGCCATCCGCCTCCCCCGGTACGCGAATGAAATGCAACGCCGCGCCGACGGCTACGCCATCGCGGCCGCATTTCTCAGCACCGTCACGAGCCTGACCTTCTGGGGATTCCTGAACGTCGCCAACTCGTGGTGGGCGCAGACCATTGCCTCTGCCGCGGCGTTCGCGGCGGCCGCAGCGGCGATCATCCCGAGGGTCAAGAACTACTCCGAGGCGGCCGGCAAGGCGCGCCAACTCGCGACGCAGTACGGCACGATCAAAGGCCGGCTGACGGACGCCCAGGTCTGGAGTGCGGCCAACGTCGCCGACGACACCGCGCTACGCCAGGTGGTGGAGGACTTCGAGGCGATCAAGAGTTCCAAGGACGCACTCGTCCCCTACCCCAAGCGGTACATCGACGAGCGGCATCCGGAAGCGAAGGAGTGAGTGACCTCGGCTCCCTGACGCCTTTCACTCGGCTTGGCAGACGGCCCCCAGAGAAGCTCTGAGGGGCCGTTTGCGGGCCGGGCCACGACATCATGGCCTGGCCGGCGGACGGAACGTAGCCGGTCCCGTGTCGCGTGAATGATTTCACAGGCGCACCCAGCACGGGCGATGCGGCACGCACGTGAGCTGGGCCTTACTGAGCGTCAATGGCGCGTGTGACACCTCGACCCCCTCACGTCAACTTGACTGTCACGCATCGATGGCATCTCATCATGACGCACCGTCGAGTGAGCACAACTCACCGCAAGCGTCCTCAGTGGACTGTCCGCCGTGGCCCCGCCACGAAGTCCGCGCCGGGGAGACGTTTCGCCGACGGTGACGAGCACCGTCCACCCCCTGCCCGACCGGTAGGGATCACACCGAAGGACCGACACATGAAGTCTCTCGCCGCCCGTACTCTCGGCATCGTCGCGATGGCCGGCATCGCCGTCGGGGTTGCCGCCGCCCCCGCGGCCGCGGCGCTCGACAACACGTTCGAGCTTGCCACCGGAAGCGTGTCCGCCTACGGCACCTACGACCGCATGATGAGCATCCCGGAGCACCCGGTTCCGCCGATCCGCATCAGCGGCACGCTGGCGGTCAACTCCGCCACGGCCTGCGGCGTCGTGCAGGTCGCCTACAACGGGCCCACGGACGGCATCGAGTGGCGCACGTTCGGCACGCTCTGCGGCAAGGGAAAGACCAACTACACCACCACCTCGAACCTGCTGTTCGGTGGCTTCCAGCCCGCGGTGCGGCTGTGCAAGGGCACGACCGTGAAGAAGGCCGAACGCGGCACCGCCTGCGACACGTACATGCCCGCCGCCAACTGACATCGGATGGCGGAAACCGCCGAGCCGGCCCGGGCCGCAGAGGTTCTGCGCCCAGGCCGGCTCGGCGGTTTCTCGTTCCGAGGTGTCTCAGGCGCCGCCGCCGCCACCGTGACTGCCGGAAATGACCGTGCCGGTCCCGTCCCAGTTCCGTATCAGGTTCGGCGATTGCCCGGAATGCGGCCGATCGGCAACCACGGCCGACAGCCAACGCGCGAGCCTTTGGTGCAGCGGCTCCCTTTTCCCGGACGCCAACGGCTCCGGACTGCCGGCGTCTGCCGGGCGGACGTAATGCTCCATGAGCAGATCATGGCAGCGCTTGACAAGCTTGCACATCCCGAGGTCACACCGGAAATCCTGACCGTGACCTGAGGCAGCGATGAGGTCGGCGGGTCACTCTGTGATGACCGTTTGCTGGTGCTGACAAATGCAACGAAGAAACAACGCGATTCGTCTCGAATTCGCCGCGGAGTTGCCGACAGCAGGATTCCAGCCCGACTCGACGAAAGGCCTCAGCGAGGATGGAAGACCGCCGCAGCACGCCGCCCGGTGCACCCCGCCGGGAACGCCGCACGGCGCCGCAGGACGGCCCGCGCGACCGCCGCAGCACGCCGCGAGGTGCGCCCCGCCGCGCTCCGCGAGTCAGCGTGGTCATCCCGACGCTGAACGAGGCCCGGAACCTGCCGCACGTGTTCGGCGCGCTGCCGGAAGGGCTGCACGAGGTCGTCCTGGTCGACGGTGGTTCGACGGACGACACCGTCGAGGTCGCCCGCCGGCTGCGGCCCGACGTGGTGGTCGTGCAGCAGACCCGTACGGGAAAGGGAAACGCGCTGGCCAGCGGGTTCGGCGCGTGCACCGGCGACGCGATCGTGATGATCGACGCGGACGGGTCGACCGACCCGGCCGAGATCACCAAGTTCGTCGAGGCACTGACCGGCGGCGCCGAGTTCGCCAAGGGTTCGCGGTTCTCCAAGGGCGGCCACAGCAAGGACATCACTCCGTTGCGCCGGGTGGGCAACGAGGGGCTGAACCTGATCGTCAACACGCTGTTCCGCACCAGGTTCAGCGACCTCTGCTACGGCTACAACGCCTTCTGGCGGCGGGTCGTGCCGGTGATGGACCTGCCCTCGACCGAGCTGGCGGCCCGACCCGACGGCAAGAAGCTGTGGGGTGACGGCTTCGAGATCGAGACCCTGATCAACATCCGGGTGGCCGCCAGCGGCGCGCGGGTCAAGGAGGTCTCCAGCATCGAGCACCTGCGCATCCACGGGACCAGCAACCTCAACACGTTCCGCGACGGGACGCGGGTGCTGCGCACCATTCTCAGCGAGTTCCACCGCCGGGCGGTGCAGCGCCGGGCCGCCGCGAAGGCCGCCGCGCCGTCGAAGCTCCGGACGCGCAGCAAGACCGTACCGGTGCTCGCCGTCCCGGGCGGCACATGGTACGGGCGGGTGGACGCGCTGCTGACCGCGGAGAAGGCGGAGTCTGCCTGATGGCCGAGACCGCCGAGGTCAGCATCGTCATCCCGTGTCACACCGAGCGCAGCTGGGACACCCTGGTCCGTACCGTCTCGGCGGCGCTCGGTCAGCACCCGGTCGCGCCGGCCGAGGTGGTCGTGGTGGTGGACCACAACCCGGCCCTCTTCGCGCGCGCCCGCCGCGAGCTGACCGGCGTCACCGTGCTGGAGAACCGCTTCGACCAGGGCGCTTCGGGTAACCGCAACACCGGCGCCTGGCACACCACCACCCCGCTGATCGCGTTCCTGGACGGCGACATCGCGGCGGGCCCGGACTGGCTCTCGCAGCTCGTCGGCCCGTTCACCGATCCGGACGTGGTCGGTACCGGCGGCGCCATCGCGGCCGCCTGGAGCCGCTCGCGTCCGAGCTGGCTGCCCGACGAGCTGCTGTGGGCGTTCGGCGCGTCGTACACCGGCATGCCCACCACCACCGCGCCCGTGCGCAACGTCTGGTCGGCCAGCATGGCCGTACGCCGGGACGTGTTCACCTCGGTCGGCGGGTTCCGCGACGGCTTCGGCAAGATCGGCAAGCGGAACCGGCCGGAGGACACCGACCTCTGCCTGCGGATGAGCGAGGGCGGCGGCCGTTGGATGTACGTGCCGGGCGCCGTGGTCGAGCACGAGGTGCCCCACGAGCGGTCCACGTTCCGTTTCCTGATGCGCCGCTGCTACGCCGAGGGCCGGGGCAAGGTGCAGATGGCACGGCTGCTCCACGGCTCGCGCACCCTCGGCGCCGAACGGTCGTACCTGACCCGCACCCTGCCGAACGCGGTACTGCGCGAGGCATCCGGCGTGGTGCGCGCCGTCGGGGCCGGTCGGGCCCGGCACGCCTCCCGGGCCGGGACCGTGATCGCGGCGGTGGCCGCCGCCGCGGTCGGGGGTGCGGTCGAGACCCTCAGCACGGCCCGGGAACGCCGTACGACCACGACGGATGCGATCGCCGACCTGCGCACCTCGTAAGACGGCTGCGCGTGGGTGAGCGGGAGTGCCTGCTCACCCAGCGGCCCGGGTTCCTCGCAGGCCTCGGTGGGTCCGCACTATCGCGTGCAGAACAGCGCGCATGGGCGTTCGCTGCGGGGAGGACAGGCGTTCCCGGGCGGCGAGGTACGCCTCCTGCGCGGCGAGCGCCTCGGCGTGCTCACCGCGGGCGGCGTGCAACTCGGCCTTCTCCTGATACACCCGGACCGAGATTTCGCGCAGGTCACCCTCGGTGCACTGCAGGTGGGCCGCGTCGAGACTCACCAAAGCCCGGCCGGTGGCGCCGAGCCCGCGCTGAGCCCGGGCCAAGGTCAACAGGTACTCGGCCATCTCGTCGGCGTCGTTGACCCCCGCGCTCTTGTACCGGGCGAGGCATACCTGCATCGTCTGCTCCGCCTCGGCGTACTCGCCGTTGGCGATCTGGATCGCCCCGATGGTGTCCAGCGCGCCCGCGTCAAGGTGGTAGCCGCGCACCACGGCGTGGTCCTGCATGCGCCGTGCGACCTCCCCGGCCCGCTGGAAGTCCCCGGACTTGTACTCGGCGTAGGCCCAGTTGTTCAGCCCCACGGTGAGCCGTTCCCACTCGTGCAGCTCGCGGGCCAGTTGCTCGGCCTGGCGGTAACACGACCGTGCCGCATCCATGTCGCCGGTCTCGGCCAGCGCACTTGCCAGCCTGAGACGGTGCCAGATCTGCATGTGCGGGGTGGCCGTCTCATCGAGCAACTCGACCGCGCTCAGCGCGTGCCTCAAGGTCTTGGCCCGGTTGCCGGACAGCCATTCGATGTTCGCCCACACCAGGTGGCTACGCGCCTGCAGCCGGCGGTCGCCATTCCTACGGGCCCAAGCCTGGATCCCTTTGATGTGCCGGGCGGCTTCCCGGAAGTCACCGGTGCGCCTGAGCATGTCGATCCAGCACAGCCGGGCACGCATGAGCAGGGCCTCGTCGCCCAGAGCCTCGGCCTGCCGTTCGAGTTCCACCGCGGCCGAGTACCCCGCGGCGGCGTCCACGATGATCCGGTCCTCCAGCGCGAGCAGCGCAGCCGACAGTTCCTCGGCGCCAGCCAAGCTGCCGTTCACCTCCTGCTCTCCCAGCCGGTTCACCGTAGTCTCATCGGCTTCCAGCCCACGATGATGAGAATCTGCCCGGGGAAGCCGGGGCACGATCAGAATGCCCGGTCCCGCCGCCACGGATCGGGCCGGAGATCATCCGGTCGGCGAATGTCGAGATCACTGCGGTTCGGCCGGGGAGCCGACCGGCAAGGTCCCGGAACAAGGGCACAGATGTGGGCGGCATCACAGCGGACGCGATCAAGGGCGGCATCAGGTCGTCAACCCGCCCCAGGCTGGCACTGGCCTCCCTGACCGAAAGCACCACAATAGAGTCATGGGGGAAGGTGTCCTGAGTATCGTCTTCAACGCACAAGACATGGCCCGGACCAAGATCCAGGAGTCGGCCGATCCCATGTGGGAGCTGGTCTTCAGCGTTCACCGCCTGCAGACCAAGGTCGGCTACCTCAACCATCTCGACTGGCACCGGCAGGTGCGGCACGACATTCGCGCTGCCGGACTCGCACCACTGCTCCGGTCGACCTTGCTGCCCTTGATGCCGTTGTCGTTCTACTTCCCCGATTTCCTCACGCCCTCGACCGGTCCCGGGGAGATCGAGGAGATGATCGACACCATTTCCGACACGCCACGCGTCCAGATACGACGGCAAATGGAGACGATGATCGCCGAAGGTACGTCACTGCCCGCCTGGACCGCCGATCTCGCCGCCGGCCAACCGGCCGCCCGGCGGCACCTGAGCGAGGGGCTGCAGCGCTACTTCGACGTCGCCGTACGCCCGCACTGGCCGACGATCGGGCGGCGCGTCGCCGAGCACCGCCTGGTACGCCAAACCGGAGTGCTGCAGGACGGGATGAGCTCGCTCCTGACCGAGCTGTCCCCGTCGACGCGGTGGCACCCGCCGGTGCTGCAGGTACATGGTTATCCGCGCGATCAGCGGCTCGTGCTCCGGGGCCGGGGCATCACCCTGATCCCGTCCTACTTCTGCCAGGGCAGCCCGGTCGCCCTCGCCAACCCGGCGCTCGAGCCGATCCTCGTCTACCCGGCGCCGCGGGAGGACTCCTCCACGATCGACGCCGAGCCGTCCCCGGACAGCGTGGACGTGCTGCTCGGCCGCACCCGCGCCGCGATCCTGCGCGCCGCGTCGCTCGGGACCTCGACCACCGAGTTGGCCCGGTGCACCGGCACGTCACCGGCGACCGCCAGCCATCACACCGCCATCCTGCGCAACGCGGGCCTGCTGACCAGTCACCGGGTGGGCAAGCAGATCCTGCACCGGACCACGGATCTGGGCCGCCGCCTGTCCGGCGCGTAGGGGGCCGTCGGTACACGATTCGACCCACATCGAAACGTTCCGATCCCTTGCCGATTCCTGGGGAAACTGGGCAACGACCCGGAATGATCGGCGAGAAGGGGAACATCATGAAGTACAACGCCCGGCGCGCAGCGACCGTCCTCGCTGCACTCACCATGGCCGTCGGGGCTTTCGCCGCGCCCGCGCAGGCCGCCCCCGCAAACGGCAAGACCCCGGCTCCCACGGGCAGCGCGTCGTTGGACGGTCTCGGAGACTGCCCCAGCGGGTACGCGTGCCTCTGGGTGCTGAACGACTTCACGGGTAGGCGCTGGCAGGGTCAGAACGCGAACTCGACCTTGCCCTCCTTCATCGACAACGACTCGTGGTCCTCCTTCAACCACGGCGTCAACTGCACGGTGCATTTCTGGGAGGGACCGGGCTACACCGGCGTAGCTCTCAACGAGGGCATCGGCAGCCGGCGCGCGGACCTGCGCCAGAACAGCCGTCCCGGCGGCGGCAACTGGGCCGACGTCATCTCCTCGATGAACTGGTGCTGATCAGCCGATACGCGGGCGCCCTCGAAAGCCGGGGGCACCCGCACGGACAACGCGACTTCGGAACGAGGCGGAACGATGCGTCCTGCGTACCGGGCACTTCTGATCTCGGTGCTGGCGGCCGGGGCTCTCGCCGGATGCGGGCACCACCCCGCACCCGCGGCGGCTCCGGCCCCGGCCCGCCTCGACGAGGCGACCATCGACATGATCACGAATACGGGCGACTACGCCGAGCGGCGATATCGGGTCGACGAGGTCGACGTGTCGCTCACCCGGCAGTGCATGAGCAACGCCGGCTTCACCTGGGCGGGCGTCGCCGACCGGCCGCAACCCGACGCGAGCGGCAACCGCGCGGTGCGACTCGCCTACGCCCGGGAGCACGGGTACGGGCTGTCGGACGGCCCAGCCGCCACCGGGCCGGAATCGGCCGGCTCGGAGGCCGACGACGCACTGCGTACGGCCTTGCTCGGCCCGCCCAACGACCTTGCCACGTTCGACGCACCCCAGGGCGTCGTGTACACCTTCCCGAGGCAGGGCTGCGCGGCCCGGTCCCACACCGCGGTGTACGGCAATCTCGACACCTGGGCGCGAATCGCATACCTGCCGCAGGAATTCAACCTGCGGTTGCAGTCGGAGGCGAGAGCCGACCCGCGCTACACGGCGAAACTTCGGGAGTGGAGCAGCTGCCTGGACACGAAGCACTACTCGTACGAGTCGCCCAACGCCCTTGTCGAACAGCTCACGGCCGCGTACCGCACCGACCGCCGGCCGCTCCAGCAGCGCCGGGCATCGGAGATCAAGCTGGCGGCCCAGGACGTACTGTGCGACTTCAAGGTCCGATTGTCGGCGACCGCCCTGGACCTGCGCCGCGAGTACGCGCAGCGCCTCGATCCCGCCGACCGCGCGGAGATGACGCGCGTTTCCACGTCGTTCGACGCGGCTGAGCAGCGCAGCCGGACGCTCTCCAAACCCGCCGCCGGGCATGACAACTAACCGACGGGGGTAGCTGACATGAAACGGCCCCTCAGACATTCTCTGAGGGGCCGTTACCCGTGGTGGCGGGGACAGGTTGTCCACCGAAGCCAGCCACCGTGCCCGACGAACACAAACGCGGCCCGGAATGGGATTTGCCCGCCGGTGCGCCGGGTCTTGCCGCAT
This sequence comes from Krasilnikovia sp. MM14-A1259, assembly GCF_047159535.1. NCBI lineage: Bacteria > Bacillati > Actinomycetota > Actinomycetes > Micromonosporales > Micromonosporaceae > Krasilnikovia > Krasilnikovia sp. MM14-A1259. The sequence continues at coordinate 3,742,830 of NZ_BAAGAJ010000002.1, forward strand.
GGGTCAGCCCAGGTTGAGCCACCACTCGTGGCGCGCATCCTTCCCAATGCAGGAACGCGGGGGTCCGTCATCACTGCATCCCGCGCTTCTGGGAGAGTGCCTGATCTGCGCCCCGAAGGAGTACCGATGACCCCCGATCCTGCGACGCCCGGCCCGGCGGCTCCGGATCCAGGGATGCTCGACAAGGTTCGCAAGCTGCTCGCCAAGGCCGAAGACGAGGCCTGCACTCCGGCCGAAGCCGAGGCGTTCACTGTCAAGGCCGCCGCCCTGATCGCCAAATACGGCATCGACCAGGCCTTACTCGCCGACATCACGCCCGGCGCGGATGCGGTCGGCGACCGGGTGATCGACATGGACGCCCCCTACGCCCTCGACAAGGCCGGACTACTCGCCGGGATTGCTCTGGCGCTGCGCTGCAAGTCGGTACGCCGCACCGATCCCACCCCGGGCAGCCGGCGGACCTCGATGCACCTGTTCGGGTTCGGCGCCGACCTCGACCGCGTCGAACTGCTGTACACCTCGCTGTTGGTGCAGGCCGCACACGCGCTCGCCGCCACCCACGTGCCGTGGGGCGAGCACCCCGCGTCCTACCGCCGTTCCTGGTACGCCGGCTACGCCAGTGCGATCCACCGCCGTTTGCGGGATGCCGAGGCCCGCGCCTCGTCCGACGCCGAGACCGCGCGGGCCGCCCAGCACACGGCGGGCCGTTCGGTGGCGTTGGTCCTCGCCGACCGCGGCGCCCTGGTCGACGCGGCCCGGGCCACCGCCTACCCGAAGCTCGGCAGCGGACGTGCCCGCCGGTTGTCCGGATCGGGCAGCCGCGACGGCTACTCGGCAGGGCAGCGCGCCGACCTGGGCACCAGCCGGGTCGGCCGCTCCGAACGCAAGGCGGTCCGATGAGGCGCCCGCGGCCGGGTCCGGTCGTCGCACATCGGCGTGGTGCTGGGTGGACGGGAAGGCACACACCTTCACGCGTCGTACCGGCCGGCTCTGGCCCGAATGCGGCGCACCAGTGCCACCACACCGTTGATGGCGGCGGCGTTGACGAGTGCACCCACCACCACGCAACCCAGGAACACCCCGTCGTTGATGGCCCAGTCCTCGACCGCCGCCAACAGCGGAAGCGACACGGGCGCGGTCATGAGCAACGGAAATACGGCGGCAACGTTGGCGTCCGGCTGATCCCACGCCCCGATCGACAGCATCGCCCACACGGTCGCCACCGCGACGGCACCCAGGTAGATCCGCGAGAGCCAGCTACCGACGAACCACCGGACGACCCTCACGCTCACATCCTGACCGTTGCGCTGACCTGAGGAATACTCGGGACACTACGACGGCGGTCGGCGCGTCGACCCACGTCCACCATTCACGATGGGTGAGGGCCCGGCGCCTGAGCCGGAACCGATCGTTCCACCGGTTGGGCAGGTGCGCCCGGCAGTGGGACGGCATCGGTCCGGGAGTGCTCAACCGACAGGTCCAAGGTCGCGGCGATACGCTCGCGAAGTCCTGTCAGGACGCTCATCTGCCCATCGATGACACTCAGGCGTTGCCGCAACGCGTCACGGGCTGCCGGGCAGGTGGGTGTTTCGGGCTTCTCGCCGAGGCACGGAAGCAGATCGACGATCTGCGCGATGGTCAGGCCGAGTCCGATCAGCGATTGGACTTGCCGGACACGGACGACCTGCTGATGCTCGAAATCGCGGTAGCCATTGACGTCTCGGGTGCTGGACACGAGCCCGGCGTTCGCATAGTGGCGCACCATGCGCGGCGTCACGCCGGCATGCTCGGCCAGCTCTCCGATCAACACGTGCGACCCCGCTCCCCGCAGGCTTGACCTTGACACCAATGTCAAACCCTACCGTTTCGACATGACCCACCAGCCAAGGAAGACAAGCTTGTGACGATCGACATTCACGCCCACGTGACCGCGGACCTCGAACGGCGGTTGGTCGATGACGCGCGTTTGGGGATCGACCTGACTGTCCTGCTCTCCACCAGAGTGCACCCCGAACGCGCCGGCACCCTCGAGGAGGTGAAGATGGAATTCGCAGCCCTGCAAAGGGTGGTCGCCGGCACCGCAGTCGACCCGTCTGCCTTCACCGGCCCCGCAGACGAACTACGCGAAGCGCTCGACGTGCATGCCGGACGGGTTGTGGGGATGGCTGCGGCGCCATTGGCCCTCGACGAACAGATCTTGGTCGGCTTCGTCGACGAACAGCTGCGCCACGCCGCCATGGTGGGCATCGGTGAGCTCACGCCCGCACCCGGTGCGGCGCAGAGCATTCTTCCCGTCGTCCGACTGGCCGATGATCATGGGGGCATTCCCGTGCTCACCCACGGTTTCGCGCCCAACACCGACACCGACCTGCGTGTCTATGCCGACATCGCGCGCCGGCATCCCCGTGTGCCGATCATCATCGGCGCCTTCGGTGGCCTGAATGCCATGCTCGCCGTCGAACTCGCCCGTGACGTTGGCAACCTTCATCTGGACCTGTCCAGCGTCCTGCAAGCATTTGTCCTCAAGGCCGCTGTGCAGGAGATCCCCCACAGGTGCATGTTCGGTTCCAACACCCCATACGGAGTACCAGCCGCTTCGTTGGCCACCCTCCACAGCGTCATCGACGACGCTCAACTACTGGCCGCAGTCCTGCACGACAACGCGGCAAAGCTATGGAAAATCACTTGATCGACCGCGCACTCATCGGCGAGATCCTGACGCGGGGACTCGGCAAACGTCGCTCCGTACAGTCGATGATTTGGGCCGGTTCGGCCGTCAGCTCACCCCCGAGCTTGCGGATTGCGATGACTTCGGTGCATTCGGTGGCGTACGCGGCTCTGCATTGCGAACCCGTACGCCGACATCTGGCCTTGGGTTTGAGTCAGGTGGCCGGGCACTCGTTCATGGGCATCGACCTCCGGAGGACAGCAGTCATGAAAGAAGCAATGGCCGCGCTCCTCCTGCTCGGGCTCGTTGCCCTTGGGCTCGCGCTGGCGTTCAACGTCCGCGCTATCACCAGCGAGAGCACGTGAAGAAGTCGGTGGCAGCGGGCCGCCCCATCGGCATCAGCCCGCGGCCTGATCCGGCCGACCCGGCGGCGAGAGGCATGAAAACGGCCCCCCAGAGATTCTCCGAGGGGCCGTTTCCGCGGTAGCGCGGACAGGATTTGAACCTGCGACCTCTGGGTTATGAGGTGATCAAGCGGCGTCTCGTGGTTCTCGTGGGATGGCTGACGTCCTGGTCATCGGTCTGCCTCACCCCGTGGTTGCCCCGGGTTGTCCCACCGGTTCCTGCCTACTGCCACCGGGTCCCGTTCCCAAGCTGGTTCCCATCGGAACCCGCTCGGGTACGACCATACTGCCAGCGCGGAGCACGGCCGTCCGGCAGGTGCACCAGGGATGGAAACCTGCGGTGAATCGATTCCCGTCTGCCGCACTACCGCCCCCGAGGCTGCCATCGGTGCCGTCAACTGCTGCCGTCAGTGGGCCTGGCGCTGTTCGTCGATCCGGGTAAAGCCCAGTTTTCCTCAGGTCGATGCTCGTGCCGGCGATTAGCCACGGGACGTGTGGACGGTTGGGAGGGTTCTGTGCTCGAAGCTATTGGGTTCCTGGCCACTCTCACCTGATGGTGGGCATGGTTTCTCCTCAATCAGTTGATCGTCGAGCGGAAGGGCATCGACCCTCGCCCCTGGTTCACGCCCAGTTGGTGGGGACCGATCGGGACGCTTCTCATCGTTTTGACGGAGCCCAAGGGTTGGCGGAGCGCCCCGCGCCCACCTGCCTGAAATCGGAAGGTCGGCGGTTCGACCCCGATCTTGGCCACCAGCGCCCGAACGGTGCGCAGCGCGACCCGAGGCATCCGAGGGGCAAGCCAGCTTGCTGGCGCGGCAGCCGATCGCCCGGCGCTCGACGCGGCTCAGCCCGGCTGGCGATCGTCACGGCCGGGGGTCGGGAACTGGGACACTTCGGCCTCGCCGTCGTGGGCTTCCACCGCTGGCTGCCCGTCACCTACGAGATCTCCGTACTCGTGCATCAGGTCGATGAGACGGCGCAGCAGGGGCCAGGGAATCTTCGGCTCTCCATGGGCGAGGAAGACGGCCTCCGTTGCGGGTGCTGGGGTGAAGGAGCCGTCAGGAGTCAGGTCCGGGATACGGAACTCGATGTAGTCGTTGCGGTTAGGGTCGTTATCCACGGCATACAGCTCGTAGCACCAGGCATCGAATTCGGCGTGGTGGAAGTTGTTGACCTCGTACTGCACACCGTCGTGGATCCACCGATGATGCGACAGGTACGCCATGCCTACAGGTTCCCAGGTCCACCGCGTGAGGAGCCCCGGTATGGTGCCGACCATGCCTAAGGACGACGCGACTGGTCTGAGTCGCGTCCTGATCCTGGGCGGTCCCGGTAGTGGCAAGACGACGCTTGCTCGCGCCTTGGGGTCTCGGCTGCCCATGCCGCATCACGAGCTCGACCGGGTGGCATACGACCCTCCGGACGGTAAGCCGGATGCCCCCTTTTGGCAGTGGGCGAGAGTCCCGGACGGGGTACGCCAGGAGCGTGCGATTGCCCTCGCCGCCAGTGGCCGCTGGGTGGCAGACGGTCTGTATGCAGGCTGGACCGCCCCCCTGCGCGATGCGGCTGACATCATCATTTGGCTCGACCTGCCTCCGCGGGTGACCACATGGCGGGTGATCAAGCGAGCCGTCGCGCACCGCTGGCGTGGCGGCCGTGACTGGGACATCCGCTCCGTGCTTCGGGTGGCGCGCGGAACGCGCAGTTACAGCACACGCCCGGCTGCGACCGTCAAGCAGTTGCGGGAACGCGACAGCGCCAACGGCGCTCACACGCTTGAGGCTTTCCTTCGCCCGGCGACCCATCGGGTCGCTCGCTGCCGCAATGCGCGGCAGGTGCGGCAGACCTTGGCGGAGCTGCTTTCGCTGGCACTGGAAATCTAGGCCGTCCACCATCTTCTTGGATAGAACGCCAAACATCAATTGACAATAGACAAAACAACCTGCGCCGACCCGGGTGGTGGTCGACGGCAAGGCGATTGACGAGGACGGCAAGACGGAGGACGGCCGCCGGACCGTCTCGCTCGATCCGCAGACCGTCGCCGTGCTGCGGGGGCATCTCGCCATACTGGACGAGGAACGGAGGGCGTGGGGAGGCAGCTACCCGGATCACGGCAAGCTGTTCTGCTTCGAGGATGGCCGCCAGATCCACCCGGACACGATCACCCGGCGATTCAACCGCCTGGTCGACCGCACCGGCCTGCCCCGGATCACCCTGCACGGAGTCCGGCATAGCTACGCCACCGTGTCCATCAACGCCGGAATCAACGTCAACGCGCTCAGCGAACGGATCGGGCACAGCAGCGCGGCCTTCACGATGCAGACCTACGTGCACCGCTCAGGCGATCAGGTGCGGGATGCCCACACCGCCGTCACGGTCGCCGGTCTGATCTTCGGCAAGACCCGGACCGCCCCACGACGTGACCGCCCGGGTAGTCACAGGGGGCCCGCTGGTCACAGAGTTGGTCACCGGGACATGAAAACGGGCCCTCAGAGAATCTCTGAGGGCCCGTTTCCCGTGGTAGCGGGGACAGGATTTGAACCTGCGACCTCTGGGTTATGAGCCCAGCGAGCTACCGAGCTGCTCCACCCCGCGTCGGCTCGTTAACACTAGCGCAACCCCACGGCTGCCTGCAAAACCACCCCCCGAGACCCCCGCCACATTCCTCGTGACAGCGAAGGCCCCGCCGCGCACGCGACGGGGCCTTCGCTGTCATATCTGCAGGTCAGCTGCTTGGCTTCGGGTTCGCGGACGGTGGTGTTGTTGGGGCTGCCGAGGCGGGAGCGGACGGACCCGTGTTCGGGACGCTTACGCCGGCCGCTTTCTGCGCGTTCTGGAAGTTGGTCATCGCCTGATCCAGTGCCTGCATCGCCTGGCCCCAGCGGGTGAAGTCGCCCGACTGCTGCGCGGCCTTGACGTTGGCGATGGCCTGGTCCAGATCCGCCGCGGCCTGGGCGAGCTGTCCGGTGAGCGCGGGCGGCTGGGTACCGGACGTCGGCGGCTTGCCGTCGTTACTGCCGCTGGACCCTGCTCTGTTCTTGGCCTGGGTGACGAGCGCGTCGAGGCCCTGTTTCAGGCTGTCGGCGAGCACGACGTACTCGCCACCGTCGCCGTAGGACATGAGGACCTTCTGAAGCAGGGGTACGGCGTTCTCCTGGCCGCTCTTGACGTATACCGGCTCGACGTACAACATGCCGTCGCCGACGGGCAGAGAGATGAGGTTGCCGAACAGGACCTGGCTCTGGTTGCTATTGGACAGCAGCGTGAGCTCGGAACGTACGGCTGCGTTGTTGGTCATCTTCTGGTGCACCTGCACGGGACCGGGGATGACCGTCTGATCCGGCAACTCCAGCACTTCCAGGCGGGGCTGGTCGTCGACGTACGAGCCGGAGATCAGCGCCGCCAGGTTCTCCCGGTTGTTCGGGGTCACCGCGGAGGTGAGCTGGAAGCGGGTGTCGTCCTGGCCGGGCAGTTGCACGTTGAGGTAGTACGGCGGCTGCTGGACCTGCCGATCGGGGTTGTCCGGGGCGTTCGGGACCTGCCAGAAGTCCTGCCCGCTGAAGTACTCGGCCGGGTTGGTGACGTGGAAGCGGGCCAGCAGGTTGCGCTGCACCTTGAACAGGTCGGCCGGGTACCGGAAGTGCGCGGACAGGGCCTTCGGGGTCTCTGCCTTCGGGGTGATCAGGTGGCCGCCGAACGCCTGGTTCCACGCCTTGAGCACCGGGTCGTGCTCGTCGAACTCGTACAGGGTCACCGTGCCGTCGTACGCATCGACCGTGGCTTTGACCGAGTTGCGCATGTAGTTGACGTTGTCGCGCGCCAGCTCGAACGTGCCCTGGTTGGTGAGCTCGTCGCGGGTCTGCTGCTGCAGGTTGATCCGCTGGGCGTACGGGTACGTCGACGCGGTCGTGTAGCCATCCAGGATCCACTTGATCCGCCCGTTCACCACGGCGGGGTACGGGTCGCCGTCGATGGTCAGGAACGGCGCCACCTTCTCGACGCGGGAGCGGGGGTCACGCACGTACATGAGGCGGGAGTTTTTGTTGACCGCGTCGGAGAGCAGGAAGTTGCTCTCCGCGTTCTTGATGGCGAAGACGAACCGGCGGAACGTCGACCCGATCGGCACGCCGCCGGTGCCCTCGTACGTGTACCGCTCCCCGGCGTTGTTGTCGCCGGGCTGGGGCCGGTCGAACTCGACGTTCTTGCTCTTGTCGGCCTGCCCGACGATGGCGTACTCGCTGGCCTGCTCGCCGTAGTAGATCCGGGGCTGGTCGACCTTGATCTCCTCGGTCGGCGAGGAGCAGTTGGCCTGCTGGCCCGCGCCGAGGAAGCCGGAGACGAAGTACGGCAGCCCGCCGCCGCAGACCTGGTTGGCGGGGGCGGCGACGAGCCCGTACCCGTGGGTGAAGACGGTGTGCCGGTTGAGCCAGTTCCGCTGCTGCGGGGTGAGCTGGCGGTCGTTGATCTCGCGGACGCCGACGACGTAGTCGCGGGTGGTGCCGTCGACGTCGTACCGGTCGACGTCGAGCTTCTGGCCGAAGTCGTAGAAGCCGCGCACCTGCTGGGACTGGGTGAACGCCTCGGAGACCAGCTGCGGGTCGATCAGCCGGACATTCTGGGCGCTGGTGTTGGCGGGCAGCGTCGACGGCGGCGTGGTGTTCGACGCGTTGTAGGCGCGTACGTCGGTCTGGTCGAGGCCGAACGCCTGCCTGGTCGCGGCGATGGAGCGCGCGATGTACGGCGATTCCTTGTCCTGCAGGCTCGGCTGGACCTGGAAGTTCTGCACCGCGAGGGGGTAGATGCCGCCGATCGCGACCGCGGAGATGGCCAGCAGGCCGAGGGCGACGCCGGGCCAGACCAGGTTGCGCATGACCGCGTTGGAGAACACGATGATCGCGATTGCCACCACGATCGAGATGTACGCGAGGATCTCCTTGGCGGGCAGCAGCGCGTTGACGTCGGTGTAGCCGGCGCCGAACAGGCCCGGGGAAACGTGCTGCTCCATCAGCAGCGCCCGCCGGTCGAGGATGTAGGCGACCGCCTTGAGCAGGACAAAGAACGCCACGAGCGTGGTCAAATGGGCGCGCGCGGCCGAGGTCATCCGGTCCCCGACGCCCTGCAGCCGGACCCCGCCGAAGATGTAGTGCACCGTCAGCGCACCGATCACGGACAGCACGATCGCGGTGAAGCCGACCCCGAGCAGGTAGCGCCACAGCGGGTAGTCGAAGACGTAGAACCCGATGTCCACCTTGAACTGCGGGTCACGGATGCCGAAGGGCTGGGCGTTGCGGAACAACATCCAGTCCTTCCACCGGCTCTGCGCGCTCAGCCCGGCAAAGAAGCCGATAACGGCACAGACCACCGTGATCCACGTGCCGATCCGCGGGGCGATGATCATTCGGTACCGCTCGAGCGTGGCCTGCTCGGCGGAGTGCGGGCGCAGCAGCGGCCGCAGCCGGTACGCGAGGTACAGGTTCGCCCCGATGATCAGGGCCATCGCGAAGCCGACCGTGACGAACAGCAGCAACCGGGTCTCCAAGACCCCTTTGAAGACGTTCGTGAAGTCGACCTCTTTGAACCACAGCCAGTCGGTGTACGCGTCGATGCCCCAGCCGAGCAGCGTGAAAAGAAGGAATACCCCGACGAGGACGCCCACGGTCACGCGACCACGACGGCTCATCCTCGGCAGCGGGCTGTTACGCATGACCAACGTTGGCTCCACACACTCGGTCTCGCCGTTCGCCGGCCGCGGCGGCCGGCTGGTGACTCACACTACGATGCCGTCCCGGTGCACCCCGTACACCTGGACCGATTCTTGCGCGGCCGGCGCCGGGCGGCGAGACCACACGACGACCCCGTTCAGGCGGCCGGGCAGGGGGTCGGCGTCCCGCCGCTGGTGAACGTCTTGACCGCCGTCAGCGCGTCGTCGACGGTGGCCACCTTCGCCATCGGCAGGCCGGGGACGGAGTTGCGCACAGCTTCGGCACAGTTGTCCGCGGGCACGAGGAAGATCTGCGCTCCGGCGTTCTTGGCGCCGACCAGTTTCTGGGGAATCCCGCCGATCGGCCCGACGTCGCCGTCGTCGTCGATGGTGCCCGTACCGGCGATGATCTTGCCGCCGGTGAGGTCCTCGGGGCTCAGCTTGTCGATGATGCCCAGGGTGAACATGAGGCCCGCGCTGGGCCCGCCGATCTCGTCCAGGGCGATCTTGACCGTGAAGGGGTGCGGCTGGCGCTTCTCGATCTCCACCCCGATCCGGGGGGTTTTGCCGTCCTTGTCAGCCTTGGAGCTGATCGTGACCGTGCCCGGCTTGCCGTCCCGCGTGTAGGTCACGCTCAGCCCGGTGCCGGCCGGTTTGGCCCGAATCAGCTCGGTCAGCTTCTCCGGGCTGGTGACCGAGGTGCCGTCGACCGCCGTGACGACGTCACCCGCGCGGAGCTTGCCCTCCGAGGGGCCACCCGCGGTGACGTTCTTCACGTACGTCTGGACGGGGTAACCCAGCTTGCGCAGCGCCACCGTCTCGGCGGACGACTGCGACGACTGGAACTCCTCCTTGTTGTCCTGCTCGACCTGCTTCTCGCTGCGGTCCGGCGGGTAGATCAGCTCGCGCGGCACGACCGCCTGCTCCTTGCTGAACCAGCCACGGATGGCCCAGATCAGCTCGACGTCGGGCTGCACGCCGACCGTGGTCATCCGCAACTGACCGGTGGACGTCGAGGTTGCGGCCTTCGTCACCTGAATGACTTCTTTGCCATTGTCCGAGCCGAGCGTGTTCACCGTCGGCCCCGGCTTGAGCACCACATACGGCAGGGGCGTGGCCATGACACCGATTGCCAGCAACGCGGTGAACAGGGCGCCGAGGATGACGGTGACACCGCGACGTCTCATGCGCGGAAGCGTATCCAACCTTCCTGAGTTCTCCCTGAGCTGGGACTTGCGTCATCCTGTACCGCTCCTGGCAACCTGCTGAGTTCTCTCTGAGCGGACGCCTGCGTCGGTTCCGGGCGGGCGGTTCACGCGTACCGTGGACCTCGTGCCTGATATCCCGTTCGGCTTCTCGCTGCCCGGCGCCCAGCCGCCCGACCCGTCCGACCCCCAGCAGATGCAGCAGTTCATGGCCCAGCTGCAGCAGATGTTCGCCGCCCCCGGCAACGGCCCGGTGAACTGGGACCTGGCCCGGCAGGTGGCGGCCAGCCAGCTTGCCGCGGCGGGTGACCCCGCGGTGACCATCGTCGAGCGCACCCAGGTCGAGGAGTCGCTGCGGCTCGCCGACCTCTGGCTCGACCCGGTGTCGGCGCTGCCGTCGGGCATCCGCTCGGCCGCCGCGTGGAACCGCAACGAATGGATCTACAACACGCTCGACGTGTGGCAAAAGCTGTGCGACCCGATCGCCGGGCGCATGGTCGGCGCGATGAGCGACCTGGTGCCCGAGGAGGCGCGGGCCCAGCTCGGGCCGATGCAGTCCATGGTGGCGACCCTGGGCGGCGCGCTCTTCGGCGGTCAGCTCGGTCAGGCGCTGGGCCAGCTCGCGGCCGAGGTGCTCTCGGCCGGCGACATCGGCCTGCCGCTCGGCCCGGCCGGCACGGCCGCGCTCATCCCGGTCAACATCAAGGCGTACGGCGAGGGCCTGGAGCTGCCGGAGGACCAGGTCCGGCTCTACGTGGCCCTGCGCGAGGCCGCCCACCAGCGGCTGTTCCAGCACGTCCCGTGGCTGCGGGCACACGTGCTCAGCGCGGTGGAGACGTACGCGAACGGGATCACGGTCAACCGGGACGCGATCGAGGAGGCGATGAGCCGCGTCGACCCGTCCGACCCGGAGTCGATGCAGGCGATGGCGTTGGAGGGCATCTTCACGCCCGAGGACACCCCGCAGCAGAAGGCGAGCCTGGCCCGGCTGGAGACCGCGCTGGCGCTCATCGAGGGCTGGGTCGGCACCGTCGTCGACAGCGCGGCGGGCGACCGGCTGCCGTCCGTGGCCGCGCTCGGCGAGGCGTTCCGGCGGCGGCGCGGCGCGGGCGGTCCGGCGGAGCAGACGTTCGCGGCGCTGGTCGGTCTGGAGCTGCGGCCTCGGCGGCTGCGCGAGGCGGGTGCGCTGTGGGGGGCGCTCGCCGAGCAGCGCGGCATCCAGGGCCGCGACGCGCTCTGGGAGCACCCCGACCTGCTGCCCACCGACGACGATTTCGCCGACCCACAGGCGTTCGCCCGGGCCCGGACGGACTGGGACATCGCCGACCTGGAGAAGCTCGGGCAGGAGGACCAGTCCGGCGATCAGCAGGGGGACGACAAGCAGCCGTAGCGGCCGTTCACCCGCCGAGCAGCGCGCGGGTGGCGTCCCACCCTTCGAGGGCCGGGTCGAGCGCGGCCAGCTCGGCCGGGCCGCGAAGGCGGTGCCAGTCGGGCGTCGACTCCACCAGGCTTGGCTGCGGCGCGCACCGGCGAAGCGACATCGGTGACGCGTCGTCCAGGTCGTGGTCGGGCAGCCAGTCCGGGGCGGGCAGCCGCGCCGCCACGCCCAGAAGTCCGGGCCCGGGAGCGGCGGGAGACACGGCCACGGGCTTGCCGGACAGCGGACGCAACAGCTTGCCGAGGATCATGCCGGGTACGTCGGGGGCGTCGGCCGCGATGATCGCCGCCTCGTCGAAGCCGTCCGCGGTGGCCGCCGTGAGCACCGGCCGTACGGTCGCGGTGGGTATGTCGTAGATCCGCATGCCGGGCCAGGCGATCTCCTCGGCCAGCGGCCGGTCGGGGCCGGTCGCGGCGATCGCCGGCTCCGCCTGGGCCAGCCGGGCGAGCAGGTCGACGACGTCCTCGGCGAGCGCCGCCCGCCACGCGGCGGCCTCCGTGCCGGGCGGACACCAGGGCACGGGCACGAGCATCGCGACGACGATCCGCTTCACCACGGCCCGAGGCTAGCGACAACGGCCCGGCAAGGAACGGCGGGTCAGTCCTCGGGCAGGACGAGACCGGTGGCGGCGGAGATGCCCTCCAGGTAGCCGCGGGCGCGTTCCGCCCGGGGGTAGCGGTTGACCAGGTCCCAGAAGCGGGCGCTGTGGCTGGGGACGACCAGGTGGGCGAGCTCGTGCAGCAGCACGTAGTCGATGACCCAGTCGGGCATCTCCTGGATCCGGTGGGAGATGCGGATCGTGCCGTCATCCGGCGTACAGGAGCCCCAGCGGCCGTTCTGATTCGTCACCCACCGGACGCTGTTGGGCGAGGCGTTCAGCGCGTGGTCGGCGAGGTAGCGGTTGATCAGGCGCCCGGCGCGGAGTTGCAGCTCGTCGTCGGTGCGCTGGATGCGTTCCTCGCGGGCGGCGAGGCGCGCGAGCATCCGGGCGACCCACTCGCTCTCCTCGGCGCGGGAGAACCGGTCCGGGATGAGCACGACAACGCGCTCACCGTCGCGGTATGCGGACACCGTTCGGCGTCGGCGCTGGCTGCGCCGCACTTCGACCACAGGCTTCCGCGTGCGGGCCATTACCGGCTCGCGCGGCCCAGTTTCGGGTTCACGTTGAGACGCTAATCCGTGAGACCCTGGTCACCGCAAGACCATGACGGGCGACACGCGGCAGAAATTTGAGCTTTGTACCGATGCGCCCGGAAGAATTTTCCGTGCTGCAACACGGCGCGTCGAACCCGGATGACGATAACCACCAGGATCGGCTGAGCGGCAGCGCCTTTCTGTACTGTTTGGGAGCTTCTGAGCGTATTCCTCGGCGTGTCCCGGCATATCTGCCCCTATTCGGACATCTCGCATCGCACACTCACGACGTCGGCGACACCGTCGACGTCTGCGCTGACATGGAAACGGCCCGACCTGGGTAGTGAGCGCCCCGAGCGGGTGGCCACATCCACGTGGTCGCGGAGCGGTCCAGCGCCGAACAGGGAAGCGGCCCACCGCCGCCCAGGCGCCGGGCCGACCCGGCCGACAACGAGACGAGGAGGAACCGTGGCCGACAACACGTACAACGGCTACTGCGTGAAGTGCAAGGAGAAGCGCGACTTCCAGGGCACCGTGGAGGTCTCGAAGACCGGGATGAACATGGCCAAAGGCAAGTGCCCGGTCTGCGGCACCACCGTGAACCGCATCCTGGGCAAGGCCAAGGCCTGATCGCTCTTCAGGCCGGACGGGGGCGGCGGCGAAGTCGCCCCGTCCGGCCATAACCTGTAGCCGCCGCACCACGTTAGGTGATTGGCGGCGTTCCACGCAGCCCGTCAGGGGCTGTGGATAACTGGCGTACGCCTGTGGACAACCCTGCGCAGGCGCGTCGAGGCCTGTGGATAACAGTCACGGTGGCGCACCGGGCGGTGACATTCTGTCACTCATGACGCGCACTCCACTGCTGCGCCCGGTACTGCTGCCCGGGACACCCCGACTCTGGCGAGGGTCTCACACGCTGCAGCTAGGGCTCGATCCGTCCCGGGCCGTCCTGGTCGACCTGCCCGACCCTCGCGCTGCCGGGCTGCTCGACCTGCTCGACGGCACCCGGCCCGAGCGGGTGATTCTCGCCCGCGCCGCCACGATGGGCGTCCCGCCGGACGAGGCGCGGGCCCTGCTGGACGCCCTGCACACCACCGGGTATGTGCTGGCCGGGCGCCACCTGCTGCCCCCGGCCCTGCCACCCGAAACCCGAGACCGGCTCACCGGCGAGGCCGCCGCACTGGCCCTACGACGTACCGGCCCGCCGCAGCGTCACCCGGGCGCGCCAGGTGCGAGCGCGACGTCGCCCACGCCGGGCGGAGTCCCCGCCCGGACCCTGCGCCGCAGAGCCGCGGCCCAGGTCGTCGTGGCCGGGCGTGGGCGGCTCGGCGCGCCGGTCGCGGTGGCTCTCGCCTCAGCCGGGGTCGGCCACGTCGACCCGGACCTCCCGGGCCGGGTCAGCCGCGCCGATCTCCCCGGCGGGCCGCTGACCGGCGACGACGTCGGAGTGCCGAGCCGCGATGCGGTCGCCGCCGCGATCCATCGCGCGGCACCCGGGACCCGGACCGGGCCCATCCGGCGGGGCCAGGCCGGGCTCGTCGTCCAGCTCGGGCAGGACCAGCCTGCCGCGCTGCTCGCCGCAGCGCACGCGGCGCGTCGCCAGGCCCACCTCGCCGTGGCGGTGCACCACGGCGTACCGGTCGTGGGGCCTCTCGTGCCGCCCGCCGGCGGCCCCTGCCTGAACTGCCTCGACCTGCACCGACGCGACCGCGACACCACGTGGCCGGGCGGCGTACCCGGCCCGCGGGCGGCCGAACCCTGCACCGTGGCGACACTGCTGGCCGCCACGGCGTACGCCACGGCCGAAGCGCTCACCTTCATCGACGGTGGCGCACCCGAAACGCTGGGCGCCGCCGTCGAGATCGCCGCACCGGGCCGGTTCCGGCGGCGCACCTGGCCGCCGCACCCGGACTGCGGCTGCACCCGGGTTCGGAGCGTCCGCCGACGGCAAGCGATGGGACCGACGCCGTCCGGAGGCCGCGGGACAACCGGACTTGGGGCACAAGCGGTCCCAAACGCATTCATCCCGGTCCGTGCGCCTCGGCAGCGTCAGTCACAATGATCTGGTGAGCGACATCCCGCGTCGCGCGGCCTCCCGGACCGCCCGGCTTGCCGCCCTGCCCCTCGGCTTCGCCGGACGCACGGCGCTCGGGCTCGGCAAGCGGGCCGTCGGCATGGCATCCGAAGTCATCTCCGCCGACATCCAGCAGCGCACGGCCGAGCAACTGTTCAGCGTGCTCGGCCAGCTCAAGGGCGGCGCGATGAAGTTCGGCCAGGCCCTTTCGGTGTTCGAGGCGGCGCTGCCCGAGGAGATGGCCGGGCCGTACCGGCAAGCGCTGACCAAACTGCAGGAGGCGGCGCCGCCGATGCCGGTCGCCTCGGTGCACAAGGCACTCGCCGAGCAACTGGGCGCAGACTGGCGCGAGCACTTCGTGGAATTCGACGACAGCCCGGCCGCGGCGGCCTCCATCGGCCAGGTGCACCGTGCGGTGTGGAAGGTGCCACCGGCCCGCCGCAACGCGAAGCCCAAGACCCTGCCGGTCGCGGTCAAGGTGCAGTACCCAGGTGCGGGAGACGCCCTGCTCGCGGACCTCAAGCAGCTGTCCCGGCTCGCCGGGATGTTCAAGATCATCCACCCCGGGATGGACATCAAGCCGCTCCTGGCCGAACTTCGCGAGCGCATCACCGAGGAACTCGACTACGCCATGGAGGCCGATACCCAGCGCGCCTTCGCCGCCGCGTACGCGGACGACCCCGAGATCTTCGTGCCGCAGGTGATCACGGCAGCGCCGCGCGTACTGGTCACCGAATGGGTCGAGGGCACCCCGCTGGCCCGGGTGATCAGCGACGGCGACCAGGCGCAGCGCGACGAGGCCGGACGGCTCATGGCCATCCTGCACTTCTCCGCCCCATCCCGGGCGGGCCTGCTGCACGCCGACCCCCACCCGGGCAACTTCCGCGTCCTGGCGGACGGACGGCTCGGCGTCATCGACTTCGGCGCAGTTGCACGGCTGCCCGGCGGCCATCCGGAGCCGATCGGCCGACTCGTCCGGCTCGCCCTGGACGGGGACGCCGAGGCGGTCGCCGACGGGCTGCGCGACGAGGGCTTCATCAAGCCGGACGACGAGCTCGACGCGGTCGCCGTGCTCAACTTCCTGCGCCCGATGATCGAGCCGCTGGCCAGTGCGGAGTTCCGGTTCACCCGGTCGTGGCTGCGTTCCGAGGCCACCCGGCTGTCCAGCCCACGCTCGCCCGCGTACCAGCTCAGCCGCAAACTCAACCTGCCGCCGTCCTACCTGCTGATCCACCGGGTGACGCTGGGCTCCATCGGGGTGCTGTGCCAACTGGAGGCACAGGCGCCGTACCGGTCGATCGTGGAGAAATGGCTGCCCGGGTTCACCCCGGTGAGCTGACGCCCGGCAGACATCGCGAAGGGGCCCGTCCGCGAATCGCGGACGGGCCCCTGTCATGTGAGCGGGTCAGGTGCTCGATCGATCAGTAACGGATGCTGCCCAGCTCGCCAGCAGCGCGGTAGCGCGCCTCGGTGGCGATCTGACGAGCGGGACGGTGCGCCTCAGTGCGGTACGCCTGAGGCCGACGCATTCGGGCACGGGACAACGCTTCTTGGATGAGTCTCATCTTCGGGGCTCCAGTCGTGTTCACGGTTACGGTGCTCGTCTTTCGGTAAGGGGTCGCGATGGTCATGTCAGGCCGCCAGTCGCACGGCGTTGCGCTCGAGACCGCTAGCGGCGAGCCGCTCCTCGACCTCGACCTTGAGCTCGGCGTCGCGCGCGACGTCGACCTTCCGGGGCCGGCCCCGCGGCCGCTTGCGCGGAACCACGGCACCCCGCTCGAAGATCTCGCCGCCCCAGACACCCCAGGGCTCGTTCCGCTCGACCGCACCGGCGAGGCACTCGACGCGCAGCGGGCAGTCCCCGCAGAGCGACTTGGCCAGCTCCAGCTGGGCCGGGGAGTCCGAGAACCACAGGTCCGGGTCGAACTTCCGACAGGGCAGGTTTGCCTCAAGCTCGACGCTCACGTCGAGTGAAGCCAGCGCCAGACTCATAAAGCCCGGTCACCTCTCTCTTCTCTCTCGATCTTCTGGATCGGTCATGCACCGGCCGGTGGACCGGCAAAAAATTAGGCCGCGGATCCCGGTTACGGGTTCCGCGGCCTCGAGGTGAGCCGGCTGGGTCTGATTGATCAGACCGGCCTTCCTCGAGGCGGGACACCGCTGGCACCATCCGTCATGCGCTTCTTGGTGCCATTGCTGCCCACGAACCCAGTGCCGTAGTTCCCATCGACGTCGCCCGCGAGCAGAGCCAGCTCGGCCTGGCTCTGGACCTGGTGCGCCTGCGAGAACGGAGCCCGCTCGGCCGCGAGCACCGCGACGCGCGCGGTGGACGGCAGCCAGGAAGCGGACGGAGCGCAGGCAGCAACAGGCAGCAGCGACGGTCGCTGAATCGTGAAGATCTTCATCGTTGCCACCTCCTCCAATGCCTTGCGCTCGATGCTGGTCTCTTACAAGACCCCCGATGAGCAGGGTTGATACCCGCGCTCGTCGAGGTGTGCCATGAGGCTATGCCTACCCCCACGGGGAGGGCAAACGATTTAACGGACTACTTCGCAAAGTTTTTTCCGGGCACGTCCTCGGGGGTCGCGCCGGCCACGAGAGCGAACACGGCCTCGCCGTACTGGCCCAGCTTGCGGGGGCCGATCCCGCCGATCGCCAGCAGCTCCGCCGGGGTGCCCGGCCGACGCTCCGCCAAAGCCACGAGTGTGGCGTCCGTGAACACCACGTACGCAGGAATTTTCTGCTCCGCGGCGGCGGTCGCACGCCACTGCTTGAGCCGCTCGAACAGATCCTCGTCGAGGTCCGAGGGGCAGGTGGGGCATCGGCCGAGCTTGCGGTCCGCACCGGCCAGCAGTGTCGTGCCGCAGACCCGGCAGGACACCACCCGGGCGGGGCGGCGGTCGCGTTGACGACTGCCCGGCGGCCGGGCGCGCTCGGGGCCGCCCGAGCCGTCCAGCTGGGGCAGGAAACGGCACGGCCGCCGGGCCCGGCCCCCCGCCGCGCGGGACTGCCCGTACGACAGCCAGAGCCACTGACGGGCCCGGGTCACTCCGACATACAGCAGGCGGCGCTCCTCCTCCATCTGGTCAGGGGTTTTCGCGTACGTCGTGGGCAGCGTGCCGTCGGCCAGCCCGACCAGGAACACCGCGTCCCACTCCAGGCCCTTCGCCGAGTGCAGGGAGGCCAGCGTGACCCCCTCGACCGTGGGGGCGTGCTGCTGCTCGGCGCGCCGGGCAAGCTCGTCGCAGAACGCGGCCAGCGACACGTCGCGCTGCACCGCGGCGGCCTCGCCGACCGGTACGAGCTGCGGCTGGGCCGCGTACTCCTCGGCAAGGGTGACCAGGGCGGCCAGCGCCTCCCACTGCTCGCGCTGCGCCCCGCCGGACGGCGGGCGTTCCCGGACCCAGCCGGTCGCGGACAACGCCTCCACCACAGCCTGGACCAGTGGTGTCTCCCCCGGCGTGGACCGCACCGCGGCGCGCAGCGCCACCATCGCCTGGCGCACCTCGGTCCGCTCGAAGAACCGCTCCGCACCCCGCACCACGTACGGGACCCCGGCCTCGGCCAGCGCCTCCTCGTACGCCTCCGACTGGGCGTTCGTCCGGAACAGCACCGCGATCTCGCTGGCCGGGGTGCCGGCCGCGAGCAGGTCGCGGCAGCGACGCGCCACGGCCACGGCCTCGGCCGGCTCGTCCGGGAAGATCTTGAGGTCGGGCTCGGGACCCGGCGGGCGCTGACCCTCCAGCTCCAGCCGCAGCCGGGCCTCGCTGCCGCGCGCCTGGCGGATCACCGCGTTCGCCAGGCCGACCACCTGGGGGGTGGAGCGGTAGTCGCGCACCAGGCGCACGACGACCGCGCCCCGGCGTTGCCGCGGGAAGTCGATCAGATACCCCGCGGTGGCGCCGGTGAACGAGTAGATCGTCTGGCTGGCGTCGCCGACCACGGTCAGGTCGTCCCGGCCGCCCAGCCACGCCTCCAGCAGCCGCTGCTGCAACGGGTTGACGTCCTGGTACTCGTCGACCACGAAATGCCGGTACTGGGCGCGGATCTGCTCGGCGACATCCGGGTGCTCCTCGATGCCCCACACCGCGGCGCGCAGCATGTCCTCGAAGTCGATCACACCCTGGCGCCGCTTGAGCGCCTCGTACGCCGCGAAGACCTCCGCCACCTTGGCGGGCTCGTGGGGCGGCTCGCGCAGTGCCTTGGCCGCGGCGACCGCATACTCCCCCGGCTCGACCAGGGACGACTTCGCCCACTCGATCTCGCCCGCGAGATCCCGGGCGCCGGTGCGGTCCACCCGGAGCCCGGCGCGCGCGGCGGCGAGGCCGACCAGCCGGGCCTTGCTCTCCACCAACTCCGGCATCGCCCGGCCGTCCAGCAGCCGGGCCGCGAAGTAGCGCACCTGGCGCAGCGCCGCCGCATGGAACGTACGGGCCTGCACGCCCGCGGCGCCCAGCCCGGCGAGCCGCGCCCGCATCTCGGCGGCCGCCCGCGCGGTGAACGTGACCGCCAGCACCTGCCGGGGACTGATCTCACCGGTCGCGGACCGGTACGCGATCCGGTGCGTGACCGCGCGGGTCTTGCCCGTCCCCGCGCCGGCCAGGATGCACACCGGCCCGGCGGGCGCGGTCACCGCCGTACGCTGCTCCGGGTCGAGCCCGGCCAGTACGCGCTCCGCTGTCACAACCGGGAATCATGGCACCCCCGTCCGACGTTTCCACGGTTGGCGCTGTGCCATGTGATCCTCTCCGAAGGGAAGTCCCACCGATGTTGACCATGTACTCGACGCCCTGGTGCGGTTACTGCCACCGGCTGAAGACGCAGCTCGACCGCGAGGGCATCGCATACGACGTGGTCGACATCGAGCAGGACCCGGCGGCGGCCGACTTCGTGATGAGCGTCAACGGCGGCAACCAGACCGTGCCGACCGTGCGGATCGTGCCCGCCGACGGCGGCGCGGAGATCGTCATGACGAACCCGTCGATCGTCCAGGTCAAGAACGCCCTCGCCGGTTCCGGCGTGGCGAGCTGACCCGCCAGCACTCCGAAACACCGAAGACCCCGGCCGGGAGCCGGGGTCTTCGCGTTGATCCCGCTCAGGGCCGGGAATCGCCCAGCCAGCGCTCGATCAGGAAGAACGCGATCGAGGAACGCATCGGCAGGCCCATCGACGCGCCGCTGGCCTGGTCCACGTACGTGCCCGCGATCATCTGCGTCACCTCGGCGCGGGTGAACCAGCGCGCCTCGTCGATCTCCGCGGGATCCAGCACGAACGGCTGGTCGCGGTCGGCGACCGCGGTGAAACCGAGCATCAGCGACCCCGGGTACGGCCACGACTGGCTGCCCTCGTAGCGCATGCTGCGCAGCCGTACCCCGACCTCCTCGACGACCTCGCGCACGACGGCGGCCTCCGCCGACTCGCCCGGCTCGACGAAGCCGGCCAGGCAGGAGAACCGGCGCGTCGCGCCGGTCTGCGGCCAGGCCGCGTTGTGGCCGAGCAGGCACCGGCCCTCGGGGCCGGGCACGCCGTCGTGTACCAGCACGATCATCGCCGGGTCGGTCCGCGGCCACATCTGGCCGCCGGCGGCGTCCACGCGCGACCAACCGGCCTCGATCACCTCGGTCGGCTCCCCGGAACGGGGCGAGTACCGGTGCGTGGCGTGCCAGTTGCCCAACGCGGCGGCCGCGGTGAACACCCCGGCGTCGCGGGCGCCGAGCAGATGCCCGATGTCGCGCAGGGTCGCCGGACGCGCCCCGGGCAGCTCCGGCAACGCCGCATCGATCATGAACAGCGGGGTGCCGTCCGGGTCCACGCCGAGGAACATGCGCTCGCCCTCCGGCGCCTGGTCGGCCTCGACCAGCACCAGTTCGACGCTGTCGCCGGTGTCGCGCACCCGGGCCCGGCCGCCGTCGGCGATGTCCACGACGAGCACCAGGCTGCGCGGCCACGCCTGCGTCAGCCAGTCGGCGTCGCGGCGCCGGTGCGCGGCCCGGTCCAGCACCGTACGGGCCAGTGGCGGCCCGCCCGCACCGGGCTGCTCACCGACGTCGGGCTGCTCACCGGTGTCGGGGGCGATGCTCATCGGTCGCTGCGCTCCACCGCGGTCAGCGCGGCCAGTGGCGCCTGCACCTGGTCGGCGTCGCCGAGCACCACGGACACCGCGAGCGACGGGGCCAGGTAGCGGGTGGCCACGTCCGCCACCTGCTCTCGGGTCGCCGCGGCCAGCGCCGCCGAATGCTCACGCAGGTAGTCCAGGCGCAGGCCGAAACTCGCGTACATGCTGGCCAGGCCCGCGAGCCCGGCCTGGGTGGACATGCCCAGGCGCAGCGTGCCCAGGGCGTAGCGCCGGGCCTGCTCCAGCTCCTCCTCGCCGGGCGGGAGGCTGGCGAGGCGGCCCAGCTCGTACAGGGTTTCCAGCATCGCGGGGCCGGTCACCTCCGTGGCCACGTCGGCGGCCACGACCAGCGCGGAACCGGCCACGAAATGCTCGATCGCGGTGTGCGGCCCGTACGTGTAGCCCTTGTCCTCGCGGATGTTCTCCACCCACCGGGAGGAGAAGTAACCGCCGAAGATCAGGTTGGCGAGCTGCAGCGGCGCGCAGTCCGGATGCGTACGCGACACCGCGGGCAGCGCCATTCGCAGCGACGACTGCACCGACCCCGGCCGGTCCACCAGGACCAGGGGGCCCGGCTCCAGCGGCGGGACCGCCGCGATGGTGGCGTCACGCCCCGGGCCGATCCAGCCGCCCAGCGCCTTCTCGGCGGCGTCGATCGCCTTCTCCGGGTTGATGTCGCCGACCAGCACGAGCGTGGCCCCGTCCGGGCGGACCCGGTCGGCGTGCAGCGCGCGGAGCTGCGCCGGGCGCACCCCGCGGACCTGCTCCGGCTCGGGCGTCTGCACCGCGTACGGGTGGCGGCCGTACATCCGCTTGAGAAGGGCCGTGCGGGCCAGGTGGGCGGGTTGACTCTGAGCCACCTGGATGTGGTCGACCAGCCGTTCCCGCTCGGTTGCCACCTCCTCCGCCGGGTACGCGGGGTCGGTGAGCACCGCCGCCAGGATCTCCAGCGTGCGTTCCAGGCCCCCGGCCAGCGCGTTACCGGTGATCAGCAACCTGTCCGGGTCCAGGCCGGCGGCCAGCCCGCCGCCGACCGCCTGCAACTCGGCGGCGATCTCGATGCTGGACATCGTGCCGGTGCCGGTGAACATCGCCTGCGACAGCAGCGTCGCGCGGGCCAGCGGCGCCCGCCCGAACGGCACCCGCAGCCGCACCTCGACCAGCGGCACCGCAGGCCGCCGGATCGCGATCACCGTGAGCCCCGAGTGCAGCGTCCGCTCGGCCTGCTTGGGCAGCTTGAGCTGGGCGTCCGGCACCAGGTCGGGCAACGTCTTCGCGCTCACTGGGCGGCTCCCGGTACGACCTCGACGGTGGCGCGGCGCTGCGGCCGCAATGTGGCGGCGGCCGCGACGACCTGGGCCTCGGTGACCTGCCCGACCAGGCGGGGCAGTTCGTTGAGCAGCTCGGGTCGGTCCCGCTGCTGTTCGAGCACGGCCATCGGCAGCGCCCGGCCGAGCACCGCGTCGGTGTCGCGCAGCAGGTGCGTGGCCATCCGGGCCTGGGTACGGGCCAGCTCGCCGGGCTGCAGCCCCGCGGAAGCCAGCCGGTCCAGCTCCTCGTCGACCGTGCGCAGCACCTTCTCCGCGTCGCCGCCCGGGGGCAGGTGCGCCTGCAGCAGCAGCGCGGTCGGGTTGCGCACCTGGTACTCGTCGCCCATGAAGCCCAGATAGCCGCCCACGTTCGTGGCCGTCCGGTCTCGCTGCACCAGCCGCTCCACCAGCCGGGACGCGTCGCCGTCCGTGAGCACCTCGGCCAGCACCACATACGGCAGGTAGGCGGCGAAGTCACCGATCGGGTCGGGCACCCGCCAGCCGGCGGCCACGGCGGGCAGCGGCGCCAGCCGGTCCGTGTACGCCTCGCGGCGCTCGCCGTCCAGGTCGGGCTCGTCGAAGTCGGGGCGCGGCGGCGCGGGGCGGCCCGGCACGTCCCCGAAGTGCCGCTCGATCAGGGTGGTCGCCTGCGCGACGTCGAAGTCACCGGCGACCGACAGCACCGCGTTGCCGCAGGCGTAGTAGCGCTGGAAGAACTCCTGCGCATCCTCGACCGTGGCACTCTCCAGGTCCTCGAACGAGCCGTAGCCGTCGTGCTCGTTCGGGAACGTCGAGAACATCACCGGGGGCAACTTCAGCCACGGGAAGCCGCCGTACGGTCGGTTGAGGACGTTGACCCGGATCTCCTCCTTGACCACGTCCACCTGGTTGCGCAGGTTCTCCTCGGTGAGCCGGGGACCGCGCATGCGATCGGCTTCCAGGAACAGCGCCCGTTCCAGAGCGCCCGCCGGAAGCACCTCGAAGTAGTCGGTGTAATCCAGGTGGGTGGAGCCGTTGAAGCTGCCGCCGGAGCCCTGCACGTGGCGGAAGTGGGCGAGCTTCTCCAAATTCTCCGAGCCCTGGAACATCAGGTGCTCGAAAAGGTGGGCGAAGCCGGTTCTGCCCTGTGGCTCCGAGCGGATGCCCACGTCGTAGACGACCGCAACCCCGACCACCGGCGCGCTGCGGTCCGGGGAAAGGACCACGCGCAGACCGTTGTCGAGAGTGAGCCGTTCGATCGGGTACTTCGTCGCGGGGATCTTCAGTGTGCGCGCCACGAAGTGACAGTAGCGCGCGGGGCTGACACCGCTGTCACAGCGGGCGGACCGACGCGAGCACTTCGTCGATCACGTGGTCGTACTGCCGGTGGGTGCCGGGAATGGACACGTACAGCACGGCGGCGGCGGGGCGGCCCACGTCGATGATCGCCACCGCGGACAGCTCGTCGGTGGCCGACAACCCCGCCTGGTGGAAATGCAGCCGGAACTCGCTGACCCAGGCGGGACGCCCGCCCAGTGTGGTGAGCTCGTCGCGCAGCAGATCCTTCGTGTTGGGCTGCGGGTAGTACCCGGCCCGCACGTCCGCCGCAACCTGCCGGCCGACGCACTCCAGGTTCAGCGTGACAGCGTCGTTGTCCGCCGCCGGCACCGCCGCCGACAGGATCGACGCGTGGTACTGCCCGCCCGGGTAGTCCTCGGTGACGAAATGCTGCCCCACCCGGTACGGCACCTGCAGCGTCCCGGCCCGCCACACCTCGTCCCACCGCTGCCACGGCGCGCCGTACGCCCGGTACGAGATGCCCGCGTCCTTGTCCACCGTGCGGGGACCCGACACCGGCGTGGCCGGGGCGGGCGCCGGTCCCGCGCTGGGCGGGGCGGTCGGCGCGGGGCACGCCTGGGCCAGCGGCGGGCGTACGTCGGTCGGCTTGGCGGCCCGCCGCCCGAACGGGTCGCCGTCGGAGGACAGCGCCAGCACCAGAATGACCGTCAGGCCGACCGCGAGGATCCCCGCGGCGACACCGCCGAACAACACCAGTTGACGCCGCCGACGGCCGGGGCCGTCCGGGTCGGGGGATTCGGGCGGCGCGGCCGGGGGCGGCGGCTTCGGCGGGGGCACGCCGAGCGCGGTGACCGTACCGGAACCCCAGGAGCCGGCCGGGCGATGCCAGCCGGACGGCGACGCGGGGTCGGACATGAAATCCAGTGAACACCACGAGTACGGGTGGGTCCCAGCGTCAGCACGCCCGGGCCCGGCTCACCGGGTCAGCGCGCCGGTCATGCCAGGGTCGTACCAGGGCACGAACACCACCGCGAGCACGAGAGCGATGCCCGCCACGGCCAAGCCGAACACGAGCGCCATTTCGCGGCGTGCCGCTCGGGTGTACCTGCGGTCCATCCGATGCCTCCCGGACGTGGGCTGTCGTCCATAAGACGCGAGTACGGTCCGTCCGGTTGCACGTTCGGTGCAAACGTTCACCCGTCGCCGCTACCGTGGCGGCATGGAGATCGTGTACCCCCCGGTCATCGGACTCGCGAGGACGATGTTCCGCGCGCTGGACCTGCAGATCGTTGTCGACGGCGCGCACCACATCCCGGCGGCCGGCGGGGCGGTCCTGGCCAGCGCCCACGTCAGCTATCTGGACTTCATCTTCTGCGGGCTGGCCGCACAGCCGGCCCGGCGGCTGGTGCGGTTCATGGCGAAGAAGTCCGTCTTCGATCATCGGATCAGCGGGCCGCTCATGCGCGGGATGCACCACATCCCGGTCGATCGGGGTGCGGGCGGCGGCGCGTTCAAGGCGGCGACGCAGGCGCTGGCCGACGGCGAGGTGATCGGGGTGTTCCCCGAAGCGACCATCAGCGAGTCGTTCACGGTCAAGGGCCTGAAGTCCGGCGCGGCACGGCTGGCCCACGACGCCGGGGTGCCGCTGATCCCGATGGCGGTCTGGGGTCCGCACCGGCTGTGGACCAAGGGGCGGCCTCGGCAGTTGACGAAGCGGCACGTGCCCGTGCTCATCGCGGTGGGTGAGCCGGTCCCCACCCGGGCGGACACCGACGCGACCACGGCGGAGCTGCGGACACGCCTCAGCGCGCTGCTGGACGGGGTGCAGCGGGCGTACCCGGAGCAGCCGTCCGGCCCGGACGACCGCTGGTGGCTGCCCGCCCACCTGGGCGGCACCGCACCGCAGCCGCCGCACGCGCCCACGCATTGACGCGCCCCCGTCTGCGGGGGCGCCGCATCGGCGTTGACCTCGGATGAGACGGCACCGGCGCCGACCCCGGACGGGACCGGCGCCGGTGCGTCAGCGCATAGCTGAGATCAGAGCAGAGCTGAGATCAGAGCGGCCGGATGTTGGCGGCCTGCGGGCCCTTCTGGCCCTGGGTCACCTCGAACTCGACCCGCTGGTTCTCGTCCAGGGTGCGGTACCCCGAGGTCTGGATAGCGGAGAAGTGGGCGAAGACGTCAGCGCCGCCATCGTCCGGGGTGATGAACCCGAAGCCCTTGTCCGCGTTGAACCACTTCACAACGCCGGTAACCATGTTCGTCTCCTCGACGGTCGATCGCTCCGCGCCAGGATGGAGAGGAGCGAAGTGATAAGAGCCGCGTTTCGCGGATCTCGTGTCGTCGTGCTGATCGCCCGTACCGGAGAAACCCGGGTTACGACAAAAAGCGCCTGGGGCAGGACCCCACAGGCGCTCCTGAGTACCTGGCAAACCAAAACTGACAACGTTCGCAGCCTAGCACGGCAAACGGGGTCGTCTGGCGATCGACGTGCGACTTGCCAAAGAACTCGACATGGCCGCCCGGGAACGCCGTCGGAGCAGGTCAGCGCACTGCCTCAGGGAGCTCGGCGATCAGCGCGGCCAGGTCGGCGGCGTCCGGCAGATCGGCCGGACGCACGGTCACCCCGTCGCGGACGTAGTGGAAACCCGCGCGGACCCGGGACACCGGCACGCCGGCCAGCGCGGCCCAGGCGATCCGGTACGCGGCCAGCTGCACCGCCGCGGCGGACGCCACCCGGCCGGACGGGCGGCGGCCGGTCTTCCAGTCGATCACGTCGAACCGGCCGCCCGGCTCGGCGAACACCGCGTCCATCCGCCCCCGCACGACCACCCCGGCGACGGTCGTGGCGAACGGGACCTCCACCTCGACCGGCGTACGCTGCGCCCACTCGGACGCCAGGAACGCCGCCTGCAACTCGGCCAGCTCCTCGTCGGCCGCCGCGTCGTCGTCGGCCGCGCCCGGCAGTTCGTCCAGGTCGAGCAGGCGTACCGCACCGAAGCGCTGCTCCAGCCACGCGTGGAACGCGGTGCCCCGCCGCGCGAACGGCTCGGGGCGCGGGGGCAGCGGGCGGCGCAGAGCACGGGCCAGCGCCTGCGGGTCGCGGCGCAGCACGACGAGCTGGGAAACCGACAAATGGGCGGGTAGTGCCACGTCGAGCGGGCCACCCCGGTGGTCCCGTCCGGCGCGCTCGGCGAGCAGCAGGCTCACCTCGCGCCGCCACCGCGCGATCTCCGGGTCCGCGTCCCCGTGGGGCGCGGCGGGCTCCGCCTGCTCCTCGATCATGCGGCGGATCAGGTCTGCCGCGGCGGCCATGGCGGGACGGCGGGTGCCCAACGGGTCGGCGGGCCACTCCGCGGTGGCCACGAGGCGGTTGCCGGGATTCTCCGCGTCGCCGACCGGCTGCGGGGCCCACACGTCCACGACGCCGGCACCCCGCTCGCAGGCATCCCGGACCTCCTCCAGGAACACCGACGGCCCGCGCGGGCGCTTCACCCCGTCGCCCCACCAGTAGCCGGAACACAGCAGCAGGCGGCGCGGGCGGGTGATCGCCACGTACGCCAGCCGGCGTTCCTCCCGCTCGTCGTGCTCCCGCCACGCCCGCCCGAACGCGGTCAGCGCCGCCATCACCTCCTTCTGCTCCTCTGCCGCCGCCAGGTCCAGCCGCGGCAGGCCGCCGGAGTCACCGCGCAGCGGGAACGGCAGCACCCCCACGCCCCGCAGGTAGTGGTCGGAGCCGCGGGCCGCGCCCGGCCACACGTCGCGGGTCAGCCCGGCGACGGAGACGACATCCCACTCCAGGCCCTTCGCGGCGTGGGCGGTGAGCACCTGCACCGCCCCCTCGACCACGTCGACCTGGCCCGGGGTCAGCCCACGCTCCTCCTCCTCGGCGGCCGCCAGGAACGCCAGGAACCCGGCGATCGTGCCGCCGTCGGTCTCGGCGGCGTACCGGGCAGCCACGTCGCCGAGCGCGTCCAGGTGCCCGCGCGCCAGCCCGGCGTCCCCGGCGGCCCAGCCGCGCACCGCGACCTCCACGTCCAGGCCGATCGTGCGCTCGATGTCCGCGACCAGGTCGGGCAGCGGCTGGTCGAGCCGGTGCCGCAGCTCGCCCAGCTCCCCGCTGTACGCGCGCAGCCGCGCATATCCGTCCGGCGAATACTGCGGCGGTGACCCCAGGTCGGCCATCGCCTCGACCAGGGTGGCGTCGTCGAGCCGGTCGGCCATCACCTCCTCGGGCTCCCTCCCCGCCGCGCCGGACGTCACCCGGCGGGCGGCGGCGATGGCCCGGGAACGCCGGTGCAGCGCGACGAGGTCGCGCGGCCCGATCCGCCATCGCGCCCCGGTGAGCAGCCGCAGCAGGGAGGCACCGTCGGTCGGGTCCGCGAGAATCCGCAGCGTGCAGACCACGTCCCGGACCTCGGGGGTGTCCAGCAGGCCACCGAGGCCGACCACCTCGACCGGCAGGCCGCGGGCCCGCAGCGCCTCCTCGACGACCGGGATCTGGCTGCGCACCCGCACGAGCACCGCGCTGGTCGGACGGGACTCGACCGGGATCTCGGCGGGGGGCGCGTCCGGCAGCCCGGCCGCGGACCGCCACGCGGCCAGCATCCCGTCGGCGATCCAGGCGGCCTCGTCCGCGTACGTGGGCAGCAGCGCGCACGCCACCGTACGGGCGCCGACGCGCTGCGCCACCCGGGGCGCCGGAACGAGCTCGGCGACCTGCGCACCGGCCGCCCGCAACGGGGCAGACAGGGTGTTGGCCACGCGCAGGATCTCCGGCCGGTTGCGGAAGCTGCGAGTCAGGTTCAGCACCCAGGCGGGGCGGCCGCCGGGCGCGGTGAACTCGTCCGGGAAGCGCTCCAGCGTCCCCGCGGAGGCGCCCCGCCAGCCGTAGATGGACTGGCACGGGTCGCCGACCGCGGTGACCGGGTGGCCGCCGCCGAACAGGGCGTTCAGCATCACCACCTGGGCGTGGCTGGTGTCCTGGTACTCGTCCAGCAGCACGATCCGGAACCGGCCGCGCTCGATCTCCCCGACCTCCGGATGGTCCCGGGCGACCCGGGCGGCGCGGGCCATCTGGTCGCCGAAGTCCATCGCCTCGGCGTCGAGCTTGCGCCGGTCGTACGCCCGGACCAGCGGCAACAGGGTGAGCCGCTGCTGCTGGCGGCGCAGCATCTCCGTGACGTCGGCGTACACCCGGCCCGGCCGTTCCTGCACCTCGGCGGCGAACCGCTGCGTCCACTCGGCCAGCTCGTCCGGGGTGACCAGGTGCTCGGCCAGCTCACCGGCGAGCGCGAGCACGTCGTCGGTGACCGTGCCGGGCGCCCGGTTGAGGCCGGTCATCTCCCCGGTGTACGAGCGCACCAGCGAGTCGACGATCTGCCAGCGGGCGGCCTCGGTGAGCAACCGGGCGGACGGCTCGTACCCGGCGCGCAGCCCGTGCTCCGTGACCACGCGGGCCGCATACGAGTGGTACGTGGCGACGGTCGCCTCGCCGCTGAACGCCTCGTCACGGCCCAACCGCCGGACCAGTTGCCCGAGCCGCGTGCGGACCCGGTGCGCCAGTTCCCCCGCGGCCTTGCGGGTGAACGTCAGACCCAGAATCTCGTCGGGGTGGGCGTACCCGTTGGCGACGAGCCAGACCACCCGCGACGCCATCGTCTCGGTCTTGCCGGACCCGGCGCCCGCGACCACCAGCACCGGCTCGACCGGAGCCGCGATGATCGCGGCCTGCTCCGGGGTCGGCGGATGCAGCCGCAGCAGTTTGGCGAGCTCCACCGGCGTGTAGCGCGGGCCGGAGTCGGGGCGGCGGGGGCGCCGCCGCGGCGCCTCGGCGAACAGGCTCGGCTGGGTCACGGGCCGGCCTCCGGGGGCGGCTCCACGACCTGGCGGCCCTTGCCCGAGACCGGGCAGGCGGTGCGCACCGGGCACACCCGGCACTTGGCGTTGACCACGGCCGAGAACGTGGCCGCCGCCATCGTGTCCGCGGTGCGCCGGACCATCGCGTACGCCCAACCCGGGTCGTCGGCCTCGCCCAGCGGCACCTGCATCTGCTCGCGGGCCTCTTTGCTGGGCCCGAGCTGGACCAGCGCCGCGCCGCCGCTCTCCGTGCCGTAGTCGGCGAACGCCCCCGCGTCCACCGCCGCCTGATACCCGGCGAGCTGTGCGTGCTCGTCCACGTCGGACGTGGTGACCGCGGTCGACTTGCCGGTCTTGAGGTCGATGACGACCAGCCGGCCCTGCTCGTCCACCTCGAGGCGATCGACCCGCCCGGTGAGCTGGATCGGCCGGGTCGGATCGTCCAGCCGGACCGTGAACTCGTGCTCGATCGCCAGCAGGCGGCGCGGGTTGCGGGCCAGCCAGCGCAGCAACTTGTCGACCATCGCCTGGGCGCGGTCCTGCTCCGGCCCGGCCAGCCAGCGCGCGGCCAGCTCGATCGTGTCGAAGCGGGCGGCCACGTACTCGACGAGTTTCTCCCGGTCCGCGTGGGCGTCCTCGGCCAGCATCGCCGCCGCGTGCACCAGGTTGCCGACCCCCTGCGCCGGGCCGGGCGGGGCCGCCCCGCCGTGGCGTTCCAGCAACCAGCGCAGGCTGCAACGCAACGCACTGTCCATCGCGGACGGCGTGACCTTCACCGCCTCGCCCGGCGCGGCCAGCGGCCGGTCGTCCGAGAGCGGGCGCAACCCCCACCACTGGTCGGGATGCGCGCCGGGCACCCCCGCAACCGCCAGGCGGGCCAGCTCGGCGGCGGCGGCCTGCCGCCGGGCCGGGGTCGACTCGGCCGCCACGACCACGGTACGCAGCTCCGCCACGAGCGCGGCCAACGTGAGCCCGCGCGGCGCCCGCCCCACCGGAATCGCCGCCGCCCCGTCCCCCGCGCCCGTGGCTTCTCCACGGGGCTGGGCCGCGTCACCTGCGGGCCTGTCGGGTGGGGACGGCTGGTCGGTGCCGTCGTCGGGCAACGCCAGCTCGGTCAGGAAGCGGCTGGGCTGCTCCTCGCCGTCGGAGCCGCCCACGCCCGCCGAGGCCACCGCGGTCACCACGAGCCGGTGCCGCGCCCGGGTCGTGGCCACGTAGAACAGCCGTCGTTCCTCGTCCAGCAGCGCCGAGGTCTGTCCCGCCACTGCTGCGGCACCCGGCGCGGCCCGGCCCGCGAGGACGTCCACCAACCGTTCCGAGCCGAGCAGACTGCCGCGCAGCCGCAAATCCGGCCAGATTCCCTCCTGCACGCCGGCCAGGACCACGACGTCCCACTCCAGACCCTTGGCCGCGTGCGCGGTGAGCAGGCGGACCGCCTCGCCACGGTCGGCGCTCGGGGCGATCGAGTCGGCCGGCAGATCCTGGCCGAGCACGTGATCGAGAAAGATTTCGGTACGCGCACCCGGCAGCCGGTCGGAGAACCGGGCGGCCGCATCGAACAGCACGACCATCGCGTCGAGATCCCGGTCGGCTGCCGCAGCCCGCCACAGCCGCGCCCGCTCCCCCGGGCCTTCGCGCGGCTCAGCGTGGTGCCCCACCCCGCCCGAGGTGACGCTGCCGCCGGCGGCGGCGTCGCCCGCGACGTCGAGGCCGCCGGAGACCGTTGGGCCGCCGGTGACGTTTCCACCGTCGGAGACGGTGGTGCCGCCGGTGAGAGTTGCCCGGGAGCTCAGCGCGGACCAGCGCTCGGCGAGGCCGCTGGCCTGCCACACCGACCACAGCACGTGTTCCGCACTGGCACCGGGCGCGGCGGCGGCCGCCCGGGCGGTGGCGAGAAGGCGGGCGACGTTCTGCGCCGGAATGGCCCAGCGCCGCTCGACCACGTCCAGTGCGGCCGGGTCACGCACCGCGTCCAGCAGCAGTTCACCGGACGGTCGCCGATCGCCGGCGGCCAGCGCGAGTGCCCGTAGCCCCTGGCGCAGGCGGCGCTCGGCGAGCGGGTCGGCGCCGCCCAGCGGGGAATGCAGCAACGCGATCGCGGCCTCCTCGTCCAGCGCGTCGGGCTCCAGGGCACAGCGCAACAGGAGCAGGAACGGGGCGACCGCGGGCTGCAGGTGCAGGGGCAGATCCTCGGCGTACGTGACCGTGGGCACGCCCGCCGTGGTGAGGGCGCGCTGCAACGACGGCAGCTGCAGCGAGGTGGAGCGCAGGATCACGGCCATGCGCGACCACGGGACGCCGTGCAGCAGGTGAGCTTCGCGCAGCACATGGGCGACGTACGCACTCTCCCCGGTCGGCGACCGGAAGGTACGCACCACCGCGCCGGCAAGATCGGCCGGCGACGGGCCGCCCCCCGGCAACGGTTCGGCCGCCCGTGGGGCCGAACCGGCCGACCCGGGCGACAGCGCGACGGTCCCGGGCGACGGCGCGACCGGGCCGGGCGAGGACTGTGCGGGCTCGGACTGGGCGGGCTCGGCGGCGGGTGGATGCAGCGGGCGGTGGCGGGTCGGGCCGCGCAATCGACGGGCCACCCGCCCGGTGGCGGTCAGCAACTGAGGCGTGGCCCGGTAGCTGGTATGCAGCGACACCGTCCCGGCCGGAACGCCCGCGGCGGTACGGAAGCGCTCCGCGAACCCACCGACCACTCCGGGGTCCGCGCCGCGGAAGCCGTACACGGACGAGTCGGGGTCCCCGAACGCGACCAGTGGTGTGCCCCCGCCCGCGACCTGGGCGAGCAGGTCGATCTGCGCCGGGTCGGTGTCGGCCAGCTCGTCGACGTACACGTACGCGAGGCGGCGCCGCTCCGCTGCCAGAAGCTCCGGGTCGTCGGCGAGCAGGCCCGACGCGGCCCGCACCAGCTCGGCCGGGTCGTACGCGGTGGAGCCTCGGGTGGTGACGTCGCGCAACGCGAGGACCGCCACGTACTCCCGCAGGAAGCGGGCGGCCGCCTGCCAGTCGTCGCGGGCCAGGCGCTCGCCGAGCCGGGCCAGTTCGACCGGGCCGACGCCTCGCTCGGCGGCGCGTTGCAGCAGGTCGCGCAGCTGCTGGGCGAACGCGCGGGTGGCCAGCGCCGGGCGCAGCGCCTCGGGCCAGCGGACCTCGTCGGGCGCCTCCTCGTCGCCGACCGCGGCGAGCAGCTCGCGGATGATGAGGTCCTGCTCGGGGCCGGTGAGCAGGCGGGGGGACGGCTCGCCCCGCTCGGCGGCGGCGCGGCGCAGCAGGCCGAACGCGTACGCATGGAAGGTGCGCACCAGCGGCTCGTGCACGATACGGCCGGGAGCCTGCGCGATGCGCGCCTCGATGCGGTCGCGCAGCGCCGCCGAGCCACGGCGGCCGAACGTCAGCACGAGGATCCGCTCCGGGTCCACGCCGTCGGCGACGCGGGCGGCGACCGCCTCGACGAGCGTGGTGGTCTTGCCGGTGCCGGGGCCGCCGACGACGAGCAGCGGCCCGCGGGTGTGCGCGACGACGTGCCGCTGCAGCGGGTCGTCGCGCAGCGGCGGCGGGGCCGCGGCGGGACGCCGGACCAGGCGGTACGCCGCGAGGCGCGCCGCCGGGTACGTCGCCGGTGTGCTCACGGCGTCAATCAGACCATGCCGGTACGACGCCACCCCCGCTCAGCCCGCGCCGCCCCCGCGTCGATCACGTCAAGGCCGGCACGCCGCGGCGGCACGACGACGCCCACGCCGGCCCCGGACGCCGATCACGCCGCAAGCGGCACCGGGCCGCCGCTCAGCCGACGTGGGCCGCGTCGATGACGTCGAGGGCGGCGGGTATCGAGTCGACCACCGTGATCCGGTTCAGCGCCGTCCGGCGCACGAACTCGGTGTCGGCGAGCCCGGACAGCCAGCTCATCAGCCCGGCGTAGAAGCCGTCCGGGTCGAGCAGCACGATCGGCTTGCGGTGCAGGCCGAGGGTGGCGGTGGTCCACACCTCGAAGAGTTCGTCGAGGGTGCCGAGCCCGCCGGGCAGGGTGACGAACGCGTCCGACCGCTCGATCATCAGGTTCTTGCGGGCGCCCATGTCGCCGGTGACGATCAGCTCGTCCGCGGCGGTGTCGGCGACCTCCAGGTCCATCAGGGCCTGCGGGATCACACCGACGGTGTGCGCGCCGCCGTCGCGGGCCCCGTCCGCGACCGCGCCCATCATGCCGACGCAGCCGCCGCCGGAGACCAGGGTGTGCCCGCGGCGGGCCAGCTCCCGCCCGGTGTCGCGGGCGAGGTCGAGCCAGCGCTGGTCGAGCCTGGTCGAGGAGGCGCAGAAGACGCAGATCGCGGCCACGTCACTGCGTCCCGGTCAGGGCGGCGTCGGCCTCCACGATGAACTGGACCGCCTCGTCGACATCGTCAGTGATCTTGAGTAGGTCGAGGTCGGCGGGGCCCAGCTTGCCCTCTGCCTGCGGCACGTTCCGCAGCCAGTCGATCAGGCCACTCCAGTATTCGGTGCCGAGAAGGACCACCGGGAACCGGGTGATCTTGCCGGTCTGCACGAGCGTGATCGCTTCGAAGACCTCGTCCAGGGTGCCGAACCCGCCGGGCAGCACGACGAACGCCTGCGCGTACTTGACGAACATGGTCTTGCGGACGAAGAAGTAGCGGAAGTCGATGCCGATGTCGACCCAGTCGTTGAGGCCCTGCTCGAACGGCAGCTCGATGCCGAGGCCCACGGACATCCCGCCGGCTTCGGTGGCGCCGCGGTTGGCGGCCTCCATCACGCCGGGGCCGCCGCCGGTGATCACCGCGTATCCGGCTTCGGCGAGTGCCGCGCCCAGGTCGGCGGCGAGCTCACACTCGGGGCTGTCGGGTTTGCTGCGGGCGGAGCCGAACACGCTGACCGCGGGCGGCAGGTCGGCCAGGGTGTCGAAGCCCTCGACGAACTCGGACAGGATCCGCAGCGCGCGCCAGGCGTCCTT
This sequence comes from Krasilnikovia sp. MM14-A1259, assembly GCF_047159535.1. Classification (NCBI taxonomy): domain Bacteria; kingdom Bacillati; phylum Actinomycetota; class Actinomycetes; order Micromonosporales; family Micromonosporaceae; genus Krasilnikovia; species Krasilnikovia sp. MM14-A1259. The sequence goes on from NZ_BAAGAJ010000002.1 coordinate 3,776,988, forward strand.
GGTCTTCCATTCGCTGCGATGGTGTGAGTCGAGCAGTTTCTCGTCGGCGGTGCTCGGCGGGATCGACTCGCGCCGCAGGGTCACGGCCCCCCGGTGACGCTCCGGAGGCGACCCCCGCCGCCCGTTTGTGCTGTCCGTCATGGCACCCACCGTAGTTCGGACGGTCAGTACCGGTGAATAACCGGGCGGGTTTCGACAAGAGGATTGCGACGTCGGGGGCTTTTTGCCAGATTGAAGCAACGGACGGTAGCTCTGCAGCGTCTGTACAGTCACGAACCCCACGGCAGGCGCCCGACCGCGGTCGGGCATCCGGGCAGAGGAGCCACCGTGATCCGTTACGCGCACGCGAAGATGCAGCGCCGCATGCAGCGGCGCATCCGGCTGGTGGTCGAGGAGCGGCGGATGGCGTTCGCCACGCGGCCCCCGGATGATCCGGACGCCACGTTGGAGATACCGCAGCGCGCGATCGGGCGGGTGCGCGTCGAGGGCCCCTGAGCTCTACCGGGAGGCCAGCCAGCGGTGCAGGGTCGCGGCCCCGTCGCGAATCTTGCCGATCTCCACGTGCTCGTCCGGGGCGTGCGCGAGCAGCGGGTCGCCCGGGCCGTAGTTGAGCGCGGGCACGCCGAGCGCGGCGAAGCGCGCCACGTCCGTCCAGCCCAGCTTGGCGGCCGGTTCGGCGCCGACCGCGGCGAGGAACTCGCGGGCCGGGGCGGCGGCCAGGCCGGGCAGCGCGCCCGGGGCGGAGTCGGTCTGCTCGACGTCGAAGCCGTCGAACACGTCCAGCACGTGCTCCAGGGCCTGCTTTTCCGTACGGTCGGGAGCGAAGCGCAGATTCACCTCGACGACGCATTCGTCCGGGACGACGTTCCCGGCTACCCCGCCCGCGATCCGAACCGCGTTCAAGCCTTCACGGTACGTACATCCGTCGATGGTGACCGTCCGCGGCCGGTAGTCCTCCAGCCGACGCAGAACCTCACCCGCGGCGTGGATCGCGTTGACCCCGCGCCACGAGCGTGCGGTGTGCGCGCGCCGCCCGGTGGTACGGATCGCCGCCCGCAGCGTGCCCTGACACCCGGCCTCCACCACCCCGTACGTCGGTTCCAGCAGCACCGCGAAATCGGCGGTCAGCCAATCCGGGTGGGCCTCGGAGACCAGGTTGAGGCCGTTGTACTTCGCCTCGATCTCCTCCGCCTCGTAGAAGAGGTAGGTGACGTCGTAGCACGGATCGGGCAGCGTGGCGGCCAGATGCAGGGCCAGCGCGACACCGGACTTCATGTCCGACGTGCCGCAGCCGTAGATGAGATCGTCGACCACAGTCGACGGGAAGTTGTTGTTCAGCGGGACCGTGTCGAGATGCCCGGCGAGCACGACCCGCCGCTTGCGACCGAGGTCGGTGCGCGCCATCAGGGTATGGCCGTGCCGCTCGGTGTGCAGGTGCGGCGCCTGCCGCAGCACCTCCTCGACACAGTCGGCGATCACCTTCTCGTTGCGGGAGACCGACTCGATGTCGACCAGGGCCCGGGTGAGTTCGACTGGGTCGACGAGGACGTCAGGGCTGAGCGGATTCGCCATACGCGGCACGATACCGGCCGGTGGTGAATCGCCGGGCCGCGCCAAGTCGGAGCTGACCTTTAGTAGGGTGCGCCTCGTGCACACGGACATCTCCACCTCGCCTGCCTGGGGCATCGGCCTCGCCACCGTCACCGCCGAGGGCCAGGTGCTGGACACCTGGTTCCCGCCCGGATTCCTCGGCCTGGGCGCCGAGCCCGCCGAGCCGCCCACCCTGCCCGCGGGGCTGACCGGCCCGCGGCTGCTGCCGGGTCTGGCGACCGTCGAGGTACGGGTCACGATCGGCTCGCTGGCCGACCCGATCAAGGGCGCTTCCGACGCGTACCTGAGGTTGCATCTGCTGTCGCACCGCCTGGTGCGGCCCAACGAGCAGAACCTGGACGGCATCTTCGGCGCCCTGGCGAACGTGGCCTGGACCACCGCCGGACCGTGCCCGGCGGACCGGGTCGAGGAGCTGCGCCTCATCGAGCGCGCCGCTGGCCGCCACCTGACCGTGTACGGGGTCGACAAGTTCCCGCGGATGACCGACTACGTGGTGCCGTCGGGCGTGCGCATCGCCGATGCCGACCGGGTGCGGCTCGGCGCACACCTGGCCACCGGCACGACCGTGATGCACGAGGGGTTCGTGAACTTCAACGCGGGCACGCTGGGCACCTCGATGGTGGAGGGTCGCATCGTGCAGGGCGTGGTGGTGGGCGACGGCTCCGACATCGGCGGCGGCAGCTCGATCATGGGCACGCTGTCCGGAGGCGGCAAGGACAAGATCCGCATCGGTGAGCGGAGCCTGCTCGGCGCGAACGCCGGGGTGGGCATCTCGCTGGGCGACGACTGCGTGGTCGAGGCCGGTTGCTACATCACCGCGGCGTCGAAGATCCTGCTGCCGGACGGACGGATCGTGAAGGCCCGCGAGCTGTCCGGGGTGGACAACCTGCTGTTCTGGCGCAATTCGCAGTCCGGTGCGCTGGAGGCCCGCCCGCGCAAGGGCACCGGCATCGAGCTGAACACCGCCCTGCACGCCAACGACTGATCAGCGCAGCGCGTTCGCCGCCGCGGTCCGCACCGCGGCGGTGAGCGCGCCGAGCACGGCGGACTCCAGCCGCCAGTACTGCCAGTACAGCGGCACGTCGAGCCACTTGCCCGGGGCCAGCTCCGTGTACCGCCCGGCCGCGAGGTCGGCGCGGGCGATGGACTCCGGCACCATGCCCCACCCGAGCCCGAGCCGAACCGCCTCGACGAAGGCGACGGCCGCCGGGACGTAGTGGATCGGCGGATCGAGACGGCGCCGGGTGAGCGTGGCCAGGAAGCGGTGCTGCAGCCGGTCCTTGCGGTTGAACACGATCATCGGCGTGGTGGCGAGATCCACGTCACGGGCGCCGACCGCGAGGTAACGCATCGCGCCGAGGCGTTCGACCCGGCAGCCCTGGACCGCCTCGTGCTGGGCGGTGACCGCGGCCATCGCCGTACCCGCGCGCAGCAGCTCAGCGGTGTGGTCCTGGTCGTCCTGGTGCAGGTCGAAGCTGAGCGCCAGGTCGCCGGGCAGCGCCGCGAGCGCGGGCAGGAACCATGAGTGCAACGAGTCGGCGTTGACCACGATCGAGATCCGGGTACGGGCGCGGTCGCCGGCCAGGGCGCCGCGGGCCGCGTCCAGCGCCTCGCGTTCCAGCAACGCCACCTGCCCGGCCAGCCGTAGGATCGCGCGCCCGGCCTCGGTGGGCTCGCACGGCTTGGCCCGCCGGACCAGCACCTGGCCGACGGTCTGCTCCAGCGCCTTGACCCGCTGGCTGACCGCGGACGGAGTGACGTGCAGCGCCCCCGCGGCGGCGTCGAAGCTGCCTTCCTCCACCACCGCCTGGAACGTCGCCAGCTGCACCGAGTCCATGAAGAAATGCTAACGGTACGTCAAAATCTTTAGCTGGAGTGGTGCCAACGCTCGCCGTACCGTCGAGTCGTGCTCACCTCCGTGCTCGCCGGTTTCGTCGCCTCCGCTGTGCTCATCGTCGCCATCGGCGCGCAGAACGCGTTCGTGCTGCGCCAGGGGCTGCGACGCGAGCACGTTCTCGCGGTCGTGGTCACGTGTGCCGCCTCCGACCTGCTGCTCATCGCCGCGGGGATCGGCGGGCTCGGGGCGCTGGTGGTGGCCCGGCCCGAGGTGGTCACGGTGACCCGGTGGGTGGGTGCGGCGTTCCTGCTCGCGTACGCCGTGGTGGCGGCCCGGCGGGCGCTGCGGCCGGGCGCGCTGACCCCGGCCGACCGGGCTCCGGCCACGCTGCGGGCCACCCTGCTGACGTGTCTCGCGCTGACCTATCTGAACCCGCACGTCTACCTGGACACCGTGCTGCTGCTGGGCACCGTGGCGCAGCAGCACCCGCACCGCTGGTCGTTCGGCATCGGCGCCGCGGCGGCCAGCGCGGTGTGGTTCACGGCGCTCGGTGCGGGCGCCCACCGCCTGGCGCCCGTCCTGTCGCGGCGTACCGCGTGGCGCGTACTCGACGGGTCCGTGGCCGTGCTGATGCTCGGGTTGTCCATCACCCTCCTCCGGTGACCTTCCGCGGCGCTCAGCCCCGCTGACGTCCTGGGGGGAGCGCCCCGAGAGGGGCGGCGTCGACCGGTTTGCCCGCCTCGGGTACACACGTGGGCGTGTGTCGAGAAGAGAGGCGATGATGCGGAAATCGATCGTAGCTGCCGGTTTGGCGGCAGGGCTGGTACTCGGCACGGGGGCGCAGGCATGGGCGGATCCGGCCGCCCCGCCTGCGGCGGCAACACGAATGCCCACCGGATGGTCCTTCGAGGACGGCAGGCTGACCTGGCAGGCACCGCAACGGGTGCCGATGGGCGACGCCGCCGTCGAGTTCTACTCCGGTGACCGGCTGCTGGGGCGGCCCCGGGCGGGGAAGGACGACCGTACGTTCTCCCTCGACGTCGGTGCCGTGCCACGCCTGGACGGCTTGCAGGCCCGAGCGGGAGGCCGCCGGCTGGATCCGGGCGCGCCCGCGGCCCGGTTGCGCGAGCGCGGCGCCCCGCCCCCGCGGCAGGTGCCCCTGGACCCGGCCGCCGCGGTGGACCCGGGCCGCCCGGGTCCGTACGCGACAGTCACCGGCGAGTACGACCTGCCCGGCGTGAAGCTGCCCGACTTCAAGGAGAAGGTGGAGATGCGGGCGGTGGTGGTGGCGCCGCGCAGCGCCCCCGGCCGCCGTCCGCTCGCGCTGCTGCTGCACGGGCGGCACTCCACCTGCTTCCACGGCGCGGACCCGGACCTGGTCAGCGGCGACTGGCCGTGCCCGCCGGGCACCGAACCGATCCCCAGCCACCGCGGCTACCTGCAGGCACAGCAGTTGCTCGCCTCGCAGGGGTACGTGACCGTGTCCATCTCCGCCAACGGCATCAACGGCCAGGACTACGCGGCCGCCGACGGTGGCGCGCAGGCCCGATCATCCCTGGTCCGGCTGCACCTGGCGCACTGGGCCGACTGGGCGGGTAGCGGCCGCGGTCATGCCCCGGCGATCGTGCGGTCCGCGCCGCCCGCCGACCTGTCCAAGGTGCTGCTGATGGGTCACTCCCGCGGCGGCGAGGGCGTGAACCGGGCCGCGATGGACAGCCTCAGCCCGCCCCCGGCCGACCGCGACGGATACCACGGCAAGGTGCGCTGGACGATCCGCGGGACGCTGCTCATCGGCCCGACCATCTTCGGCCACAACCCGGCACCGGACGTGCCGTCGGCCACGATCCTGCCCGGCTGCGACGGCGACGTCTCCGACCTGCAGGGCCAGATGTACGTGGACGCCACCCGCGGGGTGGGCAACGGCCAGGCCCTGCACAGCGCCCTGTACGTCGTCGGCGCCAACCACAACTTCTTCAACACGGAGTGGACCCCGGGTCAGGCAGTCGCCCCCGCCTGGGACGACTACGCCAACGAGGACGACCCGTTGTGCTCGGCGGGCAAGCCGACCCGGCTGACCTCGGCGCAGGAGCAGACCGTCGGGGCGACCTACCTCGCCGCCGCGGCACGCCTGTTCCTGGCCGGCGACGACCGGGCCCGGCCGCTGCTCGACGGCACCGGCGTACGGGCACCCTCGGCCGACCCTGCCCGGGTGCTCAGCCACGCGCTCGGCGGCGCCCGCACGCCGGTGCTGGTGCCGGACGAGTCGGCGAAGGTCAGCGGCGCCGCCCGCGTGTGCGCGGAGTCGACCGACGTCGCCGCGGACGCCTGCCTCGACCCGCAGACCGTCACGTCCACGTCACCGCACTTCGTGCCGTTCGTGGTGCCCGAAGCCGGCCGGTACGCGGTGCGGCTGGACTGGCCCGCGCCGGGCCGGGAGGCGACCGTCCGGCCCGCCCGCCCGGTCGCGCTCGACGCCGCCACGCAACTCGCGCTGCGGCTGGTCGTGCCGCCGAACACCACGGGCGCACCGTTCGCGGTGGCGGTGACCGACCGGGCCGGCAAGCGTACGGAACTGGGCACGGTCACCGTGGACGGGCTGCCCGGCTCTGACTACTCGGCCGCGTACTGGGGCCGGGAGGTCCGGGTCGCGGTCCCGGCGGGAGTGCACGACGTCGCCGCGCTGCACCTGACGCCGGCGCGGGGTTCCGGCGCGGCGTGGCTGGTGGACGCGTGGGCGTGGCGGCCGGGTTCGCCCGCGCCGCGTCCGGCGGCGCTGCCGCGCATCGACCTCGGGTCGCTGACGGTGAAGGAGGGTGACAAGGGTTCGCGGACGTACACGATCCCGGTGCGGGTATCCGGGCACGGGCCGGGCTCGGTGCGCCTGTTCCTCACCGACATGCGGACGTTCCAGCCGACGTCGTGGGTGGCGAAGATCAACCCCGCCACCCACGGCCTCCGGGTGCCGGTCAAGGTCGACGGCAACACCCGGTACGGCGAGGACCACGAGTACGCCCTGAACGCCAAGGCCGTGCACGGGCTGGTGGTCGGCGGGTACGCGGGCACCCTGACGGTCCGCGACGACGACCCGCAGCCGAAGATCACGGTGGCGCCGAAGGTCGACAAGGTGGCCGAGGGCGGCACGCTGTCCTGGAAGGTCACGTCGTCCGCCCCGGCCGACAGCGCCCTGTACCTGCAGTTCGTGCCGAAGCCCCCGGCGGGCGGGGCGGAACTGTCCACCACGGACGTGGCCGCGGAATGGTTCACGGCCAACTCGGGTGAGGAGCCGGCGCCGTCACGACCGCTGTCCGGCACGCAGCTCCTGCCGTACGTGGTGCTCGAACCCGGCACGACGACGAGCGAGTTCACCGTGCCGACCGTGAAGGACGGCGCGCACGAGTCGGACGAGCACGTCGCGTTCACGGCGGGGCTGCTGCCCCGCGGGCTCGGTGACCCGGTCCCGGTGGCGGCGCTGACCGGCACGGTCACGCCGTAGCAGAGTGAGGCGGCGGGCGCGATGCTGCCCGCCGCCTCACCCCGGCGCTACTTGCGGTACCAGGTGAGAGTGCCGGTCGACTTCACGTTGCCGAGCTTGTCGTACGCCCGGACCTGCACCTTCATCGTCCTCGCCACCTTGGCCGTGTTGAGCCGCAGCACGTACCCGGAGGTGGTGTCCTTCACGACCACCTTTCCGTTGACCAGGAGCTCGACCCGGGCGACACCACTGGGGTCCGACGCCTTCGCGGTGACCGTGACCGTGCCCTTCACCTTCGCCTTGTTCTTCGGCGCCTTCGTGATCGACACCGACGGCCCCGTATTGTCCGCGACCACGGTCTGCCCCGCCAGCGTCCGCGACTGACCGAAACCGTCGGTGACCCGCCAGGTCAGGTTGAGATTCCCGGAATACGAGCCGGTCCTGACGTCCAGGGCGTACGGCGCGTACGGTGCGCTCGTCAGGTTGCCCACGTAGGTGCCGTTGGCCCACAGTTCGGCCTTGACCATCCCACTCGCGTCGGTGACGCCGGTCAGCGTGCTGGTGAACGTTCCGTGCACCGTCGCCCCGGCCGCCGGAGTGACAGTGCCTCCGGCCGGTGGATCGTTGTCGAACGCCACCTGGCGGGTGAGGTTCGTCCGGTTCCCGGCATTGTCCTCGAGCAACAGCCGGATTTCGCCGGTGTGCGGGTCGACCGGGATTCTGGCCTGCCACCGGTTCGTGCCGGCGACCCGCGTGAAGGCACCGCCGTCGGAGTAGGTCCCGACGTACTGCAGATCGTTGTCCGGCGATTCGACGGTCACATCGATCGTCGGGTCATGCACCACCGTACCGAGCGGCGGCGAGACGATCGTGCCGCTGGGCGCGACCGTGTCCGCCCGCGCGATCGTGGTCTGCTCCCCGACGTTCCCCGCATAGTCGTACGCCCGGACGGTCACGGAGAACGGGCCGCTGCGGCCGGGCGGGGGAGGAATGGTGATCTGCGTGCCGGGGTGGGGCACCACCCGCGGGGGATGCCCGTCGACGAGCACCTCAAGGCGTTCGACCCCGTGATCGTCGGTTGCCGCCGGGATCACGCCCACACCGCGGATCGGGACGAACTCGTTCTCGGCCAGGCCCGTCCTGGTGACGGTCGGTGCGACGGTGTCGGTGCCCCCGAGGTCGTACACCACGTGGGCCGCGTTGATCATCGGTGCGTCGTACCCGTACTGGCGGGGCCGCTCCGCGTCGCGCTGGATAACCTGGCGTACCTCGTCGGCGGAGGCCGTCGGCTTCATCGCGAAAGCCAGGGCCGCGACCCCGGCCGCGGCGGCGGTGGCGCCGGAGGCGCCGCGGATGAGGGACGGACCGCCGTTGCGGCCCAGCGGCTGGTAGCCGCTGGGGGCCGTGACGTCGACCCACTGATCCGCTGCGGTGTTCTTCGCCGCCGTCCCGTCCTCGCCGACCGCGAGGACCGGCCCGAACGCGGCCGGATACCGCCGCGCGGTCGAGTCCTCGTTGCCCGCCGAGGCCACGACGAGCGAGCCCTTGCCCGCCGCGTGCTCGACCGCATCGCTCAGCAGGTGGCTCTCCGCCGGGGCGCTCAGCGAGACGTTGATCACCTGAGCACCGTGATCGGCCGCCCAGGCGATGCCCGCGGCAACATCGGCGCTCGTGCCCTCGCGGCCGCTCACCGCGCGGACCGGCATCACCCGGCAGCGGCCGCAGACACCGGCGAATCCGACGCCGTTGGTCGGGTCGGCGCCGATGACGTTGGCAACCATCGTGCCGTGCCCGTCGCGGTCCACCGGATCGTTGTCCATGTCGACGAAGTCGTACCCGGGAGCCAGCCGGTCGGCGCCGAGGTCCGCGTTCGGGCTGACGCCGGTGTCGACGACCGCCACGGTGACCCCGGCGCCGCCGAAAGTCCACGTCCACGCCTGCGGAATCTCCATCCGCACCAGTCCGTACTCCACGTGGTCGACGGTGTCCGCCCCGACGCGGGCGCCGCGTTCGGCGTAGCGCACGCCGGTGGCGGCGCGGAGCTGGTCGACTGCCGCGTCAGCCTGGTCCGCGGCAACATCGACGGTGATGGCATCGAGGCCGGGAACCGCGTGGGTGGCAACCACGCGTCCGCCCAGCGTCGCAACCACCTCGTGCGGATCAGCGCCTGCGGCGAGGCCGACGTCCAGCCGCACCGGGTCCGCATCGGCCGCTACGGCCGGCGTGGTCAGGCCCCCGACGAGTACGACAGTGGCCAGGATGGAGGTTGCAGCACGCACGAGTCATCCCCCGAACAAGGTCCGCGAATCTGCCGCATGCTACGGCATTGCATCGACTTCCATGAAGACCTACGTGGCGGGTTCAGCGGCCGCGGCTTCCGATCGCGTCCCGGACCTGCGCGCACAGCGCGAGCACGTCGACGGGGCGGCTGGTGTCCACCTGGACCACCGGACCGAGCGCGAGCGGCTCGGCCCGCGCGGCCCAGTCGGCCCAGTCCGTCGCGATCCGATCGGCGTCGCCGTGTACGGCCGCCCGGCGGCGGGCCGCGTACCGGGCGCGGGCGACGTCGGGGGGCACGTCGCACCAGACCTCGACGGCGGTCGTTGCCTGGGCGCGGAGCAGCCCGGCGCGAGCGTGGTCCAGGTCGCGCGGCCGGAACCACCACGAGTCCACGACCACCGGGCCAGGAATGCATGCGGACAGCGCCCACACGGTTTCCATCGCCACCGCGCCGAGTGCGGGCGGCACCACCGTGATCGCGTCGGCCAGCGCCTCTTTGATCCGGTCCTTGCCGAGGAACTCCGCGCCCAGCCCGGCCGCCAGTTCCGGTCCCAGCGTGCTCTTGCCGGAGCCGGGCAGACCGTTCAACAGCACCACGTCACGTGCCATGTCCAGAGACTGCCACTCCTGACGAGATGGATGGATCAGCTCTGGTCGTCGCGGACGATCTGACGAATACGCTCCCGCGAGTAACCGGTCGCCACCACGATGTCGACCTGGCGCATCCCGTCCCGGTCGGCGGCCCGGATGGCCTCGGCCAGATCGGCGCGCGCCTGTTCGACCCGGCCTCGGGCTTCCGCGACGATCCGGGCGGCCCGTTCCTCCGCACGGGGCACTCCCGCCTGCGCCACACGGAGCTTTCGTACCGCCGCCTCCAGGTCCGCCATTTGGCCATCGTGCCTGGTCAGTCGATAGGCCCACCTTGACATCCGTCACTTTGGCCAACCTTATTGACCGATATTCGGCCAAGTAGTCTGATAATCATTTGGCATCCCTCGGGCGCTCGGCCGGAACTGATCCCCGGGCGCCCGGTGGGGTCGGCGGCGGAGGAGGCAACGATGGCCGAACACATCGAGGAACGGCCGACCTGGGATTGCCGCGTCTGCGGTGATCCGTGGCCGTGCAACCCGGCCCGAGAGCGACTAGCCGCCGAGCTGTCCCCGACTGCTCTGCGGATCAACATGTGGACCCGCATGGAAGTAGCCATCGGGGACCTCCCGCCCGAGCCGGCCGGGGAACTGTTCGATCGCTTTCTCCGCTGGACCGGGTGAGCCCGAACGGCTCCTCGCACGAGCCCGAACCCCCCGGCATCACACCGGCAGGGTCGTCGGAGGAAGGGTCGCGATGCCCGGAATCGCCGTAGGGTTACCGGCATGACGGATTCATTCCCACTGGGTGCCCGGTCGGTTCACCGCGTCGGGTACGGGGCGATGCAGCTTGCGGGTCCGGGCGCGTTCGGGCCGCCTCGTGACCGGGATGCGGCGGTGGCCGTCCTGCGCCGCGCCGTCGAGCTGGGCGCCGATCACATCGACACGGCGCAGTACTACGGCCCGCAGGTGGTCAACGAACTGATCCGGGAGGCGCTGTACCCGTACCCGGAGGGACTGGCTCTGGTGTCCAAGGTCGGCGCGGTCCGCGATACCGAGGGCCGGTGGCTGCCGGCGCTGGCGCCGGATCAGCTCCGGGCCGGGGTGCAGGACAACCTGCGCACGCTGCGGGTGGACCGGCTGGACGTGGTGAATCTGCGGCTGATGGACGACGGGCAGGAGTTCGACGAGCAGCTGGAAGCGATGATCGCGATCCGGGACGACGGCCTGATCTCGGGGATCGGGCTCAGCAACGTCTCCGTCGAGCAGTTGGTGCATGCGGTGCAGCGCACCGAGATCGTCTGTGTGCAGAACCCGCTCAATCTGCTGGAGCGCGGGTCGGTGCCGGTGCTGCGCGAGTGTGAGCAGCTGGGCATCGCGTTCGTGCCGTTCTTCCCGCTCGGGTCGGCGTTCGGCGAGGCGAACCGGCTGCTCACGCATCCGGGGGTGGAGGACACCGCGGAGCGGCTGGGCGCGACGCCGTCGCAGGTGGCGCTCGCGTGGCTGCTCGACCTGGCGCCCAACGTGCTGCTGATTCCGGGTACGTCGTCGCAGACGCACCTGGAGGAGAACATGGCGGTGACCGGGGTGCGCCTGGACGACGAGGCGCGCAAGGTGCTGGACGCCGTACCACTGTGACCCGCCCTTGACGTGTCGGAGATTCCCGACGCATCATGGTGGGCGTGCCCGATCCCGACGTGTTCGCCGCGCTGGCCAATCCCGTACGCCGGCAGTTGCTCGACGCCCTGCGCGAGGGCCCGCGGCCGGCGGGCGAACTGGCCGGGCGGTTCGCGCTGAGCCGCCCCGCGGTCTCGGAGCATCTTGCCGTGCTGCGCCACGCGGGACTGGTCCGCGAGGAGCCCCGCGGGCGGCACCGGTTTTACCACCTGGCCGCAGAACCGCTCGCGGGCGTCCGCGACTGGCTGCACCCGTTCGAGCGGTACTGGCGGGACCGCCTGGCCGCCCTGCGCGACGTCGTCGAAGAGGAGAATCCGTGACCAGCATCGAGTGTGACCAGTTCATCGCCCGGCCGCCTGCCGCCGTGTGGCGGGCACTGACCGAGCCGGAGCTGCTGGCCCGCTGGTGGGCCCAGGGCGACATCAAGCCCGTGGTCGGCCACCGGTTCACGCTCGACATGGGCGCGTGGGGCATGCAGCAGTGCGAGATCGTCACGGTGGATCCGGAGCGGATGCTGCGGTATACGTTCGCCGAGGGCGTCCTCGACACCACGATCACGTGGCGGCTGGAGCCGGAGGGTGCGGGGACCCGGCTGTTCCTGGAGCACGCCGGGTTCGCCCCCGACTCCACCGCGCTCAAGGGCATGGGCAACGGCTGGCCCGGCATCCTGGCGAATCTCGCCGGCAACTTCCCGGAGTGACGCACAGGACGGGCGTTACCCGTCACGGCGTGGGCGTACGCCCGCGCGGCGCGGCGCCGGACAGGCCTGCCCGGCAGAATGCATCCTCCGAAGCGGGTCGCCCGAAGGTGCACGGTATCCCGGACGGCCGCCGCGGACCCCGGTCGGCACGGAGGGTCATTCACCGAGCGTGTTCCGTTACGTTGGAGGTCATGGATCTCTCCACCTCCGACCTCCTGATCGGACTGGGTTTCATCGCCTCGGCCACCTGCATCGCCACCGCCGCGTACGCGCGCCTGCGCGCCGGCGGCCGGGCAGTACGGCGGCCGGCCGCCTCACCCGCACGCCCGCCGCACCGTGCCGCGCCGGTCGCGCGCCTGTACCGCTCCGCGCAGCCCGCACTGGTATCGGACCCCGAGGACCAGCCGTCGCCGGGGCAGTCCGGCCGCCACTTCGTGCCCGACGAGCTGCTCTACAGCAAGACGTACAAGCTGGGGCCCGCCCAGCGGGTCCGGGCCCAGTCCCCGCGCTGACGGGAATTCAGCGCGGGCGGCGGCCGATCGCCAGCGCGGTCCGGATGTCCATCGTGATCCGTCCGCCCAGCCCGTCGAGCGCGACGCTCAGCCCGCTCAGGATCGCCTCGCGCCGCGGCTCCGGATGCTGCCGGAACGGCGCGAACGTCTGAGTGAGCTGCAGATACTGCGCCGTGGTGAACTCCGGATACCGGTGCCACTCCGCGGCCCGCACGTCGTCGAACAGTCCACTGCTCACGAGGTCGTCGTGGGCGAAACGCACCGGCCGCCCGGGCGCGGATCGACCCTCCACGGCCCGGTACACGTCGTCGATCGCCTGGCGGGCGGCCGGGTCCGCATACTCGAAACGGTTGTGGAAGATCGCCACCGTGCCGCCCGGAGCGAGCGCGTCGCGCGCCGACCGGGCGCGGGTCTGCGGATCCATCCAGTGCCATGCGGTCGCGCACGCGAGCAGGTCGACCCCTCCGGGCGGTGGCGTCCAGCACTCGAATGCGGTCGTCTCGACGCGGACCTGCGGGAACCTGGCCGCCAGCACGGTGGCCATGCGTGGATCCGGTTCGACGCAGGTGATCGGCGCGCCCAGGCGCAACAGCAGCTCGGTCGCCTTGCCCGTGCCCGCGCCGAGGTCCACGACGGAGGCGGGAACGCCGCCGTGACAGGCGACGATCGTGTCGAGCAGTGCGCCGGGATATCCCGGCCGGATGTCGTCGTAGAGCGCAGCGACCTCGCCGAAGACCGTTGTCATCGGAACACCTTAGGCATGACGAAGCCGGTGATCCGCACCTTTGTCAGATCGCACGGCGTCCCGGCGCCGACGACGATCACGCGGGTCACCGGGCGGCGGATCACGGCACTGCGGATCAGCTTCCGTTTACCCGGACGGCCGACAGTCACTTGGAACGTCAGCGCGCGCACCCCGGGCACACCGCGGGCCCGGACCACCCGCTTGCCTTTCGGCAGCGACTTGTCGCGGACAACCCGCGTGGCGTACGGGATCCGTCGGGTCACCGTGACCGTCCGGGTGCGTTGCACGGGCGCGGGTGTCCGGCTGGCCCGTGCTTCCGGTACGGCCGCCTCGTCGGCGGGTGGCGCCTCGGCGAAGCGCCGCGCCGACGGGGCCGGCTCGCCGCTGCTCACCGTGGAGAGACCGGCCACCGCGCCGAAGACCCCGGCACCGCCGAGGCAGGGCAGCAGCACCACGGTGACGACCAGCCCGGCCCGCTGCCGCGGCGTCAGCTCGGCCCAGCGGCTGGGCGCCGTGCCCGATTGGCGGCCTGGGTGCGGGAGCGTCTGGTTCGTCACTGAGTCAGTTTGAGCGCCCGCTTGCGCCCGGAGATCGGCCGATCGGGCGGAGCCCGCCTGCGAAAGATTCGACTGCCTTAAGCCTCTTTCGCATCGGAACGCCGCTCAGTATCGCAACGTGCCCGCGGCCAGCAGGCCACAGAACAGGATCAGCAGCACGACGGCCGCCACCACGCCGACCTTCTGACTGGTGGCGAGCTGGGACCAGCCGTTGTTCCCGGGCGGCCTGCTCCAGTTCGGACCCGATGGGTTCGTCACGCCGCCCAGTCTTCCGGGGCATCGCCGGGTGGGTGGTCAGCCCTTCGGGCGCGCGCCGCGGCGAAAGAGGCTATTCATTCAAGCCTCTTTCGCCGCGCGGCACTGCCACTCAGCTGACCTTGCGGCCCAGGAAGGCAGCGAGCCGGTCCAGGGCGGGGGCGTCGTCGTCGACCGCCTGCGACGGCGCGAACGGGCTTCGGTCCGAGCGCACCAGGGGCAGCGCGGAACGGCTGAACTCCAGCGCCTGTTCCACGACGTCATCGGGATACTCAGCGTGCTGCCCGGTGGCGCGAGCCAGATCCCAGCCGTGCACCATCAGGTCGGCCAGCCGCAGATGCAGCGCCACCGTGGCCGGCACGGTGCCGAACGGGACGTCGACGACCCGCTCCAGCGCCCCCGCGGCACCGAACGCGGCGAGCAGCGGAGCGACACTGTCGGGGTAGCCGTCCGGCTGGACGGTCTCGCCGGACAGAGCAGCGGCGAAGACCGCGTTGCCGCCGACGACGTGGGCGACCAGGGCGCGGACGTCCCACTCGACGCACGGGGTCGGGTCGCGCCACTGATCCGGCGTGATGCCGGCGATCAGCCTGCCGGTCCGCTCGGCGACATCGGCGAGCTGCTCGACGGTGGGTCCGCTCATGCTCGTACCTCCCTAATGGACGTCTTCGGAGCATAGGTCGGCGTTCCGGCTCGGCCGGCGATGACGCTCGCCACACCTCAGCTTGCTACTGCCCCGGATAGGAGAAGTACTCCGGCAGCATCTCCGTCGTCCATGCCGGCTGATGAAGGTCGCCGCGGGGGCCGAACTCCGCGAACCACGGCTTGATGTCCAGCACAGGCGTGCCGTCGACCGCGTCCAGTTCCTCCACATGAAGATCCAGGCCGTCGACTCGCAACAGGCGGCAACGGGAAACACCGAGCCAGTTGATGCGGCGCATGTTGCGGTGACCGAAGATCCCGACTTCTGGCCAGTCCGGATTGTCCCGGGGGCGTCGGGCACCGAGGTTGAGGTCGTTCGGGTCGGTGAGATGGAACCGGAAAATGATCTCGAGGTGGGAGAATTCGTCAAGACCCTTTGTGGAATCCGGCGTGAATCCTTCACCGTCGATCCTGATGATCGAGCGCGTTCCTCCCCAATAGCTCGCAGCCCTCACGTCGACGTCGTCGATGAGTCGAATGCGGCGCCCGCGGAGCGGCGAAAAGGTTCCGCGAATCGTTGCCGCAACCTGACGGGTCCGGCCTGATCGGAGTGGCTGGACTCGGTAACCGCCCGGATCCGCCCAGGACGCCTGTATCAGCCCATGCCGACCTGGTCGGCCGGCATTCTGCGGGGAAAGCGCGTCGCCAAGGCCTGCCACCGCGCACGCACGGATGGCAGACGCAGAGACACCTGCTCCCGGACCGTACGCGTGGTCCAGTCCACCCCGTGGTGATACAGAACCCCGGCCACCAGAGCTACCACGAGGGCGAGCCACGGGGAGTAGATCCGCAGGTGCGGATAGACCACCCAGTGGGTCAGGTAGATGTAGAGCGACGCGCTCGCCAGCGTCGCCGCGAGGCGGTTCAGCACCGGCAGGCTCGGCAGGTTCGGGAGCCAGATCAGCAGCAGGAAGCCCACCAGAATGATCATGTTGTGCCGTGACGGGTCGAAGAATCCACAGATCGGCACGATGCCGAGCGCGGTCACGACCACCCGCTGCCACGGCGCGCGGGCCTTCGCCACCACCCAGCCCAGCGCGAAATACCAGAACAGCAGTGTCGGGGTGGAGAAGTGGGTCACGAGCGAGATTTCGACCAGGTGGAACCGGGTCGTCAGCGCGACCGCGAGCAGGCCGATCGGCAGCAGGAACGGCAACCGCCGTTCCCACCGGTCGACGAGCGGGACCGACAGCAGCGCCAGCATCGCCAACATCGTGTAGACCAGGGTCTCGACGAACCAATACTCCCCGCCCTGGCCGGTGCGCGGTCCGAACGCCTCGTCGAGCAGGACGACGTGGTACCAGTTGTAGCGCGAGTCGTTCGGCACGACGAAGGCCAGGAAGATCGACGAGGGAATGGCGATCCGGGCCACAGACGCCGCGATGTGGCGTATCCGGAGCCGCCGCGGGGCGTTGGTGACATGGAACCGGCCGAAGTTGAAGCCCGCCACCACGAGCAGCAGGTGGGCGCTGCCGTGGAACGACGAGATGCCGATGTGCGAAATGACGACCAGGACGATCGCCACCGCGCGTACGGCGACGCTGCTGTCGAGGGTGCGCACCCGGCGCCGACGTACGGGCGCCGTCCTCGCCCGAAGCCACCGGATCGGCTTGTCCTGCCAGTCCTGCGGCAGCGGGCCCAGCAGTTGCTCCAGGCGCACGGACATCTCGACGTACGACAGGGAATCGCCGCCCAGGCTCACGAACGAGTCGTCGTCCGTGACGTCCGCGCGGTCCAGCACCTCGGCGAATAAGGCACGCAGGTCCATGGTGGATGTGTCAGCGGGGGGCTCTGTCGCTTCCACCGCGACCGCGGCGGCGGCCGCGACGGCCTGAACGTCGACCTTTCCCGGCGCCTGCCGCGGCAGCTCGGGCATCGGCACCACGCGCACGGCCCGGACCGGCAGGCCGCACCTGGCCGCGATCAACCGCGGCAGGTCCTCCCGGTCCTCGGCGCCCTCGACCGCGACGACCAGCGCGTCGTCGATGGCCACGCAGCACGCCTGCACGCCGTGCGCCTCCAGGCCGGCCTCCACCCGCTGCAGGCCGATACGCAGCCCGAACACCTTCGCGAACCGGTTGCGGCGTCCGACGATCTCGAACAGGCCGTCCTCGTTCTGCCGGGCCAGGTCGCCGGTGAACAGCTCGCCGACGGTACGGCCCAGGCTCAGGTCGGCGGGGGTTTCGGCGTACCCGAGCATCACGTTGAGACCGTTGTAGACCAGCTCGCCGACGCCGGTGGGGGCGTCGTCGACCGGGGCGAGCCGCAGCGCGCCGCCCGGCACCGGTACGCCGATGGCTCCCGGGCTGGTCAGCGCCCGCTCCGGCGGGAGGTACGCCATCCGCGCGGTCGCCTCGGTCTGCCCGTACATGATGAAGAGCTGGAAGCCACGACGGCGGCCGAGCTCGGCGAAGCGCCGGACCTGGTCCGGCGCCATCCGCCCGCCCGCCTGCGTGACATATCGCAGGTCCGGCAGGTCCATGGTGTCGAAGCCGACCCGGTCCAGCAGGGTGAACGTGTACGGCACTCCGGCCAGGCTGGTCCCCCGCGCCCGGCGGAACAGCTCCCAGAAGGCGAGGTCCGCAACGGACCGGCCGGTCAGGATGAGTCCGGCGCCGCGCACCAGGTGGCTGTGCAGCACGGACAGGCCGTAGCAGTAGTGCAGCGGCAGGCTGGTGGCGGCCCGATCGGTCGGCCGGATGTCCAGGTAGTCCGCGATCGACTGGGCGTTGGCGCGCAGATTGTCGTGGGACAGCCGGACCAGTTTCGGTGAGCCGGTGGAGCCGGACGTGGTGAGCAGCAGCGCCAGATCCGGGTGCAGGTCGTGGACCGAGCCGGTCCGGCGCTCGACGCAGCTCCACCGGCCGTGCTGCGGGCGGCAGACCACATCGGGGTCGTACGCGTCGGTCAGCGAGCCGATCACCGCGTCGTGGTCCGCGGTCAGCATCACGGCGTGGCCCCCCACCAGGGCTCCCAGGTAGCCCACCACCGCGTCGACGGAGTTCGTGCCCGTGACCAGCACCAGACGGCGGCGGTCGCCCAGTTCGGCGGCGGCCCGTTCGACCCGCTCGGCGAGCTTCCGGTACGTGATCTCCCCGTCCTCGGTGACCAGGGCGGTCCGTTCGCCGAACGCGGCCAGGCTGGTGCCCGGCAGCGGGCACGCGATGGCGGGAACCGGATCGGCCGGCGACGGCACTTCGCCGTCCAGGAACTGAAGCATGGGACCGCCATATCCGGGGAGAGCCCACACGGCGCGCTGCGTGGTCGCGAAGTGCGGGACGCACGGGGGGTCCTCGGCGTCCGCGGGACGATCCCGGATCGGCGACGAGGAGAACGAGCTGTGGTACAGGGAGTCGAACCTCTAGGCGGGGGGTCGTGCGGTTCTCATGACGATCGGGCCAGTTCGGTCGGTGGACGGGACGTCTGACGGGCGATGTGCTGCCCCGCTCCCGCGGCCGCCTCGGCCAGGGCTTCGTCGGCGTCACACAGCACCGCAAGTTCCTTGACGATCTGGTCGGCCTCCGCGTGCGGGGTGAGCACCCGTACGTCGGCGGGATCGAGCGGTGGCACCGCGACGTGCGAGATCAGCGGGTGCAGCGGGCGGGCGTCCGCCTCACCCTCGCCGAACAGTTCCTCGTGCAGCTTCTCGCCCGGCCGCAGACCGGTGAACACGATCTCCACCGGCCCGTCGGCCTGTTCGGCCATCTGCTTGGCGACCTGGGCGATGCGGACCGGCTGGCCCATTTCGAGGACGAGCGCTTCGCCGTCGCGACCGATGGCGGCAGCCTGGATGACGAGCTGCACCGCTTCCTGAACGGTCATGAAGTAGCGGGTGACGTCCGGGTCGGTGACGGTGATCGGCCCGCCCGCGGCGATCTGCGCCGCGAACGCGGTCAGCACGGATCCGCGACTGCCCAGCACGTTGCCGAACCGGACACTGAGGAACGTGCCGTCGGCGGTGGTGCTGGCGTGGGCGGTCAGCCGTTCCGTGATGCGTTTCGAATAGCCCAGCACGCTGCTCGGGTTCGCGGCCTTGTCGGTGGAGATGTTGACGAACCGGTCGACGCCCGCCGCGGCGGCGGCCTCCAGCACGGTCTGGGTGCCCCAGACGTTGCTCTTGACCGCCTCGCCCGGATGGGATTCCAGCAGCGGCAGGTGTTTGAGGGCCGCGGCGTGGAAGACGACCTCGGGGCGGCGCTCGGCGAACAGGGTTTTGATCCGTTCGGTGTCGCGTAGATCCGCGAGGATCAGGTCGGGGCTGTCCAGCAGCGCCCGGCCGTGCAGCGACAACTGCACCGCGTGCAACGCGGACTCGTCGCGGTCCAGCATCATGAGCTGGGCCGGTTCGAAGCGGTCGAGTTGCCGGCACAGTTCCGAGCCGATCGAGCCGCCCGCGCCGGTGACCAGTACCCGCTTGCCCTTGAGGTAGCCCGCGATCGCCTCCAGGTCGGTGTCGATCTGGTGGCGGCCCAGCAGGTCGCTCACCTTCACGTCCCGCACGTCGGACGCGCGGACCCGCCCGTCCAGCAGTTCGCTGACCGACGGTACGACCTTGAACATGGCCCCGGCGCCCAGCGTGAGGCCGCGGATGTGCCGGATGAGCGACGCGTCGGCGTTGGCCACCGCGAAGATGAGTGTCCGGGCGCCCGTCCTGGTCAGTGCGTCCGGGATGTTCTCCCGGGCGCCGAGGACGGGCACGCCACTGACGTGCAGGTGGCGTTTCGCCGGGTCGTCGTCGAGCAGTCCGACCGGGACGTACTGGCTACTGGGGTCCTGCAGCAGGGAACGCAGCAGGCGCTGCCCGGCGGATCCGGCACCGAACAACAGGACCGGGGCGGCCTGCGTGGCGTCGGGCCGCAGCCGCCGCTCGTTCTGCAGGCGGCGCAGGTAGCGCACGCCGAGCATCATCACGAGCGCGACCGGGCCACCGAGCAACGGGGCGCTCAGCGGCAAAGGCCGGCCGGGCACCAGAAGGTCGACCAAGGAAAGGACCACGACCACCGAGAGAACGGTCGTGGACACCGCACGCACCTCTTCGAAGGTGCCGAAGCCATAACGGCCGCGATAAAGGTACTGCTGGTGTCCGATTGCGGTTTGCAAAGTAATGGCGCAGGCGATAGCGACCGAGATGGCCAACATGGGTGACGCCGAAGGATCTAGGTCGTATCGCGCGAGGATTGCGGCCAGCAGTCCAAAACCCCAAGCACTCGCATCGATCAAGCAAGGACCAATGGTACGAAGCTTTTGAGCTGGGTTTTTGTACCCCTGAAAGATCGCCGGGAATTTCATGCGTCCTCTTCTGGGTGATTTTCAGACATCCATCGGAGTTTTTGCGCCACAGACCATCATTAAAAGCGCTATGGGGCGTTGAACCCGCTGAGCCCTGCTGCGCGACGGGCTCGACAGGGACAACGCGCAAAGCCAAGCGACACACATGCGCAGTTCGGTCAGTCCGGGCTGACCGAATGGCGGATGCGGGGACGTACATAACGAGGAGGACCTTAATGGACCTGCGCGACTATCTGCGCGCGATCCGCAAGCGTTGGTGGCTGGTGGTGGGGACGACCGCCGTCGCCGTCGGTGTCGCCATCACGGTCACGATGCTCACGCCGCCCAAGTATGCGGCGTCGGTCACGTTCTTCGTCAGCACCCGCGGCGAAGAGGTGACCCAGGCCTTCCAAGGTGGCCAGTTCGCCCAGCAGCGCGTCAAATCGTACGTCGACGTACTGACCAGCAATCGGCTCGCACAGGCCATCGTGGATTCCGGCGCGACGAACCTGTCCGCGGAAGCCGTGCAGGGGGAGATCAGCGCACAGGTCGTGCCTGACACCGTTCTGGTCGCGGCGACGGTCACCGACGAGGACCGGGTACGCGCCCTGCAGCTCGCCCAGACACTTGCGGTGCAGTTTCCCCTGCTGATCGAAGGGCTGGAGACCCCGCCGGGCGCCAAGATCGCAACGGTCGGCGTACGGATCATCGCGGAGCCCAAGCTGGCCGACAGTCCGGTCTCCCCGCAGCCCCAGCGCAATGTCCTCCTCGCGATCGCGCTCGGTGTCCTCGTCGGCGTCGGGATCGCCGCGTTGCGGGAGTCGCTCGACACGACGATCCGCACTCCGGAGGTACTGAACAAGGCGGCATCCGCACCGATGCTCAGCGTCGTCCCGTTCGACGGCAAGGCGGAGAAGTCCCCGCTCATCACAGAGGGCAGTGCCCAGTCCACGCGGGCCGAGGCGCTGCGGCAGCTCCGGACGAATCTGCAGTTCGTCAACGTGGACCGCCCGCTACGCAGCCTGGTGGTCAGCAGTGCACTGCCGGGCGAGGGCAAGTCCAGCACGGTATGCAACCTCGGCATCGCCTTCGCCGAGGCGGGCAAACGGGTCCTGCTGATCGACGCGGACCTGCGTCGCCCCCGGCTCGCCCAGTACCTCGACCTCGAAGGGGCGGTCGGCCTCACCAACGTGCTGGCCGGTCAGGCGAACGTCCGCGACGTGGTCCAGGCGTGGGGCGGCAGCGGTCTGTGGGTACTGCCCAGCGGGTACGTCCCGCCGAACCCGAGCGAGCTGCTCGGCTCCGGCAACATGGCAGATCTGCTGACCAGCCTCGGCAGCGCGTTCGACGTCGTCATCATCGACACGCCGCCGCTGTTGCCGGTGACCGACGCCGCGGTCATGGCCACGCTTGCCGACGGGTGCATTCTGGTCACCCGGCACGCCAAGACGACCGTGGCGCAGGCGGGATCCGCGGCCGGCGCGCTCACCGCGGTCGGCGCCCGGCTGCTCGGCTGCGTCCTCAACATGGCGCCAAAGAAGGGCGGCGGCGCGTACGCGTACTACGGCTACGGCGCGTCCGACGACGACCTGGCCGCCGCGGTCCCGCAGCTCGGACCGGTCACCCCGGCCAAGCGCAATCTCGGCAAACTGCCCGCGCCGCCGCAGCAGGCGCTGCCCGCGGCCATCCCGGTGACAGGACGGGCACCGGCCCGCCCGGCCCGGCACAGCCGATCCGCCGCGGACGCACCCACCACCGAGATCCGGCTGCCCCACAACCACCCGTCGCAGGCGGGTCGCTTCGACGGCCCGATGTCGATGTCCACTCTCCGGATCAAACGGTGACGTCGGACCTTCGACGTCAGGGCTCGGCGACGGCGGCCACGATCGTGCCGAACGACTGCCAGATCTCCGCCGCGCAGTCGCGGAACGCCTCGACCGGCCGGTTGACCGGGTCGGGCAGATCATCGTCGGCGGCCGGTACGGCGGGCACGAGATGCCGTGTGGCCTGCACCCGGTCCACCAGCGTCCGCAGCCGCTTCGGCAGCGGGCCGGACATCAGGTCGTCGGCCGGCGGCACCGCAGCGACCAGGCGCGCGAACTGCCGGAACGTGAACGTGCGGCCCAGCGCGCCCGGGGCCAGCGACACACACGCCGCGCGCTGCTCCCGTGCGGCGGTCAGGACCAGATCCGCCTCGGTCACCATCGAGGACTGCAACGGCCGGCTGGCGAAGCCGCCCGCGTCGATGCCGCACTCGGCCAGCACCGTGGCGCTGCCCCGGTGCATCGCGGACCCCGCGTACGCGTGGGTGCCCGCGCTGGCCACCCGCACCTCCCCGCCCGCCGCACCGAACGCGTCGTCCAGCGCACGCCGGGCCAGGCGTTCCGCCAGCGGAGACCGGCACAGGTTGGCGTGGCAGACGAACAGAACCGTGAACTCGGATTCGTCCAACTTGGTCTCCCTCTACTCCGGCGTGCTGTTGCACGCCCCTTGGTCGGCCGCCCCGCACCGCGGCCCCGGACACCGGGCCAACGCGCCCCGAAAGGATGCGTCACGTTGACCGATCAGATCTCGCTGTCCCCTCCCGATGTCGGCGCCCTGGAGGAGACGTACCTCGTCGAGGCGTTGCGTTCCGGCTGGGTGGCCCCGACCGGCCCGGCGGTGACCGCGTTCGAGCGGGAGATCGCCGAACGCTGCGGGAGGGCCCACGCGGTCGCGACCAGTTCGGGTACGGCGGCACTGCATCTCGCGCTGATGACACTCGGGGTCGGCCCCGGTGACCTCGTCGCAGTGCCCACCCTGACCTTCGCCGCCACCGCCAACGCCGTCTCGTACACCGGGGCGGAAGCCGTGTTCGTGGACGTCGACCCGAACACCGGCAACCTGGACCCGGAGCTGTTCGCGAACCTGTGCACCGAACTTTCCCGCACCGGGCGCCGGCCGGCCGCCGTCCTTCCCGTCGATCTGTACGGCCGCTGCGCCGACTACGACGAGCTGCTGCCATTGTGCGACCGGTACGGGGTGCAGGTCATCGAGGACGCTGCCGAAGCGCTCGGTTCCACCTATCGTGGTCGCCCGGCCGGTTCATTCGGGCGCGCTGCGGTGTTGTCGTTCAACGGCAACAAGATCATGACTACGTCGGGTGGCGGCATGCTGCTGTCCGACGACCAGGACCTGGCCGACCGGTGCCGGTATCTGTCCACTCAGGCGCGGCAACCGGTCGCCCACTACGAGCATCTCGACGTCGGCTACAACTACCGGCTGAGCAACCTGCTCGCCGCGCTCGGACGTGCGCAGCTGCACCGGCTCGACGACATGATCGCCCGGCGCCGCATCCTGCGCGACGGGTACGCCAAGCTGTTCGCCGCCACCGACGGCGTGCGGCTGCTCGGGGCGGACGACCCCGACGCGAACTGCTGGCTCACCAGCATCGTCGTCGACCCGTACCGAACCGGGTGGACCGCGGCGGACCTGGCCGCCCACCTCACTGCCGCGGACATCGAGACGCGGCCGCTCTTCAAGCCCATGCACCTGCAGCCCGTGTTCTCCGGCGCGCACACCGTCCTCAGCGGGGTCGCGCAGCGGCTGTTCGAGCACGGGCTGAGCCTGCCCAGCGGCTCCGCGATCCGCGACGTCCAGGTGCACCGGATCTTCGACGCGGTGGCGGGCTTCCTGGCCCGGCCGGCGTCCCGCTGAGCGACGAGCAAGCAGACCCTCCCGACCCCCCGGAAGTGAGCGCATGCAGGTCTTGGAATCCGTGGCCGACCGGCACCGGTGGCTGCGACTGTGGCAGGAGTGTGGGCGGGAGCCGTTCGCGCATCCCGCGTACGGCGAGCTGTTCGCCCAGCCCGGCGAACGCCCGGTGGCACTCGTGACCGAACGCGACAACGGGTTCGCCCTGGTGCCGGTCATCCTCCGGCCGATACCGGCCGCGACCTCCCTCTACGACGCCGTTTCACCGTACGGCTACGGCGGCCCGTTCCGCCGCGGCGACGTCTGCGCCGACTCCGTTCTCGCCGACGTCGAAGCGTGGCTCGCCCGCGAGGGCCTGTGTTCCGCGTTCCTGCGGCTCTCCCTGGACGTGGAGGTGTCCGGCGCGCCCGGAACCACCGTGGCGGATGTCGCCGACAACGTGGTCGTCGACCTGCGCCGCGACGAGGAGGAGATCTGGCGCGGCTACGAACACAAGGTCCGCAAGAACGTCAAGAAGGCGCTGCGCGCCGGCTGCACCGTACGGCGCGACGACCGGATGCCGGACGTCGACGCGTTCGTCGAGGTGTACGCCGCGACGATGCACCGGCGTGACGCCGCGGCCTGGTACCACTTCGACCGGGACTTCTTCGCGCAGCTGGCCGAGTCCCTGACCGGCAACTACAGCGTCTTCTGGGTGCACGACGGCGACGGGCGCGTGGTCAGCGTCGAACTCGTCCTGGAAAGCGACGACTACCTGTACTCGTTCCTCGGCGGCACGCACGAGGACGCGTTCCCCATGTCGCCGAACGACCTGCTGAAGCACGAGGTGTCGCTGCACGGGCAACGCACCGGCCGGACCGGTTTCGTGCTCGGCGGCGGCTACCAGCGCGGTGACGGGATCTTCCGGTACAAGCGCTCGTTCGATCCGCGTGGCGTCCGAAGCTTCCGCGCCGCCCGGATGATCGGCCGCCGCGACCGGTACGACGCGCTGGTCGACGAACACTCCCGGCGTTCGGGCTCAGCACCGAACGGCGGCTTCTTCCCCGCTTACCGGGCACCCGTCGAGAGTGCGCCCGGCACCAATCCCACTCGTTCCACGGAGCTGACAGTTGCTAGCACGGAAGGTTGACAAGTCGCTCGCGAAGCGGCTGACCGATATCGGCATCGCCTCGATCCTGATCGTTCTCACCAGCCCACTCGTCCTGCTCGCCATGGCCGCCGTGCTGCTGACCATGGGACGCCCGATCCTGTTCACGCAGGAACGGACCGGCCTGTCGGAGCGGAAGTTCCGATTGCTGAAGCTGCGCACCATGGGGTCATCCCACGACGCCCACGGCATCCCGCTGACCGACGCCGAACGGCTCACCGCCGTCGGGCGCATTCTGCGCAAGACGAGCCTCGACGAACTCCCGCAGATGATCAACGTCATTCGCGGGGAGATGAGCCTCGTCGGACCACGGCCGCTGCTACCCCGCTATGACCCCTGGTACACGGACACGGAACGGCTCCGGTTCGCAGCACGCCCGGGAATCACCGGCCTGGCGCAGGTCAGCGGCCGCAACAACCTCGGATGGGACGCACGGCTGAACATGGACGTCCGGTACGTCCGCGACTGGTCGTTCCGGATGGACCTCGCCATTCTCATCTCCACCGGCTGGCGGGCATTCCTGGGCTCCGGCGTCTCCGTCGACACCAACGCTGTTCTCGCCGATCTCGACATGGAGCGTCAGGGACGTTGACCAACCACACCACCATCATCGACCTCGACCCGGACGACACTGCGCGCACGGAGGCAGCCGCACGGTTCCTCGCCGACTCGGTGCACAAGTCCATCGTCGGGCTCGTCCCGTACTCGTCGCCGAAGTACGCCGGTTTCCTGCGGGCCGCGACGCGGCCACCCGCGCCGATGCGTACGCTGCTGGTCCGCATGGCGGTGCGCGACTCGCACCTGGTCGGGGCGGCGGACTGGCGCATCCTGCCGGACCGGCTGTTCCTCAACGGGCTGACCGTGTCGGAGCGCCACCGCGGCACCGGGGTCGGACGCGAACTGGTCGCGGACGGACTGCGCATCGCCGACTCCCTGGGCCTCACCGAGCTCGGCCTGGACGTGATAGCCGACAACTCGGCCGCGCTGTCGCTGTACGGGCGCATGGGCTTCACGCTGACCACCACGACCGGCTGGTACGAACTGCCCGCGGGCGCCGGCAGCGACAGCGGACCGGCCCGGGCGACCGACTGGCCCTCGTTCCGCGCGCACCACGACGCGTACGGCTTCGGTGACCTGACCCTGCGTCTGAGCACCGGCGACACGTCGAAGGTCAGGCTGGTCGGACGCACACTGCGCAGCGAACAACCCGAGCCCGCTCCGGGCGTGCGGGCGTGCGCGCGCCTGATCGGCGTCGAGCGAATCACTTGCACCGCCGCCGTTCCGCCGCCCGGCGATTTCAGTTTTCTCTGTGAGTCCGTACGCATGCTCCGCAAGCTCTGAGCGCGCGCCACCACACATGTGCACCGTTCTCCAACGATGCCCCACGGAAGGGGACCAGGTTGAAGATAGTCGTCACCGGCGGAGCCGGATTCATCGGCGCGAACCTCTGCCGCGTGCTCACCACGTACCCGGGAGTCTCCCGCATCGTCGTCGTCGACGACCTCAGCACCGGCAACGCCGGCAACGTCGAGGACCTCGACGTTGAGCTGGTCGTCGGCAGCGTGACGGACTCCGACGTGATGAACCGGGCGGTGACCGGGGCCGACGCCGTGGTGCATCTCGCCGCGCTGCCCTCGGTTCCGCGGTCCATCGCCGATCCGGTCCGCAGCTACGAGGCCAACACCACGGGCACGATGACCGTTCTGGAGGCGTGCCGGACGAACTCCGTCCCGATCGTCTTCGCGTCGTCCGCGTCGGTGTACGGCCCGGCCGCCCCGGTGCCCACGCACGAGTCGCTGCCGACCAGGCCGGTCAGCCCGTACGCGGCGAGCAAACTGGCTGCCGAGGCGTTCACGTTGTCGTACGCCATCACGTTCGGCATCCCGGCCGTGGCGTTCCGGTTCTTCAACGTCTACGGTCCGCTGCAGGCGCCGGACCATGCGTACGCTGCGGTGATCCCGGCGTTCGTCGACGCGGCGCTCAAGGGCCGGCCGCTGACCATCGAGGGTGACGGCACGCAGACGCGGGACTTCACGTACGTCGGTTCCGTCGCACGGGTGCTCGCCGACGCGGCGGTCCGGCGCGCCTCGTCACCCACGCCGGTCAATCTGGCGTTCGGCAGCCGGGTGTCCATTCTGGATCTGGTCGACATGCTTTCGAAACTCGTGGGGCGCGAACTCGACCTGGAGTTCCGGCCGCCCCGGCAAGGCGACATCCCGCATTCCCAGGCCGACGCGACCCAGCTGATGCGGCTGTTCCCTGCAGCGTCGCCGATCCCGCTGGAGCTCGGCCTCGGCGAGACGGTCGACTGGTTCAAGCGGGCCGCGCTGTCCGCGGTCTGACGCACTCTCCGAGGGCCGAGGGGCCAACCACCGGCCCTCGGAGAGTCGAATGGCCCCTTGTCAGTCGTTCAACCAGTCCGCGATGACGGACAGGGAACTGAGGCCGTCCAGGGAATCGAGGGTGGCCAGCACGGGGCCGTCCTCATCCTCGATCCGGCAACCGCCATGCCGGAGGGGAACGATTCGCATCACCCGACCGCCGGGGCATCCCAGGTCGGTGCTGAGGCGCAGCGCGCCGTGACTCAGCATCGGGAAGAGGCTGCGGGCGTGCTCATTCCCGTACGCGGCCTCGACCAGAGCTCGCTCATCGAGCGCGTACTCATCAACCAGCAACGACTGCCACTGTGCGTTGATGAGACCCTCATCATCGTTGATGTCGGCCAATTCCCCGGCCTTGACGAAGGGGAATTTGGTGCTCACGTCCGACGCACTCTCTCCCTGCAGCCAAGCGACGACGACGCCGACAACGGCATCGAGGTCCGGAGAGGCGCCGCTCACCCACCGGGTCCGCGGCCGCGAACGATGAATCTGCACATGGAAGAACCTGATTCACCGCTCACCGGTGGCCCACGCCTTCCGCGCTGCCGCCACAACGGCCCCCTGCTCTGGTCGATCCGCCGACGCCGCCACCCAGCCCGAGCCATACGCAGCCACTACGCCAGGCAAGCCCTCATCGAGCCCTGATCACAATCCCCGACTGCAGTACTAGCGACCTTGCGTCATTCTGGCGAAATTCTTCGTCAGTTCCGGACCCAGATGCCGAATCAGTTCATGGCCCGGCTGGCCGCGGTTCGGCAGGTTATAGAGAAACTCGCTGACGACTATGCTCTTTTCCGCATCGTCGTCAGACCGTATCTTCGCCTCCATGAATTCGAGTGTAGAGCGCCAATCGGGCTCGTCCTCGTCTCCCAGGTAGGAAAGGACCGTTGACTCGACGACATCCCAGTAGAACGGTGCGAAGAGGAACTCGCCGTAGTTTTCTACGTTGTCTGAGTGCAGAACGCGAAACCCCGGAACGGCTGATATCAAGTCGTCGGCCACCTTTGCCGCGGCCCGCCTCAGCGATTCCCGTGAATCTTCCGTCAGCATCCGCCCAGACCTTTGTATGCCTCAAAGCCTTTGTACGCGCCCCGCTGGGCATCATCGATCGCCTCGATGAGGCTCTTCGCCACTTCGATGTCCCTTTCTGTGCGGGTGAAGTAGATATATTTGCTCTTCCGCTTGACTCGTTCCTTGGTGAGGTAGGTGTTAAGAGCACTCCTCCACTGTCTAGTCGACCCGATGTGGTCCCTGTCGTAGATGGGCGGGTGACCGTTGACCTCGAGGCTGGCCGAATTCATGGCGGAGCCGTCACCGTAGATTTTCGCACCGGGCGGCAGGTCCAGGGAATGATAGAGGGCGTTCACGATCTTCTGTAGATATTCGCTGTCAACCTGAGGTACGGGCGCTATTTTTTCGTTGTGGACGAGAACGGCTGTCCGGCCCGCCGACACGTAGAACGTGTGGAGCTCGTCGACCGTGAGATCGTACATCGTCCGGTAACCGGCGAAGGTTGTTACGGCGATGACCTTTACCCGATCGGTCTCTCTCGAGCCGAGCAGCAGTGTGCCCGGCTTCAACCGCCCGGCTTCAGTCCAGCGACGATTCTCCTGGTCCCAAAAAAGATGATCTCGGGTGGTATGGATGATGGCGATTCCACCATATTGGCGCCGGATTACCACATCCGCGAACTTCGTGTCGATGGTGCGATGCAGTTCCGTAACGCTCTCGGCCTTGCTGGTGTGAGTGATCGGATCAGCGGCACGGACGCGGTCACCAATGGCGACGTCCGCAATGCGCCTGGTGCTCCCGTCAGCCAGCAGGACAGGGGTATCGGCAGTGAAGCTGTTAGGGGTGAAGCATCTCTCGGCGAGGTCGGTCAGGCCCTTGACGACCGGGGTGTCTTTGAGATCACGGAGGGTGTCTTCAACCGCGTCGATGCCTTTGGCGCGGATGGCCTTGGACAGGGCGGTGAGTTCGTCGGCCGCGAAGGTGACTTTGGAGCCGAGTTTGTCGGCGAGCTCGACGAGGCGGGCGGCGTTGACGGTGCCGAGTTCTTTGATCGCGTTGACCATCTTCTCGGTGCCGAACTTGGTGACGGCGGCCATGATGTCCTTCGCGGACATCGCGGCGATGTCCTTGACAAGATCCTTCGTCACCTGCCCCGCGCCGACTTTGGCGAGTTTGCCGAGGATCCCGATGCCGTCGGTCCCGCCGATCGTGGCGACGTCGAAGACGACCTCACCGAGCGTGTACTGCCACCCCTTCGATTTCCAGTCGTCCCAGTGCAACAGCTGCTTGGGGTCCTGCATGAGCTTCTTGACGCCGTCGACAAGTGCATTGCAGGACGGGTCCGATTTGGGGAGGTAGGTAACGTCCGGGACGCTCCACTCGTCGCCGGCTGCGCTGTCGGTGCCGAGGAACCAGCCGCCGACGCAGCTGCTGGTGACGAGAAGACCCTTGACCGTGCCGGCAGCGCTGTCAGTGATGCCTTTACCGATCTTGGAACCGAAGTAGAAGTGATCGTTGATCCAATTGGCCTGCTCGTCGATCCAGGAGTTCACCTTGTTCTCGGCGGCCTGCTGTTCGGCGCCGTACTTCGCCCAGGCGGCGTTCTTGAGGTCGTTCGCCATCTTGGACATGCCCTGGGCGATGCCCCACATGCTGTTGGACAGCGACGTGATGTTGTTACTGACGGTGGTGATCTTCCCGGACAGGTTCCCGGCGTTCGTGGCGGCCTTCTGGGCCTTCGTGGCGTAGCCGCTCGCATTGTTCGCCGCCTGCTGCGCCGAACCGGCGTCATTGCCCGCCTGAGCGGCCATCTCCTCCGCACCGTCGGCCCACTGCCCCGCCTGCATGGCCCCGTCAGCGGCATCATCAGCCGCATCGACGGCGCCGTTGGCATCGTTGGCCGCGTCCTGGGCGGCGTGGATCGCGACGTTGCTCGCCTTGACGGCGCGAGTAGCGGCGGCGGCGGCCTTCTGCGCCGCCACATAGGCGGGCTTGACCTGGGCGACGGCCTTGTCGGCCATCTCCTGCGCGTGCACAGCCGCGGCGGCGGCGTCATCGGCGTGCTTCTGCGCGGCGGCAGCTTGGGCGTCACCGATCTGCATCGCGTTGTTGGCGATGTCGATGGCCATCGCGGCGTCGTTGTCCGAGTCGGCGTACGCGGACGCGATATCGATCGCGCTCGCGGCGGGATCGGCGATCCCGGCCGCGGAGGTGCGGGCGTCCAGCGCGGCCCGGCCGGACACCCGCGACCAGAACGAAGCGATCGCGGACTGCCGGACCGCGTCCTGCGCCGACTTCGCGGTCAGGTCCGCGTCGGTGCGCGCCGCGACCGCCCGGTTGATCGACGCGCGGGCCGCCTGCACCGAGGCGCGGGCGTCGGCGTTCGCCTTGCTCGCATCCTTGATCGCCGTGGCGGCAGCGGTCCGGGCATCGGTGGCGTCCTGGCGGGCCTTGGCGGCCTGGACCCCGGCCGCGCGCGCATCCGCGGCGGCCGCGGCCGCCGCAGCCGCCGCCTGGCGGGCTTCGGCTGCCGAGGCGCCGGCATCGGCGGAGGCGGCGTTCGCGGCGTTCTTCGACCGGTCTGAGGCCGTCTTCGCCTCGCCGGCCAGGGTCCGCAGCCGGGCCGCATCGTCGCGGAGCTTCTGCATGTCCGCGGTTCCGGGACACCCGTTGCCCGACGGGCTGTCAGGGTGCTTGCAGTTGGTCTCAGCAGCGAGCTGGCGTGCCTCGGCCGCCTGCGCCGCGAACTCCTTGGAGCTGGTGTTCTGGTCGTCCGTCCGGGCCTTGTCCACCAGCGTCTTGGCCCGTTGAGCCTTGTCGGCGAAGCGGGCTCCGGCAGCGAGCGCGTCTTCCTGCTTCCGCTTCGCCTCGCCGCCCTTGGCGACCACGATGTTCTGTTGGTCGATCGCCCGGCCGGCCGCCTGATAAGCGTTGACCGACTGGCTGATCGCCCTCGCGGTGGCTTCCCGGGCGATACCCCGCTGACGTCGCGCGGCTTCGTAGTCGGCGGCGGCGTTGTCGGCGTGCTGCTGCGCGTCGGCGGCGTCCTTCTCCGCGCGTTGCCGCTGGGTGCGAGCGTCCGCGGCGGCGGCCTGCGCGGCTGCGGCCAGCTTCTCCGCCCGGTCGGCGAGCTTCTCCGCGGCGGCCTGCTCACGCTCGGCGGCCTGCCGGTACTTGACCGCGTTGTTCGCATCCACGGTCGCGTTGCGGTCGGCGTCCAATGCACGACTGGCGGCCTCGGTGGCCTCCGCAGCGTGGCAGGCGGTCTCGGCGGCCTGCGACGCTGCGGCGCCGGCGTCGGCCTGTGCCTGCATCACATCGACCCAGGCGATACCGTGCGACAGGCCGGTGTCCTGCAGGACCCGCGCCTGCTCGGTCGCGACACCGGTGTGCGCGCTCACCTGCTTGGCCTTGTCTGCGGTCCACCCGGCGGCCTGACACGTCTGGGCACGCAGCGTGCTCAGCTGGCCGGTACGCGTCGGGCCGCCGTTCTTACGGATACCGAGGTCCTCGGCGTAGACGGCATCAGCCTGCTTGGCGCCCTTGTTCGCCACGCCCAGCGATCCGGAGGCATCGGTCAACGCCTTCGTCGCGGTGACGCTCTCGTTGATGATCTTCTTCTGGGCCTCGGCCGCCTGGGTGGCACGCTGGGCAAGGTCGGTCAGGTCGTTGACCGCCTTCGTCCGCGCCGCGAGCGCGTCGGTGATCTCCTTCTGCGTGTCCGCGTCGTGCTGGCTGGCAGCCTTGTAACCGGTGGTGTAGAACTCCTCGATGACCGCCGGGTCGTCGCTGTCCAACGCAGCCTGGCCGAGGGATTGCACCTCGTAGCCGCCGCTCGCGACGATCTGCTCCACCCGGGCGCGGATCGTGTTGGCCTTCTCCGTCGCGTTCTGCGCGTCCTGCTTGTCCGCGGTCTCCGCCATGAGTTCACCGGTGGACACGAACTGCGCGATCTTCGCGTCGTCGTTGCCGGCGAGCACGGCCTTGGCCTGTGCCTGCACCGTGGGGCTGCCGGTCTCGACCCACTGCTCGACCTGGTACCGGTTGTGCGCGGCCTGGTCCCTCTTGCGCTGCTCGCCGGCCTTGCGATACACCGGCAGACCGTTGTCCAGGAAGTCCTTGATCTTCGCCGGGTCGTCGGTCGCCAGCACCGCCTTCGCAGCCGCGCGCACGTCCAGATCCTCGTCGTAGTCGGCCAGGTCCTGGCACAACATCCGATCGAGCCCAGCGTCGTCGATCGGCGTGCTGGTCGGGGACGGGTCCTTGGCGTCCGCGCCCAGCAGCTGCTCCAACGCCTGCACGACCGTCACCGGCGCCTGCTGCCTCGTCGCGACCACAGCCGTTCGTGGCGCGGCTACGACCGCACCCTGCGGCGCGGCAACCGCCATCGCCAAACCCGCCGCCACACCAGCGAACAGGCGCGGCCGCCACCTCCGACCTGGCTGAGCTGCGCCAACGGCGGCCGCCGGACGATCACGCCACAATGCACCCACTGCCAGATACCCCCGTGATCCCCCGTACCGGCACCGGCCGGCGATGTGACTGGTCCCGGAAGCACCGCGGTGGGCGGTCCGGCAACAGATCGAAGATCATAGTCTTACCAGCTACCTCATAGCCGCCGTCCGAGACGGGGAACCGCTTTGGAAGCCTTCTGACCCGGTTTGCTCGGAAGCCTGTGGCGAAATCGCGGGATAGATCACATGGCTGCCGCTGAACTCACCAGGCAGCATCGCGCCCGGCCCTCGCGCAAGCCGGGCACGACAGGAGGATCGAGGTCGCCTCCCACGACCTCGGCCGTATGCGCGGCTAGAACGTGTCGATGTCCGCCGAGACGCAACCCCAGCGGGACGGCGCGACCAGCGCCTCCGCCCGTCCCGACAGCGTCTTGACCCCGAAGTGCAGGCTCCGCCGCAGGTCCGGGATGAAGCCGTGGCGCAGCAGGGTGCCCCGCAACGGATGGGTGCCGCTCATCCAGATCGTGGACGTGTCGGCCCGCTCGGCGTCCACGACCGCGGCGATCAGCGCGGCGGCCCGGCGCGGCGCCGGCCACAGGTCGCCGAACAGCACGTCGCGAAGGCCACCGACGGTACGCACCCGGTACGCGCAGTACCCGACGTCCGCCGACCCGGCGATGCGGTGGGTGCTGTGCGAGAACCGCCAGCCGAAGAAGTCCTCCGGGTACGCGGTGTGTGCCAGCTCGCCCAGCAGGGAGTCTCTGCGGTCGATGAACTCGCGCACCTCGCCGAACGCCGGGCGCGACGACTCCGGTACCCGGCTGCCCGCCTGCGCGCCCGGCGATCCGCGCCGCGCCAGTCTCCGCACCACGCTTCCGAGACGTTCGATCCGGTGGTACGCCCGGAACCCGGGCAGGTAACGCCACCCGAGCCGCTCGTACCCGGCCCGGGAGGCGGCCACGGACACGTTGAAGATGACGTCGAACCCGGAATCCCGGGCCTGCCGCACGAACTCCTCGCACATGCGGGTGAACAACCGCATCCGGCGGTACTCCGGGTGCACGCACGTGCCGTGCAACTGGATCGCGGTGAGCGCGTCACCCGGGACCCCACCGGCCAGGGGCCAGCGGATCCCTCCGCGTACCCCGACCATCGCGCCGGTCTCCGTGTCGAACGCGCCGACGAGTGGAACCGTGCCCACCGGATTCGCGCCGAACGCCCAGTGGGTCCGCTCGCGGTGGCCTTCCGCCGTCGGCCAGACCACGTCGAACAGGTCGACGACACGGTCGAGGTCACGGGAGCCGAACCCGCGCATCTCGACGGTTTCTGTGATGGTCAAGAGCTTTCCTTCCTCGGGGTCACGACTCGACGGTGGTTTCCGTCGTGACCAGCGCGGCGTACGCCTGCCGGACCGTCTCCTGGGTGGCGGTGAAGCCGAAGTGGCGGCGTGCCACCGCCCGGTTGCACGCCGGCACGTCGGGGTCGTCGGCCAGCCGCAGCGCAGCCTCGACGCCCTCGGCGATCGATCGCGGGTCCGCGGGATCGCACCAGACCATCACCGCGCCCCTGCTCTCGATCTCCCGCAGCGAGGCGAGGTCCCCGCAGACCGGAACGGACCCGCCCGCGAGTCCTTCGAGGATCGAGTTCGGCGTGCCGTCCGATGTGGACGGCGACACGGTCACGGTCGACAGCGCGGCGATCCGGAGCATGTCCGCGTGATCCAGCGCCGGGGTGCACGCGAACACGCCGGGCACCTGGCGGGCGTCGTCGATCACGCCGTGCAGCCCGGCCGCGAGAAAACGCGCGTCCACCCCGCGCGCCATCAGCATCCCGAACGCCTGCACCAGCGCCTCGTGATCGATGCATGAACGGACGCCGCGCGGATACGTGACCAGGCGGCCCGCCGTCAGGCCGTACGTGGTGAGGTACCCGGGATCCGCCGCCGGGAAGGTGTCGAAGTCCAGGCCGAAGTTGCCGGGCACGACATGTTTTGGCGTCCCCGGCCGCAGGCCGAAGTCGTCGGCCAGGGCGGCGTCGCGGGCGCAGTCGCCGAAGAAGGCGTCGGCACGTTCCAGCGCCCGGCGCGTGCGGGCGTGCACCGTACGGCTCACGTGCGCGTTGGTGATCAGGTCGGATCCCCAGGTGGAGACCGCCAGCGGGATCCCGGCGCCGGCCGACGACGCGGCGATCGCCTCGTACTGGATGCGCAGCGCGTGTACGACGTCGGGCGCCGCGGAGGCCACCAGCCGGGTCATCGACCTGCCCAGGCTGCGCGCGGCCCGCAGGTCCGCCGCCTCCTTGAGCCGCTGCCCGAGCCCGGGTGGGGGCGGCGGGCCGCAGCGCGTTTCGGCACCACCTGTGCCGCCGGCACCGGCTTCACCGCCGCCGAGTCCCGGCGCCGCGCCCGCACGCGCGGGTGGCCGCAGGGCGGCCAGTGCCGGGCGGATCGTGTTCCACAGGTCGGCCGGTTCGTGCACCGCGTGCGCCGGGAGCAGCGCGGCGAGCGCGTCCCGGTCGTCGTCGAGCAGGCGCCGGCTGGACAGCAGTGTGGTCTCGACGCCGATGCTGCACAGGCCGCGGATCCAGCCCCGCGTGTGTGGGCTCCGGCCGTCCGCGATCAGCAGGACATGCATGTCTTCGCTCCCTGTGTGCGTCATTTGCGGAGCGCCTCGTTCACCCTCGGCGTCACCGCGCCGTCCACGTCGGCGGCCGCGGACTTCTGCGCGAACGGGGCAGAAGCCACAGCCCGGATCCGGTGCCACACCTGAGGGTTCAGCGACCGCACCGTGACGCCCACCAGCGCCCCGTAGATCGCGAGGCCGGCGAGCGCCGCGACGATCGACGGAGCGATGACGTCGCCGGTGACCAGTTGGGTCAGCGCGAGCGGCGGGATCGCCAGCAGCGCACAGAGCGCGTACGGCTCCAGCACGACGCGCAGCGCCCGGACGTACGAGATGCCCTGGGTCCGCAGCGCGGAACAGGTCATGGCCGCGACCGTGCAGGCGAGGAACCCGCCGATGATCCCGGCGACGACGGCCGGGTCGGTCGTCAACCGTCCGGACGCGGAGCTCACCGCAAAAAGGCCCGCGCCGGCCACGCCGATGTGGACCGTCCAGCGCCGGTACTCGCCCGCCGCGATCCGGGTGCTGCGGGCCACGGCAAGCAGCAGGCGCAGCGGGAACAGCGCGGCCAGGATCTGGCCGACCACCACCGCGTCGTGCCACCGGTCACCCCAGATCAGCCGTTCCGCGAGCGGCAGGACGAGTACGACGCAGAAGCACAGCGGCGCCACGATGTACCCGAGGGCCGAGGTGCCCGACATCAGGAGCTGTTGCCGCGCCTCCGCGGTCGTGGCCCGCGGCAGGGAAGCCAGCAGCACCTGGCCGACGCTGGAGGCGACGCCGCCGAGCTGCGCGGGGATCTGGTATCCGAAGAAGTAGATGCCGAGCAGCGCGTTCGTCCAGCTCAGACCGAGACCGAGATAGTCGCCGCCGGTGACCAGCGCGGTACCCAGCGAGCCCGCCATCAGCCACTTCGACTGGTGGATCATCGTCATGCCGCGGGCCCAGCCGTTCGTGCCGGGCCACACGTTGATCCGCGCCAGCCGTACCCCTACGAGGGAACTGGCCGCCGCCGAGATGACCAGGCCCAGCACCAGCGCCATCGCGGAGTGCCACAGCGCGGCCAGCGCCAGCGCGCTCAGCACCTGGACCGCCGCCTGGACGAAGAACAACAGCGCGGCCTTCTTGAACTCGCAGCGCGACTGCAGGACCCCGACCGCGACCCCGAAGTGCGATCCCAGGGGCATCGCCGCCGCGGCGACCACGAGCAGCGTCCCCACCTCGGCGTGTTCCGGCCGCAGTCCCACCAACTGGGCCACGCCCGCGAGGGCCAGTGCGGCGAGCGAGTTGGTCGCGATCGCACCGGCGAGCGCCTCGTTGGTCACGCGCGTGTCGACGCGCGGGCCGAGCCGGACCAGGTGGTCGGAGATGCCGCCGTCGCGGAAGATGTTGGCGATCGTGACGATGCCGATGACGAAGGCGTACGTGCCGAAGGCGTCGGGGCCCAGCAGCACACCGAACATGGCCTGCCCGACGCCGGCGATGACCTTCGAGGCGACATTCCCGATCGCCAGGTACAGCGAGCTACGGGCTGCGCTCGTTCCCATCGGTGAGGCTCCTCTCGTCCGTGCCGACGGTGTCCGCTGTCGCGTCCGGCGGCGAGATCGTGCCTGAGCGGAGCAGGGCGACCCACGCGGCGACACCGGCGACGGTGATGCTGGTGGTGACCGGGGAACGCACCGCGAAATACATGGCGGGGTACGCCATGCCGGCCACCAGGACCCACTTGTCCGGAGTCACCTGAGCCCTGGCGACCAGCCGGCACAGGGCACCCGCACCCGACCCGACCAGGGCGGACCAGGCGAACGCACCGATGACGCCGAAGTCGGCGTACCCCTCGCCGGGATAGCCGACGGAGGCGCTGTGCCCGGCGCTGAAGCCGCCGTCGCCCATCTCGCGGGGCAGCCACCAGCCGAGCAGGGGCGGCTTGCCCGGCCAGACCGATCGGGGAATCCAGAAGAAGGTGACCGCGAACGCGGACGCCCCTTCCCGGAACTGCTCGTGGTCGAACAGGTCGACCATCCGGGCGGTCATGTGTGTGACGCCCTCGTTCTGGTCGAGGCTGACGTTCTCCCCGGCATGGAGGACGTCGCTCAGTTGCGCATTGTTCAATCCGGTGGTCCGCACCGCGCTCATCACGGCCGTGGCCGGAATCAGCAGGCCGACCAGAACGACCAGGCGGGCCACGTGCACCTTGTGGCTGCCCCGCAGAATCAGCACGATCGCGGCCGGCACGGTCCCGGCGAACAGCAGGACGTTGCGTGACCCGGACAGGAACGCGATCGCCAGCACCGGCAGCGCCCACAGGTACGCGCGCAGCAGCGGCGAGATACCGGACGAGATGAGCCGCACCGTGGCCACGCCCGGCAGCAGCAGCGCGGCCGCCAGGCCCAGCGCCTGTACCGGACCTTCGTCGACGCCCTCCGTGCCGACCCGCCCGTTCAGGCCGCGGGAGACCGCGAGCGGCACCCAGAACACGCCCGCGGACGCGACCGCGGTGAGCACCACCAGAACGTTGCGCCCGTGCCAGAACGGCGGCGACGGTCGCGTGCGGATCCGGGCGCGGCGCGGCGCGCTGCGGGCCACCGCCTCGGCGACGAGAACCACGAGCGCGTGACAGCTGCACAGCAACTGCGCGGCGAGAGTCGCACCGCGTACGGTCGTCGGCACCTCCATCGGCGCCCGCAGCACGTCGAACATCTCGGGCGCGATGATCGTGAGGAAGCCGACCTCCCACGCGATGAGCGGGTACAGCCGCCGCCCGGTCGCGAGATCCACGACGCGGTTGACCACCGACACCGCGGTCACCACGACCGTGGTGGTGGCCAGCGCGGCCGGTGGGATCGGGGCGATCCAGAGAATCAGTACGACCCAGTAGGCGAACTGTTGCAGCCGGTGCCGCCGCGGCGTGTCGCTCCGGTTGTCCCGTGCCTGGACGGCCGTCATCGGGGCGGCCCGGCCTCCGCCATCGCCAGCAGGCCGGTACCGAGCTTGGTGACCCACCGTTCCGAGTCGAAGTTCTCCGTGTGTACCCGCAGCGACTCGCGGCCCATCGCGGCCAGCTCCGATCGCGGCATCGCGCTGATGGACCGTACGAGCGGCGCCATGTCGTCGGGGCGGTCCGGGTCGTACCGCCAGCCGTTGGACGGCTGCACGACCTCGTCGACGTTTCCGGCGCGTTCGCTCAACAGCACGGGCAGCCCGGCGGCCAGCGCTTCGACCGCGGACAGCGGTGACGCGTCCTGGAGGCTGGGCAGAGCGAACACGTCCGCGATGGCGTACAGGCGGACCAACTGCTGCTCGTCGGCGGTGCCCAGGAACGTGGCCGGTACGTCCGACGAGCGGCAGATCTCCTCGAGCCGCCGCCGTTCCGGGCCATCGCCGGCCAGCATCACCCGCGTGTCGCGCATGCCCGCGAACAGCGGCAGGAAACGATCGAGACCCTTGATCGGGTGCAGGCGCGCGGGGATCAGCCACACCACTTCCTGCTCGGCGATCCCCAGTTCGGCGCGCAACTGGTCGCGCTGCGGGCGCAGCCGGTCGACGCCGTCGCGGTACAGCGCCTGGTCGACGATGTTGGGCAGCTGAAGCACCGGTTTGCCGGTGACGCCGGGATCGATCTCCTCCAGGTAGGACCGGGACCGCGGGCCGGGCACGATGTAGCCCGCGCACCTGCCCACCACGCGGCGTTTGACCGCCACCACCGGCCCCCCCGTACGCCGGAACGGCGCCCCCGCCGGGCTCTCGGTCGCGAGCAGCACGCGGCTCTGCCGTGGCGGGGCGAGCGCCAATGCGACCAGGGTGGGCGCCGAGTAGCCGCCCAGGACCAGCAGATCCGGCTTGCGTCGCCGGACGTAGCTGACCAGGCCCGGGTTGGCGTGCACGCTCACCTCGCGGATCTGGGGGTGTGCACCGCGGAAGAACCGGTGCGGGTAGTTCATCTCCTCAGCGGTGAACTGCCAGTGGCGCTCCGGTTCGGTGCGCGCCATGAAGGCCACCTCGAACGTCAGCCCCATCGCGGGCAGCAGCCGGGAGAAGACGCGGTACCGGTGGTTGCGGTACGGGGTGGGGATGTTGGTCACCCAGACGAGGTGCGGCACACGGTTCGCGGTCACGATGCGGCCACGGGGGATTCGGACGGCTGCCACGTCGGGCTCCGGCGGATCCGGTGCGCCACGTACAGGTAGTCGTCCTTGCCCGTGAGTTTGCGGACCAGGGTCTCGGGGGTGTCCTCGGCAGCCACCTCGCACCGGGGCAGGGTGAACAGGTCCGCTTCGGGGCCGACACTTCCCCAGACCGTCACGGCTGCCGTCCGGAACCCGGCGGCGATGGTCGCGGCCCGGGTCCGCTCGGAGTACGCGCCGTGCTGCCCGTTCGGGTACGAGTACGAGACGACCTCCTGCCCGGCCCACTCCGAGAGCTGTTCCCGGCTGGTCGCGTACTCGGCGGCCAGGTCGCGTCCGGCCGTGAGGACCGCGGTCGCCAGTTCGTGCTGCAGGCCGTGGCTGGCGATCTCGTGCCCTGCGGCGGCGAGGTTGCGCAACTGGGCCCGCGACATCATGCGCCGGTCCGGGTAGAGCTGATATCCCGCGTCCGGGCACTGATTCTCCGCGCGGATCTGGCCCGCGACCGCGAAGAACGTGGCGGGTACGCCGTGCCGTTCCAGGATCGGTGCGGCGACGTCGTGGTTGTCCTCGTAGCCGTCGTCGAACCCGAGCGCGATCCACGGCGAGGTGCCACCCTGGCGCAGGGCCTCCGGGATCTCCCGGTGGGTGATGAACCGGTAGTCGAGTGCCTTCGCCGCCAGGATCTGCGCTTCGAAGACCTCGGGGCGGGTGCTGATGGACAGCGTGGGATGCACGCTGTGGTAGTAGATGATGCGGTTGCGAAACGACGGGGGACGCAGGCTCCACGCAGTTTTCAGCGCGGTGCGCAGCGCAGTCTTGCAGGTGCCCTGAAGGCTCATGTCGCGATTCCCAGGTCTGGCCGGCGTCCTAGCGATCGGTGCGGACTCCGGCCCAGTCGTGATGACGATGGACGGTCGAGAGGAGGAAATGCGCCACCCGCCGCGACGTGTC
Source organism: Krasilnikovia sp. MM14-A1259 (assembly GCF_047159535.1). Classification (NCBI taxonomy): domain Bacteria; kingdom Bacillati; phylum Actinomycetota; class Actinomycetes; order Micromonosporales; family Micromonosporaceae; genus Krasilnikovia; species Krasilnikovia sp. MM14-A1259. Next base: position 3,817,576 of record NZ_BAAGAJ010000002.1, read on the forward strand.
GGCGACGAGATAGTCGGCGGGGCAGACGCCGGGCTGGAAGCCGGGCCGCGACAGGATCGTGGTGACGGCTTCGCGCAGGCCGTCGGGGTGCAGGCCGGTCATGACCATGGTCCCGGTCTCCAGCGCTTCGGGTCGTTCGATCGAGTCGCGCAACGTCACGGCCGGGAATCCGAGGATCGAGGACTCCTCGCTGATCGTGCCGCTGTCCGACAGCGTGCACCGGGCCTGCATCTGCAGGTGTACGTAGTCGATGAAGCCGAACGGCTCGTGGAAGACGATGCCTTCCAGCGTCGACGGGTCGTCGGCACGCTGTTCCAGCCGCTTACGCGTGCGCGGATGGGTGGACACGAGCACGGGCAGGTCCCACTCGTCGCGTACCGCCCGCAGGCAGGACAGCAGCCTGCCGAGGCGTACCGGGTCGTCGACGTTCTCCTCGCGGTGTGCGCTGACCAGGAAATAGCCGGCGGGTTCCAGTTCGAGGCGGCGCAGCACCGTACTGGCGTCGATCTTCGGGCGGTAGTGCTCCAGGACCTCACGCATCGGTGAGCCGGTGTGCATGATGCGGCGCGGGTGCAGGCCCTCGGCGAGCAGGTTACGGCGGGCGTGCTCGGTGTAGACCAGGTTGAAGTCGCTGACGTGGTCGACCATGCGCCGGTTGGTCTCCTCCGGCACGTTGAGGTCGAAGCACCGGTTGCCGGCCTCCATGTGGTAGACGGGGACCTTCATCCGGCGGGCCATCAGCGCGGCGATACAGCTGTTCGTGTCGCCCAGCACGAGCAGCGCGTCGGGCCGTTCCTCGGTGATGGCCTGCTCGATTCCCGCGAGGACCCCGCCCAGCACCGTGCCCAGGCTGGACGTGTCCACGCCGAGGAAGCGGTCCGGGCGGCGCAGCTCCAGCTCGTCGAAGAAGACGTCGCTGAGCATCGGATCCCAGTTCTGGCCGGTGTGCACCAGGACGTGCGCGACGGTGCGGTCGAGGCGGCTGATGACGCGGGACAGCCGGATGATCTCCGGCCGCGTGCCCACGACCGTCATGACCTTGGTCATCGGTCTCCTCCTCGGGTGGTGGCCGCGATGAGCAGGTCCTCAAGCCGGTCGATGCCTGCGGTCCGGGACATCCGGGCGTGGTAGAGGTGCTGGGCGCGGCGGGCCATCTCCCGGCGTTCCTCGGCGGGCACCTTGGCGGCCTGCCGGAACCGGTCGGCGAGCAGCCGCCAGTCGTCCGGCGGGCTGGCCAGGCCGACCCCGTTCTCCTCGACCAGGGCGGCGCAGTCGCCGGGTACGGACACCAGCACCGGGCTGCCGCAGGCGAGGGCGGCCTGCAGCTTGGACGGGATGGTGCCGCGGAAGATCGGCAGGTCGCGCAGCGTCACGAGCTGGTAGTCGGCGGCGCCGGTGAGCGCGGCCATGTCGGTCGGCGGGCGGCGGCCGAGGAACCGGATGTTGGTCGCGCCGAGTTCGTCGGCGAGCCGCCGTGCGGGCTCCTCGGAGATGCCGGAGCCGACCAGGACGAGGTCGACGTCGGGTGCGGTGGCCGCGGCGGCGCGCACGGACGCCTCGATGTTCTGGAACGGGCCCATCGTGCCCGCGTACATGATGGTGCATTTGCCGCGGTGGCCGATCTCGCGCCGGGCCGCCGCCGCATCCGGTACGGGGTGGAACAACGACTCGTCCGCCCAGTTGAGGATCGTGCGGACCCGCTCCGGATGAGCGCCCCGGGCGATCACCAGGTCGCGCATGGACGGCGCGATGACCGCGATGCCCGCGGACATCCGGTAGACGCGGCGCATCACCGTGTGCAGGGTCCGCTCCATCATCCGCCCGGCGAACCCTTGCGGGGCCATCGTGGACGAGGTCACGGATTCCGGCCAGATGTCCTGGACGTGGATGACCGCGGGCACCCGGCACAGCAGGCGCAGCAGCGCGGGGGCGGCGAAGACCGTGGCCGGGGTGAGGTAGACGTACACGACGTCCACGCCGCTGAGGTAGCGCGGCGCGGCCAGCGCACTAGTCGTGGCGAAGGACAGGTAGTTCGCGGCCCGCCGCAGCCCGGACGAGTCGTGGCTGGCGTACAGCGGCACTCGGCGGGTGGTGATTCCGGCGGTCCGGGAGACGTGCCCCCAGCGTTGGCGGAAGCCGGGATACAGCTTGCCGTCCGGGTAGTTGGGGTAGCCGGTGAGGACCCGGATCTCGTGCCCGCGGGCCGCGAGGTCCTCGGCGAGGTTGCTGGGGATGGGTGAGGGTTCCGGATGGAACCACTGCGAGATGATTCCGATCTTCATCAGACCGCCTCGGGATACGTGTCCGGGCGCGCGGGATCGAACAGGTCGTTGGCCCAGAACAGGGTGGTGAGTTCGCCACCGCCGACGTTGGTGATGTCGTGCGCCCACATGGTGGGCATGTCGACCAGGGCGGGCTGCTCCCCGCTGACCCGGAACAACACCACGTCGTCGTGCAGGACTCGGCGCATCCGGATCTCGGCCTCGCCGCGCACCACGACGAACCGTTCCACCTTGGCCAGGTGGTAGTGCTGCCCGCGGGTGACCCCGGGAACCGTTGACGAGCAGAACGTCTGCCCGCCCCCGGCATGCACCTTGACCGCTTCGACCAGGGCGCCGCGCGCATCGGCGTGCCGCGACAGCGGCACCGCGGCGGGCGCCAGATGCGACCGGTACGTGTTGAACAGCCGCACGTCGAAACGGTCCGTCAGCGCCGGGATCTCGCCGCGCCGGTAGGTTGCGGCGAACCCGGTGAGCTGGTCGGCGAGCTGCCGCACGGTACGCCGCGTGGTGTCGCATTCGCCGCCGGGTGCGGGTTCGCCGAGCAGCAGGGCCGCGGCGTCGGTGGCGTGCAGCAGGTCCAGTTCCCGGTCCGCGTCGACCTGTGGTGCGCCGCCGTCCGCCAGGAGCCGGCAGAACGTGGCGACCACGGAGTTGTAGCGGGGGCGGCCGTGTTCGCCGAACAGGTTGGGCAGCAGCACATCGTCGAACTGCGAACCGAACCAGCGGGTGGTCTCGGCCAGCAGTACCGCGGCGGCCGCCTTGCCGTCGCCGTACGGGGTGCCGTTGCCGGCCTGCACGGAGTTGGCGAACACGACCCGCTTCGGCGGAGTGGTGCAGGCGCGCAGGCCGGCGCAGAGTTGCCGGGCGAGTGCCACGTTGCCCTCGGCCACCTCGCTGGGCTCGCCGCGGTTGACGCCGGCCACGTGGATGACCCGGTCGACGCCTTTGATCAGTCCGGCGAGCCGTTGCGCGCTGGCCAGGTCGGCGCGACTGACGAGGATCGGCTCGGGCAGGCCCAGCGAACGGGCCAGGACGCGCAGGTGCCAGCCGAGGAACCCACCGGCCCCGGTGACGGCGAGTGTGCCCGGCATCAGGCGTCCACCAGGTCGGCGGTACGCCCGGCGGCGGCGAGCTGGACCCGCACCTCGGGCAGGGTCAGCAGCACGCGCTCAACCTCGGGTACGGAGAGCCGGGGGGCGTTGGCGGAGTTGAAGTCGAAGATGGTCTCGCGGTCGGTCTCGCCCTGCTCGACGTAGAGCGAATAGTTGAGGTCGCGGCTGTCGACCGGGACCCGGAAGAACTCGCCGAAGTCCTCCGCGTGTTCGAGTTCCTCGCGGCTGGCCAGGGTTTCGGCCATCTTTTCACCGTGCCGAATTCCGAGGATGTTCATCTTGGCGGACACCCCGAACAGGTTGCACAGGGCCGTGCCGAGGTCGGCGACGGTGCATGCGGACGCCTTGCGGATGAAGACGTCGCCCGGCTGCGCATGGGTGAACGCGTGCTCGACCAGTTCCACGGATTCGTCGAGCGACATGAGGAACCGGGTCATCGCGGGTTCGGTCACCGTGATCGGCTGTCCGGCGCGGATCTGCTCGATGAACAGCGGGATCACCGAGCCGCGCGAATACATCACGTTGCCGTAGCGGACGCAGGAGACGTTCGTGGCGGCGTCGGGGTTGGTGCGGGCGTGCGCCTGCGCGACCTTCTCCATCAGCGCCTTGCTCATTCCCATCGCGTTGATGGGCTGCACGGCCTTGTCCGTGCTGAGCAGCACGGCGGAACGGACCCCGGTGCGCTCGCACGCCTCGATGACGTTGGCGCTGCCGAGCACGTTGGTGCGGATCGCCTCGAGCGGAAAGAACTCGCACGAGGGCACCTGCTTGAGCGCGGCCGCGTGGAAGACGTATCCGACCCCGCGCGCCGCATTGGTCACCGAGGCCAGGTCGCGGACGTCACCGACATGGAACCGGACGCGCTCGTCGCGCAGGCGGCGCCGCATGTCGTCCTGCTTGGCCTCGTCGCGGCTGAGGACCCGCACCTCCGCGGCACCGGCGCTGAGCAGTCGGGCGACCATGGTCTGACCGAACGATCCGGTGCCACCGGTGATGAGGAAGCGTTGGTCCTTCAGGGTGGGCAACAAGGTTCCTCCCGTTCACCCGCCGTTCAGCAGGCATCGCTGGGAAACGATCGATACACCGACGACCAACGACGCCTGGCCTCGGCGGTGTCGGACAGTCCTCGAAGGAGTCGACGCGCCACGCCCCGTACGGGGAATTCACCACGTCGGGGTAGTCCGAACATCCCCGTGGTCGCGCGCCCGTTAGCCAATTCGGGTCAGTGTTTCGGTTAGTCCGTTATGCACGGTATTGCGCCACTCATTCATATGTCGTATCCAACACATGACGCGTCATGCGCGCGCTGTCGTCCGTAGGGATTCATTTGCCGTGGAGCACGAAGGTCAGCAAGGCCGCGAGCCTCAGACACCGCCGGCCGGCCCCGCCCGATACGCCTTCACCCCACCGGAGGTCCCCCCAAAGATCGAGTTCAAGCGGGTCCGGCGGGAACCCGGAAAAGCACCGCAGAAACCGGCCCGGCGCGGACCCGGCGAACCCCGTCTCCGGCGCTGGCATCTGCTGACCGCCGCGGGCCTGGTCCTCGCGCTGATCCTGTCGCTGGGCTGGGTCGGGGTCGACGGCTGGCGCGCCAAGGGCCACCTGGAGAACGCCGCCGGGCTCTTCAGCCAGCTGCAACAGCAGGTCCAGCGCGGTGACCTGGTGGCGGCCCGGGGCACCCTGTCCGCCCTGCAGAGCGAGACCCGAGCGGCACGCGAGAACACCGGCGGGTTCGGCTGGACCCTCATCGGCAAACTCCCCGCCGTCGGCGACGACCTCAGCGCCGTACGCACGGTCGCGTACGTGCTGGACGACCTGGCCGGAAACGGCCTGCCCGCGCTGCTCGACGTCGCCGCCGGACTCGACCCGCAGCGCCTCGCACCGCGCAACGGCCGCATCGACCTGACCGCCCTCAACGCCGCCGCCCCGCGCATCGCACGCGGCCTGATGGTCATCCGCCGCGCCCAGACCGGGGTCGCCGGCATCGACACCGCCCACCTGGCCGCTCCGCTCGCCTCGGCGATCACCGAGCTGCGGTCCGGGCTGGACCACGCGGAACGCATCGTCGCCACCGCCGACCGGGCCGCCCGCCTGCTGCCACCCATGCTGGGCGCGAACGGCCCCCGTACGTATCTCGTGCTGTTCCAGAACAACGCCGAGGTCCGCGCGACCGGCGGCATGCCCGGCGCCTACCTGGTCATCCACGCCGACGCGGGTGCCGTGACGATCGCCGACCAGGGCACCGCCGGAGACCTTCACTCGTTCCCTGTCCCGGTGCAGAACCTGAGCGTCGACATGGAGGCGCTCTACACGACCCGGCCCGCGGTCTACCCCGCCGACGTGAACCTCACCCCGGACTTCCCCACGGCCGCGGTGCTCGCCCGCTCCATGTACGCGAAGCACACCGGCGTCACGGTCGACGGGGTGGTGGCCACCGATCCGATCGCACTGTCCTACCTGCTGCGGGTCACCGGGCCGGTACGCCTGCCCAAGGGCGGATCGCTCACCGCGGACAACGCCGTGCGGACGCTGCTGTCCGAGGCGTACGCGAAATACCCCGACCCGTCCGTGCAGGACGCCTTCTTCGCCGGCGCCGCCCGGGACACCTTCAACGCGCTCATCCGCGGCCAGGGCAACCCGAAAGGCATCATCACCGAACTGGCCCGCGCCGCGGGCGAACGCCGCCTGCTGATGTGGAGCGCCGACGCCACCGAGGAAGCCGCCCTCGCCGGGACGGTCGTCCAGGGCCGGCTGCCCGACGACGACAGCGCCGCACCGACTGTCGGGGTGTTCCTCAACGACGGCAGCGGCGGCAAGCTCAGCTACTACCTCACCCAGGCCGCCGACCTCGGGGACGGCAGCTGCACCGAGGACGGCGACCACCAGCTGCACCTGAAGCTGACGCTGGGTTCCACCGCGCCCGCCGCGGGCCTGCCCGCCTACGTCACCGGCCTCGCGCTCTCCGGCGATCCCTACACCGTGCGGACCAATGCCATGGTCTTCAGTCCTGTCGGTGGCGGAATCGTCGGCGTGACCCTCGACGGCAAGGAGGTGGAATTCGGCTCGGGCGTCGAACGCGAACGCGGGGTCGCCGTGTTCACCGTGGACCTGCGGCCCGGCTCCAGCCAGACGTTCGACATCACCATTCAGGCAGGCGACCAGACACGTGCGAACGCGGCGTTCACGCCCCGGCTGTGGACCACCCCCGGAGTACGGCCGTGGAAGACGACCGTGACCGCGGGCACGCCATGCGCCGGAACGTGAAACCGCAACGTTGACGTGCAGCGATCGTTCAGCGTTTGACCCCCTTCATAGGGAAACCGAAAGGAGGAAACATGAGACGTTTCCGAGCGTCAGCACGGCTGGCGGCGCTCGTCGCGTCGCTGGCGATGGCCCTGGGTATCACGTTGTTCGCCGGCGAGGCGGCGTGGGCGACCCCGAACGGCCCCACCCGGGTGCCACCCGGCGGTTACTACCCGCCGCCGCCACCGGTGCTCACGGTGAACAAGGGCGTCGTGAGGATCCACGCGAACGTGCGGGTCTCCGGCAAGAAGTTCGTCAAGAAGGAAAAGGTGGCAATCGTCATCCGATTCCTGCCGAAGGGCTCGCACCACTTCCGGGTCGTGAAGGTGACGACCATCAGGGCCGACAAGAACGGCAAGTTCGCGTTCAACATCCGGTCCTCGAAGCCCGGGACGATCGTGATCTCGGCCGTGGGCAAGACGTCCAAGAAGAAGGCGCAGACGTCCGTCTTCGTGGTCAGCAAGAAAAAGGGTTCGGGCGGCATCATCATCACACCCGCCGCGTTCTCCTCCGGCGTCTCGAACGGCGGCACCCCCGCCGTGACGCCGGCGTCTGACACGTCGGACATCACGGGCCTGGCCATCGCAGGTCTGGGCGCCATGGCGCTGGCCGGCAGTGTGGTCATCACGCGCCGGACGATCCGGCGTCGTCGGGCGGCCGCGTCCGTCTGATCTGGTCGGGGTACCGCCCCATCGCCGAGCCGGCGGTGGGGCGGTTCTTCATCGGCGGGTCATCCGTTGGGGCTAAGCCGGAACGGCACCCATCACGGAGCGCATCGGGACCCACCGGAACACGTACGCCCGATCTCCGCACTACCGCAAGCTGCGTTTTCCTAGCGAGGCGCCGTGCTCGCCCCCTCGGCGGGGCGGCGCCGCAGGCAAGGTTCGACAGCAACGCGCGGAAGAGGGTGACGGCATGGGGTGTCTGACGGGACCTGCCCGGCACACCACGCCGTACGCCGAAGACGCCGACGGCACACGTCCGTCGCGTCCCTCCTGCGGGTTAGCCCGGACAGGCCCCGCATTGGGCATCATGCGCAGGCAACGGCGCACCTACGCCCGATCGCAGGTCTGCCCCCAGTCGGGGAATGTGGTGTGGCACCGAATCCGCCTCCACCGGATGGCGCCTCATCAGTTTCCCGCGCCCCGGGTCGTGGTCCCGACGACCCCGGGGCGCACCTAGGTTTCGCAGGAGGACCGCGCGCATGCGCCAGCTCAGCAGACGGACCACCGCCATCACCGTGACCACCCTGGTCGGCCTGTGTGCCGCCGGAGCGGCGTGGGCAGCCTGGAGTCTCACCGGCTCCGGCAACGCCGAGGCGAAGGCCGGCTCGGTGGTGGAGCTGAAGGTGACCAGCGCGGGGCTTCCACCCACCGGCCTGACCCCGGGCAACGCCACGGCCATCCTGCTCACGGTGCAGAACCGGAACCGGTTCCCGGTCCGGATCACCGGCATCCGGCTCAGCGACATCGACTCCCCGGCCGACGGCTGCGACGCCGGCGCCAACGTGGACATCGTGAACTCGGCGCCGCTGCCCGCCGACCCGGCGCAGGTGACCGTGCCCGCGGGATCCGAGGACGCACCCGCGAGCGCGAAGATCACCTGGGACGGTCCGCTGCGGATGGTCGCCGATCCCGCGAACGCCTGCCAGGGTGCTGCGTTCACGTTCACGGTCAACCTCGACGCGGTCAGCGCGGCCTCCTGATGAGGGTCGCGGGACGCAGCGGCCCCCCGGGCGGTGCACCCGCGCCGCCCGCCCCCGGGCCCGGTCAACCGAAGGCGAGAAGGATGGTGAAGGGCAAGCTCGACGGCCGCGGCAAGGTGATCCTCAGCGTCGCCGCGGCGGCCGCGGTCCTGGTGAACGCGGGCGCCGCCTGGGCGTACTGGAATCTGAGCGGTACCGGCAACGCGGTGGCCGTCGCGGGCAACGCCATCGAGCTCAAGCTCGACGGCAGATCCGACGACAGCCGGCCGCTGTACCCGGGCGGCACGAGCAACCTCACCGTCACGGTCACCAACCAGAACAACTTCCCGGTACGGATCACCTCGCTGTCCCCCGGCGACGCGGACGTCACCGCGGACCGCGACCACCGCAACGGTGGTTGCCGCACCACCGGTGTCGTCGTTGCGCAGGACGTGCTGAAGGTGTCCTGGGAAGTCCCGAAGAACACCATCGGTGTGTTCACCGTCCCGGACGGCGTCAAGATGACCAACGCCTCCGACAGCGCATGCCAGGGTGCCACGTTCACCATCCCGGTGCGGGCGACCGGCGTCAGCAACGCTTCCTGAACGCTTCCCTGAACAGCGGAGTTCCTCGTGCACCGGTGGCAGCGCATCCTGGCCGCGGCGGCGGCCGTCGTGGGCGCGGCGGCCCTGGGCGTCGCGCTGCGCGACGACGACGCGGGCGTGCAGGCGATGACACTCACGGCCGTGCAGGGCCCGGCTCAGGACGCCGGGCATTACACCTTCACCGTACGGGCGGCGCCGGTCGACGGCCTCGTGCCCGGGACGGACCGGCGGCTCGTGCTGACGCTCGACAATCCGTACGACTTCGACCTGCTCGTGACGGACCTGCGCGCCGATCTGGTGGCGACCTCCCGGGTCGGCTGCGCGCCCGTGCCCGCGAACCTGGAGGTACGGCGCTACACCGGTGAGCTGCCCGTCCGGGTCGACGCCGGGGACAGCCGCGAGGCAGGCTCGGTGCCGCTGCACATGCCCAACACCGTGGTCGACGCGTGTCAGCGGGCCACGTTCACGATCGCGCTGGACGCCTCCGCCACCCGGGCCACTCCGTGAGGCGCCGGCGCGCCCGACCGGGCCGAAATGCGGACGGGCCGGCCGGGCCTGCCGGGTCGCGGCGCGGCCTGGTACGCCAGCCGCTGATCGTGGTCGGCGCCGCTCTCGGGGTGGCCGCCACGGGCGGCGTGGCCGCGTTCGCCGGGTGGAGTGTCACGGTGCAACCGGCCACGTTCACGGTGTACGCGGCGCGGCTCCCGCAGCCCGCCCCACCGCGCGTACGGGTGCAGGAGCTGCCCCGGATCGCGTGGGAGCCGCCCGGCCGCACGGTGCCGGTCGACCGGTACGTCGTGACCCGCCACCTCGGTCCCGCCGCCCAGGTCGCGTGCGAGGTCCCGGCGACCGCCCGCCCGCGGTGCACGGACCGGCAGGCGCCCCCGGGCTACCGGGCGACGTACACGGTCGCCGCGGCGTACGGGTCGCACTGGGTCGGTGTGGACAGCGGTCCGAGCGGGCCGGTCGTCATGCCGGGCGTGGCCGCGCCGATCTGGGTGGACGGGATCGCGTTACGGCCCGGCCCGGACGGCACGGCGGTGCCGGTGAACGGTGCCGTGCCGAGCGCGTACCCGAGCCTGGTCGCGCGCACCGCGGCGAGTCCCGCCCCGGCCGCGCGGATCGCGGTCCCGTCCGGTGTGGTCGTGTCGCGACGGCCGGTGGTACTCAAGCCGTCCGCGTCCCCGGCCCCCCGGTCCACCGGGGACTCGTCGGGCGGGGGCCCAGGCCCCGATCCCGGTACGGCGACCGCTCCGGTATCGACGGCCCCGCCGAGCGTCGCACCTCCGGTAGCCGGCGCCTCCGTACCCGCCGCCGACTGATCGCCCCTTCCCCGGCCGTGGAACGCCCTCGGGCATTTCCGGCATCGGCACGCCTCGGCGGCTTCCCGGCAGGCCCGGTCGTCCCGGCGGCAGCCCCCGGTGGCTTCCCGGCAGCGGCTGAGCACCGGGTGGGAAACCCGGTGCTCTGCGCCGTGTTGCGGAACCGTCCGCTCAGGCGGCCGAATGACGCCCCCGATGTTCGGCCGGGTGGTTCGGCCCGGACGACGGAATGCGCCGACGACCGGAGCCGACCGCGCGCGTGCGGCCCGTTTCCGCGAGCTGCACGACGGCCTTTCCTGACGCTTTCGTCGCCGACTGGGCCGGGCGTTGCCTGCCCGATCGGTTCCGCATTGCCATATCGAACAATGAATGCGATGCGTGGTCGTATCCCTCGCGATATGCCTGATCCCTTTCGAGACCATTCTTGTACCACTGGTGAATGCGCCCGGAAGCGTATCCGCTGGCGATGACAAATGCGAGGGCGAGCACGATGAGAATGGCATTGTTGCCGGGTGCGGTCATGCTGGTCGTTCTTTCCTGGGTCGGGACGGTGGAGCGACCGTCCAGCTCCCCCGGCGGGTCCCGGCCGCGCTCGGGAGCGGCGAGCGGTGAGAAACCGCAGTTCAGAGCGTGCCGATTGGTCGTAGCCGGTACGTGGTGGCCTCCCGTTCGTCGCCGCCGCGGGCCGGACGGGCGGCGTCGAGGGGGACGACGTCCGCCTCCCGGGCGCGGTTCTGTGCGGCGCCACCGGAGGATCCGGTGCGGGTGGCCAGGCGGAACAGGGAATGTGACGCCTCGTCGTACCCGTCGCGATAGGCGGCTTCCCGCTCGCGACTGTGCCGGTACCACTCGTGGACCCGTCCCGCGGCGTACGCGGTCAAGATGACGAGAACCACGGAGAGCGCTACCTGAAGCACGATCGGTGTCATGTTCACGATCGTAGTGATTGCAGAAATGACAACCCATCGGCTTAACCAGCCGTTGTGCAGAACCCTCGGTCGGCGGATCAATGGCTGATCATCCGAGGATCGGCCGAACGGCCCCGGATCGCTTTCAGGAGGCCGGTGCCCAGCCGTACCGCGCGAGCGGGTCACCCTCCGGCTCGGCGGCGGCCGACTCGGAAGCAGCCGCCGGAAGGGCACGGGTGGCCAGGTGGAACAGCGTGTGCGAGGCCTGGTCGTAGCCCTGCCGGTACGCCACTTCGCGCTCGAAGCCCTGCCGGTGCCACTGGTGCACGCGTCCCGCGGCGTACGCGGTCAAGATGACGAACGCGACCGCAAGCGCCACCTGGAGTGCCGAGCTGCCTGCTGGGGTCATGATCTCCAACCTTCCTCAGACCGCGGGGCGGCGCCGCCGCCGGTCCGGGACAGAGGGCCGGTGTGCCACGATCCGGCGGCGGCCCAGGCCGACCGGGCGGGAGTGCCGTACCGCCGGGAAGGCGGTGGCGCGCACCGGCGGAGTCCCGGCCGGTTGCCGCACGCGCGAGCGAACCGCCATGTCGAACATGGACCGAGACGCGTGGTCGTATCCCTCGCGGTACGCGCCATCGCGCTGCAGGCCGGTCCGATACCACTGATGGATGCGGCCCACGAGGTACCCACTCGCGAGGATCAAGGCGAACGCGAGCCCAATCTGGACGAGGTCGTTGCCGGACGCGGTCATGCCGAGCCGATTCCCTCCGGTCGAAGCTGGCGGATCAACGGACGCCCGTGAGGTCGTCGAGGCGCGTCGCCGAGGCCGCGCGATCGTTGGTGGCGTGGGGCCGCCCACCAGGCAAGCGTAGTTATCCCGGCAAAAGCACCATAGTGACCGAATTGGCGCATACTTCGCCTGGTCGTCCGGAGTGTCGCCGATGACAATCCCGCCCCGAATGTGCGATGCGCCCGCCTCCGGAGACGCGAAAACGGGCCCCTCGAAGAGAGACCCGTCGCGCTGGCGGCGCACCGTCGGCGGCCGTGGCCGCCGGTAACAGAGCGTGGGCAGGTGGTGCGCCGGAATGAATGATAGCCCGCCGACCAGGCCTACGGGGCTGGTCAGCCGAGCTTCGCGGGCTCCGTGATGGCCACCCGGACGACCACGCTCGCCGCCACGGTCTGCGGCTGCGGGTCGAGCTCCAAGTGCTCCGCGCCGCCGCCTCCGGGCGCACTGAACGCCACCATACGCATCGCCGGCTGTGCGCTGCCGGCGCCCTCGTCGGCGAGCTCGACGAGCCGGTCCACCCGCGCGCCGACCGCGTCCGCGTACTCGGCGGCCCGGGCGAGAGCGTCCGCCACCGCCAGGCGGCGTACCTCCGCGCCCGCGGTGCTGCCAGGGCGCAGCCGCCACCACGGGCCGGAGACCGCGGTCTGCTCCCGGCGGGCCAGCCGCATCAGCAGCTCACCGAGCACAGTGAAGTCGGTGACGGTCACGGTCGTCGTGACGCTTCCGGAGTACGCCGACACCCGCTCCCCCGAGCGGCGCAGCTCCGGATAGACGACGAGGCCGCTGGTCACCCGCTGCTCGATCGCCTCCGGGAACCCGTCCAGCGCCTGGCGCAGCCCGGCGGCCCGCTCGGTGAGCCGGGCCAGCGTGGTCGCTTGATCCTTGTCCCGTGCGGACACCGTCACGGAGAAGACCGCCTGCTCGGGCGGCACCTCCCGGCTCGCCTCGCCGCGGACCACCACCGTGGGTTGCTCGGCCATGCCGCCGACGCTACCGGCGCGGGGAGTCACGCACTATGCCAGGTCGAACTCGCCCGCCTTGACCGCGAGCAGGAACGCGGCCCACGTGGCGCGCTCGAACGCCAGCACCGTACCGTCGGGGTCCTTGGAATGCCGCATGAGGATCAACTCGGCGCCGCGCATGATCTCCACGCACGCACCGGCGGAGCTGCGTCTGCTCTTGCGCCACGTCGGCAGTTCGTCGCGATCGACCATCGTTCCCCCTGAGTGGAGTTTGAGCAGTCGTCGACGGCGCTGTCGGATCGGCTGCGGCAGGTCATGCGAGCCGCATGCGGCCCATGCTGGATCAGCCGTGTCGATGTGGGACTCAATGTACCGGAGCGTGGCGGTGCCGGCTGCGGCCGAAAGGTGCCCGAGCGTGAGCTTGTCACCACAGCGTGGAGTGCGCCGCGGGCGGGAACATGCGATCTTGTAGTAGGTTCCGGCGATGGCTACGCGCAGACAGCCGATTGCAGATAGGCTTGTGCTCCCGTCTCTTCTTCGGTCTGCCCGCGGGAGGTGGCGGAGGTCGGGGGCGTCGGCGCCGGCTCCTCACGACCGTGCACAGCGCCGACGCTGCGGGGGTCATTCATGACAGGGCAGGTGGGGCCGGCCGTGGCCCGCCAACGGCTGCGGGTTCGTCTGCGCGCCATTCGCGAGGAACGCGGCCTGGCCGCCGATACTGTGGCCAGGGAGATGTATTGGTCGCTGTCCAAGCTCAACCGCATCGAGACCGGCGCGGTGACCATCTCGCCCGTCGAGGTGCGAGCACTCCTGGAGCACTATGGCATCCGGGACAAGAAGGAAGTGACCGCGCTCATGAGCCTCGCCGCGACCTCCCGGTCCCGACAGTGGTGGAGCAGCCACAAGCTCACCAGGGAGTACCAGCAGTTCGTCGCGTACGAGGCCGAGGCCTCGCGGATCAGCATGTACCACGCGACGCTGATCCCCGGTCTGCTGCAGACGGAGGACTACGCCAAGAACAGCACGGCGAAGGTCATCCACCGCAGCCCCGACGACGCCGACGTGCTCGCGCGCATCGAGATCCGCATGGAGCGGCAACGCAACATGCAACAACGCATGCAGAGCCCGGACGCACCGGAGGTCATCGCCGCGCTCGACGAGGCGGTGCTGCGCCGCCCGGTCGGCGGCCCCACCGTGATGCGCCACCAGCTCGACCACCTGCTGGAGATGGGCAGGATGTCGGCGATCACGCTCATCGTGGTGCCGTTGAGCCTGGCCGGTCACCCGGGCCTGGGCGGCACGTTCGAGCTGCTGGAGTTCGCCGGGTCCGGTGATCCGGACGTGCTGTTCGTGGAGTCCGCCGCCAGCGACTGGCTGGTGCAGACCCCGGAGGTCACCGCCCACTACCGGGAGACCATGAAGATCCTGGAGATGGACAGTCTGACCGGCGACGCGGCGGTCCGGGCCGTCCACGAGATCCGCGACTCGCTGGGCACCTGATCCGCCCGTCACCAGACCCGGTCACGGTGCTGCTCCAGCGCCCGGATCAGGGCCAGCCGGACGTGCGTGAACTCCTTCTTGTCCGTCGTGCCCAGCAACCGGATGCGCCGCCCGCGGCACTCTGCCTCGATGGTCATCCACCGTGGATTGCGGTGCGCGTCCACGCCGGCCCCGGCCGCCATCACCAGGCCGGAGACCACTCCGGCGAGCAACATCCAGGCTGATCCGTACGCGACGGCGAACGGCACGGCCAGCATGACCTCGACCCCGCCGCCGAGGCAGGCGATCCGGAACAGCGGGTATCGGCTCGTGAGGCAGCGGACCGTGCCCTGGAGATCGGCGACGGGGACACGGCACCCGCCGGCCTGCACGAACTCGCTGGTGACGACGATCTTCTCGCTCGCGTGATAGACCACCCGCTGCGGTCGGCGCCCGCCGCCGCGGCCTGCCTCCGGCCCGATCAACATGGGTGACCCCCCTTCTCCAAGCCTCCTTAACGATAATTCACCTGCAACACGCAGGACGCATACGGCTGCATACAAAGCACCATGTGCGAAATGCAATCTGCCGATTGCAGATGATCTCAGTGTGGAAGCCCGTCCGATGTGGGCGCTCGTCCAAAGAAGGGACGGGCAGGGTTCCCGGCGAGCGGCCGGGCAGGTCGCTGTGCGGCTCAGCCGGCGAGGCGCCTCAGCCGGCGGACGTCAGTCGGTCGGCGACGGACCTCAGTCGGCGAGGCGCTGCACGGCGGCGGCGACGCGCTCGTCCGTGGCGGTCAAGGCGACCCGGACGTGCTGGCCCGCGGCCGGGCCGTAGAACTCGCCCGGGGCGGCGAGGATGCCCCGGCGGGCGAGCCAGTCGACCGTCTTCCAGCAGTCCTCGCCCCGCGAGGCCCACAGGTACAGCCCGGCCTCGGAATGAGTGATCTCGAACCCGGCGCCGGTCAGGGCGGCGCGCAGCCGCTCGCGGCGGGCGCCGTACCGGGCGCGCTGCTCAGCCACGTGCGACTCGTCCCCGAGCGCGGCGACCATCGCGGCCTGCACCGGACCGGGCACGATCATGCCGGCGTGCTTGCGCACCGCCAGCAGCTCGGCGACCAGGGCGGGGTCACCGGCAACGAACCCGGCGCGGTATCCGGCCAGGTTGGACCGCTTGGACAGGGAGTGCACCGACAGCACGCCGGTGTAGTCGCCGCCGCAGACCTCGTCCGACAGCACCGAGACCGGGACGGCGTCCCACCCCAGCGACACGTAGCACTCGTCGCTGACCACGACCGCGCCGCGCTCGCGGGCCCACGCCACCACTTTGCGCAGGTGGGCGGCGGGCAACACGCGGCCGGTCGGGTTGGACGGGGAGTTGATCCACACCAGCCGCACCCGGGGGTCGGGGCCGAGCGCGGTCAGCGAGTCCGTACGCACCGCGGTGGCGCCCGCCAGCCGCACGCCCACCTCGTACGTGGGGTAGCAGACCGACGGAATCACCACCGTGTCGCCGGGGCGGACGCCGAGCAGCGTCGGCAGCCAGGCCACCAGCTCCTTCGAGCCGATGGTCGGCAGGACCCCGAGCTCGCCGGAGGCGCCGCACACCGCCGCCGTCCAGGCGGCGATGGCAGCGCGCAGCGCCGGGGTGCCCGCCGTCAGCGGGTAGCCGGGCAGGTCCGCGTTGGCCGTCAGCGCGGCCTGGACCAGCGGCGGCACCGGGTCGACCGGGGTGCCGACGGACAGGTCGACGATCCCGCCCGGATGAGCCGCCGCCAGCGCCTTGGCAGGCTCCAGCAGATCCCAGGGGAAGTCAGGCAGCGCCGACGAGAGCGTGGTCACTCCCCGCGCGGGGGCTGGGCGGCCACGAACGTGGCGTCCTTGTCGACCTTGCCGATCTTCGAGGCGCCGCCGGGCGAGCCCAGCTCCTCGAAGAACTCGTAGTTCGCGTTCGTGTAGTCCTTCCACTGCTCGGGGACGTCGTCCTCGTAGAAGATCGCCTCCACCGGGCAGACCGGCTCACAGGCCCCGCAGTCCACACACTCATCGGGGTGGATGTAGAGCATCCGGTTGCCCTCGTAGATGCAGTCGACCGGGCACTCCTCGATACATGCCTTGTCGAGCACATCGACGCAGGGCTCGGCGATGATGTAGGTCACGGGCCTTTCCCTCCAAAGACTCGCCGCACCAGACCACGGCGGTTCAGAGCCTAGTATCTCCGCCGGAGGTGGTCGCAGGTGCTCCGGCAGCAGGATGTGGGACACCGAGTCGTGGTCCGCCGAATTGTGGGCATTTCTGAGGATCGCCCACTTTTCACGGACGCGCTCGGGGAACTCGTGGACCTCACCGAGACGGATCTCACGCTCGCCACCGCGAACGGCCCGCTCCGGGTGCCACTGCAGGAGGTCCACCGCGCCAAGCGCGTACCGGCCACCCGCCGCCCCCGCGCCACCGACGTCATCGCCCTGGAACTCGCCTCGAACGACGGCTGGCCCGCCCCCGTCCAGGCCCGGCTCGGCCAGTGGGTGCTGCGCGCCGCGCAGAACTGGACCGGCCGCGCGAACTCCGCCCTCACCGTGGGCGACCCCGACCGCCCGCTCGACGCCGCGATCGACGCGGTCGTCGACTGGTACGCCCGGCACGGCCAGCAGGCCCTGATCAACGCCCCGATGCCGCTCGCCGCGCCGGTCAACGCCGCCCTCGACGCCCGCGGCTGGACCTCCCGCCCGCTCACCCTCGTGCAGACCGCCCCGCTCGCCCGAGTGTTCGCCACCGCCTCCGAGCGGCCCGACCTGCCGCCCGTCGAGCTGGCCGACAGCCCGACCGACGAGTGGTTCGCCATGGTGGCCGAGCACAAGGGCACCCTGCCCGATGCTGCGGTGCGGGTGCTCACGGGCGTACCCGAGACGGTCTACGCGCACGTCCGCGACGCGGACGGCGACCTGCTCGCGGTGGCCCGGGGGACGGTGACCGGACCCCAGCCGTGGCACGGCATCGGGCTGCTGCAGGTCGCGCCGCAGGCGCGGCGGCAGGGCCTGGCCCAGCACGTCGTGCGGGCCATGGCCGGGTGGGCGGCACAGCGCGGCGCCGCCCGCGCCTACCTGCAGGTGGAGGAGCGCAACACGAACGCGGTCGCGTTGTACCACCGGCTCGGCTTCGACACCCACCACACGTATCTGACCCGGGAAGCCCCGGACTGAGTCCGGGTCAGCGGCCGACGACGCGGCGCGGCCGGGTGTTGCGCTTCTCGGCGTACGCGCGCAGCGCCTTCGAGCGGTAGTCCCGGCCGAGCGCGGTCGCGATCCAGTACCCGAGCACCGTGCCGCCGATCGCGAAGCCGCCGTACAGCCACACCTGGGAGAAGAAGTTCCCGGCACCCTCGGAGAACGGGTTGTCGCCGCTCACGAACGGTCCGACCAGGATCGTCAGCAGCATGCCGCCCACCGCGCCGCCCGCGAGGTCGGGCAGCCACCGGCCGACCGGCACCCGCTGGCACCACACGAACGCGAGCGTGGCCAGCACCACGCCGATGACCGCGAACATGACGACCGAGACCCGGCTCTCGGCGGTTTCGTTGCCGTGGAAGCCGATCCGGATCACCAGGCGGGCCACCACGTTGACCGCGAACAGGCTCAGCGCCAGGACCGCGATCGGAAACCATCGCTGCTGCCTCATCGTTGCCCTCCCCGGGGGACGTGCCACCGCACCGGCGCCGCACACACCGGCCGTGGCTGCGCATCGTAGCGCCCCGGGGACGCTGTGGATACCGCCCTCACCGGGGCAGTCGGCGCAGGATCATCCGGTACGCGTACACCGCGAACGCCAGGCTGCCCGCCAGCACCGTCACCAGGGCCACCCAGTTCTGGGGATCCACCAGGTGGTCGCCCTCGGCGCGGCGGTAGCCCGTGGCGAACAGCATCAGCAGCGTCCAGACCACCCACGGCGGCGCCAGCGCCCAGCGCCGCCCCACGGTCGTGACCGCGAACCAGGCCAGCACCAGGTTCGCGGCGACCGCGACCGGCACCGCCGCCCCCACCGGTACGCCACCGACCCGCAGCGGGGTCAGGAACAACTCCAGCAAGCCGGTGAGCAGCGCCGCGACCACCGAGATCAGCACACCGGCGGTACGCAGCACGGTCTCCAGCACGCGCCGCTGAGGCGGCTGCTGGGGCGGGACCGGCTCGGCCACCGCGGCCTCCTGGACCGTCATCGGGACTCGGCGCCCGGAACGTTGCTGAACAGGTCGCTCTCCCACTTGTGCGGGCCACCGACGAGCCCCCGCTCGCCCTTGGCCAGCGTGAAGTACTCGACGCCCATGAACTCGCCGCCGAAGTCACCCGCGATGTTGTAGAGCCACGAGTGGTCCGGGATCTGGGTGGCGTGGGCGCGCATCGCGGCCATCTTCTGCTCGTACCGGTCCGTGCCGTCCACCCGGGCCGCGATCTCGTCGTCCGGCGTACCGAACGGCAGGTCCTCGACCCGCTCGATGTCCGCGAACGGGTTGTTCGCCGCCTCGCGGAACGCCGCCATCCCCTCGGTCAGCACGCTCACCGGCATCGCGGTCCAGTAGATCTTCTGCGGCCCGCAGCCCTCGGCGTCGGCCAGCTCGGCCGCGCGCATCGCCACCCGGTGCGCCTGGATGTGGTCCGGGTGCCCGTAGAAGCCGTTCGGGTCGTACGTGATCAGCACCTGCGGGCGGACCTCCCGCATGACCTCCACCAGCAGGCCCGCGGCCTCGTCGAGATCGGCCTGCCAGAACGCCCGGGGATGCTCGTTGGTGGCCAGCCCCATCATCCCCGAGTCCCGGTAGCGCCCCGCGCCGCCGAGAAACCGGTGGTCGGTCACCCCCAGCGCCGAGCACGCCCTGCGCAGCTCCCCGATGCGGTAGCCGCCGAGCTGATCGGCCTGGCCCGCCGCCAGCCCCGTCAGCTCCGGCACGTGGATCTCGCCCTCCTCGCCCAGCGTGCACGTCACCAGCGTGACCCGGGCCCCCTCGGCGGCGTAGTGGGCCATCGTGGCGCCGGTCCCGATGACCTCGTCGTCGGGGTGGGCGTGCACCAGCAGCAGGCGGCGGGACGGTAGTGGCTCGGTCACGGCGGCAACTTTACGCGCGGCGCCGCGTCGGCCCGGGTCACGCGTGCGCGCGGCGCCCCGGTTCGGCGCGGGTCATGCGGTTTGGGGCGCACGAGGGGTGCCGGATCAGCGATGCTGGTGGTCGTGGAGGTTCCCACGCTCACGGACCGGGCCGGCCGGCCGGCCGACGCGCCGTACGTCGTGACGGTCGGCGCGGACGGCGCCCGCGTGGTGTTCCTGCGCTCCGGTGCGCTGTGGGTGCACACCGTCTCGACCGGAGCGGACCGGCGCATCGCCGCCGGCGAGGTCCACGCGTACGGGGTGGACGCGCTCGCCCGCACGGCCGCGTTCACGGCCGACGGCCGGCTGCACCGCGCGGACCTGGTCACCGGCGAGCTGACCGTCATCGACACCCCCGCACGGGCCGACGACCCGCACCCGGACCCGCTCGGCACCCACATCGGCTACCTCGACGGGGACACACTCCGGGTGGCCGCACCGGGCGGCACCGACGAGCTGCTCGCGGGCGAGCCCGGGGTGCGCTGGGGACGGGTGGACGACGCGGGCGCCCAGTTCGGCCGTACCCGGGGGTGGTGGTGGGCGCCCGGCGGCGGCCAGATCCTCGCGGTACGCACGGCCGGGGCGGTCAGCCTGCACCTGCTCGACCTGTACGGCGGCTGGGTCGACGTGCACTGGGACCGGGAGACGTACCCCTACCTGGTCGACGTGCACTGGGGCGACGGCGGCGGCCCGCTCATCACGGTGCTGCGCCGGACCCAGCAGCACGGGCTCGTGCTGTCCATCGACCCGCGTACCGGGGAGACCCAGGTGCACGCGGAGCTGGCCGACGCCCGGTGGGTCGAGCCGGTGGCGGGCACCCCGCGGCACCTGCCCGACGGGCGGGTGCTGGTCGGCGGGGAACTCGCCCACGACGGATTCGACGCGCGGTGCCTGTTCGCCGACGGCAGCCTGCTCACCCCGCCCGGGCTGTATGTCCGCCGGGTGGTGGGGGTGCTGCCGCGCACCGGCGCTCCCGCGGCGGGACCGGACCTGATCGTGGAGGGCACCGACGACGAGCCCGCCGAACAGCACGTCTTCGCGATCCGTACCGCGATGGTCGGCGGCGGCGCGGACGCCCGGCGGCTGACCACCGAGCCCGGCTGGCACCGCGCCGAGGTCGGCGGCGACGTGGTCGTGCTGGCGTCGTCGTCGCTCACCGGGCCGCCGACGTGGACGATCCGGCGCGCCGACGCGGTCGTGGGCACCCTCGCGTCCGCGGCGCCGGCACGGCCGCACCTGCCGCAACCGGCACTGGCCCGGGTCACCGACCGCCGGCTGCCCAGCGCGGTGCTCTACCCGCCCGGCCACGTCAGCGGCAACCGGCTCGCGGTGCTCGTCGAGCTCGGGCTCGGCCCGGGGCACCAGCAGATCGTCATGGACGACGACGCCTGGCAGCAGCGCCGGTGGTGGGCCGCCGCCGGCTTCGCGGTGGTCAGCGTCGACTCCCGGGGTACGCCCGGAGTGGCGCCCAGCTTCGAGAAGGTGGTGCACCGGCGGCTCGCCGACGTGGCGCTCGCCGACCAGGCGGACGCGTTGCACGCGCTCACCGGCAAGCACCCCGACCTGGAGCTGACCCGGGTCGCCGTACGCGGGACCGGGCTCGGCGGCTGGCTGGCCGCGCTCGCGGTGACCCGCCGCCACGACCTGTTTCGGTGTGCCGTGGCCCGCGACCCGGTCACGGACTTCGCCCGCCTGCCCACCGCCCTGGCCGAGCGGTACCTGGGCCGCCAGGCCGACTCCCCCGACGTGTACGCCCACCACAGCCTGCCCGCCGACCCGGGCACGGAGGCGCTGCTGGTGCTCGACCGCGCCGCCGACCTGGCGCGGGAACTCGACTTCATACGCCACTACACCGACCGCCTGGAGCGCTGATGACGATCCTGCTTTCGGACAGCGTCCTGCCCACGACCGGCCTGCCCCTCAGCGAGGGGGACTACTTCGCGCTCGGGCCGACCGGCGCACGGGTCGAGCTGTGGGACGGCAGCCTGCACTCCTGCCCCCGGGAGACGCCGCGGCACCAGCTCATCGTGGGCGCCCTGGCGGTGGCGCTGCGCGCCGGGCGGGCCGACATGAACATCCTGTCCAGTGTCGCCGTACGCCTGGATCCCGGCCGGATCGCCGTGCCGGACCTGGTGGTCACCGGCCCGATCAACCTGGACGCGCCGTTCATCGAGGCGGCCGCGGTACGGCTGGTGTGCGAGGTGGTGTCGCCGGGCAGCGCGG
Organism: Krasilnikovia sp. MM14-A1259; assembly: GCF_047159535.1. Lineage (NCBI taxonomy): Bacteria > Bacillati > Actinomycetota > Actinomycetes > Micromonosporales > Micromonosporaceae > Krasilnikovia > Krasilnikovia sp. MM14-A1259. The sequence goes on from NZ_BAAGAJ010000002.1 coordinate 3,839,381, forward strand.
CCGTGGACCGGGCCATGAAGATGTACTGCTACGCGGCCGCGGGCATCCCGTGGTATCTGCTGGCCGAGCAGGAGTTCAACGGCCTGTACAGCTACGTGCTCAAGGAGGGCGTGTACGTCCAGGACAACGTGATGCACCTCGGCGGAGTGACCGGCGTCGAGTTCGGCCGCTAAGGATCTGCTGCCGCCTGCATGACCGCGCGGTTGACGCGCGGAGTGTCGGACCGGTCGCCTAGGGTCGCGTCATGAGCCACTTTGACGAGGCGTCGGCGGCGGTGCAGGCCGCGCTCGACGCCGGGGCCCGCTACGCCGACGCGCGGGTGATGCTGCGCCGCACCGAGTCGGTGTCCGCCCGCGACGGTGACATCGAGGAGCTGAGTTCGGACGAGAGCGCGGGTCTGGGGGTGCGCGCGCTGACCAGCTCCGGCTGGGGTTTCTACGCGGTGCCGGAGTTGTCCGCCGCCGCGGCGCGGGCGGCCGGGCGGCAGGCGGCGCAGCTCGCCCAGGCGGCCGCCTCGGTGCCCGGCGCCGCGGGCGAGCTGGTCCCGGCCGCCGCGACCACCGCGAGCTGGGCCAGTCCGTGCGAGGTGGACCCGCTGGGGGTGCCGTTGTCGGTGAAGGGTGACCTGCTGGTGGCCGCCACGGCCGCGGCCCGGGATGCGGGCGCCGACCTGGCCGAGGGGATCTGCCAGGTGTGGGACACCCGCAAGTGGTTCGTCTCCAGCGAGGGGCACCGCATCGACCAGCATCTGCGCGAGTGCGGCGCGGGGGTCAGCGCGAGCGCGTTCGGCGACGGTGAGATCCAGCGCCGCTCCTGGCCGTCCTACCGCGGCCAGTACGGCACCCGCGGCTGGGAGCTGGTCGACGAGCTGTCGCTGGTGGAGCATGCCCCGCGGATGGCCGAGGAGGCGCGGGCGCTGCTGAGCGCGCCGCTGTGCCCGTCCGAGGAGACGACCCTGGTGCTGGGCAGCGAGCAGCTGGCCCTGCAGATCCACGAGTCGGTGGGGCACGCCATCGAGCTGGACCGCATCCTCGGCTGGGAGGCCGCGTTCGCGGGTACGTCCTGGCTGGAGCTTGAGCACCTGGGCACGCTGCGGTACGGCTCCGAGCTGATGAACATCACGATCGACCCGACGATCCCCGGGGCACTGGGCAGCTTCGGCTACGACGACGAGGGCACCCCGGCGGTCGCCCGCGACGCGGTCCGGGAGGGGCGCTGGGTGGGGGTGCTGGCCGGGCGGGATTCGGCGGCCGCCGCGGGTCTGGACTACGCGGGCAGCGTGCGCGCGGACGGCTGGGCGCGGCTGCCGATGGTCCGGATGACGAACGTGGGGCTGGAGCCGGGCCCTCACACACTGGACGAGATCATCGCGGCCACCGACGACGGGGTGTTCATGGACGTCAACCGGTCCTGGTCCATCGACGACCGGCGGCTGAACTTCCAGTTCGGCTGCGAGATCGGGTATGAGATCAAGAACGGCAAGCGGGGGCGGATGCTGCGCAACCCCACGTACACCGGGATCGGCCCGAGGTTCTGGCAGTCGATGGACATGCTCTCGTCGGAGATCGTGGCCTGGGGCACGCCCAACTGCGGCAAGGGCCAGCCGGGCCAGATCGGCCACACCGGTCATCCGGCCGCCCCGGCCCGCTTCACCGGCGTCCGGGTGGGGGTGCGCGGATGACGACCGAGACGGTACGCAGCGGCGCGGAGCTGGAGCTGGCGGGCCGCGTGGTGGAGCTGGCGAGCCGGGCCGCCGGTGCGGGCGCCGACGTCGAGGTGGTGGCGGAGCACGCCGTGCAGGCGCTGACCCGGTTCGCCAACTCGGCCATCCATCAGAACGTCGCCGAGGCGACCACGTCGGTGCGGTTGCGCCTGCACCTGGACGGGCGGACGGCGCTGGGTACCACGACGGTGACGGACGCGGCGGGGCTGGCCGCCCTGGTCGAACGGACGATCACGGCGGCCCGGCTCAGCCCGCCGGACGAGCGCTGGCCGGGTCTGGCGGCACCGTCGCCGATCGCCGGGCCGGCCCCGTTCGACGAGGCAACCGCGCGGGCCACGCCGGACGATCGGGCGTCGCGGATCCGTGAGTTCGTGGCCGCCGCGGGTGGCCTGGAGACGGCCGGGTTCTGCCGGACCGGCCACACCCGGGCCGCGTTCGCGAACAGCGCCGGTCAGGCAGTGCAGGGGCAGGCCGCGGACGCCGGCATGGACGGGATCGCCCGGCTGTCCGGCGCGGACGGGGTGGCCCGCCTGGCGAGCGGGCGGCTGGACGGGCTGGACGGTGCGGCGCTGGGGGCCCGCGCGGCGGCGAAGGCCCGCGCCGCGGCGGCTCCGGTCGAGCTGCCGCCGGGCCAGTACGCGGTGGTGCTGGAGCCGGAGGCGGTCGCGGACCTGCTGACGAACCTGGCCACGTTCGGGTTCAACGGCAAGGCGTGGGCGCAGCGGGAGTCCTTCGCGGAGCTGGGCGCCGGCCAGTTCGATCCGGCCATCACGCTGGTGGACGAGCCGCTGGGAGTGGCGGGCGAACCGGCGCCGGGGCTGCCGTTCGACGTGGAGGGTACGCCGCGGGCCGCGCTGGTGCTGGTCCGCGACGGGGTGACCGAGGCGGTCACGCACGACCGCCGCTCCGGTGCGGACCGGGGCGCGGCCTCGACCGGCCACGGCTCGCCGTTGTCCCGTTCCTGGGGGCCGGTCGCGCATCACCTGCGTCTCGCGGCCGGGCCGGGGGGCACCACGGGCGGGGCCGACGCGGGGACCGGCCACGTGGCACCGTCGGCGCGGCCGCTGGTCGCGGCGGTGGCTCGCGGGCTGTTGATCACGGATCTCTGGTACACCCGCGTGCTGGACCAGAAGAGCCTGGTCGTGACCGGCCTGACCCGTAACGGCGTGTGGCTCGTGGAGGACGGCGAGGTGACCGCCGCGGTCGGCAACATGCGGTTCACCCAGTCGTACCCGCAGGCGCTCGCCCCGGGGGCGGTGCGCGGGATCGGCGCCGAGTCCGTGCCCCTGCCGGATCGTTGGTCCGGCGTGCGGCACCGCGCGCCCGCCCTGCACCTCGCTTCCTGGAACCTGACCGGCAATGCCTCAGGTTGACCGTTTTATTTGATAAAGAGGGAGATAATCCCCTATGGGGAAAGTGGGACCGGCGGGGCCGGAGGGATTGAACGTGATGTTGTACACACTGCGCCTGTGTTCGAGCTCACGCTCTGGCTTCACGCCGCGTTTACACGCAAGACTCCCTTGCGCACGAAGCGCCGGAGCCGCGGCGTAACGTGTGCCACACACAGGAACCGCACACGCCCGCAAATCGGGCGCGGGCCGCGCGATGCAGGGCACTCTCAGGGAGACCTTGAATGACGACGACGGCAACGAGGCCGGATGCGGGGCGTGCGCGCGCTGCGATCGCGGCGAAGACGTTGCGTACGGATCGATGGTGGTTCGCGCCGCTGATCACCTTCGTGGGCCTGACCGCGTGGGTCACCTACGCGACCGTCCGCGTGTTCATGCACAAATGGTTCTTCGTCGAGCAGTACCACTATCTGACCCCGTTCTATTCACCGTGCGTCACGGACCGGTGCGGGGATGCGGCGGAGTTCGGCACTCCACTGCCGAGCTTCTGGCTGATTCCGGATGCGGCGTTCACCCTGCCGTTCCTGCTGCTGTTCCGGCTCACCTGCTACTACTACCGCAAGGCGTACTACCGCGCCTTCTGGATGTCGCCCCCGGCCTGCGCGGTGCCCGACGGTCACCAGAGGCACACCGGTGAGACCCGGTTCCCGCTGATCTTCCAGAACATCCACCGGTACGCGTTCTACGCCGCCGGGATCATCTCGCTCATCAACACCTGGGACGCGATCCGGGCGTTCCACAGCCCCTCCGGTTTCGGGTTCGGGCTGGGCAACGTGATCCTGGTCGTCAACGTCGTGATGCTGTGGGCGTACACGTTGTCCTGCCACTCGTGCCGGCACATCGTGGGCGGGCGCCTCAAGCACTTCTCCCAGCACCCGATGCGGTACGGCTTCTGGACGTTCGTGTCCAAGCTGAACACCCGCCACATGGGGCTGGCCTGGATCACGCTGGGCACACTCGCGCTGACCGACTTCTATGTCATGGCGGTCGCCGCCGAGTGGATCACCGACCTGCGGTTCATCAACTAGAGGGCCCCCATAGATGACAACCCGAATCGAACGACACCACTACGACGTGGTCGTGATCGGCGCCGGCGGCGCGGGCCTGCGGGCGGCGATCGAGGCCCGGCTGGCCGGCAAGAAGACCGCAATCATCTCGAAGTCACTGTTCGGCAAGGCCCACACGGTCATGGCCGAGGGCGGCGCGGCGGCAGCCATGGGCAACGTGAACAGCAACGACAACTGGATGGTGCATTTCCGCGACACGATGCGCGGCGGCAAGTTCCTCAACAACTTCCGCATGGCCGAGTTGCACGCCAAGGAGGCCCCGGAGCGGATCTGGGAGCTGGAGACGTACGGCGCGTTGTTCGACCGTACGAAGGACGGCAAGATCTCGCAGCGCAACTTCGGTGGCCACGAGTACCCCCGGCTGGCGCACGTCGGCGACCGTACCGGTCTGGAGCTGATCCGCACGCTGCAGCAGAAGATCGTCTCGCTGCAGCAGGAGGACTACCGGGAGACCGGCAGCTACGAGTCCCGCATCCGGGTGTTCGCCGAGACCACGATCACCGACCTGATGCTGGACGGCAGCAATGTCGCGGGGGCGTTCGGCTACTACCGCGAGTCCGGCGAGTTCATCCTGCTGGAGGCGCCCGCGGTGGTGCTGGCCACGGGCGGGGTGGGGCGCAGCTACAAGGTCACGTCGAACTCGTGGGAGTACACCGGGGACGGCCACGCGCTGGCACTGCGCGCCGGCGCGACGTTGATCAATATGGAGTTCCTGCAATTCCACCCGACCGGCATGGTGTGGCCGCCCTCGGTCAAGGGCATCCTGGTCACCGAGTCGGTCCGCGGCGACGGCGGGGTCCTGCGCAACTCCGACGGCAAGCGCTTCATGTTCGACTACGTCCCCGACGTCTTCCGCAAGCAGTACGCGGAGACCGAGGAGGAGGCGGACCGCTGGTACACCGACCCGGACAACAACCGCCGCCCGCCGGAGCTGCTGCCCCGCGACGAGGTGGCCCGGGCCATCAACAGCGAGGTGAAGGCGGGCCGCGGCACCAAGGCCGGCGGCGTCTATCTGGACGTGTCCACCCGGATGCCGGCCGAGACCATCATCAAGCGCCTGCCCTCGATGCACCACCAGTTCAAGGAACTGGCCGACGTCGACATCACCAAGGAGCCGATGGAGGTCGGTCCGACCTGCCACTACGTGATGGGCGGGGTGGAGGTCGACCCGGACTCGGCGGCGGCGCACGGCCACGTGGAGGGGCTGTTCGCGGCCGGTGAGGTGTCCGGCGGCATGCACGGTTCCAACCGGCTGGGCGGCAACTCGCTGTCCGACCTGCTGGTTTTCGGCAAGCGGGCGGGCGAGCACGCCGCGGCGTACGCGGACTCACTGGCGAAGCGGCCCAAGGTGGCCACCGCCGACGTGGAGCGGGCGGTCGACGCGGCGCTGGCCCCGTTGCAACGCGAGGGCGGGGAGAACCCGTACACGTTGCAGCAGGACCTGCAGGTGGTGATGGGCGACCTGGTCGGCATCATCCGCCGCGAGGGCGAGCTGAGCGATGCGCTCAAGCGACTGCAGGAGCTGAAGGTGCGGGTGGCCAACGTCGGGGCGGGCGGCGGCCGCCGGTACAACCCTGGCTGGCACCTGGCGCTGGATCTGCGCAACATGCTGGTGGTCAGCGAGTGCACCGCGAAGGCGGCGCTGGAACGGGAGGAGTCGCGCGGCGGGCACACCCGCGAGGACTTCCCGAAGATGGACCCGAAGTGGCGCCAGGTGAACCTGGTCTGCGCGCTGGACGGAAACGACGTGACGCTGGAGCGCAAGCCGCTGCCGACGATGCGCGGCGAGCTGATGCAGCTCTTCGACCGGGCCGAACTGTCCAAGTACGTCACCGAGGGAGAACTCGCGGACTTCGATGCGCTGACCAAGGAGGCGAAATAATGGGCACCCAGCGCCACTTCCGCGTCTGGCGCGGTGACGCCTCGGGCGGCGAGATGCAGGACTACGACGTCGAGGTCAACGAGGGCGAGGTCGTCCTCGACGTCATCCACCGTCTGCAGGCCACCCAGACCCCGGATCTGGCCTGCCGGTGGAACTGCAAGGCCGGCAAGTGCGGCTCCTGCTCAATGGAGATCAACGGCATGCCGAAACTCGGCTGCATGACCCGGATGAACACGTTCGAGGAGAGCGAGACCGTCACGATCACGCCGCTGCGTACGTTCCCGGTGATCCGGGATCTGGTCACGGACGTCTCGTTCAACTATGAGAAGGCGCGCGAGACTCCGGCGTTCGCCCCGCCGGCCGGGGTGAAGCCGGGCGACTACCGGATGCAGCAGGTCGATGTGGAGCGCTCGCAGGAGTTCCGCAAGTGCATCGAGTGCTACCTCTGCCAGAACACCTGTCACGTGGTGCGCGACCACGAGGAGAACAAGCCCGAGTTCTCCGGCCCGCGGTTCTTCATCCGCGCCGCCGAGCTGGACATGCATCCGCTGGACGCCAAGACCGACCGCAAGGAGTACGCGCAGGCCAGCATGGGTCTGGGCTACTGCAACATCACCAAGTGCTGCACCGAGGTCTGTCCCGAGCACATCAAGATCACCGACAACGGCATCATCCCCATGAAGGAACGGGTCGTCGACCGCCGCTACGACCCGCTGGTCTGGCTCGGCCGCAAGATCTTCCGCCGGGACGAGTTGGAGTCGGGCCGTACGACCACCACCGGACTCGACCGCGCCATGGGAGACGCGGGTCTGGCCCGGTCGGGCGCTCGGCCCGGCGCGGCCCCGCCGCTGCGGGCGGACGGCCGCCTCGACGTCTCCGAGCTGATCGCCTCGAACGCAGGCGGCCCGTCCCCGTTCGGCGACGACCAGACGTTCCCGCTCGGCGGCACCGACATCACGTACCGGCACCCCGCCGCCGATCCGGGCTCCACCACGGACAAGGCGCACTGAGCACGACACCCGGGAGGCCCGCCGGTGTATCCGGCGGGCCTCCCGTCATGTCCGGGGCCCGTCACGAGGGTGCCATCGATCGCTCGACTTCGATACGTTGACCTGACGTCACGCTACGGAGGTGAGCCCGTTGGCCGGACCGTCCGACGCGCCCGAGGCACCGATCCCCTACCCGTTCCCGCCGCCGCCCTCGATCTTCCACCCGCCGCCGGAGCTGGCGAAGTTGCAGCAGGACCGCCCGGTCGCGCAGATCCAGCTCCCCGACGGCAAGACCGGGTGGCTGGTGACCCGCTACGACGACGTACGACAGGTCCTCATCGACCCGCGGTTCAGCCGGGCCGCGGCGATCGGCCCGGACGTCCCCGACATCGGCCTGGGCCAGGCCGCCGCCGACTCCATCCTGGGCATGGACCCGCCCGACCACACCCGGCTGCGCCGCCTGGTCGCGGGCGCCTTCACGGCCCGCCGGGTGGAGGCGCTGCGCCCGCGGGTCACGAAGCTGGTCGACGAGCTGATCGACCGCCTGCTCACCCTGCCGCAGCCCGCCGACCTGGTGGAGAACTTCTCCCTGCCGTTGCCGATCCAGGTGATCTGCGAGCTGCTCGGCGTGCCGCCGGCCGACCGGCACCTGTTCCGGGCCTGGTCCGACACGGTCATGAGCGACACCAGCCGCGACCCCGGCGAGATCGACGCGGCGCTGGACCAGCTCGGCGAGTACTTCGGCCGGCTGATCGCGAGCAAGCGGGCGAAGCCGCAGGACGACCTGATGACCGCGCTGATCGCGGCCCGCGACGAGCAGGATCGGCTCAGCGAGCAGGAGCTGGTCCGGCTCTGCTACACCCTGCTGGTCGCGGGCCACGAGACGACCGCGAACCAGATCAACATGTTCCTGCTGACCCTGCACGAGTACCCGGAGCAGCGGGAGCGGATCCGTGGCCGGCCCGAGACGATCCCGCAGGCGGTCGAGGAACTGATGCGCTTCGTCCAGCTCGGCGCCGCCGGGGCGGGTCTGCCCCGGGTCACGACCGAGGAGGTGGAGCTCAGCGGCGTACGCATCCCGGCCGGAGCGGCGGTGTTCCCGGCGGGCGGCGTGGCCAACCGGGACCCGGCGGTCATGACGGACCCGGACCGGCTGGACGTGGCCCGTCCGCAGACCGCGCATCTGGGCTTCGGGGCGGGTGCCCATCACTGCCTCGGCGCCCAGCTCGCCCGCCTGGAGCTGCAGGAGGCGTTGCACGGACTGCTCACCCGGCTGCCCGGGATGCGGATCGCGGTGCCGATCGAGGAGCTGCCGTTCAAGGAGGGGATGCTCCTGCACAGTCTGCGTGCCCTGCCGGTGCGATGGTGACCGGCGGTTGGCACACGCGTACTAATCGGGCCTAGAGTGGGCCGGTGAGCAGCGCATATCAGCCTTCGATGCTCGATCTCGTCGCGGGTGAGCCGGCCGCGGTCACGTTGGAGCCGCTGCCGGGCCGGCTCACCCGGCACCCGCTGAGCGGCGGGGCGTGGGTGGACGTGCTGCCGGGGTGGGTGCACCGGTCGGACGCCGTCTTCGAGTCGCTGCTGGCCGACGTGGACTGGCGGGCCGAGCGCCGCCGGATGTACGACGGCGTGGTCGACGTGCCCCGCCTGCTGCGCTGGTACGGGCCCGGCGAGCCACTGCCGCACCCGGCGCTCGCCCGGGCCCGCGACAGACTGTCGGCGCACTACCGCGGCGAGCTGGGCGAGGAGTTCGTGACCGCCGGCATGTGCCTGTACCGCGACGGGCGCGACAGCGTCGCGTGGCACGGTGACACGCTTGGCCGGTCGGCCCACGCCGACACGATGGTGGCCATCGTGTCGCTCGGCTCGCCGCGCAATCTGATGCTGCGTCCCCGTGCGGGCGGCGGCCCGAGCCTGCGCTTCCCGCTGGGTCACGGGGATCTCATCGTCATGGGCGGTTCGTGCCAGCGCACCTGGGAGCATGCGATCCCCAAGACGGCCCGGGCCGTCGGCCCGCGGGTGAGTGTGCAGTTCCGGCCCATCGGCGTCGCCTGATCTCGGGTATGCCGGCCCGGGCGGCAACGGCGAGCCGGGCCGAGCTGGCGCTGCGGCCGCGCACGGTGACTGATCCGAGGTCCTGGTGCGGCCATGTGTCGTGCGGCGCACGTCCCACCTGTTGCGGCGGCACCGCCGCTCGGGAGAGGGTAGGCGGCGGGCGTACTGGCCGGTAATGTTCGCACTCACAGTGCAGATATGTCCGAAGGAGCGCGCATGACGCAGTTGGCAGGCGAGGTCGCCATCGTGACGGGGGCCAGCCGGGGGATCGGCTTCGCCATCGCCCAGCGCTTCGTCGCGGAGGGCGCCCGGGTGTGCATCACCGGTCGCGACGCGACCGCACTGAAGACGGCCGCCAAGGACCTGGGTGGCCCCGAACACGCCATCGCGGTCGCGGGCCGCGGCGACGACCCCGACCACCGGGCGGAGGTCGTCGACACCACGGTCGGCGCGTTCGGCCCGATCACCCAGCTGGTCAACAACATCGGCATCAACCCGGCGTACGGTCCGCTGGGCACTTTGGACCTGGCCGCCGCCCGCAAGATGTTCGACGTGAACGTGCTCGGCACGCTCGGCTGGGTGCAGGAGGCCCTGCGCGGCGGCCTCGCCGACGCCGGGGGTTCGATCGTCAACATCTCCTCGGTCTCCGGGGTGCGACCCGCCCCCGGCATCGCCTTCTACGGCGTCACCAAGGCCGCCCTCATCCACCTCACCGAGGAGCTCGCGGTCGAGCTGGCCCCGAAGGTCCGGGTCAACGCGGTGGCTCCCGCGGTGGTGAAGACCAAGTTCGCCACCGCGCTCTACGAGGGACGCGAGGACCAGGTCGCGGCCACGTATCCGCTGCGCCGGCTCGGCGTACCCGAGGACATCGCGGGAGCGGTGTCGTTCCTCTGCTCCGCCGACGCGGGCTGGATCACCGGCCAGACGCTGGTCATCGACGGCGGCGTGACGCTGACCGGGGCGGTCCAGTGACCGCCGCGCGGGTCGTCGTCACCGGCGCAGGTGGCGGCATCGGGGCGGCGTTGGCCCGCCGGTTCGCCGCCGACGGCGCCCGGGTCATCGTCAACGACCTCGACAAGGCCGCCGCCGAGGCGGTCGCCGCCGAGATCGGCGGACTCGCCGTGGCGGGCAACGCGGCGGACGAGACGTTCGTGCAGCAGCTCGTCGACACCACCTGGGCCGAGCTGGGCGGCTGCGACCTGTTCTGCGCCAACGCCGGGGTGCTGCCCACGGGCTCGCACGACGCCGACGACGCGCTCTGGCAGACCGCGTGGCAGGTCAACGTCATGTCCCATGTGTACGCGTCCCGCGCGCTTCTGCCCCGCTGGCTCGACAACGGCGGCGGGCGCCTGCTCGTCACGGTCTCCGCGGCCGGGCTGCTCACCCTGCTGGGCAGCGCCCCGTACTCGGCGACGAAGCACGCGGCGCTCGGGTTCGCGGAGTGGCTGCGCGCGACGTACGCCCACCGCGGCATCGTGGTGCAGGCTCTGTGCCCGCAGGGGGTGCGCACCGCCATGCTCACCGACGGCGGCGACAGCGCCAGCAAAGCGCAGCTCACGGCGACCGCGCTGGACCCCGGGGAGGTGGCCGCGGTGGTCGCCGAGGCGGTCCGCGGCGACAGCTTCCTGGTGCTGCCCCACCCCGAGGTGGCCGACTACTACCGGCACCGCGCCGACGAGCCGGACCGCTGGCTCGCCGGCATGAACAAGATCCAGCGCAGCTTCGACCAGGCGGCCACCGCATGAGCGAGGGCCACGAGCGCATGGGCGGAAGGGGCACAGCATGAGCGGGCCGCCCGGGCTCGACCTGGACCGGCTGCGGGCGTACCTGGGGGACGGCCCGGCGCTGCGGGCCTCGATGTTCGCGGGAGGCCGGTCCAACCTCACGTACGCGGTGACCGACGGTACGCACCGCTGGGTGCTGCGCCGCCCGCCGCTCGGTCACGTCCTGCCCACCGCGCACGACATGGCCCGCGAGCACCGGGTGCTGGCCGCGCTGTCCCAGGCCGGTTTCCCCGCTCCGGCCCCGGTCGTGCTGTGCGACGACCCCGGGCCGATCGGCGCCCCGTTCTATCTCATGGAGCACGTCGACGGCACGATCCACCGCGACGCCGCCGCACTGGCGGCGCTGGGCCCCGACGCGGTACGCCGGCTCATCCTGAACCTGGTCGACACGCTCGCCGACCTGCACGCGCTGGACCCGGCCGCGATCGGGCTGGCGGACTTCGGCCGCCCCGACGGCTTCAACGACCGTCAGGTGCGCCGCTGGAAGAAGCAGCTCGACGCGTCGCGCAGCCGGGAGGTGCCGGGCATCGACGAGCTGCACGCGCGGCTCGCGGTCGACGTGCCGCAGGGGCCGCCCGGCGGCGCGGTGGTGCACGGCGACTACCGCCTCGACAACGTCCTGATCGGCCCCGAGTTGAAGGTCAACGCGGTGCTCGACTGGGAGATGTCCACGCTGGGCGACCCGCTGAGCGACCTGGCCCTGCTGCTGGTGTACGCGGGCCGCCCGCTGCTCACCAGCCCGGACGGCGCACGCGCGCCGATCTCCGTCCCCGGGCATCCCGGTCTTCCCGAGCTGGCCGAGCACTACGTGAAGCGTTCCGGCCGCGACGTCGGCGACCTGCACTGGTACGTGGCGTTCGCGGCGTTCAAGCTGGCCGTGATCCTGGAGGGGGTGCATTACCGCTACGTGCAGGGGCAGACCGTTGGGGAGGGCTTCGACACGGTCGGGGCGCTCGTCGCGCCGCTGGTGCGCCAGGGACATGAGGCGCTGGAGGGAGACTGATGGACTTCGCGTACGACGAGACCACCGAGGACTACCGCAAGCGGCTGCTCGCGTTCATGGACGAGCACGTCTACCCGGCCGAGGCGGAGTTCGAGGCGGGCTACCGCGGTGACTGGGCACCCCCGGCCGTACTGGAACCGCTGAAGGCGGAGGCCAAGCGTCTCGGCCTGTGGAACCTGTTCCTGCCGGGCTCGCACGGCGCGGGCCTGACCAACCTGCAGTACGCACCACTCGCCGAGATCACCGGCCGCAGCCCGGCCCTGGCCCCGGCCGCGCTGAACTGTGCCGCGCCGGACACCGGCAACATGGAGGTGCTGGCCGAGTTCGGCAGCCCCGCGCAGCAGGAGCGCTGGCTGCGACCGCTGCTGGACGGTGCGATCCGATCGGCGTTCGCGATGACCGAGCCGCAGGTCGCCTCGTCGGACGCGACGAACATCGGCACCCGGATCGTCCGCGACGGCGACGAGTACGTCATCACGGGCCGCAAGTTCTACATCTCCGGCGCGATGAACCCGAACTGCGCGATCTTCATCGTGATGGGCAAGACCGACCCGGACGCGGCCCGCCACCTGCAGCAGAGCATGGTGCTGGTCCCCCGGGACACACCCGGCGTGACCGTGCGGCGCGGCATGACGGTGTTCGGCTACGACGACGGCGACCACGGTGGGCACGCCGAGGTGGAATTCGACGAGGTCCGGGTGCCGGTCGCCAACCTGATCGGCGAGGAGGGTTCGGGCTTCGCCATCTCCCAGGCGCGGCTGGGCCCGGGCCGCATCCACCACTGCATGCGGTTGATCGGCATGGCCGAGCGCGCGCTGGAGCTGATGTGCCGGCGTTCCCTGGAGCGGACCGCGTTCGGCAAGCCGCTGGCCGACCAGGGCGTGGTGCGCGAGTGGATCGCCGAGTCCCGCGTCCGGATCGAGCAGGCCCGGCTGCTGGTGCTCAAGGCTGCGTGGCTGATGGACACGGTCGGCAACAAGGGTGCGCACACCGAGATCCAGGCCATCAAGATTATTGCCCCGGTCGCCGCTGAGTGGATCATCGACAAGGCCATCCAGACGTACGGTGCGGCCGGCGTCGGCCAGGACACCCCGCTGGCGCGGCTGTGGAGCCAGGCCCGCACGCTGCGCCTGGCCGACGGCCCGGACGAAGTGCACAAGCGGTCCCTGGCCCGCCGGGAGCTGAACCGCTACCGGAGCACGCGATGACCCAGCGGATCGACGGGCGCACGGCCCGCGCCGAACGCACCCGCAACGCGATCGTCGACGCACACGTCGAATTGATCCTCGGCGGCGAGTTACGCCCCACCGCGGACCGCATCGCCAAGCTGGCCGGCGTGTCGCTGCGGGCGCTGTGGAGCCACTTCGCGGACATGGAGGCGTTGTTCGCGGCGAGCGCCCAGCGCGTCCTGGAGCAGCGCGACACCGCGTACGAGCCGGTGCCGGCGGACCTGCCGCTACGCGCGCGGATCGACGCCTACTGCCGGCAGCGGGCGCGGCTGCTGGAACAGGTCGCGCCCGCGGCAAAGGCCGCGTCGCTCAAGGAGCCGTTCTCCCCGGCCCTGCAGCGCAACCGTCGCGCGCATGTGGACCGGGTCCGCGACGAGCTGCGTACGCTGTTCGCGCCCGAGCTGGAAGCAGCGGGCGACGGCGGCCCCGACGTGCTGGCCGCTCTGATCGCGGTCAGCATGTGGCCGACCTGGGGCACGTGGCGCGACGCCATGGGGCTGGACCCCGAGCAGTCCCGCGCCGCCCTTTCCCGTACGGTTGCCGCGCTGCTCACCGCCTGAACCGCGTACGCGCGGGACCGGCGACCCGGGGGTCGCCGGCCTCGCGTTCGGACGGTGTCGGATCAGAGCAGCCAGTGGTGCTTGCGGACGTAGGCGATGTGCCCCCAGATCTTCCCGAGGCCCCACGTGTGCCCGGCGTACGTCGCCGCGGCGACGATCATCGCGAGCGCGTAGATCACGTGGTAGTCGACGATCGGGTTGGACGAGCCGCTGGGGTCACCGCCGGCGGTGTGCTGCGCAAGTGGCCACTCGGCGAGCCACATCATGGCCATCATGATGGTGCCGCCGACCGCGGCGATCCGCAGGCCGACGCCCAGGATCAGGCCCAGCCCGAGACCGAGCAGGCCTGCCATGAACAGGAAGTCGCACCACCAGGTCCCGGCCATCGAGTGGAACATTGACTGGAACGGGCCGACATCGACCGAGGACAGGAAGCCCTTGGTCGGGGATCCGCCGTTGATCACGGCACGTGCGGACGGGGTCGAGTAGTTCAGGCCGAACATCTTGTCGAGGAACGCCCAGAGGAAGACGAAACCGGTGGCCATCCGCATGACCGCGATGGCCTTCGCGGCGAACTTCGTCATCATCGAGCCGGGGATCTCGGCTTGCTCCAGGGGGCGGTCCAGAGTGCGCTTGGTGGTTGCGTGGACGGTCATCGCTGCCTCCGACTCATACACCGTATGACAGATCCACCATCCGCCCCGCCGGGGCGGATCACCCGGGCCGAAGTCACCTACCCGGCGGGACCTTGGTCCCGCCGTCACAGGCGCCCACTGCGGCCCCATGAAGCCCTGGTGAACACCGGGTTCACAGCACCACGACCGACCGGGCCCCCTCCCCGCGGGCCATCCGCTCGAACGCCGCGGGCACGTCCGCGAGACCGATCCGGTCGGTGACGAGATGGTCCACGCTCAGGCGCCCGGACACGACTTCGCGGGCCAGTTCCGGGATCTGCACATCCGGGTCGGCCGAGCCGTACACCGACGCCCGCAGGGTGCGCGCCGAGGTGAAGATGTCCAGCGCGCTGAGCTGCAGCATGTCGTCGGCGCGGCCCATGCCGACGACCGTGACCTGGCCGCCGCGGCGGGTGGCGCGCCACGCCGCGCGGATGGTCGCCGCCTTGCCGACGCATTCGAACGCATGGTCGACACCGCGGCCCTGGGTGCGCACCCGCACGTCCTTGGACAGCGTGTCCGCGGCGACCAGGAACTCGGTCGCGCCCGCGGCCTCCGCCAGCGCCTTCTTGCTCTCGGCGACGTCGACCGCGATGACCTGGGCAGCTCCGGCGGCGCGGGCCGCCGCCACCACGGACAGGCCGACCCCGCCCAGGCCAAGCACGAGCACGGCGTCGCCCGCGGCGACCCGCGCGGTGTTGCGCACCGCGCCCGTCCCGGTGAGCACCGCGCAGCCCAGCAGCGCCGCGCTTTCCCACGGCAGTTCATCGGGTACGGCGATGACCGCGTTCTCCGGCACCACGACCTGCTCGGCGAACGCGCCCAGCCCCAGCGTCACGTGCACCGGCGCGCCGTCGAGCGTGATGCCGTTCTCCAGCGCGGCCACGTTCGCGGTGGCGCACAGCCACGGCTCGCCGTGGGTGCAGAACCAGCATGTACGGCAGACCGGCGACCAGTTGAGCGCCACGTGCGCGCCCACACTGACCCGGGTCACCCCGGAACCCACCTCGACCACTTCACCGGCGGCCTCGTGGCCCAGCACGAGCGGGTGCGGCGGGGCGAGCGTGCCGTCGAGCATGGCCAGGTCCGAATGGCACACCCCGGCCGCCCGGACCCGGACCCGGACCTGGCCGGGGCCGACCTCCGGCAGGTGCAACTGGGCGACGGCCGGCGGCACCCCGCGCTCCCGGACGACCAGGCCCTGGACGTACGCCGTCACCGCTGGATCGCCTTGATCTGCTGGAATTCCGCCACGCCGTACGTGCCGAGCTCACGGCCGATGCCGGACTGCTTGTACCCGCCGAACGGGGCGGCCGGGTTGAACGCGGCACCGTTGATGTCGACCGCGCCGGTGCGCATCCGGCGGGCCACGGCCAGCGCCCGGTCCCCGGATGCCGACCAGACGCCGCCGGCCAGGCCGTAACGGGAGTTGTTCGCGATGGTCACCGCTTCATCGTCGTCGGTGAACGGAATGATCGACAACACGGGTCCGAAGATCTCCTCCTGGGCCAGGGCGCTGTCCGGGTCGACGTCGGCGAAGACCGTGGCGGGGACGAAGTGCCCGCGGTCGGGCACCGGCGCGTGCAGCCCGCCCGCGACGAGCCGGGCCCCGTCGGCCAGGCCGCGCTCGATGTGCCCGCGGACCCGGTCGCGCTGGGCGGCGGAGACCAGCGGGCCGAGCCGCGTGGACTCGTCGAACGGGTCCCCGGTGTGGTACTTCGCGGCGGCCGCGGCCGCGATCGACACGGCCTCGTCGTACCGGCTGCGGTGCACGAGCATGCGGGTCCACGCCGTACACGTCTGTCCGGAGTTGAGGAACGCGTTGCCGACGCCCACCTTGACCGCCCGGGTCAGGTCGGCGTCGTCGAGGATCACGTTGGCGCTCTTGCCGCCCAGTTCGAGCGCGACCCGGGCGATCCGGTCCGCGGCGGCGTGGGAGATCGCCCGCCCGGTCGCGGTGGAGCCGGTGAACGAGACCATGTCGACGTCCGGGTGGGCGGCCAGCGCGGCGCCCACCTCCGGGCCGGTGCCCGGGACGAGATTGAGCACCCCGGCGGGCACCCCGGCCTCCTCGGCCGCGTCCATCAGCAGGTACGCCACCAGCGGGGTCAGCTCGCTGGGCTTGAGCACCACGGTGCAGCCGGCGGCGAGCGCCGCGCCGATCTTGACGACGATCTGGTGCAGCGGATAGTTCCACGGGGTGATCGCGCCGACCACGCCGACCGGCTCATGTTCGACCAGCGAGTGCCCGACCGTCTCGGCGGGCGCGGGGCGGGCGGCCAGTTCCGCGTACCCCTGCAGGACGGTCAGGGGCAGCCGGGTGTGCGTTCCGGCCGCGATCTTCAGAGGCGCGCCGAGCTCCAGCCCGACCGTACGGGCGATGTCGGCGGAGCGGGCGGACAAGGCCGCATGCAGCCGGGTGAGCACCGCGCCGCGCTCCGCGGCGCCGGTGCCGGCCCACCGGTCGAAGGCCGCGCGGGCCGCCGCGACCGCGGCGTCCACGTCCGCGGCCGACCCGGCGGGCACGTGGCCGAGCAGGTCGCCGGTGGCCGGGTTCCCGACCGCGATGCGCGCACCTGAGGCGGGCGGGACCCATGCCCCGCCGACGTGGATCCGGTCGCGGCTGAGGAGGACATCGGGGCTGAGCGTCACGGTCGCGTGCCTTTCGGAAGGGATGCGGCCTTGCGGCCGGGCAGGGATCGGTACAGCCGGTCGAGACCGGTCAGGACGGTGTCGAGGCCGAGCGCGAACGCCCCTTCGTCGACGCTGTGCTGGTGCTCGGCGAGCAGGTGGGCGTGGCGCAGGTGCGGGTAGCGCTCCGCGTAGACTGCCGGGTCCTCGTCGAAGCCGCGGGCGAACGACCCGAGCGCCGAGCCGTGCACCAGATAGCGCATGAGCGCACCGATGTGGGTGGCGCGGGCGGGTGGCCAGCCCGCGTCGATCAGGGCCCCGTAGACCGTGTCGGCCATGGCGAGCGTGGCGGGGCGGCGGCCGGGCCCGTGCGCGAGGACCGGCACGATGTGCGGGTGGGCGCAGAGCACCGCATGGTACGAGCGGGCCCACAGCCGCAGCGCGTCATGCCAGTCGTGGGTGACGAACGCCGACACGTCCACCCGCGCCACGACCGCGTCGGCCACCGCGTCCAGGATCTCGTTCTTGGTCGGGAAGTGGTGGTAGAGCGAGGGCCCGCGTACGCCCAGCTCGGTGGCGAGCCGGCGGGTGGAGAGCGCTTCGAGCCCTTCCGCGTCGACCAGGGTGGCGGCGGCCTCGACGATGCGTTCCCGGGTGAGCAGGGACTGCCGGGGCCGGGCCATGCGGTGCTCCTGAATCTGTGCGGATCTCGGTCTGGACGCGGAAAAACTTGCACCGCTAGTTTATGCACATGGACTTCTCGCTCAGCGACGAGGAACGCGCGATCCGCGACACCGCCCGTCAATTCATCACCCGTGAAGTCGTGCCGCTGGAGCTGGAGGCGCTGCGCCGCGAGCGCGCCCACCGGCCCGGGCTGGAGCCCGGCGAGCTGCGCGAGCTGCAGCTCAAGGCGAAGAAGTTCGGCTTCTGGGGCCTGAGCACCCCGGCGGAGTACGGCGGGATGGACCTGTCCGCGGTGCTCCAGTCGCTGATCGTGACCGAGACGGGCCGGACGTTCGTGCAGTTCCACTTCGGTGGCGAGGCGGACAACATCCTGTATCACTGCAACGACGAGCAGAAGCGCGAGTACTTGATCCCCACGATCGAGGGCGACCGGATCTCCTGCTTCGCGATCACCGAGCCGGGCGCCGGCTCCGACGCCGCGAACATCAAGCTCAGCGCGCGCCGCGACGGCGACGACTGGGTCCTCAACGGCGAGAAGACGTTCATCACCAACGGCAACGACGCCGACTTCGCGATCGTCGTGGCGGTGACCGACCCGGAGAAGGGGGCCCGCCGCGGCGGCGCGACCGCGTTTCTGGTGGACCGGGCGATGGGCTGGCGGTCGGAGTTCATCCAGACCATGGGTGAGGGCGGCCCCGCGTCGCTGGTCTTCGACGACGTCCGGGTGCCGCAGCGCAACATCCTGGGCGAGGTGGGTCAGGGCTTCGAGCTGGGCATGACCTGGATCGGCAAGGGCCGCTACCTGATCCCCTCGCACGCGCTGGGCATCGCGGAGCGGGCCCTGGGCATGGCGCTCGAGTACGCGAACACCCGCGAGACGTTCGGCCGCCGCATCGGGGAGAACCAGGCGATCCAGTGGATGCTCGCCGACTCGGAGGTGGAACTGGAGGCGGCCCGCTGGCTGTGCCTGCGCGCCGCGTGGATCGTGGACCAGGGCGAGGACCCGCGGCATTCCTCGTCGATGGCCAAACTGTACGGCGCGGGGATGGTGAACCGCGTGGTCGACCGGGTCCTGCAGATCCACGGCGGCATGGGCTACACCCGGGAGCTGCCCATCGAGCGCTGGTACCGGCAGGTCCGGCTGATGCGCATCTACGAGGGCACGGACGAGATGCAGCGCCTCATCATCGCCCGCGACCTGCTCCGCGGCTACACCAAGGTCGGACTCATCTGAGTTTCTTCACGGGGGACCGGTTCGTTCGAGAGCTGAGGAGGACCCGCGTGACGACACTTTCCCTGGCGACCGTGCTGGCCGAGGCGGCCCGGCGCCACCCCGACAAGGTCGCGGTCGTGGACGGCGACGTCCGGGTGACGTACCGCGAGCTGTGGGCGCAGGCCCGGGCGTACGCCGCGGGCCTGCGCGAGCTCGGGGTCCGCCCCGGCGACACGGTCGCGGTGCAGATCCCGAACGTGCTGGACTTCCCCCGCGTCTACTACGGCGCCCTGGCCGCCGGCGCGGTCGTGGTCCCGGTGCACCTGCTGCTCACCCCGGACGAGATCGCGTTCGTGCTGGGCGACAGCGGCGCCGACGTGCTTGTGGCGCATTCCAGTCAGCTCGCCAACGCCACCGCGGCCGCCGCGACCGCGGGCACCCGGCTGCTCGTCGTGGGACCGTTGCCAGCCGGGCTGCCGGGCTCTCCGCCCCGGCTGGAGGAGGCGGCCGCCGCGGTCACGCCGCTGCCCACATACGTGACCCGCGAGGCCGAGGACGTCGCGGTCGTCTTCTACACCAGTGGCACCACCGGGAAACCCAAGGGCGCGCAGCTCACCCACCTGAACCTGGTGCTCAACGCGACCGTCAGCGTGTTCGACGTCAACGAGGTGCACACCTCGGACGTGGTGCTGGGTTGCCTGCCGCTGTTCCACAGTTTCGGCCAGGTCAGCATGAACGGCACGTTCCGCCTGGGCGGCACGCTGGTCCTGCTGGCCCGCTTCACCGGCGAGGCGGCGATCGACCTGATGGTGCGCGAGGGCGTCACCATGTTCCACGGCGTGCCGACGATGTACATCGCGCTGTTGGAGGCGGCCGCCAAGGCGCCGGAGCTGCCGCGGCTGCGGCTGTGCGCCTCGGGTGGCGCCTCGCTTCCGGTTGCCGTGCTGGAACGGTTCGGGGAGACGTTCGACGCGCCCATCTACGAGGGGTACGGGCTGTCCGAGACGTCCCCGACGGCCAGCGCGAACCAGCCCGCGTTCGGCGCCCGGGCGGGCTCGGTCGGGCACCCGATCTGGGGCGTGGAGGTGGAGGTCGCCCGGCCCGAGGTCGAGGACCGCATCGAGTTCCTGCCGCCGGGCGAGCTGGGCGAGATCGTGATCCGCGGGCACAACGTGTTCGCGGGTTATCTGAACCGGCCGGAGGAGACCGCGGCGGCGCTGGTGGAGGGCTGGTTCCGCAGCGGCGACCTGGGCACGAAGGACGCCGACGGCTTCCTCACCATCGTGGACCGCAAGAAGGACATGATCATCCGGGGCGGCTTCAACGTGTACCCGCGCGAGGTCGAGGAGGTGCTCGCCCGGCATCCCGCAATCGTGCAGGTGGCGGTCATCGGCGTACCCGATGCGGTGCTCGGTGAGGAGATCTGCGCCGTGGTGGTCGCGGATCCGGGCGGGGTGAGCGAGGAGGACCTGACCGGCTGGGCGCGCGAACGCCTCGGCAAGCACAAGTACCCGCGTCAGGTGCGGTTCGTCGAGTCCCTGCCGTTGGGACCGAGCCACAAGGTACTCAAGCGCGAGCTACGCCGGACGTTCGGCGGTCCCGCCCAGCAGGGCCGGTAGTTCCGCGACGATCGGCTCGTCGGCCGGCAGCCACGGGACGCTGTCCAGCTCGTCGGCCGCGAGCCAGCGCATCGCGCTGTGTTCCAGCGCGCGCGGCACCCCGCCGTCGAGCACCTCGGCCTCGAACACCCGCAGTACGGCCCGCCCCCGCGCCAGCGGCACGTCCGGCCCGACCCGCGCGCCGACCCGCACCCGTACGCCGAGCTCCTCGCGGCACTCACGGGCGAGCGCCTGCGCGTCGGTCTCCCCCGGCTCGACCTTGCCCCCCGGGAACTCCCAGCGCCCGGCCGCCTCGGGCGGCGCGGAACGCTCGCACGCCAGCACCCGGCCATCGATGACAATAACGGCGGCCACGATCACCCTGGGTGATGAAGCGCTGCTGACGTGGCGTTCCTGGGGCATGGGCAAACAGCGTGCCACAAATCTTGACCGTTCAGGTTGCCCGAGACCGCCCTGAACGTCTGGAGAACACGGATATGTGGGCGTGGACACGCTTGACGCGGAAGGCAAGACTGTGGGCACCGACCATGACGACACGGCGACGATTTGGCCACAAGCCGGCAACGACGCCGAGGAGGTGCGGCTGATGCGGGCCAGGAAACCACGGGCAGCGTGCGCGGATTACCTGAGCGACGCGCTGACCCTGCTGGGCGGCTGGACCCAGGACGGCGTGCAGCTCAAGCGTGTCCTCGTGTGCGACGACAGCCAGCATGCTGCACTGACGGAGCGGATCAAGGTCGCTGCCGACACCCTACGCATCCGCCCGCACATCCGTCGCCTGGACGGTCACACGCAGATCTGCCTCGCCGCGCAGAACGGCGCCGCAATCACAGCCGGTGAGGTAACGCTCGCGGCCCGTATCGAGGATGCCTACCGTACGGTGGTCGGCCGTCCGTAGTGCCGCGACGGTGGCCGGGCCGCACTACGCTCAGCCCCATGGCAGAGGTCGTCTTCGACAACAAGGGTCAGCTGGAGCAGATCGAGAGCGGGCTGCTGGAGGGCGAGCAGGTCATCGCGGTCTACGACGCGGTCGGCGCGGGCACCGGGTTCCTCGGACTGACCAACCGGCGCGTCATCATCCAGGACAAGTCGTTCGTGGGTAAGCGCGTGGCGATCACGAGCATCCCGTACTCGAAGGTCAGCAGCGTCAGCGTGGTCAGCAACAAGAGCTGGGCCGGCCAGTTCTTCTCGACCGGCACCATCGCGATCACGGTCGGCACGCACGTGTACGAGGTCGAGTTCCGCGGCACGGAGAAGACCCAGCACGTGCACAACGTGATCCTGCACTACGCCGCGGGGTAGTCGAGCACCCTCGTCGGCAGCGCGGTTTCGGTGACCGAGCCGTCCGCGGCGCGCTTCAGCTCGTACCCACGGGCGCCGTCGCGGTCGGCCACCACCTCGGCCATCCGCCTGCCGCGGTAGACGAGCCCGGCGCCGTCGTCGGTCGCGAACCCGTCCGGCAGGGTGCCGTCGGCGATCAGCTTGTGCATCATCGGCCGGCGCTGCTCCTCGGCGTCGTAGTGCACCCCGTTGCTGTACGGCAGCCAGCCCAGCCCCTCGGTGAACGGGCGCAGCGTCAACCCGTAGCTGTCCGTGCTGCCGCCGATGTGCCAGCAGATCGAGCCGGCCGACACCCCGCCCAGCACCACACCGGACTGCCACGCCTCGTGCAGGATCTCGGGCAGGCCGTGCACCCGCCAGACCGCCACGAGGTTCGCCACGCTGCCGCCGCCGACCCAGATGATGTCCTGGCTGAGCAGATGGGCGCGGACGTCGTCCACGTTCGGCATCGGGAACAGCGTCAGGTGCGACATCCGGAACCGGGTCTTGGCGAACGCCGCGTACGCCGCGCCGATGCGCGCCTCCTGATCCCCGGCCGCCTGGCCGAGCAGGCAGATCCGCGGCTGCGCGCCCGCGTGGGCCAGCTCCGCGGCGAGCTCGAAGATCGGGCCCGGCTGCATGTCCAGCGCACCGAAGCGGCCCGGCAGGAAACCGGTGCTGGTGGCGAGGATCGTGGGTTCGTCGGCGCTCATCGCGTCATCATGGCGCACGCGTCGGCGGTGGCCAGCACGAGGTCCTGCGCCGCATCCACCGCGGCGGACAGCCGGAGCGGGTCCCCATCGACCACCGCGAACAGCCCGTCCACCTCCTCGCGGAACCGCGGCGGCGCCCCCGGCAGACCAGCCGCCGACGACACCGCGCCCTTCTCGTTGATCAGCCACCGCCGGGCCGCCCCGTGCAGGGCGTGCGTGCACACGCCGACGAGCCGGAACAGGCAGCCCGCGACGTACGCGGCGTCCCCGCGCGGCACCGCCTTGCGCGCCACCCCGACGAGGAAGTCCGCCTCCCACAAACCCGCCACGAGCGCATCACCGAGCGCGGGCGGATACTGCCGGGTGCGAGCCTGCAGCGCGGCCAGCTCACCGCCCGGATCGGCCAGGACGACACCCAGGGCCAGTTCACCCGCGTACGCGAAATCCGCGACGCCCAGCGGATGTCCGGCCTGGACGTGGAACGTGTACCGGCCGCGCTCGGCGTCGTCCCAGGTACGTTCGACCCGGCCGAGGTCCCGGTAGATCCAGTCGAGCGCGGCACCGTCCACGGTGAGCCATGCGCCGCCGTCGACCCACGGGCCCCACTCCCCCGGGGCGGTGACCCGGGCCCCGGGCCCTGCCAGCTCGCGGGCGAGCACGCCGAGCCCGGCGACGTCCAACGGCGGCCGGTAGTACAGCCCCAGGTCCGTGTCCGAGTCCGCGGAGTGGGTGCCGCGCGCACGGCTGCCGCCGAGCACGACGCCGACGACACCGTCCACTCGTACGAGGCGTGCCGCCACCTCCGCCAGCCGCGCGTCGCTCACCCCCGCCACCCGGGCATCCTCTCGCGCCGCCCGGGCGTACGCACCACCAATCCCACGGGTGGGCGACGGTTCGTCACATGCAGGAGTTCGGGCTCGGATTCGGTGGTACGGGGTCCGCCGAGACGGTCGGGACGGGAGCCGGATTCCCTGTCGTCGGCTGGTCGGTGGCGCCATTGCCCGGCACCGGGATCGTGGGGACTCCCCCGGCCGGGACCTGAACGCCACCACTCGGGACCGGCAGCACGATCCCGCTCGGCAGCGGCACGACCACGCCGGGCGCCGGGGAGGGCGTCGGTGCGGGCGCCGGGGGCGGAGGTGTGGTGCCCACGGGGACGCCGTGGTTCTGGCCGGGGCCGTTGTCGTCCGGGTGGTCGCCTTGACCGTTGTCGTCGCCCGAGCACGGTGTCTGGCGCGGAGCCGGAATGCAGATGACCGACTCGACGCGGCGGCACTGCTTGTGCCCGCCGTGCCCACGGCTGCCGACCGCGATGATCCGATCCCGAGGCTGGCGGGTGACCGCGGCCTCCAGCAGCCGCCGGTGGGTCTCCCGCCCGGCGACGAACGTGACCAGGAATCGCAGACTGCGGAGCCCGGCCATCCCGGCGCGACGCTCGCGCACGTGTCCCCGCGGCAACGAGCGGTCCCGCACGAACCTCGTCCGGAACGGGATGATCCGGCGCTCGGTGACCGTACGCATCCTGACCGTCTGCGTGAAGACCGCCTGACCGCCGCCGCCCTGCGGGTGCGGCGCGGTGTTGCGGGGCGGGCCGGTGGTCACCGTGCGATTGGGCACCCGGGCGATCGGCGCGCCGGCGGCGTTTTCCCCGGTCTGCTCCCCACCGAGTGCCGCGGTGGCCCCGACGCCGCCACCGACCGGCGTGACCGCCCGGGTGCCGGGGGCGGCTGCCGCACCCGGCGGCACCGCGCTGCCGGGCGCCGCGGCGGAGCCGGACGGTGCAGGCCGGCCGGCACCCGAGGCCGCCGGGGACACGGGCTCGGCGCGCGCGGATGAGGGTTCGTCGTCGGATGCTGCGGCGATGCCGTAGATGCTGCCCCCGATGGCGGCGAGTAGGGCACACGTGCCCGCGGTCATGCGGACGCCGAACGGGAGCCGTGCCCACCACGACTTTGGTGGCATTTCGAAGTAATGCTGCCAGTAATCACTAGATGTCTGGTTAAGCACAGAAACATTGTGCTTGTTCAAAAGGTGAACGACACCATCAATGGCTACACCCGAAAGACTGATGCCGGGGTCACGGACGGACATCTGACACCGCCAACGGTCGCTTCCGTTCGAGCCGACACACCGCGTGTGCGGTGGTGACGTTTTGTCCGGAAAAGAGAATAATACGGCGGATTCACGGCCGCTCACGGGCCCGCCGCGACATGCTTGACGCATTCCGTTATGGGTATATGATTGGCCGCATGGCACGAGCAGCAACCACGACGGACGCCTTCAATGCGGTCGCCGAGCCACGCCGGCGGGAGATACTGGACCTGCTCGCCACGGGCGAGCGCCCCGTCAACGACCTGGTCGCGCAGCTCGGTCTCGCCCAGCCGCAGGTCTCCAAGCACCTGCGCGTGCTGCGCGAGGTCGACCTCGTCCGCGTTCGCGACGAGGGCAGGCAGCGGGTCTACCGGCTCAACGCCGCCCCGCTCAAGCCCCTCCACGACTGGCTGCGCCGGTACGAACGGGCGTGGTCCGAGCGGTTCGACCTGATGGACGCCGTCCTGGAGGACCTCAAGGAATCCGACGACCCACGATCCGACCACCACAGCGACACGGACTACCTCACGGAAGCGGAGCACCCAGATGGCACAGACGACTAGCGGCACCGCGCAGGTGGCGCTCCCGGCCGACAACCAGATCCTCATCACTCGCGAGTTCCAGGCGCCGCGACACCTCGTCTGGCGGGCGTACACCACTCCGGAGCTCGTCAAGCGCTGGTGGGGCGGGAAGCGCGGCACGGTGGACAGTGCCGAGATCGACCTGCGGGTCGGCGGCCGGTGGCGGTTCGTGATGACCGCGAACGGCGGCTTCGAGGTTGCGTTCCACGGCGAGTACCGGGAGATTGACGAGCCCGCGCGCCTGGTCAGCACGGAGACGTACGAGGGCATTCCCCACCCCGAGGAGCACTCCAGCCTCAACACGCTGACGTTCACCGAGACCGACGGCCGTACGTGGATGGAGATGCTCTGCGAGTACCCCAGCCGCACCGACCGCGACGCCGTCATCGATTCCGGCATGGAGGGCGGCATGCAGGAATCGATGGACGCCCTCGAACAGCTCGCGGCGTCGCTCGCCTGACCCTCGTTCACCCGGAACGGACCGCCAACGGGCGGTCCGTTCCTCGACCCGGTGTCCGCACGAGCCGTTTCCGGTGCTTCGGCGCGGATCGTCGCGCCTGGGCCGGCCCCGCCCCTTCAGGACCGCGCGCCCGGCCCCCGGCGACGGAAACGAGCCACGAGACCACCCGCGAGCGCCCTGAGCAATCGGCCCGGCCCGACCGCGGACAGGTCCATGGGATGTTCGAGGCCCTCAGGCAGATCCACAGGCAGCTCCGTGACGCGTGCCGGCGGAGGTGGGGCAAGGTCCAACCGGGCCCGGACCGCCTCGAACAGCCCGGTCACCGCACTCACGGCGCGCGGCAGCAACTGCTCGGGTTCCGTACTCGCAAACGGTGCGGACACCGCAACGGCCGTCGCCTCGATCCGGGTACGGCCGACCGCGACGGTGACGCCGACAGGCCCGAAATCGTCGGTCTCGTGTTCCAGCAGCGACAGTTGGCATTCGGGTATCCCGGCGGCCGACCACCACGCTTCCCATGCCGGATCCGCGCCGATCACCTGCCCGACGTGGCGAACGAGCGGCACGTAGGCCGCCGGCCAGCCGTCGCGTCGGAACACCGTTGCGTGCACCCGGAGCCAGGACCGCGGTTCCGGCACCCTTTCGGGGAGCGACGGTTCGGGCTCGCCCCACGCGGCGGCGTTGCTGCCCGACTCGTAACTGACCGGTGACTCGTGCTCCCAGAGCATCCCGGTCCGGCGCTCGAACGCCTGCTGGGCGACGCCCAGCAGAAGCTCGGCTTCGCGATGCGCGAACCGTCGCAGCCGTGCCGGTTCGGCAAGAACCTCGGCATAGGCGTCGCGACCCGCGGCGACCGCCGCGCACCGCACGTACAGAAACCAATCGCCGTTCGCCTTGGCGGCGGCCGCGTGGGCCGGGGTGTCCAGCGCGGACAGCGCCGCCGCGAGCCGGTCCTCGAAGGCGCAGATGTCGTCCGGTCCGCGCGTCGCCAGCCGATCGGTCAACCGTTCGAAGTCTTCATCGCTCGGGCGAGGTCCCACCACCGTCAGGAGAGCCCAGAACTCGTCCAGGTCCATGAAGAGAGCGTCCCAGAACGGAAGCGCCGGAGTCAGCCGTTACCCGCTTGACCACTCCACTCGTCGGCGCCCGTGCTGAACTGCACATACCGCGTCGGCGGCCCGAGATACTCGCTGTCGGTCTGGCCTCAGGCCCGCATCAAACTTCGGCCGCCATGCGGGCGACCGTACGGATCGTGTCCGCGTTGCGCGCCGTCGCGACGACCCCGAGCCGGCGTTCGATGACGTGATTGCCGAGCTTCGCCTGGTGAAACGCCGTGGCATACCGCATCCACGCGTTACGCCCGTGAAGGACGATCTCGTCGCCGGACCAGTCGGCGGCCGCCATCGCGCGGGCGTCACCCGCATCGTGCTTGTCGTCCCACATCGACAGGTGCACCCGGCGCGGATCGTCGTCCGGCCAGGGGCACGCGTCGAGCACGTCAGCGAGCTCGGTGGCCGTACGCACGATGACCGGGATGTCGAGCCCGGTGTCGTCGCCGATCAACTTCCGGATCAGTTCCGCGAGCCGCGGGGTCGGCGAGGCGACCACGAGATTGCCGGACTGAAGGTGGTGTCGCACCGGTGCGCCGGTGGCCTCCGTGAGGCGTTCGGCGAGCGGACGCTGCGGCACCTTGTTACGGGCACCGAGATTGACCCCACGAAGGAACGCCACTGCCGCCTGGGTCATGTCACCACCCTAGATCCGCGGCCCAGCCCAGGTGCCCAACCCGGGACCGGGCGTCCGCGATGATCGGGGCGGCCCCCTTCGTCAGCGAAACGACCCGCCGCGCGTGACGGGATCCCATATCTTCTTGATCAGGCCGACCCAACTGTCCCGCACGGAGGTTTCGTGGGCACCGAGCGCACCCCCTTCCCCGAGCTCGATCTCCTCCAGAAGTTCGAGGACCGGATGGGAGGCAAGTACTTCGCCGAGGGCTTCGAACTGACCGAGTACGCCGACACGGCAGATCTGGCAGCCGGGTTCTCGGCGGACCCGGAGTTCCTCCGCCGGCTCATCGCCTTCGCACAAGCCGGCCAGGACGGATCGAGCTATGCGTTGTGGCTCGTCGACGACGGTGCAGACCCTGCCACCGTGCCGGTCGTGGTCTTCGGAGGCGAGGGCGGCTGTCACGTCATCGCGCGCAACTTCCGGGAGCTGCTGCAGCTCCTCGGCCACGACAGCGAGCCCATGGTCGACTGGGACGAGGTCTTCTTCGTACGCGACGAGGAGGACTACGAACCCAGCGACGGCCACGACGACTACGTGAGTTGGCTGCGCGAACAGTTCGGACTCGCCCCGGCGGATGACCCGGCGGCGATCGTCGCCGCGGCGCAGGCGGAGTTCGGTGAGCGGTTCTCGACCTGGATCAGCCCGTTCCAGCCTGCGTGAGCACGTCAGGCGGCAAACACGAGATCGTGGAGTGATCGCACCCGTCGCACGTCGGCGTCACGGTGGTGGTCTCCTCGATCCAGAAGAACTTCCAAGCCCGCAGCTTGGGCTCCAAGGACGTCCTCGCGAAGCGAGTTCCCGACCATCAGGGTTCTGGGCCATTCAGCGACCATACCGTGGTGTTACCAGGTGAGGCGCTTGGACCGGAATCAGACGTTGAAGCGGAATTCGACCACGTCGCCGTCGCGCATGACGTAGTCCTTGCCTTCCATCCGGACCTTCCCCGCGGACTTGGCCGCCGCCATCGATCCCGCCGTCATCAGGTCGTCGAAGCTGACGATCTCGGCCTTGATGAACCCGCGCTGGAAGTCGCTGTGGATGACGCCCGCGGCCTCCGGCGCGGTGGCACCGACCGGGATCACCCAGGCCCGCGCCTCCTTCGGCCCCGCCGTCAGGTACGTCTGCAGGCCCAGCGTCCCGAACCCCACGCGGATGAGCTGGTGCAGCCCCGGCTCGGTCTGGCCGGTGGACTGCAGCAGCTCCAGCGCCTCGTCCTCCGGCAGGTCGATCAGCTCCGACTCGATCTTCGCGTCCATGAAGACCGCTTCTGCCGGGGCGACGAGTGCGCGCAGCTCGTCGAGGAACGCGGCGTTGCCCAGCTCCGCCTCGTCGACGTTGAAGACATACAGGAACGGCTTGGTGGTGAGCAGGTGCAGCTCGGCGAGCAGTTCGACGTCGATGCCGGCGGCCGCGGCGCCGTGGTAGAGGGTCACGCCGTCGTTGAGCAGCTTGATCGCCGCCTCGGCGGCCGTGACCATCGGTGCGCGGTCCTTCTTGAGCTTGGCTTCCTTCTGCAGCCGCGGCAGCGCCTTCTCCAGGGTCTGCAGGTCGGCCAGCATCAGCTCGGTGTTGATCGTCTCGATGTCGTCGCCGGGTGACACCTTGCCGTCGACGTGCAGCACGTTCGGGTCGGAGAAGGCCCGCACCACCTGGCAGATCGCGGACGCGTCGCGGATGTTGGCAAGGAACGCGTTACCTCGCCCCTGGCCTTTGGACGCGCCGCGGACCAGGCCCGCGATGTCGACGAAGCTCACCGGCGCCGGCAGGATCTTCTCGCTGCCGAACAGGCCGGCGAGCTGCTGGAGCCGGTCGTCGGGCAGTCCCACCACGCCGACGTTCGGCTCGATCGTGGCGAACGGGTAGTTCGCGGCGAGCACGTCGTTCTTGGTCAGGGCGTTGAACAGGGTGCTCTTGCCGACGTTGGGCAGGCCGACGATACCGATGGTGAGGCTCACGACGCGCCAGTCTACTGACCCGTCGACCGCCGGATGCGGCGAGTTGCACCCACCGCCATCCGAATGTCAACACAGGTTGACGCCATCCACAGGCACGAAATTCGGCACCGACCCGGCCGGCGGCGCACGGCATCATCGGCGGCATGACGAACGCACCGCATGCCGCTTCCCTCCCGCCAGGCGCGCGCTGCCCGTCCCGGCCTGGCAGGGCTGAGCGGCCGTGATGGCGATGTCCGAAAGCCGCCAGCCCCGCGGGCGGGACGCGGGCAGACTCGACCGCATGGAGCTGGACTTCGAGCGGTGTTACCGGGCCGTCGACAGCCGCGATCAGCGGTTCGACGGCTGGTTCTACACCGCCGTCAAGACAACCGGGATCTACTGCCGCCCGTCCTGCCCCGCTCTCACCCCGAAACGGGCCAACGTCGCGTTCTACCCCAGCGCTGCGGCCGCACAGCGCAACGGCTTCCGCGCCTGCCGGCGGTGCCGCCCCGACGCCGCACCCGGCTCACCGGAGTGGGACGTGCGCGCCGATGTGGTGGGCCGCGCGATGCGGCTGATCTCGGATGGCGTCGTCGACCGCGAGGGGGTGCCCGGGCTGGCCGGCCGCCTCGGATACACCGAGCGTCACCTGCACCGGATGCTCACCGCGGAACTGGGCGCCGGGCCCCTTGCACTGGCCCGCGCGCAGCGCGCGCAGACCGCCCGCATCCTCATCGAGACGACCGAGCTGGGCCTCGCCGACATCGCGTTCGCCGCGGGCTTCGGCAGCGTGCGCCAGTTCAACGACACGATCCTCGAGGTGTACGCGCAGCCCCCCAGCGAGCTGCGCTCCCGGCGCCCGGCCGCGTACACCGGGGCCGGCACGATCACGGTGCGGCTGGCGTACCGGCCGCCGTTGCACGCGGCAGCCCTGCTCGGCTTCCTCGCGGCGCGCGCGCTGCCCGGGGTGGAGGAGTGCGACGGCACGACGTACCGGCGGGGGTTGAGCCTGCCGCACGGGGCGGCCACCGCCACCCTGATCCCGGCCGATCGATGGGTCTCGGCCACCCTCAGCCTTGCCGACGTCCGCGACCTCGCGCCCGCGGTGTCCCGCTGTCGCCGCCTGCTGGATCTGGACGCCGACCCGGCGGCGGTGGACGCCACGCTCGCCGCCGACCCAGCGCTGCACGCTGCGGTCGAGGCGGAGCCGGGCATCCGGGTCCCCCGCGCGGTGGACGGCTTCGAGCTCGCCGTCCGCGCGATCGTGGGCCAGCAGGTCAGCGTCCGCTCCGCCCGCACCACCCTGGCCCACCTGCTCTCCCACGCCCCGGCCCCAACCGCCGCCACAGCGCAGCCCGACACGCCTTCTACGCCGACCAGCAGCGCCCCGCTGCCGGGCGCCAAGGCGCAGCCCGCCGGGCCACAGCCCGACGACGCGGCGCGGCCGACCGAGACGCAGCGCGGATTGGCCGCCTTTCCCGACGCCGCGGTGGTTGCCGGGCTGCCCGACTCCGCGTTCCGGATGCCGGTCGCGCGACGCGAGAGCATCCGGGCGCTCGCCCGAGCCGTCGCCGACGGCGAGCTGGACCTCGACCCCGGCGCCGATCGGGACCAGGCCGCGGCCCGGCTCGCCGCATTGCCCGGTGTCGGATCCTGGACCGCGGGCTACGTGACGATGCGGGCGATCGGCGACCCGGACGTCCTGCTCCCCACCGACCTGGCGGCCCGGCGCGGCGCCCGCGCGCTCGGCCTTCCCGACTCCCCCACCGCCCTGGCCGCGCACGCCGAACGCTGGCGGCCGTGGCGCTCGTACGCCCTGATGCGACTCTGGAGGTCCGCATGATGCGACACAGCACGATGGACACCCCCGCCGGAGCATTCACCGCCGTGGTCAGCGGCGACGGCGCGGTCCGCGCCGCCGGATTCACCACGGATGTGACGGCGCTGCTGAGCCTCGTACACCCGGATCTGGCCGGGGAATCCCGGCCGGCCGCCGAACTCGGCGCGGTAAGCACGGCGGTCCGGTCCTATCTCGACGGTGATCTGGCCGCGCTGGACGAGGTGCCGGTCGAGCAGCGCACCGGCGGCGAATTCATGGCCCACGCGTGGCGGGTCATGCGTGACATCAAACCCGGCACGCCGGTGACGTACACCGAGTTCGCCCGCCTGGCCGGGCGCCCCGCGGCAGTGCGTGCCGCGGCCGCCGCGTGCGCGCGCAACCCGGTCGCGCTGTTCGTGCCGTGCCACCGGGTGCTGCGCACCGACGGCACGCTCGGCGGCTATCGCTGGGGCCTCGATGTGAAGACCTGGTTGCTCGATCACGAACGGCATTAATGAAGGCACATCAGGCGCGCGCGGCCGTAGCATCGGCCCATGACTGATACGGGCAGGACCGCGCGCGCCGGTCTTCCCGAGCGGCCGTCGCTGGACGGTCTCGAGGAGAAGTGGGCGCGCCGCTGGCAGGAGGAGGGCACGTACGCGTTCGACCGCTCGAAGGAGCGCTCGGATGTATACGCGATCGACACCCCTCCGCCGACCGTATCGGGCGAGCTGCACATGGGGCACGTCTTCTCCTACACCCACACCGACACGGTCGCGCGGTTCCAGCGGATGCGCGGCAAGACCGTCTTCTACCCGATGGGCTGGGATGACAACGGGCTGCCGACGGAACGCCGGGTGCAGAACGTGTTCGGCGTGCGCTGCGACCCGGCGCTGCCGTACCAGCCCGGGTGGCAGCCGCCGGTCGCCGCACCGAAACGGCCCTTGCCGATCTCGCGGCGCAACTTCGTGGAGCTGTGCGAGCGGCTGACCGCCGAGGACGAGAAGGCGTTCGAGGCGCTGTGGAGGCGGCTCGGGCTGTCCGTGGACTGGTCGCTGACGTACACGACGATCGGGGACACCGCGCGGGCGGTGTCGCAGCGGGCGTTCCTGGAGAATCTGGCGCGCGGGGAGGCGTACACGGCGGAGGCGCCGACGCTGTGGGACGTCGGTTTCCAGACCGCGGTCGCCCAGGCCGAGTTGGAGGACCGGGAGCGTCCCGGCGCCTTCCACCGGCTGCGCTTCCACGGGCCGGACGGGCCGGTCGAGGTCGACACGACCCGGCCGGAGCTGCTGGCGGCGTGCGTCGCGCTGGTCTGCCACCCGGCCGACGAGCGGTACGCCGCGCTGGTCGGCCGTACCGTTCGCACGCCGTTCTTCGACGTCGAGGTGGCGGTGCACGCGCACCCGCTGGCCGCTCCCGACAAGGGGACGGGCATCGCGATGGTCTGCACGTTCGGCGACCTGACCGACGTCATCTGGTGGCGTGACCTGCAGCTCGACACGCGCGTCGTGATCGGCCGGGACGGGCGGTTCGTGCCGGACCGGCCGCACGGGGTCCCGGCGGCCGCGTACGACGGGTTCGCGGGTCTGACAGTGCCCGCGGCCCGCCGGGAGATCGTCCGGTTGCTGCAGGAAACCGGGGACCTCCTCGGCGAGCCGCGGCCGGTCACCCATCCCGTCAAGTTCTACGAGAACGGCGACGCGCCGCTCGAGATCGTCACGAGCCGCCAGTGGTTCATCCGCAACGGCGGGCGGGACCCGCAGTTGCGCGAGCAGTTGCTGGCCCGGGGCCGCACGCTGCGCTGGATCCCGCCGCACATGTTGCACCGGTACGAGCACTGGGTGAACGGGCTGACCGGCGACTGGCTGATCAGCCGGCAGCGGTTCTTCGGCGTGCCGGTCCCGGCCTGGTACCGGCTCGACGACGCTGGCGAGCCGGACTACGAGCAGCTTCTCATACCGGACGTTTCGGCGTTGCCGGTTGACCCATCATCGGACTGCCCGCCCGGGTTCGAGCCGGCCCAGCGCGACCTCCCGGGCGGCTTCACCGCCGACCCGGACGTCATGGACACGTGGGCCACGTCCTCGCTGACCCCGCAGATCGTCACCGGCTGGGGCACCGACGAGGACCTGCACCGGCGGACGTACCCGATGGACCTGCGCCCGCAGGGCCAGGAGATCATCCGCACCTGGCTGTTCTCGTCGGTCGTGCGTGCGCACCTGGCCAGTGGCACCCTGCCGTGGCACACGGCGGTGCTGTCCGGCTGGATCCTCGACCCCGACCGCAAGAAGATGTCGAAGTCCAAGGGCAACGTCGTCACGCCGATGGGCCTGCTGGAGCAGAGCGGCGCCGACGCGGTCCGGTACTGGGCGGCGAACGGCCGGCCGGGCACGGATCTCGCGTTCGACGCCGCCCAGATCAAGGTGGGCCGGCGGCTGGCCACCAAGCTGCTCAACGCGTCGAAGTTCGCGCTCGGCCTGGGCGCCGCGGACGCGCTGCGCAGGCCGGTCACCACGGAACTGGACCGGGCCGTACTGGCCCGGCTCGCGGCGGTGATCGGCGAGGTCACCGCGGCGTTCGACGCGTACCAGCACACGGACGCACTGCAGGCGGCCGAGAGCTTCTTCTGGACGTTCTGCGACGACTACATCGAACTGGTCAAGGACCGCGCGTACGGCACGGGCGCTGCCGCGGACTCGGCCCGGGCTGCCCTGGCCGCCGGGTTGTCCGTGCAGTTGCGGCTGTTCGCGCCGTTCCTGCCGTACGTGACCGAGGAGGTGTGGTCGTGGTGGCGCTACGGGTCGGTGCACCGCGCGACCTGGCCGACCACGTACGAGCTGACCCGGGTCGCGCCCGACGGCGACGCGGGCCTGCTGGATCTGGCCGGGGAGGCCCTGCGTCAGGTCCGGCGCGCCAAGAGCGACCGGAAGCTGTCGATGAAGGCGGAGGTGCCGCTGGCGGAGGCGCTGGGGCCGGCGGGGATGCTGGAGCAGCTCGCGCTGATCGAGGGCGACCTGCGTGCCGCCGGGAAGATCACCAAGCTGGACCGGCTGGCCGACCGTACTCCGGAGCTGGTCATCGCCTGCGCGTTCTGAACACACCGCGGCCGCGGGACCTGGATGCCGCTCGCCATCCAGGTCCCGCGGCCGGGGCCGCCACGGCAGTATGGAAGGCATGTCGACCGTGCCCAAGCAGGTCGAGGCGCCCGCCGCGGACGCGGTGCTGTTCCGGTCGTCGCCGCTGCGGACGTTCCTCGCCCTGTTCGTCGTCCTGACACTCACGTACGTCGGGGCCGCGATCGTCGTCGACGCGATCAGCGCCGGCCCGCGCGACCCGTGGTGGTCGACCCTGACCCAGGGCGCGGTGATCGCGGTGCTGGTGGCGGGCGGCTACACGGCCTGCGCCCGGGCGGCCCTGACAACATGGGTACGGGTCTCTGCGGGCGGGCTGGAACTGGCCGCCCAGGGCAGTGATCCCGTGCTGCTGGCCTGGGACGACATTGCCGCCATCGCGGTACACCGCACCGGGCTGCGGACCGTGATCGACGTGACCCCGGTGGACCTGGACCGGGTGCATCCGGTCGCGGGCGAGGGACCGGGCTGGCCCACCATGCGCGACACCCCGGCGGGCGCCGCGTTCACCGCCGACCTGACCCAGGTGTGGCCCGGACCGCGGGCGCTGCGCCGCGAGCTCGACAAGCGCCTGGCCGTCCACGCCTGACCGGCGACCGGGGCCGGCGATGCTGCCGGGGTGGCCCCGACCGGTGATACGAGGTCAGAAGTCGCCGCCGAAATCGCCACCACCGAAATCTCCGCCCCAGTCGCCGCCGCCGAAATCACCGGCGTCGCTGAGGTCGTTGCCGCCGAGGTCGCCCGCGGCGAACCCGTCCGCGAAGCCCTCCTGGTAGCCCATGTCACCGAAACCGGGCTCGAACAGGGCATCGAAGATCAGCATTCCGCCGAGCACCCCGGCACCCGCCCCGAGCGCGGTCTTCCACAGCGGGGTCGAATACCACCCGGCCGGCACCGGGCGGCCCTGCACCTGCCCGCCCGGGTAGTAGTACGGCATGTCCGGCGCCGGCTGCGGCCCGGCCTTGTAGTGCTGACCCTCCACGGTCACTTCACGCTCGCTGGTCAGCCGCCCCGCACCCGCCGCCGCGGCGAGCGGCGGCAATTCGGGTCCGGCGTCGAGGCCCATGGCGAGGCGCGCGGCCCGCACGTACGCCAGGCCCTCCAGCGCGCTCTCCCGGGCCAGCTCGAACTGCCGCACGGACTTGGCCTGCTGGAGCTGGCCACCCGCGGCGTTGTACCGCTCCCCCGCGTCGGCCAGCGCCTGGCGTGCGGCAGGGTCGTCGCCGTGCAGGTTCATGACCTGGCCGCCGAGCCGCTCGTACCACCGCTGGGCATCGGCCCGGGCGTCGTCGAGGCGCTGCTGCTCGCGGGCCACGGAGCCGTGCCGCCACGCAACTATCAGGGCGACCAGCAGCAGAGCCACGATCACCAGCAGAAACACCTTCATGCGTCCACGCTACCCTCGCGTGTCGCGTCGTACCCCTCTGGCAAGCTCGCAGGCGTGAGCTTCTCGACCGTGGCCGTGGTGGTCGTCTGCCTGGGGGTGGGGGCCGCGCTGGGGTGGCTGGCCGCCCGCGTGCGCGCCGCCGCCGACATCGCCCGGCTGGAGGCCACCGTGCAGGCGAGTCGTGCCGGTGAGCAGCGACTGGAGCAGTCCATGCGGGCGCTGTCCTACGAGGCCACCGCGCAGTCGCAGGAGGCGGTCGCCCGCGCCGTCGCGCCGCTGCACGACGCATTGCAGCGCTACGAGCAGCGCATCGGCGAGCTGGAGCGCGACCGGGTCGATGCGTATGCGCAGCTCCGTGAGCAGGTCCGGGCGATGGGTGCGGTCTCCGGCGAGCTGCGCACCGAGACGAAACAGCTCGTCGCCGCGCTGCGGGCGCCTCAGGTGCGCGGCCGGTGGGGCGAGCATCAGCTGCGCCGCATCGTGGAGGCGGCCGGGTTGCTCGAGCACTGCGACTTCGCCGAGCAGGTCACGGCCGCCACCGACCAGCAGGGCGTCCGTCCCGACATGGTTGTGCGGTTGCACGGCGGGCGCAGCGTGGTGGTGGATGCCAAGGCGCCGTTCGACGCGTATCTGTCCGCAATGGAGGCTCGCGAGGAGCGCACCCGCGACGACCATCTCGACCGGCATGCCCGCCACCTGCGCGGGCACGTGGATGCGCTGGCGGCGAAGGCGTACTGGACGGCGTTCGCGCAGACCCCCGAGTTCGTGGTGCTGTTCGTGCCCGCGGACCCGTTCCTCGACGCCGCACTGCAACGCGACCCGGGGCTGCTGGAGCACGCGTTCACCCGGAACGTCGTGCTGGCCACCCCGGCGACGCTGGTGGCGCTGCTGCGCACGGTGGCGTACTCGTGGCGCCAGGAGGCGCTGGCCCGCAACGCGGCCGCGGTGCACGAGCTGGCCCGCGAGCTGTACGGCCGGCTCGCCACCCTGGGCGAGCACGTGGGCCGGCTGGGCGGGGCGCTCGGCGGGGCAGTGACCGCGTACAACCGGGCCGTGGGGTCGCTGGAGGCCCGGGTGCTGGTCAGCGCGCGCAAGCTGGCCGAGCTGGGGGTGAGCGACACCGAGCTTGCCGCCCCGGCGCAGGTCGAGGTGGCGCCGCGCCAGCCTCAGGCGCCGGAGCTGGTCGACGGTCCGGTCACCTAGCTTGCGGCAGAGCCGGTCGGTGGCCCCGCCTAGCGGGTGGCGGCCGCCTTCATGTCGCGGCGCAACTCCTGCGGCAGCGAGAAGGTGAGCCGTTCCTCCGCGGTGGTGAATTCGGTGACCTCGCCGAAGCCGCGCTCGGCGAGGAAGGCCAGCACGTCCATGACCAGTTCCTCGGGGACGCTGGCGCCGGAGGAGACACCGACCGTGGTGGCGCCGACCAGCCACTCGTCGCGGATCTCGGACGCGAAGTCGACCAGGTGCCCGGCGCGCGCCCCGGCGTCCAGCGCCACCTCGACGAGCCGGACGGAGTTCGACGAGTTCTTCGAGCCGACCACGATCACCACGTCGCAGGACGGGGCGATCTCCTTGACCACGTGCTGGCGGTTCTGGGTGGCGTAGCAGATGTCGTCGCTGGGCGGGGACTGCAGCAGCGGCAGCCGCGTCTTGAGCCGGGCCACGGTCTCCATCGTCTCGTCCACCGACAGCGTGGTCTGCGACAGCCAGACCACTTTCTCCGGGTCACGGACAGTGACCTTGTCGACCCCGTCCGGGCCGTCCACGAGCTGGATGTGCGCGGGCGCCTCACCGGCGGTGCCGATGACCTCCTCGTGGCCTTCGTGACCGATGAGCAGGATGTCGTAGTCCTGCGCCGCGTACCGCTTCGCCTCGTGGTGCACCTTGGTGACCAGAGGGCAGGTCGCGTCGATCGCCTTGAGGTTGCGGGCCCGGGCCTGCTCGTGCACCTCGGGGGCGACACCGTGCGCGGAGAAGACCACGATCGAGCCCTCGGGGACCTCCTCGTTCTCCTCCACGAAGATCGCGCCGCGGGCCTCCAGCGTGCTGACCACGTGCTTGTTGTGCACGATCTGCTTGCGGACGTAGACCGGGGCGCCGTACAGCTTCAGCGCCTCCTCGACGGTCTGCACCGCGCGGTCGACGCCCGCGCAGTACCCCCTCGGCCTGGCCAGGAGCACGCGCTTACGGGTTTCGGTCACCCGGCCATGGTACGTGCCCCTAACCCCTGCCACCCCAGGTGCGACCCCCACCACACCCGACCCGCACCCGCCTGCCAACGGAGCCGCCCTGCCGCACGCCCCGAGGCCCCGGTCGGGCTCGATGCGCACCCGCCCACGCCGCATCACGAAGATCGTCGGGGCATACTCGTGCGATGCAACAGCGCCTGTGGGTCCGGATCGCCGCACTCGTATCGGTAGTGATCGGGGCGTGCACCCTGGTCGGCGGCCTGACCTGGCTGCTGCTCAACCTGCACGGCCCGGATCCGGTGCTCGACGTCGCGGTCGGCGCGGTGCTCGCGGCGGGCGGTCTGGTGCTGCTGATGCCGCACCGTACCCGGCTGCCGGTCGTGCCCACCACCATCGCCGCCGTGGCCACGGGTCTGGCCGGGACCGCGGCCGGGCTCGCGGTGTCGGCGTCGCAGCAGTGCTGCGAATTTGCGTACGTCACGACCCGCGGGTGGCCGTTCCATTTGCTGAGGCGCGGCGCGCTCGCGGACGACCCCGCGACCGCCGAGCGGGTGGCCAACGCGCAGGACTGGCAGCTCGACGTCCTGTCGCTGGCCGCGGACCTGCTCGTCTGGTCGTACGTCGGCCTGCTGGCGGCGGGGGCCGTCGTGGCGGTGCGGCGCATGAACGCCGCGCGCCGGGAGTCCGGCGTGGGCCGCGCCACCGCGGAGGATGTCGGACCCCTTCCGTAGGCTGGCCGGGTGACCCAGCCGGAGCAGCCCCGCCATGCCACGGAGCTGCCCGCTGCGGGCAGCGGGCAGCAGCCGGCTGCAGGCGCCGCGCAGCGCACGGCCACCAGCCCCGCGGAGCGGCCACCGGCCAGCACCGCGGACGAGCCGTGGCCGGTGCGGGTGGTCAGCCAGAAGATCGGCGCGTGGGTCGCCAAGCTGGGCTGGGTCTGGGTGGACGGGCAGGTGGCCCAGATCAGTCGCCGCCCCGGCGCCAGCGTGGTGTTCCTGACGCTGCGTGACCCGTCGGCCGACCTCAGTCTCACGGTCACCACGCACCGTGACGTGCTGGACGCGGGCGCCCCCGAGCTGGCCGAGGGTGCCCGGGTGACCCTGCATGCCAAGCCCGAGTTCTATCCGGCCCGCGGTTCGCTGAGCCTGCGCGCCGACGAGATCCGCCAGGTCGGCCTCGGTGAGCTGCTGGCCCGGCTGGAGCGGCTCAAACGCCTGCTCGCTGCGGAGGGCCTGTTCGCCCGCGAGCGCAAGCGCCGCCTGCCGTTCCTGCCCCGCCGGATCGGCCTGATCACCGGCCGGGCCTCCGCAGCCGAGCGCGATGTCCTGATGAATGCGCGCCGCCGCTGGCCGTCGGTGGACTTCCGGGTCGTCAACGTGGCCGTGCAGGGGCCGACCGCGGTGCCGCAGATCATCGACGCGCTCGCGGTGCTGGACGGCGACGAGACGATCGACGTGATCGTGCTGGCGCGCGGTGGCGGCGGCGTGGAGGATCTGCTGCCGTTCTCCGACGAGGCGCTGTGCCGGGCGGTGTTCGCCGCGCGCACCCCGGTCGTCAGCGCGATCGGTCACGAGACGGATGCTCCGCTGGTCGACTATGTGGCCGACGTGCGCGCGTCCACTCCGACGGATGCCGCAAAACGGATCGTGCCGGACCTCGGCGAGGAGAGCCGGCTGATCGACCAGGCCCGTTACCGGCTGGACCGAGCGATCGGCACCATGCTCGACCGCGAGACCCAGCGCCTGCAGGCGTGGCGCTCCCGGCCCGTGCTGGCCCGTCCGGAGGTGCAGGTCGACCAGCGGGCGAGCGAGGTCACCGCGCTGCGGGACCGGGCCGCGCGCTGCGTCGACCACCGGCTGCGCCGGGCGGACGACGAGCTGCGGCACACCCTGGCCCGGTTGCGCGCGCTGTCGCCCGCTGCCACGCTGCAGCGCGGTTATGCGATCGTGCAGCGCGCCGACGGCCACGTCGTCCGCGCGGCCGGCGAGGCCGCACCGGGCGATCTTCTTCGGGTACGGCTCGCAGAAGGCGAGCTGCAGGCGAGCGTGCAGGAGTCGCGTTGACCGACGAGACGTTGAATTACGAGCAGGCGCGCACCGAGTTGGCCTCGGTGGTGGAGCGGCTGGAGCAGGGCGGCAGCTCGCTGGAGGAAGCGCTGGCGCTGTGGGAGCGCGGCGAGCAGCTCGCCGACGTGTGCCAGCGCTGGCTCGACGGGGCCCGGCAGCGCATCGACGCCGCCCGCGCCGCCCGCACCCAGGACTGACGGCGGCCGACGCCGCGGCACATCCCGGCTGCCACGGCGCAGCCCGCCTCACGGCAGAACCGGCTCCGGGCAGGACCCGCTTGGGCAGGCCGGCTCAGGGCAGGGCCGGCTCAGGGCAGGGCCGCGGCCAGCGACTCCAGGTGCCCGGTGTCCGCCTTGCCGAGGACGATGATGGTGCGTTTCGGCTCCAGCAGGACCAGCGCCTGGTTGTCCGGCCCCGCGACGTACCGCTGCCAGGAACGGCCCGCGGCCTGATAGGTACCGTGTGGCACGAGGCCCTTGCCCAGTTCCCGCGGCACCAAGGTCTCGGACGGCGCGCTGCTCTCGATCAGCTGCACCGGGCCGCCGTCCGGGGCGACGTACCCGAGCCGGAGGGTCGCGCCGTTCGCCTCGCGGAGCCAGGTCGCACTGACCACGTGCCAGTCGTCGCCGAGCGCGCGCGGGGCAGCCACCGGGAACGCCTTGGCCGCCTGCGCCTCCTGGATGGTGGAGCCGGGGTCGATGGTCATCGGGGCGTCGCCGTTGAGCACGACGCGGTAGAACACCAGCACCAGCACGATCGGGACCAGCAGGACGACGAGGGACAGAATCATGTCCCGCGGGGCCCGCTCGCCACCGCGGCCCAGCGGCCGCACACGGCCGGCGGGGCCGGGCGTCTCTGGGGCCGGACTCCCCGGACCCGGTCCCTCCGAGGCCGATTTCTCCACGGCAGGACCCTCCGAGGCCGATTTCCCCACGGCCGGACCCTCCGCAGCCGGGACGTCGGAAGCGGCAGCTTCCGGGGCTGGGGCCTGCGAGGATGCGGGGCGGGCTGATTCCACGTACCCATCTTGACTGATGGCCGGCGGCGACCCCCACCCGGTGTTAATCAAGTCGCTGCGGCGGGACTTTGCGTAGTCGCCCATGACAGGATCGATTCACCCACACCCGCAGTGTCGCGAGGAGGCCCCGCCGTGACTGTTGCCCGCGTTCCGCAGGATCTCGACCGGAACATCGCCCTCGACCTGGTCCGCGTCACCGAGGCCGCCGCGATGGCGGCCGGGCGCTGGGTGGGTCGCGGCGACAAGGAGGGTGGCGACGGCGCAGCCGTCGACGCCATGCGCAAGCTCATCAATTCGATCCAGATGAGCGGCGTGGTGGTGATCGGGGAGGGCGAGAAGGACCACGCCCCGATGCTGTACAACGGCGAACGGGTCGGTGACGGCACGGGCCCCGAGGTGGATGTGGCGGTCGACCCGATCGACGGGACGACGCTGATGAGCAAGGGGATGCCGGGCGCGGTCGCGGTGTTGGCGGTCGCGGAGCGCGGCGCGATGTTCGACCCCAGCGCGGTGTTCTACATGGAGAAGATCGCGGTCGGCCCGGACTGCGCGGACGTGATCGACATCAACGCGGGCACCGCGGAGAATCTGCGCCGCATCGCCAAGGCGAAGCGCTCCAGCATTTCCGACGTGACGGTGTGCATCCTCGACCGCCCCCGCCACCAGAAGCTGGTCGAGGAGGTCCGCGCCGCGGGCGCGACGATCAAGTTCATCTCCGACGGCGATATCGCGGGCGCCATCTCGGCGGCGCGGATCGAGTCGGACGTCGATGTGCTGATGGGCATCGGCGGCACCCCGGAGGGCATCACCGCGGCGTGTGCGCTGAAGTGCCTGGGCGGCATGATCCAGGCGAAGCTGTGGCCGATGGACGACTCGGAGCGCGAGAAGGCGATCGCGGGCGGGCACGACCTGGACCGGGTGCTGACCACGGACGATCTGGTCACGGGCGACAACTGCTTCTTCGTGGCGACCGGGGTGACCTCCGGTGACCTGTTGCGCGGTGTGCGGTACCGGGCGGGCGGGGCGCACACTCAGTCGATCGTCATGCGCAGCAAGAGCGGCACGATCCGGGTGATCGACTCGTACCACCGGCTGGAGAAGCTGTCGTTGTACTCGGCGGTGGACTTCGACGGTCACCTGCCGACCGTGCCCGCCGTGCCGGGCGAGACCGGCCTGATCTGATTCGCACCGATTCGGGAGCGCGCCGCTACGACAGGCGGCGCGCTCAGAAGTCGGTCAGGGTCGGCGTGGTCGGGTCGGGCAACGCCGGGGCGCCCCGGGACGGGCGGCGACGGAAGAGGATGGCGGCGATGACGCCGCCGATGAGGCCGAGCAGGTGCCCCTGCCAGGAGATCGGCTGGTCCGTGGGGAGCACGTTGTAGAGCTGGTACCAGTACAGCAGGCCGATGAAGGCGGCCACGCCGAGGTTCCACCAGCTCCGCTCGACGAAGCCGCGTGCAAACAGCAGCCCCAGGTAGCCGAAGATGACGCCGCTGGCGCCGACGACCACGCTGTCCGGGTCGCCGATGAACCACACGCCGAGGCCGCTGATCAGCATGATGAGCAGCGTCGACCAGATGAAGCGGCGGGTACCGGCGGCGAGCACGAACGTGCCGACGAGGATCAGCGGTACGGCGTTGCCGTACAGGTGGTCCCAGCTCGCGTGCAGGAACGGGCTGAAGATGACGCCGTCGAGGC
Source organism: Krasilnikovia sp. MM14-A1259 (assembly GCF_047159535.1). Classification (NCBI taxonomy): domain Bacteria; kingdom Bacillati; phylum Actinomycetota; class Actinomycetes; order Micromonosporales; family Micromonosporaceae; genus Krasilnikovia; species Krasilnikovia sp. MM14-A1259. The sequence goes on from NZ_BAAGAJ010000002.1 coordinate 3,882,101, forward strand.
CGTCGAGGCGATGCGGGATGATGCCGCCGGCCATGTCGAGCCGCCCGCGGCCGATCGCGATGTCGAGGGCCTCGATGAGGAACAGCACCGGGATCAGCGCGCACATGGCCACGAACGCACGGCCGAGCGATGCGTAGAAGGCCTCGGTACCGAACCTGGCCGCCGCGTCCTCGCGCGTCTCGGGGTAGCTCACGGCCCCAAGTGTTCCAGGCGGCCGCTACCCCGCCAACACGGAGCGTGCCAGGGTGCGGCCGGGGCTACCCCAGTCTCCGGATGGCGGCGCGGATCGCCGCCTGGAACGTCGCCACTTCCGTATACACGCCGGGGTAGCCCTTGCGGGCGCAGCCGATTCCCCAGCTCACGATGCCGGTCTGCACCCACCCGTTGCGGTCGGTACGGCGCACCATGGGGCCACCGGAGTCGCCCTGACAGGTGTCGATGCCGGGCGATCCGGCGCAGATGGACTCGTCGACGACCAGCTCGACCCCCGCCCCCCGGTACTCGGCCGCGCACGTGCTGTCCGGGACGAGCGGCACGGTGGCGTACCGCAGGCGGCGCTGCTGCTGCGGTGAGGTCTCGCTGGTCTGTCCCCAGCCCATGATGGTCTGCGGGCCGGTGTCACCGCCGCGGCTGAGCGGCAGGACAGGCCGGTCGATGGCCCGGTCGAGCTTGATGACGGCCCAGTCGTCGCCGTTGGTCTCGCCGTGGAATCCCGTGGCGCGGATCACCGTGACCGACCGGGCCACGATGGCGTTGGGCGACTTGAGATCGGCGACACCGGCGACGACGCGGATGCTGGTGTCGGGCCCGGTGCCGGCCACGCAGTGGCCCGCGGTGAGCACGACGCGGGGTGCGGTCAGCGCACCGCCGCAGCCCATGGAGAGGCGGACCATCCAGGGGAACCGCCCGTCCGGCGCGAGTTTGCCGCCGACCACGACGCGTTGCGGTGGCGCGTGCCCGTCCGCACGGGCCGGCACGTCGCCGGTGGTCAGCGGCGCGATGAGCGCACCGCACAGAATCACGGAAACGGCATTCCGGACCATACGGCCATTTGATCATTCACTGAACGCAACGATGGGGGTACGCGCCGAAACGCGTACCCCCATCGCGGAAAATTCTCAGTACCAGCCGGTGTTCTGCGAGTGCGACCAGGCTCCGCACGGGCTGTTGTAGCGGCCCTCGATGTAGCCGAGGCCCCACTTGATCTGGGTGGCCGGGTTGTCCTCCCAGTCCGCGGCGATCGAGGCCATCTTGCTGCCGGGCAGCGCCTGCGGGATGCCGTACGCACCGGAGCCGGAGTTCTTGGCGTGGTGGTTCCAGCCGCTCTCCTTCTTGAAGAGCTTGTCGAGGCACGGGAACTGGTCGATCTTGAAGCCGGCCTCCAGCATCAGCGCACACCCGATGGCGCGGTTGCCGCTGTACTCGTCGCAGGAGGTGGGGATGTCACCGGAGTACGGCACGGTTCCGCCGCCGCCCGACTCGGCGGCCTTCTTCTGCTCGGCCGCCTTCTTCTCCTGCTCGCGCTTGGCGATGGCCTCTTTCTCCAGCGACCGGGCCTTGCCGGCCGCCTCCTTGGCCTCAGTGGCGGCCTTCGCGGCCGCGTCGTCCTCGGCCTGACGCTGCCATGCCCGGGCGGCCGCGTGCTCCGCGTGCCGCTCCTTGATCAGCTGCATTTCTTCCGCGTCGGCCTGGACGACGAGCTGCGCTTCGGCACTGCGCTGCTGGACTGCGTGGTCCTGTCCGAGATAGACGCCGCCGATCACGCCCAGAACGAGCAGACCGACCGAGGTCACGCGAACACCGACCCGGCTCCAGTGCCGATTCACGAAGTTTCCCTTCGTCGGGGGCAATGACGCGGCGCGGCCCTCGCCGGAGAACCGGCATCGGTCCGCGCCGTGAGCACCGCGACCCGTGCGGGCCGAGACCTCGACCTGCATCGATCGAAGGGATGTGCGCGACGCCGGTGTCCGACGAGCACCCATCCGGTGGTACTCGCCGAACACCATCGCGCACGGTGAAGTCGATGTGAAACTCTGGCGCGCCGTTGTGAAATGGATCACACGGCTTATGGGTGCAAATCAGGCCGAAATCCCACCGCGCCTTCGCCTATTGGGGTATGTCCTCCAGCAGGTCCGTGACGACCTCGGCGATGGGCGAGCGCTCCGACCGGGTCAGCGTCACGTGCGCGAAGAGCGGATGCCCCTTCAGCGCCTCGATGACCGCGGTCACCCCGTCGTGACGACCCACTCGCAGGTTGTCACGCTGCGCCACGTCGTGGGTCAGCACCACCCGCGAACCCTGCCCGATCCGGGACAGCACCGTGAGCAGCACGTTGCGCTCCAGCGACTGCGCCTCGTCGACGATGACGAACGCGTCGTGCAGGCTGCGCCCGCGGATGTGGGTCAACGGCAGCACCTCGAGCATGCCGCGGCCCAGCACCTCCTCCATGACGTCGGCGTGCACGACCGCGCCGAGCGTGTCGAACACCGCCTGCGCCCAGGGCGACATCTTCTCCGACTCGCTGCCGGGCAGATAGCCCAGTTCCTGGCCGCCGACCGCGTACAACGGGCGGAACACCACGACCTTCTTGTGGCGGTTGCGCTCCATCGTGGCCTCCAGGCCCGCGCACAGCGCCAGGGCCGACTTGCCCGTACCGGCGCGGCCGCCGAGCGAGACGATCCCGATCGACTCGTCCAGCAGGAGGTCCAGCGCGATCCGCTGCTCGGCGGAACGGCCCCGCAGCCCGAACGCCTCCCGGTCACCGCGGACCAGCTTGACCGCCTTGTCCGGGGTCACCCGGGCCAGGGCGGAGCCGCGCGCGGAATGCACCACCAGGCCGGTGTGGCACGGCAGGTGCGCGGTTTCCTCCAGGACCAGCGACTCCCCCGCGTACAGGCGGCTGACCTCGTCCTCGGCCAGGGTGAGGTCGCTCATGCCGGTCCAGGTGGGATCGCTGGCCTGGCCGTGCCGGTACTCGTCGGCGGTGAGACCGACCGAGGCGGCCTTGACCCGCAGCGGCATGTCTTTGCTGACCAGGGTGACCTCGCGGCCCTCCGCGGCCAGACCCAGCGCCACGGACAGGATCCGGGTGTCGTTGGAGTCGTTGCGGAAGCCCAGCGGCAGGGCGCTCTGGTCGGCGTGGTTCAGCTCCACCCGCAGCGTGCCGCCCTCGTCGTTGCAGAGCACCGGCTGGTCGAGGCGGCCGAACTTGATGCGCAGCTCGTCCAGCATCCGCAACGTCTGCCGGGCGAACCAGCCCAGCTCGGGATGATGCCGCTTGCCCTCCAGCTCGGAGATGACCACCAGGGGGATGACCACCTCGTGGTCGGTGAACCGGCGGAACGCCGCCGGATCGGACAGCAGGACCGAGGTGTCCAGAACGAACACCCGGCCCGCCGGGGCGGGCTCCGCGTCGGCGTGCCGGTCGCGGGAACGACGTCCCGCCGCGGCGTAGCTGCTGGAGGCGTGGGCGGCCGGGTCGTGCGATGCCCCGGCGTCAGTACGGCGAGATGTCACAGGCCTGCTCCGGCGGGCGTGCACCCGAACCCCACCCGCGGTCCGCCACGTCCCGGCGCCCGTCCCTGACACGGGGTCGGGATGCGGGCCCCGTGGCGCAACATGTTCGCAGGTCCGGGCCTCCGGCTGGCCCGGGAGAACCCCGTGCCATAAGTAGACGCTAGCTGATCAACTGTCACGCGCGATAGAGCGAAGACGCTGGGTGCGCCGTCCGGTAGCCGACCTTGACCCATGCGTACGGAGAGTGACGGCCGTCACGCCGTGGTGGTCCACCGATTCGGCGTCCTGCAACGACACGTTCGGCGAGTAGGCTGGCGCACGTGGCAGAGTCAGCACGTCCATCGCACCCGCTGAGTGCCGCCGAGGCGTGGGAGTTCACCGTCGCGCGAGCGAAGGAAACCACGTTCTTCTTCGACTTCGACGGGGTGCTCGCCCCGGTCGCCGACGACCCGGACGCGGTGCATCCGGTCCCGCAGGCACTCGACGTACTCGAAACCCTCGCCGCCGTGGTCGCCCGGGTGGCTATCGTGTCCGCGCGCCCGGTGAGCTTCCTGCAGTCCCGCTTCACCCGCCTCGCCCACGTCGACCTGTACGGTCTGTACGGCCTGGAGGTGCTGCACGAGGGCGAGGTGGTGACCGAGCCGGCCGCGCTGCCGTGGGTCCCGGCGATGGCCGACCTGGCCGAGCAGGCCAAGGCCGAGCTGCCCGACTCGATCCTGGTGGAGTACAAGCGGCTGTCGGTGGCCCTGCACTACCGCACCGCGCCGCAATTGGCGGACGTGGTGGAGCGCTGGGGTCACGAGCAGGCCGAGCGGATCGGGCTGCGGACCCAGCGGGGCCGCATGGTGGTCGAGCTGAAGCCGCCGGTCGACCAGGACAAGGGCATGGTGATCAGCGAGGCGGTGCTGACCGCGGGCTGTGCGTGGTATTTCGGCGACGACATGTCCGACGTCAAGGCGTTCGACGCGCTGCGCGCCCGGGAGGCGCTGGACCCGCGGTTCATCGGCATGTGCGTCGCGGTGGCGAACCCGGAGACCGGTGCGGAGCTGTCCAGCGCCGCCGACCTCACCCTGGAGTCCCCCGAGGCGGTGGCCCGATTCCTGGCCGACGCCCTGCCCGCCTTCCGGGCGTGACCGCCGGTCAGGCGCCGTAGCGGCGCTGGCGGCCGGCGTAGGAGCGCAGGGCGCGCAGGAAGTCGATGCGGCGGAAGTCGGGCCAGTTGGCGTCGTGGAAGTAGAACTCCGAGTGCGCCGACTGCCACAGCAGGAAGCCGGACAGGCGCTGCTCCCCGCTCGTACGGATGACCAGGTCGGGGTCGGGCTGTCCGCGCGTGTAGAGGTGCTCGGCGATGTGCTCGACGTCGAGGATCTCGGCCAGTTCCTCGATGGTGCGTCCGGCCGCGGCGTTCTCGTGCAGCAGGGACCGGACCGCGTCGGCGATCTCGCGGCGTCCCCCGTACCCGACCGCCATGTTGACCTCGACGCCGCCGTTGCGGTCGCGGGTCTTCTCCTGCGCGGCCTTGAGCGCGGTCGCGGTGGCCGCGGGCAGGATGTCGAGTGCGCCGACGATGCGCAGCCGCCACGGGTTGCCGTCCTCGGCCAGCTCGGTGGCGAGATCCTCGATGATCTTCAGCAAGGGGTCGAGCTCCGCGGCGGGGCGCTGCAGATTGTCCGTGGCCAGCAGGTACAGCGTGACGTGCTCGATGCCGGCCTGGTCGCACCAGGCGAGCAGTTCCTTGACCCGGGCGGCGCCGACGCGGTGACCGTCGTTGGGGTCGACGTAGCCCATCTCGCGGGCCCAGCGGCGGTTGCCGTCGCACATGACTCCGACATGGCGGGGCACCGGCTTGCCGACCAGCTTTCCGGCGAGCCGCCGCTCGTACACGGAGTAGACCAGGGACCGCAGACTCATCACGCCCAGCCTATCCGCAGCGCGCATGCGCTCAAGGCCGGACCGGACCCTGACGGACCAGCTCTGCGGCGATGCGTCCGATGGTGCGCATGTCGAAAACCCCGTCGGCGAGCCCGAGACCGACCATCCGGTCGAAGACCGCCCCATGCCGATGTGCGGCCCGCACCGCCGCGTCGACCGCCCGCGGATGCCGGGTGAGGCGGGCCGCCATCCCGGAATGCCGCAGGTGGCGGCCCAGCCGCCGGCGCAGCGCGGCCGTGTAGCGGGCGGCTGCGTCCGCGGATCCGGTGGCCGCGGCTGCGCCCGCGAGCGCCCCGGAGAGCACCGCGTAGAAGATCCCCTCACCCGTGAACGGGTTGATCAACGACAGGGCGTCACCCGATAGCAGCACCCGCCCGCGCCCCGGCGGGGGCCGCCGGGTGGACAGGGGCAGGTGGTGGGCGCGCAGGCCGGTCGCGTCGGTGCCGGGCAGCAGCCCGGTCAGGCGCTCCCGCAGGTACGCGCGGCTCAGCGGGACGCCGCGCAGCACCTCTCCGTAGCCGACGTTGGCGGTGCCGTCACCGAGCGGGAACGACCACGCGTACGCGGGCCAGCGGGCGCTCGTGGTGACGATGAGTTGCTCCGTGCCGTCCCACGGGGTGTAGCCGCGCAGGGCGAGTGCGAGGTGCCCGGGCGGATTGGGCGGGTGGCCGAGTGCCCGGCGGACCACCGAGCCGGCTCCGTCGGCGCCGATCACGACCTTGCCCCGGAAGCCGTCCACCCGGACCGCGTCGCCCTCGTCGCGGAGCGCCCGTACGGTGTGCCGGCGCAGCTCGGCCCCGGCGGCGACGGCCGCGTCGACCAGGCGGGCGTCGAAGACGCGGCGGGGCACGGTGTGGGCGGGCCGGGCCAGCGGGCGGGCCACGGTGGCGCCGCCCGGGGCGACCAGCCGCAGCCGGGCGACCGGCGGGTACCCGCACGCGGCGTCGGGGACGCCGAGGCTCGCCAGGACGTCCAGCGCGTCGGCGGCGATGCCGTCGCCGCACGGCTTGTCGCGGGGGAAGTCGGCGCGGTCCAGCAGCAGCACTGTGGACCCGGCCCGGCGGGCGGCCAGGGCCGCGGCGGCTCCGGCGGGGCCCGCCCCCACGACCACCACGTCGAACGTCACCAGCCGGCGCTCCGGTCGGCGATGCCGGTCACGAGGCTCACATCCGCACGCTACAGACCGGCGCCCGCACCCTGAAGTGGGTGCGGGCGCCGGGGTGACGTGCCTGAGGTCAGCGCCGGTTTCAGCCGGCGTTCAAGCGGGCGCGCAACGCGTCCAGCTCGGACCACAGGACGGCGGGCAGCTTGTCGCCCATCTTCTCGAACCACTCCGTGACCAGCGGCAGCTCGGCCAGCCACTCGTCGCGGTCGACGTGCAGCGCGGCTTCGAGGTCCTCGGCCGACATGTCCAGCCCGGTCAGGTCGAGTGCGTCCGGGGTGGGCACGTGCCCGATCGCGGTCTCCACGGCCGCGGCGCGGCCTTCGAGGCGCTCGACGACCCACTTGAGCACGCGGGAGTTCTCGCCGAAGCCCGGCCACAGGAACCGGCCGTCGTCGCCGCGGCGGAACCAGTTGACGTAGAACACCTTGGGCAGCTTGTCGGCGTCGCCGCCGGCACCCTTGCCCATCTCGATCCAGTGCTGGAAGTAGTCACCGGCGTGGTAGCCGATGAACGGCAGCATCGCCATCGGGTCGCGGCGTACGACGCCGACCTGGCCGACCGCGGCGGCCGTGGTCTCCGACGACAGGGTGGCGCCGAGGTAGACCCCGTGCGACCAGTCGCGGGCCTCGGTGACCAGCGGGATGGTGGTCTTGCGCCGCCCGCCGAACAGGATGGCGTCGATCGGCACACCGCGCGGGTCGTCGTACTCCGGCGCCAGGATCGGGCACTGCGTGATCGGCGTGCAGAACCGGCTGTTCGGGTGGCTGGACACGGCCTCGGAGTCCGGCGTCCAGTCGTTGCCGTGCCAGTCGGTGAGGTGCGCGGGCGGCTCGCCCATGCCCTCCCACCAGATGTCGCCGTCGTCGGTGAGCGCCACGTTGGTGAACAGCGAGTTGCCCTTGGCCAGCGTACGCATCGCGTTCGGGTTGGTCTTGTAGTCCGTGCCGGGCGCGACGCCGAACAGGCCGTACTCCGGGTTGGTGGCCCACAGCCGGCCGTCCTCGCCGAAACGCATCCAGGCGATGTCGTCGCCGATCGTCTCGACCTTCCAGCCGGGGATCGTGGGCTCCAGCATCGCCAGGTTGGTCTTGCCGCAGGCCGACGGGAACGCGGCGGCGATGTAGCGGACCTCGCCCAGGGGCGAAGTCAGCTTCATGATCAGCATGTGCTCGGCCAGCCAGCCCTCGTCGCGGGCGGCGACGCTGGCGATTCGCAGCGCGAAGCACTTCTTGCCGAGCAGCGAGTTGCCGCCGTAGCCGGAGCCGAACGACCAGATCTCGCGGGTCTCCGGGAAGTGCGAGATGTACTTGGTCTCGCTGCAGGGCCACGGGACGTCCTGCTGACCCGGCTCCAGCGGCGCGCCGACGGAGTGCAGGGCGGGCACGAACGGCGCGTCGTCGCCCATGGCCTCGAGCACCTTGGTGCCCATCCGGGTCATGATCTTCATCGACGCCACCACGTACGGGCTGTCGGTCAGCTCGACGCCGAACATCGGGCTGGGCGCGTCGAGCGGACCCATGCAGAACGGGACGACGTACATCGTGCGGCCGCGCATGCAGCCGCGGTACAGCTCGGTCATGGTCGCCTTCATCTCGGAAGGCGCCATCCAGTTGTTCGTCGGACCGGCGTCGGCCGGGTCGACGGAGCAGATGTAGGTGCGCTCCTCCACGCGGGCGACGTCACCGGGATCGGTACGGGCCCAGAAGGAGTTCGGCTTCTTCTCCGCGTTGAGGCGGACGAGTGAGCCGGCCTCGACCAGCTCGTCGGTGAGGCGCGTCCATTCCTGCTCGGAGCCGTCGCACCAGACGATGGCGTCCGGGGTGGTGAGTGCGGCGACCTCGTCGATCCAGTCGAGCAGGCGTTGGTGGCGGGTGGGGGCGGTGACAGCGGGCAATGACATTCGTGGATCTCCTTCGGTCGGCACTGACCTGCGACGAGCCAGGCCGCGGACGGCCTCGTATGTCACGGGAGTCACCTGAGCGTAAGCCGATCGACCGTTCAGTTCATCGGTTCACCCTGTGGACAACCGCACAATCCTCGGTGTTTGTGCGCGTTCACGATTGATCTTTCGGATGTCAGCGCACGTGTGCGCACGGAGCCCGCCAGACCTGCTTCCTGCCTCGACTTTCACAAAGCCGACCAAGCGCCCTAAACTTGCACGTAATCGGGCTTTCCTCCCCATCGCCGTCAGGAGGCAGGAATGGCGATCCCGGGCAGCGATACGGACACCGACCTACTCGCCGCCGTACGCGCCGGCGACGCGGCCGCGTACGGCACCCTCTACCAGCGGCACTCCGCGGCTACCCGGCAGCTCGCTCACAGCCTGGCCCCGAACCCCGCAGACGCGGACGACCTGGTCGCCGAGACGTTCACCAACGTGTTCGCCGCGCTGCGGGCGGGGCGCGGCCCGCTCGTGGCGTTCCGGGCGTACCTGCACACCACGCTGCGTCACGTCTGCTACCACCGGGCCCGCCGCGACCGGCGGCTGGAGTTCACGGACGACCTCACCCGCTACGACCCGGGCGAACCGTTCCTCGACCCGGCGCTCGACCGGCTGGAACGTACGTTCGCCGCCCGCGCGTTCAGCCAGCTCCCCGCCCGGTGGCGCGACGTGCTGTGGCACACCGAGGTGGAAGGGGCCAGCCCCGCCGAGGTCGCCCCGCTGCTGGGACTGACCCCGAACGCGGTCGCCGTGCTCGCCCACCGCGCCCGCGAGGGGTTGCGCCAGCGCTACCTGCAGCAGCACGTGGCCACCGCCGAGCAGCCCGAATGCCGGTGGACCGGCGACCGGCTCGGCGGGCACGTCCGCGGCCGGCTCGCCACCCGGGACACCGCCCGGATGCGCGCGCACCTGAGCTGGTGCGCAAGCTGCCGGGGACGGCTCGCGGAAATCGCCGATCTGGACGTCACTCGCTACCGTCCGTACCGTCAGCGTCACCATGCAGAGCCGACGGGTTAAGAGTCGCTCACGGTAGCCTCACGGACCCGGCAGCGGGTGACCAGCGCCGGTACGCTCGGGGCGTGCCAGAGACCTCGCCGCCGCAGACCGCCGGCCTGCGCGCCGGGCTGGCTGCCCTGGTGCGCGAGGTCGGCAAGTTCGGCGTCGTCGGCGTCATCGCGTTCACGGTCGACCTGGCCATCTTCAACGTTCTGCTGCAACTGGACGTCGAGACCCTGCTCGCCAAGACCGGCTCGACCGTCGTCGCGACCACGGTCGCGTTCGCCGGCAACCGCTTCTGGACGTGGCGGCACCGCGAGCACCACAACATGGCACGGCAGTACGCCACGTTCTTCCTCCTCAACGCCGCCGGTCTGGGCATCGGCCTCGCCTGCCTGGCCATCAGCCACTACGGGCTCGGCCGGTTCTGGCCCGCGCTGCAGAGCCCGCTCGCAGACAACGTCTCGGGGCTGCTCGTCGGCGGCGTTCTGGGTACCCTGTTCCGCTTCTGGTCGTATCGCCGATTCGTGTTCCGCGCCGCCGTCGCCACGGAACTCGTTTCACCCGGACCGGGGACCGCGGACCCCGGCCTAGCCCCTGTTCCCCGCCTGTGACGCCGCCGTCACCACCCTCAGCCCTCCGCGGTACCCGTCCGTCCTCCCGTAAGGTTGTCCAATGCCCTCAGCACACTCGCTGACGGAACGGCTACGCCGTGTCGTCCCCGAGGCGCTCGCGTTCGGCGTCATCGGCGCCGCGAACACCGCCCTCTACATGGTCATCACCTATGTGGCCATGCCGATCGGCGCGGTGAAGGCCACCGTGGTCGCCACGGTCATCACGACGACGCTGGCGTACCTGGCGAACCGCTACTGGACCTACCGCAACCACACGCGCAGCGCGCTGCGCCGCGAGTACGCCCTGTTCTTCGGCTTCAACCTCGTCGGCATGCTGATCCAGTCGGGCGCGGTCGCCGTCGCCAAGTACGGCGCGGGTCTCAACGAAGACGACCACAAGATGCTGATCATGGGCATCACGCTGTTCGCGACCGCGATCGCCACGGTCTTCCGGTTCTGGGCATACCGGACGTTCGTGTTCCTCAAGCCGCCGGTCGACGGCCACGAGGACGCCATCACCGAGCTGGACCCGGCCGCGGGCCTCGCCGAGCTCAGCGCCGAGCACGAGCCCGGCAGCGCCGCGCAACTCGCCGAGCTCGAACGCGAGATCGAGCTGGCCGCCGAGCTGAACACCGAACGCCCGGCGCGCTCCGGCAGCTGATCAGCGCCGGGCCGGCACGTCCTCGTCGTCGGCCGGCTCGTCGTCGGCGAGGTCTTCGTCGCCCGGACGCAGGCGGTCCTGCTCGATCAGCTCGTACAGGACGGTCTGGACCTCGTGCACGTGCGGCACGGACTCCAGCACCGCGACCTGGTCACCGATCGAGTCGATCGTCAGCGTGCCGCAGCCGAGCATCCGGTCGAACAGCGACTCGGACATCGTGTGGTCGTTGATCCGGGCCAGCGGCAGGTCACGCCGCTCCCGGGCCAGCACGCCGTCCTGCAGCAGCACGCGCTCGTCCGTGATGACGTAGTGGGTGCAGCGCCACACCAGCAGCGGCCACACACCGCGGCGCACCGCGGCCACCACACAGACCACCGCGACCACCCAGACGCCGATCCGGCCGCCGGAGTTCGTCGGCAGCATCACCCATGCGACGATCAGCGCGGCGAGCGCAACCAGCAGCACCAGGCCGGGCAGCACCGCCGCCCGGGCGTGCGGGCGCAGATGGAGGACCACGTCCTCGTCATCGGTGAGCACATCGTCCGGGAAACGCACGCGGGTCAGCGTACGTGCACCACGTCGCCCGCGGAGACACGCCGCTCGGCGTCAGCCGTCCGGATCACCAGCTGACCGTCCGGGTCCACCGTGACCACCTGCCCGGCGATCTCGTCACCGGCCGGCAACAGCACCCGGACCGGCCGCCCGACGGTCGCGCACCCATTTCGGTACGCGGCCAGCAGCCCGCACATCTCCGCGTCGCCGTCGGTGTCGCGCCAGCCCTCGTACCACTGGGCCAGGCCGCGCAGCAGCGACCGCAGCAGCGGATCCCGGTCGGTCATCTCCGCGCCGGCCGCCTGCAACGACGTGGCCGGCAGGCCGGTCGGCGTGTCCGGCAGCTCGCCCGGGCGGGTCGTGACGTTGAGGCCGATGCCGAGCACCACCGCGTCGTCCACGATCTCGGCCAGGATGCCCGCGCACTTCGCCTCCCCGGCCGACGTGCGCACCAGCAGGTCGTTGGGCCACTTCACGACCGCGTCCAGGCCGGCCAGCTTCTCGACCGTGGCGCGCAGGGCCTCCGCCGCGAGCAGCGTCAGCCAGCCGTACGCCCGGGGCGGGACCGGCGACCAGCCGCGCGCCGGCACCGACGCGCCCGGACGCAGCAGCACGCTGACCGTCAGGCCCGCGCGAGGCGGCGACACCCAATCCCGGCCCCGCCGGCCCCGCCCCGCGAGCTGCTGCTCGGCCACGACGATCAGGCCTTCCGGCTCACCCGCGCGGGCCGCGGCGGCGACATCGGCGTTCGTCGAATCGGTCTCGTCACGCAGATCGAGGCGCCGCCAGAAACCGCCGGGGGTGAGCAGGCCACGCTCCAGGGAGCGCGCGACCAGCGGGGGACGCTCCAGATCCGCGTACGGGGAGGCCGGCATTCGCCCACCCTAGCCCGCGATCGTCACCGGGAGGCCCGGGGCACTGGCCGTGGGGGCGCACTCCGGATCCCCCGCCCTCGAAACACCCCGGTGCGGCTCAGCCCGGGTCGGCGGCGTGGCGGCTGACGTAGACCGTGCTGCGCACCTCTGCGCCGCCCGGACGGGGCCGCGGCCGGGGACGTGGCCGGACGCGAGGGTCACGCTCGTCCGCGGGCAGCGGTACGGCCTCCGGCCGCGACCCGAACCCCGGCGCCGAGCCGTAGGCCGGCTGCCGCCCGAGGCCGGCGGGACGGCCGATTCCCGAGGGCCGCCCGAAGCCCCGTACCGGGCCGAGTCCCTGCATCGGCGCCGGGGCCACACCGGACGAGGGGCCGAACTCACGCGGCCGCCCGGAGTCGGCCTGCGGCCAGGCCCCCGACGGCGGCAACATCGCCCCCGGCACGGACGCCGACCCCGACAGCGGCCCGGACCGCGCGAGCCGCCCAGAACCCGAGAGCGGCTCGGAACTCCCCAGGAGGTCGGGCCTAGCCTGCGGCCCCGAGCCTTCAAACTGCCCCGCCCTCGCCATCGGGCCGGACGTCGCCATGGGGCCGGACCTCGCCATCGGGCCGGAGTCCGGGAACGGCACCGGGTCTGGCGTCGGCCCGGAACGCGCCGCGGGTCCCGGCACCTGACCGCGGGCCGAGCCGGTGGCGGGCCACGCGGGCACCTCGGGAGCCTCGTCCAAGGTGGAGTCGCCCCAGACCGTGTCGTCGCGCGCGGAGCCCCACAGGATTCCGGCGCCACTGTCGCGCGCGGGGGCGTACCGGGGTTGGCTGGGCGTGGCGCGGCCGATCGTCGGCCAGTTGGGCACCACGGTGGTCAGATCGGACACCGGCGGCAGGTCGAACCCGGCGACCGGCTCGTACGGCGGCGCGGCGGGCAGCCTCTCCACCTGGACAGGCCACCCGTACCCGCTGGCGGACGGCTCCACGTACGGGCCGTCCGGGGCGGGGGTCCAGTAGGCGCCCGCGGTTTCGGCCTCGGGCAACTCCCGGTACTGCGGGCGCACCCAGCCGTCCACCCGGTCGCCGTAGCGGCTGTCGGCGCGTTCCGCGGGCCAGCCACGGGGTGCCGGCGCGGACACGCGGTACGACGAGAGCGGCTGCGCGGCGGAGTCCGGGCTCCGGAAGTCGCCGCGCTCGTCGTCGGGGCCGTCGAGCAGCGTCGCCGGGAGTCCGCCGGACTCCGCCGGCCCGTCCCGTTCCGGGTCATCTGTCGACCCGTACGCATCTGGGTCCCCGCCGGGGCGGCCGGCGGTGGGCAGGTCGTCGAGGCCGTCCCGCCCGTCGGGGTCGTCGTCGGCCAGGCCGAGGGATGCCAGCACGAACGGCGAGTCCTCGTCCTCCTCGCCCCGACGACGGCGACGGCGCACCGGCGCGGTGCTGCTGCCGCGCCGCCGCCGCGGGCGCCGGGATGCGGGCTCGGCGGTGTGGTCGTCGGATCCCGGGCCCGCCACGACCGGCGCGGAGCCGGGGGCGATGTCGGCAGCGCCCGCGACGACCGGCACGGGCGGCATCACATCCCCTGCCTCGGGATCCGGATCAAGCCAGACGGTCCGGCGTTCGCCCTGTGCGCGCCCGGCGTTGCGCCCGGACCGCGCCGGGCCGTCGGCGCCGGTCCGGTCCGGGCCGTCCGCGAAGCCGCCGGGCGCGGACCGGCCCCTGGCGGTACGGCGCGGAGCCGTGAAGTGTCGCCGGGAACTGTCCGCGTCCGCGGATGCCGCTACCGACCTTCCGGTTGCCGGAACGGGGGGTTCCGCGTCCCGGGGCCGGCCGGAGCCTTTCGCGCCACGAACTGCGCGGCCGCGACGTCCGCCCGGAGTGCCCCACACCTCGGGTTCATCCGCCGCCCGGGAACCGCCGGAGGGCGGATCCGAGGCCCAGGGGCCGTCGGCCGACGGCGCGGGCAGATCGTCAGCCCACGACCCGTCGGAGGCGGCTGCGGGCTGATCTGCGGCCCAGGGACCGTCGGGCGAGGCAGCGGGCAGTTCCGCGGCCCACGGGCCGTCCTCCGGCGCGGCGGGCAGTTCTGCCCGCCGGGACGCCGTGACCTGCCGGGAGGCCCGCCGCCGCGCGCGGCCGCCGAAGAGGACGGCACGGAACGCGACCAGCAGGATTACCCCCACGCCGATCAGGGCGATGCCGGTAACGGTCATCCAGTTCGTCACGGGGGTTGTAACGAATGGGGTATTGAGTGCGAAACGCACCCGTAGCGACGCCCCGCCCGTGGCTGACTACGATCACGAACGAGCGGCAACCCACGGCGACGACGGCGTGGCGCAGAGGGCGAGGACGGTACCCGTGACCACCCAGCAGGACGCGACCAGCTCCGACATCCACACGACTGCGGGAAAACTCGCCGACTTGGAGCACCGGGTCGAGGAGGCGGTTCACGCCGGTTCGGCGCGCGCCGTGGAGAAGCAGCACGCCCGCGGCAAGAAGACCGCCCGCGAGCGGATCGCCATGCTGCTCGACGAGGGCTCGTTCGTGGAGCTCGACGAGCTTGCCCGGCACCGCTCCACCAACTTCGGCCTGGAGCAGAACCGCCCGTACGGCGACGGCGTGGTCACCGGCTACGGCACGGTCGACGGCCGTCAGGTGTGCGTGTTCTCGCAGGACTTCACGGTGTTCGGCGGGTCGCTCGGCGAGGTCTTCGGCGAGAAGATCGTCAAGGTGCTCGACCTCGCCATGAAGATCGGCTGCCCGATCGTCGGCATCAACGACTCCGGCGGCGCCCGCATCCAGGAGGGTGTCGTCGCCCTCGGCCTGTACGCGGACATCTTCTTCCGCAACGTGCGGGCCAGCGGCGTCATCCCGCAGATCTCCCTGATCATGGGCCCGTGCGCGGGCGGCGCGGTGTACTCCCCCGCGATCACCGACTTCACCGTGATGGTCGACCAGACCTCGCACATGTTCATCACCGGACCGGACGTCATCCGTACGGTCACCGGCGAGGACGTGGGCATGGAGGAGCTGGGTGGCGCCCGCACCCACAACTCCCGCAGCGGCAACGCGCACTACCTGGCCGCCGACGAGGAGGACGCGATCGACTACGTGCGCGCGCTCCTGTCGTACCTGCCCAGCAACAACCTGGACGAGCCGACCACCTTCGAGATGCCCGCGGACCTCGCGCCCAACGAAGCTGATCTTGCCCTGGACACCCTGATCCCCGACTCGGCCAACCAGCCCTACGACATCCACAAGGTCATCGAGGCGGTCGTCGACGACTTCCTCGAAGTGCAGCCGCTGTTCGCGCAGAACATCGTGGTCGGCTTCGGCCGCGTCGAGGGCCGCCCGGTCGGCGTGGTCGCGAACCAGCCCATGCACTTCGCGGGCACGCTGGACATCGCGGCCTCCGAGAAGGCCGCCCGGTTCGTGCGGACCTGCGACGCCTTCAACATCCCGGTACTCACGTTCGTGGACGTGCCCGGCTTCCTGCCCGGCACCGGCCAGGAATGGGAGGGCATCATCCGGCGCGGGGCCAAGCTGATCTATGCGTACGCGGAGGCCACGGTCGGCAAGGTCACGGTGATCACCCGCAAGGCGTACGGCGGTGCGTACGACGTCATGGGGTCCAAGCACCTCGGCGCGGACATGAACTTCGCGTGGCCCACCGCGCAGATCGCGGTCATGGGCGCGCAGGGCGCGGTGAACATCCTGTACCGCGCGGAGCTGGCCGCGGCGGACGACCCGGCGGCCACCCGGGCCCAGCTCATCGAGGAGTACGAGGACACGCTCGCGAACCCGTACATCGCGGCCGAACGCGGTTATGTGGACGCCGTCATCGCCCCGTCACAGACCCGGGCGCAGGTCACCCGGGCACTGCGCATGCTGCGCAGCAAGCGGGAGACGCTGCCGCCGAAGAAGCACGGCAACATCCCGCTGTAGGGCTGGTGCCGAGCTGCGGCAGCCACTGGCCCGCCAGCAGGACCGCCCCCACCACCAGCACCGCCAGGTTGACCAGCCAGAACGTGCCCACCCAGAACAACGCCGGCAGGTGGGTCAGGTGGGCGAGCTGGTCCGCATCGGACTCCGGCATCCGGCCCCGGCGGCGCAGCTTCTGCAGCTCGCCGACCGGGCGCACCCCACCGATCAGCAGGAACCACACACCGGTGTACGCGAACGCGGCCTGCACCTGCGGCGTCGCGTACCAGGACACCAGGAACACGATCGCGCCCGTGCCCACCACGGACACCACGCCGAAGACGTTGCGGATGTTGATGAGCATGAGCAGCAGCAGCGCGACCGCCAGCCACAGCAGCAGGGTGATCCGGTTACCGCCCAGCAGCCACGCGCCGAGCAGCCCGACCAGCGACGGAGCGATGTAGCCCGCCAGCAGCGTCAGGATCATGCCGGGGCCGGTCGGGCGCCCCGCCGACAGCGTGAGGCCCGACGTGTCGAACTCCAGACGGATGCCGCGCAGACGGCGCCCCGTCAGGAGTGCGGCGAGCGCATGGCCGCCTTCATGCGCGATGGTGACCGCGTTGCGCGCGATCCGCCACAGCGGCCGGAACGCCACCGCCACGAACGCGAGCAGCGCGGTGACCAGCACCAGCAGCGCGGGCGGGTCGGGTTGGGCGCTGAACAGCTTGTCCCACAGGTCCGTCAGTCCGTCGGTCGACACAGCCCGGCAGCGTAGTCGATCAGCGCTCCACGCCGGGCAGCTCAGGACGCCGGCTTGAACCCGTTGAGCATGATCTGCATCTCCTGGCTCGCCGAACCCCAGTCCTCCGGCACCGCGTAGATCCCGACGCTGAACCCCTGATCCGGGCTGGTGAGGAACGTCCGCTTCAGCACGTGCTGCCGGTTGTTCCTGTTGGTGGTGTAGAAGTACTCCCAGTCCGCGGCCTTGAGGAAGTACTTCACCGGATCCAGCCGGACCTTCTGGTAGCCGCGGCGCATACCCTCCTGCGCCTCCGAGTCAGCGACCGGATCCGGCGACGGCTGATCGATCACGTCGATGAGCAGGAGACGGTTGTTCCACCGCACCTGGAGCTCGTTGCCGGGATGCTTGACCTGCGCGCCGTTCGGCAGTGGGAGGGAGAAGTCCGAATCCCGGTAGAGGTACCAGCCGTCGGGCACCCCCGAGACCGCCGATGGGGTGGAACTGGTCGGCGGCGTCGTGGACGGGGTCTGCGACGGGGTCTGCTGGCTGGGGGCCGGTGCGGGCTGCGCCGGCGCGGAAGCGGCGGGGCCGGCCGACGAGATGGCGGCCTTGCGCCCGGGGTCCTTGGCCTTCGCGTCGTCGCCGCCGACAACCGTATGCACGATCAGCGCCACGACCAGCAGCAACGCCAGCAGGATCGCCCCACCGATCGCGGTCTGCCGACGGGTCAGGGTCGTCCCCAACACCGTGAGGCCCCTCGCACCGGCCGACGGAGCCCGGGTCGGCATGGGCTGCCACGCGGGCCGGCCCGACGATCCCGTGCTCAGCGGCCCGCTCTGGAACGGCTGCTGGGCACCACCGATCGGGGGCACCACGGTCGTCTCGTCGCCGGACAGATGCGCCCCGCGCCGGCCGATGCCCGTGCGCCCCGCGCTGCCGATCTGATCCATCGCCGTACGGGCCAGCGGCACGCCCGACCGAGACGCCTCCACGGTCGGCACCTTCGTGGTCGCGTCCGCAGCAAGCTGCTGGGCGGCCGTACCGTCTGGCTCGCCGGTCCGGGTCCCGGCCGCAGATGTTTCCTCGGCGGACGGAACGTCTGCCTCGCTGGATGCTGCTGAGACCTCGCCGGCCGGTGTCCCGGCCTTTCTGGCCGCGCCGTCCTTGGTTGCGGCATCATCGGTCGTCGCGGCATCGCCGATCGTGGCGGCATCGTCCTTGGTTGCGGCGTCATCGGTCGTCGCGGCATCGCCGGCCGTGGCGGCATCGTCCTTCGTGACCGCTTCGGCGGCGGCTGCCGTGGGCGCGGCGGCCGATCCGTCTGCGTCGTCACCGGAAGCCTTGCCGACCGCCGTTCGGTCGGCGGCCGTCGTCTCCGCCGCCTTACCGGCCTTTCGGCCTCGGGCCTTCCTGCGCGACGCCTTGCTGCTCGAACCGGCACCCGCGCGGGCACCCACCGTGGGCTTGACGCCGACCTTGGGCTTTGCTGCCTGATCCGCGGCCTGCCCGGCCTCCGCCGGCTGCTTCTCGGTCGCCTGGGCCTCGGTCGCCTGGGCCTCGGTCGCCTCGGCCTCGGCCGACCGGTCCTCCGGTGCCTGCGTTTCGGAGTGGGGGGCGGAAGCCGCGCTGGTCTGAGCCCCCGCCTTGGCCGCCTTCGCAGCCTCTGCTCCGACCGTGTCGGAAGCCTTCGGAGCCGCGTCGGCACCAGGCTGCGGGTCCTCTGTCGCACCGGCCTTCGTGGCGCGGGCCGCCCCTGCACTCTTCGCAGTGGCCGCGCCGGAGGGCGTCGATGGGGCATCGGGTGCGGCGGCGCCGCTCTGTTCCCCGCGACCGGCGTCAGTGACGTCGGGCCGGATCCGTGTCCCGGTAGCCGCATCGGCGGCGGTCGCCGCCGAAGCCGCGTCGGCGGAGTTTCCGTCAGCTGGACCCGAACCGGCGGAATCGCCGTCAACCGAACCCGGGCTGGTGGAATCGCCGTCGGCCACACTCGGGCCGCCGGACGGGCTGTGGTCGACGGTCTGGCCCGGCGCGGCAGCCGCGGGTTGCGCGTTGGGCTGCGACGGCGCGGTAGCGGGAACCTTCCGTTCCGATGTCGCAGCGGACGTGCCCCGCGAGTCCTTGTCACGCTCGGATCGCTGCGTCGGTGGTGCGCTGTCGGTCCCGCCGCCCGGCCTCGGCGGGGCGGGCATCTCGATACGGGCCGCGGGACGGCGACGGTGTGCCGCAACCTCGTCAGCTGTCAGAGCCTCGTCCGCCCGGGACCCGCGCAGCGTCTCGCCCGCACCGGGAGTCGACGCGGGCGCCGCGATGCCGTGCGGCGGAGGTGGCGGCGTAGCAAATCCTGCCGGTGCCCGGCCCGGACGCCGGGCGTCGCGCACCGGCGGCGTGTCCACCCGCGTCGCGTCGAGTCGGGGTGGTTCGGCCAGGCGGTCAACGCGGGTGTGCGCATCAGCCCCGGGCCGCTCACCCCGCGCGGGCACGTCGGTTCTGGACCGGTCGACGCGGGTCGGCGTTTCCGGAACGGGTCGACGGCCCACCGTCGCCTTGCCCGGCGTGAAGACGGGACGCGCGTCCGCGGCGGGGGCAATCGGCGGGTGGCCCGGCGACACCGGAGGACCAGCCGGGGGCCGTGTGGGAGCAACCGGCGGACGGCCCTGTGACACCGGCGGCCGCGCCGGGGAAACCGGCGGGCGCGGGCCCGGCACGACCGGCGCCGAGCCGGTTGCGGTGAAACCACCTCCGGGTACGACCGGGGGCTGGAACGGCAGCGCCGAACGGTCACGCCCGGCACCCGGGCGTCGCATCGTCGGGCTCATCGGGAACGTCAGCTTCGCCCGGCGGCCCGTGGCGCGCAGCAGCAGCCGCTCCGCCTCGTCGGCGTTGATCCGATGGGCCGGATCCTTACGCAGCAGGCCGTTGAGCACCGCCTTGAGCGGCCCGGCATTGCGGGCAGGCGGCGGGTTCTCCGTGGCCAGCGCCGCGAGCGTGGCGATCGCCGACGGCCGGGCGAACGGCGACTGCCCCTCGACCGCGGCGTACAGCGTCGCGCCGAGCGACCACAGGTCCGCGGACGGGCCGGCCGTGCCGTCCCGGGCCCGCTCCGGAGCGATGTACGCGGGTGAGCCGAGCACCAGGCCGGTCCGGGTGACGTTCGGGTCGCCGGGAACCGTGGCGAGACCGAAGTCCGTAAGCACGACACGGCCGTCCTCGCCGAGCAGAACGTTGCCCGGCTTCACGTCGCGGTGCACCACCCCGGCCCGGTGCGCCGCGCGCAGCGCGTTCAGCATGCCGAGACCGATCTCAGCCGCGCGCACCGACGTGAACGGCCCGTCGCTGGCGAGGATGTCCTGCAGGGAACGCGAGGGCACGTACTCCATGACGATCCACGGATCGGCATCCGTACGCAGAACGTCGAAGACGCGGACCACATTGACGTTGTTGAGCCGCGCGATCGCCCGGGCCTCGCGCAGCGACCGCTCCCGCATCTCCTGCCGCTCGCCGATCGTCAGGCCGGGCGGCGGCACGAGCTCCTTGATGGCCACGTCACGGTGCAGCACGACGTCGGTGGCACGCCAGACACGGCCCATCCCGCCCTGACCGAGCGGCGCAACGAGCCGGTAACGGTCAGCGACAATGAGCGGGGGAGAAGAAGACATCACGCAGAAAATACCCTGGCCTGTCGAGCCGCAGCTAATTGATCAGCAGTCTGTGGGACGCGTGTCACCGTACGCCCCTACCGGCGTCGTAAGCTGCGTCGATGGACTCCGAAACCGTGTTCCGCGTGACCCGGGGCGAACCGACCGCCGAGGAGATCGCGGCGCTCGTCACCGCCCTGGTCAGCCGGTCGGCGGCCCCCGCCGGGCAAACGTCGCGGATCGGGACGAGCGCATGGATCCGCAGTGCCCGACCGTCGGGTAGATCCGGTTCGTGGAGAGAATCCGCTTTGCCCCGATAGCGTGGATCCGGGCGGGTGCCCTGGCCTCTGTTGTGGACGACCGTCCACAGAGAATCATCGATCTCCCGCGTCCGTGTTTGACCGACTACTCTTCCGAGGGGTTCTCGTACTTTCGGGGGAGGGCTACTTCGTGACTTCCGACGCGGACAGATCGCCGGTTTGGCTGTCCGACTACGGCGCCATCGAGGCCGACATCCAGGCCATGGAGGACTTCGCCGCCGGGCTGGCCAGAGAGGTCGAAACCGGATACGGCCCCCATCTGGACCTCGTCACCGCCTCGATGCTCACGCCACTACCGGACGCGCCGAACTTCCCCGAACTCCAGGCGTTCCTCCGAGACCACCACGACGTGCAGGTTGCGACGTTCTCCAACACGTTCAACTTCCGTGACGGCACCGGCCAGTTCGCGGAGGTGGCGAGGTCGATCAGCCAGGAGTATCGCGGCTCGGACGCGTTCTCCCACGCCCGGGTCGACGACGTGGACGCGGCGTTCTCCGCAACGGACCCGGGTCGGTTGACCGACGACGAAACGGTCCCGGCCGATGTTGAGGGCTGACGGCGGCGGCCACGGCGGAACGGACTGGGTCGCACACGATGTCAGGTCGATGTGGGAGGCCATCGCCGACCAGAACACGGAGCCGCACTACGAGGTCGTTCAAGGCTGGCGGCGAACCTCGGAACTCACCCTGACCCATCTGGCCGCGGTCAGGACGTACCGGGACAACCTCGCCGAGGCGTGGCCACCGGAGAGGAGCCCGGCATCCGCCGCGTACCTCGCGCGCCTGGACGGTCTCATCCATGACCTCACCGAGACGCAGGCCGCTGCGTCGACCAACTACACGACCTTCTCGACGGTAACGCTGACGCTCAACGTTGCCCGCACGAAACTGGAGCCCCTGTACAAGGAGTACGTGGCGAACCAGGCAAGCCTCGCCAAGTGGCAGGCAGAGCGAGATGCGGCGACCGCGGCATCCCACCAGTCCTCAAGCCCTGTGCCCACGCCGCGTCCCCAGGCGTCTCCAGTGCCGACAGCGCCGCCGATCCCCATCGACCGCCAGGAAGAACTGAACAACCAGGCGCGCAGCATCATGTACGACCTCAGCGACACAGTGATCAGCGCACAATCACAACTGCAGAAGCCCGCGCTGTACGAACCAACAAATTCGTTCGATGAGTGGAGCGGCAATCGCTTCTCTGTGAGCGAATCAGCCTCTTCGAGGCCGCCATCGATCCCAGCGCCAACATTGCCTTCGACTGCACCGGATACTAACATCTCACATCCGGTGACCACGGCTACCCGCTCGCCCATCCCCCTCGAGAGCATTCAACGTGATCGCCCGGCTGGCTCGACGTTATCGATGGCTCAAGTAATCACTCCGCCGTTTTCGGCACCAAACAATTCGAAGCTACTGCTCGCTGGTGCCGAAACGGCAGCTCCCGGCTCGACCGCTTCTGCACCTATCAGAGACGCCGACGTCATTCGGCCGATGATTACCCCACCTCTTGCACGAAGCACCCCAAGCGAATTTGCGCCGCGTGATGACGCGGCGGCCGGCCGTCCACTTAGGCCGGTACACGGCGCCCCGAGTGAGCGAGTCCCGACAGTATTTTCTGAGAGGGTTATTGGATCGACCCCAGGTGGAGGCCCCATCGGACAGACACCGGTCGCCAGGAACAGCCAGGGGCATATAGGAACCGTGTCGCGTCAAGCCAATCCCGTGGGAGGCGTCATCGATTCGAAGTCGACATCTTCAAGCCTGTCGAACCGCGCCACCCGCGCCGCAGCATCTCGGCCGTGGATGATTACCGAGGGCGGCGATATGACCTGGCAAGGCAGAGGCAATCGCAGCGCGAGCAGAGCTGACCCGAACCACAGTCGCTGGGACCCAGACAATCCATGGGAAATAGTCCACGGCGTCGACCCAATTTTGCTTCCGCCAATCGATCCCGGGCCAATCGATCCCGGCCCAGCCATCGGCATCAGCGCATGAGTCGGCGACTGACTGCAGTCGCCGCAGTGCTGCTAACAATCGTTGGATCAGCCACACTCACAACCCCCGCAAGGGCTGATTCAGTTCGCAACCATCAATGGCACCTCGACTTTCTCCGGATTTCAGATGCGCATCGAATCAGTACCGGACTCGGCGTCACGGTCGCGGTAATAGATTCCGGCGTCGCCGACCACACAGACCTGTCTGGCAGCATTCTTCACGGAAAGGACTTCGTCAGCCCGGGCGGCGATGGCCAGGCCGATGTGGACGGTCATGGCACCGGCATGGCCGGCATCATTGCGGCACACGGCAAAGACGGATCCGGGGCGTTAGGGATTGCGCCTGACGCCAAGATTCTCCCGGTAAGGGTCGCTTCGACCGGCTCCTTCAAACGTGACCTGGCTCCCGCAATACTTTGGTCGGTTAACCATGGTGCCGACGTGATCAACATCTCCATTGGGGGCGGAATCTCGGCCGCCACGTTGAATGCGCTTGAGACCGCAGCACGAGCGAACGTAGTAGTTATCGCCTCCGCAGGAAACCGGCCGGAGGCCAGCGGCGTAACTGCTCCCGCTTTTGTTCCCAGCGTTGTGGCAGTGGGTGCTGTCGCGCGCACCGGCGAACGAGCCTCGGTCTCCGTCACAGGGCCCGCTCTTGATTTAATGGCGCCCGGGACCGACATCCTGACTACGCGACCCAACAATCAATATGGGACCGGCACAGGAACTTCCGACGCTGCCGCGATTGTCTCCGGAGTCGCCGCACTGATTCGAAGCAGGTTTCCGCGGCTCACCGCGCATGAGGTTGTGGCCCGCATGGAATCGACGGCCATTGATGAGGGAGATTCCGGGGTTGACCCGGAATATGGCCATGGGGTCATCAACGTCGTGGCGGCGCTCTCGGCAAACTCATCAGTGCCACCGGACCAGTCAAGCGGGCCACCACCGTCGATCGAAAACACATCTCGCGCCGACAACCATGCCGTGCCAAATTCGTCAGCGCCAGGCAAGTCGTCGCTGCTATTTGTGAGCACCACCGTGCTCGCGCTTCTGATCGGGACCATTGCTTTCTTCTCGCTACGGCGCCGCCGCGGATCAGATGAGCATCGGTCGATGGAGAGGTAACCCGTTTCCCTGATGATCCTCTTCGACATCTTCTATCCGTTACGCCTGACCGCCGCGCCGCTCGCCGATAGCGGGCTACCGATCATCAACGACTCATTCCGTAAACGAACCTCGGTTCGGGATGCACGGACATTCGAACCCTGCGACGTCCTGCAACAGTGGCCCGCCGAGCGGACAGTAGACAAGCAAGCTCATCCGCGACTCCTAACCGACGTCGCGGACGGACGCTGACGACGACTAGCGATCTACGGGTTTGGGCTCTTGCCCGGCTGCCGCACGACCCTCTGCGCCCGAGTTCAGTCGTTCGAACGGTTTCCCGGCTCTGTCACGAACACGCCGACCCCCGACAGGCCTTCAACGAGGCCCTTCGCCTTGAGCCACTGCACCGCGTTCCGGACCACCGTGATGGACACCCCGTACTGCGTACGGAGCTCGGCAGTGCTCGGCAACCGGTCGCCAGCCTTGAGACGTCCGGTTTCGATCTGTGTGCTGATGTCATCGATGATTTGCTGCGTCTTGGACTTCGCCACGCCTGTTCTCCCTGGTCCGCACGCACAGTGGACCACGCAGCGACACCACCCGCAAGCACAAGGACACCTCCTTCTGCGTCCAGGGGTTGCCATATGCATAAGGTTGGGTTAGGTTTCGATCGTCACTCCCCGGTCCGCAGCCGAGAGTGATCCGGCCTGACGGGCTTCCGTGTTCCCAGCCCAAGGAGGCGGGACGACCCGGCAGGCCACACCACACGACCTGCCCTGATGTCGATACCGCCGCGCACAAAGGCCGGGAACCAACGAGGAGCGTCCAGCTCAGCAAATCAGAAATAGAGTCCAGACCAACAGACGCTCCACGAAGGAGTGCTCGATGACCGACACCAACGGCGATCCCCTTCAGCGCATGGCAGAGCGAGTCGCCGACTGCATCTCACAATCCGGCTATGCCTTCATCGAGGACGAGAAGATCGAATCGCTGGCCACCGCCCTGCAGTCGTTCCTTCGGGCGGCCGGCATCCAACCTGAGGATGGGCACTCGCGTCCCGCTGCTCGTCCTCCTGCCGCCCCAGTAGCCACACGAAGTCAGGCGTCGACGACGTGACCGAGCCCTGCTTGTAGCGTTGCGGCGTGCAGACCCACATCTCGTACCGTCTGGTGCTCGCGTCGGCGAGTCCTGCCCGCCGCGCCCTGCTCAAGGCCGCTGGCATCGACGCCGACACCTTGGTCAGCGGCGTCGACGAATCCCTCGTCGAGGCGGACGACGCACACACGCTCAGCCTGACGCTCGCCCGGCTCAAGGCCCGTACGGTCGCCGCTCGGCTGCCGAGCGACCCCGGCACGCTGGTCCTGGGCTGCGACTCGGTGCTCGCGTTCGACGGACAGATCCTGGGCAAGCCGGGGAACGCCGACGACGCGGTGCAGCGTTGGCGCGCGATGCGCGGGCGCTCCGGGGTCCTGTACACGGGGCATCACCTGACCGACCTGGTGGACGGCAAGCAGGCCGAGGAGGTCGGCACGACGGTCGTGCATTTCGCGGACATCTCGGACGCGGAGATCGATGCGTACGTGGCGACCGAGGAGCCGCTGCACGTGGCTGGGTCGTTCACCATCGACGGGCGTGGCGGCGCGTTCGTGGACCGGATCGAGGGCGACGCCGGCAACGTGATCGGGCTGTCCTTGCCACTGCTGCGTCGCTTGCTGTCGGGCTTCGACGTGTCCATCACCCAGCTCTGGCGGGACTGAAACCAGCTATGACCGGGACTCTGAACCCAGCTATGACGGGAATGAACCTGGTCTGACAGGGCTCTGAAACCAGGTCTGACGGGGCTCTGAAACCAGCTCTGGCCGGGACTCCGAAACCAGCACTGGCAGGACTGACGACCGTCGTTGTCCACAGGGGGCCCGATGACCGACGAAAGCGCCTAGGGTCGTCGGTATGACGTACACACCGCTGCCGCTCACCGCCGAACTGCACGACTACCTGCTCGCTCACAGCACCGCTCCCGACGAGGTCATGGCGGAGCTCATCGCCGAGACCTGGTCCGCGTTGCCCGACGACGCGGGCATGCAGGTGGCGCCCGAGCAGGCGGCCTTCCTGCGGATGCTGACCACGCTGACCGGCGTTCGCCGCGCGGTGGAGGTGGGCACGTTCACGGGGATGTCCTCGTTGTCGATCGCGCGGGGGCTCGCCGACGGGGGCCGGCTGATCTGCTTCGACATCTCGGAGGACTACACGGATGTCGCGCGCCGCTACTGGAAGCGGGCCGGGGTCGACGACCGGATCGAGCTGCGCATCGGGCCGGCGGCGGAGCGGCTGCGCGAGCTGCCCGCCGAGCCGCATCTGGATCTGGTGTTCATCGACGCAGACAAGGAGGGCTACCAGACGTACTGGGAGGAGCTGGTGCCACGGGTGCGGCCCGGCGGAGTCCTGCTGGTGGACAACACGTTGTGGTCGGGCCGTGTGCTCGATCCGCAGAGCGACAGCGACCAGGCGATCGTCGCGTTCAACGACGCGGTGGTGGCCGACAAGCGCGTGGAGGCGGTCATCCTGCCGATCCGGGACGGCCTGACGATGGCTCGCCGCCTGGCCTGAGCCCGGCGGGGCCTGAGCTGGCGGAGCCTGAGCCGCGGCGCGCAGTCGGCAATGCGCGCGGGGCGAAGACGACGGCCGTGCGGCCGTGCGCACAGGCGGCGCCCAGTCGGCCGTGCGCACGGGGCGAAGACGGTGCGACGGCCCGCCGCCGGAGGGCTGCGGGCCGTCGCCCGGCGGAATTCACCGCACGCTACGGGCGAACATCCTCGCCGCCCACGCCACCGCCGCTGCGGCGAGCACAGCCATGATGACCAGTCCCTGCCATACCGCGTCGGCGGCCAGGTCACCGCGGAACAGCGCGCGTGTCCCGTCGACAGCCCACGAGAAGGGGTTCCAGTCGGCGACGCCCTGCAGCCAGCCGGGGGCGAAGGTCAGCGGCAGCAGGATGCCCGACAGCAGCAGCACCGGCTGGGCCACGGTGTTCATCAGAGGGGCCAGGGCGTCCTCGCTTCGCACCTTCAGCGCGACGCCGTAGCTGACGGCCGAGGTCATCAGCGAGATCAAACCCAGCATGAGGTACGCAAGCAGCAGGTTCCCGATGAACACCCGCAGGTCGAACACGAGCGCGAGGAGCGTGATGATCACTGCCTGGGCGATGATCGAGACGACGTCGCGCAGCGACCGGCCGAGCAGCAGCGCGAGGCGGCTGACCGGGGTGACCCGGGACCGTTCGATGATGCCGGCTCGCAGTTCGGCGATGAGCCCGAAGCCCTGGAACAATCCGCCGAAGATGGCGAGCAGCACGAGCAGACCCGGCACGAAGATCTCGTACGCCTGCGCGTCGGTTTGCACCTGCAGCGCGGGCTTGAGCAGCGGAGCGAATAACAGCAGGTACATGACCGGCTGGAACACGCCGACGAAGATCCACACTGGATTGCGCAGCAGGAGCAGCGCCTGGCGCTGGAAAATGAGTGCGGTGTCACGCAGCAGCTTCATTGCTCATTCCTCCCGCAGCGAGCGGCCGGTCTTGGTCAGGAAGACGTCGTCGAGGCTGGGGCGGTGCAGTTCGATCGTGCCCAGCGGCACCGACGCGGCGTCCAGCGCGCGCAGCACCAGGGGGATGGCGGTGGCGCCCTCGTCGACGTAGAGGCGCACGCCGTCGTCCTGGGTTTCGAGCTTGTTCACGAACGGGGCCGCGTCGAGCACCTCCGCCGCGGCGGTTACTTCGGCGGAGGCGAGGCCGACACGCACCACGTCGCCGGAGATCTCACGCTTGAGCTCGGCCGGCGTCCCGGACGCGACGATCTGGCCGTAGTCCATGATGGAGATCCGGTCGCAGAGGGCGTCGGCCTCGTCGAGGTAGTGCGTGGTGATGAAGACGGTCATGCCTTCGCCGCGCAGGCGGCGCACCTCGTCCCACATGTGGGCGCGGCTCTGCGGGTCGAGACCGGTGGTGGGCTCGTCCAGGAACACGAGTTTGGGCTCGTGGATGATGCCGAGCGCGATGTCGACGCGGCGGCGCTGGCCACCGGAGTACGTCTTGCACTTGCGGTCGGCGTAGTCGCTGAGCTGGAACGCGTCGAGGACCCGGTTGGCCCGTTCCGTGGCGACGGAGCGGGAGATGCCGTACAGGCGGGCCTGCAGGACCAGCTCCTCGCGGGCGGTCGAGTCGTCCCAGGTGCTGCCGCCCTGGGCCACGTACCCGATGCGGCGGCGCACCTCGCCCGGGTTCTTGAGCAGGTCCGCGCCCGCAATGGTGGCCGTGCCGCCGTCGGGCTCGATGAGCGTGGCGAGCATCCGCAGCGTCGTGGTCTTGCCGGCGCCGTTGGGGCCCAGAAAGCCGAAGATCTCTCCCTCGGCCACGGTCAGGTCGACGCCGCGCACAGCCTCGACGATCTTCTTCTCACGTCCCTGCCGGGACGTGAACGACTTGCGCAGTCCTCGCGTCTCGATCACTTGACTTCCCCCAGTCGTGGGGCAGGCGAACGCCCGCCACGGGGCAGCGTAGGGCCGCCACCGCGACTAGTCAAACTTGAATAGTCAGCGGTCGACCCACTCGTCCGGCCAGTCCGGACGCCCGGTCCGATCCTGCTCACCGGCCGGCCCGGCGACGGGTTCCTCGGCCGCCGCATCCTCCGAAACACGGTCGCACGGCGGCGACGCAGGCAGGTACGGCTCACCCTGCTCCACGCGCTTGGCCACCCGCTCGCACCAGGCGATCTCCGCCTCGGCGCGGTCCATCGCCAGCTCCCACATCCAGCTGACGAACGTCGGCTTGCGCGCGGCCCACTCCGACCCCTGCGCAGCCTGCAACTGCTGCACGCCCGCACGCAA
The DNA here is from genome assembly GCF_047159535.1 of Krasilnikovia sp. MM14-A1259. Lineage (NCBI taxonomy): Bacteria > Bacillati > Actinomycetota > Actinomycetes > Micromonosporales > Micromonosporaceae > Krasilnikovia > Krasilnikovia sp. MM14-A1259. The sequence continues at coordinate 3,910,931 of NZ_BAAGAJ010000002.1, forward strand.
CTGAGTCGCGCGGTTGCGCAGCGCCGCCGCGGCCTCCTCCCGGGGCAGGGCGGGCAGAAACGAGAAAGCCGCCATGAACGGGTCCGGCGGGGTGGCGAGATGCCACCAGTTGCTGCGCAACAACGCCTCGAACTCGGCCGAGCCCTTCTCCGTCACCTCGTACGTCGTGCGCGCCGGGCGTGCGCCCACCTGTTCGGTCGCCACCGCCCGCAGCAGGCCCTCGTCGGTGAGCTTGCGCAGGGCGTGATAGATCGACCCGGGCTGCACGTTCGCCCACTTGTCGGCGCTCCAACTGAGCAGCTCACGCCGCACGTCGTAGCCGTGCACCGGCTGCATCCACTGGACAACGCCGAGGATCATCATGCGGGTGGCGGACACGTCCTCAGCGTAATAGCCAAACTTGACTGAGCACCGAGTCGGTGTCGGGGCGCTAGGCTCAGCGACGTGCGCAAGGTACTGATCGCCAACCGCGGCGAAATCGCCGTCCGTGTCATCCGAGCCTGCAAGGACGCAGGCCTCACCAGCGTCGCCGGTTACGCCGACCCCGACCGGGACGCGCCGTTCGCGCGGCTCGCCGACGAGGCGTACGCCTTGGACGGCACCACGGCCGCCGAGACGTATCTCCGCATCGACAAGCTGCTCGACATCGCGGCCCGCAGTGGCGCCCACGCGGTGCACCCCGGGTACGGCTTCCTGTCGGAGAATGCGGAGTTCGCTCAGGCCGTACTCGATGCGGGTTTGATCTGGATCGGGCCGAGCCCGCAGGCCATCCGCGACCTCGGGGACAAGGTCACCGCGCGGCACATCGCGCAGCGCGCGGGTGCGCCGCTGGTCGCGGGCACTCCCGAACCGGTGGCCGATGCGGACGAGATCGTGGCGTTCGCGCGCGAGCACGGGCTGCCCGTCGCCATCAAGGCGGCGTTCGGCGGTGGCGGGCGCGGCCTGAAGGTGGCCCGGACGATCGAGGAGATCCCAGGGCTGTTCGAGTCGGCGACCCGCGAGGCCGTGGCCGCGTTCGGGCGCGGCGAGTGTTTCGTCGAGCGCTACCTGGACCGGCCTCGCCACGTCGAGGCGCAGGTCCTCGCGGACACGCACGGCAACGTGATCGTGGTCGGCACGCGTGACTGCTCGCTGCAGCGCCGCCACCAGAAGCTGGTCGAGGAGGCGCCCGCGCCGTTCCTGAGCGACGAGCAGCGGGCGCAGATCCACTCCAGCGCCAAGGCGATCTGCCGCGAGGCTGGGTATCACGGCGCGGGCACTGTGGAGTATCTGGTCGGCCAGGACGGGACGATCTCGTTCCTGGAGGTCAACACGCGGCTGCAGGTGGAGCACCCGGTTAGCGAGGAGACCGCGGGCGTCGACCTGGTGCGCGAGCAGTTCCGGATCGCCGCGGGTAAGCCGCTGCGCCACACGTCCGACCCGCAGCCGCGCGGGCACTCGATCGAGTTCCGGATCAACGGCGAGGACGCGGGCCGCAACTTCCTCCCCGCCCCCGGCACGGTCACCGCGCTGACCTGGCCGTCCGGCCCCGGAGTCCGGGTCGACGCGGGCGTCGAGGCGGGCACGGTCATCGGCGGCAACTTCGACTCGATGCTCGCCAAGATCATCGTGACCGGTGAGGACCGGGCCGAGGCGCTGGCCCGCGCGCGCCGCGCCCTGGACGAGACCGTCATCGAGGGCATCGCCACCGTGCTGCCGTTCCACCGGCTCGTCGTGCGCGACGAGGCGTTCACGTCCGAGCCGTTCACGGTGCACACCCGGTGGATCGAGACCGAGTGGGCCGGTGGGGTCGAGCCGGTCGCGCACGCCGCGCCCGGCACGGAGGAGCCGGCCCGCGAGACCGTCGTGGTCGAGGTGGGCGGTAAGCGGCTCGAGGTCCGTCTGCCCGCCGGTCTTTCCTCGGGTACGCCCGCAGCCGCCGGCGCCGCCCGCCCCACCGCACGCCGTGGCGGAGGCCGTCAGCAGGCCCCTGCGGCCGCGGGCGGCGCGGCCGCGCTGACCGCGCCGATGCAGGGCACCATCGTCAAGGTGGCCGCCCAGGACGGCGACACGGTCTCCGAGGGCGACGTGATCGTGGTGGTCGAGGCGATGAAGATGGAACAGCCACTGCAGGCTCACCGGGCCGGCACGGTTTCCGGGCTGGCCGTCGAGGTCGGCGCCACGGTGACCGCGGGTACCACCATCTGCACCATCGACTGAGGCAGGCGCGGGGCGGGCCGCCGGTACGGGACCTACCGACGGCCCGGGGGCGCCGCATACCCGGACGCGGCCGGGCGGGCGCGCGCCGTCCGCCACGCCGACAACGGGGACCCGGCGTCGCGAACCGCATCAACCGTACGCGCCACCGCGGCGATCACGTATCGGCAAACCGACTGCCCATCAGGCTCGAACTGCCCGACACCGGGACGAAACCACCACACTCGGGCCGTTCTCGCGCCGTACGGTGTCGGGCATCACCGGGTTGCCGCAACAGACCTGAGCGCATGCTGAGATCTGCAGCTTTTCTCCCAGGTATCCGCGTTCTACTGCCAGGAGACGCCCTTCAGCCCCAAGCCGCGAGGTGGCCGACCACATGACCGACCTGCTGACCGCAGTGGCGACACCGGCCTGGGCATACCTTGCCCTGTTCGGGTTCCTCGCCGCGGACGCCATGGTCCCGGTCGTACCGATCCAGGCCATCATGATCACCTCGGGCGCCCTGACGGTGTATGGCAACCTGAGCCTCCCGCTGGTCATCGCGGTCGGGACGCTGGGCATGTTCACCGGCGACTCGATCGCGTTCGTGCTCGGCCGCACCGCGGGCGGCGGCAGGGTCGGTGACCGCTTGGCCGCATTACGCCACCGGTTCGCCCCCCGGCACGACGCCGTGCTCGGCGAGTCGCGGACCCGCCGCGCGGCCGCCCGCTTCACCCGCGGCCTGCGCCGGCCCGGGCCGTTGGTGCTGCTGCTGTGCCGGTTCGTGCCGGGCGGGCGGATGGCGGCCGGGTACCACGCCGGCCGCCGCGGATACCCGATCAAGTGGTTCGTCGCGTACGACGGGCTGGCCGCGATCGGCTGGGCCACGTACGGGGGCCTGGTCGGGCACGTCGGCGGCACGGCGGTGACCCAGTCGGCGTGGCGGTTGTTCGCCGTGGCCGCCACCGCCGCGGTGATCTTCGGCACGGCGGGGTGGATGCTCGCGCTGTTCGGCGGCCGCGACACCGAGCTGCACACGGACACCGACGGGCCGAGCGCCGACCGGCCCGGCCCAGACAGGCCCCGCGCCGAAGGGCCGGACGGGCGGAGCGCCGACCGCCCTACTGCACCTCGTGCTGCATCAGCTGGCGTGCCGCCTCGGCGATCGAGCCGGACAACGACGGGTAGATAGTGATCGTGTGGGCCAGCTGGTCCACGGTCAGGTTGTTCTCGATCGCCATCGTGATCGGCAGGATCAGCTCGCTCGCCTTGGGCGCCACCACGACACCGCCGACGATCTGGCCCGTGGCGGGGCGGCAGAACAGCTTGACGAAGCCGTCGCGCAGGCCGGCCATCTTCGCCCGGGCGTTGCCGGTGAGCGGCAGCATGACCTGACGGGCCGGCACCCGTCCGGCGTCCACGTCGTTCTGCGAGACCCCGACCGTGGCCAGCTCGGGGTCGGTGAAGACGTTCGCGGAGACCGTACGCAGGCGCAGCGGCGCGACCGCCTCACCCATGGCGTGCCAGATCGCGATCCGTCCCTGCATCGCGGCGACACTGGCCAACGGCAGTACCCCGGTGCAGTCACCGGCCGCGTAGATGCCGGGGACGTTGGTCCGGGAGACCCGGTCCACGGTGACGTAGCCGCCGTCGGCGACGTCGACGCCGTACTCGCGCAGGCCCAGATCGGCGGTGTTCGGGATCGCACCGACCGCCATGAGGGCGTGCGAGCCTTCGACCGTACGGCCGTCGGCGAGCGTGACCTGCACGCCGGAGCCGGTGTTGGTGACCGAGTCGGCGCGGGACTGGTTCAGAATCGTCATGCCGCGCTCTCGGAAGACCCGCTCGATGGCCATGGCGGCGTCCGCGTCCTCGTGCGGCATGACCCGCTCCCGGCTGGAGACGAGCGTGACCCGGACCCCCATGGCCAGGTAGGCGCTGGCGAACTCGGCGCCGGTGACGCCGGAGCCGATCACGATCAGGTGCTCGGGCAGCTCGGTGAGGTCGTAGAGCTGACGCCAGTCGAGGATGCGCTCGCCGTCGGGCGCCGCGGTACGCAGGACCCGCGGCGTGGCGCCGGTGGCGATCAGCACGGTGGCGGCATCCACCGCGTACGGCTGGCCGCCCGCGGGCGTGATGAGCACCTGGTGGGTGTGGCCCAGGGTGTCCTCGCCGAGCCGGGCCCGCCCGTTGACCACGTCCACGCCGGCCTTGACGAGCTTGGCCTGGATGTCGCCGGACTGGGCGAGCGCGAGGCGCTTGACCCGCTCGTTGACCGCCTTCGCGTCGACCGTGACGCCCTCCAGCCCGGCTGAGCTGACCCCGAACTGCTCGTTGTGCCGGTAGCCGGTGACCACCTCGGAGCTGGCGATGAAGGTCTTGGACGGCACGCAGTCGGACAGGACGCAGGCCCCACCGGCACCATCGGCCTCGACGAGGGTCACGTCCGCGTCGAGCTGGGCGGCGACCAGGGCGGCCTCGTAGCCGCCGGGTCCTCCGCCAATGATGACAATCCGGCTCACAGCACTCCAATCCTCGCAAAACTCACCCCGACGTGCCGTTACGCACCTTCGTATTCTCCCCTACCGGCGGCTCGGGCTATCGTCATCGCCGTGCGTCATTACGCCGCGTACGGCTCAAACCTCGACCCCGCCCGCATGCGGGCCTACTGCCCGCACTCGCCGATGGTCGGCGTGGGCTGGATAGAAGGCTGGCGCCTGACGTTCGCGGGCGAAGGTGACATGGGCTGGGAGGGCGCGGTCACCACGATCGTCGAGTCCCCCGGCGACCGGGTGTTCGTCGCGCTCTACGACGTGCACCAGTGGGATGCGGCACAGCTCGACGAGGTCGAGGGCGTGACCGCCGGGGCGTACCAGAAGGTGACGGTCCGGGTGTCGACGCTGGAGGGCGACATCAGCGCCTGGGTGTACGTGTTCGCGGGCTACGAGGGCGGCATGCCCACCACGTGGTACCTGTCCGAGATCGCCAACGCGGCCGAGAAGGCCGGCGCCCCGGACGACTACGTGACCGAGCTGCGCTCGCGCCCCACCCGTACCGCGTCGCCGGACCTCTAGGCCGCCGCCACGGTGCGCTGGTAGATCTCGGCCTGGTACATCGGGCGCATGCCGACCGCGTGGTAGAGCCGCGCGGCCTTGGTCGGGTTGGCCAGATCGACACCGAGCCCGGCCTCCGTGCGCCCCTTCGCGGCGTACGTGGCGAACGCGCGCCGCAGCAGCGCCTCACCCACCCCCCGCCGCCGGTACGGGCCGAGCACCGCGAGGAACTTCACCCACCCGGCGTTGTCCTCGGCGCCCACGTCGGAGCTCTGCAGCACCCCGGCCCACTGCCCGTCGACCTCGCCGACGAACCACTCGTCGTACGCCACGGTGCTCTCCGCGGCGACCTGCCCGCGCCACGTCTCATAGTCGGTCGCCCGATGGTCCGTGTCCGCGAACGCCTCCTCGATCGTCGCGTGGAACCGGCGCAGTTCCGCGTCGTCGTCCGCGCGCACGGGACGGACCGCGACCCCGGCCGGCGGCTCCGGCACCCGCTGCACCGAGTCGTCCAGCGCGATGCTCATCCGGGCGTGCTGCTTCACGAACGTGAACCCGGCGCCCGTGAGCGTCACGATCCACGCCGTTTCGGTGGCGATGGCGCCCGCGCGCACGGTCATCGGGTCGTACCCGAATCCGGTCGCCCGCTCGGCGACCCGCGCCAGCATCAGCTCCAGCAGCGGGCGCTGCGCGGGCTCGCCCCGCCCCGGCCAGACGTACACCTCGATGAAGTCGCGTTCGCCCCCGGTGGTGTTGTGCGGGTACGTCCAGCCGACGATCTGCCCGGCCGGGTCGAGGGCGAGCCAGCAGTCGCGGTTCATGTCGGTGTTCGGCGCGGTCAGCGCCTCGCGAACCTCCTCGGCGGTGAAGTCCGGCTCGCCCATGGCGGCCACGTCGCTGGCGTGCACGAGCGTGAGGATCGCGGGGACGTCGTCCAGGCTCGGCCGGCGCGTCGTCCAGCCGTCGGGCAATTCGGTCACCAGCGCATCGGACCACAGCAAGGGCGCCTCGCCAACCGGTTTGGCCCGAACACGCTGCTCAGCGGCCCAGGGCGTGATGCAGCGACTCGAGCAGGCCGATCAGCTCGACCCGCTCGGTCAGGTCCAGTTCCGCGTACGCCTGACCGGCGAGCGCGTCCGCGACCGACTCGGCCCACATCAGCCGCCGCACGATCGGCCCGGCCGGCGGGTACGGCGGCTGCCACCCGAACGCCACCGCCCCGGTCTCCCCCTCCGGGCCCGCGATGATCGCCTGCAACGGCGTGAGGCCGCTGGCGCGCACCGCCAGGACCTGCACGCTCATCCGGTGCTCGTGCAGCAGGTGCAGCGCCACCGCGGCCTGCGCGCCCGGCGACGTGTCCGGTACCGGCATCGCTCGCCACGCGGCGAACAGCGGGAGCCCCGCCGCGTCGACCCCGTCCACCACCCGCCGGGCCAGCCCGAGCAGGCGGCTCAGCCTCGGGAACTCGCCGATCTCCTCGGCACCCCACACGCACAGCTCATGCAGATGCCAGGTGGCGACCTCGCGCGGTTCGGTGGTCTTGGCGGCCGCCTCCCAGCCGTCGGTGACCGCCTCGGGCGCGATGAAGCCGATCGCCGCAGCCGCCGTCTCGGGCTTCACGTCGCCGAGCGCCCCGGCCCTCGCGGACACGTGGTAGGCCCACCCGGACAGGCCGAGCAGCCGGGCGCGGCGCAGCGTACGCGGTGACTCGGCGAACGCACCGACGAGCCCCGCGAGTCCCGGTTTGGCCGTGGCGGCTGCCTGTTCCGGAGTCACGTGCCCGATTCTGCTCTGCCTGACCGGTTCTGGAAAATGGCCGTTCACTCACGTCCTCGAAGATCGAGGTCCTCGATCGCCGCCTCGGCGTCGCCGACCCGGCGGCGCGCGGCGGTCGCCTCCCGCTCCGCGGAGCGTCGGGCCAGCGTGCGCCCGGACACGTCGGCCTGGGCCACGGCCCGCCGCCGGTCCAGCTCGGCGATCTCCGCCTCGATCTCATCCAGGGCATGAGCTGCGTCACGTTCGGCGGCGACCGCCCGATCGAGTGCGTCGGCCGCCTTGCGCTCGGCCGCCTGGGCCGAGGCCAGCTCCCGCGTGAGCGCCCGCCGGGCGGCGGCCCCCGGCCCGGCCGTGGCGGCTTCCTTCGGGCCGGTGTCCGGCCGGTCATGCGCTGCCCGGCGGTCGCCGCGCTCGAACGCATTGCCGCGCTCGGCAGCCTCGGGAGCCTGGCCGGACCCGGCGGCCTCAGTACCGTCGTCGGGCTCGGCGGCCACCGGAGCGTCGCCGGACTCGGCGGCCTCGGCGGGATCGTCCGCGGTGATCAGGCGTAGCCGTGGCCGGGGCACTTCGCCGAACCCCGCGTACGAGGCGGCGCGCACCAGCCGGCCCGACCGCACCTGCGCGGCGATCTCCGGCTCGGCCAGCGCCGCGGTCAGCGTCGCCTCGACCTCGGCCAGCGGCAGCTTGCCCGCGGACAGCGCCGGGTCCTGGGCGACCGCCAGGTCCCGGGCGACCCCGACCAGCGCGGACACCATCCGGCGCCGCTGGGTGGAGAGCTCACGCAGCAGGTCGCCGTGCAGCGCGCGCTGGGCCGAGCGCAGCTCGGTGGACAGCTCGACCAGCTCGTCGACCAGGTCGGGGCGGTGCAGCGCGAGCAGGTTCACCAGCCACGCGGCGACGGTCGGTTTGCGCAGCGCCGCGTACCGCTTCGCCGCCTCCCGGTCGCCCGAGCGCCGCGCCGCGTCGACCGCCGCCGTACGGGCCGCGACGAAACCGTCCGGTGGTGCCTCGTAGAGCCGCCGCACGATGTCGGCGGACCGGTCCCCGCTCACCGCGTCAGTCGACGGTCGTACCGGGGGCGAGCTGCGCGTACTCCGTACCGGACAGCCGTTCCAGGTGCCCGTTGCTGATCTGCGCCCCCTGCGCGGTGAGCAGGTGGTCGTGCAGCGCGTACGCCCGGCGGGGCTTGACCGCACGGGCGAAGTCGATGGCCTCGCTGAGCTTCATCCACGGCGCGTTGAGCGGCACGAACAGCGTGTCGACCGGCTCGGCCGGCACGGTGTACGAGTCGCCCGGGTGGTACACCGTGTCCTGCCCGTCGGCGATGAGGTAGCCGAGGTTCGCGATCCGCGGGATGTCCGGATGGATGACCGCGTGCTGACCGCCGTACGCGCGCACGGTGAACCCGGCGGCCTCGAACTCCTGGCCCTGCGCCACGGCCGTCACCGCGTCGGCCAGACCGGACAACTGCGGCAGCACGTCGGCGTGGGCGTACACCCGAAGGTCGGGTTTGGCGGCGACGGCCGCGGCGAGCGCGTCCACGTCGAGGTGGTCGGGGTGCTCGTGGGTGATGAGTACGGCGTCCGCACCGGCCAACGCCGAGGGTTCGCCGAACACGCCCGGGTCGACCACCAGCACGGTGTCGCCGCCGGTGATGCGCAGGCAGGAGTGGGTGAGCTTCGTGACGCGCACGGGATCCCTCCGCAGCCGATTCGTTACTCGTCGACTCGCAGTCTGCCGGAACCGCGACACCCTCGCCGCACGTCCGAGCGTGCAGACCCTGCGGGGATGGAGGAAATCATGGGAATGCGACACCCACATAACACCCGGGCGCTGGGCGCGACGGCCGCGCTCCTGGCTCTGGCGCTCGCCGGCTGCAGCTCGGGCGGTTCCACGGACCAGGCCAGCACGGCCGTCGGGCGGGCACCCGCGGCACCGATGCAGGGCCAGGCCCAGGCCGACGCCGCCCAGGAGAAGGCACCCGGCGCCGAGGCCCCCGGTGCCCAGGCACCCGACCTGTCGGTCGACCAGCGGTCGATCATTTACACCGGCTCCATCACCGTACGGGTGAAGAACGTGAACGCCACGGCGGCGCAGGTGGCGGCGTTCGCGACCGGCGTGGGCGGTTTTGTCGGCGGCGACAACCGGCACAGCGGGCCGGACGGCTCCGGTGGGGACAACGCCTCGCTGACGTTGCGCGTACCGTCGGCGAAATTCGCCGCGCTGGTCGACCAGATCGCCGGGCTGGGCACCGAGCAGCAGCGTTCCACGAACACCGAGGACGTCACCGAGCAGGTCGTCGACCTGGACGCGCGCATCTCCACGCAGCAGGCCCGGGTGGACAGCGGCCGGCGGCTGCTGGCCCAGGCCAAGACGCTCAACGACCTGGTCATGCTGGAACGCGAGGTCGCCACACGGGAGTCGGATCTGGCATCGCTGCAGGCCAAGAAGCGCCACCTGGCCGACCTCACCGCCCTGTCCACGATCACCGCGGAACTGCTCGGCCCGGAAGCGGCCGTGGCCAAGCCGGAGGGCACGCCCGGCTTCTTCTCCGGGCTCAAAGGCGGCTGGCACGCGCTCGTCGCGTCGCTGGCGGTGCTGCTGACCGTGCTGGGCGCGCTGCTGCCGTGGCTGCTGGCCCTGGGCATCCCCGCGTTCGCCGCTTTCTGGCTGATCCGCCGCTACGGCCGCCGCTCGCGTCCCGCCCCCTCGACGGCGGCCCCAGCGATGGCGACGGCATCTGCTGCGACCCCATCGACAGCGACCCCTGTCGCGACAGCCGGACCGGTCGCGGAGGCGGCGAAGCCGCCCGCCAAGCCCGCGTCGGGGCCGACCGACGGTCCACAGTAGGGGCAGGCCGCTCAGCGGTGCCGGCGGCGAGGTCGGGTGGGCACACCACCTCGCCGCCCACCGGCTGGGCTCAGAAGGCTCCCGTGGCCAGGGCGGCCAGGGCGGTGTGGGTCATCACGCGGACGCCGTACCCGATGCACCGCTCGTCGACGTCGAAGTCGGCCTGGTGCAGATCGTGGCGGACCGCGTCGCCCGGGATGCCGGTGCCGAGCCGGATCATCGCGCCGGGAACGTGCTCCAGATAGAAGGAGAAGTCCTCGCCGCCCATGCTGATCTCGGCCTCGACGACGTGGTCGGCGCCCAGCGCCGCCCCGGCCGCACCGGCGATGACGGCCGCAGCCATCCGGTCGTTGATGACCGGGGGTACGCCACGCTGGTATTTGATCTCGGCCTGCGCGCCCGTGGCGGCGACGACGTCGCGGATCAGACGGGTGACCAGATCCGGGGCCTCACGCCACGCATCGCGGTTGAGGATGCGCACCGTGCCGCGCACGTGACCCTCGTCGGGGATCGCGTTGAACGCCTCCCCGGCGTGCACCGCACCCCACACCATGGACACCCCGGCGCGCGGGTCGACCCGGCGGTCCAGCAGCGCGGGCACGTCGACGATGACCCGGCCCAGCGCATGCACCAGGTCGGCGGTCAGGTGCGGGCGGGCGGTGTGGCCGCCCGGGCCGGTGAGCGTGACGTCGACCGTGTCGGCGGCCGCGGTGAACGGCCCGGAACGCACCCCGACCAGGCCGGCGGGCAACTGCGGGTAGCAGTGCAGCGCGTAGATGGCCGCGACGTCCTTGAGGCCGCCCGCGGCGATCACCTCGGGCGCGCCGGAGGGCACGGACTCCTCGGCGGGCTGGAACAGCAGCCGGATCCGGCCGGGCAGCTCCCCCTGCTCCTCGAGCTGGGCCAGGGCCAGCCCGAGTCCGAGCAGGACGGTGGTGTGCACGTCGTGGCCACAGGCGTGGGCGACGTTCGCGACCGTGGACCGGTACGGCACGTCCTTGACGTCGTGCAGCGGCAACGCGTCCAGGTCGGCGCGGAACGCGATGACCCGGTCGCCGCGGCCGATGTCACAGATGACGCCGTTGCCCTTGGGCAGCAGTTTCGGGGAGAGCCCGGCGACCGCGAGCTCGCGCGCGATGAGCGCAGCGGTCTCGAACTCGGCGTGCGACGGCTCGGGGTGGGCGTGGATGTGCCGGCGGATCGCCACGAGTTCCGCGCCACGGGCGGCCAGCCAGCGGTCGAGCTGGCCGGGGAGCGGGTCGGCGCCGGGTGGCGGGGAGGGCCAAGCGGGCGACATCGACTCCGTGGGCGACGGGGTGCCGCCGGGCACCGTCAGAGCACTCGTCATGTCGGGTTCTCTATCGCTCTCGAAGTTTGGACGGGTTTCTGCAACGTGCGACAGCGTAGACCGATTGTGGTGACGCTGCGCAACGTCATTCCCGTGGCGATCGGAACGCGTACGGTCACGAAAGCCCTGATAAGAGCGGTGTCCATGAACACAGACATCGAATCACCACCTCCTACAACGGGTAACGTCTCGCGGAGGTGACGCGGTTCAAACGCAGCCCACGATGACCCCGGCGGGCCGCGGGTTGGCACACCACGAGTCCGATTCGGCTGGCCCCGGAGTCAGAAGCGCTCCACCGGGTGGTACGTCCCCCACACGCCGCGCAGCGTGTGGCAGACCTCCCCCACGGTGGCACGAAGGCGCAACGCCTCCCGCATCGGCGGCAGCACGTTGTCCGTCCCGTTGGCGGCCTTCTGCAGGTCGGCCAGGGCCGCCTCGACGGCGGCGCCGTCGCGGTCGGCGCGCAGCTCGGCGAGCCGGGCCACCTGACCCGCCTCGATGGCGGGGTCGACGCGCAGCGGCTCGTAGTGCTCCTCCTCGTCGAGGGTGAACCGGTTGACCCCGACCACCACCCGGTCACCGGAGTCGATCTCGTTGGCGATCCGGTACGCGGACGCCTCGATCTCCCGCTTCTGGAAGCCCTGCTCGATCGCCTCCACCGCCGAGCCGTGCGCGAAGACGCGCTCCATCAGCGTGGTCGCGGCGGCCTCCACCTCGTCGGTCAACGCCTCGATCGCATACGACCCGGCGAACGGGTCGACCGTGCCGGTCAGCCCGCTCTCGTACGCGAGGACCTGCTGGGTGCGCAGCGCGAGCCGGGCCGCCTTCTCGGTCGGCAGGGCGATCGCCTCGTCGTACCCGTTGGTGTGCAACGACTGGGTGCCACCGGCGACCGCGCCGAGCGCCTGGATCGCGACCCGGACCAGGTTGACCTCGGGCTGCTGCGCGGTGAGCTGCACCCCGGCGGTCTGAGTGTGGAAACGCAGCATGAGCGACTTCGGGTCCTTCGCCCCGAACTCGTCCCGCATGATCCGCGCCCACATCCGCCGGGCCGCCCGGAACTTGGCGATCTCCTCCAGCAGTGTCGTGCGGGCGACGAAGAAGAACGACAGCCGCGGGGCGAAGTCGTCCACGGCGAGCCCGGCGGCCACCGCGGCGCGCACGTACTCGACGCCGTTGGCCAGGGTGAACGCGATCTCCTGCGCGGGCGACGCCCCCGCCTCGGCCATGTGGTAGCCGGAGATGCTGATCGTGTTCCATTTCGGAATCTGGGCCCGGCAGTACGCGAACGTGTCCGCCACCAGCCGCAGCGACGGTTTGGGCGGGAAGATGTACGTCCCCCGGGCGATGTACTCCTTGAGGATGTCGTTCTGGATCGTGCCCTGCAGTGCGGTGCCGGGCACCCCCTGCTCCTCCGCGACGAGCTGGTAGAGCAACAGCAGTACCGAGCCGGGGGCGTTGATCGTCATCGACGTGGAGACCTGGTCCAGCGGGATGCCGTGGAACAGCCGCCGCATGTCGTCGATCGAGTCGATGGCGACCCCGACCTTGCCGACCTCGCCGTGGGCGATCGGCTCGTCGGAGTCGTAGCCCATCTGGGTGGGCAGGTCGAACGCCACGGACAGCCCCATCGTGCCGGCCGCGAGCAGCTGGTGGTAGCGCGCGTTGGACTCCGCGGCGGTGCCGAAACCGGCGTACTGCCGCATGGTCCAGGGGCGGGAGGTGTACATCGTGGGATACACCCCACGCGTGTACGGATACCGCCCGGGCTCGCCGATCCGCGCCTCGGCGCCGGGGGGCACGTCGTCGCGGTCGTACACCGGCTTGATCTCGAACCCGGATTCTGCGTTCACAGGGGCGATCCTAAGGCGTCGTTCAGGGGATGGGGTGTGGTCTTTGGCCCACCTGTGGACAAACTCCGGAACCGACGGCACAGATATCACTACCAGGAGTCAAGTTCCCCGGAACACGGCCCCAGCGACTTTCACAAAGGGGGTGGGAACCGGCAAGATAGCGGAGTTGGTCCCCGGCCCTATATCCCCCTCGGTGGCAATCTCAGTGACTCAGATTCCGACGTGGAGCGGTGGTGACACCACTCCGACCAGCGGACGCGCAGCCCCGGGCACGCTCATCGGCGGGCGCTACACCTTGCGCGCCGCGGTCGGCCATGGCGGCATGGGCACGGTCTGGCGCGCGGCCGACACGCTGCTACGCCGCGACGTGGCCATCAAGGAGGTCGTGCTCCCGCCCGGTCTGGCCCCGAGCGACCGGGACTCGATGTTCGAGCGGACGATGCGCGAGGCCCGCGCCGCGGCGGCGCTGCAGCATCCCGCAGTCGTACAGGTGTATGACGTCGTCCACGAGAACGACCGGCCGTGGATCGTCATGGAGCTGCTGGACGCGCGCAGCCTCGCCGACATGGTCATCGAGGACGGCCCGGTCGCCCCGCGCGTGGTGGCCAAGATCGGCATCGCCCTGCTGGGCGCGCTGGAGGTCGCCCACGCCCACGGCGTGCTGCACCGCGACGTGAAGCCGGCCAACGTACTGATCTGCGCCGACGGCCGGTGCGTGCTCACCGACTTCGGCGTGGCCCGGATGCCGACCGACGTGCAGCTCACCACGCCTGGCATGGTGCTGGGCTCGCCGCACTTCATCTCCCCCGAGCGCGCGATGGGCCACGACTTCGGCCCGCCGAGCGACCTGTTCTCGCTCGGCGTGACGCTGTACACCGCGGTCGAGGGCCGGCCGCCGTTCGACAAGGGCGACCCGATCGAGACCATGCACGCCGTGGTCGAGGACCCGCCGGCCCCGACGGAGCGGGCCGGTTCGCTGACCGGCGTGCTGATGGGCCTGCTGGAGAAGGACCCGGCCCGCCGTTTCGACGTGCAGACCGCCCGTACGATGCTGCGCCAGCAGCTGGCCGGCCCGCTGGCCAGCAAGTCCCCGCCGCACCTCATGACGGACCCGTACTCGGTGGTGCCGGCCCAGCGGCCGGACCCGGCGGCGACCCAGGCGGTGCCGCCTCCCGAGGCGAAGCCCAGCGGCGGGATCGGCGGGCGGGCCATGCTCGCCCCGGGCGAGTCGCTCAGCGGGCATCTCGCCAAGCTGCGCCAGGGCGGTGGGCGGCGACGTGCCCCCGAGCCCGAGCCGACCACGGCGACCCCGGTCGCCGGCGCGCCCACCGGGGCGTACCCGGCGCCGGGCCGCGACGGCGACCGGACCACGGTCATCCCGCCCGGCGGGGACAGCGAGCGGACCAGCATGCTGCCCCCGGGCGGCAGTCAGGCCGACCCGACCGGCGTGATCCCGCCGCGCCGCTCGTGGGACGGCGCGCGGGCAGCTCGTGACCCGATGCCCGGCACGGTCGTGGTGAGCCCGGGTGCCCGGCGCCGGGCCGTCCTGGCCGCTGCGTCGGAGACGGTGCGGCTGGGCGCGCAGCGGGCCGTCACCACCGTCCGGGGCTGGCCCCGCAACATGCAGATCGCCGCGGCGGGCGGCCTGGCGGTCGTGCTGGTGCTGGCCCTGGTGCTGGTGTTCACCGGCGGCAACGACACCCGGCAGCGCAACCAGCAGCAGGCGGCCGCGCAGCCGGTGCAGGCGTCGTTCGAGACCCAGGAGCACCGCGGCAAGGGTGTGACGGTGAAGGTCCCCAAGACGTGGCTCCGCAGCGCCTCCGGGGTCTGGGTGGACTACGTCGACCCGCAGGACAGCAAGCGCAAGGTCCGCATCCTGGTCGAGAAGGGCGACGCCGACCCGCGCCGGTTCGCCGAGAAGATCGCCGAGCACACGCTGCAGACCTCGAAGAACTGCCCCGACCCGTACAGCCGGCTCAGCGTGTCCGACGTCGAGGTGGCCGGGCAGGCGGGCGCGCAGCTGGAGTACACGTGCGGCAAGGGCGACGAGATGCGGCATGGGATCTGGCAGGAGACCACCCGCGACGGGAAGATGTACTCGTTCTACCTGACCTCGTCGGACGCCAAGTTCGCGGAGAGCAAGCCCATCTTCGAGGAGATGACGCGGACCTTCGCGTTCCAGAACGCCTGAGGCGTGCTATCCACTGAGCATGGCTTCTGACGATCTTCGCGCCCGGGCTGAGGCCTGGCTTGCTGACGACCCCGACCCCGCCACCCGCGCCGAACTGACCGCACTGCTGGAGCGCCTGCCCGGCAGCGCCGCGGAGCTGGCCGACCGGTTCGCCGGGCCACTCACGTTCGGCACGGCCGGGTTGCGGGGCCAGTTGCGCGCCGGACCCAACGGGATGAACCTCGCGGTGGTCACGCGCGCCGCGGCCGGGCTGGTCGGCTGGCTCGCCGCCCAGGGCGGCCCGGGCCCGCTGGTGATCGGGTACGACGCCCGCTACGGCTCCCGCGAGTTCGCGGAGCAGACCGCGCGGGTCGCCACCGGCGCGGGCCGGGACGCGCTGGTCCTGCCCCGCCCCCTGCCCACCCCCGTGCTGGCCTGGGCGGTACGCGACCTCGGCGCGGTGGCCGGGGTGATGGTCACGGCCAGCCACAACCCGCCCCAGGACAACGGCTACAAGGTGTACCTGGGCGCGGCGCTGGGCGGCCCGGCCGGGGCGGGCGCGCAGATCGTGCCCCCGGCCGACGTGCAGATCGAGGCCGCCATCCAGGCCGTCGGGCCGCTGGCCGACGTGCCGCTCGGCGAGCCCGGCACGGTGCTGACCGAGGCGGTCGTGCAGGGGTACGTGGACAGCGCCGCCGCGGTGCTGGACCCCGGCCCCCGCGATCTGACGGTCGCGTACACGCCGCTGCACGGGGTCGGCGGGGCGGTGCTGGCCGCCGCGTTCACCCGGGCCGGGTTCCCCGCCCCGGCCGTGGTCGCCGCGCAGGCGGAGCCGGACCCGCAGTTCCCCACGGTCGCGTTCCCCAACCCGGAGGAGCCCGGGGCGATGGACCGGCTGCTCGCGCTCGCCTCCGCCACCGGCGCGGACCTCGCGATCGCCAACGACCCGGACGCGGACCGCTGCGCGGTCGCCGTGCCCGGCCCGGATGGCACGTGGCGTGCGCTGCGCGGCGACGAGCTTGGCGCCCTGCTCGCCGACCACCTCCAGCGCCACCACGTCCCCGGCACGTACGCGACCACGATCGTGTCGTCGTCGCTGCTGCGCGCGATGTGCGCGGCCCGCGGCGTGCCGTACGCGCAGACCCTCACCGGCTTCAAGTGGATCGTCCGCGGAGCCGAGGACCTCGCGTACGGCTACGAGGAGGCGCTCGGGTACTGCGTGGCGCCGGGGCACGTGCGCGACAAGGACGGCATCACGGCTGCGCTACGGGTGGCGGAGCTGGCCGCCGCGCTCAAGGCACAGGGCCGGACCCTGTCCGACCGGCTGGACGAGCTGGCCGCCGAGTTCGGGGTGTACGCCACCGACCAGCTCTCCGTCCGGGTCGACGATCTGGCGGAGATCGGCCGGGCGATGACCCAGGTACGGGAGAAGCCCCCCGTGACCCTGCTGGGCGCCGACCTGACCGAGGTCGAGGACCGGCTGCCCGCGGCGGACGTGCTGACGTTCCGGACCGCGGCGGCGCGCGTGGTGATCCGGCCGTCGGGGACCGAACCGAAGCTCAAGGCGTACCTGGAGGTGGTGGAGCCGGTCGGCGACGGCGACGTGGCCGCGGCCCGGACCCGCGCGGCCGCCGCCCTGACCGAGCTGCGCGCCGAGACCGCGGCCGCGCTCGGCCTGGGCTGAGCGCCCGGCTCAGAGGGCCTTGGGGGTGCCGAGGGCGGCGGTGATCGCCCGGCCCAGCGTGGCGACGACGAGCGCGACGCTGGGCCGCACGATCGAGTCCTCCAGGTTCACCCCGCCGGAGAAGCCCGCCCCGCTGGCGATCGCCTCCAGCCGCTGGTGTGCGCGCGCCGCCTCGTCGGCCGGCAGCCGCAGCGCCGGCTCCATCCGGGTGGCGATGAGCAGTGTGGCCAGCGCGGCGGTGCGCTCGTCCGGCACCGCGTCACTCATCAGCGCGTTGGCCAGCCGGCCCCGGATCTCCGCCTCGTACGCGGGGTCGGTGGTCGGGTACCGGTGCACGTGGATGACCCCGAGCTGGGTCTCGTCGACGTCCCGCACGACCCCCCGCGCCACCAGGTCGTCGAGGACCCGGGCGCGCAGGCCGTGCCGCAGCCGCTGCACCCACTGCGCCGGGGTGTGCGGCTCGTCGGCCGCCGCCTTCGCCAGCACGGCGTCCTCGATCGGGTCGTTCACCGGCGTCGGGTCGACGACCTTCAAGTAGCCGTCGACGTACGCGATTCGCCCCTTCAGCGCCAGATCGACCAGCACGGCCGCGGCCATGCCGAGGTCGAGCCCGATACGCGAGCCGGTCGCCTTCCCGGTCTCGTCGTCGTACGCGAGAAGGAGCAGTTCCTCGGCGAGCGCGATGGAGGTCATGACATGGAACGATAGTGGCCGCCGTCATGCCCGTCGGGCAGGAGGTGGGGTCACTTTGCCTTGACGCCCTTGGACTCCGGCCACTGGCCGCCGGCGAAGACGTTCGCCCAGCTGTCGCTGATGTGACCGATGTCGATGGCCCACCGGCCCATCCGGGACAGCAACGCCGCGAGCAGCGTGCCGGTGGGGCCCAGCGAGATGAGGTAGAGCTGGTCCGGGTCCTCCTTCTCCAGCTCCTGCATCAGCCGCGGCAGGTCCGCGTAAGCGTTCACCGGGGTGGAATGGACGAATCGGCTCGACTTGACGTTGTCGAACAGCGCCGGCTCCAGCGTGAACCGGGAGTTCTCCCCGGTCACGATGCAGATCTCCCGGCTGTCCCAGACGTTGCGCCACAGCTCGACGCCGCGGTTGCCGGTGCGCTGGAAGAACACCGGCCGGGAGACGTGGCTGTTGCCGTACGAGATCGAGGTGTCGAGCAGGGGCCGCACCTCGGACCAGATGTCCAGCCAGACCCCGGACCAGTGCACGTTGCGGTACGGGTACGGGAAGCCGAGCATCAGCCGGTCGGAGTCGTACCCGTCGAGCGTGAGCACCGCCCGCAGGTCCGCGGCGAGTTCGGCCGACCAGGGCTGGAAGCGCAGGTTGAACTCCGGCCGCAGCATCGTGGTGAACTCGCCGTCGCCGAAACGGGCGAAGCTGACCCGCTCGGCGGCGATCTTCTCCAGCGTCTGCTCGAAGCCGAGCTGGTGCTCGTCGGTGAAGCGGGCGACGTCCGTGAGCACGTCGGCCGCGATCACCTTCCGGAAGTTCTCGAAGTACTTGCGCTGCTCCTGCAACTCCCAGCGGATGTCCTTGAGCACCTTCAGGGTGGCGTCGTCCGCGCCTTTGGCCGTCGCGGCGGCACCCGACGCGTCACCCGCGCCCGGCCGCACATACCGACGGATCGACTGCCGCGCCCTACGCCACACCGGATGGCCCTCCAGAGTTCCCGAATTCGTTGTCGTGCATGGTAAGCGCGGGTCAGCGTTTCTGAGCCTTCGCCCAGTTCTGGGGCAGCGCGCCGACGTCGATCGCCCAGCGGCCCGTGCGGGCCAGCCCGGCGGTCACCAGCGGAGCTGCCGGGCCGAGCGCCACCAGGTATAGCCGATCGGGGTCCTGGTCGGCCAGTTCCTTCATCAGGCGCGGCAGGTCCGCGTACGCGTCGGTGCTGGTGGACAGGACCGTGTGGTGCGAGCGCACCCCGTCGAACAGGCCCGCCTCCCACACGAAACGGGACTTCTCCCCGGTCACCACGCACACGTCCCGGTCCGCCCAGATGTCGCGCCACAACCGGGTGCCCTGCTCTCCCAGGCGCTGGAACATCAGCGGCCGGGTCACGTGGGTCGTCCCGAACACCAAGTCCGGGTCGAGCAGCGGCCGCAGCTCCGGCCAGAGGTCCAGCCAGACCCCGGTCCACTGCAGGTTCCGGTACGGGTGCGGAAAGCCCAGCAGCAGGCGCTCGCGGTCGTGGCCGTGCATGGTCAGCAGCTCGCGCAGATCGCCGGCGAGCCCCGCGGACCACGGCTGCCCGCCGGTCTCCGTGTCGGGCCGCAGCATCAGCTTGAGCTCGGCGTCGCCGAAGCGGGCGAAGCTGATCCGGTCCGCGGCGACCCGCTCCAGCGTGGCGGCGAGGCCGAGCTGCTGCGCCTCCGTGAACGCGCGCAGCTCCGCGAACACGTCGCGGGCGACCACGTGCCGGAACGCTTCCAGGTACTTGCGCTGCTCGCGCAGCTCCCACCGGATGTCAGTGAGGATCTTGCGGGTGGCCTCGCCCTCGGCGTTGACCACGGCCGCCACGCGACGCGCCTGGCCGGGCGCCGGCGCGGCGGCCCGCCAGCGGCGCAGCACCCGGTCCACCCTGCTCAAGATCCACTACCGCCCGCCTGGAGCATCTGGTCGACCAGCCGCGTGGCGGCGGAGCCGTCGTCCAGGTCGCAGGCCCGGGCCGCGAACGCCTTGTACCGGTCGGCGTACTCGGCACTCACCGTGTCCACGTCGCGAATCGCCGCGACCACCTCGTCCGACGTGCTGAGCAGCGGCCCGGGGGCTTCGGCCTCGAAGTCGAAGTAGAAGCCGCGGAGCTGGTCGCGGTAGTGCGCCAGGTCGTACGTGAAGAACAGCATCGGGCGGCCGGTGTTCGCGAAGTCGAACATCACCGACGAGTAGTCCGTGATCAGCACGTCCGTGATCGCGAGCAGATCGGCCATGTCCGGGTAGGTCGACAGGTCCCAGACGAACCCGTTGCCCGCCCCGCGGATCTCGTCGACGATGTTCGGGTGCCGTCGGACCAGCAGCACGTGGTCCTCGCCGAGCTTCGCCTGTGCGGCCTCCAGGTCGAGCTGCATCGTGATCCGGTACCCACCGGCGTCGTAGAACTCGTCGTCGCGCCAGGTCGGCGCGTACAGCACGACCTTCTTGCCGGGCGGCAGCCCGATCCGCTCCCGGATCGCGGGGCCCACCTTCGACCGGTCGGCGAACAGGATGTCGTTGCGCGGGTACCCGATCTCCAGCATCTGGCCGGGGAACTTGAAGGCGCGCTGCAGGATCGGCGTGCTGAACCGGTTGGGCGAGACCAGGTGGCTCCAGTTGCGCGCCTCCTCCTCCAGCTTGTCGAAGTACAGCGGGTCCGCGAACTGCGGGTCCTCGATGTCGAAGCCGATCCGCTTCAGCGGGGTGCCGTGCCACGTCTGCACCACGACCTGGCCCTCGCGGCGGCGGAACCAGTGCGGCAGGTGCTGATTGGTGACGATGTAGCGGGAGGTGGCGAGCGCTTCGTACCACTCCCGGCGCCACAGCCCGATCTCACGCGCGCCCGCCGGGACCGCCGCCTGGCCGTCGCCGACCACCCACGCGTGCTCCAGCGGCAGGCCGCGGGCGACCAGTTCCTCGTGTACGGCCCGGGGGCTGTCCGAGTACTGCCGGCCGGTGAAGCTGTTGTAGAGCACCGCGTCCCGAAGCGGCTGCTTCCGGTACGCCGGGTACAGGGTCTCCCGGCTGTGCGCACCCCAGTGCTTGCCGCGTTCGTTGTCCGCCAGCGCGCTGCGGGCGCGTACGACGGCACGTTCGTCGCCGAGCCATTCCAGCGTCACCCGCCGCGGGTCGGACGGCAGGGGCAGGGGCAGCGGGACCAGGGCCGCCGCGCTCAACGGCAGCTGCAGGATCGGGCCGTTGCCGACGCGGCACAGCAGGTTCCACGTACCGGCGCGCAGCCGTACGGTCTCGCCGAACCGGGGGACGTGCAGCGGGTCGAACTCGGCCTGCCACGTGTCGCCCGTGATCTCGACCGGCCAGGACCGGGTCTCGCGCGCCGACGCCGTACGCAGGACCAGCTTGAGGTCGGCCCACTCCCCGGCCGTGCCGCTGCCGGGCGGCAGCGTGCCGGTCACCCGGTAGGTCTGCGCGCCGGTGGTGATCGAGGTGATCTGCGGCCCGTACGGCAGCGCGCTGAGCACCGGGTGCCCGGCGTTGTCCGCGTGCAGGTTGACCACCCGCGCACCGAGGAACATCGGCGCCCAGGCGAAGTCGTCGCGCACCGCGAGCCGGATGGGGCGGGTGTGTTCGTCGCCCGGCGCCAGCTCGACGGTCCAGCGGTCACCCGACTCGCCGACCAGCAGCGGCCGGTCCGCGGTATCGCCGTCCTGCAGGTCCTCCACCGGGATACGGAACGTGAACCGGTCCCCGGTGATGTGCACCGGGTAGCTGCGCCAGGCGACCCCGGAGATGCGCGACAGCCGGGCGGTCACCGGGTGGGGGCCACGGCCGGTCAGCTCGCCGCGGATCTCGATTGCGCCGTCCGCGAGGACGCCGCCCTCCAGCCAGGCACCGATGTGCTCGACCTGCAGCTTCACCCGGCGGTCGATGACCATCGGGGTGATCCGGACGTCCTTGTCGACGTACGAGCTGGTGAACCGGACCGGGTTGGCTCGCTGGCCCAGCTCGAACGAGCCCTGGCTCTTCTGGCCGAGGCCGACCACGCCCATGACCAGCGACCACGTGCCGTCGCGCCACTCGCCGTCCGCGCCGCGCAACAGCGCCGGGTCGATCTCCGCGGTGAAGCCGGACCAGTCGTACGAGACCCCCGGGGCACCGAAGTCCGCGGTGGCGTCCGGGCACCGGCGGTTGACCAGCGGGATTCGGCGGCTCTGGTGCCCGCCCGGCCCCTTGAGCCAGATCATCCGCGTGGTGGTCCACGGGCGGGCCGCGGGCTGCCCGGGGATGAACGCGTGGCCGCGCAGCCGCAGCTTTCCGTCGTGCCAGGTGGCCTCGTGCAGCCTCGTACGCGGGCGCGGGGTGCCCGCGGCGAACAGTACCCGCGGCAGCTCGGGCAGATTGTCGTCGAGGAACATGAGGTCGTGGTACCGGCGCAGGCCGCGCCGCACGATGCGGTGCCGCGACCGGATGGTCGGCACGATCTCCACCAGCTCGTCGATCTTGTGTTTGCGGACCAGCATCCACAGCACTCGCTGGCCGGCGGGCAGCTCGTCGAGGACCTCGGTGTCGACCGTGTTGAGGAACGCGTTGCACTTCTCGATGAAGATCTGCCGGTAGGCGTCGTCGACCTTCGGCAGTTCCCGCATGAACAGCATCAGATCGCCGGTGAGGGCGGACGCGTCGTACAGCTTCTTGATCTTGTGCTCGCCGTGCTCGGCCAGGAACTTGCTGACGTGCGAGACGCCCGCGATCCGGTCGATGAAGCCCTTGACCTCATCGCGACGCTGCGTGATCGACTTGTTCGCGCCCTCCCGCTCGCGCCAGTAGTAGACCGCCACGTCGACGACGTCGACCGACTTGGCCAGGATGTGCGCGGGCACGATGACCGGGGTGTCCTCGTACAGGACGCCCTCGGGAAAGCTCAGCTTGTGCTTGTCCCAGAAGGTGCGCCGGAAGATCTTGTTCCAGGCGGTCCGGTCGTCCAGCAGGGCGGGCCGCTTGTGTACGTGGGTCTTCAGCGCGGTGGTGGCGAACGCGGTCGTGTGCAGGCCGGACTGGTGCACGCCGCGGCTGGTCAGCCGCATGACGTTGCCGGTGGCGAAGTCGGAACCCGTCTCGGCGAGCGAGGCCATCAGCACCTCGGTCGCGTACAGCGGCAGGACGTCGTCGCTGTCGACGAACATCAGGAACTCGCCGACGGCGTGCTCGGCACCGGTGTTGCGGGCCGCGCCGAGGCCCGCGTTCGCCTTCGTCACCAGGCGGAACCGGGGGTCCCGGTCCGCCCATCGCGCCGCGATCTCACCGCTCTCGTCGGTCGACCCGTCGTCGACCATGATCACCTCAAGATCGCGGTAATACTGCATGGCGATCGAATCGAGACATTCATCAAGATAAAGGGCAACGTTGTAGACGGGTACGACGACGCTCAGTGAGGGGTTCTGGTCCGGCACGCCGCGAAGTGTATGACGGTCACCGTCATGATCCCCACGGAGTAGGCGAAACCGTGTGCATGTTCGCCGGTACGGCACCCTAGGCTCGGGGGGTGCAGGCCGTTCTCGCCACGCTGGGCTACGTACTCTCCGCCGACCGCCGTCACGTGCTCATGATCCGCCGGGACGCCCGCCCGGACGACATCCACTTCGGCTACCACAACGGCCTGGGCGGCAAGCTGGAGCCGGACGAGGACGTGACCGGCGGGATGCGCCGGGAGATCCGCGAGGAGGCGGGGCTCGACTGCCTCCGGCTGGACTTCGCCGGCACGATCTCCTGGCCGGGCTTCGGCCGCGCGGGGCAGAACTGGTTCGGCTTCCTGTTCCGCATACCCGCCTGGACCGGCACCCCGCTGACTGCCAACCCCGAAGGCAGCCTGCACTGGGTGGCGGTCGCCGACATGCTGGCCGGCCGGGTGCCCATGTGGGAATCCGACCGGCACTTCCTGCCGCTGGTGTTCGCGGCCGAGCCGCGCCCGTTCCACGGGGTCATGCCGTTCCGCGACGGCCGGGCGGTGTCCTGGTCGTACAGCGAGATCTGAGGGCGGCCGTCCTCAGAAGCGGGGCATGCCGCCGAACTGGCGGTCGCCCGCGTCGCCCAGGCCGGGCACGATGAACATCTTCTCGTTCAGCCCCTCGTCCACGGCCGCGGTGACGACCCGCAACGGCAGCCCCGAGCTTTCCAGCCGGGCGATGCCCTCGGGGGCGGCCAGCACGCAGCAGATCGTGATGTCGGTGCAGCCGCGGTCGACCAGCAGCTGACAGCAGTGCACCAGCGAGCCGCCGGTCGCCACCATCGGGTCCAGCACCAGGACCGGCAGGCCGCTGAGGTCGCCCGGCAGCGACTCCATGTACGCCCGCGGCTCGAACGTGTGCTCGTCGCGGGCCAGCCCGACGAAGCCCATGTGCGACCCGGGCAGCAGGCCCAGCGCCGCCTCGGTCATGCCCAGCCCGGCCCGCAGCACCGGCACGATCAGCGGCGGGTTGGCGAGCCGGGTGCCCAGCGCCGGGGCGACCGGGGTGGTCACGGGGAACCGCTCGATCTCGAACGTGCGGGCGGCCTCGTAGACCAGCATGCTGGCGAGTTCGCGCAGCGCGGCGCGGAAGGCGCCCGAGTCGGTTGCCGCGTCGCGCATGGCGGTCAGGCGGGACTGGGCCAGAGGATGATCAACAACGAGTACGTCCACGCGGTCAACCTATCGGCAAAGGTCAGGCAGCACGCGACGGCATCCCAAGATCCATTGTCGGACCCACGCGTAGACTGACCGCATGACTGCGACAGTGACGTCGGGGCTGCCCGGCGTTTCCGGTCCCGCGGCGACCCCGACGGCACCGGCGTTCAATCTCAGGTCGTTCCTGCACGGCCTGCCGGGCGTCGACAAGGTCGGGCTCGAGGCGCGTGCCGCGACCCTGAGCACCCGGTCGATCAAGACCACGGCCAAGGCCCAGGCCATCGATCTGGCGATCCGGATGGTCGACCTGACGACCCTGGAGGGTGCCGACACCCCGGGCAAGGTGCGCGCACTGTCCGCCAAGGCGCTGCGCCCCGACCCGGCGGACCCGACCTGCCCCCAGGTCGCCGCGGTCTGCGTCTACCCGGCGATGGTGCCGTTCGCCGCCGAGGTGCTGGCCGGCTCCGGCGTGCACCTGGCCAGCGTGGCCACCGCGTTCCCGTCCGGCCAGGCCCCGCTGGAGGTCAAGCTCGCCGACACCCGCGACGCGGTCGAGGCCGGTGCCGACGAGATCGACATGGTGATCAGCCGGGGCGCGTTCCTGGCGGGCCACTACGACGACGTGTTCGCGGAGATCGTCGCTGTCAAGCAGGCGTGCGGCCCCGCCCACCTCAAGGTCATCCTGGAGACCGGCGAACTGGGGACGTACGACAACGTCCGGCGGGCGTCCTGGCTCGCGATGCACGCCGGGGCGGACTTCATCAAGACCTCCACGGGCAAGGTGCCGGTCGCGGCCACCCTGCCGGTCACCCTGATCATGCTGGAGGCGGTCCGCGACTTCCGCGAGCAGACCGGCCGCCAGGTCGGTGTGAAACCGGCCGGCGGCATCAAGACCACCAAGGACGCGATCAAGTACCTGGTCATGGTCAACGAAACCGCGGGCACCGACTGGCTCGACCCGGACTGGTTCCGCTTCGGCGCCTCCTCGCTGCTCAACGATCTGCTGATGCAGCGCACCAAGCTCACCTCCGGCCACTACGCCGGCCCGGACTACTTCACGCTGGACTGAGCCCATGACCCTTTTCGAGTACGCTCCGGCGCCCGAGTCCCGGTCGATCGTCGACCTCGCGCCCTCCTACGGCCTGTTCATCGACGGCTCCTTCGACCCGCCGTCCGCCGACGGCGGCGTCTTCAAGACGGTCAACCCGGCCTCCGAGGAGGTGCTGGCCGAGGTGTCCAGCGCCGGCCCGCAGGACGTCGACCGGGCCGTCGCCGCCGCCCGCCGCGCGTTCGGCCCCTGGTCGGCGCTGCCCGGCGCGGAGCGCGCCAAGTACCTGTTCCGGATCGCCCGCATAATCCAGGAGCGCTCGCGCGAGCTCGCGGTGCTGGAGTCGCTGGACAACGGCAAGCCGATCCGCGAGTCCCGCGACGTCGACCTGCCGCTGGTCGCCGCGCACTTCTTCTACTACGCGGGCTGGGCCGACAAGCTGCGCCATGCAGGCCTGGGCCCCGACCCCCGCCCGCTCGGGGTCGCCGCCCAGGTCATCCCGTGGAACTTTCCGCTGCTCATGCTCGCGTGGAAGATCGCGCCCGCCCTGGCCTGCGGCAACACCGTGGTGCTCAAGCCCGCCGAGACCACCCCGCTGTCCGCGCTGTTCTTCGCGGACGTCTGCCGCCAGGCCGAGCTTCCCCCGGGCGTGGTGAACATCCTCACCGGCGCGGGCGACACCGGCCGGCTGCTGGTCGAGCACCCGGGCGTGGACAAGGTGGCGTTCACCGGCTCCACCGAGGTCGGCCGCCAGATCGCCCGCGCGGTCGCGGGCACCCGCAAGCGGCTCACGCTGGAGCTGGGCGGCAAGGCGGCCAACATCGTCTTCGACGACGCCCCGATCGACCAGGCCGTCGAGGGCATCGTCAACGGCATCTTCTTCAACCAGGGCCACGTCTGCTGCGCCGGGTCGCGGCTGCTGGTCCAGGAGTCCGTGTACGACGAGGTGCTGACCGCCCTCAAGCGCCGCATGGCGACCCTGCGCGTGGGCGACCCGCTCGACAAGAACACCGACATCGGCGCCATCAACTCCGCGGCCCAGCTGGAGCGCATCCGCGCGCTGTCCGAGGTGGGCGACGCAGAAGGGGCACAGCGCTGGTCCCCCGCCTGCGAGCTGCCGGAGCACGGCTACTGGTTCGCCCCCA
Source organism: Krasilnikovia sp. MM14-A1259 (assembly GCF_047159535.1). Lineage (NCBI taxonomy): Bacteria > Bacillati > Actinomycetota > Actinomycetes > Micromonosporales > Micromonosporaceae > Krasilnikovia > Krasilnikovia sp. MM14-A1259. Next base: position 3,937,357 of record NZ_BAAGAJ010000002.1, read on the forward strand.
CCATCTTCACCGGGGTGACCCAGGCGCACCGGATCGCCCGGGAGGAGATCTTCGGCCCGGTGCTGTCCGTGCTCACCTTCCGTACCCCCGCGGAGGCCATCGAGAAGGCGAACAACACGCCGTTCGGGCTGTCCGCCGGGGTGTGGACCGAGAAGGGCTCGCGCATCCTCGCCGTCGCCGACAAGCTGCGCGCCGGCGTGGTGTGGGCCAACACGTTCAACAAGTTCGATCCGACGTCGCCGTTCGGCGGCTACAAGGAATCCGGCTACGGCCGGGAGGGCGGCCGGCACGGCCTGGAGGCGTACCTTGGCTAAGTCATCGGCCACCAAGCACAAGCACTCCGACACCGAGACCGCCGCGCCCGCGACGCGTACGCGGCTCACCGTCCGCAAGACCTACAAGCTCTACGTCGGTGGCGCATTCCCGCGCAGCGAGTCAGGACGGACGTATCTGGTGGACGGCGACAACGTGGCCCTCGCCTCCCGCAAGGACGTTCGCGACGCGGTGGTTGCGGCGCGCGCGGCCCAGCCGAAGTGGGCGGCGGCGACCGCGTACAACCGGGGGCAGATCCTCTACCGCGCCGCGGAGATGCTGGAGGGCCGTCGGACCGAGTTCGTCTCCCTGGGCGTCTCCGCCACCGAGGTGGACGCCGCGATCGACCGCCTGGTCTGGTATGCGGGCTGGTCCGACAAGATCGCCCAGGTGGTGGGCGGCGCCAACCCGGTGGCCGGGCCGTACTTCAACCTGTCCGCGCCGGAGCCCACGGGCGTGGTCGGCATCGTCGCCCCGGCCTCGCTGCTCGGGCTCGTCAGCGTCGTCGCCCCGGCGATCGTCACGGGCAACTCGACGGTCGTGCTGGCCCCCGGCCCGCAGGTCGCCATCACGCTCGCCGAGGTGCTGGCCACGTCGGACCTGCCCGGCGGCGTGGTGAACGTCCTCACCGGTCACCCGGCCGAGACCGCGCCGTGGCTCGCCTCCCACGACGACGTCAATGCGCTGGTCCTGACCGGGGTTTCCGATCCGGCGCTCGCCGCCGACCTGGAGCGCGCGGCCGCGGAGAACCTCAAGCGGGTCGTGCGCCCGCCGGCGGACCCGACCGACTTCACCGGAGACCCCGGGATCGAGGCCATGACCGCGCTGCTGGAGACGAAGACGGTCTGGCACCCGAAGGGCTTCTGACCCGGCGGGCGGGGGACCACCACGCGCGCCCAGGGACGCCCACTAGGGTGTGTGCGCAGAGTCACCCGCTGCTAGACGTGCCCGCTCAGCCGAAACCTGATCCCGGAGGTCACCGTGGCCCGCCAGTCGCCGAACCGGCCCGAGGCCGATGAGCCCCTGGGCGACCAGCCCGCCGACGGCACCGAGCCCGTCGACGAGTCGGCCGCCGACAGCTCCGCGCCCGCCGACGAGCCCACCGACGAGTCGTCCGCCGACGACACCGACGACACCGGCGAGTCCCCGGCCGCCACGGCCGGCACCGCGGATCGCGCGCTGTGGGACGAGACGCAGCTGTCCCCGGTGGAGATCGCCCTACCGGCCGGCGTCGGCTACACGTTGCGGGCGTTCCGGACGGCGGGTGGCATCACGCCGACCGAGCTGGCCACGGACGACGACGACCCGTTCGAGGAGCGCCGCCGGGCGGCCGAGGCTGCCGCCACCGAGGACGAAGAGGTCATCGTCGACGAGGAGTTCGCGGCCCTGCTCGCCGAGGGCGACGCGAAGGACGCGAAGGCGGGGGACGAGGAGGAGGCCGAGGAGCCCGATCCGGCCGACTTCGCCGACGACGCGGACGAGGCGGCGGACAAGGCGGCCGACGAGGAAGTGCCCGTCTTCCTCAGCCACAAGGGCCGGCTGCTGCTGTTCAAGAGCCCAGAGTCCCTGGTGTCCTTCATCCGTTCGGGTGCACCCCATGATCTTGCCCAGGTGGACACCTGGACGACGGTCGCCGAGCGGGTACAGTCGTCCGACGTCGACCCGCTGCCGGAGGACCGCTACGAGCTGGACCTCGTCGTCGAGAACCTGCGTGGCGGTCACGACACCTGGGACCTGCCGCTGCTGATCGCCGCGGGCGAGGCCGCCCGGGATCTGGGGTACGCGCTCCGGCTCAAGCCGGTGATCCTGGCACTGTCGCCGGGTTCGCCGCTCGACGACCTGGACGAGTCCCTGCGCAAGGCCGAAAGCGGCGGTATGGGCGGGTATTTCGGGCGTCGGAAGCTCCGGAAAATCGGGGCACAGCAGGCAAGCCTCGGTTGGCGCTCGATAATAGGCAAGATCTCTGCCGCCGTGGACTGGCGCGAGTGACCCCTCACCAGGGACCATCAGTCCTTGGCACACGACAGCAGTCCCGGGGAGGAGGACGACGCCGTGGCGCTCGTGCGCGTGTACTGCGGTCTGGCGTCGGCTGATGAATCGGTGCGTTCGGCCTCCGCCGTGGCGCAGCTGACCATCGCCGTAGTCGACGACGCGGGGCGACTGCTCGAAGTGCGCGAGCTCAGCGACGACCCGACCGGGTATGCCCGGCTCGGTGCGCTGCTCGTGGAGCGGACCAGCGGCTTCGCCGACGCCGCGGTCGCTGCCGACAGCGACGACCACATGATCACCTCGCTGCTCACCGCTGCCGGGCGCCCGCTGGTCGTGGCCGACGACGACTCCGCCGACGACTACGCGGACCGGTTCTCCGACGACGACTCCCCAGAGGAGCTCGCCGCGCCGCAGGCCGCCCGCCGGGCCGTGGGCCTGGCCCGGGCGTTGCAGGCCGGCGCGATCGCCGCGGTCAACCTGCCCGCCCCCCGCGAACTGGTCAGCTACAAGCCCGTACTGGCCGCGCACGTCGCGCTGCTCAACGGCCGCCACGCGGCCGCCGTCGCGCTGCGCGAGGTGCTGCGCGAGCTGTACCCGGCCGCGCTGCGGGCATATCCCGACCCCGCGCACCCGCTCGCCCTGGCCGTCCTGGACGCGCTGCCCGAGCCGGGACGTCTGACCGCGGGCACCGACGCGGAGCACACCGCCGAGGCCGTCGCCGCGGAGCTGATCCGGGCCGGCGCCGGCACCGAGGACCAGGTCGCCGCGGCCGTGACCGCGCTGGTCGTGGCGATCAGCGAGTCGCCGCGCCGCGGTGGGGTCAACAAGTCGCTCGCCCCGGCCGCCGCGGACGCGGTGCGCCAGGCCATCGGCGCGGTCCGCTCCTGCGACGCCGCCTGCGAGTCCCTGGTCGGCACGCTGGCCGCCCGGGTGACCCCGCAGGCCGCCACCCCCGCTGCCCGGGCGCCGCGCCGCTCGGCGGGCCGCCGAGCCGGTCGTCACCCCGCTGCAGTCGGTGCGCCCCACCGCGGCCGGGCGGGTCGGCCGGCGTACCAGGCCCGAGCCGGCGGCCGAGAACGCCCCGGTCACGCCGCGCCCGCTGACCACCCCGCCGGTGGCCCCCGACCCGATCGCTCCGCCGCCCCTGGCGCCCCGCCCGGTCACCCCGCCGCCGGCGGCCCCGGCCGCCTCCCTGCCGTCCCGGACCCCGGGCAACCGGCCCGTCTCCGTGCCGCCGCCCCCGCCCGGGATGACGCCGATCATGCCGGGCTCGCGTGGCCCGGTCGCGCCCGCCGATTCGGGCCAGCCGTTCCGGCCGACCCTGACCAATGCTGCGCTCAGCAGCGCCCGCGCCGAGCGGCAGCGCACGGTGATCCCGCCGCGCGCCACCACCCGCCCACCGGCCCCCGCCGCAACGAACGGCGCGACCAACGGCACGGCGAACGGCGCGACGGACTACACGCTGCCCCTGCCCGCGCCCCGGCCGGAGAGTCCCGACCCGGGCTCCCGGGCCAACTGGCCGCTGGTCAACGGCGACGACCGCCCGGCCGTCACGCCGACGTCCGGCGTGACGGCCGAGGGCCGGGTCCGCCCGCCGTGGCAGTCCGACGACCTGCCCGCGGAGCCACCGGCGCTGCGCCTGGTCGAGCCCGCGCTCGGCCGGACCGACGGTGGCCTCGGCGACCTGCCGGGTGGCTCGGAGCCCCCCTCGTTGCGTCTGGTGGACGGCGAAACGGCCGAGCGCATCGGCCGTAACGGACGGCCGTCGCGCCGGACCAGCCCGGGCGTCACGCTCACCGCGCTCGACCGCAGCTCCACCCCGCCCGTGCCCGCGGAGAACGACGGCGACCTGCTGATCTTCGCGGCTGCGCGGTCCGCGTGGTTCACCGGCCACAGTGAGGCCACGAGCACCGACCTGGACTGGACCAACCCGGCGGACACCGGCTGGCAGGCGGCCGAGAAGGCGGCCAGCCCCGCCGTGGCGACGATGACGGCGGCCGGCCTGCCCAAGCGGGATCCGCAGAAGAACCTGGTCCCCGGCTCTCCGCTGCGCGACGAGCGGCCACTGCGCATCGTGCGCGACCCGGCCAGCATCGCCGCGCACACCACCGGCTACTTCCGCGGCTGGCGTCGCGGCCAGGAGATCGGCGGGTACGCGATCGGCGGACGTCCGGGCCGCGAGTCGGCGGGCGGATGGGACTTCACCCGCGACGGCCAGAGCGAGGCGTACGGCAACAACGCCGGTTACCGCAGCAGCTGACGTCTCGTCAGGCTTCCTGCTCGCTCAGCCACCGCTCGTGGGCGGTGCTCAGGCGTCGCCACAGCGCGCCGCGCTCGGCCGGGGTGACGTCGTCCAGGGTCAGCCCGAAGACGTCCGCCAGCGCGGCGAAATAGTCGCCGGGGTCATCCAGAACGGTCCGGGTGTCGGCATCCCCGACCCGGGTCAGCACCAGTCCCCGCAGCACGTCCGCCCCGGACGAGTCGCGCCGCTGGACGGTGGCCACCCGGACGAATCCGGACTCCGGTGACGTGGACAGGTGTGCGTGCTTCGCGGCGAAGGCCGCCATCGGGGTGGCGGCCGCACGGAAGTCCATGCCCAGGAACGAGCCGCGCGGGTCGTGGTCGAACCGCCACCCGCCCGGCTCGGCCACCGACGGGCGTAGCCCGTACCGGAAAGGCCCCTGCCGGTGGTCTCCCGCCGTCAGCGGAACGGGCTCGTGCAGACCGTCGCCCATGCCGAGGTCGACGAGCCACCGCCCGCCCGGGGCGGCGGGCGACGGCAGGCCGGACACCGTGAGAACGAGATGGTTCGCGCTGGCGCCGGCCGGAACCTCCGCGGTGCCCTGCACCCCGCCGACGTGCCGGGTCACCCGGTAGCCCAAGGCGTCCAGCAGCGCGGAGAAGGCCCCGTTGAGGTGGTAGCAGTAGCCGCCACGGCCCTGCACGATGCGCAGAGCCGACTCGGCCGGGTCGATCGAGGTGGGTCGGCCGAGCCAGATCTCCAAGCACTCGTACGGCACCCGCTCGGCGTGCGCCCGGTGCAGTGCGTGCAGAGACTCCACGCTGGGGTCGTGCCCCGCCAGGTGGGCAAGGCGCAGCCGCCGCAGATAGCCGGAGACGTCGATGGGATCAGGCATCCGCCCACCCTATCGAACATGCGTACGGTCGAGAGCAGCAGGAAACCCCGCTCCGGCCGCGGAGCGGGGTTTCCTCGCGAACGTCAGGCCGGGGCGACCGCGCGTGAGCGGCGCATCGTCAGGACGTACTCGACCAGCGAGATGAGCACGTTCTTGGTCGACTCACGGTTACGGGCGTCGCAGCTCACGACCGGGACCTCGCTGGAGATCGCCAGCGCGTCCCGCACGTCCTGGGCGTTGTGGTACTGCATCCCGTCGAAGCAGTTGATCGCCACGAGGTACGGCAGCCGCCGGTGCTCGAAGAAGTCGATCGCCGCGAAGCAGTCGGCGAGGCGACGGGTGTCGACCATGACGACCGCGCCGATGGCGCCGCGGACCAGTTCGTCCCACATGAACCAGAAACGCGTCTGGCCCGGCGTGCCGAACAGGTACAGGATCAGATCGCGATCGATGCTGATCCGGCCGAAGTCCATGGCCACCGTGGTCGTCGTCTTCCCCGGCACCTGCCGGTTGTCGTCGACACCCACACCGGCGGAAGTCATGATCGCCTCGGTGGTCAGCGGGGTGATCTCTGAGACCGAACCCACCAGCGTCGTCTTGCCGACGCCAAACCCGCCGGCGATGACGATCTTCGCCGACGTAACGCGTCCGGCGGCTTGCCGGCGCGACATGTCAGAGCCTGCGAAGTCCACTCAGCACCCTTTCCAGCAGTTCCGTGCCCACCGCATCGGTCTCATCCTCCAGCGACGTCGGCTCGTACACCGCGACCAGGCCATCGGAGGCCATGTCCGCAACGAGTACCCGAGCCACACCGAGCGGCAGCTGCATGCGCGCGGCGATCTCGGCCAGCGACTGAACCCTGCCGCCGTCACACATCGCCGCGATGTACTGATGCTCGCTGCCCTGCCCGCCCCTGCCCGTTCCGGCGGAACGACCACGGACGGTTGTTTCGACCAGCGCTTCCAGCGCAATCTCAAGCTTCGGCCGGGTTCGGCCACGGGTCACGGCGTACGGTCTGACCAGTGCGCCGGTCGGCTCATCGCGTTCGGGCATCGTCACCGTTCACCCCATCCCTAGGCCCTTAGAAGTGTCTCTTGTTCTTCATCTTTTGGACAGTGACCGGTTGTGATCCCAGCCACGGTCGTTCAGCCCAGTACGGCGGCCGAACGTGGAGCCGGCGTCAGCGCCTCGCCGACCCGGTCCACCAGCAGGGCCATCTCGTAGCCCACCTGGCCGACGTCGCAGCTGCGCGCTGCGAGCACCGCGAACGACGAGCCGTCGGAGATCGACATCAGGAACAGGAACCCGTTGTCCATCTCGACGACCGTCTGCAGAACCGCCCCGCCCTCGAAGCACCGCGCGGCGCCCTGGGTCAGGCTGACCAGGCCGGAGGCGATGGCCGCCAGCTGGTCGGCGCGGTCACGCGGAAGGTCCCGTGACGCCGCGAGAAGCAGACCGTCGGCGGATACCGCGATGGCGTGCGCCACCCCGGGAACGCGGTCGGCGAAGTTGGCCAGAAGCCAACCCAGATCCTGCGTAGATGTCATGCGTCATGCTCCTTGCCAGCCTGCGAGGACTGCTGCCCTCCCGGAGTCTCCTCCGGGTTGGTCGATTGTTCCTTGGTGCGACCCCGCTGTACCCCGCGGTGGTACGCGGACAGCAGCCCGCGCACGGCCTCCGGCGTACGGCGTTGGACGGACGTACCGCCCCGATCGACACCGCCGGGGACGAGTTGAGCCATCGGCGTGCGCTTCGGCAGACCGGCTGAGGTGGTGGTCTCCACGGGAGCCTCGGCGGCTGCCCGGGCAGCCTGCCAGCCCTCGTCGGCCGCGGTCTGCCAGGCGGCGTTTCCTGCGGCGGGACCGGTGCCCGTTCCGTTGCCCATGGCTGTCCCGTTGCCCGTGGTCTTTCCGTTGGTGGGCGCGCCCAGACCGGCCCCGGCGGTCGTCACCGCACTGGCGGCGGTCGGGACCGCCCCCACAGTGGCGGTGTCGCGCGGCTTGTCGGCGGTGCGGCTCTCGGCCACCACCGCCGGCTGCGGCACGCTGGCCGGGCGGGTCGTCTCGGCGGTCGAGAACCGCTGCGCGGTGACCGCTTCGCCATCACCTTCCGGCGACTTCACGACGCTGCTGCGCCGGTTCGTGGTGAACCAGGCCGATTCGAGCTCCCGGAAGATCGGCAGCTCCATCGTCTCGTCGGCGTACCGCGTGTCGGTCTCGGCGGCGCGCTGCTGCGCGGCCGCGATCTGCGCCGCGGCGGTCGCGTGGGCGGCGGCCGCCTGCGCGGCGGCGGCCTCGTGCGCCGCGACCGCGCGCTCCGCGTCGGTCTGCCGCTCCGGGGTGGGCGACGCCGTCGACGGGCCGGCGGCTGGACGGTACCGGGGAATCTCGGCCGTCATGTCGAGCGCGGCGGCGAGGCTTTCCGGAACGTTCGGGGTGTCGCCCGCGACCGGCGGCCACGCCGGCGGGGCCGGCGGGGCCGAGCTGGGCATCGGCGGGGCCGAGCTGGGCGAACCCGAGACCGGCATCCCGGAGACCGGCCGGGCACCACCGTACGGCGGGGCGGAGGTCGGCGGCACCGGGGGGGCCGAGACGGGCGGCACGAACGGGCTGCGCGCCTGGCTCTCCGGGTTGGCGGGCAGCTGCCGCGGGATGGTTGCGCCGTACGCGCCGCCGTCCTCGCCGCGGAACGTCTCGCCGTTGCGCCGCTGCGGCAGGTCGCCGTTGAACGCCTGCGGACCGGCGCCCTGCGGCCCCTGGGGGCCGAAGCCCTGCGGGCCGAACCCTTGCGGGGCGGGGCTCTGCGGAGCGGGGCTCTGCGGGGCCGGGCTGTGGGGCAGCGGAGGCAACGCCTCGCCGGACCGGGGCCCGTGGAAGCCGTTCGTGCCGTTGAGGCCGCCGCTGCCGTTGGCGTACCCGTTGGCGGGCGCACCGGTCAGGTCGGACCAGGCGGGCACGGAGCGACCGGCACCGAGCAGGCCGCCCGAGGTCATCGGCGGGTTGGGGTCGAACGGGCGACCGACCGGGAAGCCCTGGCCGGGGCCCGCGCTCTCCAGCGCGAGTGGCTCGGCGAACGGGGACCGCTGCGGCTGCTCGGGCGCACCGCCGAACGGCGCCGCGCTGATCCCGTTGCTCGTGCGGGCCGCCACGCCCTGCGAGGAGGCCAGCACGCCGAGCGGAAGTCCGACCTCGGCGATCGTGCCGCGCTCGTCGTCCGCCGGGCGGAGCTGCACCGACACGCTGTGCCGGTTGGCCAGCCGGGCGACCACGACGAGGCCCATCATCCGGGAGACCGCCACGTCCACCATCGGCGGGCTGGCAAGCCGCTCGTTGAGGTCGCGCAGCTGCTCGCGGCTGATGCCGATGCCGCGGTCCTCGACCGAGAGCAGGGCACCGTCGCCCAGCCGCCGTGCCTCGACCAGCACGGTCGAGTTCGGCGGGGAGAACGCGGTCGCGTTGTCGAACAGCTCGGCCACCAGGTGCACCATGTCGTTGACGGCGTGCGCCGACACCTCGATGTCCCGGTCGATCATGCCGAACTCGATGCGGGTGTAGTGCTCCACCTCGGACTGGGCGGCGCGCAGCACGTCGATCAGGGCGGCCGGCTCGCGCTGCACACGCGTGGAGTCGGCGCCCGCGAGAACCAGCAGGTTCTCGTCGTTACGGCGCATTCGGGTGGCCAGGTGGTCGAGCTGGAACAGCTCGGCCAGCCGGTCCGGGTCCTCCTCGCCGCGCTCCAGCCGGTCGAGGTGACCGATGAGCCGGTCGACCAGGATCTGCGAACGGCGGGCGAGGTTGACGAACATCGTCGCGACGGAGGAGCGCAGTGCGGCCTGCTCGGCCGCGGTACGGACCGCCTCCAGGTGGACCGCGTTGAACGCCTCGGTCACCTGCCCGAACTCATCCCGGCTGCGCACCGGCAGCGGCTCGGCGACCTGGTCGGCGACCTGGGCCGGGGTGAGCGAACTGGTGAGCGTGGGGTCACGCAGCCGCTCGACCGCGTGCGGCAGGCCGTACTGGGCGACCGAGAGGGCACCCTGGCGCAGCTCACGCAGCGAGCGGGCCATCGAGCGGGCGACCAACCAGGCGAACGTGATGGCGAGCAGCAGCATGCCGAGCAGCAGGCTGGTCTCGATGAAGACCCGCCGGTTCACGTCGTCGCGCAGGCCGGTTGCCTCCTGCACGATGTTGGCGTCCATCCGCGATTCGACCTGGCGGAACAGCTTGTTGTACCCGGTCATCGCGGTTTCCCACGACGCGGTGTCGAAGGGGATGTCCTTCGTGTTGGGGCCGGTCCGGGCGAGCAGCGGCACGGTGAGGTTGGTGGCGGCGCGCTGGTCGGGACCGTTGATGATCTGGTCGAACAGCGCGACCTCCGCGTCCGTGCCGACGGTACGCAGGGTCGAGTCGGAGAGGGACAGGCCTGCGTTGGTCAGCAGGAACTCCTGCCGCAGGTTGGGGGTGAAATCCGCCGCACCGAGCACCTCGTGACCGATGTCCCGCTGCTGGGCGACGTCGTCCTTGGCCCGGGCGACCGCGGCCACGGCGCGCATGCTGTCGCTGAGGTTGGGGTCCAGGGCCAGCTGCGCGGAGACGTCGCGGACGTTGAGCAGGTCGTTGATCAGGGCGCCGTACGCCTGCTCGACGTCGCTGACGGTGAGCTTGTCGTTGGCGGTCTGGCTGCGGACCGCGGGCAGGTCCTCGAGGTTGCGGTCGAGGCGCAGCAGCAGCACGTTGACCTTGTCCGGCAGGTTCTCGAGATTGGCCTTCTGCTGTGCGTACGGCAGCCGGGCGGTGTCCACCTTGGCGTGCTCGTCGTTGTACAGCGACTTGGCGTCGTCCTTCGCCGGGCCCTTGGCCTGCGTGATCATCACGCCGTAGGCGCGCTCGTTCTGCAGCTGGTCGACCAGACCACCGGCGGCCTGCGCCAGCACCGAGAGGGTACGGGCGCGTTCGGCGTTGTTGGACTCGCTGATGTGGTCGACGAGGCCGCTGACGCCGACGACGACCGTCGCCAGCGTCGGCACGAGCATGATCAGGCCGAGCTTCGACCAGATGGGGAGATCCCGCAGTCGGCCGGCCGGCCGTCGGAGACGCGACATGACCGCGTTCGCCGGCTTGGGGCGCTTGCTCACGTCACCGTCCTCCTGTTTCGACCCGGCCACTTGTGGGGCCGGGCCCCGCACACGACTGACTCACCGCGTTCGGGCCCCCGAGATTCCATCACGACGAGTGTCAAAGAGAAAGAGCAGGCGGACACGGACCGATTGTGTGACGGGTTGCTGGGGGCCACGTGGTGGGATCCACCCAACAGACGTCACTGTCCGTATATGCCTGCGTTCCTCACGGTCACTCGTTTCGATTGGTCCGGCGAAGGCGGTTGCCCGTACCGAACCGACCCGATCCACGAGGATCGGGGCAGCACAGACGATGGCCCGCAGAACGCACGGTCCGCAAGGCAAGATGCCAGATTGTGCAGTCTTCGTTTACAGGGGACTGCCCATTCGGGCGGCCCACCCGGCTGAATCGCCAGATTTCGGCCCGCGAACGTACCCCCGAGTCCCCCATGCCGGAAAAACCGGACTTCAGCCCAGCAACTTCGCGTACGCCGGCTTGATCACCTCGTTGATGATGACCAGCCGTTCGTCGTACGGGATGAACGCCGACTTCATCGCGTTGATCGTGAGCCACTGCAGCTCACTCCAGCCCCAGCCGAACGCCTCGGTCAGCAGCGACAGCTCCCGCGACATCGACGTCCCGCTCATCAGCCGGTTGTCCGTATTGACCGTGACCCGGAACCGCAGGTCGTGCAGCAGCCCGATCGGGTGCTCGGCGATCGACGACGCCGCCCCGGTCTGCACGTTCGACGACGGGCACAGCTCCAGCGGGATGCGCTTGTCGCGCACGTACGCGGCGAGCCGCCCCAACACCGGCTGCCCGGACGGGGCCGACGCCGACCCGCCGGTCGGGGTGGCCGAACCGGCCGACGGCGCCGCGCCGGTGATGTCGTCGACGATGCGTACGCCGTGGCCGAGCCGGTCGGCGCCGCACCACTGGATCGCCTGCCAGATCGACGGCAGCCCGAACGCCTCACCCGCGTGGATCGTGAAGTGGAAGTTCTCCCGCTGCAGGTACTCGAACGCGTCCAGGTGGCGGGTGGGCGGGAAACCGGCCTCCGCCCCGGCGATGTCGAAGCCGACCACACCGGCGTCCCGGTACCGGACCGCCAGCTCGGCGATCTCCTGGGACCGGGCGGCGTGGCGCATCGCGGTCAGCAGCGTGCCGACCCGGATCGCCCGGCCCTGCGCCGCGGCCTCGGCGGCACCGTCGCGGAAACCCGCCTCCACCGTCTCGACCACCTGCTCCAGGCGCAGGCCGCGCTCCAGGTGCTGCTCCGGGGCGTAGCGCACCTCGGCGTAGACCACCCCGTCGGCCGCCAGGTCGAGGGCGCACTCGCGGGCCACCCGGTGCAGGCCCTCCTCGGTCTGCATGACCGCCACCGTGTGCGCGAACGTCTCCAGGTAGCGTTCCAGCGAGCCCGAATCGGCCGCCGCCACGAACCACTGCCCCAGCCGGTCCGGGTCGCGTTCCGGCAGCTCATGCCCCACGGCGTCGGCGAGTTCCAGCACCGTCGCCGGGCGCAGACCCCCGTCCAGGTGGTCGTGCAGCAACGCTTTCGGGGCCTTGACGATGTCGGAGTACGAGATGGCGACCATCAGCAGAGCCTAGAGGGATGCCCCGGATGATCGACGCAGCACTGCCGTACTTGCGGTGCCCGGTGTGCGCGGGACCACTGCGACGGGCCGCTCCGGGGGCGCTGCGCTGCCCACACGGACACAGCTTCGACCTCGCCCGTCAGGGGTACGCGAGCCTGACCGCGGGCCGCAGCCCGCACCCGGGCGACAGCGCCGAGATGGTGGCTGACCGGGAGGCGTTCCTGGCCGCCGGCCACTACGACTTCATCGCCGACGCCCTGGCAGCAGCCGCGGAAACCGCAACCGCCGGGACGGCGCAGGCGGGGAACGTCGGCGCTGAAACGGCAACCGCCGGGACGACGGGAGCCAGGAAGGCCGGCACCGGACACCCGCGCGCCGAGCCCGGGGCGAGAGTCGGGGCGCGGCTCGTGGTCGACGCCGGCACCGGCACCGGCCGCTACCTCTCGGCCGTACTCGAAAGATTGCCTGCCGCGACCGGACTCGGCCTGGATGTGTCGAAGCCGGCCCTGCGCCGCGCGGCCCGGGCCCACCCACGGGCCGCGGCCGTGCGCGCGGACCTGTGGCGGCCGCTGCCCCTGGCCGACGACGCCGCCGACCTCGTGCTCGACGTGTTCGCCCCGCGCAACGGCCCGGAATTCCGCCGGGTGCTGCGCCCCGGCGGCGCGCTGCTGGTCGTCACCCCTGCTCCGGACCACCTGGCCGAGCTGGTCAAAGAGTACGGCCTGGTCCAGGTCGACCCGGACAAGGCCGAACGGGTCGCGGGCAGCCTGAGCGCCGACTTCGTCGAAGTACGCCGCCAGGTGCTGCGCCGGAGCCTGCGGCTGAGCGGCGACGAGGCCCGCACCTTGATCGGCATGACCCCCAGTGCCCGCCACGGAACCCCCGACGCGCTGCCCGGTGGCGACGTGAGCGTCACGGCGGCCGTCGAGCTCACGGTCTACCGACCGAGCTAGACCGACAGGTCGACCTCTTCCCAGTCCGGCGGCCGGTCGTGGTACGGCCCGCGGAACACCACCGCCCACTCCAGCGCCCACCGGCGCTGCCCGATCGCGTTGCTGCCCACCTCACCCGGCAGCGGCTGCCCGTCGCGCTCCGCCTCCTGGAACGCCCAGTCCAGGCAGTAGTACAGGTCGAGCAGGACGGCCGCCTCAACTGCGTCGCGCGGCGCGACCAGCGTGCGCGAACGCCACTCGCGGAACGTCTCCCCGCTGGGCAGGTCCGGCATGACCCGCATCAGCCGGTCCTCCGGGCGCGCGGTCGGATCCAGGTGGCGGCTCAGCCCGAGCAGCCAGGCCAGCGCGAACACCGCGTCGTGGTGCAGCACGAACGACCGGTGGTCGCCCTTGGCCCCGGTCACGAACTGCCACTCCGGCGGCGTCACCTCCTCGACCAGGTGCGAGCCGAGCAGCCAGCCCATCGCCAGCTCGGTGGGCATGCCGAAGCAGCGGGCCACGACCACGTGCAGCACGGCCGCCCGCGCCTCGATCTCCGTGGTGCGGCGCAGCTCCACCCCGTCGCCCGGCTCCCACACCAGCGGGAACGACTGCGGCGGCAGCGGCAGGGCGAGCCGTTCCAGCTCGTCGAGGCTGGCCTCGCGGACCGCGCGGGGATCGGGAGCGGCCTTGGTCATCGACGTCAGGCTATGCGATCGATGAGCAGCGGCGCGGACTCGGGCGCGGCGTCCGCGATCCGGATCGCCGCCTCGGCGTCCGCCCGGGCCGCCGGGATCCGGGCCGGTTCATCCGTACGCAGTTCCAGCAGCGGGTCGCCCGCGCGCACCCGGTCCCCCGGGCGCACCTTGAGCACCACGCCCGCCCCCGCGCTGACCGGGTCCTCCTTGCGGGCCCGCCCGGCGCCGAGCCGCCAGGCCGCGATGCCGATCCCGTACGCGTCGAGCCCGGCCACCACCCCGTCCGTGCTCGCGCGCAGCACCTCGGTCTCCTTGGCGACCGGCAGCGGCGCGTCCGGGTCGCCGCCCTGGGCGCGGATCATCGCGCGCCACGCGTCCATCGCGGCGCCGGACTCCAGCGCCTTCACCGGGTCAGCGTCGACGCCCGCCGCGTCCAGCATCTCCCGGGCCAGCGCGAGGGTCAGTTCCACCACGTCGGCGGGACCGCCACCGGCCAGCACCTCGACGGACTCGGCGACCTCGATGGCGTTGCCGATCGTCAGGCCCAGCGGGGTCGACATGTCGGTGAGCAGCGCGACCGTACGGACCCCGTGTGCGCCACCGAGCTCGACCATGGTGCGGGCCAGCTCGCGGGCCTGGCCGACGTCCTTCATGAACGCGCCGGAGCCGACCTTCACGTCCAGCACCAGCGCGCCCGTGCCCTCGGCGATCTTCTTGCTCATGATCGAACTGGCGATCAGCGGGATCGCCTCGACCGTGCCGGTGACGTCGCGCAGCGCGTACAGCTTGCGGTCGGCGGGGGCGAGCCCGTCGCCGGCCGCGCAGATCACCGCGCCGATGTCGCGGAGCTGGCTGACGAACTCCGCGTTCGACAGCCGCGCCCGCCAGCCCGCAATGGACTCCAGTTTGTCCAGCGTGCCGCCGGTGTGCCCGAGGCCGCGGCCGGAAAGCTGCGGCACCGCCGCCCCGCACGCGGCAACCAGCGGCGTCAGCGGCAGCGTGATCTTGTCGCCGACCCCGCCCGTGGAATGCTTGTCGACCGTCGGCCGCGACACCGCGGACAGGTCCAGCCGCTCGCCGCTGGCGATCATCGCCGCGGTCCACCGGGCGATCTCGGCGCCGGTCATGCCGCGTAACAGGATCGCCATGGCCAGCGCGGACATCTGCTCGTCCGCCACGACCCCCCGGGTGTACCCGTCGACCACCCAGTCGATCTGCGCGTCGGACAGGGCGTGCCCGTCCCGCTTGGCGGTGATGACGTCGACTGCCGCGAACTCGCCGCTCATGGGTTCCTTCCCGATCCGCCGCGCCCTTGCGGCTTCGTGGCCGAGCTTATGACGCTTCCCAACGCTTGCCGATGCCCTCCGGCGGATCGCCCTCGCCCGCCCAGGACAGCCCACCCGCCGCGTCGACCACGACGATGCGCGGGGTACGCACCCGGCCCCACCGCACCACGGCGGCCGCGGACGGCAGGACCGGCCCCTCCTCGAGGATGCCCACCTCCGCGTCGCCGGCGTCGGAGCTGCCCGCGGAGCGTTCCCAGTACCCGGTCCACACCTGCTCGCCGCCGGAGAGGTCCGGGTGCACGAACACCGTGCCCCGGCCCCGGTAGCGGGCCAGCCGGGGCGGCACCTCCGGCAACGCGGCCGGGCCGGTGAGCGCGTCCAGGTCGTCCGGGCCGAACGCGTGCGGCAGCAGCTCGGCCATCCGCAGCGGACGGGGCAACGCCTCCACCAGGCAGTCCGGGCCGCCGTGCTCGTACAGCAGCTGGCGGCACCGCCCGCACGGCATCAACGGGGTGCCGGTGGCGTCGACGCAGCTCACCGCGACGAGCTGACCGCCGCCGCTGGCGTGCAGCGCGGAGACCAGGCCGCACTCGGCGCACAGCGTCAGGCCGTACGACGCGTTCTCCACGTTGCAGCCCACCACGACCCGGCCGTCGGACACGAGCCCGGCGACCCCGACCGGGAAGTCGGAGTACGGCGCGTACGCGTGCCGCATGGCCTCGATCGCGGCGGCCCGCAGCCCCGGCCAGTCGATCTCCATGTGGTGATTCTGCCCCACCGCCCGTCCGGCGCCGCGCCGGACGTCAGCTCTTGATGTACGGCTGGCCGTCGGCCGCCGGGGCCCGGACCCGCCCGACCAGCCCCGCCACCGCCACGATCGTGGCCAGGTACGGCAGCATGTTCAGGAACTGGCTGGGCACCGGACTGCCGACCGCACTCAGGTACGTGGCCAGCTTCTGCGCGAAGCCGAAGAACAGCGCCGCGCCGAGCGCCCCGATCGGGGTCCACCGGCCGAAGATCAGCGCGGCCAGCGCGATGAAGCCTGCACCGGAGGTCATGTTCTTGTTGAAGCTGCCCGTGGCGACCAGCGTGAAGTACGCCCCGCCCGCGCCCGCGATGACGCCGCCCAGCAGCACGTTGAGGTAGCGGAGCCCGCGTACCCGGATGCCGACCGTGTCCGCCGCGGTGGGGTGTTCGCCGACCGCGCGGGTGCGCAGCCCCCACCGGGTCCGCGACAGCCCGAAGTGGATGACCACGACCAGGATCAGCGCCAGCCAGACCAGGATGTTCGTGTCGAACAGCACCGGCCCGACGACCGGGATGTTGGCCAGGCCGGGGATGCGCCAGGTCGGCAGCGCCGGCGGCTGGTTGTAGCTCTGTGCGTCGGGCTGCATCAGCCGCTCGTACAGGAAGCCGGTGATGCCGACCGCGAGCAGGTTGAGCACGATGCCGACCACGACCTGGTCCACCAGGTAGCGGATGGCGAGCACGGCCAGCATGGCCGCGATGAGTACGCCGCCGACGGCCGCGCTGAGCAGCCCGGCCCAGACGCTGGTGGCCATCGTGCCGACCAGCGCCGCGAAGAACGCGCCCATCAGGAACTGGCCCTCGATCGCCACGTTGACCACGCCGGACCGCTCGCCGAGCACCCCGGCGAGGGCGCCGAGGATCAGCGGCAGGGCCAGTTGCAGCGTGCCGTCCGCGGTGTCCACCAGCGGCAGGAACTTGCCCGCGACCTGCCAGCACAGGAACGACAGCAGGAACGCCACGATGCCGACCGCGAGCAGCGTGGTCTGCCACCGCTTCGCCACCCCGGCCATCAGCGCCACCCCGGCGCCCACGGTGAGCAGGCCGAACAGGATCGTGCCGAACTGCCCGTTGATGCTCAGCGCGGCGCCCTGGGCGTCCTCGCTGAGTGTGAACCGGGCGGTCTCGGAATGCGCCAGCGGACCGAACACCAGGGCCGCCACCGCGCCCAGCACGATCAGGGCCACCCCGAGGCGCCGCTGCCGATTCCAGAACCGCGTCGGGGCGCTGACCTCGGTCGGTTCCTGCACTGTCGCCGTCGACACGTGACTACCAGCCCTTCGCCATCGAGGTGCCGAGCCGCGCGGAGCGGGCGGCGCGCAGGTGGAAGATCGCCTTCACCAGGGCGGGCGCGGCGATGAAGATGACGATCAGCGCCTGCAGGACGGTGACCAGTTCCAGCGAGATGCCGGTGAACGACTGCATGCGGTTGCCGCCGGCGCGCAGCGCGCCGAACAGGAACGCCGCCATCAGCGTGCCCCACGGCTTGTTGCGGCCGAGCAACGCGACAAGCAGGCCGTCGAAGCCGATGTTGCCCGCGACCGCCGGGGTCAGCGCGTGCGCCGTACCCAGCACCTGGGTGGCGCCGCCGAGCCCGGCCAGCGCGCCCGCGACCGCCATGAGCAGCGTGTACGTCTTGCCGACGCTGATCCCCGCGGTCTTGGCGGCGGCCGGGTTGGCGCCGACCGCGCGCAGCTCGAAGCCGAATGCGGACCGGTTGAGCAGCCACGCCACCCCGGCCGTGACCAGCACGCCGAGCAGGACGCCGAGGTGCACCCGCAACTCGCCGCCGAGCGCGGGCAGCTGCCCCGATGGCGGCACGGTCTTGCTGATCGCGTCGCTGCGGTTCGGGTCCTGCACCCCGTCCTGCAGGATCAGCCAGGTCAGGAACAGCGCGGCGGTGTAGTTCAGCATGATCGTGACGATGACCTCGTGGGCGCCGGTACGGGCCTTGAGGATGCCGGGGATGAAGCCCCACAGCGCGCCGCCGAGCAGACCGGCGAGCAACGCGACGATCAGGTTCAGCACGACCGGCAGCTGGAACGTGAACCCGGCGACCGCGGCACAGATCGTGCCCATGATCGCCTGGCCCTGGCCGCCGATGTTGAACAGGCCGCCGCGGAACGCCAGCGCCACGGAGAGCCCAGTGAAGATCAGCGGCGCCGCGTACGTGAGGGTCTCGGAGATCGGGGCGAACACCTGCTGCCACGTGCCGGTGCCGTCGATCGCCGCGGACACCGCGGCCGGGTCCACGATGGCGCCCTTGAACAGGTCCGCGTACGCGTTGCTGACCAGGTCCCAGCTGCCCTGCAGGGCGTCGGCGGGGCGAGCGGTGAAGTAGCCGAACGAGGCCATCACGTCCGGGTCGGACACGATGATCAGCACCGCGCCGATGACCAGCGCCAGGAAGATGGACAGCACCGTGACGGTGACCGTGTTCGCCGACCACAGGTTGGTCAGGAAGTTCCGCAGGAACGAGTCACCGCCGCCCGCCTGCTCCGGGTTCGTGTCCGCCGGGGTCGTGGTCGCCGCGGCTGCGGTCTTGGTGGGGGCGTCCGGTGCCGGTTCGGCGGTCGGCTCCTCCGGTGTCTGCGCCGCGCCGGCCGGTCCGTCCGTGCTCACTTCGTCCCCTTCTCGTCGGCGTCGGGTTCCTCGCCGGGCGCCATGACCGCGTCCTCGACGGACCCCTCGACCAGGTCCTCGTCGGTGGGCAGCAACTCCGCCCTGTCGGGTCCCCCGGCGGCGGGCTTCCCGGCGGAGCCGCCCGTGATGCCGGCCATCAGCAGGCCGAGCTCCTCGCGCGGAGTGTCCGGAGAGACCGTGGCCAGGACCCGGCCGCGGTACATGACCGCGATGCGGTCCGCGAGACCGACGACCTCGTCCAGCTCGCTGGAGATCACCAGCACGGCGGTGCCGGCGTCGCGCTCCTGCACGATCCGTTTGTGGATGAACTCGATCGAGCCGACGTCCACGCCGCGGGTGGGCTGGGCCGCGATGAACAGCCGCAGCGGGCGGGACATCTCCCGCGCCACGACGACCTTCTGCTGGTTACCGCCGGACAGCGTGCTCACGGCGGCGTCCGCCGACGACGTACGCACGTCGAACTGGGTGATCCGCTCCCGCGCGGACTCCGCGATCGCCGCCGGGTTGAGCCGGAACGCGTTGCCGTACGGCGGCCGGTCGTACGTGTCGAGGATCAGGTTCTCCGCGACGGAGAACTCCTTGACCACGCCGTCGACGCTGCGGTCCTCGGGGACGTAGCCGATGCCGGAGCGCAGGATCTGCTTGGTGCCCATGCCGATCAGGTCCTCGTTGTCGACCGTGATCGCCCCGGCCCGGGCCTCACGCAGGCCCATCACGGCCTCGACCAGCTCGGTCTGCCCGTTGCCCTGCACCCCGGCGATGCCCAGCACCTCGCCCGCGCGAACTTCCAGGTCGACGCCGTCGACCGCGCGCACCCCGCGGTCGTCGTCCACGACCAGCCCGGAGATCTTCAGCACCTCGCGGCCCGGATCAGCCGGTGTCTTCGACACCTCCAGGCTGACCGCCCGGCCGACCATCAGCGAGGCCAGCTCCTCCTCGGGAGCCTGGGGGCTGGCGCTGGCCACCGTACGGCCGCGGCGGATGACCGTGATCCGGTCCGCGATCGCCTTGACCTCTTTGAGCTTGTGCGTGATGAACACGATGGACTTGCCGGAGTCGGAGAGCCCGCGCATGACCGTGAGCAGTTCCTCGGTCTCCTGCGGGGTGAGCACCGCGGTCGGCTCGTCGAGGATCAGCAGGTCCACGTCGCGGGTGAGCGCCTTGATGATCTCCACCCGCTGCTGCGCGCCGACCGGCAGGTCCTCGACCAGGGCGTCCGGGTCGACCGGCAGGCCGTAGCGCTGGGACACCTCGATGACCTCGCGGCGGGCCCGGCGCCGGTCGAGCCAGCCCAGCGGGCCGCCGACGGTCTTCTCCGCGCCCAGCGCCAGGTTCTCCGCGACCGTGAAGACGGGCACGAGCATGAAGTGCTGGTGCACCATGCCGATGCCGGCCGCGATGGCGTCGCGCGGGCTGCGGAACGTCCGGACCTCGCCGTCGACGAGGATTTCACCCTCGTCCGGCTGAAGCAGGCCGTACAGCTGGTTCATCAGGGTCGACTTGCCGGCGCCGTTCTCGCCCAGCAGGGCGTGCACCTCGCCGGGCTCGACGGTCAGGTCGATGTGGTCGTTGGCCACCAGGTCGCCGAAGCGCTTGGTGATGCCGCGCAGTTCAAGTCTCAGCGGAGTCTCCTGACAGCGATCACGTGGGGGGCCAACGCGTGGACCGTAACAATTCGGGAGCAGGACCGCCGCCCGGCCGCGAGGAGTCATCCCCACGGCCGTGCGGCGGCCGGCAATGCGTACCTGCTAGTGGCGGGTCACTTCGGCGCGTTGGCCGACTCGACCTTGACCGTGCCCGCGATGATGTCCTGCTTGAGCTTGTCGACCTCGGCCTTCAGGCCCGGGTCGACCTTGCTGTCGAACTGGTTGTACGGCGCCAGCGAGACACCGTTGTTCTTCAGCGTGCCCAGGAAGCCCGGCGTGGCCTCCAGCTTGCCGCCCTGGGCGCCGGTCACCACGGCCTGCTGCACGGCGTCCTTGATGTTCTTGACGACCGTGGTCAGGAAGACGGCGCAGTACTTCTGCGCGCTGACGCAGCCGTCCTGGTCCACCCAGATGACCGAGACCTTGCCGCCGGACGCCAGGGCGACGTCCCCGGTGCCGAGGCCGGTGCCACCCGCGACCGGCATGACCACATCGGCGCCCTGGGCGACGAACGTGTTCGTGATGGCCTTGCCCTTGTTCTGGTCGCCGAAGCTCTCCGAGAACGTGCCGTTCTGCTTGGCCTTGTCCCAGCCCAGCACCTGGACGTTCTTGCTCTTGGCCTTGTTGTAGTACGCCACGCCGTCGGCGAAGCCGTCCATGAAGACCGTCACCGGCGGGATCTTGAGGCCGCCGAACGTGGCCACCTTGCCCGACTTGGAGTAGCCCGCCGCCAGGTAGCCGGCGAGGAACGCGGCCTCGTTCGTGGCGAACTGCATCGGGTACACGTTGTTCAGACCCGGGATCGCGCTGTCCACGATGCCGAACTGCGAGCTGGTGCTCTCGGTGGCGACCTTCTTGGTGGCGTCACCCATCAGGCCGCCGACGGCCAGGATGAAGTTGCACTTCTGGTTGACGAACTGGCGCAGGTTCGGCTCGTAGTCCGCCTCGGCGGTCGACGCCACGTACTTCGGGTCGACGTTGGCGGCCTTCTCCTTGGCTGCCTGCATGCCGGCCCAGGCCGATGCGTTGAACGACCGGTCGTCGATGCCACCGGTGTCGGTGACCATGCATGCCTTGTAGGCCGCGGCGGCGCTGGAGCCACCGCTCGGGGTCTTGTCGGGGGCGCTGCCACAGGCCGCAGCGGCGAGCGTCAGCCCACCCGCCGCGAGAACCGCAACGATCCGCTTCCCACGTACTGGGCGCAAGACGCCCTCCTTCCGCTCGACACCGACCCCCGTCGGTGATCTCAGGTCGGGAGCGTATCCCCAGGCCATCGCCGTGGGAGGAAATCACCCGGACTGTTTGCGCACCGTTACCTCGCCGCAATCGCGCGGCGTGTTGAACGCCGGTTTAGCCCTATTGCGCCGCAAATTGTCCGCCGGTAGCCACGACACCCCGGCAATCTTTGCGTACGCATCGGGGCGCACATCCATTCTTCCGTCAAGCGGTCAGGAGCGCGGCCCACCTGCGCGCCAGGCCTGCACGCCGAGGACGCCGACCGTGGTGCCGATGACCAGCGAGGCCGCGATGAGCAGGGCGTGCACCCAGAGGAACGACGTGGGTGAGCCACCGGCGAAGGACCGGTCGTCCTTCCAGATGGCCAGGCCGAAGCGTGGCCAGATCAGCCATGTCCACACGCCGACTCCGATGAGGAACGCCGCCCACCGCCGCGAGATCACCATCGGGCCAGTATGCGTGCGCCCGGTCAGCCGGAGGTGGGCAGGTTCGCGGCGATGCGGGCGAACGCCGCCCGCACCTGTGCCGCGGTGGGTTCGTCCCCGAGGTCGAACGCGGAATCCTCCTCCTCGGCCGGTCCGTTGTCCGACGCCGCGCGGGCCAGCGCGATCTCGTCGCGGATCGCGTTCGCGTCGACCAGGGGCAGCAACGGCTCGACGACCGCCAGCAGGTCCTCGTCGGCGACGACCGCCCGGGCCAGCGCGAGCGCGTGCGGGCGCTCGTACGGCCCGCAGACCACCGGCTCCCAGTCCTCCTCGTCGCCGAGCGCCCCGATCGTGATGACCCACGGCAGGTCGGCCACCGGAGAGTCTTTCGGCAGGTCAAGCGTCACCAGAGTGCCCACGCGCCCATCATTGCGGGCGGTGATGGCGAATCCAGGTATTTTGCCCTACAGGTGTACTTTTGTCCCGGGCTGCGAGGTCCACGACCCGCCCATGCGGACTGGTCGCGGCCCACGCCGCGCCGAACAGCAGGAGCTGGTTGAAGACGTACAGGTAGACCAGCACCCCGACCGCGCTGGCCACCAGCCCGTACGCGGGGTTGCGCTGAACCAGCCGGACGAACGTCTCCCCCACGGTGTTGAGCAGCGTGATGCCGATGCCGACCTGCAACACCGGCGGAGCCATCCGCCGGGCCGTCATGTGCAGCCGGGGCACCGCGGCCAGCAGCGCAGCCGCGAACACCATGTTCACCACGACCGTCAGCACCACCCCGGCCGCCGACAGTGCACCCTGGAAACCGCCGTGGGCGAGCCATTCGAACAACTGCTCCAGCCCGTACGCGGCGAGCTGGGACGCCGCCAGCAGCACCAGGATGGCGGTCAGCACCACCAGGTCGAGAAGCTGGCGCAGGACGACGTAGCCGGGCTGCTCGGGCAGGCGCCAGATGAGCCGCTGCGAGGAGCGGATCGCCTCCACCCAGGCGATACCGGTGAAGGTCAAGCCGACGATGCCGACGATGCCGACCGTACGGCCACTGTCGAGGATCTGCTGCAGGTCCAGGAACGGCAGATTCTGCTCCAGGAACTCGTAGACGATGTCGTACAGCTCCGAGTTCTTGCTGAGCAGGATGCCGAACACCGAATAGCCGATGAGGAGCAACGCGAAGATGGCGAAGAACCCGTAGTACGCGATGGCTGCGGCAAGGCGACCACCCTGGACCTCCCAGTAGCGCAGCAGCGCCCGGCACAGGTGGTCGAAGGTGCGGGAACGGTGTCGGCCGGCCAGGATTCGCGACTCGGCCGCGCCGTACAGCCGGTCGATCGGGTTCACGGGCCGACCGTACCCGGCGGTCTCACCCGCCGAGGGGGAAGTCGCGCCGGGGCCGCCACGGGCCCTCACCGTCGTGCGAGAACAGGGTGAACGCGGGCACCTCGAAACGGGCCGAGAACCCGGACAGGTCCTCGAACACCGCGTCCAGCGCGTCGGCCGGCACGTCCTGCGCGACCGTCACGTGCGGGTGGTACGGGAACCGGGCGTCGCTGTGCACACCGTCCGCGGCAGCGATGGCCTCGGCGAGCAGCTCGCACTCGCTGATCCCCATCGCCAGGGTCACGAAGACCACCTCGGTGACTGGCCGGAACGTACCCGTGCCGCGCAGGTGGATCGTGAACGGCTGCTGCGCCGCAGCGACCGCCGCCAGGTGTTTCTCGATCGCGGCCAGCGTGTCCGTGGCCACCTCGGTGGGCCCCAGCAACGTGACGTGCGCCGGTGTGTACGCCGCCTGCGGGTCGCCCGTCTGCGCCCGACGCCGCGTCAGCGCGGCCCCCCACGGCTGCGGGATGTCGATCGCCACGCCGATCCGGGTCGTCGCGGCACCGCCGTCGCCCACCAACCGGTCAGGTTGCGCCAGGCCGTCGTCGCCCACCACCCGGTCAGGCTCCGCGGGCGGGCGGCAGGAAGCCGACGTTGCGGTACGCGGTCGCAAGCGTGTCGGCCGAGACGGCACGGGCCTTGTCCGCGCCGACCGCGAGCAGCTTGTCGAGGTGTCCCGGGTCGTCCAGGTAGGCGCGGGTGCGCTCCTGGAGCGGCTTGACGAACTCGACCACGATCTCGGCGAGGTCCTTCTTGAGGTCGCCGTAGCCCTTGCCGTCGTACTCCTCCAGCAGCTCGTCGATCGTGCGGCCGGTCAGCGCCGCGTAGATCGTGAGCAGGTTGCTGACGCCGGGCTTGTTCTCCTCGTCGTACAGGATCTCCCGGCCGGTGTCGGTCACCGCGGACTTGATCTTCTTGGCCGACCGGGCCGGGTCCTCCAGCAGCTCGATGATGCCGTTCGGCGACGACGCCGACTTGCTCATCTTGACCGTCGGCTCCTGCAGATCCGTGATCTTCGCCGTGTCCTTGACGATGTACGCCGACGGCACGGTGAACGTGTGCCCGAACCGGGTGTTGAACCGCTGCGCCAGGTCGCGGGTGAGCTCCAGGTGCTGCCGCTGGTCCTCGCCGACCGGCACCGCGTCGGCCTGGTAGAGCAGGATGTCCGCGGCCTGCAGGATCGGGTACGTGAACAGGCCCACGCTGGTGGAGTCCGACCCCTGCTTGGCGGACTTGTCCTTGAACTGGACCATGCGGCCCGCCTCGCCGAACCCGGTGATGCAGCTCAGCACCCAGGCCAGCTGCGCGTGCTCGGGCACGTGGGACTGCACGAACAGCGTGCACCGCTCGGGGTCGAGACCGACCGCGAGCAGCTGCGCCACCGACAGCCGGGTGCGATTACGCAACGCATCGGGGTCGTGCCCCATCGTGATGGCGTGCAGGTCGACGACGCAGTAGAACGCGTCGGCCGTTTCCTGCATGGCGACCCAGTTGCGCACCGCGCCGAGGTAGTTGCCGAGGTGGAAGGAGTCGGCGGTCGGCTGGATACCGGAGAGCACTCGCGGGCGGCGGGCGGGGTCGGACATGAACGCCATTGTGTCAGGACCCGCCGACCGTCCGTCAAACCCTCCTGTGCGTAAAGGTCCGATGTTTGATCGTGTTGACTTATGAGCGGTCATGGTGAAATCTGAGGTGGCATCGGGACCGTCCCGGCGGCCTCCTACGCTGACCGTAGGGACCGCCAGCAACCGAGAGGCCAGATCGTGAAACTGCTCGTCACCGGAGGCGCCGGCTACATCGGCAGCATCACCACCCGCCTCCTGCTGGAAGCCGGGCACGAGGTCGTCGTCCTGGACAATCTCAGCACCGGATTCCGCGAGGCCGTCGCACCGGGGGCCACGTTCGTGGAGGCCGACATCCGCGACGCCGCCCGGGTGCTGACCCCGGAGGCCGGGTTCGACGCGGTGCTGCACTTCGCCGGCCTGATCGCCGCGGGCGAGTCGATGGCCAAGCCCGAGCTGTACTGGGACCACAACGTCACCCGGTCACTGGCCCTGCTCGACGCGGTGCGCGCCGCCCGGGTGCCGCGCATCGTCTTCTCCTCCACCGCCGCCGTCTACGGCAACCCTACCGAGCTGCCCATCACCGAGGGTGCGGTCAAGGCCCCCACCAGCACGTACGGCGCCACGAAGCTCACCTTCGACCACGCGCTGACCTCGGAGGCGTTCGCCCACGGGCTGGCCGCGGTCTCGCTGCGCTACTTCAACGTGGCCGGCGCGTACCTGCGCCCCGACGGCACCGCGGTCGGCGAGCGGCACGACCCGGAGACCCACCTCATCCCGATCGCGCTGCAGGCCGCCGCCGGCAAGCGGGACAAGCTGCAGCTGTTCGGCGACGACTACCCGACCGAGGACGGCACGTGCGTCCGCGACTACATCCACGTCGAGGACCTGGCCCGCGCCCACCTGCTCGCGCTCGATGCGGCCACCGCGGGCGAGCACCGCATCTACAACCTGGGCAACGGCAACGGCTTCTCCAACCGCCAGGTCGTCGAGGCCGTCCGCGAGGTCACCGGTGTCGACCTGCAGGTGGAGATGGCCCCGCGGCGCAGCGGCGATCCGGCCGCCCTGGTTGCCTCGTCCGCCAAGGCCCGCACCGAGCTCGGCTGGACGCCCGAGAAAGCCACCCTGCAGGCCATGATCTCCGACGCGTGGGAGTTCTATCGCGACCACGTCGCGTGATCTGATCGGCCCATGGCGACAGACATCGATGTGGCGGCCCTCGATCCGGCCGCCACGGCCGCGGCCGGATTCGCCTCCAGGTACGGCACCGCCCCGGCCGGCCTGTGGGCCGCGCCGGGGCGGGTCAACCTGATCGGCGAGCACACCGACTACAACGACGGTTTCGTCCTGCCGTTCGCGCTGCCACAGCGCGTCGTCGTGGCCGCCGGGCCGGCCCGGGCCGGCTGGCAGGTCAGCTCCGACACCCAACCCGACCCGGTGTCCTTCGGCGACGCCGAGGTGGCCCGGCCGGGCGTGCTGGGCGGCTGGGCCGCGTACGTCGCCGGGGTCGTGTGGGCACTGCGCGACGCGGGCCTGCCCGTGCCGCCCGCCCGGCTCGCCATTGCCTCGGACGTGCCGGTGGGAGCTGGTGTCTCCTCGTCGGCCGCCCTGGAGTCGGCGGTGCTCACCGCGCTGATCGGCCTCGGCGGCCTGGACCT
Source organism: Krasilnikovia sp. MM14-A1259 (assembly GCF_047159535.1). Taxonomy (NCBI): domain Bacteria; kingdom Bacillati; phylum Actinomycetota; class Actinomycetes; order Micromonosporales; family Micromonosporaceae; genus Krasilnikovia; species Krasilnikovia sp. MM14-A1259. The sequence continues at coordinate 3,963,792 of NZ_BAAGAJ010000002.1, forward strand.
TCCGGTGGAGCGGCGTCCCGGGATCGCCCAACGGGCCGAGAACGCGTACGTCGGTGCGCCCACCGGAATCATGGACCAGGCCGCGTCGATCCGCTGCCGGGCCGGGCACGCGCTGTTCCTGGACTGCCGCACCCAGCAGGTGCAGCACATCCCGTTCGACGTGGCGGCGCACGGGCTGGCCGTGCTGGTCGTCGACAGCAACGCGCCGCACCGCCACGTCGACGGCGAGTACGGCGCCCGCCGCAGCTCCTGCGAGGCCGCCGCGCGGCTGCTCGGCGTGCCCGCGCTGCGCGACATCACACCGGACGGGCTGGACGAGGCCCTGCACCGGTGCGCCGACGCGGTGATGCGCCGCCGGGTCCGGCACATCGTCACGGAGAACCAGCGGGTACTGGACACGGTCGCCCGCCTGAGCGGCGGCCGGATCCGGGAGATCGGTCCGCTGCTAACCGCCTCGCACGCCTCGATGCGCGACGATTTCGAGATCACCGTGCCGGAGGTCGACGTCGCTGTCGAGGCGGCGCTGACCGCCGGGGCGTACGGCGCCCGGATGACCGGCGGCGGCTTCGGCGGCTGTGTGCTCGCCCTGGTCGACGCCGCCCGGGCGGAGGAGACCGCCGCGGCGGTCGAAGCGGCGTACGGGGCGCGCGGGTTCCCCGCCCCGACCGCCTGGGTGGCCGCACCCGGTCCCGGAGCGACCCGGCTGTGACGCATCAGCCGCGGCGTTCGCGGGTATGCACCTGCCATGACCGTCGAAGCTGAAGGCAACGAGCCGAACGAGTTCGGTTTCTCGGGCGCGGGCACCGGGCCCTCACCGGAACACCTCAAGCACCTCATCGAGGACGCCCCCGGCGGGGACGTCGCCGTACCCGCGGGCGACATCACCGGCGCGGTCACCCACGCCCTCGAAGAGCTGGTAACCCCTCACGACCACGAACCGGAGGAGTGACCTCCCCCGCCGAGCCAGGGGCGAGGCCCCGGCACCCGACGCGCGGGGCGACGAGGCCCCGCGCCCCTGCGAAGGACCTGACATGGGAATCGATCCCCCGTTCCTGTGGCCGGACCACTCACCGCTCGGCGCCCCGGTCCGGATCCGGTACGACGCCGGCGGCTCGCTGGCCGTGCTGGCCGTCCGCGGCGAGTGGAACGCCGGCCTGTCCGCCCAGGTCGCCGCCGCGCTGCGCAGGTTCTTCGCCGAGCAGACCACCGGGCTGATCATCGACCTGTCCCGGCTCGACGACCCCCGCGCGAACAGCGCACCGACCTGGATGGGCGCGCGCGCCCTCGCCGCCCGTCAGCAGCCGCCCGTGCAACTCGCACTCTGCGCCTCGCCCGAGCAGATCCTGGCCGACCGGCTGCAGCACCTCGGCGCGGGACGGTTCCTGCCCGTCTACGCCACCGTGGACCAGGCCCACGTGGCGATCACCGGCCGCCTGCCACACACCGACCGGATGCAACTGGAGCTGCGCCCCGACACGGAAGCCCCCGCCCTCGCCCGGCGCCTCGTCGAGGACGCGTGCCGCTCGTGGCGGCTGACCGCCCTGCGGCAACCCGCCCGCCTCGTCGTCTCCGAACTGGTCAACAACGCGGTCGAGCACGCCGGGACCCCCATCACCGTGACGGTGTCGCGGCGGGTGTCCGTGCTGCACGTGGCCGTCCAGGACCGCTGCCCGGACATGCCGCAGCTCCACCCGCGCACCCCCGGACCGCGGTTACCCGAGCACGGCATGGGCCTGCGCCTCGTGCACGCCACCGCGCTCGCGTGGGGCGCCGTGTCCACCGACGACGGCAAAATCGTGTGGTGCGCCGTACGGGGGCCGCAGACGGCGCGCCGCCGACGGCCCCGGACCGCTACGACGCTTCGATGATCATCCCGGCGCCGACCGTACGGTTGGTCGTCTCGTCGATGAGGATGAAGCCGCCCGTCGTGCGGTTGCGGCGGTACTCGTCGGCCAGCAGCGGCACCGTGGTCCGCAGCCGGACCCGGCCGATCTCGTTGAGGGCCAGCCCGGACGGGTTCTCGTCGCGGTGCAGAGTGTTCACGTCCAGGCGGTACTGCAGGCCGCGCACGACCGCGCGGGCGCTGCGCGTGGTGTGCTTGATGGCGTACTTGCCGCCGACCCGCAGCGGGGCGGTCTCGTCCATCCAGCAGACCATCGCCTCGACGTCCTGCACGGGCCGGGGCGCGTTGTGCGGGCGGCAGATCATGTCGCCGCGCGAGATGTCGATCTCGTCGGTGAGCCGGACCGTCACCGACATCGGCGGGAACGCCTCGTCGACCGGCCCGTCCGCGGTGTCGATGCTCGCGATCGTGCTGGTCAGCCCGGACGGCAGCACCATCACCTCGTCGCCCGGCTTGAGCACGCCGCTGGCCACCTGCCCGGCATAGCCGCGGTAGTCGGTGACCGTGGTGGACTGCGGGCGGATCACGTACTGCACCGGGAAACGCACGTCGACCAGGTTGCGGTCGCTGGCGAAGTGCACGTGCTCCAAGTGGTGCAGCAGCGACGGGCCCTCGTACCACGGGCTGTTCTCGGAACGGGAGGCGATGTTGTCGCCGTTGAGCGCGGAGATCGGGATGACCGTGAGGTCGGGGGCGTCGAGTTTGGCGGCGAACGAGGTGAACTCGTCGCGGATCTGCTCGTACACCGTCTGGTCCCAGTCGACCAGGTCCATCTTGTTGACACACAACACCAGGTGCGGCACCCGCAGCAGCGAGCACAGGAACGCGTGCCGCCGCGACTGCTCCACCAGGCCCTTGCGCGCGTCGACCAGGATCAGCGCCAGGTCGGCCGTGGACGCGCCGGTCACCATGTTGCGGGTGTACTGGATGTGCCCCGGGGTGTCCGCGATGATGAACTTGCGCCGCGGCGTCGCGAAGTACCGGTACGCCACGTCGATCGTGATGCCCTGCTCCCGCTCGGCGCGCAGGCCGTCGGTGAGCAGCGCCAGGTTCGTGTACTCGTCGCCGCGGGCGGCGCTGACCGCCTCGACCGCCTCCAGCTGGTCGGAGAACAGCGACTTGGTGTCATACAGCAGCCGCCCGATCAGCGTCGACTTGCCGTCGTCCACGCTGCCCGCGGTGGCGAACCGCAGCAGGTCCATGCCCCGGGCCGCGGCCGTATCGGCCTCCACCACTGCCTGGCTCATCAGAAGTACCCTTCCCGCTTGCGGTCTTCCATCGCGGCCTCGCTGACCTTGTCGTCACCCCGGGTGGCGCCGCGCTCGGTGATCCGGGTGGCGGCGACCTCGTCGATGACCTTCTCCACCGTGTCGGCGTCCGAGCGGACCGCGGCGGTCTGCGACGCGTCGCCGACCGTGCGGTAGCGCACCCGCTGCACCGAGGGGGTCTCCCCCGCCCGGGGCCGGATGAACTCGTTGACCGCGTAGAGCATGCCGTCGCGCTCGACGACCTCCCGGTCGTGTGCGTAGTAGATGCTCGGCAGCGGGATCTGCTCCTTGGCGATGTAGTGCCACACGTCCAGCTCGGTCCAGTTGGACAGCGGGAATACGCGGATCGACTCGCCCGGGTGGTGCCGGCCGTTGTACAGCGCCCACAATTCGGGACGCTGGTTCTTCGGGTCCCACTGGCCGAACTCGTCGCGGAAGCTGAACATCCGCTCCTTCGCCCGGGCCTTCTCCTCGTCGCGGCGGGCCCCGCCGAACAGTGCGTCGAAGCGGTACTTCTCCACCGCGGCCAGCAGCACCGGCGTCTGGATGCGGTTGCGGGTGCCGTCGGGCAGCTCGCGCACCAGGCCGGAGTCGATCGCCTCCTGCACGCTGGCCACCACCAGGTTGAGGCCCAGCTCCGCCACCCGGGCGTCGCGGTACGCCATCACCTCGGCGAAGTTGTGGCCCGTGTCGACGTGCATGACCGGGAACGGGACGCGTGCGGGAGCGAACGCCTTCTCGGCGAGCCGCAGCATCACGATCGAGTCCTTGCCACCCGAGAAGAGCAGCACGGGGCGTTCGAACTCGGCCATGACCTCCCGCATGACGAAGATGCTCTCGGCTTCGAGAGCATCCAGATGCGAGACGCGATAGGGCATCGTCTGGCTCATGAGCGGATCCCCAGACCTTTCGGGTCGAGCTGTGCGGGAGTCAGGTTACGGGAGGTGACGCTGCAACGCTGCAAGTAACCGAGGAGCGAGATCCTTACGACAGACCACGAGATCGGGAAGCTTCGGATCGGCCTGGTTGTATTTCAACTCACTGCCGTCGATCCGGGAAGCGTGTAGTCCAGTGGCCGACGCCACAGCCACCGGCGCGGCACTGTCCCACTCGTACTGCCCGCCCGCATGCACGTACGCGTCGGCCTCCCCGCTGATCACCGCGGCGATCTTCACCCCGGCCGAGCCCATCGGCACCAGTTCCGCCCCGATGTCCTCGGCCAGTGCGGTGACGAACGCGGGCGGCCTGGTCCGGCTCGCCGCGATCCGGATCGCCCCGCCGGTCGCCGCGGACAGCGGCATCGGCGGGTACGCGGGCGGCGCGTCCGTGGCCACCGTCCGGTGCTGGGCGGGCATCGCCACCGCGCCCGCGGCCAGCCGGAACGGGCTGGAGCTGTCCGCCGTCCAGAGCGCGACGTGCACCGCCCAGTCCGCCCGGCCCTGCTCGGAGAACTCCCGCGTGCCGTCCAGCGGGTCGACGATCCACACCCGGGACGCGCCCAGCCGCTCCGGGCGCAGCGCGGCGTGCTCGCCGTCCTGCCACGCCGTACGGGAGTGCTCGTCCTCCTCCGACAGCACCGCGTCCGCCGGGCGCCAGCGGGCCAGCTCCGTACGCAGCAGGTCATGGGCGGCCTTGTCGCCGGCCGCCTTGAGCGCCTTCGGGTCGGCGTACCCGAGCTCGTCGCGGACCGCGAGCAGCACCTGGCCGGCGCGGTCCGCGAGCCAGCGCGCGAACGCCGCGTCGATGACCGGCGGGGATCCGCTGTCGCCGCCGTCACGTTGGCCCGCGATGTGAGACTGATCCGTCCGCGCCGACGTCGAAGTCCGATCGCCCACGTCCTCGCTCCTCCATCCGACCGCCCCACCCGCCGCCGTCGGGCGGACTGAAGGCCCCATCAATATGCGCCCGATGACCGCAGCACCGCGGTCATGGTCCGCAAAAGGATCACCAGATCCAAACTCAGCGACCAGTTCTCCACATAGCGAAGGTCCAGCCTGACCGCCTCCTCCCACGGCAGGTCCGAACGTCCGGAAACCTGCCAGAGGCCGGTCATGCCCGGCTTGACCGCAAGTCGGCGGCGAACGTCGTCAGCGTATGCCGCCACCTCCACCGGCAGCGGGGGGCGCGGGCCCACCAACGACATCTGCCCCGCCAGCACGTTGAGCAACTGCGGCAGCTCGTCCAGCGACAGCCGGCGCAACCACCGCCCGACCCGGGTCACCCGCGGGTCCTCCCGGATTTTGAAGAGCACGCCGTCGTGCTCGTTGAGATGTTTCAGCTCGGCGAGCCGGGCCTCGGCGTCCACGTACATGCTGCGGAACTTGAAGATGCGGAACAGGCGCCCGTCACGCCCGACCCGGACCTGCCGAAAGAGTACCGGGCCGCGCGAGGTCAACCGGACACACAGTGCGACGGACAACAGCAGCGGCCCGAACAGGACCAGCAGCAGCACCGCCCCGACCCGGTCCACCACATCCTTGACCACCCGGGCGCCGCCGTGCAGTCGCGGATGTTCCACATGCAGCATCGGCAACCCGTCGAACGGGCGGATCGTCGTGCGGGCGCCGGCCACGTCGATCAGGGAACTGGCCACGATGAGGTCCACCTCGTCGCGTTCCAGCCGCCAGGCCAGCCGGCGCAGGGCCGCCCCGTCCAGTTCCGGACAGCTCAGCACCACCACGGTGTCCGCGTCCGCGGCGTCCACCGCGTTCGCCACGTCGTCGAAGGAGCCGTACACCGGCAGGTCCACCGCGCCGTCGTGGTCCGGCGGCAGGCAGGCACCCACCACCTCCAGGCCGTGGTATCGCTCCCGGCGCAACTGCCGGGTCAGGCCGATGACGGACATCTCATGCCCCACCACCAGCACCCGGCGCAACCCCTCACCCCGGTTCCGGGCCAGGTGCAACCGCTTGCGCAACAGGAAACGCAACACCACCACGGCCGCGATCACGGCCGGCAGCGCGGCCAGCACGTACGAGCGGGCCAGGTCCAGATCCAGCGCGTACGAGACCATCGCCGCGCCCGCGATCAGGCCCAGCCCGCCGCGCAGCACCCGCTGGTACTCGTCCGTGCCGACGAACAGGTAGCGCCGCTCGTACGCCCGGCTCACCCCCAGCACCGCCAGCAGCGCCACCGGCAGCAGCGCGGACAGCAGCAGATACCCCCGGTTGTACGCGGTCACCTGGTGGCCGAAGCGCAACGCGAACGTGGCCGCCCCGGCCACCACCCCCGCCAGCAGGTCACCGGCGATCAGCGCCCACACGTAACGGCGCTCCCAGCGCTGCCGCCGCGACATCGCCGCATGCTTGCCCCGGACCCGTACGAACGGCCTGGGCGTGGGCCGCACCACCACGGAGCGGTTCGGCGCGGTCGACCAGTGGCGCGGGATCGCCTGATTGCGGGCCCGCTCGGCGGCGCTGGTGCCGCCCCCGCCCGCCAGGGGGGCCGAGTTCGGCTCGGCCCGCGTTGCCCGCCCCCCGTTCTCCGGACCCGCGGGCGCCGGGTCGTCCACCGGCCGCACCGGGCCGTGGTTGGGCTTGCCCTTACGTGGCACGGTCCGGTGCGCCCGCGGACCGTGGTTGGCGGGCAGATGGTTGGCCGGGCCGTGGAGTTCCGGTTCGCTCACCGCGCCCGTCCCGGACGGCCGTGGCCCGTCCGCCTGGGCAGCCCTCGGGCCCGACGCCTCCGGCGGAACGTTCAGCTCACGGGTTGAACGGCCCGCGCCCGGCTCGCCAGGCGCCGGCTGGCCACCCTTGGACGCCACGTACAGCCGGCCGGTCGCGTCCGGGCGGGCACGTTCCGGTTGGGGCCGTGACCCTGCCGCGGGGAATGCGCGGGCGCCGGCAGGCGGGAGCAACGCCCGAGTGTTGGGCTCGCGGGCGTTCGCGGGCTGGCGGCCGCGGGTCGCCCGTACCGGAGGTCCGGCCCGATCACCGTCCGCCCACGCCGATGATCCGGGGGTGACCCCGGTCCCGCCGATCGCGGGCAATGCCGACCCATGTTCCTCGGACAGGTCCTGCGTCACCGACCCTCCCTGTCCCCGCCCCGTCGCGCGCACCCCGTGTGTGGTGCGGCTATATGTGACCAACGCCCAGGTCGAGCGTCGGGTCACGGGCCAGCGAGAGGGACAAAACGGACTGAATTTCTACCCGTTCGGGTCGGCCGGGATCATCCGCCGTGGTACTTGTTCTGCGCCCACTCGACCCCCTCCAGCACGACCGCCTCCACGACGTCAGCCGCCCGGTCGACGAGGAAATCCAGCTCCTTGCGCTCACCCGAGGAGAAGTCCGCCAGCACGAAATCCGCCGGGTCCTGACGCCCCGGCGGCCGCCCGATGCCGAACCGCACCCGCGCGTACTCCTTGGCCCCCAGCGACTTCGACATCGAACGCAGCCCGTTGTGGCCGCCCTCGCCACCACCGCGCTTCGCCCGCACCTGCCCGAACGGCACGTCCAGTTCGTCGTGCACCGCGATCACATGCGCCAGCGGCACCTTGTAGAACTGAGCCAGCGCCGACACCGGCGCACCCGACAGGTTCATGTACGTCAGCGGCTTCACCAGCACCAGCTTCGGCCCGCCCAGGCCCAGCCGGCCCTCCGCCGCCTCGGCGTGCGCCCGCCGATGCCGCCCGAACTTCGCACCCACCCGCGAACCCAGCAGGTCGGCCACCATGAAGCCCACGTTGTGCCGGTTACCGGCGTACTCCCGGCCCGGGTTGCCCAACCCGACCACCAGCCAGGGCGCGTCGTCGCTCATCGTCTCGTCTCCGGATATGCGTCAGGGAAAGTGCCATCGGCACTTTCCCTGACGTCGTTGTTACTGGGCTCGCTGCGCGGCCGCGGTCACTCCGCGGCGGCGGCCTCGCCACCCTCGGCGCCCTCGGCAGCCGGCGCCTCGCCGGTCTCGCCCTCAAGCTGCTCGGCCGTCTGCGCGGCCGTCACCACCGCGATCACGAAGTCGGGCTCCACGGCCAGCTCCGCGCCCGCCGGCAGCGTCACGTCGGCAGCAGTGACCTGCGCACCCGCCTCCAGGCCGTCGATCGAGACCTCGAAGCCGGTCGGCAGGTGCATCGCCTCGGCGACCACCGCGAGCGTGTTGCTCTCGTGCACCACCAGCGTGTTGCGGGCGGCGTCACCGGTCAGCGTCACCGGGACGTCGACCTGCACCTTCTCACCACGCTTCACGATGATCAGGTCGACGTGCTCGAACGTGTCCTTGATCGGGTCGCGCTGGATCGCCTTCGGCAGAGCCAGCGTCGCGCCGGTGCCACCCACGATGTCGATCGTGAACACCTGGTTCAGGCCACCGTGCCGGATCGCGGCGGCGAACTCCCGCGCCGGCAGCGCGATGTGCTGCGGCTTCTCACCATGCCCGTACAGCACGGCGGGCACCTTGCCGGCCCGGCGCGTGCGGCGGGCACCACCCTTGCCGAACTCGGTGCGGGGCTCGGCGCTGATCTTTACCTCGGACACAGGGATACTCCTGAAACTCTTGGCTCGGCTGCATGAAGTCGGCGGGCTGCGGGCGGTCGGCGGTGGAGCGGGCCATCGTCGGGCGCTGCCGGGCGAGGGGGCGCGCCAGGGCACACGCCCGGAGCACCGCGTCGATCACGGTGCCTCCAAGCCGACTGCGAACGTCAGCAGCCCGCGGGGCACCCTCGCCGTGGCAACCGTGCCAGCTTACCTTCCGCGATCGGCCACAACCCACCGGGTCCGTTCTCTGCGAAAACTTCACCCGGCCGATGCAACTTGCACGACCCCGAAACCACTGCCAACGTCCGGCTCCGACCCGACGTTCCAGCTCAAACGATCACAGCACACGCAGACCGGGGCGCGCCGCGATTCCGGCGAACCAGGCCCAGGAGACGACGCAGAACGCCGCGGCGATCACGTCGTCGTTGGCCGTCGTTGGCCGTCGTTGGCCGGAAATCTAGCTGAGACCGCCGAACAGCGTCGTCACCGAGCCGTCGTCGAAGACCTCCCGGATCGCCCGCGCCAGCAGCGGTGCGATCGACAACACCGTGATCTTGTCCAGGCTCTTCTCCGGCGGCAACGGCAACGTGTTCGTTACCGCCAGCTCGCTGATCCGGCTGTTCTTCAGCCGCTCCGTCGCCGGGTCCGACAACAGCGCATGCGTCGCCGCCACGATCACGTCCGCGGCGCCCGAATCGAACAGGATGTCCGCAGCCTTCGCGATCGTGCCACCCGTGTCGATCATGTCGTCGACGATCAGGCACACCCGGCCCTCGACCTCGCCGACCACTCGGTTCGCCACCACCTGGTTCGGCTTCAGCGGATCACGCGTCTTGTGGATGAACGCCAGCGGGCAACCACCCAACCGGTCCGTCCAGCGCTCCGCCACCCGCACCCGGCCCGAATCCGGGGCGACCACCGTCATCGGCCGGCCCTCGTACTTGCGCTGCACGTGCTCGGCGAGGGTGTCCATCGCAAAGAGGTGATCCACCGGCCCGTCGAAGAACCCCTGGATCTGCGCGGTGTGCAGATCCACCGTGAGGATCCGGTTCGCCCCCGCCGTCTTCAACAGGTCGGCCATCAGGCGCGCCGAGATCGGCTCACGGCCACGGTGCTTCTTGTCCTGCCGCGCGTACGGATAGAACGGCAACACCACCGTGATGCGCTTGGCCGAACCGCGCTTCAGCGCGTCGATCATGATCAGGGTCTCCATGACCCAGCGGTTCACGCCCTCAGACATCGACTGCACCACGAACGCGTCCGAACCCCGCACCGACTCCTTGAACCGGACGAAGATCTCGCCGTTCGCGAACTCGTACGAATCCGACGGCGTCGGGGCGATGCCCAGCACCTGCCCGATCTCCTCGGCCAGCTCCGGGAAGCCCCGCCCGGAGAAAAGCATCAGACTCTTGCGGTTCTCCGCGACGATGCTGCCCATCGGCTCGTCCGCTCCCGTGGTCGAGGGGGTGTGTCCCGTGCAGTATCCCCCGCGACAAGTTTCTCGCCACACGCCGCGTCTACGGGGTGGGATGGCTCACGGCGCGGGCCGCGAAAGATCACGAAGCGGCGGTGCCGCCCGCCTCCCGCTCGGCCTGCTCCGCGACCTCCGCCGACCGCGTACCGGGCCGGCGGCGCGCCGTCCACCCCTCCACGTTGCGCTGCGGCGCGCGGGTCACCCCCAGATTCCCCGCCGGCACATCCTTGGCGACCGCGCTGCCCGCCGCCACATACGCCCCCGGGCCGATCTCCACCGGCGCGATCAGCACCGTGTCACTGCCCACGAACGCCGCCTCACCCACGGTCGTCTGATGCTTGGCGACCCCGTCGTAGTTCGCGAAGATCGTCCCCGCGCCGATGTTCGCCTTCGCGCCGATCGTCGCGTCCCCCACGTACGACAGGTGCGGCACCTTCGCCCCATCACCCAGCTCGGCGTTCTTCGTCTCCACGAAGCCGCCCACCTTCGCCTTACGACCCAGCCGCGTCCCCGGCCGCAGGTACGAGTACGGGCCCACGGTCGCCTCCGGGCCCACCTGCGCGCCGACGCAATGCGCCCGCAGCACCGCCGCCCCCTCGGCCACCTCCGTGTCGACCAACGTCACGTCCGGCCCCACGACCGCTTGCGCGGCCACCCGGGTCACGCCCAGCAACTGCGTGTTCTGGTCGATCACCGCGTCCGGTTCCACGGTCGCGGTCACGTCGATCCACGTCGTCGCCGGATCCATGATCGTCACACCGGACCGCATCCACGCGGTGTTCACCCGGTCGCGCAGCAGCGCCCGCAACCGGGCCAGCTCCGCCCGGTCGTTGCAGCCCAGCGTCTCCTGCGCGTCGGCCGCCACGAACACCCCGACCGGATGGTCCACCGCCGCCAGCAGGCCGAACACGTCCGTCAGGTACTCCTCGCCCTGATCGTTGTCCGTCGACAACTTGCCCAGCGCCTCCCGCAACAACGCCGCGTCGAACGCGTAGATCCCCGCGTTGATCTCCCGGATCGCGCGCTGCTCGGCGGTGGCGTCGCGCTCCTCGACGATGCGCTCCAGGTTGCCCGCGGAGTCGCGGACCACCCTGCCCAGCCCGGTCGGGTCGGCCACCTCGGCCGCCAGCACGGTTGCGCCGGCCTTGGACTGCTCGTGCGCCTCGATCAGCGCCGCCACGGTTGCGGGGCGCAGCAGCGGGACGTCCGCATTCAGCACCACCACCGTGCCGGCGCCGTCCGGCACCGCCTCCAGGGCGATGCGGACCGCGTGGCCGGTGCCGTTCTGCTCGGCCTGGAGCACCGGGACGGCCGCGGGGGCGATCTCGGTGAGGTGGGCGCGAACCACGTCCGCCTGGTGACCGACGACCACGATCGTGCGGTCGGCCTCGGCGGCCTCGGCAGCGACCAGGACGTGGCCGAGCAGCGTGCGGCCGAGCAACCGGTGCAGCATCTTGGGCGTCGCGGACTTCATCCGCTTCCCCTCACCGGCGGCAAGGACGACAACGGTACGGCTTTGAGCGTGGCTCACGCGGACTCCATTGTTCACATTGGCGATGCAGACGTGCGGCGCCTCGTCAGCCGCGGTGTTGAAGCTCCCGAGAGAGGATTCGAACCCCTATAATCACAACCAAAATGTGACGTCCTGCCCTTAGACGACTCGGGAGGGCAAAGCGGACACAATGACTATGTCATTGTGCGCGCGTCACATCCTAGCGCCATCAGCCGAACCGGCAGCCAGACCGATCCCTTGCATGATGCCTTCGATCCTCCAGTACAACTCCCGCGACCGCGGCACGTCGATGATCAGGCAACCACGGTACGGCGCACCGACGTTGTGCCTGACGGTCGTCGGATTGTGCTTCTTCAGCGTCGGCCGGCAGAAGATCTCGTACGGCACCTCGGCCACGACTGCCCACCACCGACCCGCCGCATCCCAGTCCGCCGACTCGTGGATGCTGATCCGGTATTTCAGCGCGGCCCGATCGAGGCCGAACAAGTCCATGAAACGCAGGAAGAGCCGGATCAGAACCGGATCACTGTTGATGAACGTCACTCGGCACCGGTTCGGCTGCCACGGCTTGGATTTCGTGCCCTCGCACCAGTAGGCGACCGCACCCAGCAGGCGGACCTCACGCTCCGACAAGGCGCCGACCCAGTCCGACTCGCGGCCCCATGTGGCGGCCCGCTCGGCGTCGCGGGCCACCCTATAGGGCCCCCATCGCGCCTCGCGCATCTCCGCCATGTGGCGGCGCTGTCGCTCGGTGGCCCGCTCGGGGCTCGGCTCCAGCGGCAGGTGCCGGGTCCACAGATACGCCGTGGACCTCGACACGGACAGCTCGGAGGCGATGTCGGGCACCGTCCGGCCCGCACGCCGCAGGGCGACGGCCCGGTCGCGCAGCTCGTCCTTGGCGTTGGGCCGGCGGGTCCACTCGGGCACGGGCAGCCCCCACAGCCAGTCGGCCATGGTGTCGCGGCTCACCCCGAAACGGTTCCGGAGCTGAGCGAGTGACATGCGGGTCTCGACGCGCAGCTGGCGCGCCTGGGTGCGACGGGGGTCATCCATGGTCGGTACGTTAGAACGGGGGTACGACAGGAACTCACGCCCGTGGATGCGCCGCGAAGAACGTCCACAGTGTCGGCGTGGCCTGCAGCGCCGCAGACGGCGCGTCCAGCCCCAGCAACCGCTGTGCCAGCGGCGCCGGCCGGGACCCGGGCCACTGGTGTCCCGCCCCGGCGATCGTGATCAGGTCGACCGCGCGACCGTCGGCGCAGGCCGCGGTGGACGTGGTGACCGTGCCGGAGACCTTGACCACCGGCGTCGCGCACTTGTCGATCTCGCGCCAGTGGGCGTTGAGGTCCGGGACCGAGGGGCCATCGATCTTGACGGGCAGGCGGCTGCCGGCGCCGGCGTTGTCGCGCTTTCCGGGCCCGCCCCCGTACGGGATGGTGTGGTCGGCGGTGCCGTGGATGTGCATGATCGACAGTGGGTGGGGCTGCTTGCACTCGTTGATCATCGTGCCGGAGACCGGGCCGATGGCGGCGAAGACGTCCGTGTCGCAGGCCAGCCGGTACGACAGCATGGCGCCGTTGGAGATGCCGGTGGCGTAGACCCGTTTCGGGTCGACGAGGCTGCCGAACGATGCGGCGAGCCGGGTGATGAACCCGACGTCGTCGACGTTGTCGCGGGCCGCCACGCCGCAGCAGTCCGGGTCGACGTTCCAGGTGCGGCGGATCCCGTCGGGGTAGGCGACGAGGAACTTGCCGGTGTCGGCCTGGGCGTCCCAGCCGTACGACTTCTCGGCCTGTTCGCCGGTGCCGGCGGCACCGTGCAGCACGATGACCAGCGGGGCGGGGTCGGGCAGTCCGGCGGGGCGGTACACGCGGTAGGTGCGGTCCTGGCCGCCGACGGTCATGGTGCCCGACGACTGGCCGACCGGCGGGGTGGAGGGCGGGGTACCTGTGCCGGTGGTGGCGGGCGGCGCGGGGGGCCGGCCGCGGTCGGCGCGGTGCGCGGTGCAGCCGCCGACGAGGAGCACAGCGATCAGGAGCAGGACTCGGGCTCTCACCGTTGCATCGTCTCCTGTGGATGTTCGGGCCGGGTAAGGGATCCGCAAGGGCTGGGCGAGGATCCGCCCAGCCCTTGCGGCAGCGACTATCGGCTGGTCATCCTGATGAGTTCCCAGCCGCCTTGCGGTTTGGCGTCCAGGCGCTTGGTGCGCAGGTTCATCGGGTTGGCCATGCCGATGTACAGACCCCCGGAGCCGTCCGGGATCATGTTGCGGACGCCGTAGTTGAGGTAGTTACCGAGGCCGCGGGTGTTGACCGCGATCGCGGGCGAGTTGCTGTCGGGGAACATGTAGAGGTCGCCGCCGAACTGGCCGGGTTTGATGAGCGGCTTGGCCCACGAGTCCGGGTCGGCGAGCGCCTGCTTGGCGAACTTGTTGACCGGCGCGGTGGGCGCGGCGCCCTGGAGCAGGTCCTTGACGAGGTAGCTCCAGTCCATGGTGCCGACGTACAGCTTGTTGTCGACCACGGTCATGCGCCACGTGTAGTTGTTGAACAGGTAGCCGAAGCCGGACTTGCCGTACAGCGGGGTGAAGTTGGTGGACTTCTGCGACCACGTGCCGGTGGCGGGGTCCCAGGCGGGGAGCGTCTTCTCGCCGTACACGAGCTCGATCTTCTGGGTGGGCAGGCCCAGGTCCTTGCCGCGCCAGATGCTGACCGCGCGCTGGGTGTTGACGTCCTGGGTCTTGGCCGCCTCCTTGTCCGCGGGCGGGTAGACCTTGGCGTGCACCATGCTGGACTTCATCGGTACGTGCATGGTGCCCCAGTAGACGTAGCCGTCGAACGCGGCGATGCCGCCGCCACCGTAGGTGGCCGACACGATGCGGTCGGGCTCGTACTGGCGGGCGTTCCAGATCTGCTTCCAGCCGGTGGCGTCCTCGGGGTTGAGGCCGGGGGCGCCGTCGGCGAGTTTCGGGCTGATCCACAGGCCGGCGAGCATGAGCGCGCTGGTGGGCTGCTCGGCGGGCCAGCTGGTGGCGGCGATGCGGCCGTCGTACACCGTGAGGTCGGCCGCCTGGACGGGCAGCGACGCGACCGTGGTGAACGCGAACGGGTTGGTCTTGTCGCCGGACCAGCGCAGCACCGCGCCGCCCGCGGAACCGTTGCGCCCGATGCCGACGCCGAGGTAGAGGGCGCCGTCGGCGACGAGGAACGTGCGGATGTTGCCGTAGTTCGGGAAGTTGACGGAGCCGAGGTACTGCTGGGTGGTGGCGTCGAACGCGAACATGTTGAGCGTGTCGCCGAGTGCGGGGCCGCCGAACAGGACGACGTCGCCCAGGGTGCCGGCGGCGCGCAGGCCGACGGTGTGGCTCAGGCGCAGTGCGTCGTCGGGCGACTTGGCGCGGATCTCCGCGGACTTGTTGACGGACTTCTTCGTGGCGGTGTCGTACGTCCACACCTCGGGTGCGCGCATGTCGCCGAGGTAGTCGGGGATCGCGGGGTCGGCCTTGTGGGTCTGGCTCTCGCCGTACTCGCAGGTCCAGTTGTCGTTGGCGGTCGGCTTGACGTAGTCGAGGGTGGCGCCGCTGACGAGGCAGTGCACGTTGGCGCCCGTACCGAACCAGATGGTCTGGCCGACCTGGGTGAGGCCCCAGACGTACGCCTGGTTGACCTTGGGTTTGCCGGTCTTGCACGGCGGCCCGGCGGGGTACGGCTGGCCGACACCGTTGAAGCACTCGTCGGGCTTGGCCTTGGCGAGCAGGTCGAATTGGTACCGGGGTTTGGCGGGCGTGGGCTTCTGCGGGGCGGCGGGCGGGTGCAGTTGCTTGACGATCGCGCGGTGGATCATGTCGGCGATGGCTTTGAGGTACCGGTTCTGGGCGTCGGCGGCGGCGACGGGGCTCGCGGTGTGGGCTGCGGGGGGTGCGGCGGCGGCCGGGTGTGCCGTCCAGCCCGCGGCGAGCACGAGCACGGTGCCCGCCGCCGCCACCCGGCGCAGGGTGGCGGTCGGAGCTAATTTCATGAACATCGTTCCTTTCCGCGGAGCGCAAACGAGCGCCTGGCGCGGCGGCGGCAGGCGCTGGCGGTTCGGGCCTCGCGGGGGTGCGGGGCCGGGGTGGGCGGGCGGCGTCGTGGGTCGCCGCCCGCCCACGTCTGGGGGTTACGGGCAGTGTCGGTCGAGCCGGATCAGCTCCCAGCCGCCCTCGGGTACGTCGTCGGTGGGGTCGGTGCGCAGGTTCATCGGGTCGGCCATGCCGAGGTAGAGCCCGTTGCCGTTCGGGATCATGTTGCGGATGCCGTAGTTGAGGTAGTTGCCGAGGCCCTTGATGTTCACCGGGGTCGCAGCCTCCGATGTGGACGGAAACGTCCACAGGTCGCCACCATACGCATCGGGGTCAATGTCTTGCAGGATCGCCGCGCGGTCGCGGGCGCTGAATCCGGACGGCTGGTTCATGATGTCGGCCGCGATGTAGCTCCAGTCCATCGTGCCGACGTACAGCCGGTCGCCCGCGACGGCCATCCGCCACGTGTAGTTGTTGAACGGGTAGCCGAAGCCGGACCTGCCGTACTTCGGAGTCCATCCGGTGGACACGGCCTTCCACGTGGCGGTCCCCGGGTCGTACGCGGGCAGCGTGGTTTCGCCGTACAGGAGCTCGATCTGCTGGGTGGGCAGGCCCAGGTCCTTGCCGCGCCAGATGCTGATGCCGCGCTGGGTGTTCCTGACCTGTGCGGCCTTCGCGTCGTCGGTGGTCTGCGGGTACACCGTCTGGTGCACCTTCGTGGCCTTGAGCGGCACGTGCATGGTGCCCCAGTACAGGTAGCCGCCGAACGCGGCGACGCCACCGCCGCCGTAGGTGGCCGCGGTCAGCCGGTCGGGCTCGTACATGCGGGCGTGCCAGACCTGTTTCCAGCCGTCGGCGTCCTCGGGGTTGAGGCCGGGCTGCCCATCGGCCAGCGGCGGGCTGAGCCAGACCCCGGCGAGCATGGCGGGGCTGCTCGGCTGCTCGGCGGGCCACGTGGTGGTGGCGATCCGCCCGTCGTAGTAAGCCAGGTCGGCGGCCTGCACCGGCAGCGTGCCGACGGTTTCGAGCGCGAACGGGTTGCGGACGTTGCCGGTCCAGCGCAGCACCGCGCCGCCGTTGGAGCCGTTGGCGCCGATGCCGACGCCCAGGTAGAGCGCGCCGTCGGCGACGAGGAACGTGCGGATGTTGCCGTACTGGGGCAGGTTGACCGAGCCGAGGAACCGTTTGGTGCGGGCGTCGAACGCGAACAGGTTGAGCGAGTCACCCAGCGCGGGGCCGCCGAGCAGGACGACGTTGTCGAGGTTTCCGGCGGCGCGCAGACCGATCGTGGTGTTCAGCCGTTTTGCGTCGTCGGGGCTCTTGGCGCGGATCTCGGCGCTCTTGTCGGT
Source organism: Krasilnikovia sp. MM14-A1259 (assembly GCF_047159535.1). Taxonomy (NCBI): domain Bacteria; kingdom Bacillati; phylum Actinomycetota; class Actinomycetes; order Micromonosporales; family Micromonosporaceae; genus Krasilnikovia; species Krasilnikovia sp. MM14-A1259. Next base: position 3,980,827 of record NZ_BAAGAJ010000002.1, read on the forward strand.
CAGCCGCTTGGTGAGCGTGTCGTACAGCCACACCTGGGGCGGGCGCTGGTCGCCGATCTCGGCGGGGAAGTCGGGGTCGTTGCGGACGTTCTGGCTTTCGCCGTACTCGCAGACGTAGTCGGAGTTGACCACGGGCACCGCGATGCCGAGGGTGGCGCCGCTGACCAGGCAGTGCACGTTGGCGCCGGTGCCGAACCAGATCCAGTTGGCGACCCGGGTCAGGCCCCACACGTACGCCTGGTTGACCTTCGCCTGGCCCTGGGCGCAGGGCGGCCCCACCGGGTAGGGCTGGCCGATGCCGTTGAAGCATTCGTCCGGCTTGGCCTTGGCGAGCAGATGCAAAGTGTACGGGTCGGGGTTGGCGGCGTGGGCCGGGGCGGCCACGGCACCGCAGGTAAGCAGCAGCGCGGCGAGCGTGGTGCCCAGCCGGCGCAAGGTTCCGCTCACGGGAAGGTCCCTTTCACGAGGGGTGGGGACGGTTCACGAGGAGGTGGGACGGTTCGCGAAGAGGTGGGGACGGTTCACGAAGAGGTGGGGACGGGGACCGGCTCCGGCCTGCGTACCCGGTCGGCCACCGAGGCTGCCCAGCCGCCGGGGTCGGCGAAGCCGAGGAATTCGCCGAGCGTGGTGAGCTGCCCGGCCGGGTCGGCGACGAGGTCCTCGTAGGCGATCCGGTGGAGCTGGGCGGGCGGATTGTCGGCCAGGGCCTGTTCGGCCTGGCTGCTCATGAACGCGCACAGGGCCATGAAGCGTTTGAGGTCGTTGCCGCGTTCGCGCAGGAAGTCGGCGGTGAGGCGGTCCGGCAGGTACTGGGCGACCTCGTCGGGTACGGGAGTGCCCGCGGGCAGTGTCAACGGGTCCAGGCCGAACCGGCCGACCGCCTCCACCCGCAGTTGTACGAGCTGGAACGACGAGTGCCGGCTCATCGAACGGGCGGTGGCGGTCCAGTCCCGGGTCAGGTACACGATCTTGGCGGTGGGGTAGTTCTCCAGCAGCGACGGGGTGACCTGGCTGGACCCGCCGGAGCGTTCCACCCAGCGCTGCTTGCCGGTCAGCTCTGCCAGCAGGTCGAGGAACGCCTGGTGGTGTGCGCCGACGCGCTGCGTGGGGAACTGCCGGACCCGCTCGCCGAGCGCGTCGAACAGCGTGTCCGGGTCGTCGGTCAGTTTGGACAGCGTGATCGCGAGGATGCGCGGCAACGTCAGCATGTCCCCGGCGAACCGGCCGGTCGACGGGTACCGCACCTCCTTGGGCGGCACGCCGATGCGGAACAGGACGGACAGTTCCTCCTTGGGCCCGCTGAGCACATCCCAGTACGCGGGCCCGGTGATGATCTCGCTGCTGCGGTTCCACGGTGCCACGGACATGAAGAACTCCTGCGCGGAGCAGGTCTGCGGCTCGTCGGCGATCAGATCCGAGAGCAGCGTCGAGCCGCAGCGGCCGTTGCTGATGATGATGGCGCGGTCCATCGACCGGACTCCTTAGTGGACAGGCGCGGCGAGCCAGGGCAGCACGTGCGCCCGTACCTGGTCGGGGGCTTTGACGAGCAGGGTGTGTTTCTGGCCGTCGACGATGACGTGGCCGGACTGCGGCATCAGCCGCTGGGTGAGCGGGGCGAGGTCCTTGACCGCCGACTCCGCGCCGTACAGGCACAGCACGGGGCAGGCGATGGCGGCCAGCCGCGCCGGGTCGGGCAGCGCGCTGGCCGGCAGTTCCTGCCCGACCGTGGTGTCGGCGAGCAGGGCGGAGGCGTCCCGGACGCGGCGCGCCATCAGCGGGCGGCTGTGCGCCACCGAGTCGGCGTCCGCGAGTGTCTCGGCGGCGCGGGCCAGCCGCCGCGCCATGCGGCCGAACCAGGCCGCGGTGGGCGGCGCCGACTCGACCGCGACGATCCCGGCGACCCGGTCGGGGTGCCGGGCCGCGTACGCGAACGCGATGGTGCCCCCGAACGAGTTGCCGAACAGGTGCACCGGCTCGTCCACCTGCCAGTGGGTGAGCAGCCCGGCCAGGTCGTCGACGAAGTCGTCCAGCGCGTACCCGGTCGGCGGCCGGTCGCTGTGGCCGTGCCCGCGCAGGTCGTAGAGCAGTACCCGCAGGCCCTCCGCAGCCAGCGGGTGGGCGAGCGTGAGGAACCAGCTCGCCATGCTGTCCGAGGTCATGCCGTGGATGAGTACGGCGGTGCCGCGCCGCTCCCCGACCGGCGGCACCTCCTGGACGTGCAGCCGTACCCCGTTGACGGTCGCGTGGCTCATGACGTGGCCGGCAGCTCGTCCAGGGACTTCGCGATGTAGTCGACGAGCTGACCGACGCGCAGCTCACCCACCGAGGCGACGTCGAGCGAGGAGACGAACAGCGCGAAGTTCACCGAGTTGCCGTACCGGGCCTGCAAGCGGCCGGCCAGCGACACCACGTCCAGGCTTTCCATGCCGAGGTCGTCGCGGAACGTGGTCTCCATGGTGATCTCGGCGTCCGGGCCGAAGTCGCCCAGGACGCTGCGAAGCAGGGCATCGACGTCGGCCAGGACGGCGGTCGTGTTCGAGGGCATGGCGGTGCTCTCCTTCACTGCTCAGGGGTGGGTCCACGCCACCACGTAGCGGCGCGGCGGGAGTTCGGGAGGGTTCTCGATCTCGCTGAAGGCGACCGGGAACGTCCGGCCGTCCACGGTGACCGTGCCGTCCGCCAGCGAGACCGCGAAACGGCGCGGGGCCCCGTCCAGGCCGGTGCCCAACGCCTTGCCGACGGCTTCCTTGGCCGCCCAGATGCGGGCGACATCGGCGTCCGGGTCCGTGCCGAGCTGGGCGCGTTCGGCGTCGGACAGCGCGTACCGGATCGTGCTGTCGTCGCGGGCGGTGATCTCCACGACGTCGATGCCGACCTCGGCGCCCGCCGGCCCGGCGATGGCGACACCGACCTCCTCGGCGTGCGCGATCGACACCGCGCTGGGCAGGAAACCGCGGCCCGGCCGCAACTCCACGTACGGCCGGCCGGACGGCTCGTTGCGGACGGTCAGCTCGATCGGGTAGACGTCGGTGTGCCCGGCGTCCCACTGCCGGAACCGCACTGCGTCCTTGGCGGCGATCCGCCCCAGCATCCATTGCATGCGGCGTGCGCCGGGCATCCGCTCGTACTCGGTCGCGGCGTCGCCGCCGAGAATGCCGCGCGCCGCCATGCCGCGGGTGACCAGGTCGGTCCAGGCGTCGAAGACGACCGTCCAGCCGTCGGGGCGGCGCTGCGACATCGGGTACCGCTCCGGGAACCGCTCGCAGGCGCGAGCGGTGGGATGGCTGTCGAAACGCCGGTCCGTGGCGCCGTCGATCTGCGCCCACACCCGGCCGCCGATCGACAGCTGCGTGTCGGCGATCAGTTCACCGTCGGTGATGGACCGGACCCGGGCCACGCACTCGAACGCGGTCCCCGGCGCCGGGGGCGGCCCGAAGAACCGGACGTGCCGCAGCCCCACCGGCAGCGCCACGGTCCGGAACGGCTGGGTGGTGATGAGCCAGTTCCCGATGAGCTGCAGCGCGTTGTCGAGCAGGGCACCCGGCGGGACCGGGGCGGTGACGACGCCCCGCACGTGCATGTCGCCCAGTGCGTGCACCGCCGTGACCCCCTGGAACCGGGGGCCGTGGAACATGAGGCGTTCGGCGTACATCTGCTCGGCGCTGATCGTCGGCGGCCGTTCCGTGGCCGGGTCGTGCGTCCACGCACCCCCGGGCGGCTGCGGGTAGTTCGCGGCCATCTCGACCGTGGCGCGGGCGTACCCGCCGAACACGACGGTCAGCTCGTTCGGCCCGGCACTGCGGACCGTGATGTCGACGCGTTGCGGTGGCGCCGCGATGAGCCAGCGGTTGAACCTGGCGTCACGGACCGCTATCGCCCGCATCCCGGGTGCGGCCTGCTCGGCGGCGTCCATCATGTGCTGCACGACCGTGGTGGCGGGCACGACCGGCCACCGGTCCTCGACCTTCGGCCAGTCGTCCGGCTGCACGAAGAAGCAGTGGTCGCGCAGGTACGGCATCCGTTCGACGGACACGTCCAGCGAGGTCCGCAACACGACGCCGTCGTCCGCCGGGGTCGCGGCGGTTTTCGGTACGTCCACCGCCCTCGCCCCGGGCACCGCCGCAGCAGCCGGTGCCGCCGCCCCAACCGCAGCCGCTTCCGGCGCGGGCCGGGTGGCCGCTTTCGGGGCAGGACCCGTGCCCGCCTTCGGGGCAGGACCCGTGCCCGCCTTCGGGGCAGGACCCGTGGCCGCTTTCGGGGCAGCACCCGTGGCGGCTTTCGGGGCGGGCGCCACGGCTGCGGCGCTCAGCACGGTCACCGCGTCGTCCGCGGTCTCCTTCAGGAGTGCGGCCAGTTCCCGGGCCGCGCTGGAGTTCCCGGCGAGGCGGTCGAGCGCCGACAATGCGGCCTGATGAGCGTCCACATCGGGCTCCGCCTGGCGCGTATGCGTACGGGCCGTGGCAGGCGCGGGCGGCGCAACGGGTCCGGCTTGTGAGGTCGGCCCGGCGGCGTGGGCTGGGATGCCGAGCAGGTCCGCCGCGCCCTCGCCGAGTTTCACCAGCGTGCCGCCCAGGTCCAGGCGGACCGCCGGTCCGCGCCGCGGCGCCGGACCGGCGACGCGCCGCTCCGGGGCCGGCCGCGCGGGCACGGCGGCCGGGGCCGGATCGAGGGCCCGCAGGTCCGGCGTGGCACCGTCCACCCACAGGGCGGTGGCGACCCGCCGAAGCTGGTCCAGGCCACTGCGCCGGGAGACGTTGACCGGCATGGCCAGGTGGTCCCGGTCGCGCAGGTTGTCATCGACGAGCGTGGCCAACTGCCCGGCCCCGACCTGCAGGAACGCCCGGATACCGGAGTCGTACATGGCGTTGACCATCTGCCGGAACCGGACCGGTTCGATCATGTGCCGGATGAACAGCGCGTTGACCTCGTCCGGGTCGTCGGGGAACGGCGCGGCCAGCGTGCCGGACCACACCGGCACCTCGGTCGGGTGCACCTCCCAGCGGCCCAGGGCAGCCCCGATGGCCTGCAGCCCCTCGGCGAACACGGGCGTGTGGAACGCGGACCGGAACGGCAGGAGCTGGCACAGCACGTTGCGGGCGCGCAGGTCGTCGACGAGCCGCTGCACCTGCTCCCGCGGCCCGTTGACGACGCACTGCGCGGGCGCGTTGTCGTGCGTGAACAGCACCCCCGGGTAGTCCTTCAGCAGCGGCAGCACGGTTTCGGCGGCGGCGCTGATCGCGGCGAACGCGTACCCGGACACCTCGACGGTGTCCGCGTCGAAGATGCTCAGGAACGCGTCCACCCCCTGCGTACTCATCTGCCCGCTGACCGCGGCCGCGGTCCACTCCCCGATGCTGTGCCCGGCGACCGCGTCCGGCCGTACGTTGATCCGCCGCAGCGCGGCGTCCAGCAGCGTGCCGACCTCGACCAGGCCGGTGCCGTGCTGCCCGAGGTCGTCCGCGGTGTACTCGCGGTACGGCAGTCCGAAGTGGGCGGCGACGTCCGCGACCCGGGGCGCGAACTCGGCCTCGACCCCGGGGTAGACGAAGGCGAGCTGCCCGCCGCCGGGACCGAGCAGCGGTCGCGGGGTGAACCAGATGTCGCGTCCGCCGCGCCACGGCTCGCCGCGGGCGACCATCCGGCGGGCGGCGGCGAGCCGCTGGTCGGTGGGGTCGACGATGCCGATCCGGACCGTTCCTCCGTCGGTGGTCCCGGCCTGTTCCAGACCACGCACGATCGCGTCCGGTGCGGCCAGCAGGTCGGCCAGGGCGGCCGGGGTGTCCGCGGCCAGCCACATGACCTTGTCGGGTTCGCTGACCTCGACCGGTGCCGCGCCCGCATGCTGCTCGATGATCACGTGGGCGTTGATGCCGCCGAAGCCGAACGCGTTGACCCCGGCGCGGCGCGGGCCGCTGCCCTGCCACGGTCGGGCGGTGTCGATCGGCTGGAACCGGGTCCGGGCCATCTCGGCGCGCGGGTTGTCGCAGTGCAGGGTCGGTGGCAGCACCCCGTGGTACACCGCGAGCGTGGCCTTGATCAGCCCGGCGATGCCCGCGGCCGGCATGGCGTGGCCGATCATGGATTTCACCGAGCCGATCACCGGCCGCTGCCCGCCGGTGTGCGGGCCGAACACTTCGGCGACCGTGACCAGTTCGGCCGCGTCGCCGGTGGGGGTGGCGGTGCCGTGCGCCTCCAGCAGGCCGAGCGCGTCCGGGGCGGTCGGGTCGAGCCCGGCCGCCTCCCACGCGCGGCGGATCGCGAGGGCCTGCCCGGAGCTGGCCGGGTTGAACATGCTGGCCGACCGGCCGTCACTGGACGTGCCGCTGCCGCGGATCACCGCGTAGACGCGGTCGCCGTCGCGTTCGGCGTCGGCGAGGCGCTTGAGCACGACCATCCCGGTGCCCTCGCCGATCAGTACGCCGTCCGCATCCGCGTCGAACGGCCGGATGCCGCCCTTGCGGCTCAGCGCCTGCAACTGGTTGAACACCGACCAGAAGCTGATGTCGTGTACGTGGTGGGTGCCGCCGGCCAGCACGGCGTCGAGCCGCCCGGCGGCCAGTTCGGTCATCCCCTGGTCGACCGCGAGCAGCGACGACGCGCACGCCGCATCGATCGTGTACGCGGGCCCGCGCAGGTTGAGCCGGTTCGCCACCCGGGACGCGGCCAGATTGGGCACCAGCCCGATCGTGCCTTCGGGCTGGTGCTTGCCGAGCCGTTCGTCGAAGCGGGCCCGGACCAGGTCGAGGCGGTCCTCGTCGAGGTCCGGGATCAGCTCCCGCAGGATGCCGATGACCTGGCTGGACATGCGGACCCGTTGGGCGTACCGGGCGGCGGCGGGGCTGAGGATGCCGCCGCGGCCGAGGATGACCCCGACCCGGTCGGCGTCCGGCATCCGGTCGGGGCCGCCCGCGTCGGCGACCGCCGCGGCGGCCACCTCCAGCGCGATGAGCTGGTCGGGTTCGATGTCGCCGACCGAGTTCGGCATGATCCCGAACTTCAGCGGCTCGAACACCGCCTCGCCGTCGAGGAACCCGCCGCGCCGGCAGTACAGCCGGTCCGGGCGGTCCGCGTGGGCGGGGTCGTAGAACAGCGCGTCGAACCGGTCGGCCGGGACGTCGGTGATCTGGTCCTTGCCGGCGATCAGGTTCTGCCAGTACTGGTCGAGGTCGGCGGCGCCGGGGAACAGCGCCGCCATCCCGACGATCGCGATGGGCTGCATGCGCCTACCAGCCCGAGGCGGTGAGGACGACCGAGGTGGTGCCGGGTTCGCCCCAGGCCAGTTCGCGCAGCAGGCTCAGCGCGCCCTCCTCGGGGTCGATGAGGCCGATGCCGCGGCGGGCGTACTCCGCGGTCAGCGCCGGCGAGACCATCCCGGCGTGCAGCCCGACCGGCGCCCACGGTCCCCAGTGCACCGTCAGCGCGCGGTGCCCGGTCTGCGCGGACCAGCGGGCACCCATGGTGTCGAGCGCGTCGTTAGCGGCCGCGTAGTCGCTCTGGCCCCGGTTGCCGTAGGCGGCGGCGATGCTGCCGAACAGCACCACGAACTTCGGCTCGGCCCCGCACCCGGCGAGCGCGTCCAGCACGGACTGCGCGCCGTCGACCTTGGTACGGAACACCCGGGCGAACGACTCCGGGTCCTTGTCCGCGATCAGCTTGTCCTCGATGATCCCGGCCGCGTACACCAGGCCGTCGATGCGGCCGTACTCGTCGTGGATCCGTTTGATCAGCCGGTGGGTGGCCTCGTCGTCGCGGACGTCCAGCGAGTGGTATCGGACGTCCGCGCCGAGCTCGGTCAGCTCGGCGACGGTCGCGGCGACCTCGCGCGCGGCCAGGATGCCCGACGCGGTGCGGTCGATGTCCGCGGGCGAGCGCATGCCGCGGCGGGCCAGGGTCGCGCGCAGCGCGGCCTTGTCGGCCGCTGCCGCCAGCTCCGGGTCCTCGTCGGTCTGCGGCAGCGGCGTACGCCCGACCAGCTCGATCCGGCACCGCGCCCCGCCCGCGAGCGTACGGGCGAACCACGGGGTGATGCCGCGGGCGCCGCCGACGAGCACGACCACCGAGTCGGCGTCCAGCCCGATCGCCTGCGCCTCGGCGACCCCTTCCCCGGCCGGGCCGGCGCCACCGGCGGCGAGCGCCCCGAGCCCCGTGGGGACGAGCTGTTCCGCGTGGCGGCCGTCGGCGCGCCGGTGCACCACCGGGGTGGTGGTGGCGTCGTGCAGCTCCTCGACCAGGCCCCGGGCCACCTCGTCGGCGGCGGCGTCCGCGGGCACCCGCACGTACCGGGCGACCACCTCGGGGTACTCCCGGGCGAGCGTGCGGAACAGGCCGGGCAGGCCGTCGGTACGCGGGCCGCCGGGCTCGGGGCCGGCCGCGATCAGCCAGCGCGGCCCGGCCGCGACCGCCCGCTTGACGAAGCCGAACGCGTCCGGCAGCAGCGGCCCGGCGCCGTCGGTGAGCCCGTCGAGCAGGACGACGCCGTCCATCCCGGCCGGGTCGGCGTCCGTGCTCGCGGACACCCCGGCCGCGCCGCACTCGGCGAGCTGCTCGGCCAGCGCGGCCCCGGCGGCGGCACCGCCGGTGATGAGGAAACGGGCCCCGGCCAGGGCGGGGGCGCCACCGGCGGCGGGGGCGGGTTCGACGACGCCGATCAGGCGCTGCGGCGCGATGCCCGGGTTTGCCGCCGTGGCGGGTGCTTCGATCGCGGCGGCGTTCGATGTCGGGGCGCCGTTGATGCGAGTGTCCAGCCAGGACACCATCGCCCGGACCGTACGTGCCTTCACCAGGTCTTCCAGCTCCGACTCGTCGCCCTCCACGGACAACCCGAGCCGGTTCGCCACCTCCCCGGCCACCTCCGCCCGCTTGATCGAGTCGACACTCAGATCCGCCTCCAGATCCAGATCAAGCTCGATCAGCTCCTCCGGATACCCTGTCCGCTCACTGATCACCGCCAGCACCGCACCCTGCACGTCCAGCGCAGGCGCGGCGGCCGTGGCGGCGATCGGGGCCGGGGCGGTCGGCGCCGTCACGTTGATGCGAGTGTCCAGCCACGACACCATCGCCCGGACCGTACGTGCCTTCACCAGGTCTTCCAGCTCCGACTCGTCGCCCTCCACGGACAACCCCAGCCGGTTCGCCACCTCCCCGGCCACCTCCGCCCGCTTGATCGAGTCGACACTCAGATCCGCCTCCAGATCCAGATCAAGCTCGATCAGCTCCTCCGGATACCCCGTCCGCTCACTGATCACCGCCAGCACCGCACCCTGCACATCCAGCGCAGGCGCGGTCACGACCGCGACCGGTGCGGCCACCGCCACCTGCGCGGCGGCGGACGCGGCCGGAACCGCAGCGACGTACGACGGCGCGGCGGCGGCCGCCGGGACGACGGTTGCCGGCGCGAGCACAGCCGCCGGCCGGGCCAGGACGGTCGCCTCGTCGGGCTGCCACACCAGCCGCCCCCCGGACCCGTCACCCAGGTACGCCAGCAGGACGTCGCGCTGGCTGGCGATCAGGTCACGGCTGGTCCGCAGGAACTCGCTGACCAGCTCGTCCCTGGCGTCGCGGCCGGCGTCGGCCCCGCCTGCTGCGGTCATCGTGAACTCCTCGATTCGTCGAGCGGGGGTCATTCCGCCGGGCAGGCAGTCCCCGTTGCGGTCGCGGACCACCTGGCCGTCGATGGTCCAGATGGGACGGCTGTCGGAGGTGGTGGGCGCGACGGGCGCGACGTCGCGCCCGGCGTACAGCCAGCCGGTCTGCACGGGCACCCCGGCACACGCCAGTTCGGCGACCGCGGTGAGCAGCGCGGGCAGTCCCTGGCCGGGGCGGCCGTCGACCGCGACGACCTGGTGGGGGCGCTCGCCGAGGATGGCGGCGACGAGCCGGCCGAGGACCCGGCCGGGACCTGCTTCCACGAACGTGCGGGCGCCCGCGGCGTACATGGCCTCGATCTGCTCCACGAAGCGGACCGGCGCCCCGATCTGCGCGGCCAGCCCGGCACGGACCGCCTCGGCGTCCGCCGGGTACGGCTCGGCGCTGCGGTTCGCGTACACCGGCAGGGTCGGCGCCGCGACCGGGCGGCCGGCGAGTACCGCGGCGAACGTGTCCGCGCCGGCGGCCACAACCGGGCTGTGGAACGCACACGCGACCGGGATGGCGCGGGCCCGCAGCCCGGCCGCCTTGAGCGCGGCGGTGGCCCGTTCGACCGCGTCGGTGGGGCCGGAGACGACCACCTGGGTCGGGGCGTTGTGGTTGGCGAGCACCACCTCGCCGGTCAGCCCGGCCGCGTCCAGCCCGGCGGCGACCTGCTCGGCGGTGCCGCCGACCGCGGCCATCGCGCCGGGATCGTCGCCGGCGGCGCCGAGGATGGCGGCGGCCCGTTCCCGGCTGAGGTCCAGCAGGGTGGCCGGGTCGAACGCTCCCGCGGTGCACAGTGCGACGAGTTCGCCGTAGCTGTGCCCGCCCGCCATGTCGGGGCGCACCCCGAGGCGGCGCAGCACGTGGTCCGCGGCGAGCCCGCCGATGCCGAGCACCGGCTGGGCGACCCGGGTGTCGCGGACGCGGTCGGCCTGGGCCGCCTCGGCCGCCTCGTCGAACGCGGTGGCCGGGAACAGCAGGTCGGCGTACTCGCGGCCGAGCTGCAGGTAGTCGCGCAGCTCGGGGAACGCGACGAACAGCTCGGCCAGCGCGCCGGGGCGCTGGCTGCCCTGCCCGGGGAACAGGAACGCGACCTTGCCCGGGCCGTCGGACTCCGGCGGCTGGTGCAGCCCCGTACGCGGGTCGTGCTCGCCGTCGAGCGCCCGGCGCAGCAGGTCGGCGAGGTCGGCGGTGTCGGAGGCGACGACCGCGATGCGCACCGCGCCGGTGCGCGGGTCGGACTCGCGCGACGCGGCGGCGGCGAGGTCACGCAGCCGCGCGTCCGGCGCCGCGGCCAGCCGGTCGAGCATCTTCTGTACGCCGCGCCGCGCCGCCTCCCGGTCCGCCCCGCGGAAGCAGAACAGCTCGGCGGGCCATTCGTCGCGGGTGTGCCGGGGGTCGGCGGTCGGGGCGTGCGCCGACAGCACCACGTGGAAGTTGGTGCCGCCGAAGCCGAACGCGCTGACCCCGGCGAGCCGTTCGGCGGCCGGGGCGGCCCACGGCCGCGCCTCGGTGTGGAACGCGAACGGGCTGGTCTCGGCGTTCCACGCGGGGTTGGGCCGGGTGAGGTTGATGGTCGGCGGCTTCACCCCGGTGTGCAGGGCCATCGCCGCCTTGATCACCCCGGCCATCCCGGCGGCGCACTTGGTGTGCCCGATCTGGGATTTCACCGAGCCCAGTACGGCCGTACCGGGGCGCGCCCCGGACTCGGTGAACATCCGGGTCAGCGTCTCCAGCTCGGTACGGTCACCGACCACGGTTCCGGTGCCGTGCGCCTCGACGAGCCCGATCCGGTCCGGGGTGACCCCGGCCGACGCGTACGCCCGGTCCAGCGCCCGCCGCTGCCCCTCGGCCCGCGGGGCGGTGAGCCCGAGGGCCCGGCCGTCGCTGGCGCCGCCGAGTCCCTTGACGACCGCGTAGATGCGGTCGCCGTCGCGTTCGGCGTCGGCGAGCCGCTTGAGCACGACCGCCGCGACGCCTTCGCCGAGGGCGATGCCGTCACCGGTGCTGTCGAACGTGCGGCAGCGCCCGGTCGGGGACAGCGCATGCGCCGAGGTGAACATGAGGTAGTCGTTGATGCCGTTGTGCAGGTCGGCGCCGCCGCAGATCATCAGGTCGCTGGCGCCGGTGATCAGCTCCTTGCACGCGGCGTCCATGGCGGCCAGCGAGGAGGCGCAGGCGGCGTCCACGGTGTAGTTGGGGCCGCCCAGGTCGAGCCGGTTGGCGACCCGCCCGGCGATGACGTTGGCGAGCACCCCGGGGAACGTGTCCTCGGTGACCGTGGGCAGCAGCCCCTCCATCTGTTCCGGCACGTCGCCGAGATAGCCGGGCAGCAGGGTGCGCAGCGTCTGGGTCTGGCTCATGTCGCTGCCGGCCTCGGCCCCGAACACCACCCCGGTCCGCGAGTGGTCCGCCCCGGAGTCGTACGCGTACCCGGAGTCGAGCAGCGCCCGGTGGGAGATCTCCAGCGCGAGGAGCTGGGTGGGGTCGATGCTGGCCAGCGCGGCCGGCGGGATGCCGTACCGGATCGCGTCGAACGGCACCGGGTCGATGAACCCGCCCCATTTGCTGACCGTGATCCGCCCGGCCTGGCCGGGGCCGACCTCGGGCGCGTAGTAGATCTCCGGGTCCCACCGGTCGGGGGTGACCTCGCGGACGACGTCCTTGCCGCCGAGCACGGTGTTCCAGAACGCGGGCAGGTCGGGTGAGCCGGGGAAGACGCACGCCATGCCGACGATCGCGACGTCCAGCGGCGCGGCGACCGCCCGTTCGGCGAGGTCGTCGAGCCCCAGCTCGGTACGGGCCGCGCGGATCCGCCCGGCGTGCAGCGCGGCGGCACCGGTGGTGACCTGGGTGTGCAGCGTGGCGACCGTGGTGGTGTCGTGCCGCAGCACGGCGACCTGCCCGGCCATGAACAGCCCCTCGGCGGCCTGGGTGGGCTCGTCGACATGGACGAGGGCGTCGCCGTCGCGGCGCAGGCCCTTGCTGGCGATCCGCAGGCGCCCGACGTTGAGCAGTTCGAGCTGTTCCCAGATGACGCGGTTCTCCACGCCCGCGCCTTCCAGCTCGTCGTGCAGGTGGTGGAAGTCGTCGACGAACCCCGACGGCAGGCACCGGGTGGCGTGCCCGGGGGCGGTCTCCAGCAGCGCCGTCCCGGTGGCCGCCACGGCCTGCCGCTGGAACTGCGGCTGGATCGCGCCGTGGGTGACCGCTTCCGCGGTGAACAGGTACGCCGTACCCATGAGCACGCCCACTTGGGCGCCGCGGCGGGTGAGCGGCCCGGCGAGCGCGGCGACCATCGCCGCGGAGCGCTCGTCGTGGATCCCGCCGGCGAAGAAGATCTGCAGCTCGGCGGCGGCGTCGGGCTTGTCCGTGAGGAAGTCGCTCAGCACCGCGAGCTGGGCCTCCCACAGCGGGAAGCTGGCCCGCGGCCCGACGTGCCCGCCGCACTCGGCGCCTTCGAAGATGAACTTGCGGGAGCCGGATTGCAGGAACTGGCGCAGCAGCCCGGGCGAGGGCACGTGCAGGAACGCGCTGATGCCTTCCGCTTCGAGTCCCTTGGCCTGGGCCGGGCGGCCGCCTGCGATGATCGCGACGGCGGGCTTGATCTCCTGGATGATCTCGATCTGGGCGGCCCGCAACGCTTCGGGGGCGAAGCCGAGCACGCCGACGCCCCAGGGCCGGTCGCCGAGTGCGGCGGCGGCCTCGGTGAGCATCCGGCGGGACTGCGCCGCGTCGGCCAGGGCAAGCGCGATGAAGGGCAGGCCGCCCGCGTCGGCCACCGCGGCGGCGAACCCGGCTTCGTCGCTGACCCGGGTCATCGGCCCCTGGGCGACCGGCAGGCCGACACCGAGCGTACGGGCCAGTGGCGCGCCGGGCCGCAGCGCCGCCCCGGCGTCGGGGTGCTGCACCGCGTCGAGGATGGCGGCGCGGATGCCGTGCACCGCGGCGGCGGTGTCCGGCCAGCGGCGGGCGAAGTCGGCCGCGAGCCAGCCGTCCTGGCCGATGGGCAGCAGGTCGGCGCCGCGGCGCAGTCCCCGGTGACCGCCTTCGGTGACGACTTCGGTGCCGTCCATGCGGCGCAACAGAATCGCAACATCATCGACCAATGTGGACTCTGGGAGCAAAAGGAACTGGGTGTCCAGCAGCACGCCCGATGCTCCGCCCACGACGGCCGCCGCGGCGGTGGCCGGGCCGATGCCGCCCGCCACCCACACCGGCAGCTCGACCTCCGCCACGAGCTGCTGGAGCAGGATGAACGCGCTGAGCTCCGCGACCCGGCCGCCGGATTCCATGCCGCGGGCGACGAGTCCGTGCGCGCCGGCGGCCACCGCGGCCCGCGCTTCGGCGAGGTCGGTGACCTCGACCAGTACCCGGCAGCGGCGGGCCAGGTCGGCCACCGGCCACGGGCTGTCGGCCGCCAGGATGATCAAGTCGACCGCCGGCCCGGCGTGCTGGGCCAGGTCGGCGGGGGTGGCGGCGCAGGCCGCGGTGACCCGGACGCCGAAGCTCCCGGTCGCCCGGCGGGCGGCCTGGGACAGCACCCGCAGCGACCAGGGGTCGCCGGTGCCGAGGTCGAGGACGCCGAGCGCGCCTGCGCGCAGTGCGGCGGCGAGGGCGTGGGGGCTGGCTTCCAGGCCCGCTCCGCCGGTGACGGCGATGACGAGCCGGTGCTGATCGAGGGCAGTACTCATCGGACTCCCGCTTCGTGGGCGCGGCGGCAGGGCGAGGTGCCTGAGAGGTGCGAGGTCGGTGGGGCGGCTGAGACGGGGACAACAATTCGATACATCTCAATACATGAATCTACTTCGGCAAGGAAGTTATCGGCGGCTGATTACAACGGGGTTACACCATGTCGATGGACAAGGTGCAGATCTTCCGTCGGGGCTGCACCTGACCGGTCAGCTTGTCGGGATACATATCGACGTTCATCAGAATTTCCACCACTGTGCCGTACGGGTGCAAGCCCGTTGCAAACGCGTCGAAATCGGGAAGCGCTTCCCCCATTTCGTGGGCTGGCGACCCTGGGCGAGCTACGGTTGCGTAGGTTACGGTGACGTAGCCGTAGCTTCTTGATCTAGCTCCCTCCCCCGAGCTTCTCTTTCCCCCCGTGTGAGGTGCCATGACTTCCGTGCTCGTCGAGCCCGCACCCCAGGCCGCCGGCCCCAAGCCGTTGACCGAGGGCCCGCAGCAGCGCGGTGTGCTCATCGCCCTGTACGCGTTCGTGATCATCCCGTTCCTGGCGATCGTCGCCGCGGTGCCGGTCGCGTGGGGCGGCTGGCTGTCCTGGACGGACGTCGCGATCGGGTCGGTCTTCTACATCGTGTCCGGTCTCGGCATCACGGTCGGATTCCACCGGTACTTCACGCACGGCTCGTTCAAGGCCAAGCGCTGGCTGCGCATCGCGCTCGCGATCGCGGGCTCGCTCGCCATCGAGGGCAACGTCATCCAGTGGGTGGCCGACCACCGCCGGCACCACGCGTTCAGCGACCTGGAGGGCGACCCGCACTCGCCGTGGCGCTTCGGCACCGGCTACTGGGCGCTGACCCGCGGGCTGTGGCACGCCCACCTCGGCTGGATGTTCAGCCGCGAGCTGTCCAACCGGTCCCGGTTCGCCCCCGACCTGCTCGCCGACCGCGACATCCGCCGCGTCGACCAGATGTTCCTGCCGCTCGTGATCTTCTCGACGCTCGGGCCCGCGCTCATCGGCGGCCTCGTGACGTGGTCGTGGCAGGGCGCGCTGTCCGCGTTCTTCTGGGCCGGCATCGTGCGCATCGGCGTGCTGCACCACATCACGTGGTCGATCAACTCCGTCTGCCACGTGTACGGCGAGCGCCCGTTCGAGATGCGCGCCGGTGACCGGGCCTCGAACGTCTGGGCGCTGGCCCTGCTCTCCTTCGGCGAGAGCTGGCACAACCTGCACCACGCCGACCCGACGTGCGCCCGCCACGGCGTGCTGCGTGGACAGATCGACATCTCCGCCCGGGTCATCTGGGCCCTGGAGAAGGCCGGTGCCGCGTACGACGTCAAATGGCCGCGCGCGGAGCGGCTTGCCGCCAAGATGGTCAAGGCCGCGTCATCGTAAGCCCGGCCACCGGCCGTTCGGGGCCGGTGGAAGTCGGCCCCGACTGGCAGGATGTCCGGGTGACCGACCAGGACGACACCACCATCGAGCCCCGGGGCCGGCGGGCCCGCGGCGCCCGGCCCGCGGCGGGCAGCCCCCCGACCTCCCGCGTCCGCATGTCCGCCGCGCAGCGCCGCGAGCAGCTCATCACGATCGGCCGGCAGCTGTTCGCCGAGCGCGGCTTCGACGCCACCAGCGTCGAGGAGGTCGCCGCCCGGGCGAAGGTGTCCAAGCCGGTCGTCTACGAGCACTTCGGCGGCAAGGAAGGGCTGTACGCGGTCGTCGTCGACCGGGAGGTCCGGTCCCTGCTGGACCGCATCGCCACCGCACTCACCGCCGGGCACCCGCGCGAGCTGCTGGAACAGGCGGCCCTGGCCTTACTGGACTACATCGAGCAGGAGCCGCACGGCTTCCGCGTGCTGGTGCGCGAGTCGCCCGTGCTCTCCCCCGGCGGAAACTTCTCCAGCGTCATGAACGACGTGGCCCACCAGGTCGAGCACATACTCGGTGACGAGTTCAAGAGGCTCGGCTTCGACCCGAAGTTCGCCGAGCTGTACTCCCAGGCCCTCGTGGGCATGGTGGCGCTGGTCGGTCAGTGGTGGCGTGAGGCCCGCAAGCCGAAGAAGGACATGGTCGCCGCGCACCTGGTCAACCTCGCCTGGAACGGGCTGTCGCATCTGGAGGCCAAGCCCGCCCTGCGCACCCGCAAGCCCCGCTGAGGCGAAGCGACGGCGCCGCAGGTCAGCCTGCGGCGCCGGAGGGCGATCAGGCGACCGCGCGCTCCTCGGCCCGGCGCGGCGCGGCGATCTGCTCGGGCCGCGCGACCTTGGTGTACTGGCCGCACATGATGAGCACCAGCGCGACGAGCCAGGTCACGACCACGGTCGCGATGCTGAAGTCCAGGACGTTCACGTCCGTGCGCTGCACCGCCAGCGAGTACGCGCCGACGCCGACCAGCGCCCACCCGACGAACGTGTACGCGGCACTGTCCCGGTTGTTGCCGAGCGCGGTCGCGCCGAGCACCACGACGCCGAGCACCAGCGACACGATCGACCAGAACAGGTTCGTGTCCTGACCGAGCACCCGGTCACCGCCGGTGCCGAACAGACCCTCGTCCGAGGTGACGATGAAACCCACCACCCCGAAGACGACCAGGTAGGCGCCCATCAGGGCGCCGATGGCGCGGTAGAGCGGCCGCAGCGGGTGGTTGACCGGGGTGTGCGCCATGGTGTCAGTTCTCCAGCTCGGGTGTCGTTCTCGCCAGCCGATTCTCGCGTATCGCCCACCGGCGCGCAGGGGCACCCCCGGATCAGTGGTCCGGGATGCGCTCGGCCAGCTCCAGCCAGGCCTCCTCGACCTGCGCCCGCTCCGACTGAGCCGCCCGGAGCTGCGTGTCCAGCTCCACGATCTTGTCGTAGTCGGCGCCGTGCACGGCGAGGCTCTCGTTCAGCGTGAGGATGCGCTGCTCCAGCTTGCCGAGCTGGCGTTCCAGCTTGGCCAGGTCCTTACGGGCCGCCCGCAGTTCAGCCGCCGAGAGCCCCGGCTCGGACTGGCCCGGCGCGGACGGGACGGGCGCGGACCCTGCCGGCGCGGCGGACGCCAACGCCGCACCGTGTGCCGCGGTCCGGGTCAGGTACTCGTCGACACCGCCGGGCAGGTGCACCAGCCGCCCGTCGCCGAACATCCCGTACGCCGTCTCGGTCACCCGTTCGACCAGGTAGCGATCGTGACTGGCGACGATCATGGTGCCCGGCCACGAGTCGAGCAGGTCCTCCAGCGACGCCAGGGTGTCGGTGTCCAGGTCGTTGGTGGGCTCGTCGAGCAGCAGCACGTTCGGCTCCGTGGCCAGCAGCCGCAGCAGCTGCAGGCGGCGGCGCTCACCGCCGGACAGGTCGCTGACCGGGGTCCAGATCCGCTTGTCCGTGAACCCGAACACCTCGGCGAGCTGCGCAGCCGACATCTCCCGGTCGCCCAGCCGGACCCGCTTCGCGACCTCCTCGACCGCCTCCAGCAGGCGCAGGTGCCCCGGCAGCTCGGTCAGCTCCTGCGACAGGAACGCCGGGCGCACGGTGGCGCCCGTGACCAGCCGGCCGCCGTCCGTGGTGCGCACCCCGGCCAGCAGGCGTAGCAGCGTGGTCTTGCCGGCCCCGTTCGCCCCCAGGATCGCGATCCGATCCCCTGGGCCCACCTGCCAGGTCAGGCCGGACAGGATCGTCTTCTCCCCGGCCTGCAGCGCGACGCTGTCCAGGTCGTACACCTGTTTGCCGAGCCGGGACACCGCGAGCCGCTGCAGGCTGACCGTGTCGCGCACCGGCGGCACGTCCGCGATCAGCGCGTTCGCCGCGTCGATCCGGAACTGCGGCTTCGACGTACGCGCCGGTGGGCCCCGGCGCAGCCAGGCGATCTCCTTGCGGAGCAGGTTCTGCCGCCGCGCCTCGACGGCCGCCGCGACCCGCTGCCGCTCCGCCCGGGCCAGCGTCCATGCCGCATACCCGCCCTCGTACGTGTGCACCGCCTCGTCCACGACCTCCCAGGTCGCGGTGCACACCGCGTCCAGGAACCAGCGGTCGTGGGTGACCACCACCAGTGCGCCGCGACGGGACAGCAGGTGCCGGGCCAGCCAGTCCACGCCCGCCACGTCGAGATGGTTCGTCGGCTCGTCCAGGATCAGCAGGTCCGCCTCGCGGACCAGCAGCGCGGCCAGCGCCACCCGGCGACGCTCCCCACCCGACATCGGCCCCACCGGGGTGTCCAGCCCCAGGTACGCCATGCCGAGCCCGTCCAGGATCGCCCGGACCCCGGCGTCGCCCGCCCACTCGTGCTCCGCGCCCATCCCCTGGGCGAGCCAGGCCGTGCCCAGCACGACGTCGCGGACCGTGGCCTCGGCGGCGAGATTCAGCGTCTGCGGCAGCGCGGCGACGCGCAGGTCCCGCCGGTGGGTGACGCGGCCCGAGTCGGGCTCCTCGACCTTGGCGAGCAGCCGCAGCAGGGTCGACTTACCCGCGCCGTTGAGGCCGACGATGCCGACGCGGGCGTCGTCGTCGAGCCCGAGGGAGACGTCGGTGAGCAGCTGACCGGCGGCGCCATACCCCTTGCCGACCCGGTCCAGATTGACGATGTTGGCCACGATCCGACTAGATTACCCGCGCCCCCGGCATCGGCCCGCGCGCGGTGACCGCTTCCCGGCACACCCCGGCGTCGGCCAGCGCCGCCGCCACGGTCTGGGCGTGCGCGCCGTCGGCCGCGAGGAAGACGCAGGTCGGCCCGGAGCCCGACACGAGCCCCGCGAGAGCGCCCGCCTCGGCCCCGGTTTTGAGCACGTCGGCCAGGTGCGGGCGCAGCGACAGCGCGGCGGGCTGCAGGTCGTTGCCGAGCGCCGCGCCGAGCACCTCGGGATCACGCTGGCGCAGCGCCGACATCAGCGGGGCGGGCGCGGAGGAACCCTCGCGCAGCCGGTCCAGCTCGCGGTAGACCTCGGGGGTGGCGAGGCCGCCGTCCGCGATGGCCACCACCCAGTGCCAGGTCGTCGGGCGGGCCAGGATCGGGCTGACCGCCTCGCCGTGCCCCGTACCCAGCGCGGTGCCGCCGTGCAGCAGGAACGGCACGTCGGAGCCCAGCGTGGCACCGATCTCGCCCAGCTCGTCGCGGGACAGCCCGGTGCCCCACAGCAGGTCGCAGGCGAGCAGCGTGGCGGCCGCGTCCGCGCTGCCGCCCGCCAGGCCACCGGCGAGCGGGATCGACTTGCGCAGATGCAACCGCGCGTGCGCGGGCACCCGGGCCTCGGTGGCCAGGGCGCGGGCCGCCCGGATGATCAGGTTGGTCTCGTCGAGGTCCAGCTCACCGGCGCCCTCGCCCTCCATCGTGAGCGTGAGCGTGTCCCCCGGCCGGGCGGTCAGCTCGTCGAACAGGCTGATCGCGTGGTAAACGGTGTTCAGCTCGTGGTAGCCGTCGGGCCGCAGCGGCCCCACCCCGAGGTGCAGGTTGATCTTCGCGGGCACCCGGACCCGTACCGGACCGGCGGAGCGGCGCGGCTTGTCGTCGTCCGGCCCCCACGCCTCGGTCACGGAGCGATGTCCCGGATCGGCAACGTGATCTCGAACGGCTCGGTGAGCACGAGCTCGGTGTCCGAGTCGGCGGCCAGCTCGTACCGCCCGTCGATCAGGTCGTACGCGAAGACGTGCAGCGGGTCCTGCTCGATGCGCCAGTAGTGCGGGATGCGGGCGGCGGCGTACGCGGCGGGCTTCTCCAGCCGGTCCCGGCGCTTCGTACTCGGCGACACCACCTCGACCACGATGGCAACCTGCGACGGCAGGAAGTAGTGCCGACCCTCCGGAACCGGCCGGCGCAGCAGCAACACGTCAGGTTCAAGGGTGTCGCCGACATCGACGGCGACGCCGACCGCGGTCGACGGCTCAAAAATCTCAGGGGCGTGCTGGTGGAACCACAGCCACAGCAGATTGCCGATCTTCTGATGCCCAGCCGTGGGGGAAGGGACCACGATCATGACTCCGTCGCGAAGCTCGACGCGGGGGGCGTCATCGGGCAGGAGAAGGACGTCCTCAATTGTGTACATCGCGAGGCGCTGCCGGATCGGATCGGGCGACCACCTGACATGGCCGGCTGGTTCGGCGGTCATCGGTCCACCTCCTCGCGCGTCCCGCTGAGCTTACCGCCGTACCCGTGCCGGATTCCGGCAGCCGCGATCGCGGCGAACTGCTCGACGGTCAGCGACTCCCCCCGGGCCTGCGGGTTGATCCCGGCCGCGACCAGCACCTTCTCGGCTTGATCGGCCCCGCCGGCCCAGCCGTTCAGCGCCGCCCGCAGCGTCTTGCGGCGCTGCGCGAACGCCGCGTCCACCACCGCGAAGACCGCGCGCCGGTCGACGTCCGCGGGCGGGTCGCGCCGGGTGAACGCGACCAGCCCGGAGTCGACGTTCGGTACGGGCCAGAACACCGCGGGCGGTACCCGGCCGGCCGCTTTGGCGTACGCATACCAGGCCAGCTTGACCGACGGGATGCCGTACACCTTGGAGCCGGGACCGGCCGTGAGCCGGTCCGCCACCTCCTTCTGCACCATGACCAGGCCGCCGCGCAGCGTGGGCAGGATCGCGAGCAGGTGCAGCACGACCGGCACGGCCACGTTGTACGGCAGGTTCGCCACCAGCATCGTCGGCGCCGGGTCCAGCTCCGCGGCGGTGATCCGCAGGGCGTCGGCGCGGTGCACCGTCAGCCGGGCGTTGCCGGCGCGCCCGGCGACCGTCACCGGCAGCGCGGCGGCCAGCACCGGGTCGATCTCCACGGCGTGCACGTGCGCCGCCTCGGCCAGCAGGCCGAGCGTGAGCGAGCCGAGCCCCGGGCCCACCTCCAGCGCGACGTCGTCGTGGGTGAGTCCCGCGGCGGTCACGATCCGGCGCACGGTGTTGGGGTCGTGCACGAAGTTCTGACCGAGCTTCTTGGTCGGCGTGACGCCGAGGCGCGCCGCGAGTTCCCGGATGTCCGCCGGGCCGAGCAGTGCGTCCGCCATGAGACCACAGCCTACGGCGGCTGCGCCGGGTCAGCGCCAGGGGCCGAACACCCGGTCGCCGGTGGCCGAGATCGTGGCGCACAGCGTGTCCAGGTCCGCGCCCGCGGCCTCGGCCAGGGCCCGCACGGTCAGCGGGATCAGGTACGAGGCGTTCGGCTGCCCCCGGTACGGCATCGGCGTCAGGTACGGCGCGTCCGTCTCCACCAGCATCTGCTCCGGCGGGGTGAGGGCGGCGGCCGCCCGCAGGTCCCCTGCGCTGGCGAACGTGACGACACCCGCGAAGCTGAGCAGGTAGCCGCGGCGCACGCACTCGGCGGCGAAGCCGGCGTCGCCGGAGAAACAGTGCAGCACGACGGTGTCCGGGGCGCCCTCGGCGTCCAGTACGCGCAGCACGTCGTCGTGGGCGTCCCGGTCGTGGATGATCAGCGGCTTGCCGTACCGCTTCGCGATCGCGATGTGGGCGCGGAAGCTCTCCTCCTGCGCGGCCCGACCGTCCGCGCCGGTGCGGAACGTGTCCAGCCCGGTCTCCCCGATCCCGCGGACCCGCGGCTCGGCGGCCAGCGCCTCGATGGCGCGCAGCGCCTCGTCGAGATCCGCGAGGACCGGCGCCTCGTTCGGGTGCAGCGCCACCGTGGCCAGTACGGCCGGGTGGCGGGCGGCGAGCTGCGCGCCCCACCGCGACGACGCCACGTCCACCCCGACCTGGACGAGCCGGTCCACGCCGGCCTTCGCGGCCGCGTCGATGAGGGCTTCGACCTGATCCGCAGCTTCGGCCGGATCCCCGGCGGAGCCGCCCGGGACGCCCGCCTCGTGCACTGTGATGTCGAGGTGGGTGTGGCTGTCGAAGACCGGCACGGCGAGCGGCTCGGGCGCGGGCGGGAACTCGCCGGCGCGGCGACGGGCGCGCGCACGGCGGGACTCGGCGGGCGAGGTGGTGTCCATCCGGCCCAGCATCACACATCCGGGTGAGACTTCCTTCACCCGCACTGCAAGCAACCGGAAATTAACCCGGAATCAATGATCATCACTTAGTGTGCCCGCGTGACCGTGACGGGTGAGGAGAGCGCTGTCAGCGCCGATCCCCTGGAGCCGCCCCTGATGGCGCCGCTTCTGCGGGACCTGAGCTGGGCAGCGGTGCAGAGAATGAGTCAATCCGCGGCGCATCGGGACGACCCGATGCTGCAAAGAATCCGCGCCACCGCGGCGGTGCGCCGCGGCACGCGCATGGTGAAGGTCCTGTCGGCCGCGCAGCTCGCCGGCCACCTGGGCGGCTGGCTGCCGTACGGCTTCTGTTACCGGGCCTGCGACATCGCCCACCTGCCCGGCCCCGAGGACCTGGCGCTGCTGCGCACGGACGGCACCACGGACACCACGGTGACGTACGCGCTGCGCTGGCGGGCGGTCGATCCGAGCGACTACGAGATCCCTTGCGCGCCCGCCCAGCCGGGTCTGTCCACACTGCCCGCGCACGGCCGGGTCGGGGCGCTGGTGCTGGGCACCGGCTTCACGCCCGCAGACGACGACCTGATCCCCGAGTTCGTCACCGCGGGCTTCGCCGACCTGCCGCTGCCTGCGAACGCGCAGCTTCTCGCGTACGCGCCGGGCGGCGAGGAGGTCGTGCTGTACACGTACCAGCCCGAGCAGCACGGCTGGCTGCGGCTGGCCGGGCCACGGTGGCGGCACCTGCTCGACGGCGTGCCGGGCGTGAGTCCCGACCGGGAGTACGTGCCGTGCACCGACACCCCGTCGGCCCGCCTGGTCGGCCAGGCGGGCCTGGAGGAGCACGAGTACGAGGCGGTCGCGGACCCGCCCGGGGAGTTCCGGGTGCGGGCGCTGACCCGTGCCGCCCGGTATCCGGTCACCACGCTGAGCCGCCGCGCTGAGCAGGCAAGCTGGCGCGGTGTGCCGTGCTGGGTGCTGCAGCGCGACGAGAGCTGGGCACGCCTGCGGCTGATCCGCCCGGACGCCGATGCGCTCGTGGACACCGGCGCCCGTGGCTACGAGCGCGGCGTGTACGAGGCGTGGGCCCCGATGCGGGAGCTGGAGGGCCACCACATCGAGGACCTGCCGTACGCGATCTGAGCCGTTACTCGGCGCCCTCCAGGCGGGCCAGCTCCTCGTCCACGACGGACGGATCGAGCTTACGGAACACCGGTTTCGGTGCGGCCAGCGGCGTGCCCGCCACGAGCGGCACACGCTCCCACTTCGCGCCCACGGTGTAGTCGCCCATCAGCACGGGGTAGCCGGGTCCGCCGTCGAGGTCCTCGACCTCCACGATGGACGGCATCGGCGCGTGCACGCCCGTACCGCCGAGCAGCTCGTGCACCTTCTGCGCGGAGTGCGGCAGGAACGGCGTCAGCAGCGTGTTCGCATCGCGCACCACCTGCAGCGCGACGTGCAGGATCGTACCCATCCGAGGCTTGGACGCCTCGTCCTTGAGCTGCCACGGCGCCTGCTCCGACAGGTACTTGTTGGCCTCGGCCACGACCCGCATCGCCTCGCCGATCGCGGCCTTCTGCCGGTGCCGGCCGATCAGGTCGCCGACCGTGGCGAAACCCGCCTCGGCGACCGCGAGCAGGTCGCGGTCGGCGTCGGTCAGCTCGACTGCTTCGGGTAGGGCGCCGAAGTTCTTCGCCGCCATCGAGATCGACCGGTTGACCAGGTTGCCCCAGCCCGCGACGAGCTCGTCGTTGTTGCGCCGCACGAACTCGGCCCAGGTGAAGTCGGTGTCGTTGCTCTCCGGGCCCGCCGCGGCGATGAAGTACCGCAGCGCGTCCGCGTCGTAGCGTTCCAGGAAGTCGCGCACGTAGATGACCACCCGGCGCGACGAGGAGAACTTGCGGCCCTCCATCGTCAGGTACTCGCTGGAGACGACCTCGGTCGGCAGGTTCAGCTTGCCCAGCCGCCCCGGCTCCCCGGCCTTGTCACCCGCGCCGGAGTAGCCCAGCAGCAGGGCGGGCCAGATCACCGAGTGGAAGACGATGTTGTCCTTGCCCATGAAGTAGTACGCGTTCGCGTCCTTGCCCTCGCCGTCGGCGGACCACCACTGCCGCCACGCGTCCGGGTCGCCGGTGCGCCGAGCCCACTCGATGGACGCGGACAGGTAGCCGATCACCGCGTCGAACCAGACGTAGATGCGCTTGTCGTTGCGCTCCCGCCAGCCGTCGAGCGGGATCGGTACGCCCCACTCCAGGTCGCGGGTGATGGCCCGCGGCTGCAGGTCGTCGAGCAGGTTGCGGGAGAACTTGAGGACGTTGGGCCGCCAGCCCTCCCGGGCGTCGAGCCAGGTGGCCAGCGCCTCGGCGAACGCGGGCAGGTCGAGGAAGAAGTGCTCCGTCTCGACGAACTCCGGGGTCTCCCCGTTGATCCGCGACCGGGGGTGGACCAACTGCTCCGGGTCGAGCTGGTTGCCACAGTTGTCGCACTGGTCGCCGCGGGCGCTCTCGTACCCGCAGATCGGGCAGGTGCCCTCGATGTAGCGGTCGGGCAGCGTCCGGCCGGTGGACGGGGAGATCGCGCCCAGCGTCGTCTTACGCACGATGTACCCGTTGTCCAGCAGCCCACTGAACAACTCCTGCACCACGGCGTAGTGGTTGCCCGTGGTGGTACGGGTGAACAGGTCGTACGACAGACCGAGGCCGTGCAGGTCCTCGACGATCACCCGGTTGTACCGGTCGGCCAGCTCGCGCGGCGTGACGCCTTCCGCGTCCGCCTGCACCTGGATCGGGGTGCCGTGCTCGTCCGTCCCGGAGACCATGAGCACGTCGTGACCGGTCATCCGCATGTACCGGCTGAACACGTCGGAGGGCACCCCGAAGCCGGAGACATGACCGATGTGGCGCGGGCCGTTGGCGTAGGGCCAGGCAACCGCGGCGAGAACGTGACTCATGGTTCTCCAGCGTAGTGACCGCCGCATGCGCCGCGCGAACGGATAGCAGTGGTCTGATTTGTCCCGACACGCCCCATCAGGAGCGTGCTCGCCGCGGGGCCGCGTAGTCCAATGGACCGGTGACCGCAGACGCGCCGCAGCCAGGGGAAACACCGCGCAGCGAGAAGAGGGCGGCCTCGGACGACGCTGCCCGGCGGCACGCCACGACCGACCGCGATTCCGGGCGCACCGCCGCCCCCACCGCGGCGCCGCCGCGCCCGCCGCTGTGGCCCCCGCCGCCCCGGCACGCGGCCCCGGACCCGTCCCCGGAAGGGTCAGCGCCCGGTGCCCCGTCCGCGGGCGCCGGCTCGGCGCCCGGTGCCGCCCCGTCCGCGGGCGCCGGCTCAGCGCCCGGTGCCGCCCCGGATCCGGCGTCCGCCGGCTCGGCGGCGACCGCCGCCCGGGAACCTGCCGGCTCGGCGCAGCCGGTCGCCGGGGACATTGCGGTCGCCTCGCCGGGTGCCGCTGAGGCGGTCCCCGCGTCGACCGCCGCGCCTGTGCCCCTGCCGGCGCGGGGGCCGCGGGTGCCCGCGGCCCCGACACGCGCCGAGCCACCCGGCGCCCTGGACGCGGCGACCGCAGAATTCCCCACGGTCACGGGGGCCGCGCCCCGGGTCGTTGTCGAGCGCCATCACGACGTGGTGGACAAGGTCCGTTTCAACACGGCCGGCTCACCCCAACGGTACGAGGCCCGGACGGCACCCAGGATTCCCGCACCGGCCCACGCGGCTGCCCCACCGGGCGAGACCCCTCCGCCGGCCACGGTCGCCGGGGCGCGGAACGCCGACGGCGCCGACGCCGGTCCCGGGGACGACATCATGCTCCTGCCGGAGCCCGGCGGCAGCCGGACCGCGCCTGCGGTGCCCAGCCAGCCACCGGCCGCGACACCACGGTCCGACCCACGACGCGGCGGACAGACCCCGGTCGCGCAGCCGGTCGGGCAGCCGGGATCCGGCCCACGGCCGACCATGCCGGCGCCGGGCGAGTCGCCCCGCGCAGGTGGCGAGCCTGGCCGGGGCGCGTCTTCCCGGCAACCCGACCCGACAGCGCCGGCTCCGGGCGGCCCGATTTCGAGCCGGCCGGCACCCGGCGGACCGATTCCCAGCCGGTCGTTTCTCGGCGGACCGAATCCGAGCGGGTTGGCTCCCAGCGGGTCGCTTCCCCGTGATCCGATGTCGGACGGACCCGCGCCGGGCGGACCTGCGCACGCCGGGCGCGCGCAGGACACACCGACACCGGCCCAGGGCATGCCGACTCCGGTCCACAGCGCCCCAGAGTCAGCCCAGGGCGCGCCAACTCCGCCCCAGGGCATGCCGGTTCTGGCCCACGGCGCGCCCGCCCCGGCCCAGGGCATGCCGACTCCGGTCCACAGCGCCCCAGAGTCAGCCCAGGGCGCGCCAACTCCAGCTCAGGGCATGCCGGTTCTGACCCACAGCGCGCCCGCCCCGGCCCAGGGCGCGCCGGCCCCGGCCCAGGCGGAGCCGGCAGGCCCGGGTGCGCTGCCCGGCAAGCGGGCCGAAGGGCGGGACATACCGGAGAGCCGGGCCACCGTCCTGCTGGAGACGTCGACGTTCTGGCTGTCCGACGAGGAGCGCGCCAAGCGGGGCGCGACGGCCGATCCGGCCCCACCCTTGGTGGGTGTACCGCCCAAGCACCGGCAGCGCGAGCCACGGCGTCCACTTCCCGGGCTCCTCGCGCTGCTCGCGTTGGCCATGGTCGCCGCGTTCTTCGCCTGGGTCAGCGCCGAGCCGTTCTGGCTCGCCGCCGGACACGACGTACGCGGACGGGTGAGGGTCACCCAGTGCACCGGCGACGGGGTCGCCCAGCGCTGCATCGGTCAGTTCAGCACCGGCGACGGCTTCTCCCGGGTGGACCGGGTGACCGTGCTCGGCGTGACCGGCGACCAGCGGGCGGGCGGCACCGTCGCCCCCGCACGGATGGTCAACCTGGACAGCGGTCAGGCGTACGTGGGTGAGACCAGCCTGCTGGTGCAGCTGCGCTGGGTGCTCGGCTTCGTGCTGGTGCTGATGTGCGGCTTCGGCATCGCGGGGCTGACCGGGGCACGTCGGCTCACGGCACGCCGGGCTCGGCACGGTGCACTGCTGCTCAGCCTGGCGTGCCCGCTCCTGCTGCTCGCCGGTTTCCTGGCCGCGGCCTACTGACCCCACCCCGGACGGCCCGGCTGCCGTGGGCTACTCGGCGTGGATCAGCCCGTACACCTCGCGCTTGCGCAGGCCGTACTCCTGGGCGACCGCGGCGATGGCATCGCGGCGCGACGTGCCCTCCGCCTCCCGCCGGGCGACCGCCGCGCGCAGCTCCGCGTCCGGGGGGCGCGCCGGTGGCGCCGCGGACGCTCCGGCCACCACGAGCGTGATCTCGCCGCGGGGTTCCGCCTCGGCCGCCCAGGCCGCCAGCTCGCCGAGCTCCCCGCGACGCACCTGCTCGTACGTCTTGGTCAGCTCACGGCAGACCGCGGCGGGCCGGTCCGGCCCGAACGTGGCAGCCAGATCGTCCAACGCGCCCTTTATCCGGTGCGGGGCCTCGAAGAACACGAGCGTGCGCGGCTCGGCGGCCAGCTCACGCAGCCGGGACCGGCGACCGGCCGGGGTACGCGGCAGAAAGCCCTCGAAGACGAACCGGTCGCTGGGCAGGCCGGACAGGGCCAGTGCCGTGGTGACCGCGCTGGGCCCGGGCGCCGCGGTGACCGGGAAGCCGGCTTCGACAGCCGCCCGGACGAGCCGGTAGCCGGGATCGGAGACGCTGGGCATGCCACCGTCGGTCACCACCGCGACCACCGCCCCGGAACTCAGCGCGTCGACCAGCTCGGGGGTGCGGCGTTCCTCGTTTCCCTCGAAGTACGAGACGACCCGCCCGGCGACGCTGATCCCGAGGTCGCGGGCGAGCCGGGCCAGGCGTCGGGTGTCCTCCGCGGCGACCACGTCCGCGGTCGCCAGGATTTCGCGCAGCCGGGTGGACGCGTCGCCGATGTTGCCGAGCGGCGCGCCGACGAGCACGACGCGTCCGGTGTCTTCGTCCGTCACTCCGAAAGTGCACCACACGTCCGACGCGCCGCCTCCGGGCACCGCGGCGCGGGTACGCAGCCTACGATCGCGGGGTGACTGCGGCGCCGACTGCTGAGACCGACATTCGCCCGGACGTGGACGAGGCCGAGCCCCGGAGCGCCCGCCGGGTGCCCGATGCCGTTCGGCGCCGGCTCGCGACGCTGGACGACTGGCTCAACCCGTACTCGTGGGTGGTCACCGTCGTGATCGTGGCGGTCGCCGCGATCCTGCGCTTGCAGGGCATCAGCAAACCCAAGGGCTACATCTTCGACGAGGTGTACTACCCGACCGACGCGTGGGACATGCTGCATCACGGGGTCGAGTGGGACGAGAAGACCAACGGCCCCGCGTACGTGGTGCACCCGCCGCTGGGCAAGTGGCTGATCGCGCTGGGCGAGGCAGTGTTCGGCAACAACGAGCGGGGCTGGCGGGTTCCGGCCGCGATCGCCGGCACGCTGATGATCCTCATCCTGATCCGGGTGGCGTACCGGCTGTTCCACTCGATCGTGCTCGCCGGCACGGCCGGGCTGCTGATGACGTTGGACGGGTTCCAGATGGTGCTGTCGCGCACCTCGCTGCTGGACATCTTCCTGGGCCTGTTCGTGCTGGCCTCGTTCGCGGCGATGGTGCTGGACCGCGACGCGTACCGGCGGCGATGGCTGCGGGCGTTGGAGGGCGGCTTCGATCCCGCCGGGGCGCGACGGCTACCCGGGGCGGCGGTGCCGTGGTGGCTGCTCGCCGCGGGAGTGCTGTTCGGGCTGGCCTGCGGCGTGAAGTGGAGCGCGCTGTTCTTCGCGCCGTTCTTCGCCATGCTGGTGGTGGTGTGGCGGGTCGGGGCGCGCCGCTCGGCAGGAGTACGCCACGCAACGCGAGGTCTGATCGGCGACCTCGGCTGGCTGATTCTGAGCTTCGTCCTCACCATGATCTTCTACCTGGCGACGTGGACCGGCTGGTTCGTCACGAACACCGGCTACTTCCGCCACTACCGGCAGGCGAACGGCATGAGCGAGCCACCGGTGCTGGGCGCGCTGCTCAACCTCATGCACTACCACTCCG
The DNA here is from genome assembly GCF_047159535.1 of Krasilnikovia sp. MM14-A1259. Lineage (NCBI taxonomy): Bacteria > Bacillati > Actinomycetota > Actinomycetes > Micromonosporales > Micromonosporaceae > Krasilnikovia > Krasilnikovia sp. MM14-A1259. The sequence continues at coordinate 4,010,150 of NZ_BAAGAJ010000002.1, forward strand.
AGGCGTACCGGTTCCACAGCGGCCTGACCGACCGGCACGTGTACCAGTCCTGGCCGTGGCAGTGGCTGCTGCTGGGCCGGCCGGTGGCGTTCTACTGGTCCGGCGACGCGCGCTGCGGCTCGCCGAGCTGCGCCGCCGAGATCCTGCTGCTGGGTACGCCGATCCTGTGGTGGTCGTTCATTCCGGCGCTGGGCGCGCTGGTCTGGTTCGGCATCGCGCGCCGCGACTGGCGGGCGTTCGCAATCGGTACGGGCGTCGTCGCCGGCATGCTGCCCTGGTTCTATTACGCGGTGGCGGACGGCCGGACGATGTTCTCGTTCTACGTGCTGCCGGCGCTGCCGTTCCTCATCCTGGCGGTCGTCTACGCCCTGGGCGCGATCATGACCCCGCCGACCGGGATGGCCAGCGGGGCGGCGCGGACGGACCGGCAGCTCGTCGGCACGATCATGGCCGGGGTGTACGTGCTGCTCGTGGCGGTGTGCTTCGCCTACTTCCACCCGATCTTCGTGGGGCAGTCGATCCCGTACGACTCGTGGTCGGCGCGGATGTGGCTGGGTAGCCGCTGGATTTAGAACCGGCGGGAACACAAACGTGCAGAGGCCGGGGCCGGCAGCACCCGGGAACGCTGCGACGCGGTCCGCTCCGGCGGCGCTCGTCGCTTACTCGCGACGAGTAGGCGGTGGACGTGGGCTGCCGCCCGGATCGCGGCTGGGTCCGTGCACTGGTTCAGTGCGAACCTACGAGGATGCAGAAGGGATGTCCTGCTGGGTCGGCGAGAACATAGAGGGGCTCTCCGGATTCTCCGGTGCGATCCAGGAGCACGTTTGCTCCCAGCTGCTCGGCTCGACGACGGTGTCGCTCCAGTTCGTTGATGGTCGGCACGCGAAAGTCCAGGTGCATCTGCTGGGGAACGTCGGGCGAAGGCCAGGTAGGTCGCGCCAGCGTGGGCACCTCCTGGAAGGCAAGCACGCGTTTTCCCTCGCCGTCGGTCAAGACGAGCCAGTCTTCGTTGTCCGTGCTGCTGTCCGCTGGGGGCTCATCACCAGGTCGATACCGCAGCCCCAGCAATTCGCGGTAGAACTCGGCGAGGGCTCGGACGTCTGTCGCGTCCAGTGCGGTGTGCATCAGCACGGGATAGGTAGACATCTCCGCCTCCTCGTGGGGATCCCAGCCAGGCCATCCCACCACGGAATTCCCAGCCCCGCCGCGAACCTGAGGGGTGCTGAACCGCCGGTCTGCGCCGGCGTGGAACCGGAGTCCACAGTGGGGTTGGCATTCGAACGCCTGGGCAGCGGTCACGAGTGCAGCGTGTCCGGCCGATGCTTCTGGCCGCGGATGACGGCGCCCGAAGCACCTGGCCTGAGCAGAGGCCGACCCGATCTGAAAGGGCCAGGAACAGAAACGCGCGCCCCGATCGCCTGCCACGGGGGAAGCGGGCGATAGGGGCGCGCACGGAGAAGCTTAACGACACGCGTTGACCGGCACAACGGGTGGCCCCGCCGCGTTGCGGAAATTCATCGCGCGCACCGGTCGTCGGGGCCGCGATGCCGGCGCCGCGCGCTGGTTGCCTCAGGCCACGAACAGATCGGCCTCCTGCTCGGCGAACGGGAACACGACGTGCAGAGACGTGCCGTCGCCGGGCCGGTCCGAGAGCGCCACCGTGGCGTGGTGCGCGTCCAGGATCCGCTTCGCGACCGCCAGCCCGTGGTCCGGCCCGGGCAGTTCTGTCGGGTTGGCGATAGCACCGTAGAAGAGGTGCGGGAACAGCTCGGGCCGCATGCCGTCCGGCAGGTCCATGTCATCCATCCGGACCGTCGGACCCGACTCCACCTCCGTGCCGACGCGCACCCGCCCACCGGGCGGGGTGTATTTCACGGCCGCGAACAGCAGGTGGGTGAGGACCTGCTCCAGACGCACGGGGTCGGCGACGATCGGCAGCGCGGCACCGTCGGACTGGTCGAGCATGCCGATGTGCTTGGTCGCCGCGATCGGCCGGACCGCTTCGACGGCGCGCCGGGTCAGCCTGGTCAGGTCGATCTGGCGCATGTGCAGGCTCTCGTTCTCGCTGCCGACCTGGGCCAGCGTGGTGAGATGCTCCAGCAGGTCGCTGAATCCGCGTACATGTGCGGCCGTCGCGCGGGCCACCACCTCGGCCATTGCCGGATCGTGCCGCCCGGTGCGCCCGAGCTCTGCAAGATACTCCCCCATGCGCCGCATCGGTGCCCGTAGCGGCCCGCAGACGAGCCCGGTGATGTCGTCCTTGCGCCGCTCCAGCTCCTGCAGCCGGGCGGTGGTGCTGGCGAGCGCGATCGCGTAGCGGCGCAGTTCCAGCTGACTGGTGACCTGGCGGGCGAGGGCGCGCAGCGCCTCCGTCTGGTCCGCGTCGAGCCCGCGCGGTGCGGTGTCGAACACACAGAGCGCACCCACCGCGAAGCCGTCGGTGGTGATCAGCGGGGCAGCGCCGAAGAAACGGACACCGTCCGCCGCGAGGACGGCCGGATTGTCGGCGAACCGAGGATCCTGCCGGGTGTCCGGCACGACGATCAGGTCGTCGCCGAGGATCGCATGGGCGCAGAACGACAGGTCGCGGGACGTCTCGGCGATGTCGCTGCCGACCTGGGCCTTGAACCATTGCCGGTCGGCGTCGACCAGGCAGACCAGTGCTGTCGGGACCTCGCACACGGACGCGGTCAACGCCACGATGTCGTCGAAATCCTTTTCCGGTGCGCTGTCGAGGACGCCGAGCCCGTAGAGCGCGGCTAGCCGGTCCGCTTCGTTGGCGGGAAGAGGGGCATGCATGGGTCACCTCCAGGGCAGACCCAAGACATACCATCGGAAAGTAGCAGCATTCGCGGATCTCTCCGTATTGGCGCGTGCCGGCCCCGGCTACTCCGGCCGGTGGCAGACGGCCTCGATGTTGTTGCCGTCGGCATCGAAGACGAAGGCGCCGTAGTAGCTCGGGTGGTAGTGCGGGCGCAGGCCCGGCGGCCCGTTGTCGACCCCGCCCGCGCCCAAGGCGGCGGCGTGGAACGCGTCGACCGTGGCCCGGTCGGGCGCGGTGAACGCCACGTGCACCCGGTGTGAGGGCTCGCGGACGGCGAGCCAGAAGAACGGCTTGCCGGGCTGGTCGCCGAAGCCGAGCACCTCGCCGCCGTCGATCACCACGGTGATGCCGAGGGGAGCGAGGGCGCGCTCGTAGAAGACCCGGCTCGCGTCGAGATGGTGCACACCCAGCACCACATGGTCGATCATCGTTGTCCTCCCCGCCCTTGAGGCGCCCCGGCCGGGGCCGCCCCGGCGATGGCACCCCACGACCGTATAACCGGGGTACGACGATGACGGGCCGACGGGTGCGCTACGCGTCCGGATCGACGTACAGGCAGAACGGGTGGCCGGCCGGGTCGAGCAGGACCCGTACAGTCTCCTGGGGCTGGAAATCCGCAAGCCGCGCACCGGCGCGCTGTGCGGCCGCGACCGCCGCGTCCAGGTCCGGCACCTCGATGTCGAGGTGCAGCATCATCTGCTGGCGCCCGGGCTGCGCCGGCCACGCCGGCGGCTCGTACGCGGTCGCCCGCTGGAACGCGATGTACTCGACGTGCTCGCCGAGGGGCGCGACGCCGACGAAGTTGTGCTCGTCCTTCACGATCTTCCAGTCCATGAGGTCGGCGTAGAAGCGGGCGAGCGCGTGCGGGTCCGGCGCGTCGAGGACCACGCCCCACCAGTGCCTAGAGGTACGTCCGAGCATGTGAGCACTCTGCCCCAGTTTGCCGGCGCTCGCATGCTGCACCGCACACCCACGGGCGGCCGCGGGCGATCGGGCCGATGTGAAGTTCCGTTGAACCCACCCCGCGCCCGCACTGCGACAGCGCCGCCATGTCATTAAAAAGTCTCATTGTATTGACGAATATAAACCGATCAAGTTGACGCCCACTCCGGAAAAGAATAGCGTGAAGTCGATCCAATCAAGCGATTCGTGGGCGCGCCCTCCACAAGAAGGATGCACCCCGATGAGCCACGCCTTCCACAAGGAGGAAATTGTGGTCCCCATTCACCACATCGGGATTCTGGCCACCGGCCTGTCCACCACCGCCGCATTGATCGCCCCGGGCACCCCCGCTGCCGCGGCGCCGGCGGTCCCGGCTTCGGACAGCGCGATGGTGCTCGCCGTCCTTCCCGCCGACCACAGCGGTGTCCCCCCTCGGTTCGCCACGCTCGAGTGCGATCCCGACGGCGGCAGCCACGCAGCGTCAGGCTCGGCCTGCAACGATCTTCGCGCGGTCGGCGGTGACATCACCGCGATCGCCGACAACGGCGGCATCTGCACCCGGGAGTACCAGCCCGTGACGGCCATCGCGGTCGGCACCTGGGAGGGAAATCCCGTCACGTACCGGAAGACATTCTCGAACAACTGCGTCCTGCTGCATGCCACGGGCGACGTATTCGATTTCTGATCCATCCGCCCGAGATATCTCACACGCAGAAGAGGACAATGCAATGAAGCAGATGTTCCGTGCCCTGACCGTTGCCGCAGCCCTGGTGGCCGCCCTGATCGCCGCCGACCCGGCCGCTGCGGCTTCGGCCCCGTACACCGAGTCCATCTCGGTGACCCAGTCCGGCGGCCTCGCCGGCCGTACCGAATTGTTCTCGGTGGATACGACGACCCGCGACGACCGCGCGGCCCAGGCGCTGAGCCTGACAGCCACCCCGCAGTACCGCACGCTGGCGCCGGTCTACCTGCCGACCAACCCCTGCTGCGACCGCCAGCGCTACGAGGTCGTCACCCACTACAGCAACGGTACGGACAAGACCGTCGTCACGATGGACGGCGTCCCCGGCACTCCGCCGGTCCTCCTGGAGGTCATCGACCTCGTGACGAACACCGGAGCTCCGGCGTAAGGACACCGATCCGGGTCCGCGAAACCGTCGTGGGCCCGCATCCCCGCACCTCTTCACGGTCCGCAGGCCAGGCGCCTGCGGGCCGCCCGTCTCCGTCTCGAGGCGGCCGCCGAGCCGGATGATCAGTTCGCCGAGGGGTCCGCGGACACCCCGCGAAGCCGTCGAGGCGGCTTCCCGCGGGCGAGCCGGGAGTTACAGCGCGTCGGGCTGGCCGAGAGCCGGGTGCCGTTCGCCAGGCTGGGCATGCCAGGCGGGTTCGTCGGCATCTCGGGTGGTGTCGATGCGCAACCGGGCCCAGTCGTCGAGATCTGGCAGGTCGTCCGGCGTGAACCAGCCGACCTCCAGCGATTCGTCGCCATCCGTGCGCGGCGCGCCGCCGACGGCGCGGCACCGGAACCAGACGTTCAGGTATTCGCAGGTGTCGCCGTTGGGGTAGACCACGGGGTGCGTAGCTACCCCGCCGACCCGTTCGATCTCGACGCGAACACCGGTCTCCTCGAACACCTCGCGGACGACCGCATCGGCCGGCTGCTCGCCCGGGTCGATGATGCCCGCCGGGATCGACCAGCGCCCGTTGTCGCTGCGCCTGGCCAGCAGCAGGTGCCCGGAGGCGTTGCGCACGACGGCGCTGACCCCGGGCAGGAGCAGAAGGTCGTGACCGATGTGAGCGCGCAGGCGAGCGATGTACGGCGAGACGGGCATCGGCTCACCCTAACCGCCGAGGATCGCGACGATCCCGTCATCGGTCCGACAAACGGCGTGGTGGCCGGCGTCCAGGCCGCTCCGATCAGCGCTTCTCGCAGGCGACGCCGTCCTTGTCGCGGTCCATCCTCTTGTTCGCGTTGTACAGCGCGGTGTTCACGGTGAAGGTCGTGACCGGCCTGCTGCTGCCGCTGACCTTGTCCCGTGCACCCGCCCTGCCGACACCGTGCTTGTACCTCTGGTTGAGGGCGGTGCAGTTCCGGTAGGTCGGGACGGCAGCTTCGGCCGGCAACACCACCGCGAAGGAACCTCCGACGACAAGACCGGCCAGCGCCGCGCCACGCACCAGTACGTCGATCATTTCTCTCCCAGTCTCCGCTGACAACTTTGAGTGACAGCGCCACGCGGGCCCGTGAGAGTCGCAACCACCACTCACGAATGCTGCGAGACCTACAGTGGACCGCTGCACGCGTTCAAACTATTGGCCTTGCAAGGCCGGGGAACATTCCACGAGCGGACATCAATCCATGAAGGGCGGACCACTCCCGCAGCGACATGGGCACGTTCCGCACCCGGTCGTCGCCTTCCTCACGGCCGTCCTGAGGACTCGGGCGCCGGCCGACATCCCGTGCGCCGCCCTGATCCGGCACAGCGGGTCAGATCTCCGCCAGCATCCGGGCCAGTTCGGCCGCGCGGGTCAGCATCGGCCAGTGGCCGGAATCGATGTCGACATACGTGACGTCCTTCGCCCGGGCCAGCTCCGGGATGTGGCCTTCGGCTATCCATTCCTGAGCTTGGGCCGGCGTGAACTCCGGGCAGACCATCACGACCGGGACATCGAAACGCCGTTCGTCGGTCAGCCTCACGATTCCCCTGGCGACGCCCTCCGGGACCGGGATCGCAGCGGCGGCGAACGCCCGGCGCGCCGACTCATCCAGGTCGGCCGCGTCGGCCCCTTCGAACGGCTCCCAGCCCGGGAACGGCATCACGCCGTCGGTGATGTCGAAGAATTCGGCGTACGGTTGTCCGTCGCCAGACGGGAAGCCGCCGATCAGGACCACCTTGGTCACCCGGTCAGGCCGTTGGGACGCCGCCATCCAGGCCAGAGTGCAGGCAGCCGAGTGGCCCACCACGACGGACCCGCCGGGCGCATTGTCAACGGTGGCCAGCACGGCGGCCAGTTGATCGGCCAGCGTCGCCGCCGTGTCGCCGTCACCCTGACCCGGCAGACTCACCGGGACCGCGCGGCGGTTCCTCTTCACCAGGTCGGAAACGACGCCGTCCCACGCGGACGCATCGAGCCAGAGGCCGCCCAGAAGCACGATCTGTTCCGTGGTCATGGGGCCAACCTAGCCCCGGGCACCGACATCGGCGGTGCTGGACGCAGATGCGAATGGGCAAAAGGCCCGGACTCAGCCCAACCACTGCCCGCCACCCGGCCCGAACACCCGAGCCCGTCACATCACGGCGCTCACGGGGCCGGAGTCGACATCAAGGCACCACCCGTCACCAGCGGATCCAACGACCGGGGAGGTCGCGCGAAGGTTGATCATGCCCACTTCCGGTTGGTACGGTCCCGGCACCTTCGATTCTCTCCCGAGCTCATCCAGTCCTTTCTGAGCTCATCCGGACCCTGACGACCACGAGGAGCAAACGTGGGCTCGAATTTCATGAGTATCTATGTCTGCGACATGGACGAGGTCAGCCGAGCCGTAGGGTGCCGAGACCAGGCCGTTGCGCGGAGTCTCATCGAGACTGCCGATGAACCGCTCACCTCGTCCATGGAACACGCCATCCATGCGTTGGTCGAACGAAGCTACAGCCGCGACCCAAAGACGTTCCAGCATGAGACCGGGCCTGCGGTAATACGAGCGTTCGAACGCGTATGTGCGATTTCGAGCTCCGCGAGCGTAACGGTAGAAATGTACGACGACGAGGAGGAGTCGCCACTGCTCTGGAACTTCATCTGGGACGAGTGGGATGGCGACGACACCTTGGAGCTCCCCCTCTCGCCGCATGGCGTTCCGGCCGTCACCTGGCATGGGCCCGCCAGGACGACGCGGTACTTGGCAGCCTTCGAGGAACTGCGTTCCAGTGGCTCATCCGACGAGGAATACCTCGGAGAAGACGAAATAGACGAGATCATCGAGGCACTGCAATCTGCCGGTGCAGAGGGTAAGGGTGTTTTCGTTTTCGTGGAGTATTAGGGCGCTTCGTGGCCGCAGGAGGGCACCCTCCACTCGCTGCGGCACTTCTTCGCCACGCGCCGATCAGCGCGAACCTCGATCCCCCCGATGTGCAGAACGCGCTAACGGCACTCCAACCTGCGGATCACGTTGGAAACCTACGTTCATTGGTGGCCGAAGAAGAACCGCAGTCGCAATGTCGTCGGCTCAGCCCCGCGGGACGCCGGAGCCCATCGACAACGGGCGGCCTGACGACATCTCCCGGCGCTGAATCTGTGCCGGAAATCGTCCCACTCCCCCGGCCACCGACCACGGGAGCGGTCGACTGGGTGAGCGTCGCCGCGCAGACCGGGGCCGGCTCCTCGGCCGAGCTAGGCGCGCCCACCTCCCGCCCATCGGGCCTCTCGAATAGTGGCCACGTCCGGCAGCACCACCGCGATACCCGCCCGGCCGATGTCTGTGGATCGACACCCGGACCATCAATGATCGGCAGCGAACCATCAGTTGATCTGGATTGGCAGTGCTGCTTCGTTTCGCATGCGGCGGACAGTGGCGTGGCGAGGTGGCGGCGGTCCCGTTCGCCCCTGGACGTAACTACTCATGGTGTTCAGATTGGAACCATTGGTGAGTGGAGGTTGGCTTGGGAGGACGTCCTGCGTCAACGCGCGGCGGTGTCGCCCCGGTCATCGATAGGCGCGCTGCTCTGCGACATCATCGGGCCGCCGACGGCAGGTCCCGCTCCCAGATGGCTCCCAAAATCGGACACCTAACGGAGAAAGGCCCGGCCGCTAGTTGCGGCTGGGCCTTCTGAACTGCGGTTTTGTGGGTGGAGCTGAGGGGATTTGAACCCCTGACCCCCACTTACCGCTCGCGATACTCCTCAGCGCCGGGGTCGGTCAGCGTGCCGAAGTAGCCGAAGATCACCGCGCGCATGGCCCACACACGGACGCGCCGGAGACCCCCGTGGTGCGAGGGCCTCCGGCGAGGCGGTTCCGTGCGGTGGATCAGGATCCGCGAAGGATCAGGTTGCCGTTGTCCGCGGCGCCGCTCTGCGAACCGCTTGTTTCGCTGGCGCGTTTTGCGGCGCCGCATTTCCCGCGGCTTATCCCGCTGGCGTTTCGTTCAAACCCAAACCACGCAGGATGTTATCGCGGTTCGCGTTTCCGCGCAGCGCCGTCAAGGAATTCAAGCGGCCCAGCAAAGTCGTGGAAGATGCGGGGCATTTCAAGTCTTGAATCGCCGACAAGGTTTTTTCAAAACGTTGGATGCGACTTTCAAGGTCCGTTCCACTCGGAAAGTTCGCATTCTTGAGCGCTACCTGCGCGTTCACTTGGGCTTGAGTGGGCGGGCAGCGACCCGGAACTTTTACCCCGGTAGGGCCCACGCGGTCGGCCGTCGCGTTCGGATTGCCCGGGCTGAAACCCAGCGCCGGCACCAAAGCGTTAATGTTACCGGAGCTGGCTCCGGCGTTCCCCGTCGCTCCACTCGCGGCCGCGTCACCGGATCCTCTGGCGGCGGCTTTATCCGCTGGCGTTTCGTTCAAACCCAAACCACGCAGGATGTTATCGCGGTTCGCGTTTCCGCGCAGCGCGGTCAAGGAATTCAAGCGGCCCAGCAAAGTCGTGGAAGATGCGGGGCATTTCAAGTCTTGAATCGCCGACAAGGTTTTTTCAAAACGTTGGATGCGACTTTCAAGGTCCGTTCCACTCGGGAAGTTCGCATTCTTGAGCGCTACCTGCGCGTTCACTTGGGCTTGAGTGGGTGGGCAGCGACCCGGAACTTTTACCCCGGTAGGACCCACGCGGTCGGCCGTCGCGTTCGGATTGCCCGGGCTGAAACCCAGCGCCGGCACCAAAGCGTTGATGTTACCGGAGCCGGCTCCGGACTCGGAGGCCTGGCTCATCCCCGTGCCGACCGCGAGCGCCGAGCCGAGCAGCGCTGCGGCGGCACCTCCAATCACCAGCTTGCGCGTCCGGCTGCTGACTCCGCGTCGATACATGCACGGCCCCTCTTCGTCTCGGTCCTGCTTGCACCGAGATATACGAGCAATGATGTGGCAGCAGTTCATGACGCTGAGCAAGCGTTCCTTAAAGCTTCTTTAACGCGACTCCCGGGGCGTGCAGCCGCCAGCATCGTCGCGCCCACGTCCGCGGGCACCCGGCCGCGGGTCAGCAGCGAGCCCGCCACCATCACCGTGAACGCGAGCGGCACCGTCCACACGGCCGGCTGCGCGAGCAGCTCGGTCTGCCAGCCGGACAGCGTCGGCCCGAACACCGTGACCAGCACCGCGGCCATCGCGGCGCCGCCACCGGTCGGCACGCCCGAGGCCGCCCCGGTGTCCGTGAGCCCGCGCTACCAGATGCGTCGTGGTCTTACCGGCGCCGTTCGGGCCGACAGCACGATCCGGGCCCGCGCCTCAGCACGGGCCCGGAAGGTCCAATCTGTACTGTTGTCAGCCAACCCGGCCGAGCCGTTGCAGACCTTCGTGAGACCGGTCGCCTTCGCAAGCCACGCCGCACCGTGCGGGCCCTCGAACCCGAACACCTGGAAGCCGTCCGCGCGGCGATCCGCCAATGGCAGCAGCCCACTCCCGGCAAGCCGGGACCTCGGCACACCGGCGACCTGGCCGATGTCGTCGATCTCATGCTCGCCACCGGCGTCCGCATCGGCGAGGTACTGGCCGTGCGGTGGGGAGGACGTCGATCTTGGAGCCGAACACCCGACGGTGACCATCTGCGCCACCATCGTCTTTCTGAGAGGCAAGGGCTTCTTCAGACAGGAGTGGACGAAGTCCGACGCAGGCTACCGGGCGGTTGTTCTTCCCCAGTTCGCGGTCGGGATGCTGATCGCCCGCAAGATCACTGCTGTCGACAACCTCCACGATGCGGTCTTCGCAGTTCGACGACGACCGGACCCGAACGCGGCGACTGCGGGCCGTCCCGGCGACGTAACCCGACATAGACGAACGACCGCGCAGCGGGCACACAAGTCCCGACCGGCGAACGTGGTCGCCCTAGGCGTTTGTGAGGGGTTTCGGGGGGTGATTCAAAATCGCATAGACAAACGTTAAGGCCCTGACCGGCATTCGTCCTGGTCAGGGCCTTAATCGTGGTGGAGCTGAGGGGATTTGAACCCCTGACCCCCTCGATGCGAACGAGGTGCGCTACCGGTCTGCGCCACAGCCCCTTGGCCCCGTAGGACCGCAGCAAGGCTAACAGGTTCCCCGCCCGGCTCGCGAACCACCCCTCCCGGCGCGCCGCGTCCCCATCGACAAGGCCCGCCGCGGGCCCATCGATCAGGCCGTGTACCCGGCTCCTCGGCCCCCCGCCTCGTAGGCCCGCCCACGCAGCCCACCGGTACGCCGGTACGACACCGAGCCCCCGTTCGCCGCCGCCGGGAGGTCGGCCGGGTCGCGGTCCAGACCCATCGCGGCGCGCCGGACCGCCTCCCGCTGGGCGGCGAGCCGGCGCTGAGCTTCCCGGCGCGCCGCTGCCCGGCGCGCCTGCTCCCGCCGTACCTCGGCCTGGCGGGCGGCGAGCCAGGCCGCCTCGCGGGCTTCGGTGCGGCGGCGGCGCCGGTCGACGATGGCGCGGTTACGCAGGTGCACCAGGTACACCCCGAGCAGCGTTCCGGTGACCGCAAACCCGATCCAGAAGCCGGGGCCGACCGCGACGACGCCGACCAGCTCGATGACGTTGAGCAGCAGCAGCGCGGCGAAGACGCGGCGGCGCCGGATCACCGCCGGGGTGTGCCGGGGTTCCGGCCGGCGGGCGCGCGGGTGGCGTCCGGCCGAGCCGCCACGGCGGGCAGTCACCAGCCGCAGCGGCGTCCCCGCAGGTACCGCCCCGGGAGTGCGCGGTTCACCCGCCGGGGGCGTGACCGTAACCGTGAACTGGCGCGGCGGGTTGACCGGTCGGCGTCCGGGCACGGTACGGCGTCGACGGCGGCGCGAAAGCACCCGTGCCGTCGACGACGCCCGCTCCGCCGCCAGGCGCTCGGTCGCGTCGTATCGGCGTACGAGTGCCGGTGCGAGCGCAAGCAGCCCGGCCGCGGCGAGGACGGCGAGGAGCACCGATGTCGGCACCCTCACCCCTCCCGTCAGCCGTAGCGGTCCAGGGTCGGCCCGAGCTCAGGCACGACCAGGCACCGCATGTCCCCATCGCCCCGAGGTTACGGGCGCAAGCTGCGGAAATTCGCGCGGCGCGCCGGTCGCGCCACGCTAAGTTGATCATCGGTGGTCGGCTATGTGACAGCGCGCAGTCTTCGCCAGCGGGCCAGCAGGCCTCCCTCGGCGGCGACCTCCTCGCTCGTCATGGAGTAGCCGAGGTGGTCGCGCCACGCACCGTCGATGTGCATGTAGCGCTGGTGGTAGGCCTCCTCGCGGAAGCCGAGCTTCTCCACGACCCGCCGGCTGGGCCCGTTCTCGGGGCGGATGTTGATCTCGACGCGGTGCAGCTGGCCCGCACCGAACGCGTGGTCGACCGCGAGCGCCAGCGCGGTCGGGATGATGCCGCGACCCGCGACCCGGGCATCGACCCAGTACCCCACGTACGCGGAGCTGAAGGCCCGGCGCACGATGTTGCCGAGGTTGAGGTGGCCGACGAGCCGCTCCCGGTCGTCGCCGTCGCGCAGGCAGACCGCGAACGGCATGCTGTCGCCGCGCCGGGCGGCCCGTTTCATGTCGCGGTAGACGAACGCGTACGCCCGGGTGGAGTTCATCTCGGCCCACGGCCCCGGGGGCGAGGACTCCCAGGGGGCGAGCCACTGCTGGTTGGCGATCCGCACCTCGGACCACGCCCGCGCGTCGCCGCGCCGGTACGGCCGCAGCAGCACCGGCCCGTCCGCCAGGACGGCTGGCCATCCGGGCGCGGACCCCAGCATCATCGCCTCCGGTCGAGCAGCAGCACGTCGACGGTCGACCCGGCCGCGGCCGAGGTGACCCGCTCGCCGAGGACCAGCAGCCCGTTGGCTTCGGCGAGGCCCGAGAGAGTGTACGGCCCACCGGCGAGCGGCTGCACGGTATAGCCGCCGCCGCGCCGCTCGGCGACGTGGGCCGGCCGGAACTCGCGCAGGCCGCCCGGCGACGACACGGTCTCCAGCAGGTGTGCCTTGACGCTGGGCCGGAACACCGGTTCGGCCCCGGCGAGGATCTGGATCACCGGGCGGGCCAGCACCTCGAAGCCGATCAGCGCGGCGCCGGGCTCGCCGGGCAGGCAGACGACCGGGACCTCCTCGCCGCCGACCGTGCCGAAGCCGAGCGCGGTGCCGGGGCACAGCGCCACGTCGGTGAACTCGACCGCGCCGCGGCCGGGGTCGCGGCGGGCGAGCACGCGGCGCAGCATGTCGCCGGGGCCGGTGCCGGTGCCGCCGGTGGTGATGATGAGGTCGGCGCGCAGGGTCTGGTCCTCGAGAAGCCCCCGCAGCCCTTCGGGGTCGTCGTCGCAGATCCCGATCCGGTACGCGAGAGCCCCCGCCTCGACCGCCGCGGCGGTCAGTGCGTGGGAGTTGGCGTCGACGACCTGGCCGGGCTGGCTGGGGCGGCCCACGTCGACCAACTCGTCGCCGGTCGCCACGACCACCACCCGAGGGCTGGGGCGGACCACCACGTGCCCGATTCCGGCCGCGGCGAACACCGCGACCATCGGGGGCGTCACGTACGCGCCGCTGGGGGCGAGCAGGCGGCCCACGGGCAGCTCGTCGCCGGAGCGGCGGACCCCGGAGCCGCGCTTGGGGGCGTGCAGGATCTCGACGGTCGCCATGCCCTGATCCGTCCAGTGCACGGGGACGACGACGTCCGCGCCGACCGGCAGCGGGGCACCGGCAGCCACGGAGAAGCACGTGCCCGGGGTCAGCCGTACGGGCCGCCAGCTCGCCGCACCCAGGTCGCCGACCACGTTGAGGCGGACCGAGCGAGGACCACCCTCGGACGCGGGGTGCGCGCCGATCCGCCCAGCCGCGGCCAGGTCCTCCCAGCGGGCCGCGTACCCGTCGATCGCCGCCTGGTCGAAGGCGGGATACGGGTGCGGGGCGTACACATCGCCGGCGAGGACGTTGCCGTGGGCCTGGGTGAGGTCGAGGTCGAGCGGGGGCAGCGCCCGCAACCTGCGCAGGACCCTGCCCAGGTACTCGGCGAGCGGCATCAGCTCGTTGGCGGCCGCCTCGGCATCGGCCGTCGCGGTCATCCCTGCGCACCCCCGGCGACGAACTCGGTGAGCCACTGCCGGAACTCCGCGCCCAGGTCGTGGCGCTTGACAGCGAGCTGAACGACGGCCTGCAGGTAGCCCAGCGGCATCCCGGTGTCGTAGCGGTGGCCGCGGTAGACGATGCCGTGCACCGGCGTACCCTCGGCCAGCAGCGTGGCCATCGCGTCGGTGAGCTGGATCTCGCCGCCGCTGCCGGGCTTGGTGTTCTGGATCGCGCCGAAGATCGCCGACGGCAGGATGTAGCGGCCGAGCACGGCCAGGTTGCTCGGCGCCTGGTCGGGCGCGGGCTTCTCGACCAGGCCGGTGACCTCGACGACGTCCTCGCCGAACTCGCTGGGCCGCACCGAGGCGATGCCGTAGCGCGACGTCTCCTCCGGCTTGACCTCCATGAACGCGAGCACGATGCCGTTGGTGCGGGCCTGCAGTTCCAGCATTGCCGGCAGCAGCGGCTGGTCCTCGTCCACGAACTCGTCGCCGAGCAGCACCGCGAAGGCGTTGTCGCCCACATGCGACGCGGCGGTGCCGACGGCGTGGCCCAGCCCGAGCGGCTCACCCTGGCGGCAGGTGTAGATGTCGGCGAGCTCGCTGGTGCGGCGCACCGCGGCCAGGCGCTCGGTGTCGCCCTTCTCCTCCAGGCGCGCCTCGACGTCGGGACGACGGTCGAAGTGGTCGACCATGGAGGTCTTGCCGCGGCCGGTCACCAGCAGCACGTCGGTGATGCCCGCGGCGGCCGCCTCCTCCACGATGTACTGCAGCACGGGACGGTCGACGACGGGCAGCAGCTCCTTCGGTACGGCCTTGGTCGCCGGCAGGAACCGGGTCGCCAGGCCGGCCGCCGGAATGACGGCCTTCACCGCCCGACGGCCGTTCTCGTGCGCGTTCGTCGTCATCTCTGAGCCCCCCACACCTTCACTCGCATCGTGTCCCGACATTGGCGAGACTATCGGCCGCGGGTCTGGCGCGGCGGCTGCGGGCCACCCGGCCGGGTGGCGGGCCGGTCGTCCGGGCAGCGTGGCGGGCCTGGGGAAACCCCCGGGGATGCCATCCGGTACCGGTCACGGCCGGCGTTCTTCGCCGCGTACAGGGCGTCGTCGGCCGCGTCGAGCACCTCCTGGGCGGTCCCACCGTGGTCGGGATAGACGGCGATGCCGATCGAGACACTGACCGGGATGCGGTCCACGGCGGGGCCGGCACGACGCGGATCGATGGGTACGGGGATGTCCCGGATGGCCGCGCCGAGGCGTTCGGCGACGGTCGCGGCGCCGAACCCGTCGGTCTCCGGCAGCAGCACCACGAACTCCTCGCCGCCCTGCCGGAACGCCACGTCGACCTCGCGCAGCCCGAGCCGGATGCGCCGGGCGAACTCGCCCAGCACGGTGTCGCCCGCCGCGTGCCCGTACGTGTCGTTGACCTTCTTGAAGTGGTCCAGGTCCAGCACCAGCACCGCCAGCATGCGCCCGAACCGGCTGGCCCGCTCCACCTCCCGGCGCAGCGACTCGCGCAGGTACCGGTAGTTCCACAGGCCGGTGAGCGGATCGGTGAGCGACAGCCGCTGCGCCTCCTCGTGCACCCGTACGTTGTGCACCGCCACCCCGGCCTGCCCCGCGAACGTCCGCAGCGTCAGCAGGTCGGCGTCGTCGAACTCGTCCGTGCCGAGCCGGTCGTAGAGGGCGAGCACCCCCAGCACGGCCGGCGCGGTGGAGGCGGGCGCCTCCCCGGGCACGAGCGGATCACCGGCGGTCGGGGGCGCACAGATGGGCACCGCCACGTACGTGCGGCAGTGCGGTTCCCCGCCCGGGTCGGATCCGCGACGCGCCTCGCCCGTGGCGGCCACCGCGCCGAGCACCCCCTCGCCGACGGGCACCCGCAGCCCGGGCAGGTCCGCCTCCGGCACGTCCCAGCGGCCGGTCAGCCCCTCTGCGCAGCGCGCCACGAGAACGTGATCGGCCGGGTCGATGAGCAGCACGACGCCGGCCCGCGCTCCGGTCGCGGACAGCGCGGACTGCAGGATGACCCGCAGGATCCGGTGCACGTCGTGGGTGCTGGACAGGGTGTCGCCGAGGATGGCGAGGTGCCCGCGCAACTGGTCCCGGCTGGCGGTCAGTGCCTGCACATAGGTCTGCAGTTCGCGGGTCATCCGGTTGAACGTGCTGGCGAGCCGGCCCAGCTCGTCGTGCCGCAACACCGGGACCCGGGTGTCCAGCTCGCCGTCCGCGACCTGGCCCGCGGCCCAGACCAGGTCGGCGAGCGGGCGGGTGGTGGACCGGGCCAGCCACCGCGCCACCAGGACCGCGACGGCTGCCACGGCCAGGTCGGCGATGACCAGCAGGGCGTACAGGCCGGTCGGGGTGCCGCCCGGCACGGAGACGGCCAGCGGCAGCGGCTGGCCGGGGGCGACCGCGATCCGGCGTACGTACCGGCCGCCGTCCGGGGTGCGCCGGACCTGGTCGGATGAGAGCAGGGCGGCGGCGAGCGCGGCCACGTCGGGCCTGGCGTTGGGGGCCTCGGTGCTCTCGGTCGGGGCGGCGCCGGCCCCGTCCCGGGAGAGCAGCGTGACGTCGGCGCCGCTGGATGCGGCGAGCCGGTCCACGAACGCGGCGTCCAGCGCCTGTGCGACGGAGATCGTGACGTTGGTGGCCCGAGCCCGGGCCACGATCGCGGCCACCCCGACGTCGGCCGGGGCGGCGCAGTCGCGCCACCGCGCGGGCCCGCCGCTACCGGACCGGCCGATCGTGATCTCGGTGGCCAGGCCGCGGGCGACGAGCTGGTCCGCCGCGGCACGCCGGTCGGCCGCCGACAGTACGGCGACGGCATCGGCGACCGCCTGAAGCTGGCGGCACACCGCGCCGATCGCGGTGCGCACCGTGGTGGCGGCATGATCGAGCCGTTCGACCGCGCGGTCACGGCGCACGGTGGCCACGGTCGTGCCGACGAACAGCGAGCCCAGCAGGACCGGGCCCAGCACCACCACCAGGAAGGCGGTCGTGAGCCGCCCACGTAGCGTCACACGTCCTCCTGGAGGTGGCCCGGTTTGGAGCGATGCTGACATAGTGTGCACCGTTTGCCCGTTTCGAGGAGGAGGTTGCATGGCAGATTTCGCCCTGGAAGCGGAAAGATCTAGGTCCGAGAAGCTTGCGCTGCGCAGGCAGCTACTGCAGGCGCGCGGCTCGCTGACCGACGAAGCGCGCCGCCGGGCGGCGGTCGCGGTCCAGACGGAACTCATGTCTCTGGTACGCCGGGAGCTGACCCCGACGCCACGGCGGGAACCTCCGACGGTCACGGCGTACGTGCCGATGGGCGCCGAGCCCGGCGGTCCGGACCTGCCCGAGCAGATCGTCCGCGCTCTGCCCGACGGCGCTCTGCTCCTGCTGCCGGTCCTGCTCGACGACGGCGATCTGGACTGGGCGCGGTACACGGGGCCGGACTCGCTGCTCCCCGGCCCGCGCGGCCTGCGGGAGCCGGCCGGGCCACGGCTGGGCGTGACTGCTGTCACAACCGCCGACCTGGTCGTTGTCCCCGCCCTGGCGGTCGACCGGGCGGGGCGGCGCCTGGGCCGCGGCGGCGGGTCGTACGACCGCGCGCTCACACGCGTATCCGCCGCCACCTGGACCGTGGCCCTGCTGCACGACGGGGAGGTACTGGACGCCGTACCCAGCGAACCGCACGACCGGCGGGTCCGCGCGGTCATCAACCCGAGCGGTGGCCTGATCCTCAGCGCGGGCGCGGAGTGGACGAAATAAGGTCCGATGACGCAGCATTGGCACTCGGTGACGGCGAGTGCCAGCGCCGCGAGAGTCCGGCTATCGAGCAACGCGGAGGATCCGTGCCCACGTACCAGTACGCCTGCACCGAATGTGGCGAGCAGCTCGAGGCGGTCCAGTCCTTCTCCGACCCCGCGCTGACCGAGTGCCCGGCGTGCCAGGGCAAGCTGCGGAAGGTCTTCAACTCCGTCGGCATCGTGTTCAAGGGCTCGGGCTTCTACCGCAACGACTCCCGTTCCGGCAACGGCGCCGCCTCGGCGTCGACCAGCGCGCCGGAGCAGAAGTCCGGGGGCACGAAGCCGGACGCGGCGAAGTCGGACTCCGCCAAGTCGGACTCCACGAAGTCGAGCACCTCCTCCTCGACCGCTTCCTCGGGTTCGTCCTCCAGCACCAGCACGCCCGCAGCCGCCTCCGCCTGACCCCCGTAGCAGGTCAACCCCCGCCCGGCGCGCTATCCACATCCGCGCGCCGTCCACAGGGCTTCCGCGGCCCATCCCGGCTTCCCGCCTAACGTGCGGACCGGCGCTCGCTCACGACGGCGAGCACAGCCTCGGTCCGGCGGGGAGGGCGATGTGGCGAGCACGGGACACGGCAGCGGGCAGTTGCCCCACAGCACCGCACCTGCCACGGGCAGCACACCGCGCCCGGGCGGCTGGGCAGCGCGGCTGTTCGGCCCGCGCGTCGGCCCATCCGCGGGTGCCGCTGGGCGAAATGTCCGGGGCCGCGTGACCGAGCCGCGGCTCGACCCGAAGCGCTGGCGGCGGCCGGGGCGGGGCACCCTGATCCGGCTCGCAGCCGTGGCGACGTTGCTGGTGACGGCGGCGCTGACGATCTGGTCCAGCCCGACGCCGGGTTGCCCGTCGGCGTCACCTCTCAGGCGTGAAATCACACCGGGAACGCCGGCATCCTCCCGCGCGTCGCCGCCCGCACGGGGCGGGCCCGGCGCCACGCCCTCGCCCGACTCCACGCCCTCGCCCGACTCCAGGCCGTCGCCCGACTCCGCCCGGCCTGATGGCGCTCCCGCGCCCGACCGCCCCACCGGGCCTGGCGCCGCGCCCGCGCGCTCCGGGCTCTCGCCCGCTCCGGGCACGTCCGGCAGCGGGCAATCCGGTGTGCCGAGCGGGGCGGCCGGTCTGCCGGTGCGGCTCGCTGACCCGGCCACGCTCGCGCTGGTGCGGCCGGGTGACCGGGTCGACCTGTTCCGGGTCGGCGGCCACGAGCCGCCCCGGGCGGGCGGGTCTGCCGTGGCGCGCGGCGTCCTGGTGCTCGAGGTGACCGCGCCGGACGATCCGGCGGGCGGCAGCCTCCTGGTGGCGCTCGACCCGGCGGTGGCCGAGCGCGCCGCGGCAGCGCCGGCCGGCGCGGGCTATGCCGTCGTCATCCGCCCGGAGTAGCGACCCCACCACCCCGGCCATCAAGCCACCCAGCCCCTCCGAGCCGGGGGGCGGTGGGGTTCAGTCCCAGTGCGGCGGGCGGTCCTCGAGCAGGCGTGCGTCGTTCGTGTACTCGCGATCGCCCCAGCCGCGCTCCGTGTCGTCGCGGGTCTGCTCCGGCAGCAGTGGCGCCTCCTCGGACTCGAAGTCCACGGTGCGCTCACCGTCGGAATCGTGTTCAGGTTGTTCCAGGATGTCCACGGATACGAGGGTAAGCCGCGCCGTCCCGATCGTCGGTCCGCCGGGCATGTAGCGTCGGTGAACGTGAGCGCCCCGACCGGTAATGAGGACGACGCCTACTGGCAGCGCCCCGCTCAGGAGCCCGAGCAGGCCCGCCCCGGGCAACCTGGGCCGGCGAAGGAGCCGCCGTACCCGGGGCCGCCACGCACGGACCCGCCGC
Source organism: Krasilnikovia sp. MM14-A1259 (assembly GCF_047159535.1). Classification (NCBI taxonomy): domain Bacteria; kingdom Bacillati; phylum Actinomycetota; class Actinomycetes; order Micromonosporales; family Micromonosporaceae; genus Krasilnikovia; species Krasilnikovia sp. MM14-A1259. Next base: position 4,029,731 of record NZ_BAAGAJ010000002.1, read on the forward strand.
CCGCGTACTGGCGCCCGCCCACGGTCGCCCAGCCACCCCCGCCTCGCTCCATGCCCGCGCAGGACATCGACGCGCTGGACGACGCGGAAGGATCGGCACGGACGGTGACCTACGGCGTCGGCCTGGTGGCCGGCGCGATCGGGCTGATCCTGATGTGCCTGCTCTGCGCGAGAGCGCTCGTCTGACGGCACCGTCCCGGCCGGCACCCCACATGCCGGCCGGAACGGCAGCCGGGTCCTTACGCCGCGCCCCACACCGCGTGAGCGCCCGAGTCACCGGTGCGGAAGACGTAGTACGCGGAGATCGCGGCCAACACCACGATGACGACCGCCAGGACCAGCTCGGCCGGTCGCGGCAGGCTGCGGCCGGTACGGGCGACCGTGAAGAAGAGCATCACCAGGGTGGCCACCCCCAGCGCCACGGTGAACCAGAGCGTGCGCCGGCCGAAATTCATGTGGTTCGCGAGGATCCCCAGCACCGGCCCCTGCATGCCCTGCCCGACCAGCCGGTCGTACAGGTGCTCGCCGGACTTGACCGCCACCCAGGCGGTGGTCGGCGCGGCGACCGCGAGCAGTGCGGCCGCCCAGCCGACGTACGGACGCCAGCGCGGCACGAAGGCGTAGATCACGGACACGAGGGCCAGCATCGGTACGAGCACCACGGCCGCGTGCAGCACCAGGGCGTGTACCGGCAGCCCGTTTATCTGATCGAACACGGCAACTCCTTGATCATCGGACCCCCGCGCCAGCTTAGGGGCAGGTGGGACCGCAAACCCCTTTGTCTGCGCACACGCGCCGGACCACGATCCGGTTCACCGCACCGGGCGGGTTTGTCACACCGCGCGCCCCGGCCGGCATCTCGGGACGGCGACCGGGCCACGGATCTTCCCGCGAGACGGCGGCCCGAACGCGTTCCACCGGCGGTCCCCGCCGCATGGCAGGCTGTGGGGCATGGACAGCCGTCACGATGTCGGGCTCTTCGGACCGGGTTCGGTCACCTGGAAGCTGCACAAGGAGCCGATTCTGCTGCTCGGCGGGCTGCGCTCGCTGTACCTGCAGGCGCTGCACCCCCGCGCGGTGGCCGGTGTGGTGCAGAATTCCGATTACCGCGCGGACCCGTGGGGGCGTCTGACCCGCACCACCGACTTCGTGGGCACGGTGATCTACGGCAGCACCGCGGAGGTGGCGGCCGCCGGACGGCGGGTGCGCCGCATCCACTCCCGGCTGACCGCAGTTGACCCGCGCACCGGCGAGCAGTTCCGGATCGACGACCCGGAACTGCTGCGCTGGGTGCACGTCACCGAGGTCGAGTCGTTCCTCACCACCGCCCGGCGGGCCGGGGTGAGGCTGAGCGACGCGGAAGCCGACGCGTACTACTCAGAACAACGGCGCGCCGCCGAGGTGGTGGGCCTCGACCCGGCAACCGTCCCCGGTACGGTCGCCGAGACGGCGCGGTACTACGAGGCGATCCGGCCGGAGCTGGGGCTGACCCGGGACAGCGCCGAGACCGGGCTGTTCCTCACCGTGCCGCCCATCCCGGATGACTGGGGCAGCCGGGCGTTCCGGCTCGGGCTCACGCTCGGCCCGACCCGGTGGGCGTACCTCGGCGTCGCCGCGACCGCGTTCGGGCTGCTGCCACCGTGGGCCCGCCGGATGTACGGCGGGCTCGGCTGGCCGACGACGGACCTGACCGCGGGCCTGTCCGTACGAAGCATGCGCCTGCTCATCGGCGCGGTACTGGCAGCCGCGCCGGGCCGTTACAGGGTCTCACCGACGCGCCGGGCCGCGCTCGAACGGGCCGGGCTCGCCGCCTAGCCCTCGAAGGCGGCCCACGTTTCCTTGGCCGGTGCGGCGGCACCCGCCGGGCAGGTACGCCGGAAGTCGCACCAGGCGCACAACGCCCCCGGGCGGACCGGGAACTCGGTGTCGGCGTCACCGCCGTCGGCGACCGCCTTCTCGGCGGCGACGATGTCGCGGGCCGTGTCCTCGGCGCGGGACAGGTGCCGGGTCAGCGAATCGTCGGTGTGCTCGTGCACGGCGACCGTCCCGGTCGGCAGGTGGTGCAGCTCGACGCGGCGGCACGGGCGGCGGAACACGCGCTGCGCCGCGAACGCGTACAGCGCCAGGGCGCGGGAGCCGCGGGCGTCGTCGGGGCCGAGCTCGGAACGGCCCGTCTTGTAGTCCACGATGACGGCCTCGGGGCCGGACGGGCCGGGCCGGGCGTCGATCCGGTCCGCGCGGCCGTTGAACGCGAGCACCGCGGTCCGGGCCGCGACCACGCGCTCCACGCCCAGTGGCTCGTCGGCCGGGTCGAGGGTGGCCACGTAGGACTCCAGCCAGTCCAGCGCGCGCCGGTAGGCCACCCGCTCCTGATCGGAGTCGCGATATCCCTCCCCGACCCAGGTGGCGGTGAGCAGCGTGGGCAGCGTCTCGGCAGCGCGGCGGGCCGTGGGCAGGGCATACCAGTTCTTCAGGGCGGTGTGGACGCTCGCGCCGAGGGAGTTGTGCGCCCACGGCGGACCCTTCGGCGGGGCGGGCCGGTCGACGTACGCATACCGGTAGCGGCGCGGGCAGTCCTCGTACGCCGAAAGCTTGCTCGGGGTGCACACGAAGAGGCGCTCGGGCATGCCGGCGAAGCCGAGCTGCTCGTGATCGGGCTTGCCGGGGCCGGACCTTGCCGGAGCGCGCCGGCCCGGACCGGGCTGGCGCGGACCGGGCTGGCCGGGCAGGGCGCGCTGGGACTTCGTCGAAGACACGCGGTCATCCTGCCAGCACCCGCCGACAGAATGGACTCAGCGTCCACCGACGGATGAACGTCAGGCCGTGTAGAGCCGCACGAACGAGGCCACCGCGTCCGCGATGAGCTGCACCGCGATGGCCGCCAGCAGCAGGCCGGCGATGCGGGTCAGCACCTCGATGCCACCGGGGCGCAGCAGCCGGACGATGAGACCGGAGAACCGCAGGACCAGCCACACCGCGAACATGACGGCGAGGATGGCGAGACCGATGACCACGTGGTCCGCCACGCCGTCGGCCCGCCGTACGAAAAGCATCGTGGCGACGATCGCGCCCGGCCCGGCCAGCAGTGGGGTGCCGATCGGCACCAGGGCGACGTTGGTCGTGCCGCCCTGCTCGGACGGCTCGTCGGTCTTGCCCGTCAGCAGTTGCAGCGCGACCAGGATGAGCAGCAGCCCGCCCGCGCCCTGCAGCGCGGGCAGCTGGACGTGCAGGTAGTCGAGCAGTGTCTGGCCGGCCACGGCGAACACCACGATGACGCCGAGCGCGAGCCCGACCGCCTGGGTGCCCGCCCGGGTGCGCTGCTTGGCCGGCATGGTGCCGGTCAGCGCGAGGAAGACCGGCACCATGCCCGGCGGGTCGACGATCACCAGGAGGGTCACGAAGACCTCGCCGAACAGCTTGAGGTTCACGAGATCAACCTAGGGGTCGGCGGGAGGTTGCGACAGCCGACCGGGTGGATCGTCACCCCAGCACGGGAACGCCGGTGGCGGCCGCGGCGATCCGCTCGAACGCCTCCGGCGCGGTCGTGAACGCCCCCAGCCGGACGGTCTTGTGCGTGCCGTGGAAGTCCGACGACCCGGTCACGACCAGGCCGAGGCGGTCGGCGAGCGCGCGGACGTGTTCGCGTTCCTGCGGCGAGTGGTCCTCGTGGTCCGCCTCCAGCCCGAACAGGCCCTCCGCGGCCAGTTCCTCGATGAGCTTGTCCGGCACGACCCGGCCCCGGCGGGTGGCCCGCGGGTGCGCGAAGACCGGCACACCACCGGCCGCCCGGACCGCACGGACCGCTTCGAAGACGTCCAGGTCTGCTTTGGGTACGAAGTACCGCGTACCGAGCCAGCGGGACGCGAACGCCTCGTTGGTGGTGCGCACCAGACCGGCCCGGATCAGCGCCTGGGCGATGTGCGGGCGCCCCACCGAACCGCCGGCCGCGTAGCCCTGCACCTCCGGCCAGGTGATGTCCACCCCGTCCGCGCGCAGCAGCTCGACGATGCGTTCGGCGCGCTGTTCCCGGTCGGTGCGGAGTCGGGCCAGGTCGCCGGCGAGCCGGGGCTCGGTCGGGTCGAACAGGTACGCGAGCAGGTGCAGCGGGATCGCCGGCTGTACGCCGTACCAGCGGCAGGACAACTCGGCGCCGCGGACCAGGACGAGGCCGGCCGGACGGGCGGCCTCGGCCGCGGCCCAGCCGCCCGTGGTGTCGTGGTCCGTGATCGCCATGACGTCGAGCCCGGCATCGCGGCCTGCCGCCATCAGGTCGGCCGGGGTCAGGGTGCCGTCGCTGGCCGTCGAGTGGCAGTGCAGGTCGATTCTGGTCACCCGACGACGCTAGCCGGTGGGTGCACCGAGGTGGCCGGGAACGTCAGGCGTCGTCGCCCGCGTCACCGTCCTTGCCCAGGCGCGCCTCGACCGCCTGGGGCTCGTACATCTCCTCGACGACGCGCAGGTACAGCTCGTTGGGGTTGGGCAGGTGCTTGACCTCGCGCAGGGCCTGGTCCTGGCCCGCGGACTCCAGCACGAAGGTGCCGTAGTTGAGAATGCGGCCGAGCGGGGACTGGGTGTACTTCATGTCGGTGACCCGGAGCAGCGGCATCATGGCCACCTTTCGGGTGACCATGCCGTTGACGACCATGACCCGCTTGTTGGTGAGGATGAAGCGGTCGAAATACCAGTCGAAGACTCGCCAGGTCACCCACCCGATCACGGCGAGCCAGAGCAGGACCGCGGCTGTCACCAGGCCGTCGATCTGCTGCCGGGTGAGGAAGCCCGCCAGGTAGCCGAGCAGAAGCGTGCCGCCGGCGCCGACGAGGAGCGGGGTGGTCAGGTGGATCCAGTGCCGCTTCCATTCGCCGCGGTAGCGCTCGGTGGGGAACAGGTACTTCGCGACCAGCGTGGTCGGCTCGTCCTCCAGCGGCAGGACGCGGCGGGGACCGGCACCGGCGCCGTCGAGGCCCTCCAGTTCCTCCGCGGTGAAGATCGGGGACTCGTACTCGTCGGGGTACTCGTCGGCGCCGGACGTGCCGTAGCCGGCGCTGGGCGAGTAGCCCGCGTCCGGCGAGTAGCCGGGTCCGTCCGAATAGGCGGCGTCGGGGTTGTACCCCGGGCCGGAGTTGAAGGCGGGATCGTTGTACCCGAACGTGTCGTCGTCGTGTGGATGTGGACGGCGGGCACCCTCGTCGTCGGGCTGACGCGGCTCATCAGGACCCATCTGGCAATGCTATGCGACGAGGTTGGTGAAGAACGTCCCGAAGCCCTCAGCGATGTCGCCGATCGTGCTGCCGAGCGATGCGAACACCGCGGCCGCCGAGTTCGGATTGAAGGCGATAAAGAAGATCAAGAATGCGATGCCAAGCCAGGTGAGAACCTTCTTGATCATGGCCTGCCTTCTTCTCCTCCGGTGCGGGTGACGGTCAGCGCCGCGACAGTACCGACGGTATCAGCTTGGTCGCTCCGTGTGAACATTGTGGCCGAATCGCCAATTCCGTTCCCGCAGGTCACGCTTTCCCGTGCAGGTACGGTGACGGCGCTCCGTACACAAGCTCGGGCGGCACCCCATCGGACAGATCGTGCAGGACGACGTGCTCGGCAAGGAAGTAGCCCGCGCTTGCGGGCCACGCTACCGCATAGAGCCACATTCCTTTCGCCTCACTCACGTAGGCGCTTCTATCCTCCGGGGACTTGACGCACCACAGTGGAGTGGGGTGGCCACCCGCCTTGACCTTGGCGTGCGGGCCCTGTGGACCGGAGTCCGACAAGGCCTCGCTGATGAGGTTGCCGGGATCGATTCCGGGAATGCCGGCGAAGCGCGTGCCGAGGCCGACGCCGGGCTGCTCCGCGATGAGCACGAGATCGGCGGGGCCGCCGCCGAGCGGATCGGGCCCACTGCAGGCGAGCGCGGTCGCCCGTACGCCGCTGCGGTCGTCGCCAGCCCAGCCGACCCCGGTGACCATCCAGCCTGCCGGGAGCGGCCACGGGCACCACAGCGGGATCCGGTCGGCCGGCGGAACCATCCGGCGCAGGACGCTCTCGATGATCTCGGCGCCGATGTGCTGGGCGACATGGAACGGCGGGACCTCGCCACAGTTGTCGCAACGCCAGTCGCTGTGCATCAGGTCCGGCGGCCGGACATGCGCACCGCATCGGGGGCAACTCACTGTGACACCCACCCCCCTACCGTGGAGGCAGGGCGAGCCTCCGTCAAGCGAATCGGCAGAACGTGGTCGCCGCGTGCGGATTCGCCCCGTCCAAGGCGGTTCGGCAGAGTCCGGTCACTTCGGGGTCACTCGGGTCTGCCCGGTGCCAGTCGGGTCGGCTGGGGTCACTCGGGTCACCCGGGCGGCGGTCCCGCGTGCGAGCGGATCCAGGCGTGCATCGCGATTCCGCTCGCGACGCCCGCGTTGATCGACCGGGTCGAGCCGTACTGGGCGATGGAGAAGACCTGGTCACAGGCCAGGCGGGCGGCTCCGGACAGCCCCGGCCCCTCCTGCCCGAACAGCAGCACGCACCGGCGCGGCAGCGTGACGGTCTCCATCGGGTGGGATCCGGGCAGGTTGTCGATGCCCACGACCGGCAGTCCTTCGGCGCGAGCCCACGCCACGAAGTCCTCGATCGTGGCGTGGTGCCGGACGTGCTGATAGCGGTCCGTGACCATGGCACCGCGCCGATTCCACCGGCGCAGGCCCACGATGTGCACCTCGGCAGCGAGGAACGCGTTGGCGTTGCGGACCACCGTGCCGATGTTGAGATCGTGCTGCCAGTTCTCGATGGCGACGTGGAACTCGTGGCGGCGGTGATCGAGGTCGGCGACGACCGCCTCGCGGCGCCAGTACCGGTAGCGGTCGACCACGTTGCGCCGGTCACCGGTCGCGAGCAGCTCGGGGTCGTAGTGCTCGCCGTCCGGCCAGGGGCCGGGCCACGGGCCCACCCCGATCTCGGCGTCGTCCTCGGTCATGGGCGATCAGGCTACGGCGGGGATCTCCGGTGGCTGCCCACGGGCTCCGGACCACGATCTTCGCACCTCGGGGCGGCCATACTGTCGCGGCGGCGCCGGCCGAATCGGGTGCGGACGCAATGAGCGGCGGGGCCCTCCCCGGCACCCGCCGCCCACGCTCTGTTGCGGAAAAGTGTGCCTCACCGTACGTATCGATGTGAAGAGCCCTCACGCGTGACTCAAGTCACAAGAAACTTTGTTTCCAATTACCTTCTGTGCAGGTCACGTACACAATGAGCAGCGAAGTGTCGGAACTCCGACAGACGGCGCGCACACAACGCGGCAACAGTCACGCGAAAGGTGTAAACGCTCGGGAGCGCTCTCCCTACGATCGGTGATGTCGCCTGTCGTCGCTGTTCGCGGAACAGTGCCGCAGCCCACGGTTGCACCGCGCTCGCCAAGGGAATTGCCGAGGTGGACGATGGGTTTCACGGCACGAACGACTTTTCCCATGGACGGAGAGATCATGGCGACCGTTAACTTGACGGCAGCGAACTTCGACGAGGTCACCGGCAAGGACGGCATCGTTCTGGTCGACTTCTGGGCCAGCTGGTGCGGCCCGTGCGTGCGCTTCGCGCCGACGTACGAGCGCTCGTCGGAGAAGCACCCCGAGATCACGTTCGGCAAGGTGGACACCGAGGCCGAGCAGGCCCTGGCCGCGAAGTTCGACATCCGCTCCATCCCGACGATCATGGCGGTGCGGGACGGCGTGATCGTCTTCTCGCAGCCCGGCGCACTGCCGGAGTCGGCGCTCGAGTCCCTCATCGACCAGGTCGAGAAGCTGGACATGGACGACGTCCGCAAGCAGCTCGCGGCACACCAGCACTGATCCGCTGCCACACGAAGGCCCGGCGCCCGCGCGCCGGGCCTTCGCCGTTTCGTACGACCATCGGGCCGGCGATGGACAGCGGGGTCGAACGTGTGTTCGAATCGACTCCATGCGCTGGTCCCATCTCGCCGCCGCCGGGGGCGACCCGTCCGACCGGGCAGCGCCGGTGGCCCCACCCCTGCCGCTGGCGCTGCCCGGCGCGACGGTCCGCACGTTCGACACCCCGTCCTTCGCCGGCATGGCGTTCTACGAGATCCGCGCCAAGTCGATCATCAACCGCGTCCCCGGCGCATCCCGCCTGCCGTTCCAGTGGACGATCAACCCGTACCGGGGCTGCTCACACGCGTGCACGTACTGCTTCGCCCGGAACACCCACACCTACCTGGACCTCGATGCCGGCCACGACTTCGACACCAAGATCGTGGTCAAGGTGAATGCGGGCGAGTTGGTCCGGCGTGAGCTGAGCGCTCCCACGTGGCGCGGCGAGCCGATCGCGATGGGCACCAACGTGGACGTCTACCAGCGCGCCGAAGGCCGGTACCGCCTGATGCCGCAGATCCTCGCCGCCCTGCGCGACGTCGCCAACCCGTTCTCCATTCTCACCAAAGGGACCCTCATCCTGCGCGACCTGGAGCTGCTCAAGCAGGCCGCCGAGGTGACCGCGGTCGGGCTGACCTTCTCGGTCGGCTTCGTCGACGAGCAGGTCTGGCGCGCGGTCGAGCCGGGCACGCCCAGCCCGCGTCGCCGCCTGGAGGCGGTTCGCGCCCTCACCGATGCGGGATTCGCGGTGAGCGTGCTGATGGCCCCGATCCTGCCCGGCCTCACGGACACGGACGAGTCGATCGAGCAGACGGTCGCGGCGATCGCCGCGGCGGGAGCGGTCAGCGTGACACCCCTGCCGCTGCACCTGCGCCCCGGCGCCCGCGAGTGGTATGCCGCCTGGCTCACCCGCGAGCACCCGGAGCTGGCGCCCCGGTATCGCGAGCTGTACCGCCGCGGGCCGTACCTGTCCCAGCCGTTCCAGGCCGAGATCGGCGCCCGGGTCCGGCTGGCCGCCCGCCGGCACGGGCTGCACCGGCGCGACCCGGTCGAGACCCGCCGGGTGCAGGAAACCGAAAGCGCCCGTCCGTCGGGCGGCCCGGCATCCGATGCGCTCGCGCGCGGCGACCCGCCACGCGACCGCCGGGCGCTCCCAGCCTCTGCCCGGGCGCAGGCCGAACAGCTCACCCTGCTGTGATCCGTCGATAGAGTCTGAGCATGAGGAGTGCACGGCAGATCTTGGCCGACGCGAAGGTGATCGCCGTGGTGGGCGCGTCCCGCGACCCCGCGAAACCGGCGCACTCGGTGCCGCTGCACATGCTCCGACACGGTTGGCACGTGATCCCGGTGAACCCGTTCGTCGACGAGGTGTTCGGGCAACGGGCCTACCGGACGCTGGCCGACATCCGGGAGCACGTCGATCTGGTCGACGTGTTCCGGCCGGCTGTGGACGCGATCGACATCGTCCGGCAGGCGGTCGCCATCAAGGCGTCCGCGGTGTGGCTGCAGAGCGGCATCGTGTCCGCGGAGGCACGCCGGATCGCCACCGAAGCAGGGCTCGACTATGTCGAGGACAGCTGCGTCATGGTCGAACGCGCCGCCGCAGGGCTCACCGGGCCGGTCTGAGGCACCGGGCCGACGAGCACGTGCAGGGCCGCCACCAGGGTCCCGACACCCGGCGCGGATGTCGGCGGCTACGTGGCGACTAGTACGGTGCCGGGTACACAAGGAGGACCCTGACATGACCTATCCGCCGCCCGGCGGCACGCCGGACCCATACCAGCCGCAACAGCCCTACGAGCAGCCGAACCCCTACTCCTCGGACCCGTACGCGGCCCCCGGGAGCGGTGCACCGGCCAGCGGGCAGCCGTACCTGCCGCCGACCAGCGGACAGCCGTCGTACCCGCCGATGGGCGGGCAGCCGTACGGGCAGTCGCCGTACGGGACGCCGCAGTACGCGCAGCCCTACGCGGCCGCCCCCAGCACCAACACCATGGCGATCCTGGCCCTGGTCTTCGCGTTCATCTTCTCGCCGGCCGCGATCGTCATGGGTCACGTGGCGAAGAAGCAGATCCGGCAGACCGGTGAGGGCGGTGAAGGCCTGGCTACGGCCGGGCTGTGGCTCGGCTACATCTTCACCGGCCTCTACCTGCTGTTCTGCGTCGGCTGGATCGTGCTGGTCATCGTCGCGGCGGCAAACGGCAGCACCACGACGTACTGACCCTGCGGAGCCGATGCCGTGATCTTCTGAACCGGTCGGCCGGGCACAACCCCGGCCGACCGGGCTGGATCAGCGGAACTCGGCCTCGCGGACGCTGTTGCCGCCGTCCACGACGAGCATCTGGCCCGTGATGTACGACGCGGCGGGCGAACACAGGAACGCGATCGCCGCGGCCACTTCGTCCGGGGTGCCGGGCCGTCCGATCGGGGTGCCGAGGCCCTGCTTGATCTCGGTCACCGTGGACGCCGCGGTGTAGATCGTCCCGGGTGCGACGCAGTTGACGTTGACGCCGTCGGCGACGAGTTCCATGGCCAGGGCCCGGGTCAACCCGAGCACGCCGGCCTTCGCGGCGGCGTACGCGGCCTCTGTGGGCAGGGCGTTGATCGGCCCGGCCGTGGCGGCCAGGTTGACGATCCGCCCCCACCCGCGCTCACACATGCTCCCGACGAACGCCCGGCTGCACAGGAACGCGGTGCTCAGATTCCGGTCGATCTCGGCGCGCCACTCGTCGTAGGTCAGCTGAGCCACCGGGCGCAGTACCTCGGGGCTGGTCCGGCTCGCGAGACCGGCGTTGTTGACCAGCACCTCGATGTCGCCGAGCTGATCGGCGACCGCGTCGGCCAGCGCGCCGACCTCCGCCTCGTCGGTGAGGTCCGCGACGAAGCCGGTGATCCCCAGCTCCGAAGCCCGGTCGTGAATACGCCGCGTGGTGGACACGATCGCCACACGGGCCCCGAGGTCCCGGAGGCGCCGAGCCGTCGCGTACCCGATGCCGTCCGGGCTGCCCGCACCCGTGACCAGCGCGACCTTGCCATCGAGCCGCAGCGTCACCGGCGCCTCGTCCGGGTCGGCGGTCGGCTCGTCCGCGACGAGCACGGCCGGGGGTTCCACGGCCGCGTCCGTTTCGGAGTCGGCGGCGGACGCTGCGGCACGGGGTCGGCGGCCGGCCGCGGGGCGGGTGGCATCGCGCCTCGACCGGCTGCCGCTGACCGAACGTGCGTCATAGACCATGCGGCGATCCTGCCCGCTCGCGCTTTCTGGGGCAAACATCGACGTCACCGTGGCGCGCCAGAAGTGACGCACGAGAATTCGATCACCCTGCGTAACCGCATGAGGTCGTGATCGACCGGTCTACCCTGACCGCGACATCCCCCGCCCGGAGATTCCCCATGACCTATCCCGCACCCCCCGGCCCCGACGGCACCGGCCCGGTGGCGACGCCCGGCGTCCCCTCTCCCGCCGCCGGACCGAACCCGCCCGCCACATCGATCGACGGCGCGCCACCGGCATCCGCGCGGCCCCTGGACGCCCCGACGCCACCCGACGGCAGCGCACCATCGGTGACCGCACGGCCCATCGACGACACGGCGCCGCACGACGGCGGCGCGCCACCGGCATCCGCGCGGCCCATCGACGACACGGCGCCGCACGACGGCAGCGCCCCACCGGCATCCGCACTGCGCATGAACGCCACGACCGCGGACGACGGTGCGCCACCCGTGTCCGCGCTGCCCGCACTGGCGGCGCCCGCCTGGTTCGGCGCGCCCGGACCGTATGTGCCCGCCCCGGACGGGTGGGCCCCCGCTCGGGTATCCGGGCACCCGTACGCCCACGGCGCACCACAGCAGCCGACGGACGGGCTGGCCATCGCGTCGATCATCATCTCCTGCCTGGCCGCCAGCGGGCTCTGCGCGTGGGGATTCACCGGCCTGCTCGGCGTCGTCGGCGCCGTCACGGGGCACGTGTCCCGCCGCCGCATCCACACGACCGGCGGCGGTGGCGCGGGGCTGGCGCTCGCCGGGGTCATCGTGGGCTGGATCAGCGCCGCGATCGGTGCGCTCATCATGGTCGTCCTGGTGGCGTTTGCGGCCATCGACACCACCACCGGCCCGGCGTAGCCGGCCCCGGGGAGGTTCACCAACGACGTAGCACCGGGCCGCGGCCGCGGTGCGGATCGCAGGGACAGAGCACCGGCCGGGCCACGTGGCCGGGGAGCAGACGGGTCAGCGAGGCGACGGGTCGGCGGCATCGCTCAGCGGGGCGACGGGTCGGCGGCATCGCTCAGCGGGGCGACGGGTCGGCGGCATCGGCGAGCGACGCCGTGGCGTCGCGCCGGTCCCGGCGCAGGCCCGCACCGAGCACGACCACCGCGACGCCGGCGAGCAGCAGGGCGAGGCCGGGCAGGGCCGCGGCGTTCGGCGCCTGACCGAGCCACACCCAGGCCAGGAGCGCCGCGCCGGGCACCTCCAGCAGGATCAGTACGCTGACGGTGGTGGCCGACGTACGGTGCAGCGCGTAGTTGAACATCGAGTGTCCGAGCAGCTGCGCGCCCGCTACGAGGGCCAGGATCGCCGCCCAGGTGCCGGTGTTGTACCCGCCGAGCGGGAGCCGCGCCGCAAGGCACACCACGAGCAGCAGCAGCGCGCAGGTGCCGTAGCAGATCCACGTGTACGTCGTGGTGGTCAGCCGGACGCGGGCCCGCTCGCCCAGCGCGGTGTACGCCGCGGCGAACATCCCGCCGAGCAGGGCCAGCACGTCCGCGGCGACCGCCTTGCCGGAGACGCCGACGTCCACGCCCGTCGCCCAGGCGGCACCGGCCACGGCGAGTGCGATACCGACCCAGCCGGCCACGGTGGGGCGACGCCCCTGAGCGGCCGCGATGAGGCCCTGCCACACGGGCTGGGTGGCGACCAGGGCGGTGGCCGTGGCGACCGTACCGAGCTGCACGCTGGGCATCCAGCTGGCGAAGTGCGCCGCCAGCGCGATGCCGGCCAGCACGCAGAACATCCCGTCGCGCCGGTGCGTCCCGCGCAGTACGTCGCGCAGCTCGGCGCGGCGCGGGCCGACAGTGACGGGGGTGAGTGCGAGGGCGGCGAGACCGTTGCGCCAGAATGCCACCGCGAGCGCGGGCGCCGCCGCGAACTTGATCAGTGGCGCGGAGGAGGAGACCGCCAGTACCGCCACGACAAGTGCGGCAATCGTGGGCAGCGGCGATCCCCGGCGTGTGGACGACACGGTCAATCCCGCCGCTGACATGACCCGGCCAACCGCGTCACAATTTGTGAACCTCCATTGAGCGCAGAGTGAATCGGTGGCTACGCTCACCGACGGTTCCGGCCCCTGTTCGTTCTTTCGATGTAACTCTTTCGATGCCCGGAGGCTGATCGGCATGCCCGCATACCGTGCGGTCGTGTTTGACTTCTTCGGCACGCTGACCCGCTCCGTCCGGCGCGGACCCCAGCATGCCGCCATCGCCCGGTTCCTCGGGTGCGACCCTGACGTCGTCGTCGGCGTGCTCGATCGGTCGTTCCGGGCCCGGGCCCGGGGACTCTTCGGATCCGCCGAGGACACCCTGGGCTGGGTGATCGAACAGGCCGGCGGCCACCCCCGGCCGGGCCAGCTGGCGGCCGCCATGCCCGCCAGGATCAATGCGATGCGGGCCGACACCCGGTTGCGTGCCGACGCGGTGAGCGCTCTCACCGCCCTGCGCCGACGCGGCCTCGCCACCGCACTGATCAGCGACTGCACGCACGAGCTGCCCGCGTTCCTGCCCACCCTGCCCGTGGCCGGGCTGCTGAACACCCAGGTCTTCTCGGTCGAGCTGGGGATCTGCAAACCGGATCCGCGGATCTACCTGGCCGCGTGCGCCCGGCTCGGCATCGCGCCGCGGGAATGCCTGTACGTCGGTGACGGCGGCAGCCACGAGCTGACCGGCGCCGAGGCGGTCGGCATGACCGCGGTCCGGTTGGCCGCCCCCGACCTGGCCGACCACCTCGTCTTCGACCGCGACGACGGCTTCACCGGCGCGACCGTGTCCTCGCTGACCGACGTCGTGCACCTGATCGACCGTCAGCCTGCCCTGGCCGGATCGTCCGCCGCGGCGTGACAGGATGGGCCGGTGACCGCTGCGCTCGTGGAGGAAGCCGTCAAGAAGGCGGCCGTCGCCTGGATCAACGTGGGAGCCGGCCCGGCGCGCGCCCTGTGGTGCCTGCCGGTGGACGGCACGCTGATCGTGGTCAGCGGTCCCGGTGAGCAGACCGCCCCCGAGCTGCCCGAGGCGACCCGTGCGACAGTGCGGCTGCGCGGCGACACCGGTGGGCTGATCGTGATCTGTGAGACGGCGGTCGCGCGGATCGCGCCCGGCTCGGAAGACTGGGCTGCGCTCGCGCCGCAACTCGCCGCGAAGCGCCTCAACGCATCCGGCACGGCTGATGACCTGGTCGCGCGCTGGGAGAACGACGGCTGCGCGATCGTCCGGCTCACGCCCGCGACGGACCAGCCGGCCGCCGCACCGGCCCTGCCCGACGACGCCCAGGCGGCGCCGCCGCGGGAAACGCCGGCGCGGGTGCCGGTCCGCCGCCCGTTCCGGTTGCATCGGGTCCGCCGCCGCTGACTCAGCCACGAAACGGCGGCACGGCGATCTCGCCGCGCGCCACCGGCACGACGTGACCGGCAACCGTGGCCCGGGTCGCGGCACCGTCGGCGGCCGTTACCGTGCAGGCCAGCAGCGAGGGCCGGCGCATCTCGATCCCCTGGTGCACGGTGTACGCCGCGGTGCCCGCACCGGGCAGCCACCCCGCCGCGACCAGCCACACCCCGAGCCCGAGTGCCGCCGAGCCGGTGGCCGGGTCCTCCGGCACGGACACCCCCGGGCAGAACACCCGGGCATACGCGGTCCGCTGCGTCTCGTCCCAGGCGAACACGCTGATCTGCGACACGCCGAGCCGTTCCGCCGCGGCCTGGTCCACGCGGGCACGGGCGAGGGCGTCGTGGCGTACCGGAAGGAAGACGAACTCCAGACCGCACCCGGCGGGCCGCGGCGCCGCCTTCCCGGCCAGGTCGTCCGCGGTGAGCCCGGCCATGGCCAGCAGTGGCTCCGGGTCCATCATCTCGCCCAGGGTCGGGGTGCCCCCGGTGAGCGTGGCGGTGCCGTCCCCGGTGACCTCGATGGGCAGCGAACCGGCTCCGCACTCCTGAACGAGGACGCCCGGCTCAGCCAGACCGCGGCGGACCGAGGTCACCGCGGCGCCGACGCTCGGGTGCCCGGCGAACGGCAACTCCGCCTCGGGGGTGAAGATCCGCGCCCGGTAGCTGCCGCCGGACTCGGCGGGCAGCACGAACACCGACTCGGACAGATTGAACTCGCGCGCCAGCGCCTGCATCTGATCACCGGCGAGCCCTTCGGCTCCGAAGACGACCGCCAACGGGTTCCCCGCGAACGGCCGGTCTGTGAACACGTCCACGATCTCGTACACCACGGTAGACATGCCCCGACGCTAACCTAGGCTGAACCCGTGACCATGGGGACGAGGGTGTATCTCGCGCGCTTGGCCGCGCTGCCCGTGTTCGATCCCAACGGCGACCGAGTCGGCCGGGTCCGCGACGCGGTCGTGCGCCTGCGCACCACGAACCGACCGCCGCAGGTGGTCGGCCTGGTCGCCGAGATGGCCCTGCGGCGGCGGATCTTCCTGCCGATCGGCCGGGTGACCTCGATGGACGCCGAGGCGGTCGTGCTCGGTACAGGCACCCTGAATCTGCGCCGGTTCGAAAAGCGCCAGAACGAACTGCTGGTCCTCGGTGACCTGCTGGACCGCCGGGTGACCGTGCTGCCTGAGGACGGCGAGGGCTCCGGCCAGTCCGGCACTGTCGTGGATCTCGGCATGGAACTGAACCGCAACAACGAATGGCTGGTCACCCGCGTCGCGGTCCGCGAGCACGCCGGGCGGCTCACCCGCCGCGGACACGTCTACCAGGTCGAGTACGACCGGGTGCGCAGCCTCATCGGCACCACGGACGCCCAGGGCACGTCGAACCTGCTCGCCCTGCTGGAACAGATGCGCCCGGCGGACATGGCCAACGCGTTGCAGGACCTGTCCGACTCCCGGCGCAACGAGGTGGCGGCCGCCCTCAGCGACCGCACGCTGGCCGACGTGCTGGAGGAGCTCCCCGAGCACGACCAGGTGGAGATCCTGGCCCGGCTGGACCGGGAGCGCGCGGCCGACGTACTGGAACGGATGGACCCGGACGACGCGGCCGACCTGCTCGCCGAGCTGCCCAAGGCGGAGCAGGTGGTACTGCTCGATCTGATGGAGCCCGAGGAGGCCGCCCCGGTCCGGCAGCTCATGAGTTACCGGCCCGGCACCGCGGGCAGCGTGATGACCTCCGAGCCGGTGATCCTCACCCCCGACGCGACCGTGGCCGAGGCACTGGCCCGGATCCGCAACCCCGAGCTGTCGCCGGTCGTTGCGGCCCAGGTGTTCGTCGCCCGGGCGCCGTCGGCGACCCCGACGGGTAAGTACCTGGGCATGGTGCACTTCCAGCGTCTGCTGCGCGAACCGCCCGCCTCCCTGCTCGGCGGCATCGTGGACAACGATCTCGACCCGCTGCGCCCCGAGGCCACCCTGCCGGAGATCACCAAGCGCATGGCGACGTACGACCTGGTAGCCATGCCGGTGGTGGATCCCGCGCACCGGCTGCTCGGCGCGGTGACGGTCGACGACGTGCTCGACCATTCGCTGCCGCGGGACTGGCGCGACCGCGACGCCCCGGACGACGAGCACGCAACGGGCGAGACCGCCGTGATCCTGCCGAGGCTCAGCGATGAGTGAGCCGCGGCGCGACCGGCTCGACCAGCCCGTCGAGCCGGGCCGGGTGCGTCTGCCCCGGTTCGACCCGGAGGCGTTCGGGCGCTGGTCGGAGAGCATCGCCCGGTACATGGGTACGGCGAAGTTCATCGTCTACATGACCGTGGTGATCGGGGCCTGGTTCGCCTGGAACACGCTGGCCCCGAAGCCGCTGCGGTTCGACCCGTACACGTTCACGTTCCTGACGCTGGTGCTGTCGCTGCAGGCGTCGTACGCGGCGCCGCTCATCCTGCTGGCGCAGAACCGGCAGGCCGACCGGGATCGCCTGGCGATGGAGGAGGACCGGCGGCGGGCGGCCATGCAGAAGGCCGACACGGAGTACCTGGCCCGGGAGATCGCGGCGCTGCGGATCGCGCTGGGCGAGGTGGCGACCCGCGACTTCCTGCGCTCGGAGCTGGCCCGGCTCGCGGACGAGCTGGACGAGGCCGCGGCCCGCCGGGCGAAGCTGGAACGCCGCGACCAGGACGCGTGACCGAGCGCACCGAGCGAAGCGAGGGCCACGAGGGCACGCCCAGCCAACACCGCGTGACCGAGCGCACCGAGCGAAGCGAGGGCCACGAGGGCACGCCCAGCCAACACCGCGTGACCGAGCGCACCGAGCGAAGCGAGGGCCACGAGGGCACGCCCAGCCGACGCCCCGTGACCGGTCAGCGCAAGGCCCGGACACATCACACGGGCTGGGAGGACGACCGGGGCTGACCGAGCAGTAACATCGTCGCCATGGCAACGCCCGCTGCAGCAACGCTCGAAGAGGCCATTCAGGCCGCCCTCGCCACGGTCGACGACCCCGAGATCCGCCGTCCGATCACCGATCTCGGCATGGTCAAGGGCTTCACCGTCGCGGACGGGCGGGTGCGGGTGGAGCTGCTGCTCACCGTCGCCGGATGCCCCCTGCGTGACAAACTCAACACCGACATCACCGCGGCGCTCACCCGGATCCCGGGGATCACCACGGTCGAGATCGACTTCGGGGTGATGAGCGCCGAGCAGCGCCAGCAGTTGCAGGCCACTCTTCGCGGCGGCAGCGCGGCCGCGGAGCCGGTCATCCCGTTCGCCCAGCCCGGCTCCCGCACCAGGGTGTACGCGGTGGCCAGCGGCAAGGGCGGCGTCGGCAAGTCAAGCGTCACGGTGAACCTGGCCGCCGCGCTGGTCAAGCGGGGCCTGTCGGTCGGCGTGATCGACGCGGACATCTACGGCCACTCCGTGCCGCGCATGCTGGGCGTGGACGGCAAGCCCACCCGGGTCGAGGACATGATCATGCCGCCGCAGTCGCACGGCGTGAAGGTCATCTCGATCGGCATGTTCACCGCGGGCAACGCAGCCGTGGTGTGGCGCGGCCCGATGCTGCACCGGGCGCTGCAGCAGTTCCTCGCGGACGTGTACTGGGGCGACCTGGACGTCCTGCTGCTGGACCTGCCGCCGGGTACCGGCGACGTCGCGATCTCCCTGGCCCAGCTCCTGCCGAACGCGGAGATCCTGGTGGTGACCACCCCGCAGGCCGCGGCCGCCGAGGTGGCCGAACGGGCCGGGGCGATCGCCCTGCAGACCCACCAGCGCCTGGTCGGCGTCGTGGAGAACATGTCGTGGCTGGAGCTGCCGGACGGCTCCCGCATGGAGGTGTTCGGGGCCGGCGGCGGCGCCACCGTCGCCGAGTCGCTGACCCGTACGGTGGGGGCCTCGGTGCCGCTGCTGGGTCAGATCCCGCTGGACACCCGCGTCCGCGAGGCCGGCGACGCGGGCGAGCCGATCGTGGTGGCCGACCCGTCCGCCCCGGCCGCGCAGGCGCTCGACGCGGTCGCCGAGCGTCTGGCCGTACGCCGCGAGTCGCTGGTCGGTAAGCCCCTCGGCCTGATGGTCAACGCCCGCCGCGGCTGACCGCGGAGGCCGTCAGGTCGCGTCGACGTCGAAGCGGCTGGCGGGGCGGGTCTGCGCCGGCGGGGCGGGGGTGCTGGCCGGGGTGCTCGCCGCAGGAGTGCTGGCCGCGGGTGTGCTGCGCCACGAGCCCGTGCCCGCGACGCCGCCAAGGTCGCTCTTGACCCCGTTGAGGTCGCTCTTGACGTCGTCGAAGAGGCCCTGCAGCGGCTTGCGCAGCGCCGCCTCCTCGTCCTCGCTGATCAGGTGCTTGCGGATGAACGCCTTCGGGTGCAGGTCCTGCAGCTGGATGTCCGTGCCCAGCTCGCGGCTGAGGTCGCTGGTCGCGTTCTGAGCCATCGCGCGCAGGCCGCGCAGCATCCGCAGGCCGTCCCCGATGACCTTGGGCAGCCGCTCGCCGAAGATCAGCAGGGCGAGCATGAGCAGCGCGAGGATCTCCCACCAGTTCAGGTTCTCGAACACCGCCCGACCTCCCCTAGCTCTCCCACGGACCTACACCATCGACAACCGACCGACCTAGCGTACGCATCCCGGGTCAGTTGGCGTCCTCGGCCAGGGTGACGGATGTCGTTGCCGTTTTGGCACCCCGCCGGTACTCGACCGCCACGGTGGCGCCCGGATCGTCCTTGCGGACCAGGGCGATCAGGTCGGTGCCGTCCTCGATGAGGTGGCCGTCGAGCCGGGTGAGCACGTCACCGGCCTTGAGGCCACCCGCGGCGGCGGGCCCGGACGGCTCCACGGAGCGCAGCCGCGCGCCGCCGGAACCGGACAGACCGCCGGTCGCGGCCACCTCGGCGCCGATCACGGTACGCCGGGCCTTGCCGGTGTCGATGATGTCCTTGGCCACCCGGCGCACCTGGTTGACCGGGATCGCGAACGCGAGCCCGATGTTGCCCGCCTCGGTCTCGGTGCCGCCCACGGAGCGGATCACGGAGTTCATCCCGATGACCCGGCCGTCGCCGTCGACCAGCGGGCCGCCGGAATTGCCCTGGTTCACCGCCGCGTCGGTCTGGATGGCCGCGTAGTAGCGGGTGGTGCCGCCCGGCTCGCCCGCCTGGATGGTGCGGTCCAGTGCACTGACGATGCCGTACGTCACCGTGTTCACCAGGCCCAGCGGGGCGCCGAACGCGAGCACCGGGTCGCCGACCGCGATCGCGTCGGAGTTGCCGAACGAGACCGGGGTGAGCCGCGACTTGTCGACCTTGATGACGGCGATGTCCGACTCCGGGTCGCGCCCGACGACCTTGGCCGAGGCCGTGGTGCCGTCCGTGAACGCCACGGACATGGTCTTGTCCGCGCCCTCCACGACGTGATCGTTGGTGATCACGTACCCGTCGGCGGTGGCCACGAAGCCCGACCCGATTGCGCCGGTCACCCGAACGGTGACCACGCTGGGCAACACCTTCTTCGCCACCCCGGCCTGGGAGTCGGGGGCCCGCTGCGCGGCCGACGGGGCGGCCTGCGGCTGCGCCCCGAGCGTCGTCCCGGAGCCGACCCCGCCACGGACCGCGAACACGTAGCCCAGGGTGCCGCCCAGACCACCCGCCAGCAGCGCGGTGATCAGGCAGATCAGCAGGACCGGACCGTACGAGCGGCGCAGCGCGTCGGGGTCGGTGACCGGCTCGGGCGCAGGCCCGCTGCTCACCGGGGCACCGGGCACCACCACGGCCGCCGGAGCGTACGGATCCCGCCACGGATCCGCGAGCGCGTCGGACCACCAAGGCGAACCCGCCGCAGACGGCCCGGTGGGCGGCGTCGGCGGTTGAGGCTGGCGCCAGTTCCAGCCGTCGGTCACGTCGATGCCTCCACTCATCCCGGATCCCCTCCCAGGATGACACGGATCGGTGGCACCGAGTCGCCCCTCCACAGGCCGGGTATTCGATCCATCGAAGTCCCGATGCGCGCCGGTCGGGCACCGATCTACTCTCATACCCGATGTGCGCCGGTTAGCCAACGCCCATCCCCCTTATGCCGGAGGTCGTCATCGTCACCGCAGCCCCCCGGCCGTTCGGCTCGCCGACGGCACAGTCCCTCAGCTTCGCCGAGGCGTACGCCACCGAGGACCTGGTCCTGCAGACCGCTCGCGGGCTGGCGCGCGAGCTCGGCATCCCCTGCGTCACCCCCGGCGCGGGCGCGGTGTTGCGCCTGCTCGCCGCGGCCGGTCACGCCAAGGCGGTGGTCGAGATCGGTACGGGTACCGGCGTCAGCAGCGTCTGGCTGCTGCGCGGGATGCGTACCGACGGGGTCCTCACCACGATCGACGTGGAGAGCGAGCACCAGCGCATCGCCCGGCGCATCTTCGCCGAGGCGGGATTCGCGGCGTCGCGTACGCGAATCATCACCGGCCGGGCGCTGGACGTGCTTCCCAGGCTGGCCGACGGGGTCTACGACCTGGTGTTCGCGGATGCGGACGCCGCCGAGTTCGGCGCGTGCGCGGAGGCGGCGCTGCGGCTGCTGCGCCCCGGCGGGGTGCTTGTGGTCAACGGCGCGCTGGCCGGCGGCCGGATCGGTGATCCGGCCGCCCGCGACGTCGACACCGTGACGATCCGGGAGACCGTCAAGGCGGTACGCGAGGCCGACGAGTGGATCCCCGCGCTCATTCCGAGCGGTGCGGGGATGCTCGCCGCGGTCAAGCGCTGAGGTACCGCAGCAGCATCCGGGCTCCCCATCCGGTGGCGCCCTTGCTGAGTTCGCCGTCGGCGGCGGACGCCCAGCTCGGTGCGCTCATGTCCAGGTGGGCCCAGCGGTCCGCCCGGTCACCGAGGAACTCGCGCAGGTACAGCGCGGCCGTCACGGAGCCGCCGCCCTGCGCCGGGGAGCTGTGCCGGTCCGCGATGTCACTGCGCAGGTACTCGGCGTAGTCGTCGGGCAGCGGCATGCGCCACATCCGCTCGCCGCTCGCCTCCCCGGCCGCGAACAGCGCCCGGGCCAGCTCGTCGTCGTGGCTGTACAGGGCGGCGGTACGGGTGCCCAGCGCGACCGCGTTCGCGCCGGTGAGGGTGGCCAGGTCAATGACGACGTCCGGGGCGAGGCGGGCGACCGCGTACCCGAGGGCGTCGGCGAGCACGAGGCGGCCCTCGGCGTCGGTGTTGGTGCTCTCGCTCGTGGTGCCGTCGAAGTGGGTGATCACGTCCCCGGGCCGGTACGCGGATCCGCTCACCGCGTTCTCGGCGAGCGGGACGAGCGTGGTCACCCGGACGGGCAGGCGCAGGTCGGCGACCGCGAGGGTGGCCGCCACGACCGCCGCGGCCCCGCCCATGTCCTTGCGCATGAGCTGCATCGCGCCGACCGGCTTGATGGAGATCCCGCCGGTGTCGAACGTGACGCCCTTGCCGACCAGCACGACGTGCCGCGTGGCGCCGGAGGGCGCCCAGGCCAGCTCGACCATGCGGGGCGGGTTGGCCGAGCCGCCACCGACCGCGAGCACGCCGCCAAAGCCCTCGGCGGCCAGCCGGTCCGGCTCCCACACGGTCGCGGTCAGGCCGGGGCGGCCGGCGGACTCGGCGAGCATCCGCTCGGCGAACCAGGCCGGGTTCTTCACCGAGGACGGTGTGTTGGTGAGGTCGCGGGCCAGCCAGGCGGCGCTCGCCCCAGCGCGGGCGACGTCGAGGCCGTCGGCGTACCGGTCGGGGTCGTCGACGACCAGCTCGACCTCGGCGGTGCGGGACGTCTTCGCCCCGCCCGGGGCTCGGTAGCCGCCGAGCCAGAGCCCTTCGGCAAGGCCGTGGACCGCGTCCGGGGCCGCCCCGGCGGGCAGCACGACGGCGAGCGGTTCGTCGGCGGCCGCAGTGCGGGCCGCGGCCGCGCCGCACGCGCGCCACCCGGCCTCGTCGGCAGCGCCGACGCCCACGGCCAGGACCTTGGCCGGGGTACGCAGGGGGCGCGGCAGAACCTGCACGGTCCCGGCGCGCCCGGGCGTGTCGGCGCTGCGGCACAACTCGGACAGCTCGGCAGCGCTGTCGGTCTCGGTGGCCAGGGGCCCCGCGGGGCCGACCACCATCACACGGGTACGGTCGTCGCCGGGACGCGCGACCAAACGGATCGGAAACACTGACGGATGACCTTTCCGGACAACGTGGAAAGCCCGCCGGTACGGCGGGTACCGTACCGGCGGGCCCTGCGTGAAACGTCAGCCGGCGATCGACTTCAACGCGTCACCCAGCGCGTTGGCCTCGTCCGGAGTCATCTCAACGACGAGACGGCCACCACCCTCCAGCGGGACGCGCATGACGATGCCACGACCCTCCTTGGTGACCTCCAGCGGACCATCGCCCGTCCGCGGCTTCATCGCCGCCATCTTGTCTCCCCTCAGACCTACATCAGGGTCGGTGGGTCTCCCCACAGCCACTTCGTCAACGCCGCGTGCTCAGCCCCACGCGGCGCCATACCTCGTTTCCGACCGGCGGCGGAGTCGCCCCCGCCGGACCGACCCGAGACCGCAGCCTGCGGGCCACGCCGATACCTACACGCAGCCTGGCCCACCGTGCCGATCAAACATTTTCCCTGATGAACCCCGGCGATCCCAAACCCAGCCCGGCCCGATGTGACAGCATCTAGCATATCGCCTTCCGTGCTGTCACAATGTGCGGTCATGCAGGCGCGGTCGGCCCTCTTCGACCTCTACGGCGACTACCTTCGTCCGCGTGGCGGGCGTGCCCCGGTGGCCGCCCTGGTCAGGCTGCTCGCACCGCTCGGCATCGCCCCGCCCGCGGTGCGCACGGCAGTGTCCCGGATGGTACGTCAAGGCTGGCTGCACCCCATGCGGCTGGTGTCCGGCCCCGGCTACCTGCTCACCCCGAAGGCGGCTCGGCGCCTCGACGAGGCGTCCGCGCGCATCTACCGCACCCACCGGATCGCCTGGGACGGCCGGTTCGACCTGGTGGTGCTGCGGACGCCGGTGTCCCGGCGCGACGCGGCCCGGCTGTCCTTTCTCGGCTACGGCATGGTGGACGAGCACGCCTGGGTCGCCCCGCGCCCGGCCGACGAGATCGACGCGGTGCTCGCCGAGATCGCCGTCCAGTACGAGCGGTTCAGCGCCTGCCACGCCGCCGGGTCACCGGGCGCGGCGCAGGTGGTGCGGCAGGCCTGGAACCTGACCGAGATCGGGCGCGCGTACGAGGAGTTCGTCGCCGCCCACCGGCCGCTGGTCGCCGGGGTGACCGCCCGCAGTTCCGATGAGGAGGCGTACGCGACGCGGTTCCAGCTGGTGCACGCCTGGCGGTCGTTTCTCTTCCAGGACCCGCAACTGCCGGCGTCCCTGCTGCCGGAGCACTGGCCGGGCATCAGCGCGGCGCACTTCTTCGACCGGCACGCCGGCCGGTTGCGCCCGGCCGCGGACCGGTTCGTGGACCGCTGCCTGGACGCTTCGGTCACACGCCGGTCCTGATCCGGGCGGCGTTGTGGGATTCTCTGAGCCATGACGGACTCGTTGCTCGTCGACCGCACCGATGCGGTCGTCACCCTGACCCTCAACCGCCCCGACGCGATGAACGCCCTCGACGTCGACCTCAAGGAGGCGCTGCGGGACACGCTCGCCGCGCTGGAGACCGACAAGTCCTGCCGGGCCGTCGTCCTGGCCGGCGCGGGCAACGCGTTCTGTGTCGGTCAGGACCTGCGCGAGCACGCCGGAACGCTGTCCTCGGGCGCCACGGACCTGGACACGGTGCGGGCCCACTACAACCCGATCGCGCAGCGGCTGGCCAGCCTGCCCAAGCCGGTCGTCGCCGCGGTCCGCGGGACGGCCGCCGGGGCGGGCGCCTCGCTCGCACTGCTGGCGGACTTCCGCATCGGGGGTCCGCGGACGACGTTCCTGATGGCGTTCGCGAACGTCGGCCTCGCGGGCGACACCGGGATCAGCTGGTCGCTGCCGCGCATCGTCGGGCACGCCCGGGCGCTGGAGCTGCTGCTGCTCGCCGAGCCGGTGCGCGCGGACCGGTGCGCCGAGCTCGGCCTGCTCACCCGCCTGCTCGACGACGACGCGGCGGTGCTGCCCGCGGCGCAGGAGCTGGCCGCGCGGCTGGCGGCCGGCCCGACGGTCGCGTACGGGGCGATCAAGCGCGAGCTGTCCATCGCCGACGCCGGCACGCTGTCGGACGCGCTGGCCGCGGAGGCGCAGGCACAGGCGATCTGCGGTGCGACCGCCGACCACAAGGACGCGGTGGCCGCGTTCGTCGCCAAGCAGAAGCCCAGCTTCCAGGGCCACTGAGCACCAGCCGATCGCGGGGCCCGGGGCCCCGCGATCGATGGTCGGCAATATGAGCCAATTGGGATAGCGACATTTAACAATGTGAATGCCTACGCTTCTCTCCAATCGATGACGGCGGGCGCGACCCGGCGCACCGTCGGGTGGGGAGGACCGGATGGCACAGTGGCGCAGAATCCTGGGTGGCGCGGCGGCCGCGCTCACCGTGGCGGCGATGGGGACGGTGCTGCAGCCCTCGCCCGCAGCAGCGTCTCCCGCCTCGGGCGACGGCATCGTGAGCCCGTCGGTGATCGGCGGCAGCCAGGCTGCCCAGGGTGAATTCCCGTTCATGGTGCGGCTGTCGATGGGGTGCGGCGGCGCGCTCTACAGCCCGACGATCGTGCTGACCGCGGCGCACTGCGTGAACCGTACGGGCACGAACACGAGCATCACCGCCACGCTGGGCGTCGTCGACCTGAACTCGTCCAGCAAGATCACCCGGAAGTCCAACTACGTGTACCGGGCACCGGGATACAACGGCAACGGCAAGGACTGGGCGCTGATCCGCCTGTCCAGCCCGGTCACCGGCCTGGCGACCATGCCGATCGCCACGACTACCGCGTACGACTCGGGCACCTTCACCGTGGCGGGCTGGGGCGCGGCGAGTGAGGGCGGAGCGCAACAGCGGTACCTGCTCAAGGCGACGGTGCCGTTCGTGGACGACGCCACGTGCAACTCCAGCGCGATGTACAACGGTCAGGTCATCCCGAGCGACGAGATCTGCGCCGGCTACGTGCAGGGTGGCGTCGACACGTGCCAGGGCGACTCCGGTGGCCCGATGTTCCGCCGTGACGCCGCCGACGCCTGGATCCAGGTCGGCATCGTGAGCTGGGGCGAGGGCTGCGCGCGGCCCAACAAGCCCGGCGTGTACTCGCAGGTCAGCACGTTCGCCGCGGCGATCCAGTCGGCCGCGTCCAGCCTCGGGGGCTGACCCCGCACCGCCGCCGGGTACGCATACGGGCGGCCGAACCGGAATATCCCTCTCCCGTTCGACGATCGGTCGCGAGGACCACCGGTCGTCGGGCGGGTCCAGATAACGGCACATCCCGACGGCCCCGGACCGCGCGGTCCCGGGGCCGTCGGCGCTGACCGGCTCCGGCAGAGCCACCAGGCCACGGAGGACTCTGTCAGTCCTCGTCGTCCTCCTCCGGGTCGAGGTTGGCCTCCTCGCCCAGGACGAACGCCTGCATCGCCAGCTCGTCCTCCGTCGGCGACACGAACGCGGGCAGCTCCGCCGGGCCCAGCTCCTGCACGTACGACCAGAACTGGCGGACCGCCTCGGCCGGGGTGCTCGCCTCGATCGGCAGGTCCACACTGACCAGCCACGTACGCCGGTCCGGGTCGCCACCCATACGCGTGGCCAGGCGGCTGAACTGGTCGGGGGCCACCGCGGTCACCGGCCCGTCCAGCCGCAGCCCCCCAGCCGGCACGGGCTCGTCGAAGAAGCGCCGCCGGTACGCGATGACCACCTCGTCGGCGGACTCCTGCGCGACCGCCCCCAGCCCCACCAGAACCGGCTCGTCGCCGCCGGCCAGCAGCAGCACGTCGTCGCCCGCACCGGGCCGCGCCGGAGACGATCCGGCCACGGTCAATGTGTCGTGGTGGAACAGCCGCTCGGTCGCCCACGTGTCCGCCGGAATGATCACCGCCCAGTGCGCCATGCGCACCATCACATCACGCCCGGACGCTGCACCGGGCACGGGCCGTCGACGCCGCGGCGATGAGGGAGACGCCGGCGATCAGGAGACGTGGCAGTCGGCCAGGTGGTCGTCGACCATGCCGGTCGCCTGCATCAGCGCGTACGCCGTGGTCGGGCCGACGAATCGGAAGCCGCGCCGTTTCAGCTCCCGGGCCATCGCGGTGGACTCGGGCGTCGTGGCCGGCACGTCGGCGCGGGTGACCGGCCGGGCCCGGGGCGGGCTCGGCGCGAACGACCACAGCAGCGCCCCCAGGCCGCCCGCAAGATCGGCCGCGACCCGGGCGTTGTGCAGGGTGGCCGCAATCTTCATCCGGTTACGGACGATGCCCGGATCAGCCAGCAGCCGGGCGGCGTCGGCGTCCGTGTAGCCGGCCACCGCGTCGATGGCGAACCCGCCGAACGCCCGCCGGAACGCCTCCCGCTTGCGCAGGATGGTGAGCCACGAGAGCCCGGACTGGAACGCCTCCAGGCTCATCCGCTCGAAGAGGGCGTCGTCGCCGCGCACCGGCCGGCCCCACTCCTCGTCGTGGTAGGCGACATACTCCACCGCGCTCGCGCCCCAGGCGCAACGCGGGCGGCCGTCGGCGCCCAGCACGAGCCCGTCCGCCAACGGGCCGGTCCGGCTCATCGCATCCGTCATGGCCCCGACGGTACGGCCCGGCACCGACAGAAAATCACGCCCGGGGAAGCTCGCCCTGCTCGACCAGGCGGGCGAACTTCTTCAGCGCCCCCTTGAAGCCCAGCTTCGAGCCGGGCCAGAGCACCGGCCAGGCCAGCCGTCCGGCGGCACCGCCGGGCAGGTGGAACCACTCGTGCACCACGACCTGCGTACGGTCGCCCGCCATCGCCGTGCAGCGCATGGAGCCGGGCCCGCGCAGCACCTTGCCGCAGTGCACGACCCGCACCTCGTACGGCGGATCCACCCGCACAACCCGCAGCTCGTCGCGGAGAACAGCCGGGCCGACCGCGGTGACCGCCTCGATCAGGCTGCCCTGGCCCCCGTCGCCCTCGACCACCCGGACCGTGGTGAACGGGATCCACCGGGACTGGCTCTCCCAGTCCAGGAACGCGGCGAACACCTGAGCGGCCGGCGCGTCGACGATCACCGTCGCGGTCATCTCCCCGGCGCCGGGACGGGCCGCGTCGTCGAACCCCTCGACCGGGTCCGGAGCGCTCACCGGCGCTCCGCCGATGCCTCGCTGCCGGCGCCATGCGGCGGCGCCGGATGCGGCAGCGTCGCGTCCGGTGGCAGCCCGGCCACCACGGCCTGGGGGTCCTCCACGGGCGTCAGATGCTCGTCGTGGTCCGCTGCGCGATCGTGGGCGTCCGGCACGGCGTCGTCGAGTACTGCCCCGCCCGGGAGCACGTCGGGACCGGGCAGGACCACCGCCGGGGGCGCGTCGACACCGGCGGCCTCGGCGGCCGGGCCGCGGAGCACGTCCTCCTCGTGGACCGGCGGCTCACCCGCGGCCGGTGGCGCGACCGCGGCCTCGCGCGCCCGGCGCAGCACGTCGGCGTCGGCGATCCGCCCCTCCCGCAGCGCCTGCACCTCCGCCTCCAGCACCCCGATCAGCTCACCCTTGTACCCGATGTCGTACGCGGCGCGCTGCAGGGCCTGGTCGACCTGGGACATCCGGTATCCGCGGACCGCGGTGTCGAACGTCGTGCTGACGATGTCGTCCTCACCGAGCGGGCGGTCGCTGGGCAGCGGGAGGGCCCGGCCGTCCGGCTCGACGCGGGTCAGCCCGGGGTCACCGCCGCTCACCATGACGGTCACGCCGAAGACGATCGCCGCGACGACCAGAGCCACGACGATGAAAAGCAGAAGCTGACCCATGCGCACGATGTTGGCACGTGCCGTTCAGCGTGGCGAGCCCGCCACCCCGCCGGTCCGCCGCGCGGGCCGGACGATCACCGGATCGGCGAGCGTCAGGTCCAGGTGAGGATCTTCTTGCGCCACGCGTACAGGATGCCCAGCGCCAGGACGGCCACGAAGATGCCCATCTCCACCACGCTGACGAGCCCGAAACCCGGGCGGTCGAAGATCACCGCCCACGGGAACAGGAAGACCGCCTCCACCGCGAAAAGGACATACAGGTACGCGTACACGTAGTAGCGGATCTGGGCCTGGGCCCAGTCGCCGCCGACCGGGTCGATGCCGCTCTCGTACGCGATGCGCTTGCCCGCCGGCTCGGCGGGCCGGGCCGGGCGCAGCAGCCGGTTCGCCCCGAACGCGCCCACGAAGACCAGCATGCCCGCCGCCATCACCAGGCCCAGCGTGGCGTAAGAACCCAGGTAGCCGTCCACGGCCGCAGCGTACCGAAGGGGCCGCCGCCCGCGACGCGCCAAGGGATGGAACCGATTGGTTCGGGTGTGCCTTACCTGGCTACTGTGGTCAACGGTCCGCGACCGGACAGCTTCCCTGCCGGTAGGGGTAAGGAGCACCGACGTAGGCTGTAACTGACAGATCGCGGGCCGGCTCATCGACGCGCATACCCGCCGGCTCGCTCCATCAGGAGGTTTATCGTGGCCGAGCAGAGCGAGGTCACCAGCGAGATCGACACAGCGACCAAGCGGGTCGAGCGGCTCGATCGAGTGGTGATCCGATTTGCGGGGGACTCTGGCGACGGCATGCAGCTCACGGGGGACCGCTTCACCTCCGAGACTGCCCAACTGGGCAACGACATCTCGACGTTGCCGAACTTCCCTGCGGAGATCCGCGCTCCAGCCGGCACGCTGCCGGGCGTGTCGAGCTTCCAGGTGCACTTCGCGGATTACGACATCCTGACCCCGGGCGACTCGCCCAACGTGCTCGTGGCGATGAACCCGGCCGCCCTCAAGGCCAACCTGAGCGACCTGCCTGCGGGCGCGGACATCATCGTCAACACGGACGAGTTCACCAAGCGCAACCTCGCCAAGGTCGGTTACGCGACCAGCCCGCTCGACGACGGCTCGCTCGACGGGTACGCCGTGCACCCGGTGGGCCTGACGTCGATGACGGTCGGCGCGCTGGCCGAGCTCAACGTGCCGAAGAAGGACGCCGAGCGGGCCAAGAACATGTTCGCCCTCGGCCTGCTTTCGTGGATGTACTCCCGGCCGTACGAGTCGACGCTGCGGTTCCTGGAGCGCAAGTTCGCCAAGCGCCCGGATCTGGTCGCGGCGAACATCGCGGCGTTCCGGGCGGGCTGGAACTTCGGCGAGACGACCGAGGACTTCTCGGTGCGCTACGAGGTCAAGCCGGCCAAGATGGTGCCGGGCTCGTACCGCAACATCACCGGGAACGCGGCTCTGGCGCTCGGGCTGGTGGCCGCGAGCGTGCGGTCGAAGCTGCCGCTGTTCCTCGGCGCGTACCCGATCACCCCGGCGTCGGACATCCTGCACGAACTGAGCAAGCACAAGCGGTTCGGCATCACCACGATGCAGGCGGAGGACGAGATCGCCGCGGTGGGCGCGGCCCTGGGCGCCTCGTACGGTGGGGCCCTGGGCGTCACCACCACCTCCGGGCCGGGCGTGGCGCTCAAGGGGGAGACGATCTCCCTGGCCATCGCGCTGGAGCTGCCGCTGGTGATCGTCGACGTGCAGCGGGCGGGCCCGTCCACCGGGATGCCGACCAAGACCGAGCAGGCCGACCTGAACATGGCCCTGTTCGGCCGCCACGGCGAGGCCCCGCTGGCCGTGATCGCGCCGAAATCCCCGGCCGACTGCTTCCACGCCGCGCTGGAGGCCGCCCGGATCGCCCTGACCTACCGGACGCCGGTCATCCTGCTCTCGGACAACTACGTGGCCAACGGCTCCGAGCCGTGGCTGCTGCCCGAGGTTTCCGAGCTGCCCGACCTGAGCGTCGAGTTCGCCACCGAGCCCAACGGCGAGGACGGCAAGTTCCTGCCGTACCTGCGCGACCCGGAGTCGCTGGCCCGCCCGTGGGCGGTGCCGGGCACCTCGGGGCTGGAGCACCGCATCGGCGGCCTGGAGAAGGCGGACCGCACCGGCGACATCTCGTACGACCCGGCGAACCACGACTTCATGGTCCGCACCCGGGCCGCCCGGATCGAGTCGATCCCGGTGCCGAACGTGGCGGTCGAGGACCCGGACGACAACGCGCGGGTGCTGGTGCTGGGCTGGGGCTCGACGTACGGGCCGATCGGCGCCGCCTGCCGGGCCCTGCGCCAGCGGGGCCTGCCCATCGCTCAGGCGCACCTGCGGCACCTCAGCCCGCTGCCGGCCAACCTGGGCGCGGTGCTGAACGCGTACGACAAGGTGGTGATCCCGGAGATGAACCTGGGTCAGCTCGCCCACGTCATCCGGGCCAGGTACCTGGTCGATGCGGTTCCCTTCAACCAGGTCAGCGGTCTGCCGTTCACGGCCGCGACGCTGGAGCACATGCTCGAGGACGTGGTCAAGAATGGCTAGCCCAGTGATTCCCGCGGGGCGTACCCCGCTGCAGCTCACCGCGAAGGACTTCAAGTCGGACCAGGAGGTCCGCTGGTGCCCGGGGTGTGGTGACTACGCGATCCTCGCCGCGGTGCAGGGCTTCATGCCGGAGCTGGGCATCCCCCGGGAGAACATCGTGTTCGTCTCGGGCATCGGCTGCTCGTCGCGCTTCCCGTACTACATGAACACGTACGGGATGCACTCGATCCACGGGCGCGCCCCAGCGATCGCGACCGGCCTGTCCACCTCCCGCCCGGACCTGTCGGTGTGGGTGGTGACCGGCGACGGCGACGCGCTGTCGATCGGCGGCAACCACCTGATCCACGCGCTGCGCCGCAACGTCAACCTGAAGATCCTGCTGTTCAACAACCGGATCTACGGCCTGACCAAGGGGCAGTACTCGCCGACCTCCGAGCTCGGCAAGATCACGAAGTCGACGCCGGCCGGGTCGGCGGACTCGCCGTTCAACCCGATCTCGCTGGCGCTGGGCGCCGAGGCGACGTTCGTGGCCCGTACGATCGACTCGGACCGCAAGCATCTGCAGTCGGTGCTGCGGGCGGCGGCGGAGCACCAGGGCTCGGCGTTCGTGGAGATCTACCAGAACTGCAACATCTTCAACGACGGCGCGTTCGAGCTGATCAAGGACCCGGAGACCCGGGACGACCACCTGATCCGCCTGGAGCAGGGCGAGCCGATCACGTTCGGCTCGCAGGGGCAGTTCTCCGTGGTGCATCCGGCAGGCGGCTTCGGCCTGCAGGTCCGCGAGACCGCGGGGCTGGGCGACGAGCAGCCCGTGGTGCACGACGCGACCGTGGCCGAGCCCGCGTACGCGTTCGCGCTGTCCCGGCTGTCCGGCTCCGACCTGAACACCACGCCGATCGGGGTGTTCCGGTCCGTGCAGCGCCCGTCCTACGACGAGTTGTTGCAGCGGCAGCTCGATGACGCCAAGGAGACTGCGAGCGGGACTCCGGAGCAGATGCTGTCGGATCTGCTGCACGGCGGCGACACCTGGACGATCATCTGAACGTGCTCCCCGGTTCCCGGTGCCTGCCGGGGGCCGGGGCGCCCGGTCAGACCGCGACGCCGTTGGCCGGGGCGTCCTCGTTGCGGATGTAGACCAGCATGTCGCCGGTCTCGATCGCGACGGCGTCCTCCCCACCCAGCGGCACCACCTTGCCCCGCCGGATCAGTGCCAGCACGATCGCGTCCAGCTCGCGGGGCTTGCAGCCGACCTCCTTGCGTTCCGCGGAACGCATCGCCAAGGCCATGCCCTGACCGGGGGTGAGCAGGTCCTCGACGACGTCGATCAGCGGCGGTGCGGTGGTGGTCAGGCCGAGCAGCCGGCCCGCGGTGGACGACGACACGATGACGTGGTGGGCGCCGCTCTGCTTGAGCAGGGCGGCGTTCTCCTGCTCGCGGACGGACGCGATGATCCGCACCTGACCGGCGGTCAACTGCCGCACGGTCAGGGTGATGAGGACCGACGCCTCGTCGGTGTCGGTGGCGATGATGACCGCCTTGCAGTTCTTGACCTGGGCCTCGTTGAGCACCGAGGACCGCGTGGCGTTGCCCTCGATGGCGACGAGGCCGTCGGCCGCGGCGTGGCGTAGGGCCGCCTCGCGGTTCTCGACCACGATGATGCGGGACTTGTCGAAGCCCGTCTCCTGCAGGGCGGCGACGGCCGAGCGCCCCTTGGTGCCGTAGCCGCAGACGATGACATGGTCCTTCAACTTGCGCCTCCACCTGCTGACCCGCAGGTTGTTCCGGTACTGCTCGGTGAGGACCTCAAGGGTCGTGCCGACCAGGATGATCAGGAACAGCACCCGGGCGGGCGTGATCACCACGATGTTCATCAGCCGGGCCTGTGCGGTGACCGGCGTGATGTCGCCGTATCCGGTCGTGGACAGCGACACGACCGCGTAGTAGAAGCTGTCGAGGAGCGAGAGCCCGTCCTCGTTGATGTCGTGGTAGCCGTCGCGGCCGACGTACACGACTCCGACGGTCAGCAGGACGAGCAGCAACGCCGCGGCCGCCCGGATGCCGAGCGCGCGCAGCGGCCCCTGACGGACCAGGGGAATGTGGATCACGAAACGCCCGCCTGCACACGATCACGATAGCCGCCGTCCCGCCCCGGCAGGCGAGATGGCCGCACCACGAAATTTCAGGACATCACAAACCGCGTCGGGCCGGAACACCCCGCGGTAGCTTCAGCGCGCTCCAGCAGAAACCATCGACATGTTTGTATTAGTTCTGCAAACATTCGAACACTGAGGGTCACCGGCCCTCACAAGGGGCCGCCCCCCGCTGGAGGTCCCGATGAACCGGTCCGTCCGCCGTACCCTCGTCGTCGTCCTGTCGTCGCTGGCCCTGCTCGCACCCGCCGCCACCGCGCGCGCCGCCACCCCGGACGACAAGCTCGCGGTCCTCTCCTCCTGGACCCAGACGACCGCCACCAGCACCAACGCTTGGAACGCCGCCCGCCTCAACCGCGAGCCGTGGGCCGACTACCACTTCGACTGGTCCACCGACTACTGCTCGTCGAGCCCGGACAACCCGCTCGGCTTCGACTTCACGCTCTCCTGCTGGCACCACGACTTCGGCTACCGCAACTACAAGTCGGTGGGACAGTTCCCGGCCAACAAGGACCGGGTGGACTCGATGTTCTACGCCGACCTGAAGCGCAAATGCGGCACGTACAGCGCCGCGCTGCAGCCCGCCTGCTACAGCCTCGCCTGGACCTACTACGAGGCGGTGCACGTCTTCGGCTCGCTCGACAAGGTGCAGCGCGCCGACCTCGACCACGCGGCACTACTCAAGGCCCACACCCGCTGAGCAACCCGGACACCGCCGCCCCGGCCCGCACGGCATCACTGCAGGGTCGGGGCGAAGCGGACCGAACCCTGCTCCAGATCGGGGTGCACCACCGCGAGCGCCATCGCCACGATGCGGTCGAACGCCAGCTCCGCGCCGTCGGCGTACGCGGCGTCGAACCCGCTGTCACCCAGCACGGACCGCAGGGACGCCTGCTGCGCCGACCAGTACCCGCCGAACACCTCGGCCCTCCGCTCCCCGCGCACCGACTCGGCCCCGCCGAACAGCACAGCCGCGGTGAACGCGTCCCCGCCGAGCGCGCAGCGCACCGCGATGGCCGCGACCGCGTCCGCCGCCGCGCCCCGGAAGCCGTGCCGCAGACGCGACCGCAGGGCCACCACGAGATGGTCGTGCGCGGCGACCAGGTCACCGCGGCGCAGGGCCACCATCCCCAGCAGCCAGTCGACCGTACGGCGGCCGCGGTCGCCGGGGCGGGCCGCCTCGATCTGCCGCGCACCCCCGAGCAACTCCGCCGCCTCGTCCAGCGACCCGTTGCGCCACAGCAGTTCGGCGAGCGTCAGCACGGCCGGCAACGCCGCCCCGGGCACGTGACACCGCTCGGCCTGCCCGATCACGTCCCGGCACAGCCGTTCCGCCTCGGCGAAACGCTCGTGCTGCAGCAGCGTCACCCGCCGGGCGGCCTGCACACCGACGAGCAGGCCCGGCTGATCGGCCGCGCGGGCCACCAGCTCGGCCCGCAGCAGGAACCGGTCACGTTCGTCCCGATCCTCGGCCAGCCCCGCATGCATCAGGTACGCCTCGGCCAGCTCGGCCGGGGTCACGTCCTCCTCGGACAGCCGCCCGTACAGGCGGAACAGCAGCTCCCGGCCGTCGCGGGCGCCGCCGTACTCGCGCCACCAGGGGTCGAGCGCCCGGGCGAGACGCAATCCGGCGCGGGCACTGCCGCCGTCCGCCACCCAGCGCAATGCGGCCTGCCACTCCCCCACGTACGGGGCCAGCTCCGTCAGCGACACCGTGCGCGGCTCGCCGTCGGCGTCCACGGTCATCCCGTTCAGGGCGTGCAACGCCCAGCCCAGGTGCCGGTCCCGCACGGCCCGCTCCTCACCGGCGGCCACAAGCCGGCGTGCCGCGTACCCACGGACCTGCTCGGGCATCCGGTACCGCGGACCGGGCACCACCTCGATCAGGGAGGCGGTGGTGAGCTCGGCCAGCGCGCCCAGCGCATCGTCCTCGCACCACTCGACCGCGGCCAGCTCGAACGGCCCGGCGAAGACCGCAAGCCTGCGCAGCAACCGCGCGGCCCGCTCCCCGAGCCTGCGGTACGACCAGTCCAGAGTCCGGGTCAGGCTGCCGTGACGCTCGGCGGCGTCGGATCGCGCCTCGACCGCGCGCGACGTGCCCTCGCGGCCCGCGTCCAGGGCGGTCAGCGGATCGTCCAGCCGGCTCGCGAGCTGCGCCGCCGACAGCAGCCGCAGCCGGTCCGCGGCCAGCTCCAGGGCGAGTGGCAGACCTTCCAGCTGAGAGGCGACCCGCACCAGGTCCGCGTCCTCCCGCGGGGGCACCGGCTGACCGCCCCGGGCGGCCCTGGCCCGATCGCTGAGCAGCATGAACGCGTCCGCCGGTGTGAGCGGCGGGATCCGCCAGGTCAGTTCACCATGGACGCCGACGGACTGGCGGCCGGTCGCGAGCACCCCCAGCTCCGGGCAGTCGGCCAGCAGACGGCGTACCGCCCCGCGGGCCGCGGCAGGGGCCGCGTCACACGTGTCCACGATCAGCAGCATGCGACGGCGCGCGCATCGCTCGATCACCGTCTCGATGACCGGCCGGCCGGGCTCGGACCGTACGCCGAGCGCGTGGGCCATGGCCGCGGGCAGATCGACCTCGGCCGGGCGGCGCGGCAGGTCGTCCACACTTCCGGCGACGTCGACCAGCCAGGCCCCGTCCGGGTACGCCGTCAGGAGCTGTTCCGCCGCCGCCAGCGCGAGACGGGTCTTCCCGGCGCCGCCGCCACCCACCACCGTGACCAGCCGGTGCTCGGCGACCAGCGCGGTCAGCTCGGCCAGCTCCGAGCGCCGCCCGATGAACGAGCTCACCGGTGCGGGCAGGTTGTGGCGGGGCGCCCCCGGCGTACGCGGGCGGGGGAAGCTGCGTTCCAGCCCCGGCGCCACCACCTGGAAGATCCGCTCCGGGTCGTCGAAGCCACGTAGCTGGTACAGGCCCAGGTCGAGCAGGTCAACACCGTCGCCCGGCGACGACGTCGTACCCGCCGCGAGCACGGTCGCCTCCGAGCAGAGCACCTGGCCGCCGTGGGCGGCGGCGGCGACCCGGGCGGCGCGGTGCACCTCGGCGCTCGTGTACTCGCCGCCGACCGGCGTGGCCGGGCCGGTGTGCAGTCCGATGCGGACCCGCGGCATCGACTCGGGCCCCGGCCATCCGTATGCGGCCAGTGCGCGTTGCACCGCGATGCACGCCGCCACCGCCGCCGCCGCGCTGCTGAACGCGACGAAGAACGAGTCACCCTCCGTGAAAAGTTCCGTGCCGCCGAAATCCTGCAACACCGCGCGGATCACCGAGCGATGCGCATTGAGGACCACCCCGTACGCTTCCGCGAGCATCCGCGCGAGCCGCGTCGAACCCTCGATGTCGGTGAACATGAAGGTCACGAGCCCGCTTGGCAGCTCGGTCCGTCCCGACACGGTGAGAACCTCCGCCCCTCCGGGAAGTATGTTTCATGGTGCGCGCGCCACACCGACACGGCACATCGTAAAAACGATCGGTAACCATCCGCCCCGCGATGTCCGCCTCTTATGGGCGACACCCCGACGAATCATCGACGGTCACGCGTGGCACTTCGCGTGACGTAACGAGAGGAACCGCGTCGGGTTGCGGCGAAACCGATGGCCCGTGGCCCGGGGCGAGATTGAACACACTCACGAAGGCGTACGCCGTTCGTGGGCTGGGGTTCACAGGAGAAACGATACGTCCCGAAGGTCCGCCTCGTGATCTCGGCAACGGATTGTCGGGCGGGACCCATCCGTCCATGAAGGACAGTTCGAGCAATTCAGGCAGCCGGGCTCGCGACCGACAGGCGTCGGCGGCCAGTCAAGCGACCAGCAGGCATGCAAGCGATTAGCAGGCGTTCAGCGGCCGGGCATGCGACCAGGTGGCGTCAGCAGCCGCAGCCGCCCCCACAGCAGCCGCCTCCGCTTGCGGCCGGGGCCGAGGGGGCCGCGCCGCCACGCCCGGTCACCGCAATCGTGGACAGCAACTTCACCGTGTCGCCGTGACCCTGCGGGCAGGCGGCCGGGGCGGACGCCTCACTCATCGGGCGGGTCACCTCGAACGTGTCGCCGCAGGAGCGGCAGCGGTAGTCGTAACGCGGCATTCCGACAGCCTAGGGTGTCCGCCCGGCCGCGCGCCGCCCCGTCTCACCCGAAGATCGACGCCCGGGTCGCGGGGCCTCGGCTGATGCCGCCGCCGGGTAGGGTCGGGGCGTGGGGGACGGGCAGGACAGTCAATCGGGTACACCGGAGGTGCGGCCGCCCGCACCGCACGGCAGCGAGCCCATCGGCAGCGCGGCCGAGGTGCCCTCGGGCGCCGCTCACGAACCCCTCGTTGCGAATAATTCCCCGCAGCCAGGTTCAGACGTCCGCAATCCGGACAAGAACCCCACCCCCGCAGACGACTCGGAAACGGAAACCGCCAAGCCCGGCAAAACCCGCGGGACCGAAACCGGCGCCGCCAAGCCCGGCACGACCGAAACCGGCGACATCGAACCAGACGCCGCCAAGTCCGGCGGGACCGAAACCGGCGACACTAGACCGGCGTCCGCGTCCACGGCGGCGGCGGCGGCGGCGGCGGCGGCCAGCATCGACGGCGAGCAGAAGGGCGGCCCGGGCGATCCCCCCACGGCCGCCGGAGGAACGACCGCGCCGAATCGCCGCGCCACTCGCCTGCTGCGGCACGCCAACCCGATCCCGGTGGCCCGCGCGGCCGGGCGCCGTACGTCCGCCTGGGCCAAGCGCCCCAGCGGCCGGCTCATCCTTCCCGCGATCATCGCCGTCCTGTTGATGGGCGCGGCCGGATCTGCGGGCGCGTACCTCGTGCCGAAGTCACTACCCCGGGCCGCCTCGCCGAGCACGGACCCGGGCTTCCCGATCGACCAGGCCGGCCCCCTGCCGTCCGGCAGCGTCCCCGGCCGGCCGGGCGGCCCGAACTTCCCCGGTGGCACCGGCCCGTCCGGCCCGGCGGGCCCCGGCGCCCGCCCCGCGGATGCCCTGGCGGGCTGGGCGCAGCAGGTGGGCACGCGGGTCGGCATCCCGGTCGTGGCGGTGCAGGCCTACGGGTACGCCGAGCTTGTGGTGGCCCGCACGACCCCGAGCTGCCATCTCAACTGGACGACGCTGGCTGCCATCGCCGATGTGGAGTCGGCGCACGGCAGCGCGCACGGCGCGGTGCTCGGCGTGGACGGTTCGGTGCAGCCACCGATCTACGGCTTGCCGCTGGACGGCAAGGGCGGCCGCCAGTTGATCCGCGACACCGACCAGGGCGTGATCGACGGTGACGCGACGTACGACCGGGCGGTCGGGCCGTTGCAGTTCATCCCGTCGACGTGGAAGGAGAACGCGGTCGACGCGGACAACAGCGGGCTCGCCGATCCGAACGACATCGACGACGCCGCGTTGACCGCCGCGGTCTACCTGTGCCGCAACGGCCGGGACATGTCCAAGGCGGACGCCTGGTGGGACGCGATCCTGTCGTACAACGCGGTGCGGCCGTACGCGCAGAAGGTTTTCGACGCGGCGAACACGTACGGCCAGCGAAGCCGGGCCTGAACGGCGAGATTGTCAACCCACAGTGACGGACCACATACGAATGCATCGTTGGGCCTTCCCTGACGCTCGCCGGACCGGCAAGCTGTACGCGTGAGGGTGCGTGAGTGGGATCCCCGGGCCGCGTCGCCGGGGGAGATCCGATCGCTCGTGGAGACGCTGAACGCGGTGCTGGCCGCGGACCTCCCCGACGATCCACCGTGGCAGGACGTGCAGGTCAGGGAGTATCTGGCCGAGACGATGCCCGGTGAGCGCCGGATCTGCTGGGTCGCCGAGGACGACCGCCTCCCCGAGGGCGAGAGCCGGGTCTACGGCCACGTGAGCATCCTGCTGCTCGGCGACATCGGCGTGCTGGAGGTGCTGGTCCACCCGGCACTGCGCCGTCGCGGCCTGGGTCAGCAGCTCGTCGCGGTCGCCGCGCGCCGCGCATACCTGGAGGGCTTCTCGTCCATCGGGGTCGAGGTGATCGGCGGCACCCCGGCCATCGCGTTCTACGAGTCGATCGGCTTCGAGCGCGAGTATGTGGAGATGCGCAGCGTGCTAACCCTTTCCAAGGTGGACTGGGACGCACTGGGGTCGATGGGCAACGGCATCGCGCACGGCTACCGCATCGAGTACCACCCGGGCGGGCCTCCGGAGGGGCTGCTGGAGGCGTATGCGCAGGCCAAGCTGGAGGCTCAGGACGACGACAACGACCTGGACCTGGCCCCCCGGTCGTCCGATCCGCAGCGGTTACGCGACAGCCTGCAGACGCTGCACAAGCGCGGCCTGAAGCCGTACATCGTGCTGGCGGTGCACGAGGCGACCGGGGTGGTGGCGGGCCTCACCGAGGTGGTGGTCCCGGCCCAGCATCCGGAGCGGGCGGATCAGTACGACACGATCGTGGTCCGTGATCACCGGGGGCACGGCATCGACCGGGCGATCAAGGCGCGGATGCTGTTCGAGCTGCGCGCGGCGGAGCCGGGTCTGCTGGAGGTGCAGACGTGGAACGCGCGGCACAACGAATCGATGATCACGGTTAACGCCGAGTTGGGCTTCCAGATGGATCGTGACTGGTATGAATATGGCGCCGATGTTGCGCAACTGGTACAGACCTTGGAACCCACGGACTGACCTGGGGCTTTAGCGTCGGCATTACCCTGTTCAGCTCCCCAGTGGAGGCTTCGTGCGCTACCGACGCATATTGCCCAGTATCGCTGTATCCATAATCGCGGCGACCACCCTGTTCCCCGGCGCGGCCCACGCGGCGGACGAGCCGCTGACCATCGGCGCGGTGCAAGGCAGCACCACGACCGCGCCGCGTACCCAGCGCTCTCCGCTCGCGCCCCCGTCCGGCAACGGCACCAGCTCCACGAAGTACCTGGTCCGCGGCGTGGTCACCGAGCTCGCCCTGTCACACACGGACACCGGCACCAAGCAGTACGGCTTCTTCCTGCAGAGCCGCAAGGACGCCACGGACGGCGACCCGAACACATCCGACGGCATCTTCGTCTACACCTCGACGTTCACCACCCTGATCGGCGGCTACACCCCCAAGGTGGGCGACGAGATCGTCATCAAGGCGAAGGTCAGCGAGTACTTCAACCTCACCGAGCTGTCCGGCGCCGAGTACGTGAGCACGCTGGCGACCGGCCTGGACGTGCCCGCCGAGGTGCAGATCGACAACGCCGCCCCGCCCGCCGACAGCGCCGCCGCGGACCTGTTCTGGGAGCGGCACGAGGGCATGCAGCTGCGCGTCCGCTCCGGCTCCGGGATCGTGTCCGGCACCAAGGTGTACGACAGCACGGACGACGCCGAGGTGTGGGCGATCGACCGGGACGACCCGCTGATGCAGCGCCCTGACCCGTACACGCGGCGGGTGTTCCGCGACGCGCACCCGCTGGACGACCAGCCCGGCACGGTCGACAACGGGAACGGCGACCGGATCCTGCTCGGCCCGATGGGGACCAAGGCGGCCGTGGGCGACGCCGACTCGGTGCTGCCCCCCGCGCGCACGTTCGACACGGTGAGCGGCGACGCGATCGGCGGCGTCTACTACGCGTTCAGCAAGTACAGCATCCAGCCGGCGTCGATCGCGTTCGCGCAGGGCCCGGACCCGGCGAAGAACAACCCGCCGAAGGCCGCCGACCGCAACCGCGAGGTCGCGGTCGCCACGTTCAACGTGGAGAACCTGTACGACTTCCGCGACGATCCGTTCGACGGCTGCGACTTCACCGGGAACCCGGGCTGCACCGGGGTCAAGCCGCCGTTCGACTACGTCCCGGCAAGCGCCGAGCAGTACCAGAAGCGGCTGGGCGTGCTGGCCGGGCAGATCGTCGACGACCTGCACAGCCCCGACCTGATCCTCGCTCAGGAGGCCGAGGACCAGGACATCTGCACCGTCACCGGTGGCGCTCTGACCTGCGGCGACACCAACAACGCGGACGGCAAGCCGGACACGCTGCAGGAGCTGGCGCTCGCGGTCAAGACCGCCGGCGGGCCCGCGTACGATGCGGCGTTCGACCGGACCGGGGCCGACGCCCGCGGCATCACCGCGGCGTTCCTCTACCGTACGGACCGGCTGTCGCTGGCCGCACCGGCCGCGGACGACGCCGTGCTCGGCGCCGCCCCGAAGGTCGTGTACCGGGGTGCCCCGCTGCCCGCCGACACCGACGTGTCGAACCCGAAGGCCCTGAACGCGGTGCTCCCCGCGGACGTGGACAAGTCCACCGGCGTGGACGGCTCGAACGTCTTCACGCGGGCCCCGCAGGTCGGCCTGTTCGACGTCAAGGCCGCTCCGGGCTCCGACGAGCACTACCAGCTCTGGGCGATCAGCAACCACTACTCGTCCGGGCCGGACGCCCGGGTCGGGCAGCGCACCGAGCAGGCCACGTACGGTGCGGCGCTGGTCACCGCGATCGAGGCGGCCCACCCGCACGCCCGGGTCGTGTACGGCGGTGACTTGAACGTGTTCCCCCGCCCCGACGATCCGGTCCCCGCCCACCCCGGCGACCAGCTCGGCCCCCTGTACAACGCGGGCCTGCACAACCTGTGGGACGACCTGGTGAAGGACGTGCCGGCCGCGGCGTACTCGTACGACTTCGAGGGGCAGGCGCAGACGCTGGACAACGTCTTCGTCACCGACGCCCTGTACGCCGACCTGATCCAGATCCGTTCGGCGCACATCAACTCGGACTACTCCGGCAACGACCGGGGGGACGCGAATCGCGGCGTCAGCGACCACGACCCGCAGGTGATCCGGTTCCAGTCACGCCCGGCGCTGACCGTGGCGGACGCGCGGGTCACCGAAGGAGCCAAGGGCACAACCACCAAGCTGGTGTTCCCCGTGACGCTGTCGCGGCCGATGAGCCAGCCGCTGACGGTGTGCGCATTCGCCGCGCCGAACACCGCATGGCCGGTGCTCGACTTCGACCCGTACGTCGGTTGCCGCACCATCGCGGCAGGTGAGACGGCCACGAGTTTCACGGTGACCGTTCGCGGCGACGACGTGCGGGAGCCGGACGAGAAGCTGACCCTGGCGTTCGTGGGCATCTCGACGTCGGTCCGGCAGGGCCGGCCGATCGCCACCGGCACGATCGTCAACGACGACTAGCTCGCGGGAAGCAAAGGGGCCCGGCGGTGAGATGACACCGCCGGGCCCTCGCGCGTTTCCCTGCTAGCTGGAGATGACGCTGGTGCAGATGCTGGCCATGGCGATGCCGACGACCGAGCCACCGATGAGCAGGCCGACGCCGAACGGGCGGGCCGCGGGATGGAGCAGGCAGCCCAGCACCCCCAAGGCGAAGAACGGCACCCAGACGAACCACTGCGCGTTCGCGCTGACCACGTACGGCAGGTCGGACAACGGGCTGAGCCCCGTCAGGCAGGGCAGGACGAAGCCCACCACGGCACCCGCGGCGACGCCGATCCAGGTCTTGCCCGACGAGGACAGGCGGGGCCGCGGCGGGGACGCGACGATCAGAATCGGGGGCTCGCCGGCCTGCTGCCGCAGGGTCACGGCATATCCCGCCGGGTCCGTGGCGACCAGCAGGCGGCCGTTCATGCCACCGGCGTCGGTGACCTGGTAGCCGGAACGTCGGCAGTGCTCGGTCACGGCCGCGAACGCCTGCTCCGGCGGAAGGTTGACCGCGATGGCGCCCGCCCGGACCCGGTTCCCCGAGGTGGGCGACGCGAGCGCGGCCTCCTGATGGATCCGCGGTGGCGGGAGGGGAACGGCCATCAGACCAGGGCAGTCGCGCAGGACTGCCGACATCCGTTGCTCGACGCCGTGCTTGGCCTCGGCATGACTCGGCGGCCGGTTCGGTGTCACCTGGGCAGAATGACCCATATAGTACGGAGTTAGTGGCTATATCTAGCAAGATGCAATTAGGTCCCATGCCGGTCGAGACGCACGAGTTCTTCACCGGCCTCGGTCTCGCCGTCGC
Source organism: Krasilnikovia sp. MM14-A1259 (assembly GCF_047159535.1). NCBI lineage: Bacteria > Bacillati > Actinomycetota > Actinomycetes > Micromonosporales > Micromonosporaceae > Krasilnikovia > Krasilnikovia sp. MM14-A1259. The sequence continues at coordinate 4,072,797 of NZ_BAAGAJ010000002.1, forward strand.
GGCAGCCGTCTTCGCCGCCGAGACGCACCGCCGCGAACGGCATGACCCGCGGCTCTGGTATCTGGTCGCGGGCGCCCTGACCGGAGGCGCCATCTTCTCCAGAATCGGCACCTGGCTGCAGCATTCACGGCTGAGCGACAACGCGGGCCTCGCCCAGCAGTGGCTGTACGGCAACCGCAGCATCCTCTCCGGGCTGCTCGGCGCGTACGCCGGGGTGCTCGTCGCCAAACGGCTGTGCGGCTACACCGAACACAGTGGCGACCTGTTCGCCCCCGCGGTGGCCGCCGGCATGGCGGTCGGCCGGATCGGCTGCCTGCTCACCGAACTTCCGGGCACCCCCACCGGTGGCCGCTGGGGCATCATCCTGACCCCGGAAGCCGCCGCCCGCATCCCCGGCGCGCGGGCCGGTGTGCCACTGCACCCTTCATTCGCGTACGAAATCGTCTTCCAGCTGCTCGCCCTGGGCGCGCTGGTGCTGCTGCGCGACCGTGTGAGCCGGCCGGACGCCCTTTTCACGGGGTATCTCGCCGCATACGCGATCTTCCGGTTCGGGGTGGAGTTCGTCCGCGGCAACCAGGTGGTGGCCGACGGGCTGACCCGGCCGCAATGGTTCCTGCTGTGCTGCGCGCCGCTGCTGGCCTGGCGGATCTGGAAGGTGAACGGGAGAGTGAAGGTCCGATGAGCACGCTCGGCATGCCGCTGCGCGGCGACCGCATCCACCGGTACGTCAACGCCTTCTGCCCGCAGTGCCACACCGAGCAACCCCTGCGGGACCTCGCCGAGGTGGCCCGGCTGTCGGGCCGGCTGGCCGTCCGCGACGGCCGGGTCTGGCTGGAACGCGGCTGCCCCCGCCACGGCCTGATCAGCACGCTGTACGACGAGGACCCGGAGATCCTCGAATATCTGGAACGGTGGACCGCGCCCACCAAACAACACCGGGCGGACCTGGCGGGCAACTTCACGCCGATCCCCGCGGGGTATCTCGACGGGCTGCCCGAGATGCAGACCCAGCACACCTGCATCCTGCTGACCGACCTGACCGACACGTGCAACCTGCGCTGCCCCACCTGTTTCGCCGACTCGTCACCGGCGATCCAGTCGGTCGTCCCGCTCGCCGACATCCTGGCCGGTGTCGACACCCGGATCTCGCGGGAGAACGGGCGGCTCGACGTACTCATGCTCTCCGGGGGTGAACCCACCCTCCACCCGCAGCTGGGCGATCTGCTCGACGAGCTCGCGGCCCGGCCGGTGGTGCGCATCCTGCTCAACACGAACGGCCTGGCCGTCGCCCGCGACGACGCGCTGCTCGACCTGCTGGCCCGCCACCGCCACCGGCTGGAGGTCTACCTGCAGTACGACGGTGTCACCGAGCGGGCACACCGCCTGCACCGCGGCGCCGACCTGCGACGGCTCAAGGACCAGGCGATCGACCGGCTCAGCGGGCGGGGCATCTTCACCACGTTGACCATGACGGCCGCGCTCGGCGTCAACGACGACCAGATCGGTGCCGTGATCAAGCGCGCGCTCGACACCCCGTACGTGGGTGGGGTGTCGATCCAGCCGCAGTTCGGGTCCGGGCGTTCCGCCCCGATCGACTGGCGGGACCGGCTCACCCACACCGGGGTGCTGGCACGGCTCGGCCCGCAGTCCGGCGACTTGGTCACCTGGCGCGACCTCACCGCCCTGCCCTGTTCGCATCCGCACTGCTGCTCGGTGGGCTACCTGCTGCGCGACGACACCGGGCGGTGGCGTTCGCTGACCGCCCTGATCGGCACGGACAGACTGCTGGAGCTGCTGGAACTGTCGCCCGACCTGGTGGCCAACCGGATCGCCGACACCGATCTGCCCGCACACCTGCGGCAGGCGGTCAAGGACTCCCTGCTGGGGCTGCTGTCCGAGCAGTCGTCGCTGTCCCACCCACGGATCGGGGACCTGTGGCGCGACATCTGCACCAACTGCGACCTCGGCATCGGCACGCTGACCGCGTTGGCCTCCTCGGCGCTGCCGGGCAACCACGAACGGCTGCGTCGCATGCTGGCCGACCGGGTCAAACGGATCACCGTCAAGCCGTTCATGGACATGGCGACGATGATCGAGGAACGGCTGACGCAATGCTGCATCCACGTCGCGACGCGGCGGGATCGGCGGGATCAGTGCGCGCCGTTCTGCGCCGTCCAAGCCTGGCCACAGCTGGCCGCCCAGCGGCTGCCGCGGGCGGTGTCACCGTGAGCGCCCCGCACGATCCACTTCGGCTGTGCGTGTACGCGACCGTTGCGGTGTTGACCTGGGTCGCCGGGCCGGTCGCCGTGACCGCGTTCGCGGTGCTCGCATTCGCGGGCTATCTGCGGGCGCACCGGCAGGGCTTGCGCCGGTCCGCCTGCGTCCTGCGGGACGTCCGCCTGGTGCTGGCCTACCTGGTGGTCCTGGCAGCGGCCGGCGCTGCCGGCGCGATCACCCGTTGGACCTAGTACCGCTGGCGCAGCAGGTGGGCGGCCTCGGTGGCCCAGTACGTCAGGATGATCTGGGCGCCCGCCCGCTTGATGGACGTCAAGCTCTCCAGGATGACGCGTTCCCGGTCGACCCAGCCGTTGGCGGCGGCCGCCTCGACCATCGCGTACTCGCCCGAGACCTGGTACGCGGCGACCGGGACGTCGACCCGGTCACGGACCGCGGCGATGACGTCGAGGTACGGCAGAGCGGGCTTGACCATCACCATGTCCGCGCCCTCGGCCACATCCAGGTCGACCTCGCGCAGCGCCTCCCGGATGTTGCCCGGGTCCTGCTGGTACGTGCGCCGGTCGCCCTGCAGCGTCGACTCGACCGCCTCCCGGAACGGGCCGTAGAACGCGCCCGCGTACTTCACCGCGTACGCCAGCAGCGACACGTCGCTGTGCCCGGCCCGGTCCAGGCCCTTGCGGATCGCGCCGACCTGGCCGTCCATCATCCCCGACGGGGCCACCACGTGCGCACCGGCCTCGGCCATCGCGACGCCCATCTGGGCGTACAGCTCCAGGGTGGCGTCGTTGTCGACGCTGCCGTCGGGAGCGAGCACCCCGCAGTGGCCGTGCGTGGTGAACTCGTCCAGGCACAGGTCACCCATGACCACGGTGGCGTCGCCGACCTCGGCGATCACGTCGCGGATCGCCACGTTGAGGATGCCGTCCGGGTCGAGACCACCCGAGCCGGTCTCGTCCTTGCTGGCCTGCTCCGGCACGCCGAACACGATCAGGCCGCCGATGCCCGCCCCCACCGCCTCGTGCGCCGCCTTGCGCAGCGACTCCCGCGAGTGCTGCACGACGCCCGGCAGCGAGCTGATCGGGCGCGGCTCGGTCAGCCCTTCCTTGACGAACAGCGGCAGCACCAGCTCAGCCGGGGCGACCCGCGTCTCCTCGACGAGGCGGCGCAGGGACGCGGTCCGGCGCAGCCGGCGCGGGCGGATCTCGGGGTACGGCATTGTGCTCCCTAGCGGAAACGGAGGGCCGTGGGTCCCTGCACCTTGGACCCGCGGCGCTGCTTGGCGGGCATGGCGGCCAGCTTCTCGCGCAGCTCGATCGCGTACTCGGCGAGCGCCTCGACCAGGTCCGGCACCGAGGCGTGCTGCGGCTGGACGTCCACCCGCAGGCCGAACTCGGTGGCCGTCTCGGCGGTCTTCGGGCCGATCACGGAGACGACCGTGCGAGCGTGCGGCTTGCCCGCGATGCCGACCAGGTTGCGCACCGTGGACGACGACGTGAACAGCACCGCGTCGAAGCCGCCCGACTTGATCGCGTCGCGGATCTCGGCCGGCGGCGGCGCCGCGCGCACCGTCCGGTACGCGGTGACGTCGTCGACCTCCCAGCCCCGCTCGATCAGGCCGGCGGCCAGGGTCTCCGTGGCGATGTCGGCGCGCGGCAGGAGCACCCGGCCGACCGGGTCGAGGATCTCGTCGTGCGGCGAGAACTCCGCCAGCAGGCCCTCGCTGGACTGCTCCCCGGCCGGAATCAGCTCGGGCTGGATGCCGAACGCGCGCACCGCCTCCGCGGTGGCCTCACCGATGCAGGCGATCTTCACACCGCCGAAGTGGCGGGCGTCCAGGCCGTGCTCGCCGAACTTCTCCCACACCGCGCGTACGGCGTTGACCGAGGTGAACACGACCCACGCGTACCGGCCGTCGACCAGGCCCTTGACCGCGCGTTCCATCTGCGCCGGGGTACGCGGCGGCTCGACCGCGATCGTCGGCACCTCGCACGGGATCGCCCCGTACGCGCGCAGCCGGGCACTCATCGCGCCGGCCTGCTCCTTGGTACGCGGGACGAGCACCTTCCAGCCGTACAGGGGGCGGTTCTCCCACCAGCTCAGCTTGTCGCGGTGGGCGACGTTCGCACCGACCGTGAGCACGACGCGGCCGGTGAAGCCGAGCGCGGCGGCGACGAAGCTGTCCACGGTGGAGGTGGTGGTGTACTGCGTCTCGCCGGTGCCGTCGCCGGTCACGCCTACTCCGGTGCCGGGCTCGACGCCCGCGGCGATCAGCCCGTCGCGGACCGTGGCGAGGTCACCGGCGTCGACCGCGACCGCGAACGAGCCGCGCGCGGCGGCGGCGGCCAGCGCCTCGAAGTCCAGGGCGGCGATGTCGTCGATGTCGGCGACACTGCGCACACCGGGCAGCGGCACACCCGCGTACGTGGCGACGCCCGCGGCCTGGCCCACACCGGGCACGACCTCGAACTGCACCGCGGTACGGGCGACCGCCTGCACCTCCTTGACGACCGAGTCGTGGCCGAACGGGTCACCGGCGACCAGGTGCACCGCGGACAGTCCCGACTTCGCCGCGGACAGCAGCACCTTGGCGACGTCGCCGGGCGCGCCCTCGGCAGGGCTGAACTGGGCGTCCTCCTTGGCCTCCGCACGGATCGCCGCCAGCAGCGACTCGGGCACGCCCCGGTCGAAGACCACCTGGTCGGCGTCGGCCAGGGCGTCGTGGGCCCGGCGGGTCAACAGGCCCGGGTCGCCGGGACCGGCGCCGACGAACGCGATGCGGCCGCCGGACTTACGAGTGCGGGTGGTCATTTCTCTGTGCTCCCCATCAGGGTGTCGGCGCCGGCGTCGAGGAGGTCGGCGGCCAGGGCCTTGCCGATCTCCGCCGCGTCGGCGGGCGTTCCGGTGCGTGACAGCCGGATGTCTCGGGCCCCATCCGGGCTGATCACCGCACCGCGCAGGTAAATCTCGTCGCCGTGCTCGCCCTCCGCAAGCTCGGCGTGTGCCGCCACCGGGGCGGAGCATCCCGCCTCGAGCGTGGCGAGCATGGCCCGTTCCGCCGTGACGGCGGCCCGGGACGGTGCGTGGTCGAGCACGGCCAGCAGCTCGACCAGGTCTGCGTCGCCGGCCCGGCACTCGATGGCCAGCGCACCCTGGGCGGGGGCGGGCAACATCAGCATCGGGTCCAGCGTCTCGGTGATCTCGGCGGTCCGGCCGAGGCGGGCGATGCCGGCCCGGGCCAGCACCACCGCGTCGAGGTCGGCCTCGGGGCCGAGCACCCGTGCGATGCGGCTGTCCACGTTCCCGCGGATCGCGGTGACCTGCAACTGCAGGCCCAGGGCGTGCAGCTGGGCGATGCGGCGCACGGCCCCGGTGCCGATGGAAGCGCCGGGCGGCAGCTCGGCCAGCGTACGGCCGTCGCGCGCCACCAACGCGTCGCGCGGGTCCTCCCGCTGCGGGATCGCCGCGATGTGCAGCCGCGGGTGCGCCCCGGTCGGCAGGTCCTTGTACGAGTGAACCGCGAAGTCGATCTCGTCGGCGAGCAGTGCGTCGCGCAATGCCGACACGAACACGCCCACCCCGAGCTGGGCGACCGGGGCGGCCGAACGGTCCCCCGCGGTCTGGATCCGGACCAGCTCCACCGGGCGGCCGGTGGCCGCGGTCAACGCGTCCGCGACCATCCGGGACTGGGCGAGGGCCAGGGCGCTGCCCCGTGTGCCCAGCCGAAGGGCGGCGATCATGCGGTGGTCTCCCCGATCTCGGGTACGGCGTCGGCCTGGGTCGCCATCGGCACGTCCAGGTCGAAGAGCTCGCGCAGCAGCGCGGCGTACTGATCCCCGCCCGGTTCCGCGGCGAGCTGGCGCACCCGCACGGTCGGCGAGTGCAGCAGCTGCTGGACGACCCGGTGCAGCGTACGCGCGACGTCCGCGCGCTGCTCGGGCGTGAATTCGGGGCGGCGGGCGGTCAGCTTGGCCAGTTCGCCCGCGACCACCTCGTCGGCGCGGGTGCGCAGCGCGGCGACGGTCGGCGCGATGTCGGCACCGCGCAGCCAGCCGAGGAAGTGCTCGACCTCGGCGGCGACGATCTGCTCCACGGCGGCGGTCTCGGCTGCCGCGGGTGGGGTGCGGCGGCTGCTGGCGAGGCCGTCGATGTCGATGACGACGACGCCGGTCAGCTCGGCGGCGTCCGCGGCGACGTCGCGCGGCACGGCCAGGTCGAGCACGACCAGCGGCTGGGCGGCATCGGTGCGGCGGGCCAGGACCGCGGCGAGCCGCTCGCGGGTCAGCACCGGCTCGGGCGCGGCGGTCGCGGTCACCACGATGTCCACGTCCGCGAGGGCGGCGTCGAGATCCGCGTACGGGACTCCGGTGGCGCCGTACGCCTCGGCGAGCCGGTCGGCCCGCTGGGCGCTGCGGTTGGTGATCCGCAGCGGGCCGACGCCGGCGCGGGTGAGCGTGGCCAGCGACAGCGCGCCCATGGCCCCGGCGCCGACGATCAGCGCGGTGCGGCCCTCGATGCCGCCCGGGAAGTGGTCGCGGGCCAGGTCGAGGGCGGCCGTGACGACACTCTGGCCGGCGCGGTCGATGCCGGTCTCGGCGTGCGCCCGCTTGCCGACCCGCAGCGCCTGCTGCATGAGCTCGTGCAGCAGGCGTCCGGCCGTGTCCGCCTCGGTCGCCGCGTGGTACGCGTCGCGGAGCTGCCCGAGGATCTGCGCCTCACCGACCACCATGGAGTCGAGCCCGGACGAGACCTGGAACGAGTGCTGGACGGCGGCCTCGTCGTAGTGCACGTACAGGTGCCCGGCGAGGTCACCCGCGGCGAGGCCGGACTGTTCGGCGAGAACGTTGCAGACGTCGCTGAGCCCGCCGTGGAAACCGGTGACCGCGGCGTACACCTCGACCCGGTTGCAGGTGGACAGCACGACGGCCTCGCCGATGTACGGCTGGGCGACCAGGCGCTGCAACACCGCGGGGATGTCCGACTCGGCAATGGTCAGCTGTTCGAGCGTGCCTACGCCCGCGGTGCGGTAGGACGCACCGACGCTGAGGAGGTTCACGACCCGACCGCCTCCTGCCCGCCGGCGTTCTCGCGCCCACCCGGCAGGGCGGTGAGCGAGGCCTTGCGGTGCTCGTGGAAAGAGAGGATCTGGAGCTCGATGGCGAGGTCGACCTTGCGGACGTCGACCCCCGGCGGCACCGACAGCACACAGGGAGCAAAGTTCAGGATGCTCGTCACCCCGGCGGCGACCAGGCCGTCCGCAACCGCCTGGGCGGAGCCGGCCGGGGTGGCGATGACGCCGATCGCGAGTGCCTCGGCGGCGGCCACGCGGGGCAGGTCGTCGAAGTGCCGGACGGTGAGGCCGTTGATCTGCTCGCCGACGCGGGCGGGATCGGCGTCGAAGAGCGCGACGATGCGGAACCCGCGGCTGGCGAAGCCCGCATACCCGGCGAGGGCGTGCCCGAGGTTACCGACGCCGACGAGGCAGACCGCGCGGCGCTGATCCAGGCCGAGGATGTACTCGATCTGGTCGACCAGCAGCGCGATGTCGTAGCCGACGCCGCGGGTGCCGTACGAGCCGAGGTGGGAGAGGTCCTTGCGCAGTTTCGCCGAGTTGACCCCCGCAGCGGCGGCGAGGCCCTCGCTGGAGATCGTGTCCGCGCCCGACTCGGCCAGGTGGTGCAGCGCGCGAAGATACTCCGGGAGCCGCGCGATCGTCGCCTCCGGCAGATCCGGGAAGGCGGGGACGGCGCCGGCGTTGCCGGGTGTGCTTCCGTGCCGCTGCTGGCTCATCTGACTCCGTGCCGACGAGGTGGCGAACCTGCGGCGAACCCCTGAAGACCTGCCGGACGCGGCTGTGGTACCGGGGCCCGCCGGACTCACACAGTAGGCGCTTGTGAAGGCGTGCACAAATCGCGATCTTGATAGGAGAACTGGACAAAGGTCGGGCCGGCGTGCTAGCAGGCGCCGACGCGTACGAGTATGGCCCCCAGCCGGGCCGATCGGCCACTTGGACGGCCGGTGTCACAGCTCCTGGGCGAGGGTGACCGCGTCCACCAGCGTGTCGGCCACCGGCAGGCCGGAGGCCCGCAGCCGGGCCGGGTCGGTGAAGCCACCCGTGTACAGCACCGCGGCGCCGCCCACGGACTCCGCGGCGCTCGCGTCGTCCAGAGAGTCGCCGATCAGCACCACGTCGGAGCCGGAGACCCCCAGCTCGGCGAGGTGGTTGGCGAGATGGCGCGCCTTCAGGTCACCGCCCACCTCGGTACGCAGCCCGTCGACCCGGGTGAACACCCCGGCCAGCCCGTACGTCTCGATCGCGGGAACCAGCTCCTCGTGGAACCACATGGACAGCAGCGACTGGGTGCCGGGCCAGGCGGTCAACGCGGCCTGCGCGTCCGCAGCCAGCGACGCGGTGGTCAGCCCCAGCCGGTACGCCTCGTGGAAGATCCGGTCGAGCCGGCCGAACTCCTCGGCGTCGACCGCCCGTTCCAGGATCTCGGCGTAGAACTCGGCAACCGGGCGGCGGAACCGGCGCCGGTGCTCGTCGGTGCCGACGCTGCGACCACCCATCGCCGCGAACGCGTGATTCGTCGAACTGACCACGAGGTGCAGGTCGTCGAGCAGGGTGCCGTTCCAGTCCCAGACCAGGTGTTTGCGCGCCACCCGACGACCTTAGCGGCCGGTACCGACAACCGCTTCCGAGATATTCACAGCGGTGGCGTCCCCGGCGGACGGGCCAGATCGCGGCGCAGCCGGGCCTCCTCGATGCGCCAGTAGCCGTGCTCGCGGCCGTCCAGCAGCAGCACCGGGACACGGTCGCCGTAGTCGCGTTCCAGCTCGATCGAGCCGTCCACGTCGACCCGGGTCCACTGCTCCCCGGTCTCCGCCGCGATGCGGTCGAGCACCTTCTCGGCGTCCTCGCACAGGTGGCAGCCGTCCCGGCTGATCAACGTCATCCGACTCATGAGAGGGCACTCTTGCGGACTTTGCCGATCGGGGAGTGCGGCAGCTCGGCGACGATGTCGATCGCCTTCGGCAGCTTGAAGCGGGCCAGCCACCGCGCGCAGTGCTCGGTCAGCTCCGCGGGGGTGGGCGGCAGTTCGGTGGCGGGCACCACGAACGCGTGCGGCGCCTGGCCGGTCTCCGGGTCCGGTGCCGCGATGACCGCGGCCTCGGCCACCCCGGGATGCTCGGCGAGCACCCGTTCGATCTCCGCGGGGTAGACGTTGAAGCCGTTCACCAGGATCAGCTCGCCGATCCGGTCGACCAGAACGAGGTCGCCGTCGCCGTCGGCGTACGCGACGTCGCCCGTGCCCCACCAGCCGTCCGCGTCCGGCCCGCCGTGCCCGTCGGGCCAGTACCCGGAGAACAGGTTGGGCCCGCGCACCACGATCTCGCCGGGGTCGGTGCCGTCGGAGTCCGCGACCGCGAGATCCAGTTCGGCCAGGTCCTCGTCGGGCGATGCGGTGCCGTCGCGCCACAGCACAGTGCCGTCCGCGGCGCGCAGCAGCAGCGACACCCCGGGCAGCGGGCGCCCGATCGAGCCGGTCTTGTGCCGGGTGCCGACCGCCGTGGTGGTGAGCACCGGGGCGGTCTCGGTCAGCCCGTACCCGACGATGATCCGGGTGCCGGTGGCCTCCTCGAAGCGGGTCGCGTCGGCCGGGTCGAGCGGGGCGGCGCCGCAGACCGCGGTGCGCAGCCCGGCCAGGGCCTGCGCCGCCTCGGGGCGACGGGACCAGGCCGCGTACATGGAAGGCACGCCCAGGGTGACGGTGACGCCGTGCCGGGCGGCTGTGGCCAGCGACCCGGCGGGGTCGAACTTGTCGACCAGCACGCCGCAGGCGCCGTGGTGCGCGACCGTGCCCAGGCCGGTGTTCAGCCCGTACGCATGGAACAGCGGCACCGCCAGCAGCACGACGTCGTCCGGGCCGACGACGGGTGGGTCGATGCTGTCGAGCTGGTCGTGGTTGGCGGCCAGCGCCGCATGGCTGAGCATGGCGCCCTTCGGCCGCCCGCTCGTGCCGGAGGTGTAGAGCAGGACCGCGACCTGGTCGGCCCGCGGCGCGGCGGGGGCGGTGCCGGGCTCGTCGGCGACGGGCAATTCCGCGGGTACGACCACCGCCTGCCCCGGACGCAGGCGGGCCCGCACCGCATCCTCGGCGACCACCACGGCCGCACCGGCGTCCCCGAGCGCGTAGGACAGCTCGTCGTCGGTGTAGCCCGGGTTGAGCGGCACCGCGACCAGGCCCGCGCGCAGCACGCCGTGGAACGCGACCACGCAGTCGAGCGTGTTGCCCAGGATCAGGGCGACCCGGGCGCCGGCCTGCGGGCACAGCGCCCACAGACGGCGGGCCGCCTCGTCGACGCGGGCGTCGAGGTCCTGCCAGCTCAGCACGGTCTCGCCCGCGATCAGGGCGGTGGCGTCGGGGCGACGCGCGGCGGCCGCGCGTACGGGGTCGGGGGCAACGTCCTGCACGAGGCCCGAGTCTGGCACATCGGCCACCCGAACGGGTGCCACGCACGCGGTGTCCGTCACCCGCGACAAGCGTGCCCGACATGATGACACAAAGTTCCTGACGTCCCGTGTGTGCCACTTCGGGCTAATCTCGCCCAGCGCACACGGTGTGCGACTCGGAGTGTTCAAGGTCCGTAACACTTCCCACTCGTGTAACGGATTCCACACCCGTGGGTGAGGCCGGCCCGGCACGTTGCTGGGAAGCCCCACCCCTTTTGCTGTGATTTGACCGACTGCCGGGACAAGGAGGCGCAGTGAGCCATGTGTACGCCGGCGACCCGTACCGCCGCGACGTGTTCGCCGCACGCCTCGCGCTCACCGAGGGTCTGACCGCCCTGCGGCGCAGCGTGGACGGGATGATCGCGCACGCGATCCGCGGGGACGGCACCAGGCGGGCACCCAACCGGCCGCACCTCAACCAGTCGCCCGGCCAGCACCTGCCGCCCTCCGGCAACGTCACGCCGGTCGCGGGCCGGGTGACCGCACCGGGCCGGCCCGCGATGCCCGCCCAGCCCGGCCCGGGACAGCGCCCCGGCGAGATCCCGGCGGCCGACGGTGACACCGGCGTGGTCGTGCCCACGCAGAGCACCACGGGCCCCCCGACCGAAACCGAGCCGCCCCGATACCCGGCGCGCCCCGACCCCACGGACGCCGCCGCCGAGGTGTGGGCGCTGGTCGAGCGGGCCCAGGCGGGCGAGGCCGAGGCGTTCGGCCTGATCTACGACCGGTACGTCGACACGGTGTTCCGGTTCGTCTACTTCCGGGTGGGCAACCGCCAGCTCGCCGAGGACCTCACCTCGGACACGTTCCTGCGCGCGCTCAAACGCATCGGCAGTTTCACCTGGCAGGGCCGCGACCTCGGCGCGTGGCTGGTCACGATCGCCCGCAACCTGGTCGCGGACCACTTCAAGTCCGGCCGGTACCGCCTGGAGGTGACCACCGGCGACGTGCTCGACGCCGACCGCGAGGACCGGGGCCCCGAGGGCAGCCCGGAGGCGGCGGTCGTCGACCACATCACCAACGTCGCGTTGCTCACCGCGGTCAAACAGCTCAACCCGGAACAGCAGGAGTGCATCGTGCTGCGCTTCCTGCAGGGCTTCAGCGTGGCCGAGACCGCACAGACCATGGGCAAGAACGAGGGCGCCATCAAGGCCCTGCAGTACCGGGCCGTCCGGGCGCTCGCCCGGCTGCTGCCCGAAGGGTTCCAGTGGTGACGACATTTTCCCCGATGTCGATCTCCACCCCACCTCCTGGCAGTCCCCGACCCGTAACCGTACGCGCCCGTCGAGCGTTTGACCGGGTGCGACCCGCGCAGGACGGCAAGTCCTCCGCCGACGTCGCGACTGCCGGCAACGGAGCCGACGACACAATCACGAGCGAAGGGAGGTGCCCGTGGTGAACTTCGATTTCCTCGACCGCCGCAGTGCCGAGCGCTTCGCAGAGCTGCTCGACGAGACGATCGGCGGGCGTCGGCACCACGCCCGTGCCCAGGCGGACGAGCAGCTCGCCGAGCTGGTCGCCATCGGCCACAGCCTTTCCGCGGTCCGGCCCGGCGTCCGGGTCGACGCCGATTTCCGGGTCGGCCTGCGCGCCATGCTGGTCGCCACCGCGGAACGCGACGGGATCGGCCGTTCCGCCTCGGCCGTCGAGGCGGATCCGCTGCCCGTCGGCGGGCTGGACCACGGCGGCGGCCTGCGGGGCGGGGTGGTCCGGCGCTTCCGGGCACGCGGCGCCATTGTCATCGGGGTCGCCGCGGGCGCCATGGCGGTCTCCGGCATCTCCGCAGCCAGCGAGAACGCCGCCCCCGGCGACGCCCTGTACGGCGTCAAGCGCTCCACCGAACGAGCCCAGCTCGCCATGGCCGGTTCCGACCTGACCCGCGGCCAGTTGTCCCTGGACTTCGCCCGCAACCGGCTCCTCGAAGCGGCCGGTATGGGTACGGGCGGGAGCTTCGGCCAGGTCCTCAACGACATGGACGCGGACACCCGTACCGGCGTGCGGCTGCTCACCTCGGCGGCCGTCACCCGGCACGACGTCGCCCCGCTCACCACGATCGAGTCCTTCGTCGTGGGCCAGCAGCACACCCTCACCCCGGTCCTGGACGGGCTCAGCCCCCTCGACCGGGCGCGGGTGGTCACCTCTCTGCAGTTGCTGGAGGACGTGCTGCGCCGGGCCGATGGCCTGAAGGACGCCCTGGCCTGCGACAACCCCACCCCGGCCGGTACGGACGAGCTGGGCCCGAAGCTGCGCGACTGCCCGGCCGGCGCGGACACCACGTCCGAACGAGAGCAGTCCGGCACGGGGAAGCCCGGCAAACAGGGCGCGGCCGGCAAAAACACCACCAAGGCGAAGCCGGAACACAGCACCACCACCGCCGCGGACGGCGACAAGCCCGCGGCGGACACGGTCCCGCCCGGTACCGCCGCGCCCGACGACGGCCCGGAACCGACCGCCTCCCCCGCGTCGTCCGCCGACTCGCAGTCCGGCAACGGAAGCCACAAGGGCCTGCTCGGGGGGCTCCTGGGCGGGGTGTTCGGCGACGAAAGCTGAACCGGAGCAGTACGTGAAGCGGACCCCTTCGGCTACAGGCCGAAGGGGTCCGGCCGCTTCTCCAGCAGCGCGTACAGGCTGGCCTGGATCGTCTCGCGCACCTGGTCCGCGAGGTTGTAGACCACCATCGGGTCGTCCGCGGAGTCGCGCAGGTGCGCGGTCGGGATCGGCGGGCAGAACTGGATCAGCCACTTGCTCGGCAGCGGCACCAGCCCCAGCGGGCCCAGCCACGGGAACGTCGGCGTGACCGGAAAGTACGGAATCCCGAGCAGCCGGGCCAGCGGCTTGAAGTCGGCCAGGATGGGGTAGATCTCCTCGGCCCCGACGATCGCCACCGGAACGATCGGCGTGCCCGTACGCAGCGCCGCCGACACGAAGCCGCCCCGGCCGAAGCGCTGCAGCTTGTACCGCTCCGAGTAGCGCTTGCCGATCCCCTTGAACCCCTCGGGGAAGACACCGACCAGTTCACCGGTGCGCATCAGCCGCTCGGCGTCCGGATTGCAGGCCACGGTCGCGCCGGCCTTGCGGGCCAGCTCGGACATCAACGGGACGCTGAACACCAGGTCCGCGCCGAGCAGCCGCAGGTGCCGGCCGGCCGGGGTGCCGTCGCGCAGCGCCACGGACAGCATCAGCGCGTCCAGCGCGATCGTCCCGGAGTGGTTGCCGACCACGAGCCCGCCGCCGTCGTCGGGGACGTTCTCGATGCCGAAGACCTCGGTACGGAACCAGTCCCGGTACAGCAGCCGCAGCATCGGGTAGAACAGCGTGTCGGTCAGCTCGGGGTCGAAGCCGAAGTCGTCCACCTCGTACGCCCCGGTGAGCCGGCGGCGCAGGAACGCCAGGCCGCTCGCGACCCGCCGATCCCACACATCGGCCACGTCCCGGGGCGCGTCGTCGCCGGGGTGCACCGCGTCGAGGGTCATGACTGGTCACCCGCCACGGCGTCGAGCGCTGCCGGGCGGCCGGTGCCCGACGCGGCCGCGCGCACCCGGCGGATCCCGTCGAGGATGGCCTGCTCGGCCGCGACGATCCGGTCCGCGGTCAGCGAGGAACCGCCCGTGTGGCCGTGGATGAAGTCGTCGAACGCGGCCGCGGTGGTGCGGGGCGTGAAGCCGAACTCGCGCTCCAGCCGGGCGGTGTCCACCACGCGGCCGTGCACGAACAGGTCGATCTGGTCCAGCCCGATCTGGCCGATGCCGGCCGCGCGCGCCGCCCCGCTCAGCGAGGAGAGCGTGGACTCGGGCAGCGGCACCGAGATGCGCCCGGCCCGGCGCACCGCCTGGGACAGCGCCAGCACCCCGGCGCCCGCCACGTTGAACGTGCCGGGATGGTCCTCGATGACCGCGCGGTGCAGGACCTCCAGTGCGTCGTCCACGTGCACGAACTGCAGCCGGGCGTCGCGGCCCAGCACCGTGGGCACCACCGGCTGGGCGAAGTACCGGGTGAGGCTGGTCTCGGCGGTCGAGCTGATGAACGGAGCGAACCGCAGCACCGTGGCGGTGACGTCGGGACGGCGGCGGCGGAAGCCGCGCACGTACCCCTCGATGTCGAGGATGTCGCGGGCGAAGGAGCCGCGCGGCACCGCCCGGGGTTCGGTGTCCTCGGTGAACACGGCCGGGTCGCGGAACGACGCGCCGTACGCGGCGGTGGACGAGCGGACCACGAGCTTGCGCAGCCGCGCCGCGCCCTGGGCGGCGGCGAGCAACTGCATCGTGCCGATGACGTTCTGTTCTTTCATCGCCGCGCGACCGCCGTGCTGGGGGTCGGGGGCACCGGTGATGGCGACGTGGACGAGTGCCTCCGCGCCGAGTTCGGCGAGCGCGCCCGTGGCGGCCCGCGCGTCGGCCTGGATCAGCTCGACGTCCTCCAGCAGGCCCGCGAGGGGCGGCGGTGGTTCGTGCGGATCCAGGCCGATGACGCGTTCGACTCGCGGGTCGGCGGCGAGCTGTGACGCCACGCGAGCGCCGAGTAGGCGGCTGACCCCGGTGACCACGACGACCCGCGGCGCAGCCGGGGCGGAAGACGTCACCACGTATGCCCTTCGGGGGTCGGCGGCGGTTGCGTGGGTGACGCGGCCGGGCCAGTGGCCCGGCCGGGGGTCACTTGCCGAGACGACGACGCTGGACGCGGGTCTTGCGCAGCAGCTTACGGTGCTTCTTCTTCGCCATACGCTTGCGGCGCTTCTTGACCACGGAGCCCATACGACAAGCCTCTCGAAACCATGTAGGGGTCGGAGCGGACCGCGCATTACGGCGCGTCCGGTCTCCGAACTGGACCGCGGCCCAGGCCCGGCACGAGGCGGTGGTGGCGACCACCAACGCCACTGGCGCGCACGAAGACCTGGGAACCAGCCGCTTCAGCGTAGCGGCCCGACCTCCCCCGGACCAACAGGGCCCCCGCCACGCCGTCAGGCACTCTGGCTGAACGCCCCGCGCAGATACTCATGAACTGCATGTTCCGGCACGCGGAACGAGCGACCGACCCGTACGGCGGTCAGGTCGCCGCCATGGACCAGGCGATAGACGGTCATCTTGGAGACCCGCATGAGCGCGGCCACCTCGGCCACGGTCAGGAAGCGCACCTCCGAGAGACGTTCCTCGGACTGGGCTGGTCCCGTCATCTCCTCGCACCGATCCCTTCGCAGGCTTGGGGCCAACGTGCGTGTCTTCAGTACGGTATCGAGACGGCTGTGACCAGGGCGATGCGTTCCGTGAAAACGCCACCAAAAAGTCAAGGCGACTCGCCGCGGATCGGTGGGGTTTCCCCCGAAATGGCTATTTCCGCGCCGATCGCCGACAGACGCTACTTGCGCGAGGTCAGCGCGCGGCCGAGGAACGCCAGGTTCGCCGGGCGCTCGGCCAGCCGGCGCATCAGGTACGGGTACCACTGATCCCCGTACGGCACGTAGACGCGCACGGTGTAACCCGCGGCGGCCAGCCGGGTCTGCTCCTGCGGACGCACACCGAACAGCATCTGGATCTCGAACTCGGACGGGTCCCGGTCGAACCAGCGGGCCCGGTCTTCGGTGATCGCGATCAGCCGCGGATCGTGCGTCGCGATCATCGGGTAACCCTCGCCCGCCATCAGGATGTTGAGGCAGCGCACGTACGACTTGTCCACGTCCAGCGCCGACTGGAACGCCACCGACTCCGGCTCCGCGTATGCGCCCTTGCACAGCCGCACCCGCGAACCGCTCGCCGCGAGCTCCCGGCAGTCCCCCTCGGTGCGCCGCAGGTACGCCTGCAGCACCGCGCCGGTGGTCGGGTAGTCCTTGCGCAGCTCGGCCAGGATCTCCAGCGTCGAATCCGTGGTGGTGTGGTCCTCCATGTCCAGGGTCACGGTGGTGCCCGCCTCGGCCGCCGCGGCGCAGATCGCTCGCGCGTGCTCGTACGCCGTACGGTCGTCGACCTTCTGCCCGAGCGCGGAAAGCTTCACGCTGACCTCGGTCGTCGGGGTCAGGCCCGTCTCCTTCAGCCGGCCCAGCAGCGCCAGGTACTCGTCGCGGGTCGCGACGGCCTGCTCGGCGGTGAGCGTGTCCTCACCGAGGTGATCAAGGCTGACCGAAAGGCCGTCGTCGGCCAGCTCCCGGCTCACCCGCAGGGCGTCCTCGACGCCCTCGCCTGCGACGAACCGGTGGACGATGTTCTTACTGACAGGGGCGTTGGCGACGAACCGCTCCATCCGGCTGGAGCCGGCGGCGGCGAGGATGACGGAACGGAGCATGGGCCGAGCGTATCGCCCACCTCGGCGGAGCCTGCGGCCAACGGTCCCCGCCGTGGGCACGCCCGGTGGTGCCCATTCGGACGCGGCGGCAGTGGGCGCCCATTGGCTACGGTTGGCGGGTGAACTTCGACGCGTACGCGCGCACCGCCGTGGATCTCGTCAACGCGGGCCTGGACGACTTCGACGGGCTGCGCGCCCTGTTCGCGGACGACCAGGAGTGGATGCGCGACGAGGTCGTGGAGAAGGACCTGCCGGTCTTCCGGCGCGCGCAGCGCCGCCTGCGCGACGTCTTCGAGTACGGCACCTCCGGCCGCGACGCCGATGCGGTCACGGAGCTGAACGCGCTGCTGGAGGCGTTCCCGGTGCAGCCGCGCATCTCCGGGCACGACGCACACGACTGGCACATGCACGTCACCAGCCGCGGCGCCTCGGTCAGCGCAGAGTTCCTGGCCGGCGCGGTGTGGGGCTTGTCGGTGTGGCTGTGCGAGTACGGCAGCGCCCGCTTCGGCATCTGCGCCGACGAGCGCTGCGGCAACGTCTACCTCGACACGTCGTCGAACAACTGCCGCCGCTTCTGCTCGGAGCGCTGCGCCACCCGCTCGCACGTGGCCGCCCATCGCGCGCGCAAGCGCGCCGCCACCACCACACTGTCCCCGGCCTGACGACCCGCCCCGGCCGGGGTCAGCTCGGCAGCGGGGCCGGGGAGTCGGCGGCGGCCAGGTGCCGGCGGGCGAATTCCAGAGATTCGCGCAGGTCCGCCTCCCGGACGGCGCGGCTGGTCACCTTGCGGGTGGAGACCTCCAGGGCCACCGAGCCACGGAAGCCGCGCGGCCCCAGGGACCGCAGCAGCTCCGCGCACGGCTGGGCGCCACGTCCGGGTACGAGGTGCTCGTCGCGCCCCTCGCCGGTGCCGTCGCCCAGGTGCACGTGTTTGAGGTTCCCGCCCATCCGGTCGGCCATCTCCATCGCGTCGCCGCGGGCGGCCGCGCAGTGCGACAGGTCGAGCGTGTACGCGTCGTACCCGGTCTCGGTCGGGTCCCAGCCCGGCACGTACGGCACGAAGGTCCGCCCGGCCATCCGCACGGGGTACATGTTCTCGATCGCGAAGGTCGTGTCCGGGTGCCGGGCCTGGACCTTCGCCAGGCCCGCGACGAAGTTGCGGGCATAGTCGCGCTGCCACGTGAACGGCGGGTGCACCACGACGGTCGGGGCACCGAGGGTCTCGGCGAGCTGGGCGGCCCGGCTCAGCCGCTCCCACGGGTCGGGGCTCCACACCCGCTGGGTGACCAGCAGGCAGGGCGCGTGGACCGACAGCACCGGGACGCCGTAGTGATCGGCCAGGCCCTGCAGGGCGCCGGCGTCCTGGCTGACGGCGTCGGTCCAGACCATGACCTCGAGACCGTCGTATCCGACGGTCGCCGCCATCTCGAAGGCGGCCGCGGTGGGTTCGGGGAACACCGAGGAGCTGGACAGGAGCACGGGGACGCGGAAGGCCACGGGACCAGGGTAGACCCGCGGCGCGCGGCCCCTCCGAGCAAGATCAGGACATATCCTGTCAAACAGGGCCACATCCCGCACGCGGATTCACCCCCGCGTACGCTGACGTGGGTGAGCCGAAAGACCCCCGTTCGCATCACGCTGGACTCGGATGCCGCCCGCGACCGCGAAGTCGACCTCGACTTCCCTCGCGAGTGGATCGAGTTCGTCGACCCCGCCGACGAGCAGCACGTCGTCCGCGCCGACCTGACCTGGCTGTTGTCGCGCTGGACGTGCGTCTTCGGCTCCGCCTGCCACGGCATCATCGCCGGCCGCGAGCAGGAGGGCTGCTGCTCGCACGGCGCGTTCTTCACCGACGCCGACGACGAGCACCGGGTCAAGACCGCGGCCGCCAAGCTCACCCCGGAGACCTGGCAGCACTACCGGCGCGGCTTCAAGAACTACACCGAGATGGACACGGTCGACGGGACGAAACCGGCCCGCCGGACCGCCACGCAGCCCGACGACGGACCGTGCGTCTTCCTCAACGACCCGGACTTCCCCGGCGGCGGCGGATGCGCGTTGCACGCCCAGGCGCTGCGCGACGGCGAGCACCCGCTGACCTACAAACCCGATGTGTGCTGGCAGCTGCCGGTCCGCCGCGAGCAGGACTGGATCAAGCGGCCCGACGGCACCAAGGTGCTGCAGAGCACCCTGACCGAGTTCGACCGGCGCGGCTGGGGGCCGGGCGGCCACGATCTCGACTGGTGGTGCACCTCGTCGCCGGACGCGCATGTCGGGACGGAGCCGATGTTCCGCAGCTACGCGGCCGAGCTGGCGGCGCTGGTCGGCGACGAGGCGTACGCGAAACTGGCCGAGCTGTGCGAAGCCCGCCTCAAGACCGGCCTGGTGGCGGTGCACCCGGCGACCACAGCCGCCGCGAACCCGCGCAAGCGCGGCTGATCAGGGCTCGAACTTGTAGCCCAGGCCGCGCACGGTGACGATGTACCGCGGCGCGCTGGGCTCGGGCTCCACCTTGGACCGCAGCCGCTTCACGTGCACGTCCAGGGTCTTGGTGTCGCCCACGTAGTCGGCGCCCCACACCCGGTCGATGAGCTGGCCGCGGGTCAGCACCCGGCCGGCGTTGCGCAACAGCAGCTCCAGCAGCTCGAACTCCTTCAGCGGCAACTGCACCGAGGAGCCGGCGACCGTGACCACGTGGCGTTCGACGTCCATCCGCACCGGACCGGCCGCCAGCGTCGGCGCGGTGACCTCGGCGGCGTCGCTGCCGTGGCGGCGCAGCACGGCCCGGATCCGGGCGACGAGCTCACGCGGCGAGTACGGCTTGGTGACGTAGTCGTCGGCCCCGATCTCCAGGCCGACCACCTTGTCGATCTCACTGTCCCGCGCGGTGACCATGATGATCGGTACGGCGGAGCGCTGCCGCAGTTGCCGGCACACCTCGGTGCCGGACATCTCGGGCAGCATCAGGTCGAGCAGCACGATGTCGGCCCCGGTCCGGTCGAACTGCGTCAGCGCCGAGGTCCCGGTCGGTGCGACCGACACCTCGAAGCCTTCCTTGCGCAGCATGTACGACAGGGCGTCGGAGAACGACTCCTCGTCCTCGACCACGAGCACGCGGGCCAAAGCGGTTCCTTCCGTCGTCGGTGGCGGGGTCAGTGGCCCGTCGCACCGGACTCGATCTCAATCGCCGCGGGTAGCGGCTGGGGGGCTTCCGGGGGTCGCGCAGGTAGGCGCAAGGTGAACGTCGAGCCGCCTCCGAGAGTGCTGGAGACGCCGACGCGGCCACCGTGGTTGGTGGCGATGTGCTTGACGATGGCCAGGCCGAGGCCGGTGCCACCGGTGGCCCGGGAGCGGGCCTGGTCGGCACGGTAGAACCGTTCGAAAACCCGGTCCAGATCGTGCGGGGCGATGCCGATCCCCTCGTCGGCGACGTCGATCTCGATCCAGTCGTCGCTCGGCCGCACCGCCAGCGACACCTTGGTGTCCTCCCCCGAGTACGCGATGGCGTTCTCGACCAGGTTGGTCACCGCGGTGGCGATCTGGCTGTCGCTGCCGTACACCGTGGCGCCCTTGGGCCCGGTGTACTCGACGTCGATGCCCTTGGCCGACGCCGTGGTTCGGGTCCGGTCGATCACCTCGGCGATCACCCAGTCCAGGGCCACCGGCTCCGGGGTGGGCAGCGGCTCGGCACCCTGCAGCCGGGTGAGTTCGAGCAGCTCGTTGACGAGCCGGCCCATCCGGGCGGACTCGTGGTGGATACGTTCCGCGAAGCGCCGGGCAGCGAGCAGGTCCTCGCTCTGCGCCTCGGGCGCCGGTTCGGGTAGTTCGGTGGCGTCCAGCAGCGCCTCGGCGAGCAACTGCAGCGCCCCGATCGGGGTCTTGAGCTCATGGCTGACGTTGGCCACGAAGTCGCGCCGGACCCGGGCGAGCCGGTGCGACTCGGTCACGTCCGCGGCCTCGACCGCCACATGGGTGGCGTTCAGGGCCACGGCGCGCAGGTGCAGGCCGAGCGGCGCCGACGCGCCGCCCGCGCGACCTCGCGGCAGGTCGAGCTCGACCTCGCGGCGCACTCCGGTGCGCCGGACCTGACTGGCCAGCGTACGCAGGATGGGGTGGGCGGCGATCGTTCCGGGGGCGCCGCCGGAGCGCAGCAGGCCCATGGCCCGGGCCGCCGGGTTGACCAGTACGGGCTCGTCATTCGCGTCGAGCACCACGACGCCGACCCGCAACGAGTCCAGGCTGCGCCGGCCCAGCCCCTTGAAGCCCTGCTTTGCCTGCGTCTGCCCTTCGTCCATGTCGACGGCACGTCCTCCTCGGGGCTCGTCCGCGCCGCCTGTCCCGGCGGTCGCCCGGGCGGACCGGCGGCTGCGGGCGAGCAGCAGTCCCGCCGCCACGCCGACGGCGAGGGCAGCGAGAAGGAGGCCGACGCGGTACACCCAGTCCACGCAGCGATCGTAGGGTCATTGTTTACCTGGGCCACCCGATAATTCGGACAAATCCGGCGGCCGTCGGTTAATGTTCATCGCCCGGCCCGGCTTCGTTCACCGCTGTTCACGTAACCGCCGCCCCACCCACCTAGCGTGAGCTCACCAAGGCCGCCGCCCGTCGACAGCGACGGCCCCGAGATCCGGGACGAGAAGATGCGCGCAGAGTTTCACGCCGATCTCTTGGAGGTCAATCGGCTGCTGGTCACCATGTCGGAGGCGGTCCGTGCCGCCCTCAGCAAGGCGACCACCGCCCTGCTGGCCGCCGACCGCGAGGCCGCCGAGGCGGTCATCGGCCGTGACCAGGAGGTGGACGACCTCTACCGCCAGATCGAGGCGAAGGTGTCCGACACCATCGCCCGGCAGGCGCCGGTCGCGTCCGACCTGCGTACGGTCATCACCGCCCTGCACATCTCCGCCGACCTGGAGCGGATGGGAGACCTCGCGGAGCACGTCGCCAAGACCGCGCGCCGTCGCCACCCGTCCCCCGCCGTGCCCGCCGAGCTGCGTCCGGTGTTCTGGCAGATGGCCGACGTCGCCGGCCGCATGGCCGAGAAGATCACCGGCCTGCTCGCCGAGCCGGACGCCGCGATCGCGGCGGGACTGGAGAAGGACGACGACGCGATCGACGACCTGGAGCGGGACCTGTTCGCGGTGCTGCTGGCCGAGGACTGGCCGTACGGCGCCGAGACCGCCATCGACGGCGCCCTGCTCGGCCGGTTCTACGAGCGGTACGCCGACCACGCGGTGAACATCGGCGAGCACGTCGTCTACCTGGTCACCGGCGAGCTCGCCACGGGCGAGCCGATCGGCGACTGAGCGTCCCCGGTCCCCACAAAAGGCCCGGCTGAGACCACGCTGGTCCGGCGCCGCTGGTCCCGAGCTGCGCCGGTCACGGGCGTCCGCAGTTGCGGCGCCCGCACCGGGCCGGGGCGTCGGAGGGGCGCCCCGGTCCGGTGCGCCGATCAGCGCCCCTGGTTGGCGACCGCCGCGGCGGCTTCCTTGGCCGCCTCCGGGTCGAGGTACTCGCCGCCCGCCTTGACCGGCTTGAGCTCCGCATCGAGGTCGTAGCGCAGCGGGATGCCGGTCGGGATGTTCAGCTTCGCGATGGCCTCGTCGGAGATCCCGTCGAGGTGCTTGACCAGCGCCCGCAGCGAGTTGCCGTGCGCGGCCACCAGGACCGTGCGCCCGGTGCGCAGATCCGGCACGATCTGGTCGTACCAGTACGGCAGGGCGCGCTCCAGCACGTCCTTGAGGCATTCCGTACGCGGCTTCAGCTCGTCCGGCAGCACCGCGTAACGCGGGTCGGCGACCTGCGACCACTCGTCGTCGTCCGCGATCGCGGGCGGCGGCACGTCGTACGAGCGGCGCCAGAGCATGAACTGCTCCTCGCCGTACGCCTCCAGGGTCTCCTTCTTGTTCTTGCCCTGCAGCGCGCCGTAGTGGCGCTCGTTGAGCCGCCACGAGCGGCGCACCGGAATCCAGTGCCGGTCGGCGGCGTGCAGCGCGATCTCGCTGGTCCGGATCGCGCGGCGCAGCACGCTGGTGTGCACCACGTCGGGCAGTAGCCCGTGCTCCTTGAGCAGTTCACCACCGCGGCGCGCCTCGGTCTCACCCTTGACGTTCAGGTCGACGTCGACCCAGCCGGTGAAGAGGTTCTTGGCGTTCCATTCGCTTTCGCCGTGCCGCAGCAGCACCAGGGTCCCCACAGTCATGAGGTCATCCTGCCGCAGCTCGGTTGCGACCGTACGCGGACCCGCAGTGGCGACCACCACGTGGAAACTCCGCTGCGCAAGATCAGGCCCAGCCGATAGGTTGTAAGGCAACGATGGCGTATCGGTGCTTACGGGTGTACGGGGGTGGGGTGTGCCGGGCTGGCTGCGGCAGGCCGCGGGTGGTTTGCCGCGGCCGTTCTGGTTTCTCTGGACCGGGACGCTGATCAACAAACTGGGCGCCTTCGCCATCGTCTACCTCGCCATCTACCTGACCGGGCCGCTGCATTTCAGCCAGACGCAGGCCGGTCTCGTCCTCGGCGCGTACGGCGCGGGCGGCGCCCTCGGCACGGTCTCCGGCGGCGTCCTCGCGGACCGCTGGGGCCGCCGGCCCACTTTGCTCACCGCCCAGTTCGGCGCGGCCGCACTGATGCTGGCGCTCGGATTCGGCCGGGGCTTCTGGCAGCTCGCGATCGGTGCGTTCCTGCTCGGCGTATTCGCCGAGGCGGCCCGCCCGGCGTTCCAGGCCATGATGATCGACGTGGTCCGCCCGCAGGACCGGCTGCGCGCCTTCGCGTTCAACTACTGGGCCATCAATCTCGGCTACTCGTTCGCCGCGATCCTCGCCGGTTTCGCGGCACACGCCGACTACCTGCTGCTGTTCGTCGTGGACGCCGGAACCACCGCGGTCACCGCCGTCACCACGCTGCTGTTCCTGGCCGAGAGCCGCCCGGAACGCGCGGACGGCCGACGCCTGACCCACCCGGCCGCCGGTGGGCCCGCCTCCGGCGCCTCGCCCGGCCGTCCCGCCGGGCTCGGCGTGGTCTTCCGCGACCGGGTATTCCTCGGTTACCTCGGCCTCAACCTGCTCATCGTGCTGGTGCTCATGCAGCACATGTCGACCCTGCCGATCACGATGACCACCCAGGGCCTGAGCACCACCACGTACGGCTGGGTGGTCGCGGTCAACGGCATCATGATCGTCGCGGGACAACTGTTCGTGCCCCGCCTGCTCGCGGGCCGCGCGCGGTCCCGGATCCTGGCAGTCGCGGCCGTGCTCATCGGCGCGGGCTTCGGCCTGTGCGCGCTCGCCGACACGGCCTGGCTCTTCGCGGGCACAGTGGCGATCTGGACCCTCGGCGAGATGATCCAGTCACCGTCCAACTCGGCGCTGGTCGCTGAGCTGTCCCCGGCCGAACTGCGCGGCCGCTACCAGGGCGTCAGCTCGCTGTCGTGGTCCGCAGCGACCGCCCTGGCGCCGATCGTCGGCGGGTACGTGCAGGAACACCTCGGCAACACCGCGCTGTGGCTGGCGTGTGCCGGGGTCGGGCTCGTGGCGGCCGCCGGGCAGTTGGCCTCCGGCCCCGCCCGGGAACGCCGGGCCGCCGCGCTGCGCGCCGCCACGACACGCGCCTCAGCCGCGATCGTGCCCCGCACGCGTTCCGCCGTGGCGCGCGCAGAGGTCCGAAACGCCGCCTGAGAAGGTCGCCGGACACGGACAGGCAGCGGACGCCGGGGCGATCCATCCACGTCATCAGACCGAGAGGGCCCGACGCAGGCGTTTGGCCCCGCGAGCGTCAGCCTGGGTATACAAAAGCGGCGCCGCCCAGTGCCGGGCGGCGCCGATGTTTGGCGCCGGCGGCGGCGGACGACCCCCATCCCCATAGGCGTCGCCCGCACATGCCGCCGGTCTCGGGTCGCGCCGTCCCCCAACGGCTAATGCCACCCGTCCCCGACGTCGAGCCGCGGCCACCGTTGCCGGTGAAACCCGTTCCCCGAACTGACGACTCGACATCCATTGACCACGCTAGTTCGGCCGGTCACCGGCCACAAGCCAGTTGGCTGTCTGCCATCTGTCTGAACCGTCACAGCAGACCGCAGATGCATCAAACATCACGGAAGAACCGCCTGATTTGCCATCCACCAGGCCGTCCATCCGTGATCCTTCCGAGCCAGCGGGCACCGGACAATCGTACGGTCCGAGGCCCGGATCGGGTCAGACACGACGCGCGAACAGTCGTCGAACTTCAGCGGAACGGGGTCACCAGCCGACCGATGTCACCCGACGGGGTCAGCTTCGCCCGATGGGGCAGCGAAATGGGCGAACGCCTGGAGGTTCGCCAGCGACTCCCCGCGCTTGACGCGCCACTGCCACTCGCGCCGGATGGCCGAGCCGAACCCGATCTCCAGCATCGTGTCGAACGACTCGTCCGCGTACGTGACGACCGCGCCGAGCAGCCGGTCCAGCTCGTCCTCGTCCAGGCCGGTCAGGCGCACCCGGCCGGTCAGGTAGACGTCGCCGACGGCGTCGATGGAGAACGCGACGCCGTACATGCGGGCGTTGCGGCGCAGCAGCCACGCCCACAACTGCTCGTGGTTCTCGTCGGGGCGGCGCATCACGAACGCCTCGACGCGCAACGCATGCTCACCGACGATGAGGTTGCACACCGTCTTCAGCTTGTGCGTGCCGGGCAGGGTCACCGCGTACCCGCGATCGCCCGTGGGATCGCACGGCAGCTCCCGTTCAGCGCAGACCCGCTCGATGAGCTCGCCGTAAGCACCCGCGGTCATGCCAGGCAGCCGGTGAGGCGGGTGGCGATGAGCGCACGGTGCTCGGTCACGGCCTCACGGTAGACCCGCAACAGGCCGTCGGCCGTACGGTCCCAGGAGAAGTTGGCCGCATGCCGGACCGCGCCCGCGGACAGGTGCGTGAGCCTGGCCGGCGCGCGCAGCAGCGCGGCCAGCACCCGGGCCCAGTCCTGCGGATCGTGCCCGTCCACGAGGGTGCCGCTCATCCCTTCGCGCACCGCAGTGACCAGGCCGCCGACGGCCGCGGCGACCACGGGGGTGCCGCAGGCCTGCGCTTCGAGCGCCACCAGCCCGAACGACTCGTTGTACGAGGGCACGGCCACCAGATCGGCCGCCCGGTACAGCGCCGCCAGCGAGTCGCCGGTCTGCGGCGGCAGGAAACGGACCGCGTCGCCGACGCCGAGGGAGGCGGCCTGGTCAATGAGGGACGTCGGACGGTCGAGGCCGGTGCCGCTGGGGCCGCCGCAGATGACGACCGTGACGTCGCGGGCCAGGTCGGGGTCTCGACGGCGCAGCTCGGCCAGCGCCGCGACGATGACGTCCGGACCCTTGAGCGGCTGGATGCGACCCACGAACGCGATGACGTGGCCGCGTTCGGGCAGTCCCAGCCGCCGGCGGTCGGCCGTCCGCGTGGAGCGTGGCCGGAACCGGTCGAGATCCACCCCGGGCTGCACGACGGAGACCCGCGTCGGCTCCGCACCGTAGTGGCCCACCAGGTCCTGCGCCTCGAACCGGGTGTTGGCCACCAGCCGCTGCGCCTCGCCGATGACCTGCTCCTCGCCGATCACCCGAGCCTTGGGCTCGGGACGGTCGCCCTCGGCGATGAACCTGTTCTTGACCTTGGCGAGGGTGTGCGCGGTGTGTACGTGCGGGACCCCCCAGCGCTCCCCGGCGAGCCAGCCCACCTGCCCGGACATCCAGTAGTGCGAGTGGATCAGGGCGTAGTGGCCGGGCGGGCGGGCGGCCTCGGCGCGTAGCACCCCATGGGTGAACGCGCACAGCTGCGAAGGCAGCTCCTCCTTCGACAGGCCCTGGAACGGGCCCGCCGTGACGTGCCGTACGTTCACGCCCGGCGCCATCTCGACCACCGGCGGCAGCTCGCTCGACGTGGCACGGGTGAAGATCTCGACCTCGACGCCGCGCTCGGCGAGCCGCTTGGAGACCTCGACGATGTACACGTTCATGCCGCCCGCGTCGCCCGTGCCGGGCTGCTCGAGGGGCGACGTGTGCACCGACAGGGTCGCGATGCGTGAGGGGGTCGGCCAGCAGCCTGCAGCCGGCAGCTCAGCCACGTCGAATCCCTTCAGAGCGGAAAAGTGACGCGCAAAGGTGTTACGCCGTCGTTCATCTTCCCCATCGACCTTCGCTCCGCCTATGCCCAGGGCGCGTGAGGTGACCCAGCTCTCTTACCCGGCCCGCACGGACCCGTGCCGGGACGTGCGGCAGGATCGACCCATGGTGCAGAAGAACATCGCCGTGGTGACCGGCGCATCCAGCGGCATCGGGGCGGCCACCGCCCGCCGGCTGGCCACCGAGGGCTTCCACGTGGTGGCCGCGGCGCGGCGCGCGGACCGGCTGGACGCCCTGGTCGCCGAGATCGGCGCGGACGCCACCGCGATCACGTGCGACGTCACGGCCGACGACAGCGTTGCCGCGCTGGCCGCCGCGGTGGGCGAGCTGGGCGCGCCGGTCACGCTGCTGGTCAACAACGCGGGCGGGGCTCGCGGCCTGGACCCGGTCGAGGCGGGCCGGGTCGCCGACTGGCAGTGGATGTACGACGTCAACGTGCTCGGCACCCTGCGGGTCACCCACGCGCTGCTGCCCGCGCTGGAGGCGAGCGGTGCCGGCACGGTCGTGACGATCGGCTCGACCGCGGCCTTCACGGTGTACGAGGGCGGAGCCGGGTACGCCGCGGCCAAGCACGCGCAGACCGCGCTGGTCGGCACGCTGCGGCTGGAACTGGCCGGACGGCCCGTCCGGGTGATCGAGATCGACCCGGGGATGGTGCACACCGAGGAGTTCGCCCTGAACCGGTTCGGTGACCAGGCCAAGGCCGACGCGGTGTACGCCGGAGTCAGGGAGCCACTGGTCGCCGACGACATTGCGGACTGCGTGACCTGGGTGGCGACCCGCCCGCACCACGTGAACGTCGACCGCCTGGTCGTCCGTCCGATCGCGCAGGCCGCGCAGCACAAGGTGGTCCGGGACCGCTGATGACCAAGCCGGTCGGGGCGGTCACCCGGGGGACCACGAATCCCAACCGGCTGCGCCGCGTCGACGCGTTCCTGGCGTACCGGTGCGGGGCGCTGCTCGCGGACGCCACCGATCCGCTGGTCGTGGACCTGGGTTACGGCGCGACGCCGGTCACCGCGGTCGAACTGCGGGCCCGGCTCGCGGCCACGGTCCGTCCGGACGTCCGGGTCGTCGGGCTGGAGATCGATCCGGTACGCGTGGCCGAGGCGCAACCGGCCGCGGACCCGCCGGGGCTGGAGTTCCGGCGGGGCGGGTTCGAGCTGGCCGGACTGCGCCCGGTGGTGGTGCGGGCGTTCAACGTGCTGCGCCAGTACGCCGAGGACGAGGTCGCCGGCGCGTGGCGGGCGATGACCGGGGCGGGCGCGTTCCTCATCGAGGGCACCTGTGACGAACTGGGCCGGATCGCCACCTGGGCGTGCGTGGACTCCTCCGGTCCGCGCTCGCTGACCTTCTCGGCCCGGCTCTCCGCCCTGGATCACCCGGCGACGTTCGCGGAACGGCTGCCCAAGGCGCTGATCCATCGCAACGTGCCGGGCGAGCCGATCCACGACCTGGTGCGGTCGATCGGCCGGGCGTGGGACGCGTCGGCCACGCCGTTCGGGGCGCGGCAGCGCTGGCTCGCCACCGTGGCCCGGCTGCGCGACGAGGGTACGGCGGTGCTGGACGGCCCGGCCCGGTGGCGGCTCGGTGAGCTGAGTGTGCCGTGGCCGCAGACGACAGCCGGGCCGGTCCTCCACTGAGGACCGGCCCGGGCTGGGTTGCGATGCGCGTTACTGGGTGATCTTCACGTCGAAGATCTTGTTGGCGGCTACCTGCTTGAACGCGGTCAGGCTGGCCGGGGTGGAGTCGACCGCGATGTTGCGGTCGCCTTCGTTGTCGGAGGCGGTGTCGAAGTAGACGATCGCCTTGACCTGCGGGTGGGT
This sequence comes from Krasilnikovia sp. MM14-A1259, assembly GCF_047159535.1. Classification (NCBI taxonomy): domain Bacteria; kingdom Bacillati; phylum Actinomycetota; class Actinomycetes; order Micromonosporales; family Micromonosporaceae; genus Krasilnikovia; species Krasilnikovia sp. MM14-A1259. The sequence continues at coordinate 4,101,781 of NZ_BAAGAJ010000002.1, forward strand.
GGCCAGTTCGGGCAGCACGGTGTTGAACGCGGCCGTCTTGTCCGTGGGGTATGCGACGCGGTGGTACATGCCCCACTCGGCCAGCATGACCGGCTTGGACGGGTGGTTGGCCACGGCCCAGTCGTACCAGCCCTGGCCGCCACCGGTGGGCTGGCGGTCGAGGATGTCACCGAAGTCGCCGTAGTGGTAGTAGCCCTTCTCCACGGACACGTAGGAGTCCAGGCCGATCCAGTCGACGACGTCGTCGCCGGGGTACAGGTCCTTCCACCAGGACTGGGCCATCCACTTCTCGTTACCCATGTACGCCACCACGTTGACCGCGTTGGTCACGCCGTCAGCCTTGAGCCGCGTGATGACGTGGCGGTACATGTTCGCGTAGTCCTTCGCGGTCATCCCGGACCCGGCGGTCGGGTTGACGTCGTTCTCCGGCTCGTGGTGCAGGGCCAGGTAGAACTTCTGGGTGCCGTAGTTGGCCTTGACGTACTTGGCCCAGTTGTCGATGCGGGTGTCCTGCTGCCCGGCGGCGACCTTGGCCCAGGTGGTGCCGTACGCGACCTTCCAGTTCAGCAGCAGCACCCGCGGGTGTGCCGGGTCCTGGGTCATCGCGATCTCCGACTTGGTCGGGAACTGCTCGTCACCCTTGTGGTAGGTGTGGAAGATCGCCGCGGTGCGGCCGGTCTTGGCTTCCCAGTCCTTCAACGCCTGGTCCCGCGGCGCGCTGGTGAACCCACCCGCGGCCGCACCCCACAACACCCCACACGAGGGCACCAGCAACGCATCGGTGACACACCCCGGAGCCGCGGTCGGCGGCGTGGTCGGCGGCGTCGTGGTGGGCGGGGCCGTCGTCGGCGGCGTCGTGGGCGGCGTCGTCGGCGGCTTGGTGGGTGGCGTCGTGGGCGGCGTCGTGGGCGGCGTCGTCGGCGGCTTGGTGGGTGGCGTCGTCGGCGGCTTGGTGGGCGGGGTCGTCGGGGGCTTGGTGGGCTCCGTCCGGCTCCAGGTGACCTCCAGCTGCGGGCCGCCCGTCGTGTCGTTGCCGTACTCGGTGGAGTACAGGCGGGTCACGTCCGTGGTCGACGCGGACTTGAGCACGAACGCGTACGTGCCGGCCTTGGTGACCCACTTGGAGACGTCGACCTTCAGCACGGTGTCCGTGGTCGCGGGCTTCACCGACGCGGCGGTCGACGAGGCCGCCGGCGCATTCGCGGCGGTGATCTTCGACTCGGTCCACGCGGTGGATACCGGCTGCACGCTGAACGTCGCCGCGATGGGCTTGCCGTTCAGCGGCAGACGCAGCTGCGCGCCCTTGACGACCGCGCCGGTCGGCAGCGCACCGGTCGCGAACTTCACATAGGACAGACGCGTCTCGCCGTCCGCCTTGCCCACCACGAGCTTGTCCGCGCTGCCGAAGTTGGTGCTGCGGCGCGTGCTGGAGGTGTATGCGTCGTCGGTGGCCGACTTGGCCACGGTGCCCGTGGTCGTCGTAGCCGCGGCTTCGGCGGTTCCGGCCACGGTGAGCCCTCCAGCCACCATGGCACCGGCAACGGCGGTGGAAATGACTACCCGCCTCGCGTCCATCCGTTCCCCCTGATTCGTCGGATCGCTTGTGCCATCCACGGTCGGGAGAAGCGGGTGCGGGGCCGGGCTCCGAACAGGTGCAGCCCAGGTGCACCAAACGGACATCGTTGAATGCGGCCGGTATCGGGCTCTTCATCCGTTCGGCCGAGATGGTCCGGCGGCCCAAGGGGCGGGTGCCGGAAGCGGTGGGACGAACCTCCGGCGCCTAGATCGGTGCCCGACGGGCGGGGTATGAGCGGATAGGACGTGGCTCACCGTCCGCTTCCGCGTGCGCTGCACGGAAGCGGAAGCGGAAGCGGTGCGGGGCCGGGGATGGGCACGGGCGCGGCGGTCCGGCGCGGTTCAGGTACGGACCGCGGGCGCCGGCACGGGTCAGGCGGTGGGCGGCGTCTCGCTGCCCAGGACCGAGTGCAGCGTGTCGATCAGCACGTCCGAGGTGAACGGCTTCTTGATCAGCACCGCGTCGTCCGGGATCAGGCCCTGGTCGATCGCGATCTCCTTGAGCAGGCCCGAGACGTACACGATCGCCATGGAGGGCCGCAGCGCGGCCGCGGCGTTTGCCAGTTCCCCCCCGGACACGCCGGGAAGGCCGAGATCCGTGACCAGCACGTCGATGGCGGCCCCCGGGCTCCGGCAGATCTCCAAGGCCTCCTCGGAGTTTCCGGCGATCAGGGCGTGGAAGCCGCGGCGCTCCAGCATGCGGCGCATGATGTCGCGCAGGTCCTCTTCGTCGTCGACGACGAGAACGGTGGGTCGCGCCGGTGCCGGAGCCTCCGTCATGGGGCCTCCCCTGAGTCGCCGTGGACCCGAGTCCGGCGGTGCCGCCTGGACGCCCGCCTCAGCGTGCTCAGCTCCAGGTCAGAGCGCCAGGGTCCACGAGTCAAGGTACCCCGTACGGGGACCGCGCGGGTTGGTGATCCGCAGCGTCCACCTGCCGTTACGCCGGAACCCGCTCAGGTTGACCCGGTACGTGACGACGGTCTCGCCGCCGCGCCGGGCGGAACTCGCGGCAGGCAGGATCCTGGTCCGGCCGACCGGCGTGACCAGCACCGCGCCGAGACGGCCGCGGTAGGAGCCGCGCAGGCGCACGGTCACCGTCGAGGTGCGTGACGCCACGCCGGAACAGCCGGAGACCACGCGCGTACGGGTGACGGTCCGGCGGGCCGGGATGATCGACCGGCTCGCGTTCGTGAACGGACGGCACACCACGGTCGCGGTTTTCACCGGGGGCGCCGGGGTGAACGGCCCGGTGTAGAGCAGACGGTTCGGTGAGCCGGTTCCGCGGTCGGTGACGGTCGCAGTGCTCGCGCCGACCAGCGCGTCGCGTACCTGGGCCGGCGTCCATCCGGGGTGGGCCGCGAGGGTGAGCGCGGCCGCGCCCGCCACGTGCGGCGAGGCCATCGAGGTCCCGCTCAGGTCGGCTGTGGCCGTGTCGGAGTCGTACCAGGCTGAGGTGATCCCCACCCCGGGGGCGAACAGGTCGACGCAGGAGCCGTAGTCGGAGAACCAGGCGCGGGAATCGTCGGTGTCGGTGGCGCCGACCGTGATCGCAGCCTGCGCGGAGGCGGGCGAGTACTGGCAGGCGTCGTCGTCGCTGTTGCCCGCGGCCACCGCGTACGTGACCCCGGAGGCGATCGAGTTGGCGAGGGCGTCGTTCAGGGCGACGCTGGCGGGGCCGCCGATGCTCATGTTGGCGACCGCGGGCTTCACCGCGTGCGCGGTGACCCAGTCGACGCCCGCGATGATCGACGCGTACGACCCTGAGCCGTCGCAGCCGAGCACCCGTACGCCGACGAGCTGCACGTCGTCGGCCACGCCGTAGGTGGCGCCGCCGATCGTGCCCGCGACGTGGGTGCCGTGGCCGTTGCAGTCGTCCGCGACGGGGTCGTCGTCGACGAAGTCCCAGCCGTAGCGGGCCCGTCCGCCGAACTGTTCGTGGCTGGTGCGGATTCCGGTGTCCAGCACGTACGCGGTGACGTTCGACGCGGACCCGGCGGTGTACGAGTGGGACAGCGGCAGCGCCCGCTGGTCGATGCGGTCGAGTCCCCAGGTGGGGTCGGTACGCGTGTCGGCGAGTTCGACCTTGGCGTCCTGTTCGACGTACTGGACCGAGGGGTCGGCGGCCATCCGGGCGGCCTGGGTCGCGTTCATCCGGATGTGGAAGCCGCGTACGGCCGCGAGGTAGTTGTCCTGGACCTGGCCGCCGTACCGGCGGGCCAGGTCCAGGGAAGCGGAGGTGACCTGGTCGGCGGCGGCCGAGTCCGGCTTCAGCACGACGATGTAGCTGTTGCTGATCGCCTCGCCCGGATCGGCGTCGAGCACCGTGCCGGTCGGCGGCGTGCTGGTGGGGGTGTCGGCGAGGGCCGGGCCTGCGGTGGCGGCCAGGATGGCCGTGGCGAGTCCACCAACCAGTACGACGCGGATCATGCAGGCTGCTCCGTTTCCGCCTCCGGCACCGGGCAGCCGGCCGAGGCATGGCGAGGGCAAGGTGCGCATCAGCCTGCCGGGCGCCGGGAGGCCGGGAGGATCCGTACGGGTGCGCCCCAGTTGCGACCGTCCCCGCTGCGTCAACGAAGGCATCCCCCGAACCGGCCCGCGGTCAGCGAAGGCATCCCCAAAACCCGGCCCGAGCGAAGGCATCCCTCAACTCGGCCCGGCAGGGTCAGCGAAGGCATCCCTAAGCCGCCCCGACGGCCGGCCGAACGTGCAGGTGTCAGCCAGCCGGACCGTCATCGAGCAAGGAGCACCAGGATGACCGCCACCGCCCTGTCGCCCGAGATCCGCACCGTCGCGTCGCTGTCGGAGCGCTGCGACCGCTGCAGCGCCGCCGCGAAGCTGGAGGTCACCGTCGCCGGTGGCGGCTCGCTGGCGTTCTGCGGGCACCACTCGAACAAGCACGCCGCGGACATCGCCCGGGTGGCTGCCCGCGTGGAGCTCGAGGAGGGCTTCGGCTGGGTGGGCGGCGTTCCCACCGCGTGAGCTCTTGACCAGATCCGTGGCGTTATGATCGATCCCTCACTTCCGGGCGGATAGGCCCGTAATAGAGGGGTTTATCGGGTGCGGATAGCGGCACAGCGCGTGGGCCGGCTATCCCGGTTGATCGCCGGGTGCGCCGGGGCCACGGTCGCCACATCCGCCCTGATCGTGCTGCTCGTCACGGACCACCCGCCGCTGCGGGACCCGGTCACGGCCCTCGTGGCGGCGCTGGTCACCGCGGGCCTCGCGCTGCTGCTCCACGTGCTGCCCGGCGCCGGCCCCGCCGTACGGGGAACGGCCCGCGTACTCGCGGGCCTCACCGCGGTGATCGGCGCGGCCGGCCTCACCCGGCACGCGGCGGCCGGGGCCGCCACGCTCCTCGCCGGGCTCGCGCTGCTCTGCCTCGACGTACGGATCCGGCTGCGCCGCGGCGCGCAGGCCACGTTCCGGGCGGCCGACCCGCTGCTGGGTGCCGTGGTTGTGATCGCCCTGGTCGCGCTGGTGCCCCGGCTGTTCGCGCCCGCCTTCCCGCCCGGCCGGGCTCCGGAGGGCGTGATGTCCGCGTACGCCGCCTGGGCCCTGCTCGCGCTCGCCGCGGGCGCGATCCTCGCCCGCCCCGAAGCCGGTCCGCTGCGCACCACGGCGCAGGCCGGACCGGGCACCACCGTGCGGCACGCGCTGCCCCTGCTGGTCGCCGTGCCGGTCGTCGCGGCCGTGGTGAGCGCGCTGGCGGCACGCAGCGGCGTCAGCCGCCCGGTCGCCGCGATCAGCACCGGGGCCATCCTCACCGCGCTGTTCCTGCTGGCTCTGGCCGGCCGCCTGGTCCGGTCGCTGGACGACGCGGACCGCCGCCAGCGCGACCTCGTGGCCCAGCTGCGCGAACGCGGCGAGTACGCGGACACCCTGCTGCAGTCGATCAACGAAGCCGTCATGGTCCTGGACGCCAACTACCGGGTGCTCGACGTGAACCGGCGCTGGCACGAGCTCAGCGGCCGGCCCCCCGAGGACGAGCTGGGCCGCCGCCCCGACGGCCTGCCCCCCTCCCCCGGCGGGGAGTGGACCGGCGAATGGCGGGTCCGCCGCCCGGACGGCGCCGACGTCCCGGTGCTAGCCACGATGGCGCCGATCCCGGACGCCGCGGGCCGGCCGCGCGGGTACGTGGCCACGTACGTCGACATCGCCGACCGCAAGCGGGCCGAGCAGGCCTTGACCGAGCGCGCCGGTGAGCTGGAGCGCAGCAACGTCGGGCTGCGCGAGAACAACACCCGGCTGGAACGGGCGCTGGCGTTCAAGAACGATCTGACGTCGATGCTGACCCACGACGTGGCGCAGCCGATCAGCTCGATCGCCAGCCTGGCCGAGCTGCTCGCGGCGGACTGGGCCGACCTGCCGGAAGACATCCGGCTGGAGCTGGCCACGAAGATCGACAAGAACACGCGGCGGCTCATCAAAATGATGAACGACCTGCAGTTGCTGTTCCGGCTCGACACCGGCACGGTGACCGCCCGGCGGACCCCGGTGCCGCTGCGCGAGCTGGTCGAGTCGGTCGCCGCCGGGTGCGCCCCGGATGCGGAGATCGACATCGACGACGAGGTGGCGGCGCTCGCCGACCGCGGTCACCTGGACGTGGTCGTGAAGCACCTGCTCACCAACGCGGTCGCGTACGGGGAGCCGCCCGTGCAGGCGCGGGCGCGACGGCTGGCCGACGGTGTAGAGCTGGTGGTCCAGGACCGGGGCCCCGGCATCCCGGACGAGAAGCTGCCCCGGCTGTTCGACCGGTTCGCGCGCGGGGCGGGGCTCGGGCTGTTCATCGTGCGCCATCTCGTAGAGGCGAACGGCGGCTCGGTCCGCTACGAGCGGGCCGAGCCGCGTGGCGCCCGGATGATCCTCACCCTCGAGATCGCGGCGGTACGCGGCTGACCGCGCCCGCAGCTCTCAGTAGTCCAGGGCGCCGCCCCGGTCCCCCTCGTTGATCATTCCGTCGCCCCAGGCGTCCTGGGCGGACATCCGCTGGCCACCCATCGGGGCGGTGCCCCCGCCGCCGGTCGCCGGCCAGGTTCCCGCCGCGCCGCCGCGCACCGGGCGGTTGCCGGCAATGCGGCGTCCGGGAGCGAGCACGTCCTCGAGGTCGGTGGGGCTGTGGATGCCCGGCGCGGACGTGATGTCGACGACCTCGTCCGGGGTGTCGGAACGCCGGCCGGAGATGTCGCCGCGGCCGGTGCCGGCCCGGTTCGCATTGATCCGCGCGGCGACCGAGGCGGGCGAGGCCAGGTCCGGGCGGTCCCCCGAAAGCCGCTTGGTGCTCGCCCCGCCGAACATGGCCGCCCCGGCCAGCTCGCCGGACTCGATGAGGTACTTGAACTCCTCGAGATCCATTTTGAGGCGGCGGTTCAGCGTCTCCTGCCCGTGCCGGTCGCTCGGCATGAGGTACGCGATGTCCGCCTCCATCTGCGCGACCACCTGCGTACGCATCTCCCCCAGCGGCCGGACGGTGAGAGTCTCCGCGAGCAGCGGCCCTTCCATCGTCGACCAGGAGACCCGCTCGTCCAGCGAGCACTCCGTGATCTGGGCGTCGAACTCGCGGCGGTGGCCGTCGACGTCCATGACCCAGTGAGTCTGGTCGTTGCCGGTCGTGGTGACCCGATGCACGCCGGCCATGAAGCGCGGGTAGTTCTCGAACGTGGCGAGCTGCTCGTACACCATGTGCAGCGGCGCGCCGATCTCGATGGCCTGCTGAACCATACTCATCGCGTCTCTCCCCCATGCTGAAGTGCTGGCATGACAGAGAGTACGTAGAAGTGAACTGTTCGCGTCTGGTTTCTCGTCAGATCCGACGCAGGTACTGCCAGCGGCCGACCTCGACCGCGTACCGGGCGTCGCTCGCGGCGAGCAGGGTCACCCCGGCGTCGCGCAGCATCGCCACGATGCGCGGGGACGGGCTGCGCCACGCCTCGCTGATCTCCACCGCGGTGCCGGTCGAACGGCACGCCGAGGCCAGGGCGTCCACCAGCTCGGCGGTGATCACGCAATCGTCCAGGCCCACCTGGGCCAGCAGGCTGAGCGGGCGGGCGAGCTGGGTGGGCGCGTACCGGGAGGCCCGCTCGATCGCGTTGACGATGGCGGTCACGGCCTGCTCGGCCACCTGCTCGGGGGTGAGGGCACCCGCGGTCAGCAGCGCGCGGATCTCGCCCGGGCCCACGGGGCCGTCGGGCAGCGGCAGCCGGGACATCGCGACCGAGACCGCCTCCAGCTGACCGAGATCGTTGGGGAACGCGAGCCACCCGTCGGGCTGCACGATCTCCACCTCGATCGCTGCCCGCAGCGTCATTTCCGTACGGCGGCTGGCCCGGCGCACCGCGTCCGCGTACGCCTGCAGCCAGGTGGTGTCCGGCCCGGCCTGGTCAGCGAACGTGAGCGCGGTCAGACCGGCCCGGTCGGCGGCCGAAACGACCACCCCGATCGCGTCCCGCCCGGCCGCGAAGCCGGTGTGCACGTGCGCGTCGACGAGCAGGTCGACCGGGCGCGCGGCCCCGACGGCACCGCCACCCACGATGACTGATTCCCGCTCCACGCTCACCTGTGCTCCCGAACCTCTGCTCGGCGGGTGCTTCCGCCTCGAACCTGAGACTCGGTCCGCGGCGTTGTGGGCCGGGGTCCGCGGCAGGTGCATTCCGGGTGCGCCCCATGCCGCGCAGCAGACCCGGGCGCAACTGTTCTGCACTCCGGCCGCACCGGTACGGCACCCGCCGCTCGGAAGCCTCGTCCATGGGAGCGCTTCTCCGTGCGCCCAGATCACCCCCGCGGCTCGCGCCGGAAGGGAAACCGTGTCAATGAAGGGCCGACCTACCGCCCGGGCCGGACTCGCTGCCGCCGGCGTGGTCGCCGGCGTTCTGATGCCGGCCTCGGCCGCCCTCGCCGCTCCCACGGCCGGCCGGGTGAGCACGGCAGGCGGCTCACTCAACACACGCACGGGGCCCAACACCGCGGCGGACCGGACCGGTGGGATCAAACCCGGCGCCTCCCTCTCGATTGTCTGCCAGGCCGTCGGCGAGCACATCGACGGCACGGTACGGACCACCGGGCTGTGGGACCGGCTGACCGACGACACCTACGTCTCGGACGCGTACGTCACGCGCGCCGACCCCACCCTCCCGGCGTGCCGCGACAAGCGCGTCTCCGCGGCGGGTGCCTGGACCCTGCCGGTCGAGGCCGGACTGGTCAGCGGGTTCCGCACCCAGAGCCGTCCGCGTCACGACGGGGTGGATCTGGGCGCGGCCCGGGAGACCCCGATCCGGGCGGCGGCGGCCGGCACCGTGATCAGGGTGCGGTGCAACGTCTCGGCGGGCAGCTGCGACGTCGACGGCAGCCGCTCCCTGGGCGGCTGCGGCTGGTACGCGGAGATCGAGCACCGGGGCGGGGTCATCACGCGCTACTGCCACATGGTGCGACGCCCGTCGGTGACGGTCGGTGATGACGTGGCCGCGGGTCAGGTCATCGGGTTCGTCGGCACGTCGGGGTCGTCGTCCGGTCCGCATCTGCACTTCGAGGTACACACCGGCGGGCCGCCGGCCGGCCGAGCCAACGCGATCGACCCGATCCCGTTCCTGCGCTCCCACGGCCTGGAGCTGCCCGGTTCTCGGGTGTCGTAAGTTACTTCGGCCTTGATCGAATCCCCTGCCACTCCATATCCTGCCGATCTCGAAGTCCGCGGGCAGGCCCGCGGCGATGAGCGTCGGGGAGTTCGCATGGCCAAGAATCGCCGCGTGACCGCGCTGGTGACCGTCACGCTGGGTGCGGCGGTCCTCGGCGGTGGCGGGATCGTCCTGGCCCAGACGGCCCTGGGCGCCACGGTGGAGCCGGGCGCGCCGCAGGGCGAGTACCACCTGTCGGCCACCGACATCTGGCCCGGGCAGTCGATCACGGTCGTGCAAGATTCGCTGGTCGACGACCTGACGCCGAACGCCGTCATCACCCAGGTCGTCGACTGGGGTGACGGCTCGGCGCCGAGCAGCGTTCCCGGCACCACGACCCGGATCGCGCACGTCTATCCGGAGGCGGGCACGTACAGCCCGACGGTGACGGTGTCGGACGGCACGGACGCGCGCGTCTACTCGATGCAGGCGCCCAGCGTCGTCTCGGTGAACACGTACGTGGCGCATTTCAAGCTCAGGCAGACCGCGGCGTTCGTCGGCCAGCCGGTGTCGCTGGAACACCACGAGTCCGACGACACGGACACCGTCCGGATCTCGTGGGGCGACGGCACGACCAGCACCGCGAAGGCCGACATCAACCTGAAGACGGTGGCGCACGCCTACGCCAAGGCGGGGACGTTCACCGTCACGGCGGCACCGGCCAACGCCAACGGCACCGCCGCGGCCCGCACGGTGGGCACGGTGACGGCGAAGACGGACAGCACGAAGCCCGTGGTGTCGCTGACCAGGCCGGCGAACCCGACCAAGGCCACGTCCTGGTCGACCGTGCGGGGCAAGTCGTCCGACGCGGGCGCCGGGGTGCGCAACGTGACGCTGACCGCGGTGGAGAAGCGCGGCAGCGCCTGGTACTACTACACGGGCTCGGCGTGGAAGAAGGCGTCCTCCTCGTCGGTCGCGGCGAAAAAGGCCAAGGTGCTGACCGTCGTTCCCTCCGGCTCCGGCGCGTGGAGCACCAAGATCAAGAGCCTGACCAAGGGTACGGTCCGGTTCGCGTACGCGGCGATCGACCGGGCGGGCAACCGCTCGGCCACGAAGACCCTGGACCAGAAGATCAGCCGTTAGGCGCGGCCGGCCGGTCCGCTCAGCTGGCCAGCGCCCGCGGCGGTGCGACGGGGCCGGGCAACACGCTAACCGTGTGGAGCCGAGTCGTTGCCGGAGGTCGGAACTCCTCCGGGTGGTCGCCGTCGGCATACCGGTGCAGCAGCGCGGCGACGACGCGCTCGGCCGCCCTGCCGTCACCGAAGGGGTTGCCGGTCGACGCCATGGCCGCGTACGCCTCGGCGTCGGTCAGGAGACGCTGGGCCTCGTCAACGATCGCCTCGCGCCGGGTGCCCACGAGGCGGGCGCAGCCGGCGTGGACAGCCTCCATCCGCTCAGTCACCTCGCGGGTGACCAGCAGCGGCCGACCCAGTGACGGCGCCTCCTCCTGCAAGCCACCGGAGTCGGTCACGACGAAGTGGCAGCGCGCCAGCAGCCGCGCGAGGTCGGCGTAACCCACCGGGGGCAACAGGTGGACGTTGTCCCGATCTTCGAGGTCGGCGGGAAGCGCGGCCCGCACCGCCGGATTCGGGTGGACTGGCATCACCACGTCGATGTCAGGATGCCGCCGAGCGATGGTCAGGATCGCCTCCCCGATGCCGCGGATGCCCTCGCCCCACGACTCGCGGCGGTGCGCGGTGACGAGCACCATGCGGCGGTCCGGATCGCTGTCGAGGAAGCGCAGCCGGGGTTCGGCGAACCCGTTGCCCGACCGGACGACGTGGTGCAGGGCATCCACGACGGTGTTACCCGTGACCAGCACCTGCTCGGCCGGCACGCCTTCGGCGAGCAGGTTGTCCCGGGCCGCGGGAGTCGGGGCGAGGTGCAGATCGGCCAGCGGGGCGAGCAGCCGGCGGTTGCCCTCCTCCGGCCAGGGGTGGCGCAGGTCGCCGCTGCGCAGCCCGGCCTCCAGATGCACCACGGGCACACACTCGTAGAAGGCTGCCAGGGCCGCCGCCAGGGCGCTGGTCGTATCGCCCTGGACCATCACCGCGTCCGGCCGCCGGTCCTGAAGGAGATACCGCAGGCTGTTCAGAACCCCGGTGGTGACGTCGGTGAGGGTCTGGCCGGGCCGGTGGAGTCCCAGATCGGCGTCCACCGTCAGCCCGAGGTCGTCGAGGATCGGCTGGAGCATCGGCCCGTGCTGCCCCGTGGAGACGACGTCGTGGGGGACGTCAGCGGCGGCGAGAGCCTTCGCCACCGGGGCGATCTTGACGGCCTCGGGTCGCGTCCCGAAGACCAGCATGACGCGCGGCGGCATGGCTTGCGCCATCACGGCGCCACGAGGGCGGGCTTGTCGAACGCGTCGAGCGACAGCCCGCAGGACTCCGCGAAGGCCGGGACCCTCTCGAGATCCCCATCGCGGTAGATGTGCAAAGGCGGGAATTCCGTGTCGGCATTCAGGACGATGCCCAACGCGGCGGCCCGAACGCAGAAGTGCCGGTCCTCACCCCAGAGGGAGATGTTGGGGATCTCCTTGAACCGAGCCCCCATTTCCAGGGCGCGCCGGCTGATCATCGTGCACGCCCCAAGGCCGCCGACCTCGTACAGCCCAGGGGTACGGAGCTGGCTCAGCACGAGGTTGAGCCGCCGGACTCCCTCCTCTTTGGACAGCTGCTCGCCCCGTTTCCTCGGGATGAGGTCGTACTGGTCGAGGGACCAGACCTGCGGGTACTCGGGCGCGTCCGGCTGCCATTTCGTCCAGAAGACCTCCGAGACGATGTCGCAGCCCAACTCTGCGAGGTGCCGCACAGTCGGTGGCTGGAGCACGATGTCCGAGTCGACGAGGAACAGCCCTTCGTGCCCCTTCTCCAGGGCATGCTCGATGATCGCGTCCTTGATCTCCGCCACCCGCCAGACCAGGCTCTCTTTCCAGCGATGCGTCGTGTCATCGCACTGATACGGTTCGGCGGGCGGGATGGGCACCAACACCACGCCGGGAACCGCGTCGGCGAACTGGCGCAGCAGCGCGGACGACGCTTCATCGTGATTGTCGTCGACGAAGACGTACTCGGCCTCGATGCCGTCGAGCTCCTGCTGGTAGAGACCGTTGAGGAATTGCCGGAGGATAGCCGGCTTCTGCTGAACCGGGCTTCCGATTGCAATCCGGCGCATCTGGCCCATAAGGCGTATCCCCCCAGTCGAGTCGAATTTCGGGCTCTCACCCTGCCTTCTGACCTATCGGCTCTGCCCTTGATTGACTTGAGGGCGACAAGGCGGCCGGCGCGCGAGAAGGAGTGGGGGGAACGCAAGGCCCCGCGCATCGTTGTGTCACACCAGTTCGATTGCGGATGCCACATTGGGCGCAAGCGCACGCAGTTTCTCCAGCACCGCGCCGGCCCGGTCCTCGGGCACCTGGTCCAGCGCCTCGGACAGCAGGGGAAGCGCCTCCTGGTCGTTGTACGACTCCAGTACGACTGCCGCGGCAAGCGCCCGTTCGTCGGCCGGGCGCTTGGTGGAGGCCGCGATGGCCAGTAGCGGGCAGTATTTCGCCAGCCCTTGTTGCCGTAGCCGGCCCGACCATTCGATGGCCCTGTCCAGCGGCAGTTGGTCGGCGAGCCACACCACCACGCCGAACAGCTGGGGATCGCCGGGGAAGCGTTGCCAGAGCGCCTCTACGACGGCCTCGGCGAGCGGCGGTTCCACGTGCCGAGTGGCGTAAAGCACCTGCCGCACGGTGTCCGCCGGGATCAGCCTGGCCAGCTCACCCACGTCGGAGCCCACGCCTTCCAGCACCCCGACGATTCCGACGAGCGGCAGGATCAGGCGGCCCCTGCGCAACGCCGCCCGGAGAATCTCAGCCGCTTCTGCCGAGTGGCCGGTGGCCATGAGGCTCATGATTTCGTAGCCCGCCATCTGACCACGGCCGGACTCCGCGGCAAGATCGTTGGGCGCGGATTGGGGCATGCCACGGAGGATTTCCAGCACTCGCTCGTGGTCACCCTCCGCGCTCCGCACCATGATCTCCGCCGCATCTATCGTGACCTGTATGCGGGCGGCCTTACGCAGATCTGCAAGGGCCTCGTTCGCTTCCGAGAGGCGACCGGTCTGTGCGCATGAGCGGATCAGGAGGTGAAGCAGCCCGGTACGGATTCCGGTGCCGGGGTTGGCGGCAAGGCCTGATCTGCAAGCATCGATGGCCTCGGCGAAGTTGCCGACGTCGGCCTCCGTACGGGCGAAATGGTAAAGCGCGTCCGGTCCGTCAGCCTTGGCCATTGCGGCGATACGGCGGTTACGCGCGACCTTGTCCTTCGTCGCCACGGTGGCGACGAGGTAGCCGGAGTGTTCGAGAACCAGCGCGTCGGTGGTTCGGGCCTGCGGGACGCCACCGGTGATCCGATCGGTGACCTGTTCGTGCAGTCGACCGCTGAAGCAGTAGCCGCCGGCCCGGAACAAGCGCGCCCCCAAGCCCGAGATGCCGCCGGCTTCGGTCGGGCTGGTGACCCGTACGAGTAGCGCGTCGACCGGCGGGTCGGTCGAGACAAGCTCGCGTCGTAGCGCGGTGACGTCGCCCCTGACGACCTCGTCGGCATCGACGTGGAGAATCCACCGGCCGGTCCCGTAGGCGAGAGATCGGTTGCGGGCGTCGCCGAAATGATCGTCCCAGTAACCTTCGATGACGCGGGCGCCGTGTTCGCGGGCGATCTCCCTGGTTTGGTCGGTGGAGCCGGTGTCATAGACCACGATCTCGTCGACCACATCGCGCAGTGCGCTCAGACAGTCGGCGATGACCGCTTCCTCATCCTTGACGATCAGGCTCGCCGACAGCAGCGGCGCATCGGCAGCCGCCGTTGTCCGCAGCGCGCACTGCGGGCCTCCAATGTGGCTGGCGAGCGCGTTTTCGACCAGCACCAGCCGACCCTGCTCGCGCAGCTTGTCGTACGGCATGTCCAACGTCGGTCCGCCCGCACGCTCCAATGCTTCACGGCGGACCGCGACACACACGGGGCCGAGCCGGTCCACGTCGGTCAGGCCACGGTGGTCCTGGCGCCACTGCCGGGCATACGCCTTGAACGCCGCTACGGTGATGAGAGCCTCTTCAGGCAACTCGACCCCCTGCGGGCCGAAACTGCGGTGACAGCGGGGGCCCGCGGCGACAACGGCAGGGTCGTCGAAAGCTGCGGCGACGGCGTCGAGCCAGCGTGGCGGCAGGACGGTGTCGCCGTCGAGAAGCACCACCACCGGATGGATGGTCGCGGCCAGCCCCGCCGACCAGCGAGCACCCTGTTCCGATGGGGTCTGGTCCAGAACCGTCAGCCAGGACTCGGCACGAGCCTTGGCAGCCAGATCGCCACGTTGGGGTGGGAACACACAGACGACCTCGTCACGCACACCCAGAGCCGGGCGCAGCCCAGCTAGAAGGGTCTGAAAGTCGCTGGCACTGCCGCTGGCGGTGACGATCACTGAGACTGGCACGCCAATCACCTCTGACCGATCGGCCGTCCGAGCGGCACCCGGGAAGTGCGGCCGACCATCGGTGGAGCAATCGTGTCATACCAACCCGAACCCGAACGCCACTCCCGCAACACGCGCGCGGTCGCCCCAGCCCAGCGGCCTCGCCCAGCACCCTTGTCGTCAGTCCGGCCTGGGAGTCGGGCGGAGGCTGTCGGTCAACGCCTGCACCGACTCCTCAGCCGGTGAGGCGGCCTCCCGGTTGGCGGCCTGCAATTCCCGATAGACCTCCTCGCGGTGCACCTGCACGTCGCGCGGGGCCTGGATGCCGATCCGGATCACATCGCCGCGCGCTTCGAGCACGGTCACGACGATGTTGTCGCCGATGATCACGCTCTCGCCGGCCTTCCTGGTCAGCACCAGCATTGGCTGCCCTTTCACCATCCATGGACAAGGACAATCGCGCCGCGCCCGCGCCGTACGGCCGCTGACGGCGCGGGTCCGGCCGGAAGCGGCCGGACCTGGTGCCGTCAGTAGTTGCGCCGCATAACCGCCCGGACCGGCATGCTGCTGTCCTGCAGGATGACCTGCATGGCCCGGCGGCTGTCCCGGTCCACGATGATCGGGGCCAGCAGGTTCGCCGTCGTCTCTTCCGTGCCGGCGGTGATGACCACCATGACCAGTACTCGGTCCGGGTCCTTGTTGTTCAGGGCCGCGAGAGTGTCGTTCTCGATCTCCGGGGCGTAGTCCGGGAAGAAGGGCTCGGGCGGTGCCACCAGGAACCGCAGACTGGGGTCCTGAACGGAGGTGAACGCGTAGAGCAAGCCCTCGTCGTTCAACCGGACCAGCACGAACTGCCGATGCGCGGGAAAGCCGGCCATGGGCGCGGCCATGTCGATGATCGGCAGATCGATGTCGGTCATGATGTCCCCCATAGAAGGTCGGGACGCGGTGCGAGTAGTCATGGTCACCTCAGGAAGTCGATGAGCGAGGGCTGGCCCGCCTTGGCCCCTCGGGCAAGGCGGCCTGGTACGACGTCTGCTAGAGCTGTGTTTCCATGATGGTCTCGGCAGATCGATGTCCTCGATGTCGGACCGTTGCGGCGCCACGGACACCGAGCGGTCCCCGGCAGCGTCTTCGTCTGCGCGTTCCGATTCTAGCGTCGTCCGATCTCCGGAAAGGGCGATTTCCGCTTGTCAGCGGCTTTGTCGGCCTCGCAGGGTGGGCGTCCGCCCTGAAACGACGACGGCCCCCGGCAAATCCGGGGGCCGTCGGCACGAACCATTCCTACCGCAAGTAGTCGAGCAGCGATGGCTGCAGGACCTTGGCGGTCGCGGCCAACGCGGACTGATACGCGGTCTGCTGCAGCTGCATATCCATGATCGTCTTGGGCAGGTCGATGTCCTCGATGTCCGAGACCTGGTTCTTCAGCGTGTCCATCCGGTTCTGTGCGGTGTCCTTCGACTGCGACACACGGTTGTATCGGGCACCCACGTCCGCCAAGGTCGACTTGATGACGCCGTCGGACACGTTCAGCTGATCCATCCCGGCCTGCACGGCCGACGAACTGCCGCTGCGGATCGCCGCGGAGATGTCCGACAGCACCGAGAAGAGCTGGGTGGCGCCCGTGCCGAAGATGCTCGGACCGGTCTCGCCGACCCGCACCTGGGCGTTGCTGCCCACCGTACGCGTCACCTGGCCGTTGTCGCCCAGGTAGTTGCCGGCGCTGTCGTACGCGGCGGGCCCCGTCGTGGTGCCGCCGAACACCGGCCGTCCCACGTAGGTCGTGTTCGCCAGGCCGATCAGCGCACCCCGGATGTTGTCCACCTCGACCGCCAGCGCCTGGCGCGATTCCGGCGAGGAGGCGCCGTTCTGGCTCTGGATGCCGAGTTCGCGCACCCGGTTCAGCTGGGTGAGCGACGTGGTCAGCGTGTTGTCGACCGTACCGAGCCAGCCCAGGCCGTCGTCGGCGTTGCGGGCGTACTGTTCGTTGACCCGTGCCTCGCCGCGCAGCTGCATCGACGTCAGCGTGCCGGTCGGCGAGTCGGACGGCCGGTTGAGCTGCTTGCCGCTGGAAAGCTGCTCCTGGATGTTCCCGCTGCGGGCGACGTTGCGCTGCAGGTTGGCCAGCACCCGGCTGGTGATGCTGCCCTCGGTGACCCTCATCTGAGGCATGTCGTCCTACCTACCTTCCGACCAGGCCGGTGCGGTTGATCAGCTGGTCAAGCATCGAGTCGATCGTGGTCATCACCCGGGAGGCCGCCTCGTACCCACGCTGGTACGTCAGCAGGTTCGTCATCTCCTCGTCGAGGTTGACGCCCGCCTCCGCCTCTCGGGCCGAGTCGATCTGCAGAGTGATGTTGCCTTGAATATCGGCCCGGCGGCTCGACGTCTGAGACGCCACACCCAGGTCGGCGATCATGTTCTGGTACACCTTGTCCGGGCCAGTGGTCGAGGCACCCGTGCGCGACAGCAGGTCGGCCACCGAGCCGTCGAAGGTTCCGGCGGTCGGGGCCGCCCCGACCTGGTCCGGCTTGTCCATGGGGATGGCGACCGCGATGGTGGCCGCGCTGTTCCCGGTGAAGAACGCCCGGCCGTTGACCCCGTCCAGGCCGTACGCCGGGGTGTGCGCGGCGTTAACCACGGAGATGAGCGTGTTGGCCACGTTGTCCAGCTTGGTGGAAATGTCCGGAATAACCGTGGTGAGGCCGTCGAACATCGCGCCCATCTTGCCGCCGGCGGTGGTCGCCGTGCCAAGGTCCGACCAGCGCAGCGTCACGGGGTCGATGGCCTGGTCGTCGAGCCGCACCGCACCGGTCACCTCGACGCCGCGCGCCACGTACTCGCTGACCAGGGGGGCGCCGCCGATCAGGACGTCCACCGCGCCGTTGGGCCGCTCCTGGGCGGTCGCACCGACCATCTCGGCCAGGTGCATGACGTGCAGGTCGCGCTGGTCCTCCAGCTCGTTGACCGTCGCCCCGGACGCCTTTGCCAGCACGATGTTCTTGTTCAGCTCCGCGATCGCGGTCGCGGTCTGATTGATCTCGGAGGCGAAGGCGTCCGTCTGACCACGCAGGTCCCGCCACTGCGAGTCCAGCGCGTCGTGGGCGTTGCGCAGCCCGTCGGCCACCGTCGCGCTCTTCTGCAGCAGTGCGGAGCGGGCCGCCAGATTGTCCGGCGAGTTCGACACATCGGCCCAGCTGGCCCACATGTCGTGGAACTGCGCCTGCAGGGCGGTGTCGCTCGGCTCGGCGAAGGCGTCCTCGATCGCGTTGTAGATCGTGGACTGGGTGGTCAGGTACGAGCCGACGGCGTGCTCGCTGCGGCCCCGCCCCTCCAGGAACTCGCTGCGCAGGCGCTGCACGGAGGTCACCTCGACGCCGTCGCCGAGCCCGGTGGACCGGGCGTACATGGCGGCGGAGCTGCCGCCGACCACCGACTGCATCTGGACGCGCTGCCGGGTATATCCCTCAGTGTTCGTGTTCGAGATGTTCTGGCCCGCCACGTCCAGCCCGCGCCGGTTGGCGTAGAGGCCGGTGAGGGCGATGTTCATGGAACCGAAGGAACTACCGAAATTCGTCGTCATCAGATTGCCTCATCTACCAAGCTCGGACGGCGTGCACCGCCGACAACGGTCTGGCCCTGCCGGCCATAGGTCTCCACGTTGCCCGCGATGACGTGCATCGTGTCGCGCACCGCACGCTGGCCTGCGGTGAGTAGCTCACGATTGGCGTTCGCCATGCCGTTGATCTCAGCGGTCAGCGTCAGGAACGCCTTGCGGTGCTGGTGCAGCAGATCCGACCACGGGTCGGGGGCCGCGTCGGCGAGCTCGCCGAGCGACGCTTCCGGCGCCAGGCCCAGATCGACCGCGACGCCCTGCGAATAGGCGGCCCGGGCGACCTCGGTCTGCCTTATCTGGTCCAGCACCACCTCCACCTCCCGGGTGGCATGCGGCAACCAGCGCGTGCGGCCCGCGGCGAGGATCAGCTGCTCCTCCTCAAGCTTGAAGAGCAACAATTCCAACAGCTCACGCGAACGCCACAGCACGCTGGAAAGGTCTGTCAGGCTCACCCGCGGGCTCCTCACTCTCGGCTCGGGACTCGGCTCGTACGGGGACAGGCCGCGCCGGCCGTTCCCTGCTCACCCGAAATGGTCGGCACGTTCCCGGCGCGACTGAGGCTTCCCCGCCGATCGGGAGGTCAGACGGTTGCGGGACCGGCCGCAGGCATGCATATCAGAGGTGCGCGACGGCGGTGAGGTGCCGCGACATAAGCGTGGAACGCCCCCGTGCATATAAGAGGTATCCGCGCCTGAAAAGGGCCCCGCACAGCGGAACTCGCCGCTGGGCGGGGGTCTCAAGGCCAGCTCAAGCGCGGGGCAAGGAGGCTCAGGAAAAGTTCCAGAAATTCTCCGCACTGTCCTCATCACCGCCGGGGACCGGCCGAATAATGAGGGCGTAAGTCAAACGGCTCACGGATGAGTCGACCAAGACCCTACTCAAGGAGGAATTTTTCATGGGTCTCCGCATCAACCAGAACATCGCCGCGCAGAACGCCTACCGGAACCTGTCCGTCACGGACACCCAGATGGGCAAGTCGCTCGAGAAGCTGTCCTCGGGTTTCCGGATCAACCGGGCGGCCGACGACGCCGCGGGTCTGGCCATCAGCGAGGGTCTGCGCAGCCAGGTCGGCGGCCTCAAGGTCGGCGCCCGCAACGCCCAGGACGGCATCAGCGTCGTGCAGACCGCTGAAGGTGCCCTCACCGAGGTGCACAGCATGCTGCAGCGCATGAACGACCTGTCCGTGCAGTACAACAGCGGTGTGCAGAACACGGACTCGAAGGCCGCTCTGCAGGGCGAGTTCGACGCACTGAACAGTGAGATCACCCGTATCCAGCAGAACACCACGTTCAACGGTGTCTCGCTGTTCGCCGGCGCCGACATGACCTTCCAGGTCGGCTTCGGCACGACCGACACCATCACGGTCGACGGCACCACCGGGCTGGCCGACTTCACCACTGCCACCAGCACGCTGGACATCACGGCGGCCACGAACAGTGACGACGTGCAGAAGGCGATCACGTCCATCTCGACCCAGCGGGCTTCGCTCGGTGCGCTGCAGAACCGGTTCGAGCACACCGTGAACTCCGTCAACGTCGCGGTCGAGAACCTGTCTGCGTCGGAGAGCCGCATCCGCGACACCGACATGGCCCAGGAGATGATGAGCTTCACCCGCTCGCAGATCCTGTCCCAGGCCGGCACCGCGATGCTGGCGCAGGCGAACCAGTCGCAGCAGGGTGTGCTCTCCCTGCTCCGCTGATCGCTCTTCACGACAACCCAATAGTGACGGCGGTACCGAGCTGAAAAGCTCAGCCAACTGAATAGACAACCGAACAGACGGGCGGTCGGCGATGACGCCGACCGCCCGTTCCGTCCCACGGACAGGGGCAGTCAGTGAAGGAGGAACGCCGCGATGGCCATGGCGATTGATGGTCTCGGCTCGGGATTGAACACCACGGACATCATCAACCAGTTGATGCAGGCCGAGGCGGTCCCGCAGAGTCTGCTCAAGAACAAGGTCAGCACCCAGAGCGCGGCGGTCAGCGCGTATCAGGCGGTGAACACCAAGGTCTCCATCTTGGCCACCGCCGCGAAGAACCTCAGCAGCCCCGACACCTGGGGCGCGATGAAGGCCACCAGCAGCTCCGACGCCGCCGTCGTGACGGCGCAGCCCGGCGCGTCTGCCGGAGCGCTGAGCTTCCGGGTCGAGTCCATGGCGACCACCCACTCCATGACCTTCACCGGCGGGTCGGTCAGCTCCGCCAGCGACGCCACCGGCTCGTCAGTGCTGTCCGGCAGTACGTTCGACATCACCTTGGCCGACGGCTCCACCAAGACGCTGACGCCGGTGAACGGCTCGCTGAACTCGGTGGTGGCCGCCATCAACGGCGAGGCCAACGCCGCCTACAAGGCGTCCGCCGTGCAGATCGGCGCCGGAAAGTACACCCTGCAGCTCACCGCGAAGACCAGCGGCGCGACCGCCGCGTTCGACGCCAGCAAGCTGCCCACCGGCCTCACCCTGGGCGCCGCGACGACCACCGTGCAGGGCGCCGACGCCCAGCTCCGGATCGGCGAGGACGCGGTGGACGGCTCCGGCAATCCGGTCTCGTCGTCGTACACGATCAGTTCGGCGACCAACACCTTCGCCAACGTGCTGCCCGGCCTGACCATCACGGCCACGCGGAAGCAGGCCGCCACGGACGCGGCGGTCACGGTCAACGTCGCCACCGACTCCGACGCCGTCGCGGCCAAGGTGCAGTCCCTGGTCGACAGCATGAACGCGGCGCTGACCGAGATCTCCACGCAGACCCGGACCCAAGGCGCCACCACCGCCAACGCCGGCCCGCTCGCCGGTGACTTCACCCTGAGCACGCTGCGACAGGATCTGCTGAGCAGCGTCTCCCGGGGCGTGACGGGTACCGACCCACTCAACCCCGCGCTCACCAGCAGCTTCGCGGACGTCGGCGTGTCGTTGACCCGCGACGGCACCATCGCGTTCGACAAGGACAAGTTTGTCGCCTCGCTGGCGGCCGACCCGGCGAAGACGCAGCGGTACTTCGAGTCGTACACCGAGACGGACTCCAAGAGCACCGCCAATCCGGGCGGCAAGGGCACCGAAGGCCTGTTCCAGCCCAACTTCGACGTTGCCCAGGGGCTCGGCCGCAAGCTGGAGCAGATCTCGCTGCAGGCCACGGAGGGGATCATCAGTCCGGGCGACCCCCTCAGCAAGGCCAAGCAGGGCACCCTGCAGGCCCTGATCCAGAGCCGCAACGACACCATCAGCGACCTCAACGAGCAGGTCAGCGAATGGGACGACCGGCTGGCGCTGCGCCGGCTGGCGCTGCAGACCCAGTTCACCGCCCTGGATACCGCCCTCAGCCAGATGCACCAGCAGCAAAGCTGGCTGTCCGGCCAGATCGCCAGCCTCGGTTGATGACCCCGACCGCCAGCCACGGTTAACGAAAAGAGCCTGACTGTGACCTCTGCGACCCCCGCCATGCGCGAGCGCTATCTCGCCGACTCCATCGCCACAGCCTCCCCGGCCAAGCTGCTGATGATGCTGTTCGACCGGCTCATGCTGGACCTGACTCGCGGCGAGCAGGCCCTGCTCGACGGGGACCGGCAGGAAGCCCGGGGCAATTTGCTGCACGCCCAGGACATCGTCCTGGAACTGCAGTCCTCGCTGAAGCTGGACGCCTGGGACGGCGCCGCTGATCTCGCCGCACTCTACGCGTTCGTGACGAAAGAGCTCATCAACGCCAACGTGAACAGCGACGCGGTCAAGGTACGCCAGTGCCGCGAGCTGATGGAGCCGCTGCGCGACACATGGCGCGAGGCGGCGCTGGCCACCGCGTCCACCGGAAGCTGAGGCCACGATGACCGACGACTGGCGTGACGCGTGGGTCGGCGCCCTGGATGAGCTGGAGGCGAACGTCGAGGTCATCGAGCAGATGATCAGGGACGAGCACCGCACCCAGGATCTGCCGGAGGCCACGCCGTGGAAGCCGCCGGCGGGTATCGGGCCGCTCCCGCTGGACCTGCGCTCGCGCGCGGAGGGCATCCTGGCCCGGCAGTTGGAGGTCGCGAAGGCCACCGCACTGGCGATCACCGCCAACCGGCGGCAGACCGCCCTGGCGTCCAGGATCGAGGTCGGCACGGCCGGCAAGGCCATTCCCTCGTACGTCGACTGCGCCATGTGACCCACCGCGCACTTGACCCGTCGCGCCATGTGACCCACAGCACCGAAACACCGAACCTGGTGGCCCCGCAGACGCGGGGCTACCAGGTTTTTTTGCGTGCAACTCCACGGCAACCGTTTCCCACTCAGCGGATTCGCGCGGACGCCGAAGCGGAATACGAGCACGGATAGCTCAGCACGAACGCCACGGACCGGCGGCAACCACAGAAGTAGAGACGGAAGGAGTTGTTGCCGTGTTCGACGACGTTTCGTCATCCGCGCTGCGCGTGGCCGTGTCCGGTCTGGCTGCGCGCCAGTCCGCCATCGCGGACAACATCGCGAACATCGAGACCCCCGGCTACCACGCCCGGAAGGTCAAGTTCGAGGAGGCGCTGAGCGGCGCGATCGCCGCCGGCCGTTCGCCGTCATCCGTGTCGCCCAGCGTGCAGCGCTCGCTGGAGCCCACCCGGCTCAACGGCAGCAACGTCAACCTCGACGAGGAGACGCTGTCGCACATCGACACGACGATGCGCTACCAGCTCGCGCTGCGTGCCGTGGACAGCAAGTACGGCCTGATCCGCGACGCGATCAAGGGAGTCTGAGCATGAGCATCTTCAACGCGATCGGCGTGGCCGGCACCGGCGTCACGGTGTACCGCAAGTGGCTCGACGCGATCTCCGACAACATCGCGAACATGGACACCGTCAAGCGGACGTCCGAGAACGCGTTCCAGGCCCGGTACGTCCAGGCCCAGGAGGCGCAGGACGGCAACGGCGCCCAGGTCGGCGGCATCGCACTGGGTAGCGCCCAGGGCCAGCTCTCGTACGAGCCGGACAACCCGCTGGCCGACACCGAGGGCTACGTCCGCCGCCCGGACATCGACCTCGGCAGCCAGATGGCCCAGATGATCATGGCGCAGCGCGCCTACCAGGCGAACCTCTCCGTGGTGGACCGCGCCCGCGACTCGTACACCGCCGCCATCAACCTCGGGAAGTGACGACGATGACCTCTCCGATCGATGCGATTGGCGCCATCTCCGGCGCCGGCGGTGTCTCCGGTATCGGCGGGATCGGCAATGTCTCCGGGATCGGCGATGTCTCCGCCGCCTCCGGGGCCCAGGCCGCGACCGGCCCGAACGCGAACTTCGCCGACATGCTGAGCAAGGGACTGCAGAGCGTGCAGGCATCCCAGGGCAAGGCGGACGACCTGGCGGTACAGGTCGCCAACGGCACGTTGAAGGACCCCGCGCAATACACGATGGCCGCCAATGAGGCGTCCCTGGCAATGCAACTGACCGTGGCTGTCCGGAACAAGGCCGTCGAGGCCTTCCAGGAAATCATGAGGATGCAGGCCTGACATGATCGACCGCCTTCCCGCGCCCGTACGCAAAGTCATCGACGGTTTCAAGGCATTCACGCCCGGCCAGAAGTCCGTCACCATTTTCGCGGTGCTCGCACTCGCGATCGGTGGCTACTTCTTCGCCACGTGGGCCGCCAAACCGACCTACGGCACCCTGTTCAACAACCTGTCGACCAAGGACGCCAGCGCGATCGTCGATTCGCTGCAGAAGAGCGGCACGCCGTACGAGCTGGCCAACAACGGCCAGACCATCATGGTCCCCCAGGACCAGGTGTACTCCGTGCGGCTGCAGCTGGCCGGCGAGAGTCTGCCCGGCGAATCCGACACCGGATACTCGTTGCTGGACAAGCAGGGCGTGACCACGAGCGACTTCATGCAGCACGTGGGCTACCAGCGGGCGCTGGAAGGCGAGCTCGCCAACACCATCAAGAGCATCGACGGGGTGCAGGGCGCCACCGTGCACCTGGTCATCCCGCAGAAGGACGTCTTCGCCGACGACCAGAAGAAGCCGACCGCGTCGGTTCTGATCACCGAGAAGGCGAACGACCAGCTCAGCAACCAGCAGGTGCAGTCGGTCGTGCACCTCGTCGCGTCCAGCGTGGAGGGTCTGCAGCCGGACCAGGTCACCCTGGCCGACGCCAACGGCCGGATGCTGTCCACCGGCAACGGCGCCGCGA
Source organism: Krasilnikovia sp. MM14-A1259 (assembly GCF_047159535.1). Taxonomy (NCBI): domain Bacteria; kingdom Bacillati; phylum Actinomycetota; class Actinomycetes; order Micromonosporales; family Micromonosporaceae; genus Krasilnikovia; species Krasilnikovia sp. MM14-A1259. The sequence continues at coordinate 4,126,246 of NZ_BAAGAJ010000002.1, forward strand.
TCGGCGCGGGCAACGGCGGGGACGGCTCCGACGACCAGACGGTCACGTTCCAGAACCGGCTCAACAGCTCGCTGCAGACCATGCTCGACGCGGTCGTCGGCCCGGGCAACGCCAAGGTGACCACGAACGCGGCGCTCGACTTCGACCAGACCGAGACGAAGAAGGAGTCGTACCAGGCCGACCCGTCGCTGCCGGCGCTCGCCGAGAGCATCAGCCGGGAGGCGTACAACGGCAGCGGCACCAGCACCGGCGGCGTGCTCGGCCCGGACAACATCCAGGTGCCCAACGGCGCGTCCGGCAACGGCAACGGCCAGTACGAGAACACCGCCACGACCCGCAACAACGCGCTGAACAAGACCATCGAGGACCGCAAGAGCGCGCCCGGCACGATCAAGCGGCTCGGCGTCGCGGTACTGCTGAACAGCAAGACCGCCGGCCTGGTGAACCCGGCCGACATCCAGAAGCTGGTCAGCGCCGCCGCCGGCGTCGACGCCACCCGGGGCGACACGGTCGCGGTCAGCGCGATGCCGTTCGACACCAGCGCCGCCGACCAGGCGAAGCAGGACGCACTGGCGCAGGCCGCTGCGGAGAAGACCAGCCAGCAGATGTCGATGCTCAAGACCGGCGGACTCGTCGCGATCGTCCTCTTCCTGCTGCTGGCGGTGTGGTGGCGCGGCCGGCGGGCCAAGAAGCGCAAGGCGCTGACCGCCGCTGAGCTCGCCCACCTGGAGGCCATGCAGGCCGCCCTGGAGCAGCAGCGCCTGGCCGAACTGAACGCCGTCATCCCGGCGCCCGCGATCGAGGCTGTTGCCAACGAGCAGCTCGAGGAACGCCAGCGCGAGATCGAGAAGATGGTCGAACAGCAGCCCGATGAAATCGCCGCCCTGCTCCGGGGCTGGCTGGGCGCCGGCCGCTGACCACCTGACCAGTACGAGGGGGAGACTGAGTTGAGCACAGCGGCACTGACCACGACGTCCATGACGGGCCTGCGCAAGGCAGCCATCCTGCTGGTCCGGATGGGCACGAAGCACTCCAGCAAGGTGCTGTCCACCCTGCGCGAGAACGAGGTGGAGGAGCTCTCCGCCGAGATCGCCCGGCTGGGCAAGCTGGAACCCGAAGTCGTCACGGACGTGATCGACGAGTTCTATGCCATGGCCACCACCAAGAACGCCGGCGTCGGTGGCCTGGCCTACGCCCGGGATCTGCTGGAGGCGTCGCTCGGCCCCGAGCGGGCGGCGCTGATCCTGGACCGTCTCGAAGCCTCGATGACGGACATGCCGTTCAACTTCCTGAGCCACGCCGACCCGCGCCAGCTGCTCTCGTACGTTCAGTACGAGCACCCGCAGACCATCGCGCTGGTGCTGGCCCACGTGCCGGCGGCACTGGGATCCTCGATCCTGTCCGGCCTCGCACCCGAGGTGCAGTCCGACGTCGCCCACCGCATCGCCGTGATGGACCGCACCTCGCCGGACGTGATCCGGCAGGTGGAGCAGGCCCTGCAGCGCAAGCTCTCCACGGTGCTGCAGCCCGACCAGCTCTCCACGGTCGGCGGCGTGCAGCCGCTGGTCGACATCATCAACCGGGCCGACCGCACCACCGAGCGCCTCATCCTGGAGGCGCTGGAGGAGCGCAACCCGGAGATCGCCGAGGAGATCCGGCGCCGGATGTTCATGTTCGAGGACATCATCCTGCTCGACGACCGCGCGGTGCAGCTGGTACTGCGCCAGGTGGAGCCCAACGACCTGGCCACCGCGCTCAAGGGTGTGGCGGACACGGTGCGCAACAAGGTCACCGGCAACCTCTCCGAGCGTGGCCGCGAGAACCTGCTCGACGAGATGGACCTGCTCGGCCCGGTCAAGCTGCGGATGGTCGAAGAGTCGCAGCAGAAGATCGTGTCGGTGATCCGTTCGCTCGAGGACTCCGGCCAGATCGAGATCCAGCGTGGTGGAGAAGCCGATGAACTTGTTGACTGACGCGGTGCTGCGCGGCACCGACGCCGAATCCGCGGCGGTCGCCCGGTTCGCCGTGGACCTGCGTCGGCGGGAGCCGGGGGACACCCCGCCGGTGCAGCGGGCCAAGGAGGAGGCGCGGGGCGCCGGCTACGCCCAGGGCTGGGCCCAGGGCAAACGCGATGCGGCCCTCGAGCACGAAAGCATCCTGGAGAAGGCCCGCGCCGACGCGAAGGCGCACGTCCAGTGGCGCGAAGCGGTGCTGGACCAAGCCGTGGAAGCGATGGGCCAGGCCGCCGACCAGCTGGAATCACGGTACGTGCCGTCCGTCGAGGACATGCGCGAGGAAATCCTCGCGCACGCGTTCGCGCTGGCCGAGGCGATCATCGGGCGCAGCCTGGCGGACGCCGAGGGACGCGGGGTCGACGCGCTGCGGCGCGCCATGGCCATCGTGCCGCCCCGTGGCGATGTCACGGTCAGCCTGCATCCGGACGATTATGAGAATCTGGTCGGCGCGGCAACCGAGACCGACTACAACTACGAGGGGCGGGCGTTGCAGCTGCGACCGGATCCGGCCCTGAACCCCGGCGACGCCGTCGCCACGGTGGGCTCCACCGTCGTGGAGGCCACCATCGCCGCCGCCGTGCAGCGAGCCCGGGAGGCACTGAGGCTGTGACGGACGTGTTCCGCAACCGGCTCAACGCCGCCATGGTCGCCGCCCGGCCCCAGGCCAAGGGCAAGGTGACCGGGGCGGTCGGGTTGCGGATCACGGTCAGCGGCCTCGAGGCGCGCGTCGGCGATCTGCTGCAGGTCGGCGAGGGCGCCGACACCGTACTCGCGGAGGTCGCCGCGCTCGACGGTGAGCGGCTGTCCTGCCTGCCACTGGGCTCCATCACAGGCCTGGGCACCGGCAGCCCGGTGGTCAACACGGGTGGCCCGTTGCGCGTACCGGTCGGCCCCGACCTGCGCGGGCGCATCCTGGACGGGCTGGGCCGGCCGATGGACGGCGGCCCGCCGCTGACCGGCGACCCGGTCGGCATTGAGACCGCGCCGCCGTCCGCGCTGGAACGCCAGCTCGTCGACGCACCGATGGCGCTGGGCATCCGGGTGCTCGACACGCTGGTGCCGTGCGGCAAGGGCCAACGCATCGGCATCTTCGCCGGATCCGGGGTCGGCAAGTCCACGCTCATGTCGATGATCACCCGCGGCACGGCAGCGGAACTGAACGTCATCGCCCTGGTCGGCGAGCGCGGCCGGGAGGTGCGCGAGTTCATCGAGCACGACCTGGGCCCCGAGGGGCTGGCCCGTTCCGTCGTGGTCATCGCCACGTCGGACCAGCCGCCGCTGGTCCGGCTGCGCGCCGGGTCGGTGGCCACCCGGATCGCGGAGTACTACCGCGACGAGGGCGCCGACGTGCTGCTGATGATGGACAGCGTGACCCGCGCGGCGATGGCCCAGCGCGAGGTGGGGCTGTCCGTCGGCGAACCCCCCGCGACCCGCGGCTATCCGCCGAGCGTGTTCGCCATGCTCGCCTCGCTGCTGGAACGCGCCGGCCCGGGCGCCCGTGGCAGCATCACCGGCCTGTACACCGTGCTCGTAGAGGGCGACGACCACAACGAGCCGATCGCGGACGCGGCCCGCTCGATCCTCGACGGCCACATCGTGCTCGACCGCAAGCTCGCCACCGCGGGCCACTTCCCCAGCATTCAAGCGCTGGACTCCATCTCCCGGGTCGCGAACAAGATCACCACGGCGGATCAGCGGGCCGATGCCACCGAGCTGCGCCGGATGATGGCGGCCCACCGGGACATCCGCGAGCTGGTCGAGATCGGCGCGTACGTGCCGGGCACCAACGCCGACGCGGACCGCGCCAACGCCATCTGGCCGGAGATCACCGCGTTCCTGCGGCAGGGCCTGGACGAGCGGGTCACCGCCGAGCAGGCGTGGCAGGGGCTGCACGCGCTCGTGCAGCCGGCCGAGTAGCGCGCGCCACCTCCGCAGGTCCGAGTGCAGGCCGGGGAGCCGCCGCCCCCGCAGGTCCGAGTGCAGACCGGCCGCCGCTTCCGCAGGCCGGGTAAGCCGCCGCCGGGGTGCAGATCGGGTGCAGGCGCTCAGCGCCATCCGGGCCGGGCCGAACGTCGGGATGGAGACGCCCGCCCAGCCCGCCAGGAGGCCCCGTGAACCGGTTCTTTCGGCTCGCGCCCGTGCTGCGCGCACGCAAGGCACAGGAGGACGCGGCCCGCGGTGCGGTGCTGCAGTCGCAGGCCGAGATCCGTCAGGCCCAGGCGCTCGTGAAACGGCGCCACCTGGAACTCACCGGCTCGGACGCGCCCACCGAAGGCACGGCCCGCGCCATGGTCGCCTCGCTCGTGGCCCGCCAGTCCCTGGCGGCCAGCCTCTTCGACGCGCACCGGATGGTCACCGACGCCGAGGAGGCCAACCGGGAGAAGATGGCCGACCTCGCCGACGCCGCCAAACGCCGCCGGGCCGTCGAGATGCTGTCCGAACGGCACGCCGAGGCCGTACGAAAGCACGACCTCGCGACCGACCAGCAGAACCTCGACGAGCTGGCCATCACCGCGAAGGCCCGCAACGCCGCCCGCGGACTCGACGGGCTCCGCGAGGAACGCGCCAACCCGATGCGCCACGGCCGCGGCACCGCCGCCGACCGGGAAGCGGCCAGCCGCGCCGCCGCCAACGCGGTCGCCGCGCAGCGTCCCACCATCGACCTCGCCGACCCGGCCCTCACCCTCGCCGCCCAGCGCGCCGCCCTGGTGAGCGCTCAGCAGCGCACGGAACCGGCCGACATCGAGAACGACAGCACCGACGACGAGAACCGGAGCCGCGCATGATGGGCATCGACGGGATCATGGCCCGCATCTCGGAGCTGCAGAACCAGCTCGGGATCGTTCCCGCCGCCACCGCCACCGCCACGAGCGCCACCGGCAAGACCGGCGGCACGGCGTTCGCCGCCGCCCTGGCCGACGCCACGGGTACGGACACCGGCACGACCCGCACCGGCGCCACCGGCGACGACGTCGTGGCGGCCGCCAAGAAGTACCTGGGCACCAAGTACGTGTTCGGCAGCACCGACCCCGCCAACGGGCTGGACTGCTCCGCGCTGGTCCAGCGAGCGTACGGCGACCTCGGCGTCGACCTGCCCCGAAACTCGTGGCAGCAGGCGAAGGTCGGCACGCCCGTGGACGGCCTGGCCAACGCCAAGGCCGGTGACATCCTCGCGTTCGGGTCCCCGGTCCACCACGTGGCCATCTACCTCGGCGACAACAAGATGATCGCGGCGCCCAAGCCGGGCGACCACGTCAAGATCGAGTCGGTGTACGAGAAGCCGACGCACATCCGCCGCGTACTGGGCACCGAGGCGGCAGCCGGCACGTTCGGCACGGCCGCCGTGGCGCGCCCGGCCGCCCTGCAGCAGTCGGGCGACCTCGCCGGGGTGCCGTACGCGAACCTGTTCATGCAGGCCGGCGCGAAGTACGGCGTCTCACCGAAGCTGCTCGCCGCGGTCGCCAAGGTCGAATCCGGATACAACCCGAAGGCCGTCAGCCCCGTGGGGGCGCAGGGCCTCATGCAGCTCATGCCGTCGACCGCCCGCGGGCTGGGCGTACAGAACGCCTTCGACCCGGCGCAGGCCATCGACGGCGGCGCCAAGCTGCTCGCGCACAACCTCAAGGAATTCAAGTCGCTGCCGCTGGCCATCGCGGCCTACAACGCGGGCGGCGGCGCAGTGCACAAGTACGGCGGCATCCCTCCGTACGCAGAAACCCAGGCGTACGTGCCGAAGGTCCAGAAGGCGCTCGCCGCGCTTGGCGGCTGACACCGAGACATCGAGGAGAAACCGAGCGATGAGCACGCCGAGCACCGTCACCGGGGCGGACCGTACGACCGTGACCGACGCCTTCCGCCGTTCCACGACCACGTCCAGCGGCACCGGGGACGCGTTCGGTTCGGCGCTGTCCGCCGAGCTGAGCCGCCGCCCCGCGGAGCAGGACGCTTCGGACCAGGGCCGCCTGGACCGCGCCGGGCAGGACCGCGCCGCCCAGACCCGGGCCGCTGACGACGACGCCGTCCAGGAGCGGGCCGTCCAGGCCGACCGCGGCCGGGACCGCGCGCTGCAGAACCGTACGGCCCGGGAACGGGCCGGTCAGGGTCGCGCGGCGCAGCGGCGGGCGCAGTCCCGTGCCGCCGAGCAGCGGTACGCCGAGGCCAGCACGACCGGCCGCCGCGGTACGCGCCCGGCGCGACCGGAAACCGCGGACGCCACCGAGCCACCCGCCACCACGCCACCGGCCACCCCGCAGCCGAACGCCGGGCCGCAGAACGCCGCGGTCCCGGCTGTCTCGCCCACCGGGGCGGGCCAGGCCGCCGCGACGGATGCCGCTTCCGCGACGGACGGCCTGGTGATCACCGCAACGACCGCCGCCTCTGCGGGCGCGGCGACGACGTCACAGCCGGGCGCCGGAGCTGTGCTCAGCCCCGCCCAGAGCATGCCCGGCACCGTGCCGGCCGCGCCCGCCGAGGGTGCGGCCGCGAACGGCGTACCCACCGACCCGGCCGCACCTGGCGCCGGCCAGCCGCTGGTCACCGTGCCCGCGGCGACGACCGACGGGGACGCGGGAGCCATGACCGGGATCGGACGCGTCGCCGCGGCCGGCACTCCGGGGCTCTCCTCGGCCACGGGCCGGGCCGACGTGGCGCCGTCCCCGGCCACCACGGGCCTGTCCACCGGTGCCCAGCCCGCCACCGGCCCGTCCGCCAGCGCCCAGCCCGCCACCGGCCCGTCCGCCAGCGCCCAGCCCGCCACCGGCCCGTCCACCGGCGCCCAGCCCGCCACCGGCCCGGTCCTGGACGGTCCGGCGCCGGCCGGCGTACCCGTGACCGGCTCCGACCCGGCCGGCGTCATCCGTCCGGACAGCCTCGTCACCGCCGCGGTCCCCACCGCCGCGCAGCAGCCGGGCCCGCGGGTCACCGCGGCCGGTCCGGCCCAGCCCGCCAACCCGGTCCAGGACGCTCCGGCCACCGGTTCCGCGCCGCCGGCCGCACCGGTCGCCGGCGACCCGGTGACTGCTGCCGCCGCCCCGGCGGCACCCGGTGCCGCCACCACCGTCCCGGACGGCACGGATCTCACCGGTACCGCCCCGGCGGGCACCGGCGCCCCGGCCGCCACGCCCGGCGGCGCTCAGCCGTCCGAGGCCGCCCCGGCCGTGGCCACCGTCGACGCGAACCCGGCCGTGACCGCGCAGGCTGCCGCCCCGAGTGGCACCCAGCCTTCGCGCGCTGCCACGGAGGGGGGCACCATGGCCACGGACCCCGCCGCGCCCGCCTCCGGGCCGGCAACGGCCGCCCCCGCTGCGCACCCCGAGCCGGAATCCGGCGGCAACCCGGACGGCCGTCCCACCCCGGACCAGGGCGCGGCCACCCCGCCGGGCGCGGCCCGCACGGAAGCGGCCGGCCCGCCGATCGCCGTACCGGGCCAGGTGAGCGTGCCCGTGTCCACGGTCGGCCCGGTCGCCCGGGCCGAAGCGCCCGCGCCGCCCGCACCGGCACCGCCGGTACCGGCCGCGGCCCAGATCGCGCTGCGGATCGCCCCGCTACGGCTGGACGCTGACGGGGTCCACCGCCTGACCGTCAACCTGCACCCGGCGGACCTCGGGCCGGTACAGGTGATCGCGGAGATCCGCAACGGCGAGATCAACGTCCAGCTGTCCGGTGCGACCGACGCCGGAACGGACCTGCTCCGGCAGTCCCTGGACGACCTGCGCCGCCAGCTGACCGATTCCGGGTTCACGAACTGCTCTCTGGACCTGCGGCAGGGCTCTGCCCAGCAGGAACAGGCCCGCCAGCAGTTCGGCTTCCGGGAGGGCGGCGCACCGGGCGGTACGCGGCCGAACACCGCACCGCAGGCGCCGGAATCGCCCGTCCCGGGCCCGGTCCGGGCCGACGGCGCAAGCCGGCTCGACATCCGGGCCTGACCGCTGCCCAGGCGCAACGGCCAGCACCCGAACTGCACCTAAGCCGCGCGGAATCCCCGCCGAACTCGATGGCGGGAGAAGAAAATCCGCCCCACCCACGCCGACCCAGGAGGGCCGTCATGACCTCGCCGATCAGCGGCTTCGTCAGCAAGGACTTCGACGTCAACAAGACGGCGACGTCGATCTACAGCAACAAGACGACCACCGACGCCGGCAGCTCCAAGAACCTCGCCGACCAGGACACGTTCCTGAAGCTCCTGGTCGCGCAGCTCAAGTACCAGGACCCCTCGAACCCCGCCGACTCGACCCAGTTCCTGGCTCAGACGGCGCAGTTCACCCAGGTCGAGAAACTCGGCCAGATCGAGAACGTTCTCAAGAGCCAGCAGCTGATCGGGGCCAGTGCCCTGGTCGGTCAGCAGGTCTCCTACAAGGACGACAACGGCGCCACCCAGACGGGTGTCGTCAGCACGGCAAAGCTCAACGGAGACAGCGACCCGATCCTCGTGGTCGGGAACATGGATGTGCTGCTGTCCAAGGTCACGGAAGTCCACCGGCCGGGCTGATCCCAGCCCACCCGCCCCAACTCTCTCCAAACCGGGAAGGACACCCCAACCACATGCTGCGTTCCCTGTTCTCCGGCATCTCCGGTCTGCGCGCCCACCAGCAGATGATGGACGTCACCGGCAACAACATCGCCAACGTGAACACCACCGGCTACAAGTCGTCGCAGGCGGTCTTCCAGGACACCCTGTCGCAGATGGTCAACGCGGCCGGTGCGCCGCAGCCGCAGGCCGGCGGTACCAACCCGGCCCAGGTCGGCCTCGGTGTGCGCATGGCGAGCATCAACTCGAACTTCACCCAGGGCGCCGCGCAGACCACCGGCAAGTCCTCGGACATGATGATCCAGGGCGACGGCTTCTTCGTCGTCAAGAGCAACGGCGAGTCGCTGTACACCCGCGCGGGCTCCTTCACGTTCGACGGCAACGGTTCGCTGACCACCCCGAACGGCCAGATCGTGCAGGGCTGGACCGCGAACAACGGCGTGGTCAACACCGCGGGCGCCCCGGGCAACATCAAGCTGCCGATCGGCATCAGCCTGGCCCCGACGCAGACCACCAGCATGACGTTCACCGGCAACTTCTCCTACGAGGCCGTCCCGGGTGACTACAAGGACATCCCGGTCACGGTGTACGACGCCGCCGGTGCCTCCAAGCCGCTGCTGGTGCGGTTCACCCGGCAGGCCGCCGCGGACACGTGGGACATCTCCATGCCGAACGAGGTCCCGCCGCCGGCCCCGCAGAGCATCACGTTCGTCAACGGCAAGCCGACCGTCACGTCGCTGACCATGAACGGCTACAACCTCGACATCACGGACTGCACCCAGTACAGCGGTCTCACCGAGTCGCGGGTCAGCAACTCCGACGGTTCGGGCGCGGGCGTCCTCAGCTCGTACACGGTGTCGAACACCGGCCAGATCGTGGGTGTGTTCAGCAACGGTCTCAAGCAGACCCTGGGCCAGCTCGCGCTCGCGAACTTCAACAACGTCAACGGTCTGGAGAAGATCGGTGACTCGATGTTCCGCAGCACGGTGAACTCGGGTCTGGCGCAGGTCGGTGCGGCCGGTTCCGGTGGCCTCGGCCTGATCTCCAGCGGCATGCTGGAAATGTCGAACGTGGACCTCGCCCAGGAGTTCACCAACCTGGTCATCGCCCAGCGCGGTTTCCAGGCCAACAGCCGGATCATCACCACCAGCGACGAGATCCTGCAGGAGCTCGTCAACCTCAAGCGCTGACGGTGACTGAAACGACGGCCGGGATGGGTCAGCCTGTCCCGGCCGTCGCATGTCCGGCCCTCGTGGCCGGGTAGTCGCAGACCGGACTCCGCACCCGGATCGCGACTTGTGCGCCCTCAATCGCACCCACCGCATGTCCGATGGACATGTGAGGGGCCACGGAAGGCCCTGACCAGCCGCAAGACGACCAAGGACGGATCCGTGATCCTCGTAACCCGCCTGAACGGTGCCGTGTTCGCCCTGAACCCGGACCTGGTCGAGCGCGCCGACTGCACGCCCGACACGGTCATCACTCTGGTGGATGGCACGAAGTACGTCATCGCTGAGTCGGTGCCCGAGTTCATCGACTCGATCCGGCACTACCGCGCCTCCCTGATCGCCCAGGCGAGCCGCATCGAGGACGCCGACGCGTCCGCCACCATCGACGACACGCAGGACGCCGTGGTGCTCCCGCTGCACCGAAAGGACCGCTGATGGATATCGCCACCATCGTCGGCGTAGGCGCCGCCCTGGTCATCGTGTTCACCGTCCAGTTGCTGGAGGGTGGCTCGCCGGGGTCGATCCTGCTGATCCCGTCACTGCTGCTGGTGTTCGGCGGCGCGTTCATGGCGGCTACGGCCGGCGGCGTGCTGAAGGACGCGATGAACTTCCCCAAGCTGCTGCAGAAGGCGTTCCTCGCCAAGGTGGCGCCGCCGACCCAGCTCGTCGACGACATCGTCAAGCTGGCCGAGCGGGCGCGCCGCGAGGGCCTGCTGGCGCTGGAGGACGCGGTCAAGGAGGTCAAGCACACCTTCCTCAAGCGCGGCCTGCAGCTGGCCATCGACGGTACCGACCCGGATGAGCTGCACGACATCCTGCAGGCCGAGATCGCCGCGAAGAAGAAGGCCGACAAGGCCGGCTTCAAGATCTTCGAAGGCATGGGCGGCTACGCGCCGACGATCGGCATCATCGGCACGGTCATGGGCCTGGTACACGTGCTGGAGAACCTCAGCAAGCCGGAGACGCTGGGCCCCGCCATCTCCGCCGCGTTCGTCGCGACGCTGTGGGGTGTGCTCAGCGCCAACCTGATCTGGCTTCCGCTCGCCTCCCGGCTCTCCCGGCTGTCCGCCATCGAGTGCGAGGAGATGGAGCTCATCATCGACGGCGTACTGGCCATCCAGTCCGGCTCGAACCCGCGCCTGGTGGCCCAGAAGCTGCGCAGCCTGCTGCCTCCGGAGGCGCGCAAGGCCGCCGAGGCCGCATCCACCAAGAAGGCGGCGTAGCCGATGGCTTCCAAGGGCGTGAAGCGCCGTCGTGGCGGTGGCCACGAGGAGCACGAGGAACACGTCAATCACGAACGCTGGCTCGTGTCGTACGCCGACATGCTGACGCTGCTGTTCGTACTGTTCGTGGTCCTGTTCGCGATGAGCACGGTCGACCAGAAGAAGTTCGCCGAGCTGGCGGCGGGTCTGTCCGCCGGCTTCGGTGCGCAGACCGTCGCGTTCCAGGGCCAGACGTCGAACCTCGACGGGAACGGCCCGGCCACGCAGGTCCTCAACATCGACCCGGGGGCGCGGCCCGACGACGGCACCTCCGGCACGCAGAAGATGACGCCGGAGCAGAAGGAAGCCGTCAAGCGGGCGATCCTCGCGGAGGGCCGGATCCAGGCTTCCAAGAACGCCGATGCGGCGGCCAAGGAAGCCGAGGACCTCAAGAAGATCGAGCGGAAGATCTCGGACGCACTCGTCAAGGTGAAGCTGCTCGACCAGGTGCGGTTCACGATCGACCGGCGCGGTCTGGTGGTCACCGTGGTGACCAACGAGGTGGTCTTCGCGGGCAACCGGGCCGACCTGCAGCCGGGCGGCGCCAAGATCCTCAGTGCGGTCGCCCCGCCGTTGCGGGTGCTGCCGAACCCGATCGAGGTGGACGGGCACACCAACCAGCTCAACGCCCCGACCACGTACTACCCCAGCGGCTGGGAGCTGTCGGCTGCCCGCGCCTCGCGGGTGGTCCGGTACCTGACCGACGCGGGGTTGGCCAAGGGCCGGATGAGCGCCGCCGGGTTCTCGGACACCAGGCCGCTGATCGACCCGAAGGACCCGCGGTCGATCACCATGAACCGCCGGGTCGACGTCGTCGTGCTGACGATGCTCAAGCCCGATCAGGCCGCGCTGCTGCCGTCCGCTGCGGGCGCCGACGCGAAGCCGCACATCGGCCAGACCACGGCCGAGGCGAACGCCGGCGCGGGGACCACCACCCCGTCGACCACCACGAACGGCACCACCACGAACGGCACCACCACGAACGGCACCACCCCGAACGGCACCACCACGAACGGCACCACCCCGAACACGACCACCACCACGCACGGCTGACCGACAGGAGGTTTCGATGAGCGAGAAGGAATCGGCCGACACGCCGAAGAAGAAAAAGGGCAAGCTGCTGCTCTTCATCGTGGCGCCGGTCCTGCTGCTGGGCGGCGGCGGAGCGGGCGGGTATCTGCTGTTCGGGCCGCAGAAGGCGGAGGCCAAGCCGAAGGCGCCGGAGAAGGGCGTGGTCGTCACGTTGGAGGATCCGCTGACGATCAACCTGTCGGCCGGGCACTATCTGAAACTGGGCTTCGCCATGCAGATGACCACGGACGCGGGCACCGAGGAGGTCGACACCGCCGAGGCGAAGGACCTCGCGATCGAGCAGTACACCGGCCTGGACGTCGCGGTGCTGGAGAACGAGAAGGGCCGGGAGAAGGCCAAGGAGGACCTCCTCGCCAAGCTCGAGCAGGCGTACCAGAAGGACAAGAAGCAGATGATCATGGACATCTACTTCACCCAGTTCGTGACGCAGTGACGCATTGACGCATTGACGGTGCGCCGGACCGGACGGATATCCGCCCATCCGGCGCGCTGGTGGACAAAAGCGAACCACAGGCTCAGTGGTTCGCGAAACGAGCCGATAAGGACGACGTGACCAACTCTCCGTCTGCGCCCGCCACGGGGCGGGGAAGTATGCCGCCGGCCGGGCGGGGCAAGATGTCCCGCCGCGGTACCGGAGGGCCGGCACCCTACGACTTCCGCCGCCCGATCAAGCTGTCCCGCGAGCACGTCCGGATGCTGCAGATCGCGTTCGAGACGTACGCCCGCGGCTGCGGCACGCTGCTCACCACCCGGCTGCGGGTCGTGAGCAGCGTGACGTTGAACTCGATCGAGCAGCTGAACTACGACGAGTACGTCGCGACGCTGGCCAACCCGACGATCCTGGCGCTGGTCTCCCTCGACCCGCTGCCCGGCACGGTGCTCATGGAAATGTCCTCACCCGCGGTGATGACGGCCATAGACCACATGCTGGGTGGTCCGGGCGGTCCCCAGCCGGAACGCCCGTTGACCGACGTCGAGATGCCGCTGCTGCGCGGGCTGCTGGAGCGGATGCTCGGCGAACTGCGTTACGGCTTCGAGACGCTGGTCGACATCAGCCCGAAGCTGCGGGACGTCGAATACAACGCGCAGTTCCTGCGGGCGCATCAGCCGGGCGACGCGGTGGTGATCGCGACGTTCGAGATGAAGATCGGCACCGAGGAGTGCGTGGCCAGCATCTGCCTGCCGTTCAACACGATCCTGCCGGTGCTGGAGCACCAGGAGGCGATCGAGCTGACCGCCGCCGAGCAGATGACCCGCGACCTCGCGCTGCGGAACCTGACGTCAGGACTTTCGGCCGCTCCGATCGACGTAGCCGTCCGATTCCACCCCATTCGGATGCGTACCGATGACATCGTGGATCTACGCCCTGGCGACGTCGTGCCGCTGGGACACCCGATCAGCGTGCCGCTGGACGTGACCGTCAACGACACCGTCTTCGCCCACGCTGTGCCGGGTAACCAGGGCGCCCGGCTCGCGTGCCTCGTCGTGCCGTCGCCCCAGGAACCGTCCAAGGAGGTTGGCCGCCTGTGACCGCGCCCACCATCACCGAGCCGCAGGTCGCGCTGGCGCGCAGCGCCGCCGAGGCAGCCCGCGCCGTCCTGCCCACGAGCCGCGAGCTGGTTGTCGGCGACCCGGTCGCGCCCAGCGAGGACCTGCTCGCGACCGGCCAGGCCATCACTGCCCGGTTCAGTGGCGCCGCCACCGGCGACGTGGTCATCGTGGTCGAGCAGGACCTGGCGGACGCGCTCAAGGAAAGCCCGCTCGGCGAGCTGGACCTCACCGCCGCGGTACGCCCCGCCCTGGAGGCTGCCGCCCGCATGTTCGGACCGGTCGTGCTGGACCCGGGTCAGGTGATGGAGCCCGCCGTGGCGCTCAGCGCGCTGGCCCCCAAGCCGGGCTCGGTAGCCGTTCCCCTGGTGGACGGCGAAACCATACGGGCGATCGTGGCACTCGCGCCCAACCCGTGGCCCGCGGAGATCGGCCCCGGCGGCGTACCGGCCCGGCGCCCGGATCTCGGCCCGATCCGCGGCGGCCTGGACATGCTCCACGACGTCGAGATGGAGGTCTCGGCCGAGCTGGGGCGTACCCGGATGAGCGTGCGCGAACTGCTGTCACTGATTCCGGGCGCGATCGTGGAGCTGGACCGTGCCGCGGGCAGCCCCGCAGACCTGCTGGTGAACGGGCGTCTCGTCGCCCGCGGCGAGGTCGTGGTCATCGACGAGAACTTCGGGATCCGGATCACCGAGATTATCGCCCCGGGCAGCGAACAGGGGTAGCCGTCGGTGATCGAACTCGTCCTGCGGATCGGCTTCTCGCTGCTGATCGTGTTCGGTTTGATGTGGGGCCTGGCCAAGGTGGTCCGGCGCCCGCTGACCGGCCGCCACAGGACGCCCAACCTCGCCGTACTGGACCGTCAGCAGCTCGCCCGCGGTGCCGTGGTGACGGTGGTGCAGGTCGCCGACCGGGCCCTGATCCTCGGGGTCACCGACCAGTACGTGAGCCTGCTCGGCGAGGCCGAGCTGCACATGTTCGATCCGCTTCCACCGGTGACGACGAAGAAGCGGGACCCGGTGTCGTTGGAACCGGAGGCCACCCTCGCGCCGGACCTCGGACTCCACCCCGACCTCACACTCCCGGCAGACCTGGCGGTACGGCATCGTGGTGGCCGGCTGGACGGCTCGCTGCTGTCGCCGCGGACCTGGCGGGCGACCATGGAGTTTCTCCGGGAACGGACGTCGAGGCGATGATGCGTCGAGGGCTCGTGCTGCTGCTGACCGGCCTGGCGCTGGCGATGTCGCCCGCCACCCAGGCGTCGGCCGCGCCGCCGGCTCCCGCTCCCACCCCGGCGCCCGCCCCTACGCAGCACGCCCCCGCGGTGCGGGTGCTCGCGTACCGGGCGCCGGTCGGGCCGACCACCCCGGCCGCGCCGATCTCGCCGAGCGCCCCGGTCAACATCAACGTGAACGTCAACGGCCAGAACCGGCCCGGCAACTCGCTGGTGATCCTGCTGGGCATCACTCTGCTGTGGGTGCTGCCGGCGCTGTTGCTGGTGTGTACGCCGTTCACCAAGGTGTTCATGGTCCTCGGGATCGCCCGTAACGCGCTCGGGTTGACCAGCATGCCGCCCAACCAGGTGATCGCCGGGCTGGCGCTGTTCATCAGCATGTTCATCATGGGCCCGACGCTGCAGCAGATGAATCAGCAGGGCCTGCAGCCGTATCTCAACGGCCAGAAGAGTCAGTCGCAGGCGTTCCACGACGGCATCCAGCCGTTGCGCGAGTTCATGTACAAGGCGACCCGGAACGACGAGATCGCCCTGATGGTGAAGGTGTCGGGGCAGCCGACCCCGGCGAACAAGGACGACCTGCCGCTGACCACCCTGGTGCCCGCGTTCGTGCTGTCGGAGCTGCGTGCGGCGTTCATCATCGGGTTCGTCATCTTCGTCCCGTTCATCATCATCGACATGGTGGTGTCCGCCTCACTGATGTCACTGGGCATGATGATGTTGCCCCCGGTGACGGTGGCGCTGCCGTTCAAGCTGTTGCTGTTCGTGCTGGTCAACGGGTGGAGTCTGATCATCACCGCGCTGGTCGCGAGTTACGGATGAACTTCGACGCGCCGCTGGCGACACTGCTCGCGGTGATGCTCGGTTCGGTACGGGCCGCGGCGTGGCTGGTCGTGTGCCCGCCGTTCAACTCGCGGCTCATCCCAGCGCCGGTCAAGGCGCTGTTGTCGGTGGGGCTGGCGTTGCCGATGACGTCGTACCTGACCGCCAGCCTGCCCTCGGTGGAGACCTCCGCGATCATCGCGAGCGCGGCCCTGCAGGTCTTCATCGGCGCGACCCTCGGTTTCATCACGGCGCTGTACTTCGCCGCCATCCAGGCGGCCGGCGACCTGCTCGACGTGTTCGGCGGGTTCACGCTCGCGGCCGCGTTCGACCCGTTGTCGCTGAACCAGAGTTCGGTGTTCGGCCGCTTCTACAACCTGATCGCGGTGACCCTGCTGTTCGCCACGGACGCGCACCAGTTGATCCTGCGCGGTTTCCTGCACTCGTACGAGACGGTGCCGCTCGACTCCTCGTTCTCGCTCTCCACGCTGGGGCGCCTGCTGACCCAGGGGGTCGGTGACATGTTCCTGGCGGCGCTGCAGATCGCGGGTCCGCTGATCGCCGTACTGTTCCTCACCGACGTGGCGTTCGGCCTGCTCAACCGGGTTGCTCCCGCGCTGAACGCGTTCCAGCTCGGCTTCCCCGCCAAGATCCTTCTGCTGCTGCTCCTCTCCGGCATCGCGATCGCCACACTGCCGCGCGCGCTGGACACGCTCGTCGACAAGGCGGTCACCGCGGTGGTACAGCTCAGCGGCGGCTGATTCGCGCCGAACGGGATGACAGCAGACCCGGGGAGGTGACGTGGCCGGCGAGAAGACCGAGAAGCCCACCGCGCAACGGCTCAAGAAGGCCAGACAGGAAGGCCAGATCGGGCGTAGCCCGGACATCGGCGCCTGGGTGGGCATGCTGGCCGGAAGCATCGTGCTGCCCAAGACGCTGGGTACGGCGATGGATCACGCCCGCGAGCTGATGTCGAAGATCCCCGACACGATCGCGGATCCCGACCCGCACGTCGCCCTCGGAATTCTCAAGGAAGGGCTGATGAGCGCGGCCTGGACCGTGCTCCCGCTCGCCTTGACCATGATGGCGGTGGGCATTGCCGCGGCCGCCAGCCAGGGCGGCATCCGGGTCGCCACGAAGCTGTTCATCCCGAAGTTCAGCCGGCTCAACCCGCTGCCCGGGATCAAGCGGATGTTCGGCTCCCAGTCGCTGTGGGAGTTGACCAAGGCCCTGGTGAAGACGACCGTGCTCGCCGCCGTGGTGTACGCCACGATGAAGGACATGGTGCCGCTGCTCATGACGGCGGGCCAGTTGCCGCTCGGTTCGCTGCTCGGGGTCGTCAACAAGGCGGTGATCTCGGTGATCCGGGCCGCCTCCGTGGCCGGCATCGTGATGGCCGCGGCCGACTACTTCATGGTGCGCCGCCGCACCAACAAGCAACTGCGCATGAGCAAGGAAGAAGTCAAGCAGGAGCACAAGAACACCGAGGGCGACCCGCACGTCAAGGGACAGATCCGGTCCCGGCAGATGGCGATGGCCCGCAACCGCCAGATGGCCGACGTGCCGAACGCGGACGTGGTGCTGGTCAACCCCACGCATGTGGCCGTGGCGTTGCGGTACGACCCGGACAAGGGCGCGCCCAAGGTGATCGCCAAGGGTCAGGGTGCGATCGCCACGAAGATCCGTGAGCTGGCCACCGAGAACCGCGTCCCGATGGTGCAGGACGTTCCGCTGGCTCGCGCCCTGTACAAGGGTGTCGACGTGGGTCAGGAGATCCCGGCCGAGTTCTTCGGTGCGGTGGCAAAGGTGCTGGCGTTTGTGATGAGCCTCAAGTCCAAGGGCTCCGCGGCCGGTATGCATCGCAACCCGCACGCAACCGCGGCTGCCGCCGCATAGGGGCCAATGTGGGAGATTTACTCACATCCCGTCCATAACCGCGAGACGATGGGCTCGCCGGGCCCGGAAACTGCCGCTCAGTGACCGCGACGGACCGCCGATCAGAAGGACGCCAGGGATGGCGCGCCAGCAGGGCACGGATCGGCCCCGGACTTCCCACACTCGGAAGGTGCCGTGAAGAACAAGAACCTCAGCAGGTTCGCCGTACCCGTCGGGGTCATCGGCATCATCGTGATGATGGTCGTGCCGCTGCCGACCTTCCTTCTCGATCTCCTGATCGCGCTGAACATCACCGCCGCGCTGCTGATCCTTCTGGTCAGCATGTTCGTGCAGAAGCCGCTGGACTTCTCGTCCTTCCCGGCGATCCTGCTCGTGGCGACATTGTTCCGATTGGCGCTCAACATCAGCGCCACGAGACTCGTTCTCCGCGACGGTGATGCCGGCAAGGTGATCCACGCGTTCGGCAGCTTCGTGGTCGGCGGCAGTCTCGTCATCGGCCTGGTCATCTTCCTGATCCTGATCATCGTGCAGATCGTCGTGGTGACCAAGGGTGCCGAGCGGGTCGCCGAGGTCGGCGCCCGGTTCACCCTGGACGCCATGCCCGGCAAGCAGATGGCGATCGACGCCGACCTGAACGCCGGCCTGATCGACGAGGCCGAAGCCCGCAAGCGCCGCGCCGAGGTCGCCGCCGAGGCGGACTTCTACGGCGCCATGGACGGTGGCTCGAAGTTCGTCAAGGGCGACGCCATCGCGGCCATCATCATCACGGTCATCAACCTGGTCGGCGGCTTCGCGATCGGCATGATCCAGAACGGCATGTCCCCGGCCGACGCGATGAACCAGTACAGCCTGCTGAGCGTCGGCGACGGCCTGGTCTCCCAGATTCCGGCCCTGCTGCTCTCGGTCGCCACCGGCCTCATCGTGACCCGCTCGGCCACCACGGGCGACATGGGCACCAGCGTCAGCCAGCAACTGAGCCAGAACAAGCTGGCCCTGCGCATCGGCGGCGGCGCGGCGCTCGCGCTGTGCATCATCCCCGGCCTGCCGAAGATCCCGTTCCTGCTGGTCGGCGCGGCCGTACTGATCATGGCCCAGCGGGTGAAGGACCCGGAGCCCGAGGCCCCGGCGATCACCGCCGACGCCGACAAGCCTTCGCCGGACTCCCCGGACCAGCTCATGGGCGAGATGCGGGTCGACCCGCTGGAGCTGGCGCTCTCCCCGGATCTCGTCGACCTCGTCGACGCCGGCGGCGGCGACCTGCTCGACCGGGTCCGCGCACTGCGCCGCAAGATGGCGCTGGAGCTGGGCATCGTCATGCCGCCGGTGCGTACCCGCGACGACCTCGACCTGCCGCTCTCCTCGTACGCGATCCGGATCTCCGGGATCGACGCCGGCACCGGCCAGGCGCCTCCCGGCACGGTCCTGGCGATCGGCGACGGCCTGCAGGCCCTGCCCGGCCGGGCCGGTGTGGAGCCGGTCTTCGGGCTGGCGGGCAAGTGGGTTCCGGCCGAGCTGCACTACCAGGCCGAGCTCTCCGGTGCCACGGTCGTCGACCGGGCCTCGGTGGTCATCACGCACCTGGCCGAGATCGTCCGGAACAACGCGAGCCGCCTGCTCGGCCGCGAGGACGTGCGGGCGCTCACCGAGACGGTCAAGCGCACCCACCCGGTCGTGGTGGAGGAGCTGACGCCCGCCCTGCTCAGCCTCGGTCAGATCCAGCGCGTGCTGCAGGCACTGCTGGACGAGGGTGTGCCGGTCCGCGACCTGGTCCGCATCTTCGAGGCGCTGTCGCTGCGGGCGAAGGTCTCCGTCGAGCACGACGGCCTGGTCGAGGCCGCCCGGACCGCACTGGGCCCGGCCGTCGCCGCCCAGTACGTCTCGCAGGGCCGGCTCACGGTCATCACGCTCGACCCCATGCTGGAGCAGGGTCTGCTGGAGTCCCTGCGGCCCAGCGAGACGGGCGCCTTCATGGCGATCGACGGCATGCGTGCCGAGAGCATCATCAGCGAGGCCGGCCGCCTCGTCGAGGGTGCCGAGCAGCAGGGTCTCACCCCGGTGCTGGCTTGTTCCCCCCAGTTGCGGCTTCCGCTCATGCGGCTGCTGCGCGCCGGCAGCCACAAGCTGCAGGTGCTGTCGTACTCGGAGATCTCCGGTTCCACCGCGCAGATCGAGACCATGGGGGTGGTGAACGGTGCCTACGCGGGTGTTGCTTGAGGGACCAGCCATCGAGCCGCTACTGGCCCAGGTGCGGGAGGAGTACGGCTCCGGCGTCCGCATCATTTCAGCGGACAAGGTGCGCAGCGGCGGCTTCGGCGGCTTCTTCGCCAAGCAGCACTACGAGCTGGCCGTGGAGGTGCCGGACCCCGAGGACCGGCCCGGCGGCCGGGCGTTCCGGCGGCCGGCGGCCGCGACGGAGGAGCCCCAAGGCCTGGAGCAGCTCCTGGAACGCGCCGAGTCGCGCGACCGGATCACCCAGGGCCGGACCGCGGTCGCGGGCTTCAGCGACGAGGACCTCGCACAGCCCGCGGGAGCGGCCGGCAGCGGCGCCGCGTTCGCGCAGCTGATGGCAGGGCTGGACAAGGCCGAGGCGGCCTCCGCCCGCCAGGCGGCCCAGGAGCGGCCGCAGGCCCAGACGGTACGGCCGTTCCGTCCCTCCGAGGCGTCCGGTTCGCCGGTCAACAACGGCGGCCTGCGGGGCCCCACGACGACCCGGCCGGGCGCGGCCGCTGCCGGGCTGGGCGCCACGGGTACGCCGTCCGGCGCGATGGGCGGCGGCCGCGGCGCCGCGGTCGGCATGGGCATGCCCTCGGCCGAGAACCCGGCGGCCGTGCGGCCCCTGCCGCCGGTGCCCAGCCTGGCCGAGCTGATGGGCGGCCTCGGCATGTCCGAGGACGAGAACGTCAGCTTCGAACCGCGCACCCCGGTCCCCAGCTCGGTGGTCCCCGCCCGAACCACAGCCGCCTCCTCGTCGGTCGCCACGGTGTCCTCGACCTCGACCGCGTTGCGCCCGGTGCAGAGCGACCCCGTGGTGATGAACCTGATCTCGGTCGGCATGCCGGAGCAGCTGGCCGCGCAGATCACCGGCGGCGACACGTACGCCGGGGTGCTGTCCGTGCTGGCCCAGCGCCCCGCCGCGCCGGGCATCCCGGAGGCGCCCGGCGACATCCTGGTCGTGGCGGGCGAGGTAGCCCACGCGATCGGCATCGGCAAGCAGCTCCTGCAGGAGATCGAGCTGGACGCCAACCACCTGCTGTACGCCGGACCGTCGTCCGCCGGGACCGGTCTGCACTCGTCCCGCGTGATGCACACTCCCGCGCAGGCCGCGGCCCGCGCCGAGAAGCTGCAGAACGCGGAGAACGCATGGGTGGTCGTCCTGGACACCCCGGTCGGGGACACCGATCCCATCTGGGTCAACGACATGTGTGACGCGCTCGGCGCCACCGCGGTGTGGGCGGTGGTCGATGCGACGCGCAAGACCCCGGACTCCGCGCGGCACCTGCGTACGCTCGGCGACGTCGAGGCGCTCGTGGTGCACAACGTGGAGATCACCACAGACCCGGCCACCGTGCTGGGCCTGGAGGTGCCGATCTATTCGTTGGACGGCCGCCCGGCCAGCCCGCACGCGTGGGCGGCGATGCTGTGCGCCCGGATCGCATCCGACATCGTGCCGATGGCCGCGGCGCCCCGCCGCGCCCGGGGACGGTAACGAATGCTCCGTCCGGCCGTTCTGCTGTTCGCGCTGCTGATGAGCGCGCCCGCGGTGTACCGCTACGTCACGGACGAGGTGGACATCACGCAGGTGCTGATCCGGTTCCTCATCGCCGTACCGATCGCCGCGCTGCTGCTCGCCGGCCTGCGCTTCGTCACCGCGGGTTACGGCAAGACTGACGAGGAGAGCCCGGACGCGGAGACGGCGGCCGAGCCTGCGGTCAAGCCGGCGGCCAAGCCGGCGGCTGAATCTGCGGTCAAGCCGGCGGCTGAGCCTGCGGCCGGCGCGACCAAACCCGCACCGGGCGGTACGCCCGATCCGGAGTCGGCCGAGCAGCCGTCCTGACGCCGCGGCATCCGGCCGGATCCAGAGTTGGCGGCGCCGGCTGTCGGAGGCGAGATGGCACTCTGCGAAACCGGCAGCCGGCGCGGATCAGGCGATCGACAGCGAGAGCGTGCCCTTGCCGTATCGGGCCACCTCGATGTCCAGGTCGAGGCGTTTGCCGAGCGCCAGCAGCTGAGCGCGGGCATCGTTGGGCAGGTCCATGCCCGGGTAGATGACCTGGTAGAGCTTGACGCGCGGGGCGCCCTCCACGTTGCTGAACACGCTGCTCAGGACGTTGCAGAGCTCGAAGACGTTCTCGGCGATGTTCGGGAGGAGTTTCTCCATCTCGATGCTGTCCTCGGCCGCGCCGGCTGGCAACAGACCGAGGGCGGCGCCTGCATTGGCCGCGAGGCCGAGCTGCATGGCAAGCACCGCGTACATCTGCTGGGATGCGTCCGTGTAGATGGCGATGGTCGCGGTGGGTAGGTCCGCGGCGCCGAGCGGGTTACCGGAGCTGACGGCGACCTCACGGCCGAGGAGGTCCTCGAAGAGATTGCGGATGGCGAGCGAGCCAGGAATAACCGAGGTATCGGACATGACCACATCATCCCAGGATCGGAGTGAACACCTCGTCGAATTGCTCCGCTGTGAATGGCTTGACGATGAAAAACGCTGACCCCGCCGCCGTGGCCTCGTCCTGCATCTCTTGCGTGCACTCGGAAGTCACGAAGCCGAACTTCACGTTGTTGCCCGCGGCACGCAGCTTGCGCAGAACCTCCACACCGGTCATCTCCGGCATGTTCCAGTCGGAGATGATGAGGTCCGGCTTCTCGCCCTGTGCCATGTCCAGAGTCTCTTTGCCGTCGGACGCCTCAATGAGGTCGTGTCCGTCGAAGCCCGCCTGACGGAGGGTACGGGTGACGATCTGCCGCATGACCCGGCTGTCGTCGGCGATCAGAATCTTCACGCCTCGCCCTCCTTCTTGACGTCGTTGCGGCTCTGCCACATCGAAATGGACACCGGCTCGCCGCCCCACTGCCCGTACAGACCGGTCACGCGCTCGGCGGCCGGGTACTTCGTGGTCGACTCGGGTGCGAGCACGACCTGCGGCAGCGACAGCAGCGCACCGGTCGGCAGCATGGCCTTCACGTTGCCACCGACGATGTTCGCGAGCTCACCGAGCACGTCGGTGAGGTCTTCCTCGCTCACCTCGTCCGGCTCCATGGCCAGGAACGCGGCGGCGGCACGGCGCGCGGCAACGAGGGAGGTGGCGTACACGACGTGTCCGCTCCACGACCCGGTGATGGAGACCGAGGAATGCACCTCGCACACCTGCGTGGCATCCCCGGTGGCGACGAGCGGGTCGACGCCCTCAGGGTCCAGGTACGACATCCAGACCTGCTCGACCATTTCGGCGAGCTCGGACTCGCTCACCACAACATCGACGCTCATGAGGTAGCTCCGGTGGGGACAAGGCCCAGCAGGGCCAGCTTCTCGATCATTGCGCCCTCCGTGAAGGGCTTGATGACATACTCGTGGGCGCCAGCGGCCAGCGCCCGTACGATCTGGCTCTGTTCACTCTCGGTCGTGACCATGACCAGGGTCATTTCCCGCAGCCGCGGATCCGAGCGGACCTTCGTGACGAATTCCAGCCCGTTCATGTTCGGCATGTTCCAGTCGATGAGGGCCAGCTCAGGCACCTCTTCCATGCCGTTGAGCAGGTCCAGGGCCTCCTGGCCGTCACCCGCCTCCACCGCTTCGAAGTTCAGCTTCGCGACGATGCGCTTCAGGATCATGCGCATCGCGCGAGAGTCGTCGATCACCATGGCGCGCATCGCGTGCTCATCCCCTCTTGGCGGTACCCGCTGGCACCGCGGCTCGGATTTTGTAGGCAGACGTCCGACCGGCCGCTACCCGTTCGTAGTTGTCATCGATCCCGATCGTCGTCTCCGCGGCGCCGAGGAACAGCCATCCGTCGGGCCGCAGCAGCTTGGCGACGTTGTGCAGCACCGACTTCTTCGTTGCCACGTCGAAGTAGATGAGCACGTTGCGAAGGAAGATGACGTCGAACTGCGGCATCGTCGGCAACGGAGCGGTCAGATTCATCAGCCGGAACGACACGTTGCGTCGCAGCGTCGGCGCGACCCGCCAATGCGTGCCTATCCGGTCAAAGTACTGCACCAGCGTGGTGGCAGGCAGTCCGCGGTTCACCTCGACCTGGCTGTACTCACCCTTTTCGGCCCGACCGATCATCTCGGTGGAGATGTCGCTGCCGAGAATCTCGTAGCCCCACCCGCTCGGCAGAGCCTCCTGCATCGTGATGGCCAGGCTGTACGCCTCCTGCCCGCTGGAGCTGGCAGCCGACCAGACCCGCAGCTTGCGGGCACTGGCCCGGGCCTGCACCAGCTCGGGCAGGACCACCTCGGTCAGGGCCGTGAACGGTTCCCGGTCGCGGAACCAGGACGTTTCGTTCGTGGTCAGCGCGTCCACGATGCGCTGCTGGTCGGCGACGTTCGGGCGGCGCTGCAGGCCCGCCAGGAACTCCCCGACACTGCCCGCACCCAACTGCCGGGCGACCGGGATCAGCCGTGCT
This sequence comes from Krasilnikovia sp. MM14-A1259, assembly GCF_047159535.1. Taxonomy (NCBI): domain Bacteria; kingdom Bacillati; phylum Actinomycetota; class Actinomycetes; order Micromonosporales; family Micromonosporaceae; genus Krasilnikovia; species Krasilnikovia sp. MM14-A1259. Next base: position 4,150,499 of record NZ_BAAGAJ010000002.1, read on the forward strand.
TCCACCAGGTACTCCTTACCCGGTGCGAGCACGATCGCCGCCTCCCGCTTGACCAGCTGGGACACGAACGCGAAGTCCGACTGAGACAACGTCATCGGGCCACCGCCGCGGAACGTCCGACCTTCAAGCGGCTGAGCAGGGCGGCCGGGATCCGGTCCAGGGGCAGCACCTCGTCCGCAAGGCCCGCAGCTACCACCGCCCCGGGCATGCCCCACACCACCGACGTTCCCTCATCCTGCGCCAACACCTCGGCTCCCGCCTCCTGCAACAACTTCGCTCCGACTCGTCCGTCGTGCCCCATTCCGGTGAGCACCGCCGCGTACGCGTTCGCGCCGTACACGTCGGCGACCGAGCGGAACATCACGTCGACCGCCGGACGGCACGAGTTCTCCGGCGGTGCACTGCTGAGCTGCGTCACGATCGCGTTGCCCCGGCGATGCAGCACCAGGTGCCGATCGCCCTGGGCGATGTAGACCGTGCCCGCGGTGATCTCCATCCCGTCGACGGCCTCGACGACGTGCAACGGGGTACTGCGATCCAGCCGCTCCGCGAACATGCGCGTGAACACCGGAGGCATGTGCTGGGTGACCACGACCGGCACCGGCAGGTCCGACGGCAACGCCATCAGCACCTTGGTCAGCGCGTCCGGTCCTCCGGTCGAGCACCCCACGGCCAGCACGTCCACCCGGCCCGGGGGCCGCCTGCGCGCCGGCGCGGCCGGACGCGACAGCGGCGGGACTGCAAGCCGGCTCGGGGCCGCCGGACGGCCGGCACGCGGCGGCGCCGCACCCGGACGGGCCGGGGGCGGCGCGGGACGGGCCGGGCGCTGCCAGCCGGCCAGCGCCAGGATCTTCGGCACCAGCTGTTCGCGTACGGCAGCGATGGACTGGGCGATGGACCCGACGTTCGACGGCTTGGTGACGTAATCCGTGGCGCCCGCGGAGAGCGCCTCCAGCGTGGCGCTGGCGCCCGCTGCCGACAGCGTGCTGAACATGATGACCGGCAGGCGTGGGTGCCGCTTGCGCAACTCCCGGACCGCCTCGATGCCGTTCATCTGCGGCATCTCGATGTCCATGGTCACGACGTCGGGTTTGAGTCGGTCGATCTTCGCCTGGGCCAGCAGGCCGTTCGCGGCGGTGCCGACGACCTCGATGTTCGGGGAGTCGCCGAGGGCGTCCACGATGAGCCGGCGCACGACGACGGAGTCGTCGACGACGAGCACGGAAATCATTCGGGCCACCCCCTCTCACCCCAGCCAGGCCGGTCCGAGCGCCGCGATCACCGGCGCGAGCAGCCGGTGTGCCGTGGCGGTGTCCAGCAGGTCCTTGACCACCAGCGCCTGCACGGCGCCGCTGAGCATGTTCCAGATCCCGCCGGCCCGGTCGGACAGCGGGATCGCGGCGATGTCGATCGCCTGGACCAGCAGCAACTGCGCCGCCGCGGCCGTCTTGACCCGATCGGACAGGTACGCCGCCCAGGACGCCGAATGCACCGCGGGCGACCAGCCGCCCGCGTTGCGCCGGGCATCCTCGGCGGACTGCACCAGCCGGTTCAGGTCGGCGGGCCGGATCGAGCGCAGCCGGTCCAGCAGCGACGAGATCGCGTAGTGGTACGGGCCCAGGTCGATCGGCGCCCCGGTCGGCAGCTTGCGCACCGCGGCGACCCAGCCCGCGCCGAGCATCCGGCGGGTCTGCTCGTCCAGCACCTCACGCAGGTAGCTGGCGACCGCGGCGTCGCACAGCAGCGCCGTGGCCGCCGCCGCGGCCTCGCTCTGCGTCGCCTCCCGGCCGGTGCCCTGCCACGTCCACGCCATCACGTCGTAACGGATGCAGGTGAGCAGAGCGTCGACCGAGCCGATCGGCGCCCGTTCGATCAGGGCGAGAGAGCCGGGGTCGTCGGTGCCGACCCCCTTGAGGGTCGGCAACCGCCGTGCCGCGCTCTCCACCTCGACCCACAGGGGGCCGCGCACCCCTTCGTCGGGCAGCCGCTCCGCAAGCACCGGCAGGTCCCCGAGCTGAAGCTTCAGGGCACGCAGGAGCACCTCGGCAGTGGCTGACCCGCCGCCCAGGCGGGTCAGGTCGAAGCCGAGGACAGGAGCGCTGACCAGGCTGTACATCAGGTGGTGGCTCGGTACGTGTCGACGGCCTGGTTGACGTCCAGGGCCAACATGAGCCGCCCGTCGAGCTTGAACGTGCCCACCACCAGCTCGCGGGTCGGTCCGCTGAGCGTGTCCGGCGGCGGTTCGAACGCCTCGTCCTCGAGGTCCACGACCTCGCCGATGCGGTCGACGAGCAGGCTGACCGGTTCACGCTCGCCGCTGCCGCGGATGATCACGTTCATCACCGGGCCCTCGAGCGCCTGCCGGTTGAGGCCCAGCTGCACCCGCAGGTCGACCGCGGCGATGACCTGGCCACGCAGGTTGAACAGCCCGCCGACGGCCGGCGGGGCCAACGGCACGGGGGTGTACTCGTTGTACGAGAGCACCTCCTGGACGGTGTCCACCTCGACACCGAACAACTGGTCTGCCACCTCGAAGGTGGCGAACTGACGACTCGCCATGTCAGGCCTCCACCAGCATCTCGTCGGTCGTGTCACGGTAGAAGTTGGGGTCGGCGGCGAGGATCGCGCGCCGCACGTCCAGCAGTTCCGTGACCCGCTGCTGGATCACCGCGGTGCCGACCAGGCCGTCCTCCTCCGCGTCGCGGCGGGCGGTCGTCTCGTTCTCGGCGATGTCGACGATCCGGTCGACGACGAGCGCGACGCTGCGCGGGCCCTCGCTGTAGACCACCACCGGCACGGTGTCCCCTTCGGGTTCCTCGCTGTACGCCCCGAGCAGGCTCGACAGGCGCACCAGGGGCAGGATCTGCCCGCGGTATTGCACGACCTCGCGGGAACCGGCCTGCTCGATGCGGTCCCGCGGGAACTCCTCGAGACGGGTGACCGTGTCCAGCGGGATCGCGACCCGGCGTTCCCCGACCGCGGTGATGAGCAGGCGCTCGCCCCGATCGCCGGCGCCGACCGCGCGGGAGGCGCCGACCATGTTCTCCCGTTCGCCTTCCGCGCCCAGGTGGGAGCGGCGGGCAAGGGAGGAGATGTCGAGGATCAGACCGACCTTTCCGTCGCCGAGGATGGTGGCGCCGGCGTACAGGCCGATGTCCTTCAGGCGGCTGTTGAGCGCCTTGACCACCACCTCTTCGGTGTTCAGGACGCGGTCCACGACGAGACCGAAGCGGCGGCCGTCGGCCTGCAGCACCATGATGTAGACGCCCTGGTCGCTGCCGACCTCGAAGCCGAGCGCGCGGTCCAGCCGGACCAGCGGCAGCAGCTTGCCGCGCAGGCGGTACACCGGCGCGCCGGAGGCGTACTCGATCTTGGTGCTGTTGCCGTCGATGAAGACCAGCTCCAGCACCGCGACCTGCGGCACCACGTAGCGCTGGTCGCCGCAGTCGACCGTGAGGGCCTGGATGATGGCCAGCGTCAGCGGGATGGTGAGCCGCCAGACGGTGCCCTGGCCCGGGGTCGAGTCGACGCTGACCGCGCCGCCGATCCGCTCGATGTTGGTCTTCACCACGTCCATGCCGACGCCGCGGCCGGAGACGTTGGTGACCTTCTGCGCGGTGCTGAAGCCGGGCTGGAAGACCAGCGCCATGATCTCGCGCTTGTCCATGGTGGCGACCTGGTCGGCCCGGATCAGGCCGTTCTCGACCGCCTTCTGCGCGATCCGCTCGACGTTGAGGCCGGCGCCGTCGTCGGCCACCTCGACCGCGACGTGCCCACCCTCGTGGTACGCGCGCAGCGCCAGGGTGCCCTCCGGCGTCTTGCCGTTGGCGACCCGGACGTCGGCCTCTTCGATGCCGTGGTCGACCGCGTTGCGCACCAGGTGGGTCAGCGGGTCCTTGACCGCCTCCAGCAGGCTGCGGTCGAGCTCGGTCTCCTTGCCCTCCATGACCAGCTGGACCTGCTTGCCCAGCCCGGTGCTGAGGTCGCGGACGACCCGGGGCAGCTTCGACCAGATGTGCTCGATCGGCTGCATCCGGGTCTTCATGATCCCTTCCTGCAGCTCGCTGGTGATCATGCCGAGCCGCTGGGCGCTGCGCACGAGCCCGGAGTCGCCGAGCTCCATCACACCGCGGACGAGCTGGTTACGTGCCAGCACCAGCTCGCCGACCATGTTCATCAGGTTGTCCAGCAGGTCCACGTCCACGCGGATCGCGGAGTCCGCGACACTGCGCTTGGGAGCCTGGGTCTGCAGCGCCTCGGAGACCGCCGCGGGGGCCGCCTTGCCCTCCTCCAGCAGGATCGTGCCGAGCTTGCGCTCATCGCCCTCCAGCTGCTGCTGCAGGGCCGAACTGACGTCCGACGGCGACGACGCACCGGTCTCGACGAGAATCTCGCCGAGCGGCTTGCGCTGTCCTTCGACGGGCGCGGGTGCCGGGCGTACCGGCTTCGTTTCCTCCAGCGGAACCGGCGTCTCGGCCGGCGCCTCCGCCTCGACCGCGGCCGGAGCCGCCTCCAGAGCCGGGGCCTCCGTCTGCATCTGGGCGTGCACGGAGGCGATGATCCCGTCGACGTTGATGTCGCCCTCGGAGCCGCGGTGCTCGATCGCCGCGAGCAGCGAACGGACGCCGTCGATCGTGGCCAGCAGCGTGGTGATGGTCTCCGGGGTGACCGGCTGCACGCCGTCCCGCAGCCGGGACAGCAACGACTCGCCCGCGTGCGCCAGCGTCTCGAGCCTGCTGAAGGCGAGGAACCCGCTGGTGCCCTTGATCGTGTGGATGGCCCGGAAGATCCGGGCGATCAGTTCACGCGAGCCGGGGCTTTGCTCCAGGGCGACGAGGTCCCGGTCGATCTGGTCGAGATTCTCATGGCTCTCCATGAGAAATTCGCCGACGATCTCGCCAAGGTCTTCCACGGCCTACCTCCTGCTCGGGCTTCCTGATCCCTCATCGACTCCCGGGGCCCCCACATGAGAACACCGCACCCGGTGCCCTCAGACGAATCAGCTCTCGCCTCCGGGGCGCCGGTATCGATAGCCGAATCCGCGTACGGACTCGATCGGTGATTCGTCCGGATCCGACCAGCCGAGCTTGCGGCGCAGCCGGAGAACCGCGAACTTCACCCGCTCCTGACCGATTCCCGTGGGGTCATCCCACGCCTGGGTCAGCAGCTGGTTGGGCGACAGCACTGCTCCGGCATGCCGGACCAGCGCGTTGAGGAGTCGAAACTCGGTCGGAGTGAGGCGCTTCTCGTCGCCCTTGACGTAGACACGGCGCTTGGTGGGGTCCAGGTGCACGAGCCCGTCGTCGTAGATCTGACTGGCCCAGCTGTTCTGCCCGGACGACGAGCGGCGCAGCAGCGCCTCGACGCGGGCCAACAGCTCGTTGTTGGCAAACGGCTTGGTCAGGTAGTCGTCGGCGCCCCCGCGCAGGCCGCGGACCTTCTCGGCCTCCTGGCCGTGGGCGGTCAGCACCAACACGGGTACGTCGGACACGTCGCGCAGCCGTTCCAGCACCTGCCACCCGTCCATCTCGGGCAGGCCGACGTCCAGCACGACCAGGTCGGGATGCTCCGCGTACGCCTCCTTCAGGCCGGTACGCCCGTCCCCGGCGTGCGCCACCTCGTAGCCCGCCCGGCTGAACAGCAGCCGTAGGGCGAGCGCGATGTCCGGGTCGTCCTCGACGACCAGGAGGCGGCTCATGCCCTCATCCCCATGGCGTACACCCCCGCTGTGCGTCGGCAGACGCGGCTGTCCCGGCCCGCCAGGCGCGGCGTCGGTCAGCGTCGTGGCATTCGGCCCCCGGCGACCGTGGAGCGATCGGTCCGACTCCGCCGGGAGAAATCACCCCACGATAGCTAGACAAACGTCACCGGGTTGGTCGTATGACGACCTAGTGGTTCATATACGGACAGTCACAGTTTAGCGTTCTCGTCCGCCTTCGGGGCAGGTCCGCGCGTTTCCGCCGTCTTCGACCCCAGGCCCCTCAGCAGGCATGTCCCGTCTCGGCACGCGCAGCACCGCCGATCACCCGGCCGGACAGATACTCACCCAGCGTCCTCATACTTGCGGCCGCGGCAATCCCACCAGGCTGACACGGACGCCGCCGACGAACACCGCGAACGGCGAAAGATGAGACAAACACTCCACACGCCCGGTCCGATAGCCAAGGGGGCGATTGGCGCCCACCCGTGGACCCGGAGGCAGAACGTGTTCCATTCCGCCGTACGCAAGCTTGCCGTGCTCGCCGCCGCAGCGCCGCTCGCGCTCGTGGCACCGGCACCCGCCCATGCCGGCAGCCCCGTCCCGGCGATCATCGCCGCGCGGCTCATGGCCCAGCTGCCGGTACCCGCCCGGCAGCTGATGTCGCAGCTCGTCACGAAGACGAACCAGCAGCGGTGGGCGGCCGGGTGCGGGCTGCTCGGCGTCGACCAGGAACTGATCATCGCGTCCGTTCAGCAGAGCGAGCACATGGCACTCACCGGCGACTTCAACCACGTGTGGCTGAACGGGTCGACGTTCGTGAGCCGGTCCCGGTCCGCCGGCTATCTCCAGCCGACCGGGGAGAACCTGGCGTTCGGCTACACCACCGCCGACCAGGTCATCGCGGCCTGGATGGCCAGCCCCGACCACCGCGCGAACATGCTGGACTGCACTGCCCGTTCCATCGGCACCGGAGTCACCTTCTCCGCGGACGGCACGCCTTACTACACCCAGCTCTTCGGCCGGATCTGATTCCGCCGGATCTGATTCAGAGAGCGCAGTTCACCAGGACCGGTTCGGGGTGCAGCTCGACCCCGAACCGATCGCGCACCCCGTCGCGGATCTCCCGGGCCAGGCCGAGCAGCGCCGCCGTCGTGCCGCCGCCGCGGTTGGTCAGCGCGAGTGTGTGCTTCGTGGAGATCGCCACGCCGTCCCGGCCGTACCCCTTCGGGAAGCCGGCATGCTCGATCAGCCAGGCCGCCGACACCTTGACCGCACCCTCGTCCCCCGGCCAGTGCGGCGGCTCGGCACGCTCGCGCAACGCCGCCCACTGCGGCGCGGACAACACCGCGTTGGTGAAGAAAGACCCCACCGACCAGGTGTCGCGATCCTCGGCGTCGAGCACCATGCCCTTGCCCGCGCGCAACTTCAGTACGGCCTCGCGGGCCAGCGCCTGAGGCACCCGCGCGCCCACCTCGACGCCGAGCCCGCGGGCCAGTTCGGCGTACCGGATCGGCGCGGAATCGCCCGAGACCGCCAGCCGGAAGTCGACCTCCAGCACCACCCAGCGGTCGGTGTGCTTGAAGATGCTGGACCGGTACGCGAACCCGCACTCCTGCGGGGTGAACGCCCGCACCTCGTCGGTGACCCGGTCGTACGCGTGCACCGCGACGATCGTCTGGGCAACCTCCTGGCCGTACGCCCCGACGTTCTGGATCGGGGTCGCGCCCGCGCTGCCAGGGATGCCGGACAGGCACTCCAGCCCGGAAAGGCCCTCGGCCACCGTACGGGCGACCACGTCGTCCCACACCTCACCGGCGGCCACCCGCAGCACCGCGTGCGTCGCATCCCGGGACACCACCGTGGCCCCGGAGGTGCGCAGCAGCACCACCGTCCCCGGGAACCCCGCGTCGCCCACCACCACGTTGCTGCCCCCGGCCAGCACGAACACCGGTTCGTCCGCGGCGGTCGCGGCCCGGACCGCCGCGACGGCGTCGTCGGCCCGGTTCACCACCGACATCGCGCCCGCGGGACCACCGAGGCGTAGCGTCGTGTACGCCCCCAGCGAACGCGCGTCTGCCGGGGATGCGGTGGTCTGCCGGTCAGCACTAACGTCAGGCACGACGTTCACCCTAGGGCTCGCAGGCCCGGGGTGCCTCACGCGGTCCGGTTGAGCGGAGATTCCGATGAACAGGCTGCACGCGACGAAGGACTTCTGGCTCTCCGCCCTGCGCGCCGACGGCCCCGCGCTGCAGGAGGCCGTCACGGAGGCGGGCCCTGACCTGCCGATCCCGTCCCGCCCCGGGTGGACCACGGCCGATCTCGTCGAGCACCTGACCACCGAGCTGCGCTGGGTGCGCGAGCACACCCCCCGAGGCGTCACCGACCGGCCCGTCGACCCGGGGCCGCACGACCCGCGCCCGGTATGGGCGGAGGCGCTGGACGGGCTGCGCCGCGAGCTCACCGGCACGATCGAGACGCTGGACGCGGTCGACGCCGAGCTGCCCGCATGGAACTGGGCACCCCAGCCGAAGAAGGCCGCGTTCTGGCAACGCCGGACGGCGCACGAGATCGCACTGCGGCGCTGGGACGCCGAGGCCGCCGTGGGCCGGCCCACCGCGGTCGAGACCAAGCTGGCCGCGGACGGGATCAGCGAAGTGCTGGACACCTTTCTGCCCGCCGGGCGGCGCACCGGCCCGACCGACGTGCACGGGGTCGTGCACCTGGTGGCCACGGACGCGGGCTACGACTGGTTCGTCCGGCTCCGCGGTGCCGGGGTGGCGCTGCTGGACACCGGCACGATCCTGGACTCCGACGATCACCACCCCCGGGCGCAGGCGGGCGGCACCGCGAGCGACCTGCTGCTCGCGCTCACCGGCCGCCGTACCACCGACGCTCTGGTCACCACCGGGGACCCCCGCCTCATCGCCGCGCTCCAGGTGGGCTGAAGCGGTTCCGGATCCGGTTCCGGAACCGCCGCACACCGCAAAGGGCGCCCTGGTGGCCGTACGCTGTACCGGTTAAGTTGGGCCGCGTGGGCGGCGGGCAGGAAACGGTGAGGCGGATGACAGCCACGGTCTCGTCCCAGTCGGCGACGGCAGCCGGCGGCGCCCCGGCGGAGGCCGGCCCGCGCTTCCCGGAGGGGTTCGTGTGGGGCGCGGCCACCGCGGCGTACCAGATCGAGGGCGCCGCGGCCGAGGACGGTCGGGGCCCCTCGATCTGGGACACGTTCAGCCGTACGCCGGGGCGCGTCGTGGCCGGGCACACCGGCGACATCGCGTGCGACCACTACCACCGGTACGCCGACGACGTGGCGCTGATGGCCGAGCTGGGCCTCGCGTCGTACCGGTACTCGATCTCGTGGCCGCGGATCCAGCCCGACGGCACCGGCCCGGTCAACACCCGCGGGCTCGACTTCTACGACCGCCTCACCGACGAGTTGCTGGCCAAGGGCATCGACCCGGTGGTCACGCTGTACCACTGGGACCTGCCGCAGACGCTGCAGGACCGGGGCGGCTGGACGGTCCGCGAGACCGCCGAAGCGTTCGCCGAGTACGCCCGGATCGCGTTCCGCCGCCTCGGCGACCGGGTGCAGACCTGGACCACGCTGAACGAGCCGTGGTGCTCGGCGTACCTGGGGCACGCCAGCGGGCGGCACGCGCCCGGGGTGACCGACCCGGCCGCCGCGTTCGCCGCGGTGCACCACCTGCTGCTCGGGCACGGGCTGGCCGCCCGGGCCCTGCGAGCGGGCGGGGCGGAGCAGGTCAGCATCACGCTCAACCCGACCGCCGTGTACCCGGCCGACCCGGACAGCCTGGCCGACGTCGAGGCGGCCCAGCTCGTCGACGGGCTGCACAACCGGATCTTCCTCGACCCGCTGCTGCGCGGCCGCTACCCCGTCGACATCATCGAGCACATGCGCCACTTCACCGACCTGGCGTGGCTGCGCGACGGCGACGAGCAGCTGATCAACGCGCCGCTCGACGTGCTCGGGGTGAACTTCTACCAGCCCACGTACGTTTCCGCGCAGCCCGGCGCCCCGGCCGCCGCGGACAGCCCCGGCACCGAGGGCATCGCGTTCCGGGACCCGCTCGGCCCGGTGACCGACATGAACTGGCAGATCGAGCCGGCCGCGCTCACCCGCCTGCTGGAACGCATCCACCGCGACTACCACGGCATCCCGATGTTGATCACGGAGAACGGGGCGGCGTACCCGGACGGTCCGGGAGCGGACGGCGGCGTCCACGACCTGGACCGGATCGCCTACCTGGATGGCCACCTACGCGCCTGCCACGAGGCCCTGTCCTCCGGTGTTGACCTTCGGGGATACTTCGTGTGGTCTTTGATGGACAATTTCGAATGGGCGGAGGGCTACGCCAAACGCTTCGGCATCGTGCACGTCGACTACACGACCCAGACGCGGGTGGTCAAGGACAGCGCACGGTGGTACCAGGAGGTGATCAGGCGTAACGGTTTGGCCGGCCGCGCCCGGGCGGAGGAGTGAGCTGAATGGTGACGCGGGAGCGGCCGACCCTCGAAGCGGTGGCGCGACGCGCCGGTGTCTCCCGGGCCACGGTGTCCCGCGTCGTCAACGGCTCCACCACGGTGGCCGCCTCGATCCGCGACGCCGTGAACCAAGCGGTCGCGGAGCTGGGCTACGTACCCAATCAGGCGGCCCGCAGCCTGGTCACGCAGCGGACGGAGTCGATAGCGCTGATCCTGCCGGAGACCGCGAGCCGGGTGTTCTCCGACGACATGTTCTTCCCCGCGGTGATCCGCGGCGTCAGCACGGAGCTGGAGGCCGCCGACAAACAGCTCGTCCTCATGATGGCGGGCTCCGCGGCCAGCCACGACCGCGTCGAGCGGTACGCGATGGCCGGCCACGTGGACGGCGTCATGTTCGCCTCGATGCACGGCGCCGACCCGCTGCCCGGCACTCTCGCCCGGCTCGGCATCCCGGTGGTCTGCAGCGGCCGCCCCATGAGCCCCACGGTGAACGAGGTCCCGTACGTGGACGTGGACCACTTCGGCGGGGTGGCGGCCGCGGTCCGGCACCTGATCGGCACCGGCCATCGCCGGATCGCCACCATCGCCGGGCCGCAGGACATGATCGCGGGGGTGGACCGGCTCGCCGGCTACCGGGCCGTGCTCAACGAGGCGGGGCTGCCCGAGCACGTCACCACGGGTGATTTCACCCGCGAGTCGGGCGTCCAGGCGATGCACCGGCTGCTCACCGAGGACCCCGAGCTGGACGCAGTGTTCGTCGCCTCGGATCTGATGGCGCACGGCGCCCTGCAGGCGCTGCGGGAGTTCGGCCGCCGGGTGCCCTCGGACGTCGCCGTGATCGGCTTCGACGACTTCGAGATCAGCCGGTACAGCGACCCGCCCCTGACCACGGTCCGCCAGCCCATCGTCGACATGGGCCGCACCATGGCGAAGTTGATGCTCGCCCTGGTCGACGACCGTACCGAGGTGGCCGGCTCGGTCGTTCTGCCCACCGAGCTCGTGGTCCGCGACTCCGCCTGATGCGCACTCGCCGGTGCTAGGGCTGGGCGGACTCGATGGGCAGTCCCAGCGACCGGCGGGCCAGCAGCGCGGCGCCGGCGACCGCGGCCGGCATGAGCAGGACCGCGCCGAGCGGGAGCAGGAAGCAGACGAACACCGCGACGCCGAAGCCGAGCGCCAGCGGCCGGTTCCGGCGCAGCGCCGCCCGGCGCTGCGCGAGCCGCTGCCCGCGCCGCTGGAACGGCACACCGGTCAGCTCGACCGCGAGCAGCCATCCACCGATCGCCGCGCCGATCACCGGCACCACGGTCTGGCCCACGAACGGCAGGAAGCCGGCCAGGAACAGCGGGACGCCGAACAGCACCGACAGGGCGATCAGTCGCAGCGAGTCGACGAGGCTGCGGCCCAGCGAGCGCCACCACGGCACGTCGACCTCGTCCGGGACCCCGCCGAACCGCTGCTCGACCAGGCCGGAGATCTTCTCGTAGAAGGGGTCGCCGATGAGCAGGGTGACCGCGGTGAACGTCAGCACGCCGATCAGGCCGCTGAGGCCCAGCACCGCGATGCCGGCGAGCACCCGGAGCAGATCGCGCCAGCCGACAGCCCAGTCGTCCGCGAACCACGTGGCCGCGTGAGACAGCTCCGGCAGGAAAGCGATCAGGGCGATCAGGGCCGCGGCGTACAGCAGGCCCGCGATGACTGCCGGGATCAGGCCCAGCGCCATCAGGCGCGGGCTGCGCAGGCACAGACCCAGACCGCGGGCGAGCAGGGTCGCGCCGAGGACGAACTCCCGCACCGGCCCTCCCGGCCCAGCGGGATTCCGGCCGGTCGGGGCGGCCCCGCCGGCCGGGGCGACTACGCCCGCCGCGTCGCTGCCACCCACCGCCGCGGTCCGGGGCCCGTGCGCGTCTTCTGTCACGATCCGGCAGCTTAGGACCCGGACACCAGGCCACCCGCCCCGAGCCCCGCGGGGGTGCTCGGGGACGGCGACGCGGACGCGGTGATTGCCGGCACGGTCGGATCAGCCGGGGCCGGCGGCGTGACGGTCATCGACGGCCGGGCGCGCCGGGGCCGCGAGGTGGCGGGCACCGGTGCGCTCACCACGGCGCGCCGCGGCGTACGGCTGACCGTGGGCGCCGCCGTCCGGGACGGCCGCTCGGGCCATTCCACCGCCGTGACGGACTCGGGGGTGGCGATCCGGCTCGGCGCCGTTCCGATGACGCCGTTGCCCGCGGGGGCGGACGCCGGCACCGGTCCGGCGGGCGACGGGCCGAGCGCCCATCCGGCGGCGACGGCGAACGGCAGCCCGACGAGCACGACGCCGATGAAGATCGATTTGGGGGAGAGCCGCACGGATTGACAATCGTTCCGCGGCCCGAAAGGTTACGGCGTATCCACAGCTCAATGGGCGTTGAGGAACGTGGAGATCCGCTCACGCAGGTCCTGACGGTGGGTCCACAACACCGCCGGGTGGTCGTACACGTGGAGCTCGGCGCCGGGCAGGCAGGCGGCGACCCGCTCGGCCACGGCCGCCGGGTGCACCTCGTCGCCGGTGCACCCGAGCACGAGCGCCCGCCCCTCGAACGCCCGCAGTGCCCGCTCGTCCGGCACCGCCGGGGCCGGCCAGAGCGTGCCGAGTTCGGGGGCGAGGCCGTCGCGCCGCAGCTGCTCGACCCGCTGGCGCACGTACGCCCGTCCGGGCGGGGTCGCGCGGATGACCAGCGGCAACTCCGAACCGACCGCCTCGGCGAGCGCCGCATCACCGACCCCCGCGGCCTGATGCCCGACCCGAAGAGCGGCCGCGTCGCCTGGGTCGCCCAGCGCGGCGAGCAGCCGTTCCAGCCGCGCGCGGGCGGCGGGTGGACGGGTCCCGTCCAGCGGCGCGGGCAGGAACAGCACCACGCGTGCGAAGCGGTCCGGTTGCTGCGCCAGCAGCCGGCACAGCGCGGCGGCACCCATGCTGACGCCGACCGCCCGGGTCGCGCCCGAGAGGTCCGCGACCGCGGCGAGGTCGGCGGCGAGGTCGGCGAAACTCCACGGCCCGGGCGGCGTGTCGGAGCGGCCGTGCCCGCGCTGCTGGAAGAAGACCCGGCGCCCGGCGACGGCACTGCCGAGCGGGCGGGTGCCAGCGATGTCGCCGGCGAGGCCGTGGGCGAACACCGTGACCGGGTCCCCGGCGCCGGTCACCAGCCGCTCCAGGCGTACGCCATGGGCGGTCTCGATCAACTCGGTGGACGGACCCGGCAGCGGGCCGGACCGGGAAACGGCCGGCTGCGGGCCGGGGTGCCGCGGGCCGGTTACCAGAATCCCTTGCCGTCGGTGAGGTCGCGCAGGCCGGGCCGGACGTCCAGAAGGTAGATCAGGGCGGCCGCGATGCCGATCAGCCCGAAGATGCCGATGGGGCCGCTGATCAGGTACGTCAGCACGAGGCAGACCGCCAGGATGGCCACCCACGCGCCCTTGGGAAGGGTGCCGATTGCGGGGAACCCGTCACCGCGCTGGGTGATGCAATGCACGAGGGCCACGCCTTGCACGATCAACGACATGATCAGGACGACCAGGTTGATGCCGTCGACGACGTCCCGGTAGAAGATCGGTGCGGTGGTGGCCATGGCCCGAGTCTATGCTGCGGGCCCCGGCCGAAGCCGGGGCCCGCGGTTCGTCACTTGACGGCGGGGCGGGTCCGCTTGGTGGCGCGCGGCTTGGGCTCGTCGGCGGCAGCGGCCTCGACGGCCTTCGGCGCCTCGGTGGCCTCGATGTCGGCGTTGACCACGTCCGCGGCCTCGACGACGCCGGAGCCCACGACACGCTCGCCGCGGGCGACCAGAGCGGAGTACGCGCTGACCGCACGCTCCTGGGCGAGCTGGGCGAACGCGACCGCGTTGCTGGCAGCGTCGCTGCGCAGCTTGTCGAAGTCGGTCGCGGCGGCCTTCTCGCGCAGCGTGCCGGCCTTGGTGTTGGCGTTGGCGATGGCGGGCTTCAGGGTCGCCACGGCACGGTCGCTCAGCTCGCTGACCACGGCGGGCAGCTTGCGCAGCTGCTCGTACGCGAGGTCGCCGGCGCCGGCAGCGGCGTACAGCGGGGTGGGGATCTTGGTCTTGGTCTGCTCGGTCATGTCGTCTCCTCCGACTTGGTCCTGGGCGGGGGCGCTGCGCCGTCCTCCACGACCGCGACGTCCTCGAGGACCGCGGCCAGGTCGCCGCCCTCCCCGGCGGACATCTCCGCGGCCGTGGCCGGCGCGTGCCGGGCGTTCTCGTTGCGGAACGTCTCGTAGATCTGGGACAGCGACTGCTTCTGCGCGATGGTCAGCTCGGGGTCGACCGCGATCGCGGCCAGCACCCCCTGCTGGCCTTCGCCGTCGAGCAGGCCGGCGCGCAGGTACATCGCGGGGGTCGAGACCCGCAGCGCGCTGGCGAGTTGCTGAAGCACCTCGGCGCTGGGTTTGCGCAGGCCACGCTCGATCTGGCTGAGGTAGGGGTTGCTCACCCCGGCCCGCTCGGCGAGCTGCCGGAGCGAGATCTTGGCGGTTTGCCGCAGGTCGCGGATGAATCCACCGATGTCCTGCGGCAGATCCTTGGGTGTGGCCATGTCCCTGACGTTAGCCGCGGGTGCTAGCTGCTGCAAGCAAACGCTTGCAGCAGCTAGCGTGAATCACCTCACTGAGTTACCGCGCCGCCGCGGCCCGTCACCAGGCCGCCCGCACCTCGCCGACCGGTTCCCCACCGCCCAGCACGGGCACCTCCGGTACCGGCGCGTCCACCCCGAGGCGGCGCAGCGCCGAACGCAACAGCGGCATCCGGGCCCGCGGCGCCCCGTCGGAGATCTTGAACGCGACCGCGCCCACCCCGGGAATCGCCACCGCCTGCACGCCCTCGGCGCCCCCCTTGGCGAGCAGGCCCGGCGACCCGGCCATCAGCAGGGTGTCGTCACCGCCCGTGCCGTGCACCAGCTCGGGGTACGCCCGCATGGCATCCGCCACCCGCCGCTCCATGCTGCCCGGCTCCGCCTCCACCAGGCGCAGGAAACACCGCGCCAGCGCGGTCAGCGAGAACGCGAACACCGGCGCCCCGCAGCCGTCCACCCCGGTCGCCGCGATCGGCTCGCCCACGAGACCGGCCACCGTCTCCGCCAGCGCGACCTGCAGCGGATGCCCGGGCTCCCGGTACGACTCGACCGGCCACCCGTTGACCACGCAGGTCGCCACCATGCCGGCGTGCTTGCCGGAACAGTTCATGAAGATCCGCTCCGGGCAACCGCCCGCACGCAGCACCGCTTCGTGCTCCGCCGCCGCGGCCGGCATCGCGGGCGGGCACCCGAGCGCCTGCTCGGTGAGACCCGCAGCGGCCAGGATCTCCCGCGCACGGTGCACGTGGAACGGCTCACCGAGGTGACTGCCGCTGATCAACGCCAGATCCGCGGCCTCCCGCGGGCGCAGCCCGGCGCGGAGCATGCCGACGGTCTGCAGCGGCTTGTTCGACGAACGGGGGAACATCGGCGACGTCACGTCCCCACCGCTGTCCTTCACCTCCCCTGCGGCGTCCACGACCACCACGGACCCGTGGTGCACACTCTCGACGAAACCGGACCGCACGACCTCCGCGAGAATCATCGGGCGGGGATGCCGAGCAGCTCCCGCGCCTCGGCCGGGCTCAGCGGGGGCCGCTGGGCGAGCTGGGCGAAACCGACCGCACGCGCCACGAGCTGCATGTTCGACTCGACCGGCTGACCCTTCGCGTACGTGACCGTGTCCTCCATACCGACCCGCAGGTGACCGCCGGCCGACAGCGACGCCAGCATGACCGGGATCGTGCTGCGGCCGATGCCCGTGGCCGAGAACGTGGTGCCCTCGGGCAGGTCACGCACCGCCTGACGGCAGGCCACCAGCGCCTCCGCGGTGCCCGGCATGCCGCCCGGCACGCCCATCACCAGGTCGACGTGCACGTGCCCGCCGAACGGCAGCCCGTACGAGCTGAGCAGGCGCTGCAGCGTGGTGAGCTGGCCCAGGTCGAAGATCTCGTACTCGGGGACGATGCCGCGCTCCTGCATGCGGGTGTGCAGCTCGACGACGAACTCCCAGCGGTTCATGAACACGTCGTCGCCGAAGTTGACCGTACCCATCGTGCACGAGGCCATCTCCGGCCCCGCGTCGAGCACCGCGAGGCGGTCCGCCTCCGGGTCGGTCACCGATCCGCCCGAGGAGAGCTGCACGATCAGGCCGGTGGACTCGCGCAGGCCCGCGACGGTCGCGCGCAGCCGGCCCTGGTCCAGGGTGGGCTTCGCGTCGTCGTCACGGATGTGCACGTGGATGATGGCGGCGCCGAGCGCCTCGCACTCCTTGGCGGTGGCCACGAGTTCGTCGAGGGTCACGGGCAGCGCGGGTACGGCCGCCTTGCTGCTCTCCGCGCCGGTGGGCGCGACGGTGATGAGGGTCCCGGTCATGCCCGCGATCCTGCCACGTGGGACGGGGCCGGGTCGCACCTACCGCAGCTCAAGAGTTGCCTCAGTCCGGGTCGACGGCCGCCGCGGACTCGGCGACCTGCAACCGGGCGTCGTCCTGGACGTTCCGTTTCAGCACCGCCAGGGCGATCATGCCCAGTTCGTGGTGGCGGACCGCGGTGCCGACGAAGCCGACCGCGCGGCCGTCCAGGGTCACCGGGGTGCCCTGCGCGGGCGGATGGTCCGTGGCCACGCCGTCCAGGTGCAGCAGCACGAGGCGGCGCGGGGGACGGCCCAGGTTGTGCACCCGCGCGACCGTCTCCTGACCCCGGTAGCAGCCCTTGTCCAGGTGCACCGCGGCGGCCAGGAACCCGGCCTCCGCCGGGATCGTACGGTGGTCGGTCTCCCACCCCAGCCGCGGGACGCGGTGGGCGACCCGGACCGCCTCGTACGCCCACAGCCCAGCCGCGGGCACGTCCAGCGCTGCCCGGGCCGCCGCCAGCTCGGGGCGGCGCACCAGCAGGTCGACGCCGAGCGGGACCCGCCGGGCCAGCCCGTACGCGAACTCGCGGACGTCGTACTCGGCGGTCGGTCCCGCCGGAACGGCCCCCTTGGCGAACTTGGCGTCCGGCACCTCGGCGACCCGTGGCGCGGCGAGCCCGGTCACGCCCAGCCGGGCGACGGCGTCGACGGCGTCCGGCCCGACCAGCGACAGCACCGCCAGCTCGGCGGTGGCGTCGCGCGGTTCCACCTTGGTGAAGAACCGCATCGACTCCAGGTACGCGAGCAAGCCCGCCCCGCTGCCCGGCTCGGTGTCCAGCCACGCCGTGGAGCCGTCCTCGGTGACCAGCGCGTGCTGCTCGATGTGACCGTGCGGGGACAGCACGAGCAGCTCGGTGCCCTGCCCGGCGTGCAGGTCACTCAGGTGCTGGGTGGTGAGTGTGTGCAGCCAGCTCGCCCGTTCCGCACCGGGGACCGCGACGACCTCGCGATGCGAACGGTCGACCAGGCCGACCGCGGTGTCGAGCAGGCGTTGCTCGCGCATCGGGTCGCCGTAGTGGGCGGCGACGCCCGCGTCGAGGGAGCCGGGGGTCAGATCCTCGACCATGATCATGGGAGCTCCTTGCAGTCGCCGCAGACCCCGAACAGCGAGACGTGCCCGACGTCGACGCGGAACCCGCGTTCGTGCTGCAGTTGCCGGGTCACCGGCAGCAGCACCGAGGGGTCGGCCTCGCCGACCGACCCGCACCGGCGGCAGACCAGGTGCACGTGCTGGTCCTCGCCCGCGGGGTGGTAGGTGGGCGAGCCGTGCGACAGGTGGGTGTGGTTGACCAGGCCCAGCTCCTCGAGCAGTTCGAGGGTGCGGTAGACCGTGGTGATGTTGACGCCGGCCGCCCGTTCGCGCACGGCGTGGTGGATCTGCTCGGGGGTGGCGTGGCCCAGCTCGTAGACCGCCTCCAGGATCAGTTGGCGTTGCGGGGTCAGCCGCAGGCCGCGTTCCCGGAGCTTGTCGGCAAGCGATGGGGCGGTCACGGTATGAGCATAGTTCGACGTGCCGATACGCTCCGCCCGTGGCGCAGCGCATCGTGATCGTCCCGGACGGCGGCCCGCTGCCGCCCGGCATGCCGCTGCTGCGCGGCGACGACCGCGGCGTGCTGCACGGCGAGGGAGTCTTCGAGACGCTGCACCTGCGCCCGGACGGCCCCTGGCTGCTGGACGCCCATCTGGACCGGCTGGCCGCGTCAGCGCGGCTTCTGGAGCTGCCGCCACCCGACCGTGACATGCTGCGCGCCCTGGCTCTGGCCGGGGCGGATGCCTGGACCGGCGGCCCGGAGGGCGCTCTGCGGCTGGTCGGCACGCGCGGCCCCGAGGACGGCACGCCGACCTGGTACGCGACCGTCTCGGCCGTACCCGGATCGGTGGTGCGGGAACGGCGCGGCGGGGTCCGCGTCGTCACCGCGGACCTGGGGGTTTCGGCGCGGCACCGGCCGCCGTGGTCGCTGGCCGGGGCGAAGTCGCTGTCCTACGCGACCCAGCTGGCCGCCCGCCGCTGGGCCGTCCGGCAGGGCGCGGACGATCTGCTCTGGCTGTCCTCCGACGGGTACGCCCTGGAAGCGCCGACGGCCAGCCTGGTGTGGCTCGCCGGGAACACCCTGTGCACCGTGCCGGCCGCCCGGACTCCGATCCTGCCCGGGACCACGGCCGCCCATCTGCTCTCCAGGGCGGGCGAGCTGGGGCTGCGGGCCGAGCCCCGGATGATCACCGGGGCGCGTCTGCCGGGCGTGGACGCGCTGTGGCTGGCGTCGTCACTGCGCGGTCTCGCCGAGATCCGCGCGCTGGACGGCACGGCACGACCCGCCTCACCGTGGACGTCACGGCTGCTGGACCTGCTCGGCTTCCCTGCCTGAGACTGCCCAGACAGCTCAGCCGCCGATGCGCAGCAGCCGGGCGGACATGTGCGGCTCCAGGCCGCGGCCCTCGGCGGCGACCTCCTGGGCGTACAGCAGGGCGCCCTCGACGATGCCGAACAGCCGGTGACCCGCGGTCACCTCCTTGGCGGTGGGTGAGCGGACGATCGCGTCCGCCTCCATCTCCAGCCGGGTGCCGGTCACCTTCCCGAGGTACAGCTCCATGATCCCGGTTGGGGTGCACATGGTGGCTTCCATGTCGTCGGTGGCGCGCCCCTCGGACGTGGTCACCGGGCGCCACCATCCGGTCTCCCGGTTCGCCATCCGGACCGGCTGCGAATCGTCGTCGAGGATCCACGCCCGCGAGTCGTAGTGCAGGAACGGCCGCCCGTCGTGGCTGATCCGGATCTCCTGGGCGAAGTTGAAGTCCTCCACACCGGGAAACCCGCCCTGGCCGCGCCCGCGCCACAGCCCGATGAACGGCAGCAGCCCCAGCAGCGCCGGGTGCAGGTCCGGCCCGGAGCGCAGATCGTGGGTGTCCTCGTACGGGTACGGCTCCACCGGCGGCGCGTTCAGCCAGGGCGGCGGGCCGAGCGGATTGTCGGCGGCCTTGTCGTTGCTCACCAGCGTCCCCTTGCCATCCGCACCGCCAGGTAGCCCAGGCCGCCCGCCAGCGCGCCGAACCCGGCGACCAGCAGGCTCACGAATCCGATCTCGGTAACCATGACCCGGTCATCGTAGTCATCATCGGGCGCGCCTAGGCTGACGGCCATGACTCGCCTGCTCGTGGTCAAGGCAACCGCCGGCGCCGACGCCCCGGAACGCTGCTCGCAGGCGTTCACCGTGGCCAGCACGGCCGCGGCGGCCGGGGTGAATGTCTCGTTCTGGCTCACCGGCGAGTCGACCTGGTTCGCCCTGCCCGGCCGGGCGGAGCAGTTCGAGCTGCCGCACGCCGCGCCGCTGCCCGACCTGCTGAGCCTGCTGCTGGAGAACGGCCGGGTCACCGCATGCACCCAGTGCGCCGCCCGGCGCGGCATCACCCCGGAGGACGTGCTGCCCGGGGTGCGGATCGCCGGGGCCGCGGTGTTCGTCGAGGAGATCATGGGCGAGGGTGCGCAGGCCCTCGTGTACTGAACTCAGCCGCACCCGGTGGTGGTGCTGACCCGGGCGGTGCCGTCCGAGACGGTCACCACCACGGACGTCCCGCCCGTACGCCACGCCCACGCCTGCGGCTCGGCCTGCACCAGGTGAGCCCCGGCCGTCACCGGCTGCAGCGCCCGTTCCAGATCCCCGGGCGCCGGCACGGGACCGCTGGTCACGGTACGTGCGGTGCCGCCGTCCGGGCAGGCGACCTCGGTCACCGTCCCCGCCGCGGTATCGGCCGGCCCCACCGCGCGCACCGCAGCCGCGTACGGCGGGGTTGGCTCGGACACCGGCGGGTCGGTGGGGTTCAGGTTCACCCCGTGCGCGAGCGGGCGGCAGCCGGTCGACGCGCGCAGCGTGACGACCGTGGCGTCGCCCGGGGTACGGGCCTCGATCGCCACGAACCCGCCCGCGTCGGCGTACAGCTCCAGGCGGTTGCCGGTGGAACTACGGTGCACCTGGGCGTGATACCCGGCGGGCAGTGCCTTGGCGACCGCGTCGAGGGCCGGGGCGGCCCCGTCGGCGCGCACCCGCAGGGTGACCTCGCGGACCGCCTCGACCCCGGGGCGTACCGGGGTGACGTGGCAGTCCCGGGAGAACTGCGTGGAGTGCAGGACCACGGCCCGCCCGTCGCCGTCGGCCGCGGCGACCAGGGCGCCCGCCGCGGCGTCCAGGAACGGCAGCGCGTGGGCGATGTCGCGCTGCTCGGGCACGGTCGGCGGGTCGTGCCGCACGGACCACACGACGAGGCCGGCGAGCAGCACCGCCCACGCGGCGGCGACCGCCCGTAGCCAGGGGCGGCGCGGCGGCCGGGTGGCGGGCGGCGGCGCGGCAGGGGGGTACGCCGGCAGGGTCACGCCGCCATGGTGGCATGCGGGTCCGCATACGTGTGCGGGGGCGGGACCCGAAATCGGGTCCCGCCCCCGCGGCAACAGAGCGTGGGTCAGGCGGCGACGGTCAGGCCGACCTCGTTGACGCCGCGGGCGACGTCGACGGCGAGGTCACCGTTGCCGTGCCGGGAAAGGGCCCGCAGGGTCCACGCGCCGGGCGCGGCGAAGAACCGGAAGACCCCCTCCGGGGAGGTGACCACCTCGGCGGTGAACTCGCCGGAGGAGTCGAGCAGCCGGACGTACGCGCCGGCCACGGCCTCACCGTCGGCGGTGCGCACCGCACCGGTGATGACGGTCTCCTTCTCCAGGTCGACGCTCGCCGGGATGGGGGCGGACTGGTCCGGGGCGGCGCACCCGGCTGCGGTGTTGGCGGGAGAGGTCATGGGTCAGGCCTTTCCGGGCTCGTCGCCGAGAGCGATCGGCACGCCGATGAGCGAGCCGTACTCGGTCCAGGATCCGTCGTAGTTCTTCACGTTCGCGCGGCCGAGCAGCTCCTTGAGCACGAACCAGGTGTGCGAGGAGCGCTCGCCGATCCGGCAGTACGCGATGGTGTCCTTGCCGTCCTCCAGCCCGGCCGCGGCGTACAGCTTGGCCAGGTCTTCGTCGGACTTGAACGTGCCGTCCTCGTTGGCCGCCTTGCTCCACGGCACGCTGATCGCGGTGGGGATGTGTCCCGCGCGCTGCGACTGCTCCTGCGGCAGGTGCGCGGGGGCCAGCAGCCGGCCCGCGTACTCGTCGGGGCTGCGCACGTCGACCAGGTTCTGCACGCCGATGGCCGGCACGACCTCGTCGCGGAACGCCCGGATGGACAGGTCGGGGGCCTTGGCCTGGTACGCCGTGGCGGCGCGGCTCGGCACGTCCGTGGCGTACGGGCGGGCGTCCAGTTCCCACTTCTTGCGGCCGCCGTCGAGCAGCTTCACGTCGCCGTGGCCGTACAGCTTGAAGTACCAGTACGCGTACGCGGCGAACCAGTTGTTGTTGCCGCCGTACAGGATCACGGTGTCGTCGTTGGCGATCCCGCGCGCCGAGAGCAGCGCGGAGAACTGCTCCTGGTTGACGAAGTCGCGGCGGACCGGGTCCTGCAGGTCCTTCTTCCAGTCCAGCTTGACGGCGCCCGGGATGTGCCCACCGTCGTACGCGGTGGTGTCCTCGTCGACCTCGACGAACACGACTCCCGGGGTTTCGAGGTTCTTCTCGGCCCAGTCGGCAGAGACGAGCGCGGTGTCGCGACTCATCGTTTACTCCCTTTGTCGGGTGGGATGGGTGAGTCGACGCGCGGGGGAATTTCGGCCGCACCCGCGCGGGACCCATTTCAGCGAAAACGGATCACGGGGTTGGTGCGACGGCGCCACTGCCGGGCGTTAGAACCTGCGCAGCTCGGGTGGCCCCGTCAGAGGACGGGGCGACACAGGCAGGCGGCCACGCGACACAGGTCGACCGCGCGCCGTTTGGTGAGCAACAGGCTCATGGGAACGGACCCTACCAGCGGGTCCACGGCGCGGAACACATCCGACCACGATCCGGGACGGAGGCGGCCGTCACAGCCCGGCGTTCGTGCAGCTCAGGTCACTTGCCACCGGTGAGCGGGACGTCGTGGGCGCTGGCGGTGAACTCCAGCCCGTCCGGGCGCACCTCCACGTTCTCCACGGTCAGGCCGAGTGGCAGCTCGGGCACCTTGAGTGCGACCGAGAGCTGCTTGACGTACGCGTCGATGAACGTGCGGACCAGCGGGATGTCGGGCAACCCCGCCGCGGTCACGTCGGAGAACTGGACCCGGACCGTACCGTCGACGACCTGGAGATCGGCCGTGGCGGTGGCCTGGAACGTGCGGCCGAGCAGCTGCACCGGGGCGGTGCCGACGAGCTTGCCGTCGTGCTCGGAAAGGACCAGTCCGGGCTGGTTGATGAGCGCTGCGACCTGCGCGTAGTCGACCGTGCCGGTGCCGGTGACCGTCCCGGCGAAGATGTCGCCGTGCCCGCTGCGCACGGTGTCCAGCGGGGCGCGCACGTCGGTCGCGCGGACGTCGAGCACCGGCACGTGGACCGTCCGGCCGTTGCCCGCGGGCCCGGAGAAGTTCTTCAGCGCGATCCTGGTCTCCTCGTAGTGGCCCGAGGTGACCTGGGTCAGGAACGGGATGCCCGCGACCGTGACGTCCGGGTGGTCGCACCGCGCGCCCTTGGCGGCGACCTGCTGCGCGACCCGCTCGGCGATGACCCGTTCCGCGAACGCCGCGGCGGCCCGGTCGGCCACGAACAGCCCGGCGGCGAGGATCGCCAGCAGCACGGCCAGTGTCACGAGCACACGCCTACCCCAGCGCTTGCGAGGTCGCGTCGGCTCGTACACCTGGGCCACATGTCCTCCTCGGTCGACCGTTGGCGCGGACCTTCAGGACCGTACCGGGCGGACGCCACCGGATCGATACGCTCGAACGAACGCCGCAGATGCATTACCCCGGTCAGGACAGGAAGAACGCCGCCAGGGTGTACGCGGCGGGCGCGGCGACCGCGAAAGCACCGAGCGGCCCCTGCATGTGGCGGGCCAGCCAGAATGTCGGCACGTCTCCGGCCATGCTGCGCCCGGCCTCAGAGTAGTTCACGGCAAGGTCGACCAGCACGGCGAAGGCGGCCGTGATCAGGCCCAGCACCGCACCCTTGGCGGGGTCGAACGGCAGCACGAGCACGCTGCCCAGGGCCGCGGCGGCGAGGGTGCCGAGCATGGCGCCGAGCACGATGCCGGCAGCGCCGCGCGGCACCTGCGGGGCCAGCCGGGGCTTGGCGTACCCGGCGTCGGTCGCCCGCGCCACGACCAGCGCGACGCCCGCCGCCGCCAGGCAGACCAGGACGGTCTGGGTGCCGATGGGTTTGCGGGTTAGCACAAGCAGCGTGGAGTACGCGACCACGCCCGCCATGATCATCAGGGTGGGGCCGAGCGAGTCCTTCACCCGCTGCCAGCCCGCCCGGCTGAGCAGCTGGGCGATCACGGCGGCCACCAGGCCACCCGACATGGCCAGCCACATCGGGCCCAGCGCGGGCTCGTCGGTGGTGACGGCCGCGTAGTCGGCCACGCCCGCGACCACGGCGCAGATCACCCCCACGGCCGCGGAGGCGGGCGGGCGGATCGCCATCGTCCAGGCCAGCACGAACAACAGCTGCACCCCGAAGATCACGATCGCGTACGGGACGCGGGCATCCGGCCCGGAGCTCTGCGCACCGATGATCAGGCCGATGGCCAGCAGCGCGGCGAAACCGGCGATGGCCAGCGACAGCTGCCGCCGGACCTCGACGACTTCGGCCTCTTCCGGCTCGTCGGCGTCGGCGTCGGCCGCCGCCTCGGCGCGCACCGGCGGCTCCGGGTCCTGGACGGCACCGAACACGCCCGGCGCCCGGCGCGGCGCGAGACGCGGGATCTCCCGGGAGAGATCCGCGTCCCACGGGTCGCGGTCGCCGCCCTGCGGCACCGGGGTGAAGTCGCCGCGCTGCGGCCTGGTGGGAAACACGCCTGCGATGGTGCCAGACCACGTGTACCCGGGTCATCCGGCGACCGGGCGCCGCGAAACCACGACCGGTCGGACCGGGAGCACGCCTCCATCGAACGGCTCGTTGCCTGTCATCCTTTCGGTCAACCCCGTCGGGTTCCTTGCATCACTCGACAACGCGACCAGGGACTTCGTGCCCGTCCGTCGGTTAAGGTGAGCCCAGCCCACCCGTCGGTGATGCCGGGGACCGATCCTCCCGGTCTGCGCATCTCCACCGGTCGCGCCGCGTTGAGTACGCACACCGGGTCACCCATGCGGCCGCGTGCCGCGAGGACGGAGGTGAGTGTGGAGATCCTTCTGTTGGTGACGGCACGTGCGGGCGAGGCCCCGGCTGTGCTTCCCGCGCTGGACCTGCTCCCCCACTCGGTGCGCACCGCGCCTCGGGACGTACGCACGCTGGTGTCCGGGCCGAGCCCCGACGCCGTTCTGGTCGACGCCCGCTCGGAGTTGTCGGAGGCCCGGGCCACGTGCCGCATGCTGCACGCGACCGGGCTGGGGGTGCCGCTGATCGCGGTGGTCACCGAGGCCGGCCTCATCGCGCTGAACGCCGACTGGGGTGTCGACGACGTCATCCTCGCCAGCGCCGGACCCGCGGAGGTCGAGGCGCGGCTGCGCCTGAGCGTCGGCCGGTTGACCAACGCCACCGCGGGCACCGGCGGCTCGATCCGGGCCGGCGAGCTCAACATCGACCCGGACACGTACGCCGCGAAGCTCAAGGGCCGCCCGCTCGACCTCACGTACAAGGAGTTCGAGCTGTTGAAATTCCTGGCCCAGCACCCCGGCCGGGTGTTCACGCGCGACCAGTTGCTGCGCGAGGTGTGGGGCTACGACTACTTCGGCGGCACGCGGACCGTGGACGTGCACGTCCGGCGCCTGCGCGCCAAGCTCGGCGCGGAGTACGAGGCGATGATCGGTACGGTGCGTCAGGTCGGGTACAAGTTCGTGGTGCCGCCGGCCGGGCGCCAGCTGCCCGACAATGAGCCGGTCTCGCTGCCGGTCTGAGGGAACGCTGACCCATGACGACGGTGCGGCCGGTCCGGCGCGCGGACCGGCTCACCGGCGAGGAGATCGCCGCGGTACTGGCGGTCGCCGACGCGTCTGCCGCGGCGGACGGCGTCTTCCCGCTCGCCGAGGACACCGTGCTCGCGGTGCGCCACACCCCCGACGAGCCGACAGAATCGGGCGCTGCGCGCGCACACCTGTTGTCTTTCGCGGAGGACGGCCTGGCCGGATACGCCTGCCTGGACCGGTCCGACCCGGCGGCGCCCGCCGGTGAGCTGGTGGTGCATCCCCGTCACCGGCGTGGCGGGCACGGCACCGCGCTGCTGGCGGCGGCCGCGGCCGAGGTGGCGGCGGGGGCCACGCTGAGCGTGTGGGCGCACGGGGACGGCGCCGGGGCGCGCGCGTTCGCCGAGGGTGCCGGGTTCGCTCGGGCCCGGGTGCTGTGGCAGATGCGCCGACCGCTGACCGAGCCGCTGCCGGAGGTGCCGCTGCCGGCCGGGGTGACCGTGCGTCATTTCCGGCCCGGTTTCGACGACGAGCTCTGGTTGCGGCTCAATGCCCGCGCGTTCGCCGACCATCCGGAGCAGGGCCGGTGGACCGAGGCGGACCTGCGGCTGCGGATGGCCGAGCCGTGGTTCGAGCCGGAGGGTTTCCTGCTGGCCGTCGACGTCGGCGACACCCTGATGGGTTTCCACTGGACGAAGGTGCATCCGGCGACCGGCGACGTCCCTCGAATGGGGGAAATCTACGTGCTCGGCGTCGACCCGGACGTGCACCAGCGTGGGCTGGGCGCCGCGCTCAGCGTGGCTGGGCTGCAGCATCTGGCGCTGCACGGGGTGCAGCAGGCCATGCTCTACGTCGACGAGTCCAATGCGGCTGCGGTGGCGTTGTACCGCAGACTGGGGTTCACGGTCTTCGCCGCGGACGTCGGTTACCAGAAGATCGTCTGAGCGCCCGGCCGACCGGGTTCGCACCGGTGGCGATAACAGAACGGTCAAGCGTATGTCACGGCGCCGTCTCAGGGGTGTCCGGAGATCCGACATTTCGGTCTCCTGACCCTCGGTTCACGTAACGGACAACTCGCCCTCAGTCCTCGGCCACCTCACGGGGTCGACCTGTTCACCGCAGGTTCACTTGCGACCGGGGAACAGGTCATCTGACCCTCCTAGCTTTCCGAGTGGGCCGGTGAGACCGGCTTGCCGGGCCGATGGAGCCCGGCAATCCACTCGAGGAGAAAACGTGAAGCTCCAGCGGTCTGGCCTGCTGGCCGGTATTGCTTTGACCGCGACCCTTTCCCTGGTCGCGTGTGGTTCGGACAACAACACGGCGTCGCCGTCGGGCGGTGGCGCTTCCGCCGCGGCCCAGAACTGCGCCGCGGGCGATTTGACGGCGCAGGGTTCGACAGCGCAGAAGAACGCGATGGACGAGTGGATCAAGACCTACCAGGGTCAGTGCTCCAACGCGAAGATCAACTACCAGGGCACCGGTTCCGGCGCCGGCATCCAGGCGTTCATCTCCGGTACGGCGGACTTCGCCGGCTCCGACTCCGCGCTCAAGCCGGAGGAGCAGCCGCAGGCGGACGCCAAGTGCGCCGGCGGCCAGGCGCTCAACCTGCCGATGCTGGTGGGCCCGATCGCCGTCGTGTACAACTTGGACGGCGTCGACAACCTGCAGCTGTCCTCGAGCACCATCGCCAAGATCTTCTCCGGCAAGGTCACCAAGTGGAACGACCCGGCGATCGCCGCCGAGAACAGCGGCGCTCAGCTGCCGGCGACCACCATCGAGACGGTCCACCGCTCTGACGAGTCCGGCACGACGGACAACTTCACCAAGTACCTGAGCAAGACCGCTCCGTCCGACTGGACGTACGGCAACGCCAAGGCATGGAAGGCCCCGGGCGGCACCGGCGCGGCCAAGTCCGACGGTGTGGCGGCTCGCGTCAAGAGCACGCCCGGCACGATCAGCTACGTCGAGCTGTCCTTCGCCGAGAACAGCGACCTGAAGAAGGCGAAGATCAAGAACGGCGCGGGTGAGTACACCGAGCTGACCCCCGAGAGCGCGGGCAAGACCATCGAGGGCGCCAAGGTGGCCGGCACGGGCAACGACCTCAAGCTGGACATCGACTACAGCACCACCACGGCCGGGGCGTACCCGATCGTCCTGGTGACGTACGAGATCGTGTGCAGCAAGGGCAGCCCCAAGGCCGCGGCCATCAAGGGCTTCCTGACCTACACCTCCAGCACCGGTGGCCAGGGGGCCCTGGCCGAGCTGGGCTACGGGCCGCTGCCCGAGACCATGCGTACCAAGGTTTCGGCCTCGGTCGCAGCCATCGCCTGATACGACCTAGCGTCCCTCCGAGACGACAGCGAGCAGCAGATGGGTGAGTACCCCTCCGGCTCGGCGAACCTCGGCGCCGGCGGGTCGCGTGTGGCAGGACGCCACGCCCGGCCCGCCGGCAACGGCGTTTCGCCAGTCCCCCCCGACGACGTCCCCAGCGGCGGCCGTACGCCTCTCGGCGGTGGCGGCGCGCTCCCCCGCAAGGCCCGTTTCTCGTTGGAGAGCGGTTTCCGCGGCCTCAGTACCGCTTCCGGCGCGATGGTGCTGGTCATCATCGTCGCCATCGCGATCTTCCTGATCGCCAAGGCCGTGCCGGCACTGCAGGCCAACACCGAGGACTTCTTCACGTACCAGAAGTGGTTCCCGAACGAGACCCAACCCAAGTTCGGTATCGCTGCCCTGGCCTTCGGGACGCTGCTGACCTCGATCATCGCCTTGATCGTGGCGGTGCCCGTGGCGCTGGGCATCGCGCTGTTCCTGTCGCACTACGCACCGAAGCGCCTGGCCAACCCGCTCGGCTTCGTCGTCGACCTGCTGGCGGCCGTGCCCAGTGTCGTCTTCGGCCTGTGGGGCCGCGACTTCTTCGTGGAGCCGGTGCGCGAACTCTCGGTGTGGCTCAACCACTACTTCGGCTGGCTGCCCCTGTTCGACGGGGAAGGGCCGTTCGGCTACTCGATCCTGCTCGGCAGCCTCGTGCTGGCGATCATGGTGCTGCCGATCATCACCTCCATCTCGCGTGAGGTGTTCCAGCAGACACCCGGCATGAACGAGGAGGCGGCGCTGGCACTGGGCGCGACCAAGTGGGAGATGGTGCGGACCGCGGTGCTTCCGTACGGCCGGCCCGGCATCATCGCCGCGGTCATGCTCGGCCTGGGTCGCGCGCTCGGCGAGACGATCGCCCTGGCCCTGACGCTCGGCAGCGTCTTCGGGATCTCCTTCAACATCATCGAGAACGGCGGCAACAGCATCGCTGCGAACATCGCCAACACGTTCGGCGAGGCCAACGAGACCGGCCGCGGGGCGCTGATCGCCTCCGGCCTTGTGCTGTTCGCCATCACCCTCGTGGTCAACATGGCGGCCCGGGCGATCATCTACCGCCGCCGCGAGTTCCGGGACAGTGCGGCATGACCGAGTGCACCGAGCGAAGCGAGGGCCGCGAGGACATGCCCGGCCAGCACAGCATGACCGAGTGCACCGAGCGAAGCGAGGGCCGCGAGGACATGCCCGGCCAGCACAGCATGACCGAGTGCACCGAGCGAAGCGAGGGCCGCGAGGACATGCCGGAAGGAAGCCGAGCATGAGTCTGATGGAGCGTGAGACTGCCGGCGTCGGGATGACGCCGGACAACATTCGGTCGCAGCGACTGTCGCTCGGCGCGAACCTGGGGGTCGCGGTAGGCGCCCTCGCGGTCGCGTCGATCGTCGTGCTGGGCCTGGACATCGGCGGCTGGGTTCTGGTGGCGGTCCTGGGCCTCGCGCTCTACCTCGCCGGGCTCCTGTTCACGGCGGGACGCGTGGAGGGCAAACGCGCCGCGCGGGACCGGATGTGGAAGACGCTCATCTACTCCGCGTGCCTGCTGGCGGTGCTGCCGCTGGCGTCCGTGGTGTGGACGCTCATCTCCAAGGGCGCCGAGCGGCTGGACGCCACGTTCTTCACCACGTCGATGAACAACATCGGCGCGCGCGACCCGGGCGGCGGCGCGTACCACGCGATCGTCGGCACGTTGGAGCAGGTGGGCATCGCCACCCTGCTGGCCGTGCCGCTGGGCGTGCTGGGCGCGATCTACCTGGTCGAGTACGGCCGGGGCCGGTTCGCGCTGACCGTACGCTTCTTCGTCGACGTGATGACGGGCATCCCGTCCATCGTGGCCGGTCTGTTCATCCTGTCGTTCTGGGTGCTCATCGTCAGCCCGTGGTTCAACGACGGCCGGCCGGAGTACTCGGGCTTCGCGGCTGCGCTGGCACTGGCCGTGCTGATGCTGCCGACGATCGTGCGGTCCACGGAGGAGATGCTGCGGCTCGTTCCGGGGCCGCTGCGGGAGGGCTCGTACGCCCTCGGCGTACCGCAGTGGAAGACGATCATCAAGATCGTCCTGCCGACCGCGCTGCCGGGCATCGTCACCGGTGTCATGCTGGCCATCGCCCGGGCCGCCGGTGAGACCGCGCCGGTGCTGCTGGTCGCGGGCGGCGCCTCGGCGATCAACTTCAACCCGTTCAGCGGCAACCAGATGTCCCTGTCGCTGTTCGTTTTCCAGCAGGCCGGCGACGCCTCCAAGTACGCACCCGCCAGAGCCTGGACGGCAGCACTGACGCTGGTCGCCCTGGTCCTCGTCCTGACGATCGCGGCAAAGCTGCTCGCCCGTCGCAACCAGTTGACGCGATAAGAGGTGTCCCCCATGGCCAAGCGCATCGAGGCGCACAACGTCTCGTCGTACTACGGATCGTTCAAGGCGATCGACAACGTCTCCATGACGGTCGAGCCGAAGACGATCACCGCCCTGATCGGGCCGTCCGGCTGCGGCAAGTCGACGTTCCTGCGGTCGATCAACCGCATGCACGAGGTGCTGCCGAACGCCCGGATCGAGGGCCGGCTCACCATCGACGACCAGAACATCTACGACCCCGACGTGGATGTCACCGCGGTCCGCCGCATGATCGGCATGGTGTTCCAGCGGCCGAACCCGTTCCCCACCATGTCCATCTACGAGAACGTGGTGGCGGGGCTGAAGCTCAACGGCGTCCGCAAGAAGTCCCTGCTGGACGATTCCGCGGAGCAGTCGCTGCGGTCGGCGAACCTGTGGGACGAGGTCAAGGACCGGCTGGGCCGGCCCGGCGCGGGCCTGTCCGGCGGTCAGCAGCAGCGGCTCTGCATCGCCCGGACGATCGCGGTCGAGCCGCAGGTCGTGCTCATGGACGAGCCCTGCTCGGCGCTCGACCCGATCTCGACGCTGGCGATCGAGGACCTGATGTTCAAGCTGAAGGACCGCTTCA
The DNA here is from genome assembly GCF_047159535.1 of Krasilnikovia sp. MM14-A1259. NCBI lineage: Bacteria > Bacillati > Actinomycetota > Actinomycetes > Micromonosporales > Micromonosporaceae > Krasilnikovia > Krasilnikovia sp. MM14-A1259. The sequence goes on from NZ_BAAGAJ010000002.1 coordinate 4,181,443, forward strand.
CGATCATCATCGTCACGCACAACATGCAGCAGGCCGCCCGGGTCAGCGACAAGACCGGGTTCTTCTCGATCGAGAAGACCGGGGACCCCGGCCGGCTCATCGAGTACGACGACACGCAGAAGATCTTCAGCAACCCGAGTGAGCGGAAGACCGAGGACTACATCACGGGTCGTTTCGGCTGATCGTCACGGTGACGCCGCCGTCCTCGGACACCTCCACACGAGGCATCACGGGGGCGGCGGCGTTGCGGTGCGCGGACGCGGCAACAACCTCGTCCGCGCTCGCGTACGCGCTCAGCTCGTCCAGCAGCACGCGGGTCGGCGGCAGCATCGTCAGCTCGTCCGCGTCCGCCGGGCGGATCCACGCGGTGCTGTCGGCCTCGCCGGACACGTCGCGGGCGATCTGCCCCGCGGGCAGCAGCGCCACGAAGAACCAGGTGTCGAACCGCCGGGGCTCGAACTCCGGCGTGATCCACCGCGCCCACGGCAACAGCAGGTCGTCGCGCAGCCGCAGCCCGCGGCGGGCCAGCAGCTCGCTCATGGAGAGCTGCCGGGCCACCACCTGGGCCCGGTCGTCCTCCCAGTCCTGCCCGCCCACGTTGCCGATCGTGTGGTCCGGCTGCTCGGCCCGGCCGGCCAGCAGTACCCCGGCCTCCTCGAACAGCTCCCGGGCGGCGGCGCCGACGACCGCATGGGCCTGCTCGTCGGGCACCCCTAGCCGGGCCGCCCAGTCGTCGCGCAGCGTCTGCGGGCGGTCGTCCGAGGACACCCCGCCACCGGGGAACGCGTACATCCCGCCGAAAGCCATCGTGCTGCGCCGGCGCAGCACGTACACCTGAAGGGTTTCGGGGTGCAGGAGCGCGACGGTGGCTGCGGGACGCGGCGGGACCGGGGTGCCGTGGAACTCGCGCGCCCGGCGCGCGAGCGCCTCCGGCAACGACATCGGATTGGTCACGGTCCGATCGTGCCACCGATGGTGCCGTGAGCGATACCGTGGCGATCATGACCAAGCACGTGTCGCCGGTCCGCTGGGGGATCCTGGGCACGGGCGCGATCGCCGCCACGTTCGCTTCCGACCTTGCGCTGGTGGCGGGTGCGGAGTTGGCCGCGGTGGGCTCCCGCCGGCCCGAGACCGCCACCGCGTTCGCCCGGCGGCACGGGTTCGCCCGGGCCCACGGCTCGTGGGCCGAGCTGGCCGCGGACGACGAGGTCGACGTCGTGTACGTGGCGACACCGCACGCCATGCACCACGCGGCCGCCCAGACGTGCCTGGCCGCCGGCAAGGCGGTGCTCTGCGAGAAGCCGCTGACCTTGGACCTGGCGTCCTCCACGCACCTGGTCCACGAGGCGCGCACGCGCGGGCTGTTCCTGATGGAGGCCATGTGGATGCGCTGCAACCCGGCGATCCGCCGGGTCGCGGAACTGGTCGCGGAGGGCGCGATCGGCGAGGTGACCGCGGTGCACGCCGACTTCGGGCTGGCCGGGCCGTTCCCGACCGGGCACCGGCTGCGCAACCCGCGGCTGGGCGGCGGCGCCGCACTGGACCTCGGGGTGTACCCGCTGCACCTGGCGCACCTCATCCTGGGCACCCCGGAATCGGTGCAGTCGTGGGCACGGCTCACCCCGGAGGGGGTGGACGAGAACACCGGGATGCTGCTCGGGTACGCCTCGGGCGCGGTCGCCGCCCTCACGTGCGGCATCGGCGGCGCCACCCGCAACGCCGCCTCGATCACCGGCACGCGGGGCCGCATCGACCTGCCGCCGGAGTTCTACGTGCCGCGCTCGTTCGTGCTGCACCGCGACGGCCGCGCGGAGACCGTCGAGCTGCCGTTCCCGGGGCACGGCTACCAGTACGAGGCGGCCGAGGTGCAGCGGTGCCTGGCCGCCGGGGAGTTGGAGAGCCCACTCGTGCCGCAGACCGCCACCATGGAGATCATGAACCTGCTGGACGCGGTCCGCGCGCAGATCGGCGTGACGTACGAGCCGGACCCGTACGCGGCGCTCAGCTGAACAACGGCCGGACCAGGAAGTAGGCGAGGCAGGCGATTCCGCCCGCCGCTGGGAACGTGATGACCCAGGCGATCACGATGTTGCCGGCCACGTTCCAGCGCACGGCGCTGAGCCGCTTCGTGGCGCCCACACCCATGATGGCCGAGGTGATGGTGTGGGTCGTCGAGATCGGCGCACCCAGGACGAGCGCGTTGAAATACAGCACGGAGCTGGCGACGGTTTCGGCCGCGAAGCCTTCCGGCGGCCCCAGATCGATGATCTTGCGACCAAGCGTGCGGATGATCCGCCAACCACCCGCGTAGGTGCCGAGTGCCAACATCGTCGCCGACGTGTAATAGACCCACGTCGGAATGTGGGTGGGGCTGTCCTGGTATCCGCCGGTGTACAGCGCGAGCACGATGATGCCCATCGTCTTGGCCGCGTCCTGCATGCCGTGTCCGATCGACATGGCGGCCGCCGACACCGTCTGCGCGTGACGGAAACCCCGGTTCAGGCGGCCGGGGTGACCGCGCCGGAAGCCCCACAGGATCGCCAGCATGACGGCGAAGCCCAGGGCCAGACCGACGACCGGCGACAGCACCATCGGGATGAGGACCTTCTGGGTGATGCTCGCCCACTCGACGACCCCACCGGCGGCGAACAGGGTCGCGCCGACCAGCCCGCCGAACAGCGCGTGTGAGGACGACGACGGCAAGCCGAAGTACCACGTGATGAGGTTCCACGCGATGGCGCCCAGGACGCCAGCGAAGACGACGCCGAGGCTGGCCACGCCGGGGGGCAGATGGACGATGCCCTCGCCCACCGTCTTTGCCACCCGGCCACCCCAATGGGCGCCGACGAAGTTGCCGATAGCGGCCATGGCCAGCGCGACCCGGGGGGTCAGAGCCCGGGTGCTGACGCTGGTGGCGATGGCGTTGGCCGCGTCGTGGAAACCGTTGGTGTAGTCGAAGACCATCGCGGCAGTGATCACCGCGAGCACGGCGAGGAGCTCAGCGGACAAGGCCTACGACTCCTTGACCATGATCGTCTCGATGGTGTTCGCCACGTGCTCGAACGCGTCGCAGGCCGCTTCCAACTCGTCGGCGACCTCCTTCATCTTCAGCACGGTGAGCGCGTCGTACTCGCCCGAGAACAGCCGGACCAGCAGCATCCGGTAGGCCCGGTCGCCGTCATTCTCAAGGCGGTTGATCTCGATCGTGTACTCCTCGAGATCTTTCAGAGCGCGCAGCCGGGGCATCGCCTCGGCGGTCAACTTGGCCTGCTGGTCGAGCACGTGGACCAGCTCGTGCATCTCCCGCGGCAGCGACGGCAGCGCGGTGAGGCCGTACAGGTAGAGCAGGTTGCCGACCGCTTCGAGGTGGTCCATGACGTCGTCGAGCTGCGAGCCGAGGGAGTAGATGTCCTCCCGATCGAACGGCGTGACGAACGTGGAGTTGATCTTCTTGTACAGATCGTGGGTGATCTGGTCGCTGTCGTGCTCGACATCGGTCAGCCGTTCGCTGACGGACTGCACGTCGGCATCCGGCAGCGCCAGCTCGTTGAGCAGTTCGGTGCCCCGCACCAGATTCTGCGCGGCCTTGGTGAAGAGGTCGTAGAAGGCGCCCTCGGTGGGGCGGAAGGAGAACTTCACGGCGCGAACCTCGCGGGACGGGTGGGCAGGTACGGATCCCGCCGCGGCGGGCACGGCGAACTCCGGGGGAATGCTAGGTAACGGCGATCTCTACATGGACCCCGCCTACCCCAGCTCGGGTGCAGTTCAACCGCAATTCATCTGATGTTCACTATCGCCGCCCATGGATGGGTCCGCCGGCACCGGGCCGACACGGTTCAGACCCGCGGTACGGCATCTGCCGACGCGGGGTGGGGTGCGGGGTGCGGGGCGGGCGCCGTACGGCGCGCCGGCCTGGCCGCCTCGGCCGGCGGGGACGCCGGCTGACTCACCGGGCACTGGCGCAGGTGCCGGATCAGCCCCACCTGGTCGGTGTCCGCGATCACGTCCACCCCGGCCGCGCACAGTTCGGCCCAGATCGCCCGCCGCGCCCGGCGCGGACCCTCGGCCAGTCCGGAGATGCGGACCAGGCGGCCGTCCTCGTGCGCCGCGCGCACCATGGCGTGCAGCAGGTGCCGCTCCTCGGCCGAGATCAGTTCCCGGCCGTCCCAGCCGAACCGCCGCGACCACTGCTCACTGATCATCGGCACCAGCGACGGCGGGGCCGCCCGGGTGCCGATGTCGTCGAACGTGCCGTCGGCGAACGCGTACCGGATCGGCTGGGCCGCAAGCAGTTCGCGGACGTCCACGATCCCGGACACGGCCACGGTCACGGCGCCCGGCTCCAGCACGCCGTCCACGCACCGGCTCAGCAGCGAGGCGTGGTCGCGGAGCTGCCGGTCCAGCATCCGGAACGCCCGCAGCAGCGTCTCGGTGTCCCGTTGCGGCCCGACGAACTCCACCACCAGCCGGAACGGCAGCCGCTGATCCGGGCGCAGGCGGCCCGCACCGGCCTTGGCCCGGACGAACAGCGGCGACAGGACGAGCCGGCGCAACGTGCGTCCGGGTTGCGGGGCGCCGCGGCCGAGGAACAGCTCGCCGTGCGGGCCGGGGCGTACCGGGATACTGAGCCCGGCCAGGCCGCGGCGCAGCACCGCCGGCAACGGGTCGGTGTCCTGCGGGCGGATGATCGCGTGCCCCCACGGCAGGTACGGCTGTGGATGGCGGAGCAGTGAGAAGCCGACCGAGACCGCGCCCACCGCACCGGCTACCCCCGCCACGCCACCCGCGATCGTCGAGATGTCCCCCGCCACCGTCACGCCCCCGTCCCCGCCACGCGAATAGGACTAAACGTACTTATCGCTCGGACCACTGTGACACAGGTGACACCGCCACCCGGGTAAATCTTGGCGAGTTTTCCCTGGTGACGTCATGGTCCGCGGGGTTCAGGCGGGCGCGGCGGCGGTCACTCGACGACCGCGGACAGCCATTTCCGGTACGCCGCGGCGAACGGCTCCGTCCCGTCGCCGAGCGCGACCAGCAGCCGCTCCGCCGCGGCCTGCGCCTCGACGACCACGTCCTCCGGGTAGCCGAAATGCACCCGGTGCTCCTCGAACTCGTCCTCGTCGCGCAACTCGACCAGCCCCGACTCCCGCCGGCGCACCACGTCCAGATCGAGGTCGATGATGTGCACCGTGTCGCCCTCCCACCGGGCGGGAGTGGTGATGTCGCAATACACCTCGCTGGTGCGCGGCGGCGGGTTGAACATCGCGGTCCACCAGGAATCACGCGGGATCAACAGCACGAACGGGATCTGCTCGACCGACGGCCGCCCGTGGTAGACCGAGGCGGTGCCCCGGGGCACGCCGACCCAGATGCCCAGGTCGTCCTCACTGAGACGGCGCGCCGGATAGTCACGGTGGGCCGAACCGTCGTACTTGGTGTACACCACCCGGACCGTCTCGCTCGGCATGCTTGGCACCCTAACGGTGTGCGGGTTTCGTCGGTGGCGGCGGGTACGGTCTTCGTCGTGCCCGCCGCCACCCGCTCCCCGGCCACCGCCACCCAACTCCTCGCCGCCGCGGTCGGGGCCGTGCCCGGCGGGGCCACCCGCCCCGGCCAGGAAGCCATGGCGACGGCCATCGAGCGCGCCGTCGCCGACTCCGAGCACCTGCTGGTCCAGGCCGGTACGGGGACGGGCAAGTCGCTGGCGTACCTGACTCCGGCGCTTCTGGTCGACGGCCCGGTGGTCGTGTCCACCGCCACCCTCGCGCTGCAGAACCAGCTCGTCGAGCACGACCTGCCCCGTTTGGCCGAAGCGGTCACCCCGCTGCTGCGGCGCCGCCCCACGTTCGCCGTGCTCAAAGGGCGCCACCACTACCTGTGCATGGCCAAGCTGGAGCACGCCGACGAGGAGGAGCCCGCCGACACGCTGTTCGACGACCCGCCGCGGCAGCGCTGGCTCGGCGAGGCGGGCCGCCTGGGCAAGCAGATCCAGCGGTTGCGCGACTGGTCGAACAAGACCACCACCGGCGACCGCGACGAGCTCGACCCCGGCGTCGACGACACCGCGTGGCGGCAGGTGTCGATGCCCGCCCGCGACTGCGTCGGCGCCGCCCGCTGCCCGTACGGCGCGGACTGCTTCGCGGAGGCCTCCCGCGCCCGCGCCCGCGAGGCCGACATCGTGGTCACCAACCACAGCCTGCTCGCGGTGGACATGCTGGCCGGGCGCCACATCGTCCCGCCGCACAAACTGCTCGTCGTCGACGAGGCACACGAGCTCGCCGACCGGGTCTCCTCAGCGGCCCAGGCCGAGCTGACTGCGGAGGCCGTCGAGCGGGCCGGCCGGCGCGCCCGCCCTCTGATCACCCCGGCGGCCGGTGAGGCCATCGCGGAGGCGGGGGATGCTCTCGCGGCCGGGCTCGGCGAGGCCCCCGCCGGCCGGCTCACGGACGGGCTGCCACCCCTGCTGCACCACGCGGTGACACTCATCGACGCGTCCACCCGATCGGCACTGGAGGCGATCGGCGACGTCAAGGGCGACGACCCCGACCCGGTCCGCAAGCAGCAGGCGAAGGCCACGTTGGACGAGCTGTCCACGACGGCCCAGCGGCTTCTGGAACAGGCCGCGCACGACGTGGCCTGGGTCGAGAAGTCCGAGGTGGGCGCTGGACGGCGCGCGCTGGTGGTGGCCCCGTTGTCGGTTGCGGGCACGCTGGCGGGCAGTCTCTACACCGACCGGACGGTCGTGGCGACCTCGGCCACGCTGACGCTGGGCGGGCGCTTCGACACCGTGGCCCGCGCGCTCGGCCTGCCACTGCCCAGCGCCGGCGGCGACGCGGCAGCGGTCCCCGAGCAGCGATCCGGCCGGGCCGCCGCCCCCACCTCCGGGGACGGTTGGAGCTCCCTCGACGTCGGTTCCCCGTTCGACTACCCCAAGCAGGGCATTCTGTATGTGGCCGCGCACCTGCCCCGTCCCGCCGCCTCAGGCCTGCCCGCGGCCGCGGGCGAGGAACTGCTCAAGCTGGTGACCGCGCTGGGCGGGCGTGCCCTGGGATTGTTCTCCTCCCGCCGCGCCGCCGCCCAGGCCGCCGAGCTGGTCCGCGCGCGTACCGACCTGCCCGTGCTGTTGCAGGGCGACGAGTCGCTGCCGATCCTGGTCCGCAAGTTCCGGGAGGACCGCGCCAGCTGTCTGTTCGGGGTCATGTCACTGTGGCAGGGCGTCGACGTGCCCGGCGACGCGTGCCAGCTCGTGGTCATCGACCGGCTGCCGTTCCCGCGCCCCGACGAACCCCTCGCGGCGGCCCGCGCGGCCGCGGTCGACGCGGCCGGTGGCTCCGGCTTCGCCGCGGTCAGCGTCCCCATCGCGGCCATCCGGCTGGCCCAGGGCGTGGGCCGGCTGATCCGCTCCACCGGCGACAAGGGGGTCGTGGCCGTGCTCGACTCCCGGCTGGAGACCGCCCGCGGGTACGGCGCCTTCCTGCGCGGCTCCCTGCCCCCGTTCTGGTACACGACCCGCCCCGAGGCGGCGATCGGCGCACTGCAACGGCTCGCCGCGACGTAGGCGCCCCAGCTATGGGGTGGCGGGGACGGGGTCGTCCGGGACCGCTTCGAGGGGGCCTTCGGGACGGCCCCGGGCCAGCCGGCGTACGCCGGTGTTGAGCACCGCGATCAGCGGCACAGCGACCAACGCGCCGATGATGCCCGCCAGCACGACACCCGAGGCGATGCCGATGATGACCACGAGCGGGTGGATCGCCACGGCCCGGCCCATGATGAGCGGCTGCAGGACGTGCCCCTCCAGCTGCTGCACGAGGATCACCGCGCCCAGCAGGATGAGCGCGATCACCCAGCCCCGGGATACGAGTGCCACCAGCACGGCCACGGCGCCCGATGTGGTCGCCCCCACGATCGGGATGAACGCGCCCAGGAACACGAGCGCCGCCAACGGGAACGGGAACGGCACGTGCAGGATCAGCAAAGCGATCCCGATGCCGACCGCGTCGATGAAGGCCACGAGTACGGTCGCCCGCACGTACGCCCCCAGCGTCACCCACGACGCGTCACCCGCGTCGGACAGGCTCCACCGGGCATTGACCGGGAACAACCGGACGATGAAATACCAGATCTTGCGGCCGTCCCGGAGGAAGAAGAACGTCGCGAACAGCACCAGCAGCATGCCGGTGACCAGCTCGAAGAGGGTGGCCGCGGTGGCGAACCCGGTCTCGGTCAGTGACGAGGTGTTGGAGTTGATCCAATTCTGGGCGGAGTTGATCGCCTGGTCCACCTGCTTGTCCGACAGGTGCAGCGGTCCGGTCCGCGCCCAGTCCTGGATCTGGCGTATGCCGTCGCTGGCCCGGCTCGTCAGCTCCGGCAGCCCGTCGACGAACTGGTTGATCACCAGCGTCAGCGTGCCCGCCACCGCGGCGATACCGCAGATCAGCACCAGGAACGTGGCCAGCGACCGCGGCAGCCGCATGCGCAGCAGCCAGCCGACCGCGGGCGCCAGCAGCGCGGACAGCAGGAGCGCGATGGCCAACGGGATGACGACGATGCTGATGATCCCGATGAACCGCAGCAGGGCCCACCCGATCACGCCCACCACGATGAGCCGCCACGACCAGGCCGCGGCGATCCGCAGCGAATGCGGCACCTCGATGTCGTCACGGCTCGTCGTCGACTGCTGATCGACCTGCACCACCGGCGCCGGGATCAGGAACTGGTCGTTCCGGTCGACGTCCGTGTCCTCGTTCTGCTCGGTGCGTGCCGCCCGCACGGACTCACGGCCCGTCTCGTATGCCTTTCGCAGGTTCTGCCGGACCCGCTGCAACCGGCTCAACCGCCGACCCCCCTCGCCGTTGTCACGCGATATCCACCGTAGTCGCAGTCCGCATGAGCGTCCCGACTCGGCTGCAGAATCCACCGATCCGCAGGCCCAGGCCAGGGCCGATGACGGGCGGGCGTACCGTCTGCTCGTGAGCGCCGACACCACCACCGACACCGGTCTGCCGATCCGGATGCTGCACGACCGCGTCCTCGTCCGTCTCGACGGCGGCGAGGGCGAGCGCCGATCGACAGCCGGCATCGTCATCCCCGCAACCGCGTCGATGGGCCGCCGCCTGTCGTGGGCGGTCGCCGTCGGGGTCGGGCCCAACGTGCGCTCCATCGTCACCGGCGACCGCGTCCTGTTCGACCCCGACGACCGCTCGGAGGTCGAGCTGCACGGAAAAACGTACGTGATGCTCCGCGAGCGTGACGTGCACGCCGTGGCCGCCAGCCGGGTCGAGTCCGACGGCACGGGCCTGTATCTCTGACCACCCGGCGCGCCCGCGGCCGCCGCGGCCGACGCCGGCCGCCACGATGAGGAACTGGTCAGCCGCGCCGCCTGCGCGGGCCGAGCGGGTGTCACGTCGTCGGCTCGGGAGCCTCGACGTAGCGGCGCCGGTGGCTGGTTCCGTGCGCTACAGGTCTGATCCAGGAATGGATCGCTGGCTGCCCTGGCACCATGTCCGATCACGGGAAATCTTCCCCGTGATCGCCGCAGTTGTCGCACCGACCGATGTACGGGCAGGCCGGATCGTCGTGGTCGTCCCGACTCGCCGGCTGTCCGCACCGGTGTGGGCGACGTGGCGCCGGGACGGCCTGCTACGACTTCGGCTGCGAACCGTCCGCACCGGCTTCGGACGACGGCTCGGCCGTCTGAGCAGGGTCGTCCGCGCTCGGCGTCGGCGCCGCCGTGAATTCCGGGGCTGAACCCGCGGTCGGTGCCTCGCCGCGGCTCGCATGTGGACCGGGCGCAGATTCTCCCTCGCCACCGGGCCGGAAATCTGAGCCCGGCAGGGCACCATGTTTCGGCTGCGCGCCATAGGCCGGCGAGGCTCCGTATGTGGGTTGAGCGCCAAATGTCGGCTGGGCGCCGATATCGGGCTCTGCGGAACCGGCCGGACCACCGGTATGCGGCGGTGCGGCGGGGCCCGGCAGACCCGAAGTCGGGAACGGCGCATGCCCGGGCTGAGCGCCGTGAACGGCGTCGGACCCATGGCCGGGAGCGCCGTGGCCGGAACCGCTGTAACCGGGAGCACCGTAGGCGGGGCCGCTGTAACCGGGAGCCCCGTAGGCGGGGCCACCTGAGGCTGGGCCACCGTAGACGGGAGCGCCATAGGCGGGGCCACCCGAGGCGGGCCCCCCCGAGGCGGGGCCACCGTATGCCGGGCCACCGTAGGCGGGGCCACCTGAGCCTGGGACACCGTAGACGGGAGCGCCATAGGCGGGGCCACCCGAGGCGGGCCCACCTGGGGCGGGGCCACCGTACGCAGGGCCACCCGAAGCCGGGCCACCATAGGCCGGGCCACCCGTGGCCGGGCCACCGTACGCAGGGGATCCAGAGGCGGGGGCGCCGAAAACCGGGCCGTCATAGCCGGGAGGGACATTGGCTCCCGAGGTGCCATAACCCGGCTGGATCGCGCCGGACGTCGGGGCCGGAGCGGGCACCCCGCCATACGCGCCGATTCCCGGCGACGCAGGGCCCCCGGGTGCACCGTATCCGGCCGGTGGGCCGTAGCCGCCTGGGACGTGACCGCCTGGGACGTAACCGCCCTGGCTGCCATAGCCGCTCGGAGGCGCGTAGCCACCCGGTGCGCCATAGCCGCCGGGCGCGGCGTAACCACCGGGCGCGGGATAACCGCTCGGAGCGGCATAGCCGCCGCTAACGGCGTAGCCGGTAGGGGCGGCGTAGGGCGGCGGGCCGTACGGCGGCGCCGACGCACCGAACGGGGCAGCGCCCCAGCCCGCCCCCACCGGCACCGGCGGCGCGAGGCGGACCGGAACGGGCACCACAGGCTCCTCGGGCGCGGGCACGGTACGTGTCACGCCGTCCGGGAACGCGATCCGGTAGCCGTCGCCGTCCCAGAGCGCCTGCGGCGTCTGCGGGTCCCGCCCCACGAACGTCGACCGGTACGCCGTGATCGCCTCCAGCAGGCGTCGTTCCTCGTCGCCGGCATGCTGCACGTCTTCGGGCCGGCGGTCCAGGCCCCGTTGCATCCCGTCGCGCAGAAGCGCGAGCTGTGTGGCCGCGAACTGGAACTCGCGCATCGCTTTGAAACCCGGGACGCCCGCGACGCGGCGGGCCCAGCGGCGCGCCGAATGGCGCCGGCCCAGGCTGCCGAGCGCGCCCACCTCGGGCGGGGAGAGCCAGCCGGCACGCACGTAGTACGGCAGGATCCGCTCGCTGAGCCGGCCCTCCCAGCCGCGCAGCGCGACCGCGATGCCGACCATGGCGAAGAACAGCGGCACCATGAAGCCGATGTAGCCGTACAGCATGATGAGTGGCTGCCCGGTGGCGACCGACAGCGTCGGCAGCAGGTTGAACGTGCCGTGCAGCATCATGGCCAGCAGCAGGCCGGCGATCGGTGCGAGCCAGCGCACCCGCCGGTCCGGCGAACGCGAGGAGATGCCCAGGCCGATGCCGCTCATCGACGTGAACAGCGGGTGGGCGAAGCCGGTGAACACGATCCGGACGATGAAGATGAGGAAGACGTTCTGGATGCCGGTGGCCGGGCCGTACTGGTCGGCGCCGGCCGCGTAGCCGTGGCCGCCCAGGTACAGCACGTTCTCCACCATGGCGAAGCCGATCGCGGAGATGCCACAGTAGACGATGCCGTCGGTGATGCCGGACCACTCGCGGCGGCGCTTCCAGAGCAGCAGGATCGGCCCGAGCGCCTTCATCGACTCCTCGATGAACGGCGCGACGAGCACCGCGACGAGCGCTTCGGGCAGGTGAGCCTGCTCGAAGACCCAGGCCAGCCCGGTGTTGACCGCCAGTGCCACGGCCGTCGCGACGGCGGCACCCCAGGCGAAACAGAAGACGAGATACCGGGTCGGCTCCGGCTCGTACCGGTCCAGCCAGAGGAAGCAGCCCACGAGAATGGGCACCGGCAGGATCGCCGCCACCAGGCCGATGACCAGGCCGGCGATCCCGAAGCTGTAGCCCAGGAAGACCAGCATCGCGATGGCGCAGACGGCGATGAATCCGATGACCGCGGCCAGCGGCAGCCAGCGCCGCCACCCGCGCCGGTGGGGCAGCTCCGGCTGCCGCTCGCCGGGCCCGGTCCAGGTCACTCCGGGTACGAGGATCCCCCCGCCGGGTGCCGCCGGGACGGAAGCCGGCACCGTCCCGAAGCCCGAAGCCGTCGCCGAGGTCACCGGAACCGGCCCGAAGCCCGAAGCCGTCGCCGGGGTCCCGGTCACCGGAACCGGCCCCGGTGCCGCCCCGGGGGCCACGACGGGATCCGGGATCACGACGGGATCGGGCGGCGACCAGCCTGCTGGGGACTGGCCGGCCGCAGAGGGGGCAGGCTGGTCGGGCGACCCGCCCGGTGCTTCGTCGGCCATGCCGCCAGCCTAGCCATGCGGGCTTCGGCGGGCCGCCCCAGCCAGCCCGGGCCGGACGCAGCACCCCGACCCCGGCAACGGTGAGCAGCAGGTCCAGCTCAACCAGCGCCTCGTCGAGGGTGCGGGCCTTGCGCCCGGCGGGCAGGTAGTCGCGGATCACCGCAGCGCAGCCGCCCGCGGCGGGGAGCGGCACGCCGACCCCGCCGACCCCGGCGGACCCCGGCCAATCCGGCCGTGCCGTCGCCGCCTGCTCACCGGTGAACACGGCTCGCCGCCACCCCGGCCGTCACGGCGATCGGGTACGCCCGCGGCGCCCGCCGCGCGAACGCCCGTGCCAGCCCGCCGCACGCCGCACCATGCGCGGCGCCTCCCCGTACTCGACGCCGGTGGCCCGTAACAGGTCGGAGACCGTGGTCCGGACCTGCGCCACGATGACCCCGCCGGAGAATCCGACTCCTTCGCCGTACGCTTTGCCCGACTCGGCCGCCGCCCGCAGCGCCTGTTCGCGGGCGGCCAGTGGTTCGATCCCCTTCGCCCAGTCGTGCTGCAGCAGGTCCACCGCGTCCGCGAGCAGTTCGATCGACGCGGGGAGCACCGCCGGTACGGATTCGCCGTCGTCCAGCGCGGTGAGCACCCGCCGGATGAGCACCCGGATGTTCCGCAGCGCATACGTCACCTGGTTGGCGCCGTCGACGTACTGCGCGAGGGCGCCGCGGGTACGCCACCGGACCGGGGCGAATGCCACGTTCTCCTTGGCCGCGGCGGCCGCTGCCGCGTACCCGGCGAAGGCGGCCTCGGCCCCGCGCAGTTCGTCCAGGACGGCGAGAATCCGGGCCTCGTCACGCTCCGCGAGGGCCTCGGCGACGGTACGCAGCCCGTCCGCGAGTGCCCGCAGCGCGGGCTCGGCGGCGTGCCGGACGATGGTGAGCGGGTTGAGCGGCAGCAGCACGGTCATGACGGTGAGGCCGACCGCGCCGCCGACCAGCGCGTCGATGAACCGGGTCCAGGGCACCCCGGTGGCGGAGGTCAGCGTCGCGACCAGCACGGCCGAGGACGCCGACTGTACGACCATGGACGGCCCACCGCCGAGGGCCGTGGCGACCACGATGGCCAGCATGACGACGAGCGCGATCTGCCACGGGCCGGTGCCGATGAGCAGGATGATCGCGTCGCCGATGCCGATGCCGATCGCGACGCCGAGGACGAGTTCGGCGGCGCGCCGCACGCGTGCCCCGACCGAGGCGGCCAGCGTGATGACCGCGGCGACCGGGGCGAAGAACGGATTGGCGCGGCCGATCACGTCGTGCGCCAGAAACCAGGCGAGTCCCGCCGCGACGCCCGCCTGGACGGCCAGGAAGAAGCCGATCCGGACGCGCGACCAGCTCGCCTGTGCCCTCGTCCGCGAGCTGCCGCGCACCTGCGCGAGCGCCGCCGCCAGCCCCCGCTGCCGCTCGTCGCTGTTCCCGCGCTGCGCGCTCCGGGTCACGTCCCCGACCCTACGGGCCCGCATGCCACGATGTCGGCGTGACGGATCTGGTGCACCGGTGGAGCGCGGCGGCGCGGGGCGCGGGAGCGACCGTGCCCGAGACGGACCTGGACGCGGCGGGCGCGTACCTGCTGGGCCGCTGGTCCGAGCCGCAGCGGCAGTACCACACGGTGACCCACCTGAGTGCCGTGCTCGACGTCATCGACCGGTACGCGGACCTGGCCCCCGCACCGGATCGGGTGCGGGTGGCGGCGTGGCTGCACGACGCGGTCTACGACCCCCGCGCGCTGGGCGACGCGAACGAGCGGGACAGTGCCGAATTCGCCGCCGGTCTGCTCGCCACGCTGGGCGCACCGGCCGGGGTCGCCGACGAGGTGGCGCGGCTGGTCGGGCTGACGGCCGGGCACGCCACCGACTCCGACGACCCGGACGGCGAGCTGCTGTGCGACGCCGACCTGGCGATCCTGGCCGCCGACGACGACCGGTACGCGGCGTACACGGTGGCGATCCGCCGCGAGTACGCGCACGTGCCGGACGACGCGTTCCGGGCCGGACGTACCCAGGTCCTGACGGCCCTGCTGGAGCTGCCCCGCATCTATCGCCTGGCGCCCCTGCACGAGGCGTGGGAATCCCGGGCCCGCGCGAATCTGACCCGCGAGCTCAGCACGCTGACGTGATCACGCCCGCCCGCGGACGGTGTGCTTGGGACGCCGCAGGCCGGCGCCGCGCAGCCGGGCCGCGAGGTCGCGCGGCGCGACCAGGGTCGCGCCCAGCCACAGCGCGGCCGGGAAGCGGGCGGCCGGGATGTCGTAGTGGTCGCGGTCGAACCCGCGCCGCGGCACCCCGAGCATCTCCGCGAACGCGTGCAGTTCCGCGTACGAGACGTCGCTGACCAGGTGGGACCAGAGCCGCCCGCGGGCCGGCCAGCGCGGCTCGTCGACGAGGATCAAAGGTCCACTTCGAGCAGGTCCGCGCCGCCCCGGTCGTTGGCGATGCCACGTACGTCGGGCACCCCGATGCGGGCGGCGTCCGCGGTGAGGTCGTCCGGCATGGTCTGGGACTGGCGTTCCGCCTGCACCCGCGCCAGGTAGTGCTCGACCTCGCGGGCGCGCACGGCCGGGCTCCAGCCCAGCGCCTCGCCCATGATCTCGGCGGCGTGCGCGGCGGACTCGGTGCCGCGGTGCGCCGTTTCGATGGAGATCCGGGTACGCCGGGTCAGCACGTCGTCGAGGTGCAGGGCCCCCTCGGCCAGTGCGGCGTAGGCGATCTCGGCGGACAGGTACTCCGGGGCGCCGTCCAGCGGGCCGGCCAGCCCGGGCTCGGCCGCGATCATGGCGAGCAGATGGGTGGTCAGGGTGCCGTACCGCTCCAGCAGGTGCTCGACCACCCCGGCGGTCACCCCGTGGCGGCGGGCGATGTCGTGCCGGTCACGCCAGGCGGCCGCGTACCCGTCGGCGCCGAGCAGCGGCAGCTGGTCGGTCCGCGAGGACCGCACCGGCTGGCCGAGGCGGCGCGCCGCGCGGTCGATGACGTCCGCGGCCATCACCCGGTACGTGGTGTATTTGCCGCCCGCCACGAGCAGCAGGCCGAGCATCGGCTCGACCACCGCGTGCTCCCGGGACAGCTTCGAGGTCGAATCCGCCTCGCCGGACAGCAGCGGCCGCAGCCCGGCGTAGACCCCCTCGATGTCGTCCGTGGTCAGCGGCCGGTCCAGCACGGTGTTGACCTGGTCGAGCAGGTACCGGATGTCGCGGGCGGAGGCGGCCGGGTGGGCCCGGTCGAGTTCCCAGTCGGTGTCCGTGGTGCCGATGATCCAGTGGCCGCCCCACGGGATGACGAACAGCACGGACGTCGGCGTACGCAGGATGAGCCCGGCCTCGCCCGTGATGGCCGAGCGCGGCACCACCAGGTGCACCCCCTTGGACGCGCGCACCCGCATCCCCGGGCGGACTCCCACGTCGCTGAGCATCTGGGACATGTCGTCGCTCCAGACGCCGGTGGCGGCGACGACCGTACGGGCGCGGATCTCGAATTCGGGGGCGTCGGGCGATTCCAGGTCCCGCACCCGCACCCCGACGACCTCGCGGGCCTGCCGGACGAAACCGGTGACCCGGGCGCTGGTGACCACGGCCGCGCCGAGGCTGGCCGCGGTCCGGGCCAGGTTGACCACGAGACGGGCGTCGTCGACCTGCCCGTCGTAGTACCGGATCGCGCCGGTCACGGCGTCGGCGCGCAGGCTGGGAAACAATCCTCGGGCCCCGTCGCGGGTCAGGTGCCGGTGCAGCGGCATCCCCCGGCCGCTGCCGAACACCCCGGCGAACGCGTCGTACGCGGCCACACCGGCCCCGTAGTACGTCCGGTTCCAGGCGCGGACGGGCGGGTTGGCCGACAGCAGCGGCACCAGGATCGGCACCGGACGCACCAGATGCGGGGCGAGCCGGCTGGTCAGCAGACCGCGCTCGGTCAGCGCCTCGTGCACCAGGTGCAGTTCCAGCTGCTCCAGGTAGCGCAGCCCGCCGTGGATGAGCTTGCTGGACCGGCTGGACGTGCCGGCGGCCAGGTCGCGGGCCTCGACCAGGGCGACGCTGAGCCCGCGGGAGGCGGCGTCCAGGGCTGCGCCTGCGCCGGTGACTCCGCCGCCGACGACGAGGACGTCGAACTGCTCGTTGCGCAGCCGGCGCAGGTCAGCGATGCGGCGGATCGGCGACAGCCGACCGGCCGAGTACCGGGAGACGGAGGGATCACGCACCCGTATGAGGTTAGCGCCCCCGGGTGTCACACCGGCGAGGGAAACGTGGCGCTGTGGCGGCGCGTGCGGGTGGAAATCGGTGCGTAGGGACGCGAAAAGGCGGGCCGCCGGAGCGGCCCGCCTTGACGTGGTGCGTGTGGGGTTGGACTCAGAAGTCCATGTCCCCGCCGCCCGGGGCACCGGCCGGGGCCGGGGTCTTCTCGGGCTTGTCCGCCACGACCGCCTCGGTCGTGAGGAACAGGGCGGCGATCGACGCGGCGTTCTGCAGCGCCGAGCGGGTGACCTTGGCCGGGTCGATGATGCCCGCGGCCAGCAGGTCGACGTACTCGCCGTTGGCGGCGTTCAGGCCGTGACCGGCCTCCAGGTTGCGCACCTTCTCGACCACGACGCCGCCCTCGAGGCCGGCGTTGACCGCGATCTGGCGCAGCGGGGCGTCCAGGGCGACCTTGACGATGTTCGCACCGGTGGCCTCGTCGCCGGACAGGTCCAGCTTGTCGAACGCGGTCTTGCCGGCCTGCACGAGCGCCACGCCACCGCCGGGCACGATGCCCTCCTCGACGGCCGCCTTCGCGTTACGCACGGCGTCCTCGATGCGGTGCTTGCGCTCCTTCAGCTCGACCTCGGTGGCCGCGCCGACCTTGATGACCGCAACACCGCCGGCCAGCTTGGCCAGGCGCTCCTGCAGCTTCTCGCGGTCGTAGTCGGAGTCCGACTTCTCGATCTCGGAGCGGATCTGGTTGACCCGGCCCTGGATCTGCTCGGCGTTGCCGGCACCGTCGACGATGGTGGTCTCGTCCTTGGTGATGACCACCTTGCGGGCCTGGCCCACCAGGCTCAGGTCGGCGGCGTCGAGCTTGAGGCCGACCTCTTCGCTGATGACCGTGCCGCCGGTGAGGATCGCGATGTCCTCCAGCATGGCCTTGCGGCGGTCGCCGAAGCCCGGGGCCTTGACGGCGACGGACTTGAACGTGCCGCGCACCTTGTTGACGACCAGGGTGGCCAGGGCCTCGCCCTCGACGTCCTCGGCGATGATGACCAGCGGCTTGCCCGACTGCATGACCTTCTCGAGGACGGGCAGCAGGTCCTTGACCGCGGAGATCTTGCTGTTGGCGATGAGGATGTACGGGTCGTCGAAGACGGCCTCCATCCGCTCGGCGTCGGTCATGAAGTACGCCGAGATGTAGCCCTTGTCGAAGCGCATACCCTCGGTGAGCTCCAGCTCCAGGCCGAAGGTGTTGCTCTCCTCGACGGTGATGACGCCTTCCTTGCCGACCTTGTCCATGGCCTCGGCGATGATCTCGCCGACCGTGGAGTCACCGGCGGAGATGGAGGCGGTGGAGGCGATCTGCTCCTTGGTCTCCACGTCCTTGGCGATCTGCGACAGCGCCTCGGAGACGCTCGCCACGGCGGCCTCGATGCCCCGCTTCAGGGCCATCGGGTTCGCGCCGGCCGCGACGTTGCGCAGGCCCTCGCGGACCAGCGCCTGGGCGAGGACGGTCGCCGTCGTCGTGCCGTCGCCGGCCACGTCGTCGGTCTTCTTGGCGACCTCCTTGACCAGCTCGGCGCCGATCTTCTCGTAGGAGTCCTCGAGCTCGATCTCCTTGGCGATCGACACACCATCGTTCGTGATGGTGGGCGCGCCCCACTTCTTCTCGAGCACGACGTTGCGGCCCTTGGGGCCGAGCGTCACCTTGACGGCGTCGGCGAGCTGGTTCATGCCCCGCTCGAGGCCGCGACGAGCTTCCTCGTCGAATGCGATGATCTTGGCCATACGGCGTTGTCCTCCTGGACACTCGCGGTGCCGGGCCTTCTCGGCCCCGCTTTCCGCACGTTGAGGATCTCCGGACGTCGCCACCTGGCGATGCGACGTCCGCAGGACGGGCCGGATAGCCCGCGACGACCGGCCTCGTGCCCCGGCACCGATGGCGGCGCCGTGACCGTGACCCCACCGTCCCGACCTGTTGGCACTCGCGTGGCGCGAGTGCCAATGACCTGTTTAGCACTCTGAGGTGGCGAGTGCAAGGACACCCGGCGGTAGCCCACGCCGCTGCGACGAGGTCTTGATCACGTACGGTGAGCAGGCCGCATCGGGCCAGCGAATCATCTCCCCGATCGACGCGCCACGCGGACCGAACGACGGAATCGCGCCGGGCAAGCACTCACCGTGATCAACGCACAGCTCCGTGCGGTCGGAATACCGCATCCGAGTTGCCTGGCCGCCCCGAGACCGGTAGGCAGACACCATGACCGGCACACTCGCCCGGCCCCGCACCCGTACGGTCCACCGGGTCACGCCCGCCGACACCGCCCGGACCCGCGCGCTGCGGCTGGAGATGCTCGCCGACAGCCCGCTCGCGTTCCTGGAGACGCTGGCGCAGGCCGCCGCCCGCCCGCACGACGACTACCGGCGGCGGATCGCCGAGGCGTGCCACGGCCCACGGCTCGCGCAGTTCGTGGCGGATCCGGGCGCCGGCCCGCTGATCGGGCACGCGGGCGGGACGGTGCTGCCGGACGATCCTGGTGCGACCGTGGTGTTCGCCGTCTACGTCACCCCCGCGCACCGCGGGGCCGGGGTGCTCGATGAGCTCATCGAGGCGGTGGCGGACTGGTCCCGGGCCGCCGGGCGCCCGGAACTGATGCTGGAGGTGGTGGTCGGCAACGACCGGGCGCTGCGGGCGTACGAGCGCATCGGGTTCACCGACACCGGCGTCCGCGTGCCCCACCCGGTGATCCCGGCGCTGACCGAGCTGCAGATGCGCCGCCGCGCCTGACGGCCGGCGCGGCCCGTCAGAGCGTCAGCTGCCACTGGACCTGCGCATCCACCGGCCGGAACCCCATCTCGCGGTTGATGGCGAGCATGCGCTCGTTCGCGGACGCGTTGATGGTGTCGATCGCGGCCAGCCCGGGCCGGGCGGCGCGGATGTGGCGCAGGTTCTCCAGCTTCACGATGAGGCCGAGCCGGTGCCCACGGTGCTCGGGGTGAACGATGGTGATCTGCTGCCAGGCGTGCCACGGGGCCTCCTGCGTCCCGGTCAGGGCGCTCCAGGCGACCAGCCGCCCCGATCCGGTGTGCACCGCGCCGGTGTGGAACGCGGTCAGCCCGCGGCCCTGCCGCGCCTCCTCGGTGCCGCGCACCCGGGCACCGTCGACCTGCTCGGCCTCCACGGCCAGGTCGCCGACCGGGGCGTCCTCCAGCAGCCGACCGTCCAGGTACGCGAGATCGTCGAGCAGTTCGTCCGGGGGGATCCCGATCCACTGCACGATCCGGTATCCGTCGGCGTGCCGCCACGCCTGCGCCCGCATCGCGTCGAGTGCCTCCTCGTCGGCATGCGCGACGTCGAACCGGCTGCGGGTCTCGCGCAGCGCCACCGCCGCTCCCATCGCGTCCGCGAAGGCCGGCCCGTCCGGGCTGGGCCCCTCGGTCGTCGCGATGAGGCGCTTACGGCCCAGCGCGCGGGCCCGCGCGACGGTGTGGTCGTACAGCGCCCGGCCGACGCCGCGGCGCCGGTGCTGCGGGTGCACGATCAGGTCGAGGTGCACATTGTCCAAGTTGTCGTATCGGGGCAGATTGATCCCCAGAAATCCGACCGGGACATCGTCGTCCGACGCGAGGTAACGCTCCTGGAGAGCCCCCGGGAACGGGTGGTGGAACGCGGCGAAGAAGACCGCCCGTTCCGCGGGCGGAAGGTCCGGAACGTCCAGCTCCATGGCGGCTCGTACCACGGTGAAGGCCCGCTCGAGGGTGGCCTCGGTGATCGGCTCGATGCGCATCCCGCCAGGATGAGCGCACACACCGTCCGGCGCAGGCGAATTACGCCGAGGCACAGTCGGCAGAGAAGATCTGGCGGCAGAGGAGATTTGGTCGGGAGGACGCGCGCACAGCGCCTCCGGCGCTGGGTCGTTGGGCCCCTAGGAGATTGTCGCCAAGCTCGTAAGGTGGGACCTCGTACGGCGACGCGCCCTCCCGCGTAGAGCATCCTGCCGACCCCGGGATCGGTCCGCAAGCCCTCCCCCGAAGGAAAAACCAGTTGTCGGTCGGATACCCGACGGTGCCGTTCAGCCGAGCAGGCCCGCCTCACGTGCCGCACGCAGCGACGGCTTGATCCGGTGCGTGGGGCCCACCTGGGCGGCGATCGCGTCCAGCGTCTTGAGGCCCTCGCCGGTGTTGAACACGACCGTCTCAGCATCCGGATCGAGCCGGCCACCGGCCACCAGCTTCTGCAGCACCGCGACCGTGACCCCGCCCGCGGTCTCCGCGAAGACCCCGGTCGTACGGGCCAGCAGCCCGATCGCGGCCCGGATCTCGTCGTCGTCGGCGTAGTCCATCCACCCGCCCGTGCGGGTCACCGTCTCGATCGCGTACGCCCCCGCGGCCGGATCACCGATGTTGAGCGACTTGGCGATGCCGGTCGGCTTCACCGGCGTGATGGTGTCCGTACCGTTGTGCAGCGCCGTGGCGATCGGGTTGCATCCCGCGGACTGCGCGCCGAACACCTTCCACCCGCCGGCCGGCGCCTCCACCAGTCCGATCTCGACCAGCTCCGTGAACGCCTTGTCCACCTTGGTCAGCAGCTCGCCACTGGCCATCGGGATGACCACCTGGGCCGGGATGCGCCAGCCGAGCTGCTCCGCCACCTCGTACCCGAGGGTCTTGGAACCCTCCGCGTAGTACGGCCGGACGTTGACGTTGACGAACGCGGTGTCCTCGAACTCCTCCGTCTCGACCAGCTCGCTGCAGAGCCGGTTCACGTCGTCGTACGAGCCGTCGATCGCGACGAGCTGGCCGCCGTACACCGCGGTCGTGACGACCTTGCCCTGCTCCAGGTCGCCCGGGATGAACACGACCGACGGCGCCCCCGCGCGAGCGGCGTGCGCGGCCACGCTGTTGGCCAGGTTGCCGGTGGAGGCGCAGGCGAAGCGCGTGAACCCGAGCCCGCGGGCCGCGCTCAGCGCCACCGACACCACCCGGTCCTTGAACGAGTGGGTCGGGTTGGCCGAGTCGTCCTTCACCCACAGCGGCGCGCGCAGCCCGACCGCGGCGGCCAGCGCGGGCGCGCTGACCAGCGGCGTCAGCCCCGGGTCGAGCGTGACCCGCTGCGCCGGATCCTGCCCGGCGGGCAGCAGCGCGGCGTAGCGCCAGATGTTCTGCGGGCCCGCCTCGATCTGGGCACGGGTCACCCCGGCGAGCGCGGCCGGATCGTACGCAATCTCCAGGGGCCCGAAACACTCGTAACAGGCGTGCTGCGCGGCCAGCGGGAACTCGGCGCCGCAGCCGCGGCAGACGAGGGCGCGAGCGGGGCTCGTCGAGACAGGGGCGTCGACGATCGACGTCATGGGAGGCCGTCCTCTCATCTTTCCCCGGCGCGTCGCGCGGGGGACGGAATTAGCACCTGCCGCACGTCTGGCCTCGTCATCGAGTCGAGTGCGGTGGTTGCCGGGGCGTCATCGGGCCGTTCCCTCAGCCCCTCTGGATGAGGTATGCAGTTGTGCCGCCCAGCTTACGGGGCGTCAGGGTGCTCATCACCCTGTGATCCCGATCTGTGAGCGTCCTCTCGGGGATTAGAGCTTTTTGTCGCACGTCCGTCGTGCTCTTGACCGTCGCTCCCGCCGAGACCGGGACGGGCGCCAGGACGCCCGTCCCTGCCAGGTCCGTGCGACCACGACCACGACGCCGTCCCGTCCGGTCAGCTGGTGACGTCCTTGCGGGTGAAACGCCAGAACGCCAGGCCGATGAAGAGCGTGGCGTAGCAGAGGGCGGCGATTGCGCCCTTGGCCAGGTCTGCCGTCTGCATCGGGGTCGACAGCAGGCCCTGCCAGGCGTCGGCGTAGTGGGTGGGCAGCACGGTGCGCAAATTTCCCAAGGCCGTGATCTGGTCCAGGATGCTGGACAGGATCCACAGCAGCACGGCGCCGCCGACCGCGCCCAATGCTGCGTCCGTGAGCGTGGACAGCAGGAACGCCAGCCCGGCGACGATCAGCATCGTGGTGGCCAGGTACGCCAGGATCGCCAGCAGCCGCAGCACCCCGGCGCCCGGCGGGATCTGGGCGGCGATCGTGCTGCCCAGCGGATGCCAGCCGTAGCGCAGCGTCCCGACCAGCAACGCCGTGCCGAACAGGGTCAGCAGCGCCAGCAGCGAGTACGCCAGCGCGACGAACAGCTTGACGCCCAGCAGCCGGGCCCGGGGCACCGGCACGGCCAGCAGATACCGCAGCGTGCCCCAGCTCGCCTCGCTCGCCACGGTGTCGCCGCAGAACAGCGCCACGACCACGATCAGCAGGAAACCCGCCGACACCGCGATGCTGAACAGCGCGAAATTCAGCCCGCCCGAGGTGGCCAGGTCGACCAGGCTCGCGAACGCCCCGCCGCGGCGGCGCCCGTCGTCGTTGCCGTCCCCGCCGAACTCGAACGCCAGCAGGATGATCAGCGGCAGCACCACCATGAACCCCAGCGCGAGCTGGGTACGCCGCCGCGACGCCTGCCGCCGTACCTCCGCCAGGATCGGCAGGGTCGCCGACGGCCGGTACCCGGTCGCGGCGCTCAGCCCCGTATCCGGCTTGTCGATCACTGCGCTCATCGGTCCCCACTTCCCCGCGAGTTGTCCCCGACCAGCGCGAGGAACGCATCCTCCAGCCGGCGGCGGGGCACCACCCGGTCCACCCCGACCCCGGCCTGGACCAGTGACGCCACCACGTCGGCGCGTGGGGTGCCGTTCATGTCGACGATCAGGCCGGTGTCGCCGTCCGGGGTGACCGAGCGGACGTCCAGCCCCGCCAGGATCAGCGACGCGGCGGGCACGTCCGAGACTTCGAGCAGCACGGACGGCGAGTCCCCGACGATCTCCGAGACCGGCCCGGCCGCCACGATCCGGCCCTTGTTGACCACCACGGCGTGCGTGCACGTCTGCTCCACCTCGGCGAGCAGGTGGCTGGAGACCAGTACGGCCCGCCCGTCGGTCGCGTAGCGCTGCAACACGCGGCGCATCTCGGCGATCTGCGGCGGATCCAGCCCGTCGGTGGGCTCGTCGAGCACCAGCAGCTCGGGCAGGCCCAGCATGGCCTGGGCGATGGCCAACCGCTGCCGCATCCCGTGGCTGTACGTCTTGGTCCTGCGGTGCACGGAGTCACCGAGCCCCGCGATCTCCAGTGCCTCGTCGAAGTGCGCGTCCGCCTCCGGCCGCCCGGTCGCCCGCCAGTACGCGCGCAGGTTCTCGTAGCCGCTGAGGTGAGGCAGGAAGCCCGGGCCTTCGACGAGCGCACCGACGCGGGACAGGATCGGCGCGCCCGGCACGAGCCGGTGCCCGAACACCAGCGCGTCGCCCTCGGTCGGCATCGTCAGCCCCATGAGCACCCGCAACGTGGTCGTCTTGCCCGCACCGTTGGGCCCGAGCAGCCCGACCACCTGGCCCCGTTCGACGGTGAAGTCCACCCGCTCCACGGCCACGAACCCGTCCCCGTATGCCTTGCGCAGGCCGCGCACGACCAGCGGGGTGTCCGCGTACTCGGGGATCGTGGGGATGTTCGTGCGGCGGGCCCGGCGGCCGCGGACGGCCAGGACCGCGACGATGCCCAGCGCGATCGCGGCGACCAGCCCGGCCAGGACGTACCACCAGACGGTGTCCGGGTCGGGGATCGGCGTGCCGGTCACCGTGGGCAGCGTGAGCGGCGAGTCCAGCGCGACCGTGTACGTGGTCGGCTGCGCGGGGGTGAGGAACGCCTGGTCACTGGTGGCGACGACGACCCTGATGGTGTGCCCGGCGTCGATGCGGCGCACGATGGCGGGCAGTGTGACCGTCACCGGCTTCGCGGCCGCGAGGTCGCTGGGCAGGCCGGTGAGCCGGGCCGGGGCGACCAGGCCCCCGCTGAGCGTGGCGGCGCCGGCCGGGTCCACGTCGTAAAGCTTGACGAACAGCACCGCCTCCCCGGTCGGGGACGCGGCCCGCAGCCGGACGGTCGGCGCGCCGACCACGTCGACCGCGGCGGCCACCGGCGGCGACTCGAATGTCGCGTGCTGGCCGGGGATGTCCCCGGCCACCCCGCCGAGCAACGTGCTGAGCTGGCCTCCCCCGCCGGGCAGCGAGGAGATCGCGGCCGGGGTGCCGTTGGGCGGGTTGGCGATCCGCTGCGCCGGGCCGGTCGCCGCGACCTCGATGGTGCGCCCGGTGCCGGCCAGACCCGGGTACGCCGGGGTCGAGTAGCCGTTGGTGACCAGGCCCCGGTCCGTGGCGCTGAACCCGGCCACCCGCGAGTACGTGAAGCTGGTCGCCGGTGCCGCCCCGGCGCCGCGGACGTAGTGGTCGAGCCACTGCGCGGTCAGGAAGCGGGTGCGGTCGGAGTCGGACTGCGGGCCGTCGCCGCCGTCGTGGCCGCCGGTGAACCAGGCCACCCGGACCGGGGTGCCGGTGGCGGCGATGCCGCGCGCGTTGGCGTCCGCCTCGGACAGCGGGAACAGCGTGTCCACCGCGCCCTGGATCAGCAGCGTGGGTGCGGCGATCCGGTCGAGCACCGGGCCGGGGCTGGACCGGCGCAGCAGCGCGAGGGTCGCCTCGTCCGGCGTCCCGGTCGAGGCCAGCCGCAGGTAGGCCGCGCAGACGTCCGCGGCGAACCGCCCGCACGCGGGGTCGGTACCCGCCCCGGAGGACGACGGCCCACGGCCTGGCCGGCCGCCGCCCGCGGACGACGAGCCGCCGCCCGCATCGGGTGGGCCGTCGGCCGCGGAGGCGTCGGCCGCGCCGAGGGCAGACGCGCCCGCGGCGGCGCCGTTGCCGAAGAACAGCCCGGCCCAGCCCTTCTTGAAGACGCCGGCGGCCGCGATGTCCGCCGACTGCGGCAGGAACGCGCGGGCCAGGTCGTTCCAGGTGATCAGCGGCACGATCGCGTCGACCCGCCGATCGGCCGCGGCGAGCAGCAGAGCGAGGGCGCCGCCGTACGAGCCGCCGACCACGCCGACCCGCGGGTCGCCTGGGGCGTCGGTCCGCACCTCGGGACGGGCGGCGAGCCAGTCCAGCAGGCGCTGGGCGTCCTTCACCTCGTAGTCGGGACTGTCCAGGTGGATCTGGCCGCCGCTGCGCCCGAAGCCCTGGGCGGTCCAGGTCAGGACCGCGTACCCGCGTGCGGCGAGGTCCTCGGCGTCGGTGCGGACGCTGTCCTTGCTGCCGCCGAAGCCGTGCGCGAGCAGCACCGCAGGCACCCGTCCGGAACGCTGCGCGGGCAGGTAGAACCGCGCGTCCAGGTCCACCGGCTCGGTGCCGGACGGGCCGGACTGCACGGTGATCCGCAGGTCGCGGCTGGTGTACCCGGGTTGTTTGGGCCAGGCCGCCGCACCGGCCAGGGCAGCGACGAGCACGAGGACGGCCGCGCCGGCCACGAGGCGACGGCGGGTCGGCCGGGGCAGCGCGCGGCGCAGCCGGGACGGGAGTACTGGCATGCGGCAACGCTAGCCGCGCCCGGCTGAGCTGCCGCTGAGAACGCACCCCCAGCGGCAGCCCCGGCCGTCAGCAGCCCTGGCGGTCGGTGAAGCGGAACTGCAGGGGCTCGGCCATTCCCGCCTGCACGAGCGCAACCTTGTCGTCCTTCATCGTGAACAGCAGCGCGTAGTCGCCCGTGGGGACCAGCCAGGCGCTGGCGCCGGACCAGTCGTCGAGCTGCTTGCCCCGCGGGTACCCGCGCTTGACGTCGGCCACGGCCGTACCGATCTTGGGGCCTTGCGCGGTGGTCACTCCGGCCGATACGCCCAGGTAGAGCAGCCGGCCCTTGAAGAACACCAGCGTGGGCGAGTGGTACTTGGCCAGGCCGATGGCGCCCGAGTAGCCGGTGCACGACTTCGCCGTGGGCGGGCGGGTGAGCAGCCCGGCGGACTTCAGCGTCTCCTCGGGCACCCCGATCTTGTACGGCCCGAGGCCGCCCGCGCTGATCGTGGAGTCCTCGGTCGTGGGCTGCGGGGCGCCGCTGCGGTTCGCGGTGCCGTCCGGGTTCTTCGAGAACGCGGGCTTCGCCGTACCGGTGGCGTCGGGTGGGGTGGGCTCGGGGGTGCCGACGCCCGCCTCCGGTGGCGCGGACGCGGTGACGGCCGGAGCCGGTTTCGGGGCGTCGTGGGAGCAGGCGGCCACCGCGAGCAGGGCGAGGGCGGCGACGGCGAGGACGGTGGGGCGGCGGTGCCTCATGGGGGGTGCCTCCGGGCGGACGAGGGGTGCGGGGCGGGCTACGACGAGCCGGTCGGCGATAGCGTGTCAACCTAGTCGCTCACGCAATCCGGAGGCTCTCGCGGTGCCAGACGATCTCACCCTGACCGTCACGTTGCGGCCGGCGGCCCTCGATGCCCGCCGCGGCATCGTGCGGCTGCACCCCGAGGTGATGGCCGCGCTCGCGGTCCGCCCCGGCGACCCGCTGCGGCTGACCGGCACACGGACCACCGCGGGCCTCGCCGCGCGCGCCGAACCGACCGCGAGCCGGGCCCTGCTCTACGCCGACGACCTCACGCTGGGCAACCTCGGCATGCGCGACGGCGGGCAGGTGACGGTCACCCCGATCCCGGTGACCGAGACGCGCGGGGTGACCCTCGCCGGGCCGCCCGAGATCGTCGCCGTGGTGTCGCCGGAGATGCTGCGGCTCGCACTGCTCGGCAAGGTGGTCACCGCGGGCGACGACGTGTCGCTGCTGCCCCAGGACGTCATGCCGGACGCCGCGCACCGGTCGCTGGTCGAGGCGGCGCGGCGCAGCCTGGCCAACCGGGTCGGCTACGCGTGGACGAGCACGCTTCTCACGGTGGTCGCGGTCGACGGCGCCGACGCGGGCCTGGTCACGATGGACACGGTGGTGGGGTGGGAGGGCGGGCACTTCTCTTCCGTACGGGGAACCGCCTCCACCGCCGCGGCGCCGGCGCACGGACCCGCCTCGACCGATCCCGAGGTGCCGCCGCCCAGCATCGACGACCTGCCCGGGCTGAAGGCTCAGGCGCAGGAGCTCACCGAGCTGCTGGATCTCGGCTTCCACCACCGGGAGGTGCTGGGCCGGCTCGGCACGACCGTGTCGCTGGGCGTACTGGTCTCGGGACCGGCCGGATCGGGCAAGTCGGCGCTGGTCCGCGCGGTCGCGGCCGGGGTCGGCGCCCGGGTGCTGCCGGTGTGGGCGCCGGAACTGGCCGCGCTGACCAACGACGCCGCGGCCACCCGCCTGCGCAATCTGGCCCAGGACGCCCGGACGGGCGCCCCGCACGGCAGCGGACCCGGTGACCGCGCCGACGCGACGGCAGCGCCGTCCGTGGTGCTGATCTCGGACGTGGAGGCGCTCGCCCCGCGGGAGCAGCCCGGCCCGCTGGCCACGGTGTTCCGGCAGGTGCTCGCGGCGACGCTCAAGGCCGGCGTGGCCGTCGTGTGCACGACCAGCCGTCCGGAGTCCGTGGACCCGTCGCTGCGTGACCCGGACCTGCTCGCGGTGCAGCTGGCCGTACCTTTGCCGGATGCGGCGATGCGGCGCGAGCAGCTCGGCGTCCTGACCCGCGGCATGCCGCTCGCCGAGGACGTGCGCCTGGACGACGTGGCCGGGCGTACTCCGGGTTTCGTGGCGGCCGACCTCGGTGCGCTGGCGCGTGAGGCCGGGGTGCGTGCGGCGCTGCGGCAGAAGGACGCCCAGTCGCCCACGGTGACGATGACGGACTTCGAGGCGGCGCTGGACGTGGTGCGCCCGACCTCCATGGCCGAGTCCACTCTGGAGGTCGCCGCGGTGACCCTGGACGACGTCGGCGACATGGCCGAGACCAAGCAGGTCCTCACGGAATCGGTGCTGTGGCCGCTGACATATCCGGACACGTTCGCCCGGCTCGGCGTGCAGCCGCCGCGCGGCGTGCTGCTGTACGGCCCGCCCGGCTGCGGGAAGACCTACCTGGTCAAGGCGATCGCCGGCACGGGCAAGGCGAACGTGCTGTCGGTCAAGGGTGCGGAACTGCTCAGCAAATGGGTGGGCGAGAGCGAACGGGCGGTCCGGGAGCTGTTCCGCCGGGCCCGGGAGGCCGCGCCGACGCTGGTCTTCCTGGACGAGGTGGACGCTCTGGCCCCGACCCGCGGGCAGGCCACCGACGGGGGCACCACCGACCGGGTGGTGGCCGCGCTGCTCACCGAGCTGGACGGCGTGGAGGCGCTGCGCAACGTGGTGGTCATCGGCGCGACGAACCGCCCCGACCTGGTCGACCCGGCGCTGCTACGCCCCGGCCGCCTGGAACGGCTGGTGTACGTGCCGCCGCCGGACGCGGACGCCCGTACGGCGATCCTGCGGGCCGCGGCCCGGTCGGTGCCGTTGGATCCGGCGGTGGATCTGGCCGCGCTCGGTGCCGACCTGGAGGGCTTCTCCGCGGCCGACTGTGCCGCGCTGATCCGCGAGTCGGCGCTGGCCGCGATGCGGGAGTCGCTGGAGGCCACCACGGTCACCGCGGCACACGTGGCGACGGCCCGGCGACGCGTCCGCGCGTCCCTGGACGCCGCCCAGGTCGCGTGGCTCGCGGCGTACGCCGAGAAGGTGGGCTAGCGGCGGCGGGTGCGGGCCCGGGCCGAACGCAGGCGGCGCAGCCGCCCGATGAGGACCGGGTCCTGCTCTAGGGCGGCCGGATTGTCCAGCAGCCCGTTGAGGACCTGGTAGTAGCGGGTGGCGGAGAGCCCGAACGCGTCCCGTACGGCCTGCTCCTTGGAGCCCGCGTGTTTCCACCACTTGCGTTCGAACGCCAGGATCTGCTCCTCCCGCTCGGTGAGGCCGGGGGCCCTGGTGGGCGCGTCGGAACCGACCTGTGCGGGAATCGGCGCGGCGGCCTCGACCGGCGCGAGGCGCGGGCCGGGCGCCTGAGCGGGGGTGGGCGCATCGGCCGGGGCCGGCGCCTCGACGCGAGGGATGGGCACGCGCTGTGCTTCCACAGCGGAGGTTTCGTGGACGTCCGGGGTCTCGGCGGGTGGCTGCATGGGCGCTCCTCGGGGTGGTCGGAGAGCACGCACAAACGTACGAAGGGATCGCCAGCATAGTGGCAGCCGGCGATCCCTTCGCACGGGCGGCGCGCACGCCGCGAGGTTACCTCACGTAACGTCGCGACTACGGATAGTCCACATCGCTGCCCCCACAACGAGGGCGACGACCGCGACGAACACCCCGCCCGCCATCTGCCACGTGATCGTCAGCGTCTCCGGCCGGCAGAACTGCCCGACCGCCGAGCTGCAGGCGTTGTAGTGCTCCAGTTTGACCTGCTTGTTCAGCCACGCCTCGGTCCACACCGGGATCAGGTAGAGCTCGGCGAACTTGACGTCGGCCACGGCGAGCACCGTGGCCAGCCCGAACTGGAACAGCACGATCACGCCCACCACGACACCCATCGCCATGGCGGTGTGCCGGCCCAGCGAAGCGAGCGCGAAGCCGAGCGCCGCCGCGACGAGGACGAGCACGAGCGCGCGGACCTCCAGCAGCGCCAGGGACAACCAGGACCCCGCGGTCATCCCGGCCGTACTGCCCCGCAGCACCGCGATGAGCTGGAACACCATCGTCCAGACGAGCGACGCCACGACCGCGAGGGCGGCCGTCCCGGCCAGCAGCGCGGCCAGCTTGGTACCCAGCACCCGGATCCGCTGCGGGCGCCAGAGCAGCAGGTTCATCATGCCGCCGCTGGTCCATTCGGCGCCCACGAAGGACGCGCCGACGACGAACGCGCCGACCGCCAGGATCGCCGCCAGCACGGTCACCATCTCGGGGAAACCCTTGTGGAAGTCGAAGGTTCCCGGCATGTACCACTGGTAGTCGAAGTCCTCGGGGCTCGGCGGCGTGATGCCGAGGCAGTCCGGCGGGAAGTTCGGGGCCTCTGGCGTACCGTGCGCCGCCTGGCACTGCTGCCGCTGTTGGTCGGTGTCCCGCACCGCCTGCTCGTAGTCCTGCTCGGCGCGGGCCTGGGCCCGGGCGACCTCGGCCCGCCCGACCTTCTGGTTGGTGACGAACATGCCGATCGCGATCGCCGCGAGCACCAGGAGGCAGCCGACGACCATCACCTTCGTGAACCGGCGCTTGCCCAGGCGCCGGGTCTCCGCGCGGAACAGGCTCACTGGTCGCCCCCACCCTGGGCCTGGCCGGCCGGAGCCAGCACGTTGTCGTCCACCTGGCGATGCTGGCCGTCCACCGGCGCGGTGCCGGTGAGTTCGAGGAAGACGCTCTCCAGGTCGGCCGTGACCGGGGTGAGCTCGCTGACGTACAGCTCGCGCTGCGCCAGCACACGGGTGATCTCGGCGGGCTTTGCCAGGCCGGTGACCATCAGGTGCCCGGACTCCACCTGGACCTGCGCGCCGTTGGCCGCCAGCGCCTCGGCGGCGGCGGGCAGGTCGGCGTCCGACTCGACCCGGACGCGGACCGCGCCGGGGGCGTGCTGGGCGAGGACGTCGGCGACCGTACCGGCGGCGACCCGGCGGCCGGCCGCGATGATGGTCACCGAGTCGCAGATGAGCTGGATCTCGCCGAGGATGTGGCTGGACAGCACCACGGTCATGCCGGATTCGGCAAGGTTGCGCATGAGCGTACGCATCTCCCGGATGCCGCCCGGGTCGAGGCCGTTGGCCGGCTCGTCCAGGATGAGCAGCTTGGGGTTCTTCAGCAGCGCGGAGGAGACCGCGAGCCGCTGCTTCATGCCCAGCGAGTACGTCTTGACCCGGTCCTGGGCCCGGTCGCGCAGGCCGACCAGTTCCAGCACCTCGTCGACCCGCTGCTGGTCGACGCCGCCCGCGTCGGCCAGCAGGGACAGGGTGTCGCGTGCGGTGAAGTTGCCGAAGAACTGCGGACTCTCCACGATCGCCCCGACCTGGCCCGCGACCTCGGGCAGGGCGGCGGGTACCTCACGGCCGAGCAGCGTCATACGGCCGCCGTTCGGCCGGATGAGCCCGAGCAGCGTACGCAGCGTGGTGGTCTTGCCGGAGCCGTTCGGCCCGAGGAAGCCGTGCACCTGGCCCGCCTCGACGAGCATGTCGAAGCCGTCGAGGGCCTTCCGCACCCCCTTCCGGCTGCGGTAGGTCTTCTGCAGACCCGCTATCTCCAGGACGGCGGTCACGCCGCACCTCCCCGTGTCATGGGATGTTCGGCGTCACCCTAGGTGGTCTTCGCCAACTGTCAATTCAGGCGCAGATGACCTGCACGCCGGCCTCGTCGAAGCGCTGTACCACCGACGCGGGCGCACCGGAATCGGTGACCAGTGTCTCGATCTTGCCGATCGGGCAGATCCGGGCGAACGCGTGTCCGCCCAGCTTGGAGGAGTCCGCGATGACGACGACCCGTTTGGCGCGCGCCACCATGAGACTGTTCATGGCCGCCTCGCCCTCGTGGTGGGCGGCCGCGCCGAGGTCCACGTCCAGCGCGTCGACGCCGAGCAGCACGATGTCGAGCGTGACCTCCTTGAGCAGCGCGCCGCCGAGCGGGCCCACCAGCTCGAAGGATTGCGGACGCACCACGCCCCCGGCCACCACGATCTTCATCCGGGAACGGACGAGCAGCTCGTTCGCGATGTTCAGGGCGTTCGTGACGACCGTGAGCTGGGCGCCGTCGCCGACGGTGTTGAGGTCCGGGCGTACCGCCAGGGCCCGGGCCACCTCGGTCATGGTGGTGCCGCCGTTGAGCCCGACGACCGTACCGGGGACCACGAGCTTGGCGGCGGCCTCGCCGATCCGCTGCTTCTCCGCCGAGTGCTTGGCGCTCTTGTAGCGCAGCGGCAGGTCGTACGAGACGCCGTTGGCGACCGCCCCGCCCCGGGTCCGGGTGATCATCTGCTGCTGGGCCAACTGGTCGAAGTCACGCCGGATCGTGGCCTGGGACACGTCGAGACGCCCGGCCGCATCCTCGACGCTCACCCGCCCGCTCTCGGCCAGTAACTCGAGCAGGGCATTCCACCGCGCGTACCGGTCCACCCGAGCCTCCCCGTTGCACGTTCCGTGATAAGAGTGTGCACATTAGTGCGCGAAAACTCACGAAGCAAAGAGGGTGCCTGCGCGAATACCCTCGGTGCATTGCCTCAGAGGCGAGCATCTGCGCAGAATGACGCTCGAAAGAACGTCGTACCGAACGCTTCTGCGCAAACGGCGGCCGTAAGGACATGCGATGACCCACGTCAAGGCGGAGATCGCCAGCCAGCCCGACTGCTGGCGCCAAGCCGCCAAACTTGCCGCCGACGCCCCCGGCCTCCCCCGGTCCGGCGAACGGGTGGCCGTCGCCGGCTGCGGCACCTCCTGGTTCATGGCCAAGGCGTACGCGGGCCTCCGCGAGAGCGCCGGCCACGGCGAGACCGACGCGTACCAGGCGTCGGAGTTCCCGCTCGAACGCCGATACGACCGGGTCGTGGCGATCACCCGCTCCGGCACCACCACCGAGATCCTCGACCTGCTGGAGAAGCTGCACGGCCGCTGCCCCACCACGGTCATCACCGCCGACTCCGGACAGGCCGCGGCCACCCTGGCGACCGACGTGATCGGGCTGGACTTCGCCGACGAACTGGCCGTCGTGCAGACCCGGTTCGCCACCACCGCGCTGGCCCTGCTCCGCGCGCACCTGGGCACCGACATCGAAGGCATCGCCTGCGACGCCGAAGTCGCGGTCCGCATCCCGCTGCCGGTGCATCCCGCGCTGGCCGAGCAGATCACGTTCCTGGGCCGCGGCTGGACGATCGGGCTGGCCGAGGAGGCCGCGCTGAAGTGCCGGGAGGCCGCTTCGTACTGGGCCGAGGCGTACCCGGCCATGGACTACCGGCACGGACCCATCGCGCTCGCGGCCCCGCGCCGCGTCGTCTGGGTGTTCGGCGAGATCCCGGCCGGGCTCGTCGACGACGTCGAGGCCACCGGCGCCGCGTTCGTGCACAGCCGCTACAACGGCGGATATGCGGCCCTCGGCGCCTGGCGCGGCGGCCGGGCCCCGCTCGACCCCATGGCCGACCTGGTGGTGGCCCAGCGCGTCGCGGTCCTGCTCGCCACCAGCCAGGGATTGGACCCGGACCGGCCACCCCACCTGTCCCGCTCGGTCGTGCTCCCATGAGCGCGTGCACCCCGTGAGCGACGACGCGGTCATCGCCCTCGACGTCGGCGGCACCGGCATGAAATGCGCCGTGGTCCGCCCGGACGGCACGGTCCACCACGCCGAGCGGCACCCCACCCGGGCCGACCGCGGCCCACAGGCGGTCACCGCCGCGATTCTCGACATCGCTGCGGGGCTCGCCGAGCGGGCCGGAGCCGACGGGCTCACCCCGATCGCCGCGGGCGTCGCCGTGCCCGGGGTCGTGGACGAGGCGACCGGCACCGCGGTGTGGTCGTCCAATGTCGGCTTCCGCGACGTACCGTTGCGCAGCCTCGTCGCCGAACGGCTCGGCCTGCCCGCCGCGCTCGGCCACGACGTCCGCGTCGGCGGCCTGGCCGAGGCCCGCCTCGGCGCGGGCCGCGACGAACGGCACGTGCTGTTCGTCGCGATCGGCACCGGCATCGCCGCGGCCCACGTCGTCGACGGGCGCACGTTCGCGGGAGCGCACGGCGCGGCCGGGGAGATCGGCCACGTGATCGTGCGCCCCGGCGGCCCGCGGTGCGCCTGCGGGGCCCGCGGCTGTCTCGAAGCCATCGCGTCCGCCGCGGCCATCGGCCGCCGCTACGCGGAACTGACCGGGGAGGCCGACGCGACCGCGTTCGACGTGGCCGCCCGCGCCGCGGCCGGGGACCAGCCGGCCGCATCGGTGTGGCAGGACGCGACCGAGGCCCTGGCCGACGGCCTGCTCACCGCCCAGGCCCTGTACGACGCGGGCACGATCGTGCTGGGCGGCGGGCTGGCCGAGGCCGGCGAGGCGCTGCTCGCCCCGCTGCGCGCCGCGTGCGAATCCCGGATCACGTTCCACCGGATGCCCCGGCTCACCCGGGCGGCGCTCGGCGACACCGCCGGCTGCCTCGGCGCCGCCCTGCTCGCCCTCGACTCCGTGGCGGACCGCCCGTGACTCCCGACGTTCGTCAAGGCCCGGCCGTTGTCGAGGTCCGGGGCCGCATCGTGCGGCCCGGCGCGGTCGTTCCCGGCGTCGTGCACGTGGACGGCCCGACGATCCTGGACGTCACGGCCGCCGACTCCGGGACACCCGACGACATCATCGTGCCCGGCTTCGTGGACCTGCACTGCCACGGCGGCGGCGGGCACACGTTCACCACAGGCGACGCGGAGTCCGCGCGGGGCGCGGCCGCGTTCCACCTCGCGCACGGCACGACCACGCTGCTGGCCAGCCTGGTGAGCTCACCGTACGAGCTGATGCGCGCGGCGACCGCCGCGTTCGCGCCGCTGGTGGCGGACGGCACCCTGGCCGGGATCCACTTCGAAGGGCCCTATCTGGCGGGGGCCCGGTGCGGGGCGCAGAACCCCGCCCACCTGCGGGATCCGTCCCTGGAGGAGCTGACCGCCCTGGTCAAGCTCGGCGACGGGGCGGTGCGCATGGTGACCATCGCCCCCGAACTGCCCGGCGCGCTGGAAGCCATCGCGTACCTGGCCGGGGCCGGGGTCATCGCCGCGGTGGGACACACCGACGCCACGTACGAGCAGACCCTCGCCGGTGTGGCCGCCGGCGCGACCGTCGGCACCCACGTGTTCAACGGCATGCCGCCCGCCCACCACCGCCGTCCCGGTCCGGTGGTCGCCCTGCTCGGCGCGCGTACGGTCGTCTGCGAGCTGGTCGCGGACGGCTTCCACCTGCATCCCGGAACGCTGTCGTTCGCGGCCCACGCCGCCGGCCCGGACCGCGCCGCCCTGATCACGGACGCGATGGACGCCGCAGGCATGCCGGACGGCCGGTACGAACTGGGCGGCCAGGAGGTCGTCGTCGCGGACCGGGTGGCCCGGCTGGCCCGGGACGGCTCGATCGCGGGCAGCACCCTGACCATGGACGCAGCTCTGCGGGAGGCGGTGGCCGCGGGGATCGCCCTGCCGGACGCGTGCGCGATGGCGGCGACCACGCCGGCCCGCGCGTTGGGGCTCGCGGACCAGGTCGGCGCGCTGGAGGCCGGGATGCGGGCGGACCTGGTGGTTCTTTCCCCGGACCTGCAGGTCAAGCGAGTGATGCGCGCCGGCGCCTGGGTGCCCTGAACGCCCACGAGCGGGCGTCAAGGTCAGTCCTTCAGGTACTCGTCCCAGTCGGGTTCCGATGCGGTCGGACCGGCAATGTCGATATTGCCGGATGCCAGCCGGCGACGGATGCCGTGGGCCCAGACCAGCGCCCACCGACGCAACTCAGCGATCTGTTCGCCGGTCAGCCCGTAGTCCAAGAACCGCTGGTCGGCGCGGAGCTCCACCGCTTCCAGTCGATCCATCAGTTCCTCGACCGAGAAGCCCGGCTTGTGTGCAGCACCAAGTCGCTCAAGGTCGGTCAGGGTATATCCAGCGTCCGCCGCGGCATGCACATCGACGAAATCCCGGTGTGTGGCGCGGTCATGCAGGGCCGCGACCTTCATGCCGACCGCGTCGTCCATTGCCAGGACCGGTCCGATCTCCAACAACACCGGCGAGCCGATCGGTCCCTTCAGCAGGTCGATCTCGCAGACCCGCCCCTCGAAGGTCGTCTCCATGCGCGCCATGAGTGGCGCTGCTTCGATCACCGCCACCGCGCACCCGGCCTCCCGCAACACCTGCGCCAGCCGGTCGACGACCTCTGCCATCGGCAGGGGCGACCGGGTCACGAAGTCCAGATCCTGCGACGGCCGACAGGTCAGCCCGTGGGCGCGGATCGCATATCCACCAGCAAGAACCAAACCAAGCTTCTCGTCAGCCGTGAGCACCAGGTGGGCAAGCCGCCGATGGAACGGATCCACTGCGGGCCGCGTTCAGGCCGAGGCCAGAGCGGGAAGGCGCTTCTCCCAGATGCCGATCAGCTCCCGGGAGGTCAGGCGACGCATCTGCGGCCAATCGTGCACCAGCAGATCCCGGTTGATGTAGCGGGCGATGTCTTCACGCTGCCCGGCGTCGAACAGTGTGGTGTACAGCGCCAGCCGTTCGAGCGGATCATCCATCGAGAAGCTGGGGGATCCGGACCAGAACAGCCTGGTCGGCAGGTTCACATCGCCGCTGTCCGGGCCGTGGAACTCGTCCCAGGCGGGCACCCGGCTGGCCGCGGTGGCGAACCGTGACGGCAGGCTCTCAACGCTCACCGGAGCATTATCCAGCCGCCGCGCCGCGCCGTAAGCCCCGAGGCGCCCACGCTGTCGGTCAGGTCAGCCCTGCGGGGCGGTCCACGCCGCCGGGGAGTCGCGGCAGCGGCACGGCGTCCCACGGGACGCGGGCCATCAGGCGGGCCAGGATCAGCCCGAGCAGCAGCCCGGCGACCGAGTCGGTGATCCAGTGGAACGCCAAGTACGTCGTCGTGCAGAAGACGATCACCGGCGGCAGCAGACGCAACGCGGCCCGGGCCCGCGACGACAGCGGCCCCCGACCGTACGCGCGCAGCAGCGCACCGGCCAGCAGGGCGATCACGCCGTACCA
Organism: Krasilnikovia sp. MM14-A1259; assembly: GCF_047159535.1. NCBI lineage: Bacteria > Bacillati > Actinomycetota > Actinomycetes > Micromonosporales > Micromonosporaceae > Krasilnikovia > Krasilnikovia sp. MM14-A1259. The sequence continues at coordinate 4,218,546 of NZ_BAAGAJ010000002.1, forward strand.
GACCAGGGCGTTGGCGACGTGCCCGGACGGATAGCTCAGGGCGTCCTTGCCGGATGCGTACGCGTTGAACAGCACCGCCCGCTGCGGGCCGTGGAACTTCGGCGCCGCCCGGTCCAGCCACACCTTCAGCGGCCCGATCGTCAGGTACGTCAGCACGAACGCGCCCGCGCACACCAGCACCGGCCGCACCGACCGGGTCCGCCGGGCGAGCAGCAGCGCGAGCAGCCCCGCGACCGGCATCAGCACCTGACCGCCCTGGCCGAGGTAGTTGAGCACCCGGGCGGCCCAGTGCAGCGGGACGGGCTGGTGAGCGAGCGCCCAGTCGGCGACCGCCTCGTCCGCGCTCAGCAGGTGCCCGCGGGCCAGCGCGAGGGTCAGCAGCCCGAACGCCACGAGCAGGGCAGCGTCGAGCCACCAGCCGGTCACCGGCCGGACCCGGGTACGCACCGCTGTCCGCTCCACCCGGCCCACGCTACCCAGCGTGGGCTACCCGGGCCCGCCCAGCGCGGCACGGATCACAGCAGGCCAGGGCACCGGCAGCGATCACAGGAGGCCACGCAGCCGGGCGGCGAGGAGGTCCGCCCGTACGCCGGAGTTGGGGCAGCCGCCGAAGTGGTGCAGCGCCACGACCCGGTTCGTCGCGCGGGAGATCACCGGGCTGCCGGACGAGCCGCCCTCGGTGTCGCAGTAGTAGGCGACGTCCGAGTCCTTGGCGTACCCGTCGTACGTGGGGTCGGCGACCGCGCACGTGCCGGCGCGTTCCTTCAGGCCGCCCGTGATGCGGGTGGGTTCGCCCGCCGGGTGCTGCGGGATGTACAGCTCCTGGCCCTTGACGGGCCGCGCGGTCTCGAAGGCGAGGTACCCGAACTTCTGCACCCGGCTGAAGTCGTCGACCGTGAACAGCGTGTAGTCGTAGGTGCGGTTGGTCGACAACACCCGGTCACCCCACACCTTGACCGGGCGCAGCGCCGCGCCGCCGCCGCACCTGGCGCATTCGTAGTTGAACCACACCTCGGTGCCGTACGCCTCGCGGGACGACGTGAAGCAGTGGTTGTTCGTGAGCATCCGGTTCTTCGCGCCGACGCGCCAGCCGGTGCACAGTTGCGTGCCGTTGATGAGCAGGCGGGCCACGGCCCGGGACCGGGCGTACGCGACCGGGTTGGCGGAGCGGTAGCAGGCCGCCTCGGTGCTGTCGTCCAGGCCGCACACCGATTCCTCCCGGCCGGTGGTCCCGGGTCTCGTGAGCTGGGCCTCCGGGACCAGCCGCTGCTCGGCGGCGCTGAATCCGCGGGCGACGCGGTCCACGGTGACGGCGGGCCGCGACGACCGGCTGCCGCGGTACAGCCGGACGACGGCCGTGTCCCCCGTGATCGACATGGCCCAGGTGCCCGCGGCGCCGGGCGCGTCGTACCGGTACGCCTCCGCGCCGTCGGGGCTGGCCACGTCGACGTGTTCCCCCGGGCCCAGGTGCATCCGGCTGAAATGCACCTTCACGTACGTCGCCCCGGGGAAGCGGAACGTCTCCGCCGCGGCGTACCCGAGTCGGCGGTTCACCCGGACCAGGTCGCCGACCTGCTGTTGGCCCCCGACGGCCGAAGGAGGTGCCCCGGCCGGGGCTGTCGCCCCGTGGGTGTCGCGCACCGGCTGGCCGGCGGGCCGTTGGGCCGCGACCGGGGACTGGGCCACTGCCGGGGCGTCGTGCCAGGTGCCGACGCTGCGGCCCTCGCCGGACAGTGCCGTCCAGGCCAGGGCGGCGCCGGCCGCGACCAGGGTGAGGGCCGCGAGCGTCCCGACGAGGATGCTCACCCTGCGTTGCATGCCACTCCCGCCACTTGAGTCACATCAGAGACATATGGACCAACGTGGTGCTCCGGCCTGTGTAACGAACCACCTCGGGCGGCGACGCGCTGTCGCACTGGGCGTACGTGTGCAGACTGGGGGGCGTGCGCATCACCTCCGCCGTCGTCGACCCGGCGCTGCTCGATCTGCCGTGGGGGGTGCCGCTGGAGCAGTGGCCCGCGGACCACCTGGTCGCGCTGCCCCAGGGCATCTCGCGGCACGTCGTCCGCTTCGTCAAACTCAACGAGACCGTGTACGCGCTGAAGGAGACCCGCGAGCGCATCGCCGAGAAGGAGTACGACCTGTTGCGCGCGCTGGAGCGCATCGACTTCCCCGCGGTACGGGCGGTCGCCGTGGTCACGGACCGGCAGACCGCCGACGGCGAACCGCTGGAGAGTGTGCTGATCACCCGGCACCTGCAGTTCTCGCTGCCGTACCGGGCGCTGTTCTCGCACGTGTTGCGCCCCGAAACGTTGAACCGGCTGCTGGACGCGCTGGCCGCGCTGATCGTGCGGATGCACCTCACCGGGTTCGCGTGGGGCGACTGCTCGCTGTCCAACACGCTGTTCCGGCGTGACGCCGGGGCGTTCGCCGCGTACCTGGTGGACGCCGAGACCGGCAGCCTGTATCCGCGGCTCAGCGAGGGGCAGCGCCTGGAGGACATCGAGGTGCTGCGGCTCAACATCTTCGGCGAGTCCCTGGACCTGCAGGCTGCCGAGCTGCTGCACCCGTCGATCGACCCGGAGGCGGTGGTCGACGACATCGTGGCCCGCTACGAGCGGCTGTGGCACGAGGTCACGTACGAGCAGGAGGTGCCGCGCGACGCCCGGCACAACATCGAGCGGCGCATCCGCCGTCTCAACGAGATGGGCTTCGACGTCGCCGAGGTGGCCATGTCCACCATGGACGGCGGCTACCGGGTCCGCCCGAAGGTGGTCGACGCCGGCTACCACACCCGGCGGCTGCTGCGCCTGACCGGCCTGGACTCGGAGGAGAATCAGGCCCGGTCGCTGCTCAACGACCTGGACGCGTACCGGGCCGAGAGTGACCTGATCGACGAACAGCAGGCCGCGCACCGCTGGCTGACCGAGGTGTTCGAGCCGGTGGTACGGGCGGTGCCCGGGCATCTGCGGCGCAAGCTGGAGCCGCAGGAGATCTTCGCGCAGATCATCGAGCACAAGTGGCTGCTGTCGGAGCGGGCCGGCCGCGACGTCGGCATGGCGCCCGCGGTGCAGTCGTACCTGACGGAGGTGCTGGTCAAGAAGCCCGACGAGCAGGCCGTGCTGGGCGTCGAGGTCGGCTCGCTGGACGAGATTCTCGGCTAGCGCCGGTGGGCCATGTCCGCTAGTGGGCCACGTCGAGGCGGGCGTGCTCCAGCGGCGGCGGGGGCGGGGCGGCCTGTTCGGCCAGGGCCCGCAGCCCGGCCCGGCGGGCCACCACGAGCAGCCGGTCGCCCGCGACCAGCGTGTGCGACGGATCCGGCCGCCAGTCCACCCACTGCGACCCGGGGCGGGACAGGCCGAGCACCCGTACGCTGAGTGGCCGGTCCGCCTGGCGCAGCTCCCGCCCGATCAGCGGCGCGCCCGCGGCCACGGTCACCTCCGCGACCGGCAGAGCGTGCCGCTCGACCGGCAGGGTGGCCAGCACGTCGCGTTCCAGCATGGCGGCCGCGAACGCGGGCGCCACCAGCCGGGACACACTGCGCGAGGTGTTGATCGCGAACGCGCTCTGCACGCGCCGCGCAAAGTCGTCGTCGAACAGCCGCAGCACCACCCGCACGTCCCCGCGTAGCGCCCGGGCGTTCAGGGCGGCCTGCAGGTTCGTCACGTCGTCGGTGGAGACGACCACGAGCGCCTTGCACGTCTCGACGGACGCGGCGCGCAGCGTCTCCTCCAGGCCCGCGTCGCCCACGATGAACGACACTCCCAGCCGCTGGGCGATCTTCGCGCCGCGGGCGTCGGCGTTGCGGTCGATCGCCACCACGTCCAGGCCGAAGTCCTTGAGCTGCCGCAACACCCGGGTGCCCACGTTCCCGAGCCCGACCAGGACGATGTGATCCGTGTGCACCTGCCGGGTGCGGCCGTCGGCCAGCGCGAGCCGCGCGTTGACCATGCCGTCGACCACGGCCGCGGTGATCAGCGGCAGCAGCGCGAGCCCGGCGATCGTCAGCACGAGCTGGGCGGCCTGCGCGACCGCGTTGCGGTTCTCCTCCACATCGGACGACCCGACCGCGGTGAGCAGCGTGACGTACAGCGAACGCCAGAGTCCGTGCACGTGGTCGAAGTGCGCCAGCACCGCGCCCGCGACCAGCGTCACCCCCAGCGTGATCAGCACCGCCACGCCGAGCTTGCGGCTGAGTGCGCCGCGGAAGGCCCGGCCGACGACCGCGAACGGCCACCGCCGCCGCCGCGCCCGCACCAGCCGCTGGGCGGCCAGGGCCTGGCCCGCCGGGCGACCGGTGGCCTCGGCGAGGACCAGATCCTCCGGGCTCTCCGCGCCGGGTGGCGGCTCGGCCGGCAGCACGGCCACCTGCCCTTTGCTGTCGGTCGCGGTCACGGCACAGACCACATGACGTTCGTGTACGTCGGCCCGCCGCGCGAGATACAGCGTGCGACCCGCGTGCCGGAAGTAGGTCGGGGCCACCTCGCCCAGCGCGGCCGCCACGAACTCCGGCGCGGCCATCGCGGCGTCGGACATCACCGCACAGTCGGCGAAGAGGTGGCGTACGCCGTACCCGAGGCCGGAGTTGAACATGCGGATGACCAGCCGCAGATCGGGCTCGACGGCCTGGGCGCACAGCGCCGCGTGCAGGTTGACCACGTCGTCCGGCATCACCAGCGCCAGCGCCGCCGCGCCGGACAGTCCGGCCGCCCGGAACGTACGCTCGTCGAGCCGGTCCGCCCGTACCACCTTGATGTTGCGCAGCTGCCCCAGGTCGGGAACGTCGGACCGCACCCGGGTGGGTGCGATGACGGTCAGCCGGATCCGATGTCCCGAGTTCGCGAGCTCCTCCGCGAGTGTGTACACCAGGGCGTCCGACCCGCAGACCACGAAATGGGGGCGGGCGTCGTCGCCGTTCTGGCCCAGCCCGTCGCGCAGCCGGGACAACACGGATCGCCTCGCGGCGGCGTCACGCGGGGCCTCCGTACTCATGCCTGGATCGTAGTGAGGCACGCACAGTTCCGACCATCCACTCACGACACCAGGCGGGTGGATCCGCGGCCGTCGGCGCGACGACTGACGTCACGAATGACCATTATTATTCGGGTTCAAGGTCAATGATCATCGTAGGTCACGTATTCGACGCTGCGTGTCGAGATGGGCGTTTCTCCCGGTCTCAGGCACGGCTGCGACGGCCGCTCACCGCCGACGGCCCGGCGCAGGCGTCGCGCGCGGCTAAACGAACGGCTCCCCTGGCCGATGGGAAACATCAGAGGGATTGAGCCGGGGGGTGGACCGATGGGCGGCAACACGCTGGGTGCCGAGGCGGTGTCGGCTGCCCTCCTGGCGATGGAGGAGCAGTTCGTCGCGGACGCCACGGGCGGACTGGCCACCGCGGTGGAGCTGGAACAGCAGGCCGCCGCGCTGGGCGACGAGCGTCTCGTCATGCGCGCCCGGCTCTGCCGGACCAACATGGCGGTGCGGACCGGCGACATCGCGGGGGTCGCGCGGCAGGTCTACGACATCCAGCAATGGGCCGCCGAGCACGGCGACCGCAACCTGGAGGCCCGCGCCCACGGGCAGTGCGCGCTGATTCAGCGGCTGTCCGGCGACGCGGCCAAGCGCCTGGAGCACTCACTGAGCGCGGTCGAGTTGCTCGACGACACCGCCACCGTATTCACCCAGGTCAGGCATCGCATCCGGCTGGCCGATGCGCTGGCCGACACCGGCGCCATGGACGCGGCCCGGCAGCGCTACCGGCAGGCCGAGGTCCTGGCCCGGAAGGCGCACCAGTGGGAACTGCTGAACGACCTGCTCAACAACTGGGCGCACTACGAGTTCGAGAGCGGCGACTTCGTCCGGGCCCGCGAGGTCATCGCCCGGATGATCGAGCACGCCGAGGAGCGCGGCCTCCAGCTCGACCCGCCGACCCTGCACACGGTCGGCGAAGTACAGGCCGCCAACGGCGAGTACGCCGAAGCCGAGCAGACGATGCTGACGTGCATCGCCCGGTACGACGCGGGAGACTTCGAGGCCGTCGCCGACCTGGTCTATTACCAGCTCACCCTGGCCCGCGCCCGGCGCGGCCTCGGTGATCACGTACGGGCCCAGGAGAGCCTGGATGCCTGCCGCGCGCGGTGCGTCGAACTCGGCATGCAGGAAGTCCTGGTCCAGGTGCACGAGGAACAGGCCGACCTGCATGCCGCCCGGGGCGACCATGTCGCGGCGTTCGCCGAACTGAAGGTGTTCATCGCCGCCCGCGAAAGCCTGCGCTCGCAGGAACGGGAGGCACAGGCTCAGGCCCGGCAGGCGATGTTCGAGACCACCGAAGCCCGCGAGGAGGCCGAACGCTTCCGCGAGCAGGCCCGCCGCGACCCGCTGACCGGCCTGCGCAACCGCCGCTACGTCGACGAGGAACTGCCCGCCCTGATCGCCGGCGACCCCGGCCTGAGCCTGGCGATCGCGGACATCGACTACTTCAAGCGGATCAACGACCAGCTCTCCCACGACACCGGCGACCAGGTGCTCGAACAGGTCGCGCAGCTGCTGGAGATCGGTCTGGCCGCGGCCGTCCCGGGCGGGTTCGTCGCCCGCCTCGGCGGGGAGGAGTTCCTGCTCGTCCTGCCCGCCACCCCCCTCACGGACGCGGCCACCACGCTCGACAGCATCCGTGCGGCCATCGGCGGACACGATTGGCACGACATCACCCGGCATCTGCCCGTCACCGTCAGCATCGGTGTGGCCTCGGTCCGCCAATGCTCGCCGCCCAGCCAGTCCGCCGCGTTGGCCACCGCCGACCGCAACCTCTACGCCGCCAAGCACGAGGGACGCAACCGCGTCGTCGCGGGTCTGTCACGGGAGCGCCTTCCCCGCGCCTACCGCGACCGCGACGTCGCCTGACCACCTCAGCCCGAACAGGCCGGCAGGAGAAGCTTCTCCATCACGCGGGTGGGGCGGGCCTTGGCGCGGTCCGGGCGCAGATCGATCTGCCGGTAGCCCAGTGCTTCCCAGAACGGCAACGCCTCGGCATTCGCCACAAGGACACCGAGCCGTACGGCTGTGGCGCCGTCGGCCCGGAAACGGTCCTCGACCGCGGCGACGATCGCCCGTCCGTACCCTTGGCGCCCGACCCGTCCGTCGACCAGCAGCAGCCCGATCCATGGGTGACCGTCGATCGGGTGGCGCAGCAGCAGTTGGGCGAAGCCCACGACCCGGCCTTCGCCGTCCCGGCCGACGACGGTCTCGCACCCGTCGGCCTCCGCGTCCTCGCGCAGCATCACCTCGACCGCAGCCCGGGACATCGCATCAGGGTCCTGGTCCCCGCTCGACCGCCAGTACTCCGGCTGGGACCGGCAGATGTCGACGAGGCTGTCCAACTCGGCGCCGGTCAGCGTCGCCCGGGTCAAGGTGATCATCGAAGAAGGCTAGCGGAGGCCCGGTGGGCGAACTGCGTGGATCAACTCACGCGCCGTCGACGCTGTGCGGGCGGCGGCGCCTGCGCCAGGCGCGGGCGATGACGAGGTAGAGGACCGCGTTGGCGACGGCGCCGAACATGATGAACGGCAGCCACCAGGTGAGGCTGTACTCGTCGGGGTCGGCATCCGTCAGCCCGGTCATGTAGGGAAGTGCGAGCGCAACACTGCCGGCCAGACCGCTGAGGACCGCCAGGGGCGCGAGAACGAGCGCTGCAATGCCGACGGGCGACAGCAGGCTCGGTTCGTACGACGCGGCGAACGTGACCGCGGTGGCCACGACGACGTACCCGCCCACCACGAACGGGCGCCAGCGCTTGAGCGCCGCAGTGGTCCGGGAGGCGGTCTCGATCATGGTCAGGGAGTTCACCACGCCCACACCACACGTACGGTCGGCTGTTCGTCCCCTCCCGCGCGCGGGCCGGGCAGATTCTCATCATCGTGGGCTCACGACCGATGAGACTGCGGTGAACCGTCTCGGGTTGAACGGCAGTGCGGCCGACGCTGAGCAGTTGTCCGCTGCGCTGCTGGCGCTGGAGGACCGGGTCATCGTCGACGCCACCGCCGGGTACGCCATCGCGGTGGAGCTCGAACGGCAGGCCGAGGCTCTGGGCGACGAGGCCCTGCTCATGCGGGCCCGCCTGTGCTGGACCGACATGCTCCGGCGTACCGGCGACGTCCCGGGAGCTGCCCGGCAGATCAAAGGCATCCAGGCGTGGGCGCGTAAACACGGTGACCGCCGGTTGCAAGCGCGTGCCCATCTGGTGCGGGCGAACATCGAAAGAATGGCCGGCCACGCGGCCAGGTTCCTGGCGCATTCCGTGAGCGCGGTCGAGCTGCTCGACGAGGCGGCCACCGCACACATGCAGATCTGGCACCGTGTCAGGCTGGCCGATGCGCTGTCCGAGAACGGAGACATCGAGGCGGCACGGCCGCATTACCGGCAGGCCGAAGAACTGGCCCGGCAGCTCCACGAGTGGGAACGGCTCACCGTGGTGCTGAACAACTGGGCCTACGCCGAGTACGAGACCGGTGACTTTCCGCAGGCGGGGCGGATCGCGCGGCGGATGCAGGACAACGCCGTGGCGCGCGGCTACCACCTCGATGCGGACGCGCTGGAAACGATCGGCGCAATCCAGATCACCAACGGCGAGTACGCCGAGGCGGAGCAGACGCTTCAGGTGTGCATCGCCCGCTGCAAGGGTGCCGGGCCAAATGACGCGGAGGAACTGGCCGAGTACCTGCTGACACTGGCCCGGGCTCAGCGCGGGCTCGGCGCGACCGGCCGGGCCCTGGCGACCCTGCACGACGCGCATCTGCAGTGCACCGGACGTGACCTGCGGCAACTTCTGGTCCGGGTGTATCAGGAGAAGGCCGAGCTGCACGCCATCCGCGGTGAGCACGCCGAGGCACTCGCCGCGCAGGAGGCCTACATCGCCGCCCGGGGAAGCCTGCCCTCCCCGCAGCGAACGCCCGTGCGCTCCGCCCTGCGCGCGATCTTGCGAACCCACCGGGGATCCAACGGGATGTCTGCCGGATAGTCGATGGCCGACGCCCTCGCCAACACGGCGATCAGATCACGAACAGGAATCCGCCGACCGCGCCGGCTGCGAGCAGCACGAACGGAGCGGCGCTCCACCAACGGGTGCCTGGCAGCAGAAATCGCCACGCCACAGACGGTGCCACGATCAGCAGTACCAGCAACAGCACGTAGGCGACGGCCAATGCCGGCTCGCGGTGATCGCCCGGCCATGGGTGGATCGCCCACACGGCCGCGATGAACGAGCCGGCTGCGCCGATCCAGCACAGCACGGTGGCGGCGAGGGAGCCCAGCACCCGGAGGAGCAGGCCGAGTACCCGCCAGGCGTAGCCGCTCGGGTCCTCGTCGTGCACGCCGCGATGGTAGACCTGGACCCGATCCAGTAGCGCCAGTTTGGAAGATCGTCCCGCCAAATCGTCACTGCGGGTAAGCGAAACGCCGCGGTCGGAGGTAGACCGAGCTTTCGCGGGTCTGTGATGGTGGAGCCCCCGGTCGGAATCGAACCGACGACATCTCGCTTACAAGGCGAGTGCTCTGGCCAACTGAGCTACAGGGGCATGCGCCCTGAAGCATAGCCGCTCCGGGCCCTCCGCCCGCGCCCCCGCCCGCGCCTGCCCAGCCCCAGGTCCACCTGATGGCACAGGACCTTGGCAGGTGAGGCGATTTGACCTACCGTGACGGTCAGCGAGCCTGCCTCATCTTCGGACGGGGTGGGCTCATGTTCCTCCACTCGGATCGTCCGGCACGTTCCTGCCGGTGGAAAGGAAGCGCTTCACCATGGCTACGGTCACCTACGAAAAGGCCTCCCGGATCTATCCCGGTCAGGAGCGCCCCGCGGTCAACGAGCTCAACCTCGAGATCGGCGACGGCGAGTTCCTGGTCCTCGTCGGCCCCTCGGGTTGTGGCAAGTCCACCAGCCTGCGCATGCTCGCCGGCTTGGAGGACGTCGACCGCGGGCGGATCCTCATCGAGGGCAAGGACGTCACCAACCTCCCCCCGAAGTCCCGCGACATCGCGATGGTCTTCCAGAACTACGCTCTGTACCCGCACATGTCGGTGTACGAGAACATGGCGTTCGCCCTGAAGCTCCGCAAGACCCCCAAGTCGGAGATCGACCGCCGGGTCAAAGAGGCGGCCCAGCTGCTTCAGCTCGACGAGTACCTTGGCCGCAAGCCGAAGGCGCTTTCCGGCGGCCAGCGCCAGCGCGTCGCCATGGGCCGGGCCATCGTGCGTGAACCGCAGGTCTTCCTCATGGACGAGCCGCTGTCGAACCTCGACGCCAAGCTGCGTGTCCAGACCCGTTCGCAGATCGCGACGCTGCAGGCCAAGCTGGGCATCACGACCGTGTACGTGACCCACGACCAGGTCGAGGCCATGACGATGGGCCACCGGGTGGCGGTCATGCTCGACGGTGTGCTCCAGCAGTGCGACACCCCCCGGAACCTGTACGACGCCCCGGGCAACGTCTTCGTCGCGGGCTTCATCGGGTCCCCGGCGATGAACATCAAGACGGTGCCGCTGAGCGAGTCGGGCGCCGCTTTCGGCCCGATGCTGCTGCCGCTGAGCCGTGGGCAGGTCGCGGACGCGCAGAGCGGCGGCGGGAAGGTCACGATCGGCTTCAGGCCGGAGGCGACCGAGCTGGTGGCCCCGACCGCGGGCGGGATGCCGATCGTCGTCGACCTGGTCGAGGACCTGGGCTCGGACGCGAACGTGTACGGCCATGCGGCTCTGGACGGCGGCTCGGAGCGCTTCGTCGTCCGTACGGACCGGCGGAGCATGCCGACGATGGGCGAGACGGTGTTCATCCGGCCGCAGCCGGACAACGTGCACGTCTTCCACGCCGGCACGGGCGTACGTATCTGATCTGAGATGTCTCGAAGGCCGGCCCCGCGCGGGGGCCGGCCTTCGTCGTTCAACCGGCGAACGACCGGAGCACGAAGTCCTTGTCGGCCGCGCACGCCAGCACGGTCGTGTTCCAGGCGCAGGTCGCCGACCGCACACCGCTGAGCGGGCCCAGTTCGACGCCGTCGTCGCCGAGGTGCTCCCCGGCGACCGACACGTCGTCCGGTGAGGTCGACAGCGGCTTGGCGAAGCGCAGCATGTTGCCCCCGTCGAGCCGAGCCGCGGCGCCCTCACGGGTCCACCGGACCGTTCCGTCCGCGCCCAGCAGGCTGACCTGCGCGGGCGACGTGTCCTGCGCGGCGAGCAGCGAGTCGCCGACGGGCACCAGGTTGCCCGTGTCGGCGAGTGGGCGCTCCCAGCGCCGCCCGCCCTCGGCCGCATTCACGGCGACCACGCGCGCGGTGTGCGCGTCGGAGTTGGTGGTCTGCACGAAGCAGACTCCGTCGGCGTCGCACGGGGTGAGGTGCGTGAACCGGGTGTTCGTGTCCGGTGCGGTGTAGAGCACCCGCGGCTCGCCCAGCTTCGCCAGGTCGTACGCGACGATCCGGCGGGCGTCGTCCGACTCGGCGACGATCAGCCGGCCGTCGTACGCGAGCACCTGGTCATCGGGGTCGGCGACGCTCTGCCGCGGCAGTGACAGGACTTTCCCGGTGGCCGCGTCGATCACCCTGGCCGAGCGGTCCGCGCCGATCTGGACGATGTGCTCGTCGCCGTCGAGTACCGGGGCGATCGGAAGGCCCGCGGCCGTGGCCGGCCCGCCGAGGTCGTCGGGGGTGCCGGCCGGGTAGACGGCGGTGTCGTCCGAACCGGACGGGGCGGCGGGGTCCTTCAGTTCCCAGCGGACCTTGCCGCCGCCGCGGGTCTCCAGACCGACGAGCCGGTGTTGGTTCCGGTCCACGAGCACCACCGTGTCGTCGGCGAACAGCAGGCCGTCGTCCTCGCCGACGGTCCGCTGCCAGAGCAGGTCACCGGTGCCGGGGTCGAGCAGCACCAGCCGGCGCTGGTCGTCGTCCGCGGCGGACAACGCGACCAGGGCATCGGGCAGCGCGACGAGGCGCTCCCAGTCCTCGGCGCTGCCCGGGGCGGTTTTGGCCCACAACCGGGTGCCGGATTGGGTGTCGGCGGCGACGATGCCGAGCACGCCGTCGTCCGACACGCTGGCAAGGTACGCCCGATCGTCACGCACGGTGGCGGTGATGAAATGGCCGCTGAAGGGCACGGCCGGGGCCACCCGGCGGGGCTCGCCGAGGGCGTGGTAGTCCAGCGCCCGGTAGCCGGGCCAGAACACCACGGCGAGGGTGGCGCCCGCACCGAGCACGATCGCGGTGGCGGCGGCCACCAGCCAGAACCACTTCTTCCGGTACGCCGGGACCGGGCGCTCTCCACGCTCGTCCGGCCAGGTGTCCGGAAGCGGGACGGGGTGGGAGTCTGCTCCGCCCGGCGCGAATGCGGTGGCCTCGCCGTCCGCCCAGGGGTCGACCGGCTCGGCATAGTCCGGCTCCGGCCCGGGCCGCGCAGCATCGATGGATGGGGTACCAGGGCCGGCATCCTGGGTGAAGCCGGGGTCCGTCATGCTGCTCCTCCGCCGCCGTAACGCCGGCCCGTCATGCTACGGGTCGGCGTCCGGCGGCGGGGGGTCAGCCGAACGTGCGGCGGCGGGCCACCTCAGCGAGGGTGACCGCGGCGGCGACGCTGGCGTTCAGCGACTCCACCGTGGAAGCCATCGGGATGCCGACACGCAGGTCACAGGTCTGGCCGACGAGCCGGGACAGGCCGCGCCCTTCGGAGCCGACCACGACCAGCAACGGGCCGACCGCGGCCTCCAGCTCGTACAGGTCGGTCTCGCCGTCCGCGTCGAGGCCGATCGCGGTGAAGCCGGCCTGCTGGCAGGCCTTGATGGCCCGGGTCAGGTTGACGACCTGGGAGACGGGGACGCGGGCGGCCGCCCCGGCGCTGGTGCGCCACGCGGTCGCGGTGATGCCCGCGGCGCGCCGCTCGGGCAGGAAGACGCCGTGCCCGCCGAACGCGGCCACGGACCGGATCACCGCGCCCAGGTTGCGCGGGTCGGTCACCCCGTCGAGAGCGACGAGCAGCGGGGCGGTCTGCTCCAGGGACGCGGCGACCAGGTCGTCGAACTGCTCGTACGCGAACGGGGGCACCTGCAGTCCGACGCCCTGGTGCAGCACGCCACCGGTCATCCGGTCCAGCTCGGCGCGGCTGATCTCCAAGATCGGGATGCCCCGGTCGCCGGAGGTCCGGACGATCTCGGTGATCCGCTCGTCGATGTCGAGGCCCTGTGCCACGTACAGGGCGGTGGCGGGGATGCCCGCCCGCAGCGCCTCGACCACCGGGTTGCGCCCGAGCAGCAGCTCGGGGCCTTCCTTGGTGGGGTGGGAACGGCGGCCGGGGGCGATCCGCGGGCCGCGGTGCGGCTGCACCTTGCCGCGCGCGGCGGGCTTGCCGGTGCCCCGCCAGCCCTTGCCCCAGGTGGTGTCCTTGGTGCCGGGAACGCCGACCTTCGGGGCACGGCCCTCGGCCGCCGCGGCGCGGCGCTCCTTGTCCTGCTTGCGGGCGGTCTTGTCGGGCAGCTTCTCGGTGCCGGAGTAGCCCTTGTGCCACGGCCGCTCGTCGGCGGGCAGGGTCTTGCCGCGGCCCTTGAGCCCGCTGCGGTTCTTGCCGCCAGATCCCTGTGCGGCGCCCTTCTTGGACGCCACACGGCGGCTGCGGTTGGCCGAGTTGCCCGGCATCAGTGTTGCTCCCCTACGGTCCATCGCGGCCCGGCCGGAGTGTCCTCCACCTGGATGCCGGCGTGCTTGAGCTGGTCACGCACCGCGTCCGCGGCCGCCCAGTCCTTACGTGTGCGGGCCTGCGCCCGCTGCTCGAGGGCCAACGCCACGAGCGCGTCCACCACGGGCTTGAGGTCGCCGCCGCGCTCGGTGCCGCCCCACGCCTCGTCCAGCGGGTCGATGCCGAGCACGCCCAGCATGGCGCGGACGGCGGCCAGGGCGTGCCCGACGCCCGCCTGGTCGCCCGCCGCCAGGGCGGTGTTGCCCTCGCGGATCGTGTCGTGCACGACCGCCAGTGCCGCGGACGTGTTGAGGTCGTCGTCCATCGCGGCGGCGAACGCGTCCGGCACCGGGCCCGGCTCCCCCGCCCCGGCCACCTCGGCGGCGCGGGTCACGAACCCCTCGATCCGCCGGTACGCGGTCGCGGCCTCGCGCAGCGCCTCGTCGGAGTAGTCGATGCGGGAGCGGTAGTGCGGGCTGCCGAGGTAGTAGCGCAGCTCGACCGGGCGAACGCCCAGGGCCTGCACCGCGTCGAGGTCGATGACGTTGCCCAGCGACTTGCTCATCTTGGCCTCGCCGAGGTTGAGCAGCGCGTGGTGCACCCAGTACCGGGCGAACGGCAGCCCGGCCGCGCGGGACTGGGCGATCTCGTTCTCGTGGTGCGGGAACGTCAGGTCGAGCCCGCCGCCGTGGATGTCGAACTCGGCGCCCAGGTAGCGCTTGGCCATCGCGGAGCACTCGATGTGCCAGCCGGGGCGGCCGGGCCCCCAAGGGGAGGACCAGGCCGCGTCCGCGGGCTCCTGCGGCTTGACCCCCTTCCACAGGGCGAAGTCGCGGAAGTCCCGCTTGTCCGGCTCACCGCCGTCGGTGGGGACGCGCATGTCGTCGGGGTGTTGCCCGGACAGGGCGCCGTACTCCGGATAGGACGGCACGTCGAAGTACACGTCGCCGTTGCCCGCCTCGGCCGGATATGCCCGGCCGCGCGCGATCAGCTCGCCGATCAGCTCGTGCATCTCGGTGATGTGGCCGGTGGCCCGCGGCTCGTACGTCGGCTCCAGCACGTTGAGCGCGCGGTAGTTGGCCGCCAGCACGAGCTCGTTCTCGTACGCGATGGACCAGAACGGCCGGCCCTGCTCGACCGCCTTGTCGAGGATCTTGTCGTCGACATCCGTGATGTTGCGGATGAACATGACGTCATACCCGGAGTGGCGGAACCAGCGGCGCAGGATGTCGTAGTTGACGCCGCTGCGCAGGTGGCCGATGTGCGGGACGGACTGCACCGTGAGACCGCACAGGTAGATCCCCACCTGACCGGGCGTCATCGGGACGAAGTCCCGGACCGATCGGGTCGCGGTGTCGTACAAGCGCAGCGTCACCGTCTAAGGGTACCGACCGGGGCGAGCGGTTTGCCGCCCGTCCCGGGGCTCAGGGACGGGTCATCCGGAGCACGTCCAGGGCCTCGTCCAACTGCTGCTCGGTGACCCGCCCGGCATCGACGTGGCCGCGCTCCAGCACCACCTCACGGATCGACCGTCCGGTCGCCAATGCCTGCTTGGCGATCGCGGCGGCCTCGTCGTACCCGAGGTGGCGGTTGAGCGGGGTGACGATCGACGGCGATCCCTCGGCGTACGCGCGGGCCACCTCGACGTTGGCGGTCAGGCCGGCCACGCACCGGTCGGCCAGCATGCGCGCGGCGGCGGCCAGCAGCCGGATGGATTCCAGCAGGTTGCGGGCCATCACCGGGAGCATCACGTTGAGCTCGAAGTCGCCCTGGGTGCCCGCGAACGCGACCGCCGCGTCGTTGCCGATCACCTGCGCGCAGACCTGGCGCACCGACTCGGGGACCACCGGGTTCACCTTGCCCGGCATGATCGACGAGCCGGGCTGCAGGTCGGGCAGGCTCAGCTCGCGCAGACCGGCCCGGGGGCCGGAGCCCATCCACCGGATGTCATTGACGATCTTGTACAGGCTGACCGCGACGACCCGGAGCTGGCCGGACGCCTCCACGAGCGCGTCCCGGGCGCCCTGCGCCTCGAAGTGGTTGCGCGCCTCGGAGAGCGGCAGGCCGGTCGCCTCGCGCAGCCGCTCGATGACCGCCGGGGCGAAGCCGGGCGGCGTGTTCACCCCCGTGCCGACCGCGGTGCCGCCCAGCGGCAGCTCGCCGAGCCGGGGCAGCGTGTCGGTGAGGCGGTCGAGGCCGTTCTGCACCTGCGCGGCGTACCCGGAGAACTCCTGACCCAGGGTGACCGGGGTCGCGTCCATCAGGTGGGTGCGGCCGCTCTTGACCACCTCGGCCCAGTCCGCGGCCTTGGCGTTCAGCGCGGTGGTCAGGTGGTCCAGCGCCGGGATGAGGTCGCTGGTGACGGCCTCGGTGGCAGCCAGGTGGATCGAGGAGGGGAAGACGTCGTTGCTGGACTGGGACGCGTTGACGTGGTCGTTGGGGTGCACCGGGCGGCCCAGTTCGCGGGCGGCGAGGGTGGCGATGACCTCGTTGGCGTTCATGTTCGACGACGTGCCCGAGCCGGTCTGGAACACGTCGATCGGGAACTGGTCGTCGTGGGCGCCGTCCGCGACCTGCGCGGCGGCAGTCTCGACCGCCTTCGCAAGATCTTCTTCGAGTACGCCGAGAGCCGCATTGGCCTGCGCCGCCGCCCCCTTGATCCGGGCCAGGGCGTGGATGTGCGTGGGCTCCAGCCCGCGTCCGGAGATCGGGAAGTTCTCCACCGCCCTCTGGGTCTGCGCCCGCCACAGCGCGTCGGCGGGGACCCGGACCTCGCCCATCGTGTCGCGTTCGATGCGGTAGCCGTTCTCGACAGTCACCCCCTCATCCTCTGACAGACTTCCTCAGAACGACACCGGTTCGCGGATGATCGGGCACGTCATGCAGTGGCCGCCGCCGCGGCCCCGGCCGAGCTCCGCACCGACGATGGTGATCACTTCCACGCCGGCCTTGCGCAGCAGCGTGTTCGTCTGGGTGTTGCGGTCGTACGTGAACACCACGCCCGGTTCCAGCGCGACCGCATTGTTGCCGCTGTCCCACTGCTGGCGCTCGGAGGCGTACACATCGCCGCCGGTCGCAATGACCCGAAGCCCGGACAGGCCCAACGCCTGCGCGACCACGTCGACGAACGGCCGGGAGCCGTGGTCGACGATGTCGACGCCGGGCGCCCGGTCGGCCGGGCGCAGCGAGAACGCGCGCACTCCGTCCATGATGGTTGGATACAGCGTGACCACGTCCCGGTCGGCGAACGTGAACACGGTGTCAAGGTGCATGGCCGACCGCAGTTTCGGCATGCCCGCGACGACCACGTGGTCGGCGGCGCCCTGCGCGAACAGGGCCGCGGCCACCTGGGTGATGGCCTGCCGGGAGGTGCGCTCGCTCATGCCCATCAGGACGACCCCGTTGCCCACCGGCATGATGTCGCCGCCCTCGAACGTCGCCTGCCCCCACTGCTTCTCCGGGTCGCCCCACCACACCGTGGCGCCCACGAAGTCCGGATGGTACTCGTAGATCGCTTTCATCAGCAGGGTCTCGTCCTTGCGGGCCTGCCAGAACAGCGGGTTGAGCGTGACGCCGCCGTACAGCCAGCAGGTGGTGTCGCGGGTGTAGAGCGTGTTGGGCAGCGGCGGCATCAGGTACTCGCGGGCGCCGGTGCCCTCGCGGGCCAGGGCGACGTACTCCGGGCGGAAGTCGTCGGGCAGGTCGGTGGTGGCCAGCCCGCCGATCAGGTACTCGGCGAGCTGACCGCTGTCGAGTGACTCCAGGAAGGCACGGGTGTCGTCGACCAGGCCGAGGCCCACCTCGTTCGCGACGATCTTGCGGTCGAGCAGCCAGGACCGTGCGTCCGGGATCGCCATGGTCTGGGCGAGCAGGTCGTGCAGCTCCACCACGTCGACACCGCGGGCACGCAGCTTGTTGACGAAGTCGGCGTGATCGCGCTGGGCGTTCTCCACCCACATGACGTCGTCGAACAGCAGGTCGTCGGCGTTGGTGGGGGTGAGCCGGCGGTGCGCCAGACCCGGCGCGCAGACCAGCACCTTGCGCAGCCGGCCGACCTCGGAGTAGACGCCGTAGCCTTCCGCGAGGGATTTGTCCTGGGTGGTGGTCACGCGGGCCTCCATGTCTCGGCGTGGGTTAACAGGGTCAGAGGTGGATCCAGCCGGCAGCCAGGGCGACGATGCCGAGGACGGCGCCGGCGATCGACACGGCGAACAGCACCGTCTCGGCGGGGTTGAACAGGCGCCGGCCCTGCTCGCGGCGGGCCATCACGAACAGGATCGTGGCGGGGGCGTACACGATGAACGAGACGAGGACGAATTTCAGGCCGGCGGCGAACAACAGGAACGCGACGTACACCGTGGCCAGCCCGCCGATGACGAGTTCCCGGGTGGCGCCCCGGGCGACTTCGGCGCGACCGAGCGCGATCTTGACCGCGTACCCGGCGGCCAGCAGGAACGGGATCAGCGTCAGCGCGCTGGTGAGGTCGAGCGCGAACGAGAACGCGTTCTCGGAGAACATCGTGACGATCAGGAACAGCTGCGACAGCGCGGTCGACAGCAGCAGCGCCGGTACGGGGACGTCCGCGGAGTTGACCCCGCGCAGGAACCGGGGCATGTCGTCGTCCTTGGCGGCGACGAACAGCACTTCGGCGGCCATCAGCGTCCACGCCAGGTACGCCCCGAGCACGGAGACGATCAGCCCGATGCTGACGAACACCTTGCCCCAGGTGCCGACCGCCGCCTCCAGTACGCCGGCCATGGACGGCTGGCGCAGCTCCGCGATCTCGCCCATCGGCAGGATGCCGTACGACACGATGGTGACCGAGGCGAAGACCGCGAAAACGCTGAGGAACCCGAGGATCGTGGCGCGGCCGACATCCTCGCGGCGCTGGGCGTGCCGGGAGTACACGCTGGCGCCCTCGACGCCGAGGAAGACGAACACCGTGACCAGCATCGTGCCGCGTACCTGGTTGAACAGCGAGCCCGCGTAGTCGGCGCCGCCGATGTTGTCCGCGAACACCTTCGGGTCCAGGTAGAACAGCGCCAGCAGGACGAAGACCAGGATCGGCACCACCTTGGCGACGGTGACGATGCGGTTGATCGCGGTGGCTTCCCTGATGCCGCGCCGGATCAGGAAGAAGAACCCCCACAGGCCGAGCGTGGACAGTGCTACCGCGAGCAGCGTGTCGCCCTCGCCGAGCGCGGGGGCGATCGCGCCGATCGTCGACATGATCAGCACCCAGTACGTGACGTTGCCGACGCACGCGCTGGCCCAGTAGCCGAACGCGGCGAAGAAGCCCGGGTACTCGCCGAAACCGGCCTTGGCGTACGCGTACACCCCGGCGTCGAGGTCGGGTTTGCGGATCGCGAGGGTCTGGAAGACGAACGCCAGCATGAGCATGCCGGTGCCGGCGATGACCCAGGCGATCAGCGCCCCGGCCACCCCGGTCTCCTGCGCGAAGCGGCGCGGCAGCGAGAAGACGCCGGCGCCCACCATCCCGCCCACGACCATCGCGGTCATGGTCCAGAAGCTGAGCTTCGCGGCGGCGGATTGCGTCGTGTTCGTGTCGGTGGCGGTCATGGCCTTCTCTCGTTCGCGGGGGCTACGGCGACGACACAGGGACCTTCTCGATGCGGAATCCGGTGATGCCGTACAGCACGCTCAGCGCGGGGCTGGCGTAGTTGAAGACGCTGTACGGCAGGTACGACAGGGTCGGCACGCCCAGCACCGCGCCCATGAACGCGCCGCAGGAGTTCCACGGCACCAGCGGTGAGGTGACCGTGGCGCTGTCCGCCGCCAGCCGGGACAGGTTGGTCGGGGCCAGCCCGCGCCGGGCGAACTCGACGCGGAACACCCGCGACGGCAGCACCAGCGCGATGTACTGGTCCCCGGCGACCACGTTGAGCCCGAACCCGCACCCGAACACGGTGGCGAACAGCCGGCCACGCGTACGGGCGGTACGGATCATCGGGTCGACCAGCCGGCCGATGAGCCCGAACTCCTCCAGCACCGCGCCGAACGTGACCGCCCCGATGATCAGCCACAACGTGGTCAGCATGCTGTCCATGCCGCCACGGGAGAGCAGCCTGTCGATGTCGGCGATACCGCTGTCGATGGTGAAGCCGTTCGCCATCGCCAGCCAGATGCCCTTGACGGAGCCGAGCACGGGATGCTCCCAAGCTCCGCCGACGAACTGTCTCATCACGTCGGGTTGCAGGAACGCCCCGAGGATCCCGGCGAACAGCGCCGAGCTCAGCAGGGCCAGCGTGGCGGGCACCTTGCGGATGGACAGGACGGCCAGCAGCACCAGCGGCAGCAGGTTCCACGGGGTGATGTGGTAGATGTCGGCGAGGCTGTGCAGCTCCACCTCCTTGCCGACCGGGTTGTGCACGTCCGGGGCGCGGACCAGGCTGAGCACCAGGAACACGGCGAACGCGACGACGAACGCGGGGATCGACGTCCATGCCTGGCGCTTCACATGCTCGTGCACGTCGACCTGGACCATCTGCGCGGTGAGCACGGTGGTCTCCGACAGCGGCGACAGCTTGTCGCCCAGGTAAGCCCCGGAGATGACCGCACCGGCCGTGATCGCCGGAGAGACCCCGAGCATCGCGGCGACCCCGATCAGGCCGACGCCGATCGTTCCGGCGGTGGTCCACGAACTGCCGATGCTCAGGGCGACCACGCCGCAGATCAGCGCCGTGGCCGCGTAGTACCACACCGGCGAGAGCACCTGGATGCCGTAGTAGACCAGAGTGGGGATCGTGCCGGAGAGGTTCCAGACACCGATCAGGGCACCGACCGCGAACAGGATGAGGACCGCGCTGGTGATCGACGTGAACGCGCTCTGTGCGGCCCGCTCGACGTCGGCCCAGGTGTGGCCGTTGCGCATGCCGATGAGCCCGGCGACCAGTACGCAGACGATCAACGCGACCTGAATGGGGCCGTCCAAGGCGTCCAGCCCGAACAGGGCGAGTGATGCGGCGATCAGCCCGGCGAGGACGACCATCGGAATGATGGCGTCAGCCAGCGACGGCTCGCGTACTCCTCGCCGGTCAGCCTCATCCTGCTGCCCAGCCATCACCTCATCCCTCCACCTCGGCCGTTAAGGGCATTTTAGGAGGTTAGACATGTTTTGTGAGGTAACTTCGGCGTCACCGAGCCTGGCATCAGCCCCATACCGGCAGCCCGGAGACTCGGTCCGCGACGCGTCATCGCTGTGCTGGCGAAATGTCGACCTCGTCCCCTTCGCCTGGGGTAACGGCATCGATCTCGGTTCATGCTAGCCCCGGGCCTGGCAGGCAGGGAGGGCGAAAATCGACAATGGAGCGGCCGTACCGCCCAGGTGGTACGGCTCGGGTTGGACGCGGCCGGGAAGCGCACGTATCGTCCCGAGGGTTTGCTCCTCCGTGTGCCACGTGCCCCCGGCCCCGACGAACAGGATCCATTGTGATGCGACGCGCCATCCTGGCCGTGACCCTCGGCGGCGCCCTGTTGACCGCGGCGGCCTGCGGTGACGACGCGCCGCCGGCCACCCCGTCCGCCGCGGGCGCCCATTCCACGCCGCCCGCCGTGGCCGTACCGGCGGAGAGCAAGCCGAACTATGCCGCCGACACCCGGCAGGTGTGCGGCAAGCTGGAGACGATCTACAGCAAGGATCTGAAGAACTTCGGTACGGAGCTCGGCCGGATGATCGCCCTGCGGGAGGCGAAGCAGGCCGATGCCGCGGAGAAGGCGGCCAAGGCCGCACGCGCCCAGCTGAAGGCGGTGGCCGACAAGGTCCGCAAGGAGACCGCGGCAGCCCAGGACCCGGAGTTGCGCAAGGCGGGCGCGGAGTCGGCGGCCAAGTTCGCCAAGAGCGCGCAGGACTCCGCGCTCCTCGACAAGATCAAGAGTACGGCGGACCTGGACAAGTCGCTGGAGACCCTGATGACCGCGTGGCTGACCCCGGTCGCGGGAGTCTGCGGCTGACCCGATCAGGTATCGGAGCATTCCCAGATCGTCTGACATATGGGCTGAACGTCGGTTTGCACGTGACCCGCACCGTCCGTATCGTCCCCGACGATCTTCCCCCTCGATGAACGGAACAGTCATGCGACGCGCCATCCTGGCCGTGACCCTCGGCGGCGTGCTGCTGAGCGCCGCTGCCTGCAGCACCGACTCGAAGACCCCGGCCGACGCGGCCGGCCCCGCGGGAACGACCGCGGCGGCCACCCCGGCGGCCGACGCCACCTCGGAGGCCCCCGACTACAGCGCCGACACCAAGAAGGTCTGCGACAAGCTCTCCAAGTCGATCGAGAGCGACGTGAAGGGCTTCGCGACCGAGCTCGGCAAGATGATGGCCTACAAGGCGGCGAAGCAGACCGCAGCCGCCGCCAAGGCGCAGAAGGCCGCCGGCGACGAGCTGAAGGCCTGGGCTGACAAGATCCGCAAGACGGCGGCCACCGCCAAGGACCCGAAGCTGAAGGCGGCGGGCGCCGAGGCGGCCGACAACATGGCCAAGAGCGCGGACGACAAGGCGCTGTTCGCGAAGCTCAAGGACCCGAAGGACCTGGACAAGAACCTCGAGGCGGAGTTCACTGCCTGGTTCGTTCCGGTCGGGGGCATCTGCGGCTGACCTGACCGACAGCCAAGAGAAGCGGGCACCGGCGCAGATGCGCCGGTGCCCGCTTTCTTCGGCTCTGAGTCAGCGCTTGAACCGCGCGCTCGCCCTACGCCCGACGTCGATGCTCGGCTTCTCCACGAACCGGTGCATGAGGTACGCGAGGACCAGCACCGCCGCGGCGTTCACGCCGACGCTCACGAAGCCGTGCAGGCCACGGAAGACCTCCATGAGAATCGGGTGCATCAGGTACACCGCGTAGCTGATCCCGCCCAGGAAGATCAGCGGGCGGGCCATGCCGCGACCGCGCAGCAGATAGAACGCTCCGAACAGCGCAAGCCCGGCCAGGAACGACGACGAGTACGTGAACGGCGGCCACTCCCCGTCCCCGTCCACGCCGATGTACGCGCCCAGCGGGACGACGATCGCGCCCGCGACCAGCATCGCGTCGCAGACCCGGCGGCCGACGGCATCACGCAGGTGGATGGCGTGGCCCAGGCTGGCCACGAACAGCAACATCGGCAGCGTGGTCGGGAAGTCCTTGCCGGTGACCCGCTCGCCGATGCACAACAGCAGGTAGAAGGCGAGCCATGCCCAGCCGAGGTGCACCGACGCGTCGAGCAGGCGGCGGGCCTTGGCAGCCGCCGACTGCACGTAGTAGAGCAGTTCGATACTCAGCGTCCAGGCCGGCGGCAGCAGGCTGACCGCGCCGAGCAGACCGTGCAGCATCAGAACGTTGAGCACGATCACTGGCAGCGTGGCACCGGCGAGCGAGCCGCGGTCCACCAGCTCGACCACGACGAAGATCCCGAACGCCAGCCAGTAGACGGGGTACAGGCGGAAGTACCTCCGGATCGCGAAGGCAGGCAGCGTCTGCCCGGCGAGACTCAGCGGGATCACGTACCCGCTGACCAGGAAGAACGCGACTACGCCGACGCGGCCGAGGTCAACGTGGTCATGGGTCCACGCGCGGTAACCGGCGAAGTTCTCGGCGAACAGATGCTGGATGACGACCGCGGCGGCCGCGATCCCCCGCACGCCCTCGAGGAACGTGATGCGCTTCGACCGGTCGACAACCCCGGCAGCGCCCACGCGCCCGCTCTCGCCGACGGCTGGCGTGTGTTCTCCGACTGCCACTGTTCCCCCGTATCCTCGCGCTGGGCTCCGCGAAGAATAGAGGATGTCGGCCGGCTATATATCGACAGGCGCTCACGTGGAGCCGGAGAGCCCTGGGGCAGCTAGGGTTTCGCCCCGATTTGGAGGACATTCTTGGGGCGAGTGACCTCGGCGAAGAAGTCGTTGCCCTTGTCGTCGACGACGATGAAGGCCGGGAAGTCCTCGACCTCGATCTTCCAAACCGCTTCCATGCCCAGCTCGGGGTATTCGAGCACCTCGACGTGCTTGATGCAGTCCTGCGCCAGCCGGGCCGCCGGGCCGCCGATCGAGCCGAGGTAGAACCCGCCGTGACTCTGGCAGGCGTTCGTGACCTGCGCCGACCGGTTGCCCTTGGCCAGCATCACCAGCGAGCCGCCCGCCGCCTGGAACTTCTCCACGTACGAGTCCATCCGCCCCGCCGTCGTCGGGCCGAACGAGCCGGACGCGTACCCCTCCGGCGTCTTGGCCGGGCCCGCGTAGTAGACCGCGTGGTCGCGGAGGTACTGCGGCATCGGCTCGCCCGCATCCAGCCGCTCGGCGATCTTCGCGTGCGCGATGTCCCGCGCCACCACCAGCGGGCCACTGAGCGACAGCCGGGTCTTCACCGGGCACTTGGACAGTTGCGCGCGGATCTCATCCATCGGACGCCGCAGGTCGACCTTGACGACCTCGTCGGTCTCCAGGTGCTCGTCCGTGACGTCCGGAAGGAAGCGGGCCGGGTCGGTCTCCAGCCGCTCCAGCCACACCCCGGACGGCGT
This sequence comes from Krasilnikovia sp. MM14-A1259, assembly GCF_047159535.1. Classification (NCBI taxonomy): domain Bacteria; kingdom Bacillati; phylum Actinomycetota; class Actinomycetes; order Micromonosporales; family Micromonosporaceae; genus Krasilnikovia; species Krasilnikovia sp. MM14-A1259. The sequence goes on from NZ_BAAGAJ010000002.1 coordinate 4,242,762, forward strand.
GATCTTGGCGAGGGCCTGGCGGTCCGCCGAGCAGGACACCGCGATCGCCACCGGGCAGGAGGCGCCGTGCCGGGGCAGGCGGATCACCCGTACGTCGTGGCAGAAGTACCGGCCGCCGAACTGCGCCCCGATGCCGAAGTCGCGGGTCAGCTCCAGCACCGCCGCCTCCAGCTCCACGTCGCGGAAGCCGTGCGCGGTCATCGACCCGTGCCGGGGCAGGTTGTCCAGGTACTTGGCGCTGGCCAGCTTGGCGGTCTTCAGCGCGTGCTCGGCGCTGGTGCCGCCGATGACGACCGCCAGGTGGTACGGCGGGCACGCCGAGGTCCCGATCAGCCGCAGCTTCTCGTCCAGGAACTGCATAAGCCGCGCCGGGCTGAGCAGTGCCTTGGTCTCCTGGTACAGGTACGACTTGTTGGCCGAGCCGCCACCCTTGGCCATGAACAGGAACTTGTACGCGTCCGGATGCCCGCCCGGGTCCTCGGCGTACAGCTCGATCTGCGCCGGCAGGTTCGTGCCGGTGTTCTTCTCGTCCCACATGGTGAGCGGGGCGAGCTGTGAATACCGCAGGTTGAGCCGGGTGTACGCCTGGTAGACGCCGAGCGCGATGGCCTGCTCGTCCTGGCCGTCGGTGAGCACGTGCCGGCCGCGCTTGCCCATCACGATCGCGGTGCCGGTGTCCTGGCACATCGGCAGCACCCCGCCGGCCGCGATGTTCGCGTTGCGCAGCAGGTCCAGGGCGACGAAGCGGTCGTTGGCCGACGCCTTGGGGTCGTCGATGATCGACCGCAGCTGGGTCAGGTGGGCCGGGCGCAGGTAGTGCGCAATGTCGTGCATCGCCTCCGCGGTGAGCTGCGTGATCACCGACGGTTCGACGGTCAGGAACCGGCGCCCGCCCGGCCCGTTGACGACGTCCACACCCTCGTCCGTGACAAGCCGGTATTCGGTCAGGTCGTCACCGATCGGCAGCAACGGGGCATACGAGAAAGCGGCGGCTCTGCTCATGAGCGGCAAGCCTAGGCCAGCCCCTGCTCAAGGTGCGAATCAACCTGCTCGATCAACTGTGAACGGCACGTACGCCAGCTCCCGCCCGGACACCAGCACCAGCCCGCCGGGCCCCGTGGCGTACGGCTTCGCCCCGGTCTGCACCTGCGCCAGCACCGCGCCCGTACCCGGGCTGACCGCCGTGATCCGCGCCGCTTTCGGCTCCACGAGCACCGCCGCGTACGGCGTCAGCGCCGCCTGCGTGCCCGGGCCGATCGGCCGCCGCCAGCCGCTGCCGCCGCGGGCGAACGAGCGCCCGCGAGCCGTCTGCCCGTCGGCGTCGCGGACGACCGCGTACCGGTCGTCGACCGCGAGCACCCGCTCCCCGGGCTCGCCGTGCCACAGCTCCCGCCCGTCGTGCGCCGCGATCAGCACCTGCTGCCCCACCGGGTCGACCCCGAGCACCACGTCGTCGCCGCCCACCGGGTCGCGGTCCTGGCGGCAGCCCGCCCCGTCGTCGGCCGTACGCAGGTTGACGTCGCGCTGCCACACCGGGTCCGTGGACGGCGGGGCGGTCGCCGCCACGTGGTAGTAGCAGGTGCCGTCGCGGGCCTGCCCGGTCACCGTGAGCACGCGGCCACCGGCGACCGCGACGCGATGCTCCGTACCCTGCGCGACGGTCTGCACGAGCTTCCCGGCGGCCGTGTCGACGATCCGGACGTGATCGTCGTCGGGCAGCCCGAGCAGGGCGGGCATGAGCGTCGGCCCGGCGATCCGGTCGTCGATCTGGCCACCCGTCAGCGGCCGGGTACCGGGCAGGTCCGGGTTGTCCCCGTCCAGCACGAAGCCCAGGCTGGGCGACGGCACCCGCCACAGCGGGGCGTTCCCCCGCGGATCCCATGCGGTCAGCTCACACCCCGCGTCCGCACAGTGCAGATCGAGGATCGCATTCGTGTACGTCCACACCGCGGTCGCCGCGGAGTCGGCCCGCCGGACCGCCCCAGTACGCGGGTCGAGCACCTGGTAGCCCTTGGTGAGCAGCCGCCCGGTGACCACGACCGTGTTCGCGCCGGTGCCCGCGACCGCAGACCAGTCCGCGTCGGACTTCCACAGCCGCACCCCGGCGCCCACGCCGTACGCCTCGATCGACGTGCGGTACTCGACCACCACCGCGTCGTCGGCGATCGTGATGCTGCGCGGGGTGCCGCCGAGGCGGGCCTGCCACTGGGCGGCACCGGGGGCGATGGGCTCGCTGCGGTCGAGCCAGCTCCACAGCTTCGGGAACGGGTTCCACACGCCGGTGGTGGCCAGCACGACGACGACCACGCCGGCGCAGACCGCGTAGCCTCGCCACCCTCCGCCGGACGCCACGCCGGACAACCTAGCGATCCGCGGCCGCCGCACCCTGCAGCACGATTGGCCCGTGTCGAGTCGTTATGCCCCCAATGCGGCGGATCGCACCAACGGCAACACCCGGTACGGAATCAGCTCCGCCAGCGCGATGATCGTGGAGGCGCGCACGATCCCCTCGTAGCCCACGATCTGGTCGATGACGCGCTGCAGATCGGCGTTCGACCGGGCCACGATCCGGCACAGGATGTCTCCGGCCCCGGTGATCGTGTGCGCCTCCAGCACCTCCGGGATCTCGGCGAGGTGCGCGGCGACCGCGTCGTGCCCGTACCGCTGGCTGATCTCCAGGGTGACGAAGCTGGTCACGTGGAAGCCGATCACCTCCGCCGCCACGTCCGGGCCGAAGCCGCGGATCGCGCCGCGGGCGATCAGCTTGTCCAGCCGGGCCTGGACCGTGCCGCGGGCGACCGCGAGACGGCGGGACAGTTCGAGCACGCCGATGCGCGGCTCGGCGTGCAGCAGCGTGAGCAGCCGTGCGTCGAGCGCGTCGAGCTGAACATCTTGTACAGCCATAGTGATTTTCGAGAATACCGAATGCACAGAGTGATCAGCGGAGAACGAGACAGTTGCCCAGCGGTGTGACCTGCGCCAACCTCGGCACATGACGCAGATGATGGCAGCCGACCAGTCGCCCGGCGTCGACGTGTTCCCGGTCAAGGGCGTCGACTACCTGCAGTTCCTCGTGGGCAACGCGAAGCAGGCGGCCCACTACTATTCGACCGCGTTCGGGATGACCTGCGTCGCGTACCGGGGCCCCGAACACGGCTACCGCGACCACGCCGAGTACGTCCTGGTCAGCGGTTCCGCCCGGTTCCTGATCACCGGCGCGGTGCACGTCGACGCGCCCGGCGCCGACCACGTCACCCGGCACAGCGACGGCATCAAGGACATCGCGCTGGCCGTCCCGGACGTGGACGCCGCGTACCGGCACGCGATCGAGGCGGGCGCCCGTTCGGTGACCGAGCCGCACGACGTCAAGGACGAGCACGGCACGGTCCGGCTCGCCGCCATCGCCACGTACGGTGAAACGATCCACACCCTGATCGACCGCTCCGGGTACGACGGGCCGTTCCTGCCCGGCTTCGTGGCCCGCGACCCGATCGTGGACCGGAAGCCCGCGATCGACGCCGGCCTGCAGCCCAAGCGCTTCTTCCAGGCGGTCGACCACGTCGTCGGCAACGTCGAGCTCGGCAAGATGGACGAGTGGGTGGAGTTCTACCGCCGGGTCATGGGCTTCACCAACATGGCCGAGTTCGTCGGCGACGACATCGCCACCGACTACTCGGCGCTGATGAGCAAGGTCGTCGCGGACGGCACCCGCAAGGTCAAGTTCCCGCTGAACGAGCCGGCCGTCTCCAAGCGCAAGTCGCAGATCGACGAGTACCTGGAGTTCTACGGCGGCCCCGGCGCCCAGCACATCGCGGTCGCCACCAACGACATCCTGGCCAGCGTCGACGCCATGCGCGCCGCGGGCGTCGAGTTCCTGGCCACCCCGGACTCGTACTACGACGACCCGGAGCTGCGGGCCCGCATCGGCAACGTCCGGGTGCCGATCGAGGAGCTGAAGAAGCGCCGCATCCTGGTCGACCGCGACGAGGACGGGTACCTGCTGCAGATCTTCACCAAGCCGGTGCAGGACCGGCCGACGGTCTTCTTCGAGCTGATCGAACGGCACGGCTCGCTCGGCTTCGGCAAGGGCAACTTCAAGGCCCTGTTCGAGGCGATCGAGCGGGAGCAGGAACTGCGCGGCAACCTGTAACACTGTCTGCGTGACGCACCCATCCGACACGGGCGGGCGGCCCGACACCCCCACCGGGTACGGGCCGCCGCTCGGCGTTCAGCCCGGACCCTCTCCTTGGGGTCACGTGCCCGCGCCCGCCCATCCACCCGGCTGTGCACCGCCGCCCGGCTACGGGCCGCCGCCGGGTCACGGGCCGGGGATCGCCTACGGGCCGCCCCCGCCCGGCTACATCCCGCCCCCTGGCTACGGGCCGCCGCCCGGTTACCAGCCTCCGGCGTTGAGCCCGGGCGGCCAGCCACTCGCGGACTTCGGCACCCGGCTGCTGGCACACCTCATCGACGGGGCCATCCTCACCGCCGTGATGCTGGTGATCTTCGTGCCGGTGTTCTTCGTCTTCTTCGCCAACCTGGCGGACGGGTTCCCATCCCCGGCCGACCCGTACTCGGCCCAGCCGGATGCGTCCGTGGTCTTCCGCGACTTCTTCCTGCCGCTCCTTCTGCTGGATGTCGGCATGGTCCTGCTGTCCGTGGCGGCGTACTACGTCTACTACGTGGAGATGATGTACCGCTCCGGGCAGACCGTGGGGAAGAAGGTACTCAAGATCAAGGTGGTGCCGCTGGACCCCGCCGCCACGCTGACCCGCGGGATGGCGACCAAGCGATACCTCGTCGCGTACGTGGCGGGCAACTTCGTGCCTTTCATGGCATGGATCGACGGACTGTGGCAGTTGTGGGACAAGCCGTTCCAGCAGACCCTCCACGACAAGGCGGGGCGCACGGTCGTGGTTAAGGTTCCGGCATGACCTCCCTACCTCCGGGCTGGTACAAGGACCCGGCCGACCCGTCGACGCAGCGCTGGTGGGACGGCGAGGGCTGGCTGGGCAAGGCGATCCCGGCCGACGCCGTACCCCCGGACGGGCCGCCACCGGACGAGACGCCCACCTCGCCCGCCCCGACGTCGGGAACCCCTGCCCCCGGGGTCGGGACGCCAGGACTCGCAACGCCCGGAACCGCCGCGCCCGACTCGACGACGCCGGGCACCACGCCCGGACCGACCACGCCCGTCCCCGCCCAAGCCCCCGGCACCGGCACCGGCACACCGTGGACGGGGGCCGGGCCGTCGGGCTGGGCGCCGCCGGGCGCGCAGCAGCCTGGCTGGACGCCGCCCGGCGCTGCTCAGCCGCCGGGACAGCCCGCCGTCGACCTGCCGCCGGGCTGGCAGCCGCCCCCCGGATGGACCCCTCCGAACACGGTGCCACCGGCGGGACAGGCCCCGCCCACTCCGGCGGGCTGGGGCCCACCACCCGGCTGGCAGGCCCCACCCGGGTGGCAGCCACCGCCCGGATCGCAGCCCCCGGCCGGGTGGCAGCCGCTCCCGGGATGGCAGCCGCCACCGGGATGGCAGCCGCATCCGCCGGGAACTCCCGGCTACTCCTGGGCATACGTGCCACAGTTGCGACCGCACGGCTTCGCGCTGGCCGGGTTCGGCCGCCGCCTCGTCGCCCGGATGGTCGACTTCTTCGTCGTCCTGCTGCTCAACGTCGTCGTGAACGGCTGGTTCGCGTACCAGTGGTGGCAGGAGGTCGAGCCCGTGGTGCGCGCCGCCATGAACGACCCACTCAGCGAGCCGCAGCAGGCGTCGCTGCGCGCCAACTACCTGGTACTCACCATGCTGTTCATCGCGACGGCGCTGTGGTTCGCGTACGAGGTGCCGGCCATCGCGAATCGCGGGCAGACCCTCGGCAAGCGGCTGATGCAGGTCAAGGTGGTCCGGCTGGAGAACACCGACCAGCTGGGCTTCGGCCGTTCGTTCCGGCGCTGGGCCCGGCTCGGCCTGTGGACCCCGTTCTGGGGCTGTTACGGCCTCGGTTTGCTGCTGCAGTTCATCGACTCGGTGTCCCCGCTGTTCGATGCGCGACTGCGGCAGGCACTGCACGACAAGACCGCGCAGACCGTAGTGGTCGCGCTCCCGGCGAAGTACCGCCGCCCAGTAGAGGCCGCCGGTGGCGGCGATCCAACCGGAGGACAGCCATGACCCGGCTCACCCGCGCCGACCTCGACGCCCTTCCCGCGTACGTGGCGGGGCGCAACGTCGCCGACCTGGCCCGCGAGCTCGGCCTGACCGAGGCCATCAAGCTGGCCAGCAACGAGGTGCCGTACGGCCCGCTGCCCGGCGTGCCCGAGGCGATCGCCGAGGCGGCCCGTACGGTGCACCGCTATCCCGACATGGGCGTGGTCGCGTTGCGCGACCGGCTCGCCGACCGGTACGGCGTGAGCGCCGACCGGGTCGTCACCGGCTGCGGTTCGGTCGCCCTCGCCGAGGTCCTGGCGAAGGCGACCTGCCTGCCGGGCGACGAGATCGTGCACGCATGGCGGTCCTTCGAGGCGTACCCGATCATCGCGACCGGCGCCGGGGCGACCGGCGTACGCGTACCCAACACTGCGGCGCACGGCCACGACCTGGCCGCGATGGCCGACGCGATCACCGACCGTACCCGCCTGGTCATCGTGTGCAACCCGAACAACCCGACCGGCACCAGCGTGCGCCGCGCCGAGCTGGACCGGTTCCTTGCCGCCGTACCCGACGACGTGCTCGTGGTGCTGGACGAGGCGTACCGGGAGTTCGTCACGGACGACCAGGTGCCGGACGGCCTGGAGGCGTACGGTGACCGCCCGAACGTGGTTGTCCTGCGCACCATGTCCAAGGCGTGGGGCCTGGCCGGGCTGCGGATGGGGTTCCTGGTCGCCCAGCCGGAGGTGGCCGCGACGATTCGCAAGGTGGTGACGCCGTTCTCCACCAACCTGCTCGCGCAGGCGGCCGCGATGGCCGCGCTGGACGCCGAGGACGAGGTGACGCGGCGCTGCGCCCTGATCATCGCCGAGCGCGACCGGGTCACCGAGGCTCTGCGCAAGCTGCAGCAGGATGTTCCGGACAGCCAGGCCAACTTCGTGTGGCTGCCGCTGGGCGACCGGGCCGCGGCGTTCGGCGCGGCGTGCGAGTCGCGGGGGGTCATCGTCCGCGCGTTCCAGGGCGACGGTGTCCGGGTCACGATCGGCACTCCGGAGGAGAACGACGCGTTCCTGGCCGCCGCCGAGCAGGCCCTGGCCTGACCGCGGCCCGCACAGCGGTGTGGCCTCGGCGCGCTGCGCACGAGGCCACACTCCACTGTGCCGGGTGATGCTGAACGGCATCCTCACCGGGCGGGCTTGCCCACCCGGCTGTGGGCGACGAGCACCAGGCCGATGGCCAGGGCGGCGAATACGGCCAGGGTGACACCGACCGCGGGCAGAGACGACAGCGTGCCGAGCAGCGCAACACCGAGGGCCGCTCCCGCTTGCCGGGCGGCATTGAACGCACCCTGGCCGGTCGCGGCGACCTCGGATGGCGCGGCGACGGCCATGTCCGCGGTGGCTCCGGGGATCGCCAGGGTGCTGCCCAGGACGAGGGCGATCTGCGCCCCGACGACCCACCCGATCGAGCCGTGCGGGCCCATCAGCGCGAGCAGAATGCCCGACACCAGGTCCGCGGCGAGGCCGGCGAGGATGACCGGTCGCGCCCCGAGGCGTGCGACGAGCCGCCCGGCCACCAGCGGCAGGATGCACATCGGCACCGTCATCGGCAGGAACGCCACGCCCGCCTGCAGCGGCGTGAGGGCACGCTCGTCCTGCAGCCACAGGGTGAGCGAGAAGAACACACCGTAGAAGATGAGGCTGGCCACGGAGCCCGCGACGATGTCGGCGCGGACCCGGGGCAGGCGCAGCAGCGTCGGCGGCAGCGCGGGCGCCTGGGCTCGCCGCTCTGCGGGGATCAGGGCGACGAACGCGACCGCGGCGAGCACCAGGGCCAGGATCGGGACGGGGTGACCCCAGCCCGTGGTGCCGCCGGAGATCAGGCCGAACGTCAACGCGCTCAGGCCCACGATGGACAGCAGCAGCCCGGCGCGGTCGATCGGCCGGCGCTGTCCGGAGCGCTGCCCGCTGAGCCGGCCGGAGAACGCGAGGGCGAGCAGCGCGATCGGCGGGTTGACGAGGAAGACCCAGCGCCAGCCGCCCGCCGTGACGAGCGCACCGCCGAGGATCGGCCCGCACACCAGGCCCAGGCTGGTGACGGCGGCCCAGGCGCCCACCATCTTGGATCGCTTGGCCTTGTCCGGGTAGAGCGCGGCCAGCAGTGCGAGCGACGCGGGTACGAGGCCGGCGGCGGCGACGCCGAGCAGGGCCCGCCCGCCGATGAGCAGGCCGGTCGTGGGCGCTACCGCGCACAGCAGGGAGAAGACCGTGAAGCCGCCCAGCGCCAGCCGGTACACCCGGCGCGGGCCCCACCGGTCGGCGATGGATCCCGAGGCCAGCAGCAGCCCGGCGAAGACTACGGTGTACGCGTTCACCACCCATGGCAGGGCGCTGACGCTCGCATGGAGATCCTGCTGCAGGTCGGGAAGTGCCACGGTGAGCACCGAGGCGTCGAGCAGGACGAGGAAGTTACCGGCAGCGATGCCGAAGAAGCGTCCGGCCGTTCTGTCGGCCGGCGCCGGCCCGGGCGGTGCGACGCCGGGCGCGGTGTTGGTGGCGCCGATGTCTGTGGTCATGGTGACCAGCCTTCCGTCGCTGGACTCATATGTCCAAGACACAGTTGCGCTTGGACTCATCTGCCTGTGAGATGAATGGCGATCGTCCGGGCGCAGCCTCGCTCCGCCCGGACGATCGGGTTGGCTCAGCCGGGGTGACGCCCGGTACGCACCCACTCCTCGATCTCGAGGACGTCGTCGACGCCGACGTATTCGAGGCGGGCCCCCAGCAGGTCGGGGGCGGTGATGATGGCGAACGGCGTGGCCCCGGCCGAGGGCCGGAAGAGGGCATCGATGCCGACGTTCTGCGCACGCAGCTTCTCGAGCCGGCCGGCCATGTCGGTCTCGGACAGGCCGTAGTAGAGGATCTTGCCGGCCTGCGCGGCGGACACGATCCCCTCACCCTCCGCCTGGATCAGCTCGTAGTACGGCGGTTCCGTACGCGAGAAGACACAGGTGAGTTTGAACGGGTGCGGGTACGGGTCCTCCAGGCGCGGGATCTCGTACGTGTGCGGTTCGGTGAACTCGATGCCGAGCACGTCGGAGTAGCGGGCGACGGCCTTGTCCAGATCGGGGACGACCATGCCGATGTGGAAGAACGACGGCGGCACACTCGTCGCCGCCACATCGCCGTACGTGGTGACCTGGGGCGGCTCCTCCAGGCACTCCAGCAGGTGCGGGATGAACTCCCTCAGGTACACGCTGCGCTGGTGGTATTCCAGCGCCTCCCGGTCGCGGTACTGCTCGTACACCAGCCGCAGGCTCGGGTCGGCGTCGGAGCGGACGTAGTCGAAACGCAGACACCCCGGCTCGTTGGCCCGGATGTCGGCTTCGAGCCGCGCCATCAGCTTGTTGAGCTCGGCTTCCTTGCCGGGCTTGACCTTCTGTGTGGCGGTAACCGTGATCATGTGCGGACCCTTCCGTGAGGCCGGCGCGGGCGTCGTCACCGCGCCGCCTGGTTGACGAACCGTGGGCCGTAGAACACCGGCCGGTCGAGGTCGGTGAACTCGGCGAGGAGCCGGTACTCCGCCGGATAGAGCTCGGCCAGCCGGGCCACGGCTGCCGGGGGGACCTGGTGACGCAGGATGTTGAAGCACGACAACACCCGCATCTCGTTCATCTGCACGACCGCCTCGCCCAGGCTGGGCCAGGAGCGCTCGACGGGTCCGTTCCATGCCTGGTGCAATGCGGTCATCATCGCCGTGTACGCGGCGTCGAACGCGTCCAGTTCCTTCTCCACGGCGGGTGCGTTCGGGTCCTCCGACAGCACCGCCCCGTAGTGGTCCGATGGCACGGCCAGGGTGTTGATGACGACCGGCCAGGCGATCGGCTCACCCCGGAAGAACTGCTCCTCGGTCTCCGCGGTCACCGCAACGGGTTCGCTGACCTGCTGGTACCGAGCCCCGTAGCGCAGCTCAGCGAATCGCCCGTAGTGCGATTCCTCGTTCTGAAACGTGCTGGAAGTGCCGATGCCGCGGGCCGGTTCACCCTCGCCCTGCTCCATGATCATGTCGAGCGCTTCCAGGATCTCGTCGACCGGGTCGACGCCGTCGCGGGGCACGATCGTGCGGTAGCCGAGGTTGCCGCCGACCTGGTTGGCCGGGCCGCCGTCGCGCACGGCCGCCCGGACCGCGGTCGCGTTCTTCGCCACCGCGTCCTTGATCGCCTGGTAGAAGCGGCCGATGGTCGGGTACGCCGTGGCCAGTTCCCGCTTGGCCAGCAGGAACTCCGGCGCCTCGATCCGCATAAAAGTCTTGAGCTGTCGCACGGACAGCGGCGCCAGGACGACCCGGAGGTCGGGGGCCACCTGGCCGGGAAGGCCCGCGCGGGGGAATCGGGGTTCGAGATCGGCGATGCCCGGGCGGCCGCCCAGCGCAGCCAGGATGTTGCAGGCGGCTGCCATGTGCAGCATCTCCTCCATCAGCACACTGCGGATGGAGTTGTACGACGGGTAGTTCTGCACCTCGAGTGAATACATCGCCGCCGAGTAGAGCGGCATCGTCGAGTGTTCGAGCGCGATGGCCGTCTGCATCGCACCGCGGATCCAGCTCAGGTCGCGGAACTGGGTGGGCGTGACGCCCTGTGGACCGGGCATGAAGCGGGCATCCTTCCTGCACGACTGCGCGATCAGACTCCGGCGGGCACCTTCGCGGGGGTGGGCAGCAGCATCGTCTCGAAGTAGTCCTGGAACGTGGTCTCCAGGACGGCGTGGTGGTAGAACTCGGGGCCGACCGTTTCGAAGATCTGCTCGCCCAGCCCACCCAGGGTGTCGAACATCATCGACACGATCGTGCCCACCTCTCGGCCCAGGTAGTGGGCCACGAGGGCGACCGCGCCGCCGTGCACGCCGTATGAGCCTGTGGAGGTCCAGATCCGGTTCTCCAGGTCACCGATCCACATGCGACGGTTCTCCGAAACGTTGATCCCTTCGGCACGCAGCCCACGGGCGACGGCCGCCACACACGTGACCGGAGCCTCGCCGAGGATGTCCGCGCGGGCCAGCACGCCCACGCCGGAGCAGTTGGCGGCGACGACCTTGCCGGCCTCGTGGTGGCGGCGGATCAGCGAAAGGACTCGCTCGTCGGTGGCGATCGCCCCGGACCCGATGCCGCCGGGAATGTAGAGGATGTCGAAGAGCTGGTCGTCGTCGAGCGTGCCGTCGGGGATGACCTGGGTGCCCATCTGCATGGTGACGACACCCGGCTTGGCGCTGACGAACTTCACGTCGAGCCGGCCCGGCGGCACCTCACGCTGCCAGGGTGCGATGTTGCCGGCCACCACCATCGCCGCACCCTTGAAGATCTCCAATGGCGTGATGGAATCCTGCTCACTGACCTTGTCATACCCGAGAACGCCGATTGATTCGACCATGGTCATTACGGATGCCGCCTCTCGAATTTGTGATCTTGACCTTCGAGCAGCACGACGTGGACGTGGAAGAGTCAGGCTCATTCCGGATCGTCGCCCGCTGGGAAGCACTCAACCAGCGCGCCGGGCGGCGAGCAAATAAGCATTTCTCGGGCCGACATCACACCGATAATGGCTTCCCGATGCTGAACCGGAAGACGCTCTGGCGTTAGTCTGCTCGGAATTGGCGGGATAGCAGCGTAGTGTCGGCGTTGCCGTATGCGCGAAGCTTTTCGCTGTCGTCTGCCCGCCGCAGCCGCGACCCGGTCCACACAGGACCGAGCCGCCGGGGTGCGGCGACCGGGGAGGATTGCCGAAGTGGCCAGCAGATACGCCGCCGTCGTTTTCGCCGGGGTCGACCGGCTCCCGGACGGCCGCCGGTGCGGGTATTGGCTGCCGGAGGCGGCGTACCCATGGCAGGCGTTGGTCTCCGCGGGCTGGACGGTCGTCAGCGTGAGCACGGTCGCCGCGCCGCCGCGCCCCGGGGGCGTCGACCGGACCGACCGGACGCAGCGCACGTTCCTGGACGACCCGGCCGCTCAGCGTGCCCTCGCGGGAACCCGCCGCGTCGAGTGCTACGAGCCCGCCGACTTCGGCGCAGTGGTGTTCACCGGCGGCGCCGGCGCCGCGGTGGACCTGCCGGCCGACTGCGCCCTGGCACGGTTCACCCATGCGGTGCTGACCGGCGGCGGCGTGGTCGCCGCCACCGGGTACGGCGTCGCCGCGCTGCTCGCGGTCGCCGCACTCGACCCGCCGGCCCTGCGTACGCGGGAGCTGACCTGCCCGTCGCCGGAGGAGGAACGCGCCCTCGGCGTCGCCGCACCCGACGGCCGGTGGCTCGCCGACGACCTGGCCCGGCACGGCGCGCTCGTGCGGCACGGCCCGCCGTTCCGCCCGCACGTGGTCGCCGGGCCGGTCATCACCGGGCAGAACCCCGCCTCCGCGCCGGTGCTCGCGCGCCACCTGATCAGCGCCACAGCCCGGCTTTCGTGAGCAGGTGCGAGCGCAGGGTGGTCAGTCCGGTACTGGGCAGCACACCGGCGCGGACCGCGAGGAACAGCGTGTTCAGCGGCGGCACCTCGACGTCGTGCAGCACCACGAGCTCGCCGCGCTCGATCTCTTCCGCGCACAGGTAGGTCGGCAGCACCGAGATACCCGCGCCGTGTTTGACCGCCGTCAGCACCGCCCGCAGATCCGGCACGGTCACCTGGGCGGTCGGGCCCGGCCACGTGTCGAAGATCGTGCGCCAGTAGCGCCGGATGATGGGCAGGCTCTCGGCGTACGCAATGATCGGGACCTGGTCGAGGACCGCGGCGCCGCGCGCGGCGATCTCGTCCTGCGGCAGGCGCCGCGCCCATCCGGCGTCGCCCACCAGCGCGAACTCCTCGTCCATGAACGCGGTGGCGTGCACGGCCGTGGCGCGAGGCCGGCGCGTCGCGATGACCATGTCGTGCACGCCGTCGGTCAGCTCCTGGAGCAGGTCGTCGGTGAGGCCGAGGGAGACCTTGAGGCGCAGCCCGTCGGCGACCAGATCCGAGATCGCCGGCAGCACCCGGGCCGTGATGATCTCGGCCGGCCCGGCCAGCCGTACGGTGCAGTCCTCCAGCCTTTCCGGCTGCAGCCGGCGCGACAGGGCGCCCTCCAGGCTGTCCAGCGGGGCCGAGATGTCGCGCACCAGCTCGTGCGCCGCGTCGGTCGGCACGGTCCCGCTGGGCAACCGCAGAAACAGCGGTTGGTCGAGTTTGGACTCAAGTGCCCGCAAATGGCCGGTCACCGCGGGCTGGGATATGCCAAGGATCCGGGCCGCCTTGGTCAGCGAACCCGCACGATAAACCGCTAGACAAGTACGCAGCAACGATAAGTCGACGCCTTCACGCATGACAGCTCCGCCCCCCGTGACAGTTCCGTCCGCACTTCGTGCGTCCACCATCGAAGCACAGCGCCGCGATCGGCCCCGTACCGGTGTTCATGACGTTAATCACATCGCTACGTCGAGCCGGGTCTATTTATTTGACGCCGAAACGAATTGCGATGGACCGTACGGGCGTACGGGGCCAATGCATTCTCCGCCCGGCAAACAATGCTGATGGGGCCCGAAGATCTTTTTATTTGATTTGGGCCTGGGACGCGGGTTGACTGCATCCGGCGCCCGCCGGGACAACTCGGCGGACCTTCCCAAGATCTTCATCGCGGCTGCAGGAGGAGGGACAGTTGCCCATCATGCCGCAACCGACCACAGTGGAGGCACCACCCGCGGCGTACCGGCTCGACGCCGCGCCCGCCGACATCACCCATCTCAACCGGCTGCTCCGGCAGGGCATCCGATCCGGAAACGAGCGTTTCGAGGAGGAGGCGCACCTGCGTGAGGTCATCCCGAAGCCCTGGGGTTACGAGTACCGGGCGTACGTGGACGACTTCTTCGACCTGTGGGCGCTGCACATCGACGCACCACACGGCACCTCGATGCACGTGCACCCCCGCAAGCTGACCTACCTGATCTGCCTGGCCGGTCACGGCATAACCTCGGGTCTCGGCGACCGGGAGTACCCCATCGGTCCCGGAAGCCTGGTCCGGATCGGCCGCGGCGCGTTTCACGCCACCCGCAACATCGGCGACGACCCGTTGGAGCTCATCGAGGTCGAGGCGCCCCGCAACAAGTACGACCTCGTACGCATGCACGACGCCTACAACCGCGCCGGCACCGGGTACGAGTCCCAGTCCGTCACGGAACACCGCAGTCACCTGCATGCGGTCCCCAGCCGGCCGCACGCCGAAATGCGCGACCGGACACCGGACGGCCGGTTCGCGTTCGAGCTGCGTACCGGCATGGACATCTTCTACCGGCGGCGCAGCGAGGACATCTTCTACATCCCGCTGTGCATCTCCGGAGTCGTCCACGCCGACGTGGACATCCTCACGCGCACCGACGACCGGCGCCCGCAGACCGACATGGAGTACCTGTGCGTCTCCCACGCGGTCTGAGGAGCCTTCAACCCCACCACCGATCGGCACCGAGGTAAGGAGCACCGCATGACCCGCAGGGCGGTCATCATCACCGCACAAGGCTTCCAGGACCACGACGTCGTCTACTGCTACTACCGCCTCCTGGAGGAGGGCTGGACCGTCGACGTCGCCACCAAGAACGGCGAGGAGGTGATCGGCAAGTACGGCGTTCCGCTGCCGATGGACAAGACCGCACGCCCGCTGATCTCGTACGAGCAGCTCGACGTCGACCTGTACGACGCGGTCATCCTCACCGGCGGCCACGAGGCACCCGACCGGGTCCGCCAGGTCGCCCGGGTGCTCGACTTCGTCCGCGGCATGGACGAGCGCGGCAAGGTGGTCGCCGGGCTGTGCCACGGCCCGTGGATCATGGTCAGCGCCGGCGTGCTGCGCGGCCGCAGGGCGTGCGCCTACATCGGCCTGCGCGACGACGTGATCAACGCCGGTGCCGACGTGGTCGACAGCGACGTCATCGTCGACGGCCACATCATCACCTGCTCCTACTACGGCTACATGGGTGCGTTCATGCGCACCGTGTTCGAGACGGTGGAGAAGCTGGCCGCCGCTGTCCCGGCCTGATGTCCCCACCCCGGCTGATCGTCGACTTCGACGGTGTGGTCTGCGATGCGCTGGTGGAATGCGCCCTCGTCACCTGGCTGGGGGCGCACCCACCCGCACCGGACGTGCCGGTCAGCTCGTACGCCATCGCCATGCCGGACGGATTCGTCCGGCGCTTCGCGAAGGTTCGCGACTATGCCCGTACGCTGCACCATTTCCTGGTCGCGCATCGCGCGGCGGCGGACCGGCTGACCACGCAGGCACAGTTCGACGCACTGTACGGGGTGATCCCGGCGGCGACCGTGCGCAGTTTCGTGGCGGCCGCGACGGCGGCGCGGCAACGGTGCCGCGTCGAGGAGACGGCGTACTGGCTGGACCTGCACGCGCTGTATCCCGGCGTCGAGGACCTGCTGCTCCGGCATGCCGGAGCGGTCGCCGTGATCACCGCGAAGGACGCCGACTCCGTCTGGACCATCCTGCGCCGGCGCGGCCTGGACCACACGGTCGGAGAGGTCATCGGCGAGTGCTCACGCAAGGACGAGGCGGTCGCCGAGCTTTGCGCCCGCACCGGCACGACCCCGCAGCAAACCGTTTTCATCGACGACAACCTCACGAACGTCCGGCGGGTGGCGCGCACCGGTGCGCGCACGTACTGGGCCACGTGGGGGTACCACACACCCGAGGACGTGGCGGCGGCCGCGGGCGCACGCGTACGGCCGCTCACGCTGGCCGGCCTGCCGACACTGAACGTCTGACCAGTTTGGAAAGGACACTGTCATGCCCAAGGTTCTGATCGCCCTCACCAGTCACGGCGAGCTCGGTGACACCGGTCGCCGGACCGGCTTCTACGTGCCGGAGGCAGCACATCCGTACGCGTTGTTCACCGAGGCGGGATACGCGGTCGACTTCGTCTCCGTGGCCGGTGGCGAGCCGCCGCGGGACGGGGTGAAGCCGGATGACACCGCCGTCGCCGAGTTCCTGGCCGAGCAGGGCTCCCGCCTCGCGAACACACCCGCCGCCGGCGACGTCGACCCGGCCGAGTACGACGCGATCCTGTTCGCGGGAGGCCACGGCACCATGTGGGACTTCCCGGACTCCGCGGCGCTGGCGAACCTGGCGTCCCGGATCTACGAGAACGGTGGCGTGGTCGCCGCCGTGTGTCACGGTCCCGCGGCCCTGGTGAACCTGACGCTCTCCGACGGCTCGTACCTGGTGGAGGGCAAGGAGGTGAGCGCGTTCACCAACGAGGAGGAGACCGCCGTCGGCCTGATGGACGCGGTGCCGTTCGCGTTGGAGACGGCGCTGGTCGAGCGGGGCGCGAAGTTCACCAAGGCGGAGAACTTCGCCGAGCACGCGGTCGCCGATCAGCGGCTGGTCACCGGTCAGAACCCCGCCTCGGCACGCAAGGTCGCCCGGCTGACGCTGGCGCAGTTGCGCAATCGCTGATCCCGGCAGGTGCGGGGAGCCGGCCGCCCGGCCCCCGCACCTCATGCCGTGGCCAGCTCGATGAGGTGGCCACGGCACGCCTGCGCGGCGGCGGAGAGCCGATGGTCGCGGTGATGGATCAGCCCGATCGGCGGGTGCCCGGGGGCCGGTTCGAGCGTACGCACGACCACCGGTGCCCCGTCGCGCTCCGCGGCCGCCCGGGCCAGCAGCGCCACCCCGAGGCCCGCCCCGACCAGCTCCCGGATGCTGGCCGGGCTGTGGGTCTCGAACTGCACATGCGCCGTGAATCCGGCGGCGGACGCCGCGTCGTCCAGGATGGACCGCAGGCCGCTGCCGGCCGTCAGGCAGACGAACGCCTCGTCCCGGAGCTGGGCGAAACCGACCCGGCGTTCCCGAGCCAGGTGGTGCCCGACCGGCAGCACCACGACGATGTCCTCGTCCGCGATCCGGCGGGCGGAGTACCGCGAGGCGAGGTCGCGGTGAATCGGCCCGAGCACGAAGTCGACGCCGCCGGTGTCCAGCTCGGCGAGCAGTTCGGAGATGAGCCCGGAGCGCAGTGTCAGTGCGACGCCGGGGTATCGGGTGTGGAACCGGGCCAGCGCATCCGGCAGGTCGAACGGGCCCGTCACCGGCGTCGCTCCGATGGTCACCCGGCCGTGCAGCACCGCGGTGAGGTCGGCCAGCTCGGCACGGGCACTGTCCAGTTCGCCGAGCGCCCGCCGGGCCCGGGCCAGGAACAGTTCGCCCGCGTGGGTCAGCGAGACCCGGCGGGTCGTACGGCTGAACAGCGGCACGCCGAGCTCGGTCTCCAAGGCCCGGATCTGGGCGGACACCGCCGACTGCGCGACGTGCAGCTGCTCCGCCGCGCGGGTGAACCCGCCACACCGCGCCACCGCCTCGAAGTACGCGAGTTGCCGTAGCTCCATGCAATTCATCGTGTTGCACGATGAGTCCCAGCGCAAGTACGTCTTGGACATATGAGTACGACCGCGGGAGGCTGGTCGGCATGAAGGCACAACACCTCGGCACGAACGGCCCAGTCTCCTCGGCGATCGGCCTCGGCTGCATGGGCTTCTCCCAGGCGTACGGGGCGGCCGACGACGAGCAGTCCCTGGCCGCCATCCGCGCCGCCCTAGACCTCGGTGTCACCATGATCGACACTGCGATGAGCTACGGGCGCGGCCACAACGAAACGCTCGTCGGCCGGGCTCTCGCCGGGCGCCGCGACGAGGTCGTCCTCGCCACGAAGTTCGGCATCGTCCGCGGCCCGGACGGCGTCCACCTCGACGGCCGCCCCGAGCACGTCCGCGCCTACTGCGAAGCCTCCCTCGAACGACTCGGCACCGACGTCATCGACCTGTACTACCTGCACCGGGTGGACCCCGAGGTGCCGATCGCGGACACCATCGGCGCCATGGCCGAGCTGGTCACCGCCGGCAAGGTGCGCCACCTCGGCGTCTCCGAGGTGAACCCGACCCAGCTGGAGCAGGCCGCGGCCGTCCACCCGATCGCCGCGGTGCAGTTCGAGTGGTCCCTGGCGTGGCGCGAGCCCGAGGACGACGTGGTGCCCACCGCCCGCCGGCTCGACATCGGGCTGGTGCCCTACAGCCCGCTCGGCCGGGGCCTGCTGACCGGTGCGCTGCCGGAAGGGCCGTTCCCCGAGGGCGACTTCCGCGCCTCGGATCCCCGCTTCGCCGGCGACAACCTGGCCCGGAACCTCGCGATGGTGCAGGTCCTCGAAAAGCTCGCCGACCAGCACGGGGTCGCGACCGGCCAGCTGGCGCTCGCCTGGTTGCTCGCACAGGGCCCGGACGTGGTGCCCATTCCCGGCTCACGCAACCCCGGAAGGGTCGCGGAGAACGCGGGTGCCGCCGCCGTGCAGCTGTCCCCGGCCGATCTGGCCGCGCTGGAGGATGCCGCTCCGCGGCGGGCCTGGCACGGCAACCGCCAGTCGTTCGCCGCGTACGGCCTCGACCGCACCTGACGGCCCAGCGATCGGCGCCGGCGCCCGATCGGGCCACCCATCATGTTGCCGAGGATATATATGCGACTGTACTGTCGAATATATGAAGACGATGATCGACCTGGACGACGAGGCACTCGCCCGGGCCGCGAAGGAGCTGGGCACGACGACCAAGAAGGACACCGTCAACGCGGCCCTCGACTTCGTGGCCAACCGGCGTCTGCGCATCGAACTGCTTCTCAATGATCCGCACGCACTGGGTGTCGGCGCCGACATCACCGACCCGGAGGTCATGCGGCAGGCTCGTCGGTGACCATTCCGGTGGGTCCGGGCCAGCTCTACCTGATCGACACATCGGCGCAGGCCCGGACCAACAACGTGCAGGTCCGTACGGTCATCGCCGGGCTCATCGCGGACCGCGCCGCGGCGACATGCGTCACCGTCGATCTGGAGGCGGGCTACTCCGGGCGAGACGCCACCGCGGTGCGCATCATCGCGGAGCGCCGGCGCGACCTGTACGTGCTCTTGCCGATCAGCGAGGCCATCGCCCAGCGGGCCCGGGAGGTCCAGATCCGCATGGCCGCCCGCGGCCACCATCGCGCTGCCGGGGTCATCGACCTGCTCACCGCAGCGATCGCCGAGCACCACGGCGCCGTCATCCTGCATTACGACGCCGACTTCGAGCACATCGCCGCAGTCACCGGCCAGCCTCAGGGCTGGATCGTGCCCCGCGGCAGCGTCGACTGACGTACGCCCGTGCGGTCAGGCGGCTTCGGTGGAGGAGTGCGCGGCGGCGTGGGCCAGGTCGTCCAGGTCCTGGCGCAGCGCGCCCTCGACCGTACGGGCAGCCAGCCCGCCGAAGACCAGCGCGAGCAGGCGCCCCCGGGGCTCGGTCGGAGTGCCGTCCTGGACCGCCGCGACCATGGTGCCGCCGGAGTGCCGGCCCGACTCCACGGGCGCGAACGCGTACGTCATGCGGTAGTCCGCGCCGATCCCGGGCGATTCGACGACGAACTGCTCGGGGGCCGCGCACTCGCGGACCCGGAACTCCTCGGTGATTTCGGTGCCGTCGGCCATGGTGCGGGCCTCGCGCCAGGCGGTGCCGGTCCCGAAGTCGCCACGCGTAAGTGGCTCGACCCGGTGAACCGTGGACAACCATTCCGCCCGGCGGGACAGATCCGTGAAGACCCGCCAGACTTCACTGACCGGCGCCTCGACCAATCGAGTGACCGCGACCGTCGACATAGCGTGACCTCCCGGATACACCGTACGGGTGGGTAGCAGTTCCGGACAGCGATTACCCGATGAGCCTCCGGCTCACTCGAATCCCCCGTTGATCATGCCCACCCGGATGAGTTCGGTGAGCGGGTCGCGGATGTCGCGGGCACCGAAGCCGGCCAGCAGCGGGCGCGGTCCGTCCCGGCGGACGCGGGCAGGCTCCATGAGCGGCACCGGGTGGGTCGCGGCGAGCACCTCGGCGACCTCGGCGACCTCGGCCCCGTCGACCGCGGTGATGCAGCCGACGAGCACGTTGAGGAAGCCGTGGTGGGTGAATCCGGTCTCGGGGTCGGTGTGCCGCAACGCGTGACGCTGCCCGACCGCCAGCTTGAACGGCAGGTCACGGTCGCGGCAGGCGCAGATCACCGCGGCCAGCTCGACCGGGGTGGGGAACAGCTCGGCGGCGAGGCCGCCCACGCGGAACTTCGCGCCGATCCGCTGCCCGCTGCTACGACCCTCGGCGACCGTGTCGAGCGCGGCGAGCAGGCCCCAGCTGAGCGGGATCTCGGCGTACACATCGAGATCGGGTTGTGCGGTGGCGAGCGCGCGCAGCTCGCGCAGGCCGGGCTGCGGGTCCTCGCCGCGGCGGGCGACCGCCGCCTCGACCTGGCACACCACGGCCCCGGCGTCGCGCAGCCCGGCGATCGCGGCCCCCAGGCCGTCGATCGCGGAGTCGCAGACGACGCCGACCGCCAGGTCACCGACGGGTGGGGTCCGACGGGCGAGCGACGACGGTACGAGCAGGGAGCCGAGCAGCGGCGCATACCACGCGGCGGCGTGCGCGCGGTACGCCGCCGCCGCGGCGCCGGCGTCGGTGTCGTTCGGCGGCAGCAGGACGGCGTCATCGACGAGTCCCGCAAAGAGCGGCGGCACCAGCGTTGACACGAATAATGAACCTAATGGACGTTTCGAGAAGCGGACAACACCGTCCGTCATGTGACTTTCACAGCGGGTCGGGCGGGCGGTCGGCGCGAACGTCCCGCCCGCCCGAACCGGTCTAGCCGATGTGGTAGTGGTCGCCGTACACGGCGAAGTCGAGCGGGGTGTCCAGGTCGAGGTTGCCGTTGCGCAGGAAGACGCGCTGGGCGGTGTCGACGCGTGACGTGTCCGAGTGCGCCTCCTCCTTCTTCATCTCGGCGACCCGCTCGTCCAGGAAGGCATTGAGCCACGTGGTCTCGTTGCCGCCCTGGGCGGGCGGCTTCGCCTTACGCAGGGCGCGGCTGCGGATCGCCGCCATGCCGTCGGGACCGTGCATGACGGCCGCGTCGTAGTACGCGAACTGCCCGAGCGCGCGTACCCCGTCGGACTTGCCGCGGGACACGGCCGGGTTGAAGTACACCCGGTCACGCTCGGCCTCCTGGGCGGCCTGGAACACGGGGTCCTTGGCGGCGGCGCGCCAATCCTTGGGGAAGTTCGGGTCGAGCCCGGCGTGCGAGTCGGTGCCGTTCACCTTGCGCAGCGCGGGCAGGTACTTGGCCAGGACGTTCGACGGCTTGGTATTGGTGTACGCCTCGACGAGTTCCAGCATGTCGCCCGTGCCGGAGCAGAAGCCGATGATGCCGGCGGTGTAGCCGCGCCCGTCGTCGATGTCCTCGATGTACGGGAACTGGGCCCGCCAGTCGAGGGACGAGTTCTCGGCGGCCGAGACGATCTGCATCGCGACCTCCTTCTTCGCCGGATCGTCGAGGTTCTTCCGCGCCGCCGCTACCGGACGGGCCACGGCCGGGTCGACGGCGACCACATGACCGGCGGCGGGCCGGGCGGCGGGCGCGGTCGCGGCGTCCGCGGGCAGCAGGCCGTACGCGAGGGCGGCACCGGGGACGAGCAGGCCGGCGGCGACGTACGCCGCGGTGCGACGGCGGTGGATGGGGGTGGTCATTGCGCTCCTTGGGGGTGAGGGATGGACGCGCAGGATCGGCACCGGCGACGGGCGGTGGGGTTGCGCCGCCGCCGGCGATGGGTGGTGACGCTACGACAGTTAAAGATGTTAATCAATAATCGTAAGAGAGTTTTATGATTCCTCGGCGATTGACAGCCCGATGGGCGGTTCAGGACGATTCGTTCATCGATCAGGACCTTGACAGTCGCGCCGGCCCCGGCCTACCGTCCGAGCTAATTGTTAGCCAGTTTGCCTATCAGGTGGGGGCCACCGTGTCGCGTCTCGCCGGTTCGTCCAAGCTGCTCCGCGCCATGAACGAGAGCGCGGCCCTGGCCCACCTGCTCGAACCCGGCACCCTGACCCGCTCCGACCTGCGGAAACTCACCAAACTCAGCACGCCGACCATCTCCGAGGTGCTGCGCCGGCTCACCGAGTCCGGTCTGGTCACCGTCGTCGGGCACAACAGCGGGCGCCCCGGACCCAACGCGGAGCTGTACGCGGTCAACCCCGACGCGGCGTACGCGGCAGCGGTGTCCATCCGCGACATCGGTCCCAGCGACGCCCCGTCCGTGGCCGCCGCGCTGTGCGACCTGACCGGCGTCATCCGCTCCCGGACCGAACTGCGCGTCGACTTCCTGCGCACCGACCCGAAGTCCGCCGTGCTCGACGCGGTGTCCACGCTGGGCCGCGACAGCGGGGTGCCACCCGAGCACATCCGCCACGTGCAGCTCGGCGTCGCCGGCTCGTACGACAGCCGGGCCCACACCATCCGGCACGTCGACGTGCCCGGCCTCGGGCGCACCGGGCTGGTGCCGGAGATCGCCGCGGCGCTGGGCACCCACGTGGGCGTCGACAACGACGTGAACCTCGCCGCGATCGCGGAACGCCGCCGCGGCGTGGCCGGCGAGTCCGACGGCTTCGCCCTGCTCTGGCTCGGGCTCGAAGGGCTCGGCCTGGCCATCGACATCGCGGGCACCCTGATGCGCGGCGCCCGCGGGGGCGCGGGCGAGATCGGCTACATGCCGCTGTACGCCCCGGACTCCACGCACCGCAAAGTGGACCTGCAGGACCTGGTCGGCGGCGCGGCCGTGCTCGCCCTGGCCCAGGATCACGGCGTGCCGGGGCGTACCCCGCCCGAGGTGGTCCGCGCCGCCGCCGCCGACCCGGAGGCCGCGGGCGAATTCCTGCCCCGGCTCGCCGACCGCATCGCGGTCGGCCTGGCCGCGGTCATCGCGGTCCTCGACCCCAGCCTCGTGGTGCTCGCCGGCCCGGTCGCGCAGGCCGGCGGCCGGACGCTGCTGGCCGCGGTCGAGAGCGCCCTGCACCGGGCCGCGCCGCTGGAGAGCACGGTCGCGGTCACCACCATCGACGACGACGCGGTGCTGCTCGGCGCGCTGGACGCCGGCCTGGCCGCCGTGCGCGAAGCGCTCATCGCGTCCATCCGCGACAACTGATCCCCAACCCCTCAAGGAAAACCCGGGAAGGACCCCCCTCATGAACACCCGGATACCGCGCGCCCTTTTTGCCCTGACAGCCGCCGTGACACTGACCGCGGGGTGCACCCCCGCACCTCCCGAGAACAAGATCGCCGACCCCGGCACGGAGGTGTCCGGCACCGTCGAGCTGTGGCACTTCTTCACCGAACGGGAGGCCGCCGCGATCGACGCGGTCGTCAAGGACTTCGAGGCCGGCCACCCGAAAATCAAGGTGACCGTGAAGTCCGGCCAGGACGACTCGAAGGTCACCCAGGCCATCGGCGCGGGCAACGGACCCGACATCGGCCTGTCGTACTCCACCGACATCGTGGGCAAGTTCTGCGCCTCCGGTGCCTGGGTCGACCTCACCCCGTACCTCAAGCGGGACAACGTGGACCTGTCCGGGCTGAACCCCACCACCCGGCAGTACACCGAGTACGGCGGGAAGCGGTGCGCGATGCCGTTCCTCGCGGACGCGTACGGGCTGTTCTACAACAAGGACCTGTTCGCCAAGGCAGGCATCACGAGGCCCCCGAAGACCCTCGACGAACTGAGCGAGGACGCCAAGAAGCTGACCGTACGCAACCCCGACGGCTCACTGAAACAGGTCGGTTTCCTGCCCCTGTTCGACTTCTACGAGAACGCCGCCGCGCACCTCGCCCCCGCGGTCGGCGCCAAGTGGCTGACCGCCGACGGCAAGTCCGCGATCGGCGCCGACCCGGCCTGGAAAACGCTGCTCGCCTGGCAGAAGAGCCTCGTGGACTGGTACGGCTACGACAACCTGCAGAAGTTCCGGGCCGGCCTGGGCGACGAGTTCAGCGCGGACAACGCGTTCCAGAAGGGTCAGGTGGCGATCAACATCGACGCCGAGTACCGGCTCGCCTTCCTCAAGGACCAGGCCCCGAAGCTCAGCTACGGGGTGGCCCCGCTGCCGACCACCGACCCCGCCCGGTACGGCGCCGGATACGTCACCGGCAACATCCTCGGCATCGCCAAGAACGCCAAGAACCCCGAGGCGGCCTGGGAACTCATCAAGTACCTGACGACCAACGACAAGACGATCGTCAAGCTGGCCAACTCGCTGCGCAACATCCCCACCACGACCGCTGCCGCGGCCGATCCGGCGCTGCAGATGGATCCCGCGTTCAAGACGTTCCTGGACATCTTCGCCAACCCGAACTCGTCCACCACCCCGCCGTCCGCGTCCGGGCCCGCGTACCAGGAGACCTTCGGCACGTTCGTGACCAGCTGGCAGGCGGGCAAGGTGGCCGACCTGAACGCCGGGCTGGCCGAGGCGGACAAGCAGGTCAACAGCGTCATGACGCTGGGCGGCTGACGATGAGCGCGAAACCCCTGGCGGTCCGGGCCCGGCAGCACGCCACCACGCTGTCGTTCCTCGCCCCGGCCCTGATCGGCATCGTGCTGTTCTTCGGATATCCGCTGGTGTCCGCGGTGTACTTCTCGTTCACCAAGTTCGACCTGCTGTCCGTGCCGCAGTGGGTCGGGCTGGACAACTACCGGCGGATGGCCGACGACCCGTTCCTGCTCCAGGCCGTCCGCAACACGCTGTGGATGGTGGCGGTCTTCGTCCCCGTACGCATCATCAGCGCGATCGGCCTGGCGGTGCTGCTCACCCAGCTCAAACGCGGCGCCGGGTTCTTCCGCACGGTCTTCTTCCTGCCCGCGCTGGCGCCGCCGGTGGCGGCCACGATCGCGTTCGTCTACCTGCTCAAACCGGGCACCGGGCCGGTCAACACCGCCCTGGCGCACCTGGGCATCGACGGGCCGCTGTGGTTCAACTCGCCGGAATGGGCGAAGCCGTCGCTGGTGCTGCTCGGCCTGTGGGGCATCGGCGACCTGATGGTCATTTTCCTGGCCGGGGTGCTGGGCGTGCCCACCAGCCTGTACGAGGCCGCCGCGCTGGACGGCGCGAACGCCTGGCACCGCTTCCGGTACGTCACCATTCCGACGATCCGCCCGGTGATCCTGTTCGCCGCGGTGACCGGGGTCATCTACACGCTGCAGTACTTCGACCAGGCCGCGGTGGCGGGCTCGATCGCCAGCGGGCAGGCCACCACGGGTGCCGGGATCTCGCAGTCGTTCGGCTTCCCGGAGGGTTCCACGTTCACGTACCCGCTGTGGCTGTACACGGTCGGGTTCCGCTACAACGCGCTCGGCTACGCCAACGCGCTGGCGGTCGCGCTGTTCGCCGTGGCGTTCGCGGTGACGGTCATCCTGCTGCGCCGCGCCAAGGCGTTCTCCGGGGAGGAGACATCGTGAGCGACCGCATCGCAGGCAACGAAGGCGGCACCATGACCGCGGTGCTCGACGCGCCGCCCGCGCCGACAGACACCCCGCCTGCCGTGCGGCGGGCCAAGCGGCAGGACCGGCTGGTGTGGATCGCCCGGCACAGCGTCGCCATCGCGCTGGCCATCATGTTCCTCACCCCGGTGGTCTACCTCGTGCTGATCTCACTGATGACCAGCAACCAGGCCCTGACCAGCGACTACTGGCCCAACTCCTGGCACCCCGAGAACTACGTGCGGGTCTTCCAGGTCACCCCGCTGCCGCGCTACCTGCTCAACACGCTGCTGTACGCGGTCACCGCGACCGTACTGATGCTGCTGTCCAGCGTCCCCGCCGCGTACGCCCTGGCCAAGCTGCGCTTCCGCGGCCGCAACGCGTTGTTCCTGGTCATCATCTGCGTAATGATGCTGCCCCCGCAGGTGGTGACCGTCCCGCTCTACCTGATGTGGGCCCGGTACGGCCTCACCGGCTCGCTGTGGCCGCTGATCCTGCCGATGCTGTTCGGCGACGCGTTCGCCATCTTCCTGCTGCGCCAGTTCCTGCTGACCATCCCGGACGAGTACCTGGACGCGGCGAAGGTCGACGGCTGCGGCGAATGGGGCACGCTGATCCGGGTCGTGCTGCCGATGGCCCGCCCCGGCATCGCGGCCGCCGGGCTGTTCCAGTTCTTCTACTGCTGGAACGACTACTACGGCCCGCTGCTCTACACCAGCGAGAACGAGCAGGCGTGGACGCTGTCGCTCGGGCTCGCTTCGTTCCACAGTGTCCACCACGTCGACTGGAACCTGGTCATCGCGGCCACCGTGCTGACCATGGCGCCGATAGTCGTCGTGTTCTTCTTCGCCCAGCGCGCGTTCGTGCAGGGCGTCACGCTCACGGGAGTCAAAGGATGAGGATCGCTGTCGTCGGCGGCGGATCGACGTACACGCCGGAACTGGTGGACGGGTTCGCCCGGCTGCGCGACTCCGGCCTCCAGGTCGACGAGCTGGTGCTGATCGACCCGGCCGCGGACCGGCTGGAGATCGTCGGGGGGTTCGCGGCACGCATCTTGGCCGCGTACGGCCACCCCGGCAAGGTGACCTGGACGACCGACCTGGACGCCGGGGTCACCGACGCCGACGTGGCGCTGATCCAGCTGCGGGTCGGCGGGCAGTCCGCAAGGATCAGCGACGAGACGTTCCCGCTCGACTGCGGCTGCGTCGGGCAGGAGACCACGGGGGCGGGCGGGCTCGCGAAAGCGTTGCGTACGGTGCCGGTCGTGCTCGACGTCGCCGAGCGCGTACGCAAGCGGGCCCGCCCGGGTGCCTGGATCGTCGACTTCACCAACCCCGTCGGCATCGTCACGCGGGCGCTGCTCGACGCGGGTCACCGCGCGGTCGGCCTGTGCAACGTGGCGATCGGCTTCCAGCGCCGCTTCGCCGGATACCTGGGCGTCGACCCCGCGGCCGTGGTGCTCGACCACGTCGGCCTCAACCACCTGACGTGGGAACGCGCCGCGTACGTCGACGGGGTCGACCGGCTGCCCGAGCTGCTCGCCGCGTACCGCGCCGAACTGGCCGCCGAGGTGGAGATCGACGAACCGGTGCTGGCCGCGCTGGACTGCGTACCGTCGTACTACCTCTCGTACTACTACGGCCACGACCGCGTCGTGCGCGCCGAGCGCGGTGCACCCACCCGCGGCGCGCAGGTCGCGCGGATCGAGGCGGAACTGCTGGAGATGTACCGGGATCCGGCGCTGACCGCGAAGCCCGCGCTGCTCGGCGAGCGCGGCGGCGCGTACTACTCCGAGGCCGCGGTCGGCCTCATCGCGGCCCTGCACGGCTTGGACCCCGGTGGGGTGCACTCGGTGAACGTCCGCAACGACGGCACCCTGCCGTTCCTGCCTGCCAACGCGGTCGTCGAGGTCTCGGCCCGGGTCGGCCCGGGCGGCCCGGCGCCGTTGCCGGTCCGGCCGGTCGCGCCCGACCAGGCCGGGCTCATCGCCCACGTCTCCGGGTACGAGGAACTGGCGCTGGACGCGGCGCTGCGCGGCGGCCGTGAACGGGTGTACCGGGCCCTGCTCGCGCACCCCCTGGTCGGCCAGCACGAGTACGCGGACGCGCTGACCGGCAAGCTCATCGCCGCCGGCGGCGAGCACCTGGCCTGGGCCCGATGACCCTGTTCCTCGCCGTCGACGGCGGCAACTCCAAGACCGACGTCGTGCTGGGCACCGCCGACGGGCGGGTGCTCGGCCACGCCCGCGGCGGCACGTCCTCCCCGCACGCGCTCGGCCTGCCCGGCGCGGTACGCGTACTCGACTCCCTGATCGCGACGGCACGTGTCCGGGCCGGAGTGCCCGCCGCGACCCCGGTCGACCTGGCGGCCGTCTACCTGGCCGGGGCGGACCTGCCGGTCGAGGTGGACGGGCTGCACGCCGCGGTCGCGGAACGCGACTGGGCCCGCCGGTACGTCGTCGACAACGACTGCTTCGCGCTGCTGCGGGCCGGCACCGCCATGCCGGACGCGGTGGCGGTGGTGTGCGGGGCGGGCAACAACTGCGTGGGCCGGGCCGCCGACGGCCGTACCGCCCGCTTCCCGTCGCTGGGCCCCATCTCCGGCGACTGGGGCGGCGGCCACGACCTCGCCGAGCACACCCTGCGGTACGCCGCCCGCGGCGAGGACGGCCGCGGCGAACCGACCAGACTCAGCGACGCCGTGGCCCGGCACTTCGGGCGGCGCACCGTGGAGCAGGTCAGCATCGCGCTGCACCTGGGCGAACTGCCCCGCCATGCCGTGTACGAGCTGACCCCGCTGCTGTTCGAGATCGCCGCCGTGGGCGACCCCGTGGCCGTACGGCTGGTCCAGCGGCAGGCCGACGAGATCCTCGCCCAGCACCGGGTGGCCGCGGGCCGCCTCGGGCTGATCGCGGCCCCGCACGCGCTCGTGCTGGGCGGCGGTGTCCTGCGCGCGCGGCACCCCGTTCTGCACGAGCGCATCGTGGCGGGTGCCCGCGCCGAGGCTCCCCGGGCCGAGGTAAGCGTGGTGACCGACCCGCCGGTCGCGGGCGCCGCACTGCTGGCGCTGGACGCGCTGACCGGCGGCCCGACGCCGGGACCGGTCGAGCACGCCGTACGCACCGCGATCCGCGGCGCCGCCGCACCCGCGGAGGTACCCGTCACGCTGTGACGCTGGGTGGGCGCCCCAGCACCGCGCGAGGCGGACGGGACCCGTGACGCGGTGCGGCGGTTCAGCGCCGGGCGAGGACGAACAACTCAGCCAGCGCAGCGGTGATCATGGCGGCCACCAGCGTGACCACGCCGCCCAACGCGGCGTGCAGGACGACCAGCAACGGGGCCGCCCCGGCCAGGTACGCCGCCGCCGCGAGCGGTTGATCCCCGGCCCGCACGCGGCGCAGCGCCGCACCCAGCGGCTCGGTGAGCCGCCGGGTCAGCCAAACCGTGACCGCGACCAGGATCAGCACACCGATCACCCCGGCCCAGACCCGGGACGCGCCGGGGCTGGCCAACCGCATGAGGCCGGTGAGCAATCCGGCGACCAGGACGGCGTTCGCGCCGTACAGCACGGCCTGGCGGACCGCCGCGGCGGAGTCCGGTCCCGGGTCGAGCACCGGACCGGCCGGGCGGACCACGGCCGGGAGTTGCGGGGCCGCGGGCGCCGCGAGTGCGGCGTCCGCCGTGTCGGGTGCAGGCGGCTGGGCCAGCGCGGCCTCGTCCGCGAGTTCCTCCAGGGCGCGGGCCCACCGGCGGCGCTCCAGCCGGACGATGCCGACCTCCCGCTGAGCTTCGCCGAGCGCCTCGTCCAGGTCCAGCGC
This sequence comes from Krasilnikovia sp. MM14-A1259, assembly GCF_047159535.1. NCBI lineage: Bacteria > Bacillati > Actinomycetota > Actinomycetes > Micromonosporales > Micromonosporaceae > Krasilnikovia > Krasilnikovia sp. MM14-A1259. Next base: position 4,272,085 of record NZ_BAAGAJ010000002.1, read on the forward strand.
CTCCGCGTACGCCCGCTGCGCCAGATCGAACAGGCGCAACCGGGCGGCCACGACCGCGAGCACGAGGTGCGCCTCGCCGTCGGCGGGCGCGATCCGCACGCCGTGCCACGCGGCGTTGAGCGCTTCCTGGCCGTTGCGCGCCTCACTGAGCAGCGCCGCGCCGGTGCGCTGCGCGTACGGGTCGGCCGGCCAGCGGCCGAGGATCGCCCCGGCCACCTGGGCGGCCTCGGCGAACCGGCGGTTGTCGACCAGCGCCATCCCGCGGGCGACCAGCCCGTCCACCCGGTCCGGCCCGGCCGCGACGGCCTGCTCGGCGGCGACGAGCGCCTCGACGGGCTGCTCCGCCACGAGGTGGACCCGGGCAAGCGTGGCCAGCAGCGCGGGGTCGGCAGGTGCGGCGGCGAGAGCGGCGGCCAGTTCCCCGGCCGCCTCGTCGTAGCGGCCCAGATCGGCCAACAGCAGCGACCGTTGCCGGTACTCCTCGGGGGTGGTCTCCGGCTCGAACGGAACCGACGCGGCATCGCTGGACACGACGCCAGCTTATGAGGCACTCACCAGAAATGCGCGGCCCCTAAAATCAGCGGCCCATGATCCGCATCAACCGCGCCCGGATCGCCGTTTTTGCTTGCACGGAGGCGCCCTGAACTCGGGCCGCGTAGCAGGTGGGGATGGCCGTGGCCCGCCTGCTACATCCGGCGGGTACGGCGGTGGCTGCCGTCTGCGTCACCCGGCGGGTGCCGGATCCGCGTCGCGCAGCAATGCCACCGCGATCGCCGCGAGCCCTTCGCCGCGACCGGTGAGGCCCAGTCCGTCCGTCGTCGTACCGGAGACCGACACCGGCCCACCGGCCGCGTCGCCGAGCACCTTTTGGGCTTCCGCGCGCCGCGTTCCGATCTTGGGCCGGTTACCGATGACCTGGATGGACAGGTTGGCCACAACGAGGCCCTCGGCGCGCACCCGGCGCGCTGCCTCGGCCAGCAGTGTGACGCCGGACGCCCCCGCCCACTCGGGCCGGTCGGTGCCGAAGTTGCTGCCGAGGTCGCCCAGGCCGGCGGCGCTGAACATGGCGTCGCAGGCGGCGTGCGCGGCGACGTCCCCGTCGCTGTGCCCGGCCAGGCCGGGCTCACCGGGCCAGTGCAGGCCGGCGACCCAGCACGGCTGCTCCGGGTCGAACGCGTGCACGTCGGTGCCGATACCGACCCGCGGAACGATCATGGCAGTCAGCGTACGCCGAGCAGCGCCTCGGCCAGGACGAGGTCGAGCGGGCGAGTGATCTTGAGGGCGAACTCGGAGCCGGGCACGCAGGTCACCACGATCCCGGCTTTCTCGACCAGGCCCGCGTCGTCCGTCAACGGGTCGCTGGCGGTGGCATGCGCGGTCGCCAGCACGTCGTGCCGGAAGCCCTGGGGGGTCTGGACGCTGCGCAACACCGTCCGGTCGACCGTGCCGAGAACCCGGTCGTCCGGCCCGACCTCCTTGACCGTGTCGACCACGGGCAGTACCGGGATCGCCGCGGGCAGTCCGCCGCGAACCGCCGCTGCCACGGACTCGACCAGTTCGGGCGGGGTGAGAGCCCGCGCCGCGTCATGGACCAGCACGATGTCGACATCGTCCGGTACGGCTGCCAGGGCCGCCGCCACAGACTGTTGCCGCTCGGCGCCCCCCGCGACCACGACGACCGGGGCGACGGGGGCGAGCAGCGCACGGACCGCGTCGATCTCCGCGGCTGGAGCGGCCACGACGATCAGACGCACCGAGGCAGCGGCGGCGACGCGGCGGATCGCGTGAACGAGCAACGGCTCACCGGCGAGCATGCGCAGGGCCTTGGGCACGCCCGGCCCCAGCCGTACGCCGGAGCCGGCCGCAGGAACCAGGACCGCGACGTCACCGTGCGGATTGAGCTGCGCGGTCACGTCGCGGTCCAGGTGAGGGATGGTGCGATCGCGGGTGGAACGTCAGGCCTCGGTGAGAACCTTGTCGAGGAGCACCTCGGCCTCGTCCTTGGTGCTCTTCTCGGCGAGGGCCACCTCGCCGACGAGGATGTCGCGGGCCTTGGCGAGCATGCGCTTCTCTCCTGCCGAGAGACCACGCTCGCGCTCACGGCGCCAGAGGTCACGAACGACCTCGGCAACCTTCAGCGGGTTACCGGAGGCAAGCTTCTCGAGATTGGCCTTGTAACGCCGCGACCAGTTGGTCGGCTCCTCGGTGTGCGGTGCGCGGAGGACGTCGAAGACCTTGCCCAGGCCTTCCTCGCCGACCACTTCGCGCACGCCGACGATCTCGGCGTTCTCAGCGGGCACACGGACCGTCAAGTCGCCCTGGGCGACCCGAAGGACGAGGTACTGCTTCTCCACGCCCTTGATAGTTCTAGTCTCGATTGCCTCGATGAGTGCGGCCCCGTGGTGGGGGTAAACAACGGTCTCGCCGACACTGAAAACCATAGGTTCGAAACCCCTTTCGCTGTGTCTAGGGTAACACGCTCAGGCAGCGATGTCCCACCCCAGCCGTGACTGTTAGTGCAGCTCAGAGGGCCTGTGAGAGGTCTTTCTCCCGCTTGACATGAGCCCGATGAAGTGCCGCTCTCACAGAGAGTGACTACACCGTAACCACACAAGTCAGCGAGTCGTATATTTCGGATCTGGCGCCTTTGTGAGGTCAAGCTTATCGCTCGGGTCCGGAACCGCCCGCTACTGGCGGTCCCGCCTCCGGTACGGCAGGCTGAACACAGATCCCCGATCGATGCGGCACTGGTCGGCAAGGGGGGAGGGTGAGTTGTGGGCAGCTTCAGCGACAACGGCAACGAATGGCCACCCGATGGCGCCTCCCCGGAGGGCCTCCCCGACCTGCCCGCGGAGTGGGGCCCCGTCGTCGTCCCCGACGACCTGTCGGAGCTCGCCGACGAGGTCGCGGCGATCCAGGCCGAGCTCCACCTGGCCCTGCCCCGCACGCCCTGGCAACGCTTCACGGCCCGTCCCGCGGTGCGCGGGATGCGCCGCCTCGCGATCGCCGGGCTGCGCGCGCCCGTACTGATCATCTCGCTGGCGGTGCTGGTCTCGGTCGCCAGCCTGTTCGCCTCGGCCTGGCCCGGGCCGGGCCGGGCACCCGCCACCCAGCGCACCGCGGGCACCACCACCAGCCCGGGGGCGGGCACCGGCGAGGGCGACGCGCTGCCGGCGCTGGAGCTGATCGGCAAGGACGGCAGCGCCGTCCCGCTGCGCGGGCGGCTGCCCGCGGTCGTCCTGCTCACGGACGGATGCGACTGCACGAAACTGATCGCCGACACCGCCGCGGTCCGGCCCGATCTGCCGGTCCTCGCGGTCACCACGGGTACGGAGGCCACCACCGCCGCCCCGGCAGGCGGCGCAGCGACACCCGCGGTCGCCACCACGGTGCGTGAACTCCGCGACCCGACCGGCGAGTTGCGTACGAGCCTGGCGTTGGCGGCACCCGACGGCACCGCCGCGGCCGTGCTGGTCGACAACCTGGGAAAGATTGTCCGGAAGGTGGAGCGCGCCTTCACCGTCGAGGACTTCCGGGCCGAGCTGACCCGGCTCTGACGCCCGGCCGACCGGCTCTCAGAAACCGCCCGACCGGGTCAACCGCCAGCGGAACACCGCCGAGCCGTCCGTCTCCGCCGTCATCGACAGGAAGAACTCGTGCGCCACCCCCACGGTGAGCTCCACCGGATCGGGGCGGTCCGCACACGGCACGGCGCGACCCGAGTCGTTGCCGGTGGAGCTGAGCCGTACCCGCACCCGGCCCTCCCCGGCACACACCATCGTCAGCGTGAACGTGCCACCCGGCACGTCGGTCTCCCGCTGGGCGCTCGCGCCCCGGGTGAGCACCACCATGTCCGCCAGGACCTGCGGTGTCGCATCCGGCACGCGCCGCACCGCGGCGTCCTTCCAACGGGGCACCCGCGGGTCCTCGCCGGTGCCCGGGGCCGCACGGACCCACCACGCCGCGCCCGCGGCGAGCAGCACCGCGGCGATTGCGTAAAGCTGCAGGCCGCGAGCCCGCTCACCGGTCATGGCGCCCGCCGGCACATGCCGTCGGGGCGGCCCGCGCGTTCGGTCATCGGCCGACTGTATGCCGCTCCAGCAGCGCCACGTACAGGGTCAGGCCCGGCCCGAACGCCAGCATCACCACCCGGGCGGGCGGGTCCACCCGGCGGCGCAGCGCGTCCAGCACCAGCAAGACCGTCGGCGACGAGCAGTTGCCGTAGCCGGCCAGCACGTCGCGCGACGCGGCCAGGTCGGCATCGATCAGACCCAGCCGCTCCTGCACCACGTCCAGGATCTTGGGGCCACCCGGGTGCACCGCCCAGCCGGTCACGTCGCCGACCGTGAGCCCGTGCCGGGCCAGCACGTCGTCGACCAGGCCCCGGACGTGCAGCGCCAGCACCTGCGGCACGCGCGGCGACAGGCCCATGCGAAAGCCCAGGTCGGTGACGTCCCAGGTCATGTGGTCGGCGGTGGCGGCATCCGTCACGGCGGCCACCTCGGTCACCGCGTACCCGGGGAGCCCGTCACCCGGGGTGAGCACGACGGCGGCCGCCGCGTCCGAGAAAAGCGCGTGCGAGACGATCTGCTGCACGTCCGCCCGGGTGCCGGGGGGCTGAATGTGCAGGCTCGTCAGTTCGGCGCAGAGCAGCAGCCCGGGCCGTCCCCGGGCCACCACGAAGTCGGCGACCGAGCCCAGGCCCGGCAGCGCCGCATAGCAGCCCATGTGACCGACGAACAGGCGCTGGACGTGCGGCGACATGCCCGTGTCCCGGGCCAGCAGGATGTCCAGGCCGGGAGTCGCGTACCCGGTGCAGGAGCAGACCGCGAACAGGCCCAGCTCGTCGGCGGCCACCCCGGCATCGGTCAGGGCCCGGCCGACCGCCTCCTTGCCCAGCGGGACGGCCTCGACCTGGTAGCGGCGCATCCGACGCTCGGTCGACCACGCCGACACGTCCTCCAGCAGCGGGCTGACCGCCGCCTGCCGGGTACGCACACCCGAGTTGGCGAAGATCCGCTGCGCCAGACCCCGGCGCCCGCCCGAGTAGCGCTGCGCGAAGAACCCCTCCCACAGCTCCTCCTGCACGGCGGCAGGCGGTAGCGCCGTCCCGAGCCCGGCGATCGTTGCGCTCCGATTCACGTGTCTCTGCCTCCCCAGGCTGACCCGCCGTGCCGGTCGTTCACCATCGTGGTGCGGTGCCGTCGGTGTCCGGATCACCCCCGATCGCTTCGACGCCCAGCCAGTCCGCGCAGACGTCCGAGGTCGCCGGCTGCAGGGAGCCCGCGCGCGCATCCCGGTACAGCCGTTCCAGGGGATGCCCGCGGCGCATCGCCGAGGTGCCCGCCGCCTCCAGCATCGACGCCGCCACCTCGGCCGCCGTCGTGCCGGCGATGAGCTTGGCGCGCCACACCCACCGGTTGGTCTCGGCGTCACCCGGGGCCTCGTCGACCCGGCGGGCCGCCTCCAGCACGGCCAGGTGGGCGGCGGCCACGGCGGCGTCGGCCCGGCCGATCCGGGCCCGTACGGCCGGGAGGTGCCCGAGCTTGCGCTCCGTCACGTGCGCCACAGCGGCGTCGACGGCCGCCCGGGCCACCCCGACGTAGACAGCGGCGTAGCTGGCCACCATCCAGTGCGGGGCGAGCTGGGCCACCACGAGCGCCAGCCCTTCCACGCCGCCGAGCAGCGCCTCCGCCGGTACGGTCACGTCGACGTGCAGGTCGTGCGAGCCGGTGGCGCGCATGCCGAGGGCGTCCCAGGTCGGCTCGACCGTCAGCCCGGCGCCTGCGGGCACCAGAAACTGCGAGACCTGGTCCGGATCGGCGCTGCTGCGGGCCGCGATCAGGTACGCGTCCGCGTGCCCGGCCCCGGAGCAGAACGTCTTGGACCCGGTGATCCGGAACCCGTCGGCGACCCGGGTGTAGGCGGTGCTGAGCTGGGACAGCCGGGAGCCGGCACCGCGTTCGCTCATCGCCACCGCGTACCAGCTGCCGCGGGCGGCGGCCGCCAGGTGCTCGTCACGGGCCCGCAGCGCTTCGGGTGGTAGGCCCAGGGCGTCGGCCAGCTCGTCGGTGACACCCGCAAGCGCTCCGGTCACCGAGGCATGCATGTTGAAGATCAACGCGGTGGCGCCGTTGCCGCGGGCCAGCTCGTACGCGACCGCCGCGTACTGTGCGAAGCCCGCGCCGGCCCCGCCCAGCCGGGCCGGCACCATCAGGCCGAACAGGCCTGCCCGCCGCAGGTCGGCGAAGTCGTCCGCCGGGAACGAACCGTCCCGGTCGTGTCCGGCGGCCCGCGCCGCGAACCGCGGCGCCAACCGCTTCGCCTCGTCGATCACCACGGTTCTCCCCCTTTGATTCCGCGCCCCTGATAGAGCACGGCCGTGGACCAGGTCGGCACGATCCGCCCGAGCGCCGCATCCCGGCCACGCTCCGGCGTCACGCCGCGCACCGCATCCCGGCCGAGCACCGCTTCCCAACCGGACGCCGCCTCCCGGCCGGACGCCGCCTCAGCGCCAGGCGCCGCCGGGCTGTCGCGGGACTGCGCCCGGTCGGCCGTGCGGCCGACCGAGGCGTCGCGGAGGCGGGCCGCCCGCGGCAACAGCCAGCGCAGAAGGCCGGTCACGGTGGGCCGCGCCCCCCGAACCAGCAGCCTTACGCCGTGGCGGGCGAACTCAGCGGTCAGCTCGCCCGGGTCCACGAACAGCGCCGGATCGTGCAGGCCCGGCGGGGCGACGCCCAGCCACTCACCCGCGGTGACGGTGACGAACCGGGCCAACGCGGTGTCGTTGACCGTGTCCAGCACCACGAGCCCGCCGGGGCGCAGCACCCGGCACAACTCCGCCACGGTCGCGCCCAGGTCGGGCACGTGTTCGAGAATCTCGCCGGCGACGACCACGTCCGCGCAGCCGGTGGCCAGCGGCAGGGCCGTGATGTCACCGGCCACCCCGGTGACCCCGTGTGCCACGGCCCGGGCCAGCCCGGCGCGGCGCACGTCCACCCCGACGTGCCGATAGCCGAGTCCTTGCACGTACGGGGCGAGCAGCCCGCCACCGCACCCGGCGTCGAGCAGCACCGCGGCGGGCCGCGCCGCGGGCGGCACCAGCGCCGCGCGGGCCTCGGCCAGCCAGTGCAGGATCTCGAAGTCGCCACCCCGGCGCCACCACTCGCTCGCCAGGGCATCGTATTGACGGGGATCGTTGCGCTCGATCGACCGCATGCGATCGAGCGTGGCATGTCGATGGCTCAACCACCACACTGCATTCATGTCTCGCCTGCCACCCCTGCTCCGGGCCGCCCACCCCGAACCGGGCGGCGCGGTGACCGCCGCCATGACGCTGCTGGCCCTCGGCGTGGGACACCGGGGCTGGTCACTGCTGGGGGTGGCCGCGGCCGTGGGCGCCACCCAGCTCTCCGTGGGGTGGGTCAACGACTGGCTGGACACCGACCGGGACCGACGGGCCGGTCGTACGGACAAGCCGGTCGCGGCGGGCGCGGTGGACCGCCGTACGGTCGGGCTGGCCGGTCTGATCGCCTCGCTGGCGGTGCCGGTCCTGGGGTTGCCGTTCGGCGCGGCCGCGACCGTGTGCATCACACTGGTGGGGATCTTCGCGCTGCTCTACGACTGGCCGCTGAAGTCCACGCCGCTGTCCGTGGTGCCGTACCTGGTGGCGTTCGGGCTGTTGCCGGCGTTCGTGGTGCTGGCGTTGCCGGGGCATCCGTGGCCCCCGGCCTGGCTGGTCGCCGCGGGCAGCCTGCTCGGTGCGGGCGCCCACTTCGCGAACGTGCTGCCCGACCTGGCCGACGACGCCGCGACCGGGGTGCGCGGGCTGCCGCACCGGCTCGGCGCGACCGGTTCCCAGCTGGCCGCCGCCGCGTTGCTGCTGGCCGCCACGCTCACGCTGGTGTTCGGGCCGCCCGGACGGCCGTCGTGGGCCGGGCTGACCGCGGCGGTCCTGGCCGCGGTGATCCTGCCGCTCGGCTGGTACGCGGGCACCCGGGCGCGCGGCCGCCCGGTGGCGATGTTCCGGGCAATCATGGTGGTGGCCCTGTGCGACGTGACGCTGCTCATCGTCAGCGGCCGGGTGGTGTGACCGGGTGGTGTGAATGGACGGGTCGCCGTACGGCCCGGATCACGGCCCTCTAGGCTGGCGTCAGGTTGGTCGGAGCCCGCGTTTCTTGGAGGACTGTGATGCGCTCGCTGGGAACCCGCCGTGTCGCCCGTACCGTGGGTGCCGTCACGGTGGCCGCCGTGGCGCTCACCGGGTGCAGCGCCGGTCAGGTCGCCGAGACGTCGCTGAAGCACCCCGGGGTGTACGGGGTCAACCAGGACAACTCCAACGGCAGCGTGCTCATCCGCGGGCTCGCCGTCACGTACAACGGGACCGAGGGCTTCAAGGCCGGCGGCAACGCCCCGCTGGAGCTCAACCTGTACAACCAGACCCCGCAGCCGGTGACCGTGGTGGTCAGCAGCGCACCGCCGATGAACGCGGACCCGACCGCGGGCATCGTGTACGCCCGCGCGGTCGGCCTGATCGGCGGCGCACCGGCCGCGGCCGCGTCGGACCTGCCCACCGTGCTCCCGGCCAGCCCGGCAGCGGCCAGCCCGGCGGCGCCCGCGAGCCCCGCGGCCGCGAGCCCGGTGCCCGGCGCGAGCGCTCCGGCCGGTGCCGCGCCGCAGCCCGCGCGGCTGACGATCCCGCCGCTGAGTTTCCTGTCGTTCCAGCCCGGCGACACTCCGCAGCTCCAGGCGGTCGGCCTGGCCAGCGCGCTGAAGCCCGGCAACTCGCTGAATCTCGTCTTCGAGTTCAGCAACGGCGCCCAGCCGCTCGCCGTCAAGGCGCCGGTGAGCACCCCGTTCTCGCCCGCCTCCCGCGCCCCGGCCGCGCCCGCCGAGGCGCACGAGGGCGAGTGATCGCCGCGGAAACGTCGGAGGCTCCCGCTAACGTGCCCGCGTGACCACCTCCCGTACGGCCGCGAAGCCGGCCAAGCCCGTCTTCGTCTGCGACGCGTGCGGTCACCAGCCTCCGAAATGGCTGGGTCGCTGCCCCGAGTGCGGCGAATGGGGTTCGGTCATCGAGTCCACGGTGAGCGGTGCAGTGGTCTCCGGGCGGGTGGTCAGCTCCCGCATCCCGTCCGAGCCGGCCCGGCCGATCGCCACGATCAGCGCCGCGCCCGCCCGGGCCGTGCCCACCGGGGTCAGCGAGCTCGACCGGGTGCTGGGCGGCGGCCTCGTGCCCGGGGCGGTGGTGCTGCTGGCCGGCGAGCCCGGCGTCGGCAAGTCGACCCTGCTGCTCGATGTCGCCCAGCAGTGGGCGACCGGCGCGGGCACACCGTCCCTCGTGGTCAGCGGTGAGGAGTCGGTCAGCCAGGTGCGGCTGCGCGCCGAGCGCCTCGGCGCGCTGGACGAGCGGCTGTTCCTGGCGTCCGAAAGCGACCTCGGCGCGGTACTGGGCCACCTCGACGCGGTCCGGCCGGGCCTGCTCGTGCTGGATTCGGTGCAGACGATCTCCGCGCCGGGCACCGAGGGGGTGCCGGGCGGCGTCACCCAGGTGCGGGCGGTCACCGCGGCCCTGGTGGCGATCGCCAAGGAGCGCGGCGTCGCGACCGTGCTGGTCGGCCACGTCACCAAGGACGGCCAGGTCGCCGGCCCGCGAGTGCTGGAGCACCTGGTCGACGTCGTGCTGCATTTCGAGGGCGACAAGCACTCCTCGCTGCGGCTGGTGCGCGGGGTGAAGAACCGCTTCGGGGCGGCCGACGAGGTCGGGTGCTTCGAGATGCATGAGGGCGGCATCAGCAGCCTCGCCGACCCGTCCGGCCTGTTCCTCACCCGCTACGCCGAGCCGGTGCCGGGCACCTGCGTCACGGTGGCGATGGAGGGGCGCCGGGCACTGGTGACCGAGGTGCAGGCGCTGATCGGGGCGGAGGTCAACGGCTCCCCCCGGCGTACCGTGTCCGGGCTCGACAGTGCCCGCCTGGCGATGGTGCTGGCCGTGCTGGAGCGCCGGACCCAGCGGCTGAAGCTGCACGATCGGGAGGTCTTCGCGGCCACCGTGGGCGGCATCCGGGTGATCGAGCCCGCCGCCGACCTGGCCGTCGCGCTCGCCGTGGCCTCCGGCGGACTCAACCTGGCCATGGCCCCGCATCTGGTGGCGATCGGCGAGGTGGGGCTGACCGGGGAGGTGCGCCGGGTCGGGGCGGTGGGCCGCCGGCTGGCCGAGGCTGCACGGTTGGGCTTCAAGTTCGCGCTGGTTCCTCCCGGCTGCGGGGCGAGCGGCTCGGGCGGGACACCGGCTGGCATGCGCGTCGAGGAGGTGGGCGACCTGCGTACGGCGTTGCAATGGGCGGCCACCGCGGCCGCCTCCGTGGGGGATCACCAAGAGTGACCGGTCATCACGCTACGGAGCACAAACCGCACCGCGCCTCGTTGTGCCGGATGACAGTCCGTAGGATGTACAGGTGCCGCTCGACCGCGATGCTCCGCATGACCGCCACGGACCCAGGCAGACGACTGCCGGCTCACCGCTGCGCGCCGGCGTCAACGGTTCTGCACCGCGTTCGGTCGTGCCCGCGGCGCCCGGCCTGACCGGAGGTGGCGTCATCGGCGATCCGCTCCGCGCCAACCTCGCGCTCATGGCCCCCGGCACTGCGCTGCGCGACGGCCTTGAGCGCATCCTGCGCGGCCGCACCGGCGCGCTGATCGTCCTCGGCCACGACGCGGTCGTGGAGACGATCTGCACCGGCGGTTTCCCGCTGGACGTGGAGTTCTCCGCCACCCGGCTGCGCGAGCTGTGCAAGATGGACGGCGCGGTCGTGCTGTCCAGCGACGGCACCCGCATCGTCCGCGCCGCGGTGCACCTCATGCCCGACCCCAGCATCCCGTCGGAGGAGTCCGGCACCCGGCACCGCACCGCCGAGCGGGTGGCGAAACAGTCCGGCTTCCCGGTGATCTCCGTCAGCCAGTCGATGCACATCATCGGGCTGTATGTGAACGGCCAGCGCCACGTCCTGGACGACTCGGCCGCCATCCTTTCCCGCGCCAATCAGGCCCTCGCCACCCTGGAGCGGTACAAGCTGCGGCTGGACGAGGTGTCCGGCACCCTGTCCGCGCTGGAGATCGAGGACTTGGTGACGGTCCGCGACGCGGTCGCGGTCGTTCAGCGCCTGGAGATGGTGCGCCGCATCGCCGACGAGATCTCCGGGTACGTGGTGGAGCTCGGCACCGACGGCCGCCTGCTCGCCCTGCAGCTCGACGAGTTGATGGCCGGCGTGGACGCCGACCGTACGCTGGTGATCCGCGACTACCTGCCTGCCGGGCGCAAGGCCCGCACCCTCGACGAGGCGCTGGTCGAGCTGGACCTGCTCTCCGCCACCGAGATGATCGACCTGGTGGCGGTCGCCAAGGCGATCGGCTATCCGGGTGCCTCCGATGCGCTGGATGCCGCGGTGAGCCCGCGCGGGTTCCGGCTGCTGGCGAAGGTGCCCCGGTTGCCCGCCCAGATCGTGGAGCGGCTCGTGGTGCACTTCGGCAGTCTGCAGCGGCTGCTCGGCGCCACGGTCGAGGATCTGCAGACCGTGGAGGGGGTCGGCGACGCGCGGGCGCGCGGCGTCCGCGAGGGCCTGTCCCGGCTCGCCGAGGCGTCCATCCTCGAACGCTACGTCTGAGACCCGAACGCTACGGGCGAGACCCGCCCCGGGCCGCCGACGTCGGCGTCCGGGTCAGGCCACGATCGTGAGCACCACCGGCGGCCCGATCTTCGTGCCGAGCCGTGCGTGCACCTCGTACTGGCCCGGGTTGGGGGCGGGGCCGACGGCCTGACCGGCCTCGCACTTGGTCGCCATGCGGCCGTTCCAGGTGACCCGGTAGTCCAGGATCGTGCCCGGCGTCAGCGACTTCACCTCGGGCTGGTTCGTGGTGCTGCAGGTGTCGGACGACCAGACCTTCTGCGCGCCCTGATCGATGTACAGCTCCTGCGCGTCCGAACCCACCGGGCGGGCACACGTACGGGCGGAAACGTTCTTGATCTTCAGCTTGATCTCGATGGACGCGCCGCGCTTGATGGTCGTCGCGGCCGGCGCCGCCACCACGACGACCTCGGCGTCCGTGCACGGGCCACCGGCGGCGGCCGTCACGGGCACGTTGCCCGCGGCGGCGCTCGGTGGAGCCGCCGGCGGAGTCGTCAGGTCGGACGGGTCCGGCAAGGACGGACCGTCGCCGGGCTCCGCGTCCGCGAACGACGGCTGGTCGCTCGGAGTCGTGGTGGCCGGTGCGGGCGTCGGGGCCTGTGAACCGGCGGCATTCGCCTGCTTGCCGCCCTGGTCGCTGCCGGAGCAGTTCACGAACAGCACGATGACACCGAGCAGCACTGCACCCAGCACCACGGCTCGGCGCCGCCAGTAGACGGCGGGAGGAAGGGGGCCAACCGTCGTTCGCATGATGCGCATACGGTAGTCCCGTACCTCTGGCGGATCGTGCCGACGCGCCGCAACAGCCGCCACCGACTCGCGGGTTACTCGTTAGAGATAGACCTTGCGCTGGTACACGGCGTGCGCACCGGCCACCCGATCGAGGAACAGCTTGCCCGCACAGTGATCGATCTCATGCTGCAACGCCCGCGCCTCGAACGCGTCCGTCACGATCCGCACCGCCTCCCCGGTCCCGGGCAGCACGGCCTCCACCACGACCCGGCCGGCCCGTTTGACGTCCCCGGTCAGGTCGGGCACGGACATGCAGCCCTCCCGCCCGGGCCGCCACCGGCTGGCCTCCACGACGCGGGCGTTGCACAACACGAACGTGCCGTGCGTGGTGGCGGTCTTCGGATGCTGGGTGACGTCCACACTGAACACTTGGGCGCTCACCCCGACCTGCGGGGCCGCGAGGCCGACACAACCGGGCGAGACCCGCATCGTGGCGACCAGATCCGCCGCGAGCTGCACGATCTCCGGGTCGGTCGGGTCGACCTCGGCGCCGGGACGGCTGAGTACCGGATCGGGCGCGGCGACCACGGGCAGCACGCGGCCCGGCACCCCGAGGACGTCGGGCTTCCAGTCGGCGAGGGCGTCGCTCACAGTACGTCCGACTCCGCCGGGCGCAGCGTCACGTCGACACCCAGCTCGTCGGCGACCACGGCGAGCGCGGTCGTCAGGTCGTCCGCCACACCCGGCGGGATGTCCGCCTCGGCGACCAGCACGTACAGGGGGCCGGTCAGCCGGGTGGTGAGGTCGGTGATGTTGCCGCCCGCGGCGGCCACCACGCGGGTGACCGCGGCGACGATGCCGAGCCGGTCGGCCCCGTGAACGCTGACCAGGTACGGCTCCCCGACCGGTTCGGTGTCCGTCTCCGGCGGCACGGCACGCACGGTGGCGAGCAGCCTGCCGTCCGCGCTGAGCGGTTTCAGCGCCTTCTCCACGGCTTCGACGGCCGGGCCGGTGCAGATCAGGGTCATCGCGAAATGGCCCCGCAGCCGGGTCATGGTGGAGTCGGACAGGTTGGCCCCGACCCCGGCCAGTGCTTCGGCGACGTCTGCGACGATGCCGGGCCGGTCGGGGCCGATGACGGTGATGGCGAGCTCGTTCACAGGACCTAGGGTAGGACCCGCCATGACTCTCGCTGACGACGCCATCCGGTGGTACGACGACAATGCCCGTGATCTGCCCTGGCGCCGGCCCGGGACGACCCCGTGGGCAGTGCTGGTGAGCGAGGTGATGCTCCAGCAGACCCCCGTGGTACGGGCGACCCCCGCCTGGCACGCCTGGATGAGCCGGTGGCCGACACCGGCCGCGCTGGCACAGGATCCGGTGTCCGAGGCGATCCGGATGTGGGGGCGGCTGGGCTACCCGCGGCGGGCGATGCGGCTGCACACCTGCGCGGTGGCACTCGTCGAGCGGCACGGCGGCCGGGTGCCGGACGATCTGACCGAGCTGCTGGCGCTGCCCGGCATCGGTACGTACACCGCGCGGGCGGTGGCGACGTTCGCGTACGGCCGGCGTCACCCCGTGGTGGACACGAACGTCCGCCGGGTCGTGGCGCGGGCGGTGGCGGGTGAGCCGGACGCGGGCCCGGCCACCACGGCGGCCGATCTGACCGCGATGGCCGACCTGCTGCCCGAGTCCGAGGAGCACGCGGCCCGGGCGAGCATCGCGTTCATGGAGCTGGGCGCGATCGTGTGCACCGCCCGGTCGCCCCGCTGCCCCGAGTGCCCGTTCGTGTCGGTGTGTGCGTGGCGGCGCAGCGGTGCCCCGGCGCCGTCCGGCCCGACGCGCCGCCCGCAGCGGTACGCCGGTACGGACCGCCAGGTGCGGGGCCTGCTGCTGGAGGTGCTGCGCAATGCCACCGGCCCGGTGCCGCGCCAGCGCCTCGACGTGGTGTGGGCCGACGAGGTGCAGCGGGCCCGGGCCCTGGCCGGACTCGTCGATGACGGCCTCGTCGAGCCGGTGGGGCCGGACGCGGATCGGTTCGCGCTCGCCGGCGACGTCGGCCCGTCGGACCTGGTCCAGCCGCTCTAGAGCGCGCTGCCGGGAGCGCGCCGGCCCGCGTGCGGCATCTCTCAGACTTCCGGCCGGGGCACCGGCGATTCCGCACAGCTTGATGAACTGGCATGAATCACTGTGACGAAGCGGGGGGAGATGCCGGTGCGAGGACAACGGAACGGGTGGCGACGGTGGCGGGCATTCGGCGCCGTGGTCGTGCTCGGGGTGGCGGGCGGCGCCGTCGGGGCCGGCACGCCGGCGCTGGCCTGGCCGCCACCGGGCCGGCAGCTGATTCTCTCCGACGACTTCTCCGGGGCGCAGCTCGACCGCAACGTCTGGAACGTCGAGGTGACTTCGCGGGACCACCGGATCTACGGCGACGAGCAGCAGGCGTACGTGGACGACGGCAGCACCGTGTTCATCGACCACGACGCCGCCGGTGCGAGCAATGGCGCCCTGGTCCTGCGCGCCCGGGCTGTCAAGCACACCGTTCCCGGCTACGACACGGTCGACGGCAAACCTGTGGACAGGACGTTCGACTACGTGTCGGGCCGCCTCAACACCGAGCGGAGGCTGCAGTTCACGTACGGGAGCATGGCGGCCCGGATGAAGCTGCCCGCCCTGCCGGGCGCGTTCCCGGCCTTCTGGTCGCAGGGCCTGGACGGTGCCCGGTGGCCGGCCAACGGCGAGATCGACGTGATGGAGAACGTCGGGGAACGGAACTGGACGTCGTCGGGGATCCACTTCTCCGGCCCGACGGTGACCGGCTTGCCCTCGGACGATCCGGCCCACAACCGGTACCCCGGCCGTACCGCCTTCCCGGGGTTCAACGCCGCGGACTGGCATGTCTATCGAGTGGACTGGTCTCCCGGCGGCCTGGCCTTCTTCGTCGACGAGCGTGAATTTCTGCGGATCACCCCGGCGGACGTCACCCCGTACGGCGCGTGGGTCTTCGACGAGCCGCAGTATCTGCTGCTCAACATGGCGATCGGCGGCAAGTACCCGGCATCGGTGTACCCGGCGGACAACGGGCTGCCCGACGCGACGAAGCGTGCCATCCAAGCCGGCCAGGTGTTCACCCTCGTCGACTGGGTGCAGGTCACCGCGAACCGGCAGGCGTCGGACCGCATCGAAGCGGAGAGCGCAGACGCGCTCACCGGCATCGCCACCGGCCCGGGCCCGGACGGCGGGGTCACCACCGGCTCGATCGCGCGGGGCGACATGATGCGATTCGACCAGGTCGACTTCGGCGCCGGATCGCGCGGGGTACGCCTGCGCGTCGCCTCGCAGCCTCCCGCGGGCCAAACCGGCCGGGTGGAGCTGCGCGCGGACCGGCCGGACGCGGCGCCGTTCGCCACCGTGCCGATCAGCAGCACCGGCAGCTGGGACCGGTACACGACCGTCGTGGCGCCCGCGAACGCACCGGCCGGTGTGCACACCGTCTATGCCACGTTCGCCAGCTCCGCGCAGTGGGACTTCGTCAACCTCGACTGGCTGCAGTTCGACCCGCCGCCGCAGGTGCTTCCCGCCTGAAGGTCGGTGGACGAGGTGGGCGGCCCGGTCGCGTGGCCGTACCCGCCGTGGATGTGCAGCGGCCCGGCACCCCGATACGGGTGCCGGGCCGCTGTTCGTTGACTCGCGATCACTCCTCGGCGGCGGCCGCCCCGAGGTCGGCGGGGACGGCGTCCGGGACCACGGAGCCCCGGTCGGCGCCCTTGAAGACCAGCTTGGACTTCTCCACCTGGGCGGGGTCGCCCTCGCAGTCCACGACGACGATCTGGCCGGGGCGCAGCTCGTTGAAGAGGATCTGCTCGGACAGGGTGTCCTCCAGGTCCCGCTGGATCGTGCGGCGCAACGGCCGGGCGCCCAGGACCGGGTCGAAGCCCTTGTTCGCCAGGTACTTCTTCGCGTTGTCCGTCAGTTCGAGGCCCATGTCCTTGTTCCTGAGCTGGGTCTCGATCCGCGCGGTGAAGATGTCGACAATCTGCAGGATCTCCTGCTGGCGCAGCTGGTGGAACACGATCGTGTCGTCGATGCGGTTCAGGAACTCCGGCCGGAAGTGCTGCTTCAGCTCGTCGTTGACCTTCTGCTTCATCCGCTCGTAGTTGCTCTCCTCGGCCTCGGAGGCCTGGAAGCCGAGCGACACCGCCTTGGCCACGTCCCGGGTGCCCAGGTTGGTGGTCAGGATGATCACGGTGTTCTTGAAGTCGACGATGCGGCCCTGGCCGTCGGTCAGGCGACCGTCCTCCAGGATCTGCAGCAGCGTGTTGAACACGTCCGGGTGGGCCTTCTCGATCTCGTCGAACAGGACCACCGAGAACGGCTTGCGGCGCACCTTCTCGGTGAGCTGGCCGCCCTCGTCGTAGCCCACGTAGCCGGGAGGGGCACCGACGAGGCGGGACACCGTGTACCGGTCGTGGAACTCGGACATGTCGAGCTGGATCAGCGCGTCCTCGGAGCCGAACAGGAACTCCGCGAGCGCCTTGGACAGCTCGGTCTTACCGACCCCGGACGGGCCGGCGAAGATGAACGAGCCCGACGGCCGCTTCGGGTCCTTGAGCCCGGCGCGGGTACGCCGGATCGCCTTGGACACCGCCTGCACCGCGTCCTCCTGGCCGATGACCCGCTTGTGCAGCTCATCCTCCATGCGCAGCAGCCGGGAGGTCTCCTCCTCGGTCAGCTTGTAGACCGGGATGCCGGTCCAGTTGCCCAGGACCTCGGCGATCTGCTCGTCGTCGACCTCGGACACGACGTCGAGGTCGCCGGCCTTCCATTCCTTCTCCCGCTGCGCCTTCTGGCCCAGCAGCTGCTTCTCCTTGTCGCGCAGCTGGGCGGCGCGCTCGAAGTCCTGCGCGTCGATCGCGGACTCCTTGTCGCGGCGCACCTGGGCGATGCGCTCGTCGAAGTCGCGCAGGTCCGGCGGCGCGGTCATCCGGCGGATGCGCATTCGGGCGCCGGCCTCGTCGATCAGGTCGATCGCCTTGTCCGGCAGGAAGCGGTCCGAGATGTACCGGTCGGCCAGTGTGGCCGCGGCGACCAGGGCCGCATCCGTGATGCTGATCCGGTGGTGGGCCTCGTACCGGTCGCGCAGGCCCTTGAGGATCTCGATGGTGTGCGCCAGGGACGGCTCGCCGACCTGGATGGGCTGGAAGCGGCGCTCCAGCGCGGCGTCCTTCTCCAGGTGCTTGCGGTACTCGTCGAGCGTGGTGGCGCCGATGGTCTGCAGCTCGCCACGGGCCAGCATCGGCTTGAGGATGCTCGCGGCGTCGATCGCACCCTCGGCCGCGCCCGCGCCGACCAGGGTGTGGATCTCGTCGATGAACAGGATGATGTCGCCCCGGGTGCGGATCTCCTTGAGCACCTTCTTCAGGCGCTCCTCGAAGTCACCGCGGTAGCGGGAGCCCGCCACGAGCGCGCCGAGGTCGAGTGTGTAGAGCTGCTTGTCCTTCAGCGTCTCGGGCACCTCGCCCTTGACGATGGACTGGGACAGCCCCTCCACGACCGCGGTCTTGCCGACGCCCGGCTCGCCGATCAGGACGGGGTTGTTCTTCGTCCGGCGCGAGAGCACCTGCATGACCCGCTCGATTTCCTTCTCCCGGCCGATGACCGGGTCGAGCTTGCCCTCGCGGGCGGCCTGCGTCAGGTTGCGGCCGAACTGGTCGAGCACCAGGGAGGTGGACGGGGCGGCCTCGCCCGCCGCCGCGCCGGCCGCGGCCGGCTCCTTGCCCTGGTAGCCGGAGAGCAGCTGGATGACCTGCTGGCGGACCCGGTTGAGGTCGGCGCCGAGCTTGACCAGCACCTGGGCGGCGACGCCCTCGCCCTCACGGATGAGGCCGAGCAGGATGTGCTCGGTGCCGATGTAGTTGTGGCCGAGCTGCAGCGCCTCGCGCAGCGACAGCTCCAGCACTTTCTTGGCGCGCGGCGTGAACGGGATGTGCCCGCTCGGCGCCTGCTGACCCTGACCGATGATCTCTTCGACCTGCTGCCGGACGCCCTCGAGCGAGATGCCCAGGCTCTCCAGAGCCTTCGCGGCGACGCCCTCGCCCTCGTGGATCAGGCCCAGCAGGATGTGCTCGGTCCCGATGTAGTTGTGGTTGAGCATCCGGGCCTCTTCTTGGGCCAGGACGACAACCCGTCGCGCTCGGTCGGTGAACCGCTCGAACATGCCCTCGTGCTCCTCACGTGCCGTGCGCCAATGGTCTGGCGGGGCCAGCGCACGGGCATCGGTGATACCCGTGCTGTAACTCTATCGCCGCCGGGTGACTCCGCTGGGGCCCTCACGGCCCCTTGGCGTACCTGGAGCGGATGTTTTCCCCAACCTCCCACGCTCAACCGGTGTTCCCCACCCCACGGGAGTACGCGCACAGCGAAATCCCGGCGTGGAAGCCCCCGGCCAGCCTGTCCACAACCTGTGGACAACGTTGTCCACCCCTGTGGATAACCGTACGCAAGGTGCCGGGTGGACGAGCAGAAAGCAGAAGGGTCCGCGGCGCAGCGCGCCGCGGACCCTTCTGAATGCCGACCGACTAGCGGCCCGGCCCCTTGGCGTGGAACTCGTCCACGATCTCCTGGGGGATCCGGCCCCGGTCGCTGATCTCCTTGCCGGCCTTCTTCGCCCACTCGCGGATGGCCTTGTTCTGCTCACGGTCGGCCGTGGCACCGCCGCGGCCACGGGCGGCCCGGCCGCCCACGACGACGCCGCCGC
This sequence comes from Krasilnikovia sp. MM14-A1259, assembly GCF_047159535.1. NCBI lineage: Bacteria > Bacillati > Actinomycetota > Actinomycetes > Micromonosporales > Micromonosporaceae > Krasilnikovia > Krasilnikovia sp. MM14-A1259. Next base: position 4,291,258 of record NZ_BAAGAJ010000002.1, read on the forward strand.
GCGCCACCTTCGCACCGGCGGCGACGTACTGTGCGAAGACGTCCCGCAATTTGGCTGCGTTCTTCTCCGACAGGTCGATCTCGTACTGAATGCCGTCTAGGGCGAACTTCACGGTCTCGTCGGCGTCGCCACCGTCGAGGTCATCGACCAGCTTGTGAATGATCTGCTTGGCCACGCGCCGTTATCCTCCCGAACACAGGTTCGCTCCGCAGTAATAGGAGAACAATAACGCTTTGCCCGCACGACCCGTCAATCCAGGGGGCGTGATTGTCGTCGGCGGGATCCGAAATGACCCCGCCGCCCCGGCCAAAACCGCCCGTGCTACTCCGGACGCACGAGCGGGAAGAGGATCGTTTCCCGAATCCCCAGACCCGTCAGCGCCATCAACAGCCGGTCGATTCCCATTCCCATGCCACCCGCGGGCGGCATTCCGTACTCCATGGCACGCAGGAAATCCTCGTCCAGCCGCATCGCCTCGGCGTCGCCCTTGGCCGCCAGCAGCGACTGCGCCACCAGGCGTTCCCGCTGCACCACCGGGTCGACCAGCTCCGAGTACGCGGTAGCCAGTTCGAAGCCCGCCACGTACAGGTCCCACTTCTCGGTGAGGCCGGGGGTCTCGCGGTGGGCCCGGGTGAGTGGGGTGGTCTCCTCCGGGTAGTCCCGCACGAACGTGGGCGCCTGCAGCGTCGGCTGGACCAGGTGCTCGAAGAGTTCCTCGGCCAGCTTTCCCGCGCTCCACTTGGGGTCCACGGCGAGATCGTGCTTTTCCGCGTACCGCTGCAGTTGCGCCATATCGGTACGGATCGTCACTTCCTCGCCGAGTGCCTCGGACAGGGAGCCGAACAGCGTGACCGAGCGCCACTGCCCGCCCAGATCCAGCTCGGTGCCGTCCTGGTGGGTCACCACGTGCGAACCCGCCACCGCCTGCGCGGCCTCCTGAATCCACTCGCGGACCTGGTTCTGCATCACGTCGTAGTCGGCATACGCCTGGTACGCCTCGAGCATCGCGAACTCCGGCGAGTGGGTGGAGTCCATACCCTCATTGCGGAAGTTCCGGTTGATCTCGAAGACGCGCTCGATCCCGCCGACCACGCACCGCTTCAAAAAGAGTTCCGGGGCGATACGCAGATAGAGATCCGTGTCGAGTGCGTTGCTGTGCGTCACAAACGGCCGGGCAGTCGCACCACCGTGAAGCAACTGCAACATTGGCGTTTCCACTTCGAGATAATTGCGCGCAAAGAGCGACTCGCGAAGACTGCGCACCACCGTCCCCCGGGTCCGTACGACGTCGCGGGCCTGCGGGCGCACGATCAGGTCGACATAACGCTGCCGGACCCGGGTCTCCTCGCTCAGCGGCTTGTGCGCGACCGGCAGCGGGCGCAGCGACTTCGCGGTGATCGCCCACGAGTCGGCCAGCACGGACAGCTCGCCGCGGCGGCTGGTGATCACCTCGCCGGTCACCCCGACCAGATCACCCAGGTCCACGAGGCGCTTCCAGTCCTCCAAACGCTCGGCACCCACCCGGTCGAGGGACAACATCGCCTGCAGCTCGGTCCCGTCCCCGTCACGCAGCGTGGCGAAGCACAGCTTGCCGCCGTTGCGTACGAAAATCACCCGGCCGGTGACCCCGACCGTGTCCCCGCTGGCGGTGTCGGTCGCCAGGTCCGCATACCGCTCGCGGATCTCGGACAGCGAAGCCGTCCGGCCGAAGCCGACCGGGTACGGCTCGGTGCCGTCGGCCAGCATGCGGTCCCGCTTGGCCCGGCGGACCCGCATCTGCTCGGGAAGGTCCTCGGCGGGGTCGACGGCGGGCTGGTTCTGCTCGGTCACGGCACACGGGCTCTCTGTCGGGGGCGATGGAAGTCGGGGAAAAGCGTACTCAGGCCGCCTCAGACGTTCCGCGCATATACCATCCGCAGCCCGATCAGGGTGATCATCGGCTCGTGCGCGGTGATCGTCCGGCACTCGTCCTTCACCAGTCCGGCCAGGCCCCCGGTCGCGATGACCGCGCGCACCGAGCCCAGCTCCTCGATCATCCGCTCGACGATCCGGTCCACCTGACCCGCGAAGCCGAAATACATGCCCGACTGCAGGCACTCGACCGTGTTCTTGCCGATCACCGAGCGTGGCGCGGCCGGCTCCACCTTGCGCAGTTGCGCGGCCCGGGCCGCGAGCGCGTCGAAGGAGATCTCGATGCCTGGCGCGAACGCCCCGCCCAGGAACTCCCCCTTCGCGCTGATCACGTCGAAGTTCGTGGTGGTGCCGAAGTCGACCACGATCGACGGGCCGCCGTACAGGGCATGCGCGGCGAGCGTGTTGACCACCCGGTCCGCGCCGACCTCCTTGGGGTTGTCGATCGCCAGCTGCACGCCGGTCTTCACCCCCGGCTCGACGATCACGTTCGGCAGGTTGCCGTAGTAGCGGGCCAGCATCGTGCGCAGCGAGCGCAGCGCGGCCGGCACGGTCGAGCACGCCGCCACGCCGGTGATCTCCACGTTGTCGCCCGCCAGCAGGCCGCGGAACATCAGCCCCAGCTCGTCGGCGGTCGACCGGGCGTCCGTCTTGATCCGCCAGCTGTGCACCAGCTTGTCGCCGTCGAAGGTGGCCAGGACCGTGTTCGTGTTGCCGATGTCAATGCACAAGAGCACGAGCAAACCCTAAGACCTGGACATCACGTACGGGTGCACCCGCCCCCACCCGCAACGCCGCCTCACCGGGCACGCAGGTCCAGCGCGATGTCGAGGATCGGCGACGAGTGCGTGAGACCCCCCACGGAGAGGTAGTCGACGCCCGTGGCGGCGTACGCGTCGACGGTCTCCAGGGTGAGGTTGCCGGTGGCTTCCAGCTCCGCCCGGTCCCCGACCGCCGCGACCACCTCGCGGAGCTGGTCGGGCGTCATGTTGTCGCACAGCAGGAAGTCCGCGCCCGCCTCGACCGCCTCCCGCGCCTCGGCCAGCGTGGTGACCTCCACCTGCACCGCGACGTGCGGAAACTCCTCCCGCACCGCCCGGTACGCCGCGGTGATGCTGCCCGCCGCCAGCTTGTGGTTGTCCTTGATCATCGCGACGTCGTACAGGCCCATGCGCTTGTTCGTGCCGCCGCCCGCGCGGACCGCGTACTTCTCCAGGGCGCGCAGGCCCGGGGTGGTCTTGCGGGTGTCCAGCACGAGCGCCTTCGTGCCCGCCAGCGCGTCCGCCCAGCGCCGGGTGTGCGTCGCGACTCCGGACATCCGGCACAGCAGGTTCAGTGCGGTCCGCTCGGCCGTGAGCAACGCCTGGGTCGGGCCGGTGACGACCGCCAGCACGTCGCCGCGGACCACCCGGTCACCGTCCGTGGCGACCGGCTCGAAGGTCGCCGCACCGCCGGACGTCACCGCGAAGACCCAGGCGGCCACCCCGAGGCCCGCCACGACGCCGGGCGCGCGGGCGACCAGCTCGGCCGTGTCGACCTGGTCGGCGGGGATCGTCGCCGCACTCGTCACGTCCAGCGGCGGGTCGCCGAGATCCTCGGCGAGCGCAACACGGACGATCCGCTCCACCGCAGCCGGATCCAGCCCCACCCCGACCTCCACAAGGCCGCGCTCGTGGCCCTCGCTGCGCTCGGTGCGCTCGGTCATGCCATCTCCTCGAAGGACTGGGTCAAGGTGCCGGCCGCGTCGATGTCGGTCAGCAGGTGGCCGCGCCACTCGTCGGCGGCAGTCGGGTAGTCCTCGCGCCAGTGGCAGCCGCGGGTTTCCCGGCGCGTGGTCGCGGACGCCACGAGCGCGCTGGCGACCGTGAGCAGGTTCGTCGCCTCCCAGGCCGCGTTGCGCGGGACGCCGCGCTGCTCGGCGAGGCGGGACAGCTCCTTGGCCGTACCGGCCAGGGAGTCGGCCGAGCGCAGGACGCCCGCGCCACGGGTCATGGCACGCTGCAGCTCGCCGCGTACGGCCGGGGCGACCACCCAGCCGGGAGCGCCGGAGACCGGCACCGGATCCACCTGCGGGGGCAGGTCGCGGGCCAGCTCGTCGGCGATCCGGCGGGCGAACACCAGGCCCTCCAGCAGCGAGTTGCTGGCGAGCCGGTTCGCGCCGTGCACGCCGGTGCACGCGACCTCGCCGCAGGCGTAGAGGCCGGGGATGGAGGTACGGCCGTGCAGGTCCGTACGAACCCCGCCGGACGCGTAGTGGGCGGCGGGGGCGACCGGGATGAGGTCGGTCGCGGGGTCGACCCCGGCCGCCCGGGTGGAAGCCACGATCGTCGGGAACCGCTGCTCCAGGAACTCCTTGCCCAGGTGCCGGGCGTCCAGGTACACGTGGTCGGCGCCGGTCGCGCGCAGCACCCGGTGGATGCCCTTGGCGACGACGTCGCGCGGGGCCAGTTCGGCGAGCTCGTGTTGGCCGACCATGAACCGGGTGCCGGACTCGTCGACCAGGTGGGCGCCCTCCCCGCGCAGCGCTTCGGAGATCAGCGGACGCTGCACCGAGGTGATGCTGGCGGTCATGAACGAGGTCGGGTGGAACTGCACGAACTCCACGTCGGTGACATCGGCGCCGGCACGCAGGGCCAAGGCCACGCCGTCGCCGGTCGATACGGAGGGGTTGGTGGTCGAGGCGTACACCTGGCCCATGCCGCCGGTGGCGAGCACGACCGCGCGGGCCAGGATGGCACCCACGCCGTCCTCGGTGCCCTCGCCGAGCACGTGCAGCGTGATCCCGCAGGCCCGCCCGTCGGCGGCGCGCAGCAGGTCGAGCACCAGCGCGTGCTCGACCAGGCGGATCCACGGGTCGCGGCGGACCGCGGCGTGCAGGGCGCGCTGCACCTCGGCGCCGGTGGCGTCGCCGCCCGCGTGCACGATCCGGTCGGCGCGGTGCCCGCCCTCGCGGGTCAGCATGAGCGAGCCGTCGGGGTTGCGGTCGAACGCCGCACCGAGCCGGATCAGCTCGCGGATCCGCGCGGGACCCTCCTCGACGAGTACCCGGACGGCCGCGGGGTCGCAGAGGCCGACCCCGGCGATCTCGGTGTCGAACGCATGCGCCTCGGGGGTGTCCAGCGGGTCGAGTACGGCCGCGATGCCGCCCTGGGCCCAACGGGTGGAGCCGTCGTCGATGTTGACCTTGGTGACGACGGTGACGTGCAGGCCGGCCTCGCGCAGGTGCAGTGCGGCGGTCAGGCCGGCTATGCCGGAGCCGACCACCACGACGTCGGTGGTCTCGGCCCAGCCGGGGTCGGGGGCGGCAAGGCAGCGCGGTAGCGCCGGGAGGTCCGCAGGATGCGACATTTGCTCAGTCAACCTCGCGGACGCGCCGGGATCGAGCCGGGGGCCGGATAAGTGCTCGGAGTTACTTGTACAAGATCGGCAATCCGGCGTTTCCCTTGCCCTTCACCGACGACGTGAGCGTGGCGCCGTCCACCCACAGGTAGCAGCGCACCGCGTGGTCGCCGAGCGCCCACACGTCCGCACCGCCGGGCAGGGACACCACCCCGGTGCGGTACTGCTGGTCGGCGTCGTTGGGCACACCCGCGTACGTGGCGATGACCGAGCGGCAGCCGGCGTGGAACTTGGCCCACTGCTCGTCGGTCTTCGGGTACGGCAGGGTGCCCGCGTTCCACACGCCGACGAACTCGGCGTTGTGCTTGCCGGTGCAGGCCGCCGCAGGCATCGTGTCGATCGCCCCGGCCGGGGTGAGCTTCACCGCGTAGCAGGTGAGCAGCAGTGGCGAGGCCGGCCGGGCGAGCGCCCCCTTGAGGCTGCCGGTACGCGGGACCGCGGGGCCGCCGTCCTCGACCGAGCTGACCTCGACGAGTTCGCAGCGGAACCAGCGGGCGCCGCCGGTCCACGCCGCCGCGGACGGGTGGGTGACGCCGATCCACAGGCGCGCGGTGCGCCACGGGCCGCCGGCGAACGACGCGGACTTCAGGTCACAGGTCCGGTACGCCTGGCTCGCCTCGGCGGACGCCGGGACGGGTGGTGCCGTCCCGCCGTCCGGGTAGCGCCCGACGTACACCGTCTCGGTGCGGTGCGGCTGGGCGCAGTCGACCTGCTCGTACGCCGAGCGCGGCCCCACCGGGGCGTACGCGGCGGCGTGGCAGGTCTGGGCGTCCGGGGTGAAGCCCGTGGGGGCGGCGATCGGCGTCCAGTCGTCGGTGATGTTGCCGTCGACTCCTTCGGGCAGGCCGCAGCCCGCGCCGAGGACCATCACGACCAGGCCCGCGGCCACCAGCCCGCTCAGGCGGTGTCGCATGAACCCCTGCCTCCAGAGCGCCACAGATGTCCCTTTTGTCAATCATATGGCATTCGTACGGAGGCAGCGTGCTTCACACTGCGCGCGGCAGCGCTCAGGCGCGCGCCATCGTCAGGTCGCCCCGGACCAGGTCGTCGGCCATGCCGGGCACCGCACCCGCCGGGTCCGCGTCCAGCGAGATGATCCGGTTCTGCGCGTCGACGTGCACGATCCGCGGCTCGTACGACCGGGCCAGCTCGCTGTCCATCTGCCCGTACGAGATGAGGATGACCAGGTCACCGGGGTGCACGAGATGTGCGGCGGCACCGTTGATGCCGATCACGCCGGTGCCGCGCTCGCCCGGGATCACGTACGTCTCCAGACGCGCCCCGTTGGTCACGTCCACAATCGCGACCTGCTCGCCGGGAATCAGGTCGGCCGCGTCCAGCAGGTCGGAATCCACGGTCACCGAGCCGACGTAGTGCAGGTCGGCCTGGGTCACGGTGGCCCGGTGGATCTTCGACTTGAGCATCGTGCGCAGCATCATGCGGCAATCTCCAACTGGAGCGGAACGTTGTCGATCAGGCGGGTGGTGCCGACCCGGGCTGCCACGAGCAGCCGGGCCGCTCCCTGAGCCGGGGCAGGGCCCAGCTCCGGGTCGGTCAGGGCAAGATAGTCGACCTGGACGCCCGTACTGTCGGCCAGGATCGCGGCGGCTGCAGCGAGTGCGGCCTCGGCCACGGTGTGGGAGGCGCCGGCCCGCAGCGCGCGCGACAGCGCGAGCGCGGCCGTGCGCTCCTCGGCCGACAGATAGCGGTTACGGCTGGACAGCGCCAGGCCGTCCGGCTCGCGCACGGTCGGCACCCCGCGGATCTCGGTGCCGATCTCCAGGTCGCGGGCCATCCGGGTGATCAGGGCGAGCTGCTGGTAGTCCTTCTCCCCGAAGAACGCCAGGTGGGCGCGGGTCAGCAGGAGCAGCTTGCAGACCACCGTGAGCATCCCGGCGAAGTGGCCCGGGCGGCTGGCCCCCTCCAGGATCGTGCCCATCGCGCCCGCGTCCACGGTCACGGTGGGCGAGCCACCCGGGTACATCTCCTCGCGGGACGGGGCGAACACCGCGTCCACCCCCTCGGCCCGGCACGCCTCGAGGTCGGCGTCCAAGGTGCGCGGGTAGCGGTCGTAGTCCTCGTTCGGGCCGAACTGCAGCGGGTTCACGAAGATCGTGACGAGTACGTGGTCCGCGTGCCGCCGCGCCGTACGCATCAGCTCGCGGTGCCCCTCGTGCAGCGCCCCCATGGTCATGACCACGGCGACCGTGCCGGGCAGCGCCTTGCGCGCGGCATCCAGCTCGGCGCGGGTGTGCAGCAGATCCGTCATGAAGCGGCCTCCTCGACTCGTGCTGCACCGACAACGCCCGCCGGACCGGCCTCGACGCGGCCCATCGGCGCGGACCCGGTCCGGGCCGCCTCGGCGAGCACGTCCAGCAGCGCCACCGCATCCTGCGGGCGCAGCCGCCCGGCCGCGATCGCCCGGTCCGCGGTGCGCCGGGCCAGCGCCAGGTAGGCGGGCGCGGACTCGGCCGGGATCCGGTCGAGATGCTTGCGTACGGTGCCCGCGTCCCCGCGCGACACCGGGCCGGTCAGCGCCGCGTCACCCATGGCCAGTGCGTTGTCCAGCGCGGCGTGCAGCAGCGGGGCCAGCACCGCGCCGGGGCGTTCCACCCCGGCCGCGCGGAGCAGGTCGGCGGCCTCGTTCACGAGCGTGACCAGGTGGTTCGCGCCGTGCGCCAGCGCGGCGTGGTACACGGGCCGGGCGTCCTCGGCGACCCACTCCGGTACGCCGCCCAGGTCCGTCACCAGCCGGGCGGCGAACGGGCGCAGCGGTGCGGGGGCGGTCAGCCCGTACGCGATGCCGGGCAGCCGGTCCAGGTCGGCGGCGCCGCCCGTGAACGTCATCGCCGGGTGCAGCGCGATCCCGGCGGTGTCGCCGAACACGGCGATGCCGTGGGCGCCGGACGTGTGCGCGACGATCTGGCCCTCCGGCTGGGCACCGGTCGTACGCAGCCCGGACACCACGCCGGCGAGCGCGTCATCGGGCACGGCCACCAGCAGCAGATCCGTCGCGGCGCGCGCGACCTCGTCGGCGGGCAGCACCGCGGCGTACGGAAGAAGATTGGCGATGCGGTCGCGGGAGGCCGCGGAGACCCCGGCGGCGGCGACCACATGGTGGCCCGCGGCGGCCAGAGCCGCGCCCAGGACGGCGCCCACCCGCCCGGCGCCGACAACACCGACGACCAGCGGTTCGGCCCGGTCTCGGGCGCGCGGCACTGCGCTCATGTTCGGATCCAGTCCTCAGCGATTGGGGTACCGGTCGTGGAGAAGTATGCGCCGACGTGACACACCCGTGACAACCACCTGTGAACAACTGCACCTCGGCTCAACCTAGGGTGGCGGTGTGACGGGGCGGCAGGTCGGATGGCGCACGGCGATGCGGGACGCGCTGTACGGCCCGACCGGATTCTTCACCAGCGACGCGACCGGGCCCGCCGGGCATTTCCGGACCAGCGTGCACGCCTCGCCGCTGTTCGCCGGAGCGCTGCACCGGCTCGTCAGCCGCCTCGACGCCGCCCTGCGGCACCCGCCGAGATTCGACGTGGTGGACGTCGGCGCCGGACGCGGCGAACTGCTCACCGCGCTGCACCCGCTGCTCGCCGAATCCCTCGGCAGCCGGGCCCGGCTGACCGCGGTCGAGCTGGCTTCCCGGCCGCCCGGGCTGAACCCGGAGATCGCGTGGCGTCCCGACGTCCCGGACGGCGTCGTGGGCCTGCTGCTGGGCACGGAATGGCTGGACAACGTGCCGCTGGACGTGGCCGAGACCGACCGGGAGGGGCGGGCCCGCCGGGTGCTGGTCGATCCGGTGACCGGAGCCGAGTCGCTGGGCGCCCCGGTCGATGCCGCGGACGCGTTCTGGCTGGCGCGCTGGTGGCCGCTGCGATCACCCGGGGACCGCGCCGAGATCGGCTGGCCCCGCGACGTCGCCTGGGCCGACGCCGTGTCCGCGGTCCGGCGCGGGTGCGCGCTCGCGATCGACTACGGGCACCTGCGCGGCGACCGGCCGCCGCACGGAACGCTCACCGGGTTCCGGGCGGGCCGCCAGGTGGTGCCCGTACCGGACGGGGGCTGCGACGTCACCGCGCACGTGGCCGTCGACGCGGTCGCGACCGGGGTCGGCCGCCCGTACGTGCTGCTGCGGCAGCGGGCGGCGTTGCAGGCCCTGGGGGTGTCGGGGGCCCGCCCGCCGCTCGATCAGGCGGGCACCGACCCGGGGGGCTATCTGCGGGCGCTGAGCCGGGCGGGCGCCGCGGCCGAACTCACCGACGCGGCCGGGCTGGGCAGCCACTGGTGGCTGCTGCACGGCGTCGGCATCGACCCGCCCCTGTCCGACGTCCCCGGCCACCCCTGACTTTCCGATCCCGCGCGCCCACGCACCCGGCCTGCCCCGGCCAAGCGCCGATCTTGGAGGCTGGGAGGCATTCTGAGGGCCGGTGTCCTCCAAGATCTCGCCGGGATCCACTCGCCGCCCACGCTCCGGGCGGCGGGGCGGCGCGCCCGCGCACGGCCGGGCGGCGGGTGGACCCCTACGATCGGAGATCGTGAGCAGCGATCTGCGCGAGATGACCGTCGGCACCGGCGCCGGGCTCGACACGGCCGACATGGTGCTCAACATCGGGCCGCAGCACCCGTCCACGCACGGGGTGCTCCGCCTGCGGCTCACCGTCGACGGCGAACGGGTCGTGGCCTGCGAACCGATCATCGGATACATGCACCGGGGCGCGGAGAAACTGTTCGAGGTGCGCGACTACCGCCAGATCATCGTGCTGGCGAACCGGCACGACTGGCTGTCCGCGTTCGCCAACGAGCTCGGTGTGGTGCTGGCGGTCGAACGGCTGATGGGCATCGAGGTGCCCGAACGCGCGGTCTGGCTGCGGATGGTCCTCGCCGAACTCAACCGGGTCCTCAACCACCTGATGTTCCTCGGGTCGTACCCGCTGGAGATCGGCGCGATCACCCCGATCTTCTACGCGTTCCGGGAACGCGAGACGCTGCAGGCGGTGCTGGAGGAGGTCTCCGGCGGGCGGATCCACTACATGTTCAACCGCGTCGGCGGGCTGAAGGAGGAGGTGCCCGCGGGCTGGACCCGGCGCGCCCGGGAGGCCATCGCGCTGGTCCGCAGCCGGATGCCCGACATCGACCGGCTGATCCGGAACAACGACATCTTCCTCGCCCGCACCGTCGGTGTCGGCGTGCTGACCGCCGAGCAGGCCGCCGCGTACGGGGCGTCTGGGCCGGTCGCGCGGGCCAGCGGGCTCGACATCGACCTCCGCCGCGACGAGCCCTACCTCGCGTACGACCAGCTCGATGTGCCCGTGGTGACCCGTACCGCCGGTGACTGCCACGCCCGCTTCGAGGTGCTGTTGGAGCAGGTGTACGTCTCACTGGCGCTGGCCGAGCAGTGCCTCGACCGGGTGGACCAGCTCAGCGGCCCGGTCAACGTACGGCTACCCAAGGTGGTCAAGGCCCCCGAGGGGCACACGTACGCGTGGACCGAGAACCCGCTCGGCATCAACGGGTACTACCTGGTGTCGCGTGGGGAGAAGACACCGTGGCGGATGAAGCTGCGCACCGCCTCGTACGCCAACGTGCAGGCGTTGGCCACCCTCATCCCGGGCTGCCTGGTGCCGGACCTGATCGCGATCCTCGGTTCGATGTTCTTCGTGGTCGGTGACATCGACAAGTAGCCCGGCTACCAGCGGCTGCGCTGATGCCAGTCGCCGGAGGGCTGTCGCCAGTCGTAGTCGTCGCCCAGCGGATCCTCGTCGTACGGGTCCGGGGCCGTCACGCCGTACCCGGGGTGGCCGGGCTCGGGTCCGTAGCCGAACTCGTCGTCGACGTCGTCGGGCCGCGACCGGCGCCCGGTGTAGCCGAGATCCACCGCGGTGATGTCAGCGCGGCGTTTCCCGCCGCCGTCCGCGGGACGCTCGTACAGGGCCGGGTCTGGCTCGGGCGGACGGGGTGCGGCGTACGGGCCGCCGGGCCGGTGGCTGAACTGCTGGGGGACAGCCGGAGGCGCCAACGGGGACTCGCCCGGCAGCGGCGACGGCGGGCGACCCGATGACGGCCCCGGCGCCGGGGGCACCGGTGTTGGTTCGCCCGGCCATGGCGGAACCTGCGGTGATGCATGCGGCAGCGGGGCGACCGGCGGGTTCCTGGGCGGACGGGTGACCGACGACGCCTGCGCCACCGGGCCACGCTGGCGCGGCATCGCACCGCCGGCCGGACCGAGCGGCGGCCCAGCCGAGAGCGGCGGCGGACCAACTTGGAGAGGCGGCGGCCCAGCCGGAACGGGCGGCAGCCCAGATGGGAGGGGTGGCGGCCCAGCCTGAAGAGGCGGCGGCCCAGATGGGAGGGGTGGCGGCCCAGCCTGAAGAGGCGGCGGCCCAGATGGGAGGGGTGGCGGCCCAGCCTGAAGAGGCGGCGGACCAACTTGGAGAGGCGGCGGCCCTGCTGGGAGGGGTGGCAGCACAGCGGCTACGGGTGGCGGTCCGGCTGGGACCGGTGGCACCGCGGCGGAGCCGGTGGGCACGGGGGCACGGGCGCCCGTGACCGCGCCGGGCTCGGGACGGCCTGGGGTGCGCACCTGGCCGAGCTCGTCCTGCAGGGCCTGCACACGATGGTGGGTGGCCCGGGCCGCCGCGGCGACCTCACCGCGCAGTTGCTCGCGCAGGGTTTCGACCTCGGCGGCGACGCGGTCCTCGACGTCCATCCGCATCAGCACCGGGTCGTTGCGGATCAGCAGCGAGGCTCCGATGAACACGACACAGACCGCGATGAGCAGGACCGCGACCCGCATCGACGTGTCGCCCCCGACCAGTGCGACGATCGCCGCGACCGGAGCCAGCCCGACGCCGGCCCAGATGAGAAGACGGGGTAGCCGGGCGCTGTGCCCGTCACGGTGCTGCTGATGCGCTTCCCGGTCCGGCATGATGGCCGATCGTACCCACCGGTGGGCCGGCACGAAACGGGCGGACGAGCCCGGGGACGGCACCGCCCCCGGGCTTCACACGCCCGGCGAGGGTCAGCCTGCGGCCAGTGCCGCGTCCGAACTGAACACCAGCCCCACGCTGATCGTGCCCTGCTTGAGGGCGGACTTGGTGAGCGGGCCACCCGCGTCCAGCGAGGTGAACTTGCCCGCCTGGAAGTCGTACGTGGACACGAGCCCGGCCTGGCACTTGGGCCGCTGCGGGCACTCGGGCGGACCTCCGAGGATCGTGGCCGCCCCGGAGCACTTGCCCGCGAGGTCGGACAGCGTCGTGAGGCCGTACTTGTCGGCGAAGCCCTGGGTCACGGCGAACGCGTTCTGATCCTGAGCGGACGACGGGGTGCCGAAGACCAGGCCGACTTTGCCGCCGAGAGCCGTGAGGTTGCTCATCGTGGTGTTGAGGTCGGGTGAGGACGGGTCCTTGGCGTCCTTGCCGTTCACCTTGCCGTTGAGGAACGTGGCGAGCGTGGCCGCGTACTCGGGCACCACCTCGATCTCGCCCTTTTCGAGGGCCGGCTCGTACAGCTCGCGGTTGCCGATCTGCTGCACCTTGACGGTGTAGCCGGCCGCGGTGAGGACGATGCGGTAGAGCTCACCGAGCGTGGCGCTCTCCGTGAAGTTCCCCGCGCCGACCTTGATCGTGCCGCCTGGGCCCTTCGCGAGGCCGGCGGTCAGGTTGTTCGCCGTGGCGAACTCCTGCGCCGCAGTCTTGGACGTCTTGCGGTCGACGTCGACCGCCTTGTTCAGCTCGATGAGCTTGGGCGTGTCGAGGGCGGCCGACACCTTGTCGAGCGCCGCGACGAGCTGCGGCGACGAGGATGCATTGTGGACGGCCGCAACGACGTTGTCCGTGTTCTGCAGGTGCTTGTCGTCCGCGAGGACGACCAGCTTGTCCCCGGGGATGGGGGCGCATCCCGCGCCCGCGAGGGCGGCGCTGGGCGGGGCCGCAGTGCCGGACGAGCCGGACTGGCCGCAGCCGGTGAGGACGACAACCGCGGCTGCCAGGCAGCCGGTCATGGTGAGCAGGTGTCGACGCATGGTGCCGCCTTCTGTGTCCCGGCGCGGCCGGTGGCCGTGCCGCGTGTCCGACGGGCGGTAGATCTCCGATGCCCGCATCTGGTCGCCGCGCGCATCGCGTGCGGCATCCCCCCATCCCACAACGGGGGTACGACAACCTCCGCCCCAGCACGTCCGGCGTTGCCAAAGCGTTACCCGGCGGAGGGGGCCCGGGAACGTCTCCGGGTACGCAGCCCGCGCGGGGTGACGAGCCACTGCACGCCGGCGAGCAGCGCCTCCACGATCAGCGCGAGCATCGCCACGACCAGGCCGCCGCCGACGATCTGCGCCCCACCGCCGTTGCTCATGCCGATCCCGAATCCGGCGCTGATGATCTGGCCCAGCCCGCCGCCGTTCACGAACGCCGCCAGCGCCGCGGTCGCCACCACCTGCACCGACGCGGTACGCAGCCCCGCCGCCAGATACGGCACCGCCAGCGGCAGCTCCACCCGCCGCAGCAACTGCCCGCCGGACAGTCCCATCCCCCGCGCGGCGTCCCTGATCTCCGGATCGACCTGACGCACCCCGGTGTACGCGTTGGCCAGCAGCGCCGGAACCGCGAACACCGCGAGCGCGACCACCACCGGCAGCCTGCCGAAGCCGAGCGGGGTCAGCGGCAGGATGGTCAGCAGCGCCAGTGTCGGTACGGCGAGGGTGAGATTGGCCAGCGTGACCACCGGCCCGCCGCCCCGGCCGCGGTGCCCCAGCCAGATGCCGAGCGGCCAGCCGACGAGGCAGCCGAGCAGCACCGCCCACGCACTGATGATCAGGTGCTCCCGCAGCCGGTCCAGCAGGGCGCCCGGGTTGGTCCAGTTGAGCGGGTCGTTGAGCCAGATCAGCCCGTCGGAGAAGTAGTTCACGACCGGCGCCCCCGGGTCCACGGGGTGAGCAGCCGGCCCAGCCCGGCCAGCAGCAGGTCCAGCACCAGCGCCAAGGCCACGCACAAGACCGTTCCGGTGAGGATCTCGGCCCGGTAGAAGTTGCTGTTGAAGCCGCCCAGGATGAGGTCACCGAGGCCGCCGTTGCCGATCAGCGCCCCGATCGTCACCAGGGCCACGGTCGACACGGTCGCCAGTCGCAGCCCGGTGAGCAGAGCGGGCAGGGCCAGTGGCAGCTCGATGCGCCACAGCCGGCCGACCCGGCCGTACCCCATGCCGGCGGCCGCGTCGCGCACGGCGCCGGGCACACCGACAAGCCCGGCCAAGGTGTTGCGGACCAGTACGAGCAGGGCGTACAGCACCAGGGCGATGAGCACGGACGTGTCGTTCGTCGTCCCCACCGCGGGTGCGACCAGCGCGAGCAGCGCGAGTGAGGGAATCGTGTACAGGACACTGGAGAGTGCGAGAATCGGCGCGGTCAGCGGTCGCCACCAGTAGGCGACGACCGCGAGCGGCACGGCCACGAGCAGCGCGATGAGCACCGCTCGGGCGGTGAGGCCCGCGTGGAACGCGAGCTTCTCCAGGATGGTGTCGGCGTTCTCGTGCAGGTAGCTCCAGGAGATCCACGGATTTCCCGGCCGGGTGCCGACGGGGGCGGCCGGCGACCGCACCGGCACCCAGGACAGGAAGGACACACGTGGACGCTACCGCGAGCGACCCCGGCGCCGGGCACGGCGCGGCCTCGATCACCGTGGAGCAGGTGGGCAAGGTCTATCCGGACGGTACGGTCGCGGTCGGCGACATCACCCTGGAGGTACGCGCGGGCGAGCTGGCCGTCCTGATCGGCCCGTCCGGCTGCGGCAAGTCCACGGTGCTGCGGATGCTGAACCGGCTGATCGAGCCGTCCAAGGGCCGGATCCTGCTGGACGGCGAGGACATCGCGGGGCAGGATCCGGTGGCGTTGCGCCGCCGCATCGGATATGTGATCCAGGACGTCGGGCTGTTCCCGCACCAGACGATCCGGACCAACGTCGGCACGGTGCCGCGGCTGCTCGGCGGCGAACGCAAGCAGATCCGCGCCCGGGCGGACGAGCTGCTGGAGCTGGTCGGGCTGGACCCGGCGCGGCACGGCGACCGGTACCCGCACGAGCTGTCGGGCGGCCAGCGGCAGCGGGTGGGGGTGGCCCGGGCGCTGGCGGCCGACCCGGTCGTGCTGCTGATGGACGAGCCGTTCTCCGCGGTGGACCCGATCGTACGGGGCCGGCTGCAGGAGGAGTTCCTGCGCCTGCAGGCCACGGTCCGCAAGACGATCGTGCTGGTCACCCACGACATCGACGAGGCGGTCCGGCTCGGTGACCGGATCGCGGTGCTGGCCGAGGGCGGCCTGCTCCTGCAGTACGCGCCGCCCGCGGAGGTGCTCAGCGCCCCGGCGTCCGAGACGGTGGCCCGGTTCGTCGGGGCGGACCGGGGGATCCGCCGCCTCGCGGTCACCCGCGTGCGGGATGCGATGCGCCCGCTCAGCGGGACCGAGGACGTGCAGCGGCTGCCCGCGATCCCCGACTCGGGCACGCTCTACGACGCGCTGGCCGCGATGCTCACCGACGACACCCTCAACGTGGTCGTCATCCGGGACGGGCGCCCCGTCGGCACGGTGTCCCGCTCGGCGATCTTCGCGACGCCCGGCGGTCAGGACCGGGCCACGGCCTGACCTGCGCCGGAGATCAGCCGGTACCGCGCCGTCCGCCCAGCGTGGCGATGCCGACGATCCACCCGACGAACAGACCGTACGTGGCGCCGTCGCCGGCGGCCCGGAACGCGGCGAGCAGCGTCGGGTTCGCCAGGATCAGCGTGGTGAACAGTGCCGCGAAGCCGCCCGCGAAGATGTACGCCGCCCAGCCCGCGAGCAGCTGGCTGATCGTGCCGCGGGCGCGGGCGAGCTGGGAGCCGGGCAGCAGGTACAGCAGCACCGCGGTCAGCACGACGAGCAGGATCGCCTTGAGGTCGTCGACGACGATCTCCCGCAACGAGTCGTTCGTGCTGAGCCGCCAGTGCGGCCAGCCGAGCAGGCGCAGCCACCAGCCGGCCGCGGTGCCGGGATCGGTGTTCTTCCCCGCCCAGTCCGTGTACCACGGGCTGCCGAAGATCAGGACGAGAACGAGTGCGGCGAGGGTACCCGCACCAGGCGCGGTCCGATAGCGATTGCCGATTGCCATGCGCCCGTTGATTCCCAATGGAATCCGCGGGTCAAACGCGATGGCAAAAATACCCGTGAATGTCCGCGTTCCGGCGGTGTTCAGTGCTTTTGCAGGTAATCGATGAACGCCGCGCGCAGCAGCGGCTCATGCTCGCCGTACCCCGCGCCGTGCCCGGTCAACTCGCGCCACAACGCGACGGCCTCGTCGATCGTCGGGCCGACCGAGTTCGGGGCGCCGTCGAGCCCCGATGCCTCGTCGGAGTCCGGCAGATGCTTGAGGACCGACCAGAAGAAACCGACGTCGCGGCGCTCCCGCGCACGGACGAAGGCCCGCTCGCGCAGCTGATCCGTCGAGAGGGCGTCCAGCTCGGCGAAGGTGGCATCGGTCATGGTGCCAGCATATGTCCCGCGCCGGACCGGAGGTCCGCAGACGCGGCCCGCGCGGCCGGCGGCGAGATCAGCGGCCGCCGCCCCACGGGCCGTCGTCCCACTGGTCGCCGCGGCGCTGTGCGCCGACCCCGGTCGACCAGGTCTCGGGCAGATCGGGGCGCCACGTGGGGGACGTGGTGGACTCGGCGGGCGGGTCGGGCTGCCAGTCCGGCTCCGCGTCCGGCACCGTCCGGGACCGCCCGTACGTCTCGACGAGCCGGGTGATCACCAGCCCCCCGCCGACCGCGCAGGCGGCGGTCGCGAACAGCGCGATGTGGAAGGCGCGCCGGTCCGCGTAGTCCAGGTACAACGTCATCGCGACCACCGCCAGCAGCGTCCCGAAGATCCCGCCGCGCCGCCCGTACGCGCTCGTGCCCGCGACCAGGGCGGTGCCCAACGCGATGCCGGTCCACTCCAGGCCCGTGCCGGGCACGATCGGCCGGCTGGACTGCGCCGCGAGCAGGATCCCCGCCACGATCGCGAACACCGACGACGCGACCAGCGAGCCGATCACCGGCAGGGCGGTCCCCTTCCGGCGCAGAGCCGGGTCGGTCGCCGCGCGCATCGCCCCGAGCCGGCGGCGGACCGGCTCGAGCGCGCCGACGGCGCCGCCGAGCACCGCCAGCAGCGCGAATCCGCCGAACAGGAAGAACGCCTGGTTGGACGGGTCGTACCGGCCCTGCACGGCGACCGGCGCGGTGCGCAGCTGGTCGTACACGATGACCCCCATGCCCGCACCCAGGGTGACGACCCACCCGGGCACGTGCAGGGTGACGATGAGCAGCCCGGCCACCAGGCCGCCGACGGCCGCGATCGCCAGGGCGGGCACCGCGGCCTTGACCAGGCCCAGGTCGCCGTTCTCCGCGAAGTGCAGCGACGCGGCCAGCGCGATCGGCCCGACGGCCAGATTCGGTACGCCGGCCCGCAGCGTCACCCCCACGCCGAGCGTCAACAGGCCGATCGCGGTACCCGTGATGAGCAGATCGTCCAGGGCGGGCCGGCGCAGGCTGGCAGGGTCGAGCCGGTACAGCAGGAACCCGAGCGCGGCGGCCCCCAGCAGCAGGACGACCTCCCACCCGAGGTGGACACCGAGCCGGTCGCGGGCGTCGTCGCCCTGGCCGCCCCGCCGGCCGAACGCCACCTCGTCGTATGCCATCTCCGCCCCTCCAGGGTGTGGTCAAGGCGGCCGAGGCCGCCCCGGCTCACAATACGGAGGCACCCGTACCCGAGCTCAAGAACTGGACGCCCGTCAGCGACGTCCCGGACTCTTGTCGGAGTCGTCCTCATCCTTCTGGTCGGGTTGACGCGGCACCCGGCACGCCCGCTCCAGCCAGAGTGCCGCACCGACGAGCGCAACCGCGGACAGCACGCCGCCGATCGCGGCCGGAATGTCCGCCTGCGCCGCATGCGTCGGATCCAGCGCCAGCCAGGACAGCAGGCCCGCGGAGAACCCGGCGGACAGCGCCCCGGCCAGCGAGGACGCCTTGGCGAGCACCGCGTACCGCGCGACGGCCAGCGCGTCGACCGGCGCGGCGCCGCGGCGATGCTGGATCCGGGCCCGCGTGTTCTGCGCGAGCAGGAACTCGGCCACGGCCAGCGCGGCGAGCACGATGATCGGCGGCCACGGCAGCGGCGGCATCCGCCAGTACAGGGTGCTCAGCAGCAGCCAGCCGACGGCCGCGGCGCCCAGAGCCGCGACCACCAGCACCGACGGGTTCGTCGGCCGCATCGTGGGAGGGTGCCGGTCACCGCTGGGGTCGCTGGTCACGGCTCCGACTCTAACGGCAGGTCGGGCCGGGGGGTCAGCGCGACGACGTCCGCCGCGAGCGCGTTCGCGGTCAGCAGATCGGTCACCCAGCCATGGCCCGGAAGTTGCGCGTACGGCTGGAGGTCCAGCCACGGCTTGAGCACGAACGCCCGCTGATGCGCCCGGGGATGCGGCAACGTCAGCTCGGGGTCGTCCTGGCACACCGGCGCGCCGTCGTCCTGCCACACCGCGATGACGTCGACGTCCAGCGTGCGCGGTCCGAACCGCCGCTGCGGATCACGCACGCGCCCCGCGGCCGACTCCAGGGCACGTGCCCGGGCCAGCCACTGCTGCGGCCCGGCCGCCGGGTCCACCGCCAGCACGACCGCATTCAGGTACGGCGGCTGCTCGGTGTCCCCCCACGGCGGGGTCTCGTACACCCCGGAGGTGAGCACGACCGCGTCCCCCAGCCCGTGGACCGCGGCGCGCAGGTGTGCGTACCGGTCGCCGAGGTTGCTGCCCAGCGACAGGATCGACCGGGTCATCGGGCCCGCCGCAGGGTGACCGCCACGTCGGCGAACTCGTGCGGGACGGGCGCCTGAGGCTTGTGCACGGTGATCGTGGCGGCGGCGACCCGAGGGTCGTGCAGGCACACCGCGACGAGCCGGTCGGCGAGCGTCTCGATGAGGTCTACCGGCTCGCCCGCGACGACGGCGGCCAGCTCACCGGCCAGTTCCCCGTAGTGGACGGTGTCGGCGACGTCGTCACTGGCCGCGGCCGGGGCCAGGTCCAGCTCCAGTTCGGCGTCCACCACGAAGTCCTGGCCTTCCCGCCGCTCGTGGGGGTAGACGCCGTGGAAGCCGCGTACCCGCAGGCCCGTCAGCGTGATCAGGTCCGTCATGGATTCCCCTCTACCCCGCGCCCCGCCGGGTGGTGGGGTGCCTGATCGTGCCGGCCGCGTCCACCGCGGCATTGCGCATGCCCGGAGCCGGCGACCTCACTGGCGGCCGAGGCCGGCCGGCGGCGGCACCTCATGGCGCGTCCCGCAGGCGGGGACTGCCGGTGGCGGTCCAGACCGCGAGCGCGTCGGCGGTGGCGCGAACGTCGTGCACGCGGACCCCCCACGCGCCCGCGGCGACGGCCAGCACGCTGGTCGCGACGGTCGCGGCCTCCCGGTCGTCGACCGGGCGCGGCGCACCGTCGGGCCCGGCGAGCAGCCGGCCGAGGTACGACTTGCGGCTGGCCGCGAACAGCACCGGGAAGCCGAGAGCGACCAGCTCGCCGAGCCGGGCACTCAGCGCCCAGTTGTGCTCGGCGTGCTTGGCGAAGCCCAGACCCGGGTCCAGGATGAGCTGTCCGGGCGCGACCCCGGCGCCGGTCGCCGCCGCCACCCGCTCCAGCAGCTCGGCGCGGACCTCGGCGACCACGTCGGTGTAGGTCGCGTGCTCCTGCATGTGCCGGGAGTGCCCGCGCCAGTGCATCAGGATCCACGGGCAGCCGGCCGCGGCGACCACCGAGGCCATCTTCGGGTCGGCGAGCCCGCCGGAGACGTCGTTGACGATGGTCGCGCCCGCCTCCAGGGCGGCGGACGCCACCGCGGCACGACTGGTGTCGATGCTGATCGGGACGCCGGCCGCCGCCAGCTCCCGGATGACCGGAACGACCCGGGCGATCTCGGCGGCCGCGTCGACCCGTTCGGCGCCGGGCCGGGTGGACTCGCCGCCGACGTCCACGACCGCCGCCCCGTCGCGGTGCAGCGCGATGCCGTGGGCGACCGCGCTGTCCGGATCGCCGTAGCGGCCACCGTCCGAGAAGGAGTCCGGGGTCACGTTGAGCACGCCCATCACGACCGGGTGATTGCTGTGCAGGAGCCGGTCCCCGACGCCGACCGAGTTGTCCACAGGCACACGTTACCGACCACACGATCTTCGTACGCGCGTACGATCCGGGGTGACTCATCTTCAGTCACGCCCGCACCTTGGGTAACGAATCAGTCAGCTTGTAGGTAGGAAGTACGGCCCGTACTCTTCGGAACTGGGCATCATTAAAGGACCGAAGAGAGCAGATGGGCTTGGAAGGACTGCAGTGCCCTAACGGCTCACTCGACGTGGTGAGCAGGAAGTAGCACCATATGGGCGTTGCCGTCAGCGAGGCTACACAACTGCACCGTGCCCGGCGCCCCTCGCCGAGCACCCGGGAGGTACACCGATGATCGCCACCGCACTCGCCGCTCAGCTCGCGACGACGCTCCAGCACGCCGCGCTCGCGGCGCCTGCCGAGCCCAAGAGCATCAACACCGAGGGCGTCGTCACGTTCTTCGCGAGCAACATCGCGCCGATCCTGCTCGCCGTGCTCGGCGTCATCTTCATCGGCCGGGCCAGCCGGGGCGAGATCTCGAAGGTGTTGACGAGCTCGGCGATCGCCATCGTGGGCCTGGCGTTCATCGCCGGGGCGGCGACCCTGTTCTTCGTCGGCGACTACCTCATCAACCTCCTCTTCACCTAGGCCGCAGGCGGACATATGCGGCTGCGCACCGACGACGACATCTACCGGGCCCGGCTGGTCTACCTAGGACCGCCGGGTTACACGCTCCCGGTCCACCTGCCGTACGCGCAGTACGGCATGTTCGTCGGGCTCGTGCCACTGTTCATGCTGCTGCACTACCTGATGACCCTGGACTTCGACGCGTTCCCGGCCTGGGAGATCGCCCTGGCCATGGTGACGACGTCGTACGTGTTCCGGCACGTCGATCCCGACCGGCCCGCCCGGGTGGTCATCCGCACCGCGCTCACCGACTGGCGCCGCACCCGCGAGCCGGCCGTGGAGCGACGCGATCCGAGACTTGTCGCTACTCGCATCCGGGTTCGGGAGGAGCTGATATGACCGGTCCGACCAGTCCTGCGGCGTGCCCGAACGGGGCAACCGCATGACCGAACCCACTCCGCCGGGGCATCCTCGCGCGGCCCTATCCCCCGCAGGCAGGCAAGGTAACGGTGTGCGCTCGAACAACTACCCCTCGCCCCCCTTTCCCGGTGAGGATGCCGATCTCGAGCCCGAGGTCGTGACGAGCCCCGGGCACGGCGCGGTCGGCGTGTTCCAGGCGCCCCAGCACGTTCGCCCCAGGCCATCCGTGGACACCACGATGGACATCGACTCGCCCTTCCTCGACCTGTTCGGTGGCGCCCCCGCTCCGGGTCAGCCCTCCGCTCCCGTCCTGGATACCCCGCCGGGCGAGCAGTATGCCGACGACGGCCCGGATTTCGGCCTGATGTTCGAGGGCACCACTACCGACGAGCCGCCGCTACCGTCCGCATCGGACGCTGTGGAGCCGGCGGAAGTCCTCCCGGCCGCTGAGCCGCCCGCCGCCGACGGCATCGCGGAGGCGGCGGCGCCGGAGGTCACGACGTTCACGCGGGTGCCGTCCGGGCCGCCCGCGGACTATTTCGACGATTCCGGTGCCCCAGACCTGATCTTCGACGATTCCGACCTCGATGACTGGCAGGACCAGGTCACCCCCGGCGTGCTGCCGGTCGGCGCCGCCCTTCCGGCCACCCTGACGGCGGCCACGACTCCGGACGTACCGGTCACGACACCGCCGCTGTGGCAGACGGTGGCGGCTCCCGGCTCCAGCGCGACGGCCCCGGGGGTCACCGCGGTGCCCGACATCCAGCCGGACGGCACGCGAGCCGGCCCCTCGGCCCAGGGCCTCCAGCATTCCGACTCGCCGCGAGCGGGGTCGCCGCCGACCGACCCGGCAACGGCCGCACAGACGTACGATCCGGCGCTCGCGGGCCGGGCCGACCGGCCGGCGAACCGCGCCGAGCATGCGCCCGCGCACCGCACCGGCAAGTCCGCGGGCCGGCGCAAGGGGCGGCGCGGCCGCGCCGCCGAGGGCACCACCGGCGCCGAGCCGGCGAACCTGCCGGCCGTCACCGGGCCCGCGGAGCCGGACCGCAAGCAGCGGAAGAAGAAAGACCCCAAGCCCGTGCCGCTGCGCCCGCACAAGCTGCGGTTCAGCGACCGGGACCCGGCCGTCGAGCTGGAGATCACCGAGATCGCGGGGCACCTGACGTTCACGCAGAGCACGGTCACCGCCTGGTACAACCTGCCCGAGGTGCGCTGGGCCTTCCGCCCCGACGCCGAACGCGAGGCCCTGCTCGCCGCGATCTCCGAGCAGTACGCGGGCCTCGCCGGCTTCCGGCTGCACCTGCGCCGCACCAGCCGGCCGTTCCCGGCCGACGAGTGGGCCCGCACGGTGGATTCCTTCACCGCCAAGCCGCTGCCCGACGTCAGCGGCGCCACCTCCTGGTCCGACCACCTCGTCGCGGCTCAGCGGCACCTGCTGTCGGTCAACCATGCCGAGGGCCAGACGTTCCTGGGGGTGACGTTCGCCCGGCGCTCGCTGGGCGACACGTTCGCCGAGCGCATCCTGCGGATCGTCGGCAAGGGCACCACGGATGGGGAGCGCCGCAAGCTGGGCCGCACGGTCGAGCAGTTCGACGAGGTGCTCAACGCGTTCGGCATGCGCGGGCGGCGGGTCACCCCGCAGGAGCTGGAGTGGCTGCTGTTCCGCTCGGTCGCCCTCTGCATGGCTCCGCCCGGCCCGCTCTCCCCGGTCACCCACGGGCAGTGGGAACGCGGCGACCTGCTGGCCCTGACCGAGCAGGTGGAGCGCTACCGCACCCCGTACGGATCGACCGTCAAGCTGGTCAACCGCATGTCCGGCGAGGAACGCCACGTGGCGGTGCTGTCCGTGGGCCGGATGGAGCCGCTGGAGATTCCGGAGAAGCACGAGCCGTGGCTGCACTTCCACGAGCGGCTGCCGTGGCCCATGGAGCTCTCCTCGCGCATCGACATCCTCGGCTCGACCAGCTCCTTCAAGAACCTGGAGCACCGGCTGCGGATGATCCGGTCCCAGCAGCTTGACTACGCCGAACACGGTATCGACGCCCCGCCCGAGCTGGAGCGCCTGGCCAAGCGGGCGCTGGTGATCGGCGACGAGATGACCACCGGCCTGCCGGTCGAGTCGGCCCGCGCGCACGGCTGGCATCGGATCGCGGTCGGCGGCGCCAACCGGGAGGAATGCCTGGAGCGGGCGCGCCGCCTCATCCAGCTCTACTCCCGGGAGCTGCGCATCTCGCTGCAACACCCGAAGAACCAGGACCAGCTGGCGCGCGAGTTCATCCCCGGCGAGCCGATCGCCAACACCGGATACGTCCGCCGGATGCCGGTCAAACTGCTGGCCGCCGCGCTGCCGCAGGCCGCCAGCACGGTCGGCGACCGCCGGGGTGACCTGATCGGGCGTACCGCGGGGACGTGTCGGCGGCCGGTCTTCCTCGACCTGCACTTCCCCATGGAGGTGCGGGAGCGCTCCGGCCTCGGCGTGTTCGTCGCCGAGCCCGGCGGCGGCAAGTCGACGCTGATGGGCGCGCTGGGCTATCTGAACGCCCGGCGAGGCGTGCAGGTGACCCTGCTCGACCCGTCCGGCCCGCTGGCCCGGCTGTGCCACATGCCGGAGCTGCGGCCGTACTCGCGGGTGCTCAACCTGACCGGCTCGGAGCAGGGCACCCTGGCGCCGTACGCGCTGATCCCGACGCCGGTGCGCACCGAATTCCCGACCGGGCCGGCCGGTGACCGGGAGTTCGAGATCGCGGTCTCCAACGCCCGCGCCGAGCGTCGCATGCTCGTCCAGGACATCTGCTCCATGCTGGTCCCGCCGCAGGTCGCCAAGGAGGCCTCCACGGCTACCCTGCTGCGGCACGCGGTGCGCCAGGTGCCCGCCGAGGAGACCTCCACGATCGACGACGTGGTCACCACGTTGCAGCAGCTCGACGACGACGAGGGCCGGGAGCTGGCGAACCTGCTGCTCGACACCGCGGAGATGCCGCTGGCGCTGCTGTTCTTCGGCCGCCCGCCGCAGCACCTGCTCGGCGGCGACGCGACCCTGACGGTGATCACGATGGCCGGGCTGCGCCTGCCCGACCTGAAGATCGAGCGGGAGTACTGGTCCGCCGAGGAGTCCCTGGCGCTGCCGATGCTGCACACCGCACACCGGCTCGCCGTGCGCCGCTGCTACGGCGGCTCGATGTCGTCGCGCAAGCTGGTCGGCCTCGACGAGGCCCACTTCATGGAGGGTTGGCGTTCCGGGCGGTCGTTCCTGGTCCGGCTCGCCCGAGACTCCCGGAAATGGAACCTCGCCGCGCTGGTCGCCTCCCAGAACCCGCGTGACATCCTCGGCCTGGACGTGCAGAACCTGGTGTCGACCGTGTTCGTCGGGCGGATCGCCGAGGACCAGGAGATCGCCTCCGAGGCACTGCGCCTGCTGCGCGTCCCGGTCCACGACGGGTACGAGGCCACACTCGCCTCGCTGTCCCAGGTGGACACGTCGTCGGCGAGCCGGCTCGGGTTCCGGGAGTTCGTGATGCGCGACGTCGACGGCCGGGTGCAGAAGGTCCGGGTCGACGTGTCGTACGTCGAGGGGCTGCTGGAACACCTGGACACCACGCCCGCAACGAAGCCCGCACCCACCGCCATCACGTCGTCGCTCACCGACCTGGAGGTCTGAATGGTCCGGCGGGCGTGCGCCCTGCTGCTCACCGTGGTGGTCGCGGCGATCGCGTCGGTCGCGTGGGCGGTGGCGGCGCCGTCCGCCGCGTCAGCCGCCCTACCCGCCCGGGCGCCGGGTGGCCTCTGCAGCACCGAGGAGTGGCAGTCGGACTTCAAGGCGTGCGTCGACCGGCTGGCGGACGTGAGCGCGGACCGCGCCCAGTGCCTCACCCCGCCGACACCGAGCGCGCCGGACTCCGGGCTGGCGGGCTGGTTCGCCGAGCGCCCCGCGTCGTCGACCCTGCCCGGCCCCCAGGGCATCTACAGCCAATACGGCTACGCGGGCTACGCGTACACGACGTACGACCTGGACAGTGGGTGCGCGTCGACGCTCGTCGACCCGGACTACAAGTTCGAGACCACCGTGGCCAACGGTGAGTTCATGATCGCCACGGCGATCATCGGCGCGTCGAACGCGCTCCGCGAGCGCGCCTGGAACCCGGCGTCGCTGTGGGGCTGGGCCGATCCCCTGGTCGAGCAGGCCACGAGGGCGGTGTATGAGAAGGTCTTCAGCGTCTTCGGCGTCATCACCCTGGCCGTGGTGGGTCTGTACCTCATCTGGCGGTCGCAGCAGGCCGACATGGGGGCGGCGACCACCACGGCAGGGTGGGCGATCCTGGTCATGGTGGCGGTCACCGCGATCGCGGCGTGGCCGGTGCGCTCGGCGAACATCGCCGACCAGAGCCTCATCACCACGCTCGGCGTGGTCCACGACGCGGTCGGCCCACGCCCGCAGGACGGCGACAAGACGGCTGGCTGCAAGCTCGGCAAGCCGGATGCCTGCAAGGACAACCGCCCGCCAGCTGTGCGGGCCAGTGACACCGCCACCGAGACCATGCTGTACCGGAACTGGTTGCGTGGCCTTCTGGGCTCTGCCGACAGCACGACCGCGAAGAAGTACGGCATGGCGCTCTACGACGCCCGGTCGCTCACGTGGGACGAAGCCCAGAAGATGCGGGACAACCCGGACACCCGGCAGGCCACCCTCAACGCCAAGAAAGAGCAGTGGGAGAAGGTCGCCGAGCAGGTCAAGCAGGAGGACCCGGAGGCGTACGAGTACCTGCAGGGTGTCAACGGCATGGACCGCATCGGTGCCGGATTCATCGCCATGCTCGCGTCGGTGATGTTCGCAATGTTCGACCTGACCGCATCCCTTCTCGTCCTGCTGGGCTTCCTCGTCATCCGCTGGGCGGTGATCGCGGCGCCGATCCTGGGCACGATCGGCCTGCTGCGCCCGGCCAGTTCCGGCATCCGGCGGCTGGGCAACGCGGTGGTGGCGGCCCTGTTCAACATCGCGATCTTCGGCACCGGCGCGGCGATCTACCTCTTCGCGGTCGACCTGATCATGAACACGGCCAGCCTGCCCGGCTGGCTGCAGGTTGTCCTCGTCTGGCTGTGCGGTGTGGTGGGGTGGCTGCTGCTTCGGCCGTACCGGCGGATCACCCAGCTCGGCGGCAAGGACGGCACGGCCGCGATCACCTCGGCCGGTTCCTGGCACCGCAGGTTCTTCCGGGACATGCGCGAGGCCGCCAAGCTGGAAGTGGCCGACGCGGGCGGCACGCGGGAGCCGGTCATCGGCAAGGGCCGCACCGTCTTCGTCGAGCAGGCGAACCTGCGGCCGGAGGCACGCCTGGAGGACCCCGCACACGCCGCCGGACGCACCCAATTGGTCACCGCGGCGGCTCCGGGGCAGCCCGGCGGCGGGCCGGCGCCCCGGCCGGACGGCACCGAAAGCGGGCACGACGCTCCGGAACGGGTCCCCGCCACGACGGCGCCCGCGATCCGACCCCGGCGGCAACCTTCATGGACGGAGCCGGACGTGGCCGAGCGTCCCACGTCGTACGCTATCTACCGGCCGGAGATCGGCAGTACGGTCCGCGAGCCGGCGCCGCCTCGTACCCGCTCCGAGGCGAGGTGATCGGCCGTGCCGCGCGTCCTCGAACTGGGCCTCAACCGGATCTTCCGGTCCCGCTGGGGTGTCGCACTGGTCATCGCCGCGCTGGTGCTGGCAGTCGTCGGCATCGGCCGGCTGTTCTCCGACGGAGATGACCACGCCGGCGCGGTCATCTCCGCGGCGTCGCCGGCGCCAGCCCTCAGCGCTGACCCGAAAGACGACGACAGTGTGATCTCCCCCGATCCGCCGCCGTCGCCCACCAGCGATCCCGGCACGGCGGAACCTGAGGCGGTGGCGTACGCGTTCGCCTCCGCATGGGTGAACCACCAGAACGTCTCCGCAGGCGCCTGGCACGACGCCCTCGCCCCGAACGCGACAAAGGACCTCTCCGACGAACTGGCCGGAGTGAATCCGGCAGACGTACCCGCCGACCGGGTGCTCGGTCGGCCCACCGTCGTACCGGTCGGCGACGGCCTGGTCAACGCGGTGGTGACGACGAACGCGGGCAAGCTGACCCTGCGCCTGGTGGCGCCCGACCGCCATTGGCTGGTGGACGGCATCGACTGGGACTCCGCATGACCGAGTGCACCGAGCGCAGCGAGGGCCGCGAGGGCATGCCCAGCCAGCTCCGCATGACCGAGTGCACCGAGCGCAGCGAGGCCCGCGAGGGAGGGACAGCGTGAGGATCGGCCGGCCACGTGCCGTGGTCCTTCTCGCCGTCCTGGTCACCACATTGACCGTGCTGTGCTGCGGGGGGAGCGTGGTCGCCCTGCTGGTCGGTGCGTTCGACAACGACAAGACCGATCCGCAGTACACCGCGACCGGCTGCGGCGTCGGCGGGGTGGTCGATCCCGACGAGAACATGCCTCGGGTCAGCCACTACGGCCCCACCCAGATCCGCAATGCGGCGATCATCATCAAGGTCGGCTCGAACCTGAAACTGCCGCCCCGCGCCTGGGTCATTGCGGTCGCCACGGCGATGCAGGAATCGAGCCTGACCAACCTCGGCAACCTCGGTGCCCGCAACGACCACGACTCGCTGGGCCTGTTCCAGCAGCGCCCCAGCACCGGTTGGGGCACCCCGTCCCAGGTCATGGATCCGGTGTACGCCTCGACGAAGTTCTACGAGAAGCTGCAGACCATCGACGGCTGGGAGCGGATGCCGCTCACCCGCGCCGCGCAGAAGGTGCAGGTCAGCGCGTATCCCGACGCGTACGCCAAGCACGAGACGTTGGCCACGCGGATCGTCAACCTGCTCGCACACGGCGCGGCGCGGGCGGTCGGGGATTCAGTCAGCATGGTGTGCCTGTCCACGGTGGGGCAGATCGCGGCGTCGGGATGGACCATCCCGGTCCAGGGCGCGGTGGTGGGCTCCGGCTTCCGGACCAGGGACCGGCCGACCCACCAGGGCGTCGACCTCATCGTCGACCGCTACACCGCAATCCACGCCGCGGCGAGCGGTGTCGTCTCCGTGGTGAAGTGCGACGAGGACCATCAGGGGCGCAGGACCTGCGACGTCGACGGCTACCCTGGCAAGGGAGGCTGCGGCTGGATGGTGGAGATCGTGCATGCCGGTAACGTGATGACCCGCTACTGCCACATGGTCGAGCACCCGGCGGTGCAGGTGGGTCAGCGAGTCGTGGCCGGTCAGCAGATCGGCCGGGTCGGTACGAGTGGGAACTCGTCCGGGCCGCATCTGCACTTCGAGGTGCATCTCAACAACGATCGCCGCAGCGTGGGAGCCGTCAATCCGGTGCCGTTCATGGAGCAGCAGGGCGCGCCGCTGGGTGGTACGGCGTGACCGGCGGCGCCGTGCCCGACCCGTTCACCGGGCAGGCCGACTGGCTGCCGGACCCGCCTCGGCCCCTCGTGGCGACCCCGGCGGCGATGGGCGGTCAACTGCGCGGGCGGCGCGTCATCATCGGTCTGCCGGGGCACGGCTGGCGGCACGACCTGCGTGCCGACGAGAAGGTTGTGCAGGGCAGCCGCACGTACGTTCCGGTCATGCCGGAATCGGAGTGGTATCGCGCGGAGGCTGAGCAGACCGAGGTGTTCGCCCCGCTGGTCCCGATCGAGCGGGTCTGGCTGGAGGAACTCGGCATGGCCGGCATCGGCGCCACCGTCGCTGGTGATGTCGTGTCCCGGTTGGTCTCGCTGGACGAGCCGCCCCGGCGCTGTCCGGTGGCCGCGCTGGATGCGGATGTACTGACCGGCCGCCGTGTCGTGCAGTTGCTGGAGGACGGGGGTGAGCGCCGCGATCTGCGCGCCGTCACCGAACTGCACACCAGCGACGACGGCGACATCTGTGCACGGGTGACGACCGAGCTGGACTGGTACCGGTGGTCGTGGAGCGGTCGCGCCCCGAGCACGATGGAGGTCCCGGTCCACCTGCTCTGGGTGGAGTGATCGTCAGGGAAGCTGGCTTCCACCGCAGACCCGCCAGCCGTCCTGATCTACCATCACGAACCGCCAACGATCGGATGTGCGTTCGCTGCCGTCGGTGATCGTGCGGACGATGTCGGTGGTCACGGTGGTCTGCCCACCGGTGTTCGCGACGGTCAGGCTACGCCAGCTGACCCGGATACCGATCGAGAAGTCCTTCTCTCGGGTCCGCAAGTCCGCCCGAAACGCCTCGATGTTTGAGAAGTCGCCGGACTTGCACATGTACAGGGCGGCTTCCTTGTCGTCGCGGTTCACCAGATAGGCGCGCAGGAAGCTGTCGACGACCGCGTCCGGGGCGCTCCGCTTGATTTCGGTGGCCGAGTCGTACAGCGATACGAACACGCCCACCCCGCCCAGGCAGAGCAGCATCATGATGCCCGCCCCCATGGCCAGCCACAGCCGCAGCCGCCGGTTGCGCGGACGAGGCGGAGCGGCACCGGGCTGGACGGGCGGCACTCCCGCCGGCGTGTCGGGGAGTTCGGGCGGCTGCACGCCTTCGAGCGTAGTGCGTCCGTTCTGCCCGGGTCGGGAGTGGAGCGACGCCCGTACGGAAGAAATGGCCCTGGCACGACGGCGCGGAAGCTGCACCGGCTCCGCAACGGGACCGGCCGCTGGGTCTGGGATACGGTTTGAACGCACAGATGGGGGTGAGGGCGGTGGCGAATTCGGCGACTCGGATAGTTCAGGCCGCTGCCCTGCATCGGCAGGCACGGGCAACCCTGGACGCGGCCGCCGCGGCTCTGGAGGGTCACCCGGACGCCGCCGCGGACCCGCGGGAGCAGCACCGGCTGGCCGAGGAGCTGCGGGCCGCCGCGCAGGAGCTGGCCCCGGGCTGGCTGAGCGCACCGCTGGACGCGCAGGCAGCAACGGCGCCGCTGGGCGGGACGGATCCGCCGCGCTTCGTCCGGGTCGGGGTCGCGCAGCCGCTGGACGACGTGCGCTTTCCGGCGATCGTCCCGCTGCTCGGTACGGGTCATCTCACCGTGGACGCGGATGCCCGGGATGCTCGGGTGGCCGGGTTGTTGCGCAGCGTGCTGCTACGGCTGCTGGCGACCGCGCCGGCGGGTTCCCTGCTGGTCCGGTGCGTGGACGCCTCCGGTGGTGCGGTGTTCGCACCGTTCGCCCCGCTGGCGGATGCGGGGCTGACGGCTCCGCCCGCGACGGACCGCAACGGCCTGCGCGACGTGCTCAGCGAGGCGGAGAAGTGGCTGCGTCCCGCCCGCGGCGGCGCGGTCCGGCGTGGCCGCCGGGACCGGGTCATGCTGCTGGTCGTCGCGTGCCTTCCGGAGCTGACCGAGGGCGGTGAGCTGAACCGGATCGCCGCGCTGGCCCAGCAGGGCCCTGAGTCGGGCCTGCACCTGATCGTCGCGGGCTGGCCCCCGCCCCCGTTGACCGCGGAGACCACGCAGGCACCTCTGCCGCGCACCACGATGGTGTCGGTGCGCAACCCGTACGCGGTGGTGGGTGACCCGCCGGGTGCCACGTTCGGTTCGGTGCCCGAGGCGGTGTGGCTCAACGCGCCGGTGTTCCTGGACGAGGACCCGCCGCCGCATCTGGTGGAGACGGTCTGCCAGGAGCTGGCCGCGCATTCGGCGGCGGCGTCCCAGGTGGTGCTTGCCGATCTGCTGCCCGAGCCGGGCGACGAGTTGTGGACGGGTGATGCCGCCGACGGCCTCGGCACGGTGGTGGGCCACGACGGTGACACACCGGTGACGCTGCGCTTCAACGACCTGACGCCACACTGGATGGTCGGCGGCCGGTCCGGCGCCGGCAAGACCGCGTTCCTCATCAACGTGCTGTACGGTCTCGGCGCCCGGTACGGCCCGGACGAGCTGGCGTTGTACCTGCTCGACTTCAAGGAGGGTGTGTCCTTCGCGGAGTTCGTCCCGACCCGGCGGGACCGCACGTGGCTGCCGCACGCGCGGGCGGTGGGCGTCGAGTCGGACCGCGAGTACGGGCTGGCGGTGCTGCGCGAGCTGGACGCGGAGATGACCCGGCGTTCGGTGGCGTACAAGCGGGCAGGGGTGACCCGCTTCGCGGACTTACGGGCGGTGGCCGCGCAGGAGGGCCGGGGCAGTCCGCTGCCGCGCATCCTGTGTGTGGTCGACGAATTCCAGGTGCTGCTGGCGGGCAACGATCCGATGGCGGGCGAGGCGGTGTCGCTGCTGGAGTCGCTGGCCCGCAAGGGCCGCTCGTACGGCATCCATCTGATCCTGGCCAGCCAGACCGTGCTCGGGGTGGAGGCGCTGTACGCGAAGCGGGATTCCATCTTCGGGCAGTTCCCGGTGCGTATCGCGCTGCCCGGCGGCGGTGACGTGCTGGAGGCCACGAACGACTCGGCGGCCGGGCTGCCGCTGGGTACCGCGGTGGTCAACACGGCCGGCGGGCTGGGCGGTCCGCGCGGCGCGACCCGCGGCCACGAACGGGTGGTGCGTTTCCCGGACCCGCACGCGGACCAGGGTGCGCTGAGCGACCTGCGGCACCGGCTCTGGGGCGCGCGCGACCCGGAGGCACTGCCGCCGCGCATCTTCGCCGGGTACGCCCGCCAGCATCTGGCCGACGATCCGACGTACCGGGCGGCGCTGGCGGGGCGGGCCGGGCGTCCGGCGGCGCTGGTGGGCCGGGTGATCGACGTGCCGTTGTCCAGTGCCGCGTTCCCGCTGGACGGTTCGCCGGGGCGGCATCTGGCGGTGTTCGGCTCGTCCACGGCCGGGGCGGAGGTGCTGGACGCGGCGGCGCGCGGCGTGGCGGCGTTCCACCCTCCGCGCAGTACCCGGTTCGTCATCTCGTCGCTGGTCGCCGAGGGCGACGACCTGGCCCGGGACCTGGCCGAGGAGATCGGGCACCGGCAGGAGGTCGTGGTCGTCGATGCGGCCGGGCTCGCCGCCGAGCTGGACGTGGAGCGGCCCGGTTACCGGGTGGTGTTCGGCATGGACGCGGCCGGCCCGGGTTCGCTGCCCTCGCTGCGCCGCCTTCTGCGCGAGGGGCCGGGCCGCGGAGCACATCTGCTGTCGTGGTGGCGTGGGCTGCGCCGGTTCACCGAGGAGACCGGCGGCAGCGCGGGCCGCGAGGACGTCGCGGGCCTGGTCTTCCTCAACGTGCCGCAGCAGGATGTGACGCTGCTGGTCGGCAGGCCGGTGGACTGGCAGCCGCGGGAGAACCGGGCGCTGCTGCACGACCGGCAGGCGGACCGTTCGGTGACGTTCGTGCCGTTCGCCCGGCCGGAAAGCGACGAGTCGTGAGTGACGAGCAGACCCCTGGCCCGTGGGACGAGTACCTGGCGGCGGCGCAGCGCCTCGATGCGGTGCGCCGGGCCGCCAGCACCGCCGCGGGCAAGCAGGCGGCGACGGTCCAGGCCGCGCAACAGGAGCTTTCCGGGGTACGGGCGCGGATGGCGCCCCAGCACGCGAGGCTTGTCCAGGAACTGGGCGTACCCGAAGTGGATCTGGCGCCGCAGGCGGCGGACCAGGTGCTGGCCGCGCAGGCCGTGGCGGGCGGCCCGGCCGCGGTTCTGGAAGCGCTGCGGCAGGCCCGGGTCACGGCCGATGCCGCGGATGCCGCGCTGCTGGGCCCGGGCCCGCCCGCGCCGTGGCGGCCGTGGGCGCGCAACCTGCTGGTGTACGGCCCGTTCGCCGCGGCCGTGCTGCTGGTGCAGATCGTGTTGTACCTGGTTGCCCCGGCCGGTTCGCTGCCCACGTACGCGCTGTTGTGCGGGCTGAGCATGCCCGTGCTGGCGTTCGGTCTGGGTTGGGTGACGCTCGGTTTCGTGTACGGCGGCGAGGGCCGCAAGGTGGACCGCACTCCGCTGGTGGGTGCGGTGACCTGCCTGACGCCGGTGCTGCTGACCTGCATGGGCGTGGGACTGCTGGCGTTCTTCCGGTGAGGGGTTGTCGTGGCGAGCGTGGATGAGGTCAAGGCGAACGTGGCCGCGTCGGTGGACGGCACGCAGCGCGCGGTGGCGGGGATCCAGCAGGTCGCGGACCAGCTCGACGACGCGCTGGCGTTGTTGCGGCTGACCGCGTTCGGCTCGGTGCACCCGTCGGTGGCCGCCGCGATCGCGCAGCTGGAGCAGGCGCGGACCCGGCTGGACGAGGCAACGACGCTGGCTCAGGCGGCCATGGACAGCGCCGACGCGTATCGCATGATGGTCTGAAGCTCAGCGGGCGTTGATCAGGGCCATCGCTTCGGCACGAACCTTGCCGTCGCTCTGGAACGCGCCGCGGACCGCGGACGTGGTGGTCCGCGATCCGCCCTTGCGGATGCCGCGCATCTCCATGCACAGGTGCTCGCACTCCAGCACGACGATGGCGCCGCGCGGGTTCAGTTTCGCCATCAGCAGGTCGGCGATCTGGGAGGTCAGCCGTTCCTGCACCTGAGGGCGCCGGGCGAACACCTCGACGAGGCGGGCCAGTTTGGACAGCCCTGTGATCCGCCCGTCCTCGCCGGGGATGTAGCCGACGTGCGCCACTCCCTTGAACGGCAGCAGGTGGTGCTCGCAGAGGCTCATCACCTCGATGTCGCGGACCAGCACGAGCTCGTCGTGGTTGGCCTCGAACGTGGTGGTGAGCACCTGCGCCGGGTCGACCCGAAGCCCGGCGAAGAGCTCCGCGTACGCCCGTGCGACACGGGACGGGGTGTGCCGCAGACCGTCACGGTCCGGGTTCTCCCCGACCGCGATGAGGATCTCGCGGACTGCCTTCTCGATGCGCGCCAGGTCGACGACCTGCTCCACCGGAGCACCGGTGAGCTTGCCGTCGACCAGGCGCGCGGCCAGGTAGTCGAGCTCGTCGTCCGAGTCGACCGGCTCTGTCGAGCTGGCGTCGTGGGTGATCAGTGGTTGCCGTCCGTCGTGCTGTTGGCGCTGCCTCCGGCGCTGCCGCCCACGGCGGCCTGACCGTCGGCCTCCGCCTGGGCCTTGAGCTTGTCCCGCTCGGCGGGGGTCAGAACGGGCGGTGCCTCGGAGGGCAGCCGCTTGCCGAAGCCGTTGAACGGGGCCATCGGCGGCCGCTTCGCGACCCGGGCGCAGATCCGGTCCATGTCCTCGCGGGAGATGGTCTCCTTCTCCATCAGCTCGAGGACCATGCTGTCGAGCACGTCGCGGTACTCCACCAGGATCTCCCACGCCTCGTCGTGGGCGAGCTCGATGAGCGCCCGCACCTCGGCGTCGATCTCGGCGGCGATGGCGTCGGAGTAATCCCGCTCGTGACCCATGGTGCGGCCCAGGAACGGCTCGTCGTTGCTCGTGCCGTACTTGACCGCGCCGAGCTTGCTGCTCATGCCGTATTGGGTGACCATGGCCCGGGCCAGGCTGGTGGCCTTCTCGATGTCGTTGCCCGCGCCCGTGGTGGGCTCGTGGAAGACGAGCTCCTCCGCGGCCCGGCCGCCCAGCGCGTACGCCAGGGTGTCGATCATCTCGGCGCGTGTCTGGGTGTACTTGTCCTCGGTCGGCAGGACAAGCGTGTGCCCGAGGGAGCGACCGCGGGGCAGGATGGTCACCTTGTGCACCGGCGCGGAGTGCGGCAGCGCGAACGCGACCAGGGCGTGCCCACCCTCGTGGTACGCGGTGATCTTCTTCTCGTTGTCGCTCATCGCCCGGGTGCGGCGCTCGGGGCCCGCGATGACCCGGTCGATGGCCTCTTCGAGGTAGTCGTTCGTGATGGCCCGCTTCTCGTTACGCGCGGTGAGCAGCGCCGCCTCGTTGACGACGTTGGCCAGGTCGGCGCCGGAGAAGCCGGGGGTACGCCGGGCCACCGCGTCGAGGTCGACGTCCGGCGTGAACGGCTTGCCCTTGGCGTGCACCCGAAGGATGGCGCGGCGCCCTTCCATGTCCGGCGTGTCGACCGGGATCTGCCGGTCGAAGCGGCCGGGGCGCAGCAGCGCCGGGTCGAGGATGTCGGGCCGGTTCGTGGCCGCGATCAGGATGACCCCGCCCTTGGTGTCGAAGCCGTCCATCTCGACGAGGAGCTGGTTGAGGGTCTGCTCGCGCTCGTCGTGGCCGCCGCCCATGCCGGCGCCGCGGTGCCGGCCGACCGCGTCGATCTCGTCGACGAAGACGATGGCCGGGGCGTTCGCCTTGGCCTGCTCGAACAGGTCGCGGACCCGGCTGGCGCCGACGCCGACGAACATCTCGACGAAGTCCGACCCGGAGATCGAATAGAACGGCACGCCGGCCTCACCGGCGACCGCGCGGGCGAGCAGCGTCTTGCCCGTACCGGGCTGGCCGAACAGCAGCACGCCCTTGGGGATCTTGGCGCCGAGGGCCTGATACTTGGCCGGGTTCTGCAGGAAGTCCTTGATCTCGTGCAGCTCCTCGACCGCCTCGTCGGCGCCCGCCACGTCGGCGAACGTCGTCTTCGGAGTGTCCTTGGTGATCATCTTCGCCTTGGACTTGCCGAAGTTGAGCACGCGGGAGCCGCCGCCCTGCATCTGCGACATGAACAGCAGCAGCAGGATCACGAGGATCGCGATGGGCAGCAGATTGACCAGCAGGCTGAGCAGGATGCTGTCGCCGGAGACCTTGGTGTCGTAGGACTCGGTCACCCGCCCGGCCGCCTTGGCCTCCTGGACCTCGGTCCAGACGTCACTGGCTACCTGGTACGGGTACTGAGTCTCGATCTTGCTCGTGGTCTTGTCGTCGAACCGTTCCGGCGCCGCGAGCTCGAGCTGGAGCGTCTGCTCCTTGTCCTTGATCACAGCCTTCTTGATGCCGGGCTGGTTGAGCCGGTCGAGCGCGACCGAGGTATCGACCCGCTGGTAGCTGGGGCCACTGGTGAAGAATGAGCTCAGCGCGATCGCACCGATGATCACCAGAATGATCCAGACCACCGGGCGGCGGAAGAAACGCGTACGTTCCATGCTGTTGTCGGGCGGCAACCGCCCGGACCCTCCTGTATCGGCGTCCTGATCACCTGGGTTTGTCGTCCCTCCGGCGCGCGCGGAACCTTGCGCCGTCGGTCACTCGACGGTACACCGTGGGTGCCCGGTACGGCCCCGTGAGCCCGACGGCCGCGGGGCGGCTCGGCGGGGCCCGCTCACGTACCCGATGCGGGGCAACCGTCCCGAACAGGGGCGAAACGGCACGAGCGGAGGGGCGTGCGCCCCGTTCCTGTGAGTCGGCTGGGAGCGCGTTCAGCTACGGGCGTAGACCTCGGGCCGCAGAATCCCCACGTACGGCAGCTCGCGGTAACGCTCGGCGAAGTCGAGGCCGTAGCCGACCACGAACTCGTTCGGGATGTCGAAGCCGACGTAACGCACCGGCACGGACACCTTCACCGCGTCCGGCTTGCGGAACAACGCCACCACCTCGACGCTCGCGGGCGAACGCGACTGGAGGTACTTCATCAGCCAGGACAGCGTCAGCCCGGAGTCGACGATGTCCTCGACCACGATCACGTGCCGTCCGGCGATGTCGCGGTCCAGGTCCTTGAGGATGCGCACCACCCCGGAGGACGTGGTGCCCGAGCCGTACGAGGAGACCGCCATGAACTCCATCTCGGCGGACGGACCGTGCCGGCCCAGCGCCCGGGCGAAGTCGGCCATGAACATGACCGCGCCCTTGAGCACGCAGACCAGCAGGAGGCCGCCCTCGGCGTCGGCATGGTCGGCCGACACCTGCTTGGCCAGCTCGGCGGTCTTCTCGCGGATCTGCTCCTCGGAGATGATCACGCGGTCGATGTCAGCGTGGTACCAGGAGCCCTCAGCCATGGCCCATAGCCTGCCGCATGACGGTGCCGTCCCGGTGCACGGGTCCGGGCCTGACGGCCCGCCGACGACCGTGTATCTCCTGGATCGGACCCGTCTGACCGAAAATCCCTGCGGATCGTGACAACCGTCACACTCGGTCCGGGTCCACCCGGACGAGTAGTCCGGCCCGCCGCAAAACCGCCGCCCCTCCCGGCAGGTGCGTGGCCCCCTGCCCGTGCCACCGCACGACGAGCGCATCGAGCGCGGCCACATGCCGCTGCGACAGAGCCCCACCCGCGGCGCCGAGTTCGCGGGCCCAGGCGTGCAGCACCCGGCCGCGCACCGCCGGGTCCAGCGCGGTCAGTGCCGCCACGGACAGGCCCTGCTCCGTACGGGCCGTGGCCAGCGCCGCGGCCGCCAGGGCGTCCAGCGTGGCGGTGTCCTCGGCGAGCAGGGCCGCCGTCCGGGCCAGGTTGTCCACCACCGCCGGCCCGAGCGCGGCGACCAGCGCCGGCAGCGCCTGGCCCCGGACCCGCGACCGGGCGTACGCCGGGTCGGTGTTGTGCGGGTCGTCCCACGGGCTCAGCCCCAGCGCCGCGCACGCCTTGCGGGTGTCCGCACGCGCGATCGCCAGCAGCGGGCGCACCAGGACGCCGCGGCGTACGGGCATCCCGGCCAGCCCGCGCGGCCCCGCCCCCCGGGCCAGTGCGAGCAGCACCGTCTCCGCCTGGTCGTCGCGGGTGTGCCCGAGCAGCACCGCGGACGCGCCGTGGCGGGCTGCGGCGGCGTCCAGCGCGGCGTACCGGGCGGAGCGGGCCGCGGCCTCCGGGCCTCCGGGCCCGGACACCTCGACCGTCGCCACCTCGACCGGGTCGAACCCGGCGGCGCGGGCCCACGCGGCGACGTCGGCGGCGCGGGCGGCCGAACCCTCCTGCAGCCCGTGGTCGACCGTGACGAGCCCGATGGCAAGACCCAGGCGGGGGGCCACGAACCGGGCCGCGGCGGCGAGCGCCAGCGAATCCGCGCCGCCCGAACACGCCACCAGCACCCGGGCGTCACCGGGCAGCCCGGCCAGTGCGGCACGCACCGCCTGCCGCACGGCGGCCACCGGGGCGGGGATGCGCGCCACGGCGCTGTCAGCCGGCCGGCGGCAGCGACCCGGCCGGGCCGTGCACCCGGCTCACCCAGGCGTCCGGGTCGTTCAGCTCGTCCAGGCGGGGCAGCGTCAGCGGGGAACTGAACACCTTGTTGAAGCCGTCCATCCCGACGCGCTCGACCACGCCGTGCACGAACTTGCGGCCCTCGGCGTACTGGCGCATCTTGACCTCGATGCCGAGCAGCCGCCGGATCGCCTTCTCCAACGGGTTGCCGCCCTCGCGGCGGCGGTTGAACTTGGTGCGGATCGACTCGACCGACGGGATCACGTCCGGGCCGACGCCGTCCATCACGAACTCGGCGTGCCCCTCCAGCAGCGTCATCAGCGCGGTCAGCCGGTCCAGCACCGCCTTCTGCGCGGGCGTCTGCACCAGATCCAGCACCGAGGAACGGCTCTGCGGGTCGCGCAGCGCATCCGACAGGGTGGCCACGCCGCGGCGCAGCCGCTCCAGGATGTGCTCGCCGCTCTGCGACGCGTCGACGAACGCCTGCACCTCGCCGAGGAAGTAGCCGCGCATCCACGGGACCGCGGTGAACTGCGTACGGTGGGTGACCTCGTGCAGGCACACCCACAGCCGGAAGTCCCGCGGGTCGGCCTGGATCCGGCGCTCCACCTCGACGATGTTCGGGGCGTTGAGCAGCAGCTGGCCGGGATCGTCGGTGAACACCTCGTACTGGCCCAGGACCCGGCCGGACAGGTACGCCAGCACCGTGCCGGCCTGGACCGCGGTCAGCCGGGAGCCGATCGCGTCCGCCATCGCCCCAGGCGGATTGTCCCCGGTGAGGCGGCTGACCAGCGGGACGATGACCTGCTTGAGACCGGCGAGGTTGACCGCCGCCCAGTCCTTGCGGTCCACCACCCGCACCGGCGGCACATCGACGTGCGGGGTCAGCCCCGTGTACGCCGCGACGTGCTCGGCCGCCTCGTCGGTCAGTGCCCGCAGTTGCGCCACGACCTCGGTGGCCTCCTCGTAGGACACCGCCGGCCCCGACTTCGACAGGGCGCCCGCGGTGGCGGCGGCCAGGTCCCAGTCCACGAACTGCGCCATGCCCACCACCGTACCCGCGCCCGGCCAGCGCGCAGCTCCGGAAGAAACCCGGAGATCAGCAGCCGCAGTCGACCAGCCGGGCGGCGAGCCGGTCCAAGGCCGCCCGGGCCGCATCGTTGTCGGTACTCGTCGCGTCCGCCATGAACGCGAACACCAGCAGCCGCCCGTCCTTGGTCACCAGCTCACCGGCCATCGCGTTGACCCTGCTGAGCGTGCCGGTCTTGGCCCGGACGAGGCCCTTGCCGACAGAGTTCGTGGACGTACCGAAGCGGTCCTGCAACGTGCCGGACCATCCCGCCACCGGCAGGCCGCCGAACATGCTGCTCAGGGCGGGCTGCTTACCGCTGGCGACGAGCGCCAGCAGCTTGGTGAGCAGGGCCGGGCTGATGCCGTTGTTGCGGGACAGGCCGCTGGCGTCGTACAGATCGGCCTCGTCCTTGGGCAGGCCCAGCTCGCCCAGCTTGGCGGTCATCGCCTCGGCCGCGCCCTCGAACGTCGCGGGCTTGCCCGCGGCGAGCGCGACCTGACGGCCCATGGACTCGGCGATGACGTTGTCGCTCTGCTGCAGCATCCAATCCAGGACGTGCACCAGCGGCGGGGACTGCACCGCGCCGAGCTGCGTGCCGGGTACGACCGCCTGCCCGGGCGCGGTCGACGCCCCCGCGGCGGTCTCCGGTGCCTTGCCCTGGGTCACCGCGCCGGACGGTACGCCGAGCTGCGC
Organism: Krasilnikovia sp. MM14-A1259; assembly: GCF_047159535.1. NCBI lineage: Bacteria > Bacillati > Actinomycetota > Actinomycetes > Micromonosporales > Micromonosporaceae > Krasilnikovia > Krasilnikovia sp. MM14-A1259. The sequence continues at coordinate 4,331,413 of NZ_BAAGAJ010000002.1, forward strand.
CGCGAACGCCCGCGCGGCCGACATGGCCGGGTCGCTGTAGCGCGGGTCGGGGGCGCGCTCGTGGTGCACCGGCTGGATCCGGCCCGCGTTGGTCATCAGCGACTGGATCGCGGCGACCTGGCCCTGCGGGGCGATCAGGTCGGAGCTCCAGCCGGTGCCTGTGGTGGGCCCGGAGAACAGCGAGGTGTCCAGCACGACCCGGGTCGGCTTCGTGCCGCCGAGGGCCTTGCGCACCTGGGCGGCGAGCCGGTCGAGGCGGGCGGAGCCGGGGAACTGCTGGACGTCGCCGTTGACCGCCAGCGTGGGGTCGCCGCCGCCGATGATCACCACCTCACCGGGGTGGCTGCCCGCCACCGCGCGCGTGGTCAGCCGGTACGCCGGCCCGCGCGCCGCGAGAACGGTGGCCGCCGTGATCAGCTTGGTGGTGGACGCGGGGGTGGTCGGGGTGTCGGCGTTCTGCTCGAACAGCGCCCGGCCGGTGGCCACGTCCACGACGGAGACGTTCACCCGGGAGCCGAGCGCGGGCGCACCGACCAGCGGCGCGAGCGCGGAACGCACCCCGTCCGCGGAGGGGGCGGCCGCGTCGGAGCCGGCGGCGCGCAGCACCGGAGTGGGGGCCGGGTCGGGCGTGGCCGGTGCCTTCGCCGCCGCGGTCGTGTCGGCCGCCAGCCAGCCGCGCACCGGCCCGGGCTGCCCGACCAGGACGGCCGTCGCGGCGACCGCCAGCAGGAGCACGGTGGCCAGCACCGAGACAAGCACGGTACGCCGGCTCCGCCGCGCCGCGGGCGGGACCGGGCCCGGCGGAGACGCAGGCGGAACCTGGCCCGGCGGGGTCGCAGGCGGAACCTGGCCGGGCGGGGTCGCGGGGAAAACCTGGCCCGGCGGGGTCGCCGGAGGAACCTGGCCGGGCGTCATGGCCGAACCGGCGGGCCGGGTCGGACCGACCGGCGGAACCGCGGCCCGTCCGTTCGTCGCCGTGGGCGGAGCGATCGGTTGCCGCACCTGAGCCGTTCCGGAGGCGGAGGAAACCACGGCCCGTCCGGCCGCGGGAGGCACGCCCGCCCGGCCGTAGGTACCGATCGGAGGAATTCCCCCGGCGTGCGGCGGGTCCTGCTGCTGCTGCCGGGATTGGCCCGGAAAATGCGACGGGGACGGCGAAACCGGTGGCGCGGACGGCACTCCACGCGGCCCGTCCTGCGGTCCACCAGGCGGGATGGCGGTCGGCCCGGCGACGGGCGGCGGGACCGGCACACTGGCCCGGCCGGCCGGTGCGCGCCCCGGACGGGACGGCTCGGCGGCATGGCCGGGCTGTGAATCTTGCCTCCCCACGTGGCCCCCTCCTCGGATACGGCGGCAGACTTAGGGGAGACTACTGTCATCCGGCACACCGTTGCGCGCGGATCCTGTGGGCCTGCATGTCCCCTCCTCCGCCGCCCGGCCCATCGCCGGGGTCCAGCGCGGGACGAACAAGGGAGCACATGATGGATTTCGACGTTTTGGTTGAGATCCCCAAGGGTCAGCGGAACAAATATGAGGTCGACCACAAGACCGGCCGCATCCGGCTGGACCGGACGCTCTTCACCGCGACCCAGTACCCGGCGGATTACGGGTACATCGAGGGCACGCTCGGCCAGGACGGCGACCCCCTGGACGCGCTCGTACTGATCCAGGAGCCCACCTTCCCGGGCTGCCTGGTCCGGGCCCGGGCTATCGGCATGTACCGGATGAGCGACGAGCACGGGCGCGACGACAAGGTCCTGTGCGTGCCGTTCGAAGACCCGCGCCAGGAGCACCTGCGCGACATCCACCACCTGGGTGAGTTCGACCGGATGGAGATCCAGCACTTCTTCACGGTCTACAAGGACCTGGAGCCGGGCAAGTCCGTCGAGGGCGCCACCTGGGTGGGCCGGGTCGAGGCCGAGGAGGAGATCCGCGCGTCGTTCAAGCGCGCCGCCGCCTCGGAGCACCACGACGACACCGAGGAGTGAGCGGGATCCGGCGGGGCCGGCCTACAGGCTGATGTCCCCCACCAGGTCGTAGAGACCGAGCACGGCGCACGCCACCGGGATCACGGACACCACCACGAGGGTGTCCAGCAGATCGGCGGCGCGTCCCAGATACGGCGATGGTGGCCGGCGCGAGTACGTCGCGCCGGCCACCATCGTGAGCAGCGCAAGCAGGAACGCCGCCCCGCTGACCGCCAGCAGCACCCCTGTCGGCGCGCCGGACAGCAGGTCCACCCCGAGCGCCGCCACCCCGCACAGCCCTCCCGCCACCAGCGGCACCCGCTGGCGCAGCGTGACGAACAGCCGCGAACGCAGCAACAGAGCCGCAGCCCCGACCGCGACCAGCAGCCGCGCCGACCCTGCGCCACCGGCCACCAGCACGATGAACGCCCCGGCCGCCAGCACCGCGTGGCCCAGCAGCATCCCCGCGAGCAGTTCCTCGGTCCGGGTCACCGCAGCGAAAACGATCGCCCGCCCCGGCCGCTCCCGCGACGCGTCCAGAACACCCGCCGAATCCGCGTCGGCCGCCGCTGCCCCGGACGGCAGCGTCACCGGCGGCAACGGAACCTTCCCGAACCGGATCGCCAGCAGCGGGAACGCGCCGATCCCGCACACCAGGACGGACAGCAGCACCGCGGCCGCCCCCGCCGCGGAGGTGAACAGGCCCATCACGGCCGTCAGCGCCGCCAGCAGGCCGACCGTGCCGCCCGCGGTGAACAGCGAACGCGCCGCGGCCACCCCGACGCCGCCGACGACCGCCGCCAACAACAGCGCGGTCGCACCGGCCAGCAGCTCGGGGCCGCCGAGCCAGGGCAGTACGCCGAGCACCCCGACCCGGTCGCCGGCGTCCGGCGCCACCAGGATCGCGCCGCCGGCGAACGCGTACGGCAGGGCGCAGGCGCCCAGTACCGCCCCGGCCTGCGCGTCCCCGTACGCCCGGGAGGCGGTCACCCCGGCCAGCAGGAGAAGCACCGCGCCGCCCACCCCGACGTACGCCGCACCGGGCCACCCCGGACCCGCCGACGGCACCGCCGTCAGGGCCAGCGCCAGCAGTACGCCGCCACCAGCCAGGGCCGCGCCCCGGGTGGCGGCCGGTGACCAGACCGTGCCGCGGCGCCGTGCACTGTCGGCGATCGCCTCGACGACGTCGTCGTACTCCAGTTCCGGCCACTGCTCGCGGGCGGGCACGAGGTGCAGCACCTCGCCGTCGCGTACGCCCTGCGGGTACAGGCCCTCGGCGGTGGCCAGTGCCTGCCCGTCGGTACGCCGCAGCAGCCAGCCGCCGTGCTGCTCCCCGTCGTCGGCCAGTCCTTCCCCGGCGTGCCGCAGGACCTCGGGCAGCAGCTCGGCCAGCGGGACGTGCTCGGGCAGCGCGACATCCACCCGGCGCTGGGGCGCACTGATCGTGACTCGCGCCAGACCGACCGTCATGTTTCTGTCCAATCGAGACTGTCGAGGGCTGCGGAACGGACCGCACTTTTCCTACCATGGGCCGATCGCGGCAACCGGCGACCGGCCGCGGACGGGCCGAGGGGACTGCTTCCACCGATGAGTACGGTGCTGATCAAACGGAGCGCCCGGCGTGCGGCCCCGGAGATCCCGGCGGGTGAGATCGCCGTCGACGCGCCGCCGGAGATCCCGCAGACCACCGGCGCCCGCTGGCAGCAGTCCATGATGGCCCTGCCGATGCTGGGCGGCTCGGTCGCGATGGCACTGATGATGGGCCGCGGCAGCGGTGGCGCGTTCTCCTATGTGGTCGGCGGGCTGTTCGGCGTCTCGTCGGTGGCGATGCTGGCCACCTCGTTCGGTGCCGGCGGGTCGCCGAAGAAGGCGGAGATGATGGCGGCCCGCCGCGAGTACCTGCGGCATCTGTCCGGGGTGCGCCGCCGCGCCCGGGAGACGGCCGCCCGGCAGCGGGCGGGCCTGTACTACCGGCATCCCGATCCGGCCCGGCTGTGGTCCACGGTGGCCAGTCACCGGTTGTGGGAACGACGCCCGGCCGATCCGGACTTCGGCGTGGTCCGGCTCGCGGTCGGTCCGCAGACCCTGGCCACTCCACTGGTCCCGCCGGTCACCCGCCCGCTGGAGGACCTGGAGCCGATGACAGCGGGCGCGCTGCGCCGGTTTCTCGACGCGTACTCGGTGGTGCCGGACCTGCCGGTCGCGGTGTCGCTGCGCGGCTTCGCGCGGGTCTTCCTGCGGGGTCACGGCCCGGGCGCGGAGGCGGACACCCGTGCCGTGACCCGCGCGGTGCTCATCCAGCTCGCGACGTTCCACGCCCCGAACGACCTGATCGTCGCGGTGTGCGCCGGGCCGCACCGCCGGGCGGCCTGGGAGTGGGTGAAGTGGCTGCCGCACAGCCTGCACCCGGCCCGGTCGGACGCGCTCGGCCCGATCCGGCTGGTCACGGGCTCCGGGCCCGAGCTGGAGACGATGCTGGCGGACGTGCTCGGCAGCCGTCCCCGGTTCGACCCGTCCGGCGGCAGCGCTGCCTTCCCGCACGTGGTGATCGTGCTGGACGGCGCCGACCTCAAGGGCGCCGCCGGGCTCGACGACGGCACCGACGGCGTGACCGTGCTCGACCTGGATCGGCAGCCGCCCCGGCGGCTGGACCGCTCGCAGCTGGTGCTGGAGGTCCGCACGGCCGCCGGGGCCCGGCCCGAACTGCACACGTACGCGATGGACACGGCCGCCGACGTCGGCACCCCGGACGGCCTGACCGAGGAGCAGGCGGAGGCGGTGGCCCGGCGGCTGGCACCGCTGCGGCTCGCAGCGGTCGCGAAGTCCCCCGACGCCCCGCCGGCCGCCGGGACGGGCCTGGCCGACCTGCTCGGCATCGGCGACCCGGTGGCGTTCGGCGTGGCGCAGGGCTGGCGGCCCCGGCCCCACCGGGACCGGCTGCGGGTGCCGATCGGGACGGGCGCCGACGGCAGCCCGGTGGAGCTGGACCTCAAGGAGTCCGCCCAGGACGGCATGGGCCCGCACGGCCTGCTCATCGGGGCGACCGGCTCCGGCAAGAGCGAGCTTCTGCGTACGCTCGTGCTGGCGCTGGCCGCGACGCATTCGTCCGAGTCGCTGAACTTCGTCCTGGTCGATTTCAAGGGCGGTGCGACGTTCGCCTCGCTGGACCGGCTGCCGCATACCGCCGCGGTCATCACGAACCTCGCCGACGAACTGCCGCTGGTCGACCGCATGGTCGACGCGATCGACGGGGAGCTGGTCCGGCGCCAGGAGCTGCTGCGCAAGGCGGGAAACTACTCCGGGGTGCGCGACTACGAGACGGCCCGCGCCGGTGGGGCCGCCCTGCCGCCGCTCCCGTCGCTGCTCGTGGTGTGCGACGAGTTCTCCGAGCTGCTGTCGGCCAAGCCGGACTTCATTGACCTTTTCGTCCAGATCGGACGGCTGGGCCGCTCGCTCGGCGTGCACCTGCTGCTGGCCAGCCAGCGCCTGGAGGAGGGGCGGCTGCGCGGGCTGGACACCCACCTGTCGTACCGGATCGGCCTGCGCACGTTCTCGGCGTTGGAGTCGCGGGCGGTCCTCGGTGTGCCGGACGCGTACGAGCTGCCCCGCTCTCCCGGGCACGGCTATCTGAAGTTCGGCACCGATCCGCTGGTGCGGTTCCGGGCCGCGTACGCCTCCGCGGTGGTGCGCGCGACGCCGCCGGGCGGTGCGGGTGATACCGGGGACGGCAGCGCGCCGCGGGTGCTGCCGTACTCGACGCGGTTCGTGCCTGCGCCCCCGCGCGCCGCCGCGCCCCCGCCCGACACGGCAGCGCAGGCCGGTGCGAGCCTGCTCGACATCATGGTGGACCGCCTCCACGGGCAGGGGCCGCCCGCGCATCAGGTGTGGCTGCCCCCGCTGCACCAGCCGGCCGCGCTGGACGAACTGCTGGGCCCGGTCGCCGCCGATCCGGTGCGCGGGCTGGCGTTCCCGAATCCGGAGCTGCACGGCGCGCTGCGGGTCCCGATCGCGCTCGTCGACAAGCCGCGCGAGCAGATCCGCGACGTCATGTGGCTGTCGCTGGCCGGAGCGGCGGGGCACGTCGCGGTGGTGGGCGGCACGCTGAGCGGGAAGTCCACCGCGCTGCGCGCCCTGATCTGCGGGCTCGCGCTGACTCACACCCCGGCCGAGGTGCAGGTGTACTGCCTGGACTTCGGCGGCGGCGCGCTGGGCACGCTGCGGGACCTGCCACATGTCGGCGGGGTGTTCGGGCGGGTGGACGCGGCCGGGGTGCGCCGCACCGTCGGGGAGATGCTGGCCCTGCTCACCGAACGGGAACGCCGCTTCGCCGAGCTCGGCATCGACTCGATGGCCTCGTACCGGCGGCGACGGGCGAACGCACCGGGCGGGGACGACGACGCGTTCGGGGACGTGTTCCTGGTCGTGGACGGCTGGGCGACACTGCGCAAGGAGTACGAGGAGCAGGAACCGGCCATCACGGACATGGCGACCCGCGGCCTGTCGTACGGCATCCACGTGGTGGCCGCCTCGTCGCGCTGGATGGACTTCCGCCCGCCGATCCGTGACCTGTTCGGCTCCCGGCTGGAGCTGCGCCTCGGCGACCCGACCGACTCGATGGTCAACCGGCGGGCCGCGGCCGGGGTCCCCGAGCGGCCGGGCCGGGGCATCGTGGAGCACCCCACAGACCGGACCAAGGGCCTGCATCTGCTGACCGTGCGCCCCGAGGTGAGCACGCTGGGCGACACCGGGGCACTGGTGAAGGCGATCGCCGCGAACTGGCCCGGGCCGGCGGCCCCGCGCGTGCGGCTGCTGCCGGCCACCCTGCCGTACGCCGAACTGGACCTGAGCCGCAGCTCCGGGCTGCGGCTGCCGATCGGGGTCGCCGAGGCCGACCTGCGGCCCGTCGAACTCGACTTCGCGACCGACCCGCATTTCCTGCTGTTCGGTGACGCCGAGTGCGGCAAGTCGTCGTTCCTGCGCGCCCTGGCCACGTCGGTGACGCAGCGGTTCACCCCGGAGCAGGCCCGCATCATCCTGGTCGACTACCGGCGCAGCCTGATGGACCTGCCGGAGACCGACCATCGCATCGGGTACGGCATCCAGGCGCCGCAGACGCAGGACCTGATGGAGTCCGTCGCCGGGTACATGGCCAAGCGCCTGCCTGGCCCCGAGGTGCAGGCCGAGCAGTTGCGGGACCGCTCGTGGTGGCAGGGTCCGGAGCTGTTCGTGCTGGTCGACGACTACGACCTGGTGGCGGCCGGGCAGGCCAACCCGCTGGCGCCGCTGCTCGACTACCTTCCGCAGGCCCGCGACGTCGGACTGCACCTGGTCGTCACCCGCCGCGCGGGCGGCGCCGGCCGGGCGCTGTACGAGCCGGTCATCCAGCGGCTGCGGGAGCTGTCCTCGCCGGGCCTGGTGATGTCCGGACCGGCGGACGAGGGGGCGCTGCTCGGCACGGTCGCGCCCAGCACGCTGCCGCCGGGCCGGGGGCACCTGCTGACCAGGCGCGAAGGGGTGCGCCTGATCCAGCTCGCGCACCTGCCGCCGCCCTGATCCGGCCGCCCGGCCGGGCCTCCCGCCGGCGTCCCGCGCACTGATCCGGCCGCTGCGCCGGGAGGCCCGGCGCGAAATGCATGGACGGACCCCCGCGACAAGACGCTGAATCGGAGTAATCTCCCTGCATCGACCGTCCATTTCCAGAATGGCGACGCCGACCTGTGAGCGTTTCGACTTCGCGATTGGGTGCGTCCCGCCGATCCCGGCGCGACGCGGTAGAGCCGCACCCCAGCGGCCTTCTTCTGTGCCCGCGCTCCGCCGGGGGTGCCCTTTGGTGACCGGCCGGCGGCTGCCCCGGCGTCTCGCCGCCGCAGTCCTGGCCGGGCTCGTCACCGCGGGCACCTGCGCGGCTCCGGCCTGGGCGGCGCCCACGTGGACCGCCCCGCTGGCCGAGCCGGCCCACCTGGTGGAGATGCCCGCGCCGTGGCACGGCGACTCGGTCCGGGCGGAGCAGTGGCATCTCAAGACGCTGAACGTGGCCGGCGCGTGGACGTACTCCTCCGGGCAGGGGGTGACGGTCGCGGTCATCGACTCGGGAGTGGATGCCCGGCACGTGGATCTGGCGGGCCAGGTGCTGCCCGGCCTGGACCTGGTCGACCCGCGCGGTGACGGCGACACGGACCTGGTCGGCCACGGCACCACGGTCTCGGCCATCATCGCGGGCCACGACGACGCCGACGGGGTCGTCGGCATTGCGCCGAAGGCGAAGATCCTGCCCGTCCGCGTGCTGGACGAGGAGAACCGGTACGACGACGCGATGATCGTGGCGAAAGGGGTGCGGTGGGCGGTCGACCACGGCGCCCGGGTGATCAACCTCTCGCTCGGCGGCAACGGCAGCAGTGCCGCGCTCGCGGCCGCGCTGGACTACGCGTTCGCCAAGGACGTCGTCGTGGTGGCGTGCACCGGGAACGCCAGCGCCTCACCGTCGAGCGGGGTGTGGTATCCGGCCCGCGAGCCCGGTGTCATCGCGGTCGCCGGTATGGAACGCGGCGGCGACGTGCTGTGGTCCGGCTCCATCACCGGCAAGGAAACCGTGGTGACCGCACCGGCGACCCAGTTGGTCGGCGCGCGGCCGGACGGGTACTGGCGGGTGCAGGGCACCAGTTTCGCGGCGCCGATGGTGTCCGCGACGGCGGCGCTGATCCGGTCCCGCTGGCCGACGATGTCGGCCCCCGAGGTGATCAACCGGATCATCCGGACCGCGAAGGATCGCGGCGCCCCGGGCCGCGACTCCACGTACGGCTTCGGCATGGTCGACCCGACCGGTGCGCTGACGGCCGACGTGCCGTGGGTGCCGAGCAACCCGCTGGACAACACCCCCGATCCGGGTATCTCCAAGTTCGGCAGCGCGCCCGCTTCCGGGCAGGCCCAGTCGGCGCCGGACGACGGCCCGGGCGTCGCGGGCACCCGCGTGCCGGGCGCGAACGCGGGCGCAGCGATGCCCGAGCAGGCCGCCGCCTCGCATTCGGACCGTGGCTGGTGGGCGGCCGGAGCCCTCTTCCTGATTTCGGTGCTGGCCGGGCTGGTCACGCTCCGCCGCTTCGCGAACGTCACCTGACCCTCGCGAACGTCACCCTCGTCTCGCGAACGTGATGCGGCTTCGCCTCGCTGACGTCACCTGGCCTCGGCTCGCGAACCTTCACCCGGCCTCGGAGCCGGGCATCCCGGGTCAGGTCAGGCGCAGCTTCCGGTCTTGACGGCCCGGGTGCGGTCGAGCCCCAGCCGGGCCGTACCGGCCGCTTCGGCGGCGGTCAGCGCGAAGCCCACGTTCCGGTCGTCGGCCGCGGCGGCGAAGATGACGCCCAGCACCCGGCCGTTCGGCGCGACCAGCGGGCCACCGGAGTTGCCGCTGCGCACCAGCGCACGGATCGTGTAGATCTCCCGGGTCACGTCGCCCGAGTCGTAGATGTCCGGGCCGGTGATCCGGCTGACGTCCCGAACGCGGGCCGACTGCGCGTCGTACGGCCCGTCCAGCGGGAAGCCGAGCACGATGCCGCTGGAGCCGGTGCCGGCCGCCTTGGGCACGAACGGCAGCACCGGCGCGGTCAGTCCGGGCACATGGAGGACCGCGAGGTCTCGCTTCGGGTCGTAGACGACCACGGTGCCGTCGAGCCGCCCACGCGGCGTCTCCACCTGGACGCTGCGGGTGCCGGCGACGACGTGGGCGTTGGTCATGACGCGCTCCGGCGCGTACACGAAGCCTGAGCCCTCGATGCGCCGCGAGCAGCTCGGCGCGGTGCCGAGAACCTTCAGGACGGACCGGCGTGCGTTCGTCACGACCTGTGAGCTCGCCAGCGCCGGGTCGGGCGCGGCGACCTCACGGGCCTCGGTCCGGGCCAGGCCGCCGAAGACGTCCGGGAAGCCGTTGGTGTCCAGGGTTTCGCGCAGCGCCGACGACAGGGCCTGCGCCTGCTCGGGCATCAGTTTGTTGACGCCGCCGAGCAGCGCGCTGCTGCGCACCTCCCGGTTCAGCCACGGCAGCGAGGACGACCCCAGCGGTACGGCGACCAGCCACGCGACCAGCAGCACCGCGACCAGCGACACCACCGCCCCGCCCGCGTCGTCGAGCCGCTGCAGTGGGCGGCTGGAGATGGAGCGCCGCAGCCGGGTGCCGAACCAGCCGGCCAGGGTCTGGCCGAGCACCGCCAGCGCGAAGATGGACACGAGTGAAACCACCACCCGGGTCGCCCCGCTGGCGAACTGGTCCGCGATCAGCGGACCGACCTGCAGCCCGATCAGCGCCCCGCTGAAGAACCCCCCGAAGGACAGGGCGCCCACGACAAAACCCTGCCGGTAGCCGCTGATCGCGAAGACCAGCATCAGCAGGATCAGAATTCCATCGACCACGTGCACCCGCTCAGCGTAGAAGTGGGATTCCAGCCGTTCATGAAACCACCTCGTCGGGCGTTCCGGCCGGCGTGGCCGGCGGCGTCACAGGCAGGTCCACGATCCGTCCGGGCTGCCAGGGGCGGGCCCACCCGGCCATGTCGAGCAGCGCCGAGATGACTCCGGCGGTGAACCCCCAGACCAGCATCCCGCGCGCCTGGAACGCCGGCCCGATCCAGCCGCTCGGGTGCCGGACCCGGATCCGGTTGGTCGGGTCGACCAGCTCGGCGACGGACAGCCGGGCCACGCGGGCCACCTCGTCAGGCTGGCGCGGATGCACCGGATGCGGGGCGTGCCACCACGCCAGCACCGGGGTCACCAGGAACGAGCTGACCGGGATGTACAGCCGTGGCAGCAGCGCCAGCACGGTGGCGCTGGCCGGGTCGAGCCCGACCTCTTCGTTGGCCTCCCGCAGGGCGGTGTGCGCCGGGCCGCGGTCGGCCTGGTCGGCCGCGCCGCCCGGGAACGCGGGCTGCCCGGCATGGTTGCGCATGGTCGCGGCCCGTTGCAGCACGAGCACGTCGGGTGCGTCCGGGCTGTTCTCGCCGAGCAGCACCAGCACCGCGCTGGGTCGGCCGCCGTCGGCGGGCGGCTGGATCGGGGTGAAGTCTTCGGTACGGCTGAGGGCCACGCGCGACAGCAGCGGCTCGAACCAGCCGGGCAGGCCGTCGGGGCGGGCGCCCACCGGGAGTGTGGCGTCGCCGCTCACGAGGTCACCGTCACGCCGGTCCAGTCCCGGACGTGGGCGGTGAGCCGCCCCGGGTCGAGCGGGAGCGGCTCCACATGCGCGTGTCCCTGACCGTCGACGAAGACCGTCACCGGCAACGTGGTGCGGCCCAGCGCGGCGATGAGCTTTTTGTCCCGGTCGTACAGGGTCGGCAGCGTGACCTGCTGGTCCGTCGCGAATCCGGCCGCGGCCTCCCGGTCGTCGCCGGTGTCCACGCCCACGACCGTGAGCCGCCCCGCGGCACGGTCGGCGAGGCGCTGCATGGCCGGCAGCTCCGTACGGCACGGAGCACACCAGGACGCCCACACGTTGACCACCGCGGGCCCCCGCAGTCCGGCCAGACGGACCGGCGCACCGCCGGTGAAGCACGGCAGCTCCAGATCGGGCAGCGTCACGTCACCGGCCGCCGCCGCGGACGGCGCAGCCGCGGGCGCCTCGGCCGACGGCGGGGGCGCGGCCAGCGCCGCGCAGTCCGCGAACGGCGACGGCCCGCTCTGCGGGGCCGGGGAACGCGCCTCGGCCGTGCACGCCGCCAGCACGAGCGCGAGCGGCACGGCCAGCCAGCGCACCCCTCGTGCCGGGCCGCGTGCGGTCACGGCGCCTCCGGCGTCACGATGGCGGCCGCCGGGACCAGCTCGGGGTCCACACCGGCCTGGGCGGCGAGCTCGCGGGCCCGTGGTCCCTTCAGCAGCCGGGCGGCGACCGGGGCGTCGATCGGGCCCGTCCCGTACGACGGGCAGAACGTGGCCAGCGTGCAGGCGCCGCACGCGGGCTTGCGGGCGTGACACACCCGGCGCCCGTGGAAGATGACCCGGTGCGACATCATCGTCCAGTCGCGCTTCTCGATCAGGTCGGCGACCTGAAATTCGATCTTGACCGGGTCTTCTTCGGCGACCCAGCCGAAGCGGTTGACCAGGCGCCGCAGATGGGTGTCGACCGTGATGCCGGGCACATCGAACGCGTTGCCCAGGATGACGTTGGCGGTCTTGCGGCCGATGCCGGGCAGCGCGACCAGCTCGTCGAGGGTCCGCGGCAGGACGCCGCCGTGCCGGTCGATCAGCGCCTCACCCAGCTTGATCAGCGCATCCGACTTGGCCCGGAAGAAGCCGGTCGGCCGCAGCAGCTCCTCCAGGTCCCCCCGGTCGGCGGCGGCGTAGTCGGCCGCGCTGCGGTAGCGGCGGAACAGGATCGGGGTGACCTCGTTGACCCGCACGTCCGTGGTCTGCGCGGAGAGGATGGTGGCGACCGCCAGCTCCAGCGGGGTGGTGAAGTCGAGCTCGCAGTGGGCGTCGGGGTGGGTCTCGGCGAGCAGCCGCGACATCCGCCGGGCTCGGCGCTTGCGCCCGATCGGCGTCTCCCGCGCGAACCGCTTCGCCGACCGGGTAAGAACAGCGGACCCGCTCGGGGCGGGGGCGGCGGGCGGACGAGTCACCGTGCAAGAGTACGTCGCGGCACCGACAGCTCTGGTGAACGTACTGTCACGCGGGCGGGGAGATCGAACCGTCGTCTCCGATCCGCGCGGCGGTGTCGCCGAAGTCGGCCGCGGAGAGCTGCGCGACCAGGCCGCGGCCGCGCTCGTTCGCGCTGTCGCGGGTGGGCACGCCCGCCCCGTTCAGGTACGTGGACAGAAATGTCCCGCCCGTGAACTTGCCGTCGGCACTGAGCGTGACGTGCAGGATGCCGCCGTACTTGAGCACCCCGGAGCTGGACAGCGTGTTGCCGCCCCCGGCGAAGTTGCCCAGGCTGTACGCGATCAGCTTGCCCTTGTAGAACTGCATGCCGCGCAGCACGTGCGGGCCGTGCCCGATGACCACGTCCGCCCCGGCGTCGATGACCGCGTGCGAGAACGCGATCGGATCGCCCCGGTTCTCCCCGAAGAACAGCTCGCTGCCCGGCTTGACGTGATTCCGGTCGGAGCCTTCGGCACCCATGTGCACCTGCACGACCACCAGGTCGGCCTTCTGCTTCGCGGCCTGGATCACCGTACGTGAGTGGTCGAGGTCGTTGAGGTTGTTCGCCCCCGCGTACGGGGAGAAGCCGACGACCGCGACCTTGACCCCCTTGACGTCGACCACCGTGATCTCGTCCTCGGCGCCGGTGTGCCGAAGCCCGGCCTGCTCCAGCGCCGAGACCGTGTTGCGGAACCCGGCCGGGCCGTAGTCCTTGGAGTGGTTGTTGGCGGTGTTGAGCAGCTCGAACCCGGCGTCCTTGAGGTGTTGCGCGTATTTCGGCGGCGAGCGGAACGCGAAGCAGTTGGGGCTCGGCGAGCCGCACTTGCTCGTGCCCGTGTCGTCGGTGAGCGGCTGTTCCAGATTGCCCATCACCAGGTCCGACTTGAGGCCCTCGGCGACGGAGTCGAAGAAGCCGGCGCCGTCGTTCGCGGGCAGCCGGTTCGGGGCGCTGCCCATGATGATGTCGCCGGTGGCGGACAGCGTGATCGCACCGCCGGTGGCCGGGCCTGCGGGCGCGGTGCTCGGTTTCGCCCGCTTGGTGCCCTTCGGCGAGGCCGGGGCGGCCGGCTGGTGCCACTGGGGGGCGCCGGTCGCGGAGTCGCGGTCGGCCAGCGCCACACCGCCGAGGCCCGCGCCGATCAGCGCGGCGACCACGATGGTGAGGGTGAGGATGGGACGGCCGAACAGGCCGCTCTGTGGCGGGGGGTGGGCATTCATCGACGGCGACGATACTGTCGGGAAGCAATCGCGACGACGTCCGTTCGGCCCTCGTCGGACGACGTCCGTCGGGCCCATGATCGGTCGCGGGGAGCGACGAAATACCGGTCGCCCGCCGGACCGGTTACGCTGCGGATCTAGATCAAGGGGTGCTCCCCTGTTTCCCGTACGCGTGCGCCTAGACTGATCGAGCGCAGGCGTGGCGCATTCGGAGGTGCGGCGATGGATGAGGTGCTGGCTCGCAGCGGGATCTTCCAGGGTGTGGACCCGGAGGCGGCTGAGGCGCTCGCCAAAGAGATGGACACGATCGAGGTCCGCAAGGGCGACATCGTCTTCAACGAGGGCGAGGCCGGCGACAGCCTGTACATCGTGCTCTCCGGCAAGATCAAGCTCGGCCGCCGGGCGGCCGACGGCCGGCAGAACCTGGTCTCGATCATGGGCCCGTCGGACATGCTGGGCGAGTTGTCGCTCTTCGACCCCGGCCCGCGTACGGCCACGGCCACCGCGGTGACGGACAGCCGGCTGGCCCGGCTCAAGAAGTCCTCGCTGCGCCCCTGGCTGAACAACCGGCCCGAGATCGCCGAGCAACTACTGCGCGTGCTCGCTCGGCGCCTACGCCGCACCAACGACGCCCTCGCCGACCTGATCTTCACGGACGTGCCGGGCCGGGTGGCGAAGAACCTGCTCCAGATGGCGGGCCGGTTCGGCACCCGCGACGGCGGCGTGCTGCGGGTGACCCACGACCTGACCCAGGAGGAGCTGGCGCAGCTCGTCGGCGCCTCCCGCGAGACGGTGAACAAGGCGCTGGCCGACTTCGCCTCCCGCGCCTGGCTGCGCCTCGACGGCAAGAGCGTGATCATCCTGGACCCGGAGCGGCTCGCCCGCCGCGCCCGCGTCTGACCGCCGCCGACCTGCAGATCCGCCGTTGAAGGGCCGCCCGTCCGGGCGGCCCTTCAACGTCTGCCCAGTTCCCGCGCCCACCGCGCGACCACGTCGTCGACGGCGACGCCACCTGCCCGTTTCACATTTTCCGGGGTGGCCCGTCCGGCGATTCCGGGCCTGCTCCGCGTGCTGCTGAGCGGGGGAGGAAGCAGCCCGCCCGAGATCCGTGTCGCACCCGGTCGGCCGCTCGTTACGGAGGTGGTCGAGAGGCAGCAGGACGGCGAGAGGGCGCGGGCTTTGAAGACGGTGGGGGGCGGCGCGGCACGCGGTGGGGTGGCGCCATGACCGTGCTGGACAGCGCGATCGACCCGCGCCACCCTGCATACCTGGAGAGCCGCAGCGCCATGCTGCAGCGGCTGGCCGAGCTGGAGTGCGCGCTGGAGGCGGCGCGTGCCGGGGGCGGCGAGAAGTCCGTGACCCGGCACCACGCCCGCGGCAAACTGCTGCCCCGCGAACGGGTCGAGATGCTGCTCGACCAGGACAGCCCGTTCCTGGAGCTGTCCCCCGTGGCGGCATGGGGCAGCGAGTTCGGCGTCGGCGCCAGCGTGGTCACCGGCATCGGCGTGGTCGAGGGCGTCGAGTGTGTCGTCGTCGCGAACGACCCGACCGTCGAGGGCGGCGCGGTCAACCCGTACACGGTCGAGAAGATCCGGCGGGCCGCCCGGATCGCCTCGGTGAACCGCCTGCCCCTGATCAACCTGGTCGAGTCGACCGGGGCCGCCGCGCCCGCCGGGCCGCCGCCGGGCGGCGCCATCGCCCGCGACCTCAGCCAGCTCACGGTGGACCGGGTGCCCACGGTCTGTGTCGTGTTCGGCGCCACGAACGGCGACGCCGCGTACCTCCCGGCGCTCTCCGACTACACGATCATGGTGCGCGGCCACGCGAAGGTGCTCACGATCCACCCGCAGCCCGCCCGCGCGGCCGGGCCGAACGGCCGCCCCGCCCCCGAGGTGCGCAGCACGCCGACCGTGCCCGCCGGGGTGACCGGTCCAGCCGACCAGCTCGCCGAGGACGAACGCGACGGGCTGCGCCTGGCCCGCCAGTGCGTACGCCGGTTCAACTGGCGCAAACGGGGCCCCGGGCCGCGGACCGCGCCGCCGCTGCCGCCCCGGCACGATCCCGAGGACCTGCTGACCATGGCGGCGGCCGACCCGGCCGCCGCTTTCGAGCCGCGTGAGGTACTGGCCCGGATCCTCGACGACAGCGACTTCGACGAGTTCAAGCCGACCCAGGGCACCGCGCTGGTGACCGGCTGGGGGGAACTGCACGGCTATCCGGTCGGGGTGGTGGCCAACCTGGGGCAGGCGTTCTCGCCCGCGGAAACCCAGAAGGCGGTGCATTTCATCCAGATCGCCAACGCGACCGCCACCTCGCTGCTGTTCCTGCAGTACACCGGCGCCGCCCCCGCGGCCGAGCCGAACGAGGCGGCCGACGTGCGCCACGGCGCCCCCCTGGTACACGCCGTGGCGAAGTCCACCGTCCCGCACCTGACCTTGATGATCGGCGGTACTCCCGCCGCCGAGGCGGGCGGGATCTACGGCCGGGCGTACGAGCCCCGGTTCCTGTTCAGCTGGCCGGTCGAACGGTCCGGCGAGGCGTCCGGGCCCACCCCGTACCCGGTCGGGAAGCTTCCGGACGACGGCGTCATCGACCCCCGCGACACCCGTACGGTGCTCGGCCTCTGCCTCTCGGCCGTGCACAGCGCGGCTGTCGAGGGTGCCGAGCACGTGGGTGTCTTCCGACCCTGAAAGGCGAAGCTGTGATCCGACGTCTTCTGGTGGCCAGCCCGGGCGAGATCGCCCGCCGGGTCTTCGCCACCTGCCGCCTGGTCGGTATCGAGACGGTCGCCGTCTACACCGACGCCGACTCCGACGCCCCGTACGTCGCCGAGGCGGACTACGCGGTCCACCTGCCCGGCACTACGCCGTCGTCGACGTACCAGCGCGGAGACGTGCTCATCGCCGCCGCCCAGCGCTCCGGCGCGAACGCCCTCTACCCGGGCAACGGCACGCTCGCCGAGGATCCGGCGTTCGCGGCAGCCGTGGCCGAGGCGGGCATGATCTGGGTGGGTGCGCCCGCGAAGACGCTCGCCGTGCTGCACAGCAAGATCGAGACGAAGAAGATCGTGGCCGAGGCGGGAGTGCCGGTCCTGCCGTCCGAGACGGACCCGGCGGCGGTCACCCAGTTCCCCGTGCTCATCAAGCCGACCGCGGCCGACGGCGGGCGGGGCATGCGGGTGCTGCGCGACCCGGTGACCCTGGCCGAGGCGGTGGCCGCGGCCCGCCAGGAGGCGGGCGGGGAGGTCTTCTGCGAACCGTATGTGGAGGACGCCCGGCACATCGAGATCCCGGTCTTCGCGGACGTGCACGGGGCCGTGGTGCCGTTCGGCGAGCGGGAATGTTCCGTGCAGCGCCGCTACCAGAACATCGTCGAGGAGACCCCGTCGCCCGCGGTCGACCCCGCGCTGCGTGAGGAACTGTGCCGCGCCGCGATCATCGCGGTCCGGGCCATCGGGTACGTCGGTGCGGGCAGCGTCGAGTTCCTGCTCGACTCCGAGGGCGGGTTCTGGTTCCTGGAGCTGACGCCCAGCCTGCAGGTGCAGCACGCGGTCACCGAGTGCGTCTCCGGGTACGACCTGGTCCGGCTGCAACTGCTGGTCTCCGAGGGCGGCAACCTGCCGATGCCGGGGCCGCCACCGATCCGCGGCCACGCCATCGAGGTGCGCATCTGCGCGGAGGACCCGGCGTACGCGTGGCTGCCCGCGACCGGCACGCTGCACCGCTTCGCGGTGCCGGACGTGGCGGGTTCGTTCCGTCCGCTGTCGCAGCCCGGCCTGCGCCTGGATTCCGGGGTGGCCGACGGCTCGGTGGTCGGGGTGCACCGCGACTCGATGCTGGCCAAGCTGGTCGCGTGGGCGCCGACCCGGCAGGAGGCGGCCCGGATGCTGGCGTCCGCGCTGACCCGTTCCCGGTTGCACGGCGTCGTGTCGAACCGGGACCTGCTCGTACGGGTGCTGCGGCACCAGGCGTTCCGGGCCGGGGACACCGACACCGGCTTCCTGGACCGGCACCCCGAGGTCTTCGCCCCGCTGCTGTCCAGCGTGGACGCCGTACGTGTGTCCTGCCTGGCCGCGACGCTGGCCGGCGCGGCGGCCCGGCGCGCGAGCGCCACCGTGCTGGCCTCGCTGCCCTCGGGCTGGCGCAACGTCCCCTCCGGCTCGCAGACCGCGGTGTACGACGGCCCGGCCGGCCCGGTCGAGGTCGGCTACCGGATGAACCGGCAGGGCGACCTGGCCGGCTGGTGGGTGCGTGCCGTGGACCCCGAGGAACTGGATCTGGCCGGCCTCGGTCAGGCCCCGACGATCGACGACCACCCGCCGACCGCGGTGGTGCACGCCGACGGCACCCGGGTGATCCTGGACGTCAGCGGCATCCGGCTCACGTTCGGTGTGCACCGCGTCGGCGACGTGTCGTACGTGGACAGCCCCGAAGGCTCGGTCACCTTGCGTGAGTTGTCCCGGTTCCCGCTGCCCGCGCTGGACACCGCGGAAGGCTCGCTGATCGCCCCGCTGCCCGGCGCGGTCCGCCGCGTCCTGGTGGTACCCGGCCAGCGGGTCCGCGCCGGTGAGCTGCTGCTCACGCTGGAGGCGATGAAGCTGGAGCATCCGGTGCACGCACCGTCCGCCGGGGTGGTCGCCTCGCTGCCGGTCCAGCCGGGCGCGGAGGTCGACACCGGCGAGCTGCTGGCGGTCCTCGACCCGGAATAGCACCCGGCACCGACAACCCGGTGTGAACATCGCCCCGCTGCCGGACGCAAACGTACGGGTACCCGCCGTCATCGGCTACGAGACGTATGTGACCGCGGAGTACAGCGCCGCGCCCTGATCGGGGCTGGGTGCAGGTGCGAGACGCAACGGGCCCGGCTCTCGGTGTTCTGAGCCGGGCCCTTCTAGGTCTGATCCATTTCCGACATCACGCTGAGCAGGCGCTCGGCCGTCGGCACTCGACGGTCGGCGCTCGACGGTCGGCGCTCGGCGCTCGGCGATCTCGGCGCTCGGCGATCTCGACGCTCGGCGATCTCGGTGTGGCCGATGTACCGGCCGTACTCCTCGATCAGGTCGCAGACCGCGGTCGGCGATCCGCGATCCGCGGCCTCTGTCCCCGATCCATCCACGACATCAGAGCTATAGGGGCTGAACAGAGAAGCCGCGCTCCCTCCACCTCAACCCGCATCCCGCAACTCCGCCGGCCGCGTCAACCTCCGCCGACCCCTCGCAGGGCGGTCCGTGTCCGGCGCCACGCTTTGCCGCCGATGCCGGGGCCGCGGGCCGCGTCACGCGACCGTCCGCGGCGGCGGAGAACTCCCACCGCCTACGGCAGCACACCCGCCGGGTCGACAACCCGCGACTCGGCGCCCGCCATCTGGCCGCGCAGAGTCACCAGCGAGGCGTCCGCCGTGGGCCCCTCCGGCAAGATCTGGTCACGCGACGTCACCAGCCGGTCGTGCACCGACAGGCGGTCCGCGGCGGACGGACGGCCGGTCAGGGCGCGCACGGCAGGAAAGGCGCGTACCGCCGGGACCGCGCGCACCGCCGGGCGCGGGGGCAACGCCAGCCCGCCCACCGGCGCCATCAGCAGCAGGAACACGCCGAAGCCGCCGAAGAGCCACCGGCGTTTGGCCCGCTTGGCCCCTTCGGTGTGCACGGTCGGGGTCTCGTCGGGCAGGTCCCGGGTCGGTGACGCCGGCGGGACCGGCCGGGGCTGTCCGCCCGGTGCGGGCCGGGGCGGCATGAACCCACCGGACCAGTACAGGTGGGGCGACGCCGAGGCGTGCGGCGAGCCCTGGTCGAGGTGCAGGCGGATCAGCAGGTCGCGCAGCTGCTCAGCGGTGGGCCGGGCCCGGGGGTCGCTGGCCATTCCGGCCCGCAGCACATCGGTGAGCGTCCGCGGCACCCCGGGGAGATCCGGGATCGGCTTGTCGAACAGC
Organism: Krasilnikovia sp. MM14-A1259; assembly: GCF_047159535.1. NCBI lineage: Bacteria > Bacillati > Actinomycetota > Actinomycetes > Micromonosporales > Micromonosporaceae > Krasilnikovia > Krasilnikovia sp. MM14-A1259. Next base: position 4,351,146 of record NZ_BAAGAJ010000002.1, read on the forward strand.
TCCATCAGCGTGATCAGGCTGGGGCTGCGGTCGGAGTCCCAGCGCGGCGGACGCCCGCGCATCATCGCGTACAGGCTGGCGCACAGTGCGTACACGTCGACCGCGCCGGACGGCGTGTCCTGGCGGAACATCTCGGGCGGGGCGTACGCGGGGGTGAGCACCTCCAGCGTGACCGACGAGTCGCGCATCTCACCCAGCACAGCGAGCCCGAAGTCGGCGAGCACGGCCGGATTGAAATGCGAGTACAGGATGTTGGCGGGCTTGACGTCGCGGTGCAGCACGCCGTTGGCGTGCGAGTGCACGAGCGCGTCGGCGATCTTCACCCCGACGTCGCGGGCCTCGGCCGGGCCGAGCGGGGAGACCCGCATCCGGTCCAGGTATGAGCCGTCGCACAGCTCCATGATCAGGTACGGGTGCTGGTCGACCGTCACGCCGACGTCGAACAGGTCCACCACGTGCGGGTGCGACGACATCCGCCCCGCCGCCCTGGCCTCGCGCAGGAATCGCGCCTGGTCACGGTGGTTGTCCAGGGTGCGGTTCTCCATCTTGATGGCGACCTCGCGGCCCACGGAATCCTGCGTCGCCCGGTACACCGTCGCGTAACCGCCGCGGGCCATGACCGACAAGCCGGACATGCCTGGCACGTACGGCGTGGGCAGGGCGCCAGGCGGGATCTCCGTCACGGTAAAGAAAATACGCCAGCGGGTGCCGGGATCATCCGGGCACGTCAGACGCGTACGCGACAGAAGCCGGCGGGTCCATCATGGACAGCCCGATCGTGTCCCGCAACGCCTCGGCCTTGCCGCGCTCGCTCACCTGTTCCGTCGAGTACGCCAGCCGCACCGCCTCCTCCGCCGCCTGCCGCGCCTCCTCGCCCCGGTCGGCCGCCGCCAGCACCCGGGCCGCCACCATCGCGGCGACCACCTTGCTGCGCACGTCCTCCGCCGGGACCTGGATGGCCCGCTCCACCCACGTCAGCGCCTCCCCCACCCGGCCCTGCGCGAGCAGCGCCGACGCGTACGAGGAGAGCGCCTGCCGCCGCGAGAACAGCAGCGACGGCCGGCCCATGTCACTCGCGATCGGCGCGAGCAGGCCCACCGCGGTAGCCGCGTCACCGCTGCGCAGGCGTGCCTCGGCCAGCAGCACCCGCGGCCCCACCTGGGCGGGCGCGAGCGGGTTGTGCGGCTCCACCGCGGCCATCACCCGGTGTGCGTCCGCCTCGGCGCTCGCCACGTCCCCGCGCTGCAACGCCACGAAACCGCGCAACGTCAGCGCCATGCCCAGCAACAGCGGGTGACCGGTCCGGTGGGCGTACCCGAGGGCGTCGGTGAGCAGGTCCGTGGCGTGCTCCGGCTCGCCCAGGCCGCGCGCGATCGCGCCGCGCACCACCAGCGCCAGCCCGCGCCCCCAGTCGTCGGACATCGCCTCGAAGTCCCGGTACGCCCGGCGCGCCTCCCGGTCCGCCTCGGCCAGCTCGCCCAGCTCGACCGACGCGTACGCCTCGACCGCGCGCAGCGTACCCACCGCCCAGCCCTCACCGACCCGGTCGCCGAACGGCAGGAAGATCCGAGCCAGCCGCCGCGACTCGTGCAGCCGCCCCGCGAGCAGCCGCGCGAACGCCGCCGTGCCCCGCAGCCACGCCCGCCCGGTCGCGTCGCCCAGTTCCGCGAACAGCCGGGCCGCACGCCCGAGCACCGCGTCCGTTCCCGCGAAGTCGCCGCGGGTCGTGGTCACCCAGGCCAGGTTCTGCAACGCCCACGCCTGCCCGTGCCGGTCCCCCGCCGCCAGCGTCACCTGGTACGCGGCCGCGAACCGGCTGCTGGCCTGGCTGAGCCGCCCGGCCAGGAAGTCGGCCATGCCGAGGCGGCGCATCGCGTTGGCGCGTTCCGGGGCGAGCTGCGCCTCGGTCGCCACGTCGAGCGCTTCCTGCCAGGAGGCCACCGCGAGCGCCGAGTCGCCCTGGGCCTCGTGCGCCCGCCCGACCACCAACAACGCCTCGGCTCGCGACACCGGATCGTCGTCCGCCCCCTTGGCGATCTTTTCGCCGAACGCCAGGGCCTCCTCGGCGCGGCCCAGCCGCAGCAGCGCCCGGGCGTGCACGAGCTGATCGGCCAGCGGCAGGCCGTCCGGGGCGATCGCGGTGGCCCGCTCCGCGTACTCGATCGCGGCGGCCGGCTCGATGTTGGCCAGCGCGCGCCGGGCGAGCCGGCCCAGTGCGGCCACGCCGAGCGGCGCGACCCGGCGGACCGCGGCGTCCGGGCGCAGCCGCACCTCGTCGGCGAGCGCCAGCGCGCATTCGGCGTGGGTGGCGACGAACGCGTCCCGCTCCTGATCGGTCAGGCTCAGCCGGTCCGCTCCGTCGTACCCGAGCTGGGTGAACGTCTCCGGTGCCGCCCACCGGGCCAGGTGCGCGTGCCGTTCCGCGAGGTCGGCCTTGCTGATTCCGTTGTACGCAGCCTCCCGCATCAGCGGGGTGGCGAACGCGAAGCCGCCCCGCACCCGGTGCAGCATGCGGCGCTGCAGCAGCTCGTCCACCGCGCGGTCCAGCTCGACCGTGGTCACCGCGCCCGGCCGGGTGTCACCGGGCATGCGCCGCTCCCGCAACGCCTCGATCACCCCGGTGGGCACCTGGTCGCCGACCACCGCCGCGTCCCGCAGCACCGAACGCGGCTCCACGGGGAGCGCGTCGATGCGGGCCGCCAGCACCGCCGCGAGGTCGCGGGAGAGCAGCTTGCTGTCCAGCGACCCGGCCGCCAGCTGCCACCGGCCGGACGCGTCGGCGCCCACCGCCGGGGTCAGCGCGCCCCGTTCCAGCAGCAGTGTGACCAGCTCGGCCAGATAGAACGCGTTGCCCTGGGCGGTGGCCAGCAGCCGATCGACATCCGGCTGCGACAGCCGCCCCCCGGCCAGGTACGCGGTGAGCAGGCGCGCCGCGTCCGCCCCGCGCAGCGGCGGCAGCGTGTGCACCTCGGCGTCGGCGAGCCGGGTCAGCGCCCCGGCCGTACGTACCAGCTCGGGGCGGCCGAGCAGCAGCACCACGACGGGGCCGTCCAACCGCGACAGCGTGCTGCCGAGCGCGTCGGTCGTCTCCGCGGTGGCGTCGTGCAGATCGTCCACGATCACCACCAGCGGGGCCTCCCGGGCCAGCGCGGTGAGCAGGTCCGCGACCGCTTGCGGCATGGCTTCCGCGTCAGGCGGTCCGCTGCTGGGCTGCCACTGCACGACCCCGGCCGGGCCGACCGGGGCGGCCGGGGGTTCGCCGTACCCGAGCAGCGCCAGCAGGCGGTCGATGTCGATGCCGGGGGCCTCGCCGCCGCGGCCGAGCCGGTGCACCAGTTTGCGCAGCCGCTCCTCGACCACCGGCCGGTTCATCGTGGTGGCCACGTCCCGGGGCAGGCCGGCGGACTTGCGGACCAGGTCGGCCAGCGGCGCGAACCGGCGCCGCTCCCCGAACGCGCGGCAGCGCACCCGCAGCACCCGGGCCCCGGTGTGCCCGGCGAACCGCCCCGCCCCCACGTCGTAGCCGGTGGCGAGCCGTTTCACCTCGGACGCGAAGCGGGTCTTGCCGATCCCGGCCTCCGCGGTCATGACGAGTACCCGCGGGGTGCCGGAGTCGATGGCCTCGCCGAGGCGCCCGGCGACCCGGCCCAGTTCGGTCTCGCGCCCCACGAACGGCGCCTCGTCGCCCAGCCCGGAGCGGGTGCCCGGGGCGTCGTGCAGCCCCAGCAGCTCGTACGTCGGCACCGGCTCCCGCTTGCCCTTGAGGCGCAGCGGCCGCAGCTGGCGCCACGACGCCACGTGCCGCGTCCCCAGCGTGGTACGGCTGCCCGCGTACACCGCGCCGACCGCGGCGGCGTCGGCCAGCCGCGCGGCGGTGTTGACCGTGTCACCGATGACGGTGTACTCCAGGGCGGCCTGGATGCCCGCGACCACCTCGCCGGTGTTCAGCCCGACCCGCAGTCCCAGGGGCGCGCCGCCGCCGCGTTCGTCGTCGAGCACCCGGCGCACCGCGCGTTGCATGCTCAGCGCGGCCCGGACCGCCCGCTCGGCGTCGTCCTCGTGCGCCACCGGCGCCCCGAAGACCGCCATGATCCCGTCGCCGGTGAGCTTGTCGACGTGCCCGCCGAACGTCTTCACCGCGCCGGCGAGCGCGGCGAGCACCCGGTCGGTGACCGCGCCGACCCGTTCCGGGTCGAGGTCCTCGGACCAGGAGGTGAAGTCGGAGAGGTCGCCGAACAGCACGGTGACGATGCGCCGCTCGGCGGCGGGCAGGGTGGCGGCAGCGGGCAGCGCCGCACCGCAGTTGTGGCAGAAGCGGCCGCCCGGCACGGGGACGGTTCCACAGACCGGACAGGTCACAGCGGGTCCAACTGTTCCGGTGGCTTCTGTGATTCCCGCCGCAAGTAGTCGAGCTGCGCGCGGGCGGACGCCTCGGCCGCGAACCGGATGGCCGGGTCGATGTCGGGATACACCGCGTCGACCAGCGCGCCCGGGGTGTCGGCCCCCGCGACCATCGCGGCCTTGACCTGGGCGAGCCGGTCACGGCGGTGGGCCAGGTAGGCCCGTGCGACCGCGGCGCAGTCGCCCAGCGCCGGGCCGTGCCCCGGCAGCAGCAGGCTTTCGTACGCGGTCAGCCGCGTCAGGCTGTCCAGGTATGAACTCAGGTCCCCGTCCGGGTGAGCGACGACCGCGGTGCCCCGCCCGAGGATGGTGTCCCCGGAGAACACCGCGTCAGCGGTCCGGAAGCAGACCGAGTCACGGGTGTGCCCGGGGGTGGGCAGCACCTCGATCTCCAGGCCCGCCAGAACGAGCGTGCCCGCGGTCAGTGGTGGCGCACCCACGCAGTGCGCCGGGTCGGCGGCACGCACCGGCGCGCCGCCGAGCAGCGCGGAGAGCCGCGCCGCACCCTCGACGTGATCGTGGTGACCGTGAGTGATGAGGATCGTGCTCACCGGCTGGTGAGCGGCGATCGCGGCGAGGTGCCCGGCGTCGTCCGGCCCCGGGTCGATGACCACGGCCGCGGTCGCGCCGGACGGGCGCAGCACCCACGTATTCGTCCCGTCGAGGGTCATCGGCCCCGGGTTGGGGGCGCGGACCAGCGTCACCCCGTCCGGCAACCGGTCGACCAGTGCGACACCCCGCATGCAGGGCATCGTACGTCGCCCGCGCCGACCCGGCCGAGCCCCGAAATCGGGCCGCACTCCGGCCGCAACCGGCGGGCCTGAGGAACGCGCCTCCGGCCCGCCCGTACCGGCCGGTCAGGCGATCTCGGCGATCACTTCGACCTCGACCGGGGCACCCAGCGGCAGCTCGGCCACGCCGACCGCGCTGCGGGCGTGCCGCCCGATCTCGCCCAGCACCGTGCCGAACAGCTCCGAGGCGCCGTTGACCACCGCGGGCTGGCCGGTGAACCCGGGCGCGGACGCCACGAACCCGGTCAGCTTGACGATCTTCACGAGGCGGCCCAGGCCGACCAGTGCCTCGATCGCGGCCAGGGCGTTGAGCCCACAGATCCGGGCCAGCTCGGCACCCTGCTCCGGGGTCACGTCGGCGCCGACCTTGCCGACCGCCTGCAGCTTGCCCTCGACCATCGGCAGCTGGCCGGAGACGTACACGTGGTTTCCGGACTGCACCGCCGGGACGTAGGACGCCAGCGGCGGGACCACCTCGGGCAGGGTGAGCCCCAGTTCGCTGAGCCGCCCGTACACGTCCACGGCGCCGCCGCCGCTGACCGGCGGCGTACTCACTTCGCCCGCTTCATGTAGGCGATGAGCTGCTCCGGGTTGGGCCCCGGAACGACCTGAACGAGCTCCCAGCCGTCCTCGCCCCAGTTGTCGAGGATCTGCTTGGTCGCGTGGACCAGCAGCGGCACGGTCACGTACTCCCACTTCTGCATTACCTGCCAGCTCCCTACTCGCCGGCCGCGACGCGGCCACGGCGTCAGCTTAGGGCTCCCGGCCCGGGCATTTTGGTTAGGCTGAGCGACAGCTCACATCCGGCAGGGCAGGGGACACGATGACACAGGAGCCCCGCGACGATTCCGCGGCGCAGGACGCCCATCCGGGGCATCCCGAGCCCGCTCCGCCGCCGCTGCCCGAGCCGGAGCCGCCGCAGCCGATCCCGCTGCCGGAGCCGGTCCCGCCGCCGCAGCCGCCGCACCCGGCGAGCATCCCCACGGACGACACCACCACGGTCCTGACCCCGGAACCGCCCACGTGGCCCCCGCGGGGACCGGGCCGACCCCCCACGGTGTCGATCGCGGCCGCCGAGGCCGCCGCCGGGGAACCCGGCCCCGCCGCGCCGCCGTCCGGGGCGACCGGTGCGGTGCCTGCGTCGCCCCCGCCTGCGGCCAGGCCTGCCGACGGTGCGGACTTCATCGACGCGCTGCCCGCCCGTTCGCAGCGGGAGTGGCCGCCGCTCGGCGCGTTTCCCGGCGAGCCGGGGAATCCGGACTCCCCGACCGGGATCATCGCGGGCGCGGCCGGGACGGGCGCCGACGAGCCGACCAGCACGTCGCCGATCGCCCCGGACGCCGACGTCACGGAGCAGTTCCAGCCCGTCTCCCAGCAACAGACGGTCGCCTGGCAGCAGCCGCCCGCACCGGGACAGGCACCGCCGTTCGAGCCGGGCGCCGAGGAGCAGCCGACGGAGCTGATCGGTACGGGTGTGCCGGGTCACCGGCGGAGTCGGCGTACCGGGCTGTGGGTGTCCGCGGCCCTGGTCCTGACGCTGGCGTTCTGTGGCGGCGGCGCGGTGTCGGCGTACCTGTTGTTGCGCAACGCCGACCGGGCCAAGGGCGCGCCCGACCCGGCGACCGCGGTCGACCGTTTCCTGACCGCGGTGTACACGGAGCAGAACGCGTCCACGGCCGACGGCCTGGTCTGCCGTGAGGCACGCAACTCCAAGCGCCTGGCCGCCCGGGTCGAGCAGATCAAGGGCTACTCGGCCCAGTACGCCTCCCCGACGTTCACGTGGAGCGAGCCGGCGATCGCGGCGCACAACGACGAGCTGGCGACCGTGTCGGTGCAACTGACCATGTCGACCGCGGACGAGAAGACGGCGCAGCAAGGGCTCACGTTCACGGTGGTGCACAAGACCGGCTGGCTGGTCTGCGACGTCCGCGGCTGACCGCCACCCGCGGCGCCTGACCGTCCCTTGAACTGCCTGACCTACTGTGAGGTCGTGGGTGGGATCGAGCGGACCGGCCGCTGGCCGGCGCGGCTGCATGTGGTGACGGGCAAGGGCGGCGCGGGTAAGACGAGCGTGGCCGCGGCGCTGGCGCTGGCGCTGGCCTCCGGTGGTCGGCGCACGCTGCTGGTGGAGGTGGAAGGCCGGCAGGGCATCGCGCAGCTGTTCGGCACGGACCCGCTGCCGTACGAGGAACGGCACATCGCCTCCGTGCCCGGCGCCGGGGAGGTCCGGGCGCTCGCGGTGGACGCCGAAGAGGCGCTGCTGGAGTACCTCGACATGTTCTACCGGCTGGGCGCTGCGGGCCGGGCGCTGCGCAAGGTGGGCGCGATCGACTTCGCCACCACGATCGCCCCGGGCCTGCGCGACGTCCTGCTCACCGGCAAGGTGAAGGAGGCCACCACCCGTTCGGTGGACGGCCGCCGGGCGTACGACGCGGTGGTGCTGGACGCGCCGCCCACGGGCCGGATCGGCCGGTTCCTGAACGTGACCGCGGAAACCGCCCGGCTGGCCAAGATGGGGCCGATCAAGACCCAGAGCGAGGGCGTCGCGTCGCTGCTGCGTTCCGCGATGACCTCGGTGCACGTGGTCACCCTGCTGGAGGAGATGCCGGTGCAGGAGAGCCTCGACGCGATCGCGGAGCTGACGGCCCTGCACATCCCGGTGGGCCGGATCATCGTGAACGGGGCCCGCCCACCGCTGCTGACCGGCGGCAAGGTGACGAAGGCGGAGTTGCGGCGCGGCCTCGCCGCGGCGGGGCTGCCGGCCGACCCGGCGACCGTGAACGGGCTGCACGCCGAGGCGAAGGCCCACCTGACCCGGCGCGAGCTGGAGGAGTCGCTGCGCGCCGACCTGGTCGAGGCGGGCCGCCCGATGGTGGAGCTGCCGCTGCTGGAGCAGGGCGTGGACCGGGCGGGTCTGGACGAGCTGGCCGAGCGCCTGCTGACCGCCTGAGCCGGGGGCGTTCGGTGTTCGACCCGCCACAGCGCGCAGCGCGGGGAAAGGCGATGGGGGCGGCGACTCAGTACGCTCGAAGGGTGGCCGCCGCTGACCTGACCGCCCCGCACCTGGACGTGCCCCGGCTGGACGTCGACGGCCTGCTCGCCGACCCGGCCATCAGGATCGTGGTGTGCTGCGGCTCCGGCGGGGTCGGTAAGACCACGACCGCGGCCGCCCTGGGGTTGCGGGCCGCGGAGCGGCACGGCCGCCGTACGGTCGTGCTGACCATCGACCCGGCCCGGCGCCTGGCGCAGTCCATGGGGCTGACCGAGCTGGACAACACGCCGCGGCAGGTCAAGGGCATCGACACGGATGCCTCCGGCGGCGAGCTGCACGCCATGATGCTCGACATGAAGCGCACGTTCGACGAGGTCGTGCAGGCGCACACCACCCCGCAGCGGGCGGCGGAGATCTTCGCAAACCCGTTCTACCAGGCCATGAGCTCGACGTTCTCCGGGACGCAGGAGTACATGGCGATGGAGAAGCTGGGCCAGTTGCGGGCGCGTGACGAGTGGGACCTGATCGTGGTGGACACCCCGCCGTCGCGTTCGGCGCTGGACTTCCTGGACGCCCCGGCCCGGCTGTCCCGGTTCCTCGACGGGCGGATGCTGCGCCTGCTGCTGGCCCCGGCGCGTGGCGGCCGGAGCGTGTTCACGCTGATGACCGCGTCGTTCGGGTTGTTCACCCGGGCGGTGCAGAAGGTGCTCGGCGCGCAGCTTTTGACTGACTTGTCCGGTTTCGTAGCGGCGCTGGATTCGATGTTCGGCGGTTTCCGGCACCGCGCGGACGAGACGTACCGGATCCTGCAGGATCCGCAGACCGCGTTCCTGCTGGTCGCGGCGCCGGAGCGGGACGCGGTCCGGGAGGCCGCGTATTTCGCGGAGCGGCTGGTCGCGGAGCAGATGCCGCTGGCGGGTCTGGTACTCAACCGCACGCACCGGGCCGAGCTGACCACGGTGCCGGCCGTGGCGGCGGAGGCCGCCGCGGAGGCCCTGGAGGCCGCCGGTGACCAGCGGGTGACTGCGGACGCGTTGCGGGTGCACGCCCGGCTGCTGCGGCAGATCGGGCGGGAGGCGCAGGTCACGGCCGAGTTCACGGGTTCGTTCCCGGCGGTGCCGGCGGTGACCGTGACCGCGCAGCCCGCCGACGTGCACGACGTCGACGGGCTGCGGACGATCGGCGCCGCCCTCACCGAGTGATCGGCCCGGGCGTGGACCGGCGGAGTCAGCGAGCCGAGACGAGCACCCGGTCGGCGCTCTTCTCCTTCAGCGCGGCCTCGAACATCTTTCGCCAGCTCGCCACGTACGGGTGGCGGCGCAGCAGCGCTCGGCGCTCCCGCTCGGTCATGCCTCCCCAGACGCCGAATTCGATCCGGTTGTCCAGTGCGTCGGCAAGGCACTCGTAGCGAACCGGGCAGCTGCGGCAGATCCTCTTGGCCACGTTCTGCTCGGCGCCCTGCACAAACAGCGCGTCAGGGTCGCCACTCTGACACGCCGCCATGCTGGGCCAGTCGCTGATCATCCCCATGTGTTCACGTCCCCCCTTGCCTCAACCCCCTGACGTCCGGCGGGCTCACGTCCCCCCAGGCCGCGCAGACGTCGTGCGACAGTTCGCCGGACCATCATGCTCCGTAGTCGGACGATTACGCAATGTTGTCCCTCAAAAACGTATAGCTCGGGAGTTCCGGGCATCTCGCCCACGACACTCCGGTGCAGTCACGGTGCAGTCACGGTGCAAAGGCGGCAACGTGCTACCCGCTCACCGGGAGAGGCGGCACAATCACGTAGGGCGAACCGTGGTTTCCGGGCAGGCGACCACGGGCATCTGTCGCGTACCCTGCCTGCGTGACCTCCTGGATGCGCCGCCGCGACCACAACATCTTCGCCAATGCGACCTCGCTGCTGATCTGTGGCCTGCTCGCGGGCGTTGTCGTCGCCGCCGCCGCGTTCCCCGCCGTCGCCATGACCGGCCTGGCCGCCAAGGCCGGCGGGGAGACGTTCGCGCAACTGCCCAGCGAGCTCAAGCAGGCCACCGCGCCGCAGGTCAGCCGCATCTACGCGTCGGACAACAAGACCCTCGTCGCGATCATGTATGACGAGTTCCGCAGCGACGTGCCGCTGCGTGACATCTCGCTCAACATGCAGCACGCGATCGTCGCGGCGGAGGACCACGAGTTCTACCACCACAACGGCGTCGACCTGAAGGGCGTCGCCCGCGCGTTCGTGAACAACAACAACGGCAAGTCGAAGCAGGGCGCCTCGACCCTGACGATGCAGTACGTGCGCATGTCCCTGGCGTACTCGGCGACCAACCCCAGAGAGGTCATCGACGCGACCCAGGACACCCCCAAGCGCAAGATCAACGAGATGAAGTACGCGCTGCAGATCGAGAAGGAACTCACCAAGGACCAGATCCTGGAGCGCTACCTCAACGTCGCCCCGTTCGGCAACGGCGCGTACGGCGTCTTCGCCGCGAGCCAGGTCTACTTCGACAAGAAGCCCAAGGACCTGACCGTCCCGGAGGCGGCGCTGCTGGCCAGCATGGTGAAGGCGCCGACCGCGTTCAACCCGACCACGCCGACGGGGTACCCGCAGGCACTGAACCGGCGCAACTACGTGATCAACGACATGGTCGAGCTCGGGTACCTCACCCCGGCGCAGGCCGTGGACGCCAAGAAGGCCGAGCTCAGCCGTACCGTCAAGCGGGTCAGCAGCGGTTGCACCTCGGTGGCGAAGAACAACTGGGGCTTCGTCTGCGACTACTTCTACCGGTGGTGGCTCAGCCAGGAGACGTTCGGTGCGACCGGGTACGACCGGGAGCGGCGCCTCAAGAGCGGCGGCTACCGCATCGTGCTGTCGATGGACGTCACCGCGCAGAAGGCCGCACGCGAACGGATCACGGACCACATCTCCGACAAGAACAAGGACGCCCTGCTGCTGGCCGCGGTCGAGCCGGGAACCGGCAAGGTCCGCGCACTCGCGGCGAACCGCAAGTTCAAGCTGGACGACCCCGCGCACCCGCAGAACGAGATCTCCTCCGACCCGGCGAAGGCCGACAAGGACATCCGCGGCACCTACCCGAACACCACGAACCCGCTGCTCAGCGGCGGCGGCGACATCACCGGCTACCAGGCCGGCTCGGTGTTCAAGATGTTCACCATGGTCGCCGCGCTGGAGAAGGGCTACCCGCTCGGCTACACGATCAAGGCGGAGAAGCGGTACAAGTCGGGCTACATCATCAGCCCGAGCAGCCCCGCCGCCTGCCCCGGCACCCACTTCTACTGCCCCTCGAACGCGGGCGGCGGCGAGGAGGGCGTCTACAACATGTGGAGCGGGTTCGGAAAGTCGGTCAACACGTTCTTCGTGCCGTTGGAGGAGCGTGTCGGTGCCGAGAACGTCGTCGACGTGGCGAAACGCTTCGGCGTCAAGTTCCGGGCGTCGAGGGACGCCGATCTGGTCAACGACAACGACAGCGCACACCAGTTCGGTGCGTTCACCCTCGGCGTGACCGCGTCCACCCCGCTGGACATGGCCAACGCGTACGCCACGCTGGCGGGCGACGGCATGTACTGCGACCCGACCCCGGTGGAACAGATCACCACCAAGGACGGCGAGGCGATCGACGTCGGCAAGCCGCACTGCACCCGCGCCACCAGCCCCGACGTGGCCCGGGCCGCGCTCGACGCGACGCGCTGCCCGGTCGGCGACTCGGCCCAGCTCGGCCACTGCGGCGGGGCGACGGCCCCGCAGGCGCACCGCGCCGTCGGGCACCCGGTGTTCGGCAAGACCGGCACCACCGACCACGACAAGACCGCCGCGCTCATCGTCGGCACCACCTCGATCGTCGTCGCGGGCTACCTGGTCAATCCGGACTGGCCCGATCACCGGGACCGGATGTCGCACGCCATCGTCAACCCCGCCGTGTGGGAGACCGTCGCCGACTACATGGACGGCAAGCCGAAGGAACAGTTCAAGAAACCCGGCAACGAGAAGATGGCGTACGGCGACCAGCGGTCCATCCCCGACGTGACGTGTGACGCGCTCAGCGACGCCCGTGCCCGGCTGGACAACGCGGGCTTCAGCCCCACCATCGGTGGCACGGTCGACTCGAAGTGCCCCGTCGGCACGGCCGCCGGCACGAACCCCAGCGGCCGGACGATCAAGGGCGGCGCGGTGGAGATCCAGGTCAGCAACGGCAAGGCCGATCAGCCACCCACGGTCGGCGACCCGGGCCAGACCCCGCCGATCGTGCTCGTCCCGCCAACCGGCAACAAGAAACCGAAACGCTGAACCCGCCCCCGAGGCGGAAACGGGCCGGTTCCCTCTTCGAGGGGCCGGCCCGTTTCGTGTTCAGCGGTGCCGACGGCGTACCGGCAAGCCGGCGTCAGCCGACCCGCAGCCCAGGCTCAGCCGAGCTGACGGCGTACCTCTGCGGCCACCCGGCCGCCCTCGGCCCGGCCGGCCACCGCGGCCTGGGCCGCCTTCATGGCCGGGCCCATCTGGCCCTTGCCGGTGAACCCGCCCGCCTGCAGCGCCCCCGCGACCAGCTCGGCAATCTCCGCGTCGGTGAGCTGCCGCGGCAGGTACCGGTCCAGGATCTCCCCCTCGGCGGTCTCCTTCGCGGCCGCCTCGGCGCGCCCGGCGTCGGCGAACGCGGTCGCCGCCTCCCGGCGCTTCTTGGCCTCCTTGGTCAGCACCCCGATCACCTCGTCGTCACGGAGCTCCCGGGCCTCCGTGCCCGCCACCTCGGCGGTACGCACCGCGGCGAGCGCCATCCGCAGCGTGGCGGTGGTCAACTCGTCTCGGCCCTTCATCGCAGCGTGCAGGTCATCGTTCAGGCGGTCTTTCAGCGTCCCCATGGACGGTCAAACTACCCTGGCGGTTATGCGAAAGCGCCCCCTTATCGCCCTCGCCGCCGGTACGCTCGCCGCCGGCGCCGCCACGTTCGCGTACGCCTCGCTCGTCGAACGGAACATGTTCACACTGCGCCGGGTCGATGTGCCGGTGCTGGCGCCCGACGCCGAGCCCTTGCGCATCCTGCACCTCAGCGACCTGCACATGATGCCGGGACAGCGACGCAAACAGGAGTGGGTGGCCGCGCTCGGCGGCACCGACCCGGACCTTGTGGTGGTCACGGGCGACAACATGGCCGACCCCGACGCCGTACCCGGCGTGCTGCGCGCTCTGCAGCCCTTCCTGGGCCTTCCCGGGGCGTTCGTGTTCGGCTCCAACGACTACCGCGGCCCGGTCTGGAAAAACCCGCTGCAGTACCTGCTGCCCGAGCGGGAGTACGTCCAGGGTGTCGAACTGCCGTACGAAGCGCTGCGACAGGCGTTCACCGAAGCCGGCTGGGCAGACCTGAACAACGCCCGTACGGTCCTGAAAGCCGGCGGACGCTCGGTGGAGTTGGTCGGCGTCGACGACCCGCACGTCGAACGCGACGACTACCGGTCGGTCGCGGGTCCCGCCTCGGCGGGCGCCGACCTGCACATCGGGGTGGTCCACTCCCCCGCCTCCTGGGTCCTGGACGCGATGGCGGCCGACGGCTTCTCCCTCATGCTCGCCGGCCACACTCACGGCGGCCAGGTGTGTGTCCCGGGGTACGGCGCGCTCACCACGAACTGCGACCTGCCCACCTCCATGGCCAAGGGCCTGCACCGCTGGCCCGGCTCGGACTCCTGGCTCCACGTGTCCGCCGGACTGGGCACCCACCCCACCGCCCCGATCCGCTTCGCGTGCCGTCCGGAGGCCACGGTGATCACGCTGATACCGCGCTGACCTGCGGTTTCATCCTTGGGGGGATACCGGATTTGCCTGTCCGGTGCGGTCGGATACTATTGCTCCGCACGCTCGGGGTGTGGCGCAGCTTGGTAGCGCGCTTCGTTCGGGACGAAGAGGCCGTCGGTTCAAATCCGGCCACCCCGACCAGAGAAAGTGCAGGTCAGGCCCGGTCACCGGAAACGGCGACCGGGCCTGATCGCCTTTCCAGGGCCATTTTGGGGCAGGGTTTGGGGCGGGGCCTCTCCCAGACGGCTCTCAGTGAGTGTCTGAGAAGGGCTGTTATCCGGGCGTGGTGAATGCCCGGGAGCTCTGGCGGGTGGCGAGTCGGCCGCGGTCCAGGCGGCGGATCATGGTGTTGATCGCGGCCCAGCGAATCAAGGCGTCGGACGCCACGGGATCACGTTCGTGGTCGCGGGCCAGGCGACGGCGTCCGGTCAGCCCAGCAATCTGCGCTCGACCACCCACCGTGAGCCCGCTCGGCCTGCACGACACTACGAGCAACGGCCACCTGGTCCTCCCGAGAAGATTCGCCTTCTTCCTCGGAGTGAACAGGTGGCCGCTCGCTGCCAGCCCCTCAAGAGAGCGACTGATCACCATCCGGACGTTAAACGCGAAGCTCAAAGAGTCGCTCCGTCGCAGCGGTGGATCAGCAGGTACGCACGGACCAAGTCAGGCCTGGACTGTCCTTATGAGCTCCCAGAGTCTCCCCGCTGTTGGCGCCTATGTAGGTGCACCGCTCCCAGAAGGAAGCGTGATTCCACTTGACCTGTGCGCTGATCCCCTTGGAACCACAGTTTCTATAGCCGATGTAGCGGATTCCCCTAGCCGCGTAGCTCGAGGCTCCGCACGGTTCTGCCAACGCAGCCGTAGCTGTACTGACGAGGGCAACAGAAGAAGCCGCAACCGACGTTGCGAGCAAGACTGCAAACTTCCGACTCATAACATTCCTATCTGTCGATGTCGTTGCCACGGTATCGCGACGTCCGATATGGCACAACCATGATCCGCATCGCCAAGAACGACAACCCCACCCGACGCGCCGCCGACGAAACCACTCCCAACCTGGCGATACGACTAAACCGCATAACACGAAAACAACGTCAATCAGGCGCCCTCTCAAAGGGTCCGTAGTAGCCGGTCGAGCACATTGACGGCGAGTGCCGCGCCAGCGCCTTTCGGGCACGCAGGGCCACATCCCACCGTTCCGTGAGCCCGTCGCAGAATGCGCGCCGCATCGCGGGCGTGATGTGCGAATTGCGCGACCCGACCAAAGGCTTGAATAGCCTGCTGGCCGTGGCGGTACTGCTCGGTCTGGCGTACGCGGTGTCCCGGGCGCTCCGGCCGATCGGCTGAGCAACGCGCCGATCGGCCGGAGGGTCGATTCAGTCGACCGGATGTCCCTGCTGTAGCCGGGTAAAGACCCGGGTCAGCTCCGGACCGAGCTCGCCGACCAGGTCGTGCCCCGGCTCGCCGCGGTTCGGCAGGTTCCACAGGAAGTGAAAGCCGATAGCTTTTCGCTCCAACTGGTCGGCGGACTGCACAGCGGTCTCCATGAACTGGAGTGTGCTGCGCCAATCCGGCTCCTCCCGGTCACCCAGGTAGGACCGGACCGTCACCTGGACGACTTCCCAGAAGAACAACGCGACCGAGAACACGTCATAGGCTTCGATGTTGTTGGAGTACACGTATTCGAAGTCCGGGACAGCCGCCACCAGAGCGTCGGCGACCCTCTCCGCGGCCGGTCGGGCGTCCATCAGCACCCCAGCAACCCCGAGTATTTCTGGAAGCTGACGTACTTGTTCGCCAGCGAGTCATTGACCGCCTTGAGAAGGTCGTTCGCGACCGCGATGTCCTTCGCGGTGCGGTTCGTGAAGTCGATGAACACCTTCGGCTTCCCCTTTCCCGGCTTTTTCCAGTATCCGTCCGTGTTGAGGAACTTGTTGAGCGAGTTCTGTACGTCCTGGAGCTTCGTCAGGTGCATACTACCGTTAGTCGCCTCGCCGGTCGCCCATTCGTTCATGAGCGCCGCCATGGTCGTGCCGTCACCATAGATCGGGATCCCGGGCGGCAGATCGTGCGATTTGTACAGGTAATCGACCATGGTCTTGAGGTAATCGTGGTCCACGTCGGGCTTGGGCGCCCGCGGCGTGTCCTCGTTGTGGACCAGGACGGCCGTGCGGCCCGCCATCACCATGAAGGCGTGGATCACGTCGACCGTGAGGTCGTACATCGGCCGGCTGCCGCGGAAGGTCCGGACGTCGACGACCGTCACTCGCCGGGCGTCCGCCGAGGCGAGCAGCGTGCCGGGCGCAAGCTGGCCGGCCTCGCGCCAGCGACGGTTCGTCTGGTCCCAGAACACGTGACCCGGCGTGGTGTGGATGACGGCGACGCGACCGGCCCGGTCCCGGACCTTCACGTCGGCCAGCATGGTGTCGATGTCGCGGTGCAGTGCCGTGACCGCCTCGGTCCGGCGGACGTGGGTGATCGGGTCGACGGCGAGGACCCGGTCGCCCACCGCGACATCCACGATCCGCTTGGTGGAGCCATTGGCGAGCACGACGCGGGTGTCGGGGGTGAAGCTGTGCGGGGTGAAGCACTTCTCCGCGAGGTCCTTCAATCCCTGGAGAACCGGGGTGTCGGCGAGCCTGCGAAGGGTGTCCTCGATCGCGTCCATGCCCTTGGTGACAGCGGCCTTGGACAGCGCGGCCAGCTCGTCCGGAGAGAAGGTGAGCTTGGCGCCGATCTTCTCGGTCAGTTCGATCAGACGGGCCACGTTGACCGCGCCGAGCTTCTCGATCGCGTTGGCCAGGTTGTCCATGGTGAACTTGGCCGCACCGGCAAGCAGATCCTTCGCGGACATCTTGGCGACGTCCTTGATGGCCGCCTTTGCGGTCTGCGCGGCGGTGGTCTCGCCGAGCTTGCCGACGATGCCGATGCCGTCCGTGCCGCCGATGGTGGCGACGTCGAACAACACCTCACCGAGGGTGTACTGCCATCCCTTGGTCTTCCAGTCGTCCCAGTGCAGCAGCTGCTTGGGATCCAGGATGAGGTTCTTGATCCCGGTGACCAGGGCGTTGCAGGCCTTGTCCGACTTCGGCAGGTAGCTGACGTCCGGGACGCTCCACTCGTCACCCGCCGCGTTGTCGCTGCCCAGGAAGGTGCCACCGACGCAACTACTGGTGAGGAGAAGACCCTTGGCCATGCCGGCGGCGCTGTCGGTGATGCCCTTGCCGCCCTGGGAACCGCCGAAGACGTGGTCGTTGAGCCAGTTCGCCTTGTCGTCGATCCAGGAGTTGACCTTGGCCTCGGCGGCCGCCTGTTCGGCGTTGTACTTGGCCCAGGCGGCGTTCTTCAGGTCCTTGGCGATCCCCGACATCGCCTGGGCGATGCTCCAGATGCTGTCGGACAGATTGGTGATGTTGGTGCTGACGTCGCTGATCTTCCCGGACAGCACCCCGGCATTGGTCGCGGCCTGCTGTGCCTTGCTGGCATAGCCGCTCGCATTGTTCGACGCCTGCTGCGCCGTCCCGGCGTCGCTGCCGGCCCGCGCCGCCGCGATCTCGGCATTCTCGGCCGAATTGCCGGCGTCCCTCGCCGCCTCAGCGGCATCCTTGGCCGCGTCGACAGCGCCCAGCGCGTCCTTCGCCGCCGCCTGGGCCGCGTGGATCGCGGTGTTGCTGGCCTGAACAGCGCGGTTGGCGGCCTCGGCGGCCTTCTGCGCGGCCACGTAAGCGGGCTTCACCTGCGCCACCGCCAGGTCGGCCATCTGCTGCGCGTGAACGGCCGCCGCGGCGGCGTCGTCGGCGTGCTGCTGGGCGGCGGTGGCCTGCGCGTCAGCGATCTGCAACGCGTTGGTGGCGATGTCGACGACCATCGCGGCGTCGTTGTCGGTGGCCGCATACCCCGAGGCGACATCGATCGCGGAAGCCACCGGGTCGGCGACGCCGGCCGCGGTGATCCGCGCGTCGATCGCGGCCCGGCCGGACACCCGCGACCAGAACGAGGCGATCGCCGACTGCCGGACCGCGTCCTGCGCCGCCTGCGCGGTCAGGTCCGCGTCATTCCGGGCTGCGATCGCCTTGTTGATCGAGGTGCGGGCGGCCTGCACCGCGGCACGCGCGTCAGCGTTCGCCGTGTTCGCGTCTTTGATCGCCTTGACCGCGGCGGTCCTGGCGTCCGCGGCATCCTGCCGGGCCAGAGCGGCCTGGTGCTCGGCGGCACGGGCGTCTGCCGCCGCGGCAGCGGCAGCTGCGGCGGCCCGCCGGGCGTCGGCGGCCGCTGCCGAGGAGGCGTCGGACGCCGCGTTCGCGTCCCTCTTCGACTGGTCCGAGGCGTTCTTGGCAGCGTTGGCGATCGCCCGCAGCTGGGCGGCGTCATCGCGCAGCCGCTGCATCTCCGCGGTGCCGGGACAGCCGGTCCCCGACGGGTTGTCCGGGTGCTTGCATGCCATCTCCGCGGAAAGCAGGTGCGCCTCGGCCGCCTGCGCGGCGAGCTCCTTGGAGCTGGTGTTCTCGTCGTCCGCCTTGGCCTTCTCCACCAGCGTCTTCGCCCGCTGCGCCTTGTCAGCGAATGCGGCGCCGGCGGCCAGCGCGTCCTCCTGCTTCTTCTTGGCCTCACCCGCCTTGCCCACCACGATGTTCTGCTGGTCGATCGCCCGGCCGGCCGCGTGATACGCGGTGATCGACTGGCTGATCGCCGCGCTCGCCGCGGCCCGGGCCTTGGCCTGCTGCGCTTTGGCGGCCTGGTAGTCGGCGGCGGCGTTGTCGGCGTGGCCCTGCGCGCTGTCCGCGTCGTCCTCGGCGCGCAGCCGCTGTTTGTGCGCGTCCGCGGCGGCGGCCTGCGCGGCCGTGGCGAGTTTCTGCGCCCGGTCGGCGAGCTGCTCCGCGGAGGCCTGTTCGCGCTCGGCCGCCTGCCGGTACTTGACCGCGTTGTTCGCGTCCACGGTCGCGTTGTGGTCGGCGTCCAGGGTGCGGCTGGCGGCCTCGGTCGCCGTCGCGGCCTGGCAGGCGGTCATCGCGGCCCCGGCGGCCGAGGTGCCCGCGTCGGCCTGCGCCTGGATCACCTCGGACCAGGCGATGTTGTACGACAGGCCGGTCTTTTCCAGCGTCGCCGCAGCGGTCGAGGCGACACCCGACTGGCCGGTCACCTGGTCGGCATACTGCTGGGCGGTAGCGGCGTCCCGACACGCCTGCATCCGCAGCGTGGCCAAGTCCGCGGTGTGCGTCGGCCGTCCCGCCTTGCGCACCGGCAGGTCCGCCGCGTAGATGGCGTCGGCCTGCTTGGCTTCCTTGTTCGCCAGCCCCATCGCGTTGGACGCGGACGTCAGCGCCTGGGTCGCGGCGACACTCGCCTGGATGATCTTCTTCTGCGCGTCCGCTGCCTGGGTGGCCCGCTGCGCCAGATCGGTCAGGTCGGCGACCGCCTTCGACCGGGCCGCCAGCGCGTCGGTGATCTGCTGCTGCGCGTCGGCGTCCTGCTTGCTGGCCGCCGCGTACCCGGTGTTGTAGAACTCGGCGATGATTACCGGGTCCTCACTGTCCAGCGCGGCCTGCCCGAGCGTCTGCACCTCGTAGCCGCCGTGCGCGACCATCTGCTCGACCCGGGACTGGATCAACGCGGCCTGTTGCGCCGCGTTCAGCGCGTCCTGCTTGTCCGCCAGATCAGCGGCGTCCTTACCGGTCGCCACGAACGCCGCGATCTTCGCGTCGTTGTTGGAGTCCAGCGCGGCCTGCGCCCGCTGGCGCACGGTCGGGCTGCCGGTGACGGCCCATTCCTGGACCTGAATCCGGTTCCGAGCCGCCTCGTCCTTCTTCCGCTGCTGATCGGCCTTGCGATAGACCGGCAGCCCGTTGTCCAGGAAGTCCTTGATCTGCGCCGGATCATTCGTGGCCAGGACCGCCTTCGCGGCCGCCCGCACCGCCGGATCCTCGTCGTAGTCGGCCAGATCCTGGGTCAGCATCCGGTCCAGGTCGGCGTCGCCGATCGGCGTATCGGCCGGGGCCTTGGTGTCCGCGCCCAGCAGCTGCTGCAGCGCCTCCTGCACGGTCATCGCGCGCGGCTGCACCGCGGGCGTCTCCACCCGGGGCGCCGCGATCGCGGCGCCACCGGGCACCGCCACGGCAACGGCCAGGCCGGCCGCCAAACCCGCGATCCAGGGCAGGCGGCGTCGTCTCATCGAAGATCTCACGAGTCTCATTCCCACATCGAGCCGAGAAACAGGACAAGGCGCCGCTCATCAGCGACGCGTCCGTTGTCAGGCGGCACGGCCGTGCCAGCCCCTGAGCGGTCGTAGGCGCCGGCTACCGGTCGCCCATGCCATCCGCAAACCCCGATACGGCTGGTGAAGCCGCATGGCGATGCGTCCAAACGCCACGATGGAACCCCCGTACCATCACCGCAACGGTCGGACTGACCGCTGCATCTCAGCCGACACGCCCTCCACGGAGGACACGACGGTGAAATCGATCGATGCAGTCTTACAGCAACCCCGCAGGCGCCGACACCCCGGGATACCCCCGTAGGCTCTTTGGGTCGATTCCTCCGGAAAACGGAGTGTGTTCGTGCGCAATAGATCAGCGTAACTGCCTCGCCGCGGCGGTCGCACCCGCTAGGCTCGAGAGAGCATGAAAAAGGGCCAGTCAAGATCCGGATAAAACCGGCAGGGAGACTGCGAAATGCGATCCGTGAAGGCTTGGTCGTGGCGGATCGCCGCCCTGGTAGGCCTCGCCGCAATCGGGGCGTCTCTTGAACACTTCCAGTTCCATGAACCGTACGTCGGCAGCCTGCTCAGGGGCCTGGCGATCCTCGGTGGAGTAGTGCTGGCCACCTACCTGTTCCGTTATGCGGATCCCCCGAAACAGCGACCACCACAGATCACGGCAAAACAGGTGCCCTCGAAGGCAGAGAATCAGAATGCCTCCGGTGGGTAGGGCCTCCGGCCCGGCCGAGCGGAGCTTGCGCGACGGGATGCCGGCACAGGCCGATGGCACAAACCCCTCCATTTGGCGGGGAGGGCACGGGGAGTAGATCTTGGATTCTCGGCCCTGGCGGACCACCGGGCCCAACACCGACCAACGCCGCGACCAGCGCATGTAGCCAGACCTCACCATGATCCAGATATTGGGCCTAATTCTGGACGAAGAGGTTCTGGCAACGAATGACAAGCCATGACGACGGCTCTACAACATGGTGTCGTCGGTTCAAGTTTGTGTGTCCTCGGTTCTGACACGAGGAAGTGGCGATCATGAATCGCTTTCGACGACCCCATTCTACGACCTGGTGCGCAGTTGGTGAGGAGCAACTCATGGCATCCGGTGAAGCGTTGCGGACGCGCCATCGTTTCAGCTCCACGATGGCAGCTCGACCGCGATCCGCTGCGACGGCTGCCCTTTGCGGTCGCATTCCCACGGACCTGCTGGGCCAGTCCTTGATAGCTGGCGTCGACCAGGAGTTTCATCCGCGGGGAAGCGGGGCCGAGTCGAACGCTTCCGGGTTGCACTCGATGATCTCTTCGGCCTTCGCGGCGATCGATGGGAGAGCGAGGACAACCGCGTCGCAGCGCGCCAACAGATCCTTCGAGCCGGTGATTCCCATCTCGTCGAGCAGGTCGTTGAAAGCTGGCATCAGCGACTGCTGGACGTGACGGGGAGCGTCGGCCGCGAGGATCTTGTGGCAACGCGCGTAGGTCGCGATCATCCAGAAGACCGCCTCCCGCTGATCGCCCTGTCGGATCAGCGCGTCCGAACCGTCGATGGCGATCCGCCGGGTCGAGGCGGTGATGTCATGGCTGAACGGGAACAGGGTGCGGGCCGCGGCAGCCGCCGTGTCAAACGTCGCGGCCAAACCACGTAGGTGGAATGCCGCACGTTCGGCGCTAAGGTTCGCACACCCAAGCAGGTCCAGCAGGTCGCCGTAGAACGCGGTGTACCCATACTCGGCGAGCGCCTCGCGGGCGGCGAGATAGCGCAGCCGCACGGTCGGGTTTCGCAACGCAGCGACGAGTATGACGTGGGTCGTCACGCCCGTGCCGAACAGCCACGCGGTCACCTGGTCATGCCACGGCCCTGCGGGGTCGAACCGGCCAAGATGGCTCGTCACTCGATCGCGGGCGTTGCGGCATCGCTGCCGGATCCAGCGGCGATCCGCAAAGCTCGCGGCCACCTGCTGTTGCAGGTGCCGCAGCCGCCCGGTCGGATCGCAGATGATCGAGTCCATGCGGAGGGATCCGGCCCGGTGGTAGTTTCCAAGGACCTGTTCCGGTGTCGAGATCTCCGAGAGCGGAACGCTGGACACCTCCAGCACGACGTCGTCTCGATAGATCTTGCCCACACCAGTGACAGCGGCGGATCCAGTCGTAACGACGTTGATGTCGACGTCGGAGGTCGGTGCCAGGACAGCGCTGTCCGGCAGCCCCACGGTTGACCCACTGTAGAAGGCTCCGATGAAGCCCGGCCAGTGCCGTACGTTCTGGCGGACCCAATCCGAGGCTGTTTCGCGCGCGTTCCCCAAGAGCACGTGATCCGATCCGTCCTGTCGTGTCGAACCGCAAGAGCTGCTTACGCCGCCGCGGTGGCTCCGGTGGCCACCGGCGCTGACTCGGCCTCGCGTCGTTGATGCCCCCAGTTCACCACGGGCGCCACCAGGAGCGCCATCGCGATGAACGCGGCGGTCAGCATGATCCAGCCCCACCCCCGGAAGTTGGACAGGAGTGCGGTCACGAGGGCCGGGCCCACGATTCCGTGGATACCGGAGGCAAGGTTGAACATGCCGCTGTATTCGCCCTGGACATCCGGTTTGGCAAGCGCGAAACGCAGGCTCCAGATGCCGGCCGCGGCCCACATCTCACCTTGGGTCAACACGATCGCCGCGGTGATCAGGACCAGCGTCGCCACCACCGCGTTCACCAGCCCTGAGATGGCGAACAGGAGGCACGCCACAGCGGTGAGGACCGGTCCCAGCTTGAGGCGACGGGTCGCCCCGGCGATGTCATCGACGCCGCGGCTCGCCCAGACCTGTAGGAGCACCACCATGGCGGTGTTCACCACCAGCAGAGCCGACACTGTCACGCGCGGCGCGTCGGTGAAATCGACGATCCACAGCTGTCCGCCCAAGACGAGAACCAGGTCCGACATCGTGATCAAACCGGACAGGATCGCCAACGAGATGTACGGACCGTCCCGCAGCACCTCCCACCTCCGGCGAGGCATACCGGCGGTACGCTCCGGTAGCGGCACATGAACCGCCGTGAACACCAGCGTGGCAATGAGTGTCAGGGCGGCGTGGCCGAAGATGAGGGCATAGAAGCCAGCCTTCGTGTCCAGGCTGAGCGCAAGGCCGGAGAGCAGGAATCCCACCGTGATACCGGCGTTCTGCGCGGTTCGTACGAACGCCATGAGCCGCGCGCGGTTGTTCGCGCCCACCAACGCGGGGACAAATGCTGTCCGGCCGACCCCGCCCACCTGCTCGGCGATACTAAGTACGCACATGAGCAGCAGGAACAACCAGAATGACCGGGCGAATGCCGCAAAGACCAGCGTCGCTACCTTGAGTGCGCCCGCCGACAGGACCAGCAGGCGGGGGCCGACGATGTCGCACCACCGCCCGCCCGGCACGGCGGCCACGACGCCGACGACGCTAGCGAGGGACAGCCCGATACCGACGTCAACGGCGGGTAGTCCGCCGACGCGAGTGAAGAACAGGAGGTTGCCGGCGCTGTAGAGGCCGAATCCGATGCTGGCAAGCATGCTGCCGACCACCAGGCGGCGAGCTGGGCCTGGGACCGCGAAACCGACCTGCTCGGATCTCGGCGTCATTGGCCGTCGCCACGGCAAGCGGATCACGGGAGGATCTCCGTTCGATCGAGGGCACCGAATTCGGTGCTGATGGCGTCGGTCAGGTTGGCGACGACCTCGTCGGTAACCCGCTTGCCAATCTCGGGCGATGCGCCGCGGGCCCGGTAGACGGTTCCGGTGGGCGTCGAGAAGTCGGACGGCATGGGGAGTATCAGGTAGGAGGCGCGACGCCGGCTCGACTCGTCGGCGAGAAGATCGACCCGTACGGCGTCGGGCGCCATGTGCATGACGAGGCTGGTCTCGACGACACCGGAGTGGTGATCCTCGGTACGGGGTACACCGGTCTCGGCCGCGATCGCGTTGCGAGTTTCCTCGCTGACGAGGTTCCACCATGCCGCGGCCATGATCCGGGCATCCGGCCGACTGGTGGTGAACTCCTTCGCGGCCTCAAACAGCAGCGGTCCGTTGGAGTACGTGGCGTAGAGGACCAGGAAGTTCCGGGCACCGTCACGGTAGGCGGCCGCTAGAACCTCGACCACATGACTGATGAACGTCGCCGCGGTGAGGTCAAGGTTTCCGGGGAATTCGCCGCCCAGGCGGATTGGAGATGCTTTGATCCCATACTGCATAGTCGGCAGGACCAGTCCACCCGTATCGGCGGCCAGCGTCCGGGCCAGGTGCTCCGTGATGATCGTGTCGGTATTGAGCGGCAGGTGGGCGCCATGCGTCTCGATCGCTCCGACCGGAAGGATCAGAAGCGAGCGGGTCACGCGCTGCGCGTACTCCGGCCAGTTCATATCCGCGACGTTGTTTGTCGGATTCATTTCCCCACCTGGTTGTCGACACGGAAGTCGTTCGCTTCGAAGCGGTCGAGAAGCCTCAGGCCGGCTGCCAGATGGCGCGCATCCTCCAGGGCGTTGTGTCGACCGGTGCTCTGTGCCGGCAAGAGTCCGGCTACCCCGAGCTGCTCGATCCGGTGGTTGAGTTCGCGAGTCCAGCCGGGTATCTGTGGCGGCACCGGCCTCACCAGATCGCACAATCCGGAGAGCATGACGTGGTCGAAGGCCCCGAAGTGCGCCCACAGTTCGACAGGACTGCCGTCACCGACGATGAACTGCATCACGTCGCGGGCGATCTGCAAACGGCTCTTCACGGCCAGATCGGATCGATCCAGTTCGCGGAGGCCGTGCACAGCGCCACCTGTCCAGGGCAGGGCGGGGGCGACGTTCGTCCGAAGCCAGTCGTCGGCGAATAGGTGACCGATGTTGAACTCATCCGACACACCGTAATATGTCCGGCCAGAGTCGACCTCCACGAGTCCGATCGAGACCAGTTCGTGGTTGGTGCCACGCTCGATGAACTCTGTGTCGTAGGCGATCCGGCGTGGCTTGTCGGGCGCCGTGTCGCGCCTGCCGGGAAGGCCATCCTTCGCCCAACGGATATCGTGTTCCCGTATGAGGTAGCGGGCGGCCACACCATCGAGGACGGCCCAGCGCTGATCGTCGTTAAGTGACGCCCACCGGTCGGCGGGGATCTCGACATTGTTGTCGACACCGCGACGCGTGATGAACATCTGCCCTTCGAACGATTCTTCCATCAGTGGTACTCGCGTGAAACGGCCGCCACATGTCCTGGATATCGGGGAAGACCGGCCGGTACGTGCGCAGAATCGTTGTGACTGACGAGGTCCCAGACCCTCCCACCATTGGTCGACGTCTTGTCTGGCAACTCATGGAGCGTGGTGATGGCTGTGTAGTCCAGGTTCATCCGCAGTCGACCCAGATCGTAGATCCCTAGCAGAAACTGAAATGCGGCGGTCACCGTCTCGGCGTGGCCGACCACGATCACGCGCCCGCCGGCAGTGTGCTCATCGAGGATCCGACCAAGTCCCCGGCTCGCCCGGGCCAGGTAGTCCGGCCACGGCTCCGACCCGGCGGCGTCCCCGTTGGCCACTACGGCCCTCCAGTCCCGCCACGACATTCCCTCGGCTGGCCCCGGATCCGGCACGCGAAGATCGTCGTCGACCCGAACCGGCACGCGCAGCGCGTGGCCCACAATTTCTGCGGTCTCCACCGCCCGCCGCGTCGAGCTCGAACGCAGCAGGGTGACTGGCCTCTCCTGGGCCAGCCGTTTGGCCAGCTGGGTCGCCGCGAGACGCCCGCTTTCGGTCAGGCCGGTGCAGGTCGCACCAGCCATCACCCCGGCCGCGTTGCAGTGGGCATGGCCGTGGCGAACGAAGGTGAGTTCAGTGCGGATCGGTCCCGCCATCATGGTCACGCCTCCGACGCGAACTGGAGGCGGTCGGCTACGCCCGTCCAGCCCAGGCTCGGAACGCTCGCCATCTCGTCCTGCAGCCGGCGAGAGAGGTGCAGATAGTCCTCCTTGTTACCGCATCCGAAACCGGCACGACAGGGCGTCGACGCCGACTCGCCGAGCGGAAGCACGAACCCGTCGTCGAGCACGTTGCCCAATTTCCCGATCCCCAGCGACTGGTAGCGGGAACAGCGGAACACATCGCCGCGCGGCCCGATATAGAAGTATCGGTGGCCAGCCGAGCACGACCGGTCGCGCAGGTCGCGCATGGCACCGATATTGAGGTCCAGGACCTCGGGGTCGGCGCCGAGCCGCCTGGCCCGTTGAATCCCGTCCTCGGCCCCCAGCACGGGAACCATCGAGTCAATCTTGGACAGTGTCCCGTGCGGGGTCAGCGGGTCGTACCCGAGGTCCAGGTTGAACCGGAGGTCGGCCTCCTTCGCGGCGGCCCTGAGTCGGGTGATGTACTCCTCGTTGTCTGGGAACAGCAGAGCGTTGACGACGACGAAGCAGCCGTACCTTTCCTGTGCAAAGCGGGCATTGTCGATGAACCGCTCGACGCTGATCTCGGTCTCATGGTGAGTGACCCACAGCGAGAACTTCGTGATGTCGCCCTCGCGATCGAGCTGTTCGAGCCGGCGCTTGAGCAGCGAACCGTTCGTCAGCAGCTCGATGAAGTCGACGTTTTCCTGCTTGCTCAGCCACGCCGCCCTGGTCAGGAAGCCGCGGGAGGCGAACGGTTCGCCCAGCGTTGCCAGCCGGACCCCGACCCGGTACGGAGTCCCGCCCATCCAGCGCACAATCGTCTCGAAGTCCGCTTCTTCCTGCGGGGTAAGCCAGTGCTGGCTGGTGCTCTTGGCGTAGTCGTTGATCGAAACGCAATAGGTGCAGCGGAAATTGCACAGCCGCTGGGAGGACACGTACCAGATGCGGACCTGACTGCTCACCGGCCGCCCCCGGACCGGGCACAGCCGGCGAGGACCGGGAACGTGGCGAGCGGGCGGAACTGCCGCCGCGGGAATTCCGGTAACTGGTCGTGGCAGGTGCGGCAGATGTAGTCGTCAGGAGCGTCCTCAACGCCGAAGACCCGGCGGCGGATCTTTACGGCCAGCGGGCTGGTCATGATCTCGTGCAGCGTCCCCTGCCTGATGTTGCCGAAAACTTCGCGCTGGTAGTAGTCGTTGCAGCAGATGAACATGTCACCCTTGACGGAGAAGTGCGCGTGGTTCACCGGCCACGCGCACCCGGTCAGCCGGCCGGCGATACGCACCGACTGGTTGTACTCGCCCGCGACGGCCCCGGCCCGGTCGGAGACGAGAGTCGCGTTGACGTTGACGCCCAGCGGCTCATAGCGGCTTCTCAGGTCGGCGACGTGGCGCTCACCCTCGCTGCCGATGCCGTTGACGACGATGTCGGTCGGGAGCCCGGCCGCCAGGGCCGCATCGAGATTCCCTACCGTCCTCGCGTACGTCCTCGACTGGGTCAGCTTCGCGAACGCCTGCTCATCGAGCGCCGGGAGGTTCACCACGAGCCGGTGGAGCACACCGGTATCCCGAAGTTCGGCAATCTTTCGTTCGGTCAGATTGCTGGCGTTGGTGAACAGGCGCAGGCGCAGTCCGTGTCGCGCGAGCACGTGCAGCCGCTCCTCGAAGAAGCGGTCGAGGGTCGGCTCGTTGTAGAAGTGGAACGTGACGTAGCGGATCGTGTCATGGACGGCGACCTTCTCGACGATCTCCTCGTAGAGGTCCATCGGCATCGTCGCCGAGGGTTTGCGGTCGACCGACACCGGACAGAACCTGCAACCCCAGTTGCAGTGGGCGGTGACCTCGATCTGCGCCGTCGTCAGGAGATATTCGTGACAGAGATTCGCCGGTCGCTGCAGCCACCCGCGCCCGACGAGGTCGGCGACGACCGCCACACCGAAGTCCGCCTCGAGTGATCGCCGATCAACAGCCGAGCGCGACGCGGCGTGCAGGGCGTCGAGCGCCCGCACGTCGTTGTGCCAGGCCACTTCGCGGCTCAGTCCGATCACGCCGAAAGCCGCTCCGGAGGGAGGGTTCACTTCGGGCGTGACGGGCTCCAGCTCGTCTACGGCGAACACGATCTGACTCGCCTCGCCGGAAGGGAAGCAGGTCAGATAGGGCGAGACCTGGAGCAGATCCGACACAGTGGATGACCCTTATTCCTCGTAGGTGGGGCGACGTGCTAGGGACTGCGAGAGGTTACCTGGTCTTACTGCGGGCGTTCCACCCCCGTCGGGGCTGGCGAAGAGCGACGGGGGCGGCACTCCCCGGACGCTCGGTCGCCTCGTGCCGATCTGTTCTGCCTGCTAATCTCGCCAGCTGGTACGCCAGGAACGGCCGAGCGGGCTTCCATCGGCGTCTGCTGACGGCGTACGACCACAGGGGAGGTAGCCATACATGCCGAGATTGAGATGTTCGACATATCAATAATGCCTGGGACTGCGAAGACGAACCTAGCGCTCACCGTGTACGCGACATGCCCGTCAGCGGGCGAGGGCACCGAGGGTTTCAGCGCTCGACTCCGGCAGGTCGTGGACTGGTGCGAACAGGCCGGTTGCCGTGGAGCGCTCGTCTACACTGACAACTCGCTCGCCGATCCATGGCTCATCGCGCAGCAGGCAATGCAATACTCGCGCGGTTTCGTCCCCTTGATCGCAGTGCAGCCCGTCTATCAGCATCCTTTCACCGTGGCGCGGGCGATCTCCTCGATCAGTCTTCTGCATGGACGTGCCGTCGACCTGAACTTCGTCAGCGGGGGATTCGCAGCGGATCTCGCGTCGTTGGGGGATCGACGGACGCATGCCGAGCGGTACCACCGACTCGTCGAATACGTCGAGGTCGTTCGCCGTCTGCTGACCGGCCAGCGGGTAAGCTTCGCGGGTTCGCACTACCAGCTGGCCTCGGCCCAGGTGCAGGCAACGCCTCCGGATGAACTCCAGCCGCGGATGTACCTGTCCGGTTCGTCGCCGGACAGCGAGCTCGCGGCACGCACGCTCGGCATCGACCGCCTGTCGTACCCACCACCGGCGGCGGAGTTCGCACCGGCGACGACGTGTACGGGCATACGCATCGGCGTCATCGCCCGGCCGGAGCGCGAGGAGGCATGGTCGGCCGCCGTGCAACGGTTCCCGGTCGACGATCGGGGGCGAGAGATAGCCCGCCTGGTGAGTTCGCGGTCGGACTCGTCGTGGCAACAGGACCTGGCGCATCGCGTCGCCGATGTCACCGCACCCGACGGCGACGAGGCGGCGACGTACTGGCTGCATCCCTTCAGCACCTATAAGACGTTCTGCCCTTACCTCGTGGGCAGCTACGCGGAGGTTGGCGCGATCCTTAGCGAGTACGTCCGGCGCGGCATCGAGACGTTGATTCTGGACACGCCGATATCCGCTGATGATCTTCTGCATACTCAGGCCGCAATATCGGTGGGCCTCGAACCAGTCGTCGGCTTGTCCGGGAGAGCGAGCAGTTGTGAATGACCGAGTGGCCCGTCTGAGAGTCGCGTGGTGCGACGTTCTCATGGCCGACGATTGCGCGGCGGAGGACCACTTCTTCGAGATGGGTGGCGACTCCTTCGGCGCGCTCCGCCTGCTCGACCGGGTCCGGGCTGAATACGGCGTCGAGATCGACCTCGCGGAGTTCTTCGCGGACCCATCGCTCGCCGCGCTCGAGGCACTCCTCGTCGACAAGCTCGTCGAGGCCCTGCCCGCCCGGGAGAACTAGCGTGGGTGCGCTGTGGGAGATGGTCTACTCGAATGCCGGTCGGTGGCCGGACGCGAGCGCCGTGCGCGGCTCGACCGACGTGACCTACGCGGAACTCATGCGTCGGGTTCACCGCCTGCGCGGGCGGATGCGCGTCGAGCCCGGCCAGGTCGTCGCAATCGACGCGACGCCGTCAGTCACCGGGTTGACGGCGATTCTGGCTGCGCTGGCCGCGGATGCAGTCTTCGTCCCGCTCGACCGGCAGGCCCCCGAAACCCGCCGGAACCAAGTGTTGCGGGACTCGCGCGCGGTGGCTCTTGTGACTGAGGCCTCCGGCGAGGATGTCGGTACGGTCGTCGCGCTGGACGCTGACGCGTCATCGTCGCTGGGTACAAGCGGCTATCTGATGTACACCTCGGGATCGACAGGGACGCCTAAAGGTGTGCTGGTTGCCGAGGACGTTCTCCTGCAGCGCCTTCGGGGTCTGGCCAGCGTTCCCGGGTTCGGGACGGAGTCGTCCATCCTGGCGCTGACCGCCCTGTCATTCGACATCTGTCTCGCGGAGTTGCTGCTGCCGCTCATCGTAGGCGGCGCCGTGGTGACGGCGCCCGCAGCGGCCCGGCTGAACCACCAAGACTTCACGTCAGCCGTCGATGCGTTCCGGCCGACGGTCGTGCAGGCGACGCCATCGTTCTTCCGCCTGATGATCGCCTCTGGCTGGGATCGGCGACTCCCGGTCGAAATCTGGTGCGGTGGAGAGGCGCTCACCGCCGACCTGGCCGCGAATCTCCTTTCGGTCAGCGATCGACTGTGGAACATGTACGGTCCGACCGAGGCCACGATCTGGGCCACCGCGGGCCCGGTGTCTCCCGGCGCGCAGGTGTCGCTGGGGGATCCACTGCCCGGCACGCGCCTGGAACTGCGTTCGCCGGACGGCGAGGTGCTGACCGGCCCAGGTGCCGAAGGTGAGATCGTGCTGACTGGTGACGGCATCGCGGAAGGCTACGTCCGCAACCATGCGGTCGACCGTTCCGGATTCGTCGATGCCGCAACGGCCGAGCGTTGTTACGCGACCGGCGACCGGGCGCGGTATCGCTCCGACCTGACCCTGGAGTTTCTCGGCCGCATCGACGGCCAGATCAAGATCCGTGGGCACCGCATCGAGCTCGGCGACATCGAAGCGGCAATGCTGAGCCATCCGGATGTCGTCGAGTGCGCCGCGTTCGGTCGGCTGCTTGGCACGTCCGACGCGCACATCGTGGCGGTGGTATCGGCCACCGCCGGGACTGCGGTCCGCGACCTGCGGCACTGGCTGCGGGAGCGCCTGCCATTGGCGTACCTGCCGAGGGAGATCAAGGTCCAGGCGACGCTGCCGCACTCGACCGCTGGCAAGATCAACCGTTCGGCGATCGAGGCATCGTTGGACAGCCCGGGGGTGCACTCCGTTGGTTAGGCATCGTGCGCTGCTTATCGACTTCGCCGGTACCCGCGAGGCGACGTCGTTCCACTCGTGGCCGGACGACATTCTTGAGCGCTGCGATCTCGCGCTTGGCCGAGATGACGGGGCCCTGCCGGCCAGCGCGCTCGAGTACGCCGCGATGCTGGCCGACCGCATCGAACCGGCGAGGCCCCGGCACATCATGGCGTTCTGCCTAGCCGCCGGCATCGCGCAGTTGGTCGCCAGAATCCTGACCGACCGGGGCGGGGAGCCGGTATTGCTAACAGCGTTCGACCCCACCGTATGCGAGCCCGCCGACCTTCAAGTCGCCTACGAAGCCGTGGCGGGGCAGATCGTCGGAGCCGATGCAGTGCCGATCCTGCGACTCGATCTCAACACGGTCGCCGCCACGCCACAGAAAGCCGTCGAGGCGATCACCGAGGATCTGCAGCGCCGCGCCTGCATCGCCCTCGGGCGATCGTTTCGCCTGGACGACGCTCTCGTCAACGGGCTGGTCGACCGTTATATGCGTTGGCTACGGTACCTGGCCCTGGCCATCGACTGCGACTGGCCGCGTTGGGACGGTCAGGCGACGCGGATCATGTCCGCCGAGTACGACGCCGCGCTGCCGTGGCCCGGTGTCGATGCCGTGGTGAGCCACCGCGTCGACGTCCCGCAAGTCGGGTTGCTCGCCAGTCCGGACGTCCACTCCCTCGTTCGCCGCCGGCTGCTGACGTGACACCGGACGCTGAAGCCCTGCTGCCGACCGTTGCCGTGCTGGTGGCGGCCGAGGCGGCGATGTCGCCGCTTGACATCGTCCGGGCCGCCGCCGGGCTCGCCCGGGTCGTCTTCATCATCGACGCCTCAGAGGTGCAACGCGAACCGATGCTGGAGCGACTCACGCGGGCCCTGGCGCCCACCCGGGTCGTCAACGTCAGCGATACCCGAGCCGCCCTGGCCGCCCTCGACCAGCTCGGTGCCGGCGTGGTGCTCACCTTTTCCGACGCGTACTGCGGTGCGGTCGACCGGCTGCGGACGGCGCTGTCCGGCGCCGATGATGTATGCCCGGGGCGCTGGGGGAAGGACATCCAGCGCCGCCGTTTGCTCGACGCGGGGTTGTCCAGTGCCGAGCACCGGCTCATCCGCACCGGACCGGACCTCCACGCGGCCTCCGACGCTCTCGGATGGCCGGTGGTGGTCAAGCCGATCGTGGGCGTGGCAAGCCGTGACATCTGGCTCCTGCACGGACCCGACGAGGTCGCGGCCGTCCTGTCGGAGATGGAGCGATCGGGAACGCCGCCGTCGTCTTTCGTCGCGGAGCGGTTCGTCGCCGGTTTGACGCCACCGCACGTGCGGCAGCGCGCCGACTACGTGTCCGTCGAACTGTTCGTCGGTCCGCAACGCACGGCGGCACTCATCACCGACCGGCCGCGGCTGGCCCCTCCGTGCCGCGAAACGGGGATCATCGGCCCGACTGCCCTCGATCACGACTTGCAGGAGCACCTTCTCCGTGTTGCTCTCGCGGCCCATAAGGCGCTGGGCCTGACCACCGGCGCGTTCCATGTCGAGCTGAAGATCGATGACGTCGGCGCTGAGGTGATCGAGGTCAATGGTCGGCTCGGCGGCTACGTTCGTCGTCTGGTTGAGCTCGGCACGGGCGTAGACCTGGGGCGCACCGCGTTGGCCTGTCACCTGGGTGTGGATCCGAGCTTCGACCAGACTTGGCGGCACCATGTCCTGGGCCTGCTCTTCCAGCCGCCTAGGGAGGCCCGTATCGTGGCCGCGTCTCCCCGGCGGGTCCAGATCGCGGACCTGCCGGGAGTGGTCGGCGTCGATCATGTGGCAGCGACCGGCTCGGCCGTTTGCTGGCGTGTTGGTTCCGGTGGCGCGGCGGCAAAACTGTGGCTCGTCGCCGATACCGCCGCCGAATTGGAGGACCGGACGAGCGCCGTGGTCCGGGCGCTGGACGGGCTCTTCGAGTTTCACGACGGGCACGGCCGGCGCGTCCGCGATGCCGAATGGTTGGGTCAGATGTCATGAACCTCGACGTTGTTGATGCGTCCGATCTGCCGGCAGGCGTCGTCACCGCATCGTGGGTCCTCGACGCGCCGACGCCGGCCGCCGCCGATGTCATCCGGCCGTCGACGGATCCTCGGTGGCAGACCCGCTACCTCATCGCAGCTGAGGGCGGTGAAGTTCTAGGGATCACGCCGCTGAGCCGGCCGCGGACGCAGCGGATGGCCGACCGTGACTACGATCTGCGCCTCCTCGTTGCGTCGTCGGACCGAGACGACATCCCGGCTGACGCGCGCGAGTGGCTGGTCATCGGCGGGGCGCACAGCCTGCGGGGCGGGATTCTGATCCATCGCGACCTGCCCGATTCCGCAGCCGCCAGGGTGCGTGCTGCGATCGCCGACCGGGCAGTCGGGCTCACCACACACGAGGGCCTTTACGGTGCCGCACCCTATGTCGGCCGCACCGACCGCGACGCGTTCGTCAGCGTCCCCGGGGCAGGCTGGCGGTCAGTGGAGTCCGCGGCGGCCGCCACCATCGAAGTCCCACCGGAGTCGATGGACGCGTACTTGGCAAGTCTGGCCCCGGACCGGCGGCGCAACGTGCGGCGGGACTGGCGGCACATCGCTGCGGCCGGGTTGGCCACGGCGTGCGGTCCGGCGGAGGAGGCGATCGAGAATGCGGCGGTTCTCGTCGCGGCGGTCAAGATCCGTCACGGCGTCATGGACGATCCACGTATCGCGGCGTACCGGCTGCACACCTGGTTGAACTCGCGCGCCGACGAGCACCTCGCGTTTACGGTTACCAGCCCCGAGGTGGGACCGGTCGCCACCAGCTTCGTGGCGCGCACCGGCGACAGCCTTGAAGTCCACGAGATCGGAATGATCGACGACGAGAATCTGCGGCACCTGGGCTACATCGAGGCCGGCTTTTACGCGCCGATTCGGTACGCCCTCGCGACCGGCGGTCGGTCGGTGCACCTCGGCACCGAATCGCCGGCGCCCAAGCGGCACCGCGGAGCAAAATTCACGCCGCTCTATCTTGCCTATTCGATGCGCGACAACGCATAACAAAAGGACATGCAATGTTGATCATGGCAATCAAGCCCGGACACGACGGCTCGATCGCCGCGGTTGAGGATGGCCGGCTGCTCTGGTGTCTGGAGTCCGAGAAGGACACCTTTCCGCGGCGCGTGGCGCTGACGCCGACCACGGTCCTGGCCGCGGCGGAAGGTCTCGGGCGGATTCCCGACGTCGTCGCTCTCGGAGGGTGGGAGAAGCCGCGAATCGGCGGAGCCATCGGAGCCGGTTACGAGGGAGTGGATACGGTCCAGCGGAGCACCGTGCGGTTTTTCGGCAAGGACGTCGAACTGTTCAGCTCGTCACACGAGCGCTCCCACCTGATGATGGCTCTCGGCATGGCGCCGCACAACGATTCCGATCTAACCGCTGTGCTGGTCTGGGAGGGCGTCTCCGGCGTGTTCCACCTTGTCGACCGGGAGTGGCGGGTGGTGCGGACGATCCCCGTATTGAGCGCCCCAGGCGAAAGGTACGCGTTCCTTTTCTCGCTGGCCGATCCGACGTTCCCAGACCGCGGCCGGACCGCCCGGCAGGACGGCAGCGGCAAACTCATGGCCCTGGCCTCCTACGGGAATCCGGACGACGCTGACGCGGACATCATCGCCGCTATCGACCGCCTACTCAAGATCGACGACCTCAACCCGGCGCCCAAGGGCGACTTCGCCGACACGGTGCTCTACAACGCCGGCGTCGAATCGGAGGCCACGAAGACCGCGGCCGCGCTGCTCAGCCGGCGTCTTTTCGAGACGTTCGCCGCCGCGGCGCTCCACGAGATCCCGGCCGGGCTGCCGCTTCGCATCTCGGGCGGCTGCGGACTGAATTGCGACTGGAACGCCGCATGGCGCGACCTCGATCATTTCAGCGACGTGTTCGTCCCTCCGTGCACGAACGACTCCGGCTCGGCAATCGGCACCGCCATCGACGCATTGGCACACCACGGATCGATCCAGCCGCTGGATTGGGACGTCTATTCGGGCCTAGAGTTCGTGTACGACTGTGTGCCGGATGCGTCACGTTGGCAGCCGGTCCCGCGCAACGACACCGAGCTGGCCGCGGCCATCGCCTCCGGCCGGGTCGTCTCGTGGGTGCAGGGGCGCTGGGAGATCGGTCCGCGGGCGCTCGGGAACAGGTCGCTGCTCGCCGAGCCCTATTCAACCGCCACCCGGGACCGGTTGAACTGGATCAAGCAGCGGGAGGACTACCGGCCGATCGCCCCGATCTGCCGCGAGGAGGACTTGGCCGACGCGTTCGTGGAAAGCTTCCCAGATCCGTACATGCTCTACTTCCGTCGCGTACGCTCTCCGCGCCTCGGCGCGGTAACCCACGTCGACGGATCGGCTCGCGCCCAAAGCGTCACTCAGGCCAGCAACCCATCGGTCTATTCGCTGCTGAGCGCGTTCGCCGAGGAGACCGGCATGGGGGTGCTCTGCAACACGTCGCTCAACCTCAACGGCCAAGGTTTTGTCAACCGAATGTCCGACCTGATCCGCTACAGCGAGGCGCGCGGGATCGACGACATGGTGGTGGGGGACGTGTGGTATCGACGCTCGCGATGACCGGCGGCAGGCCCGCCGTGGCGCGCGCATCGGATCCCTCGCCACGTACACAGCCGTCCCCGCGCCGATAACGGCGCCGCCCGATCGGAGACCACAGTCGTGACATCCGGACACAACAATCCCCGCGATGCCCTGGAAATGCAGGTGCAGGGCGTATTCCAAGACGTTCTGGGGGCTCGGTCGATCGGCCTAGAGGACGACTTCATCAGCCTCGGCGGGAACTCTTTCCTAGCAGCGGTCGCCGTTGACGAGTTCGAGCGGCTGCTCGGCGCCAAGATTTCGCTCAACGACTTCCTGCAATGTGGATCGGTGGCCCGGATAGCATCGCTGCTGCGCACCGGACCCCTGCGGCGCAGCCATACGGTGATCCGGTTGAGCGCCGGCGGCGGAGGCGCGCCGGTGTTCGCGTTCCATCCGCTGCCGGGGACGGTCCTATGCTACCAGCCGCTGGCCGACGCGCTGGGCGATGATCACACCGTGTGGGGCCTCCAGTCCCCCGGCATCGAATCCGACGACCCGCTCGCCACGGACATCGAGACGATGGCGGCGACCTGTGTCGCCGCCGTCCGGCAACAGGTCACCGTCGGCCGGTGGCATCTCGTCGGCTACTCGATGGGTGGGCTGATCGCCTTCGAGGCAGCCCGTCAGCTACGCCTCGCCGGCGAAGATGTCGGCCACGTCGGGCTGATCGATACGCCGTTCCCGACCAAAGATCTCCCGCCGCCGGGCGCTGTGATTCGGACCAACGCCATCCGTACGATCGCCCAGTTCATCCTGCGCGTCGACGTCGATGCCGCGGAGATGGCCGAACTGTCGCACCGCGACCAGATCACCCGGCTCGTGGGCCTTGGGGTGGCTGCCGGCACCCTGCCCCCCGACTACGATGCCACGCACCTCGAACGGTGGCTCCGGGTGCGCATCGCAAACCGCACGGCGGAGTCGGCATACCGGCCGACGGCCTATCCCGGTCCTGTCACCGTCTATCGCGCCCGGGCCGCCGGCGACTACATTGGTCAGTCGCGGTGGCGCCGTATCGCCGGCGAAATTTCGGTGGTCGATGTCGATGCCGAACACCTACACATGCTCAACCATCCCTATGTCGACCAGATCAGTGTTCCACTTACCCGAGCGCTCGGCGAAGCCGACCGGTGAACCGCCATCCGACCGACCCGAACGTCAGCTGAAGAACCGCGGGATGTCGGCGAGATCTGCCGGAGCGTTCGCCGCCATTCGGGTGTGAACGTACTTGAGGACATTGTCGAAAAGCAGGTTCGGCATCCGCCGCTCCCGGGCGACGAGCTGGGAGCGGTAGTCCTCGAACGCGGTCATCCACGCGCGGTAGTGCAGGACCTGAGGGTCGTCCGAGAACCATTTGGAATGCACATGTTCGCGCGTCGTGGCGAACCGCGTGGGCGAGGCCAACTGTGCCTCGCTTACCAACCCGCGAACCGACGGCATCTGGTGATACACCGAGGTCAACTCGTCGACGAACGAGACCCTGTAGCCCAGCGTGCTTGTCAGCGCCAGCCACAGGTCCCAGTCTTCGCACACCTCCAGCGACTCGTCGAACCGGACGCCCGAGTTCCGGAAGTTACGCACGATCACGGATCCGGTGTGGATGTAGTTCACTACGAGCAGGACGTTGTAGTCGTAGGGATAGGCTTTCACCGCAACGTCGTCCGGGAGGCACACCGGCGGCGCCAAGCGGCTGTCCGACACGGCGGCGCCGAGATACACGAAGTCCGCCTCGTCGCGGTCGAGCACCTCGCATCCGGCCGAGATGTGCCGGGGCAGGAAGATGTCGTCATCGTCGAGGAACGCAATGTAGCGGCCCTCGGCCCGGTCGATCGCGACATTCCGGGCGGCGGCCGGACCCGCGCCCTGACCGTACTCCACAATCCTCAGAGTGACCCGGTTGTTCATCGACGCGTAGCGTTGCGCGTCGAGCGCCGTCGGGCCGTCGTTGACGACGATCACCTCGACGGGGCCAACCGCCTCCTGCGCTGCGACGCTTCCCACGGCCATTTCGAGCAGATCTTCACGTTCGAACGTGGGGATGATCACACTAAGTTCGGGAGTCACCATCCGAAGAGTTCCGCAACGGCCGATGCGAGATCCTCTTCGCTCATGCTCGGATCGACCTCGATGACGTTGAGATCGAGCTCGCGCGCCTCGCGACGGACCCGTTCGGTGAACATGTGGTCCCTGGTCAGCAGATTATCCAGCGCCCGCTCGGGATCGGTGGTCTTTCCGGCGATCGTCCACATCGAGCCGCGACTCTCGAACGCCGCCAGCCGGAACTCCGGCGTCGGCAACAGCCACACGGCGTGACTGCGGACCGTCAGCAACGGCTCGACGAGGTTGGGCAGAAGCCGAAATCCTTCGGCGATCGTCGGGACATCGCGCGGAACCGCCCGAAGATCATCGATGATGAGACCGAAGCCCTCGCCGTGATACCAGTGGAAGGTGTCCAGCATCTCGGCGGGGGTGCGCGTCATCCACCGCTCGTCCATATCCATCGCCATGAATTTGGCGAGGTACGGACTCTCGATCGCGTTCGTGCGCTTCTGGTGCTCGGTCATGAGCTCATCGGTCACGTAGGTTCGCGCGCCGTACCGAGCCGCCAGTGCACGGGTAGTGGTCGACTTACCAGCGCCGCTCCCGCCGCCGATCCAGTACACGTGCTCAAGCCCGCGGCCGTTACCCGAATTCGGTCCCTGTTGTGCGTGCACCCTGTGCCTTCCTATTGATTCCAGCAGTCGCGGATTCAGCGGGAGCCCAGCGACTTATACAGCGATACGTACTTGAGCGCTATTGCGTCCCAGCCGAACTCGGCCAGTCCGGCCGCATCGGCTGGTGCGACGTCGCCGTCGAGGGCGCGGGCGATTTCCCGCGACATGGCGGGTATGTCCCGGGCGGTCACCCATGGAACCGCCGGGAACCGGGTGGTGATCTCGGGGACGTGTTCCGTGACCAGCAGCGGGGCCCGGCAGGCGATCGCCTCCAACCCCACCATGCAGAACGTTTCCAGATCGTCGGACGGGACAACCGTGACGTCGCACGCGCGGAAGTACTGCGGCAGGTCATGGTGGGGCACGAAGTCGATGAACCTCACCATGTCGTCGAGGCCGAGATCCCGGCTCAGCGACCGCAGGCTCTCCCTAAGCGACCCGGTGCCGACAATGAGCAGGCGGGGCCGCGACGGGTGGTCGCGGAGCAGTTCAAATGCCCGGATGAGCGACTCCACGTTTTTGTCCGGCGTGAGCCGGCCCACGTAGAGCACGATTCCGCCCCCGCCGGCGAGGCCCAGGTGGTCACGGGCGGCGGCCTTGTCACCCGGGGTGAAGTGGTCGAGGTCGATCCCCGGTGGGATCACGCCGACCGCGGGCAGACCCACCCTCGCGAGCTCCGCCTCCTGCGCCTGCCCGATGGCGACGATTTCAGTGTTGCGGCGTAGACGGCGCAGCCGCCGAGCCAGAGCGCTGTCCGCCTGGCCGTCGTCGGTGTCTGAACTCCACCGGCGTACGCGCCCCCAGTGCGTCACCACGATCGGGCCTTCGATGGCGGAGATCAGCGTTTCGGCATCTTCCAGGCCCTGGACGTGAATGACGTCGACGGGGTGCGCGCGGAGCAGGCGACGAACGGTGGAAAGCCACCGGCGTCGGCGCCAGCGCCGGCCCATGTCCCGGATAGGCCGCGGACCGCGCCGAAGTAACCGGTCCAGCCATTCCGGCCAACGAAAGTGGATCGGCTCGACGCCGTCGAGCCCATCCAGGTACTTCATTCGCGGGCCGCCTACGAACAACCGGACCTCGCTGCCGCCGCGCGCAAGGAAACGGGCCAGTTGAACCATCCCGATCTGGCCGCCGGGCACTCCGACGCCGCCGGGCACGCCAGCCTGGCTGCGCATAATCATGAAAATCTTCACGCGACGGCTCCCGTCAGTACGTCACCGGCGGACCAGTTGGATTGCAGCCGCGCCACGACGGACGCCGGTACGTGCGTCATCCGGTAGATGGAGACCCGTCCCGGCTTCGTTCCGAACAGATCCGCCGGCAACGCAAGCCGCCACACGATGGCCCCCGCCATCGTCACCTCGAAGGCCCGTCCGGCGGTGGAGTCGGTGACCAGGAGGTTGCCGTTCGGAAGCTCTTCGCAGCCGCCGGCGAGCGGGCAGAAGAATGACTCCGGGGGCGTCGCCGCCCACGTCCACGTCACCTCGCGTGTGACCGGGTCGATGATAAGCAGGCGGGTGCTGCCCCGGCTCACCCCATTGTCGAACACGAGCACCCGACCGTCGCTCAGCACTGAGGGCTGATGCGGCCCGGAAAGCTCGTCGCGGCCCCACCACCACCGCACCCGCCGGCCCACTGGATCGATGACGGCGACGATGTTGAGTTCGCGCATGCAGACCATCACGTCACCGCGATGCCACCGGCCGGTGGGATGAGCGTCGAGGATCTCCAGCGTGTTGGTGTGCAGAACGTCGCATGGGGAACCGGGCAAGCCCCGTAGGCGGCGCAGGGCCTGCCTGGTCTCGCCGCTATGCTCACCTGTGGCGAGGATCGCGGCGGTTTCCCGGACATCCTCCGGACAGGTCCCGGGCTCATCCGACGGCCAGCCGCTCGCCCGGAAGGCCGCGGCACGCCGCAAGATTTCCGCAACGACGACCCGACAGAGCTCGGCATCCGTGAGCAGGATCTCGTAGATCGAGAGTTGTGACCCGATCGTTCCGTCGGCACGGACAGTGGTAATGAGGTTGTCGAGGATGACGTGGTCCCGACCGCCGGCCGTGACACGCCGGGGCTCCTCGGCCAGCACGAGAACATCGCCGGTCGGGCCGAGCGCCACATCGTGATGAGCCGCGACATCGCACGACCACTCCAGCGACGAGTCCGGCGCGAGTTTCAGAAGCGCCTTAAGCGGGACAATCGCATACAGATTGCCATCGGCATCCGCCTCTACGTGGTTCCAACCGCGAAGGTAGCTCGGCGGGTTGTCCTCCGGCGCGGGTTGCCCGGCCGCGTGAGTCCACGAGTGAATGATGCCGCCATCCCCGTCCACCAGGAAAGCAGCCGGCGTGGGATACCTCGACGACGGCGAGAAGAGAAAGCCATCCGGAGCGTGCGCTGCCGCTGACGGAGCGGGCTTCTCGGACATGACGCTGGTACCTCTCCATGGCTATCGATGCCGATAGGACACCCTATGGTGCGGCAAGCAGGCACCCTACCGGACCGCTGTTCCGTGCGTCTGTCCACGCCCGAGGCGGTTTGCCGTGCGCCGGGCCGATGGTCCAAAGTCGCTCGACCCGCCTTCGTTCGTTATCGTGCGTTGTCGTCGCGGGGCCAGGGCGACCCTGCCGGTCGCATGTCACGGCGCCCCGGTGTACCAAGCAAATCGATGGAAGGCGGCGCGTGTCCGACATTCAAGGCACCGGGGCGGGCTGCGCGCCTGAGCACGCCGAGGCGGTCAAGGCCAGCGTGCTGCTTAGCCATGACCTATCGATGCTGGCCACCGCGGCGAAGTACGACCTTGACCGCCGCGAGGATCGGGTCGCTTCGAACGTCGCCTTAGTGGAGCTGTTCTTCCGGATCGCCAGCCTGGCGGGCGTCGATCTGTTCGTCGAAGCGGGAGCAAAGGAAGCATCCGCGAGTCAGCGCGCGACGGCCGAGTTGGCAGCGGCCCGGGTGGTCGCCTTCGAGGCCAACCCCTACAACTACGTGCGGTACGCGCCGTCGAACGTTAGCGC
Organism: Krasilnikovia sp. MM14-A1259; assembly: GCF_047159535.1. Classification (NCBI taxonomy): domain Bacteria; kingdom Bacillati; phylum Actinomycetota; class Actinomycetes; order Micromonosporales; family Micromonosporaceae; genus Krasilnikovia; species Krasilnikovia sp. MM14-A1259. Next base: position 4,392,777 of record NZ_BAAGAJ010000002.1, read on the forward strand.
CGGAATCGAGTACCTCGGTTACGCGCTCACCGATATGCCGGGCCCAGTCACCTTCAACGTGCTCCGCGACGACGCCGGCAACCCGTTGGCCAATGGTCGCTCGTCTCTCCTCAGGCGCCAGCGCGAAGGGGACCAACAGCGCGGTTTCGAGGAGGTCACGGTCGAGGGTGTCACGCTGGACGGCTTCTTCGCCGACACGTCGTTCGACCGGGCGGCCATCTGGGTCGACGTCGAGGGCGCATGCAGGATGGTCTTGAACGGCGCCCGGCAGTTGCTCGCCCGTACCTCTGTCGTCTTCATTGAGGTCGAGGAGATGAACTGGTGGGGTGAGGGACATTGGCTACGCGAGAGCGTTGTCTCGTTCCTCTACGACCTCGGGCTGGTGCCAGTGGCCCGAGACTTCGAGTATCTGCACCAGTACAACATCGTCTTTGTGCGCGATACGCTCCTGCGGGCCCCGACGCCGATCCGGTGGGAGTTGACGCGCTTCGCGTCGCGCGCAATAGACGGCGGCCGGATCCGACCGGGGCCAGGGCCCCGGCAAAGTCGTTAGATGAGGCCGAGAAGTGCCAGCGGGCGGCTGCTATCGCGGGCGTGGTAGCGGTTGGCGGCGGCGATGTTGGTAGTTTCCGCGGCGTGTAGCGCTGCGATGGCGGCGTTGCGCAAGGCGGCCATGACTTGCGGGCCGGTGCCGGTACGGATCTGGGACCGGTCTTCGTCGTAGGTGACGTCGCGGGCCCAGTGGATGCTGTTCTCAATCGACCAGTGGCCGCGGATCCAGGCTGCGAGTTGGACGGGTTTGGCCTGGTGGACTTGCAGGTCGGTGATGGCGTAGACGGTCTCGGTGGTGAAGCGTTTCGGCTGATCGAGGCGGCGTCTGCGGCGTCGGATCTGCAGGGCTTGGGCGGCGTTCGGAAGTCGATGCCGGTAGAGACGGTCAGGATCTTCAGAGTGCGGATCTCGCGGCGGCCGTGTCCGCGGTCGTCGTCGCGGTGGGCGTCCGGGACCTGCCGCCACGGTAGTCCTGCGAGCTGTATATGCAGGTGGGGCTGGTTACCTTTCGCGGTGAGGATCCAGTTGGCGCCGCGTTCGGCGAGGTACGTGGTGTGGTCACGCTGGCAGTGCAACGCGTCCGCTGTGACCACCACGCCGCGCAGGTCGCCGATCTGGTCAAGCAGCGGCCGGAACCGGGTGATCTCATTGGTCTTGTTGCCGCCGTCGGTGCTGGCCAGGACCGTTTTCGTGTTCTGATCGCACGCTGTGAGGACGTGCTGGGCGCCAGTGTCGGCAGTGCGTGAGCCGCGCAGCGACTTGCCGTCGACAGCATCGCCCGGCGGCCACCGGGTGGGCCGGCCGAGGCGCGGCCGGCGAGCCAGACGCCGATGGCCGCGGTCAGCAGATCCGGATCCAGGGCCTGCAAAAGCCGGCGGATCATCGCTTCAGAGGGCCGCCGGTCCGGGGCGATTCCCACGGCCAGGACGGTTGCGTCCGGCACGTCGGCGACCCATTCCGCGATGGCGGTGTACGAGCGGTATCCGGCGACCACCGCGCACACCGCTGCGGTCACCACCACCGTCAGCGGGTGCCGCACCCCGCGCCGGGAACGAGGATCCGGCACTTCGGCAAGCGCGGCAGGAAGCCCACCAGCGGTTTCCGGCACGGTCAAAGCCAGTGCGCAGGACAGGGACGAGATCAGCGATGATGGCAGCGCGGGCATTACTCACTTCGGATGATCAGCATGGCGTAGGAACCTTGATGATCTTCTGAACCGGTCATGCCCGTCTTGCTATCACCACCCAAGGCGCTTCCACTCTGATCAACTCAAGTCGGACATCCGCACGACTTTGCCGGGACCCTGGACCGGGGCTGACCCAAACCCAAGCTGACCACACGGCACTCACCCATCCCAACGCCGGACGGTCAAGGCGGCGGGCATTGCATGTTTGCAGCGTTCTACATAATCGCACGCCTGCGGTTCCCCCCACTTACCCCCCGAAAACTCCTGCCAGCCGTTGACTATGCGCGGCAAATGATGATCATCACCTCAGCGCGTTTGTGCAGCTCAACGCCAGCGCACGACAACGAACGACAACCCCATAAGCGGAATGGTTCCCAAGAAGAGGTCGCCGGTTCAAATCCGGCCACCCGACCAGCAAGTAAGGCCCCGGTGAGACCTCGTCCCACCTGGGCCTTCGTCGTGCTCTAACGACCTGGTGCGCAGTAGTTGATGGCGTGTTACCAGGTGAGGCCGGCGGACCTGTCCGAGACGAGGCCGGCGATGGCGTTGATGGTCTCGGGGAGTAACTCGCGGCGGCCGGTGAAGCGTTGCAAGACGCGCCACCATTTCAGCTCCGCGATGGCGTGTTCGACCGCGATCCGCTGCGAGGACTGGCGTTTGCGGTCGTGTTCCCAGGCGGCCTGCTGCTCGGTCGGTGCCCCGGGTCGCAGCTTCAACGGCGGCGCGGACACCTGGTCGTGGTGGTCGCGGGCCAGCCCTTGATAGCCGGCGTCGACCAGGACCTTGACGCTCGGGTAGGCGTCGAGCAGTGCGTCGACGCCTTCGACCCGGGCGGTGGTCACGTCGTGCATGCGGCCGGGGCGAGTCGCGCCGCACCACAGGATCGCGCCGTGGTGGTCGGCGGCGAGGGTGGTCTTGATGGTGTTCTGTTTGAGCTTGCCGGACACGAACGCTTTGCGGCCTGGGCGCCCTTGCCGGGGGCGGCGTACCCGGATCTCGGTGGCGTCTATGCGCAGGGTGACGCCTTCGGCGGCGGCGTAGGCGAACACGTCGGCCAGGGTGTGCAGCCGCGTCCCGGCGGGGGTGGCGAATCCGCGTCGGGCCAGCAGCGGGCGGATCTGTGTGACGGCGCGGGTCACCGTGGCCCGGTCGACGCCGTATGCGACGGCGAGGGCGGCGTGTGGGATCGCCAGGCGTAGGTGGACCAGGGTGATTACGACTCGGTCGGTGAAGCTCAGCCGGGGTCGGCGGCCGGCTCCTGGCTTGCGGATCCTGGTCCGGGTGCGGCGGGCGTGCAGCCGGTCCTCTCGTGCGGCGGTCCAGGCGGGTAAGAGATCGGTCAGCAGTAGGCCCAGGTGGTTGCGGCTGAGGCCGGTGAAGGCACAATGGGCGAAGGCCGCGCGGATGGTATTGATCGACACAATCAACACATCTGCGCGGCCGTCTATGTCTCGGTCAAGCCGCCACGCCAACGGGCTCTACTGCGCACCACGTCGTAAGTGATCTGGCTGTTCGGCGTCGGCCGAGCTCTCGTCGCCTTCCGGCGCCTCCGACCGCACCAACCTCCCCCATTCGGGTAAGTCCGGCATATCTACATGGATCCCATCGGTGTCGTCGCGGTGGGTGCAGCGGCCGATCACCGTACGCACAATTGCAAGGTTCTCCGGCATGTCTTGCCGCCGGCGCCGCGATCAGGGAGATGCAGGTACATGGCGGAAACGCGAAAGCAGCGTGGCTCGCGTAGCTCGGTCCGTGCCGGTCGTCCGGTCTCGGGTTGGTCGCGGGCCGCCGGCTTGCTGGCGTCCGGCGTGGCGATGACCCTGGTCGGCGCCCTGAACGGCATGCAGCCGGCGGCGGCCGCGGCGCCGAGCACGACGATCAGCGGCCACCGCCTGAAATGCACCATCGTGGGAACGTCCGGAAATGACCGGCTGGTCGGCACCAGCGGCCGCGACGTCATCTGCGGCCGCGGCGGCAACGACGTGATCTTCGGCGGTGGCGGCAACGACGTGATCGCGGGCGATGGCGGCAACGACACGATCTACGGCGGTGACGGCAACGACGTGATCGCGGGCGGGAACGGCAACGACCGGGTCGACGCAGGTACCGGCGGAGACAACGTCAAGGGCGGCGACGGCAAGGACCGGATCGATGCGGGCGCCGGCAACGACAAGATCACCGGCGGCGGCGGCAACGACACCATCGATGCCGGTGCCGGGAACGACAGCGCGGGCGGAAACTCGGGCAACGACACGATCGACGGCGAGGAGGGCGACGACCACCTCGACGGAGGAAGCGGCACGGACCACGTGGAGGGTGGAACCGGCGTCAACTCCTGCCGGCCCGACCCCCGGGACCGGACGTCGTGTGATGACCGGCGCGCGCCGGTGATGCATCTCGAGACGGCCAAGTGGCTCAGGCCGACGATCAACAACTCGGCCATGCACGAACTGGTCTTTCAGGTCCGTGTCACGGACGACCGCTCCGGTGTCGCCGGCGGCTCCGTCACGGTCTCCGGAGGCCCGGAAGGCTGCTGCCCCAAACAACGGTTCTTTCTCCTGGGCCTCGGACACAACATCGTCTCCGGTACCCCCAACGACGGAATCATGCAGTTCACCGTGGACCTTCCGGCCGGAGTACCCGTCGGCGAATGGCATGTGGAAGGCGCCAACCTGCGTGACCGCACCAACCGGCGGACATCCCTGCAGGGTCCCAGCGGCTTCCCGACGTTCACGGTGACCGGAATCACGGACACGCAGGCCCCCGTGGTGGATACCGCCTCGGTCCGGTGGGACGGGCCCCCGACGATCGACAACCGAACCGGGGCTGAGATGCGTGTGTTGGCGCACGTCACCGATGACCGTGCAGGCGTCTCGGACGGCGCTGCCACGCTGTGCGGCCCGAACTCCTCCGGCATCCGGCTCCCGTTCGCGAACCTAGTCTCCGGCACGCCCACTGACGGCGTCTGGAAGTTCTACGTCTATACGTCCTCGCGCTGGATGATGCCGGGCGAATACCGGCTCTGCCACATCGAGGTGCAGGATCAGGTGGGATACCACAGCGGGGCGGACATCGTGGGAGGCTCCACCGTGACCCTCACCGGAGTGGTCCCCGCCGGCCAGCCCGGCGGCGGCACTGGCGGTGGCACCCCGCCGGACACGACAGCACCGGTCATCGACTTGTCCAGCCTCCGGTGGGTGACCCCCACCGTCGACAACGGCCGCGACCAGACGCTGCGGCTGCAGATGCGGGTCACGGACGGTGGCTCGGGCGTGAAATTCGTCAGCGCCTTCGTTCGGGACTCGAGCGGGGTCGAGGCCCCCCTGGTCACATCGCGCCGACTCGTCTCCGGCACCGCCAAGGACGGAATCTGGGAGACCACCGGGACCCTGCCCGCCTCGTCCCCGAGCGGCGAATGGCACATCTTCTACCTGGAGGCCCGGGATGTCGCCAACAACGAAATCACGGTTGAGAACCCCGCGAACACGCCAGCCCTCACGGTGAGTTCCCCCCGCTTTCATGGAGCTTCTTGATCATGGTCTGATGGCCATGGGGAGGAAGCATCTGTGGCGGCACCGAAGAAATATCCCGACGAGCTGCGAGCGCGTGCGGTGCGCTTGTACCGCGAGTCGGACCCGAAACCGGTCATCAAGCGCCTGGCCGAGCAGCTCGGTGTGCATCCGGAAGCGTTGCGGAACTGGATCCGGCAGGCCGAGGCTGACGCGGGTGAACGGCATGACCGGCCGAGCACGGAGATGGCCGAGGAGAACCGGCGGCTGCGGCAGGAAGTCGCCGAGCTGCGCCGGGTCAACGAGATCCTGCGCGCGGCCAGCAGCTATTTCGCCTCGGAGCTCGACCCGACCCGGCGACGGTCATGAGGTTCATCGACGAACACCGTGACCGGTACGCGGTCGCGCTCCTGCTACGGGTCCTGAACATCGGCGAGTCGACCTACTACCAGTGGATCCGCCAGGCCGAACGGCCCTGCGACCGGGACCTGGTCGACCTCGGCCTGCTCAGCAACATCCACGAGATCTGGGAAGTGTCCGGCCACACCTACGGCGCGGACCGAGTGCACCGGCAGCTACGCCGCGACGGGATCCGGGTCGGCCGCAAACGTGTCGAGCGGTTGATGGCCGCCCAGGGCTGGCAGGGTGCGTTCCTGCGGCGCGGCTGGCGGGGCGGCTCGACCCGGCAGGACCCGGCGGCGACGCCGGCGCCGGATTTGGTGAACCGGGACTTCACCGCGACCGGCCCGAACCGGTTGTGGGTGGCCGACGCGACCCGGATCCCGTGCGGTGAGGGCGTGTTCTGGCTGGCCGCGGTCCGGGACGTGTTCTCCCGCCGGATCGTGGGGTGGAAGACCTCCGACCGTTGCGACACCGACCTGATCCTGGCCGCACTGGAGTACGGGATCTGGTCGCGTGATGTCCGCGATGGTGAGTTGATCCACCACAGCGACAGGGGTTCGAACTACACGTCGTTCCGGTTCGCGCAGCGCTTGCAAGACAACGGGATCCTGCCCTCGATGGGCTCGGTCGGTGACAGCTTCGATAACGCGCTGATGGAGAACTTCTGGTCCACCCTGAAGGTCGAACTGGTCTACCGCACGAGCTGGCGGACCCGCGACGAGGCCGAGAACGCGCTGTTCACCTACATCGATACCTGGTACAACACCCGCCGCATCCAGCGAGAACTCGGCTACCTCAGCCCTGACGAGTACGAGACGACCTGGCACACCCAGCAGGCCGACCACCGCGAGCCCGATATCATCACCCCTGCCCCAGCCGGCGGCAGGTAACCACCGCTCCATCAAAGCGGGGGAAGCTCACGGTGACCCCGCCGGCATGACGGGATCAGCGGCGCCGTTCCCGGCTTCGGCGGCTCCCCTGGCATGAGACCAGAAGCTACTCACCGGCTGGGATACCAGCCTCGGCCAGGATTCGGCGGTAGATCGGCTTCCACCCGGCCGTCAGGGACAACGCATCCCATGTGCGTTCCGCATTGACGAGGCGGCGCTCGACCATCTCGTGCTCGGGCATCCACTCGCCAAGTCGGACCTCGGCACGCCACAACGCCCGCACGAGGACAAGACCCTTCTCCGGCCCACGCAGGCACACCCCACGACTGAAACCCAGCAATCGACAGTCGAGCACGGTCGCGCACGCTTCTTCGCTGACCTCGCGGACCAAGGTGTCGGCCCAGTCCTCGCCGGCTTCGGGTCGGCCGCCCGGAAACTCCCAGTACCGCCGGTCATGGCTGACCAGGATGACCTGACCATCGACCACGCACACCCCTGTCGATCCGTGGGGAGTGCCGGTGGGGACCTCCGACGGCGGATACCAGGTGGACTGCCAATGGTCGCCCGTCGTGATGATGTCGATGGCGACCCCGTCAGCTGCGGTATGCACCGCGCGATGCTGCCCGATACCACCCTGGCCCGTCTACCTGTTTCACTCGGTGCACCGGGCCGGGGGCCACCCCGCCCGCCGTCGACCCCAGGCGGAGCTTCTCCACGGTGGGAGGACGGCAGACAGGGTGGCAAGACCGGCCCGGGTATCACCGCGCCGTTGGGTCGGGCCTGAAGTCGCGGGCCTTGATCTTCGCCATGCGGCCATCGGCGGCATGGAACACGATGCCTTCGCTCCCGTCTTCGGCGTAGGCCTTCAGGGTGGCAGCACGGATGGCGTCGAAGGTGCGCTCGCGCAGATCCAGCCGTTCCGCGCTGGCGTGTTCGACCAGGCGGTGCGTCGTACTGCGCTCGGGGTTGCGGTTGATCCTGGGACCGACCAGCTCGTACGTGCCGGGCCGCCAGTCCGGGCCACCGGCCGTGAGGGCCTCGGCGTGGAACTTCGCGAAACCCGACTGCTCGACCGGCTCCCAGCCGACGCTCTTGCCCGTGACCGGGTCGGTTGCCACGAGGACGAAGCCGGCGGGAGCCGATCGACCCGTCTTGATCTCACGACGTGCCCACCACGCCGTGCCGTCGTACATGACGCAGGTGCCGTCGTATTTGCGCGTCGGAATGCCTTCCCCCCGGAAGACCCATTCGCAAGCGGGATGCGGATCGGTGGAGACGAACCGCCTCTCGTTGTCGTCCCGGACGAAGATCGTTGGAATCTTCTGCATCCCACTCACCTGCCTCTCATCGAATGGGGGCCAGCTTCCATTGTCATGATCGACGCAACAAGGTTTCCCCAGGGTGGGCCACCCCGGCAGCAGGGCCGCGCCGCGGGCGCGGACGTCGTTGCCCGGTTCACCTACCTGCCGGTGGAGGGGCTCGGCTGCGGCGAGGCTCCCAGCAGCGGGTACGCCGTCGTACGGGACCGGCTGGTGGCCAGGATCATGCCGGGCACGGCGTACAGATGGTCCACCGGCAGTGGCGTGGAGACGGACCAGGCTGTCTCACCGGTGGCGGGATCGAGCTCGTGCAAGGTCGAGTCGTAGGAGGCGGCGAACAGGCGACCGTCGCTGGTCACGGCGACGGACGGGTTGACCAGGGAGCGACGCCACCGCACCGCACCTGAGTCCGCCGCCACCGCAATGAGCCCTTCAGCGCTCAGCGACGGCTCCCAGAAGCCCGTGGTGGCCATCACGACGACGTCTCCTAGACGAACAAGGTCGTTGACCCCGATCTTTGCCGACTTGGTTCCCATCGTCGGTGTGATGGTCCACAGCTGCCGTCCCGTGCGGGCTTCGATGCACAAGAGGTTTTCGCGGCCGCCCTGCGTGACGTTGACGTAGAGGCGGCTGTCGTCGGCCCACGAGCCGTGGACCTGCTCCACCGCTTGTGGCCGTGCCAGCCACATCGTCGCTCCGGTCTGGATGCTGATTCCGCGAAAGTCCCAGGTCTGCGTGTCCTGTTGCACGCCACGCGCGCAGCCACAGAACAGCCCCGCGGAGCTGAACAGGTGCGGATCGTCGAACTCCGGGCCGAACGGCACCTGCCATTTGATCTTGTTCGTGGCGCAGTCGTATGCCGTCAGGTCCTCTGACCCGAGGCGGAAGACGGCCACACCGTCACCACCACCCCGGAGATCACTGCCCGGCGTCTTGGACTTCCGCGCGCCGGTCGCGCCGTCGATGATCATGCCGCCGGAGGTGATCAGTATCGCGGCGATCATCCCCTTGCCGACCTGCTTGAGGTCCGAGATGCCGCCGGGCCCACGCCAGCGCTGGACGCCGGTTTTCGCGTCGAGGGCCACCACATGGTCACCGGGACGGATACCCAGGGCCAGCGACCCGACGATCGTCACGTCCTTGATGTCATCGTCGTGCCACGCAGCCGGTCCCAGGCCGGCCGCCCGCGCCGGTCCGGACTTCGCCGGTGACGCCGCGGAGCGGCCGGACCGCTTGCGATCCGGAACGGTCCACAGCGTGGCGGCCGCGGTCACACCGGCGGCCGCGGCCGCGGCGGCACCGACCAGCAGGACGCGGCGCGACGGCCTGGCCGGGCGTACCGCGCCCGCGGTCAACAGGTCGCGGGCCGCGGCGACGGCGGGGCGCTTCGCCGGGTCCGCGGAAAGCAGCCGCATCAGGACGGCCGCCAGGTCACCGGCCCGCTGCGGTGGCCGGATGTCGTGCCGAGCGTACGCACCGAGCATCGCCATGTAGTCGCCGCGGGCGAACGGGCCGACCCCTTCCACCGCGAAGTAGAGGGTGGCGCCGACCCCGAACATGTCGGCGGGCGGGCCCGGGGTGTGTCCCGCGGCCTGCTCCGGTGCCAGGTATCCGGGGGTGCCCATGACCGCACCGGTCTCGGTGAGCCCTTCGGCGTCCGGCAGAAGCGCCAGCCCGAAGTCGGTCAGCCGGACCACGTCCCCGTCGGTCAACAGGACGTTCGCCGGTTTGACGTCACGGTGCGTGATGCCCGCAGCGTGCGCCGCGTGCAACTGGAGTCCGATGCGGACCGTACGGTCGACCGGCAGCGGGCCGTCCTCGACCACGATCTCCTTCACGGACCTGCCGGACACGTACTCCATGACGATCCACGGGCGGTCGTCCTGCTCGACGACGTCGTACACCGCGACGATGTTCGGGTGGTGCAGCGCCGCCGTCGCACGGGCCTCGCGCAGACTGCGCTCCCGCCCCTCGGCGATGGTCCGATCCGAGCCGCCGAGGTTGTGGTGCAGTTCCTTGACCGCGACCTGGCGGCGCAGCACCTCGTCGCGGGCGAGCCAGACGACACCCATACCGCCGCTGCCGATCCGGCGCAACAAGCGATAGCGGGCGCCGATCAGCACGGAACTCGTTGCATCACGTACATCGCCATCGCGGCCCGGGGGTGTCGACACGACGCCACCGTAGTCGGTCTGATCTATGCCCCGGGCAGGCACTGTGGCGCAGTTGACCATCCGGTTGCGGCTGCCCAGGATCCTGTCGCGAGAAAGTGCGAACACTTTCGCGGCCAGCTGCGAAGTGCGGTGGAGAGGATGGTGACAGCCGATGGAGACGGACGTAGACGTGTACGTGGGTCGCTACGCCCGAGATGCGCCCATCACCGCCGCACCGCGCGGCGATGACATGACGCGGATCACCGGGAGCGGGCGCAGCGACGCCTCGTTTCCCACGGACGCCGAGAAGATCGCCGAGGCCAGACGGTCGCCGGAGCAGTTCGCGGCGGTTTTCGACCGGCACTACGGGCGGATCTTTGCGTACGCGGCCCGGCGGCTGGGCCGTGACCTGGCCGAGGACGTGGCGTCGGAGACGTTCCTGGTCGCTTTCAGCCGGATCGATGGCTACGACACGAATCGCCCGGACGCGGCGCCCTGGTTGTACGGCATCGCGTCGAACCTGATCGCCCGTCAGGGGCGAGCCGAGTCGAAGCGGTACAAGACGCTGGCCAAGCTGTCGCCGGACGAGCCGGTCGGCGCCCACGAGGACGCGATCGCCGGGCGGCTCGACGCCGCGACGGCACGGGGCCGGCTGGCGAAGGCGCTCGGCCGGCTTTCCACGGCCGATCGCGACGTGCTGCTGCTGGTCGCGTGGGCTGGGCTCAGCCAGCCCGAGGTGGCGGCGGCTCTCGACATTCCGGCCGGCACGGTCCGGTCACGGTTGCATCGCGCGCGCCAGGACATGCGTACGGCGCTTGGGGGAAGGGCACTGCAGTGAACGAGCTCGACGTACTTCAGGATGTTTTCGGGCCGGACGAGGCCCCTGCGATGCAGGCGCACGACCGGGCCCGGGCGGCGCTGCTGGACCGGATCAGCGGTCCCGGCCCGGCGGCGCGCCGGCGCCCTCGGTGGACGTTGCGGATCGCGGCGGCCGTGACGACCGCGGCGGCCGCCTCCGTGGGTGTCGTGGCGGTGGAGAACGTCAACACGGCCGCGCCGAGCACCATCGGGCACCACGACGGCAAGCCGGGCGTCGCGAGTCGTCCGGTGCTGCCGCAACTGCCGTTTGCCAAGCCGGCCGCGGCGGCCGAGGTGCTGGAGAACGCGGCGTTCACGGTCGGGCTGAAGCCGTGGGTGACGCCGCGGCCCGACCAGTTCGCCTACATCCAGCGGACGCAGACCATCGACGCGAACGATGTGCCGAACGTGGCGCTGGTGAAGGGCAGGACCCGTGACGTGCACAGTGAGTCGTGGGTACGCATCGACGGCGAGGTCCGCGCCTACCGGGAGAACGGCGGAAAGACCGAGGTGGTGAACGGCAGCGCCCACTTCGTGGTGCAGCGGTACGACGTGCTGTCCGGGCTGACCTCACCGGAGAAGATCGACCAGTATCTCGCGCGGCCGATGACGTCCAAATGGGCCGACCCGGGAATGATGATCCTGCAGGAGGTCCTCCCGCCGGACGTCGAGGCCGCGGTCTTCCGCTGGTACGCCCGCAAGCCCGGCGTGAAGATCGACGCGAATGCCGTCAACCTCGACGGCCGCCCGGCGGTCGCGGTGACTCTGAACGTCGAGGGCTGGATCAAGGACGATTTCCTGTTCGATCCGAAGACCTACCAGTTGATCGGCTTGCGCTCGGTGGTCGTGAAGAACCACCTCTCCGAGGCGCTCGACGGAAACCGACGGTTCACGAAAGGCGACGTGCTGAATCTGGAGATCCGCAACCGGGCGGGGATCGTGGACAAGGTGGGCGACACGCCCCGATGAGGAAAACGAACGGGTCCCGTGCGGCAACACGGGACCCGTTCGTCGGGGGTGCGGTTCAGACGATCTCGCGGCCGCTCGCCGTGGTCTCCGGCACCGCCTCGTTGAGGTCCCAGTGCTCGGCGATCACGCCGTCCTGGATGCGGAACACGTCGATGACGGCGAGACCCCGCTGCCCGGCCGCCGGAAGGAACAGGCTGTGCACGAACACGAGGTCACCCTCGGCGGCGGTACGCCGGATGTCGAACCGGAGCCCGGGCAGCTGCCCGCGCGTCGAGTCGATGAACTCGACCAGCGGCTTGCGGCCGTCGGCCAGGTTCGGGTTGTGCTGGATGAGGTCGTCGGCGATGTACTTGGCGGCGTCCTCGGTCTTGCCCTTGTTCCAGATGTTCTCGATGTAGTCGCGGGCGACCTGGGTGTTGGCGGTGGTCATCGGACACTCCTTGTCGAAACGGCGGGTACGGTCTCGGCGGAGGGCCGCGCGACGCTGCGCACGGACACCGCCTGAGTCATCACGGCTGCGGCGAGGGGGATCAGGCCGATGGCGGGCAACCATCGAGCTCCCACCTCGGGCAGGAAGGTGCCGCCCAGCAGGCCGCCCACGCTCACCCCGACGTACATGGTGGAGGCGTTGAGGGCGAGCACGATGGCGCGTTGCTCGGGCAGCAGCGCGACCAGCCGGGCTTGTTGTGGCGCTTGGTAGAGCTGGCTGAAGAACGCCCAGAAGGCGAACAGGCCGATGGCCGCCGCGATCGTCGCGGGCGTGACGATCAGACCGGCGAACGCCAGCCCGAGGCCCGCGAGCGTGAGGCTGATCGTCGCGGAGCCGCCGAGCCGGGCGATGACCCGGACACCGGAGGCGTTGCCGATCACCCCGAGCACGCCGAACGCGAGCAGGACGAGGGCGACCTCCGACGCGGTCGCGCCGAAGCGGGCGGTGATGTACGCCCCGGCCACGCCGTACACCGTGAACTGGGCGGCCATGAAGAACATGGTCGTCAGGACGATCACGGCGGCGCCGGGTGTGCGGGCGACCTGCCCGTACGCCGAGGCGGTCGGCGGCACGCCCGCCTCGACCGGTGGCAGCAGTGCCGCCACCAGCGCCAGCGCCAGCACGGTCAGCAGGGCGATCCCGGCCAGCGCCCAGCGCCAGCCGACCAGGTCACCGAGGAACGTGGCGAGCGGGACGCCGAGCACGGCGGCCGCGGTCATCCCGCCGAACACCGTGGCGAGGGCCCGTGGCCGCTTGTCCTCGTCGACGATCAGCGATCCGGCGGCCGACGCCTGTGGTGCGAACGTGGCGGCGCCGAGCCCGGCGATCACGCGGGCGCCGGTGAGCATCGCGTACGACGGGGCGAGCGCGCTGGCCACGCCACCGACGGCCAGTACGGCGAGGCCGACGAGCAGGGTCTGCCGCCGGTCGAGGCGGCCCAGGACGACGGGGGCCAGTGGGGCGGCCACCGCGAACGTGAGCGCGAAGACGCTCACCTGCAACCCGATGAGGGCTGCGTTGACGTGCAGGTCGTGGCTCATCGACGTGCCCAGGCCGATGATCGCCAGCGACGAGGTGCCGAACGTGAAGTAGCCGAGCGCCAGGGCGAGCAGCGCCGGCGTGGGATTTCGTCCCGTCATCTGTCCTCCAATACGAGACGTTGCGTATGTATTATCGATACGAGACGGTGCGTATGTCAATCGGGGAGGCGTGATGATCAAGCCGGACAAGATCAAGCTGGGCGACATAGGGTGGGCGCCATGACCGGACGCCCGCGCAGTGCCGCCGTCGACGACGCGATCATGCGGGCGACGTTCGAGCTGTCCGAGCAGTACGGCTACCGCGGCGTGACCATGGAGCGGATCGCCTCGCACAGCGGCGTCGCCAAACAGACCATCTACCGGCGCTACCGCAGCAAAGGCGAGGTCTTCCTGGACGCGCTTGCCACGTACGCGGCCGAGCGGCTGCCGCACCCCGACACCGGCACCCTGTACGGCGACCTGCACGCCCTGCTGTCCGCCACGTTCGACGCGCAGCAGGGCGCCAGCGGGATGCTCAACCGGGCACTGGCCACCGAGGCGCTGCAGGACGACGAGTTCGCCCGGCTGCTCTGGGAGCGCCTCATCGACAAGCGGCGCGGCGCGGTCCGCGACATCGTGGACCGCGCCCGTGCCCGCGGCGAGGTGCGCCGGGCCGACGACGACTTCCTCGTCGACCTGGTGTTCGGTCCGATGTGGTACTGGCTGCTGTTCGGCCGCAGCCACCTCGGCCCCGGGTACGCGGCGCAGATCGCCGGCGCGGTGGCGACGCTCGCCGCGACCTCAGGTGACCACGGCGTGCAGCCCGCCGTCGACATGCAGCCGCTCGCCGGTGGTGGCGGGTAGCCAGTCCGACAGCAGGGTGACGCACGCCTTCGCGATCGGGGTCGGGTCGCCGGTGTCCCAGGGCAGCGGCGGCCGCGTGCGCCACATCTCCTCCAGCCGGTCGATGCCCGGCACCGCCCGCGCCGCCACGGTCCGCACCATCCCGGCGGTCACCAGGTTCACCCGGATCCCACGCGGGCCGAGGTACAGCGCGAGATACCGGGTCACCGACCCCAGCGCCGACTTGGACACGCCCATCCAGTCATAGCCCGGCCACGCGACGTCCGAGTCGTAGTCCAGGCCGACGACGGAGGCGCCCGCACCGAGTAGCGGCAGGCACGCGGTGACAAGAGCCTTGAGCGAGTACGCGGACACGTGCACCGCGGTCGCCACGTCCTCCCACGACGTGTCGAGGAACGCCCCGCCCAGCGCCGTCGCGGGCGCGAACGCCACCGAGTGCAGAATCCCGTCCAGCCCGCCCAGCTGCTCACCGACCCGGTCGGCGAGCGTCGCCAGATCGGCCTCGTCCGTCACGTCCAGCCGCAACACCGGCGGCGGGTCGGGCAGCCGCTGCGCGATCGCCTCGGTGATCGGCATCGCCCGCCCGTACGAGGTCAGGACCACCGAGGCGCCCTGCTCCTGAGCCACCCGGGCCACGTGGAAGGCGATCGAACTCTCCACCAGTACCCCGGTGATCAGCAGCCGCTTGCCGTCGAGCAGGCCGCCCGGCAGGGCTACCACCCCATGCCCAGGCCGCCGCTGACCGGCACCATCGCGCCGGTCACGTACGAAGCGTCCTCGCTGGCCAGGAAGCGCACCACGTGGGCGACCTCCTCCGGAGTGCCGGGGCGGCCGAGCGCGGTCATCGAGATGTACTCGGTGCGCCGCGCCGGCCGTACCTCGGCCACCATGTCGGTGTCGATGAATCCGGGGGCGACCAGGTTTGCGGTGATCCCGCGGGTGCCCAGCTCCCGGGCCAGCGAACGGGCCAGACCCAGCAGGCCGGTCTTGGACGAGGCGTAGTTGGCCTGGCCCGGCGACCCCATCATCCCCGAGAACGACGAGATGAAGATCAACCGGCCCCAGCGGCTCGTGAGCATGCCCGGGATGGCCCGCTGTGCCACCCGGAACGCGCCCGTGAGGTTGACGTCCAGCAACTCCGTGAAGTCGGCCTCGGACATCGTCAGGGCGAGCTTGTCGCGCATCGCACCGGCGTTGGCCACCAGCACCTCGACCGGCCCGTGCTCAGCCTCGATCCGTGCGTACGCGTCATCGAGCGACGCGGCGTCGGTCACGTCGCAGCGCACCCCGAACAGATCGTCCGGGGGGCGCTGTCCACGATGTCCCACCGCGACCCGGTCGCCCTGCTTGGCGAACGCCCTCGCGATGGCGAGCCCGATGCCCCGGTTGGCGCCGGTGACGAAGACTGATCGGCTCACGGGTAAACCCTTTCTGCGTAAACGGATTCAGGGCGCAGTGACGACCGCGACCGCGTTCTGACCGCCGAAGCCGAGCGAATGACTCGTGGCCACCCGTACCCGGCGGGTGCGGGCACGGTCGGCGACCACGTCGAGGTCGATCTCGGGATCGAGCTTCTCCAGGTTGGCGGTCGGGGGGATCACCCCGTTCTCGACGGTGAGCACGGTGTACGCCACCTCGATGGCTCCGGCCGCCCCCAGCGCGTGGCCGGTCACCCCCTTGGTGGACGTCACCGCGGGGCTGCCGAGGACGCGCCGGATCACGGCGGATTCGGTCAGGTCGTTCAGCTTCGTCGACGTACCGTGCGCGTTGACGTGCTCCACGTCGGACGGCGCGACACCGGCGTCGTCCAGCGCGGCGCGCAGCGCCCGCTCGACCCCCCTGCCCTCGGGGTCGGGCGCGGAGGCGTGGTGTCCGTCTGCCGACGACCCGTACCCGCTGATCCTCGCCCGGATCCGGGCGCCGCGGGCCCGCGCGTCGTCCTCGCGTTCCAGCACGAGGATCGCCGCGCCCTCGGCGGCCACGAAGCCGTCGCGGTCCGCGTCGAACGGCCGGGACGCGGCGGCCGGGTCGTCCGAGCGCCGGGACAGGGCGCCCATCATCGCGTACGCCGCCATGGGCGTACGGGCCAGCGGGGCTTCCGACGCACCGGTGATCACGACGTCGCACTGACCCGACAGCAACATGTCCCGGGCGACCCCGATGGCGGTGACCCCGGACGCGCAGGCGGTCGCCACCACGAGGTTCGGCCCGAGCGCCGTCAACTGCATCGCCAGGTACCCGGAGATCATGTTGATCGGCCAGTTGACCATGACCAGCGGCGACACCCGGTCCGGGCCCTCGGTATGCAGGGCGGTGTGCGCGTTCTCGTACGAGACCGCACCGCCCAGCGCGTTGCCCAGCACGACGCCGACGCGGGGCGCGTCCCAACCGTCCGTGTCCCACCCGGCGTCGGCCACCGCCTCTCGGGCGGCGACGAGCGCGAGATGGTTGACCCGGTCGAGGCGCCAGGCCGCGTTGCGGCCCAGCAGGGCCCGGGCGTCGAAGCCCGGAACCCGGCAGGAGAACGCGACCGGAAGCCCGGCCAGTTCCGGATCGGTGGCGGCCGTGGGCACCCCGGAACAGACCCGTTCCCAGTTCGCCGTGACCCCGATGCCGGCCGCGGTGACCAGGCCGATTCCGGTCACCGCCACGGCCGGCCGAGCGGTACCCATCACGCCGTCTTCTCGGCCGCCGCCACGATGGCGGCCAGCTCGCCGACGGTGTTGTCCGGCGTGACGTCGCCCGACGGGATGGTGACCCCGAACTGCTTCTGCAGCAGTAGCGTCAGCTCGATCAGGGCGAGGGAGTCGACCTCGATCGACTCCAGGACGGTGTCCGGGGTGATCTCGGCCTGCGGGGCCTCGAACTTCTCTCCGATGAGCTGCGCGATCGCCGCGAACGTCGGCATGGTCAGGTTCTCACTCATGGTGACTTTCACCTTTCGTACGGAAATGGGTGCTAGATCGAACGAAGCCGGGGCCACACGAACGTGGTGGCCCCCCAGGTGGCGCCCCCACCGAACGCGGCGGCGACGACCCGATCGCCGGGGCGCAGGGTGCCGTCGGCGTTGGCGTGATCGAGGGCGAGCGGGATGGACGCGGCGGCCGTGTTGCCCACCCGGTCGAGGTCGACGACCAGGCGGCTGTGATCGAGGTCGAGCTGGTCGGCGACCGCGCGCAGGATGCGGACGTTGGCCTGGTGCGCCACGAACCGGTCCACCTCGTCCAGCCGCCAGCCGGCGCGCTCGGCCGCGGTACGGGCGGCCACGGCCATCTTCGACACCGCGTGTTCGAACACCTCGCGGCCCTGCATGCTGAAGAATTCGTCGCCGGGCGACGCCGCCCCGGCGGAGCGTTGTTCCGAGCCGCCCGCCCGGACGGTGATCAGATCGGCGAGCGAGCCGTCACTGCCGAGGCAGAACCCGGCCAGCGCACCCGGCTCGGTCGCCTCCCCCGGGCGCAGCACCACCGCGCCCGCCCCGTCACCGAAGACGGACACCGTGGACCGGTCGCCGGGGTCGAGGATGGTGGAGAACGCGTCCGCCCCGATCACCAGTACCCGGTCGGCCTGCCCGGTGGACACCAGGCCGGCGCCCGTGGCCAGGGCGTACAGGAAGCCGGTGCACACGGCCGCCACGTCGAACGCCGCCACCCCCGCGAGGCCGAGCCGGCTCGCCACCGTCGGCGCCGTGGCCGGGCACGTACGGTCGGGTGTCGTCGTCGCGACGATGACCGCGTCCGCCGAGTCGAGGTCGGCGGACTTGAGCGCCGCGCGCCCCGCCTCCACCGCGAGATCCGACGTGGACATCCCGGGAGGGACGACATACCGCTGGCGGATGCCCGTACGGGTGGTGATCCACTCGTCGGACGTGTCGAGCCGGGCGGCCAGATCGGCGTTCGTGACCAGGGTCGGCGGGACCCAGCCGCCGATGCCGCACATCACCGCGGTACGGCTCATCGGGCCACCGCCGGGTCACCGAGCAGCTCGGCGAGCGCCGCGTTCACGGTGGTCGTGTCCGAGAAACACACCGCCTGCCAGCCCGCGGACCGGGCCGCGGCACAGTTCGCGGGCAGGTCGTCGACCAGCACGCACTGCTGCGGTGGCACCGCCGCCCGGTCGCCCGCGACGGCGAAGATGGCCGGCTCGGGCTTGCGTACGCCGACCTCGAACGACAGCACCAGGTCCGCGAAGAGTTCCGGCGCCACCATGTCCCGCCAGTAGCGGTCCCACGCGGGCGGCATGTTCGACAGCAGGCCCACGAAGACCCCGGCGGCACGCAGGCGCCGCAGCGTCGCGACCCAGGTGTCGTTGATCGCCCGGTCGGCGAACCAGCGCTGCGGGAAGTCGGACAGGTCCGCGGGCACACCGGCACCGGCGAGTTCACGTTCCATCCGGACCTCCCAGGCCCGCTGGTCCAGCAACGGGGTGTCCAGCGGCGCCATCGGGTCCGCCACCCCGCAGTCCTGGGCGACGGCACGCATGGCCCGCTGGAACTCCTCGACGGGCACCCGGGCGTCCGCGCAGAACCGTTCCAGGGTCTGCGCGACCGGCGGGGTCAGGACGCCACCGAAGTCGGTCCAGACCGCACGGACGGCCGTCATCGCGTGGCCTCCGGCGCCACGGTGACCACGATCTCGCTGACCACGTCGTCGCCCTGGCGTACCAGGACCGGGATCTCCGTCGGCCCGGCGCCCGCCGGCGTCGGGGCGTCGAGGACGACCGGCGCGTCCAGCTCGGCGAACTGGTGGAAACGCGCGGCGTACGCCGTCACCGCGCGCGGCGGCCCGTCGGCGCCACCGGTCACCAGCAGGCCCATCTGGCGGGCCGCCTCCATGAGGATCATCGCCGTGTAGTGGTCCTGCGGATGGTCGTAGAAGCCGCGATGGGTGGGCCGGGTGCCGATCCGGGCGGTGGTGCGGTCCTCGGCCGTCGCGACGTCGAACAGCACCACGTTGGCCGGGTCGCTCCGGTGGACGGCGGCGGGCGCGACCGGCCGGCCCGGCGGCACGGCGGGCAACGAGTCGGAGAACGGCGGTGCGCTCGCCCGCCGGTACCGGCGAACCAGTTCGGCCTCCGCGGCGGGCGTGTACCGGGCGTCGATGTCCACGGTGGCCAGCGCGCGTCCGTCGAGCCACAGCCGCATCTCGAACTCCGCGCCCCGGACGACGCCGCGGCGCACCGTACGGTCCACGGTCGCCTCGATGCTGAGGCGGCCGGGCCGCGACCCGAGGTACGGCCAGGCCTCCCCGGTCAGCCGCAGACCCCAGCTCGCCACCAGGAACGCGCTGTCCAGCGGCACGCCGAGCCCCTCGTGGGCGAGATAGGTGGCGGCCTGCCGGGCGCACTCCATGACAGCCATGCTGTCGACCAGCCCGCCGGGGCCGGTGTGGTCGCCGTAGTAGGCGTGCGCGGTCGGCAGCATCGCCGCCAGCCAGGACGTCCGGTCGTCGAGCACCCGCAGGTCGGTCAGGAACACCTCACTGACCGCCCAGCGGTGCACGTACCGGCGCGCGACGCCCCGGTCGAAGGACAATGCGTTGTCGGCCCGTACCGAATCCAGCACACTCATCGCAATCCCTTTCCGGAATGAGCCACGGCGAGCCGCGCAGGCAACGGGGCAAGCTGATATGCGGCGGAGAAGAACGTGTCGGCAGCAGCCTGGTCGGAGACGAAATTGCGGGCCTGCACGACCCGCCCGTTCTCGACGTCGAACACCAGCACCCAGGTCAGGTCGATGTCGGTGCCGTCCTGCCGGCCGGACCAGCCGCGGTGCACCTCCACCACCCGGTGTTCGTCGGCCTGCAGGAAGAGGATCTCGGCCTGGAAACCGGAGCGTGCCAGCTCGGTGAAGAACGCGACGACCTGCTCCGGGCCGTGGTGCGTACCGGCCAGCGGGTGTCGGCCGGGCACGTGCCAGACCACGTCGGGGGCAAGGATCTCGGTGCTCAGCGGCACAAGATCACGCTCGGCGAAACAGGCGAAGAACCGGCGTACCAAAGCGACGTTCGCCGCCTTGGACCGGATGCTGTCATCGGTGATGGTCACGGTTGAACTCCCCGTTTGTTCGGCCGTGGAATCGCATTTCGTCGGCGACCTGACGGCCCCGGGAAAAGCGTGCCCGATTCGACTCACGGCAACTAGTGAGAACTGGCAACGGTGTTTTCGATGCGGGTAGGGCGACTACCAGGCTCGAGCGCGTCCACCGGGCGGCGGACCACGATCGCGGTGCTCACCGTCAGGACCACCTCGTCGCCGACCCGCGACCAGCCCGCCACGACCAACGCGTCGGACTGCAGCTGCACCACCCGGGCCCGGTGTTCCAGCACGTCGCCGGGGCGCACCGGGGCACCGAATCCGACGCCGGTCACCTGGGCGACCAGCGGCAGCCCGCCCGGGTCAGCCCGGTCACCCGACGCGAGAACGGCCGCCGCCTGGCACCAGGACTCGACGAGCAGTACCGGCGGATAGTCGTGGTCCTCGTCGCGGGCGTCGTCCGGCAACGCGCGGTACCAGGGCTCGTTGACGGTCACCGCCTTCAGCGCGGTCACCCTTCGGCCTGGCTCGAGCGCGACGATGCGGTCGACCAGCAGCATCGGGTAGCGGTGCGGCAGGATCCGCTTGAGTTCGCCGATCCCGATCACGGCTGGTCCCCGCTGCGGTAGCGGAGCCTGATCCGGGCGGCGGGGCGGTTCGCCGTACTCAACGTCACCCGGCAGCGCCAGTCGGCGTCCTGCTGCTCGCCGCTGATCTCGATCAGCACCGCGTCTCCGGGGCGGACCGGGCGCAGGAACCGGGCCGATTCGATCTCCACGAGCCGCAGGGCCCGCAGCTTCGCGGGGGCAGCCGACAGCGCGCCTCGGTGGGCGTACTCGATCAGGCACACACCGGGGAAGATCGGAGACCCCGGGTAGTGGCCCTGCAGCACCGGTTCGCCGGGATCGACGACGACCGTGCAGTTGCGGCCGCCGTCGAGCACCGGCAGCACACCGTCCACGGGCGAGCACGGCGGCACCGGCTCACCCCCGGTTCCGGGCCGCCGCAGCCGCCCGCCACTGCGCCGCATCGAGCCGGTACCGCCAGCCGTCGCGCCACACGAACGGCCGGGCCACCAGCTCCTCCAGAACCGCGCCGTCGAGCAGGCAATCGAGCGCCCATTTGTTGGCCGAGTGGGCGATGACGACCACCAGTCCCCCGTCGTGCTGCTCGGCCAGCTCGTCGAGGAACTCCGCGGTCGCTTCCAGCACCTGCCGGAAGCTCTGGCCGCCGCCCGGGAACGGCACGTCGACGTGGCCGGGCCGGGCGGCGTCGAGCTGCGCGACGGTGCACCCGTTGAGGTCGCCGTAGTTGCACTCGCGCAGCCGCCGGTCGGTGCGCACCGGCGTGCCGGTGTCCGCGAACGCGATCCGGGCGGTCTGCACCGCGCGACGGAAGTCGGAGGTATACACCGCCGCGGCTCCGGCGTCGCGGCGCCGGGCACCGAGCTCGGCGGCGCCGCGGCGGCCCTCCTCCGACAGCTCGGGGTCACCCCAGCCGCTGATGACGCCCGCGGCGTTGTCCGCGGTGACGCAGTGCGTCTCGTAGATGATGTCGACCGCCACGCCTCAGTCCTCCTGCACCATCTTGAGCAGGTGCTCCGGGAAACGCGCCCCCTGGAAGGCACCCGCGGGGGCGATCTCGTCGATCCGGCCC
Source organism: Krasilnikovia sp. MM14-A1259 (assembly GCF_047159535.1). Lineage (NCBI taxonomy): Bacteria > Bacillati > Actinomycetota > Actinomycetes > Micromonosporales > Micromonosporaceae > Krasilnikovia > Krasilnikovia sp. MM14-A1259. Next base: position 4,414,677 of record NZ_BAAGAJ010000002.1, read on the forward strand.
AGTTCCTCGTCGGTGAGCCGCACCGCACCCGCACCCACGTTGTCGGTCATGTGGGCGCGCCGGTTCGCGCCGGGGATCGGCACCACGCCCTGCGCCACCAGCCAGGCCAGCGCGAGCTGCGCCACGGTGCAATCGCGGGCGGCCGCGATCTCACCCAGCGCGGCCACCAGCGCAGCGTTGCGGGGCAGGTTGTCGGCACCGAACCGGGGCAGCAGCCGGCGCATGTCGTCGGCCTTCAGGTCCGCCTCGCCGCTGATCTCGCCGGACAGCAGCCCCCGGCTGAACGGGCTGTACGCGACGAAGCCGATGCCCAGTTCCCGGACCGTGGGCAGGATGCTGCGCTCCGGGCCGCGGCTGGCCAGCGAGTACTCGGTCTGGACCGCGGTGATCGGGTGCACGCCGTGGGCGCGGCGGATGGTCTGCGAGCCGACCTCGGACAGTCCGAGGTGGCGTACCTTCCCGGCGGTCACCAGCTCGGCCATCGTGCCGACCGAGTCCTCCACCGGCACCTCGGGGTCGACCCGGTGCAGGTAGTACAGGTCCACGTGGTCGGTGCCGAGGCGCTGGAGGCTGGCGTCGATCGCCTCGCGGATGTGGGCGGGGCTGCCGTCCACCCGCACGCCGTCGGCCGTACGGATCAGACCGCACTTGGTGGCCAGCACCACCCGCTCGCGCCGCCCGCCCGCGAGTCCCCGGCCGACGATCTCCTCGCTGAGGCCGGAACCGTACATGTCGGCGGTGTCGAGGAAATCCATGCCGAGGTCGATGGCCGCATGGATGGTACGGATCGACTCGGCCTCGTCGCGGTCGCCGTAGAACTCGGCCATGCCCATGCAGCCGAGACCGATCGCGGAGGTTTCCAGGCGGCCGCCCAGCGTGGTGCGGCCGAGCTGCTTTTCGGTCGAGATGCTCACGCGCTCTCCTTGAGGTCGGGGTGGGTCGCGACGGGCGGCAGCGCCCGTTCGATGCGGGAAACCAGGGTGGAATCGGTGAACCGGCCGGCCACGGCGACCACGGCGTCCGGGCGGACCAGCACCGCGCCGCGGCCGCGCAGGCCCAGGACGCGGGCCAGCGCCCGGTCGACCGGGACGACGTGTACGCCGTGACGTGCCGCCCAGGCGCGATCGAAACGGTGCTCGGCATCTTCGGTGAGCAGGAGCGTCCGGCCGCCCGTGCTCAGCAGGTCGTGCAGGCGGCCGCCGATGGGCAGCCGCACGTCGGGCACCCGGGTGCCGGGAACGAGGCGGCCGAGGCCACCGCCGGATGCGGGGTACGCGAGACTGAGCTGGGCGAGCCGGGGCGGAGCGAGCCGATCCAGGGCGCCGGTGGCCTGTGCGGTGCGCAGCGCGACGTTGCGCAGGTGCCGCTGCCAGCCGCCTTGCGTCCACAGCCGGGTCTGCCGGTCGGTGTCGCGAACGACGAACTGCGCCACGTGCCGCCGTTCGCGTTCCCACTGGTCGAGCTCGTGGTCGGGAAGGCGGCCGTGGATCACGTCGGCGAGCCGCCACGCCGCCTCGTACGCGTCCTGGACGCTGGTGTTCAGCCCCTGGCCGCCCGCGGGGCTGTGGACGTGGGCGGCGTCGCCGGCCAGCAGCACCCGGCCGTTGCGGAACCGGTCGGCGATCCGGCGCTGAATCTGGAACGTGCCGCTGCCCGCCGATTCGGCCAGGCGCAGCGGGACCGGGGACCGCTCGGCGGCGATCCGGCGCACGGTCTCCTCCGCGGATTCGCCCGCCGCGTCGGCCGGGGCGCTGCCGAAGACCCGCACCTTGCCGCCGGGCAGCCCCACCACGACCAGGACCCCGGTCGGGCCCATGAAGTAGTAGGACTCCTCGTGCAGCAGCGGCGTGTCCCAGTACCCGTCGGCGAGCACGTACGCCTGCTCGTACGCGCTGCCGGTGAAGCCCACCCCCAGGCTGGTACGGACCGTGCTGTGTGCACCGTCGCACCCGAGCGCCCAGTCCGACCGGTGTTCCCGGGGTTCGTCGTCGGGCGCGGCGAACCGGGCGAGCGCTCCGCTCGCGTCCTGGGTGATGCCGACCAGCCGATGGCCGTATTCGACGGCCCCGCCCACCTCGTCGAGGACGTCGCGCAGCACCTGCTCGGTGTCGTTCTGCGGCAGGGACAGCGGGGTGCTCCAGCGGCTTCCGGCGAGCTGCCGGAAATTGATGCGGGCCACCCGCCGGCGCCCGGAATAGTAATTGGCCGCGGTGATCGGCACCGCCATTTCACGAATGCGGTCGGCTGCTCCCAGACGGGCGAACACGTCGAGTGCGCGGGGCCACAGGACGATCGCTTTGGAATGCGGGTTCCGCCGGGTCGACCGGTCCACGATCCGCACGGCGACGTCGCGCCGGAGCAGCTCCACCGCCGCCGCGAGACCTGTCGGACCAGCGCCGACGACCAACACCTCACCCGCAGCACGCATGTGTGATTCCCCCGTTGGATCAGCTTTCGAGGCGCCCGCGGCGCCCACCCAATGGTGACCGAGAAACGGGATCACGGCGTGGTGCTGTCTGCACCAGGATATTCGCCACCAGGGCCGGAAAATGGGCACGACAAAACGCGGCCGACCACCGCCGGTGGCGGGGCAGCCGCGTTTTGTGCGGCGACGGTGTCGGGTCCCGTCACGGCCGCATCAGGAAATGTCCACGCCCCGCGCCGTCCCGATGAGCTCGTCGGTCAGGGCCAGCAATTGCCGTTGCAGCCCGGCGTCGTACGCGCGCCGGTGCGCCCGGCCGGCATGCCGCTCGTTGTAGAACACCCCGGTCTCCCCGGCGCCCTGATCGAGTGCGTACAGCGCCGCCCGGCATCCGGCCGCCACCGTGGTCCACGGCGAGACCCCGGCCTCGCGGACCATCGCGGTGTCCATGTAGTTGGCCGGATGGGAGCAGTTCACCGTGATGCCGTCCGGCTCGTACTGCGCGGCCGTGGCGAACGTGAACGCGGCGAGCGCGAACTTGCTGCGGGTGTACGCCTCCATCCCGTCGTACCGGCGGGTGAACTGCGGGTCGGCGAAATCGATCTCGCTCTGGCCGACGGAGCCGATGTTGAGCACCTGCGACGGCGCCGCCGCCCGCAGCTGGCCGTGCAGGAGCCGGGTCAGCAGGACCGGCGCCAGGTAGTTGACCGCGAGGCGCAGCTCGTACCCGTCCGCGCTGACCTGCCGCCCGTCGCGGTGCCCTCCGGAGCCCACGCCCGCGTTGTTGATGAGCAGGCCGAGGCCGGGGTGGTCGGCCGCGACCCGGTTCGCCAGCTCGGCGACCTGCCGCAGCTCGGCGAGGTCCGCGACGTACGCCTGGGCCTGACCGCCGGTGGCGCGCAGTTCCTCGACCACCGCTGCGCACCGGCGCTCGTCGCGGCCGTGGACCAGCACGGTCCAGCCCCGGCCGGACAGTTCCTTGGCCAGGCCGCGTCCCAGGCCGGACGTGGCTCCGGTCACCAGGGCCGTCGATACTGCGGTCATGACTGTTGTCCTTCCCGACCCGCGTCGCGCAGTTCGATCGCGACCATGACGAGGGTCCGGTCCGAGGTGTTGTGTACGTAGTGGCGCATGGGCAGACGGTCCGGTCCGTTGAGGACGATCTGACCGGTCTCCAGCGTCACCTGCTTGATGACGTTGTCGTGCTCGTCGCGGGATTCGCCGGATGCGCCGGACAGCACCACCGTCACCCACGGATGCCGGTGGGTGTGGGTGGGGCGGCGTTCGCCGGGAGGCACGGTCTCGACCCAGCACTTCACGTACGGTTCGTCCACGACGAGTTCGGTCCCCAGGTCCTGCCAGGGCTCCCTGATCTCGCTCACGCTCCCACCTCCAGAGGCGCGGGCACCCGCCCGGCGGTCAGCAGCCGCCGCGGGTTGTCCTCGAGCAGCATCGTCAGCGTCGACTCATCCACGCCGGGCTCGCGCAGCAACTGCGGGAACACGCGTTCCACCAGGTGTGTGTAGCTCCAGTCGGGGAACAGCTCACGGCGTTGCTCCGTGGTCAGGTAGTCGATGTGGGACGCGTGGTCCTGGGAGACGAGGATCTGGTGTCCGTGACCGGCGCGGACGAGGGCGGCCAGCATCCGGTTGCGCTGGTCGTCCGGTGCCAGGGCGGTCATCCCGTACCGGTCGAAGCCGAGCAGGCAGCCGGTGTCGGCCAGGGCGCGAAGCGTGTCGAGGTCGCCGGAATCGCCGGCGTGCGCGACGACCACCCGGTCGGATGCGACACCCTCGCCGGTCAGCAGGGCGACCAGTTCGAGCCCGTTGCCCTCGAAGGGATCACAGTGGACCACCACGGCGACCCCGGTGCGCCGGTGGACCTCCGCGACCGCAGACGCCATCCGGCGTGCGCTGTCGTCGGGCGGGGTGCGTTCGCACGCGAACTTGACCACACCCGCGCGTATCCCGCTGCCCGCGATGCCGTCCGTGATGTCCGCGGTCAGCAGGTCGATGAGCGGGTCGGGCGCCTCGACCAGGCAGCCCGGCCCGCGGAACCGCGCGAACGGCGGTATCCCGTCGATCGTGTAGACGCCCGTGGCGACCACGATGTTCATCCGCGTCCGGTCCGCGACCGCGCGGACCAGCTCGATGTCACGCCCTTGACCGATGACCGTCATGTCCACGACGGTCCGCAGCCCGGCGTCGTAGGCCCGTTCCAGTTGCGCGGCGGCCTCGGCGACGCCGCGCTCACGGTCCCACAGGAACGGATAGTTGTGCTGGAACTCCTGGCTCAGCACGAACAGGTGCTCGTGTGCGAGGGTCGGGCCCAACTCTCCGGATGGGACCTCGCCACGCACCGTCGGCACGCCCGAGGGGGGCAACGCCACAGAATCCATCACTCCGCCTTTGCGAATCCGCCCCGTCAGGGCTCGTTGGGAAGTCTGTCGCGGCGTTTCAGCGTCGTCGAGGTTTCTGGCTGGTGCTCATTGCACCCCGCTGACCAGCAGGGGCTGTTCGTCTCGGGCGCGCTGCGCGACCAGCTCGGCGAATCGGTCCGCGAGCGGAGTGCCGGGCGGGAACTGGTAGACCATGAGCGTGTCGTGCGTGTCGGCGACCTCCATCTTCACCTGGGTCAGTTCGAGCGGGCCCAGGATCGGGTGCGTGATCGTCGCCGCCGAGGGGATCGACGGCACCAGTTCCCGCTGCTCCCAGAACGCGCGGAATTCCGGGCTCGCCCGGCGCAGCCCGTCGACCAGCTCGGTGAATTCGGGCTGCACCAGCCGGTCCGCCGCATGCGTACGGAACATCGCCACCATCCGCGCCGCCTTCGTCTCCCAATTCGGGAAGTACTCCCGCAGTTCCGGATGGAACGTGAGCAGCAGGCTGTTGCGCTGCTCCTCGGGCAGCGACTCGAACGGCGGGAAGAGCGCGCAGAAACCTTGGTTCCACGCGAGGATGTCGAGGCGCGAGTTCACGATCAGTGCCGGCAGCGGATCCAGGTGCTCCAGCAGCATCAGGTACTGCGGGGAAACCCGGTCGGGCCGCCGGGCCCGGTCCGACGCCGGCGGCAGCTCTCCTGCCAGCCGGAACAGGTGCGCCGTTTCGGTGTGGTCCAGGCGCAGTGCGTCCGCGATGCTCGCGAGCACCTGACGGGACACGCGGATCCGGCGGCCCTGTTCCAGCCACGTGTACCAGGTGACGCTGACGCCGGCCAGCGCCGACAGTTCTTCGCGGCGCAGGCCGGGCGTACGCCGGCGACCGTACGTGTGCCGGACCCCGGCGCTGGTCGGATCGAGCCTGTTGCGCCGGCTCCGGAGAAAGGCTGCCAATTCCCGACGACGACGTTCTTCTGTTTCCATGAGCCCCCGCTAATCCGTCGAATCAGCTTCGGGGGCCCGGCCGGATCCCTCCGTTCCCCCGACGGCCGATCGTCCGATTGCGAGTGCGCTCGGACGACCGGCCGAGAATTCGCCGGGTGGCCGACTCACGAGACGGCGTGCGTACCGCGGAGGCGGGTCGCACTACGCGAAGCCCGCCTCAGCCCCCGTACGGCAAGCGCGTCCCGCCTCGTCGACGGCCCGGCTGATACCACTATCGCCGTCCGGAGCGGACGTCACCATCCCTGCCACGACCTGACAATCTCCGGGCGAGGCAGCGCCGCTGAGCAGCACAGATACGGGGGTGCGGGCATTTCTTACCCAACTCGACCGAGCAGATCAACCCAGTCGCCGGGGTTTCCGCGCTCAGTCCGCCTCCAGCACCACCTTGCCGACGTGAGCTCGGGACTGCAGATACCCGAACGCCGCGACGACGTCGTCGAACGCGAACCGCTTGTCGATCACCGGGCGCAGGCCGTGGCGTCCGACCGCCCGCGTCATGTCCTCGAAGGTGTCCCGGCTGGCGTTGGTGATGCCGCGCAGGGTGAGTTGCTTCGCGAGCACCAGCAGCGGGTCCACACCGGCCCCGTGGGCCAGCACCCCGATGACGCTGATGTGGCCGCCCACGCGGGCCGCGATCATCGACTGGCCGAGCGTGCCCGAGCCGCCGACATCGACCACGTGGTCCACCCCGCCCGACGCCCGCTCGGCGGCCGCCACCCCCCACTCGGGGGTCTTCTCGTAGTTGATGAGATCGGTGGCGCCCACGGCGCCGAGCCGGTCGAGCTTCTCGTCGGAGCTGGACGTGGCGATGACCCCGGCACCGCCGAGCGCAGCGAACTGCACCGCGAACACGGAGACTCCGCCGCTGCCGAGGGTGAGCACGCTCTGGCCGGGCGTCAGGCGACCTTCCTCGACGACCGCGCGCCACGCGGTGACCCCGGCACTGGGCAGTGTCGCGGCCTCGGCGAAGTCGAGGTGCGCCGGCACGGCTGCCACGGCGTCCTCGTGGAACGTGACGTACTCGGCGAGCACGCCGTCGACCGACCCGCCGAGATCGTCGGCGGTCTTGTCGGGGGTGCCGGGACCCGATGTCCACCGGGGAAAGTACATCCCGACCACGCGGTCGCCCGGCGACCAGCGGACGACGTCCGCGCCGACCTGCACGACCTCGCCCGCCCCGTCGGACAGCGCCACCACGTCGGCCTTCAACGCCCGCGGATAGTGGCCTGCCGCGATCATCAGGTCCCGGAAGTTGACCGACCATCCGCGCATGCGGACCAGGATCTCCTCGGGACCGGGCTGCGGGACGTCGCCCTGCCGCTGGATCAGCCCGGCGCCGGGCTCCGGCAGACAGAAGTACTTCATGGTTGCTCCAAGCCTTGCGACGGGAACGGTCTCCAGTGCTGCGCTGCGGCGAGTTCGTCGTCGACGCGCGACAGGAGCTCGGGAGTGATCTCGCCGACGGAACCGACGACGTGCCGCACACCGGCCTCCCGGAGGAAGCGGCGTTGGCGGCCGTGCGCGGGTCCGGCGGGTACGCCGATGAATCCCGTCCCGTGCCGCCGGGCCGCCTCGGCGACCCGGCTCACGTCGTCGATGAACACTGCCTCGTCGAACTCGCAGCCGATGACCTCCCGGACGATCCACTCGATGCCCGGTCGGTGCTCGTTGACACTCACATATGGAACCGCGGGATCGAAAAGCTCAACAAGGTGCCCCAAGTACCTGTCGAATGTGTGTTCGCGCGTGCGCCCTCCGTAACAGACCACCCGGACGTCGAGCTTCTGCAGCGACGCCAGGAACTCAGGGGCCCCGTCGCTGACCCGGATGGGGTGCTCGCGAAGGTACTCCGCACGCTCCGCCCAGATCTCCGCCAGCGTGTCGGCGACCGGCTGGTCGAGCCCGCACAACCGCGCAACGAGGTCCGCCACGACCACGTCCTGCAGGCCGACGATCGTCCGCTCGGCCTGCTCGTCGTAGACGCCCCCGCGCCTGGTGACAAACCGTTCGAGTACGGCCAGGTACGTGTCGTCGATGAGTACGCCGTCGCAGTCGACCGCCACCAGGCGGATCTTGCGCAACGCCGTCACTCGATCGTGCCCCGCTCCGCGAACACCTCGCGGGCCACGCCGATCGCGTTGAGCGCGGCCGGGAAACCGCAGTAGAACGCCACGTGCAGCAGCGTCTCGACGACCTCCTGCCGGGTGCCGCCGACGTTGAGCAGACCGTGGACGTGCACCTTGAGCTGAGGAAGTGCCGAACCCAGCGCCGTGCACGCCGCGACCGTGACGATCTCGCGATCCTTCAGACCCAGGTACGGCCGGGGGTAGATCTCGCCGAACGTGAACTCGACGATGTACCGGGCCAGGTCCGGCGCGATGTCCTGCAGCGAGTCCAGGACCTTCCGGCCCGCTTCCCCGTCCACCTGCTCCAGGAAGGCCAGGCCGCGTTCGTACCGGTCCCGGCCGTCGGACGGCTGCGCGTGCTCGTCGGACTCCGACGGGTCCGGCGTGCTCTCGACGCCGCCGAACGCCTCCCGCACCGCGGCGAGGGCGTTCAGCGTTGCCGGGAAACCGGCGAACGAGCTGACTTGGATGATCGCCTCGACGATCTGTTGCCGGCTGCATCCCACGTTCAGCGCGGCCGTGGCGTGGAACTTCAGTTGCTGGGACGCGTACCCGAGGGCGGTGAGCGCCCCGACGGTGGCCAGCTGGCGGGCCTGCAGGGTCAGCCCCGGCCGGTGGTACACGTTGCCGTAGATGAAGCCGACGCATTCTTCGCCGAAGGCGCCCGCCTCCACGCTGGCGAACAGGTCGAGCACCGCGGGACGCTCCACCCCTCCCAGCTTTTGGATCAGGCTCAAGCCCCGGTCGAAATCGGATTCGACGCCCGCCCCACGAATGTCGACCATCACACCTCTCCTTTCGGTTGCCCATGCAATTGCGAAGCCGCGGCGCGCGCCGCCCGACGACTTTCCAGAAGACCGATCCGATCCTGCCGGACCATGGAGTAGTCGATTTCGGCTGACGCCACGAGGTCGCCGTACTGCCACACCGAGGTGACCGCGCGGAAGCGCAGATTGGTTTCCTTCCGCAGATCGGCCTCGACAATTTCGGAGTCCACGGTCGCGGGCAGAGCGAAGAGGAAGCCCTCGAAACTCAGATTCATTCGCCGCCATATGCCGAGGTATTCGACCTGCGCCAGTTCGGGCCGGTACGCGGTTTCGAACTGCGCGATGCAGATCTGGCGCATCGCTTCGATGACCACCATTCCAGGCACATGACGTGCGGTCTGGTGATCCAGGACGAATTCGTTGTCCCGGTGGATTCTCAACGCGGCCGTACAATGCGCCGAAGACGAATTGGTGAGCGCGGAGAGCAGCACGTTCTCCGGTCGGTTCTTGTGCACCACGCCCGGTGGCACCGCCGCCTCGTCCGGCAGCACCGAGTCGGCCTGCACAATCGCTCCGGCGGATCCGAGCGCGTCCCGGTCCGCACGATCGACCCCCTGCCCGGTGTGGACGACACACTGCCACCCGGGCTCGGTCGCGGCACCGGCACGCAGCGCCGTCAAGAGCTCCGACACCGTGTACACCTGCGCGCCGTCGGCGAAGGACGCGAATCGGTCCGCCACCACGATGAGGTGCCGGGATGAGCCGTCCGTACGCGGCGTCCGCGGGGGCGGCACGGCCGGTCGCGTCACGCCCGATGACTTTTCGATCTGCATGCGAAGCAACTTCTTCCCCCGTTTGTCGTGCGACCCCACATCACTGTGGAATCGACTTCTGCACACCCAGCAGCGCATCGGCCAGGCCGTGTGCGATCGTCGAACCGCGCCAGCGTGGCGCGTCGAGCTCCCTGGTCAGGACCTTCAGCATTGCTCTGACCATGTCCGGCTGCGGGCCGAGATCCGCCGACACGAACGGGGCGAGGTCGTCGGCTGCGGCGTCGAGTTCGCCGAGCCGCAGATGAGCCCGTCCCGTGTCGATCATGATCATCGGTTCCATCGCCTCCCATCGGTGTTCGACCGGCATCCCGTCGTACGCCTGCCGGGCGTTCTGCAACTCCGCCAGTCCCCGGCCGGCCTGGCCCACGGAAAGCAGCGACGTCCCGGCCATGTAGTGCCGCCGGTCCTTGCTGATGTTGAAGAACCGGTCCTCGCAGGTGTCCGTCGAATCCGCGTCCTCGATACGCGCCCAACGCTCGACGGCATCCAGGGTCTGGCGCTCGGCCTGGATGCTCGCCCACCCCCGGGCCTCCGCCAGGATGAGCGGCGCGTCGGTGATGCGCTTGCCGACGCGGTATCCCAGCCCGTCCCGGGCCAGCCGCGCCGATTCCGCGCCGTTCCCTGCCCAGTACTCCACACGGGACTGGGTGGTGCGGACCCAACGACGGGCGAGGAAGTCGTCGGCGTACTGGCCGTAGAGCCACGCGGCGGAGTTGAGCTCCTGCGCGGCGCCGTAGTTGCCCAGGTCGGCGCTGATCCACGCCATCATCGCGCTGGACTTCGCACTCAACAGGTACAACTCTTTGGTCTGTTTGGGCCGCTGGCGTCCCTTCAACAGCGTCACCGCCCGCTCCCGGATCACGGAGAGCTGGCGGAGGATGGACACCGGCAGGGTGCCGACGTACGCGTTGCCCAGATAGTTCAGGTCTGACCAGAGGTCGTCCAGCTGGGCGTTGTCGACGTTCGTCGCGGTCAGCGCGAGCGCCTCGGCGAGCGGCGTCAGGGGCTCGCCGTCGGGTGCCGGGCGTGCCGTGTCCGCAGCCGGCGGTGGTGGCGGCGCCTCCCCGGTCATTCCGTGATATGCGGCGAGGTCGTCGGGGGGCAGCCGGTCCAGATCGGACAGATCGAGAAGGGCCTTCCAGGTGGTGCCGTACACCTGAGCCAGGATGCGCAGCGCCGCCAGCGTGGGCCGGACACCCCGGTCGGGCCACTGCTCGTACTCCCAGATCCGCGAGCCCCGCATCCCCGCACGCAGGCCGCCGTTCACCGAGTTGTACCTCTGCGCGGCCAGGTCGAGCGACATCTCGCGCGCCGATCGCCATGCGGTGCGGGGTCGGATCCGGCATTCCGCGATCAGGTGCTCCGCGACCCGGGCCGCGATCTCCTCGGCAGGAAATCCCAGTGCGCTCAGTCGATCGCGCAGTTGCGCACGGTAGGCCTTACTCCCCGGCTTCGCCTGCCGGCTCATCGTTCATCCAACAATTCCGGGTGCCGGTGCGACCAGAGTGTCAAAACGATTCCACCTGATCAAATTGGAGTGAGCTCTTCGTGAGGCGCTTTGGAAGGAGCAGCCGATCGGCGAAGGCACAACGTCTTCGTTGAGGCCACTACCTGCACCGATTGGCATGACGTTTCTATTTCGACCGCGGTCCGCCGATTTCTGGGAAGTGCCCGACAATCACGGTTCCGGGGCCGGGCGCCGACTCAGAATGCGAGGTGATATTCGAGGACCTGGGAGGATGAGATCACTACGGATGGGACACTTCGACGGAAAACAATATCGCGGCTCGCGCAAGACTGTCAAAACTATGTGATCCGTGTCATCGGGGCATCGAGGGGACACTGCCGACAACGATGTCTGAAGATGATCCTACCGCCGTACTCGGGCAGAGTGTCCGATCTCTCGCCGTCCCTACCGGGGTCAACTCCTACAGCACGTCCGGCCTTCGCCGATGGGGAAGCGAACGGACTGGGGGTGAACCTTGAATCGCAGCGCGATCAGCGCCGACCGGCTGTCTGCGGCCCTGCTGGAGATCGAAGACTCCATCGTGTGGGACTTCGAGACGGGCCTGGCCGCGGCGGTGGAGCTCGAACGGCAGGCCGAGGGGCTGGGCGACGAGTTGCTCGTCGCGCGTGCCCGCCTGTGCCGGGCCAACCTGCTCATGCGCACCGGCGACATCGCCCCGGCCGCCCGGCAGGTCTACGAGATCCACGAGTGGGCCATCGCGCACGGCGACCGCCGGTTGCAGTCCCGGTCCCACCTGGCCTGCGCGAACGTCGAGCGGCTGTTCGGCGACCTGGCCAAGAACCTCGAACACACCCTGAGCGCCGTCGAACTGCTCGACGAGACCGCCACCCCGTTCATGCAGGTGTGGCACCGCACCAAGCTGGCCGACGCGCTCTCCATCAGCGGCGCGATGGACGCGGCCCGCCCGCGTTACCGCCAGGCCGAGGAACTGGCCCGCGAGCTGGGCATGCCGCAGCGGCTGGCGATCCTGCTCAACAACTGGGCGTACGCCGAGCTCGCCGCCGGCGAGTTCGCCCTCGCCCGGGAGGTAGCCGGCCGCCTGCAGGAGCACGCCGCCGCACACGGCATCGACCTGGACCCCACCGCGCTGGACACGATCGGCGCGATCCAGATCGGGAACGGCCAGTACGCGGAGGCCGAGCAGACGATGCTGACGTGCATCGCCCTGCACGACGCCGGGCAGTGCGACGCCGCCGACGACCTCGCCGACTACTTCCTCACCCTGGCCCGGGCCCAGCGTGGCCTCGGCTCCACCGACCAGGCCCAGGAGAACCTGAACGCCTCCCGGACGCTGTGCACCGAGCGTGATCTGCACGAGGTTCTGGTCCGCGTGTACCAGGAGCAGGCCGAGCTGCACTCCGCCCGCGGGGAGCACGCGGAGGCGTTCGAGATGTACAAGACGTTCCACGCCGCCCACGAGAGCCTGCGCTCGAAGCAGCGCGAGGCGCACGCCCAGGCCCGGCAGGCCATCTTCGAGACCGCCGAGGCGCGCGAGGAGGCCGAACGCTTCCGCGAGCAGGCCCGCCGCGACCCGCTGACCGGCCTGCGCAACCGCCGGTACGTCGACGAGGAACTGCCCGGCCTGATCGCCGCCGATCCCGACCTCACGGTCGCCATCGTCGACCTCGACTACTTCAAGCGGATCAACGACCAGCTCTCCCACGACGTCGGCGACCAGGTACTCGTCCAGGTCGCGAAGCTGCTGGAGACGGAACTGGCCGTCGCCGTACCGGACGGGTTCGCGGCCCGGCTGGGCGGCGAGGAGTTCCTGATGGTCCTGCCGCGCACCGCGGTGGCCGCCGCGACCGAACGGCTCGACGGCATCCGGCAGGCCGTCCGCTCGTACGCCTGGCCGCAGATCACCGGCGCGCTGCCCGTCACGATCAGCATCGGCGTGGCCGGCGTGCACGAGGCACCGGATCTCAGCCAGCCGGCCCTGCTGTCCACAGCGGACCGGAACCTGTACATCGCCAAGCGAGCCGGACGTGACCGGGTGGTATCCGGCAAGGCCCGCGAAGCCCACAAGCGCACCTACCGCGACCTCGACGCCGCCTGATCCGCTGACGTTGCGGGTCAGCGGTGCAGGGTGTCCGACGGTACGCACCCGTACACCGCGCGGTAGTAGGCCGCGAAGCGGCCCAGGTGGGCGAACCCCCACCGGTGCGCGACCGCGGCCACGCCGGTCTGGGCCGGGTCGGCCGTACGCAGCTCGTCATGGGCGCAGGCCAGCCGGACCTGCCGGAGATAGCCCATCGGCGACGTGCCCACCTGGTCGCTGAACCCCTGCTGCAGGGTCCGGACGCTGACTCCGGCATTGCCGGCCAGGGTGCTCAGGGTGAACGGCTGGGCCGGATCGGCGTGGATCGCATCGATGGCGCGGCGTACCGGCGCGGACCGGTGCGCCGAGGCCGGCCGGTGCAGTGCCTCCCGCTCGGGGTGGTCGGCGGACATCAGTAGCCCGCGCATCACCGCGTCGACCAGCGGCTGCATCACCAGCGGGTGCGCGGCCAGGCCGTCCGGATTGGTGATCTCCGCGGTGAGGGTGTGCACGAGTCGCGCCCAGCTGCGCCCCGCCGCGTCGGTCAGGTCCATGCTGGGGCCGAGCTTGATCGGCCCGGTGAGAGCTCGGCCCAGGAGCGCCGACAGGTTCGCCTCCAAGGCGGGCGGGTCGACCATCACCGTGTACGTCAGGGAGGCGTCGGATGCGTGGGCGAGGATGTCGCCCCCCGGCTGGAACACCGCTGCGGTGGCCGTACTGATGGTGACCTCGGTCCCGCGGTGATGCGAGCGCAACTGCCCGAACCCGGCGAATCCGACGGTGTACCCCCGCAGGTCGGGCACGGCGACCCGCATCGCGACGTTGTGGAACGCCCGGTTGACGCGCAGCGGGCCGAAGCTGAGCTGCTCGTACCGGCACCGGTACGGCCGCTGGTCGGACAGCGCCGCGATGGAGAGCGGCAGCAGCGCTTTTTGGATCTTCGCCCGGGCCTCATCCACGTCCGACGCCTCGAAGGAGTCGAACACTACAGTGGACGCCGGCTGCATCCGCCGATTATCGGCCCCGGGGCAGCGGCAAACCAGGGCGCCGGAGCGGGGCCGGGGTCACACGGTGAACTGGCCGACCAGGGTGTGCAACTCACCCGCCAGACGCGACAGCTCCTCCGCCGTACGATTCGCCTCCGACACCCCCACCGTCGTACTCTGCGCCACCTCCGCCACCCCAGCAATCGTCTCCGTAATCGACGACGTCCCCACCGCAGCCTGCGCCACATTCCGACCGATCTCACTCGTCGTCGCCGTCTGCTCCTCCACCGCCGACGCAATCGTGTCCGAATACGAATTGATCCGCTCAATCACCGCAGCAATCTCCCCGATCGCCGCCACCGCCGCACCCGTATCCGACTGAATCGCCGCAATACGCGACGAAATCTCCTCCGTCGCCTTCGCCGTCTCCTGCGCCAAATCCTTCACCTCCGACGCCACCACCGCGAAACCCTTACCCGCCTCACCCGCCCGCGCCGCCTCAATCGTCGCGTTCAACGCCAACAAATTCGTCTGCTCCGCAATCGACGTAATCACCTTCACAATCTTGCCCACCTCACCCGACGACACCCCCAACTTCGCCACCGTCGCATTCGCCGCCGCAGCCACACCCACCGCACCCCGCGCAATCCCCGCCGCATCCGTCGCACTACCCGCAATCTCCCGGATCGACGCCGTCATCTCCTCCGCCGCCACCGCCACCGTGTCCACATTCGCCGACACCTGCACCGCCGCCGCCGACACCAACTCCGCCCGCGAACTCGCCGACTCCGCATCCATCGCCATCTGCGCACTCACCGACGCCATCTGCTGCGCCGACCCCGCCAAACTCCGCGAACTCCCCCCGATCCGCCCAATCGTCGCCCGCAACGTCCCCGCAGCCCGATCCAACTCCCCCGCCATCACACCGATCTCATCACCCGCATCCACATCCGCCTTCACCGTCAAATCACCATCCGCAATCGACCGGATCACCGCCGACAACCCGCGTACCCGACGGGCCACGCCACGGGCCACGAGCATGCCGAAGACGCCTGCCAGCGCCATGCCGACCACGAGGATCGCGACCGTGATGGTCCGCGCGGTGGCGTACCGGGCGTGTGCCTCCGCGGCGGCCGCGGTCGCGGCGGCGTTCTCCTCCGCGATGAGCTGGTTGAACTGGGCCATGGCCGCGTCGGCGACGGGAGTGAGGGACTTGTCGCGGATCTGGCCGACGTCGAGCTGGTTGCGGCTGGCCGGGATGAAGTCGGTGTCGCGCACCGTGCGGTACCGCTGCCACGCCGCCACCAGCAGGTCGAGCTTGGCACTGTCGACGGTCGACTTCCGGTACGTGGCCACGTCCTTGTTGAACGTGATGTCGCCGGCCTTCATCGCCTGCTCGTACTGGGTCATCGCGCCGTTGGTCTCGGACAGCGCGTGATTCAGCACGATCGAGCGCATGTCGCCGATGTCCACCGCGATCTTCCCGAGCTGCTGGCTCGGCACCACACTGTTCGCGTACAGGTCCTGCGCCATCCCGCTCAGCCGCGCCATCTGCACGATCGCGAAGATCCCGACGCCGCCGCCGACCACGGCCAGCACCACCACGACCATAAGGATCTTGGTGTACATGGGCCGGTTGAGGATCCAGCGCGTCAACGCGCCGGGGCGCTTAGCGGGCTTCTGGGCGACGGCAGTCATGAGCCAAGACCTCACCGGGGGATAAAGAACAGGTGTCACCCAGCTCAATCGGCACGGGCACCCTGTTCATGACCAAATGAGGCGGTCGTCGCAGCGGCTATGCCCCGCTTCGGCCGAGCGCCTGCTGCAGAGTCCGGTGCCCCTCCACCGTGCCGATGCCGGCCCGGTGCCCGGGGTGCGCCACGTAGAAGTTGATCACCTCGGCCAGGTAGCCGGGGTCGATCTCCTCGAGGTCGAGCCTCCCGCGGTCGCGGATCACGCCGCGGCGGAGTACCAGGCCCGGCTGGGCGTAGCGGAGCCGTACGGCGGCCGGGCGGTCGCGGTCGCGGACGTCCTCGGCCGGGTGGAAGGCGCCGGGCGGCACGACCGAGGTCACGGGCGGTCGCGCCCGGCGGCTGGTGAGGCGGGCGGCGGCGACCGCGGTCCACGGCACGAACAAGGTGCCGAACAATCGCCGGTGGTGTAGTCCCTCGGGGTTCAGCACCACTTCATGACCGTCCCATGCGTGCCATAGGTGCGACCCCACCACGACCACGGACATACCGCCGATGCCGATCCCCCACGGCAGGGCGCCGGGCTCTTGCAGCTGGTGAACGAAGGATCCTAGCCAGAGCAGCTGCGCGACCACCCGCAGGGCCGGGGCACCGTACGCGGGTGGGCTGAACGTCCGGCGCTCAGGGCGCACCACGAACCGGGCCGGCCGTTCACGGCGGTCCGTCACCACCTGGAGCAGTACCACGACGAGCCAGGCGAGGGCAGCGATCCAGATCCGGCGCGGCGCCGACACCGTCATCCAGGCGAGGGCGACGGCCGCGACCACACCCCCGATCACGACCGCGCGCCGGTGCCGCGCGGCGGCGTCGAGGAGGGCAGCGATCACCCGCAAGAACGTACGAGGGGACGGCGTCGCAGGTCAGTGGCTGGTTGGCCATGGATCTATGCCACCCGGGCCACGCCCGGCCCCGAACCTCGGACCGACCACGAGAGCAGGCGTCCATGTCCCACGTCTGGGTGACGACTCCGGGACGCACGGTGGTCACTGGGGCAGGATGGAGCTCTCCGCGCGGTTGTCGAGGTGGGCTGATCGGGAGGCAGCGGGATGACGAGCCCGTTTGAAGTGCATACGCACGACGACGGTGACGGGGTCGCCCGGCTCGCGGTCCGCGGGGAGGTCGACAGCGACGTCAGCGCGACGCTCGCCGCGGTCATCGCCACCGCCGCCGGCGAGAGTGGGGTGACCGGGCTCGTCATCGACCTGCGGCACGTGTCGCTGCTCGCCGCGGCCGGGGTCCGGGCGCTGCTGGAGGGGCAGGTCGCGGCGGCTCGCCACGGGTGCACGTTCCGCGTGGTGAACAGCCAGGGGATCGTCCACCAGGTGCTGGGCGTCGTCGGCGTGATCGATCTGCTCGACGTCACCAGCCCGCCCGTGCAGGCCCGCCGCTAGGCGACCGGACCCACGCGGGCGGCGTCCGGAGTCGGCGTCAGGCGGCTGCAGCTTCGAGGTCCGCGCGGGTGAGCAGGGCGCGCAGCGTGATGCCGGCCTGGGCGAGGGCTTCGACTCCGCCTTCCTGGCGGTCGATGACGCACACCGCGTGGTCGACGTGGGCGCCCAGCTTGCGCAGCTCCTCGGTGGAGATCACCACCTGGCCACCGGAGGTGACGACGTCCTCGACGACCAGGACCCGCCGGCCCGCGACCTCGGCACCCTCGGCCAGCCGGGCGGTGCCGTACGCCTTGGCCTGCTTGCGGACGAACGCGCACGGCAGCTTGGCGTGGCGGCCGAGCGCGGTGACCACGGCGATGCCGCCCATCTCGAGGCCGGCGATCACCTCGGTGCCCTCGGGGATGAGGACGGCGAGGCGTTCAGCGAGACGGTCGAGCAGCTCGGGGTCGGCCTCGAACTGATACTTGTCGAAGTATTCCGTGGCGGTCCGGCCGGAGCGCAGGAGGAATTCGCCGGTCAACCGGCTGACGTCGCGTACCTGCCGGGCAAGGTCGGTGTCGGTCACAAGGTGACAGCCTGACAGGCAGGGCGGGTGGGGGTGCAGCCGGGGCCGCTGGACGGTCACCCGAAGGCGTACTTGCTCCGAAGCGCCCTTGCACCTTGTCCTGTTTAGAGTAATTTGCGACCCATAGACGATGAGGCCCTGAGAGGAGTGTCGTGACCCCCTTCGCGTTGCTGTTCGTCATCGCCCTCGCCGGGTCGTCGTGTTTCGCGCTCGGCCGTGCACTGGGTCGCGGCGAACGGTACGAGAAGGGCTACCGCGACGGCTTCCGGGACGGCGAGACCGGCTCACTGGCCCGCGCGGCCCGGCTGATCCAGCTCAACAGCCGCCCCGCCGTCGCCCCGCCCCTCGAATCGCTCGTGCTGCCCCACCCGGTGCCGCACCAGCTCCCGCCACGCAGCGTCGGGCCGGCCGTCGTCGGCGTCCCGGCCCGCCCGCAGCTCGCCCTCTGAGGCCCCGGCGCCGGTCCCGCAGCGCCCGGTCGCCCGCAGGCCCGGTCGCCCACAGCGCCCGCGTCAGCCCCGCGGCGCCCGCGTCAGCCCCCAGCGCCCGGCGCCAGTTCCGCAGCTCAGCCACCAGTCCGGCGGGTACGTCTCAGTCCCGCGCGAGATCCGCGGCCACCAGCTCGGCGATCTGGACCGTGTTCAGCGCGGCACCCTTGCGCATGTTGTCGCCCGTGACGAACAGGTCGAGTGCGCGGGGGTCGTCGATCGCCCGGCGGATCCGCCCCACCCAGGACGGGTCGGTGCCCACCGCGTCGATCGGCATCGGGAACTCGCCCGCCTCAGGGTCGTCGACCACGATCACGCCGGGGGCGTGCCGCAGCACCTCCCGGGCGCCCTCCGCGTCGAGTTCCGCCGCGAACACGGCGTGCACCGCGATCGAGTGACCCGTCACCACGGGCACCCGTACGCAGGTGGCGGACACCTTCAGGTCGGGCAGGCCGAGGATCTTGCGGGACTCGTTGCGCATCTTGAGTTCCTCGGATGACCAGCCCCACTCGGCCAACGACCCGGACCACGGGACCACGTTGAGCGCCAGCGGCGCCGGGAAGGGGCCGAGGTCGTCACCGACCGCCTGGCGCACGTTGCCGGGCCGCGACCCGAGGGCCCGGTCCCCCGCCACCTTGCTGAGCTGGTCGTGCAGGACGTCCACGCCGATCTGCCCCGCCCCGGACACCGCCTGGTACGACGCCAGCACGAGCTCGCGCAGGCCGTACTCGTGGTGCAGCGGGGCGATCGCCATGATCATCGCCATGGTGGTGCAGTTGGCGTTCGCCACGATGCCGCGCGGGCGGTACCGCAGCGCGTCGCGGTTCACCTCGGGCACGACGAGCGGGACGTCGGGTTCCATCCGGAACGCGGACGAGTTGTCCACCACGATCGCACCGCGGGACACCGCGACCGGCGCCCACTGCTGGGACACCTCGTCGGGCACGTCGAACATGGCCACGTCGACCCCGTCGAACGCCTCCGCGCTCAGCTCCTGCACGACCAGGGTCTCGCCCCGGCAGGAGAGCTGCTTTCCGGCGGAACCCGCGGACGCGATGAGCCGGATCTCGCCCCAGACGTTGCGGCGCGAGCTGAGCAGTTCGAGCATGACCGTGCCGACGGAGCCGGTGGCTCCGACGACCGCGAGAGTGGGCGCCGCCACGATCAGCGCACCATTGCCATGACGGGCTTACCGGCCGGTGCCGGCGTAGACCACCGCCTGCTCGTCGCCGCCCAGCTCGAACTGCTCGTGGACGGCACGCACCGCGGTGTCGAGGTCGGTGTCGCGGCAGACGACGGAGACCCGGATCTCGGAGGTAGAGATCATCTCGATGTTCACCCCGGCCTCGCCGATGCACGCGAAGAACGTGGCGGCGACACCCGGGTGCGAGCGCATGCCCGCGCCGATCAGTGACACCTTGCCCACGTGGTCGTCGAAGAGCAGGCTCTTGAACTTGATCTGATCCTGGATCTTGTTCAGCGCGGCCATCGCGCCCGGGCCGTCCGCCTTGGGCAGCGTGAAGGAGATATCCGTACGGCCGGTGCCCTC
Organism: Krasilnikovia sp. MM14-A1259; assembly: GCF_047159535.1. Lineage (NCBI taxonomy): Bacteria > Bacillati > Actinomycetota > Actinomycetes > Micromonosporales > Micromonosporaceae > Krasilnikovia > Krasilnikovia sp. MM14-A1259. The sequence goes on from NZ_BAAGAJ010000002.1 coordinate 4,434,503, forward strand.
GGTCGACACGTTCTGCACGATCATGTCGATGTTGATCTCCGCGTTGGCCACGGTGTTGAAGATGCGGCCCGCCGCGCCCGGCTCGTCGGGCACCCCGACGATCGTGATCTTCGCTTCGCTGCGGTCGTGTGCCACACCGGTGATGAGCGCCTGTTCCACGGAAGGATCCTCCATCGATCCGGTGACCAACGTGCCTGGCTTGCTGGAGTAGGACGAGCGTACGTGGATCGGCACCCCGAACCGGCGGGCGTACTCGACGCACCGCAACATCAGGACCTTCGCCCCGCCCGCGGCGAGCTCCAGCATCTCCTCGTAGGTGATCTTGTTGATGTGCCGGGCGTTCGGGACAATGCGCGGGTCGGCGGTGAAGACGCCGTCCACGTCGGTGTAGATCTCGCAGACGTCCGCGTGCAGCGCCGCGGCGAGCGCCACCGCGGTGGTGTCCGAGCCGCCCCGGCCGAGCGTGGTGATGTCCTTGGTGTCCTGGCTGACGCCCTGGAAGCCGGCGACGATCGCGATCGCGCCCTCGTCCAGCGCGGTCCGCAGCCGCCCCGGGGTGACGTCGATGATCCGGGCCCGGCCGTGCACCGAGGTGGTCAGCACCCCGGCCTGCGAGCCCGTGTACGAACGGGCCTCGTACCCCAGGTTGTGGATCGCCATCGCGAGCAGGGCCATCGAGATGCGCTCACCCGCGGTGAGCAGCATGTCCAGTTCCCGGCCGGGGGGCAGAGGGCTGATCTGGTTCGCGAGGTCGAGCAGGTTGTCCGTGGTGTCACCCATGGCGGACACGACGACGACCACGTCGTGGCCGGCCTTGCGGGCGTCCACGATCCGCTCGGCCACGCGCTTGATGCGCTCGGCGTCCCCGACGGAGGAACCGCCGTACTTCTGCACCACCAGCGCCACGGCGAACGACTCCCTCCAGCGGCCTATGTGCCGGCGCCGCCGGGGGACGGCGGCGCCAATCAGGTCCGGACCAGCCTAGCCGCGGCCGTCCCACGCTTCGACAGGCGATCCCAGAATCCGGCCGTCGGTACGACACGCCGGGGCCGGTTCCGCCCGTACGGCCGGGGTTACGGCACACAGGGGCGAGAATGTCGCGGTGCGTCCCGCCCCCGTTGTTCGATACGGTTTGTCCGCGTTGACCGCCGCCCTGCTCGCCACCGGGGCCTCTGCCTGCGGCGATGCGGCCCCGGCGACGCCTCCGGCCAGCATCCCGTCGTCCGCGGCCCCGGCCACCGACCCCGGTGCCGCGCGAGCCGACCTCGCGGCGCGCGCCGCCCTGGCGCAGGACCGCCGGTACACCGCGGTGTACCGGTACACCGCGCCCGGCCAGGACCCTCGCAACGTCACGGTCACCGTGGCGGGTGACGGCAGTTGGCGGGTCGACATCCCCGGCGGTGCGCTCGGCGGCACCGCGGACGTGTCGATCGTGCAGACCGCCGCCGGGGTGTACCAGTGCTCGCTGCCGTCACCGACCCAGCCGGTGGTCGCCTCCTGCGTACGGGTGGCGAACCCGGGCGACCCGATCCCCGGCCCGTACGACCCGAAGGTGCAACGAGCCTTCCGGCAGTGGCTGAGCGTCTTCACGGACCGGCGGGCCGCACTGTCGGTGACCCCGGCCCAGCCGTTGCCGGGCGCCCGGGGCCGGTGCTACGCGGTCGACACCATCTCGGCGTCGCTGAGCGCCACGTTCGACGTGGGCATCTACTGCTACGCCGACGACGGGCAGCTCACGGCCGCCCGCCTGGACTACGGCCAGATCAGCCTGGCGAGCTCGGTGGCGCCCCCACCGCCGCGGGTCGACCTGCCCGGTCCGGTCAGCGCGGGCGACCCGATGGGAATGGCCGCGCCCCCGCCGCCGCCGAGCATGCTCCCCTCCGACGTGGCGTCCCCCGCCGAGTGACGCCCGGAGGTCCCACGATCCGGGCGTAGAGTTAGCGATGACCGAATTGATCACGTAGGGTCATCTGCGACATGTGGTACGCGCTCCTTCTTCGCTGCCGCGACGAGGCCCCATCCCTGGCCGGCACCTCGTCGCGGAGTTGACGCGCGCCGGTCGGTCCGTGGCACGCACCACCCTCACCTGACCGCACCCGCTGACCTGAGGAGCACACCACCCATGTCTTCCGACGTGTCCGATGATCCGATCGCTCGGCAACGCCCGAGCGCGATGCCGGTCCACCGCTACCGGCCGTACCTGAATCAGTTCGCGATCGACCTGCCCGACCGGCGTTGGCCCGGCCGGCGGATCGAGGCGGCGCCCCGCTGGTGCGCGGTCGACCTGCGCGACGGCAACCAGGCCCTGATCGACCCGATGTCACCCGAGCGCAAGCGGCGCATGTTCCAGCTGCTGGTGCAGATGGGCTACAAGGAGATCGAGGTCGGCTTCCCGGCCGCCAGCCAGACCGACTACGACTTCGTCCGCCAGCTCATCGAGCAGGACCTGATCCCGGACGACGTGACCATCCAGGTCCTGGTCCAGTGCCGCGAGCACCTGATCGACCGTACGTTCGACGCGCTGCGCGGCGCCAAGCGGGCCATCGTGCACTTCTACAACTCGACGTCGATTCTGCAGCGGCGCGTGGTGTTCGGCCTGGACAAGGACGGGATCACGGACATCGCGACGAGCGGCGCGCGGCTGTGCCAGAAGTACGCGGAGATCTACACCCCGGACACGCAGATCTTCTACGAGTACTCCCCCGAGTCGTACACCGGCACGGAGCTCGACTACGCGCTGGAGGTCTGCTCGAAGGTCATCGACGTCATCGACCCCACCCCGGCCCGGCCGCTGATCATCAACCTGCCGGCCACGGTCGAGATGGCCACCCCCAACGTGTACGCCGACTCGATCGAGTGGATGCACCGCCACCTGCCCCGGCGCGACAGCCTGGTGCTCAGCCTGCACCCGCACAACGACCGGGGTACCGGCGTGGCCGCCGCCGAGCTGGGCCTGCTGGCCGGCGCGGACCGGATCGAGGGCTGCCTGTTCGGCAACGGCGAGCGCACCGGCAACGTGGACCTGGTGACGCTGGGGCTGAACATGTTCGCCCAGGGCATCGACCCGATGATCGACTTCTCGGACATCGACGAGATCAAGCGGGCCGTCGAGTACTGCAACCAGCTCCCCGTGCACGAGCGCCACCCGTACGTGGGGGATCTGGTCTACACATCGTTCTCCGGTTCGCACCAGGACGCCATCAAGAAGGGCTTCGTCGCGCTGCAGGCCGACGCCGCCGAGGCGGGCAAGGACGTGGACGCGTTCGAGTGGGGCGTGCCGTACCTGCCGATCGACCCGAAGGACGTGGGCCGCACGTACGAGGCGGTCATCCGGGTGAACTCGCAGTCCGGCAAGGGCGGCGTGGCGTACATCATGAAGGAGGAGCACAAGCTCGACCTGCCGCGGCGCCTGCAGATCGAGTTCTCCGGGGTCATCCAGCAGGTCACCGACGCCGAGGGCGGCGAGGTCTCGCCGCAGCAGATGTGGGACATCTTCGCGGCCGAGTACCTGGTCGACCATCAGCAGTTCGGCGTGATCGGGTTGCAGCGCTACTCGACGTCCAGCGTGGACGGCAAGGTCGAGGTCGACGCGGAGGTCGTGCACCGCGGCGTGCGCCGGGCACTGCTGGGCGTCGGCAACGGCCCGATCGATGCGTACGTGCAGGCGCTCAAGCCGCTCGACGTGCAGGTACGCGTCCTGGATTACCACGAGCACGCGCTGTCGTCCGGCGGCGATGCCCAGGCCGCCGCGTACGTCGAGTGCGAGGTCGGCGACACGACGGTGTGGGGCGTCGGCCTCGACGCGAACATCGTCACCGCCTCGATCAAGGCCCTGACCAGCGCGGTCAATCGGGTCCGCTGAGCACACACCGGACGTCCAGCCGGGAACATCGGCTGGACCGTCCGCCGGGGATCGTTGCCGGACGGGGTTCCGGGGACGCGTCAAGGTCCCGTTCGGGCGACGCGCCGGACGATCCGGACGGCGGGTGACAGGTCCGGCCATGCGGGCGTAGCGCTCATACGATGGCGGTGTGTCTACCCCGGTCACGACCCCCCGAATCTTTGTCCGCGGCGCCGCCGCCCTCGCGCTCGTGCTCGCCGCGGCGGGCGGCTGCACCGGCACCTCCGGCGGTTCACCCGCCGGCGGTACCGCGCCGAACACCCACGCCACGGGTACGGCCAAAGCCGCGACGCAGCAGCTCGCCGGGCTGGCCGTGGCCGCGCCGGGCTCGATGCGCGGCTACAGCCGGGCCAAGTTCCCGCACTGGCAGCGGACCGGTGCGAACTGCGACGTCCGCGATTCCGTGCTCAAGCGGGACGGCTCCAAGGTCAAGATGTCCGGGTGCAACGTCGTGGGCGGCGCCTGGACCAGTGTGTACGACGGCAAGGCGATCGACTCGCCCACGCTGGTCGACATCGACCACGTCGTACCGTTGGCCAACGCGTGGCGGTCCGGCGCGTCCGCATGGACCACGCCGCAGCGAGAGCAGTTCGCCAACGACCTGGACGACCCTCAGCTGGTCGCGGTGTCGCAGGGCTCCAACCGCGCCAAGGGCGACCAGGACCCGTCGACCTGGAAACCCCCGGCCCGGGAACACTGGTGCGAGTACGCGCAGGATTGGGTAGCGGTGAAGACTCACTGGAAGCTGACCGTCACCTCGGCCGAGAAGGCCGCCCTCGCCGACATGCTGGAGACCTGCTGATGTCTGACACCTCCGAACCGGCCCCCGCCACCGCGGCTGGGCCGGCAACCCCGGCCCCGGGCACCGTCCCGGCCAGCCGGACCGCCGACTTCACCGCCGGGCCCGGTGGCGTGATGACCGACGAGGTCGGCGTCGTCACCGGCGAGCTGACGCTGCGCACCGAACTGTCCGGCAGCGAGGTCACCCTGCACGTGCAGTACAAGGACGCCGACGAGTGGTACGTGATCACCGGCGGCCGGACGCGACTGAGCGACCCGGCGGACCTCGATGCGGTGCACGCGATCGCGCTCGGCCTGCTCCACCGGCCCGAGGGCTGAGCGACTCCCGCCCGACATGCGCGAGCCCGCCCCCCACGTGCGCGGGAGGCGGGCTCGGCGTTCGTCAGGCGGAGGCGCCCGCCGGGCTGCGGCCCTGCACCGCCTCGCCCTCGACCACCGGGAAGTGGCACGCCGTCTGGTGCGACGCCGGGTCACCCGCACGAGGCACCAGCGGCGGCTCCTCGGTCGCGCAGATCTCCTGTGCCTTCCAGCAGCGGGTACGGAACCGGCAGCCGGACGGCGGGTTGATCGGGCTCGGCACGTCGCCGGTCAGCAGCACACGGTTGCGCTGGGCGCGGTCGCGGCGGGCCGGGTCGGGCACCGGCACGGCCGACATCAGGGCGACGGTGTACGGGTGCCGCGGGCTCGCGTACAGGGAGTCGCGCTCGGCGATCTCCACGACCTTGCCCAGGTACATGACCGCGACGCGGTCGGAGATGTGCCGCACCACGGACAGGTCGTGCGCGATGAAGACGTACGTGAGGTCGAACTCGCTCTGCAGGTCGTCGAGCAGGTTGACGACCTGCGCCTGGATCGACACGTCCAGGGCGGAGACGGGCTCGTCCGCGACGATGAGCTTGGGCCGCAGCGCGAGCGCGCGGGCGATGCCGATGCGCTGGCGCTGGCCGCCGGAGAACTCGTGCGGGTACCGGTTGTAGTGCTCCGGGTTGAGTCCGACGAGTTCGAGCAGCTCCTGCACGGCCTTCTTGGTGCCCTGCGGGGTGGGGATCTTCTGGATCTGCAGCGGGGCCGAGATGATCGACCCGACCGTGTGCCGCGGGTTCAGCGACGAGTACGGGTCCTGGAAGATCATCTGAACGTCCCGGCGGTGCGGGCGCATCGCCATCGTGGACAGGTGCGTGATGTCCTTGCCCTCGAAGATGATCTTGCCGCCGGTCGGCTCCAGGATCCGGGTGAACAGCCGGCCCGCCGTGGACTTGCCGCACCCGGACTCGCCGACCACGCCCAGCGTCTCGCCGGCGCGGACGGCCAGGTCGATGCCGTCGACCGCGCGCACCGCGCCCACCTGGCGCTTGAAGAGACCCTTCGTGATCGGGAAGTGCTTCTGCAGGCCCGTCACTTCGAGCAGGTTCTCGCTCATCGTCTTGTCACTCCCGCTCACAGGTTGGGTGCCACGTCGCGCTGGAAGATCTCCCAGCGTTGCTCCGGCGACAGGTGGCACGCGGCCGCGTGGTGACCGCCGCGCAGCACCGGCACCTCGGTGAACGACCGGTCGCCGTTCAGCCCGGCATACGGGCAGCGCGGGTGGAACGCGCACCCCGAGGGCAGGTTGATCAGGCTCGGCGGCGTGCCCTTGACCGGGTTCAGCCGCTCCCGCAGATCACGGTCGAGACGGGGCATCGACCCCAGCAAACCCCACGTGTACGGGTGCTGCGGCTGCTCGAAGACGGCGTGGGCCGCGCCGCGCTCGATGATCTTCCCGCCGTACATGACGATGACGTCGTCGGCGAGCTCGGCCACGACGCCGAGGTCGTGGGTGATCATGATGACCGCGGAACCGAACTCCGCCTGCAGGTCCCGGATGAGGTCGAGGATCTGCGCCTGCACGGTCACGTCCAGCGCGGTGGTCGGCTCGTCCGCGATCAGCAGCGACGGGTCGTTGACCAGCGCCATCGCGATCATCGCGCGCTGGCGCATACCGCCGGAGAACTGGTGCGCGTAGTCGTTGAAGCGCCGTTCGGGCTGCGGGATGCCGACCCGGGCCAGCATGTCGATGGCGCGGGTACGCGCCTCCTTCTTGCTGGCCTTGGGGTGGTGCACCCGGTACGCCTCGACGATCTGCGACCCGACCGTGAAGTACGGGTGCATCGCGCTCAGCGGGTCCTGGAAGATCATCGACATCTTGCCGCCGCGCAGGCCACGCACCTGCTCGTCGGTAGCGGTGACGAGCTCCTGGTTGTCCAACCAGATCTCACCGGCGACCTTGGCGTTGCTGCGGGTGCGGTGCAGGCCGAGGATCGCCAGCGAGGTGACGCTCTTACCGGAGCCGGACTCGCCGACGATGCCGAGCGTCCTACCGCGTTCCACGGAGAACGACGACTCCGACACGGCCTGCACGATGCCGTCGTCGGTCTCGAAGCGGACCGTCAGGTCCTTGACCTCGAGGTACGGGCGAGCCGGGCCGGCGGCACCGGGCAACGAGTAGTTCGACATGTGGTCCCTCTCTCTCAGCCCAGCCGCACGCGCGGGTCGATGACGCCGTAGAGCAGGTCCACGATGAGGTTGATGGTGACGATGAAGAACGCGGCGATCAGCGTGACGCCGATGATGATCGGCAGGTCGTTGCCCTTGATCGCAGCGAGCGCCTGCAGGCCGATGCCGTGCAGGTTGAACGCGGTCTCGGTGAGGATGGCGCCGCCGAGCAGCGCACCCAGGTCCAGACCGAAGATCGTGATGATCGGGGTGAGGCCGGAGCGCAGCGCGTGCTTACTGATCACCGAGCGCTCCCGCAGGCCCTTCGCCCGGGCGGTACGGATGTAGTCCTCGCCCAGGGTCTCCAGCATGTTCGCGCGGGTGAGCCGGGCGTACGTGGCGGCGAACAGGAACGCCAGGGTGACCCACGGCAGGATCAGTCCGGCCGCCCACTGCGCCGGATTCTCCGTGAACGGTGTGTAGGAGGGGTTGGGTAGCCACTCCAGCCAGTACACGAAGATCGCCGAGGAGAGCAGCGCCGTGAAGTAGATCGGCATCGAGACGCCTGCCAGCGCGGTCGACATCACCGCTCTGTCCAGCAGGCTGCCTTTTCGCAAGGCCGAGATGACCCCGGCACCGACGCCCATGATCAGCCAGATGACGGCGGCGCCGATGGCCAGCGAGATGGTGACCGGCAGGTCGCTGAGCAACAGCGGGGTGACTTCCTGGTCGGTCTTGAACGAGTAGCCCATGCAGGGTGCCGGGCAGTGCGTGACGTCCGGGCCGTTTGCGTAGTCGCGGCCCGCAACGAGTCCCTTGAGGAACTTCCCGTACTGCACGATCACCGGGTCGCCCAGGCCGAGCTTGGTCCGGATGCCCTCCACGGAGACCTTGTCGGCGGTCTTGCCGATGTAGAGAAGTGCCGGATCGCTTCCCGTGATCTTCGGAACCATGAAGAAGATTCCGAAGGTCACCAGCGTGACCACGAGCAACGTGAGGATTGCGTTGATCACGCGCCGAATGATGTATGCCAACACGACGTTCGGCCGAACAGTGAGCGGGCGCCGATCCTTGTGGGACCGACGCCCGCCCACCGCGGGCGGCCTTCACCTGCCCTTCGTTCTTCCCGGCACGTGCGTGCGGGCGGGGATGTTGCCTACTTGCCGCTGACGCCGAGCGCCTGGAAGTCCACCATGCCGAAGGCGTCGTGGACGTAGACGTTCGTCAGGCGCGGGTTGCGGTAGTTCAGCGCCTTGTCGAAGACGAACGGCAGGTAGTACGCGCCTTCCATGACCTTGGTGTTGATCTGGCTGTACAGCCCGTACGCCTTGGTCAGGTCGGTCTCTGCGGCGGCCTGGTCGAACAGACCGTTGATCGTCGGGTCGTTGATCTCCGGCAGGTTGAAGTTGCCGTTCGGCAGGATGAACCGGCCGTCGACGAGCGCCTGCAGGTAACCCGTGCCGGAGGGCCAGTCGGCACCCCAGCCGGCGATCATGATGCCGTAGCCCTTCTTGTGCACGTTGTCGGGCGAGCCGACCACGGACGCGATCTGGGCACCGTCGTACTGGTCGATCTTGGCGTTGATGCCGACCACCTTGAGCGACGCCTGCAGCGCCTCAGCGGTCTTGATCTCGGCCGGCTTGTTGTTGCGGACCGCGATCGTGGTGTCGAACCCGGTCGGCTTGCCACACGCCTGGAGGGCGGCCTTCGCCTTGTCCACCTGCGGCTTGCCCTGCGCCCGGCCGTACGGGTCGTACGACGGGTCCGAGCCACCGATGTTCGGAGGCAGCATGTTCGTGCCGATGTCGCCGCCGGCCACCGGGCCACCACGAGCAGCCTGCAGCGCGGTCGGGTCGGACGCGTACATGACCGCCTTGCGGCACTCGACGTTGTCGAACGGCGCGACCTTCTGCGACATCGCGGCGTACCGGATGAAGCCGGTGATCGGGGTGTCCGCGTTCGCCCGCAGGTTCGGGTCCTGCAGGATCTTCGCGCGGGCCGCGGCCTGCACACCGGTCTGGCCGACGTCGATGTCCGCGGTGCCGGCGATCAGACGGCTGTCCAGGTCATCGGCGTTGGTCGTGATCGTCAGGTTGATCGCGTCCGGCAGCGCCTTGCGGATCGTGTCGGTCGACGGGTCCCAGTTGGGGTTGCGGACCCACTTGACGCTCTTGCCCGGTTCGTACGACTGGAACATGTACGGCCCGGAGGCGGCCGGCTTCTTGCCGTACTGCGCGCCGGTGTCCCGCTTCTGCGGCACCGGGCCGGAGCCCGGCATGGCCAGCAGGTACGGGAAGTCCGCGAACTGCTTGGCCAGGTGGAAGACGATCGTCGAGTCATCGGGAGTCTCGACGGCCTTCAGGCCCAGCTTGTTCGGGTCGGTGTCCTTGTACGGGCCCTTGTACTCGTGCTTCGGGTCCAGCAGGTCGATCAGGTACACCGGGCCACCGGGGACGACGTCCTGCGCGAAGACGCGCTCGACACCGTACTTGATGTCCTTGGAGGTGATCGGCGTGCCGTCGTCGAACTTGATGCCCGACTTGAGCTTGAACGTGTAGGTCTTCTTGTCCGCGCTGATCTCCGGCTCCGCCGTGGCGAGGTCGGGCTGGAGCTTCAGGCCGTCCTTGCCGACCGCGCCCGCGTAGTCCACGAGCTTGCGGGTGTAGAGACGGTTGAGGTCCCACACGAACGCGTAGTAACCACGGACCGGGTCCCACGAGTCGGCGTCCTGCGCGCTCCAGAGTTCGAGCGTGCCGCCCTTTGCGGTGCTGGGGTTCACGACCGAGGTCGTGGCCGCATTGTATGTGCCCTTGCCGGTGGTGTTGGTGTTGCCGCTCTTGCTGCTGGACCCGCCACCGCACGCGGCGGTGGTGAGACCCACAGCGACGGCCACGCCTGCTACCGCCACCACCCTCGCCTTACTAGCCACCTGTTCTCCTACCTCCTTGAACAGCGGAACCTTGCGGGCGCCGCGGATCGTGCGATGCCCGTCGGCCCGGTGGTCACCGGGCCGGCGGTGTCACCGGGCCTTCGGGTCGAGCGCATCGCGCAGGCCATCACCGAAGAGGTTGAAGGCCAGCACGGTAAGGAAGATCATCACGCCCGGAACGATCATGTACATCGGGTCGGACTGATACGTCGCGATCGCGTCCGACAGCATGCCGCCCCAGGAGGGCCACGGCGGCGGGATACCGACGCCGAGGAAGCTCAACGCCGCCTCGGTGAGGATGTTCGTGGGGATGATCAGCGTCGTGTAGACGAGGATCGGCGCCGCCAGGTTGGGCAGCAGCTCGCGGAACAGGATCCGCGGCGAACGGGCCCCGAGACTCTTGGACGCCTCGACGAACTCGCGTTCACGCAGCGACAGCGTCTGCCCGCGGACGATGCGGCCGATGTACGGCCAGCCGAAGAAGCCGATGACCAGCACCAGGATGCCGACCCGCGACCAGCGGTCGCCCAGGCCGAACATCGTGTCCGGCAGCACCGAGACCAGCGCGATCGCGAACAGCAGCTGGGGGAACGCGAGCAGGAAGTCCATCACCCGGCTGATCGCGGAATCGACCCAGCCGCCGAGGTAACCCGCGGACAGGCCGAACAGTACGCCCAGCAGCGTCGAGAAGAAGGCGGAGAGGAAGGCCACCGACAGGGAGGTCTGCGCGCCGTACACGACTCGGCTGAACACGTCGCGACCCGACGTGGGCTCCACGCCCAGAAGGAAGTCCTTGCTGACGCCGCCCCAACCGCCGATCGGCGTACCGAACGTCGGGTCGATCTTGTCGATGTGGAACTCGTCGATCGGGTGGCCGAACCACCGGGTCAGCAGCGGCGCGATCACCGCGATGAAGGTCAGGAAGACGACCACGACGCCGCCGGCCATCGCGACCTTGTCCTTCTTGAGCCGGCGCCAGGCGATCTGCTTCAGGGAACGGCCCGCGATGGCCTTCTCGCCAGGCTCCCGCGCAGCGCCATCCGAGGGCATTAACTGCTCGGTGGTCGCTTCTGGGCCGATCGACATCTACGCCGGTCCTTCCCCGGCCGCCGATGCCCGGACCACAGCCCCCGCCGGCTACGTCGCCGATCGGATGCGATGGCTCCCGCAGCGCCCGGCAACCGATCGGTTATCGCAAGCCTCGAGTGCCGACCCTCGACTCCCGGACCAGGTCCGGCCGGAACTCGAAGGCACTCGACGGCGGGTGTGCCGCCATCGCTAGGAACATTCACCTACAGCTTGGCCGGGGTCAAGGCTGCATGGTCCACACGGTGTGTTCCGTGTCTCCACCGTGACGCCATTGTGACCTCCACGCGCTCCAAACGGACGGTATCGCGGAGAAGGCCTGGTAGGAAGCGAAATGGACGTAACGGGGAGGAATCTCAGACTGCGCGGCGACCCTCGAACGCGCGACCGAGCGTGATCTCGTCCGCGTACTCAAGGTCACCACCCACCGGGAGACCGCTGGCGAGCCGCGTCACCGCGATGCCCATCGGCTTGACCATCAGCGCCAGGTACGTCGCCGTGGCCTCCCCCTCGGTGTTCGGGTCGGTCGCCAGGATCAGCTCCTTGACCTCGCCCGTGCCCAGCCGCACCAGCAGCTCCCGAATGCGCAGATTGTCCGGACCGATCCCCTCCAACGGATTGATCGCCCCGCCCAGCACGTGGTAGCGCCCCCGGAACTCGCCCGTACGCTCGATCGCCACCACGTCCTTGGGCTCCTCGACCACGCACAGCACCTCATTGGTACGCCGCGGGTCGCGGCACACCCGGCACTGCTCCGACTCGGCCACGTTGAAGCAGGTCGTACAGAACCGGACCAGCTCCTTGACCTTGCGCAGCGCGGTGGCCAGCCGGTTCACGTCGGCCGGATCGGCGGACAGGATGTGGAAGGCGATGCGCTGGGCGCTCTTCGGGCCCACGCCCGGCAGCCGCCCCAGCTCGTCGATCAGGTCCTGGATGGCGCCCTCGTACACGGAATCAGAACCCCGGCAGGCCGAGGCCGCCCAGGCCGCCCGTGGCCGGACCCATCTTCTTCTCGGTCAGCTCGCGCTGCGCCTCGGCCGCGTTGTGCAGGGCCGCGAGGATCAGGTCCTCCAGCGTCTCGATGTCGTCCGGGTCGACCGCCTTGGGGTCGATCTTGACCGCCTTGAACTCGCCCAGCCCGGTCACCGTCACGGTCACCAAGCCACCGCCCGCGCTGCCCGTCAGCTCGGCCGCCGCCAGCTCGGCCTGCGCCTGCGCGACCTGCTGCTGCATCTTCTGGGCCTGCTTCATGATCTGCTGCATGTTCGGCTGTCCACCAGGACGCACGGTCGGCTCCTCGACTCGTCGGATTTCGCCCGCTCAGCGTAGTGGGCGACAGCATCGGATCACCTGCGGCAGGTCAGCGGATCACCAACGTCTTGACGACCTTGTCGGCGAACGTCTGCTTCTTGGCATCCCAGATCGGCCACAGGAAGCCGACGTAGCACGGGAGCGCGTCCAGGATGTGCGCCAGATCGCGCACGAACGCCATGCCACCGCCGATCGGCTGACCGGTGAACTCACCCAGCAGACGCAGACCGAGAGCCTTCTTGCCCCAGCTCTGACCGGTGGTGCCCTGCAGGTACCAGCGGTTGTAGCCGAAGACCGCGAGGCCGAGCAGTGCGAACACGAAGTACATCGCGTTGTAGTGCGGGAACCCGTTCGCGTCGGTGCTCTGGCCGAACACGATGCCGAGGATCGAGAACGGGAGCTGCACCAGGGCGTCGATGATGTACGCCCCGACACGCTGCAGCCAGCTCGCGTACGCGGAGGCCGAGGGACTGTCGTACCCGGGTTGTCCGTACCCCGGCTGCTGGCCGTATCCGGGCTGGCCGTACGGGGACTGGCCGTATGGCGTCTGGCCGGGCTGGCCGTATGGCGTCGGGCCGGGTGGCTGGCCGTGCCCCGGCTGGCCATACCCGGGTTGGCCGTAGCCGGGCTGGCCGTGTCCCGGCTGGCCGTACCCGGGCTGGCCGTACCCCGGCTGGCCGTACTCAGGTTGGCCGTATCCAGGTTGGCCGTACCCGGGCTGGGCGGGAGGCGGCTGGCCCGGCTGGCCGTACGGATTCTGGCCGGGCCGGCCGTATGGATCCTCCGGCTGTTCCTGGTACGGGTCCTGCGGCGGATACGACATGCGCTCCTCTTCCTGACGCGCGCCCTGCCGGCGCGACTCAGCCCACACCGAGGCGGTGCAGTTGGAACAACCAGCTCACGACGGAGAGCGCGCCGACCAGCGCGCCCAGGCGGCGTCGGCGCCCTGCGGCCCAGGGGCGGGGCGGCGGCAGCACCCCGAGCGCCCGCAGCGACACCAACGGGACGACGGCGACCGCCGCGGCGGCGAGCGCCATGATCGCCGGATTGGCGGCGAGCGCCGCGCCGACATCACCGCGGACCAGAACCACCGCCGCCGTGGTCAGCCCGCACGCCGGGCAGGGGATGCCGGTCAGGGCCCGCAGTGGACACGGCAGCGTCGCACCGGTGTGCCCGTTCAGGGCGGGCCACGCCAGAGCGGCCGCGGCCACGGCAAGCCCGAAACCGCCGATCCGCTCGGGGACCGAGAAGGTACGCCGCACGTCGCTCCGGATGTCGGGTCGGACGGTCGCCGGTGGTGGCCCCTCACGAGCCAGGGCACACCTGGTGGAATAACCACGCTGATCGGACATACCGTAACCCGGACGTGGACTACCCGGTCAGACCTCGCCGATCTTCTCCGCGCCGAACGCCTCCTGCAGAAGCCGCATGGCCTGCTGCTCGCTGCTCTCCCGCGCCGTCTTCTCGTCGATCACGTCGTCCAGCGGCTCGTCGCCCGGGTCGAACCCCTCGTACGCCGGGGCGCCGCGGACCGGGCCGTCGTACTCAGGGTCGTACGGCGGCTCCTCCGCGGGGGACCCGTCCGACCAGGTCCCGGTCGCCGCGGCGGCCGCCACACGGGCGCCACCGGACTTCGCCGCGTTCGCGGCGGCGGCCCGCGCGGCGGCGAGCCCACCGGAGGGGGTGCGGCCGGGGGCGCGGCTCTTCGGCGGCGCGGCCGGGTCACCGCCGTGCGGAAGACCCGCGCCAGGTCCACCGGACGGAGTGGCGCCCGCGCCAGGCTTGCCGGGCAGAGGCCCGCTCGTGCCAGGTTTGCCGGACGGGAGACCGCTCGTGCCAGGTTTGCCGGGCGCGGCGGTCTCGGCGTTCTGACCGCCACTCGCGTCGGGTCCAGGACCCGTGGGTCTGCTGGCCCCGGGGTCTTCGGCCGCGCTCGGCGGCGGCGCGGGCGGCGCCGCGGACCCGCCTGGTCGGGCCGGCTCCGGCCAGTCGTCGCCGTCGTCGCTCGGCGCCGGGCGGGGCGACGACTCGCGCCGCCGGGCGGGTGCCGAATCCGGCTTACCGCCCGTGTCGGTGGCCCCGCCCTGCTGCGGCCGGCTGCCTTCGGGCGATGACGGCCGGGCGCCCCCCTGGCTCGGCACGGGGCGCCGGGACGCACCGGGCACCGAGCCCAGTGCGGCACCACCCGCCTCGCCGGCCACGTCGCACCGGACCTGCCACTGCCCGCCGAGCGATTCGTGCAAGGCGTCGGAGATCAGCGTCGGGTCGGCGGCCACCATCTTTGCGTGGGCGGGAAACCGGAACGTCAGCACGACCGTCCGGCCGTCGAGGTCGCGAACGTTGGCCCCCTGGGCCAGCGCGGCGATCTTCTTGCTCTTCCGCCCGACCATCGTCATGATCTCGGGCCACGCCTCACGGACCGCTTCCACGGAGAGCAGCCCGGATGTCGCTGCGGCGTCCGCCACCACAGCGGACGGCTCCGACGGACCGTCCGCCACGGGAGCCGTGGCAACCTCGCCCACCGCACGCTCCGGTCCCGGCGTTCCGGCCGAATCCGCAGCGCCGTTTGCGGGTCCGTCGGTCCCGGCCCACCCCGGCGCCGCAGGTCCACCGGCCGCCACTGGCTCCTCGCTCGCCACTGGCTCCTCGCTCGGCACGGGCTGGCCACCCGGCACAGGCTGGCCGGTCGTCTCGGATCGCCCGGTCGTTTCGGAGTGGCCGGTTTCCTCGGCCTGACTGGCCGGCGGGGGCGCCTCGGCCGGGGCCAGCTGCGCGTCGGCCGCTGCGCGGGCTACCTGGGGGGTCTTGCCCGGGGCCACGCCGGCTCGGCGCCCCGCGGCTGCCGCGGCCGCCCGCGCGGCCGACAGCCCGGAACCCGCGCCCGTCTCGGCGGCAGGTGGCCCCACCGGCGTCGACGCGGCGGGGCGGTCATCGCGTGCTGAGCCGCCAGGGCGATCATCCGGCGCCGCGTCGGCAGGGCGATCGTCCAGCGCCGCGGCGACGGATCGCACGGTCGGCGGGACGGGGTCGGCATCGCCACCCAGGGTGATGCGGCGTTCCATGCGCTCGAGCCGCTGCAGCAGGGCACCGGTCGAGTCGTCGGCGCCCGGCAGCAGCATCCGGGCCGTGACCAGCTCCAGCAGCAGCCGTGGCGCGGTGGTGCCGCGCATCTCGACGAGCCCGTTGTGCACGATGTCCGCGCAGCGCGACAGCGTCGCCGGGCCCAGCCTGCCGGCCTGCCCGCCCATCGCTTCGAGCTGGTCGGCCGGGCCGTCGATCAGGCCCTTGGACACCGCGTCGGGCACCTGCTGGAGCACGATGAGGTCGCGCAGGCGTTCCAGCAGGTCGGAGGCGAAGCGCCGCGGGTCGTGACCGGCCTCGGCGACCCGGTCGATCGTCGCATACGCCGCGGCGCCGTCCCCAGCCGCCAGCGCGTCACACATCTCGTCGATGAGAGCGCCGTCCGTGACGCCCAGCAGAGCGACCGCCCGCGCGTACGTGACGCCCTGCGGCCCGGCGCCCGCGATGAGCTGGTCGAGCACGGACAGGGTGTCCCGCGCGCTGCCGCCGCCCGCGCGCACGACGAGCGGAAAGACCGCCGGCTCCACCTGGATACCCTCGGCCTCGCAGAGCTGCGCCAGATACGGCCGGAGCACGGCCGGCGGGATCAGCCGGAACGGGTAGTGGTGGGTCCGCGAGCGGATCGTGCCGAGCACCTTCTCCGGCTCGGTGGTGGCGAAGATGAACTTGACGTAGTCGGGTGGCTCCTCGACCAGCTTGAGCAGCGCGTTGAACCCGGCCGACGAGACCATGTGCGCCTCGTCGATCACGTAGATCTTGAACCGGCTGCTGGCGGGGGCGAAGAACGCCTTTTCCCGCAGCTCGCGGGCGTCGTCGACACCGCCGTGGCTGGCCGCGTCGATCTCGATCACGTCGATCGAGCCGGCGCCGTCGTTCGCCAGCGACCGGCAGGACGCACAGACGCCGCACGGCTCCGGGGTGGGGCCCTGCTCGCAGTTCAGCGAGCGGGCGAGGATGCGCGCGCTGGAGGTCTTGCCGCACCCGCGCGGCCCGGAGAACAGGTACGCATGGTGCAACCGGCCGCTGCGCAGCGCCTGCGACAGCGGCTCGGTGACGTGCTCCTGCCCGATGACCTCGGCGAAGGTGCGGGGCCGGTACTTGCGGTAGAGCGCGAGTGCCACTCCTGCCGCCTCCTCTCGACCGCGCCATTGTCCGCCGAGGGTGTGACAACACCAAACGCCGTCCCGCAGGGGTGACCGAGGCGCGCGCCGCCGGGCGTGGGCGAGGGGCGCAGGAGACGAAAAGACCCCCCGTGCACCCGTCAGAGCCCGCTTATCCTTGCTGCCTTCCGGCCCTGGGGAGGTTCACGAGATGCACGCCGCACGAGGGGCTGTCCACCAGCGTACCCAACGCTTCGGGGTGGTACCCAGGGTGGTGGCGTCGGCGCGCCCGCCCGGTTCTGTATCCTGTGCGACGGAGGATTCGCCTAGAGGCCTAGGGCGCACGCTTGGAAAGCGTGTTGGGTTAACACCCTCACGAGTTCGAATCTCGTATCCTCCGCTCTCTGAGCAGGCCAAACGCCACAAGGCCGGTTCCCGTCGGGACCGGCCTTCAGCGTTTCCGTCTCACTTTCCGTCTCCGTTGAGGGCTCGCAAACCTCCCTGGCAGGGCGGATCGCTACCGGGGACCTCAGGCCACGCCCCCGAGCCATCGTTGATCATGGTTGAATGTCCTCCGCTCATCCAACGGGGAGGATTCATGCGGATCAAAACAATCGTGGCCGGGGCGCTCGGGCTGCTGCTGGCATCGGCCGCGGTGGTCGTCGCCGCGCCCGCCGACGCGGCGGCAACGGCGACCTACACGGCGTGGACGTGGAACGTGGCCGGCTGGAAGATCCACCGGGGTTCGGCCACCGACGGCCTGATCGACGTCATCGGGGATTCGATCCGCAACCGCAGCGCGAACTTCGCCGCCCTCAACGAGCTCTGCTGGAGCCAGTACAAGGCGGTGCAGGCCAACCTGCGCAACTCCGGCTGGCCGCAGGACGTCGAGAATTTCTCCCGCTTCGAACCGCACCGCTCGGACGGCTGCGGGGGCGAAGCGTTCGGGCTCGCCATCTTCAGCAAGGCCCCGCTCGGCCCGGCGGGCCGCTACACGCTGTCCTCGGACGGCAAGCCCGAGGCGCGCAAGCTGCTCTGCGCCACCCTGGAGAAGGGCCCGCGGGTCCGGTTCTGCACGACCCACATCACGCCGTCCAACGACGTGATCAACGGCAAGAAGATCAACGAGACGGAACTGGCCGAGGTGCGCCAGCGGCTGGAGTCGTTCGAGGCCGACGGCGACACCGTACTGATCGCCGGTGACTTCAACTCCCAGCCGAACTACGGGCGGCTCAACGACTGGTACGCGCCCAGCCTGAACGTCGCGAACAACGACCAGAACACCGGCGCCTACCGGGAGCTCGACGACACCGACGGCCGCTGCCCCGGCTACGGCGAGGGCAGCACGGCGGACAACACCGACGGGCTGTGCGGCCAGTCCAAGAAGATCGACCTGATCTTCGCCCGGGAGAACCGTATTCAGGGCAGCTACGAGGGCGACTCGCTGGCCATTTCCAGCAAGTGCGGCAAGGCCTGCTCGGACCACAACATCGTCATCGGTACGGTCACCGTCCGCGCCAACTCCTGAGGTACGCGCTCGCTCCGCTCGTTGAGCGGGCCACATGCTGAGGGCCGGTCCGTCGGGACCGGCCCTCAGCGCGTCGTGCCTCGGTTCGGTGCCGCCTCACCTGCTGGAGCGCTCGATGATCGCCGCCTCCAGCCGCAGCCCGATGCCCAGCAGGACGAGGAACCCGGCCAGGAAGTAGCTCCGGGCAGGAAGATCGTTGGCGCTGACGCCGAGAACCGTGATCGCGAAGCCGATGAGCAGCGCCATGTCTCCGCCCACCCGCCGCACCGCAACCCGTCCACGCCGCGGCTCGTCCATGACAGCCACCATACGGATCATGCGCCGGACCGGAGCGCGATTGCGGCAAGGCTGAGGTGGTCACACCCGCGCAGGCCCGACCCCGCGGCGGCGCGGCCTAAAGCGACGGTACGAGCGCGACCGACTTGATCGGCGTGAAGTTAGACGCAGGCCCAGCCGGACGGGCAGCCGTGCACCGTTGCGCCCTGAGCGGCCGTGGCGGTCGTACCGACGGTCACCGCGGCGGTGGCCGCCACGACCGCAGCTGCCGCGGCCAGCCGTTACGTCGTACGCATCATTGCTCTCCCCTTGGTTCGCCAGCGAAACCCACCGACCACCTCGGAGCGACCGGTACGGATTTCTCCGTCAGGGGGCATTCGTCCAGAACCTGGAAGGTTCCAGATTGACGAGCTCGCCGGGTGGCAGCGCGCTAGAGCTGACCGGCCGCGATGGCGTCCTCGACCTCGGGAAACATCGCGAAGTACCGGCTCAGGCCCACGGTCTCCATGAGCCGGACCAGGAACGGATTAGCCCCGGCGAAACTCATCCAGCCGCCGCGCGCCGCGATCACCTCCTTGCTGATGATGAAGGCGCTGAGGCCGATCGAATCGCAGAACTTGAGGTCGGTGAGGTCCACGACGATCCGGGGAACCGGCCGCTCGAGCAGCTCAGCGAGCTTGGCGCGCAGGGTGGGGGCGGTGTCGGCGTCGAGCTCGCCGGTCAGGCGGAGCACGGCGACGTCAGAACGATGATCAGTCACTGTGGCCTGCATGAAAGTCACTTTCGTCCCGGTTCTCTGAGCTCCGAGGCTAGGCCCGATCGGGATTCCATCGGCGCACAGCCGGTCCGTTCCCCGTGCGGGCGACGTGTGGCACGAGCGAACGCGGTCCGCTGGGACAATGCAATCGGGCCGGACCCCGCTTGGGGTCCGGCCCGATGACGTACGGCTGTGCCGGAGGTTGGCGCACGTGCGGCGCAGCCGGATGATGGGCGCCCTTAAAGCTGGCGCCACTTCCAGCGTGGACCACGCCACGCGTCGGCCAGGATCAAGGCCGAGGCCCGTCCTGGACACTGCTGCACCTTCGACTTTCCGGTGGGGCCACCCATCTGGGCTTCGACCTCCCAGAGCTCGCCGTCGGTGCGGACGTAGACATCCCGGCGCGCAAGCCGGCTGTCGCCATTCCACCAGTGCTGCTCAACTCTCACCTGGTCAACCCTAGGGGAGACATCGACGGCTGTGACCAGGCAAATTTGTGAAAATTGCTCGCTGCCAGGCTGGAGCTGGGTTGTCCGATCCGGTGGTTTTGGCCGGTACGCCTTGCGCGTGAGCGGTATGTGAGGGCAGTTCACTCATCATGCACTCTCTGTAATCGGAGCAGGTGGCGGAGATCGACTCTCGGGCGCCGCAACGGTGCCGTCGTCCGCACCGCATGTGATCAGCAATTTTGATCATGATTGGACGGCCATGGGAGGCCCGCCTGCCCCGGCGGGGCCCCGCCCGGGCGGGGAAGAATTCGCACAGAGCGTGATCAACGACGAATCTGCTGGGACTCCCCCAACGCCGACGCCCGGCTCCGGAGAAACTACCTGTCTCCGGAGCCGGGCGTGAGGCGTTCTTGAGTCCGTCCCGTCAGGATGGACCCGTCAGGCGCGCGATCAGGGGATCGTGACGACCGCCGAGTTCTCGCCGCCGTCGGCGCGGTACGCGACGAGCTGGTACTGACCGGCCGTGCCCGCCGGGTCCGTCCACTGCTCGGTGGCCGTACCCGTGACCAGGCCGAGGCGGTCGAGCAGGTGTACCTCGCCGGCCACCGCGTTCTCGACCATCAGGAACGACTGAACCGACACCGTCCCGGCCGGCGCGACGGCCGAGTACGAGCTGGTCATCCAGCCGGTCGTCGAGTCCACCGTGGCCGTGTTCGCGCTGGCCAGGCGACTGATCTTGCCCGTGCCGTCGATGAACGCCAGCCCCGCCCGGACCCTGCGCCCGGTGGTGCCGCTGCCGCCCTGGAAGGACGCGACCGACGTGTACGTCGTCCCGGCCGTGGCCGCCAGCTTGCGGCTGTACGTGCTGATCTGCCCGCTGCCCGTGGCGGTCAGCGCGAGCGAGGCCCCGCCCACGGCACCGGCAGCATCCGTACGGGTCACCTTGCACGCGGTGCCCACGGTCCAACCGGCGGTGCCGGCCGCGGCCGATTCGAGGCTCGCCGCGTCGGCGTCGAGAAGGTTGCCCGGAATCGTCTCGCTGCCCACGGGCAGGTCCGCGACCTGCGCCCCGTCCCGATACACGCGGTAGCCGGCGATCGGGTTCCCGGTCGCGTACGACTCGTCCCAGGTCAGGCCGTTCGGGCCGGCCACGGCGTTGCCGGGAGCCTCGGGCGCGATGGTGCCGTTGCGGACCGGCGCCGCGATGATGCCGCTGATGTCGTTGCCGGCGCCGGCCGGGCCGGTGAGCACCGTGTCGGTCGGGGCGGTCGTGGTCTTGCGGGCGCCGAGCTGGACGCCGTACCACGTGGTGGGGCGGGCCTGGTCGTCGACGATCGTGTTGCCGTACACGGAGTCGCCGCGGCCGACGCCGAGGCCGATGCCCGCGGTGTCGAACCAGCCGCCGCCGGTGTTGTACGTGGTGGCGCCGCCGAAGCCGGCGTTCACGATGCGGTTGCCGACGATGGTGTCCGCGGCGTCCTTGTCCCGCGCCATGCCGAAGACGATGACGCCGGACAGGGCGGGCCGCTCGATGACGTTGTCCCGGATCACGTTGTTGCCGCCGACCCGCACGACGTGGTCGGCCGGGTCGGTGCTCGCGTCGTTCCAGCCGCCGAACGTCCCGGCGGTGGTGTCGGCGTCGTTGTAGTCGTCGTAGCGGACCAGCACGCCGATGCTCGCGGAGTCGAGGATGCGGTTGCCGGTGATCACTGCGTCGCGCGGGTTGGTGATGTCCTTGTTCGACCCGCTGTGCGCGTAGTTGGCGTTCGAGGTGAGCGAGATGTGCGCACCTTCGAGGGTGTTGCCGGTCGCGGTCGGGGCCTGGACGCCCTCGAAGTACATGTTTCCGTACTCGCGCTCGTGGCGGGCCGCCGCCACCGCGGGGCGGGTGTGCACGATGTTGTCGCGCACCGTGGTGCGGATCGCGTTGGTGAAGTCGAAGCTGTTGCCGCGGATCGTCGCATCGAACTGGTTGCGTTCGATGACGGTGTCGTCGTTGCGGCCGCCACCACCGATGTTGTCCTCGCCGTCGGACTCCGCACCGCCCCAGTTGTCGAACCGGTTGTCGACGATGCGTACGCCGTTCATGCCGTTGATCCACAGCTTGAAGTACTCGAAGTTGGTGAAGCGCACCTGGCGTACGGTCCAGCGGTCGCCGACCGAGATCCCGCCGCCGGTGTTGTCGCTGGTCGTCGCGCGGAAGTCGCAGGCCTCGCCCGGACGGCCCGGCAGGTCGGCGGGCACCGGGGCACCCGCGCCGGTACGGCAGTTGCCGTTCACGGTCAGGTCGGAGACCAGGTTCGCGCTGCCGGCCTCCTTCTTGTCGTTGTGCCGCACCAGGAAGCCGTAGTTGAAGTTCTTCCAGTTCACCGTCGGGTCCAGGACCAGGCTGGTGGTGGCGATGCCGGCGCCGCGCAGGTTCACGTTCGGGGGCAACTTCAGGCCGTTGGTGAGGCGGTAGGTGCCGGGGGCGAGCAGCACGGTCGACGTGGTCGGCGGGGTGACGACCGTACCGTCGGCGGCCACGACGGCCGCCCGCACGCGCGTAGCGGCGGTGTCGACGGCCTGCTTCAGCGCGGCATAGTCGTCGGCGACGCCGCCGCGCGGGGCCGGGGCCAGCACACAGGCGGGGTCGGCGGCGCACTCCTCGGCGCGCAGCGGGGCCGGGCTCACGGTCGAGGCCAGGGTGTAGGCCGGGGCGTCACCGTCCGCGGCGACGGCGGGGTGGGCCATCGCGGTCAGGGCGGTCGGCACGGCCGCCGCGGCGGCGATCATGGCCGCGGCGCGGCGTGCGCGGGAGGGATGGAACGACTGCATCGAGGCTCCGGTCACGATTGCGGGTGGGGTGCGAATCGGGTGCAACCGTACGAGTCGCCTACGCGCCGGACCTCGGCCGAAAAGACAGTGCCGAGGTGACTGAGAGTCAAATCGTGCTCAACACGTATCGTGTTGTGAGTTGTTTCACATCGAGCGTCAGGAGCCCTAAAGCCCGCCTTTGCCGGTCACGGCCTGTAGGAAGGTGACCTCCACGTCGCTCAGAAACTGCTCACGTTCCGTCAGGAAGTGGGTCACGTGTGGCTGCTGCTCGTGAGCGTCAAAGGCGGCGCGGTCGGCGTACAGCTCGTAGAAGACCCGAGCCAGGGGCTCGCCCGGCACGGAATGCACGATGTACGCCAGGGTGCCTGGCTCGTGCCGTTCGATCTCCGGGAGGGTGCGCGCCACCAGCGCATCGAAGCCCGCCGCAGCCTCCGGATCGCGCAGCCCGAACCGCACGACGAGACCGAATCCGCCGCTCACCACACAGCACCCCTCCCAGACCGGCACCGAACGCAGAGACGCCCGGCAACTCACGGGGAGTCACCGGGCGTCGGCCCTGCTGATGGCGGTGGTGAAGGGATTTGAACCCTTGGAGGGCTTGCACCCTCACACGCTTTCGAGGTCTGCCACCCCCCGTACGGCACAGTCTATGTCCGTTCATGACCTGCGGCGGAAGGCGCCAGACGGGTGCCCCCGAACTCCTCTGAACGAGGACGAACGAGACGACAACTGAGACGGGCGTCCGCCTGTCTGGCGGCTGCGGTTGCCATGACGGAGGCACTCAGTTCACACGGTGACGGGTCGTTGACGATCTGGCTTGCCGGAATCAGTCGACCCTACGCTCGTAAGGTTGCCCGGCGCGTCCACGGGCTGCTGTGGGCGCCGTCGGACGACCCGGAGGGGGACGACGACGGCGCGGCCGGTGCGCCCGTACGGCGATGAACTGAGACGGAAACTGAGACGATTGATCTTGAGACGGTGAAACGCCCGGCAGCATGCCGGGCGTTTCACCTGTTCAGTGGCGGTGGTGAAGGGATTTGAACCCTTGGAGGGCTTGCACCCTCACACGCTTTCGAGGCGTGCTCCTTAGGCCGCTCGGACACACCACCGCGAAGTAGGTTACCCGACCCCCCGCCCACTGCGCCGCCGGGTCGCCCCGGTGCGCCGTGACCTCGGCAGTTCCGGTGGCCAGCCCCAGCGGCCGCGCCGCCGCCTGGCAGGATCAAGGGCATGAGTGTGCACATCGGCGCGCAGCCGGGCGACATCGTTGAGCGGGTCCTGCTCCCCGGGGATCCGATGCGGGCGAAGTGGATCGCCGAGACGTACCTGAAGGACCCGGTCTGCTACACGCAGGTCCGCGGGATGCTGGGCTTCACCGGGACGTGGCGGGGGGTGCCCGTGTCGGTCCAGGGCACCGGCATGGGGATGCCGTCGGCGTCGATCTACACCCACGAGCTGATCACCGAGTACGGGGTGCGCTCCGTGATTCGGATCGGGTCCTGCGGAGCGATCGTCGACAGCCTGAAGCTCGGTGACGTCGTCGCCGCGATCGGGTCGGCCACGGACTCGAACATGAACCGGGTCCGGTTCGACGGGCTGGTCGACTACGCCCCGGTCGCCGACTTCGGGTTGCTGCGTACGGCCGCGGAGGTGGCCGAGGGTCGCGGCGTGCCGCTGCGGGTGGGCCCGATCATGGCGGCGGACGCGTTCTATTCCGACCGCCCGGACCTGTACGACAAGCTCGCGTTGTACGGCGTCCTCGCCGTGGAGATGGAGTCCGCGGCGATCTACACCACCGCAGCCCGGTACGGCGCCCGCGCGCTCACCATCCTGACGGTCAGCGACCACATCACGCGCGAGGAGCGGATGACCACCGCGGAGCGCGAGCAGGGCTTCGCCGACATGGTGCAGATCGGACTGGACACCGCGATCGCCGGGGCCGCCTGACCCGCGACCG
Source organism: Krasilnikovia sp. MM14-A1259 (assembly GCF_047159535.1). Classification (NCBI taxonomy): domain Bacteria; kingdom Bacillati; phylum Actinomycetota; class Actinomycetes; order Micromonosporales; family Micromonosporaceae; genus Krasilnikovia; species Krasilnikovia sp. MM14-A1259. The sequence goes on from NZ_BAAGAJ010000002.1 coordinate 4,458,968, forward strand.
GACGGGCTCAGGGCCGGAAGAAGTCGCGCATCAACGCGCCGCACTCCTGCTCCAGCACCCCGGCGTACACGTCGGGGCGGTGGTTGAGGCGGCGGTCGCGCACGACGTCCCAGAGCGAGCCCACCGCGCCCGTCTTCGGCTCCCAGGCGCCGAAGACCAGGGTGGACACCCGGGCCAGCACGAGCGCGCCGGCGCACATCGTGCAGGGCTCCAGCGTGACGACCAGCGTGCAGCCGTCCAGGCGCCATTCGCCGCCCCGGGCCGCCGCCCGGCGCAGCGCGAGGATCTCGGCGTGCGCGGTGGGGTCGCCGGTCGCCTCACGTTCGTTGCCCGCGGCGGCCAGCTCCCGCCCGTCGGCGTCGTAGACCACGGCGCCGACGGGTACGTCCGCCCCGGACGCGGCCGCCACCTCAAGAGCACGGCTCATCCACGCCGCGTGCTCCGGACGAGGAGCAAGACTCACGCCTCGCGGAGTTCCTCGACCTCGTCGCCGCAGCCCAGCCGCTGGCAGATCTCGGCGGTCACGTCAGCGGGCAGCATGCCCTCCAGGCCGCACAGCGACAGCAGGTTGTGCGCGCTGATGCCCAGGTCGGAGAAGAGCTCGGCGTCGCCCACCGGATCCGCGTCGGGATCGACCGCGGGCTTCTCGGCGTCGTCGTCGCTCGGGGCGGGCGCGGCCAGCTCGTCGATCTCCAACGCCGGAGCCTCGATGTCGCCGAGCAGCAGCGCCCCGATCCGGGACTCCTCGGCAAAGGCCGAGTCGGACCCGAACACCCGCAGATCCTCCCCCTCGTCCAGGCGCAGAATCACCAGATACTCGTCGTCGGCCTCGACGAACAGCAGCGCCAGCGGGGCGTCGGGTTCGACGTCACGCAGGCGGTCCGCCACCTCGTCGATGTCGGCGAGGCCGGACAGTTCCAGCTCCGACGCCATCCAACCGTTCTTGCCCCGGGCGACGGCGGCAGCAAAAGTCGACACGTTTCCCCCCACGCGACTTCGTCTTCAGCGCCTGACGGTAGCGGCAACGGCGGCGTGGCAACGGCGCCACGCCCCGAATGGTGAACAACTCAGTTCGGGAGGCGGCGTCGGACTGCGATCAGGTCGCGCAGTCGCGCCCCCCGCAGACGCTCCGGCCGGGCGCTCTCACGTGCCGTCTTGGCGTCGGCGAGAGCGGCCAACAGTTCGAGCCGGCGACGGCGACGATCAGGGTCGAGCCGCTGCGGTACGTGGGCCATGAAGCCGAGGTTGCCGACCGGGGCGACGTTCGTCAAGGGAGAGTACGCAGAGCCACAGTGGGTGCACGTCCGGTCAGATGGCCGCTCGCCGGTGCCAGGCTCACCACATCGGCCAGTCGCCCGTGGTGATCCACCGTGCGGCGACGAAGATCGATGCGATGGACAGTCCGAACCCGCTGGTCACGGCGACGCCCACGGCCACGCCCCGGTCACCGAGCACGGTGAGCGCGGCGGCGACGGCCCAGGCCGAGACCGCGGCGAGCACGGTCCACCAGGCGTAGGTGAGCAGGTCACGGCTGAGGCTGCCGAACAGTACGAACCAGAGCACGGTCGCGCCGATCCCGGCCAGCACCGGCCCGGCGGCGACGGGATGCGGCTCGCGGTAGACCGGCCGTGGCGGCAGCCCCGGAAACAGCCCTGAGGGATGCGACTGCGCCGCCGGTACGGGCCAGGGGCCCTGCCGTTCGGCCATGATCACCTCCTCCACTCCGGCACTTCCACCAGCCTAGCCAGCAGTCACGGGTCAGCGGCGCGAGAGATCGTCTGGCACCATGTCGCGATGCTTGTACGCCGTACGTTTGCCCTGGTCACCGTGTTGTCACTCGCCGCATGCGGCTCCGGCGGAGGAGTCGGAGGGTCGGCCGTCGCGGCCCCGGCCGCCGTCGAGCCGACGACCGTGGCCACCGCGACGGCGGCTGAGCCGAGCCCCGTCGCGGACGTCACCACGAATCCGGTGCCGTCGACGAGCCCGGCGCCGACCCCCTCGGCGACCCCGAAGCCGGCTGCCACCACGACGGCGAAGGTCACCACGGCGGCGAAGGCCAAGTACGTCTTCCCGGTCTCCGCGTCGAACGTGGCGTTCCACCCGACCCATGCGAAGTACCCGGCGACGGACATCTTCGCGGCCTGCGGCAAGCCGGTCGTCGCCACGACCAGCGGCGTCGTGCTGGAGATCAGCCTCAAGGACCGGTACGTGAAGGGCTCCCCCGACGGCCCGTACAACGGCGGCCTGTTCGTGTCGATCCGCGGCGACGACGGCGTGCGCTACTACGGCTCGCACCTGAGCTCGGTGCTGCCGGGCATCCGCGCGGGGGTGCGCGTCAAGGCGGGCCAGCAGCTCGGCAAGGTCGGCAAGACGGGCAATTCCAGCGGGGTCTGCCACCTGCACTACGGCATCTCGCCGCCGTGCGCCGGCAAGGGCGACTGGAAGGTCCGGCGCGGGGTGGTGTGGCCTGCCACGTACCTCACCTCGTGGCGCAAGAAGGGCCAGAAGAGCCCGGTCGCCGCTGTCACGGCCTGGAACAAGAAGCACCACTGCTCGGCCTGACGTGTAGGGGGCCGCATCCTCGCCCGGGGATGCGGCCCCGCCAGGAAAGCTCAGGTCAGCCGAACTGCGCGAGGCGCTTCTGGTTGGCCCCGTTGATCGTGGTGAAGGCGCCGCCGGCGGCGAGCGCGCCGAGGCCGGCGCTGCCCGCCATGGTGAGCACCCCTTCGATGCCGTTGGCGTTCGCGGTCCAGGCCAGCAGGTGACCGTCGGACGGGGACAGCGCGGCCAGCTTGATCCGGTCCATCGAGCCGTCCAGACACGTTCCCTGGGGCCCGGTGCGCGAGGTCCGGCAGGCGTGGTCGAAGTGGCCGCCGACGTAGACCGCGCCGCCCAGGAGCACGACGGCCTGCCCGTCGCCGTCGAACGTGGCGGTCCAGCGTTTCGCGCCGCTGGTGGTGTACGCGTTCACCGTCCCGCCCTGCCCGCCGTGTGCGGTGAAGACTCCGGTCGAGCTGACCGCGATCCCGTACGTGATGACCGGCGGGTGCGGCCTGAACCCGGTCACGATGCTCGCGCTGGTCGGGTCGAGCGCGACCAGCCGGTCGTACCCGGTGGCGCCGTTGACCCGGTGGAACCGGCCGCCCACATAGACCCGGGTGCCCGCCGCGGTGATCGCCTCGACCTGGTCGTCGACGTTGGGCCGCCATCCGGCGTCGAGGGCGCCGGTGGTCAGGTTGAACGCGGCGAGCCGCCCGCGCGACTGCCCGTCGACCGCACTGAACGTGCCGCCCAGGTAGAGCCGGCCGTTGGCGGCCGCGGCCGCGTACGGGGATCCGCTGATGCTGTGTTTGAACGTGGACGACACCGCGCCACTGGAGCCGTCGATCCGGGCGAGGCTGTCCCGCTTCTGCCCGCTGATCGTGCTGAAGTTGCCGGCGACGTAGACGCTGGACCCGCTCACCGCGATGGCCTTGACCCGGCCGTTGGCGGCCGGCGCCCACGACAGGAGCGCGCCGGTGGAGGCGTTCACCGCGGCGAGGCGGTTACGGGTGATCGTCTTGCCCCTGACCACCGCGGCGGTGAAGTCCCCGCCGACGTAGAGCGTGTTGCCCGAGTAGGCCAGAGCCCACACCGTCCCGTTGAAGCTGGGTACGGGATCGGAATCGGAGGAGATCGCCTCGGCCGGGGTCCCCGCGACCGCGAGGACTGCGCCGACCGCCGCGACCGCGGCCAGCCGTCTGAGAAATTTGTCCCTGTAAGTCACCCACACACCGTAACCGGATGATTCTCGCCTATATGTACGATTGGATGGATCGGGGTTAGGTAGTGACGAAACGGATTAATCCGGCACTGATTTCGGTGGATGCGCCCCTGGCCGTACGGCCTACCCATCCGCCGATGTGGGAGAGTCACCCGCGTGGACGTCGCGGTGATCGGGCTCGGGCTCATCGGCGGGTCGCTGGCGCAGGCGCTGGCCGCCGCCGGGCACCGCGTGCTCGGCTTCGACGCCGACCCGGCCACCCGCGGCACGGCGCGTACCGCCGCGGCACGGGCTCCGCAGCAGGCGCGCTGGCAGGTGGCGGGCCGGCTGCGGGACGTGGTCGGGCAGGCCGAGCTGATCGTGCTCGCGGTGCCGTTGCCCGCCCTGCCCGGCGTCCTGGCTGAGCTGGCCGGGTTCGACGGCATGGTCACGGACGTGACCTCGGTCAAGGGACCGGTCCGAGAGCTGGTCCGGCAGCACCTGCGCGTCCCGGCCTACGTCGGCGGACATCCCATGGCCGGCAAGGAGACCTCCGGCTTCGCCGCCGCCGACCCGGGCCTGTTCGCGGGCTGCGCCTGGGTGCTCTGCCTCGAACCGCAGGAGACCGCGCTGCCCGGCTGGCTCGCCATGGCCCGGCTCGTCACGAGCCTGGGCGCCCGTGCGGTGCCGGCCACCGCCGCGGAGCACGACCGGGCGGTCGCCGCCGCCAGCCACGTGCCACACCTGCTGGCCGCGGCGCTCACCACCGCGGTCGCGGACGATCCGCTCGCCGCGGCGCTGGCCGCCGGCTCGTTCCGGGACGGCACCCGCGTGGCGGCGACCCGGCCGGAACTCATCGCGGCCATGTGCGGGGGCAACGCCGCCGCTGTCGGTCCCGCGCTCGACGGCGTCCTCAAGACCCTGACCGACCTGCGGGCGGCCCTCGACGGGCCGGACCCCACCGGCGCGCTGCGCCCGCTGCTCGCCCCGTCCAGCGCCGCCCGCGCGGCCTGGCCGGCGGCCGCCGGTACGGCGGTCGAGCTGCCCTGGCAGGTCGACGCGCTGCTGGATCTCGGCCGCGCCGGGGGCTGGGTGACCGGGGTGGACGACGGGCGCCGGGTGGTGCACGCCGTACGGCCGGAAACTGTCGGGGGTCGCACCTAGGCTGGACCGCGCCGAACAACGGGTCGACCCGGAGTCGACCGCGGCGCCGAGCCGAAGGAGTCGTGACATGCCCGGTCAGGTCGGTCCGATCACCACGGAGCAGGAGGGCCTGCTCGCGTATCTCGCCCAGATGCGCTACGTCCTGAAACTCACCGCGTTCGGCCTCACGGACGAGCAGCTGCGTGCCGCCCCCAGCGCGAGCACGCTGACCGTGGGCGGCCTCGTCAAGCATTGCGCCTCCACCGAGGAGGGCTGGCTCGCCACGATGCGCAAGGAGCCGCGCCCGATGGACTTCCAGCAGTATGCGGCGGATTTTCAGCTCGCCGACGGCGAGACGATCGACGACGTGTTCGCCCGTTACGACCGGGCCGCCGCGCACACCGAGCAGACCGTGCGGGAGATCGGGGACCTCGACTACTCCGTGCCGGTCGACCGCTCGGTGCCGTGGAACCGCAAGGATCTCGACACGTTCACCATGCGGTGGGTGCTGCTGCACCTGATCCAGGAGACTGCGCGGCACGCCGGGCACGCCGACATCGTGCGGGAGAGCGTCGACGGCGCCACCGCGTACCCGTTGATGGCGGCGGCCGAGGGCTGGCCCGAGACGAAGTGGCTCAAGCCCTGGCAGCCGCCCTCCTGATCATGCGTCCGTGGCCTACGGCTTCTCGCCGCGGTCCAGGCGGATCACTCGCCGCTCCGTGACGATCGCGGTGACCAGGTCGTGCGGTGTGACGTCGAAGGCCGGGTTCACCGCGGCAGCCGGGCCCACGGAGGCGGCCGGATTCACGGAGGCGGCCGGATTCACGGGCGAGGACAGTGCGGTCACCTCGGCTGCGCCCCGGTCCTCGATCTCCACCGCGGCGCCGTCGAGGGTGTCCAGATCCACCGTGGACTCCGGTGCCACGACGACGAACGGCAATCCGGCCCGGTGCGCGCCGAGCGCGTGGGCGTACGTCCCGATCTTGTTGATGACGTCGCCGTTCGCGCAGATCCGGTCCGCGCCCAGGATCACCGCCTGGACCTCGCCACGCGCCATGAGGAACGGGCCCGCCGAGTCGACCGCGACACGGAAGTCGACGCCCCACTGCGTCAGTTCCCACGCGGTGAGCCGCGCCCCCTGCAGCAGCGGGCGGGTCTCGCTGGCGATCACCCCGGCCAGCGCCCCGCGCCGGTGCAGCTCGCCGATCACCCCCAGCGCCGTGCCGACGGTGACCGTGCAGAGGCCGCCGGTGTTGCAGTGGGTCAGCAGGCGCGGGCGCGGTCCGCACAGTTCGCTGATCAGGTCCGCGCCGCGCAGCGCCATCGCCTCGGACGACGCGATCTCCTCGTCCCGTACGGCGTACGCCTCGCGCAGCACCGCGTCCGGGCCGGAGGACAGCAGCTCCGCGGCCCGCCGGGTGCCGCGGGCCAGGTTGACCGCGGTGGGGCGAGCGGTCTCGATCTCGTGAACGGCCGCCGCCAGCCCGGCCGGGTCGTCCGCGAACTGCCGCGCGGCCAGCGCGACCCCGAACGCCCCGGCCACCCCCAGTGCGGGCGCCCCGCGCACCGCCAGCGACCGGATGGCCGCGACGAGGTCGGTCACCGCGGCGATCCGCAGCACCCGCAGCTCGCCCGGCAGCGCCGTCTGGTCGATGAGTTCGATCCGGCCCTCGCGCCCCGGCCGGTCGGGGTCGGTAACCCAGTCGATCGTTCGCATGGCGGCAACGCTAGCGGGCCGCCCGGTACGCCCCGCGTGCACTAGCGTGGGTCGAATGAGCGCCCGCGATCCCGTTGCCGATCTGCGCCGGATCGCGTTCCTGCTGGAACGGGCCAACGAGGCCACGTACCGGGTGCGCGCGTTCCGGTCCGCGGCCACAACCGTCGCCGCGCTGTCCGGTGACGAGGTGCAGGCCCGGGTGGAGGCCGGCACGCTCTCCGAGCTGTCCGGGGTCGGCGACGTGACCGCACGCTGCGTCGCCGAGTCGCTGTCCGGCGAGGAGCCGGTCTACCTGCGCCGGCTGACCGCGACCGAGGGCACCGACCTGCCGGACGCGGCGGCGGCACTGCGTGCGGCGCTGCGGGGCGACTGTCACGTCCATTCCGACTGGTCCGACGGCGGCTCCCCGATCGAGGAGATGGCGCTGGCGGCGGTCGAACTGGGACACGAGTACATGGTGCTCACGGATCACTCGCCCCGCCTCACCGTGGCCCGCGGCCTGACCCCGCAGCGGCTGCGCCGTCAGCTCGACCACGTGGCCGCGCTCAACGAGGCGCTGCCGGACGGTTTCCGGATCCTGACCGGAATCGAGGTCGACATCCTGGCGGACGGCTCCCTCGATCAGGAGGTCGAGTTGCTGGCCCGGCTCGACGTCGTGGTCGGCTCGGTGCACAGCGGCCTGCGTGACGACGCGTCGCGGATGACGCATCGGATGCTCACCGCGATCGCGAACCCGCATCTGGACGTACTCGGGCACATGACCGGCCGCAAGGTGGCCGCGGCCGGTGCGGGCGACCGGGGTCACCGGGCGGGGCGGACCCGCCCGCCCAGCGACTTCGACCTCGACAAGGTGTTGTCCGCGTGCGTCGAGCACGGCAAGGCCGTGGAGATCAATTCACGGCCGGACCGGCTCGATCCGCCGAAGCGGATGCTGCGGGTGGCGGTGGAAGCGGGTTGCCTGTTCACGATCGACACGGACGCGCACGCGCCCGGCCAGCTCGACTGGCTGCATGTCGGATGCGAACGGGCGGCCCTGTGCGCGGTGCCCACCGACCGGGTGGTCAACACGTGGCCCGCGGAAACGTTGCTCGCCTGGACAGCGGGACACGGCGGCGATTGAGGAGGCGCTCGGTCGCTACCGTCCCGTAGGGTCGGCGGCGTGGGACAGATTGATGACCTCGCCAACCGTTACGTCGCCGCATGGGCGCCGCTCAACCCGATCGGCTCGACCTGGGCCGGCATCGCCGGCCAGGACGACCGCCTCGACGACTTCTCCCCCGACGGGTATGCGGCGGTCGCCGACCTCACCCGGCGCACGCTCGCCGAGCTGGAGCCACTCGCGCCCGCGTCCGAGGCGGAGGCGGTCGCGAAGGAGGCCATGCAGGAGCGCCTCGGGCTCGATCTGACCCGGTACGACGCCGGCGACACCACCAGCGACCTGAGCGTCATCTCGAGCGGCATCCACAGCATCCGCCAGGTCTTCGACCTCATGCCGACCGAGGGCGAGGAGGCGGTCGCCAACATCGCGGCCCGCCTGGGCGAGGTGCCCGGTGCGGTGGAGCAGTATCAGCGCACCCTGCTGGAGGAGGTCGCCAGGGGCAACGTCAGCGCGCGCGCCCAGATGCTCGCGGTGGCCGACCAGATCGACACGTGGACCGACCCGGACCGCGACGACTTCTTCCACGGCCTGGCGGGCCGGTTGTCCGCGACCGGCGCGCTGGATGCCGAGCTGCAGCGCAACGCGGCGGCGGCGACCGCGGCGACCGCGGGCTTCGCCGAGTTCCTACGCCGGGATCTGGCGTCGCACGGGCGGGACCGCGAGGCCGCCGGCCAGGAGCGGTACGAGCGGGCGTCGCAGTACTTCCTCGGCGCCAAGGTGGACCAGCACGAGACGTACGCCTGGGGTTTCGAGGAACTGCACCGGCTGGAGCAGGAGATGCGGGCGGTGTCGGCGGAGATCGCCGGCCCCGGGGCGAGCATCGACGACGCCGTCACGAAGCTCGACGCCGACCCGGCGCGCCGCATCCCGGGCAAGGAAGCGTTCCGCGACTGGATGCAGGCACTGGCGGACAAGGCGATCTCCGAGCTGCACGGCACCCATTTCGACATCCCGGAGCAGGTCCGGCGCATCGAGTGCTGCCTCGCCCCGACCAGCGACGGGGCCATCTACTACACCGGGCCGAGCGAGGACTTCAGCCGCCCGGGCCGGATGTGGTGGGCCGTGCCGGAGGGCATGACGGAGTTCTCCACCTGGCGTGAGGTGACGACGGTCTACCACGAGGGCGTGCCCGGACATCACCTGCAGGTCGCCCAGACACAGGTACGCGCCGAGCTGCTCAACCGGTGGCGGCGCCTGCTGTGCTGGTGTTCCGGCCACGGCGAGGGCTGGGCCCTGTACGCGGAGCGCCTGATGGACGAACTGGGGTATCTCGCCGACCCGGGCGACCGGCTCGGCATGCTGGACGGCCAGGCGTTGCGCGCCACCCGGGTCATCGTGGACATCGGCATGCACCTGGAGCTGGAGATCCCGCGGGACAACCCGTTCGGCTTCCACCCCGGCGAGCGCTGGACGCCGGAGCTGGGCTGGGAGTTCCTGCGCGCGCACTGCCGGATGGAGGACGAGGTGCTCCGCTTCGAGTGGAAGCGTTACCTGGGCTGGCCCGGGCAGGCGCCGTCGTACAAGGTGGGCGAGCGGATCTGGATGCAGGCCCGGGACGAGGCGAAGGCCCGCAAGGGCGCCGATTTCGACCTGCGTGCCTTCCACCGGGATGCGCTGAATCTCGGCTCGCTGGGTCTGGACCCGTTCCGCCGGGCGCTCGCCCGGATCTGACGGGGTCTTCCTGACGGGCCCGGCTCGGACACGCGTCCCGGGCCGGGCCTGTCCCGTCTTCCGGGCCGTGGGGCCACCCCGGCCGGTCGACGCGGGTTCGTCCACGGGTCCCGTCTCACCGTTCGTCCCACAATTCGGGAGAACGCGAGGGGGAATCCGGTAATCATCCGCACACGCAGGGCAATCTCGCTACTGAGCGTATCGGCCGGGCTACCTAACGGTAACTATGGACGACCGAAATACTCTACTCCACATTGGAATCCCTGCGCATTGTCGGACGTATTTCTCCCAGCTCTGTCCCGTGCTGGCACACCCCGCCCGTATCCAGCACCTTCACACCCTTCGGCCGTGCCGGTGGTCCGCTACAGGCACCCGGTGCCCGCGGCGTATCCCCCGATCAGACGACTCAACTCTGACCCTTGGAAAGGGGCCTCATGATTGTTTCTCGGATAGATTCACCCGGATCGGTGCGCCCGTACGGCTACGGAAAGTAGCCATCACACGGTCGCCGGCGTCAGCTTGGCGAAGGACGAAGGCAATGTCAGTCACGGTGAATCACCGGCCCTCCCACATGCGATCCGTCGTGGCGGCTGTTTTGACGGTTTTGATACTGGTGCCTGCGGGCTGCCTGTTCGCGTGGGTCTGGAACGACAACCAGGACCGGCGGGACAACACCCAGCGGGAACGCCAGGGTGTCGAGTACCTGGCCGCCCTGGCACCACTGGTCAGCGGCCTCGCCGAGGCCGAGTCGTCCGCCCTGCAGGGCGTGGCGGCCCCGCCCGGCTCCCTGACCACCGCCGTGACCAACGTCTCCGCGGTGGACGCGCGCCTCGGCGCAGAGCTCGGCACCCGGGAACGCTGGACGGCCCTGCGCGACAAGATCGGCAAGTTCAAGACCGTCAAGGGCGACGCCGAAGCGATCTACCAGGCCCACGTCGAGGTCAGCGACCTCGCCCTGGCGCTGTACACGGCCGTACAGAACGAGTCCGGCCTGCTGCGCGACCCGGACAACGACGTGTCGCACCTGCAGCACGCCCTCGCGCTCGACCTGCCCAACACGGTCGTGCAGGTGAGCCGCATGGGCGACCTGGCGCTGCTCGTCGCCGCGGCCGACCCCGCCCGTAAGGCGCTGCTCAGCCCGCAGTTCGGGGCGTCGGTGGAGTTCGTCAACGCCGCCGTCGACAACCTCACGGACAACCTGCAGGCCGCGGTCGACAACACCAACAGCAAGACACTCAGCGGCAACCTGGTGACCACGCTCGACCAGTTCCGGCGCGGAGTCGAGGCCCTGACCCGCGGCGCGAACCCCGGCGGGGCGCCGAACCCGGCCACGATGGCGACCGCGCAGGCGCAACTGCAGAGCTCCCTGTCCGGCCTCTCCGGGGTCGTCGCCCGGGAGACCACCAACCTGCTGGACGACCGGCTCGACGCCGCCGACCTGCGCAACGCCGGCATCCTGACCGCCGGCGGCGCACTGCTGCTGCTCACCCTCGTGGCCAGCGTCTTCCAGCTCACCGGCCGCCGCGGCCGGCGCGCCGGCACCCCCGCCCCGATCGGTACGGACACCGCACGCGGCGCGGGCCGTTCCGCACCGGAGCAGGGCTACAGCTACCTGAACCAGGCGCCGGCCTATGGCGACGCCCCGACGCAGCGGGAGCGGTCCGGTGTTCTTCGGTAGCCTGCGTATGCGGGGCAAGCTGGCCCTGCTCATCCTCGTACCGCTGCTCGGCGTCGTCGGGCTCAGCGTGCCCATCATCGCGGACCGCATCAACGTGGCCGGCGACGCGCAGCAGACCGCCGACGTGGTCGCCCTCGCCACGGACGTCGGCACCGCCGTGCAGGAGCTGCAGGAGGAGCGCCTGCTGTCGGTGGGCTACTTCTTCGGGCTCGTCCCGCTGCCCGAGCTGTCCGTGCAGACCGCCAAGGCGAAGGACCGGGTGCAGCAGCTGCACCGCCTGGGCCGGACGCTCTCGCCCGGGCTGCGGCGCGCCATCGCGAACCTGTCGAAGCTCGACAACACCCGGCTCAACGTCCGCAACCGGGCGATCCAGCCGGACGTGATCGTCTCCGAGTACACGACCGTCATCCAGGCGGTCTTCCAGCAGCTCGCGCTGACGCAGAAGGCGGACCTGACCACGGCGACCGGCCGCCAGGTCTTCGCGCTGGACCAGGCGCTGCGTACGGACGAACTGATCAGCCAGATCGCCGGCTACCTGACCGCGGCGGTGATCACCCAGCAGCAGCCGGCGCTCGGCAAGTTCGCCGTGGCGTTCGTCCAGCTGCAGCAGGTCTTCGCGGGCTCCCAGCCGTACTTCACGCCCGCGCAGTACAAGCTGTACATCGGCGCCCGTGAAGCATTCGTCACCCGCCTGGGCCCGGTGTTCTTCCAGTACGGCACCACGGACCCGCTCACCGCGGCCAAGTCACTCAACATCAAGAGCCTGTTCCCGTCGCTGCGCTCCATCGCCGTCGTCGGTGGCTTCCTGGAGAAGCGGATCGCGGCCGACGTGACCACCGCGGTGACCAGTACGCGTCAGGACGCGATCCGGACCGCGTACTCCGTCGGTGGCGGCTCGCTGATCATGCTGGTGCTGGTGGTGGGCCTGAGCATCCTCATGGCCCGCGCGGTTGCCCGGCCGCTGAGCCACCTGACCGCATCGGCCGAGCGGGTCGCCCGCGAGGCCGAGGCCGAACTGCTCCGCGTCGCCGACGACGACACCGACCACGTCCGGTCCATCCATCTCGACGAGGTGGACGTGGCGGGCCGCGACGAGATCGGCGACCTGGCCCGCGCGTTCGACCGGGTGCAGACCACCGCGGCGCGGCTGGTCGAACGGCAGGCGGTCGGCCGCCGCAACGTGGCGCAGATGTTCGGCCACGTCGGCCGCCGTACGCAGAACCTGGTGGGCCGCCAGCTCGCGCTGATCGACAGCCTGGAGCGGCGCGAAGCCGACAGCGAGCGCCTGCGCGAGCTGTACCGGCTCGACCACCTGTCCAGCCGTCTGCGCCGGAACGCGAGCTCGCTGGTCGTGCTGTCCGGTGGCGCCGGCGCCGACGAACACATGGCCCCGCTGGCCCTGTCCGACGTCGTCCGGCTGGCCCTCGGTGAGATCGAGGACTACACCCGCGTCGACCTCGAAGTGCCCGAGGAGATCGTGGTCGTGCCGTCGCTCGTGGCCGACCTGACCCTGATGCTGGCCGAGCTGATGGAGAACTCGACGTCCTTCTCACCGCCGCACACGCGGGTCACCGCCACCGCGACCGAACTGCGCGGCGGCGCGCGGCTGGCCATCATCGACCACGGCCTGGGTCTGTCCCCGGAGCGCATGACCGAGGAGAACGCGCGGCTGACCCGCCGCGAACGTCTCGACCTCGCCCCCACCGAGGTGCTCGGCCTGTTCGTGGTCGGCCGACTCGCCCGTCGGCACGGCATCGAGGTGACCCTCACCGAGACGCCCAACGGCGGTGTCACGGCGTGGCTGGACCTGCAGCCCGAGCACCTGATCGCGCACGCGGAGGCGGTTCCGGCCGCCCCGATCCACGCGTCGGTCGGCCATCAGACCACGGAGCTGTCGCCGCTGATCGCAGGTGCCTCCGCCCGGCACGCGCCGGGCAGCACCCAGCCCTTCGACCCGAAGGTGCTGGACCGGGCCACACAGACCCTCGAGGCGTCGCTGACCTGGAACGCGTTCGCCGTCATGGCCGGGCCGGCCGCAATCGAGGCCAGTCCGTACGCCGACGACACCGTGTACGACGCTGAGCCCGTGCCCGACGTGCAGCCGCGGCGCTCGTACGACATGGGTGTCCCGATCGCGGGTCGCCATCCCGCCACGCTGCCCGAGCTGGAGGGCCGGCTCGTCCAGCCCGCCCAGACGGAGATGGTGCTGCCGATGCAGCGCCAGCCGGAACTGCCGGCGCCGCAGGCCCTGGCGGGTCCGTCGTCGTCCGGCTTCGGCGGCCCGTCGCCGTACGCGCTGGCCGGACCGCCGCAGGCACCCGCCCCGAGTGCCGCACCGCCGAGCCCGGACCCGATCCCGGACCACCCGCGCGCCGGCGGATCCGCTCCGCTGCGCCGCCGGGTCCCCGGCACGCACATGCCGACCGAAACCGGACCCGCGCCCCGCAGCGCGCCGCCCACCTCGGACGATGCGCTTGCAGCCCGGGATGCGTTCGCGGCGTTCGAGGCCGGCGTGTCCCGCGCCCAGTGGGACGCGATCGAGGCCGACGTCGCCGCACCGCCGCTGAGCCGGCCCACGCCGCAGGCCGACATCCCGCCGACGTTCGGCGGGCCCGCCCCCCAGAGCGACGTCGCCGCGCCGACGTTCAGCCGGCCGATGCCGCAGGCCGATCCGCCGCCCCCGGCGCCCGCCTCGACCGGCCATCCGCCGCTCGCCCGGCGCGTGCCCGGTGCCTCGCTGCCGGACACCGGCCCGCGGAACCAGACCCCAACGGCGTCACCGGTCCAGCCTCTCGACCCCGAGGCTGCCCGGGCTCTGATCGAACAGTTCGAGCACGGCGTCTCATCCGCACTGAATGCAACCCAGCCACAACACGAGGGACAACCGCGATGACTTCCCCCTACTCCACGGATACCGGCAACGGACGCGACTTCGCGCACGCGCACCTGAGCGCCGAGGCGAAGACGTTCAACTGGCTGCTGGACTCCTTCACCTCCGGGACCGCGGGGGTCCGCGAAGCCATCGCCGTCTCCTCGGACGGCCTGCTCATGGCCATGTCGAACATCAAGGACCGGCCGAACGCGGAACGGCTCGCCGCGGTCGTCTCCGGCCTGACCAGCCTCGCCGGCGGCGCCGCCAGCTGGTACGCGCTGGGCAGCCTGAACCGGGTCATCATCGACATGGCCGACGGGTACCTGCTCGTCACCGCCATCAGCGCGGGTTCGGTGCTCGGTGTCGTCGCCGACCGCAGCGCGAACCTCGGCACCCTCGCGTACGAGATGACGCTGTTCGCCACCCGCGCCGGCGGTGCGCTCAGCCCCCGTCTCATCGCCGAATTGAAGAACGCCGTCCAGCAATGACGACCGCGCCCGGCTCCGACGACCCGGTACCCCGCGTGGCAACCGGGGTTCGGCCGTTCCTGCAGTCGGGCGCCCCACACCAGCGGCCGGCGGACGAGTACTTCGCACCGGCCCCGGCCCCGGCCACCCCACCGGGTGAGCAGACGACCGCATTGCGGCCGTTCGTCATCACTTCGGGGCGGGTGTCCGCAGCCGACCCCGCCATCGGGATGGAAACGCAGGTCACCCTCCGCCCCGGAGTGGTGCCCGAACGGCTCTCCCCCGAGCAGCGGGCCATCGTCGGCCTCTGCCAGGAGTCGCTGTCCGTCGCGGAGATCTCCGCGCGGCTGCGGCTGCACCTGGGCGTGACCCGCATCCTTGTCAGCGACCTGCACGCGGCCGGCTACCTGGACGTCCACGTGCTCGACGACGAGTTCCCCAACCCCGAAACCATCATGCGAGTGATCCGTGGACTTCGAGCCCTCTGACCGCGTCGTCGGTACCGCCAGCGTGCCGAGCGGGCGCAAGCCGGGCGCCGCGCCCGTACCCGTCAAGATCGTCATTGCCGGCGGCTTCGGCGTCGGCAAAACGACGACCGTGGGCGCCATCTCCGAGATCGCGCCGCTGCGCACCGAGGCCGAGATGACCATGGAGTCGGTCGGCGTCGACAACCCGAACCCGGAGACCGCGAAGACCAGCACCACGGTCGCCATGGACTTCGGGTGCGTGACGATCGACGACACGCTGAAGCTGTACCTGTTCGGCACGCCCGGCCAGTCGCGCTTCGCGTTCATGTGGGACGACCTGATCCGCGGCGCCCTGGGCGCGCTCGTCGTGGTCGACACGAACCGGATCGACGACTGCTACCCGGCGGTGGACTACTTCGAGCGGGCCGGGATGCCGTTCGTGGTCGGGGTCAACACGTTCAACGGACAGCTCAGCTACAGCCTCGACGAGGTGCGCTGGGCGCTCGCCGTACCGGAAGAAGTTCCCGTTCTGTCCTTCGATGCACGCTTCCGCGGCTCCGTCCGGGATGCCCTTCTCGTGGTGCTTGATCGTGCCCTCGATCGAGCCCTGAAAATGAAGTCGACGTAAGGTTGCGCCGGACGTTCGGCCCGACCGGGTTCCACCGCGGTGGTTGAGCGTGCAGAGTTGTACAAGGCGACAACCTGACGGGAGGACAGGGGCATGCGGGGCGGACTGGACGACGCGCTGGACAAGCTGGCGCGCCGCGATGAGCTGCGCCGCCGCGCCGCGGGGGAGGCGACTCCGCCCGCGGTGACGGAGCTGGTCGAGGCGATCGCCGCGGTCGTGGGCCGCAATCCGGCACTCGCGGTGACCGTGGGCGTGGAGGGCGCCGGCGACCCGGTGCTGCTGCACTTCGCGGTCGAGGACGGGGTCGTCCAGGTCAGCGCGGATCACACTGTGGCCACCCGGGCCGCCGAGGCGGCGTCACCCGACTTCGACATCGCGGTCGGTGAGCCGATCGACGAGCCGGCGCCCGGATCCCGGCCGGACGGCGGCTGGGCCGCCGCCACACCCCAGGAGTACGGGACCCCCAGGGCTGAGCCGGCACCGCAGCCGATGCCGGAGCCTGTCCCGCTGAAGGTGAAGCCGGAAGAGACCGAACAGGCCGCGAAGCGTCTCGCCGCCCTGATCCGGGACAATCCCACTCTGCTGCGCGATTCACCGCTCGACTGACGGCGCGACTGGGCGGACACCTACTTTCGCAGCGCTTGGCGGGAGAGATGATCGGCCTGCCGAATCACCTCGGGAATCCGATACTTCGGAGCGAGACCGAGCGTCAGTTCGGATGCCTCGTCGAGGCCGATCCGATGCCCGACGGACACGAATACGGGTTTCACCGCGGTCTGGGTACGCAGGGCACGGCCCACCGTTTCGCCGTCGTCGACCAGAGGTGACCAGGAACCCCTGGGGTCATCCGGGTCAGCAAATGTCGACGTGAAGGCAGTCTTTGCAACCCCGAACGTAGGAATATCCGTCAATACCCCCACATGGCAGGCCAGCCCGAACCTCATCGGATGCGCGACTCCGTACCCGTCGCAGATCAACACGTCGGGCCGCCTCGTCAATCGCCCAAGGGCGTCCAGGATGAAGGGGATCTCACGGAACGCCAGGAGTCCTGGGACGTAAGGGAAATTCACCTCACCAAAGGCGAGCGCGGACTCCACCACCTCAAGGTCGGGCAGGGAGAGCAGCACGGCAGCCGCTGCCACTCGACGCGTGCCGGATTCGTACGAGACATCGACTCCGGCGACGGTCCCCGCCGGCGCCGTCAGCCTGGTCGTCAGATCCACCCGCAGCCGGAGGTCATGCTGAACCTGCTGCGCTTCAGCAATCGTCATCGGCGCAGGAACAACGAGGCCGCCTTCGTTCACAGCTGACCAGCCCTCCTTGGTCAGTCGGCGTCCGCCACCAGGGCGTCGGCGACCGTGGCGCGTACGCGTTCGGTGATCTGTGCGGACTGCGGGTCGGCGATGACGGACACGTTGGGTTGGGTTCTGCCCGATCCGATCAGAACAAATTGGACGTTCTGATTGGCCTTGGCAGAGGCGTCCACCGCGGCATTCGGCGCCTTGCCCACCGTGAGCACCACATCGCACTTGCCGCTGATCAGGGTCGCCAGGTATGTGGCCGCGTTCTCGCCGGTCTGCGGCCCGTCGACCGACAGGTACTGCACCTTGCCGTGAGTGGCGAGCGAAGCCTGTTGCATGCCTGCCCACACCGGCGCGGCCTGCTTGTCCGCGATCCCGCCCGCGGGAGCCAGCAGACAGGCGGTGGCTCCGGTGTACTCCCGGGGGCGCGGCGCGGGCCGCTCGTCGGGCCACATCACCCAGGTCAGCACGCCGGCGACTAGGACGACCGCGGTGCCGCCGCCGATCAGCCAGGACCGCCGGCCGCCCGGCAGCCGGAATCCGCCGCCGGCCTGACCCGCCGAGCCCTGCAGCCGCTTGTCCATTCGTCCCCCTAGCACGGGGCAGAGCGTACCCACCCCGCGCAGTCCGGGACATACCACGCTACGCACTCATGATCAGTCCGACATTTTTGGGCGGCGGGGACTACGGATCGTCACGTTGATGCCCCGAGTAATGACAGAGAGAAAGGTCCGGCTTACCCGATTCCTGGCGTACCGTCGCGCCTGAGGGGTCTGGGATGGGCCGAATGGCGCGTCCGTGCCAGCAGTCGGGTAACCACACTTGTTTGACGCTGAGTAGCAGCCTACGGTCCGTACATCAATGACCGCAGCTTGGCCCCGTCGAGGGCCGTCACGAACCGTGATGGGCAGCGGGGCCCTCGGGCAGGCCGCCTGAATCTCTCCCCCGCCGCCCCGGAAAGAGGGCACGATGTCGCTGCCTGAGGTGCATCTCGTCGGCGGCACCCAGACCGAGGCCGTCCGGCTCGCCCCGGTGGCCACCGCCGTGCGCGACGCCGGGCTCCTGACCCCGGTCCTGGTCGCCGCGGGTCACCACCCCCCGACGGTCGCGCAGACTCTAGGCGCCTTCGGCCTCGGGGTGGACGTCAGCCTGCCCGTCGGCCCCGAGATCCAGGCCGCGCCGGAACCCGAGCCGGTCCGGCAGCCCGACGGGCTGTGGACCGAGCCGCTCACCCGGCTGGTGCGGCAGCTCGACGACCTGTGGGCCGATCGCCGCCCGGCCGCCGTCATCGTGCAGGGCGCGACCACCACCAGCCTGGCCGGGGCGTTGGCCGCGGCGCAGCGGCGCATCCCGGTCGTGCACCTGCAGGCCGGGCTGCGCGCCGCCGACCTCGACGCGCTGTTCCCCGAGGAAGCGGACCGCCGCCTCATCGCGCAACTCGCCGAACTGCACCTCGCGCCGACGCCACTGGCCGCGATGAACCTGCTGGACGAGAACATCGCCCCCGGCAACGTACTGGTCACCGGAAACACCGCGGTGGACGCGGCGCTCGCGGTCGCCGGCCAGGAGCGGCCGTTCGAGAATCCGGAGCTGGCGGCGGCCCGAGCCGCGTCGGGCGACCGACGTCTCGTCTTCGTGAGCGTCCACCGCCACGAATCGCGGGGGCACGCACTGGACCGGGTCCTCGCCGCGGTGCGGATCCTGGCCGCCCGCTGCCCCGACATCGAGGTCGTGCTGCCCAGCGACCCTGACCCGACCGTACGGGCCCAGGTCGACGCGGCGCTGCACGGCGTCGAACGGATCACCGTCACCCGTCCGCTGTCGTACGCGGACCGGTCCCGCCTGCTCGCCGAGGCGTACCTGGTGCTGACCGACTCGGGAAGCATCCTGGAACAGGCGCCGTCGTTCGGCGTGCCCGCGCTCGTGCTGCGCGATGCCACGGAGCGGGTCGAGTCGTTGGAAGCGGGGTGTGCCCGGCTGGTCGGCACGGACACCGGCCGGATCGTCATGGAGGCTTCCCGCCTGCTCGACAGCCGGGTACGCCGGGACTCGATGGCCACCGTCGGCAACCCGTACGGTGATGGGCTGGCCGCCCGCCGCACCGCCGAGGCCACCGCCGCCCTGCTGGGCCTCCCCACGGCCTCCGAGCCCGCACCGGAGGCCCGGCCGTCGACGCTCGGCCACGGTCCGGCGCCGGTCCGCCCCCGATGGCTCGAATCTCATCCGGCGGGTCGCCCGGCGGCACCCATCCCTCAGGTGGCCGCCGTGGCTTGCGGGCACGCGGAGGAGGACGTCGCCCGCGGCTACGCACAGTCGTGGATCGACGGCGACCGGCACGCGATGCGCCGGCTGCTCGCCCCGGACGTGGAGGTCGAGTGGAATCTCGACCTGCCCGTGGACGACGAGGAACTGGTGCAGACGCTGCATTGGATCGCCGTCTTCGCCACCGAGGTCACGGTCGTCTCCCGGGTGTGCACGGGCGCCGCGGCCACCCACGTCTACGACTGCGCGACCATGTTCGGCACGGTCCGCTTCGCCGAGTTCCTGACGCTGGCGGACGGCCAGGTCACCGAGGTACGCCAGGTGTTCGACGTCGTCGGGCTGAACCGGTACTTCCCCGGACTGCTGGACGGCGAACCGCGCTGAAACTGTCGGTGGCCCCGGTTAGCGTGCGGGGCATGGCATACGACTTTCAGGTGGTCATCGACTGCGCCGACCCGCACCCGCTGGCCGACTGGTGGGCCGAGACGCTGGGCTGGCAGGTGGAGCCGTCCGACGAGGCCTTCATCAAGGACATCGTCGCCAAGGGCTTCGCCACCGAGGCCGACACCACCACGCACAAGGGGGTGCTGGTGTGGCGTGACGGCGCGGCGATCCTGCATCCCGAGGCACCGCCCGGCGGCCGCCCGCGGCGGGTGCTGTTTCAGCGCGTTCCGGAGTCCAAGTCGGTGAAGAACCGCGTCCACCTCGACGTGCGGGTGGGCCCGGAGCAGTCCGAGGCCGAGCACGAGCGGCTGCTGGCGCGGGGCGCCACGTTCCTGCACCGGGGCCGGCAGGGCCCGCATTCCTGGATCACCATGGCCGACCCCGAGGGCAACGAGTTCTGCGTGTCCTGAGCGTGGGTGATCATCGCGGGCCGATTGGTGCCCGGTCGAGCAGTGCGAACAGGTTCTCCCAGTGCCGGCGCTCGCCTTCTGCCTGGTAGGCGGCCGTGTCGGCCATGGTGAACCCGTGCTGCGCCCCGGGGTAGATCTCGGATCGGTAGCGCACCCCCGCGGCGTCGAGCGCCCGTTCCAGCGCCTCGATCTGCTCCG
The DNA here is from genome assembly GCF_047159535.1 of Krasilnikovia sp. MM14-A1259. Lineage (NCBI taxonomy): Bacteria > Bacillati > Actinomycetota > Actinomycetes > Micromonosporales > Micromonosporaceae > Krasilnikovia > Krasilnikovia sp. MM14-A1259. The sequence continues at coordinate 4,479,127 of NZ_BAAGAJ010000002.1, forward strand.
CGTTCATCGACGGGTCCTGGTCGGCGTGCGCGAAGTACGCCTCGGCCCTGATCCGCCCGGCGAGCCGGTGCGGGCTGTCCGGCGCGTCGGTGGCCAGCCGCCCACCGTGGAAGCTGGCGAGCGCACCGATGCGATCGGGGAACGCCGACGCCGCGCGGACCGCGTTGGTGCCGCCCATGCAGTACCCGACAATCGCCACCCGGCCCGGCGCAACGCCCTCCTGCACGCCGAGGAAGTCGAGGTACGCCCGGGTGTCGCGGGTGATGGTCTCGTCGTCCAGTTTCATGATCAACGGCTTGACCTGCTCGAAGATCCGGCCGCGCTGCTCTGGGTCGGACAGCCCCGACAGGTCGAACAGCGGCGCGCGCCCGGCGCGGTAGAGCAGGTTCGGTGCGAGGACCACGTAACCCCGCGCGGCGATCCGGTCGGCCATCTCGAAGAGCCGGGGGCGCAGCCCGAACGCGTCCTGGTAGATGAGCACGCCCGGCCACGGCCCGATACCGTCCGGGCGCGCGAGGTAGGCGTCGGCGGCCCCGTCCTCGGTGGCGATCTCCACCATGACCTTGCGCATCTGCGGCCCCCCTGCCGGGCGAATTCAACTGATCATGGCGAAACGTACACCCGGCAGGTGAGACATGCCGGACATGACGTGCGAGCGGCGCCCGCGGGCCATCGATCACCCCGGTCCGGCGTGGACAACGCACAGGGAACACGAGAACGGCTCGCAACAACCCGCGCACCCGCCGTCACGCTGCGGACTTTGAGTCAAACTTAAGCTGCACACAATCCTTACCAATACCGCCGGGGACCAGAATCGACGCCTGTCACCACCACCCGCGATAGGAGTCTTCGATGCCCCGCAACCGGCTACGTCTGACCATCTACGTCGGAGCGGCCCTGCTGGCCGTCGGCGGTGGCGTCGGCGCGGCGGTCGCGGCCACCAACCCGGCCACCCCGACAGCCGGCAAGCTGACCGCCACCTTCAAGACCGACTCGGATTGGGGTACGGGCTACCAGGCCCGCTACACGATCAAGAACGCCGGCTCGGCGGCCGTGACGGGCTGGCAGCTCAACTTCGCACTGCCGTCGTCGGCCAAGCTCGGCACGTTCTGGGACACCGCGATCACCACCTCGGGCGCCTCCTCGACGGCCACGAACAAGGCCTACAACGCCACGATCCCGGCCGGCGGGACGGTGGAGTTCGGGTTCGTCGTCGCGGGCAGCGGCGCGCCGACCGGCTGCACCATCAACGGCTCCGCGTGCTCGGGCGGCGGCGGCACGCAGACGACCGCTCCGGCCCCGAAGCCGACCACCACCACGCCGGCACCCAAGCCGACCACGGCCGCGCCGACCACCACGGCACCGACGGCCACGAAGCCGCCGGCCACCACGGCCCCGCCCGCCACCACGCCGCCCCCGGCCCAGGGTGGAGGCGGTAACGTGAAGGTCGCCCCGTACGTGGACATGGGCCTGCTCAACAACAACAGCCTGGCAGCGCTCGGCGCCGGCAACGTGAAGTCGTTCTCGCTGGCGTTCGTGACCAGCGTCGGGTGTAAGGCGAGCTGGTTCAACGCCTTCGACCCGCGGACCAAGCAGTTCGGTGACCAGATCGACGCGGTGCGCAAGGCCGGCGGCGACGTGAAGGTCTCCTTCGGTGGTGCGACCGGCATCGAGCTCGCCCAGGCGTGCACGGACGTCAAGGCGCTGCAGGCCGAGTACCAGGCGGTCGTCTCGGCGTACAACCTGAAGTTCATCGACATGGACATCGAGGGCGCCGCGGTCGCCGACAAGACCACGATCGACCGTCGCTCGACCGCGCTGGCCGCACTGCAGAAGGCTAACCCGGGCCTGAAGATCTCGCTCACCCTGCCGGTGCTGCCGGAGGGCCTCACCGCGGACGGCCTCAACGTGGTGAAGTCGGCCAAGAACGCGGGCGTCGACGTCGACCTGGTCAACATCATGGCGATGGACTACGGCCGCGCCGGGCAGGACTACGGCGACCTGGCGATCCAGGCCGTGAAGTCCACGAAGGACCAGATCAAGTCGATCTACGGCAACAGCGACGCGGCGGCGTTCAAGATGGTCGGCGTCACCCCGATGCTCGGCAAGAACGACGACCAGGGCACCTTCACCCAGAGCGACGCCCGCGACGTGGTCGCGTTCGCGAACGCCAACCACGTCGGGTTCGTCTCCTTCTGGGAGCTCAACCGCGACCGCAACGCCTGCAACGGCGCGCTGTTCCAGTGCACCAACGTGGCGCAGAGCCCGAACGAGTTCAGCAAGATCTTCGCCGGCTTCACCGGCTGAGATCCGCAACAAACGCTTCACCCCACGCGCGGCGCCGGGAATGCCCCCTTCCCGGCGCCGCGCCGTGTCTTCTGCCCCTTCGCCGGACCTTGTTCAGGCGGCGACGGCCGCCTCGGCGATCTGGTCCGCGGTCGGCCGCACGCGTGGCGCGCCCAGGGCGGTCAGGATGTTCACCGCCGCGAACAGTGCCGCGCCGAGCAGCCCTCGTTCGAAGCCCGAGACCAGCGCGTCCTGCGGGTTCGTCCCGGCGGCCAGCAGTCCCTCGACGTGCGAGGTGGCCAGCGTGGTGATGACCGCCAGCCCGATCGCGCCGCCGACCTGGTAGCCCGAGTTGACCACGCCGGAGGCCGCGCCTGCCTCGTCCGGGCGGACGCCGGCGACCGCCGCGATCATCGCCGGGGTGCCGGTCGCGATGATGCCGATCCCGAACAGGACCAGGCCGGGCAGCAACTGCGTGACATACGACCCGGTGGCGTCCGCACGGCTCAGCAGCAGCAGGCCGACGACGCTGAGCACGGTGCCGCCGAACTGCACCGGCTTGGTGCCGAAACGGGTGACCAGCTGGGAAGCAACCACGGCGCTGACGATGGCGGCGATGCCCATGGGCAGGAACGCCAGCCCGGTCTCCAGCGCGGTCAGGCCGCGGACCTGCTGCAGGAAGATCGCCGTCAGGAAGAACATCGCCAGGAATCCGGCGCCGTTCAGAGCCAGGGCCAGGACCGACGTACGCAGGCCGCGGGAGCGGAACAGGTGCAGCGGCACGAGCGGCGCGGCGGATCGGGCCTCGACGCGCAGGAACAGCGCCAGCAGCGCGAGCCCGCCGCCCAGCAGCGCGATCACCTCGGCGGAGCCCCAGCCCAGCGGCTCGGCCCGGATGACCCCGAGCACGACCGCGAGCAGCCCGCCGGTGCCGAGCACGGCGCCGGCCAGGTCGAACGTACGGCGGCCCGCCGGGCGCACGCGGGACTCGGCGACGAACACCGGCGCCAGCGCGGCCAGCGCGATCGCGATCGGGACGTTCACCAGGAAGACCCACCGCCAGCTGAACTGGTCGACGAGCAGGCCGCCCGCGATCACGCCGAGGGTTCCGCCGAGGCCGGCGAGGCCACCCCAGATGCCCATCGCGATGTTGCGGTCCCGGCCGTGGGCGAACGTCACGGTGAGGATGGCGAACGCCGCCGGCGACAGCAGGGCACCCCCGAGGCCCTGCACGGCGCGCATGACGATGAGTTGTTCGGGCGTGGCGGCCAGGCCTGCCACGAGCGACGTGACACCGAACAGCAGCAGGCCCGCGACGAACACCCGCCGCCGGCCGAGCAGGTCGGCGGCGCGGCCACCGAGCAGCAGGAAACCCCCGAAGATCAGCGTGTACGCGCTGATGACCCACTGCAGCCCCGACGGTGAGAATCCGAGGTCCTGCTGGATGTCGGGCAGTGCGACGTTCACGATCGTCACGTCGAGCACCACCATGAACTGGGCCAGCGCCAGCACCACCAGCGCCGACCATGGACTGCGTCTCACGTCTACCTCCGTCAGCACCGCCGCCCTATGCGGCGTACGTGTACACCGTATATGTACGACGTACAGGAGAGTCAAGTCCCTGCCGAAACGTGAGGTGTACCTGGTCAGCTCCGCGGAACGCCGCGGGTGCCCTGGACCAGCAGATCGATGTTGAGAGCGAAGTATTCGTCCGGGTCGTCGCAGCCGACCAGCGACGGCGCCGCGGCCACGACACGGGGATACCGCGTGGGGGACAGCACTTCGAGCGCCGCCCGCTTGTGCCGCAGGATCTCCTCGCGGGCCTCGACGTCGGCCCCGCACTGCGGATTCGGGTCCGACGTGACCAGGGTGATCACCGCACAGAGCAGATACCGCCCCACCTGGGCGGCCCGGGCCGGGGCGAACCCGCCCGCCTCCAGCAGCGACAACGCGTGCTCCGCGAGGGCCAGGCCCGACTCCGCCGCGAAGATCCGCCGTAGCGAGAGGCCGGCCACCCCGGGATGCGGCCGGATCGCGGCCAGGAACGCCTCCAGGACCTGACGCAGCTGCTCGTCCCAGGTGCCGGCGCCCGGCTCCGGCAGTTTCACCGCATCGATCAGATACTCGGCGATGCCGTCGAGCAGCGCGTCCTTGTCGTTGAAATGCCAGTACATGGCCATCGGCGTGACGCCGTGCTCCTGGGCGAGCCGACGGATCGTCACCGCGTCGAGGCCCTCCGTGTCAGCCAGGGACACGGCACTCGCCACGATCGCGTCCCGGCTCAGACGAGGCCGGGTCCCCGTACGTCGGTTGGCCATCCGCCCACTGTACGGCGTACATCCGGGGAGACGGGGATCACGCCCGGCCCACGCGGAAAGTCACGCAGGGATAGCGCACGATTGCGGAACGTGCCCGCGGCCCGTACCGGTAAAGGTCATCCGGATTGCCTTCAGCCGGGCCACCGCGGGCCGATGAAACGGGTGGACGGAAGGAGGTGGCCGGTGAAGGGCAGCGCAATCTGTGCCGAGCAGCTGTCGGCTGCGCTGCTGGCGATCGAGGACTGCATCCTCTGGAACGCCGAGGCCGACCTCGCCCTTTCCACGGACCTCGAACGCCAGGCCGCCGAGCTGGGCGACGACACTCTCGTCGCGCGTGCCCGCCTGTGCCGTACGAACATGCTCATGCGCACCGGCGACGTCGCCGGTGCCGCGCGGCAGATCTACGACAGCTACGAGTGGGCGATGGCCCACGACGACCGCCGGCTGCAGGCCCGCACCCACCTGATCTGGGCGAACATCCACCGGCTGCTCGGCGACTTCGCCAAGTGCCTGGAACATTCGCTGAGCTCGGTCGAACTGCTCGACGACACCGCCACCGCGCACATGCAGGTGTGGCACCGCGCCAAGCTGGCCGACGCGCTGGGCATCAACGGCGCGATGGACGCGGCCCGGCCGCGCTACCACCAGGCCGAGGAACTGGCCCGGGACCTGCGCCAGTGGGAGGTGCTGACCAGCGTCCTCAACAACTGGGCCTACACCGAGTTCTTCGTCGGCGACTTCCCGCGCGCCCAGGAGGTCGTCCAGCGGCTGAAGGACCACGCCGACCGGCACGACTTCGAACTGGACCCCGCGACGTTGGACACGATCGGCGCGATCCAGATCGAGAACGGCGAATACGCCGACGCCGAGGAAACGATGCGGGTCTGCATCGCCCGGCACAACACGGGTCTCCTCGAGGACGCCGACGACCTTGCCGAATACCTGCTCACCATGGCCCGGGCGCAGCGCGGCGCGGGTGCCATGGACCGGGCCCAGGCGAGCCTCGACGAGTCCCGCGCGCTCTGCGTCGAGCGGGAGCTGCACGAGGTGATGGTCCGCGTCCATCAGGAACAGGCCGAGCTGTGCGCCGCGCGCGGCCAGTTCGCCGAGGCGTTCGCGATGCACAAGATGTTCTACGCCGCGCACGAACGGCTCCGCTCCCGCCAGCGGGAGGCGCAGGCCCAGACCCGGCAGGCCATGTTCGAGACCGCCGAGGCGCGCGAGGAGGCCGAACGCTTCCGCGAGCAGGCCCGCCGCGACCCGCTGACCGGCCTGCGCAACCGCCGCTACATCGACGAAGAGATGCCCGCCCTGATCACCGCCGACGCGGACCTGACCGTGGCCATCGTCGACCTCGACCATTTCAAGCGGATCAACGACCAGCTCTCCCACGACGTCGGCGACCAGGTACTCGTCCAGGTCGCGAAGCTGCTGGAGACGGAACTGGCCGCCGCCGTACCGGACGGGTTCGTCGCCCGGCTGGGCGGCGAGGAGTTCCTGCTGGTGCTGCCGAAGACTCCGGTCCCGGCCGCCACGGAGCAGCTCGACCGCATCCGGATGGTCATCCGCGCGTACAGCTGGTGGAACATCACCGGTGAGCTGCCCGTGACCGTGAGCATCGGCGTGGCCGGTGCGCACGAGGTGCCGGACCTCAACCAGTCCTCCATGCTGTCCACGGCGGACCGCAACCTGTACGTCGCCAAGCGTGGCGGGCGCGACCGTGTCGTGTCGGGCATGGCGCGGGAGGGGCGTACCCGCTCGTACCGCGACCGCAGCGCCGCCTGACTCCGTACCCGGATGGTCCGTCTCGCCCCGGTCTCGGGGGATAGTCGATCGAGCGACGGGGCTGAATTTCGTCCGCGAAGCCCGCTAGTCTGACCACAGTGGCCGATGGCTCCCGGCGTCGGGAGCGTGCGGCCACGTCATGGACAGAGATCGTCGCGATGAGATCACCCCTTCGGGCAGGCCCGCCGGCACCGGCCGGGCGGGCCCGGCCGGGATCAGGAGGCGGGCGTGCAGCAGGGCAGAGACGTTCCCGCGGGGACTGAGGTCGCACCTCCGGGGGTGAATATCAACGTGCCCCACTCGGCTCGCATCTACGACTACTGGCTCGGCGGCAAGGACAACTTCGCGGTCGACCGCGCGGTCGGCGAGGCCATGATCCAGGCGATCCCGGATCTGCGGTACATGGCCGGGGAAAACCGCAAATTCGTCCACCGCGCCGCCCGCGACCTGGTCGCGAAGGAGGGCATCCGGCAGTTCCTGGACATCGGCACCGGCATCCCGACCCGGCCCAACCTGCACGAGATCGCTCAGGAGATCGCCCCGGAGACCCGGGTGGTGTATGTGGACAATGATCCGATCGTGCTGGTGCATGCCCGCGCACTCATGATCAGCTCCGCCGAGGGCCGCAGTGAGTACATCTCGGCCGACATCCGCGACCCGGGGGCGATCCTCGGCGACCATCTGCTGGCTGACACTCTGGACCTGACGCAGCCGGTCGGCCTCACGCTGATCGCGATCCTCATGCTGCTCGCGGACGCCGATGACCCGTGGGGCAAGGTCGCCGAGCTGCGCGACGCACTGCCCTCGGGCAGTTGCCTGGCGATCACCCACCCGACGGCGGACTTCAACCCCGGTGAGGTGAGCCGCGCCGTGGACGCGGCGACCGGGGCGGGCATGACGCTGGTCGCCCGTACGCGCGACGAGGTGCAGCGCTTCTTCGGCGACTGGGAGCTGCTGGAGCCCGGCGTGGTGCCGGTGTCCGCGTGGCGCCCGGACTCCCCCGTCGAGCGCCCCGAGGCGGCGTACTACTGGGCCGGAGTGGCCCGCAAACCCTGACACGGCCTGCCGCGGCCGCCCACGTGCCGGTCGGGCAGCCTGGTACGGGGGGACCGGACTGCCCGACCGGGGCCTCATGGCCGCAGCCGTGGCCGCTTGCGGGCGGGCGGCGCCGGCAGTCGCAGGGCGCGCACCAGCACCTGCCGGCGCGCGCCCTCCCGGCCCGCCGGGTCGATGACGACCCCCTCGACCTCAAGCCAGGTGTCCCCGTCGTGGGGCACCGGCTTGGCCCACTCGACCCGATCCACCTTGAGGGTCAGCGGCCCCTGCCCGTAGCAGTAGTCCGTCTCGGCGAAGACGTGCACCGGCCACGATGGCACCGTGGCCTGCAGCCGCCCGCCCCGGATGATCGGGGCTGAACGTGTCCGCATCGTCCGCGCCGGCGCGATCCCGAAACGCCGGCGCCGGACACATCGGACCGGCTCGTCAGCCCTCGTCGGACTCACCGCCGTCGGCCGGGGCCACCCTGCCCGCCGCCGGCGCGCGGCGGCCGCCCGGGCGGCAGAGGGCATAGCGCACCCCGCCGAACCGGTGAGTCACCACGCTGGCCCGCGTCGATGCGGCTCGGACCTCGTCCGTGGCCGGCTCGACGCGGTAGATGAGCGAAGCGTTTCCCCTCCGCTGCGTCTCAGCGGCCTCATGGCCGCCGGGGTCGGGGAGCTCGGGGCCGATGTTGGGTATCGACATGGCAGCACTCCTCCGCTGGGACGCCCCCGCCAGGGAGCCTCGCGTGAAGGTCGCAGGCGTCGATGTCCGCGACCGGCCCGTCACTCGAAGATGTCACCGTAAGTGACATCCCCTCGTTGTCGTACGTGCGTTATCATGCTCACAATCCTGTTCTGACGCAAGGCCAGATGCACGTGCATTTGCACGGCAGGATGGTCGGCAAGCGTGCGGGATGGCACGACGGCCGGTCGACCGCCGATCGGAGACAGACCTAGGGAGCTTTGAATGAAGCGCATCGTCAACGGCATGCCCGCGGGACAGCTGAACGGCGTGACGTGGCAGAAGAGCGGGCGCAGCAACCCGAGCGGCAACTGCGTCGAGTGCGCCGCACTGCCCGACGGCGGCGTCGCGGTCCGCAACTCCCGCGACCCGCACGGCCCGGCACTGATCTACACCGCGGCCGAGATCGAGGCGTTCATCCTCGGCGTCCGCGACGGCGACTTCGACAACCTGCTCGCCTGAGCGGGCCGACACCGCGTCTCGAGCCGCCCGGCCTACCCGATCCGGCCGACCTCGTGCAGCAGCTTGCCGAGGATCTCCGGGGTGTGGCCGGGCGGTTCCGCGTCTATACAGACCCGCTCCATGGCCATGGCGTAGTGGTCGACGTCGTCGCGCTTGTCCAGGTAGATCCCGCTGGTGAGCTGCTCGACGTAGACCACGTCCGGTAGCTCCGGCTCCGGGAAACGCAGGATCGCGAACGGGCCACCCGCGGCGGCGTGCCCGCCCGCGTGGAACGGCAGGATCTGCAGCCGCACACTGGACAGTTTGGACGCCTCGATGAGCGCCTCGATCTGCCGGCGCATCACCTCGACCCCACCGATCGGCCGGCGCAGCACCGCCTCGTCGATCACCGCCCACAGTTGCGGCGGATTGGACCGGGTGAGGATCTGCTGGCGCTGGTTGCGCAACGCCACCCGGCGGTCGATCTCCGCGGTCGACGCGCCCGCGTGCCCGAGCAGGATGACCGCGCGGGCATACTCGGGGGTCTGCAGCAGACCGGGGACGAACTGGATCTCGTACGTCCGGATCAGCGAAGCCGCCGCCTCGAGACCGAGGTAGGCCTGGAACCAGTTCGGCAGGACGTCGCTGTAGTGGTGCCACCAACCCGGGTTGTTCGCCTGCCGGGCCAGGCCGAGCAGCGCGTCGCGCTCCTTGGTGTCCGTGACCCCGTACATCGTGAGCAGGTCGGCGACGTCGCGCTCCTTGAAGCTGACGCGGCCGAGCTCCATCCGGCTGATCTTGGAACCCGAAGCGCGGATCTCGTACCCGGCGTCCTCGCGGCTGATGCCCCGGCCTTCGCGCAGGCGCCGCAGCTGCGCGCCCAGCAGGATGCGCAGCACGGTGGGCCCGCTCTGCGGCGCCTCCTCCCGACCTGCGCTCACCTGACTCCTCGTCACCGATCCCGGGCTGCCCGATCGCAGTCCCTCCGCATCCTAAAGGTGTGATCGCGGTCGCATGAAACCGAACGACCTGTTCGTACGCCCCGAAGCACATGCCTGATGCACGTGCAGAGTGCCTTGCGAACGCATGTGATCCCGAGCATGATATCTGACAGCCGTGTATCCGCTCGCTGACGCAACGTGTTGAATGTTTCGCCGTTTCGGTCCGACGAGGAGGCATCTCGATGTCCACCCCGACCATCGCGCCGCCGGAACGCGACCCGGCCGACGTGGCCCCGGCGGACAGCTACCACAAGGCCGACCCGGTCTGGGTCTACCGGGACGGCTGGCGAGCCGGGATCATCGAGGCGGCGTCGCGGTACGCCGTCACGGTCACCTACCGCCCGACCAGCCGGCCCGGCACCGGTGTGGACACCTTCACTGCGCCGTACGTGTCGCCCCGGGCCGAGGAGGACCCGGCGCTGGACCGGCGCTCCCCCGCAGGCCTGGCACTTCGCCGGCCGTACGCATGATCGGAGCCATCGTGGTCGCCGCCGTCGCCGGGCTGATCAGCCTGCTGGGCGGCGTCGCGCTGGGGTGGCACCTGCGCCGCGCCGACACCCGGTGCCCGGGCTGCGGCGACCCGCTCGCCTGCGTCACCTGCGCCGATCCGGCCGCGCCGCCAGCACTCCGGCCCGCACCGGCCGGTCCGCACGACCAAGCGCCCGCCCGGTGACCGTGTCCGCCACGCCTGTGCCGGGCAGCCCCGCACCGCCGCGCTGGCCGCATCAGCTGCTCGACGTCGGCGCGCTGCGGGCCGGTGGGTGGCGGCCGGTGCCGTTGCGCGACTTCGTGCTCAAGGTGCACCAGCGCTGCAATCTCGCCTGCGACTACTGCTACGTCTACGAGCTGGCCGATCAGAGCTGGCGTGGCCGGCCCGCGGTGATGCCCGCCGCGGTCCGGCGCGCGACCGTCGCACGGATCGCGGACCATGTCCGGCGCCACCGGCTGCCGAGGATCTCGGTGTCACTGCATGGCGGCGAGCCGCTGCTGGCCGGGCCGCGCGACCTCCTCACCCTGGTCGACGACCTGCGGGCCCGGCTGCCCGGCCACTGCACGGCACGGATCGGCCTGCAGACCAACGGGGTGCTGCTCGACGAGAGCGCCGTGCGCGCGCTGGCCGGGCACGGGATCCGGATCGGGGTCAGCATCGACGGCACCGCGGCCGACCACGACCGGCACCGCAGGCACCGCAACGGTACGGGCAGCCACACGGCGGCCGCGCGAGCGCTCGCGCTGCTCCGCGAGCCACGCCACCGCGCCGCGTACGCGGGTCTGCTGTGCACGATCGACCCGGCGACCGACCCGGTCGGGACGTACGAGGCGTTGCTGCGGCACGAACCGCCCGCGATCGACTTCCTGCTGCCGCACGCGAACTGGGCGCACCCGCCCGCCCACCCACCGGGCGCGGGTCCGGCGCCGTACGGCGACTGGCTCGTCGCCGTCTTCGACCGGTGGTACGACGACGGTCGCCGCGAGCCGTCCGTGCGCCTGTTCGACCAGCTCATCGGCCTGCTCCTGGGGGCGGGCAGCCGGTCGGACCAGATCGGGCTCAGCCCGGTGACGGTGGCCGTGGTCGAGTCCGACGGCGCGATCGAGCAGGTCGACTCACTGAAATCGGCGTACGAGGGCGCGGCCTCGACCGGGCTGTCCGTGCTGGGCGACACGTTCGATGCGGCGCTGGAGCATCCGGGCGTCGTCGCGCGCCAGATCGGGGCGGCCGCGTTGGGTGACGCGTGCCGCCGGTGCCCGCTGCACCCGGTGTGCGGGGCGGGCCACTACGCACACCGGTACCGGGCAGTCGAGGGCTTCCACAACCCGTCCGTGTACTGCGCGGATCTGACCCGGCTGATCACCCACGTACGGACCCGGCTGGCGGCCGACCTGGCCCGCCTCCGGAAACCGTCCGATGTGGACGGGACCGCCGATGTGGACGGGACCGGCACGGACGGGCGGGTCAGTGCCAGCGGTCGCCGGTGAGTCGCTCGTAGACCTCGATGTAGCGGTTGCGGGTCGCCTCGACCACCTCGTCGGGGATCTCCGGGCCCGGAGCGGTGCGATCCCACCCGGTCAGGCCCGCCGACCAGTCGCGCAGGAACTGCTTGTCCAGGTAGCGCGGTGCGCTGCCGGGCTGCCACTCGGCGGCAGCCCAGAACCGCGAGGAGTCCGGCGTGAGCAGCTCGTCGCCGAGCGTCAGCGTCCCGTCGCGGGAGAAGCCCAGCTCGATCTTCGTGTCCGCGATGAGGATGCCCCGTTCCGCGGCGATCGCCGACCCGCGCCGGTACACCTCCAGCGTGATCCGCCGCAGCTCCGCGGCGACGTCCGCGCCGACCTGCGACTCCACGTCGGCGTACGTGATGAACTCGTCGTGCCCCTCGCCGGGCGCCACCTTCGTCGTGGGCGTGAAGATCGGCTCGGCCAGCCGGGAGCCCTCGAACAGGCCGGGCGGCAGCGCGACGCCGCAGATCGCGCTGTCCTTCTCGTACGCTTTGAGGCCGGAACCTGCGAGGTAGCCGCGCGCGATGCACTCGACCATGACCATCTTCAGCCGCTCGCAGCGCACCGCCCGCCCGGCCCACTGCGCCGGGACGTCCGTCGCGGAGACGATGTGGTGCGGGGCGACGTCGGCGAGCTGCTCGAACCACCACAGCGAGAGCTGGGTGAGGATCTTGCCCTTGTCGGGGATCGGCGTGGGCAGCACGACGTCGTAGATCGAGACCCGGTCCGACGCGACGAGCAGCAGGTCGTCACCGTCGGCGTACACGTCCCTGACCTTGCCCGAGTGCAGTAGCTCCACGTGCTTCCCTCCGCCGCGCGTCCGCCTGCGCACACGGTATCCGACCTGCGACGAAGGCCAGAGCGGGCGTCAGGGGTTCGGCGGTGCGCTACGCGGCGAGGCGGTCGCGCCCGGCGCGTTTGGCGGCGTAGAGCTGGCCGTCGGCGGCGGCGAACAACTCGTCGCCGGTCATGCCGGGCAGCAGCGAAGCCAGGCCCATGCTGACCGTGACCCGCAGGCCCAGCGCCACCTTGTGCCAGTCGAACTCGCGGATCACGGTCCGCATCCGGGCGGCGATCCGGGTGGCGGTCGCCATGTCGGTCGCCAGGAAGACCCCGAACTCGTCGCCGCCGAAACGGGCGGGCAGGTCGCAGGCGCGGCACTCCGTACGCAGGATGTGCCCGACCTCGCGCAGCACGGTATCGCCGACCGCGTGCGAGAACCCGTCGTTGACCTGCTTGAAGTTGTCCAGGTCGACCAGCAGCAGGCACATCTGCTCGGCGCCCTGCTCGGTGCTGACCTCCTCCATCCACCGGTCGAATCCGCGCCGGTTCGCCAGCCCGGTGAGCGGGTCGGTCTGCGCCGCGGCGTCCGCGGAGGCGTGGTCGGCTTCGAGCTGCACCCGGCGGCGGGCCTGGCGCAGCATCGCCACCCGGTCCAGACGCAGCCGCCAGAGCTGCTCGGCGTGGGCGCGCAGCGCCGAGACCAGATTCGCGGTGGCGGGGCTGGGCGAGGCTTCCGCCGCAACCAGGCCCAGCTCGAACTGGAAGATCAGGCGGTGCCGCGGGGCACCGGCCAGCGCGCACAACTGCTCGGCGGCGGTCAGCTCGCGGGCGGCCTCGGCGTACTCGCCGGTGCTGCGCAACGCCAGCCCGTACGCCAGGTGGGCGAGCCGGGCATCGAAGCGGCGGCCGGTGGCGTGCAACGCCTCGATCGCCTGCACCGCCTTGCCCCGGGCCTCGTCGAACGCGCCCGTCTTGGCCAGGGCGCAAGCCAGCAACGCATGGACCATGGCCTGGTCGGACAGCTCGGCCTCGGCATCGGGCGCATCCCACGGCCGGGTCAGCGCGATCACGTCTCGGTACCGGACGCCGGCTTCCTCCAGGCGGCCCACGTGTTCCAGCCGCAGGCCCCACTCCAGCAGCGACTCGGCGCGCTGGGTGTCCAGGATGACGCGGCGGTTGCGGTCGGTGTCGAGCAACCGCCGGTCGGCGACGGACGCCTGCTCGGCCAGCTCGTACAGCTCGGCCCAGCGGGCCGGCTCGGCGACCGAGGACATGGAGGAGAAGTACCGCCAGTCGCGCGGGCAGGCCTCCAGGGCGGCCATGGCCCAGGCGATCAGGTGCAGGCCCTCTTCGAGGCGGCCCATCCGCACCAGGACGTCGGCGAGGTCGGCGCTGGCCTTCGCCCGGGCGGCGCGGGAGACGGCCCGGCGCAGCAGTTCCCGCCCCAGCGTTTCGGCCTCGGCGTACCTGCCGAGCTCGGTGAGCACGTACACGCGGGTCTGCAGAATGACGCGGGCGGTGTCGCGGTCGCCGAGCGCCGCGGCGACCCACTCGTCCTGCTCGGCACGATCGAGCGCCTCGTCGTAGCGGCCCTGCGCGTACAGCATGTGGGTGAAGTTGCCCATGGCGACCAGCGGTCCCGCGTGTGAGACCGGGACGGGCAGCGCAGAGCTCGACTCCATGCCCACCTCATTCACGATCAGTGCTCGGGACTTGACGCTACGTATCCATGACGCCTGTCCAGTCGGCTGCCATGGGGTACGTACTTAGGCAGTCACGCGCACAGTGGCGGGGCTTAAACGTGTCCTTGGTCACGCTACCGCGGGTGCGTGGCGGTCCGTTCCCGCAGCACGGCGACGCCGTCCCCGGCGAGATCGTCGAGCGCGACCGTACGTCCGGTCATTGCCATGACCAGAGCGACCAGCGGCCCGGTGACCTCCGGTCCGCTGCCGTACCGCCACTGCGCGTCACTGGCGGTGAGGGTGACCCCGGCGATCCGGCTCTTGGCGCCGATCAGCAGATCACTGCCCCGGTAGAAGTCGGCGACCGCGATCAGGTGCGGCGCCGGGTGTTCGCGGTAGCCGCCGAGGGCACGGAACACGTCCTCGCCGTGCACGATCGTCTCGCCCAGCCACGAGAGCGCCGGGCCGGGCGGCGCGGTGCGCGCATCGACGCGGGTACTCAGCATGTCGACGAGTTCCGCGTCGGACCGGCCCGAGATCACCGCGGCGATCTCCTTGGCCACCATCGCGTCGAACCGGAAGCCGCTGCCGATCATCTTCGCGAAGAAGCGCGGCGGCGTCATCGAGGCCGTGGCGATCACATGCGCCACGACGTCGCGTACGGTCCACCCGGCGCACAACGACGGCTGCTCCCACGCCGGAACCGGCAGGCCGGCCAGAGCGTCGACCAGGGACTGCCGCTCCGCCCGGATCATCTGCCAGGTGTCCATCGCCCGCTCCCTCCGCGCCGCGGTAGGTGCCCGCGCGGCCGGTGGGCATCATCGCGATCGAGTTCGCCGCCGATGCTATCCAGGACGGTCCGGCCGACCCGGGAAATGCCTGGTCACGGCGCGCCGTTGCGCACCTGGGCCACGGACGCGCCGACCGGGGTCACGAGGCCGTCGGTCGGGCCTCATTCGACGTGTCGAAGGCGTCATTGCGCCCCAATCGGCTAATGCGACCCCGGCCCCGGCCGAGGTGTAAACACGTGATGACAGCGCTCCCAACGCCGGGCGAAGGAGGAGGCATGGAGTCGAACTCTGCGCTTCCCGTACGCATCGAGCAGGTCGGGACGCTGCGAGACCTGGGCAGCATCCTGCGCCGGCTGTACGGCGAGGGCCACTACGAGGAAGTCCTCGAACGCGCCGGCGCGTACCTGTGGATCGCGGAGCTCTTCGGTGACTGGGAGACCGCCCGCGCGGTGGTCCAGTCCCACTCGTACGCGCTGACCGAGCTGGGCCGCTACGCCGAGGCCGAGGCCATGTCGTGGGACCTGCTGCGCCGCGCCGTCTCCCGGGTCGGCCGGGCGAAGGCCAGCGCCGACATGGCGGACGTGCTGTCCCGCATGGGCCGCCTGGAAGAGGGCCTGCACCAGCTCGCCGCCGCCATGACCACGCTGGAGAGCTGCCCGCGCGACGCCTGGTACTTCGCCGCCATGTCGTCGGTCGCGGAGGCGTCCCGCTGGGCCGAACTGTACGAGCTGGCCGACCAGGCCACCACCGCCGAGCCGCGCTCGGAGATCACGGACCACATGCGGCGGGTCATCCGCGACCTGCAACGCGCCGAGGCGCTGCTGGAGTGGGGCCTGCGCCTGGACCATGTGGGCCGCCGCGAGGAGGCCGAGGTCCGGTTCCGCGACGTGATCGCGCTGACCCGGCCGTGGCTGGACCCGGACGCCGACCCCGACTCGCAGCTCGGCTCCGACCAGGCGATGCTGGGTGCGTTGCTGGCCTGCGGCCTGGCCAAGACCGGGGCCGCCGCGGAAGCCCGCGAACTGGCCGTGTCGGTGATCCCGGACCTGCACGCCGACGGGCGGCACTTCGATGCCCGGCTGGCCCACCTCGCGTACGGGCTGGCGTTGAGCAGCATGGGCAAGTACGACAAGGCGGCCCGGGAGCTGATCGCGGCCGAGCAGTTGTGCGCACTCGCGGGCGCGGCCCGGCACCGCCTGATCTTCCAGTTCGAGCTGGCCCTGGTCGCCGCGGAGTCCGAGCCGAGCATGGCCACCCGGCACCTGCTCGCCGCGGTACGGGCACACGCCGAGCAGCTCTGGCGGCTGCGGCTGGACCGAGTCGCGATGCTGCGCCAGGCCCGCCGGCGGGTGCAGCTCGAAGCCGACCACAAGACCGCGGACACCGCGGCGCAGACCGATCCGCTGACCCGGCTGGCGAACCGGCGCGGATTCGACCGGCGCATGGCGACGCTGACCGCGGATGCGCGTACGGTCAACGACCCGCTGTGCCTGCTGTTGGTCGATGTGGACAACTTCAAGCAGATCAACGACACGTTCTCGCACGCCATCGGCGATGCCGTCCTCCGCGAGATCGGACACACCCTGCGCAGCGAGTGCCGCGCGTCCGACCTGCCCGCCCGCTTCGGCGGCGACGAGTTCGGGGTGTTCCTGGCGACCGACATGGCGACCGCCACCCGGATCGCCGCCCGGATGCGCACCGGGATCAGGGACCACGACTGGCACAAGATCGCGCTGGGGCTGCGGGTCACGGTCAGCATGGGTCTCGCCCCGCTGCTGCCCGGCATGACGAGCGACGAACTGTTCGCCGCCGCCGACAGCCAGCTCTACGCGGCCAAACGCGCCGGCCGCGACCGCCTCGCCGCGTAGCCGCGACGGCGCCCCGCGGCGGGAGTGAGCGGTTCGGCGGGTGGACCACCTTCGATGCCGTGACGCACCTGCGCCCCGGTGGATTGGCGCGACCACGATGCGAATCCCGGGGTGTCGTTCGGTAGCCTCTGACGCGTTCGGACAACTGTCCGCACGCGTCTGGCTGGGGGAAAGACGGATGAATCGCGAGGTCAGCCCAGTTGCGGCGGACGGTGTGGGCCAGGTCGGACCGCTCGCCGAGCAACTACGGGACCTGCGCGACCGCGCCGGACGACCGTCGTTCCGGGTGATGGCCGGGCGCTCCGGCCGCATCTCCCACACCACGTTGCACGAGGCCGCCGCGGGGCACCGTTTCCCGTCGTGGGAGACGACCCGAGAGTTCGTCCGGGCGTGCGGCGGCAACGAAACGGAGTGGCGCGGCCGATGGGAACGTGCACAACGTGCCACCGGCACCCCGCCGGACCCCTCCCGGTCGACGACCACGGATGTCCCTGGCTCCAGCGACTCGCCCGCCGGCGCCGTCGATCCACCGGCAGTCGAGGCGGGCGAGCCTGCACCTACGACCACAATGGACGTCGCCTCGTCACCGGCCGCAGCGAAACCGGCCGTTCTGGCTCCGGCCGAAAAGGAGCCGGCCCCGACCGGGCCGACCGCGGGAAGACCGGCAGCCACACGGTCGCCACGCGCGGGTGGTCTCAGCCAGGATCGTCGCTCGATCCTGTGGGCCGCCGCCACGGTCCTGGTGGTGCTGAGCGCGGTGGCTCTGGTCCAGGTGGTGGGCTCCGGGCACAATCCGCCCGCGGTGGCCGCGGGTGACTCGGCCGGCACGTCCGCGACGACGCCGACCGTTCCGGTGTCCGCCGACCCGTCGAAGCCCCTGATTCCCGGCGACGCGAGCAAGTTCGTCGGCGACATCACCGTCCAGGACGGGGACCACTACAAGGTGAACCAGGAGTTCACCAAGGTGTGGGCGATCGCCAACACCGGCACGGTCGGATGGCACGGTCGCTACCTGGTCCCCAAGGACCCGCCCGGCAAGGACGACGGCACCGAATGCCGCTACCCGCAGCGCGTGCCGATCGGTGACACGCTGCCGGGCGAGCAGGTCCACATCAGCGTCCACGTGAAGGCACCGAGGAAGCCGGGCGTGTGCTGGGTGGGGTGGAAGATGGTGGACGCCAGCGGGCGGATGTTCTTCCCCAGCCGGCGGCCGGTGTTCTTCCTGGTCAACATCGACCCTGAGTAGGGCCGACCGGGAAGTCGCGGGGCACGACCCCGAGCTCACGCATCCGCTCGGCGTAGCGGCGGTGGTGCCGGGCCGCTTCGCCGTGGCGCCCGCCCGCGACCAGCGCCTCGACCATCCGCATGGCAGTGTCCTCTTCGTACGGATCCCGCTCCAGCACCCGCAACCAGGCCCGCACCGCGCCGTCGGTGTCACCGGCCCGGGCGCACAACGCACCCAGCGTGCGCATCACGGCAAGGTACGCCGCCCGCGCCTCCTCGCGCAGCGGCCCGGCCACGGCGAGATCCGGCTCGTCGTCCAGCACATCCCCGGTGTACGCCGCGGCCGCCGCGGCCAGCAGCAGCCGCGCCTCGGCATCCGCCGCGCCCCCCAGCCCCGCCGCCGCAAGCTGAAGAAACACGTCCACATCGACACACAACGTCCGCGGGTCGTACGCGACCCCGGCCGGGCTGGCGACCACGTAATGACCGGGCGAGACGGTCCGATCCGGGTCGAGGACGGTCCGCAGCACCGACAGCGCGATCGACAACCGGTTGGCGACGTTGTCCGCGCCCGGCCACAACGCCTCGCCCAGCGCCTCCCGGCTGGACGGCCGGCCCCGTCGCGCGACGATGAGTTTGAGCAGATCCCGCGCCTTACGGCTCTGCCACACCGTCGCGGGAACCTCTTCCCCGGACCGCACTACCGCGAACGACCCGAGCATCCGTACGCACACCGGGTCCGTACCCGCGGACCGGGCCAGCGAACGAGTCCCCGCGAACGGGTCCGCCCCGAGCATCCGCAGCCGGTGCTCCGCGAGGACCCGGTCGGCAGCCGGCCGGCGGCCCAGCCCGGCACGGGCCTGCGCGAGCGCCACCCGGGCCGCGCCCACCACGTCGCCGATGTCGGCGTACACGCGGGCCGCATCGGCCAGCAGCGGCTCGGCCCCGCCGGGCGCCGCGATCGTGGCGGCCAGTTCGAGCGCGTCCGCCAGCGCCGCCGGGTTACGCGCCGTCCGGGCGAACATGATCGCGTTGTCCGCGTGGACCTGCGCGGCTGCCTCGTCCGTGGCCGCGGCTGCCCAGCCCGCCGCGGCGTACGCCTCCGCCCGGGTCGGCCCGGTCGCGACCGCGAGTGCGCGAGCCGCGGCATGTCCTGCCACCGGGTCGCCGATCGCGCCGAGGACCCGGGCGAGGCCGCACAGCGCCGGGCCGAGGGCGGTGGCGAGGCCACCCCCGTCGGCCACCAGCGCCGCTTCCTCGTACGCCGCCCTGGCCTGGTGCAGGTCGCCGCGCAATTCGTGAATCTGCCCGAGCCCGGTGAGGGGGTATGCCACGGTGGCCGCCCCGGCCCGCTGCAACCGCGCGGCAGCCGCCCGGAACCCGTCCCGTGCGACGGTCAGCCGCCCGGCCCGCAGGTCCAGGTCGGCGTGATTGTGCAGCGCCAGGCCCGCTATCGCCGGGTGAGGTGCGGGACCGGGGCGCGCCACCAGGGCTGCGGCGGCGTCGAGTTCCCGCCGCGCACCGGCGAGGTCGCCCTCCTCCAGACGCTGGGAGGCGCGGTTCACCCGTACCCGCAGCTGCAACGTACGGTCGCCCGAGCGCTCCGCCGCGGCGAGAGCGAGAGCGCCGTGCCGGTCCTTGGCGCGCCGGTCGTCCACGGCCGCGGCAAGCAGGGCGCGCACGGTATGGGCCGCCGCCAGGGCGCGCGGATCGCCCGCGGCATGGGCCAGCCGGAATGCCCGCGTGGCGGCGCGGCGGCAGTCGGCGGCGTTGCCCTGGGCCCACGCGATACTCGCCTCCCACGCGGCGAGCAGCGCCCGGTCGGCGTCCGCGCCGGCCGCGTCGTGAACGGCCACCTTCGCCGAATCGGCGCCCTCATCGTCCGCCGCCGCCCGGTCGGCGAACGCACCGTCGGCGGCCGTCGCGCCGGTCAGACCGTCCGCCGTCGCCAGGTCGGCGGTCATAGAGCCCACCAGGTCGGCGGGCGCACCGTCCACCGTCGCCAGGTCGGCGGTCGCACCGTCCGCCGTCGCCGGGTGGGCGATCGCACCGTCCACACCGGCACGGGCGAGCACCGCCTCGGCGGCCGCCACGTCGCCCTGCAGGTAGAGCACCATCACCGTGGGCCAGGCTTCGGCCGGGGTCAGCGGCCCCGACCTCGACGCGACCCGGCCGGCGGCCGCGGCCGCGCTCTCCCAGTCACCGGCGTCCGCGTACGTGAGCACGGTGGTGGCGTCCGGGTCGCCCGAGCGTGCGGGTGAGCCGACGACGGCCGCATCCACGCAGGTGCGGAACGTCGGCGTGCGGATGTCGGAGACGGCCTCGGGCATGAGGACAGGATGGCCGTACAGCGCCACCTCCATCGATGGATTCGGCACGGGCCGAATCCATCGACCTCCGCCGTTGCGGGCCGCTCAGGAGGCGTCGGACTCCAGCGGTACGGTCCCGGAGCCGATGACCGGCATCAGCGCCACGATCTGGTCGTCAGCGTTCTCCACCGGGTGCGTACCAGAGCCGATGATCGGCATCAGCGCGACGCTCAGGTCGTCGGCGCTCTCCACCGGGTGCGTACCAGAGCCGATGATCGGCATCAGTGCCACGCGCGTCCACTGGGGCAGCGGCACCGACGTGCTTGCCTGTGCGGCGGTGGCCACGGCCAGACTGCCCACCGCGATGACCGCCGGAACAATCAGGGCCCGGACCAGGGCGGCCGTCCGTCGCTGCATGTGTTCCTCCTTCGTCGGGCGCGCGGAAAATGCCACGCGCGTACGTCGGAACATGATCAGCGATCATCTTTGGGTCGCCTTTGGGTGGCGGCGGCGCCGAAGGCGAAGGGGAAACGGGGGTCGCGCCGGCTGGGGTGCCAGCCGGCGCGACGGTGGTTCATTGACCAGCCCGTGGGGCTTCCGCCAAGGTTTGGGCCGTTCCCCGCTGGTGCGGGGTTCACGGATCAAGCCCGGTCCGCTCCGTGTCGGGCGGTCAGTGGGGGCAGGTGGCCCAAGCGAAGTGGTACGTCGTGTCGATCGCACCGTCCGTGGAGTCCATCGCGATGAAGCTCGTCGTGTGAGCGGTGTCCGAGGTGCCGGCCATGGCCCGCAGCTCGGTGTTGATGTTGAGGTTGCGCAGCGCCCCACAAGGCGCCCAGACCAGGGCGGCAACCGCTACCTCGTCGGTGGCCTGCCAGTCGTCTCCCAACGGGCCGTTGAAGTTGTGGTTGATGTACGCGGTCTGCGACGAGCCCTGGAAGTAGTAGTTCGCCCGCTCCATGGCGCTGGCGCCGGAGGCGAGTGAGGCGAAGCCCCGGTAGTCCACCTTGCTGATCGCGTAGGTGAAGCCCTGCGGGACGTGGACAACGATGTTGAGCTGGCAGTTCTTCCGCCAGTCGGTCGGGGCAGCCCCGACGCCGACCTGAGCGGTGTACGCGGAGTAGGTGACGGTGAAAGCGGTGTTGTCCGGCGACACCGCAATCGCGGCGCTGCCGGGTGGGCAGCCGGTGCCGTTGACGGTCACCACGTCGATGACGATGCGGTCGGTCGGCGGGGGCACCGGCAGGTCAAGGTAGCCGACCGCGGATGCCGGGCCGGCAAACAAGGTCGACGCCAACACCCCAAGCATGGCGCAGAAAATGGTCAACGCCTTGCGCATAAGGACTCCTTCCAAAAGCCTCAGCGGCGTCCGTGATGCGGCCATGCTATTTACCAAATCGAAGGCAGTCAATGTGCAGGGAGGAATCATCAGATGAATTCGGGGCTGGACTCCCCAGAATGGCAGGAGGCCCCAGGGGCGTCAATAAAACGATCATGGGCCTACCATTTAGTCGGAAATAACCGAATAAAGGCCGCACAGCAAGATCCAGAAGTCGCCATTCTCCGTACAGTTTTGAAGACCGGGCAGGAAGTTCTTGTTGTTCGGAAGCGGTATGGCTAGCATTCGGCCTAGGCTTTGACTGAGGTCGATATGCAATCTCCGGGACACGCCCAGGAAGGGAACCCCCATGACCTTCAGGCTGACCGGCGCGCGTTGGCTCGCCATCGCCGCCGTGACCGCTCTTTCCACCTTGTCACTGTCCGGCCCGGCACACGCCGACGACTCGTCCGCGCCCCCCAGCGGCGAGGTCACCCTCGACGTGCAGACCGTCAACGGCTCCGGCTGCCCCGCCGGCTCGGCATGGGCCTCCATGCAGCCCGACAACACCGGCTTCCGGATCAACTACTCCGCGTTCCGGGCCGCCGACGGCGGCTCCGCCAACCCCACCGACGTGCGCAAGAACTGCCAGGTCAACCTGCTCGTGCACATCCCGCAAGGCTTCACGTACGCGATCGCCCGCGCCGACTACTGGGGCCGGGCCCACCTGGAGCCGGGCGCCACCGCCCTGGAGCGCACGAACTACTACCTCCAGGGATCGTCCAACAACACCTACGCCGACCACTACTTCTCCGGCCCGTTCGACGGAAGCTTCCGCACGACGGACATCACCGCCGCCACCGCGCTGGTCTGGGCGCCCTGCGGTGTGACGCGTAGCCTCAACGTCAACACCGAGCTACGGGTCGACGCCGGCTCGTCGTCGCACACCAGCTCCATCTCGCTGCGTGCGTCCGACGGTGACGTCTACACGCTCGTCCAGTTCCAGTGGCGGCAGTGCTGACCGCTACCCGCGCAGGCGAGGGCCCCGTCCGATCTGGACGGGGCCCTCGCAGTGCAGCCGACCAGGGAGTGACGCCATGAAGTGGACCCTGCTGGCCGCGGTCGTCGCCGCGTCAGGCCCGGTGCTGGCCGGTACGGCGACGGTGCCACCGCCGGGCGGTGTGGTCATCGACGTGGTGACCGCAAACGGGTCGAGCTGCCGCCCCGGCACCGTCGCAGTGGCCCTGTCCCCGGACCGGGAAGCGTTCACGGTGACCTACAGCGAGTACCTGGCAGCGGCGGGCGCGGGCGCGAAGACCGGCGACGCCACCCGCAAGTGCAAGCTCACCGTCCAGCTCCAGGTGCCCGACGGCGTCGCGTACGCGGTGACCCAGGCCGACTACCGGGGCTTCGCGTCGCTGGCGAGCGGCGCGAACGCCGTGCTGCGGGCAAGCTACCGGTTTCAGGGCGACCCGCAGCCCACACCGGTCGAGCACCCGTTCCCCGGTCCGTGGGCGGACGACTGGCAGGTCACCGACCGCACCGAGCCGGTCGTGTTCGGCCCGTGCGGCAAGGCCCGCAAGTTCACCATCGACACGGAGCTGACGGTGGACGCGGGCACGGCGACGGCCCAGAGCAACTTCATCGTGATGGACTCCACCGACGGCAGCTTCGGGACGACGTACCGGATCGCCTGGAGGTCCTGCTGATCGATCAGGGGGCGGGCGTGCCGAGCACCTCGGCGGTGCGCCGCCGCACCCGTTCCCAGAAGGCGGGGTCCCGGGACACCGCGGACGACGTGCGCGGCCGGCCCGCCCGGTAATAGCCGCCGGTTTCGGAGTCCAATGTCGGATCGGCGGCCAGCCGGATACTCGTCCGCGCACCTTTCTCCGGGGTGGCCAGCAGTGGACGGCCCAATGACTGGAACATCCGGAACACTCCACCCGAATTTCGCCCGAAGCTGGTTGCCACGCTGCCCGGGTCGGCGGAATTGACCGTGACCCCGATGTCGGCCCACTCGGCCGCCAGCGCGTAGCTGTATGCCAGGTTGATCAGCTTTGCGTCGCAATATGCCTGGAATTGGCTGAACCGGCCCGGATACGACCAATCCACAAGGTGTGGATTACCCCGCCTTTCGAGCGATGAGGACACATTCACGACCCGGGACGGCCGCCCGGACGCAGCGGCCCCGTCGCGTAACGCACCGAGCAGCACCCGGGTCAGCGCGGCGACCGCAATGTGGTTCACCGCAAGCGTTCGTTCCACGCCGTCCGGAGAAAACCCGCGTTGCGCAAACGCCCCGCCCGCGTTGTTCACCAGGACGTGCAGCCCGCCGGGGGCCACTTCCTGCACGTGGGCCGCCAGGGCGTGCACGCCGGCGAGGGAGCCGAGATCGCCCGACACCGGAACGGGCCGCGGACCCCCGTTCGCCGCCACCGTGGCGACGACATCCGCGGCCCGCTCCGGTGTGCGCGCATGCATGAGCACCGTGGCGCCGGCAGCGTGCAGCGCGAGCGCGGTGGCCCGCCCGATTCCGCTGGTCGCGCCGGTCACCAGGACCGCCCGCCCGGCCATGGCCCATGGTTCTGCTGATCGCCGATCGCCCATCACGGCTCCCCCCGTGGCGCCGATCGCGCCCGGCATCGATCGTTTCGCATGCGGGGGTCCGGTGGAAAGTAGGCACCTGGAAGGTATATAGGTACCTGATGGATACTTTGAGCGATCTGCGAAGTCGTGGTGGCGCCAACGCATATCTGCGAGCGTGCCCGTCCCGCAACGTACTGGAGGTGATCGGTAGCAAATGGACGGTGCTGATCGTCCCGGCGCTCCAGGAGGGACCGCTCCGGTTCGGTGAGCTGCGCCGCCGCCTCGACGGCATCACCCAGAAGAGCCTCACCCAGGCGCTGCGCGCCCTGGAACGCGACGGACTCGTCACCCGCACCCAGTACCCCGAGATTCCGCCGCGCGTCGAGTACGCGCTGACCGATCTCGGCCGGCGCGCGGTCGTCCTGCTCTTCGGCGTACGGGACTGGGCCGAGGCCAATCTCGCCGACGTGCTGGAGGCGCGTGCCGCGTTCGACGCCCGGGTGAACTGCCCCGCCGAACCATTTGACAGTTCTAGAACTCACGGGCATTCTCTCTAAGAGTTATAGAACTCTTGGGAGATGACATGTCGCTGGTCAGCGCTGCCCCCCACGGACTGATGGCCGAGCCCCACGCCGGTGGGCGCTTCGGCGAGTTCGGTGGCTGCTTCGTACCCGAGTCCCTCGTCGCGGCGTGCGCCGAGGTCGAGCAGGCATTCCGGGATGCCTGGTCCGACGCCACGTTCCACCACCGGCTGGAACGGCTGCGCGCGGTGCACGCGGGCCGCCCGACCGCACTGACCCCGGCGGTGAACCTCTCCGCGGAACTCGGCGTCACGGTCCTTCTCAAACGGGAGGACCTGGCCCACACCGGTTCACACAAGATCAACAACGTGTTGGGTCAGGCGTTGCTCGCCCACCGGATGGGCCGGCGCCGCCTGCTCGCCGAGACCGGCGCGGGCCAGCACGGGGTGGCTGCCGCCACCGCCGCCGCACTGTTCGGCCTCGACGCCACGGTCTTCATGGGCGAACGCGACATGGAACGCCAGGAACTCAACGTGTTCCGGATGAAGATGCTCGGGGCCGAGGTCGTCCCCGTCCGCAGCGGCAGCCGCACGCTCAAGGACGCGTGCAACGAGGCCATGCGGCACTGGGTCACCGCGGTCGACGACTCCTACTACTGCGTCGGGTCCGTGATGGGCCCGCACCCGTACCCGTGGA
This sequence comes from Krasilnikovia sp. MM14-A1259, assembly GCF_047159535.1. Lineage (NCBI taxonomy): Bacteria > Bacillati > Actinomycetota > Actinomycetes > Micromonosporales > Micromonosporaceae > Krasilnikovia > Krasilnikovia sp. MM14-A1259. The sequence continues at coordinate 4,504,510 of NZ_BAAGAJ010000002.1, forward strand.
TGGTCCGGGAATTCCAGCGCGTCATCGGCGAAGAGGCCCGCGCACAGTGTGCCGCGGAACTGCCCACCGCCGTGCCCACCCACGTCGTCGCGTGCGTCGGCGGGGGCTCCAACGCGGCCGGGACGTTCGCCGGATTCGTGGACACGAACGCACGGCTGATCGGCGTCGAGGCCGCCGGCGGGGCCGCGATGTCGGACGGGGCCGTCGGCATCGTGCACGGCTACCGCACCCTCGTCCTGCAGGACGAGCACGGGCAGGTCGCGGAGGCGCACTCCATGGCCGCCGGGCTGGATTACCCCGGCGTCGGCCCCGAGCTCGCCCACCTCGGGGGCATCCGGCGCGCCCGCTACGTCACCGTCGCCGACGACGAGGTGGTGCCCGCATTGCGGCGGCTCGCCCGCGCCGAAGGCATCCTGTGCGCCCTCGAATCGGCGCACGCGATCGCCTGGGTGCTGCGCGCGGCCGGCACGGCCGAACTGCCCACCGGATCCACCGTGCTGGTCACCCTGTCCGGACGCGGCGACAAGGACATGCCCGCGCTGATGACGGCGGACGCCCGATGAGCGCCCCTCACGCGGTGGCTCCCCTTGAGCAGGCGATGCGCGACGCTTCCCGCCCGCGCCTCGTGACGTACGTGACCGGCGGCCTCGTTGCGGACTGGACGACGTACCTGCTCGCCTGCCAGGACGGCGGCGCCGACGCGGTCGAGGTGGGGCTGCCGTTCTCCGACCCGATGCTGGACGGCGCCACGATCCAGCAGGCGTCCGACCGCGCCCTGGCCCGCGGCGCCACGGTCCAGAGCATTCTGGACGACATCGCCGCGGTGCGGGACCGCCTGCGCGTGCCGGCGGTCGTCATGACGTACGCCAACCTGGTCGTGCATGCGGGCGTGACGCAGTTCTGCCGTCGGCTGGCCGCGGCCGGAGTCGCCGGCCTGATCGTGCCGGACCTCCCCGCCGGATCCGGCGACGAGGCCACGGAACTGGCGGCGGCCGCCGCCGAGCACGGCGTGGACCTGGTCCAGCTCGTTGCGCCGAGCACCCCACCCACCCGGGTACGCGAGATCTGCCGCCGCAGCCGTGGCTTCGTGTACGCGGTCAGCACCATGGGCACGACCGGTGAACGGGACACGCTCGACGCACGCGCACTCGGGCTGGCGGCGGCGGCGCGCCAGGCGGGCGGGCCGCCCGTACTGATCGGATTCGGCGTGTCCACGCCCGCGCAGGCGGCGCAGGCCGCGACCGCCGCCGACGGGGTCGTGGTGGCCTCCGCGCTCATGCGGCAGGTGCTGGACGGGGCCGGGCCGGCCCGCCTGCGGCAGATCGTGGCGGAATTCCGGGCGGAACTCGACCGGGTGCCGGGAACTACCACGGGGTAGTTCCCGGCGACCCGATGCATCGTGGCTGAGCTGGGGCGTAGCGTCGGCCGGATGGATGCGGTGATCGAATACGCGATGCAGACCCCGGACGGCGCCTGGTGCGTCGAGGTGGTCAAGCGCGGCCGATCCCGCTGGTATCGCGTCCGGCACGACGACAACGAGATCGACTGGCTGAGCATCGCCGCGGTGCACCGCATCCTGGCCGACGCAGGGATCGACCTGGCCGACCTCGCCGAAGTCCAGTCCGCGGCGCAACCGGTGTCAGCGCCGCGATATGCGCAGCCGCAACGCCGACCCGGCCGGGCCGAGGCGCCCGGTGCGGCGAACCCCGTGCCGGGTGACGCCCGGCACGGGGTGGCCTGACCTGGCCCACACCCCCTGCTTCGCCGCAAGATGTCTCCACCAGTGAAAGCAATTACGTTCTCGTTGCAAGGGTTTGCAGATTTCCTGCGGGCGCATAGGCTGCCATCAATCATCCAAACGGGACCATCCGGTCACTCCGGCCGGAGCTCCCGCACGCCTCCCAGGAGAGCCATGCGTTCGATCGGCAAGGTCCTGCTCGCCCTGCTCATCGGGCTCGCGGGCATGCTGACCGCGGTCAGCCCCGCCAGCGCCGCAGCCCCATCACCCCAGCGGCTCGGCGGGCTGGATCTCGGCGCCTACTGCCGCTGGCTCGGCTACGCCGACGCGGGCCTGACCGGCGCGACCGCGTACGACTGGCACTGCTTCCGCTCCGACGGCAGCCGAGGCGACCTGCGCTTCGACGAGGCCTGCCGGTGGACGTACGCGACCGACAGCGCCGTCGACCGCATCGGCAGCTTCCGCGATCCGGCGTCCGTCGAATGCTGGCGCGTGACGGCCACCGTCACGACCCCGGACTTCGAGCGCTACTGCACGTCCACCGGGCACAGCGCGTCGGTGCTGCTCGGATCGAGCGTGTACGACTGGCAATGCGTCTCGTACAGCCGCGCCGGACCGACGTACTTCCAGATCAACGTGCTCGCGGTGTGTCAGTACACGACCGCCCGGACCGCCACGGTCGAACGGTTCGTCAACTACTACAACGCACGAAGCTGGCAGTGCCGGGTGTAACACCCGGAAATGACCGAGCCGGTCACGCCGAAGCGTGACCGGCTCGTTGCTGCCGTCGATCAGAGGCCGTCGATGGTGCGTACCGTCACCCATCCGGCGTTGACGGCACCCTCCTTGACCAAAACCGTGCCGGCGTCGAGGAGCACGGCGATCCGGTTGCCGTCCAAGACGATCCGGATGACGCCGTTCGGCTGCACCACGGTCCAGCCGGCGTTGAGGGCGCCCTCCTTGACGAAACCACGCCCCGGCGCATTGTCCGGGATGGTCTTCTCGGGGACCGAGATGTTCGGCGGCTGCATGACCCCGATCCGGGTACCGGCCAGCGCGAGCTGCTTGACGCCGGTGTACTCGTTGACCCACGCGTTGCTGCTCAGCGCACCGTCCTTGACCCTCGCGACACCGGCGCTGGTCAGCACGCCGACCCGGTTGCTGGTCAGTTCGAGCTGCGTGACGCCGGTGTGCTGCTCGTCCCAGCCCGCGCTCAGGCTGCCGTCCTTGACGGTGGCGGTGTTCGCGGTGTTGATGATGCCGATCCGGTTACCGGAGAGGACAAGCTTCTTCACACCGGTCTGTTCCTTGACCCAGCCGGTGCTCAGGCCGCCTTCCTTGACGAACGCGGTGCCGTCATAGGTGAGGACGCCGACCCGGTTGCTGGTCAACGCGAGCTGCTTCACGCCGGTGTACATCGTGGTCCACCCGGCGGACGCCAGCGCGCCGTCCTTGACGTACGCGGTGCCGTCGTAGGCCAGGACGCCGACGCGGTTGCCGGCCAGGACGATCTGCTTGACCCCGCCGTACTGCTTGACCCACGCGGTGGAGCCGACGGCGCCTTCCTTCACGTACGCGTTGCCGTCCACGTCGAGCACACCGACGCGGGTGCCGGACAGGACGACTGTCGCACGCGCCTGACGGTCCTTCACCCGTGCCTCGTCCTGGCCCTTCAGCACGAACGTCTGCAGCGCCAGCAAGGTACCCGAGGTCAGGGCCGCGTTGGCGGCCTCGACGAGGTAAGTCTCCAACCCGTCCAGCTTGGCGGCGTCGCGGATCGCGGTGACCCGCGTACGGTAAGCCGCCAGCTCCTTGGCGGCCGCGGCCTCCTCGTCCTTCTTGTTGGCCGCGGCGCCGCCGGTGAAGATGAAGTCTTTCAGCGCCTTGTCCAGGTCGGCGTCCGCCGCGTTGAGCGCGGCCTGCGACGCGAGCACCACCTCGGTGCCCTTCGCGGCATTGTGGATGCTCAACACGTACTGCCGGTTCGGCGCGTTGATCAGCTCGTCGGTGACCGGCAGCAGCAGGAGCTGCAGCAGCGAACGCTTCGCGGTGGCGAGCTGCTGCGCGGCCAGCTTCGCGGCCTGCTCGGCGTCGGCCTTCTCGATGGCCTCCTTCATGTCCCGCTCCGCCGCGGCCTGCGCGCCGGTGGTGAGGAAGGCGGTCCAGTCGTCCTGGGTGCTGCCGTCACGGATCGCCTGCTTGGCGGCGGTCCACACATGGCTTTCCGGGGTGACCCGCTGCCAGACGCTGAAGATGAAGTCCCGGTCACCCTTCTCGATCAGCGCGGTGTCCGACGGGTCCAGCCCGACCGTGACGGCGACCGACCGGCGCACCGCGCGGGCCCGGGCCTCGGCGATCTCCGCCTCCGCGTCGACCTGCGCGGCGCTGAAGATCCCGGTCTTGATGAATTCGTACGCGGCGTCCGGCTCGCTGGTGTCGTACGCGCGCAGCGCCGCGGCCTTGACGAACGAGCCGTCCTTGGCCTGACGCCAGAGCGAGAGCACGAAGTCCTGGTCGTTCAGCACGAGCATGTCCGAGCCAGGGTTGATGCCGAGCGCACCGGCGGCCTTGACCTTGTCCTCGTCGGTGGCCCGGTTGGTGGGGTCGGCCACGAGCGCGGACGCCCCCGCGGACGGGGCCCCGCCGGCCGCCCAGGCCGGTACCGCCGCCCCGCCGGACAGCGAGACTGTCAGAGCAAGCCCGGCCGCGAGCACGCCGGTGGTGAATCTGTGTGATGACACTGAAGGTTTCTCCCCGTATCGAGCCTGTGGATCACGCAGCGAGCGGTCCTGCGTGGTGCGGCTTCCACAACCGCGACGCCGCGACCGCCATCGACTGAGTTGATCGTCCGGGATACTTGAACATCCACCAGCGATCCAGCGCAAGGCGCCTTCCCCCGAATCACATCTGGGCAGGCACGCCCGCCGGGGGACGTGACGACACGCGACGGGTGCCTCGTGGACAGATCCCGCAGGCCAGTCGTACAGACAGTCAGGCGCCTCGGGTCCGGATGCTCTGGGTCATGATGGCAACGATTTCACGTGCGGTGCCTTCGAATTCAAACCCGCGACCATCCGACGTGTAAGACGCATACCATCCTGGTCGAATCATGAAGATCGAGAAAAGCGCGTTCGCACTGTCTTCATTCTCGGATAGCACAAAACGATGTCCCAGCCTCGGAAAGCGCCGCCGCAGGCCAGGCTCCTCAGAAGCCAAAATCACAAGATCGCGATAATTTCGGAAATTGCCCTCTACGTCCTGGAGGACGACCTGCCACTGATACTCAAGGGCATCTCCCCGTTCGTAGGCCAGCTGGAACTCGGAATACCCGACAAAAGGATGATGGGGCGGATAACCTGCGCAGACCCACTCCTTCAACCCATAGGCGCGCCGCATCGGCGACAGAAGGCGTCTCTGCCGTCGTTCCGTGTGCTTGCTGTCGGCCCTTCCACCAGAAGGTACACCGATATCCGTCGGCCATCGAAGGGCGCACGGCCACGGCCTTGCCCATATGACTCAGTATCGCTATTTCATCACCTTGCTCGCGGCCAACCGGAACGAAACGGTACGGCGAGTCCATACCTAATTCCGCATTCAGTGCAGAGGCGAGATCTTGATTCGTCATGGCCACCGCCGGCCCGGTCGCAATACCCGCGTGGCATCGGCAGCTCGTCGTCCCACTGTGTGGCACGGCGGTCACTCGCCACGGCGTTCCCATCCTGGAGCCGCCCGCTGCACATTCTGCTCCCACGCTGCGGCGCCGCCGTTGTGCAGCCATGCCCTGGCTTTGGGCTCGGCCGCTTGGTCCGAGGCGGTGTGGCGCGCCAACAGCAGCACGTCGGGGCGGATCTGTTCGGCTTTCGCTGCGGCCAGCCGGTGATGTCCGTCGAGGAGCAGGTAACCGTCGAGTCCACTCACGGACCAGAGCAGAAGCGGCGGCAGCACACGATCCCTTGCCTGCTTACGGAACGCCTTCACGCGAGCCGCGTCACGGTCGGGAAGCTTCCGCAACGGCAGCACGCCGTTCCACCCTTGCGCCATCCAATCCAGATGGGCGGCCGGAAAATCGGCGACCAGGTCCGTCGTCAGACAGTACTCCGGCAGATCGCGCTGCCCCAGCAGCCAGATGCCGCAATGCAGCGGGCCATCTTCCGCGTCGACCAACCAACCGGCGTACCGATGAGCCCACCGGTCGAGCCACGCGGAAGAGCTCGGCTTCTCGGCCGTGAACCGGCGAGCCATCGCAGCCTCAATGGGAGGAATCGGAGACTCGTACGCGCTGGTGCGGTAGACGCTCACCCCAAAGTGATTCCGAAGCACCCGGGCGAAGAGAACGATGTTGTCGTGCTGCCGTAGCAGCATCCGGTTGCCGGCTGCCACCTCGAACCGTAGGCCCGGCGTGCGGGTTCTGGGCATCTCCAGCAACACGCCTGAGGTCTCCCGCGACACGGCCACAGCCTAGACGTCACGCGGTACGCATTTCCTGCACCAGGGGACGCCGCCCTCGTTTGTCGCTCAGGACCGCGATGCACGGGTGCGCTCGGTGGACCCTGGAGCCTCGATGACAAACACCTGTACGAGACGGGCACCCCAAGCGCTACCAACCTTTGCTGACCTGGGGAGACTGCCGTACCGGTACGCGCGGGAGATCGACAGCAGGTGACCACGCATGGGCGGCCGACGTACCCCAGCCTGCCACGGCACCATCGCACCGCTGCGGGAGACGATCACCGAACCCCCCGCCCGGCTCCCTCGCCCGTACTGCGGATCTGGGCCAGGGTGCAGTCCGCCACGCTGCGGAAACAGCCGCACGGTCGCCGGGATGGACCGGCCCGACCGGCTGTCCGGAAAGCCGCGCGACTCCCTGCCAGAGGCTCGGGTAGCCTGTTGAATCGGCGGGCCGCTAGCTCAATGGCAGAGCTGTGGACTTTTAATCCATAGGTTCGGGGTTCGAGTCCCCGGCGGCCCACTCTTCACCTCGATTAGCGACGGATCACCGAAGTCACGTTCGCCCGCTCGCCATGCCGGCGGCGAACCGACCACGTGAGCTGCCGGAGGGCGGGGCGCGCCGCAGTGGCCTGCTTCGGTACGGCCACCGCGGCCGCCGGGTGCGCCGTGACACCGCGGTCGGCAGGCCGGCAGGCCGGCAGTGATGGTGACGACGCCGCGCCGGATTCTATGTGTCAACGGCATGCGCACGGGGTCAGATCCTCTGTGATCGGGATCCGCCGGTAATGGCGGGCAATCGTCGGGTGACACGAAACGCAGACAGGGCCTCGTCGTCGCCGACGAGGCCCTGCACCGATTCGAGGGCGGCGTCAGGCGCCGGCCGGGGCGGAACTGCTGGGGGCCGGAACCGGGATCGCCATGGCGTTGGCCAGCATGGCCTGCGACAGCTCGGTCCACTGTCGCGACTGATCCTGCGCCCACGCGAGTTCCTCGGCCCACGATCCGCCGGTGGCCTCGGCCCGGGCCGCGATCGTCTTCCAGTCCTGGCCGGTGGTCGCGGTCAGCGCGAAGTCGTGCACCCGCGCCCACTCCTGCGCCTGCGTGGCGGCGAGCTGCTGCTCGGCCTCCCACGACGCCTGGGTGGTGTTCGCCAGGTCAGCCGCCCCCTGCCACGCGGAGCGCGCTTCCTCGGCCGCCTTGTCCTTGGCCGCCCCGGACGCCGCCAGGTACGCCTCCTGCGCCTGCTGCGCGGTAACGACCAGCTGGTCCAGGCGGTGCCGGAACCGCATGTCCTGCTCCGCGGCGTCCATCCGGTGCGCCTGCTGGTCGCAGTCGGCGGCGCTGGCCCACGAGTACTTGAAGAACTCGGCGATCTCGTCGTTGGTGCCCACGTCGACGGCCCGCTGCGCTGCCGCGCGCACCCACGGGCCCGCCGCGTGCAGCGCCAGGTCGGCCACGTAGTCGCGGTCCTGCTGGGCCTGCTGCTTGGCGCGCTCCACCGGCGAGTGCTTGGCGTCGAGGTCCTGCGCCTCCTTCAGCCCCGTACGCACGTACCGGTCCTTCTCGTCCAGGGTGCCGTGCGAGGCGCGGATCGCGGTCAGGTGCACGATCGGCGAGGTCTGCTCGGTGGTGGTCGCGATCGTCCGGGAGATGATCAGGTCGTTGCGGGACGCGTTCTTGCTGGCGCGGTCCCGGGCGGCCTCGTACCCGCCGCCGGAGGCGAAGAACGCCGTCGCCGCGTTCGCGTTGTCGCTGACGAAGGCGGAACGGGCGGCGGAGCGCACCTCCCAGCGGGGGTCCTTGTCCATGAGCCGGCGCACCAACTGCTTGTACCGGTCATTGGTGCTGGAACCCGCGTCGGCCGCGACCGCGGCACTCGGCACCGCCAGCGCCGCACCGGACGCCACCGTCACCCCGGAGACCAGGGCGACCGGCACGACCAGCATCCCCCACATGCGAGTACGCGTACGCAGCAAAGCTTCCCCCATGACAGAAGTTCCACGTGGTGTGCCGCCGCTGCGGCACGTCGACGACCACGGATGACGTCGCCGGATAGTAATAACAGGGGGCGGCGACATCGCACATCAATCCATGCCGTTTTACGGATGATTTGCGCCGACCATGTTCGTCGATGGAGCCGAAAATCACATTTATCTCGGCCGCTGCCCTCCGCGGCGGGCCGGGCACCGCCGTACGTGACCATCAGCGTGCAAACCGGACCGCCGCGCCGGGCTGCGATAGCCATGCGTGGCGCGCCGCTCGCTGCGCGTCGAAACGACGTGTGTGCCGTCCGGCCCCCGGACCGCCCCCGGCGGCGCGACGTGCACGGATGGCTTACATTGCCTGCGGTCACTCCGCCGACGCTGTTCTCAGCCTGCGCGGGGTGACGACCGCATCGGACGATCGCGGTCGACACGTCGACATCCGTAGCCGTACTCGAACCGGGCGTGGGCTTCCTGCCGCACACGCCCCGACGGCGGCGGTGGTACCGGCAGGCAATCGGGGAGCATTCACAGTGTCACGAAGCAAAGTGATGGGCCGTGCCCGAGGCTGGGCCGGCGCGAAGGCGGCCACGGCCGGCGTGACGGCCGCCCTGGCCGCGGTCTTTCCGGCCACGGCCGGCATGGCCGCCACGCCCGCCGCGGGCGCGCAGGCCGGCGCGGCGGCGGTCGCCGAACCGACGAACCGGGCCGACGACGTCGACAAGGTCAAGGCCGCCGGTGTGCTGGGCATCAACCCCGACTCGGGAATGCTGGGTTACAACGACCAGCAGTTCGTGCTCGCCCTGTGGCGAGCGGCCAAAGACGGCACGTTCGTGAAGGCCGCCGCGCTGCGGGCATACACCGACGAGGATTCGGACGCCGCGTACGCGTTCATCAAGACCGGCATCTTCGCGGCCGAGGCCGACGACGCCCAGGTCGAGATCGCTGCCGAGAAGGCCAAGGCGGTCCGCCGTTCCGTGGCGGTCACCGTGGGGCTCGACCCCAAGGACACCGCGCTGATCGAGAAGAACGACCGCGACTTCATCTTCAGCGTGTGGCAGCGGGTCGACCCGGACAGCCGCGTGTGGGCCGCCGCCAAGCAGGCGATCCGTGACGGCAGCACCCAGGACGACTGGACCGCGTTCCTGGCCGGTGGCGCGCAGAACGCCGCCGAGCAGGACCGCGCCGACGCCATCGCCAAGGCGGACGGCGACAAGGCCGCGAAGCTGCGCGCCGCACAGCTCGCCGACGGCAAGCGGGCCCTGCTGCAGCTCCTGCTGATCCCGGTCTCCGAGGAACTGGTCGTCGCGCCGAACAAGGAGTTCGTGCAGGCCATCCGCAAGCAGGCCAAGGGCACCGAGGTGCAGTTGGCCGCGCAGGCCGCGCTCCTCACCGCGGGCAGCGACAGCGACCTGGACAAGGCCCTGTCCGACTTCATCTTCACCGGCGGCGCCGCCGCGAACACCCGCGACGAGCAGGCCGCCGATGCCAAGGAACTGGCCGGCTACAAGTCCCGGGTGTCCGACACCCTGGACGCCGCGCGCCGCTCCGGCTTCCAGCCCAACCTGACCGCCGCCGCGCAGAAGGCCCTCGACACCGGCACGCTGCTCGCGCTGCAGACGTTCCTGCTCAAGGGCCAGGACGAGGCCGTCGCGAAGGACACGGCCGCCCGCAAGAAGCCGACCCTTCTGTACGCGTACTCCAACGGCGCGGTCGGCCCGTTCAGCTTCAACTCCGACGGCAACGGCGCGCTTTACCCGCGCAGCGGTTACAAGAGCGCCGCGAGCAGCTACAACATCGCCCGGCTCACGGACTTCAACGGCGACTTCAACGGCGACGGGGTGACCGACCAGGCGGTGCTGCAGGGCACCACCGACAACGGGTACACGCTGGACACGTTCCTGGGCAAGCAGGACGGCTCGTACCAGGCGCCGGCGCGTTCCTGGACGTCCAAGTCGTTCGGCTCCTGGGACAGGCTGCGGATGACCAGCGGCGACTACAACGGCGACGGCCGTACCGACCTGGCCGGCTTCTTCAACTACTCCGACCACAGCATGGGGCTGTTCCTGTGGACCGCGCGCGCCGACGGGACGTTCGGCACCCCCACCCGCGCCTGGTTCCACGCCGCGGAGCCGTACTGGGGCGAGCTGGGCCGTATGAAGATCTTCAGTGGCGACTTCAACGGTGACGGCCGCGCGGACGTGGGCACGTTCTACCAGTACGCGGACCACAGCGTCGGCCTGATCTCGTTCCTGTCCAACCCGGACGGCACCACGTTCCAGAACCCGTTCCGGTCCTGGTACCGCGCCCCGGAGCCGTACTGGGGCGAGATCCCCCGCCTGAAGATCGTCGCGGGTGACTTCAACGGGGACCACCGCACCGACGTCGCGGGCATGTACAACTACGCCAGCGGCGACCTGGCGCTGATGACGTTCACCGCGAAGACCGACGGCGGCTTCAACGGGGCCTTCAGCTCCTGGCGTTCGAACGCCGCCCAGTTCGGCAAGTGGGAGCGGACCAAGCTGGCCGCCGCGGACTACAACGGCGACGGCCGCGACGACCTGGCGGCCCTGGTCGGCAAGGACGACGAGACCCTGACCTGGCAGACCTTCACCTCGAAGGCGGACGGCGGCTTCAACACGCCGCTCCAGAGCTGGACCTCGGCACCCGGCAAGTTCGGGTGGCTGTCCGGCATCCGGATGGCCGGCGAGTAGAACCAGTAGCACACCGAGGCGGTGTGCGCGGGGCGGGAAATCCGCTCCGCGCACACCGCCTTCTCAGTTCTCGGGCTCGCGCCGGATGGCCAGGATCGCGATGTCGTCGGTCGGCTGTGCCCGTCCGAGCCGGGCCATGATGCTGCCGCAGGTGGACTCGGGATCGTCCGGCCGCACGACGTCGATGAGCGCGTCAACACCCACGTCGATGATCTCGCCGCGTCGTTCGACGAGACCGTCGGTGTAGCACACGAGCAGCGCGCCCGGGGGCATCGCCACCGTGGTCGTGTGGCGGCCTCGACGTGTACGGCCCACCCCGAGCGGCGCGTCGACCGGCGCGTCGACCAGGGCCGTACGCCGGCCCGGCACCGCCAGCACCGGCAGCAGGTGCCCGGCGGACGAGATCAGCACGGTCTCCCGGTCCGGTGAGATCATCGCGTAGAGCGCGGTGGTGAGACTCCCGGCCTCGAAGTGGCGGACCTTGCGGTCCAGCATCGTCAGCACTTCGCCCGGATCATGGGTGATGAGGCTGTACGCCCGCAACGCGCTGCGAACACGTCCCATCACGACCGCCGCGGCCAGCCCGTGACCGGCGACGTCGCCGATGACCACACCCAGCCAGCCCGACGGATGGGCGAACACGTCGTACCAGTCGCCGCCGATGCCGAACTCGTGGCCGGGCACGTAACGGGCCGCCAACGACAGCCCCGGCAGGGTCGGCAACGTCGGCGGAAGAAGGCTCCGCTGCAACGCGAGTGCGGCGGTCTGCTCCGCCTTGCGCGTACGGATCTGCGCGGCCACCGCGGCGCGGTCCGCGGCGAGCTGCAGCAGGCCGACATCCTCGGCGCTGAACTCCCGCCGGCTCAACGCCCCGACGTGCAACACACCGACCACGTCACCCCCGAGGAAGATCGGCACGCCGAGCAGCGACCGTATCCCCCGCTCCAGCAGGATCGGGTTGATCACGTCGTTGGCGGTCACGTCGGTCAGCAGCAGAGGCTGGCGGGACCGGGCGATCCGGCCCGCGAAGCCACGCCCGAGCGGGATCCGTACGCCGCGGCGCACCTCTTCCTCCAGCCCTTTGGCCGCGGTGGCGACCAGCTGCTGCGAATGCGGGTCGAGCAGCAGGATCGCAGCCGTGTCCGCGTTCAGCAGGTCACGGACACGATCGAGCAGCTCGTCCAGCATGTCAGAGACGTCCAGGCGCGACAGGGTCGCGTCCGTGACCGCCTCGAGACGACGGAGGCGCTCGTTGTCCGGTGTCCCGCCGCCGTTTTCCACGATCATCAGGGTAGGTGGTGCGTTTGCGGCGTGCGGCTCACACCACTGCAGCGGCCGTGAACACGCCACGCGTCGGCGCCGATGTGGTCGGCAGCGTGGCGGTGAGCGCCGCGAGCTCCGCGTGCCCGCCCGGGGCCGGGGGGTCCACCTCCGGCAGGGTGAACGTGAACCGGGATCCGCCGCCCGGGTTGTCCTCCGCCCGGATCGTGCCACCCTGGCGGGCGACGATGCGCTGGCAGATGGCCAGTCCCAGCCCGGTGCCGGCGTACCCGGCGCCCTCGTGGGCCCGGTGGAAGTCGTCGAAGATCGCCGCGTGCTGCCCGGCCGGGATGCCGATACCGTTGTCGGCGACCGTGACCTGCACCATCCCGTCGACGCTGGCGCTGGTGACGTGCACCTGCGGGACGACCCCCCGGGCGGTGTACTTCACGGCGTTGCCGATCAGGTTGTCGAGGAGCTGACGCACCGCCCCCACGTCGGCGTGCACCGGGTCGAGCCGGCCCACGGTCACCTGCGGCGCCGGCCTGCCCGCGGCGACCGCCGCGTCGGTCCGTACGGCGGCGATGTCGGCCACCATGGTGCCCAGGTCGACCAGGTCCTGCGCCAGCTCCGCGTCACGCGCGGTCGTGTACGCGAGCAGGTCGTTGATCAGCCCCCGCATCCGGGTCGCCGCCCGCGTCACCCGGGTCAGACTGTCCCGGGACCGGTCGAGCGCGGCGTGCTCCGGGGCGGCGTCCAACGCCTCGGCGGCGACGTCTGTCCACCCCTCCACCGCGGTCAGTGGGCTGAGCAGGTCGTGGGCGACCACACCGGCGAACCCGGCGAGCTGCTCGCGATGGCGGCGTTCGGCGCTGACGTCGTGGAACAGGACAACCGCGCGGCGGGCGCCGCACGCGTCCTGCAGCGGGGTCGCGGAGACCCGGAAGATGCGCGGGTCATTGCCCTCGGGGTCGGTGACCAGTACGTCGACCGGCTCGACCTTCTCGCCGGCCAGAGCGCGCGCCGAGGGAAGCGAGTCGCTGGTCAGCGCGGTGCCGTCGAGCTGGCGTACCCGGTGCACCGCCTCGGCCGTCTCCGTCCCGTCGCCGAACAGGCGCACGCCGGCCGGGTTGCGCAGTTCCACGCGGCCCTGGGCGTCGATGACCGACAGGCCGTCCGCCATGGAATCGATGACCGCACCCATCAGCGCGGCATGCCGCGTCTCCAGCTCCTTCTGCGCGGCCAGTTCCTTCACCAGGGAGGCCCGCTCGTCGCGGCCGAGCGCCAGGGCCAGCCCGACCACCGCGACCAGTACGACAAAGAACTGGGCGAGCAGCGCCCGCATCTGCGGGTCGGCCACCTCCGCCATCGGACCCTCGCCGTGCATGGTGAACACCACCGCGGCGCCGCCGAGGGCGAGAGTGTGCAGCACGACGAAACCGGTGCGCAGGCGGACCGCGGCCCACACGGTGAACGCCATCAGGGGGAAGGCCAGCGGCAGCCCGTCGTCGTAGACGAATCCGATCAGGTACGCGACGACGGAGCACAGCGCGACCGCCAGATATTCGGCGACCCGCCACGCAGACATGGCCCGCAGCGCCCGGTCGGCGCTGCGCCACCAGCCGGCCACGGACCCGTGCCGCTCCCGGAACGCACTGACCGCCGGACCGAACCACAGCCCGGCCGTACCGAGCACGACGGCACTGGCGAGCTCGCGTGCCGGCCACGCCATGACGGACAGCCCGGGCGCCTGCCCGAGGAACAGCCACAGGGCCGCGTGACAGATCATCCCGCTGCAGACCACAGCGACCACGATCATGCCGAGCACACAGCCCAGATCCCGCGGGCTGGACAGACGGGCACTGCCGCCCGCCCCCCACAGCGTGGGCTTCCTCCAGGTGAACAGCATCATGAAGACGCTGACCTGCACGAGGTTGGCCATCGCCAGGAACACGCCGAGGACCGGGCCGGTCCCGGTGAACGAGTTTCCGACGAACGCGATCACGGTCAGCGCGACATAGTCGGCCCACCGGACCCGCGAACGGCGCTGGGCACAGAACCAGATCATCGCGACACCGGCGGCGGGCCACATCAGGGCCAGCCTGCTGCCGCTGATCACGGTCATCCGACCGGCAAGGATCGCGGCCGCGTAGACGACGGCGAACCCGGCCGTACGCGCCAACGAGGCCGGGATGCCCGGCTGGGCGATTCGTCCTCCGCGATACGTCTGTGTCCGGTTCGCCTTCGCGGCACCGCCAGGCACCGTGTCGCCCGCGGTCACCCACGTCCCCGTGCTCGTGCGATCCACGCCGTATCCCCCGATCGGCCATGCCACCCCGGATGGCCTCCGAAGAAGGTTCGGGGCCGCCGGGTGCACCCGCGGTGCCGCTCGGGTGCGACGAGGTTGCAGGTCGTACTTTCGGTCAGGTGATCCACTTGGCCCGGCCGGACCGGCCCGCCCGAACGGGCGGCGGCTGCACCGCAAAAAGAGGGGCCCAGGGCACGAAAACCGCGCTCCTGGGCCCCCTTGAGACCGGATCAATCAGCCGGTTTCGGCTCCACGGCCGGAACGGCACCCCCGTTGACGACCGGCGCCGAACCACCGTTGCGGGAGGCACCGAACCGCGCCAGCAACGCCGCCAGATCCACCCCGGTCAGGTCGCTGCCGAGCTGCAGCCCCTGCGCCACATTGCTGGCCACCGACTTGGTCAGCGTCGACGCGCCGTCCGTGGAGATGACGGTCATCTTGTCGATCGCGCTCATCGGCCGGCTCGCCGCGTCCACCACCTGCGGCAGCACCCGCAGCATCAGGTCGAGAACCGCGGCGTCGCCGTACTCGGAGAACGCCTCGGCCTTGGCGCGCATCGCCTCGGCCTCGGCTTGGCCGCGCGCCTGGATCGCGGATGCGTCCGCCGCGCCCTCTCGCTCCGTCGCGTCCGCGATCGCGGTACGCCGAAGCTGCTCCGCCTCACCTTCCTTGGCGCCCTCGATCGCGTTCGCCTCGGCCAGCGCCGCACGCCGCGCCCGCTCACCCTCACCGGTCAGCCGCGCCTGCTCGGCGGACGCCTGCGCGGCAGCGATCGTGGCCTGCCGCTCGGCATCGGCGCGCAGGATCGCGGCCTGCCGCGCACCCTCCGCCTCCTGCTCGACCTTGTACCGGGCCGCGTCTGCGGGCTTGCGCACCTCGGTGTCGAGCTGCCGCTGCTTGAGCTCGGCGTTACGCTCGGCCACCTTCTGCTGCTCCGCCAGGATCGCCTGGTCGCGTTCGGCCTGGGCCAGCGGGCCGGCCGCAGCCGACTTCGCCTTCGCCGCGTCGATCTCCGCCTGGATGGCGGCCTGCTTCAGCGACAGGTTACGGTTCGCCTCCGCGATGGCCTCCTCGGCCAGCAGCCGCTCCTGCTCGGCCGCCTGCCGGGCCCGGGCCTCCGCGATCGCCGCGTCCTTGAGCACCCGCGCGGCCTCCGGCCGGCCCAGATCCTGCAGGTACGACCCCTCCGCGATGATGTCCTGCAACTGGAACGTGTCGAGCACCAGACCCTGGTTGGTCATCGAATGCTCGGCCTCCTCCGCCACCGCGGACGCGAACGCCGCCCGGTCCCGGATGATCTCCTCGATCGTGAGCCGCCCGACGATCGACCGCAGCGCACCCGCCAGCACCTCACGGGTGAACTCCTCGATCTCCGACTGCTGGTGCAGGAAGCGCTGCGCGGCCGCCCGGATCGCGTCCTCGGTCCCGCCGACCTTGACGATCGCGACGCCCTGCAGGTTCGCCCGGATGCCCTGCTTGCTGACCGCGCCCGTGATCTCCACGTGGATCCGCCGGCTCGACAGGTCCAGCGACTGCAACTTCTGCACCACCGGCACGACGAACACCGACGCGCCCATCACCACCTTCTGACCCGACAGGTCGGTGGCCCGGGTGCCGTCGGCCGCCTCGACCGCACGGCCCTTACGGCCGGTCACGATGAACGCCTCGTTGGGCCCGGCCACCTTGATCCGGGACAGGATGAACAGCACGACGAGCACGACCAGCAGCACGGAGCCACCGATCGACAGAAGCAGAGGGGTCACGGGTCTTCCTCGGGGGATTAGTTCTGCTGAAACGCCCCGGTCTGCTCGACCACGACGCTGGTATCACTGGGCGCCTCGATCACGAAGACATCGGCGCCGATCGGGACCGGCCGGTCCGCACGGGCGTTGACCTTCACCGGCTGACCGCCCATCCGCAGCCGGACCTCTCCGTACCCGCCCGCCGGGATCGGGGTGACCACCACGCCGAGCGTCCCGATCATGTCCTGACGGGTGGGGGTGCCGTCGGTGCGCATGGTGCGCGCCGCACGACCCAGACGCATCGCGAGGTAACCGGCCGGCACCGCCACTGCCGCGCCCACGGCCGCCGCCACCAGGATCTCCACCGACGTACGGGCACCCAGCAGTGAACTGGTGATCGCGGCGGCGAACCCGAACGCACCCACCACACCCGCGACCGTCTCCGTGGAAACCGGCCCATCCACATCGGGATGCCCGAAATGCAGCAGTTCGGCACCGAGCAAACCCAGGGCGAGCACGACGACACCGGCGCCGCCGACGGCCAGGAACACCACCGTAGCCGTGTCCATCACGCCCGCCCTCCCACTGTCCCGACTGCCGAGGATAGCCGGGCCGCACCACCACGAAATCCCAGCTCAGGACGGGAATCGCGGCACCCTTACTGCTGCACGGTGAACCGGCCGGCCACCCCACGCAACTGATCGGCGGTAGCCCCGAGCTGCCGTACGGAACTGGCCGTCGCCGCGGTCGCCGCCGCCATCCGCTCGGTGGAGTGCACATTGGCGGAGGCGAACGCGCCCACCTCGTCCAGCGCGGCCCGCAGCGACGACGTACCGCTGGCGATCCGCTCGAACGCACCGCGGGCGTGCTCGTCCACCATCCGCACCGCGTCACCGCTGGTCCGCTGGATGTCAGCAACCAGGTCCGCAATGGACTGCGCCGACGTACCGCTCTCCTCGGCCAGCGCCCGCACCTCACCGGCCACCACCGCGAACCCGGAACCGTGCACACCGGCACGGGCCGCCTCGATCGACGCGTTGAGCGCCAGCAGGTTGGTCTGCGCGGCGATCCGCGTGATCGCCTCGACGATGCCGCCGATCTCCGTCGACTTGCTGTCCAGCTCCCGCATCACCCGGGCCAGCTGCTGCACCGTGTCCATGCCGCCGCTGACCAGGTCAACGGTCTGCTCGGCCGCGTGCTGCGCCTCGCGGACCAGCGTCACCTGCTTGCCGGCGTTGTCGACCACCTCGCCCGACGCGCCACGAACGCCATCCGACACCTCGGTCAGATCCTGCGACGCCTCGTCCAGCGCCCCCACGGCCAGGTGCACCTGGCCGATCGAATCGTTCAGGTTCGCCACCATCGCCGCGAACGCGTGCCCCAGCCGGTCCTGCTCCGACTTCGGCCGCGCGTTGACCGCCAACTGGCCCTCGGCCATCCGCTGCGACACGTCGGCCATCCCCGTCAGGTACTCCACCATCCGGTCGAACGCTGCGGCCACCGCCGCGATCTCGTCGTCCGCCGACGTCTCCACCCGCTGCGCCAGGTCACCGCGGGCGATGCCCTCCGCCGCCTCGGTCAACGTGTCCAGCCCGTCGGCGATCCGCCGCGACAGCGTCCGCCAGACCACGAACGCCGCCCCCGCGGCAATCGCCAGCAGCACCCCGAACAACCCGAACGCCACGATCGCGGAAACCCGGGCCGCGTCGCGGTCCGCCGTGGCCACCTTGGTGGCCGTGGCACGCCACGACTTCAGGTCGGACTTGAGCGAGTCCCACAGGTCGCCACCGTCGCCGTCGTCGAACGCCGCCCGCGCCCCCGCCTTGTCACCCTTGTCGGCCAGCCCGGTCTCCCCGGCGGTCGCCCGCACGTACGCGTTCCAATGCCCCTCGAACGCGGCCAGCGCCTTGAGGTTCGCGGCGTCGACAGGCAACTTCCGGTAGTCCGCGAACAGGCCCTTCATGTCCGCGTCCTCCTCCTGCATGGAGGACAGGGTGTCGGCGAGATCCTTGTCGCCCGCGGGCAGCGCCAGATACTCCCACTGCTCCTTGCGGTACTTGTTCATCAGCCCGTCAATGCGACCGACGATCTGCTCGCCCGGCATGGACGCGTCGGCGAGCGACCCGATGCGCCCGGTCGCCTGCGCCAGACTGACCGCGGACGCGAGCCCGGGCAGCACCAGCAGCGCCACGACCACGGCGAATCCGAGCCGCAGCGAACGGCGAATCGGCAGGCTGGTCAGCAGCCGGTTCATGGTCAGGGTACGAACAACTCTGCGCATGGCACGTCTCTCGTCGGCTGGGGGAAAAGTCCGATCAACCGGTCCGATCGGTTTTCGTGCCCGCGTCCTGACGGCTGCCGCCCGTGTCCTGCCCCACAGCACGCCGCGTCCCGCCCGTTCACACCGGAGCCCGCAACACCTCAGTTGGCGAAGACACCGGCCGATTCTTTGCCCTGCGCTGCACCACGGCCACGGAAGGCCGGGTCGAGGCGGGCAAGGAGGCGGTTCGGTGACCCGAGGCTCACGAATGCTGCTCGTGTCGCTGCTGGCCGCCGGTCTGCTGACGGCCTCCGGCATACACGCGCAGGCCGGCAGCGCACCCGCCCCGCCCGGCACCCGGGCCATGTGGCTGTGGCACCCCACCGACCCCGCGAACGTCGTGGCCTGGGCGGCACGCCACCACGTGACAGAGATCTTCGCGTACGTCACCCCCACGGTCGCCACCGACGGCTCGCTGCCCCGGTTGCGGGAGCTGAAGCGGCAGGCCGACGTCGCCCGCATCCGGCTCAGCGCGCTCGGCGGCGACCACACGTGGACCACCGACCACGCCGCAGCCCTCGCCTGGCAGAAGGCGGCCGCGGCAACCCGGCTGTTCGCCGCGCTGCACGTAGACGTCGAGCCGTACCTGCTCCCCGGCTGGACCACCAACCGCACCGCCACCGCCACCGCCTACCTGACCCTGCTCCAGCGGATGCGCAACGCCGCCTCGCCGCTGCCCGTCGAAGCCGACGTGCCGTTCTGGTACGGCACCATCACCGTGGCCGGCAAGAACCTCGCCACCGAGACGCTGCGCCGGGTCACCGCGGTCACCGTGATGAGCTACCGGGACACCGGCACCGGCCGCAACTCGATCTACGCCCTGAGCCGCGACTGGCTGGCGCGCGGTGCAGCAGCAGGCAAGCGGGTCCGGCTGGGCGCGGAGACCCGCCCGCTGCCGGACTGTACGTACTGCACGTTCGCCGAAGAGGGGGCGACTGCTCTCGGCAACGCGCTGGCCCGGGTCGACGCGGCCACCCGCACATCGCTCGCGTTCAACGGCATCGCGGTGCACGACTACGACGGCTGGCGAACCCTGCCGGCCTGACCTCCGCCGCAACGAAGCCGAGCCGGGCGCGACCGGGCCCCGTCCCGGTTCGTCCCGCCGTGCCCGGCCACGGCGATAGGGTGGGCGCCATGACCGGTGACCACGCGCACGGCCCGACGGCCGGGCAGTCCGGTGAGAGCGAGGTCGAGAAACCCCTCATCGCCATGATCGCCAGGTTGCCCGGTGTAACCGTCGTCCGCGCCGGCGCCGACAACGGAGCACCGGAGATGGCATGGGGCGACTCGTTCTTCTTCTACGACCCGAACGACGACACACCCGCCGATCGACGCATGCCGTTCGCCACGCTCGTCATCAACGACTACCCCGGCTTCGACACCGCCTCCCAGCTGCACCGCCCCAGCGTCGTACGCCTCAACCTCGACCCCGGCCGCGACCTGTTCACGGAAACCGTCGGCTACCCGCCCGCCGAGCATCCGACCCACGCCGACGACTGGGACTACTCCGCGCTCGACCAGCTGATTCCCCACCCCGTGTACGCCACGGCCGGCTGGGTGTCCGTCCTCAACCCGGGCCCCCGCACCAGCGCCCGCGTGGCAGAACTGCTCTCCGCCGCCCACGCCCGCGCCGCCCGGCACCACGACGCACGCCGAGCTCGCCACACCGACCAATCCGACTGAACGCCGTACACACCCGCGTCACGTCCCTCCCGGCTGCCCGCGATCGCAACCGCCAGCAACGCCCCAGCACGGGCGCCCATCGAGAACGGTGGAGCCGCGCCGACTCTGCCGCACGGCCGAGGTCATCACCGTGAATCTGCCCTCGGCGGGATGTGCCGGCCGGGCACCCCTGCCAAGCTCGACGCCGTGACGGATTCCATGGTCGAGACCGCCCAAGTTCGGTGCCGGTTGTGGTGGGTGGCCGCGGCCGGCGGCGGGGTACTGCTGGGTCTTGTCGACCTGCTGTTGCAGCGAAACCTGCCCTATCCCTGGGCGAATCTCGCAAACTCCAGCGCCGTGTGGGCGGTGGCCGCGTTCACCGCCGCACGACTGCTGCGCATCGGACCGGTGCGAGCGGCAGCCGCCGGGGCAATTCTGCTGATCGTGGCCGTCCAGGCGTACTACGCTTCCGCGACCGTGCTGCTCCACGACAGTCCCGCAGTGATGTGGGCCCCCTCAACCCTGCTCTGGATGGTGTTCGGCCTTCTCGCGGGGGCGACTTTCGGGGCGGCCGGACCGCTCAGCGCTCGGCCCGGAGCGCGATGGCGGGGCATCGCGGCGGCCATGCCAGGAGCGGTGCTGCTCGCCGAGGCACTGCTGCTCTGGCACACCGGCCGCGCGCAGCGTCCGGACGCCCCGGTCACCGCCGCGATCGAGGCAGCACTCGGGATCACGCTGGTCGTCCTCACCACCCGCGGCACCACCGTACTGGTGCAGGCGCTGGCAGCGACCTGCGTGCTGGCGCCACTCTGCTTCGGCCTCTTCCTCACCGCCGGATTCGGCGCCTGACCGGCCGGCAGTCGGCCTCTCCTTGTCCGGCCTAGGCAGATCTTGCCCAGCAAGAGCGTGAACACCAGGGCGGCCATGTCGCCGCGGACCAAGGCCTGGCCCTGCATGATCGATCGCCGAAGTGCCGTTCGCCGTCGACGCCGGTGCGGGTGGCCAGGGCAACCGCGACGAGGCAAGACCCGGCGACGTGGCAGTCCCGGCGAGGGTGGCGGCTCCGTGCCACCACCCATTCCGGACGTCACCGACCGGAAGGCGTTCCCCGGTAGGGATTGTGCCGCCGGTCACGACGCGGCCCGACGAGGAATCCGCTGCACGGCAATGAGGTTCGCGCAGACATGACGACAATCGGACTCATCGGCAGCGGGAACATCGGCTCGACCGTGGCGCGGCTGGCGGTCGCCGCCGGACACGACGTGGTCCTGAGCAATTCCCGCGGCCCGGAAACGCTGCAGGACCTGGTCTCCGAGCTCGGCGCGCGGGCCCGCGCAGGCACCCCCACCGAGGCGGCCACCGCCGGCGACATTGTCATCGTCACGGTTCCCCTCAAGGCCTACCGTGACGTGCCCGCTGCGCCGCTGGCGGGAAAGGTGGTCATCGACACCAACAACTACTACCCGGACCGCGACGGCACCATCCCGGAGCTGGAGGACGGCTCGACGACGACCGGCGAGCTCCTTCAACACCACCTCGCCGACGCGCACGTGGTCAAGGGCTTCAACAACATCTTCTTCAGGCACCTGGCGAGCCTGAGCCGCCCCGCCGGCTCCGCCGACCGTACGGCGCTGCCGATCGCGGGCGACGACGAAGGCGCCAAGCGCACCGTCACGGATTTCCTCGACAGCATCGGGTACGACACGGTCGACGTCGGACCGCTCGCGGAGAACTGGCGCACCCAGCGTGACACCCCGGTCTACGTGACGCCGTACGGCACGTTCCCCGACCCGGTCGGCACCCCCGCCGATGCCCAGACGGTACGCAAGGCCGTCGACGAGGCAACCCGGGGCTGATCCATCACGTACAGGCGCAGGCCACGGTGTCTGCGCCTGTACGTATTTCACCCTTTCGGCTATCGACGTGCGCGAAGAGTCGTCATAGGCTTGCCGCCCGGCAAAACGCGCGGTGACGGAAGGCAGACCGGTGGAAAACACTTCGGTCGATGTTCAGGCGGGCGCGGATGGCAGTCTCGTCGTGCAGCCGCACGGCGCGATGGACTTCGACAGCGCCGTAGCATTTCGCCAGATCCTCGTGTACGCGGTCCGCAGGGTGAGGCCTGTGCGTCTCGTCCTTGACCTGGGCGACGTACCCGCGATGGACGCCATCAACCTCGGGACTCTCGCCGCCTTGTGTGATCTCGCTGAGGATCATCACGTCATCGTGTCGATGGAGAACTGCTCGGCGGCGGTCGGGGGGCAGCTGGCGGCGGCGGGTGTGCCGTTGCAGCGGTTGGGTTCCACTGCGGCGTAGCCGGCTGCGTTTCCGGTGCTGGTCTTCGGCCGAGGGCAGCGTTTGCCGTTCTGGGGGCTGGTGTGCCGGGGGCAGCGGTTTTCCGTTGCGCGGTGTGTTGCCTGCGTGGTGTTGCCGTCCGGGGAGGACGTTTTGTGGTGGTGGGGGTGGCTGGGCATAGCAGTGAGGGCCGTCCCGGGTTCGGGACGGCCCTCACTTGTGGTTTGAGTCCGGCGGCGTCCTACTCTCCCACACCCTCCCGGGTGCAGTACCATCGGCGCTGGAGGGCTTAGCTTCCGGGTTCGGAATGAGACCGGGCGTTTCCCCTCCGCTATGACCACCGGCACAATGTGCCAGCCAACCACACCATTGTTTCCCCTGCACCGTTTGCCACCATGTTGTGGTGGTGGTGTTGGGGGGGTGGTTGTTTGCTGAGAGATCACACAGTGGACGCGTTGAGCACCAAATTTATGGTTGTGGTTAAGCCCTCGGCCTATTAGTACCGGTCGACTGAACCAGTTACCTGGCTTACATCTCCGGCCTATCAACCCAGTCGTCTAGCTGGGGGCCTTACCCACTCGAAGGTGGTGGGATACCTCATCTCGAAGCAGGCTTCCCGCTTAGATGCTTTCAGCGGTTATCCCTTCCGAACGTAGCTAACCAGCCGTGCCCCTGGCGGGACAACTGGCACACCAGAGGTTCGTCCGTCCCGGTCCTCTCGTACTAGGGACAGCCCTTCTCAAGTATCCAACGCGCACGGCGGATAGGGACCGAACTGTCTCACGACGTTCTAAACCCAGCTCGCGTACCGCTTTAATGGGCGAACAGCCCAACCCTTGGGACCTGCTACAGCCCCAGGATGCGACGAGCCGACATCGAGGTGCCAAACCATCCCGTCGATATGGACTCTTGGGGAAGATCAGCCTGTTATCCCCGGGGTACCTTTTATCCGTTGAGCGACACCGCTTCCACACGCAAGTGCCGGATCACTAGTCCCGACTTTCGTCCCTGCTCGACCTGTCAGTCTCACAGTCAAGCTCCCTTGTGCACTTACACTCAACACCTGATTGCCAACCAGGCTGAGGGAACCTTTGGGCGCCTCCGTTACCTTTTAGGAGGCAACCGCCCCAGTTAAACTACCCACCAGACACTGTCCCTCGACCCGATCAGGGCCGCAAGTTAGATACCCAAATCCAACAGAGTGGTATTTCAAGATTGCCTCCACCCGAACTGGCGTCCGAGCTTCACCGGCTCCCACCTATCCTACACAATTGCATTCGGATACCAATGTCAAGCTATAGTAAAGGTCCCGGGGTCTTTCCGTCCTGCCGCGCGTAACGAGCATCTTTACTCGTACTGCAATTTCGCCGGGCCTGTGGTTGAGACAGTGGGGAAGTCGTTACGCCATTCGTGCAGGTCGGAACTTACCCGACAAGGAATTTCGCTACCTTAGGATGGTTATAGTTACCACCGCCGTTTACTGGCGCTTAAGTTCTCCGCTTCGCCCCGAAGAGCTAACAGGTCCCCTTAACGTTCCAGCACCGGGCAGGCGTCAGTCCATATACATCGTCTTACGACTTGGCATGGACCTGTGTTTTTAGTAAACAGTCGCTTCCCCCTGCTCTCTGCGGCCATACCACGCTCCACCCGCAAGGGGCTTCACGCGTCCGGCCCCCCTTCTCCCTAAGTTACGGGGGCAATTTGCCGAGTTCCTTAACCACAGTTCGCCCGTCGCCTCGGTATTCTCTACCTGACCACCTGTGTCGGTTTGGGGTACGGGCCGCTCGGAACATCGCTAGAGGCTTTTCTCGGCAGCATAGGATCACTGACTTCACCTGAATCGGCTCGGCATCACGTCTCAGCCACATGTGCCACGGATTTGCCTATGGCACGGCCTACACGCTTACCCCGGCACAACCACCGGCCGGGATCAGCTACCTTCCTGCGTCACCCCATCGCTCAACTACTACCCACCAGGATCCCAGCCTCCCCCACCTCACCCCGAAGGGATCAGCAGGATCGGGTGGTTAGCACAGTGAGGTTCATCGCTGGCGCTCCTACGCGGGTACGGGAATATCAACCCGTTATCCATCGACTACGCCTCTCGGCCTCGCCTTAGGCCCCGACTCACCCAGGGCGGATTAGCCTGGCCCTGGAACCCTTGGTCATCCGGCGGAAGGGTTTCTCACCCTTCATTCGCTACTCATGCCTGCATTCTCACTCGTATGGCGTCCACACCTGGGTCACCCCGGCGCTTCACCCGCCATACGACGCTCCCCTACCCACCCACACACCTGCACGAAAGGATCAAGTCCTTCCGCGAAGTTCATGTGTGAGTGCCACAGCTTCGGCGGTGTGCTTGAGCCCCGCTACATTGTCGGCGCGGAACCACTTGACCAGTGAGCTATTACGCACTCTTTAAAGGGTGGCTGCTTCTAAGCCAACCTCCTGGTTGTCTATGCGACCCCACATCCTTTTCCACTTAGCACACGCTTAGGGGCCTTAGCTGGTGATCTGGGCTGTTTCCCTCTCGACTACGAAGCTTATCCCCCGCAGTCTCACTGCCGCGCTCTCACTTACCGGCATTCGGAGTTTGGCTGATTTCGGTAAGCTTGTAGGCCCCCTAGACCATCCAGTGCTCTACCTCCGGCAAGAAACACGCGACGCTGCACCTAAATGCATTTCGGGGAGAACCAGCTATCACGGAGTTTGATTGGCCTTTCACCCCTAACCACAGGTCATCCCCCAACTTTTCAACGTTGGTGGGTTCGGTCCTCCACGCAGTCTTACCCACGCTTCAACCTGCCCATGGCTAGATCACCCCGCTTCGGGTCTAGGACACGCGACTCAACGCCCTATTCAGACTCGCTTTCGCTACGGCTACCCCACCCGGGTTAACCTCGCCACATGCCACTAACTCGCAGGCTCATTCTTCAAAAGGCACGCCATCACCCCGAAAGGCTCTGACGGATTGTAGGCGAACGGTTTCAGGTACTATTTCACTCCCCTCCCGGGGTACTTTTCACCATTCCCTCACGGTACTAGTCCGCTATCGGTCACCAGGAAGTATTCAGCCTTACCAGGTGGTCCTGGCAGATTCACGGCAGATTACAGGGGTCCGCCGCTACTCGGGACACTCGCCAAAGAGGTCGAAGATTTTCGTCTACCGGGCTCTCACCGTCTACGGCCGACTTTCCCACGTCGTTCGACTAACCCACGACTTTGTAACTCTCCGGGAGACTGTCAGATCTCCCCCACGAATCCCACAACCCCGGCAACGCAACCCCTGACAGGTATCACACGCCACCGGTTTAGGCTACATCCGCTTTCGCTCGCCACTACTCACGGAATCACTGTTGTTTTCTCTTCCTACGGGTACTGAGATGTTTCACTTCCCCGCGTTCCCCCCACCACCCTATGAATTCAGATGATGGTGACACGACATGACTCGTGCCAGGTTTCCCCATTCGGACACCCTGGGATCACAGCTAGGTTGACAGCTCCCCCAGGCCTATCGCGGCCTCCCACGTCCTTCATCGGCTCCTGGTGCCAAGGCATCCACCGTTCGCCCTTGACAACTTAACCACAGAAAACAAGATGCTCGCGTCCACTGTGCAATTCTCAACCAACAACCAACCCACAACCCACAACGCCCCCCACCAAACCCCCAACACACCAACCCCACAGGGCTGATCCGCTGAAATGGTATGGAGGGCCAGGTCGTGCCTGGCACTGAAACAACAACCCCCGGCCTCCCGGCCGACCCACCAGCCTCCCGGCCGGGGTGCCCGAACCACGTCTCACGCGGTACCGGGCCTGGTTGTTCTTTCAGGACCCAACAGGGTGTTCACCGCCAGATCCAGCCGCACCCGCCCACCCGTTCCCCCACCCCGCGAACGGGATGCGTACTAGGAAGGGCCGGCCGTTGCCGGAACCCGACTAGCCAGTGTCTCCGCCATCGAGCACCCCGGTCCGGCATTCGCAGACCGCGGGCCACTGGACACCTTTCAGTGTCTAGTTGCTCCTTAGAAAGGAGGTGATCCAGCCGCACCTTCCGGTACGGCTACCTTGTTACGACTTCGTCCCAATCGCCAGCCCCACCTTCGACGGCTCCCTCCCACAAGGGGTTAGGCCACCGGCTTCGGGTGTTGCCGACTTTCGTGACGTGACGGGCGGTGTGTACAAGGCCCGGGAACGTATTCACCGCAGCGTTGCTGATCTGCGATTACTAGCGACTCCGACTTCACGGGGTCGAGTTGCAGACCCCGATCCGAACTGAGACCGGCTTTTTGGGATTCGCTCCACCTCACGGCATCGCAACCCTTTGTACCGGCCATTGTAGCATGCGTGAAGCCCTGGACATAAGGGGCATGATGACTTGACGTCATCCCCACCTTCCTCCGAGTTGACCCCGGCAGTCTTCGATGAGTCCCCGCCATAACGCGCTGGCAACATCGAACGAGGGTTGCGCTCGTTGCGGGACTTAACCCAACATCTCACGACACGAGCTGACGACAGCCATGCACCACCTGTCACCCGCCCCGAAGGACCCCGCATCTCTGCGAGTTTTCGAGT
This sequence comes from Krasilnikovia sp. MM14-A1259, assembly GCF_047159535.1. Taxonomy (NCBI): domain Bacteria; kingdom Bacillati; phylum Actinomycetota; class Actinomycetes; order Micromonosporales; family Micromonosporaceae; genus Krasilnikovia; species Krasilnikovia sp. MM14-A1259. The sequence continues at coordinate 4,531,552 of NZ_BAAGAJ010000002.1, forward strand.
GATGTCAAACCCAGGTAAGGTTCTTCGCGTTGCATCGAATTAATCCGCATGCTCCGCCGCTTGTGCGGGCCCCCGTCAATTCCTTTGAGTTTTAGCCTTGCGGCCGTACTCCCCAGGCGGGGCGCTTAATGCGTTAGCTGCGGCACAGAGAACCGGAGAGGCTCCCCACACCTAGCGCCCAACGTTTACAGCGTGGACTACCAGGGTATCTAATCCTGTTCGCTCCCCACGCTTTCGCTCCTCAGCGTCAGTATCGGCCCAGAGACCCGCCTTCGCCACCGGTGTTCCTCCTGATATCTGCGCATTTCACCGCTACACCAGGAATTCCAGTCTCCCCTACCGAACTCTAGCCTGCCCGTATCGGCTGCAGGCCCGCAGTTGAGCCGCGGGTTTTCACAGTCGACGCGACAAGCCGCCTACGAGCTCTTTACGCCCAATAAATCCGGACAACGCTCGCGCCCTACGTCTTACCGCGGCTGCTGGCACGTAGTTGGCCGGCGCTTCTTCTGCACCTACCGTCACTCTCGCTTCGTCGGTGCTGAAAGAGGTTTACAACCCGAAGGCCGTCATCCCTCACGCGGCGTCGCTGCATCAGGCTTCCGCCCATTGTGCAATATTCCCCACTGCTGCCTCCCGTAGGAGTCTGGGCCGTGTCTCAGTCCCAGTGTGGCCGGTCGCCCTCTCAGGCCGGCTACCCGTCGTCGCCTTGGTAGGCCATCACCCCACCAACAAGCTGATAGGCCGCGAGCCCATCCCACGCCGAAAAACTTTCCACCCCCAACCATGCGGCCGGAAGTCATATTCGGTATTAGCCCCGGTTTCCCGGGGTTATCCCAAAGCATGGGGCAGGTTACTCACGTGTTACTCACCCGTTCGCCGCTCGAGTACCCCCGAAAGGGCCTTTCCGCTCGACTTGCATGTGTTAAGCACGCCGCCAGCGTTCGTCCTGAGCCAGGATCAAACTCTCCAACAAAAACTTGAAGAAATCATCCCGGCAACAAACAAATGTTGCCAAAGGAACCCCACCAACCACAAAGATTGGCCAGGGACATAACAATCACAATTGGCACTGGCTTATCAAACACCCTGTTGAGTTCTCAAAGAACAACCACACACCAAAACCAGACCCCCAACCGGAGGCCCAACCTCGGGGCACTCGTTCAACTTTACCGGCTCTTTCAGTCCCTGTCAACCGGATTCTCCCGGTTAGGTCCTGTCTGACCCGGTACGCCCATCTACCAAAGCGCGCAGCACTACTACACACTCAAGTCGTTGGGCTTGGCAGGCCGGCCGCCGCGGTCTTAACCGCTGGCTCGTCCGTTCCCCTGCCGAGAGAGAACATTACCCGGTCGTATCCGGGGCTCCAAATCGGCCCCCCTCCGTCCGTCGAATCCGCAGCTCAGCATGGGATTCAGCCCAAGGAACGCACCGCGTCGCCGATGGCCCGGTGGAACGTCGGGTAGGCCCAGATCGTGCTGCGCAGTGTCCCGATCGGCACTTGTGCGTGCACGCCCACCGCAAGCGCTCCGAGCACCTCACCGCCGGCCGGGCCGGCGGAGGTGGCGCCGACCAGCACGTCCCGTGCGCCGTCGACGACGAGTTTGATGAAGCCGTCGTTTCCTGGCCCATGGATGAACCCCCGCGACGACGACGGCAGGGACGCGTGACCGACCCGTACGTCGATGCCGGCGTCGCGGGCCTGGCTCTCCGTCAGGCCCACCGCACCGATCTCGGGGTCGGTGAACGTCACCCGGGGGCGTGCCCGGTAGTCGGCGCCGGGACCGCCTTGTCCGAGGATGTCGCGAACCGCCACGTCGGCCTCGTACATGGCCATGTGGGTGAAGGCGCCGTTTCCGGTGACGTCGCCGACCGCCCAGACCTTGTCGGCGGCCCGCATGCGCTCATCGGTCTTCAGGCTGCGTGCGGTGGGGTCCAGGCCGACGGAGTCGATCCCCAGGTCGGCTAGACGGGCCGTGCGGCCGGTGGCGACCAGCAACTGCTCGCCGGTGACCGTCTGCCCGTCGGTCAATGTCACGGCGAAACCCCCGACCGAATGAGCGACATGTCCGGCGCGCACTCCGGCACGGATGCTCACCCCCTCGCGGGCCAGCACCTCCGCCACCAGCGCGGAGGACTCGGGCTCCTCCATCGCGAGGACCCGTTCGCTGCCCTCGATGATCGTGACGGCCACGCCGAACCGGGCCATGACCTGAGCCAGTTCGAGGCCGATCGCGCCACCACCGAGCACCAGCAAGCTCCCGGGCAGGCGCTCGGCCTCGACGGCCTCGCGGTTTGTCCAGAACGGCGTACCCGCCAAGCCGTCGATCGGTGGCACGACCGCCGCCGTACCCGTCGCGATGACCACGGCGCGCGCGGCGGCGTACTCGTGTGCGTCGACGCGGACGCGGCCGGGACCGACGATCGTGGCCCGGCCCCGCACGAACCGGCCGCCTTTGCCGGTGAAGCGGTCGACCGCAACCTTGTCGTCCCAGGAGTCCGTGGCCTCGGCGCGGATCCGGCGGGCGACCGGCGCCCAGTCCGGTTTCACGTCTGCGGTGCCGGCCAGGCCAGGGATGCGACGTGCCTCGGCGAGGGCGTTGCCCGCGCGGATCATCATCTTCGTCGGGATGCAGCCCCAGTAGGGGCACTCGCCGCCGACCAGGGTGTGCTCGATCCCGACCACGGACAGGCCGGCCTCGGCCAGCCGGCCCGCGACCTCCTCGCCCCCGACGCCGAGGCCGACGACGACCGCGTCAACGTGCTGAAGTTCGCCCATGGGCAACAGCTTGGCACCGCGGCCGGCGTCTCCACGGGAGCGTCACCGGACATTTCTCCGGGAAATCCTTGAGTGCGGTCGCCGTTCGCCGATTCTCAACGCCGCGGAAGAGGTCACACCGAGGTGCGGCCATGAGGGGGCGATGGTGGGCAGGGCTGGTGCCCGCCAACCTCATGGCCGCGGACCGCGCTCGCGCTGCCCTTGGCATCTCGCCCGGGGCAGCGCGGGCCGCGGCGCCGCAGCGCCCGCGATATCGGGCCGGACGAGTTACGGCACGGGCTCCCGCCTTCACGGCCGGGACGCGTTTCCCGGCACGGCTTCCGGTCTTCACAACCTGACCAGGTCCCAGCCATCGGACGGCTTCGGTCGCGGGCATCAGGCGCGCAGCCAGGCCGGCTCGTCGCGAGGCGATTCCAACGGTGCGGGGTAATCCAGGTCCCGGCGGACCGCATCGGACAGGCGCCACGGCTCGTGGACGGCGCCGCCCTCGATGGCCGCGAGCTCGGGGACGTGACGCCGGACGTACGCGCCGTCCGGATCGAAACGCCTCGCCTGGCGGATCGGGTTGAAACCGCGATGGGGTCTGGTGTCGTTGCCCGTCCCGGCGACCCACTGCCAGTTGCCGGAATTGTTTGCGATGTCGCCGTCGAGCAGCCACCGGAAGAACCATCGCACGCCGTCGCGCCAGTCCAGGCCGAGGTGTTTGGTCAGGAACGCTGCTGTGATCAGCCGGGCCCGATTGTGCATCCACCCCTCTGCTTGAAGCTGCCGCATACCGGCGTCCACGACGGGCACTCCGGTCCGTCCGTCCTGCCAGTGGCGCAGTGCGTCGGCGTCACGGCGCCAGACGGGCTCGCGGGTGGCGTGAAGTGCCTTCGTGGCCAGGCCGGGAAACGCGAATGCCACCTGGTGGTAGAAGTCGCGCCAGCACAGCTGGCGGACGAACGCCGCGGGGCCCGGGCCGTCCAGTGCCCGTGCCGCGTTGGCCAACGCCAGCGGGGAGACACAACCGAACCGCAGGTACGGGCTGAGCCGTGAAGTCGCTTCCGCGGCAAGGTCGTCGTGGTCGTCGGCATACCGGCAGACCTGGTCGGGCGCGCCCGGCCCGGAGCTGTCGGACGGGACCAGCCAGGCGCGCCAACGGCTCAGCCCCGCGGTCTCACCACCGGACATGGCGCCCGGCGACACGCCGGACGGGGGCCTGGGCAACTCGCCGGGGTCCAGCCCGCCGGGCAGTCGAATCGCTCGGGGCGTGCCTGACTCGCTGCGCCATCGTGCCGCCAGCCACGCCCGGTGATACGGGGTGAAGACGCGGTAGTGGTCCGTGCCGGCGGGGTGCACGGTCCCCGGTTCGACGACGGTGACGCCCGGGAACGCCCGCACGTCCATGCGGTGGCGGCTGCCTTCCCGCGCGAGGCGACGCGCACGGCTGCGCGCGTACCGGCTGATGTCGGCGCTGACCGTGATGGTTTCGGCGGCGACGGCCCGGGCGAGGCGGATCGTCTCGGCCACCGGCTCGCCACGGCGGACCACCAGATCGCCGCCGAGACCGCGCAAGGTGCGTCGCAGATCCGCGAGCGCTTGATGCAGGAAACTGGTCCGATTCGCGGAGATCGCCTGCAACGCCGGGTCGAGCACGAACAGCGGCACCACGCGGTCCGAGCCGGCGCAGGCCGCGGCGAGCGCGGGATGGTCGTGGACGCGTAGATCCCGCGTGAACAGGACGATCGCGGTACGCATGTCAGGCCACCGTCGCGAGTGGTGTCCCGGGGCGGGTGAACAGGCACCGCACGGCGACCGTGGCCCGGCGCCGGTGGGGCACGGTGGCGCGGCGGGCGAAGACGTCGTGGTCCGCCGCGGCGACCTCGTCGAGGATGCCGGCGTACAGGCGGAACGCGGTGCGCATGCACGCCTGCGACGCGGGCGCGAGTAACGGGATGCCGGGGGCCGCGGCGGCGTAGTGCGCGCGGGCGCGCCGGCACTCCGCACGGATCAGGGCCCTGATCGCCGGGGTGGCCCGCCCGGCGGCGCGGGCGGCGCACAGGGCGTCGCGGGTGACGCCGTACTCGGCGAGGTGGGCGTCCGGCAGGTAGGTGCGGCCGCGGTCGAGGTCCTCGGCGACGTCACGGATGAAGTTGGTGAGCTGGAAGGCGAGGCCGAGCTGGCGGGCGGGCTCACGGGCCGCGACCGGATCGGTCGAGCCGAGGATCGGCAGCATCATCGTGCCGATGACCGCGGCCGAACCCTCCATGTAGTCGAGCAGGTCGGCGTACGTCGCATAGGACGTGACCGTGAGATCCATCGCCATGCTGCGCAGGAACGCGGCGAAGTCGTCGAGGTCGAGGTCGAAGACCGCGATGGTGTGCAGCACCGCGGACAGCAGCGGATCGTCGTCGACGGGCGCGCCGCGCAGGCCGGCGAGGAAACTGTCGGACCAGGCCGCGAGCCGGGCGGCCCGCTCGGGCGGCGGAAGTGCCTCGGTGCCGTCCACGATCTCGTCGGCATAGCGGGCGAATCCGTACAGCGCGTGCACGTGTCGGCGTTTCCAGGCGGGCAACATCCGGGTGGCCAGGTAGTACGTCCGGCCGTGATGTCGATGCAGGTCACGACATCGCTCGTACGCATCCGCCAGGTCCATGTGGTCCTCGCCTCTCGAAAAATCGACGCACGGATCGACGCAACTGCCAGACACAGCGTACTCTCATCGCGTGGCCAACGACATCCTCACGGAGCATCCGCGGCGGGCCGCGCCCGGCCGCGGCGCCTGCCGCGACGATGTACTCGGCGCGGTGGAAGGCACGCTCGCCGACTTCCTCGCCGGCGAGATCCTCGCGTTGGACGAGGTCGACCCGGCGCTCGGGGGTTTCGCCCGCTCAGCACGTGACCTGGTGCTCGCGGGCGGCAAGCGGCTGCGGCCGACGTTCGCGTACTGGGGCTGGCGGGGCGCGGTCGGCAACACCGAGCCGATCGAGTCGGTGTTACCGGCGCTGGCCGCACTGGAGCTGATGCACACGTTCGCGCTGATCCACGACGACGTGATGGACGAGTCCGCCACACGGCGGGGCCATCCGACGATGCACCAGGTCTTCACCGCCCAGCACGTGAATGCCGGGCGGCGGGGTGATCCGGTCCACTTCGGGCAGACCGCCGCGGTGCTCGTCGGCGACCTGTGCCTGATCTGGGCCGACCAACTGCTGGCCCGCACCCCACTCGCCGCGGCCACGGTGCTCGCGGCGCGCGCCTGCTACGACCGCATGCGCGTCGAGGCGGTCGCCGGCCAGTATCTGGACGTGCTCGGCGACGCCGATCCGCAGAGCTGGTCGGTCGACCGGGCCCTGCTGGTCGCCCGCCACAAGACCGCGGGCTACACCGTGCGCCACCCCCTGCGGTTCGGCCTGGCGCTGGCCGGGCAGACCCGCGACCAGGACACGGCCGAAACGTACGACCGGTACGGGACGGCCGTCGGCGAGGCGTTCCAGCTCCGTGACGACCTGCTCGGCGTGTACGGCGACCCGGCGCTGACCGGCAAGCCGGCCGGGGACGACCTGCGTACCGGCAAACCCACCGCCCTGCTGATGCTGGCCCTCCAACTCGCCACGCCGGCCCAGCACGCCGAGTTGGCCCGGCTCCACGCCGCAGACGGTGCCTCACGCCGACCGGCGGGCGAGCGGACCGCGACGGGGTGGGCGGCCGCCGACGTGGCCCGCGTCGCCCGGCTCATCGAAGAGACCGGGGCCGTCACGCGGATCGAGTCGCTCATCCGGAGCCGGGTCGCCGAGGGCATGGCCGCGTTGGAGGACCTGGCGATCCATCCGGACGCTCGTGCCGCCCTGACCCGTCTGGCCGTGACTGCCACGTACCGACCGGCATGATGAGCGCCCCGCGGCTTCGCCGGGCTGAAACCCTGGAGGCGCTGACGTGCACACCGTAACTGGACCCACCGATCGCGTGGTGGTCGTCGGCGCCGGACTGGCCGGGCTGGCGTGCGCGCTGCACCTGGCCGGGGCGGGACGGCAGGTCACCCTGGTCGAGCGGCAGGCCGCGCCGGGCGGGCGAGCCGGGCGGATCTCGGTCGACGGGTACGAATTCGACACCGGGCCGACCGTGCTCACCATGCCGGAGCTGATCGCCGAGCCACTGGCAGCCGTCGGGGAGGAGCTGGGGGACTGGCTGGAGCTGACCCCGCTGGACCCGGCGTACCGGGCGTACTATCCGGACGGTTCGACGCTGGACGTGCGCACGGACACGGTGCGGATGGCTGCCGAGATATCCCGCGTGTGCGGGCCCCGGGAGGCCGACGGATACCTGCGGTTCGTCGACTTCGCCCGGCGGCTGTGGCGGCTGGAACGGGATCATTTCATCGACCGCAATCTCGACAGCCCCGCTGACCTGCTCCACCTCAACCTGTTGAAACTGCTGGCCATGGGCGGCTTCCGGCGGCTCCAGCCAAAGATCAACGAGTTCTTCCGAGATCCGCGTACCCGGCGGATCTTCTCCTTCCAGGCGATGTATGCGGGCCTGGCCCCGAATGACGCGCTCGCGCTGTACGCCGTCATCGCCTACCTGGACGCGGTCGCCGGCGTGTACCACCCGCGGGGCGGCCTGCACGTGGTGCCGAAAGCGCTGGCGGGCGCGGCCGAGAAGCACGGCGTGGACATCAGGTACGGCACGGCGGTCACCGGCGTCGAGATCAGGAACGGCCGTGCCACCGGGGTGCGCACCGCCGACGGCGATCTGATCTCCGCGGACGTGGTGGTGCTCAACCCCGACCTGCCCGTCGCCTACCGCGAGTTGCTTCCCCCGACCGGTCGACGGCCGCGCCGGGTGCGCTATTCGCCCTCGTGCGTGGTGCTGCACATCGGGTCACGACAGGCATATACCCGGGCTGCACACCACAACATCCACTTCGGCACGGCGTGGCGGGGGACCTTCGACGAGGTGATCCGTCGCGGGTTGCTGATGAGCGACCCGTCCCTGCTGGTCACGAACCCGAGCCGGACCGACCCGTCGGTCGCCCCGCCCGGTCGGCACACGTACTACGTGCTCGCACCGACCCCCAATCTGCAGACGGCTCCGCTGGACTGGCGCGGCGGCCTGGGCCGCCGGTATGCCGATGAGCTGCTCACGGTGCTGGAGCGGCGCGGCTACCAGGGCTTTCGTGCCGGTGCCGAGGTCGAGCGGATCGTCACACCGGCCGACTGGGCCGAGCAGGGCATGGCTGCGGGCACACCCTTCGCGGCGGCACACACGTTCCGGCAGACCGGCCCGTTCCGGCCCGGTAACCTGCACCCGGCCCTGCCCAACGTCGTGTTCACCGGCTCCGGCACACAACCCGGCGTCGGCGTGCCGATGGTGCTGATCTCGGGCAAGCTCGCCGCAAGGCGGATCATCGGAGGCATCGCATGATCCGGCGCGATGTGGGCGCGCCGGGAGGCGCAGCATGACATCCCGCGAGGATCACCTGGTCGAGCTGGTCGACTCCCACGGCGGGCCCGTCGGCGCCGCCACGGTGGAGCAGGCGCACCAGCCCCCAGGCGAGCTGCACCGAGCGTTCTCGGTCTTCCTGAGCGGCCCCGACGGGCGGCTGCTGCTCCAGCAACGCGCATCCGCCAAGACCCGCTTCCCGCTGCGCTGGGCCAACACGTGCTGCGGGCACCCGGCGCCCGGGGAGGACCTTGCCGCGGCGGCCGGCCGCCGTCTCACCGAGGAGATCGGTGTCGAAGGCGTCAGCCTCGTCGAGGCCGGGTTGTACACCTACCGCGCGCAGGACCCGGACACCCTGCGGGTCGAGCATGAGTACGACCACGTCCTCATCGGTGACCTGCCCGGCGGTCAGGTGCCCCGGCCCGACCCCGCCGAGGTCGCCGCGCTGCGCTGGGTTGACCTGGCAGAACTCCGTGGGGCGCTGGCAGCGGACCCCGAGTCGTACGCACCCTGGCTCGCCGGTGTCGCGGAGTGCCTGGCCCGGTATCTACGCCGCGGCGAGGAGTCCGCGGGTGATCGATGAGGCGCTGACCGCCGGCGCAGCCGCTCGCCGGCTGGGCGTCGCCGTGACCACGCTGCGCACCTGGCACCAGCGGTACGGGCTGGGCCCCAGCCAGCACAGCCCCGGCCGGCATCGGCGGTACACACCCGAGGACATGGACCGCCTCGAAGTGATGCGGCGGCTCACCACCCGCGGTGTCACCCCGGCCGAGGCCGCCGCGTGGGCGCGTCGGGCAGCCGTACCGATGGATGTGGCCGTGGTGCCTCAGCCCGGCCGTGATGCCGCGCCCGCACCCGTGGGGGCCCGGCGCGACGGCGGCCCGACCGTCGCCGGTGCCCGAGCCGGACCGGCCGCCCGCGGCTTGGCCCGGGCCGCCATGCGACTCGACGCGGCATCCGTACGTGATCTGCTGGAGCTGACCATCGCCGACCACGGCGTGGTCGCGGCGTGGCACGACGTGGTCATGCCGGTGCTCGTCGGGATCGGCGAGCGGTACGCGGCCACTCGACGTTTCATCGAGGTGGAGCACCTCGTTTCCCGCTGTGTGACCGAGGTGCTCGGCGCGGTGTCCCGGCCGCCACCGGGAACGCCGACCCGCGTCCTGCTCACCGCTGCCGACGAGGAGCAGCACACCCTCCCACTCGAGGCGCTCGCCGCGGCCCTGGCCGAGTCGGGGGTGCCCTGCCGGTTCCTGGGTGCCCGCGTCCCGCCGCAGACGCTCGACGATGTCGTCGCCCAGACCGGGCCGACCGCGGTGGTGATCTGGTCGCAGCTGCGGCAGACCGCGAATCCCGATCAGCTGCGCCGCGTGCTGGGGGCTCCGCACCGTCCGCTGCTTGTGGCCGCGGCCGGACCCGGATGGGACGGGGCCGAGCTGCCCGACGGCGCAGCCGTACTCGCGAGCCTGCCGGAGGCGATCACCGCGGTCGCCGCCGCGGCGGATCCGGCACGACCCAAGATTGATCTCCGTTGGTGCTGATCGGAGCACCGCCACGACGATGGGGATACCGGTTTGGAGACCCAGCGGGCCATCACGTATGCTTTCCACGCCTCAAGCGGGGCGGTTAGGGCCCACGCCGCCGGGATTGCAGGTATGCAATGATGGCGGAGTTGCCCTCATCGTCTAGTGGCCTAGGACGCCGCCCTTTCAAGGCGGTAGCACGGGTTCGAATCCCGTTGGGGGTACGGACCGACCTCGGTCGGGTTTTGGTTAGTACGGCACCATGCAAGGTCCTGTGGAGCAGTTGGAGTGCTCGCCGCCCTGTCAAGGCGGAGGTCGCGGGTTCAAGTCCCGTCAGGACCGCAAAGCGCCATCACGGCCAGGTAGCTCAGTTGGTACGAGCGTCCGACTGAAAATCGGAAGGTCGGCGGTTCGACCCCGCCCCTGGCCACCTCTGCATCAAAGCGCCGACCAGCGGAAACGCAGGTCGGCGCTTCGTCGTTGCGGCGTCGGTCGAGCTTCGACAGGTGACCGTTGCTCACCGCCGATCACCCATGATCACCGCCATTATTCGCATGCAGATCGCACGGCTGGCGCCGTTCTGCCGCCATCGCCCGGTGCCTCGTCCTGATGCCCGACCGGAGCGCTGGGCGATCCGCGGATCCGGGGATCCGAGGGGAGGCCAGCTCGCTGGCGCGGCGGCCGATCGCCCGGCCCTCGACGTCGGCGCCGGCTGCGTCTCCTGCGCCGGCGCCCCGTAAGTGCAGCCCCCGAGGCGATCGCCACGGCCGGATCATGCTGCCGCCGCTCCCCACGCGTACGTGTCCGCGTCATCCGATTGCCTCGGCGCGAGGATCAACGTAGCCGCGCTCGCTCGTCAACGAGGCGGGTCGGCTGTCCGAGAAACCTGTCCGGGTGGACCGGCCCGTGCGCAAGGTTCAACGTGTCGCTCCGGTACGACCACGCGCCGGTACAGCAGTCGACGAACCGGTAGTTGATCTGCCAGCGGATCCACTCGCCCGGTTGGAGGAACACAGCGGGTGGCCGACGGTGACGCCGAGGCATCCCCCACGCCGAAGGCAGCAGCCGTACCCGCAACCGCCCTTCGACCAGGCGCAGCTCCGCCTCGGTGCCCGACGGCGGCTTGGTATGTAGCACTTCGTGCACTGCGAAGTCTTCGTGTTCGCCCATCGTCACCTCGTGCACGATCGGTGCACCGTCGGCGGGTAGCCGGAAGGCGATGGGCACGCCGTTACGCCGGGCTGCTGCCGGGCCACCCCGGGACTTCTTGGTGTACGAGGTTCGTACCCACTGCGCTACCGGTTCCACGAACGCGATCGTGAGGCAAGCCCGGGGACCTGGCAAGGCAGATCTCGTGTCACCGCGACCCGGCCGGGACGACGCCGGGCGCGGCACCTGCTGACGGTGCGGCGGTGACCGGCGGACGCCTGGGCGACGTGCTTGCGACCGAACCGCCTGGCTCTTCGCCGGGATCTTCCTCTGCACGGTGTCCGAAGGGCTGCGGCGTCGGTCAGACCCTGTCGGCCATTGACGTCCCGGACGGCCCGGTCACTCAGGGATCACGCGTCCCGCCCATGGGCGCCTCCACCCGCGTCTATCGCCGTGCGATCGGCACGGGTTCCGTTCGCCGCGCCGACTTCGCTCGGCGTCGGGCGATCTGCTGCCTGATCCACGTGACCGGGTGCAGACTGCGCCCCAGGCTGGACGCGGCCAGCATGGCAACGCCGTCGCCGACGACACTGAGCCACCACCAGGTTGCCGTCGTATGCACGGCAATGCCGCCGCAGAGAAACACGACGCGCGTGACGATGCCGCCCCGGGTGACGCCGGGTTCGCGAACTGGCAGGTCCGCAACGGGTACGGGAGCGGGCGGTGGCAGCTCGGCCCCGAGCCGGACGAGTCCTCCCGGGACGCCGATGGCGGCGCGGTGTTCGGGATGTGCAACGTAGTAGCGGGTCACGGCCATGACGAACTCGATGTCAGCACCGTCGAAGCCGAGCCGGTCGGACTTCGCGGTGAGGCCATGGCGTTCGACCAGATCGGCTCGGCCGATCACCAGCTTGAGCGAGACCGGCTCCGTTTCCCGGATGACCGGCTCCTGGCGATCCAGCGCGTCCCAGGGGACGACAACGGTGCTCATCACGCGGTGCACGGTGAGGCCGGCTGGGGCGAATCGGATGCTGGGAGTCGTTCGCAGCAGCCAGCTGAGCCATCCGAGCAGTGCCACGGCAACGGCCGCACCGAGGGTTCCGGCCCACGCATGCCGGCCTGAGCGGACTTCCTCCACACAGAGCCCCAGCCCGACCCCGATCATCGGGAACATGCTGGCCGCCATCAACACGCCGTAACCGTGCTGTGGGGTCTCGTAGCCGCCCGCAACGACGTCCAGGGTCCGTGGTGCGCGCCTGTTCACCACGTTCCCGACGATCACTGAAACCACGAACATCAGGACGAGTACGCCGAACATGCCCAGGTAAATCGTGGTGCGGCGGGTAGGTGGCGCGTACTGGGCGGCGGCCGCGCCTCCCAGGGTGGCGACCAGAACGGCGGCGATCACCGGGTGTCGCCAGCGGTGGACGGCACGGGAGAAGGCGTTCAGCACCGCTCCACTATGGCCACCAAGATCACCATGGGTAATCGGCCGAACGGCGGGCGGCGCCGGCGACCGGCCTGGACCCTGGCCAGCAGCAGGAAAGTACTTGCCTATGAGGCAAGCAGAAAGTACTTTCCTCATAGGCAAGTGTGAGGGTGTACCCGGGGAGGACGTCATGACCGACGAAGCAATCACCGCCGAGCAGGCCCGTGCCGCCCTGGACAGTGCGGCCGCCAGCCGGCGACGCCTGCTCGACCGGGCCAGCCCGGTGTCCTGGGTTTCACAGGTCGCGGCCTTTCCCATGGTGCTCGTGGCCACCGCGTTCCAGGATCGCTCCGGCCCGAGCCCCTGGTGGATGATCGCGCACCTCTCGGCGTCCGCAGTAGCAGTCGCCGGTCTCGTGCTCGACCGGCGACGGGCCGTACGGCTGCGATGGGGCGCCTCCGGCCCGGCCGGGTGGCTGTTCCTGCTCGTCCTGATAGGCGGCTGTTACGCGACGTGGTGGGCGGCGGCGATGCTGTTCCGGGCGGCATCCGTGCCGCTGCCACACACCGCCGCGGGGATCGTCGTGGTGGCGGTGATCCTCGGGTCTCACCGAATGACGACACGGGTTTTCCGGTGGCTGGCCCTGCGGCGGAATGTCGCATGAGGAGGCTCCCGCTCGACCCGGTTCTGACCACGACCACCCGGTTGTCGATCGTCGCGCTCCTGGCCGCCGCGGACGAGGTCGATTTCGGTACGGTGCGCGATGCCGCCGAGTTGTCCGACTCCGCCCTGTCGAAACAGGCATCCGCGCTGGAAGCCGCCGGGTACATCAGCGTGCGCAAAGGTTATGTCGGCAAGCGGCCCCGCACCTGGCTTCGGCTCACCGCCAGCGGCCGTGCGGCACTGCGCAGTTACGTCGCCGCGCTCAATTCCATCGTCGCGGCGGCCGACCAGGAGCAGGGCACCGACGCGTGAGGCCCGGGCGGACTCAGGTGGTGTCGCGGTCCCGGTAGGCGCGCGGGAGTTGCTCGGGCGGCGTACCGGCGACGACGCGGTTGCGCCCTGCGCGCTTCGCGGCGTAGAGATTGCGGTCGGCCGTGGACAGTGCGGCCGATTGGCTACGCGGCGAGGCTTCGCCCACTCCGGCCACGCCGATGCTGATCGTGACCGGCAGGTCGCCGGTGATGCCCCGCCAGTCGTGGCTGCCGATGGCCTGCCGGACGCCGTCGAGTTGGGTGGTCGCAACGGCGACCGGGGTCGCGGGCAGGACGAGCAGGAACTCCTCCCCACCCAGCCGGGCGACGAAACCGTCCGGCGCGACGGCGGCGAGCCCCGTCTCCAGCAGCTTCGCGACGTACGTGAGCACCTGGTCGCCGGTGTCGTGCGACAGCTGGTCGTTGATCCGCTTGAAATGGTCGATGTCGGCGACCGCGACGGTCAGCTCGGGGTCCGTGGCGATCAGCGCGGACAGTTCCTCGTCGACGAAGCGGCGGTTTCGCAGTCCCGTCAGCGGATCGCGGCGGGCCTGCTCGCGGAAGCGCTCGGCCTCCTCCCGCGCCTCGGCAGTCTCGAAGATCGCATGCCGGGTCTGCACCTGAGCGTCCCGCTCCAGCGAGCGCAGCCGCTCCTGGGCGGTGACGAACAACTTCTGCGCGGCGAACGCCGCAGCGAAGTCGCCCTGCGCGGCGTGCAGCTCGGACTGCTCCTCGTGCACCCGGACCAGCAATCCGTGCAGCTCACTGTCGAGGCACAGCGCGCGGCAGGCATTCAGACTTTCCTGGGCCCGGCCGTGCGCTCCGAGACCGCGCTGGGCCCGGGCCAGCGTGAGCAGGAAGCACGCAAGATCGTCTGCGTCGTCGACGAACCCTGCCTCGCACCGGGCGACACAGGTCTGCATCGTCGCTTCGGCCTGGGTGTACTCGCCGTTCGCGACCTGGATGTCCGCGAGCGTATGCAGGGCGGACGGGTCGAGCTCGAAGCCGTGCGCCTCGGCGTGTTCGACCATCCGGGCGGCGACGTGCCGGGCACGCGGGTAGTCGCCGGCTTCGTACTCGGCGTACGCCCAGTTGTTGAGCAGGACCATCAGGCGTTCCCACTGGTGTTCCGCGCGGGCCAGTTCCTCGGCCTGGCGGTAGCGCTGGCGTGCCGCGTCCATCGCACCGGTCAGGGCGAGCGCATCGGCCAGCTTGGTGCGGTGGTTGATCTGCGTGTACGCGGTGGCGGTCTCGTCGAGCAGCTCCACCGCGCTCAGCGAGTGCTCCAGCGACTTGGCCGCGTCACCGGCCAGCCGTTGGAGGACCGAGCCGGCGAGATGGGCGCGGGCCTGCAACAGGCGGTCACCGTGGTGCGCCGCCCAGTCCTGGACGTCCTGAACCTGGCGGGCGATCCCGGCGAGGTTGCCCATCCGCATGCCGATGTAGGCGCGGCACAGCCGGGCCCGCATGAGCAGGCCTTCGTCGCCCAGCGCCAGCGCCTGCTGTTCGAGCTCGGTTGCGGCGTGGTATCCGGCCTCGGCGTCCGCGACGATCTGCTCTTCCAGAGTCAGCAGGGCGGCGGACAGCTCTTCGGCGCTCCTCGTGAGTTCGGTCACCGGTCCACCCCCGTCCTCAGCATTTCCCATCGGCTCGAACGACGTCCTCTTGACGGCCATCGTCCCGGATCACGGCTATCGGGCCGGGCCCAGCGTGGCGGCACCGTCGAGGCCGGTGCACCGGGGCAGCCGGACCACCGTGCCCGGCACGGCATCCGGGATCAGGATCCGGCGGTCGGGGCCGCCCATGCCACCAATGCGCGGCGCCGGTGCACGCCGCGGCACCCGGCACGGCCACCCGGCGTCGACGAGGGTCTGGAGCAGGGCGAACTGGCTCGCCGGGTCCGTGATCGCGGTACGCCCGCCGTCGTACGAGACGGCCGCGCCGTCGTCGAGCTGCAGCACCACCACACTGCCGTCGCTGCGCGGCGGGACGGTCGGGGGTTCCCGGGGCGCGGCTCGCGTCCACCAGATGCCGCCCGGCACCACCAGTACGGCCGCCGCCCCGGCGAGCAGGGTGGCCGGCATCGTCCGGCTCGGGGCCTCGGTCATCATCGAAGGCTACCGAGCCGGACCGCTGCCGCACCCGCTCAACGGCCCCGGCCCGGCTCAGGCCTGCAGCAGCGCGGTGATCGCCGAGGCGCAGTCGTCGGCGACCCGGTCCGGCCGGTACGGCAGCTCGCCCGGCCAGCGCCGGCCCCGGGACAGCCAGACCGTGTCGAGTCCGGCCGCGGCGGCGCCGCCCACGTCGTACTCGATGTGGTCGCCGATCATCCAGCCGCGCAGTGGCAGCCCGGCTTCGGCCGCCGCGTGCGCGAAGATCCGGGCGTCGGGCTTGCGGACGCCCACGCCTTCGGAGATCACCCAGCCGGTGACGAGCCGGTCCAGGCCCGTGTGCCGTAGTTTCGCCTCCTGCTGCCGTACCGTCCCGTTGGTGACCACGACCGGCGACCAGCCGGCGGCGGTCGCCGCGGCCAACGCCCGCGGCACCCGTGGGTCGAGCTGCAGTTCCGCGACCATTCCGGCGCGCAGCTCGTCGAGCACGGGCTCGGAGCGCGGCAGGCCGAGCCGCTCGGCGATGCGGCGGGCGAACCGTTCCCGTGGCTCGTAGCCGTCGTTGTCGGTCGCGATCAACCAGTCGATGTCGTCCGGACCGCCACCGTGACCGGCTGCCCAGTGCGCCGCCCACCGGCGGAACGCGGCCGTACGGTCGACGAGAGTGTTGTCGAGATCGAGGAGCAGGAGCACGGCCATCAGTCTGACCGTTCGTGCAATCTGCGCGGCACGCGGGCGCGGGATACCCCGGTTCTTGTCCGCTGTCAGGGAGTATCGATCTCTGCCACCGGTTTGGGGAGGAGCGACGTGCCGAAGTTCACGAACGCGGCGGAGCAGGCGGCCTGGACGCTGGCGGAGGCCCTGAACGAGAAGGGTTTCGCCTGCATCAAGCAGGCGGAGGAGGCCGCGGAGATCTTCCGGTCGGGGAAGATGCAGATGCGGCAGGCGTTCAAGGAACGTGGGCGCTCCGAGGTGGACGCGGACATCAGGTGGTCCGGGATGACCCGGGCGAAAAAGGCGTTGTCGGACAACGGGTGGTACATGTCCCAGGCGACGATGTACCACCAGGCCGCTGCGGCACAGTACGCCAAGGCCTTGTACCTGAGGAACAGCGACGATCTCTGACCGTACGTCAGGCCGCGCGGTGGCGCAGTGTCGCCACGGTCGAGCCGGCCAGCGTGAGCAGGCAGTCGGGCAGTTGCCCGTCCGCGATCGCAGCGCTGAACAGGGCTTCCCCGGTCGGCACGTCGCCGTTGACGTACGCGCTGACGAACCGCGCCACCCAGCGCTTGTCGTACCGCGCGTCGTCGATGCCGGGGAAGTCGAGGGTCCACGCGCCGCCGCGTACGACGTTGCGGCCGACCATCGTGGCGGCGAGGCACCAGGCGACATCCCACGCCCCGACCACCCCGGAACGGTCCACCACCGCGTCGAACGTGCCCACCACGGCATCGCTGTCCCCGCTGAGCGCGCAGTGCAGCACCTGCGCGGCGTCGTCGAAGGCGTGCTGGGGTACGTGCGTCACGAGAAAAAAGGTACGTGGATCGGTCAAGAATCGCGCCGGAACCCGGGTTCATGCCCCCCGAAGCAGGCAGGTCAGCCGGGCGGTGCAGACCCGGGCACCGTCGGAGTCCGTGATGACGATCTCGTACGTCACCGCGGTCCGGCCCCGATGCACCGGGGTGGCCACCCCGGTGACGACACCGGCGCGCACCGCCTTGTGATGGGTGGCGTTGATGTCCACCCCCACCGCGTACGGGCGGTCGACGGTCGCGCCGTGCAGGGCGGCCCCGACGGAGCCGAGCGTCTCGGCGAGCACACACGACGCCCCGCCGTGCAGCAGGCCGTACGGCTGGGTGTTGCCGTCGACCGGCATCCGGCCGACGATCCGCTCGGGGGTGGCCTCGAGGATCTCGATGCCCATCCGGTCGCCCAGGGCCCCGGCGCTGCCGCTGCCGCTCAGCTCGACGAATCCGTTGGCGGGTGTTCCGTTCGCCGCTGTGTCCACGTCGGCAGACGTTACCGGCCGTGTCGGGCCCGGCCTGCGACCACGGTCACACCGCGCCGCGCGTGGTGTTGTGCTTCGACCTTACGTTTGGTGGGTATCGAAGCAGCCCATCCACAGGAGGAGGCAGTTCATGACTGAACCCCGGGAGATCATCGAGACCCGCGGGACCGACCGCGTCGACCTGATCGCGCGCGACACCGACGGCGACGGCCGCACGGACGTGTGGGTGTCGGACACGGACGGCGACGGTAAGCCGGACCTGTTCCAGTTCGACACGGACCAGGACGGCAAGGTCGACATCACCATGGTCGACCTCGACCAGGACGGCACCCCCGACGCGGTGGTGGACGGCGACGGCGGCCTCCCGCCGACATCCTGAGTCGATCTCAATGGCCGCCCAGGGCGGTCAGCGCCGCCCAGACGATCACGACGGCCGCCGCCACGGTCACCACGCTCCAGGCGTGTCTGACCCACGCGTCGCGGCCGCCGCGCGGCGCGACCGCCTCGGGCAGGCCGAGCCCGGTGAGCACGGCACGCTGGGCGCGGATCTCGGCACACCGCCGGGCAACCGCGGGTCCGCCCGGGCCGGGCCACCGGGCGGCGCGGCTCAGCTCGACCGCGAGGCGGGCCTGGGCGCGCTGCAACCGGCGTACGGCGACGAAGCCGCGCCGGCCGTGCCGGAGCTGCGCATGCCGCCGGGCCGCCGCACGCTGGGCGCCCGAGCGCAGGACGGCCAGTTCCCCGCGAGTGATCAGGCCCGGGTCGCGCAGCCCGGCCAGGTGCGCGGAGTAGAAGTCGGCCTCGTGGTCGTGCGCCCGCCGCACCAGCAACATGACCAGCAGCAGCGGCGGCAGGCCCTTGAGCAGGAGCACCGCGAGCAGCCCGGCGGCGCCGTTGCCGAGGCCGTCGCCGAACAGGGGTGCGTTCCACAGCACGTGCGAGCACCAGGCGCCGAACACCGCGAGCAGCGCCACGGACAGCCGGGCCGCCCGCGACCGGTCCGTTCCGACGACCAGGTAGCCGATCCCGGCCCCGGCCAGCGCCCCGAACAGGGTGTGGCTCCACACCCCCGACAGAAAGCCACGCAGCAGGAACGTGGTCACCACGGGCTGCACGTCGTCGGTACGTCCGGCCAGCGCGACCGCGCCGAGCGAGAACACGATGTCCTCGACGATCTGGAAGCCGAGCCCGACCAGCGCGCCGTAGACGACGCCGTCGAGCACGCTGTTGATCTGTGATCGGGCGATCAGCACGATCGCCACGATGCCGAGGGTCTTGGCGATCTCCTCGACGGTGGGGCCGGTGAGGGCCGCGCCCCAGCCGGCCGCGAAGCCGGGCGAGGCGAGCTTCGCCACGATGTTCTCCAGGGCGGTGCCCGCGGGGATGGACACGGTCGTGGCCACCAGCCCACCCCACCCGAACGCGACCGCGCGCAGCACGGCCGGCTCACGTTCGAGGAAGTCCAGCTCCGTGACGAACCACCAGAACGGTACGGCGAGCAGCGCGAACAGCGCGGTGGCGGTGAGCGTGGCCAACGGGAACGTGGTCACGAACCGCCCGCCGATCTGGGCGATCCGCAGCCCGCCCGCGATCAGCAACGCGGCAACGATCCAGGCGGCCGGCTGCCGGGCAAGCCCGGCCATCGGCGCGCCACCGGGCTGCACGCCGGCGTGCTCGATCACGAGACCGCCCGGTAGCTGAGCGTACGGGTGCTCGTGTCGATCATCGGTAGCCGCAGCCCCAGGTCCAGTTCGCTGCCACTGACCGTGACCTCGATGGTGCGCCCGTCGGCGACGAAGACGGCGTACCGGCCGCCGCGCCCGGGTGCGCTGTATCCGCCTTCCAGGCCGGCGAGCCCGCTGGCCGTGGCGATCGCCAGCTGCGTGCCCGTGACCTGGTAGCCGGGGGTGCCGGTGATGCGCTCGCGTAGCCGGGTCGCGGCGGCGGCGAGCGTGCCGTCGAACGGCTGCACGGAGATCGCGTACCGGACCGGGCCGAGGCGAAACAATGCGGTGCCGCGGTCGTCGCGGGGCCGTGTCCCGGTCACGTCGACCGTGGCGCCCGGTGGCGGCACGATGCTGACCCCGGCCCCGATCGCGTACGGCCGGTCGTCCGCGACGAACCGCTCCGCGGGCAGCGAGCGATCCAGCGCGGGCAGCCCGAATGCGAGTCCGGCGAGTGTGACGGCGATGGCAAGGACACCGAGGAGATTCGTCAGCTGCTGCCGAGTGAACCCCCGCATCACTAAACGCTAACGGCTCAGCGGGGGCGGTGCCGGTCGGACCGGCTAGGTGGCGAGTTCCGTGAACCGGTCGCCGGCGAGGTAGCCGGACGGGACGACCGCGGTGAGCCAGACCCCGTTGTCCGTACGGTGGAAGACGTGCCCGGCGGCCGCCATCTCGGCCGCGGCCACGCGCAGCACCGCGACGTCCGCGGCGCGACGCCGGCCGACGGCCACCGCGGTCGGCACGTCCGGCGACAGGTGTACGTGGTGCCGGCTCCCGGCCCGCAGCCCGTCGCGCCGGATCGACGGCAGGTTCGTCGCCGGGGTGCCGTGGTACAGCGTGACCGGGGGCTCGGCCGGGGGCAGGTCCAGATCGACCGCGACCCGGCGGGAGTGGCCCTGCCGGGCGCGGATGCGGTCCACCCCGTCGGGCCCTTTCTCGATCACGAAGCGCTGCTTGTCGTTCCCGGAGACGACGACGTCCAGTACGGCCCGGTCGATGCCGAGCGCGACGAGCAGCGGGGCGACCGGCGTCCAGCCGTTGTGGTCGAGGGTGAGCCCGGCCTGTTCGGGGCGGTGCCGCAGCAGCATCGAGATGCGCCGGCTCACGCGAACCTGCTCGCGGGTGAGTGGGGTCATCCGGTCAGCTCCATGACGGCAAGGTAGTACGGCCGGTCGGTGTCGTCGATCGATATCAGCCGCCAGCCCGTGCCGGCCAGCAGCGTTTCCAGCTCGTCGACGGAGCAGACCAGATAGTCGAACCAGTCGGTGGCCAGCAGCCGGTACCGCAGCCGCAGGCGCAGCTGGCCGCCGAGCCGCCCGCACGCCCGGTTGCGCCGGTGGTACGCCACCTGCACCGGATCGGTCGTGCCGTACGGGTCGGTGCCCTGGGCGACGATCCGGGCGCCGGGCCGGGCCAGAGCCGCCAGCGCGGCGAGGAACGCGGGCGCCCGTTCGCGGCTCTCGAGCAGCCCCAGATTGTTGCCGAGCAGCAGGAACGTGTCGTAGCGGGCAGGGGCTCGGGCGTACTCGTCGACCGTGCACCGCACCGTGTCGCGCAGGCCGCGCCGCCGGGCGACCTCGATGGCCCCGGCGGAGACGTCCAGCCCGGTGACCGGCGTGCCCCGGCGTTGCAGCTCGATCGCGATGCGTCCGGCCCCGGCCCCGATGTCGAGCACCGCGCCACGAACCAGGCGCAGCGCGCGGTGGTCGTGCGGCTGCCACTGGTCGGGTCCGCCGAGGTACTGGTCGGCGGGGGCGCCGTTGATCAGGCCGTCGTCGCGTTCGATGATCTCGATGACCGGCCGCGGCAGGCGGCCACCCGCGAGGGGGCGCGGCCCCTTGCCGGTCTGCACCGCGTACGCGTCGCGGAGCAACTCGCCGATCACGTCACCGATGGGTGGCTGGTCCATTGTCACCACTCTTGGCGCCTGGCGCCGCCGGAGCAACTTGCCACCCGGGAGCGGATCTGATCCCGGACACGAAGAAGGGGCGATCGCCTACCCCAGCGCTCGCCCCTTGCTCCGGTCCCTTGGTCGACTGGTTGCGTCAGTCGCCCTGTCGCTGCGTGGGAATCTGCCCCTGCAGCAGTGCGCGAACCTCCGACTCCCGGTAGCGACGGTGCCCGCCCAGCGTGCGGATTGCGCTGAGCTTGCCGGCCTTCGCCCACCGGGTGACGGTCTTCGGGTCGACGCGGAACATCGACGCCACCTCGGCTGGGGTCAACAGCGGCTCAGGATCGTGCGTACGCGATGCCATCGGTTACTCCTCCACAGGTACCTAAAGACATCGGCCGGGGTCCCGCCGGCCGGTGCGTCTCTCATGGTCCGGCTAGTCCCCGATGTCCGACATGGGCCGAACGGCCGAACGTCCCTAGATAGACGGTTGAAGCATGACCGATTTATCCCTGTTTTCTACGCCAGAAAGTGTCCCGTTTGGACCGAAAATCACGCTTCGAGGGGCGGCGATTACGAAGAGTGTTCGTCTTGGGAGCGCTCTCTCACGCCTCGATCATGCCCGTTCGTCCGATTTCACCACGTCAGAGTGATAACGGTGATCGATCAGTTGCAGCGTTCCAGCAACTGCACGCCCCGCCACCGCGCGACCAACTTCTCGTACGCCTCCGTGGCCGCCTCGGCGTCACCCCGCGACAGCGCCGACAGGCCCGCCGCCACCAGCCCGGGCGAGTCGTCCTCGGCCAGGATCTCGTCCGGCAGCAGATTCACGAGGCCGCCGTAGTCGAGCTCGACGATCGAACGCGGATGGAACTCCTCCAGCCACCGCGCCCCCTCCTCGACCGCCTCGGTGATCGGGGCCTCGCCCAGTGCCTTGCGGAGCACCGAAACCCCGCGATGGGCGCGGCGGCGCGCCTTGCTGATCTCGGTCCGGTACCGCAGCGTCCGACGGCGCCCGCCCAGGGCGATCTCCCGCTCCTCCAGATCCACGAACGCGAACCAGCGCAACGGCACGCCCCACGTCGCGATCTGCTCGTGCACCCTCGGCACACCCCGCTCCAGCACCTTCGCGCCGTTGCGCCAGTCCTCCACGATCGCCTTGGCCTGCCCGGCCAGCACCGGCGGCACGAACGCATCCGCCAGCACGCTGGGCACCCCGCTGCGCGCGTTCAAGGCGGCCTCGGCCACCCGTAGCCGCAGGTTCCACGGGCACACCAGCAGCGTGTCCTCCCACTCCAGGACATACGCCTCGTCGGGCAGATCAGGCAGCCGGGTCCAGCCCGCGCCCAGCGCCTCCAGGACCGCGGTGCGCTGCCGGACCGGCCCTTCCACCGGCCCCAACGCACGCCCCTCGTTGGCGTACCGGCGCCAGAAAACCTGCCGGTCGCGGTCGAAGGCGGTCAGCGGCTCGTAAACCCGCAGGTACGACGCGAACAGTGACGGCACGGCGCGAGTCTTTCACGAAATCGGCCCCAGCTGACTTCCCGCGCGGGGGCAATCCGAAGGTCGATTTCCCGATTAGGCTCGCGGTGTCGGCACACCCCGCCGATCAGGGCCTCACGAGGGCCCTCACCAAGAATCAGGAGAGCAAGCGATGGGCGTGTTCATCAACGACGGCAGCGACGCCGACGGGCACGAACAAGTCGTGTTCTGCCAGGACCGGCACACCGGCCTGCGGGCGATCATCAGCATCTATTCCACCGCCCTCGGGCCCGCGTTGGGAGGCACCCGCTTCTACCCGTACGCGACCGAGGAGGAGGCCGTCACCGACGCGCTGCGCCTGTCGCGCGGAATGGCCTACAAGAACGCCCTCGCAGGCTTGGACCTCGGCGGCGGCAAGGCCGTGATCTGGGGCGACCCGGGCGAGCTCAAGAGCGAGGCGCTGCTGCGGGCGTACGGCCGGTTCGTCGACTCGCTGCGCGGCCGCTACTACACCGCCTGCGACGTCGGCACGTACGTCGCGGACATGGACGTCATCGCCCGCGAAACCCGCTACGTCACGGGCCGCAGCGTCGAGCACGGCGGCGCCGGGGACTCCTCCATCCTGACCGCGTGGGGTGTCTTCCAGGGCATGCGTGCCGCCGCCGAGCACCTGTGGGGCAGCCCCACCCTGGCCGGGCGCCGCGTCGGCGTCGCGGGTCTGGGCAAGGTCGGCCGGTACCTGGTCGCGCATCTGATCGACGACGGCGCGTCGGTCGTCGCCACGGACGTCAACGAGACCGCGCTGAAGTGGGCGCGCACGACGTACCCGCAGATCGATCTGGTGGCCGACACCGATGCCCTGATCAGCGGCGACATCGACGTGTACGCCCCGTGCGCCCTGGGCGGCGCGCTGGACGACGACACCGTCCCGCGCCTGCGTGCCAAGGTGGTCACCGGCGCGGCGAACAACCAGCTCGCTCACCCCGGCATCGAGAAGCTGCTGGCCGAGCGCGGTGTGCTCTACACCCCCGACTACGTGGTGAACGCGGGCGGGGTCATCCAGGTGGCCGACGAGATCGAGGGATTCAATTTCGAGCGCGCGAAGCTGCGTGCCACCAAGATCTTCGACACCACCCGGCAGATCCTGCGCCTCGCCGACGACGAGGGTGTGCCGCCGGCGGTCGCCGCCGACCGGCTCGCCGAGCGGCGCATGGCTGAGGTCGGCCGGCTGCGCACCATCTACCTCGGCTGACCCGCCCTTGACACCGTCGCGCGTCCGGTCCCCGACAGGCCGCGACGCGCGACGGTGTCACACAGAACCCGAGGTGCCGAAGGCGGCATCGTCCATGTACCGTAAGAGCCACGAGAGATGCCTGACGTCATCGGGGCCCGCCTTCGGGCTGCCCCGAATTCTGTGCGAGGGGGTCGAGCCATGGGGCGCGGCCGTGCTAAGGCCAAGCAGACGAAGGTGGCCCGGGAGTTGAAGTACCACTCCCCGAACACCGACCTCACCGCCTTGCAGCGCGAACTGGCGGGTGCTGGTAAGTCCGATCATCATTTCGACGACGACACGGACGAGTTCGTCGACGACGATGACGACGACCCGGACGACGACCAGGACTCCTGGTCGTCATCGCGGCGCTGACCTTCGTACTGCGCAGAGCACGCGGCATTCCGCGTGCTCCTGTGTGTCGCGGGCCGAGGCGGATCGGCGTTTTCGGTAAGGGACAAGATGCCCACGCGGGGTGACCCGCGTGGGCTCGCCTTGCTGTCGGCGTGTCAGCGGGGGCGGTTGTTCCAGTTGTAGAACGTCGGGATGTTCTCGAAGTGGTTCCACGCGCAGACCGCGGAACCCTCCTGCGTCCCGGTTTCCGCCCGCTGCCGCCGTGCGTCCTCCGCCTCCTGCAGCAGTGCTGCCAGCCCGGCCCGGGTGTCGCGCACCCGTGCCGTCACGGGATCCGTCTCCCCGCGGTCAGAAAGCGGCCGTGGGCTCGTGATCTCGTGCATGGTCCAGCACTCCCTCGAGTAGGCGAATCTTGCTGTTGCGGCAATGGTCCGTCGTCGTGCCGTCGAAACGTCCGTGCTCGAAGTAGCGGTTCGCCGCGTGCGCGCCACCGCAGAACCCGAAGTACGGGCAGGTGGCCCGGCACGCCTCGACCCCGTCGAGGAACTCCGCGATCCACGGCGTGCGTGTCGCGTCCGCGATGATCTGCGCCAGCGGTGTGGTGAGCACATTGCCGCTGGTGAAGTCGCCGTAGTGGGGGTCGGAGAAGCCGGCCAGCTCGGGCGAGAGCAGCACCACCGAGCCGTCGTGGGCGACCGTGGGGATCGGGTCGAGCCGGCGCGGCAGCACGTCGTCCGCGGTGCCGTCGAGCACCGACGCCACGTAGCGCAGCGACCACTCGATCTCGCGTACGTGGATCCGGGGGTCGCGGCGCCACGCCGCCACCAGCTCGGCCCAGAACGCGGTCACGCCCGCAGCGGGATGCCGGTTGGCCCGGGTGTTGACGCCCTCCAGCTCCTCGACGTTGATGCCGAGCACGTCGCAGCCCAGATCGAGGAAGTACGCGTACAGCTCGGCGGCCAGGCCGGGCTCGGGGCGCCCCACCACGCACAGCGCGGAGAACGGGATGCCGTGCCGGCGCAACGCCTCGATGCCCGCGACGATCCGGTCGTACGCGGGACGGCCGCCCCGGTTGACCCGGTCACCGTTGCGGTCGCGGGGCCCGTCCACGCTGACGCTGACCCGCACGCCGTACGCGGCGAAGAACTCGCACCACGCGTCGTCGATCAGGGTGGCGTTGGTCTGGACGTGATGTTCCACGGACGGCCCGAACGGCGCGAGCAACCCGGCAAGATGATCGCGGCCGGTGGCCAGCGGTTCCCCGCCGTGCCACACCACCGAGAACCGCCCCGCACGCGCCCACGGCTCGACCGCGGCGGCGACCGCCTCGGCCACCGCGACGGACATCCGCCGGTCCTCGGCACGGAACGGCAGATAACAGTAGGAACAGTCAAGATTGCAGAGCGTGGTGGGTTGCATGACGACGTAGGTGGGCACGGTCGAAATGCCGCGCATGCCGTTGAAGGGGCCCCCGTGTCGAGGCCGCGAAACGGCCACCCGTCCACCTCCGTCCGCCAACGTCGTCGACTCAGGTCAGGCTATGTGCCGCCGTCCACCCGAGTGGGCCCACCCCTCCGCTTGCTCAGACACTTCGATACCGGACACGACGATCCGCGCGCATCGACGAGCGACACGCGCGGATCATTGCACACTTACCACGCAGGAACTCACCCGCGCGTGTGCTGGCCGACCATCTGCACCTGGCCCGTACCCTCGACGACCTCGCCGACCTGCCACGCCTCGACGCCGCGGCCGGTCAGGTACGCCATCGCCCGGTCCGCGTCCTCCGCGGAGACGATCGTGAACATGCCCACGCCCATGTTGAACGTGGCCTCCATCTCCGCGTCGTCGATGCGGCCCTTGGCCTGGATCAGGTCGAAGATCGACTGCGGGCGCCAGGTCGCGCGGTCCACGACCGCGTCGACGTGGTCCGGCAGGATGCGGACCAGGTTGCCCGGGATGCCACCGCCGGTGACGTGGGCAAACGCCCGCACGTCCGTCTCCTCGATGAGGCCCAGGCAGTCCTTGGCGTAAATCTTGGTGGGGGTCAGCAGTTCCTCGCCCAGGGTCCGCTGGCCGCCGAAGTCGTCGACCACGGTGTCCAGCCGCATGCGGCCCGCGCCCAGCAGCACGTGCCGGACCAGCGAGTAGCCGTTGGAGTGCAGGCCGGAGGAGCGCATCGCGATCACCGCGTCGCCGACCTCGACCTTCTCCCGGCCGAGGATCTCGCTCTCCTCCACGACGCCGACGCCGGTCGCGGAGACGTCGTACTCGTCCGGGCGCATGACGCCGGGGTGCTCGGCGGTCTCGCCGCCCAGCAGGGCGCAGCCCGCGTACCGGCAGCCGTCGGCGATGCCGGCGCCGATCTCGGCGACCCGGTCCGGCACGACCTCGCCGCAGGCGATGTAGTCGAGCAGGAACAGCGGCTCGGCGCCGCACGCCACCAGATCGTCGACGACCATGGCGACCAGGTCGATACCGATCGTGTCGTGGATGTCGAGCTGCTGGGCGATGACCAGCTTCGTGCCGACGCCGTCGGTCGAGGAGGCGAGGATGGGGCTGCGGTACTTGCCCGCGTTCAGCCGGAACAGGCCCGCGAAGCCGCCCAGGTCGCCCATCACCTCCGGCCGGGTGGTCTTTTTGACCTTGGTCTTGAGCAGCTCGACCGCGCGGTCGCCGGCGTGGATCGAGACCCCGGCGTCCGCGTACGTGACCGTCCGCTTACGTTGCGCGCGGCCCCCGCCCGCCGTCCAGGGCTGGCGGTCGGCGCCATCGGCTCCGGCACTGCTGCGCTCGGACACGTGCGTCACGGTTTCTCCCCTTTGTGCGCATGGTGCGCGGTTGCTTGCCGGTGCTGCCGGTGTTAGACGTCGGTGTACTGCGGTGGGTTCCCGGTCAGGGACGGTTCAACGCGTCCCCGCCACCGGGACTGGCGACGAGGGGTGTCCCCCGATTCTCGTCGCTGTGCTCGGCATTCTCATACTCGGCCTCCAGCTCCGCCACCGCGGCGGTCGCCGCCTCCGGCGTCGCCGAGGGCATCGAGGCACGACGGCCCACGCCCTCGAGCAGGTGCTTGCCGATCAGATCCCCGGCCGGCAACTCGATCGGATACTGACCATCGAAGCAGGCCATGCAGAGCCGCGTCTTCGGCTGCTCGGTTGCCGCGACCAGGCCGTCCAGGGAAACGTAACCCAGCGTGTCCGCGCCGATCGAACGGCGGATCCCGTCGGTCTCCAGGCCGTTGGCGATCAGCTCGGCGCGGGTGGCGAAGTCGATGCCGTAGAAGCAGGGCCACTGCACCGGCGGCGAGGAAATGCGTACGTGCACCTCCACCGCACCGGCCTCGCGCAGCATCCGGACCAGGGCGCGCTGGGTGTTGCCCCGCACGATCGAATCGTCGACCACCACGAGGCGCTTGCCCCGGACCACCTCGCGCAGCGGGTTGAGCTTGAGCCGGATGCCGAGCTGGCGGATGGTCTGCGACGGCTGGATGAAGGTACGGCCGACGTACGCGTTCTTGGTCAGCCCCGCGCTGTACGGGATCCCGGACGCCTCGGCGTACCCTATCGCCGCCGGAGTCCCCGATTCCGGCACCGGGATCACCAGGTCGGCCTCGACCGGGTGCTCCTTGGCCAGCCGGCGGCCGACCTCCACCCGGGCCGAGTACATGTTGCGCCCGGCGATGGTGGTGTCCGGGCGGGCCAGGTAGACGTACTCGAAGAGGCAGCCCTTCGGCTCCGGGGCGGCGAACCGGCTGGAGCGCAGGCCGTGCTCGTCGACCGCGATCATCTCGCCGGGCTCGACCTCACGCACGAAGCTCGCGCCGACGATGTCGAGCGCGGCGGTCTCGCTGGCGATCACCCAGCCCCGTTCCATCCGGCCGAGGACCAGCGGGCGGACGCCCTGGGCGTCGCGGGCCGCGTACAGAGTGCTCTCGTCCATGAAGACGAAGCTGAACGCGCCCCGCAGCGTCGGCAGCACCTCCAGCGCCGCGGCCTCGACCGACAGGTCGGGCCGGGCGGCCAGCAGCGTGGTGACCAGAGCGGTGTCGGAGGTGGCCAGGCGGTCGCCCTCCAGGCCGCGCTCGGCGACCTCGCGGGCCAGCTCCGCGGTGTTGACCAGGTTGCCGTTGTGAGCCAGCGCGATGGTCGTGCCCGCGGTGGTGGCACGGATCGTCGGCTGGGCGTTCTCCCAGTTCGAGCCGCCGGTGGTCGAGTACCGCGTGTGGCCGATCGCGAGGTGCCCCCGCAGGCTGGCCAGGGTGGGCTCGTCGAAGACCTGGGAGACCAGGCCGAGGTCCTTGTAGACCACGACGCCGGAGCCGTCGCTCACCGCGATGCCCGCTGCTTCCTGGCCGCGATGCTGCAGGGCGAATAGCCCGAAATAGGTGAGTTTGGCGACCTCTTCCTCAGGCGCCCAGACCCCGAAGACGCCGCAGGCATCCCGGGGACCGTGCTCCTGTGGGTCGAGATCGTCGGTCAACCGGCCGTCGCCTCGGGGCACCTGCTCGCTCCCTCACGTGGTCTGCTCGACTCGCGGGTCAGTTCCGACCGACCAGTGTACGCGAGCCGGACGGACGCCACCCGGCCTCAGTCACCACGACCAGCGGCGGGCCCAGCCCCGGCGACGCCGGGCGGTCACCCGCCGCCACCTGCCCGGACGGCAAGCTCAGTCGTCGTCGATCATGGGCAGGAAGGCGGAAATGTCCGTACGGATGCCGCTCGCGCGGACCCGCCCCGCAGCCACCGCCTCGGCCCAGCCCAGCCGGCCCGCCGCCAGCAGCGCCCAGGTCACCGGATCGGTTTCGACCACATTGGGCGGTGTGCCGCGGGTATGCCGCGGACCTTCGACACATTGAATCGCACCGAACGGTGGAACCCGCACCTCCACCGAACGGCCGGGTGCGCGACGCGCAAGGTCCGTCAGGGTCTGCCGGACCGCGTCACGCAGCATCGTTCGGTCGGGTTGAACGCCGCGATCCAGCGCGTCCAACACGGCCGCTAGGGACTCGGATTTATTGTGCGCACGGGACACGTCGGGACGATACGACCCGGCCTACGAATATTGCTCGGCGGCCCTGGGTCGCGCAGAGGACGTATAACAAGGCATAGTGACCGACGGTGTGTACTCGTCGCGGGATCTACCGGGCAACCTCAGTAGCCGGAGACCGTGCGACCGGAAGGCGGTGGACGTGACAACGCACCTACGTGCCCGGGCTGTCCAGGCCGGTGCGTTCCTGGCACTGACCGGTGGGATCCTGGCGATCGCACCGGCGGCGGCCCAGGCCGCTCCACCGACGGTCGCGATCGACAGCATGTCCTCCACGGACCTGCCGCCAGGCGGCCGCACGACGGTGACGTACACGATCACCAACACCAACGGTGCGACGCCCGGCGGCGACAACTCCGTCCGCGTCTCGGTGAGTGGGATGAACTGCAGCGGCGACTGCAGCCCGGTCGTCCAGATCGCCCCCGGTGAGAGCAAGCAGTTCACCGCGCAGCTGACCGCGCCGCCGGTCGACGCGGGCCAGACCAAGACGGTCCAGGTCCAGATCGCCGCGGCGCTCGGCGCGGAGACCGGCAACGCGTCCCAGACCGTCACGGTCCGAGGCGCGGACAAGCCGAAGGCCGTACGGCAGATCACCGGCAAGGTCAAGGACGGCGACGGCAAGGTCCTGGCCGGCGCGACCGTGGGCCTGCAGGACAGCGCCGGACACCGGTACAGCACCACGAGCAACAACGACGGCGGCTACCAGTTCACCTCGTCGGACCAGCAGCCCATCGCGGCCGGCGCGATCATCGTCGGTGCCGCGAAGTCGGGCTTCAAGACCGTCACGGTCAACGTGCAGGGTGAGGCCGACCGGGCCATCTTCGTACCGATGACCCTCGCCGCGCTAAACAGCACGCCGACCCCCACGCCGTCGGCGTCCGTCACGGCCACCACGCAGCCGTCCACGGACTCCGCGGTCCAGGCGCCGGACGACCAGACTGACGACGCCCCCGCCGCTGCCCCGCAGCAGACTCAGGCCGCCAAGGAAGAAAGCAGCGGCTCCGGCTCGATGCTGTTCATCGTCCTCGGTGGACTGCTTGTCGCCGCCGGGGTGGGCGCGATCGTGCTCGTGCTGATGCGGCGCAAGGGCGGCGACGACTCCGACGCTCCGGCCGCCGCGAGCGCCACGACGCCCGCGGGCGGTGCGAACCGGTACGCGGTCGGGGACGCCACCCGGGTGTCCGCACCCCCGGCCGCCCGCGCCGGCGAGGCCACGATGGTCACGGCATCGCCGTCCCTCGCGGACGCGCCGACGATGATGCATCAGCCGGTCGAGGACGAGTTCCCCGATCCGTACGGCGCTCCGGCCGTGCCCCAGGGCAACTTCGCCGGTCCGGGCGGCTGGGGGACCGCGCCCGCCGCGGCCGGCGCCGCGGGGGCGTACGGCGCGCCCGCCGCTGCTGCAGCCGCCGGGTACGGGGCTGCCGCCGGGTACGGCGGTGGTGGTGGGCAGTACGGCAGTGCGGCCGTTCCCGCCCAGCCGGGCGGCTACGACGACTACGGCTACCCGGCCGCCCCCGAGCAGGGCGACGCGTACGCCGGGTACGGCCCGGCCGACGGGTACGGCGCCGCAGCGGCGGCACCGCGCTACGACGAGCCGACCGGCATGTACCGCCCGCAGCCCGGGGGCGGTGGCTACGACCAGGGCGCCGGGTATGACCAGGGCTACGGCGACCAGGGCGGCTATCCGGCTGAGCCCGGCTA
Source organism: Krasilnikovia sp. MM14-A1259 (assembly GCF_047159535.1). NCBI lineage: Bacteria > Bacillati > Actinomycetota > Actinomycetes > Micromonosporales > Micromonosporaceae > Krasilnikovia > Krasilnikovia sp. MM14-A1259. The sequence goes on from NZ_BAAGAJ010000002.1 coordinate 4,562,423, forward strand.
CCCGGCCGCGGGTCGGGCTCGGCCCGGCGCCGGTGGCGGTGGCGGTTACCGGCCCGGTGACTACCCGCCCGCACCCGGCGGCGGACGCGGCCCGAACCGCGGTGACCAGGGTGGCTACGGCGCCTGGCCGGGCGCGGCCGATGGCGGGTACGCCCCGGACGCGGGTGGCTACGGCCCCGCAGCGGGCGGCGGCTACGGCCCGGCGGCCGGCGGCTACGGCCCCGGCGGCGGATACCCGGCCGGTCCGGGATACGGCCAGCAACCGCCCGGGAACGCCTACCCCGACCAGGGCGGCGCCGGATACGCCGACCAGGGCGGCTACGACGCCCGCGCCGTGTACGGCCGCCCCGGCGGCGGCTATGGCGGCGCGCCCGATCAGGGCCGCGGCGGTGACCAGGGGCGTGGTGGACGCGGCGATGACCAGGGCGGCTACTACCCCGGCGAACAGCAGGGTGGCCGTCCCGGCCCGCAGCCGCCACAGCAGCAGCAGTGGCGTAACGACTGATCAGACACTGAAGAAGGCCGGCTCCGTCCCACGGAGCCGGCCTTCTTCGTCGTTCGCTGACCGTGGTCGCCCGGGGCGGTACCGGCACGAAAACGCGCCACGGTGACCGGATGGGTCGCCGTGGCGCGGTTCACGCGGCGAAGCGGATCAGCCCTGCTCGTTGCTGTCGTCCGACTCGTTGTCGCCCGGCTGCTGCGACGCCGCCGACTCCGTCGGTGCCGCATCCGCGGGGGACGTGGCGTCGGCGGTGGCGGATGCCGGGTCGTCGCCGACCGGCTGCTGCTCGGGGGTGGCAGCGGCCGGCGTGTCACCAGTGACTGCCGCGTCAGTGGCGGCAGCCGACGTCGGCGCGGTCGGCAGCGGTGCGGTCGGCGGCGTGGTCGTCGGCTCGACGGCCTTCGCCGGGCCCGGCACCACCGGCGCGGCAGCCAGCGCCTCGTCCCCTCCGGCCGCGGCGGCTTCCGCCGCCTGGCGGGCGGTCAGCCCGGCGGCACCGCCGAACAGGCGGGGCATCGTCTCCGAGTACGCGGTCCGCAGCTCGTCCAGCCCGATGCTGAACTGGCCGTGCAGCTCCAGCTCCGGCTCCGCCGAGGTCACACCGACCGGCGTGCACGTGACGTGATGCTCCGCGGCCAGCGCGACGAACGCCATGTCGTGCCCCCGCGGCACCGCGACCAGGGCCCGGCCCGCCGACTCGCTGAACAGGTGGACGAACGGCGTCACGTCCTCACCCTGCACCGGCAACGTGATGCGGGCGCCCACGTTGCGGCGCAGGCAGGACTCCACGAGCGCCTGGGCGAGACCACCGTCGGAGAGGTCATGCGCGGCGTTGACGTGGCCCCGCTCGGACGCGGCGGCCAGCAGCGCGCCGAGCCGCTGCTCCTGGACGAGGTCCACCTTGGGCGGCCGGCCGCCCAGGTGACCGTGGGTGACCCACGCCCACTCGGAACCGGACAGCTCGCACGCCGTCTCCCCGAGCAGGAACAGCAGGTCGCCGTCCGGGCCGGGGGGCGGCTGGAAGCCCATCGGGACCCGCCGGGCGACATCGTCGAGGACGCCGAGCACACCCACCACCGGAGTGGGGTGGATCGCCGCAGCGCCGGTCTGGTTGTAGAAGCTGACGTTGCCGCCCGTGACCGGGATGCCGAGTTGCTGGCAGCCGTCGGCGAGGCCGCGGACCGCCTCGGCGAACTGCCACATGACGGCCGGGTCCTCGGGCGAGCCGAAGTTCAGGCAGTCCGTGACCGCGATCGGCGCGGCACCGGTGACGGCCACGTTGCGGTACGCCTCGGCCAGCGCCAGCTTCGCCCCCTCGTACGGGTCGAGGCGGGCGAACCGGCCGTTGCCGTCCACGGACAGCGCGACGCCGAGCCCGGTCTGCTCGTCGAGGCGCAGCACCCCGGCGTCCTCCGGCTGGGCGAGCACGGTGTTGCCGAGCACGTACCGGTCGTACTGCTCGGTGACCCAGGTCTTGTCGCACAGGTTCGGTGACGCGACCATCCGCAGCACGGTCTCGCGCAGCTCGTCCGGGGTGGACGGACGCGGCAGCGTCTCGGCGCGGTCGGCCTGCAGCAGGATCAGGTCGGCGGGCTCACGGATCGGGCGGGCGTACACCGGGCCGTCGTCGGCCAGCGAGCCGGGCGGCACGTCGACGACGACGTGGTCGTTCCAGCTGATGACGAGGCGGCCGGGCAGACCGGGGGTCTCACTCGGGGTGACCTCGCCGATCGCGGTGGCCCACACGCCCCACTTCTCGGCCGTCTGCAGCACCGGGTCGAGCATTTCGGGCGCGACGATGAGCAGCATGCGTTCCTGCGACTCGCTGGCCAGGATCTCAGTCGGCGACATCGACGGCTCGCGCAGCGGCACCCGCTCCAGGTAGATCCGCATGCCGGTGCCCGCGGCCGCGGCGGTCTCGGTCAGGGCGCAGGTCAGACCCGCACCGCCGAGGTCCTGGATGCCGACGATGAGGCCGGCGTCGTACATCTCCAGGCAGCTCTCGATGAGCAGCTTCTCCATGAACGGGTCGCCGACCTGCACGGACGGGCGGCGCTGCTCCGCGCCCTCGTCGAACGTGGCCGAGGCGAGCACGGAGACGCCGCCGATACCGTCGCGGCCGGTACGCGCACCGAGCAGCACGACAACGTTGCCAACGCCCGCGGCTTCCTTCTTCTGCAACCGCTCTACCGGCAGCACGCCGATGCTCAGCGCGTTGACCAGCGGGTTGCCCTGGTAGCACGGGTCGAAGACGACCTCGCCGCCGATGTTGGGCAGGCCCAGGCAGTTGCCGTACCCGCCGATGCCGGCGACGACGCCGGGCAGCACGCGGGCGGTGTCGGGGTGGTCGGCCGCACCGAAGCGCAGCGGGTCCATTACCGCGATCGGGCGGGCGCCCATCGCGAGGATGTCGCGCACGATGCCGCCGACGCCGGTCGCCGCGCCCTGGTACGGCTCGACGAAGCTGGGGTGGTTGTGCGACTCCACCTTGAACGTGACCGCGAGGTCGTCGGAGATCTGCACGACGCCCGCGTTCTCGCCGATGCCGGCGAGCATCCGGGTGTTCTGCGGCGCCTTCTCCCCGAACTGGCGCAGGTGCACCTTGCTCGACTTGTACGAGCAGTGCTCGCTCCACATGATCGAGTACATGGCCAGCTCGGACGCGGTGGGGCGGCGGCCGAGGATCTGGCGGATCCGCTCGTACTCGTCGTCCTTGAGGCCGAGGTCCGCGTGCGGCTGCAGCTCCTCGGGCGTGGCGACGGCGCGCTGCACCGTGTCGGGGCCGTCGTCGAACTGGCTGACCAGCACGTCCGTGGCGGCGAACCCGGACGGCTTGGCGGGCGCCCCCGACGCGGCCGGCGGCTGATTGGGCACCCCGCGCGGCGTGGCCGCGCCGCTGGTCGCGGTGTCGGGCTGCGTGGTCATTGCTGTGCTCCCTGTCCCCCTGCGAGCTGCGCGCCGTGTTCCCCCGCGAGATGTCCTCCCGCGACCTGCGCGCCCTGTCCCCCTGCCACCTGCATGCCCGGTCCCCCCAGGACCTGCGTGCCGGCTCCCCCGGTGAACTGTGCGCCGACGAGATCGCCGACGCGCGCCGCCGCGCCGTGACCGCCCCCGGCGAGGTGCCGCAGGACGGAGGTGAAGAAGCCCAGGCCGTCGAGCGAGGGGCCGGTCAGCGCCTCCACCGCATGCTCCGGGTGCGGCATGATGCCGACCACGTTGCCGGCCGCGTTGGTGATCGCGGCGATGTCGCGCTGCGAGCCGTTCGGGTTGCCGCGCAGGTAGCGGGCGACGACCCGGCCCTCGGCCTCCAGCTCGTCGAGGGTGCGCCGGTCTGCGGCGAAGCAGCCCTCGCCGTTCTTCACCGGGATCAGGATCTCCTGGCCGGGCGCGTACGCGTTGGTCCACGCCGTCGCGGTCGCCTCCACGCGCAGCCACTGGTCGCGGTTACGGAAGTGCAGGTGCTGGTTGCGGGTGAGCGCGCCGGGCAGCAGGTGCGCCTCGCACAGGATCTGGAAGCCGTTGCAGATGCCGAGCACGGGCAGGCCGCCCCGGGCGGCGTCCGCGATGGTCTCCATGACCGGGGCGAACCGGGCGATGGCGCCGCAGCGCAGGGCGTCACCGTACGAAAAGCCGCCGGGCAGGACCACGCCGTCGACCCCGTGCAGGTCCGGGTCGCCGTGCCACAGACGAACCACCTCGGCGCCGGCGATCCGCGCCGCCCGCGCTGCGTCGCCGTCGTCGAGCGAGCCGGGGAACGTGACCACACCGATCCGCATGGTCACGCGCCCTCGGCAACCGTGTCGTCGAGGCGGATCGAGAAGTCCTCGATCACCGGGTTGGCGAGCAGCTTGTCGGCGATTTCGCGGGCCCGGTCGAGGTCGGGCTCACCGGCGAACTCGATCTCGATGCGCCGGCCGATGCGGACGGACGAGACATCGGAGATCCCGAGCCTGGGCAGCGCGTTGGCGACCGCCTGGCCCTGCGGATCAAGGATCTCCGGCTTGAGCATGACGTCGACGACGACGCGGGACACGGGCACTCCTGACTGTAGGTGCGCAGCGGGTGCCCCGGGAACGGGGCGAGCGGCCAAAGCCTACCCTGTGACCTTCCTGCGCGGCGTATCGGTCGGTGTCGGCAGGCCGACGATCACACATGCTGAACAGGTAACTTCGGCGGGCGTCTCCACCCCTTCACCGAGCGTGACCGGCGCGCCGAATCGGTCGAACCGTATCGATGGCCTCTTACAGGATCGGGGCGGGCGCGTAACCGGCCGCGCCCGGGTGCGCCGCGACGATCTCCGCGACCCGGTCGGCGATGATCTGGACCTGGGCCGGGGCCGCGCCGACGAACGCCGCCCGGTCGGCGACCAGCGCGTCGATCTCGGCGCGCGACAGCCCGAGGCGGCCGTCGGCGGCGAGCCGGTCGAACAGGTCGTTGTCCGCGGCGCCCTTCTCCCGCATGGCGAGCGCCACGGCCACCGCGTGTTCCTTGATGACCTCGTGGGCCACCTCCCGGCCCACGCCCCTGCGGACCGCCGCCACCAGGATCTTCGTGGTGGCCAGGAACGGCAGGAAGCGGTCCAGCTCACGGGCGATCACCGCCGGGTACGCGCCGAACTCGTCGAGCACCGTGAGGAACGTCTGGAACAGCCCGTCGGTGGCGAAGAACGCGTCCGGCAGCGCGACGCGGCGTACCACGGAGCAGGAGACGTCGCCCTCGTTCCACTGGTCCCCGGCCAGTTCGCCGACCATCGAGAGGTAGCCGCGCACGATCACGGCGAGGCCGTTGACCCGTTCCGACGAGCGGGTGTTCATCTTGTGCGGCATCGCCGACGAGCCGACCTGGCCCGGTTTGAAGCCCTCGGTGACCAGCTCCTGGCCGACCATCAGCCGGATCGTGGTGGCCAGCGACGACGGCGCGGCGACCACCTGGGCGAGCGCGGACACCACGTCGAAGTCCAGCGACCGCGGGTAGACCTGCCCGACGCTGGTCAGTACGCGCCGGAATCCGAGGTGGCCGGCGACCCGCTGCTCCAGCTCGGCCAGCTTCGTGGCGTCGCCGTCGAGCAGGTCGAGCTGGTCGGCGGCGGTGCCCACCGGGCCCTTGAGGCCGCGCAGCGGGTACCGCTCGATCAGGTCGGCCACCCGCTCGTACGCGATGAGCAGCTCCTCGGCCGCGCTCGCGAACCGCTTGCCCAGCGTGGTGGCCTGGGCCGCGACGTTGTGCGAACGCCCGGTCATCACCAGGTCGGAGTGCTCGACCGCCCGCGCGGCCAGCCGCGCCAGCGTGGCGACGATCCGGTCGCGGACGAGCTCCAGCGACGCGCGGATCTGGAGCTGCTCGACGTTCTCGGTGAGGTCGCGCGAGGTCATCCCCTTGTGGATGTGCTCGTGCCCGGCGAGCGCGCTGAACTCCTCGATACGCGCCTTCACGTCGTGCCGGGTGACCCGCTCCCGCTCCGCGATGCTTGCCAGGTCGACGTCGTCGACGACCGCCTCGTACGCCTCCACCACCCCGTCGGGCACGGCGACGCCGAGGTCGCGCTGCGCGCGCAGCACGGCGAGCCAGAGCCGGCGCTCCATCCGGATCTTCTCCTCCGGCGACCACAGGGCGACGAGGTCGGCGGAGGCGTAGCGGGCGGCGAGGACGTTCGGTACGGTCACGCCCGCGATTCTTCCATGGGCGCCGCCGCCCGCTCCGGGAGCCGATGCTCCAGGTGACGGACGTCCCGGCTGCTCAGCATGCCGAGCACAGCGACGCCGATGAGCACGACCGCGCCGATCAGGGTGGGCCGTACGCCGACCGCCAGCGCGACCGGCCCGGCAACCACCTGGCCGACCGGGATCGCCACGAACGAGCCCACCATGTCGTACGAGTAGACCCGGGCGAGTTTGTCCTCGGGGATGTGCTCCTGCATCGTGGTCTCCCACGCGATCCCGAACTGCTCGACCGCCAGACCGGCGACGAACGTGGCGGCGACCATCGTGGCAAGGTGCGGGGACACGCCGAGCGTGAGCACGGGCAGCACCACGAACCCGGTGCACGCGGTGCCGAACAGCAGCAGCCGGCGGAACCGGACCCGCATGGCGACCAGCGCACCGAGGATCATGCCCGCGGTCTCGGCGGCCAGCACGAGCCCCCAGGCGCGGCGCCCGACCGTGGCGTCCGCGACGACCGGGCCGAGCACCATCATCGCGCCGCTGAGGGACGCGTTCACCACGCAGAACCCGGCGACCACGACCCACAGCCAGGTGCGGGACACGAACTCGGTCCAGCCCGTACGCAGCTCCTCGACGATGCCGCTGCGGGCGGGTGTCGCCGCGACCGGCTCGCCCGCGACGGGTTCCGCCCCGGCGGGCGGTTCGGCGACGGCCGGGGGCCGGGTTGCGGGCAGCCGCAGCAGGGCGTAGCAGAGCGCGGCCGCCAGGAACGTCACCGCGTCGACCGCGATGCCCCAGCCGGGCCCGATGCCCGCGACGACCATCCCGCCCAACGGCGCCCCGAGGATCGCGGCGCCGTTGAGGAACAGCCGGTTGAGCGCGTTGGCCTGCTGGCGCACGTCGGCCGGGACGATCTGGGGCAGGACCGCCGCCGAGGCGGGCATCATGAGCGCGGCGACCGCGCCGTTGACCGCGGACAGCGCGACCAGGCTGGACACGGTGGCCGCGTGGGTGAGCACGAGCGTGGCGACCGCGGCCTGAGTGGCGGCGGCGGCCAGGCTCGCGCCGACCATCAGCAGGTGCTTGGGGAGCCGGTCCGCGAGCGCCCCGCCGAACAGCAGGAACGCGACGTTGACCGCGGTACGGACGCCGACGACGAGGCCGAGGTCGCCGGCCGAGCCGGTGAGGTCGAGGACGGCGAACGCGAGCGCGATCGGCGCGAACGCGTTGCCCAGCGCGCTGATCGTGCGCCCGAGCAGCAGCAGGCGCAGCCGGGGCAGCCGGAGCGGGGCCAGCGTCCCGCGGATCATGCGGGCTGGTCCGGGTCGATGGGGGCCATCTCGAACATGGCGACCGTGGTGCTGGTCCGCACGGTCCCCGGGGTGCGCGGCGGCTGGGCGGCGTCGTGCAGGTCGCGGGCGGCCTGGGCGATCCGGTCCCGGATGTCACGCCAGAGTTCGGGGTCGACCCAGACCTCCGCGTCGGCCATCAGGTTCGTGCCGCCCGCCGGGAAGTGCGCCTGGGCGCTGCGGCGGATCAGCTCGTTGGCGAGCGCGGGGTAGATGGCGCGGTCGGCGGCGGTCCGCCCGCGGGCCCGCTGGGCTTCGAGGTCGTGGGCGGTGTCGTACCGGTACCGCTTGGCGATGCCGCCGCGGATGCGTTCCTCGCCGGCGGGCACGATCATCCCGGCGGCGAGCAGCGTACGCAGGTGGTAGCTGGCGTTGGCGTGGGTCAGGGCGAGCTCACGGGCGACCTCCGCGGCGGTCAGCGGAGCGCCGGTGAGCAGCGACATGATCTGCAGCCGGACCGGATGTGCCGTGGCCCGCAGGGCGGTCCGGCGGTCGGCGGCCGCGTCGTCTGCGCCGGCCGGTGGCGTGCCGCGCGGGGGGCGGTCGCGCGATCCTTCTCCCAAAGACATGTTGGGCAGTTTAGGGTACGGCCGGGCCGACTGTCCAACAGATCTTTGGGGGTGGCAGACTGCGAACCGAAGGCAACCTCGCTAAGGTTACTCGCGAGTAGGTCCGGCGTTCACAGCGAAAGGTCCACGATGACTGATTTCAGTTCCGAGTCGCTCGCCTCGATCGGCCCGAAGGAGTTCGCGCAGCTCGTCAAGTCCACCCCGGACGCGAAGATCGCCGAGGTCATGGCGTCCGGCGACCGCGGCAAGATCCTCGACGAGGTGTTCGACCGGATGCCCGGGCTGTTCCGCGCGGACAAGGCGGGCAACACCCAGGCCGTCATCCACTGGAGCATCACGGGCGGCGCCGCGGGCGACGACACGTACGAGACCGTGATCGAGAACGGCGCCTGCACCGTCACCAAGGAGCCGGCCCGCGATCCGAAGCTGTCCATGACCATGGACCCGGTGACGTTCCTGAAGGTCGTCTCGGGCGACGGCAACCCGATGATGATGTTCATGACCGGCAAGATCAAGGCGAAGGGCGACCTCGGCCTCGCGGCCCAGGTCGCCAAGCTGTTCGACCTGCCGAAGGGCTGAACCCGGCCCGGCCGGACCCCAGCCCGGTCAGGGCACGGTGATCTTTCCCTGGGCGGCTCGCAGCGCGATGTCCGTGCGATGGTGCGAGCCGTCCAGGGTGATCCCGTCGACCAGGGCGTACGCGGCAGCGCGCGCGCCCGCCAGATCGGCGCCGGTGGCGGTCACACTGAGCACCCGCCCGCCCGCCGACACCAGCGCCCCGTCCGCGCGCCGCGCCGTGCCCGCGTGGATCACCCCGGCCCGGTCCGCACCCTCGATGACGTCCCCGGTACGCGGCGTCCCCGGGTAGTTGTGACTCGCCACCACCACTGTCACCGCCGCACCCGGACGCCAGCGCAGCGGCGGATGCGCGGCCAGCTCGCCCGTGGCGGCCGCGTGCAGCAGCCCCGCTAGCGGCGTCTCCAGTAGCGCCAGCACCACCTGGGTCTCCGGGTCGCCGAACCGCGCGTTGAACTCGATCACCCGCGGCCCGGCCGGCGTCAGCGCCAGCCCCACGTACAGCAGCCCGGCGAACGGCGTGCCCCGCTCGCGCATCCGCGCCAGCGTCGGGTGCACCGTCTCGGCCATCACCCGGTCCACCAGGTCGGCGGGCGCCCACGGCAGCGGCGCGTACGCGCCCATCCCGCCCGTGTTCGGCCCCGCGTCGCCGTCGCCGACCCGCTTGAAGTCCTGCGCCGGCATCAGCGGCACCGCCGCGGTCCCGTCGGTCACCACGAACAGCGACACCTCGGGCCCGGACAGGTACTCCTCGATCACCACCCGGCCGCAGTCGCGGGCATGCGCCTCGGCCGCCGCGCGGTCGTCGGTCACCACGACGCCCTTGCCCGCGGCCAGCCCGTCGTTCTTCACCACGTACGGCGCGCCGAACTCGTCCAGCGCGCGGGCGACCTCCTCGGGCGTGACGCACGCGTACGCGCGGGCGGTCGGCACCCCGGCGGCCGTCATCACGTCCTTGGCGAACGCCTTCGACCCCTCCAGCTGGGCGGCGGCCCCGGAGGGCCCGAAGCAGGCGATGCCCTTCTCCCGTACGGCGTCCGCGACGCCCGCCACCAGCGGGGTCTCGGGACCGACCACGACCAGGTCGGCGCCCACCTCGACGGCGAGCGCGGCCACCGCGGCCGGGTCGGTGGCGGTCACGTCACGCAGCTCGGCGAGCCCGGCGATGCCCGGGTTGCCGGGGGCGGCCACGAGCTGGACGGCGGGGTCAGCGGTGAGCCCGAGCGCGAGCGCGTGCTCGCGCCCCCCGGACCCGATCAGAAGTACGCGCACGTTCGCCGATCCTACTTCCGCGCTCCGTTCCGAGGTCAGCACGGTGACCCTTGATCACCAGGTGGGCGCGGGGGACATGGGTGCGCGACAGATTCGCGTAAACTTCGGCAGTACCCGGGCCTCTCCGCGTACGTGTTCGACGGAAGGCGTGGAACGAAGTGCCTGTGATCGTGTTGGTCGGCGCCCAGTGGGGCGACGAGGGCAAGGGCAAGGCAACCGACCTGCTGGGCGACCGCCTCGACTACGTCGTCAAGTTCAACGGCGGCAACAACGCCGGCCACACCGTGGTCATCGACGGCGAGAAGTACGCGCTGCACCTGCTGCCCAGCGGCATCCTCACCCCCGGCGTCACCCCGGTGATCGGCAACGGCGTGGTGGTCGACCTGTCCGTGCTGTTCCAGGAGATCGACGCGCTGCAGGCCCGCGGCATCGACACGTCACGGCTGCGAATCAGCGCGAACGCGCACGTCATCGCGTCGTACAACCGGTCGCTGGACAAGGTCACCGAGCGGTTCCTGGGCGCCCGCCGGATCGGCACGACCGGCCGCGGCATCGGCCCGACGTACGCGGACAAGATGAACCGCCTCGGCGTGCGCATCCAGGACCTGTTCGACGAGTCGATCCTGCGGCAGAAGGTCGAGGCCGCGCTCGGCTTCAAGAACCAGGTCCTCTCCAAGATCTACAACCGCAGCGCGATCAAGCCCGACGAGGTCATCGCGGATCTGTTGTCGTACGTCGACCGGCTGCGCCCGTTCGTGGCCGACACCGCGCTGGAGCTGAGCCAGGCCATCGACGCCGGCAAGGTGGTGCTGTGCGAGGCCGGGCAGGCGACGCTGCTCGACGTGGACCACGGCACGTACCCGTTCGTGACCAGCTCGAACGCCACCGCCGGCGGCGCCTGCACCGGCGCCGGCATCCCGCCCACGAAGATCGACCGGGTGGTTGCGGTGCTCAAGGCGTTCACCAGCCGGGTCGGTGAGGGGCCGTTCCCGACGGAGCTGCACGACAAATTCGGTGACCACCTGCGTGACGTCGGCCACGAGTACGGCACCACCACGGGCCGTCCGCGCCGTATCGGCTGGCTGGACCTGGTGATGGCCCGGTACGCCCAGCGGATCAACGGGGTCACCGACTTCGTGCTGACCAAGTTGGACAATTACGACGAGCTGGACGAGATCCCGGTGTGCGTGGCGTACGAGGTGAACGGCGTACGGCACGACGAGATGCCGGTCAGCCAGTCCGACTTCCACCACGCCGTGCCGATCTACGAGACCCTGCCCGGCTGGAAGCAGGACATCTCGGGCTGCCGGAATTTCGAGGACCTGCCGAAGGACGCGCAGCGCTTCGTCGAGTACGTCGAGCAGCGCATCGGCGCCCGCATCTCCGTGGTGGGCGTCGGCCCCGGCCGCGAGGCCGCCATCGAACGGCACTCCATGCTGGGCGAGGACTGACCCGGTGTACGACGTCGTGGTGCTCAGCCTCGCCGAGGGCAGCGGCGGCTGCGGCTCGTCCTGCGGCGGCTGCGCCGAACCCGGCAACGCCACCGCTCCCGCCGGCGACGGCAGCGACCGGCAGGCCCACACCGGCAGCGCATGCCGCGCGGATCACGCCGACGGCGCCTGTGGGGAAGCGTGCTCCTCCTCCGGGGGCAAACGCGCCGACCAGGGGATATGCGCGCCGCGCACGCCCGTACTGGCCTGCGCGGACGCGTTGCGGGAGGCGGGCGCCCGGGTCGAAACGGTCACCGCCGCGTCCGACGCGGAGATCGACGAGGTGATCGCCCGCTTCGACGCGGAGCCGCGTACGGATGGATTGTCCTGGCCAGACGCGGACAGCAAGCTGCGGCTGGTGGTCGCGACCGCGACGGACGGGCAGCTGCGCGCGGTGCTGCGCCGGCTCGTCCGGCGCTATGCGCCGCCACCCAGCCGCCGGCCCGCCGAACTGACCGACGGCCGCACCGTGCCGAACCTGCCACCCGTGGCCATCCTCCCGCTGGACCGGGCGAGCACGACTGACCTGGCGGCGCAGCTCGGCCTGCCCCGGGAGCCGGCCGCGGTCGCCGCGGCCGCGCTCGGCAGCACGGTGCGCCGCCTCGACCTGCTGCGCAACGACGGCGGCTCGGTCACCCTGGACGGCGCGCTGATCGGCGGCTCCGACGGCGACGGCCGGGCGGTGCCGTGGCGCGGCCGCGTCGAGGTCGACGACGCGGTACTCACCGACGGTGACGACCCGGTTCTCGCCTGTGCCATAGGCAACGGCACCGGCTACGCCGAGGTCGACGGCCTGCCGCTGCTCACCGGCGCCGACCCCACAGACGGGCGGCTCGAGGTCGCGGTGGCCGTGCCGGTCACGGTCAAACGCCGATTCCGGACGACCCGGGTACGCGTGGAGGTGCGCCGCGCCCGCGGCCGGGCCGTCAGCGTCCTTCCCCGCGACGGTGAGCTGCCGTTTCTCGACGACGGCGTGGACGGCACGATGACCCGCAAGCGCTCGTGGTGGACCGAGCCCGGAGCCTGGGCGGTGTACGCAAGCTGACCGGCTGTGCAACTCTGGGTACGAACTGAGGTACGAAAAAGCGGAGGTAGCACCCGTGGAGGACGAGAACGCTGAGCGCGTCTACGTCCCGGGCTCGAATTCCACGCCCCCAGCCCGGGACGTGGAACCGTTCTGGCCGGCCGAGGAGCTCAACGCTCCCGTGCACGGCGGCAAGCCCGTTCCGCACTCGGCGCCGCCCGCGGTGCCGGTGTCCGGCAGTCGCCCGCCGGCGGAGCCGGGGGTCTACCGGCCCGCGGACCGGGCCGGTACGCACGTCTCGGCCAGCGCGGCGGTCCCCGGGACCGCTCACGTCACGCCGACTCGCCCGGTCTCGGGGACGGCACCGGTTTCCGGCGCCGGCCGGTCGGCCACTCCCGGTGGGCCGATCGGCGGACCGGTCACGGACGCGTCCACGCAGGCGGAGTCGCCGTGGGCGCAGCCGCCGCACCGTCAGCCCACCGCCGACCAGGCCCAGCCGACCCGCCGTCCGCCCGCCGCGGACCAGGCCCAGGCGCCGCACCGTCAGCCCGCCGCCGACCAGGCTCCGCACGGCCGCGCCCCCTCCGGTCCGGGTAGGCCCGGGCAACCGGCGCAGCCGGGAGCCTCTCAGCCGCCGGCGGCTCAGGGAGGGCCGGCTCCCGCGGGCCCGGCCCGGCCCGGCCCCGCCCATGCGAATCCGGCCCACGCAGGACCGGCCCACGCCGGCCCGACCGAGCCGGGGGCCGCGCAGGACCGGCCGTCCGGGGTGCTTCCCGGCGCCGACCGGGCCACCTACCACCCGACCGTCACCCCGCGTCGCCAGGTCGCACCTGCCGACGAGCAGGCGACGGGTCCGGTCTACCGGGCGGGCCCGGTGCCGCCCACCGCGCAGCCACCGGGCGACCCGCAAGCACCCCGCAGGCTGGCTCCACAGACCCCGTCCGGCCCCGAAGCCCCGCCCGCTCCCGGAACCCGGCCCGGTCCCGGAACGCCGCCCAGCCCCGGAACCCGGCCCGGTCCCGATCCCCGGTCCGGCGCCGGAAGCCGTCCAGGGCCGGGAACACCGCCGGTGTCGAGCCCGCCCGGGCAGGGCTCACAGGTCCAGCAGGGCAGGAACCCGGCCCGGCACGCGCACCCGGAGACATCCCCGCAACAGGGCGCGAACACCCAGCCGGGACCACGCCCAACGAGCCCGCAGGCGCCACCTGCGCAGGCGCAGCACCCGCAGCCGTCATCCGCACCGCTCCCGCCCGGGCCCGGATCGTCGGGACAGTCGCCACAGGGCCACACCCCGCAGGCAACCGGACCCCAGGCTCACGGCGCGCATGGGCAGGGACCCCAGTCCCTCGTCCCGCAAGGACAGCCATCCCAGAATCACGGCCCGCAGGGTCGTGGACTCCAGGGCCAGGGACCGCAGGGTCTCGGACCGCAGGCACCGGCGCAGCAGGGGCGCGGGACGCAGGGCACGGGCCCCCAGCCGTGGGCGACGGACCCCGACGCCCCCGGCACGCGGGCGCCGCACCAGCCGCCGCCCGGCCCGTATCCGCCCACGATGGACACCCGGGCGGTGCCGCCGCATCCGCAGATGCACCAGCCCGGCGGCGACCAGGCGACCGTGGACCCGTATCAGCAGACGCCGTGGGTGTCCGACGGGACTCCGACGGCCGAGGAGTTCGCCCGGCGCCGGCTCGCCAAGCCGGCCGAGCCGACCGCGACGATGGGCGCCCGGGCGATGGTCACGAAGGGCACCCTCGGGTTGCTCCGGTTGGCCCCGGGCCGCCGCGAGATGGAGTTCAAACAGGACGTCGAGAAGGTCCGGCGCAACTTCGGCGGCCTGCGGCAGGTGACCGTGGTCAACCCGAAGGGCGGGGCCGGCAAGACGGTCGCGGTGCTGCTGCTGGCCATGACGTTCGGGCAGAAGCGCGGCGGGTACGTGCTGGCCTGGGACAACAACGAGACCCAGGGCACCCTGGGCATGCGGGCGCAGCAGGACTTCCACGCCCGTACGGTCCGGGACATGATGCGCGACCTGCATCTGTTCCGCGGCTCGCACGGGCGGGTGGGCGACCTGTCGCAGTACGTCCGCGCGCAGGGCGAGGGCATGTTCGACGTGCTCGCCTCGGACGAGTCGGCGACCGCGGGTGAGATGCTCACTGCGAGCGCGTTCGCCGAGATCCGGGAGATCGTCAGCCGGTTCTACAAGTTGATCATGGTGGACACCGGCAACAACGTGCGCGCGCAGAACTGGCAGGCGGCGATGGACGCCACCGATCAGCTCGTCATCACGATGTCGGCCCGTAACGACTCGGCCGAGACCGCGGCGCGGATGCTCGACCACTTGGAGCAGAGCGGCCGGCAGCGACTGGTCCGGCAGGCGGTGAGCGTGGTGTCGATGCCACCGACCCGCAAGGACATCGACCTGCCCGCGATCCAGCGGCACTTCGCGGCGCGTACGCGGGCCGTCCTGCTGGCGCCGTACGAGCGGCTGATCGACTCGGGTGAGCCTCTCCGCTACGGGCAACTGTCCGCCAACAGCCGCGACGCCTGGCTCAAGATCGCCGCCGCGGTCGCCGAGGGCCTCTAGACCGGAAGCCGCCGCCCGGAGAGTCCGCCGCATTGCAGCGGGCGGACGCTCCGGGTCGGGGAGATCAGCTCAGGGCGTCGGCGGCGGCCGGATCGCTGTCGCGCAGGAACTGGGCGCACCGGGCCGCCTCGTCGGCCTCCCCGATCGCGGCCGCGGCCTGCGACAGGGAGTGCAGGCAGCGCAGGAAACCCCGGTTCGGCTCGTGCGCCCACGGGACCGGGCCGTGGCCCTTCCACCCGTTGCGGCGCAGGGCGTCCAGCCCGCGGTGGTAACCGGTGCGGGCGTACGCGTACGCGGGCACCGTCCGCCCCGCGGCGAGCGCGTTCGCGGCCAGCGCGGCCCACCCACCGCTGTACGCCGGGAACCGGGCGGCGACCGCCTCGTACGCATCGTCCGCGCCGCTCTGTGCGGCCTCGGCGAGGGCCTTGTCCGCCTCGTCCTCGACGGGCAGGCGGGTGGCGGGCGGCTCGGGAAGCAGGTTCTGCATGAACCCATTCAACCCGCCCGCCCGGCCCGCACGCCGCCGGGGTACGCGCAGACCGCGCACGAGCCTTCCGTTCGGCGGCTAGCCTGCTAGGAGTGCCCGGTGATCCACTTCAGCCCGTGTTCGGCAGCGAGCCGCCGTTCGACGAGACCGCAGGCGAGATCGAGTCGCGCGCCGAACTGGACGTCCATCTGGCGACCGGCTCGCTCGCCCACCTGGTCGTCCTGGGTCTGAAGCTGGACGTGGACCCGCCCGACCTGAGCCGGGTCGACGTGCGGGACACCCTGTTCGTGGGCTGCCGGCTGCTGTCGGCCGAGGTGGAGATCGACCTGATCCGGCGCGGCGCCCATCTGATCCCGCCGTTCCCCGCCCGGCCGTACCCGACGCATCCGGCACAGCTGTACACGCCGGAGGATCTGGCGTTCGGTTTCGAGCGGCACGGCTTCGCGGGCATGTACGACACGGTCGTGTACGGCCACTTCGGCGATCACGGCGGGGCGACCCCGGACATCCGGGAGGCGCTGGCGCAGCGGCTGCATGACGCGGGCATCGACAACGCGCTCGGCAAGGCCCTCAACGCGTGGGTGGCCGCGCACGGGCCCGACGGCACGGTCGGGATCAGCGGCGCGGTCGGGATCATGGGCGGTCATGCGGAGCCGCGGGGTTCGGCCGCGTACCGGATGGCGGCGACGCTGGCGTGGCGGCTCGCCAACGCGGGCCGGCTGATCGTGACCGGCGGCGGGCCCGGGGTCATGGAGGCCGCGAACCTGGGGGCGTACTTCGCGAGCCGCCCGGAGACGGAGTTGACGACGGCGATCGACCTGCTCGCGGCCGCGCCGGACTTCCGGGATCACGACCCGTACACGGCCGCGGCGCTGCGGGTGCGCGAGGCGTATCCGGCGCCGGCGTCCGCACCCGGCGACGTGGTCGCGCGGCTCACCCACGGCGGCCTGGCACTGCCCACCTGGCTGTACGGCCACGAGCCGGCGAACCTGTTCGCGGGCCAGATCGGCAAGTACTTCTCCAACGCGGTACGGGAGGACTCGATCCTGCGCCTGTCCCGTGGCGGCATCGTGTTCGCGCCCGGCTGGGCGGGCACGGTGCAGGAGGTGTTCCAGGCCGCGACGAAGACGTTCTACCGGACGGACGGCCCGAGCGGCGCGTTCGTGTTCCTGAACGCGGCGCACTGGGCCGGCCTGCCGGTCGAGGAGTTGCTGCGCCCGCTGCTGACCCGTTCCCCGTACGGTGATCAGTCCGGTTTGATCGTGGTGACCGACTCGCTGGACGAGGCGATGACCGCGCTGACCGCCTAGGCCACCCGGACCCGGCGCCAGCTGTGCACCGGCAGGTCCCGCTCGGGTACGTCGGTGAGGCCGTTCTCGTCCATCGCGTTGTAGACCGCGAGCCGGGCCTCGTCGAAGCGGAACTCCACCGCGTGGAGCACCCGCGGCAGCCAGTCGGCGACCGTGATCCGTTCGATGATGTTGACCTCGCGCAGCACCCGGCCGCGGGCGCGGCGCAGCGCGGCGTGCGGGTCGGCGCGCCAGTCGAGCTGGATGCCGGTGCCGTACCAGTCGATCGGTGCGGTCATGTCGACCTGATCCCAGGTGATCGCGCACTCGTCGAACTTGCGGTGAGTGATCTCCACATTGGCGCCGCCGCGGCCGTGCGGGCCGCTGAAGCCGAGGATCACCGGGCCGTCGGCGAACCAGCCCCGCGCGGAGATGTCCCACATGAGCCAGCCCGCCAGCAGCTCGCAGCCGATGAGGCGGGCGAACATCGGACGGTGCACCGCGGCCAGGGCATTGGCGTCGTGCTGCCACTCGGGTTCGTAACCCTCGATGCCGAGCACGATCACCTACCACCGGTTGAACAACCGGACGATCGTACCCAGACCACGGCGTGTCGCGGCCGGGGCCGGTCCCCGCGCACGGGGACCGGCCGCGCGGCGGGCGACTACTTCGCGGACGTGGTGCCCGCGGAGCGCAGGTGCTCGCAGGCCTCGACGACGCGCTTGGCCAGGCCGTTCTCGGCCAGCTTGCCCCAGGCGCGCGGGTCGTACGCCTTCTTGTTGCCGACCTCGCCGTCGACCTTCAGGACGCCGTCGTAGTTCTTGAACATGTGGTCCGCCACCGGCCGGGTGAAGGCGTACTGGGTGTCGGTGTCGATGTTCATCTTGATCACGCCGTAGTCGAGGGCGGCGCGGATCTCGGACAGCAGCGAGCCGGAGCCGCCGTGGAACACCAGGTCGAACGGCTTCTCCTTGCCGACCTTGGCGCCGACCGCCTCCTGGATGTCCTTGAGGATCTCCGGGCGCAGCTTGACGTTGCCCGGCTTGTAGACGCCGTGCACGTTGCCGAACGTCAGGGCGGCCATGTACCGGCCCTTCTCGCCCGTGCCGAGCGCGGCGACCGTGGCCATGGCGTCCTCGACCGTGGTGTACAGCTTCTCGTCGATCGCGCCGACGACGCCGTCCTCCTCGCCGCCCACGACGCCGATCTCCACCTCCAGGATGATCTTGGCTGCGGCGGAGAGGGCCAGCAGCTCCTCGGCGATCGTCAGGTTCTCGTCCAGCGGCACGGCGGAGCCGTCCCACATGTGCGACTGGAACAGCGGGGCCTTGCCCGCGGCGACCCGCTCCTTGCTGATCGCCAGCAGCGGACGGACGTACCCGTCGAGCTTGTTCTTCGGGCAGTGGTCGGTGTGCAGCGCGATGTTGACCGGGTAGTGCTTGGCGACCTCGGTGGCGAACTCGGCGAGCGCGACCGCGCCGGTGACCATGTTCTTGACGGTCGGGCCGGAGACGTACTCGGCGCCACCCGTGGAGATCTGGATGATGCCGTCGCTGCCCGCCTCCGCGAAGCCCTGCAGGGCCGCATTCAGCGTCTGCGAGGACGTCACGTTGATCGCGGGGTACGCGAACGCGCCGGCCTTGGCGCGGTCGAGCATCTCGGCGTAGACCTCAGGGGAAGCGATAGGCATCGGTGAGCTCCTTGATCCTTGCGTACGGGATATTTGCGTACGGCGCCAGAGGGCAGGACCGCGCTGTCCTCCAGCAGGCAGTATTCCGCAGTCCCGGCGGCCGGGGGAAATCGCCCCGTTTTCCGTGCCCATCCGGCGGGATCAGGGTCCGCGCGACGCCGCACCGGTCGTACCGTGGAAGGCGCAGTCCGCCCCATCGAAGGGAGCCGACGATGACCCAGCCGAACCACCTCGATGTGGAAGCCGCGGAGGCCGACGCCGCCGAGCAGGCCGCAATCGCGGATCCCAGCTGGGAGGAGGTCGCCGAGCCGCGGGTCCTCGAGGACCTGGAGGCGCCCGAGTGGGACGCGCAGGAGCAGGCCCAGGAGGTTCCGTTCGACGACGACTACCGCTGAGCGCCCACCGCTGGGTGTGCAGCGGGTGGTCCGGTCCGCCGGCAGCCCCGGCGTCCGGCCACCGCGGCCGTGCTGAACGGGCCGCCTCCGGCCGGGCACGCAGGTCCAGATTTTCGTCCGTGGGGCCCGCCGGGCCACCCGGACGGAGCACAGCACGCCCACAGCCCGCCCCGGTACCCTGCATGGCGTGACCATCCGTGCCCTGACCGAGCATCTCGCCCTCAATCCGATGGACCCGACGTCGCTGTTGAAGACGTTCGGGCTGATCGGCGTGTGGGCGATCCTGTTCGCCGAGACCGGCCTGCTCGTCGGCTTCTTCTTCCCCGGCGACTCGCTGCTGTTCCTGGCCGGGGTGGCAGCGTCACCGGTGGCGGAATCGATGTTCGGCTCGGGGACCAAGGTCTCGATTGCCGGGCTGATGATCGGCGCCCCGATCTGCGCGATCATCGGCGCTCAGCTGGGCCACTGGCTCGGCGCCCGGTACGGCCGCCGGATGTTCGACCGCCCCGACTCCCGCCTCTTCAAGCAGGAGTACGTGGCGAAGGCCGAGTACTACTTCGAGAAGTTCGGCCCCGCGAAGGCCGTGGTGCTCGCCCGGTTCATCCCAATCGTCCGGACGTTCCTGAACCCGGTCGCGGGCACCCTGGGCATGCCCGCGCGCAAGTTCCTGATCTGGAACATCGTCGGCGCGGTCCTCTGGGTGGACGGCATCCTGCTGGCCGGCTACCTGCTCGCGGACCAGATCTACCGGCTGGTCGGCGACAAGATCGACCACTACATCCTGCCCGTGGTCGCGCTGATCATCGTGATCTCGATGCTGCCGATCTTCATCGAGATCATCCGCGAGCGGCGCGCCAAGCGGCGCGGCACCGAGTCCGGCGAGGCAGAGACGGCGATCGGCGTGGTCGCGGCGGCGAGCATCGCCGGGCTGGCCGAGGCGGCCCAGGACGAGGAGCAGGAGCACCGTCCCCACCACCGCGGCAGCCACCGGGCATAGCCCGACGCGTCCGGAAAGCTGACCGGCGCGTAGGGGGAGCCTGAACGGCACGTCCGGGAAGCTGACCCGCGCCGACCTGACCCGGCCGGCACGGACTGGGCCCGGGCCGACCAGGCCCGAACCGTCAGACCGTGACCGGCGCCGAGCCGGCGAGGCGATCGAGGAACTCCTCGGGGCATTCCCGGAGCCCGTCCAGGCGACCGGCGGCCAGCGCCCGGTAGGTCAACATGGCCGCCTCCTCCAGGTTCCGGGCCCGCTTGTGCGCCAGCTCCACGCTGTCCGCCATGACCACGCTGCCGTGCTGGCTGAGCACGAGGCAGTCGGTGCCGTCGGCGGACATGGCCGCGGTGAGTGCGGCGAGCTCGACCGTCCCCGGCAGGCGGAACGGGACCGTGACGACCCGGCGCAGATAGAACGCGTGGTCGGTCGTGACGAGGCGGACGTGTTCCCCCAGTGCGTCGAGCAGCAACGCCGTCTGAGGGTGCAGGTGGACAATGGCGTTCACGTCGGGCCGGGCCCGGTACAACGCCAGGTGTAGCGGTAGTTCGCTGGTCGGCTCGACGCGGGACGGGATGGCGCCGATCACCGCGGGCCCGCCGTCGGAGATCCGTACGGCGGCGAACGTCACGCGGCTGAGCCGGTCCAGCCAGGAACCGGCGCCGGTGACCCAGCAGGCGTCCTCGTCGGGTATGCGTGCGGACAGATTGCCGCCCGATCCGCAGACCAGGCCGGACTGGACGACGTCGTAGCCCACGTGGGCGAGTTGATCGCGCAGATCGCCGGGCACGTAGTTCACCGGTGGCTCCTCGGGTCCTCGGGGGTGGACTCTGTGGGAGGTCTCGCAATCCAGCCTGGCGTCACGTTGGTCACTGTGACGCCAGGCGTCGGCTTCCGGTCAGCGCGCCTTCTTCGTGGCCCGCTTGCGCGGCGGGGTCAGCAGGTCGGCGATGGTGGCGATGGCGGTCGGCACCAGGCGGTAGTACGCCCAGACACCGCGCTTCTCGCGCTCAAGCAGACCCGCCTCCGTCAGGATCCGCAGATGATGGCTGACGGTCGGCTGCGACAGACCCAGTGGAGCGGTCAGGTCACAGACGCACGCCTCGCCGTCCGTTGCGGACTGGATGAGGCTGAGCAGACGCAGCCGCGCAGGGTCGGCGAGTGCTTTGAGCACTCCCGCCAGACGCTCGGCGTCGGCACGTTCAATTGGCTCGCCGGCAAGCGGCGAGATCTGAGGCATTGTCATTTCCGCCAACGCAGTTCCCACGATCTCCATCCTTCCACCAACTGCATCGATTCTCCTGCATGCGGGCAGGAACGAACCGGCTAACTTTCAGGCCGTAAGGCCGAGATCGGTCGTCGGGTCAGCCGATCGGTGCGTCAAGGCGGCGGCCCGGACGGCCGCTTCCGTTCGCTGATCGACCATTACCTCGACACCGACTTCGGTCCCTGCCTCCTGCAACGCCTCAGCAGCCGTCTGGTCGCTGTCCATCGCTGTCGGGCTCTCGATCCACACCGAGGGAGTGAGACGCCCCACATTGTCAATGTGTCGATCCGCGCCCCGACGGATCGACACACACCGCATTCGTACGACCGCGTTGTGCCGTACGGTCCCACTGTCCGGATTGATGCCGTCACACAACGCTGCACGACCCGATGAAAGCACGCGACGACTCTGCGCGACGGTCGTTTCAGTGATGAATTTACGCAGGTCGTGGTGCGCTTCCATGACATCGAGGGTACTGGCTGGATGGAAAACGGACCGTTCCACCCGGCCAGGGCCGAAAGGGAACTATAGACCCTCAGCATTGCCGCTCAGAATCTGTAAGGCTTGTTTACTGTAGGGCTTCGGAAACGTCTTCCACGCCCATTGAGGCAGCTCAAAGCGGGTTTCCGAACGATCGTCGGGTTATCCCCCCGCCTCCAGCTTCCTCAGATCGAATCCACAGGACTTACACAACATTGACAAACGTCTGTCCGTTCAGCGGGCGAAACAACCCCCGAGCAGGTCCGCGGTGAACATCCGGACAGTCGGCGCAAGCCTGTCCTCCAGTGCCGAACGTTACCCGTTCGGGTGACCCACAAACGTCGATGCGACCCGCGACTCAGCTCGACGGACGCGACCAGGATTCGTCGTCCTGCCCCGACGTGGGCGTTATGGATACAACCGGCGAGTAACCAGCCGAGTACCCCGAGGGGCTCATTCCATACGGCGAGCCATGGCCGTTCAGCGCAGCGTGACCATTCACTCCACCGGGACCGTAACTGTGATCGGCGGTGCCAGACCCGCCCGGCCGGAAGAACGAACCGGGTGCGATCAGCAGCAGCACCGCCACGATCAGGTAACCCACCATCTGGGCGAGCGCCGCACCCACGTTGAGCCCGATCCACCGATCCGGGTACGCGCCGCTCAAGACCGCGCCCAGCGACTCCGGATCCGCCTCGCCGCCGCGCTGTACCAGGATCGTCACCAGGGCCGCAGTACCGGCGAGCAGCCCCAGGCCGGACATCACCCAGGTGCCGATCCGGGCTGCGTTGCTGCCGCGGCGCAGCCCCAGCGCCAGCACCACGAACAGGGCGAAAAGAATCACCGAGACAACCGCACCGACCGCGGCACCGATCCAGACCACGGTCACGAAACCGTCGACCTCGGCGCCGTCCGCTGCACCGGCGGCGTCCCGGAAGCGCGCCACGACGCCCGGGGCGACCACGATCGTGGTGATCGCGTAGCCGAGGCCGGTCAGGCCCATCAGAGCCAGCAGGGCCGCCGCGAGCGTCACCGGCACCGGACGGCGCCGCGACGGGGCAACCGCGGGCGCCGCGGTCACGGCGGCGGGCGGCGAAACTGGGTAGGACATGCGACGGCTCCCCGGGTGATGTTGCGCCGAACCTACCCGGGTGCCGCTCCGGCCGCCGCCCCTGCTGCCGAGCTCAGGGCTGGGAAGTCGGGTCCGGCGGCGCGCCCGGACGGTCGTCGCGCTCCGGCGGCACGGCACCGCCCTCCGGCACCGCACCGCCCTCCTGCGCCGGACCGCCTTCCGGCGCCGAGCTCGGATACTGTGGCGGACCGGCGCCCGGCTGACCCGGGAACGGCGGACCGGCGTCCGGTTGCCCGGTGCCCGGCTGACCCGGATATGGCTGACCCGGATGCGGCTGACCCGGATGCGGCTGACCACCGACCGGCTGGCCCGGGACCGGGGGCGGGGGATGCCCTGCAAACGGCGGCGCACTCGGATAGGGCTGTGCCGGATAGCCGGGCTGCGCCGGGTACGGCGGCTGGGCCGCGGGATAGCCCGGATACCCCGGGAACGGCAGCGACGGATCCCACACCGGCTCCGCGGCCCGGAAGTACGGGTTCGCCGCCGGCAGCGCCAGCAGCACGAGCGCGGTCAGCAACGTGAGCAGCATGAGCACCGAGAGCGTCGTGGTGACCGGGGTGTACCAGGACGGGAGCGCCTCGTGGAGACGGTCCTGCAACTCGCGCGCGGACGGACCCCCGCCCGGACGACGGGTGTCCATGCCGCTGAGCAGCCCCGAAGCCGCGGTGCCCGCCAGGCCCACACCGCTGCAGCACAGAGCGATGCCGCCCAGCACCCAGGTGGTGATCCGGGACCCGTTGCGGCCTTTGCCGTTGAAGATCGCCAGCACCGCGAGCGCCGCGGCGAACAGCAGATTGATCACGAGCCCGATGACGCTGCCCACCACGGCGACGGCCTCGGTGCCCTCGGCGGCAGTGCCCCGGTACACCTCGCGGGTGACGCTCTCGATCGTTCCGATGCTGCTGAGCGTGATGATCGCGCCGAGCAGAGACAGCGCAGCTGTCGCGTACAGCAGGTAGGACGAGACGGTGACGGGTGCCGGTCGCGTCCTCGGCGCCGGCGCCGGTGGATACATGGGAACGGCCACGGAGATCCCCTCCTTGATCCACTCACGGTACCGTTCGGACGCACGGCCCGCGACTCCGGCCACGCGAACCGCCACGGCAGGCGAGATCGGGCGGACGAGCATCGGCCGGTGTGGACCGGATCGCTCGATCGAGGGGGCGACAGTTTTCGGCGTCGCCCCGTAACATGCGTACTCGTGGCGCCTCGTCGGCAGGAGACCTCCCCGGCCGCGCCCGTTGTCCGCCCAGGTCGCCACCCCCGCCCACAAACCGCCGGGGCCCAGGCAGACCGGATCCGGGCACCTTCCCCGTGACGCGCGCTGCGTGACCGCGCCGCAGCCGCCCCAGACATGACAAGGACCGGTGAGTCCCCATGCCGCATGCCGACACCCTGACCGTCGTGCACCATGACGACACGCAGACCCGGTACACCGACGTGCGCTATCAACTGATCCGAGACGGGATCCGGATCTGGTCCCGCGAGGGCGAACACTCGCTGACGGACATTCTCATGACCCACGCGTACCGGCGACAGGAGCCGAAGAACTAGGACGAACGGGCCCCGCCACCCGGCGGGGCCCGTTCATGTCGGTGTCAGCCGCGGCCGACCGACAGGCCGTCCTTGGCGTCGTTGAGGTCGACCTGGACGGTGTCGCCGTCCACGATCTGGCCCGCGAGCAGCGCCTTGGCCAGTGCGTCGCCGATCGCCGACTGCACCAGGCGGCGCAGCGGACGGGCACCGTAGATCGGGTCGTAGCCGTGCTCGCCGAGCCACTGCACCGCGGCGTCGGTGACCTCCAGGTTCAGCCGCCGGTCGGCGAGCCGGTTACGCAGGCGCCCGAGCTGGATGTCCACGATGGCCGCGAGGTCCTGTGCGGTCAGCGCGTGGAACACCACGATGTCGTCGAGCCGGTTTAGGAACTCGGGCTTGAAGTGCGCCCGCACGGTCGCCATGACCTCCTCGCGCCGTTCCTCGTCGCTGAGCGTGAAGTCGGAGACGACCGACGAGCCCAAATTGGACGTCAGCACGAGGATCGCGTTGCGGAAGTCGACCGTACGGCCCTGGCCGTCGGTGAGCCGCCCGTCGTCGAGGACCTGCAGCAGCACGTCGAACACGTCCGGGTGCGCCTTCTCCACCTCGTCCAGCAGCACCACCGAGTACGGGCGACGCCGCACCGCCTCGGTGAGCTGCCCACCTTCCTCGTAGCCGACGTACCCGGGAGGGGCGCCGACGAGGCGGGCGACGGAGTGCTTCTCGCCGTACTCGCTCATGTCGATGCGGACCATGGCCCGCTCGTCGTCGAAGAGGAACCCCGCGAGCGCCTTGGCCAGCTCGGTCTTGCCGACGCCGGTGGGGCCGAGGAACAGGAAGCTGCCCGTGGGCCGGTCCGGGTCGGCGACGCCGGCCCGGGCCCGGCGCACCGCACCGGAGACCGCCTCGACGGCCTCGCGCTGGCCGACCACCTTCGCGCCGAGCGAGTCCTCCATGCGCAGCAGCTTGGCGGTCTCGCCCTCCATCATCCGGCCGGCCGGGATGCCGGTCCACGAGGAGATCACCTCGGCGATGTCGTCCGCGCCGACCTCCTCCTTGACCATGGGCGGCTCGGCCTTCTCCTCCTCGGCTTCCGACGCGCTGGCCAGCTCCTGCTCCAGGGCGGGAATCTCCTGGTACTGCAGCCGGGACGCCTTCTCCCACTCGGCGTCGCGTTGCGCGCGTTCCAGTTCGACGCGCATCTCGTCGAGCCGCTTCTTCAGCTCGCCGACCCGGTTGAGGCCGCCGCGCTCGCGTTCCCAGCGGGCGGTCAGCGCGGTCAGCTCCTCCTCGCGGTCGGCGAGGTCGCGCTCCAGGCGCTCCAGGCGGGCGACCGACGCGGGGTCGGTCTCCTTACCCAGCGCCAGCCGCTCGACCCGCATCCGGTCGACCTGGCGCTGGAGCTGGTCCAGTTCGACCGGCCGGGAGTCGATCTCCATACGCAACCGGGAGGCGGCCTCGTCGATCAGGTCGATCGCCTTGTCCGGCAGGAACCGGTCGCTGATGTAGCGGTCGGACAGGCTGGCGGCCGCGACCAGCGCGGCGTCGGTGATCTGGACCCGGTGGTGGGCCTCGTACCGCCCCTTGAGCCCGCGCAGGATGCCGATCGTGTCCTCGACCGTGGGCTCGCCGACCACGACGGGCTGGAAGCGCCGCTCCAGCGCGGGGTCCTTCTCGATGTGCTCGCGGTACTCGTCCAGCGTGGTCGCGCCGACCATGCGCAGCTCGCCGCGGGCCAGCATCGGCTTGAGCATGTTGCCCGCATCCATGGAGCCCTCGCCCTTGCCCGCACCCACGACGGTGTGCAGCTCGTCGAGGAACGTGACGACCTGGCCGTTGGAGTTGCGGATCTCCTCCAGGACGCTCTTGAGCCGCTCCTCGAACTGGCCGCGGTACTGCGCCCCGGCGACCATCGCGCCCAGGTCGAGCGAGACCAGCTTCTTGTCGCGCAGCGTCTCGGGCACGTCCCCGGCCACGATGCGCTGGGCCAAGCCCTCGACGATCGCGGTCTTGCCGACGCCGGGCTCACCGATGAGGACCGGGTTGTTCTTCGTACGCCGCGAGAGCACCTGGATCACCCGGCGGATCTCGGCATCACGGCCGATCACCGGGTCGATCTTTCCTTCGCGGGCCAGCGCGGTGAGATCCACGCTGTACTTCTCCAGCGCCTGGTACGTCTGTTCCGGGTCCTGGTTCGTCACCCGGCGGTCTCCCCCGCGCACCGAGGGGAATGCCGCGACCAGGGTCTCCTCGGTGGCACCGGCGTCACGCAACGCCTTGCCGACCCCGCCGCCCACCCGGGCCAGCCCGGCGAGCAGATGCTCGGTGGAGACGTACTCGTCGCCGAGCGGCTTGGCGATCAGCTCGGCCTCGCCGATCGCGTTGACGAACTCGCGGGACAGGCTGGGCTCGGCGATGCTCGCGCCGCGGGCGGACGGGATCTGCTCGACCGCGCGGGCCGCGAGGCGGCGCACCTCGGCCGGGTTCGCGCCGACCGCGCGCAGCAGGCCCGAGGCGGTGGAGCCGCCGGTGTCCAGCAGTGACAGCAGCAGGTGCCACGGCTCGACCGAGGCGTGCCCGCGCGTACTGGCGGAGGCGACCGCACCGGTGATCACATCGCGGCTCTTGGTGGTGAGGCGTTCGGCGTTCATGTGCTCCCCTGATCGGTGGTTCCGCCCGGGTACAGCGTTCGCAGACTTGAGCGTATTCCACTCAACCCTAAGTCCGGCCGTCCACTCCGACAACGGCGCTGCGCGCCGGTGGTGTGACCGTTGCCACAGCCGAAGTGGATTCCTCAGGCCGCCTCAGCGGCCCTGACAACCGGCCGAAGGGAAAGTCGGACGTTTTCGGCAAGCGGGTGGAGGCGGCACATGACCGCGGGGGGCATTGCGGCCTACGAGGCTGGCCGGGCCGATGGGCCGGCTTCGGCGTACCCGATGAGCGTCAAAGTCTCGCTGCTGCGGTCGGCCGGGTTCGCCGCCGCCTACGCGGTCGCGTTCGCCGTCGGCCGAATGACCGTGATCGGCGGCTCTCACCTCGCCCTGCTGTGGCCCGCCGCCGGAGTCGCCTTCATCTGGTTCTGTGCCCAGCGGCGAGCCCGCCTGCGGTGGGTGGACGCCCTGGCCCTCGGCGCGATCGGCCTGATCGGCAACGCGGTCACCGGCGGCGGCCCGGCCCTGGGCGCGGTTCTCGCCCTGGCCAACGTCGTGCAGGCCACCGCGTTCGTTCTGCTGTTGGCCCGCCCGGCGAGCCGAGCCGGCCGTGACCTGCGGCTGTCCACTCCCCGAGACCTGGCGAGGGCGCTGGGCACGACCGTGATCGCGGTGGTCGCCGGCGCGGCCGTCGCCCAGGTCGGCAACTGGCTCGTCACGGGGCAACCCGACCCGTCGGCGTTCGACGCCTGGATCACCCGCGACGTCGCCGGAACGGTCGTGATCGGCACGGTCGGACTGTGGTTCGGCCCCACCATGAGCGCCTTCCGGGGCCGGCACGGATCCGTTGCCGGATGGTCGCGGAACATGATCCGGAACCTGCGGGCGACGGCCCGGTGGCGGGTCGCCGAGTACCTGGCGATCGTGTCCTGCTCAGCCGGCGCCTACGTGATCGGGGACACGTACGACAACGGGCTGCCGCTGATCGTCGTGACGGGCTGGGTGGCCATCCGCCTGCGTACCGG
Organism: Krasilnikovia sp. MM14-A1259; assembly: GCF_047159535.1. Classification (NCBI taxonomy): domain Bacteria; kingdom Bacillati; phylum Actinomycetota; class Actinomycetes; order Micromonosporales; family Micromonosporaceae; genus Krasilnikovia; species Krasilnikovia sp. MM14-A1259. Next base: position 4,590,395 of record NZ_BAAGAJ010000002.1, read on the forward strand.
CTTCCTCGTGCTGCACAACCTGATCCTCGCCGGGGTCGCGGTCGCCGTCACCCTGCACGGCGACGGCGCCCTGGCCGACATCGCCGACCCGTACCTCCGCGCGGTGATCGCCCACCTGCTCGTCGCCCTGACCGCGGTCGCTTCGCTGGCCCTCGCGCTCGAACGGGACGAGCGCGCGGGCCTGTTCCGTGAACTCGCCGACCAGCGTGGCCAGGCGCGGCAGCACGCCACACTGCTGAGCACGATCATCGACTCGATGGGCGACGGCTTGTCCGTCGTCGACGCCGAGGGCCGGGTCGTGTTGCGCAACCGCGCAGCGGTACGCCTGCTGGGAGAAGTCAGCGTGGTGGGCGATGCTCACCGGCGGCTGCGCCACCTCGACGGGAGCCCGGTCACCACCGACGCGCTGCCGCACACCCGGGCCCTGGCCGGCGCCCACGTCGAGGGCGACGACCTGCTCGTCCGCAAGCCCGGCGACCACGACGCCCGGATCGTCCAGGTCACCGCCACCCCGCTGCCCGGCGAGCGCGGCTGCCGCAGCGCCGTCGTGCTCTATCACGACGTCACCGCGGAACGCCGTCACCGCGACCAGCTCGCCAACTTCGCCGGTGCGGTCGCCCACGACCTGCAGAGCCCACTGACCGCCGTCGAGGGCTGGACCGAGGTCGCCTCCGACGCCCTCGACGCCGAACAGCCCGCGATCACCCGCTCACGGGACAGCCTCAGCCGGGTGTCCCGCGCCGCCACCCGGATGCGGGGACTCATCAACGACCTGCTGGCGTACACGTCCGCCCGCGACGCCGACCTGACGCCCACCCGGGTCGAGCTCGCCGGGCTGGTCGCCGACGTCGCCGCCGCGCGCGCCGACGCGGCCACCGCCGCCGGGCGTCCCGTCCCCCGGGTCGCCCTGGGCCGGCTTCATCCGGTGCACGCCGACGCGGGAGCAGTCCGGCAACTGCTGGACAACCTCATCGGCAACGCGATCAAGTACACCGCGTCGGGGGTCACCCCGTACTTGAAGATCACCAGCACGCTGTGCGGTGACCTGGTCGAGGTCACCATCGCCGACAACGGCATCGGCATCCCGCCCGGACAGCACGAGGCGATCTTCGACGACTTCCATCGCGCCCACTCCGGCGGTGGCTACACGGGGAGCGGACTCGGCCTCGCCATCTGCCACCGCATCGTCAGCCGCCACGGCGGCACGATCACCGCGCACGACAACCCGGGCGGCGGCTCCCGGTTCACGTTCACGCTGCCCGCGGCGGACCCGCCGCCGACCGCCGGGCGACCCGACACCGTGCCGCTCGCCGTGCCCCACGCCACCGCACCGACGTCCACCGGCAAGCGGGTGCCCGCCCGCGCCTGAGCAGACTGCCGGGCGCGTCCTCACCGGCTACCTGGCGGCACGCCGGGCCGGCATCGCCCTACCCGGGTCCGGCGGCGAATGGGGCGACCCGCCGCCCGGCGGCGCCCCTGGCGGCCGGCGACTGACGCCGCTTTCCGGCACCTGGGCTGCGCAATGCTACTTCTCAGTACCGGATTGTGATTTCGGGGCCTTCCGCAGCCCCGTTTGGTCGCGCTACCGTGTCGCGGCGACAACTTCGTGTTAAGGAAACAGTTCACGGCGTAGTGGCGCCGTGGGGGACAGGGTAAGGCGAGGGCGGCGGCGTGAGCGTGCGTGAGTCGACATTCTTCGGATTCGCCAACCCGGTCGATCCGCGGCCGGAGGAGCTGCAGGCCTGGGCGTACCACCCGGAGGCGGTGCCGCTCGATGCGATGCCGCCCGACTGGGATCTGCTCATCGCCGGCGACGTCCTCGCACCGACCCTGTTCGAGCTGGCGATGGACCGGCAGTGCCCGGCGCGCCGGTTCGCGCTGCACTGCATGTACATCTACGCCGCGGACGGTGTCCGGGCGAACGCGTCGAGCCAGCGCAAGCGCCGGCTGAAGAAGTACATCGAGCGCGCCGAGGAGGTCGGCGACGAGCCGATGTCCATCTGGGCGCACAACTGCCGGGTCCTCATGACCCGCCCCGAGCTGTTCGACTACCAGGATTGGATCGAGGGCGGCCTGGTCCGGCATCCGCGCCGACTGGGCCTGTTCGGCCGCCGCTGATCGTTCCTGGGCAGCCCGTGCGGCCGCGCTCCGCCGCGCGACCATGTGGCGGCGGCCCCGAGGTCATCGGGGCCGCCGCCACATTGCCTCACCGGTCCGTACTGCGGCGCGGGCGCCACACGACTAACGCGGTCGACGGGCGATCCTGGCGGACCAGGTCCCGCCCCGGGTACGGGCCGACCGCCTCGAGCTGGGCGATCCGCGTGTACGCGTCGTCGAGCTGACTCTCGAGCTCCATGACCCGCTGCTGAAGATCCGCCACGAGCTGCTCCAGCCCGATGATCCGCTTGATGCCGGCGAGGTTGACGCCTTCCTCCTGACTGAGCTTCTGCACCTCGCGCAGCAGGGCGACATCACGCTCGCTGTACCGCCGGCCGCCGCCGCCCGCCCGGCCGGGCTGCACCAGCCCCAGCCGGTCGTACTGTCGCAGGGTCTGCGGATGCATCCCGGCGAGCCGGGCCGCAACGGAAATGATCAGGACCTTCGCGTCGGAGGCATGCTCCACCGAGATCTCGATTTCTTCGTACATGTGCCACCTCCTGCTGTCCGGTCCGACCCGAACCGTTGCCCGGTCCTATCCGGGACGGTGCCGCCGCGCCTCGATGCGCTCACGCCCGGCGGGCGGGGTGAGCTTGGCGAACGTCTCCAGCGCGTCCCGCGCCTCGTCGGAAATCGATGAGGGTACCTGCACCTCGACCGTGACCAGCAGGTCCCCGGCCGGGGCGTCGCGCCGGGCGACCCCCTTGCCGCGCGCCCGCAGCTTGCGGCCGCTCGGTGTCCCCGGGGGCACCCGCAACGTGACCGTGCCGTCCAGCGTGGGCACCGGCAGGTCCGTCCCGAGCACGGCCTCGGCGATCGTGATCGGCACGGTCAGCGTGAGGTCGTCGCCGCTGCGCCCGAACAGGTCGTCCGGCCGTACCTTCACCTGCACGTACAGGTCGCCGGCGGGGCCGCCGCGCTCCCCCGGCTCGCCGCGGCCGGACAGCCGGATCCGCTGGCCGTCCGCGACGCCGGCGGGGAAGCGTACGTTGATCGTCCGGTTCTTCGTGACCCCGCCGGTGCCCCGGCATTCGGGGCACTTGACCTCCACGATGGTGCCCGCGCCCTGGCACTCCCGGCACGGCTCCGAGAAGCTGAACGAGCCCTGGTTACGGGAGATCAGGCCGGACCCGTGGCAGGCCGGGCAGGTCCGGGGCGTGGTCCCGGGCTTGGCGCCGTTGCCGTGGCAGGTGTCGCAGACTCCGGGCGAGCGCAGCGTCAGCGGCAGCGTGGTGCCCTGCACCGCGTGCACGAAGTCGAGAGTCACCTCGGCCTCGACATCGCGGCCGCGCTGCGGACCGCGGCGCGGGCCCGCCCCGCCGCCCGAGAAGATCGAGCTGAAGATGTCCGAGAACCCGGCACCACCGAACCGGCGGTCCCCGGCGCCCGGCGGCGCACCGGCGCCACCGAAGCTGCCGAACAGGTCGGACGGGTCGAACTGGGCCCCGCCCGGCCGGGCACCGCGACGGAACGCGCCGGAGCCGAACAGCGAGCGCATCTCGTCGTACTCTTTGCGCTTCTTGTCGTCCGACAGCACGTCGTACGCCTCGGACGCCGCCTTGAACTTCTCCTCCGCCTCCCGGTTGCCCGGATTGCGGTCGGGGTGCAGTTCGCGGGCGAGCTTCCGGTACGCCTTCTTGATCTCGTCGGCGGAGGCGGACTTGCCCACCCCGAGAACGGCATAGAAGTCCTTCTCCAGCCAGTCCTTCGAACTCATCTAGTCCACCCCCTTCACCCGACGGTCCCGCCCGCCGTGACGGCGGGCGGGACGGACGCTGTTCATGCTCATGCGGGGTCGGCCACCGCGACCAGAGCCGCACGGAGCAGCCGGTCGCCGAGCAGGTAGCCCCGGCGCATGACCTCGATGCAGGTCGGCTCCGTGACATCCGCGGACATCTGGTGCGCCACCGCCTCGTGCCGGGTCGGGTCGAACGGGTCACCCTTCTCGCCGAACGCGACCAGCCCGTACTTGCCGAGCGCGGCGGTGAGTGCCTCGGCCACGGTCGCGAACGGCCCGACCAGGTCGCCGTGCTCACGGGCGCGGTCGAGGTCGTCGAGAACCGGCAGCAGCCCGGTGAGCACCGAACCGATGGTCTGCTCGGCCGCCGCGCCCCGGTCGCGGTCGACCCGCTTGCGGTAGTTGGCGTACTCGGCGGTCACCCGCTGCAGGTCGCGGGTGCGCTCGTCGAGCTCGGTGCGCAGCGCTTCCAGCTCCGCGCCGAGGCCGATCGCGGCGAGGTCGTCGTCATCCTGTCCCGGTGCCCGATGTGCGCCGCCGCCCGTGGGCTCCTTGTCCTTCGCCGCCGCAGCGGCCGAGCCCTTCGCGTTCGGGTCGATCTTGCGCCGGTCGCGGATGACGACGCGCTCGGCCGCCTGACCGTCGTTCCCGTCGTCCGCGTTGCTCACTTCTTGTCGTCCTCCACGATCTCGGCGTCCACCACGTCGTCGGCGCCACCGGCAGCGGCGCCGCCCGCGCCCGCACCGGCACCCTGCGCGCCGCCGGCACCCGCGCCCGCACCGGGGCCGCCCTCGGCGCCCTCGGCACTCTGCTGCGCGTAGAGCAGCGAACCGGCCTCCTGGGAGACCTTGGCAAGCTCCTCATGAGCAGACTTGATCTTGTCGATGTCCGTGCCGCCGAGCGCGCTGCGCAGGTCGCCCAGCGCATCTCCGATCTTGCCCTTGGTGTCCTCGGGAAGCTTGTCGCCACTCTCGGCCAGGAACTTCTCGGTCTGCCACTGGAGCTGCTCGGCCAGGTTGCGGGTCTCCGCGTCCTCGCGCCGCTTCTTGTCCTCGTCGGCGTGGTCCTGAGCGTCGCGCATCATGCGCTCGATGTCGTCCTTCGGCAGCGCGGAACCGCCGGTGATCGTCATCTTCTGCTCCTTGCCCGTACCCATGTCCTTCGCGGCCACGTGCACGATGCCGTTCGCGTCGATGTCGAACGTGACCTCGATCTGCGGCACGCCGCGCGGCGCGGGCGGCAGGCCGGTCAGCTCGAACGTGCCGAGCTTCTTGTTGTACGCCGCGATCTCCCGCTCACCCTGGAACACCTGGATCAGCACGGACGGCTGGTTGTCGTCGGCCGTGGTGAACACCTCGGAGCGCTTGGTCGGGATCGTGGTGTTGCGCTCGATCAGCTTGGTGAAGATGCCGCCCTTGGTCTCGATGCCCAGCGACAGCGGGGTCACGTCGAGCAACAGGACGTCCTTGACCTCACCCTTGAGCACACCGGCCTGCAGAGCCGCGCCGACCGCGACGACCTCGTCCGGGTTCACGCCCTTGTTGGGCTCCGCGCCGGTGAGCTGGCGGACCAGCTCGCTGACCGCGGGCATCCGGGTGGAGCCGCCGACCAGGATCACGTGGTCGACGCTGGCGACCTTGATCCCGGCGTCCTTGATCGCCTGCTCGAACGGGCCCTTGCAGCGGTCCAGGAGGTCCTGCGACATGCGCTGGAACTCGGCCCGGGTCAGGTTCATGTCCAGGTGCAGCGGGCCCGACGGGCCGGCCGTGATGTACGGCAGGTTGATGCTGGTCGTGGTCGCCGCGGACAGCTCGATCTTGGCCTTCTCCGCGGCCTCGCGCAGCCGCTGCAGCGCCATCTTGTCCGCACCCAGGTCGATGCCGTGCTCGCCACGGAACGTCTTGACCAGGTGGTCGATGATCCGCTGGTCCCAGTCGTCGCCGCCGAGGTGGTTGTCACCGGAGGTCGACTTGACCTCGATGACGCCCTCGCCCAGCTCCAGCAGCGAGACGTCGAACGTGCCGCCGCCGAGGTCGAACACCAGAACGGTCTGCTCCTTGGAGCCCTTGTCCAGCCCGTACGCGAGGGCGGCGGCGGTGGGCTCGTTGACGATGCGCAGGACGTTGAAGCCCGCGATCTCGCCGGCCTCCTTGGTGGCCTGCCGCTGAGCGTCGTTGAAGTACGCCGGGACGGTGATCACCGCGTCGGTGACCTGCTCGCCGAGGTACGCCTCGCTGTCGCGCTTGAGCTTCATCAGCACCCGCGCCGAGATCTCCTGCGGGGTGTACTTCTTGCCGTCGATGTCGATCGACCAGTTGGTGCCGACCTCCCGCTTCACCGATCGGATGGTCCGGTCGGGGTTCGTCACCGCCTGGCGCTTGGCGACCTCACCGACGAGCACCTCGCCGTTGCGCGCGAAGGCGACGATCGACGGGGTCGTCCGGGAGCCCTCGGCGTTCGCGATGACGGTGGGCTCGCCGCCCTCCAGAACGCTGACGCAGGAGTTCGTGGTGCCGAGGTCGATGCCGACCGCTCGTGCCATGTTCGCTTCCTCGCTTCTTGCGGGCCTGGTTGTCCCCGGGCCGTTGGGCGCCGCCCGAGGGATGCGCTCTCAAGTTGAGTGGACCGGACTCAATGATGCCACGCGGGGGGCAACCGTCAAGTCGGACTTGAGCGTACCCGGCGCAAGTCCGGTCGGAGGGACATACCTGTCCGGTCACGGCCGGGCGGCACCTGTTGTCTGCGTTGCATAGATCGGGCACGCTTTACCCCGTGACGACGCACGGTGACGCGGCCGGAGCACCGGCCCTGCCCGCCGTCGCCCCCGCACACGACCCGGAAGGTCCCACGGCGGGCAGAAAACCCAAGGTGCGGGAGGCGCAACTCCCCGAGCCCCGCAACCCACCCCCCGGCGACACATCGACGGACATGGGTGAATCCGTCCGCCCGGAGCCCGCCGGACGCGCCGCGCTGTCCCGCCTCCGGACCACCCTGGACAGCACGGCGTACCCGCTGGTCATGCCGTCCGCGGTCGAGGCCGGGCGGGTCCGGGCCGCACTCGTGTCCCAGCTCGACGACTACCTGCTGCCCCGGCTTGGACGGCTCGACGCCCCGCTGCTGGTCGTCGTGGGCGGCTCCACCGGCGCCGGGAAGTCCACCCTGGTCAACAGCCTGGTCCGGGCGCCCGTCAGCCAGGCCGGGGTACTGCGCCCGACGACCCGGTCGCCCGTACTGGTCAGCCACCCGGCGGATCTGGCCTGGTTCCGGCAGGGGGAGCTGCTGCCCGGGCTGACCCGTACCGCGGAGTCCACCTCGGATCCGGGCGCGTTGCGGCTGGTCGCCGCGCCCGCGCTCGGCGCCGGGCTCGCGTTCCTCGACGCCCCCGACATCGACTCCGTGGTGGACCGCAACCGCGCGCTCGCGGCCCAGTTGCTCGCCGCGGCGGACCTGTGGCTGTTCGTCACCACGGCGGCCCGGTACGCGGACGCAGTCCCGTGGGAACTGCTCACCACCGCGCGGCTGCGCGGCACGGTCATCGCGCTCGTGCTCGACCGCGCCCCCGAGGAAGCCGCCGGGGAGGTCTCCGCCCACCTGCGCGAGATGCTCGACGCGCACGACCTGACCGCGGCGCCGCTGTTCGTGCTCCCGGAGACCACGCTCGACGGTCAGGGTCTGCTCGCCGAGGACGTGGTCCGGCCGTTGCACGACTGGTTCGCACGGCTCGCCGCGGACGCGAGCGCCCGGGCCGCGGTCGTCCGGCAGACGCTGGACGGCGCGCTGGCCGCGTTGGGCCCGGCCGTGGAGGGGCTGGCCGCCGCGGCCGACGAGCAGGCGGAGGCCGCCCGGACGCTGGACGAACGGGTCACCGCGGCGTACCGGACGGCCCGGCGGGCCATCGAGGACGGGCTGCGCGACGGGCACCTGCTGCGCGGCGAGGTGCTGGCGCGGTGGCAGGAGTTCCTGGGTACGGGCGAGTTCCTGCGCAGTCTGGAGTCCCGGATCGGGCGCTTGCGCGACCGGATCGTCTCCGCCGTCACCGGACGCCCCGCCCCCGGGCACCACCTGCAGGCGGCCCTCGAATCCCAGCTCGTCACGCTGCTCCGCGGCCTCGCCGCCGACGCCGCGGAGCAGGCGTACGCGGCGTGGCAGGCGCACCCGGCCGGTGCCGCCCTGCTGGAGCCCGAGCTGCAGCAGCCCTCCGCCGACCTGCCCGAACGCGCGGAGCGGGTGGTCCGCGACTGGCAGCATTTCGTGCTCGACCTCGTCCGCACCGAAGGCGGCGACAAGCGGGTGGCGGCCCGCGGTGCCGCGTACGCGGCGAACGGCGCCGGGCTGGCCGTGATGGTCGCGGTGTTCACGACGACCGCGTTCATCCCCACCGGGCTGGAAGTGGCCGTCGGCGCGGGGACCACGGTCGCCGCCCAGAAGGTGCTCGAAGCGCTCTTCGGTGACCAGGCGATCCGTACGCTGGCCGGTCGTGCCCGCACGGACCTGCTGTCCCGGGTCGACGCCCTGCTGGACGCGGAGGCCGCCCGCTACCGCGCCCGGACCGCCGCGGTGGGCCTCGACCCCGAGCCCGGGGCCGCGCTGCGCCGCGCCGCCGCCGACGTGGAACGCGCCCGGGAGGACCTCGCGTTGACCGCCCCGACTCCCGCCGAGGCGGGCACACCATGAACCTGATCGACCGGGTCCGCGACCCACGCACCGACGACGACCTGCCCGAGGCGGACGCGACCCGGCTCACCGACCGGATCGACGCGCTGCAACGGTTCCTGCGGGCGGTCGACCCGCACCTGCCGGACCACGACCTGGTGGCCGCGCACACCCTGGTCGAGCGCGCCGGCAACCGGCTGGCCCTGTCCCGCGAACACACCGTGGTCGCACTCGCGGGCAGCACCGGCAGCGGCAAGTCCAGCCTGTTCAATGCGCTGGCCCGGCTCAAACTGTCACCCGTGGGGGTGCGCCGGCCCACGACCGGTGTCGCGCACGCGTGCGTGTGGGGCCCCCTGGAACCGGCATCGCAGCTGCTCGACTGGATCGGTGTGCTGCCCCGGCAGCGGTTCCTGCGGGAGAGCGCCCTCGACGGCGACGACGAGGCCGCCCTGCACGGGCTCGTGCTGCTGGATCTGCCCGACTTCGACTCGGTCGAGCGCGGCCACCGGCTCGAATCCGACCGGCTTCTCGGCCTCGTCGACCTGATCATCTGGGTGGTGGACCCGCAGAAGTACGGCGACCGTGTCCTGCACCAGGCGTACCTGAAGCAGTTCCGGCGGCACGCGGGCGTCACGATCGTGGTGCTCAACCAGGCCGACCGGCTGTCCTCGTCGGACACCGATCTGGTCCTCGACGATCTCCGGCGACTGCTCGACGAGGACGGGCTGGGCGCGCCGCCGGTCCTGGCGACCTCCGCGAAGCAGCCCGGAATGCTGGCCGACCTGCGCGGCGCCCTGGAGCAGACCGTGACGCAGCGCCGCGCCGCGCTGCGGCGGCTCGGCAGCGACCTGGACACCGTCGGGGAACAACTGGCGGCCACCATGGGCCCGCCGGCCGCCGAGGACGAAGTGGACCGGGCGACCGTACGGCAGCTCGCCGGGTCGCTCGCCGCCTCCGCCGGGGTGCCCGCGGTGGCCGAGGCCGCCGGGAACGCGTACCGGCACCGGGCGGCGGCCGGGACCGGGTGGCCGCTGGTACGCGGGCTGCGCCGGTTGCGGCCCGACCCGTTGAAGCGGCTGCACCTGGACACGTCACCGGCCAGTGAGGCACCACCGGACGCACCGGTCGCCCGTACCTCCCTGCCGGAGGCCGGTGCGGCGCAGCGCGCCGCGGTGACGCTCAGCGTGCGGGCCGTCGCGAACCGGGCCGCCGCGCCGCTGCCCGCGGTGTGGGCGCCGCCGCTGCACGCCGCCGCGCGCTCCCGCGCCGCGGACCTGCCGGACGCGCTCGACCGGGCCGTCGCGGCGACCGACCTCGGCATGGGCCGCGCCCCGACGTGGTGGCGCGCCGTGGGCCTGCTGCAGTGGCTGCTCACCCTGACCGCGCTCGCGGGCCTCGGCTGGCTGATCATCGGGTACGCGGCACGCGCGCTCGGCCTGCCGCACCTGAGCGCCCCGACGGTGGGTGCCGTCCCGCTGCCGACGCTGCTGCTGCTCGGCGGGCTGCTGCTCGGGGTGCTGGTCGCCCTACTGCTCAGACCGGTGATCGCCGCGGGCGCCCGACGCGCCCGGCGACGGGCCGAGAAGCGCCTGCGCGCGTCGGTCACCGAGGTCGCCCGGGAGCACGTGGTGGCGCCCGTCCGCGAGGTGCTGAACGCGTACGCGCAGGCCCGCGAGGCGCTCATCGCGGTGCGCTCCGACTAGCTGCGCAATGCGCACGGACGGGTACGCTGAGCGGCATGGCCGCACCCCAGACTCCGTACGAGGCGGTCCTGCACGCCGCCCGCGACGTGGCAAAACTGGACTGCGCCCTGGACGCCGAGATGCTCGGCACCGCTCTGCTCGGCAGCGTGTACGCGGTCGCCGAGCACGACCGGGCCGCGGCGGTGCGCGAGTTCGTCGGCCGGTTCCTCACCGCGACCGCGCGCCGGCGTACCGCGGCGGCCACCACGATCCGTGAGGTCTTCGCGACGCTCGTGCCGGACGCCGCGGGCGCAGCCGAGGTCCGCCCCGGCGCGCAGGCTCCGGCGTGGAGCGCGCAATTGGGCCGGGTCCACGCCACCGGCTGCTACGCGTACGGCGACGTGTACGGCGACCAGACGTCCTATCTGGTCACTTTCGCGTACGAGGACAGCGACGACGGCGGGCCGGACCACGCGGTCGTGGCGCTGATCGACCACAACATCGGCATCACCAAGGACGTCTTCGTCGGCGGCCCGGCGCAGCGCATCCTCGGCCAGGTCCGCCAGATGTGCGCGACCGACGAGCTGACCTGGTTCCGCGAGGAGGATCCGGGCCGGGTGCGGGTCGAGGTGGGCCGGCATCTGGAGGTCACGGACGGCCTCGGCGATCTGCCCGACGACGGTTCCCTCGCGACCGACCGGGCCTTGGCCGCCGCCCGGCTGGCGCTGCTGCCCGCCGCCACCACACCGCCACTGCCCGAGCCGGCCGAGCCGGCGGCGCCGGACCGTGAGCGGCTGGTGCGCGACTTCCTCGCCTCCGCCGAGGCGAAGGACGGCGGGCTGGCCGCGGTGCGCGGCGACGACGAACTGTCCTCGCTGCACTTCTGCCTGAGCCTGATCCTCGATCACGCGACCGGGCTGCCCGACGCCGACCCGCTGCGCTGGAGTCCCGCAGTCGCAGGGCTGTTCCTGCTGGACTGGGTGCACCGCCGGGCCGTGCTGGACATGGACGACGCCGCGATGCTGCCGCGGGTGACCCGGGCCTGGTCGGCGTACGCCACCCGGCGGCGGGACCTGCCCGAGGCCGCGGTCGAGCAGACCGGCACCGTGGTCGAGGAGATGATCGACGAGTTCGCCCGGCTCTACGCGACCGGGGAGCGACGCAGCCCGGCCACGGCCGCGGTGGCCCAGCTCATCTCCGAGGGAGTCGACCCGAACGACGCCGAGGCGATCGACGCGTGGATCGACGCCAACCGCCACCGGTTGAACGGCGACCCGTCCTGACTCACCACCACGACGGCGGATCGTCGGGGTCGGCGTGGTGGCGGCCCGCCCGGGAGCCCGGCCAGCCGTAGTCGTCCCACCGCCGGTCCCCGGCCCGATGACTGCCCCAGTACGGCCGGTTGGCCTGGGGACAGCCGTTGCCGTACCCGATGTACCGGTGACTGTTGTGGGCCCGCGCCGCGGCAGTGGCGGTACGCAGGTTACGCGGTCGTTCGGCCATGTCTGACCTCCAGTTGTCGATGGACGGGCCGGTGGTGGTGGTCTCCGGCGACGGATCCCAGCAGCGGTGATCGTCGGTGCACCAGGACGGGGGTTCGGACGGATGGTCCGGCCACCCGTGCGGCGCTTCGTGTCCCGACGGGTCCGGTTCCGCGGGCGGCCCGGGTTCTTCCGGCGAGGGTGTGTCCGGATTCCCGGGAGAGGGGGTTCCAGGTTCCGCGGGCGGGGTGCCGGGCTCGGTGGGCGGCCCGCCCGCGGGTGGCGTGCCCGGCTCGGCCGAAGGGGATCCGGGCTCCGCGGACGGCGGCGTCCCCGGGTCACCGCTCTCGCCGGGCGGCGGAGCACCGGGCTCCCCGTCTCCGCCCTGCGGGACACCGGGCTCCCCGTCTCCGCCCTGCGGGACACCGGGCTCCCCGCCTCCGCCCTGCGGGACACCGGGCTCCCCGCCTCCGCCCTGCGGGACACCGGGCTCCCCGCCTCCGCCCTGCGGACCGCCGGCTCCCGGCGAACCGCCGGGCCTGCCACCACCGGACGGCGAACCCCCGGACGGCGAACCCCCGGACTTCCCGCCCCCGGACGGCGAACCGCCGGGCCTGCTTCCGCCGGACGGCGAGCCGCCAGGGGTTCCGGTCGGCGAACCGCCGCCCGGGCGCGGCCGGGTGTGCCCGTACCGTTCGCCGTCGGATTCCGGATGACCACCCTCCGATCCGGACGATCCGGACGATCCGGACGGCCCGGCCGCCCCTGTGGCCCGCTCGCCCCCCGGGTCCGCATCCCCGGGTGGTGGCGTGGCAGACGCGCTGGGCGCAGTCTCGCTGGGAGCCGGCTGCGCGCCCGCATCGGCGCTCGCCTGCGGTGTGATCTGGGGGACACCGCCCGGCGCCGGCACGACCTGACCGCCGGACGGGGGCGGCAACAGCGGCACGTCCATGGCCCCGGTGCGGTCCCGGCCGAGGTAGTCCCGGCCGGCCGTGATGGCGGCCAGGGTGGGCAGCGAGGCGAGCCCCACCAGCAGCACGACGATCAGGATGTACCGCCTGGTCGGCGCGGACAGCCCGTCGGCGCGGTATACGCCGTTGAGCCGCCTGCGCAACACCTTCATGGGCGGCACGAGCCCGTCGTCGTCGTCCGGTTCCGGCACGACCAGCACCCTCCTCTGCACCCGGCCGCCGGAAGATCAACGAAATCGCATCCGGCTATCTCTCCAGTGCTGAGGTGAACGAGGGATCCACGGTTCGGCAGCGGGGCAGCTCGGCTGTTCGTACGTTCGTGACCACACGAAAAGTGCTTAACCGGACAAAGGAGTCTGCCAATTGCTCGCCAACATTTCCCGACTGTGATCGACCCGACCTGTGGTGCCACTCACGTTCTCTGTCAGGATGGGGGGCGACGGCACCGCCGCCGTCGCCTTCGCCGACCAGCGGAGCGCCCGGCGGGACCGTCGCTCCCCGGCGGGGCCTGCCCCGCTGACACCGCCGCGCGGCAACCCCACCCGGGCCAGGCGCGGCGACACAGCTTCCGGCGGGTGCCGGGAGCGCGGTCAGCCGCGCGGACGGGCAACACCCGCCGCAGGCCCAGATGAAGGAACAGGGAGACACGGATGGCGAAGGGCACGAGCGAACCCGGGGCCGACGTACCGGCCGGTGGGTTCGTGCAACTGCTCACCCCCGACGGGGAGCGCGTCGACAGCGTCACCACCGACGACGGCGTGACGTACTCGGTCGACTTCACCGACGACGAGTACCGCGAGCTGTACCGGGATCTGGTGACGGTCCGCCGGCTCGACGCCGAGGCGACCGCGCTGCAGCGACAGGGTGAGCTGGGCATCTGGGCCAGCCTGCTGGGGCAGGAGGCGGCTCAGGTCGGCTCCGGCCGGGCGCTGCGCCCGCAGGACATGGCGTTCCCCACGTACCGCGAGCACGGCGTGCTGTACTGCCGCGGCATCGACCCGATCATGCCGTTCGGCCTGTTCCGCGGCGTGGACCAGGGCGGCTGGGACCCGAACGAGTTCAAGTTCAACACGTACACGATCGTCATCGGCTCGCAGACGCTGCACGCGACCGGCTACGCCATGGGCATCACCATGGACGGCAAGACCGGCAGCCCCGACGGCGAGGCCGTGATCGCATACTTCGGTGACGGCGCGACCAGCCAGGGCGACGTGAACGAGGCGTTCGTGTGGGCCGGCGTGTTCCACGCCCCGATGGTGTTCTTCTGCCAGAACAACCAGTACGCGATCAGCGAGCCGCTGGAGCGCCAGACGCGCATCCCGCTGTACCGCCGCGCGGCCGGCTACGGCTTCCCCGGCGTCCGGGTGGACGGCAATGACGTCCTGGCCACGTACGCGGTGACCCGCGCGGCCCTGGACCACGCCCGCAACGGCCAGGGCCCGACCCTGATCGAGGCGTACACGTACCGGATGGGCGCGCACACCAGCTCGGACGACCCGACCCGCTACCGGATCGCCAGCGAGGTCGAGGCCTGGCAGGCCAAGGACCCGATCCTGCGGCTGCGCGCGTTCCTGGCGAAGCAGAAGCTCGCCGACGACACGTTCTTCGCCGAGGTCGACGACTCGTCGGCCAAGGTCGCCCTCTCCCTGCGCGAGCGCGTCCTGGCCATGCCCGACCCGCAGCCGGTCACCATGTTCGACAACGCCTACCCCCACGGCTCGCCCGAGGTGGACGTGCAGCGCGAGCAGTTCGCCCGCTACCAGGCCTCGTTCGAGGGGAGTGGCCACTGATGGCCGAGACGATCACCCTGGGCAAGGCCCTCAACCACGGCCTGCGCCGCGCCCTGGAGAACGACCCCAAGGTCGTCATCATGGGCGAGGACGTCGGCAAGCTCGGCGGCGTCTTCCGGATCACGGACGGCCTGCAGAAGGACTTCGGCGAGGACCGGGTCATCGACACCCCGCTGGCCGAGTCCGGCATCATCGGCACCGCGGTCGGCCTGGCCATCCGCGGCTACCGGCCGGTGTGCGAGATCCAGTTCGACGGCTTCGTGTTCCCGGCGTTCGACCAGATCGTCACCCAGGTGGCGAAGATGCACTACCGGTCGCTGGGCAAGGTCAAGCTGCCGATGGTCATCCGGATTCCGTACGGCGGCGGCATCGGCGCGGTGGAGCACCACTCCGAGTCGCCCGAGGCGCTGTTCGCGCACACCCCCGGCCTGAAGGTCGTGACGTGCGCCAACCCGTCCGACGCGTACGTGATGATCCAGCAGGCCATCGCGTCCGACGACCCGGTGATCTTCTTCGAGCCGAAGCGCCGGTACTGGGAGAAGGGCCCGGTCGAGCTGGACGCTTCGCTGTCCGGCGCGTACCCGCTGCACGCCTCCCGGCTGATCCGCCCCGGCGCGCACGCGACCGTGCTGGCGTACGGCCCGATGGTCAAGACCGCCCTGGACGCCGCGACCGCGGCCGCCGAGGACGGGCGTGACCTGGAGGTCATCGACCTGCGGACGCTCTCGCCGCTGGACATGGCGCCGGTGTTCGAGTCGGTGCGCCGTACCGGCCGCTGCGTGGTCGTGCACGAGGCCCCGGGCAACGTCGGCCTCGGCGCGGAGATCGCCGCCCGGGTCACCGAGGAGTGCTTCTACTCCCTGGAGGCCCCGGTGCTGCGGGTGTCCGGCTACGACATCCCGTACCCGGCCGCGCGGGTCGAGGAGGAATACCTCCCGGACCTCGACCGGGTGCTGGACGCCGTCGACCGTACGTTCGGCTGGTGACCCGGATGTCGCGGATCAGGGAGTTCAACCTGCCCGACCTGGGCGAGGGGCTCACCGAGGGTGAGATCCTGTCCTGGCTGGTCAAGGTGGGTGACTCGATCGAGCTGAACCAGCCGATCGTCGAGGTCGAGACCGCCAAGGCCGCGGTGGAGATCCCTGCCAAGTGGGCCGGCACGGTCACGAAGATCTTCCACGAGGCCGGGACGACCGTGGAGGTCGGCTCGCCGATCATCGCGATCGACACCGACCCGGGCGCGGGCCCGGTCGCGGAGTCCGTGGAGTCCCCCACCGCACCGGTGCCGTCCGCGGCGTCGCTGGCGGCCGTGGAGGTCGCGCCGGCCGAGGGCGCGGTGGAGCCGGGCCTCATCGGCGGCCCCGCGCCGGGCGGCCGTACGGCCATCCTGGTCGGCTACGGGCCGCGCAACACCGCGGCCAAGCGCCGTCCCCGCACCGGCGGTACGGAGCCCGTTGCCGCTCCCTCGGCACCCGCCGCCGTGGCCGCACCCGTGGCACCCGCGCCCGCTCCCGTTGCCGTGGCTCCGGTCGCGCACCGGGCCGGTCCGGTGCTCGCCAAGCCGCCGGTCCGCAAGCTGGCCCGGGACCTGGGTGTGGATCTCGGCACGCTCGCCGGGTCGGGCCCGCTCGGCTCGGTGACCCGGGAGGACGTCCAGCAGGCAGCGGCCCGCCCGGCCGCCGCGCCGGAGCCGGTCGCCGCGGCACCGGTGGCCCTGGTCACCGACGGCACCCGCGAGCAGCGCATCCCGATCAAGGGCGTGCGCAAGCTGACCGCGGAGAACATGGTGGCGTCGGCGTTCACCGCGCCGCACGTGACCGAGTTCCTCACGCTCGACGTGACGCGCACGATGAAGACGGTGGAGAAGATCAAGGCTCGGCCCGAGTTCCGCGACGTGCGGGTCTCGCCGCTGCTGCTCGTGGCGAAGGCGGTCCTGGTCGCGCTGCGGCGCCACCCGATGGTCAACTCGACGTGGTCCGGGGCGACGAATGAGATCGTCGTCAAGGAGTACGTGAACCTCGGCATCGCCGCCGCCACCGAGCGGGGCCTCATCGTGCCCAACGTCAAGGACGCCGGACGTCTCACCCTGCGTGAGCTGGCCGACGCCCTCAACGGGCTGGTGCAAACCGCGAAGTCGGGCAAGACCCCGCCCGCCGACATGCAGGGCGGCACGTTCTCGATCACGAATGTCGGGGTGTTCGGGGTCGACACGGGTACGCCAATCCTGCCTCCGGGCGAGTCGGCGATCCTGGCGTTCGGGGCGATCCGTCCCATGCCGTGGGTGCACAAGGGGAAGATCAAGGTCCGTCAGGTCACCACGCTGGGACTCAGCTTCGACCACCGGATCATCGACGGCGAGCTGGGATCGAAGTTCCTGCGCGACGTCGGCGCGTTCCTCTCCGACCCCGAGGGGGCGCTGCTGTCCTGGACCTAGGACCGCCGAGGTTTATTCGGCAAGTGGGTTTCTCGGCCTTCGATCCTTAGGTCAAGTGCGCGTCATCACCCCAGAATCGTTTGCGGTCTCGTCCTCGTGTGCGCCACACTGGTGGTGCCACACAGACGAGCAGCAAAGACGAGGGCAGGGACCGTGAGCCGCGCCAGCACCACCATCGACCGCATCCGAAGCCGCCGAATCGCCAAGAGTCAGGAGCGCGCCATCGACCGCGCCTGGCACTCGGCACCCACTCAGGCCATGCGAGACGAGATCGCGATCTTCGCCCAGCGTCGGCCGATCTGATCCAGACAGCACAACGGCCCGCCCGGTCCTTCCGGGCGGGCCGTTCGGCTTTCTCGGGGCGCTCCCGCCATCGGGACAGCCCACCTTTTCCCGTGCCGGTCGTGATCACAAACACGCAGGTCGCGGCGCCGGTCGGCGCAACCAGCGGCGGTTTACGAGCACCTTAAGGAAGTACACCGGGATTCCGACGACCCGCACCGACCGGTACGGTGGGGCACTGGTCGTCTTACCCGGCGTGGCCGGCCGGACGGCGACCGGGGCCACCGCTCCACCGGAGCCGGCGACCCCGCACGGCCCGGCCGGGCAACCGGCATGGCCGCCGGTCCGACGACCGGTGGCCGCGTCCGTGCAAGGCCGCACGGCGACAGGTATGGAGGAGGCGCGTATGACGTCCGAGGGGCAGCACGCCGGCAGACCGCCGGCCGAGGCCACGTCGGGCGACGGAGCCGAGCACTTCGGCGCCGACCGGTTCCCGCCCGGATCCGACGGACACCCGCTGTCCGCCCGGTCGGTGGCACCGCCCGCCGCCGGATCGGCGCAGATTCCCCCGGCCGCTGGACACGCGCAGGTCCCCCCGGCCGCCGGGCGGGCGCAGGTGCCGGCCGCCGACCCCAACGTCTACGCCCCGCCACCGCACGCCACCCCCAACGGCGGCTCCCCGTTCGTCGTTCCGGCGGTGCCCCCGACCGGTCCGGTGACCGAGTTCGCCGGTGGCCGCCCCACCTCGGGTGCGCCCGGCTCGGACCAGCCGCCTCCGTCGGCCTGGGCGCCGCCGCCCCCTGCCACCCCCGGCCCGGCGTCGGAACGGAATCCGTTCGATGCTGCCGAGGAGCCACACCCGTACCGGTCGGGGACCAGCGCACCGCTCGACGTCCGAGGCGACATCCAAGGGTTCGCACCCGGATCGCCCACGCGCGGAATGCTGGGCGACCCCGGGGACGCTGCCGGCGAGATGCACGCGGCCCCGTCACCGTTCTCGCCTCCGGCTCCCCCCACCGCCGCGGCATCGCCCGCGCCGGGCTCGGCATGGAGCCCCGAGTCCTCATTCGGGCGCCGGTCCGGCGACGAGCCCGCCTCCGCCGGAGCGCCGCAGGTCAGCGGGTTCGGTCCCGACGTCCGCGGAACGTTCCCCGGTGACGAACGTCGCACGCCGGTCGCGTCCCGCACCGATCACGACGCTCCCCAGGGCTTTGCCGCGTTCGGCGACCAGCAGCCCCGCGTGCCCGGTGCCACGCTCGGCGCTCTGCCCGACGCCCCTCCGCCCTCGATGGTCGGTGACAGCGGTGGCTTCGCCGCGCGTACGACACCGGCCTCCGACGCCTTCGGCGAACGCGTTGCGGACAACGGCCTGCCGATCCGCACCCGCCGCCCCGCCCTCGACGGCGACTCGCCCGAACTCGCGCCACTCAACGGCCGTCGGCCCGAGGATTCGGCGTTCGGCGCGGCCGGCGCGGACCCGGCGGCCCCGGGTGGCTGGAACGCCGGCGCGACGCCGCCGGCCGACGGACCGCGGCCGTTCACCAACGCGCGGCCGTTCGACACGCCGCCGACCGATGACCCGCGCCCATTCGGCAGCCCCGCAACCTTTGAAGCGCCGCCGTCCGACGGGCCGCGCCCATTCGGCAGCCCCGCAGCGTTCGACACGACACCGGCCGACGGGCTGCGCCCGTTCGGCAGCCCCGCAGCGTTCGATGCGCCGCCGGTCGCACGGCTCGGTTCCGGCGCTCCGTCGCCGGACCGCGCCGACGCGGATGGCCCGGGCTTTGCCCAGCGAGTCCCGGGTGCATCGTTCGGCGCGGACGGCCCGCCCGCCCTACCCGGATCGCCGGGTGCCGCGCCGGGCAGCGCGGGCCCGGTTATGGCCGAGGCGCGGCGCAGTGTCCCGCAACCCCGCGACCCCAGCGAGCAGTCCGGGTCCGTGACCGGTTCCGCGCGCCCGGTGTCGGCCAGCGCCTCGGTGCCCGTAGCCAGCCGGGTCGCGCCGGACACCGAGGAACCCCGGCCGGCGGCACCCCCGCAGGCACGGGTCTACGGCCGCCCGGCGGCCCAGGCCGACGAGAGCCTCGCCTCGGTGTCGCCGTTCCCCGGCCGCCGGGTCGATGAGCCCACCGGCGGTGAGCTCGGCGGCCCGTCGCAGGACCTGCCCCCGCTGGGCCCCAAGACCCCGGCCCCGGGCGGTAACCGTCCCCCGGCCCGGGCCACGGCCAGCGCGCGCGTGGCGCCGCAGGTCGCGCCGGAGTCACCGGGCGCGCCGTTCCAGGATTCCGGTGCGGACAGCGCGGGCCGTGGACGCGACAACCCTCTCGACCGGTACGGCGAGGACACCACCGACATGGCGGGCCGCAACCCGGTCGACAAGCCGTATGTGCCGGAGCCCGCGCTGCCGTCGATGCATGCCCGCCCGCCTATGGTGGACGGCTTCCCGCCGCAGACGGAGCCGGATGCGGCGCCGCAGCCCGGCCCGGACCCGCGCTCCATGCCGGGCGGGGTGTTCCCCGGCGCGGCAGCGCGAGCCACGGTGACTCCTCCCGGCCCGGATGCGGCCGCGAGCTGGTCCGGCCCGGCCGACGCCAACTCGACCATGCAGTGGGCCGGGCCCGCCGACGCCGAGCCCACCGCGCAGTGGGCCGGGCCGGTCGATCCCAACCCGGTCGCGCCGTGGTCCGCCCCCGCTGATTCCGGTCCGTCCGCGCCTTGGTCCGGCCCCGCCGACGCCAACCCGGCCGCGCCGTGGCCCGCCGACGCCAACCCGGCCGCGCCGTGGCCCGCCGACGCGAACCCCGGTCCTCCTTGGCCCACCGCCGCGGGTGCCGACCCGACGGCCCAGTGGCCCGGGCAGGCGGGATCCGACGCGACGCCCAATTGGCCCGGTTCGGGAGGGCAGGCTGTGGCGGCTGGCGATCCTGGGCCGACGGGTACGCCCGACGCGACGCCGGAGAAGCCGGAAACCCCGCATGTACGGGTGCTGCCGGTCACCGTCATGGTGGTGCTCGGCGCCGCGATCGTGCTGGGCATCGTTTTCGGCATCGTGTGGCTGATCTCGCGTGGCTCCGGCTCCGGTGCCGCGTTCAGCGTCAGCCAGGGTGACTGCGTGAAGCGTGCGGGCGATGAGGCGGTCAAGGCGACGTGTGGCGACGCCGGGTCCTACCAGGTGGTGTCCATCGTGGAGGGTAAGGACAAGTGCCCCGACCCGGGCCAGCCGTACGTGCTGAACCCCACGGACGGCAACAAGACCCAGGTCCTCTGCCTCAAACCCAACGGCTGACCCGCTAGAAGATCGCGCGCAGGTACGGCACCCGTGCCGCACCGATGGAGATCGCGAACGAGGTGACGACGACGGCTGCCCAGGTCGCCAACGCCGCCGCCAGCGACGTACCGATCGGGAGGTCGGGTGCCGCCGACCGGATGACCGCCAGGATCAGCAGGTGCACCAGGAACACGCCGAACGACGCGTCGGAGAGGCGTACCAGCACTGTTGCCGCCCGCGGTCCGGGTTCGTGGCGTGCGCCGATGCTCAGCGCCACGATGAACAGGCAGATCGCGGCCACGGCCGCGGTCGCCCCGAGGTAGCCCACCGGGAACAGGATCCGTAGCGCGGGATGCGGGTAACCGGCCCCGTACCACCGGATCGTGGGGATGAGCACGGCCAGGCCGAGCAGCGAGGCCACGACGATGCCGCGGCTGCCCAACCGGGTGCGGCGCAGGGCCCAGCCTGCCAGGAAGTACCCGACGTAGGGCCACCACATGGTCCAGGCACCGAGGGTCAGGGGCCGGCTCAGGCCGATCGTCCTGCCCAGCTCGGGAATCATGAAGGCGACCAGCGTCCAGCCCAGGGCCACCCCGGCCATGATCTTCGCGCGTTTCTCGATGCCGGCATGCAGGAAGGCGGCCAGCACCGGCGCCACGATGTACAGCCCGGCGATCAGCCACAGGAAGTACAGGGCGGTGTACGTCTTGCCGTCGATCAGCATTTTGGTGACGCTCTTGGCGGTCAGGTGCTCGCCGCGCAGGAGCATGCGGACGACGACGAGATAGATCACATGCCAGGCGATCAGCGCGGGGACGATCCGGGCGAACCGCTTGCGGTAGAACGCCGCCGGTCCGGCGCGGTGCGCCGCGGGGGCGAGGACGAGGGCTCCGCTGATCATCACGAAGACGGGTACGGTCCAGATCGCTCCGAGGTCGATGGCGGTGGCGATCCACCAGCTTCGGCTGCCGCGGGCCGGATTGTCCACGTACTGGCTGACCACGTGGATCGCGACGACGCCGCAAATGGCGAGGACCCGCAGCGCGTCGAGGGCGTACTGGCGGGGCCGCGGCGGGGCGGCGACCGGTGCCGCGGGCGCGGATCCGACATCGACGGATAAAGCGGATACGGTCACCGCCAGCATGGTAGGCGCCGACCATCCGACCCGGGGCGAGGCCACACCGCGGGACACTGTCGTGTCTCGGCCCCGCATCAGCGCCGGACGAGCCCGTTGGCACACTGAACCCCATGACGTCGCCCGCGCCCGCCCTCGGCCCCCGCGTCCGTGCACCCGAGTTGAAGGGCCGCGCATGGCTGAACACGGGCGGCCGGGCCCTGAGCCTGCAGGATCTCCGCGGGCGCGTGGTGCTGCTCGACTTCTGGACGTTCTGCTGCATCAACTGCCTGCACGTGCTGGACGAGTTGCGCCCGCTGGAGCAGCGGTACGGCGACACGCTCGTGGTCATCGGCGTGCACTCGCCGAAGTTCGAGCACGAACGCGACCCGCAGGCCCTGGCCGCGGCGGTCGAACGGTACGGCGTCAGCCACCCGGTTCTCGACGACGCCGACATGCTGATGTGGCAGCAGTACGCGGCCAAGGCCTGGCCCACCCTCGCGGTGATCGACCCGGAGGGTTACCTCGTCGCGTCCATGGCCGGGGAAGGTCACGCCGAGGGGCTGTCCCGGATGCTGGACGAGCTGATCGCCCAGCACGAGGCGGCCGGCACGCTGCGCCGCGGCGACGGCCCGTACGTGCCGCCCGCGGCATCGGACACGGTGCTGCGCTTCCCGGGCAAGGCGATCGAGCTGCCCTCCGGGCACCTACTTGTCTCGGATTCGGCTCGGCATTCCCTGGTGGAGCTGGCCGCCGACGGCGAGACCCCGGTACGCCGGATCGGTACCGGCGAGCGGGGCCGCGACGACGGCCCGGCGGACGCCGCGAGTTTCTCCGAACCGCAGGGCATGTGCCTGCTGCCCCCCGCGGTCGCGGAGCAGGCCGGGTACGACGTCGTGGTCGCGGACACGGTCAACCACCTGCTGCGCGGCCTGAGCCTGTCGACCGGCCAGGTCCGTACGGTGGCGGGCACGGGCTACCCGTGGCGCGCCGCCGCGGACGGCCCGGAGCAGGACGCGCTCGCCGCGAATCTGTCCTCCCCGTGGGATGTCGCCTGGTACGACGACCGGGTGGTGATCGCCATGGCCGGCATTCACCAGCTCTGGTGGTTCGACCCGGCACGCGGCACCACCGGCGTGTACGCGGGGACGACGGTCGAGGCGCTGCGCGACGGCCCCCTGCCGGACGTGTGGATGGCGCAGCCGTCGGGCCTGGCGGTGCACGGGGCCCGGCTGTGGATCGCGGACAGCGAGACGTCCGCCCTGCGCTGGATCGCCGACGGGGTGCTGCACACCGCGATCGGCCAGGGCCTTTTCGACTTCGGGCACGTGGACGGCCCGGCCAAGGAGGCGCTGCTGCAGCACCCGTTGGGGGTGGCGGCGCTGCCGGACGGCGCGGTACTGGTCGCGGACACGTACAACGGCGCGGTGCGCCGCTTCGACCCGGGCACCGGCGCGGTATCCACGGTGGAGTCGGGGCTCGCCGAGCCGAGCGACGTGCTGGTCACCTCGGCGGGCGCGGTGCTGGTGGTGGAGTCGGCCGCGCACCGGCTGATCCGGCTGGCGCCGGGGGCGGTGCACACGGTCGCGGGTGAGCGGCACCGCGTGGAACGGCCGCCCTCACCGCTGGCCCCGGGCGAGGTCACGCTGGACATCATCTTCACCCCGGCGCCGGGTCAGAAGCTGGACGACACGTACGGGCCGTCGACGCGACTGGAGGTCTCGGCGTCGCCGCCGGAGCTCCTGCTGGCGGGCGCGGGCGTCGGCACGGAGCTGTCGCGGAGCCTGGTGGTGAATCCGGCGCTGACCCATGGCGTGTTGCAGGTCGTCGCGCAGGCGGCCACGTGCGACGCTGACGTCGAGCACGCCGCATGCCATCTGACCAGGCAGGACTGGGGGGTGCCGGTACGTGTCACCGAAGGTGCACCCGCGCGCCTGCCGCTGGTTCTGCGGGGCTTGGACGAAGGTGGAGTGTCGTGAGACCAAACACTACCCACTGGTAACCTACGGTGCCGTAACCTAGAGCCGTGACGACCTCCGCCCCGCTCCGGATGAAGCCTGCCGACCTCGGCAAGCCGCGCCTGCGCGGCCGTCTCCACCAGTACGCATTCTTCGTCGCCGTGGTCTGCGGCATCGTGCTGAGCTCCATCGCCGCGAGCCGGCCAGGCATCGCCCCGTTCCTGAGTTGCCTGGTCTACAGCTTCACGGTGTGCGGCCTGTTCGGCGTCAGCGCGCTGTACCACCGCCGGTTCTGGACCGACCGCGGCTATCAGATCATGCGGCGCATGGATCACTCGATGATCTTCATCTTCATCGCGGGCACGTACACGCCGTTCTGTGTCCTGTTGCTACCGCGCCCCACGGGCACGCTGATGCTGAGCATGATCTGGATCGGCGCCGCCGCCGGGGTCGCGCTGAAGATGATCTGGCCGCATCTGCCCCGGTGGGCGGGTGCACCGCTGTATCTCGCCCTGGGCTGGGCCGCGCTCGCGATCCTTCCGGATGTCCTGCATCACGGCGGGGTGACCGTGCTGGTGCTCTTGGCCGCCGGGGGCGCGGCGTACAGCGTGGGGGCGGTGTTCTACGCCCTGCGCCGCCCCAATCCGTGGCCCACGGTGTTCGGCCACCACGAGTTCTTCCACGCCTGCACGCTGGTGGCGGCGATCCTGCACCACATCGCGATCTATTTCGCCCTCTACGCCTGAGCGCGGCAAATCTGAACGCGGCAGATCTGAGGCTGCCCCCCGGACGTCATGCCGGACGCCGCGCACCGGTCGCTGGTCGAGGCGGCGCGGCGCTGGATGCCCGAAGGGCCGCCCGGCGGGGGCGGCCCGCGCGGTACACCGTCAGTAGCCCGGCGGCGGAGGCGGTGGGGGCGCATCCGCGGAACGGGTCTCCCGGTACTCGCTGACCGTGCCACCCGCTACCGGGCGGCCCCGGTTCACCACGACGGCGCGGCGCCGGCTGTTCCAGTACCAGATCGTGATGATGAGCCCGACCAGGCCGGCCGCCATCAGGACCCAGCCGACGACATTGAGGTCGAGACCGCTGATGTGGGCGTTGACGGCGAACGCGAGAATCGCCCCCAACGCCAGGAGAAAGATGCTTCCGCCGATGCCCATGGGGCCCTCCTTGGCTCGTCGCCACCGCCGCCGGTGACGACAGCGGTACGTCGATGCGCGTGTTTACCCAGGTGACCCGAAGCTCAATCAGGCAAGCTGTTCGGCATGACCGCACGCACTGTCGTACTGCTGCGCCACGCCAAGACGGAAACCCCCGGAGAGCTCCCCGACATCGAGCGGCAGCTCACCGACCGGGGCCGGGCGGACGCCGGGGCGGCCGGGGCGTGGCTGGCCGCCGAGGGCCTGCGTCCGGACCTGGTGTTCTGCTCCCCCGCCATGCGGACGCGGCAGACCTGGCACGCGGTGGCGATGGCGCTGGCCGACGCCGATCCGGCCGGTGCGGCCCCCGACGTGCGCTACGACCCGGGCCTGTACGCGGGCGGCCGCACCGAGGTGATCGATCTGCTCCGGGCGGTGCCGGAGGACTCCGGCACCGTGCTCGTCGTCGGCCACAACCCCACCATGTCCGATGTGAGCCTGCTGCTACGCGGCGACGACGGCGAGTACGACATGGCGGAACTCAAGACGGCCGGGATCGCGGTGCACCGGGTGCCGGGTCCGTGGTCGCAGACCGAGCCGGGCGCGCTGCCGCTGGTCACGGTTCACACCGCCCGCGCCTGAGGAAGGCGCGGACGCGCCGAGGGCCGGTGGACAACATTGTCCACCGGCCCTCGTCGTATCGGGGGAGCGTTCGGGTCAGAACGCCTCGTCGGGCAGGTCCATCAGATCGAGGTTGGTGTTCTCGATGATCCGGCGGTCGGCGCCGACGCGCGGCAGGATCTCCCGGGCGAAGAAGCGAGCCGCGGCCACCTTGCCGGTGTAGAAGTTCTGGTCCGCCGGGCTCAGCTCGCCGCCGAGCGCCTTGAGAGCCACCTCGGCCTGGCGCAGCAGCAGCCAGGAGATCACCACGTCGCCGATCGCAAGCAGCACGCGGCGGGAACTGAGGCCCACCTTGTACAGCTCGCGGGCCTCGCCGCCCTGGACGGCCTGCAGCCAGCCCATCTCGATGCCGAGGATGGCCTGCAGCTCGCCGAGGGCCTTGGCCAGCGCGGCCCGCTCCTCCTTGAGCTGGCCGTTGCCGGCCTCGGTCTCCACGAAGGACTGCATCTCGGTGGCGAGGACGGACAGCGCCCGGCCCTGGTCCTTCACGATCTTGCGGAAGATCAGGTCGAGGCTCTGGATCGCCGTGGTGCCCTCGTACAGGGTGTCGATTTTGGCGTCGCGGACGTACTGCTCCAGCGGGTAGTCCTGCAGGAAGCCGGAACCGCCGAAGGTCTGCAGCGACTCGTGGCCGAGCAGCTCGTACGCCCGCTCCGAGCCGACGCCCTTGACCAGCGGGAGCAGCAGGTCATTGACTCGGGCGGCGGCCCGGGCGGCCTTCTCGTCGCCGGCGGCCTCGGCGATCGCGACCTTGTCCTGCCACGTGCCGGTGAAGATCACCAGGGCGCGCATGCCCTCCGCGTACGCCTTCTGCAGCATCAGCGAGCGGCGTACGTCCGGGTGGGCGGTGATCGCCACACGCGGGGCGTCCTTCTCCGCGTTCTGCAGCAGGTCCGCGCCCTGAACGCGGTTCTTCGCGTACTCCAGGGCGTTGAGGTAGCCCGTCGACAGCGTCGCGATGGCCTTCGTGCCGACCATCATCCGGGCGTACTCAATGATCATGAACATCTGGCGGATGCCCTGGTGGACGTCGCCCAGCAGCCAGCCCTTGGCCGGGATGCCGTGCTCGCCGAAGGTCATCTCGCAGGTGTTGCTGACCTTGATGCCCATCTTGTGCTCGACGTTCGTGGCAAAGGCGCCGTTGCGCTCGCCCATCTCGCCGGTCTCCGGGTCGAAGTGGAACTTCGGCACGATGAACAGCGACAGGCCCTTGGTGCCCGGGCCACCGACACCCTCGACGCCGACCGGGCGGGCCAGCACGTAGTGGATGATGTTGTCGCTCAGGTCGTGCTCACCCGAGGTGATGAAGCGCTTGACGCCCTCGATGTGCCACGAGCCGTCCGGCTGCGGGATGGCCCGGGTACGACCGGCGCCGACGTCCGAACCCGCGTCGGGCTCGGTGAGCACCATGGTCGAGCCCCACTGCTTCTCGACGAAAAGCTTGGCCCACTTCTTCTGCTCCTCGGTGCCCTCGACGTGCACGACGTGCGCGAAGGACGGGCCGGAGGAGTACATCCAGATCGGCGCGTTGGCGCCGAGCACCTGCTCGGCGATGGCCCACCACAGGGCGCGCGGGGCGAGCGTGCCGCCGAGCTCGCTGGGCAGGTCGAGGCGCCAGAACTCGGACGCCATGAACGTCTCGAAGGACTTCTTGAACGAGGCGGGCAGATCCGCCGTGTGCGTCGCCGGGTCGAACTTCGGCGGGTTGCGGTCCGCATCCGCGTAGCTCGCCGCCAGGTCCTCGCGAGCGAGGCGGTTGACCTCGGCAAGCACGTCGCGCGCGGTGTCGGCGTCGATCTCGTCGAACGGCGCCTGGCCGAACGCCTTGTCAGCCCCGAACACCTCAAAGAGGTTGAACTCAAGGTCACGCAGGTTGCTCTTGTAGTGAGTCATGGTGCTTGGCCCCGCCTCCCGAACGCGTGTTACTCGTCAGTAACCAGCACTGTATTACCCGCGGGTAGGCGTCGACAACCCGCGCCCGAACTTTGCTGAGCATCAAAAAGCGACCAATCGCCCTCGATCAGGTGGAACCGGTGTCGCCATTCGGTCATTTGCCGACCGGCGCGCCTCCCGGAAGTATCGGAGGGCCCCCCGGCTCGTTGCTCCCGGTGTACGCGTCACACGCGTACCCGCAGAGCAGGGACAGCTCGCCGACCGCCGACATGGCGGCGAACGACCTGGGGAGGTCACGATGTTCGCCACGATCAAGAATCTGATTCCAGAGCCACGCCAGGCCGACCAGCAGCCCCGCGCGTACGTGGGCCGGCACCGCCAGCCCGAGAAGTTCACCGCACGCGCCCAGGTCACGGTCGTGCCGGGCCCGGGGGGTCGTGACCCCGACCCGGCCCGCCCCGCCGCGGAGGCGCCCGACGACGCGCCCGCGGACGCGGCCTGACGACGAAGGCGGCTCAGCTGCCGGCGGCGCCGACCTCCCAGCTCGGCATGGGTACGGAGGCGCCGCCGTCCCGCCCGGAGTACTCCAGCAGCACCAGGGCGATGTCGTCGTCCAGCCGGCCGTGAACCCAGTCCACGAGAGCGGTTTCCAGCGAGGCAAGGCCGTCGCCGACGGTGCCGTGACCCAGCAGCCGCCAGGCGCGGTCCGCGGTGGGGAAGAACTCACCCTCCCGGCGTGCCTCGCCCAAACCATCCGTGAACAGCAGCAACCGGTCGCCCGGCTCCAGCCGCTCCACGCGCGGCCGGGCGACCGGCATGAAGCCCAGCGGGGGCGCCGGGGCGGGCGGCTCCAGCGCGATCACCTCGCCGCGGCGCAGCAGCAACGGCGCCGGGTGTCCACAGTTGACGATCGTCAACGTCCCGCCCCGCTCCTCGACCAGCGCCGCGGTGACGAAATCCTCGTCGCCCACGCTGCGGGCCACCGCCCGGTCCAGATCCGCGACGATCGCGCGCAGGTCCGCCCGCTCGTACGCCACGTGCCGGTACGAGCCCAGGACGATGCTGGCCAGGCGCACCGCGTCTAGGCCCTTGCCCCGCACGTCGCCGATGATGATCCGCACCCCGTACGGGGTGTCCAGGGCTTCGTAGAGGTCGCCGCCGATGTCGGCGGCTGCCGACGCCGAGATGTAGCGGCCCGCCACCGCGAGCGAGCCGACCTGCGGACCGATCGGCCGCAGCACCGCCTGCTGCGCGACCGCCGCGAGCCGCAGCAGCTCCGCGATCCGGTCCGCCTGGCGCTGCCGGATCGTGGCCACGCTCGCCGCGATCCCGGTCGCCAGCATCACCCCGAGCACGTTGACCATGCCCACCATGTCGAACCGCCCGTGCGACCCGGCGAAAGCCGTGCCGACCACCGCGGCCAACGCGCCCGCGCCGAGAACGATCTGCCACGAGGCGAACACCGCGGCCAGGAACGGCACGGCCGCCAGCAGGCCGACGAAGTTCACGTCGCCGCCGTCCGCGAGTTCGACCGCCGACACGACGGCAAGCAGCACGAGAGCCGCGCCGAGGCCGGCGCGGGAACCAGGGCTGAGCGAGCGTCTGCCCGCCGGGAGAATAGGCATGGCTTCGCCGAACAGCATGCCTGATCGACGCGAGCGACTGCACCACCTTGACCCGGAGTCGGTGCACGTTGCGCCCGGTGCCGCCCGGTCGAGCCATCCCGTCCGCGCCTCGGTGACAGGATGTCCGCGTGCCGACCGACCTGCGCAATCTGCTGCGTGCCGCGTTCCGGTGGACCGATCCGGGCGCCGGCAGCGAGTACCTGGTGAGTGATCGGTCCGGCTGGTGGCGTGATCCCACGATCCTGGACGGCCTCGGTCCGGCCCTGGCCGGCTTGTTCCCCGGCGCGGAGCCCACGGTCGTCCTCGCCCCGGAGGTCACCGGCTTCCTCGTCGGTCCTCTGGTGGCGCGGGCGGTCGGGGCCGGGTTCGTGGAGGTCTACCGCGAGGGCGTACGACTACCCATCGCCGAACCGATGACCTGGGCCGAGGTGCCCGCCGACCACCGCGACGCGCGGCAACGGCTCGGGCTGCGTACCCGGCTTCTCGGCCCAGCCGACCGGGTGCTCGTCGTGGACGACTGGGTCGCCACCGGAGCACAGGCCAGGGCCGTGCACGCGCTCGCCGCCGCCCGCGGCGCCAAGATCATCGGTACGGCGGCGATCGTCGCCGAATGCGACCCCGCCTCCGCGGCCGAGCTGAACCTCCGCAGCATGTTGACCGACGCGGACCTGGATGCCGGGTAGAACGCGGTCAGCCCTTCCAGTCGGCC
This sequence comes from Krasilnikovia sp. MM14-A1259, assembly GCF_047159535.1. NCBI lineage: Bacteria > Bacillati > Actinomycetota > Actinomycetes > Micromonosporales > Micromonosporaceae > Krasilnikovia > Krasilnikovia sp. MM14-A1259. The sequence continues at coordinate 4,619,973 of NZ_BAAGAJ010000002.1, forward strand.
AGCACACCGCGGGTCGGCTGCCAGCCGACCGGTTCGTACCGGGCCAGCCCGCGCCGCACGTACGGGTCGTTCGCCATCAGGTCGCGAGCCTGCTCCGCGGACGCCGCGTCCAGCAGGACCACGCCGCCGGTGGGCGGATCCTGCCGACCCGACGAGACGAGGACACCGGAATCACTCAACTCGTCGAGGAACGTCAAGTGATCGGTCCGGGCCTGGTCGATCTCGTCGAGCGGGGCGAGATAGGTGGAGATCATCAGATACACGGCGGTTCCTCTCACCGGCGGCGGATGCTGGCCATCGTACGATCACCGCGCCCCGGACGGCCGATCCTGAATCGGTGGTTTCTGTCGTAATCGGACAATAAGGGCGACACTCGCCACACCGTCGGCGTTGTCAGGAATGACAACCCCGCCGACCCGAAAGGCATCCGTCCCGATGTACCGGAAAACACTCCGATGGTTCAGCGCCGTGACGGCGGCCGTCTCACTCATCGGCATGGCCGGTCCGGCAGCCTTCGCCGCCCCCGCGCCCGCACCCGTACAGATGACCTTCAACGCGGCCCCGGAGCCCGCCGACCAGGGCGCGGCACTGACGCTGTCCGGCCGGGTGTGGCTCGGCGCCACCGGCAACCGCTCACGGGTCTTCTTCTGGTTCCGCCGGTCGACGGAGAACGCCTGGGCCGCCGCCGGCTACGCCGACTCGGACGACCGCGGCTACTTCAGCAAGCGAACCACCGCGCGGTACACCGGAACGTGGCGGGCCATGTACCTCGGCACGTCCACCCGGGCGGCGATCACCCGCCTCGACGCCGTCGCCGTCCTGCACCGGGTGCCCCGCCGCCTCGTGATCTACACGTCCACCGACCAGACGTGGCAGGGCCCGCGCATCAACATTCCCACCGCCGACTTCCGCGCCGTCGTCTCGTACCAGTGCCCCGCCGGCGGGTACATGTACCTGCATTGGAACGGCGACTCGTTCGGCTACGAGTCCGTCGGGTCGAACAGGCCCACCGGAACCCTGACCCTGAACGGACACCAGGGCGCGCGCAGCGGCTACTTCGACATCGACACGTGGGTGGACTGCACCTGGTCGCTCACGGTCTACTCCGGAACGGTGCGAGTCCTGGCCTGATCCTCAGCGGAGGGCCGGGCCCTTCCCGGTCCTCCGCGCCGGCCTCGGCGACCGACGCCGGTCGGTGTCGAAACCCCACACCTCAGCCTCCGGGTACGCCTGCGCGACCGCGAGCGTCGACCACCCCATTTGCGAACGTACGGGACTTCTCCACATACGGTCCCGAGAGCCTGTGGGCAGACGCGGGCTACTCCAGCGCCTGAACGCTGTTGTTCCGGGGGTCAGCCGTTGGACACCACCTGGATGACGGAAGCCCCGCTGTTGCTCGTTCCGCCCTGCTTCACGGACGTGATCAGGTCGTAGTACCCCGGTCGGGCATCGGCGTCGATCAGAATGGTGCTGACCGGTTGCTCACCGGGCGTACCGGATGGCCGAATCGCCGGGGCGGTGAACGTGACATCCCCGGCCGCGCCTTGCAGATCCTCCGTCGCGGCCTTCAGCCCGTCCACCGATGCGTACGGCCCGGTCAGCCGTGCCGTGAGCTCGACCTGCGGCGCGCCGGCTGATGGACCGTCCGGCGGCGCGGCTTTCCAATGAACGGACATCGTCTGGCCCGGCCGGTAGGGCGGGTCGACGTCCTTGGCCGAACAGCAGGTGTAGGTCACCCGAGCAGGAGTTACCGCGTCTCCCGCCTTGTCGGACGTGCCGGGATCGCACGCCGCGAGGAGAGCGACCGCAGTCGCGAGGACGTACAGCGGCGGGAGGCGGCGCAACGACATGGCAACTCCATCGGCCGATCAACAGCCCACCTGAGTCAGGAACGACGCGGGCGTCGCCGACCTGGACCTCCGCTCAGCCCTGGGGAACCCAAATCCAGTGCGGCTCCGGGGCAGCCGGGGGAGCGTCGGTCTCGGTCAGCTCGACCTGCTGATCGGGCCGCACCCGAGGTGGCAGCTCACCGAACTGGGCATGCCTCAGGAATGCCATCTCCTGGTCGGAGAATTCCTCGTCGGGTGCGCGGTGATCGTTCATCGCCAACCTCCTCACCAACATTGTGCCGCCGCCCCGCACACGACGTCAGGGCGCGTCGGCCTGCACCCCTCAGTCCGCGGTATCGGGCGGCACGGCGGGACGCCGTCTACGGGAACAACCTCGTGGAACCCTGGGGACGTAACACAGCGGCGCGCGGTTCCAACCTGGCAGTGCCGTCGTCAAGGTCCACTTGGTTGCCCCATCGTGCAGGCGCGCGCCGCGCGGCGACTGCGACGATGCCTGGCACGGGATTCACCTGATCTCTGAAGGGGCCACCACTCATGCAGATGCGATCCGGCGCCGCGGGGGCGTCCGTAGTTCGGCGCGCGGCGGGCCGTTTCATCCTGGCCGGGATGCTGGTCACCGGCCTGGGAGCACTGAGCGTCACCGACCCGATCGACGCCCCCCGGCAGGCCGTGGCCGCCACGGCCCGGACGCCGTACTTCGGTGCGGCCGTGGGGAACGTCAACGACTTCGTCGGCAACACCATCGCCCAGGATGCGCTCAAGACCATCGGCGTGCCGGTCCTTGTCGTCAACACCGGCTGGAACTCCACGGACCAGTCGATCAACGGCGTCCTCTCGGCCATCCAGCGCACGGGCGCAACGCCGTACCTGAGCATCTCACTGCCCACCAGCGCGACCGACACGGCGGCAAAGCGCTGGATCGAGCTGACCAAGCAGAAGTTCGGCGACGCGAAGGTGTACCTGGAGTTCACCGGCGGCAGCATGGGCACACAGGACTACGTCGATACTTGGAACCGTGAGATCCAAGCGCTGAAGGCCATCGCGCCGGCCAACTACACGTTTGTGGCGTCGCCCACCATCAACAACCCGGATTGGGCGCTGGTGGCCGCCGGCACGATCCCCCGGCCCGATGCGTTCGGCTGGTCCGAGCAGCTGTGCCACCGCGACATCAGCGACGACGTGTGCGCCCGCCGGATCCCCACCATGGCGTGGCATCTCCAGCGCACCAACGCCCTGGTCAACGCGCGGATCGGGCAGAACATCCCGGTCTTCATCCACAGCTGGAACGTCGGGTCGGCCGACGACGAGCGTTTCCTCGACAACGCGGCCACGCGCAAGCTGACCGAGGCAGCGCTCACGCAGTTGGTCGGCATGAAGTCACTGGGGCTCATCGGAGCGGCCGTCGGCCCCGCCGCCGCGTCGGGCGATGACGAGAACCACTTCGGGCGAGGACTTGTGCACCGCGACGGCTCGCTGACGTACGAGGGAACGGCGTACCGCGACAAAACCTCGTGACCGATTCCCGGTCGACTGTGTACGGCTCGCCGCCGCGAGAGGTCCCGTGGACGTCGGATCCCGATGGTGCGGGGTGCGGGCGCTGCCGTCGGGGTTTTGTAGCGACACCCCGGCTCAACCCGGGTCCTTGTCGTGGAGCGGGGTGACAGGAGTCGAACCCGCACTGGTCCACATGTCCGACTGCCATTGCTGGCGGCTCTCTGATTTAGGCAGGCAATGCTGCCCCGACAGCCGCCCCTTCGGGCTCGGCGTCGCCCGGCACAAAGGTCAAAATGATCTTGGAATTTGCTTTCCCAAGAAGGGTTCGTGCACAAATGAGACGCTTGTCAGTCCGGGCGGGACTCGTCCTTGCCGCCGTTGTGAGCCTTCTTGGCGCACCGTCCGCCGCATCCGCCGCGCCAATCAACGACTTCCACGACGTCACCATCAACGGCTGGGTGCACATCAAGGACGACGAGAGGCACCACGATGACATCGACAACTATGACATGCATGTTGAGACGCTTCGCCTGCTGGACACTGTCCCCAAGCAATGGGCCGCCTGGTCGTGGTGCCAGGGCGACGAGGTGTACGTCGAACTCCACATGGATGCGTCCCGAATCGCCGACCGACCCGGCTGGGTCAAAATCAACGCCAAGGCCGATCTCTACGAGATGTGGGACTGCCCCAACGACGACCACGACGGCACGGCCAGCATGTCCTTCGAGGTGCCTCCGAACACCAGCGTGAACAAGATGCTGCGCGTAGACAACCACGAAAAGGGCAGCGAGGATTACGCCGAGATCCACTTCACCGTAGCCAGCTACTTCACCAAGACGGGCTGATGTAGCGGCGGGGACGGCCGCCGAGGCGCGCCAACGGCACGCAAGCCTGTTTCAGCACCCGAGAACCACGGAGGCCCTGGCGGGACGCCGCCCGGATCGCGGCTAGATCCGGACGCTGTTGGTTCGGTTCGGCGCTCACCAATCGAGACCGACGCGCCACTCGCTCCGCGGAATGACGGCAAGCCGTTCGCCCTCCATCGGCGGACGCCCCAGCGCGTCTGCCGCAGCCTGCGCACGGCCACGCCGAGCCGGCAGACCCGGGCGCCGGGCGACTTCGCCGACCAGCAGCCACGACCCTTCGGCGACCTCGCGAAGGACGACATACATCGGTTGCTGCCGTGCGACCCCGCCTGCGTCTGCCATGCTTCCATTCTGCCCGGCGACCGGAAGGCGTCATCCGTACGACCGCACATCGGCTGACGAGCTGCTGCGCCGTAATCCGTGCCGGATCCCGGGGGCCGGATCAGGAGAAGGCGGCCGAGCGGCCGGTGCTCAGCCTCGCCCAGGTCGTCGCGCTGGCCGACGCGATGGAGCCGCGGTTCCGGGCGTTGGTGCTGGTGGCGACTTTTGGTTGCCCGCGCTGGGGTGAGGTGACGGCGCTGCACCGCCAGGACGTCGACGCGGACCGGGGTCCCCAGCGCTCCGGGCGACGCACTGGCCAGGGACGTTAGTGGCCCGTGGATGGCCCGCGACCGTGGCGAGAGTGCCGGCATGATGAAGGCCCTGGCTGGGATGTGTCCCTGCCAGGGCCTTTGTCGTGGAGCGGGTGACGGGAATCGAACCCGCACTGTCAGCTTGGGAAGCTGATGTTCTGCCATTGAACTACACCCGCGGGCCGCCCCACTGTACCCGATACCGGGCACGAGTGGCGCGACCGCCTCACCGCACGCCCGCCAGCGGCCGGGATAACCCGGTGGCCGGGTCGCGCCACGTCTGGGTGAGCATGCGCAGGCGCGGGGCCGCGGTCGGCGGGACCGCACCCACCGGGCCGTGGCGGCGGACCATGGCGACCTCGATCAGCAGTTCGAAGAGGCGCCACTCGACCAACGGGGAGGCGTGCTGCGCGACCGCCAGACGGTCGATCACCAGAGGATCGAGTACCGGGACGGCGACGCCCGTCAGGTAGGCCTCGTCGTCGGAGTCCTCCGGCGGGTACGAGTGCAGCGCGTAGCGCCCGTCGCGCTCAAGGTCACGGCGCTTCGGGGAGTCGACGACGAAGCAGTACAGCCCCTCGTCGGTGATGACCGGTGAGACCGGGTGCAGGCGGGGACCGCCGTCGGGGCGGACGGTCGCCAGGTAGCCCATGCCGGGGCCGTACTGCAGCAGGAGCGCGCGAACGGCGGCGGCGAGCCGGGGCTCGGAGGCGGCGAATTGGGACCAGGATGCCATGGGGACATGATATCGAACATACGTTCGACGGAGCCACTGATTGTACTCGTTCGGGCAGGCCGTACAGTGTGGCGATGCTGCTCTCCGACCGTGACCTGGTCTCCGAGATCAAGTCGGGCGATCTGGCCCTGGAGCCGTTCGAGCCGGCGCTGATGCAGCCGTCCAGCATCGATGTGCGGCTGGACCGGTTCTTCCGGGTGTTCAACAACCACCTGTACACGCACATCGACCCGGCCGAGCAGCAGGACGACCTCACCGCGCAGGTCGAGGTTGCCGACGGTGAGGCGTTCGTCCTGCACCCGGGCGAGTTCGTGCTCGCGTCGACGCTCGAGGTCATCACGCTGGGCGACCAGCTCGCGGGGCGCCTGGAGGGCAAGTCCAGCCTCGGGCGCCTGGGACTGCTGACGCATTCGACCGCGGGCTTCATCGACCCGGGGTTCTCGGGGCACGTGACGCTGGAACTGTCCAACGTGGCGAACCTGCCCATCAAGCTCTGGCCGGGCATGAAGATCGGCCAGCTCTGCATCTTCCGGCTGTCGTCGCCCGCCGAGCACCCGTACGGTTCGGCGGTGTACGGCTCCCGCTACCAGGGCCAGCGCGGCCCCACGCCGAGCCGCAGCTCGCACAACTGGCGCACCTGGCCCACCCCGCGCCCCTGACGTCGATCAGGGCGCGGGGGATCCCCGATCAGGGGATTTCGAGGAACACGTCGTCGATCTGCCCGGCGTACTGGTCGTTGCCCTTGTTCGGGCCCTTGCCGCCGACGCGCAGCGGTTCCGCGTTGGCGATCGACAGGGTGTGCGGGACGTCCACGGCCGCGCGTTCCGTGCCGTCCACGACGATGGCGAGGCTCTCGGCGGAACGTACGCACATGAGGTGGTGCCACGTGCCGTCGGCGACGTCGAGGGCCGGCTCCGCCCGGTAGATGTGCGTCTGGCTGGCCATCACGCAGCTGGGATGCCCCTGCTCGTGGTCCACCTGGAGCTTGAACTGGCTGACCCCCCCGACGGAGTACCCCTTCTGGACCACGTTCGCGCCGTCCGCGAGGTCGGCACGGGTCATGAGGATCGAGGCGCCGTAGCGCATCGGCCGGGTGCCGGGGTTCAGCTCGTCGTCGCGATCGCCCTCCAGGATGGCCCGGGGGCAGTCACGCTCGCGGGGGAGCTGGCAGCGCTGCGGGAACGCGACCGCCAGGCCCGTACCCTGCGGGACGAGGGTCAGCAGGCCGCCGTTCTGGCCGAGTGCGCGCAGCTCGTGGCCGCCGTTGGCGTCGGTGATGGGCTGATCCACCCCGGCGTCGAACGTGTACCGCAGGGAGACCGGCTCCGTGCCCACTCGGATGTCTGCGGTACGGCTGGACGGCGGCGCGGGCTCGCCCAGCGGCAGTACGCCGCGGGCGGGCGGGGGCACCACCGCGAACGCGGGCTGCGCCGCCGCGTGCGGGGCCGGGTCCGGTCGGGTCGCAAGGTGGCCGGCTCCGAGCAGGCCGGCGGCGAGGATGCCGGCGGCGGCGATGGCGCCCAGCGGGCCGAGGCGTCGGCTCCGCGTGCGCGAGCGCACCGAGCGCGGCGAGGGCCACGAGCGCACGCTCAGCCGGCTCAGCCGTCGGTTGTCAGGCATTCCCCTATTGTCCGGATGCGCCCGTCCCGCGCCACACGCACCCCCGACCCGAAGGGCGATGACCGGCGAACTACCCCTACGCGGTCGGCCGAACGGCGGGTTCTCCCACCACGGCGTGCAGAACGTCGTCCAGAGTGATCACGCCGAGCGGCACCCGGCCGTCACCGACCAGCAGAATGTGCAGGCGGTCGCGGCGCATCGCGAGCAGAAGGTCGGCCAGCGAACGGTCCGGCGGCACCACGGCGAGCGGGCGGATGATCGACGCGGGGACAGGCTCGTGCCGCTGCGCCCCGTCCTCGCCGAGCAGATCCTTGACGTGGACGAAGCCGAGCACCCGCCGGCTGCCGCGCTGCACCACCGGGAACCGGGACCGGCCGCTCTGGGTGGACAGCGCCTCCAGCGTCGCGGGAGTGACGTCGTCCGGCACGGTCGTGGTCTTCCCCCAGGGCCGCAGCGCGTCGCCCGCGGTCCGGTCGGCCAGCCCGAGTGCGGCGTGGATGCGGGCGTACTGCTCCGAGCCGAGCAGGCCCTCGCTGCGCGCCTGGGTGACCATCCCGGCCAGCTCCTCGGCGGTGAACACGGTCTTCACCGCGTCGGTCGCCTCAATCTTCCACAGGGAGAGGACGGTCCGCGCGGCCCAGCGCATCGCGGTCAGCAACGGCTTGGTGGCCACACAGAACGCCAGCATGTACGGCCCCAGCCACAGCGCGGAACGCTCCGGGCCGGCCAGCGTGATGTTCTTCGGCACCATCTCGCCGACCACGGTGTGCAGGAAGACCACCACCGCCAGGGCGATGACGAACGCGACCGGGTGCACCGCATCCTCGGGGAACCCGAGCGCCGCGAACGGCACCTCCAGCAGGTGCGCGAGTGCCGGCTCGGCGATCGCGCCCAGCCCCAGCGAGCAGATCGTGATGCCGAGCTGCGCCCCGGCGATCATCAGCGGGATCTGGTTCATCGCGGACAGCGCCCACCGGGCCCGCTTGCTGGTGGCGGCCAGCGGCTCCAGAGCGGTACGCCGCGAGGCGATCAGCGCGAACTCCCCGCCCACGAACGTGGCGTTGCCCAGCAGCAGCAGGACCGCCACGAACAGCTCACTCATCGTCGGGCTCCGGCGGGGCGACCACGCGGACCTGCTCGATGCGGTGCCGGTCGACCTCCATGACGGTGAACTCCCAGCCCTCGTACACCAGGGACTCGCCGACCACCGGGATGTGGCCGAGCCGGGCCAGCAGGAACCCGGCCAACGTCTCGTACGGGCCCTCGGGCAGCGCGAAACCGGTCTGCTCGGCCACCTCGTCCTCGCGCAGCAGCCCGTCGACCAGCAACGTCCGCTCCCCGCCCGGGGCGGTCAGCTCGGCGCTGCCCGTCTCGGTCAGGCCGTCCTCGTCCGTGTCGTACTCGTCGGCGATGTTGCCGACCAACTCCTCGATGAGGTCCTCGACCGTGACCACGCCGTCCGTGCCCCCGTACTCGTCGACGACGATGGCCAGGTCGGAGTCCGCGGCGCGCAGCGCGGCCAGCACCTTGTCGAGATCGAGGCTCTCCGGGACGTACACCGGCTCGCGGGCCACGGTGGAGACCGGCGTGGTGGCGCGGTCCTCGGGGGGCACGCCGAGCGCGTCCGGCACCCCGGCCACCCCCATGACGATGTCCAGGGTGTTCTCGTACACGGGAAAGCGGGTGTGGCCGGTCTCCCGGGCCAGCTCGATGAGGTCGGCGACGCTGGCGTCGGTCTTGAGTGCGACGACGTCGACGCGGGGGGTCATCGCCTTGGCGGCCCGCTTCTCGCCGAAGCGGATCGTGCGGCGCAGCAGCGTCGCGGTCTCGGTCGGCAGCGCACCTGCCCGGGCGCTGATCGCGGCGAGCAGGCCCAGTTCCTCGGGGGAGCGGGCGCTGGCCAGTTCCTCCTGCGGCTCGATGCCCATGCGGCGGACCAGCCAGTTCGCGGAGCCGTTCAGTGCGGCAATCACCCAGGTGAGCAGCCGGGAGAAGCGGCGCAGCGGCCCGGCGGTCGCCAGCGCGACGCCCATGGGCCGGGCCAGGGCGACATTCTTCGGTACGAGCTCCCCGAACAGCATCGACAGCAGCGTCGCCACGACGAGCGCCAGCACGTGCGAGACGCCGGCTGTGGCGTTCCCGGCGAGCGGCTCGATCAGCGGCACGAACAGTTTCGACAGGGCGGGCTCGGCGAGGTAGCCGGTGAGCAGCGCGGTGATCGTGATTCCGAGCTGGGCGCCGGAGAGCTGGAACGACAGCTCCTGCAGCGCCCGCCGGACCGTACGGGCGTGCCGGTCACCGGCGTCGGCGCGCTGGCCGATCTCGACCCGGTCGACCGTGACGAGCCCGAACTCGGCCGCCACGAAGAACGCGTTGCCCACCGTGAGCAGCGCGAAGGCCACCAGCGGGAGCGCCGCGGTCAGGAACAGCCCGTCCATGATCCGTTCTCACCTCGGCCCTCATTGTGCCGGACCGCGGCCACGGACCGTGAAGGCCTACGCCGGTGAATTGTCACCCTTGATCGAACGCAGCAGCACCGAGGCGACGTCGACGACCTCGACGTTGTCCTGTTCGCCCTTTCCGGTGACCCCGTCGCCGATCATCGTGTAGCAGAACGGGCAGCCCACGGCGATCGTCTTGGCACCGGTGGCCAGGGCCTCCTCGGTGCGCTCCACGTTGATCCGCTTGCCGATCTTCTCCTCCATCCACATGCGGGCGCCGCCGGCGCCGCAGCAGAAGGAGCGTTCCGAGTTGCGCGGCATCTCGGTGAGCCCGCCCGCAATGGCGGTGCCGAGCACCTCGCGCGGAGCCTCGAAGACCCGGTTGTGCCGCCCCAGGTAGCACGGGTCGTGGTACGTGACACCGCCGTCGACCGGCTGGACCGGGGTGAGCTTGCCCTCGGCGACCAGGTGCGCCAGCAGCTGGGTGTGGTGCACCACCTCGAACTTGCCGCCGACCTGCTCGTACTCGTTGCCCAGGGTGTTGAAGCAGTGCGGGCAGGTGGCGACGATCTTCTTCGTCGGCCGGTCGCCGAACGCCTCGTTGAGCGTCTCCACGTTCTGCTGGGCGAGCATCTGGAAGACGAACTCGTTGCCGATGCGCCGGGCCGGGTCACCGGAGCAGGTCTCGCCCTCGCCGAGGATCGCGTAGTTCACGCCGGCCTCGTGCAGCAGCGTCGCCACGGCCCGGGTGGTCTTCTTGGCCCGGTCCTCGAACGCGCCCGCGCACCCGACCCAGAACAGGTACTCGAAGTCTTCCACCTCGCCGACCCGGGGCACCTCGAAGTCCAGGCCCTTGGTCCAGTCCTCGCGGGTGTTCTGCGGCGCGCCCCACGGGTTGCCCTTGTTCTCCAGGTTGCGCAGCATGACGCCGGCCTCGGACGGGAAGCTCGACTCGATGAGCACCTGGTAGCGGCGCATGTCGACGATGTGGTCGACATGCTCGATGTCCACCGGGCACTGCTCGACGCAGGCGCCGCACGTGGTGCACGACCACAGCACGTCCGGGTCGATGATCCCCTGCTCGTCGACGCCGCCGATCAGCGGTCGCTCGGACTCGGCCATCGCCAGCACGTCGACGCCCTTGAGCTGGTCCTCGGTGGCCTTCTCCTCGCCGGTCAGGTCCTTGCCGCCACCCGCCAGCAGGTACGGCGCCTTGGCGTACGCGTGCTCGCGCAGCGACAGCACGAGCAGCTTCGGCGACAGCGGCTTGCCGGTGTTCCAGGCGGGGCACTGCGACTGGCAGCGGCCGCACTCGGTGCAGGTGGAGAAGTCGAGCAGGCCCTTCCAGGTGAACTGCTCGACGTGCGCGACGCCGAACTGGTCCTTCTCCGGGTCCGCCTCCTCGAAGTCCAGCGGCTTGCCCGCGCTGGTCATCGGCTTGAGCGCGCCCAGGCCCGAGCCGGCGGGCTTGTCCGGCGAGCGCTTGAAGAAGATGTTGAAGAACGCCAGGAAGCGGTGCCAGGCGACACCCATCGTGACGTTGAGCGAGATGACGATGAGCCAGGTCATCGAGATGCAGATCTTCACGCACGCGACGACCGTGGCGCCGGCCTCCCAGTGCGGCAGGATCCCGCCGATGGCGTGGCTGACCGGGGCGGCCCAGACGGGGAACTCCAGGTGGCCGGTGGCCGCCTTGAACCCACGGATGAGGAAGCCGCAGATCAGGACCGCGACGATGATCCACTCGACGAAGTAGCCCTGCCACATGGTCGAGCCGGTGAACCGGGACAGGCCACGGCCGCGGCCGGGCCGGTTGCGCAGCCGGATGGCGATCAGCACGACGATGCCGACCGAACCCAGCACGCCGATGATCTCGGTGATCAGCCCGAACCACGCGGTCTCGCCGATCAGCGGCAGCCCGAGGTCGGGGTCGACCACCTCGAAGTACGCCTCGAGCACGAGCAGCGACAGGACGATGAACGCCACCATCACGAACCAGTGGGCCGCGCCGACCACGCCCCACTTGAACATCCGGGTGTGCCCGGCGGTCTCCTTCAGCATGGTCACCGTGCGGGTGCCCTTGCTGTCGAAGCGGCCCGGGTCTGGCTGGCCGAGGCGGATGACGGCGGTCATCTTCAGCACCGCACGGACGGCGAGGGAGACGGCGACCACGGTGATGGCGGCCGCCAGGACGGTGGCGACGATCTGGACTGCGCCCATCTGCGTTGTGCCCTCCTCGGTGCGGCTTGCTGGAGCCGCCCTATGTTACCCACGAGTAATGCTTTTGCATCCAGGCGGACCCGCATTCCCTCAGCGCGAAAGCGCACCCCGAGCGTGACGCCGGGGTGCGCAGTCGATCAAATCGGGCAGGTACGGCTCATCGCGCCGGGCCCCCGATCCGGGCGTCGTGGGCCTCGGCCCCCGCGGCTCAGCGCCAGCGGGACAGGATGCCGAGCGACGCCACCATGCAGCCGAACCCGATGGCCAGGTTCCAGTAACCCCACGCCGCTACCGGGTACTGCTGCTCGGACAGGTAGTAGACCACCAGCCAGGCGATCCCGACGACGATGAGGATGACCGCGCTGGCCGGTAGCCACACCGGGCTCGGCTTCTTGGACTGCGCCGTCGCTGACGGGCGGATGTCCGTCGGCGGGGTGTAAACCTTCTTCTTGCGAACCTGTGACTTCGGCACGGTGGTCTCCTGAGGGCAACAAGTGGCGAACAACCCACCTCTGAGCGGCTCGGGGGACCCCGAACGCTGCCCGTGGCGAATAGTGTTCGGCAGTTAGCGTAGTCAAGTCGGTGTGAGTGCAGGCACCCGCCGGGGCACAAAGATGCCCCGGCGGGCGCGTACGAAGCGGTCAAAGGGCGATCGGGAGGAGGAGAACGACGTGGAGTACACCACGGGCACCCCCTCGTGGCGGCTCGTCCTGCGGCGGGCGGTTCGCGGCTTCCGGCCTCGCCGGGCCGGTCAGCGCCAGCGCGGCTGGTCCGTGGGCGTGCCGCTGATCGCGCTCGCCGCCGGCCTGTTGTTCACCACCTCGGCCACGACCGCGGACGGCACCGCGCTGCGCGACGACCGGCGCCCGCAGCTCGCCCAGCTCATCTCGGACAAGCGGGAGCGGCTGGCCGGGCGGGAACGGCAGGCCGCGACGTTGCGCGCGGAGGTCGACCAGAACGCCGGCCAGCTCGCCGAGGTGGACGAGCCGGTCAAGCAGGCGAGGCAGCTCGCCGACTCGCGGCGTTCCGCGGCCGGCTTCACCGCGGTACGCGGCCCCGGCCTCACCGTCGTGCTCAACGACTCCCCCCGGCGCAGCCCCGGGAGCAGCCCGACCGCCCCGGACAACGACGATCTCGTCGTGCACCAGGGTGACGTCCAGGCGGTCGTCAACGCACTCTGGGCAGGTGGGGCGGAGGCAATGTCGATCATGAATGTCCGTGTGATCTCCACCAGCGCGGTACGCTGTGTCGGCAACACGCTGCTGCTCCACGGCCAGGTGTTCTCACCACCGTTCAAGATCACGGCGATCGGCGAACCCACAGCGCTCCATCGGGCGTTGGAGTCGGCGGAAGGTGTCCAACAATTCCGCGATGCGGTCGCCGACTTCGGCCTCGGCTATCAGGAAACCGTCGAAGGGAACGTGACAGTGCGGGCGTACGACGGGTCGAGTGACCTCCGATCCGCGCGGGTTGCCGAGTGATGAACCCACCGGACCACCCGGAGGGTTCCCCGAACACCGGCCGGCACCGCGCGCCAGACGGCGATGCGCACACGGCGTACATTCCGCGGGTCACCGACGCCGCGCCGGGCGGGGTGCCCGGCGGCCCCCTGGATCCCCTGGTCGGTCTCGGCGGCACGATCTCCCCCGCCCCTGCTCTGGACCTGGCGCACGGCTCGCCGCGGCCCGCCGACGCCACTCAGCCCGAGCCGCCGTCGGCACGCGCTTCGGTGCCGGGCATGCGGAGCGCCCACCCGGCTGCCGGCGCGGCCGCCGTGCCCGCACCGCAAGCCGGGACGTACCGATCGGGGGACGGCCCACCGCACCCCCAGCCGGGGGACGTCTCGCCGCGGCCGCCTGCGCGCGGCAGCGCCGCGGCGGCCCCGGTGTCGCCGTCCGACAGCCTCGACGCCGAACCTCCGCGCCGCTATTCCACGGGCACGCCACAGCCACCGAACGGCCTCCGGCTGGGGACGCCACCCGGGTTCGGCGCCGCGCCCCGGACCCCCGACCCCATGGCGACCGCGGCCATGCGTACGTTCGATTCCCCGACCGGCCCGCTTCCACCGGTGAGCCCGGCCGCCGCGATGGCCGGCCCGCCACCGGGCCAGGCCGCCGCGGCCGTGACGCCGCGCGCCGCCTCCGCCGCGGGCGACGTCGCGGTCGGCGCGGCCTCCGTGCCCGCGGCCGCCGCGTTGAGCGCCGGGGCAGGCAACGGCGGAGCGGACGCGGAGGACGGCAAGCAACGCCGCGGCGAGAAGGTCGTCCAGCTTCGCCCCGAGCAGACGCAGGACGGGTACAAGAGCGTCTACTCGGAGCTGACCCGGCCCACGCTCGCGACCCGGATCCGCTCGGCGGTCCGCGTCTCGGGCGAGCTGATGATCACCTTCGGGGTGGTCGTGCTGCTGTTCGCCGGGTACGAGGTGTTCGGCAACTCGGCCGAAGTGGACGCCGAGCAGAGCACCCTCGGCAGCGAGCTGGACCAGCAGTGGGCCGACCCGACCGTCGCACCCAGCACGGGACCGGCCAAGAACGCCCCTGCCGCCCCCGGTAAGAACCTGATCGGCCGCCTCTACATCCCCAAGCTCGACAAGGAGTGGGTGGTCGTCAACGGCGTACGGCCGCAGGACATCCGCTACGCGCCGGGGCACTACCCGGACACCGCGCTACCCGGCAAGGTGGGCAACTTCTCGGTCGCCGGCCACCGCATCCAGAAGATCTTCTGGCGGCTGGACGAGCTGAAGAAGGGCGACGTGATCGGCGTCGAGACCCGTACGGACTGGTTCCTGTACCGGGTCACGAACCAGGAGATCGTCAAACCCTCGGCGGTCGAGGTGGTGGCGCCGGTGCCGGACAAACCCGGAGTGAAGCCCACCAAGGCGCTGCTGACACTGACCACGTGCAACCCGAAGTTCAACAACTATCAGCGGCTGATCGTGCACGCGGAGCTGGTCTCCGCGACCAAACGCGATCCGGCGCTGGCCGACGCCGGCAAGCCGGCCGAGATCAAGTTCAAGGCGGAGTAGCCGTGTACGCCTGGATCTGGCGCAAGCTCCCCGGTGGCCTGTGGGCCAAGCTCACCGGCTCGGTCGCGCTGACCGCGGCGGTCGGGCTGCTGCTGTGGTATTTCGTGTTCCCGTGGGCGACCCCGCTGCTGCCGTTCGACGACGTACAGGTCGGCACGAATTCCAGCGAGCAGACCGGCCCGGCACAGCAGGACCCGAACGCGGTGCCCGGCGCGGACGACCCCGGGCTCGGCCCGGACGACATCCCATACAGCACCCACTCGAACCAGCCCGAACCGAGCCCCAGCAAGCGGTGACGACGTGCGCATCCTCGTGATCGACAACTACGACTCGTTCGTCTTCAACCTCGTGCAGTACCTCGGCCAACTGGGCGCCGAGTGCGAGGTCCGCCGCAACGACGAGATCACCGTGGCCGAGGTCGGCCGGTTCGGTGCCGCGGGCGTGCTGCTCTCCCCCGGCCCGGGCACCCCGGAACGCGCCGGGATCACGATGGACGTCATCAAGGCGTACGGGGACACCGTGCCGCTGTTCGGTGTCTGCCTCGGCCACCAGGCGATCGGGGCGGCGTTCGGCGCTACGGTGACCCGCGCACCGGAACTGCTGCACGGCAAGACGTCGCTGGTCCGGCACAAGGGTGAGGGCGTGCTGGCCGGGCTGCCCGATCCGTTCACGGCGACCCGCTACCACTCGCTCGCGGTGCTGCCCGAGACGCTCCCCGCCGAGATCGAGGTGACCGGCTGGACGGATTCCGGCGTCGTCATGGCGATGCGGCACCGGGAACTGCCCATCGAAGGGGTGCAGTTCCACCCGGAGTCGGTGCTCACCGAAGGCGGGCACACGATGCTGGCGAACTGGCTGGCCAGGTGCGGGCTGCCGCAGGCCAGGGACCGGGCGCCCGAACTGGCCGCCGAGGTGGAGGCCCGCCGCCGGGCGGCGTTCGCCGCCTGAGCCCGCCGAGTCAGCCGCTACTGCCCCAGCAGTCCGCCGAGCGGGCCGTTGTCGCCCCCGCCGCCGTTACCGCCGCCCGGCGGCGTGGAGCCGCCCGGGTTCGGTGGCCCGGAATCGCTTGGGCTGGGCGACGTGTTGTTCGGCACGCTGACCGTGAGGATGACCGTCTCGCCCTTCGCGAGCTTCTTGCCGGCCTTCGGGTTCTGGTCGACGACGATGCCGGGCGTGTCCGACGGAGGACCGTTCACCCGGCTACCGAGCAGGCCCACGGCGTCCAGGGCCGCTCGCGCCGCATCCTCGGACTTCCCCTCGACCTTCGGCACGGGTACGAGGTTGCCCTTGGAGATCTGCACCGTGATCGTCGAACCCGGAGGAACCAGCACACCGGCCTTCTCCACGAAAATCACCGTGTCCACCGGCTTGTCGCTGCTCTTGCTCACGAAGTCCGGTGTCAGGCCCCTGCTCTCCAGCTCCTTCGCCGCCGCGTCGCGAGTCGAACCCACCAGATCGGGAACCCTGACCGCTTTCGGGCCGGTGCAGACGTTGTAGCTGCCCGTCCGGTCCGGCAGGATCATCGTTCCGGCCTGCGGGTCCTGGTTGCTCACCTTGCCCTTCTCGCAGTCGTTGCTGGTGTCCGCTGGCCCTTCGGTGATGCCGGTGAGCCCCTTCGCGGTCAGGGCATTCTGGGCACTCGACGGCGACAGGCCAACCAGGGTCGGCATGGCGACCGGCTGCTTCTGCGGGGTCCCGTTGTTCGCGTCGCGGTTGAGCCACCACGCGACGCCCAGCGTCACCGCGGCCAGCATCCCCAGCGCCGCGATGATCGCCACGACGAATGACGACGAGCCGCGCCGCTGCGGCGCCTGCGGCGGCATCGCACCCGGGATGGGCCGGGTCATGGTGGTCTGGCCGGACTGCTGGTACATCTGCCCGCCCATGGCCATCGTCTCGGCCTCGGACATCACCGGGGTGGCCATCACGGGACGGCCCGCGACCGCGCGCAACGCGTCCGCGCGCATCTCCTGCGCGCTCTGGTAACGGTTCAGCGGGTTCTTGGCCAGCGCCTTGAGCACGATCGCGTCGACGTCCGGCGGCACCTCACGGTTGATGTCGCTCGGGGCGCGTGGATCCTCCCGTACGTGCTGGTAGGCCACGCTGACCGGGCTGTCCCCGACGAACGGGGGGTGGCCGACCAGCAGTTCGAACAGCACGCAGCCGGCCGCGTACACATCGGAGCGGGCGTCGACCGACTCGCCGCGCGCCTGCTCCGGGGAGAGGTACTGGGCCGTGCCGATGACCGCGCTGGTCTGGGTCATGGTGGTGGCGCCGCTGGCCAGAGCCCGCGCGATGCCGAAGTCCATGACCTTGACCTGGCCGTTCTGGGTCATCATCACGTTGCCGGGCTTGATGTCGCGGTGGATGATGCCGTGCCGGTGGCTGAACTCCAGCGCCGCGCAGATGTCCGCGATGATCTCCAGGGCACGGCGCGGCTGGATCCGCTGCTCGGCGGCCAGCACCTCCTTGAGCGTGCGGCCGTTCACGTACTCCATGACGATGAACGGCAGCTTCTCGCCCGTCGAGGAGATCTCCTCGCCGGTGTCGTAGACGGCGACGATCGCGGGGTGGTTGAGTGCGGCGGCGTTCTGCGCCTCACGCCGGAACCGCTCCTGGAACGTGGCGTCGCGGGCCAGGTCCGTCCGCAGCATCTTGATCGCCACGTCCCGGCCGAGCCGGAGGTCGCGGCCACGGTGGACCTCGGCCATGCCGCCGTATCCGAGCAGCTCGCCGACCTGGTACCTGCCACCGAGCAGGCGGGCCTGCGCCGTCATAGCGTCTGTCGTCCTTCGCTCGCATGGTCCAGGCAGCGCGGTCCGCCAACCTGCTCAATAGCACGGTACGACCCTGCCGACAGTTCAGCGATCACCGCGCCTCGGGGCCCGACGACCCCCAACGAGTTCGAGTTGCCCTGTTTGAGCAGGAACGAGATGACCCCCGCGCACAGCAGGACGAGCAGGGCGAGCACCACCGCAAGCACGATCAGCACCTGGCGGCTGCCCGAACTCTGTGGGGCAGCGGGCTGCTGCTGCACCGGCGGCGCGGTCGGCGGCCCGTACGGGTTGACCTGCGGCACGGACGCGGCACCGCGCGCCTGGCTGCCCGATACGGGCCGGGGCACCGGCGGGTACGGCGGCCGCGCCTGGCCCGACATCGGATGCCCGGGCGGCCCCGACGACGGCGCTCCGGAGTGCGGGCGATTCGTGACCGGGCCGGATGCCTGCGGCCGGGCCATCGCCGGGCTGCCGGACTGGGGCCGGTTGATCGGCACGCCGTTCGGTACCGGCTGCTGCGCCGCGGTGGTCAGCGACGACGCGGCCTGCCGCGCCACCGCGGCCATCGCCGAAGCGGTGGGCCACCGGGCGGCCGGGTCCTTGGCCAACGCGCGGTCGACTATGGCCCGGACCGCGGGCGGGATGTCCGGCGGCAGCGGCCGCGGGGTGTCGCGGACGTGCCTCATGGCGATCTCGATCGGGGTCGCCCCGTCGAACGGACGGTGACCGGACAGGCACTGGTAGGCGACCACGCCGAGCGCGTACACATCGGACGCCGGGGTCGCCACCCCGCCGGACGCCTGCTCCGGGGAGATGTAGGACGCCGTGCCCAGCACGGACCCGGCGACCGTGAGCTGGCCGACCAGCTCGGACCGGGCGATGCCGAAATCGGTCAGCACCAGGGTGCCGTTCGGGCGGACCAGCAGGTTTCCCGGCTTCACATCACGGTGCACGATCCCGTTGGCGTGCGCGGCCTGCAGCGCGTCGGCGGCCTGGGCCACCAGCGCCATCGTACGGCCGGGGGTGAGCCGGCCGACCCGGCTCAGCGTCCGGGACAGGGCGTCGCCCTCGACGTACTCCATGACCAGGAACGCCAGCTGCTGGTCACTGCCGTAGTCGTAGACGTCGACAACGCCGGGGTGGTTGATCGTGGCCATCGTGCGGGCTTCGCCGCGGAACCGCTCGGCGAAGCCGGGCTCCTCCAGCAGTGCGGGCAGCAGGATCTTCACCGCGACCGTACGGCCGAGCACCTCGTCGGTGCCGCGCCACACGTCGCCCATGCCGCCGCCTGCGATCCGCTCGTCGAGGCGATACCGGCCACCCAGGGTCACGCCAGGGCTGATCATGTCAGTCCCCTCCCCGACCCGCCGCGGCCTTCATGATGAGCCCGGAGATCCGCGCGGCCTCGGCGCTGGCATGGCCGCCGGGCACGTTCTCCAGCATGACGCAGACCGCGGACACCGGCTCACCCTGATCGTTGAATGCGAAGCCGACGAACCACCCGTGCGGGTCCTTCCCTTCGGCGTTCTGTGCCGTGCCGGTCTTGCCGCCGACCCGCATGCCGTCGATGTGCGCGTTCTTGCCGGTGCCGTTCTCGACGACACTGACCATCATCTCCTGCATTTTGCCCGCGACCGTGCCGTCGATCGGGGTGCGCAGGGTCTGCGGGTTTGCGGTGTAGAGGGGACGCCGGTCCGGGCCGAGCTGCTGCTGCACCAGGTACGGCCGCATCTGCTTGCCGCCGTTGGCCACGGTCGCGGCGATCAGGGCGCCCTGCAGCGTGGTCATGCGGACGTCGCGCTGACCGATGGAGGACTGGGCGAGGGCACCCTTGTCCGTGCTGCCGTCCGGGTTCTGGATCTTGCCGGTGTGGCTGGCGGCGACCGGCAGCCCACCGTCCTTCAGGTTGCCCACGGTCAGGTCATCGGTCTCGAAGCCGAACGCCTGCGCGGTCTGCTTCACCTTGTCGGCGCCCAGCTTGACGCCGAGCTGCGCGAACGCGGTGTTGCAGCTGTCGGTCAGCGCCTCCTTGAGGGTGACCTGAGCGGTCGGGCAGACCTCGTCCTCGGCGTTGCGGATCACCGCGCCGCTCTCCTTGTACACCGAGCCGGCGGGCAGCTCGGAGTCCACGTCGTAGCCGTTCTGCAGGGCGGCGGCGGAGATGATCGTCTTGAACGTCGAGCCCGGCGGCAGCGTCTCGTTGAGCCCGCGGTTCAGCAACGGCTGATCCGCGTCCTTGATGAGCTTGGTGTACGCCGCCTGCGCGACCTTCTTGTCGTGGCTGGTCAGCGGGTTCGGGTCGAAGCTGGGCATGGTCACCATGGCCTGGATCGCACCCGTACGCGGGTCGATCGCGACCGCGGCGCCCTTGCCGACGCCCCGCTTGTTGTTCACCAGTTCCCGGTACGCCACGCTCTGCGCATCGGTCTTGAGGCTCAGCACGACGTTGCCGCCGCCGGTGTTGTCGCCCGTGAACATGTCGCTGATCCGGTCCGCGAACAGGGTGTCGCTGGTGCCGGCGAGCAGCTCGTTCTCGCTGCGCTCGATACCGGTGGCCGCGCCGTTGACCGGTTTGTACCCGACCACCGGGGCCCACGCCTCGACCTGCTTGCTCGGGTAGACGCGCAGGTACTTGAGCGTGTCCCCGGTCGGCTTGCTCTCCGCCAGGGCCTGACCGCCGACCTCGATGACGCCGCGCGGGCGCTCGTACTCGGCGACCTGGACCCGGCCGTTGTAGTCGCTGGTGCGGTAGTCGTCCGCCTTGTACGCCTGCACGTAGTTCAGGTTGATGAACAGCAGCCCGAACAGGACGAGGATGACCACGCCGGCCTTGCGCAGTGGTGCGTTCACGGCTTGATCACCTCCGTCATGGCTCCGTGCAGTTGCGCGGGCGGCTGCATGAGCCCACCACCGGCCGGGGCGGCCGGGCCGCCTCCGGTCTCGGGTCGGCGTGCCGCGTCCGAGATCCGCAACAGCATGGCGATCAGCAGCCAGTTCGCCATCAGCGACGAGCCACCGGCGGACAGGAACGGGGTGGTCTGGCCGGTCAGTGGGATCAGCCCGGTGATGCCGCCGACGATCACGAAGATCTGCAACCCGAGCGTGAACGCGAGACCGCCCGCGACCAGTTTGCCGAACGAGTCGCGCACCCCGATCGCCGCACGCAGCCCCCGCTCCACGATCAGCAGGTACGCCACGAGCAGGGCGGACAGCCCGAACAGGCCGATCTCCTCGCCGAGACCCGCGAAGATGAAGTCGGTACGCACCTCGGGCACCTGGCCCGGCGACCCGGCGCCCGGCCCGGACCCGAACAGCCCGCCCGTACCGAGCCCGAGCAGGCCCTGCACGAGCTGGTAGCTGCCGCCGACCGGCCGGTTGTAGAACTGGGTGCTGAACGGGTCGAGCCAGATCGACGCGCGGTCGTAGAAGTTCTTGAACGGGCCGCCGATCGCGGCGCCCAGCAGGTACGCCACGTACACGCCGCCGAAGAACATGACCAGGCCGATGATCAGCCAGCTTGCCCGCTCGGTCGCCACGTACAGCGTGACGACGAACAGGCCGAAGTACAGCAGCGCGGTGCCCAGGTCCTTCTCGAAGACGAGGACGAGCAGCGAGAGCAGCCACACCGTGACGACCGGGCCGAGGTCGCGACCGCGCGGGAAGTCGATGCCGACGAAGCGGCGGCTGGCCAGCGACAGCACCTCACGCTTGCGCACGAGGTAGTACGCGAAGAACGAGACCAGGGCCAGCTTGGCGAACTCGCCGGGCTGGATCGAGAACCCGCCCAGCTTGATCCACAGCTTCGCGCCGTTGACCTCGGAGAGGCTGGCCGGGAGCACGGCCGGGAGCATCACCAGCACGATGCCGACCAGGCCGAGCGTGTACGCGTATCGGGAGACGACTTTGTGGTCGCGGATCACCAGCAGCAGGATCGCCGCGAGCATCAGCGCGCCGAGCGTCCAGGCGAGCTGGCGGCCACCGGTCAGCGCGAACACCCCGGGGATGGGCTGCTTGGTGGCGATCGCCTTGGCCAGGTCGAGGCGGCGCAGGAACACCACGCCGATGCCGTTGATCAGCGCCACCGCCGGCAGCAGGACCGGATCGGCGTACGGGGCGGTGAACCGCACCACCATGTGCAGGCCGAAGAAGAGCAGGCCGAGCAGTGCCGCCGGCACCCAGAACGCGGAGCTGACCGTGCCGAGCTGGTTCGCCTCGACCGTCGCCGCGAACACGGCGACCAGGGTCATCGCGAACGCGAGCAGGCCGAGCTCCGCGTTGCGCCGGGTCTTGATTCCCGGGATACGCGACATCTCACCCGTGGTGGCGGGTGTGGCAGCCGGTACGGCGGGCGCGGTCAAGAAGGGGTCCCCAGACTTCGGTGTGCGGGCGCTCAGCCGACCGTCCGGCACCCGACCGGGTCGACGACCGGCGGGGTCGGGTCGGAGGCCTGAGCGTCCGGGGTGGTCACGGGCACGGATGCCGACGTGGACGGGGTGATGGTCCGGCCGGGAGCCGAGGCCTTCCCGGCCGCCGGCGGGGTGGTCTTCCCTGCCGCGGGCGACGTGGTCTTCTCCGCCGGGGGCGACGGGGTGTTCTGCGTGGCGGACGGCGTGGGTGTCGCGGTCTCGGTCGGCGCGGTGGTGGCGCAGATCGGCTTGAGGTTGGGGTTGGTCGGCACGTCGCTGGTCAGTTCGGCGAGGCGGTGCTGCGCGTCGGGCTTGCTGTCGGCGTGGATGCCCTGCTTGACGCGTTCCTGCGCGACCGTGGTGAGGTCGTCGAGGCGGGCGGTGCTGGTCTGGTCGACGCTGGACAGATCAAGACCGGCGATCTGTCCCGGTACGCCCTGGAAGACGGCGAGCTGACCGCCGTCGGTGGCGCCCACGTAGTACTGGTCCTGGGTGTACTGCCAGCCCAGCCACAAGCCGCCGCCCAGCGTGGCGAGCAGCAGCAACATGAGGAGGCTGGTGCGCACCGGGTGCCGGCTCGGCTCCGGGTCCTCCCGGTCGTACACGGCGCCCTCGGGCTGCGCCGGACGGGGTGCCTGCAGGGCGGCGGCGCGGGCCGCGGCGCTGGAGCTGTCCGCCCGGGTGGCGTTGCCCCGGTCCCGGGCGGCGGCGCCACCCACGATCGGGGCCTGCTCGACGATGTCGGCGTCCGTCGCGTCCGCGACCACGACCGTGATGTTGTCCGGGCCGCCGCCGCGCAGGGCGAGCTGCACCAGGCGCTCCACGCACTCCTGCGGGTCGGCGATGGTGCGCATGCTCTCCGCGATGGTCTCCGCGCTGACCACGCCGGAGAGCCCGTCGCTGCAGATCAGGTACCGGTCACCCTTGAGCACCTGACGCACCGAGTACTCGGGGTCGATGTCGCGGCCGTCGAGGGCGCGGGTGAGCAGCGAGCGCTGCGGGTGGCTGCTGGCCTCCTCGGGGCTGATCCGCCCCTCGTCGACCAGCATCTGCACGTACGTGTCGTCCTTGGTGATCTGGGCGAATTCACCGCCGCGCACCAGGTACGCCCGGGAGTCCCCGATGTGCACCATGCCGAACTTGCTGCCGGAAAACAGCACCGCGGTCAGTGTCGTGCCCATACCCTCCAGATGAGGGTTGGCGTCCACGGTGTCGCGGAGCTGCTGGTTGGCCGTGCCGACGGCGTGCCGCAGGGCGTCGACGAGCGCGTCTCCGGGCACGTCTTCGTCGAGGGGGGCCATGGCGGCGATGACGATGTTGCTGGCGACGTCACCGGCGGCCATGCCGCCCATGCCGTCGGCGACGGCGAGCAGCCGCGGTCCGGCGTAGACGGAATCCTG
Source organism: Krasilnikovia sp. MM14-A1259 (assembly GCF_047159535.1). NCBI lineage: Bacteria > Bacillati > Actinomycetota > Actinomycetes > Micromonosporales > Micromonosporaceae > Krasilnikovia > Krasilnikovia sp. MM14-A1259. Next base: position 4,643,440 of record NZ_BAAGAJ010000002.1, read on the forward strand.
GTTTCCGTCTCGGATCAGACCGCGGTCGCTCTGGGCGGCGTAGCGCAGGGTCAGGGTCATGGCCGTAACTCGAGAGACGTGCGGCCGATGCGAATCGGCACGCCAAGGGGGACGGGAGTGGGTCCGGCGACCTTACCGCGATCGAGATAGGTTCCGTTCGTCGAGCCGAGATCCTCGACGAACCATTGACCGTCCCGCGGCACCAGACGAGCGTGCCGGGCCGACGCGTAGTCGTCCGTGATGACCAGGGTCGAGTCCTCGGCTCGACCGATTGTGATATGTGCCTCACCCAGCGTGATCCGCGTCCCGGCCAGCTGACCGGCGGTCACGATGAGTTGACGTGCCGCCTTACCGCGTTTCGCCTTGGCCGGACGGCCCTGCAGCACCGCGCCACCCACCCCCCGAGGGCTGGCGACGATGCTCTTGGAGCGCACCCCGGCGAAGAGGTCCCGGCGGATGACCCCGACCACCGTGAACACGAAGATCCACAGCAGGATCAGGAAGCCGAACCGGGCGACGGTGAGGACGAATGCGGGCAAGGTGGCTAGCCGTCCACTCGGAACGTCAGCGTGGTGGTGCCGAGCTGGATCATGTCGCCGGGGTTGAGCGCCACTGCGGAGACCCGCTGGCCGTTGACCATCGTGCCGTTCGTCGAGCCGAGATCGGTCAGCACGACCTGGCTGCCGTCGTAGTCGAGCCGGGCGTGCCGGCGCGAGATGCCGACGTCCGGCAGGCGCAGGTTGGCCTGGTCACCACGTCCGATGACGGTCGAGCCCATCTGCAACGGGTACGTCCGGCCGTCGCCCGAGACCAGCCCGACGCTGCGCCCGTTGTGCCCCTGTTGCTGGTAGCCACCCTGCTGTTGCTGGTCGTACGGCGCGTACGCCGGCGGGCCCGCGTCGTACGAGGGCTGTTGCACCGGGGCGACCTCGCCACCGGTGTACACCTCCGCGGTGACCCGGAACATGCCGGTGTCCAGCCCGTCGCCCCGCTCGATCTCGACGATGACGTCGCCGTACACCGTCCAGGCCTGCTCGCCGATGAACTCCGCCTGGGACTGGGCCAGCTCCTGGGCCAGCGCGGCCGCGTAGGGCGCCAGCCGGCTGTGGTCATACGGCGAGAGGTCGATCACGTACCGGTTGGGTACCAGCGTGCGGCCACCCGCCAGGATGGCCTTGTGTGCCTCGGCCTCCCGCTGCATGGCATTCAGAATCTCCACCGGGTGCACGACACCCTTGAACACCTTCGCGAAGGCCCCTTCGACCAGGCCTTCCAACCGCTTCTCGAAGCGCTGCAGCACGCTCACCGGCTCCTCCTCGGGTTCCGAGGACATGATGGTATCCGGCGGCCGCTTGCGCATCTCGCGCCAAGTGCTGCCGGCACTTCTGACCCTCGTATGACTGCCCACGCCGCCGTGCTAATCTCTCCTGGCGTCGCGGGGCGATATAGCTCGCTGTGTGACGTGGGACAGCGTAGTCTGTCGCAGCTAGTAATCGGCAACAAGGCCACGGGGATGTGGCGGAATGGCAGACGCGCACGGTTCAGGTCCGTGTGTCCGAAAGGACGTGGGGGTTCAACTCCCCCCATCCCCACCATGATGCAGGGCCTCGCGGGTCACCGCGGGGCCCTTCTTCGTTGATCAGTCCGGCCCGCCCACGACTCGGCCCATTCGAGTGAAAAGCCAGGTGCGCGGGCCGCCGCGTTATGCTCGCCTCTGTTTTCCCCATCCCCGCAGACTCGGAGTGTCGTACGTGGCAGTCGCCCTGGTAACCGGTTCCGGTGGTCTGATCGGCTCCGAGGCAGTCCGGCACTTCGCCGGGCTCGGCCTCGACGTGGTCGGCATCGACAACGACATGCGGCAGGAATTCTTCGGCCCCGAGGCGTCCACCGCCTGGAACGTGCGGCGCCTCACCGACGAGCTCGGCGCGGCGTACACCCATCAGGGGATCGACCTGCGCGACCGGGACGCGCTGGCGAAGATCTTCACGCACTACGGCCGCGACATCGCAGTGGTGATCCACACAGCGGCGCAGCCGTCGCACGACTGGGCGGTCCGCGATCCGTTCACCGATTTCGACGTGAACGCGGTCGGCACGCTCAACGTGCTGCAGAACGTGCGCGAGCACTGCATCGACGCCCCGGTGATCCACTGCTCCACCAACAAGGTGTACGGCGACCGGCCCAACTCGCTGCCCTACACCGAGCAGGCGACCCGCTGGGAACTGGCACCGGACCACCCGTACTACGAGGGCATCACCGAGGACATGTCGATCGACCAGTGCCTGCACTCGGTGTTCGGCGCCTCCAAGGTCGCGGCGGACGTCATGGTCCAGGAGTACGGCCGGTACTTCGACATGAAGACCGTCGTGTTCCGCGGCGGCACCCTGACCGGCCCGGCGCACTCCGCGACGGAGCTGCACGGCTACCTGGGCTACGTCATGCGCTGCAACATGGAACGGCGCACATACAAGATCTTCGGGTACCAGGGGAAGATGGTGCGCGACTCGATCCACAGCCACGACGTGCTGACCGCGTTCGAGGCGTTCTTCCGCAACCCGCGCAGCGCCGCGGTCTACAACCTCGGCGGCGGCCGCTTCTCCAACAGCTCGCACCTGGAGGCGTTCGCGATCGCGGAGCAGATCAGCGGCCACCAGATGATCACCGAGTACGTGGAGCAGAACCGCATCGGCGACCACAAGTGGTGGATCGGCTCCAATGCCGCTTTCCAGGCCGACTACCCGGATTGGAAGCAGGTGTACGACGTTCCGATGATCCTGCGCGAGATCCACGAGGCGAACGTCGACAAATGGGTCCCGGCCCCATGATCGCCCAGGGCAAGCGCAGCGTCCTCGGCGTGCTGGTCGACGCGGTGGATTACGAAGCCGCCACCGACCAGATCGTCACGGCCGCCCGCGAGCGCCGGCACTACGCGGTCACCGCGCTGGCGGTGCACGGCGTCATGACCGGCGTGCAGGACCCTGCGCACAATGCCCGCCTCAACTCCTTCGACCTGGTCACCCCGGACGGCCAGCCGGTGCGCTGGGCACTCAACCTGGTGCACGGCACGCACCTCGCCGACCGGGTCTACGGCCCCACGCTCACGCTCAAGGTGCTGGAGCGCGCCGCCGCCGAGGGCCTTCCGGTCTACCTGTACGGCTCCACCCAGCCGACCCTGGACCGCCTGGTGCCCGCACTGGAACGGATGTTCCCCGCGCTGAAGCTCGCCGGGGTCGAGGCGTCGAAGTTCCGCGCGGTGCAGCCGGGCGAGGCCGCGGAGATCGCCGAGCGGATCAAGGCGTCCGGAGCGCGGATCGTGCTGGTCGGCCTGGGCTGCCCACGCCAGGAGGTCTTCGCGTACGCGATGCGGCCACTGCTGGACATGCCGCTGCTCGCCGTGGGCGCCGCGTTCGACTACCACGCCGGGCTGTTGAAGAACCCGCCGCCGTGGATGCAGCGGTACTCGCTGGAGTGGCTGTGGCGGCTCGGGCTGGAACCCAAGCGGCTGTGGAAGCGTTACGTGCTGCTCAACCCCGCGTACCTGGCCCGGCTGGGGGCGCAGCGCTCCGGCCTGTGGAAGGCCGACCCGCCGGCCGCCGCGTCGGAGCCGGTCACCAGCTTCGCCGTGTGACGGCCGGGTGACCGCCGGACACGTCGAAGGCCTTCCATACGTCTGCTACGTTTCGCCACGGCAAGATCAGAATCTGCCGTGACGGAACAAGCGGGGGTATTTCTCAGGTGTCCAATGTCGACGACATGATCGTCCGGGCTCAGCGTTTCATCAACAGCACGTACAACAACGGCGCCACTCTCGGCATATCGAAGCTGGAGGAGGACGGCCGCACGGGCTGGACCACGATGTACGCCTTGACCCGGGCGCTGCAGTACGAGATGGGCATCACCGCGTTGTCGAACACGTTCGGGCCGACCACGCTCTCGACGCTTCAGACGAAGTTTCCCAAGCTCGATCAGTCCACCGTTCCGTCGTGGGCGTTCGGCTGCATTCTCCAGTCCGCCCTGTACTGCAAGGGCTACGACGGTGGCGGTATCGACGGCGAGTACAACGCTCGGGTCCAGGCTTCCGTCGCGAAGCTGAAGCAGGACATGGGGGTCGACGGGGCGTTCCCGGGAAATTCCCTCGAACCCAAGGTCGTCAAGGCGCTGTTCAACATGGACGCCTACGTCACGGTGAACAACGGGTCCGACGCGATCCGGTCCATTCAGCAATGGCTGAACGGCCGTTACGTCAACCGCCGGGACTTCTTCATCATCCCCAGCGACGGCCACCACTCCCGCGATGTCGCCAAGTCCATGCTGTTCGCCATCCAGTACGAGCTGGGCATGGCCGACGGCACCGCGAACGGCGTGTTCGGGCCCGGTACCCAGGCCGGACTCAAGTCGCACACGGTCACGACCGGCGCCACCGGCGCGTGGGCGCAACTGTTCACCGCGGGCATGGTGCTCAACGGGCGCAACACCGCGTTCGGCAATTTCACCGCCGAGGTCCAGGCGGCCGTACGCGATTTCCAGTCGTTCGCGAAACTCCCCGTCACCGGAGCCGGTGACTTCCCGACGTGGGCCTCGCTGCTCGTCTCCTACGGCGACCAGACCCGCAAAGGCGAGGCGTGCGACGGTGTCACGAAGGTGACGTCGGCACGGGCACAGGCGCTGGTCGCCGCCGGCTACAAATACATCGGCCGGTACCTCTACAACCCGTCCAGCACGAGCCTGCCGGAGAAGCAGATCCAGCCGGGCGAACTCGACACGATCAAGCAGTACGGGCTGCGCTGCTTCCCGATCTATCAGACGTGGTCCCGATCGGCTGACTACTTCCGCTACGAGCAGGGGTGCACAGACGCATCCAACGCCATCGAATGGGCGCGGATCCACGGTTTCAAGCCGGGCTCGATCATCTATTTCGCGGTCGACTACGACGCCCTGGACAGCGAGGTCACCGACCACATCATCCCGCACTTCAGCGGTATCCAGCGCACCATCGGTGAGCTCTCCGGCTACGGCGTCGGCATCTACGGTCCCCGCAACGTGTGCCAGCGCGTCTCCGACGCGGGGTACGCAGCAACCTCGTTCGTGTCCGACATGTCGTCCGGCTTCTCCGGCAACCTCGGCTATCCGCTGCCGACGAACTGGGCGTTCGACCAGATCGCCACGGTCACGGTCGGTTCCGGCGACGGCAGGATCGAGATCGACAACAACATCGCCTCCGGGCGCGACACGGGCCAGGGCGACTTCGACCCTGGGGTGCCGCGCACGGACGATCTGGACGTCGACCTGGACAAGGCCAAGTACCGGGCGACTCTGCTCACCGACGTCCAGGCGTACCTCACCTCGATCGGCGTCCCGGAGACCGGCGGCGAGGGCTGGACCGCGGACAAGGACTGGGTCACCTACGACGCCATCACCACGACGCAGGCGTTCGACGCCGTCATGGACAAGGACTGGCTGTTCACCAACCTGGCCCGGCAGTTGAGGCTCCGCAAGGCACTCATCCAGGCGCCGGTGCTGTGGGAACTGCGGAAGCTGAACGCGCTCGATCCGATCGCCGACGACGCCGTCCGGCACGGGCTGAAGGATGACAGCAGCACCGGCTGGGGACAGATCTTCGCCTGGGTGGCCATGGAGGCCCGCAACTACTGCATCCAGCAGGGAATCATCAACGGCACGCCACTGAACGGCAACGACAAACGTACGGTGTGGGACCGCCTGCAGGACCCGAACTACAACATCACCACCGCGGCGTACCTGACGATCTACAACGCCCATCAGGTCGGGATCGACCGTCCGTCGCTGACGACCGGCCAGGCCGACGCCCAGAAGTTGCTCGCCCGCTACAACGGCACCGGTGACGGTGCGGAGCAGTACGGACGGGAACTGGTCGGCCTGTACAACGTGCTGGAGAACTACAACAAGCTCAGCCGCGCCGGTAGGTGAGGAACTGTTCTGACGACCTCGGAAAGAGGCACGGGATACATGAATCACCAGATGACACGGCGTACGGTCCTCCGGACCGCCGCATTCGCCGGCGCAACCGCTGCCGTCGGCTCGGTCCTTCCGGCCGCTTCCGCGTCGGCAGTCGAAGGCCGCGAGCCGAAGCGCCCGGCGACGTCGGCCAACGGCTGGACGATCCAGGCGAACGCGGACCACGACTCCCAGGTGTGGACCCGGCCGGTGGAAGGCACGGGTCTGAGCGTGGCCGTGTGGATCGGTGACGTCGAGACGATCCTGCTGCACGTCGTTCGCCGGTTCCACTACGAGATCGAGGAGATCCCGCGGATCGACCTGGCCGGCTGGCGCGAGATCGGCACTCTCCACAAGGGCCTGCCGGAGTCGAACCTCGCCTCCGGGACCGCGGTCCGCATCCGCCCGGGCGCGGCGGCCAAGGGCGGGTTCTTCCCCCTGCAGGAACTGGTGCTGCGGGACATCCTGGCCGAGTGCGAGGGAGTCGTCCGCTGGGGCGGGGACGATCGTACGGTGGACGAGTCGCTGTTCTACCTCGCCGCTGGTCCGCACGACACGCGGGTGGCGAAGGTCGCCGGCAAACTCCGCGGCTGGGAGGCGACGCCCGGGGAAGGCGCCGGCGCGGGAGTGGATGTCCTGGTCCCGTCTCGGCGCAGTCGCGCCGTCGGCCTGGCCCGAGTCCAGCGTTCGGCCTGACCGGCGGCCCAGCCTGCACCGCGGCCCGGTGCCGGGGTCCCTGCATCATTCGTGGGACCCCGGCCGACCTCCCCAGGTCGGGTCCGCGGTGCCGGGTGCGGTCGTCGGCAACTGGCAGTCGACACTAGGACACTCGTCTGCTCGACGACAGCCACATCGCCCGTTGGATTGACACACTCCCGGACCCCTACGGGTGCCGGGTCCGGACATCACCCGGTTTCGCGGCGCGTCTGACGGGTGAAGGCTGTCACCATGACCGTCGCCGCAGATCTCACACTCGCGGGTGCCCTGGCCGTGATCTGGCTTGCCGCCGGGCTACTCGCCGACGGCCTGCCGGCCGCGGGCTCCGCCCGCGAACTCCGCCGCCGCGCCGGGACGCTGACGGTGCTGGTCACCGCCGGATTCGTGGTGTTCCTCGCCGTACCCGCGGTGGCGGGAGCGATGCCGGGGCCGTCCGCGGCTCCCGCGGCGGTGCTGCTGCCGGCCATTCCCGCAGCGGTCGTGCTGGGTACGACGCTGCGGCGGCTCCTGGCCCTGCGGCGGGGGGCGGGCACGTTCAGCACCGCGCCGCGCGCCCCCATGCCGCCCGCGTTGCGCGCGGCCGCCGCGCACCCGCTGATCGCCGCGCCGTTGCAGGCCACGGGTATCGCGGCGCTGGTCGGGCTGCCGATCGCGGGCGGGGTGGTGGCCGTACCCGGCGATACGGTCGCCGGGATGGCGATCGGTCTGGCCGGGCTGGCGATGGTCGCCGTGGGCGTACGGCATGCCCTGCGGCACAGCCGGCTCAGGCTCCTGGTTCTCGCGCCGATCCGGCGCCGGACGACCCGAATCGGCTGATCTTCGGATCCTCCGGCGCCGGGGTCCGGTTCAGCCGCGCTTGGCCTCTTGCACGTAGAGGAGTTCGAGGATCGACCGCGCCGCCTCGAACCAGCGGTCCAGCCAGTCCGAGGGCGGCATGGTGCCGCGCGGCGGCAGTTCCAGCAGCAGACCACGAAGCAACGGGTGGTCCGCCATGGACATGGACATGCTGGGTACGAGCGACCGGCTCGGCTCACCCCACGGCGGGAAGACCGGCTCGGAAAGGCCTTGCAGGTCGAGCGACGGCAGCTTGCCCGCACGGTCCAGTGCGCTGGTCGGTTCAAGGCTCTGCGACATTCCCGGGGAGCGGATCGGCAGGCCTGAGGGCAGACTCGGCGGCAAACTGGGCGGCAGGCTCGGCGGACCACCGCGCCCGATCAGCTCGGCATCGGCGTCACCGGCCAGCCCGTCCCGCCGGTTCTGCCGGTACGCGTTCACCCCACCGCTGAACCGGTCCTGCGCCGAGGAGGCGCCATTGTTCAGATTCTCGGAAATGGTCATCGTCCGCCTGCCTCGCTTCGCTGTGTAGCGCCCGCCCGCCGTTGCGCAGCATTAACCGGGTCCACGCGGTCCGGTCCGCGCTTCGAGCGTTCAACGAGGCGGGGTGCGGTCGGGCGACGGCGACGCGGGCGGTGAAATGTGGACGTACGGCATCCGCATTCACCCGCGGCCGACTTCTCCGGGCCGGGTGACCGGGGAAGCCGGCCGCGCGGTGCCGGAACGACGAACTCAGAGGTCGAACTCGCCGTCCTTCGCGCCGCCGACGAATGCGTCCCACTCGGCCGCCGTGAAGATCAGGGCGGGGCCGGCCGGATTCTTGGAGTCGCGCACCGCGATCGCCTCGTCCACGAAGGCGACCTCGACGCAGTTGTCGCAGTTCGGTCCACTACGGGTGCTCTTGAACCACTGTGCGCGGCTCAGATCGATCCGGAAACCCTTGGTCTCAATTTCCACAATGGCTCCTCTACCAGCATTTCGATCATCTCCGTGGACGCCTCGGGGGTGAGGGCGGTCGCCTGGATGGTGTCGAAGATGGAGCTGTACTTCTGCAGTTCGTCGCTTTTCTCCAGGAACAGCCCGCCGGTTGCGTTCTCCGCGTACACGACGGCCGGGTCCTGGTCGTCCGGGAAGTCGAGGATCGCGAAGGTCCCGTCCATGCCGGCGTGCGCCCCCACGGCGAACGGCAACACCTGGAGGGTCACGTTCGGCAACTTCGCTGCCTCGACCAAGCGTACGAGCTGATCCCGCATCACCTCGTCGCCGCCGACCGGGCGACTCAGTACGGCTTCATCGAGCACCACCCAAAGATCGATCGGATCGTCCTGGATCAATAACGACTGCCGAGCCATGCGGACGTGGACTCTGCGGTTGATTTCCATCTGTGTGTCACCCGATCGAGCAGCTTGGATCATCGCGGCCGCATATTCCTCACTCTGCAACAGCCCGGGAATCACCTGTTGCTCATACGCACGAACGGAACACGCAGCCGCCTCAAGCCCGACATATGCCCCCACAAGCACGGTGCTGTACGGGTGCCACCAACCCTTTTGCCGCGCCTCCCGGGCAATCTGCACCAATTCCTCGGTAGCAGCCACGTCGACACCGTAAATGTCCAACATGTCCTTTACGTCACGAGGTGTGGCACTCGTGTGCCCGGTTTCGATCCGGGACACTTTCGACGGTGAACATCCGATTCGCTCCGCCACCACGTCGATCGTGACACCGGCGGATTCGCGATACTTGCGAAGCTCAGCCCCGAGCCGACGGCGACGGATCGTGGGACTGCGGCGCTGGATCACACTGACCTCCGGAAAACTGCGCCACATCTACGAGGGATCGACACGGTATCCCCCCGACGGCGGCGTCGATGCCAGTCTGTCTGTTGATCTCTTGATCCTTCAAGCATCCTCCGTGATCAAATAATCACGGACGGCTGACATGCAACTTGCATCGATCCGATCGGTAGGGCAATCTTTCTGTAGGCCGCGCGTCACAAACGTTCTTGGGCGAGGCGGCCGGGCCGATGCACCGCACGCAGAAAGTGACGCCGTTTCGCGGGGCGTCGGTCGAGCGTTGGTCCCGGGTGGACCCCCGCCGGGAAGTGGTTCCCGGACCGCCTGCGACTTCAGCCCGACCGGCGGAGGCGACGTTTCCGTAACCGCCAGATGATTGGCATCATCGGATGGTTGCAAATGAGCATGACCTGGGCACACTGGAGCATCTGCGTCCACTGTGCAGCAGCCTAACGTTTCACCCCGAGACGAGATCAGAACAGGAGCTGACGTGCTTCCTCGGTCCGGTGATGTCATCCACGTGACGAAGGCCGCGAGCGTCCAATTCTCCGCGCCGATGCTGTTCCGGGTGATCAGGGTTCACGACTGGCCGACGTACGAGGGATGGGTCTGGCTCGACGGATACGAGCTCAACTCCGCCGGCGACGCCGTCGAACGCCGGTCGATCTTCGTACAGGCCAACGGGCTGCGTCAGGTCGGCAAGGCACCCGACCCACGCGCCCGCAACGGCCGGCAGCCGGGCATGACCTCCGGTGCGGTCCCCGCGCGAGCACTGCGCACCAACCGCTGATCGGTACGGAATCCGCCGGTCAGTCCTTGCCGGGCTGGCCGGAGGTGCCCGTCGGCGTCGATGACGGCGCAGCGGACGGCGAGGGCGGGGACGCAACGATCAACGTGACGGTGGTGTCCGACGGCACCTGCTGACCCTCGACGGGATCACTGTCGATGACCGTCCCGGCCGGCGCATCGCTACGGACGAACCGCACCCGGTACGCCAGACCCGTACGGTCCAGGGCCTGGATCGCATCCTGCAGTGAGAGGCCCTTGAGGGCCGGAATGGTCACGCTCGTGGGACCGGTCGGCTCCGTGGTGGCGGGCGTGCCGGGGGTGGCCGTCGTGGACGGTGCGGTCGACGGCGGTGTGGAAGGAGCTGTGGACGGCGGCGTCGATGCCGGCGTCGGCGCCGAGGTGGTCGCCACCGGAGCCGGCGTCTCGTCACGGTTCACCGCCTGGAGGATCATGTAGACCCCCCAGCCGAGCAGCGTCAGCAGCGCCACCACGACGATCCCCACCAGAACGGGCATCCACCATCTGCCGCGCGGCTTGCGCTCGGCCGGGACCGCCCACTGCTCCCGAGTGTCGCCGATCGCGGCGCTGGGCCGGGGCGGGCGCACCCCGGCCTGACCGGCCCAGGCAGCACCCCACCCGGCCCCGCCGCCGGGCGTGCCGGGCAGGACCGCGGTCGCATCGCGGTCCGCCCCGGTGCCCGGCAACACAGCGGTCGCGTCGCCGTCCGCCGCAGCCGGCAGCTTGGCGGTCGCATCGCCGTCCGCCGCAGCCGGCATCTGCCTGGTCGCGTCGCCGTCCGTCGCGGCGGGCATTTCCGTGGTTACATCGCCATCGGTCGCGGCGGGCATCCGCGTGGTCGCATCGCCGTCTGCCGGCAATTCCGTGGTCGCATCGTGGTCCGCCGCGGCCGGCATCTGCCTGGTCGCGTCGCCGTCCGACGGGGTCGGCGTGATCGCGGTGGTGTCGCCGGGTGGACCCGGGTGCGCCGTGGTCGCATCGTCGCCCGATCGGGGCCCCTCGTCCGGCTGAATTCCCCGGGCTCCCGGGCCGGTCTCGTCCGGTCCAGGGCCGCTGTCGTCGGGTTCGCGGCGTCGCCCCTGCTCGTCGGACATCGCCGGATCCTCTCCCTCGCATCCTGCCGAGGCTCAACGTATCCAATGTTGGGCGCGCTACACGGCATCCCGCGGGCAAAGCCGCTGCGTGACCTTGTTGCGGCGGACCGCAACGGATTAGCAGGCATCGTCACCTACCGCTACAGTGCCCCGCATGGCCGAGAGGGGCAGAACAGTGCAGGCCGGCGCCGCGGCCGGGATCGCCGCGGGGACGGGCGCGGCTCAGCTCGGCCTCGGGTACGGACTGGGCGTGGTCGAGTGGCCGACCACCGCGGGCGTCGACGACAGCGTCTGGCTGGGCAGTCTCGGCTGGGCGACGTGGATCGCCGCGAGCGCCACCGTGTTCGGTGCGGTGCTCGCCGGCCGGATGCGGGTGCGTTCCGGCGGCCCCTGGCGGTTCGTGCTGGCAATCGCCGCCGCAGTCGGGGCGCTACTCACAGTCGCGCTCATCGCGTTGCCCGCCCGCGCGGCGGTACGGCCGGACACGTTTTCGCCGCAGACGGTCGCCGCGGGTTACGCGCTGCTCGGCGTGCTGCTCGGGCTCGTCGTCGCGTACTGGGCAGTGGTGTCTCGGCCCGCGTCGGCGAACCTCGTCGCCACCGCGGTCTGGCTGTGGACCCTCGCCGCTGCCGCGGTGGTGGTGGAGCTGACGCTGCACCGGTCGTCCGCCACCTACCTGAACAGCTGGCAGTTCGCCACGCCCGGCACCCGGTACGGCATCGTGGCCGTACCCAGCGCGTTACTCACGCTGCTGGTCGCCGCGATCCTCGGAGTGGTCGGGGCCGTCCCCGCGGTGCGCCGCGGCGACCGGGGGGTCGGGGCCGCCGCGTCCGGTGCGGTCGGGCCGCTGCTCGTGGCGACCGCGTTCCTCGCGCTGGCTCCGCAGCTCACCGGGTCGCTGGGCTCGATCGACTCGGCCTACCTGATCGCCCCGTACGCGGTGGTCGCCGGGCTCGCCGGTTCCGCGGCGACCGTGGCGGCGGCGCAGTGGCGGGCCCAGGTCAAGGGACTGGACCGGCCGGGTGTGACCATCCCGGCACAGGCCGGTCCGGCCGACGAAAATCCCGGCGGCGGCGCGGGGCAGACGGGCGCGAGCACCGCGGCCGCACCACGCCGGGCCACCGAACGCGCGGCCGCCGCCCGTGCTTCCGCGGGCAAGGCCACCGGGGACGACGCGCCCGAGCCTGACGCCGCCCGGACTCAGGCGTCGCGGGCGTCATCGGACCGAAGCGAGTCGGCATCGCGCCCGACCGGGGATTCCGGTGACGCCACCGCCTCCACAGCGAAGGGAACGCCGGCCAAGGCGGCCGCGGGCAGGGCCGGGACCGGCAAGGCATCCGCCACCAGGCAGGGCACGGGCCGGGCTGCCACCGGCAAGGCGCCCCGGAAGGCACCGCCGACTCAGGCCCCGGCGACGGAGCAGACACCGAGCCAGGCCGCGGGTCCGGAACAACGGAGCCAGACCGCGGGTCAGGCACAAGCGGACCGGAGCACATCGGGTACGGGCGCATCGGGCCGACCCACGCCGAAGGAGACCGCCCGGGGGAAGGCGGCGCCGGACGCGGTTGCCGGGCGGGGGGCGTCGCCCGTACCTCTGTCGTCGCTGCCGAGCGCGCCGCCGCCGACCGGGCCTCCGCCCACCGCGCCGCCACCGACCACGCCGCGTTCCGACACCAGCCCGACCCCGGTGGCCAACCCGTCCTCGTCGAAGGCGGTGGGCCGCGCCGCCGCATCGTCCGCCGCGGCCGATGCCGCCCCGGCAGCGGAACGGCGCCGTGCCGATTCCACGGTCGCACCGCCACCGGCCGAACCGCCAGTAGCCGAGATCAACCCGGAATCCACGGGCGGCGAGTCCAAGCGGGGGCTGCTGCGGCGCCTCGGGCGCCGCTCGGGTCAGCCCGACGCCGACACCTGATCCGAGCACAGTGGACGGACGTCACGCAGCAGGCCACGTGTGCACCGGTTCGTTGGTGTGCTGCAGTGCGAGGTAGTGCAGCAGCATCTCGTGCAGGGCCGCCCGCCGGTCCAGCCCGCGCTGCTCGCCGGCCCGCACCGCCTCGGTCTGCCAGGTGGCGCCGTTGCGGCAGGAACGGCAACGGCCTTCGATGATGGCCAGCAGCCGATCCCGATGGGCCGGGGCGACGCCGAACTTGTCCAGGCCGGCGCTGGCCTTGGGCAGCAGCTCGTCGAGGACCAGGTCGGTGACCGCGATCTCGCCCGCCCGCGGCCAGTACACGGTCGTGTCGATCCCGCGCCGCGCCGCGCAGTGGAAGTTGTCCTCCGCGGCGGCGAACGACAGCTGCGTCCAGACCGGGCGTTCCTCCTCGGCGAGCTGGCGGGCCAGCCCGAAGTAGAACGCGGCATTGGCCATCATGTCGGCCACGGTCGGCCCGGCGGGCAGGACCCGGTTCTCCACGCGCAGGTGCGGGCGGCCGTTCATGACGTCGTAGACCGGCCTGTTCCAGCGGTAGACCGTGCCGTTGTGCAGCCGGAGCTCACCGAGCTGGGGTACGTCGCCGTCGTGCAGGACCACGACCGGGTCCTCGTCGTCGAGGACCGGCAGCAGCGGCGGAAAGTAGCGGACGTTCTCCTCGAACAGGTCGAACACCGAGGTGATCCAGCGCTCGCCGAACCAGACCCGTGGGCGTACGCCCTGCGCCTTGAGTTCCTCCGGCCGGGTGTCCGTGGCCTGCTGGAACAGGGCGATCCGCGTTTCCGCCCAGAGGCGGCGGCCGTACAGGAACGGGGAGTTGGCCCCGATCGCGACCTGGACCGCCGCCAGCGCCTGCGACGCGTTCCAGTACGAGGCGAACCGGTCCGGCGGCACCTGCATGTGGAACTGGACGCTGGTGCAGGCGGCTTCCGGGGCGATGGAGTCGTTCGCCGCCTGGAGTCGCTCGATGCCGCGGATGTCGACCGCGAACTGCTCGCCGCGGGCCCCGGCGATCTGGTCGTTGAGCGCGCGGTAGCGCTCGTTGGCGGACAGGTTGCTCGCGACCAGGTGTTCCGGCCCGAGGGTGGGCAGGATGCCGACGAGCACGATGGTGCTGTCGGATTTCTCGGCCCGGTCCTCGGCGCGGCCCAGACTTTCCAGGATGGCCTGCTCGTACTCGCCGAAGCCGTCGCCGTGGATCGGCCGGGGCCGGGCATTGAGCTCCAGGTTGAACTGCCCGAGTTCGGTCTGGAACGCGGGGTCGCCGAGGTTCGCGAGGATTTCGGCGTTGCGCATCGCGGGTTCCGCGTCGGCGTCCATCAGGTTGAGTTCGATTTCGAGACCGGTCATCCGGTTCTCGCCCTCGAACGCGGCGGCGTCGAGCATCAGAGCGAGTACGTCGAGGCACCGGCGAACTTTCTGCCGATACCGGGCACGATCCTCTGAGGAGAAGGCTGCGTCGGAGAGGTCCTTGCCCATCTGCCCTCCCGGCACGGTGCGGCGTGAGTTTCTCACGGGTAGGTGGTTTGCCTACTTCCACAACAGGGACAAAAGCGGACTTCGATCACCACTCTGTGAGCGAACGCACGCGTTCGGTTCACCTTGCCATCCCTGCCGTGTCACCCGCTAGCGGTGCCGGCGAATGCACAACGGCGCCGTTCCCCCTCGGGAACGGCGCCGTTGGCGATCGAATCGGACATCAGCCCTGGCGAATGGCCTCGCCCTCGATCTCGAGCTTGACCTTCTTGCCGATCATGACGCCACCGGTTTCCAGCGCCATGTTGTAAGTCAGACCCCAGTCCTCGCGGTCGATCTCCGCGGTGGCGCTGAAACCGAAGACATCGAATCCGTACGGGCTGCGCCCGACGCCCTCGAATTCGACCGTGAGCGCGACCGGCCGGGTGATCCCCTTGATGGTCAGCTCGCCGTCGAGAACGAACTCGTTGCCCTCGAACGACTTGATGCCGGTGCTGCGGTATTCCATCGTCGGGAACTTCTCCGCCTCGAAGAAGTCGCCCGTACGCAGGTGGTTGTCCCGGTCCGCCTGGCCGGTGGAGACGCTGGCGGTCTGGATGGTCGCGACGACCGAAGACTGCAGCGGATCCTCGGCGATCGTGACGGTGGCGCTCGCCTGGGCGAACTCGCCGCGGACCTTGCTCACCATGAGATGGCGCACCACGAAGCCGACGCGCTTGTGCGCCGCGTCGAGCTCGTACGTGCCGGCGGTCGGGATCTGCAGGCCCTGGAACTCGCGGGTGGTGGCGACGGACTCGGTCATGACTATGTCCTCTCGGAAGCGGGTACCGGCCTAGTGGCCCGGCACCTCGGTGGTTCACTTAATTGACGTAGCAACTATACGCTCCGCAATATTCCATCTGTCAAGTGCCCGGTGTTACGCTGGTCTCGTGCGTATCAACCTCGATGACCCCCGGTTCACGGCGATCGGCCTCTTCGCCGAGGCGTACACGGGCCTGACCACCCGCTTCGCCGCGCAGTTCGAGCAGCACCACCTGTCAACGGTCGAGTTCGAGGTGCTGATGCGCCTCGCCCGCTCACCCGGTCAGCGACTGCGGATGACCGACCTCGCGGGCCAGACCTCGCTGTCCACCAGCGGGGTCACCCGCGTCGTCGACCGCATGGATCGCGACGGCCTGGTCTGCCGCGAGGCCTGCCCCAGCGACCGGCGCAGCTCGTACGCGGTGATCACGGAGGCCGGGCTGGAGCGGCTCGACGAAGTGCTGCCCGGCCACCTCGAACTGGTCCAGCAGTGGTTCATCGGCCAGCTCGAACCGGATCAGCTCGATCAGCTCCTCGAGTCCCTGCGGATCGTGCGCGACGCGGTGAACCCGTGCGCGACCGCCGGCAGCACCGGCAGCGAGGTCGAGGCGATCACGGCACCCCGCCCGTAACCGGCAGAAGTACCGGCAGAACCGCCGGACGCCCTGGTCGAAACCGCTTCATCCCGGCCAAATCGCAGGTCACCCGCGGCTAGGGTGATCTCCGGGGGGAGGCGGCGCGACCGGGACGGATCACGGGGAGTCTGCGTTCTCGCCGCCTGCCGTGTGGGCGTGGCGACCGGCGCGTGGGGGGCACATCAGCGCCGGTCGTCCCCGCCGACTCAGGCAACGTCCGGATCCGCCGGATCGGCGGCGATCGTGCCGAGACTCTCCCGTTCCCAGGGCAGCAGCGCGATGCTCGCCGACCCGCACAGGACGTCCAGGCGGTGCGCCGCGTCGCGCCGTACCGCCGGGTCGGGTGTGGCGGCGATCAGGCCGACCAGCGCCGCGACCAGATCCCGCGGATCGTCGCCCACGGCGTGCGCCTCGGCCGCGCGCGCGAAACACTCGGCGGCCCGTGCCCGCTCCCCGCGTCCGGCCGCGATCCCGCCGTCCAGCAGCGCCGCGGAGAACTCCGCACTCGGCACGCCCGCCCACGGGAATCCGCTGCCCGGCAGCTCCGTACCGGCGAGCGACACGGACGGGACCTCGTCACGCAGCGCGGCCGCCTCCGCGAACCGGCCCGAACGCGCCAGGGCCAGCCCGATCGTCGCCAGTACCCGGCGCCGGTGGTTCGGGGCGGCCAGGCCCACCGTGTCCAGCTCGGCGACCGCCCGGCGGCCCAGCCGCTCCGCGTCCTCCGGCCGGCCGTCCAGGCGGGCCAGCTCGGCCAGCGCCGCCACCGCCACCGCGCGCACCCGGTAGTCGCCGCAGCGGCGGGCCAGACGCTCCACCTCGGCCAGCCGGCGGCGCGCCGCCGCCAGATCGCCGACCCGGATGTCGTGCCAGCTCAAGTGGTGCTGGGCGATCGCCACGTCGCGCAGCCGCGCGTGGCGCCGCGCCAGGACCAGCGCGGCCTCGGCGTGCGCACGGGCCTCGTCCGGCTCGCCCCGCGCCGGCACGGCGAGCAGCAGGTGCGTGGTCACCCGGCCGGCCGCGTCGCCGAGGCGCTCGAAGCTGGCCAGCGCGATCTGTGCTGCCGCACGCTCCTGCGGCCCGGCAAGCCGGGCCAGTCCCGCGTACGCCCAGGCCCGCACCACGGGGTCCGCGTCTGCGGTACGCGGGTCGTCGAGCAGCCGGCGCAGCCACTGCCGTCCGGTCACCTCCCGGGACCGGAACTGCCACCAGCACGGCAGTGCCGCGGCAATGCGCAGCGCGGTGTGCGGGTCCTCCCCGGCCGCGAACGTCAGCGCCGCCCCCAGATCCCCGGCCACATCGTCGAGGCGGGCCGCCGCCGACGTCAGGTCCCCACCGACCAGGTCCGGCGCCGCCTGCTGCGCCAGATCGGCCAGCACCGCCGCGTGCCGGCGGCGGAACGCGGCCAGCTCACCCTTCGCGGACGCCCGCTCGGTGCCGAAGTCGCGCACCACGTCCAGCAGCCGGAACCGGGAGGACCGGGCTCCGCGCACGCTGAGCAGACCCAGCCCCAGCAGCCGGTCGAGCACGTGCACCACGTCCGTACCGGCGGTCGGGCCGTCCGCCAGCATCTGCTCCGCCAGCCGCAGCGACCAGCGGTGACGGAACATGGCGAGGCGGCGCAGCGCGTACCGCTCGGCGGGGTCGAGCAGGCGGTAGCTGGCGTCCACCGCGTCGCGCAGCGACACCACGGTCTCGGGCCGGGCGGCGTCCGGCCGGGACAGGTCCAGGACGCGGTCGCCGTACCGGTCGAGGATCTCCGCGACCGTCAGCACCCGACCGCGCGCGGCGGCGAGCTCGATCGCCAGCGGCAGTCCGCCGAGGCAGCGTACGAGCGTCACGGCGGCAGCGACCTCGTCCGGCCCGACCTCGCTGCGCCCGACCCGGGCGAGGCGGTCCAGGAACAGCGCGACCGCCGGATACGACGCCGCCTCGCCGGACGCCGCGCCGCTGTCGGCGGACGGGGCGACCAGCGGCGCCACCGGCCGCACCCGTTCGTCGGGCAGGCCGACGGAATGCCGCCCGGTGGCGAGGAATCGCAGCCCCGGTACGCGTTCCCGCAGCCGGGACAATGCCTCCGCCACCGCGTCCGGGGACCGCTCGACCGCATCGACGAGCAGCACCGCGGACCGCCCGGCCAGTTGCGCGGGCAGGTCGTCGGGCCGCCCCGCCGCGAACACGGCAGCGACCCCGCCGAGGATCTCCCCCGCCGTGGAGCCGTCCGTGACGACGATGCCGGCGACCCCGCCGGGATGGGCGGCGGCGATCCGGTGCGCCACCACGAGCGCCAGCGCGGTCTTGCCGACCCCGGCCAGACCGACCAGGGTCACCCCGCCGGGGGCCTCCGAGCCCGGCCGGGTCAGCTCCGCGGCCAGCTCGGCGACGTCCGCGTCGCGGCCGATCAGATCGGCCGCCGGGGGCAGCCGGACCACCCGCGGCGCCGGTGGTGCCCCCGCATCGGCCGGTATCGCATCGGCCGGGGCGGCATCGATCGCGGGCGGCGCCGCGGGCGCGTGGCCGCGGGCAGCCTCCAGGAAATCCGTCCGGTCGGCCCCGCACAGGCCGAGCGCATCGGCCAGCAGCTCGGCGGTCATGCGCTGCGGGCGCGCAGCCCGGCCGCACTCCAGGTCGCGCACGGTCCGCACACCGACCGCGGCGCGGGACGCCAGCTCCACCTGGGTCAGCCGGGCCCGCCGCCGGTGGTCGCGCAGCACGGCACCGAATCCCGGACCTGGCCGGTCGGTGCCATGCTCGGACGTCATCCCTTGAACCTAGGCACCCACGTCGATACGAAGCGAATCGGGAGGCCCGGTTGTCGGGGATCGGACCCGGGCGAGCCAGCAGAGGCCGCCGATATCCGCGACACGGTCGCCCGGCCTACCGACCGTCAGAGGCCCAGATCCCGAGAGATGATCATGCGCTGCACCTCGGAGGTGCCCTCGCCGACCTCAAGGATCTTGGCGTCGCGGTAGAAGCGGCCCACCGCGGACTCGTTCATGAAGCCGTACCCGCCGTGGACCTGGGTGGCGTAGCGGGAGTTGTCCATTGCGGCGTTGCTGGCGTGCAGCTTGGCGACTGCGGCGTACCGCTTGAAATCCTCGCCCGCGAGCATCCGGGACGCGGCGTCGTAGTAGCCGACCCGGGCGGTGTGGGCGCGCAGCTCCATGTCGGCGATCAGGAACTGGACCGCCTGGTAGTTGCCGATCGGCTGCCCGAACGCGTGGCGCTGCTTGGCGTACGCGACGGACTCGTCGACGCAGCCCTGGGCCAGGCCGACCGACAGCGCGGCGATGGCGATCCGGCCCTCGTCGAGGATCCGCAGGAACTGGGCGAAGCCCCGGCCGCGCTGGCCGAGCAAGTTCTCCGCGGGCACCCGGACGTCGTCGAACGACAGCTCGTGGGTGTCGGACGCGCACCAGCCGACCTTCGAGTAGCCCGGCGCGACCGTGAAGCCCGGCGTGCCCGAGGGCACGATGATGGTCGACAGCTCCTTGCTGCCGTCCGGCCGCGTGCCGGTGGCCGCCATGACCGTGACCAGGGCGGTGATGTCCGTACCGGAGTTCGTGATGAACGCCTTGGAGCCGTTGATGACCCACTCGTTCGTCTTCTCGTCGAGCACCGCGCGGGTGGCGATCGCGGCGGCGTCGGAGCCCGAGCCCGGCTCGGTAAGCCCGAAACCGGCCAGGTTCTCGCCGCTGGTGAGCTGCGGCAGCCAGCGGGCCTTCTGCTCGGCCGTACCGAATCGGAAGATCGGCATGGCGCCCAGCGAGACCGCCGCCTCCAGGGTGATCGCGACGCTGGAGTCCACCCGGGCCAGTTCCTCCAGTGCCAGGCACAGGGCGAAGTAGTCGCCACCCATGCCGCCGTGCTCCTCCGGGAACGGCAGCCCGAACAGGCCCATCTTGCCCATCTGGCGGATCAGCTCGTACGGGAACGTCTTGTGCTCGTAGTGCTCCGCGATCACGGGAGCGACCTGCTCGCGCGCGAACTCCTGCACGCTGGCGCGCAGCGCCTCCTGCTCCTCGCTGAGCCGGAAGTCGACCATGACGATGCCCTTTCTGTCGGAAGAGGGTGACGCTGCTAGACCGGGGTGACGCCGTGGCGGCGCCGAGAGAACGTGCGGTCCTTGCCGCGGGCGGCGTGGTACCGGCGGACCAGCTCGGTGCGCAGCTCGGCGGGCTCGACGATCGCGTCGATCACCAGCTCGCTGGCCAGGCGCATGATGTCGATGTCGCGCTCGTACTCGGCGCGCAGGTCGGCGACGTACGCCGCCCGCTCGTTCTCGTCGGTGATCGCCGCGATCTTGTTGGCGTACACCGCGTTGACGGCCGCCTCGGCGCCCATCACCGCGATCTTCGCGGTGGGCAGGGCGATCGTGGCGTCCGGCTCGAAGCCCGGCCCGGCCATCGCGTAGAGCCCGGCGCCGTACGCCTTGCGGATCACCACGCAGATCTTGGGTACGGTCGCCTCCGAGATCGCGCTGATCATCTTGGCGCCGTGCCGGATGATGCCCTGCTTCTCCACGGCCGTGCCGACCATGAAGCCGGGCACGTCCGTGAGGAACAGCAGCGGCACGTTGAACGCGTCGCACAGCTGCACGAACCGGGTCGCCTTGTCCGCCGAGTCGACGAACAGCACCCCGCCCTTGAACATCGAGTTGTTGCCGACGATGCCGACGACCTCGCCGTTCATACGGGCGAAGCCGACGGTCAGCTCCTTGGCCCACAGCGCCTGGATCTCCAGGAACGAACCCTCGTCGACCAGGCCCTTGATGTAGCGCCGCATGTCGAACGCCTGCCGTTCGCTGGCGGGCACGAGCGCGGCAAGATCCACATTGGCCGGTTCCGACGCCTCGGCGGCGGGCGGCTGCTGCTCCCAGTTCGCCGGCAGGTACGACAGGTAGCGCCGCACGACGTCCAGCGCGTCCCGCTCGGTCTTGCACAGGAAGTGGCCGACCCCGGACTCGGCGCAGTGCACCCGGGCGCCGCCCATCGCCTCCAGGGTCGTCTTCTCGCCGGTGACCATCTCGACCATCCGGTCGGAGCCCAGGTACATGCTGGCGTTGCCCTCGACCATCGCGACCACGTCGCAGAACGCCGGGATGTACGCCCCGCCGGCCGCGGACGGGCCGAACAGCGCGCACACCTGCGGGATCGAGCCGGACGCCTTGACCTGGTTGTGGAAGATCTTGCCCGCACCGCGGCGGCCCGGGAACAGGTCGACCTGGTCGGTGATCCGGGCCCCGGCCGAGTCGACCAGGTAGACCATGGGGACGCCGGTCGCGTACGCCCGCTCGATGATCCGGATGATCTTCTCGACGGTGCGGGCGCCCCAGGAGCCGGCCTTGACGGTCGAGTCGTTGGCCATCACGCACACCTCGCGCCCGTCGATGCGGGCGTTACCGGTGATCACGCCGTCGGCGGGCAGGGCCTCGGCGACCGCGTTCGCGTACATGCCGTCCTCGACGAAGGAGCCCTCGTCGACCAGCAGCGCGATGCGTTCGCGGGCGAACAGTTTGCCCTTGGCCGCGTTCGCCGCGTGGTAGCGCTCGGCGCCGCCGGCCACCACGCGCTTGCGTACCTGAGCCAGGGCCTCACCGTCGATGGCCACGTCGTCCCCTTCCGAGCCGAACCTGAACGATCGTTAGGCTAGCGCATCGCGCGGGCCGGATCCAAATGAACGTTCAGGAGACCTTCGGTGCCGGAGACACACCGACGGCGCAGGGCCACGCCCTGCGCCGTCGGTGAACGAAGACGTCAGACCAGGCGGGTACGCGGCCCCGCCCGCAGCACACCCGACGGCAGGGTCTTGCCGAGCAGGTCCTCGGCCAGCTCCGCGACCGTGATCAGGTTGTCCAGGTCGATGCCGGTGTCGATGCCCATGTCGTGCAACATGTGCACCACTTCCTCGGTGGCCACGTTCCCGGACGCGCCCGGCGCGTACGGGCAGCCGCCGATGCCGCCCACGCTCGCGTCGAACTCCGTCACCCCGAGCTCCAGCGCGGTCAGGATGTTCGCCAGCCCGGTCCCCCGGGTGTTGTGGAAGTGCAGCAGGTCCGGACGTACCTCGGAGAGCAGGTCACGGACCCGGCGCGGGGTCCCCATGCCGGTGGTGTCGCCGAACGCGATCCGGTCCGCGCCGTCCGCGCGCACCCGCTCCACGATCGACGCGACCCGCTTCGGGTCGATGTCCCCCTCGAACGGGCACCCGAAGCTGGTCGCCACGATCACTTCGAGCGTCGCCCCGGCGTCGTGCACCAGCGGGATCAGCGCGCCGATGTCGTCCAGCGACTCCTCGGTCGAACGGTTCAGGTTCTTCCGGTTGTGGGTGTCGCTGGCCGAGACCACGACCTCGATCTCGGTGAACCCGGCGGCGATGGCCCGCTGCGCACCCCGGGTGTTCGGGATCAGCGCGGAGTACCGCACGTCCGGGTTGTGCCACGCCCGCGCCCACACCTCGTCGGCGTCCGCCATCTGCGGGATGGCCTTCGGGTGCACGAACGACACCGCCTCGATCCGGCGGACGCCCGTGCCCGACAGCGCGTCGATCAGCCGCACCTTCGCGTCGGTGGGGATCGGCGCCTCGTTCTGCAGCCCGTCGCGCGGGGCCACCTCACGGATCGAAACGGCACTCATGGGTGGATCACCTCATCCGGGAGACGATGCCGGTGTCGTAGTCGCCGCCGAGGAACTCGTCGTTCTCCAGCAGCTCGGCGAAGAACGGCAGGTTGCTCTTCGGGCCCACGATCTCGAACCCGGCCACGGCGGCGCGGGCCTTGGCGATGGCGTCTGCCCGGTCCGTGCCGTGCACGATCAGCTTGGCCATCAGCGAGTCGTAGAACGGGGTGACCGTGGTGTCGGCCGCGTACCCGGAGTCGACCCGGACGCCGTCGCCGGACGGCTCGACCCACGTGGTGACCTTGCCGGGGCCGGGCAGGAACCGCTTCGGGTCCTCCGCGTTGATGCGCAGCTCGATCGCGTGGCCGGTGGTGGTCAACGCGTCCGGGTCGAACGTGGGGGCCTCGCCCGACGCGATCCGCAGCTGCTCCTCGACCAGGTCCAGACCGTGGATCAGCTCGGTGATCGGGTGCTCGACCTGCAGGCGCGTGTTCATCTCCAGGAAGAAGAACTCGCCCGTGGCCGGGTCCAGCAGGCACTCGACCGTGCCCGCGTTGCGGTAGCCGACCGCCTCACCGGCCTTGACCGCCGCGGCCAGGAACCGGGCGCGCAGCTCCGGGCTCACCGCGGGCGACGGGGCCTCCTCGACCAGCTTCTGGTTGCGCCGCTGCACGGAGCACTCGCGCTCGCTGAGCGCCACGACCCGGCCGTCGGCCAGGCCCAGGATCTGCACCTCGACGTGGCGCACCCGGGGGAAGTACCGCTCGATCAGCACCGAGCCGTCGCCGAACATGCGCTCGGCGAAGCCGCGAACCTTGTCGTACTCCGTGCGCAACCCGGCCTCGTCGTTCGCGACCGCCATGCCCATGCCGCCGCCGCCCGCCGCGGCCTTGACCATCACCGGGAAGCCGATCGTGCCGGCCGCCTCCAGCGCCGCCTCGACCGTCGCGGCCGGGTCCTGGGTGCCCGGAGCCACCGGCACGCCCGCGGCGGCCATCAGGTTCCGCGCGTTGATCTTGTCGCCCATCGCGGTGATCGCGTCCGCCGAGGGCCCGACCCAGATCAGGCCGTTCTCCTCGACCGTACGGGCGAAGTCCGCGTTCTCGCTCAGGAAGCCGTAGCCGGGGTGGATGGCCTGCGCGCCGGTCGACTTGGCGGCGGCGAGGATCGCCTCGGTGTTGCGGTAGCTCTGGGCCGGGTTGGCCGGGCCCACGCAGACCGCCTCGTCGGCCTCCACGACGAACGGCATGCCCGCGTCCGCCTCGGAGTAGACCGCGATCGCCCGGATCCCCAGCCGCTTGGCGGTACGGATGATCCGGCGGGCGATCTCGCCCCGGTTGGCGATGAGCAAAGACTCGATCATGGCGCTCTTTCTCTGCGGTGTTCTGGGGTGGGGAAGGGCGCTGGGTCAGCGGCCGAGCAGGGCGTGCCCGGTGGCTTCGCACAGCAACGCGGCCCGGCGCTGCCGGTCCACCTCGCCGCCGAGGAACGGCGTGGAGTTCATCAGGCCGAACGCCGAGTGGGCCAGCACCCGGCGCTCACCGGCGTCCAGCTCGGGGCGCAGCTCGCCGAGGACGATCACCCACTCCTCGACGTACAGGCGCTGCAGGCGGCGGATCTGGCGGCGCGGCTCGTCCGGCAGGCGGTCCAGCTCGTGCAGGTGCAGCGCGATGACGGCCGGGTTGGCCAGCGCGAAGTCGACGTGGAAGTCGATCAGGTCGGCCAGCGCGGCCTTCGCGTCACCGTTGTGCCGCGACACCCGGGACCGGCCCCCGCTGAGCAGCCCCTCGCTGACCGGGACCAGCGCGGCGACCAGCATGGCCTCCTTGCCCGCGAAGTGGTGGTAAAGGGCCGGGCCGGTCACGCCCGCGGCGGACCCGATGTCGTCCATCGACACACCGTGGTAGCCGCGGGACGCGAAAAGCCCCACGGCGATCTCCAGGATCTCCTCACGGCGCGAGCGCCGCCGGGGCGCGGGAGCCGTCGTCCGCTGCTGCTGGTCTAGCGTCACCCGGAAACTTTAACCCGCTGTCAAGCCATTCCCTGAACGACCGTTCAGCCAGTTAGACGCCCTCGCGCTCGCGCAGAGCCGCCGCCTCGTCCGTTCGGCCCAGCTCATCGAGCGCCTCGGCCAGCGCCTTCGCCGCGATACGCCGGATCCGCTTCGTCCGGGCCTCGCCGCTGACCAGCGGCCGGAGCAGGTCTTCCACCTCCGCCGCGCGACCGTTCGCCAGCAACGCGCGCCCGAGCAGAACCTCGGCGTCCTGCGCGTCCTGCGTGTACTGGATCTCGCGCAGCCGCTGCGGGACGTCGGTGACATACCCCACAGCGTCCTCGGCGCGGTCCAGTTGCAGCATCAGCCGGGCCGCCTCCCGGTCCAGCATCGCCCGCTCCCACCGCGCCGACCGCTGCGCGGACCCGCCCAGGGCCTCGTACCGCTGCTCGGCCCGGCGCAGCGCCTCCTCGGCCCCGGCCAGGTCGCCGGACCAGCACCGGGACATCAGGAGTCGGCGCAGCGCCCGTACCTCGCCGCGCAGGTCGCCCACCGCGTGCAGGTCGTCGGCGGCCGCGGCGTAGCGGGCGGCCGCCTCGGCGTCCTCGTCCGCGTCGTACATCAGATCCGCGGTCCGGCCCCGCAGCTCGGCGCGGCGGGCCAGGTCGCCGTCGTCGCCGATGCCCTCGATCAGCGCGTCGTACCAGAACACCGCGCCGTGGGGGTCGCCGAGCGCGGAATGCGTGGTGGCCAGCAGGTTCCGGGCCTTGTCCGCGTCCTCGGTGCGGCCGCGTCGGCCGAGCACCACCACGGCCTCCTCGGCGACCATCACGGCCTCTTCCAGGCGCTCCAGCTCCTGGTACACCTCGGCGAGCTCCAGCCGGATCTCCGCGGCCCGCTCGGTGAGTCCCCGCGCGGTGCACCACGCGATCGCCTCGACGAAGTCGTCGATCGCCTCGTCGTCGCGGTCGAGGTGAATCCGGGCGCGGGCGCGGCCGAGCCGGGCCTCCAACGCCACCGAGGTGTCGCCGCACGCGACGGCCTCGTCGAACGCGGCTTCACACGGAGCCGCGGCGACCCACTCGAACAGCTTGCCGACCGTCACGGCCGCCCGGGCGACCCGGTCCCCGGGACCGTGCGCGCGGTAGAACTCCAGCGCGGAACGGGCCGCCGTTTCGGCCTCCGCGCGCCGCGACAGCTTGTCCAGCAGCGGCGCCCGGAGCATCGCGTACCGGGCGGCCATCCGCGGGTCGTCCAGCTTCGCCACGTACGCGTCGGCCCGATCCTGGGCCTCCAGCGCCTCTTCGTGACGCCCCGTGGCCGACAGCGCGGCGGCCAGCCGGGCGCACGCCTCGGCCGATGCCCACTGGTCGTCCCCGTCACCGTGGAAGGCGACCTCGGCCCCGACCATGGCCAGCCCTTCCTCCACCTCGCCGGCGATCACCCGCGTGAGGCCCGCGATGCCGACCGCGGTGGCGGCGCCCGCGGGCACACCCGCCTCCTGGAACATGGACTCCGCGACGGCCAGCGAATCGACCGTGCCTTCGGTGTCCCCGGCCCATCGACCGCCGGCGATTATCTGCATGAGCCGGCGGGCACGGGCCAGCGGGCCGGGGTCGTCGGCGCGGAACCGGCGGTCGTACGCGGTCATCAGGGCGGTCTGCTCGTCGTTCCGGTCCTGCCGCTCCAGTTCGTCGGCGAGGTCGAGCAGCTCGTTGGGGTCGGCGTCCTGGGGCAGCGCCATCGGCTCCGGTGCGGGCGCGGGGCGAACCGACGACGGGCGGGCCGTCGGTGACAGCCGGAACGGCTCCGGGAACGGCTCCGCGGCCAGCGTGGCGGCGATCATCCCGCTCTGGGCGCTCGTGCCGTTGCGGGCGTCGAACCGCGCGGCCGTCCCGGTGGCGAACGCCGCCAGCTCCTCGGCGAGCACGGCCGCCGGAACGTCGCCGCGGCCGCGGCGACTGACCTGCACCTCGGTGTGCCCGAGTGCGGGCAGCCGGCGCAGCAGCATCGCGGACGCCGCCGCGAAGTGCATCGCCGCGGACGGCGACGGCGCGCGGTCCAGCCAGTCGACGTGCCGTTGCACGATCTCCACGCCCCGGATCTCGTTGCCCGACAGTGCGCAGAGGGCGACGTGGTCGCCGATCTCCCGCAGGTCGGCCAGGCGCGGCCGCAGCAGCCGGTAGCCACGCCGGTGCGCGTTGGTCGCCAGCTCCAGCCGCCCGGTCGACACGTAGGGCTCCAGCAGCGCGGTGAGAATCTTGTGCGGCTGCTCGACGCAGGTCAGGCGTCCGGCGAGGATCGGCTGTGCCAGCTCGACCGCCTCCTCGTGCCGCCCCCGCAAGGCCAGGTACGCGATCTGGTCGGTCGGGTCGCATCCGGCGCAGTCGCTGAGCCGGTCGCGGGGGGTGGTCTGCCACCGCTCGTACCGGTCGTCGGCCGCCGCGTCGTCGCCGACGTGCGCGGCCACCAGCATGCGGTACTTGTGGACGGCCTGGCTGCCGTACCCGCTGTCGCGGTAGCGGCGCTCCATGTCGTCCAGCACCGCGTACGTGCGGGCCAGCGGCACTTCGGGGAACTTGAGCAGCGCGGAGACCATGTCCTTGAAATGCCACAGCAGGCCGTACTGGTAGCGCTGGTGGAAGTCGGCGGGGTCGGAGTCGAAGTCGCTCAGGCAGCGGGAGAACGGCACGAACGCCTTGGCCGGCTCGCCGCCGTACACGTACGCGTGGGTCGCGTGGATCCGTGTGGCGAAGGCCAGCTCCCGGTCGCCGGACGCGTCCGCGTGCCGCAGCACCTGTTCGGTGAGGGCGATCTGGGCCTCACCGGACGGCATCGACTTGGCCTCGCGCAGCAGGGCCCACAGCTCCTGGACGGACCTCATGCCCGGTCCTGTCCGGGGACGGCGCGGTCGAGCAGGCCGAGGAACGACGTGTTGAGCAGCGCGGTGTCCTGAGGCCGTAGCGGGTGGTAGCCGAGCAGCAGCGCCTGGCCGTACAGGGCCTCGACGGCGAGCCCGGTCAGCTCCTCGTCGCCCAGGGCGCAGACCCGGCGCACCAGCGGGTTGCGGTGGTTGAGGACGAGCTGTGGCCGGTCCCGGGTGACGGAGTAGCTGTCGACCGAGTCGAGTACGCCGCCCCACACGTCGTCGGCCCGGTCCCGGGTTTCGCGCAGCTCCTGATAGAACTCCGCGGACCGTGTCTTCAGGAACAACGCGGGCAACTGGTCCGGGTCGAACGCCCGCATCACCACCTCGCAGCCCAGCGGGTCCAGCCGGCGCTGCGCGGTCAGCAGGAACGGCATCAGGTCCACTTCCGTGGCGGCGGGCAGCTCCTCGAACCGGGTGGCCAGCTCACCCGGGTCCATCCGCTCGACGACGATCGAGCTGTCGATCCGGCCCAGCCGGTCCATCAGCTCGGCGTCGTACAGGTACGTACCGTTGATCAGGAACACGTCCTGTGCGGCCGCCACGGCCGCCAGCCGCCGGAACTCGTCCCCGTCCTTCACGTAGCGGATGACGCCGTACCGGGCGCGGAACTCGGCCAGCGTCAGCCGGCCGGCGTTGGTCTCCATGTCCCAGTACTGCTCGACCAGACGCAGCATCTCGTCGTCGTGCAGGGCGAGCGCCTTGACGCTGACATAGTGGACATTCAGGAACGCCCGCAGCCGCCCGGGGTCCGCCACCGACAACCGGACCAGCCAGCCGCGGAGCTGGTCGGCGATGGCGTCCCGGGTCGCCTCCAGCAGGCTGTCGTCGTACAGCGCCTCCCGGCTGGCGGTCGGACGCAGCTCGGTGCTGTCCACCACGCAGCGGGCGAAGAACGCCCACTCCGGCAGCAGGCCCTCGACGGATTCGGCGAGCAGCATCTGTTTGAGGTACACCCGGTGCCCGCCCCGGGACGCCGGGTTCACCGACGTGGGCAGCACGTACGCGACCCCGGTCAGGCCCGCCTCGGGCACGTTCAGCTCGATCACGTCGAACGGGTGGAACCCGAACGTCTGCTGTGCGTAGTCCAGTGCCGGACGCAGGCCGCCCTTCCAGGGCAGCGAGTCCACAGTGGTCCTGGTGCCGTCGACCGTGACGGTGACCGGCAGGAACGATCCGTACAGCCGGGCCAGCTCGGTCACCGTGGCGCCGGTGAGCCAGTGTTCGGTGCCGCGACGCGGGGTGAGCGTGACCGTGGTGCCCGGCTCGCGGTCCTCGCCGGGCGCAACGGCGTAGCGGCCGTCGGCGAAACCGGTCCACAGCACCGCGGGAGCGCCGTCGCGGCGGGTGTGTACCCGGATCTCGTCGGCGACCAGGAAGCAGGACAGCAGCCCGATGCCGAACTGGCCGAGGAACTCGTGCCGCGCGAAGCCCAGCTCGTCCCGCTTGGAGCTGCGGCCGATCGTGGCCAGCAGCTCGTGCACCTGCGCCTCGGTCAGGCCGATGCCGTCATCGGCGATGCGCAGCGTGCCGTCGCCGGTGTGCTCGGCGGACGCGATCGTGACCACACCGGGCGTACCGGCGGCGGTGATCGCATCGACGGCGTTCTGCAGCAGCTCGCGGACGTACACCCGGGGGCTGGCGTACAGGTGGTGGCTGAGCAGGTCGACGATGCCCCGCAGATCGACCTGGAAGGTGTTGGTCACGGCCGGACACGGTACCGATGTCCGGCCAGTCACGGCGTCCCGTGTCAGGCCAGGCCGCCGGGCCGGTCCCCCCGCACGATCGGGGCCCGGACCAGGTTGCCCCACTCCGTCCACGATCCGTCGTAGTTGCGCACCTGCGGGTACCCCAGCAGGTGGTGCAGCACGAACCAGGTGTGGCTGGACCGCTCGCCGATCCGGCAGTACGCGATGACATCGTCGCCCGGCACCAGCCCCAGCTCGTCCCGGTAGATCTTGGTGAGCTCGTCGGCCGGCTTGAACGTGCCGTCCTCGTTGGCCGCCGACTTCCACGGCTTGCTCAGCGCACCCGGGATGTGGCCACCGCGCAGCGCACCTTCCTGCGGGTAGTCCTCCATGTGGGTGCGCTCACCCGTGTACTCCTGCGGCGAGCGCACGTCGACCAGCGGGTGGCCGTTGATGATGTGCTTCAGCACCTGGTCCCGGAATGCCCGGATCGGTGCGTCGTCGCGCTCCGGCACCGGGTACTGCGCCCGGGGCCGGGCCGGCTTGTCCCGGGTGAGCTCGCGCCCCTCGGCGACCCACTTCTGCCGGCCGCCGTCGAGCAGTCGCACGTCCCGGTGCCCGAACAGGCTGAACACCCACAATGCGTACGCGGCCCACCAGTTGAAGTTGTCGCCGTAGAAGACGACCGCGTCGTGGCGCCCGATGCCCTTGGCCGCGCACAGCTCCGCGAACGCGGCCGGATCCAGGTAGTCGCGGGTGATCTGGTCGTTGAGCTCGGTGTGCCAGTCGACCTTCACCGCGCCCGGAATGTGGCCGGTGTCGTAGAGCAGCACGTCCTCGTCCGACTCGACGACCACGAGCCCGGGGGTGCCGAGGTGCGCGGCCAGCCATTCGGTGGTGACCAGCCGTTCCGGGTGGGCGTACGCGTGGAGCGAAGGTGCGGGGTCTGGCGCGACGGACATGCCGCCCACGCTATCCCTTTTCGGCCGTCGGCACCGGCGCCAGCGCAGGTCGTTTCGCGGTCACCAGGTCCCCGGACGAGGCGCCGGTCAGCCGCCGCTTGAGCCACGGGGCCAGGTACTGCCCGGCCCAGCGCAGGTCCGCGCCGCGGGCCGACAGCCACGGGGCGGGCGGGGGCATCGGGGGCGCCAGCAGCCACTCCGCGTCGACCTCGACACCCAACGCGCCCAGGACGTGCGCCGCGACGCGCCGGTGGCCGGCCTCGGACAGGTGCAGCCGGTCCGTGCTCCACAGCGCCGGGTTGTGGAACGTGTCGTCGCCGTGCAGGTCGACGAGGTGGGCGCCATGCTTGTCCGCCAGCCGCTTGGCCCCGTCGTTGAGGACCGCGGCGCGCGGGCCGACAAGGCGCTGGCCGGGCAGCATGGCCGCGACGTCCGCGAACCGGAACAGGATCACGTCCGCGCCCGCGGCGCGCATCCGGCCGATCACCGGGTCGATCCGGGCGATCAGCGCGGCCGGGTCGGCCTTGCGCCGCAGCACGTCGTTGCCGCCGGCGGCGAAACTGATCAACTCGGGGCGCATCGCCAGGGCCGGCTCGACCTGCTCCGCCAGCACCTGATCGAGCAGGCGGCCGCGGATGGCCAGGTTGGCGTACCCGAAGTCCGGTCCGGCCTCGACCGCGAGGCGCGCGGCGACCAGGTCCGCCCACCCCCGGTACGTGCCGTCCGGGTACGCGTCGTCCATCCCCTCGGTGAAGCTGTCCCCCATCGCCACGAAGCTGCCCCAGCCCATCGGCCGCCCCCTTAACGTCTGCTCACCTCGATGCATCGCCAGTTTTACACCGGGCATCGGCAGGCGCACGGCAGCGTGACGCTGCCGACACCCCGAAACCGGCGTGACCGATCCGTCTCGTGATCCCTACGCTGCGACCATGTTGCTGCGAATGTCCACCATGCTGCTCCGGACCCTGCGCGAGGAGCCGGCGGACGCCGAGGTGCCGAGCCACCGGCTGCTGCTGCGCGCGGGCTACGTCCGCCGCGCCGCCCCGGGCGGCTACACCTGGCTGCCGCTGGGCAAGCTCGTGCTCGACCGGGTCTGCGCGATCGTCCGCGAGGAGATGACCGCGGCCGGTGCCCAGGAGGTGGCGTTCCCGGCCCTGCTGCCCCGCGAACCGTACGAGACCAGCGGCCGGTGGACCGAGTACGGCGACGACATCTTCACGCTCACCGACCGGCGCGGGGCGGAGTATCTGCTCGCGCCGACGCACGAGGAGCTCTTCACCCTCCTGGTCCAGGACATGACCATCTCGTACCGGGACTTCCCGCTGATCCTGTTCCAGATCCAGACGAAGTTCCGGGACGAGGCCCGGCCCCGGGCGGGGCTACTGCGCGGGCGCGAGTTCCTGATGAAGGACGCGTACTCGTTCGACCTGTCCGACGACGGGCTGGCTGCCGCGTACGCCACGCTGCGCGCCGCGTACCAGCGGGTGTTCGCCCGGCTCGGGCTGGAGCACACGGTCGTGGCCGCGATGTCCGGTGCGATGGGCGGCTCGGCGTCCGAGGAGTTCCTGGCCGCCGCGGCGGTCGGCGAGGACACGTACGTGGGGTGCACCCGCTGCGACTACGCGGCCAACACCGAGGCGGTGACCACCCCGGTGCCCGAGGTCACCACA
Source organism: Krasilnikovia sp. MM14-A1259 (assembly GCF_047159535.1). Taxonomy (NCBI): domain Bacteria; kingdom Bacillati; phylum Actinomycetota; class Actinomycetes; order Micromonosporales; family Micromonosporaceae; genus Krasilnikovia; species Krasilnikovia sp. MM14-A1259. Next base: position 4,675,362 of record NZ_BAAGAJ010000002.1, read on the forward strand.
CCGGCGACCGGCGCGCTGACGGTGCACGACACGCCGGACACGCCGACGATCGCCTCGCTCGTGGCGCTGGCAAACGCCCGCGCCCTGGACGGCCGGACCGATTGGACCGCCGCCGACACGTTGAAGAACGTCGTGGTCACGGTGCACCGGCCGGGCGCCGAGGACGAGCTGCTGGTGATCGGCGTACCCGGGGACCGGGAGGTGGACCTGAAGCGGCTGGACGCGGCACTGAGCCCGGCCACGGCCACGATGTTCGACGACTTCGCGTCGCGGCCCGAACTGGTCAAGGGCTACATCGGCCCGCAGGGGCTGACGCTGCGCTACCTCGCCGACCCCCGGGTGGCGCCGGGCACGGCGTGGCTGACCGGGGCGAACGCGGCCGGCAAGCACGCCACCTCGGTGGTGGCCGGGCGCGACTTCACCCCGGACGGCACGATCGAGGCCGCCGAGGTGCGCGCCGGGGACGTCTGTCCCGCCTGCGCCGAAGGCGAGTTGACCATGCGCCGCGGCATCGAGATCGCCCACATCTTCCAGCTCGGCCGCCGATACACCGACGCGTTCAAGGTCGACGTGCTCGGCGCCGACGGCAAACCGGTGCGCCCCACGATGGGCTCGTACGGCATCGGGGTGTCCCGGGCGGTGGCCGCGATCGCCGAGCAGCACCACGACGAGCGGGGCCTGCTCTGGCCGGACGAGGTGGCCCCGGCCGACGTGCACATCGTCGCCACCGGCAAGGACGGGCAGACCGAGGCGGCCGTGGCGCTGGGCGGCGAGCTGGTCGCGGCCGGGCTACGGGTGCTGGTGGACGACCGGCCCCAGCTGTCGGCCGGGGTGAAGTTCACCGATGCCGAGCTGATCGGTATCGCGCGGTCCGTCGTGGTCGGCCGCCGTCTGGCCGAGGGGTACGTGGAACTGCGCGACCGCCGCACCGGGCAGCGTGACGAGGTCCGCCTGATCGACGTGCCGCGCCTGCTCACGTCGCGATAGCCGGGATCGTCCCCGGGCGCGGTGGCCGGTTGTCCGGCGCGCCCGGGATGCCGCGGCAGACTGACGCCTCCGTGTCCCGCGGCGGGACCCAGGCACTGGTTTCGCGGCTCGCGGGGGCCGGAATCGTGGCGGCGATCGATGTGTCGCTGCTCTCGACATCCGGCTCCGGCGTGACCCGCACGCGTAGGGTCGAGGCGTGACCGACATGCCGCCGAAGCTCGCCGAGATCGTCGACGAGTTCGCGTCCGCGCCGCGCGAGGTCGTGCTGGAGATGCTGCTGGAGTTCTCCGACGCGGTGCCCGCCCTGCCCGCCGAGCTGGCCGGGCACCAGGGGATGGAGCAGGTCCCCGAGTGTCAGACCGCGTTCTTCCTGCGCGCCGAGGTGCAGCCCGACGGCGTCGTCCGGGCGTACTTCGACTGCCCGCCGGAGGCGCCCACCACCCGCGCGTTCGCGGGCATCCTCGCCGAGGGGCTGGCCGGTGCGGGCACCCCCGAGGTCCTCGCGGTCCCCGACGACCTGTACGACCGGATGGGCCTCGGCCAGGCCATCAGCCCGCTGCGGGTGCGGGGCGGCACCGCGATCCTGGCACGCCTCAAGCGCCAGGTGCGGGAACAGTCGGCCTGAGCCGGGAGGAGCGCGATGGACATCCAGGTCTGGTCGGACATCATCTGCCCGTGGTGCTACCTGGGCAAGCGTCGCCTCGAACACGCGCTCGCCGAGTTCGGCGCCCATTCGACGGTCACGTTCCGCGCGTACCAGCTCGACCGCTCCCCGGTGCCGGCGCCCCTGCCACTGAAGTCGGTGCTGGCCGCCCGGTTCGGCGGACCGGCCCGGGTGGAACGGATGTGGGCCCACTTCACCCAGGTCGCCGCGGCCGAAGGGCTGGCGGTGGACTTCGAGCGGGCGGTCGCGGCGAACACGTTCGACGCGCACCGGCTGGTCGTCTGGGCGGCGCATCAGGGCCGCCAGGCCACCATGCTGAACGCGGTGCAGCGGGCCCATTTCCTGGACGGGGCCGACATCGGGTCACACCCGGCGCTGGCCCGGCTGGCCGGGACGATCGGTCTCGACGAGGCGGCTGCCCTGGCGTACCTGGGCTCGGGAGCGGGTGCCGAGCAGGTGCACGCCGACCAGGCGGCGGCCGACCGCCTGGGCATCACGAGCGTCCCGACGTTCATCGTCGACGGCCGGTACGCGCTGCAGGGCGCGCAGGAGCCCGCCGTGCTGCGGTCGGCGTTCGAGGAAATACTGCGCCGGGATTCCGTCGACCTCCGTCGATGACGTTCCACGTGAAACGTCATCGATGATCTTCGTTCCCGATGAATGCCTCAGCGGTCGCGGAAGGCGCGTGCGCGGTACTCGCGGCCGGCCACCACGCGGTCCCGGCCCGCGCGCTTGGCGGCGTACAGATGATGGTCTGCCAGGGCGAGCACGGCCGACTGGCTGCGCGTCGACGCCTCGTCGGCGCCCGCCACCCCGATGCTGACCGTGACCGGCAGGCCGCCGGTGACATCACGCCAATCGTGCGCCCGGACGGCCCGCCGGATGTCGTCGAGCTGCGCGGCCGCCGCGGCGACCGGCGTCGCGGGTAGGACCAGGAGGAACTCCTCGCCGCCCATCCGGGCCACGAAACCGTCCGGCACGGCCGCGGCCAGCTCGCGTTCCAGCACTCCTGCCGTCCGCACCAGCACCTGGTCACCGACCTCGTGGGAGAGCTCGTCGTTGATCCGCTTGAAGTAGTCCAGGTCGACGATCGCCACGGTGAGCTCGTACCCGGCGGCGATCAGGCCGGGCAGTTCCTCGTCGATGTACCGGCGGTTGTGCAGGCCGGTCAGCGGGTCGCGGCGGGCCTGCTCGCGGAACCGCTCCGCCTCCTCGCGCGCCTCGGCCGTCTCGAACTCCGCGAGCCGGTTCTGCGCCTGCGCCTCCCGCTGCAAGGAGCCCAGCCGCTCATGGGCGGCGAAGAACGCCTTGTGCATCGCGAACGCCGCGGCGTGCTCCCCGCGCAGGGCGTGCAGCTCCGCCTGCTCCTCGTGCACCCGGACTTGCACCTCGTGCAGCTCCCGCTCGATGCACAGCTCCCGGGAGGCGTCCAGGCTGGCCTGCGCCTCCTCGACCGCGCCCAGCCCGCGCAGGGCGCGGGCCATGGTGAGCTGATACTCGGCGAGGTCGTCGGCGTCGTCACTGAAGCCGGCCTCGTACTGGGCCAGGCACGCGCGCATGGTGTCCACGGCCGCGGCGTACTCGCCGTTCTCGATCTGGATCACCCCGATGGTGTCCAGCGCGGCAGGGTCGAGCTCGAATCCGTTTTCGTCGGCGTGCGCCTGGAGTCGCCGCGCCACCTCTTGAGCCCGCACGAAGTCGCCGCTGGTGTACTCCGTGTACGACCAGTTGTTGAGCAACATGGTGAGCAGCTCCGGCTGGTCCAGCTCCCGGGCCAGCTCCTCGGCCTGGCGGTACCGGACCCGCGCGGCGTCGATCGCGCCGTTGAGGCCCAGCGCGTCGGCCAGCCGCGTGCGGTGGTTGATCTGCATGTACGGGGTGGCGTCGTCGTCGAGCAGTTCGACCGCGCTGACCGAGTGCTCCAGGCACTTGGCCACGTCACCGGACAGCCGGTGGATGTTCGCCCAGTTCAGGTGGGCTCGCGCCTGCAGATTGCGGTCGCCGTGCGCCACCGCCCAGTCATGGACGTCGTGGATCTGCCGGGCGGCCCCCGCGAGATCCCCGGTACGCATCTCCATGCAGATCCGGCAGAACCGGGCCCGTACGAGTAGCGACTCGTCGCCCAGGGTGGCAGCCTGCCGTTCCAGCTCGGCCGCGGCGGCGTAACCGGCCTCGGCGTCCCAGACGATCTCGTTCTCCATCGTCAGGAGGGCAGCCGACAACTGCTCGGCTGCGGGCGCGCCGCCGGTCACAGATCCACCCCCCTCTGTTCACTCTTCCCATCGGCCCGAGCAGGTCCGGCTGAAGCAACCGGAGCCGATGGCGCGCACCGCAGCGCCGTCAGCGTGTTGAAGGTCATCCGGCGCGGCCCGCATCGTGACCGTCCGGCCGCCGTTACGAGCGCCCGGTGACCGGGCCGCTGTATACGTCAGACAGAACGTCAGATACGTCGGACAGAGCGCAAGAAACGATCGGTCACACGTGGTGCAGCACGCGTTCGCGGTGTTCCGGGCTCATCGGGCGGGCCCGGTCGCGGCGGCTCTCCGCCAGCGCCGCCAGCACCGTGTGCCGCTCACGCTCCGTAAGCACGCCGGCGAACGGGGAGGTGCGACGCAACTCCACGGCGTACCGGGCGGACGAGGTCAGCGCGTCCAGCACCGCTTCGACGCCCTGTTCCAGCACGACCTCCCAGCGGTCGAGCCACTCCCAGGCGCTGCCGTCCGGATGCATTCGGCGTAACCGGTGCAGGTTGCCCATACCCGCCGCGAGCACCCCGCCCGGGTCGGCGACCAGCTTTCCCGCCACCGCCCGGTGCAGCCACAACGACCGCAACTCCGCCGGGCCGAGGCTGGGGTGGACCAGCGCCTCCAGATCGGCCCGCCGGATCCTCCGGTCGCCGCCGACCCGCACGTACGGCAGCAGGCCGCGCAGGCACAGGTCCACGACGTGGGCCCGGGACGAGCGCAGAAGGACGGCCGCCTCACCGGTCGTCAGCAGCCCACCCGTACGCATCGTCACAGGTGGATGTTCGTCCCCGTGACCGCCGCCGCACAACACCCGAACGGCCATACGCGAGGTCGCCGGTACGCAGCATGAAAGTGAATGGTGACCGCTGCGGTGTCCGGTGTGGAGTCAGCCGATCCCCACGATCGCCTGGCCGTGCGCTCCGGCCCAGGCCAACGGGCGGCCGTCCAGCGCGAGCACGTGGTGTACGCCCGCGGCAGGCGGCGATGCCATGTCGAAGCCCAGGACATCCGGGGTTTCGAGACTGAGCCAATGGCCGGGCAACGCCCGCACCAGCTCGGTGAACGCGGTCCTGCGCGCGGGCGGGACCTGATAAAGCACGACCGTGTGGAACACGACCAGGGTGGCATCTTTCGGCGCCAGCGCCGCCAGGGCCGGAAGATCGTCGACCAGGTCGCCTCGGCGCAGCAGCGGCGGATCCGCCGCCGCGACCGCGGCCGCCGCCTGCAGCCGAGCGCGCCGGTGCTCGTGCTCGGGCCAGATCAACGCGTCCAGCCAGGCCAGGTCCCCGGGGGCGGTCACGTCGAGCGGGTTCAGGTCCAGCCCTGCCCGCCACACCACGTGGGCAACGACGTCGGTGTGTCCACACCCGTGGCGGCACATTCCAGAACCGGCTCGCCCGTGCCGACCGTGTGGGTCCCGTACCGGTAGGCGTACCGGTCCGGGTACAGATTCAGGCCGGCCGACGCGCCGACCTCCAGCAGCGCGATCGGCTGCGGCAACGCGGCGAGCACCGGCAGCAGCACCGCACACCGGCCGGCCTCGTTCGTCTGCGTGGCCCGGGCGCGCATCTCCCGCTCGATCGCCGGCCAGTTCGCCATGACGTACCGGCGGAAGGCGGCCGGGTCCAGCACCGGGCCGCCGAGCAGCCGCACGGCCCCGAACAGCAGGTTCGGCTGGCGTTTGGGCTCCGGCAGCGTGTCGAGCCGGGCGAGGAGATCGTCGTCGCTCGCGACCGCGTGCGCCAGGCGCTCGTAGGCGGGCGACACCCCGTGTGCCTCGCGCTCGGCGAAATCGGTGTACCAGGTCGCAGTCGTCACGGCGCCCATGATCCCACCGCGGTCGTCTGCCGGATCATGCACCCGCGAGCACGGCCAGATCCCGCTCGGCGTAGAGCCGGTGCTGCCACTCCTCGTTGAGGACGATCGACAGGCACTGGCGTACCGGATAGCTGCGCGGCCGCGGCCAGCCCGCGGCTTCGACCGGCTCGGTGTCGGCAGCGAGTGATTCGGCGGTCAACGCCTCGATGAACCGGCGCACCGTGGCCATCCGGTCCCGGCGCAGCTCCAGCACCTCGTCGAGCGACGGCCGCGCCTCGCGATCACGCGGCACTCCCGGGGTGTCGGGCATCTCGTCCCACGGGAGTCCCAGCGGATCCCACGGTGCCGGGTCACCGAGGAGCGCCCGGCCGACCCAGGAATCGGTGGCGAACACGAGATGCCGCAACGTCTCGACGAACGACCACTCACCGTCGACGGACTCGTGCAGCAGTTCCGGTCGCAGGCGGCGCGCCCGGCCGACCGTCTCTGCCCACAGCCGCTCGACGATGTCCCACGCTTCGACGAAACCTGCCGGGTCCGTCGGGCGCATCTTGACCCGGTCGGGATGACGCCGGTCGAGCTCGGCCTCGACCAGCGGCCCGATGTCGACCCCGTTGATCGTGACGTTCTCGATCTCGCCGTCGATGGCGACGTTGCCCAACTCGACGCCGCGCATGACGACGCCGCACAGGTCGACGCCGCGCAGCCGGGCGTCGCGCAGGTCGACGGCGAAGAACTGGGCGCCGGTGAGGTCGGCTCGTTCGAACCGCGCGTTCCGCAGGTCGGCATGGACGAAATCAGCCATGCGGCCACGCTACGCCGGGGGAACTCCGCCGGCCCGGGTTGCGGCTCTCATATCCGTACGCAAAAAGCTCGCGCTCGTGGTCTCGGCCACGAGGCAGTGCTACCGCTTGCGTGCCGCCCGCAGGGCGGCAACTGCGATGAACGCGCCGAACGCGATCAGCGCAGTCATCAGCAGGCAGAGGATGAGCTGCCACGGTGCTATGCCACCCATGGCCACGTAGGCTAGATCACCACGGCAAACCGGAGGAACCCTCGCGCCCGCTCGGTTTTCGCAGGTCGCGGCCGGGCTTTGCGAGGTCTGTGTACGGTGCGCTCCGTGGATCATGACGAGTTGACGAGACAGTCGTTCGATGCCCGGGTAGCGGCCTGGTCACAATGGGGCGCCGTTGACGGTGACGTGCTGACCCATCTCGTCAACCCGGTGTTCACGGGTGGACCGGCGTGGCCGAACATCCGGCAGGCGTACGTGGTGGGCCGCCGGCCCGGCGAACTGCTGCTGGCCAGTGACGGCCTGTCCGACCCGTACGACGAGGACGAGCCGGACACGAACGGGCTGGGGCACGAGTTCTACGCCACGACGACCGACCCGATCGACCCGATCGCCGCTTCCTGGCTGTGGGACGTGGTCTGGCAGACCAGCAACAACGCCGCCCGCCACGGCGGCCTCGCCGAGCTGATCGACGACATCGGACTGCTGTCGATGGAGCTCTACGACGTACGCATACCGGACCCGTACGCCGGCAACTTCATCAATGCCGACGAGCGCGTCGGTGTTCTGCTCGGCCTGACCGACGCACAGCCGCCGGCGACGGTCGCCGGGCCTCTGTCCACGATCCGGCTCATCAACATCAAACTGCTGACCCTGGACGAGCTGGCCTACGCCGCCGAGTACGGAGAAGCCGGCCGACGGGAGCTGGCCAGGCGTTTCGGCGCACAGGGCCACATGTTGGCATCCAGCCTCGACCGACCGAGCGTGGTGTAACCGCGCGCGGGACGCCGCTGGTGGCTCACGAACCGACGCTGCACTACCCGCGTCCGGCTGACGCTCCCGCTCCACTGTCCACGCTGTCCTCACGGGGCGGCAGATCGTCGGGCACCACGGTGACGGACGGGGCACGTCGCGCCCGCGCCACCGGATAGGCCACCGCCGTCGCGAACACACCGCCGACGCCCGACACCAGCACCAGCAGCCGCGGCTCGAAACGGTCGACCAGCGGCCCGGCGGCGAGAAGGCCGGCCAGCATCGCGCCCTGCACGGACGCGCTCAACGTGGCGAACGCCTTTCCCCGGTGCTCGGACGGGGCACGGTCCACCAGGATGACCTTGCTGAAGATGTTGATGCCCGCGTTGAACAGCCCACCGACGGTCATCGGCACGAGCATCCAGGCCGCACTCGGCACGGCGGCGATCGCCAGAATCGCGACGCTGGCACCCGCGGTGACCAGCAGCATCAGCGGCACGGTCACACGGTTGCGGTCGACCCGGCCGACGAACGGCGTGGCGATCAGCTGGCCGGCGGTCCACGAGGCGGTGATGACGCCGTACCAGACCGGCGAGGCGCCGAGCGTCTCCCGCACGAAGAAGACGTCGACCACGTTGATCAGGCTGACCCCTGCGCAGGCGGCAGCGAGCGCCGCGATCATGACCAGGAGCGTACGGTCGTCACGGACCCGCCATCCCCGATCCGTGACCACGGTGGTCCTCCTCCGGGCATCCGGACGGCGGCGCGTACGGATCAGCATGCCGGCGCCCACCAGCGCGAGGTAGCTCGCCGCGTCGAGCAGCAGCGCGGGACGCGCCCCCGCATGTCCCACGAGCAGGCCGGCCAGCGCGGGTGCGGACAGCATCCCGATCTGCCCCGCGGTCTGCACCAGGGCGCTGGCCCTGCCGAATTCGTCGGGACGGACCATCTCGGGCACCAGCGCCCCGAACGTGGGCTGCGTGAACGCCAGCCCGGACGCGAGCACGGCAACGAGGGCGACGATCAGGACCGGGCTGCTCACGTACGCCAGGAGGCCGCACACCGCAGCCTGCAGGAACCCCACGACAACCAGCAGCGTACGGCTGTCCACTCGGTCGACCACGCGGCCCGCGAGCGGCGCCAGCAACGCGATCGGCAGCGCCGCCGCGATGGTCAGGCCCGACACGGCCACGCCGCCGTGGCCCGCCTGCTGGAGTACGAGCGCGAGTGTGGTGGCGGCGAGGAAGTCTCCGCAGACGGAGACAGCCCGCGACCCCGCGACCAGGTAGACGTCGCGCGCATTCGTGAGGGGCATAGGCGGATTCTGTCTCAAGTGGTCTTGGCGGCCTCAAGGGCCGTCGCGTCGCCGCGTCTTGACGTCTGCGAACACGTCGAGCAAGTCCGACATGATTTACCGGTGATCACGTCTTGATCCTCCCGCCGAGATAGGGGACATCCGCGATCCGCGGGCACGCCTATTCGCTGGCGCCGTCAGGACCCAGGCTGTCGTCCGGCGGCCTCGAGGCCCTGGTTTCGCACTTCACGATCGGAACGACCGGCCGGCCCGGCTCAGCATGCGGCCCAGCCTGCCGAACAGATAGTTATGGCCCGGCCACTGCTGGCCGCGGTACTGATCGTCAAGGACGAGGCCGCGATGCTGCCCGCCTGCCTGGAGTCGCTCGCAGGCGTGGTCGACCAGATCTACGTGCACGACACGGGCTCCACCGACGGCACTCTGGCGGTGGCCGCCCGGTACGGCGCCACCGTCACCCGCGGCAGCTGGCATGACGACTTCTCAGCCGCGCGCAACGAGGCGCGACAGGGCTGCCCGGCGACCTGGATTCTCGCCGTCGACGCGGACCACCGGGTGACTGCCGACCCCGGCGCGCTACGGCTGCGGCTGGCCGAGGAGACCGCTGACGCCCTCCTGGTACAGGTCGACGGCGCGCACCCCACCGGTCCCCATACCCAGCTCGAGACCCGGCTGTACCGGCCGGACTCGGTCTCCTGGACCGGACGGGTGCACGAGCGGCTGGTCCGGCCCGACTCCACGGCGCCGGATCAGGGCGTCCTACCCGCGGCCACGCTGCAGCTGCACCACCTCGGCCACGCCACGTACGCGGGCCGGATCCGGCGTGCTGATCGCAATATCGCCCTGGGCAAGCTCACCCTCGACGAGCTCGCCGCCCAAGGACCAGCCGCCGACCGGCAACAGATCGCCCGTACGCTGCTCGACCTGGGCCGTGACTGCGTGGCGGCCGAGCAGCGCCAGCAGGCGGTCGACACATTCTCCCTGCTCCGCGGGTTATTCCCTGGCACACCGGAAGCGTCGCTGGCCAACGACGCGCTGGCCAACCTCATGGTCGGGGTCTGCTACGACAGGTTCTGCCTGGTTCTGGTCGATCAGCTGCAGGCTGCGGGAAAGCCCTCGGGCCCTGGTCGACACAGCGGGCAGGAATCCTGACACTGCCCAGGCAGCCACCATGATCAGCGGATCAGCAACAAGCACCGCCGCAGGAGGATTGGGGTCTCTTCACCGACGCAGCGTACGAGCTGACGGTTGCGTCCTATGTGCAGACCGACGTTCAGCGTGGGAACGGACCCAGAGGTGACTTGTCGCCTACGGACCACTTGTGACCGAACGGGTCCGTGAATCCGCCTTGGCGGTGGGTCCCCCAGGGCACCTGGTGATCCTCGATTCCCGCTCCGGCTTCAGCGCCCGCGGTGACGGCGCGCTCGATGAAGCTGTCGGGGTCATCAACAAACACCTCGATGCGGGTACTTGTGACCCCCGCCTGGCCGGGGCTGGTCTCTGCCGGGTTCCGGGGATTGACCTCATGGAGGAAGAAGGCGGCGCCACTGATCTCAAGGCCGGCAACACCGCCGAGGTCCCACAGCTCTGTCGCGCCCAGAGCAGCCTTGTACCAGGCAACCGCAGCGTCTGCTTCCGGGACGATCAGCATCACAGAGATCACCGGTGGTGAAGCGGATGTCGTGCCGCCGGTCAAGGCGGACCGCGCTTTCGGCTCCTCAGTCATGCCTACAGCATGCCGGGCGTCACCAGCAGATCGTGTCGACCCGGCCGACACCGGAACTCCACCAGCTCCAACGACCGGCAGGGATGCCGCTTTCTTGACCAGGGCCGCTTTTGAGGCTGAGACTGACGATCCGCTGACCGGATCACCCAACACGGGGACTTCGCAAGCCGACGAGGAAGGTCTGGATGCCCTCTGAGCTGCGAGAATGCCTGGTGGAGCCCAGGGGACTCGAACCCCGAATATCGCCGGGCGCGCATATGGACCTTGCTGACCCCTTTGACCTGCGGTGGCGCTGCCATAGGTTGCCGACGTTTGACACTGCTTTTGCCAGCCGTTTGTCGTGGAAGTGTCGTAGTGGATCTTGGCGAACCTTGATCGTCTCGTACACGTGTTCTACGCTGCCGAGATGGTCGAGCGGGTGGAGCACTGGTTCAACCGCCGCTACGGCATGGCCCGCCATGACGTCTACTTGGTCCGCACCGCCACCGGATGGCAGGTTCTTGGGCGCGTGGGTGGAGCTGAGGGCCGGGAAGTGCTCCACTACTTTGACCAGGAGGGCGACGCGCGGGCGATGCTTCGGCGAATGCTGGAGACTGTGCCGCCCGAGCTGTCGAGTTGGGCCGAAATGACGGCCTACAAGAATCGTCCGTCATGAGGACGGGTGCGGAGACGCCGACCGGATGATCTTCCCGTCGGGCGGCTGCCGTCGCTGTCGTGCGGGCTTGCTGGAGCCGACGACCCCAGAGTCGCGGCCCTGGCTCTACGGGCACGTCATGGGAGGCAGTCCATCGTGATGCCCGGCGGTTAGCGCCTTATCAAGGCAGTCGACGAGGTCCCGCGAGAGGAAAGGCTTGCTCAGGAGCGCGGTGGCTCGCGCATCAGCAGCGCGGTGGTCACCCGGCAGCAGAGTCCCGCTGACGAAGATCACGGGCAGGTCGGCCGTGTCCGCACAGGCACGGATGGCCTGGCAGAGTTCAACGCCGGACATCCCTGGCATGTCTAGGTCGCTGATGACGGCGTCGGGGTGGCGTTCCCGCACGTCGTGTAGTGCAACCGCGGCGTCTGCGGCGTCAATCACTTCATGGCCTGCCCGAAGCAAGATTCGAACAACCACGGCTCGGATGTCGTCCTCGTCCTCAGCCACCAGAATGAGCGCCATGTGGCCTCCTCCTTCAAGCGCCGGAGAGATCTCGGGGGCCACGGTTATCACTCATGGTGCCCACCGCATCGCCTGTCTATTCCCCCTGACAACTATCGGGTTTGAGCGCTCGCCAAGGCGGGAAGTGTTCCCGATGGCCGCCTTCCAATCCAGAAGGCGGCCGGCCAAACGCACCACCGGTACCGCGTGATGACGGTCAGTGGAGATCCCTATCTGATCTTGGTCTCGGTGCCAGGATGGAACTTGCGAGACGAGCGCGCGGGGGTGGGGCAGACCGGCAGGGGTGGGTACGACGGAATGTTTCAGAGTGTGTGAAGAGCGCGGTCGTGACGGAGTCAGCCGCCTGATCGTTCGGGGCGAGATCGACCAAGCCGTCGGACCGACCTTGGCCGCACGCATCACTCAGGCAGCCAGCCGACCGGAGACCACCGAGCTGATCATCGACCTGCGGCAGGTGTCGTTCCTCGCTGCGGCTGGGATCACCAGCCTGTTGGAGGGCCGGGCCGCAGCCATCCGACACGGCTGCTACTACCGCGTGGCCAACGCCCACGGCATCGTCCGCAAGGTGCTGAGCATCGTCGAGCTGCTCGACCTGCTTCAGCACGATGACCGCGTCCTACCCCGACACGGTGCCCGCGGGCACCGCCGCCTTCACCTGGACGCACCGCCCAGCGGCCGACCGCAGCACCGTCGCTGAACTGGCAGGTTCGGCTCATGCGCTGGCGGACCGCCCCGCGCGCAGGCCTGCCCACACGGTCTTGCCGTCCTCGTGCAGGTGCCAGCCCCACCACAGCGCGGTCGCGTCCACCAGCAGCAGCCCTCGCCCGGCGGTCGGTTCTAGTGACCCAGGCTCCCCCAAGCAGGGCGCGGCGGTGGAGCCGTCCCGCACGCTGATCAGCAAGAGTCGGCGGCCCAGCGTCAACCGAAGCGCGGCCAACGTGCCCGCGTGCACCGCCGCGTTGGTGGCCAATTCGCCTGCGATCAGACATGCCGACCCGGTCAGGTGCGGCAGCTCCCAGCGGGCACACGCCTCGGTGGCCAGCTCCCGCGCCCGACTAGCGGCCTCGGCCACCGGCAGCAATGTGTCGCAGATCAGCGTCATCCGGCGCCGGGCGGGCACCGACAGCGCTTGCTGGACCGATCGGAATACTGGCATTCGGCCTCTGCCGCGTCGAGTAAGCAGCCGTGCCATCTCCTCATCCGCGGTCGCCGCCAGCATCGGCGTGCCCGGCCACATCGCGGCCTGCCGGACCACCGCCGCGAACACCGATGCCGCGAGCGGCTGCCGAACTACCAGGCCCGAAAGGTCCACCACCACTGCGTCGGGCTGCTCCGCCAGCGCCTTCAACAAGGCCGTCCGAACCTGCGGGGCACTGTCCAGCGACAGGTCACCGGACAGCCGTACCAGCAACCTGTCGCCGAACTGCTCGACCACGCATTCCAGGAGCCCCACCACGCCATCGTCACGCCGCCGACGTCATACCGCTATCCGGTACACGAATCAAGACGATCCGGACAGCTCCCCCAGCGACCCCCGTGGACTTGGCGCACCCGCCATCGCCACGCCCCCATCCCCAAGGAGTCATCCCGGTCGCCTGGGCTTCGCCATGCCGGGCCGCCGCCCGGGTGTCAAACAGCTCTTCCGTTTGACGGCCGGGCGGGGGTCTGGCATCCCTTGGGCAGGCGGCCGGGATGACTCCGCACCGACCTTGACCACCCTCGGGCCGGGACCGGCCCGTCGGGATCATCCTGGGAGCCTGCCCGTCCGGCGAGGACAGGTCTTTAGTGGCAGTGCGCCTGGTCCACGTACCCGCCGCACCACGGGTAGGGCTGCACGGCGCTGAGCCTCCACCCTCCGTCCTGGTGCCTCGCGGTGAAGGTCCACGGATGCGGCTCACTCTTGTAGCTGGTCGCAGTCCCGCCCGACCACTGCGCCGACACCGGCACAGTCACGGTCACCGTCTCGCCGCCCTGGCTGGTGCTCTGGAATGACGACCAGGTCAGCTTGCTCGGTGGCGGGTCCGTCCGGCCGATCTCGGTCCGCAGCCCTTCCCACTGTTTCAGCAGCTCGTCACGACGGTCCGCATCGAGAGCCCGGGACAACCCGACCTCATCAAGCTCGCCGCCGACCGCCGCGAGGTTGAGGTTGAGCTGCAACAGGTAGGCGTCGGCCGCCTCGACGGGCGTCCCGAACGCGTCGCCTTGCCGCTGCGTGTAGTCGAGCAACGCCACGATCGGCACGGCTCCCAGGCCGCAGAGGCAGAAGCCGGCCATCAGGCAGACCGCAACAATCCATCGCCTGCGGCGGCTCCACCCGGCGATGATGGCCCGTGGTCGATCGAAGATCCCGACCATCCCCGCACGATAGGCGGCCCCCGCGACTACGAATAGCCCTGGAACCTTGCCCCGATCTGCGGGTACGGCTCTGGGGCTATTGGTCGTTCGCGCCTGCCGCAGGGCTGGAACCGCCCGGGTCGCGCCCGTGCCGCCAGGCTAGGGCGCGTGCCCGGCGCGGCGCGCCTCCGGCGCGGCCCTGCTGGGCGGCGCGACCGGCCCGCGCCAGCGGGCCGTTTAAACCCGTACAGAAATTCATCACAAGAATTGCCCGTCGTCTGCTGGCCCGTCGTCTGCCCGTCGTCTGTGTCCCGTCGTTTGCCGTTGATCGCTGAAGGGGTGCGGATTTCGTTGGACAATGCCCACTGTCTAGAATCACCGCATGACGAATGACAGCCCTGAGCGCGCAGCCTCGGCGTCCGAGGGACTGCTATCCGCTGCCCTGCCTGTGCGCTGGCAGCACGTCAAGGCGGTAGCCGCCAAAGCCGAGAAGGTTGGTCGGCGCATTTCTGGGGTCGATTTTAATGCGCTAGTGTCGGCGGCGTGGCTGCACGATGTCGGGTACTCTCCGCCCTTGAAAGATACCGGTCTTCATGCGTTGGATGGGGCACGGTGGCTGGCTCGTAACGGCTTCGACCGGAGGGTTGCATCGCTTGTTGCATATCACTCATGCGCGCGTTATGAATCCGTCGAACGGGGTCTTGACCAACTTCTCCTTGCGGAGTTCAACCAGGAAATGTCACCTACCGCTGACGCGCTGTGGTACGCAGACATGACTACGGGACCAGACGGATCCGATCTCACGGTTGAAAATCGGCTTGCGGAAATCGCCCGTAGATATGGCCCGGATGATCCCGTAACGCGGTTCTGGAAGAAGGCGGAGCCAGAATTGATGGAGGCGGTTCGCCGCACCGAGGCCGCTCTCGCCCGGTCAACCGATGTAGGGGCTTGAGCGGTTCTCGTAGCCGTGGTCGATGCGCAGCCGCATAGATGGATTGATTGGAACTGAGTCCAAGTCGCTGCGGGGAACCCATCGTACCTCCGAGGATTCATCGCTCGGCTGCGGTGTGCCGCCGAGGTAGTGACCTCTGAAGCAAATGGAGAACTGCTGCCTGACCTCGCCATCTGAATAGGCGACGACGTGGTTCGGGTTGGTGTAGATCCCGATTAGACCGTCAACCTCGATGTCTATTCCGGACTCTTCCTTGGTCTCTCGCACTGCGGCATCCGCGATGTACTCGCCGAACTCTTGCGCCCCGCCTGGGAGTGCCCACAGCCCGTTGTCGGTTCGTCGGATCAGCAGCACACGGTCCTGACGATCCAGGACGAAGGCAGTGACGGCCACGACGATGCTGTTGGCCTTCGGTGCGTTGGGATCGTTCAGGTACTCCGTACGGGACATGCTTCCATGGTCTCACCAAGCCTCGGGCCACACGACCCGTGACTTCGACAGGACCCGGTTGAAGCTCGCGGTGTAGTTGTCGAAAAGCTCACCCCCTGCAATGCGCCGAAGGTGCATAACCGGCGCATATGCGGCGGGAGTTCCGTACAGGTGGGTGTTCACGAGCATGTCGTCATCGAACCGATAGATCGAGTTGTACAGCGTGGTGTTGTGGAAGTAGATGGCGACGTTCTCCAGGTCTCGTAACTCCCGGTAGAAGGCAAGGACGTTGCGCACCTTGCCTGCCATCGCGTCTCCGATGCCTTCGTCCTCACCCCGTTCGGCGATCTGGCTACCGTCCGGATCTCCAAGCAGGATTTCGATCTGTACCCCGGCTTCGGCCTTCGCGCGCATGGTGGGCACCCAGCGCGGATGCTGCTCGGGCAGGAAGAGGCCCGCATAGGCCAGGATGCCGATCTGCCGAGTTGCGCCGTCGAGAAGTCGTTGCCAAAGCTCGGGCGGTAAGGCCCCTCGGCGAGGATAGATGTGGGCTACCTCGGATTGGCTTGCCTCGTTCCTACGCTCGTCGGAGTAGGCATCCGGCCACAGGTAGGACTCGCTTTCCCGGAGCGCAGCGGCAATCGCGCTGCGGTACTTCGGGTACGGCGCGCGCCCCTGGGTAACCCACCGCTCGGCGGTCTTTGGGTCAACCTTCACGCGTGCGGCCAGCTCGGTGGGTGTCAGACCTTGCTTGTGGAGGGCGTCGCGAAGACGTTCGTTCGGCATGCTTGCCTCCCGGGAGGGATTTCCTAGGGACGACTTTATCACACGAGGACGTCCCGAGTCGTCCTGCTGTGTGGTGAATACGTCACCCTCTGTCGATGGATGCTTCTAGGCATAGTCAGTCGCCCATGGTGGGCGCGACATCGATCAAGGGAGTCAGCTATGCCACAGCCTCGTATCAGTAGCCAGCCGCGTCTGATGCTGGACACGACGAACGTCATCTATGAGATGGCGGACGACATCGTGCCGAAGTTCGACGACAAGGGCGCTCAGAAGCTGGACCGGGAGACGGGTCTGCCGATGTGGACCGCGCCGATGTTCGGGCGTGGCCGTGCGGTCGGCCGGAAGTGGTCCGGTCAGCTGAACGTCACGATCGTCAGTGC
Organism: Krasilnikovia sp. MM14-A1259; assembly: GCF_047159535.1. NCBI lineage: Bacteria > Bacillati > Actinomycetota > Actinomycetes > Micromonosporales > Micromonosporaceae > Krasilnikovia > Krasilnikovia sp. MM14-A1259. The sequence continues at coordinate 4,691,920 of NZ_BAAGAJ010000002.1, forward strand.
GGAGAAGCCGGTAGCCGAGGACGGTGACCGGGTCGTTCCGGTCGATCTGGAGGCTCTGCCGTGGGTCTCGGAGCAGAACGGCAAGACGCGCAACGGTGTCGCGTTCAAGGCTTCGGCCCTGGACGTGGTCGTGTCCAGCGGCCAGGTGGCCGCCTAGATCCCCTGAATCTGCTGGCTCCTGTAGCCACCTGAGTCCAGGACGCGGGGCCGCCAGAGATTGGCGTCCAGTGCGGCCCCGCACCTGTTCAACCCAATTCCCTAGCCCTGCAACAGGGAGGAATCGTCGTGTCCAAGTCTATCCGCCCCTTCCACCTCAACACCCCTCGGTTGCGGCTGTCTTTCGGCAGCGACTTCCCGGACCCCGTCTTCCCGGCCGCCGCCAACGGTGACCGTGCGCCCGTCACCGGCCGGGTCTGGTACGCCCGCGGCTGCGAGATATACCCCGGCTACCTGCAGTGCGACGGCTGCTACCGGGGCGGTGCGTGCCATGAGTGAGCGCACCGGTCGCGGCATGTTCGGCCGCAACAACAAGGGGCAGACCGTCACGGTCATCGAGGCCCCGACCCGCTACAGCCAGCGCCGCAAGGCGAAGGTCGCGTTCTGGGTGGCGCTGTTCGTGGTCGGCCTGCTGACCGCCACGGTGGCGTCGCACTACTGGCACCCGATCCTCGGGTTCCTGTTCGGCCTGCTCGTCGGCGGCACCTGCGGCTCAGCACTGTATGTGCTGATCGTGATCTGGCCGGTGCTGCGGATCATCTGGTGGTGGCTACCCGAGATCCTGATCGGGTTGGCCGGCACCTACGGCTGGACGTGGCTGATGAACGTCACCCCGCTGTGGCTCGCGCTGCTGCTGGTCACGGTCGGGTTCGGCACACCGGCACTGTTCCGCACCTCGCGGTTCTGGATGCTGGCCCCGTTCTACTGCCTCGCCGTCCGGCACCGGCTGCGGACCTGTTTCGCCGCGTTCATCGCGACGAACCGGGAAGGCACCCTGCCCCTGATCATGCTCGCCCGGCCCACCCCGGCCGGGGAACGGGTCTGGATCTGGCTCCGCCCCGGCTTGTCGATCCGCAACCTCGAACAAGACGACCAGATGCACAAGCTGGCCACCGCCTGCTGGGGCACCGACGCCCGCGTCGCCCCCGCCTCGACCCGGTACGCGGCGTTCATCCGCGTCGACATCCTGCGCCGTGACCCGCTGACCGGCACCGTCCGGTCGAACCTGCCCGGCAAAGTCCCCGCCAACCACACCGACGACACACCAACCCTCGCCCTGCCGACACAGGCCCCGACCGGCGTGAACCTGGCCGACGTCCCGGCCCCCCGCAAACGGTCCTCCAACGACAACGACACCCGGCCGCGCCGCCAACGCCCGGCCGAACCGTCATCCCCGGACGACTACGACCCCAGCGACTACGCCTAACCCTTGGGAGCCAGCCATGTTCGACCACAACACTCACATCGAGGTCGGCCACCTGGGCTTCACCCTCGACGTGCAGACCGCCGACGACATGTACGACCCGCCGGTCCCGTCGACCGCCGTGAACCTGTACGGCCCGTACCCCGTGGTGACCGCAGCCGCGATGACCTTCGACCGGACTCCCGGCGTGGTCATCGTCGACCTGGACCTGCCGCACCCCTGCTCGCTGATCCACGGCTGTGTCCACGCCACGCTCATGCTCGACGGCCACGTCGACAAACAACTCCTCAGCGACGCAATCAGCGCCGTGTTCGGCGAGCCCGACCAGATCGCCATCGCCCCGGCGAGCAAGGCCCACCTCAACTAACCCGCACCGCCTGACACCTACGTGTCAAAACCCTTGCCCGACGTGTTCCGGCGCGGCCGTCGACCCCTGGTCACCAGCGCCGCGCCGGACCACCACCCACCATCCCTTGAAGGAGCACCCCGACATGACCCGCCCGCTGCGTTTCGACTCCGCCACCCTGCTCGATGACCTCGCCGCCGCCCGCGACGAACGCGACCAAGCCCTCCTGTGCCTGCGCCGCCTGGTCGCCTACGCCCGCACCCAGGTTCGCCCCTGCCCGTACCGGCTGGCCGACCTCGCCGAAGCGGCGGGCATGTCGATCTCCGGTGTCCGGATCTGTTACCGCCCGGCCGACGTCGCCTACGTCCGCACCATCGCCCACCTCGACCGCAAAGCCCCGGAGTAGCCATGACCACCGTTCCCGCCGTCCGGGGGGCCGCACCGGCCGTCCCCGTCGGCACGCTGATGTCCATCTTCGACCCGCTGTTCCTCGGCATCGACGAGTTCGGTCACCCGGTCTACCTACCGCTGATCTACCGCAACATGCTCATCGGCGGTGAACCCGGCGCCGGGAAATCATCCCTGCTCAACACCGTCGTCGGGCACGCCGCCCTGTGCCACGACGTCAGCCTGTGCCTGCTGGATGGCAAACAGGTCGAACTCGGCCTGTGGGAGGACTCCGCCGACGTGTTCGTCGGACCCGACCTCGACCTCGCCATCCTCACCCTGCACCGGCTGCAAACCGTGATGGACAACCGGTACGCGTTCCTGCGCTCGGTACGCCGCCAGAAGTTCCTCCCGCGCGACGTGTTCAACGCGATCCTCGTCGCGATCGATGAGATCGCCTACTTCTCCGCCACCGCCGGGGACAAGAAGGACCAGGAGAAATTCGTCGCGCTGCTACGCGACCTGGTCGCCCGGGGCCGGGCCGTCGGCATCATCGTCGTCGCCGCCACCCAACGCCCCAGCTCGGACATCATCGCCCCGTCGCTACGGGACCTGTTCGCCTGGCGGTTCGCCGGACGCTGCACCAACGACGTGTCCTCCGACATCGTCCTCGGCCACGGCTGGGCCGCTCGCGGCTACAGCTCCAACCGGATCGACCCGAACAACCAGGGCTGCGGCTACCTCATCGCGGAAGGCGGCATCCCCGCCCTGGTCAAAGCCTGCTTCATGTCCAACGCCGACATCATCCGCGTCGCGGACTACGCCGCGTGGACCCGAAGCCACACCCACAGCAGCCCCATCGAGCTGCCCCACCAGTGGAAGGACGCCGCCTGATGAACACCACCACTAGCCCGCGTCTGCGGTTCCGGACCGGCCGCGTCGTCGCCATCCGGTGCACCACCTGCCGCCTGTGGCGCAACCCGCGCCAGTACGGCCGCAGCTCCACCACCTGCCGCGCCTGCCGCAACGGCTGGCACGACTGACCAAGGCACCACCAGCAGGACCCCATAGGAACGGCCGACGAACCGGACCACGCCCTAGGAAAGCTGCCCGGCCCGTCGGCCACCACCACCGCCCACGAAAGGACGTGGCGTCATGCACCGTACCGAAAACCCGACCGGCCCCGCTGCCGACACCGACGAGAACACCACCGTCACCCCGGCGACGACCCTGCGCGGAGCCGCCCGCTACCTGACCACCTACGGGTGGGCAACCGACGACTATTACGCCTTCATCGCCACCGACACGACCCAACTGCCGCCGTGCTGCGCCCTGGGCGCTATCGGCATGGCCGCCTACGGCCGCCGCACCGAAGACCCCTTCGCCTGCATCGACCCGGCACTCCGCGGTGACTTCACCGACGCCGTCGACGTCCTCACCGAATACCTGACCCTCACCGTCGCCTCGACCGACTGGGTCAACGGCGGCGTTGCCGAGATCGACGTCGCGGTCTGGAACGACGAGCACGGCCGTACCGCCGAGCAGGTCATCGCGGCCCTGAACGCCGCCGCCGACGACTACGACCAGCGGCACATCACCACCACCGACCTCGACGCCGTAGCGGCGGACGTGCCGCTGCTGGATTCCGGCGGCTACCTGGCGTGCGGCTGCCACGGCACGCAACCCGAGCACACCTGCCAGCCCTTCTAAGGACGGGAGAACCGCGATGACCACCACCACTGCCACGGTCGCCGCTCTGCCGACCGGCCACACGGACCTCATCCTCGACCGGGCCGCCTGCTACCTGGCCCGCCATGGCTGGACGAGTGCCGGCCTCTACGACCACCACGACGGCTGCACCCGCAATTGCGTGTGTCACCGCACCGGCCTTTACCCGGCGTCGATCATCGGCGCGATCCGGGTCGCCGTGTTCGGCCAGCCCCGCTGGTACCTCGACACCGCCACCGACCACGACCGGCACACCTACACCGCCGCCGTCGAATGGCTCAACACCTACCTCATCGCCTACGGCCACGCCGGGCAACACGGCCCGGTCTTCGACTGGCAGAAGGCTCCCGGCCGCGACCTGGCCGACATCTGTGGCGCGCTGCACGCCGCCGCCAACGCCTACCGCCACCACACCGAGCGGAGGACAGCCGCATGACCACCGACACCGCCGACGTGACACGTACGTGTCAACCCTTCACCACGGCCGGTCTGCTGTCCGCGCTGGAAACCGCGTGGGCCGCCATCCGTACCCGGCACCCCGAGGTCCCCGCCGCCGTCCTGATCGTCGGCTCCGGATCACCCGCCAAGGGCAGCCAGTCCATGAAGTGGGGCCACTTCGCCTCCCTGCGCTGGCAGCACGGCGACACCCAACTCCCCGAAGTCCTCATCTCCGGCGAAGGACTCAAGCGCACCCCCGCCGAGGTGTTCACCACCCTGCTCCACGAGGCCACCCACGGCCTGGCCGACACGCGCGGCATCCAGGACACCTCCCGGCAGGGCCGGTGGCACAACAAGAAGTTCGCCACCCTCGCCGCCGAACTCGGCCTCACCGCCAGCAAAGACGACCGGCTCGGCTACTCCCCCTGCACCCTCACCGACACCACCGCCGCCGAATACGCGGACACCATCACCACTCTCGCCACCGCCCTCAACGCCTACCGGCATCCCGAACCGACCGGGGACGGCAAGGAGCGGACGAACAACAACAACGGCGTCTCCTGCGAATGCGAATGCCCCCGCAAGATCCGCCTCTCCACCAAAGCGTTCGAGGAAGGCCCGATCGTCTGCGCCGTCTGCGAATCGCCGTTCCTGCACGAAGACGTCGACCGCGACACCTACGACTTCCCCACCTTCGGCCAGCCGTGCCCGCACGGCGTTGACGACCAGGCCGACGACCGCGCTCCCGGCGAAGAATCGGAGGACCCGATGGTGTTCTACGACCCCACCGGCAGCAAGTACGGCATCCCCACCTACCCCTTCAAGATGGCCCCTTCCGGGCTGGCCACGGTCCGGCAGCTCCGCGCTGACGGACTTCGCCCCGGCGGTCAAACCCCTGCCGCCCAGATCCTGTGGCGTCGCGGTGACCGCAAAGCGTTCCTCTACCGCGTCGACCTGGCCAAGCCGAAGCGGACTGCCACGCCCGCCCAGCGGGCCGCCGTCGACAAGGCGCTGACCGCGCGCCGCACCTGCCCCACCTGCGCAGAGCTGAAGCCCTACTACATCCCGCGCCGGACCGGCGCATGCCTCGACTGCGAACCCGCTGGGGGCACCCGATGACCGACTGCCTGTACTGCATCGACACGCAGATGCCCGCCGGACGCGACGACGCGATCGGTGAACTGTTCGAACGCTGCCCGGTCTGCACCCAGCCCTGCCCGCGCTGTGACGGTGTCGCCGTCTACCCGGCGAACTACAACACCCCGCTCGAACTCGCGGCCGACCTGGCCGTGCTGCGCCTCGCCCCGGTCTTCTGCCTGGGCTGCACCGGCGTCATCGCCCTCTCGGCCATGTCCGCCACGGAGGACATCCCATGACCACCACACCCAAACCCGCGTCCCGTCCCGCGTCGTCGCGTGTGAACGCGCTGCAAGACGTGACCCTGCTCATCATCGTGCTACTCGTCGGCGTGATGGCCGGCGCGGCCTCGTTCAACCACGTCCACGACTTCACCATCGACCACAGCCCCACCGGCACCGCCGACTGGTTCGGCTGGGCCAACGCCGTCATCTCCGAACTCATCCCGACCGCATCCCTGATCGAGATCGCCCGCCGTCGCCGACGCAACCCCGATGCGAGCGTGGGCTATCCGATGGTGCTGCTGGTCGGCGCTGTCGGCTTCTCCCTGACCGCGCAGCTCGCCGTAGCCACACCCGGCGTGTTCGGCTGGATGGTCTCCGCCCTCCCGGCGCTGGCCTTCTTCGCCCTGTCCAAGCTCGTCTTCACCACCACCCGGCCCACCACTGACCAGGTCACGGCAACCCTGCCGGACGTCTCCCGCGCCCCGTCACCAGACATCACGCGCCCCGAGACTCCTCCGGCCGCCGCAACACCAACGACCAGGGCCACTGCCACACCCGAGAGCACTTCGGTGGAGATCCCGAGCACCCCGACACCGGCGAACAAGACCGCCCCGGCACCGGCTTCGACCGTCCCGGCCACCGCCGCCTCGGTTCCGGCCCCGGCACCCGCTGCGGCCCCGGCCGTGGAGAAGTTCCCGGCACCGCTGCTCGCCAGCGCCCGCACCATCGCCGCCTCCCACCGGCACAGCCACGGCGACGACATCAACCCCAACCAGCTCGCGGTCCGGCTCCGCGTCCCCACCACGGACGCCGCCGACATCCTCACCCAACTCGCAAACCACCCGACCGTCCCGGCCGACACCCGGCCCCGTAACGGCAGCCCTGTCACTGCATGACCGTTCGACGTTGCCTCTCGCGCCCGCAACCTCACCAAGGTTGCGGGTCCGGGAGACGCCGCCGAAACCCCTTCGACGGCAACCACCACCCGGAAGGACCCACCATGACCACTACCACCCGCACGGTCCACGGCCTCGTCCTCTACTACCTGCTGCGCGACGAGCAGGACCAGCACGGCGACTTCCTGCCCGAGTTCAGCCGCCAGCTCGCCGCAACCGTCAGCGACCTGCACATCGCGGACCCGTACCACTACAACCGGTCCGGTGACCTCGCCGCCGTGGCCGCACCGCTGCACACCCTCGCCCAGGTCGCCACCGACGTAAAGAACCGGACGCACACCACCGACACCATCCAGCACCTCACGGACGCCGCCCGCGACCTCGACACCGCACACCCCGCCCGTGAGTGCGGCTGGGCCGAAGACTGCACCGTCTGCCACCCCCTGGCCTGGCTCGGCGCACTGATCGACGCCTACCAGCGAATGCACACCGAACCCGCCACCACCGATGGAGTCACTGCCTGATGACCAGCTCGACGCTGCCTCTCACACCCACAACCTCTGTTGTGGGTGTGGGGGAGAACGCCGAGACCTGGCCGTGGACCACTGACCGCCGGGTCGAGCACCCGGACGCGCAACTCGGCTTCGACCCCGCCGAGACCATTACCGCCCGCGACCGGGTCCGCAGTGGCGACTACCCGGAATGGCTCGACCACGTCTCCGCCGCCGCCGCGTGCACCCGACCGATCCGCCTGTCCGGGTCGATCGACGTGAAGAACCCCGACGGCACCCTCATGCACACCATCGACACCGATTCGATGCCCGACGGCGTCATCTACACCCCCTGCGGCAACCGCCGTGCCAGCGTCTGCCCGTCCTGTGCGGAGGTGTACCGCCGCGACACCTACCAGATCATCCGGGCCGGGCTCAAAGGCGGCCGCTACGGGCTGCCCCCGCTCGGGCAGCACCTGGCCGTGTTCCTCACCGCCACCGCCCCCTCCTTCGGGCCGGTGCACCACCGCGTCGTGAAGACCCACGCCGCGGATTGCCGCAGCAAGGACCGCTGCACCTGCCGCGCCCAGGTGTGCCGCCCGTTCGGCAAGCCCTGCGATCACGGCCGCGAGATGCGCTGCACCTCCCGGCACACCGCCAGCGACCCCCTGCTGGGGACGCCGCTGTGCCTGGACTGCTACGACCACCGGCACCAGGTCGTGTGGAACCTGCAAGCCACCGAACTGTGGCGGCGCACCATCCAGGAGTTCGACCGCGAGCTGGAACGCCTCGGCAAGCGCCTCGGCGTGGACCTGCGCCGCCGGTACTTGAAGGTGTACGAGTTCCAGGCCCGGGGCGTCATCCACTACCACGCGATCATCCGCCTCGACGGCTACCACCCGGACTGCCCCGGCGCGATCGTCCCGCCGGACCGGATCGTCACCCGAGGCATGTTCGCCAGCGTCCTGGAAACCGCGTTCGGCAAGACCCGCTACGCCACCGCCGGCCACCCCGCCAACAACGGCCACGGCTGGGAGATGGCGTGGGGCGCGCAGGGTCTCGACATCGTGCACATCAACGCCGACGGTGACGACGCGAACCTGACCAAGCTGTCCGGCTACCTCGCCAAATACGTCACCAAGAGCACCGAGGCCACCGGCGCGATCTTCCGCCGCCTCGACGACATGAGCATCGAGCTGTACGCCGCCCCGGACACCCACACCGGGCGGCTCATCCAAGCCTGCTGGGACCTCGGCACCGCCGACGGCTGGCACCGGCTACGCCGCTACGCCCACCAATACGGCGTCGGCGGGCACATCACCACCAAGAGCCGCGGCTTCTCCGTCACCTACACCTACAAGCGGTGGGAACGCACCATCTGGCGGCGCACCCAAGGCTTCCCCCACCTGTGGGACGACCAACAAGCCGACCTCGTCGTGTATCGGCTCGGCTACCACGCCACCGGCTGGATCACCACCGGCGACGCCCTGCTCGCCAACTCCGCCGCCGACGCCGCCCGCCGCCGCGCCCAAGCAGCCCGCGACTACGCCGACGACCAGCCGTCGGCACTCCCCACCGCCGCGTGACACGTACGTGTCAACACGTCTCTTGATAATTCCACAGTGACTTGACCAGCCCGGCTCTACCGCTTGCGTGCGAGGGCCAGGCCGATCGCGGCGGCCACCGCTACGAACAAGGTTGCGAACAGGCAGCCCGACAACACCAGCAGGACCAACGCCGACATGCCCACACCCTAGATCAGCACCACCAGGAGCAGCCCATGCCACCAAGACCCCGCCCGCTGCTGGCGGTCCGGCTCATCGGACCCGCCGACATCGTGACCATCCACAAGGCCCAGCTCGTCGCTCAACTGACCGCCGCATACGGTCGCCGCGCGACCTGCCGGACCAGCACCCGCCCCGCCAGCCACGCCGGGGAAACCCGCGTGTACCTGACCCTGACCCCGAAGGAGGAAGCCCATTGACCACCCCAACCCATGACGACGAACTGTGGAGCATCCAGGAGGCTTCCAAGTACCTCCGTATTCCGCCCGGGACGCTCTACCAATGGCGACACCGCCGGACCGGTCCCCGCGCCTACAAGGTCGGCCGCCACCTTCGCTACGACCCGATTGAGGTTCGGGAATGGCTGAAAGGGCAGGCCGCGTAATGGCAGTCGATGACATGTGGTACCTGAAGAAGCGCGGCCCTGACAAGAAGCCACTTCCGTCCAAGCTGCACGGTAAGGGCAAACGGTGGCGGGTTCGGTTTGACGGCGGAACGCAGTATTTCGAGCGCCAGACGGATGCCAAGGACTTCGACGCCGCCCAGCGAGCTGGCGTGGCTCCCGTCGTTCGCGGCCGGGCCGCTCAACAGGTCCTGACGTTCCGGGAGTACGCGGACCGCTGGTGCGCTTCTCGGGCCGTGACGTGGGCGGTCGAAACTCGGCGGCGGATACCCGCGAATCTCCGGCTTCACCTTCTGCCGGAGTTCGGTGACATGAGGTTGCCGGGTTCGAACAACCCGACGCCGCACACCCGGGCGATCACCACGACGGCGATCCTCGAATGGATCTCACGGCGACTTGCCGAGAACACACCCAAGTCGTCATTGCGGCTGTACTTCGAACTATTGGATACCGTGCTCGCCGCAGCGGTCGCGGACAAGGAGGCCACCGAGAATCCCTGTGATGGCGTCAAGCTCGGTCAGATCCTCCGAGGCGTTTCCCGGGCACCGAAATGGGTGCCGACCCAGGATGACGTGCTGGCGCTATTCGACGCGGTTCCGCCTCGATACCACGCCGCCCTCTGGCTGGGTGCCGGGCAGGGACTTCGGATCGGTGAGGTTCTCGGCATGGAGGACGGTGGCCGGTGCGTCGATTCCGTTCATCAGGAACTGCACGTGGTGCAGCAGCTCCGCTACTCGCCACGCGAGTACGGCGGCTTTTACCTCAGCCTTCCCAAGGGCGTCCGCACCTTGGATCCGGCCGCCGCGACGGTCGACCTCGATCCCGTGGTCAGCAGGGCGCTCGCACACCACGTCATGGAGTTCCCGCCCACCGAATTCGAGCTGGTCGACCTCACCGGGCCTGAGCCGAGACGGCGGCTAGTGCCGTTGTTGTTCACCACCACCCGGGGCAACCCGTTCACGGACAAGACCTGGTCGAAGGAATGGTGCAAGTGGCGGGACAAGGCGGGATGGCCCAAGGAGCACGGCGGCTTCCACGCGCTGCGGCACTTCTTCGCCACCACGTTGATCAGCAACCACGCCGACCCGAAGGACGTGCAACGGGCGCTGCGGCACAAGGCGCTTCAAATCACCCTGGAGACGTACGTCCATTGGTGGCCTCGCCGGGAGCGTCGCCGGGGCGTTGTCGGGGCACTGCTCCAGGCGGCGGCGGAGGGACAACCGACCCAGTGATTGACTAAAGATCATTTACGATCTGTCGTAGAACTGTCGTACGTGATCTTGATTCCGCGTTACCGCAGGTCAGAGGACACTTTGGTGGAGCCCAGGGGACTTGAACCCCTAACCCCCGCCTTGCAAAGGCGGTGCTCTGCCAGTTGAGCTAGGGCCCCGGGACGGCCGTCAGCGCAGGTCGGTGGCCGTGGTGGCCTCGTGCCAGAGGGCCCGCTCGTCGCTGGATGCCTTGACCCGCTTGACGATCAGCGCAGCCGCGCCGACGACACCGGCGATGATCAGGAGCTTCTTCAGCATGGCTGGACCTCTCACGATCGGAGACTGCCAACGCACTGTGGTGGGGCTAGCTGGAATCGAACCAGCGACCTCAGAGTTATCAGCTCTGCGCTCTAACCGACTGAGCTATAGCCCCGTGCGTGCGACACCGAAGGTTACCGTACCCCGACTTCGTCCCTCAAATCGGGACCCCCGTCGTGCCGCCGGACCTGGGAGGAGTCGTCGCCCGGCGCGTCGACCCCTCCCGTACCGTTCAGTCGCGCTCCGCCAGGGTGAGCTCGATGCCACCCACCAGGTCGGCGCAGACGTTGTAGATGAACGCACCCAGCGTGGCGAGTGCCGTGAAGAGAACCACGTTCACCGCGCCGACGAGCATCGATGTGCCGATGACGCCCCACGCGGTGACCCGGAAGCCCGAGCCGCTCGAACCGCTGCCGCCGCTCGCGCTCACCAGGTCGCCCAAACCCTTGTTGATCTCCGTCCAGACGCCCATCGCATCCAGCGCGAGATACAACACCGAGGTGGCGACCACGACCACGATGAAGAGCACCACGGAGACGGCGAAGGCGAACTTCATCACGGACCAGGGATCGATCCGCTTGAGGTTCAGGCGGGCGCGGCGGGGGCCACGCGCGGCAGCCGACGAGACCGTCGAGCGCGCGGCGCGAACCGTCTCGGACACCCGGGCCGCACCGACCGCGGATGCCCCGGCGCCGGCCGCCGCGGCGGCGGGCCGCTTCGCGCCGTCGGTCGCCGTGGTGCCGGGCTTCGGCGCAGCGGTGCCGGGTGCCACGGGCGGCAGGACACCGGTACGGCCGGCCGACCCGTTGGGGGTCGCCCCCTTGCTGCCGCTCTTGGTGACGATCGGCACCGCCGCCGAGCCCTTCGCGATCGCCGCCGCCTGCGTGCTGCCGGGCCGGTCCGCCTTCGCCGGGGCGTCCCCATCGGCCGGCGGCTCGTTCGGCGGCGGGGCCATGCCCGGCGCACGGGTGAACTTCGGCGGGGACGGGGCATCCGCGGGGACTGTCGCGCGGCCGGTGGCCTCGCGCCCGGCCGGCGTGGAACCGTCCTTCTTCGGCTCCTCGTCGACCGGAGTTGCCGAGGTCCCCGAACTCCCCGACTTCGCCGTGGTCTCCGTCATCAACTAGTCCTGTTCGTCAGGCTCGTCGGCATTGCGAGCAAGCGCCACGATGGTTACACCTTCTGGGAGGTCCATCAGCTTGACCCCCATTGTGTTCCGATCCCGCGTGCGCCGTACAGGCTTCACGGGAGTCCGGATGACTCCACCATTGCTGGTGATGGCAAACAGCTCATCCTCCGGGCTGATCACCAACGCACCGACCAGACCACCACGACGCTCCGTGATCTTGGCGGTCAGTACGCCCTTGCCGCCCCGTCCCTGTACGGGGTACTCCTCGATCGGCGTCCGCTTGGCGAACCCGCCGTCCGTGGCGACCAGGACGTCCAGCCCTTCGCGGACGACCTCCATCGCCAGCAGTTCGTCGTCGCCGCTGAACCGCATGCCGATGACACCCGAGGTCGCCCGGCCCATCGGCCGCAGCGCCTCGTCCGACGCGTTGAACCGGATGGCCTGGGCATGCTTGGAGACCAGCAGCAGGTCCTCCGCCGCACTGGCCAGCGCCGCCCCCACCAACTCGTCGTCCTCCCGCAGGTTGATCGCGATGATGCCACCGCTCCGGTTGGAGTCAAATTCCTCCAGCCGGGTCTTCTTCACCAGACCATTCTTCGTTGCCAGCACAAGATACGGTGCGACCTGGTAATTCGCGATCTGGATGACCTGCGCGATGTGCTCGTCGGGCTGGAACGCCAGCAGGTTCGCGACGTGCTGCCCCTTGGCAGTGCGGCTTGCTTCTGGTAGTTCGTACGCCTTGGCCCGATACACCCGGCCCTTGTTCGTGAAGAACAGGATCCACGCGTGGGTCGAGATCACGAAGAAGTGGCTGACGATGTCGTCCTGCCGCAGCGTCGCCCCGCTCACGCCCTTGCCGCCGCGCTTCTGTGACCGGTACATGTCGATCTTGGTCCGCTTGGCGTAACCCGTTCGGGTGATGGTCACCACGACGTCCTCGCGGGCGATGAGGTCCTCCATCGAGACCTCGCCGTCGAACGGGATGATCTGGGTGAGCCGTTCGTCACCCCACCGGTCGACGATCTCCTTCAGCTCCTGCGAGATGATGGCCCGCTGCCGCTCCGGCTTGTCCAGAATGTCCTTGAGGTCGGCGATCTCCACCTCGATCTTCGCCAACTCATCGATGATCTTCTGACGCTCCAGAGCGGCGAGCCGCCGCAACTGCATGTCGAGGATCGCGGTGGCCTGCACCTCGTCCACGTCCAGCAACTGCATCAGGCCCTGGCGAGAGTCCTCCACCGTCGGCGAACGCCGAATCAGGGCGATCACCTCGTCCAGCATGTCCAGCGCCTTCACCAGACCGCGCAGGATGTGCGCCCGCTCCTCGGCCTTGCGCAGCCGGAAGGCCGTCCGCCTGCGGATCACGTCGATCTGGTGCGCCACGTAGTGGCGCAGGAACTGCGCCAGATTCAACGTACGCGGGACGCCGTCGACCAGCGCCAGCATGTTCGCGCCGAACGTGTCCTGCAGCTGGGTGTGCTTGTACAGGTTGTTCAGCACGACCTTGGCGACCGCGTCGCGCTTGAGCACCAGGATCAACCGCAGACCGGTACGCCCGGACGACTCGTCCCGGATGTCGGCGATCCCGGTGAGCTTGCCCTCCTTGACCAGCTCCGCGATCCGCTCCGCGAGGTTGTCCGGGTTGACCTGATACGGCAGCTCGTTCACCACGAGGCTGGTACGCCCCCGGGCGTCCTCTTCCACCTCCACGACCGCCCGCATCCGGATCGACCCACGCCCGGTCCGGTACGCGTCCTGAATGGCCGACTTGCCCACGATCAGGCCCTTGGTCGGGAAGTCCGGACCCTGGACGATGTCGAGCGCGGCCTCCAGAGTGGTCGCCTCGTCCGCCTCCGGGTTGTCCAGGCACCACTGCACCGCCGCCGCGATCTCCCGCAGGTTGTGCGGCGGAATCTTCGTGGCCATACCGACCGCGATGCCCTCGGACCCGTTCACCAGCAGGTTCGGGAACCGCGCCGGCAGGATCGTGGGCTCCTTCGCCCGGCCGTCGTAGTTGTCCTGCATCTCGACGGTGTCCTCGTCGATGTCGCGCAGCATTTCCATCGCGAGCGGCGCGAGCCTCGACTCGGTGTTGTGGCTGACGAAGCCGTTCGTCACGAACGCGTGGTCGTCGGTGTCGACGCGGATGCTGAACACCGGACGCACGCCGCCGTCCGAAAGGCCGGCCACCTCGGCGTAGTAAAAGCGGCCGTCCACCAGTGGCTCGACGACGTCCAGCACGCCCGGCTCGGTGATCCGCGCGGCAATCTCGGCGCCGTCCCGCTCCCAGCACTCGATGCGGTCGACGTTGTGCTTGACCAGCCAGTCACGCTCGGTCCACCGACGGGCACCATGCGTACGGATGAAGTCGCCGACGAACGGCACGTGGTCGCCGGACATCGCCGTACTCGTCGCCGGGATCGAGCCCAGCTCCGACTCCAGCTTCGCCTGCTTGCGGCCGAGGAAGCCGACGTGGAGCGCGAACTGACGGGCGTCGCGGCGGTTCGTGATGACGACCTTGATCTCGCCGCTCTCATACCGGCACTGCCGGGCCACCACGCCGAACTCCAGCAGCAACTGCTGGACCTCGGCCGCGAGACGGGCACTGCGCGTCGAGTACGAGATCTGGATGGTGTTGCGCGGCAGCAGCGACGAGGACCCGTCGCCCTCGAACAGAGCCTGCAGGAACGCCCGCTTCAGGGCGGCCGGACCGGCCCACACGAACGAGGGGACGAACTTGGCCGCGCTGCGCGCCCCGATCAGCTCCCCGAGCACGCTCCGACGCAGTGCGCCCAGGTTCTGGATGTCGAGCTCGTGCAGCACACTGCCGGACGCGATCGTCCGGCTACCCACGTAGCGCGGACCACCCACCGCGATGTCGTAGGCGGAGACGACCCGGGCAAAGAAGCTCGCGTCGACGTTGTTGAAGCCCGCGCGGCTCTCCGACGCCCATCCCTCGCTGACGAACGCTCCGGCCAGCACCGCCGCCTCGAGGTGCTCCAACATCGGCATGCCGACCTCGTCGGGCACGACCCGCTGCATGACAACCCGGTCGCCCGGCTGGATCTCCGCCAGCAGTTTCCACAGCAGCGTCGGCACGCCCGCCACGCTGACCAGGCACAGGACCGGGTGGTTGTGCGTACCGGTCAGCTCGAAGCCCTCGCGGGTGCGCAGCGTGAGCGTCGGGTGCTCGCCCGAGTGGAAGAATTTCGTGGCCCGGACCGGGTCGCCGTTGCGGTCGTAGACCTTGAGGTCGATGTCGGTCTCGGAGTTCGGCGCCGCGTCCGGGACGATGTCACCGATCCGCACCGAGCCCAACGGGGTCCTGACCAGGGCGTCCGCGGTCAGGCAGTAGCGCATCGCGGCAGGCGGATCGTTGCCCGGCGAGCCGAAGTTGCCGTTGCCGTCGATCAGCGGGTAGCGCAGCGACCACGGCTGCGCCATCCGCACCAACGCGTCGTAGATGGACGAGTCGCCGTGCGGGTGGTAGTTGCCCATGACCTCGCCGACGACGCGGGCGCACTTGACGTAGCCGCGGTCCGGGCGGAAGCCGGAGTCGTACATCGCGTACAGGATCTTGCGGTGCACCGGCTTGAGGCCGTCGCGCACGTCCGGCAGGGCCCGGCCCACGATGACGCTCATCGCGTAGTCGAGGTACGAGCGCTGCATCTCGACCTCAAGGCCGACCGGTTCGATGCGCTGGGTCACGCCGCCGCCGACGTCGTCCTGGGGCTCGTCGCCAGGGGTCTCGGGAGTGTCCGTCACAGTTAACCCTTACTTGCAGTGGAACCCGACATCAAGGGTCGAGCTACGCATTTCGCTGTGGATAACGTTGTGGAAACTAGTGGGGGACTGTGCATAACCACTGGTCGGCGTTGTTTCGATGACCGCCGACCCACCCGTCAGATGTCCAGGAAGCGCACGTCCTTGGCGTTGCGCTGGATGAACGTCCGGCGTGCCTCGACGTCTTCGCCCATGAGAACACTGAACAGCTCGTCGGCGACGGCGGCGTCATCCAATGTCACCTGGCGCAGCGTCCGGGTAGCCGGGTTCATCGTGGTGTCCCACAGCTCCAGGAAGTTCATCTCGCCGAGACCCTTGAACCGCTGGATGTCGTCCGGCTTGGCGTTGGCCTTCTTCTGCTGGCGCAGCGCGATGAGGCCGTCGCGCTCCCGATCGGAGTACGCGTACTGGGCGTCGTCGCCCTTCTTGTTCCACTTGATCTTGTACAGCGGCGGGGCGGCCAGGTAGACGTGACCGACCTCGACCAGCGGACGCATGAAGCGGAACAGCAGAGTGAGCAGCAGCGTCTGGATGTGCTGGCCGTCGACGTCGGCGTCGGCCATCAGCACGATCTTGTGGTACCGCAGCTTGGCGATGTCGAACTCGTCGTGGATCCCGGTGCCCAGTGCAGTGATCAGCGCCTGGACCTCGTTGTTCTTCAGCACCCGGTCGATCCGGGCCTTCTCCACGTTAAGGATCTTGCCGCGGATCGGCAGGATCGCCTGGGTGATGCTGTCCCGGCCGGACTTGGCGGAGCCGCCGGCGGAGTCGCCCTCGACGATGAACAGCTCGGTCAGCCGCGGGTCGGTGGACTGGCAGTCGGCCAGCTTGCCCGGCATCGAGCCGGACTCCAGCAGCGACTTGCGGCGGGCCAGCTTGCGGGCCTGCTGGGCGGCGATGCGGGCGCGTGCGGCCTGGGAGGCCTTGGTGACGATCATCTTGGCTTCGGCCGGGTTGCGCTCGAACCAGTCCGCCAGCTGGTCGTTGGCGACCTTCTGGACGAAGCTCTTCATGTCGGTATTGCCCAGCTTTGTCTTGGTCTGACCCTCGAACTGCGGGTTGGCCAACTTGACCGAGATGATCGCGGCAAGACCCTCCCGGATGTCCTCGCCGCTGAGCTTCTCGTCGTTCTTGAGGAGCTTCTTCTCCGCGCCGTACCGGTTGACCATGCTGGTCAACGCGGCCCGGAAGCCCTCCTCGTGAGTGCCGCCCTCGTGGGTGTTGATCGTGTTGGCGAACGTGTACACCGACTCGCCGTACGACTCGTTCCACTGCATGGCGACCTCGACCGCCATGCCCTCCTCGTTCGCGTCGGCGCCGAACTCGATCACCGACTTGTGGATGGCGGTCTTGGTGGCGTTGAGGTGGCGCACGAAGTCCGCGATGCCACCCGCGTACATGAAGGTGACCTCGCGGGCCTTGCCGTTCTCGTCCTCCTGCCCGGGACGCTCGTCGAGCAGGTTGATCGTCAGGCCGCGGTTGAGGAAGGCCATCTCCTGCAGCCGGCGGTAGATCGTCTGGAAGTCGAAGTCGACCGTCTCGAAGATCGTCGCGTCGGGCCAGAACTGGACCGTCGAGCCGGTCGTCGTGGTCGGCTCGCCCTTCTCCAGCGGGCCGGGCTTGGACGAGTTGTACTGCTGGCGCCAGACGAAGCCGGACTTGTGGATTTCCACAGCCATGCGGGTGGACAGCGCGTTGACGACCGAGACGCCGACACCGTGCAGGCCGCCGGAGACCTTGTACGCCGTGCCTTCGAACTTGCCGCCCGCGTGCAGAACCGTGAGCGCGACCTCGACGCCGGGCTTCTTGAGCTTCGGGTGCAGGTCGACCGGGAAGCCGCGACCGTTGTCGGTGACCGAGACACCACCGTCGGCGCGCAGAACGACGTCGACGGTGTCGCAGTAGCCGGCCATCGCCTCGTCGACCGCGTTGTCCACAACCTCCCAGACCAGGTGGTGCAGACCGCGCTCGCCGGTGGAGCCGATGTACATGCCGGGACGCTTGCGCACCGCCTCGAGGCCCTCGAGCACGGTGATGGACTCGGCACCGTATTCGTGCTTCTTCTCTGCCACCTCGGCCACTTTCTCGCGCCTGGCCCGTGTGGGCCGGACCCGGGGTCGGCGGGCGGCTTGCGACGCCGGCGGACAGGGCGCACCACAGACGACAACCCGCGGGGAGAAGGCGGACCACCGGTGGAGCCGAGCCGCGCCGGTCGCCGCGGTCACCCGCGGATCGTGATCGGCTGGAAAAATCGCGCAGCGTGACGGATCATCGTCATGCTGGCGTTTTCCCGGTCTTCGGCGATTCTACTCCGCCGGAGCGAGTTCTCGAGGGTCCGGCACCCATTCCGGGGCCTCAGATTGCCGTAGCGGCTCGCAGGGCGCCATCCGCGTCTCCCCCTACACGGAAGTGGTGCCTGACCGCAACGGCCCAGGAATCCGGCGCCGCCCGGTGGGGCGCGCCTGCCGCACCCGAGGGCCACGCGCTGCGACACTGCCTCACGGCCACCGGTGGCGGTGTCGTAACCTCCCCGCGCGGGCCGGTGTACGGCCGGACGGCCGCAAGGGTAGGTCGAGGAGGTGGCCCCCCAATGGCGCACGACAAGGGCCTGGACAACGTCGCGGTGCGCTGGCCGCGGACGAACCAGTTCTACGACCCGGTGGCGCCCGCCGAGTTCGTCGACTTCGGCGGCATCGCGGAGGCGCCCGAGATCGCGGCGCCGACCGGCGCGCTCGCGCTGCACATCGCGAAGACCGGTACGGTGCGGGCGACCGCGTACACGGAGCTGGTCGACCTTCTCCTGGGGCTGGACGGGGTCCTGTACGCGACCGACGCGGCCGCGGAGGACGAGGACCCGGTGATCGACCCGGACGGCTGCGCGTGGATCGCCGGCGGGCTCGAACGGTTCGTCGAGGGGCATCACGAGTACGGCGACCTGGTCACGTTCGACAGCGTGGCGGGCGTGCTGCGGGCGGCCGTGGCGGGCGGGCGGCTCGCGGAGCAGCAGCTTCGCTGGCTGGACCACCGGCTGGCTGCGCTGCGCGACGACGCGGGCAATGCGCCGCACTGGAGTTTCGCCCGTACGGAGCTTGCCGTGCTGGCCGGCTTCTACCGCCGGTGTGCGGAGCGCGGCTTCGCCATCTTCGCCGACTACTGAGCCGGACGGGTCAGCCGTACGTGTCGCGGGGGCCCCGGCCCTGGACTCGGCGCGGGCCGCGGCTCCATGAGGGTGCGGCCGGGCCGTGGATGTTCAGCCGGGTGACGACGTTGTTGCCGACCTCGGCGGCGATGCGCTTGAGCAGGTTCGCGGCGAGCAGACGCAGTTGGGTGGCCCAGGCCGTGGACTCGGCCTCGACCGTGAGCACGCCCGCGTCGAGTTTGACCGGGTGGCTGTGGGCGGCGATGTCCGGGCCGACGACCTTCTCCCAGGCACCGAACACCGTGGCCTCGGCCGCGGGCTTCTGCCAGCCGCGTTGCTTCATCAGCCGTTGCAGGACGTCGCCGAACAGCTGCGGGTCCCTCGGGTCGGGTCCGGGCCCCGAGTAGCCGCGCAGCCGACGACCGCCTCCGTCGGCCCCGCCACCGGACCGGCGCGTACGCGGGGCGGCACGGCGCCGGGCCAGCGCCGCGTCCAGCACGGCACGGGCCAGTTCCGGACCGGCCGGACCGTCGTGGCCGCTCACCTCTGGGGTGCCCGCTGGACCGTCCTGCCCGCTCACTCTCGCCGTGCCTGACGGACCGGCGTGGCCGCTCGCGCCGGCGGGAACGGCGTGGCCTGTGGGGCCGCGTTGGTGGGACTGCCCCGTGGCGTGCGCTGCCGCGTCGGGGGCTCCGCCGGCTCGCCGGCTCGGACGGGCGTCTGCGGGGTCAGGCGGCACGGGTCACCGTCCCGGGTGCGACGTCGTAACGGGCGCCGCGCAGCGCGGCGGGCACGTCCTCGGCGACGGCGCAGGTCACCAGCAGCTGGCTGGCGTCGCCGACCAGCGCGGCAAGCCGCTCCCGGCGCCCGGCGTCCAGCTCGGCGAAGACGTCGTCGAGCACCAGCACCGGTTCGATCCCCTCGGCCCGCAGCAGGTCGTACGCGGCAAGCCGCAGGGCCAGCGCGAACGACCAGGACTCGCCGTGGCTCGCGTAGCCCTTGGCGGGCAGGTCCCCCAGGGTCAGCGCGAGGTCGTCGCGGTGCGGGCCGACCAGCGTCACACCCCGTTCGACCTCCGAGGCGCGGCGCTCCTCGAGGGCGGCCAGCAGGGCCAGCTCCAGCGCCGCGCGGTCGGGGGCCAGGACCTCACCCAACCCGGACGAGTACGTGATGGCCGCCGACGACCGGCCGGCGGCGACCGCGTCGTACGCCTTGGTCAGGTGCGGGGCGAGCGCGGTGACCAGCTCCAGCCGCCCGGCCAGCAACTCCGCGCCGTGGTGGGCGAGGTGCTGGTCCCACACGGACAGCGTGGACAGGTCCTGGCCGCGGGTGCCGCCGACCTTGCGGGTCAGGTACGCGGTGCGCAGCAGTGCGTTGCGCTGCTTGACGACCCGGTCGTAGTCGGCGCGGACCCCGGCGAACCGGGGCAGCCGGGCGACGAGCAGTTCATCGAGGTACCGGCGGCGTTCGGCCGGGTCGCCGCGGACGAGTTCCAGGTCCTCGGGGGCGAACAGGACCATGCGCAGTGCGCCGATGACCTCGCGGGCGCGGCGTACCGGGGAACGGTTGAGCCGCGCCCGGTTCGCCTTGCCGGGAACGATCTCCAGTTCGACGAGCAGTTCCCGTCCGTCGTGGACGATCGCGCAGCGGATGACCGCCGATGCGGCGCCCGCGCGAACCAGCGGGGCATCCGTGGCGACCCGGTGACTGTCCAGGGTGGCCACGTACCCGAGGGCTTCGACGAGGTTGGTCTTGCCGGTGCCGTTCGGGCCGACCAGCACGGTGACGCCGGGTTCGAGGTCGACCGCCGCCCGCTCGTACGAGCGGAAGTCGGTGAGCTCGACCCGGCGTACGTACATGGCTGCCTCAGCGCTTGACGGCGTGGCCGCCGAACTGGTTGCGCAGCGCGGCGACGGCCTTGATCGCGGGCGAGTCCTCCTGGCGGGAGGTGAACCGGGCGAACAGCGACGCGGCGATGACGTTGGCCGGCACGCCGAGCCGGACGGCCTCGTCGACGGTCCACCGGCCCTCGCCGGTGTCCTCGGCGTAGCCGCGGATCCCGGCGAGCGTCGGGTCCTCGTCGAGAGCGCGGTCCAGCAGGTCGAGCAGCCAGGACTTGACGACGCTGCCCTCACGCCAGCTCTTGATCACGGCGGGGACGTTCTGCACCAGCTCGGAGGCCTCGAGGATCTCGTAGCCCTCGGCGTACGCGTGCATCAGGCCGTACTCGATGCCGTTGTGGATCATCTTGGCGTAGTGGCCGGCGCCGTGCGGGCCCGCGTGGGCGAAGCCGAACTCGCCGGCCGGCTTGAGCGCGTCGAAGATCGGCCGGCAGTGCGCGACGATCTCGGTCTCGCCACCGACCATCAGTGCGTACCCGTTGGTCTTGCCCCAGATGCCGCCGGAGACGCCGCAGTCCAGGTAGTGGATGCCCTTGGCCTGGAGCCGCTCGGCGCGCGGGGCGTCGTCGGTGAACTTGGAGTTGCCCCCGTCGATGACGATGTCACCGGGGAACAGCAGCTCGGCGAGCTTGTTGATGGTGCCCTCGGTAATCTCGCCGGACGGGACCATGGTCCACACCACGCGTGGCGCGGCGAGCTTCTGGACCAGCTCGGCGAGGCTGGCGACGTCCGAGGTCTCCTTGTGCTGGTCGTACCCGATGACCTCGAGACCGGCGGCGCGCATCCGGTCCCGCATGTTGCCGCCCATCCGGCCGAGACCGACGAGGCCGAGCTGCATGATGTCCCCCTACGTGTGCGTACTTCAGCTCAGTATCAGCGCGTTACCCGGATCGGCATGATCAGATAGCGGTATCCGGGCACGATTTCGCCGTCCTCGCCGGCGGGCGAGATCACCGCGGGCTTGAACGCGTCGACGAAGGACAGCACCGCGGTGGGGGCGTTCAGGTTCTGCAGGCCGTCGATCAGGTACTGCGGGTTGAAGCCGATGGTCAGCTCCTCGCCGGTGAACGTAGCCTCCATGGCCTCGCTCGCCCGGGCCTCCTCGGTGCCGCCCGCCTCGACCACGAGGCCGTCGGCGCTGAAGCTCAGCAGCACCGGGGTGGTGCGCTCGGCGACCAGCGCGACCCGGCGAACCACCTCGACCAGCGCGCCGACCTGCACGCGCGCCTCGGCGTTGTGGCTGGCGGGGAACAGCGAGCGCACTGGCGGGTAGTTCGCGCCGTCGAGCAGGCGGCTGGTGGTGCGCCGGGTGCCGCCTGCGAAACCGATCATGCCTTCGCCCGCGGTGCCCTGGGCCAGCGCGAGGGTGACCCCGCCGCCGAGGGGCCCGAGCGCCTTGGCGGTGTCGTTCAGCGTCTTGGCGGGCACCAGCGCGTTGAGGCTGACCTCGGGGTCGTCGGGTGCCCACTCGATCTCGCGCATGGCCAGGCGGTACCGGTCGGTGGCGAGCATCGCGAGGGTGGTGCCGTTCAGCTCGACCCGGACCCCGGTCATCATCGGCAGCGTCTCGTCGCGGCCCGCGGCGACCGCGACCTGCGCCACCGCGGCGGCGAACGTCTGCGCGTCGACCGTGCCGGTGCTGGACGGCATCTCCGGCAGCGTCGGGTAGTCCTCCACCGGCATGGTGGGCAGGGTGAAGCGGGCGCTGCCGCACACCAGCTCGAGGTGCGATCCGACGGCTGCGATGTCGACCGGTTTGGCAGGCAGCGCCTTCGTGATCTCAGCGAGCAGGCGGCCGGAGACCAGCGCGGCGCCGTCGGCGTCAGCCTGGACCTCGACACTGACCTGGCTGGAGACCTCGTAGTCGAAGCCGGAGACGTGCAGTCTCCCGTCCGCCACGCGCAGCATGACGCCGGCGAGCACCGGCACCGATGGACGGCTGGGCAGGCTCTTGGCCGTCCATGCCACGGCATCGGCGAGCGCGTCGCGCTCCACCCGGAATTTCATGCTGTCCTCCGCAAGGCTTCCTCTGTAGGGGCGGACCACCGAACTCTAGGGCGCGTACGGTCCCGCCGCGCGCCCGACCCCGGTGCTGAGAACTGAGCCTGACATGGGCGGGCCAATCCGAACCCATCCACACCTTCCCCAACGCTGATGATTGGTTTTTGTTGTCTTAGAAGAGATAACTAGTCGTCTTCATCGGTCCTGTGCACAGTGTGGAGAACTGCCGTTCGTGCTGGTCAGAGAGTTATCCACCGGTGTCCGACATGTGGGTAACCCGGGTACGAACGGGGGTCTGCGTCCACAGTCGCCGAGCCGGGGACGGTTGTCCACCGCTGTCCACCGGTTGTCCACCGGAAATCCACGGGGGTTGTCCCCGGGTCTGGGGATAACGCCGCGACGGCACGGACTCGTCGTCCCCAGAACCTTCAACAGGCCATCCACACTCGTCCACAGGCGGTGGACAGTCTCGTCACTTTCCGTGTCTGTCCACATCGATTTCCCCATGAGTCGTCCACATCTGTGGGTAACGCGGTCGACCGTTGTCCACGGGTGGGGACAACGGCTGGGGATAGCCGGTGGAAAACGTTGGCACGACACGTTCGTGTTGCAGCGTGTGGATGAGGCGGGACCGTGCTGCCCCTGCTGGTTCATCGGCGTGGCGGGGTGTGCCGGGTTCAGCAGGTACGAAGAAGGGCCGGCGCCGAGCGGCACCGGCCCGGGCGGGCCTCCCTGCGGCACGGGCGTGTAAGCCGGCCGGAGGGGCGAGAGGTACTCAGGTGTTCTGTTTGATCCGGTTGGTGAGCTCCGCGATCTGGTTGTACAGCGATCGGCGTTCCGCCATGTGCTGACGGATCTTGCGATCGGCGTGCATCACGGTCGTGTGATCACGGCCACCGAAAGCCTGGCCGATGCGGGGCAGGGACAGCTCGGTCAGCTCCCGGCACAGGTACATGGCGACCTGGCGGGCGTTGACCAGGACCCGCGAGCGCGAGTGGCCGCGCAGATCCTCCAGGCTGACGCCGAAGTAGTCCGCGGTGGACACCATGATCTGGTCGGCGGTGATCTCGGGGCCGGCGCCGTCCGGCATAAAGTCCCGCAGCACCTCCTCGGCCAGCGAGAGCTGGACCGGCGAGCGGGTCAGGCTGGCGAACGCGGTCACCCGGATCAGCGCGCCCTCCAGCTCGCGGATCGAGTTCGACACTCGCGACGCGATGAACTCCAGGACGTCGTCCGGGGCGTACATCCGCTCCTGGGTGGCCTTCTTCTGCAGGATGGCGATACGCGTCTCCAGGTCCGGCGGCTGGATGTCGGCGAGCAGGCCCCACTCGAACCGGGTGCGCATCCGGTCCTCCAGCGTGGCGAGCTGCCGCGGCGACCGGTCGGAACTGATCACGATCTGCTTGTTCGCATTGTGCAGCGTGTTGAACGTGTGGAAGAACTCCTCCTGCGTGCGCTCGCGGTTCTCCAGGAACTGGATGTCGTCGATCAGCAGGATGTCGACGTCGCGGTAGCGCCGCTGGAACGCCTGGGTCTTGTCGTCGCGCAGGCTGTTGATGAAGTCGTTGGTGAACTCCTCGGTCGACACGTACCGCACCGAGCGGGCGTGGCCGAGCGTCGTGGCGTAGTGGCCGATCGCGTGCAGCAGGTGGGTCTTGCCCAGTCCCGAGCTGCCATAGATGAACAGCGGGTTGTACGCCTTGGCGGGTGATTCGGCCACCGCGACGGAGGCGGCATGCGCGAACCGGTTGGACGACCCGATGACGAACGTCTCGAACATGTACTTCGGGTTGAGCCGGTTGCCGCCGTCTCCGCCGGGCCGCGGGTTGCTGTTGGGCGCCCGCATGTCCATCGCGCGGCCCGGACCGTTGTCGCCGGCGTGGGCCATCCGCAGCGACTCGTCGCGGCGCTCCGGCCCGGGCGCCCGGTCGTTGCGCCGGGGACCGGGATCGGTGGCCAGCAGGCGACCGGACTCGTTCGGCGGCTCGGGGTAGGGCGGTTCCGGATAGTGCGGAGACTGCCGGGGGGCCTCGCGGCGCGGCGCTTCGGTCTCGCGGCGGCCGGCGCTCTGGTGCGGGGCCGCCGGATGGGTCGGCGCGGGCGCGGGCATCTGGGCCGGCTGCGGCACGGGCGCGGCGAACAGCGCATCCTGCGCGTCGCGCGCGGCCGGCACCCCCCGGGGGTACGGGGTGGCCGGGGCCGAGTGCTGAGCGGATCCGGTCGGTGCCGCGCCGTACCGATCCGGGTCGAACTCGTCCGGCGGGTATGGCAGGCCGTCGGTGCCGTACCCGGACGGGGGTGCGCCGTGGTCGCGGTCGTCCGCGTAGTGGCCGGGCCGGTTGTCGGGCTCGGGTGCCGGGCTGCCGTAGCCCTCGGGAGGCGGGGTGCCGTACACCGTGCCGGGGTGGCCGGAGCCGTCGTCGGGCGGGCGCACCGTGACCGCGACCTGGATGGGGCGGCCCAGCCGGCGCGACAGTGCGTCCGTGATCGCCGGGCGCAGCCGCGATTCGATGACGTCGCGGGCGTAGGCGTCCGGGACGGACAGCAGCGCGGTGTCCTCGACGATCGCGCGCAGACGGGTGAGCCGCAGGTACGCCCGCTGCTGGCCCGACACGATCTCGTCGGCCAGCTCGTTCGTCGCCGCAGTCCAGACCTCGCTCAGGTCGACCGAATCGGCCACCGCCGCGCCACCCCCATCGCCACCGGACGCCCCGGTGCCTTGTCCGGCTTTCCGCCTCTGCCCGTCGTCACCCACAACCCAGCACATTCATACGTGCTTCACGTGCATGGCGCCGCCGGCTGTCCACAGGTTATCCACAACCTGTGCACACCTTGGCGGTCGCTCCCCGGCCGGATGGTCGGCAGATTCCCCGGAGCCTGTGCTGGCGCGGGAAAACAGGCTCACCGTGCCGAACGATTAACCGCCTTGTCCGGTTTTGGCCCCCTCTATGCGGTATGCGAATAGCGCTTGGGGAGACCGGCAAACGGGCACGCTAACAGCGCGGTGGCACCGGCTTCAACCGCCGTCCGCCCGTACGGCGTCCCCTGATGTTCATCGACGCACGCATCGACCGGTCTGCAGTTCAGCGGCCCGGGCACGGCAGCGCGCCATCCCCGCAGGTGGTTGACCAGCGAATTGGCCCTGCGTAGGGTCGAACGGTTGCTCCGCCGCGCTCTGCTAGAGTGGCGTCTTGCAGCCGATCCCCTATGCACGTAGCACGAAGACGGAGTTTCTGACGTGAGCAAGCGCACCTACCAGCCGAACAACCGCCGGCGCGCGAAGACCCACGGCTTCCGGCTGCGCATGCGCACCCGGGCCGGCCGTGCCATCCTCGCTTCCCGCCGCTCCAAGGGCCGCGACAAGCTGTCGGCCTGAGCCGACGCCTGTCCGGGCCCGGAATGCCCAGGTAATCGTGCTGGCCGCGGCGCAACGACTGCGGCGTAGCACCGACTTCGCCGCAGCGGTCCGCGGCGGCCGCCGAGCCGGTCGCAGCACGCTGGTCGTTCACCTGAGCATCCCGCCGATCTCTGACGAGCCGGCGCCTGCCGAGAGTTCCGACTCCCCGGCACGCGCCGGCTTCGTCGTGTCCAAGGCGGTCGGGAACGCGGTCGTGCGCAACCGCGTCCGGCGCAGGTTGCGCCACCTGGTTCGACCCCGGCTCGCCACGCTGCCGCCCGGCGCCCTGCTGGTGGTCCGTGCGTTGCCGGCGGCCGCCGCAGCATCCGGTGCCGCGCTCGACGCCGACCTCGGGGCGGCACTCGCGGCCGCGAGCGCGCCGCGCCGGGGCCGGGGCCGGTGACCGCCGACTCCCCGGACCCTTCGGCGGACGGGGGAACGCAGGCAACGGGGCCGGGCCCGACGGCGGACGACCGCGCGCCGGAAACAGGGTCGCGACCGACGGGACGCGGCTCGCCGGTCGCCCGGCTGATGATCGGCGCAGTCGTCGCGTACCGTCGGTATTTGAGCCCGGCACTGCCGGCCCGCTGTCGGTTCTACCCCTCGTGCAGTGCCTACGCCCAGGAGGCGTTGTCGCGGCACGGCGCTCTGCGCGGGACCAGACTGGCGATCTGGCGGCTGTTGCGCTGCCAACCCTTCCACCCCGGCGGGTACGACCCGGTACCTGACCCGACGCGTCGCCGTCCTGCCGATGTGACAGGAGCCTGAATTGAGTCTCGACTGGATCTACTACGCGATCTCGTGGATCCTCCTGCGCTGGCACGACCTGTGGGCCGCCATCGGCATCCCCGAAGAGCGGGTCCTAGGTACCAACTGGACCTGGGTCCTGGCCATCGTCTTCCTGGTGGTGACGGTCCGGGTCATCCTCTTCCCGGTCTTCGTCAAGCAGATCAAATCCCAGCGGGCCATGCAGGCCCTGCAGCCGAAGGTCAAGGAGCTGCAGGAGAAGCACAAGGGTGACCGGGAAACGCTCCAGAAGGAAATGATGGAGCTGTACCGGACGGAGAAGGCGAACCCGCTGATGGGTTGCCTTCCGATGTTCCTGCAGATCCCGGTCTTCCTGGGCCTGTTCCATGTGTTGCGCCGCCTGCACCCCGACAACACCAACAAGACGCTGTACGGCTGGACCGTCGAACAGTTCAACTCCGCCACGCACGCGGCGCTGTTCAACGCCCCGCTGCCCGCAAAGTTCGGCTCCACCCCGGCCGACCTGGTGGCGTTGGGCGCGCACAGCGCCACGGTCAAGGTGGTCGCGGGTGTGCTGATCCTGGTCATGATGACCACCACGTACATGACCAGCCGCCAGATGATCCTCAAGACCGGCTGGGCCGAGGACCCGCAGCAGAAGATGATCCAGCGCCTGATGCTGTACGGCATCCCGCTGTCCCTGCTGATCTCGGGTTCGCTGTTCCCGATCGGTGTCATCATCTACTGGGTCACGAACAACCTCTTCACCCTCGCCCAGCAGCAGTGGGTGCTGCGCAAGTTCCCGCCGCCGCAGATGGCCGGTCGCAGCTCGTCGGGCGCGCGCCCGGCCGGTGGTTCCGGCGCCGCGAAGGGCACTTCCGCCAAGAGCCCGGTCCAGCCCGCACGCACGGGCGGCCTGTTCGGCCGCGGCAAGGCGAGCGCGGCGGACGAGTCGAACAGCCCCGTGGTCGACACCAAGGCTCTCGCGCCCAAGCCGGGTGCCAAGCCGACCAATCCCAAGAAGGGCGCCAGACCGGCGAACAAACCCCAGGGATAGCCGGCGCGCGGGCCGCCGGCCCGCAGCGCGGCCCCCGCCGCAGAGACCTGCCCGCGTCGGCGTACGGACACCGGCGGCGCGGGAAACAGCGGACCGGCAGGTCCGGCACGAGAGTACGGAGATGACACCGTGACCGACACCAGCACGCCCAGCGCCGCCCAGTCCAGCGAAGCCGTGGACCCGGAGGCGGGTGGCGTTTCCGCGGAGAGCGGCAGCGCATCGTCGGCCGGCGGCGAGCAGGAGAAGCCGGAGTCCGGCTCCTCCGACAGCGACCTGTTCCGGCAGAGCGAGATCGCGGCCGACTACGTCGAGGGTCTGCTCGACATCCTCGACTACGACGGAGACATCGACGAACTGGTGTCCGGCGGACGCCCGATGGTCGAGGTCGTCGGTGGCCGGCTGCAGCCGCTGGTCGGCCAGCGTGGCGCCACCCTGGAGGCGCTGCAGGAACTGACCCGGCTGGCGATTTTCCGGGCGACCGGTTCGCCGAGCCGCCTGCTGCTCGACATCGGCGGGTACCGGGCCAGCCGGCGCAAGGAACTGGCCGCGGTCGCCCGCAACGCGGTCGAGAAGGTCAAGGAGCACGGCGACGCCGTACGCCTGGAGCCGATGTCGGCGTTCGAGCGCAAGTGCGTGCACGACGTGGTCAACGCGATCAGCGGCGTGCAGAGCGAGTCGGAGGGCGTCGAACCGAACCGGCGCATCGTGGTACGGCCGGCTGACTGACGCGATGACCACACCTCGCTTCGGTGTGGGTGACGGCGGCCCGGGTGCTGAACTGCCCGGGCCGCCGTCGTCTGCACAGCCTTCTGGTCCGGGCGACTCCGGCCCGCCTGCAGGCTCGATATCACCCGACCCTCCCACCGAGCTGGTCGAGTCTGCGCGGCGCGTCTTCGGGGATCGGCTCGCGGTTGCCACCTCGTACGCGCGACTGCTCGTGACGGACGGTGTGGTGCGTGGCCTGATCGGGCCGCGCGAAGCCCCACGGATCTGGGAACGGCATCTCATCAACTGCGCCGTCTTGGCGGATCTAATCCCTATAGGCGCTTATGTGGTGGATGTCGGATCCGGTGCTGGTTTGCCCGGTATCGTGCTCGCTGTGGCCCGGCCGGACCTCACCATCACCCTGGTCGAACCACTGGCACGGCGTACCGCCTTTCTGTCCGAGGCGGTGACAACGCTCGGCCTCGACGCGACCGTGACGGTCGTCCGTGGCCGAGCCGAAGAGGTCGCCGGCGGGCCCCCCGTCGCCGCCGACGTCGTCACCGCCAGGGCGGTCGCTCCGCTGGACCGGCTCGCCGGCTGGTGTCTGCCTCTCGCCGCCGTCGGCGGCCGGCTGCTGGCACTGAAGGGGGCCTCGGCCGCGGAGGAGGTGGCGGAGCACCGCGAGGTGATCCACCGCCTCGGCGGCTCGGACCCGGTCATCCGGTCCTGCGGGGCCGGCGTGATCGATCCCCCCAGCACGGTCGTTGAGATCGTGCGGGAACGGGACGTCGTGCCGCCACGGTCGAGGTCGTCCGCGCGGGCGACCGGTACGGGGCGGCCCACGCGTGGCGGCGGGGAACGCGGCTCCGGGCAAGGGAGAACGCGGAGGAGATAGATGGGCAGGCGGGGAGCACGCAAGCGAGCCGGACGAGTTCCACGCGCCGCATCGGGGCCGGGTCAACCGGCGGCACCGCCTGCTCCCGTATCTGCCGCATCCACCTCGGGCGCGGTAGTGGCGGCCGCTCTCGAGCCGATCGCGGGGGTGTCGCTCTCGTCCGCGTCCGGTGCGAAGGTGTCGCCCGTCCCCAGCGCCGTATCAGTCGGTCCTGTGGTGGAGCCACCTCCTCCCGCGCCTGAGCCATTGGGCTTCGGGGCGGCTTCTGTGACGGAGCCGGCGGATGCCGAAGCGACTCCCGTCGCGGGGCCGGCCGAATTCACGGCGCCCTCGGTTGTAGGCCCTGCGCATTTCGGGGCGGCTTCCGTCACGGGCGCGGCGGACCTCGGCGCGGCTTCCGTCACGGGCCCGGCGGATTGCTGCGCGCCTTCCGTCACGGGGTCGGCGGATTTCGGGGCGGCTTCCACAACGCGGCCGGCGGGAAACGCGATGACCAAGCGACCCGGTGCAGGTCGCGACGTTTGGCCGCCGTGCCCGGCTCCCCCGCCCGGTGCCGTGGCGCTTCGTTTCGTGTCGGGATTCATGGTCTTCGAAGCGGGATCGGGGTCGCCCTCAAGGCCTCATCAGGCGGAGAATCGTGGCGAGCCACGCCCCGCGGCCGTAGGCTGGCCGCGCGTCGATAGTGTGGACCCGACGGTGGACGCATGCGTCACCCCACCGCCTTCTGCCGGATCCCACGCATCGCCACACGGTGCCAGGGTGAGTGTTCGCGGGTCCGATCCATTCCAACCAGGCAGGGATAAGACGGTGCAGGAGTACGGCAGAGGTGTCGACGGTGGCCGTGGCGCATGGAACGGTGTTTCACGTGAAACCGATCCAATCGCTGTCTCCGATCCGCCCGGGTTGGGGTTCGACAGGGGGGAGCAAGGCGTGCCGCAGCCACGCGGAGCAAACGGACACGGGAGCCAGACGGCCGCGGGTCAGGTGTACGGCACGCCGACATCGACTTCGGCCGACCAGGCTGAGGAGGATGGTCAGGAAGAGAGTCGCCGCCCCGCGCCCGCGCCACGTACGGGGCCGACGACCGGAAGCGCCTCCGTGCCGGTTCCGCCAACTTCGCCTTCCGCCGCCGCTTCGGCCGACGATGAAGCTGTTTCACGTGAAACATCGGAGCGAGACGACGATCCCCCGCTCGCGATGGAAGCGTTGCGTGCCGTGCAGATTCTCAACCCGAGCGGTGAGATCACCATGCCGCGGCCGGACCATCCCCGCATCCTGTGCGTGGCGAACCAGAAAGGCGGGGTCGGCAAGACGACCACGACGGTGAACCTTGCCGTTGCGCTTGCCCTGCACGGAAACCGCGTACTCGTGGTCGACCTCGACCCGCAAGGCAACGCCTCGACCGGGCTCAACGTGCCGCACCACGCGGGTGTGCCCGACGTATACGACTGCCTTATCGACAACGTCCCGCTCGCCGAGGTGGCGCAGGGAGTCGAGGGCATTCCGAACCTGTGGTGCGTTCCCGCGACCATCGACCTCGCCGGCGCTGAGATCGAGTTGGTTTCCGTGGTGGCCCGAGAGTCGCGCCTGGCCCGGGCCATCGCTGCGCACCCGGAGACGTTCGACTACGTGTTCATCGACTGCCCCCCGTCGCTCGGCCTCCTGACGGTGAACGCGCTCGTGGCGGCACAGGAAGTGCTGATCCCAATCCAGTGCGAGTACTACGCGCTTGAGGGTCTCAACCAGCTCATCAACAACATCAACCTGGTGCGCCAGCACCTGAACCCGACGCTCGACGTCTCGACCATCCTGCTCACGATGTACGACCGCCGTACGCGGCTGGCGGACGCTGTCGAGCAGGACGTCCGTAACCACTTCGGCGCCAAGGTGCTCCAAGCCGTGATCCCGCGTAACGTCCGGGTTTCGGAGGCTCCGAGCTATGGCCAGTCCGTGATGACCTACGATCCGGGTTCGCGAGGCGCGACCAGCTACTTCGAAGCCGCGCTGGAGCTTGCGATGCGCGGGGTCAACACGGGAGGCACGGCATGAAGAACCGGCCACGGGGAGGTCTCGGACGGGGCCTGGGCGCGTTGATTCCCACGGCGCCACCATCCGGGGCGGCCGTCGCCACCGAGGAGGCGCCGCCAGAGGTCGCGCCCGCCGCGCCCGCGGCTGCCCCTGCCGCGGCTGTATCTGCCGCGCCCGCGGCCGTGGCGCCCGCGCCTGCCGCGCCGGTGGCACCTCCGGCCGCTACGCCGCCGCCGGCTGCTCCCCCGGCGCAGTTCATGGGCCCCGATGAGAGTGAACCGGAACCGGTCGAGGACGCCTCGGCTGACGAAGGGCTTGCACCGGTCCCAGGAGCGCGCTTCGCCGATCTTCCGGTCACCTCGATCGAGCCGAACTCGAAGCAGCCCCGGCATGTCTTCGAGGAAGAGGCGCTCGAGGAGCTCAAGGTCTCCATCCAAGAGGTCGGCTTCCTGCAGCCGATCGTCGTGCGGGAGATCGGCGACGGCAAGTACGAGCTCGTCATGGGCGAGCGGCGTTGGCGCGCGGCCCAAGCGATCGGCCGGGAAAGCATCCCCGCGATCATCCGCGACACCCGTGACGACGCCATGCTGCGTGATGCGCTGCTGGAGAACATCCATCGAGCGAACCTGAACCCGCTCGAAGAGGCGGCCGCCTATCAGCAGCTGCTTGACGAGTTCGGCGCCACGCACGAGGAACTTGCACGCCGGATCGGCCGCAGCCGCCCGCAGATCTCCAACACGATTCGGCTCATGAACCTGCCCGCTCCCGTCCAGCGGCGGGTGGCGGCGGGGGTGCTCTCTGCGGGTCACGCTCGGGCGCTACTCAGCCTCGATGATGGCGACGCACAGGAGAAGCTGGCGCTGCGCATCGTCGCCGAGGGACTTTCCGTACGCGCCACCGAGGAGCTGGTCTCGCTTGCGCTCGCGGACGGTCCGGCGAAGAAGGCCGCGCCGACACGGCGCCCCAAGGTTCACGCCCCGGCGCTCAACGATCTTGCGGACCGGCTCTCCGACCGGTTCGACACCCGCGTCAAGGTCGACATCGGCCGGAACAAAGGGAAGATCACGATCGAGTTCGCGACCGTCGATGACCTGGAGCGAATCGTCGGCATGATCGGTGTCGACCAGGAGGGCGACAGCGACCGACGCTGAACGGACCTGCGCCGCGCCGGCACGACGGTCGGGCGTCCTAATGGGGCACGCGGCCGTCCGGCAGCGTGCCCCATTTGCTTGTGCTGGTTCCGCCGCCAGTGGCTACGGACTCTCCATGCACGAAGTGAGCACCACCTCATGCAGGTGCCCGAAAACGGCTGACTGAATCGGCTCTACGCGTTCAGCGCCGAATCAGGCGATCTGTGGGCTGTGGATACGGTTCTCCCAGAGCGATTCTCCTGAGATTTCTCAGTACTCGATTCCGGCTGATCGGCTCGTTTTGAACGCCCGAAATCACGGCGTTCGGTGCTCCATGCGGGAATTGAGAGAACGCTTCACCTTGGGCCGGGTCGGATGTGGGAATGGACTTCGCCATGACAGCGAAAGCCACTCTCAGCTCAGGTGGCCTTGACACCCCAATCCACGGCCGCTTGCGGACGTCACCCAGCACCGCATGTCAGGCGTCTCGCCTGGCC
Source organism: Krasilnikovia sp. MM14-A1259 (assembly GCF_047159535.1). Taxonomy (NCBI): domain Bacteria; kingdom Bacillati; phylum Actinomycetota; class Actinomycetes; order Micromonosporales; family Micromonosporaceae; genus Krasilnikovia; species Krasilnikovia sp. MM14-A1259. The sequence goes on from NZ_BAAGAJ010000002.1 coordinate 4,725,112, forward strand.
CGGGCTTCTTCCTCGACCCTCCGGTTGTTGGCGCCCCTGGTGTTCGGATCGGCAATCCCCGGGCTGCCTTTCGCCGGCCCATCCCGCAAGTTCCTGCGCTACGCGACGGCCCGGTGTGAGTCACGTGCGTTGGTGTGGCTTGACGATCCCTTAGAGATTCGACGACCGAGAGGCAATTCGTACGTCCACCACAACTCAGGACACAGTCCGGCGTCGTTGACGATTCAGCTGATTCCTATCGCCGACCTGCTCGTGATCGTGGTGCATACCCGCTCGTCCGACCGTGAGAAGGTGCTGCTCCAGTAGGCAGCTGCGTGGCTGGTGTCTGCACCACGCAATTGGAACTCGTCACGCCGGAGAACTACGAGGCGGCACTGGCATTGTCCGTTCGGCCCGACCAGGACGATCTGGTCGCTCCCGTGGCCAAGTCACTGGCCGAGGCGTACGTGTTCCCCGAACCGCCTGGCCGATGCTGATCTACGATGGCGAGCGGTCGGTCGGCTTTCGTCATGGAGTTTCTCGACATCCCGTGGGCCAACCAGGATCCCGAAGATCGGCGCTCTGGGCTCTGGCGGCTGAATCGCTACCGCCGCCGAAGGGCAGGGCTACGGGCGATTCGCCGTCGACGAGGCCTGCAAAGAGCCCGAGCTCGTGGCAGCTCCAAGGCGTACGTCACCTGGCAGCCGTGCGCGGGAGGACCCGAGGACTTCTACTTGATGCTTGGCTTCCGGCCGACCGGCGAGCGAAGCGGAGGCAGGCCGTCGGGGTGCTTGAGCTCTGACCCCACCGGCAGCGTGAGCCTGTCCTCCGGGTGCAGCAACTGCGCCCGGTGATCCGCTGTCCCACCCCCGCCGAGCTGCGCGATCCGGCACCCACTTCGTCACGCACGGGAGCGGCCGGTTTTCGTGCCGACCGCCCGCGGCCGACAGCAGTGTTTCACGTGAAACCTGGCGTCGGCCGGCGGTGATCAGCGGGCCCGTCGTTCACGCGCTCCGCGGGGAGGCATTTGAGTCGTAGTCACGAGCCGAAATCCGCGAGGACCGTATGGAACCGTCGGATCCGGAGTCGCCGCATCTCGCGGCGTCGGTCGTTGTAGTTCACCACCCGCGATGGTTCGGCTCTGGGGTCGACGACTTTCCTGCGATCGAGACTGGCCCCTGCTTCAGCGCCTGCACGCACGAACCATTCCCGGTCTGTGGTCGAGGGCCCGAAACGTTCATGATGAGTTCGTCATGTGAGTTTCTTGGGCGGAAAGCTGGCGCGGGTGTTCGCGAGGACTCGCGCTTGACGCGAGTGTTCCAGCGATTGCTCCGACAGGCTGCCGAGCCGAGAAGGTCCCGGACGATCGTCCGGCGATGTCTACCGACTGGTTATGGCTTTCTGGGCGTTGTCCATCTGGCGGCGATCAGGGTCCTTGGATCCGGTCCCTGCCGCTATGACAACGTCGAATCGACCGCTGGCAAGGTGCATGATTTGCGAGCCGAGGTTCCTGGTTTCACGTGAAACGGGCGGCGGCTCGACGGCAGTCAGGCTCGATGGTGGTAAGGGAGGCGGGCCAAGTCCGGTATCGGGTTGCGCTCGGTGACGGGCGCCCGCAACCGGGGCGGCGGGCCGCGTTGCAGGGGCGGATGCCTGCGTACTGGATTGCGTAGACCTGGATTCGATGGGGGCCGTGTGGGAATCCGCTACATCGAGGCGCGATTCAGAATCGGCCGCGTTCCTCCGCTCCGGATTCTCACGCCGGCCGTCTCACAGGCTGGCGAGAGCTACCTGACTCGGCTGCCCATGCGTGGAAGTCCGCACGCCAATCGGCGGGCCGAATCAGAGCAACATGGCGAACAAGCGGAAAGGCGCCCCACTCAGCACGGGCTGAACAATCAGCGATCGGCGGTCGGTTCATCCTCGGAATAGTGGTCGCCATTCGGCCTTGTTTCACGTGAAACCATCACCCACAATCCCGCCCGGTGCCCGGTGCCCGGTGCCCGGTGCCCGGTGCCCGGTGCCCGGTGCCCGGTGCCCGGTGCCCGGTGCCCGGTGCCCGGTGCCCGGTGCCCGGTGCCCGGTGCCCGGTGCCCGGTGCCCGGTGCCCGGTGCCCGGTGCCCGGTGCCCGGTGCCCGGTGCCCGGTGCCCGGTGCCCGGTGCCCGGTGCCCGGTGCCCGGTGCCCGGTGCCCGGTGCCCGGTGCCCGGTGCCCGGTGCCCGGTGCCCGGTGCCCGGTGCCCGGTGCCCGGTGCCCGGTGCCCGGTGCCCGGTGCCCGGTGCCCGGTGCCCGGTGCCCGGTGCCCGGTGCCCGGTGCCCGGTGCCCGGTGCCCGGTGCCCGGTGCCCGGTGCCCGGTGCCCGGTGCCCGGTGCCCGGTGCCCGGTGCCCGGTGCCGTTTCACGTGAAACCGGATTTGTGGTTTCGGCGAGGGCCGCCCATCGTCTGACCACGGATGCCTCGCCAGGCCCAATGCCCGCGGCGATTGACGACGCGCCGGCTCGGCGCATCATCGGCCGGCGACCAGGCGACCAGGCGACCAGGCGACCAGGCGACCAGGCGACCAGGCGACCAGGCGACCAGGCGACCAGGCGACCAGGCGACCAGGCGACCAGGCGACCAGGCGACCAGGCGACCAGGCGACGTCTCCCACTTACGTTGCCCCACCATCGCGGAAGCGTGGCGGATGAATATCCACAGGCTGTGTGTAAGCGTTGTTGAGGGGATGGTCGTCGCTGTTTCACGTGAAACATGGCCGATGGACGCTCGCAACCACACGGCTGTATCCACAGGCGGGCGAGCGCATCTACGTGGTGTTTCACGGGAAACCATGGGGCCTGTGGATAACTTCTGTGGACAACGGCAGCCCCGGCCGTACTGTCCACAGACTGTGACCTTGATCAACGTCTACCCATGCCCGAATGGCCGAACCGAGCAGAGGAGATTCACTCGAAATTGACCCGGGACAGTGGCCAAGAGCTGGACTAGGGTCAGCCACGTGCCCGACAGAATCCCCCCGCTCCCCGACTTCACGCGCTGGCCCTCCTTCCCGTTTGAGGGAGACATGCGGGTCAAGCCCCTTGCCGACCCGGTCGCCGTGGAACCGCCGCGCAGCGGCGAGGACGCAGCCGACTGTGTGTCCTGTGGTACGCCGGACGACGAGTACATCTGGGTCAGTGATCGCTGGCGAGTGCGGGCGATGGACCGTCCGACCGGCCTGCCCGTGGTTCTCATCCTGGAATGCCGGTCGCACCTTGACCTCGGCGACTTGCCGAACCTGCTCGCCGCCGAACTCGGCGTCATGACGGTGAGGCTTGAACGGGCCATCCGCTCGCTCGACGGCGTGGCGCGGGTCCACGTCAACCGTTGGGGCGATGGCTCGGCACACCTGCACATGTGGTTCCTTGCGCGGCCGTACGGACGGCTGCAGCTGCGCGGCACCTTCCTGTCGCTCTGGGACGACATCCTTCCGGTGGTGCCCGAGAATCTGTGGCGCGAGAACCTGGCATTGGTTGCCGCATGGCTGGGAGAGTTCGGCGGTCGCGCGATCGCAGAGCCACCGCACATCGCGTGGCAATCGCCATCCACGATCAGTGACCCCCCGCCGATCTCGATCGACGCCGACGCCGAGCCGACACGTGCGCCGCGGATCAATCCGGCCCACAGCGACGACTCGGAGCCGGGGGCCCAGGCGTCCGCCACGGTGACGCCAGCCGAAGCGCCCGTCCGGGAGAAGGCATCCGAACCGAGTTCCGCGCCGGAAGCCTCGGCCGGGCACGAGGTTGCGGACCCGCCCACGGACCAGCGCGAATCAGCCCCCGCCCCGGCAACATCCGCGAAACCGAGCCCGGTTCTAGGGACGGTCCAGACGACGAGGGCGGAACCGAGCTCCGCCTTGCAGACGCCAGCCCAGCCGGTCCGCGCGATGCCAGCCGCTGCCGAACCGATCCGCGCCAATGAAACTCTCGCGGAGCCAGCCTCCGAGAGTCTGGCCCAGACCGCACCGACCTCCGCCAGCGCGAGCACCGCAGCCGTCGCTGGTAACGACGGCGGCCCGAAGACCGCTGGCAACGGGACCGCTGACTCGGAGGCTGGCGACCGGACGACCGCGGCCAAGGGGACCGCTGACTCGGAGGCTGGCGACCGGAGGACCGCGGCCAAGGGGACCGCTGACCCGGAGGCCGGGGACCCGAAGACCGCCGGCAAGGGGATGGGTGACTCGAAGACGAGCGGGACGGGGTCGGGTGCATCGGAGACCGGCGACCCGGAGGCCGGCGGCGGGGACACCAGCGCTACGGAGTCGACGACGCCACGACAGTCGATACCGAGTCAGCCGACGCAGTAACGGTCACCACAGGGCCGGAAGTCCGCGAGCGCCGCTGACTAAGCGTCTCGGCACCTGAGCTCCCACGCCGCAGCGGCGCGACGTGCACACCCCCGGTCCGAGGTGAGCACGGCGCGACGCTGAGCCACATCCGCTTGAGCCTGACGCGCGCCTCGGCGATGTCGGGTGCGCGGGCGGCGAAGCGCTCCTGCAGGAACGACGACTCCACCACGAGGCGCAGCCGCTCCGGCCGAGTTCCACGAGACGCGTGGCGGATCAGCCCCGGGCGACTGCCCTGGCGACCAGCCCGGCCAGAAGCTTCCCGAGATCCAGCCCCGCGGCCTGGGCAGCGAGCGGCAGCAGCGACGTCTCGGTCAACCCCGGGGAGACGTTGACCTCCAGCACATGCGGCTCCCCGGCGGCATCCACGATCAGGTCCACCCGGGACAGGTCCCGCAGGCCGAGTGCCTCGTGTGCCGCGAGCGCGGTCGACGCGACCCGCGCGGCGACGGCCGGGTCGAGGCGAGCCGGGGTGTGCCATGTGGTCAGCCCGGCGGTGTAGCGGGCGGCGTAGTCGTACACACCGTTGCGGGGGACGATCTCGACGGGCGGGAGGGGCTGCGGGCCGTCGCCGAGGTCGACCACGGAGACGGCCACATCCATGCCGGGAACGTATCGCTCGACGAGGGCCGTGGAGTCGTACGCGAAGCAGCCGACCATGGCGGCGGGCAGGTCGGCCGCGTCGCGTACGACGGAGGCGCCGAGACCGGAGCCGCCCTGGGCTGGCTTGACCATCAGCGGCAGCCCGATGCGGTCGACGATCCGGTCGAGCACCGCGACCGCGCCGAGCTCGGAGAAGCGGTCGTGCGGCAGCGCCACCCAGTCCGGCGTGGGGATGCCGGCCTCGCGCAGCATGGCTTTCGCGGACGGCTTGTCCCAGGCAAGGCGGGAGGCGCGGGCGTCACACCCGACGTACGGCACGCCGCACAGGTCGAGCACCCCGCGCAGCGAACCGTCCTCCCCCGTGGCGCCGTGCAGTGCGATGACCACGGCGTCCGGCATGTCCTGCGCCAGGTACGGCAGCAGCGAAACGTCGGCGTCGCGCATCTCGGCCTGCAGCCCGGCGGCGCGCAGGGCGTCGAGCACCCGACGCCCGGAGCGCAGCGACACGTCCCGCTCGTACGACAGGCCGCCGGCCAGGACCAGAACGTGCACGTCTTCCTCCGTACCCATGGAATTGATCATGACAAGTCGGGGCCGGGAGCGTCCGCGCCCGCGTGCCCACGACGGCGGTGCAGGGCCGGTGCGCCGAAGACGGCGCGCATCGCCAGCTCCTGCTCCATGACGCCGGCGAGCCGGCGCACGCCCTCGCGGATCCGCTCGGGCGGAGGGAACGAGAAGTTGAGCCGCATGTGGTTGGCACCCGAGCCGTCGGCGTAGAACCCGGTGCCGGGCACGTAGGCGACGCGGGCGGCGATGGCGCGCGGCATCATCGCCTTCGAGTCCAGGCCATCGGGCAGGGTGGCCCACACGAACAGGCCGCCCTCGGGCCGGGTCCACGTCGTGCCGGCGGGCATCAGGTCCTGGAGCGCGTCGAGCAGGGCATCGCGGCGCTCGCGGTAGATCTCGCGGTACGTCTTGATCTGCTCGCGCCACGGCATGGTGGTCAGGTAGCGGGTGACCGCGGCCTGCGCGAACGCGCTCGGGCACAGGATCTGCGCCTCGCTGGTCATAACGAGCTTCTCGCGCACCGCGTGCGGGGCGAGGATCCAGCCGACCCGCAGGCCCGGCGCGAATGTCTTGGAGAACGTGCTGAGGTAGAACACGCCGTCGCGGCGACGCGCCCGCAGCGGCCTCGGCGCGTCACCCGCGAAGCTCAGCGTGCCGTACGGGTCGTCCTCGACGACCAGCAGCCCGGCCCGCTCGCAGATGTCCAGCACCTGCTCGCGCCGCTGCTCGCTCATCGTGACGCCGGCCGGGTTCTGGTACGTGGGGATGGTGTAGAGGAACTTCGCCCGCCCGGCGGTCTCGGCGATGGCCTCCTCCAAGGCAGCCGGGACGAGCCCGTCGGCGTCCATGGCGATGTGCCGGACCTGTGCCTGGGCGGCCTGGAAGACGCCGAGTGCGCCGACGTACGTCGGCCCCTCGGCGAGCACCACGTCGCCCGGGTCCAGGAACAGCCGTGCCACCAGGTCCAGTGCCTGCTGGCCGCCCACGGTCACCACCACGTCGTCGGGGGACGCCCCGGTCGACGCGTCGATGCCGGACAGCGACATCACCTCGCAGATGCCTTCGCGCAGCTCGGGCGTGCCCTGGCCGATGCCGTACTGCAGGCTCGTGGTGCCCTCGTCGGCGGCGAGGTGCGCGAGCATCTCCCCCACCGCGTCCAGCGGAAGCGCCGCAATGTACGGCGAGCCGCCGGCCAGCGACACCACCTCGGGGCGGCTCGCGACGGCGAACAGCGCACGGATCTCCGAGGCGGTCATGCCCCGCACCCGCCTCGCATAACGGTCGGTGTAGTCGTCCTGGGTCGTACCGGTCATGCCGTTCACCCCTTCCGAAAGATGCCGTCGCGTGACGGCAGCGGCATTCATGCTAATCGCCGCGTGCCCGGCGGCCCGACGGCCAACGAGCCGACGGTGGCCTTGTGGGCGACGTCCGATCGGTGCCGTTCAAGGCCATTGCGGCGTAGTATCCGACGAGGGCGCGGACGAGCACGTGAACAGGACCGTGCTTCGTCAACCGGACATTCCGTGATGCTGAGGGGTCCGCCGATGTCGCGTCGCCTGGTGAACCTGACTCTCGACACGCTCGAGGACCTCCCCCGGCCTTGCCGGCAGTGCGTCTACTGGGAGCTCGACCCCGTGTCCGCGGAGCGCGCGTGTGCCTCCGGCGACCCCGGCCTCGAAAAGGAAGCATGGGTGTCGCAGACCCTGCTGGAGTGGGGTTCGTGCGGCAAGCTCGCGTACGTGGACGGGATGCCCGCGGGCTACGTCATGTACGCGCCGCCCGCGTACGTGCCGCGGTCCATGGCGTTCCCCACGTCGCCGGTTTCCGCGGACGCCGTGCTGCTGACGACCGCCCACGTCGTGACCGCGTTCGCCGGGGGCGGGCTGGGCCGGATGCTCGTGCAGGGCGTCGCGCGTGATCTCACCAAGCGCGGAGTGAAGGCGATCGAGGCGTTCGGCGACGCGAAGTTCGGCGAGGCCGGCGAGGGCGAGGACAGCTGCGTCGCCCCGGTCGACTTCTTCCTGTCGGTGGGCTTCAAGACGGTACGCCCGCACCCGCGCTTCCCGCGGCTGCGCCTGGAGTTGCGTACGGCCCTGTCGTGGAAGTCCGACGTCGAGTACGCGCTGGAGAAGCTGCTCGGCTCGATGAGCCCGGACACCCTGCTGCGGCCGGTGCGTCCGGCGGCGGCGACGCGATCCACCCAGTCCTGACTCAAGACTGGGCGAGGACCATCCGCAGCTTGCGGACGTCGATCGAGCCGGTCGGCACGTCCTGCTCGACCGGGTAGTACATGCGCTGCACCGCGGCGAGGATCGCCTCGACGAGCTGTTCGCGGAACAGCGGGTTGACCAGGCGGTCCCGCTCGACCGGTGAGGTGAGGTAGCCGAAGTCGACGCGGACCGCGGGCATCCGGGTCAGCCGCAGCAACTCCCACGTCTTGGCGTGGATGCGGCAGTCCCGCATGCCGGTACGCACGACGATCTCACGCTGCACCAGGTTCGCCAGCCGCTCCCCCACGGTGGAGGTCAGCCCGTTGCCGGTGCCGTAGTGGTAGGTGGCGACGCCGTCGGCCGCCGGGTTGTCGTGCCCGTCCAGGTGCAGGGAGATGAGCAGGTCGGCGCCGAGGTTGTTGGCAAGCTCGGCCCGCTGGGCGCCGGTCATCGGCTCGGCCGGCGCGGGACCTCGGGTCAGGTGCACGCGCATCCCCGCGGCGGCGAGCCGCCCCTCCAGCCGGGCGGCCAGGTCGAACGCGAGGTCCGCCTCGGTCCACCGCAACGGGCCGTCCGGCACCACCACGCCGAGATCGCTCGGGCCGCCGTGGCCGGGGTCGATGACGATCGTCTTGCCCATCAGGTTGGGGCCGGACTGGCGGAACGCCTCCGCCTCCCGCAGCCACTGGGGCCGCCCGCCGACCACCTTGCGGCCGAGCCGGCGCAGGGCGTGCATCGTGTGCGGGCCACAGGAGCCGTCCGGGGTCAGGCCGACCTCGCGCTGGAACTGGGCGACGGCGCGGGCCGTCCGTGCGCCGTAGATGCCGTCCGTGCGGCCGGTGTCATACCCCATCTCCATGAGGCGTTCCTGCAGGGCGCGGACGTCCTCCCCGGCCAGGGCGGCCGGGACCGAGTGGAAGAGCGTACGGTCGCCGAGCGTCCAGCGGGCCCCGTCCAGGGCCTGCCAGGTCTCGGCGTCGACGACCCCGTCGACGCCGATGCCGCGGCTCTGCTGGAACGCCCGGACGGCCGTCTCGGTGGCGTCGTCGTAGAGGTCCGCAGGGGCGTCGAGCAGGTCGAGCCCCACGAGGATGGACCGGATCTCGTGGACGGCCGGTCCGGTATCTCCACGTCGGATCGCACGCACGCGCGGCTCCCTCGGGCTCGGGGGTGGGGCGGAAGGGCAACCTCCGGAGCGTACCCCGCACGATCCTGCGCGGCCGGGCGTCGATCGACGATCCGTGCCTCGGATCACGAAATGATGACGCCCCGCGTCCTCCGGGACACGGGGCGTCGTCGCAGGTCGTCGGTCAGAGAGCCGACTCGATGAGGTTGATCAGGGCGCCCTTCGGCTTCGCGCCGGCCACCGAGCTGACCGGCTCGCCGCCCTTGAACATGGTCAGGGTGGGCACGGACATGACCCGGTAGGCGCGGGCGGTCTCGGGGTTCTCGTCGATGTTGACCTTGACGATCTCCACCCTGTCGCCCATCTCCGTGGCGATCTCGGCGAGCAACGGCTCGACCTTGCGGCACGGCGCGCACCACTCGGCCCAGAAGTCCACCAGCACCGGCTTCGCGGACTGCAGAACGTCGTTGGCGAACGTGGCGTCGGTGACCGCCTTGGTAGCTCCCACCAGGTACCTCCGGGATTTTCAGTCGGGTGGATCAGAGTTCGATGAACGAGGCGATGAAGCGTTCGGCGTCCAGCGCCGCGGCGCAGCCGGTACCGGCGGCGGTGATGGCCTGCCGGTACGTGTGGTCGACCAGGTCGCCGGCCGCGAACACGCCCGGAATGCTCGTCCGGGTGCTCGGGTGCTCCACCTTGACGTAGCCGTCGGCGTCGAGCTCGATCTGGCCCTTGAACAGGTCGCTGCGCGGGTCGTGGCCGATGGCGACGAAGACGCCAGTGACGTCCAGGACCTTCGTCCCGCCGGTCTGCGTGTCGCGCAGCCGGACACCGGCGACCTTGCCGTCGGCGCCCAGGATCTCCTCGACGGCGCTGTTCCACTCGACCTTGATCTTCGGATTGTTCAGCGCCCGGACCTGCATCACCTTGCTGGCCCGGAACGAGTCGCGGCGGTGCACGATCGTGACGGTCTCGGCGAACTTGGTCAGGAACGTGGCCTCCTCCATCGCGGAGTCGCCGCCGCCGACCACGATGATGTTCTGGCCGCGGAAGAAGAAACCGTCACAGGTCGCGCACGAGGAGACGCCGTGACCGAGCAGCTCCTTCTCCCCCGGGACGCCTAGCGGACGCCAGGCCGACCCGGTGGAAAGGATGACCGCGCGGGCGAAGTAGGTGGTGTCGCCCACCCACACCGTCTTGAGGCCCTCGCTGCCCGCCTCGGTCGGCCGGTCGCACAGCTCGACCCGGGTCACGTCGTCGGTGATGAACTCCGCGCCGAACCGCTCAGCCTGCTTGCGCATGTTGTCCATGAGCTCGGGGCCCATGATGCCCTCGGGGAAACCGGGGAAGTTTTCCACCTCGGTGGTGGTCATCAGCGAGCCGCCGGACTCCACACCCTCGATGACCAGCGGGTTCAGGTTGGCCCGGGCCGCGTACAGCGCCGCGGTGTAGCCGGACGGTCCCGAGCCGATGATGATCAGGTTTCGGACCTCGTCCACAGCCGACTCCTCCGATCGATGTCACCGGGCACCCCGGCGACTCCGCACGCTAGAACCTCATCGTAGGGACCGGCCATTCCCTCGCGTCAGACGCCCGTGGCCGAACTCACCCAACGGGAGATGCGGTGCGGATCAGCCTACCTTCACCCGGAATCGGGTGGCCGCCCCGGCACCGGGGGCGCCGCAGGCCGGGCCGCTCACCCACGCCCACGAACCGTCCGGCCCGGTGAACCGCACGATCAAGGCCGGGGTGTGCGCGAAACGGGCGTAGTCGATGCTCTGCACCGCCACCGGCCGGGAGCCGTACTCCTGGGCGATCGCGTCGAGGCATGACTGCAGGGCGTCGCGGGGGCGCAGCCGCTGCAGCGGCCCGGCCGCGTTGTCGGTCGCCATTTCGGGTCCGGACCCGGTGGTGTCCGGTGCGGCCGTTGGCCCCAGTGCCTTGCGCGGTTCGCTCGGCTCCGGGTGTTTCGGTGCCGGCGCGGACAGGGCCCGGTCGCCGTCGGCTTCGAGCGTCCCCGGCCCGTAGTCGGTGTCGCTGGTGACGATGTGGTCCGCGTCCGGCAGCGCCACCGCGCTGCCGGCGGCCGCCATCACACCGGCCGACTGGGCCGAGTCGGCGCTGTCGGAGGAGGACCGGACCAGGTGGTTGACGCCGAAACCGGCGAACGCGAGCACACCGGCCGCGACCCCGATCGGCGCGGCCCAGCGCCGCCACCGCCGGCTGGCCGCCACCCGGGAACCCTCGGACGACGGTACGGCCACCAGATGCCGGCGGCGCGACGGCGCCTCGGTGCCCGTGCCCTCGGTGCCCGTGCCCTCGGTGTTCGTGGGGTCGGAGTTTGTAGCGTCGGTGTCGGTGCGTTCGATGTCCGTGTCGAGGAAGGTCGCGTCAGCGGGTGTCGTCCAGGCTGCGGAGAGGGCGGCGTCGATCCGGGCGGCCACGTCGGCGGGCATCGGCTCGGGGGCGGCCCCCATCGCATTCAGCTCGGTGCCGACCACGGTCATGCCCGCGACCATGGCGGCGTGCGCCTCACGCCACTGCGGGTCGGAATCGATGCGGGCTGCGACGGCCGCCGCCTCCGGGGTGCCGTCCAGCACCCCGCCGACGTAGTCGGCCAGCAGGTCGATGTCGACCTCGGTGAAGTCGGCCCCGGTCACCGGTCGTCCCTCCCCTCGGCTGCGGATGGGAGCGGCCCTGTCACTCCCGACCCCGATGGGACGCGGCGGGCGCCCGTACGGTTCCCGGCGGCGTCGTGACGGTCGTCTCCGTCACCGGCCCGCAGCGGGGCCAGGGCCAGCGCCATCCGGGCCCGGCCCCGCGCACACCGGCTCTTGATCGTGCCCTCGGCGACGCCGAGGATCGTGGCGGCCTCGGCGACCGCGTACCCCTGGATGTCGACGAGGACGATCGCGGCGCGCTGATCGACCGGGAGATCGGCGAGCGCGGCGCGCACGACCAGTGCGGTGTCGTGGTCCGGTGCAGGTGCGGCGGGCTCCGGCGCGCGCGGCGTGTCGTCGGCGCGGCCGCTGTCGGGCAGCGGCACGGTCGGATGCGACTGGCGTCGGCGCAGCCGGTCCAGGCTGGCGTTCACCACGATCCGGTGCAGCCATGTCGTGACGGCCGAGTCGCCGCGGAACCGGGCGGCGGAGCGGTGTGCCGACAGCAGCGCGTCCTGCACGGCGTCGGCGGCTTCCTCCCGATCGCCGATCGTGCGCAGCGCGACCGCCCACAGCCGGTCCCGGTGGCGGCGGACGATCTCACCGAACGCCTCCGGGTCGCCGTCGACGTGTGCGCGCAGCAGCTCAGCGTCGCTCGGGCCGGGCGGGTCCGTCCCGGGGTACGCGTCACGCTGCTCGGTCACGCCAGCAATGTAGCCGAGACGGGCGGCCGGGTCAGTTGCCGTACACCTCGATGTTGTTGACGCCGATCCGGTAGCGGCCGTCGTCGCCGCGCGGCAGCTCGGTCAGGAAGACGAGGACGTACTGGTACTTCGTGTTCTCGTCGAAGCCGGTGAGGATCTTTTCCGGACCGTTGGTGGTCTCGTCGTCGTTGATCTTCTTGTAGCCCTTGACGATCGCGTCGTCCCCGGCGCGGTTGTCGCCCGGGTCGCTGTCACCCGTACGGACGTCCAGGGTGACGCCGGGGGCCGACATCTCGACCTTCACGTAGCTGACCGATCGCGGGGTACCCAGGTTGATCAGCACGCCCATGCCCGGCTTGAGGCCGCCGAACTTGGAGGAGTAGAAGCCTTGGGTCGTCCAGCCGGTGGAGTCGTCGCCGTCGACCGTCTTGGCGGCCTCGCCGGTGTCGGCGCGGTCGCCGTTCGGCGGGTCCACGATCCGGACCATGGACGCGGTCAGCGGGATCTTCTGCGCGGTGGCGGGTGCGGCGGTGCCAGGGTTGCCGTTGGAGTTGGTACCGGCGTTGGGCCCGGGCTGGCTGGTGCCCGCTTGGGTGGTGCCCGACGGCTTGCCCTTGTCGGTGTTGGAGATCGCGTTGATGCCGAAGACCAGGCCGATCAGCGCGATGACCACGAGCGCGGCGATCCCCAGCGCGATCTTGCGGGTGCTGCGGACCGGCTCCACCGAGCCGCTCTGGGTGAACCGCAGCGGGCCGACGTCCTCGTAGTCGTCGTCCGCCGCGTCCAGCCGGGCGAGCTCGGCGGCGAGCGACTGCGCGTCGGGCGCGGTGACCCGCTTGTCCAGCAGGTCCATCGTGAGGTCGTCCAGGTACGCCGGGATGCCCGCGCGGACCTGCCGCGGCGCGGCGATCGTGCCGGCGGCGTCGCGGTGCGCGTCGGGCAGCGCGGAGCGGCCCACCTCGGCGTGCGGCCAGCGGCCGGTCAGCGCGTAGTAGAGGACCCCGCCGACGGCGCGGACGTCCGCCTCGGTGCTGTCCGCAGCGTCGGCGCGCGCGTCGGCCAGCACCACGCGGCCGTCGTCGGCGATCAGCGTGGTGCCGGGGTGCACGTTGCCGTGCACCATGCCGGTGGCGTGCACCGCGGCGAGTGCATCGGCGAGGGAGTGGGCGATCGCGGTGGCCCGGGGCGGATCCATCGGGCCGTTGGTGCCGACGAGCTCGCGCAACGCGGCGCCGTCCACCCACTCACGGACCACGTACGCCCGCTCGCCCTCGTCGATCGCGTCGTAGACGCCGACCAGGTTGGGGTGGATCACCCGGCTCGCGTCGACCGCGGCCTGCAGCATCTCGGTGGCCGAATCGCCGCCCGGGTGCCGGAGCACCACCGCCACGGGCCGGCGGAGAATGACGTCGATGCCGCGCCACACCTGGCGACCGGCGCTGTCGTTGTTGACGTGGTCCTCGAGCTGGTAGCGCTCGGCCAGGATCTCACCGGCGGTGGAGGCGCCGAAGGTCATGACCGGACCGGCCCCATCGGCCGCGGTCTCGTGGCCTTCGCCGACCTGGGTCACCAGTCCTCCTCCGTGGTGCACACGTGTCCGCCACGACCTTACCCGGCCTGGGCCAGGCTCCCACAGGTCAACCCCGGGCGCGGCACCCGTCCGAGGCCTGCGGCCGATCGGGTACCGGCCGTCCGGTGACGACAACGGGGCTGTTCAGCGGCTTGTCCACAACCTTGTCCACAGCCTCAAAGTCCGAGTTTGCGGCGAGCTGCACAAGCCGGACACGCCGGATCAGACTCCGAGCTTGCGCCGCACCATGCCGATGACCTGGCTGACCTCGCGTACGCGCAGCAGGGCGGCTGCCACGACGTACGTCACGACGATCACCGCGCCGCCGATCGCCACCTGGAGGATGGCCTCGCCCCGTTCCGGGCGGGTGCCACCGGGCAGCAGCCGGACCACCAGCAGACCGAGTGCGGCGGCCAGCGCGGCGGCGACCAGTACCCGGGCCAGCGCGCCGGCGACCGCGCCGAGGTTGAGGCGGCCGATCCGTCGGCGCAGCACCGCCAGGGAGATGAGTGCGGACGCGACGTACGACAGGGCGTTCGCCGCGGTCATGCCCGCCGCTGCCAACGAGCCGGACAGCACCGCGAACAGCGCCAGGTACGCGGCGATGCGGATCACCACCACCGGGATGTTGATCAGCGCGGCGGTCTTGTTCCCCTGCAAGGAATAGAAGGTGTACGTGCACAGGTAGCTGATCGACAGTGGCAGCACCGCGAAGCCCGCCACGACCAGCACCCCGGCGGTCGCGAACGTCATCTCCGGCGTGTAGGCGCCGCCCTGGAACAGGGTCACGCACAGCGGCGCGGCGAGCACGGCGTACACCACGGCGATGGGGGCCAGGGCGGAGGCGGTGAGCCGGATGCCGCGGCTGAGGTCGGCGCTGACGTCGGCGTACCGGCCGTCGGCGGCCGCGGCGCTCATCCGCGGCAGCAGCGCGGTCATCACCGAGACCCCGATGATGCCGTGCGCCATCATCGTCAGCAGGAAGACGTTGTTGAACGCCAGCACGCTCGCGTTGTGGCCGCCGGACACACCGCTGAGCAGGTTCACCACGACGAACACGGCGGCCTGGTTCGCGCCGACGTAACAGAGCATCCAGCCCGCCAGCCGCCCGATCTCGCCCAGGCCCAGGCCCCGCGGATCCCACCGCCACTTCCAGCGGAAGCCCACCTTGCGCAGCGCGGGCAGCAACCCCGCCGCCTGCGCCACCATGCCGAACAGCGTGCCCAGGCCGATCACCGCGATCTGCCCGGGCGTCATGTCCTCCGGCTTCAGCCCCTTCGCGGTGCCGAACGACGCGATGAACACGCCGCACGCGGCGATCACCACGAGGTTGTTGAGGATGGGCGCCCACATCGGGGCGGCGAAATGCCCGCGTACGTTGAGGACCGCGCCGATCAGCGCGGACACCCCGGTGAAGAAGATGATCGGCAGGATCAGGTACGCGAACGCGGTGACCAGGTCCCGGTACTCCGGCGTGGTGTGCCGGTTGGACTGGATCGCGGTCACCAGCGGTGCCGCGATCACCACCAGGACGGTGGCGATGCCCAGCCCCGCCACCGCGAACGTCAGCAGCTTCTGGGTGTACTCCTGACCCCGGTCGGCGTCCGCCTTGCGGCGCCGGACCAGCAGCGGGACCAGCACGCTGGACAGGATGCCGCCGAGCAGCAGCTCGTAGATCTGCCCCGGCAGGAACTGCGCGCTGGTGTACGCGTCACCGATGCCCGCGCCCAGCGTCATGCCGATCAGCGCGTTGCGGGCGAATCCGATCACCCGGCTGACCAGGCTGCCCGCCGCCATGATCGCGCTGTTGCCCGCCGTACTCGCCTCGCCGGTCTCGTCCGGCACCTGTTCCGGCGGCAGCGCCTGCTCCCCGGTGACGGCCGCGCCCGGGTTCGGGGTGTCCACCGAGATCAGGGTCACGCCGTCCACGGGGGGCGCGGCGCCGTCGCCCGCAGCGTGGGCGCTGCGGTACAGGCCGCTGGTGGGCCGGGCTTCGTCAGGTACGGACACCCCGCCAATCTAGCCAGGTCACGCTCACACGTGTCGCCGCAGGAGGGTGCCGGGTGCCACGTCCGCCAGAGTCTCCACGATCCAGCAGGCTTCCAACGGCACCAGGGGTTCGCTGAGCGCGTCCAGCACGGTGGGGTGGTCGCAGCCGGCCTCGGTCAGCGTGGCCAGCAGGTGCCGGACGGGCTGCAGGTCGCCGGAGCCGGCGATGCGCCGGGCCAGCGGCCGGGCGGCCGCGTAGCAGTCGTCCTCGCCGTGCCGGGACAGCCGCGCGGCGGCCCGGCGTACCAGATCGGCGATTTCGTCACTCGGGAAACGTGCGCCGCCGCGGACCTCCAGGTGTGCGGCGGCCGGGGCGGCCAGAAGCTGGACCGTCGCCTCGTCGAGCACCCACGCCGGGTCCCCGCCCGCGGGTGCCGGCTCGGGGGACGGCCACCAGCGGGCGTCGGCGAAGAGCGGCAGCGGATCCTGTTCCGGCTCGCCGGGCCGGGGCCCGGCCGCGCGGTGTCCGGGCGTGCGGAGCGGGTCGGGTTCGCGTTCACCAGGCGTGCGGAGCTGGTCGCGGCGCACGGGCGCGGGGAGCCCCTCGGGTTCGCGGCGCAGCGAACGGTACGCGGCCGCGCGCACCGCGGCGATCTCCCGCGGATCGTCGTCCGCGGTGGCCGGGGCGAACGGCGACAACAGCGCGACGACCAGGCCCGGATGCGGCAGGGTCGGATCGTCGAGCGCGATGACCCGGGCGCACAGGTCCAGCTCCCACCAGCGCAGCGCGGCCGGGTACGGCCTGCCCGGGGCGCCCCAACCGAGCTGGACCGGTTCGCTGCTGGCCGGACCGCGCAGGCCCAGCGTGCGCTCGCCCGTGACCGGGTCGATCTCCAGCACGAGGCCGTACCCGGCGGTTACCGGCAACGAGACGCGCAGCTCGGCGGGCGGCGTTCCGTCGGGCGCCGGATCCGGGCCGGGCCGGGCCACTGCGCTCGGCGGCGGGACGGCGGTCGGGCTGGTCGCGCCCGTCCAGAACCCGGGGTCCTGACACGCGCGACGCAGCGCCTCGGAAACGGGCACGGCGCCCATCCTGCCCGCTGCGGCCGGTCGCCGCCACGACCGATACGCTGGTCGTCCCATGTCAACGCCTGCCTCCTCCCTCTCCGCCGCCCAGCGCAATGCGGTCGCCGAGCTGCTCCGTGTCTCCCCGGTCGCCGACGAGCTGGGCCGCCGCTTCGCCGCCGCGGGCCACGAGCTGCACCTCGTCGGCGGGTCAGTCCGTGACGCGCTGCTCGGCCGCCTCGGCGACGACCTCGACTTCTGCACCGACGCCCACCCCGACGCCACCCTGCGGGTGGTCAAGGGCTGGGCCGACGCGATCTGGGAGACCGGGCGCGAGTTCGGCACGATCGGGGTGCAGAAGGACGGCCTGCAGCTGGAGATCACGACGTTCCGGGCGGAGGCGTACGACGGGGTCACCCGCAACCCGGTCGTCGCGTACGGGACGAACCTGCTCGACGATCTGCGGCGCCGCGACTTCACCATCAACGCCATGGCGGTGAGCCTGCCCGGTCACGCCTTCACCGACCCGTACGGCGGCCTGGCCGATCTGGCCCGGCAGGTGATCCGGACCCCGGACACCCCGGAGTCGTCGTTCTCCGACGATCCGCTGCGGATGCTGCGGGCGGCCCGCTTCGCCGCGAAGCTGAAGTTCGCGGTGGCCCCGGCGGTGCTGACCGCGATGACCGCGATGGCCGCCGACCTGGACCGGATCACCGCGGAGCGGATCCGCGACGAGTTCACGAAGCTGCTCTGCGGCGCCGACCCGCTGCGCGGTCTGCGGCTGCTGGTCGACACCGGCCTCGCCGACCGGTTCCTGCCCGAGCTGTCCGGTCTCAAGCTGGAGATCGACGAGCACGCCCAGCACAAGGACGTGTACGAGCACACGCTCATCGTGGTCAGCAACGCCGTGCGGCTGGAGGGCGACGAGGGGCCGGACTTCGTCCTGCGGATGGCCGCGCTCATGCACGACGTCGGCAAGCCCGCCACCAAGGCGGTCGGGCGCGACGGCCGGGTCAGCTTCCACCACCACGAGGTGGTCGGGGCGCGGCTCACCAAGCAGCGGATGCGGGCGTTGCGCTACCCCAAGGACGTCATCACGGACGTGGTCGACCTGGTCGCGCTGCACCTGCGCTTCTACGGGTACGGCCGGGGCGAGTGGACCGACTCGGCGGTGCGCCGCTACGTGACGGACGCGGGTCCCTTGCTGCCCCGGCTGCACAAGCTGACCCGTTCGGACTGCACCACCCGCAACCGGCGCAAGGCCGCCGCGCTGGCCGCGGACTACGACGCGCTGGAGGAGCGGATCGCCCGTCTGGCCGCCGAGGAGGATCTGGCCCGGGTCCGCCCGGACCTGGACGGCAACGCGATCATGGAGATCCTCGGTGTCCCACCGGGGCCGATCGTCGGGCAGGCCTGGAAGTACCTGAAGGAAGTGCGGCTGGACAAAGGCCCGCTGCCGCGCGAGGAGGCCGAGGCGGAGCTGGTGCGCTGGGCCCGCGAGCACGGACACACGTAAGTAAGAAGGTGTCGTACCCGCGGGGCAGACTGGCGGCATGCGACTGGTCATCGATTCGCCGATCGGCCCGCTGGGCGTCGCCGTCCGCGACGACGTCGTGGTCGGGGTGCGGTTCGGCGCCTCGCCCGGGCCCGCCGGTGCGCATCCTGCGCTCGATCAACTGTCGGCGTATTTCGCCGGCGAGCTGACGGACTTCACCGTTCCGTTCGAGCTGGTGGGCGGCTCGGAGTTCGAGCGGTCCGTGTGGGCCGAGATCGCTCGTATCCCGTACGGGGAGACGACCACGTATGGGGCGATCGCCACCGCGTTGGGCGATCCGGGGGCGGCGCGGGCCGTCGGGACGGCGTGCAACCACAACCCGGTTCCCGTGATCGTGCCGTGTCACCGGGTCGTCGGGGCGGGCGGCAAGATGGTCGGCTTCGGCGGCGGGCTGGACCGCAAGCGCAAACTGCTGGAGCTGGAGGCCCGCATCGCGATGGCCCGATCCTGGGGCTGAGCGCCACCACTGATGCGGCTGGGCCGCCTACCCGGGATGGTGTGACCATCCGGGCAAGCGGCCCCAGGCTGACTCTGCGTCGGCGCCGCTCAGCGCTCGATGTCGCCGCGGATGAACGCCTCGACGGACTCCTTGGCGTCGTGGTCGTTGTACTGCACCGGCGGGGACTTCATGAAGTACGAGCTGGCCGACAGGATCGGGCCGCCGATGCCGCGGTCCTTGGCGATCTTCGCGGCGCGGACCGCGTCGATGATGACGCCGGCCGAGTTCGGCGAGTCCCACACCTCCAGCTTGAGCTCCGCGTTCAGCGGGGTGTCGCCGAAGCTGCGGCCCTCCAGCCGGATGTACGCCCACTTGCGGTCGTCGAGCCACGGCACGTGGTCCGACGGCCCGATGTGCACGTCGCTCTTGAGCATCTCGTGCGGGATCTGGCTGGTCACCGACTGGGTCTTGGAGATCTTCTTGGAGACCAGGCGGTTGCGCTCCAGCATGTTCATGAAGTCCATGTTGCCGCCGAAGTTGAGCTGGTACGTGCGCAGCAGCTCGACCCCGCGGTCCTCGAACAGCTTGGCCAGCGCCCGGTGCACGATCGTCGCGCCGACCTGGCTCTTGATGTCGTCACCGACGATCGGCAGGCCCGCGTCCTCGAACTTCTTGGCCCACACCGGGTCGGAGGCGATGAAGACCGGCAGAGCGTTCACGAACGCGCAGCCCGCGTCGATCGCGGCCTGGGCGTAGAACTTGTCCGCCTCCTCGGAGCCCACCGGCAGGTACGAGACGACCACGTCGACCTCGGCCTCGCGCAGTGCCTGGACCACGTCGACCGGCTCGGCCGTCGACTCCTCGATGATCTCGCGGTAGTACTGGCCCAGGCCGTCGAAGGTCGGGCCGCGCTGCACGGTGACGCCGGTGGGCGGCACGTCGCACAGCTTGATGGTGTTGTTCTCACTGGCCACGATCGCCTCGGAGAGGTCCATGCCGACCTTCTTGGCGTCCACGTCGAACGCCGCGACGAACGTGACGTCCGAGACGTGGTAGTCGCCGAAGGTCACGTGCATGAGACCCGGGACACGGTCGTTAGGGTCGGCGTTGCGGTAGTACTCGACGCCCTGCACGAGGGACGAGGCGCAGTTACCCACACCGACGATGGCGACGCGGACGGAGCCCATCGCGATTGCCTCCTTGTTCATAAGGGCCGGTCCTGGTGTGGACGCGGGCTCTCGGTGGATGTCTCCGCGGCCGGTGCGGCCGGGGAACGGCCGGAGCGCTCGTTCGTGATGAGCTCCTCCAGCCAGCGGACCTCGCGCTCGCACGCTTCGAGTCCGTGTCGTTGCAGTTCGAGGGTGTATGCGTCGAGCCGGTCGGCGGCCCGGGAGAGGACCTCACGCAGGCCTTCCCGACGCTCTTCGATCCGGCGGCGGCGACCTTCGAGGATCCGCAGCCGGGTGGCCCGGTCAGTCCGGGCAAAAAACGCAAAATGTACGCCGAAGCCGGCGTCGTCGTACGTCTCCGGTCCGGCCTGGGCCAGCAGGTCGGCGAACCGTTCCTTGCCCTCGGCCGTGATCTTGTACACGATTCGGCCCCGCTTGCTGGTCAGCGGTGGGACCATCGCGTCCTCGGGTGCGGTCTCGCTGATCCAGCCGGCGGCGTTCAGGCGCTTCAGCGTGGGGTACAAGGTGCCGTAGCTGATTGCGGCCCGGATCGTCCCCAGCTTGGTGGCGAGCTCTTTGCGCAGCTCGTACCCGTGCATGGGGGCCTCCTGAAGGAGACCGAGGACGGCGAGCTCGAGCATGTCGCCACCTCCTCGCCGGGTCTACGGGCCGCTCACTGCGGGCCGATGTATCGGGCCGATACATCGTCACGGTAGAACGCGCGGCCGTCACCCGCAAGATGATCGTGCCTGCGCGGTCGCTGCGCCACGCTGAGTGACGCCTGTCGCCGTACGGGACAGGAGCGCGTACTCTCTTCGCCATGCGCACGCAGCGGCAGGTCGTCGACTACTCGCTTCAGAAGCGAGCGCTGCTACGTGACGTGCGCAACGGCAAGGTCGGAACGCTTGAAGTCTGCGATGCGTCGCCGTACTTGAAGAATGCAGCCAGATTCCATGGCGAACCCACGGACGAGCGCTGCCCGATCTGCCGTCACGACAACCTCACCCTGGTGCACTACATCTACGGCGATGAGCTCAAGCAGTCGGCCGGCCAGGCGCGGAAGCTCGCGGAGCTGCCCGTGCTGGCCATGACGCTGCGTGAGTTTCAGGTGTTCGTCGTGGAGGTGTGCCGGTCCTGCGCGTGGAACCATCTCACCGAGCAGTTCCTGCTCGGCCGGGATGCGCTCAACGCCGACGAACTGGACAGGGTCGAGGCTGTCGCCTCGGCTTCCTCGGGCCGCCACCGCGAGGCAGGGTCGTCGTCACAGCGCCGGGAGGGCCGATGGTGACTCGACCCCTCAACGCCAACGTCGACACGACCCCGACCGAAACGGGCATCCAGCGCCGCAATCGGTCATTCTTGGCATCTGACAGGGCGGCTGCGCGGATGCAGCCCACAACGACCGCTCGTGGCGCTGCCGCCGGAAGCCCGTCGGGGCTCCTCAGGCACGCCACTGCGACCGGTAGGTGTGACTGAATGAATTCGAACGGCGACTTGCAGTCAGCACGTGCCCGGGCCCGAGTGCCCGGGCCGTCCGCTGCTACCGGGCCTGACGACCAGGCCCGTCCAGCACCGGACGCGTACCGGCGCGGTGCGGCCGGCCGGGCCAGCGTCGGGGCACCCCGGGCGACCGCGTCCGTCGGTGCTCCCGCGGGCCGTGCGTCAGTCGGCGCGGCGTCGGTGGGCTCGGCCCGCGTCGGCGCGGCGTACGACGCCGGGCAGAGCACGGGATCGTACGGCGGCCGGGCTGCAGTCGCCCGCGCCGCGGTTCGCCCGTCGGCCGGTGCCGACGGGTACGGCGATCTCGGTGGCCCCCCCGGCATGCGCCCGACCCAGAAGGACCTGAAGAAGGCGGCCAAGCGCCGCCGGCGCACGAACGTGCTCACCGCGGCCGCCGCGGTCATGGTCATCCTGCTGGGTGGCGGGGTCGTCGGTGGTACCTGGTTCTTCGACGGCGTGGATCTGCCGCAGCCGAAGTCCGAGGACCAGGCGACCACGATCCGGGACAAGGACAACAACGTCCTGGCCAAGCTCGGCAGCCAGAACCGCACCGTCGTGCCGGAGAACAGCATCCCGCCGATGGTCCAGCACGCCGTGGCCGCCGCGGAGGACAAGAACTTCTACTCGCACCACGGCATCGACTTCATGGGCATCGCCCGCGCCGCGTGGAACAACTTCACCGGCGGCGACAAGCAGGGTGCCTCGACGATCACCCAGCAGTACGCCCGGCACGCGGCCGATCTCAAGGAGATCAGCTACAACCGGAAGCTGCGCGAGGCGGTGATCGCCCGCAAGCTGGAGTCGAAGTACAACAAGCAGCAGATCATGGGGATGTACCTCAACTCGGTGTACTTCGGCGAGGGCCGGTACGGGATCGAGGCCGCGGCGCAGGGGTACTTCGGCAAGTCCGTACTCGCCAAGCCGGACAGCGAGCGGGCGCTCACGGTGTCCGAGGCGGCGGTGCTCGCCTCGATCATCAAGCAGCCGGAGCCGGTCAAGAACGGTCACCAGGGGTTCGACCCCAACATCAACCCGACCGCCGCGAAGGACCGGTGGGAATACACCCTCAACAACATGCTCGAGATGAAATGGATCACTCCCGAGCAGCGCGCGTCCGCGGTGTTCCCGAAGAAGCCGGAACTGCGTCCGATCGACACGGGCAAGTCGAGCGGCAGTGCCGCGAACAAGCCGGTTGGCATGATCATCCGGCACGTCCAGCAGGAACTGCGCGAGATGAACATCGACGATGACGAGCAGCGCCGCGGCGGGCTCGACATCAAGACCACCATCGACCCGGAGATCCAGGAGATGGCGGAGGAGTCGGCGCAGCGGTCGAGCGCTGACTCGCCGATGCACGACAAGCCGAGCTCGTACCAGGCCGCGCTGATCGCCATCGACCCGACCAACGGCCGGGTGCTCGGCTACTACGGCGGCGACCAGCCGAACGGCCTGGACTACGGCGGCTACATGAACGGCCAGAACGGCAAGATCGAAGGCGGCCAGTCACCCGGATCGACGTTCAAGATCTATACCCTGGCGGCGGGTCTGCAGAAGAACATCTCGTTCGACACCCACTGGGACGGCAGCCTGAAGCGTGTTGGCGGCGGCAAGATCAGCAACGCCGGCCAGGACCCGGGCACCGTGTGTGGTGGCCAGATCCAGTTCTGCCCGCTGGAGAAGGCGACGATCCAGTCGTACAACTTCCCGTTCTACTGGATCGCCCACAACATCGGCCCGTCGAACGTCGTCGACGCCGCGAAGGCCGCCGGCATCCAGCACATGTGGACCGACGCGCAGGAGAAGCAGGACGGCCAGTCCGACCTGATCGACCTCGACCGCTCGGACTCCTCGACCTGGAACAAGTACTTCGGCGAGGAGGTCGGCTTCGGCCAGTACCGGGTGGTGCCGCTGGAGCACGCGAACGGCGTGGCGACCATCATCAACGGTGGCTTCTACCACAAGGCCCACTTCATCGAGAAGGTCAGCCGTCGTGACGACATCACCGGGCAGATGAAGACGTACAAGCCCGAAAACGCGGTCGGCAAGCGGGTCTTCCCCGAGGACCAGATGAGCAACCTGCTCGGTGTCATGCAGGAGATCCCGGCGCACGCGAACAAGGTGCTGCGCAACGGCCGGCCCGCCGCGGTCAAGACCGGAACCTGGGAGTTCAACAACGACGGCGGCAGCGGTGACGCCTGGATGGTGGGCGGCATCCCGCAACTCGCCGCCACGGTCTGGATCGGCGGGGCCAAGGGCAAGGTCAAGCTGAAGTCCGGGCCCAACGGCACCGGCAAGGACATGTTCGGCGCCAGCACCCCGGGTGCGGTGTGGAAGACGTTCATGGACAAGGTCACCGCAAAGCTCGACATGAAGATCGAGCGCTTCCCGCAGCGCCAGCGCACCGGCGACCCGAACAGCTCGTTGCAGAACGGCAAGGCGCCGCCGCCCCCGCCGGTCGTTCAGCCTCCGCAGTGCCTCATCGGCTTCCTGTGCCCCGGCGGCGACCCCAACGGCGGCAACAACGGCGGGAACAACGGCGGCGGGAACAACGGCGGTGGGAACAACGGCGGTGGAAACAACGGTGACGGCACCAACGGTGGTGGCAACAACGGCGGTGGCAACAACGGCGACCCGCCAACGACGTTCCCCGGCCAGTTCCTGAACGGCAACAATCCGACCGGGAACAACAACGGCACGCCGAACACCGGCGGGTAGACCCGATGGCGCCGGGCTCGATCAAGGAAACAGCCGAGCCCGGCGCGCTCCCTCCCCTTCCGGGAAAGGGCCGCGGGATGCGGCATGATGCCAAGTCATGAGCACCCAGTCGGCCCGCGACATCGAACGGCCTGAGTCGCAGGACCACCCCGCATCCTCGGACGGCTTCGTGCGCGGGCTCTCCGAGGCGATCGGCGGCCCGTTGGGCGGGCACGCCGTACCGCCCGAGGCGCGGACCAACCGGTTCTGGACGGCGGCGCGGATCGTCCTCGCCCTGACCTGCCTCACGTTGGCGCTGCACTGGGTGCAGAAGTCGCCGTGCCAGGACGGCGACTGGCAGAAGAACATCCAGTACACCCGGTTCTGCTACACCGACGTGCTGGCGCTGTACTACGCCGAGGAGCTCAACCAGGGCAAGGTGCCGTACCGGGACCATGCGGTCGAATACCCGGTGGTCACCGGGTACTTCATGGGGGCGCTCGGGCTGCCGGTGCACGCGCTCGGCGTGAAGAACCCGAGCATCAACCAGGGTAAATGGTTCTACAACGTCAACGCGTTCGTGCTCTGCGCGCTCGCGGTCGCCACCGCCGCGGTCATTCTCGCCCTGCGGCGCCGCAGACCCTGGGACGCTGCGATCTTCGCGCTGTCACCGATCCTGTTCGTCACCGCAACGGTCAACTGGGACTTCCTCGCCATCGGCTTCGCCATGTTCGGCCTGTACGCGTGGGCCCGGCGCCGTCCCGCGCTCGCCGGCATCCTGCTCGGGCTCGGCGGGGCCGCGAAGCTGTGGCCGCTGTTCATCCTGGGCCCGATCCTGGTGCTCGGCCTGCGCTCCGGGCGACTGCGCGCCGCAATCACCGCGCTCGGCACGGCCGTGGCGGCCTGGGTGGTGGCCAACGCTCCGGTGTTCCTGGCCTACCGGACGAGCTGGAACCGGTTCTTCGACCTCAACACGGAACGCCCGATCGACTGGGGCACGTTCTGGTACATCGGCCGGTACCTCGACGGCAAGTGGAACACCGGCACTCCGGGTGATCAAGGCCCGTTCCAGTGGCTCAGCGACCACGTGCCGACGCTCAACTGGCTGACGTACGGGCTGTTCGGCCTGTCCTGCCTGGCGATCGCCGGGGTGTGCCTGCTCGCGCCCCGCCGCCCGCGCCTGTCGCAGGCGGCCTTCCTGGTCGTGGCGGCGTTCCTCATCTTCAGCAAGGTCTGGTCGCAGCAGTACGTCCTGTGGCTGCTGCCGCTGATCGTGCTGGCCCGGCCGCGCTGGGCGGCGGTCGTCGCCTGGAGCGTCGCCGAGATCGGCTACTTCGCTGCGTTCTACGCCGAACTGCTCGGGGCCGGTGGCAAACCGGTCATTCCAGAGGGGACTTTCGTGCTCGCGGCCAGCCTGCGTCTGATCACCGTGGCGATCCTCTGTGGCCTGGTGGTGCGGGAGATGTGGCGGCCGGAACGCGATCCCGTGCGGGACACCTATGCGGACGACCCGGACGGCGGGCTGATGGACGGTGCACCGGACACACAATGGGTGTCCCGGTTGCGCGGCCGCCCCCACGGGGACCGGAAGTCAGCGGCTGACCCGTCGCCCGTCCCGGCATGATCGGCCCTGGTCGCTCGTCGACGGTGCGAAGGCCCGCCACCGCCCGGTGACAGGCCAACGCCGGCCATCAGAGGATTCAGCCATCAGGGGATGCGGAACAGGACCGTGCCGTCGTCCAGGTCCTCCCGGGTGATGCCGAGCGGGTCCACCGGAACGTCGCCGGCGCGCTCCCACGGCGTGCCCGCCACCTGCGCGCGGACCAGCAACACGGTCTGCACGCCGAGCCCGCGAAGGTACTGAATGCTCGCCGGATCGGGGAACGTGGCCACGCTGCGGCGCAACTCCGCCTGGTGCGCCGGTGCGAAGGCGCCGCCGCCGTTGGCCAGCGGCTGGAACCTCGACGTCGACCAGAGCATGACGGTCTGGTCGCCCAGCGTCGAGGTCGGCAGCACGAGCGTGGACGACCTGCCCGTACGCATGACCTCGGGTTGGGCCGGCACCACCGGGTGCGCGGTGGTGCTCAAGCCCTCGACCAGGACCAGCAGCAGCGGCACCAGGGTGGCCGCGCGCAGCCACGGGCTCGGCCACGGCGGCATCCGGTGCGCCGCCAACTGCTCCGCACGCCCGACGAACTCGTCGACCGCGCCCGCCGCCAGCAGCGCGAGAAGCAGCGTCACCCAGAACATGAGGCGGCCCGGGATCCGCACCCCGAACGAGCCGGGCAGGTGCCCGAACAGCGGCAGATAGGTCCACCGGCCGTCGAACACCGTGGTGCCGAGCGTCAGCACCACCGAGGCGGCGAGGGCGCACAGCATGGCCAACCGCTGCCGCCACGTCCAGATCGAGAACACGAGACCGAGCAGGGCCAGCGTGTACAACACGAAGCCGGGCAACAGCGTCATCTCGGCGGGCCAGCCGAGCGACGCGCGGGGGACGGCATGCGCGGCACCCCAGATCCGCGACTCGGCCGGACCGATCAGCAGGCTGTGCACCGGCGGGGAGAAGAACCGCACCTCGCCGGCGGCGGAGCCGGTGTCCCGGGCGTGCAGGTACGGCAGCGCGATCAGCACACCCACGCCTGCGACCAGCAGCGTCCCCGGCAGGTCGGTGACGAGCAGCCGCCAGCCCAGCACCGGGCCCTGACCGCGGCGGCGCAGCCGCCGGATCGGCACGGCGACCAGACCGACGACCAGGAGCAGGGCGAGCACGTACGCGTACGGCAGGCCCAGCGCGAAGCCGAGGCTGATCTGCCACGCCGACAACAACCACCCCGCCACCGCCCAGCCGGTACGCCGACGGGCGGGGCGGAAGCCGTACCGCAGGGACCAGCCGTGGCCGCGGGCCAGCATCGCCAGGGCCAGAGGGATGGCGCCGGCCGAGATGATGTCGAGGTGGCCCTCCTGCGCGAGCCGCCACGGGGCGTACGCGAGCGCCACCGCGGCGACCGCCGCGCCGGTGCGTCGGGCACCGAGCTGGCGAGCCAGCGCATAGCCGCCGAACGTCAGCAGCGCATGGGCCAGCACGAAGAGGATGTTGTATCGCAGGACGGCCGCGTCCGGACCGGTGCCCAGCATGCCGGCCGGGGCGTAGCCGAGCAGGCTGTCGCCGGTGGCGAAGCTGTACCGCAGGGGGAAGAACGCGTTCGCGTGCCAGAGCCGTGCCGGGTCGGTAAGCAGGATGTGCCCCGCCCACGACACCTGCCACGCCTGGCGGGACGGATCGTGGACGTCCTGCGGAAGGGTGTGCAGCGGGTAGCGCAGCGCGGGCCAGGTCATGGCCAATGCCAGCAGCAGGGCGGCATAGGCGGCCAGCGCAAACTCGTGGACCAGCCCGCGACGTACCCCGCGCACGACGCGGCGCAGACGACCGGGGCCGCGCTCCGGTGTGGTGGCGAAAGCCGTCCAGGGATCCGGCGGTGCCCCGGGCGGACGGGTCGCCGGCAGCACATCGCCGCGACGCCCCGGTGTATCCGCGGCCGGAGGCTCGGCTGCGGCCGACACGTGGGAGGCATCGGCTGACGCCGGTGCGTCCGTCGTCGGCTTGGGGTCCGTAGCTGGTTTGCTGCCTGCCGCTGGTTTGTCGTCCGTCGTCGGCTTGGGGTCCGTAGCTGGTTTGCTGTCCGCCGCTGGCCTGTCGTCCGTCGATGCCGCTGGGTCGGGACTGAGCTGCGGCTGGTCGGTTGTCATGCCAGCATCTCCTGCCGCTGCGTCAGCTGCCCGCCCGATCCCGCAGGAGGGCGATGTCGGCGGCCTGGCCTTGCGCCCCGCCCGGTGTCTCGACGATGACGGGGGCCCCGGCCGCGCGGATCACGGCTACCACCAGGTCCGGGTCGATCTTGCCATTGCCGAAGTTGTCGTGCCGGTCGCGGCCCGAATCGAACGGGTCCTTCGAGTCGTTGGCGTGGATCAGGTCGATGCGGCCGGTTATCGCCTTCACCCGGTCGACGATGCCGAGCAACTCCTCGCCACCCGCGTGGGCGTGACAGGTGTCCAGGCAGAATCCCGCACCGAACTCACCGATCGCATCCCACAGCCGGGCGAGGTCGTCGAAGCGGCGGGCCATCGCGCGCTCCCCACCCGCGGTGTTCTCGATCAGGACGGGGAGCGGCAGGCCGCCCTCCTTCTCCGCGTACGCGAAAGTCTTGCGCCAGTTGTCGACGCCGACCGCGAGGTCGTCGCCGTCGCCGACGTGGCCGCCGTGCACGATCAGGCCGCGCGCGCCGATCTCGGCGGCGGCCCTGGCGTGGGTGAGCAGCAGCTTGCGGCTCGGGATGCGGATCCGGTTGTTGAGCGTGGCCACATTCACGATGTACGGCGCGTGGATGTAGACCGCGACATCCGACGACCGCAGGGCATCGGCGTCGGCACGCGGCGCCGGCGCTTTCCACCCCTGCGGGTCGGAGAGGAAGAACTGCACCGCCTCCGCGTTGCGGGCGGCCGCTTCGGCGAGGGGATCGCCGGGATCGACATGGGCTCCGATGCGCATGAGGACGAGCCTACGACGGGGGTACGACGTAACCGGATGTCACGACGCGGCGACGCCGCGCGTCACCGGGCTCCGCCGCGTCTCGTTAACGGAGGGATTGCGCAGGTCGAGGTGCCGGCTCGAGCCGGCCGAGCCGGGGAGATGGGTGCATGTCGCGGCAGTTCCGACACCTGGTCGCAGCGATGGTGCTGGGCGGCCTGCTCGTCTCCGCGCCGCTGCTGACGAGGGAAACCGCCAGTGCCGGCCAGGCCACCGGTGCCCGTCCGAAGGCGGCCGGCGGGCACGCCGTCGAGCTGGGCTGCAAGTCCACACCGGACCTCGAGGTGCTCACGATCCGTGCCCAACGGGTCCGGGTCAAGCGGCTGCTGCGGACCGAGCGGGTGCGCGTGGCGGCCGCGGCGCGGGCCGCGCAGGCGGGCCGGGTGCCCCGCCGCGCCTCGGACGCGGTCGCCCGGCACGGCGGCACGGAGGCGGTGTTCCGGCGGCCGACGACGTCGCTGGCCGACGACCCGGTGTGCGCGCTCACCGACGAGTCGACGCCGGTGGTCGTACCGACGACGCTGCCGTCGGCGCCACCGTCGAGCGTGCCGACCACTCCCGTCCCGGTGCCGCCGAGCTCCGTCCCGGTCACGGACACGCCGCCCAGCCAGGGGCCGCCGTCGAGTTCCACGGGCGGTGACTCGCCCGTTCCGCCGCCGCCGACGCAGACGACACGGCCGCAGACCGTACCGCCGGGGGTCTCGCGGCCGGGGGTGCCGCCGCCCGTTCAGACCAGGACGGTACCGGTCGTCCCGGTGAATCAGCCGGCCGGCGGTGGCGTCACGCAGGCGGACGTGAGTCCGACCCGCAGCCGGGGCTCGGTCGCCGCGGCGTCGGTGATCGCCGGGTTGCCGCCGGCCGGCGGGATCAAGTCGCTGGCCACCGGCGTCCAGTCGGTCGAAGTGCCGGTGACCTCCGACGCCGCCCCGGTCACCACGTCCGCGGGCTCGGCGGCGGTGGTGAGCGGTGAGGTGGCCGCGGCGCTGCCACCGGTGCCGGAAGACGCGCCGGGCGGCCTGCTCACGCTGACCGCCCTGGTTTGCGTGCTAGGGGTGAGTATCGGCGCGATTCGGGCAATCGTGGCGCAACGTGCATCTCGGGCAACGATGGCGTAGACTCCCGGTCAGAAAGCTCCGCGGGGCGGCTGCGTCCAACCTCATCGGTGTGGTCGTTCCTCCCCAGGTCCCACCCAGCGAAAGCGGACCGGACGCCCCGCGGCTCTTCCGATGAACGGCCCTGTCCCTGCCCGGACGGGGCCGTTCCGGTTTTTGTGGCCGGTGCGTGCGCCGGTATGCTTGCCCGGTCCGTCGGGTGACCAGCCGTGGGCCATTCGCCCCACGGCGTTGCTGTGGGTCGACCACGACATCACACGACGGCGGACAGCAAGACCTCCTGCCACGGAGAGACCGTGGCCGTCAAGCCCACAGGAGGTGAGAACGTCTTGCGTCATTACGAACTCATGGTGATCCTCGACCCCAGTCTCGAGGAGCGCACCGTCGCCCCGTCGCTGGACACGTACCTGAACGTGATCCGTACCGCGGGTGGCTCGGTGGAGAAGCTCGACGTGTGGGGCCGTCGCCGGCTCTCGTTCGAGATCAACAAGAAGTCAGAGGGCATCTACGCCGTCGTGGACCTGCAGGCGACGCCGGAGGCTGTTGCCGAGCTGGACCGCCAGCTGCGCCTCAACGAGTCCATCCTGCGCACCAAGGTCATCCGGCCCGAGACGCGCTGACTTACCGTCCTCGTCGTTTCTGTCGTAGGGCTCTGCGAGTCTCACCCCAGCAACGCGAGGACGCGAGGAGAAGGTCATGGCAGGAGACACCACCATCACGGTCATCGGCAATCTGACCGACGACCCTGAGCTGCGCTTCACCCCGTCTGGTGCGGCGGTGGCCAAGTTCCGCGTCGCCTCGACGCCGCGGTTCCTGGACAAGGCTTCCGGCGAGTGGAAGGACGGCGAGCCGCTCTTCCTGGCGTGCAACATCTGGCGTGACGCCGCGGAGCACGTCGCCGAGTCGCTGCAGCGGGGCGCCCGCGTGATCGTCACCGGCCGGCTGCGTCAGCGGTCGTACGAGACGCGCGAGGGTGAGAAGCGCACCGTCATCGAGCTCGAGGTCGACGAGATCGGCCCGTCCCTGCGCTACGCCACGGCGAAGGTGCAGAAGATGTCCCGCTCGGGCGGCGGTGGGGGCGGCTTCGGCGCCTCCGGCGGTGGTGGCGGGCGGCAGCAGTCCAACGGCGGTGGGGGCGGCGGATTCGACGACCCCTGGGCCACGGCTGCACCCGCCCAGGCCTCTGGCAGCCGCTCCGGCGGCGGCAACAACTTCGACGACGAGCCACCTTTCTAGCGGCCGGGGCGGCCCGGCCGCCCGGTGCGCGACATGACATCAGGAGCAAGAGCAATGGCGAAGGCTGCGGCACTGCGCAAGCCGAAGAAGAAGGTGAACCCGCTCGACAAGGACGGGATCACCTACATCGACTACAAGGACACCGCGCTGCTGCGGAAGTTCATCTCCGACCGGGGCAAGATCCGTGCTCGGCGGGTCACCGGCGTGACCTCCCAGCAGCAGCGGCAGATCGCCCGGGCGGTCAAGAACGCCCGCGAGATGGCGCTTCTGCCGTACACGGCCTCGGCGCGCTGAGGGGAGGCACCGACATGAAGATCATTCTCACGCACGAGGTGTCGGGCCTCGGCACCCCCGGCGACATCGTCGAGGTCAAGAACGGCTACGGCCGCAACTACCTGCTTCCGCAGGGCTTCGCGATCGCCTGGACCAAGGGCGCCGAGAAGCAGGTCGCGGTCATCCGGCGGGCCCGCGAGGCCCGCGAAATCCGCGACCTGGACCAGGCCAACGAGGTCAAGGGCCAGCTCGAAGGTCTCAAGGTCACGCTGAGCGCGCGTTCCGGCCAGGGCGGGCGCCTGTTCGGGTCGATCACCCCGGCCGAGATCGTCGACGCGGTCAAGGCCGCCGGCGGCCCGGCCCTGGACCGGCGCCGTCTCGAGCTGCCGAGCCACATCAAGACCACGGGCGCGTACAAGGTCCAGGTCAAGCTGCACCCCGAGGTGACCGCCACGTTCCCGGTGAACGTGGTCGCCGCGAAGTAACAGCACCGCACAAAGCAAATGGCGCATCGGCCCGGCCGGTGCGCCATTTCGCATTCCCCGACGAGCGCCTCCTCAGCGGGACAGCCCGGGCGAGTGGGCACTTTCCTCAGCTCAGGGAATTGCCCGTGATGGCCGAGGTCAGCACCGTGGCGAGGCCACCGCCGACCACCGCCGAGGCAAGGCCGACGCTGGCCGCCTTCCACGAACCACTGGCCCGGCGCAGCCCGACCGCCACCACCACACTCAACACCAACGAGAGACCGAACTGCGGGGCCGCCTTGGCCAGCGTGCCCAGAGCATGCGCCTGCTGGGCGCCGTTGAGCACCAGCATGGCCAGCACGAACAACACGACCGGGACGCCGTACCAGACGACCGTGTAACCGACCGCGGCCAGCGGGCCGCCGGTGTCCTCCTCGATCTCGTCCTCGTCGGGCTCCAGCAGATTCGTCGGCTGCCGGCCGGACGCGGTCGCCAGACCGCCGACCGCCCGACGCCCGTACGATCCGGTCGCGGCACTCTGATAGCCGGACGCCGGACGAGGCGGCCATTGCGTGTCCGGCGGATCCTGCCAGCGGCCGCCCGACCGGGCGCCGACCAGCATCTCCTCGCGGGCTCCCGCGCGTTCGGCCGAACCCGGAGCGCCGCCGCCCGACGGCCGGGCAGACACCGGCCGCGCGGCCGGGACCGATGCCTTACCGGCGCCCGCGCCGGGCGGATTCCGCAGTGACGTGGCATCGCCGTTGCGGCGCGACTCGCCGTCCGCCAGCCCACCCTGTGACGCCAGCTCCCGGCGCCAGTCGCCGGTGTTCCCTTCGCGGTAGCTCGCCGAACCGGTCGGGGGCTGTGCCCGGCCCTCGATGCCGGTGCCACCCGAGCCCAAGGGGCGAATCTCGGTGGCGGCGTCGCCGGTCGGCGGGCGCTGCTCCGCACGCAGTTCGGCCTGCAGTTCCTGCCGCCACGACTGGGTGGGCGCGTCCTCCAGCCGGGTCATTCGCCAGTTGTCACGCTCCGGCCGCGGCTCGGGGTCGCGGCGCCAGACGTCGGGATCCAGGCCTCGCTCAGGGTCCTGTGCCTGCTCAGGGTCCCCTGGCTGGTCGATGCCGCTGCTGCCGCCCGCCCGCCAGTGGTCATCGTCGTCGTCACCGGCGCGGCGGCGTCCACCGCGACGTGACTCGTCACGCCGATTGCCCTGGCCGCCGTCTTCGCGGCGGGACGGATCGCGCCGTTCCCCGGCACGCGCGTCCCGGCGGGGGTCATCACGCCACTCGCCGGCGGGGGTCGCCCGGCGGGACTCGTCGCGCCATTCACCCGCGCGGGTGCCGCGACGCGGCTCGTCGCGCCAACCGGCACGATCGTCCGGCTCGGGGTCGTATCCGCCGCTCTGTGCTGCGGCTGAGGTGCCGTATCCACGTTCGGCGGTCGGGGGTGCGGCGTCGTATCCGCGCCGGCCGGTCGGTGCCGAAGTGTCGTATCCGCCGGTGGAGCCGGGGCTGTCGTATCCGCGGCGCCGGGCGGGCCGCTCGGCCTCGTCCGGCGACGGCCGCCAGCCGTCCGTACGCGGCTCGCGGGACTCCCGCGGCTGCCACGGCAACGGAATGACGCTGGTCTCCGCAGCACTCTGCTCCCACGGATCCGAGGCCGGACCGGGGTCGCGGCGGGCACGCGGCCGCTCCGACTCGCGCGGGGCACCCTCGTCCGTGTCGTCCTCGAACAGACTCCACTGGCCGGTGTCCGGGTCCCGTCGCCAGTCGTCGTCCTCGTATCGCCGATCCGGCGTTGCCAGGTCGGCGCGCCAGCTCGCCGAGTCCGGCTCTGGTTCGGCCCGCCGCCTCGGCGGCGAGGGGCGCTCCGGCTCGGCTCGCCGCAGGCGTGAGCTGGACTGCGCGGGGTCGGGGGCCCACTCCGGGTCGGTGGTGCCCCGACCGCGCCCGGTGGATTCCTGCGGGTCGGCGCTCCATCCGCGCGAGGTCGACTGCTGAGGATCGGTGCCCCACCCGCCTGCGGCCTGCTGCGGGTCGGGGCTCCATCCGCGGGAGGTGGACTGCGCCGGGTCCGTGAACGCCGGCATCGTGCCGGTATCAGCATGCCCGGCCCAGTTGTCCGACTCCGAACGGGTCGACCAACCCGTTCCGCCCTCGGGGACGCGGCGGCGTCCGGTCTGGTCGGGCCGGTCGTCGAGCCGCCCCGCGCCCGCGGCGGAGTCCCGCCGCCATTGCGCCCGGTCGTCGTCGCGCACCAGGTGGCGGCCCGAATCGTACGGGGCGGACCAGGACCCGGTGGCGGGCTCTGCCTCAGTTTGCTGCCAGCTCGGGGTGGTCTGCGGCCCCGGCGCGCCTCCCGGCGCCTGCCAGCTCGGCGTGGCGTCGGGGCGCTGCCAGCTCGACGGGCTGTCCGGGGCACGCCCGCCAGCGGGATCCGGCCGTTGCCATCCGGCTGAGCGCGTCTCATCCCGGCGGATGTCGTCGCCGCGGGTGGCCTCCTCACGCTGCTGCCATCCCGCGACCGGGTCGACGAGCTGCTGCCATGCCGGTGTGGCCGGGGCCGGCCGGCTGGTGGCCTGCTGCCAGGGCGGTGTGGTGGCAGCGCCCTGCTCCCACGGTGCGGCGCTGGGGCTGCCCTGCTCCCAGGGTGGGGTGCCGGCGGCGCTCTGGTCCCAGGGCGGGGTGCCGGCGGCGCTCTGGTCCCGGCCCGGGGCCGCGGGCGCCTGTTGCCAGGGCGCGGTTCCGCCGGCCTGCCACGGGGGCGCTGGCGCCGCGAACTGTTGCCAGGCCGGTCGCGAGTCCTCGCTTTGTTGCCAGGGTGGGTTGGCGCCCGTACCACCGGGGGCGGCGCCGTTGTCGGACACAGGCTGCTGCCGGATGTCCTGGGCGCCGGGCTGGCCGTCGGCGGCAGCGGATTGCCACGCCGTACTGGAGATGGCCCGCTGACCGGTGCCCGGCGGCGCCAGCTGCGGCGGGGTGCCCTCAGCGCCCGCGCTGCCCGTCTGCCATGCCTCGGTGGTGGAACGCCAGCCGTGTGTCCCGGAGGTGGAACGCCACTCGGTCGTCTGCCGCCAGCGCGCGGTCTCCGTCGTGGCCTGCCACTCGGCCGTTTCCGTACGCCAGCCGACGCCGTCGGCGGGATAGCCGGACCGGGTGGTCGGCACGACCTCGGACCAACGGCTCACCGACTGCCACTGGTCGTTCTGGGCGGGCAGGTTCGCCTGCTGCGCCCACTGGTCGGCGCGGCGGGACCAGTCGACGGCCTCGGGGATCGGCTCCATGCTCCCGGTGTCAGTGACAGAACCCCATTTCAGGGCCGTACTGTCTGATTCGGGATTTTCTGGACCTGTTGTTGGGGACCACGACTCTGCCGCGCGCCTGTCTCGCGGCAGGCGGGCGCCGTAGTCCCACTCCCGTTGGTCCACGACAAAAGGGTGACGTCCGCGCGGCAGAACCGCAACGCCCTGACGCGACGGCTTGGTCACGCAAGGGAGTCTTGGCCGGTGCGGGGTTCGCCCGCGGCCCCCGGCGCCGCAGCTCACGGGGTGTTCGCGAGGCCCCTCGGAGTCCCGGAACGGGCTCGGCAACTCCGGCCCACCTTTTTCGTCTCCACACCATGGGGACGACGAATTCGCACGTCATCTGCCCTCCGCGGAGAACTTCCCCAGCGGTTGTACACAGGCTGTGC
Source organism: Krasilnikovia sp. MM14-A1259 (assembly GCF_047159535.1). NCBI lineage: Bacteria > Bacillati > Actinomycetota > Actinomycetes > Micromonosporales > Micromonosporaceae > Krasilnikovia > Krasilnikovia sp. MM14-A1259. The sequence goes on from NZ_BAAGAJ010000002.1 coordinate 4,760,688, forward strand.
ACAGGCCCGCGCACAGGTCGGGTCGTCCTGTCCACAGGTTGTCCCGAGGCCTGTCCACCGCGTGGGTTGGGCCGGCGACACGCGGGTCCGTATGGTTACCGCGCTGCGGTCGGCCCCCGTGGAGAATTCCCCGAAACCATCGGGCCGGCGCAGCCGAACTGTCACACCCCGGGTGTTCGATCACGATGGGGACGGCGAGCTTTTGGGGGGAGGTCGGGGTGTCAGTCACTGACGATTCGCGGCCGGACTCCCGCCCGGCAGCGCCCGGCAGCCGGGCTCCGCACGGCGGCCCCTCGTCCGGCAGTGGCCCGAATGGCGACGGTCCTGGCGGTGGTGGTTTCGGCGGCGGCGGCTTCGACAAGTCTCCCCCGCAGGACGTCGCGGCCGAGCAGAGTGTCCTCGGCGGCATGCTGCTGTCCAAGGACGCGATCGCCGACGTCGTGGAGATCCTCAAGGCGCACGACTTCTACCGGCCGCTGCACGCCACGATCTTCGACACCATCCTCGATCTGTACGGGCGCGGCGAGCCCGCCGACGGCATCACGGTCGCCGCCGCGCTGGCCGACTCGGGCGACCTGCAGCGCATCGGCGGGGTGCCGTACCTACACACGCTCATCGAGAGCGTCCCCACCGCCGCCAACGCGTCCTACTACGCCCGGATCGTCTCGGAGCGCGCCGTCCTGCGCCGCCTCGTCGAGGCCGGCACCAAGATCGTCCAACTCGGTTACGGTACGGGCGGCATGGGCGGGCGTGACGTCGACGACATCGTCGACCTGGCCCAGCAGGCGGTGTACGACGTCACCGAGCGCCGGGTCAGCGAGGACTTCGCGATCCTCGCCGACATGCTCCAGCCGACCCTGGACGAGATCGAGGCGGTCGGCGCCACCAACGGCATGATGACCGGCGTGCCGACCGGGTTCTCCGACCTGGACCGCCTGCTCAACGGCCTGCACCCCGGTCAGCTGATCATCGTCGCGGGCCGTCCCGGCCTCGGCAAGGCACTGGCTCTGGACACCCCGCTGCCGACCCCGACGGGCTGGACGACGATGGCGCAGGCCACCGTGGGTGACCGGCTCATCGGCGCGGACGGCCGGCCGACCACGGTCATCGCCACCAGCGAGATCATGCTGGGGCGGCCGTGCTTCGAGGTGGAGTTCTCCGACGGCTCGGTGCTCGTGGCCGACGGCTCACACCAGTGGGCCACCCATGACGACGCGGCCCGCCGGTCCGGTCGCCCCGCCGAGGTCCGCACGACCCGGGAGATCGCGGCCACGTTGTACGGCGGTTCCACCGGCCGGCAGTTCAACCACTGGGTGGCCGATGCGCGCCCCATGGAGTTGCCGGAGCGGGACCTGCCGGTCTCCCCGTACGCCTTGGGGACCCGGCTGGGCGGCGGCGCGGAGGCGCAGCTGTCGGGATCCGCGGGGCAGCCCGAGGATCATGACCCGCACATCCCGGCGGCGTACCTGCGGGGTTCGGTCGCGCAACGCCGTGCCCTGCTGGCCGGCCTGCTGGACACCGCCGGGACTGTGACGGACGCGGGCCTGTGCGAATTCACCGCCACGTCGCGGCGGCTAGCCGAGGATGTCCGGGACCTGGTCGCGGGCTTGGGCTACCAGCCGTCGGTCACACCGGGGGCCCGGGTCACATCGGCCGCGTTGGTTACATCGGGGGCTCGGGTCGCATCGGCCGCGTTGGTCACATCCGGCCTCGTGGCGGGGGTCACCGGCCACACCGTGACGTTCGCGGCGGCTGACGACGTGTTCCGGGTGGAGCGCATGGCACAGGCGCACAAGGACCGCCGTCGTCCCGACGCGGAGCCGGGCCGGTTCATCGTCGACGTCCGGCCGGTGCCCAGCGTGCCGGTCAAGTGCGTGTCCATCGACAATGCGGACAAGCTGTACCTGGCCGGTCACACCATGGTGGCGACCCACAATTCGACCGCGTCGATGGATTTCGCCCGCAACGCGGCGATCCGTGCGAACTGCGCCAGCGCCATCTTCTCGCTCGAAATGAGCAAGATCGAGATCGTGATGCGGCTGCTGTCCGCGGAGGCGCGGGTGCCTCTGCACGTGCTTCGCTCCGGCCAGCTCTCCGACGACGACTGGACGAAGCTCGCCCGGCGCATGGGGGAGATCAGCGAGGCTCCGATCTTCGTCGACGACACCCCGAGCATGAATCTGATGGAGATCCGGGCCAAGGCTCGTCGGCTCAAGCAGCGCCACGATCTCAAGCTCATCGTCGTGGACTATCTGCAGCTCATGACCTCGCCGAAGCGTACGGAAAGCCGCCAGCAGGAGGTCGCCGACCTGTCGCGTGGTCTGAAGCTGCTGGCCAAGGAGGTCGAGTGCCCGGTGATCGCGGTGAGTCAGCTGAACCGCGGACCTGAGCAACGTACCGACAAGCGGCCGCAATTGTCCGACTTGCGTGAGAGTGGATCAATTGAGCAGGACGCCGACGTTGTCATTCTTCTGCATCGCGACGATTACTACGACAAAGAGTCGCCACGCGCCGGCGAAGCCGATTTCATTGTCGCCAAGCACCGGAACGGGCCCACGGATACGGTGACCGTCGCGGCGCAACTGCACCTGTCCCGTTTCGTCGACATGGCCATCGTCTGACGCCGTCTCAATCATCGTGCCCGGCGCGGCGCGCGGGACAATGCAACGGGTCCTGGGCGCTGCTGGAATCGCGGCCTCGGCGCGGGAAGGGCTGAACAAGGGCGGCGGCCCGCGGTCGCGCCGATCGCCGGGAAGCCCCACAACAGTGGCGATCCCGGGCGATCGGCGGGTTCGAGCGCCTGGCTGCGGTCAGTCGAACAGCTCGTGGAGGAAGCCCTTGCGCTTCCGGTAGTGGCCGTGGTGCCGGTAATGGCCGTGATGGCGGTAGTGGCCATGGTGGCCGTACGCCGGGACGGCCGGCGGGTAGCCGTGTGCCGCAGGTGCGCCGTACGGGGCGGGCGGGGGCGCGTAACCGCCGCCGTGGTGGGGCGGCGGGGGCGGCGGTACGTAGCCGCCGTGACCTGCCGGGGGCGGCGGCGGAGCGTATGCCCCGGGCCCCTGCTGTGGGCGGGCGGCTGCCTGCCGGCTGTTCCAGTTGGCCTCGGCCTCGAACAGCTTCTCCAGTTCACCCCGGTCGAGGAAGATGCCGCGGCATTCGGTGCACTGGTCGATCGTGACGCCGCTGCGCTCGTACTGCCGCATCTCACCGTGACACTTCGGACAGGTCATCTGCATCTCACACACGGTACAAGGCGCCGTCATGGCGCGGAGCGCTTGTGGCTGAGTACTTCCCGAGTACGGGCGCCCAAGCCAGCAGCGCCAGCGGATACAGCAGGTAACCGAACCGGGTGGTCGGCATCAACAGGATCGCGGCGAGCAGGCCCCACCCGCAGAACAGCGCCGCGGCTCCGGCGGTACGCGGCGGGTGACGTACCAGCAGGACCGCGATCGCGACCGCGACCGCGGCGAGCAGGGCGGCCGCGACGTAACGACCGCCGGGCACCGCCGCGGCGATGAGGTGACCGGGAAACGGCGACTGGGCGGGGCTGGTCACCACTCCGTGGCCGAGCGGGAAGCGCAGCGCGTTCTCCACCAACGCATCCGCGTCGACCAGCAGCGCGGGCAGCAGGGCGAGCAGCGGCAGGCCCAGCGCGGCCGGCAGCAGGCGGTGGCCGCGGCCGGCAACGACGGCGAGGACCCCGAGCACGACCAGGACCGGCAGCGCGAAGAGCTTGCAGGCGGCCGCGACGCCGATCGCGATGCCCCCGGCACCGAACCGGCCGGTCGCGCAGCAGGCCAGCGCGAGCAGGCACAACGCGAGTACGGGGAGATCGTCGCCCCCGGTCGCCAGCGTGAGGGCGCAGATCGGCAGGACGGTCGCGAACTGCAGGGCGCGTACGCGCGCGGCGTGGTCGGCGTGCCGGACGAGTGCGATGCCGGTGATCAGTGCGGCTGCCGTAACGACTGCGAACCACACCCGGGCGTCGGTCCACCAGGCGTCGCCCGCGGCGGCCCGGGGCAGCCCGAACACCGCCATGCCCGGCTGGTACGGCGCGTACCCGAGCAGCCTCTCCCCCGCGGGCAGCGCGGCGATGGCGTCCCGGCCGAGATACGGCGTCCCGCTCTCCAGCAGACGGTGGCCCATCTGCTCGACGACCAGGACTTCCTCCTGTGCGCGGTCGGTGCGTCCGCCCGCACGCTGGACGGCCTCGACGACCAGCGGTACCAGCGCCGCTCCGATCCACACCACCCACGTCAGCGGCGCCCGCCCGGCCAAGGCCGTCCATCGCGGCCAAGTGGCCGAGGCCGTCAGCGGGGAGCGTTCGGCTCGGGCCGTCGACGGGGAGTGCCAGGGCGGCCGTCGACCGCCGATGCGTCGGGCGACGAGCTGAACCGACACCACGAGCGCGGCGCCGACGTAGACCCACGCCGCGACCGCGCCCCAGCCGCGATGCGGCAGCAGCGTGGAGAACGCCGCGGTGACCAGCGCGAACGCGGCAGACACGGCGTACAGCGCGAGGTCGGCGGCGAGGCCGTCCGCGGCCCGGTCGACCCGCGTCAGCAGTCGGCCGGCGGCGGTGATCACGCGGGCAAGTGTGGCAGAGACGATCGGTCCTTCGCTCTGCGGCGGGGCAGGCGTACGACCGCCCCGGTCTCGTGCAATGCGTCGGCGAGCACCCCGGGCCGGCCGCCGGAGCCTCGCCGCAGCGACGCGAGCAGGCGTCCGGCGCCCATGGGCCGGGCGAACAGGTGGCCTTGCCCGGCGACGCAGCCGAGCCGGAACAGCGCGTGCCGTTGGGGTTCGCTCTCGACACCCTCCGCAACGACCGTGAGCTGAAGGCTGCGTGCCAGGTCCACGGTGGACCGGATCACCGCCGCGGCCTCCGGGGAGGTCTCCACGGCCATCACGAACTCGCGGTCGATCTTCAACTCGTGCACCGGGATGCGGGACAGCACCGACAGTGACGACACCCCGCTGCCGAAGTCGTCGAGGGCCAGCCGTACGCCCGCGTCGCGCAGCTCGCCCAACGCCCGCTCGACGACCTCCAGCTGGCTGAGGGTGAGGGTTTCGGCGAGTTCGAGGACGAGCCGGTCGGCGGGCACCGCGTGGTTGCGCAGGCGGGCCAGCACGGCGGCGGGGAACTGGGGGTCGAGCAGGCTGCGCGGGGACACGTTGACCGCCACGGGCAGGTCGAAACCGGCCTCCCGCCAGGCCGTGAACGCGGTGAGCGACTGGTCGAGCACGGCGTCGGCGAACGCCGCGAGCTGACCGGACCGCTCGACGGTCTCCAGGAAGTCCAGCGGGGTGAGGTTGCCGTGCTGCGGGTGATGCCACCGGGCCAGCGCTTCCGCGGAAATCACCTCTCCGGTGCCCAGGTCCACGATCGGCTGGAAGTCGACGACGAACTGCTGTTCGGCGACGGCGCGGCGCAGGTCGCCGCCGAGCATCAGCCGGCCGACGTCGGCGGTGTCGCGGGCGTGCGCGTACGTGGCGGTGCGCCGCCCGGATCGTTTGGCCTGGTACATCGCCACGTCGGCGCGGCGCATCAGCTCCTCGACGCCGCCCGTGCCGGGGGCCAGGGCGATCCCGCCGGCTGCTTCGATGGTGAGCCGCATGCCGTCGACCTCGATGGTGCGGTCCAGCTGGGCCAGCATCGACTCGGCCCGGTGTGCCGCCATGGCGGGGGTGGGCAGTCCGGACAGCAGGATCGCGAACTCGTCGCCGCCAAGGCGGGCGACCAGGTCGCCGGGGCGGGCCGCGTCCTGCAGCCGGCCGGCGACCTCACACAGGACGGCGTCGCCGGCCGCGTGCCCGAGCGTGTCGTTGACCTCTTTGAAGTGGTTCAGGTCGATGAGCAGCAGGGCCAGGATGCCGTCTCCGGCACGGTCCTCGATGGATGCTGCGGCGTTCTCGTACAGTTTGCGGCGGTTCGGCAGGCCGGTGAGCGGGTCGTGGGTGGCGGCGTGCGCGTTCTCCGCCGAGATCCGCGCGAGTTCGGCGTACGCGGTGGCGTTGCGGATGGCGGTGCACAGCGCCGAGGCGAACGTACACAGCTTGTACTGCTCGAATTCATTGAGCTTGACCCGGTCGCGGAAGCGCAGCCGGAGCACGCCCACCCGGTAGCTGCCGTCGTTGGTCTGCAGTTCGGTGGTAATCAGGTTGCCGTCCTGCGGGGGCGCGGCGGCCGCGGGCCCGTCGAACGTGACGCCGCGCTCCACACCGCGCACGACCCGGTCGTCGCTGCCGCCCGTGAGGTCGATCTCCACGGCGTCGGCGGAGAAGATCTGGGCCGCCCGGGTGGACGCCAGGTGCAGCACCTCGGTGAGATCCGGGACGTTCAAGGCGTCGATGGCCCGGGACAGCCGCTGCCAGGACTCGCGCTCGGTGCGGGTGCGGACGCGCCGCGAGTGCCAGAGGTGCACGCACGCGATCAGCAGCGGGACGAGCAGCAGCAGCAGGGGGTTGATGCGGTACGCCAGGACCGCGACCACCCACAGGACCGTGCCGAGCCGGAAGACGTGCCCGACCAGCTTGACGTCGAGATTCACCCGGGTGACCCGCGTGAGGGGCGCGCGCTGCACGATCGCCATGAGCGGGAGGAACACCAGGTCGTCGACGATCACCATGGCGCAGAAGGCGAGCGTGATCGCCAGCGGGGCGAACTCGGGACGGGTCGCGTCGTGGTCCACACCGGAGGCGACGAGGACCAGGCCCGCGGCGGTGACGGTCAACACCTCCTTGGCGGCGGCGAAGACGATCTTCCGGGGCGGCAGCCGGAGCAACGCCTTGTCGATCAGGGCGGCCGCGACCGCGGCGAGCACGACCCAGGGCACGGGCGCCAGGGAGAGACCGACGAGTACCGGGACCTCGGCCCAGGCGACGGCTTCGCCGTTGGACCGTACGCGCACGTGGACGCGCAGCCGGTGGGCGAACACCGTGCCCGCGCAGATCGCCACCAGCAGCGCGACATCCGGCCAGGTCGGACGTTGCCGGACGGGCAGGGTGGCGTCGGCGGCGGAGGCGAACATCGCCAACACGACGACGAGACCGACGAACAGCCGGAGCTGCCGATCGGTCACGTCGTCGTCAAGACTGTTTGCGGATCGCATCCGACTTCCTGGTCAACCGTGCACATCGGATACCGAGCACAGCGGGGCACTCAAGGCTCAACTCTCAGCGTATCGACGCGAGCGCGCCGACGCACGGTCCGTCACTCCCACTCGTTGCTGCGACGCATGGCCGTCTCCCTCGCCGTCCGTCAGAGGCTTCGCGGGCCCCTGAACCCCCTACGTACCGGTTCGTGTCGCGACGAGGGGAACGTTATGCGGCCAGGCGCGGTTTTGGTAGTGATTCGTGCCGGTATGCGCAGAACACGAGAATCGGGCGAGGTAACGTCACCGTTCGCTTTGGACCGCGGACCGACCGCAATCCCGAAAGTCGGTCAAACCGGAGTAATCGATTGGCAGACGATATCGTCGGTCCTCCCGAAACGATTGACAATGGCTATCTGACAGGTTCCCGCTAACCACCGAACGAACCGCTGTTGAGCAGCGGGAAGATCTCCGAAGATTTGCCGTGGAGAAATTGTGCTGTGCCCGGTGGCAGTCGCGCTAACCCCCGGTCGGCGACCGTTCTATAAACTCCCGGTATGCCCGAGGAATCCCTGCTCACCCACGTGGACCACACCGGGGCCGCGCGCATGGTGGACGTCTCCGCCAAGGCCGTCACCGTCCGGCGTGCCGTGGCCGCCGGCCGGCTTGACACCACCGCCGAGGTCGTCGCGCTGCTCCGCGGCGAGGGCATGCCCAAGGGCGACGCCCTGGCCGTGGCGCGCCTCGCCGGGATCATGGGGGCCAAGCGCACGTCGGAGCTCGTCCCGCTGTGCCACCCGATCGGGCTGCACGGGGTCACGGTCGACCTGCAGGTGACCGACGCGGGCGTCGACATCGTCGCGACCACCAGGACCGCCGAGCGCACCGGCGTCGAGATGGAGGCACTGACCGCGGTCGCCACCGCCGGGCTCGCCCTGATCGACATGGTCAAGGCGGTCGACCCGGCCGCGAGCCTGTCGGCCGTCCGGGTCCTGCGCAAGGAGGGCGGCAAGACCGGCGATTGGGTACGCCCGCAGGACCGCCCGTGACCACGGCCGCGATCCGCGCTCGCGTGGTGGTCGCCTCCAACCGCGCCGCGGCCGGGATCTACTCCGACACCAGTGGCCCCCTGCTGGTCGCCGGGCTGCGTGACCTCGGCTGCGACGTCGACCCCGAGCCGGTGGTCGTCCCCGACGGCGAGCCGGTCGCCGACGCCCTGCGCACCGCGGTCGCGGACGGCATCGACGTGGTGCTGACCAGCGGCGGCACCGGCGTCACCCCCACCGACCGGACCCCCGAGGCGACCCGCGGGCTGCTCGACTTCGAGATCCCCGGCATCGCGGAGGCGCTCCGGGCGTACGCGCGGGACCGGGTGCCCGCCGCCGCCCTGTCCCGCGGCCTCGCCGGGGTGTCCGGGCGCACCCTCGTCGTCAACCTGCCCGGCTCCACCGGCGGCGCGCGCGACGGGCTCGCGGTGCTCGGGCCACTGCTGGCGCACACGGTGCAGCAGGTCCGAGGCGGCGATCACGGGCGTGCGTGAACCGGCCGGGCCGGTGCGTGGATAGGCTGCTGCGGTGAGCGTTGACAGCACCCCGGTCGACTGGGAGAAGGCGCGCCGGATCGCGTACGAGGCGGGGCGGGTGGCGGCCGGGCCGGTCAACGAGGTGCCGCTGGCACAGGCCGACGGGCGGACCCTCGCCGAGCCGCTGAGCGCGCTGACCGACCTGCCCGCGTTCCCGACCGCCAGCATCGACGGGTGGGCGGTGCGCGGCGGCGCGCCGTGGCGCCCGGTCGGCCGGGTGCTCGCCGGGCACACCCCGGCGCCGCTGACCGACGACGGCACCTGTGTCGAGATCGCCACCGGCGCCATGGTCCCGGCCGGAGCGGACGCCCTGCTGCGCGTCGAGGAGTCCCGCCAGGCCGCCGACGGTCTGGTCACCGGCGTACCGCGCAGCGCACCGGAGTGGCGGCTGCCCGGCGAGGAGGCCACCCGCGGCGAGCAGCTCCTGCCCGCCGGGACGGCGGTCGACCCGGCCGTGGTGGGGCTCGCCGCCACCTGCGGCTACGAAACCCTCCCGGTGCGGTCGGTGCCGCGGGCCGCCGTACTGATCTTCGGCGACGAGCTGCTCACCGGCGGCGTGCCCGGCGCGGGCCGGGTTCGCGACTCGCTCGGGCCGCAGGTCCCGGGATGGCTGCGCCGGCACGGCGCGCACGTCGACCCGGCCGACGTCACCGGGCCGGTCCGCGACACGCTCGACGCGCACGTCGACGCGCTGCGGCACGCGCTCGCGACCGCGGACGTCGTCTGCACGACCGGCGGCACGATGCACGGACCGGTCGACCACCTGCACCCCGCACTGGCCGCCCTGGGCGCCGAGTACCTGGTCAACACGGTCGCCGTCCGGCCCGGCTTCCCGATGCTGCTGGCCCGCCTCACCGACCCGGACGGGCGCAGCCGATTCGTTGCCGGGCTGCCCGGCAACCCGCAGTCCGCGGTGATTGCCCTGGTCTCGCTCGTGGCGCCGCTGCTCGCCGGTCTGCACGGCCGCGAACTGCCCGACCTCCCCCACGTCACCACGGGCGCCGCCGTGGCGGGCCGCGGCGGGTACACCCACCTGGCACTGGCCGCCCTCGACCCCGACCGCGGTACGGCCACCCCGGTCGGCCACGTCGGCTCCGCGATGCTGCGCGGGCTGTCCCGGGCACACGGATTCGTGGTGGTCCGCCCGGGCACCCAGGCCGCGGCCGGTGACCGGGTGCCGTTCCTGCCCCTGCCGCTGTACCCCGGGGAGCGCCCATGACGACCGAGCAGCCGCCCACGCCCCGGGGAGCGCCCGTGACGACCGAGCAGCCGTCCGCACCCGCCGCCGCGGTCACCCTCGTTGCCGTCCTCGACACCGAACTGGACCTCGCGGCGCACGAACGCGCGGTCGCGAATCCGCAGGCCGGGGCGGTCGTCTCGTTCCAGGGCGTCGTCCGCGACCACGACCACGGCCGGACGGTCACCGTGCTGGAGTACGAGGGCCACCCCAGCGCCGAAGCCGTGCTGCGCGAGGTCGCCGAGGAAGTGGCCGCGGACCCGTCCGTGTTCGCGGTCGCCGTATCGCACCGCATCGGCACGTTGCACGTGGGCGACATCGCATTGGTGGCGGCGGTCAGCACGGCGCACCGCGCGGCGGCCTTCACCGCGTGCGCGCGCCTGGTCGACGAGGTCAAGGCCCGGCTGCCGATCTGGAAACGGCAGGTGTTCGGCGACGGCACCGAGGAGTGGGTGAACTGCCCCTGACCCGCGGGTGACGCCGGTCAGCCCGGTTCCGGGACGGCCGCTGCGGGCCGCAGGTGCGCGGTCACCGGCCGCCGCCAGTGGTCGACCGGGAACGCGGGTGCCGCCCCCATCCGCGCGGGCAGCCCGTTGATCAGCAGGATCAGCCCCAGTGCGTACGCGTTGCCGCCGACCGTACCGACCGTCCCGCCCGCGCCCGCCAGCGTCCACATCGGAGCCGTGACGAACAGCAGGTACGTGAGCACCGCCGCCATCGCGTAGCCCGTACCGGCCACCCTGGACGGACGCCCGGGCCCCGGCCGCCGGCCGCACACCCGCTGCCGGAACGCTGCGTCGACGAGGATCAGCACCGCCGGCACCACCCAGATCAGCTCGTACGTGCTGGTCACCGGACCGGCGATCCCGGCGGTGAGGCCCACCAGCGTAAACGCCGCGACCTCGTCCCCGTCGGCGTGCGCGGACCGCGCCCGGATCAGCCCGACCGAGACCAGCATCAGCCCGAACGACAGCCACAGCAGGACCGGCGTGGTCGCCGAGTCGAACAGCCGGGCGAGCACACCGGCGAGCGACTGGTTGTCCGGTGCGCCGATCCCGCCACGCCGGTCCAGGCGGAACAACACCTCGGTGAGCCACGCGACACCCTCGTGCGGTGCGGCCAGGACCGCGCCGGCGCCCAGGGCCACGCCGGTGGCGGTCGCGGTGCACGCCGCCCGCCACTGGCGGGTGCTCGCGAGATACACGATGAAGAAGACCGGGCTCAGAATCAGCGCGGTCGCGATGCCGATGCCCACACCGGCCCACGCCCCCCGCTCCCAGCCGCGGCGCAGCAGCCGCCTCAGGTGACCACCGCCGGGCGGTCGCGCCGCGGATCCCGCGCCCTCGTGGATCGACCGTCGCGCGGGTGAGCCCCGGCCCCGTGGCCACCACGTGGCGCGGCTGCGTGCCCAGGCGCCCCGGCGCAGCGCCACCATGTCCGCCACGATCAAGCCGAACGCCAGCACGTCCAGACGGCCGAGGCCGAGCGCCGCCCGCACCGGCTCGAGCAGCAGGGCGAGTGCGCCGGCGGCGAGTACGGCCCGCCAGCGGGGCCTGCCGTACCGGCGGGCGACCGGGCCCGCCAGTGTGTACAGGGCGAGGGCCAGGGCGGCCACCCCGGCGAGCGCGAGTAGACGGCCCGCCGCCCCGATCGGTAGCCACGCGGCCGGGAGCAGCAGGAACGCGGCGGCCGGGGGGACCGCCGTGCCGAGGTTGCTGTCGGGGGCGCGGTAGGCGTACAGGCCGTCGCCGGACAGCCAGCTCCGGATGGCGGCGCGGTCCAGGGCCAGGCCGGCGAGTCCGTACCGATGGGTGAGAGCGGCCGCCGTGATGCCGACGCCCACGCACGCCAGTCCGGCAACGGCGAGTCGCGCCGCTCTCCGGTGCGTGCGCGCGGTTCGGCGCGCACGCTCCACAATCGCCGGCATGGCGCGACCCCCCGTCGCTCTCGCTCTCCGGTCCGCTCGGACCTCGAGAGGCGGCGCGGAGCGGGTCCGGCGCGGCCCGCGGCGCGAGCTCGGCGGCCCCCGGCCCACCGGCAGCCCCTGATGGCTTAACGGCGGGAACGGCAGGGAGGTTGTTCAGCGGGGCAGGTGCCGGCCCACGGTCGCCGAGGCGGCCGCGATCTTCGCCTCCCGTTTCGCGGTGCGCACCGCGCGGCGCACCGAGCGCTGGACCGTACGTTGCGAGCGATCGACCGCGTGCGACGTGCGGTACCGCAGGCCAGGCCGTCCCTGGGTGTCCGCCGCCGCCAGCAGCAGCCCGCCGAGCAGACCGAGGTTCTTCAGGAAGTGGATCTCCTGCCCTTTGCGGTCGGGTCCGGACATCGTCCAGAAGGGATGCCCGGCCAGCGTGGTCGGGATCAGCCCCGCCGCCAGCACCACCGCAGCCGGGCGGGTGAGCCGTCCGCTCGCCAGCAGCAGGCCTGCCACCAGGTCTGCGCCGGCTTTGAGCCGGACCAGGGTCTCCGCGTCGCTGGGCAACCGGGAATCCACCCGCTCGATCAGCGGGCTCACGTGGTCCGTGACCCGTTTGGCCAGGTCGACGCGGGAGCCGGGATCGAGAGCGACACGGACTCCGCTGATGACGAAGATGGCGCCGAGCATGGCGCGGGCTGCGCTGCGTACGGGCTTCATACCGCTGGTTATACCCGTACCCGGCCGATCATGCCGGTTGTGTACGCAGGTATCGGCCGAAGTGCGGGACCGTGAACGCGACCGTGCCGCGCCCGCCCGAATAGATCAGCCCCTTCTTGATCAGCGCGTCGCGGGCTGGGGACAGGCTGGCCGGGCGGCGGCCGAGCGCGCCCGCGATGTCGGCGGTGGGCACCGCGGCGTCCATGTCGTCGGCGGCGTCGCCGGACAGCGCGGCCATGGTGCGCATGTACTCGCGCTCGGCGGGGGTGGCGCGTTCGAAGCGGGAGCCGAAGAATCCGACCGCGAGCTCCGCCTCCGCCTCGGGCGCGGCGACCCGCACGTCCGCTGCGGTGATCGGCGAGGTGGGTGCGTGATCCCAGGTCGCCTTTCCGTACGCCTGCACGAAGTACGGGTAACCGCCGGACTTCTCGTACAGCAGGTCCAGTGCCTTCGGCTCGTACGCGACGTCCTCGCGGCCCGCGGGCGCGCACAGCGCGAGATCGGCGGCGATCCGGTCCAGCCGGTCGATGCGCTGGTACCGGAACAGCCGTTCCGAGTACGACTTGGCCGCCGACAACACCGCGGGCAGGTGCGGCAACCCGGCGCCGACCACGATCAGCGGCGCGCCGAGCTGGGACAGCTCGTGGCAGGCGGCGCAGAGCGCGGAGACGTCGGCGGCGCCCAGGTCCTGCATCTCGTCGATGAACAGTGCGATGCCGGTGCCGACGTCCGTGGCCAGCGACGCCGCGTCGGTGAACAGCTCCACGAGGTCGATCTCGATGTCACCGGAGTCGGCGCGGCCCCGGGCGGGCGGCACGTCGATGCCGGGTGCCCAGCGGTCGCGCAGCTTCGCGCCGGTGTCACCGGCCCGCAGCGCGAACGCCTTCAGTACGCCGAGCACCTCGTCGACCCGCTCGGGGTTGCGGTGGTGCGGGGTCAGTTCCCGGATGGCCATGTGCAGCGCACCGGACAGCGGGCGGCGCAGCGACTGGTCCGGCCGGGCCTCGATCTTGCCGGTGCCCCAGAGGCGGCCGATCGCGGCGGAGCGCAGCGTGTTCAGCAGTACGGTCTTGCCGACGCCGCGCAGGCCGGTCAGGACGAGGCTGCGCTCGGGGCGGCCCCGGGCAACCCGTTTCAGGACGACGTCGAACGCGTCCAGTTCCCGGCCGCGACCGGCCAGTTCGGGGGGTCGCTGGCCGGCGCCGGGCGCGTACGGGTTCCGTACCGGGTCCACGAACAGGACAATATCGGGCTGTCTAGCCGAATCGCTAGAGACGGGTCTCGACGGAGCTCTACGGTTGTCTAGCTCTGGCGCTAGAAGCCGCTAGAGAGGTCTACTTTTCGCGCAGGCACAGCACGAAGTCGAGGCTGTCCAGCTCGCTGTCGTAGAAGTACCACTTGGTGTAGTGGGGGACCCGGCTGCACTTGGCCTCGGCGTCCGCCTCACCCGTCGTGCGCCCGTCCACCCGCTTGAGCACCTCGAACGTACCGGAGGCGCAGGGGGTGATCTTCATGTCGGGGGCCGCGGGGGTCCCGTCGTTGCGCACGCACTGACCCTTGGCGACGAAACGGGCGTCCTCACTGCTGCGCGGCTCGGCCCCGACACCCGTGGCCGCCGCGGACGGCGTGTTCAAGGCTCCGGTCTTGTGCTTGTTCCCCGTGTCCTTCGAGATCAGCCAGGCGGTCGTGGCGAGACCACCGCAGATCAGCACGGCCAGCACGACCACTACGGCCACGATCGGACCGTTGCGCCGACGCGGCTGCGGACCGGCCTGCTGCGGACCACCCGGCTGCGCCCACCCCGTGGGTGAGCCGGCCGGCGACACCGCGGTCGGCGGCGCCGGATACGGCTGGGCGTACCCGGACGACGGCTCCGAGCCCGGCGGCATGGAGACCGGATGGGCTCCCCACCCGCCCTCCGGCACGGCAGCGGTGGCATGCTCGCCCCAGGGATCGGCCGGTTCCGTGTACGGCTCGTCGGACCCCGACGATCCGCCGGCCGACCATGGCCGGCCGGAGTACGGGCCGTTCTGCGACATCGGGGTCCTCCTGGCGCACGTTCGCTGTACGCCACCGTAGCGTGCAGCGCGGCCGCGTTCCGTCCCGGAATCGCGCCGACCAGGGATCATTCCGGCGCCGAGTGCTCCAACTAACCCCGCTGTCGGCAACCCGACCCGACGCGCCCACCCGGCACCGATACGGTCCACGGTCATGTCGCTACCGATAGTCATCCTGGCCGCCGGGTACGGGGCCGCCACCAGCGCTTTCGTGCCGCGGATCGCGCACCGGCTGGCCGTGCCGTTCGGGGCTTCACCACGAACGGCCTGCGCGGACTGCGGGCGACCCTTCCCCACCGGACACCGTGGCTGGGCGCACGCCGGTCACCCGTGCGGGTGCACCGCGCGGCGAGCGGGTACCCGCAGCGAGCTCCCCGGCGCTGGTGGCGCCGAGCCCGCCCACGACGCCCAGCCCACCCGTGACGCCCAGCCCGTCGGCGACGCCGGACCCGCCCGTGGCGCCCAGCCCGGAGGCGACGCCGGACCCGCCTGTCACGCCGGACCCGCAACGGGGACCGTTATGGCGGTCGGCGCATCGGCTGCGGCGCTGCTCGCCGCCGCCCGGGGACCGGTGCCGACGCTGCCCGTGCTGCTGCTCGCCGTACCGCTCGGCGTGCTGCTCGCCGTGGTGGACCTGCGCTGCCTGCGGCTGCCCGACGCGCTCGTCGGCGCGCTCGCCGCGGTCGTCGTGCCGCCGCTGGTGCTGCTCGCCCTGCTCGGCGGGGAACCCGGGCGGCTCGGGCGGGCCGCCGTCGCGGCGGGGCTCGCGGGTGCCGCGTACCTGATGGTGGCGTTGCTGCCGGGCCACGGCCTGGGGTTCGGCGACGTCAAGCTGGCCGCGGCGCTGGCCTTCCCGCTCGGCTTCCTCGGCTGGCCGGTCGCCGCCGCGGGCCTGGTGGTGCCGCACTTGATCAACGGTCCGGTGGCGCTGGTCCTGATGGCCACCGGGCGGGCCCGGCGCGGCACCGCGCTGCCACTGGGCCCGGCCCTGCTGGCCGGCGCGCTGCTCGGCGTGGTTCTGGCGTGACGTGCGCGTTACTCGACGTGGTCGTGGCCTGACGGGAGCGCCGCTCGGCGTGGTCGTGGCCCGAATAGGCCGATTGTCCCGGTTGCCGCCCAGCGCGCAGTCCTCGCCCTACAGCAGGCGGAGCTGGCGGTCGCGCGGCCGGGCGGGGACCGTGTCCCCCATCCGCTCGAACAGCCCCGCGTCGATCGCGTCGAGGAACGGCGTCGGCGCCTGCTCCCGCTCGCTTCCGTGCCGGAACCGGCGCGCCGCATGCGTCACGTACAGGCGGTCCTGGGCGCGGGTCAGGCCCACGAAGAACAGCCGCCGCTCCTCCGCGGTCTCCTCGGCGTCCGGCGCCGCGCCCGGCCACCGCAGTGGCAGCAGCCCGTCCTCGCAGCCGACGAGGAACACGACCGGGAACTCCAGGCCCTTCGCCGCGTGCAGCGTCAGCAGGTTCACCGCTTCGGCGCGCGGGTCCAGCGCGTCCACCTCGGCGCCCGTGGCGATCTCCTGCAGCAGGCGCGTCAGGTCGTCACCGACGCGCTGCGCCAGCGGCGTGATCAGATCCGCGGCCGCCCAGATGTCGTCCGGGGCGAGCTGTTCGGCATCCAGGGTCGGCGCCGCGAACCGCTGCGCCAGCACCTGCGCGGTCAGCTTCACCCGGGCCGCCAGCGAGCCGCCGAGGCCGCCCGCGTGGCGCAGCTCGCGGGCGAGCACCTGCACCCCGGCCCGGTCGCGCAGCCGGTTGTGTGACCGTTTCTGTACGGGCACCCCCGCGCGCGACAGCGCCGCCGCAATGGCCACCGACTGGGCGTCCGTGCGGTACAGCACCGCGATGTCCGAGAACGAGACCGCGCCCGCCACGACCGCCCGCCCGTCGACCCGCCCCGAGTCCAGCGAGCGGTGCGACAGCCCACCCACGAGCCCGTCGATCGTCCGCACCACGAAGTCGGCCTCGTCTGCCGCGGAACCCGCGTGGTACCGGCCGACCAGCGGCGCCTCCGGGTCCAGCCGGGCCGGGTCGAGCCGCCGCCCGGGCACCAGCGACGTCGGCGCGATCGCCTGCACCGCGGCGGCCAGGATCGGCGCGGACGAGCGGTAGTTGCGGGTCAGCCGGACCAGCCGGGCGTCCGTGAAGTCCTGCGAGAAGCGCAGGAAGTACCGCACATCGGCACCGCGGAACGAGTAGATCGCCTGGTCCGGGTCGCCGATCGCGCACAGGTTGCCGTCGGCGGGGCTGAGCAGGCGCAGCAGCTCGTACTGGACCTCGTCGACGTCCTGGTACTCGTCCACGAAGATCCAGCGCCACCGGTCCCGGTACTTCTCCACCAGCGCCGGATCGTCGCGCAGCAACGCGACCGGCAGGGTGAGCAGGTCGTCCAGGTCCACCAGGTCGCGCTGGCGCAGCAGTTTCACGTACGCGGCGTCGTCGTCGCCGGCCTGCTCGCGGGCCGCGGCGCGGTCCGTGTCGTCCGCGATCCGCCATCCCGGGCCGAGCCCGGCCGCCTTGGCGTTCTCGGTCAGGATCGTCAGCCCCACGGCGTGGAACGTGCCGACCGTGATGTCCTCGGCGGTCTCGCCGAGCAGCCCGCCGAGCCGGACCCGAAGCTCCTCGGCGGCCCGCCGGGTGAACGTGATCGCGAGGCAGCGCTCCGGGAACACACCCAGTTCCGCGCAGAGGTACGCGATCCGGTGCGTCAACGTGCGGGTCTTGCCCGTGCCGGGACCGGCCACGATCAGCAGCGGGCCGCCCGGCGCCGAGGCGGCCACCCGCTGCATCGCGTCGAGACGGTCCAGCAGCCCGGTGCCGACCTCCTCCATCCCGGCCAGCATCGGCTCGAACGGCTCGTGCGGGCTCGGCGGCGGCGGCAGCGGCGGCGCCGGGGCGGGCACCGCCTTGCGAGGCTCCCGGACCTTCGGCTTGGCCACCCGGCCGAGCTGCGGTTCGGAGCGGCGCTGCTGCGGGACCGCGGCCGGGGCGGGGACGTCGAACAGCGTCTCGGTCTGCGGGGCGCTGGCCCGGTTGCGCAGCTCCCCCGGCGCGAACAGGGTGATCACGCCGTACTCGCCGTCGTAGCCGGGAATCCGGCGGACCGCGCCGCGGCGCAACCGGTCGATCGCCTCGCGCAGGTGTTCGCCGCCGGCCTGGCCGATCGCGTCGAGCGGCACCGTACGCAGAATGTCCAGCTCCGTGCCGAGCGTGGCGACCAGGTGGTTGAGCTGGGCCTCGACCGTCTTGGATTTCGGGCCGACGCCGCTGATCTCGCCGAGGATCTCGTGCAGCTGGATGAGGTGCTCGACCCGGTACGGCCGGCGACCCGTACCGGGCGGGCGGTCGGCCAGGTCCTCGACCCGGCTCAGCACGCCGACGGTCAGCGGCTTGGCGCACTCGGGGCACCGGCCGCCGGCCGTGCGGGTGCGGGACGGTTCCCAGTTCACCCCGCACGCGCGGTGGCCGTCCGCGTGGTACTTGCCTTCCTCCGGGAAGAACTCGATCGTGCCCGCGAGAGTGCTGCCGTCCTTGATCGCGAAGTAGTCCGGAGTGCCCGTGAACAGGGTTGCCTCGCGGGCCAGCGCGGCCGGGGAGTGTGCGTCCGAATTGGACACCAGCCGATAGCGGTCCAGGCTGGACACCCGCCAGTTCATCTCCGGGTCCGACGACAGGCCGGTCTCCACGGCCGTGATGTGCTCGGCCAGGTCGGCGTAGCAGTCCGCGATGGCGTCGAAGCCGGACTTGGAGCCGAGCGCGGAGAACCAGGGGGTCCAGATGTGCGCGGGCACCAGGTAGGCGTCCGGACTGGCCTCCAGCACGATCTCCAGCAGGTCGCGGGAATCCAGGCCCAGGATCGGCCGGCCGTCCGCGGTCAGGTTGCCGACCCGGCCGAGCGCGGTGTTCAACCGGGCCGCCGCGTCGAGATCCGGCACGTAGATCAGGTGGTGCACCTTGCGGGTGCGGTCGTCCCGCTTGTAGATCGTCGAGATCTCGACGCTGAGCATGAACGTCGGCTCGGGGCTGTCGCGCAGCGACCCGGGAAGGCGTTGCGTGACGCCGGTGCGCAGGTCGTCGGTCAGCCGGAACAGGCCCGGTCCGGCGGGCACCAGGCTCTCCCGCAGGTGCTCGAACCATGCCGGATGGGTGAAGTCGCCCGTGCCGAGCACGGCGATGCCCTTGCGGTGTGCCCACCATGCGAGGTTGGGCAGCGTGAGGTCACGGCTGCAGGCTCGCGAGTATTTCGAGTGAATGTGCAGGTCCGCGACGTATGTGTCCGCGGTGACCGAGGACCCTGCGCTGAACGAGGGCACGCCGCATCCTGTCACGGGCGCCCCGCGGCGCGCGCGGCGCCACGCGCGGAGTGACACATTCGGTCCGGGTAAGAATCCTGGACCGCCGCCGCCCGGACCGCCGGGCAACGCAGAGGATTCACTGTCACGGGGTACGCAACTCGACGAGCGTCACCTGTGGCGGGGCGCCGACCCGCACCGGCGGGCCCCAGAAGCCGGCGCCGTTGGTCACGTACAGCGGGACGCCGTCGATCTTGCCGTAGCCGCTGACCACCGGCTGGTTGAGCCCCACGATCAGGTTGAACGGGACCATCTGGCCGCCGTGGGTGTGGCCCGACAACTGCAGGTCGACGCCGAATTCTGCTGCCTCGCGGACCTGCGACGGCTGATGCGCCAGCAGCACGACCGGGCGCGAGGTGTCCCGGCCGCCGAGCGCCTTGCCGAAGTCCGGACCCTGCCCGTACGCCTTCCCCGCCACGTCGTTGACGCCGGCCAGGTCGAGTGCCCCCAGCGCGACCCGCTCGTTCTGCAACGGCCGGACGCCCAGCCGCGCCACCTCCGCCACCCAGTCCTGGTAGTCCGGGCGGTAGTACTCGTGGTTGCCGGTGACGAAGTAGGCGCCCTGGCGGGACCGGATCCGGGCCAGGGGTTCGGCGTACCGGCCCAGCTCGGCCACGCTGCCGTCGACCAGGTCGCCCACGATGCAGACCACGTCCGCGTCCAAAGAATTGATCATGTCTACGATGCGGCCGACGTGATGCGACGCGCTCAGCGGGCCGAGGTGGATGTCCGAGACCACGGCGAACCGGGTGCCGTCCAGCGCTCGGGGCAGCTTGGCCAGGGGGATCTGCACGCGGTCGAGCTGCGGCGGCCCGAGCGCGGTACGCACGCCGTACCCGGTGACGCTCGCGGCGGTGAGCCCCGCGAAGATCGCCGCCCCGCGCGCGAGCAGCAGGCGCCGGTCGACCCCGGCTCGCTCGGGGCCCGGCCCGGCAGGTCCGGTGCCCGCGTCGCCGTTCGGGCTCGCCGCAGCCGGTGCCGGGCCGGTCGCCGCCGAGGTCTCCCGGCCCTGGCGCGCACGGCCTTCGGGTGCCTGTCCTTCGGGCCCCCGGGCTGAGGTGTCGTGAGCGGGAACGTCGTGGGCCGGAGCGTCATGGGTCCCGGTGTCCTGGGACGGAACCGGGACCGACGCCGCCGCCGTGACCGGCTCGTCCGCCCGCCGCCCGTCCGCGGCTGCCCGGCGGCGCATCCGCAGACCGATCAGCAGCCGTGGCACCTCCAGCACCAGGAGAGTCACGAGCAGGTAGAACATCACCGCGAGCCACAGATAGCCCACCCAGCCGAGCAGCTGGGACCGCCCGCCGGTGGTCAGCACCAGCGTGACCGGCACCAGCACGGCGAGCAGCGTGATGACGCCCCCGCCGATCCACCGGGCCGGACCCGGCCGCAGCGGATCACGGACGAGGCGCTTCCACAGATACAGGTGGATCAGCCCGAGGACCGTGAGGACCACGGCGAAGAAGACGAACACCGTCATCCCCCCGCGAACGGGGGCAGGACGTCGACGGTCGCCTCGGCCGGCAGGGACACCGTGCGGTCGTGGACCGGCAGCCCGTCGACCAGGTAGCTGGCCGCCTTGAGCACGACCGCCAGCCGCTCCCCGTGCCGTGCGGTCAGCAGCGAGGTGAGGTCGTCGAGGCACGCCGCGTCGGCGGTCTCGGTGCTGACCCCGGCGGCGGCGCGCGCCCCGGCGAAATACCGCACGGTCAGCACCGCTCAGCCTCCGATCGCGGACATCGGCCGGGCCGGCTGCAGGAACGACGGATCGTCGATGCCGTGCCCCGCACGCTTACCGGCCATCGCGACCCGCCACGCCTGCGCGATCTCCGCGTCGTCGGCGCCGCCGCGCAGGAGCGCCCGCAGGTCGGACTCCTCGCGGGCGAAGAGGCAGTTGCGGATCTGCCCGTCCGCAGTGAGCCGGGTCCGGTCGCAGTCACCGCAGAACGGCCGGGTCACGCTGCCGATCACGCCGACGCGGGCGGGACCGCCGCCCGCCGCGGACCAGCCGGGCACCAGCCAGGTCTCGGCCGGGGCGGTTCCACGTGAAACCGGGTCGGATTCCAGCCCGAACGGCGCCAGCGAGGCCAGGATCTCCGCCGCCGTGACCATGGTGTGGCGGTCCCATCGGTGCTGCCCGTCGAGCGGCATCTGCTCGATGAAGCGCAGCTCGTACCCCTGCTCCAGCGCGAAGCGCAGCAGCGCGGGCGCCTCGTCGTCGTTCACGCCGCGCATGAGCACGGTGTTGATCTTCACGGGGGTGAGCCCGGCGGTCGCGGCCGCGCGCAGGCCGGCCAGCACGTCCGCATGCCGGTCCCGGTGCGTCAGCTCCCGGAAGCGCTCCGGGGAGAGGGTGTCGAGCGAGACGTTGACCCGGTCCAGCCCGGCATCGCGCAGGGCGGGAGCGAGCCGCTCCAGACCAACCCCGTTGGTGGTGAGGGACAGACGCGGCCGGGGAGACAGCCGGGCCGCGGCGGCCACGATGCCGACCAGGCCGGGACGCAGCAGCGGCTCGCCCCCGGTGAAGCGGACCTCGGTCACCCCGAGGCGGTCCACCGCGATCCGCACCAGCCGAAGCACCTCGTCATCGGTGAGCTGCTGCTGGCGGGGCAGCCAGGCCAGGCCCTCCTCGGGCATGCAGTAGGTGCAGCGCAGGTTGCACCGATCGGTCAGCGAAACCCGCAGATCGGTCGCCACCCGCCCGAACCGGTCCACGAGCCCGCCCGATTCCGCCGGACCTCGTACTTCCGCCGGCCTGCTTGCTTGCGTCGGCTCGGGCGCGCGGAGGCCCTCGGCGGTTCCGACCGCGCCGAGTTGTCCTGCCGCATCGACCCGCTCGGCGACGCCGCTCACGGATCTGCCCTCGCTCACCGATCGAATCTATCCCGTCGCGCCGACACTTTCTCCAGCGCGGCGACCCATCCCACAGACGCTCAGGACCGGGCCCGGTCGACCGCTGCCCGTACGGCCCCGCGATAGGAACCACCGAACGCGGCCGTGTGCACGAGCAGCAGGTGCAGCTGATGGACGGGCACCCGGGCGCGCCAGCCGTCGGCGAGCGGCCAGGTCTGCGCGTACGCGGAAAGAATGGTGTCCAGGTGCGGCGGCCCGCCGAACAGCGCGAGCTGCGCAAGGTCGGTCTCCCGGTGCCCGCCGTGCGCCGCCGGGTCGACCAGCCAGGCCCGCCCGTCGGCGGCCCACAGCACATTGCCCGGCCAGAGATCGCCGTGCAGCCGGGACGGCGGCTCGTCGCCGCCGTACTCCGGCAGATCGGCAATGATCTTCTCCACGGCCGCGACGTCCGCCGCCGGCAGCGCACCGCGATCGGCCGAGATCTTCAGGTACGGGCGCAGCCGGTGCTCGCCGAACCATTGCGACCACGGCCCCGGGTCACCCGAATTGTCCTGTGGCAGCGGGCCGATGAACCCCGCCCACGCCGCCCCGAACCGGCTCGCCCCGGCCCGGTGCAGCGCGGCCAGCTCCCGGCCCAGGCGCTCGGCCGCCGCCGCGCTGGCCGCCCCCGGTTCCACCCATTCCAGCGCGAGCAGGTCCGGCAGCGCCGCCAGCACCTCCGGCACCGGCACGGCCCCGGCGTCGGCGAGCCAGCGCAGCCCGTGCGCCTCGGCGGCGAAGAAGCCCTCCGGCGGGGCCCCGTCAGGCCAGGACTTCGCGAACAGTGACGTGCCGTCGTCCAGGGTCAGCCGGGACGCGTGACACACGTCGCCGCCGCCCACCGGCGTTTCCCGGATGCGCTGATGGGTGAGAAATGTCGGGAGATGCTGGGGGTGCGCGCGCAGGTACGCCAGATCCACCCCCTCATCTTCCACTTCGGGTTACGAGCTGCCCGATTCGGAGCCAAAATGTCGGCATGGACCCTGTCGCAGTGCGTTCGTACCGGCCGACCGATCACAGCGCCGCGCGCCGCCTGTGGTCCGAGCTGACCCGCCAGCACACGCGCATGTACGGCACGGCGAACGGCACGGGCGACGACGGCGGAGCGGAGTTCGAGGAGTACCTGACCCGGCTCGACCTGGGCGGGGTCTGGGTCGCCGACCACGCCGACGACGGCGTCATCGGCCTGGTCGGGCTGGTGATCCGCGGCCGGGCCGGTGAGGTCGAGCCGATCGTGGTCACCTCCACCCACCGGCACAAAGGGGTGGGCCGCAAGCTGCTGCGCCACGTGGCCGACGAGGCGCGCCGCCGCAACATGAAGTCGCTGACCATCTCCCCCGAGTCGCGCAACGTCGAGGCCATTCGCAGCCTGCACGCGGCCGGGTACAACGTCGTCTCCGCGATCGAGCTGACGATGGACCTGGGCCGGGACACCCAGGCGTGGCAGCCCGACAGCGTCGAGTTGCACGAGCTGTCGTTCCGGTCCTGACCTGCACCATTACTCTGCGTGCCGGTGGATAACCGGCGTGTCGTCCACAGGCCAAAAGAACGGCGTACCCGCGGGGTCGCGTCCGCGCCACGCTGCCCCGCATGACAGCCGAGTGCACCCTCAAGGTCAGCTCCCCGGCCGAGCTCATCGCGGCCGTGCCGTTCCTGATCGGCTTCCACCCCTCCGACAGCCTCGCCGTGGTCGCCGTGTGCGGGCCACGGGTGACGTTCGCCGCCCGCCACGACCTGCCCGAGCCCGACCGCCCGGAGGATGAGGTGCGCGCCGAGGCCGAGCACGTCGCCGCGGTGATCGCCCGGCAAGGCGTCGACGGCGCCACGGTCATCGGGTACGGCGCCGCCATCCGGGTCACCCCGGCGGTGGCGCGCACCGCCGGGGCGCTGCGCCGCCAGGGGCTCGTGGTCCACGACGAGCTGCGCGTCACGGACGGCCGGTTCTGGTCGTACCGGTGCACCGAGCCGGCCTGCTGCCCGCCGGAGGGCCGCCCGTGCCCACCCGCGCACAGTCCGGTCGCGGCCGCCGCGACATTTGCGGGCCAGGTGGCGCTGCCGGACCGGGCCGCCCTCGTCGCGCAGGTCGCCTCCGCGACCGGCGCCGAGCGCGCGGCGATGACCGCCGCGACCGCCCGCGCTCAGGGACGGCTGAGCGACCTGATGGCCCGCGAGCTGCACGAGGCGGGTTTCGCCCGGCTGGTCCGGCACGCCGGCCGTACCGCGGTGCGGGCGGCGGAGCGGTGCTACCGGGTCGGGCGGCGGCTGAGCGATGACGACGCCGCGTGGCTCGGGGTGCTGCTGATGTATCTGCCGGTGCGTGACTACGCCTGGGAGCGGATCGGCGTCGAGGGGTGGCGGGTGACGATGTGGACGGACGTGCTGCGCCGGGTCGACCCCGCCTTCCTGCTCGCGCCCGCATGTCTGCTGAGCTTCGCGGCGTGGCGGGCCGGGATGGGTGCGCTGGCCCGCGTCGCGGTCGACCGGGCGCTCGGGCACGACCCGCACCATCCGATGGCCCGCCTGCTGGAGGACGTCCTCGGCTACGCCGTCGACCCGGCCGCCGTCACCGGCTGGCCGCGGGTCACCGCGTGATGCGGTGTGCCCCGGCGTACACATTCATCGACCGGCCGCGCAGGAAACCCACGAGTGTCATCCCGGCCTCCTCAGCCAGCTCCGCGGCCAGGGTGCTCGGCGCCGAGACCGCGGCCAGTACGGGCACCCCCGCCATCCACGCCTTCTGGGTCAGCTCGAAACTGGTCCGGCCGGACACCAGCAGCACGTGCCCACGCAGCGGCAGCCGGCTTTCGCGCAGCGCCCACCCCACGACTTTGTCCACGGCGTTGTGCCGTCCCACGTCCTCGCGCAGCACCACGAGTGTGCCGTCTGCGGCGAACAATCCGGCCGCGTGCAGCCCGCCGGTACGGTCGAAGGTGCGCTGCGCGGTGCGCAGCCGGCCGGGCAGTTCGGCGAGCACCCCGGCGGGGACCGTGAACGGGTCGTCGGCGACCGCGAAACGCGACCGGGTCCGCACCGCCTCGATGCTGGCTTTCCCGCACACCCCGCACGCGCTGGTGGTGGTGAAGTTCCGGCTCGGGTCCGTCACCGGCGGCGGCACGTCCGCCCCCAGCGCCACCTCGATCACGTTGTACGTGTTCGGCGTCTCGGTCCCGGAGCACAGTTGCGCGGTGACCACGTCACCGGCACCCCGGATCACGCCCTCGGCGAACAGGAATCCCAGAGCGAGATCGATGTCCTGGCCCGGGGTGCGCATGGTGACCGCGAGCGGCGTACGCCCGACCCGGATCTCCAACGGCTCCTCAGCAGCCAGATCGTCCGGCCGGTGCCGGGCCTCGCCCGCCGCGTCCAGATCGATCCGGAGCACCGGTCGCCGGTTCATCGTGCGCGCCATGCCCCCGACCCTATGCCGCGTCGATGTCACCGGCTTCCCGGTGCGGTCACGCTCATGTCCGCGCCGGGATACGGTACGTACGTGGGGGGATTTGCTGCGGTGGTTCTGGCCGGTGGTGCGGCGCGTCGGATGAACGGTGCGGACAAGCCGGCATTGACGGTCGCCGGGCAGTCCATGCTGACCCGGGTGCTCGCCGCGGTGCACGACGCGGACCCGCGCGTGGTGGTCGGCCCCGTGCCTTCCGACCTGCCCGTCCATGTCGACTCCACCCGCGAGAACCCGCCCGGTGGCGGCCCGGTCGCGGCCACGGCCGCGGGTCTGGCCCTCGTCCCGGTGGATGTGTCGCTCACCGCCCTGCTCGCCGCGGATCTCCCGCTGCTCACCGGCGAGGCGGTGGACGTGCTGCGGCTGACCGTCGAGTCGGCACCGATGCATGGCGCGCTGTACCGCGACGCCGAGGGCCGCCGCCAGTCGCTGTGCGGCGTCTGGCGTACGGCCGCGTTGCGTGACGCACTCGACCGGTTGGCCGCCAAGCGCGGCAACCTGCACGGCGCCCCCATGCGCGAGCTGCTCGACGAGCTGAGTGTCATGGACGTGTCGTGGCGCCGTCCCGGGCCGCCCCCGTGGTTCGACTGCGACACCGACGACGACCTGCGCGCGGCCGAGCAGTGGGCGCGATGAGACGATCGCAGACACCGGGGCACCCCGCCCCGATCCCCACCACTGCCGCCCCGGCGCCCGGGGCCGGAGAGCGAGAACGATGAACGAGCTGGACGCCTGGGTGACCGCCGCCGGCGCCGAGATCGGCACGGCACCCGGCGAGGTCGACACCGCGGCGGTGCTCGATGTCGCCCGCGACGTCGCCCACCAGGTGCTGCGGCCGGGGGCGCCGGTCACCGCGTACCTGATGGGCCTGGCCGTGGGGCGCGGCGCCGATCCGGCCGATGTGGCCGCGCGGATCCGGGCCCTGGCACTTGCCTGGCCGCACCGCGACGGCGCGCAGCCCGTCGTCGCCGACCCACCGACCCCCTGATCCTCGGACCCGCCGCTCGATAGGGTGACGGGGACGGAGGTGGCGATCATGACCGTGAATGACGCGCACGAGCAGCCCGAGGGCGTCCTGCTCGACGAGCCGACGACGGCTGACCTGCGAGCCAAGGTGACCGAGGCGTGGCGCGAGTTCGCCGGTGCGCTCGCCGGCCTGCTGCCCACCCTGTCGCCCGGCGCGCATGTCGACCTCACGCTGGACCCCACGGCCTCCGGCACCGGGGCAGCCATCTACTCGGTGAGCCTGCGGCTGCTCGACGGCGGCGTGGTGGAGGCGCTCGCGGTCGGCAACGCCGCGCTGCCCGAGGGCCTGCGGATGGACCGGTCCGCGGTCGCGGACCTCGTCGCGCTCGGCTGGTCCCCGCCCGGGGTGCTGCCCGGTTCCGGCGACTCGTTCGGCCTGTGCACCGACCTGTCCGCCGCGAACCGTCTCGCCACGGTCGTGACCCGCACGATGCGCGACGTGTACGGCGCCCCGCACCCCGCGTTCCTGGTCTACCTCGTGCACGACGAGCAGGACGAACCGCTCGACAGCCCGCCGCTGGGCACCGCCCGTCACGAGCCGAGCGTCGGGCAGACCGTGGACCTGTCCGACCTCGACGAGGACGGCCTGCTGACCGAGGCGCTGGCCGGCGCGGAAGACGACGTGGTCCCGCTGGAGGAGCGGGTGCGTACGGTCGTCGCCACGATGTCGAAGACCACCGTCGATCAGTTGCAGGTCGACAACGACGGCGACATCGGCATCCGGGCCGGGTCCGCGATGGTGTTCGTCCGGGTTCGCGACAACCCGCCGCTGGTGGACGTGTTCTCCCCGATCCTCACCGAGGTCGAGCCGACCGAGCAGCTGTACGTCAAGCTGTCCGAGCTGACCAACCGCATGCCGATCGGGCGGCTGTACTGCGCGCAGGACACCGTGTGGGCGTCCATCCCGGTGTTCGGCCGCAACTTCCAGGCCACCCATCTGATGCTCGCCGTGCAGGTGATGACCGGGCTCGCGGACGAGCTGGACGACCGCCTGCACGGCGAGTTCGGCGGCAAGCGGTTCTTCGGCGAGGGCGACAAGCCTGCCGGGCGCTCCGATGGTGACCATCGCACCGGCATGTACCTGTAACCCTCGCCGGGTCACCGCCGCGGATCATCCATTGGGGAGCCACGCCAGGCGGTCCATCGTGGACAGATTCGACGCCTGCAGCCCGCTGTCGGACATGGTCCACAGCACGTCGCCCACCACCAGGGTGCGCCGTACGGTGGGCGCGGTGCCGTCCGCGACCCGCGGCTGGGTGATCGCCCCGACCTCGGTCAGCCCGGTGTCGGTGACCCGCAGCGCCAGCGCGGACGCGTCCGGCTGGGTGCGCGCCCGCGGGTCGTACGTCGTGACCGGCACCACGAGCAGTTGCGTGGCCGGCCACCACAGCAGGGCGTGCGGGTCCCACTCCGCCTCGGACTGCCCGCCCGCGATGTGGCGCTGGGCAAGACGGCGCGGCTGGGCCGGGTTCGACGTGTCGAACAGCGAGACCTGGGTGCCCGACACCCGTCCCGCGGTGTCCGCCTCCTGACCGACGCCGACGATCCGGCCGTCGCCGACCGGCTGCAGGTGCGCCGAGTAACCGGTGATCTTCAGTTCGCCGGTCACCGCGGGGTGCGCGGGGTCGGCGAGGTCGACCGCGTACAGCGGGTCGGTCTGCCGGAACGTGACCAGGTAGCCGCGCGGTCCGATGAACCGGACGGAGTAGATCCGTTCGCCGTGGCCGAGCCCGTCCACGACGCCGACCTGCGTGAGCGTGCCGCCGCGCTGTTCCAGTACCCGCACCGCGGAGGTGGCCACGTTGTCGTCGGTCGTCGCGACGCGCAGGTGCCCGTCCCATTCCGACAGCGCGTACTGGTTGACGAGCTGACCCGGGACGGAGCCGGCGGACGCGTACCGGGGCCTTTCGGCGCCGGTGAGCTCCAGCCGGTAGATGTCGGTGTGCTGCGGGACGGAAGTGGGTTTCGGGGCGCGGCCGGGCCAGATGTCGAGCCGCCAGCGTTGATCACCGGCCAGGTACAGGCTGGTGCCGGTGCCGTACACGGTGTCGGCGTCGGCCGCGACCGTGACCGGGTCGCCGTCGGTGAGGGCGGGTGCGGTCAGGTCGAACGTCAGGACCGTGACCAGCGACGTACCGGAGAAGTCAGCGGGCCGGCTGACCCGGTCGCAGCCGACCTGGCCGGACGTGGTGTCGGCGCCCGTCGTGACGGACCAGTCCGGTAGCCACGCGCCGAGCGGGGCCTGTCCGACGGCTTTGCGGTTGGCGGCGATCCGGTCGTCCTCCGCCGCGTCGGGCCGCTGCGGCAGCGCGATCGCCGGCGTGGAACGCAGCACCACCCGGGCGACCGTGCCGGTCTGGCGGGCGTCGACCAGGGCGCCGTCGCCGGTGTAGCGGCTGACCACCCGTGGGGTGCCGCGCAGGTCGACCAGCACGAGCTGCGCCCGGGTCTGCATGGGCGGCGCGAAATGGTCGATCTCCCCGGCCAGGTAGGCGGCGCGGGCCAGGACAAGGGCGGAGTCCCCGGCGAGCAGCAACTCGGTCTCGCCGTTGACGCCCAGGTCCAGGCGCCCGGTGACGGTACGGCTGGCCGCGTCGACCACCCGCAGCGTGCCGTTGGAGACGGTGACGATGCGCCGGCCGTCCGTTTTGACGATGTCCGGCTCGTCGGCGTCCTGTTCGTGGTTGTTGGTGGTCGAGTGCGGCGCGGCCGCGGCGGGCACGGGCGCGGCGTCCTTCATCGCGGTACGGGCGCCGCCCATGTCCAGCACCTCGGGACGGCCGCCGCCAGAGCCGGGGAATCCCCACGGCCCCACCGCCTTCTTGGCGTGCGTACGCAGGTCGTTCAGGAGCTGGTCACAGGAGTCGAACGCGACGAGCCGCAGGCTCCCGGCCGCGGCGGTGCCGGTGGGCCGGGGCGGCGTGGGCTGTGCGGTGCAGCCGGTGAGAGGCGCCGTGGCGGCGAGGGCGCCGCAGAGCAGGAGTCGGGTCCAGCGTGGGGCAGGCATGTCGGTGGGACGTGGGGCGCCCCCGCCCGGTTCCGCTCAGCTCGGTGCCGGCGCCGGCACCGGGGTGGGGGTTTCCACGAGCCGGGACAGCACGACCATGCTGCGGGTCGAGGTGACGAACGGCTCCGCCCGCAGCCGTTCGAGCGCCTGCTCCAGGTGGCCGATGTCGGCGGCGCGCAGATGCACGAGCGCGTCCGCCTGCCCCGACACCGTGTACGCCCCGACCACCTCGGGGTGCCGCCGGGTGGCGACCGTGATCTGCGCGGGAGTCGTCCGGCCGGTGCAGAACAGTTCGACGAACGCCTCGGTGGTCCAGCCCACGGCGGCCGGCTCGATGACCGTGGTGAACCCTTTGATCACACCGCTGGATCGAAGGCGGTCGACGCGCCGCTTGACGGCCGGCGCCGACAGGGACACCTTTGCCCCGATCTCGGCGTAGGACGCGCGTGCGTCATTCACGAGCAACGCAATGATTCGCTGGTCTACGGCGTCCATCTGCAACGATTCGTCTCCGACGAGCAAGGCTTCGACCTGTTTCGTTGCTCCCAGCCTACCTACCCTTTACCTCATGAGTCACACGGAGCGGATGCCGCGTACCCGGACATATCTGATGTGCCCGCCGGAGCACTTCACGGTGGAGTACGCCATCAACCCCTGGATGGACACCACCGCTCCGGTCGACCCGGTGCTGGCTCTCAAGCAGTGGCGGCTCCTGCACGACACCCTCGCCGAACTCGGCCACCAGGTGCACGTGCTCGACGCCCAGCCCGGCCTGCCCGACATGGTGTTCGCGGCCAACGGCGCGTTCTCCGTCGACGGCACCGTGTACGGCGCCCGCTTCAAGCACCCGCAGCGCGCCGCCGAGGCCGCCTTCCACCAGCTCTTCTACGCCCAGGGCGCGTGGCGGTTCGCCGACCCGGCGTTCGTCAACGAGGGCGAGGGCGACTTCGCGTACCTGCCCGGGGCGTACGGCGGCATGATCCTCGCCGGGTACGGCTTCCGCACCGACCCGGCCGCGCACGCCGAGGCGCAGGAGGTCCTGGGCCGCCCCGTGGTGTCGCTGAAGCTGGTCGACCCCGCGTACTACCACCTCGACACGGCGCTGGCCGCGCTCGACGACCGCAACGTCACGTACTTCCCGGACGCGTTCTCCCCCGCCTCCCAGCGGGTCCTGAGCCAGCTCTTCCCGGACGCGGTGATCGCCGACCGGGTCGACGCGGAGGCGTTCGGGCTCAACCTGGTCAGCGACGGCCGCAACGTGGTGCTCAACACCGAGGCGACCGGCATGGCCGACAAGGTGCAGGCAGCTGGCTACCACCCGGTGACGGTCGATCTGTCGGAGCTCAAGCGCGGCGGCGGCAGCGTCAAGTGCGCCGTGGCCGAACTCCGCGCCTGATCAACGCCCGTCCAGCTGGAACGAGGTGACCAGCGGGGTTGCCTCGATGGTCGGCGCCGCCGCCTCGTCGAGGAACACCTCGACGGCTTCGCGCAGGTTGGCGAGGGCCGCGTCCAGCGTCTCCCCTTGACTGGCTACCTCGAGTTCCAGGCAACGGGCGACGTACCAGTCGTCCTCTTGGTGCACCGCGGCGGTGAATGTCCGTACCATCGACCCCCTCAGCCCTGCGGGTCTCATCGTACGGGTCCGGGTGGTGGCGGAGGCGTGACGCCCGCGGCGAATAGGTCGCGGGCGTGCGGGAAGATGGATCGCATGACCGACGACACCCCCACCCCTGAGAAGAGTGACGACGGCTCCGTCATCGTCGTGGGTCCGGACGGCCGCCCGATGGGCACGGTCGACGCGAACGGCGGCGTCAGCCCGGAGGACCCCGGCAACCTGATCGAGCAGCCCGCCAAGGTCATGCGCATCGGCAGCATGATCAAGCAGCTTCTGGAGGAGGTCCGCGCCGCCCCGCTCGACGAGGCGAGCCGCGGCCGGCTGCGCGAGATCCACCAGCGTTCGATCAAGGAGCTGGAGGACGGGCTCGCGCCGGAGCTGCAGGAGGAGCTGGAGCGGCTGTCCCTGCCGTTCAACGGCGACACCCCGCCCAGCGAGAGCGAGCTGCGCATCGCCCAGGCCCAGCTGGTCGGCTGGCTGGAAGGGCTGTTCCACGGCATCCAGGCGGCCCTGGTGGCCCAGCAGATGGCGGCCCGTCTCCAGTTGGAGCAGATGCGTTCCGGCCGCCCCGCCCTGCCGATGGGCCCGAACGGCGTCCTCCCCGGCATGCCCGGCGCCCCCGGCGCCGAAGGCGAAGGCACCGGCCACAGCACCGGCCAGTACCTCTGAGGGTTCAGAGGGAAAAGAGCCGCTCCAAGTACGCCGCCACCCCGTCCTCGTCGTTCGTGAGCGTCACCTCGTCGGCGACCTCACGAACGGCGGGGTGGGCGTTGCCCATCGCCACGGACCGGCCCGCCCAGCTCAGCATCGGTACGTCGTTGGGCATGTCCCCGAACGCGACGACGTCGGCGGCCGTGAACCCCTCCTGTTCGCACAGCCAGGCCAGCCCGGCCGCCTTGGTCACCCCGGCCGCGGAGATCTCCACCAGCGCGGACGACGAGGAGTGGGTGGCCTCGGCCAGCCCGCCGAGCGTGTGCCCGACCAGCATGTAGAAGTTGTCCGGCGGGTGGGTCGCGGAGCGCGCCAGCAGCTTCACCGCGGGCAGCGTGGTCAGCTCCTCCGGCGTGGCCAGGACTCGGACGTTGTGGTGCTCGGCCTCCCAGGTCATCGGCCACCGCTGCTCGTACCAGAACTTGCGGCCGTCCTCGACCTCGACCGCGAGGGCGACGTCCGGGATCGCTTCCCGCAGCTTCTTCGTGACCTCCAGCAGCAGCTCGACGTCCAGGGGCGCGGACCGCAGCACATGGTCGGTGTCGGGGTCGTAGACGATCGCGCCGTTCGCGCAGACCGCGGGCAGCGGTTCGGCCATTTGGTCGTAGAGCTGGCGCAGCCAGCGCAGCGGCCGCCCGGTGACCAGCACGGTGGGTACGCCTTGGTGGATCAGCCGGTCGAGCACCTCGGCGGTACGCGGGCTGAGCGAGCCGTCCGAGCGGATCAGGGTGCCGTCGATGTCGGAGGCGACGAGGCGTACCGGGGCGGACATCACCTCGACAGTAGCCGGTCCAGGAACACCGCGACCCCGTCGGCGTCGTTGGTGAGGGTCACCTCGTCCGCAGCGGCGAGGATCGACGGGTGGGCGTTGGCGACCGCGACCCGCCCCCAGCCGGCCCACGCGAACATGGGCAGGTCGTTGGGCATGTCCCCGAACACGAGCACGTCCGCGGGATCGACGCCGACCGAATGCGCGACCACGGCCAGACCGGACGCCTTGTCCACGCCGGGCGGGCAGATCTCGATGAAATTCATCCCGGCCTGCGTGATCGACGCCACCTCCGGCGGCACGATCCGCTGGGCGGCGGCGAGCAGGTCGTCGACGTCGCGGTCGGCGCACCGCGCGAACGCCTTGATCACGTCCACGGCCACGCATACCTCGCGGGGTCGTTCCTCGATCACCACCGGGTACCGCCACGTCGGGTCCCGGTCGCCCCACAGCGGGGCGTCGTCGTAGTCGAGCGCCTCGACCAGCACCGACAGCGGCCCGACCTCGGCCTCGAGGTCGGCGAGCACCGCGGCCAGGGCGCGCCCGGACAACCGGCGGGTGTGCAGCGTCACCGGCACGTCGGGGTCGCTGTGGTCGACCACCCAGCCGCCCTGGGCGAGTACGAGGTATTCCGCGGCGCGGATGTCTCCGCGGGTGAGGCCGGTGAGCCGGGGACCGCGCCCGGTGGCGCCGACGACCCGGATGCCGGCCGCGCGGACCCGGTCGAGGACCTCATGGGTGTACGCGGACACGGTGTCGTCGCTGCGCACCAGCGTGCCGTCGAGATCGGTCGCGATGAGCTTCGGCAAGCCGGGCTTGACCATCTCTACCTCCGAGGGTCCAAAACCCCCGCGGAGGGCGGAAGGTGAAGGCTACACCCAGCCTGCCACCTGCGACCATCACGTTTGGTGGCCGCAAGATTTCGATCCAGTTACCGGACGGGCTCCAGCACGTCGCGCCCGCCCAGGAACGGCTGCAGCGCCTTGGGCACCTGCACGGAGCCGTCCGGCCGCTGGTGGTTCTCCAGGATCGGGATGAGCCAGCGGGTGGTGGCCAGCGTGCCGTTGAGCGTGGCCACGGTCTGCGGCTTGCCGTCGGAGTCGCGGTAGCGGATGTTGAGCCGCCGCGCCTGGAACGTCGTGCAGTTCGAGGTCGAGGTGACCTCCCGGTAGCGCTGCTGCGACGGCACCCACGCCTCGCAGTCGTACTTGCGGGCCGCGCTGGTGCCGAGGTCACCCGCCGCCACGTCGATCACCCGGTACGGGATCTCGACCTTGGCGAGCATCTCCTCCTCCATCGCCAGCAGCTTCAGATGCTCCGCCTGCGCGTCCTCTGGGCGGCAGAACGAGAACATCTCGACCTTGTCGAACTGGTGCACCCGCAGGATGCCGCGCACGTCCCGGCCGTGCGACCCGGCCTCCCGCCGGAAACACGACGACCAGCCCGCATACCGCTGCGGGCCGTCCAGATCCAGGATCTCGTTCGAGTGGTACGCCGCGAGCGCCACCTCCGAGGTGCCCACGAGGTACAGGTCGTCGGCCTCCAGCCGGTAGATCTCGCTCGCGTGGGCGCCGAGGAAGCCCGTACCCTCCATCGATTCGGGCTTGACCAGCACCGGGGTGATCGACGGTGTGAAGCCGTGCTCGACCGCCTGCTGGATGGCCATCTGCAGCAGCGCGAGCTGCAGCAGCGCACCCACCCCGGTCAGGTAGTAGAACCGCGAACCCGACACCTTCGCCCCGCGCTCGGTGTCGATCGCCCGCAGTCCCTCGCCGAGCTCCAGGTGGTCCTTGGGCTCGGGGAGGTCCGGGATCTGCCCGACCTCGCGCAGCACCACGAAGTCGTCCTCGCCGCCGGGCGGCACGCCGTCCTCCACCAGGTTGGGCACGGCCATCTGCGCCCGGCGCAGCGCCTGGTTGGCGTCGGTCGCGGCGGCCTCGGCCGTCTTCACCTCCGCGGCCAGTTCCTTCGTACGGGCGAGCAGCGCGGCCCGCTCGTCGCCGGCGGCCTTCGCCACCTGCTTGCCCAGGGAGTTCTGCTCCGCCCGGACCGCCTCGAAACGTTGGGTGGCGGCCCGGCGCTCCTCGTCGGCGCGCAGCAGGTCGTCCACCGCGGTGGCGGGCTCGCCGCGCAGGCGCTGGCTGGCTCGGAACGGCTCAGGGTCCTCGCGGAGCAGACGCAGGTCAATCACGATAGGTGAGCCTACCGGCGGCCCCGGCACGCGTTCAGCCCTATATCGCCCGCTGTCCCGATCAGGTCGGCTCGTCGCGTTCCGCCGCACCGGGCGGGAGCGGCTGGGCGGCCGTCACCGTCAGGCCGATCGGCGCGTCCGGTGGGCCGTCGACCTCCTCGCCGGCGCGGGGCCGCCGCCACGACCACACCGCGGGGGCGGCCGGTTCGGCTTCGGCGGGGCCCGGTTCCGGCTGCCCGGCCGGGTCGAGGTGCCGGCCCGCGAGGTACAGGGCGAGCGCGACCGCCGCGACCCCGAACAGCGCGCACCAGATTCCCCGCCCGTACGTGAGATGCATCTGGTCGTCGCCGAGCTGGACCGTGAAGACCGGCCCGAGGACCCCGCTCGCGTGGCGCAGGTGAGCCGCCACACCGGCGAGCAGAGCCAGCAGAATGCCGGCGGCGCTGAGCCCGGCCAGACGGGCGTACCGGCGGCCGGGACGCGGCCCGAACAGCACGAGAGCGACGGCGGCGCCGAGCGGGAACAGCCCGGCGAGGTAGCCGCCGCCCCACGCGCCCAGGTCCGCCACCGTCGCGGGCACCGGCTTGGCGCCCACCTGGCCGTCCCCGAAGACCGTGGCGTCCACCGCGGTGACCTGCCACTCGGACATCAGCGACGCGAACAGGGCGACGCCGCCGAGCGCGGCGGCCAACGGCACGAGTCGACGGTCGGCGACCAGACCGGCGGCCCAGTCCGTGAGGTGCCGGCGACGGCGCCCCGGCACGGCGGTGCCGTCCGGGCCGAACTCGACGACCCCCGGCTGCGGCTCCGACGACATGAGATCCATCATGGCCCGGCCCCGGCCTCGGCGGCCAGCACACCGGAATGGACTAGCGTCTGGTACATGCCTATTCGCACTGCATCAGCCCGCTGGTCCGGCAACC
Source organism: Krasilnikovia sp. MM14-A1259 (assembly GCF_047159535.1). Lineage (NCBI taxonomy): Bacteria > Bacillati > Actinomycetota > Actinomycetes > Micromonosporales > Micromonosporaceae > Krasilnikovia > Krasilnikovia sp. MM14-A1259. The sequence continues at coordinate 4,796,226 of NZ_BAAGAJ010000002.1, forward strand.
TCACCGAAGGCACCGGAACGATCAAGACCGGCAAGGGTGGCCTGTCCGGCAACTACTCCTTCGCGTCGCGGTTCGAGGAGGGCGCGGGGACGAACCCCGAGGAGCTGATCGGCGCCGCGCACGCCGGATGCTTCTCCATGGCGTTCTCCAAAGGCCTTGCCGACGCGGGTTTCACGCCCACCTCGGTCGAGACGACCGCCAAGGTCCACCTGGACAAGACGGACGCCGGCATGACGGTCACCCGGATCGACCTGGAGACGGTCGGCGACGTGCCGGGTATCGACGACGGCACGTTCCAGAAGATCGCCCTCGGGGCCAAGGAGAACTGCCCGATCTCGCGCCTGCTCTCCCCCGGCGCCGAGATCAGCCTCAACGCCACGCTGTCCTGATCCGGCGACCGGCCGGTGCGGCTGTCGGACACCCGACCGCACCGGCCGCGCCGATCGTGTCCGTGTGTGCCCGGATGACGCACAATGGGCGCTGTGCCCGTCGAGATGAGCCGTGAACGCTTCGAGGAGCTGGTCGGTCAGGCGCTCGACGAGGTCCCGGTCGAGCTGCTCAACCTCATGGACAACGTGGTGATCCTGGTCGAGGACGCACCCCCGGACGGCGCCGAGGACCTGCTCGGCCTGTACGAGGGACACGCGCTCACCGAGCGCGGCTGGGATTACGCCGGCGTCCTGCCGGATCGGATCACGATCTACCGCCGCCCGACCCTGAACGTCTGCGACTCGGAAACGGACGTCATCGACGAGGTGGCGATCACGGTCGTGCACGAAATCGCGCACCATTTCGGCATCGACGACCACCGCCTGCATGAGCTGGGTTGGGGCTGAACGGCCGGTGACGGTGTTGTGACCTGCTTCTACGCTGGGTCGCACACCAACATCAGGAGGGCCCCCCAAATGCGCAGTGACCTGTTCTCGGCGGACAACCTCGAGAAGGAGTCGGCCCAGCCCGGTCTGCGCCTGCAGAACTCGAAACTGCTCAAGGCGGAGCTGAACGGCGAGTTCATGGCCCGTACCGGGTCGATGGTCGCGTACCAGGGGCAGGTCCAGTTCGAGGCGCTCGGCTCGGGCGGCCTCGGCAAGTTCCTCAAGCAGAAGCTGACCGGCGAGGGCGTACCGCTGATGCGGGTGAGCGGGCGCGGTGACGTGTTCCTGGCCGAGCGCGCCGCCGACATCCACCTCATCGACCTGGAGCCCGGCGACCACCTGTCGATCAACGGCGCCAACGTGCTCGCGTTCGACTCGTCCCTGCAGTACGACATCAAGATGGTGCAGGGCGCCGGCATGATGTCCAACGCGGGCCTGTTCAACTGCGTCTTCTCCGGGCACGGCCGGATCGCCGTCACCACCAAGGGCACCCCGGTCGTGCTGAGCGTGGACCAGCCCACGTACGTGGACCCGCAGGCCGCGATCTGCTGGTCGGCGAACCTGCAGACCGGCTACCACCGCGCGGAGCAGCTCGGCCTCGGCACGCTGCTGGGCCGTAGCACCGGCGAGCGGTTCACGATGAGCTTCGCGGGCCAGGGCTTCGTCGTGGTCCAGCCGTCCGAGGAGCCCGCCGGTGGCCTCGCCGGCGCCGCTCAGGGCCAGCAGCAGCAGGGCGGCCTGCTGGGCGGCCTGCTCGGCTGACGATTCCATCCACCCCGCTCGTGGTGTTCTCCGGAACGCCGCGGGCGGGGTGTTTCGTGCCCGGCGCGCCGGGCGGAACTTGACGACCGCGCAGCCTCAGGCTGGTTCCCCGGAGCGGAGGCGGGCCAACCAGGCCGCGCTGTCGGCGAAGTCGTGATTGGACAGCCCGGCCTGGGTGACCGGTGGCGGCTCCGGTGCGGCGGACGACCATCGATGCCGCGGGTAGCTGCCGAGGAAACGTACGTCGGCGCAGATCCTGCGCAGGCCCTGCAGGGCCTCGCCCAGCCGCGCCTCGGCGACGTGCCCGGTGCAGTCGAGGAAGAACACGTAGATGCCGAGCTGCTCGCCGGTCGGGCGGGACTCGATGCGGCTCAGGTTGATGCCACGGACGGCCAGCTCGGTGAGTACGGACAGCAGCGCGCCGACCCGGTCGTGGGCGATCGAGACCGCCAGTGAGGTGATGTCGTCGCCGGTGGGGGCGCCGGGCGGGGCGGGCCGGGACACCAGAGCGAACCGGGTGACCGCGTCCGGCCGGTCGGCGATCTTGTCAGCGAGCACGGTCAGCCGGTGCCGGGGCGCGCCGATCGGGGCGCAGATCGCGGCGTCACACTCACCCGCCGCGGCGCTGACCGCGGCGGCCGCGTTGGACAGCACGTCGACGACGCCGGCGTCGGGCAGATGGGTACGCAGGAACGCGCGGCATTGGGCGGACGCCTGCGGGTGCGCCGCGACCGTACGGATCTCGTGCAGCGGGATCAGCCGCGCCGCCGCGAGCTGGAACTCCACCGGCAGAACGATCTCCCGGGTGATCACCAGCGGGCTGCCGGTGGCCAGTTCGTCGAGCGTGACCGGCACGGCCCCGCCCACCGAGTTTTCCAGCGGCACGAGCGCGGCGTCGGCCTCCCCGGCCCGCACCGCGTCGAGCGCCTCCGGGACGCTGCGCGCCGGGGTCCGGGTGCCGCGCTCCGCGGCGGGAATCGTACGCAGCGCCTGCTCGGTGAAGGTGCCCTCGGGACCGAGGTAGACGAATCGGGTCGGCGGGGTTCCCGGCATGCGCCCAGCTTAGTGAAGGGCGTTTCAGTGGTGGCTCGGTACGCCGGCGAGCGCGTCCCGCACACTGCCCAGCAGGCTCTCGGTGGTGAACGGCTTGTGCAGCAGCAGCCCGCCGGCCGCGCGCTTCACCCCGGCGTGCCCGTCGGTGTAGCCGGACACGAACAGCACCGGGACGTCCGGCTGTCGCAGCTTGAAGCGCTCCGCCAGCTCCGGCCCCGACATCTGCGGCATCAGCACGTCCGTGAGGAGCAGGTCGAACGGCTCCTCGGCCAGGATCAGCGCGGACTCCGGATCGGCGGCCGACACGGGCTTGTACCCGTTGCGGTCGAGGATGCGCACCATGAGTTCGCGGACGGTCTCGTCGTCGTCGACCACGAGCACGCGTTCGCCGTTGCCCGAGCTCGCGGGTCCGGACGCGTCCGTGTCGGCCGGATGGTCGGACACCTCGGCGGCCGGGAACAGCAGCGAGAACGTCGTGCCCACCTGGAGCTCGGAGACGATCCGAATGCTGCCCCCGGCGTCGGTGACGATGCCGTACACGGTGGCCAGCCCGAGCCCGGTGCCCTCGTGCTTCGCCTTGGTGGTGAAGAACGGCTCGAAAACCCGGTTGGCCACCTCGGGGGGCATGCCGGTGCCGGTGTCGTTGACGGTCAGCCGGATGTATCGGCCGGGCAGCGGCGGCGGCTGGTACCCGACCTCGTCCGGGCCGATCTCGACGTGGTCGACCTCCATCACCAGCACACCGCCGTCGGGCATGGCGTCGCGGGAGTTGATGACGAGATTGAGTATGACCTGGTCGATGCTGCTGCGGTCCGCGATGATCGTGGTCGGGGTGTCGGCCGCCCGGGTGACGAGCTGGATGTGGCCGCCCATGGTGCGGGAGAACAGATCGGTGGCCTCGCGGACGACGTCGTTGAGGTCGATGATGGCGGGCTCGGTCCGTTCACTGCGGGCGAAGACCAGCAGCTGTTGGGTGAGACGGCTGGCGCGTTCGGCGGCCCGGCGGACCCGCGCGATGTCGTCGCGTGCCTCGTTGTCGGGGGAGATCTGCTCCGCGGCGAACTGGCTGTAGTTGACGATGATGG